>NZ_CP136626.1:997500-5797500 GCF_032917985.1 Bradyrhizobium sp. BWA-3-5 | reverse complement strand
TCCCGACCAGAAACCCGTTCCGCCCTACAAGCACACGCCGCTGTTCCCGCTGGGGCCTGATACCACCCCCTACAAAAAGATCACGACCGAGGGCGTGCGGGTCGAGAAGGTGCTCGGCAAGGACATGCTGGTGGTCTCCCGCGACGCGCTGCGGGCGCTGTCGGAGGCGGCCTTCGGCGATATCAACCACTATCTGCGGCCCGGCCACCTGAAGCAGCTCCGTTCGATCCTGGAAGACAAGGAGGCCAGCGACAACGACAAGTTCGTCGCCTTCGACTTCCTGAAGAACGCCAACATCGCCGCCGGCGGTGTGCTGCCGATGTGCCAGGATACCGGCACCGCGATCATCATGGGCAAGAAGGGCTGCAACGTCATCACCGACGGCGACGACGAGGCGGCGCTCTCGGAAGGCGCGCGCGACGCCTATCTGCGTCGTAACCTGCGCTACTCGCAGGTGGCGCCGCTTTCGATGTACGAGGAGAAGAACACCGCCAACAACATGCCGGCGCAGTGCGAGATCTACGCCGAGGGCCAAGGGGACTTAGCGGCCGCCTACAAGTTCATGTTCATGGCGAAGGGCGGCGGCAGCGCCAACAAGAGCTTTCTGTTCCAGGCGACGCCATCGGTGCTGACCAAGGACCGCCTGCTGGCCTTCTTGAAGGAGAAGGTACTCACGCTGGGCACGGCGGCGTGCCCGCCCTATCACCTTGCCATCGTGATTGGCGGCACGTCGGCCGAGCTGTGCATGAAGACGGTGAAACTGGCTTCCGCGCGCTATCTTGATGCGCTGCCAACCCAGGGCTCGGCCGACGGCAACGCGTTCCGCGATCTCGAGATGGAGCAGGAAATCCTCAAGATGACGCAGTCGCTCGGCGTCGGCGCGCAGTTCGGCGGCAAATATTTCTGTCACGACGTGCGCGTGATCCGGATGCCGCGTCATGGCGCCTCGCTCCCGATCGGGCTTGGCGTCTCCTGCTCGGCAGACCGCCAGGTGCTCGGCAAGATCACCAGGGACGGGGTCTATCTCGAGGAGCTCGAGCATAATCCCGCGCAATATCTGCCTGAAGTCGAGCAGGCGCTTGGCGGCGAGGTGGTCAAGATCGACCTCAACAAGCCGATGAAGGAAATCCTGGCGACGCTGTCGAACTATCCGATCAAGACACGGGTCTCGATGACCGGCACCATGATCGTCGCGCGCGATTCGGCGCATGCCAAGTTGCGCGAGCGGCTGGAGAAGGGCGAGCCGCTGCCGGATTATTTCAAGAACCATCCGGTCTATTACGCCGGTCCCGCCAAGACGCCGGACGGCTACGCCTCCGGCGCCTTCGGCCCGACCACGGCAGGGCGGATGGATTCCTTCGTCGATCAGTTCCAGGCCGCCGGCGGCTCGATGGTGATGGTCGCCAAGGGCAACCGTGCAGTCGCGGTGCGCGAGGCCTGCAAGAAGCACGGTGGCTTCTATCTCGGCTCGATCGGCGGCGCGGCGGCAAACCTTGCCGAGCACTGCATCAAGAAGGTCGAGGTCGTGGAATATCCCGAGCTCGGCATGGAAGCGATCTGGCGCATCGAGGTGGTGGATTTCCCAGCCTTCATCATCATCGACGACAAGGGCAACGATTTCTTCAAGGAATTGAACCTGGGGTGAGGAGGAATTGCTGGCGGGAACCAACAACATGGTCGAGTGGTTCGACGACCTGAAAGTCGGCATGCGCTTCAGGGGAGGTGAGGTGACGGTGTCAAAGGAAGACATCCTTCGCTTCGCCAGCGAATATGATCCGCAGCCGTTTCACCTCGACGAGGAGGCCGCCAGGAAGACGGTCTTCAAGGGGCTCGCCGCATCTGGCTGGCACACGGCGGCGATCGCCATGCGGCTTGCTACCGAGTGCCGGCCGTTCGGTCCGCATCCGCTCCTCGGCGCCGGCGTCGACGATCTGCGCTGGCTGAAACCGGTGCGGCCCGGCGACACGCTTCGTCTCGAGGGAGAGGTGATCGAATTGTTGCCTTCACGGTCGAAGCCGCAAGGCATCGCGCGCGTCAGATGGACCCTGTATGACCAGCATGGCGAGGCGGTCTACACCTTTGTTCCGATCGCGATCGTACCGACCCGTCCCAAGTGAACTGTGCCAAGTGAACTGCGCCAAGTGAGCGCCGGGTCCGACTGCAGGGCGCTCGGCCTCGACGGATTCAGCAAAGGCTGGGTCGCCGTGCTGCTGGATGGCGACCTTCACGAGATCAGATTTTGCCGCGATGTTGCCGAGGCGCTGTCTGTTCGCTTTGATCGCGCTGCGATCGACATCCCGATCGGAATGACCGATGACGGTGAGCGCGCCTGCGACATCCTCGCCCGCGAAAAGCTGCGGCCGCATACTTCACGCGTGTTCGCCGGCGCGCGGCGCTGGCTGTGGACTGAATTCACCGATCCAGACTGTGCCAACGAGGATGCGTTGCGGCGCGGCCAGAAGCGGGTGTCGCGCCAGCTCTGGCATCTCGGCTCGAAGATCATGGAAGTGGATAGTTTTGTGCGGACCAATCGCCCGCATCACATTCGCGAGGCTCACCCGGAACTGGTCTTCTTGCGTCTCAACGATCACAAGCCGCTGCCATCGAAGAAATCGGAGGACGGGATTCGTCTCCGCCGCCGGCTGCTGAAGCGGAAAGGAATCAGGACCATAGACAGGTGGTTGGCCGATGGACGCCTTGGCACCGGTGCGAAATGTGATGACGTGCTGGACGCCTGTGCCGTTGCAATCGCGGCTCGCGATGCCGCCGGCTGCGTTCCCGAAGGCGCCGCGCTACGCGACGCCTACGGCCTGCCGATGCAGATCTGGTCGTGATGGTGCCTGCGAACCGACACGGCCGGCTCAACTACAGTTCGTCACCTGGTTGTTGCACAGCGCGCGCCACCAGCCGCGCACGCCGTCGTGGCTTTCCACCAAGCCCCAATGGCCGCTGCAGGCGAGGATGCGTTTGGGACCGCCATCGGTATCGAGCGTACCGCCGAGCTTGCGGCCCGCGGGTGTCCACTGCGCATCGACGAAGGGCGCCTGAAACAGCCCGCCCATGCGCGTGCCGCCATTGGCATAGCTGGCGCCGACCTTGTTGGCGGCGACCCAGCCGCGCCCCGGATAGGGTTTTGGCGCGTTGCGCGGGTATCTGTTTTCGTCCTCATATTCCTTGCCCGGCGGCTTAGCGCCCTCGATCAGGAACCAGCCGTCCTTGAAGCCGATGATGCGGAATTCGGTGAGCCAGCCGCCTTCGGGCGTGTTCTCGGCGCCGCCCATCTTCAGCCGGTAGGGCGGCGGCAGCGTGCCGAGCACGCGCGCCTTTGTTGAAGGCTCCGCGCGCACGTTGAGACTCTTGGGATCGCGGTCCTCCGACCATCCGCCGAGGCTGCAGGGCTCGGTACCTGCGGGGAGGTTCGCGCGGCCGGCCGCGAGTTCGGCGTCCAGCCTGTCGTATTCGCGTTCCTCGCCGTCGGGGTCGGTCATGGTGGTGTCGCGATTGCCGCGCGTCGGATCTGTACGCGGCTGCAATTCCGCCGATGCGGCGCGCAGTGCACCATCCTCGCGCGTCAGCTTTACGACCAGCACCTGCGGCGGCGCGAACACGCTTGCCGGTGATTTCGGATCGGTTGCATTGGCGGGGTAGAGCGCGAGATAGCCGGTCATCGCGGCTTCGTCGGTGCGGTAGGCTTCGCCCGCGACGTGGGTTGGCGGCAGGAGAGCGAGCGCACTCTTGCGCCAGGCCGGTTCGGACGCCGCCGTTTGTGCAATCGCCGCACCCGCCAGGGAGGCGAGGGCGGCGATCGTAACGGCAATCGTCTTGCGCATGGACGAGGGGAGGAGACGCTGGGTCTCCCGATCCATCAGGCCCTCGATCCCGTGAACGGGAAGCTGCCCATCGGGCCGATGCCCATTTCGCCGGACATGCTGTCGCCGGAAACCTTGCCGGTGAACTCAAGGGTGAGCGGCATCGGATTGGTGATGGAGATTTTCCAGGCGACGTCGTCGCCGTTGACCGTGCCGTCAAAAATCTCGCCGGAATTGCCGTCGGCGCCCTGCGTGCCGGTGAGCGTGCTGCCCGCGCTCTGCAGCGACAGCGTCGCCTTGCGCTCGCCCATCGGCGTGCTCATGGTGATGTTCCAGTTTCCGTCCACGGCCATCTTTGTCTCCCGACATTTTCCCGGCAAACCAGAATGGCTTGCGAGATCCGCTAAACTCGCTTCGCGGTATAGCCTATCTCGCCACACAAGCCCAATCGTCTCAAGCGTCTTTTGCCGCGTATTTTTTCAGGCGCGCTGGGCGGCAGCACGAAGCCGGCTGCCGACCAAAATACGAAACGCGACGTATTGAATCGCAAAGGCGGCGATCTTGGCGCCGACCAGCACGATCGTCACGTAGAACGTCCACAGCTTCATGTCGCCGGTCATCGCGACGCCGATGGTGCCGGCGGCCAGCACGAAGCACAGGGCGGCCCAGGCGTAGCCTGCGAAGGTGACGTATTCGGGAATGGTCTGCGACACGATCGGCGGCATGTAGCGCAGCATCCAGCCGCGCTTGAGCATGATGGCGCCGATCGCGAAATGCCCGATCGCAGGCTTCATCAGCACGAAGCGCGGGTCGTGGGTCAAGAGCGTCGCGCTGCCGAGCACGATGACGAGCGCAAGGCTCGCCCAGGTCATGTAGCCGAGCTCCTTGCCCTTGATGCGCGAATAGATCACCTGTGCAATGGCGCCCGCGATCGCGATGCCCGTCGCCAGCAGGACGTTGTCAGTCGCGAGATAGATCGCGATGAACACGATGGTGGAGAAAAAATCGGCGCCCAGTCTGGCGAATACGTCCTTCATCGTCATGCTCTCTGCTGATCGGTGTTGTGGTGGGCGGTCCAATTCGGTTCAGGTCAGTTGGTGCCGGGAAGGGCGTTCGCGGGCGGCGTAGCATACTTCGCCTTGCGATATTGTGGATACCATGTCGTGAAATAGGCGGCACTGTTGCGGGCAGCGAAGGCGATCACCAGGCTGGACCAAATCGGCAGGCCCGGCACATAGATCGTCAGCACGTTGCCGATGATCATCAGGACGAACGCCGCGTTCCAGGCCCAGGTGATGAGATAGACCGCCTTCAGAAAGCCAGGCTGCTTCGCCGTCTCGGTGTCGACCTCCTCAAGCGCATATTGCAGGACGAACGGCTTGCCGAAGACCAGCGAGACCAGCGAGATCGCAAGCACGCCGACGTCGCTCGAAAGCTTCACGGCGGAGCTGCTCAAGCCCGGATCGACCAGTGCGATATAGGTTCCCAATCCACTGAAGAGCAGGGCGCTGCCCGCGCCGAGAATCTTGATCGAGCGGCCCCGATAAATGTCGATGCCGATGACAGCGAGGCAGATCGCAGCCGCAACGAACAGGCTGATCTTGGCCGTGGTCACCAGCATCAGCAGGGCGAACGAGCCGAACGGAGCGAGGATCAGGAAGATGGTCATGGTGGCCTCGTGAGGGCTGATCTTTACATTGTAAAGATACAATAGAGCCGCAGATGGGGGCGTCAAGAAAAACTTTACAGTGTCAAGATAAGGTGGACGCCTCTAGAAGCTCTATCCAATCAACAAGGTCATTCGGGGGCGATGCGCAGCATCACTCTGATGGGCGCTGGCGCACCAGAGAATCGAGATTCCGGGTTCATCGCTCCGCGATGCCTCCGATGTGCAATTGCACAACGGAGTATGACGGTGACTGAATTACTCCGCACTCACCCAGTTACCATGAAAACCATCCGGCACGCGGTGGCCGAGATGCACAAGCGCGAGGGGGCCGGCCTCGACGTCCTGCGCGTTGAACACCACAAGATCGCTGCGGTTCTCCCGCGCGCGCCACACCACTGCCAGCAGCCAGCCATCGCCTTCCACGGCATCAGGCCCGCGCTCCACGAACACCGGTTCGGAAATCGTGTCGCCGGCCGGCAGCAGGTAATGGCCGAGACGCTTGCCCTTGCCGTCGACATGGACGAGGCCGGATAGCGCGCCGAACATCGGCAAATCAGGATTGGCGCAGGCGTACCAACCGTGGCTGTTCGAAAGGCCGGCACGGCGATCGTCGATGCGCGGGAATTCGCCGGTGAGATCGTCGAGATAGGTTTGTGTGAAGCGGTCGGTATTACCTGATAGGTCGAAGGTCCAGCGGCAGTACCGCGCCCGCGATTTCTGCGGATCGGTCTTCGAGCCGTCGGGATGCGGGAATAGCGGCGCTTCCTCGAACTGCATCACGTCGGCGATGATGCGGCCAGCTTCTTCCCACGCATTCATGACGTGGAAGACGTAGCAGTTCTCGGCCCGGAACCAGACCAGGTCCTTCGCCGATCCGTTGCGCTTCATGACGCCGACATAGGCGCCTTTCTCCGGCTCCCAGGCATAGGGCGGCCCGCCGCGCATCGCGCGTTCCATGCTGCCGGTAATGGGCAGGATCGGAAACAGCAGATGATTTTCGGTGACGATGAAGTCGTGCACCATGCTGGCATAGGGCGCTTCGAAGCGATCGAACCGCGTCACGACCCCAGTGGCATTGACCGATCCGAAGGACAGGGCGGGCGTGAGCGGACCCATCGCATTGTAGCCGAAGAACACCATCTCGCCGGTGACGGGATCGATCTTGGGATGCGCGGTGAAGGGGCCCTTGATGGCGCCCTTGTAATCGCAATAGCCGAGACGGCTCAGCGTGCCGGGCTCGATCTCGGTGGGCAGATGGCCTTCCTCCAGCGCCAAAAGCTTGCCCGCATGGAAAATGATGTTGGTATTGGCGACGCCGCCGTCGTCGGTGATGCCGGCCGGTGCACCCGGCAGCTTGCGGCCGAAGCCGCCGAACAGCGCGCGGCCGGCGTCGTGCTCGGCCAGCCATTTCGGCGTGCGGACCCAGCGGTTACGGTAGCTGGCGCGGCCGTTCTCCAGGTGAAAGGCGTGCAGCATGCCGTCGCCGACAAACCAGTGGGCGCCAGGCGCGTCGAACTGCGGGTTGGGGCCGTTGCGGTAGAGCGTGCCGTTGAGTTCGCGCGGCAACTCGCCGGATACCTTTAGATGCGGCGCGTCGCATTCCATCGGGATCGGCGCCAGATTGGTCCGGGCCATGTCGGTCTTCACCTGGTCGAGCATCTCGCGTCTCCTCCGATTTGATCTTTACATCGTAAAGATATCAGTAGAGATGTTGCGAGGCACCGTCAAGCAAAATCTTTACAGTGTAAAAATTGCGGTTATAAAGAATCGCATGGCAAGAACATCAAGAGAAACAACAGTGGGCCGTCCCGCCGCAATGCGCAGGCCGGCAAGAGCCGCGACCGAGCGACCCGCCAGCCGGCGGCGCCCGGCAGGCGAGACCCCTTATCACCATGGCGACCTGCATGACGCGTTGCTGGCTGCGGCGGAGCGCGTGCTGGAGCGTGACGGGCTGCCCGGCCTGACGTTGCGGGCGGTGGCACGCGAGGCCGGCGTCTCGCATGCGGCGCCGACGCATCATTTCGGCGATCTCACGGGGTTGTTGAGCGAGCTTGCCGCCATCGGCTTCCGCCGCTTCAACGAGGCGATGATCGCGGCAGGCAATACGCAAACGCTGCCGCTGATGAAGGCGTTGGCGCGCGCCAAGGCCTATGTCGCCTATGCGCAGGCGCGCCCTGGCATGTACGGCCTGATGTTCCGCACCGAGCGGCTCGATATGACGCGGCCATCGCTTCATGAGGCCGCGACCGCTTCTTTTGAAGGGCTGGCGACCGCGGTGAGCCTCAGCCGCAACGAAAAGCTGACCGGCGAAGCCCTGGAAACGCTGTCGCTCGACCAGGCGGCGGCGATCGCGCGGGCGTGGTCGCTGGTGCACGGCTTCACCACGCTGCTGCTCGACGGGCGGCTGAAGGACATCTTGCATCGGCTGCCCGAAGGCACCGGGGTCGAGCAACTGCTCGACGCGATGCTGCGCTCGACCGTGCCGCGACCGCCGGTTGCCTAGGGAAAGGCTACGCGAGAGGGAAGGCCGTGAGTGTGGACCGGTCGCTCGGCAGATGCCCGCCAAACTGGCCGCGATTTGCCGGTCAGCAATTCTTGCAAATCTTGATTTGCCGCTTCAGTCTCGCGTCGGCTTCCGGATCCTCGTTGGGCAGGCGCGTCCACTCATCATAGCGCGCCTTGGCGTCCGAGCTGGCTGACGCTTCTCTGGACGGGGCATCATTCAGCGGGCCGAGAATGATCTCGCGATCGCGATTGCGCGCGGTCCGTCGCTTCGGTTTGGCCGGCGCGGCCTGATCGCCATCTGCAGTCGGCGGCTCGCCCAGCCCATCCCAGGCGATCGGCGCGCCGGCGGTCGCTGTCGTCGAGCAACCGGTGCCGGAGGCGCAGCAGCCGGCGAGGGCGCTGCAGGCCAACAACAGAGCAATGAGTTTTATCTGCACCACTGCCCCCTTTTGACGACGCGGCTGAAGCCTGGATATGGCAATGCCCGGCAACTCAAGCCTGAAGCTTTGACGTTAATACGGCGATAAAGTGCCGGACTGTATCTCATCGCGGCTTGGCCATGTCCACCGCGCGGCCGCGTTCCCCGATTACCTTTACTTCGTCCTTGCCGCACTTGAAATCGCGGGCAAATTCGTCCGCGGCCTGGCGGGCGAGCTCGTTGGCGTTGCGGTTGGCCTGGCCATCGATATAGGCGACATGGCAGACCGGCCCCGGCGGCAGCCGGGTCACCGCTAGCATCGGTTTCGTGGTGGGGGTGCCGGTTTTGTCCGGCTGGTCGCTGTCGGCGATCATCCAGCGCTGGATGATCGCGAACGGCCTGCCGTCCACCACCCGCCATTCGACGGTGTTGGCGGTGGAATTGAAGGGGGCGAACCAGGTCTCCGCGGCCGGCTCCTTGGCCGCGGCGGCGCGGCTCGGCCCAACCGAGACGGTCTGGCGCAAATCGTCCTCGCTGACCAGCACCACGAGGTCCGATTTGCCGGGGCACACCTGCGCCACGCTGCCGTTTTCGCCGGGCTTGCCGATGGTGCGGCAGTCCTTCGGCGCGGTCGAGGTGTAGCTGCTGCTGAATGTTTGGGCGCCGGCCGGTGAAATCAGGCAAATTGCAACGGCGAACAGGGCCGCGGCGGCCGGCGCGACGAGCTGCCGGCGGGGAATGCGTTTCATCTGCACTTCTCGCATGGAACTTCCAGGGATCAGACGTGCGCAATCTGGGGAAGGTTCATGGCAAAGGTACGAAACACCTGACTTTGCCGTGGAATCGTCCTAGAAGGTCGGCTTCGCATTTCTTTCCTTATCCAAACGTGCAGTCACCCAGTCGTCATGCCGTCTATTCCTTCAAATAAGCCCTATCGTGTCGGGCGATCCCGTACCGGACTTGGCCTCTTTGCCACCAAGCCGATCAAGAAGGGCACCAAGATCATCCGCTACTTCGGGCCATTGCTGGATTCGAAGAAAAAGGAAGAGGACGAGATCGAGAACAAATATCTGTTCGAGCTCACCAACCGCTGGACCATCGACGGCTCGGTCCGCGAAAATATCGCCCGCTACATCAATCACGCCTGCAGGCCCAACGCGGAATCCGACGTTCGCCCTCGCAAGCGCAAGGTGTTCATCCGCGCCATCAAGAACATCGAGCCGGGCGAGGAGATCAACTACGATTACGGCACCGATTACTTCAAGGCCTACCTTAAGCCGATCGGCTGCAAATGCGACGCCTGCGAGAAGAAGCGCAAGAAGAAGCGCGCCGAGGCGCGGGCAGAGAAGGCGAAGCTGAAGGCCAGGGAAGAGCGCAAGGCGCTGAAGAAGGCCGAGAAGCTCGCCAAAGCGGAAGCGAAGCTGAAAGAGAAGTTGAAGGCGAAGGCCGGGCGGAAGACGAAGAAGAAGCTCAATGGCCATTCTCTGAATGGCGCGTCGCTGAACGGCGGCAGCCGGGCCAAAGTTGCCGGCAAGAAGCCGGCGGGGCGGAAACGGCCGGCCACGGCGCCCGCCCTTCAGGCCTAGGCCTCATCCGCCGGGCTTGCGCACCGATCTCGGCAGCCGTGCATCGCCGAAGTCCACCGCCGAGCGCTGAATGATCGCGCCTGCTGCGTCGACCACGACACGAAACCGCCGATGTTCGGAAAAGAAGGTCAGGCGATGCCGGCCGCTATCCGCATCCATCCCGCGCTCGGCCAGGCTTGTGACCCTGCCGGCGCGCATCTCCTGCCGCAGCAGAGAGGGCGTCAGGCCGAGGCCTTCGGCGACGATGGATGCGTCGATCTGGACGGTGCCGTTTTCGAACTCGATCGGTTTCATGGGGCGCACCTGATGCTTCGTTGCAGTCCTCATGCATGCACGGGGTCGCGCCGGGCCGGCGCGGGGTAGGCGCATTCCGCCAATGTGGTCGCATCGAGCTCGCGCATGAAAGCCTCGCGCGCGGCCGCAAGCTTCGCCTTCAGCCGGCAGCGCGGCTTCAGCACGCAACTGCCGCCGTCCTCGCGGAAACACTCGACCAGCGGCGGCCCTTCCAGCGCGCGGACCACTTCGCCGATGGTGATCGACTGGGCGGGGCGAGCCAGCATGAAACCGCCGCCGACGCCGCGCTGGGTCGAGATGAAGCCGCTGTCGGCAAGGTCGCGCACCACCTTGGCGAGATGGTTGCGCGATATGCCGAACTCGGCCGCGATCTCATTGGTCGCAAACGAGCGCTCAGGCTCGCCGGCCAGCCGCATCAGGGCGCGCAACGCAAAATCGGTAAACGATGTCAGGCGCATGGAAGCCCTTTCGAAATATCTGCTTGCAATTCATCTATAGCCGTCTAAATAGGTATTTAAAATACCTATTTAAGGGCCCGATTATGGAAGCGATTGTGGCAGGGCCGGTGCGTCGAGAGCAGTTGACCGCCGAGATCATGGAGCGGACGGGCATCGATGAGGCGATGATCGAGCGCCTGGTGCGCGGCTTCTACGCCAAGGTCCGCGAGGACGCCGTGCTGGGACCAATCTTCAAGGCCCGCATCAAGGACTGGGAACCGCATCTAATGCAGATGTGCGCGTTCTGGTCATCCGTTGCGCTCATGACGGGCCGCTATCACGGCACCCCCATGGCCAAGCACCTCCCGCTGCCCATCGACGGCGGCCATTTCGACCGCTGGCTCGCGCTGTTCGAAGAAACTGCCCGGGAGATCTGTCCGGGTGAAGCCGAAGCGCATTTTGTCGAGCGGGCACGGCGGATCGCACAAAGTCTTGAACTCGGCATCGCCGGAACCCGCGGCGTCATGCTGGGCAAGGGCGAACGATTTCGACGCAACCAGTCTGGAGCACAGTGATGGCGTATCGCACGCATGTCGTGACGAACAAGGAGCAGGCTGATCCGCGCTCCGGCAGCAGCTTGGTGCCGATGCTGGTCATCGGGCTGGTGCTGACGTTTGCGGGGATGATTGCGGCGCTGATTTTGAGCTGAGGCGCTTGCTCCGTCATTGCGAGGAGCAAAGCGACGAAGCAATCCACCTATCCGCTTCGCCGCGACATGGATTGCTTCGCGGAGCCTGTCATCGGGCGCGCGTTCGCGCGACCCGTTGGCTCGCAATGACGAGGGCGTTACGCCGCGACGGTCTGACCGCTCTTGCGCAGCCCAATATACTGCAGCTCCGCGAACACGCCGGTGGCAATCGCCTGCGCCACGATGAAGACCTGACCCAGCAGGTTCGGCGACACCGCGCCGGAGAACAAGAGCGCGATGCTGCCGAGCGTCCACGCCGCGTTGCCGACGATCACCAGAAAGACCAGCGCCTTTGCCGCCGTCGACCGTGTGGCGAGCCAGCCGACCAGCGCCGTATAGGCAATCAGGAACAGGCCGGTTTCGCGGAGCAGGACCTCAGGCAAATTGAGGAACGGCGCCAGCGCGCCAGCGCCGAGGGTAAGGGCAACCGCCGCGACGCCGCTGAAGATGGCATCGGCGAGCAGGGCGCGGGTCAGGAAGGTGGACGGGCGGATCATCACGATTCTCCTTTTCATGGGGGCTTCTGGAACGGGTATCAGCGTTGCAGCAGCGACCGGAGCTGACGCAGCAGCCGCATCGGGCAGAGCGTCTTGCCGATGCGATTCTCAATCGTCTGCACCTGCACGAACACGAAGATTCCGGTGTCGTGCACGACGGGTTGCGGCATGTTCAGCGAACGTGCCACGAGCCAGATGGCCAGCTTGATCACGAGGGGGATCGTGGTGGCGGCAACGCGGCAGAGGATAAGCATCAGCATGGGTCATCTCCTGTGCCCCCAAGATGAGCCAGCCGGTGACCCGTTTCGATTACCTCGGACGTAAAAAGGTAGACTGTTCGGCGACGTTCTATAATGTTCGATGGCGTTTGCGCACGCTCAGAAAAGCTTGAAAAATAGGGGTTTCCGCGTACATTCATGTTCGTCACTGTTTGTTCTCATTCGCGTCCAGCCGCCGACTTTGTTGGTATTTTTGTTGGTATCGGAAGAACAAACGTCGCGGCACATTTCCGATCTTCCGAGACACGAGAAATCGAAGCAGATGGCACGCAGTCAGGTTGCCGAGCAAGCGAAGCCCCAGCAGATCAGGACGGACGTCGACTGTCGCGCCGCCAAACCGAAATTCGAGAACGGCGGTTGGACCGCCACGAAAATTTCTGACGTGACAGGCGGCGGTCTCTATCTCTTGATCAAGCCGGACCTGAACAGGCCGGGCAAAGCCGCCTCCAAGCTTTGGCAAATGGCCTATCGCTTTCATGGCCGACAGAAGACCTACTCCATCGGTCCTTACGGCGATGGCAACGACGGCACCTTTTCACTCGCCACTGCACGTCAGAAGCGCGACATCGCAAAGGCGCTGCTCGCCCAAAGCCCACCAGTCGATCCTTCCGTCGAAAAGCAGTTCGAAAGACATCGTCAGGCGGCCGAACGCCCTCTGGACGTGTGGATCGATGAATGGCTCGCAGAGAAGAAGATCGAGAAGATCAAGCGCGGCAGACTTGTCACAGTTCGCAGTCCTGAAACCATCGCGCTGCTCGAAAGATGGGCTGGTTATCTGAAGGGGCGCTTCGGCAAGCTCTGCCGGAAAGATATTAAGCGCCCCGACGTTCTCGCCTTCTTTCGGGCGATGCAAGCTGAAGGCAGACTGGAGACCCGTGACCGAGTTCACAGTATCGGTTCCCAAGTTTGCGACTACGCTGACCTCGAGGGGGATGGCTACAATCCGTTCCGTGCCTGCAAGAAGCAGCTTATTGTCAACGTCTCGACGCCGCGGCCCGGCCTCACCGATCCGCAGGATGTGATTCGCCTGTTCAGGCTGATCATGCCGACATGGGCAAAAGCCAGATTCGGCGATGTCCTTGGCGATGCCCTTCGGCTCGATGCACTTACCATTCCGCGCCCCGGCATGATCAACAAAATGGAATGGTCAGAAGTAGACTGGGATACCGAACGGTGGACTGTTCCAGCTGCTAAGATGAAGACCGGCTGGGATCATGTCGTGCCCCTGTCGCGACAAGCCGTCGCTATCCTGCGACGCGTGCGGAAAATCAACGGCAATCGGCGCTACGTATTCGCTTGTGCCGAAGATGCACCCCTGTCCGGTAGATCGCTTTGTGCTCGGCTGCGTGCACTCGGCATCGATACCAAGACCGAACATTGCGCCCATGGCTTTCGCACTACATTCTCGACCCTTTGCCACCATGAGGAGATAAAGGAAGCCAAGGCGTGGGACGGCGACGTCATCGAGTTGCAACTTGCGCATCTCGAAAGTGACTCGGTAAAGGCGATCTACAAACGGCACGGACCGCTAGCCCTGATCGGCTCGCGGACCAAGCTGATGCAGCATTGGGCTGACCGGATCGATCGCTTTGCCCTCCCAAATAAGATTGTGCCTATCAAGACAATGCTTGAAAGCTGCGCGCATTAAGAGGGCCTTCACGTTCTCGGCTGAATGCGAGGGAGTGTCATATGATACGCCTCGATGAGGCATCGACCATGGTCTGGCCCTCCATTTTGTAGGCGATGATCTTGGCCTTCTTAATCACTTGTAGGCCTTGGTCCGGCCGAAACCACCCCGCTCCAACGCCTTTTTTAAAGGAATCAGGTTCCGCTTTCGGCGGGGCTCGTCCGTCATCGCCATCGATCGCTCCCTGCTCGGCTGTTCATTCCTCTCCGCCGCGCTATTGAATCAACATCGGCGGTCTCGTGCGGCTAACGGGCGGCGCTTTCGCAACAGCGCGTGCCTGACATGTTTGTGAATTTGGTTCTCGACACCAGATTGGTGACCGCAAGATCGGTGATCGCAAGATAAAACGAGTGGCAGGGAAGAAAGCTCCGCGTCGATTCATTCAATCACGGCGTTCGCTCCTTTCTAAGCTGAAAGCTAAGAAAGCTTCGAGCATTATGGGACAGCTGAAAGAGCTGAGGATCATTGAGAGCCGGTGAAATCGGAGAAGAAACAGCCGATCATTTTCCGGTGACTGGATTTTCCCGTCAGTTTTGGGTCTGACCAACTTTGCTGAACGCATCAAGCCGTCGCCTTTGTTTGCTTAAGCTCGCACAATTTTGGCCATGATGGACTGGATAGGCTAACAGTTGCCCTAGTCGGGTGCTCCTGGATCACGTGAAGTGACGATGTGATGCGGAGAGATGGCCAAAAAATTGCGCGTGGTCCCTCCCGCCTTCGCGGTCCAGGGGCTCGGCCCGGCTCAGGGTTTCGATGACCTCATCGATGAGCTGCTCGGGCATTTCTTCGACGCCTAGCGCGAACTGCACCTCTGCGAGCCGCAGCGCGGGCACTCGTGCAGCTCGGGTCGTAGAAAAAATCGCCTTCGTAGCCAAGCGCGACAGCGGAATCTGGCAATCTCGTTCCCCTCGGTTTCGGACTTCGTGCCAAAGGCGCTCGCTCAGAAGCAGTGGGCACTTCAGAACGGGCAGTTAGTTGGCACGGCGACGGCAATCGCGAAGACTTTGCGCTGACCATCCGCGAAGTCTCACTGGACGCGTATGTAGCTCCGGGAAAAGCGGCATTATTTTACCGATTGCCACCCTTAAAAGTGTTGGAGACTTGTGCCGTCTTGCGCGAAGTTGCAGAAGAGCTCAACCAATGAGAGTGTTCCACAGCTTTCAAGATTCAGGCGCGCCAAACTACTGTCAGATCGAGGCGCACCAAAGGCGGACTTTTCGTCGGCAGATGTAGTGAGCAGAAGGGTGGTCGTTCATACGACTCTCGCAGTACATGCCGAGTGGCAACGAACCCGGCGTGCAGGTCATGACCCTGGGCCAGCTTGCCCGAGGCTTGCAGGGGCCTTCAGCACGACGAGGTGCGGGGCGGATGCACCCGGTGACCGGGTGGTTGATCGGGCGGGATTCCCGGAGCACCGAGGGGGACCGGCAGGCATGTTGCCGCTTTCAGTTGCCTTCGTTAATGGAATACAAAGCCCCGGCTGACACTCGGAAGCCAAAAAAAGCGACCTCGCGTTGCGGCGTTTTATGGCTTTTGCAGAAACCCAAAATATAGATAGGGAAATAAACCTTTCTTCTGGGTTCCCATGAAGCGCCGCGATCTCAGCCACACGATCCGCGAGAACCTTAAGAAGCTGCCGCCGCCCTACGACTCCCATTACGGGATAGTCCCGCCTGCCCCCGGAGGATGGTGTGTTCGTTGGAGGAGCGACAAAGGCCTTGGAAGCCGCCCAAGCGCCGTTCGGCAAGGTCGACGCTATTGCGGCCCAGATGAAGGACCCCTACATCGTCAGTCGGGTCCTTACCAGACGCGAGGCAGTCAGTTCCACGTCGATCGAGGGTGCCCAGAGCACTCTCGACGAGCTGCTTTCCGTCGAAGAGTCGGGTGACGAGGGCGCCCGGCACGAAGGGCGCCAAGTCCGCAACTACGCCGTTGCCTTGGACGGATTCATCCCGAAAGCCGCCAAGGGCGGCTACAGCGTCTTCACGATGGACCTGATCAAGGATCTCCATCGCGCCGTGATGAAGGACGACCCCGACTATAAGGACGTTCCCGGCGACCTCCGCACGCGTTGTTTGGATAGGCGGAAACAAAGACATCGCATATTCTAGTTTGAATCCTCCCCCTCCTGCCGACGTCCCCGACTGCCTCGCGCAAACGGTCGATTACTTACGGAACGAGGGGATGCAGCAGATGACGCAAGGGTTCATCACGCGCATGGCGATCGCGCACACCCATTTCGAGGCAGTGCACCCCTTTCGCGACGGCAACGGACGTGTCGCTCGCCTTCTACTTCCGCTCATGATGGCGGCGGAGAAGCATGTGCCGCTGTACCTTTCGCCTTACATCGAAAGCAAAAAGGCGCGTACTACGCTTCGCTTAAGGATGCTCAACAACGGCTCGACTGGGAGCCCATCATCACCTTCATGGCCGACGCCGTGACCGGTACCCTCGAAGAACTCATACAAACCCGGACGGCACTTTCGGAATTGTCCGAGCGCTGGAGACGGCGCCGAAAATTCCGAAAGGGATCTGCGGCCATGCGAGCCTTGGACGAACTTCATAACTATCCGGTCGTGACTGCGAAGCGGCTCGGCCAACTGCTCGATATCTCGCCTGCACAGATAAATCAGGGCATCGCGCAATTGCAAGAAGCCGGCATTCTGCAAGAGAGGACCGGATACGCGCGCAATCGAATCTACGCCGCTCCCGAAGCTCTCGCTATCATTAACCGTCCGTTCGGCGAAGAGCCTATCTTTGCCGAGGTCGATCCGGACGAGATTGATCCGGACGAGGTTTCGGCCGGCCCAAAAGGGCCGTGACCCGCGTTATATTCGAGGATCTTCCCTGCGTTCCACGTACTTCGCATAGCCGATCCGATCGTAGTCATGGCCGCGGATCTCGATGTTCTCGCTGCCACTTCGAAGTGGGCCACAGCGATCGCGGTGCTCTGGACGGTATCGCCGTCGCGCACGGGGGACGGCGAACTCGCCGATATATTCCTCTCTTTTTACCTTCGCCGAACCACATCTCGTATTTGGTCGAGACCGGAACGTGGACTGTGTCTTCCGCGACCGCCATAGGCTCTATGGCGTAGAAGAAGTGGTCCTCTCGGAATTCGACGTCGATCTGGATGGGCTTCGCGAGCTTCTTCGTGAAGTAAGCTGTGAAATCGACGGCTCTCATCTTCGGCTCCTCTAATGCCGAAGATTCTATTGCCGGGTCTGCAAGACGCGATCGGCGCGAAAACTCAGCCTAGAGCGAGCCGACGAGGGCGGTACCTGCGGCGACATAGTCGTCGGCGGATCCGCAGAATATCCGAGATGCGTCTGCTGCGGCGAGAAAGCAGATCCGTCGCCAAATCGACCGCGATCGTTGCCAACCGGTACGTTCCCCCGACCATGCCCGCGACTTCCTCGTCGGCAATCCGAGCGTTACCGACGAACGTGCGGGTCTCGGCGTCGATGCAAGTGACAGTGCCGGGCTCGACGGATCTTCGGTTCCGGAGACGATTACGTCGCAGTTCCGATAAGGCAGTCTCCGCTTGCAGGCGCTCGATCGGGCCGAGGACACGTCGCACTTCCTTTTCGGCGCGCCGGATAAGCGCATCGCCGCGGCTAAGTTTCTTCGAGCGGAGAACCTCTCGTGCGTTCGATGATTGGTCGGCACAGGTGAACGAGTGAGGCGACCGATCGTTTCGATTTGAAAGCTCGCGAGGACGGGCGAGGACCGGTTCGCTTCATCGGAAAGAATGCGTTGCCTTCGAAACGGCGGCTCCAACGAATTCCCAAGGATTCGTTGAGGAAGAATCGAACGAGCATCTTGTCGGGATCGCCGCGACATTCAGCCTTAAACTTCCGGTAGGCAAGGCGAGAGCAAGACCGGCAGGAACGAGGAGCGATGCCGCTACTGGCCGATGAAAGGCTTGCGGCGCTGGTAGCGGCGGTTTGTCAAGCACCTCAACGTGAACAAAAAATGCGGGTTCAAAAGATTGCGGAAGCGCTGCGCGAGTATAAAGGGCTTTATTTGGTCCCCAATTGCAACTTGGATTTCAAAAGACTTATGGAGAATTGGGAGCAGTCGACGTGCGCCATTCCACAAAACTTGGATGCCGCCCCATCAGGGTCGCCTCGCACATGCACTGCGCGATTGAGAGACTGTCGGGCGCTTCGATTGTCAGCTTTGAGACAACTGTTGGAAGTTGACGCGACACACTCTTACGAAATTCCTGCAAAAAATACGAATTCAGTTCGGCACGCAGCTTGCTTCGTCAGGACCTCATCACCAATCGCAGTGCGGTGATGTTCGGGGCGGACCCGGCGCGGGTTGACGCCACTGTCTGGTCTCCCCAAGGATTTCCCTGCGGCGATAACTTAAGGAGCCGGGTCGTGATCCGGGAAAGTGCAGGCAGTCTTTGATGCAATCGAGAGTTCTTTTTTGGGGTGCCACGACAATTGCGCTCGTCGCAAGCGGTGCGGCCAGGGCGCACCTTGAGCCAAAAGTGAAACTGCCCGCGGCGGTGTGGAACTGGCGAGGCGGCTATCTTGGCGGACACGTCGGCGGTGGGTACGGCCGAACCTCCTTCAGCAATCCCTTCGGTCCATCAATCTATGGAGGCATCGTCGATACCCCAGTGTTCGTCGGAGGTGGTCAGATCGGCTACAACTGGCAGAAGGAGAGCTGGGTGTTTGGCGTCGAACTGGATGCCAGCGGTGCTGTCTCTGACGGCACAAATACCTGCCTCGCCCCCTCCGGCTTCGTTGTGAGCGCAAACTGCAACGCAGGCCCGAATCTCGTCGCCATGGGGACTGGCCGCGTTGGTTACGCTTTCGGAGCACTTGGCCACACGCTGGCCTATCTCAAGGGAGGCGTAGCCTGGCAAAACAATCAAGGCGACGTCGTCAACAACTTTGAAAACCGACGCGGCCTACAGGGGAAAACCCATTTCGACTATGGTAGGATCGGTGGCGTCATCGGGCTGGGCGTCGAGCAAGCCCTTACGCCCGCATGGTCCGTGAACCTCGAGTATGACTATCTGCATTTTGGCGGGCCGGGTGTCGCGACGGCTTCGACAGTACAATTGCCACCGCCCGCAATTCTGCCGGCGAACACTACCGATCTGTCCAGCAGCTATCACATCGGAAAGATTGGCCTGAACTACCATTTTGACACGGAGCCAAAGGCCGCACAATGGTCCAATGCGCCGCTGTACGCGAAGGGACCGGCCAGCGTGCGGCCCATTCCCCACGTGGACGGTTGGTCATTCGAAGGCGGCTCGCGGCTCTGGCTCAGCCGCGGACGATTCCAGTGGGATCACAGCCCAGCGCAGTATCGCGAACTTGAAGACCCCAGCATACTCATATCGAGGCTCACTTATCACGGACTGGACGGACTTTCCGGCGAGCTATTCGGCCGTCTTGACAGTCCCTGGGGAGTGTTCCTGAAGAGCAACCTTGGTACCGGGCGTTTCGACAAAGGGAAGATGAACGATGAAGATTGGCTGCCCCACAAGGAGCGGCCCTACCAAAACACCCTTCAAGGTCAGTCAAACGGAAGGTTCACATATTACACGGCCGACGTCGGTTACGATCTCCTGCGCAGTACGAACTACAAAGTCGGTGGATTTATAGGCTGGACCTATTACGGCCAGAACTCGGACGGGATTGGTTGCGTCGAGTTCGCTAATCCGCGGCATCGATGTCTTGACCCAGGTGACAACAGGATCGTTGGCAGCCAGGATACGCAATGGAATGCGCCTCGAATCGGCCTGAGCGCCGAAACCATGCTGACCGAGCGCTGGCGCCTGAACGTCGATGTCGCTTACTTGTCCTGGACCGATTTCATCGGGCGCGACAATCACCTTCTTCGCCCCGAGACCACCTTTTCGGAACAACGCGGCAATGGTGGCGGCGGAGTCCAGCTTGAAGGCGTGCTGTCCTATTTCCTCAGCGACAACATCAGCATTGGCGTTGGTGTCCGCTATTGGGCCATGTGGACCAAAAAGGACGCCGTCTCCATGGGTTGCAGCAATGGCTGCTTCGAGCACCTGCCCTCATTTGCGAAGTACAGCATGGAGCGCTGGGGTACGTTCTTTCAGGCGTCCTATAGGTTCGATTGAAAGGTACCAGCAGCCAGGCTCCAGGCTCTTCGATCCCATCCTGAGCCCTACTGCTGACCATCGAGGTCGGCGCCAAATCTGGCGCCAATGCCGATGGTATCGCGCGACTGCGCCCTTATCCAGCGTCGACCCCCATGTGTGAAAACCCGATGTTGATCAACAGCATGGGCAAGCGAGCGGAGCTGCTGGCCCCGCACAAGATCATCCCAATGGGACAACAGAATGCTCGTCGATCCGTTGGCCGAAGCCGAAATTCACCTCAGTGAGGTTCGGCCCGGTGCGTTGCCGACGGCTTGGAACACAACCGTCATGAGCGCAGTCAACGGATCCCGATGGACAGCCTCGCTTTGCGGGCTCGGACATGACATCGCGGCGACGTATTGTTCGACGCTGCTGCGATATACGGCGCATCATTTCGCGAGGACCTCCGGTGAACCGATCGAGGGTGCCGCGCCATGAGCTGGATCAGCACGGGTCGATCCTTGTGCGGCGGAGCGCCGGGCAGCGGGGGAGACACTAGCAGGATCAGCCTTGACATACGCCGCGGAGAATCGAGAACGAGCAGATCGCGCCGCTGCGGCACAAACAGACCGGGCAAGGCCGCTTCAAAGCTCTGGCACATCGCCTATCTTTCACGACCGTCGGCTCGCGCACGAAGCTGATGCAGCACTGGGCTGACCGGATCGACAGCTTTGCAGATCCAAGAAAGATTCTGCCGATCACGGGAATCCTTGAAAACTGCGCAAACTAGCCTAGTTTGCGCCTTCCGTCATGTGCTCGGCTTAATGCGCGGAAGGGACATGTGATAAGCGTCAATGGAATCGGCACCGACCATGGTCTGGCCCTCCATTTTGTAGGCGATGATCTTCCCCTTCTTGATCAGCTTGTAAGCCTTGGTTCGGCCGAAGCCGCCCCGCTCCAACGCACCAAGATCGGGGAGCTGACGCTGGAGAACGATTCCTAAGAAACGGCGGCACCGACTTTCGGCTCCAAGGGCTGGAGAACAAAGCCGAATGCCTTGGCAAGCCGATGTAAATTGTTGACTACTCGCGTTCGGTAACGCGTCTCGTAGGACGAGGCCCCCGGATCGACATAGTCCATTCCGTATCGCACAGCATTGTAGAACAGAACTGCGATCTTGCGGGCCGTGGTGGTCACGGCCTTGGCCTTGCCGATGCGCGCTGAGAGCCGTCTTAAAAGGCGCCGAGCGCGGTGTCCGTACGACCCACGGTCACGGCAGCAAGGTGCAGAAGTGCCGCCGCCCGGCCGCCGGATCGGCGGGTTCGGGACCAGAGCATTTTGCCGCCGGAGACCTTGTTACTCGGCGCCATTCCCAGCCACGAGGTAAAATGCTTTGCACTTGGCCACGAGGAGAGGTCGTCGCCGCATTCAGCGATCAGCTTCAGCGAGAGGTAAGAACCGAGGGCCGTCGATCGTGGTGATGTCCTTTCCGAGCAACGCGAACAGCGCCTCGCGGACGTCGAAAGCTGGAGCGTTCGCCTGATCGGTTCGGTTCCGACGCCGCGAGGCCCGCGGCGCTGATCCATGGTACGACCGCGATGGATGCTCAGTTCCTTCAACACGGCTTCGATCCGGGCGTCGCAGGCAGATGCCTTCTCGTGGTGGGCGTCGTAAAGCGCAAGTGCTTGCTCGAGCGCAAACAGATGCTCGGCGCGATAGCTTCCGGTGAGCGCCTCCGCGATCGTCTCGGCGCTGGAGTGGCAACTGTAATGGCGCAAGCAAGCCAGCGCCTCCGGATCGCGGTCGCCGGCAAGGATCGCCCGTATGATACGGAGGCCGGTCGCGCCGGTGATGTCGGCGACAACGTGGTGCAGCTGAAGATTCATCTCCGTTAAGGCCTTCTGCATATGCTGGATGTGTGAGCCCGCGTACTCCAGCAGACGCTCGCGCTGACGCACGTAGGCTCGCAGCTCGGCAATCTTGCCTTTGGGCCGAAAGCTGGCCCGCAGCAACCCGAATGAATGGAGCCGCTGCAGCCATTGCGCATCGCTGACATCGGCCTTGCGCCCCGGCACGTGCTTGGCATCGCGCGCGTTGACAAGCAACACGGTAAATCCTCGGGCAGAAGCTCGAAAATCGGAATCCAGTAGACGCTGGTCGATTCCATGACGACGGTCTCGACGCCGCATTCAGTAAACCAGTCGACCAACCCGATGCAGATCGGCCGTGAAGGTACCGAAGCTGCGGACTGGCTCCGGTGCGCGATCTGCCCTCACACCAGCCATATCCATAGTCGCTCCGACGTCGATGGCACCCGCGTTCGGGTGCACCATCGGCATCTTACCACCGTTCCTCGACTTCGATCTTTTGGGGCTCATATATCCAATCCTCCTGCTGAGCGCAAAGCGATGATCGACCGTGAGCACGACCTGCCGATCACGAAACAGGCGGAAGTTTTGAAGATCAGCCGTGGCAGTGTCTATTATCTACCGCGTCCGGTATCGCCCGCCGACCTCGCGATCATGCGACGGCTCGACCGGCTGCACCTGGAGTTTCCTTTCGCCGGTTCGCGAATGTTGCGAGACCTGCTGGCTGCCGAGGGGTGCAAGATCGGCCGCCGGCATGTCAAAACGCTGATGCGGCGGATGGCGATAGCCGAGGAGAAGTATAGAGCATGGGTTGAGAGCAGCTCGCTCCGCCATATTGGCCAATTGCGCATGTGTGCCGCCGCCATGAAGCGCTGCAGATCCATTTTCCTCCAACCAGAAGTCCCCGCGCTGCCACGTAAATCTAGTTTCTCTTGGAAGAGAGCCACAGAAGAAGGTCGGCTCGTACTCGATCGTGTAAAAGGTGGCTTGCTGTTCGAGTTAGAATGCTTCCGAGGAGCTGACCAATTATTGATGCAGGTGTCTCAATCCTTGCAGCCGAAGTGTGAGGAGGCGCGCAAGATCTAGTGTACGAAACGCTCAAACCTGAAGCCGAGATGGCACACCTAGGCGAGAAGCGATGTGTTCGTTCGCTGCGTACACTGTTTCTCGCAGCGTTATTATTCGGACAGGTTCTACATGAGCCACGACGGCAAGTACGAATCTCTATGAGGCATCGCAAATGACAAACGAACGCGAGCTGGAGCGCTACAAGCAAGAGAATGCGCGCCTCAAAGAGTTGGTTGTGCGGCTATCTGAAATTGCCTTACTGCGACGTGGTAAAGCGCGTCGAGGGCCAAACACTCGGACATCCCGCGAGTCTCAGGCGCAGCGTGGCTACGCTTTCAGAGCAGGGGGGCGGACCCCGCCCTCGTCTCCCAGGCAGAGACGGGGGCGGGGCCACTGATTTCTAGTCATCCTGAGTGTGAGCAGGCACATGCAGATGGAACAGCTGGAGGCCCTCGTCGCGCGGCAGCGCGATGACCTGACGCTGATACGCGAATGCTGCTGTATCCCAGCGCCCAGTGAAATGCGCCGACAAAAAGCGCGTAGCCGCGGGATTCGAGCGTCAACACAGGGCTTAACGCAGTAATCAAGATGACATTGTTGTTAAAGTAGCAGTCAATTTTTTGTGACAATCGCCGGGCGGGTCACCAAACGGCGTGCCAGGAGAGGGGCCATGGCTGACCACCTGCCCGCAGTCCTAGAAGAGTTTGATTGCTCCACCGATGCAGCTCTCAAGCGCGTGTCCGGGCCGCCGCCGATGCGGCCTTCTACGGCACATCCTAAGTCGCTCAACAATGCGATTCTGGCGAGAATTTCTCTGCTAGACCTTTCTGCAATAGGGGAATGCCTTGAGCCGATCGTCCTGAAGGGACGTATGGTTCTGCAAGAGCCGAAAAGGCATGTTGAGCACGTCTATTTCATAGAGTCGGGCCTCGTCTCGCTCAGGGTTGTCGCGGCGGGAAGTATGCTTGAAATGGCAGTCATAGGATGTCGAGGTGTGGTCGGCGCTTCGTTTTTGTGGGGAGGACACCTTTCGACGCATCAATCTGTGGTGATCTTTCCCGGAAGCGCGCACAGGATCCGCGTCGAGGATTTGCGTAGGGTGATAAAGGAGCGTCCCAACATCCGAGAACATCTCTTCGAGTACGTTCAAGCGCTGACATTTCAGTGCGTTCAAGCAGGATTGTGCGGGGTTCGGCACCATCTCGAGCAGCGGCTCGCGAGCTGGCTTTGTTTGGCGAGTGATGCTGTTCAAGCTCGTGTGCTGCCAGTTACTCATGACTACCTTTCGTCCGTCTTAGGACTGCGCCGTGCCGGCGTAACGGAGACGCTAATCCGATTCGAAGAACAGGGGCTGATCCGCAAGATGCGCGGCGTTTTGCAGATCGATGAACGCAAGTCCCTCGAGCAAAAGGCATGCTGTTGTTACAAGCTTGTCTCAGGTGCCTATGCCTCGTCTCGGTCCGTATCTCGGTAAAGAGCCAATGAGCTAAGACGTCCACCTCTTCAGTTCATTGTCTTGAGACGAGTTGGTTCTCTGGGGCGATTCATCAACCGGCCTCGGAGACTCTGGCCTCCGAGGTCGGCCGTCATCGGGAGCGAGGCGGTGATCTCTCCGCAATGTTTAAGCGATCACTTTCGAGCTGAAACAGTTTGGAGGATATTCATGAAAATGGAGCGCGCTGCTTGGCCTCAGGTGAGGAGCGATCTTGTGTCCGTACGGCAAGGCGCCGCGACGTTCTTGGGGAATCTGTCGGCCGACGTCATCAGCGGCGCGATAGGTCGGCAGAACTGGGCCGCAACATGGACAGAGATTGGAGATGCTCGGTGCCTTCTTGCTGAGCTAAATATCAAGAAAAAGGCCTTCGAAGAGGCGACCGAGGCCTGGCTTTGTGCGCTAACGGCCTTTGAAGTTGCCAAGCACCTAGTTGATGAAGACGATCCAAAAAGTGGAGACATTTCGGCGAAAGTCGAGGCCACTATACAGAAGTTAGGATTGTCTCTGCAGCAGAAGCTGGAGCGGGTGCGAATTGCGTGCTGCGATCAAGCTGAACTTCTAGCCCACTATTTGCCCGCCGGAAATCCCGAATTATCCGCGCCGGCGATCATTTGCATCGCCAGAGAACAAGAAGCAGGAGCGACGCTGCTCGGGAGACTGTTGCCCGCGTTGATTGGTCGCGGCATGGCGGTTCTGATCGTCTCTTACGACGATGTCTCAAATAGCTCGGGTATCCCATCGGAAACATTGCTGTCTTGCTGTTTGGATTACTTGTCAGTTCGGCCTGAGATTAATGCCGGCCGGATCGGCGTCTACGGAGAAGGATCGTCGGCCGCTCTAGCGACCGACTTCGCTGCGTCTGATAGCCGCGTTGCTGCGGCGGTTTGCGACGGCGGCATTTGGAACTGGGCGAGGACTATGGCGTCGGTCCGCTGGATGACGAGAACTGCAGATATGGTGGATGACGACGAAATGTCAGCGCGTCGCTCCCGATTAGTGCGACGGGTGACATGCCCAGTTCTCGTGGTCGCCGGAGGGCGCGCCATCATCAGCGTGTCGGAGGCGATCAAACTTCAATCTGACTGCCTGGAAGCGCACATCGACATGGAATTGGCTATACCGCCTATGATCCGGACCATCGCTGGGGAGATCGAAGATTTCGTGTCTTTCGACGATCGCGTGTTAGGTTGGCTAGAGCATAAGCTCAAAATGAGTGGCCGGCGCGGACAAACGGAATCCGCTTTTGGCCCAGTCAGTATGCCAAAACCAACATTAGGGTTGGCCAATGCTCACGAGCAGCCGAGCTGACACACTCAGGCGAGAAACGAGAATTTTCGTCCGTTCCGTACTGTGTTCATCGGAGTGACGCCGACCAGATTCAGGTATTACTTGCCGCATCATGACAGCCAGCGATAGCAGCGGCCCTGAAGCATCGGAGACGCAGATGAGCAGCGCGAGTTGAGGCGCTGCAAGCAAGACGTTGCACGCCTCAAAGCGCTGGTTATGCAGCTCTCATAAACTTTACCCACCATAGTGGAAAGGGCTGAGCGTGGACCGAATTAGAAGAGCCAGAATGACAAGCCGGACTGAGACTCGCGAGAAAATGGCATTGCAATGAAATCATTTCCTTTTCTGCGTTTTCGGCTGGACAAGAGTGGTGCGACCTCCATCGAGTACGGCCTGATCGCGGTGGTGATCTCCCTTGCTCTTGTCGTTGCGCTGACCGGTCTTCGCACAAACCACAACCTTGATTGCAGTTCATCGCCTTCACCTAACTTCTCGACCGGCCAGCTTGACAAGTTGGGTTTCGTACGTGAGCCCAGTAAGATATCTTCGACAAAACTACCGCTGGTTCCTCAGATCGATGAGGTGAAGGGAATAGATAATAATGCTGCGGTGCATGGGCCGGAGTAACGTCGTCCTTCTGCCTTCAGCTTGCATTGACCGGAAGAAAGCAAGCACGTCAGGGCCTGCCATCTGCTTCGATTCCTGGAAAGTTACGCCCGTGGACGTTTGTTCTTCCGATACCGAGAAAAATACCAACCAAGTCGGCGACTGGACGCGAATGAGAACAAGCGATGACGAGCAGGATGGAGACCCGTGACCGAGTCCAAGCATCGGTGAACAGGTCTGCGACTATGCCGACCTTTAGAGTGATGGCTACAATCCGTTCCGTGCTTGCAAGAAGCAACTCACTGTCAACGCCTCGACGCCGCGACCCGGCTTCACCGAGCCGCAGGATGTGGTTCGCCTCTTCAAGCTGATCATGCCCACATGGGAGAAGGCCAGATTCAACGATGTGATCGGCGATGCCCTTCGACTCAAGCCACTGACGATCCCTCGACCTAACATCATCAACAACATGGAATGGACTTAGGTCGATTGGAGTGCCGAGCGTTGGACCATTCCCGCGGCCAAGATGAAAACCGGCTGGGAACATGTCGTGCCGCTGTCGCGGCAAGCCATCACTATCCTGCGACGCGTGCAGAAGGTCACCGGCAATCGGCGCTACGTGTTCGCTTGCGCCGAAGATGCACCGCTTTCCAACAGAACGCTCTGTAGTCGGCTGCGTGCGCTTGGCATCGACACCAAGAACGAACATTGCGCTCATGGCTTCCGCACCACGTTTTCCACTCTTTGCCACCACGAGGAGACCAAGGAAGAAGGTGTGGGATGGCGATGTCATCGAACTGCAACTGGCGCATCTCGAAAGTGACTCAGTGAAAGCAATCTACAAACGGCACGGGCCGCTGGCCTTGATCGGCTCGCGTACGAAGCTGATGCAGCACTGGGCTGACCGGATCGATAGCTTTGCCGATCCAAAAAGGATTGTGCCGATCAAGGTAATTCTTGAAAACTGCTCGAAGTAACTAAGCTGAGCGCCTTCCGATCATGTGCTCGGCTCAATGCGAGGGAGGGTCATATGGTAAGCGTCGATGGAATCTGCATCGACCATGGTTTGGCCCTCCATTTTGTAGGCGATGATCTTTCCCTTCTTGATCAGCTTGTAGGCCTTGGTCCGGCCGAAACCGCCCCGCTCCAACGCCTTTTTTAACGGAATCAAGTTCCGTTTCTGGCGGGGCTCATCCATCATCGCCATGATCATTCCCGCTCGCTATTATCCTGTGGGCCGCCGCAATTTGGTCCTGGGAGTACTTTGAGACCGGATTTGGCCGAGGCACCGATCACGACGGCAACGCCGATGCCTTGACATCTTGACCATTGGGAAAGGAAAGAAAGCTCTAGGCAAATCATTAAATCGCGGGCTTCTCTCGGTAGTCTAGTGAAAGCAAAGGAAGCTTCGAGTATTATGTGACAACTAGAAGAGCCGGGCATCCTTGTGAGCCAGTGAGATCGGAGAAGAACATAGCAATCACTTTCCGTTGACTCGCTTTTTGCGTCAGGCGATTCGCATTCCTATTGACGACGTGGCTTCTGACGACGTGGCTTCGCAGGAATGGCCCTTGATCCTCGCGCTGCTCATAGTCAGCCTAGCTGACAGGCAAGCATCCGCGATTCGCTCTCGTTCGCTGCGCTACTTCGATCGGACAAGTGCGTGCCGGCCGTCGGTTTGCGTTTGTGGACTGGCGTTTCCGAGCTCCGTCTTTCCTACCGCGAGCGACAGTCTGAGATTGTTGAGCAACATCGGATTTGCGGGTTCCGTTGCGAGAGCTTGGCGGTACATCGCTTGCGCCTCGTGATGGCGGCCCTCGTGATCGAGAACAACACCCTTGGCATTCAGTGCGCGCAGGTTGCCCGGTGCTGCCAACAAGACGGTATCAAGCACCTCTAGCGCCTCACCTGGGGATTTGCGCGCCAGCAGGGCCCGCGCAAGAGGAATCGCCGCATCGACGTTGTCCGGTTGTCGCTTCAACGCATCTCGCAGAGGCTCCTCATCAGCATCCTGACTGAGGGCGTGCGAAATGGGCTCGCGCATAGCAGGGTCTGCCCCGTTGGCGCTGGCTAGCTCTGATGTGGGCGTCTGTTGCGGTGAAGGACTCGACCTATCGGAGCTAGCGCAACTTCCGAGCAGCACAATGGCGAGCAGGGCGAGAAAGGCTGAGCGCGAGTTCGGGCGAAAGGAGCAGAAGTGTGGCCGGGTACTTATCTCACATGAATTCATAGGCTGTCTCACGACGGGCTGTTGCCCTGCTAACTCGCAGCGGTAAAGACCCCACCACTCTCCGAAGATTGTGCCCTATCCTTGTCAGCTGGAAGCTTTATGGATCCAATCGGCTGGATGGTGAAGTCCGAGGCTAGATCCTGATAGGACAGAACGGGAAGATCGATCCCGTTGCGGGTGAGAAAACCACGTACGAAACGCCGGATGTCCATCGCACCGAGAACGACGGGCTGGCTCTGACTTTGTGCGATGGTCGAATGGATTTGACGGAACTGTGCGAGCAGCTTCTCGCTCTGCCAATCATCCAAAACAAGGTATGGGCCGACAGCGGTTTCGCGCACCGCGCCGCGCACAATGTCCTCGGTCTCACGCTCGATGATAAAGGCGGCCACAACTCGGTGGGCATTGGCGTAGCGAAAACAGATCTGCCGTTTCAGAGTGGCACGAACATATTCAGTGAGCAGGACGGCGTTTTTCTCGCGCTCACTCCACTCTGCCAGTGCTTCCAGGAGCAGGCGGGTGTTGCGAATGGGAATGCCCTCATCGAGTAGGCGGCGCAGGACCTCGGCGATCCGAGGGATTGTTGTCGTACGCAGCACCTCCTTCACCAGATCAGGGTATTCCTGCTCCATCCGGCCTAGCAATTCACGGGTCTCTTGAATGCCCACCAAGCGCTGGGCATAGCGTGTCAATGTGGAATGGAGACGTAAGGCAAGAATTTCGCTCGGACGGTGGTAACCGATTCCGGCGGTTTTCAGAGCGGCTGTATTGCCTTCTTCGATCCAGACCCGATTCGTGTCCGGGTCTTGCCGAAAGGGTATGCCGCTCAGTTCAATGTTCGCCAAATCGTCGTTGAGCGCCAGGTGCGTCGTATCGATCACATCACGTTCAACTGGCACACTGTCGACATCCACCCTGAATTGCGACTTGGATAGCTGCTGATCAACCTGGGCCGGAATGCGCGGAATTGTGATGCCAAGATCCGCCGACACCAGCGTTGAAACGCGCGCGATGCACCGTTCCAACTCGTCTTTGTCGATCGCAAGCGTCAGGTTTGGCGAAAGAAATAACGCGATCGGAAGTGCTTCCGCATGCACGGCTTGCTTCTGAGCCTGTGCTGGAATCGAAGCCGAGGCGGTGACACTTGCGCCTGTCTTAGCGGCAGCCTTGCCTGCTTTCGTACCAACATTGACGTAGCTTGTTGCAGCGAAGAGCACAGCCAGGATTACAAACGGCGGCAAAGGGAAGCCAGGAACGAGTCCCATCAGCAGCAAGACGCATGCAGCCAACCGTAGTGCTTGTGTGCTCGCCGTAAGTTGGTTGACGATATCGGTACCGAGTTTGAGCTTGGAAGGGCCGTTGACACGCGTGACGATGGTCGCGGCCGTAATCGACAGCAGCAGCGCCGGAATCTGTGAAATGAGCGCATCACCTATCGTCAGCAGCGTATATTTATGCAGCGCCTCATCGAGCGACATACCCTTGGAGAGTAGGCCGATGCTTATCCCGCCCAGCATATTAATGCAGATGACGATGAGACCGGCGATCGCGTCCCCCTTCACGAACTTCATGGCGCCGTCCATCGCAGCATGAAATTGGCTCTCTTGTTCCAGTTCGGCGCGCCGCCGACGCGCTTCGTGTTGATCGATATGGCTGTTGCGCAGCTCCGCGTCGATCGCCATCTGCTTGCCCGGCAACGCGTCGAGTGTGAAGCGCGCCGACACCTCTGCGACACGTTCGGCGCCTTTGGCAAGAACCATGAACTGCACCATGGTAACGATCAGGAATATGACGATTCCGACAGCGATATTCCCTGAAATGACGAAGTCGCCAAAGGCGTGGATGATGCTGCCGGCGTCGCCCTCCGCAAGAATCAGCCGCGTTGTTGCGATGGTCAGCGCGAGACGAAATACCGTCGAGATCAGGATGACGCCCGGCAAGGACGAAAAATCAAGCGGCGTGCTGAGATTGAGGGCAACCATCAGCAGCAATATGGCAAAGCCAACGTTGAAGCCGATCAGCATGTCAATCACAATGATCGGGATCGGCATGATCATCATAGCGATCGCCAGAAGTAGCATCAACGCGACCATATAATCCGGGTGGGCCGGCGTTCGCACGATGAAGTTACGCAAGACGTTGGCCATCAAGATCCCTATTGCTGATTGATGAGAGCTGCGCTCCCGCGCAATGACACATAGCGTTGAAATACGTCGCGGGCCTCGGTCATGCGGCCTGCCTGTCGGAGGGCGTGACTGCGCAAGAGCGTCAAAGGCACGCGGGAAGACGGTTGAGCATCAAGTACGTCCAGCCGATCCAGTACATCAAGTGCTTCATCACCAAGGCCCTCGGAGATGAGAGTGTAGGCTAGAATGCGGAGCAGATCGACGTCTTGGGAGTGTTCGCGAGCGGCGATGCGCAGCAGAGCCAGACTCTGTGCGCTCTGCCCGCACGCGAGATGGACATAGGAGAGGGCGCAGAGCAGGTCACGCTCCGGCCCGGAGATCAGCTCGCCGGATTTGGAAACGTCTGGGGCAGACGTAGGGGGGGCATGCTCCACTCGATCCGGTTCGATCATAGCTAGCCCTTGATCAAGCTGTTCTGATTATGCCGGAGCAGAAGTAGCCGCCGCAGTTCCTGCTGTAGGATTGCCAAACATTCACAGGCCGTGTTGTCGTCTGGCGTTGCCTCCAATGTTTGGGTTAAGCGCTCCAGAAGAGCGCAATGCCTGTCTGCGCGCAGCACGTCTGGATGACGTAGGCGTGGAATGACGAAGGAGAGCAGTCCGTGTGAGAGATTGTGGCCATAAAGCGCGGCCAATACCGCGCGTGGGTCGAACTCGTTTGCCCCGTCACCCCTCTCGAAGCGAGTGACGCGCGAGACTGCATCGATGGAGTTGACCTCGAGCGCGGCCTCCCGCGCAGGATCAATTGGCAGATTCTGCGCGGGCTCATCCCGCCACGACGCCTGTTTCGTGGCGCCGTCTGCATGAACACCCCTGGGTCCCATGTTTTTGGCTTTCGGGGTGTTCGGGCCGATGACTGGCGAATGCTCGCCCACATCGAGTCCCTGCGATGAGGTGCCGAGCCCTACAGGGTGCTGGGGCAGTCTAGTCATCCATTCTCCTTCTTTGCAGGGTGGAAAATCTAGTAGGGGAGAGCAGCAAATCGGCCGTAGCGAGTAAGCAGCACCCGCTCGTCCTCAATCCGATCGACGGTCCATCCATTACTCAACAGCGCTCCCACGAAATACTTCTGGCCGCCGATAAGCAGATAAGGTTCGCTTCCGCGCCAAACTGCTTGGACAGCAATCGAGGACGGCGTTTTCTCCTCCTTGACTGTCACCGCATTCACAAGGGCAGGAGTGCCGTTGGTTTGATGATCGAACCATTGCTGGATTTCTTGCCATTTTGCGACCAGGGGAGGCGTAACATCGCCCTCCGCGGTCACAACACCGGGCCCCGCACTGACCTTGATATTCAGAAGGCCCCGTCGTTCAACCTGCTGCCGCAGCAACTCGGCGGTTGCATCAGCAGCCCTCGCATCAACTCGGTGAATGGTTGGTTTGGGAGCAACGTCGAACGCAGGCGGCGAATCAGTGCTCAGCATCATCCCACTATCGGCAGGGACGAAGATGGTTGAGAGGGGGCCGATCGCGACAGAGCTGAGCAAGACCAGACTTAGTGCCACGATCAAGCCACGAAACCGGTGGCTCGAACGAGCTTGCGGAAAATCTTGCGTCGACCAGCGAATGGACATGGCGCCGATATGAACGACTGCAGGAAGAGGCACACTGCGGCGCTCCCCTGGGGCAATATTCCCGTGGCCGTCTACGCTGATATCGGAAGCAAGGGGTTCAATCTCGATCGAATTGCAATGTGGGATGATGCGAAGGTGGTGGGGTTCGAGCCCTTGTTCAACGAAGATCATGTCGGCATCAAGGCCGCTGCCGATCAGGCCAGCCCCGACAGCTGCTTTACCCGTCAGCCCAGCATAGAGCCCTGACAGAACTTCGAACTCGAGAGAAATCGATTCGTTCACGGATAATCTCCTGGAAACGAGAGAAGCCGTACGGCAGTTGCCGTACGGCTCATCCAGAGTTCGTCATTCACAGCTGGCCACGGTAGCAACGCGGTGAATCAGCTGTCTTCGAGAGTTATTGGACGCGCTCGTCCGCGATCTTCTTCTCGGACGAGAGCTCGGTCGTAATTCTGCGCATTGCCACGGCCTGGGCCTGGACCTTCTGGCTAACACGCTCGAATTCAGCCATCTGGTTCTGGAAACCTGCATCCCCGGTCTGCTGGGCGCCAGCAAAGGCGCCGGTACCGCCAACAGTATCAACCGCCATGTCTATTCACCTTTCTTTGTCGTATGTCGTTACTTGGGACTGTCACGTCGGACGGACCGGCGAAACGATGGCGGGAATCGAAAGAAAGACGTGCCCGCCTCCGAGGCTGCTCAGGTAAAGCTCTGCCTCCTTGCCGAGATCATCGGGCTTGCACTGTACGTCGCGTGTTTCGCCGCCATTCTTGCTGTCGGCGGTTTTATTCACGTCACTCTTCTCAGCCTCCAATTTGTGGAGCACACTTACAAAGCTATGGTCGACGGCCCCGCCCACTGCGGAACCAATCGCAGCTCCGAAAGGTCCGCCAAGCCATCCGCCGGCGGCGCTTCCGATCATTTCTCCGATCATGGTTTCTCCTATGCTCGTCTTCTTACGCTCAATCGACGACTTCTCGCCTATAGATACGTGACCTCATGATAGGGGCGCTACCTTTCGAGAAGCTGACGAGTCTCGCGTTCGAGGTGACTGGGTTGATGCTTTGCAGCAGCCCATCAGTTGCTGGCGGCTGCAAGCTCAAATAGGCTTCTTTAGTCGCGCGTTATGATCCGCTCGGTGCCGGACCGACACGGAACGCCCTCTACACCGGGCGATCGCAGCCTCGAGGCCAGCTCGCCATCGACGATGAGGAACTTGGGGCGCCGCAGCCCACGCTGGATGAGATTATCGTCGAGCACGGCCTGCCAGGCTTCGGTGCCTTGCCGCCGATGCTCCTGATCGCGACCAACACTTTTCTAACCGTCCGCACGCACGCCGATGATGACCAGCAGGGAGATCAAGGTCGCCTTGCGATCGTATCCACACCACAGTGCCCTCGAGAGTCACCCGCACGATCGTCTCCTCGGCCAGTGAGCGGGCATCGAGGCGAACCAGTCACTCTTCACGTCGGGGCCATCCGGCTCGAGGTGCCCTTGTCGATCGCGCCGGCGAGCGAAGCGCGGGGCGCGCATGGCGCGTGTTGCTGCTGGCGAGGTAGACGCCGGCGATCAGTGCATCGGCGGCCAACGTGCGGCGCTAGTAGTCCCGCAGCGCCCGGCTCTTCCACTCGGTGGTCTCGCCGCCGGGTGTGTACAACCGGGCGCGCGGCACCGCGGTCTCAATTGGTCCGAAGCTGCTGGTCAGCGACAGTGTCCGCTGCCGTGTCGATGGCCCGTGGTGCGGGCACTCCCTCACCGCCAGCCTTCTTGCTGCGTCTCGTAACCGGGTGCGCGAGGCCGCATCGAGTTCGCCGCGGATCAATTCTCCGATGAACTCCCGCGCGCGTTCGGGCACCGCGCTTTCGATCGGATCGAACCAATCGTCCGAAAAGCTAGGGGAGCCGTCCTCTCTGTCAAGTCGTAGGAAAGGCGTCTTCGTGATATTGCTTGTCGCGCCGTGAATTCCTATCCGGCGCTCCTGCGCCCGATGAGTCGAGGTTGACATCTCGGAGAATCCGCCACCTTCAATTCCAACCAATCCCGCGACGGGAACCTCAAATGCTGACAAGGGCTGAGATGCTCAGTCGCGTGGTTGTTGTCGTCAGCTTTTCGACAGGTACTGTGGGGTAGAGTTCCTGCGAATAGCATACGCGCGATATGCTCGTGCCCGAGCCGCTGTGACGTTGAGATGAGAGAGGGAAGGGCATCATTGATGCTGCCGTCGCTGCCAGCGAGAAGCATCCATTCGCTCGGCTAATGGTGAGTTCTGAAACTGTTCCTGGTTGATTGTGTGCGTAACGCTCGCAGTTTTACCGCTTTCTTCGATGCAACAGGAGTGAAGTAAATGCCGTATCTCCCAGTGGCCGGTCTTCCCGTAGTCGGCGCGCTCGATTCGACGATGAACGGAGTGGTGCCGGAAAGCGCGGTTGCCGCTCCCGCTTTCAACGCCCTATTGGGGCAGTATGCCTCGGCGGGTACCTACCAGTACCTGCCGGTAGATCCACCCGAGTTTGCTTCGGCGGTCGTTCCTGCGGGCGTTGTCCCTGTTGTGGTCACTCCGGCATCCGTCACTCCAGCCGTTGTCGCTCCCGCGTACATGACGGCGCCGCCTCCTCCTCCCATGCTGCCGAACCAGCTAAACCAGAGCTCGGAGCCTTCGGTCGATCCGGTGTGGACCCATGAGGTCAAGGATGGCCAGGCCACGATCAAGCTAGGCGACAAATATACGATTACAGCCGACGAGAAGGATGGCACCTGGACCGTTCGCAACAACCAGACCGGCCATGTCACGAAGATCCATGGCGATCCTCACGTCGATGCTAACGGGGACGGCAAGGACGACTTCGATTTCAAGAAGGATATGACGTTTCAGCTCGAGGACGGCACAAAGATTACCGTCAACAATGTCGATTATGGTAATGGCAAGAGCATATCCTCGAAGCTTACCATTACGAACGGCCACAACGCGATGGTCGTGGAGGGGCTCGGCGACGACAAGGATGGCAAAAGCAATCTGAGGGTGATGCAGTCGAATGCTGGCATGTCCCTTGATGAGCTGACAGCCGATGGTTCCCAGACAATCCATGAGAGCGGCGAAAGCTGGGTCGATGGCGCCGGACGCGCGGTGAATCAGGCGAGTATCGATGCCGGCGAACAGGGACGCGCGCCGGGCAATTACCGTTATGCAAGCGCGGTGCAGGCCTCTGCAACCCCCGTCTTCTTCGTTCCTCCTCCCCCGCCGCCTCTTGCGATGGTGCCGGTCACGGTCGCTCAGATGCCAGCACCGCCATCTCAGCCACGGCCTCAGCCGGACCCCGTGTGGTCGCATGAGGTCAAGGACGGCAAGGCGACTATCAACCTTGATGATAAGTATACGATCACAGCCGATGAGAAGGACGGCACCTGGACCGTTCGCAACAACCAGACCGGCCATGTCTCGAAGATCCACGGTGATCCTCATGTTGACGCGAATGGCGATGGCAAGGACGATTTCGACTTCAAGAAAGGCATGACTTTCCAGCTCGACGACGGCACGAAGATTACCGTGGACACGGTCGATTATGGTAAGGGCAAAACCATCTCCTCGAAACTTACCATCACCAACGGCGACAATGCCATGGTTGTCGAGGGGCTCGGCGACGACAAGGATGGAAAAAACAATCTAAAGGTGAGGCAGTCCAATGCTGGGAGGACCCTTCGTCAGCTGACGTCAGATGGAGCTCAGACAATCTATGAGCGAGACCAGCAGTGGGTGAACAAATCCGGACGCACAGTGACGCAATCGGCCATCGACCACAATGAGAACCCGAACGCGCCGCCGAATTTCAAGAGGATGATGCGAGAGGCTATGCTCCGGCGCATTTTCGGTCCTGATGCACCGCCGGCGTGAGGCCAGATCGAAGTCGTGTCGGTAGGTCGTGGAAGCGGGCCCTAGCGCCCGCTTTCATCTTCGCCAAGCGGCCACGAGAATGGCGGGTGCGGCGGCGTATCATTCAGGATCGGCGCTGCCAGCTAGATGATTTCGTAGTCACACCTTTGGACGCCAACTCACCAATAGACGGGCGGTGGCCTCAGGCCTTGGGTACCCGACCAGAATTGCTGCGGCGCGCATCTTCGATGCTGGCCGGCCTATCGCCCCCGGCGGAGGCGCTGCATAGGAACGAGTAGCCCTCACGGCTCTCTGCACGCCAACGCTCCTGTCGATGCGGGCGCTCGGGCAAGGGCTGGTTCGCGGGATTGGTGCGGATCGTATGAGGACGGCCTAGGCCGCGCGATCTATCCTCAGCTCAAAAGAGCAAGCGATCACCTGTCTCGCGTTGAGCCCCCTTGTTGAAGCCTGGGGGAGAGAGTTGTGCGCGAATCCTTGCGTCGTAGGACATCCAGCAGGTTTCAGGAAACCGACGGCGGTGCGCTATGACCTCGAAAATCGGGCATCGCTGTCCAAGTTGCTACTGTGGAAGGTCAAAATGCGTGTTTCGGCAATTCTCGGACAGCCATTTCGGTAATTCGCGGACAGCGATTTCAGTAATTCCGGGACAGGGATTCCGCTAAATCGCGGACAGTTATGGGGTTGGTTTTCGGGAGCGCCGTTCAGGCAATGTTCCCTCTCAGACTGAGTTTGAGAGGGGCGATGACGAGACGGAAGCAAGCGAAACGAACGACTGTGAAGGACCTACGATCGATCCTAAGGCTGACGTACGAGCAAGGCCTGTCGGTTCGGGCGATCTCGGAACGGCTGCAGATCAGCAAGACCTCGGTTGCCACCTACCTGCTGCGGGCGCGTGAAGCGGGTTTGAGCTGGCCGCTGCCGGCGATTTACGAGAGCGAGGCGGCGTTGCAGCGGGCTCTGTTCCGGCGGGTTGGGCGGCCTCCGCAGGACTTGAGCGAGCCCGAGTGGCCGCGGGTGGCGCAGGAGCTCAAGCGCAAGGGCGTGACGCTGACGCTGCTTTGGCAGGAATACCGGACGGCCCATCCCGACGGTTACGGTTACACCTGGTTCTGCGAGAAGTTTGACGCCTATCGGCGCCGGGCGAACCCGACGTTCCGCCACCGCCACGCGGCAGGCGCAGTGATGCAGACCGACTATGCCGGCCCGACGGTGGAGGTGATCGATCCGCAAACCGGCGAGATCCGTCAAGCGCAGATATTTGTCGCGGTGCTCGGGGCTTCGTCGCTGACCTTCGCTATGGGGAGCTTCGGTCAGCGACTACCAGATTGGATCGAAGGCCAGACGAGGGCCTTGTCGTACTTCGGCGGAGTTCCCAAAGCGATCGTCTGCGACAATCTGAAGGCCGGGGTCGTCAAGGCGTTGTGGTTCGAGCCGACGCTCAATCAAACCTTTGCCGCCATGGCCGAGCACTACGACACGACGATTTTGCCCACCCGCAGCCGCAAGCCGCGCGACAAGGCGATTGCTTCATACTGCACCTCATTCTGGTAGTTGCGCGGTGATAGGTGTTGTCTGGGGCGGACTGGAGCGGCGGCCGCCGCGGCCCTTGAGGATCGTTGTGTCAGATGCGATCTGCCAGAGACCACGATTTAGGCTGTCTGAGTAGCATTTTCTTATGAGCCCCTGACGGCCCCATTCGTACACGGTGGTTTTGGCGATGCCGAACCTCGTAGCAACCTCGTGAGTCGTAAGCATGCCGCGGCGGCGCAAGCGATCGTATCGGCTCGCCAGCTTGTAGGCACCGCGAATGAAGGCGACCTTCTTCAGGCTGAGGGGCTTGCCTTCCCAGGTGCGCCATCCGTCGCGGTTCAAAATGTCGGCGATCTCGCGGTCGCAATGTTGATCGAGCAACCGGTCGACCGTCGCGACAAGCTCGGGCTTGAACTTGCGCAGCTGGGCGATGGGCAGCGGTCGTTCAAGCTTCAATGTGCGCGTAGCCCCACCGGACAGACGCACGTGGGCGGTGATGTTCTGCGCCTTGATCAACGTCACGTCATCAAGAAGCAAGCGCACGATGCGTTTGCGCTCACGGAAGTCGACGCGCGCGTCGTTCCAGATTTGTGGCAATTGCTCAGCCAGACCGATAATACGTTGCCTGGCGGCGGCGCTGAGCGCCGTAGCCTGCTGCTTGCTGCGGCGTTCGTAGTCCTGGGCAGCTTCGGCATGACGGCGCAGCTTGTCGTTCCATTCGGCCTCGAGCGAATCGGCGACGAGACGGTTGTCAGGGTCGACCTTCATGTAGCGCCGGCGGGCAAGCTCGGCATCGTAGCGCAATCGCTCGACATGCTGCCGACGCGCAGTATCCGTCTCGTGGGCACGCATCTCAAGTTCGCGCTGGACTTCCAGACTGACGGCCAGCGTCATCGGGGTCATCATCTCGATCATCAGCGCTGCGACCGCCGCATCGACGATCTTGCCAGGCACCGTTTGACAGATCTTTCCGGCACGGCGCACGGCACTCTCCTGGCAGACATAGATCGGGACCGTGCTGCTGTGCTCGCGGCTGTAACGCACACCCATGCGTTCGCCGCACAAGCCACATAGGACGCGCCCCTGGAGCAACGCCGGTCCCTCGCGCGCCGGCCCAGAGAGCCGTTCGCCACCGAAGGCGCCGGCATTGTCGGCGAGACGCCGCTGATTGGCCTCAAACCGTTCCCAATCGATGTAGCCCTGGTGCATGCCCGGCATGACAAACTGCCAGTCCACCCTCGCGACCTTGACGACGCTGACGCCGCCGTCGGGGCGATAGCGGGTGCGCGTGCGACCATAGACGAACGCACCAGCATAGCGTGGATTGTGCAGCACCTGGAGGATGCGTGAATGCTGCGGTGGCGCCCAGAGGAGGTCGCCTTTGTTGGCACCTGTCCGCAGCCGGCGTGGGAACTGCAAGCCTTGCTCCCGGAAAAAGCGGACGGTCTGAACGGCGCTTCCGGTCCGCTCGAACGTCTCGAAGACCAGCCGAATGGCGCTCTGCACCTGGGCGTCGGGATCGAGGCCGATTGTACCGTCAGTTCGATATACCAGTCCGACCGGTGGACCCATCTCTAGCTCGCCGCGCCGGGCCTTGTTGAGCTGACCACCACGCATGCGCGCTTTGAGAATATGCAGTTCGGCCTCGCTCATGGTACCTTTGAGGCCGAGCAAGAGGCGATCATTGAAGCCGCCCGGATCATAGATACCGTCTTCGTCGAGAATGAGCGTCGCAGTCAACGCGCACAGTTCGACGAGACGATGCCAGTCCGCGGAGTTGCGCGCCAGTCGCGAGACCTCCAGGCCCATGACGATGCCGGCTTTGCCAAGCGCTACCTCGCTTACGAGTTGCTGGAAGCCATCGCGTGCGGTGCTGCTGGAACCAGACTTGCCGAGATCGCGATCGATCACATGAATGCGCTCGATCGGCCAGCCCGCTACAATTGCGCGCTCGCGCAGCGCATATTGACGCTGCGTGCTCTCGCCATGTTCAGCGACCTGCCGCAACGTGGATTGGCGAACATACAGGTACGCATCACGCTTGAGATGGTCGGCCGTGATCTTGAGCTCAGGCATGCATCGGCTCCGTAGCGAGGGAGACAAGAATGCCGGCGATGAGGCGGGTGACGTCGCTCGCCGGCGGCGACAGATCGGGCTTGACGAAAGGCGCGGGCTCGGGCGCGCGGCAAGCGACCGCGGCAAAAGGTTCGTGCCCCAGCGCCCGCATCCATGCAGCCAAACCTTGGCGGCGCAGAATACCGAGGCCGGAACTCGTGGTGACTTCGTCTGACAGAACCGCGCCGCGCAGCTTCTCGTAGACAATCGCTACGTCCGCCGGCGCGACAATCAGGTTGGTGGATGGATTCGTTTTTTTTTGCGCACCAGCGCCCGCTCCAGGCTGCGTCTGTGCACCTTGACGCCGAACCGTGCCTCGATTGCGTCGAGACACTGCGAGGTTGTCATCTCCGGCTTTGCCGCTCTGAGATCGGTCACGAAGGCAATGACCTCGGCGGAGACCTTGTGGCCGGCTTTGGGACCGCGCCGGCCTGGCAGTAGACCGGCAAGCCCTGCAGCCTGCAATGCGTTTTGGGCTTTGTAGAAGGTCGGTCGGGTGACGCCGAATCCCGCGGCGGCTTCGCTGATGGCAATGCCGTCGATCTGATGGCGCCGCACCATCTCGTAGCGCACCTGGACCAGGTCCTTGGCGTCGAAGAATGGATGGCTTTTGAACAGAACGTCGCGAACGGCTTCGGGATTGGGATTGAGGACACCGTCTCGCGCCAGCGCCTCGCTCTTCGAGTCTCGTTGTTTTGGCTTTGCCATGGATAGCCTCGATGATTCGTAAATATAAATACGCCTCTACATCTTGGATGTAAACCATGAAGTTAGCGCTATATCCAGCATTTGTAGCCGCATCAGCTTGAGCAAATGCGGCGATTCGATTGAGAAGCGGCATTGTTTGCTTTAGAGGCGTAATTTGCTTTACGCATCGCTGGCGCCCAATCGCCCAGCAAGCCCGTCCAGCGCATCGCACAGAGCCAGCAAATCGGCGGTGCGAAAGGCAGCTCTTCCCGCCGCCATCAGGCGGAAATCGTCCGGGAGGTCGATATTGGTGAATGCGCTTGCGATCGTGCAAAGCCGCCCATCTGCACCCGCATAGACCACCCGGTCTTCGCCCCAATGACGGCGCCGGCAGATCAGCTCAAAGGCGTGGCCGTTCAGCGGATGAAACGGATGCGTGATCCGCACCTTGAGGCAGGTCGTGCCAACACGGCCCGCAGTTGACGGCTCTTGACAAGGGCAAGGTTGAAGGCGCGGTGCTGATTGTCGAGCGCTGGATTCTGGCACGGCTACGCCATCGGCGGTTCTTCACCCTGACCGATCTCAATACCGCGATCGGCGGATTGCTGGAGGAGCTGAACAATCGGCCGATGCGCCATATCGGCAAATCCCGCCGGCAGCTGTTCGAGGAGATCGAGCGCGACGCGCTGTCGCCGCTGCCGAGCGAGCCATTCGAATACGCCGAGTGGAAAACGGCCAAGGTACATCCCGATTATCACGTCGAAGTCGACAAGACTTTTTACTCGGTGCCGCACCGGCTGATCGGTCGTCGGGTGGAAGTCCGGCTCACCTATCGGGCTGTTGAGATCTTCCAGGATCACACGCGTGTCGCCAGCCATGTGCGCCGCTCTCAGCGCAGTGGCCACGTCACCGTGAACGAGCACATGCCCAAGGCCCATCAGCGTTGCGCCAATATGACGCCAGCGAGCTTGATCAAGATGGCGGGGCGGATCGGCGTCAACGCCGCCATCCTGGTCGAGCGGATGATGCGTGAGCGCCCGCATCCCGAGCAGGGTTATCGCTCCGCCATGGGGATCATCGCCCTGGCGCGGCGCTACGAGCGCAGTCGGCTGGAAACAGCCTGCGAGAGGGCGCTCGCCATCAACGCTATCAGCTACTCCTCGGTGAGCGCCATCCTCAAATCCGGGCTCGACCGCGCGAGTCCTGCCGCTGAACCCGTCAAAGCCGCGCCCTCGCACGCCAACATCCGTGGCGGAGCCTATTATCAATGAAGGAAAGGACCATCATGATGCTGACCCATCCGACCCTCGACCAGATGCAGGCCCTCGGCCTTCCCGGAATGGCGGCCGCTTACCGGCAATTGGCCGAACAGGACAATGCCGCCGATCTCAGCCGCGACGAGTGGCTCGGCCTGATGCTGGATCGCGAAGCCGCCATACGTGCCGACCGGCGCCTGACCAATCGCCTCGCCGCAGCCAAGCTCCGCTTCGTTGATGCCTGTATCGAAGATATTGACTTCTCGCGTCCCGCCGCGGCCTTGACCGGCGCAACACCCTGCAGCTGGCGCAAGGTGCCTGGCTGAAAACCTACGAGAACCTCATCCTCACCGGTCAAACCGGTACCGGCAAAACCTGGTTGGCCTGTGCCTTCGGGCGCCAAGCGGCCAGGCTCGATCATTCCGTCCTCTATTTGCGTGTGCCGCGCCTGTTCGAGGACCTCGCCATGGCCCGTCTCGACGGTCGTTTCCCGCGCCTCATCGACAAGCTGGCACGTGTTCAGTTGCTCATTCTCGACGACTGGGGAACCCACACCCTCAACGATCAGCAACGCCTCGATCTCCTGGAAATCTTCGAAGAACGCTACAGGCGAAAATCCACCCTGATCACCGCCCAGCTGCCCGTTGCCCAATGGCATGACATGATCGGCGAACCCACCATCGCCGATGCCATCCTCGACCGAATCATCCACAACGCCCACCGTGTCGCCCTTGAAGGCGACAGCATGCGAAGGAAAAAAGCAGCGCGCCCCTTGACCGACGTCGAAAACAGCGAAACGAATACCAATTGACTTCAACAACCAGGCAACCAAAAGCCAGCGCCGCCATGCTGTCCGCGAATTAGCGAAACTGCTGTCCGTCAGTTAGCGAAACCGCTGTCCCGTTTTTGCAAAATACGCAGTCAAAAGAAAGTCGCAGCAGTTGCTGCCGAAAAGATCGAGCAGGCTGTAAGAACTCAGCCGCCTTCGCAAACGAGCCTGAATAGTCGCCATTGTGTATGTAGAAGTGGTCGGAGAGGTATCTGCAGTGGCGATCATAACCCATTCGCGACCGCAGGCGGGGGCATTCTCGTCGCGGCTTTCCCATGAGAACTCCGCGCGAGGGCGAACCGTCTCGCGCGCCGTAGCGGACGTCGAGAAAGCCCCGAAGGCAATTTTTACCGTCGGACTTGCCGCCAAAAGTGAGATGGGCGGCCTTTTCAACAAGATCGAGGAAGTCAATTCGACGATACGCCAGCGGCCGGCAAACGCTTCGCAAAGGCCGGCACCCCGTCCATCAGCCGACTCCGCTATCAGCTTGGGGAGCCGCACCAGATTTAACCGGCTGTAGCGAAGGTAAAACCCATTCGAGGCGATCACGCGCCAAGGAATCGGGTCGTGCCCGGCACCTTTTTGATCAAGCCGAATGCTTCGTTAAAGCGCTTACGGATGCCCTGGCTGACGGCATTCTGCGCAAATGCGGCGTCACGTTCATCGAGCGCGGCTCATTACGAAGTCTTCTGCAATTATCGGCCGACGGGATTCGCAGTGCCGCCTTAACGGCACGTTCCAAATTCGTTGCGACTGTCCGAAGAAGATTAAGCTGCTCTAATCTTCACACTATCTCATTGCCCTTGTCGTATCAGAGCAATCTCGAATCAAAGTAGCACGCAATTTATTGAGCAGTAAGTTAGCTAGGGGGCATTCGGATTCGCGGACCCGCTTGCAGCACGGACCTGGAAGATCGTTGAAGGCGCGGTCTAGCTGCTGGTATGTGCGAAGTCTCGCTTGCTGCGTCCAATCGCGTTCGATTTGATCACGCCCGAAATCTCCTGATGTGGGGCCGAGCATCCGGGCTCACCCATCATCGAGCTCGCTCATGGCCTCATCCATATCCGACTGGGAATCACTTATGACTTGCGTGGCGACGGAAACGAGGGCCTTTTCGAACGCTCGGCGCAGTAGCTCTGCAGGCGTTCCATCGCTGCCGCTCTCGGCGGTGTCGAGGGTTACGCCAGCCTGTGGCCCTGTTGCTCCGAGATCGGCTGCACCTGCGTTCATGTCGTAACACTCAGATAGCGGCGTCGCCGCGAGATGCCCTACTCTCCTAATGCTAGCAAGGTCAGCTTGCGAAAAGCTGACGAAGATCGAGCCTCCTTGGCGACTTCCCCTATGAGGACCCCGTGCAGCTATCCTTCCTTGACCAGATCTCTGCATTTATCAAGTCGGCTTTAAAAAGCGAGCTTGGCCGGTGTTAGCGGCCGTCACCAAAGTGCTCAGCCCTTGGGAGGGTCAATCAATCAGCCCTCGGACATGGCAGTGCTGCGGCCCGCGCGATGGTCGCTAGTGGCTGGGCGGATCTTCTTCCGAGTTGTCAGGCGAAAGGGTCGAGCCCAGCAACGGCGTGAGACGAATGAAGCCCTCTTGTCTCTGTTCAGCTGTGTGTGAGGCACACCGAGGGTGAAAAATTTTATCGAGTGGTCCTTGCTCGGCTTCGCTCCGCTGCGCTCCAGCATGTCGATCTGAGCGTCTGTGGCTGTTTGGCCCATGAGAACCCAGTAGTCCTTGGCGCGAGGTCCGTCCAGCATACGGAACTCGGAAAATTCGGCGGTGTAGCTTCGGAGGGCCCAGCTTGAGACGGGCCGGCTGCAATGGCTTGGTGTCGGAGGGTCCGCCATGCGATGGCCGGCCGTGGGAAGGCCCAGCCTGCAATGGCCCGGCGTGCAACGGGCCGGCATCGATATTTTGCCATATCAGATCCTGATCGAAACCAGGATGTGCCTCGATCGCCTCAGCAATTGTCTGCTGCGAGAGGTACTGCGGAGAGCTTTCCGCTGCCGGTTCGGCGTGGACCGCACTCGGTGTATACGGATCATCCTGCCAACCCAAGGCCGACGAATAGAGGGGCTCAGTATCAAAGTATGGCGAGTAGGGATGGGCTGCGTCCAAATATGGCGAGTAGGCGTCCCTCTGCAGCACACTGGCGAGGCGACACGATGCGGCGCAGCACCACCTTGCGCGCCATTGAGCTGCCGCTCAAAGCCGGTTGCGTCTGTCGGCGGTCGCGGTGAGTCGGGCTCTGGGCTCGTATTCGATGCGACATTGCATTGAAGTCCATCTTCTCCTTTCAAATGATGGAGCGGCTTGAGCGATGCGGAGGCTGCCGCCCAGCGAACTCCGAAGCAGTTGTTTCTGAGCTCACGTCGATCTATTAGGCTCCGAGCAAGCGTCACAAGATGGCGCTAACCACCTTCCGCTCGAGCATCCGATGCCACGTCCATTGCGGATGCGGCACCGCCGTCCAGACATCCGCACGCTCATACTGCGAGGTTTAGCTTTCGAAAGCTGACGATCAGATGGATTTAAGCCAAGGCAGACCGGATCGACTTCGGCCGGAGCTGTCTCGCATCATCAAGTCACTTCTGGGCTGTACCAGGTTCGCGTACGATGCCTTCTTGATGCGGCGCTTCAGAAGAATATTGGCTTTCAGGTCGTCCGCCACGAATGACCATGCTCGAGGAGCCACGAAACAACATCAAAACAGACTCCCGTGGCGGCTTTTCGCCGGCGGCGGGACTGCGCCGCGCCTGCGCATCCGCCATAAGACCCTTGATCGTCTGGTCCACGAGCGCGATGAAGCGTGGCGGTCCAGAGGCCAGGACAACGCCATCTCCCGGCGCCGGTTTCAGAATATACCGCTCATCGGAGATGTTGAGCGCATCGAGTGCAGTCTTGAATGCATCGAAGCTGATCGGATTCAATACAACGAGCCGGGTCTGCGCCTCGTGGGCAGCGGATATGTACAGCACCAGCCCGTCGTAATACCATTGAAGATTGTAGAGATTGGTCAAACGCTCAAGGAACTCTCGCGGTGGTAGGTCAGGCATTCGCCCACGAATCCGGCCCCTTACCTCGGCGCTGACATTGATCCTGATGTTGAGATTGTTGCCGAACTCCTGCAGCGCGGCGGAAAGGTCCTGATCGAGAACCGTATAGCTATAAGAGGTCGACGGTAGCGAGAGGGATGCGCCAAGCGCCCTCACCATTCCGAGGCAGACGAAAACTCCAACGTAGAGAACTCTCTTCAAAATCGGCAGCATCGTGGATCGGACGAGCATTCCAAAAGACCTTCCGCCGGAGAATTAATCTGGAATTCTCTACCACTTGGAAATCAAACGTGATCTTTCGATGACGCAATCAGCGGCATCTTCGTCAGGTTTTCGTCAGCTTGCCCATCTACGATCTTGATCCGTTCATCGGTCAATAACGCCAGGTCTCGTTACACTAGCACAATGACTCCTTCTATGATGTTAGGCGCAACGCCGATCTCTCCCAATTCAGTCGACTGTCTTTCCAATGCCTGCTCGCCGGCAGCTCCTTGCGAGCAGACCCAGTTTGAGCAGTCGCTTGCGCAAGCGGGCTCCAATCAGGCTGCTTCTGCTGCCTCCTTTCTCGCAGATAGAGCCGCAGTCGTTGCGCCGATATCGGAGATTCAACGCGCGAACACTCTAGCAAGTCCGCCGGGCGATCGCGTCCTTCAAACCCTTTCCGCCATGTACCGGAACCGTGCCGTTCCTCCGGCGGTCGAAAGCGCTCCGGCTGCTCCGAACAGCACTCAACCTGGACCGGTTGCGCAGCCGGTCTTGCAGCCGGACGACATCGGCGCACATGCGGCGGTTAAACCGGAGGGGGCGGATTTTGATTCGATGGTGGTGAATCTGCGGGATGTCTACAGAGATGTCATTCAAGTTTCACTCGTTTCCAAGAGCACTGGCGCCGTCAGCTCCTCGTTGAACAAGCTGCTATCGGCGGGCTGAGTGAGGCTGATGACTGGTGTAATGCAGAGTGGCGTCAGTGGCGGCCGTCAATCATGGCGGCGGCGTGGCATTTGTCTTGCTCTACCGCTTCTTCTTCCGTTGATCGGATGCAAGGCTGATCTCTACACCAAGATTCAGGAGCGCGAGGCCAATGAGATGCTTGCGCTTCTCCTTAGCAAGGGTGTCGATGCCGTTCGTGTTGTGGCCAAGGACGGAACTAGCACAATCCAGGTCGAGGAAAGGCAGCTCGCGTACTCGATTGACCTGCTGAATGTCAAGGGGCTGCCGCGCCAATCTTTCAAGAATCTTGGCGAGGTGTTCAAAGGATCGGGCCTGGTTGCCTCGCCAATCGAGGAGCGCGCCCGTTACATTTATGCGCTTAGCGAAGAGTTGTCGCGCACGATTGGGGACATCGATGGCGTCCTTTCAGCGCGTGTCCACGTTGTTCTGCCGAAGAACGATCTCTTGCGACAAGATGCGACGCCTTCTTCGGCATCGGTTTTCATCCGGCATGCCTCCAACGCGGAGCTCTCAGCGCTGTTGCCCCAAATCAAGATGCTCGTTGCCAACAGCATCGAAGGGCTTTCCTACGACAAAGTGGCGGTCGTCTTTGTGCCGGTTGAGCGGGCTCCACTTGCGCAACCAGGGGCGCAGCCAGCCAGTTCGGCCCTACCAACAAAGTCTACTTCAACGCCGTTGCTTGCATTCGGGGTGGGGGGCGCCGGCGCCGCATTCGGCATCGTATCTTACGTCTTGCTGGGCGCGCTCATTCGTCAGTTCGGACAATTATCGCGCAAACTGACCACGTTCGCCAGCCGTTCGAAGGTGCCCGCTGTCCAGCCTGCTGGCAAAAAGATTATTTCTGATGCGACATAATCAGGACGCTCATGTCGGATTTGATGTCATTCACCGAGCTCAATCGTTCGTTCACGCTAGCTTTTGACCGGCGGCGCGAGCTTGTTGCCTCGATTCATGCGAGCCGTTTTGCTGCGCGTCTTGATCCACTGCTGTCGCCCCCCACATTGCTGCGCCTGCAGCAGAGTTCCAGGCTGCAGCCAAGACTGGCCGAACTGCTGATCGGCAGCGAAGCGGATCTGAGCGAAGCTGGCTGGAATGACGACCTGGTGCTCGCGCATAATCCGCGTCGGGCCGCCCTGCTCGCGGGCAGTATCTGGCATGCGCGCTCGATGCTGAAGCTGGTTTCAAAGCACGACCTTTCGCTTCTGGTCGAAATAATCGGGGCTGAAGCCCATGCTTTTGGTATCCGCCACCTGTCCAGTGCGGTCGCGACGACGTCGATTGTCGATCCGGAGCAACTGTCGCGAGAGATCGAACACGATGGACATGCCTGTCTCGGCGCCTGGCTAAACGAGGCATCAGCGCTTGATCGTATCCGCGTGCTTCTACGCTTGCCCGTCGGGACCGCTGCGGACAATCCCGCGGCCGAACACCGTAGGACCGCAGGCCCACTGCTTTCCTTGGTAATGGCTCATTTGGGAACGGAGGCCGCCAGGGTATGACCGCCGATGTCCCACCATTGCTTGTGGCCCCGCAGAGTCGCCCGCTCGGGCCCCTCATACCAGCAGCCGAGCTCAAGATCTGGCATGATGCCGCACACGCGCTGGCCGCTGCCGAGCGGCATCTGCAGCGCGCTCGCGGCTGGGCGCGCAAAGCCTATGAGCGGGAACGGGTGCGCGGCCATGCCGAGGGTATAAAGGCGGGCGCGGAGGAAATGGCGCGGCTGATTGCGCAGGCTGCTTGTGAACTGGCGCAGCGAAAGGCCGTCCTGGAGCAAGAATTGCCGCAGCTGGTCGTTGAGATCGTGAGCGATCTGCTAGGCGCCTTTGATCCGGGCGAGATGCTGGTCCGGGGCGTTCGTCACGCCATCGAGCAAAAGTATAAGAGCACCGAAGTTTGCCTGCACGTGTCCCCGCTGAAAGCCGATCTGCTGGCCAGCGAGTTCGCGGCCTGCGACGGGCGGGATGGTCGGCCCAATGTCAGGATTGAGCCGGATCCTGCGCTGACGGCGGACCAATGCGTCTTGTGGAGCGAGTTTGGCAACGTCGAGCTCGGACTTGCCGCGCAGCTCCGGGCGCTACGTCTGGGGCTTGGTTTGCCTTCGCAGGAACGTGAGTGGTGACGACGCAACGACCAACCCATGATGCGGCGGCAGGGCAAGGCGGAGCTGTGCATGCTGCACTCTCATCCTTAAGATCTTCGGCAAAACATGTCGACACTCGCGCCGTACGAGGTCGGATCACGCGGGCGATCGGCACGCTGATCCATGCCGTGTTGCCGGAGGCCCGCGTCGGGGAACTGTGCCTCTTGCAGGATCCCCGCAGCGGATGGTCGCGTGAGGCCGAGGTGATCGGTCTATTGCCGGACGGGGTGTTACTTACGCCGATCGGTGACATGGTCGGTTTGTCCAACCGTGCGGAGGTGGTCACGACCGGGCGAATGCAGGAAGTGCCAGTGGGCCCCGATTTGCTCGGCCGCGTGATCGACAGTTTCGGCCGTCCACTCGATAGTAAGGGCCCAATAAAAACGGGCGAAGCTCGCCCGCTGCGCGACAGGGCGCCCAATCCTATGAAACGGCGCGGTATCGAACAGCCTTTTCCGCTCGGCGTTCGTGTCCTGGATGGGCTTCTGACTTGTGGCGAAGGCCAGCGGATCGGAATCTATGGTGACGCCGGTTGCGGCAAGTCGACGCTGATGACACAGATTGTAAAAGGCGCGGCGGCCGATGTTACCATAGTCGCGCTGATCGGCGAACGTGGCCGAGAGGTGCGTGAGTTCATCGAGCGTCATCTTGGCGATGCGCTGCGCCGTTCGGTCGTCGTCGTTGAGACCTCCGACCGTTCGGCCATGGAGCGGGTGCAATGCGCTCATATGGCGACGACACTGGCCGAATATTTTCGTGATCAAGGATTGCGCGTCGTTCTGATGATGGATTCATTGACACGCTTTTGTCGCGCCATGCGTGAAATCGGCCTTGCCGCAGGAGAGCCTCCGACCCGGCGCGGCTTTCCGCCATCCGTCTTTGCGCTGCTGCCGGGCCTATTGGAGCGTGCCGGCATGGGTGAGCATGGCTCCATCACTGCCTTCTATACCGTGCTTGTCGAAGGTAGCGATACCGGCGATCCAATTGCCGAAGAATCTCGCGGCATTCTTGACGGTCATATCGTTCTCTCACGGGCGCTCGCCTCGCGAGAGCATTTTCCGGCTATCGATGTGCTGTCGAGCCGAAGCCGCGTCATGGATGCAATCGCATCTGTGCCACATCGCAAGGCGGCATACTTGTTCCGTGATCTGCTCTCGAGTTACGCTGAGGCCGAGTTCTTGATCAAGGTCGGCGAATATAAGCAAGGCTCCGACCCGCTGACGGACCGGGCGATCGCCTCGATCGAGGAGTTGCGAACGTTCCTGCGCCAGGGTCAGGACGAGGCATGCAGTTTTGAGGAGACGGTCGCATGGATGTCGCGTCTGACTGCCTGAATCCCATTGATGCTTCGAAATTGCGGCTCGTCATGGACATTAGGGAGCGGAGCGCGCTTCGTGAAATGTCCAACATGGAAGGCAAGCGCCGCGTCGCGGTTCAAGCCGTCCAACAAGCTTCCGAGCATCTTGCAAACGCCGAAAGACACCGCACAAGCGTCGAAGCCGAGCTTTATCGGGAAATGTTATCAGTCGATATGATATCCGTCGCCGAACTCGAGCGCCGCTGCCATCTCGTCATTGGGCGGCTCACGGCCGAGATCGGATTGGCGCAGAAAGCGCTTGACGAGGCACGTACCGCTCAACACCAGGCCGAGGCTGCGGTTCTTGCGGCTCGGACGCTCTGGGCCAAACGTTCGGCGGCGAGCCACAAATGGCAAGAGATCGAGCGCGATGTTCAGCGCATCACCAGCGCTCATTTTGAAGCCGCGGCCGAAATTGAAGCCGATGATGAGATCTTGCTTCGGTATCGGAGAGGCTCGCCGACCCAAATGGGAGGCGAGCCGACGTGATGGCCAATTCTCCTACGCTGGCCCAAGGGTGCAGTGATGTGGAAGCGCCGCCTGCGATTCATTCGCCCCATAGACCCGCGCCTTTCAGACCGACGCTGACCCTCTCTCATGCTGTGGCCTCGTGGCTCAATGAGATCGCAGTTTTCCGCGTGCCTCTGCAAAGCCGTCTCGGCGATAAGCCGCTATCGCTCCGTATGAACCGGCTTGTCTGGCACGCGGAGCCGGCTGCGACATCGATGCTCGACTGCGCGTTTGACACCGGCGGTGAAACGGTCGTTGTGTCCTTGCCCGGTCCGCTTGCGGAAGCGCTGATTGCGACCGTGCAGAATGGTTTGACCTTACCGTCCGAGCCGGCTCGTTCGCTGATCCTTGAACTCGCGCTTGAACCGTTACTCGCTCCGCTGGAGAGGCTGACGCAGCGGCATTTGCAGATAATCCGCACCGATGAAGCGGCGAGGTCAGGCCCCTATTTTGAATTCGACGTCGCCTATGGTCCACTCACCGGCAAGGCTCGCCTACTTCTATTCTCCCTTCTCGACGGTCCGGTTCCGCCAGCGTTCAGCGCCCTTGGCGAGCTGCTTGGCCGATTGCCGCGACACTCGCCCAAGCTTCGTTCTGAACTCCCTGTCTTCGTTGCAGGACAGATTGGCTCGCTCCGCCTTACAATCGGCCTAATTCGTCAAGCACAGCGAGGCGACGCGCTGCTGCCTGACGCAATTCCTCTTGCTCGCGGCCAGATCATTCTCACTGCGGACCGATTGTGGGCCCCTGCAGATATTGCCGGCGACAGGCTGGTCCTGCGGGGGCCATTCCGTCTGCGATCCCACCCCCTAAAATGTGGACATATGACGACACAAGCCGAAGCGCAGCAGCTCCCCTCTGAGGCAGACATCGACAGTCTCGAGATCACACTTGTATTCGAATGCGGCCGCTGGCCGATGCCGCTGGGAACTTTGCGAGGCATCAACGAAGGCCATGTGTTCGAACTTGGTCGCCCCCTTGATGGACCGATCGATATCCTTGCCAACGGCCAACGTATCGGTCGCGGCGACATCGTGCGGATTGGCGAGGAACTGGCCGTCAGGTTGCGCGGCAGGTTGGCGGTCAATGACTGAGATTCAACCCAGCATCCTCGCGCTTCTTGCGGTGACGGTCGGCCTTGGTTTGCTTGCATTCGCAGTAGTCACAACGACCGCCTTCATAAAGGTTTCCGTTGTTCTCTTCCTGGTGCGCAACGCGCTCGGGACCCAATCGATACCGCCGAACATCGTCCTGTACGGCGCTGCGCTGATCCTCACCGTCTTCGTCAGCGCGCCGGTCTTTGAGCAGACCTACAACCGCCTTAGCGATCCGCAACTTCGCTACCAAACCTTCGATGATTGGGTGACGGCCGCAAAGGAGGGGCAGGAGCCGCTGCGCGCCCATCTGAAGAAGTTCACCAATGAAGAGCAGCGCCGGTTTTTCCTGTCATCCACCGAACATGTCTGGTCTGAGGAGATGCGCGGCAGCGCCACGGCTGATGATTTTGTGATTCTTGTACCGTCTTTCCTAATCTCCGAGCTCAAGCGTGGCTTCGAAATCGGCTTTCTTCTTTATCTTCCCTTCATCACCATCGACTTGATCGTGACGACGATTTTGATGGCGATGGGCATGTCTATGGTGTCTCCAACGGTAATTTCTGTTCCCTTCAAGCTCTTTCTGTTTGTCACCATCGACGGTTGGTCACGTCTCATGCACGGCCTGGTATTAAGCTACACGACGCCGGGAGGTGGACAATGAACGAGGCCGGCATCCTCACTCACCTAAGTCAATCGCTCGTCCTTTTCATGATTTGGGTTCTGCCACCGCTCCTGGCAGCTCTGTTCTCCGGACTGATCATTGGTCTCATCCAAGCGGCAACGCAGCTCCAGGATCAAACCTTGCCCCTGACGGTGAAGCTTCTGGTCGTAGTCGCCGTGCTCGCTGGGTTTTCTCCGGTGCTCAGTGCCCCGCTCATCGAACAAGCCGAGCGCATCTTTAGTGAGTTTCCCGCACTCACCTCGAGGTACTAACAACCTTAGATGCTGGGCCTTTCACCTACAGATGTGCAATCTCTCGTCCAAGGCGCGATCGAGCTTGTCGCCGCAACCAGCCTGAGCGCAGCCCGGGCTCTAGGCATCATGCTTGTGCTTCCCGTCTTTACCCGCCCGCGTATCGGCGGCCTGATCCGTGGAAGCCTGACGATTGCGATCGGACTGCCGTGTCTGGTGCAGATCAAACTCAGCCTGCAGGCGCTGGATCTGAACACGCGTTTCGTCGTAGTCACCACGCTCGGTATAAAGGAAATATTCGTCGGTCTTCTGCTCGGCATCCTGCTCAGTATCCCATTATGGAGTATCCAGGCAGTCGGCGACATCATCGACACCCAACGAGGAATTTCGAGCCAGGTCGCGGCGGAAGATCCTGCGACTCACAGCCAAGCGTCGGGAACCGGGCTTTTTCTCGGTATCACGGCGGTCACGATCTTCGTTCTTGCGGGTGGCCTCCAGACCATGGTGAAGAGCCTTTATGCCAGCTATCTGATCTGGCCCGTGGATCAGTTCCTGCCCGCAGTGACGGCGCAAGGGGCAATGGAGTGTCTGACGCTTCTCGATCAGTTCATGCTGTCGACGCTGCTCGTCGCCGGGCCGGTGCTGACCCTGCTGCTGCTGGTCGACGTATCAGTCATGATGCTCAGCCGTTTTGCATCGCAGCTCAAGCTGAACGATCTCTCCCCGACGATCAAGAATGTCGCCTTCGCGGTCATCATGGTCAGCTACACCGTCTATCTCCTTGAATACACGGGAACTGAAACTCTCAGATCCGAGAACGTGCTGGAGTATCTGAAGAAGCTATTGAAATGAGCAGCACTAGCGAGGAGAAAAAGCTTCCTCCAACTCCCAAGAAGCTGCGCGAAGCGCGCAAGAAAGGACAAAGCGCGCGCAGCACCGATTTTGTGAGCGGGGTCAGCGCGTGCGCCGGTTTCGGCTGTCTGTGGTGGAGAGAGGGGGCGATCGAAGACAAGTGGCATGAAACGGTACGACTGATCGATAAGCTGCAGGAGCAGCGGTTCACGAACGCGGTTCCGCAAGCGCTCAGCGGATTGCTGGAACTATCGATTTCAGCCGTCGGGCCATTGCTTGCGGCTATCGTGGCAGCAGGCCTTCTGGCCAATGTCATGGTTAATGGCGGCTTCATGTTTGCTTCGGAGCCGCTCAAACCAAAGCTTGAGAAACTGGATCCGATCAAAGGCTTGAAGCGGATCGTATCGAAACGTTCGTTCATCGAGCTCGGCAAAACGCTGGTTAAGGTAGTGCTCCTGGGGGCTAGCTTTTTCCTCACCGTAATCGCAAGCTGGAAGGCGTTGGTGTACTTGCCGGTCTGCGGCCTGGGCTGTCTTGGCTTCGTTTTCACCGAGGTCAAACTGCTGACCGGGATCGCCGCTGGCGCTTTTCTGGTCGGTGGATTGGCTGACCTTTTGATCCAGCGCTGGCTGTTTCTGCAGGACATGCGCATGACGGAAACCGAGGCCAAGCGTGAGAAGAAGGAACAGGAAGGTAATCCGCAGGTGAAACGTGAGCACCGGCGTCTGCGGCAGGAGTCGGCGAACCAGGCTCCGCTCGGCGTCCATCGCGCCACATTGATATTGAGGGGGGCCGCAAGCTTGATTGGGCTGCGCTATGTTCGTGGCGAAACCGGAGTGCCGGTCTTGGTCTGCCGTGGCGAGGGCGAAGTTGCTTCACGGCTCCTTGCCGAGGCGCGCGCACTGCGCCTCCACATTATCGATGACGATGTCCTGGTGCGTCAGCTGCTCGGCAAGGCTAGGCTCGGCGACCCGGTCCCTTCGCAATATTTCGAGTCGGTAGCAAAAGCACTTTATGCCGCCGGACTGGTCTAGTACGCACCTTCTTAGATCGTGAGTCGGATTCAAGGTCGAAGATGATTAACCGAAGCAAGAGAAGACCACCTCTCGAGCAAGGTCGCAAGGTGCTCGAGGCGTGTTGTCGCTCACCGGTGACGTTGCAGCGCGATTTAAAGCGGGCGCAGATAATTCTGTTGGCAGCAGCCGGTCGATCAAAGGAAGTAGGGTCCAGCCGGGGATTGTCAGCCTTTGGCGGCACCGCTATGCCGAACATGACCTTGAAGGGCAGGAGACAAGCCGCGGCCTGGCAAGCAGCCGATCTATTCGGAGGCGGCGGATTGGCGGCTTCTGAGGCTATTGGATAAATCGCCTCCAGAAGGGTTCGCCCGCTGGACGGGGCCGTTGCTAGCCGGGGCGCAGGGCCACGTTGACGCGCAATATGTCTGGCGCTTCCTGCGCAACCACAAGATTGACGTCGGAGCTCGCACCTCATGGAGCGAGAGCAACGATCCGGACTTTAGTCGTCCGTTCTTTAATCGCGGGCACGGTGTCAACCCCGATAGACAAAAATGATCCGCTGCCGGGTTCATGGTTCTTTCCGCGGTCGTCTCTATGCAGGAGCGCCGCATGGTGGCGTTCAAGAGGCGCGGCATCTCGATGTGAAGAGCGCGGTGCGCGTAACGCCCGCGGGGACGACTTCGAGATTGCCAACGCCTTCGTCCCGGCAGGGACGCATGTTCCGCCGAGGGCAGATCTGGAGTTGTTTAAGACTGGTTCATGCGGTGCGCATCTCTGCCTGGAACTCGGTGCCATCGGTCCAGATGGCATGGAGCATGACAGCCATTTTGCGTGCGACGGCAACCTTCGCCTTTTTGGCGCCGATGCGTTTGGCCAGCTTGCTGCCCCAGCGCTTGAGCGCAGAACCTCGTCTGACAACGGTCAGCAGGACGTTCGCGGCTTCGAACAAATAAGTTCGAACCTGATGGTCGCCGCGTTTGGAGATGCGGCCCGTGCGATCGATCTCACCGGATAGATGACGTCTTGGTGTTAGGCCGAGATAGGCGCCAACGTCGGCGGAATGTCTAAAGCGAGTGGGATCATCGATGGTAACGACGAAGGAGAGGGCAGTCAGGGGACCGATACCAGGAACGGTCATCATTCGCCGAACAGTTTGGTCGCCCTTTGCCACTGCCAGGAGTTGTCGATCATATTTTTCGATTTGCTCGGTCAAACAGGACTGGGCAAGGAGCAGCGGCGCGAAAATATCTTGCAAATCCGGTGCTTCAGCGAGCACGGCGTCGACTTTGCGAGCCAGGTTGGTCGAACCGGCCTTGCCGAGCACTATTCCGAGCCCCTTACACAGACCGCGCATCTGGTTGTCGAGGTCTCGCCGCAAATTCACCAACTTGGTTCGAGCCGCCAACATCGAACGGGTTTTCCAGCTCTCCGCCCCCTTCACGGCAGCTTCCCGGTACCATCCCATGCGCGCCATTTCGGCCAATCCCTTGGCATCGTTCTGGTCCGATTTGTTGATGCGCATCGATAACGCTGCGTTGGCATGACGCGCATCAAGGCAGATGACGGGAAAGCCTAGCGCCCTGAGCTGGTGCCAAAGCCAATTGGATAGCGAGCCCGTTTCAAAAACGATCCGCTCAGCATTGCCGGCATGCCGCCGCAAGAGTTTAGCGATGGCCTCCGGATCGGTAGGGGCGCTACCTTCGAATGTCACGCCGCCGTTCTCGTCCAAGACGCAAATGCTGGTCTCTTCCATAGAGATGTCCAAACCAACGTACTGCTTCATAGAGCTGCTCCCTTTCGCTATTCCGCGGAGGCAGATCCTATCCAACATCGTGTCTTCGAGAAGCCGTCAGCCGCGATTACGCCATGTTAAGAAGGCGATTGCAGCGGTGAGCGGTCGCTGATGGCTGCGATGAGGGTGGCCATGAAGAGGTACCAAAGAACCCTCATCCAGGCGAGGATGCGGCGGAAGTTGTGACCGACGGCAGAGAGGATGACGTTGGCCGCATCGCCGGCGCGGCCTTTGAGGTAGCAGCGGCCGAGGTGACCATCGGCCTTCAGGTGTCCGATGACCGGTTCGATGGCGGAGCGGCGGCGCAGCTCGTGCTTGATGACACCGAAGACGCCGCGCTTCTGGCCGGAGATGAAGACACGGCGCGGGTTCTGCGCGTCATGGCCGCGATATCCCTTGTCGACATAGGCCCGCTCGATCGGACAGCCGGTGAGTGTCTCGGTGCGGTCGATGACGTGCCGCAGGGTGTGACCGTCGTACGGGTTATTGGGTAGCGCCCTGGCGTGCAGCACGAACAAGCCGCCGGGAGCACGGCGGTTGTTGGTGACGATGGAGGCTTTGACACCGATCTGTGGACCACGCCCGCGTTGCAAGAGGATTCGACAAAGGGACGAAGCGGTCTGCGCCAATCTATCCGGCTTCGATTTGAGGCTCTCGCCTCGAGCCACCATAGATATCCGCCCACTTCCGTCCTCAATAACTCGCCGGCCTCAAGAAGGGTCATGGCGTCGAACCAGGCCTCAGAAGTGTCGGTGCAACCGTTCCTCCATTCGTCCTTTCCGTCTCGCAAACCTCGGCAGGTTATTATGCCTTCCGATCAGATCGCGGTCTGTTGCTCCCTTTACGGCCGTGTTTTACGCGGACTGACCCAAGAAATTGGCGTCGTAGTCATGGCCCCTTGCGAGTAGGCTCCAGGCTATGCGCGCGAGCTTTGCGGCTAGGGCGACAACCAACACGTTCGAGTGGAGCCGCTTGGACGCTTCTTCCAGCCAGGCTCCGAAGCCGTACTTGGGCCAATTTGGGCGCCTCAGGAGTACGGCTCTAGCCCCCTGGATGAACATTCGGACGCCAAGCGGCCAGGCTCGATCATTCCGTCCTCTATCTGCGTGTGCCGCGCCTGTTCGAAGACCTCGCCATGGCCCGTCTCGACGGTCGCTTCCCGCGCCTCATCGATAAGCTCGCGCGTGTCCAGTTGCTCATTCTCGACGACTGGGGAACCCACACCCTCAACGATCAGCAACGCCTCGATCTCCTCGAAATCTTCGAAGAGCGCTACAGGAGCAAATCCACCGTGATCACCGCCCAGCTGCCCGTTGCCCAATGGCACGACATTGCCATCCTCGACCGGATCATCCACAACGCCCACCGTGTCGCCCTTGAAGGCGACAGCATGCGAAGGAAAAAAGCCGCGCGCCCCTTGACGACGTCGAAAACAGCGAAACCAATACCAACTGACATCATCAACCAGGCAACCAGAGCACGCCGCCACGCTGTAGGCGAATTAGCGAAACTGCTGTCCTTCAATTAGCGAAACCGCTGTCCCGTTTTTGCGAAATACGCAGCTTGAGGTTTTGGCCGCGTAACGCGCCGGCCTCGTGCGGCACCCGCAGGCTCTCGGCCAGCAGCAGCTGCAGCTTGTCGCCGAGCCGCTTGCGCCAGTGGCTCAGGTCCGAGCGCTCGTGTGGGAAGGCGTGCTGGAAGAACTCTTCGCCGGTGAAGTACTGGAAATATGGGTCGTGGACCCAGCGCTCGCAGACCCCCTCATCGGACAGGCCGTAAATGTGCTTGAGCAGCAGCAGCCCGATCATGAAGCGGGTTGCGATGCCGGGCCGGCCGTTCTCGCTGTAGAGCGGCGCGATCTCGCCGATCCAGTCCCAATCGACCTTGCCAGCGAGCTGAACCAGCGCGTGCTTCATGTTGATGATCTGGTCCAGCATGGCCCGGAACAGATCGCCCGATCCCGTCGTCCTGTGCTTCTTCGGTCGCATCGCCACCTCCGATGCGACCACGGAATCATCTGGCGATTCGACGGAATCGTGAAAATGAAATTGCAAGGTTCCGATGCCCGAGGCATCAAAACCCTGCAATCCTAAAACACTCCCCAACGACAAATGCGATTCTAGCTCAATCGCTTAGCCGCTCTTCTCGGACAACACTTTACGGCCAAAGCCGCCGATATTGTTGGGCTCTATGTCGCCCCGCCGAAGGCCATTGTGCTATGCGTGGACGAGAAGCCCTCGATTCAGCGAGCGCGGGGCTATTCTGAAGTTGCCCAATTGCCGCGCCTTGACCGGCCAGAGCCACGACTACAAGCGGCATGGCACGACCACGCTCTTGCGGCGCTTGAAGTCGCCAGGAAAATCATCGCGGCGCATTCAAAACGCCGGTGTCGCGTCGAGTTTCTCGAGTTCATGAACGGCGTTACCGAGACCTTTCCGGGCCAAAAGCTTCACGTCATACTCGACAACCTCAAATCAGAAGAAAAACATGGCTCACGGCCTACCCCGACGCGCAATTTCATTTCACGCCGACACGCGCGTCCTGGCTCAATCAGGTCGAAGTATGGTTCTCGATCTTGCAGGGGCAGTAGGTTAGCGGCGCCTCCTTCACAAGCCTGAAGCAAGCTTCAGGAAGAAATCGATGCCTACGCCAACGCGTTCAACTACAAAGCCGGGCCCTTCGTCTGGACCAAGAAAAGGTCCGTCAACGCCGTTTCAACGCCGCCGTATCACTCAGCTCTGATTCCGGGTATTAGATCATCTTGGCCGCAGCACTGTATTGCAAGCGCTCATCACTGAGGCTGCTGTACGTTCCTCGTTGCCCCCGCTGGAGCTTCGGGCGCCGCTCTGTTATGCGTTTCATCTCCGCCGTTGCTCTTGTTACGCGAGGCAAAGGTCCCATAGCTGGCAACAGGAATTGCCGCCCGATCGCCCTTACTTGTCACGACAGATCGATTGTCTAGCAAGTCGAGCGGATCATTGACCATGACCGCCAGATTGTTTCTGGTCGAGCAGCCAAGCGTCGGGTCGAACGAGTTATCGTTAACTGCAGGACCCACGATGAAAAGCGACGGACAGACAGGAGGATGGGCTTCGTAGGTGATTGCCTCGATCCTCACCCCGAAATGGGCGGGCGGAGAGGCGGACAGGCGGATATTATCTGGGGAAATGCCGATCGCGCGGGCCTCGTGGGCCACCTGTACAATGAGCCGGGGTGAGCCAGTGACACTGACATGGAGTGCATCCCGCCGGCCGCGACTTGCATCCGCAATGAAACTGCGCAGCCGGTGCCTTTCCGAGCCACGAAGGCTCTGAAGGAACAAGACGCTGTTCTTCTGCTCCACTTGAGTCGCTTGTTCAGCCGGCCCAAAATGAATCGAAGCACTGTGTGCGCATCCGCCTAATGTTGCCGCAATAGCAATCAATTGGCACAATTGTCGCAACATCATTTGACGATCCTCATTCGATGATAAAGCCGGCGCTGCCCGTCGATCCTGGTGCGCTGGTGCCGGGAGCATCGCGGTCTCGGGCAGGCCGTGCCAGCGTGTTCGTCAAAATACGCCCGGCGTCTGAGGGCGGTGCAATGCGGTTGGTCGGCGTACTCATCTGGGCCGGGTTTGATACGGGCCGCACGATGTAAGGAGTGACAACAATGACCAGCTCGCTTTCGCGTTTTTGAAAAGATGAGGAGCGGAAAAGCGCACCGAGGATCGGCACGTCACCCAGCCAAGGAAACTCACCGACGTCAGTGTCGAAGTTGCGCCTGATGAGCCCGCCAATTGCAAAGCTCTGACCGCTGGCCAGCTCGACAACCGTGTTGGCACGCCGCGTCGAGAGGGCTGGGACGGCCATTCCGTTGATTTTGACTTCACCTTCGGTCGATAGTTCGCTAACTTCGGGCTTCACACGGATATTGATCTGATTGTTGTTGAGAACCGTCGGGACGAATTCCAGACTCACTCCGAACTGGCGGAATTGGACCGAAACCTGCCGATTGTCTTGCATGACCGGAATGGGAAATTCGCCGCCGGCCAGGAAGCTTGCGGGCTCGCCGGACATTGCCGTCAGATTGGGCTCAGCCAGGATCGAGGCGAGGTGCTCGCTGGCGAGCGCATCGAGAGCAGCGTTCACGTTGATATTGCCGGCGCTGAACGCGATACCGATCGTGCCACCGCCGCCCGCCGCGCCGGAACCGGCAGCTTTGCCAGTAGCAATGAAAGTGCCGCCTTGGCTCGAAGCGGAGAGAGTGATGCCGAGCTTCTTGACGGCACTGCGGGAGACTTCTGCCACGCGCACGCTGAGATTCACCTGCAATGAGCCGGCCACCTGGATCTTGTTGACGACCAGCGCACCCGCCCCGAGAAACTGCTCGGTGATCTTCTTGGCGGTCTCGACAACATCGGCATTGGGCGCGGTACCGCTAAGGATCGCGCCGCGCGGGGTATAACTGACCTGGATCGGATAGTCGCCGACCTCGGCTTTCAGCGTGGCACGCAGATCCTCGATGGGTTGCGTGACGATCACGCGCAGCTCGGCCAAAGCCTTCCCGTTTTCGTTCAAGGCGAACAGGCTGGTCCGTCCGGACTTTTTGCCAAACACGAAAATCGTCGTGTTCGACGGCGCCTGGTAATCGGCAATGGTAGGATCGGCAACAAAGATGCTCGCCGCTGGCGCGCTCAGATGAACCGTCTTGCCCTGTGAGGACGTAAGGTTCAGCGTGCCGGTGATGCTGCCAGGCGCCGCATGCGGCGGCTCTGAGTTGCCATCCCGCTTGGTCTGAGCTGCGGCAGCAAGTGGAAGCAGCAGAGCGAGTGCGCACAGGGCGTAGCAGAGACGAGACAGAGCGGCAGAACGGAGTCCGCTGACGACCATCGACGGCTCATCAGCCCGGGCAGCATTGTTAACGACCTTCAATGGATTGTTGCTTTCAAGTTCGATCGGCTAGGCGGCCGATGCTGCGCCAACGAGTTCAAGCGTGTAACCGACACCCCGCTTGGTCTTGATCCTTAGCGTTGCACCCGCCTGGCTCAAATGCGTGCGTAAGCGATAGATCCCGACTTCCAGCGCATTGGTCGAGACCTCGTCGTCGAACGCATACAGGCTGCCCTCCAGTGATGTGCGCGGCACGGTGCGGCCGGCGCGGTTGAGCAGATGTTCAAGAATGCACACTTCCCGCCGTGCAATTCTCAGTATTCGACCTCCGACTGAGACTTGCCTCGCGATCGGATCGAAATGCAAATTGCCGAATGTCACGACTGGCGCCGTCATTTGCGTTGACCGCCGCAGAATGGCTCGCATGCGAGCAATGAGTTCGTCGGTAGACACTGGCTTGGGCAAAAAATCATCTGCACCGGCATTGAAACTCGCAATCCGTCGGCTGCGATTGTTGAGACTGCTCATCATCATGGCCGGTATTGAACGTCCCTCGCGCCGCAACTGCTTCAGCCAGTCCAAGCCGTCTCCATCCGGCAAAACCGATTCGAGCAGGAGAATGTGGTAGTTCGCACAATTCAGGGCGTCCACCGCCTCATCTAGGGTGCGCGTCACATCAACAGCGAACCCGCAGTACAAGAGCGCTTCCTTCACAATGCGGGCGAAGTCCGCATGATGATCAATCAGGAGAATTCGCATTTCATCAGCTCTCGTCCATCAACGCCAAGACCTGAGCGCGTCACGGTTGACCATGAGGTTCGACGAAACCCTCTTTGACCTGAACGCCAAGGGCTGGGAGCGACGAAGCAGAGCATGCTGGACGGCGATCAATCCCGATGAACCCTTCGTCATGGAATGGACAAGTGGGGCGATCTGCCAGGGTCTGCACCCGTGGTCGGGGACGCTCAACATGCCCTTTGTGCCATGAGGAGCGCCGATATCACTCACCGAGCCGAACGCATTAGCAGCAGGCTGATGCATCTGTACGCCGATCGCGGCCAGGCCTGCACGCGCTGAGCCTGCGCGTTCGATATCGATGGCGCGAGATTGCGCAATTGAAGCCAAAGCGCAGGAGAGAGCGGCTGGATTTGTGGCTGAGTAAACTCGCGAGACAGGCATCTGGAAACTCCCCAACTTACCTCAATCCGCGGTCAATCTTGCTAGGCTATCCATCCTGTGGCGCCGCCAAGGCACGACAATGCAAGTTTTACCACGTTTGAAGACAGTTCACGTCGCGCACCTGGCCGATGACTCTAGAGGCTGCAATGCGCGACGAAGCGATCGACGCCTCCGACTAGAGGGAAATCCTCCCCTAGCCAGAATAGATTCTATGACGGCAACGATCCCGACCTTCGGTCGCGTTAGACGTCCCGGACACTGCAGTCGATAAGGGCTGGGCAGGGCCGCAGACCGGCGCCATGACGCATTTTTTTGAGGTGGGTACGTTTTTAAAGTGGTTACGCCAGTTGCATCCGGTCGCTTTGGATGAAGGGCGGAATGATCGAAGCTTAAACTTGGAGTTGCGCTGTGCGCGGCAAGGGCGAGGTAAAGACAGCTCGCGTTGTTCTCGATCGCTCCATCGTGCTTCGGCTGCAACGGGTCCGACGCGGCTTCCTCTGCTCTGCACAGCTGCGATGTCGGAGGTGCGCCTTCGAGAGAGTGGCCGAGCAGCGTGATGGCGTGGAGCGGCGGGGCCTTGAGCTTTAGAGACGTTCGCAATTCTTGCTACCCGTTAAAGTGTTCGCGCGAGCGAGGTTCTGTGTCGCGAGGTTTGTCGGAAACCCTGTGCGAGGTCTGTCGGAAATTCTACAATCTGACGCGAGGTAAGATTCAAGTGCCTTTGCCGGCTGGTCAGGACTAGCCTCAAACTTGCAGGCGTGCTGAAGCAGCGACGACACAGTCTGGCCCGGCGCTCCACCTGCGGACGGCGATGCCTTCGAGAAGAGTGGCCGAGCAGCGTGATGGCGTGGAGCGGCGGGGCCTTGAGCTTTAGAGACGTTCGCAATTCTTGCTACCCGTTAAAGTGTTCGCGCGAGCGAGGTTCTGTGTCGCGAGGTTTGTCGGAAACGCTGCGCGAGGTCTGTCGGAAATTCTACAATCTGACGCTAGGTAAGATTCAAGTGCCTTTGCCGGCTGGTCAGGGCTAGCCTCAAACTTGCAGGCGTGCTGAAGCAGCGACGACAAAGTCTGGCCCGGCCCTCCACCTGCGACGGCGATCGGTCTAGCTCTTTCCAACGTCGCGAGCATTTCGTCTGTAGGACTTAACATGGATGCAGACACGCGATTGCCCACCTCGAACTGACCGGCAAGGGACTGAAGAGAGAATCGATTGTCACACCACATTCGGGAAGGCCGCCTCCAATGATCGCGATCGACTATGCGACATTTAGGCAAGGTCGGAAAAATCGATTGTTTTGATGGAGCACATCCAGGCGACGGATAGGCCTCGCGGGGTGCGGTCGCTTGGCGCTAGCCGACGCGAGCGTTTATCTGATCTGGCGACGCGATCACGCGCCATCGCGCGTCGAGCATCAGGCACCGAGCTAGAGCTTGAGTGTCATTCGGCCTGCAATATTGGCTCTGACTCACTTTGATGCAGTTTGGGGGATGTCTGGCGCTTTGGTTGGAGGAGAATCAGCGCCATGCAGCAGGCACTTCACCGCTCCAGTTTGGTGCCGCGTGGGTTTGTTGTAGAGAGTGCTTACTACGAGGATGATAAGGCGATTGTTGTGGTTCGGGCTTCCAGGAGCGTCGGCCTGTGCCCGTCGTGCGGAACGGTTTCCCGACGTGTCCATAGCCGCTACCGGCGCCGTGTTACTGATCTGCCGCTCTCGGGTCGGATCGTCCAGCTCCTGGTGATCGCTCGCCGTTTTCGCTGCGATGCGGTTCTGTGCGGGCGTCAGATCTTCACCGAGCGCTTCGGCGAAGGCGTCCTGGCACCATCGGCGCGCCGCACGGCAAGGCTGGATACTATCGTTCATCATCTCGGCTTGGCGCTTGGTGGTCGAGCGGCAGCAAGCTTCGCTAAACGGCTGACCTTGCCGATGAGCAAGGACACGCTCCTGCGTGTCGTTCGGCGCCGTACCCGTCCCCCGGGCTGGTCCCGTCAGGGTCATCGGCATTGTTGACTGGGCCTGGCGGCGCAATCACTGCTACGCCAGCATCATCTGCAACTTAGAAAGAGGACGGATCGTCATTTTGCTGCCGGATCGTGAGCCCGCGACAGCTCAAGCCTGGCTCGCCGCTCATCCCACGATCGCAATCGTCGCTCGTGACCGTGGCGGCGGATATGGCGAAGCCGCGGCCAAGGCCCTGCCGCACGCAGTACAGGTCGCCGACCGTTGGCATCTGATGGAGAATGCCAGTCGGTCCTTCCTGGACGCCGTCCGCAAATCGATGCGTCAGATACGCACCGTTATTGGCGCGACGACGATCGATCCCAAGCTGCTCACAGCTGCCGAGCGCCTGCAGTATGAGGGCTATCTGCGCCGCGAGGAGACCAACGCGGCCATCCTGGCTCTGTCGAAGAATGGCATATCTATCAAGCAGATCGTGCGTCAGACCGGCCACAGCAGGAAGCTGGTGCGACAGGTGGTCCGCGGCGAACGTCACGATGTGTTCCGAACCCGGCAAAGTTCGTTGGATCTGCACTTGCCCTGGCTGGACGATCAATGGGCGTCCGGCTGCCGCAATGGAGCTGAACTTTGGCGCCGCTTAAGAGGGCGTGGCTTCCGAGGCTCGCTTCGCGTCATCAGCGAGTGGGCGACCCGCAGACGACGAGCGGAAAGGACCGACGCACAAAATCTTCAGAGGATTCCGTCGGCCAGAACGATCGCTCGCCTCATGACAATGGGACGGGACTTGCTTACCAAAGCGGAGACCATCACGGTCGCGGCGATCGAAGCTGGTGTGCCGACCCTGGTCGAGGCTCGCGAGATCATCGCCGAATTCCACCTGCTGATCCGGCGCAAGACCGAGGCGGGCCTCACCCCTTGGATCGAGCGCGCTCGATCCAGTCTCGCCGGCTCGTTCGCCAGCGGCGTCGCGAGGGACGAAGCGGCGGTTCGAGCGGCAATCACGTCGCCCTGGTCGAACGGACAACCGAAGGACAGATCACGCGCCTCAAGCTCGTCAGGCGTCAAATGTATGGCCGCGGGAAGATCGATTCGCTCCAAGCCCGGCTAATCGGCGCAGAGTGAAAGAAGCTGCACCAAAATTGCGTCAGAGCCAAATTTGAACGCCGATTGACACTTCGAACCTTCTACCGGCATCCAGCGCTGGTCCGCGTTGAAAACTTGGGGTGTAAGGGTGGCCGAGCGACGCGGTCTTTGCCGCGCAGTCGTAGCGGTCGCACGAAAATTGGCGATCGGGATGCATCGGATCTGCGCAGCTGGAAGCGAATTCCGATGGATCCGCGAGGAGGCGATCGCATGATCAATTAGCAATTCAGCGGATCCCCGAAAAGCGGGGCGACATCCTGCGAGGACGAGGTCGCGATGACTGCGCCGCAACCCTGTAGCCTGCAGTACGCGCCTAATGGATAGCAGCTCCCGATCTTCGGACTACCATCCTGAGGCGGCTATCATCGACGTCATAGACGAGAGCGAGCCTGCAGGCTGTCGCAAACAAGCTGAAGCCTTTTACCAGCAACCGCAATCAGACAAGAGGTTGCACATGAATTGCGGCGTTACTGCTGATCCTTCGGAGTAGCTCCGCCAGCCGCGTCGGGGGCCGATGGACTAGACTCTTCGGGTGGCGTACCTGTTCTTAGTTCCGGCGCCGCAGTGCATTCACCCGCCCAGAGCTTCGTCCCCTTGACCGTTCCAACAAGCTTGCAACCAACGGACGCCCTCGGCTTCACCTGAACGAGCGGCTTGGTGCCGATGGTCGGCTGCTTTACCGGTGTTGCGCCTTGAGCGAGCGCAAGCGTGGGAATGAGCAATATAGCGAAACAGAGCGCCATCCTCATAACTGGTTCCACCTCTTCAAAAGGGCGCGTCCGCAAGAATCAACCTACCAACTTGTTGGCATGCGCCAGATCCTCCAATGCGTCGGACAGATCAAAATCGGCTCATCGGCCCAGGCATTGTACCAGATCCCCCGCCTTCGGCGGCATGGAAAGCCCAATGGAATAATCCCATTCTTATCGACTTCGCCAACTTCCAAAACGCAATCTTCCGGCGCGAGTTGGATCGGTAGCCACAGCACACCCCGACACGACATCATCCGACATCATCCCTAGGCCTAAAGGGTACGTGAAATTAAAGCCGCCACCTGCCTTTGGAAGCTACCGATCTGTCTGAACGCATCCTGCCGTTCTGATCCTTCGGGAAGCAGTTGCGCGGTTTCCCATAAACTAGCTAACAACCTCTTCATGTCTTTTAATTCATCGGCCTCGGGCATTCCAGCTGTGCGTCGGCTCAACGGTGAGTCCTCATCGTAGGAATGGATATTGGTGTGAGGGCCGCGGCGGGAAAGCGCCGCAAGTAAGGGAAGAGAGAAAGTACAAAATGGCGGTGTCTATGCAATTGCGGCGCGGAATCTTCTGGCGCAGCAAAGGGTGCTCTTCTCCACGCACGTGGCCTAACATCGATCCCCACGCTTTACTCATGTTGAATGCGCGGATCAGCCAGCGCTTGCGGCATCTCTGTGTCATACGATTGTCATACTAGCCGGGTGCGTTCTAGGACCCCGGCACCGACAATCATATCAAGAACTTGACCTGAAGCCGTCGCTAAGATTGTACTGCTCGTCGTACGCTCGTCACGAGCGCGCCTATGAAAACAACGACTCGATCCACATATCGAGCTGGACCAGCCCTCACCGAGTAAGACGAGAAGCACGTGGTCCCGTATATGCGTGTGCTTGATGCTGATCATCAAGGCGCCGACTGGCGTGACGTCTGTCGGATCGTGCTGCGCATCGATCCTGACCGCGCGCGGCTCGCATTCGAAAGCCACCTCTCTCGTGCGAGATGGATGACAGAAGCGAGGTTATCACCATTTGTTGCGATGCGGCTCGTGATCATCCCCAAGCCGGACTCTAACACGCGCGATCTAGACACGGGCCTACGAGTTGTTCCGGCTCTCGTTCCATCGACCATTCATTAACTGAAAACCATACAAAATGATCAGAAGATTTTAGCGAAACAAACTCGCCTCCGCCGCGTCATTTAGTTAGAGACAGACCATGATAACCGAGCGCCAGTTCAAAGAGCAAGAGGTCCAAAATCGCTCGTTATCGGCTTCTGGAACGGGAGGTCACCGATCCACTTGCCGCAAGTCTCCTACACATCATCATCCTAGAACTTGAGGCTGAACTTCAGAAGGATTGGGAACAGTACCGGTTGGCGGGCGCTGCGAGCGCGCATAGAAGCCTTCCCGCATAGCCGCACCGCTTATCTCGTCACTAACGATGCGCACCGCTCGCTTCTTTCTCCAGCCGCGCTCTAATTGTGCAGGCACTGGCGCTTATCGTAGGATCACGAGAAGCTGGCTCTTTCCTCGAACGTATACGTCGAACATGCCGATCACCCCCAACCCAAGTGGACTATAGGCGCGACATATGCAGATTTAGGTGTCAAAAGCGCAACATCTTGGTTGAAAACTGGGATTGGAAATCCCGCTGCGTGATCTCGCTCGAAATTTGATGCCATGGCACCTGGCTCCGACAAGCCGCTCGATTTCGGCCTTCGCCTTCGCGTGCTCTTGCCGAATTCGCCCGTTGCTTGCTGGGCGTGCGACGAGGGGACTGGTCGAGATCTTCAGATGAGGTACATCGACGATTTGCCACTCAGACGCGGGATTCACGCGAGAAGGAGTTTGCCGGTCGATGGATTTTCACCAATCGAACGCAGTTCCAAATCTGTCTTCCCGAATAAAGCGGGTTACGCAAGATACCATGGCCGCGTTTTGCCGTTGCCGTCGAATGGGTTTTCAGCACGATCTATGAATACAACGCGCTTGTGATGTGAGTTTTCATTTGTGATTGTCCTTGGCTGTTGAATTCTGATCGCACGATGTTAGAAGTCAACGCAACAAGACTCGGAGAGACGATGCCTGCCAAGAAGAAAACTGTTCGCCGCCCCTGGACCAAAGATGATGTGCGACAATTGAAGGCCATGGCGAAGACAAAATCAGGGGTTAACAAGATTGCGAAGGCACTCAAACGGACCGTCGGCGCAACGTCAGTCAAGGCCGCAAAGCTTGGTGTATCGCTCGCGACGCACTGAGATTAATGGCTGGCCGCCCCTTTTTGCCAAGGATTCACTTCTCCCACGGTCATGAGCGCGGCGCCCGTTGTTAGAGCGCACAATTGAGGCATGCAACGTTTGGTGAAAGCTACGGCGTAACGACCAAGCCGGTGACCTCACGAAAGATGGAGAAGTCCCGCGCCCGTACTGCTCGTAGCGCTCCTTCGGATATTCAATGCTTTCTTTGTGCGTCAATTAGATTGAGAGCTTGCCCGCGTTCTCCCCATTCTGTTCTGAATTGCCGCCTTAATCCGCGGGATTGGTCCTTCAAGGTGTTGCCCACGCTGATGACGGTCGCGGCACGAACACCCCTTTGCGGCTGTTCTTCATGGAAACCTCGGCGTTTCTTGCCCTCGGCCAATGCCGGAGCAGTCACAACAACCCCAAGGCTGGCGAGCAATTCAGTAAAGACGCGACGATGAATCTCCGTTGGACGTTCCTTGCGACTATTCCGGCTAGACCTGGTTGATCAGGAGGTCTGACACCGCTCCTGCCTTGAAGCCAACGGATCGGAGTCATCCACTGGCCGTAACGGAGCACGATGTCGGTACTAGCCTCGAAATCCGCTATGAACTTTGGGCCATCCGCGATGAAGGCTGCGCCTGCGAAGGACTCTAGCTTTTCCAGACCGGGGAGCAGCTGGTCTACTAGCGCCCAGACCGGTCGGAAATACTCATGCGGAAACTGCAACGCAGGCAGGTGGGATCGCGTTTGGGCACTGACGCCGTGTCATCCTCGGAGCGGATTCAACAAATGTGAACCAGCTCGCCTTCTGCTCGATGTCAGTTCCGCGGCGCGCTAGGCGAGATGTTTCTCGATTCGCTTTGCTTGTGGCCAGCTACCACCAAGTGAAAACCGGTCCGTCGCCGTGAACACACCCGGTTTGGCGGGCGGCACGATGGGGAGACCGTCGCAGGAAGCCTGGCAGGATTGACCTGCGCCGACGTCAAAGCCGGGGGCCGTCGGATCGGCGCCCAAACGGATTCCGGTCGAGGCGCAAAGCGCAGCGAGGGCCAACCCGGTAGCAATACTGCGTTTAATTCTTCCCTGCTTTGTTCGTTTCGTGGAGCCTAGAACAAGAAGCCGAGCGACACTGCGTACACGATGGCGGTCGCGACGACAGCACCAATTACAAATCGCCAGAGGGGCGCGCCCTTCATTCCGTTCCGGCAGCATCGCCAACGCCCGCATCAACTGTGCGTTTGCCGTGGATCGCGGAGCCAACGAGACGCTGGCGCTTGTAGATGACATCAAAGATCAGGGCCGCCAGCAGCGCGATCACCCATAGGAGGATATTGAACTGATGGTAGTGGAGATGCGCGAAATGGCGGCCCTGCTTGAAGGGACGTAGCTCCGCCATTGGAGCGAAACTTGGAGTTTGTTCAGCCAAGCCTGCATGATCTTGATCTCGGAGACCCCGAAATCATCGCTAGACGTTTTGGTGAATATAGAATCTGATTCGTGATTGTTCGCAAAAGGTACATATTGGCTATGTGCGGCACGCAAACCGGAAATCAGTGGCGACTAATACACGGCTTGAAATGAGACGATGCGCGTTTCGCCTGCCTAGAATCCTCGCGCGACTAATTAATGTAGGCTTGGTGCTCCGTACGAGATAACGGTAGGCACGCTCGCTCAGCCACATGGCACGGGCAAGATGACTTTCATAAGCCTTTCCTGCTCGATCAGGCTCGCCGTCGGAATCGATGTGTAGGACAATTTGCGCGATTTCCCGCCAATCAGCACCGTCTGCACCAACAGGTAGTGAGGTGTTAGGTGTCGTAAGGCGTCAGCACCGGACTTTTGGGGGCCGTTTCGGCGACATTTGGATCGAGTGACAGGTCTTCTCTCGGCATCCTAGCGCCTAACGGGTATGACCGCTCACCCGTGCTGTAGCTGACACTATTAACCTGGCCCGGGCCGTCAAGCGCTTGGTCGGCATCGCTCGATGCACTTGCTGCAAAGCCGCCGTTGCCCCTTCGGAATGAAATTAGAGAAGTTCATCCGAGCGGTAAATTGTGTTGGTACGGATCGGATCGCACGCCGGCCGTACGGCAGTTGAGTCTTTTCATGGGATTGAACTAGCAATCATATTGCCGTTCGCCAGCGTATTTGCGTCGAATGTTCGTAGTCGACGCGGATTTTCTGCGTCGTTTTGCGTTCACGCGATGATCAGCGCGAGCCGAGGGGCTCTTTAGAACGCAGCAGAGCGCAGCGGCGCCAATTTCCGCAATGATGCACGTAGCGTGAGAGGGTTCTCGTAAGGCGGCTGAGCTCGTTGGCTTTCAGAAATAAAGCGCAAAAGAGCCGCGGGCGCACAATTTCTTCGTGCATCTGTAACACGTGCCTAACCATCTGCCCATTGAAAACTGTCGCAATTCCTGTTCGCCGTCTGGTAGCACGATTGGGCCGCGACGAATTTGCGGTCATGCTGGCCGCTGACATTTCGCCCACGGAGGCGAGCGATTTCGCCGCCCGACTGATACTGACCTTGAGTGCGCCTTAGGAGATCGACGGCAATCAGGTTGTGATCGGCGCTTCCATTGGGATCGCGCTTTCACCGGGCCATAGCACGAGCAGCGAGTAGCTGATGCGCAACGCCGAGTCGGTATTCCTGGCGGAGACAGAAGCCAATATCGCGATCTTGCATCAATTGCACGAACTCAGCGTCTCCATATCGTTGGATGATTTCGGCACCGGCTATTCGAGTCTTAGCTACTTGCGCAGCTTCCATTCGACAAGATCAAGATCGACCGCTCATTTGTGAAGGATCTCGCGAAACGTTCCGATTGCCTCGCCATCGTGCGCGCGATCTCGGGCCTCGGGCGTAGCTTTAATATGACCACGACCGCCGAAGGCGGTGGAGACCACCGAGCAACTTGATTGGCTGCGCGTAGAGGGCTGCAACGAAGTACAAGGAATCCCGTTCAGCGGCGCCAAGCCGGCCGCCGAGGTGAGCAGCTCTTGCTTCGATTTGGCGCGAGGGCTTCCAAGGTCGCGTAAATTTCGACAGTCGAAGAATGTGGGCCCGGACCCGTCCGCGTCGCGTGATCGTGAATTCGACAAGTTATTTCAGGAACAGACTGCGAACGGATCGAGACTCTCGTTATGCGGGAGATCAAATCGTAAGCCTATCGTGAGCGCTAAGGGCCTCGCACCATTTTGCCGTCTCGTCCGCCTTCGGAAAGCGCTCTGTGTAGGGACCGCTCCGCGCCGGGCCGTTCTGAATGGGCGCCGGCGTCGCTCAGACAGGTGGGCCGAACGCGATGTACAGCAGGAGAACCACCAGCGAAATGGTGGTAATTGTCGTCAAAACGATGTCGCGGAAAGATCGAGTCATTGACGACCTTTAGTTGTCCTTCATGGCAGTCGCGTACCGGGCCCGATAGTGACCCGGTTCTCGGACGGCCTCAGCGGCGTGGGTCTGCAGCTAAGGTCGTCTTCGCTGGTTTTACCGGCGCAGTGCAAACTGCTGCCGGGGAAGGTTCCAAAGGCTGGAAACCTGCGCGCTAATCTATCTATCTTTGGTCAGGTGCGTCAGCACGGCCTGACAGGCCTCCTGGCTTCGGCAAACCTCGTGAAGGGTGGTCCACGTACCCTGATGGCCCGCATGCTAAATTAGATGGGCGCCAAGAAGCTATAAAGCCGGGCCGTCCATGAAGTCCAGGGGCACTGGTACTCTTGTTGTTGATTGCAAATGAGGAGCCGCGCTCGCTCCAGTTCCTTTTTCAGGTAGCAACGCGGCTGCAGTAAAGGGCCATTGCCACGATACAGCGGATCCCAAAAGTGTTTCCGGCCCGCGCCGCCGATCAGAGAATCCCTGCCGTCACCGGCAAAGAGGGCATCATCGCCGGGACCGCCGCAGAGCTTGTCATTGTCTGCAGCGGTGATGCACGGTTGGTCGCGGCCATTGCCGCCATAGTCGCCGCCGTAGAGGTAGTCGTTGCCCTCTTCGCCGAAGATCTGGTCATTGCCCGCGCTACCGAAGACTCGGTCATTGCCCCCGCCGGCCGAGATGGAGTCGTTGACAGGACCACCGCCGATCCAGTCATTGCCATGAGGATCCCTGATCATATCATCACCATTGGTACCGAAGTCTCTACTGTTTACCCCAGCGACCCCAGATCGTTTTTTCCATCGCAAATGCTCCTTCTAATCAGCCCAACGACGCTGGATGACACCTTCATATTCCTCGTTCGGATAGCTAGAGAAATCTATTGTTTTGATGCCACCATTTACATGGCCGATGCATCCATGTGCACTTCGTCTCTCTGCTTCGATTACACTGTGTTCTCAGTCATGCTCGACCGCAGTTCACTAGCGAGCTCATGATTGCATCTGCTGGCAACCAAAGGCTCGCGCCCGAGGGGCGCATCGTGCCTCGCGCTGAGGAGACGCTCCCGACGAGCAAGCTTCCACATCCCCCTATGCTCGTATGTTGAACCTCTCGAGCGATCGGTGACCTTATTAGCAAACGTCGACAGCGCGCAGAGGTATTTACAACGTGCGCGCAACCGTGCCAGTTTCTCATCGATCATCGTCATCATTCTTTCACGGTCGTTATTGCTTTTCCTGCGTAGAGGGACTTTGCCCCCGAAAAGAATTAGGCAAGTCCGCCTGTCTATCAAGATCGCAGACATCGGCCGGCGGACGCTTCGGGCTGAGCGCGCCAGCACCGCGAACCCAGTGAAGTTTCTCCCGGATGGGGCATCCTGAGGAGGACCTACTGGCATTCGAATCTCGGTCGCGTCGAAGGTTCCTATGATAGGCTCAGCACCATCAACCACAGGGTAGGGCGATGCCGCGGCCAGGCACTTCCCTCCCGCGCGTCGGGATGCAAGGTTAGAACGTTGGTGTGGGCATCCCGATTACTTAGGACAGGGCTGCGGGTAAGCGAGTCCAACAACTGTCAACGCGGGACCACGCTGGTCAACGCAACCATTGAAAGCCCCACCCCGGGTTGAGAAGGGCTGCGCTGAGCGTTGTTTCACTACCAACGGCCGCTGGTTGAAAGTGACTCGCGCCGAACGCGAAACTCGGCCGATTGCAGGGTTTGCACTCAATGGCAACAAGTGGATCTACCTCGATAGCCGCAAGGGTAACGACTTGATCTAAGCTGGGAAGGTCGATGTCTTCACGCCCGAAGATGAAGCCGAATTAAGAAACGCCTAGAGCCGCTCGCTCGCAAATCTCGGTTGTACACAAAGGGGGTTGCTCATCGCGGCATTTGGGTTGAGCCGCTTGGCCAGGAATCCCATAAGCACGCAGAAAAACGACGAGGCCAGAAAAGTAACGCGAGCAATGCCGTCGCGGTTTCGCGTCGGCAATCACTTCGAAGGCTTCGGCTTGGCCCATTTTGTTCGATATGTTGTCGGGCATTCGCCAATGTTACACGCTGACCGTCATTGCTGGACGCGCCGGGCTGAAAATCCCCAGGAAGCGCCTAAATAACCTTGTCCCGTGTCGATCATCGACGAAGGCGTTCTGGCCAGAGCCGCCGCTTATCCGTTTGTTCGCGCAGCCGTCCCGCATAGGCGCGGACGCTTCGCCAGCGAAGCGATAGCGGCGTCCAGGATTGCTTGCTGGCGAACGTTTTCTTAAAATGCCAATAGGCGCTCGTCTTTGTCTGGGAAAAATTCATGGCTAAACTCGAGAGCACCTTAAACAGAAAGATAGACATTTAAGTCGCGTTTCGGAGCTTTGCCAAGGTTGTTTTTTTTAACCGCCGGTGCGCTGGAAGTGCGCAGCGCGCATCGGCACTGAAATCAGGAATATCAAATTGTCCGAGGATCTGCCGGACCAGGCGATCGCTGCGATCAACCGGTTGCTGCTCAAGCACAAGGTCATCTTCTTTCGGGACCAGGGTCATCTCGACGACGCCGAGCACGAGCGCTTTGCTCTTCGTTTCGGAAAGCTTGTGCCGCATCCGACGCTCGGTGCAATCAAGGGAACGGCGTCGGTCATAGAGCTTGATTCCGCCCGCGCTGCTAGCCGGGCCAACCTGTGGCACAGCGATGGGACCTTTGTCGATGCCTATCCCAAAGTGGCGGTACTACGAGGCGTTGTGATACCGCTCTTTGATGGCGATACGGTCTGGGCAAACACCGCGGCCACTTATCTCGACCTGCCGCGGCCGCTGCAACGGCTTGCCCACGAGCTCTGGGCCGTTCACACCAACGCCTTCGATTACGCCGTGATGGCCCGCGCCAACGAGGCCGACAAGAAGCATTTTGAAGAGGTCTTCACCAGAACGATCTATGAGACCGAGCATCCCGTCGTGCGTGTCCACCCCGAAACCGGCGAACGCGCGCTGGTGCTCGGCGATGTGGTGCAGCGTTTCGTCGGTATCCGAAAATATGACGCCCAGAAGCTGTTCACTCTGTTTCAGTCTCATATCACCGCGTCCGAAAACACCGTGCGCTGGAATTGGACGGAGGGCGATGTAGTAATTTGGGACAACCGCGCCACGCAACATGCGGTCAATGATTACGGCGACCAGCATCGCGTCGTGCGTCGTGCCACCATCGATGGCGAGGTGCCCGTCAGCATCGACGGTCGGTGCAGCGTAAGCAGCCGCCCGCGAAAGTCGCCTAGCGGTTCGCAATTTCACCGGGATCCGGCCGATGCAACTCTTTTTACTCGTTAGCTGCTTGCAGTATGCGCCAGCTTAGTTCGCCTCGGCTACAACGATGTAGTGCCAGCTCTCAATCGGAAGAGGCATCGATTTACTAAGCGCGCCCTTGTATCGAAAACTGCGCAGAATTGAAATGCCCAAGAAATGAAGAAGCCGCTTTAACAGAGTCCTGTATCACTTGGTGCGAGCTGATAATCCCGACACGAAAGCAAGCGCTAACACAGCCTCGTCACCTCTAGGTAGGATCCGATCAAACTGAGTGAGACTGCCCATTGCTGCCTCAGGTCGCGGCCGGGCAACCTGCAAAATCGGACGATCCGCTAGCCAAGGCAGCTTGGGACATTCTTGCTCAGAAGCCTCTCGGGCCAGCGTTTTCACTTGCTCAAAAACTCAACCGGATGTTCTCAATCGATGGACAATCAACTAGCGTAGACCACGGGCTGTTCCATCCAATGGAGCGAGCGCCTGGAGACTCTATGGGGAGCACCGTGATCTCGCCGTCGAACGTCTCGCCCAGCTTCGGTGCCGTTTACGTTCTGAGGCTTGGGACCATTGCTGACGGGCCGTAGGATGATTTGCGCGGAGTCGAAAATCTGCTCGGTGCAGAGCACCCCTTACATGTGCTGATCCAAAAGTTGCGAGGCATTGAGATGAGAGCAGCAAGTGCCGTACTAGTCCTGGCTTTCGAGCCAAGGGCTTGAGAGGATTGCAGTACCGACGTGTTGAGCGCATTGATGAAACTGCGACATACGCTGGAGATGTGACAGCGCTGTTTGGAGAAGCGGCGGGACATTCGTCGATACAAATTCAACGGCGTCGCGGTCCAACTTAGTGTTCGGAAAGACGTGGGCACGGAACAACGCTGAAGCGACTGCAGCGATCACCAGCGGCTGATATTCTAGCCCGAATTGCACCGTGCGATTCCAGCATCGCCAGAGTTCGTCTAGATGTCCGGACGTCTCGCAAGAGCGCGTAACAAGCGCGATCCCTGCATCGACGGGCAGCGTCTTGCGCCCAGTCAACTACTAACCTTAGCAATTGATCGAGACGGCCGACAATGGCAATTGATCGATGAACCACACGGTCACGGAAGTCGGGATGCAATACAGATCTGGCCGCACCAACGGAGCTGATTGGATGTGCGGACTCGTCGCTTGCAGCTATTAAATCTACTCCAATCTCGATCCCTCCTTTTTCATGGAAGCCTATGATGGACCTTCAGGCGTGAGCGCCGAGCGCGCAGGTTTCAAAGATCGCTGGGCTTCGGGCCCGTCAACTGCCCCGTCACACGGCCATCGCGATGCCAACGAAGCTTCATGGAGCCAGCCCGTCGTGGCTGGCGCGCGACGGCCTGCTTTCCAGCAGCGACTGCTATCTTCTCGAAGAAGACATTTTCTTTGATCGGGATGCTTTGCATGAGCGAAATTCTGGAAGCGTTCCCGCGCATGGAGCAGACACTTCAATCGCCAGCTATTTCTATGGAGGCGACCGCATGCTCAGTCTAGAATCCTATAAGGCTACTCCAAGCTCACATAGATATTGTGTGATGCAGTATTGCAAACAAATGCTACGTAAGCATTCGCGAAGGCGGCGCGTCCGTGCAGACCGCATCGTCCATGAGTCGCAGGGGGAATTTGGATGGTCGCGCTAATTCGCCGCAAATGGTGTCCCTCAGAATTGTTCAGTGATCTGACGCCGGCCATGTTCGCCGCTGAGCCATCAACTCTGCGCGAGCGTTGGAATAAATTATGGGTAGATTTGTATACGGAATATGACGCAAGGCATTTGGAGAAGGAGTTATCCATCCGTAACTTGATCTCTACCGAAGAAGGTGCAGCATTCTTCAATGCTTGGGCCGCGGACGAGGAGCGTCACACCGATGGTTTCATCCAAATCATGGAGCTCGTTGCTGATGGATCCGAAAAGGATCTTCGGGAGAGATTGAACCGTCGGTTACATGATTTTAGCGCGGTCAATGAATACCTGAGAGACGAATTCTCGCTGATCGTTGTGATCGCATTTGATGAAATGTGTACTTGCCACGCCTATGCTGCGGACAAGGAGTTTTATAGTGGACTTGGGAACAATGGATTCCATCGTTGGCTGAGGGAATTGATTGCCGACGAGGCGGCTCACTCGACGAACGCAATCAACGTTATCCGCGCCCGCTACTCCGATCGCGTCGCCGAGGTCGGCGCAATTCTCGATGGCCTAACCAGCGGCGTCGCCGATGAGTCGGGCTATGGCGGCACCTTTATTTTGGATCACTTTGGCGAGACGTACACGAAGGAGATGCTCGCTAACTGCCGCGACAAGATCCTGAGAAATGTCGCCAAGCCACTCAAGATCGCAGACAGCGAGAACTATGGCCAAGTTGACGTCAACGCCACGGGATGAGCCAAGGGCCGAGCTGTTCACCTCGCGCGAGAATGCCGGGTCTCTGGAAAGCTATCGATCCAGGTCCGGCCCGCTTGGACTGTTGGCATCGAGCGCTTCGCTTGGCAAAGGGCTCCCGAACCTGATACCTACGCTCCGTCGCGCCCTTGCGACCCCGCGATTCCATTCAGATGGAGCCGGCTTGCGCTTTGAGCGCAGCGGGATCGCGCTATGGCCGCTCTAGATGACAAACGTCCCACCGCGATCCGCGTGGTGATCCCATTCGTATTCCGCCACTGGCTGCAGCAGCCTTTCCGCGTCGCCATCGTGATCGTCGGCTTTCTTGGCGCAACGCTGGCCGACCTGTTCATGCCAGTGTACTCCGGCCATCTGGTCGACGCACTGAGCTCGGGCCCTTCCGACCAGGCAGCGCGATATGCGGCGCTGATTGCCTTCGGCGGCACTGTCGCGCTCGGCGTGGTGTCGATCATCCTGCGCCTTGTTGGTCTGCACGCAATCGTGCCGTTCAACCTCAAGATGATGTCGGATTTGGCGCGCGAGGCGTTCATGCGGGTCCAGCGGTTCTCAACCGACTGGCATGCAAACAGTTTTGCCGGCTCGACCGTGCGCAAGATTACTCGAGCCATGTGGGCGCTCGACCTCCTCAACGACACCATACTGATGGCGCTGGTGCCGTCCTTGGCGGTGCTCGTCGGCTCGATGATCCTGCTCGGGCTGCATTGGCCTGCGCTGGGTGGCATGATCGGGTCTGGCGCGGTGATCTATGTGGCGCTGACGATGGCATTGTCGATCCGCTATATTGCGCCCGCCGCACAAATCTCCAACGCTTGGGATACCAAAGTTGGCGGCACGCTGGCGGACGCGCTCACCTGCAACGCGGTGGTGAAATCGTTCGGCGCCGAGGCGCGCGAGGACGCGGCACTTGACAGTGTCATCAGCAGCTGGCGGACGCGAGTGCGGCGCACATGGCTGCGCTACAACGCCGCCAGCATAGCGCAGTCCGTGATGCTCCTGTGCTTCCGTGGATCGGTCATCGGCGGCGCGATTCTGTTGTGGATCGCCGGGCGCGCCACGCCGGGGGACGTCACTTATGTGCTGACCAGCTACTACGTCATACACGCCTATTTGCTTGACATTGGCATGCACATCAACAACCTGCAGCGTTCGGTCAACGACATGGAGGAACTGGTTACCATCCATGGCGAGCCGATCGGCATTGTCGACGCACCTGATGCGAAGCCGATCGATATCGGAGGCGGCCGTATCACCTTCGAGGAGGTGACGTTCCTCTACGGCGGCCATCGCATGCCGCTCTATGACGGGCTGTCGATCGATATTCGCGCCGGCGAACGCGTCGGCCTGGTCGGCCGTTCCGGCTCAGGCAAGACGACGTTCGTCAAGCTGGTGCAGCGGCTCTACGATATCTCAGGCGGTCGGATCTTGATCGACGGCCAGGATATTGCGAAAGCAACGCAGCAATCGCTACGCAGCCAGATCGCGATCGTGCAGCAGGAGCCGATCCTGTTCCACCGCTCGCTCGCCGAGAACATCGCCTACGGCAGGCCCGGCGCCAGCATGGCGGCGATCGAGCAGGCGGCGCGGCATGCCAATGCGCACGACTTCGTCCTGCGACTACCGAACGGCTACAGCACGCTGGTTGGCGAGCGTGGCGTCAAGCTGTCAGGCGGCGAACGGCAGCGCGTGGCGCTGGCGCGCGCGTTCCTCGCAGATGCTCCGGTGCTGATCCTGGACGAGGCGACCTCGAGCCTCGATACAGAATCGGAAGCGCTGATCCAGCAGGCGATGGAGCGGCTGATGAAGGGGCGCACGTCTATCGTGATCGCGCACCGGCTGTCGACCGTGCGGACTCTCGATCGTATCCTCGTATTCGATCGCGGCGAGATCGTGGAGCAGGGCACACATGCTGCACTGACCAAGCGGCCTGGCGGCATCTATCGCGCCCTGTTCGAGCGGCAGGCCACCGAGTTCGGCCAGATCTCGGCGACAGGCTAGCAGTCTTTCAGGGCGCGGGTCCGCGCGAACTTAAGATACGCAGTTGCGCATCGAGGGTCCCTGGGTTCAAGGTTCGACACTCCGAGTCGTCTGACATCTGCGACACCAGCGCAATGTCGCCCTTCGCCATCCCGGCGAGCCAGCCGACGAAGCCGATCCTCGGCGAGAACAGCGCCACGTAGAGCACCCTAGCCACGGTTTCAGCGCGAACTGCAGTGGATCAGCCGGTATCGCAAGCGCCGCCGCCGGCGAGCGAAGGGCAAAGCGGTCACCAGTCCCCAGCTGATGACTTACCAGCCTGGCATCTTCGAAGTAGGCCGCCTCCGGCGATGGCAACGGCGAACAGGAAGAGGTCGCCGGTCGAGAGCATGCCGCCGCCGTGGCGCAGCCGTCCCGACAGGATCAGCATGCGGACGTACTTGTCGATGCTTCCGATGGACGGTGGTATCGATGGAGGGGTAGCCGAGGGAGCACGATCTGACGTCGTGCCGGGTGGCGAGGACGAAAATATCGCCAAAAAATTTGCCGTCATCTCGTCATGGCATCAGAGGCTTTCGCTGACTTCAACGCACGTGCCTTGCAGCCGCTCGTGAATCTATGCCATCGCCAGTGCCAATTTGGTGGTATTCACAGCGCGTCAAGCGTCGATCGCCCTCGGCAATACCCCGAAGCGTCCAGCGCTGTGGTCGCACTTAGCAACGTATTCGGCGCGGTGGCAATCGAGCTCACATAGACGATTGCGACGGTGACAGTGAAGGTTGCGATTCTTGATGTCTGTCCCGATGCCGCTTAGATCACCTGCGCATGAGCCGGCTTCAAGTTTCACACGAAACGGAGACCTTGGCCGGCTCTGGAATGAGGCAAAGACGTGAGCGCCTGCTGGATTGATCATCTCGTCAATGTGTACGACGCGCATAGCTGCAAGCGGCCGACCTCCATCCTCTCCTCGTTATGCGGGTCAGCCGCGAATGCCGCCCGGCTCTCAGAGCGGTGGCGCGCGATCAGTGCCTGGCCGCGCGCTCTGCGGCACGCGCTGAACCAAAGCGACCGCTTTCGAGACTGTCGAAGATGCGCTCGGATGAGAAAAAACGAAACCCGCGCTCGTCGCCCACGACGATGCCGGCGGTCCGATCGAAAATTTCTATGACATAGGCTTTGGACATGCTCTCTCATTCGCGGAGAATTCGGCGCTACTCTCTGATTTACAATTGAGATCGATAGCTAGCGCGGAATCAGCAACAGGCTCCGGTCGCCGCCCAGACGCAGCGACGGGGCACGCGCTTGCGCATATCGACCCCCAATTCTCCGTGGTTTTCTCTCATGCGGCGACCCCGAGCAGGTACATGTCTGTCGTATCGATTATCCGGCGGAAGCCTGCGTTGGTCAATGAAATGGGTATCCAAAGTTGGCGATTGGGCGCGCCGGCACTTCTATGTCCGTCGTCACAAATGGGCGGAACGATCTTGCGTGCCTGTCTTCTCGCTGAACACGTGCGCCGTGCGGTCTGATCCCGAAGCGCTGAGCATCCGGCTAATCGAGCCGCCTCGGTCCGTGGATAACATAACACGAAAGCAATTTATTGCGGGCGCCAACCGCCCGAACCCGCCTAAAAGCGGTGGCGACGAAATGCGAGATGAACGTGCAACCAATTCAGGTCGAGTTACGCGAAAATAAGACGGCGCTGGCGTTAACGTGGCTAGATTGCGGAACCCGGCTGCTAGAGGCAGCAACGCTGCGCCGTGCAAGTCGCGCGGCCAGCGAAATTCGCTGGCAGATCGAGGGGATCGAACTCGCGATCCCGCCGGGGCTGGATGTGTCCGCCATCGAGACGATCGGGAATTACGCCCTGCGTCTGTCGTTCTTGGACGGGCACGATCGCGGCATCTATCCCTGGTCCTATTTGCGCGAGCTCCCCGGATAGCATTAGGGGTCGCGACATGGATGAAATCAAGACTGGCGAGACCAAGATATGCTGCAAAGTGCTCGTGATCGGAGGCGGGACCGCCGGGCCGATGGCGGCCTATAAGGCCAAGCGGCGCAATCCCACCGCACCTGTGGGTCACTTGGAGAAAGCCAACGTCAAGCGTTCGGGTGCGATCGCGATGGGGATGGATGGGCTCAACAACGCCGTCGTTCCCGGTTACGCCACGCCCGAGCAATACACCAAGGAAATCACCATCGCCAATGACCGCACCTGTCGATCAGGCGCCGGTCTATAAATATGCGTCGCGCTGCTTCGATATTATCCAGGAGCTCGACCGTTTCGGCATCAAGTTTCAGAAGAACGAGAACGGCGATTTCAACGTTAAGAAAGTTCACCATCTCGGCTCTTATGTGCTGCCGATGCCGAATGGCGATACCGTAAAGAAGGCGCTGTACCGCCAGCTTTGCCGCGAGAAGGTGCTGATCTCCAACCGTTACATGGCTACGCCTACGCGCTTGTTGACGGGGCGGGAGGCAGATCGCGGGCGCGATTGCCGTCAATACGCGCAGCGCTGAGTTCGTTGTGCTACGGGCGAAAACCGTGATTCCGTGCGCCGGCGCGGCGGGCCGGCTCGGCTTGCCGCAATCAGGCTATCTCTGGGGTACCTACGAGAACGCCACCAATTCCGGTGACGGCTACGCGATGGCCTATCACGCCGGGGCGGGGCTTGCGAATCTCGAATGCTTTCAGATCAATCCTTTGATCAAGGACTACAACGGCCCCGCATGCGGCTATGTAGCCGGTCCATTTGGCGCCTACACCGCCAATAGCGAAGGCAATCGCTTTATCGAATGCGACTATTGGTCGGGCCAGATGATGCAGGAGTTTTATAACGAGCTGCAATCCGGGAAGGGCCCAGTGTTCCTGAAGCTTAACCATTTGCATAGCGACACCGTCTCCGAGATCGAGGCTGTACTGCACAATGTCGAGCGGCCGTTGCGCGGCCGGTTCCAAGAAAATCGCGGAACGAACTACCGCGAGCGCATGATCGAGATGCACATTTCCGAGACTGGATTATGCTCCGGCCACAGTGCCTCCGGCGTCCATGTCGACGAGTTCGCGCGAACTACGGTGCCTGGTCTGTATGCCGCCGGCGACGTGGCCAACGTTCCGCATAACTACATGCTCGGCTCATTCACCAACGGCGCGGTGGCGGGAGAGCACGCAGCGGAGTTCGCCGAAAGCATCGATTTTTCCGACTACGATCCTGGTGACGTCGTGCGCGAGCAGGCGCGTATCCTGGCGCCGGGCGCGCCGAGAGGACGGGATTCCGCCCAACCAGCTCGAGTACAAGACGCGACGTTTCGTGAACGACTATCTTCAGTCGCCGAAGGTCACCGCAAAGATGAAGATCGGGCAGGCGCGGTTCGCGCAGATCCGCGATGACGTGGAAAACGCCATGGTGGTACGCGATGCGCACGAACTGATGCGGTCCCTGGAGATTGCTTCCATTCTGGACTGTGCCGAGATGGCGGCATTCGCCTCGCTGTCCCGCACTGAGAGCCGATGGGGTCTCTATCATCATCGTGTCGAATATCCAGAAAAGAACGATGACGAGTGGTACTTCACACCATCCTGCGCAAGCGGAACGGGCAGATGATGGCGGAGAGGCGGCCGATCGAGCCCTATGTCGTCCCGATCGAAGAATCAGAGCGCTCCGCCTACGATCGCCAGCGCATCCGCCAGCACGCCTGAGAGACACGGGACTACCACATGCCGATTGCCCACACGCCCACAAGCGTTCCGATCGTTGTCGACGAGGCCAAATGCATCGCCGACAAGGGATGCACGGTCTGCGTCGATGTCTGCCCGCTCGACGTGCTCCGGATCAGCGATCTCACGGGCAAGGCCTACATGAAATATGACGAGTGCTGGTATTGCATGCCGTGCGAGGTGCCTGACCGGCGCGGTGACCGTCAACATTCCCTATTTGCTGCGCTAAGATGATAGCGTTCGAGCCATTTGAGGCGTTTGGCGACCTCGACGAGATCTCAGAACGGCTGGAAAGCGCGGATCGGGCGGTGCGGCGTCTTGCGGTCATCGACCTCGTGGAGACGTCGAGCGTCGAAGCCATTCCGGTGCTGGTGTGGGCGGCGGGCGATCCAGATGCTGACGTCAGACTGCAAACGGCGATGGCGCTGGGGCAGTTCGACGGCGTTGACGTGGCCGAGGCGCTGGTCGGAGGCGGCCGCAGATAGTCTCGCCGAACTTCGCGATTCCGCAGCTAGCGTCGTATTGCTTCCTCTGGTGACGCATTCATCGCGCTTTGTGCGCACGGCGATCTTTCGCTCGAAGGCGCTGCAGGTCAGCGCATCGCTCGCGCCGGCGATTGCCGCACTCGGCGATCATGAGCCCGCAGTACGGGTGCAGGCGGTGGGCGTGATCGGGTATCTGAAGAAGACCGAGACGCTGCCTTCGTTGATCCATGCGACTACGGGCGAGAGCACCGAGGTCAGGCTTGCCGCCATCAATGCGCTGTCCTTTGCACGCAATGACGCCGCGGCACAGGCGGCCGCGGACGCGCTCTTGGACCGGGAATGGCAGGTGAGAGCGCTGGCAGCACGATCGGGCGGATAGGCCAGGTATCGGCCGCGGCGGCCCTCATCACGTCGCTCAGTGACAACTGTTGGCAGGTACGCCAGAAGGCACTGCAGAGCCTGGCCAAGCTCCGCGCTCGCCTCGTAGTTGACGCCATCATTCCATTCCTGGGTGATGGACTTCCTTGGTTGCGCAAGGATGCTGCCGCGGCGCTCGGCGAAATCGCCGATCCGAAAGCCCGGGACGCGCTTCTCACGCCGCGCAGGACGAAGATCCCGATTTGCGGAAAACCGTGGTGTGGGCGCTCCGACAGATTGAGGACAGCAGCTAGTCCTTGAACAGGATCGTCTCGAGCAGATCGACGCGCTTAATGCGAACGACGCTGCCCTCGACGGCGATGATGCGCGTGGCTTGAAAACGCTTCAGCATCATCGTGACCCACTTGCGGGTCGAGCCCACCATTGCCGCGATCTGGTCATGGGTGACCTTGATTTGAGAACATCGATTGCAGCGTTCGAGCGTCGGCATCGAAGAGCGTCCTGATAGCTGAAACCGAAAGAGCGCCCCGCAGTCCACCATGCATGTCCATCAACGAACGGCCGCGGCGGTTACCTCTGGATCTCGCGCGCCAATCGAAACATAGAACCCGAAGCTTCTTTCCTTCCGCGCTCGCTGGCTCGCTTGCCCTTGATTCACGATGGTAGTCTCGCAAAAGTCGGCAGGTTCAGTGCGTTCTCCGGGACCAATGCTACCGACGGGCTGACGATGGATGAAGGACGATTGTTTAATCAGACAGCTCCGCTATAGCCCCCGACCCCCTTCGCCAAATGCGCATCGAACGTCGAGGCCACGCTCCGGGTCAGGAATCGGGAATCCTCAGCTACAAGCAGCCGGTTCGCCTCGACCGTTATCACGCCGTCGGCCAGCAATCGTTCGAACCGTTCGCGATCGATGATTGCCTCTTCAACAGTCCTGCCATGATCATGAGAGACCCGCGATAGATCGACGGCGAGATCGCACATGATGCGTTCGATAATCTCTGCGCGAAAGCGGTCGTCGGCGGAAAATGCGTAGCCTTTGATCGTTGCGAAATGTCCTGTGGCGACGCAGTGAAGATAGTCGCTGGTCGCCACGGCGTTCTGAACAAAACCTTGCGGCAGCCGTCCGATCGCGCTTGCGCCAAGGCCGATCGTCACCTTCTCCTGGTGATCAGTATATCCTTGGAAATTCCGATGCAATCGTCCTTCGCGCTGCGCGACAGCGAGGGGGTCGCTGCGAAGCGCGAAATGGTCCAGGCCGATCCGAACGTAGCCCGCGCACTGCAGCGCATCCGAGACTGCTTCCGACTGCGATTGACGTTCGAGGCTGTCGGGCAGCGTGTTCTCGGCGATCCTGCGCTGATGCTTTTTGAAGGTCGGCACGTGAGCATAACCGAAGACCGCGAGGCGATCAGGCCGGAGTTCAACGCACTTCTCCACCGTCTCGATACACGAGTCGATGTTCTGGTGCGGCAGGCCATAGATCAGATCAAAATTGATGCCGCTGATGCCTGCCTGCCGCAGGCGACACACCGCAACTGCGGTCTGTTCAAATGTCTGAATTCGATTGATCGAGCGTTGTACCAACGCATCGAAGCTCTGGACACCCAGGCTGGCGCGCGTGACTCCGCATTGAGCCATCGTCTTTGTCATCGGCTCCGTCAAAGTACGCGGGTCGACCTCAACGGCGATCTCGACATCCGGAAGCACGAGAAAGGAGCTACGCATCGCGCCGACGAGATCGGCAAAGACCTCGGGCATCATGATTGTCGGCGTCCCGCCACCGAAGTGGATGTGCGCCAAGGGCAGGCGATGCTCAAGCGTGTTGGTCAAAAGCTGCATCTCGCAGCGAACCGCCGCTGCATAGATGGACTCGTTACGTTTCGACACCGAGGTATGACAGCCGCAATACCAGCACATCGACCGGCAGAACGGAACGTGCAGATAAAGGGACGCCGCACAGGAGGCGGGGATGGCACGCAGCCAATCGACATAGGTCTTGCCATCGACGGCAGGAGAAAAGTGTGGCGCGCTCGGATAGCTCGTGTAGCGCGGTAGGCGCTCCTGTCCATAATGGTTCGCAAGCTCAATTCGCATGTCGTTCTCGTTCGTTTCAACGTATAAGGATACGATATGGAAGCAGAGCAAATCGCGGCTCAACTATGCAGCTGACGACCCTCCGGGACGTCAGGTCGCTCATTGGATGCCATAGTTCGCTGAACATCCTGGCGATGCATTCGACCGTGCGCCACAGCTGACGGGAGCAGGAGTCGGGCCAATTGCGACTGTTCAGCCCATACGTGCAGCACGCGCTTTCTGTCCGAAAGCAAACACGCTGCTTGTCTCAAATCCGCCAACCTGTTGCGAACGAAACGTTGCGCAGGAAAATCCGAGGAAAATCCCCGTCGCTTGCGTGGCCCAAATCCTGCAGTCCGATAGCTGCGTGGAAAGCGCGCGACGCAAATGGATCAGGGGTGTTGTTGAATCTTGACCTGCCAACTTATGATGAAGCCTCCGGCCCGGCCTCGATGGCTGGCTTTGCCGCTTGCCCGTTCCATACCGATCGATCCCGCCATCCGTACGGAGAGCGGAAGACATTGGTCTTGACCGAGGCATTGCGCGTGATCGGGTACGCCACCGGAAAGCTGTTCTCGGAAGTGAGCTGGCGCATCGTCACCTGCGCGCGTCAGCCTTTTGAGGGGGCACGTTGCCCATGGAATTCCGGCAGGAATAAGCATGTTCGGGTCGATTTGAGCGATCATCGCGCGCTTCGATGCGCCATAGCTGAGGTCAAGGAGCGGCTCAACGGCGAGCCGCTGCATGCGCTGATCTACAGCGCCGAATTACACTCTAGGCGACTGGCCTCCAGGAAGGTGATTGGCGTTCAGCCGGAGAGGGGAATGAGCCTTGTGCAGCTTCCTTGAACAGATTGTTGCAGACCATATGACCCGCACGCCGAAGGTCGTCACGCACGACCTCACTTTGCGTGAGCTCTGTGATCTCTTCGAAAGGGACGATTTCAACGCTTATCCCGTTGAAGATCACTCGCAAGTCATTGGAGTGGTCTCAAAGTTCGATGTCATGGCGAGCTTTGTCTTCACTCGCGCTCGCATCGTGCCGCGCTATGACGATCTGATGAAATTGACGGCTATGGATGTGATGACGCCGGAGTTTATTTATGTCGGAACAGAGACGAAATTGACGAGGGTGCTTGAGCTCATAGTCAATCATCAGATCAGAAGCATGCCGGTAATCGAGAGGGAGCAACTTGCCGGCATGATTGCGCGCAGCGACGTACAGCGCGCTTTGCAACGGTGCTCCCACGGCAGTTAGCAACTGCAACAGGAGGGTCGCTATGCCCGTCGATTCGAAACTTGTTTCTCTAGATGTGGTTTCGGTTTTCACGATTTTCGCCGCCTTCCCGGTCTGGGTTGACTCTCATGGGTCGGCAGCAAAACAGCCCACGTCCAATGCCCGAACGCAACGCGCCTCCTGAATCGCTCGCGCGCCAGCAACTGGTCTGGCCTGCCCAACTAAAGCGGAATCCGGGATGCCGGGACAGATGCCCTCCGCAGAGAGAATCGGACAATGTATCCGCCTCAAACCACCAAATGCATGACCCATGGCGAAGCCGGGTTAACGATCTTTTTCGCAGCGATGGCCTATCTGTGCCTGTTCGCTGTGGCCAAGGCGCAGGATACGGCATTCGCCTTTCATGCGGCGCTGTCCTCAGCCGCCAGCCTCTGGGCGGCCATCGCTATCGTGAACCGGTACTTCAACCGTCCGCCATCGCTGCCGTCGCGGGAAATCAACGGCCGCCCCAACTACAACATGGGCCCGATCAAGTTCTCGGCCGTGATGGCGGTATTTTGGGGCATCATGGGATTTGCGGTCGGGCTGTTGATCGCGTCCCAGCTCGCTTGGCCCTCGCTGAATCTCGATCTGCCGTGGACCAGCTTCGGCCGGCTGCGGCCGCTGCACACGTCGGCGGTGATCTTCGCCTTCGGCGGCAATGTCTTGATCGCAAGCTCGTTCTATGTCGTGCAGAGGACTTGTCGGACGCGTCTCGCGGGCGAACTCGCGCCCTGGTTCGTCGTCGTCGGCTACAACTACTTCATCCTGCTCGCGGGCACCGGCTATCTGCTCGGCGTAACCCAGTCCAAGGAATATGCGGAACCGGAGTGGTACGCGGACCTGTGGCTGACGATCGTCTGGGTCGTCTATCTGCTCGTTTTCCTGGCAACCATCATGAAACGGAAAGAGCCGCACATCTTCGTCGCCAACTGGTTCTATCTTGCCTTCATCGTTACCATCGCGGTGCTGCACCTTGGCAACAATCCCGCGGTGCCGGTCTCGGTGTTCGGCTCGAAATCCTACATTGCCTGGGGTGGCGTGCAGGACGCCATGTTCCAGTGGTGGTACGGCCATAACGCGGTCGGCTTCTTCCTGACCGCCGGCTTCCTCGCCATCATGTACTACTTTATCCCAAAGCGGGCCGAGCGGCCGGTCTATTCCTATCGCTTGTCGATCATCCACTTCTGGGCCCTCATCTTCCTCTACATCTGGGCCGGTCCGCACCATCTGCACTACACGGCGCTGCCGGATTGGGCGCAGACGCTCGGCATGACCTTCTCGATCATGCTGTGGATGCCGTCCTGGGGCGGCATGATCAACGGCCTGATGACGCTGTCGGGCGCCTGGGACAAGCTTCGCACCGATCCCGTGCTGCGGATGCTCGTGGTGTCGGTCGCGTTCTACGGCATGTCGACCTTCGAAGGGCCGGTGATGTCGATCAAAGTGGTGAATTCGCTCAGCCACTACACCGACTGGACGATCGGCCACGTGCATTCGGGTGCGCTGGGCTGGGTCGGCTTCGTTTCCTTCGGAGCGCTGTACTGCCTCGTTCCCTGGATCTGGAATCGCCAGGGCCTGTACAGCCTCAAGCTCGTCAACTGGCACTTCTGGATCGCGACGCTGGGCATCGTGCTCTACATCTCCGCGATGTGGGTGTCGGGAATCCTGCAGGGCCTGATGTGGCGGTCCTACACATCGCTCGGCTTCCTCGAATATTCCTTCATCGAGAGCGTCGAAGCGATGTATCCCTTCTACATCATCCGAGCAGCGGGAGGCGCGCTCTTCCTGGTCGGTTCACTGATTATGGCCTTTAATCTCTGGATGACGGTGCGGGTCGCCGAAGCCGAGGTGCAGTCGCCGCTCGCTCTTCAGCCGGCCGAATGAGGAACTCGTCAATGTCTGTCTGGACGCGACATCAGATTTTCGAGAAAAACTCGATTATCCTGATCGGGGGAATTCTCGCGGTGATCGCGATCGGCGGCCTGGTCGAGATCACTCCGCTATTCTACTTGAAGAGCACGATCGAGGTGGTCGATTGGGTGCGACCCTATACGCCGCTCGAGCTTACGGGACGCAACATCTACGTGCGCGAGGGATGTTACCTCTGCCACTCGCAGATGATCCGCCCATTGCGGGACGAGGTCGAGCGCTACGGCCACTTCTCGCTCGCGGCCGAGAGCATGTATGATCATCCGTTCCAGTGGGGATCGAAGCGCACCGGGCCTGACCTGGCGCGGGTCGGCGCAAAGTATTCCGACGACTGGCACGTGCGCCATCTTACCGATCCTCGCTCGATCGTCCCGCAATCGGTGATGCCGAGTTATGCGTTCTTAGCTAAAATCGAAATCGACCCGATAACGACCGCCGACAACCTGCGTACGCTGCGCGCTGTGGGCGTGCCCTACACCGATGAGCAGATCGCCAAAGCGGTTGCCGACCTGAAGGCTCAAGTCGACCCGGACAGCCCGAAGGCTGACGCCTTTGCCGCGCGCTATCCTAAGGCGATTGCACGTAATTTCGATGGCAATGGGGGCGCACCAACGGAGATGGACGCACTGATCGCTTACCTGCAGATGCTCGGCACGCTTGTAGACTTCAAGCTTTACAACGAAAAAGCCAACCTTCGTTGAGGTTAGATGAAAGCAATCATCACCATCCGGAACGTTGCATCTGATCTCGTGACAACGTTCTGGACCCCGACTTTCGTTACCATCTTCGTTTTCATCGTGGCCTACGCTCTTTGGCCTCGCAACAAGGCTGCCTTTGACGAAGTCTCGCGCATGCCGTTGCGCCAGGATTGAACCATGACCGATCACAGCAAAATCGACAGCGTCTCGGGAACTGCGACTACGGGCCATCAATGGGACGACATTAAGGAATTGAACACACCGCTGCCGCGCTGGTGGGTTGTGACTTTCTATCTCACGATAATCTGGGCGATCGGCTATTGGATTGTCTATCCGGCCTGGCCGCTACTCACTGGGAACACAATTGGTATCGTGCGTTACTCCTCGCGCGCAGATGTCGCAGTAGAGCTTGCTAAGCTCAAAGCGGTCCGCGACGAGAAGATGGCCGCCCTGGCCACCACTTCGCTTGGCGACATCGAAAAGAACCCGGCCTTGCTTGCGCTGGCGCGGGCCCGCGGCAAGGCCGTCTTCGGCGATAATTGCGCGCCCTGCCACGGCACGGGAGCGATCGGCGCAAAGGGCTTCCCCAACTTGAACGACGACGATTGGCTGTGGGGTGGCAGTCTCGAACAGATCATGCAGACGATCCGTTTCGGCGCACGCTCGGGCAACGACAATGGTCATCAGGGCCAAATGCTTGCCTTCGGCAAGGACGGCATGTTGAACCCGGAACAGATCGTCACCGTAGCCAACTACGTGCGGTCGGTCTCGGGTCTGCCGACGAGGCCGAGCTATAACGCGGCCGAGGGCGCTAACATCTTCGCGGAAAATTGCGTGGCCTGTCACGGCGAGAATGCCAAAGGCAACCAAGAGGTCGGGGCGCCTGATCTCACCGACAAGATATGGTTGTACGGTTCTGACGAGGCGATCCTCGTCGAGACCATCACCAATGGTCGCGCCGGCGTCATGCCCGCATGGGATGGCCTGCTCGATCCAGTAACATTGAAGGCGATGGCGGTCTACGTGCACTCGCTTGGTGGAGGCAAATAATCATTCTCGGCGCAGGAAAACGCCGGAATCTTTTAGCTCAAACGACCGCGCGCTAGCGCGTGCAGGCTCAAATTGCCACGCTCGACATCGCGAACCAGCATGAATAAGCCCGTGACATCCAAAGAGCTGCAATACGATGATTACGGGCCGCTCTATGCGGCCCGTAAGAAGGGTTATCCGCAGAGTGTTTCGGGGACTTTCCGCCGGATCAAATGGGCACTAATGGCCGTCTGCCTCGGCGTCTACTACTTCTTCCCCTTCGTGCGCTGGAATCGAGGTCCGGGTGCGCCCGACCAAGCGGTGCTGATCGATCTCCCGAACCGGCGATTCTATTTTTTCTCCATCGAGCTCTGGCCACAGGAGGTCTACTACTTCACCGGATCTGCTGATCCTCGCGGCGGTGACCTTGTTCCTGATGAATTCCATTGGCGGCCGCATCTGGTGCGGCTATCTCTGCCCGCAAACGATGTGGACGGACCTGTTCTATGCTGTCGAGCGTTGGATCGAAGGCGACCGCCGTGAGCGCATCAAGAAGGACGCTGCGGCCCAACCGTGGACTCTCGGGCGCATTTGCGAAGTGGCTCTGAGGCACGCGACGTGGCTCATGATCGCCTGGTGGACCGGCGGCGCCTGGGTGCTTTATTTCAGCGATGCGCCGACTCTGGTGAGGGATCTCGCCGCCTTCCAGGCACCGATGGTCGCGTATCTCTGGATCGGGATCCTGACCACCACGATCTATCTTCTGGCCGGCCACATCCGAGAACAGGTCTGCACCTATATGTGTCCCTGGCCGCGCATCCAGGCTTCGCCCACCGACGAATGGGCGCTCAACGTCACCTATCGCTACGACCGCGGCGAGAAGCGCACTTCGGTGAAGAAGGCAGCCGAGTTGCGCGCGCTCGGCGAACATGTTGGCGATTGCGTCGACTGTTATCAATGTGTCGTCGTCTGTCCGACCGGCGTCGATATCCGCAACGGCCCGCAGCTCGAGTGCATCCAGTGCGGTCTGTGCATCGATGCCTGCGATGCGGTGATGAAGAAGATCGGCCGTCGAACGCGCCTGATCGGCTATGATACCGAAATCAACATCCTGCGCCGCCAGCAAGGCCGCCCACCGATCTACCGAATCGTCCGGGCGCGCACGATCATCTACGGCCTATTCATCGCCCTGGTCGGAAGCATCATGTTGTACACGCTGACCACGCGCTCATTGCTAGAGATCAATGTGCTGCATGATCGGAATCCGATTGTGGTGAAGCTCAGCGATGGCTCGATTCGCAACGCCTACACCATGCGCCTACTCAACAAGAGTAGCGTTGATCGCGTCATCGCGATCGATGTCGATGGTCCTGTCAATGCGACTGTGCATGTGATGGTTGCGGGTTCGGTGACGCCGAACCGGCCCGCGGTCGTGATCGGGCGCGACCAGACAACCGAATTGCGTCTGCTCGTTACCGCGCCTGAAGAGAATAACCCGGAGAGATCAATTCCGGTTCACTTCCATGTGACCGACATCGGGCTTGGCGCGGTTACGTCAGCCACCGACAATTTTGTCGTGCCCTAAGCTCCGGGAGGAACCAATGCCTGCACGCGTTTCCCCACGACCGCTCAGCGGGGGTATGGTGCTTCTCATGTTGGTCGCATTCTTCGGCGTCGTAACCGGCGTTAACGTGGCCATGATGAAGCTTGCGATCACAACGCTTCCCGGCACAGAGGTGGACAGCGCCTATAGCGCGAGCCTCGGTTATGAGAAGGAGATCGCGGCCGCGCGCGACCAGGCCGCGCGGCAATGGAAGGTCGACGCTCATATTCAGCGCGATGCCGATGGGGCGGCCGTGTTGCAGGTCGAGTCGCGCGACAAGGCGGGTCGGCCGATAACTGGCCTGACATTCGCAGGCCGCCTCGAACGGCCGACCGACAAGCGCGCCGACCTCGCGGTTACACTTGAAGAAGTCGGTTTTGGTATCTATCGCGCCCGTTTTGATGCGATCGCCTTCGGCCAATGGGATCTAGTGCTGGAAGGCGATCAGGCGGGGCAGCGCGTGTTCCTGTCGAAGAACCGCGTTCTGTTTGATTGAGGCTGCATCATGAAGGCGACGCACGACTTCTCGCATTATGTCAAGCACGCTGGTTCGGGGCTTGCGCATATCGACCTCGCGGTCGAGGGGGTCAATTGCGCGGGCTGCATGGCGAAAATCGAGCGCGCGCTATCCGCGCTGCCCGACGTCACGCTCGCCCGTGTTAACCTGACCGACAGCCGCGTGGCGCTGGAGTGGAGAGAAGGCCGGCTTGATCCGTCCCGCTTCATCGATCGCTTGGCCGAGCTCGGCTACAAGGCCTATCCGTTCGAGAAGGCGAGCGCCGAGAATGCGGAGGCCGAGCAAACGCGCTTCCTATCGCGTTGTCTCGGGGTCGCGGCGTTCGCCGCTATGAATGTGATGATGCTGTCGATCCCGGTTTGGTCAGGCAATGTCAGCGACATGCTGTCCGAACAGCGGGATTTCTTTCACTGGCTCTCCGCGCTCATCACGTTGCCAGCCGCCGCCTATTCGGGTCAGCCGTTCTTCCGATCCGCTTTTCGCGTGCTGAAGGTAGGCGGTGTGAACATGGACGTCCCGATCTCGATTGGTGTCATCGTTGCGCTCGGCATGAGCGTGATCGAGACCATCAATCATGCCGAACACGCCTATTTCGATGCGGCAATCATGCTGCTCACCTTCTTGCTGCTCGGGCGCTATCTCGACCAGAACATGAGGCGGAGGACTCGGGCTGTCGCTGCCAATCTCGCCGCAATGAAGGCGGAAACGGCCACCAAATTCGTTGGAGCGGATGAAGTTCGTAAGGTGCCGGTCGCCGCGATTGCGCCCGGCGACATCGTGCTGTTGCGGGCAGGCGAGCGCTGCGCAGTCGACGGCACGGTCGTGGAGGGGCAGTCCGAACTCGACCAGAGCCTGATCACTGGCGAAACGATACACGTGACGATCGGCGAAGGCAATGCGGTCTATGCCGGGTCGCTGAACATTTCCGGAACCCTGCGGGTGCAGGTGTCAGCGGCTTCCGAGGCCACGTTGCTTTCGGAGATCACCCGGCTGCTCGACAACGCACTTGCCGCGAGGTTGCGCTATCGGCGGCTCGCCGATCGCGCCTCCAGGCTCTATGCACCGGTGGTGCATGCCACAGCGCTTCTGACGGTCCTGGGCTGGGCTTTGTCAGGGGCCAGCTGGCACGATGCCATCGTCACCGGCGTGGCCGTTCTCATCATCACTTGTCCTTGCGCATTGGGGCTGGCCATCCCAACCGTGCAGACGGTGACATCTGGCGCCTTGTTCAAGGTAGGCGTCCTATTCAACGCGGGCGACGCGATTGAGCGGCTTGCAGAAGTCGACCATGTCGTCTTCGATAAGACCGGCACGCTAACGCTGCCCGAACTCGAGGTGACCAACGCAGCCGACATCCCAGCGGATATGTTCGCGCTCGCCGGCCAGCTTGCCTTGTCGAGCCATCATCCCATCGCTGCGGCCATCGCGCTAACGGCGCGCGCAAAATCACCGCTGGTCGGTGCGACCGAAGAGCCGGGACGGGGTGTGCGCAGCAAAATCGGGGATGTCGAGATCAGGCTGGGCAAACCGTCATTCTGCGGCGCAGAAAGCTTGGTAAAGGAAAGCGTGCGGGTCGATCCTGAAGCTTCGATCGTCGCTTTTAGCCGGGGCGAGGAAAAATACTTGCTTTCGGTGCGGCAGGCCCTGCGTCCCGATGCGCGAGCAGTCATCGCCGGACTCCAGGACCGCGGCATAGAAGTCGAAATTCTCTCGGGCGACCGCGAAGCGGCTGTCCGGGCCGCTGCCAGCACCCTTAAGGTCGACATGTGGCGCGCCGGCGTCACGCCGGCCGAAAAGATTGCGCGGATCGACGAACTGAAACGGCGAGGGTTCAAGGTCCTGATGGTCGGGGACGGGATGAACGATGCGCCCTCGCTCGCCGCCGCAGACGTGTCCATGTCGCCGGTCAGTGCCGCACATTTGAGCCAGTCTGCAGCCGACCTGGTGTTCCTCGGCAAACCGCTGATTCCGGTTCTGGTCGCAATCGAGTTTGCGCGCAAATCCTTGCACTTGATGCGGCAGAACCTCTGGCTTGCCATCGGCTACAACCTCGTTGCCGTCCCGATTGCGATCGTTGGACTTGTCACGCCGCTAGTCGCGGCCGCAGCCATGTCAGGCTCCTCGACGTTGGTTATGCTCAATGCGCTCCGTGCGCGCAAGGTCTCCAGGATACCGTAATGGAAGTACTAGTCATTCTCGTTCCACTGGCGTTGGCGCTGGGGCTTGCCGGCCTGCTTGGCTTTCTCTGGTCACTCAACAGCGGTCAGTATGACGACCTTGATGGGGCCGCCTGGCGCGCGATCGCAGATGATGAAATCGAGGGTGTATAGTTCCTGAACCCGCCAGCTGCTCAGCCGCTGTCACTCGAAGGGTGCACCGCAGATGCATGTCTCTCAGCGGCACGCGCCGCCGGCGTCTATGTCATCACCGGCGATACCAAAGTCGTCGAACGCGGCAAAGCGGATGGTCTGTTCATCTCCACGACCGGCGTCGGGGTTTTACCTGATGGGCTCGATCTGTCTGCCGAGAAGGCAAGGGTGGACGACCGCGTGCTGGTTTCCGGCAGCCTCGGCGATCATGGTGTAGCGATCATGTCGAAGCGTCAGAATTTCGCTTTCGAGACCGAAATCGTCTCGGACTCCGCAGCTCTAAATGATCTCGTGGCCGAAATGGTCGCGGCCGGCGGCAGCGGCATCCGGGCGATGCGCGACCCCACCCGTGGCGGTCTTGCGGCGACACTCAACGAAATTGCGCATCAATCGGGCCTCGGTTTTCGTCTGCAGGAAGAAGCCATCCCGGTGAAGCCGGCCGTGCTCGCCGCCTGCGAGCTTCTTGGGCTCGATCCGCTTCATGTCGCAAACGAAGGCAAGCTGGTCGCGATCGTCGCGCCTGAGATAGCCGATGCGGTGCTTGCTGCAATGAGAGCAAATCCGCTCGGCCGCGATGCCGCCGATATACGCGAGGCTGTGGACGATGATCATAAGTTCGTGCAGCTGTCGACCAGCTTTGGCGGTGGACGAATTGTCGATTGGCTATCGGGCGAACATTTGCCTCTGGTCTGTTGAGGGCGCCAGACACATTCTGCGTCCTTCGTAGGTTGATGCAGCGGCTGCGTGTCGGGCGCGGCAATTGCGAATATCGCATAATCATCGGCGCGGCGCAAAGCTGGTGGGACTGTTGAAGCTGCATAGCGCCTTCGTACAGGCTGACGAACGTGCCAGGCACGCTGAGCGGCGCCAATGCGAGCGGTCCGTTAGCATTCTTAGAGTATATACACGCAAAATCGCTGCCACATCCTGCACATGATAGGATTGACACCGTCTTGGGTCGTTCGGATCGCCGGATGTACCTGTCGCCGCGGCAACAAGCCCCCGGAGCTCTCGCTCCATACAGATCGAAGTCGAGATAAGCAAAGCGGCGGGCGGCGAGGGAACTAAGCTGCGAGTTGTTGCTGCGCTGGTGCACGGTCGTGAGCTAAATGGTAAGCCCCCGGTGAGGCTTTCAATTACCCACAAATTCTCCTCCAACCATGACGCCCAGCGCGATGTCGGTGAGGCGTGACAGCCCGCGCCACATGAGGGTATTGCCGGGCGGCGGATCGCTGGCGCGGGCGAGATAACCGCCGAGCCGGGCGATCTTGATCAGATAGTGCGAGAGCGTTTTCTGTCTTACTTTTGGTTTGTCGTTGACGAGGCGATCGAGCACGCAGATTTCAGTCGCAGTCAACGCGAGGGTTGGCGGTGCGTCTGGGGCGGAACGGTTGAGCATCGTCATCCAGAAGATCCGCCAGCTCAGGATGCAAAAGAGCGAGATCAGATTGGTCAGACGCTGGGCGGTCCTGAGTTTCGACTCCTCAGCTTTGCAGCCCGATTTGAGGATCTTGTGGAACACCTCGATCTTCCATCTCAAAGCATACCATTCGAGCTTCTCAATGGCGTCGGTGCGGGAACCAACAGGCAGGTCGGTGATCAGCTTCCAATCGATCTTCTTTCTGTTTTTCGGCGTCCCGCGCTCTTCGGCATGGATCACCGTCAGGGTCAGAGCGGGATAGCGCTTCTGCTTTCCGATCGGCGGCAGGACGCGAATCTTGCGATACCTGATCTCAAGAACGGCCTGGTCGGGATCGCCGTTGCTGTCTCTGACCCCGATGCGATGGAGCCCTTTGACGGCGACCTCGTCCATTTCGTCGGCGATCGTGTGATCCCCGTCTCCAGCCAAGCGGTCGACGCAGGTCCTGATCAGGAAATGCGTTCCGATCTCCTGTGCTGCGCAGAAAAGCTCGTAGATGTCACTCTCGCGATCACCGATATGGATGCATCGTCCCGGATGATCCAAGAGTTGCGTAGACTGCTTGAGATTTTCCAACCACCGGACGCTTTCCTTTTTCTCGATCGGAATCCGGGTCGGATTGATCTTCTTTTTAAGCGCTGCCGTCCCCTTGAATTTCTTCCGGGTCCAGAACTTAATGGCCGCCAGCCCCAGCGGCACACCCTCGATTGTAACTGCGAGGCTCGAATGCATCAGGATGCCGCAAACCGTGTGCGATCTGAGGCGGCCCGCCTTATCTCGTCCACTGTTTATGCGCTTGGTGATGCCGATCGCTTCTGACTTTTCGCGTTGATAGCTAAATTCGGTTGTGTCGTGTAGCACAAGAACGAGACCTTCAGCGGCGGCGGCACGATCACGTGTCGATTGGAAATGGCCGGCCAGAATGTCCGCTTCGCTGACCCGGTCATTAGAAAAGAAGCGGTAGGCTGCCTTGGTATTCGCCCAATCCTGGCAGACGAGCGGAATGCTTTGTCCCATGGCGCTTCCAATCTGCGTGAGCAGTTTGCGGAATCTGTCGCCGAGCCGCGCGTCCCTAAACTCGCATCCACTGGTCTCTCGATCAATCCAACATTCACCTTCCAAGGATCGCAAACAGCCTTTTGTCGATCGATCCCTTAATCTCAGCCCCATAGAGCACCCCCTCGCGAATCAGGTGCTCAGCAAGGAATCACAAGTGATTCTTTCGACTCAAGATTTCGCCGATCAGCGGATCAGTCCGAGTGGTCAAAGTTATGGGTAATTGAAAGCCGGTGAGGGCCGCCTTCCCGGATTGTGCTCGGGCGTGAGATGATTTGCTCATTAATTTGCAAACAAATGAGCAAACGTGACGAGGGTTACGGTTCTGTCCGGTCCAGAGCGGCGACGGCGGTGGACCACTGCCGAGAAGCTTCGGATCGTGGAGGAGAGTCTGGCGCCTGGGGCCAGTGTTGTCGAGGTTGCTCGACGACATGATGTTCACCGCAATCTGGTCACGGCTTGGCGGCGGCAGGCGCGCACTGGCGTGCTCGCTTTCGAGCCCGGGCCGATGCAGCGTCAAGCTGACGAAGTCCGTTTTGCGGCAGTCTCCATTGCGCCAGAACGGCAACCGTTGACGGCACCCTCTGGGACCTGCGGTGCGATCGAGATCGAGTTCGCGGCCGGGGCTCGGATGCGGATCACGGGCGCGGTTGACGCGGCGACGCTGAGCGCAGTCGTGGCGGCGCTGACTGACGGACGGCCACGATGATCCCGTTGCCGGCCGGCGTGCGGGTATGGCTCGCGACCGGCTATACCGATATGCGGAAGGGCTTTCCGTCGCTGGCCTTGCAGGTTCAGGAGATCTTGCATCGCGACCCGTTGGGTGGCCACCTGTTTTGCTTCCGCGGTCGTCGCGGCAATCTCTTGAAGGTGATCTGGCATGACGGCCAGGGCGCCTGCCTGTTCACGAAGCGCCTGGAGCGGGGCCGCTTCATCTGGCCGAGCCCGGCCGAGGGCGTGGTGACGATCTCATCGGCGCAGCTCGGTTATCTCTTGTCCGGGATCGACTGGAGGCACCCACAAGAGACCTGGCGGCCGACCTCGGTCGGATGAGGCTTTGCGCTTCCCGGATCGTGATGGATGTGATTCCATCGCTTCGTGACCACATCTGAATCGCTTCCCACCGATCTTGCCGCCGCGCATGCGATGATCCGCGCGGAGCGCGCCGCGCGCCTTCAGGCGGAAGCGGTCGCGGCGAGCGCCAAAGCGGAAGCTGCCAACGCGAAGGCGACCGAGGCCCTGATCGGTTACCTCAAGCTCGAGATCGAGAAGCTGCGTCGCCAGATTTACGGCAGCCGCTCGGAGCGCAAGGCACGGCTCCTGGAGCAGATGGAGCTTCAGCTTGAAGAGCTGGAAGCAACCGCAACCGAAGCCGAGCTGGCGGCTGAGAGGGCGGCGGCTCGGACGCAGACCGTCAAGTCCTTCCAGCGCAAGCGCCCGTCGCGCAAACCGTTCCCCGATCATCTGCCGCGCGAGCGGGTCGTCGTCGCCGCACCGGAGAGCTGTCCCTGCTGCGGCTCATCGAAGCTATCAAAGCTGGGCGAAGATATTACCGAGACGCTGGAGGTCGTTCCCCGGCGGTGGAAGGTGATCCAGACGGTGCGCGAGAAGTTCTCGTGCCGGGACTGCGAGACGATCACCCAGCCGCCGGCGCCCTTCCACGTGACTCCACGCGGCTTCGCCGGCCCCAACCTCCTGGCCATGATCCTGTTCGAGAAGTTCGGCCAACATCAGCCCCTGAACCGGCAGAGCGAGCGCTACGCCCGGGAAGGCATCGATCTGAGCCTGTCGACACTGGCCGACCAGGTCGGCGCCTGTGCGACCGTCCTGCAGCCGCTTTATCGGCTCATCGAGCGCCATGTCCTCGCCGCCGAGCGGCTGCACGGCGATGACACCACGGTGCCGATCCTGGCCAAGAGCCAGACGGTCAAGGGACATATCTGGACCTACGTTCGCGACGACCGGCCGTTTGCTGGCCGGGCGCCGCCGGCCGCGCTCTATTACGCCTCGCGCGATCGACGGCAGGAGCATCCCACGCGGCATCTCCAAAGCTTCACCGGCATCCTGCAGGCCGACGCCTATAGCGGCTATAACGAGCTGTATGACGCCTCGCGCGCGCAGGGACCGGTCACGCCCGCACTCTGTTGGGCGCATGCCAGGCGGCAGTTCTTTGAGCTGGCGGACATCGCCGCCAATGCGAGACGCGGCAAGAACGCCACGGCGATCTCGCCGATCGCGCTGGAGGCGGTCAAGCGCATCGACGTGCTGTTCGATATTGAGCGCGGCATCAACGGCCAAAGCGTCGAAGAGCGGCTGCGGGTGCGCAAAGAACGAAGTGCCCTGCTTTTAACGGCATTGGAAGCGTGGCTGCGCGAGCAACGCGCTCGGCTGTCGAACTCGTCCGCGGTCGCCAAGCCGATCGACTACATGCTGCGCCGCTGGGACCGGTTCGCTCGCTTTATCGATGACGGGAGGATCTGCCTGACAAACAATGCGGCGGAGCGCGCGCTCCGCGGCTTTGCCCTCGGCCGCAAGTCCTGGCTCTTCGCCGGCTCCGAACGTGGTGCCGACCGCGCCGCTATCATGGCGACGCTAATCATGACGGCAAAGCTCAACGACATCGACCCGCAGGCCTGGTTGGCGGACATCTTGGCCCGCATCGCCAGCACCCCGCAAGGTCGGCTCGATGAACTGCTGCCTTGGGAATGGAAGAATACCCCTGTTCAGTCCGCTGCTTGATCGGACCATCGCGCCACGCGACTACCCGTGCGGCCCTCACCGGCTTTCAATTACCCACAAATTCTCCTCCAACCATGACGCCCAGCGCGATGTCGGTGAGGCGTGACAGCCCGCGCCACATGAGGGTATTGCCGGGCGGCGGATCGCTGGCGCGGGCGAGATAACCGCCGAGCCGGGCGATCTTGATCAGATAGTGCGAGAGCGTTTTCTGTCTTACTTTTGGTTTGTCGTTGACGAGGCGATCGAGCACGCAGATTTCAGTCGCAGTCAACGCGAGGGTTGGCGGTGCGTCTGGGGCGGAACGGTTGAGCATCGTCATCCAGAAGATCCGCCAGCTCAGGATGCAAAAGAGCGAGATCAGATTGGTCAGACGCTGGGCGGTCCTGAGTTTCGACTCCTCAGCTTTGCAGCCCGATTTGAGGATCTTGTGGAACACCTCGATCTTCCATCTCAAAGCATACCATTCGAGCTTCTCAATGGCGTCGGTGCGGGAACCAACAGGCAGGTCGGTGATCAGCTTCCAATCGATCTTCTTTCTGTTTTTCGGCGTCCCGCGCTCTTCGGCATGGATCACCGTCAGGGTCAGAGCGGGATAGCGCTTCTGCTTTCCGATCGGCGGCAGGACGCGAATCTTGCGATACCTGATCTCAAGAACGGCCTGGTCGGGATCGCCGTTGCTGTCTCTGACCCCGATGCGATGGAGCCCTTTGACGGCGACCTCGTCCATTTCGTCGGCGATCGTGTGATCCCCGTCTCCAGCCAAGCGGTCGACGCAGGTCCTGATCAGGAAATGCGTTCCGATCTCCTGTGCTGCGCAGAAAAGCTCGTAGATGTCACTCTCGCGATCACCGATATGGATGCATCGTCCCGGATGATCCAAGAGTTGCGTAGACTGCTTGAGATTTTCCAACCACCGGACGCTTTCCTTTTTCTCGATCGGAATCCGGGTCGGATTGATCTTCTTTTTAAGCGCTGCCGTCCCCTTGAATTTCTTCCGGGTCCAGAACTTAATGGCCGCCAGCCCCAGCGGCACACCCTCGATTGTAACTGCGAGGCTCGAATGCATCAGGATGCCGCAAACCGTGTGCGATCTGAGGCGGCCCGCCTTATCTCGTCCACTGTTTATGCGCTTGGTGATGCCGATCGCTTCTGACTTTTCGCGTTGATAGCTAAATTCGGTTGTGTCGTGTAGCACAAGAACGAGACCTTCAGCGGCGGCGGCACGATCACGTGTCGATTGGAAATGGCCGGCCAGAATGTCCGCTTCGCTGACCCGGTCATTAGAAAAGAAGCGGTAGGCTGCCTTGGTATTCGCCCAATCCTGGCAGACGAGCGGAATGCTTTGTCCCATGGCGCTTCCAATCTGCGTGAGCAGTTTGCGGAATCTGTCGCCGAGCCGCGCGTCCCTAAACTCGCATCCACTGGTCTCTCGATCAATCCAACATTCACCTTCCAAGGATCGCAAACAGCCTTTTGTCGATCGATCCCTTAATCTCAGCCCCATAGAGCACCCCCTCGCGAATCAGGTGCTCAGCAAGGAATCACAAGTGATTCTTTCGACTCAAGATTTCGCCGATCAGCGGATCAGTCCGAGTGGTCAAAGTTATGGGTAATTGAAAGCCTCACCGGACGGTTACGCTAAATGCATCTAGCCGTTCGTAGTTATGTGCGAGTGCTCTCGTTGTTGTCGGCCCAGAGTCTCAGCAGAGAGATTTGAACGGCCGCAAAGGCGGTCCGTTTCGCGCTCGGTTAGACGTGCTGCGCATCATCCAGATGCGCTGCCCGTTCTGAGATGCGCAATAGTGAGGCGCGTGACAGCTTTGCGCTCGACGCTCGGCCCAACTCAAAATGCATCCTAAGCAAAACAGTCTGGCGCCTCAAATCGGGTTCCGCAGATGATGTGTTGCAAAGCTAAGAGGTGATCGTGCGGAAGGACGGAAGGACTGGCCACAATCCTGTTGCTCAGAGTGATGTGCTCCTAGTTAGTTTCGAGGGAAACGCAGAGGTCAATCACGCCATTGCGGAGAGAAGTTAACAGTCGGGTCTAGGCCATCAAACCAGGGGTGGCACGTGCCCTGAAGCGTTCGCGCGTTGTTGACGAAGAGGCCGCGCGCGTTGGCGCACGCCAGTATCCGCGCTTCAAACAGCTTGGCGCCGGACGAACGCGCGGTTTGACAGTCCTGACCTCTCAAATCGTCTGTCCAGAGACAGTCGTCGTGCATTCGTCGGCCGTCAAACAAGTTTCGAAGGCCGCGCCTTCACTTTCTAATGAAGCTAATTGGCTCCGTCTTTCTATCCAAACTGTGAATGCCTTCAATCAGAACAATCTATTTTACCAATCGGAACAACTGCTGCTAGTCAAAGCGCCGGCTGAGATGCAACTAAAACATAGCAGATCGTGAAAATTGATTGTCGATTACTAGGGGCCGTCATCAGACGTTCGCGCTCTGCGGGCCGGCATGTCTCAGTACAGAAGCTAAGTGCTCGCGCGACAGCGAGCTGCTGGCGTGCATTGATTCCGAATTCATGCCAGAACAATTCATGAGGCAGTCATGACTATGACAGTGTACGGGTCTAGAAAACCGAGGCCAATAGAGCGCCTGAAACGACATCATTGGGTGACAGCGCTTTATGCGCTCCCACTTCGATTTCTATCCGTTCCTCTGCAGAATCTCGTCAAATTTGTCACGTTGATCCAAGTTAAGATCGGTCCAGATCCGAACCTCACTGGACCGCAGCCTGTAGAACCTGCTGTACACGTTCATCGCTGCGATGCGCGCGTGCAGCACCTCAAGCAGAGCATCGAGCAGCAAATAGAAGAGGTTGCAAGACTGATCTGCGAAGGCAAGAACGCGCTTGAGGCGGCGCAAGCGCTCAACGAACTTACAAGCGAGTTGATAGCGGCACGACTCGGGTTCTGCCCGGAGCGCGAGCAGCTAACCGGCAGTGCGGTCACAAGCGGTGGAGTGGGGCAACTAATCCGGGAACAAAGCATCGTATACGATCCAGAACAGCTTTCGGATTTGGGAAGAATTTTTGATGAAGCCTTCGCGGGGCTACCGAAAGATCTGCGAACTCCCACGAACCGAACAGAGATCGCCAGACTCATTTTTGGACGCGCAGTCATAAGTAAGATCGAGCTCGGTCCCTTCATTAGGTTCATAATCGCAATTGCCTCTGCCGTTTGATTAAGTATTGGTGTCGTCTCGGGATGTGGTTGGAGCGAAAGCGGAATCCTTTCGGGGTTTACCGGACTGGCGTGCATGTCTCTCGCTGATCTGAATTTCGGCAACAAATGAAAGGCGAGAACTCCGGTCTCTTCGACGGAGAGCAACTCGTCTTTTCGGATGAACGAAGGCTATTATGCGCAGTGTACACTCCAACTCGAACGAACGCGTCCAAATCGGGTGAGGACGTAGTCCTAGGATGGCTCTTCTGTACGCTCGCATGCCACTTCCTAAAAGAACGTGAGATCTTGGAAGATCCATATCATCGGATGCGCGACGCAACGCTTAAGCGACAATGCAGGAAAGAAGAGGGGATATCAACGTAATGGGGCAACGATCGCGACGACAGGCCCGGTAACGCCGAGCGCCTCAAAACCGTGGGACCGAATCCTCTACGTTCAAGTGCTGATTGCGATTGTGCTCGGCGCGATCGTCGGCTGGCTGTGGCCAAACTTTGCTACTAACGAATGGATCAAGGCGCTCGGGGACGGCTTCATCAAGCTGATCAAGATGGTGATCGCGCCGATCACCTTCTGCACCCTGGTCTCGGGCATTGCCGACATCCAAGATGCCAAGAAGGTCGGACGGAAAAGCCATGACCGTCGAGTGGTGGACATACGCGCAGTCGCTGACGGCAAAGCCGATGAAGGCGATGCTGACCGGTCCGGTCACTATCCTCAACTGGTCGTTCGTCCGGGACGACATTCCACGCAGCGAGGCCTGCCGGCAGATTGCGCTGGCGATCCGCGACGAAGTCGCCGATCTCGAGGCCGGCGGCGCCGGGATTATCCAGATCGACGGGGCGGCGCTCCGCGAAGGCCTGCCGCTGCGCAATCCGACTGGAAGAGCTATCTCGACTGGGCCGTCGAGATCTTCCGCATCTGCTCCTCGGGCGTGCGCGACGAGACGCAGATCCACACCCACATGTGCTGTTCGGAGCTCAACCAGATCATCGACGCGATCGGTGCGATGGATGCCGACGTCATCTCAATCGAGACATCGCGCTCCAAGATGGAGGTCCTCGACGCCTTCAAGCACTACCGCTACCCGACGAGATCGGCCCCGGCGTCTATGATATCCATTCGCCGCGGGTACCAAGCTCGCGCGGCAGCGCCTCTCGGATGCACAGCTCTGGATCAACCCGGATTGCGGCCTGAAGACGCGCAAATGGGAAGAGGTGAGGCCGGCGCTTACCAACACGGTTGCGGCCGCGCGCGAGCTGAGGGTGCTAGCGTAACGGCGGGCGTCCGCCTGGCCCGGATCGAAGAGGGGGAGCCATGCGGTTCTGGATCAAAAAATCACTCGATTTGAAACGGGGCAGACCATCCACATCAACATCGCGCTCGTCGGCAGCACGTGGCGCGGCGGGAATCGCACCGTGCTCGCGTTGGTCGGCGGCGACCCCAGCGCATCGAGATGACCGAAACGTCCGAGCTACTGCTCGCGCGACATTTCGGCACCTCCGGAAAGGCAGGATGACGAAATGACGGCAAGACCGGCCGATCGCGTGTTTGAGTGCCATTCGTCCTTTCGGCGCCGCGACCGCTGGACCAAATAGTGCAGAGGGTGTCACAAATTGTGACTCCACTTCGCAAACCTTACATACGAGTTTGTGACGTCAGATTAGCCTTCGCAACCACTTGCGCGCGGTTGCGACACGTGTAGTTGTCGCGAGGCGAACGTGCCTGATGTCTGGATTCCACGAAGCTGTTTGCGATAGGACATCGGGCAAGTTGGCGCTCGCGCAGCCTGTGGTTCAAGTGGAGAGAAGAGCATATGCAGCTCAACGGAAACCTGACGATCCTGTTTTCCTTGCTTCTGGCTGCAAGCGTAAGCACGATGGCCCAGGCTGATGAGCCCTCGCCGAAATACGCCGAGGTGCTCAGTGCTTTGCACGCCGGCAAGAATGTGAAGCTCATACTGGACCTCAACCGGTGTACCACCGTAGATGGCGGCAAGCCCGGGCCGGCCGTGCAGGGCGGGCTGGTTATCAGTGCCTTCAGGGTGACCGCCCAGAATGGCATCAGCTTCGCCAATGCGCATCAAACTGTGGACAGCTCGGGACGCCCGGTGACGGAATACATTCGCCACAGCCTCAGCCGCGACGGCAAGCTCACGGTGCGAGCCTCGAAGCTGGCCGCCGGGGCGGCCGAAGCCGCGACCCAGGGCGAATTTGTCTGCGAACTGCCGGAGGGCGCGAAGTTCGTCTGGTAATCTAATGTCGTGTCAGGTTGTAGGCTTCGCCATGCCTGTAGCTCATTGACAAACAATTCGAGCGGCGTGGCTTGCTAATTGCGAAGTATGTCATCTGAGGGTGATGATTGACCGCCGAGGCACGTCTCGTGCCAAGAGCGGCAAGGCGCGGGCCGCTGGAATGGGTTGAGACAAGCCGGCGAACATCGACCGGACCAGGGAGAGACACTACCCATGAACGTATCCAAGCCTTTTCCGCTCAACGCCTGGTACGCGGCTGCATGGTGCCACGAAATCGGCCGCGAGCTTTCCCCCCGCACCATCTGCGGCAAGAACGTTGTGCTCTACCGGCTCACCGACGGCGTGATCGCCGCACTGGAGGATGCCTGCTGGCACCGGCTGCTGCCGCTGTCGCTAGGACATCTCAAGGGCGATGACGTTATGTGTGGCTATCACGGGCTGGTCTTTAATTCGGCCGGCCGCTGCACCTACATGCCCGCGCAGAAGACGATCAATCCGTCAGCCTGCGTACGCGTCTATCCGGTCGCCGAGCGGCATCGGCTGGTCTGGTTGTGGCCCGGTGATCCCGCGCTGGCGGACCCTGCAAAAATTCCGAATTTTCACTGGAACGACGGCAGGCAATGGGTCGGCGAGGGCGGCACGTTCTATCAGCTGAAATGCGACTATCGCCTTGTAATCGATAACCTCATGGACCTCACGCACGAGACTTATGTGCATGCTGACAGCATCGGCGACGAGGCGATCACGGCCGCGCCCTTCGATGTGACCCACACTGGCGACACCGCGACGATGACCCGCTGGATGATCGACATTGAGCCGCCCCCGTTCTGGGCGCGCCAGCTCGGACGGCCGGGCCGTGTCGATCGCTGGCAGATCGTGACGTTCCAGGCACCGTCGGTCGTCGTCGGCGACGTCGGCGTGGCGCCGACAGGTACGGGCGCGCCGCAAGGCGAGCGCTCGCACGGCGTCAACGGTGCGTTCTTGGCGGCGATCAGCCCCGAGACCGAGACGACCTGCCATTATTTCTGGAACTTCGTCCGAAATTATCGCAGGAATGATGCGGAATTGACGAGAGAGCTCCAGCTCGCCCACGTCAATGGCGGAGCGGGCGTCTACGATCAGGATCACAGGGTGTTGGAGGCGCAGCAGGCCGCGATCGAGAAGAACCCGCGTTCGCCCTTCTACGATCTCAACATCGATGCAGGCGCGCTCTGGGCACGGCGGCTGATCGCCGGGATGTTGGCCGACGAACAGACCAGCATGATCGCAAACGCTGCGACCGAGTGAGCGAAAAGTTATGGTCAAGCCGATCGAATGGGTTAGCGCGCGCATTCGCGCCACGCGCGAGCTTACTCCTGACGTCCTTCTCTTCGAAATCGAGGCGGACCGCGCATTCGTCACCGGAACGCCCGGCAGTCACATCGACGTCGTTGTGCTCATTGACGGCCGGCCGCAGCTTCGAAGCTATTCGCTGGTGGGACCTTGTCCGGACGGACTCTATCGCATCGCCGTCAAACGGCTCGCGTCCAGCCGGGGCGGGTCTATCGGCATGTGGCGCCTCAAGGCGGGCGAACGGCTTACGATCTCCGCGCCGAGCAACAGCTTCGAATTGAGCTACGGCCAGCCGGAATATCTGCTGCTTGCCGGCGGCATCGGCATCACGCCGATCTACACGATGGCACTGGCGCTGAAGCAAGCAGGCGCGAAGTTTCGCCTGCTCTATGCCGCGCGCAGCCGCCGCGACCTGGCGCTCGCAGACGAGCTAGCCCGTCATATTGGCGAACGGCTTCAGCTCTTCGTCGATGAAGAGGAACAGCGCATCGACATCGCCGGCGAGATCGCCCAACTCGATCCGCGCGGCGAGCTCTATGTGTGTGGCCCGTTCGGCATGTTGGAGGCGGTCAGGCGCCTGTGGTACGAAGCAGGCAGGCCCGTGGCGCACCTCCGCTACGAGACGTTTGGCAATGCCGGCAACTTTGCGGACGCGCCGTTCAAGATTAAAATTCCCCGACTGGGTCTCGAAGTCGACGTTCCTGCCAACCGCTCCATACTGGACGCGCTTGAAGATGCCGGCGTCGACATGATCTTCGGTTGCCGACGCGGAGAATGTGGCCTGTGCGTCCTGCCGATCCTGGAGGCGTCGGCCCCGGTCGATCATCGCGACGTGTTTTTCAGCGGCGAGGAGCGGGCGACGAACGGGAAGCTGTGCACCTGCGTGTCGCGCGCAAAGAGCGGTTGCATTACCGTCGATACACCCGATCGAATTCCGACCCCGTAATCTATGTTATGCCAATGGCATTTTGTGGTGACCGCCTGCTCGCCTTCCTTGAGGCGCTATAACACGCCAAGCTGAGCCGAATGGAGCCGGGACGACGACCGCTCGACCAGCCGCAAGTACGTCGCAAACGACGGGCCCTCCCCAAAACCATTCGGCATAGTTGGGCAGTCGCATAATCGGCGAAAAAGGAACGGCTTCGACCCGCAGGCTTGATGTCCTCGCCCGCATCGCCGCCCATCTGGCTCACCGTCTGGCTGGACGGGGATCACACGATTGTCGACGAGAATGGACAAGGTCGTTGTCAAAGGGGGCCATGGCATCGAAGTCAGCAACAGCAAGGGCGATCGCGACGGGGCCGTTCTTTAAATCAGATATCGCAAGATTCGCATCCGGCCGCCGATCGGAAAGTAGAATCGCTATCCCGCTCTGATGCTGACGGTGATCCATGCCGAAGAGCGCGGGACGCCGAAAAGCAGAAAGAAGATCGATTGGAAGCTGATCACCGACCTGGCTGTTGGTTCCCGCACCGACGCCATTGAGAAGCTCGAATGGATGCTTTGAGATGGAAGATCGAGGTGCCCCATAAGATTCTCAAATAGGGTCGCAAAGCTAAGGAGTCGAAGCTCAGCACCGCCCAGCGCCTCACCAATCTGATCTCTCCTTTGCATCCTGAGTTGGCGGGTCTTCTGGATGACGATGCTCAATCGTTCCGCCCCAAACGCGTTGCCACCTCTCGCGTTGAGTGCGATTGAAATCGGCGTGCTCGATCGCCTTGTCAACGACAAACCCAAAGCAAAAAATGCTCTCGCACTACCTGATCAAGATCGCCCGGCTCGGCGGCTATCTCGCCCGCTCCAGCGATCCGCCGCTCGGCAATCCTGTCATGTAGCGCGGCCTGTCGAGCTTAGCCGACATCGCGCTGAGCGCCATAGTCGGAGGGGAATTTGTGAGTAATTGAAGCTACGCCGGACGGATACCGACCAGCCCCACGAGCCTTTTGGGCGTTTCGCCGCAGGAAGCGCTCGCTCGGCTATCGGGAAATTCAACTTAGGACACTTGCAGCAAAAACGGATATTAGAAGTAAGTTTTCGGGGCAGGGCACGACACCAGCCTTCCCGAAGCGAAGTCCGTTCGCCGGGAAGATGGATCAGGTCAGGCCGTCATGCGGGTTGTCGACGCATCCAACGATGTGATCACGCTTCCGGAGATTGACCGACCCGCTCCTCTCTAGATGTGAGCTTTCAGGAGGTTGGGACGGTGATCCATGCCGAAGAGCGCGGGACGCCAAAAAACAGAAAGAAGATCGATTGGAAGCTGATCACCGACCTGCCTGTTGATTCCCGGGCCGACGCCATTGAGAAGCTCGAATGGTATGCTTTGAGATGGAAGATCGAGGTGTTCCATAAGATCCTCAAATCGGGCTGCAAAGCTGAGGAGTCGAAGCTCAGGACTGCCCAGCGTCTGACCAATCTGATCTCGCTGTTTTGCATCCTGACTTGGCGGGTCTTCTGGATGACGATGCTCAACCGTTCCGCCCCAGACGCACCGCCAACCCTCGCGTTGACTGCAACTGAAATCGGCGTGCTCGATGGCCTCGTCAACGACAACCCAAAAGCAAGACAGAAAACGCTCTCGCACTATCTGATCAAGATCGCCCGGCTCGGCGGTTATCTCGCCCGCGCCAGCGATCCGCCGCCTGGCAATACCGTTATGTGGCGCGGGCTGTCACGCCTCACTGACATCGCGCTGGGCGCCATGGCCGGAGTCGAATTTGTGGGTATTGAAAGCTTCACCGGACGGATACCGTTGCTCCGAGTCCTCCCCATGAGCACAGAGAGAAGGCCTGTTGGCGGAGCCTTCTGTGTTATTCCGCAACCAAGTCTCCCGAAGCTAACAGAGCGTTGCCCCAGAGAAATTGCTCGCTGGCAATTCCGCCATTTTCCCTGCCGGCGCAGCCAGCGACTTGTGTCCGGTGTCTGACATCGTACATGTCGGTTGATTTCACGACGGCGCCATTTTAATTCAATCAATCAACAGCCTAAACAGCTGGGTCGGCGTTGGCGCGGCGGTTGCAGTCACGATACCGCAACGCTGACTGAGGGCTGAGTGCACGCAGACGCGCGACAACGAGCGATGCTCTCCTCCGTTGAACCCGACGCGTGTCGCTGCCCGCGACCCGAGCCCCACAACTGCTACTCAAGGAGGCGATTCCATGGCCCTGTATGACGCAAACCATGTTCCCGATTTCCTCCAGTTACTGTGCCTCATGGAGGCCATCAGCTTTGAGGATTTTGAGTTCGCTACGGTTTTTTCCGAGTTGTTGGCCTGGGTCGCCGGGCGGACCAGAAGTCACGGGTGCACGCTGCCAACGCGAATTGGTGGAAAGCGTCTTGTCCTCCTGCATTCCGCGGTCAATGAAGCAAATTGCGACATTGAGGAGAATGACATCGCCTGCGTCCATCCAACAGCGCCCCTCTCATCCTCGCGTTTGGACCACGAAGCTCATTTATTCAGTGCCTTGGCGAAACCGGGCCTGCGCGCATGTCTGCTCTACGATGCTATCGAGCCCGCAATTGGCCTGGATCTACTCCGTTTGGTGGGGGGCGAGAAAAGTGTGGAATGGGCTTTCTCGGTTCCTACGGGGCGCAGGACCAGCGGTTTGCTGTTTTCATACGGATGGAAGAGGGGTGGTTGCGAGCAGGTTGTCGCGGTGCTCCACAGCTATCTCCCGACGCTTGCGCCATCAACTAGGCGCGGCTTCTCCAATCAGATCCAGATGCGTGGTGATGCATAAATGAATCCTATTCTTCATCTCATCTGGGGGCCCACGAGCACAGGAAAAACGGCGGCCGCCGTGGCCGCTGCCGAACGGACCGGCGCGCCGGTGATATCGCTGGATCGGGTGCAGTGCTGTGCCGAAATACCCACCGGAAGCGGTCGGCCAACACCCGCCGAACTGCGGGGCACACAAAGGATTTATGTCTGCTCGCGGAAGCTTATCAACGGCGTAATCCCGGCGCACGAAGCACACAAACTGCTGAAGCTACGGGTCGCCGAATGCGCCCTTCGCCACCGGCTGATCATTTTAGAAGGGGGCTCGGTCTCGTTGCTGAACACAATGATTGCCGATGAATATTGGGACTGCTTTCAGTGGCGGTCGGATCGGTTCGAACTAGGCGACCCAACCGAGTTCCTGAGCCGCGCCCGTGCTCGCGTGCGGGAGATGTTTGAGCGCAGAGGGGGGCGAGCCTCGTTGTTGGAAGAACTCGTCGAGCTTTGGCGGGATCCGCGCCTGCATCAAGCTCTCGCCGATATTGACGGCTATCGAGTTGCAATCCGCTTCGCCGCCGAGCGAGCACTGCCGGTCGCGGGGCTGCTTAGCCTTGATGCTGAAACTAGGGAAGAACTCGTCGAGGGTATCGCCCAGGAGTACCTCGACCATGCCCGCTGGCAGACGCGGGAGTTCCTTGAGCTGCCGCTGAGCTGGAAAGTGACGGGCTTCGGCAGCCGCCACAAGTAGATGGCCTGAGCGCAGCGCGGGTAACGGCAGGGACCGATTGGCGTTGACGCTCGTGAAATCTGTTGGTGTTTTCTGCGGGTCGACAGATGAGGCCGCCCTGCCTTATCGGGCTTCCGCAGTTCGCCTCGGCCTAACTCTTGCGCCAAGCCGGGCTGACGCTGATCTGTGCCGGTGGCGGCACGGGCCTGATGGGAGCCTGCGCACGCGCGCGCACGAAGCCGGTGGGCGCGTGCTCGGCATTATCCCTGAGTTCCTCACTGCTCCGGAACGGGCGCTCGAAACGGTGGAGCACGTCGTTGTCGCCAACATGCATGACCGCAAGATGCTGATGTTCGAACGTTCCGATGCGTTTGTCGTGCTGCCGGGCAGCATCGGGACTTCGGAAGAGGCCGTAGAGATTTTGTGGCATCCACTCGGTCTACACGCCAAGCCCGTCGTGTTTTATGATCGCGAGGGGTTCTGGCAGCCGCTGTTCGAACTAGCACACCGTAAACGCCACGCCGCCGGAATTCATGAAAGTCTGGATCTCGGTCGAACGCATTGATGAGGTCGTGCCGGTCCTTCAGCGCACCGGGCGCAAAAGCGATCACGCCGGCAAGCAGTGTCAATCGGCCTGCAAATTTTGGACGCCGATCCCCCGGCTTAGGGGGTCAATATTGCAGACGATGACGTAATTGCGGCCGGCGCCCGCGGCACGAAAGGTCCGCTATCTTCAAGCCTTCCACAATCTTACGAATCGGAGGGGCTATGAAGCAATATGTTGGGCTGGATGTCTCGCAGAATGAAACGTCAGTGTGTGTGCTCGACGAGGTAGGTCAGGTCTTGTTCGAGGGAAAGGCCAAGTCCGACCCCGGGGCGCTCACGGCACTGCTTCGGAAGCGGGCTCCACACGCCGAGCGCATTGGTTTTGAGACCGGGGCAATGGCGAGTTGGCTGTGGCACGAGCTTCGTAGGGTTGATCTTCCAGTGGTCTGTATCGACGCTCGGCATGCGCACGCGGCTTTGTCAGTGCGCATGAACAAAAGCGATCAGAACGATGCTCGAGGTCTGGCCGAACTGGTACGGGTTGGCTGGTATCGAGAAGTCAAGGTCAAGAGCGAGGAAAGTCAGAAGATCCGTGCGATACTCGTGGCGAGATCCCGGCTCGTGGCCATTCGTCGAGATATCGAGAACCAGGTCCGCAGTCTCATCAAAGAATACGGCTTGCTGTTCCCCCGTGCGATCGGACTGCAATTCCGCAATCAGGTTCGCGAGCTATTGGGTAAAGATCATCAGCTCCTCAGTGCGATCGCGCCGCTTCTGTCGATCCATGAGCAGATCTGCAAGCAACAAGGCACATTCGACAACGAAGTCCGCCAGTTGGCGAAGTCGTATGAGACGACGCGCCGTCTAATGACGGTTCCTGGTGTTGGCGTGGTGACTGCTTTGACGTTCCGCCACACGATCGACGATCCATCGCGCTTCCGATCGGCGTCAAGCGTCGGCGCCTATCTGGGTCTTACACCGCGGCGCAGCCAATCTGGTGAAACGGACATCAACGGCAAGATATCCCGATGGGGCGACCGTCTGCTCCGGACTTACCTGTTCGAGGCGGCGACGGTGCTGCTTTATCGGACCAAGAAATGGTCTTCTCTCAAGGCTTGGGGAATAAAGCTTGCCAAGCGAATTGGCATGAGAAAGGCAAAAGTCGCCATCGTCCGCAAGATCGCCGTGATCCTTCACTGCGTCTGGGTCGATGGCACACCGTTCGATTGGGGTCAGGCGAAGGAAGCCTGATCCTGAAAAACGATCTCTCAACAGCAATTTTCTGAAAATATTCAATCCTGGTTCCGGTAGCCACTTGCTGACCCCTTTCCAGCCGCACTGCGGCCGTCTGCGCTGTTATGAGGGTCTACTTGCGATGGCGATCTAGTCAATCTAAGTGACAAAGGTCACAGATATCAATGGTAACAGAAATTAATAGGGCGGTCGGTATTGAAATACTCCCATCTGGAACCAAACTGGTGTATCGTCATTGTATCGACGAGCCATTGGGGCTCTGACAGCTTTCCGTAGGGTACTGCCATGAACGCGCATTTCTCCAAATGGGGCAACAGCTTAGCCGTTCGTATTCCTTCTGGCCTAGCCAAAGAACTCGAAGTTTTCGAGGGAAAAGCTGCGGATATTCAGGTCAAAGGCGGCTCTTTGGTCGTGACACCCTTGGATCGTCCGGTCTACACGTTGGACGAGCTCCTAGAGGGCATGACCGCAGAGAACGTGTATGGCGAAATCAACACTCACGGACCAGTCGGCAACGAAATCTGGTGAGCCGTATTGCCCAGATAGGGGCGATATCATTTGGCTCAACTTTCATCCACAGGCGGGACGCGAGCAAGATGGCTGGCGCCCCGCTTTAGTTTTGAGTCCAAAGCGCTACAACCAATTTGCACGCCTGTGCGTCGCGTGCCCAATCACATCTCAAGACAAACTTAACAACTTCCAGGTCGAGCTGCCCGATGGCTGCGGAGTCACGGGATGGGTAATCAGCGACCAGGTGAAGAGCATCTCTTGGTTTGACAGGAGATCGCAGCATCGTGGCCGCGCCACGGATGCGGTAATTGCAGAAACAATTGCCAAAATCAGAACTCTAATCCCGCTCTGATCGCCCGCCTCTTTTCACTGGTCGGGGCTTCTCTTTTTCTCCCCAATGAAGATTTATGCGGCTTCTGCCTCATCTTGAGCGTCCGCTTCAAGACTTCGTCCCCGGGACGGATTGTCCAGATGCAGAGCTTTCCACAAGTTAAAATCGGGACAACCACCGGGGATAGTTGCGTTCTGCGTGGACTCTCGGGCCCGGAGGCATGACCATAGCGACAGCGAGCCGGCATGCTGATTCGTGACGTGGCGAGGGCCGGTCTGCCTGCGAGTTCTTTGTGCCGCCGCCTACTCGAGCCCAAAACATCACTATCGGAAAGCTGACCCAGGCTCATATGATAGCATGCTGGCCTGCTGGCAGGCGAGGGGCGTAGAGCCATACTGAGTTAACCAAAAAGTTCACTTCGGCAAACTGAGACACTACAAATCTCTATTCTTCGACCGATCGCTGCCGCCAATGGGTTAGCGTCGAACCGTAAATTCCTTCGACGTTCGCCGATATTCCCAGTTGGCGCGTTCAAGTTCGGGTCGATCAAACTCTCCCTGGGGATAGCCCACGCAGAGATAGCCAATGAATTTCCAGGACTCCGGTACTTCAAGAATCTCGTGGATGCGTTCAGGGTTCAGGATCGACACCCAGCCAAGTCCGATGCCCTCTGCGCGTGCGGCGAGCCACATGCAGCAGATGGCCGCGGCGACGGAATATTCGATCATTTCCGGCATCGTTGCACTCCCGAGGCCATAACCGAGATCGCTTGCCTTGTCCGCGAACACGGCCAGATGACCGGGCGCCTCTTCGAGGCCGGCGAGCTTCAGGGTCGCGTACAGCGCGGCGCGTTCGCTTGAAAAAGAATGCAGCGCATCGGCGTTGCATGTCTTGAAGTCATCGATCACAGCGCTGCGTCTCGCCTGGTCTTCGACAATGATGAACCGCCAAGGCTGACTCAGGCCAACCGAAGGAGAAAGGCAGGCGACCTCAATGAGCCGCTCCATGGCATCGCTCGGCAGAGGATCGGTACGAAAGCGCCGCACGTCGCGGCGCCACACGAACAGGTCGCGCAGTTGCCGGCGAAAAATTTCGTCGAACGGGACCATCAGGGTCGCAGTTCCCTGTGGAGGAGGGCGGCCGCCATCAGCAAAATCGCGATCTCGCCAATCTGCTCAAACGCGCCCAATATGTCACCTGTCTGTCCTCCGATCTGCCTTGTGGCAAGCCATGCCAGTATCAGCCCGACCAGCGCCAACAAAATCACTCCGATCATCGCCTTGCTCGGCCCGAAACCGAAAAGCAGGCAAAGAGCCCCGAGAGCAAATGCAATGGCCGCGCTTTGTCCCGGCGGTCGTCCGGCTCCGGCCGAAAGCCCGTCCGATCGCGCCGGCGGGATCAGCCACATGAAGGCGGGCAAGCCGGCGCGTGCAGCCGCATGTGCAACGGATAGCGCAGCCGCAATCGACTTTGGCTCTGCGATCGTTTCGAGCGCACTCCATCGCAAGGTAAGCGATGCAATCAGCGCGCACGCGCCATAGGTGCCAATCCGGCTGTCGCGCATGATCTCGAGCTTCCGCTCGCGCGTCCGGCCGCCGCCGAGCCCGTCGGCGGTATCGGCAAGACCGTCCTCGTGCATCGCGCCGGTGACAAGGACCGTGGCCGCCAGCGCCAGCATGGCGGCGGGGCCTGGCATCAAACCGACCTCGCGCGCGATCGAATAGATCGCTGCTCCGGCAAGGCCCACCAGAAGTCCGGCCATCGGCAACGACCAGCCCGCGCGGGCAACATCGGCATCGGTGACCGGCTTCGCCGGCCCGAAAGGCAGAATCGTGGAGACCAAATGGCGTTTCTCAGGTCAGTGACGATGCCCTTGAGAAGTTCGAAACGATACATTTGTCTTCAGCCCTCGAACCGTCAGCTCGCTCACTGGACAACGTTGCAATTCCAAAGCGCGGCGCTACTTCAGCTTCATCGGCAATCCTGCGACGACGAATTCGACCTCGTCCGCGACGGAGGCAATCGTCTGGTTCATGATACCAGCCGCGTCCCGGAATGCGCGCGCCAACGCATTGTCCGGCACGATACCGAGCCCAACTTCGTTCGTGACTATGATGACCGGGCTGCGTTGGCGGGCGAGCACGTCAGCGAGCAGCGAAGCCTCATGCGACCAGTTGCGCTTCACATGGAGCAGGTTCGACAACCAGAGCGTGAGACAATCGACCAGCCTTGCAGCGCCGCCATCGGTTTCGACCAGCGCCTGCACAAGATCGAGCGGAACCTCGCGCTCGAGCCATTCCTTTCCTCGTCGCATTCGATGCTTTGATATTCGCTCGATCATTTCTTCATCGAGCGCCTCTGCCGTGGCAATATAGACGGGTTGCCCCGGAAAGGCGCGGGCGCGGACTTCTGCGCGCCGGCTTTTGCCCGATCGGGCGCCGCCCGTGATGAGTATGATGGCCATGACGTCCTCCGCTTAAGGCCAGTTTTAATCACCAATCTCCGGCAAAGACAAAGGCGAAATCAGGCGAAATAGGCTTGCCTTGATCCAGAATTCTTGTGCATCAGGACTCATGACGGAGACGATGCATGGGCTTTGCGGGAGCGATGGCTGTGGCGATGATGGTGGACGGCGTGTTGGGATGGCCCGATGGACTGTTCGCCCGCGTTGGTCATCCCGTCGCCTGGCTGGGCAGGCTGATCAACATCCTCGATATCAGCTTCAACAGGACGATCGACACGCCTGCAGTCCGGCGGATCGCCGGCGCAGCCGTCGCTGTTTTCGTGATTGGGCTTTCGGCCGGCATTGGATGGGTGGTCCAAGTCGCGCTTGCCTTTGAATGGAGCCGCATCGTGCTCCTGGGAGTTCTCGCATGGCCACTCGTTGCGCTGCGTTCGCTCTATGATCATGTGGCCGCTGTTGCTTACCCGTTGCAATCCGGTGATATCGTAGCCGCACGTGCGGCGGTCGCGCAGATCGTCGGACGCGATCCCGCAACTCTCGATGAAGCCGGCATCGCGCGCGCGGCCATCGAGAGCCTGGCCGAGAACGCTTCCGACGGCATTGTGGCGCCTGTGTTCTGGGGGGCGTTGTTCGGGCTGCCAGGCATCATTGGCTATAAGGCGATCAATACGCTCGATTCAATGATCGGCCATCGCACGATGCGCCATGAAGCTTTCGGTTGGGCCGCCGCGCGCATCGACGATCTCGCAAATTTCGTACCGGCGCGACTCACCGGCTTGTTGTTTATGGTGCTGGCGACGCGGCCCTCGAACTCGTTGTCTTGCATGGCGCGTGATGCCAACCGTCATCGCTCGATCAATGCCGGCTGGCCGGAAGCAGCGATGGCCGGCGGGCTGGGCGTGCGGCTCAGCGGGCCGCGCATCTATCATGGAAGCATCGCCGACGAACCCTGGCTCAACGAGGGCGCACGCGATCCGCGCGCTGCTGACATCCGGCAGGGGTTGACGCTGTACGTCCGCGCTATGGTTCTGTTGGCCGGTGCGCTTGCGATTTTGGCTTTCGCATGACAGAGAGGGCAATGCCCGAGCATGGTGGAAATCTCGATCTTGCCGTGCACCGATTCGGCGGGCGCGCGCAGGACTGGATCGACCTCTCAACCGGGATGAACCGGCAGCCCTATCCGGTGGGTGAGGTCGAGCCCAGGTCCTGGAGTGCACTGCCTTCGCGATCCGATATCGAGTCCCTGCATCGAGCAGCGCGAGAGAACTACGCCACCAAGGCACCAATCGTGGCGCTCGGTGGCGTACAAGCGGCCATCCAGTTGTTGCCGAGTCTTTCATCGCGCGGTCGGGCGCGGATTCTCGCGCCGACCTATAACGAATACGCGGCGGTTTTTTCCGCGGCAGCCTGGGACGTGGCCGAGGTTTTTGATCTCGAAGGGCTGCAGGGAGCGGATATCGCCGTGGTCGTCCATCCCAACAATCCAGACGGCCGATGCTTTGATCCAAGCGAACTGCTGGCGCTTTTGCCGCGCGTCGGTCGACTCGTCGTCGACGAAAGCTTCGCTGATGCCGTTTCGGGCTTGTCGCTGGCACCCGAGGCGGGACGGCCGGGGCTGTTACTCCTGCGATCGTTCGGAAAATTCTACGGGCTTGCGGGACTGCGCCTCGGTTTCGCGCTCGGCAGCGAGGCCGATGTCGCTGCGCTGGCCGCGATGGTCGGCCCGTGGCCGATTTCGGGTGCAGCGATTGTGATCGGACGGCGCGCCTTGCTTGATCGCGATTGGGCAAACGCGACCTCGACGCGTCTGGCACGCGATTGCCTCCGCCTGGATGCTGAAGTGCAATCACAGGGCTGGACATTGGTCGGCGGCACGCCGCTGTTCCGGCTCTATGAAACTGGCGAGGCACGCGCCGCGCAGCAGAAGCTCGCGCGCCACCAGATATGGTCGCGCATATTTGGGAAGCGGCCGGGATGGCTGCGGCTTGGCTTGCCGGGTGACGAGACGGAATGGGCGCGGTTTTCCGCCACAATCTCGCCTTGATCGCCCCTCCTCAGCGGGCAAGCGTAAGCAGGCCTTCGACATCGAGATAGGTATCGATGTAATCGGCAAGCGTATCGAGCGCGCTCTCCACCCTGGCGCGGTATTGCTGGTCCGCGGCCGGAATGTCTAGTTGTGCGAGAAATGTCTTGCGGAAACTGTCGGAAGCGAACAGGCCGTGCAGATAGCTGCCATACACGCGGCCGTCGCTGGATACCGCGCCTTCCGGCGCTCCGCCAAGCAAAGCAAATGGCCGTGCACGATCCGGCCCGTCGGTATGTCCGATGTGAATCTCGTAAGCCTCGATCTGCCGGTTCGTCGCAGCGTGGACCGCCGTGACGCGGCTCAGAGTCTTTTGTGGCGTCATCACCGTCGTTACGTCGATGAGTCCGAGACCGGGAGTTTCGCCCGCCGGTCCCTCAATTCCCTCCGGATCCGCCACACTGCGTCCGAGCATCTGGTAACCGCCGCAGACGCCAAGAACATGACCGCCGCGACGATGATGCGCAAGAAGATCGATGTCCCAACCTTGGGCGCGCAGGAAGGCGAGCTCGCCGCGGGTCGACTTCGAGCCCAGCAGGATCACGAGCTTTGCATCGCCAGGGATTGCTTCTCCAGGCCGGACCATCACAAGGTCGACATCAGGTTCGAGCTTCAGTGGATCGAGGTCGTCAAAATTCGCGATCCGCGACAGCGCGAAAAGACAATCTTGCACTTGCCTGCCTTGCGTGCGCCGGTAAGCCCAAGCGCGTCTTCGGCCGGAAGTTCACGAGCGCAGGCGAAGTAGGGAAGGACCCCAAAGCCCCGCCACGATGTGCGCGCTTCGATCAGCCGGTAGCCGTCATCGAACAGTGATGGATCGCCGCGGAACTTGTTGATGACGAAGCCGCGAATCATGGCCGCATCGTCGGGATCGAGCATGGCCTTGATTCCGACGAGCTGCGCAATGACACCGCCGCGATCAATATCGCCGACCAGCACGACGGGAATGTCGGCCTTGCGGGCAAAGCCCATATTGGCGATATCGGCGCTCCTCAGATTGACCTCGGCGGGGCTGCCGGCGCCCTCGACGAGAACAAGATCGGCGCGATCCTTGATACGGGCGAAACTCTCGAGAACCGGCGCCATCAGCGATGGCTTCATCGCAGCGTATGCACGCGCGCGCGCAGCGTCGCCACGCGGCGTCCGTGCACGATGATCTGGGCGCCGACATCAGTTTCCGGCTTCAGCAAGACCGGATTCATATCGGTATGCGGCTCGACACCTGCGGCCTGCGCCTGCAATGCCTGCGCGCGTCCGATCTCGCCGCCGTCGACCGTCACGGCGGCATTGTTCGACATGTTCTGCGGCTTGAACGGCAGCACCCGATTGCCGCGCCGGGTGGCAGCGCGGGCAAGGCCGGCCACGATGAGCGACTTGCCCACGTCCGAACCCGCTCCCTGGATCATCAATGCGCGCGCCATCGAATCGAATCCCGATTGCTTGGTCAGAACTCAACGCCGGGCTGGGCCTTGATGCCGGATCGGAAGGGATGCTTCACGAGCGTCATCTCCGTGACAAGGTCGGCGGCGTCGATCAATTCCTGCTTGGCATTGCGTCCGGTGAGGACGACATGCATCATTGGCGGCTTTGAATTCTTCAGGAACTCAACGACCTCTCCGATCTCCAGATAGTCGTAGCGAAGCGCAATATTGATCTCGTCGAGAACCATCATGCGCAAGGCTTCATCAGCGATCAGCTGCTTGGCCTTTTCCCATGCGGTGCGGGCAGCGGCGATGTCGCGGACGCGGTCCTGCGTTTCCCAGGTAAAGCCTTCCTCCATCGCATGGAATTGGCACAGTTCGCCAAAATGTCCGGTGAGCAGGCGGCGCTCGCCAGTGTCCCATGCACCCTTGATGAACTGCACGACGGCGCAGGAAAAGCCATGCGCGAGGCACCGCATGATCATGCCGAAGGCCAAGGAAGATTTTCCCTTGCCTGCCCCGGTGTGGACAATGATGAGCCCCCTCTCTCCACTCTTGGTGGACATCATCCGGTCGCGCGCGGCCTTCTTCTTTGCCATTTTCTTTGCCATTTTTGCCGAATGGCGGGCATCCAATGCGAATTCGGAGATCGCGGTTTCTTCCTCAGCAGCATCAGATCCGGAAGTCATCTGCACGTCCCTTTGGCTTGACAAGTTGCACGCTTGGGCAAATGGTGCGGTGGCGTTGGTTCCTGTCCTACGACAGGCGAAGAGGGAATGCGATAGGGCTCTAGCCTCAAAGCTCGAGCCTGAAGCGCAGCCGCCCCCGCGACCGTGACCGGAGAGATCTCCAAGAGCCACTGACCTTTAAGGGTTGGGAAGGTGGAGATCGAGGGAAGAACCTGCTCCGCAAGCCGGGAGACCTGCCAGCGCACCGATTGACCACCGGCGGACGGGGTGTTCCGCGACGGGGAGCGAACCCGTGTGTCATTGGTTCGCGTACCTCATCGCCTCCGCCAAATTTTTGTTGAGAAGGGGCGATGACCGTCACGCTTCACGTCTGCATCACCTGTCGTGCCGACCAGGCAGTAAGGGATGGCGAAACCACACCGGGCGCGCGTCTGCACAGCGCTCTCCTCGAGGCTGGCGTGCCGGAGGGCGTCAGCGTCGTTCCGGTCGAATGCCTGTCGGCCTGCAGCCAAGGCTGCTCGATTGCGCTCTCGGGGCTTGGGCGCTGGTCCTATGTGTACGGTCGCTTGTCCGATGCAAACGCACCGGATGTAGTCGCCGGGGCTGCGGCCTACGCGGCCGCGCCAGATGGCATTGTGCCATGGCGCAGCCGGCCGGCGATCTTCCGCAAGCAGTCGCTTGCCCGTATTCCACCGATCGCCGTCCTGCCAGAGGCCGCAGAATGAATACCCTCACCAAGGTTCCGGTGACCGTCGTCACTGGTTTTCTCGGATCGGGCAAGACGACGCTGATCCAGCACTTGATCACCAATGCGAACGGCAAGAAGCTTGCGGTGCTTGTCAACGAGTTTGGTAGCGAGGGCGTCGACGGCGAGATCCTGAAATCCTGCGCCGACGCCAGCTGTCCTGCCGAGAATATCGTCGAGCTCGCCAATGGCTGCATCTGCTGCACGGTCGCCGATGACTTCATCCCCGCCATGGAGCAACTACTCTCGCGCCCCGTGAGGCCTGATCATATCGTGATCGAGACATCCGGCCTGGCTTTGCCAAAGCCGCTGCTCAAGGCCTTCGACTGGCCAGAGATCCGCTCACGAATCACGGTCGACGGCGTGATTGCGCTTGCGGATGCCGAGGCCGTGGCCGCCGGCCGCTTTGCGCCCGACCCTGCCGCAGTGGAAGCGCAGCGTTCGGCCGATCAGAACCTCGATCACGAGACGCCGCTGTCGGAAGTGTTCGAGGATCAGATCGCGTGCGCGGATATCGTGCTGCTCACCAAGGCGGACCTTGCCGGCGCGGCAGGACTTGAAGCGGCCAAGGCGGCGATCACCGCCGAAATGCCGCGTCGCGTGCCAATGCTGCCTGTCGTCAATGGTGCAGTCGATGCGCGTGTGATCCTTGGTCTCGAAGCGGCTGCTGAAGACGATCTCGCTTCGCGACCTTCTCATCGCGACGGCGAAGAAGAGCACGAACACAACGATTTTGCTTCGATAGTCGTCGAGCTCCCGGAAGTGGCTGACGTGGATGCGCTGGTCGAATCGATCAAGCGGCTTGCGCGTGAGCAGAACGTATTGCGCGCGAAGGGATATATCGCGGTCGCGGGCAAGCCGATGCGATTGCTGCTGCAATCGGTCGGCGAGCGGGTGGGGCATCAGTTCGATAGGCCATGGGGCACGCGGCCAAGGCGCTCGAAGCTGGTGGTGATCGGTGAACACGACGATATCGATGAGGCGGCCATCAGGACTGGACTCGAGATCTGATGCACGTCATCTTTCGCGAGAGCCGCGGTCTTGAGGAGACTGCGATCCCTAAGGATCTCGGTCAAGATCCGGCAGACCTTGTCGTGCTCTCGTTCTCGGACAGCGATCTTGCCGCGTTCGCCTCTGGCTGGCGTCGCGGCCGTGCCGGACTGCCATCGCTGAGGCTCGCGAATCTTGCGGAGCTGCGTCATCCCCTGTCGGTCGACACCTATATCGAGCGGACGCTGTCGCATGCGCGCGGCATTTTGGTGCGCCTGATCGGCGGCGAATCCTACTGGTCATATGGGCTGGCTGCCCTGCATCAACTTGCGAAGGACCGCGATATCGCGCTTGCGGTGCTCCCCGCGGACGGTCGCGACGATCCGCGCCTGGATGCGCTCTCGACATTACCCGTGTCGGCGCTCGGACGGCTGAAGGCGTTGTGCGACAAGGGCGGAACGGTTGCGGCGCAGGCTGCAATCGCACAACTCGCACTAGCTTCGGGTCTCTATGCGGGACCTGTCGTCGGCGAAGTCGAAATTCCCGAGATCGGTTTCTACGATCCGCGTCGTGGTGCAGTCGCGGCGCTGCCAAATCCCGATCGAGGGCCGCATGCGCTCGTCACCTTCTATCGCTCCTATCTCACCTCAGCCGATACCGCCCCGGTCGACGCGCTGATCACAGCCCTGCGGAAGAAGGGTTTTGATGGCTATGGCGTGTTCGTCGCCTCGCTAAAGGTGGCCGGTGTGACGGATTGGCTTAAGCGGCAGTTCGAGGAATGCACGCCTGCGGTGATCGTCAATGCAACCGCTTTCTCTGCTGTCACCGGCGAAGGGACGACGCCTTTCGATGCTGCATCCTGTCCGGTGTTCCAGGTCGCGTTGTCGACGGCCCGGCGCGAGGAGTGGGCGGAATCGCTTCGCGGTCTCTCGCCGGGCGATCTGGCGATGCATGTGGTGTTGCCCGAGGTTGACGGCCGGCTGCTAGCGGGCGTGGTCAGTTTCAAGTCGCCGAGCGCGCGCGATTCCGAACTGCAATTCTCGCACCTGGCGCACATGCCCGACGACGAACGTGTCGATGCTGTCGTGGATCGGGTGGCCGCCTGGCACAGGCTCGCGAACAAGCCGGCGGGGGGGAAGCGGCTGGCGATTGTGCTCTCGAATTATCCGGGTCGTCCGCACCAGATTGCGCATGCGGTCGGGCTCGACGCGCTTGCTTCGGTCGAAACGCTATTGTCCGATCTCGGCGCTGCCGGTTTCGACGTGAAGCCAACAGAAGCGCTTGGTGCAGCTCTCCTGCAGGAGAAATTGACCTTTAGCGTTGCTGATTACGGCGCTGAGCTGGCGAGACTTCCGTGCCAGCTGCAGGATGACCTCGCGCGCGCCTGGGGGGCGACGCAGAACGATCCCGCCTGCCGTGACGGCGAATTTCATTTTGCAGCAATCCAGCGTGGCAAGGCGATCATCGCCGTTCAGCCCGAGCGCGGTGATGTCACCAATCATGACGTCGAGTATCACGATATCTCGCGCACGCCTCGCCACGCCTATGTCGCGTTCTATCTCTGGCTCCGGCGGCAAGAGGTTGATGCGGTCGTCCACATGGGCACGCATGGAACGCTGGAGTGGCTGCCCGGCAAGTCCGTCGCCCTATCGGCCTCCTGCTGGCCGGAAGCGCTGATTGGCGACATGCCGGTGGTCTATCCCTTCATCGTCAACGATCCCGGTGAGGCAGCGCAGGCCAAGCGGCGCATTAGCGCGGTCACGATCGGCCATTTGCCGCCGCCGCTGGCGCAGGCCGCATTGCCTGAAGGCTTGCGTCCGCTCGAGCAACTGCTTGATGAGTATTCGACGTCTGATGGTCTCGATCCCGCGCGCCGCCAGCGTCTGATTGTGGCGATCCGCGATGAAGCGCGGGCCGCGGGCCTGGAAGACGATCTCGGCCTTGGCGCCTCGGCTGCGCCGGCGGAGGTCATTCCTCGGATCGATCGCTTCGTCTGCGATCTCAAGGAGAGCCAGTTCGGCGATGGGCTGCATGTGTTCGGCCGTGGGGGTTGCGGCGAGGCGGAGAAGAGCGCGCTGCTTGACGCGCTCTCTGGTGGGCGCGTTGCTCCGGGCCCGGCAGGCTCGCCGCATCGCGGGCGGCGCGATGTACTGCCCACTGGACGCAATCTGTTCACCGTCGACCCCCGCGCGGTTCCTACGCGCTCGGCGCATGCGCAAGGGATCAAGCTCGCCGAGGAATTGCTGCGCCGTCACCTGCAGGATCACGGCGACTGGCCGAAAGGACTACTGGTTGATCTCTGGGGATCATCGACCATGCGCACCGCAGGCGAGGATTATGCGATGGCCCTGCACCTTGCAGGCATCGCACCGCGCTGGGATCATGGGTCAGGTCGGGTCTCCGGTTACGAAATCATCGCGCCAGCCGCTCTTGGCCGGCCGCGTATCGATGTGACGCTGCGCGTGTCGGGGCTGTTCCGCGACGTCTTTTCAACTCTTGCGCAACTATTCGTGGCTGCGGCCGAAGCGCTTTCTGAACGCGAAGGCGACGAGAATCCCTATCGGCATCGTGCGGCGCGCGTGTTCGGGCCGCGCCCGGGGCAGTATGGCGTCGGTATGGCATCGATGCCGGATGTATTCACGCAAGCATCGCAACATGCGGCCGGCGAAGCCTGGCTTTCCGCTTCATCGTGGGCATTCGCACCCGACGGCACGATGAGGCCTGATCGCGCAGGTATTCAGGCAAGGCTCCTCGCCGCCGATGCGTTCGTCCATGCGCAAGACCTGCCGGAAACCGATCTGCTGTTAGCCGCAGACTATGCCGCACACGAGGCGGGCGCTGCGGCCGCGGCGGCGCGCCTTGGCATGGCCGCCCCATCACTCTATCACTTCGATGGCACGCGCCCGGATCAGCCGCATGCACGCTCGTTGACCGAGGAGATATCGCGGATCGTACGTTCGCGCGCCGCCAATCCGAAATGGATCGCCGGCATGATGCGCCACGGCTTTCGAGGGGCGGCCGAGATAGTGGCGACACTTGAACACATGGCCGCTTTCGCCCATCTCGCGCAGGCTGTGCCTGCGCATCTGTTCGATCTCTATTACGACGCGACGCTTGGCAACGATGACGTTCGCACTTTCATAGCAAGAGAGAATCCGGCGGCGCTTGTGGCGATCGAATATTGCTTCACTCGATTGCATGAAGCTGCGATCTGGAGGACCCGGCGCAACTCGATTGCGGCCGCGCTGCGGGAGGCCGCCTCATGAGCGCGTTTGCGATCAAGGGCTGGTGTCCCGGCGCCTTACGGCCGATGCGGTCAGGGGATGGGCTTGTGGTTCGCATCCGGCCACATCGTGGCCGGCTTGATGGGAAGCAAGCGGCAGGAATTGGGGCGCTGGCCAAGCGCTACGGCAACGGCCTGATCGATCTGACTAGCCGGGGCAACCTGCAGATCAGGGGTGTCAGCGATGAAGGCCACCGGCCCCTGATCGAGGAACTCTCTCAGCTGCGCTTGATCGACCCGGATCCGGAGTGGGAGGCGCGGCGCAACATCCTGGTCACGCCGTTCTGGACTGCGGGCGATGATACCTGTTCGCTCGCCACAGAGCTTGAGCAGGGGCTTGCGAAGGGACCGCCCGGCCTGCCAACCAAATTCGGCTTCGCTGTCGATTGCGGTATGGAGCGCGTGCTTGCCACCGCCTCCGCCGACATCCGCGTCGAGCGAAGCCTCGCGGGAGAGCTGATCGTGCGTGCCGACGGCGCCGAACATGGTCATCCCGTCACGCGGAGAGACGCCATAAAGGTCTCGCTCGCGCTTGCCGAGTGGTTCGTCACCTCCGGCGGCGCCAGAGGCTGGCGAGGGCGGATGGCAGCGTACATCCGGGCTGGCGCAAAATTGCCAGACACGCTTCGTGGCCACGTTGGGCCGGCTCGAATGATCGCCGAGCCGTGTCCGCGACTTTATCCGCAAGGCGCGATGGTCGGCGCCGCATTTGGGCAGGTGACACATGCGGCACTCTCCGATCTGGCTGGATGCTCGTCAGGATTACGAATGACGCCGTGGCGCATGATCCTGGCGGAAGACTTGCGTGAAATGCCCGGCTGCGAGGGCCTCATCACGCAAGTCGACCATCCGATGCTGCGCGTTGTCGCCTGCAGCGGTGCGCCTGCCTGCCGCGAGGCGCATGCAGATATTCGCACATTCGCGGCGGCGCTTGCGCCGCACATTGCCCCCGATTCCCGGCTCCACGTCTCCGGTTGCGCCAAAGGCTGTGCCCATTCCGGCCCAGCTTCGATCACTCTTGTCGCCACCAGAGACGGCTTCGATCTCGTCCGCGGCGGCTCGACACGGGAGGCTCCGACCTTACGTGGACTGAGCGCCGCCCGCATGATCGCAGACCCTTCCGTTCTTACGGGAGAGCGCTGATGCCGCACGTCTATGAGACCAATGGTGCAGTGATCTACCGTCAGTCCTTCGCCACCATCCGTGCGGAGGCGGACCTTGAGCGCTTTTCAGCCGACGAGGAGCCGGTGGTCGTGCGCATGATCCATGCGGCGGGCCTGGTGGGTGTCGAATCCTATATCCGCTTCACGCCCGGCATGGCGCGCATTGCTCGGGCCGCGCTGCAGAACGGCGCGGCTATCCTCTGCGACACGCGCATGGTGTCGGAGGGAATTACGCGCGCGCGCCTGCCGGCCCGCAACGCCATCATCTGCACACTCGACGATCCCGCGGTTCCCTTGCTCGCTGAATCCATGCGCAACACCCGCTCGGCTGCAGCGCTGGAGCTGTGGCGAGCACATCTGGATGGCGCGATAGTAGCCATCGGCAATGCACCGACTGCGTTGTTTCACCTCCTCAACATGCTGGAGGATCGCAACTGCTCAAGGCCAGCGGCGATCATCGGTTGTCCGGTTGGCTTTATCGGCGCGGCTGAAGCGAAGGCCGCGCTGATGGCCGATCGGCCCGCACCAGCGCTGACCATCGAGGGACGTCTTGGCGGCTCGGCTATCACGGTTGCCGCCGTGAATGCGCTGGCAAGCCGGAGCGAATAGCCATGGGGCGCATCATTTGTTGTGGCCTCGGGCCAGGCAATCCGGACTTGATGAGCGTGCGTGCCGATCGCGAGGTCCGCGCGGCCAAGCACATTGCTTATTTCCGAAAGAAGGGACGGCCCGGCCAGGCTCGACGCATTGTCGATGGGTTGCTGGCAAATGACGTCTGCGAATACCCGATGGAATATCCAGTCACCACGGAGATTGCCTTCGATAGTCCGGAATATGTACGTCTGCTTGCTGCCTTCTACGACGAATGGGCGGAGCGTCTTGCGCGGCTCGCCTGCGCTATCGACATCGTCGTGCTCTGCGAGGGCGATCCCTACTTCTACGGTTCCTTCATGCACCTCCACGCCCGTCTTCAGGGACGAGTCGAGATCGAGGTGATCGCGGGCATTCCCGGTATGGCCGGCTGCTGGAATTCGGTCGGCCGGCCAATCGCGCTTGGTGACGATGTGATGACGGTGCTGATGGGCACGCTTTCGGAGGACAAGCTCGAACGGCGCGTGCGCAATTCCGATGCGCTCGTCATTATGAAGACCGGGCGCAATCTGCAGAAGGTGCGCCGCGCCCTCCAAGCCGCTGGCCGCCTTGGCGAGGCATGGTTGATCGAACGCGGCACCATGCCGGGCGAGCGCGTCGTGCGGCTGAAGGATATGGACGAGGCCGAGTGTCCCTATTTCGCGATCGTGCTAGTGCATGGGCAGGGGCGGCAAATGGAGGCCGCCGAATGACCGGCACACTGACCATCGCGGGACTTGGGCCCGGCGACGAAGCGCTGGTCACGCCGGAAGTTTCCGGGGCGCTCGCCGCTGCAACGGACGTACTGGGCTATGCATCCTATGTCGCGCGCGTGAAGCCGCGTGAAGGACTCATGCTGCGTCCATCAGACAATCGCATGGAGTTGCAGCGAGCAAACGACGCCTTACATCTGGCATCGGAAGGACGCCGCGTCGTCATGGTTTCCTCCGGCGATCCGGGAGTATTCGCGATGGCTTCGGCCGTGTTCGAAGCGCTCGAAGCCGCACCGCAATGGAAAGGACTTGCAATCCGCGTAATACCCGGCGTGACCGCGATGCTGGCTGCGGCTGCGCGTGCCGGCGCGCCGCTGGGCCACGATTTTTGCGCGATCAATCTCTCAGACAACCTGAAGCCGTGGTCGATGATCGAGAAACGCCTGCGGCTTGCCGCCGAGGCCGACTTCGCGATCGCGATTTACAATCCGCGCTCAGTGAGCCGGCCCGAGGGCTTTGGACGCGCGCTCTCAGTTCTGAAGGAGGCGAGCTGCGGCGAACGCCTCGTGATCTTCGCGCACTGTGTCACTACGCCTGAGGAGCGAATTGAAACGGTGATGCTGCATGCGGCGCAGCCCGAGATGGCTGACATGAGAACACTTGTCATCGTGGGCAATTCGGCGACACGTCGCGTCGGTTCCTGGGTCTATGCGCCGAGGCATGTCCGATGACCGAGCCATTGCATGACCTCGGCCACGCGTTCGGTTCGCAGCCTGCCGGGCAATTCGGGCCGCGAAAGCATGACAACGGGAAGGCCAAACGCGCGCGCGGCGTCGATCTTGGCACGTGCGCCCGTTCCCCCGGAATTGCGGGCAACGATCCATTCGATGCCGCGCGAACGCATCATCTCCATTTCGCCGGCAAGGTTGAAAGGTCCGCGCGACACGATGAGATCGACGTCCGGAAACGGCAGCGATCCATCGGGAGGATCGACAAACCTCAAAGTGTAGACGTGCTGCGGCTTGGTGCTGAAGACTTCGATATGCTGCCGGCCGATCGCAAGGAACACCCGCGCGGGATTCTCCGGCAACACCGCGACAGCGCAGGTGATATCCGCGACCTCGATCCAATTGTCACCGGGCGTTTTTGCCCAGGGCTCGCGCTCGAGCGCGATCAGTGGTATCCTGGTCGCCTCGCACGCTGCAACCGCGTTGCGGCTCATCTCGGCCGCGAAGGGATGCGTCGCGTCGACGAGATGCGTAATTCCTTCCCGTCGAATGTATTCGGCAAGGCCGCTCGCGCCGCCAAACCCGCCGATGCGCGTTGGCAGCGATTGGCCGATCGGAGCTCGCGTCCGTCCGGCATACGAATAGATCGCGTCGAGCCCGGCGCGCGCGGCGGCATCCGCAAGCAGATTAGCATCGCTCGTTCCGCCCAGAATGAGGGCGCGCATCATGGATAATCCCTGGTTGACCATTATCGGCATTGGCGAAGATGGCCTTGTCGGCCTCTCGGAAGCAAGCCGAAAGGCGCTTGGGGAAGCCCAGACCGTGTTCGGCGGCGAGCGGCATCTCGTGCTGGCAGGCATTACCGACCGCGGTCGTCGCTGGCCTGCGCCCTTCGATGCGAACTGCGTGCTGGCGTGCCGTGGCCGTCCGACGGCGGTGCTCGCCTCGGGCGATCCGTTCTGGCACGGTGTCGGCAGCAACCTCGTGGAGCGGCTGCGCAAAAGCGAATGGATCGCGCATCCCGCTCCCTCGACATTCTCTCTTGCCGCGGCGCGGCTCGGATGGCGGCTCGAATCTGTCGTTTGTCTCGGACTTCACGCATCTCCGTTCGAGCGCCTGGTGCCGCACTTAGCACGCGAAGCTCGCATCATCTGTCTCGTGCGCGACGGCAGGGCGGCCGGCGATCTTGCCAACTGGCTGACGGCGCGGGGCTGGGGCGCGTCACCGCTATGGACTCTCGCCGCGCTCGGTGGCCCGCGCGAATCCGTGACGCAGCATCGTGCCGACAGCTACGCGACCGATGCGGGCGTGGGTCCGGTGGCCGTTGCGCTCGAAGCCAATGGACCGGACGGAGTTCCGCGCAGCTCCGGCCTTTCAGACGCGCTCTTCGTGCATGACGGTCAGATCACCAAGCGGCCGATGCGCGCGCTCGCGCTTTCGGCGTTGGCGCCGAGGCCCGGTGAAAGATTGTGGGACATCGGCGCGGGCTCCGGTTCGATATCTATAGAATGGGCTCTCTGCGGTGGCACGGCGATCGCAATTGAAGCGCGGGCCGATCGTGCAGCAAACATCCGCAGCAACGCCGCGAAGTTCGGCCTGACGCATCGGATCACGGCGATTGAGGGACCGGCACCTCAGATCCTTTCAGGCCTTGAGACCCCGCAAGCGGTCTTCATCGGCGGAGGGTTCGACGCCACGATGTTCGATGCCGCCTGGTCGCGCATTGAGGCCGGAACGCGGATGGTTGCGCACGCAGTTACGCTTGAGACAGAGGCGCTGCTTTCGAGCCTGCATCAACGCCACGGCGGCGAGCTGATGCGGGTCGAGATCGCGCATGCCGATAACCTCGGCCGTTATCGTTCCTGGGAGGCGGGGCGGCCGGTCGTGCAATGGAGTGCGATGAAGTGAAGGTCGCAGGTTTGGGATTCAAGCAGGACGTCACGCTTGCTTCGCTGCGTGAAGCGCTCGACGCCGCGGGAGGTTCTGACGGTCTCGCTGCAGTCGCCACCGTTAGCGACAAGGCCGAAGCCGCTGCGCTCAAAGCGCTTGCGTGTGAGCTCAATGTGTCGGTTAGGTCCGTTCCGGCCGATGTCTTGGCCGGCATCGTCACGTCCACACAGTCCGAATTCATCAAGGCGAAGTTCGGCACGGGCTCCGTCGCCGAAGCTGCGGCGCTGGCCGTGGCCGGCCGTGGCGCGCGCCTTGTTTCGGCGCGGACCGTTTCGCAAGATCGAATGGCGACCGCAGCGATCGCGGAAGGGGACGGCGAATGACCGTGCACTTCATCGGCGCCGGGCCGGGCGCAGCCGATCTGCTCACCTTGCGGGGACGCGATCTTATCACCGCCTGTCCAGTCTGCCTCTATGCCGGCTCGCTCGTGCCCGAGGGAGTTCTCGCGTATTGCCCAAAGGACGCGCGCATCGTCAACACTGCACCACTATCGCTCGACGACATCATATCGGAGCTCGTCACCGCGCATCGTGAGGGAAAGGACGTCGCACGGCTGCATTCTGGAGATCTCTCGATCTGGTCGGCGATGGGCGAGCAATTGCGCCGGCTGAGTGCGCTGCAAATTCCCTATTCAATCACGCCAGGCGTGCCGGCCTTTTCCGCCGCCGCGGCAGTGCTCGCGGCCGAGCTCACGCTGCCGGGTCGCACGCAATCCGTCGTGCTGACCCGAATGCCGGGCAGGGCGAGCGCGATGCCGGAGGGCGAAAAACTCGCCGCGTTCGCTGCCACCGGTGCGGTGCTGGCAATCCATCTCTCGATCCATCTGCTTTCCAAGGTGATTGATGAGCTGACCACGTACTATGGAGCAGACTGCCCGGTCGCGATCGTGTGGCGCGCGAGCTGGCCGGATCAGCGCATCATTCGCGCCACGCTCGGTACGCTGGATTCTGCCGCAAGCACCGAGCTCGAGCGCACGGCCGTCATTCTGGTCGGCCGCACACTGGGTTCGGAAGATTTCGGAGAAAGCCGCTTGTATGCTGCCGACTATGACCGCCGCTATCGGCCGCTCGGGCCGACGCCGCGCTTTCCGGAAGGCTCGTGATGGCGGCGAGCCTCGTCATCTCGGCGCCTGCATCCGGTGTCGGCAAGACGACGCTGACGCTGGCATTGGCACGCGCCTATCGCGATCGCGGGCTGAAGGTGCAGTGCTTCAAGAGCGGGCCCGATTATATCGACCCGGCCTTTCATGCGGCCGCCACGGGACGCACTTCGGTGAATATTGATAGCTGGGCCATGCGTCGTGAGGCGATCGAATCGGTCGCATCGCACGGACGCGATGCGGACCTCATTCTGGCTGAAGGTTCGATGGGCCTGTTCGACGGCGTTGCCGCGCCAGGCGTTTCGGGGACCGGCGCGACCGCCGATATCGCCGAGATGATGGGTTGGCCGGTCCTGCTCGTGATCGATCCTTCCGGACAGGCGCAAACTGCCGCGGCGGTGGCTGCGGGACTGCGCGATTTCCGCGCGGGCGTGCGTCTTGCCGGCGTCGTTCTCAACCGCGTCGCCAGCGCGCGGCACGAAGACCTGGTGCGGCGCGCCCTGGCAGGGGCAGGCATTTCGGTGTTCGGGGCGTTGCCCCGCCACGCCGCGATCACTATGCCGAAGCGGCACCTGGGCCTCGTGCAAGCCGAGGAGCAGGCTGAGGTTAACGAGCTTATTGCAGAGGCCGCACGCATCGCCGCCGAGCACGTCGATCTCGATGCGGTGCTGCAATCGGCATGCACCTGGATGGCGTCACGCGACACACACGGCCTAAGCGTCACGCCACCCGGACAACGCATCGCGCTCGCACGCGACGCTGCATTCTCGTTCGTCTATACGCACATGCTGGAGGCTTGGCGCGCAGCCGGAGCCGAGATCGTGACTTTCTCGCCGCTCGCCGATGAAGGCCCTGATGATAGTGCCGACGTCTGCTGGCTGCCGGGCGGCTATCCGGAATTGCACGCTGGCCAACTCGCGACAAATCGCCGATTTCGCCGCACGCTAACATCCTTTGCGGAGACACGGCCGGTGCATGGCGAATGCGGCGGCTATATGGTGCTGGGCTCCGCCTTGACCGACGCCAATGACGTACATCATGAGATGACGGGATTGCTCGGCCTGGAAACGAGTTTTGCCCAACGTAGCATGCATCTGGGCTACCGGCTTGCGGAGCTTGCGGTGCCAATGCCCGGGCATAAGGCCGGCGCGCGTCTGCGCGGCCACGAATTCCATTACTCCACCATTGTCTCTCAGCCCGATACGCGCCTGGCTATCGTGCGTGACGCGACCGGCGCGGTCGTTGCGGAGACCGGCTCGCGGCGCGGATACGCCAGTGGAACGTTCTTCCACCTCATTGCGGAGGACCGGTGAGCGGCTTTGCTTCCTTTGTCTCGGCTGGTCCAGGCGATCCTGAGCTCCTGACGCTCAAGACGGCCGCGCGTCTGCGCGCCGCCTATGTCGTGCTCTATGACGACCTTTCCTCGGGCGCGATCCTCGATCACGCCCGCCCCGGGGCCAATCTGGTGGCGGTCGGCAAGCGTGCAGGCCGGCCCTCGGTCAAACAGGAGCATGTCAACCGGCTGCTCATCGACTACGCCGCCGCAGGTGGGGGCGTCGTTCGCTTGAGATCGGAAGACGCCGGCATCTTCCGCCGGCTTGAACAGGAGATCGAAGCGCTGCGCGCGGCGGGCATCAGCTACGAGATCATTCCGCGCGTTACCTCGGCCTGCGTTGCGGCAGCGCGGTCCAACATTCCACTGACCCGCCGGCATACCTCGCGCCGCCTCCAGCTCGTGACCGGCGCTGATATCACTGGGCAATTGCCCGAAAATCTCAATTGGGCGGCGCTCGCCCATAAGGAATCGACGACTTTGGTCTATATGGGCAAGCGGACATTTCCGGCGCTCGTGGCAAGACTGATCGAGCACGGCATGGCTCCCGATACGTCGTCGCTGTTTGCCGAGTCTATCGGCGGCGCCGAACAGGCGGCTTGTCCGTACGACGATTGCGAAGCTCGCAGACCCAGCTCGCGCAAACCGACGCCGCAACGACGGTCATTCGTTTCGGCGCGCTGGCGGGCGAGGCTACGTGATGATGCCGTCGCCCGATCTCGCGAGCCCCTTGACGCGTCCTCTTCGGAAGGAGCACACAGTGCAGCCAAGGTGCTCGAAGCGGCGCAAAGCGCCGGAGCATAATCGGGAACGGGGAAGGGCGGACCCAATTGCGGTACCCGAAGCCCCGGCCGCCCCCGCGACTGTAAGCGGTGAGGGGCTCCGATCCGCCGCTGGGCCGTCAGCTCGGGAAGGCCGGAGACCCGTTTCGACCGCGAGCCAGGAGATCGGCCCTGCAGCTTTCAACACCAAAGCCGTCGGGTGGGACGGCAGAAGGGACGTAGATCATGCATATCGAACCAGGTATCGTTACGGGCGCCAAGCTCGTGCTGAGTTACGCGACAGGTGCCGCCGCCGCGGGCTGCGCATTGAAGCTTGCGGCAGAGACCGTGCGCGAGCAGGGAATCGTTTCCTTGGCGGTGCGCACCGTCGCAACAACAGTCCTGGTCTTCTCGTTCTTCGAACTCCTGCCGCATTTCCGGGTCGGCGTCTCGGAGGTGCATTTCATTCTCGGCTCGACACTGTTCCTCTTGTTCGGCGCAGCGCCAGCCGCGTTCGGGTTGGCGCTTGGTCTTCTGCTTCAGGGGCTGCTCTTCGTACCTGCCGACCTGCCGCAATACGGCATGAACGTGACCACGCTGCTGGTGCCGCTGTTTGCGATCCAGGTGCTGGCCGGGCGGATCATTCCCCGCAACACCGCCTTTGTTGACCTGCAATATCGCCAGGCGCTTGCGCTTTCGACCGCCTATCAATCCGGCATCGTGTTGTGGGTCGCTTTCTGGGCGCTGTATGGTGCGGGCTTTGCGGCCGAGAACCTCACTTCCATTGCGTCTTTCGCCGCTTCTTACGCGATCGTCGTGGTCATCGAGCCGCTAGCTGATCTAGCCGTGCTGGCATTGGCGAAATCGATGCGTGGCGTGACGGCGAACGGCCTCGTCACCTACCGCCTGCACAACGCCGCATAAGATTAAGTGAGGGCGGTCGCAGGCAGCGGCCGCCCTTCGCATAAGCTATGCTGACGCTCTCCCTGATAGGCATCGGTTGCGGCGATCCCGAGCAGCTTACGCTTGCTGCCGTGCGCGCGATCAACGCCGCCGATCTCGTTCTCATCCCGCGCAAGGGGGACGTGAAATCCGATCTCGCCGAATTGCGGCGGACGATCTGCGCGCAGGTGCTTGACAACGACCGGACGCGGATCGCCGAGTTCGTCATACCGGTGCGTGACGCCGGCCAAGAGGATTACCGCAAGGGCGTGGATGAATGGCACGATGCCTTGGCCTCGACCTGGTCGCACGAAATTGCGCAGCATCTCGGGAGTGAGGGGCGCGTTGCCCTGCTGATCTGGGGAGATCCTTCGCTATACGATTCGAGCCTGCGGATCGCGCGAAGGCTTGATCCGTTGCCAGCCATCGAGGTCGTCCCCGGTATCACGTCAATCCAGGCGCTTTGCGCGGCACATTCGCTGCCGTTGAACGAAATAGGCGAGCCTTTCCTGGTGACAACGGGACGACGGCTGCGCGAAGGCGGTTGGCCGCACGGCACGAACACCGTGGTCGTGATGCTCGATGGCGGTGCGGCGTTTCAGTCGCTCGATCCGGCAGGGCTGCACATCTGGTGGGGCGCCTATCTCGGCATGGGTGAGGAGATCACGATGTCGGGTGCGCTGGCCGAAGTGGGTCCAAGCATCGTCGCCGCTCGACAGCAAGCGCGCGAAAGGCAGGGCTGGATCATGGACAGCTACATTCTCAAGCGCGGATCGTAGCGCTCCCCGCGCGCGGGCTCGCTCGTAACGACAACATGCAACGGCAGGACATCATGCTACCGGAGTGGGTCTATCAGGAGTGCCCCGACGTTTCAGTCATCCATCGCGATGCAGCGCTGGCCCGTCAGGCTGAACTTACCAAACCAGACGGCGCACTCGGCCGGCTCGAGCATCTCGCGATCGAACTCGCCGGTCTGCAACAAACGGAGCAGCCGCGGGCCCAAAGCGCGCCGATCATCGTCTTCGCTGGCGATCATGGGATCGTCGCCCAAGGCGTATCGGCCTATCCGCAGGAAGTCACGATCGCGATGATGTCCAACTTCGCCTCGGGCGGCGCCGCAATTTCGATTCTGGCGCGCGAGCTGGGCTTGAGTCTTGAGATCGTCGATGCGGGCACGCTCGCGGAAGTTCCGATCGAGGGTGTCGTGACTGACAAGCCGCGGCGGAGTAGCCGCGACTTTAGCCAGGAAGCGGCACTTGAGCCTGCGGAGTTGGCCTTAGCCCTTGACTGCGGCAAGCGCGCGGTTCTGCGGGCTGCCACGAAAGAACCCGATCTTCTGATCCTTGGCGACATGGGTATCGGCAATACCACGACTTCGGCGGCAATCGCCGCCGCCCTGCTCGGCGTGAGCGCCGAGCAGGTGGCCGGCAGCGGAACGGGCCTAGATGCAGCAAAGCGCGCACGTAAGGCGCACCTGATAGACGGCGCGTTGGCTCGTCATGGGCTCACAATAGCAGGTACTGCTCCCGACCGGATCCTGTGCGCCGTCGGCGGTCTGGAAATTGCGGCGATCACTGGCGCGATCATCGCCGCCGCACAGCGTCGCGTTCCGCTTCTGATCGACGGCTTCATCGTTTCCGTCGAGGCATTGGCAGCGGTGCGTCTCAATCCTTCCTGTCGGCGATTTCTTTTATTCTCCCATCAATCGGCAGAGCAGGGGCACTGCCTGGTTCTTCAGGCCTTGAGCGCCAAGCCACTATTCAATCTGGATCTTCGGCTCGGCGAGGGAACGGGCGCCGCGCTAGCATTGCCGATTCTGCGGCTTGCATGCGCCCTGCATAACGGCATGGCGACCTTCGCGCAAGCCAAGGTTCCGAATCGATCATAGAGTGACGTTCTGATTTACCGACACAACCCGCCAATCGTTCCGCAGCCGATCAATTCGCGTTATGGACAGTGGATGAATAACGAAGCGCAAGGCTGCTCGCGGTTCGACATCGAGGGCGACGCAGAGCGCAGCGCGAATAGTGCCAGAGTGAACCACGAGCGTTGCAAGACCGGGAGCTATCTTGTGAAGCCCGAGCCGAACCCTGGCAATTTGATCTTCGAAGCTTTCGCCGCCGGGTGGCCTTGAGCGAGCGGCATCCTTCCAGAACTGCGCATAGCTTTCTCCTCCGAAAGCGAGATCGTCGTGACGTCGGCCGGTCCAATCTCCTAAATTCTGCTCCATGAACTCACGCACCGGGATTGGATCAAGGCGGAGGGCACGCGCTGTATCGAGAGTTCGTTGAGACGGACTTGCATAACTGACGGCGTTCTGCGGCAAGGACCTCCGCACGGCGTCCAAATGCGTCCGATCACCAAGGTCGGCCGGAGCATCGGCAGGGTGAATTGTACCTCCAGGGCAGTCGACAACCGCATGCCGGACCAGCCAAAGGAAGGTCTCTCCTTCCATGCAATATCTCCGAAAGTGTGACGGCCATGCTGTGTTGTTCCAAGTCAGGATAGGGCACTCCATCTCCGCCATTGTCAATGCGAGAAGGAGTCGGCCCGACACCGCCGTGCGGATACGTATCTTAGTCATCAATTTCCGTCTTCGACCCAGGCCAGCATTGACTGCCGGCCGGGCTTAGTTCTAGATGTTCGTGACGGTTCGCTGTTCTGGGGATGAAAAGGGAATGCGGTGTGAGAGATTCCTCAACGCCGCAACTGTACGCGGAGAATCTTTCGTCAGATGCCACTGGGCGACACGGTCCCGGGAAGGCGACGCAAGGTAACGACCCGCGAGCCAGGAGACCTGCCGTCAGCCGTGGTCACACGCGAAGATGTCGGTCCGGGAGTACAGACATTGGCCTCACCTGAGGTTTTGGCCCGAAGGTGAGACTTGGTTCGCTGTGACGTGCCACAGACGTCTTACCGAGATTCGAAACTTGTCTTCCTCCTCCGCCGGCAATTTGCGCGCAACTTCTTGCTCACATCCACCTTTCTCGCTTCGGCACTCGCCATTGATGACGTGCGTTGCGGAATGACGAACAACTCGATTTCCTGTTCGGTAAGTCCCGCCTTTGCCAACCCATGCAGCGCGGTCAGGGGAAGCTGCTTTCGCACCGCCAGGGCGAGGTCCGCCTGAGAGCGTATGACCTCTCCAAGGACCGAGCGTCCGCCGCGCGTCGTTGCTACGATTTCGACAATGGACACAGGGCCTCCCTCGAGCGGCAACATGCCGTATAAATAGCGGCATATTGCCCGATGCAAGAGCCCCGAGCGTCCCATTCTTCAGGTCGTACTCCGTGTAAAATTTCGTCTGCTCTTTCAGGCGCAGGTTCATGAAGGGAAACCATCACTTCTGGATCCATGGGACCCTTCACACGTTGGATTTCCCTATCCTCATGAGCTCTCGGCGGATCCACAGCGCCCTGATCGTCCGCCTCTGCGCCTGCCAATTATTGTTCTAAATAACGGCATAGTTGCTGGCGCCGCTTGCCATTCGGCGCTTGGGATATAGTTCGCCAGGCAAAGATCGCATCAGTAAGTCAATCCTGACCTTACCGGTTTGGCCAAGCAGCCGAGCCCCAACTATCCGCGAGGCAGGCCGAGGCTGTCGGCCAAGGACTGGATCGAATCCAGGCGCCATCACCAGCGCTGATAAAGCCTTGCTGCAGATCCTGAGCTGCCAATGCGCTTCGCTCACCGTGCGGCCTCCGTGCCGTGTATCGATGATGACTTCTGCTTCTGCGAAAGTTTTGTGACCGACGTCTGGTTCTCGCGCGCATCCGACGTCTAGTGATGATGTTGTGGCTGCGCACCAACAGTCTGGATCTGCTTTGGTTTTGGCCCTGGCGTGTAGAGCGCAACGGCCAACAGCAGACAGCCGTCAGTACCACGACGGACCAACGGCACCATCTATGTTGACCAAGATCAATGGCGCTGCAGGTATTTCTGGGTATAATGGGTGATCTGGTGATTTGGAGCTACGGGATGTCAGCAACCGAAATCGCAGCACGTCATTTCTCTGCCGCCATTGCGGAAGCGGCAGGCGCGGGCCACGCGACTGACAGCGTTTGCCGAGCGCTGCTCGGTCTCCTGGTCACGAAATATCTCGAGAGCCGGCCCGTCGCCGACGTTCAGTCGGAGCTGCACTTTGTCGCCGACAATTGCGATCCGTCCACGGATTTCATGTTCATGCGGCCGTAGTGAGCTATCGCCTATAATGCGTCGCGCTGACCTTGTCATTGCGACCCGTTGGCTCGCAATGACGATGGGGGTTGGCGGACGAGTCCACTAACACCCCGCCGGCTCGCCCACCATGTTCGGCTGCCGCGCCAGCGAGACCGCGGGCGATGACCGCCTGCGCGGCGAAGATCGCGGCACCAGATAAAGCCATATAACCCGCCGACGATGGCCATCAATGTCGCGCCCAATTTGCGTCAAGAAATTGGGTCGCGGCATCTTCATGCCGACCCTAACCTAAGCTCCAATTGTGGCGCGATTGGCAATAACTGCGCAGAGCCGAGCATGGGCACAATAGAATCTCGTTCAGCTTGAGGCTGAAATGCCTTGAACCTCACGTGGCGTCAGGTTGTAGCATGCAACATGACCAAACCTATTCCGCGACGCGTCGATGGCGAATCGGCTCGGGTGGCGGTTTGGTTGCCGTGCGCATGAAAGGCAATATGGAACCGAAGGGTGTTTGAAGCGACCCCATCGCTGATGAAGGCGCAAGAACGCGATCTTTGGAAAATCCATATCACCGATGCGCGGCGCAAGGCCTAAGCGGCAATGCAAGAAAGAAAAAGAAGAGGGGAGTAAACGTGGCAACGATTGTGATGACGACGGCGCCGACTGCACCCACCGCATCGAAACAGTGGTATCGGATCCTCTACGTTCAAGTGCTGATCGCGATCGTGCTCGGCGCACTCGTTGGCTGGCTCTGGCCAAATCTGGCTACCAATGACTGGATCAAGGCGCTCGGCGACGGCTTCATCAAGCTGATCAAGATGGTGATCGCGCCGATCATCTTCTGCACGGTGGTTTCGGGCATCGCCCATATCCAGGACGCCAAAAAGGTTGGACGCATCGGCATCAAGGCGCTGGTCTATTTCGAGATTGTCTCCACTTTCGCTCTGGTGATCGGCGTCATCGTCGGCAATCTGTTGCGGCCCGGCGCAGGATTTGGTAGCGCCGCGGCGAACGCACAAGCTGTGGCCAACTACGCGAAGCAGGCGGATGCGCAGAAGACCGTGGACTTCATCCTGCACATAATTCCAGACACCGTGGTCGGCGCGTTTGCGCAGGGCGAGATCCTGCAGGTGCTGTTGTTCTCGATCCTGTTCGGCTTCGCGCTCATGGGTCTTGGCGAACGCGGTCAAGCCATCCGCTCCTTCATCGATGACGGCGCTCATGGCGTGTTCGGCGTGATCTCGATCGTGATGCGGGCGGCGCCGGTCGGCGCTTTCGGCGCCATGGCCTACACCATCGGCAAGTTCGGCTCCGGTGCGATCCTCAACCTGATCGGGCTGATCGCGACGTTCTATGTCACGGCGGCGCTGTTCGTGTTCGTTGTGCTCGGCATTATCGCGCGGATAGCAGGCTTCTCGATCTTCAAGTTCCTGGCCTATATCAAGGACGAACTGCTAATCGTGCTCGGCACCTCCTCGTCGGAAAGTGCGCTGCCATCGTTGATGGAAAAGCTCGAGCGTCTTGGCTGCTCGAAATCGGTGGTCGGGCTCGTCGTGCCGACGGGATACTCGTTCAATCTCGACGGCACCAACATCTACATGACTCTGGCGACGCTGTTCATTGCGCAGGCGCTCGGCATCAATCTTTCCTTCGGCCAGCAGCTGACCATTCTGGTCGTGGCCATGCTGACGTCGAAGGGCGCCTCCGGCATAACTGGTGCCGGCTTCATCACACTTGCTGCAACGCTCGCCGTGGTCGATCCGCGGCTAGTGCCGGGCATGGCGATCGTGCTCGGCATCGACAAGTTCATGAGCGAATGCCGGGCGCTCACCAATCTCTGCGGCAATGGCGTTGCCTGCGTGATCGTCGCCTGGTGGGAAGGTGAACTCGATCGCGAGAAGCTCACGGATAGTCTCAGCAAGCAGATCGATCCGGCCGATCTCGAGAACCGGGCTGACGACGGACTGAGCCGGTTTACCCTGCAATCAAATGATCAGGGTAAACTCACGAGAATCGATAAAAGTCAGGGGAAAGCTCAACCGCTCCTCTGACGTTCACCCCAAGTCGTTTCTGATTTTACTCAAGGGGTAGTTCCCAACCGGAGGTGAGCAAAGCACTCGGGTAAAGGTCATCACCCTCCGTCGTTGGCGAAAACTCTACTGCGTAAGGCTGATGCCGCCCACCCCTCGTAGTGCACTCGCGGAGAGGATGTTATCCGGCTGGGAGAATGCACAGCGAAAGATCATCGCGGATCTAGTGCTGGACAGGATTCCCATGGAAGAAGCGTCCGTTGGAGCTCGCGTTGCCTGGTACGCAATTGCGAGCGCTTGAAATCCTGAATTCCTGTAGGGGCATGAAAAGTCGCGACCGATAGCCCCTTTGTAAGCAGCGGTCGCGACGGAAGTGTTCCGCATCCAAGGGGCGAGCGCAAGAGCTACCCACCCCCAACCAAGAGCTACCCACCCCCAACAATGAGCGGGGCTTGTCTCTCTTGAGACAATGACGTGCGGCGACTCAGCGCAAACAAAAAGGCCGCCTTTGGTGTGGCGGTCTTTCAGCATGACAGCGGAAGATTAAGACAGGCGAGGCACGAACCCCTTTCGTATCCCGCGATGGGACCACCTGCCGGGCTACATTCCGTCGTGGTGCATCACGCCTCATGGGAAGCCCTGGGATATTGTGCCTGAACAGGTGCGGCATTTTTGCGACCGCTTTGAGCCAAATTTTCCTGCGAAGCTCTTAATCACCCGAGTTTGCTCGTCGCTTCCGTCGCATCAAAAACGGTACGCATGAGTAGTTCTGCAATGTAACGCGCCGTCGGAGCCGTAGTGACGTTAGCTGTGCCAGCTTTTCGGGGTAGCGAAACCAAAAATCTCTATGAAAGAGGCTGAGGTTCTCAATGAACTCGGGAACATGCTCTGGCAGTTTTAATCCCAGATCCCTCGTATGGCTAAGCAGCGCCGAAAGATCATGCGAGCGTTGCCACCGACCTGGCGGGTGCGCTTGTATTCGATGAAAGCCCTGGTGCCGGCCACGCTGGACCCTACGATGAAAAGCCCCCTATTCTTGAAATCCGTCGACATCCGACTCAAGTCTCGCTTATTCTCACCAAATTTTCTGATAGAAATTTCGCAATTCGCTGCGCCTCTCATACGGGATGCCGTCGCGCAGATCGAAGCCAATCGTCTTTTCGAACAACGAAAGACTCTCTGGCCGTCGAAACACTCCATCACGATCCAACGCTGACAGCTCGCAAACTCTACCACTCCAAACGGGGCCGCGCACTCTTCGTCATTTCTATGCCTCAATTCGCGAATCGCGCTGAAAGCATGACACGCTTAACGTGCCTTTGCCTGAGGCTGCCAGGGCAATGCGCGCCAAATCATCGATAGGCCGGCCGGTGCAATCCAAAGCGAACCCGCCGCCCGCAAGGGCGATACATGCCAAATCGTCAGTAGAGCGTCGTTCGAACATGACAGTTTTCTCCGAAAGGGAAATTGCGCCGGCAAAATGAGAATTGCCGGCGCAGAGGATCAGCCCTTGATGGTGCGGGGATCGTTGCCGTAAGTTCGCTCTTCGCGGATCGTACCATCGCTCTTGTGCAGAACGGCTTGGCCAAGACCGCCGCTATCTTGCGCGCGATGACCGGCTTTCACGGCCGCGGCCTCGGAGGCCTTTTGCGTGCGGTGATTGGATACAACTTCGCCGCCCTTTTTGACGACCCAGCCATCACCTTTCGGGACAGAATGGAAAACTTGTCGTTTCGTCATCTAGCTTTCCTTCAAATTTAACAGTGTTTGATGATGGAGCCGCGGATTTTCGCCGCAGCTCGATCGAGGATGCTATGCAGTGGCAGTGGTGTTGATCTGGTCAGAATTGGTCGGTCGCGCCGTCGCGGAAGCCGTGTCGAATAACTGGTTACAATGCATGATCATCGACTCAATGAAACGGCCTTGGATCACACCAAGGTCTGCCCATCTCGTCTTGAAAGCCGTGCTGGGGATGAAGTTAAGCGTAAGCCGGCCAGTGTACGCCGTCGGCCTCAGCCAGCCGCGCCGGGTCCACTGATCGGGCGTATGATAGAAATCGCCGTCCTTGTCGACGGCCCAAGTCACGACATTGCCGTCGCGGATAGCCTTCTTGAAGGCCTCCAGAAGCCGGCTCGGGTCAGTAGTCTCGAAGTTGATAGCCATTGTCGTCATCTCTTGTTGAGACGACAGAAGACGAGAAGGGCACTTGACAATTATCGTTTACAATAACTACTCGCCATGTGATCACACCTTCCCTGCCGCCAGGTTGGGACAGAGGCCGAGCGGTGTTTCCACCACCTCTCGGGCCGCGCTATGTCCGCCGACGCGCAAGTTTCGGATTGCGGACGGCGTCATCAGTGGAAATTGGGAACGATCGTTCCAACTTTCAAGCAACTGTGAGCCGAATTTTTACCGTGGATTGTGCGTGAACGCTGATTGACTCCATGAGTCGCGGCTTCACTGATTCGCGATATAGCGTAGGCTTGCGGCATCGCATCGGGACGCGCGGCCGGTAGCCGGCGGCCTCTTTCACTCGAGTACTTCATAACCAAAAGCCACGCCTTCGGGATCGTTTCCCTCGAACCACTTTTCCGCGGCGTCTTGATTGGCGAAGACCTTGATGTGCTCAACCTGCTTGCTGGTGTTGACGTAGACAAAAACGGTCCTCGGTCTCTCTTCAGCTTGCGCATGCCCCAATGATGACTTTTGCGATCGGGATGACGCCGATCCGGGCCAACATCGTCGGGCCGCCGCTCTCTGCAACAAGGATGAGCGCCTCCGTGGCAGCCTGCCATTCCGGCGCGGAGTGTTCGGCCTTCGGCAGCTCCATGATACAGCTGGCGGCATCCCTCAAGGTGAGGAGCCGGCGGCCATTCGGAAGCGAAATTGGATCCTCAAACGAGGTAGACCAGGGCTAGGGAAAATAGCCTTTCTAAAATAAGGGGTGAGGCCGCCACGAGGGCACGCAGGGGCCCTGATCGCGCAGTATACAAGGCGGGGCTGGTAGCCATTTGCGCGACCTGCAGTCACGCTAGACCCGTTCAGACGGGCCGCAACTTTCGCCGGCACCGGGCATGACCGCGGTTACATAGGAACAGTCGCGCTGCAACGACGTTGTCAGCGGAATCCCCCAATGCGGAGCTTTCCCATGCGACAACAGCGCACGCAACGATCGACTGTGGCGGCGCCAGCGACAACGATCAGGGCGCCGACCGAACTTCCGACAACTGGTTACGCCCTCATTGTCGATGGCCATGCGAAACGAGAGTTCAAAACCCAGGATTCTGCTATCGAAGCAGCCAAAGACTTGAAGACGCGCTTTCCCAACCTTCAGATCAAGGTTTACGATGCGGAAGCAAAGCGGGCTGAGCAGATCGAGATCGAACCCGCTCCGGCCTAAAAAAGCAAATCGGCAACTGTTTCCCCATTGGCAGCACGGGGCAATACTCGCGCCATTGATTCCATGACAAGGTTGGCGATCGAGGCGAGCGGCGTCATTGCGCTGCGTATGACAAAACTCATGCTGGGCGGAAAACGGGCGGCGCGGCGAGAGGCCAAACAGCGAGCTACGGGCCGTCGCTGTGGGAAGGAGAAACTGGACCTTCGCCGGCTCCGATGAGGGCGGCCGGCGGGCTGCTGCGATCTACACCCTCATCGCCAGCGCCAAGCTCAACGACATCGATCCATAGGCTTGGCTCGCGGACGTGCTCGCACGCATCAACGATCATGCTATCCAGAGGCTGGCTGAACTACTGCCGTGGAACTGGCGAGAGCCTGTGCCGAGCGATGTCGAAGCGGCGTGAGCCAAGAGGACACATGCGAGCGAGCGGTCTATCCGCGGCAGATAAATCGGCGGTGACGCCCGCCTGCCAACAGCTCATTGACGGCTTCCTGAAGCCGCGCTTCATGCTCACTATCCGGCCGACGCAGTTCAACTACCCCGTCGACATCCTAGGAAAGTGGCACGGCACCAAGTATCGCTTCATTCAACGCTATCGCGGAGCGACTTGCCAATCTAATGGCGGTCTTCTGCATTCTCAGCTGGCGCGTACTCTGGCTCACCATGCTCAATCGCATCGCCCCGGACGCGTCACCGAAGCTCGCATTGACGGACACCGAGATCGCATTGCTCGATCGGCTCGCCAGCCACCGACGATGTCGCCCTGGAACCCTTGCATTTTAACTTACCAAACTAGCACGATTGGGTGGCTATCTGGCCAGGGCGGGCGATCCGCCGCCTGGAAATGTTGTCATCTGGCGCGGCCTCTCGAGACTCACAGATATCGAACTCGGCGCCGAAATCGCAGCGGCTGGAAATGTGGGTAATTGAAAGCCTCACCGGACGGATACGAATTGTCAGCATCAGCGATCTCCGCTCGAGCGGCATGACGACACAGTCAATAAGGACTACGTCACTACAACCGATGCTCGAGGAGACGAACCAGAAGCCGGGCTCTCCAATGATCTATGAGTATCCGGACCAGTCACGAATTCAGATCTCGGCTGCAGCTAACTGTCCGCCGGCTGACCTTAAAAGCCGCTGCGTGGTGGCGCTCCCAGAACGAGCTGAGATAGATAGGGAATGTCGCGCACGATCCAGCGTACCATTAGTGCGACGGCAACAATCGCTCCGCCAAAGATTCCAGCGACTGTCAACCTGGTCGTCAGATCCCAAAGTTCTCCGTACGGCATCCAATCCATGAAACGAAAGACGGTACCTTGGATCAAGTATAGCAGCAGCGTGCTCTGACCCAGTTCCACGGTGATAAAGCGGGTCACTCGATTTGAGCGGCCAACTTTCCAGCATTGAAAGATGAGCTCGATCACGATTGCTGAGGCCGCTGCGGAGCCAAGAAGCATCAGAAGTACGTTTTTTGCCGAGTCCATATCGTGCATTAGGGCGAGATTGTTGTAGATGTAAGTGTCTTTGCGCCAGCCTAGAAAGCACACCAAAGCCGCTATGGAGAAAAACCCGATTAAGAGCGGCTTGTGAGATCGCGTTATGCTCGTCCACCGTTCTCTCGATTGAGCAAACCAGAATCCCAGGCAGAAAAACGGGTAAGTATACTTTATGAGGGGCGATATGGAAAACGTCAGAGGTGCAAGTTCGACTAGTATGACTGATACGAGTAAGATCCAGGGCGACCAATGATTGAAATTCGAAAGAATTTTGACGAGAAGGAAAGAAACAAAGGCAGCCCAGATGAACCAGTATGTGCCGGCGGAATCGTTTAGAAACTCCAAAACGCTGCCTGGCGCGCTTACAGACGGGCTAAATATGGCCAACTTGGCTGTCGCCAGCATAGCGTACCAAAACAGCGCGGGCACCAAGAGCTGCATCGCACGATCACTAATGGCTCGAGTGAACGACTTTCGCAAGAGCGCTCGCCAAGAAAGATATCCGCTTATTGCCATAAAGAGTGGCATGTGGAACATGTAGATCAATTTAAAAAATGGCGACTCCCAGAAGCCTTCATCTCGGTAGACGACATATTGGATCAGGTGACCGACGATCACCAAAATGATGAGCACTCCTTTCGCGAAATCTAAACCCAGATCTCGATCGTTTGCCTCTGGCGTGCGTGCCCCGGGCACAGTCGATCCAGTTACATTTTGCAATGTATCAAACCTCTCGATATCCTCGATGAGCTGAACAGCCGTTTGACTGGCGAATACCCGCTGCTACTAGGTACTGGCCGTACGCTGGATCAGCAAAAAGGCGGCTCACCATAGTCGTTAATTCAGAGGTCCCGGCCAGCATCAACGGCATTCCTGCCGGATGTCGCGGGTCTACTCTCCCAAACGCTGCAAGTGCCACGACAGCCAGCGGTTCAGACCGGCTTGCAATATCGGGGTGTTGCTGAAGGAAACGTGCGAGCGTCGTTCCCGACCTGGGGAGACCGGGAAGCAAACACACCTCTGACGATTTGTTTAGGGCCGAGTTTCATGATGTGCCGGTAGACTGGAGTAAGGTAAAGGCGCTGATTGTGTCAAGAGAGGTAAGCCGAGCTGCCGAACCCCGGTATACAGCTGCCCACCTATTATGAAAAGCACTTCGCTGACGTGCAATCGATCATTCGGCGATTGCGGAGGCATTTGCCATCCACACTCTACGGCTTAGCTGACGGAGGTCGATGACATGTTCTATTGTACGGAGGGTATAGAAAAGAGGGGACCAGCTATACGAAGGTTTACCCGTGTAAGTTCTACCCTCGCTTGTATCGGGTTTCCGAAACGAGCAGGCGCGTTGCAGCGTGTGCCGACCGGGGGAGGGTGCAACGAACTGCAGGATGCGCCAAATCGCGTCTTGCGGCTGGTGGTACGACGGAAGCCGCTGCTGCGAGATGGCGGAGCCTTGGCGCCGCCTAACAACAATCCAAACGCCGCCTTTCGCGATGCCGTATTCGCCCGGATAGTGCTCCTGGTTATTAGCCGTATAATACCGGTCATTCATCAAAATTTATGTTTGCGTTCGCCCGGCTGTCTCAAACTGGCAGTCGGGCTTTCGCACCGCATCATCCGGTGACGTGTTTCTCTGCGCTCGTCATTGGAAGCGTCGTTTTCCTGATCGAAATAATATTTTATCCTGCGGGGTTTGGATTTGAACTTCGATCAGCCTAGTCGGCTTCGCACGGACGCGGAATTAACGAAATCTTAGCGCTAACCATGCCGATCATCTGTTCTTGTGAACACCGTGGGAGGGGGCTTCCCCTTGCTTAAAGACGGCACTTATGCGGCGTGGTTTACGATGCCGTTCGGCCAAGACACCGGCATCGCCCACGTCGCAGACGGCAAAATCTGGGGCCGTGATAGCGTCATGACCTACAGCGGCTCTTGCGAAGTCGATGGAGCTCATTTTACCGCGAGTGTCACAACAAAACGGCATACTGACGGGCAGCCAACGGTCTTCGGCAACGATCAAGAACTAGAGAGCTAAAGCTTGTGGGAACATGCGCCGGGAAGATTGCCACTTGCGTTGGCGCGGCGGAGCAGGTTCCAGGAGTGCTCCTTAAGGGAACGCTCATTTTCAGCGAACAACAGCCGCCTGCGCCGCCCGTGGCTCGCGCTGCGATAGTTGATCAGCGGTAGCGCTCCGGCAATTCGGGAGTTTATCAGGATCAAACTTTAGCATCGGCTACCTGTCGTTCTCCGGCAACCAGGACAAGGTGCCGGTGATCCATCCGGTCATCGACTACAACAATGTCTTCAATCACCGGATCCTCGGCGGCGAGGTCAGCTACAAGACGAACTTCACCAGCCTGTCGCGCACGACGGCGGCCTTCGACCCGATCACGACGCTGGCCAATACCAACGGCCTCTGCCTGACCGCGTCGGCCGATCCGCTGGCCCGCATCCCCTCGCAGTGCCTGCTGCGCGGCATGCCCGGCACCTATACGCGGCTCACCGCCGAAGCGCAGTGGCGGCGCTCGTACACCGATCCGATCGGCCAAATCTGGACGTCGTTTGCGATTCTGCGCGCCGATGCGATCGACGCCTCGATCTCGGACCAGCCCGGCGTTTCGAACTTCCTGCCCGTCGGCGACACCCAGGCGCTCCGCCTGATGCCGACGGTCGGGCTCGGATATCGCTACCCCTTCATCAACGTTCAGCCGTGGGGCACCACGACAATCGAGCCGATCGCGCAGATCATCCTGCGCCCCAACGAGACCTTCGCCGGCCGCCTGCCGAACGAAGACGCGCAGAGCATGGTGTTCGACGCCAGCAACCTATTCGCAGTCGACAAGTTCTCCGGCTACGACCGTGTCGAAGGCGGCGGCCGCGCCAATGTCGGCGTGCAGGCGACCACCCAGTTCGATCGCGGCGGCAGCGTCAACGTGCTGTTCGGCCAGTCCTACCAGCTGTTCGGCCTGAACTCGTTCGCGGTGGCGGACGCGACCAATACCGCGCTGAATTCCGGCCTGCAGAACACCCGCTCCGACTATGTCGCGCGCGTCAATTACTCGCCGAACCGCACCTATACGTTCAGCGTGCGCTCGCGCGTCGATGAGGCGACGTTGAACGTCAATCGCTTCGAAGCCGAGGGACGCGCTTCGTTCGACCGCTGGTCGGTCAGCATGATGTACGGCAATTACGCCGCCCAGCCGGAACTCGGCTATTTGACCCGGCGCGAAGGCCTGCTCGGCACCGCATCGATCAAGCTGGCGTCGAACTGGGTGGTGTCGGGCGAAGCGCGCTGGGATCTTGAAGCCAACAAGCTGAACCAGTACATCATCGGCGCTGGGTATGTAGACGATTGCTTCGTGCTGGCAGCCAACTACGTCACGTCCTACACATATTCGGCCGGGACGACGCCGCCGGTGCTCAATCACGCCTTCATGCTGCAGATCGGCCTGCGGACGATTGGCAGCTATTCGAGCGCTATTCCGTTGAAATAGACTTTCTCTCTCTCTCTGCAGATGCGTCGCTGTTCGGAATGGAATGTGATCCCGCGAGAAAGTCTGCGGACTCCTAGTTCCTGAGCATGAATGGTTTTATATTTTGGATCTCAGCACCTTTTTTCGGCAGACCGGAGGCGAGCTAGTCGGCCGTTCTTTAATCGCGGGCACGGTGTCAACCCCGATAGACAAAAATGATCCGCTGCCGGGTTCATGGTTCTTTCCGCGGTCGTCTCTATGCAGGAGCGCCGCATGGTGGCGTTCAAGAGGCGCGGCATCTCGATGTGAAGAGCGCGGTGCGCGTAACGCCCGCGGGGACGACTTCGAGATTGCCAACGCCTTCGTCCCGGCAGGGACGCATGTTCCGCCGAGGGCGGATCTGGAGTTGTTTAAGACTGGTTCATGCGGTGCGCATCTCTGCCTGGAACTCGGTGCCATCGGTCCAGATGGCATGGAGCATGACAGCCATTTTGCGTGCGACGGCAACCTTCGCCTTTTTGGCGCCGATGCGTTTGGCCAGCTTGCTGCCCCAGCGCTTGAGCGCAGAACCTCGTCTGACAACGGTCAGCAGGACGTTCGCGGCTTCGAACAAATAAGTTCGAACCTGATGGTCGCCGCGTTTGGAGATGCGGCCCGTGCGATCGATCTCACCGGATTGATGACGTCTTGGTGTTAGGCCGAGATAGGCGCCAACGTCGGCGGAATGTCTAAAGCGAGTGGGATCATCGATGGTAACGACGAAGGAGAGGGCAGTCAGGGGACCGATACCAGGAACGGTCATCATTCGCCGAACAGTCTGGTCGCCCTTTGCCACTGCCAGGAGTTGTCGATCATATTTTTCGATTTGCTCGGTCAAACAGGACTGGGCAAGGAGCAGCGGCGCGAAAATATCTTGCAAATCCGGTGCTTCAGCGAGCACGGCGTCGACTTTGCGAGCCAGGTTGGTCGAACCGGCCTTGCCGAGCACTATTCCGAGCCCCTTACACAGACCGCGCATCTGGTTGTCGAGATCTCGCCGCAAATTCACCAACTTGGTTCGAGCCGCCAACATCGAACGGGTTTTCCAGCTCTCCGCCCCCTTCACGGCAGCTTCCCGGTACCATCCCATGCGCGCCATTTCGGCCAATCCCTTGGCATCGTTCTGGTCCGATTTGTTGATGCGCATCGATAACGCTGCGTTGGCATGACGCGCATCAAGGCAGATGACGGGAAAGCCTAGCGCCCTGAGCTGGTGCCAAAGCCAATTGGATAGCGAGCCCGTTTCAAAAACGATCCGCTCAGCATTGCCGGCATGCCGCCGCAAGAGCTTAGCGATGGCCTCCGGATCGGTAGGGGCGTTACCTTCGAATGTCACGCCGCCGTTCTCGTCCAAGACGCAACTGCTGGTCTCTTCCATAGAGATGTCCAAACCAACGTACTGCTTCATAGAGCTGCTCCCTTTCGCTATTCCGCGGAGGCAGATCCTATCCAACATCGTGTCTTCGAGAAGCCGTCAGCCGCGATTACGCCATGTGAAGAACTTCCCAAGTCATTGAGTGGGAGTCGATTTTTTGAGCAGAGCGAGGTTTGAGATTGCAGCCTTCTGGGTCTGAAGGCCCGAAAGCTAGCAGTTTCATTTTCAGGATTGAACGAAGCCGCTGGCGCGGCATGTAAGGAGGCCATAGCCGGGATTGCCTCCTATCTGAGAGGATTGCGGGTTTTCGAAGATTTAGACAGGAGGTTTTCCGATGGCTGAGATCAGCCCACTTCGCCGCCGTATGATCAAGGCATGACGGCCCGCAATCTGTCACAGTCGACGCAGCAATCCTACCTCAACGCCGTAGTGAAGTTGAGACAATATTTCGGTCGTTCCCCTGACCGCTTCGAGGTGGAGGATATCCGTGCCTTCCAGGTTCATCTGGTGCGACGGGGATGCCCTGGCCGGCGCTGAACCAGATCGTCTGTGCCCTGCGGTTCTTCTACGGTGTGACGCTTGGTCCTGACACCGTTCCGGAGCGCATCGCCTATGCGCGTAAACCGCGCAAACTGCCGGTGCTGAGTGCCGACGACGTCGTGCGCTTCCTAGAAGCAGTCAGGCTGCGGGCGAGTTAACATTGGCGGCGGCCTCGGGGTGACGTGTGGCCAACCATCGAGCACGTGTCAGAGTTTCTCCGAATAGTCCACCATCTTCGCAGCGGGCGCGCCGACTTGACGCGGAAATCGACCTGGCGATCTCGATTTTGACAAGTGCGACCGCACGATTGCGTGATGGTCTCTAACATCGAACCGCACGAGATGCGAAAGGTTGAAAATAGACGGATTCGGCTGTCTGTTCGATGACACGTTTGTTCGATGCCCGACAGGTCTGGCTAGTGGCCGACAATCACTTGTTAATGTAGTAATGCGCGAAGTATGCGGCAACATCGCTCTGCGACCGACCAGCTGAAAGCAGAGTTCAACAGCTTTCAAGCGGCACATCATTTGCAGGACTATCTTGGGCATGGACACCCCGATGCCCCAACCAGCCCTGGTTGTAGCCCGACGCATTTCTGATCCCCCAGAACGTGCGTCGGGCTTTGTCCTGCTGTTTTGCCAGCTAACAGATTCATGGATCGAATCGCACTAGACGTTCAAGTCAGTGTGTCGCGCGCCAAGGAAAACTGCTCTCGCGGCGCCATGAGGAATTGTCCCCTCCTTGGATAGCCGAGGAGAGAGCGAATGAACCAGGACGAATCACGGAAAGCTCGTCGTGGAGCGATCCACGGGGGCAGGTGATGAAGACGCCGGATGACGGGGCGGACATGTTGCGCCTGAGGGCGTGCGGGTGGGGTCTGAAGCGGATGGCGCGCCAGCTCGGCTGCAGTCATCACACGGTAAAGGACTACGTGGCGGCGGGCGGGGTGAAGCCGTTCAAGTCGCCTGAGCGGGCGAAGCGGCTCGACGGCCTTGAAGGCTGGCTGCGCGAGAAGTTCATTCGGCATCGCGGCAATACGGATGTGGTGCGCCCAGGTCCTGCTGGCCGAGCAAGGAGTGGCAATCAGCCGGCGAACGCTGCAACGCGCCGTGCAGCCCTATCGCCGAGCGCTGAAGGCCGAGCGGGCGAGCGCCCCTTCGGCGCTCACGCGCCCGAAACGTGCAGCGAGGCGCTGGCGACGACGCGGTTCGAGACGCCCCCCGGGGGCGGCAGCTGCAGATCGACGCCGGGGAGCGTCTGGTCGAGATTGGCGGGGTGATGGTCAAAGCATTCCCGTTAGTGGCGACGCTCGGGCATTCGCGACGGCTGCATGTGCGTGTGTTTTCCGGCCGAAAAGCAAGAGCGTGGTTCGCTGGGCTCGAGAGCGCATTCACGACCTTCGGCGGCGTCCGGAGGAAGTGCTGATGGACAATCCACGCACTCGTGGTGCGTCGCGACGCGGTGAGCCGGTCGGTGCAGTTTAACGACAAGCTGATCGCGTTCGCGAAGCATTGGGGCCTCCGTCCTCGCGCCTGCGCGCCGTATCGGGCACGCACGAAGGGCAAGACGGAGAATGGCGTCGGCTATGTGAAGAAGAACGCGATCGCGGGACATTCCTTCGCGAACTGGCAGGCATTCGACGCGCATCTCGCCGAGTGGGCGCGTGAGGAAAACGTGTTTTAGGATGAAGAGGAATGCGTGATGCAGCTGCATCCGCCTTATTCGCAATACGTGAATAACAGCCGGTATTGCCTCCATCTCTGGAAACCGACTAATCAACACCTTCCGACGCCGCCGGCAAGCTTCGTAGGCGTCGTTGGGCTTGGACCATCCGAAGCGGCGATGTTGTTTGCACGGATCAAAGCGCTATCACGACGGACCGGATCAGATAACCGCGTGGTCGCACAACTCCGAGCGGCCGCGGAAACGATCTGTTCCACTTCGCTGAGCACCTCTTTAGCTAAAGCTTGTGACTTACTCATTGCTGTTCAAGCACAAGGTGAGTTGCGCCGTCGGCTTGACGACATGAAAACGAAGATCGGCGTCGTGCGGATAGGGATTCGCACCTATATTGCCGCGCGGCCGGCTTTCTGTTCGAATTTACCGCCAGCAACAGCCTGTGCTTCCTAGCGTCGGAAGATCTGATGGAGGCTTCCTCGAATGTTTGTCCATGACGTCCTCGAAATCAGGCCATGATATAGTTTCGATCTGCATTCCGAACCAGCCAACAAACCGCTTTATAAAGCGGAGCGCCTGAGTCGGAGGAAATAGAAGTACGGTCGTGAGATGAACAGTGTGCATGCCGGATGACCATGCGCGCCGACGAGATCTTCGGGTGTGGGTGGCTCGTCAGGAGAGTCGAGACGCGTCGCAAGTGTCTACGCTACATCGGCGCGCAAATTGCGAAAGCGGATGGGGGCGTACATGCTCTCACGGCCGGTGCGTCGCTCCGCTTTGCCTTGAGTTATCCAGCCATGCTCTTTCCTTAACAGCTGGGCAGTCTGAAATCGCGCAAGTCATGGCCAAGCCGGTCGACACGCATAGAAAAGACTAGCCGGTCCTGCAGCCGCTGTGCTTTGCTGTTTCTACCATCGGGGCGTCTGGACGCGGCGCGTAGCGGGCGGGCAATCACCGAAAGGCGGCGCTCGCCCGGCTTCGATCCATCGAATGGATGCGTTCTATCAAAACAATCGATTTCACCAATTAATGAGAATGGTGATAACCAAGCCTCAGTCGGGAGAAATTGAATCCAGGGACGAAGGCCGATGGAAATACTGCGGTCACATAAGGAAAACCGGCCAAAATCTATTCGGTGGCTGGTGCGAGAGCGTTTTGAACGCACGCGGGAGTCTGCCTCTTGTTAAACATACATGAGCACATCATTTCGCTTATTCAAAAGCCAGATCCTGTTATCTTGGACATCGGCTGCAATGACGGAGCCGACAGCCAACGTTTTCTGTTCCTGTGTCCAAAGGCGCAGCTCTATTGCTTTGAACCGGACCCTCGAGCGGCTGCGCGCTTCAAGAAGAACATGAATGTTGGCCCCGAAAAGGTCAAGCTATTCGAGTTCGCGGTTAGTGACCGAAACGGCAGGATCGAATTCCACCCAAGCAATGGAGATGGAGAGGCGAAAGCATGGGACCTCTCTGGCTCGATACGCCGACCCAAAAACCATCTCACCGAATATGACTGGGTTCGGTTCGACCGCCCCATTTCAGTTGAAACTCGAAGGCTGGATGATTGGTGCAGCGAAGCGAAGCTGAACCAGATCGATTTGATCTGGATGGATGTGCAGGGAGCCGAGGCAGATGTCATCGCTGGTGGCAGACAGACCTTGAGCAATACGCGCTTCATCTACACGGAATACAGCGACAAAGAGCTCTACGAGGGTCAGCTCTCCCTAGAAGCTATTCTTGATCTTTTACCTTCATTCGAATTGGTGAACATATATCCCCGCGAAGTGGAGGGTGACGTATTGCTTAGGAACACGACCCTTTAGAACAAGCCATGCCGGCTGCCGCAGGTTTCCCCATCCGCTATTGGAGAATCCATAACCGCCTGATTGAGGACGATCGCGTAGAGCAGGCATTGAAGAAGCCGAGAGAGGCTCGCAAAGCTCTGGTTGTCCTTGCAATCCCGCAGGAAAGCGTCCTGCGAGGTCGAGCAGAGGAATTGGTCGCACGTAAAGGACTGATTCAACTAGGTGAGCTTAAGCGGCCGCCGCATCGCTCGCGTTCAAAAGCGATCAGCAGATCGCGGTTTGATCTCGCAGCGCATGATCGGCCGAGAGGTGACGGAGATGAAGTGATGACGCTCGCCACTCCTGGTTCGCTGGATCGCCGCGCGACGATAAAGGCGCTGCTCGCCGACCGCGGTGATTTGCTTGTTGTGAGCGGTCTCGGCTCTCACGGCTGCCGTTATTTCTTTTAACCGGATGAGCACTGTGGGGCGGCCGCTCGCATTATCCAACCATAAGGGCGTGGAGCCATGAGCCAGGATATCAAACAATTGCCTACGGTCTGTTTTCTCCTCGGCCTTCCTCGGTCGGGGACGACGCTGCTGGCGCATTTGCTCCAGCAGCATCCAGATATTGCGGCGCCGCCTGAGCCCTGGCTGATGCTGGCACTTGAGGCATTTGGCAGAGTGGACCACCGTCATCCAGCGGGGGCGCCACTGATTCATCTTGCAACCTCCGAATTCTTGGGCCGAATAGATCGTAATATCGCAAGCCGCGCTTTTGCCGATGCGGCTTACGGCCAGTATTTGGCGGCTGCGGGCAAGCGTACCTTCGTAGACAAGACCCCACGCAATTGGTTGGTACTCGAGTTTTTGGATTCCCTGTATCCAGAAGCGCCACGAATCCTTCTAATGCGTAATCCTTACGCTATTGCTGCATCGTTGAAATCGACGTGGGGTATTTCGCTTCTGTCGGCAGGCCGCCCGTCCGACATAGCTGCTTGTCTCGCCGGCCTTGTGCTGGACCAGCCTGTGCCCGGCATCGCATCTTCTCTCGCCGATATCGTTCTGGGCCTGCCTACGCTTGCCGCGCATCGCGGTCGTCGTCAGACGCAAGTCGTGCAATACGAAGTCCTGGTGGCGCGCCCCGACGAGGAAATTCGGCGCGTGATCGCTGGCCTCGGCTATGGGTCCACGGCCATCGCATCGGCAACGGTGGAGCAAGCGGACTATCTCCGCTCCAGTACTTTTGGGGATCGAAAGATCCTAGAGAAAAAGACAATCGATGAGCGCTCAGTCCAAGCGTGGCAATCCGAACTCAGCATCGAAGAGATGCAAGTAGTGACCGATCTAGTCGGGGCCGACCTGTTGAAGGAGCTGGGGTATGAGCAGGACCTTCGGTACGCACAGCAAGCCGGTGTCGTGGATAAGGGCCGGGAGGTGACTGAAGGGTATCGGCAGTTATTTAGCACCTGCAAGGATTTGCTGGGCGGCAGGGGAGGAGCATTGTTCGGCATCTCCGCTCAACCGAGCGAGCTGAACAGCATTGTTCGGCAGCTGGAGAGCAGTCCCCGTTGGCTGCCGACCCCTCCATAATTCAGGAGGCGCAACATCTAGCCGAGCCCAAGAGGGAAGAGAATTTGCGGCTGGCGAATTCGACTATGGCGCAGTTGCAGCAGGCGTTCACGGCGCGGTCATAGCAAGACGTGCGAGACCGATGTCTACCCGCGGCTCGCGCCAACGAGAGATTAGGTTACGGCGCCGGCGACGCGGTGCTTCTAGCCGCCGGCGCACCGCTACCTACCTTGAGGGCTGCCTCATGCGCTGTGCAGGCGAGATTATCGAAGCGGCGACTTTGTCCTGTCGGGAACGACCCAGATGCTCAAGATGAACGCACAAGGCGCCACTAAACCAAACATGCTTCCGCGGCATCTACGGCGGCTGGAGGCTGAGTCCATCGAGATCATGCGCGACGTCGTTGCCGAATTTAGCAAGCCAGTAATGCTCTATTCGGTCGGCAAGGATTCGAGCGTCATGCTGCACCTTGCGCTGAAGGCCTTCTATCCGGCAAAGGTCCCGTTCCCACTGTTGCATGTCGATACCACCTGGAAGTTTCGCGAGATGATCAGCTTCCGCGACGAGACGGCCAAGCGGCTCGGCATCAACCTGATCGTGCATATAAATCAGGATGGGATCGAGCGCGGCATTAACCCGATCGATTCCGGATCGACGCTGCACACGCAGGTGATGAAGACCGATGCGCTCAAGCAGGCCCTCGACCGCTACGGCTTTGATGCGGCGTTCGGGGGCGCTCGGCCTGATGAGGAAAAGAGCCGGGGGCCAAGGAGCGCATCTTCTCCTTCCGTTCGCCCGGACATGTCTGGGACCCGCGCAGCAGAGGCCGGAGCTGTGGAATCTCTTCAACACCTGGATCCGGAACGGCGAGACGATGCGCGTGTTTGCCATGTCGAATTGGACGGAACTCGACGTCTGGGAATACATCATGCTGGAGAAAATTCCGGTCGTTCCGCTTTATTTCGCGAAAAAGCGGCCGGTCGTCCAGCGCAACGGCACGCTGATTATGGTCGATGACGAGCGCCTCCGCTTGGCTCCGAACGAGACCCCCGAGCTCAAGATGATACGTTTCCGCACGCTTGGTTGCTATCCGCTGAGCGGTGCCATCGAATCTGACGCTGCCACCATCGAAGACATCGTCGCGGAAATGCAGATTGCGAAGATGTCCGAGCGGGAAGGGCGGTTGATCGATACCGATGAAGCGGCGTCGATGGAGAAAAAGAAGCGTGAAGGCTATTTTTGAATGGATACTGATGCATTTGGACGTTCTACCTCCACCGACAGCAAGGATCAGCTGCGCTTCATCACCTGCGGCTCCGTCGACGATGGAAAGTCGACGCTGATCGGCCGCCTTCTGCTCGACAGCAAGAAGATTTATGAGGATCAGCTGCAGGCGCTTGCGCGCGACAGCGTCAAGCACGGCACAACCGGAGATGTTATCGACTTTGCCCTGCTGGTCGACGGACTTGAGGCCGAACGCGAACAGGGAATCACCATCGATGTCGCCTATCGCTTCTTCACCACGCCGCGGCGATCGTTCATGGTGGCCGATACGCCCGGCCACGAACAATATACGCGCAACATGGCGACCGGCGCGTCCAGTGCCCAGCTGGCGGTCATCCTGATCGATGCGCGCAAGGTCGTTCTGGTGCAGACCAAGCGCCACTCCTTCATTTGCTCGCTCTTGGGCATCCGACACGTGGTCGTAGCCGTGAACAAGATCGATCTGGTCGATTACCGCAAGGAGGTGTTTGATCGCATCGTGGGCGACTATGTCGCATTCGCTTCCAAGCTCGGGTTCACGTCGATCGCGGCTATCCCCATCTCGGCACGATACGGCGAAAACATCATCAACCGGTCCGGCAATACTGATTGGTATCGCGGCTCTTGCCTCTTGGAGTATCTCGAAGGCATCGAAATGCAGTCCGAGACGGCTGGCCGGCCCTTCCGTTTCCCGGTGCAATGGGTGAACCGGCCGAACTTGGATTTCCGCGGCTACGCTGGAACCGTCATCTCCGGCAGCATTGCGGTTGGCGATGAAGTCATCGTTGCGGCATCGTGTCGCAATTCGCGCGTCAAGCAGATCGTGACGTATGATGGCGAACTTGCGCGTGCCGAAGCCGGCGATGCGGTAACCATTACGCTGGCTGACGAGATCGACGTCGGCCGCGGCGATATCCTCGTCAAGCCCACGGAACGACCCGAGGTCGCTGATCAGTTTGCCGCCCACGTGATCTGGATGGATCAGGAGGCCGTGGTTCCGGGCCGGTCCTATGCCTTTCGGATCGGCGCGCAATCGATCGCTTCCGGCAGCATCACTGCGATCAAATACAAGATCGATGTCAACACCGGCGAGCACCTAGCAGCCCGAACTTTGAGCCTCAATGAAATCGGCTTCTGCAATATTGCAATCGCGCTGCCGGCAGCCTTTGATGCCTATGAGGCGAACCGGCGCACCGGTTCCTTCATCGTGATCGATCGCTACGCCAACCGGACCGTCGGCGCTGGAATGATTGTCTTCGCCTTAGGGCGCGCCACCAACGTAGGCTCGCAACCGCTCTCGCTCGGCAAGAAGGAGCGCGCCGCTCTCAAGCACCAAAGACCCTGCATCATCTGGTTCACCGGACTTTCCGGCGCAGGCAAGTCGACCATCGCCAACCTCGTCGACCAGAGGCTGTTTGCGATGTCGCATCACACCATGCTCCTGGACGGCGACAATCTCAGGCACGGTCTCAATCGAGACCTTGGCTTTACCGAAGCCGATCGGGTGGAGAACATCCGCCGCGCGGGCGAGGTCGCCAAACTGATGGTCGACAGCGGCCTGATCGTGATCTGCTCCTTCATTTCTCCCTACAAGGCCGAGCGGGACATGGTACGCGATTTCGTTAGCGACGGCGAATTCATCGAGGTCTTTGTCGATACGCCGATCGACGAATGCGTGCGGCGCGATCCGAAGGGCCTCTACTACAAGGCGAAATCAGGCAAGATCAAGAATTTCACTGGCATCGATGCGCCATACGAACCACCGAGCTCGCCGGAGGTCCATCTGAAGACGCCGGACCAGCAGCCGGAGCAGTTGGCTGATACGGTGCTAAATTGCTTGATCACACGAGGGATCATCGCGCCGACTAATCGGGCAGAGAATTAGCTGGTTCAGCTGCCGGAGTCGTTTGCTGTTTGATCGACCTTCTCAGCCACAGTCAAACCATCGGCACCACCACCGTGTTGCGGAAAAATGTTTGCTACACTCTTCCTCCGCGAGGGCACAGAATTTGAGCGACGGGCTGAAGGGCCGGAGATTGTTGATCCGTGGCCTTCAACCTTCCTTGATCGGGCCGTCGGCTTGAGAACCGCCCAGGACTGCTCGCCACCCTTTGGGCGGAGCCGCGCGCTCTTCTTTGGCGGCGCATTTTGAAGGAGAGGGTGTCCGCGCTCGCGTTGGCATCGAGCTTGGTGCCACCCATATAGACGAAACCCGTGGTCATGAGATGAGGAGGCCAGCACCGAGCCCACTCCATGAATTTGAACTCGTCGTTTGAGCTGCTGCCGGTTTGATGGACACCGAGATTAGGTGTTTCATGAAGCCGGAGGTGGGCGATGAAGAGACGGAAGTTCAGTCGCGAGTTCAAGATCGAGGCGGTCAAGCTGGTTAGGGAGCGTGGGGTGTCGGTGGCGCAGGCCGGGCGCGACCTGGATGTTCATGAGAACGTTCTGCGCAAATGGGTGAAAGAGTTCGGCTCCGATCCGGTGCAGGCCTTTCCCGGCCACGGGCAGATGAAGCCGGAGCAGCAGGAGATCGAGCGGTTGCGCCGTGAGGTCGCCAGGTTGAAGGCCGAGCGGGATATCCTAAAAAAGGCCGCAGCCTTCTTCGCGAAGGAAGCGACATGAAGTTCGTCTTCATCGCGAAGCACCGGGCGATCTGGCCGGTGGCATGGCTATGCGATGCGCTGGGGGTGTCGCGGTCGGGCTTCCATGCCTGGCTGAATCGCTCGCCCAGCGCCAGATCCCGCAGCGACGAAGAGCTCGGCGGCAAGGTGAAGGCCAGCTTCATGGCGAGCGACCGCACCTATGGTGCGCGCCGGGTGTGGCGTGATCTGCTCGCCGATGGGGCGGACTGTGGCCTGCACCAAATCGAACGGCTGATGCGCCTGCAAGGCTTGCGGGCGCGGCCGCGACGCCGGCGCTTGCCGAAGGACAGCGGCGATCGACAGCTCGAGACCGTGCCGGCGAACCTCCTTGACCGGCAGTTCGCCGCCGAGCGGCCGAACCAGAAGTGGATCGCCGACTTTACGTATCTCTGGACGGCCGAGGGCTGGCTCTACGTCGCAGCGGTGATCGACCTGTTCTCACGCCGGGTGGTGGGTTGGTCGATGAGCGCCGCCATGACAGCTCAGTTGGTAACCGATGCCCTGCTGATGGCCGTCTGGCGACGCGGCAAGCCGGACACCCTGTTGCACCACTCCGACCAGGGCAGTCAGGGCGGATTCAAACGGTCGTCGCAACACCAGTTGTTTCCACTCATGACAGCAACTCGTCAAGCGCCTCCGCCGGCGTTTTCCAGCCCAGTGCCTTTCTCGGTCGGGCATTGAGGGCCGCTGCCACGGCGTATATCTCGTCGGCGCTGTGGATGGTCAGGTCTGTGCCTTTCGGGAAGTACTGCCGCAGCAACCCGTTGGTGTTCTCGTTAGTGCCGCGCTGCCAAGGGCTTTGCGGGTCGCAGAAGTAGACCTGGATACCCGCATCGATCTTGAGACGATCGTGCTGAGCCATTTCGGCTCCCTGATCCCAGGTCAGCGAACGACGCAATTCTTCGGGCAAGGTGATGATGGTGCGCGTGATCGCGTCGCGCACGGCTTCGGCCCCGTGTCCCGCGAGCGCAGGCCCGTTCTTCGCGCGCGGAGCTTCGCCATGCCCCGCCAACCGGGGAAGGTGCAACAGCATCGTGAAGCGCGTCGTGCGCTCGACCAGCGTGCCGATTGCGGAACTGCCAAGACCGAGGATAAGGTCTCCCTCCCAATGTCCCGGCACCGCTCGATCGGCCGCTTCAGCAGGGCGCTCACTAATCATGATCTCCGGCGAGACAAAGCCCTTGCCTCGCCTGCGTACGCGCGCCCTGGGCATCCGTAACACACGCCCTGTTCGCAAGTAGGCGGTCAGTTCGCGGCGCAACGCCCCACGGCCTTGGACGAAGAGTGCTTGATAGATGGCTTCGTGGCTGATGCGCATCGTCTTGTCGTCCGGGAAGTCGATCGGCAAGCGTCGGGCAATCTGCTCAGGGCTCCAGGCCTTGGCCCATCGCCGATCCTTGCGCGGGCCATGCCGGCGGCCCTTCCACGGAACGGCGGGACCAGGAACGGGAGCGCCGCTCGGGGCCACGACGACACCGGCAAGTCGCTCTTCCACATAAGTGCGCAAGGTGACGTTGAGCGCAAGCTTGGTCGGTTTGGGGCGACGGGCCGATCGATCTGCATGCCACTGGGCAGTCGTCGCCCGATACTCCAACCCGCCGCTGCGGGTGGCCGCATTGCGCCGCAGTTCGCGGGAGATTGTCGAGGCAGCCCGCCCGAGGCAGCGCCCAATCTCCTGTATGGAATGGCCCTGCACCTTGAGAAGTGCGATCTCCTCGCGCTCTACCAATGACAGGTACCGGCCAGAGAGCGGCTTTGCCGAAAATCTGAACATCGCTGGTGGCATGCCGCCCGCCTTTCGGAACAATCTGGTTCCGACAGGTTGTGACATTCCAGCTTCGAGCGCAGCATCCTCGCTGCTTAGCCCCGTGGCGATCGCTCGCCAGAATCTATTTTGTTCATCGCGCCCTGCAACAGGCGGCCGTCCTGGCGATGGCAATGGCGCTCGTCCTGACCGTGCTGATCGCCGCTTTCGAATGTTCATCGCAACCTCCAACTTCAGAGTGTTGCGACGACCGTTTGAATCCGCCCAGTACACCAGTGAGCAGTTCCAGCGCTTGATGGCCGATCACGGCATTCTCTGCAGCATGAGCCGTTCCGGCAACGTCTGGGACAACGCAGCGATGGAGAGCTTCTTCTCGTCGCTCAAGACCGAACGGACCGCCAACAAGATCTACCGAACCAGAGACGAGGCACGCGCCGATGTGTTCGACTATATCGAAAGATTTTACAACACGATCCGCAGGCACTCGACCATCGGGTATCTCAGCCCGGTTGAGTTCGAGCGCAAGGTGGGATTAGCTTAACCCGGTGTCCATCAAACCGGCAGCAGCTCAGTTTTCTTGGGAGCTCTTGAAGAGGCCGGCTTGGCCGACGAAGGGCTCGCGCGCAGCTATAGCGGCGCCGGACTGGGGTTCGCATAAGCCCAGGTCGCCAGCCGAGACAGATCCACTCCATGCGCCGCCAGCAACTCGTGCGGAGTTGCTCCATAAACCGGAAAGTCCTTATATCGAAGTCGCTACAAACGAAGGTGTTCATGACAAATGTTTTCCGCTACTGGATCGTGCTTCCCATGGTTGTCGTCATGGCTCTTCGTGCCGGCGAGGCCTATGCGAGAGACCGCCGCACGGTCGCCGAACCTGTTGCGCCGGGCTCTGTCTGCGCCCGCCTGGCGCCCTCTCGCAAGGATGATACGGCTAGGCTGCAAGACGCCATTGCACATTGCCCTGCTGGCGCAGCGGTCTATTTGGCGGGTGGGGCATTCCTGTCAGGTCCCCTCGAGATGAGATCCGGCGTAACGCTCTGGATCGAGCGCGGTGCAACGCTTTTTGCCCTCGCCGACCCGGCTGCCTATGACAAGGGCGTGGGACGCTGTGGTCGTATCGATGGGAAGGGCGACGGATGCCGCCCCTTCATCAGCTTTTCCAAAACGCGCGGCGGCGGTATCTATGGTGGCGGCATTATCGATGGCCAGGGCGGCACGCCCATGGTCGGCAGCGTCGAAACTTGGTGGCAGTTGGCCCGGCGCGCGCAGACCGAGGGAGGCAACCAGAACGTCCCCCGCCTGGTCCAGATCGATCATGCCGAGGACATTACCTTTCACGGCATCACGTTGCGCAATGCGCCCAATTTCCACGTGGCGATGAATCGGGTCGAAGGTGCCACCTTTTGGGCCATCACCATCGATGCACCAGCCGACGCGCGCAACACCGACGGCATCGACCCAGGCGCCAGTCAGGATGTGACCATCACCCGCAGCTTTATCCGCACCGGAGACGATAATGTGGCAATCAAGGCCGGCAACAATGGTCCCACTCGCCACATCTCCATCATCGATAACTATTTCGGCTGGGGCCATGGCATGTCGATCGGCAGCGAGGTGAACTCGGGTGTCAGCGACATACTGGTGCGCGGGCTGACCCTGGACGGCACGACGTCGGGCTTGCGCATCAAGAGCGATGTCAGCCGGGGCGGTGTCGTGGAGCGGGTGACCTATGAGAATGTGTACCTGCGGGGCAATCGATGGCCGATCAATTTCGATGCTCGCTACGATCCCCACGCGCACGGCAGCAGCATTCCAGTCTATCGCGAGATCGTTCTGCGGCATGTGCGTGGAGGGGAGGGGGCGCTGGTAATGCGTGGGCTGGATCGGGACCATGTCCTAGGGATTACACTGGATGACGTGCGATTTGCCGATAGCGCGACCTGGCAGGTAGAAAATGCAGATACGACAGCTTCCGGAGTTTGGCCGCCTTTTCCGGGTCGCGCTGAGGTACCGGCGTGTCGTCCATGGGAGGGGTGTGCAAGCAGCCCTAGCCGGTAAGCAGAACCACAACGATTGGGAGCCGAATCCCGCATGAAGGCCGTCGTGACAACTTCAGAACCATGCCCGGCGAGCCCGGAAGATTTGCTCGCCGGCTGAAACGGGCCAGCCCCGGATGGCTCTGCTTCGAGAGCGCACTTTCCGTGTTTCGAGGCGACCAAGACGGAATGAGCTACGAACAAAAAGCTTGAACCGTACGTAGCGTCAGGTTGTAGAACAGAAATTCGATGGGGCTACCTAGCAACGGTCAACTAGCTATGAGGGCGCGTACGCGATCAAACCGGCATTAGGAGCAGGTAACCGGAAGTTGACCGCGACCGCCCTGCAGAGCTGAAACATGCGATAAAATACGTTCAAACCCACGTTAGTGCAGCTGGCGTAGTATCACAGAATGGGTAAGTACACGCACTTTAGGAGCTTCATCGCCGTAGGCCGTTGCTCTCAAAAGATCGGACGGGACTATTACTGCTCAGGAGTTTTCCAGTCGCGCGACAGCGGCGCGATGGAGCGCCACAGCTTCCGTTGCATGCTGATCGCTCTGGGCGGTGAGAGCGAGAGTATCGTTGTGGTTCGTGAGAGCCATTGTGTTCGTGGCTGGATCGATCGGATTGCAATTCATAAGGGCAACCACGAAGCTTTGAGGAAGGCGGATAGCATCGCCGCACTGCGGCAGGACTATCGCATTATTAATTTGAGCGACCGGTCTGAGAAGGTGGGCCATGAAGCGAATAAAGCGTGGAGGCCTAACTTTTTACCTGGTCGCATCAAGTACATCCGCAACCAACGATTTCGGTTTCCCAACTACAGTGAACCCATCACCGCTGTGCGTAGCCGAACCTTCTGCAGTTGCCCGGCAAGGCGAATTCGCCGGGGGCATGGATCCATCAATTGGACCAATGTCGCGACATGGCTCGGCGTCATCGTTTTTAGTCTCGCCGCATGGTCGGCCATCATCTTTCTCACCCTTTCATCAGCAAGTCTGCTGTTCCAACGATGAACCGAATGGGCCAGCTGACGCATCGGATCGTCCCAATTCGCTCGTCAGTTTTCAAATCGCGTTGGTTGCAAGATACAATAGGTTTTGCTCGCCGCACCTCAATGAGACTTCGAGATGGATGCGCAGTCGATTGCAGAGCAATGCCTTGGTATTTTGAGCCAAGAACGGATCGGCATTGATTTTGCGACCAAGTTGCCCTTCTCCGTATGATGGGCGCGGGCTAAACGCACATGCACCCCCCGTGTCGGTAGGCAATACAGCTTGGCAAGTCTAGAGCAGGGGTCGAGCGAAGAGCTGCGCCCCGGAGCTGCGTGTTTAGGGCGATTGTGAGCACGGATTGCCGTTGTGATGACATGACATCGCGCACTGTCGACGCTTGCTAGGAACCAAGCTAACAGATATTGAGCGCCGATTTGTCGAAAGACGTCTCTCCGAGGAGCAATCGAACTTTGAGCGAACAGTTCAGCCTCGCTGACATGTATGCCGGAGGATGGTGCAACGTGAGGTTGATGATTCGGTCGGACTCCGCGGCTGACGCTCGGCACTGTGTTTTGCACTGCTATGCGAAGACCTCCTTCCCAATGGTGGGTTAAGATACGTCCATGCTCGGCCAGCCTTTCGATCCCAGATCGCGTAGCTAACGCACGCCTAGAAGGATTTAGCTGCGCCCTCGCTCGACCCCGGTCGAAGAGTCCCGGTCAAACGAGCTCACACTGCGGCTATTTGATTTCCCTGGCTGGCTCCTTCGGCCGATTTTGCTGCGAACCGATGATCATTGGGACAAGCATGGCCCAGAACCGAGAGGACAGCGTGATCCTATTCATGGTCAGCGTCCTTCCGCGACTTCCTACGTACTCATAACCTACGTTCGCGATGAGCCCGAGAGGTCGAAAAACCGCTGTTTAAGTTGGTACGGTCAGCGCGGAATTCGCAGTGCAGTGCCACGTAGTAGAAATGCGCAGTAGACAGCCGCTGTCTGAGCCTGGCGAGATCACGGTGGCTGCCGGACCCGGCACGAGTAGCCATCTCGCGTTCGAGGAATCGAATAGCCGCATCGAACCGTGAGACCGCGAGCCTTGGCGCATTCTCGCGCCCCTCCTTCCGCGTGCGGCGCCCAGCAGCACAGCAGCAATCCGCTGGCAATGTTTTGCCCGGCGCGCGCACTTAGCCCAGCCGCATCATCGCATTCGTCGGCGCATGGGTGTTGAAGCGTCATCAGCATAAGGTCATCGGCAAGCAAATCGATCGTGGGCTGCCGTCTCGCGGACAGACTAGGCAACTCCATGATTAGACGGATGCGAGCGAGGAGTGCATCGAAAGGCCGCCCCATCTGACCTGGGGAAGTCCTAACTGCTCGTCAGAGACTGACGCGTAGGTGTCGTCTATACGAGCTCCCAACTTTGGTTCGATGTTGCGCTCGCCGTTCATGTAGCGGCGAAATGTGCGCTCGTCGTTGTCACAGCAAAAGATGGCGCGGTCTTAAGCGCCCATTTCTCGCATGGACTTGAGTTTGTCTTGTCGGGTAGGCAATTTGAATAACTCGAACACGTGCAACCTCTTGTCTGATTGCGGTTGCCGGCACAAGCCTTCAGCTTCCTACTGACAGCCTGCGAGGCTCGCTCTTGTCTACGAGGTCGACGTTCATAGCCGCCTCAGGATGGTAGTCCGAAGATCGGGAGCTGCTATCTATTAGGCGCGTATTGCAGGCTACAGAGGTTGCAGCGCAGTCACCCCGACCTCGTCCTCGCAGGACGTCGTTCCGCCTTTTCGGCGGATCCGCTGAATTGCTAATTGATCATGCGATCGCCTCCTCCCGGGTCCATCGGAACTCGCTTCCATCTGCCCAGATCCGATGCATCACGATCGCTAATTTTCGTGCGACCGCTACGACTGCGCGGCGAAGACCGCGTCGCTTGGCCACGTTTACACCCCAGGCTTTCAACGCAGACCAACGCTGGGTACGGGTTAGAAGTGCAAGCGCTGCCTGATAAAGTGTGGTCCTGAGCATCACATCTCCGCATCTCGAAATCGCACCATTCCGATCGGTTTCCCCAGATGCATATTTGCGTGGCGTGAGGGCGAGATGCGCGCCAACGTCGCGGGAACGTTGAAAGCGATCTGGGTCATCAATGGTTGTTAGAAAAGTGATTGCCGTCAGTGCACCCACGCCTGGTATCGTCATGAGACGCTGACACGTCGGTTCGCGGCGCACTATTTCAAGTACCATCTTGTGTAGGACGCCGTACTGTTCACGCAGCGCGGCTCGAGCCACAAGCATTGGACGTAGCATCACCGCGAGCCGTGGATGGCCATCAGTGAGTTCATTGGTTTGCTGCTCAAACGTCGCTTGAGATATGCGGCCAGACAGCTTTAAGCCGAAGATACGTAAGACGCCCCGAATTTCGTTCTCGATATCGATCTGCTTGATCAAAAGCGTCTTGCGATTATTCAGGAGCATTCGTAGCTCCTGGCTCACATCACCCTTGATATGAACAACGGTGTACCAGCCAACCCGCATTACCTGTGCAATGGCGCGAGCGTCGTTCCGATCGGTCTTAACGGGCATTGTCTTGGTCACCCCACGCAGCCTTCGGGGATCGATGCAGACTGCGTGTAGACCGGCAGCACGTAATTCGCTGTACAGCCAACGAGCGAGACCACCAATCTCAATCCCGATCTTAGTGATGTGCAATCCGCTTTCGTTGAGCCAGGCGACAATAGCCTCCGGCTCAGAAAGTGCTTTGCCTTCGCGAATGACGACGCCATTCTCGTCTACAACACAGATAGCCGTCTCCTTAGGGAAACATCCGGACCAACATAGTGCTTCATATTCGCGCTCCTGCTGCCGCCGGCTCACCGGCTTCCCTTCCAGGCTGAGCCCTTCGAGCAGCAACCGCAGTCACCCCATCTATCCTGCATCAGGTGCTCCATTCCGCCACCGGATATATGGCTCCGATCGAGGTGGAGCTAAAGCCGCTTAAATCCCGTCCGCTTTTTCCTGGGAGATCACTCCCGCGGGCCAGAGAGCCACATGTGTTGAACCGACCTTCGTCGCCGATATCGAGCATGCGATGTCACCTCAGAAGCTCTCTTAAGGGCGAGTTCGTTCAAAGGAAAGTAGTGACACAAAGGCTCTTGCTGAGGCGCGAATCAGCTTGTTGCTGCGTTTGACCAGCAGATCGCGAAAACACGGATTTCGTGAAGGCAAGCAGTTCTGGGTCGATGGCTCTGAAAATCCACCGAATGGAAGGGTAGATTGCATCGCGCTTATTCCGCATTATTTATGTCCCCTTTGCTACGTTCTCTCCGCCAAGTTTGATAATGCTGCAGTTTTAGCAAACTGGCAGCGGCCACGGTTGCGGACTCGCCAGGAACCTCCTAGCCTCAAACGAGGCCGCTCGCGAGGCCGTCGATCGATTCGCAGATCGCGTTGAAGCCTTGGCTTCGTCTCGCATTAACACTGCTTCCATGTAGAAGGTTCGACTTAATCTTACAGCATGGCTGAACTGGCGGGGATTGGAGCTGCGGGCGAGCAGGAGCGCTCACCCCGAAAGGGCGCTCCCGCGCAGCCCGCAGCGTCTTGCACAGGAGAGACGCCACCATGCCGCAAGAGCAGAAGGTTATTCGCGCAAAGGTCGGAATGCTGGAACTGGCCAAGCAGCTCGGCAATATCAGCCAGGCCGCCGGATGATGGGCTATAGCCGCGACAGCTTCTACCGATTCAAGGAGCTGTACGACAAAGGTGGCGAGCTGGCGCTGATCGAGATCAGCCGCAAGAAGCCGATCCTGAAGAACCGCGTCGCGCCCGAGATCGAGCCGGCGGTCGTCGAGCTGGCGATCGAGCAGCCGGCCTGGGGTCAGGTGCGGGTCAGCAATGAACTCCGGAGCCGGGGCCTGTCGATCTCACCGTTCGGCGCGCGGGCGGTGTGGCTGCGTCACGACCTCGCCAACGTCAAGAAACGGCTGAAGGCGCTGGAGGCCAAGATGGCCCAGGACGGCCTGGTACTGACCGAGGCGCAGCTCTCGCGTTGGAAAAGGCCAGGTCCGAGAAGGAGGCGAATGGCGAGTTCGAGAGCGCGTGCCCCGGCTACTGAGGCGCCCAGGACACCTTCTATGTCGGCAATATGAAGGGGGTCGGGCGCATATATCAGCAGATCTTCATCGACACCTACAGCAAGGTGGCATTCGCCAAGCTGTATGACCGCAAAACGCCGATCACGACGGCGGAGCTGTTGAACGACCACGTCGTGCCGTTCTTCGACAGGCATGGCATCCCGCTGAGCCAGATCCTGACTGACCGCGGCACCGAGTATTGCGGCAACCCGGAGCATCACGAGTACGAGCTGTACCTTGCCGTCGAGGACATCGATCACACCCGCACGAAAACCAAGAGCCCGCAGGCCAACCGGATTTGCGAGCGCTTCCATCGCACCGTGCTCGAGGAGTTCTACCGCGTCGCGTTCCGCAAGATGCTCTATCCGAGCATCGTCTCGCTGTAGGGTGATCTCGATGAATGGGTCACCGCCTATAATGAAACGCGCCCACATCAGGGCCGCTGGTGCTACGGCAAGACGCCGATGCAGACGTTGCTTGACGCGCGCCCCTTGGGGAGGGTGTGGGGAAGAGCCGCCCACCGGAAATCCAGCCGAGTGCGAGTCCCCGTCAGCGTGCAAGAAAGTGCGGCTCCGAGAGGTGCAAAACCAGAAAGTTGCGCTGATTTCCTATCGGGATGATTGGTTTGGCAGCCAATCCGTATCACTCGCGAAGAACTCCTTGCGCGACCATTGCGTGGCTTCGCTCTTGGTGAGCTGATGGGAGTAGGGCTCTCGGACTTTAGGATTGGCGCCGATGCCGGTGGATTTGTATTCCGCATAATAGGCCGTCTTCAGTGTGTCGGTTTTGCCGGGAGTCCATTCGCGCCAACCTTCCGCGATAACCGGCGCATTCATCTTCGTGAACAAGAAAACTACCGTAGCGTAAGGGCGCCAAGCCCGGCCAAGGGCAATGTCCCGCGCGGGATCGGCGGTGAGGGTGCAATGATCGAATACATAGGCACTGTCTTCGTCGGGCGATCCTTTGCTCTGTGCGGTATACACAACCGCCTGATTGGCGATGCCGTGTAACTCACAGTGCTGGAAGTAGGCCTTGGCGTTGCCGAATATGAAATCGACATGTCCCTCGATGTAGCAGTCGGAGAAGTATTGCCGCGACATTCGGCCGTTCGGCCCCTTATTTGCAAATAGTGTGTCCTGTGCCCCGAGCAGTCGGACGCGGGTGATAACGTCCTTATCGCCAGTGATGGAAAGCGCCACCGCCTGCGAAGGCAAATTCTCCGGATGCTGGGAGTAGTCGTTTTGAACGGTCAAATTGTCGAGCCGGAAGTCGTCGCCTGATGCGTCCAGCGTCGCCGAATGAGAGGTTCCACCCACATTGATCGCCCCGTCGCCGTAGACAACAATCGTGTCAGCCGGCTTCTTGCCCATGCCCCTAATATGAACACCAGGTTTGATGACTTTGACCTTCTCGCGATAGGTGCCCGGCGCGATCAGAATATCGCCGCCTTGCGTCGGTAATGCGTCTATGGCCTCCTGCACCGACTGATAAGCCTTCTTATCGGAGTGCGAGACCAAAAGTGGCTCAGCGTATGCTCCAGACAGACGGAAGCATCCGGCCAGCACGGCAGCGGAAATCGTGAAAATTCGCATAATGGCCTCACTCTGAGTAGAGCTAGCTGCGGATTTTATGCGATACGTGCCCAGAATGGTACTCTGAGCGTGGTGCTCGTCTGAACCCACCGGTCAAAGCGGCGTCCGCTATCAAATTCGAATTTTTTTCTATAGAGGCACGTTCACGCCTAACCCGCACATGGAAGCTCGTCCTACAACGCCTTCATGCGCTTCGTCTCCTAGATCTCTATCCTCCAGAGTTAGCCTTAAGTATGGCCGCCCTGCCGCGGTTGCTTCCGGAGCGATCGGCAACCGCAACGCCCAGCTCTGCTCCTTCAAGCTCCCCATGATCTGCTCTTCCGAAGGGCGGATGCACGCTGACTGTCGAAGTCGCGACATGCCGCCGCGAAACGGAAAATCTTCAAGATAGATCAGCATCCAGCGGCTTGGCACGCCTCTTGAAAGGGAAGAAGCCGTTCGGTTCGCCTGTACAAGGAATGCAGTGATGGCTTACAAGATTATCGCCTCCCAGTGCACCGTCTGTGGCGCATGTGAGTTCGAATGTCCCAATGCCGCAATCACGCTCAAGAACGACACGTACATGATCGATGCGAAGAAGTGCACCGAATGTGATGAGCATTTCGACACGCCGCAATGCGCTGCCGTCTGTCCGATATCCGATACCTGCGTGCCGGCATAGAGGGGGATTCCGATGAGCTCGTGCCACGATTGACACTTCAGCCTTCCTGATCGGGTGCCTGATTGGCCTAGTGGCCGGCCCCGAGCGGCGGGTAGAGTAAGTGGAGGGGCTGTGGCAAAGCTGGCACGCAGTAGCCGTATTGGAAATCCTGACTGTATTCCTTCGGGCGGAGGATTGAACGCAGGCTTTACGCGAGACGGTGGGCCAGCGTTCGTCCGATCTACGTCGACGAACATCGATATGGATTCGAGACGCTTATCGAGTCCGACAAGCCGTCAAGGGGCCATCGGAAACACCGTCCGCTTCATCTGGCAAAAGAAGGACGAGCCCTCCTGGATTCTCGAGTGCTGTCTGGAGGCCTTTGCAGGCTAGCCATGACCCGAGCCGCGTCAACTACCAGAGATCGGCTGACAGGACCTCTATTCGTACTCGGCGCGGAAGCCGAAGAGGTCCCTATCTTCGGACTCCATGAGATCGATCGGGAAGTTCTCACGACATACGAGAAAGTCCCTTGGGTGAGGGGGCGATACTGAAAGGGGGACGAGCCGGCGGAGAGCCATCAGAGCAGCAAGATCATCGTCGCCGCCGTGTTCGATTCGGTCTCCGTTGCCACCACCTCACAGAACGAATTGATCAGGATGGCAACGAGGGTACGCACAATGTGCGCATCGCCGTCGCCGATAAAGGTGAGCACCAATCGCGCCTTCATGCCACGAATTGTGGTGGTGAGCCGGACCCGGCTCACGCAGTCCTGGCACTGGTCGACCGGTCGAGTGCTACTTCGGGCAGACCCGTCGCGTACCGCACTGTTCCGCGGCAGTGCGTAGGAAAAGGCGCGTGCAAAGCCACATGTGGACCGCGCCGCTGTTTTGTTTTGAACAAAAACAAACGAGAAAGTCTTTAGACATCTCAGATGTCGGGTTTGGGACAACGGTCCATCTGGCCGCGCGCAAGCGCTATCTACTTACAAATGTGCTGATTCTTGCGCTCAGGCCAGGTGGCACGCTCGTTGCAAAACCCTTGGCCTAGAGCCCTCATCACAACAGGAAACCTTCGAAGGATATCAGCATGAGTCTCGCCAGGACGGAGAGTGTCAAGGCCCGCAATAAGAAACTTATCGAGGAAGTGCTGAAGGTCTATCCCGAGAAGACCGCGAAGAGGCGCGCCAAGCACCTCAATGTGCATGAGGAAGGCAGGTCCGATTGTGGCGTCAAGTCCAACCTAAAATCCATCCCTGGCGTGATGACGATCCGTGGCTGCGCTTATGCGGGCTCGAAGGGCGTGGTCTGGGGACCGATCAAAGACATGATCCACATCAGCCATGGTCCGGTCGGCTGCGGCCAGTACTCGTGGGGCTCGCGGCGCAACTATTACGTCGGCACGACGGGCATTGATACTTTCGTGACGTTGCAGTTCACCTCCGATTTCCAGGAAAAGGATATCGTGTTCGGCGGCGACAAGAAGCTTGCGAAGATCATCGACGAGATCCAGGAGCTGTTCCCGCTCAACAACGGCATCACCATCCAGTCGGAATGCCCGATCGGTCTGATCGGCGACGATATCGAGGCGGTGTCTAGGCTGAAGTCGAAGGAATATGGCGGCAAGACCATCGTGCCAGTCCGTTGCGAAGGCTTTCGTGGTGTGTCGCAGTCGCTCGGGCATCACATCGCGAACGACGCTGTGCGGGACTGGGTGTTCGACAAGGCCACGCCCGAGGGCAAATCGACGTTTGAGGCGACTCCCTACGACGTCGCGATTATCGGCGACTATAATATCGGCGGTGACGCCTGGTCATCCCGGATCCTACTTGAGGAAATGGGCCTACGCGTGATCGCGCAGTGGTCCGGCGACGGTTCGCTGGCCGAGCTCGAGGCAACGCCGAAAGCGAAGCTCAATGTGCTGCACTGCTACCGGTCGATGAACTACATCTCGCGCCACATGGAGGAGAAGTACGGCATTCCGTGGTGCGAATATAATTTCTTCGGGCCCTCGAAGATCGTGGAGTCGCTGCGCAAGATCGCCGGCTATTTCGATGACAAAATCAAGGAGGGCGCCGAGCGGGTGATTGCGAAATATCAGCCACTGGTGGACGCGGTGATCGCAAAATATCGCCCGCGCCTGGAAGGCAAGACCGTGATGCTTTTCGTCGGTGGTCTTCGTCCGCGTCATGTGATCGGCGCTTATGAGGACCTTGGCATGGAGGTCGTGGGCACCGGTTACGAGTTCGGCCACAATGACGACTATCAGCGCACCGCCCAGCATTATGTGAAAGACGGCACGCTAATCTACGACGACGTCACCGGATACGAGTTCGAGCGTTTCGTCGAGAAGATGCAGCCGGACCTGGTCGGCTCCGGCATCAAGGAAAAATATGTGTTCCAGAAAATGGGTGTGCCGTTCCGGCAGATGCACTCGTGGGACTATTCGGGTCCGTATCACGGCTATGACGGGTTTGCGATTTTCGCGCGCGACATGGACATGGCCATTAACTCGCCGATCTGGAAGAAGACCAAAGCGCCCTGGAAGGACGTCGCCAAGCCGAAGCTTCTGGCTGCGGAATAACCTGCCTGTCCGGCTCTCCGCCTCATAGCCGGCGCCGACATCGATTACGATTTTTCGAAAGGAACACCATGGCGCAAAATGCAGAACACGTGCTCGATCACTTCGAGCTTTTCCGCGGTCCGGAATACCAGCAAATGCTGGCCAACAAGAAAAAGATGTTCGAAAACCCCCGCGATCCCGAGGAGGTCGAACGCATCCGCGAATGGGCGAAGACGCCCGAATATCGTGAAAAGAACTTTGCGCGGGAAGCGCTGATGGTGAACCCGGCCAAGGCCTGCCAACCGCTCGGCGCGGTGTTCGCCTCCGTTGGCTTCGAGGGAACGCTGCCCTTCGTGCACGGCTCGCAGGGCTGCGTCGCCTATTACCGTAGCCATCTGTCGCGGCACTTCAAGGAGCCGAGCTCCTGCGTCTCCTCGTCGATGACGGAAGATGCTGCGGTGTTCGGCGGCCTGAACAACATGATCGACGGGCTCGCCAACAGCTACAACATATACAAGCCCAGGATGATCGCCGTCTCCACCACCTGCATGGCAGAGGTGATCGGTGACGACCTCAACGCCTTCATCAAAACGTCCAAGGAAAAAGGCTCGGTTCCAGCGGAGTTCGATGTGCCGTTCGCGCACACGCCGGCCTTTGTGGGCAGCCACGTCACGGGTTATGACAATGCACTCAAGGGCATCCTAGAGCATTTCTGGGACGGCAAGGCCGGAACAATGCCCAAACTTGAGCGGGCGGCCAACGATAAGATCAACTTCATCGGCGGCTTTGACGGCTACACCGTCGGCAATCTCCGCGAGATCAAACGCATCTTCGGACAGATCCATGCGTTGTCGAAGCCATGTTGCCGTTCTTCACCGAGCAGTTCGGCAATGCCTCCTCCACTCATGCCTTCGGGAACAAGGTCGCGGACGCTGTGATGAAGGCGCGCCGCAGCCTGAAGGCATTGTTAGGGGTTGCCTACGATCATGAGATCGTCTTCACCTCCGGCGGTACCGAATCTAACAACGCCGCCATTCTCTCTGCGCTTGTGACCCAGCAGGGGCGGGACGAGATCGTCACCACCTCCGTCGAGCACCAGGCGATCCTGACGCTGGTCAAACAGTTGGCGACCAGGGGTGTCAAGACCCATCTGATCCCGGTGGATTCGTGCGGCCGGCTTGATGTTGAGGCTTTTCGCTGGGCGCTCGGACCACGCACAGCGATAGCGTCGGTCATGTGGGCCAACAACGAGACCGGAACCATTTTTCCGGTGGAAGCTCTGGCCAAGATGGCGCACGCGTCCGGCGCGCTATTTCATACCGATGCGGTGCAGGCCGTAGGCAGGGTGCCGATCGACTTGAAGCTCAGTGATATCGACATGCTGTCGATGTCCGCGCACAAGCTGCACGGCCCCAAGGGAGTTGGCGCGCTTTATTTGCGCAAAGGCACAAAATTCAGGCCGTTGATCTGGGGCGGAGGACAGGAACGACAGCGCCGCGGCGGAACCGAGAACGTTCCCGGCATCGTCGGTCTTAGTAAAGCTGCAAAGCTTGCTTCAGAGCGCCTTGAGTGGGAGCGCGTTCGCGTTGGTGCGTTGCGCGATCGGCTGGAACAAGCGACGTTGCAGAACGGCCACTGCATGGTCCTCGGCGATGTCAGCAGCCGGCTGCCGAACACGGCCAATATCGCCTTCGAGCATCTCGAAGGCGAAGCTATCGCCCATCATCTCAATAAGGCCGGGATTGCCGTTTCGCTCGGATCAGCGTGCAGCTCCGGCTCAATAGAGCCATCTCACGTGCTGCGCGCCATGAATGTGCCGGCTAACAGCCTACGCGGCGCCGTGCGCTTTTCGCTGTCGCATGAAACCACTGTCGAAGAGGTAGATCGGGTCGTCCGCACTCTGTCCGACATCGTAGCTCACCTGCGCTCCATGTCTCGGGAGCACGCCAATCCCGCCAGCGATCCGTCCGATTCACGGAGTTGATTGATGAAAGTCATGATCCGCCGCTCTGCGGAGGCTGGCCTGTCGATTTACGTGCCGAAAAAAGACCTTGAAGAGCCGATCGTGGAATCCGAGCATGAGACGCTGTGGGGCGGTTGGATCAGAATAGCTAATGGTTGGGTCCTCGATCTGCCCAACATGCCGAGCGACACGCCGTTGCCGATCACCATCAATGCCAGGAAGCGTGGCGAGAACGCAGACGAGCGATGAAGGCGATCCGGAAAATCGATTTTGTAAATGCGGCGGATGCTGAGGCGATTCTCGCTGACGTGGCAGCCAGGCTGCGTGCCGGCAGCATCGTTCCCTATCTCGGTCCTGGCGTCGCCGAGTTGTCCAAGCCCTCTGTGCCGATGACGCCCGAAGCCCTGGCTGCCTTTTTCGCCAGTAAGGTCGCGCTGCCGCGCCGGGCAAAGGGCAATCTCTGGGCATCAGCACAGTACATCGAGAGCAATAAGCATCGGTCCACAGTGACGGCATTGATGGCGCAGGCCTTTGCGGCACCAGTCGAGCCGACGCCGCTGCACTATCATCTCGCCTTACTGTCCCTGCCTGTCGTCGTCGACGCTTGGTATGACGGCGCGATGCGTGCGGCCCTTCAAAAGCACGAGGGTTGGGGCGAGGTGCAGGGCGTCACCCGCGCAGGCTTGGGCGAAGATCACTGGTATCGGTTCTATGATGCAGAAGGCAAAGAGGTCGATCGCGCTGCGGCTGGCAGTTGGACGACAGTCCTCTACAAACCGCATGGCGGGGCGCTGCCCGCAGAGAACTTCTTGGTCTCCGATGCAGATTATGTCGAGGTGCTGACCGAGATCGATATTCAGACGCCGATTCCTGAAATTGTCAAGGAGCGACGGACCGGGCGGAGCTTCCTTTTCATCGGCTGTCAGTTCAACGACCAGCTGTTACGCATTTATGCGCGGCAGATCAGCAAGCGCTCAGCCAATGGCCATTACGCAATCGTGGAGCCGGACGCGCTCTCGCGCAACGAGCTGCGCTTCCTGGCCGAGCAACGCCTCATGCCGCTCGCGATTGCGCTTCCGCGCGCGGTCGAGATCTTGATCTCTGCCTGACGGGAGTTGCCTTCGAGCTTTCAGCAGAGCTTGCGTACTGTAAGACGCCAGTGTCGTTTGAGCGTTGATGTGCGCCCGATCGTATTCCATGTCGGTACCGCCTTCTGTCACCTTTCCAACAACTTAGAAAGATCGCGTGCGGGACGCTATCTCTAACATACTGACACCGCGCAGAAATTGCAAAGACGCTGTTAATGGCACGCGAGTTGCTAGTTCTCGCTTGAAGTTTCCGCCTGCAGAGAGAATGGCAAATGGACGTGCCGGAATGTAATGAAGCAAGCTCCTTGGGAGGCGGCGCTGATATGGCCGAGATCATGCAGCCCCACTCCGAGCAAAAGGGCTGCTGCACCTCGGGCGGCAGGAGCAAGGCGAGCTGCGGGTCTCAGGCCCGCCAAGGCGACCTGCCGACCGCGATATGGGAAAAGGTGAAGAACCATCCCTGCTACAGCGAAGAGGCGCACCACCATTACGCCCGCATGCATGTCGCAGTCGCACCAGCCTGCAATATCCAATGCAATTATTGCAATCGTAAGTATGACTGCGCCAATGAATCGCGCCCTGGCGTGGTGAGCGAGAAGCTCACCCCTGAGCAGGCGGCAAAAAAAGTGCTCGCCGTTGCTTCCACCATTCCGCAGATGACCGTCCTTGGCATCGCCGGCCCCGGCGATCCCCTGGCCAATCCGGAAAAAACATTCAGGACGTTCGAGCTGGTGGCCAAAGCCGCGCCGGACATCAAGCCATGCCTGTCGACCAACGGGCTGGCCTTGCCCGATCACGTCGATACTATCGCCCATTTGAACATTGACCACGTGACCATCACCATCAACATGATTGATCCCGAAATAGGCGCCAAGATCTACCCTTGGATTTTCTACAGCCACAAGCGCTACACGGGCGTCGAAGCCGCAAAGATACTGACCGATCGACAGCTGCAAGGCCTCGAGATGCTCACGGAGCGGGGCATCCTGTGCAAGATCAATTCGGTCATGATCCCGGGCATCAACGACAAGCACCTGATCGACGTTAACAAGGCCGTGAAATCGCGGGGTGCATTTCTGCACAACATCATGCCGCTGATCTCCGCGCCCGAGCACGGGACGGTATTCGGTCTCAACGCCCAGCGCGGCCCGACGGCGCAGGAACTGAAGGCGCTGCAGGACGCTTGTGAAGGGGAGATGAACATGATGCGGCATTGCCGCCAGTGTCGCGCCGATGCTGTCGGCCTGCTTGGCGAGGATCGCGGCGCGGAGTTCACCACGGAGAAGATCATGGCCATGGATGTCAGTTACGATCTCAAGACGCGCAAAGCCTATCAGTCCAAGCTCGAGGAGGAGCGCGTGGCCAAGGTCGCGGCCAATCAGGAGAAACTGGCCGACCTAGCGGGCGAGAAGAGCGATATCCGTCTTCTGGTCGCGGTTGCAACCAAGGGCTCGGGCCTGATTAACGAGCATTTTGGGCATGCCAAGGAATTCCAAGTGTACGAACTCTCAACATCGGGCGCTAAATTCGTCGGCCATCGTCGCGCCGATCCTTATTGCCAGGGCGGTTATGGCGAGGAGGGCAGCCTTGCGAACATCATCCGCGCGATCAATGACTGCCATGCGGTATTAGTGGCCAAGATCGGCGGGTGCCCGAAGAGCGAGCTGATCAAGGCAGGCATCGAGCCGCTTGATCAGTACGCGCACGAGTTCATCGAGAAATCAGCGATCGCCTGGTTCAAGTCTTATCTTGACAAGGTGCAAAGCGGTGAGATCCAGCATGTCGAACGCGGCGCTTTGGCATTCCGGAAGAGCGCGCTGATTTCGGCTGCGTAAGGGAGATATAGATGCCATTCAAGATTATTGCCTCGCAATGCACGAGCTGCTCGGCTTGCGAGCTCGAATGCCCGAATGTCGCGATCTCGGAGAAGGGCGGGACGTTCGTGATTGATCCTAAAAAATGCACCGAATGCATCGGCTATTTCGACGGACCGCAATGTGCGGCGGTTTGTCCGGTCGAGAATACCTGTGTGCTCGACGCTTCATTGCCGCGCTATCAGGCGCGGGCATAAGAGTGTAAGCGTTGTGAATTCCACAGGCAAGGACCCGGGAAAAATTCATGAATTTTGAGGTGCGCGCCAATAGCGCCGCTGATTCAGCCCGCCGGCTGGCCGGGCCGGCGGTTGCTCAGGATTGTCCACCGATATCGGTGTTGCGCCGGCACCGAAGCCCGGTCAGCAAGTCGTCGAGCGCAATGACCTAAAACGTGCTTCACAACGCCGGGGACAGTCGGCAGGTCGTCGGGGTGACGAGTCTCAACCGATACCGCTGCGCAGACCCGCCTGATCTTCCCCGAAGCAGGTGTGCTGCGCGCCACAAAGGCCGCCTATTCCAAGGAGAGAGCTGCCAATGGACCTGGATATAGCAGGCAAGCCGCTGTCCGGGAGCGCGAGGGAACTGATCGCACACACGCCGCTCGGCGAAGGCCTGCTGCGCGAAGCCGAGCGTCATCTGTGGCAGGCCGGGCTCTCCTATCATCTGGACGAGATCGCAGAAAAACACCTGCACCAAGCGCATGCGCTGGCGCCGGGCCACGCCGCCATCCTGATTGGCCTTTACCGTTTCTATCTCTACAAGGGCCGATTGTCGGAGTCGCGGGAGATTGCGCGGCGCTGCATCACCAAGGCCGCGCGTGAAAACGGACTCGCGGACGATTGGCGGCAGGTCAAAGCGGCCGATGCCGCCTTCGGCAGCCACGGAAGCATCCTGCCGCGCTTCTTTCTGTTTTCGCTGAAGGGCTTTGCCTACCTGCAGAGGCGGCTCGGCAATTTGGACGAGGGGCGCGTGGCCACGAAAAAGCTGCTCGAACTCGACCCGACCGACAAGATCGGTGCCAGGGTCCTTCTGGACGTGTGGCGAGGCGCATTGCGGCTGTCGAGTTGGCAGGTCTCATCGAAGATGAAAATGGTATGGTGCGGAAGGTCGCGCGCGGCCGTCTGGCCTGCAAGTCCGCGCGGAAGTGATTCATGAGCAACGTCGTCCGCGACAGTGACGTAGTCGAGCTAAGTGGGCCACCGTTCTTCAACCTTGGCGAAAAGGTACAGGCCAAGCGCACCATTCGCAACGACGGCACCTATGCCGGCAAGGAGATCGGTGACATCCTGGCCAAGAAAGGCGAGGTTGGGTACGTCGTCTCCATCGGGACGTTCCTGCAGCAATTCTACATCTATGGCGTCGAGTATCTTGAAAGCGGAAACCGCGTCGGCATGAAGCGCAAGGAGCTCGATCTGGCGGACGCGCGCGAGGAACCCGACGACCTGCCGTTGCCGGAAGAGATCGCGTCATGATCGAGCCGCGCCTTCCGAAATATCAAATGGGGACAGCGAGTCAGAGCCGCGGTCGACCTCGTTAACGACGGCTCCTTTCCCGATGCGCCGGCTGACGGGCTCTTGGTCGGCGCCGGCGCCATCGGCGAGATCGTGAAAGTCGGCATGCATACCGAAGCGAACTTGCCGATCTATGTTGTAGAGTTTGGTGAGCGGCTGGTCGTCGGTTGTCTTGAAGAAGAGATCACACTGTTTTGAGGGGCTTTCGCGATGAATGCCGCGGTGATGAGAAAGGTAGCAATCAGCTTGATCGCCCACCCGAACGAGCTCGATCGCAAGCGGATCGAGCGTGCCTTGAGCTCGCGCAAACGCTATCGCTATGTCTCGCCGAATGTGAGGCCGGTAAGGAATGGTTACCTAATCGAGAGTCCCTGCTGCTCGGGCAATATCGACAAAGACGGCGGCTTGATTGATGTCGCGCTGATCCATCATGACGCGGTGAGCGCGACATGGAGGCTGTTTCATAAAGATCACGCGCTGGGGCTCTGGGAGTTTCACAGCATCCACAACCGGCTGATCGCGGCGATCGACGAACTGAACACAGATGCCGAGCGAGTGTTCTGGCAATAGCCGCTTTGGAACTGGTCATAAGGAGTCGCGATGGCGCTCGGCACCGACGAACTTATCGAAATCGAACGGCTGCTTGCGGCAGCTGACGTCGATGCAAGCCCGTTCGCCGAGTTGCGGCGCCGCTTTCCACAGCTCGCTTGCACACGCTGTGACGCGTCTGACATGACGGAGGCGCCGTTTCGCAGGTTTTCACGGTTCGACCTGCATCTGATCGATGGCTCTGCCCATTGCGTGCAAATCACAGCCGATCCGGCGCGCGCGACTGGTATCGTGCTGGCGGCAAGAAGTACTCGGCGATGACTAGCGTCGCAATAGCAAAGGATCACGACGCCCACGCGGTCAAGGCGGATGTATCTCTTATTCCGCTCTCCGATCCCGATGTCACCTTCGCCGAGCTCTCCGCCGTGCAAACGCTGCTGTGCTCGCCGCGGATCTCGAACGGGCCGGTGACTGAGGCCTTCGAGAAAGCCTTTGCCGCCTATCTCGGCCGAAAATATGCCGTTGCCGTCCCGAACGGCAGGATCGGGCTTCAGCTTGCGCTAAAGGCCGTCGGCATCGGGCGGGGGCAACGACGTGATCGCCTCACCCTATTCGTTTCGCGAGACGGCGCATGCAATCAGTCTCTCGGGCGCGCGGGCGGTATTTGCCGATGTTGACTATTGGTCGGGAGCGTTGGATCCAGCGAAGGTCGAAGACCGTATCACGGCCAACACGCGGGCGATTGTTGCCGGAAATCCTAATGGCCATCCGGCACCATGGTCGGAGCTGCGCGCGATCGCACAGCGCCATCAGCTGATGCTACTGGAGGATTCGACCGAGGCGATCGGATCGAGATACAACGGCGAACTCGTCGGCCGCTTTGGCGATATCGCGGTGTTCGACTTTGCCCAGCCTCTGGCCCTGACCTGCGGCGAGGGCGGCATGGCGGTGACCGACGATATCAACATAGCCGTCGGCTTGCGTCGCAATCGCGCCCATCGGCTGGATAACCTCTCCTCCTCTGTGGTCAGCAGCGCAGCGCCTTACCAGGTCGGCATGAGCGATCTCACAGCCGCGTTGGGCCTTGCGCAGCTGAAGCGCCTCAATGAAATCCTAGAGCGGCGCCGGCTCATCGAGCAGCTCTACAACGCACATATGTTATCATTCGAGGGTATCAAGCCGCCGTATGTCGGCACCGATGTGACGGTGGACTGGTTCCTCTATCTCGTGCATCTCGGGACGCGCTTCACGCGCTCCAGCCGCGATGCCATTGTCGATGATCTGTGCATCGCGCAGGTCGAGGCCGCCGCGTACTGCCATCCGATGCATTTGCAGCGTTACTATTTTGAGCTTGGCTATCGCTACGGCGATTTCTTGGTCACGGAAAAGATCGCCGATCGCGCCGTGGCGCTACCGTTTCACAGCCATCTCACTGACAACCAGATCGAGTTCATCGTGGAGACGACGAAGGACGCGTCCATAAACGTCGGGGCAGGTGACGGAAGCAAGGTCCTTGTCGACGGGATAACAACTGCCAACAATCTTGGCCTTACCAACGCAGTTCCGGCCAAGGTAATTGTATGGACGGACTGAAGAAACTGACCATGCGCATGTCAATGCGCGGCTTCACTCGCCTGACCAATGCGTTCTCCAAGAAGTTTGAGAACAACTGCCACGCGCTGGCGCTCTTTTTCGTGTTCTACAGCTTCTGCCGCGTCTTAAAGACTTTTGGCGCTACGCCTGCAATGGCTGCGGGACTTGTGGATAAGGTTTTAAAAATGTCGGTCGTGGTTGCGCCGATCGACGCGGCCAATCCGGTCCCTATAGTTCGCGGCCCTTAAAAAAACGGGCTATCGCTGCCGAATTCTGATTCGATCCGACGCAAGCACAAATTGCGTCGATCCAACATGTTTATTTTTCCTGAGCGCAATGACCCTATTGTCGCTCGCGGAAGGATCGCGTCGAGTTCGATCCCGTCGAGCTGAAGCTCCAGGGGCCCCCGTTCCGGACGACGAAGCTGCGCGGCAATTTCGGACCTTGCGCGATAGCTCGCCAGACGCCTGGGGACGCAAGCTCATCGAGACTCGCCTGGGCAATCCGTCGCCGACCGAAGTACAATATCTACTCAACTCGCCAGACGATCGCGCTGGCGCGCTCGGCTTCGGTCTGAACGTTCAACCGCCGGCATCGGTTCGCAAGTTCAACAAACGCTCGATTTGGCACGCTTGATCGCGCTTGCGGACCAGATCGTCGCCGCCGAGAAGGACCCAAAGGCGCCGGCACCTGCTGGCTCCGACGCCGAACAGGCTGAGGCGCTCATGCGCGCCGGTACGTCCATGGGCGGTGCGCGGCCGAAAGCCACGGTCGAGGACGAAGGCGCGCTCTGGCTGGCGAAATTCCCTCATCGCGATGACAGATGGAATAATCCGCGTGTAGAACACGCCATGCTCACCCTAGCTCGCGAGTGCAGCATCTCTTGTGCCGAAAGCCGGATGACGACCATCGCAGATAAGGACGTACTTCTGGTGAAGCCGTTCGACCGCCACAAGGCCGAGACGGGGTATCTGCGCAGCAGGATGGTGAGCGCACTTACGCTGCTTGATGCGGACGATACCCAGGAGACCGCCGACAAGCGCCAGAAATGGTCCTACTTGCTTCTTGCCGACGAAATACGGCGAGCTACATCGGGGAGTCAGACCAAGGATCTGCCCGAGCTCTTCCGTCGGGGTATGCTTCAACGCACTCATCTCCAACACCGACGATCATCCGCGCAACCATGCGATCCTAGCTAAGGACCATGCTTGGTCGCTGTCGCCAGCTTATGACCTTACTCCGAACCCGATGATCGCGCTGGAACGCCGCGACCTCGCCATGGCGTTCGGCGATTGGGGTCGATACGCCAACCGGACCAATCTGCTGTCTCGGTGCGAGCGCTTTCTACTCTCTAAGGATCAGGCCGCGGCCATCGTCGATGGCCTGCTATCAACGATCAGCTCATCCTGGTACGCGGTCTGTCGGCAGGCGGGAGTCAGCGAACGCGATTGCGAACTCATCCGCAGCGCTTTCGTGTACGAGGGATTCGAATACGACTTGAATGATCCGACGATCGTAACCGACGACCCGGAGGAGTTGCCGACGATGCGCGCCCGCTAGACTAGACAGCGCGGAAGTGCATCTTGGCCGAACTCCAGGGCGTCTTGCCTTGGCCCGGGCCAAGCGACCGCTGCGGTGGCATATCGCCTCGGCGGGATGGATCTCACGGTCCTCCGCCAATGGCGTGGCGCTGGCAATCATCACCACGACCAGCTTGCCATCCCTGGCATGCCGATTGCCCCGCGGCGGCAACGGCGACGCCCTTGGCATAGGGCTCCTCTGGTGTCGCCAGCTCATGGGTTTCGATGTCATCATAGCATGAATTGCAGGGCCGCGCAGTGATCTCGTCATGATCAAATCACGAACACCCGTCGCCGGTCCACGGCCTTCGATGTTTCGACATCGATCTGCATTGTCGCTCTCCTGAAAATCGCGCCGGAGGGGCAGCTTACAAAAGTCGGTTGGCAACGTGCGTTCCGCGGACGGACTGAAATCGCCTACGGCGCGGGTCTCCTGCCGGTTGGAGCGCTTGTTCGCTTCCTGACAACGGCAGAGCTGCTGTCACTTTCAAGCCAGCTGACGCCTATGGCTGGGCCGTATTTTTCAAAGCCTAATCAGAAGGTTAAGCAGCACGGACAGTGCTGGCATGACGGTTGCTATGAGCTTGCCGCAACACTGAGTGAGGGCTGAGTGCACGCCGACGCGCAAAAGACGAGCGATGCTCTCCTTCCCTTGAGCCCGTGTGCACAAGCTCGCGCGCACTTCGCGCAATCTTTGGCAATCGGTTGATGGAGAGTAGCATGGCTTCACTGAGACAAATCGCATTCTACGGCAAGGGTGGCATCGGCAAGTCGACCACCTCGCAGAACACGCTGGCGGCGCTGGCCGAGATGGGCCACAAGATCCTGATCGTCGGCTGCGATCCCAAGGCAGACTCGACCCGCCTGATCCTGCACGCCAAGGCGCAGGACACGATTCTAAGCCTGGCTGCGAACGCTGGCAGCGTCGAAGACCTCGAAATCGAGGACGTCATGAAGATCGGTTACAAGGACATCCGCTGTGTGGAGTCGGGTGGCCCGGAGCCGGGTGTGGGGTGCGCCGGTCGCGGCGTCATCACCTCGATCAACTTCCTGGAAGAGAATGGCGCCTATGAGGATATCGACTACGTCTCCTACGACGTGCTCGGCGATGTCGTCTGCGGCGGCTTTGCGATGCCTATCCGCGAGAACAAGGCGCAGGAGATTTACATCGTGATGTCCGGTGAGATGATGGCAATGTATGCCGCCAACAACATCTCCAAGGGCATTCTGAAATATGCCAACTCCGGCGGCGTGCGGCTCGGCGGCCTGATCTGCAACGAGCGGCAGACCGACAAGGAGCTGGAGCTGGCGGAGGCGCTGGCCAAGAAGCTCGGCACGCAGCTGATCTATTTCGTGCCGCGCGACAATGTCGTACAGCACGCGGAGCTGCGCCGCATGACCGTGCTGGAGTATGCGTCGGACTCCCAGCAGGCAGATCACTATCGCAATCTCGCGACCAGGATTCACAACAATGGTGGCAAGGGCATCATCCCGACCCCGATCTCCATGGACGAGCTCGAGGACATGTTGATGGAGCACGGCATCATGAAGCCGGTCGACGAGTCCATCGTCGGCAAGACCGCCGCCGAACTCGCTGCTTCGTAAAGAGTGCGCGAATGAATGCCGGCTTCCCCGATTCTCGGGGAGGCCGGCGTTCTGGCGAGATTTGAGGGCCACCACAGTATCCGCCGAAGCACGCTTGAGCGTAGTGGGGTCGTGAAGCCATGTTCGAAGCACAATCAGTCCGATGAATATCACCACAGTGACGAACGCGAGCGGCGCGTCGCGTACGGGAATTGCGACCTATCGCCTGCTCGCAGGTTGCCATCCCGCAGACGCTGACATCAGTAGCGACAGCGATTTCGATCGCCACGTGCTCGCGTCCATTCTGGCCACCGCTGCGATGGAGGGGGGGCGGATTTCTGACAGGGCCGGCCTGTCCGGCGACGAGCTCGTCGCATTGTTGGAGCAGCACTTCCCCTCGTTTCGGATCAAACCCGAGGAGCTGCATTTGCATTTCACGTGCGATGAGAACGATGAGGTCGCAATGTTGCGTGATCTCCTGCTCGCGCAACGGTCGACCGACGGCGACACCGGTCGCTGGCTGGCTGCGATGATCGCGCGTCGCGCCATCGAGCCAAATCACCTATGGGAAGATCTCGGATTGCGCGATCGTGGCGAAGTCTCCCGACTTTTAAGCCGTCATTTCGCGCCGCTCGCCGCGCGCAATATCAACAATATGCGCTGGAAGCGCTTCTTTTATCGCACCCTGTGCGAGGACGATGGCCTCGTGATGTGCACGACGCCGGTGTGCACGCAATGTAACGACTTCAACGTCTGCTTTGGCGATGAGAGCGGTGAGAGCCGGATGGCCGAGCGCCGGCGAGACGCTCTGTTGCCGGCGGCTGCACTAGCTGAGTCGCGCCGGACAGATCGTCCGTTGGCGAGCGTTTCGGTCGATGACCACGCGGGTCCTGCGGGGTTTGCGGGGGATTAAGGTGGACGCGGCTGAGGCCGATTTTGGCGGGCTAGGCCCCAAGGCCGGCTGCAAGGATCTCCTGCTCAAGGCCGGGCTGCGGCCGACGCGCCAGCGCGTGATCTTAAGCAAGCTGTTGTTTGCCGGGGGCACCCGGCATGTTACAGCAGAGATGCTGTTTACCGAGGCGCGCGCCGCCGGCTTTCCGATCTCGCTGGCTACCGCCTACAACGCATTGAAGCAGTTCACGCAAGCGGGCCTGTTGCGCCAGATTCCTCCAAACGGGGTACGATCATTTTTCGACACCAACACCACGCCGCATCCGCATTACTATCTGCACGGAGAGGATACCCTGCTCGATATTCCCGCAGCCGATCTTCTGCTTGCGAGTGCGCCTGAGGCGCTGCCGGGCCACGAAGTCTCCGGCGTCGATCTGATCATTCATCTGCGCCGCACGCCGAGTTGATCCGAACCTATCGCGCCGAGAAGTAAGCCGGCCCGCCGCTTTGCGACGCTGTCGCGTTTGCGACATTAGGTCTGCTACAAAAAATTCAGCTTTATGAGTGAGTTAGGTCGACTGCTGACGTGGCACGCGGGTTGCTGATGCCTTCATTGACTAAGGTCAACAAGGAGCCGCCATGATCGCCGCCGCCGCTACGAAACCTCCATGGTCCGACACGGCTCGGACCAAGCCGATCGTGCTCAATGACACGACGCTGCGCGATGGCGAGCAGGCGCCGGGCGTCGCCTTCAAGGCAGCCGAAAAGGTGGCCATCGCGCAGGCACTGGCAAGGGCTGGCGTCACCGAGATTGAGGCGGGGACACCCGCCATGGGCCATGAGGAGATCGCCGCCATCCGCGCCATTGTCGAGGCCGATCTGCCGCTTACCACCATCGGCTGGTGCCGGATGCGTGAAGCCGATATCGACGCAGCCATCGAGGCCAAGGTATCCATGGTCAATGTGTCGATCCCGGCCTCTGACCTGCAGATTGCCGCCAAGCTTGGCGGTGACCGCGATGTGGCGGTGGAACAGGTGAAGCGGGTGGTCGGGTATGCCCGCGAGCGGGGGCTTGAGGTCGCTGTTGGTGGCGAGGACTCCTCCCGCGCCGATGTCAATTTTCTCATCACTCTGATCGCAACTGCAAAGGCTGCGGGCGCGCGGCGCTTTCGCATCGCCGATACGCTCAGCGTGCTTGATCCCGACTCAGCCTCCGCGCTGATCGCGCGTCTGCGCGCGAAGACCGATCTCGAGCTCGAATTTCACGGCCATGACGATCTTGGGCTCGCGACCGCAAATACGCTCGCCGCCATCAAGGGCGGCGCGAGCCACGCCTCGGTGACTGTCATCGGGCTAGGCGAGCGCGCAGGAAATGCGCCACTGGAGGAAGTCGCGGTTGCGCTCAAACAGCTCTACGGGCACGACACCGGCATCGTGCTGTCGGAACTCGAGAAGGTCGCTGCAGTCGTCGCAGCCGCGGCTACACGCGCGATTCCTCTGAACAAAGCGATCGTTGGCGAGCATGTGTTCACTCATGAGTCCGGCATTCATGTGGATGGCTTGTTGAAGGATCAACGCACCTATCAATCGCTCGACCCGCAATTGCTCGGCCGCTCCAATCGTATCGTGATCGGTAAGCATTCGGGGCTGTCGGCGATCACCTCGCTGCTTAAGGAATTGCAGCTCGCCGTCAGCGCAGAAGAGGCGAAGCGGATCCTGTCTCGGGTGCGCGAACATGCCGTCGAGTACAAGAGGCCGGTGCCGCGCGAGACCGTGGCGGCGATTTGGCGCGATGTTTGCGAACGATCATTGACCGACTGCGGTGAGGGCCATGTCCAGCATCGTTAACCCCGATCGCGTCGCAGTAACTCCCGCATGGCGAAAGCCCTCGCTGCTCGTGCTTGGTTCTGTGTTTCTGCGCAATCGCGCGGCGTGCAACCAGCTCGAGACCTTGCTGACCTACCGCAGCATCCATGCTGTGATCTGCTATTTCCTCGCGAGACGCCTCTGGACAGCCGGCTGGCGGTTTCCGGCGCGGCTGTTGTCCTGGTTCGGCGGCTTCCTGGCTCATATCGACATCCATTTCGGCGCGACCATGGGTCGTTTCTTCATCGATCGTGGAGCCTGTCGTGCTAGGCGAGACTGCCAAAGTAGGGAGAGCTCAATGCTCTATTACGACATCCCGCTTGGCGGCGTCATTGTCGCACGAGCAAGTGCCATCCTACCGCGGAGGACTGGGAATTGGTCGGTGACGGAGCAAAGATCCTCGGTCCGATCACCCTCGGGTTCGACGCGCGCATTGGGAAGACATCCGGTTATCATCGAGAGCACCCCGTCCGACATCACTCTGGTCGGCATTCCGGCGCGCGCGTGCGGTCGCAGCGGAGCCATCGCCGCTTTATCGGCCATATCGGCCTTGACCACCATCTGATGCTGTTCCGCTCAGCAAGGCGATCGCTGTCCTGCTCGACCGGTCGAGTTTTTAGGAGACGCGTTTGGGCCATATGCAGCGCCAGCGTCGCAAGGTGGGCTGCCGCGAAACGACCAGCTTATCCCGCGTCAAGAGCACGGGCCGGCGGCCTAACCCAAGGAGATTTTCGATGAGCGACACACAATCGGCTGCCGGCATCCTCTATCGGCTCAACAAGGCCTGCTCGGCGGAGGATTTTTTTGCCCTTCTCGGGGTCGACTACGACCCTAAAATCGTCAACGTCGCGCGCCTGCATATCTTGAGGCGCATGGGGCAATATCTCGCCAAGGAACAGTTCGCAGGTGCGGCGGAGGCAGAGGTGACGGCGCGGTGCAAGTCGGTATTGGAGCAGGCCTATGCCGATTTCGTGGCGTCGTCACCGATCGAACAGCGCGTGTTCAAGGTTTTGCAGGATGCGGTCGCGGAGCCGAAGAAGCAGGCGGCTTTCGTGCCATTGAGTGCGCTGAAGTAACCTCGTGCATCACTTCAGTGCAGTTTGCCCATGTCGGATCAGCGCGTTGCGCCGCCAAACTCATAACTGAGATCAACTCTGTCGCCTTCCCGACGTATGTCGAACCTGAAACCGTCGGCGATGCTAACTGCCAGTTTATCATCCTCTCTCAACGCGTTGGTTTTTCAACCATTTTTGATGGCGCCGCAATTGGTACAACACTTGCTGTTCTCCGGCCAAGTCCGTCGTCTACGCAGACCCGACCGAATGTCGCTGTCCGAGATGAAATTTGGAGAAAGACCAATGATGTTGTCGTTACTGCTCGCAGCTCGCGCCGGAATCATCTTGTGGGTCACGTTCGCAATAATGCCGCTCGAAATTGCCTTTGACGCCATCGAGGATGTGATTGACCGGGAGATGGCCGCCAATGGGTAACTCGCGTGTGCACCGTACCTCTGGAGAAGGCATGCACAGCGTCGCTTGCGTCAAGCAGATCCCAGGCTCCGCGCAGATCCGCGTGCACCTCGTGAGCAACACGATCATGCGGCAGGTGTGCCGACCATCATCAACGCCTGTGACCCGTTCGCGATGCAAGCCGCGTTCGAGTTGCTTGACAGGTTTGGCGGTGAGATCACCGTGCTCACGATGGGCCCACCATCGGCAAAGGATCCCCTGCGCAAGGCGTACCTTCGGTGCCGATCGTCCGGTTCTGCTCAATGACCACTTCTTTGTCGGCGCCGACACGCTGGCCACGACTTACGCGTTCGCGTCCGCGATCCGGACAATCCGTGGTGCGTTTGGCTCGCCCGATATCATCTTCGCCGGCAAGCAGAGCATCGACGGTGACACCGCTAAGGTATTAGCCTGGCATAGCCAGGAAGCCAGGCCTGTTGCAGTTCACTCTGGTCGTCGAAATCGCCGTTCTCGATCTCACCTGCCGCACCGTCGAAGCAGACCGCCGCGCCGAAGCCGACGTGCAGATGTTGCGCACAAAGCAGTCCCACCTGATCACCTGCCGGAATCGACGAACCAGATTAGCGGCGGCGTCGATGGCCGACGCCCCGCGCGCCGGTACGGCGCCGGTGGTGAAATCGAGCGCGCAGGAAGCTGGCTTCGAGGATATCTTGAAAGGCGACCTGCACGACTCAGCGACCATCGTCAAACTGGTCTTTGCGCCGTCGCCGCACGCCGCCAAGACGGAGCTGGTGGAAGCCGCAAAGCAGCCGGTAGAGGCGCTGATCGAACCCATCTTCAAACCGGAATCCGGAGTCGAGCTTTGCGGTGCTGGCGCGCTGATTCTAAGGGAGTTTGAGCCATGAGCAATTTCATCAAAGGTCCTACGCCTACCGCCGGCGGCCGGGCAGCAGCTAAGAAAGAATTGCCGGAACACTTCAAGGCCTACAAGCATGTCTGGGTCTTCATCGAGCAGGAGCGAGGTCAGGTGCATTCCGTTTCCTGGGAGCTCATGGGTGCGGGCCGCAAGCTCGCAGACAAGCTGAAGGTCGATCTCGCTGCGGTTGTAGTCGGCCCGGAGGGCGAGGCGGCGCGCAGCGCCGCCATCGAATCCTTCTGCTACGGCGCTGACCTTGTCTATCTCGTGGCCGACAATGTGCTATCGGAGTATCGTAACGAGTCCTACACCAAGGCACTGACCGATCTCGTCAACACCCATAAGCCCGAGATCCTGCTATTGGGCGCCACCACACTCGGTCGCGATCTCGCGGGCTCGGTCGCGACAACGCTACTGACGGGTCTCACCGCCGACTGCACCGGGCTGGACGTCGACGCGGATGGTTCACTTGCGGCCACGCGTCCGACCTTTGGTGGCACGCTACTTTGTACGATCTACACCTTGAATTACCGGCCGCAAATGGCAACCGTCCGCCCACGCGTCATGCCGATGCCCGAGCGCGTCGCACGCGACGCCGCCCGTATCATCATCCATCCGCTTGCTCTCGTCGAAGACGATATCGTCACCAAGGTCCTGTCGTTCATCCCAGACCGGGATTCCGCAAAATCCAACCTCGCTTATGCCGATGTCGTTGTCGCCGGCGGCTTGGGTCTGGGGTCGCTGGAGAATTTTCAGCTGGTGCGGCAGCTCGCCGCCATGATTGGGGCCGAATTTGGCTGCTCGCGACCACTGGTACAGAAGGGCTGGGTCACTTCCGACCGGCAAATCGGACAAACCGGTAAGACCATACGGCCAAAGCTCTACATCGCCGCTGGTATTTCCGGTGCGATCCAGCATCGGGTCGGCGTCGAGGGCGCGGACCTGGTCGTCGCCATCAACACCGACAAGAACGCGCCGATTTTTGACTTCGCCCATATCGGCATCGTGACCGACGCGATCCATTTGCTGCCGGCGCTGACGGCCGCATTTCGTGCGCGGCTGTCGCCGCATTCGCGCGACCGCATTGCGAGCTAGCGCACCAGAAGGAGAGACTCATGATCGAAGAACGATTCGACGCCATCGTCGTTGGCGCCGGCATGGCAGGCAATGCAGCGGCGCTGACCATGGCTAAGTGTGGCATGAAAGTGCTGCAGCTCGAGCGCGGCGAATATTCGGGATCGAAGAACGTGCAGGGCGCGATCCTCTATGCCGATATGCTGGAAAAGCTAATCCCGGACTTTCGCGAGGACGCGCCACTCGAACGTCATCTGGTCGAGCAGCGGTTCTGGATGATGGACGATCGCTCCCATGTCGGTCTGCACTACTGGTCCGACGAGTTCAATGAGCAGCGGCCCAACCGCTACACCATCATCCGCGCGCAGTTCGACAAATGGTTCTCCTCGAAGGTCCGCGAGGCCGGCGCGACGGTGCTGTGCGAGACCACGGTGACCGAACTCGCGCGAGATGCCAACGGCAAGGTCATCGGGGTGCACACGGATCGCGGTGACGGCGAAGTCCATGCGGATGTCGTAGTGCTGGCGGAGGGCGTCAACGGCCTGCTCGGTACTCGTGCGGGTCTGCGCGATCGGCCTAAGCCTGACAAGGTTGCACTCGCGGTGAAGGAAATGCACTTCTTGCCGCGCGAGACCATTGAGGCACGCTTCAATCTCGAAGGCGACGAGGGCGTCGTGATCGAGGCTGCCGGCACCATTTCCCGCGGCATGACTGGGATGGGCTTCATCTATGCTAACAAGGAGTGCATCTCGCTCGGCATCGGCTGCCTCGTCGCCGACTTCCAGCGCACGGGCGAGACGCCCTATGGGCTGCTCGATCGCTTCAAGCGGCATCCGTCTGTGGCGCGGCTGATCAAGGGCTCCGAGGTGAAGGAATATTCGGCGCATCTGATCCCTGAGGGAGGCTACAAGGCGATCCCGCAGCTTTATGGTGAGGGCTGGGTGGTGGTGGGCGATGCCGCGCAGCTCAACAACGCCATTCATCGCGAGGGCTCTAACCTCGCGATGACCTCGGGCCGCATCGCGGCCGAAGCAATCTCGCATGTGAGGTCGCGCCGGGCTCCCATGAGCGCTGAGAATCTCGCGCTCTACAAGAAGATGCTGGACGACTCCTTCGTGATCAAGGATCTGAGGAAATACAAGGATATGCCAACGCTGATGCACACCAATTCGCAAAACTTTTTTCTTACCTATCCGCAGCTTGTCTCAAGAGCGATGCAGAATTTTGTGCGCGTCGACGGCACGCCAAAGGCTGAGAAAGAGAAGGTGACGTTGAAATCTTTTGTCAATGCGCGGTCATGGACAGGTTTGTTCGGCGATGCATTCCGCTTCGCCCGCGCCTGGCGCTGACCAACCAACGTCGAAGCCGAACCTAAGGAGCTGAAAACATGACTGTCGAGCCCTCAATGCGCGTCGAGGATAAGCTGTTCTACAATCGCTATCTCGTCGACGTCGGTCGTCCGCACATCAAGGTACGCGCGCACACCAAGCCATCGCCGCAGCTACTTGCCCTTTTGAAAGCGTGCCCCGCGCGCTGCTATGAGCTGAACGACAAGAGCCAGGTCGAGATCGCCGTCGACGGTTGCATCGAGTGCGGCACCTGCCGCGTCATCGGAGAGCCCACCGGCGACATCGAATGGAGCTATCCGCGTGGGGGATATGGGGTGCTATTCAAGTTTGGGTGAAGGCTGAACGACAGGCAGTGTGTGATTGCCATTAATGAGGCGATCTCGCGGCGGATACAGTTTCGCCGCGCACCGCCTGCGCGAGAGACCGAAATCTAGCAAAAACCGCAACTTGGGGTGAGGGGACGCTTCGCGAACTCAGCGCCTTAGCCCGGCGGATTCTTCTCACGAACGCATCAAACGGGGAAACCGCCGAATGAGGCCTTATCCAGCTTAGGCTCGCGAGCCGTCCGAGGGCTGTATCAAGCCGCGCTTATAGCCAGCGACCACCGTCCGGGCCGGGATCGCTGATGAGGATGGTGCATGGCGAAGATGGAACCGCTTCGCCCCAGACACGACAAGACATGCTGGTTGTAAATGCGACCGCTGTACCGCGCGACTTTCGTAGGGTGACGCCGCAGGTGCATTCATTATGGATAACAAACTCGCGCGATGATGCCGGACTCTCGCCCGCGGCCGTTCGCGCGTGGGCGTTGATCGGCGCGTTAGTCAATCTCGCTTTTGTTGGACTAGTTCTATTCTGCTGCTGAGCCCAGATCTGGCCAACTAGCCTTGACCGCATCCGGTCGCTGACAACATCGTTTGGACAACTTGCGTTTGCTCCACCAAGGAAAAATCGATCGATGTTGAGAAAGAAGAAGTAGTAGTGTCGTGGACGGAGATGCACCAGATATTACAGCACGAAATGCATCAGAGATCCGGTACGCATTTGCGGCCGAGGTTCTATCGCCCGCGGCGCTTACGGCGCGTCTTGGATGAGACCTTCTCACCGCAGAACAAATACGCGCTGTTGTGCTGGCTACCGCGATCGCGACCCGCACCACGGCCTCCTTCCTGCTGCGACCGACATTCAGATTGGTCGCATAGACATGCTGGATGGTGTTGTCGGGATCGACGACGAACGTATAGCGATATGCAACGTCGTCAGGGGAGCGCGCGCCCAGGCCATCGACCAGCCGGGCCGTTGGTGTCGGCAAATTGCCAGATCGGCAGATGGTGCAGATCCTTATGCTGGCGTCGCCAAGCGAGCTTGCAGAACTCGTCGGAGATCACGCCGCCTAGCGTTTGCCGCGGGACACCAATTCAGTCTCACGGTGCCCAGCCGAAAAGACGAGCTCGGCGGTCACGGCCTGACCCGCCAATGTTATTCCTGCAGGGCCCCTCAACTAGCCGTACGGAGGACTACTCCAGGTCGGCGCAACCGAGTTTGCTAGTGCTTGCTCAATCAATTTCCTAACACCTTCCGATCTGCTCATGCCATAGGATCTTGACCAGCGTTCGATCCGTTGAATCAGCTCCTCTGGCGCTCGGAAGGACAGCATAGGGTCCTTACCGGTGGGGGGCCGCCCCATTTTGGCATGCGGCTTCCGTTCCTTTCGTCTTCCAGCTCTAGTTCTTGTCTTCATAAGCAACCCTGAGTCTGATTAGGTATTACCCGAAGGGTAGACAGTGATTCGGGTATTACCTTAAATAAATCTCTAAAATATAGGTAATACCTTTTCCTCAAAATTCAAAGATGGGTATTACCCAAAGGCGAATTGTGGCCAGCCTGTGCTGCAGCAGCAGCGCTGTGATTCGTCGCATTGAACGGAGGGCACTAGGACCTTACATCTGAACGGGAAGGCACTGGTAAGTGCCACGACCAGGTCAAGATCCTGTGCGATAGTGCAACTATACGGAGAGATCTTGATTGACCTATCCAATCCAACCTTGTTATTAACGCCACGTGAACACTTTCCCGCCACACTCCAGTCCAGCCGTTTCCTGATGGGTAGTGCCAAGGACATGAAGCGCCGTTTGAAGCCGCTCTCGAAGAGCAACGAGATGCGATCGCTCGCTCTCGCGCTCGGCGCAGGCCAGGGCGCCCCGGACATATTGAAGCTGCTGGAGTCTGATCCAGAAGCGGCTAAGCTCATTGGCAAGTACGCAGAACGTGCGCGCTCGTCCTTTGCTGCCGCGTATCCGGGGCAGACGCGGGAAAAGACGATCAGCAACGGCGATTGGGAACAAGCGGGCTACGCGGGCATCGCGGGATTGAACCGCATCTTGGGACTTAAGAGCTCCTAGTACCATCGCCCCTCATTGCGGGGCAGGGGATGAAGGGAAGACGCCGGTCGCGCGCGACGAACTTTCGCGCGTCAGCGACTGTTGGCAGCGAGCTGAGGAGGCTATTTCCGAACGGCACCAACCCCGATACGGGACGTTGGTCGTATCCTCCCGCGCTACCTGCCGAGCTGTTCGGTGCCGTTGCCCACCTGCTTGAGGCTTCGGGAGCCTACACCTACATCGTCGCTCCATTCGCCTCTACAAGGGGCGTGCCTAAGGTAAGCTACTCCGGTGCAACCCAGGCGCCGAGGGAGACGCAGCTGGTCGCTTGGCGAAGAATCGGTAAGCGGTGGGCTTCCAATGTGTTCAAGGAGCAACCGGAAATCGTCGAACTCTGGGCTGAACTGTGGGCCTGCCGCAACCACGTGCTTGTTGCTGGACAAAATTCCCGACCACGTCTCTCGTGGTGGAAATCGGCTCACGCGTTGCTGGTGATTGCGGATGAGGCCAGCACTAACTGCGGCTATGAGACATTCGACGATGACGGCGCCGATCCAAACTGGGCAAATAAGCTCGCCTCGTATTTGCTTATCAACCGCACCGGAAAGCTCGTGATCCCATCGAGCCGCTCTCGCTCGGACGACAGGCATCTCAGCCGCCACGTGGCGCTCGACAGCCTCGCGGTCGATGCGTCTCGTGACGTTGTCCGCGTTCTTCCAAAGGGACGCACCACCGACGTGGGCTGTACTATGAGAACGCTAAGTCACAACCTGACTATGCTGCGCCCGCACGGCCATCCGAACGTCTATTGGCATCAGCAGCTATGGTCGAGCACGTCAGATCGACATGACAGCCTGAGCGTGCTGCTTATTCCGTTTCCCTACGATATACCGGACGGTTGTTTCAAAGGCGATATCCACAACGGCCCTGCTGATATGAAGTGGGGAAGATTTCGGGTGGAGCAGAAATGGCTTTACCCAAAAGTCGGCGACTGTCATTGGAGCGATCGTAGCGCTCGTCGTTCGTTCGTCGACTTCGTCAATGAGCTCCTTTTGCGAGCTAATAAAGACGTGCATGGCGTGGTGCTGCCCGAATATTCACTGGACTGGGCTACATATGACGAACTGGTCCGGTACCTTCGGGATGAATGGCCCGCCATCGAGTTCTTGATCGCCGGGGTTTCAGAGGATTGCAACAGGCGCAAAGGCAATCAGGTCGTATTCTCCGTCATGCATCAAGAGTTGGGAAACCGGATCGCCGAAACCCATTCCAGAAGAAAGCACCACCGTTGGAGGCTCGATGACACACAGATCCGCACCTACGGTCTGCAGGCCGATCTGAGCACGGACTGCATTTGGTGGGAATATCTCGAAATCGAGGAGCGTGTGCTCCACATAGATGTGTTTAGGTCTCAATCGGCATTCACGGCGGTTATCTGCGAGGACCTCGCGCGAGCAGATCCAGTCGTATCCGAGATCCGGTCGCTCGGACCGAATTTGATCTTCGCCCTCCTGATGGATGGCCCCCAAATGAAGGAACGCTGGCCGGGTCTTTACGCCACCAACTTGGCTGACGATCCCGGTTCTTCAGTTCTGACGCTCACTTCCTTCGCACTGATTAAACGGTCGAACGCCACGTTCGGACGGAATAAACGGACCATTGCTCTGTGGCGCAACCGACCAACCAATCTTTCATCGCGAGCGGCAAAGGACTTTGTTGAACTCGATTTGGCTGATGATGCGCAGGCGGTTGTCGTGAATTTAAGAAGCACACCGGCCGTCGACGTGACAATAGACGGTCGCCAGGACCGAAATACAACGTCGTGGCAGTTTGAGCACGCTCGACAGGTCGGGATTCCGAGCGACGAAATCGATGCTCGTGGCTGGCGCTGGATCGTCCCATATTGATGGCGAGGTGGTTCTAGTACATTTCGATAACGAGACGTCAGAACATTTAGAAAAGGCGATTGCTCTCTATGACGAACACGATTAGCTGGGAGGCGCTCAGCAGCGGCGTCCTGATTGATAAGGACGAAATCGCTGGAAGCGAAATCGCGCGATCTTCGAACTGTCGTCAATCCTCGCGTGGTGCCGTTGCGTCGGTTCGCGACCGAGCAGTTTGTGCTCGACGATCAGGTGGGCCATACGACAATGGTGGACAACGAGATGCCTAGCACTTTTAATCCCATTCGGTTCGAGTCGAAGTGCACCATCTTTTCGAGATGAAAGACACGGAAAAATCGTTTGCGAAATCACCTACGAGATCGCAACCGCAACCGACTGCACGATCGCGGCAAAGCGCACTGCGGTCTGGATCGCAGCCGAGCCGACGCCAGCTTCCTGCAGTGCCTTCTCATGGGCATCCATGCAGGCACCGCAGCCGTTGATGGCGGAAACCGCCAGCGACCATAGCTCAAAATCGGCCTTGTCAACCCCAGGATCGGCGATCACGTTCATGCGCAGCCGCGCCGGCATACTCTTGTATTCCGGATTGGAAGCGAGGTGAACAAAGCGGTAATAGACGTTGTTCATCGCCATCACCGAGGCTGCAGATTTCGACGCCGTAAGCGCCGCGGGCGATAAAACCTCGGCCGCAGCGGATTCCATTGCGGCGATCACGGCCGGGGTGCAGGTCGCGATCGCGGTGGCCAGCAACAGCCCGTATTTGCTCTGTGGTGAGAAGGTCTCATCCGCCACGATCGACGCCAGATTGAGTCTGACGTCCTTGGCGAAATCCGGAATCTGGTCCTTTAATTGCTCGATAGACATGATACCTCAGGCAACTTTCAGAGTTTCGCCACCGATCTCGCGGTTGCAGGGGCAGAGCTCGTCAGTCTGCAGCGCGTCCAATACGCGCAGCGTGTCCTTTGGGCTGCGACCGACATTCAGATTGGTCGCATAGACATGCTGGATGGTGTTGTCGGGATCGACGATGAAAGTATAGCGATAGGCGACGCCGTCAGGAGAGCGCACGCCCAGGCCATCGACCAGCGCGCCGTTGGTGTCGGCAAATTGCCAGATCGGCAGATGGTGTAGATCCTTGTGCTCGCGTCGCCAGGCGAGCTTGCAGAACTCGTTGTCGGTCGAGCCACCCAGCACGACCGCGTCACGATCGGCGAAATCCTTGGACAGGCGCGCGAACTCCGCGATCTCGGTCGGGCAGACGAAGGTGAAATCTTTGGGGTAAAAGAAGATGATTTTCCATTTTCCGGAGAAGCTATCTTCAGTCAACGTTTCGAATGCGCTCTGTCCATCCTCTTCCTGCAGGTGAAAGCCGGGCTTCACACCTGTGATTTCGAACGACGGCAGTCTGTTTCCAATTCCAAGCATATTGTCCTCATAAGATTACTTCGCGCGCGGAGTGACGATTCCGCCACCAGCGAAGCAAGCTATATGCCATTTGCTTTGGGATGTTCGATTGTCGGAATCCAGCAGTCGGATGCGTGGCATGCGACCGTCAGGCAAACGCACGAGGCCGGCGATGCACCGCGCGACCGGGGTTTTGCCGCAGCCTGACTGTCCGAAAATCGCCGCTACACCCTTAGCCGGTACGCTGAACTGCGCGTCGAGCGAAAAGCTACCCAGCTGGCCCTTGAAGGCGATGCCGATCCCGCCTGGTATGGCTGTCCTCACGTGCGCCTCCTTCGGCTGTATCTTTCGATCAACGTTAAGGTAATGATTACCGCAAACGCGAAACATCACCATGCCGCCGGCAAGGCGGTTTGCTTCGCCCTAGCGCGACGCTTGGACATAGTCGAAGAGAAAGGCCGACAGCACTTTGGTGCGTCCAGGAATGTTGCCGCCGATAATCAGCACGAGGCCGAATGAGCTAATTGTATGCGCAAAGCCAAGCACAGCGGCTGTGAGAAAACCCGGTCGCGCCAGGGGCGGGGCGACCGTAAAGAAGGCATACAATGGAGAGGCGCGCAGAGTGGCCGCAGCTTCCAGCGGACGGTTGCCGATGGCCAAAGGCATTGCGGATAGGCTGGACTACGAAAGTAAGCGCCCACAAAACCGATCCAACCACGAGCCTCGCAAAAGTGAAGGCGAGTGTGTGTCCGTCCCAGAGCCAGGCGAGAAGGCCGCCCGGGCCGTTTGGTCCAAGCAGCACCAGCAGATAAAACCCGCGTACAGTTGGCAGCAGCACCAGCGGCAGCGCAATGATCGTCGCCACCGCCTCGGTCCAAAGGCTCTTGGAGTGTGCTAGCCACCACGCGAGTGGCGTGCCAACGATTAGCAGGATCAGGGTCGTCAAGCTCGCGAGCTCGATCGTGAGCCCGAGCGACTGCCAGATCTCTGCCGAAAAGCTCCTCATGCGCGTCAACTCCGGTCGTCGAGCCTGAATGACACTGCAATCTCCCTCGCGGGCTCGTTGAAGTTGGCGGCGACCGCAACTTTGATGTTCGCCGCCGCCTCCGCATTGCCGACCATAAGCGAAATCAGGGTTGCATTGATCAGAACTAATCTGGGAGGTTTCATCGGATCGGTCCTGGGGCGGAAGCGCAGCCACCGCTCTCGCCGCGGCGGGTCTTCGCTGCTCATCCTAGCAATCGGCGTGCCGCTCGCAGACCTGATGAGCGCCTTGCTGCCTAGAAGAGTGAAGCAAGCATGGACGTCAGCGCGCCTTCTGGAATGGCCTGGCGGCGTTGTAGGGTGTCCGACATCGTCGTTTTCAACCGAATACGGCTTCATTCAAAGATGGAGGGCTGATGTGATGCCGATCGCCTCTCGTCCGAGCTTAAAAACGGCTGCTTGAGGATGATGAAGGCGGTGTCGACAATGTCACCGCTACGCGTGCGCATTAATAACCCATGGTCGGGTAGCCATAGGCCCGTTCGACGTCGGCAACCCATGGCTCTCGATTTGGTCATGCAGCACAAGCTGCAGTCCCTGCAAAATTGCGTAGTCACCCTCCACGAATAGGTGTCACTGCTCCACGGCTTTCACTCATTCGGTTCGCAATCTTCATTGTCGCTTTCATCTAATCATGGCTGACGGCGGACCCGGATTAGCAGATTACGTTCGACGGCTCGCAAGGCTAACCACGCTGCTCTGGCAGCGCCAATCGCGCAACGTGTGTCCAATTTCTGACAACGGCACAAAGGCACGTCAGGTTCAAAACACCATCTGCTTGCGGCGCCGTGGAGGACTTTGAAAGCGTAATCAGGCGCTTAGCACGTGTTGACGGCACTGGCACGGCCATTGCTGTTGAGATGCAGCAACACGAAGCGAGGGCCGAAGGCACGCCGACGCGCAAGACAAGCGATGCTCTCCTTCCTTTAAACCCGTGCGCCCGCTTCTACAGAGACAGCGCGTATAAATTCGTGCAACTACTAGCAATAGTTTTGGAGAGCAAAATGGTCGTGCGCATGGAATCCCAGGCTCCTCCCATTAAAGTGCAGAACTGGCTGCGCGGCCAGCCCGTGACGATCTTCCAGGCCGGAAAGGTCTACATCGTCGAATTTTGGGCAACTTGGTGCGGACAATGTGTGGCGTCGATGCCTCATCTGGTGCAGCTGCAAGAGAAATACAAAGACAGAGGGCTTGAGATCGTCGGTGTCGCAGCTAGCGAAAAAGCTTCAACCGCGGACGAGGCCCGAACCAAGTTGGACGCATGGTTGACCGAAAAGTTCTCGCAGCTCAATTATCGGGTCGCTTTCGACTACACAGGCGAAATGAACAAACTTTGGATGGACGCCAGTCTCTCTGTCGGCATTCCCACCTCGTTCGTCGTCGACCGTGACGGCCACATTGCCTTTATCGGTCATCCAATGCTACTCGATGAAGTTTTGCCGAAAGTTTTCAATGGCATCTGGCGCACAAGCGATGAAGCTAAAGCCGCCGATACGAAGCGGATCGCCGAAGGTCAACGCAGAACGCGCGAAACACGCAAGCGAGCGTTGACCAAGACGATCCTTGCCAAACTGCAGCCAGCAATGAAGGCTGGGGATTGGGCGAGGGCGCTTTCGGTGGTCGAAGAGGCCGTCGCTGTGATGCCGGACGACATCAAGTTCCGCGTCCTTCAAGTGGATCTTTTACTTCACAAAATGCATGACATGCGGACCGGCTTGCCGGTCCTGCGCCAACTGGTTCGTGACGCGATCAACCAAAAATCCGAGGTCTGGATGGCCGGCGCAATGCGCGAACTCTTTGATCCGGCGAAGGACAACTCCTACTTCCCGTCAGCCGAGCGCTTTGCCATAGGCAAGGAGTTGTCGGAGCACATCCTGGCACTCAATCCTCCGCAACGCGACGATGGCCCCAAGTTCCTGTCCTATGCGGCGGTCGCTCACTATTATTACGAGAGCGGCAACAAGGATCGCGCGATCGAGTTGGTCGAGCTCGCTCTGAAGTCACTGGACAGTCCGGAGCCTATCCAGGACGAACTGAAACAGCATGTCTTGTCGCCGTTGCTCCAAGCCCTGGCCAACTACAAGGGCGAGAAGGCTTGTTACTGGGGTTCTTGTTCGGTTCCGCAAGCCAAGTCTGCTGAAGTGCCAAAGCGCAGGCGCCGCGGAAAAAATGAAAGAAAGGGGTGATAATCGGAATTTTACTTACTGGCCGACTCGTCCATTTCTCTGGCAGCCCATTCGCAAGTGGCGTCCAAAACACCTGATATTGACTTAGATCGATCAAGTGTCAGGAGAAGAGACTGGCCAAGAGTTGCCATAGCAATAGGCTGAGCTACCGAATGCTGAGGACAGTATCGGTGGGCATCGCACCTCGTATGCCAAAGCGAGTTGTGGCCCATTCGAAGCTCGGATGTGAGTGGCCGATGGCCCGCTCTATGGCGGAACTCCTCGCACCTCTTGATGTTCGGCGTCTCCTGCCGCTTCTGCCCTGAGGAGCCCCCGAATTTGTAATCAGCCGGGCGACTGTGGCTCCAGATAGCCTTTGTCAGCGTGGAGCCGCTCGATGGCGTTGCCGATCGGCGCCTCCATTTCCGGGATCACGGTTGCAAGCGCATGACGATCATAACGCAGCGCCTTAATATGGTAACGTGCTTTGGCATGCGCCTACCTCGTGGCCACCGAGACAGGGCACGGCGCCTTCACTGAGGACACGAGGTATCATGCGACGAGCGATGAGGGTATCGCAATTACTTCATTGCGGCAGTCGCTCCGGGGGGCGGCTCAATCCGACGGCCGCTATTCCTTTTGTGATGGGTGACCGCGTCCCATTGGATCTCGTGCTCACCTCTTATTGCTGCACTCCCGGCCCGGTCTACCCAAACAGCTGTATGATGTCCCACGCTTCGAAAATGCGACAAAGACGTAGGCGGTCGTTACGGTTGCAACAAAAGAGGCCGACCGCCTAATGGGGCGGCCCAGAACCCGATTATAAAGCCGAGATAAATGGGGGTGTGACACAGGTTTATAGTACTACAGCTGGGTTTGGGAATTGCGGGGCCGGCATGTCGCGGCCCTTGTGATCTGAACAATTCGAAGTGATTGATCAGAAAGCGTGCTCTTCAGCACGATCATTCAACCGATGAGTGAGACTGTCGCAGTTGTCGCCGCGACATAACGTTTCTGAATCTGCCAGATAATTGCCGGCAACAGGGTGCCACTACTCGCTTGCAGCGCAAAAGTACTTCGGTCAATGCACTTCGGCACATAGTGTCTCCAACAATCTTTGAAGCGCTTGCGCGCCACGACGCTGTGTCGAATGACAAACAGAGCCCTCAAGGCTGTCTCCGGCAAGCGCTTCCGTGCACGTAGGTTGGCCCGTGTCGATCGTCCTCGGCACGAGCAGGCCGCTTGCGAAGCCGACAGCACATAGAATTGTGATGAAGAAAGCGATGTCCGCGGCTGATCCGTGGAGAAAACTGACGATTCTTGAGATCCCAGTTCCGGAAGGCTCCTGAGGGATTCGTGCCATGATCGACTACGCTAAGCCCAACCTGCCGCACGCAGAAAGGCGGCGCCGAAGAATAGTAAAATAACGCGCTCAAAGCCATAGGCGCTTGGCTTGTCGCTAACATGACAAGAGTTTTTCTTGAGGACTGAATCGCTCGGAAGGTACTCAACAAGGAGCAGGTCTTCTCGATTCTGGTAGCGGACAGAAACAATGAGAGGTGTAAAGTGGATATGTATCTTCCGCCCAATCGGCGGACTGGTAATGCCCCGGGCCAGCCCCTCTTCTTGGATTGGACGAAGTCTGCATACTACCTATGCATGCCACTCGAACGTGATTTGTCGGATGATGCCTGTTGGCTCCTGGCGGACGTTAAACCAGCGCTCTGCTTGCTACTGGGTAAAGTGGACATGGCAGATGTCGGCGGCTCACCGGCCACTTTTATTAGGGTCAGAGCTCATTAATTTCTTTGCGCTCACAGTACGATCCTGATTCGTTTTTGGAAGGGGCTAGGATCGTGCGCAAGAATCTCTTTTGGCTGAGCGACGAACAGTGGGGGCAGATCGAACCGCATCTGCCGATGGATGTCCGTGCTGTCGATCGTGCCTGCGCAGCGACCGCTGCCGAGCCGGGGAAGTGCCGAAAAAGTCCGACGTCAGTGGCATTCATTTGTGATTCGTCAGCTTCTCGAAAGCTGTCCGTCCCAAAATGGAACTTGAAACAACTGTGCTCGCGGCGAAAAGAATGACCACCGAACGCCGCAGAAGACTCCACTCTCGCTCACGATCTCCTGCGGCAGCAGCAGCGGGCGCAGCAACAGCCAGGCGACCTGAGCGCACAAACCAGCTCACCGGGATGCCCATCCACGGATCAACCGAACCTTGAGCAGCAGCTAAGTGACTTGCGGCCGATCCATCAAACATCAGATTCAGCTGTCACTTTCGCACATTCCGAGATTGGATCCTCTTCGGCTCTGACCACTGGCAATGAGAGCGCGCGCTATCCAGGAAAGCGAGCGGTGCCCAGCCGCATCCTTTGTCAGGGGACGTGCCGAACTTGCCGCATCGCTGGCCGGAGCGAGCCTTGAGGCGCTCAGGAACGAGATCAGGCTGGCTGAGCAGCGAACGGAATCGATCATTTGCGTCTGCATTGCGCGCCCCCGGCCGGAAAGCTCACGGAATAGGTTTTCCCAGACCCCGCGTCTTGCCCAGCGCACAAAGCGATTGTAGATCGTCATCGGAGGACCATATTCGGCCGGGCAATCGCACCAACGGCGTTTGGACGTTATCACTTCGAGGGGCGATCATGGCAAGGTCTTCATCGCGACGCCCTCATGACAATGATTGCCCACGCCTTCCTGCAACATCGTCGCATCGCACACGCGGGGCGGAAAAAAAGAATCAACGGACCTCCGCTTCAGCCAACCATGCCCGCCGTACGTCACGCGATCGTCGATCTCTCCTTCGGCCGCCGTCTCAAAGGTGTCCATACTGCCGAAAACAAATCCTTGAAAAACGCTGCGCAAACAGATTCTGCCAAACTGGTGCTAGCCTGCTACGCCATGGCCTGAAATTGCGCGCGGCCCGGTGCCGACTGGACCAATCATGCCATTCATGCTTTTGTTTGGAACGGCCTCCCAATGGCGAGATTAGAACTTGGATCCTCTTTCGAACTTTGCCGCCGGAACATCTCTGCAAGACCTGATCGAGCGAATTGGCTCAGAACATGTTGAGCGGCGACTGAAAACCGAAGTCGAGCGCGAGGCCCAGCTGTTTGGCCAGGGACTGATCTTTTTCAACCTTGAAAACTGGTACTCAGCACCTTGGATTATCAGAACTGCGCTTAAGCTGACTGGACTTTATGGCCGTGCGCGTCGAAACGCTGACCACGTCCTTGTCAAAAAACACAGCGTGGCTTTCGCGAATCTTCCCTCGGCATTTCACAATTTCACTATCCTTCACATTAGCGATCTGCATGCCGACGTAAGTGTAGGCGCGATGCGGCATCTGGTTAGCGTGGTCGGCCGCCTTCAATACGACATTTGCGTCTTAACCGGCGACTATCGCGGCAAAACATATGGTCCATTCGAAAAATGTCTAGAAATCATCGATGAACTGCAGGCCCAATTGAATGGGCGAATTTATGGGGTGCTTGGTAACCACGACAGCATCCGTATGGCCCCTGCAATGGAAGCCATGGGAATCTGCATGCTATTCAACGAGTGCGAACCGATTGTTCGCGATGGACAGCGTATTTTCTTGGCCGGCGTTGACGATCCGCATTTCTATCGGGCAGACGACATTGAGAAAGCCGCGTCGCAGATTCCTTCAGATGCATTTTCGATTTTGTTGGCGCATACGCCGGAAGTTTACGATATAGCGATGAGCGCCAGATTCGATCTCATGTTATGCGGACACACCCACGGAGGTCAGCTTTGCCTACCCGGCGGAATTCCGATCAAGCTGGAGGCGGCCTTACCTAGATTCATGGGCGCTGGACCATGGCGCTATGGCTCGATGGTCGGATATACCTCTGTAGGCGCTGGCACGAGCCTTCTGCCAGTGCGGTTAAACTGCCCGCCGGAAATAACTCTGCACACCTTGCGCGAGGTAAAGCAGCTCTAGTTCACGGGCCAGTGGCAGAAAGAATGCGCTATCAAAATTTGGGCCGCGGTATCAAATCAGAGCCAACGCGCCGCATAAGATCACGCCTAACGGCCCTCGCAGTGCTCTCTATTGATACCATGAAGGCTGTGGAGCACTACGCTTTGGTGAATGGCGATGGGAGTGGGCCATGATTTCACCTTCCTTCCGAAGGCGCCGTCACCGCGAGATGCGGCGCGCATGACGCGTCGAGCTCAAAGAACACGAGACAAGTACGCCGGACGCAAAGTTGGGACCCAGACGTTTCAATTAGATTAGCGATTTCGAGTCTTCCAGCGGCCGCGACAATCGCCGCGAAGCAGTAGTCTTTCGCACGCCAACACTGCGGATGCTTGTCCGCTTTCTGACAGCAATACACGGCTGTCGGGTTCAGAACACCGCCAACGCTCGCCGGGCAGAAATTTTAAAGAGAATCGGAGACCAAGCTGTTTGAACGCGGATGGCATGGCTGTTGCTTTTGAGAGGCAGCAACACTGAGAGAGGCGAGGGCATTCAGACGCGCAGGACGAGCGATGCTCTCCTTAAACCCGTGTGTCCATTTCTGAGAGAGAGCAACGAGCGCGCGGAAAAAGCGTTGACAATCGGAAGGAGAGCAACATGCCTTCAGGCGAGACAAAGCATGATCTTTGGCGAGGGTGGCATCGACAAGTCGAACTGCTCGCAGAAACGTTAACGGCAATGGCCGGATCGGCCACAAGATACGTGCACGAAATGGCGAGCACTATCGCCGGAACCGCGAATGCGGGATCGGACGGTGCCAGTGATGCTGACGAGGGTTTTTTGTGGGTTTGCCGCGCGATCCCAAGGCGGATCTCACCGGATTTTCCGCACGTGAAAGGCGCAGGACGGGCTTTGCTGCGAACCAGCCACCTTCTGGGATCTCGAAATCGGTGCCGTGATGAAGATGGGCTACAAGAACGATCTGGTGCATCGAACCCAGCGGTCCAGGGTGGGTCAAGGCCTTGTCATTCGATTAACTGTTTGGAGGAGATCGTCGCCCTGGCGCGGTTGTAGAATGCGCGTCGGGATCCAAGGAGGCCGATCACTATCGCATGCTTGAAACCAAACTAAACAAATACTCGGCAAAGGTATGACCCAATCTAGAATCGAGCACAGCATTGCGGATGAGGTCGGAAGTCCATCATCCGCAGGGCAGTCGCTTAAGTCCTCGCTTGATGGAGAGCTAAATGACTTCGCCGGTGGCTTCTTCCGCACTTCAGGGAAGCTCGTCCGCATTCTTGGGAGCTCAGGGCTTGGATGTCGTGCGCGAAAAAGCTTCGCGCGATCCATCGCTGGCTCGGTAATGTGCGGCTGTTCGTTCTGCTGTCCGCGATGTCACTCGATGTACGGGGGCGCACGCTGAATGGCTCGTGGTATAAGTGGTTGATGCCGAAGAGCAGCGTGAACACGGCTAACGCAAGCGCGATCATGCGATAGTGCCATTCGACCGAGATCTGGCTGATACTCGCGCTGAGCTTGAAGAGGGATTGTCACATCGATCCATCGGCGGCGATTTGTCTGTAGTGTGCGTAATAGGTTCAAAATCGCTGGATCTGTACGCCATTTCGCCGTCTGCTTTGCAAGTTTGCACTGCGCTTCCAATTGTAAAAGTGCCCAAGTTGAGGAGATTGCGATGAAGGTCGGTGTTCCCGAGGAAGTCATGCCGCACGAATTCGATGTGGGCCTTGCGGCTGGAGCTGTCCGCGAAAATGTGGTAGCCGGCCACAGGGTGATAGTCGAAACAAAGGGCTCCGCCGGAAGTTGGCGCAACCGACAACAATTATCGCAAAGACGGGAAGGGCGCAGCTGCGAGCGAACCAGATCCCCTTTAGGTATCGTTTATCTAGCGCCGGAACCCCGAGGATGTGCGTGGCTCAAACAAGGCTAGCGCAGAGTGCCTTTGAAAGATCCAGATGCCGTAGCGGCAATCGTCTCAACTTTGCGGCGCGTTCACGGCGACAACATTGCACGCACGTTACTTGCAGACGGCATGAGCTTGGCGGTACTTATCGATGCAGCGTTCTCCTTGCCGATAAGCAACAGTGATGCGGTCCGAATGATCGCGAGAGCGCTTGACTCTGGCGATTTCAGATTCACACCGGACATAGGGCCGCTCTGGCGCGTGCGGTACATTTATGAAGATCGATGTGCATCGATGTGCGTTGTGGATATGGAGATGTCAACGCCGAATAGGATCTTCGCGAGCACTAAGATTTCGTTGCAGCTGTCCATATGATGCGAAGTCCAGGTCCACTGCCGACATTTTATCTCTAACCGAAAATCGGCCAACTACGTTGGATGAGGTTTCGTTGTCGGTATCAAACAAGCAGGCAAAGAGTGGCGTCTACGAATGCTCAGTCAGAACCGGGTTTAGCGGCATCGTGTTCGTCGACCTAGAAATGGCCTTCATTCAGTCCGACCAGTCGCACCTTCGTGAGAACGCATTAAACTTGACGGCTCCTTCCTCGTGGTACTGGACTTCCAGATCTACTCCTGCAGCTCTTGCGGCGTACTTCGTTGCGGCGTTGACGGGTTTGTCGCGTCCGGGATGAGGTTAAGTGCGGCCGGCGCGCCGCCGCACTCACCGTTAAGCTGGACTACCTCGGGACGAGCAGACGGCGGGCGCGCAACGCTATAGGCTGTTGCCGCATCACCAAGCAAAACCAGTTCACATGAGCGAAAGCTTGCGCTTGGCCGCTTGCGTCTCCATTTGTTCCTAACGGGTCCTTCAACGCTGCATTGTCAGTATGCGTCGGCCATAAGGCGATTAAGCCACATCGTCTCCACCCAACCTTCAGCCGTTGACCTCCGAGCCTCCAGCTCGCCGAACACGGCTTTCCGTTTGTAGATGCCGGCCCCTTTTAACGCCGCTTCAGGCATAACTTGGGAGCCGATACGCCGGCCTCGTGTTGCTCCCTGAATCCCTATGATCTGCTCTTCATGATCTGCTCTTCCGAAAAGCGGGCACGCCGCTTCCGAGCCGGCAACGTGTCTGATCAGTTTTCGAAGCTATGCCGCATTTGTCTTTGCTTCTCGTGCACCAAACCTGTAATTATTCCATGCTCCTCGCGTCACTAATCTCCTTTCACAGAGCTGGGTGCCGCGGCATTGTCATTGATCACGTCGGTCAGTTTGCTGGATCACTTGGTCCTTGCACTTCGTTTTGAATGGGCATTAGTAGGGAACAGCCGGCGTTGGTAGTTGTTGGCTCACCTGTTGTAATAAGCTCGCCTCGACCCCGCGCCGAGGCGAGCTCGTTGCGCTGGCTCAGTCCCATCCCGGATCGGGGTCGATTAGGCACACTTCTTCTTCACCGTCGTCGTAGCACACCATCAATTCCCCCGCACTCACCCGTTCCGTGAATGCAGCTGCCGCCGCGATCAGAGCAACAAAAAGGGCTGTTCTCCAGGAACGCGTTCTGTTGTTCCAAGACCCAGCAGCGCACGCTTTTTGAATCATTATACTTTCCTCAGTTCGTACATATTCGGGTACGGTGACGTCCGGACGCCGATCGCCACTAGTACAATCTGACGTAGCGTGCGAATCAATCCCTTTTTGAGGTCACCTCGTTCGAATACTTCAAACCCGGTCCTCCAGAAGGCCCAGCGCGCCTCGGTCAAGTTGCGTCGAACTGATGGCGTCTGATTTGGCGCGCGGTGAGCTTGAGCCGAACAAGAACCAGTTCATCACTGGCTTCGAGTATGTGAAAGTGACTCTGTGACTGCCGTGAACGGCGACAGCTCCGTCGGGCTTTCGTTGCTGGCGGGCCTTCTCCCGTTTGACAGTATCCATCCGAGCTAGGCCGCGGAGTGGATTCCCGATTTCACCGCTTGAGGGGTTCGGGGTTTTCCTTGTGTATCCTGACGAGCTCCATCAGATTTTCGATGCCGAAGTCGGTGAACGCCATGACGCCTTCGTCACCTATGCCGTAAACCCAAATGACGCCGTCCTCCGGGTCCATTCCGTTGGCCACGTCCCAGAGCCAGTCCTCCGTCTTCGCCGAGGTCCTTTGCGACGCGACCGATTTTGAAGACGGAATGAACTTTGTTGACGTGCACGGCTACGCCGCCTGAGCGGAGGACGTCGACGTGGGAGGCGTCCAATTCCACGGCAGCAACTCGTGCAGCCGGCTTTGCGGCATGTCGGCGATGCGCGCAAAGACGTCGGCGAGCCAGGCTTTCGGGTCGATGTTGTTGAGACGCGCCGTCATGATGAGCGTAGCCATCACGGCGGCCCGCTCGGCACCGCGATCCGAGCCGGCGAACAACCATGCCTTTCTTCCAAGAGCCATCACCCGTTCATTCTGCCCATGTCGGGCAGGAGTTGGAAGTTCAATACCGCTGGCATCCCTATTTCAGCTGCAAGGTCGGCATCCGGCGCATAGCGCAGCGAGCAACCGGTCGATTTCTGAGCGTTAGGGGTCGGCGGGCGTGGTCGTTACCATCGCCGACTGGATGCTCGATCCCGTCATTTGCGCCGGGATGTCCATGGGCACGCCGTGCGTGGACCTCGCGGCACTTGTTGAACTGAAGCGGCTGTTGATAGGCGCCGCCAACACGGCACACTCCTGGGGCAATGCCGGAATCGTTCAGGAGAAATGCCATGACGTATCCCAAGCTGCCGTCGACAATAGCGAGTTGGCAGATGAACCTGCTGTTCGACGCCAAAAGATCGGAAGGGATGAGTCCCACGGAGCGGAACAGAGTTGTATTGATACTGGCTCAGATGCTGATGCAGGCGGCCGGCCTCAACGTCGAGGAGCTTGAAGATGACAAGCTCTGAGCTGATTCCTGCGGCCGTTCTTAAACGCAAGGCGGTCGTATATGTGCGCCAGTCGACGCAATCCCAGGTCATGACCAATCTCGAGAGCCAGCGTCGCCAATATGATCTGGTCGACGTTGCCCGCCAGCGCGGATTTGTCGACGTGGAAATCATCGATGACGATCTCGGCCGATCGGCAAGCGGAACGGTGGCGCGGCCTGGGTTCGATCGCCTAGTTGCATGGCTCTGCGCCGGCAAGGTCGGTGCGGTCTTGTGCTTCGACGCGTCGCGGCTTGCGCGCAACGGTCGCGATTGGCATCACCTGCTTGAGCTGTGCGGGCTTGTCGAAGCCCGCGTCATAGATCTCGACGGCGTCTACAATCCCCGCCGGCCCAATGATCGCTTGCTTCTGGGCATGAAGGGCAGCATCAGCGAGTTCGAACTGGGCGTACTCCGAGCGCGAATGCTGGACGCCGCCGGCTCGAAGGCGAGCCGTGGTGAGCTGCGACTGTCAGTTCCGTTCGGCTATGTCTGGCATCGCGAAGTCGGACTTGGCCTTGATCCCAACCTCCGCCACCAAGAAGTGATCCGACTGATCTTCACGCGCTTCCACCAGCTTGGCAGCGCGCGCCAGGTGTTGCTTTCGATGAAGACCGATCAAATCCATTTCCCAAGACCCTCCGATGAAGGGTGCATGACCAGCTTCGAATGGGTGCCGATTTGTTATCGCAACGTCATCGCGGTTCTCAAGAATCCGTTCTACGCAGGAGTCTATGTTTACGGAAAAAGCGAGAAGCGCACCGCCATCGTCGATGGGAGGGCACGGCGAAGCGACGGGCACAGCAAACCCTTTGGGACGTGGGAAGTGATGATCAAGGATCATCACGAAGGCTACGTCACCTGGGACGAGTTCGAGCGCAATCAGAAGCAGCTCGCCCTCAACAACTACGGCCGTGCCGGAGGCGTCAAGACCGGGCGAGGCGGAAGAGCGCTTCTCTCAGGCATCATGACCTGCGGACGATCCGGACGACGGCTCAGCGTCGCCTATACGGGCAATCCGCAAAGTCGGCCGGTCTATCGCTGTGACAAGCCAAACCTTATGATGGGCTTGCCTCGGTGCATGACCTTCGGCGGTCCGCGGGTCGATTCCGCGATCGCGAGGGAACTGCTCCGGGCTGTCGAACCAATGGCGATCGAAGCCGCGTTCAGGGCGGAACGGATGCATCGGGAACAAGAGGAAGACTAACAGAGAATCCTGGATCTGGAACTGCAGCAGGCGCGCTACGAGGCAAGCTTGGCCGAGCGCCGCTATGCCGCCTGTGATCCTGACAATCGTCTGATCGCGGCACAGCTCGAGAAGAATTGGGAGATCGCGCTCCGCCGCGTTCGCGATCTGGAGGAGCGCCGGCCGGCCGCAAAGCAAGCGGAGATCGGAGTGTATCCGAATGCTTTTGCCAATTTGGCAGAGAACCTCTCTGAGGCTTGGAATGCGCCGGGCGTCACGATGCGTGCACGCCAACAATTGCTGCGGGCTTTCGTCGACATCATCGTCGATGTCGACGAAGAAGCGCGTGACGTCGTGCTTACGATTCACTGGCGCGGCGGCCAGCACTCCGAGCTGCGCGTGCGCAAACCGCGAACCGGAGAACATGGCTGCGCGACGACCGAAGATGCGCTGGCGGTCATGCGCAGCATGGCCGGTCGCTGGTCAGACGAGCATATCGCCGCGTCGCTTAATCGGATGGGCCTGCCTACCGGTCAGGGCAAGACCTGGACGGCGCATCGCGTCTCTTCAGTTCGCCGCGTGCGCGGTATCCATGCCTACCGATCTGCGGAAAAGGATGGCGAATGGCTGACCTTGACCGAAGCGGCCGCGGCGTTGCGCGTCACAAGTCATATGATACGCCGTCTGATCAAATCCGGCGTACTGCCGGCGGTGCAGGTTGTGCCCGGCGCGCCGTACCAGATTCGCGCCGACGACTTGGCGTCGGAATCGGTCAAATCTGCGGTGGCCCGAAAAGGTCGCCCGTATCGCGTCGACGACACCGACACGATTCCAATGTTTACAGACACTTGAAGAAGGAATGCACAATGAATCAGGCATCGCAAAACCGCGCAGCGCTCGCTCTGCGGCATTGTTGGTCAGGCAAATCCTTCCATCATGGGCAAAGCGGGCAAAGCCATCCCACCGGTTGAGCAGATAGTCAATCGGCTTGATGACGTTGGACGAACGCGAGAGCCGGGCAGATTCCGCCCGCAGCCAAGCCTCAAAATCGGTCAGCAGCGGCGCGCTTCTCACCTGGCGGACCCGCAGCCGCTCCTCGGCGCTCAGCCCATAGATATCACGCTCGATCTCAAACAGCTGGTCAATCCGACGGACCGCTTCCAGCGCCAGGGGCGAGATCGCCGCTGCCGACCGTCCACGGCGCGCGTTCTGGGCGATATCCGCCAGTTCGAAGAACGCCCTCCGGCCGTGCGCCCAGCAGAAGGCAGGCGTGGCCGGCGACGCCTTGCGCCCGGATCGAAGAGAGCATTGAACCCGCTATAGGCATCGGCTTGAAGGATGCCGGCGAAGTTCTGAAGATGCCGCGCCGGATGTTCGCCGCGCCGATCGCGCGAGGCGCAAAACAGCGCCGCCGGCGGACCTTGCCCGCCAAATGGCCGATCGTCGCGGACATAGGTCCAAATCCGGCTAGTGTCCGTCCTCCCCTTCGCCAGGATCGGGATCTTGGTGTCGTCGCCATGGAGCCTGTCGGCGGAGAGCACATAGGCTTCGATTAGTTCAAAAATCGGCCTAACCGCAAAGGCTCCGGCGCCCACCTGGTCCGCCAGGGTCGAGACCGACAGGTCGATCCCTTCGCATTTAAAGCGCTGGCTCTGTCGGTTTAACGGCTGATGCTGGCCAAATTTGTCGAACAGGATCGTTGCCAGAAGCTGGGGTCCGATATAGCCCCGTGGCGTCGCATGGAACGGCGCCGGCGGCTGCGTAATCGCCTCGCAGTCTCGGCAACTGAACTTCTGCCGCACCGTCTCGATCACTTTGAACCGTCGTGGGATCTCCTCCAGCGTCGAGGTCACGCTTTCGCCAAGCTTCGACAGCCGCGCCGACCCGCAGCAGGGACATTGCGTCGGAGCCGGCAGGACCACGCGCTCTCGCTCGATGTCGTCGGGGAAGGGTTGGCGAACGGGCCGCTTGCGCTCAAACGAACGCACCGTCTGCGTCTTCCCGGCCTTTCTCGGCGGCGAGTTCATCCTCGGTCGCAGCCGCCTCGAGCTCTTCAAGCTCCAACTCTAGCTAGTCGAGCAGTCGCGCCGACCGCTCCGAGCGCGCGCCATAAAGCGTCCGCCGCAGCTTCTCGATCTCGAGCTTGAGGTGGGCGATCAGCGCTTCAGTGCTCGATTGCTTCGCCTGGGCATTGGCCGCTTCAGCAAGCTTGGCTTCCGCTGCAAGCCTGGCGGCGCGCTCGGTCAGGATCATGGCGTGCGCGGCGGCAAGATCGGGCGGCAGTCCGTCAGCGGCGGAGTCCATGACCAGATGGAATCATATTCGCCGCCAGATTCAAACGACAAACTTTCAGCCCACGCTCGTGGGACGCCAGGACTCCTGTGGATTGCGCCAATCGATTCCGGACAAGAGGTAGCTCATCTGCGCCTGCGAGATCGACACAACGCCGTCAGCCAGCGACGACCATATAAAACGACCTCTCTCCAACTTCTTCGTAAACAGGCACGCTCCCTGGCCATCATGCCAGATCACCTTCAATAAATCGCCCCGGCGTCCACGGAAGCAAAACAAATGTCCGCTCAGCGGATCGCGGCGCAGCACCTCTTGCACCTGCAACGACAAAGAGGCGAAGCCTTTGCGCATGTCGGTGTGACCTGTCGCCAGCCACACCCGAACTCCCGTAGGGATCGGAATCATCGCGGATCCAGAGCCTCGATGATCCGGCGAAGCGCCTCAACGTCGACGCTCGCATCGACAATGACGCGCCGCCCGCCGGTCAGCTCGATCTCAATCCGACGCTCGGTCGAATGTGCTGTCGTACTACGCGATGAATCCGCCGCCGACGCCACAGGCCCATCCTCGGCCACAACTACCATGACAAGGCGAGCCTCGGATTTGGTCCGGTTCGCTGCGAAGGCTCTTCGCCAGGTCACCAGCAGAGAACGCGACAGGCCATATCGCCGCGCCGTCGCCGCAACCAAACGCGGCTCGGACATGCTTTCCAAAACAATCCGCGCCTTCTCCTCCTCAGACCAACGCCGTCGCCGGCCCGTCTCCACCACTTCAAGTCGATTCAGCGCGCTGATCGTATGGCTGTCCATACGTACAGTTCTCAACCATCAGGTCAGCCCGCCGCAAGGCGGCTCTCCTCGGTTCTCCTCGGAGGCTTACCATTTGTCTAACTACGGGAAACGCGCAACTACTGCCATGAGCAGGGCACCGTCCGATGAAAGAGCGAAGCTGTGTTCTCCCGATGATGGATTGCTTCGTGCCCAGTTGGCCTACACGGGGCCAAAGCGTACTAGAGTACTGCGCGAAAGGTAGGCTCCCTTCGCTCAGCCGAGGCGCGGTGGATACTACAGGTCTGAAGGCCGTCCTAGTTCGGCGCGCAGCTTCCAAATCGCGCTATTTGCAAGATGCAATATGTCCTGCTCGCCGTTTCTGCGTGAGAGTGCCAGATAGGTTCGTAGCCGATTGCGCAGCAATTCCTTTGCATTATGCACAAGCAATGGATCGGTCTCGACAAAGCGCCATGACTTGTCGAATGCGGCGCTCACGAGGCTGTCAGAGGCCTGGTATCGCTCGGGTGAAGTCTGCTCCATGTTAAGAACTCCAGCGTAACATCGAGCGAATACACAACTCGCCCGATCAAAAGTGGGTACGTCGATCGGCCCGCTTTTTGGAAGACCAAAGCACGGCCTCAAACAATCCACCATACAAGTACTCCGGCCAGACAGGCGTCGTCGATTGGTTAGAGTGCGCCTGGCGTCCGTAAGTCTGTTGAAAGCACTCTCGGATGGACCGAGGAAGCTAATACGGACGTTTGGTGAAGCTGAGATGACTGCGTTCGCTTTCAAGCCCATTTAGTTCTTCGCGCAATCTGGCATTGTTGTAGGCGCGTCGCCAAGCATGCGTTTCGGTGGTATCACTCTGCGGATCGTCACTCCGCGAAAGGACAGTCGTATCCTTCACCTCTGCTCAGCAAGAATGGCAATTAGACGTCACTACCTGCGACGTCTGGATCTTCATGTCGTAGAACGTGAGGTGCCGCCGCTGAGGGGGACATGCATTGCTTTGAGAGGGCGCGGCAGTTCGCGCACGTGCATCAGGCCGGCAATCCGCGTGCGGTACAGACGTTCCCATTGTGGTCCCCAGCTCGACAACAGCGACGCTCGTGAGGTTAGATTGTTGGGATTGTCTCCAAACAAACAAATCGTCGCTTCTGGTGTCGTACGCCTCAAGAGATTGACGTCGCATGTGTAAGGCCGCGATGCAAAAGAGCAAACGCGCTCGCCAAACTTGTGAAAGCTTCGAATCGTCTACCGAAGAGCGGACTGCGATGCGATCGAGAGCTTTCCATTAACGAATAACGCTAAGAATTGCCCGTCATTCCAAGCAAGCACGTGAAACGTAATTCCTTGGACGGTCTCACGTGACGTGATGGTGCCTGCGCAGCCGAACAGGTAAACAACGTCTGCGTAGTTTGAGCCCAGCCGAACGTTGCTGAGCTCCGAATCCGTGACGCGACAATGCCCGGCCGGGAGTGAGCGAGCGTTAACTGACTTGTATTCCGTATCCAGGTCATCGGGCGTGGCCGGATTGGCGGCAGCTCCGCTTGGCGGAGCGCCGGCTCGTGCCGGTCGAGGGGCGCTCGAGATCTGGGCTAGCTGCATGAATAGCCACGCGAAGGCTGGAATCGCGGTGATCCGCAGGACTACTCGCCAGTTGATGGAACGCCCTATCAGGTGGAATGCTTGATAGATTTTCATCGAATGCCAGAGGCTTGCTAACGTCAATACTCAGCCATTCACGTAGGAAGGGGGCAGGCCATCTGCAATCCACGGTGAAAGGCTGTATGCGAAAATGTGGGCTTCGCCTCGCGTTAGTGTTGCTGAGAAGTAGAATGACGTGTCGTGGACAAAGCACCTGTACTCCCAAGCCATTCGGTTCGAGTATTAGGTCCGACTTTTCACCGTGATGGTACAGATTAGGCAACCCGCCAGGACGTAGCAGTAGCTGATGTTGTTGTATCGGCTGACTACGTTGCGGAACAAGCCGATTCCGCAATACACACGCCTTTCGAGTTTACACTCGGACGATAAGACGACCGAGACTATGAGCCAACGCGACCGCCGCTGCCCAAACGTGTGGTTTCATATTGCACCTGCTACGGATTGGCCGCAGAAAGTTGGGCGGAGCGACCCGACCGTGGCCAGGGCGCGCGGAGTCACCCCTACCTCACGGGCGCATTGGTGATGCTGCCTGAATAGGCAAGCAACGTGCCGAAATCAAAAACATCAGCTTCTGCAGGCGCTTCGCTTGAATCTGTTCGAGGGGCTTGAATCTCACGTAACGTCAGGGTGTAGAGAGTGGCAAAGCTAACGAATCGGGCCTCGTGGTGTCCGACCAGCATTCCCGAAGCGAAACTAAGTGTGCCGCCGATGCTACTGTTCATTTTGCTGTCGATCTTCTTCGCTGTGTTCGGCGCACTGTACGCTGTGAGCGCATGGCTCTCCCGTGGGCAGCACGAGCGCGACGCGCCTTGCGTTCGCCCTACCCAAACACCCAAGCGACGAGCATTCTAACCTGTAGAGCGCCATCACCCGATGGGCTGCACGCTCAGCGCGGCTCGCGCGGCCTCTAAATCCATCTGGAGGAAATATGCAGTGCTTACTGGCATCAGAAAGCAGCGCTTCACTGAAGGCATTTAACGATGCCGGTTCTGAACAGTTCCGTGCCTCGTTACTTTGACTGCCCAGCATGACTCTAACCAGCACGGAAGTCGAACGGGTTCAGGTAATGCATCGCTCTAGATACGCCCTTATCTTCCAGCGCGCGCTGAAGGTGCTCGATCGCGTTGCTGAACAATTCCATTCGATTCGACAGTGATGGCACTGAGCTCGGCGCTGGAATGCCATTTCGATGGAATCCTGCGTGATGCTATCAAGAATAGCTGAATTTCGGCGCTACTTGGGCGCCCGCGTCGCAGGTTTGCATCGCTCTTTCCATTATAAGAGCGGTTGTCCAAGTTAGGAGATTGCAATTGAAGGTCGGCGTTCCCAAGGAAATCAAGACGCACGAATACCGGGTGGGCCTGACCCCTGGAGCAGTCCGCGAATATGTGGCCGCAGGCCACAGCGTACTGCTCGAGACCAATGCCGGTGCTGGTATAGGTGCCACAGATGAGAATTATCGCACGGCTGGCGCAACCATTCTGGACTCTGCTCGCGAGGTGTTCGCGTCGAGCGAGATGATCGTAAAGGTCAAGGAGCCGCAGCCGTCCGAATGGACCCAGTTGCGAGAAAATCAGATCCTCTTCACTTATCTTCATCTGGCCCCGGACCCCGAGCAGGCCAAGGGGCTCATTAAGTCCGGCTGTACAGCAATCGCCTACGAAACTGTGACTGACGCGCATGGCGGGCTTCCGCTTCTTGCGCCGATGAGCGAGGTCGCGGGCAGGCTTGCCGTCGAAGCGGCCGGTGTGGCCCTGAAGCGGTATACGGGCGGGCGCGGGCTGTTGATCGGCGGCGTGCCGGGTGTCCAGCCGGCCCGTATTGTCGTGATTGGAGGCGGCGTTGTCGGTACACATGCGGCGCGGATGGCCGCGGGATTGGGTGCCGAGGTCACCATCCTCGACCGTTCGCTTCCTCGGCTTCGTGAGCTGGATGAACTTTTCGAAGGGCGCGTTCGTACTGGGTTCTCCACGATAGAAGCCGTTGAGGAGGAAGTATTTGCGGCGGACGTTGTGATTGGCGCAGTACTAGTTCCTGGTGCCAGTGCGCCGAAACTCGTCAGTCGGAACATGTTGAGCTCGATGCGCAAAGGCTCCGTCATCGTGGATGTAGCTATTGACCAGGGCGGATGCTTCGAGACATCGCGTCCGACGACGCACGCTGATCCAACTTACGAGCTAGACGGCGTCATTCACTATTGTGTGGCCAATATGCCGGGAGCTGTCCCGCTGACCTCGAGCCAAGCGCTGAATAACGCCACTCTGCCTTTTGGTTTGGCTCTCGCTAACAAGGGATTTGCAGCCATCCTCGAAAATCCGCATCTGCGCGCAGGCCTCAATGTCTATCGAGGGCGGCTGACTTATAAGGCGGTGGCCGAGAGTCTCGGCTTGCCATTCTCACCGATCGAACAGGCTGCGGCCTGATCCCAGAGGCCCTCAAGGGCGTTTCCTCCCTTACTTGGGCCACTCCTTCGGAGTGGCCCCTTTTTTCGGAGGCTACGAACACTCAACGCAATTTGATTGTCTTGTAACTCGCAGATCAAGTCGGGGAGCTCTCCCGGAGAATATCCAGTCATCTTTTTCAGCTGCACGGCGATACGAAAACTTGGGGCTAATGGTGATGATGCACCCGTTCGTAGCGCTCGCCTTCCGGTGTTTTAAACCGCCAAGGCGACCGGCGACCGCCGCCATCCATTCGGGTTGCGGGTGGGTGGACGCCGAACGAGAAAGGAAGCGGTGATGGCGTTGAGAAATACGGAACTGCGCTACTACGACAGCAATGTCCTGCGCCTCCCTGACGACAAGCGGAAGGAATATCATGAACAGGTGGATCGCCCGATCGCCGAACTGTGCAAGTCCGTCCGCGACAAGACCGAGATCAAGATCACAAGGGTAGTAAAAGCTGGCTCCTTCGCCAAATATACCATCTTACGAGAGACGAGCGTCGATCCCGGCGATGTCGATGTGGTGTTCTATATTTCTGGACGTGATGCCGACAAGGAGACGCTCGATAGTCTGAACAACACCATCTACGACCTGCTGATCAACAGTATCCCAACAAGTCGGCCGAAGATTTCGAGATCCAGCGCAAGGCTGCGACCGTGACCTTTGTCGGCACGGGCTGAGCGTCGACATCGTCCCGGTGATCCAGGACGAGAACCGGTCAGGCTATTTGACATCCGTGACGGGTCGAAAATCCAGACCTGCGCTCCCTGCAAGATGAATTTCGTCCGGGATCGCAAGAACCAGGACGGCGATTTCCGCACGCTGATCCGCTTAGGAAGAAGTGGCGCAACTATGCTGAGATCAAGCCGCTCAAATCCTTCGCTATCGAACTCATCACGACCCATATGCTGGCGATGCAGGGTAATCTCGGGAGCATCGAGCTGCGCTTGCGGAATTTCCGTCTCTACATCGCCCAATCGGGTTTGAAAGAGCGGATTAGCTTGCCCCGAGAATACGGCACCGTTCGGGACCTTCAACGATTGCGTGGTCATCCTCCACCCTGTTTTGCCCATACCGCGAAGCCATGCAAGGCAAGGCTCTTTCTCAACGCCACTGCATTCGGCCTCTGATTGCGACATCGACATTATTCCGTCGCTAAACAGCCAGGTCGTCCTTGATTGTGACATTGCGGATCGCGTGTTCGTATCCATAAAGTTAAAACCGTACTTTGGGGCTGTTCGGCCAGCGTGCATTGAAGCAGTACCTCGCGAAGGCGAGGACAAAACGACAGCATCTATATGCCGCTCCAATTCAGCAACGGAAGCCCGTTCATAGGCACCCAAGCCGATCCGTGCCAGTTCCCGTGCTTCCCGCGCCGATAAGGCCGCTTCTTTGTCCGCCGCCGTAGGGGGTGGGAGTAAAGCCGAGTTTCAGCCATGGTCCTATACGTTCCGAAGAAAGCCGTGCCTTTGCAAAATTGGCAGCACCTCATGATGGTCATGAATGATGTAATCCGGCTGCGCAGCCTGCAAACGCGACTCGGAAACAAACCCGCCGGTAATGGATATGCTGATAAGCCCAAGCTCGCGCGCAATATCCGTTTCAATCGGCATATCGCCGATGATGAAGGTCGACTCGGGCTTCAGATTATTTGCTTGCATATACAGGCGAAGCCGTTCGCCTTTGCTCATGCTTTTGAATTGAGTGGCGCGGCTTTCGAAGGCGAGAACGTCGTTGACGCAATCGTCGATTCCGAGCCTGCGGATTTGCGAACGAAGAGGGTCGACTATATAGCTGCTGAGAACGATCGTTGAGACCGCCTGTTGACGTGCCGTTTCCAAAATGCAGCGGGCGCCTTTGCGCAGATGAGCCTTGCTCGCCAAGGGTTCGTAGGTATCGTGAAAAATAGCGCTGCCATCGCTATCCACGATTGCGGCTTCACCTTCCGACATTCCGACACTGCGGTATAGGACGGAAAGCGGGAGCTCGCACTGTTCCCGAAAAGTTGGCATATCGATCTCGGCGCGACCGAAGCGGCCTAAAAGGGCATTGATCGTTTTCAGCAACGCATCGGCATCGTCGAGCAGCGTGCCGTTCCAATCGAATACTAGAGTCGGTTTCATGATGTGACCTTAGGCAACGGCTGATTCTGGGAAGGGAAGATCGGAGATTAACTTGTCCAAATTCTTGTTCGCGCGTTTTTGCCCCGCTGGGGTTGGCATCTCGAACGTAAACGGCGACAAATCGATTCCATTATGCCCTTGCGGAAGCAAGGATACGAGAACTTGGAAGGGTAGATAAGTGACAGTCGCAGAGTTGATGGATACGGCAATTGTGCTTTCGATGACCCTGAGCATTTGCGGTTCGATGTTATGAAAGCGCAGGCTTTGCTTCCGCTGTTCGGGTTGCAAAGTTTTCCATATTTGCCAGAAGGCCAACTCCTCCATCGTGTCGATACCCATGCCGTAGTAATTTGGCGCCACTATAGGCGGTGAACCGATTGCCCAATGCACAGCTTTGGCTCCGGCGGAAAGGAGCATGTTCGTGACAGCCCGACTTGTGTCGCCGCGAATGAGAGCTTCATCGACCATGATTATGGTGCTGTCAGCGACGTCCTTCTCTGCGACACGGTATTTTTTGGAAATAAGAGATATGCGCTTATCAACGATGCCTACAAGCGTCCGTTGAGAAAATTGCGTGGCGATGACTTCCTGACGTCGAAAGATGGCGCCATCCTCGACCAATGATGCAAAAAGACCATCAGCATACGGCCCGCCGGTTCGCGGCATGGAAGAAACGATAATAGGGGCGGTCCCCACTTCAGCTGTCAGTCTCGGCGCGATAAGTTTACCAAGAGCCGCTCCGATATTGTAACGGGTTTCGAGATGAGATTGTCGTTTTGATGTGTCGGGGCTCCCTAGGTAAAGCGTTTCGTAGGCGCACAGCCTGGTGTTATGTCGAGCATCGCATACAGAGCGATCAAGGCATTCTCCCGTTCTTCCGTTCACATACTTGATGTGGCCCGGTAAAATTTCCTCCGCCTTGCCTTGGAGTCCGGAAAAGGCACAGTTTTCCGAAGCAAAAAGCAGAAAGCCATCGTCGGTTTGCATGAATTCCAAAGGTCGTAAACCGTATCTGTTGCGGAAAGCAATGAGATTTCCCTCACCATCCAACAAGAGTGCGCTGACGGCACCATCGATGCGGTTATCGATCTCTCGAAACAGTGTTTTGTGATTCACCGGCAGACCATGCCGCCAATAATGAGCTTGACAAGTGCGCTCAATCAGCTTGAGCAAGAGTTCGGCATCCGTTTCGCCATCAAAGCTATGCCCTTGAGCGAGCAATTCTTTCCTAATCTCATCAGCATTGACCAAAGCCCCGTCTAAAGAAATCGCCAAATGGCGGTAACCGGCTTGATGGTTGTGAACAGGCTGAACGTCGTTCTCGTCGTGTTCCCTGCTAGACGGGCTACGAATGTGTGCAATCGCTGCGTGAGGCCTGAAATCGGCGTACTGTTCATCGTAGTCGATCGTTGTTAGATCGCGTGGCGGCTGAGACGACTTTGTATATTGAACGCGCTTTTCATGCATGAAAGCGGCGAGACCAAACCCCGCCTGTCCGCGAAGTGCAAGTTTCGGAAGCATGTGCTTAAGCCGATCATAAACCGTCTCCCGTGAACGACTTGACGGCAACAGAACAGCGCCAGCAACACCAGACATGCAATTTATCCTTCAAAGACGACAATTGTTGTCGTCGTCATTCGACACTGCGAGTGTCGTGTTCAACCAAGACCCCGCGTCCCACTCCGAGACTAAGACAGATGTATTCCGCCGGCGCGACGCGAAGCACGTCGTTGTTCTGCTCGCTTTTAGCAAGGCTTGTGCCAGCGTCTTAAATGGCACAGCTCACGCCGGCAGATCGCTACGGCTCTGGAAATACGAGTGTTTTGATCAAGCGGGTGCCGATCCAAGCTGTTCGATCCACGACATGTTGGCCGGGGCGCGACACGTCTTACGCAAACAGGCGTCACGAATTGAACGTCCGTAGTCGGAGCGGCGCTAAGGTGAGAGTCACCCGCCTGCGGTGTCGCGGTAATGGTTACAAGTATCATTGGCTTCCGGTGCACTATATGCGGTGCCCGTGAGCGCTGATGGCGCGATCAATAACAAGAACACGTACCTGACCGTCAAAGCTCGGCGGCTTGGCCGATGGCAGGCCGCAGGATCGGCCGACTCTCCCTTTAGGCGCAACGTGCGCTCCGGTTTCGAGTCGATGGGATCATAGGAAGTGGGCAGGCCAGCTGCAGATGATCGATGCCGTTAAAGCGCTCGGCATTGATCCCGCCGATGTCGCAGCCGGCTCGCTGACATCACGTTCATAGCCGTCTTTCTGTGAAAATCCGCGTCCCTAACCGAAGACCATCAAGTGATTTTCAAAGAAAAGATGGATCTGTCCATGAAGAGGACGGCGATGCGGCTCTCATAGACGTGCGGTCTCGGTCGAGACGGGACGGGCTTACAACGTCGAAACATCGGCGGCGACAGCTAGATGGCGCTTTCCGCTGGTACCAGTGCACGGCCGTGCCGCTCAGCATCTGGCCGTAGCGTTCGGGAATGGTTCGGCATTTGGATGAATGTGCACCACGACAAACTTTCTGGCCGGCACAATGGCCCATCGAGGCTCACCGGGACGCAACTGAGGCCGCCGGCGACATTCTGAACTGGTCGGTCAAGCAGCTGGCCGAGCGAAGTGGAATGTCGCGCGAGTTCATTCGCCGGCCTGTGGAGTACAACGGCAGTCCGCCGATTTTCGACGAGTTGATGGAATCCTCTGAGCAGGTTTTCGGTTGCGAGAATCGAATTGTTTCCCCTGGTTGTTAAGCCATTGAAAGCTTTGGCGAAGCAGAGCTCTGATGATCTTCTAAGTCCCCCGATAGCTAGGCGACCGCTTCTCAAAAAAGGCGTTCATTCCCTCTTGCTGGTCGGACGTCGTAAATGCGTGCCTGATGGCTTGTCGTTCAAATTCGAGACCGGCATCAAGCGTGGTTTGGTAGGCGGCGAGTACAGCCGCTTTAGCCAGTTCCGTGGAACGCGGCGGCTTGTGCGCGATAACTTCGGCAACTTCGAGAGCGCGACTCTGTGCCTTGCCGTCTGCCGTGACCTCGGCAACAAGCCCAGCTTGATGGGCTGCGCGCGCAGAGATCGGTTCTCCGGTCAGGATCATGAGCATCGCGAGCGACTTGCCGGCCACGCGGGTCAACCGCTGGGTTGCTCCGTCGCCCGGCAATATCCCAATATTAATCTCCGGCTGCCCGAAGGTTGCGCCTTCACCGGCGATTACGATGTCGGCCAGGAGCGCGAGCTCGTGACCACCGCCAAAGCAAATCCCCTCAATTGCGGCAATAAGTGGTTTGGGGAAATTGGCGATATCCCGCCAGGCAGAACGTCGTGCGGAATTGTCGACGGCTTCGAACCCTCGTTGCTGCATTTCCTTGATATCGGCGCCGGCGGAAAAGAACGTATCGCTGCCACGAAGAAGGACGCAGCGGACGTCATCATCCAGCGCGGCCTTGCGAAGGGCGGCCCCGAGTTCCGCGATCAGATCATTGCTCAGGGCGTTTCGTTTGGATGCCCTATTCAATGTCAAGAGCACCACATGCGGCAGGGGTGAGGTCCAAAGAATGAGGTCAGGCTTGGCGTTCAAGGGTAGCACCTTTGCAAGTTGCGGATCAGCGGATTTACACAAATCGTTTTCGCGAATGCCGTCCTGCATGCCAGCTAGCTTGCGAGGCTTCATCGTGGCCGCCTCGGCAGGCGGTCGGCTATCCGTGGTGGCGCGGTGGACGACCGCATCACCAGCCGGTAGGGCAACAGGATGCTCTTGGGGACGGGCCTTCCCGCGATCGCATTAATTAGATAGTCGGCTGCGCCGCGGCCGATTTCCGCGGCGGGAATCCTAATTGTCGTAAGCGGCGGATCCACCTGGGCGGACAGTTCCACGTCGTCAAAGCCGGTAATTGAAAGCGCCTGCGGCACGCTCAAACCCATGTTGCGGGCTTCCGACATCGCGCCGATGGCCAGCGTGTCGGTCGTGCAGATCACGGCGGTCGTGTCGGGATGGTCAGTGAGCAGTTGGCGAAGCGCGCTTTGTCCTTGCGCGAGCGAGTAGTCGGCCCTGATGACTTGAGTCGGCTGGAGCTGGATACCGGCTTCAGCGAGAGCGCGCTGAATGCCATCGAGTCGCGCGCGCGAACGGTCATTCGACGGCGGAATGTTGGCAATTGCACCGAAACGAACGTGTCCCAGGCTCAGAAGAAATTCAGTCATTTCGCGAGTGGCACGTTCGTTGTCGATGCCAATGGCGGGAATGCCGCCGCCCGCCTTAGAAACGTAAGTCGTAATGACGGGAACACCAGTTTGCTCTACCAAAGTTCTCAATTCGCGACCATGCGAGCCCCCCACGAGCACAATGCCGTCGATGCCGCGCTCGATGAGGCTCTGCATCTCCTGCAACTCGCGGCGTTGATCATACTGCGAATTGGCGATGAATAATGTGTAGCCGCTTTCGCTTAGGCGGTTCTGCAGGGCCTCCACGCCTTCGGCAAAGATTCCAAGGCCTAGCGTCGGAACAATCGCGCCGATCGTCCGCATGCGTCCCGATTTTAGTGCCCGGGCCGCACTGTCCGGCGTATAGGAGAGATTGGCGATGTAGCGCATCACTTTGTCGCGCAGTTCGGGCCTGACAATTTCTGGATGATTTAGAACCCGCGACACCGTCGCCGGCGACACGTTTGCCTTTCTCGCGACGTCCTCGATCTTCACCCTGGGCTGCGACCGGCCTTTGGGATCGGCGATCGATTTTTTGTCCATCTGATCTGCTCGGATTGGCCCATAACGGGCTGTTAACATCCGTTGGAGGTGAACCACCTGGAGGATTGCTAATCTCAAGCTAGTGTGCAGGAGATCCGTGGTTCTCATTGAACATTATTTGAGCGTCCAAGCCACATCAAGCAGAGCGCGCCGGCGGCCATGCTCTGAATGTGCAGCGCTTAACTAGCTTGACGCCCCCGATCGGGGCGACTAACCTGAAAACGATTTCAGAAAAGCGAAGATGGCGGAATGTTGCCGACATTGACGCGAGATAATTAAAGGGACCCAGCAAGAACAGTTATGGTCGATCTTCTCAAGGGCGTTCGGGTCCTGAGCTTCAATCACTTCCTGATGGGGCCTATGGGTGTGCAATTTCTCGCCGACCTCGGCGCGGACGTGATCGCTGTGGAGCCGCCAGACGGCGCCTTCCAGCGGAAATGGGGTGGGGCAGACAAGCAGGTAGATGGTCAATCCATGCTGCTTCTGACCGGCAATCGCAACAAGCGGAGCCTGACGCTCGATCTCAAGAAGCCGGACGCGGTTCTGGTTGCGAAGAAACTGATCGCAACATCGGACGTCATCAGCGAGAACTTCCGCCCTGGCGTGCTCGACAAGCTTGGGCTTGGATATGAGGACGCCAGGAATATTAAATCCGACATCATCTATGCCGCAGCGTCCGGATATGGCCCGGACGGCCCGTACGTGAATCGACCCGGCCAGGACCTCTTGGTTCAAGCGTTGGCGGGGCTTGCTACCATCACGGGAAGCCGCGATCACGGCCCCCGAGCGGTGGGTGTTTCGGCAGTTGATCATCACGGCGCCGCTCTCTTTGCGGCTGGCATCCTAGCCGCATTGGTAAGAAAAGCGCGCACGGGGCAGGGGTGTCGGGTCGATGTCAGCCTACTGTCTGCAGCGCTCGACCTCCAAATGGAGTCGTTCACCTGCTATCTCAACGGGCAAAGACCCAACGACGTGCGCCAGCCGGGTCCGATCGCAGGATGGTATTATGGCGCACCGTACGGCATCTATGCTACGGGTGACGGGCACATCGCGATCTCGCTCGGATCGCTCGACGTGCTGGCAGATGCGCTTTCAATTCCCGCCGATCAGCGCGTTCCCGACACCGAAGCTTATCGGCGGCGCGATCACATCGGCAGCAATTGCGGCCAACATCGCCAAACGCACGACATCGGAGTGCCTTGCGCTGCTTGAGGCTGGCGGAATCTGGCACGCCCGCATCAACGACTATTCCGACGTCGTCGTCGATCCGCAGGTGATTCACAACAAGAGCTTCCAGGTTGTGAAAGGGGCGACGGGGGCGCCGATTACCCTCGTCAGCCATCCCGTGTGTTATGACGGCGAGGTACCGGAAATACGTTTGCCGCCGCAGCCGCTCGGGGCACAGACGGAAGAAATCTTGAAGGAGCTCGGCTACGACGCCCAGCAATTGAAGGACCTCTACGACAAACGCGCCGTCGGCTCAGTGACATCCCTTCACGCAAAAGAGCTTTAGCAACAGCGAGCTCCCGCCCGCTTTCGGTCTGCTCTTTCCACCGTCGCGCTCGCCCTCGTCAGCAGGAAACGCGCTGGAGCAGCAATTGATCGCGGCTTTGACGGGCACGGGCGAGTTCCTTGCCTTTAATAGCTCGACCGAGGCACTGCAAATTGGATCGCAGGTGGTCCTGCGACTTCTGCCCGGGCCCGGCAAGAAGGAAAGCAATCCATTCCGAGCGAACTTGAGCTGCGCTTGGGCGACGGAAGCTACACCGGTCGCGGCCTGTCTTGATTCCAGTCGGATCTCACCTACGAGCTTGTTCCGTCTGGAAACATCCCACTCGGGTTTACCTACAAGCACGGCAACAATCAGGATACGGACGTCTTCGCTAGCTCATACCGGGTCGTCTGATCGGGAAGCTCTGATTGGCGCAGGCGCGATCATGTTTGCTCGCCGCCCTGCATCTGCCCGCTATTCTCGCCGCAAGGTCTCGATTAAAGGAGAAAGGCAAGATTCGCGAGCGATCCGCCGCGGTGCCGTTGCGGAAGCAACAACCCGCCAGCCGAGTTTCACCGGCCCGTGGCAGGCACGAGCACCTCGGTCAAAGGACGATGCTCGCCGGGTGGTGTTTCGTGTAAGTAATTGTAATGAGGCCCGACTACATACCCCGCACTCTTCATCTCGAAACCGCGGTCATTTCCGAAGTTGATCTGCTCGCTCAGCACCAGGTCATCATCGTTCTCGCCGAACCAGGGGCGGGAAGGACAGAGCTCTTGCAGAGCCTTGCGGAAAGGCTCGGAGTTCAATCGTACAGGATTCGCAGCGCGAGTCAGCCATGCGTTAAATCATCCTGGCCGCTGTCCATACACCGGCCAGCTATCGCGACTCACCAGCGGCTTCCTAGAGGCTTTGACGGGAGGGCCCTCACCAGGGTTCGAAACGAGACTCGCCATTCGGCGGATTGATAATGCGCAGGCTCCATTTCGTCGAGCCGTCCGCCGACTGACAATCGATCTTCTCGATCCTCCGGCGCGCGTCCTCGCCCATCTGTGTGTTTGTAAGTGGGACCGGACAATTGACACCATGCATTTCAATAATTTGACGAGTGAATCTTTGGAACTCTGGGCGCTTCCGGTAGTCAATGGTGGTTCCGGTCGCTGGGACCGCAAGAATCAGCATCGCTAGGGAGGACAGCAAAAAGAAAATCCGCATGGTGCGCCCCGTCAGCAGTCAGTCACAACTTACCAGTAAATAAATTGTTGCTAGGCCGCTCAAGCCAGGGGATTCATTAGCGACTTACTTTTGATGTTTCCCCGATTTGTCCCCCTTGCAAGCCCTTTCCAAATGACTCGTTCACAGCGTCGTGCGTCACCATCACGGGGCTGATTAATGACTGAATTGTATCTGCCGACGACCATCTATCGCGAAATCATTGAACGCCTGCTGCCCGTCGCGGGCGCCGGCAATGCCGATCAGATCACGGCCGTTCTCGGTCCGCTGGCAAAGGATCGCCTGGTGCCGCTGGCGGATCGCCTGGCACGCCTGGCGCCATGCCCGGCGTGCGGCATGGTGACCAGTAACGAGGTCAAAATCGCACTAGGTGAGGCAGGCGACATCTGGCCGAATCACATCCGGAGCGCAGTGGCGCTCGCGCACTATGAGGATCATGTGGCGCAGTTTCACTGATTGCGCTCTTGCAAGACGCGAAATGGCCGCGCGGCGCACCCCTGCGCGGCCTTTTTATTGCATCGTATTCTTCCTATCGCATTCCTATTTTTTTTGCTCTACGTGGGACGCCCCGTAATCAACCGATCAGAGGTATTGCGCTAATGCAAACTGAAATCGATCCGGCCTATCTCGCCAAATCCAAGCCGCTCGCGAAAGCGCTTACACCGTTGGCCAGGCACTCGAAATGCAACGCAAGGCATTTTTCCCCCAAGCGATCGCACCGAATGCTACAAGCTCTAGGTTGCTATAACGGCACGGCGGAAGAGCACAACGTTATCTTTGATGCCGTTGAGCAAAAGACCTGCGGCGACTGCTGGGAAAAATCGGAGGAACGGCGCAAGTCAGACGTGGGGCAATCCTACGAAGAGTGGATGCAGGATTTTGAACCGGCCAAGATCGAGCCACTTGATGAGCGAGACGTCCCGGCCGAGCATGTCCACATAATCAAAGCGGAAGGGGATGCGGACGACATTCCCGATCGCCTACACATTATCCGGCGAGAATGATCGACGCTCTGTAGCTTTAATCGCGACGCAGCATTGAAAAGTAACATCGGGCGCGGATCACTCCGCGCCTTTTTTGTTGCGCGAACTACGCCCAGGTTGATGCACGGGATTTTGCCGCATTCTCAGCGGCAATAACCAGGGCCTCGGAGAGTTTGAGCGCCTGTTCGGCCGTCACCTGAAAATGAACGCCCACAACGCTAGCGATAGAGAGAGTGATCTCGTCATCGATCTGCTCAACTATGATTGCGGCCGACTCGTCGATTTCGATCACCGCGACAAGGGAGAGGTCGTCAGGGTCCTTCACCATCACTACAACTCCGCGGGCCACCCCGGTGCAACATCAACCATCACCATCTCATGGACAGGCTGCGCACACGCGTGGCCGACCGGCGGGTTGTGGGGTTGGTCCGGCAGCGCAGCCTGCCGGCGAGATCATGGTCGGAAGACAGCGTAACGAGATCCTGCAGCTTCAGCGGGCCAACGTCTCGACGGCATCGGCTGAGCTGCTGCTAACGAGGATGCTGGCAAAGATCGAAGGGCTGTGCGCGGAGCGAGACCGGCTGGTCCGACGAAAGGACGCGTGCTAGGTGGCCGGAGTTGGTGATGGGCGAGCGGCTGAAATGGTACGACGACAAGGCCGACAACTCGCCGTGGATCGACGCGCTCGCCGAATTGCGTCAACAGGCCGCGCGCGAGGGCCATTGTTATCAGCACGTCCAGGCGATCACTGTCGCGATCGATCAGTACGCGGAAGCTGCCTTAGGCAATCGGAGCTATTTCTTGAACAAGCCCTACAGCACAGCATCGGCGGGTCATTAAAAGGTAATCAAGAGCCGTGATGCCACGGTGGCACGAGCGACTAAAGATTAAAACTGAGGATCATCGGCCGGTTTCCCTCCGACGCGGCGCTCTTTGCGCGTTGGAGTGCCGAATATCGAGCGTCGCGATCCAATCTCTTCAAAAGATCAGGATCGAAGACTGTTCCTGAAATGTCGTAGTCACCAGACGAGCGGCATCGGACCGTCTTTCCGTCAAAGGTTTCAACGGTAATATCCTCGGCCTCCGCCTCACAAACTGGGCAATTGATGTTGTTAGCCATGGTGAACACTACTCCTCCGATTTCAACCCATCTAGACGGGTTCGTAGAAGATCAAGGTCGGCTTGGAGAAGATGGATGCGCCCGCGGAAAGCCTTCAATTCGTCGGGTGTCAGGATCTGGTTGGCCTTCTCGGCATACTCAAGGCGCATGCTCGCTTTAAGTGTTTCGATGTCTCGCTTCAGCATTTCTTCTTCGGTCATGGCTTGCCTTCTTGTGAGCCTCGGCGGTCGCTTGGTGATGGAGAGCCTCAAGGCCCGCTAGGCAGCCTTGAGGTAGCTGATGCTGTAGCGAATATTTGCTTGGCCGCCCGCAAGATCGATCGTTACGTTCCAATACCCATCATGGGGTACGGCGACTCGGGCAGGCAACGCGCGAAAAAATCCGCCGTATGCCCGATGTTGGCGCCCAGAGCGGAAAGCTTGAAAATTGGAGTCGTCTGTCAGTCGTACGTTGCATTGGTGACTGCACTGAACCACAACCACGTCGCCGGCGTGCAGGAGCTCTCTAGTGTGTATAAAATCAGCCATCGCCTTTCTCCTGTTGAGTTCCCGTTGCTGCCTCGAGCAGCAACGGGAGTAGTCTTCGCTCAACGTCCGTTTTTGTGCTTGGTGGGGTCTACCAGCGTGTAGCCCATACCAGGCTTCGGAGTAGGGGGGAGCGGTTCACCCCGCGTGACAGTTCGTTCTTCGCCGGTCCCGCCGCCGCGCGGGCCGACTTGCTCGTACTGTCCCGAGCGGGGGGCTTCTTCACCAGGTTTGTAAATTTTAGCCATGACTGGCCCTCCTCATTGTGAGAGCCGGTGTTGACCGCGGGCGACGAACCGCTCATTTTGGTTCGCTGAAAAGCGCCTGTCCCACGTCGGCTCTCGACCCACGGGGCGGTTTCGGGCCGTCGGAAGTTCCAGTTCCGGCGGCCTTTTCTTAGGAACGAAAATACTGCGTACCGATTAACCTGTACGTCCAACGTATATACAGAATTGTGTTGACGTTGTCAATACAGCGTTATACGTTTGCTAATAAAAGAGAAAGAAAGAGTCTCGGTCATAGGAGGTTACAATGTCTGCCGCCGTTATGGAGACGCCAAGGGAGACAAAGCGCGATGCCGTCATCAATGTTCGCCTACCCACCAAGCTGCGGGATCTGATCGATAGCGCCGCGGCTGTGGTTGGGAAGACTAGGACCGATTTCATCCTGGAGAGCGCTAGAAAACACGCCGTCGACGTCCTTCTGGACCAAACGCTGTTTTCTCTCGAAACCGCCCAGTATGAAGAGTTTCTGCGTGTATTGGACGAACCTGTGCAGCCAAATGCCCGTCTCAAACAGCTGCTCGCGAGTAAGTCGCCATGGCAGAAATAAAGCCGTACGAAGAGGCGCTGGGACCAATCCTGGCACCAGCGCCTCTTCTTCCTTCACATGACGTTTCCCGCTTCGACTGTGGGAAAGTTCCCCTCAACGATTGGTTGAAGCATACGGCACTCAAGGCTGAGGCCCGTTCAGCGCGCTGCTATGTCGTTTTGCGACGCCAGCACGTAATCGGCTTTTATTGCCTCGCCGCCGGAGCTGTTGTTCACGAAGGGGCACCTAGGAAGTTGCGGCATAACATGCCCAGCCCCACCCCAATTGTGGTCATTGGTCGGCTTGCCATTGACAAGGAATATCAGGGACAAGGTCTTGGGCGTGCTCTTCTTCAAGACGCGCTTTTGCGGATTACGCGAGCGTCGGAGTTGGTGGGCGCTCGGGCTGTCGTTGTCCATGCAGTCGATCAGGAGGCCATTCCGTTCTACGCGCGATACGGTTTCAAGTCCTTTCTGCTGGGGAACCAAACGCTTTACTTGCCAATCGAAGAAATTATTCAGTCCCTTTAGCGGTGAAATACCTTTCGCCTTTTTGACTTATACTAAAGCTCGAAAGTGTGTTCGCTTGTTGATTTAGTTGAGCTTTGTCCGCCCTGTCACGGCGGAGGCCGCGGGTTCGAGTCCCGTCTCTCGCGCCATTTCTCATTGGCTTGGTGCTTGGTCTCCCGAGACTGCTCAAAAAACGTCGCTGCAAACAAAAGGCCGCCCTCAGGCGGCCGTTTTTATTCCAACCACTATCGATCTCTTTTAACGGAACGTCGAGATGCTTCGAGCTGGTGACCATCGGCTTGCTGGATCGCGTAGCCCGCCGCCGTTCTGATGCCGGTAGGATCGGTCAGCGCTTTTACGCGGGATCATCGATTTTGTTGATTTTGTCGACTCAGGTGCTCGTACCCAAGGAATTTCTTCAACTCTGAGGTGGGGACTAATCCGCGTAAAGCGGTATGGATCTGCGGGGTACATGTGTTTTGCGTTTCCGAAAACGATGGTAAGCGCTTAGCCGGAACTCTTGCTTCGGGATCGGTATAGCTGTGCAAAGAAGCCTCCGGCTTGGACGGAGGTTTGGAATGGGATTGGACAGCAAAAAGGACGTCCATTTGGGCGGCTCATCGGCGGGGTCGGTGAGCCGGCTTGAAGTTCTTGAAGGACCATCGGGGCGCCGCGTACGTTCGGAAGCTGAGAGAGCTCGGATCGTCGCCGAGAGTTTGTTACCCGGTGCCCAAGTGTCCGAGGTGGCGCGCAAGCACGGAGCGACGCGCTGGCAGATCTACGATTGGCGACGGCGGTTTCGACAGCGAGGCATGTTGCCGCCGTGCGAGGCGTCGCAGCCGACATTTCGCGCCGCTGATCGTGGAAGATGCGTTGGAGGAGCGTCAGGTTCCGGCGATCAAGCTTGAGATCGCGATCGGCGATGTCGTCCTGCGGACGGATACGGCCATTGATGCCGAGCAGCCGTCCCGGGTGATCCGCGCGCTGCGAGCATCACGATGATTGCGGCCGGTGCTGATCTGAAGATTTCCGTTGCAATGCGGCCGATGGACTGCCGCTGTGGCCATGATGGGCTTGCGGCGAAGGTGCAGGAGATGCTTCGTCTCGATCCGTTCAGCGGCGCAGCCTTCGTGTTCCGATCGAAACGAGCGGACCGGATCAAGATTTTGGTCTGGGATCGAACGGGCCTGGTGTTGGTGCACAAGCGTCTCGAAGGTTGCAAGTTCGTTTGGCCAACGATAGCGGACGGCGTGATGCGGATGTCGCCGGCGATGTTCGCGGCCTTGTTCGAGGGGCTGGATTGGAGGTTGGTCCGTCCAGAAGAAGCACGGCGCCCGCAGGCGGCGGGATAACTGCGGCAGAATGACTCGGAAGCTATTTTGAACGTGGCACGCGCGGCGGCGATATGCTCGAAATAGCGCATGAGCATCGCGGCGCTGCGCGACGAAAACGAACGCCTGAAGGCGCTTTTGGCGCAAACGCAGGCGGCCTTGAGCGAGCATCAGGGGGCGCTGGAGGCGTCGGAGGAAGCCCGACGCCGCCTGGAGGTCATTCTCGGTGAATTGCGACGCGACAGGTGGCGCGAAGTCCGAGAAGCTGCGACCAGATCAGTATCATTTGCCGCTCGAAGACGTGGAGATCGCGCAAGGCATCCTGGATGCCGCGCAGGAGAGAGCCGAGAAGGTCATCCAGGGCCGATCGCGAAACGCGACGGGTCAAAGCTCTCATCGCAATCGCGGCTGCTTGCCTGCCCATTTGCTGCGGGTGGAGCGGATCATCGAGCCTGCGAGCACGCTCTGCCCGTGCGGTTGCGGCGCCATGACGAAGATCGGCGAGGACGTCAGCAAGCGCCTTGACGTGATCCCGGCACAATGGCGCGTGCTGGTCACACGCCGCCCGAAATACATCTGCCGCCGCTGCTCCGACCCTGTCGTGCAGGCGCACGCGCCGGAGCACGTCGTACCCAGCGGGCTGCCGACCGAAGCGGCCATTGCGCACGTGATCGTCTCCAAGTTTGGCGACCATACGCCGTTTTACCGCCAGTCCGAGATCTATGCGCGCCAGGGCATCCGGCTCGATCGGGCGACACTGGGCAACTGGTCCGGTCGCGCCTGCTTCCATCTTCAACCCATCGTGGACCACATGCGCCGCCACCTGGCCATGGCGGATCGTCTGTTCATGGACGAAACCACGGCGCCGGTACTCGATCCGGGGCGCGGCCAAACGAAGAAAAGGCTACTTCTGGGCGATCGTGTCCGATGACCGCGGCCACAGCGGCCCAAGTCCGCCGATCGTGCTGTTCCGATATGCCCCCAGTCGCAGCGGTGCCTTCGCTGACAGTTCCTGGACGGCTTTGGCGGACGCTGACTGCAATGCGATGCCTATGACGGTTATGATCAGCTGACCAAAGTCGCTCGACTGCAAGGGCCTTGGAGGCTCGTGCATTGCTGGAGCCATTTGCGCCGGCGCTTCGTCAAATTGGCCCGCAACAGCAAATCGCCGATATCGCCAAGGCCGCCGTTCGGCACATCGCACAGCTTTACGCCATCGAAGCCATGGTGCGCGGTGCATCGCCGGACATCCGGCTGGCCGCGCGCAAGGAGCATTCGTTGGCTCTCGTCGCCGCTTTGAAAATGTGGTTCGAGAAGCAGCTGTCGATGATCTCCAGCGGCTCGACACTGGCCGAAGACATCAAGACATCCGCTATGCACTCAATCACTGGCAGGGGCTGACCCGCTTCCTCGAAGACGGGCGCCTCGAGCTCGACACCAACCCGGTCGAGAACGCCATCCGGCCAGTTTGCCTGACCAGGAAAAATGCGCTCTTCGCCGGTCATGAAATCGGGGCAGAAAACTGGGCCTTGCTCGCGTCGATCGTCGCCACCTGCAAGCTCAACGACGTCAACCCGGCTGCCTACATCGCCGAAACACTCGAGGCGATCATCGACGGCCATCCCCATAGCAGGATCGAAGACCTCATGCCGTGGCGATTCCGCAAAACGTCAAGCCAGCCTCAATAGGGTTCCGGCTAAGCGCTTACAAACGATGGTTTGTTCGCGCTCGGCTAACGCGAAGACGAAATGACGCGTATTACTTTGTCGTACAGCGGTTGAAGCGGGAAAAACCCATACGGGCGATTGTGTCGAGGAGGTCGGCCACGTCGTCGTCGGTAATGGATGCTGCCAGCAGGCGGCCCCATTGCTCTCGGCAGCGTTTCAAATACCCAACGTCATTTTTCCAGGACTTTTTGCGAGGTGCTTCCTCACCGCGTGGGCCCTTCGCATATTCATCTATGTATTTGTCGGCGAAGGCATCGAAAGTCAGCTGATCCGGCTTGGGCCGGCTCGCTCGCTTCTCCATAGCCGGGTCGGCGCCGTTCGCTATCGTGCCTAGGAGGATCTTGGCTTGGGTCCGAGCTGCCTCCGGCGCCATCTTACCAACGGCCGCCACGGTGTAGCGCCGAACTGGCGCTGTTCACCCGGTTCCAGCTCGATAGGCGAGGAAGGACTTGGTCCCGGTCGGGCGGATCCGCACCCCAAGCCGGGCGGCTTGGCGTCCAAACCGTGTATTCGGACGCGCGTTTTTCCAGGCTGTCGACCAGGCTCTTTGTGATGGTTTGACCGCTCATTTTGGCACCGCCAAGCACGGGGGAAGCACCGTGGGGCCAATCAGAGCATGCTGAAGCAAACACGAAGTAGCGAAGAGGTTAAATTTCGCATCCAAACCAGGAGGATAGCCAAGTGTAGCTAACTGCCTACGGGATTGTGCCGCTGTCTGGGAGACTAGGGGTCGGAGTTCAAATCCTCTCGCTCGGACCATCAAACCTTTAAAGCCAACGAAGAATGCAGAAGGGCGCAACAGGCGCCTTTCGTTGTTGCGCGCGACCATCCAGCTCTGCCCCCGCAATAAACCCCCGGTTAACTATGGATCGTTACGATCTGCCATGTCCGGGGGTGACCTCCCGGCCAAACGGAGCGGATGTTATGCCCGTCGAGATGTTGTCGTATGCCGAGTTGGGCGAAAGGCTCAAGGTTTCTCCGGAGGCCGCGCGTGCCCTGGTGAAGCGACATCGCTGGCCTCGTACCCGCGCCAATGATGGGAAGGCGCTCGTCCAAGTCGATCTCACCGAAATCAACCATTCCCCCATATCCCGTCCGCCGCAGGCGCAGACCGGTCAGCAGCTGGTCACCGCCCTCAAGCAGCAGATCGAGACCCTGCAGGCTGAGCTCACGGAAATGAAGGTGATTGCCAGCGGCTACCGCGGCGATTTCGAGCGAGAATGCGAGCGCACCAACAAGCTGCTGGCCGAGCTGCTTAAAGCAACCACTGAGACCATGGGAGCCCGCGAAAAGGCGGCGTTGCTCGAAGGCAAGCTCTCGATGATGACGCAGCCATGGCGGCGCCGGCTGGTCGATGCCTTCACGCTTGCCCTGCCGCAGGTCACCTCCAGCGCGCGCGAGAGCACTGCTTCGCCAGCTAATTGATCCGGTCCTTTCGGCCGTACACTTCTTGAGCACGATCTGGGCCGGCGGCTCGATCATAATCGTCGGCTTCCATGCCGCTCGAATTGACGTCAGGTCGATTTCTTTTTCGACCGGTCAAGTTCCGAGAGAGTCCCGATGACGATGAAATCGATCTCTCCCTCGGGAGTCTGAGTTTGGGATAGTGCGCAGCCTTGTCCCAATCGGTCAATTCCACACGTCTGTGGTGTCTGGCGACAGCGAGGCAAGATATTGTGGGCCGTCGATGAACGCATCGATGTCCCGGCTCAGTCGATGGTTGGTGTATATCATCAGGGCTGTTCGGCCACCCAGGATCGGACCGGCTGTTCCTGCCGTGTGAGATCCGAGAGTCCGTCGAGCGTCCGACCGAGGAGTTTACGCCATGCGCTCAAGTGCACTCTCCAATGCTGGGCTACTTTCGCCGGTTGTTGACTTCATCGCTTCATGGGAGGCCGCCAAATCTTGAATGGGAATGGCGTGGCGTTGTGCAAATTCCAGAACAAACTCAGGTCGTACTTCCGTGAAGAACGTTGTGATATGTGCAATCTAATTTCGCCAGTCTCTCGAGGTGATACGAGCCACAAGATCGGTCGAACTCATTGTTCGGCGATACGGAGCGTTCGTGGTGCCGAGAACGAGCTCATCAATATCATTTGGTCTGAAGGCGCGATTGGAATAGGGATGGCTGCCCTTCTCCGGTTTTGTCGCGGGAGGATCGGCATCAAGCGCATCCGCCAAGCCGCGCCGGCGATCCTCGAGGCGCTTCAGTGTCATGACGTCGTTGACGAGAACACGTCGATGCCTTCCGACCAACCGGAAAGGAAGCTGCCCGAACCCATCGTTGGTAAACCAGCGGCCGAGAGATGCCGAGAATTTCGGCAGCCTTCTCGGCTGAGATTTCCGGGTCTGATCTTAGCGGGAGAACCTCACCCGTTTCGGCCAGCGCTGTGAGAATGCTTCTCATCGCACGTAGCAGGGATGGCGGCAGTTCTGCCTTGAGTATCTGGCCGTCAGCGTGGGTAACGAACACACCGCTATCCTCAAGCGTTGACTCGATGTCCCTTGCGCGCCTCGTCCTGATCGCTACTTTAGACGGGTCAGATCTTCGGCCACGATGGCTTCCATCCGTAATAATTGAAATAAATGTAATATCTGTAGGTCTCGCAACAAGCGGTAAATTCGCAACGTTTGCTCCCGGAGCCGCCGTTAGCTTATACGTCAGCCACTACAATCTCTGCCGCGTTCATGAGGCGCTGCGGACCGCGCCAAGCGTCGCCCTTGGCGTGGCAGACCGGGTCTGGACTGTTGGTGATTTGTTAGACGCAGCGCTAGCAATCGAGCCAAACCGGCCGGTTCGGCGAAATTTCTGTGTAATCGACGGCGGAAAGACCTAAGATCAATCAACGCGCGGGCGCGTGATTGCCGTGTGGCTTTTGGCTCGCAGAGCCAGAGTCATCAGACGGCGAAGGCTGAACTGCCTTGTTGAACTCACTCATCACCTCCGTGACTAGCTAGGGTTCAGACTCAATTGATCCAATAGGCGACGATCGCGGCGAGGTGGACGGCAGCCAAGAAGTTTCGTAACCGTCCGGTGAGGCTTTCAATTACCCACAAATTCTCCTCCAACCATGACGCCCAGCGCGATGTCGGTGAGGCGTGACAGCCCGCGCCACATGAGGGTATTGCCGGGCGGCGGATCGCTGGCGCGGGCGAGATAACCGCCGAGCCGGGCGATCTTGATCAGATAGTGCGAGAGCGTTTTCTGTCTTACTTTTGGTTTGTCGTTGACGAGGCGATCGAGCACGCAGATTTCAGTCGCAGTCAACGCGAGGGTTGGCGGTGCGTCTGGGGCGGAACGGTTGAGCATCGTCATCCAGAAGATCCGCCAGCTCAGGATGCAAAAGAGCGAGATCAGATTGGTCAGACGCTGGGCGGTCCTGAGTTTCGACTCCTCAGCTTTGCAGCCCGATTTGAGGATCTTGTGGAACACCTCGATCTTCCATCTCAAAGCATACCATTCGAGCTTCTCAATGGCGTCGGTGCGGGAACCAACAGGCAGGTCGGTGATCAGCTTCCAATCGATCTTCTTTCTGTTTTTCGGCGTCCCGCGCTCTTCGGCATGGATCACCGTCAGGGTCAGAGCGGGATAGCGCTTCTGCTTTCCGATCGGCGGCAGGACGCGAATCTTGCGATACCTGATCTCAAGAACGGCCTGGTCGGGATCGCCGTTGCTGTCTCTGACCCCGATGCGATGGAGCCCTTTGACGGCGACCTCGTCCATTTCGTCGGCGATCGTGTGATCCCCGTCTCCAGCCAAGCGGTCGACGCAGGTCCTGATCAGGAAATGCGTTCCGATCTCCTGTGCTGCGCAGAAAAGCTCGTAGATGTCACTCTCGCGATCACCGATATGGATGCATCGTCCCGGATGATCCAAGAGTTGCGTAGACTGCTTGAGATTTTCCAACCACCGGACGCTTTCCTTTTTCTCGATCGGAATCCGGGTCGGATTGATCTTCTTTTTAAGCGCTGCCGTCCCCTTGAATTTCTTCCGGGTCCAGAACTTAATGGCCGCCAGCCCCAGCGGCACACCCTCGATTGTAACTGCGAGGCTCGAATGCATCAGGATGCCGCAAACCGTGTGCGATCTGAGGCGGCCCGCCTTATCTCGTCCACTGTTTATGCGCTTGGTGATGCCGATCGCTTCTGACTTTTCGCGTTGATAGCTAAATTCGGTTGTGTCGTGTAGCACAAGAACGAGACCTTCAGCGGCGGCGGCACGATCACGTGTCGATTGGAAATGGCCGGCCAGAATGTCCGCTTCGCTGACCCGGTCATTAGAAAAGAAGCGGTAGGCTGCCTTGGTATTCGCCCAATCCTGGCAGACGAGCGGAATGCTTTGTCCCATGGCGCTTCCAATCTGCGTGAGCAGTTTGCGGAATCTGTCGCCGAGCCGCGCGTCCCTAAACTCGCATCCACTGGTCTCTCGATCAATCCAACATTCACCTTCCAAGGATCGCAAACAGCCTTTTGTCGATCGATCCCTTAATCTCAGCCCCATAGAGCACCCCCTCGCGAATCAGGTGCTCAGCAAGGAATCACAAGTGATTCTTTCGACTCAAGATTTCGCCGATCAGCGGATCAGTCCGAGTGGTCAAAGTTATGGGTAATTGAAAGCCGGTGAGGGCCGCCTTCCCGGATTGTGCTCGGGCGTGAGATGATTTGCTCATTAATTTGCAAACAAATGAGCAAACGTGACGAGGGTTACGGTTCTGTCCGGTCCAGAGCGGCGACGGCGGTGGACCACTGCCGAGAAGCTTCGGATCGTGGAGGAGAGTCTGGCGCCTGGGGCCAGTGTTGTCGAGGTTGCTCGACGACATGATGTTCACCGCAATCTGGTCACGGCTTGGCGGCGGCAGGCGCGCACTGGCGTGCTCGCTTTCGAGCCCGGGCCGATGCAGCGTCAAGCTGACGAAGTCCGTTTTGCGGCAGTCTCCATTGCGCCAGAACGGCAACCGTTGACGGCACCCTCTGGGACCTGCGGTGCGATCGAGATCGAGTTCGCGGCCGGGGCTCGGATGCGGATCACGGGCGCGGTTGACGCGGCGACGCTGAGCGCAGTCGTGGCGGCGCTGACTGACGGACGGCCACGATGATCCCGTTGCCGGCCGGCGTGCGGGTATGGCTCGCGACCGGCTATACCGATATGCGGAAGGGCTTTCCGTCGCTGGCCTTGCAGGTTCAGGAGATCTTGCATCGCGACCCGTTGGGTGGCCACCTGTTTTGCTTCCGCGGTCGTCGCGGCAATCTCTTGAAGGTGATCTGGCATGACGGCCAGGGCGCCTGCCTGTTCACGAAGCGCCTGGAGCGGGGCCGCTTCATCTGGCCGAGCCCGGCCGAGGGCGTGGTGACGATCTCATCGGCGCAGCTCGGTTATCTCTTGTCCGGGATCGACTGGAGGCACCCACAAGAGACCTGGCGGCCGACCTCGGTCGGATGAGGCTTTGCGCTTCCCGGATCGTGATGGATGTGATTCCATCGCTTCGTGACCACATCTGAATCGCTTCCCACCGATCTTGCCGCCGCGCATGCGATGATCCGCGCGGAGCGCGCCGCGCGCCTTCAGGCGGAAGCGGTCGCGGCGAGCGCCAAAGCGGAAGCTGCCAACGCGAAGGCGACCGAGGCCCTGATCGGTTACCTCAAGCTCGAGATCGAGAAGCTGCGTCGCCAGATTTACGGCAGCCGCTCGGAGCGCAAGGCACGGCTCCTGGAGCAGATGGAGCTTCAGCTTGAAGAGCTGGAAGCAACCGCAACCGAAGCCGAGCTGGCGGCTGAGAGGGCGGCGGCTCGGACGCAGACCGTCAAGTCCTTCCAGCGCAAGCGCCCGTCGCGCAAACCGTTCCCCGATCATCTGCCGCGCGAGCGGGTCGTCGTCGCCGCACCGGAGAGCTGTCCCTGCTGCGGCTCATCGAAGCTATCAAAGCTGGGCGAAGATATTACCGAGACGCTGGAGGTCGTTCCCCGGCGGTGGAAGGTGATCCAGACGGTGCGCGAGAAGTTCTCGTGCCGGGACTGCGAGACGATCACCCAGCCGCCGGCGCCCTTCCACGTGACTCCACGCGGCTTCGCCGGCCCCAACCTCCTGGCCATGATCCTGTTCGAGAAGTTCGGCCAACATCAGCCCCTGAACCGGCAGAGCGAGCGCTACGCCCGGGAAGGCATCGATCTGAGCCTGTCGACACTGGCCGACCAGGTCGGCGCCTGTGCGACCGTCCTGCAGCCGCTTTATCGGCTCATCGAGCGCCATGTCCTCGCCGCCGAGCGGCTGCACGGCGATGACACCACGGTGCCGATCCTGGCCAAGAGCCAGACGGTCAAGGGACATATCTGGACCTACGTTCGCGACGACCGGCCGTTTGCTGGCCGGGCGCCGCCGGCCGCGCTCTATTACGCCTCGCGCGATCGACGGCAGGAGCATCCCACGCGGCATCTCCAAAGCTTCACCGGCATCCTGCAGGCCGACGCCTATAGCGGCTATAACGAGCTGTATGACGCCTCGCGCGCGCAGGGACCGGTCACGCCCGCACTCTGTTGGGCGCATGCCAGGCGGCAGTTCTTTGAGCTGGCGGACATCGCCGCCAATGCGAGACGCGGCAAGAACGCCACGGCGATCTCGCCGATCGCGCTGGAGGCGGTCAAGCGCATCGACGTGCTGTTCGATATTGAGCGCGGCATCAACGGCCAAAGCGTCGAAGAGCGGCTGCGGGTGCGCAAAGAACGAAGTGCCCTGCTTTTAACGGCATTGGAAGCGTGGCTGCGCGAGCAACGCGCTCGGCTGTCGAACTCGTCCGCGGTCGCCAAGCCGATCGACTACATGCTGCGCCGCTGGGACCGGTTCGCTCGCTTTATCGATGACGGGAGGATCTGCCTGACAAACAATGCGGCGGAGCGCGCGCTCCGCGGCTTTGCCCTCGGCCGCAAGTCCTGGCTCTTCGCCGGCTCCGAACGTGGTGCCGACCGCGCCGCTATCATGGCGACGCTAATCATGACGGCAAAGCTCAACGACATCGACCCGCAGGCCTGGTTGGCGGACATCTTGGCCCGCATCGCCAGCACCCCGCAAGGTCGGCTCGATGAACTGCTGCCTTGGGAATGGAAGAATACCCCTGTTCAGTCCGCTGCTTGATCGGACCATCGCGCCACGCGACTACCCGTGCGGCCCTCACCGGCTTTCAATTACCCACAAATTCTCCTCCAACCATGACGCCCAGCGCGATGTCGGTGAGGCGTGACAGCCCGCGCCACATGAGGGTATTGCCGGGCGGCGGATCGCTGGCGCGGGCGAGATAACCGCCGAGCCGGGCGATCTTGATCAGATAGTGCGAGAGCGTTTTCTGTCTTACTTTTGGTTTGTCGTTGACGAGGCGATCGAGCACGCAGATTTCAGTCGCAGTCAACGCGAGGGTTGGCGGTGCGTCTGGGGCGGAACGGTTGAGCATCGTCATCCAGAAGATCCGCCAGCTCAGGATGCAAAAGAGCGAGATCAGATTGGTCAGACGCTGGGCGGTCCTGAGTTTCGACTCCTCAGCTTTGCAGCCCGATTTGAGGATCTTGTGGAACACCTCGATCTTCCATCTCAAAGCATACCATTCGAGCTTCTCAATGGCGTCGGTGCGGGAACCAACAGGCAGGTCGGTGATCAGCTTCCAATCGATCTTCTTTCTGTTTTTCGGCGTCCCGCGCTCTTCGGCATGGATCACCGTCAGGGTCAGAGCGGGATAGCGCTTCTGCTTTCCGATCGGCGGCAGGACGCGAATCTTGCGATACCTGATCTCAAGAACGGCCTGGTCGGGATCGCCGTTGCTGTCTCTGACCCCGATGCGATGGAGCCCTTTGACGGCGACCTCGTCCATTTCGTCGGCGATCGTGTGATCCCCGTCTCCAGCCAAGCGGTCGACGCAGGTCCTGATCAGGAAATGCGTTCCGATCTCCTGTGCTGCGCAGAAAAGCTCGTAGATGTCACTCTCGCGATCACCGATATGGATGCATCGTCCCGGATGATCCAAGAGTTGCGTAGACTGCTTGAGATTTTCCAACCACCGGACGCTTTCCTTTTTCTCGATCGGAATCCGGGTCGGATTGATCTTCTTTTTAAGCGCTGCCGTCCCCTTGAATTTCTTCCGGGTCCAGAACTTAATGGCCGCCAGCCCCAGCGGCACACCCTCGATTGTAACTGCGAGGCTCGAATGCATCAGGATGCCGCAAACCGTGTGCGATCTGAGGCGGCCCGCCTTATCTCGTCCACTGTTTATGCGCTTGGTGATGCCGATCGCTTCTGACTTTTCGCGTTGATAGCTAAATTCGGTTGTGTCGTGTAGCACAAGAACGAGACCTTCAGCGGCGGCGGCACGATCACGTGTCGATTGGAAATGGCCGGCCAGAATGTCCGCTTCGCTGACCCGGTCATTAGAAAAGAAGCGGTAGGCTGCCTTGGTATTCGCCCAATCCTGGCAGACGAGCGGAATGCTTTGTCCCATGGCGCTTCCAATCTGCGTGAGCAGTTTGCGGAATCTGTCGCCGAGCCGCGCGTCCCTAAACTCGCATCCACTGGTCTCTCGATCAATCCAACATTCACCTTCCAAGGATCGCAAACAGCCTTTTGTCGATCGATCCCTTAATCTCAGCCCCATAGAGCACCCCCTCGCGAATCAGGTGCTCAGCAAGGAATCACAAGTGATTCTTTCGACTCAAGATTTCGCCGATCAGCGGATCAGTCCGAGTGGTCAAAGTTATGGGTAATTGAAAGCCTCACCGGACGGTTACGCTAAATGCATCTAGCCGTTCGTAGTTATGTGCGAGTGCTCTCGTTGTTGTCGGCCCAGAGTCTCAGCAGAGAGATTTGAACGGCCGCAAAGGCGGTCCGTTTCGCGCTCGGTTAGACGTGCTGCGCATCATCCAGATGCGCTGCCCGTTCTGAGATGCGCAATAGTGAGGCGCGTGACAGCTTTGCGCTCGACGCTCGGCCCAACTCAAAATGCATCCTAAGCAAAACAGTCTGGCGCCTCAAATCGGGTTCCGCAGATGATGTGTTGCAAAGCTAAGAGGTGATCGTGCGGAAGGACGGAAGGACTGGCCACAATCCTGTTGCTCAGAGTGATGTGCTCCTAGTTAGTTTCGAGGGAAACGCAGAGGTCAATCACGCCATTGCGGAGAGAAGTTAACAGTCGGGTCTAGGCCATCAAACCAGGGGTGGCACGTGCCCTGAAGCGTTCGCGCGTTGTTGACGAAGAGGCCGCGCGCGTTGGCGCACGCCAGTATCCGCGCTTCAAACAGCTTGGCGCCGGACGAACGCGCGGTTTGACAGTCCTGACCTCTCAAATCGTCTGTCCAGAGACAGTCGTCGTGCATTCGTCGGCCGTCAAACAAGTTTCGAAGGCCGCGCCTTCACTTTCTAATGAAGCTAATTGGCTCCGTCTTTCTATCCAAACTGTGAATGCCTTCAATCAGAACAATCTATTTTACCAATCGGAACAACTGCTGCTAGTCAAAGCGCCGGCTGAGATGCAACTAAAACATAGCAGATCGTGAAAATTGATTGTCGATTACTAGGGGCCGTCATCAGACGTTCGCGCTCTGCGGGCCGGCATGTCTCAGTACAGAAGCTAAGTGCTCGCGCGACAGCGAGCTGCTGGCGTGCATTGATTCCGAATTCATGCCAGAACAATTCATGAGGCAGTCATGACTATGACAGTGTACGGGTCTAGAAAACCGAGGCCAATAGAGCGCCTGAAACGACATCATTGGGTGACAGCGCTTTATGCGCTCCCACTTCGATTTCTATCCGTTCCTCTGCAGAATCTCGTCAAATTTGTCACGTTGATCCAAGTTAAGATCGGTCCAGATCCGAACCTCACTGGACCGCAGCCTGTAGAACCTGCTGTACACGTTCATCGCTGCGATGCGCGCGTGCAGCACCTCAAGCAGAGCATCGAGCAGCAAATAGAAGAGGTTGCAAGACTGATCTGCGAAGGCAAGAACGCGCTTGAGGCGGCGCAAGCGCTCAACGAACTTACAAGCGAGTTGATAGCGGCACGACTCGGGTTCTGCCCGGAGCGCGAGCAGCTAACCGGCAGTGCGGTCACAAGCGGTGGAGTGGGGCAACTAATCCGGGAACAAAGCATCGTATACGATCCAGAACAGCTTTCGGATTTGGGAAGAATTTTTGATGAAGCCTTCGCGGGGCTACCGAAAGATCTGCGAACTCCCACGAACCGAACAGAGATCGCCAGACTCATTTTTGGACGCGCAGTCATAAGTAAGATCGAGCTCGGTCCCTTCATTAGGTTCATAATCGCAATTGCCTCTGCCGTTTGATTAAGTATTGGTGTCGTCTCGGGATGTGGTTGGAGCGAAAGCGGAATCCTTTCGGGGTTTACCGGACTGGCGTGCATGTCTCTCGCTGATCTGAATTTCGGCAACAAATGAAAGGCGAGAACTCCGGTCTCTTCGACGGAGAGCAACTCGTCTTTTCGGATGAACGAAGGCTATTATGCGCAGTGTACACTCCAACTCGAACGAACGCGTCCAAATCGGGTGAGGACGTAGTCCTAGGATGGCTCTTCTGTACGCTCGCATGCCACTTCCTAAAAGAACGTGAGATCTTGGAAGATCCATATCATCGGATGCGCGACGCAACGCTTAAGCGACAATGCAGGAAAGAAGAGGGGATATCAACGTAATGGGGCAACGATCGCGACGACAGGCCCGGTAACGCCGAGCGCCTCAAAACCGTGGGACCGAATCCTCTACGTTCAAGTGCTGATTGCGATTGTGCTCGGCGCGATCGTCGGCTGGCTGTGGCCAAACTTTGCTACTAACGAATGGATCAAGGCGCTCGGGGACGGCTTCATCAAGCTGATCAAGATGGTGATCGCGCCGATCACCTTCTGCACCCTGGTCTCGGGCATTGCCGACATCCAAGATGCCAAGAAGGTCGGACGGAAAAGCCATGACCGTCGAGTGGTGGACATACGCGCAGTCGCTGACGGCAAAGCCGATGAAGGCGATGCTGACCGGTCCGGTCACTATCCTCAACTGGTCGTTCGTCCGGGACGACATTCCACGCAGCGAGGCCTGCCGGCAGATTGCGCTGGCGATCCGCGACGAAGTCGCCGATCTCGAGGCCGGCGGCGCCGGGATTATCCAGATCGACGGGGCGGCGCTCCGCGAAGGCCTGCCGCTGCGCAATCCGACTGGAAGAGCTATCTCGACTGGGCCGTCGAGATCTTCCGCATCTGCTCCTCGGGCGTGCGCGACGAGACGCAGATCCACACCCACATGTGCTGTTCGGAGCTCAACCAGATCATCGACGCGATCGGTGCGATGGATGCCGACGTCATCTCAATCGAGACATCGCGCTCCAAGATGGAGGTCCTCGACGCCTTCAAGCACTACCGCTACCCGACGAGATCGGCCCCGGCGTCTATGATATCCATTCGCCGCGGGTACCAAGCTCGCGCGGCAGCGCCTCTCGGATGCACAGCTCTGGATCAACCCGGATTGCGGCCTGAAGACGCGCAAATGGGAAGAGGTGAGGCCGGCGCTTACCAACACGGTTGCGGCCGCGCGCGAGCTGAGGGTGCTAGCGTAACGGCGGGCGTCCGCCTGGCCCGGATCGAAGAGGGGGAGCCATGCGGTTCTGGATCAAAAAATCACTCGATTTGAAACGGGGCAGACCATCCACATCAACATCGCGCTCGTCGGCAGCACGTGGCGCGGCGGGAATCGCACCGTGCTCGCGTTGGTCGGCGGCGACCCCAGCGCATCGAGATGACCGAAACGTCCGAGCTACTGCTCGCGCGACATTTCGGCACCTCCGGAAAGGCAGGATGACGAAATGACGGCAAGACCGGCCGATCGCGTGTTTGAGTGCCATTCGTCCTTTCGGCGCCGCGACCGCTGGACCAAATAGTGCAGAGGGTGTCACAAATTGTGACTCCACTTCGCAAACCTTACATACGAGTTTGTGACGTCAGATTAGCCTTCGCAACCACTTGCGCGCGGTTGCGACACGTGTAGTTGTCGCGAGGCGAACGTGCCTGATGTCTGGATTCCACGAAGCTGTTTGCGATAGGACATCGGGCAAGTTGGCGCTCGCGCAGCCTGTGGTTCAAGTGGAGAGAAGAGCATATGCAGCTCAACGGAAACCTGACGATCCTGTTTTCCTTGCTTCTGGCTGCAAGCGTAAGCACGATGGCCCAGGCTGATGAGCCCTCGCCGAAATACGCCGAGGTGCTCAGTGCTTTGCACGCCGGCAAGAATGTGAAGCTCATACTGGACCTCAACCGGTGTACCACCGTAGATGGCGGCAAGCCCGGGCCGGCCGTGCAGGGCGGGCTGGTTATCAGTGCCTTCAGGGTGACCGCCCAGAATGGCATCAGCTTCGCCAATGCGCATCAAACTGTGGACAGCTCGGGACGCCCGGTGACGGAATACATTCGCCACAGCCTCAGCCGCGACGGCAAGCTCACGGTGCGAGCCTCGAAGCTGGCCGCCGGGGCGGCCGAAGCCGCGACCCAGGGCGAATTTGTCTGCGAACTGCCGGAGGGCGCGAAGTTCGTCTGGTAATCTAATGTCGTGTCAGGTTGTAGGCTTCGCCATGCCTGTAGCTCATTGACAAACAATTCGAGCGGCGTGGCTTGCTAATTGCGAAGTATGTCATCTGAGGGTGATGATTGACCGCCGAGGCACGTCTCGTGCCAAGAGCGGCAAGGCGCGGGCCGCTGGAATGGGTTGAGACAAGCCGGCGAACATCGACCGGACCAGGGAGAGACACTACCCATGAACGTATCCAAGCCTTTTCCGCTCAACGCCTGGTACGCGGCTGCATGGTGCCACGAAATCGGCCGCGAGCTTTCCCCCCGCACCATCTGCGGCAAGAACGTTGTGCTCTACCGGCTCACCGACGGCGTGATCGCCGCACTGGAGGATGCCTGCTGGCACCGGCTGCTGCCGCTGTCGCTAGGACATCTCAAGGGCGATGACGTTATGTGTGGCTATCACGGGCTGGTCTTTAATTCGGCCGGCCGCTGCACCTACATGCCCGCGCAGAAGACGATCAATCCGTCAGCCTGCGTACGCGTCTATCCGGTCGCCGAGCGGCATCGGCTGGTCTGGTTGTGGCCCGGTGATCCCGCGCTGGCGGACCCTGCAAAAATTCCGAATTTTCACTGGAACGACGGCAGGCAATGGGTCGGCGAGGGCGGCACGTTCTATCAGCTGAAATGCGACTATCGCCTTGTAATCGATAACCTCATGGACCTCACGCACGAGACTTATGTGCATGCTGACAGCATCGGCGACGAGGCGATCACGGCCGCGCCCTTCGATGTGACCCACACTGGCGACACCGCGACGATGACCCGCTGGATGATCGACATTGAGCCGCCCCCGTTCTGGGCGCGCCAGCTCGGACGGCCGGGCCGTGTCGATCGCTGGCAGATCGTGACGTTCCAGGCACCGTCGGTCGTCGTCGGCGACGTCGGCGTGGCGCCGACAGGTACGGGCGCGCCGCAAGGCGAGCGCTCGCACGGCGTCAACGGTGCGTTCTTGGCGGCGATCAGCCCCGAGACCGAGACGACCTGCCATTATTTCTGGAACTTCGTCCGAAATTATCGCAGGAATGATGCGGAATTGACGAGAGAGCTCCAGCTCGCCCACGTCAATGGCGGAGCGGGCGTCTACGATCAGGATCACAGGGTGTTGGAGGCGCAGCAGGCCGCGATCGAGAAGAACCCGCGTTCGCCCTTCTACGATCTCAACATCGATGCAGGCGCGCTCTGGGCACGGCGGCTGATCGCCGGGATGTTGGCCGACGAACAGACCAGCATGATCGCAAACGCTGCGACCGAGTGAGCGAAAAGTTATGGTCAAGCCGATCGAATGGGTTAGCGCGCGCATTCGCGCCACGCGCGAGCTTACTCCTGACGTCCTTCTCTTCGAAATCGAGGCGGACCGCGCATTCGTCACCGGAACGCCCGGCAGTCACATCGACGTCGTTGTGCTCATTGACGGCCGGCCGCAGCTTCGAAGCTATTCGCTGGTGGGACCTTGTCCGGACGGACTCTATCGCATCGCCGTCAAACGGCTCGCGTCCAGCCGGGGCGGGTCTATCGGCATGTGGCGCCTCAAGGCGGGCGAACGGCTTACGATCTCCGCGCCGAGCAACAGCTTCGAATTGAGCTACGGCCAGCCGGAATATCTGCTGCTTGCCGGCGGCATCGGCATCACGCCGATCTACACGATGGCACTGGCGCTGAAGCAAGCAGGCGCGAAGTTTCGCCTGCTCTATGCCGCGCGCAGCCGCCGCGACCTGGCGCTCGCAGACGAGCTAGCCCGTCATATTGGCGAACGGCTTCAGCTCTTCGTCGATGAAGAGGAACAGCGCATCGACATCGCCGGCGAGATCGCCCAACTCGATCCGCGCGGCGAGCTCTATGTGTGTGGCCCGTTCGGCATGTTGGAGGCGGTCAGGCGCCTGTGGTACGAAGCAGGCAGGCCCGTGGCGCACCTCCGCTACGAGACGTTTGGCAATGCCGGCAACTTTGCGGACGCGCCGTTCAAGATTAAAATTCCCCGACTGGGTCTCGAAGTCGACGTTCCTGCCAACCGCTCCATACTGGACGCGCTTGAAGATGCCGGCGTCGACATGATCTTCGGTTGCCGACGCGGAGAATGTGGCCTGTGCGTCCTGCCGATCCTGGAGGCGTCGGCCCCGGTCGATCATCGCGACGTGTTTTTCAGCGGCGAGGAGCGGGCGACGAACGGGAAGCTGTGCACCTGCGTGTCGCGCGCAAAGAGCGGTTGCATTACCGTCGATACACCCGATCGAATTCCGACCCCGTAATCTATGTTATGCCAATGGCATTTTGTGGTGACCGCCTGCTCGCCTTCCTTGAGGCGCTATAACACGCCAAGCTGAGCCGAATGGAGCCGGGACGACGACCGCTCGACCAGCCGCAAGTACGTCGCAAACGACGGGCCCTCCCCAAAACCATTCGGCATAGTTGGGCAGTCGCATAATCGGCGAAAAAGGAACGGCTTCGACCCGCAGGCTTGATGTCCTCGCCCGCATCGCCGCCCATCTGGCTCACCGTCTGGCTGGACGGGGATCACACGATTGTCGACGAGAATGGACAAGGTCGTTGTCAAAGGGGGCCATGGCATCGAAGTCAGCAACAGCAAGGGCGATCGCGACGGGGCCGTTCTTTAAATCAGATATCGCAAGATTCGCATCCGGCCGCCGATCGGAAAGTAGAATCGCTATCCCGCTCTGATGCTGACGGTGATCCATGCCGAAGAGCGCGGGACGCCGAAAAGCAGAAAGAAGATCGATTGGAAGCTGATCACCGACCTGGCTGTTGGTTCCCGCACCGACGCCATTGAGAAGCTCGAATGGATGCTTTGAGATGGAAGATCGAGGTGCCCCATAAGATTCTCAAATAGGGTCGCAAAGCTAAGGAGTCGAAGCTCAGCACCGCCCAGCGCCTCACCAATCTGATCTCTCCTTTGCATCCTGAGTTGGCGGGTCTTCTGGATGACGATGCTCAATCGTTCCGCCCCAAACGCGTTGCCACCTCTCGCGTTGAGTGCGATTGAAATCGGCGTGCTCGATCGCCTTGTCAACGACAAACCCAAAGCAAAAAATGCTCTCGCACTACCTGATCAAGATCGCCCGGCTCGGCGGCTATCTCGCCCGCTCCAGCGATCCGCCGCTCGGCAATCCTGTCATGTAGCGCGGCCTGTCGAGCTTAGCCGACATCGCGCTGAGCGCCATAGTCGGAGGGGAATTTGTGAGTAATTGAAGCTACGCCGGACGGATACCGACCAGCCCCACGAGCCTTTTGGGCGTTTCGCCGCAGGAAGCGCTCGCTCGGCTATCGGGAAATTCAACTTAGGACACTTGCAGCAAAAACGGATATTAGAAGTAAGTTTTCGGGGCAGGGCACGACACCAGCCTTCCCGAAGCGAAGTCCGTTCGCCGGGAAGATGGATCAGGTCAGGCCGTCATGCGGGTTGTCGACGCATCCAACGATGTGATCACGCTTCCGGAGATTGACCGACCCGCTCCTCTCTAGATGTGAGCTTTCAGGAGGTTGGGACGGTGATCCATGCCGAAGAGCGCGGGACGCCAAAAAACAGAAAGAAGATCGATTGGAAGCTGATCACCGACCTGCCTGTTGATTCCCGGGCCGACGCCATTGAGAAGCTCGAATGGTATGCTTTGAGATGGAAGATCGAGGTGTTCCATAAGATCCTCAAATCGGGCTGCAAAGCTGAGGAGTCGAAGCTCAGGACTGCCCAGCGTCTGACCAATCTGATCTCGCTGTTTTGCATCCTGACTTGGCGGGTCTTCTGGATGACGATGCTCAACCGTTCCGCCCCAGACGCACCGCCAACCCTCGCGTTGACTGCAACTGAAATCGGCGTGCTCGATGGCCTCGTCAACGACAACCCAAAAGCAAGACAGAAAACGCTCTCGCACTATCTGATCAAGATCGCCCGGCTCGGCGGTTATCTCGCCCGCGCCAGCGATCCGCCGCCTGGCAATACCGTTATGTGGCGCGGGCTGTCACGCCTCACTGACATCGCGCTGGGCGCCATGGCCGGAGTCGAATTTGTGGGTATTGAAAGCTTCACCGGACGGATACCGTTGCTCCGAGTCCTCCCCATGAGCACAGAGAGAAGGCCTGTTGGCGGAGCCTTCTGTGTTATTCCGCAACCAAGTCTCCCGAAGCTAACAGAGCGTTGCCCCAGAGAAATTGCTCGCTGGCAATTCCGCCATTTTCCCTGCCGGCGCAGCCAGCGACTTGTGTCCGGTGTCTGACATCGTACATGTCGGTTGATTTCACGACGGCGCCATTTTAATTCAATCAATCAACAGCCTAAACAGCTGGGTCGGCGTTGGCGCGGCGGTTGCAGTCACGATACCGCAACGCTGACTGAGGGCTGAGTGCACGCAGACGCGCGACAACGAGCGATGCTCTCCTCCGTTGAACCCGACGCGTGTCGCTGCCCGCGACCCGAGCCCCACAACTGCTACTCAAGGAGGCGATTCCATGGCCCTGTATGACGCAAACCATGTTCCCGATTTCCTCCAGTTACTGTGCCTCATGGAGGCCATCAGCTTTGAGGATTTTGAGTTCGCTACGGTTTTTTCCGAGTTGTTGGCCTGGGTCGCCGGGCGGACCAGAAGTCACGGGTGCACGCTGCCAACGCGAATTGGTGGAAAGCGTCTTGTCCTCCTGCATTCCGCGGTCAATGAAGCAAATTGCGACATTGAGGAGAATGACATCGCCTGCGTCCATCCAACAGCGCCCCTCTCATCCTCGCGTTTGGACCACGAAGCTCATTTATTCAGTGCCTTGGCGAAACCGGGCCTGCGCGCATGTCTGCTCTACGATGCTATCGAGCCCGCAATTGGCCTGGATCTACTCCGTTTGGTGGGGGGCGAGAAAAGTGTGGAATGGGCTTTCTCGGTTCCTACGGGGCGCAGGACCAGCGGTTTGCTGTTTTCATACGGATGGAAGAGGGGTGGTTGCGAGCAGGTTGTCGCGGTGCTCCACAGCTATCTCCCGACGCTTGCGCCATCAACTAGGCGCGGCTTCTCCAATCAGATCCAGATGCGTGGTGATGCATAAATGAATCCTATTCTTCATCTCATCTGGGGGCCCACGAGCACAGGAAAAACGGCGGCCGCCGTGGCCGCTGCCGAACGGACCGGCGCGCCGGTGATATCGCTGGATCGGGTGCAGTGCTGTGCCGAAATACCCACCGGAAGCGGTCGGCCAACACCCGCCGAACTGCGGGGCACACAAAGGATTTATGTCTGCTCGCGGAAGCTTATCAACGGCGTAATCCCGGCGCACGAAGCACACAAACTGCTGAAGCTACGGGTCGCCGAATGCGCCCTTCGCCACCGGCTGATCATTTTAGAAGGGGGCTCGGTCTCGTTGCTGAACACAATGATTGCCGATGAATATTGGGACTGCTTTCAGTGGCGGTCGGATCGGTTCGAACTAGGCGACCCAACCGAGTTCCTGAGCCGCGCCCGTGCTCGCGTGCGGGAGATGTTTGAGCGCAGAGGGGGGCGAGCCTCGTTGTTGGAAGAACTCGTCGAGCTTTGGCGGGATCCGCGCCTGCATCAAGCTCTCGCCGATATTGACGGCTATCGAGTTGCAATCCGCTTCGCCGCCGAGCGAGCACTGCCGGTCGCGGGGCTGCTTAGCCTTGATGCTGAAACTAGGGAAGAACTCGTCGAGGGTATCGCCCAGGAGTACCTCGACCATGCCCGCTGGCAGACGCGGGAGTTCCTTGAGCTGCCGCTGAGCTGGAAAGTGACGGGCTTCGGCAGCCGCCACAAGTAGATGGCCTGAGCGCAGCGCGGGTAACGGCAGGGACCGATTGGCGTTGACGCTCGTGAAATCTGTTGGTGTTTTCTGCGGGTCGACAGATGAGGCCGCCCTGCCTTATCGGGCTTCCGCAGTTCGCCTCGGCCTAACTCTTGCGCCAAGCCGGGCTGACGCTGATCTGTGCCGGTGGCGGCACGGGCCTGATGGGAGCCTGCGCACGCGCGCGCACGAAGCCGGTGGGCGCGTGCTCGGCATTATCCCTGAGTTCCTCACTGCTCCGGAACGGGCGCTCGAAACGGTGGAGCACGTCGTTGTCGCCAACATGCATGACCGCAAGATGCTGATGTTCGAACGTTCCGATGCGTTTGTCGTGCTGCCGGGCAGCATCGGGACTTCGGAAGAGGCCGTAGAGATTTTGTGGCATCCACTCGGTCTACACGCCAAGCCCGTCGTGTTTTATGATCGCGAGGGGTTCTGGCAGCCGCTGTTCGAACTAGCACACCGTAAACGCCACGCCGCCGGAATTCATGAAAGTCTGGATCTCGGTCGAACGCATTGATGAGGTCGTGCCGGTCCTTCAGCGCACCGGGCGCAAAAGCGATCACGCCGGCAAGCAGTGTCAATCGGCCTGCAAATTTTGGACGCCGATCCCCCGGCTTAGGGGGTCAATATTGCAGACGATGACGTAATTGCGGCCGGCGCCCGCGGCACGAAAGGTCCGCTATCTTCAAGCCTTCCACAATCTTACGAATCGGAGGGGCTATGAAGCAATATGTTGGGCTGGATGTCTCGCAGAATGAAACGTCAGTGTGTGTGCTCGACGAGGTAGGTCAGGTCTTGTTCGAGGGAAAGGCCAAGTCCGACCCCGGGGCGCTCACGGCACTGCTTCGGAAGCGGGCTCCACACGCCGAGCGCATTGGTTTTGAGACCGGGGCAATGGCGAGTTGGCTGTGGCACGAGCTTCGTAGGGTTGATCTTCCAGTGGTCTGTATCGACGCTCGGCATGCGCACGCGGCTTTGTCAGTGCGCATGAACAAAAGCGATCAGAACGATGCTCGAGGTCTGGCCGAACTGGTACGGGTTGGCTGGTATCGAGAAGTCAAGGTCAAGAGCGAGGAAAGTCAGAAGATCCGTGCGATACTCGTGGCGAGATCCCGGCTCGTGGCCATTCGTCGAGATATCGAGAACCAGGTCCGCAGTCTCATCAAAGAATACGGCTTGCTGTTCCCCCGTGCGATCGGACTGCAATTCCGCAATCAGGTTCGCGAGCTATTGGGTAAAGATCATCAGCTCCTCAGTGCGATCGCGCCGCTTCTGTCGATCCATGAGCAGATCTGCAAGCAACAAGGCACATTCGACAACGAAGTCCGCCAGTTGGCGAAGTCGTATGAGACGACGCGCCGTCTAATGACGGTTCCTGGTGTTGGCGTGGTGACTGCTTTGACGTTCCGCCACACGATCGACGATCCATCGCGCTTCCGATCGGCGTCAAGCGTCGGCGCCTATCTGGGTCTTACACCGCGGCGCAGCCAATCTGGTGAAACGGACATCAACGGCAAGATATCCCGATGGGGCGACCGTCTGCTCCGGACTTACCTGTTCGAGGCGGCGACGGTGCTGCTTTATCGGACCAAGAAATGGTCTTCTCTCAAGGCTTGGGGAATAAAGCTTGCCAAGCGAATTGGCATGAGAAAGGCAAAAGTCGCCATCGTCCGCAAGATCGCCGTGATCCTTCACTGCGTCTGGGTCGATGGCACACCGTTCGATTGGGGTCAGGCGAAGGAAGCCTGATCCTGAAAAACGATCTCTCAACAGCAATTTTCTGAAAATATTCAATCCTGGTTCCGGTAGCCACTTGCTGACCCCTTTCCAGCCGCACTGCGGCCGTCTGCGCTGTTATGAGGGTCTACTTGCGATGGCGATCTAGTCAATCTAAGTGACAAAGGTCACAGATATCAATGGTAACAGAAATTAATAGGGCGGTCGGTATTGAAATACTCCCATCTGGAACCAAACTGGTGTATCGTCATTGTATCGACGAGCCATTGGGGCTCTGACAGCTTTCCGTAGGGTACTGCCATGAACGCGCATTTCTCCAAATGGGGCAACAGCTTAGCCGTTCGTATTCCTTCTGGCCTAGCCAAAGAACTCGAAGTTTTCGAGGGAAAAGCTGCGGATATTCAGGTCAAAGGCGGCTCTTTGGTCGTGACACCCTTGGATCGTCCGGTCTACACGTTGGACGAGCTCCTAGAGGGCATGACCGCAGAGAACGTGTATGGCGAAATCAACACTCACGGACCAGTCGGCAACGAAATCTGGTGAGCCGTATTGCCCAGATAGGGGCGATATCATTTGGCTCAACTTTCATCCACAGGCGGGACGCGAGCAAGATGGCTGGCGCCCCGCTTTAGTTTTGAGTCCAAAGCGCTACAACCAATTTGCACGCCTGTGCGTCGCGTGCCCAATCACATCTCAAGACAAACTTAACAACTTCCAGGTCGAGCTGCCCGATGGCTGCGGAGTCACGGGATGGGTAATCAGCGACCAGGTGAAGAGCATCTCTTGGTTTGACAGGAGATCGCAGCATCGTGGCCGCGCCACGGATGCGGTAATTGCAGAAACAATTGCCAAAATCAGAACTCTAATCCCGCTCTGATCGCCCGCCTCTTTTCACTGGTCGGGGCTTCTCTTTTTCTCCCCAATGAAGATTTATGCGGCTTCTGCCTCATCTTGAGCGTCCGCTTCAAGACTTCGTCCCCGGGACGGATTGTCCAGATGCAGAGCTTTCCACAAGTTAAAATCGGGACAACCACCGGGGATAGTTGCGTTCTGCGTGGACTCTCGGGCCCGGAGGCATGACCATAGCGACAGCGAGCCGGCATGCTGATTCGTGACGTGGCGAGGGCCGGTCTGCCTGCGAGTTCTTTGTGCCGCCGCCTACTCGAGCCCAAAACATCACTATCGGAAAGCTGACCCAGGCTCATATGATAGCATGCTGGCCTGCTGGCAGGCGAGGGGCGTAGAGCCATACTGAGTTAACCAAAAAGTTCACTTCGGCAAACTGAGACACTACAAATCTCTATTCTTCGACCGATCGCTGCCGCCAATGGGTTAGCGTCGAACCGTAAATTCCTTCGACGTTCGCCGATATTCCCAGTTGGCGCGTTCAAGTTCGGGTCGATCAAACTCTCCCTGGGGATAGCCCACGCAGAGATAGCCAATGAATTTCCAGGACTCCGGTACTTCAAGAATCTCGTGGATGCGTTCAGGGTTCAGGATCGACACCCAGCCAAGTCCGATGCCCTCTGCGCGTGCGGCGAGCCACATGCAGCAGATGGCCGCGGCGACGGAATATTCGATCATTTCCGGCATCGTTGCACTCCCGAGGCCATAACCGAGATCGCTTGCCTTGTCCGCGAACACGGCCAGATGACCGGGCGCCTCTTCGAGGCCGGCGAGCTTCAGGGTCGCGTACAGCGCGGCGCGTTCGCTTGAAAAAGAATGCAGCGCATCGGCGTTGCATGTCTTGAAGTCATCGATCACAGCGCTGCGTCTCGCCTGGTCTTCGACAATGATGAACCGCCAAGGCTGACTCAGGCCAACCGAAGGAGAAAGGCAGGCGACCTCAATGAGCCGCTCCATGGCATCGCTCGGCAGAGGATCGGTACGAAAGCGCCGCACGTCGCGGCGCCACACGAACAGGTCGCGCAGTTGCCGGCGAAAAATTTCGTCGAACGGGACCATCAGGGTCGCAGTTCCCTGTGGAGGAGGGCGGCCGCCATCAGCAAAATCGCGATCTCGCCAATCTGCTCAAACGCGCCCAATATGTCACCTGTCTGTCCTCCGATCTGCCTTGTGGCAAGCCATGCCAGTATCAGCCCGACCAGCGCCAACAAAATCACTCCGATCATCGCCTTGCTCGGCCCGAAACCGAAAAGCAGGCAAAGAGCCCCGAGAGCAAATGCAATGGCCGCGCTTTGTCCCGGCGGTCGTCCGGCTCCGGCCGAAAGCCCGTCCGATCGCGCCGGCGGGATCAGCCACATGAAGGCGGGCAAGCCGGCGCGTGCAGCCGCATGTGCAACGGATAGCGCAGCCGCAATCGACTTTGGCTCTGCGATCGTTTCGAGCGCACTCCATCGCAAGGTAAGCGATGCAATCAGCGCGCACGCGCCATAGGTGCCAATCCGGCTGTCGCGCATGATCTCGAGCTTCCGCTCGCGCGTCCGGCCGCCGCCGAGCCCGTCGGCGGTATCGGCAAGACCGTCCTCGTGCATCGCGCCGGTGACAAGGACCGTGGCCGCCAGCGCCAGCATGGCGGCGGGGCCTGGCATCAAACCGACCTCGCGCGCGATCGAATAGATCGCTGCTCCGGCAAGGCCCACCAGAAGTCCGGCCATCGGCAACGACCAGCCCGCGCGGGCAACATCGGCATCGGTGACCGGCTTCGCCGGCCCGAAAGGCAGAATCGTGGAGACCAAATGGCGTTTCTCAGGTCAGTGACGATGCCCTTGAGAAGTTCGAAACGATACATTTGTCTTCAGCCCTCGAACCGTCAGCTCGCTCACTGGACAACGTTGCAATTCCAAAGCGCGGCGCTACTTCAGCTTCATCGGCAATCCTGCGACGACGAATTCGACCTCGTCCGCGACGGAGGCAATCGTCTGGTTCATGATACCAGCCGCGTCCCGGAATGCGCGCGCCAACGCATTGTCCGGCACGATACCGAGCCCAACTTCGTTCGTGACTATGATGACCGGGCTGCGTTGGCGGGCGAGCACGTCAGCGAGCAGCGAAGCCTCATGCGACCAGTTGCGCTTCACATGGAGCAGGTTCGACAACCAGAGCGTGAGACAATCGACCAGCCTTGCAGCGCCGCCATCGGTTTCGACCAGCGCCTGCACAAGATCGAGCGGAACCTCGCGCTCGAGCCATTCCTTTCCTCGTCGCATTCGATGCTTTGATATTCGCTCGATCATTTCTTCATCGAGCGCCTCTGCCGTGGCAATATAGACGGGTTGCCCCGGAAAGGCGCGGGCGCGGACTTCTGCGCGCCGGCTTTTGCCCGATCGGGCGCCGCCCGTGATGAGTATGATGGCCATGACGTCCTCCGCTTAAGGCCAGTTTTAATCACCAATCTCCGGCAAAGACAAAGGCGAAATCAGGCGAAATAGGCTTGCCTTGATCCAGAATTCTTGTGCATCAGGACTCATGACGGAGACGATGCATGGGCTTTGCGGGAGCGATGGCTGTGGCGATGATGGTGGACGGCGTGTTGGGATGGCCCGATGGACTGTTCGCCCGCGTTGGTCATCCCGTCGCCTGGCTGGGCAGGCTGATCAACATCCTCGATATCAGCTTCAACAGGACGATCGACACGCCTGCAGTCCGGCGGATCGCCGGCGCAGCCGTCGCTGTTTTCGTGATTGGGCTTTCGGCCGGCATTGGATGGGTGGTCCAAGTCGCGCTTGCCTTTGAATGGAGCCGCATCGTGCTCCTGGGAGTTCTCGCATGGCCACTCGTTGCGCTGCGTTCGCTCTATGATCATGTGGCCGCTGTTGCTTACCCGTTGCAATCCGGTGATATCGTAGCCGCACGTGCGGCGGTCGCGCAGATCGTCGGACGCGATCCCGCAACTCTCGATGAAGCCGGCATCGCGCGCGCGGCCATCGAGAGCCTGGCCGAGAACGCTTCCGACGGCATTGTGGCGCCTGTGTTCTGGGGGGCGTTGTTCGGGCTGCCAGGCATCATTGGCTATAAGGCGATCAATACGCTCGATTCAATGATCGGCCATCGCACGATGCGCCATGAAGCTTTCGGTTGGGCCGCCGCGCGCATCGACGATCTCGCAAATTTCGTACCGGCGCGACTCACCGGCTTGTTGTTTATGGTGCTGGCGACGCGGCCCTCGAACTCGTTGTCTTGCATGGCGCGTGATGCCAACCGTCATCGCTCGATCAATGCCGGCTGGCCGGAAGCAGCGATGGCCGGCGGGCTGGGCGTGCGGCTCAGCGGGCCGCGCATCTATCATGGAAGCATCGCCGACGAACCCTGGCTCAACGAGGGCGCACGCGATCCGCGCGCTGCTGACATCCGGCAGGGGTTGACGCTGTACGTCCGCGCTATGGTTCTGTTGGCCGGTGCGCTTGCGATTTTGGCTTTCGCATGACAGAGAGGGCAATGCCCGAGCATGGTGGAAATCTCGATCTTGCCGTGCACCGATTCGGCGGGCGCGCGCAGGACTGGATCGACCTCTCAACCGGGATGAACCGGCAGCCCTATCCGGTGGGTGAGGTCGAGCCCAGGTCCTGGAGTGCACTGCCTTCGCGATCCGATATCGAGTCCCTGCATCGAGCAGCGCGAGAGAACTACGCCACCAAGGCACCAATCGTGGCGCTCGGTGGCGTACAAGCGGCCATCCAGTTGTTGCCGAGTCTTTCATCGCGCGGTCGGGCGCGGATTCTCGCGCCGACCTATAACGAATACGCGGCGGTTTTTTCCGCGGCAGCCTGGGACGTGGCCGAGGTTTTTGATCTCGAAGGGCTGCAGGGAGCGGATATCGCCGTGGTCGTCCATCCCAACAATCCAGACGGCCGATGCTTTGATCCAAGCGAACTGCTGGCGCTTTTGCCGCGCGTCGGTCGACTCGTCGTCGACGAAAGCTTCGCTGATGCCGTTTCGGGCTTGTCGCTGGCACCCGAGGCGGGACGGCCGGGGCTGTTACTCCTGCGATCGTTCGGAAAATTCTACGGGCTTGCGGGACTGCGCCTCGGTTTCGCGCTCGGCAGCGAGGCCGATGTCGCTGCGCTGGCCGCGATGGTCGGCCCGTGGCCGATTTCGGGTGCAGCGATTGTGATCGGACGGCGCGCCTTGCTTGATCGCGATTGGGCAAACGCGACCTCGACGCGTCTGGCACGCGATTGCCTCCGCCTGGATGCTGAAGTGCAATCACAGGGCTGGACATTGGTCGGCGGCACGCCGCTGTTCCGGCTCTATGAAACTGGCGAGGCACGCGCCGCGCAGCAGAAGCTCGCGCGCCACCAGATATGGTCGCGCATATTTGGGAAGCGGCCGGGATGGCTGCGGCTTGGCTTGCCGGGTGACGAGACGGAATGGGCGCGGTTTTCCGCCACAATCTCGCCTTGATCGCCCCTCCTCAGCGGGCAAGCGTAAGCAGGCCTTCGACATCGAGATAGGTATCGATGTAATCGGCAAGCGTATCGAGCGCGCTCTCCACCCTGGCGCGGTATTGCTGGTCCGCGGCCGGAATGTCTAGTTGTGCGAGAAATGTCTTGCGGAAACTGTCGGAAGCGAACAGGCCGTGCAGATAGCTGCCATACACGCGGCCGTCGCTGGATACCGCGCCTTCCGGCGCTCCGCCAAGCAAAGCAAATGGCCGTGCACGATCCGGCCCGTCGGTATGTCCGATGTGAATCTCGTAAGCCTCGATCTGCCGGTTCGTCGCAGCGTGGACCGCCGTGACGCGGCTCAGAGTCTTTTGTGGCGTCATCACCGTCGTTACGTCGATGAGTCCGAGACCGGGAGTTTCGCCCGCCGGTCCCTCAATTCCCTCCGGATCCGCCACACTGCGTCCGAGCATCTGGTAACCGCCGCAGACGCCAAGAACATGACCGCCGCGACGATGATGCGCAAGAAGATCGATGTCCCAACCTTGGGCGCGCAGGAAGGCGAGCTCGCCGCGGGTCGACTTCGAGCCCAGCAGGATCACGAGCTTTGCATCGCCAGGGATTGCTTCTCCAGGCCGGACCATCACAAGGTCGACATCAGGTTCGAGCTTCAGTGGATCGAGGTCGTCAAAATTCGCGATCCGCGACAGCGCGAAAAGACAATCTTGCACTTGCCTGCCTTGCGTGCGCCGGTAAGCCCAAGCGCGTCTTCGGCCGGAAGTTCACGAGCGCAGGCGAAGTAGGGAAGGACCCCAAAGCCCCGCCACGATGTGCGCGCTTCGATCAGCCGGTAGCCGTCATCGAACAGTGATGGATCGCCGCGGAACTTGTTGATGACGAAGCCGCGAATCATGGCCGCATCGTCGGGATCGAGCATGGCCTTGATTCCGACGAGCTGCGCAATGACACCGCCGCGATCAATATCGCCGACCAGCACGACGGGAATGTCGGCCTTGCGGGCAAAGCCCATATTGGCGATATCGGCGCTCCTCAGATTGACCTCGGCGGGGCTGCCGGCGCCCTCGACGAGAACAAGATCGGCGCGATCCTTGATACGGGCGAAACTCTCGAGAACCGGCGCCATCAGCGATGGCTTCATCGCAGCGTATGCACGCGCGCGCGCAGCGTCGCCACGCGGCGTCCGTGCACGATGATCTGGGCGCCGACATCAGTTTCCGGCTTCAGCAAGACCGGATTCATATCGGTATGCGGCTCGACACCTGCGGCCTGCGCCTGCAATGCCTGCGCGCGTCCGATCTCGCCGCCGTCGACCGTCACGGCGGCATTGTTCGACATGTTCTGCGGCTTGAACGGCAGCACCCGATTGCCGCGCCGGGTGGCAGCGCGGGCAAGGCCGGCCACGATGAGCGACTTGCCCACGTCCGAACCCGCTCCCTGGATCATCAATGCGCGCGCCATCGAATCGAATCCCGATTGCTTGGTCAGAACTCAACGCCGGGCTGGGCCTTGATGCCGGATCGGAAGGGATGCTTCACGAGCGTCATCTCCGTGACAAGGTCGGCGGCGTCGATCAATTCCTGCTTGGCATTGCGTCCGGTGAGGACGACATGCATCATTGGCGGCTTTGAATTCTTCAGGAACTCAACGACCTCTCCGATCTCCAGATAGTCGTAGCGAAGCGCAATATTGATCTCGTCGAGAACCATCATGCGCAAGGCTTCATCAGCGATCAGCTGCTTGGCCTTTTCCCATGCGGTGCGGGCAGCGGCGATGTCGCGGACGCGGTCCTGCGTTTCCCAGGTAAAGCCTTCCTCCATCGCATGGAATTGGCACAGTTCGCCAAAATGTCCGGTGAGCAGGCGGCGCTCGCCAGTGTCCCATGCACCCTTGATGAACTGCACGACGGCGCAGGAAAAGCCATGCGCGAGGCACCGCATGATCATGCCGAAGGCCAAGGAAGATTTTCCCTTGCCTGCCCCGGTGTGGACAATGATGAGCCCCCTCTCTCCACTCTTGGTGGACATCATCCGGTCGCGCGCGGCCTTCTTCTTTGCCATTTTCTTTGCCATTTTTGCCGAATGGCGGGCATCCAATGCGAATTCGGAGATCGCGGTTTCTTCCTCAGCAGCATCAGATCCGGAAGTCATCTGCACGTCCCTTTGGCTTGACAAGTTGCACGCTTGGGCAAATGGTGCGGTGGCGTTGGTTCCTGTCCTACGACAGGCGAAGAGGGAATGCGATAGGGCTCTAGCCTCAAAGCTCGAGCCTGAAGCGCAGCCGCCCCCGCGACCGTGACCGGAGAGATCTCCAAGAGCCACTGACCTTTAAGGGTTGGGAAGGTGGAGATCGAGGGAAGAACCTGCTCCGCAAGCCGGGAGACCTGCCAGCGCACCGATTGACCACCGGCGGACGGGGTGTTCCGCGACGGGGAGCGAACCCGTGTGTCATTGGTTCGCGTACCTCATCGCCTCCGCCAAATTTTTGTTGAGAAGGGGCGATGACCGTCACGCTTCACGTCTGCATCACCTGTCGTGCCGACCAGGCAGTAAGGGATGGCGAAACCACACCGGGCGCGCGTCTGCACAGCGCTCTCCTCGAGGCTGGCGTGCCGGAGGGCGTCAGCGTCGTTCCGGTCGAATGCCTGTCGGCCTGCAGCCAAGGCTGCTCGATTGCGCTCTCGGGGCTTGGGCGCTGGTCCTATGTGTACGGTCGCTTGTCCGATGCAAACGCACCGGATGTAGTCGCCGGGGCTGCGGCCTACGCGGCCGCGCCAGATGGCATTGTGCCATGGCGCAGCCGGCCGGCGATCTTCCGCAAGCAGTCGCTTGCCCGTATTCCACCGATCGCCGTCCTGCCAGAGGCCGCAGAATGAATACCCTCACCAAGGTTCCGGTGACCGTCGTCACTGGTTTTCTCGGATCGGGCAAGACGACGCTGATCCAGCACTTGATCACCAATGCGAACGGCAAGAAGCTTGCGGTGCTTGTCAACGAGTTTGGTAGCGAGGGCGTCGACGGCGAGATCCTGAAATCCTGCGCCGACGCCAGCTGTCCTGCCGAGAATATCGTCGAGCTCGCCAATGGCTGCATCTGCTGCACGGTCGCCGATGACTTCATCCCCGCCATGGAGCAACTACTCTCGCGCCCCGTGAGGCCTGATCATATCGTGATCGAGACATCCGGCCTGGCTTTGCCAAAGCCGCTGCTCAAGGCCTTCGACTGGCCAGAGATCCGCTCACGAATCACGGTCGACGGCGTGATTGCGCTTGCGGATGCCGAGGCCGTGGCCGCCGGCCGCTTTGCGCCCGACCCTGCCGCAGTGGAAGCGCAGCGTTCGGCCGATCAGAACCTCGATCACGAGACGCCGCTGTCGGAAGTGTTCGAGGATCAGATCGCGTGCGCGGATATCGTGCTGCTCACCAAGGCGGACCTTGCCGGCGCGGCAGGACTTGAAGCGGCCAAGGCGGCGATCACCGCCGAAATGCCGCGTCGCGTGCCAATGCTGCCTGTCGTCAATGGTGCAGTCGATGCGCGTGTGATCCTTGGTCTCGAAGCGGCTGCTGAAGACGATCTCGCTTCGCGACCTTCTCATCGCGACGGCGAAGAAGAGCACGAACACAACGATTTTGCTTCGATAGTCGTCGAGCTCCCGGAAGTGGCTGACGTGGATGCGCTGGTCGAATCGATCAAGCGGCTTGCGCGTGAGCAGAACGTATTGCGCGCGAAGGGATATATCGCGGTCGCGGGCAAGCCGATGCGATTGCTGCTGCAATCGGTCGGCGAGCGGGTGGGGCATCAGTTCGATAGGCCATGGGGCACGCGGCCAAGGCGCTCGAAGCTGGTGGTGATCGGTGAACACGACGATATCGATGAGGCGGCCATCAGGACTGGACTCGAGATCTGATGCACGTCATCTTTCGCGAGAGCCGCGGTCTTGAGGAGACTGCGATCCCTAAGGATCTCGGTCAAGATCCGGCAGACCTTGTCGTGCTCTCGTTCTCGGACAGCGATCTTGCCGCGTTCGCCTCTGGCTGGCGTCGCGGCCGTGCCGGACTGCCATCGCTGAGGCTCGCGAATCTTGCGGAGCTGCGTCATCCCCTGTCGGTCGACACCTATATCGAGCGGACGCTGTCGCATGCGCGCGGCATTTTGGTGCGCCTGATCGGCGGCGAATCCTACTGGTCATATGGGCTGGCTGCCCTGCATCAACTTGCGAAGGACCGCGATATCGCGCTTGCGGTGCTCCCCGCGGACGGTCGCGACGATCCGCGCCTGGATGCGCTCTCGACATTACCCGTGTCGGCGCTCGGACGGCTGAAGGCGTTGTGCGACAAGGGCGGAACGGTTGCGGCGCAGGCTGCAATCGCACAACTCGCACTAGCTTCGGGTCTCTATGCGGGACCTGTCGTCGGCGAAGTCGAAATTCCCGAGATCGGTTTCTACGATCCGCGTCGTGGTGCAGTCGCGGCGCTGCCAAATCCCGATCGAGGGCCGCATGCGCTCGTCACCTTCTATCGCTCCTATCTCACCTCAGCCGATACCGCCCCGGTCGACGCGCTGATCACAGCCCTGCGGAAGAAGGGTTTTGATGGCTATGGCGTGTTCGTCGCCTCGCTAAAGGTGGCCGGTGTGACGGATTGGCTTAAGCGGCAGTTCGAGGAATGCACGCCTGCGGTGATCGTCAATGCAACCGCTTTCTCTGCTGTCACCGGCGAAGGGACGACGCCTTTCGATGCTGCATCCTGTCCGGTGTTCCAGGTCGCGTTGTCGACGGCCCGGCGCGAGGAGTGGGCGGAATCGCTTCGCGGTCTCTCGCCGGGCGATCTGGCGATGCATGTGGTGTTGCCCGAGGTTGACGGCCGGCTGCTAGCGGGCGTGGTCAGTTTCAAGTCGCCGAGCGCGCGCGATTCCGAACTGCAATTCTCGCACCTGGCGCACATGCCCGACGACGAACGTGTCGATGCTGTCGTGGATCGGGTGGCCGCCTGGCACAGGCTCGCGAACAAGCCGGCGGGGGGGAAGCGGCTGGCGATTGTGCTCTCGAATTATCCGGGTCGTCCGCACCAGATTGCGCATGCGGTCGGGCTCGACGCGCTTGCTTCGGTCGAAACGCTATTGTCCGATCTCGGCGCTGCCGGTTTCGACGTGAAGCCAACAGAAGCGCTTGGTGCAGCTCTCCTGCAGGAGAAATTGACCTTTAGCGTTGCTGATTACGGCGCTGAGCTGGCGAGACTTCCGTGCCAGCTGCAGGATGACCTCGCGCGCGCCTGGGGGGCGACGCAGAACGATCCCGCCTGCCGTGACGGCGAATTTCATTTTGCAGCAATCCAGCGTGGCAAGGCGATCATCGCCGTTCAGCCCGAGCGCGGTGATGTCACCAATCATGACGTCGAGTATCACGATATCTCGCGCACGCCTCGCCACGCCTATGTCGCGTTCTATCTCTGGCTCCGGCGGCAAGAGGTTGATGCGGTCGTCCACATGGGCACGCATGGAACGCTGGAGTGGCTGCCCGGCAAGTCCGTCGCCCTATCGGCCTCCTGCTGGCCGGAAGCGCTGATTGGCGACATGCCGGTGGTCTATCCCTTCATCGTCAACGATCCCGGTGAGGCAGCGCAGGCCAAGCGGCGCATTAGCGCGGTCACGATCGGCCATTTGCCGCCGCCGCTGGCGCAGGCCGCATTGCCTGAAGGCTTGCGTCCGCTCGAGCAACTGCTTGATGAGTATTCGACGTCTGATGGTCTCGATCCCGCGCGCCGCCAGCGTCTGATTGTGGCGATCCGCGATGAAGCGCGGGCCGCGGGCCTGGAAGACGATCTCGGCCTTGGCGCCTCGGCTGCGCCGGCGGAGGTCATTCCTCGGATCGATCGCTTCGTCTGCGATCTCAAGGAGAGCCAGTTCGGCGATGGGCTGCATGTGTTCGGCCGTGGGGGTTGCGGCGAGGCGGAGAAGAGCGCGCTGCTTGACGCGCTCTCTGGTGGGCGCGTTGCTCCGGGCCCGGCAGGCTCGCCGCATCGCGGGCGGCGCGATGTACTGCCCACTGGACGCAATCTGTTCACCGTCGACCCCCGCGCGGTTCCTACGCGCTCGGCGCATGCGCAAGGGATCAAGCTCGCCGAGGAATTGCTGCGCCGTCACCTGCAGGATCACGGCGACTGGCCGAAAGGACTACTGGTTGATCTCTGGGGATCATCGACCATGCGCACCGCAGGCGAGGATTATGCGATGGCCCTGCACCTTGCAGGCATCGCACCGCGCTGGGATCATGGGTCAGGTCGGGTCTCCGGTTACGAAATCATCGCGCCAGCCGCTCTTGGCCGGCCGCGTATCGATGTGACGCTGCGCGTGTCGGGGCTGTTCCGCGACGTCTTTTCAACTCTTGCGCAACTATTCGTGGCTGCGGCCGAAGCGCTTTCTGAACGCGAAGGCGACGAGAATCCCTATCGGCATCGTGCGGCGCGCGTGTTCGGGCCGCGCCCGGGGCAGTATGGCGTCGGTATGGCATCGATGCCGGATGTATTCACGCAAGCATCGCAACATGCGGCCGGCGAAGCCTGGCTTTCCGCTTCATCGTGGGCATTCGCACCCGACGGCACGATGAGGCCTGATCGCGCAGGTATTCAGGCAAGGCTCCTCGCCGCCGATGCGTTCGTCCATGCGCAAGACCTGCCGGAAACCGATCTGCTGTTAGCCGCAGACTATGCCGCACACGAGGCGGGCGCTGCGGCCGCGGCGGCGCGCCTTGGCATGGCCGCCCCATCACTCTATCACTTCGATGGCACGCGCCCGGATCAGCCGCATGCACGCTCGTTGACCGAGGAGATATCGCGGATCGTACGTTCGCGCGCCGCCAATCCGAAATGGATCGCCGGCATGATGCGCCACGGCTTTCGAGGGGCGGCCGAGATAGTGGCGACACTTGAACACATGGCCGCTTTCGCCCATCTCGCGCAGGCTGTGCCTGCGCATCTGTTCGATCTCTATTACGACGCGACGCTTGGCAACGATGACGTTCGCACTTTCATAGCAAGAGAGAATCCGGCGGCGCTTGTGGCGATCGAATATTGCTTCACTCGATTGCATGAAGCTGCGATCTGGAGGACCCGGCGCAACTCGATTGCGGCCGCGCTGCGGGAGGCCGCCTCATGAGCGCGTTTGCGATCAAGGGCTGGTGTCCCGGCGCCTTACGGCCGATGCGGTCAGGGGATGGGCTTGTGGTTCGCATCCGGCCACATCGTGGCCGGCTTGATGGGAAGCAAGCGGCAGGAATTGGGGCGCTGGCCAAGCGCTACGGCAACGGCCTGATCGATCTGACTAGCCGGGGCAACCTGCAGATCAGGGGTGTCAGCGATGAAGGCCACCGGCCCCTGATCGAGGAACTCTCTCAGCTGCGCTTGATCGACCCGGATCCGGAGTGGGAGGCGCGGCGCAACATCCTGGTCACGCCGTTCTGGACTGCGGGCGATGATACCTGTTCGCTCGCCACAGAGCTTGAGCAGGGGCTTGCGAAGGGACCGCCCGGCCTGCCAACCAAATTCGGCTTCGCTGTCGATTGCGGTATGGAGCGCGTGCTTGCCACCGCCTCCGCCGACATCCGCGTCGAGCGAAGCCTCGCGGGAGAGCTGATCGTGCGTGCCGACGGCGCCGAACATGGTCATCCCGTCACGCGGAGAGACGCCATAAAGGTCTCGCTCGCGCTTGCCGAGTGGTTCGTCACCTCCGGCGGCGCCAGAGGCTGGCGAGGGCGGATGGCAGCGTACATCCGGGCTGGCGCAAAATTGCCAGACACGCTTCGTGGCCACGTTGGGCCGGCTCGAATGATCGCCGAGCCGTGTCCGCGACTTTATCCGCAAGGCGCGATGGTCGGCGCCGCATTTGGGCAGGTGACACATGCGGCACTCTCCGATCTGGCTGGATGCTCGTCAGGATTACGAATGACGCCGTGGCGCATGATCCTGGCGGAAGACTTGCGTGAAATGCCCGGCTGCGAGGGCCTCATCACGCAAGTCGACCATCCGATGCTGCGCGTTGTCGCCTGCAGCGGTGCGCCTGCCTGCCGCGAGGCGCATGCAGATATTCGCACATTCGCGGCGGCGCTTGCGCCGCACATTGCCCCCGATTCCCGGCTCCACGTCTCCGGTTGCGCCAAAGGCTGTGCCCATTCCGGCCCAGCTTCGATCACTCTTGTCGCCACCAGAGACGGCTTCGATCTCGTCCGCGGCGGCTCGACACGGGAGGCTCCGACCTTACGTGGACTGAGCGCCGCCCGCATGATCGCAGACCCTTCCGTTCTTACGGGAGAGCGCTGATGCCGCACGTCTATGAGACCAATGGTGCAGTGATCTACCGTCAGTCCTTCGCCACCATCCGTGCGGAGGCGGACCTTGAGCGCTTTTCAGCCGACGAGGAGCCGGTGGTCGTGCGCATGATCCATGCGGCGGGCCTGGTGGGTGTCGAATCCTATATCCGCTTCACGCCCGGCATGGCGCGCATTGCTCGGGCCGCGCTGCAGAACGGCGCGGCTATCCTCTGCGACACGCGCATGGTGTCGGAGGGAATTACGCGCGCGCGCCTGCCGGCCCGCAACGCCATCATCTGCACACTCGACGATCCCGCGGTTCCCTTGCTCGCTGAATCCATGCGCAACACCCGCTCGGCTGCAGCGCTGGAGCTGTGGCGAGCACATCTGGATGGCGCGATAGTAGCCATCGGCAATGCACCGACTGCGTTGTTTCACCTCCTCAACATGCTGGAGGATCGCAACTGCTCAAGGCCAGCGGCGATCATCGGTTGTCCGGTTGGCTTTATCGGCGCGGCTGAAGCGAAGGCCGCGCTGATGGCCGATCGGCCCGCACCAGCGCTGACCATCGAGGGACGTCTTGGCGGCTCGGCTATCACGGTTGCCGCCGTGAATGCGCTGGCAAGCCGGAGCGAATAGCCATGGGGCGCATCATTTGTTGTGGCCTCGGGCCAGGCAATCCGGACTTGATGAGCGTGCGTGCCGATCGCGAGGTCCGCGCGGCCAAGCACATTGCTTATTTCCGAAAGAAGGGACGGCCCGGCCAGGCTCGACGCATTGTCGATGGGTTGCTGGCAAATGACGTCTGCGAATACCCGATGGAATATCCAGTCACCACGGAGATTGCCTTCGATAGTCCGGAATATGTACGTCTGCTTGCTGCCTTCTACGACGAATGGGCGGAGCGTCTTGCGCGGCTCGCCTGCGCTATCGACATCGTCGTGCTCTGCGAGGGCGATCCCTACTTCTACGGTTCCTTCATGCACCTCCACGCCCGTCTTCAGGGACGAGTCGAGATCGAGGTGATCGCGGGCATTCCCGGTATGGCCGGCTGCTGGAATTCGGTCGGCCGGCCAATCGCGCTTGGTGACGATGTGATGACGGTGCTGATGGGCACGCTTTCGGAGGACAAGCTCGAACGGCGCGTGCGCAATTCCGATGCGCTCGTCATTATGAAGACCGGGCGCAATCTGCAGAAGGTGCGCCGCGCCCTCCAAGCCGCTGGCCGCCTTGGCGAGGCATGGTTGATCGAACGCGGCACCATGCCGGGCGAGCGCGTCGTGCGGCTGAAGGATATGGACGAGGCCGAGTGTCCCTATTTCGCGATCGTGCTAGTGCATGGGCAGGGGCGGCAAATGGAGGCCGCCGAATGACCGGCACACTGACCATCGCGGGACTTGGGCCCGGCGACGAAGCGCTGGTCACGCCGGAAGTTTCCGGGGCGCTCGCCGCTGCAACGGACGTACTGGGCTATGCATCCTATGTCGCGCGCGTGAAGCCGCGTGAAGGACTCATGCTGCGTCCATCAGACAATCGCATGGAGTTGCAGCGAGCAAACGACGCCTTACATCTGGCATCGGAAGGACGCCGCGTCGTCATGGTTTCCTCCGGCGATCCGGGAGTATTCGCGATGGCTTCGGCCGTGTTCGAAGCGCTCGAAGCCGCACCGCAATGGAAAGGACTTGCAATCCGCGTAATACCCGGCGTGACCGCGATGCTGGCTGCGGCTGCGCGTGCCGGCGCGCCGCTGGGCCACGATTTTTGCGCGATCAATCTCTCAGACAACCTGAAGCCGTGGTCGATGATCGAGAAACGCCTGCGGCTTGCCGCCGAGGCCGACTTCGCGATCGCGATTTACAATCCGCGCTCAGTGAGCCGGCCCGAGGGCTTTGGACGCGCGCTCTCAGTTCTGAAGGAGGCGAGCTGCGGCGAACGCCTCGTGATCTTCGCGCACTGTGTCACTACGCCTGAGGAGCGAATTGAAACGGTGATGCTGCATGCGGCGCAGCCCGAGATGGCTGACATGAGAACACTTGTCATCGTGGGCAATTCGGCGACACGTCGCGTCGGTTCCTGGGTCTATGCGCCGAGGCATGTCCGATGACCGAGCCATTGCATGACCTCGGCCACGCGTTCGGTTCGCAGCCTGCCGGGCAATTCGGGCCGCGAAAGCATGACAACGGGAAGGCCAAACGCGCGCGCGGCGTCGATCTTGGCACGTGCGCCCGTTCCCCCGGAATTGCGGGCAACGATCCATTCGATGCCGCGCGAACGCATCATCTCCATTTCGCCGGCAAGGTTGAAAGGTCCGCGCGACACGATGAGATCGACGTCCGGAAACGGCAGCGATCCATCGGGAGGATCGACAAACCTCAAAGTGTAGACGTGCTGCGGCTTGGTGCTGAAGACTTCGATATGCTGCCGGCCGATCGCAAGGAACACCCGCGCGGGATTCTCCGGCAACACCGCGACAGCGCAGGTGATATCCGCGACCTCGATCCAATTGTCACCGGGCGTTTTTGCCCAGGGCTCGCGCTCGAGCGCGATCAGTGGTATCCTGGTCGCCTCGCACGCTGCAACCGCGTTGCGGCTCATCTCGGCCGCGAAGGGATGCGTCGCGTCGACGAGATGCGTAATTCCTTCCCGTCGAATGTATTCGGCAAGGCCGCTCGCGCCGCCAAACCCGCCGATGCGCGTTGGCAGCGATTGGCCGATCGGAGCTCGCGTCCGTCCGGCATACGAATAGATCGCGTCGAGCCCGGCGCGCGCGGCGGCATCCGCAAGCAGATTAGCATCGCTCGTTCCGCCCAGAATGAGGGCGCGCATCATGGATAATCCCTGGTTGACCATTATCGGCATTGGCGAAGATGGCCTTGTCGGCCTCTCGGAAGCAAGCCGAAAGGCGCTTGGGGAAGCCCAGACCGTGTTCGGCGGCGAGCGGCATCTCGTGCTGGCAGGCATTACCGACCGCGGTCGTCGCTGGCCTGCGCCCTTCGATGCGAACTGCGTGCTGGCGTGCCGTGGCCGTCCGACGGCGGTGCTCGCCTCGGGCGATCCGTTCTGGCACGGTGTCGGCAGCAACCTCGTGGAGCGGCTGCGCAAAAGCGAATGGATCGCGCATCCCGCTCCCTCGACATTCTCTCTTGCCGCGGCGCGGCTCGGATGGCGGCTCGAATCTGTCGTTTGTCTCGGACTTCACGCATCTCCGTTCGAGCGCCTGGTGCCGCACTTAGCACGCGAAGCTCGCATCATCTGTCTCGTGCGCGACGGCAGGGCGGCCGGCGATCTTGCCAACTGGCTGACGGCGCGGGGCTGGGGCGCGTCACCGCTATGGACTCTCGCCGCGCTCGGTGGCCCGCGCGAATCCGTGACGCAGCATCGTGCCGACAGCTACGCGACCGATGCGGGCGTGGGTCCGGTGGCCGTTGCGCTCGAAGCCAATGGACCGGACGGAGTTCCGCGCAGCTCCGGCCTTTCAGACGCGCTCTTCGTGCATGACGGTCAGATCACCAAGCGGCCGATGCGCGCGCTCGCGCTTTCGGCGTTGGCGCCGAGGCCCGGTGAAAGATTGTGGGACATCGGCGCGGGCTCCGGTTCGATATCTATAGAATGGGCTCTCTGCGGTGGCACGGCGATCGCAATTGAAGCGCGGGCCGATCGTGCAGCAAACATCCGCAGCAACGCCGCGAAGTTCGGCCTGACGCATCGGATCACGGCGATTGAGGGACCGGCACCTCAGATCCTTTCAGGCCTTGAGACCCCGCAAGCGGTCTTCATCGGCGGAGGGTTCGACGCCACGATGTTCGATGCCGCCTGGTCGCGCATTGAGGCCGGAACGCGGATGGTTGCGCACGCAGTTACGCTTGAGACAGAGGCGCTGCTTTCGAGCCTGCATCAACGCCACGGCGGCGAGCTGATGCGGGTCGAGATCGCGCATGCCGATAACCTCGGCCGTTATCGTTCCTGGGAGGCGGGGCGGCCGGTCGTGCAATGGAGTGCGATGAAGTGAAGGTCGCAGGTTTGGGATTCAAGCAGGACGTCACGCTTGCTTCGCTGCGTGAAGCGCTCGACGCCGCGGGAGGTTCTGACGGTCTCGCTGCAGTCGCCACCGTTAGCGACAAGGCCGAAGCCGCTGCGCTCAAAGCGCTTGCGTGTGAGCTCAATGTGTCGGTTAGGTCCGTTCCGGCCGATGTCTTGGCCGGCATCGTCACGTCCACACAGTCCGAATTCATCAAGGCGAAGTTCGGCACGGGCTCCGTCGCCGAAGCTGCGGCGCTGGCCGTGGCCGGCCGTGGCGCGCGCCTTGTTTCGGCGCGGACCGTTTCGCAAGATCGAATGGCGACCGCAGCGATCGCGGAAGGGGACGGCGAATGACCGTGCACTTCATCGGCGCCGGGCCGGGCGCAGCCGATCTGCTCACCTTGCGGGGACGCGATCTTATCACCGCCTGTCCAGTCTGCCTCTATGCCGGCTCGCTCGTGCCCGAGGGAGTTCTCGCGTATTGCCCAAAGGACGCGCGCATCGTCAACACTGCACCACTATCGCTCGACGACATCATATCGGAGCTCGTCACCGCGCATCGTGAGGGAAAGGACGTCGCACGGCTGCATTCTGGAGATCTCTCGATCTGGTCGGCGATGGGCGAGCAATTGCGCCGGCTGAGTGCGCTGCAAATTCCCTATTCAATCACGCCAGGCGTGCCGGCCTTTTCCGCCGCCGCGGCAGTGCTCGCGGCCGAGCTCACGCTGCCGGGTCGCACGCAATCCGTCGTGCTGACCCGAATGCCGGGCAGGGCGAGCGCGATGCCGGAGGGCGAAAAACTCGCCGCGTTCGCTGCCACCGGTGCGGTGCTGGCAATCCATCTCTCGATCCATCTGCTTTCCAAGGTGATTGATGAGCTGACCACGTACTATGGAGCAGACTGCCCGGTCGCGATCGTGTGGCGCGCGAGCTGGCCGGATCAGCGCATCATTCGCGCCACGCTCGGTACGCTGGATTCTGCCGCAAGCACCGAGCTCGAGCGCACGGCCGTCATTCTGGTCGGCCGCACACTGGGTTCGGAAGATTTCGGAGAAAGCCGCTTGTATGCTGCCGACTATGACCGCCGCTATCGGCCGCTCGGGCCGACGCCGCGCTTTCCGGAAGGCTCGTGATGGCGGCGAGCCTCGTCATCTCGGCGCCTGCATCCGGTGTCGGCAAGACGACGCTGACGCTGGCATTGGCACGCGCCTATCGCGATCGCGGGCTGAAGGTGCAGTGCTTCAAGAGCGGGCCCGATTATATCGACCCGGCCTTTCATGCGGCCGCCACGGGACGCACTTCGGTGAATATTGATAGCTGGGCCATGCGTCGTGAGGCGATCGAATCGGTCGCATCGCACGGACGCGATGCGGACCTCATTCTGGCTGAAGGTTCGATGGGCCTGTTCGACGGCGTTGCCGCGCCAGGCGTTTCGGGGACCGGCGCGACCGCCGATATCGCCGAGATGATGGGTTGGCCGGTCCTGCTCGTGATCGATCCTTCCGGACAGGCGCAAACTGCCGCGGCGGTGGCTGCGGGACTGCGCGATTTCCGCGCGGGCGTGCGTCTTGCCGGCGTCGTTCTCAACCGCGTCGCCAGCGCGCGGCACGAAGACCTGGTGCGGCGCGCCCTGGCAGGGGCAGGCATTTCGGTGTTCGGGGCGTTGCCCCGCCACGCCGCGATCACTATGCCGAAGCGGCACCTGGGCCTCGTGCAAGCCGAGGAGCAGGCTGAGGTTAACGAGCTTATTGCAGAGGCCGCACGCATCGCCGCCGAGCACGTCGATCTCGATGCGGTGCTGCAATCGGCATGCACCTGGATGGCGTCACGCGACACACACGGCCTAAGCGTCACGCCACCCGGACAACGCATCGCGCTCGCACGCGACGCTGCATTCTCGTTCGTCTATACGCACATGCTGGAGGCTTGGCGCGCAGCCGGAGCCGAGATCGTGACTTTCTCGCCGCTCGCCGATGAAGGCCCTGATGATAGTGCCGACGTCTGCTGGCTGCCGGGCGGCTATCCGGAATTGCACGCTGGCCAACTCGCGACAAATCGCCGATTTCGCCGCACGCTAACATCCTTTGCGGAGACACGGCCGGTGCATGGCGAATGCGGCGGCTATATGGTGCTGGGCTCCGCCTTGACCGACGCCAATGACGTACATCATGAGATGACGGGATTGCTCGGCCTGGAAACGAGTTTTGCCCAACGTAGCATGCATCTGGGCTACCGGCTTGCGGAGCTTGCGGTGCCAATGCCCGGGCATAAGGCCGGCGCGCGTCTGCGCGGCCACGAATTCCATTACTCCACCATTGTCTCTCAGCCCGATACGCGCCTGGCTATCGTGCGTGACGCGACCGGCGCGGTCGTTGCGGAGACCGGCTCGCGGCGCGGATACGCCAGTGGAACGTTCTTCCACCTCATTGCGGAGGACCGGTGAGCGGCTTTGCTTCCTTTGTCTCGGCTGGTCCAGGCGATCCTGAGCTCCTGACGCTCAAGACGGCCGCGCGTCTGCGCGCCGCCTATGTCGTGCTCTATGACGACCTTTCCTCGGGCGCGATCCTCGATCACGCCCGCCCCGGGGCCAATCTGGTGGCGGTCGGCAAGCGTGCAGGCCGGCCCTCGGTCAAACAGGAGCATGTCAACCGGCTGCTCATCGACTACGCCGCCGCAGGTGGGGGCGTCGTTCGCTTGAGATCGGAAGACGCCGGCATCTTCCGCCGGCTTGAACAGGAGATCGAAGCGCTGCGCGCGGCGGGCATCAGCTACGAGATCATTCCGCGCGTTACCTCGGCCTGCGTTGCGGCAGCGCGGTCCAACATTCCACTGACCCGCCGGCATACCTCGCGCCGCCTCCAGCTCGTGACCGGCGCTGATATCACTGGGCAATTGCCCGAAAATCTCAATTGGGCGGCGCTCGCCCATAAGGAATCGACGACTTTGGTCTATATGGGCAAGCGGACATTTCCGGCGCTCGTGGCAAGACTGATCGAGCACGGCATGGCTCCCGATACGTCGTCGCTGTTTGCCGAGTCTATCGGCGGCGCCGAACAGGCGGCTTGTCCGTACGACGATTGCGAAGCTCGCAGACCCAGCTCGCGCAAACCGACGCCGCAACGACGGTCATTCGTTTCGGCGCGCTGGCGGGCGAGGCTACGTGATGATGCCGTCGCCCGATCTCGCGAGCCCCTTGACGCGTCCTCTTCGGAAGGAGCACACAGTGCAGCCAAGGTGCTCGAAGCGGCGCAAAGCGCCGGAGCATAATCGGGAACGGGGAAGGGCGGACCCAATTGCGGTACCCGAAGCCCCGGCCGCCCCCGCGACTGTAAGCGGTGAGGGGCTCCGATCCGCCGCTGGGCCGTCAGCTCGGGAAGGCCGGAGACCCGTTTCGACCGCGAGCCAGGAGATCGGCCCTGCAGCTTTCAACACCAAAGCCGTCGGGTGGGACGGCAGAAGGGACGTAGATCATGCATATCGAACCAGGTATCGTTACGGGCGCCAAGCTCGTGCTGAGTTACGCGACAGGTGCCGCCGCCGCGGGCTGCGCATTGAAGCTTGCGGCAGAGACCGTGCGCGAGCAGGGAATCGTTTCCTTGGCGGTGCGCACCGTCGCAACAACAGTCCTGGTCTTCTCGTTCTTCGAACTCCTGCCGCATTTCCGGGTCGGCGTCTCGGAGGTGCATTTCATTCTCGGCTCGACACTGTTCCTCTTGTTCGGCGCAGCGCCAGCCGCGTTCGGGTTGGCGCTTGGTCTTCTGCTTCAGGGGCTGCTCTTCGTACCTGCCGACCTGCCGCAATACGGCATGAACGTGACCACGCTGCTGGTGCCGCTGTTTGCGATCCAGGTGCTGGCCGGGCGGATCATTCCCCGCAACACCGCCTTTGTTGACCTGCAATATCGCCAGGCGCTTGCGCTTTCGACCGCCTATCAATCCGGCATCGTGTTGTGGGTCGCTTTCTGGGCGCTGTATGGTGCGGGCTTTGCGGCCGAGAACCTCACTTCCATTGCGTCTTTCGCCGCTTCTTACGCGATCGTCGTGGTCATCGAGCCGCTAGCTGATCTAGCCGTGCTGGCATTGGCGAAATCGATGCGTGGCGTGACGGCGAACGGCCTCGTCACCTACCGCCTGCACAACGCCGCATAAGATTAAGTGAGGGCGGTCGCAGGCAGCGGCCGCCCTTCGCATAAGCTATGCTGACGCTCTCCCTGATAGGCATCGGTTGCGGCGATCCCGAGCAGCTTACGCTTGCTGCCGTGCGCGCGATCAACGCCGCCGATCTCGTTCTCATCCCGCGCAAGGGGGACGTGAAATCCGATCTCGCCGAATTGCGGCGGACGATCTGCGCGCAGGTGCTTGACAACGACCGGACGCGGATCGCCGAGTTCGTCATACCGGTGCGTGACGCCGGCCAAGAGGATTACCGCAAGGGCGTGGATGAATGGCACGATGCCTTGGCCTCGACCTGGTCGCACGAAATTGCGCAGCATCTCGGGAGTGAGGGGCGCGTTGCCCTGCTGATCTGGGGAGATCCTTCGCTATACGATTCGAGCCTGCGGATCGCGCGAAGGCTTGATCCGTTGCCAGCCATCGAGGTCGTCCCCGGTATCACGTCAATCCAGGCGCTTTGCGCGGCACATTCGCTGCCGTTGAACGAAATAGGCGAGCCTTTCCTGGTGACAACGGGACGACGGCTGCGCGAAGGCGGTTGGCCGCACGGCACGAACACCGTGGTCGTGATGCTCGATGGCGGTGCGGCGTTTCAGTCGCTCGATCCGGCAGGGCTGCACATCTGGTGGGGCGCCTATCTCGGCATGGGTGAGGAGATCACGATGTCGGGTGCGCTGGCCGAAGTGGGTCCAAGCATCGTCGCCGCTCGACAGCAAGCGCGCGAAAGGCAGGGCTGGATCATGGACAGCTACATTCTCAAGCGCGGATCGTAGCGCTCCCCGCGCGCGGGCTCGCTCGTAACGACAACATGCAACGGCAGGACATCATGCTACCGGAGTGGGTCTATCAGGAGTGCCCCGACGTTTCAGTCATCCATCGCGATGCAGCGCTGGCCCGTCAGGCTGAACTTACCAAACCAGACGGCGCACTCGGCCGGCTCGAGCATCTCGCGATCGAACTCGCCGGTCTGCAACAAACGGAGCAGCCGCGGGCCCAAAGCGCGCCGATCATCGTCTTCGCTGGCGATCATGGGATCGTCGCCCAAGGCGTATCGGCCTATCCGCAGGAAGTCACGATCGCGATGATGTCCAACTTCGCCTCGGGCGGCGCCGCAATTTCGATTCTGGCGCGCGAGCTGGGCTTGAGTCTTGAGATCGTCGATGCGGGCACGCTCGCGGAAGTTCCGATCGAGGGTGTCGTGACTGACAAGCCGCGGCGGAGTAGCCGCGACTTTAGCCAGGAAGCGGCACTTGAGCCTGCGGAGTTGGCCTTAGCCCTTGACTGCGGCAAGCGCGCGGTTCTGCGGGCTGCCACGAAAGAACCCGATCTTCTGATCCTTGGCGACATGGGTATCGGCAATACCACGACTTCGGCGGCAATCGCCGCCGCCCTGCTCGGCGTGAGCGCCGAGCAGGTGGCCGGCAGCGGAACGGGCCTAGATGCAGCAAAGCGCGCACGTAAGGCGCACCTGATAGACGGCGCGTTGGCTCGTCATGGGCTCACAATAGCAGGTACTGCTCCCGACCGGATCCTGTGCGCCGTCGGCGGTCTGGAAATTGCGGCGATCACTGGCGCGATCATCGCCGCCGCACAGCGTCGCGTTCCGCTTCTGATCGACGGCTTCATCGTTTCCGTCGAGGCATTGGCAGCGGTGCGTCTCAATCCTTCCTGTCGGCGATTTCTTTTATTCTCCCATCAATCGGCAGAGCAGGGGCACTGCCTGGTTCTTCAGGCCTTGAGCGCCAAGCCACTATTCAATCTGGATCTTCGGCTCGGCGAGGGAACGGGCGCCGCGCTAGCATTGCCGATTCTGCGGCTTGCATGCGCCCTGCATAACGGCATGGCGACCTTCGCGCAAGCCAAGGTTCCGAATCGATCATAGAGTGACGTTCTGATTTACCGACACAACCCGCCAATCGTTCCGCAGCCGATCAATTCGCGTTATGGACAGTGGATGAATAACGAAGCGCAAGGCTGCTCGCGGTTCGACATCGAGGGCGACGCAGAGCGCAGCGCGAATAGTGCCAGAGTGAACCACGAGCGTTGCAAGACCGGGAGCTATCTTGTGAAGCCCGAGCCGAACCCTGGCAATTTGATCTTCGAAGCTTTCGCCGCCGGGTGGCCTTGAGCGAGCGGCATCCTTCCAGAACTGCGCATAGCTTTCTCCTCCGAAAGCGAGATCGTCGTGACGTCGGCCGGTCCAATCTCCTAAATTCTGCTCCATGAACTCACGCACCGGGATTGGATCAAGGCGGAGGGCACGCGCTGTATCGAGAGTTCGTTGAGACGGACTTGCATAACTGACGGCGTTCTGCGGCAAGGACCTCCGCACGGCGTCCAAATGCGTCCGATCACCAAGGTCGGCCGGAGCATCGGCAGGGTGAATTGTACCTCCAGGGCAGTCGACAACCGCATGCCGGACCAGCCAAAGGAAGGTCTCTCCTTCCATGCAATATCTCCGAAAGTGTGACGGCCATGCTGTGTTGTTCCAAGTCAGGATAGGGCACTCCATCTCCGCCATTGTCAATGCGAGAAGGAGTCGGCCCGACACCGCCGTGCGGATACGTATCTTAGTCATCAATTTCCGTCTTCGACCCAGGCCAGCATTGACTGCCGGCCGGGCTTAGTTCTAGATGTTCGTGACGGTTCGCTGTTCTGGGGATGAAAAGGGAATGCGGTGTGAGAGATTCCTCAACGCCGCAACTGTACGCGGAGAATCTTTCGTCAGATGCCACTGGGCGACACGGTCCCGGGAAGGCGACGCAAGGTAACGACCCGCGAGCCAGGAGACCTGCCGTCAGCCGTGGTCACACGCGAAGATGTCGGTCCGGGAGTACAGACATTGGCCTCACCTGAGGTTTTGGCCCGAAGGTGAGACTTGGTTCGCTGTGACGTGCCACAGACGTCTTACCGAGATTCGAAACTTGTCTTCCTCCTCCGCCGGCAATTTGCGCGCAACTTCTTGCTCACATCCACCTTTCTCGCTTCGGCACTCGCCATTGATGACGTGCGTTGCGGAATGACGAACAACTCGATTTCCTGTTCGGTAAGTCCCGCCTTTGCCAACCCATGCAGCGCGGTCAGGGGAAGCTGCTTTCGCACCGCCAGGGCGAGGTCCGCCTGAGAGCGTATGACCTCTCCAAGGACCGAGCGTCCGCCGCGCGTCGTTGCTACGATTTCGACAATGGACACAGGGCCTCCCTCGAGCGGCAACATGCCGTATAAATAGCGGCATATTGCCCGATGCAAGAGCCCCGAGCGTCCCATTCTTCAGGTCGTACTCCGTGTAAAATTTCGTCTGCTCTTTCAGGCGCAGGTTCATGAAGGGAAACCATCACTTCTGGATCCATGGGACCCTTCACACGTTGGATTTCCCTATCCTCATGAGCTCTCGGCGGATCCACAGCGCCCTGATCGTCCGCCTCTGCGCCTGCCAATTATTGTTCTAAATAACGGCATAGTTGCTGGCGCCGCTTGCCATTCGGCGCTTGGGATATAGTTCGCCAGGCAAAGATCGCATCAGTAAGTCAATCCTGACCTTACCGGTTTGGCCAAGCAGCCGAGCCCCAACTATCCGCGAGGCAGGCCGAGGCTGTCGGCCAAGGACTGGATCGAATCCAGGCGCCATCACCAGCGCTGATAAAGCCTTGCTGCAGATCCTGAGCTGCCAATGCGCTTCGCTCACCGTGCGGCCTCCGTGCCGTGTATCGATGATGACTTCTGCTTCTGCGAAAGTTTTGTGACCGACGTCTGGTTCTCGCGCGCATCCGACGTCTAGTGATGATGTTGTGGCTGCGCACCAACAGTCTGGATCTGCTTTGGTTTTGGCCCTGGCGTGTAGAGCGCAACGGCCAACAGCAGACAGCCGTCAGTACCACGACGGACCAACGGCACCATCTATGTTGACCAAGATCAATGGCGCTGCAGGTATTTCTGGGTATAATGGGTGATCTGGTGATTTGGAGCTACGGGATGTCAGCAACCGAAATCGCAGCACGTCATTTCTCTGCCGCCATTGCGGAAGCGGCAGGCGCGGGCCACGCGACTGACAGCGTTTGCCGAGCGCTGCTCGGTCTCCTGGTCACGAAATATCTCGAGAGCCGGCCCGTCGCCGACGTTCAGTCGGAGCTGCACTTTGTCGCCGACAATTGCGATCCGTCCACGGATTTCATGTTCATGCGGCCGTAGTGAGCTATCGCCTATAATGCGTCGCGCTGACCTTGTCATTGCGACCCGTTGGCTCGCAATGACGATGGGGGTTGGCGGACGAGTCCACTAACACCCCGCCGGCTCGCCCACCATGTTCGGCTGCCGCGCCAGCGAGACCGCGGGCGATGACCGCCTGCGCGGCGAAGATCGCGGCACCAGATAAAGCCATATAACCCGCCGACGATGGCCATCAATGTCGCGCCCAATTTGCGTCAAGAAATTGGGTCGCGGCATCTTCATGCCGACCCTAACCTAAGCTCCAATTGTGGCGCGATTGGCAATAACTGCGCAGAGCCGAGCATGGGCACAATAGAATCTCGTTCAGCTTGAGGCTGAAATGCCTTGAACCTCACGTGGCGTCAGGTTGTAGCATGCAACATGACCAAACCTATTCCGCGACGCGTCGATGGCGAATCGGCTCGGGTGGCGGTTTGGTTGCCGTGCGCATGAAAGGCAATATGGAACCGAAGGGTGTTTGAAGCGACCCCATCGCTGATGAAGGCGCAAGAACGCGATCTTTGGAAAATCCATATCACCGATGCGCGGCGCAAGGCCTAAGCGGCAATGCAAGAAAGAAAAAGAAGAGGGGAGTAAACGTGGCAACGATTGTGATGACGACGGCGCCGACTGCACCCACCGCATCGAAACAGTGGTATCGGATCCTCTACGTTCAAGTGCTGATCGCGATCGTGCTCGGCGCACTCGTTGGCTGGCTCTGGCCAAATCTGGCTACCAATGACTGGATCAAGGCGCTCGGCGACGGCTTCATCAAGCTGATCAAGATGGTGATCGCGCCGATCATCTTCTGCACGGTGGTTTCGGGCATCGCCCATATCCAGGACGCCAAAAAGGTTGGACGCATCGGCATCAAGGCGCTGGTCTATTTCGAGATTGTCTCCACTTTCGCTCTGGTGATCGGCGTCATCGTCGGCAATCTGTTGCGGCCCGGCGCAGGATTTGGTAGCGCCGCGGCGAACGCACAAGCTGTGGCCAACTACGCGAAGCAGGCGGATGCGCAGAAGACCGTGGACTTCATCCTGCACATAATTCCAGACACCGTGGTCGGCGCGTTTGCGCAGGGCGAGATCCTGCAGGTGCTGTTGTTCTCGATCCTGTTCGGCTTCGCGCTCATGGGTCTTGGCGAACGCGGTCAAGCCATCCGCTCCTTCATCGATGACGGCGCTCATGGCGTGTTCGGCGTGATCTCGATCGTGATGCGGGCGGCGCCGGTCGGCGCTTTCGGCGCCATGGCCTACACCATCGGCAAGTTCGGCTCCGGTGCGATCCTCAACCTGATCGGGCTGATCGCGACGTTCTATGTCACGGCGGCGCTGTTCGTGTTCGTTGTGCTCGGCATTATCGCGCGGATAGCAGGCTTCTCGATCTTCAAGTTCCTGGCCTATATCAAGGACGAACTGCTAATCGTGCTCGGCACCTCCTCGTCGGAAAGTGCGCTGCCATCGTTGATGGAAAAGCTCGAGCGTCTTGGCTGCTCGAAATCGGTGGTCGGGCTCGTCGTGCCGACGGGATACTCGTTCAATCTCGACGGCACCAACATCTACATGACTCTGGCGACGCTGTTCATTGCGCAGGCGCTCGGCATCAATCTTTCCTTCGGCCAGCAGCTGACCATTCTGGTCGTGGCCATGCTGACGTCGAAGGGCGCCTCCGGCATAACTGGTGCCGGCTTCATCACACTTGCTGCAACGCTCGCCGTGGTCGATCCGCGGCTAGTGCCGGGCATGGCGATCGTGCTCGGCATCGACAAGTTCATGAGCGAATGCCGGGCGCTCACCAATCTCTGCGGCAATGGCGTTGCCTGCGTGATCGTCGCCTGGTGGGAAGGTGAACTCGATCGCGAGAAGCTCACGGATAGTCTCAGCAAGCAGATCGATCCGGCCGATCTCGAGAACCGGGCTGACGACGGACTGAGCCGGTTTACCCTGCAATCAAATGATCAGGGTAAACTCACGAGAATCGATAAAAGTCAGGGGAAAGCTCAACCGCTCCTCTGACGTTCACCCCAAGTCGTTTCTGATTTTACTCAAGGGGTAGTTCCCAACCGGAGGTGAGCAAAGCACTCGGGTAAAGGTCATCACCCTCCGTCGTTGGCGAAAACTCTACTGCGTAAGGCTGATGCCGCCCACCCCTCGTAGTGCACTCGCGGAGAGGATGTTATCCGGCTGGGAGAATGCACAGCGAAAGATCATCGCGGATCTAGTGCTGGACAGGATTCCCATGGAAGAAGCGTCCGTTGGAGCTCGCGTTGCCTGGTACGCAATTGCGAGCGCTTGAAATCCTGAATTCCTGTAGGGGCATGAAAAGTCGCGACCGATAGCCCCTTTGTAAGCAGCGGTCGCGACGGAAGTGTTCCGCATCCAAGGGGCGAGCGCAAGAGCTACCCACCCCCAACCAAGAGCTACCCACCCCCAACAATGAGCGGGGCTTGTCTCTCTTGAGACAATGACGTGCGGCGACTCAGCGCAAACAAAAAGGCCGCCTTTGGTGTGGCGGTCTTTCAGCATGACAGCGGAAGATTAAGACAGGCGAGGCACGAACCCCTTTCGTATCCCGCGATGGGACCACCTGCCGGGCTACATTCCGTCGTGGTGCATCACGCCTCATGGGAAGCCCTGGGATATTGTGCCTGAACAGGTGCGGCATTTTTGCGACCGCTTTGAGCCAAATTTTCCTGCGAAGCTCTTAATCACCCGAGTTTGCTCGTCGCTTCCGTCGCATCAAAAACGGTACGCATGAGTAGTTCTGCAATGTAACGCGCCGTCGGAGCCGTAGTGACGTTAGCTGTGCCAGCTTTTCGGGGTAGCGAAACCAAAAATCTCTATGAAAGAGGCTGAGGTTCTCAATGAACTCGGGAACATGCTCTGGCAGTTTTAATCCCAGATCCCTCGTATGGCTAAGCAGCGCCGAAAGATCATGCGAGCGTTGCCACCGACCTGGCGGGTGCGCTTGTATTCGATGAAAGCCCTGGTGCCGGCCACGCTGGACCCTACGATGAAAAGCCCCCTATTCTTGAAATCCGTCGACATCCGACTCAAGTCTCGCTTATTCTCACCAAATTTTCTGATAGAAATTTCGCAATTCGCTGCGCCTCTCATACGGGATGCCGTCGCGCAGATCGAAGCCAATCGTCTTTTCGAACAACGAAAGACTCTCTGGCCGTCGAAACACTCCATCACGATCCAACGCTGACAGCTCGCAAACTCTACCACTCCAAACGGGGCCGCGCACTCTTCGTCATTTCTATGCCTCAATTCGCGAATCGCGCTGAAAGCATGACACGCTTAACGTGCCTTTGCCTGAGGCTGCCAGGGCAATGCGCGCCAAATCATCGATAGGCCGGCCGGTGCAATCCAAAGCGAACCCGCCGCCCGCAAGGGCGATACATGCCAAATCGTCAGTAGAGCGTCGTTCGAACATGACAGTTTTCTCCGAAAGGGAAATTGCGCCGGCAAAATGAGAATTGCCGGCGCAGAGGATCAGCCCTTGATGGTGCGGGGATCGTTGCCGTAAGTTCGCTCTTCGCGGATCGTACCATCGCTCTTGTGCAGAACGGCTTGGCCAAGACCGCCGCTATCTTGCGCGCGATGACCGGCTTTCACGGCCGCGGCCTCGGAGGCCTTTTGCGTGCGGTGATTGGATACAACTTCGCCGCCCTTTTTGACGACCCAGCCATCACCTTTCGGGACAGAATGGAAAACTTGTCGTTTCGTCATCTAGCTTTCCTTCAAATTTAACAGTGTTTGATGATGGAGCCGCGGATTTTCGCCGCAGCTCGATCGAGGATGCTATGCAGTGGCAGTGGTGTTGATCTGGTCAGAATTGGTCGGTCGCGCCGTCGCGGAAGCCGTGTCGAATAACTGGTTACAATGCATGATCATCGACTCAATGAAACGGCCTTGGATCACACCAAGGTCTGCCCATCTCGTCTTGAAAGCCGTGCTGGGGATGAAGTTAAGCGTAAGCCGGCCAGTGTACGCCGTCGGCCTCAGCCAGCCGCGCCGGGTCCACTGATCGGGCGTATGATAGAAATCGCCGTCCTTGTCGACGGCCCAAGTCACGACATTGCCGTCGCGGATAGCCTTCTTGAAGGCCTCCAGAAGCCGGCTCGGGTCAGTAGTCTCGAAGTTGATAGCCATTGTCGTCATCTCTTGTTGAGACGACAGAAGACGAGAAGGGCACTTGACAATTATCGTTTACAATAACTACTCGCCATGTGATCACACCTTCCCTGCCGCCAGGTTGGGACAGAGGCCGAGCGGTGTTTCCACCACCTCTCGGGCCGCGCTATGTCCGCCGACGCGCAAGTTTCGGATTGCGGACGGCGTCATCAGTGGAAATTGGGAACGATCGTTCCAACTTTCAAGCAACTGTGAGCCGAATTTTTACCGTGGATTGTGCGTGAACGCTGATTGACTCCATGAGTCGCGGCTTCACTGATTCGCGATATAGCGTAGGCTTGCGGCATCGCATCGGGACGCGCGGCCGGTAGCCGGCGGCCTCTTTCACTCGAGTACTTCATAACCAAAAGCCACGCCTTCGGGATCGTTTCCCTCGAACCACTTTTCCGCGGCGTCTTGATTGGCGAAGACCTTGATGTGCTCAACCTGCTTGCTGGTGTTGACGTAGACAAAAACGGTCCTCGGTCTCTCTTCAGCTTGCGCATGCCCCAATGATGACTTTTGCGATCGGGATGACGCCGATCCGGGCCAACATCGTCGGGCCGCCGCTCTCTGCAACAAGGATGAGCGCCTCCGTGGCAGCCTGCCATTCCGGCGCGGAGTGTTCGGCCTTCGGCAGCTCCATGATACAGCTGGCGGCATCCCTCAAGGTGAGGAGCCGGCGGCCATTCGGAAGCGAAATTGGATCCTCAAACGAGGTAGACCAGGGCTAGGGAAAATAGCCTTTCTAAAATAAGGGGTGAGGCCGCCACGAGGGCACGCAGGGGCCCTGATCGCGCAGTATACAAGGCGGGGCTGGTAGCCATTTGCGCGACCTGCAGTCACGCTAGACCCGTTCAGACGGGCCGCAACTTTCGCCGGCACCGGGCATGACCGCGGTTACATAGGAACAGTCGCGCTGCAACGACGTTGTCAGCGGAATCCCCCAATGCGGAGCTTTCCCATGCGACAACAGCGCACGCAACGATCGACTGTGGCGGCGCCAGCGACAACGATCAGGGCGCCGACCGAACTTCCGACAACTGGTTACGCCCTCATTGTCGATGGCCATGCGAAACGAGAGTTCAAAACCCAGGATTCTGCTATCGAAGCAGCCAAAGACTTGAAGACGCGCTTTCCCAACCTTCAGATCAAGGTTTACGATGCGGAAGCAAAGCGGGCTGAGCAGATCGAGATCGAACCCGCTCCGGCCTAAAAAAGCAAATCGGCAACTGTTTCCCCATTGGCAGCACGGGGCAATACTCGCGCCATTGATTCCATGACAAGGTTGGCGATCGAGGCGAGCGGCGTCATTGCGCTGCGTATGACAAAACTCATGCTGGGCGGAAAACGGGCGGCGCGGCGAGAGGCCAAACAGCGAGCTACGGGCCGTCGCTGTGGGAAGGAGAAACTGGACCTTCGCCGGCTCCGATGAGGGCGGCCGGCGGGCTGCTGCGATCTACACCCTCATCGCCAGCGCCAAGCTCAACGACATCGATCCATAGGCTTGGCTCGCGGACGTGCTCGCACGCATCAACGATCATGCTATCCAGAGGCTGGCTGAACTACTGCCGTGGAACTGGCGAGAGCCTGTGCCGAGCGATGTCGAAGCGGCGTGAGCCAAGAGGACACATGCGAGCGAGCGGTCTATCCGCGGCAGATAAATCGGCGGTGACGCCCGCCTGCCAACAGCTCATTGACGGCTTCCTGAAGCCGCGCTTCATGCTCACTATCCGGCCGACGCAGTTCAACTACCCCGTCGACATCCTAGGAAAGTGGCACGGCACCAAGTATCGCTTCATTCAACGCTATCGCGGAGCGACTTGCCAATCTAATGGCGGTCTTCTGCATTCTCAGCTGGCGCGTACTCTGGCTCACCATGCTCAATCGCATCGCCCCGGACGCGTCACCGAAGCTCGCATTGACGGACACCGAGATCGCATTGCTCGATCGGCTCGCCAGCCACCGACGATGTCGCCCTGGAACCCTTGCATTTTAACTTACCAAACTAGCACGATTGGGTGGCTATCTGGCCAGGGCGGGCGATCCGCCGCCTGGAAATGTTGTCATCTGGCGCGGCCTCTCGAGACTCACAGATATCGAACTCGGCGCCGAAATCGCAGCGGCTGGAAATGTGGGTAATTGAAAGCCTCACCGGACGGATACGAATTGTCAGCATCAGCGATCTCCGCTCGAGCGGCATGACGACACAGTCAATAAGGACTACGTCACTACAACCGATGCTCGAGGAGACGAACCAGAAGCCGGGCTCTCCAATGATCTATGAGTATCCGGACCAGTCACGAATTCAGATCTCGGCTGCAGCTAACTGTCCGCCGGCTGACCTTAAAAGCCGCTGCGTGGTGGCGCTCCCAGAACGAGCTGAGATAGATAGGGAATGTCGCGCACGATCCAGCGTACCATTAGTGCGACGGCAACAATCGCTCCGCCAAAGATTCCAGCGACTGTCAACCTGGTCGTCAGATCCCAAAGTTCTCCGTACGGCATCCAATCCATGAAACGAAAGACGGTACCTTGGATCAAGTATAGCAGCAGCGTGCTCTGACCCAGTTCCACGGTGATAAAGCGGGTCACTCGATTTGAGCGGCCAACTTTCCAGCATTGAAAGATGAGCTCGATCACGATTGCTGAGGCCGCTGCGGAGCCAAGAAGCATCAGAAGTACGTTTTTTGCCGAGTCCATATCGTGCATTAGGGCGAGATTGTTGTAGATGTAAGTGTCTTTGCGCCAGCCTAGAAAGCACACCAAAGCCGCTATGGAGAAAAACCCGATTAAGAGCGGCTTGTGAGATCGCGTTATGCTCGTCCACCGTTCTCTCGATTGAGCAAACCAGAATCCCAGGCAGAAAAACGGGTAAGTATACTTTATGAGGGGCGATATGGAAAACGTCAGAGGTGCAAGTTCGACTAGTATGACTGATACGAGTAAGATCCAGGGCGACCAATGATTGAAATTCGAAAGAATTTTGACGAGAAGGAAAGAAACAAAGGCAGCCCAGATGAACCAGTATGTGCCGGCGGAATCGTTTAGAAACTCCAAAACGCTGCCTGGCGCGCTTACAGACGGGCTAAATATGGCCAACTTGGCTGTCGCCAGCATAGCGTACCAAAACAGCGCGGGCACCAAGAGCTGCATCGCACGATCACTAATGGCTCGAGTGAACGACTTTCGCAAGAGCGCTCGCCAAGAAAGATATCCGCTTATTGCCATAAAGAGTGGCATGTGGAACATGTAGATCAATTTAAAAAATGGCGACTCCCAGAAGCCTTCATCTCGGTAGACGACATATTGGATCAGGTGACCGACGATCACCAAAATGATGAGCACTCCTTTCGCGAAATCTAAACCCAGATCTCGATCGTTTGCCTCTGGCGTGCGTGCCCCGGGCACAGTCGATCCAGTTACATTTTGCAATGTATCAAACCTCTCGATATCCTCGATGAGCTGAACAGCCGTTTGACTGGCGAATACCCGCTGCTACTAGGTACTGGCCGTACGCTGGATCAGCAAAAAGGCGGCTCACCATAGTCGTTAATTCAGAGGTCCCGGCCAGCATCAACGGCATTCCTGCCGGATGTCGCGGGTCTACTCTCCCAAACGCTGCAAGTGCCACGACAGCCAGCGGTTCAGACCGGCTTGCAATATCGGGGTGTTGCTGAAGGAAACGTGCGAGCGTCGTTCCCGACCTGGGGAGACCGGGAAGCAAACACACCTCTGACGATTTGTTTAGGGCCGAGTTTCATGATGTGCCGGTAGACTGGAGTAAGGTAAAGGCGCTGATTGTGTCAAGAGAGGTAAGCCGAGCTGCCGAACCCCGGTATACAGCTGCCCACCTATTATGAAAAGCACTTCGCTGACGTGCAATCGATCATTCGGCGATTGCGGAGGCATTTGCCATCCACACTCTACGGCTTAGCTGACGGAGGTCGATGACATGTTCTATTGTACGGAGGGTATAGAAAAGAGGGGACCAGCTATACGAAGGTTTACCCGTGTAAGTTCTACCCTCGCTTGTATCGGGTTTCCGAAACGAGCAGGCGCGTTGCAGCGTGTGCCGACCGGGGGAGGGTGCAACGAACTGCAGGATGCGCCAAATCGCGTCTTGCGGCTGGTGGTACGACGGAAGCCGCTGCTGCGAGATGGCGGAGCCTTGGCGCCGCCTAACAACAATCCAAACGCCGCCTTTCGCGATGCCGTATTCGCCCGGATAGTGCTCCTGGTTATTAGCCGTATAATACCGGTCATTCATCAAAATTTATGTTTGCGTTCGCCCGGCTGTCTCAAACTGGCAGTCGGGCTTTCGCACCGCATCATCCGGTGACGTGTTTCTCTGCGCTCGTCATTGGAAGCGTCGTTTTCCTGATCGAAATAATATTTTATCCTGCGGGGTTTGGATTTGAACTTCGATCAGCCTAGTCGGCTTCGCACGGACGCGGAATTAACGAAATCTTAGCGCTAACCATGCCGATCATCTGTTCTTGTGAACACCGTGGGAGGGGGCTTCCCCTTGCTTAAAGACGGCACTTATGCGGCGTGGTTTACGATGCCGTTCGGCCAAGACACCGGCATCGCCCACGTCGCAGACGGCAAAATCTGGGGCCGTGATAGCGTCATGACCTACAGCGGCTCTTGCGAAGTCGATGGAGCTCATTTTACCGCGAGTGTCACAACAAAACGGCATACTGACGGGCAGCCAACGGTCTTCGGCAACGATCAAGAACTAGAGAGCTAAAGCTTGTGGGAACATGCGCCGGGAAGATTGCCACTTGCGTTGGCGCGGCGGAGCAGGTTCCAGGAGTGCTCCTTAAGGGAACGCTCATTTTCAGCGAACAACAGCCGCCTGCGCCGCCCGTGGCTCGCGCTGCGATAGTTGATCAGCGGTAGCGCTCCGGCAATTCGGGAGTTTATCAGGATCAAACTTTAGCATCGGCTACCTGTCGTTCTCCGGCAACCAGGACAAGGTGCCGGTGATCCATCCGGTCATCGACTACAACAATGTCTTCAATCACCGGATCCTCGGCGGCGAGGTCAGCTACAAGACGAACTTCACCAGCCTGTCGCGCACGACGGCGGCCTTCGACCCGATCACGACGCTGGCCAATACCAACGGCCTCTGCCTGACCGCGTCGGCCGATCCGCTGGCCCGCATCCCCTCGCAGTGCCTGCTGCGCGGCATGCCCGGCACCTATACGCGGCTCACCGCCGAAGCGCAGTGGCGGCGCTCGTACACCGATCCGATCGGCCAAATCTGGACGTCGTTTGCGATTCTGCGCGCCGATGCGATCGACGCCTCGATCTCGGACCAGCCCGGCGTTTCGAACTTCCTGCCCGTCGGCGACACCCAGGCGCTCCGCCTGATGCCGACGGTCGGGCTCGGATATCGCTACCCCTTCATCAACGTTCAGCCGTGGGGCACCACGACAATCGAGCCGATCGCGCAGATCATCCTGCGCCCCAACGAGACCTTCGCCGGCCGCCTGCCGAACGAAGACGCGCAGAGCATGGTGTTCGACGCCAGCAACCTATTCGCAGTCGACAAGTTCTCCGGCTACGACCGTGTCGAAGGCGGCGGCCGCGCCAATGTCGGCGTGCAGGCGACCACCCAGTTCGATCGCGGCGGCAGCGTCAACGTGCTGTTCGGCCAGTCCTACCAGCTGTTCGGCCTGAACTCGTTCGCGGTGGCGGACGCGACCAATACCGCGCTGAATTCCGGCCTGCAGAACACCCGCTCCGACTATGTCGCGCGCGTCAATTACTCGCCGAACCGCACCTATACGTTCAGCGTGCGCTCGCGCGTCGATGAGGCGACGTTGAACGTCAATCGCTTCGAAGCCGAGGGACGCGCTTCGTTCGACCGCTGGTCGGTCAGCATGATGTACGGCAATTACGCCGCCCAGCCGGAACTCGGCTATTTGACCCGGCGCGAAGGCCTGCTCGGCACCGCATCGATCAAGCTGGCGTCGAACTGGGTGGTGTCGGGCGAAGCGCGCTGGGATCTTGAAGCCAACAAGCTGAACCAGTACATCATCGGCGCTGGGTATGTAGACGATTGCTTCGTGCTGGCAGCCAACTACGTCACGTCCTACACATATTCGGCCGGGACGACGCCGCCGGTGCTCAATCACGCCTTCATGCTGCAGATCGGCCTGCGGACGATTGGCAGCTATTCGAGCGCTATTCCGTTGAAATAGACTTTCTCTCTCTCTCTGCAGATGCGTCGCTGTTCGGAATGGAATGTGATCCCGCGAGAAAGTCTGCGGACTCCTAGTTCCTGAGCATGAATGGTTTTATATTTTGGATCTCAGCACCTTTTTTCGGCAGACCGGAGGCGAGCTAGTCGGCCGTTCTTTAATCGCGGGCACGGTGTCAACCCCGATAGACAAAAATGATCCGCTGCCGGGTTCATGGTTCTTTCCGCGGTCGTCTCTATGCAGGAGCGCCGCATGGTGGCGTTCAAGAGGCGCGGCATCTCGATGTGAAGAGCGCGGTGCGCGTAACGCCCGCGGGGACGACTTCGAGATTGCCAACGCCTTCGTCCCGGCAGGGACGCATGTTCCGCCGAGGGCGGATCTGGAGTTGTTTAAGACTGGTTCATGCGGTGCGCATCTCTGCCTGGAACTCGGTGCCATCGGTCCAGATGGCATGGAGCATGACAGCCATTTTGCGTGCGACGGCAACCTTCGCCTTTTTGGCGCCGATGCGTTTGGCCAGCTTGCTGCCCCAGCGCTTGAGCGCAGAACCTCGTCTGACAACGGTCAGCAGGACGTTCGCGGCTTCGAACAAATAAGTTCGAACCTGATGGTCGCCGCGTTTGGAGATGCGGCCCGTGCGATCGATCTCACCGGATTGATGACGTCTTGGTGTTAGGCCGAGATAGGCGCCAACGTCGGCGGAATGTCTAAAGCGAGTGGGATCATCGATGGTAACGACGAAGGAGAGGGCAGTCAGGGGACCGATACCAGGAACGGTCATCATTCGCCGAACAGTCTGGTCGCCCTTTGCCACTGCCAGGAGTTGTCGATCATATTTTTCGATTTGCTCGGTCAAACAGGACTGGGCAAGGAGCAGCGGCGCGAAAATATCTTGCAAATCCGGTGCTTCAGCGAGCACGGCGTCGACTTTGCGAGCCAGGTTGGTCGAACCGGCCTTGCCGAGCACTATTCCGAGCCCCTTACACAGACCGCGCATCTGGTTGTCGAGATCTCGCCGCAAATTCACCAACTTGGTTCGAGCCGCCAACATCGAACGGGTTTTCCAGCTCTCCGCCCCCTTCACGGCAGCTTCCCGGTACCATCCCATGCGCGCCATTTCGGCCAATCCCTTGGCATCGTTCTGGTCCGATTTGTTGATGCGCATCGATAACGCTGCGTTGGCATGACGCGCATCAAGGCAGATGACGGGAAAGCCTAGCGCCCTGAGCTGGTGCCAAAGCCAATTGGATAGCGAGCCCGTTTCAAAAACGATCCGCTCAGCATTGCCGGCATGCCGCCGCAAGAGCTTAGCGATGGCCTCCGGATCGGTAGGGGCGTTACCTTCGAATGTCACGCCGCCGTTCTCGTCCAAGACGCAACTGCTGGTCTCTTCCATAGAGATGTCCAAACCAACGTACTGCTTCATAGAGCTGCTCCCTTTCGCTATTCCGCGGAGGCAGATCCTATCCAACATCGTGTCTTCGAGAAGCCGTCAGCCGCGATTACGCCATGTGAAGAACTTCCCAAGTCATTGAGTGGGAGTCGATTTTTTGAGCAGAGCGAGGTTTGAGATTGCAGCCTTCTGGGTCTGAAGGCCCGAAAGCTAGCAGTTTCATTTTCAGGATTGAACGAAGCCGCTGGCGCGGCATGTAAGGAGGCCATAGCCGGGATTGCCTCCTATCTGAGAGGATTGCGGGTTTTCGAAGATTTAGACAGGAGGTTTTCCGATGGCTGAGATCAGCCCACTTCGCCGCCGTATGATCAAGGCATGACGGCCCGCAATCTGTCACAGTCGACGCAGCAATCCTACCTCAACGCCGTAGTGAAGTTGAGACAATATTTCGGTCGTTCCCCTGACCGCTTCGAGGTGGAGGATATCCGTGCCTTCCAGGTTCATCTGGTGCGACGGGGATGCCCTGGCCGGCGCTGAACCAGATCGTCTGTGCCCTGCGGTTCTTCTACGGTGTGACGCTTGGTCCTGACACCGTTCCGGAGCGCATCGCCTATGCGCGTAAACCGCGCAAACTGCCGGTGCTGAGTGCCGACGACGTCGTGCGCTTCCTAGAAGCAGTCAGGCTGCGGGCGAGTTAACATTGGCGGCGGCCTCGGGGTGACGTGTGGCCAACCATCGAGCACGTGTCAGAGTTTCTCCGAATAGTCCACCATCTTCGCAGCGGGCGCGCCGACTTGACGCGGAAATCGACCTGGCGATCTCGATTTTGACAAGTGCGACCGCACGATTGCGTGATGGTCTCTAACATCGAACCGCACGAGATGCGAAAGGTTGAAAATAGACGGATTCGGCTGTCTGTTCGATGACACGTTTGTTCGATGCCCGACAGGTCTGGCTAGTGGCCGACAATCACTTGTTAATGTAGTAATGCGCGAAGTATGCGGCAACATCGCTCTGCGACCGACCAGCTGAAAGCAGAGTTCAACAGCTTTCAAGCGGCACATCATTTGCAGGACTATCTTGGGCATGGACACCCCGATGCCCCAACCAGCCCTGGTTGTAGCCCGACGCATTTCTGATCCCCCAGAACGTGCGTCGGGCTTTGTCCTGCTGTTTTGCCAGCTAACAGATTCATGGATCGAATCGCACTAGACGTTCAAGTCAGTGTGTCGCGCGCCAAGGAAAACTGCTCTCGCGGCGCCATGAGGAATTGTCCCCTCCTTGGATAGCCGAGGAGAGAGCGAATGAACCAGGACGAATCACGGAAAGCTCGTCGTGGAGCGATCCACGGGGGCAGGTGATGAAGACGCCGGATGACGGGGCGGACATGTTGCGCCTGAGGGCGTGCGGGTGGGGTCTGAAGCGGATGGCGCGCCAGCTCGGCTGCAGTCATCACACGGTAAAGGACTACGTGGCGGCGGGCGGGGTGAAGCCGTTCAAGTCGCCTGAGCGGGCGAAGCGGCTCGACGGCCTTGAAGGCTGGCTGCGCGAGAAGTTCATTCGGCATCGCGGCAATACGGATGTGGTGCGCCCAGGTCCTGCTGGCCGAGCAAGGAGTGGCAATCAGCCGGCGAACGCTGCAACGCGCCGTGCAGCCCTATCGCCGAGCGCTGAAGGCCGAGCGGGCGAGCGCCCCTTCGGCGCTCACGCGCCCGAAACGTGCAGCGAGGCGCTGGCGACGACGCGGTTCGAGACGCCCCCCGGGGGCGGCAGCTGCAGATCGACGCCGGGGAGCGTCTGGTCGAGATTGGCGGGGTGATGGTCAAAGCATTCCCGTTAGTGGCGACGCTCGGGCATTCGCGACGGCTGCATGTGCGTGTGTTTTCCGGCCGAAAAGCAAGAGCGTGGTTCGCTGGGCTCGAGAGCGCATTCACGACCTTCGGCGGCGTCCGGAGGAAGTGCTGATGGACAATCCACGCACTCGTGGTGCGTCGCGACGCGGTGAGCCGGTCGGTGCAGTTTAACGACAAGCTGATCGCGTTCGCGAAGCATTGGGGCCTCCGTCCTCGCGCCTGCGCGCCGTATCGGGCACGCACGAAGGGCAAGACGGAGAATGGCGTCGGCTATGTGAAGAAGAACGCGATCGCGGGACATTCCTTCGCGAACTGGCAGGCATTCGACGCGCATCTCGCCGAGTGGGCGCGTGAGGAAAACGTGTTTTAGGATGAAGAGGAATGCGTGATGCAGCTGCATCCGCCTTATTCGCAATACGTGAATAACAGCCGGTATTGCCTCCATCTCTGGAAACCGACTAATCAACACCTTCCGACGCCGCCGGCAAGCTTCGTAGGCGTCGTTGGGCTTGGACCATCCGAAGCGGCGATGTTGTTTGCACGGATCAAAGCGCTATCACGACGGACCGGATCAGATAACCGCGTGGTCGCACAACTCCGAGCGGCCGCGGAAACGATCTGTTCCACTTCGCTGAGCACCTCTTTAGCTAAAGCTTGTGACTTACTCATTGCTGTTCAAGCACAAGGTGAGTTGCGCCGTCGGCTTGACGACATGAAAACGAAGATCGGCGTCGTGCGGATAGGGATTCGCACCTATATTGCCGCGCGGCCGGCTTTCTGTTCGAATTTACCGCCAGCAACAGCCTGTGCTTCCTAGCGTCGGAAGATCTGATGGAGGCTTCCTCGAATGTTTGTCCATGACGTCCTCGAAATCAGGCCATGATATAGTTTCGATCTGCATTCCGAACCAGCCAACAAACCGCTTTATAAAGCGGAGCGCCTGAGTCGGAGGAAATAGAAGTACGGTCGTGAGATGAACAGTGTGCATGCCGGATGACCATGCGCGCCGACGAGATCTTCGGGTGTGGGTGGCTCGTCAGGAGAGTCGAGACGCGTCGCAAGTGTCTACGCTACATCGGCGCGCAAATTGCGAAAGCGGATGGGGGCGTACATGCTCTCACGGCCGGTGCGTCGCTCCGCTTTGCCTTGAGTTATCCAGCCATGCTCTTTCCTTAACAGCTGGGCAGTCTGAAATCGCGCAAGTCATGGCCAAGCCGGTCGACACGCATAGAAAAGACTAGCCGGTCCTGCAGCCGCTGTGCTTTGCTGTTTCTACCATCGGGGCGTCTGGACGCGGCGCGTAGCGGGCGGGCAATCACCGAAAGGCGGCGCTCGCCCGGCTTCGATCCATCGAATGGATGCGTTCTATCAAAACAATCGATTTCACCAATTAATGAGAATGGTGATAACCAAGCCTCAGTCGGGAGAAATTGAATCCAGGGACGAAGGCCGATGGAAATACTGCGGTCACATAAGGAAAACCGGCCAAAATCTATTCGGTGGCTGGTGCGAGAGCGTTTTGAACGCACGCGGGAGTCTGCCTCTTGTTAAACATACATGAGCACATCATTTCGCTTATTCAAAAGCCAGATCCTGTTATCTTGGACATCGGCTGCAATGACGGAGCCGACAGCCAACGTTTTCTGTTCCTGTGTCCAAAGGCGCAGCTCTATTGCTTTGAACCGGACCCTCGAGCGGCTGCGCGCTTCAAGAAGAACATGAATGTTGGCCCCGAAAAGGTCAAGCTATTCGAGTTCGCGGTTAGTGACCGAAACGGCAGGATCGAATTCCACCCAAGCAATGGAGATGGAGAGGCGAAAGCATGGGACCTCTCTGGCTCGATACGCCGACCCAAAAACCATCTCACCGAATATGACTGGGTTCGGTTCGACCGCCCCATTTCAGTTGAAACTCGAAGGCTGGATGATTGGTGCAGCGAAGCGAAGCTGAACCAGATCGATTTGATCTGGATGGATGTGCAGGGAGCCGAGGCAGATGTCATCGCTGGTGGCAGACAGACCTTGAGCAATACGCGCTTCATCTACACGGAATACAGCGACAAAGAGCTCTACGAGGGTCAGCTCTCCCTAGAAGCTATTCTTGATCTTTTACCTTCATTCGAATTGGTGAACATATATCCCCGCGAAGTGGAGGGTGACGTATTGCTTAGGAACACGACCCTTTAGAACAAGCCATGCCGGCTGCCGCAGGTTTCCCCATCCGCTATTGGAGAATCCATAACCGCCTGATTGAGGACGATCGCGTAGAGCAGGCATTGAAGAAGCCGAGAGAGGCTCGCAAAGCTCTGGTTGTCCTTGCAATCCCGCAGGAAAGCGTCCTGCGAGGTCGAGCAGAGGAATTGGTCGCACGTAAAGGACTGATTCAACTAGGTGAGCTTAAGCGGCCGCCGCATCGCTCGCGTTCAAAAGCGATCAGCAGATCGCGGTTTGATCTCGCAGCGCATGATCGGCCGAGAGGTGACGGAGATGAAGTGATGACGCTCGCCACTCCTGGTTCGCTGGATCGCCGCGCGACGATAAAGGCGCTGCTCGCCGACCGCGGTGATTTGCTTGTTGTGAGCGGTCTCGGCTCTCACGGCTGCCGTTATTTCTTTTAACCGGATGAGCACTGTGGGGCGGCCGCTCGCATTATCCAACCATAAGGGCGTGGAGCCATGAGCCAGGATATCAAACAATTGCCTACGGTCTGTTTTCTCCTCGGCCTTCCTCGGTCGGGGACGACGCTGCTGGCGCATTTGCTCCAGCAGCATCCAGATATTGCGGCGCCGCCTGAGCCCTGGCTGATGCTGGCACTTGAGGCATTTGGCAGAGTGGACCACCGTCATCCAGCGGGGGCGCCACTGATTCATCTTGCAACCTCCGAATTCTTGGGCCGAATAGATCGTAATATCGCAAGCCGCGCTTTTGCCGATGCGGCTTACGGCCAGTATTTGGCGGCTGCGGGCAAGCGTACCTTCGTAGACAAGACCCCACGCAATTGGTTGGTACTCGAGTTTTTGGATTCCCTGTATCCAGAAGCGCCACGAATCCTTCTAATGCGTAATCCTTACGCTATTGCTGCATCGTTGAAATCGACGTGGGGTATTTCGCTTCTGTCGGCAGGCCGCCCGTCCGACATAGCTGCTTGTCTCGCCGGCCTTGTGCTGGACCAGCCTGTGCCCGGCATCGCATCTTCTCTCGCCGATATCGTTCTGGGCCTGCCTACGCTTGCCGCGCATCGCGGTCGTCGTCAGACGCAAGTCGTGCAATACGAAGTCCTGGTGGCGCGCCCCGACGAGGAAATTCGGCGCGTGATCGCTGGCCTCGGCTATGGGTCCACGGCCATCGCATCGGCAACGGTGGAGCAAGCGGACTATCTCCGCTCCAGTACTTTTGGGGATCGAAAGATCCTAGAGAAAAAGACAATCGATGAGCGCTCAGTCCAAGCGTGGCAATCCGAACTCAGCATCGAAGAGATGCAAGTAGTGACCGATCTAGTCGGGGCCGACCTGTTGAAGGAGCTGGGGTATGAGCAGGACCTTCGGTACGCACAGCAAGCCGGTGTCGTGGATAAGGGCCGGGAGGTGACTGAAGGGTATCGGCAGTTATTTAGCACCTGCAAGGATTTGCTGGGCGGCAGGGGAGGAGCATTGTTCGGCATCTCCGCTCAACCGAGCGAGCTGAACAGCATTGTTCGGCAGCTGGAGAGCAGTCCCCGTTGGCTGCCGACCCCTCCATAATTCAGGAGGCGCAACATCTAGCCGAGCCCAAGAGGGAAGAGAATTTGCGGCTGGCGAATTCGACTATGGCGCAGTTGCAGCAGGCGTTCACGGCGCGGTCATAGCAAGACGTGCGAGACCGATGTCTACCCGCGGCTCGCGCCAACGAGAGATTAGGTTACGGCGCCGGCGACGCGGTGCTTCTAGCCGCCGGCGCACCGCTACCTACCTTGAGGGCTGCCTCATGCGCTGTGCAGGCGAGATTATCGAAGCGGCGACTTTGTCCTGTCGGGAACGACCCAGATGCTCAAGATGAACGCACAAGGCGCCACTAAACCAAACATGCTTCCGCGGCATCTACGGCGGCTGGAGGCTGAGTCCATCGAGATCATGCGCGACGTCGTTGCCGAATTTAGCAAGCCAGTAATGCTCTATTCGGTCGGCAAGGATTCGAGCGTCATGCTGCACCTTGCGCTGAAGGCCTTCTATCCGGCAAAGGTCCCGTTCCCACTGTTGCATGTCGATACCACCTGGAAGTTTCGCGAGATGATCAGCTTCCGCGACGAGACGGCCAAGCGGCTCGGCATCAACCTGATCGTGCATATAAATCAGGATGGGATCGAGCGCGGCATTAACCCGATCGATTCCGGATCGACGCTGCACACGCAGGTGATGAAGACCGATGCGCTCAAGCAGGCCCTCGACCGCTACGGCTTTGATGCGGCGTTCGGGGGCGCTCGGCCTGATGAGGAAAAGAGCCGGGGGCCAAGGAGCGCATCTTCTCCTTCCGTTCGCCCGGACATGTCTGGGACCCGCGCAGCAGAGGCCGGAGCTGTGGAATCTCTTCAACACCTGGATCCGGAACGGCGAGACGATGCGCGTGTTTGCCATGTCGAATTGGACGGAACTCGACGTCTGGGAATACATCATGCTGGAGAAAATTCCGGTCGTTCCGCTTTATTTCGCGAAAAAGCGGCCGGTCGTCCAGCGCAACGGCACGCTGATTATGGTCGATGACGAGCGCCTCCGCTTGGCTCCGAACGAGACCCCCGAGCTCAAGATGATACGTTTCCGCACGCTTGGTTGCTATCCGCTGAGCGGTGCCATCGAATCTGACGCTGCCACCATCGAAGACATCGTCGCGGAAATGCAGATTGCGAAGATGTCCGAGCGGGAAGGGCGGTTGATCGATACCGATGAAGCGGCGTCGATGGAGAAAAAGAAGCGTGAAGGCTATTTTTGAATGGATACTGATGCATTTGGACGTTCTACCTCCACCGACAGCAAGGATCAGCTGCGCTTCATCACCTGCGGCTCCGTCGACGATGGAAAGTCGACGCTGATCGGCCGCCTTCTGCTCGACAGCAAGAAGATTTATGAGGATCAGCTGCAGGCGCTTGCGCGCGACAGCGTCAAGCACGGCACAACCGGAGATGTTATCGACTTTGCCCTGCTGGTCGACGGACTTGAGGCCGAACGCGAACAGGGAATCACCATCGATGTCGCCTATCGCTTCTTCACCACGCCGCGGCGATCGTTCATGGTGGCCGATACGCCCGGCCACGAACAATATACGCGCAACATGGCGACCGGCGCGTCCAGTGCCCAGCTGGCGGTCATCCTGATCGATGCGCGCAAGGTCGTTCTGGTGCAGACCAAGCGCCACTCCTTCATTTGCTCGCTCTTGGGCATCCGACACGTGGTCGTAGCCGTGAACAAGATCGATCTGGTCGATTACCGCAAGGAGGTGTTTGATCGCATCGTGGGCGACTATGTCGCATTCGCTTCCAAGCTCGGGTTCACGTCGATCGCGGCTATCCCCATCTCGGCACGATACGGCGAAAACATCATCAACCGGTCCGGCAATACTGATTGGTATCGCGGCTCTTGCCTCTTGGAGTATCTCGAAGGCATCGAAATGCAGTCCGAGACGGCTGGCCGGCCCTTCCGTTTCCCGGTGCAATGGGTGAACCGGCCGAACTTGGATTTCCGCGGCTACGCTGGAACCGTCATCTCCGGCAGCATTGCGGTTGGCGATGAAGTCATCGTTGCGGCATCGTGTCGCAATTCGCGCGTCAAGCAGATCGTGACGTATGATGGCGAACTTGCGCGTGCCGAAGCCGGCGATGCGGTAACCATTACGCTGGCTGACGAGATCGACGTCGGCCGCGGCGATATCCTCGTCAAGCCCACGGAACGACCCGAGGTCGCTGATCAGTTTGCCGCCCACGTGATCTGGATGGATCAGGAGGCCGTGGTTCCGGGCCGGTCCTATGCCTTTCGGATCGGCGCGCAATCGATCGCTTCCGGCAGCATCACTGCGATCAAATACAAGATCGATGTCAACACCGGCGAGCACCTAGCAGCCCGAACTTTGAGCCTCAATGAAATCGGCTTCTGCAATATTGCAATCGCGCTGCCGGCAGCCTTTGATGCCTATGAGGCGAACCGGCGCACCGGTTCCTTCATCGTGATCGATCGCTACGCCAACCGGACCGTCGGCGCTGGAATGATTGTCTTCGCCTTAGGGCGCGCCACCAACGTAGGCTCGCAACCGCTCTCGCTCGGCAAGAAGGAGCGCGCCGCTCTCAAGCACCAAAGACCCTGCATCATCTGGTTCACCGGACTTTCCGGCGCAGGCAAGTCGACCATCGCCAACCTCGTCGACCAGAGGCTGTTTGCGATGTCGCATCACACCATGCTCCTGGACGGCGACAATCTCAGGCACGGTCTCAATCGAGACCTTGGCTTTACCGAAGCCGATCGGGTGGAGAACATCCGCCGCGCGGGCGAGGTCGCCAAACTGATGGTCGACAGCGGCCTGATCGTGATCTGCTCCTTCATTTCTCCCTACAAGGCCGAGCGGGACATGGTACGCGATTTCGTTAGCGACGGCGAATTCATCGAGGTCTTTGTCGATACGCCGATCGACGAATGCGTGCGGCGCGATCCGAAGGGCCTCTACTACAAGGCGAAATCAGGCAAGATCAAGAATTTCACTGGCATCGATGCGCCATACGAACCACCGAGCTCGCCGGAGGTCCATCTGAAGACGCCGGACCAGCAGCCGGAGCAGTTGGCTGATACGGTGCTAAATTGCTTGATCACACGAGGGATCATCGCGCCGACTAATCGGGCAGAGAATTAGCTGGTTCAGCTGCCGGAGTCGTTTGCTGTTTGATCGACCTTCTCAGCCACAGTCAAACCATCGGCACCACCACCGTGTTGCGGAAAAATGTTTGCTACACTCTTCCTCCGCGAGGGCACAGAATTTGAGCGACGGGCTGAAGGGCCGGAGATTGTTGATCCGTGGCCTTCAACCTTCCTTGATCGGGCCGTCGGCTTGAGAACCGCCCAGGACTGCTCGCCACCCTTTGGGCGGAGCCGCGCGCTCTTCTTTGGCGGCGCATTTTGAAGGAGAGGGTGTCCGCGCTCGCGTTGGCATCGAGCTTGGTGCCACCCATATAGACGAAACCCGTGGTCATGAGATGAGGAGGCCAGCACCGAGCCCACTCCATGAATTTGAACTCGTCGTTTGAGCTGCTGCCGGTTTGATGGACACCGAGATTAGGTGTTTCATGAAGCCGGAGGTGGGCGATGAAGAGACGGAAGTTCAGTCGCGAGTTCAAGATCGAGGCGGTCAAGCTGGTTAGGGAGCGTGGGGTGTCGGTGGCGCAGGCCGGGCGCGACCTGGATGTTCATGAGAACGTTCTGCGCAAATGGGTGAAAGAGTTCGGCTCCGATCCGGTGCAGGCCTTTCCCGGCCACGGGCAGATGAAGCCGGAGCAGCAGGAGATCGAGCGGTTGCGCCGTGAGGTCGCCAGGTTGAAGGCCGAGCGGGATATCCTAAAAAAGGCCGCAGCCTTCTTCGCGAAGGAAGCGACATGAAGTTCGTCTTCATCGCGAAGCACCGGGCGATCTGGCCGGTGGCATGGCTATGCGATGCGCTGGGGGTGTCGCGGTCGGGCTTCCATGCCTGGCTGAATCGCTCGCCCAGCGCCAGATCCCGCAGCGACGAAGAGCTCGGCGGCAAGGTGAAGGCCAGCTTCATGGCGAGCGACCGCACCTATGGTGCGCGCCGGGTGTGGCGTGATCTGCTCGCCGATGGGGCGGACTGTGGCCTGCACCAAATCGAACGGCTGATGCGCCTGCAAGGCTTGCGGGCGCGGCCGCGACGCCGGCGCTTGCCGAAGGACAGCGGCGATCGACAGCTCGAGACCGTGCCGGCGAACCTCCTTGACCGGCAGTTCGCCGCCGAGCGGCCGAACCAGAAGTGGATCGCCGACTTTACGTATCTCTGGACGGCCGAGGGCTGGCTCTACGTCGCAGCGGTGATCGACCTGTTCTCACGCCGGGTGGTGGGTTGGTCGATGAGCGCCGCCATGACAGCTCAGTTGGTAACCGATGCCCTGCTGATGGCCGTCTGGCGACGCGGCAAGCCGGACACCCTGTTGCACCACTCCGACCAGGGCAGTCAGGGCGGATTCAAACGGTCGTCGCAACACCAGTTGTTTCCACTCATGACAGCAACTCGTCAAGCGCCTCCGCCGGCGTTTTCCAGCCCAGTGCCTTTCTCGGTCGGGCATTGAGGGCCGCTGCCACGGCGTATATCTCGTCGGCGCTGTGGATGGTCAGGTCTGTGCCTTTCGGGAAGTACTGCCGCAGCAACCCGTTGGTGTTCTCGTTAGTGCCGCGCTGCCAAGGGCTTTGCGGGTCGCAGAAGTAGACCTGGATACCCGCATCGATCTTGAGACGATCGTGCTGAGCCATTTCGGCTCCCTGATCCCAGGTCAGCGAACGACGCAATTCTTCGGGCAAGGTGATGATGGTGCGCGTGATCGCGTCGCGCACGGCTTCGGCCCCGTGTCCCGCGAGCGCAGGCCCGTTCTTCGCGCGCGGAGCTTCGCCATGCCCCGCCAACCGGGGAAGGTGCAACAGCATCGTGAAGCGCGTCGTGCGCTCGACCAGCGTGCCGATTGCGGAACTGCCAAGACCGAGGATAAGGTCTCCCTCCCAATGTCCCGGCACCGCTCGATCGGCCGCTTCAGCAGGGCGCTCACTAATCATGATCTCCGGCGAGACAAAGCCCTTGCCTCGCCTGCGTACGCGCGCCCTGGGCATCCGTAACACACGCCCTGTTCGCAAGTAGGCGGTCAGTTCGCGGCGCAACGCCCCACGGCCTTGGACGAAGAGTGCTTGATAGATGGCTTCGTGGCTGATGCGCATCGTCTTGTCGTCCGGGAAGTCGATCGGCAAGCGTCGGGCAATCTGCTCAGGGCTCCAGGCCTTGGCCCATCGCCGATCCTTGCGCGGGCCATGCCGGCGGCCCTTCCACGGAACGGCGGGACCAGGAACGGGAGCGCCGCTCGGGGCCACGACGACACCGGCAAGTCGCTCTTCCACATAAGTGCGCAAGGTGACGTTGAGCGCAAGCTTGGTCGGTTTGGGGCGACGGGCCGATCGATCTGCATGCCACTGGGCAGTCGTCGCCCGATACTCCAACCCGCCGCTGCGGGTGGCCGCATTGCGCCGCAGTTCGCGGGAGATTGTCGAGGCAGCCCGCCCGAGGCAGCGCCCAATCTCCTGTATGGAATGGCCCTGCACCTTGAGAAGTGCGATCTCCTCGCGCTCTACCAATGACAGGTACCGGCCAGAGAGCGGCTTTGCCGAAAATCTGAACATCGCTGGTGGCATGCCGCCCGCCTTTCGGAACAATCTGGTTCCGACAGGTTGTGACATTCCAGCTTCGAGCGCAGCATCCTCGCTGCTTAGCCCCGTGGCGATCGCTCGCCAGAATCTATTTTGTTCATCGCGCCCTGCAACAGGCGGCCGTCCTGGCGATGGCAATGGCGCTCGTCCTGACCGTGCTGATCGCCGCTTTCGAATGTTCATCGCAACCTCCAACTTCAGAGTGTTGCGACGACCGTTTGAATCCGCCCAGTACACCAGTGAGCAGTTCCAGCGCTTGATGGCCGATCACGGCATTCTCTGCAGCATGAGCCGTTCCGGCAACGTCTGGGACAACGCAGCGATGGAGAGCTTCTTCTCGTCGCTCAAGACCGAACGGACCGCCAACAAGATCTACCGAACCAGAGACGAGGCACGCGCCGATGTGTTCGACTATATCGAAAGATTTTACAACACGATCCGCAGGCACTCGACCATCGGGTATCTCAGCCCGGTTGAGTTCGAGCGCAAGGTGGGATTAGCTTAACCCGGTGTCCATCAAACCGGCAGCAGCTCAGTTTTCTTGGGAGCTCTTGAAGAGGCCGGCTTGGCCGACGAAGGGCTCGCGCGCAGCTATAGCGGCGCCGGACTGGGGTTCGCATAAGCCCAGGTCGCCAGCCGAGACAGATCCACTCCATGCGCCGCCAGCAACTCGTGCGGAGTTGCTCCATAAACCGGAAAGTCCTTATATCGAAGTCGCTACAAACGAAGGTGTTCATGACAAATGTTTTCCGCTACTGGATCGTGCTTCCCATGGTTGTCGTCATGGCTCTTCGTGCCGGCGAGGCCTATGCGAGAGACCGCCGCACGGTCGCCGAACCTGTTGCGCCGGGCTCTGTCTGCGCCCGCCTGGCGCCCTCTCGCAAGGATGATACGGCTAGGCTGCAAGACGCCATTGCACATTGCCCTGCTGGCGCAGCGGTCTATTTGGCGGGTGGGGCATTCCTGTCAGGTCCCCTCGAGATGAGATCCGGCGTAACGCTCTGGATCGAGCGCGGTGCAACGCTTTTTGCCCTCGCCGACCCGGCTGCCTATGACAAGGGCGTGGGACGCTGTGGTCGTATCGATGGGAAGGGCGACGGATGCCGCCCCTTCATCAGCTTTTCCAAAACGCGCGGCGGCGGTATCTATGGTGGCGGCATTATCGATGGCCAGGGCGGCACGCCCATGGTCGGCAGCGTCGAAACTTGGTGGCAGTTGGCCCGGCGCGCGCAGACCGAGGGAGGCAACCAGAACGTCCCCCGCCTGGTCCAGATCGATCATGCCGAGGACATTACCTTTCACGGCATCACGTTGCGCAATGCGCCCAATTTCCACGTGGCGATGAATCGGGTCGAAGGTGCCACCTTTTGGGCCATCACCATCGATGCACCAGCCGACGCGCGCAACACCGACGGCATCGACCCAGGCGCCAGTCAGGATGTGACCATCACCCGCAGCTTTATCCGCACCGGAGACGATAATGTGGCAATCAAGGCCGGCAACAATGGTCCCACTCGCCACATCTCCATCATCGATAACTATTTCGGCTGGGGCCATGGCATGTCGATCGGCAGCGAGGTGAACTCGGGTGTCAGCGACATACTGGTGCGCGGGCTGACCCTGGACGGCACGACGTCGGGCTTGCGCATCAAGAGCGATGTCAGCCGGGGCGGTGTCGTGGAGCGGGTGACCTATGAGAATGTGTACCTGCGGGGCAATCGATGGCCGATCAATTTCGATGCTCGCTACGATCCCCACGCGCACGGCAGCAGCATTCCAGTCTATCGCGAGATCGTTCTGCGGCATGTGCGTGGAGGGGAGGGGGCGCTGGTAATGCGTGGGCTGGATCGGGACCATGTCCTAGGGATTACACTGGATGACGTGCGATTTGCCGATAGCGCGACCTGGCAGGTAGAAAATGCAGATACGACAGCTTCCGGAGTTTGGCCGCCTTTTCCGGGTCGCGCTGAGGTACCGGCGTGTCGTCCATGGGAGGGGTGTGCAAGCAGCCCTAGCCGGTAAGCAGAACCACAACGATTGGGAGCCGAATCCCGCATGAAGGCCGTCGTGACAACTTCAGAACCATGCCCGGCGAGCCCGGAAGATTTGCTCGCCGGCTGAAACGGGCCAGCCCCGGATGGCTCTGCTTCGAGAGCGCACTTTCCGTGTTTCGAGGCGACCAAGACGGAATGAGCTACGAACAAAAAGCTTGAACCGTACGTAGCGTCAGGTTGTAGAACAGAAATTCGATGGGGCTACCTAGCAACGGTCAACTAGCTATGAGGGCGCGTACGCGATCAAACCGGCATTAGGAGCAGGTAACCGGAAGTTGACCGCGACCGCCCTGCAGAGCTGAAACATGCGATAAAATACGTTCAAACCCACGTTAGTGCAGCTGGCGTAGTATCACAGAATGGGTAAGTACACGCACTTTAGGAGCTTCATCGCCGTAGGCCGTTGCTCTCAAAAGATCGGACGGGACTATTACTGCTCAGGAGTTTTCCAGTCGCGCGACAGCGGCGCGATGGAGCGCCACAGCTTCCGTTGCATGCTGATCGCTCTGGGCGGTGAGAGCGAGAGTATCGTTGTGGTTCGTGAGAGCCATTGTGTTCGTGGCTGGATCGATCGGATTGCAATTCATAAGGGCAACCACGAAGCTTTGAGGAAGGCGGATAGCATCGCCGCACTGCGGCAGGACTATCGCATTATTAATTTGAGCGACCGGTCTGAGAAGGTGGGCCATGAAGCGAATAAAGCGTGGAGGCCTAACTTTTTACCTGGTCGCATCAAGTACATCCGCAACCAACGATTTCGGTTTCCCAACTACAGTGAACCCATCACCGCTGTGCGTAGCCGAACCTTCTGCAGTTGCCCGGCAAGGCGAATTCGCCGGGGGCATGGATCCATCAATTGGACCAATGTCGCGACATGGCTCGGCGTCATCGTTTTTAGTCTCGCCGCATGGTCGGCCATCATCTTTCTCACCCTTTCATCAGCAAGTCTGCTGTTCCAACGATGAACCGAATGGGCCAGCTGACGCATCGGATCGTCCCAATTCGCTCGTCAGTTTTCAAATCGCGTTGGTTGCAAGATACAATAGGTTTTGCTCGCCGCACCTCAATGAGACTTCGAGATGGATGCGCAGTCGATTGCAGAGCAATGCCTTGGTATTTTGAGCCAAGAACGGATCGGCATTGATTTTGCGACCAAGTTGCCCTTCTCCGTATGATGGGCGCGGGCTAAACGCACATGCACCCCCCGTGTCGGTAGGCAATACAGCTTGGCAAGTCTAGAGCAGGGGTCGAGCGAAGAGCTGCGCCCCGGAGCTGCGTGTTTAGGGCGATTGTGAGCACGGATTGCCGTTGTGATGACATGACATCGCGCACTGTCGACGCTTGCTAGGAACCAAGCTAACAGATATTGAGCGCCGATTTGTCGAAAGACGTCTCTCCGAGGAGCAATCGAACTTTGAGCGAACAGTTCAGCCTCGCTGACATGTATGCCGGAGGATGGTGCAACGTGAGGTTGATGATTCGGTCGGACTCCGCGGCTGACGCTCGGCACTGTGTTTTGCACTGCTATGCGAAGACCTCCTTCCCAATGGTGGGTTAAGATACGTCCATGCTCGGCCAGCCTTTCGATCCCAGATCGCGTAGCTAACGCACGCCTAGAAGGATTTAGCTGCGCCCTCGCTCGACCCCGGTCGAAGAGTCCCGGTCAAACGAGCTCACACTGCGGCTATTTGATTTCCCTGGCTGGCTCCTTCGGCCGATTTTGCTGCGAACCGATGATCATTGGGACAAGCATGGCCCAGAACCGAGAGGACAGCGTGATCCTATTCATGGTCAGCGTCCTTCCGCGACTTCCTACGTACTCATAACCTACGTTCGCGATGAGCCCGAGAGGTCGAAAAACCGCTGTTTAAGTTGGTACGGTCAGCGCGGAATTCGCAGTGCAGTGCCACGTAGTAGAAATGCGCAGTAGACAGCCGCTGTCTGAGCCTGGCGAGATCACGGTGGCTGCCGGACCCGGCACGAGTAGCCATCTCGCGTTCGAGGAATCGAATAGCCGCATCGAACCGTGAGACCGCGAGCCTTGGCGCATTCTCGCGCCCCTCCTTCCGCGTGCGGCGCCCAGCAGCACAGCAGCAATCCGCTGGCAATGTTTTGCCCGGCGCGCGCACTTAGCCCAGCCGCATCATCGCATTCGTCGGCGCATGGGTGTTGAAGCGTCATCAGCATAAGGTCATCGGCAAGCAAATCGATCGTGGGCTGCCGTCTCGCGGACAGACTAGGCAACTCCATGATTAGACGGATGCGAGCGAGGAGTGCATCGAAAGGCCGCCCCATCTGACCTGGGGAAGTCCTAACTGCTCGTCAGAGACTGACGCGTAGGTGTCGTCTATACGAGCTCCCAACTTTGGTTCGATGTTGCGCTCGCCGTTCATGTAGCGGCGAAATGTGCGCTCGTCGTTGTCACAGCAAAAGATGGCGCGGTCTTAAGCGCCCATTTCTCGCATGGACTTGAGTTTGTCTTGTCGGGTAGGCAATTTGAATAACTCGAACACGTGCAACCTCTTGTCTGATTGCGGTTGCCGGCACAAGCCTTCAGCTTCCTACTGACAGCCTGCGAGGCTCGCTCTTGTCTACGAGGTCGACGTTCATAGCCGCCTCAGGATGGTAGTCCGAAGATCGGGAGCTGCTATCTATTAGGCGCGTATTGCAGGCTACAGAGGTTGCAGCGCAGTCACCCCGACCTCGTCCTCGCAGGACGTCGTTCCGCCTTTTCGGCGGATCCGCTGAATTGCTAATTGATCATGCGATCGCCTCCTCCCGGGTCCATCGGAACTCGCTTCCATCTGCCCAGATCCGATGCATCACGATCGCTAATTTTCGTGCGACCGCTACGACTGCGCGGCGAAGACCGCGTCGCTTGGCCACGTTTACACCCCAGGCTTTCAACGCAGACCAACGCTGGGTACGGGTTAGAAGTGCAAGCGCTGCCTGATAAAGTGTGGTCCTGAGCATCACATCTCCGCATCTCGAAATCGCACCATTCCGATCGGTTTCCCCAGATGCATATTTGCGTGGCGTGAGGGCGAGATGCGCGCCAACGTCGCGGGAACGTTGAAAGCGATCTGGGTCATCAATGGTTGTTAGAAAAGTGATTGCCGTCAGTGCACCCACGCCTGGTATCGTCATGAGACGCTGACACGTCGGTTCGCGGCGCACTATTTCAAGTACCATCTTGTGTAGGACGCCGTACTGTTCACGCAGCGCGGCTCGAGCCACAAGCATTGGACGTAGCATCACCGCGAGCCGTGGATGGCCATCAGTGAGTTCATTGGTTTGCTGCTCAAACGTCGCTTGAGATATGCGGCCAGACAGCTTTAAGCCGAAGATACGTAAGACGCCCCGAATTTCGTTCTCGATATCGATCTGCTTGATCAAAAGCGTCTTGCGATTATTCAGGAGCATTCGTAGCTCCTGGCTCACATCACCCTTGATATGAACAACGGTGTACCAGCCAACCCGCATTACCTGTGCAATGGCGCGAGCGTCGTTCCGATCGGTCTTAACGGGCATTGTCTTGGTCACCCCACGCAGCCTTCGGGGATCGATGCAGACTGCGTGTAGACCGGCAGCACGTAATTCGCTGTACAGCCAACGAGCGAGACCACCAATCTCAATCCCGATCTTAGTGATGTGCAATCCGCTTTCGTTGAGCCAGGCGACAATAGCCTCCGGCTCAGAAAGTGCTTTGCCTTCGCGAATGACGACGCCATTCTCGTCTACAACACAGATAGCCGTCTCCTTAGGGAAACATCCGGACCAACATAGTGCTTCATATTCGCGCTCCTGCTGCCGCCGGCTCACCGGCTTCCCTTCCAGGCTGAGCCCTTCGAGCAGCAACCGCAGTCACCCCATCTATCCTGCATCAGGTGCTCCATTCCGCCACCGGATATATGGCTCCGATCGAGGTGGAGCTAAAGCCGCTTAAATCCCGTCCGCTTTTTCCTGGGAGATCACTCCCGCGGGCCAGAGAGCCACATGTGTTGAACCGACCTTCGTCGCCGATATCGAGCATGCGATGTCACCTCAGAAGCTCTCTTAAGGGCGAGTTCGTTCAAAGGAAAGTAGTGACACAAAGGCTCTTGCTGAGGCGCGAATCAGCTTGTTGCTGCGTTTGACCAGCAGATCGCGAAAACACGGATTTCGTGAAGGCAAGCAGTTCTGGGTCGATGGCTCTGAAAATCCACCGAATGGAAGGGTAGATTGCATCGCGCTTATTCCGCATTATTTATGTCCCCTTTGCTACGTTCTCTCCGCCAAGTTTGATAATGCTGCAGTTTTAGCAAACTGGCAGCGGCCACGGTTGCGGACTCGCCAGGAACCTCCTAGCCTCAAACGAGGCCGCTCGCGAGGCCGTCGATCGATTCGCAGATCGCGTTGAAGCCTTGGCTTCGTCTCGCATTAACACTGCTTCCATGTAGAAGGTTCGACTTAATCTTACAGCATGGCTGAACTGGCGGGGATTGGAGCTGCGGGCGAGCAGGAGCGCTCACCCCGAAAGGGCGCTCCCGCGCAGCCCGCAGCGTCTTGCACAGGAGAGACGCCACCATGCCGCAAGAGCAGAAGGTTATTCGCGCAAAGGTCGGAATGCTGGAACTGGCCAAGCAGCTCGGCAATATCAGCCAGGCCGCCGGATGATGGGCTATAGCCGCGACAGCTTCTACCGATTCAAGGAGCTGTACGACAAAGGTGGCGAGCTGGCGCTGATCGAGATCAGCCGCAAGAAGCCGATCCTGAAGAACCGCGTCGCGCCCGAGATCGAGCCGGCGGTCGTCGAGCTGGCGATCGAGCAGCCGGCCTGGGGTCAGGTGCGGGTCAGCAATGAACTCCGGAGCCGGGGCCTGTCGATCTCACCGTTCGGCGCGCGGGCGGTGTGGCTGCGTCACGACCTCGCCAACGTCAAGAAACGGCTGAAGGCGCTGGAGGCCAAGATGGCCCAGGACGGCCTGGTACTGACCGAGGCGCAGCTCTCGCGTTGGAAAAGGCCAGGTCCGAGAAGGAGGCGAATGGCGAGTTCGAGAGCGCGTGCCCCGGCTACTGAGGCGCCCAGGACACCTTCTATGTCGGCAATATGAAGGGGGTCGGGCGCATATATCAGCAGATCTTCATCGACACCTACAGCAAGGTGGCATTCGCCAAGCTGTATGACCGCAAAACGCCGATCACGACGGCGGAGCTGTTGAACGACCACGTCGTGCCGTTCTTCGACAGGCATGGCATCCCGCTGAGCCAGATCCTGACTGACCGCGGCACCGAGTATTGCGGCAACCCGGAGCATCACGAGTACGAGCTGTACCTTGCCGTCGAGGACATCGATCACACCCGCACGAAAACCAAGAGCCCGCAGGCCAACCGGATTTGCGAGCGCTTCCATCGCACCGTGCTCGAGGAGTTCTACCGCGTCGCGTTCCGCAAGATGCTCTATCCGAGCATCGTCTCGCTGTAGGGTGATCTCGATGAATGGGTCACCGCCTATAATGAAACGCGCCCACATCAGGGCCGCTGGTGCTACGGCAAGACGCCGATGCAGACGTTGCTTGACGCGCGCCCCTTGGGGAGGGTGTGGGGAAGAGCCGCCCACCGGAAATCCAGCCGAGTGCGAGTCCCCGTCAGCGTGCAAGAAAGTGCGGCTCCGAGAGGTGCAAAACCAGAAAGTTGCGCTGATTTCCTATCGGGATGATTGGTTTGGCAGCCAATCCGTATCACTCGCGAAGAACTCCTTGCGCGACCATTGCGTGGCTTCGCTCTTGGTGAGCTGATGGGAGTAGGGCTCTCGGACTTTAGGATTGGCGCCGATGCCGGTGGATTTGTATTCCGCATAATAGGCCGTCTTCAGTGTGTCGGTTTTGCCGGGAGTCCATTCGCGCCAACCTTCCGCGATAACCGGCGCATTCATCTTCGTGAACAAGAAAACTACCGTAGCGTAAGGGCGCCAAGCCCGGCCAAGGGCAATGTCCCGCGCGGGATCGGCGGTGAGGGTGCAATGATCGAATACATAGGCACTGTCTTCGTCGGGCGATCCTTTGCTCTGTGCGGTATACACAACCGCCTGATTGGCGATGCCGTGTAACTCACAGTGCTGGAAGTAGGCCTTGGCGTTGCCGAATATGAAATCGACATGTCCCTCGATGTAGCAGTCGGAGAAGTATTGCCGCGACATTCGGCCGTTCGGCCCCTTATTTGCAAATAGTGTGTCCTGTGCCCCGAGCAGTCGGACGCGGGTGATAACGTCCTTATCGCCAGTGATGGAAAGCGCCACCGCCTGCGAAGGCAAATTCTCCGGATGCTGGGAGTAGTCGTTTTGAACGGTCAAATTGTCGAGCCGGAAGTCGTCGCCTGATGCGTCCAGCGTCGCCGAATGAGAGGTTCCACCCACATTGATCGCCCCGTCGCCGTAGACAACAATCGTGTCAGCCGGCTTCTTGCCCATGCCCCTAATATGAACACCAGGTTTGATGACTTTGACCTTCTCGCGATAGGTGCCCGGCGCGATCAGAATATCGCCGCCTTGCGTCGGTAATGCGTCTATGGCCTCCTGCACCGACTGATAAGCCTTCTTATCGGAGTGCGAGACCAAAAGTGGCTCAGCGTATGCTCCAGACAGACGGAAGCATCCGGCCAGCACGGCAGCGGAAATCGTGAAAATTCGCATAATGGCCTCACTCTGAGTAGAGCTAGCTGCGGATTTTATGCGATACGTGCCCAGAATGGTACTCTGAGCGTGGTGCTCGTCTGAACCCACCGGTCAAAGCGGCGTCCGCTATCAAATTCGAATTTTTTTCTATAGAGGCACGTTCACGCCTAACCCGCACATGGAAGCTCGTCCTACAACGCCTTCATGCGCTTCGTCTCCTAGATCTCTATCCTCCAGAGTTAGCCTTAAGTATGGCCGCCCTGCCGCGGTTGCTTCCGGAGCGATCGGCAACCGCAACGCCCAGCTCTGCTCCTTCAAGCTCCCCATGATCTGCTCTTCCGAAGGGCGGATGCACGCTGACTGTCGAAGTCGCGACATGCCGCCGCGAAACGGAAAATCTTCAAGATAGATCAGCATCCAGCGGCTTGGCACGCCTCTTGAAAGGGAAGAAGCCGTTCGGTTCGCCTGTACAAGGAATGCAGTGATGGCTTACAAGATTATCGCCTCCCAGTGCACCGTCTGTGGCGCATGTGAGTTCGAATGTCCCAATGCCGCAATCACGCTCAAGAACGACACGTACATGATCGATGCGAAGAAGTGCACCGAATGTGATGAGCATTTCGACACGCCGCAATGCGCTGCCGTCTGTCCGATATCCGATACCTGCGTGCCGGCATAGAGGGGGATTCCGATGAGCTCGTGCCACGATTGACACTTCAGCCTTCCTGATCGGGTGCCTGATTGGCCTAGTGGCCGGCCCCGAGCGGCGGGTAGAGTAAGTGGAGGGGCTGTGGCAAAGCTGGCACGCAGTAGCCGTATTGGAAATCCTGACTGTATTCCTTCGGGCGGAGGATTGAACGCAGGCTTTACGCGAGACGGTGGGCCAGCGTTCGTCCGATCTACGTCGACGAACATCGATATGGATTCGAGACGCTTATCGAGTCCGACAAGCCGTCAAGGGGCCATCGGAAACACCGTCCGCTTCATCTGGCAAAAGAAGGACGAGCCCTCCTGGATTCTCGAGTGCTGTCTGGAGGCCTTTGCAGGCTAGCCATGACCCGAGCCGCGTCAACTACCAGAGATCGGCTGACAGGACCTCTATTCGTACTCGGCGCGGAAGCCGAAGAGGTCCCTATCTTCGGACTCCATGAGATCGATCGGGAAGTTCTCACGACATACGAGAAAGTCCCTTGGGTGAGGGGGCGATACTGAAAGGGGGACGAGCCGGCGGAGAGCCATCAGAGCAGCAAGATCATCGTCGCCGCCGTGTTCGATTCGGTCTCCGTTGCCACCACCTCACAGAACGAATTGATCAGGATGGCAACGAGGGTACGCACAATGTGCGCATCGCCGTCGCCGATAAAGGTGAGCACCAATCGCGCCTTCATGCCACGAATTGTGGTGGTGAGCCGGACCCGGCTCACGCAGTCCTGGCACTGGTCGACCGGTCGAGTGCTACTTCGGGCAGACCCGTCGCGTACCGCACTGTTCCGCGGCAGTGCGTAGGAAAAGGCGCGTGCAAAGCCACATGTGGACCGCGCCGCTGTTTTGTTTTGAACAAAAACAAACGAGAAAGTCTTTAGACATCTCAGATGTCGGGTTTGGGACAACGGTCCATCTGGCCGCGCGCAAGCGCTATCTACTTACAAATGTGCTGATTCTTGCGCTCAGGCCAGGTGGCACGCTCGTTGCAAAACCCTTGGCCTAGAGCCCTCATCACAACAGGAAACCTTCGAAGGATATCAGCATGAGTCTCGCCAGGACGGAGAGTGTCAAGGCCCGCAATAAGAAACTTATCGAGGAAGTGCTGAAGGTCTATCCCGAGAAGACCGCGAAGAGGCGCGCCAAGCACCTCAATGTGCATGAGGAAGGCAGGTCCGATTGTGGCGTCAAGTCCAACCTAAAATCCATCCCTGGCGTGATGACGATCCGTGGCTGCGCTTATGCGGGCTCGAAGGGCGTGGTCTGGGGACCGATCAAAGACATGATCCACATCAGCCATGGTCCGGTCGGCTGCGGCCAGTACTCGTGGGGCTCGCGGCGCAACTATTACGTCGGCACGACGGGCATTGATACTTTCGTGACGTTGCAGTTCACCTCCGATTTCCAGGAAAAGGATATCGTGTTCGGCGGCGACAAGAAGCTTGCGAAGATCATCGACGAGATCCAGGAGCTGTTCCCGCTCAACAACGGCATCACCATCCAGTCGGAATGCCCGATCGGTCTGATCGGCGACGATATCGAGGCGGTGTCTAGGCTGAAGTCGAAGGAATATGGCGGCAAGACCATCGTGCCAGTCCGTTGCGAAGGCTTTCGTGGTGTGTCGCAGTCGCTCGGGCATCACATCGCGAACGACGCTGTGCGGGACTGGGTGTTCGACAAGGCCACGCCCGAGGGCAAATCGACGTTTGAGGCGACTCCCTACGACGTCGCGATTATCGGCGACTATAATATCGGCGGTGACGCCTGGTCATCCCGGATCCTACTTGAGGAAATGGGCCTACGCGTGATCGCGCAGTGGTCCGGCGACGGTTCGCTGGCCGAGCTCGAGGCAACGCCGAAAGCGAAGCTCAATGTGCTGCACTGCTACCGGTCGATGAACTACATCTCGCGCCACATGGAGGAGAAGTACGGCATTCCGTGGTGCGAATATAATTTCTTCGGGCCCTCGAAGATCGTGGAGTCGCTGCGCAAGATCGCCGGCTATTTCGATGACAAAATCAAGGAGGGCGCCGAGCGGGTGATTGCGAAATATCAGCCACTGGTGGACGCGGTGATCGCAAAATATCGCCCGCGCCTGGAAGGCAAGACCGTGATGCTTTTCGTCGGTGGTCTTCGTCCGCGTCATGTGATCGGCGCTTATGAGGACCTTGGCATGGAGGTCGTGGGCACCGGTTACGAGTTCGGCCACAATGACGACTATCAGCGCACCGCCCAGCATTATGTGAAAGACGGCACGCTAATCTACGACGACGTCACCGGATACGAGTTCGAGCGTTTCGTCGAGAAGATGCAGCCGGACCTGGTCGGCTCCGGCATCAAGGAAAAATATGTGTTCCAGAAAATGGGTGTGCCGTTCCGGCAGATGCACTCGTGGGACTATTCGGGTCCGTATCACGGCTATGACGGGTTTGCGATTTTCGCGCGCGACATGGACATGGCCATTAACTCGCCGATCTGGAAGAAGACCAAAGCGCCCTGGAAGGACGTCGCCAAGCCGAAGCTTCTGGCTGCGGAATAACCTGCCTGTCCGGCTCTCCGCCTCATAGCCGGCGCCGACATCGATTACGATTTTTCGAAAGGAACACCATGGCGCAAAATGCAGAACACGTGCTCGATCACTTCGAGCTTTTCCGCGGTCCGGAATACCAGCAAATGCTGGCCAACAAGAAAAAGATGTTCGAAAACCCCCGCGATCCCGAGGAGGTCGAACGCATCCGCGAATGGGCGAAGACGCCCGAATATCGTGAAAAGAACTTTGCGCGGGAAGCGCTGATGGTGAACCCGGCCAAGGCCTGCCAACCGCTCGGCGCGGTGTTCGCCTCCGTTGGCTTCGAGGGAACGCTGCCCTTCGTGCACGGCTCGCAGGGCTGCGTCGCCTATTACCGTAGCCATCTGTCGCGGCACTTCAAGGAGCCGAGCTCCTGCGTCTCCTCGTCGATGACGGAAGATGCTGCGGTGTTCGGCGGCCTGAACAACATGATCGACGGGCTCGCCAACAGCTACAACATATACAAGCCCAGGATGATCGCCGTCTCCACCACCTGCATGGCAGAGGTGATCGGTGACGACCTCAACGCCTTCATCAAAACGTCCAAGGAAAAAGGCTCGGTTCCAGCGGAGTTCGATGTGCCGTTCGCGCACACGCCGGCCTTTGTGGGCAGCCACGTCACGGGTTATGACAATGCACTCAAGGGCATCCTAGAGCATTTCTGGGACGGCAAGGCCGGAACAATGCCCAAACTTGAGCGGGCGGCCAACGATAAGATCAACTTCATCGGCGGCTTTGACGGCTACACCGTCGGCAATCTCCGCGAGATCAAACGCATCTTCGAACTGATGGGCATCCAGTACACCATCCTCGCCGACAATTCCGATGTCTTCGATACGCCGACCGACGGCGAGTTCCGGATGTACGACGGCGGCACTACGCTGGAAGACGCCGCGAACGCGGTTCACGCCAAGGCGACAATCTCGATGCAGCAGTGGTGCACGGAAAAGTCGCTACCGTTCATTTCCGATCACGGCCACGAGGTCTTGGCTTTCAACTATCCGGTCGGCGTGTCCGCAACAGATGAGTTCCTGATGGCGTTGTCGCGCATCAGCGGCAAGGATATCCCGGAGCAACTGGCACGAGAGCGGGGCCGCCTGGTCGACGCGATGGCTGACTCGAACGCGCATATCCATGGCAAGAAATTCGCGATCTATGGCGATCCAGATCTCTGCTATGGGTTAGCTGCCTTCCTGCTTGAACTTGGAGCCGAACCGACCCATGTGCTCTCCACCAACGGCAACAAGGCGTGGGAGGAGAAAATCCGGGGGCTGTTTGCAGACTCGTCGTTTGGGCAGAACTGCCACGCCTATCCGGGCCGAGATCTCTGGCACATGCGCTCGTTGCTGTTCACGGAGCCGGTCGATTTCCTGATCGGCAACACCTATGGCAAGTATCTAGAGCGCGATACCGGTACGCCGCTGATCCGAATCGGATTCCCAATTTTTGATCGGCATCACCATCACCGCTATCCGGTGTGGGGCTATCAGGGCGGCATGAACGTGCTGGTGAAGATTCTCGATAAAATCTTCGATGATATGGACAAGAAGACCAACATTGCCGGCAAGACCGACTACAGCTTCGACATCATTCGTTGATGACGACGACATGCCCCATCGCCGGCGAACGAAGGCCTCGCCCGGCGATGGGCCTGGCGAATGAAGGCTTTAGCTGCGACGAAACCCTCCGTTACGGAAAGAAAGATGAGTTCGCTTTCGGCCACCATTCAGGATGTCTTTAACGAGCCGGGCTGCGCCAAGAACGCCAGCAAGCCGGATGCCGAGCGCAAGAAGGGCTGCACCAAGCAGCTGCAGCCGGGCAGCGCCGCGGGCGGCTGCGCCTTCGACGGCGCCAAGATCGCGCTGCAGCCTTTTACTGATGTTGCCCATCTGGTGCACGGCCCGATCGCCTGTGAGGGTAATTCTTGGGACAACCGCGGTGCAGCTTCATCTGGTGCAAGCATCTGGCGCACGGGCTTTACCACTGACATGAACGAAACCGACATCGTGTTTGGCGGCGAAAAGCGATTGTACAGGGCAATCAGGGAGATCATAGCGAAGTACAATCCGCCGGCGATCTTCGTCTATCAGACCTGTATTCCCGCCATGATCGGCGACGATATCAACGCGGTCTGCAAGGCAGCTTCTCAGAAATTCGGAAAGCCGGTGATTCCGGTCAATTCGCCCGGCTTCGTGGGTCCAAAAAACCTGGGCTGCAAGCTTGCCGGCGAATCCTTGCTTGAGCACGTCATTGGCACCGAAGAGCCGGACTACACCACGCCCTACGACATCAACCTGATCGGTGAATACAATCTGTCGGGCGAGCTTTGGCAGGTCAAGCCGCTGTTCGACGAACTCGGTATCCGCATCCTCTCCTGCATTTCGGGGGATGGCAAATATCGTGAAGTCGCCTCATCCCACCGGGCGCGCGCTGCCATGATGGTATGTTCGAAGTCGATGATCAATGTCGCGCGCAAGATGGAGGAGCGTTACGGCATCCCGTTCTTCGAGGGCTCGTTCTACGGCATTCAGGACTCCAGCAATTCACTGCGCGAGATTGCGCGACTTTTGCTCGAACGTGGCGCGCCGAAAGATATTATCGACCGCACCGAGACGGTGATCGCGCGCGAGGAGGCGCGGGCCTGGGCCGCGATCGAACCCTATAAGCCTCGCTTTGCGGGCAAGAGGGCGCTGCTGATCACCGGCGGTGTCAAATCCTGGTCCGTTGTGGCGGCGCTGCAGGAGGCAGGGCTCGAACTGGTCGGTACCAGCGTCAAGAAATCCACCAAGGAAGACAAGGAACGGATCAAGGAGCTGATGGGCCAGGACGCCCACATGATCGAGGACATGACGCCGCGGGAAATGTACAAGATACTCAAGGACGCGAAAGCGGATATCATGCTCTCGGGCGGGAAGTCGCAATTCGTCGCGCTCAAGGCGGCGATGCCCTGGCTCGACATTAACCAGGAGCGATATCACGCCTACATGGGCTACATCGGGATGGTGAAACTGGTCGAGCAGATCGACAAGGCGCTGTTCAACCCGATATGGGAGCAGCTGCGCCGCCCGGCGCCGTGGGACGATACAGCCAATAACCGGCAGTTCAAGGCCATTGCGCAGAAGGACGCGCACATTGCGGAAATCACTGCCGATCACTTGCTTGCCGAGACGACCCGCCGCGCGAAGAAGATCTGCTTATGTAAGGCAGTCGATCTCGGCACGATCGAGGATGCGATCCGTTCGCATGGCCTGAGCACCGTCGAGGCAGTCAGACAGCACACCGAGGCAGTCGGTGGCTGCTGCAAGAGGCGGATCGAAGACATTCTGGCGTCCATGCCGGTCTCCTTGCCCCCTGCCATTCTGCAAGCCGCGGAATAGGACAGCGTCATGGCCATTGTCACCACGCCGAAGAAGGCCTGTGCGGTCAATCCGCTGAAGATGAGCCAGCCGATCGGCGGCGCATTCGCCTTCTTAGGGCTGCGTGGGGCGATACCGCTTCTGCACGGCTCGCAAGGCTGCACATCCTTCGGGCTGACGCTGTTCGTGCGGCATTTCAAAGAGGCCGTGCCGCTGCAGACCACTGCGATGAGCGAGGTGGCGATCGTGCTCGGCGGCTATGAAAATGTCGAGCAATCCATACTCAACATCTATAATCGGACCAAGCCGGAGGTGATCGGGATCTGCTCGACCGGGGTGACCGAAACCAATGGCGATGACGTTGACGCCTACATCAAGCTAATCCGCGAGAGACATCCCCAGCTCGCCAAGTTTCCTCTGGTCTATGTCTCTACGCCGGATTTCAAGGACGCATTCCAGGACGGTTGGGAAAAGACGGTGGCGCGCATGGTCGAGGTGCTGGTGGAGGCGCCGGCAGTCCAGGCTGAGCGCGATCCCGCGCGGGTGAATGTCCTACCCGGATGTCACCTGACACCGGGTGATCTAGACGAACTCAGGACCATTCTGGAGGATTTCGGCCTGAAGCCATCCATCCTGCCTGATCTGGCGGGATCGCTGGACGGGCATATCCCCGAGGAGTTCACACCAACGACCATCGGCGGCATCGGGGTCGACGAAGTCGCGAGCATGGGCAGAGCCGGCTGGACTATTGCCATCGGTGCGCAGATGCGGCGGGCAGCGGAAACCATGCACGCCCAGGCCGGGGTGCCGTTCCGCCTGTTCGAGCGCCTATGCGGACTCGTCCCCAACGATCAATTCATGGCATTCCTGAGCGACATCAGCGGACGCCCGATACCATTGAAATACCGGCGGCAGCGAGGCCAGCTGGCCGATGCCATGCTGGATGCTCATTTCCACATCGCCGGCCGGAGGCTCGCGATCGGTGCGGAGCCCGACCTGTTGTTCGATGTCTCCAGCATGCTGCACGAGATGGGCGGGCAGGTCACCGCGGCCGTGACCACGACGCAATCGCCGGTGCTGGAGCGCGTTAAGGCGAAGGAGGTGCTGATCGGCGATCTCGAAGATCTAGAGGAACTCGCGAACGCGCACGCATGCGATCTTTTGATCACCCATTCGCATGGCCGCCAGGCCGCTGCGCGGCTAAACGTTCCGTTCTATCGCGCGGGATTTCCGATGTTCGATCGGATCGGCGCGGGACACCAGCTATCCGTCGGCTATCGCGGCACGCGCGATCTGATCTTCGATATCGCCAATCTCGTGATCGCCGACCGCGAGGAAAATCAGCAGCCGACGCCCGATACCTGGCGATCACCGCGCTAGCCTGCAGGTCTGGCCGCCGCAGCTTTATTGACGCGACAGAGAGATCGATTGCATGAAAGTCGCATTCGCTACACAGGATTTGAGGCGCGTCGATGCGCATTTTGGTTGGGCTAAGAACATTGCCATCTATGATGTTTTTCCGGACGGGCACGTGTTTCTGAAAGCGTTTCAGTTCGACGGCGACCTCAAGGAAGACGGCAACGAGGACAAGCTCGCGCCCAAGCTCGAGGCGATCAAGGATTGCGCCATCCTCTATGTCGTTGCGATCGGTGGATCCGGCGCCGCGCGGGTGGTGGCGAACAAAATACATCCCATCAAGGTGAACAAGCCCGAGAACATCCTGGAGCTGCTCGAAAAGCTCCAGCGCGTGCTGAAGGGTACGCCGCCTCCCTGGTTGCGCAAAGCGCTAGCAAAGGACCAGGAGCGGACGTTCGATTTCGAAAAATGAGGACGATATGACTGAGACAGTAGAAATACTGCAGACCAAGAGCCTCGCTCTCGATGCGCCCTTCGTCAAGGAGCTGGTCAAGATCTGGCGCGCTCAGGACATGCATGGCTTATGGGAAGAAAAGAGCGATTTCGATCTGCTCGAGCCCTACATACTCGACAGGGAGAAGCGGAGGGAGTTGCCGATCGTCGGCGATCCCGATCCGGATACGATTTGGCGGTTGGAACTGTTCTTCAATGCGGTCGCGCTCTCGATCGAGAAGGCGACAGGTGTGATGATCCAGCCGATGCTGAAGATGCACCATGAAGGCTTTGGCCGCATAGTACTGATCGGCGGTCGGCTGATCGTAACAAACAAGCAGTTGCGCGATGTGCATCGCTTCGGCTTCGACGATCTCTCAAAGCTGGCTGCCGAGGGTGGCAAATATGTCAGAACGGGCATCAAGATGATCCGGAAATTTCCCGACGTGGCGAACTATTGAGGGGCAGCTCATGAGCAACCTTGAGATGCTGAAAGCAGAAATAAGAAAACTGTCGAGCAAAGCCACGCAGGCCAAGATGGATCTGCACGACCTTTCCGAGGAATTGCCCGTCAACTGGACTTCGATCATGGCGGTGGCGCAGAAGGCGCACGATGCCTTTGCGGAACTTGAGCGGAAGCACGAAGATCTGAAGGCGTTGGAAAAGGCGTAAGGGGCCAAGCATGTCATTTGCAACGCGCGATGGTCGCAACTGGACGCCGGATTACCTGATCTCGATCGATGCCAACCACTGCATCGGCTGTGGCCGCTGCTTCAAGGTCTGCGGTCGGAACGTCATGACGTTGAAGGGGATCACCGAGGGGGGCGAGGTTGTCGATTTCGATGATGACGACGATGAGATCGAGAAGAAGATTATGGTTTTGAATGACCCGGGCGCCTGCATCGGCTGCAGTGCCTGCGCTCGGGTTTGTCCGACCGACTGCCAAACTCACGCGCCCGCTTCCGCGGAAGCGGCTTAGCAACGCCTCTGTCTACTTCTCCCATGGAGCAGAGCGAGTTCGACACCAAGCTTCGGGCGAGGGGAATCTCCATGTGCTGCGCTCGCGGATGAGCCGCCTCGCTCGACCGTCCGCCACGGTGAGAGAGGACCACTCAATCCCCCGTGCGCCTTCGTCATCGCGGCGATGCGGAAACGTTCGGTGATGACGCCGGGACTCGCCAGCGTCGAGGCCTCGGCTTGCTTGGAAGACGCGAACGCGAGGTCCGCTTCCTCTCGCGTCAGCGGCACGCGGCCGGCCTGCGGGACAGCGGTCAGGATGGCACGCCGACTCGGATGCGCTAGCACCTCGACCAGTTCAATCGCTTCGAGCTCTCGGTCTAGACAGATGGCAAGCCCAATAACCTCGGACATTTGTTCACCAGCGTCGCCATCACTAGTCCAAATGGGGGCGCATACTAGCTTTAGCCGCCCACGCGGACCGCAACAGTGCCCGGTTAGCAGATAACCACCGAAGCTGCCAGCGCAAGGCGGTGTAGTAGGCATCGAAGCGGCGTCCGTCACCTGCAAGATGAGACAAAATAGTCCGTCCTGGAGACGGCAGCATGAAGGAGCTGCGGTCCACGGACTCAGGTCAGTCAAATCTCTCGCTGCGTCGACATGAGGTCGAGATCGCGCGTAGAATTCCCGAAAAGCTGAGGAGATCCGCACTTGCGCGATTTTTGCAGGGCTGATCGCACGGTGATCAATGACAGGGATCATGTCATGAACGAGCAACGGATGCAGTCGAAAATCGCCTATGCGATCTGCGGCTTCAACGACATTCCAAGTAGGCGCGCCATCGGCTTCAAGCTCATGATCCTCGACGAAGACGGCAGCCACAGGCCGTGGCCCATTGTCGTCGTGCGCTGGGGTAAGCAGGTGTTTGGCTATATCAATAGATGCCCGCACAAAGGCATCAATCTGGACTGGGAACGCAACCAGTTCCTCGATCCTAGCAGCATCCGACTGATGTGCGGCAAGCACGGCTCGGCCTTCGAGCTCAGCACCGGCCGCTGCGTTGATGGCCCATGCAAGGGTAGCGGGCTCACTCCGATCGCGTTGACGGTGTTGGACGGCGATATCTGCGTCATCGGCGTTCGGCTTCTCGAGGACGAGGACGATCGCTCAGGCGAAACCTGAAGCCGGCGCTCAGACCGGCCGGTTCTCGTTGCGGTTTTTCACGGGCTGCATCCTCTTCAAACCGTCTTCGTAAGAGATCTCGTCAAACGATGCGCCGACAGCCTGGGCTGCTTCGAGCAGGCAATCGAGCCTGCCACCCGCATCAAGCCTCTTGAGATCGTTCTTATCGACGCCGGCCAGGTACATCATCTCCTTCCAGACGGTGGATTCATCGCACGGCAGCACGTGGAAGGTGATATCGCCGAGCTTGGTTCGGTATTTCGCCAACAGGTCTATGTTGTTGCAGAAAATGAAATAGCTACCATGAGGGCTTAGCGCAGCGTCAAGAACCTCAGCGAAATCAGTTAGATAGGCGAAGGAGTGAAGGTAGCCGGCCAGCACCGGGATGGTGTTTTCGCCTTTCTGGGCGACCGTCAGTACCTGCTCGATCGAATAGTCGGGAGGCCGTTTCTCGTCCGCGACCTGGGCTTGGAATTTCAGTGCGATATCGCCGCGAAAGCCGAACCGGCCCGGCTTGGTGGTCGCGCCCTTGAATACGGCGTTGAGCAGGCGCCCCTCCTTCTCCAGCCGGCCGAGCGCGGTGTTCTCAATTGCAGTCATGAATCGTCCCTCGATCTAAGGCAATCGCCGGACAGCTCTGCCGGCGCGAACGCAATGCAAGTTGTTTGCCGCCGCGTGCGCCACGCTTATTGGCGGAATCCATGAGCGAAACACGAAAAGCGCGCCGCGATCTCTCGAATACTTGTCAACAATCCGACACGCGTCGCAAGACCAACAGGCGTGGTTCGAAAATGTTAGCATTTTCAACCGCGTGCGCGCTGGCATGCGACTTGCCAATTCGCGAGCAACCGAGCGAGGCAAATCAGGGTGAGCCATGATCAATCTGACGAAGAGCGCAGTGAATGCGGTCAAGGGCGCGATTTCAACATCGGCACAGCCGGCGAGCGGCCTGCGCATCATGATCGAGGCCGGCGGCTGCGCCGGATTCAAATACATGATGGGCTTGGTCGACGAGCCGAAGCTCGACGACACCGTGATCGAGCGCGATGGGGTCAAGCTGTTCGTCGACAACAAAAGCTATGCGCATCTTGCCGGCACGACCATCGATTTTGTGGTGGCGCTGGAGGGCTCGGGCTTCACCTTCGACAATCCGAACGCAAAATCGAGCTGCTCCTGCGGCAAATCCTTCGGCTGATGACAAGAGAACGCGAAGCATGCTGGTCGAGCCCAAACAACGGAAGCAACGCCCCGAGACTGAGACCGATCGGGAGCAAATCATTCAAGCTGTGATCGAGGAGATTCGTCCCAATCTGCAGCGCGACGGCGGCGACTGTCAGCTGGTCAAGATCGACGGCAACAAGATCATGGTCAATCTGACCGGTGCCTGCGTGTTCTGCAAGCTTTCAAGCTTTACGCTGGAAGGTATTCAGGCGCGGCTGGTCGAAAGGCTCGGCGAATTCGTTCGCCTGATCCCGGTCGCCGACGCCGCCAAAGCGCGGCATTGAACGAGGCGCTTGTGTCGGTTTATCTAGACAACAATGCGACAACTCGGACAGATCCATGCGTTGTCGAAGCCATGTTGCCGTTCTTCACCGAGCAGTTCGGCAATGCCTCCTCCACTCATGCCTTCGGGAACAAGGTCGCGGACGCTGTGATGAAGGCGCGCCGCAGCCTGAAGGCATTGTTAGGGGTTGCCTACGATCATGAGATCGTCTTCACCTCCGGCGGTACCGAATCTAACAACGCCGCCATTCTCTCTGCGCTTGTGACCCAGCAGGGGCGGGACGAGATCGTCACCACCTCCGTCGAGCACCAGGCGATCCTGACGCTGGTCAAACAGTTGGCGACCAGGGGTGTCAAGACCCATCTGATCCCGGTGGATTCGTGCGGCCGGCTTGATGTTGAGGCTTTTCGCTGGGCGCTCGGACCACGCACAGCGATAGCGTCGGTCATGTGGGCCAACAACGAGACCGGAACCATTTTTCCGGTGGAAGCTCTGGCCAAGATGGCGCACGCGTCCGGCGCGCTATTTCATACCGATGCGGTGCAGGCCGTAGGCAGGGTGCCGATCGACTTGAAGCTCAGTGATATCGACATGCTGTCGATGTCCGCGCACAAGCTGCACGGCCCCAAGGGAGTTGGCGCGCTTTATTTGCGCAAAGGCACAAAATTCAGGCCGTTGATCTGGGGCGGAGGACAGGAACGACAGCGCCGCGGCGGAACCGAGAACGTTCCCGGCATCGTCGGTCTTAGTAAAGCTGCAAAGCTTGCTTCAGAGCGCCTTGAGTGGGAGCGCGTTCGCGTTGGTGCGTTGCGCGATCGGCTGGAACAAGCGACGTTGCAGAACGGCCACTGCATGGTCCTCGGCGATGTCAGCAGCCGGCTGCCGAACACGGCCAATATCGCCTTCGAGCATCTCGAAGGCGAAGCTATCGCCCATCATCTCAATAAGGCCGGGATTGCCGTTTCGCTCGGATCAGCGTGCAGCTCCGGCTCAATAGAGCCATCTCACGTGCTGCGCGCCATGAATGTGCCGGCTAACAGCCTACGCGGCGCCGTGCGCTTTTCGCTGTCGCATGAAACCACTGTCGAAGAGGTAGATCGGGTCGTCCGCACTCTGTCCGACATCGTAGCTCACCTGCGCTCCATGTCTCGGGAGCACGCCAATCCCGCCAGCGATCCGTCCGATTCACGGAGTTGATTGATGAAAGTCATGATCCGCCGCTCTGCGGAGGCTGGCCTGTCGATTTACGTGCCGAAAAAAGACCTTGAAGAGCCGATCGTGGAATCCGAGCATGAGACGCTGTGGGGCGGTTGGATCAGAATAGCTAATGGTTGGGTCCTCGATCTGCCCAACATGCCGAGCGACACGCCGTTGCCGATCACCATCAATGCCAGGAAGCGTGGCGAGAACGCAGACGAGCGATGAAGGCGATCCGGAAAATCGATTTTGTAAATGCGGCGGATGCTGAGGCGATTCTCGCTGACGTGGCAGCCAGGCTGCGTGCCGGCAGCATCGTTCCCTATCTCGGTCCTGGCGTCGCCGAGTTGTCCAAGCCCTCTGTGCCGATGACGCCCGAAGCCCTGGCTGCCTTTTTCGCCAGTAAGGTCGCGCTGCCGCGCCGGGCAAAGGGCAATCTCTGGGCATCAGCACAGTACATCGAGAGCAATAAGCATCGGTCCACAGTGACGGCATTGATGGCGCAGGCCTTTGCGGCACCAGTCGAGCCGACGCCGCTGCACTATCATCTCGCCTTACTGTCCCTGCCTGTCGTCGTCGACGCTTGGTATGACGGCGCGATGCGTGCGGCCCTTCAAAAGCACGAGGGTTGGGGCGAGGTGCAGGGCGTCACCCGCGCAGGCTTGGGCGAAGATCACTGGTATCGGTTCTATGATGCAGAAGGCAAAGAGGTCGATCGCGCTGCGGCTGGCAGTTGGACGACAGTCCTCTACAAACCGCATGGCGGGGCGCTGCCCGCAGAGAACTTCTTGGTCTCCGATGCAGATTATGTCGAGGTGCTGACCGAGATCGATATTCAGACGCCGATTCCTGAAATTGTCAAGGAGCGACGGACCGGGCGGAGCTTCCTTTTCATCGGCTGTCAGTTCAACGACCAGCTGTTACGCATTTATGCGCGGCAGATCAGCAAGCGCTCAGCCAATGGCCATTACGCAATCGTGGAGCCGGACGCGCTCTCGCGCAACGAGCTGCGCTTCCTGGCCGAGCAACGCCTCATGCCGCTCGCGATTGCGCTTCCGCGCGCGGTCGAGATCTTGATCTCTGCCTGACGGGAGTTGCCTTCGAGCTTTCAGCAGAGCTTGCGTACTGTAAGACGCCAGTGTCGTTTGAGCGTTGATGTGCGCCCGATCGTATTCCATGTCGGTACCGCCTTCTGTCACCTTTCCAACAACTTAGAAAGATCGCGTGCGGGACGCTATCTCTAACATACTGACACCGCGCAGAAATTGCAAAGACGCTGTTAATGGCACGCGAGTTGCTAGTTCTCGCTTGAAGTTTCCGCCTGCAGAGAGAATGGCAAATGGACGTGCCGGAATGTAATGAAGCAAGCTCCTTGGGAGGCGGCGCTGATATGGCCGAGATCATGCAGCCCCACTCCGAGCAAAAGGGCTGCTGCACCTCGGGCGGCAGGAGCAAGGCGAGCTGCGGGTCTCAGGCCCGCCAAGGCGACCTGCCGACCGCGATATGGGAAAAGGTGAAGAACCATCCCTGCTACAGCGAAGAGGCGCACCACCATTACGCCCGCATGCATGTCGCAGTCGCACCAGCCTGCAATATCCAATGCAATTATTGCAATCGTAAGTATGACTGCGCCAATGAATCGCGCCCTGGCGTGGTGAGCGAGAAGCTCACCCCTGAGCAGGCGGCAAAAAAAGTGCTCGCCGTTGCTTCCACCATTCCGCAGATGACCGTCCTTGGCATCGCCGGCCCCGGCGATCCCCTGGCCAATCCGGAAAAAACATTCAGGACGTTCGAGCTGGTGGCCAAAGCCGCGCCGGACATCAAGCCATGCCTGTCGACCAACGGGCTGGCCTTGCCCGATCACGTCGATACTATCGCCCATTTGAACATTGACCACGTGACCATCACCATCAACATGATTGATCCCGAAATAGGCGCCAAGATCTACCCTTGGATTTTCTACAGCCACAAGCGCTACACGGGCGTCGAAGCCGCAAAGATACTGACCGATCGACAGCTGCAAGGCCTCGAGATGCTCACGGAGCGGGGCATCCTGTGCAAGATCAATTCGGTCATGATCCCGGGCATCAACGACAAGCACCTGATCGACGTTAACAAGGCCGTGAAATCGCGGGGTGCATTTCTGCACAACATCATGCCGCTGATCTCCGCGCCCGAGCACGGGACGGTATTCGGTCTCAACGCCCAGCGCGGCCCGACGGCGCAGGAACTGAAGGCGCTGCAGGACGCTTGTGAAGGGGAGATGAACATGATGCGGCATTGCCGCCAGTGTCGCGCCGATGCTGTCGGCCTGCTTGGCGAGGATCGCGGCGCGGAGTTCACCACGGAGAAGATCATGGCCATGGATGTCAGTTACGATCTCAAGACGCGCAAAGCCTATCAGTCCAAGCTCGAGGAGGAGCGCGTGGCCAAGGTCGCGGCCAATCAGGAGAAACTGGCCGACCTAGCGGGCGAGAAGAGCGATATCCGTCTTCTGGTCGCGGTTGCAACCAAGGGCTCGGGCCTGATTAACGAGCATTTTGGGCATGCCAAGGAATTCCAAGTGTACGAACTCTCAACATCGGGCGCTAAATTCGTCGGCCATCGTCGCGCCGATCCTTATTGCCAGGGCGGTTATGGCGAGGAGGGCAGCCTTGCGAACATCATCCGCGCGATCAATGACTGCCATGCGGTATTAGTGGCCAAGATCGGCGGGTGCCCGAAGAGCGAGCTGATCAAGGCAGGCATCGAGCCGCTTGATCAGTACGCGCACGAGTTCATCGAGAAATCAGCGATCGCCTGGTTCAAGTCTTATCTTGACAAGGTGCAAAGCGGTGAGATCCAGCATGTCGAACGCGGCGCTTTGGCATTCCGGAAGAGCGCGCTGATTTCGGCTGCGTAAGGGAGATATAGATGCCATTCAAGATTATTGCCTCGCAATGCACGAGCTGCTCGGCTTGCGAGCTCGAATGCCCGAATGTCGCGATCTCGGAGAAGGGCGGGACGTTCGTGATTGATCCTAAAAAATGCACCGAATGCATCGGCTATTTCGACGGACCGCAATGTGCGGCGGTTTGTCCGGTCGAGAATACCTGTGTGCTCGACGCTTCATTGCCGCGCTATCAGGCGCGGGCATAAGAGTGTAAGCGTTGTGAATTCCACAGGCAAGGACCCGGGAAAAATTCATGAATTTTGAGGTGCGCGCCAATAGCGCCGCTGATTCAGCCCGCCGGCTGGCCGGGCCGGCGGTTGCTCAGGATTGTCCACCGATATCGGTGTTGCGCCGGCACCGAAGCCCGGTCAGCAAGTCGTCGAGCGCAATGACCTAAAACGTGCTTCACAACGCCGGGGACAGTCGGCAGGTCGTCGGGGTGACGAGTCTCAACCGATACCGCTGCGCAGACCCGCCTGATCTTCCCCGAAGCAGGTGTGCTGCGCGCCACAAAGGCCGCCTATTCCAAGGAGAGAGCTGCCAATGGACCTGGATATAGCAGGCAAGCCGCTGTCCGGGAGCGCGAGGGAACTGATCGCACACACGCCGCTCGGCGAAGGCCTGCTGCGCGAAGCCGAGCGTCATCTGTGGCAGGCCGGGCTCTCCTATCATCTGGACGAGATCGCAGAAAAACACCTGCACCAAGCGCATGCGCTGGCGCCGGGCCACGCCGCCATCCTGATTGGCCTTTACCGTTTCTATCTCTACAAGGGCCGATTGTCGGAGTCGCGGGAGATTGCGCGGCGCTGCATCACCAAGGCCGCGCGTGAAAACGGACTCGCGGACGATTGGCGGCAGGTCAAAGCGGCCGATGCCGCCTTCGGCAGCCACGGAAGCATCCTGCCGCGCTTCTTTCTGTTTTCGCTGAAGGGCTTTGCCTACCTGCAGAGGCGGCTCGGCAATTTGGACGAGGGGCGCGTGGCCACGAAAAAGCTGCTCGAACTCGACCCGACCGACAAGATCGGTGCCAGGGTCCTTCTGGACGTGTGGCGAGGCGCATTGCGGCTGTCGAGTTGGCAGGTCTCATCGAAGATGAAAATGGTATGGTGCGGAAGGTCGCGCGCGGCCGTCTGGCCTGCAAGTCCGCGCGGAAGTGATTCATGAGCAACGTCGTCCGCGACAGTGACGTAGTCGAGCTAAGTGGGCCACCGTTCTTCAACCTTGGCGAAAAGGTACAGGCCAAGCGCACCATTCGCAACGACGGCACCTATGCCGGCAAGGAGATCGGTGACATCCTGGCCAAGAAAGGCGAGGTTGGGTACGTCGTCTCCATCGGGACGTTCCTGCAGCAATTCTACATCTATGGCGTCGAGTATCTTGAAAGCGGAAACCGCGTCGGCATGAAGCGCAAGGAGCTCGATCTGGCGGACGCGCGCGAGGAACCCGACGACCTGCCGTTGCCGGAAGAGATCGCGTCATGATCGAGCCGCGCCTTCCGAAATATCAAATGGGGACAGCGAGTCAGAGCCGCGGTCGACCTCGTTAACGACGGCTCCTTTCCCGATGCGCCGGCTGACGGGCTCTTGGTCGGCGCCGGCGCCATCGGCGAGATCGTGAAAGTCGGCATGCATACCGAAGCGAACTTGCCGATCTATGTTGTAGAGTTTGGTGAGCGGCTGGTCGTCGGTTGTCTTGAAGAAGAGATCACACTGTTTTGAGGGGCTTTCGCGATGAATGCCGCGGTGATGAGAAAGGTAGCAATCAGCTTGATCGCCCACCCGAACGAGCTCGATCGCAAGCGGATCGAGCGTGCCTTGAGCTCGCGCAAACGCTATCGCTATGTCTCGCCGAATGTGAGGCCGGTAAGGAATGGTTACCTAATCGAGAGTCCCTGCTGCTCGGGCAATATCGACAAAGACGGCGGCTTGATTGATGTCGCGCTGATCCATCATGACGCGGTGAGCGCGACATGGAGGCTGTTTCATAAAGATCACGCGCTGGGGCTCTGGGAGTTTCACAGCATCCACAACCGGCTGATCGCGGCGATCGACGAACTGAACACAGATGCCGAGCGAGTGTTCTGGCAATAGCCGCTTTGGAACTGGTCATAAGGAGTCGCGATGGCGCTCGGCACCGACGAACTTATCGAAATCGAACGGCTGCTTGCGGCAGCTGACGTCGATGCAAGCCCGTTCGCCGAGTTGCGGCGCCGCTTTCCACAGCTCGCTTGCACACGCTGTGACGCGTCTGACATGACGGAGGCGCCGTTTCGCAGGTTTTCACGGTTCGACCTGCATCTGATCGATGGCTCTGCCCATTGCGTGCAAATCACAGCCGATCCGGCGCGCGCGACTGGTATCGTGCTGGCGGCAAGAAGTACTCGGCGATGACTAGCGTCGCAATAGCAAAGGATCACGACGCCCACGCGGTCAAGGCGGATGTATCTCTTATTCCGCTCTCCGATCCCGATGTCACCTTCGCCGAGCTCTCCGCCGTGCAAACGCTGCTGTGCTCGCCGCGGATCTCGAACGGGCCGGTGACTGAGGCCTTCGAGAAAGCCTTTGCCGCCTATCTCGGCCGAAAATATGCCGTTGCCGTCCCGAACGGCAGGATCGGGCTTCAGCTTGCGCTAAAGGCCGTCGGCATCGGGCGGGGGCAACGACGTGATCGCCTCACCCTATTCGTTTCGCGAGACGGCGCATGCAATCAGTCTCTCGGGCGCGCGGGCGGTATTTGCCGATGTTGACTATTGGTCGGGAGCGTTGGATCCAGCGAAGGTCGAAGACCGTATCACGGCCAACACGCGGGCGATTGTTGCCGGAAATCCTAATGGCCATCCGGCACCATGGTCGGAGCTGCGCGCGATCGCACAGCGCCATCAGCTGATGCTACTGGAGGATTCGACCGAGGCGATCGGATCGAGATACAACGGCGAACTCGTCGGCCGCTTTGGCGATATCGCGGTGTTCGACTTTGCCCAGCCTCTGGCCCTGACCTGCGGCGAGGGCGGCATGGCGGTGACCGACGATATCAACATAGCCGTCGGCTTGCGTCGCAATCGCGCCCATCGGCTGGATAACCTCTCCTCCTCTGTGGTCAGCAGCGCAGCGCCTTACCAGGTCGGCATGAGCGATCTCACAGCCGCGTTGGGCCTTGCGCAGCTGAAGCGCCTCAATGAAATCCTAGAGCGGCGCCGGCTCATCGAGCAGCTCTACAACGCACATATGTTATCATTCGAGGGTATCAAGCCGCCGTATGTCGGCACCGATGTGACGGTGGACTGGTTCCTCTATCTCGTGCATCTCGGGACGCGCTTCACGCGCTCCAGCCGCGATGCCATTGTCGATGATCTGTGCATCGCGCAGGTCGAGGCCGCCGCGTACTGCCATCCGATGCATTTGCAGCGTTACTATTTTGAGCTTGGCTATCGCTACGGCGATTTCTTGGTCACGGAAAAGATCGCCGATCGCGCCGTGGCGCTACCGTTTCACAGCCATCTCACTGACAACCAGATCGAGTTCATCGTGGAGACGACGAAGGACGCGTCCATAAACGTCGGGGCAGGTGACGGAAGCAAGGTCCTTGTCGACGGGATAACAACTGCCAACAATCTTGGCCTTACCAACGCAGTTCCGGCCAAGGTAATTGTATGGACGGACTGAAGAAACTGACCATGCGCATGTCAATGCGCGGCTTCACTCGCCTGACCAATGCGTTCTCCAAGAAGTTTGAGAACAACTGCCACGCGCTGGCGCTCTTTTTCGTGTTCTACAGCTTCTGCCGCGTCTTAAAGACTTTTGGCGCTACGCCTGCAATGGCTGCGGGACTTGTGGATAAGGTTTTAAAAATGTCGGTCGTGGTTGCGCCGATCGACGCGGCCAATCCGGTCCCTATAGTTCGCGGCCCTTAAAAAAACGGGCTATCGCTGCCGAATTCTGATTCGATCCGACGCAAGCACAAATTGCGTCGATCCAACATGTTTATTTTTCCTGAGCGCAATGACCCTATTGTCGCTCGCGGAAGGATCGCGTCGAGTTCGATCCCGTCGAGCTGAAGCTCCAGGGGCCCCCGTTCCGGACGACGAAGCTGCGCGGCAATTTCGGACCTTGCGCGATAGCTCGCCAGACGCCTGGGGACGCAAGCTCATCGAGACTCGCCTGGGCAATCCGTCGCCGACCGAAGTACAATATCTACTCAACTCGCCAGACGATCGCGCTGGCGCGCTCGGCTTCGGTCTGAACGTTCAACCGCCGGCATCGGTTCGCAAGTTCAACAAACGCTCGATTTGGCACGCTTGATCGCGCTTGCGGACCAGATCGTCGCCGCCGAGAAGGACCCAAAGGCGCCGGCACCTGCTGGCTCCGACGCCGAACAGGCTGAGGCGCTCATGCGCGCCGGTACGTCCATGGGCGGTGCGCGGCCGAAAGCCACGGTCGAGGACGAAGGCGCGCTCTGGCTGGCGAAATTCCCTCATCGCGATGACAGATGGAATAATCCGCGTGTAGAACACGCCATGCTCACCCTAGCTCGCGAGTGCAGCATCTCTTGTGCCGAAAGCCGGATGACGACCATCGCAGATAAGGACGTACTTCTGGTGAAGCCGTTCGACCGCCACAAGGCCGAGACGGGGTATCTGCGCAGCAGGATGGTGAGCGCACTTACGCTGCTTGATGCGGACGATACCCAGGAGACCGCCGACAAGCGCCAGAAATGGTCCTACTTGCTTCTTGCCGACGAAATACGGCGAGCTACATCGGGGAGTCAGACCAAGGATCTGCCCGAGCTCTTCCGTCGGGGTATGCTTCAACGCACTCATCTCCAACACCGACGATCATCCGCGCAACCATGCGATCCTAGCTAAGGACCATGCTTGGTCGCTGTCGCCAGCTTATGACCTTACTCCGAACCCGATGATCGCGCTGGAACGCCGCGACCTCGCCATGGCGTTCGGCGATTGGGGTCGATACGCCAACCGGACCAATCTGCTGTCTCGGTGCGAGCGCTTTCTACTCTCTAAGGATCAGGCCGCGGCCATCGTCGATGGCCTGCTATCAACGATCAGCTCATCCTGGTACGCGGTCTGTCGGCAGGCGGGAGTCAGCGAACGCGATTGCGAACTCATCCGCAGCGCTTTCGTGTACGAGGGATTCGAATACGACTTGAATGATCCGACGATCGTAACCGACGACCCGGAGGAGTTGCCGACGATGCGCGCCCGCTAGACTAGACAGCGCGGAAGTGCATCTTGGCCGAACTCCAGGGCGTCTTGCCTTGGCCCGGGCCAAGCGACCGCTGCGGTGGCATATCGCCTCGGCGGGATGGATCTCACGGTCCTCCGCCAATGGCGTGGCGCTGGCAATCATCACCACGACCAGCTTGCCATCCCTGGCATGCCGATTGCCCCGCGGCGGCAACGGCGACGCCCTTGGCATAGGGCTCCTCTGGTGTCGCCAGCTCATGGGTTTCGATGTCATCATAGCATGAATTGCAGGGCCGCGCAGTGATCTCGTCATGATCAAATCACGAACACCCGTCGCCGGTCCACGGCCTTCGATGTTTCGACATCGATCTGCATTGTCGCTCTCCTGAAAATCGCGCCGGAGGGGCAGCTTACAAAAGTCGGTTGGCAACGTGCGTTCCGCGGACGGACTGAAATCGCCTACGGCGCGGGTCTCCTGCCGGTTGGAGCGCTTGTTCGCTTCCTGACAACGGCAGAGCTGCTGTCACTTTCAAGCCAGCTGACGCCTATGGCTGGGCCGTATTTTTCAAAGCCTAATCAGAAGGTTAAGCAGCACGGACAGTGCTGGCATGACGGTTGCTATGAGCTTGCCGCAACACTGAGTGAGGGCTGAGTGCACGCCGACGCGCAAAAGACGAGCGATGCTCTCCTTCCCTTGAGCCCGTGTGCACAAGCTCGCGCGCACTTCGCGCAATCTTTGGCAATCGGTTGATGGAGAGTAGCATGGCTTCACTGAGACAAATCGCATTCTACGGCAAGGGTGGCATCGGCAAGTCGACCACCTCGCAGAACACGCTGGCGGCGCTGGCCGAGATGGGCCACAAGATCCTGATCGTCGGCTGCGATCCCAAGGCAGACTCGACCCGCCTGATCCTGCACGCCAAGGCGCAGGACACGATTCTAAGCCTGGCTGCGAACGCTGGCAGCGTCGAAGACCTCGAAATCGAGGACGTCATGAAGATCGGTTACAAGGACATCCGCTGTGTGGAGTCGGGTGGCCCGGAGCCGGGTGTGGGGTGCGCCGGTCGCGGCGTCATCACCTCGATCAACTTCCTGGAAGAGAATGGCGCCTATGAGGATATCGACTACGTCTCCTACGACGTGCTCGGCGATGTCGTCTGCGGCGGCTTTGCGATGCCTATCCGCGAGAACAAGGCGCAGGAGATTTACATCGTGATGTCCGGTGAGATGATGGCAATGTATGCCGCCAACAACATCTCCAAGGGCATTCTGAAATATGCCAACTCCGGCGGCGTGCGGCTCGGCGGCCTGATCTGCAACGAGCGGCAGACCGACAAGGAGCTGGAGCTGGCGGAGGCGCTGGCCAAGAAGCTCGGCACGCAGCTGATCTATTTCGTGCCGCGCGACAATGTCGTACAGCACGCGGAGCTGCGCCGCATGACCGTGCTGGAGTATGCGTCGGACTCCCAGCAGGCAGATCACTATCGCAATCTCGCGACCAGGATTCACAACAATGGTGGCAAGGGCATCATCCCGACCCCGATCTCCATGGACGAGCTCGAGGACATGTTGATGGAGCACGGCATCATGAAGCCGGTCGACGAGTCCATCGTCGGCAAGACCGCCGCCGAACTCGCTGCTTCGTAAAGAGTGCGCGAATGAATGCCGGCTTCCCCGATTCTCGGGGAGGCCGGCGTTCTGGCGAGATTTGAGGGCCACCACAGTATCCGCCGAAGCACGCTTGAGCGTAGTGGGGTCGTGAAGCCATGTTCGAAGCACAATCAGTCCGATGAATATCACCACAGTGACGAACGCGAGCGGCGCGTCGCGTACGGGAATTGCGACCTATCGCCTGCTCGCAGGTTGCCATCCCGCAGACGCTGACATCAGTAGCGACAGCGATTTCGATCGCCACGTGCTCGCGTCCATTCTGGCCACCGCTGCGATGGAGGGGGGGCGGATTTCTGACAGGGCCGGCCTGTCCGGCGACGAGCTCGTCGCATTGTTGGAGCAGCACTTCCCCTCGTTTCGGATCAAACCCGAGGAGCTGCATTTGCATTTCACGTGCGATGAGAACGATGAGGTCGCAATGTTGCGTGATCTCCTGCTCGCGCAACGGTCGACCGACGGCGACACCGGTCGCTGGCTGGCTGCGATGATCGCGCGTCGCGCCATCGAGCCAAATCACCTATGGGAAGATCTCGGATTGCGCGATCGTGGCGAAGTCTCCCGACTTTTAAGCCGTCATTTCGCGCCGCTCGCCGCGCGCAATATCAACAATATGCGCTGGAAGCGCTTCTTTTATCGCACCCTGTGCGAGGACGATGGCCTCGTGATGTGCACGACGCCGGTGTGCACGCAATGTAACGACTTCAACGTCTGCTTTGGCGATGAGAGCGGTGAGAGCCGGATGGCCGAGCGCCGGCGAGACGCTCTGTTGCCGGCGGCTGCACTAGCTGAGTCGCGCCGGACAGATCGTCCGTTGGCGAGCGTTTCGGTCGATGACCACGCGGGTCCTGCGGGGTTTGCGGGGGATTAAGGTGGACGCGGCTGAGGCCGATTTTGGCGGGCTAGGCCCCAAGGCCGGCTGCAAGGATCTCCTGCTCAAGGCCGGGCTGCGGCCGACGCGCCAGCGCGTGATCTTAAGCAAGCTGTTGTTTGCCGGGGGCACCCGGCATGTTACAGCAGAGATGCTGTTTACCGAGGCGCGCGCCGCCGGCTTTCCGATCTCGCTGGCTACCGCCTACAACGCATTGAAGCAGTTCACGCAAGCGGGCCTGTTGCGCCAGATTCCTCCAAACGGGGTACGATCATTTTTCGACACCAACACCACGCCGCATCCGCATTACTATCTGCACGGAGAGGATACCCTGCTCGATATTCCCGCAGCCGATCTTCTGCTTGCGAGTGCGCCTGAGGCGCTGCCGGGCCACGAAGTCTCCGGCGTCGATCTGATCATTCATCTGCGCCGCACGCCGAGTTGATCCGAACCTATCGCGCCGAGAAGTAAGCCGGCCCGCCGCTTTGCGACGCTGTCGCGTTTGCGACATTAGGTCTGCTACAAAAAATTCAGCTTTATGAGTGAGTTAGGTCGACTGCTGACGTGGCACGCGGGTTGCTGATGCCTTCATTGACTAAGGTCAACAAGGAGCCGCCATGATCGCCGCCGCCGCTACGAAACCTCCATGGTCCGACACGGCTCGGACCAAGCCGATCGTGCTCAATGACACGACGCTGCGCGATGGCGAGCAGGCGCCGGGCGTCGCCTTCAAGGCAGCCGAAAAGGTGGCCATCGCGCAGGCACTGGCAAGGGCTGGCGTCACCGAGATTGAGGCGGGGACACCCGCCATGGGCCATGAGGAGATCGCCGCCATCCGCGCCATTGTCGAGGCCGATCTGCCGCTTACCACCATCGGCTGGTGCCGGATGCGTGAAGCCGATATCGACGCAGCCATCGAGGCCAAGGTATCCATGGTCAATGTGTCGATCCCGGCCTCTGACCTGCAGATTGCCGCCAAGCTTGGCGGTGACCGCGATGTGGCGGTGGAACAGGTGAAGCGGGTGGTCGGGTATGCCCGCGAGCGGGGGCTTGAGGTCGCTGTTGGTGGCGAGGACTCCTCCCGCGCCGATGTCAATTTTCTCATCACTCTGATCGCAACTGCAAAGGCTGCGGGCGCGCGGCGCTTTCGCATCGCCGATACGCTCAGCGTGCTTGATCCCGACTCAGCCTCCGCGCTGATCGCGCGTCTGCGCGCGAAGACCGATCTCGAGCTCGAATTTCACGGCCATGACGATCTTGGGCTCGCGACCGCAAATACGCTCGCCGCCATCAAGGGCGGCGCGAGCCACGCCTCGGTGACTGTCATCGGGCTAGGCGAGCGCGCAGGAAATGCGCCACTGGAGGAAGTCGCGGTTGCGCTCAAACAGCTCTACGGGCACGACACCGGCATCGTGCTGTCGGAACTCGAGAAGGTCGCTGCAGTCGTCGCAGCCGCGGCTACACGCGCGATTCCTCTGAACAAAGCGATCGTTGGCGAGCATGTGTTCACTCATGAGTCCGGCATTCATGTGGATGGCTTGTTGAAGGATCAACGCACCTATCAATCGCTCGACCCGCAATTGCTCGGCCGCTCCAATCGTATCGTGATCGGTAAGCATTCGGGGCTGTCGGCGATCACCTCGCTGCTTAAGGAATTGCAGCTCGCCGTCAGCGCAGAAGAGGCGAAGCGGATCCTGTCTCGGGTGCGCGAACATGCCGTCGAGTACAAGAGGCCGGTGCCGCGCGAGACCGTGGCGGCGATTTGGCGCGATGTTTGCGAACGATCATTGACCGACTGCGGTGAGGGCCATGTCCAGCATCGTTAACCCCGATCGCGTCGCAGTAACTCCCGCATGGCGAAAGCCCTCGCTGCTCGTGCTTGGTTCTGTGTTTCTGCGCAATCGCGCGGCGTGCAACCAGCTCGAGACCTTGCTGACCTACCGCAGCATCCATGCTGTGATCTGCTATTTCCTCGCGAGACGCCTCTGGACAGCCGGCTGGCGGTTTCCGGCGCGGCTGTTGTCCTGGTTCGGCGGCTTCCTGGCTCATATCGACATCCATTTCGGCGCGACCATGGGTCGTTTCTTCATCGATCGTGGAGCCTGTCGTGCTAGGCGAGACTGCCAAAGTAGGGAGAGCTCAATGCTCTATTACGACATCCCGCTTGGCGGCGTCATTGTCGCACGAGCAAGTGCCATCCTACCGCGGAGGACTGGGAATTGGTCGGTGACGGAGCAAAGATCCTCGGTCCGATCACCCTCGGGTTCGACGCGCGCATTGGGAAGACATCCGGTTATCATCGAGAGCACCCCGTCCGACATCACTCTGGTCGGCATTCCGGCGCGCGCGTGCGGTCGCAGCGGAGCCATCGCCGCTTTATCGGCCATATCGGCCTTGACCACCATCTGATGCTGTTCCGCTCAGCAAGGCGATCGCTGTCCTGCTCGACCGGTCGAGTTTTTAGGAGACGCGTTTGGGCCATATGCAGCGCCAGCGTCGCAAGGTGGGCTGCCGCGAAACGACCAGCTTATCCCGCGTCAAGAGCACGGGCCGGCGGCCTAACCCAAGGAGATTTTCGATGAGCGACACACAATCGGCTGCCGGCATCCTCTATCGGCTCAACAAGGCCTGCTCGGCGGAGGATTTTTTTGCCCTTCTCGGGGTCGACTACGACCCTAAAATCGTCAACGTCGCGCGCCTGCATATCTTGAGGCGCATGGGGCAATATCTCGCCAAGGAACAGTTCGCAGGTGCGGCGGAGGCAGAGGTGACGGCGCGGTGCAAGTCGGTATTGGAGCAGGCCTATGCCGATTTCGTGGCGTCGTCACCGATCGAACAGCGCGTGTTCAAGGTTTTGCAGGATGCGGTCGCGGAGCCGAAGAAGCAGGCGGCTTTCGTGCCATTGAGTGCGCTGAAGTAACCTCGTGCATCACTTCAGTGCAGTTTGCCCATGTCGGATCAGCGCGTTGCGCCGCCAAACTCATAACTGAGATCAACTCTGTCGCCTTCCCGACGTATGTCGAACCTGAAACCGTCGGCGATGCTAACTGCCAGTTTATCATCCTCTCTCAACGCGTTGGTTTTTCAACCATTTTTGATGGCGCCGCAATTGGTACAACACTTGCTGTTCTCCGGCCAAGTCCGTCGTCTACGCAGACCCGACCGAATGTCGCTGTCCGAGATGAAATTTGGAGAAAGACCAATGATGTTGTCGTTACTGCTCGCAGCTCGCGCCGGAATCATCTTGTGGGTCACGTTCGCAATAATGCCGCTCGAAATTGCCTTTGACGCCATCGAGGATGTGATTGACCGGGAGATGGCCGCCAATGGGTAACTCGCGTGTGCACCGTACCTCTGGAGAAGGCATGCACAGCGTCGCTTGCGTCAAGCAGATCCCAGGCTCCGCGCAGATCCGCGTGCACCTCGTGAGCAACACGATCATGCGGCAGGTGTGCCGACCATCATCAACGCCTGTGACCCGTTCGCGATGCAAGCCGCGTTCGAGTTGCTTGACAGGTTTGGCGGTGAGATCACCGTGCTCACGATGGGCCCACCATCGGCAAAGGATCCCCTGCGCAAGGCGTACCTTCGGTGCCGATCGTCCGGTTCTGCTCAATGACCACTTCTTTGTCGGCGCCGACACGCTGGCCACGACTTACGCGTTCGCGTCCGCGATCCGGACAATCCGTGGTGCGTTTGGCTCGCCCGATATCATCTTCGCCGGCAAGCAGAGCATCGACGGTGACACCGCTAAGGTATTAGCCTGGCATAGCCAGGAAGCCAGGCCTGTTGCAGTTCACTCTGGTCGTCGAAATCGCCGTTCTCGATCTCACCTGCCGCACCGTCGAAGCAGACCGCCGCGCCGAAGCCGACGTGCAGATGTTGCGCACAAAGCAGTCCCACCTGATCACCTGCCGGAATCGACGAACCAGATTAGCGGCGGCGTCGATGGCCGACGCCCCGCGCGCCGGTACGGCGCCGGTGGTGAAATCGAGCGCGCAGGAAGCTGGCTTCGAGGATATCTTGAAAGGCGACCTGCACGACTCAGCGACCATCGTCAAACTGGTCTTTGCGCCGTCGCCGCACGCCGCCAAGACGGAGCTGGTGGAAGCCGCAAAGCAGCCGGTAGAGGCGCTGATCGAACCCATCTTCAAACCGGAATCCGGAGTCGAGCTTTGCGGTGCTGGCGCGCTGATTCTAAGGGAGTTTGAGCCATGAGCAATTTCATCAAAGGTCCTACGCCTACCGCCGGCGGCCGGGCAGCAGCTAAGAAAGAATTGCCGGAACACTTCAAGGCCTACAAGCATGTCTGGGTCTTCATCGAGCAGGAGCGAGGTCAGGTGCATTCCGTTTCCTGGGAGCTCATGGGTGCGGGCCGCAAGCTCGCAGACAAGCTGAAGGTCGATCTCGCTGCGGTTGTAGTCGGCCCGGAGGGCGAGGCGGCGCGCAGCGCCGCCATCGAATCCTTCTGCTACGGCGCTGACCTTGTCTATCTCGTGGCCGACAATGTGCTATCGGAGTATCGTAACGAGTCCTACACCAAGGCACTGACCGATCTCGTCAACACCCATAAGCCCGAGATCCTGCTATTGGGCGCCACCACACTCGGTCGCGATCTCGCGGGCTCGGTCGCGACAACGCTACTGACGGGTCTCACCGCCGACTGCACCGGGCTGGACGTCGACGCGGATGGTTCACTTGCGGCCACGCGTCCGACCTTTGGTGGCACGCTACTTTGTACGATCTACACCTTGAATTACCGGCCGCAAATGGCAACCGTCCGCCCACGCGTCATGCCGATGCCCGAGCGCGTCGCACGCGACGCCGCCCGTATCATCATCCATCCGCTTGCTCTCGTCGAAGACGATATCGTCACCAAGGTCCTGTCGTTCATCCCAGACCGGGATTCCGCAAAATCCAACCTCGCTTATGCCGATGTCGTTGTCGCCGGCGGCTTGGGTCTGGGGTCGCTGGAGAATTTTCAGCTGGTGCGGCAGCTCGCCGCCATGATTGGGGCCGAATTTGGCTGCTCGCGACCACTGGTACAGAAGGGCTGGGTCACTTCCGACCGGCAAATCGGACAAACCGGTAAGACCATACGGCCAAAGCTCTACATCGCCGCTGGTATTTCCGGTGCGATCCAGCATCGGGTCGGCGTCGAGGGCGCGGACCTGGTCGTCGCCATCAACACCGACAAGAACGCGCCGATTTTTGACTTCGCCCATATCGGCATCGTGACCGACGCGATCCATTTGCTGCCGGCGCTGACGGCCGCATTTCGTGCGCGGCTGTCGCCGCATTCGCGCGACCGCATTGCGAGCTAGCGCACCAGAAGGAGAGACTCATGATCGAAGAACGATTCGACGCCATCGTCGTTGGCGCCGGCATGGCAGGCAATGCAGCGGCGCTGACCATGGCTAAGTGTGGCATGAAAGTGCTGCAGCTCGAGCGCGGCGAATATTCGGGATCGAAGAACGTGCAGGGCGCGATCCTCTATGCCGATATGCTGGAAAAGCTAATCCCGGACTTTCGCGAGGACGCGCCACTCGAACGTCATCTGGTCGAGCAGCGGTTCTGGATGATGGACGATCGCTCCCATGTCGGTCTGCACTACTGGTCCGACGAGTTCAATGAGCAGCGGCCCAACCGCTACACCATCATCCGCGCGCAGTTCGACAAATGGTTCTCCTCGAAGGTCCGCGAGGCCGGCGCGACGGTGCTGTGCGAGACCACGGTGACCGAACTCGCGCGAGATGCCAACGGCAAGGTCATCGGGGTGCACACGGATCGCGGTGACGGCGAAGTCCATGCGGATGTCGTAGTGCTGGCGGAGGGCGTCAACGGCCTGCTCGGTACTCGTGCGGGTCTGCGCGATCGGCCTAAGCCTGACAAGGTTGCACTCGCGGTGAAGGAAATGCACTTCTTGCCGCGCGAGACCATTGAGGCACGCTTCAATCTCGAAGGCGACGAGGGCGTCGTGATCGAGGCTGCCGGCACCATTTCCCGCGGCATGACTGGGATGGGCTTCATCTATGCTAACAAGGAGTGCATCTCGCTCGGCATCGGCTGCCTCGTCGCCGACTTCCAGCGCACGGGCGAGACGCCCTATGGGCTGCTCGATCGCTTCAAGCGGCATCCGTCTGTGGCGCGGCTGATCAAGGGCTCCGAGGTGAAGGAATATTCGGCGCATCTGATCCCTGAGGGAGGCTACAAGGCGATCCCGCAGCTTTATGGTGAGGGCTGGGTGGTGGTGGGCGATGCCGCGCAGCTCAACAACGCCATTCATCGCGAGGGCTCTAACCTCGCGATGACCTCGGGCCGCATCGCGGCCGAAGCAATCTCGCATGTGAGGTCGCGCCGGGCTCCCATGAGCGCTGAGAATCTCGCGCTCTACAAGAAGATGCTGGACGACTCCTTCGTGATCAAGGATCTGAGGAAATACAAGGATATGCCAACGCTGATGCACACCAATTCGCAAAACTTTTTTCTTACCTATCCGCAGCTTGTCTCAAGAGCGATGCAGAATTTTGTGCGCGTCGACGGCACGCCAAAGGCTGAGAAAGAGAAGGTGACGTTGAAATCTTTTGTCAATGCGCGGTCATGGACAGGTTTGTTCGGCGATGCATTCCGCTTCGCCCGCGCCTGGCGCTGACCAACCAACGTCGAAGCCGAACCTAAGGAGCTGAAAACATGACTGTCGAGCCCTCAATGCGCGTCGAGGATAAGCTGTTCTACAATCGCTATCTCGTCGACGTCGGTCGTCCGCACATCAAGGTACGCGCGCACACCAAGCCATCGCCGCAGCTACTTGCCCTTTTGAAAGCGTGCCCCGCGCGCTGCTATGAGCTGAACGACAAGAGCCAGGTCGAGATCGCCGTCGACGGTTGCATCGAGTGCGGCACCTGCCGCGTCATCGGAGAGCCCACCGGCGACATCGAATGGAGCTATCCGCGTGGGGGATATGGGGTGCTATTCAAGTTTGGGTGAAGGCTGAACGACAGGCAGTGTGTGATTGCCATTAATGAGGCGATCTCGCGGCGGATACAGTTTCGCCGCGCACCGCCTGCGCGAGAGACCGAAATCTAGCAAAAACCGCAACTTGGGGTGAGGGGACGCTTCGCGAACTCAGCGCCTTAGCCCGGCGGATTCTTCTCACGAACGCATCAAACGGGGAAACCGCCGAATGAGGCCTTATCCAGCTTAGGCTCGCGAGCCGTCCGAGGGCTGTATCAAGCCGCGCTTATAGCCAGCGACCACCGTCCGGGCCGGGATCGCTGATGAGGATGGTGCATGGCGAAGATGGAACCGCTTCGCCCCAGACACGACAAGACATGCTGGTTGTAAATGCGACCGCTGTACCGCGCGACTTTCGTAGGGTGACGCCGCAGGTGCATTCATTATGGATAACAAACTCGCGCGATGATGCCGGACTCTCGCCCGCGGCCGTTCGCGCGTGGGCGTTGATCGGCGCGTTAGTCAATCTCGCTTTTGTTGGACTAGTTCTATTCTGCTGCTGAGCCCAGATCTGGCCAACTAGCCTTGACCGCATCCGGTCGCTGACAACATCGTTTGGACAACTTGCGTTTGCTCCACCAAGGAAAAATCGATCGATGTTGAGAAAGAAGAAGTAGTAGTGTCGTGGACGGAGATGCACCAGATATTACAGCACGAAATGCATCAGAGATCCGGTACGCATTTGCGGCCGAGGTTCTATCGCCCGCGGCGCTTACGGCGCGTCTTGGATGAGACCTTCTCACCGCAGAACAAATACGCGCTGTTGTGCTGGCTACCGCGATCGCGACCCGCACCACGGCCTCCTTCCTGCTGCGACCGACATTCAGATTGGTCGCATAGACATGCTGGATGGTGTTGTCGGGATCGACGACGAACGTATAGCGATATGCAACGTCGTCAGGGGAGCGCGCGCCCAGGCCATCGACCAGCCGGGCCGTTGGTGTCGGCAAATTGCCAGATCGGCAGATGGTGCAGATCCTTATGCTGGCGTCGCCAAGCGAGCTTGCAGAACTCGTCGGAGATCACGCCGCCTAGCGTTTGCCGCGGGACACCAATTCAGTCTCACGGTGCCCAGCCGAAAAGACGAGCTCGGCGGTCACGGCCTGACCCGCCAATGTTATTCCTGCAGGGCCCCTCAACTAGCCGTACGGAGGACTACTCCAGGTCGGCGCAACCGAGTTTGCTAGTGCTTGCTCAATCAATTTCCTAACACCTTCCGATCTGCTCATGCCATAGGATCTTGACCAGCGTTCGATCCGTTGAATCAGCTCCTCTGGCGCTCGGAAGGACAGCATAGGGTCCTTACCGGTGGGGGGCCGCCCCATTTTGGCATGCGGCTTCCGTTCCTTTCGTCTTCCAGCTCTAGTTCTTGTCTTCATAAGCAACCCTGAGTCTGATTAGGTATTACCCGAAGGGTAGACAGTGATTCGGGTATTACCTTAAATAAATCTCTAAAATATAGGTAATACCTTTTCCTCAAAATTCAAAGATGGGTATTACCCAAAGGCGAATTGTGGCCAGCCTGTGCTGCAGCAGCAGCGCTGTGATTCGTCGCATTGAACGGAGGGCACTAGGACCTTACATCTGAACGGGAAGGCACTGGTAAGTGCCACGACCAGGTCAAGATCCTGTGCGATAGTGCAACTATACGGAGAGATCTTGATTGACCTATCCAATCCAACCTTGTTATTAACGCCACGTGAACACTTTCCCGCCACACTCCAGTCCAGCCGTTTCCTGATGGGTAGTGCCAAGGACATGAAGCGCCGTTTGAAGCCGCTCTCGAAGAGCAACGAGATGCGATCGCTCGCTCTCGCGCTCGGCGCAGGCCAGGGCGCCCCGGACATATTGAAGCTGCTGGAGTCTGATCCAGAAGCGGCTAAGCTCATTGGCAAGTACGCAGAACGTGCGCGCTCGTCCTTTGCTGCCGCGTATCCGGGGCAGACGCGGGAAAAGACGATCAGCAACGGCGATTGGGAACAAGCGGGCTACGCGGGCATCGCGGGATTGAACCGCATCTTGGGACTTAAGAGCTCCTAGTACCATCGCCCCTCATTGCGGGGCAGGGGATGAAGGGAAGACGCCGGTCGCGCGCGACGAACTTTCGCGCGTCAGCGACTGTTGGCAGCGAGCTGAGGAGGCTATTTCCGAACGGCACCAACCCCGATACGGGACGTTGGTCGTATCCTCCCGCGCTACCTGCCGAGCTGTTCGGTGCCGTTGCCCACCTGCTTGAGGCTTCGGGAGCCTACACCTACATCGTCGCTCCATTCGCCTCTACAAGGGGCGTGCCTAAGGTAAGCTACTCCGGTGCAACCCAGGCGCCGAGGGAGACGCAGCTGGTCGCTTGGCGAAGAATCGGTAAGCGGTGGGCTTCCAATGTGTTCAAGGAGCAACCGGAAATCGTCGAACTCTGGGCTGAACTGTGGGCCTGCCGCAACCACGTGCTTGTTGCTGGACAAAATTCCCGACCACGTCTCTCGTGGTGGAAATCGGCTCACGCGTTGCTGGTGATTGCGGATGAGGCCAGCACTAACTGCGGCTATGAGACATTCGACGATGACGGCGCCGATCCAAACTGGGCAAATAAGCTCGCCTCGTATTTGCTTATCAACCGCACCGGAAAGCTCGTGATCCCATCGAGCCGCTCTCGCTCGGACGACAGGCATCTCAGCCGCCACGTGGCGCTCGACAGCCTCGCGGTCGATGCGTCTCGTGACGTTGTCCGCGTTCTTCCAAAGGGACGCACCACCGACGTGGGCTGTACTATGAGAACGCTAAGTCACAACCTGACTATGCTGCGCCCGCACGGCCATCCGAACGTCTATTGGCATCAGCAGCTATGGTCGAGCACGTCAGATCGACATGACAGCCTGAGCGTGCTGCTTATTCCGTTTCCCTACGATATACCGGACGGTTGTTTCAAAGGCGATATCCACAACGGCCCTGCTGATATGAAGTGGGGAAGATTTCGGGTGGAGCAGAAATGGCTTTACCCAAAAGTCGGCGACTGTCATTGGAGCGATCGTAGCGCTCGTCGTTCGTTCGTCGACTTCGTCAATGAGCTCCTTTTGCGAGCTAATAAAGACGTGCATGGCGTGGTGCTGCCCGAATATTCACTGGACTGGGCTACATATGACGAACTGGTCCGGTACCTTCGGGATGAATGGCCCGCCATCGAGTTCTTGATCGCCGGGGTTTCAGAGGATTGCAACAGGCGCAAAGGCAATCAGGTCGTATTCTCCGTCATGCATCAAGAGTTGGGAAACCGGATCGCCGAAACCCATTCCAGAAGAAAGCACCACCGTTGGAGGCTCGATGACACACAGATCCGCACCTACGGTCTGCAGGCCGATCTGAGCACGGACTGCATTTGGTGGGAATATCTCGAAATCGAGGAGCGTGTGCTCCACATAGATGTGTTTAGGTCTCAATCGGCATTCACGGCGGTTATCTGCGAGGACCTCGCGCGAGCAGATCCAGTCGTATCCGAGATCCGGTCGCTCGGACCGAATTTGATCTTCGCCCTCCTGATGGATGGCCCCCAAATGAAGGAACGCTGGCCGGGTCTTTACGCCACCAACTTGGCTGACGATCCCGGTTCTTCAGTTCTGACGCTCACTTCCTTCGCACTGATTAAACGGTCGAACGCCACGTTCGGACGGAATAAACGGACCATTGCTCTGTGGCGCAACCGACCAACCAATCTTTCATCGCGAGCGGCAAAGGACTTTGTTGAACTCGATTTGGCTGATGATGCGCAGGCGGTTGTCGTGAATTTAAGAAGCACACCGGCCGTCGACGTGACAATAGACGGTCGCCAGGACCGAAATACAACGTCGTGGCAGTTTGAGCACGCTCGACAGGTCGGGATTCCGAGCGACGAAATCGATGCTCGTGGCTGGCGCTGGATCGTCCCATATTGATGGCGAGGTGGTTCTAGTACATTTCGATAACGAGACGTCAGAACATTTAGAAAAGGCGATTGCTCTCTATGACGAACACGATTAGCTGGGAGGCGCTCAGCAGCGGCGTCCTGATTGATAAGGACGAAATCGCTGGAAGCGAAATCGCGCGATCTTCGAACTGTCGTCAATCCTCGCGTGGTGCCGTTGCGTCGGTTCGCGACCGAGCAGTTTGTGCTCGACGATCAGGTGGGCCATACGACAATGGTGGACAACGAGATGCCTAGCACTTTTAATCCCATTCGGTTCGAGTCGAAGTGCACCATCTTTTCGAGATGAAAGACACGGAAAAATCGTTTGCGAAATCACCTACGAGATCGCAACCGCAACCGACTGCACGATCGCGGCAAAGCGCACTGCGGTCTGGATCGCAGCCGAGCCGACGCCAGCTTCCTGCAGTGCCTTCTCATGGGCATCCATGCAGGCACCGCAGCCGTTGATGGCGGAAACCGCCAGCGACCATAGCTCAAAATCGGCCTTGTCAACCCCAGGATCGGCGATCACGTTCATGCGCAGCCGCGCCGGCATACTCTTGTATTCCGGATTGGAAGCGAGGTGAACAAAGCGGTAATAGACGTTGTTCATCGCCATCACCGAGGCTGCAGATTTCGACGCCGTAAGCGCCGCGGGCGATAAAACCTCGGCCGCAGCGGATTCCATTGCGGCGATCACGGCCGGGGTGCAGGTCGCGATCGCGGTGGCCAGCAACAGCCCGTATTTGCTCTGTGGTGAGAAGGTCTCATCCGCCACGATCGACGCCAGATTGAGTCTGACGTCCTTGGCGAAATCCGGAATCTGGTCCTTTAATTGCTCGATAGACATGATACCTCAGGCAACTTTCAGAGTTTCGCCACCGATCTCGCGGTTGCAGGGGCAGAGCTCGTCAGTCTGCAGCGCGTCCAATACGCGCAGCGTGTCCTTTGGGCTGCGACCGACATTCAGATTGGTCGCATAGACATGCTGGATGGTGTTGTCGGGATCGACGATGAAAGTATAGCGATAGGCGACGCCGTCAGGAGAGCGCACGCCCAGGCCATCGACCAGCGCGCCGTTGGTGTCGGCAAATTGCCAGATCGGCAGATGGTGTAGATCCTTGTGCTCGCGTCGCCAGGCGAGCTTGCAGAACTCGTTGTCGGTCGAGCCACCCAGCACGACCGCGTCACGATCGGCGAAATCCTTGGACAGGCGCGCGAACTCCGCGATCTCGGTCGGGCAGACGAAGGTGAAATCTTTGGGGTAAAAGAAGATGATTTTCCATTTTCCGGAGAAGCTATCTTCAGTCAACGTTTCGAATGCGCTCTGTCCATCCTCTTCCTGCAGGTGAAAGCCGGGCTTCACACCTGTGATTTCGAACGACGGCAGTCTGTTTCCAATTCCAAGCATATTGTCCTCATAAGATTACTTCGCGCGCGGAGTGACGATTCCGCCACCAGCGAAGCAAGCTATATGCCATTTGCTTTGGGATGTTCGATTGTCGGAATCCAGCAGTCGGATGCGTGGCATGCGACCGTCAGGCAAACGCACGAGGCCGGCGATGCACCGCGCGACCGGGGTTTTGCCGCAGCCTGACTGTCCGAAAATCGCCGCTACACCCTTAGCCGGTACGCTGAACTGCGCGTCGAGCGAAAAGCTACCCAGCTGGCCCTTGAAGGCGATGCCGATCCCGCCTGGTATGGCTGTCCTCACGTGCGCCTCCTTCGGCTGTATCTTTCGATCAACGTTAAGGTAATGATTACCGCAAACGCGAAACATCACCATGCCGCCGGCAAGGCGGTTTGCTTCGCCCTAGCGCGACGCTTGGACATAGTCGAAGAGAAAGGCCGACAGCACTTTGGTGCGTCCAGGAATGTTGCCGCCGATAATCAGCACGAGGCCGAATGAGCTAATTGTATGCGCAAAGCCAAGCACAGCGGCTGTGAGAAAACCCGGTCGCGCCAGGGGCGGGGCGACCGTAAAGAAGGCATACAATGGAGAGGCGCGCAGAGTGGCCGCAGCTTCCAGCGGACGGTTGCCGATGGCCAAAGGCATTGCGGATAGGCTGGACTACGAAAGTAAGCGCCCACAAAACCGATCCAACCACGAGCCTCGCAAAAGTGAAGGCGAGTGTGTGTCCGTCCCAGAGCCAGGCGAGAAGGCCGCCCGGGCCGTTTGGTCCAAGCAGCACCAGCAGATAAAACCCGCGTACAGTTGGCAGCAGCACCAGCGGCAGCGCAATGATCGTCGCCACCGCCTCGGTCCAAAGGCTCTTGGAGTGTGCTAGCCACCACGCGAGTGGCGTGCCAACGATTAGCAGGATCAGGGTCGTCAAGCTCGCGAGCTCGATCGTGAGCCCGAGCGACTGCCAGATCTCTGCCGAAAAGCTCCTCATGCGCGTCAACTCCGGTCGTCGAGCCTGAATGACACTGCAATCTCCCTCGCGGGCTCGTTGAAGTTGGCGGCGACCGCAACTTTGATGTTCGCCGCCGCCTCCGCATTGCCGACCATAAGCGAAATCAGGGTTGCATTGATCAGAACTAATCTGGGAGGTTTCATCGGATCGGTCCTGGGGCGGAAGCGCAGCCACCGCTCTCGCCGCGGCGGGTCTTCGCTGCTCATCCTAGCAATCGGCGTGCCGCTCGCAGACCTGATGAGCGCCTTGCTGCCTAGAAGAGTGAAGCAAGCATGGACGTCAGCGCGCCTTCTGGAATGGCCTGGCGGCGTTGTAGGGTGTCCGACATCGTCGTTTTCAACCGAATACGGCTTCATTCAAAGATGGAGGGCTGATGTGATGCCGATCGCCTCTCGTCCGAGCTTAAAAACGGCTGCTTGAGGATGATGAAGGCGGTGTCGACAATGTCACCGCTACGCGTGCGCATTAATAACCCATGGTCGGGTAGCCATAGGCCCGTTCGACGTCGGCAACCCATGGCTCTCGATTTGGTCATGCAGCACAAGCTGCAGTCCCTGCAAAATTGCGTAGTCACCCTCCACGAATAGGTGTCACTGCTCCACGGCTTTCACTCATTCGGTTCGCAATCTTCATTGTCGCTTTCATCTAATCATGGCTGACGGCGGACCCGGATTAGCAGATTACGTTCGACGGCTCGCAAGGCTAACCACGCTGCTCTGGCAGCGCCAATCGCGCAACGTGTGTCCAATTTCTGACAACGGCACAAAGGCACGTCAGGTTCAAAACACCATCTGCTTGCGGCGCCGTGGAGGACTTTGAAAGCGTAATCAGGCGCTTAGCACGTGTTGACGGCACTGGCACGGCCATTGCTGTTGAGATGCAGCAACACGAAGCGAGGGCCGAAGGCACGCCGACGCGCAAGACAAGCGATGCTCTCCTTCCTTTAAACCCGTGCGCCCGCTTCTACAGAGACAGCGCGTATAAATTCGTGCAACTACTAGCAATAGTTTTGGAGAGCAAAATGGTCGTGCGCATGGAATCCCAGGCTCCTCCCATTAAAGTGCAGAACTGGCTGCGCGGCCAGCCCGTGACGATCTTCCAGGCCGGAAAGGTCTACATCGTCGAATTTTGGGCAACTTGGTGCGGACAATGTGTGGCGTCGATGCCTCATCTGGTGCAGCTGCAAGAGAAATACAAAGACAGAGGGCTTGAGATCGTCGGTGTCGCAGCTAGCGAAAAAGCTTCAACCGCGGACGAGGCCCGAACCAAGTTGGACGCATGGTTGACCGAAAAGTTCTCGCAGCTCAATTATCGGGTCGCTTTCGACTACACAGGCGAAATGAACAAACTTTGGATGGACGCCAGTCTCTCTGTCGGCATTCCCACCTCGTTCGTCGTCGACCGTGACGGCCACATTGCCTTTATCGGTCATCCAATGCTACTCGATGAAGTTTTGCCGAAAGTTTTCAATGGCATCTGGCGCACAAGCGATGAAGCTAAAGCCGCCGATACGAAGCGGATCGCCGAAGGTCAACGCAGAACGCGCGAAACACGCAAGCGAGCGTTGACCAAGACGATCCTTGCCAAACTGCAGCCAGCAATGAAGGCTGGGGATTGGGCGAGGGCGCTTTCGGTGGTCGAAGAGGCCGTCGCTGTGATGCCGGACGACATCAAGTTCCGCGTCCTTCAAGTGGATCTTTTACTTCACAAAATGCATGACATGCGGACCGGCTTGCCGGTCCTGCGCCAACTGGTTCGTGACGCGATCAACCAAAAATCCGAGGTCTGGATGGCCGGCGCAATGCGCGAACTCTTTGATCCGGCGAAGGACAACTCCTACTTCCCGTCAGCCGAGCGCTTTGCCATAGGCAAGGAGTTGTCGGAGCACATCCTGGCACTCAATCCTCCGCAACGCGACGATGGCCCCAAGTTCCTGTCCTATGCGGCGGTCGCTCACTATTATTACGAGAGCGGCAACAAGGATCGCGCGATCGAGTTGGTCGAGCTCGCTCTGAAGTCACTGGACAGTCCGGAGCCTATCCAGGACGAACTGAAACAGCATGTCTTGTCGCCGTTGCTCCAAGCCCTGGCCAACTACAAGGGCGAGAAGGCTTGTTACTGGGGTTCTTGTTCGGTTCCGCAAGCCAAGTCTGCTGAAGTGCCAAAGCGCAGGCGCCGCGGAAAAAATGAAAGAAAGGGGTGATAATCGGAATTTTACTTACTGGCCGACTCGTCCATTTCTCTGGCAGCCCATTCGCAAGTGGCGTCCAAAACACCTGATATTGACTTAGATCGATCAAGTGTCAGGAGAAGAGACTGGCCAAGAGTTGCCATAGCAATAGGCTGAGCTACCGAATGCTGAGGACAGTATCGGTGGGCATCGCACCTCGTATGCCAAAGCGAGTTGTGGCCCATTCGAAGCTCGGATGTGAGTGGCCGATGGCCCGCTCTATGGCGGAACTCCTCGCACCTCTTGATGTTCGGCGTCTCCTGCCGCTTCTGCCCTGAGGAGCCCCCGAATTTGTAATCAGCCGGGCGACTGTGGCTCCAGATAGCCTTTGTCAGCGTGGAGCCGCTCGATGGCGTTGCCGATCGGCGCCTCCATTTCCGGGATCACGGTTGCAAGCGCATGACGATCATAACGCAGCGCCTTAATATGGTAACGTGCTTTGGCATGCGCCTACCTCGTGGCCACCGAGACAGGGCACGGCGCCTTCACTGAGGACACGAGGTATCATGCGACGAGCGATGAGGGTATCGCAATTACTTCATTGCGGCAGTCGCTCCGGGGGGCGGCTCAATCCGACGGCCGCTATTCCTTTTGTGATGGGTGACCGCGTCCCATTGGATCTCGTGCTCACCTCTTATTGCTGCACTCCCGGCCCGGTCTACCCAAACAGCTGTATGATGTCCCACGCTTCGAAAATGCGACAAAGACGTAGGCGGTCGTTACGGTTGCAACAAAAGAGGCCGACCGCCTAATGGGGCGGCCCAGAACCCGATTATAAAGCCGAGATAAATGGGGGTGTGACACAGGTTTATAGTACTACAGCTGGGTTTGGGAATTGCGGGGCCGGCATGTCGCGGCCCTTGTGATCTGAACAATTCGAAGTGATTGATCAGAAAGCGTGCTCTTCAGCACGATCATTCAACCGATGAGTGAGACTGTCGCAGTTGTCGCCGCGACATAACGTTTCTGAATCTGCCAGATAATTGCCGGCAACAGGGTGCCACTACTCGCTTGCAGCGCAAAAGTACTTCGGTCAATGCACTTCGGCACATAGTGTCTCCAACAATCTTTGAAGCGCTTGCGCGCCACGACGCTGTGTCGAATGACAAACAGAGCCCTCAAGGCTGTCTCCGGCAAGCGCTTCCGTGCACGTAGGTTGGCCCGTGTCGATCGTCCTCGGCACGAGCAGGCCGCTTGCGAAGCCGACAGCACATAGAATTGTGATGAAGAAAGCGATGTCCGCGGCTGATCCGTGGAGAAAACTGACGATTCTTGAGATCCCAGTTCCGGAAGGCTCCTGAGGGATTCGTGCCATGATCGACTACGCTAAGCCCAACCTGCCGCACGCAGAAAGGCGGCGCCGAAGAATAGTAAAATAACGCGCTCAAAGCCATAGGCGCTTGGCTTGTCGCTAACATGACAAGAGTTTTTCTTGAGGACTGAATCGCTCGGAAGGTACTCAACAAGGAGCAGGTCTTCTCGATTCTGGTAGCGGACAGAAACAATGAGAGGTGTAAAGTGGATATGTATCTTCCGCCCAATCGGCGGACTGGTAATGCCCCGGGCCAGCCCCTCTTCTTGGATTGGACGAAGTCTGCATACTACCTATGCATGCCACTCGAACGTGATTTGTCGGATGATGCCTGTTGGCTCCTGGCGGACGTTAAACCAGCGCTCTGCTTGCTACTGGGTAAAGTGGACATGGCAGATGTCGGCGGCTCACCGGCCACTTTTATTAGGGTCAGAGCTCATTAATTTCTTTGCGCTCACAGTACGATCCTGATTCGTTTTTGGAAGGGGCTAGGATCGTGCGCAAGAATCTCTTTTGGCTGAGCGACGAACAGTGGGGGCAGATCGAACCGCATCTGCCGATGGATGTCCGTGCTGTCGATCGTGCCTGCGCAGCGACCGCTGCCGAGCCGGGGAAGTGCCGAAAAAGTCCGACGTCAGTGGCATTCATTTGTGATTCGTCAGCTTCTCGAAAGCTGTCCGTCCCAAAATGGAACTTGAAACAACTGTGCTCGCGGCGAAAAGAATGACCACCGAACGCCGCAGAAGACTCCACTCTCGCTCACGATCTCCTGCGGCAGCAGCAGCGGGCGCAGCAACAGCCAGGCGACCTGAGCGCACAAACCAGCTCACCGGGATGCCCATCCACGGATCAACCGAACCTTGAGCAGCAGCTAAGTGACTTGCGGCCGATCCATCAAACATCAGATTCAGCTGTCACTTTCGCACATTCCGAGATTGGATCCTCTTCGGCTCTGACCACTGGCAATGAGAGCGCGCGCTATCCAGGAAAGCGAGCGGTGCCCAGCCGCATCCTTTGTCAGGGGACGTGCCGAACTTGCCGCATCGCTGGCCGGAGCGAGCCTTGAGGCGCTCAGGAACGAGATCAGGCTGGCTGAGCAGCGAACGGAATCGATCATTTGCGTCTGCATTGCGCGCCCCCGGCCGGAAAGCTCACGGAATAGGTTTTCCCAGACCCCGCGTCTTGCCCAGCGCACAAAGCGATTGTAGATCGTCATCGGAGGACCATATTCGGCCGGGCAATCGCACCAACGGCGTTTGGACGTTATCACTTCGAGGGGCGATCATGGCAAGGTCTTCATCGCGACGCCCTCATGACAATGATTGCCCACGCCTTCCTGCAACATCGTCGCATCGCACACGCGGGGCGGAAAAAAAGAATCAACGGACCTCCGCTTCAGCCAACCATGCCCGCCGTACGTCACGCGATCGTCGATCTCTCCTTCGGCCGCCGTCTCAAAGGTGTCCATACTGCCGAAAACAAATCCTTGAAAAACGCTGCGCAAACAGATTCTGCCAAACTGGTGCTAGCCTGCTACGCCATGGCCTGAAATTGCGCGCGGCCCGGTGCCGACTGGACCAATCATGCCATTCATGCTTTTGTTTGGAACGGCCTCCCAATGGCGAGATTAGAACTTGGATCCTCTTTCGAACTTTGCCGCCGGAACATCTCTGCAAGACCTGATCGAGCGAATTGGCTCAGAACATGTTGAGCGGCGACTGAAAACCGAAGTCGAGCGCGAGGCCCAGCTGTTTGGCCAGGGACTGATCTTTTTCAACCTTGAAAACTGGTACTCAGCACCTTGGATTATCAGAACTGCGCTTAAGCTGACTGGACTTTATGGCCGTGCGCGTCGAAACGCTGACCACGTCCTTGTCAAAAAACACAGCGTGGCTTTCGCGAATCTTCCCTCGGCATTTCACAATTTCACTATCCTTCACATTAGCGATCTGCATGCCGACGTAAGTGTAGGCGCGATGCGGCATCTGGTTAGCGTGGTCGGCCGCCTTCAATACGACATTTGCGTCTTAACCGGCGACTATCGCGGCAAAACATATGGTCCATTCGAAAAATGTCTAGAAATCATCGATGAACTGCAGGCCCAATTGAATGGGCGAATTTATGGGGTGCTTGGTAACCACGACAGCATCCGTATGGCCCCTGCAATGGAAGCCATGGGAATCTGCATGCTATTCAACGAGTGCGAACCGATTGTTCGCGATGGACAGCGTATTTTCTTGGCCGGCGTTGACGATCCGCATTTCTATCGGGCAGACGACATTGAGAAAGCCGCGTCGCAGATTCCTTCAGATGCATTTTCGATTTTGTTGGCGCATACGCCGGAAGTTTACGATATAGCGATGAGCGCCAGATTCGATCTCATGTTATGCGGACACACCCACGGAGGTCAGCTTTGCCTACCCGGCGGAATTCCGATCAAGCTGGAGGCGGCCTTACCTAGATTCATGGGCGCTGGACCATGGCGCTATGGCTCGATGGTCGGATATACCTCTGTAGGCGCTGGCACGAGCCTTCTGCCAGTGCGGTTAAACTGCCCGCCGGAAATAACTCTGCACACCTTGCGCGAGGTAAAGCAGCTCTAGTTCACGGGCCAGTGGCAGAAAGAATGCGCTATCAAAATTTGGGCCGCGGTATCAAATCAGAGCCAACGCGCCGCATAAGATCACGCCTAACGGCCCTCGCAGTGCTCTCTATTGATACCATGAAGGCTGTGGAGCACTACGCTTTGGTGAATGGCGATGGGAGTGGGCCATGATTTCACCTTCCTTCCGAAGGCGCCGTCACCGCGAGATGCGGCGCGCATGACGCGTCGAGCTCAAAGAACACGAGACAAGTACGCCGGACGCAAAGTTGGGACCCAGACGTTTCAATTAGATTAGCGATTTCGAGTCTTCCAGCGGCCGCGACAATCGCCGCGAAGCAGTAGTCTTTCGCACGCCAACACTGCGGATGCTTGTCCGCTTTCTGACAGCAATACACGGCTGTCGGGTTCAGAACACCGCCAACGCTCGCCGGGCAGAAATTTTAAAGAGAATCGGAGACCAAGCTGTTTGAACGCGGATGGCATGGCTGTTGCTTTTGAGAGGCAGCAACACTGAGAGAGGCGAGGGCATTCAGACGCGCAGGACGAGCGATGCTCTCCTTAAACCCGTGTGTCCATTTCTGAGAGAGAGCAACGAGCGCGCGGAAAAAGCGTTGACAATCGGAAGGAGAGCAACATGCCTTCAGGCGAGACAAAGCATGATCTTTGGCGAGGGTGGCATCGACAAGTCGAACTGCTCGCAGAAACGTTAACGGCAATGGCCGGATCGGCCACAAGATACGTGCACGAAATGGCGAGCACTATCGCCGGAACCGCGAATGCGGGATCGGACGGTGCCAGTGATGCTGACGAGGGTTTTTTGTGGGTTTGCCGCGCGATCCCAAGGCGGATCTCACCGGATTTTCCGCACGTGAAAGGCGCAGGACGGGCTTTGCTGCGAACCAGCCACCTTCTGGGATCTCGAAATCGGTGCCGTGATGAAGATGGGCTACAAGAACGATCTGGTGCATCGAACCCAGCGGTCCAGGGTGGGTCAAGGCCTTGTCATTCGATTAACTGTTTGGAGGAGATCGTCGCCCTGGCGCGGTTGTAGAATGCGCGTCGGGATCCAAGGAGGCCGATCACTATCGCATGCTTGAAACCAAACTAAACAAATACTCGGCAAAGGTATGACCCAATCTAGAATCGAGCACAGCATTGCGGATGAGGTCGGAAGTCCATCATCCGCAGGGCAGTCGCTTAAGTCCTCGCTTGATGGAGAGCTAAATGACTTCGCCGGTGGCTTCTTCCGCACTTCAGGGAAGCTCGTCCGCATTCTTGGGAGCTCAGGGCTTGGATGTCGTGCGCGAAAAAGCTTCGCGCGATCCATCGCTGGCTCGGTAATGTGCGGCTGTTCGTTCTGCTGTCCGCGATGTCACTCGATGTACGGGGGCGCACGCTGAATGGCTCGTGGTATAAGTGGTTGATGCCGAAGAGCAGCGTGAACACGGCTAACGCAAGCGCGATCATGCGATAGTGCCATTCGACCGAGATCTGGCTGATACTCGCGCTGAGCTTGAAGAGGGATTGTCACATCGATCCATCGGCGGCGATTTGTCTGTAGTGTGCGTAATAGGTTCAAAATCGCTGGATCTGTACGCCATTTCGCCGTCTGCTTTGCAAGTTTGCACTGCGCTTCCAATTGTAAAAGTGCCCAAGTTGAGGAGATTGCGATGAAGGTCGGTGTTCCCGAGGAAGTCATGCCGCACGAATTCGATGTGGGCCTTGCGGCTGGAGCTGTCCGCGAAAATGTGGTAGCCGGCCACAGGGTGATAGTCGAAACAAAGGGCTCCGCCGGAAGTTGGCGCAACCGACAACAATTATCGCAAAGACGGGAAGGGCGCAGCTGCGAGCGAACCAGATCCCCTTTAGGTATCGTTTATCTAGCGCCGGAACCCCGAGGATGTGCGTGGCTCAAACAAGGCTAGCGCAGAGTGCCTTTGAAAGATCCAGATGCCGTAGCGGCAATCGTCTCAACTTTGCGGCGCGTTCACGGCGACAACATTGCACGCACGTTACTTGCAGACGGCATGAGCTTGGCGGTACTTATCGATGCAGCGTTCTCCTTGCCGATAAGCAACAGTGATGCGGTCCGAATGATCGCGAGAGCGCTTGACTCTGGCGATTTCAGATTCACACCGGACATAGGGCCGCTCTGGCGCGTGCGGTACATTTATGAAGATCGATGTGCATCGATGTGCGTTGTGGATATGGAGATGTCAACGCCGAATAGGATCTTCGCGAGCACTAAGATTTCGTTGCAGCTGTCCATATGATGCGAAGTCCAGGTCCACTGCCGACATTTTATCTCTAACCGAAAATCGGCCAACTACGTTGGATGAGGTTTCGTTGTCGGTATCAAACAAGCAGGCAAAGAGTGGCGTCTACGAATGCTCAGTCAGAACCGGGTTTAGCGGCATCGTGTTCGTCGACCTAGAAATGGCCTTCATTCAGTCCGACCAGTCGCACCTTCGTGAGAACGCATTAAACTTGACGGCTCCTTCCTCGTGGTACTGGACTTCCAGATCTACTCCTGCAGCTCTTGCGGCGTACTTCGTTGCGGCGTTGACGGGTTTGTCGCGTCCGGGATGAGGTTAAGTGCGGCCGGCGCGCCGCCGCACTCACCGTTAAGCTGGACTACCTCGGGACGAGCAGACGGCGGGCGCGCAACGCTATAGGCTGTTGCCGCATCACCAAGCAAAACCAGTTCACATGAGCGAAAGCTTGCGCTTGGCCGCTTGCGTCTCCATTTGTTCCTAACGGGTCCTTCAACGCTGCATTGTCAGTATGCGTCGGCCATAAGGCGATTAAGCCACATCGTCTCCACCCAACCTTCAGCCGTTGACCTCCGAGCCTCCAGCTCGCCGAACACGGCTTTCCGTTTGTAGATGCCGGCCCCTTTTAACGCCGCTTCAGGCATAACTTGGGAGCCGATACGCCGGCCTCGTGTTGCTCCCTGAATCCCTATGATCTGCTCTTCATGATCTGCTCTTCCGAAAAGCGGGCACGCCGCTTCCGAGCCGGCAACGTGTCTGATCAGTTTTCGAAGCTATGCCGCATTTGTCTTTGCTTCTCGTGCACCAAACCTGTAATTATTCCATGCTCCTCGCGTCACTAATCTCCTTTCACAGAGCTGGGTGCCGCGGCATTGTCATTGATCACGTCGGTCAGTTTGCTGGATCACTTGGTCCTTGCACTTCGTTTTGAATGGGCATTAGTAGGGAACAGCCGGCGTTGGTAGTTGTTGGCTCACCTGTTGTAATAAGCTCGCCTCGACCCCGCGCCGAGGCGAGCTCGTTGCGCTGGCTCAGTCCCATCCCGGATCGGGGTCGATTAGGCACACTTCTTCTTCACCGTCGTCGTAGCACACCATCAATTCCCCCGCACTCACCCGTTCCGTGAATGCAGCTGCCGCCGCGATCAGAGCAACAAAAAGGGCTGTTCTCCAGGAACGCGTTCTGTTGTTCCAAGACCCAGCAGCGCACGCTTTTTGAATCATTATACTTTCCTCAGTTCGTACATATTCGGGTACGGTGACGTCCGGACGCCGATCGCCACTAGTACAATCTGACGTAGCGTGCGAATCAATCCCTTTTTGAGGTCACCTCGTTCGAATACTTCAAACCCGGTCCTCCAGAAGGCCCAGCGCGCCTCGGTCAAGTTGCGTCGAACTGATGGCGTCTGATTTGGCGCGCGGTGAGCTTGAGCCGAACAAGAACCAGTTCATCACTGGCTTCGAGTATGTGAAAGTGACTCTGTGACTGCCGTGAACGGCGACAGCTCCGTCGGGCTTTCGTTGCTGGCGGGCCTTCTCCCGTTTGACAGTATCCATCCGAGCTAGGCCGCGGAGTGGATTCCCGATTTCACCGCTTGAGGGGTTCGGGGTTTTCCTTGTGTATCCTGACGAGCTCCATCAGATTTTCGATGCCGAAGTCGGTGAACGCCATGACGCCTTCGTCACCTATGCCGTAAACCCAAATGACGCCGTCCTCCGGGTCCATTCCGTTGGCCACGTCCCAGAGCCAGTCCTCCGTCTTCGCCGAGGTCCTTTGCGACGCGACCGATTTTGAAGACGGAATGAACTTTGTTGACGTGCACGGCTACGCCGCCTGAGCGGAGGACGTCGACGTGGGAGGCGTCCAATTCCACGGCAGCAACTCGTGCAGCCGGCTTTGCGGCATGTCGGCGATGCGCGCAAAGACGTCGGCGAGCCAGGCTTTCGGGTCGATGTTGTTGAGACGCGCCGTCATGATGAGCGTAGCCATCACGGCGGCCCGCTCGGCACCGCGATCCGAGCCGGCGAACAACCATGCCTTTCTTCCAAGAGCCATCACCCGTTCATTCTGCCCATGTCGGGCAGGAGTTGGAAGTTCAATACCGCTGGCATCCCTATTTCAGCTGCAAGGTCGGCATCCGGCGCATAGCGCAGCGAGCAACCGGTCGATTTCTGAGCGTTAGGGGTCGGCGGGCGTGGTCGTTACCATCGCCGACTGGATGCTCGATCCCGTCATTTGCGCCGGGATGTCCATGGGCACGCCGTGCGTGGACCTCGCGGCACTTGTTGAACTGAAGCGGCTGTTGATAGGCGCCGCCAACACGGCACACTCCTGGGGCAATGCCGGAATCGTTCAGGAGAAATGCCATGACGTATCCCAAGCTGCCGTCGACAATAGCGAGTTGGCAGATGAACCTGCTGTTCGACGCCAAAAGATCGGAAGGGATGAGTCCCACGGAGCGGAACAGAGTTGTATTGATACTGGCTCAGATGCTGATGCAGGCGGCCGGCCTCAACGTCGAGGAGCTTGAAGATGACAAGCTCTGAGCTGATTCCTGCGGCCGTTCTTAAACGCAAGGCGGTCGTATATGTGCGCCAGTCGACGCAATCCCAGGTCATGACCAATCTCGAGAGCCAGCGTCGCCAATATGATCTGGTCGACGTTGCCCGCCAGCGCGGATTTGTCGACGTGGAAATCATCGATGACGATCTCGGCCGATCGGCAAGCGGAACGGTGGCGCGGCCTGGGTTCGATCGCCTAGTTGCATGGCTCTGCGCCGGCAAGGTCGGTGCGGTCTTGTGCTTCGACGCGTCGCGGCTTGCGCGCAACGGTCGCGATTGGCATCACCTGCTTGAGCTGTGCGGGCTTGTCGAAGCCCGCGTCATAGATCTCGACGGCGTCTACAATCCCCGCCGGCCCAATGATCGCTTGCTTCTGGGCATGAAGGGCAGCATCAGCGAGTTCGAACTGGGCGTACTCCGAGCGCGAATGCTGGACGCCGCCGGCTCGAAGGCGAGCCGTGGTGAGCTGCGACTGTCAGTTCCGTTCGGCTATGTCTGGCATCGCGAAGTCGGACTTGGCCTTGATCCCAACCTCCGCCACCAAGAAGTGATCCGACTGATCTTCACGCGCTTCCACCAGCTTGGCAGCGCGCGCCAGGTGTTGCTTTCGATGAAGACCGATCAAATCCATTTCCCAAGACCCTCCGATGAAGGGTGCATGACCAGCTTCGAATGGGTGCCGATTTGTTATCGCAACGTCATCGCGGTTCTCAAGAATCCGTTCTACGCAGGAGTCTATGTTTACGGAAAAAGCGAGAAGCGCACCGCCATCGTCGATGGGAGGGCACGGCGAAGCGACGGGCACAGCAAACCCTTTGGGACGTGGGAAGTGATGATCAAGGATCATCACGAAGGCTACGTCACCTGGGACGAGTTCGAGCGCAATCAGAAGCAGCTCGCCCTCAACAACTACGGCCGTGCCGGAGGCGTCAAGACCGGGCGAGGCGGAAGAGCGCTTCTCTCAGGCATCATGACCTGCGGACGATCCGGACGACGGCTCAGCGTCGCCTATACGGGCAATCCGCAAAGTCGGCCGGTCTATCGCTGTGACAAGCCAAACCTTATGATGGGCTTGCCTCGGTGCATGACCTTCGGCGGTCCGCGGGTCGATTCCGCGATCGCGAGGGAACTGCTCCGGGCTGTCGAACCAATGGCGATCGAAGCCGCGTTCAGGGCGGAACGGATGCATCGGGAACAAGAGGAAGACTAACAGAGAATCCTGGATCTGGAACTGCAGCAGGCGCGCTACGAGGCAAGCTTGGCCGAGCGCCGCTATGCCGCCTGTGATCCTGACAATCGTCTGATCGCGGCACAGCTCGAGAAGAATTGGGAGATCGCGCTCCGCCGCGTTCGCGATCTGGAGGAGCGCCGGCCGGCCGCAAAGCAAGCGGAGATCGGAGTGTATCCGAATGCTTTTGCCAATTTGGCAGAGAACCTCTCTGAGGCTTGGAATGCGCCGGGCGTCACGATGCGTGCACGCCAACAATTGCTGCGGGCTTTCGTCGACATCATCGTCGATGTCGACGAAGAAGCGCGTGACGTCGTGCTTACGATTCACTGGCGCGGCGGCCAGCACTCCGAGCTGCGCGTGCGCAAACCGCGAACCGGAGAACATGGCTGCGCGACGACCGAAGATGCGCTGGCGGTCATGCGCAGCATGGCCGGTCGCTGGTCAGACGAGCATATCGCCGCGTCGCTTAATCGGATGGGCCTGCCTACCGGTCAGGGCAAGACCTGGACGGCGCATCGCGTCTCTTCAGTTCGCCGCGTGCGCGGTATCCATGCCTACCGATCTGCGGAAAAGGATGGCGAATGGCTGACCTTGACCGAAGCGGCCGCGGCGTTGCGCGTCACAAGTCATATGATACGCCGTCTGATCAAATCCGGCGTACTGCCGGCGGTGCAGGTTGTGCCCGGCGCGCCGTACCAGATTCGCGCCGACGACTTGGCGTCGGAATCGGTCAAATCTGCGGTGGCCCGAAAAGGTCGCCCGTATCGCGTCGACGACACCGACACGATTCCAATGTTTACAGACACTTGAAGAAGGAATGCACAATGAATCAGGCATCGCAAAACCGCGCAGCGCTCGCTCTGCGGCATTGTTGGTCAGGCAAATCCTTCCATCATGGGCAAAGCGGGCAAAGCCATCCCACCGGTTGAGCAGATAGTCAATCGGCTTGATGACGTTGGACGAACGCGAGAGCCGGGCAGATTCCGCCCGCAGCCAAGCCTCAAAATCGGTCAGCAGCGGCGCGCTTCTCACCTGGCGGACCCGCAGCCGCTCCTCGGCGCTCAGCCCATAGATATCACGCTCGATCTCAAACAGCTGGTCAATCCGACGGACCGCTTCCAGCGCCAGGGGCGAGATCGCCGCTGCCGACCGTCCACGGCGCGCGTTCTGGGCGATATCCGCCAGTTCGAAGAACGCCCTCCGGCCGTGCGCCCAGCAGAAGGCAGGCGTGGCCGGCGACGCCTTGCGCCCGGATCGAAGAGAGCATTGAACCCGCTATAGGCATCGGCTTGAAGGATGCCGGCGAAGTTCTGAAGATGCCGCGCCGGATGTTCGCCGCGCCGATCGCGCGAGGCGCAAAACAGCGCCGCCGGCGGACCTTGCCCGCCAAATGGCCGATCGTCGCGGACATAGGTCCAAATCCGGCTAGTGTCCGTCCTCCCCTTCGCCAGGATCGGGATCTTGGTGTCGTCGCCATGGAGCCTGTCGGCGGAGAGCACATAGGCTTCGATTAGTTCAAAAATCGGCCTAACCGCAAAGGCTCCGGCGCCCACCTGGTCCGCCAGGGTCGAGACCGACAGGTCGATCCCTTCGCATTTAAAGCGCTGGCTCTGTCGGTTTAACGGCTGATGCTGGCCAAATTTGTCGAACAGGATCGTTGCCAGAAGCTGGGGTCCGATATAGCCCCGTGGCGTCGCATGGAACGGCGCCGGCGGCTGCGTAATCGCCTCGCAGTCTCGGCAACTGAACTTCTGCCGCACCGTCTCGATCACTTTGAACCGTCGTGGGATCTCCTCCAGCGTCGAGGTCACGCTTTCGCCAAGCTTCGACAGCCGCGCCGACCCGCAGCAGGGACATTGCGTCGGAGCCGGCAGGACCACGCGCTCTCGCTCGATGTCGTCGGGGAAGGGTTGGCGAACGGGCCGCTTGCGCTCAAACGAACGCACCGTCTGCGTCTTCCCGGCCTTTCTCGGCGGCGAGTTCATCCTCGGTCGCAGCCGCCTCGAGCTCTTCAAGCTCCAACTCTAGCTAGTCGAGCAGTCGCGCCGACCGCTCCGAGCGCGCGCCATAAAGCGTCCGCCGCAGCTTCTCGATCTCGAGCTTGAGGTGGGCGATCAGCGCTTCAGTGCTCGATTGCTTCGCCTGGGCATTGGCCGCTTCAGCAAGCTTGGCTTCCGCTGCAAGCCTGGCGGCGCGCTCGGTCAGGATCATGGCGTGCGCGGCGGCAAGATCGGGCGGCAGTCCGTCAGCGGCGGAGTCCATGACCAGATGGAATCATATTCGCCGCCAGATTCAAACGACAAACTTTCAGCCCACGCTCGTGGGACGCCAGGACTCCTGTGGATTGCGCCAATCGATTCCGGACAAGAGGTAGCTCATCTGCGCCTGCGAGATCGACACAACGCCGTCAGCCAGCGACGACCATATAAAACGACCTCTCTCCAACTTCTTCGTAAACAGGCACGCTCCCTGGCCATCATGCCAGATCACCTTCAATAAATCGCCCCGGCGTCCACGGAAGCAAAACAAATGTCCGCTCAGCGGATCGCGGCGCAGCACCTCTTGCACCTGCAACGACAAAGAGGCGAAGCCTTTGCGCATGTCGGTGTGACCTGTCGCCAGCCACACCCGAACTCCCGTAGGGATCGGAATCATCGCGGATCCAGAGCCTCGATGATCCGGCGAAGCGCCTCAACGTCGACGCTCGCATCGACAATGACGCGCCGCCCGCCGGTCAGCTCGATCTCAATCCGACGCTCGGTCGAATGTGCTGTCGTACTACGCGATGAATCCGCCGCCGACGCCACAGGCCCATCCTCGGCCACAACTACCATGACAAGGCGAGCCTCGGATTTGGTCCGGTTCGCTGCGAAGGCTCTTCGCCAGGTCACCAGCAGAGAACGCGACAGGCCATATCGCCGCGCCGTCGCCGCAACCAAACGCGGCTCGGACATGCTTTCCAAAACAATCCGCGCCTTCTCCTCCTCAGACCAACGCCGTCGCCGGCCCGTCTCCACCACTTCAAGTCGATTCAGCGCGCTGATCGTATGGCTGTCCATACGTACAGTTCTCAACCATCAGGTCAGCCCGCCGCAAGGCGGCTCTCCTCGGTTCTCCTCGGAGGCTTACCATTTGTCTAACTACGGGAAACGCGCAACTACTGCCATGAGCAGGGCACCGTCCGATGAAAGAGCGAAGCTGTGTTCTCCCGATGATGGATTGCTTCGTGCCCAGTTGGCCTACACGGGGCCAAAGCGTACTAGAGTACTGCGCGAAAGGTAGGCTCCCTTCGCTCAGCCGAGGCGCGGTGGATACTACAGGTCTGAAGGCCGTCCTAGTTCGGCGCGCAGCTTCCAAATCGCGCTATTTGCAAGATGCAATATGTCCTGCTCGCCGTTTCTGCGTGAGAGTGCCAGATAGGTTCGTAGCCGATTGCGCAGCAATTCCTTTGCATTATGCACAAGCAATGGATCGGTCTCGACAAAGCGCCATGACTTGTCGAATGCGGCGCTCACGAGGCTGTCAGAGGCCTGGTATCGCTCGGGTGAAGTCTGCTCCATGTTAAGAACTCCAGCGTAACATCGAGCGAATACACAACTCGCCCGATCAAAAGTGGGTACGTCGATCGGCCCGCTTTTTGGAAGACCAAAGCACGGCCTCAAACAATCCACCATACAAGTACTCCGGCCAGACAGGCGTCGTCGATTGGTTAGAGTGCGCCTGGCGTCCGTAAGTCTGTTGAAAGCACTCTCGGATGGACCGAGGAAGCTAATACGGACGTTTGGTGAAGCTGAGATGACTGCGTTCGCTTTCAAGCCCATTTAGTTCTTCGCGCAATCTGGCATTGTTGTAGGCGCGTCGCCAAGCATGCGTTTCGGTGGTATCACTCTGCGGATCGTCACTCCGCGAAAGGACAGTCGTATCCTTCACCTCTGCTCAGCAAGAATGGCAATTAGACGTCACTACCTGCGACGTCTGGATCTTCATGTCGTAGAACGTGAGGTGCCGCCGCTGAGGGGGACATGCATTGCTTTGAGAGGGCGCGGCAGTTCGCGCACGTGCATCAGGCCGGCAATCCGCGTGCGGTACAGACGTTCCCATTGTGGTCCCCAGCTCGACAACAGCGACGCTCGTGAGGTTAGATTGTTGGGATTGTCTCCAAACAAACAAATCGTCGCTTCTGGTGTCGTACGCCTCAAGAGATTGACGTCGCATGTGTAAGGCCGCGATGCAAAAGAGCAAACGCGCTCGCCAAACTTGTGAAAGCTTCGAATCGTCTACCGAAGAGCGGACTGCGATGCGATCGAGAGCTTTCCATTAACGAATAACGCTAAGAATTGCCCGTCATTCCAAGCAAGCACGTGAAACGTAATTCCTTGGACGGTCTCACGTGACGTGATGGTGCCTGCGCAGCCGAACAGGTAAACAACGTCTGCGTAGTTTGAGCCCAGCCGAACGTTGCTGAGCTCCGAATCCGTGACGCGACAATGCCCGGCCGGGAGTGAGCGAGCGTTAACTGACTTGTATTCCGTATCCAGGTCATCGGGCGTGGCCGGATTGGCGGCAGCTCCGCTTGGCGGAGCGCCGGCTCGTGCCGGTCGAGGGGCGCTCGAGATCTGGGCTAGCTGCATGAATAGCCACGCGAAGGCTGGAATCGCGGTGATCCGCAGGACTACTCGCCAGTTGATGGAACGCCCTATCAGGTGGAATGCTTGATAGATTTTCATCGAATGCCAGAGGCTTGCTAACGTCAATACTCAGCCATTCACGTAGGAAGGGGGCAGGCCATCTGCAATCCACGGTGAAAGGCTGTATGCGAAAATGTGGGCTTCGCCTCGCGTTAGTGTTGCTGAGAAGTAGAATGACGTGTCGTGGACAAAGCACCTGTACTCCCAAGCCATTCGGTTCGAGTATTAGGTCCGACTTTTCACCGTGATGGTACAGATTAGGCAACCCGCCAGGACGTAGCAGTAGCTGATGTTGTTGTATCGGCTGACTACGTTGCGGAACAAGCCGATTCCGCAATACACACGCCTTTCGAGTTTACACTCGGACGATAAGACGACCGAGACTATGAGCCAACGCGACCGCCGCTGCCCAAACGTGTGGTTTCATATTGCACCTGCTACGGATTGGCCGCAGAAAGTTGGGCGGAGCGACCCGACCGTGGCCAGGGCGCGCGGAGTCACCCCTACCTCACGGGCGCATTGGTGATGCTGCCTGAATAGGCAAGCAACGTGCCGAAATCAAAAACATCAGCTTCTGCAGGCGCTTCGCTTGAATCTGTTCGAGGGGCTTGAATCTCACGTAACGTCAGGGTGTAGAGAGTGGCAAAGCTAACGAATCGGGCCTCGTGGTGTCCGACCAGCATTCCCGAAGCGAAACTAAGTGTGCCGCCGATGCTACTGTTCATTTTGCTGTCGATCTTCTTCGCTGTGTTCGGCGCACTGTACGCTGTGAGCGCATGGCTCTCCCGTGGGCAGCACGAGCGCGACGCGCCTTGCGTTCGCCCTACCCAAACACCCAAGCGACGAGCATTCTAACCTGTAGAGCGCCATCACCCGATGGGCTGCACGCTCAGCGCGGCTCGCGCGGCCTCTAAATCCATCTGGAGGAAATATGCAGTGCTTACTGGCATCAGAAAGCAGCGCTTCACTGAAGGCATTTAACGATGCCGGTTCTGAACAGTTCCGTGCCTCGTTACTTTGACTGCCCAGCATGACTCTAACCAGCACGGAAGTCGAACGGGTTCAGGTAATGCATCGCTCTAGATACGCCCTTATCTTCCAGCGCGCGCTGAAGGTGCTCGATCGCGTTGCTGAACAATTCCATTCGATTCGACAGTGATGGCACTGAGCTCGGCGCTGGAATGCCATTTCGATGGAATCCTGCGTGATGCTATCAAGAATAGCTGAATTTCGGCGCTACTTGGGCGCCCGCGTCGCAGGTTTGCATCGCTCTTTCCATTATAAGAGCGGTTGTCCAAGTTAGGAGATTGCAATTGAAGGTCGGCGTTCCCAAGGAAATCAAGACGCACGAATACCGGGTGGGCCTGACCCCTGGAGCAGTCCGCGAATATGTGGCCGCAGGCCACAGCGTACTGCTCGAGACCAATGCCGGTGCTGGTATAGGTGCCACAGATGAGAATTATCGCACGGCTGGCGCAACCATTCTGGACTCTGCTCGCGAGGTGTTCGCGTCGAGCGAGATGATCGTAAAGGTCAAGGAGCCGCAGCCGTCCGAATGGACCCAGTTGCGAGAAAATCAGATCCTCTTCACTTATCTTCATCTGGCCCCGGACCCCGAGCAGGCCAAGGGGCTCATTAAGTCCGGCTGTACAGCAATCGCCTACGAAACTGTGACTGACGCGCATGGCGGGCTTCCGCTTCTTGCGCCGATGAGCGAGGTCGCGGGCAGGCTTGCCGTCGAAGCGGCCGGTGTGGCCCTGAAGCGGTATACGGGCGGGCGCGGGCTGTTGATCGGCGGCGTGCCGGGTGTCCAGCCGGCCCGTATTGTCGTGATTGGAGGCGGCGTTGTCGGTACACATGCGGCGCGGATGGCCGCGGGATTGGGTGCCGAGGTCACCATCCTCGACCGTTCGCTTCCTCGGCTTCGTGAGCTGGATGAACTTTTCGAAGGGCGCGTTCGTACTGGGTTCTCCACGATAGAAGCCGTTGAGGAGGAAGTATTTGCGGCGGACGTTGTGATTGGCGCAGTACTAGTTCCTGGTGCCAGTGCGCCGAAACTCGTCAGTCGGAACATGTTGAGCTCGATGCGCAAAGGCTCCGTCATCGTGGATGTAGCTATTGACCAGGGCGGATGCTTCGAGACATCGCGTCCGACGACGCACGCTGATCCAACTTACGAGCTAGACGGCGTCATTCACTATTGTGTGGCCAATATGCCGGGAGCTGTCCCGCTGACCTCGAGCCAAGCGCTGAATAACGCCACTCTGCCTTTTGGTTTGGCTCTCGCTAACAAGGGATTTGCAGCCATCCTCGAAAATCCGCATCTGCGCGCAGGCCTCAATGTCTATCGAGGGCGGCTGACTTATAAGGCGGTGGCCGAGAGTCTCGGCTTGCCATTCTCACCGATCGAACAGGCTGCGGCCTGATCCCAGAGGCCCTCAAGGGCGTTTCCTCCCTTACTTGGGCCACTCCTTCGGAGTGGCCCCTTTTTTCGGAGGCTACGAACACTCAACGCAATTTGATTGTCTTGTAACTCGCAGATCAAGTCGGGGAGCTCTCCCGGAGAATATCCAGTCATCTTTTTCAGCTGCACGGCGATACGAAAACTTGGGGCTAATGGTGATGATGCACCCGTTCGTAGCGCTCGCCTTCCGGTGTTTTAAACCGCCAAGGCGACCGGCGACCGCCGCCATCCATTCGGGTTGCGGGTGGGTGGACGCCGAACGAGAAAGGAAGCGGTGATGGCGTTGAGAAATACGGAACTGCGCTACTACGACAGCAATGTCCTGCGCCTCCCTGACGACAAGCGGAAGGAATATCATGAACAGGTGGATCGCCCGATCGCCGAACTGTGCAAGTCCGTCCGCGACAAGACCGAGATCAAGATCACAAGGGTAGTAAAAGCTGGCTCCTTCGCCAAATATACCATCTTACGAGAGACGAGCGTCGATCCCGGCGATGTCGATGTGGTGTTCTATATTTCTGGACGTGATGCCGACAAGGAGACGCTCGATAGTCTGAACAACACCATCTACGACCTGCTGATCAACAGTATCCCAACAAGTCGGCCGAAGATTTCGAGATCCAGCGCAAGGCTGCGACCGTGACCTTTGTCGGCACGGGCTGAGCGTCGACATCGTCCCGGTGATCCAGGACGAGAACCGGTCAGGCTATTTGACATCCGTGACGGGTCGAAAATCCAGACCTGCGCTCCCTGCAAGATGAATTTCGTCCGGGATCGCAAGAACCAGGACGGCGATTTCCGCACGCTGATCCGCTTAGGAAGAAGTGGCGCAACTATGCTGAGATCAAGCCGCTCAAATCCTTCGCTATCGAACTCATCACGACCCATATGCTGGCGATGCAGGGTAATCTCGGGAGCATCGAGCTGCGCTTGCGGAATTTCCGTCTCTACATCGCCCAATCGGGTTTGAAAGAGCGGATTAGCTTGCCCCGAGAATACGGCACCGTTCGGGACCTTCAACGATTGCGTGGTCATCCTCCACCCTGTTTTGCCCATACCGCGAAGCCATGCAAGGCAAGGCTCTTTCTCAACGCCACTGCATTCGGCCTCTGATTGCGACATCGACATTATTCCGTCGCTAAACAGCCAGGTCGTCCTTGATTGTGACATTGCGGATCGCGTGTTCGTATCCATAAAGTTAAAACCGTACTTTGGGGCTGTTCGGCCAGCGTGCATTGAAGCAGTACCTCGCGAAGGCGAGGACAAAACGACAGCATCTATATGCCGCTCCAATTCAGCAACGGAAGCCCGTTCATAGGCACCCAAGCCGATCCGTGCCAGTTCCCGTGCTTCCCGCGCCGATAAGGCCGCTTCTTTGTCCGCCGCCGTAGGGGGTGGGAGTAAAGCCGAGTTTCAGCCATGGTCCTATACGTTCCGAAGAAAGCCGTGCCTTTGCAAAATTGGCAGCACCTCATGATGGTCATGAATGATGTAATCCGGCTGCGCAGCCTGCAAACGCGACTCGGAAACAAACCCGCCGGTAATGGATATGCTGATAAGCCCAAGCTCGCGCGCAATATCCGTTTCAATCGGCATATCGCCGATGATGAAGGTCGACTCGGGCTTCAGATTATTTGCTTGCATATACAGGCGAAGCCGTTCGCCTTTGCTCATGCTTTTGAATTGAGTGGCGCGGCTTTCGAAGGCGAGAACGTCGTTGACGCAATCGTCGATTCCGAGCCTGCGGATTTGCGAACGAAGAGGGTCGACTATATAGCTGCTGAGAACGATCGTTGAGACCGCCTGTTGACGTGCCGTTTCCAAAATGCAGCGGGCGCCTTTGCGCAGATGAGCCTTGCTCGCCAAGGGTTCGTAGGTATCGTGAAAAATAGCGCTGCCATCGCTATCCACGATTGCGGCTTCACCTTCCGACATTCCGACACTGCGGTATAGGACGGAAAGCGGGAGCTCGCACTGTTCCCGAAAAGTTGGCATATCGATCTCGGCGCGACCGAAGCGGCCTAAAAGGGCATTGATCGTTTTCAGCAACGCATCGGCATCGTCGAGCAGCGTGCCGTTCCAATCGAATACTAGAGTCGGTTTCATGATGTGACCTTAGGCAACGGCTGATTCTGGGAAGGGAAGATCGGAGATTAACTTGTCCAAATTCTTGTTCGCGCGTTTTTGCCCCGCTGGGGTTGGCATCTCGAACGTAAACGGCGACAAATCGATTCCATTATGCCCTTGCGGAAGCAAGGATACGAGAACTTGGAAGGGTAGATAAGTGACAGTCGCAGAGTTGATGGATACGGCAATTGTGCTTTCGATGACCCTGAGCATTTGCGGTTCGATGTTATGAAAGCGCAGGCTTTGCTTCCGCTGTTCGGGTTGCAAAGTTTTCCATATTTGCCAGAAGGCCAACTCCTCCATCGTGTCGATACCCATGCCGTAGTAATTTGGCGCCACTATAGGCGGTGAACCGATTGCCCAATGCACAGCTTTGGCTCCGGCGGAAAGGAGCATGTTCGTGACAGCCCGACTTGTGTCGCCGCGAATGAGAGCTTCATCGACCATGATTATGGTGCTGTCAGCGACGTCCTTCTCTGCGACACGGTATTTTTTGGAAATAAGAGATATGCGCTTATCAACGATGCCTACAAGCGTCCGTTGAGAAAATTGCGTGGCGATGACTTCCTGACGTCGAAAGATGGCGCCATCCTCGACCAATGATGCAAAAAGACCATCAGCATACGGCCCGCCGGTTCGCGGCATGGAAGAAACGATAATAGGGGCGGTCCCCACTTCAGCTGTCAGTCTCGGCGCGATAAGTTTACCAAGAGCCGCTCCGATATTGTAACGGGTTTCGAGATGAGATTGTCGTTTTGATGTGTCGGGGCTCCCTAGGTAAAGCGTTTCGTAGGCGCACAGCCTGGTGTTATGTCGAGCATCGCATACAGAGCGATCAAGGCATTCTCCCGTTCTTCCGTTCACATACTTGATGTGGCCCGGTAAAATTTCCTCCGCCTTGCCTTGGAGTCCGGAAAAGGCACAGTTTTCCGAAGCAAAAAGCAGAAAGCCATCGTCGGTTTGCATGAATTCCAAAGGTCGTAAACCGTATCTGTTGCGGAAAGCAATGAGATTTCCCTCACCATCCAACAAGAGTGCGCTGACGGCACCATCGATGCGGTTATCGATCTCTCGAAACAGTGTTTTGTGATTCACCGGCAGACCATGCCGCCAATAATGAGCTTGACAAGTGCGCTCAATCAGCTTGAGCAAGAGTTCGGCATCCGTTTCGCCATCAAAGCTATGCCCTTGAGCGAGCAATTCTTTCCTAATCTCATCAGCATTGACCAAAGCCCCGTCTAAAGAAATCGCCAAATGGCGGTAACCGGCTTGATGGTTGTGAACAGGCTGAACGTCGTTCTCGTCGTGTTCCCTGCTAGACGGGCTACGAATGTGTGCAATCGCTGCGTGAGGCCTGAAATCGGCGTACTGTTCATCGTAGTCGATCGTTGTTAGATCGCGTGGCGGCTGAGACGACTTTGTATATTGAACGCGCTTTTCATGCATGAAAGCGGCGAGACCAAACCCCGCCTGTCCGCGAAGTGCAAGTTTCGGAAGCATGTGCTTAAGCCGATCATAAACCGTCTCCCGTGAACGACTTGACGGCAACAGAACAGCGCCAGCAACACCAGACATGCAATTTATCCTTCAAAGACGACAATTGTTGTCGTCGTCATTCGACACTGCGAGTGTCGTGTTCAACCAAGACCCCGCGTCCCACTCCGAGACTAAGACAGATGTATTCCGCCGGCGCGACGCGAAGCACGTCGTTGTTCTGCTCGCTTTTAGCAAGGCTTGTGCCAGCGTCTTAAATGGCACAGCTCACGCCGGCAGATCGCTACGGCTCTGGAAATACGAGTGTTTTGATCAAGCGGGTGCCGATCCAAGCTGTTCGATCCACGACATGTTGGCCGGGGCGCGACACGTCTTACGCAAACAGGCGTCACGAATTGAACGTCCGTAGTCGGAGCGGCGCTAAGGTGAGAGTCACCCGCCTGCGGTGTCGCGGTAATGGTTACAAGTATCATTGGCTTCCGGTGCACTATATGCGGTGCCCGTGAGCGCTGATGGCGCGATCAATAACAAGAACACGTACCTGACCGTCAAAGCTCGGCGGCTTGGCCGATGGCAGGCCGCAGGATCGGCCGACTCTCCCTTTAGGCGCAACGTGCGCTCCGGTTTCGAGTCGATGGGATCATAGGAAGTGGGCAGGCCAGCTGCAGATGATCGATGCCGTTAAAGCGCTCGGCATTGATCCCGCCGATGTCGCAGCCGGCTCGCTGACATCACGTTCATAGCCGTCTTTCTGTGAAAATCCGCGTCCCTAACCGAAGACCATCAAGTGATTTTCAAAGAAAAGATGGATCTGTCCATGAAGAGGACGGCGATGCGGCTCTCATAGACGTGCGGTCTCGGTCGAGACGGGACGGGCTTACAACGTCGAAACATCGGCGGCGACAGCTAGATGGCGCTTTCCGCTGGTACCAGTGCACGGCCGTGCCGCTCAGCATCTGGCCGTAGCGTTCGGGAATGGTTCGGCATTTGGATGAATGTGCACCACGACAAACTTTCTGGCCGGCACAATGGCCCATCGAGGCTCACCGGGACGCAACTGAGGCCGCCGGCGACATTCTGAACTGGTCGGTCAAGCAGCTGGCCGAGCGAAGTGGAATGTCGCGCGAGTTCATTCGCCGGCCTGTGGAGTACAACGGCAGTCCGCCGATTTTCGACGAGTTGATGGAATCCTCTGAGCAGGTTTTCGGTTGCGAGAATCGAATTGTTTCCCCTGGTTGTTAAGCCATTGAAAGCTTTGGCGAAGCAGAGCTCTGATGATCTTCTAAGTCCCCCGATAGCTAGGCGACCGCTTCTCAAAAAAGGCGTTCATTCCCTCTTGCTGGTCGGACGTCGTAAATGCGTGCCTGATGGCTTGTCGTTCAAATTCGAGACCGGCATCAAGCGTGGTTTGGTAGGCGGCGAGTACAGCCGCTTTAGCCAGTTCCGTGGAACGCGGCGGCTTGTGCGCGATAACTTCGGCAACTTCGAGAGCGCGACTCTGTGCCTTGCCGTCTGCCGTGACCTCGGCAACAAGCCCAGCTTGATGGGCTGCGCGCGCAGAGATCGGTTCTCCGGTCAGGATCATGAGCATCGCGAGCGACTTGCCGGCCACGCGGGTCAACCGCTGGGTTGCTCCGTCGCCCGGCAATATCCCAATATTAATCTCCGGCTGCCCGAAGGTTGCGCCTTCACCGGCGATTACGATGTCGGCCAGGAGCGCGAGCTCGTGACCACCGCCAAAGCAAATCCCCTCAATTGCGGCAATAAGTGGTTTGGGGAAATTGGCGATATCCCGCCAGGCAGAACGTCGTGCGGAATTGTCGACGGCTTCGAACCCTCGTTGCTGCATTTCCTTGATATCGGCGCCGGCGGAAAAGAACGTATCGCTGCCACGAAGAAGGACGCAGCGGACGTCATCATCCAGCGCGGCCTTGCGAAGGGCGGCCCCGAGTTCCGCGATCAGATCATTGCTCAGGGCGTTTCGTTTGGATGCCCTATTCAATGTCAAGAGCACCACATGCGGCAGGGGTGAGGTCCAAAGAATGAGGTCAGGCTTGGCGTTCAAGGGTAGCACCTTTGCAAGTTGCGGATCAGCGGATTTACACAAATCGTTTTCGCGAATGCCGTCCTGCATGCCAGCTAGCTTGCGAGGCTTCATCGTGGCCGCCTCGGCAGGCGGTCGGCTATCCGTGGTGGCGCGGTGGACGACCGCATCACCAGCCGGTAGGGCAACAGGATGCTCTTGGGGACGGGCCTTCCCGCGATCGCATTAATTAGATAGTCGGCTGCGCCGCGGCCGATTTCCGCGGCGGGAATCCTAATTGTCGTAAGCGGCGGATCCACCTGGGCGGACAGTTCCACGTCGTCAAAGCCGGTAATTGAAAGCGCCTGCGGCACGCTCAAACCCATGTTGCGGGCTTCCGACATCGCGCCGATGGCCAGCGTGTCGGTCGTGCAGATCACGGCGGTCGTGTCGGGATGGTCAGTGAGCAGTTGGCGAAGCGCGCTTTGTCCTTGCGCGAGCGAGTAGTCGGCCCTGATGACTTGAGTCGGCTGGAGCTGGATACCGGCTTCAGCGAGAGCGCGCTGAATGCCATCGAGTCGCGCGCGCGAACGGTCATTCGACGGCGGAATGTTGGCAATTGCACCGAAACGAACGTGTCCCAGGCTCAGAAGAAATTCAGTCATTTCGCGAGTGGCACGTTCGTTGTCGATGCCAATGGCGGGAATGCCGCCGCCCGCCTTAGAAACGTAAGTCGTAATGACGGGAACACCAGTTTGCTCTACCAAAGTTCTCAATTCGCGACCATGCGAGCCCCCCACGAGCACAATGCCGTCGATGCCGCGCTCGATGAGGCTCTGCATCTCCTGCAACTCGCGGCGTTGATCATACTGCGAATTGGCGATGAATAATGTGTAGCCGCTTTCGCTTAGGCGGTTCTGCAGGGCCTCCACGCCTTCGGCAAAGATTCCAAGGCCTAGCGTCGGAACAATCGCGCCGATCGTCCGCATGCGTCCCGATTTTAGTGCCCGGGCCGCACTGTCCGGCGTATAGGAGAGATTGGCGATGTAGCGCATCACTTTGTCGCGCAGTTCGGGCCTGACAATTTCTGGATGATTTAGAACCCGCGACACCGTCGCCGGCGACACGTTTGCCTTTCTCGCGACGTCCTCGATCTTCACCCTGGGCTGCGACCGGCCTTTGGGATCGGCGATCGATTTTTTGTCCATCTGATCTGCTCGGATTGGCCCATAACGGGCTGTTAACATCCGTTGGAGGTGAACCACCTGGAGGATTGCTAATCTCAAGCTAGTGTGCAGGAGATCCGTGGTTCTCATTGAACATTATTTGAGCGTCCAAGCCACATCAAGCAGAGCGCGCCGGCGGCCATGCTCTGAATGTGCAGCGCTTAACTAGCTTGACGCCCCCGATCGGGGCGACTAACCTGAAAACGATTTCAGAAAAGCGAAGATGGCGGAATGTTGCCGACATTGACGCGAGATAATTAAAGGGACCCAGCAAGAACAGTTATGGTCGATCTTCTCAAGGGCGTTCGGGTCCTGAGCTTCAATCACTTCCTGATGGGGCCTATGGGTGTGCAATTTCTCGCCGACCTCGGCGCGGACGTGATCGCTGTGGAGCCGCCAGACGGCGCCTTCCAGCGGAAATGGGGTGGGGCAGACAAGCAGGTAGATGGTCAATCCATGCTGCTTCTGACCGGCAATCGCAACAAGCGGAGCCTGACGCTCGATCTCAAGAAGCCGGACGCGGTTCTGGTTGCGAAGAAACTGATCGCAACATCGGACGTCATCAGCGAGAACTTCCGCCCTGGCGTGCTCGACAAGCTTGGGCTTGGATATGAGGACGCCAGGAATATTAAATCCGACATCATCTATGCCGCAGCGTCCGGATATGGCCCGGACGGCCCGTACGTGAATCGACCCGGCCAGGACCTCTTGGTTCAAGCGTTGGCGGGGCTTGCTACCATCACGGGAAGCCGCGATCACGGCCCCCGAGCGGTGGGTGTTTCGGCAGTTGATCATCACGGCGCCGCTCTCTTTGCGGCTGGCATCCTAGCCGCATTGGTAAGAAAAGCGCGCACGGGGCAGGGGTGTCGGGTCGATGTCAGCCTACTGTCTGCAGCGCTCGACCTCCAAATGGAGTCGTTCACCTGCTATCTCAACGGGCAAAGACCCAACGACGTGCGCCAGCCGGGTCCGATCGCAGGATGGTATTATGGCGCACCGTACGGCATCTATGCTACGGGTGACGGGCACATCGCGATCTCGCTCGGATCGCTCGACGTGCTGGCAGATGCGCTTTCAATTCCCGCCGATCAGCGCGTTCCCGACACCGAAGCTTATCGGCGGCGCGATCACATCGGCAGCAATTGCGGCCAACATCGCCAAACGCACGACATCGGAGTGCCTTGCGCTGCTTGAGGCTGGCGGAATCTGGCACGCCCGCATCAACGACTATTCCGACGTCGTCGTCGATCCGCAGGTGATTCACAACAAGAGCTTCCAGGTTGTGAAAGGGGCGACGGGGGCGCCGATTACCCTCGTCAGCCATCCCGTGTGTTATGACGGCGAGGTACCGGAAATACGTTTGCCGCCGCAGCCGCTCGGGGCACAGACGGAAGAAATCTTGAAGGAGCTCGGCTACGACGCCCAGCAATTGAAGGACCTCTACGACAAACGCGCCGTCGGCTCAGTGACATCCCTTCACGCAAAAGAGCTTTAGCAACAGCGAGCTCCCGCCCGCTTTCGGTCTGCTCTTTCCACCGTCGCGCTCGCCCTCGTCAGCAGGAAACGCGCTGGAGCAGCAATTGATCGCGGCTTTGACGGGCACGGGCGAGTTCCTTGCCTTTAATAGCTCGACCGAGGCACTGCAAATTGGATCGCAGGTGGTCCTGCGACTTCTGCCCGGGCCCGGCAAGAAGGAAAGCAATCCATTCCGAGCGAACTTGAGCTGCGCTTGGGCGACGGAAGCTACACCGGTCGCGGCCTGTCTTGATTCCAGTCGGATCTCACCTACGAGCTTGTTCCGTCTGGAAACATCCCACTCGGGTTTACCTACAAGCACGGCAACAATCAGGATACGGACGTCTTCGCTAGCTCATACCGGGTCGTCTGATCGGGAAGCTCTGATTGGCGCAGGCGCGATCATGTTTGCTCGCCGCCCTGCATCTGCCCGCTATTCTCGCCGCAAGGTCTCGATTAAAGGAGAAAGGCAAGATTCGCGAGCGATCCGCCGCGGTGCCGTTGCGGAAGCAACAACCCGCCAGCCGAGTTTCACCGGCCCGTGGCAGGCACGAGCACCTCGGTCAAAGGACGATGCTCGCCGGGTGGTGTTTCGTGTAAGTAATTGTAATGAGGCCCGACTACATACCCCGCACTCTTCATCTCGAAACCGCGGTCATTTCCGAAGTTGATCTGCTCGCTCAGCACCAGGTCATCATCGTTCTCGCCGAACCAGGGGCGGGAAGGACAGAGCTCTTGCAGAGCCTTGCGGAAAGGCTCGGAGTTCAATCGTACAGGATTCGCAGCGCGAGTCAGCCATGCGTTAAATCATCCTGGCCGCTGTCCATACACCGGCCAGCTATCGCGACTCACCAGCGGCTTCCTAGAGGCTTTGACGGGAGGGCCCTCACCAGGGTTCGAAACGAGACTCGCCATTCGGCGGATTGATAATGCGCAGGCTCCATTTCGTCGAGCCGTCCGCCGACTGACAATCGATCTTCTCGATCCTCCGGCGCGCGTCCTCGCCCATCTGTGTGTTTGTAAGTGGGACCGGACAATTGACACCATGCATTTCAATAATTTGACGAGTGAATCTTTGGAACTCTGGGCGCTTCCGGTAGTCAATGGTGGTTCCGGTCGCTGGGACCGCAAGAATCAGCATCGCTAGGGAGGACAGCAAAAAGAAAATCCGCATGGTGCGCCCCGTCAGCAGTCAGTCACAACTTACCAGTAAATAAATTGTTGCTAGGCCGCTCAAGCCAGGGGATTCATTAGCGACTTACTTTTGATGTTTCCCCGATTTGTCCCCCTTGCAAGCCCTTTCCAAATGACTCGTTCACAGCGTCGTGCGTCACCATCACGGGGCTGATTAATGACTGAATTGTATCTGCCGACGACCATCTATCGCGAAATCATTGAACGCCTGCTGCCCGTCGCGGGCGCCGGCAATGCCGATCAGATCACGGCCGTTCTCGGTCCGCTGGCAAAGGATCGCCTGGTGCCGCTGGCGGATCGCCTGGCACGCCTGGCGCCATGCCCGGCGTGCGGCATGGTGACCAGTAACGAGGTCAAAATCGCACTAGGTGAGGCAGGCGACATCTGGCCGAATCACATCCGGAGCGCAGTGGCGCTCGCGCACTATGAGGATCATGTGGCGCAGTTTCACTGATTGCGCTCTTGCAAGACGCGAAATGGCCGCGCGGCGCACCCCTGCGCGGCCTTTTTATTGCATCGTATTCTTCCTATCGCATTCCTATTTTTTTTGCTCTACGTGGGACGCCCCGTAATCAACCGATCAGAGGTATTGCGCTAATGCAAACTGAAATCGATCCGGCCTATCTCGCCAAATCCAAGCCGCTCGCGAAAGCGCTTACACCGTTGGCCAGGCACTCGAAATGCAACGCAAGGCATTTTTCCCCCAAGCGATCGCACCGAATGCTACAAGCTCTAGGTTGCTATAACGGCACGGCGGAAGAGCACAACGTTATCTTTGATGCCGTTGAGCAAAAGACCTGCGGCGACTGCTGGGAAAAATCGGAGGAACGGCGCAAGTCAGACGTGGGGCAATCCTACGAAGAGTGGATGCAGGATTTTGAACCGGCCAAGATCGAGCCACTTGATGAGCGAGACGTCCCGGCCGAGCATGTCCACATAATCAAAGCGGAAGGGGATGCGGACGACATTCCCGATCGCCTACACATTATCCGGCGAGAATGATCGACGCTCTGTAGCTTTAATCGCGACGCAGCATTGAAAAGTAACATCGGGCGCGGATCACTCCGCGCCTTTTTTGTTGCGCGAACTACGCCCAGGTTGATGCACGGGATTTTGCCGCATTCTCAGCGGCAATAACCAGGGCCTCGGAGAGTTTGAGCGCCTGTTCGGCCGTCACCTGAAAATGAACGCCCACAACGCTAGCGATAGAGAGAGTGATCTCGTCATCGATCTGCTCAACTATGATTGCGGCCGACTCGTCGATTTCGATCACCGCGACAAGGGAGAGGTCGTCAGGGTCCTTCACCATCACTACAACTCCGCGGGCCACCCCGGTGCAACATCAACCATCACCATCTCATGGACAGGCTGCGCACACGCGTGGCCGACCGGCGGGTTGTGGGGTTGGTCCGGCAGCGCAGCCTGCCGGCGAGATCATGGTCGGAAGACAGCGTAACGAGATCCTGCAGCTTCAGCGGGCCAACGTCTCGACGGCATCGGCTGAGCTGCTGCTAACGAGGATGCTGGCAAAGATCGAAGGGCTGTGCGCGGAGCGAGACCGGCTGGTCCGACGAAAGGACGCGTGCTAGGTGGCCGGAGTTGGTGATGGGCGAGCGGCTGAAATGGTACGACGACAAGGCCGACAACTCGCCGTGGATCGACGCGCTCGCCGAATTGCGTCAACAGGCCGCGCGCGAGGGCCATTGTTATCAGCACGTCCAGGCGATCACTGTCGCGATCGATCAGTACGCGGAAGCTGCCTTAGGCAATCGGAGCTATTTCTTGAACAAGCCCTACAGCACAGCATCGGCGGGTCATTAAAAGGTAATCAAGAGCCGTGATGCCACGGTGGCACGAGCGACTAAAGATTAAAACTGAGGATCATCGGCCGGTTTCCCTCCGACGCGGCGCTCTTTGCGCGTTGGAGTGCCGAATATCGAGCGTCGCGATCCAATCTCTTCAAAAGATCAGGATCGAAGACTGTTCCTGAAATGTCGTAGTCACCAGACGAGCGGCATCGGACCGTCTTTCCGTCAAAGGTTTCAACGGTAATATCCTCGGCCTCCGCCTCACAAACTGGGCAATTGATGTTGTTAGCCATGGTGAACACTACTCCTCCGATTTCAACCCATCTAGACGGGTTCGTAGAAGATCAAGGTCGGCTTGGAGAAGATGGATGCGCCCGCGGAAAGCCTTCAATTCGTCGGGTGTCAGGATCTGGTTGGCCTTCTCGGCATACTCAAGGCGCATGCTCGCTTTAAGTGTTTCGATGTCTCGCTTCAGCATTTCTTCTTCGGTCATGGCTTGCCTTCTTGTGAGCCTCGGCGGTCGCTTGGTGATGGAGAGCCTCAAGGCCCGCTAGGCAGCCTTGAGGTAGCTGATGCTGTAGCGAATATTTGCTTGGCCGCCCGCAAGATCGATCGTTACGTTCCAATACCCATCATGGGGTACGGCGACTCGGGCAGGCAACGCGCGAAAAAATCCGCCGTATGCCCGATGTTGGCGCCCAGAGCGGAAAGCTTGAAAATTGGAGTCGTCTGTCAGTCGTACGTTGCATTGGTGACTGCACTGAACCACAACCACGTCGCCGGCGTGCAGGAGCTCTCTAGTGTGTATAAAATCAGCCATCGCCTTTCTCCTGTTGAGTTCCCGTTGCTGCCTCGAGCAGCAACGGGAGTAGTCTTCGCTCAACGTCCGTTTTTGTGCTTGGTGGGGTCTACCAGCGTGTAGCCCATACCAGGCTTCGGAGTAGGGGGGAGCGGTTCACCCCGCGTGACAGTTCGTTCTTCGCCGGTCCCGCCGCCGCGCGGGCCGACTTGCTCGTACTGTCCCGAGCGGGGGGCTTCTTCACCAGGTTTGTAAATTTTAGCCATGACTGGCCCTCCTCATTGTGAGAGCCGGTGTTGACCGCGGGCGACGAACCGCTCATTTTGGTTCGCTGAAAAGCGCCTGTCCCACGTCGGCTCTCGACCCACGGGGCGGTTTCGGGCCGTCGGAAGTTCCAGTTCCGGCGGCCTTTTCTTAGGAACGAAAATACTGCGTACCGATTAACCTGTACGTCCAACGTATATACAGAATTGTGTTGACGTTGTCAATACAGCGTTATACGTTTGCTAATAAAAGAGAAAGAAAGAGTCTCGGTCATAGGAGGTTACAATGTCTGCCGCCGTTATGGAGACGCCAAGGGAGACAAAGCGCGATGCCGTCATCAATGTTCGCCTACCCACCAAGCTGCGGGATCTGATCGATAGCGCCGCGGCTGTGGTTGGGAAGACTAGGACCGATTTCATCCTGGAGAGCGCTAGAAAACACGCCGTCGACGTCCTTCTGGACCAAACGCTGTTTTCTCTCGAAACCGCCCAGTATGAAGAGTTTCTGCGTGTATTGGACGAACCTGTGCAGCCAAATGCCCGTCTCAAACAGCTGCTCGCGAGTAAGTCGCCATGGCAGAAATAAAGCCGTACGAAGAGGCGCTGGGACCAATCCTGGCACCAGCGCCTCTTCTTCCTTCACATGACGTTTCCCGCTTCGACTGTGGGAAAGTTCCCCTCAACGATTGGTTGAAGCATACGGCACTCAAGGCTGAGGCCCGTTCAGCGCGCTGCTATGTCGTTTTGCGACGCCAGCACGTAATCGGCTTTTATTGCCTCGCCGCCGGAGCTGTTGTTCACGAAGGGGCACCTAGGAAGTTGCGGCATAACATGCCCAGCCCCACCCCAATTGTGGTCATTGGTCGGCTTGCCATTGACAAGGAATATCAGGGACAAGGTCTTGGGCGTGCTCTTCTTCAAGACGCGCTTTTGCGGATTACGCGAGCGTCGGAGTTGGTGGGCGCTCGGGCTGTCGTTGTCCATGCAGTCGATCAGGAGGCCATTCCGTTCTACGCGCGATACGGTTTCAAGTCCTTTCTGCTGGGGAACCAAACGCTTTACTTGCCAATCGAAGAAATTATTCAGTCCCTTTAGCGGTGAAATACCTTTCGCCTTTTTGACTTATACTAAAGCTCGAAAGTGTGTTCGCTTGTTGATTTAGTTGAGCTTTGTCCGCCCTGTCACGGCGGAGGCCGCGGGTTCGAGTCCCGTCTCTCGCGCCATTTCTCATTGGCTTGGTGCTTGGTCTCCCGAGACTGCTCAAAAAACGTCGCTGCAAACAAAAGGCCGCCCTCAGGCGGCCGTTTTTATTCCAACCACTATCGATCTCTTTTAACGGAACGTCGAGATGCTTCGAGCTGGTGACCATCGGCTTGCTGGATCGCGTAGCCCGCCGCCGTTCTGATGCCGGTAGGATCGGTCAGCGCTTTTACGCGGGATCATCGATTTTGTTGATTTTGTCGACTCAGGTGCTCGTACCCAAGGAATTTCTTCAACTCTGAGGTGGGGACTAATCCGCGTAAAGCGGTATGGATCTGCGGGGTACATGTGTTTTGCGTTTCCGAAAACGATGGTAAGCGCTTAGCCGGAACTCTTGCTTCGGGATCGGTATAGCTGTGCAAAGAAGCCTCCGGCTTGGACGGAGGTTTGGAATGGGATTGGACAGCAAAAAGGACGTCCATTTGGGCGGCTCATCGGCGGGGTCGGTGAGCCGGCTTGAAGTTCTTGAAGGACCATCGGGGCGCCGCGTACGTTCGGAAGCTGAGAGAGCTCGGATCGTCGCCGAGAGTCTGTTACCCGGTGCCCAAGTGTCCGAGGTGGCGCGCAAGCACGGAGCGACGCGCTGGCAGATCTACGATTGGCGACGGCGGTTTCGACAGCGAGGCATGTTGCCGCCGTGCGAGGCGTCGCAGCCGACATTTCGCGCCGCTGATCGTGGAAGATGCGTTGGAGGAGCGTCAGGTTCCGGCGATCAAGCTTGAGATCGCGATCGGCGATGTCGTCCTGCGGACGGATACGGCCATTGATGCCGAGCAGCCGTCCCGGGTGATCCGCGCGCTGCGAGCATCACGATGATTGCGGCCGGTGCTGATCTGAAGATTTCCGTTGCAATGCGGCCGATGGACTGCCGCTGTGGCCATGATGGGCTTGCGGCGAAGGTGCAGGAGATGCTTCGTCTCGATCCGTTCAGCGGCGCAGCCTTCGTGTTCCGATCGAAACGAGCGGACCGGATCAAGATTTTGGTCTGGGATCGAACGGGCCTGGTGTTGGTGCACAAGCGTCTCGAAGGTTGCAAGTTCGTTTGGCCAACGATAGCGGACGGCGTGATGCGGATGTCGCCGGCGATGTTCGCGGCCTTGTTCGAGGGGCTGGATTGGAGGTTGGTCCGTCCAGAAGAAGCACGGCGCCCGCAGGCGGCGGGATAACTGCGGCAGAATGACTCGGAAGCTATTTTGAACGTGGCACGCGCGGCGGCGATATGCTCGAAATAGCGCATGAGCATCGCGGCGCTGCGCGACGAAAACGAACGCCTGAAGGCGCTTTTGGCGCAAACGCAGGCGGCCTTGAGCGAGCATCAGGGGGCGCTGGAGGCGTCGGAGGAAGCCCGACGCCGCCTGGAGGTCATTCTCGGTGAATTGCGACGCGACAGGTGGCGCGAAGTCCGAGAAGCTGCGACCAGATCAGTATCATTTGCCGCTCGAAGACGTGGAGATCGCGCAAGGCATCCTGGATGCCGCGCAGGAGAGAGCCGAGAAGGTCATCCAGGGCCGATCGCGAAACGCGACGGGTCAAAGCTCTCATCGCAATCGCGGCTGCTTGCCTGCCCATTTGCTGCGGGTGGAGCGGATCATCGAGCCTGCGAGCACGCTCTGCCCGTGCGGTTGCGGCGCCATGACGAAGATCGGCGAGGACGTCAGCAAGCGCCTTGACGTGATCCCGGCACAATGGCGCGTGCTGGTCACACGCCGCCCGAAATACATCTGCCGCCGCTGCTCCGACCCTGTCGTGCAGGCGCACGCGCCGGAGCACGTCGTACCCAGCGGGCTGCCGACCGAAGCGGCCATTGCGCACGTGATCGTCTCCAAGTTTGGCGACCATACGCCGTTTTACCGCCAGTCCGAGATCTATGCGCGCCAGGGCATCCGGCTCGATCGGGCGACACTGGGCAACTGGTCCGGTCGCGCCTGCTTCCATCTTCAACCCATCGTGGACCACATGCGCCGCCACCTGGCCATGGCGGATCGTCTGTTCATGGACGAAACCACGGCGCCGGTACTCGATCCGGGGCGCGGCCAAACGAAGAAAAGGCTACTTCTGGGCGATCGTGTCCGATGACCGCGGCCACAGCGGCCCAAGTCCGCCGATCGTGCTGTTCCGATATGCCCCCAGTCGCAGCGGTGCCTTCGCTGACAGTTCCTGGACGGCTTTGGCGGACGCTGACTGCAATGCGATGCCTATGACGGTTATGATCAGCTGACCAAAGTCGCTCGACTGCAAGGGCCTTGGAGGCTCGTGCATTGCTGGAGCCATTTGCGCCGGCGCTTCGTCAAATTGGCCCGCAACAGCAAATCGCCGATATCGCCAAGGCCGCCGTTCGGCACATCGCACAGCTTTACGCCATCGAAGCCATGGTGCGCGGTGCATCGCCGGACATCCGGCTGGCCGCGCGCAAGGAGCATTCGTTGGCTCTCGTCGCCGCTTTGAAAATGTGGTTCGAGAAGCAGCTGTCGATGATCTCCAGCGGCTCGACACTGGCCGAAGACATCAAGACATCCGCTATGCACTCAATCACTGGCAGGGGCTGACCCGCTTCCTCGAAGACGGGCGCCTCGAGCTCGACACCAACCCGGTCGAGAACGCCATCCGGCCAGTTTGCCTGACCAGGAAAAATGCGCTCTTCGCCGGTCATGAAATCGGGGCAGAAAACTGGGCCTTGCTCGCGTCGATCGTCGCCACCTGCAAGCTCAACGACGTCAACCCGGCTGCCTACATCGCCGAAACACTCGAGGCGATCATCGACGGCCATCCCCATAGCAGGATCGAAGACCTCATGCCGTGGCGATTCCGCAAAACGTCAAGCCAGCCTCAATAGGGTTCCGGCTAAGCGCTTACAAACGATGGTTTGTTCGCGCTCGGCTAACGCGAAGACGAAATGACGCGTATTACTTTGTCGTACAGCGGTTGAAGCGGGAAAAACCCATACGGGCGATTGTGTCGAGGAGGTCGGCCACGTCGTCGTCGGTAATGGATGCTGCCAGCAGGCGGCCCCATTGCTCTCGGCAGCGTTTCAAATACCCAACGTCATTTTTCCAGGACTTTTTGCGAGGTGCTTCCTCACCGCGTGGGCCCTTCGCATATTCATCTATGTATTTGTCGGCGAAGGCATCGAAAGTCAGCTGATCCGGCTTGGGCCGGCTCGCTCGCTTCTCCATAGCCGGGTCGGCGCCGTTCGCTATCGTGCCTAGGAGGATCTTGGCTTGGGTCCGAGCTGCCTCCGGCGCCATCTTACCAACGGCCGCCACGGTGTAGCGCCGAACTGGCGCTGTTCACCCGGTTCCAGCTCGATAGGCGAGGAAGGACTTGGTCCCGGTCGGGCGGATCCGCACCCCAAGCCGGGCGGCTTGGCGTCCAAACCGTGTATTCGGACGCGCGTTTTTCCAGGCTGTCGACCAGGCTCTTTGTGATGGTTTGACCGCTCATTTTGGCACCGCCAAGCACGGGGGAAGCACCGTGGGGCCAATCAGAGCATGCTGAAGCAAACACGAAGTAGCGAAGAGGTTAAATTTCGCATCCAAACCAGGAGGATAGCCAAGTGTAGCTAACTGCCTACGGGATTGTGCCGCTGTCTGGGAGACTAGGGGTCGGAGTTCAAATCCTCTCGCTCGGACCATCAAACCTTTAAAGCCAACGAAGAATGCAGAAGGGCGCAACAGGCGCCTTTCGTTGTTGCGCGCGACCATCCAGCTCTGCCCCCGCAATAAACCCCCGGTTAACTATGGATCGTTACGATCTGCCATGTCCGGGGGTGACCTCCCGGCCAAACGGAGCGGATGTTATGCCCGTCGAGATGTTGTCGTATGCCGAGTTGGGCGAAAGGCTCAAGGTTTCTCCGGAGGCCGCGCGTGCCCTGGTGAAGCGACATCGCTGGCCTCGTACCCGCGCCAATGATGGGAAGGCGCTCGTCCAAGTCGATCTCACCGAAATCAACCATTCCCCCATATCCCGTCCGCCGCAGGCGCAGACCGGTCAGCAGCTGGTCACCGCCCTCAAGCAGCAGATCGAGACCCTGCAGGCTGAGCTCACGGAAATGAAGGTGATTGCCAGCGGCTACCGCGGCGATTTCGAGCGAGAATGCGAGCGCACCAACAAGCTGCTGGCCGAGCTGCTTAAAGCAACCACTGAGACCATGGGAGCCCGCGAAAAGGCGGCGTTGCTCGAAGGCAAGCTCTCGATGATGACGCAGCCATGGCGGCGCCGGCTGGTCGATGCCTTCACGCTTGCCCTGCCGCAGGTCACCTCCAGCGCGCGCGAGAGCACTGCTTCGCCAGCTAATTGATCCGGTCCTTTCGGCCGTACACTTCTTGAGCACGATCTGGGCCGGCGGCTCGATCATAATCGTCGGCTTCCATGCCGCTCGAATTGACGTCAGGTCGATTTCTTTTTCGACCGGTCAAGTTCCGAGAGAGTCCCGATGACGATGAAATCGATCTCTCCCTCGGGAGTCTGAGTTTGGGATAGTGCGCAGCCTTGTCCCAATCGGTCAATTCCACACGTCTGTGGTGTCTGGCGACAGCGAGGCAAGATATTGTGGGCCGTCGATGAACGCATCGATGTCCCGGCTCAGTCGATGGTTGGTGTATATCATCAGGGCTGTTCGGCCACCCAGGATCGGACCGGCTGTTCCTGCCGTGTGAGATCCGAGAGTCCGTCGAGCGTCCGACCGAGGAGTTTACGCCATGCGCTCAAGTGCACTCTCCAATGCTGGGCTACTTTCGCCGGTTGTTGACTTCATCGCTTCATGGGAGGCCGCCAAATCTTGAATGGGAATGGCGTGGCGTTGTGCAAATTCCAGAACAAACTCAGGTCGTACTTCCGTGAAGAACGTTGTGATATGTGCAATCTAATTTCGCCAGTCTCTCGAGGTGATACGAGCCACAAGATCGGTCGAACTCATTGTTCGGCGATACGGAGCGTTCGTGGTGCCGAGAACGAGCTCATCAATATCATTTGGTCTGAAGGCGCGATTGGAATAGGGATGGCTGCCCTTCTCCGGTTTTGTCGCGGGAGGATCGGCATCAAGCGCATCCGCCAAGCCGCGCCGGCGATCCTCGAGGCGCTTCAGTGTCATGACGTCGTTGACGAGAACACGTCGATGCCTTCCGACCAACCGGAAAGGAAGCTGCCCGAACCCATCGTTGGTAAACCAGCGGCCGAGAGATGCCGAGAATTTCGGCAGCCTTCTCGGCTGAGATTTCCGGGTCTGATCTTAGCGGGAGAACCTCACCCGTTTCGGCCAGCGCTGTGAGAATGCTTCTCATCGCACGTAGCAGGGATGGCGGCAGTTCTGCCTTGAGTATCTGGCCGTCAGCGTGGGTAACGAACACACCGCTATCCTCAAGCGTTGACTCGATGTCCCTTGCGCGCCTCGTCCTGATCGCTACTTTAGACGGGTCAGATCTTCGGCCACGATGGCTTCCATCCGTAATAATTGAAATAAATGTAATATCTGTAGGTCTCGCAACAAGCGGTAAATTCGCAACGTTTGCTCCCGGAGCCGCCGTTAGCTTATACGTCAGCCACTACAATCTCTGCCGCGTTCATGAGGCGCTGCGGACCGCGCCAAGCGTCGCCCTTGGCGTGGCAGACCGGGTCTGGACTGTTGGTGATTTGTTAGACGCAGCGCTAGCAATCGAGCCAAACCGGCCGGTTCGGCGAAATTTCTGTGTAATCGACGGCGGAAAGACCTAAGATCAATCAACGCGCGGGCGCGTGATTGCCGTGTGGCTTTTGGCTCGCAGAGCCAGAGTCATCAGACGGCGAAGGCTGAACTGCCTTGTTGAACTCACTCATCACCTCCGTGACTAGCTAGGGTTCAGACTCAATTGATCCAATAGGCGACGATCGCGGCGAGGTGGACGGCAGCCAAGAAGTTTCGTAACCGTCCGGTGAGGCTTTCAATTACCCACAAATTCTCCTCCAACCATGACGCCCAGCGCGATGTCGGTGAGGCGTGACAGCCCGCGCCACATGAGGGTATTGCCGGGCGGCGGATCGCTGGCGCGGGCGAGATAACCGCCGAGCCGGGCGATCTTGATCAGATAGTGCGAGAGCGTTTTCTGTCTTACTTTTGGTTTGTCGTTGACGAGGCGATCGAGCACGCAGATTTCAGTCGCAGTCAACGCGAGGGTTGGCGGTGCGTCTGGGGCGGAACGGTTGAGCATCGTCATCCAGAAGATCCGCCAGCTCAGGATGCAAAAGAGCGAGATCAGATTGGTCAGACGCTGGGCGGTCCTGAGTTTCGACTCCTCAGCTTTGCAGCCCGATTTGAGGATCTTGTGGAACACCTCGATCTTCCATCTCAAAGCATACCATTCGAGCTTCTCAATGGCGTCGGTGCGGGAACCAACAGGCAGGTCGGTGATCAGCTTCCAATCGATCTTCTTTCTGTTTTTCGGCGTCCCGCGCTCTTCGGCATGGATCACCGTCAGGGTCAGAGCGGGATAGCGCTTCTGCTTTCCGATCGGCGGCAGGACGCGAATCTTGCGATACCTGATCTCAAGAACGGCCTGGTCGGGATCGCCGTTGCTGTCTCTGACCCCGATGCGATGGAGCCCTTTGACGGCGACCTCGTCCATTTCGTCGGCGATCGTGTGATCCCCGTCTCCAGCCAAGCGGTCGACGCAGGTCCTGATCAGGAAATGCGTTCCGATCTCCTGTGCTGCGCAGAAAAGCTCGTAGATGTCACTCTCGCGATCACCGATATGGATGCATCGTCCCGGATGATCCAAGAGTTGCGTAGACTGCTTGAGATTTTCCAACCACCGGACGCTTTCCTTTTTCTCGATCGGAATCCGGGTCGGATTGATCTTCTTTTTAAGCGCTGCCGTCCCCTTGAATTTCTTCCGGGTCCAGAACTTAATGGCCGCCAGCCCCAGCGGCACACCCTCGATTGTAACTGCGAGGCTCGAATGCATCAGGATGCCGCAAACCGTGTGCGATCTGAGGCGGCCCGCCTTATCTCGTCCACTGTTTATGCGCTTGGTGATGCCGATCGCTTCTGACTTTTCGCGTTGATAGCTAAATTCGGTTGTGTCGTGTAGCACAAGAACGAGACCTTCAGCGGCGGCGGCACGATCACGTGTCGATTGGAAATGGCCGGCCAGAATGTCCGCTTCGCTGACCCGGTCATTAGAAAAGAAGCGGTAGGCTGCCTTGGTATTCGCCCAATCCTGGCAGACGAGCGGAATGCTTTGTCCCATGGCGCTTCCAATCTGCGTGAGCAGTTTGCGGAATCTGTCGCCGAGCCGCGCGTCCCTAAACTCGCATCCACTGGTCTCTCGATCAATCCAACATTCACCTTCCAAGGATCGCAAACAGCCTTTTGTCGATCGATCCCTTAATCTCAGCCCCATAGAGCACCCCCTCGCGAATCAGGTGCTCAGCAAGGAATCACAAGTGATTCTTTCGACTCAAGATTTCGCCGATCAGCGGATCAGTCCGAGTGGTCAAAGTTATGGGTAATTGAAAGCCGGTGAGGGCCGCACGGGTAGTCGCGTGGCGCGATGGTCCGATCAAGCAGCGGACTGAACAGGGGTATTCTTCCATTCCCAAGGCAGCAGTTCATCGAGCCGACCTTGCGGGGTGCTGGCGATGCGGGCCAAGATGTCCGCCAACCAGGCCTGCGGGTCGATGTCGTTGAGCTTTGCCGTCATGATTAGCGTCGCCATGATAGCGGCGCGGTCGGCACCACGTTCGGAGCCGGCGAAGAGCCAGGACTTGCGGCCGAGGGCAAAGCCGCGGAGCGCGCGCTCCGCCGCATTGTTTGTCAGGCAGATCCTCCCGTCATCGATAAAGCGAGCGAACCGGTCCCAGCGGCGCAGCATGTAGTCGATCGGCTTGGCGACCGCGGACGAGTTCGACAGCCGAGCGCGTTGCTCGCGCAGCCACGCTTCCAATGCCGTTAAAAGCAGGGCACTTCGTTCTTTGCGCACCCGCAGCCGCTCTTCGACGCTTTGGCCGTTGATGCCGCGCTCAATATCGAACAGCACGTCGATGCGCTTGACCGCCTCCAGCGCGATCGGCGAGATCGCCGTGGCGTTCTTGCCGCGTCTCGCATTGGCGGCGATGTCCGCCAGCTCAAAGAACTGCCGCCTGGCATGCGCCCAACAGAGTGCGGGCGTGACCGGTCCCTGCGCGCGCGAGGCGTCATACAGCTCGTTATAGCCGCTATAGGCGTCGGCCTGCAGGATGCCGGTGAAGCTTTGGAGATGCCGCGTGGGATGCTCCTGCCGTCGATCGCGCGAGGCGTAATAGAGCGCGGCCGGCGGCGCCCGGCCAGCAAACGGCCGGTCGTCGCGAACGTAGGTCCAGATATGTCCCTTGACCGTCTGGCTCTTGGCCAGGATCGGCACCGTGGTGTCATCGCCGTGCAGCCGCTCGGCGGCGAGGACATGGCGCTCGATGAGCCGATAAAGCGGCTGCAGGACGGTCGCACAGGCGCCGACCTGGTCGGCCAGTGTCGACAGGCTCAGATCGATGCCTTCCCGGGCGTAGCGCTCGCTCTGCCGGTTCAGGGGCTGATGTTGGCCGAACTTCTCGAACAGGATCATGGCCAGGAGGTTGGGGCCGGCGAAGCCGCGTGGAGTCACGTGGAAGGGCGCCGGCGGCTGGGTGATCGTCTCGCAGTCCCGGCACGAGAACTTCTCGCGCACCGTCTGGATCACCTTCCACCGCCGGGGAACGACCTCCAGCGTCTCGGTAATATCTTCGCCCAGCTTTGATAGCTTCGATGAGCCGCAGCAGGGACAGCTCTCCGGTGCGGCGACGACGACCCGCTCGCGCGGCAGATGATCGGGGAACGGTTTGCGCGACGGGCGCTTGCGCTGGAAGGACTTGACGGTCTGCGTCCGAGCCGCCGCCCTCTCAGCCGCCAGCTCGGCTTCGGTTGCGGTTGCTTCCAGCTCTTCAAGCTGAAGCTCCATCTGCTCCAGGAGCCGTGCCTTGCGCTCCGAGCGGCTGCCGTAAATCTGGCGACGCAGCTTCTCGATCTCGAGCTTGAGGTAACCGATCAGGGCCTCGGTCGCCTTCGCGTTGGCAGCTTCCGCTTTGGCGCTCGCCGCGACCGCTTCCGCCTGAAGGCGCGCGGCGCGCTCCGCGCGGATCATCGCATGCGCGGCGGCAAGATCGGTGGGAAGCGATTCAGATGTGGTCACGAAGCGATGGAATCACATCCATCACGATCCGGGAAGCGCAAAGCCTCATCCGACCGAGGTCGGCCGCCAGGTCTCTTGTGGGTGCCTCCAGTCGATCCCGGACAAGAGATAACCGAGCTGCGCCGATGAGATCGTCACCACGCCCTCGGCCGGGCTCGGCCAGATGAAGCGGCCCCGCTCCAGGCGCTTCGTGAACAGGCAGGCGCCCTGGCCGTCATGCCAGATCACCTTCAAGAGATTGCCGCGACGACCGCGGAAGCAAAACAGGTGGCCACCCAACGGGTCGCGATGCAAGATCTCCTGAACCTGCAAGGCCAGCGACGGAAAGCCCTTCCGCATATCGGTATAGCCGGTCGCGAGCCATACCCGCACGCCGGCCGGCAACGGGATCATCGTGGCCGTCCGTCAGTCAGCGCCGCCACGACTGCGCTCAGCGTCGCCGCGTCAACCGCGCCCGTGATCCGCATCCGAGCCCCGGCCGCGAACTCGATCTCGATCGCACCGCAGGTCCCAGAGGGTGCCGTCAACGGTTGCCGTTCTGGCGCAATGGAGACTGCCGCAAAACGGACTTCGTCAGCTTGACGCTGCATCGGCCCGGGCTCGAAAGCGAGCACGCCAGTGCGCGCCTGCCGCCGCCAAGCCGTGACCAGATTGCGGTGAACATCATGTCGTCGAGCAACCTCGACAACACTGGCCCCAGGCGCCAGACTCTCCTCCACGATCCGAAGCTTCTCGGCAGTGGTCCACCGCCGTCGCCGCTCTGGACCGGACAGAACCGTAACCCTCGTCACGTTTGCTCATTTGTTTGCAAATTAATGAGCAAATCATCTCACGCCCGAGCACAATCCGGGAAGGCGGCCCTCACCGGGGGCTTACGAAGTTTCTGGCAAGTTTGTCGTAGCGAGTTGCGACACGCCTGAAATCCTTGAGCCGGCAGAAACAGCGTTCGATAACGTTGCGTCCTTTGTAGGCGCGTTTGTTGAAACTGTGGAGGGTCACCCTGTTGGATTTGTTTGGAATGACGGGCTTCGCTCCGCGATGGACGACTTCGGCGCGAAATCCATCGCCATCGTAGCCTTTGTCCCCAATGAGGGTAGACATGGGCGGCGCGAGTTTCAGAAGGGCCGGCCCTGCGGCAATATCGGCGTCTTGCCCCGGAGTGAGATAAAATGCGCAAGGCTTGCAATCAGGGTCGCTCAGCGCGTGGATTTTCGTGGTCCGCCCACCGCGCGAGCGCCCGATCGCCTGTTCATGCTCCCCCCTTTTCCGCCGCTCGCCGAGCGATGCGCTTTGATCGAGGTGGAGTCGATGGACAAAGTCACGCCATTCTTGCCGCAGCGGGCGAGCGCTTCAAAGATCGCCTGCCAATGTCCACGCTTGGCCCAGCGATTGAAACGATTATAGATCGTTGTGTATGGACCATAGTCGGGCGGGCAATCGCGCCAGCGTGCGCCGCACTGAAGCATCTGAATGATACCGCTGATGATGCGTCGATCGTCATCGCGCACTGGGCCTGTCTGGTTCGTTGGCAGATGCGGCTCTATCTGAGCCCACTGCTTGTCGTTGAGCCAGAACAGTCCTTTGCGCATCGAAGTCCCCCATGCCGAATCAACTCGGTGCGAGGGAATCAGAACTCGCTAATTAGGTACAGACCCTAGCTTGCTGGCAATTTCCTTAGCGTCACTCATTGCGTAGCTCCCACTCGCAGTGTTCCCCAGACATCGCGAAGTAACTTCCAAACCTCTACCCCCGTCAGAAACAGCAGGCAAATAACGTCCAAAAAGAAGAGCAGTTCGGATACCAGTTCGCAAATCCACCAGATCAGGAAAGGTGCCTTGTGAGCCTTCATCACCTCCCGTGGCATACCATAATACCGTAGCAGCAAGAGCCACGACGGCAAAAAGGAACACGCCCACTAATATATGTATCAAAAATCTAAGAGAATAAGTTGGCGGTGCACTCAAATCCATGGAACTTTTGTATCACAAATTGTAAAAAGTTCTAGAGTTCGCCAGATGGTAGAGCCCTCTAGCCAATTGGTCTAGCCAATTGGTTGATTGAGCCAAATGGCTCTTCGCCCTGTGTGGCTCACACAGAACTGGCCCCTTTAACGCTTATAATGGCTCCCTTTCCCACCAAGTGATTTTGCACGTGTACTAATTTTCCCACTGCGAGTGTCCTACTTAGGACAGCACCCAGTATCGCGTGCTGGAAACGGCCAGAGATCGCTATTCTTGTCGACTACGTCAGAAACCAGCGCCAGCGGAGCGCGATGCGGCGGTTGCGGCTTGTCGCGCGATGAACATTCGCTACGACAAGTGAACGCTCATTGCAGCGCGCTCGGATCTGGCGACATGGCTGGCACGGCTCCCAGCCCTCAGGCCTCTGTATCGGAGTGGTGGCCCTTTCGAAGCCAGCTGATCCTTTCCGCTTGCGGGCGAGGCGGCATTGTGTCTCGACCGACTGGTGGCTGTCGCACGTGCCGGCTCGCCTGGTAACCGTTCTGGATTTCCAGGATCCGGCAATCTCCGATGAGACGAATACGCCGGCCACTGCGATCGTCTGCACGTCTTGCGACGTCATCGTCACCTCGCAGACGACGCGGTTCGGCTTTACGAAGATATCCCTCAATACGGTGTCGGGCATCGTCCAGCTCGCGCATCAGCGCCGGCGTGAACGCGCTCAGCTTGTCAGGAGGATTGATGATGAACAGGCGCGTGCCTTCTGCGATGTATCCTTTCACCGTGGACAGAAAGGCGACTAAGAATGTTTCCTGCACGATCCATTTCTTAAAACGCGTAGTGTTCGCGTATCCATCGTGGAGGTGGACCTAAAATCATCAACAAAGTCGGCGGATGCATATCCGTCACATCAGTAACGGTCGTTGCGACATTGGCGGCACCGTCGGTCGTGGTTCAGGCCATTTAGCAATGATGTTGGATTGATTTTCGAGCTACCGGTTCCTGATGGCCTTACCATCCGCGAACCTGGAAGTAGGCTTCGGCTGTGGAATGTTTGGCTTACTCTTTCAAAGATAGCAGCGACGCAAGGCGATCGCGGGATGCGCTCACTTGTCAGCCATTGTGCATCGCAGCGAATGGATCGCAATATCCGGACGGCGATGTAGCGCAAGAAAGTACAAGAAATTCGGAAATGCGTCCTAACGCGTTACGCTCTGTACGCCAATACTTTCATTCTAGCGAGATTAGTTCTCTACAACAAGGCCCCGTCGGCTCTGTGACATCTCTCAAGTGAATAAGAACAAGCTTCTGCAGAAGCACGCTTTGCCTGGAGGAGGAAAACCATGCGAATGGAAAATAAGCTCGCGCGCGCACTTCTTGTCGGCGGCGCCTTTAGCGCCTTTTGCGCTTCGACAGCGGCGCAAGCGGAAACTGCGCTGAGCATCTGTTACATCAATCATCCAGTGCAAGTTGCAAACGTCGCGATCCTGGAGAAATGGGCGATCAAGCAGGGTGTCAAGCTGAATAAGACGGTAACGTCCTATGCGATCTATTTGCCGAAGATCACGCAGATGCTGACCTCCGGGGCCAGCGACCAGTGCGACATCATCTGGAACAATGACGACTGGGGCCAAGATCTCGCCCAATATCTTGAACCGCTCGAAGACGTTCTCAATGCCCGCAAGGTCGAGGTGGGGCAGCTTGAGCCGTTCCATACTGCCGACGGGAAGACGACCGCGGTATCGATGACGACCACGGCCGGCATTCTGTTCTATCGCACCGACCTCGTTCCCGAGCCGGAGCTGCCTCAGACATGGGAGGATCTCGTCCAGATCAGTCAGGCCCTGCAGTCAGAAAAGAAGGTGAAGTGGGGTTATGTCGGCGGCATGAGTTACACCAATACTTTCTTCAGCCTTTGGTGGACGCTCTGGAATAACAATTGCGACATCTATGCACCCGCGTATGAGCGCGACAACAAGAAGCTTGCGGCCGACGGTTGGAAGCCGATGATCTACTCTCCGTGCCAGGTGCAGACCGCGGAGTTTTGGTGGGATGCTCTCAATAGCAAGAAAATAAGCCCGCCCGGCATGACAACTTATTCGCGCGATGAGGCAAATGCGATCTTTCAGGCCGGTGATGCCGCCTTCACGGTAGCCGACACCACGTTCCTCGGCACATTCAATAACCCCGAGAGGTCATCGATCGCAGGAAAGGTCGGCATCGCGCCTTTTCCGGTCGGCCCGATGAGCAAGGGCGTCCGCACCTGGATCGACGTCTGGGGCTGGTCAATCCCGAAAGCCCTTCCAGATGATCGCAAGACTGCGGCCAAGAAGCTGCTTGGCGCCATGCTCGGCGACTCCGACGGTCAGGTCGAGCAGTGGAATCAGACCGGAGCCCCACCGCCAAACACCGACGTCTGGCCCACGCTCGAAAAGAACGACCCGACCTGGCGCAGGCTCCACATGATCCTGTTCAAGCCTGATCATGTCCATGCTGCCTACTATTTCCGCAACTGGGCGACCGTGCACAAGGTCTATTCGGACACGCTGATCCGCGCGATGAAGGGCAAGCGCGAGGATATTGCTGTTACCCTTAAGGCCGGTTCCGATGCCATTCGTGCCGGCGCTATGGCTAACGACTGATGACTGTTCGTTCCATAAAATCTGGATTCGATGAGAAAGCGCGCTTCATTCTGTTTCTCATCGCGCCTGCTGCGATCGTTCTCGCTTGTTTCGAGATCATTCCGATCTTGATCGGAATGAATGCGAGCTTTCGCGACTGGTCGCTTGTCAACCCGCAAAGGACGTGGGTCGGACTGAAGCAATACGTCGCCGTCTTCACCGACCCGGTCTTCTTGAAGATCGTTCTGCCCAATACGTTTCTCTTGATGATCGCCTCGGTTGGCGTGTCCCTTGCATTCGGCCTGGCGCTTGCATCATTGCTCAACCGTCCGTTTCTTGGCCGGGCCGTCGTGCGGACCATCATCTTGCTGCCGCTGACGATCGCGCCTGTTATCACCGCGACAATGATGAGGTGGTCTTTTAACGATCAGTTCGGTGTAATTACTGCCTTTCTCTCGTATCTCGGTCTTCCCGACATAGCATGGCTCTCCGACCGCTGGCCGAGCTTTGCGCTGGTCATCATGACTGATATCTGGATCTGGACACCGTGGTTCACCATCATCCTGCTGGCCGCATTGCAGGGCCTACCGCCCGAACCGTTCGAGGCCGCTCGGATCGATGCCGCAACACCGTGGTGTATCTTCAGGCGCGTCACCCTGCCAATGCTGCGTCCGGTGATCATCGTTTGCGTCCTGATCCGCGCAATTGACGCGTTTCGCACGTTCGATCAGGTCTGGATCCTGACCGGCGGCGGGCCTGCTCGATCAACGGAAGTGTTCAGCGTCTACACCTATGTCCTGGCATTCGTCGATCTGGACATCGGTCGCGGCACGGCCGCCGCTGGGGTCGGCGCGATCATCATGCTGCTTGTTGGGGTTGGCCTCTATAAGCTCGTCAACCGGAGCATGGAAGTGTCGCGATGATTGCGCTCGCGCTTGACGCTCTGCGGCGCGCTATCTTCGCGATCAGCATCGCCGCGATATTTGTTCTATTCGTCGGGCCCATTGTGATACTGGGCGTGACGTCGATCCGTCCCGCGTCTGGCGTATTCTACATCTGGCGCGGCACCAATTTCACGCTCAACAATTTCGTCGAGGTGCTGCATCAGTCCCAGGTGGTGGAAGCGATGTGGAACAGCTTCGTACTTTCAACATTGGCGACCATCCTTTCGCTCGGCATCACGGTCGGCAGCGGTTATATGCTGTCGCGCTTCGGCGGCTGGATCCAGCGCAGCTGGTTTGCCACCATCTACGTCTTCCGTACCGTTCCTTACATCTCCTGGGTGCTGCCGCTTTATCTGGTCAATACCCGTCTTGGGATCTACGACACGTATCTCGGTCTGTTACTGCCGCACATCGCGGTGCACGTTTGCTTCTTCTCATGGCTGATGAAAGGCTTTTTCGATGGCATCAACCCGTCGATGGAGTATGCGGCTCTGATCGACGGCTGCACACGATGGGGTGCATTCTGTCGAGTTGCGCTTCCCGCCGCAATGCCTGGAATATCCGCGCTGGCGATCCTTTGCTGGCTCTCAACATGGAATGAGTTTTTGTTCGCCCTGATCCTTTCAGGAAAACATACGCCCCTAATCACGTCAACTATGGCGCAGTTCGTCACCGAGACCGGAACGGAATGGAATTTGATGAGTGCGACCGCCGTGCTTGCGATGATGCCGGCGCTGCTGGTGACCATCTTTGGTCAGAAATACGTCATTCGCGGGCTGCGCATGTAGCTAGCGCGACCAGAGGAAGGTTATGGCACCGATCGATCTACATTACGTCGTAAAGAAGTACGGCACATTTCAGGTTGTCCACGAGGTCAACCTCAATATTGCAGACGGTGAATTCGTGGTGCTTGTCGGTCCATCCGGATGTGGCAAGTCGACGACGCTTCGCATGATCGCGGGTCTCGAGAGCATCAGCGCGGGGACTATCCGGATCGGCGACAAAGTCGTCAATGACGTGCCACCAAAAGATCGTGACATCGCGATGGTGTTCCAGAATTATGCGCTTTATCAGCACATGACGGTTTTCGACAACCTGGCATTCGGGTTGCGAAACCGGAAAGTCCCGGAGACGGAAATCAGGAGCGAAGTCACCCGCGCGACGCAAATGCTTGGTCTGGAGCCGCTCCTGGCGCGCAAGCCGTTTCAACTCTCCGGCGGTCAGCAGCAGCGTGTGGCTCTTGGACGGTGTATTGTACGACGGCCACAGGTCTTCCTTTTCGACGAACCGCTCTCGAACCTCGATGCCAAGCTGCGTGCGCAGATGCGGATCGAGATCAAGGCGCTGCGCGAGCGGGTGCCTACCACATCGGTCTATGTCACACATGATCAGGTAGAGGCGATGACGCTTGGCGACCGTGTTGTGGTTATGAAGGACGGCTGGATTCAGCAGATTGGCACGCCGCTGGAGATCTACAATCGGCCGGCCAACCGGTTCGTCGCGAGCTTTATCGGGGCGCCCGCAATGAATTTTATGGAAGTCGAGCTTATCGAAGAACGCGGCGTCATGTCGGCGCAAACGAAGGATTTCAAAGTCGAGTTGCCACTTAAACAGGCGGCCGTCCTGCGAAAGTATGGCGCCAAGATGGTTATTCTGGGCATCCGGCCCGAGCATATCCGCCTTGGCGTTCCTTCCGGGGATGCGGGCTCATCCTTCAGCGGTATCGTCACCGTTACCGAGCAGCTTGGATCGGAACTGGTGATGGCTCTCAACGTCGCGGGCAGCACGATCATGGCATCGCGCATTTCGCCAGAGACGGAGGTCAGCCCTCATGCCAGGGTGCAGATGTGGGTGGATGGCAAGGCGCTGCAGTTCTTCGATCATAAAACGGAACGGCGATTAGAATGTGCGCATCAAGCGCTTTGAAATAGCGAACAGCGCAAAGTTAGGAACGATGACTGCGATGCAGGCGAATGTCGGCGATAGCGTTCGATTTTCGAAGACAGTCGGAGAGTCCGATATCTATCTCTTTGCGGGTCTGACCGGAGATCTTTCGCAAAATCACGTCGACGAGGAATTCATGAGCCATTCGATTTACGGCAAGCGCATTGCCCATGGCGCGTTGATGGTCGGATTCATATCAACGGCCTCGAGCCGAATGATTGAAGAAAGCCTGCGGAGGGGCATCGATTCGACGCCTGTGTCGCTCGGGTACGATGGCGTGCGGTTTCTAAAACCCGTCTACATCAACGACACGGTGACGGTGACCTATACCATCAGCAGAATCGACGAGGAGCACCGCCGCACGCTCGCCAATGTGGACGTCACCAATCAACGTGGTGAACTCGTCGCCGTAGGCAAGCATCACCTCAAGTGGACGCGAAACGCGACGAACCGGGCTGCGTCCTAGGCGATCCCGTGGAGAAGGCGATCGCAGATGCATCTAGAGGGAAGAGGCGGTCGGAAGAAACTGGAGGCAATGGTGAGCACAGCAGAGCCGCGATGGGGAGAGGCGATCGAACGGATGCGCTGGCGAGTCGATCAGACGCTTGGGAGCCTGCAATCGGAATTTCCGCATTGGGCCGATGCCGCTACTGGAAGATGGACGACGACTGTCGACGGCGACTGGACCGGCGGCGCATGGCCGGGCATGTTGTGGTGGTTTGCGCGAAGAACGGGGAGCTCCAGATATCTGGATGCTGCCGCGCTGTGGAGCAGCCGGCTCAGGTCGCGGGCGCACTTACAAACTGCGTTCAAGGGCTTTAGTTTCTACTGCGGCGTTGCACTTGGCGACCTCCTGTGCGCGGACAAGGATGCCGCGGCATTGGCGCTGGATGCTGCCCAGTCGCTGAAGGGCCAATACGATCCGAGGCTGGAACTCATTCCGTTGGGTGGTGACGCCGAGGAGTCGCAGGACGTAGGTAATTGTTTTAGCAGTATCGATTCATTGCAGGCGGTTCCGCTCCTTTTCTGGGCGGCGGAGAAGACAGGAGAAGCTTCATTCGCCGACGTCGCCGCGCGACATACGACGCGGGTGCTGGACATTCACATGCGGTCCGATGGCTCGATCGTGCAGTCGAGCGAGCTCAATTCGGCGAACGGCGAGGTCGTTCGCCATTTTACTCACAAGGGCTTTAGCGACGACAGCGTTTGGGGACGGGCGCAGGCCTGGGGTCTCATCTATGCCGCGGTCGCGCTTGCCCATCGTCCGCAGGAAAAGCGCTGGATGCAACAGTTGATGGCGGGCGCCGACTGGTGGCTGTCGCATGTGCCGCCCGGCCTGGTAGCGTTCTGGGATTTCGACGATCCTGCGATCCCCAATACGGAAACCGATACGGCGGCTACTGCAATCGTTTGCTCAGCGCTGCTCAAGCTTGGGCGGCTTGCACCGTCCGCCGATCTCCGCGTGAAATATCAGGACGCAGGCGAGCGCACGGCGCGCGCTCTGATCGACGGCTATCTTACGCCAGTCGGGGCAGCGGAGGATCGTCCGCAGGGCATGCTGGTCGGCGCCTGCTTTAACAAACGACGCGACGCCCGCGCGCGGGACTCCGCGACCGATGCTGAGACGATCTTCGGCTCCTATTATCTGCTGGAGTCGCTGAACGTTCTGGATGGTTTGATCGAGGCGGAAAAGATCTAGACATTTCGATCGAAGTCGCCTCTCCCGACACGTGGGAAGCATGTCATGGCAAGAGCAGATTCTCCGGTCTACAGTGGCCTGTTTCCGGTCGCTCCCACCCCGTTCACGGAAAGCGGTGACCTCGACCTCGAAAACCAGAAGCGTGCGCTTGACTACATGATCGACCACGGCGTCGGCGGCATCTGCATTCTCGCCAACTATTCCGATCAGTTCCTGTTGTCGGAGAAGGAGCGCGACAGGCTGGTCGATCTACGCCAGTCGCACGTCGTCGCCGGCCGCAGGCCGGTAATGGTGATATGCAACCATTTCAGTAGCTGGATCGCGGAGGAGCGGGCGCGCTATGCGAGCGGGCGCGGCGCGAGCCTGTCGATGCTGATGCCGCCCTACCACGGCATGGGCCTGCCGGCAGATGAAGCTGGCATTTCAGTCGTATTGCCGAGCCTAGCGAAGATTCCGATCATGGTTCAGGATACGCCGCTCAGCGGCGTGATGCTGGCGGTGTTTGGCGCGTTTAGCCCGCGCGGTGCCGCTCGTCAGCTATTTCAAGATCGAAGTGCCTTTTGCCGCGGTAAAACTCCGTTCGCTGATCGAAGCCGGTGGCGAGCTATCGTGAGCCCATTTGACGGGGAGGAGGCAATTACCATGATGGCCGATTTCGATGCCGGCGTCACCGGCACCATGCCGAGCGCGCTGCTTCCGGACCTGTTGCGCGATGTCATCGAAAATCACAAGGCGGGACGACGCGCTGACGCCGCGGCCACCTCCACCCGCGTCCTGCCATTGATCAACTTCGAGAACCGGCAACGCGGCTTGCGGGCGGCCAAGAGCGTGATGGCCGAAGGCAAGATTATAAAATGCGAGGCGATGTGCCATCCGCTCGAGCAGATTCATCCGGATACAAGGCCCGGGCTGATCGAGCTTGCGCGGGAAGCAAGTCGGCTGGCGTTGCACTGAGGACGGCGGAAGGCGGATTTCAGTTGCCGACGCAGGTCGACGATTGCGTTGAAATCCTGAGGATTGCACATGATATCGCTGAACGCTGCATCAGTTCTGCCGGATGACGGCACCGCCGGGACACTGGTCGGCCGGGTATGGCTGCCTTCTGCGGGCGGGCTTTCGGTGGTGGCTGTCCGCAAGGACGGCGTCTACGACTTAACCGCGCGGTTTCCGACCGTGAGCATGCTGGCCGAGGAGGCTGATCCGGCTGGCGCGATGCGCAAGGTCCCCGTCACCCGGATCTCAGATCTGGATAGCATTCTAAGGAACACGCCTCCGGATAGCCGCGACCCGGGCAAGCCTTGGCTTCTGCCGCCGATCGATCTCCAGGTGTTGAAGGCCGCCGGCGTGACCTTCGCGGTCTCAATGGTGGAGCGGGTGATCGAGGAGCGGGCGCTCGGGAATACCTCGGCGGTCGCGAAAATTCGCGCCGAGGTGGTCCGCCTGGTCGGCGATGACCTTTCCAAGCTCAAGCCTAGCTCGCCACAGGCGATGCGCTTGAAGGAGGTACTGATCGAACAGCAAGCCTGGAGCCAGTATCTTGAGGTCGGAATCGGGCCTGACGCTGAGGTTTTCACCAAGGCGCCGGTGCTGTCCTCAGTCGGAAGGGAATGGACGCGGGGCTACATCCCAAATCGACCTGGAATAACCCGGAACCGGAGGTCGTGCTCGCGGCTTCCAGCCGCGGCAAGATTGTCGGCGCTGCACTTGGCAATGACGTCAACTTGCGGGATTTCGAGGGCCGTTCGGCGCTGTTGCTGTCGAAGGCCAAAATGCATCCTGCGCCATTGGACCGCTGCTGCGGCTGTTCGATCAGACCTTTTCGCTCGACGATATCCGCAAGATGGACATTGCAATGACCGTAACCGGCAACGATGGGTTCATTCTCGAGGGGCATTCATCGATGAGCAAGATCAGCAGAGACCCTGAGGATCTGGTTGCGCAGACCTTCGGGCCCGCGCATCAGTACCCTGACAGTTTCGTGTTGTTCCTTGGCACGATGTTCGCGCCGGTAAAGGACCGCGATGTTCCTGGCCAAGGCTTTACTCACAAGCGCGACGATATCGTCACCATAGCATCGCCAAAGCTCGGAAGGCTCATCAACCGCATGCGTCCGAGCGACGAATGCGAGCACTGGACTTTCGGCTCGACCGCATTGATGAAAAATTTGACTGCGCGGAGATATCTGTAACCTGATCCCGCAGCGAGAGCGCGCATAGGCTCCCGACGTTTACTCTGCTATCTCGTCCGATCACGAACTGCTCATCAGGTTTTCCGAATTTCGATCTTTTAAACATGGTCGCAGCCATGCAACTCGACAAAATTGATGCTCGTCTTCTTGACCTCGTGCAGCGCAACAATCGTCTGAGCAGTGAAGAACTCGGCGCGAAGGTCGGTTTGTCTGCATCCGGAGTTCAGCGTCGACTGAAACGCCTACGATCGGAGCGCATCATAGAAGGAGACGTTTCAATCGTTTCCCCAAAAGCAATCGGACGGACCCTGACCCTGTTGGTTCTCGTTTCGTTTGAGCGTGATCGGGCCGAGATAATCGATCGCTTTAAGCGGGCAATCCGCAAAATGCCTGAGGTGATGAGCGGATTCTATGTTACCGGACAGACCGACTTCGTTCTCCTAGTAACAGCAAATAGTATGGAAGAGTACGAGCGCTTCACGCGGTGTCTAGTACACGAAAACCCTGACATAAAGCGCTTTGAAAGTATGGTCGTTTTGGACAGGGTCAAAGCCGGCTTCACTTTACCGATGGCTTCTATCGCATGCTGGTGACCAGCGAGGCGGAGGCGGCCCGCGGTTTGAGGTCCCGCTGGGGAACACTCGGCGGCCGAGCTCAGCCCGCGTGGCGATCATGAATAGCGTGAATTGTGGGACCGCTGAATGTTGCGATCATTCAGAAAGCGTCGTCGATGGATTGCGAGCGGGCGGGATTCCTGGAACTTTCGCGTGCTGGGCAGATCAGGTCAGGCAAACGCCAGTTCACCTCACGCGAGTGTCGGCACCACAGTCATGGGTCGGAACTTACCCGGCAGCATGACGCGGCACAGCGCCTCGGTGAAGAAGAAGTCGCCGAACATGGTCGCGCTGCGCACACCCTCATTGTGCGGCTTCGAGTAGCAGGAATTCTTCAATAGGCCGCGATGTGATCCTTCTCGTGCGAACTCATCGCGGCACAGCGCTTCCAGCATCGCCAATCCCCGGGCAGTCCACGCTGAAGCGGCGGTGCCATCGGGATGTAGCCGCCCTAGTTCGAGCAACGCGGATGAAATCACGGCCGCTGCCGCCGTGTCCTTAATGTCGGCATCGGCTTCGGTCGCATCGAAGTCCCACGGCGGGACCTGAAGTCCAGCGAGCCGCTTAATATGATAATTTGCAAGCTGTTCGGCGAGGTCCAGATATCGGCGCTGCCCAGTCTCTCGCGCGGAGTTGACATAGCCGTAGATGGCCCAACCCTGACCCCGGGTCCAGGCTGATTCGTTGCCTGCTCCCTGGAACGTATAGCCGCGCTTTCGGGCGCCGCTCACCACGTCGTACTCCACCGCATGGTAGGTGGAATGGTCAGAGCGAATGAAGGACTTTGCGGTCATGTCGGCATGCGCCTCGGCGGCCAGACGATAGCTGCGGTCGCCGCTGTAATTGGTAGCCCAATACAACAGCGAGAGATTGGCCATGGTGTCGATCGCCGAACTGCATTGTCCGCGCGGATCATCCAGCGGCCCCCAGGAGGCGAGATAGGCGCCGCTTCGCGTCGTGATAATCCGTGCCCTCAGCTTGTCGGCCGCCCTCATCGCGATATCCCCATACCAGCGATCGGCGGTGATCACGTGCGCAGGAATAGCGCTGCTGTCAAAAATGAAGCCGATGTCATGGGTGTTGGGGTCGTCCGCGCGCTGAGCCACCAGCCGCATACGTTCACGTGCCCAGGTCAGGTATCTCTTCTCGTTGGTATGAAGGTAACAAGTTAACAACAGGCCTACCCAGAAGCCGCACAGCCAGTTGCCGTGGCTCCAGGCTTCGCCGTCATAGCCAGCCGACAGCGAAGCCGGCAGCTTGATCCAGGAGCCGTCCGGTGCCGTGACATGCGGAAATTCAACGCCCAATGTCGGCTCGTCTTCGGCCACTTTGCGGGCCATGACGTCCAGGACCTCGGTGAACAGTCGCCGCTGCGCGGCAGTGAGCTCGATTGAATTGTTGGTGCTGTCCGGCATGATTTCTTTCCGAGAGAACATAAGTTAGGTGAGATCTTCGCGGGCGACCCCTGATTGGTTGAAGGGCAGCCAGTTTCGTTTGGTTATTGGGAAGGCGATCAGAGGTTCAGCGTGGCGAGGCTTTGGCGGAATTCGACCGGCGATCGGGTGGTGTGCTTCTTGAAACAGCGGCTGAAATAGGCGGGATCCTCGAAGCCGAGACGGTCGGCGATCTCTGTCACACTGATATCGGAGTGCAGCAGCAGCCGCTTGGCCTCCAACATGATCCGCTCGCGAATGAGTTGGGCCGCGGTTGAACCAAGCGCTTGGCGTGTAGCTTCATTGAGCGCGCGCTCGGTTACCTTCAGGAGCCTGGCATATTCCGCCGTCTCGTTCATGGTGCCAAAATTCTTCTCCAGCGCGCTCTTGAAGCGCCGTGACAGGAGCAGGTTTCGGGATGACAGGTCGGCAATGGCGGGAGCTACGGCTATACGCGAGGTCTTCATGAGGAAGATCCGCAGATAGGACCAGATCACATCCTCATGCCCGGTCTTCTCCGCCGTGTATTCTTCGATCATTGCGTCCGTGATCTGGCGCAGACTCTCGGCCTGCATATCGTCCAGATAAAGCGCATTGTTGAGATTTTCGATACTGTAAATCGGGATGTCGGTGAGCGAATGCCGGTTGTGGACTCTGAAAGCGAAGAATTCCGGGCTAAAGCTGATAGTGTGCCCGATCGCGTCTTCCGAGAGCGTGAAATCGTGGATCTGCCCTGGAGCCATGAAGAACAGGCTGTTAGGCCGAACCTCATATTTGACGGCGTCGATGATGTGGCAGCCGGTGCCGCGGGTCACCCAGACGATGTGATAAAAGTCGTGCCGATGCGGGTAGGGCAGCGTAGATTTCATCTTCTCCAGCGGTGCAAAATGGATGTTGAGCGACTTGATCTCGGAGCCGTAATCGTAGTGCTCTATCTTCACGACCGGCAGTGAACAACACGGTTGCCGGTGCGCTGGTTGGCCTCGTGAAAAGAAGGACCGGACTGCCGCAGGTCGTTGGCCCAGCTTCGCCGGAATTAATCCTTCTACGTCATCCATCGACTTTGAGGATGCCATGGTTGGGGACCGTTGAGTTCTGAAAACGATTTCAGACATTTTATAGCCCTGGTGACACCAATATGCCAGCCCCGTCTTCCGAGGATCCCGCATCTGGTAGATTTCTGCTGCAGCGCAACGAAGCCCTTATCTGAAACGCAGATACTTGTAAGCGGAAACTCAGCTCAGGACTGCCTCGCCCGTGTATTTGCGGACGATCGTGTCCAAGATCAGAATCCGCTTGGCTTCCTTCTTGCCGATGATAGTGACCTCCGTCGTTATCTTGTCGCCGACGAAGACCGGATTTAGGAACCGCAGTTCCTGTCCGACATAAGCAAATCCGGGTCCGGTCAGTTCGCATGTGTCCGCGACACCACGGCTGCCGTGAGCAGACCGTGCACAACCCGCCTGCCGAACGAGGCGAACTCGTCATCCATGTGCAGCGGGTTGAGGTCTCCGGAGAGATAGCCGAATGCGTCAAGGTCTCCAGAGAGATAGCCGAATGCGTCAACTTCCGACTCGCTGAACGTGCGAGTCACGGTATGCGTTTGGCCAATATCGGTACCTGCCAGGATGCCTGCTTATTTGTGATGATCACGACGCAGACTTCTTGGTGATGGCTATTCCGCCTTCACACAACGCGTCGATTTCGTCCGCTGCATAGCCAAGCTCCGCCAGGATTTCCCTGGTATGTTCACCTTGCCGCGGCGGCAATCGCCGTAGCGGTGGCGCCTCACCGTCGTAGCGGACCGGATGCGCTAAGAGCCGCAGCTCGCCGGCCTGAGGGTGCTCGATCTTCATGATCATCTTGTTATGTGCGACCTGCGGATCGGTTTCGACCTCCTCATAGTCATTCACCGGCGCGTACCAGATGTTGTGGGCATCGAAGGTCTCCATCCACTCCGCTGTCTTGCGAGTCTGCACGCGCTCATAGATGATGCGATGGATCTCGTCGCGCTGACGGATCGGATCCTTAGGATCGTTGAAGGCCGCCAGCGTCGGACAGTCGAGCACCGCCGCCATCTGCGATAATGGCGTTAGCGAAATCGCGATCCAGCCGTTCGCGGTGCGATAGATCCCGTACGGAGCGGGGTGGAAGCGGCTGCCCAGCGGCGGGTCCGTGCGCGCCCAAAGCCGCCCCATGTTGAGGTAATATGTAAACGGCTCAATCTGCAGATCGAGGGCTGCATTGAGGAGGTTGCTCTCCACCAGTGCGCCGCGTCCGGTGCGCTGACGCGCAAGCAGAGCCGAAACCACGCCGAACGCTGCAAGCGCGGCGGCGTGCTGATCGACAATTGCGGAGCCGACCGGGGTCGGCGGTGCGTCGGCCTCGCCCGAGAGCATAGTCATGCCGCTCATCGCCTGCAGCAACATGTCCTGGCCCGGTCGCTTCGAGTAGGGGCCGGACGATCCATAGCCCGAGCAAGAGCAATATACTAGGCGGGGATTGACGCCCTTCATGTCTTCATAGCCGAAGCCAAGCCGCTCCAGGACGCCCGGGCGGTAGTTTTCAACCAGCACGTCGGCTTCGCGCACCATGTGCAATACGATCTGCTTCGCCTTTTCATTGCGAAGATCTAGCGAAAGGCTCCGCTGATTGCGGTTGCCGAGCAGAAAGAAGATGCTCACCCCTTCCTTGAACGCATCGAAGCCAGACCAGCCGCGCTCAAATGCGCCTCCAGGAGGCTCAATCTTGATTACGTCCGCCCCGGCGTCAGCCAGCATCTGCACAGCCGCAGGCCCCTGCAGAAAATGCGTGAAACTCAAAACCTTAATGCCCTGGAGCATGGAAACCTCATCGCTGGATAGGGAAGTTGTTCTCAAATTTCAGCGCCCGCAACTTTGCTTTAAATGCCCAAGCAGTTCGCGCGAGATGATCATGCGCTGGATCTCGGATGTGCCTTCGATGTCCAGCACTTTGGCATCGCTAAAGGCACGCGAGACCGCAAACCCATGATGCCGTAGCCGCCAAGAATCTGATGCGCCTGATGCGCCGCTTCCAGCGCTCCTTGGGTCGCGAATAGCTTGGCAATCGATGCCTGCTGATTGAAGCTTGCTCCAGCATCCTTTAGTGCGGCCGCATCATAAAGCATCAGGCGAGCGGCGTGAGCATGAGTTGCCATATCGGCAAGCTTGAACTGCAGCGCCTGGAACTCGTTGATCGATCGTTCAAAGGCCTGGCGCGCCTTCACATGGACAAGCGAGCGGTGCAGGGAGCCCCGAAGTATTCCAAGGGCAAGTGCACCGATCAGGATTCGCGCCGTCGAAATCTGCGCCAGCATCTGTTGCAATCCGGCCCCGCGCTCTCCCAGAAGATGGTTGGCGGGCACGTGGCAGTTCTCGAAGAACAACTCAGATGTCGTGGAGGCGCGCCGGCCGATCTTGCGTAGCTTCGGTCCATAGGTGCAGCCAGGCGTGCCGTTCGGGAAGATGATGTTGGAAATCTCCTTGCGGCCATCCGCCCGCATTCCGGTTACGACGGTGAGAATGGCCGTGCCTGTGATTTCGGTCCCTGAGTTGCTGATGAAGATCTTCGAACCGTCGATCACCCAGCGATCGCCATCCAGCCGCGCGCGCGTGGCTATGTTCGCGGTGTCCGATCCTGCATTCGGTTCGCAAAGGGCGATGGCGCCGATCTGCCGCCCGTCCAAGATCGGGCGCAGAAAACGCTCCTTCTGCTCGTGGGTACCGTAGTTGCTGAGCAGGCTTGCAACGGTGGAATTCGCCATCAGGGAATTGGCGAGGGCGCAGTCGACACGCGATAGCTCCTCAAGCACGATAACGAAGGAGAGCCATTGGCCACCGCCACCGCCGTACGATGGAGAGTAGGGCAGGCCGGCAAAGCCTAATTTACAAGCCTGGCGCCATATTTCGTATGGAACTGTTTCCTCTTCCCGCAACTGCTGGGACAGGGGTGCGATCTGGCTTTCAGCGAAACGTCGTACGGAAGCGCGGATCCTCGTGTGCTGATCGTTCAGCCAATGGGGCATACTCATGGGATCACTTGGAGTTCTCGGAAGTCGAAGTGCCGGCGAGCACATTTTTGGGCTTGCGACGCGCGGCAAAGGCGCTCAAACGCTCGCGGGCCGCAGTGGTGCCGAAGGTGACGGCGTAGTTTGCGGCCTCCAGATCCAGTCCCGCATTCAGCGGGATTTCGCCAGCGCGGTTGACGGTGCGCTTGGCCATTTCCATGGCAAACGGATCGTGCACCGCCAGCTGTTCGGCAAAGGCCAGCGCCGCCGACTTCAGCTCGGGCGCGGCAGCGAAAACATGAATGAAACCAAACTCCCGGCATTCCGCGGTCGTATAGTGGCGCCCGGTCAACACCATTTGCTTTGCGCGCGCCAGCCCCATCTTTTTGACCGCGAGCTGCGTTCCTCCCCACCCCGGAATGGTATTGAGTGTAATCTCAGGAAAGCCGAACCGCGCCGTATCGGATGCGACAATGAAGTCGCAGGCCAGCGCAAGCTCCAAGCCGCCGCCCAACGCATAGCCGTTCACCATGGCGATAGTCGGCTTTGAAAATTCATATAGCCTGAGCAGAACGCGCTGACCCCTTTGCATGTCGCGATAGGCTTCAACGCCATCCAACTCGATCAGGCCGCCAATGTCGTTGCCAGCCACAAAGGCTTTTGGACCCGCCCCTGTGATCACGAGCACGCGGGTCGCGCTATCCCGCGCAGCGTCGTCTAGCAAGTCGTCCAGCTCGCGCATCAGCGCCGGCGTGAACGCGTTCAGCTTGTCGGGACGATTGATGGTGAGCAGGCGCACGGCGCCAAGCTGCTCCGTCAGCACCAGACCGTTGCCGTCAGCTGTTTGCATCAAAGGACCTCAGGTTGGTGCTAGCTGACGCCACGACAGCGCCACTTTCGTTGCTGACCATGGCAGTAAAGATGCAGGTTTTGCGGTTCTCGTCCTTCTCACGCAACACGCAGCTTTGCGTGGCTGTGTCGCCGAGACACACCGGAGCATCGAAGGTGACGTGATATCGGTCGGACGCTACATATCGGTCGGACACTGCGCCCGTTCCGGTGCTTCTGCTACCATATGCCCCATCACGGTGGAGAGAAAGCCGACCGAGAGCGTTCCCTGCGCGATCCGCCTCTCGTAGCGCGGATTCTTCGCGCACTCCTCGTTGAGGTGCACGCCGTAGAGGTCGCCGACGACGCCTGCGAATGCATGTGTCATATTCGGCCACCGTCTTCGCGACGTCGGAGGCATCGCCGATCGCGTAACAGTCCATGTCAGGTCGCTTGGCCATGCTGTTGGATGGTTCTTTCGAGCTGCCGATTCGTGATTTCCTCGACATCGACGAACCTGGAAGAAAGCTTCGGCTGCCGCGGACATGTGGGCTTACTCGTCCAGATGGTAGAAGTGGCCCCGCGCCAGCGTTAGGACAGTTTGTGCGAATGCTTGGACTTTTCGGCAATCGTGCGCAGGGGAGCTCGCCGAAGGGCGCCACCGCAGAGGCGGTTGTGCGTCGCAGCGAATGGATCGGCGCCCTATCCAGATGCCGATGTCACGTAAAAAAGTGCAAGAAATTCGGAAATGCGTCCTAACGCGTTGCGGTCTGTTCGCCAATACTTTCGCTCAAAGGACGACGTTAGTCGTCGTGCATCAAAAAACCGCGAAGGGGGGGCGGCAGCGTGAAGCGCACATTCGGCGTGATCAATGGTGCCCTGTTCGACGATAATACATCTGACAGTTGGGAAGAGCGATGGTGTGAGGTCTTGGTCCAGGCATCGTCCTTCTTGGGCTCGGTGCGCCGGTTGCGATCTGCATTGAAGTTGCGACCACGCTTGCCGTCGCGTCGACCGGCACGCCGCTGCTTTTCATTCCGCAGCAGCTCTTTGCTAACCTGGATATTGTGGGCCCGTTGGCGATTCCGTTCTTCATGGACGCTGATCGCCAGGAGCTTCGCGCCCGCGCCGACATCGATCGCGGCAAGCGGATTGTGCGCGATGGTGCGAGTTTGGCTCTTTGCGATCCGACCGATTGTCGGACTTGGGCTGATGCTGACGCCCGGGCTCGCCGCGGCAGGCGACGCGCTGAAGCTGACGAATGCCCGTGTTTTCGCATCCGATCAGATCGGTATCGATCTGCCGCTTTTAATGACAATCAGAAACGATGCAGCCGAAGCTGACGCCATCTTGCGTGTCCGCTGTCCATTCGCGAATTTTTCGGAAAAGCACACGGTCGATCGCGGCGAAGGCGCACCCGCCATGCGTGCGATCAAGTCCATTCCGATTCCGGAGAACGAGACGCTCGAGCTCAGGCGAGATGGATACCACGTCATGCTGCTACAGACTCGGCAGAAACTTGTCGATGGCGAGACGTTCACATGCGCCGTCGTTTTCCAAAAAGCCGGAACAAAAGAGACGGAGGTGCAGGTTTCGCGAACGCCCTGATCTCAGACAGCGGGCGGTGAGCCCGCTGGCCGAACGCCCGGACGCTTGCCGGACGTTCAATCAACCATAAACATACCAAAGGAGGGCACTACTCATGGAGCGATCGTCAGATCACGCAAGAACAGCGAGGCGAGTGCGGCTGCTTGCGGTTGCAATCGCCGCGGGAGGCATGATGGCGGCAGCGCCGGTCTCCGCCGCGGATGAGGTCACTCAGGAACGGCTGCTGAACGTCGACAAGGAGTCAGGCAACTGGCTTCACCATCACAAGAATTACTCGGCTCACCGGTTCTCCAGTCTGAAGGAGATCAACCGCGATAACGTGAAGAATCTGAAGGTCGCCTGGACCATGCACCTCGGTGGCATCGAGGGTGGCGGCATCTGGAGCCACGGCGGGCTGGAAGGCACGCCCATCGCCGAAAACGGCTTTCTCTACGTCACCGATGGATGGGGGGCCGTCTACAAGATCGATGCCCATGGTGGCCGTGGCGTGCTGGTCTGGAAGATGGATCCCAAGACGGACCGTGACTGGGCTGGTGCCGTGGCCTGCTGCGGCGTCGACAATCGCGGCGTCGCGCTGTGGGGTGATCTCGTCATTTCGCATACGCTCGATGGCCGGCTGATCGCGACCAACAAGGAAACCGGTCAGGTCGCCTGGCAGCGTACTGTCGCCGATCCGGACAAGGGCGAGGTCATCACCGGCGCGCCGCTGATCGTCAAGAACATGGCGATCACGGGCGTAGCCGGGGCGGAGTACGGCATTCGTGGTTGGATTGCCGCGACGGACCTCTCGACTCAGAAAGAGGTCTGGCGCACCCATACAATTCCGGGCAAGGGCGAGCCGGGTAGCGATACCTGGAAGGATAGCAACAACGCGGCCGCCGCCGGCGGCGGTTCGACCTGGGTTACCGGCAGCTACGATCCCGCAACCGACACCATTATCTGGGGCGTCGGTAATCCGGGACCTGACTGGGATAGCGCGTATCGCCCGGGCGACAACCTTTACACCGACAGCTCGCTGGCCCTTGATGCCTCGACCGGCAAGATCAAGTGGCACTTTCAGCACACGCCGAACGATCCCTATGACTACGACAGCGTGGCAGAGAACGTGCTGGTCGATATCCCCGGACCAAGTGGCCCGCGCAAGCTCGCGCTTGAAGCGGATCGCAACGGCTTCGCCTATGCGATCGATCGCACCACCGGCAAGTTCGTGTGGGGACTGCCGTTCGTCAAAAAGGTCACTTGGACCAAGGGGCTCGACGCGGAGACCGGCAAGCCGGTCGAGTACGACCCGAACAAGGCCGTGCAGACCTATATCGCCTCGGTGTCGCCAAGCCGCACCAATATGGAAACCAACATCTGCCCCGGCAACATGGGCGGCAAGAACTGGCCGCCGACGGCCTATAATCCCGATCTGAAACTTTGGTACATCCCGGTGATCGAGAGCTGCAATCGCGTCAAAGTCGAGGTGACGACGCCGGAGAAACTGAAGCCGCGTGAGTTCTGGACCGGCGGCGGCACGAGCCAGCCGTTCAAGATCACCGGCAGCGTGACCGCGATCGATGTGACGACCGGTAAGATCGCCCAAAAAATGGAAACGCCGTTCCCCAATCTGGGTGGCATGTTGGCTACTCCCGAGCTTGTCTTCACCGGTCAGCCATCCGGCGAGGTGATGGCGCTTGACGCCAAGTCGCTGCAGAAGCTTTGGGAGTTTAGTACCGGCGGCGGCGTCAACGCACCGCCCATGACCTTCACCGTGGACGGCAAGCAGTATGTCGCCATCCTGGTCGGCCTGGGCGGCGCCTGGGACAAATGGTTCATCGATTCAACGCGCGAGCTGAAGAAGATACAGCCGGGATCGATGCTCTACGTGTTCGCCCTCTGACCTGCTCGCAAAGGAGGGCCCGTTAACCCGGACCCTCCAGCCTTTTGGAAAAGAGACGTGATGATGGCTTTCAACGCATTCCCGGCGGCGGCGAGCATCACGCTCGTGAGCGTCGTAGCCCTGAATCTTTCGATGCAACGCCTCGCCCATGGCCAGTCGACGCAAGCACCAGTGTCGGACCAAACCAGTGCCGGCAAGGCGGTATTCAGCAAGGCCAACTGCGTGGGCTGCCACAAATGGCACGGCGATGGCGGTGGCGGATACGGGGGTGATGCGCTGTCGCTGCGCAAGACCGAGTTGACCAAGGAGCAGATCATCGAGACCGTGACTTGCGGCCGGCCCGGGACCGGCATGCCGTTCTTCGTGCGAGGCGCCTATGACACCACCAACTGCTACGGCATGACGCGGCAGGATGTCGGTGAACGCATGCCGCCCGAGGGCAGCACGTTTCTGCGACCGAACGATATCGCGGCGGTTGCTGACTACGTGATCGCCCATGTTAAGGGCGCGGGCGAGCCGACCTACGCGCAATGTACGACCTTCTTTGGCAACACGTCGCGCGTATGTGACATTTACAAAGAAGGTGGCAAAGCATTCGGCAGGATGGGGACTGAGGGTTCGAAATGAAATCGGCACGTCGCGCCGTGATGTCGGTTGGGGCCTTTCTTGCCATTGGGATGCAAGCAGGTGTCGCGCAGGTCGAGCCCGAGTATGATGTTCGCGATATCACCGTTGGCAGGCCCGTCAGCATAATATCGGACGCCGGCTACGCTAATCTCAGCTGCGCCAGGGATCCAAAGGCCAAGCTGCCAGCTTGGTCCGTGTGGGATGAGTGCCCGGCAGAGCCCGATGCGGTTCGAGCAATTCACTTCGAGTTCGATCGTGAGACCAGCCAAGAAGGCACGATAATTGCGGGTCATCCGGTGCTTTTGACCGTCTTTATTGACGGCAAGGGCATCGTGTCAGGCCTCGATATCGAAACCGATCCGAATGCAAGACTGTATGCTCGGAAGAAGGCCTTTCTACTCGCTGCGCAGGTCAGGTCTCATTACGGCAGCGAAGGCTGGACATGTACCGAAGGGAAGGCGGAAGCCGAAGAGCAACCGGTCGGCGGTGTTTTCATCCGCGAGACATGTAGAAAGGCGCTGCCCGACCGGTTCCTCACCGTCGAGCGCAACTTGTTCAGGAGAGCCGGCCGGGACGTCAGGGATTTCGTTGATCGGACGCATGTTCGGATTACCCGGCAGATGCAATAGGCTCCTCTGCCGGAGCCGGTACATTGTGGTTTCCAGTTCTTCAACTTGCGTCACCGGGCTTGGAGAGTTGCCGAGGATGCAAGAGGGCGTGTGCTCGATGCGCAGGCCAAGCTCAGCCTCTCCAAGAGAGAAGAGATGAAGTGGAACGCGCCGAAGATCGTAGAACTGCCGGTCGGCATGGAAATCAACATGTACGCCTATGCCAGCCGCAGTCGGTATTCCGGACGGTAGGCTTCGTTTGAGGTATTTCGCCTGTTGCCTGATCGGCCCGGTGCAGGTCAGCGGCGGGCGGGTGCCGTAACTTTGCGAGTTGGAGTAGCTTTGCGATGCTGCCACCTCGTTTTCACTGGAATGTAGTCAGTTCAATCGCTCGAATTCGTCCCCTAAGGAGGTTTTTGGCAAATGGCAAAGTTAAATATCAACGGCAGGGATCTCTCCGTGGATGCGGCCAACGATACGCCGCTGCTCTGGGTCATCCGCGAGCAATTGCAGATGACGGGCACGAAGTTCGGCTGCGGCGCAGGTCTCTGCGGCGCGTGCACCGTTCACGTCAATGGCGAAGCCGTCCGTTCCTGCCAGACCATGGTCAGCGACGCCGTCGGCAAAAAGATCACCACCATCGAAGGGCTTTCCGCCAAGGGCGACCATCCCTTGCAGAAGGCCTGGATTGCCGAGCAGGTGCCGCAATGCGGATACTGTCAGTCCGGCCAGATCATGCAGGCGGCAGCTTTGCTTTCCAAGAATTCCAATCCCACCAAGGATGAAGTGATCGTGCATATGGACGGCAATCTGTGCCGTTGCATGACCTATTCGCGCATTCAGAAGGCGATCATGCGCGCCGCATCCGAAATGCGGACCGCCTCCAACGCCTCGACCGAGCGGAGGGCCACATGAATAAGCACGTGAAAGTTACCGGCAGCGCGCCTGCTGATCTCAGCCGCCGCTCGTTCCTGGTCGGCTCGGCAGCCACCGGCCTCGTGCTCGGCTATGCCGCGGTGCCCGGCATCGATTCCTCGCTCGCCGCGCCCTCCAATTTCGAGCCTTCGGTCTGGTATTCGATCGCGCCCGACGGCATCGTCACCGTCACCTGCGGCAAGGCCGACATGGGCCAGCACATCGCCTCGACCATGGCGCAGATCGTGGCCGAAGAACTCGGCGCGTCCTGGAAGGACATGCGGGTTCAGCTCGCTTCCAACGATCCAAAGTTCAACGATCCCGTGCTTGGCGCGCAGATCACCGGCGGCAGCTGGAGCACGATGATGAACTTCGAGGCCATGAGCCGCGCGGGTGCCGCGGGGCGGATGGCGTTGACGGAAGCGGCTGCCGGCATCATGGGCGTGCCGGCCGGGGAACTGGTGGTACGTAACTCCACCATCTCGAATCCGAAGTCGAAGAAGTCGATGACGTTTGCGGAAATCGTCAAGAGCGGCAAGGTCACCAAGACCTTCACGCCGGACGAGCTCAAGGCGATCAAGCTGAAGACGGCCGACCAATACACCATGATCGGTATCTCGGTGCCGCAGCTCGACATTCCACCCAAGGTCAACGGCACAGCCAAATACGGCATCGACGTCATGCTGCCGGGCATGGCCTACGGCAAGGTGGTCACCCCGCCGGTGCGCTATGGCGCCACCGTGACGTCGGTCGACGATTCCGCCGCCAAGAAGATACCGGGCTTCATCAAGGCGGTGACGCTCGACGACAAGACCGGCAGCACGAGCGGCTGGGTGGTAGCGGTGGCCAATACCTATGCCAACGCCCGCAAGGCAGCCGACGCGCTGAAGATCAGCTATGACAACGGGCCGAACGCCAAGCTATCGAGCCAGTCATTGCTCGACGAGGCCAAGCGGCTGCAGGCGCTCGACGATTCCGGAGAGTTCTTCGTCAAGGACGGCGATACGGCAGCGGCCTTCGGGACCGCAGCCAAGGTGCTGGAGGCTGAATACACTACCAGCATCAACATCCATGCGCCGCTCGAGCCGATGAACGCGACCGCCGAGTTCAAGGGCGAGATACTGCACATCTATTCCGGCAACCAGTTCGCGACGCGCTCCGGGGCGATCGCGGCGGGCGCCGCCGGGATCGATCCGAAATTCGTCGTGATGCACCAGATGTGGCTCGGCGGCGGCTTCGGCCGGCGGCTCGATGCCGACATGATGGTGCCGGCGGTGCAGGCGGCGAAGGCCGTCGGCAAGCCAGTCAAGGTGATCTACTCGCGCGAAAACGACATGACCATGGACTATTCGCGTCCCCTGACCTTCCAGAAGGTCAAGGCGGGCCTGGATGGCGACGGCAAGCTGATCGCGCTCAATCACGACGTGGTCTCGGCCTGGCCGACTGCGCGGTGGGGAATCCCCGATTTCTTGACGCCCTCGGTCGACAAGAAGGGACCGCTGGACTCGTTCACGGTGAACGGCGCGGACTTCTTCTACTCCGTGCCCAATCACTATGTGCGTGCGATTAAGAACGAGCTCGCGCACAACGCCACGCCTTCGGGTCCGCTGCGCTCGGTGGCGCCGGGATGGACCTTCTGGGCAGTCGAAAGCATGATCGACGAGCTCGCCCATGCAGCCGGACAGGACCCGGTCCAGTATCGCATTGCGCTACTGGACGGCAAAGGCAAAAACGATGGCGGCGCGCAGCGGCTGCGCAACACGCTGCTCGCGGCGATCGGGCTTGCCGGCTACGGCACCAAGCAACTTCCGAAGGGAGAAGCCATGGGGGTCGCCTGCGTGTCCTCGCAGGAGCGGCAGACCGCAAGCTGGACGGCCTGCGTCGCGCATGTCGCCGTCGCGCCGTCGGGTGAAGTCAAGGTGAAGAAGCTGACGGTTGCGACCGACGTCGGTACCGAGGTGCATCCCGACAACATCCGCGCCCAGGCCGAGGGTGCGGCGCTGTGGGGCCTGTCGCTTGCGATGTACGAGAAGGCGACGCTGAAGGACGGCGGCATCGAGCAGACCAACTTCGACACCTACACGCCACTGCGCATGAGCCAGGTTCCGGAGGTCGCGGTTGCGGTGATCGCCAATGGCGAGAGGGTCACCGGCGTTGGCGAGCCGGCGGTGACGGTGGTCGCACCGGCCATCGGTAACGCCATCTTCAATGCCTCCGGCGCGCGCGTCCGCGCATTGCCGATCACGCCGGACGCCGTGAAGGGCGCGATGAAGGCGTAAGCCCCGGTCACAAGCAGCTAACAGGGACGATCTGCCGGGGCGTCTTCCGGCGGATTTCTTGTCCATGCACTGTCTAGCAGTAAAAATGCATGTGCTGCGCTGCTCGTCCTTCTCACGCAACACCAGGGTTCCGGTCCCTTTGCTGCCATATATCCCATCACGGTGGAGAGAAAGCCACCGAGAGCGTTCCCTGCGCGATCCGCTTCTCGAAGCGCGTATTCTTGGCGTACTCCTCGTTGAGGTGCACGCCATAGAACTCGCCAGCATGCGAATGCATATAGATCATATTCGGTCACGGTCTTCGCCACGTCTGCGGTATCGCGGATCTCGTAACAGTCCATGTTGGGTCGTTTGACCATGATTTCCGACTTCGATCTTCTTCGACAACGGTTTCGTACCGGTCCCTCGGCGTCTGCGAGCCTTGGAGTAAGCTATTGTGGGGCCGGATGCCGGAGGCTGATCGTCCAAATGGGAGAAGCCGTTCAATGCCAGCGTCTTTGAGCGAATGCTCGGACTTTTGCGTGTTTCGGCATTCCCGGACACCGATTCGAAATGTGGTCTCGCGCAAATCAGCGTTCCGACACCCCGCGCGGCGCCCTTTTGTATCGGCGCGGATCGTGGTTGAGTAGCTCAGCCATTCGGCTTTCGCCATGACCGATCCGATCATGGGGCTTTCCCGCACCCGGCTTTTAAGAGTAAGCCGCGTCATATCCGAGCCTGGGCCCAAGTGCGAGTGATGCACGGAGCGGCAAGCGGAAGCGTGTCGTCAGAGTCTCAAACTCCGACCAGCCCCGCGCTATCACACCAGCCTTAGTTCAGAATCGTTGCCCTGAGTGCGCATCAGCAGCTGCATTCTTGAATCATCCCGCATGATGAATAGATACCAAAAGCGCGAGTCAAATCGCCGCGACCACTGCCATCCACATACCTTAAGCCCCGATGATTCGATCATGGGCCTGAAAGTATCGATATGTGACCCCCTAGAACTTTCAAGCAAAACTATAAGGCCATTGCGCTTGAGATGCTTGCGTATTCCTGAGAAAAATTCACGATGCAAAAGCCACTTGTCGTCCACATATATACGCGGCTCAATATTTCTGATGTACTCCAACATATTGCGCTCAACATAGTGGGGCGGATTACCAACGACGAGGTCGAACTTCTCAGATTCAGGCAACGCAAGAAGCCCGTCGCCTTGATAAATCGTTACGCGATCCCTGATATTATTTTTGCATGCGGTATATTGTGCGGCATCAATGGCGGGACGATACAAATCGGCAAGACACAGACTCTCGCAAATTGTGCCAGCCAACATCGAATATCCAATAAACGCAGGACCACAGCACCATTCAAACATGCGCTGAAAGCGAGGTCTGTCTTTAAAGCAATTGAACAAATCTAGGTAATCATCTGCGTAGTCAACGCCTCCGCCATTTAGGTTTTCCGTATAGTACACAGAAGCGCCGTTCCAGGTTTTGCACTTGTAATCTGGCGTTTCACCAGCCGGCGTTGCGGGGGCAGACATCATCGGGCCGTGTCTTTGAAAGTTATTGGCGGCGCTCAACGTAAAGTCAGATCTTTCCAGTTACAACCTAAGACAATTGGTAGTAGTTGCGAGTCGGAATCGAAAATCATTTAGATATTGAGTCGTCCGTTCTTTAATCGCGGGCACGGTGTCAACCCCGATAGACAAAAATGATCCGCTGCCGGGTTCATGGTTCTTTCCGCGGTCGTCTCTATGCAGGAGCGCCGCATGGTGGCGTTCAAGAGGCGCGGCATCTCGATGTGAAGAGCGCGGTGCGCGTAACGCCCGCGGGGACGACTTCGAGATTGCCAACGCCTTCGTCCCGGCAGGGACGCATGTTCCGCCGAGGGCGGATCTGGAGTTGTTTAAGACTGGTTCATGCGGTGCGCATCTCTGCCTGGAACTCGGTGCCATCGGTCCAGATGGCATGGAGCATGACAGCCATTTTGCGTGCGACGGCAACCTTCGCCTTTTTGGCGCCGATGCGTTTGGCCAGCTTGCTGCCCCAGCGCTTGAGCGCAGAACCTCGTCTGACAACGGTCAGCAGGACGTTCGCGGCTTCGAACAAATAAGTTCGAACCTGATGGTCGCCGCGTTTGGAGATGCGGCCCGTGCGATCGATCTCACCGGATTGATGACGTCTTGGTGTTAGGCCGAGATAGGCGCCAACGTCGGCGGAATGTCTAAAGCGAGTGGGATCATCGATGGTAACGACGAAGGAGAGGGCAGTCAGGGGACCGATACCAGGAACGGTCATCATTCGCCGAACAGTCTGGTCGCCCTTTGCCACTGCCAGGAGTTGTCGATCATATTTTTCGATTTGCTCGGTCAAACAGGACTGGGCAAGGAGCAGCGGCGCGAAAATATCTTGCAAATCCGGTGCTTCAGCGAGCACGGCGTCGACTTTGCGAGCCAGGTTGGTCGAACCGGCCTTGCCGAGCACTATTCCGAGCCCCTTACACAGACCGCGCATCTGGTTGTCGAGATCTCGCCGCAAATTCACCAACTTGGTTCGAGCCGCCAACATCGAACGGGTTTTCCAGCTCTCCGCCCCCTTCACGGCAGCTTCCCGGTACCATCCCATGCGCGCCATTTCGGCCAATCCCTTGGCATCGTTCTGGTCCGATTTGTTGATGCGCATCGATAACGCTGCGTTGGCATGACGCGCATCAAGGCAGATGACGGGAAAGCCTAGCGCCCTGAGCTGGTGCCAAAGCCAATTGGATAGCGAGCCCGTTTCAAAAACGATCCGCTCAGCATTGCCGGCATGCCGCCGCAAGAGTTTAGCGATGGCCTCCGGATCGGTAGGGGCGTTACCTTCGAATGTCACGCCGCCGTTCTCGTCCAAGACGCAAATGCTGGTCTCTTCCATAGAGATGTCCAAACCAACGTACTGCTTCATAGAGCTGCTCCCTTTCGCTATTCCGCGGAGGCAGATCCTATCCAACATCGTGTCTTCGAGAAGCCGTCAGCCGCGATTATGCCATGTGAAGAACCAGCGCGGCGCCCGGCTCAAGCGATATTTTCGGCCGGGAGGGTATCGAGGAACGCGCGGATAATGACGCGCAAGAACTCTGCCAGCCATCGCAGGAGCAGGCCGAAGTTGTAGCCGGCGGCGGCGAGGACAGCGTTGATGCGGTCGCCGAGGCGCCCCTTGAGATAATTGCGGTCCATGCGGTGCTCGGCCTTGACGTGGCCGATGACGGGCTCGACAGCCGCGCGACGCTTCATCTCGCGGCGGATGGAAGCCGTGACGCGGCGGACCTGGCCTGAGATCCAGACCCTGAACCGATGCGGGTGGTTGTGGCCGCGATACCCTTTGTCGACGTGGATGCGGCGAGCCTCCACGCCGGTGAGCTTCTCCATGTCGGTGATCACCGGGCCGAGAGTGTGCCCGTCGAAGGGATTGCCATGCAGTGCCTTGGCATGGAGCACGAACTGTCCGCCCTTCGGAGACGTCACGGGGGTGGCGATACTGACCTTGCAGCCGAACTCGTAGGCGCGCGGGCTTTACCCTTGCCGATGCACTCGACCTCGGGGGCATGTAACGCATACACCTTCGGACCGCGCTGATGCTGATCCTGGCTGCGCACCTGCTGGGCTAAACCGAGCAGCGGGCCGAAGCGAGCTTCCAGCACCGCATCGCCATCAATCTTGCGGCGGATGTCGCGGATGATCCGGCCAAGCCGTGTCCGCAGGAACTTGAGCTGGCGCCGGGCGCGTTTGAACTGGTGGGCGTGGGTATAGCGGCCGACCATGATGGCGGCGCGCTTGGCCAGGCGCAGATAGCTCTGGCGCAGCGGCACACGATTGCGCTTGGCGAGCCCGACGAGCTTGATGATGGCCCGATGCATCAGCCGCGCGTCGGTCGGATGCGCAACTGCCTTGGGCTGCACTGTGGTATCAACGACCACCCGCTCCAGGTCCTTGGGGCCGATCGCGCCAGTCTTGTGCGCCACCGACAGACTTTCCTGGATCAGCGCGACGAGCTGTTCCTCGCCGAGCCGCTGGCGCCAGCGTGTCATCGACGATCGATCGAACGGCAGACGGTGGCAGAAGCTCAATTCGCCGCAGAAGTATTGGTAATAGGGGTTCTCGATCCAGCGAGCGCACAGCACCTCATCTGACAGGTTGTGCATGTGCTTCAAAATGAACAGGCCGGCGACAAGCCGCGTCGGCAGGCCAGGCTGCCCCGACCCTGCTTGGCACACCGAACTAAAGCGGTCATCCAGGATGTTCCAGTCGATCAGCGCCGCCAACCGCACCAGCGGGTGACCCATGTCGATGATTTGATCGAGCGCCGGAAGCAACAGGTCCTTCTGGCGATCATCCCGCGGTTTGCTCATCGCCTTCCCCAATGCCGATGACCCGCGGTCAGGGAATCATGAATCGCTCAAAAGCAAAATCCCAAAACGCAGGAAAGCGTGGTCCAACACACCGCTTTCCTGCAAAATCCAATACTATATCAAGACCGCTTCTGCTTATTTCTCAGGCCGTTCCGCATTCTTCACATGGCGTAATCGCGGCTGACGGCTTCTCGAAGACACGATGTTGGATAGGATCTGCCTCCGCGGAATAGCGAAAGGGAGCAGCTCTATGAAGCAGTACGTTGGTTTAGACATCTCTATGGAAGAGACCAGCATTTGCGTCTTGGACGAGAACGGCGGCGTGACATTCGAAGGTAACGCCCCTACCGATCCGGAGGCCATCGCTAAACTCTTGCGGCGGCATGCCGGCAATGCTGAGCGGATCGTTTTTGAAACGGGCTCGCTATCCAATTGGCTTTGGCACCAGCTCAGGGCGCTAGGCTTTCCCGTCATCTGCCTTGATGCGCGTCATGCCAACGCAGCGTTATCGATGCGCATCAACAAATCGGACCAGAACGATGCCAAGGGATTGGCCGAAATGGCGCGCATGGGATGGTACCGGGAAGCTGCCGTGAAGGGGGCGGAGAGCTGGAAAACCCGTTCGATGTTGGCGGCTCGAACCAAGTTGGTGAATTTGCGGCGAGATCTCGACAACCAGATGCGCGGTCTGTGTAAGGGGCTCGGAATAGTGCTCGGCAAGGCCGGTTCGACCAACCTGGCTCGCAAAGTCGACGCCGTGCTCGCTGAAGCACCGGATTTGCAAGATATTTTCGCGCCGCTGCTCCTTGCCCAGTCCTGTTTGACCGAGCAAATCGAAAAATATGATCGACAACTCCTGGCAGTGGCAAAGGGCGACCAGACTGTTCGGCGAATGATGACCGTTCCTGGTATCGGTCCCCTGACTGCCCTGTCCTTCGTCGTTACCATCGATGATCCCACTCGCTTTAGACATTCCGCCGACGTTGGCGCCTATCTCGGCCTAACACCAAGACGTCATCAATCCGGTGAGATCGATCGCACGGGCCGCATCTCCAAACGCGGCGACCATCAGGTTCGAACTTATTTGTTCGAAGCCGCGAACGTCCTGCTGACCGTTGTCAGACGAGGTTCTGCGCTCAAGCGCTGGGGCAGCAAGCTGGCCAAACGCATCGGCGCCAAAAAGGCGAAGGTTGCCGTCGCACGCAAAATGGCTGTCATGCTCCATGCCATCTGGACCGATGGCACCGAGTTCCAGGCAGAGATGCGCACCGCATGAACCAGTCTTAAACAACTCCAGATCCGCCCTCGGCGGAACATGCGTCCCTGCCGGGACGAAGGCGTTGGCAATCTCGAAGTCGTCCCCGCGGGCGTTACGCGCACCGCGCTCTTCACATCGAGATGCCGCGCCTCTTGAACGCCACCATGCGGCGCTCCTGCATAGAGACGACCGCGGAAAGAACCATGAACCCGGCAGCGGATCATTTTTGTCTATCGGGGTTGACACCGTGCCCGCGATTAAAGAACGGACGACTATTGAAGCGTTTATTTGGGCAGCAGCACTCTTCTGCCGCAACCGTATCGAAACGACGATGGTCTTGACATGATATCATGTCACTACGCTGGGGAGCAGATTGCTACCGTGGAATGCGCGCATCTTAGCTTGAAACATACCGTCAGAAGACGATCGCTCGCTTACTGAGTTTTCGTCCACAGCATGCCATCGCACCATACGTGCTCAACCTGTCCCCACGCGCAAGCGGCTGCGGCATCCGGGAAAAACCCACATCCATGGAGGTTAGCACTGGTATTGCAAAGCAGCGGAATACCCGTGAGTTTTTCATATTCCACGAGAAGTGCGGCGACTTTGTGCTGAGAGGTCCTGCAAACGGTCTGCAATCGCGCAGATTGGTCGAGATGTACAACAGCAGGGATTTTGTCGCGCCATTCTGCTCGTGTCTGGTGATCGAAAAGCATGTAGGGGTCCGGCGTTCCCGGACTGAAAATATCCGGGGCACGATCCTCCAGGCATATCGGCGCCACCGGCCGGAAGTGTTCGCGAAGTTTGATGTCGTTGAGATAATCCTTCATTCGCGGCGAAGTTGCGGCTGCAAGAATGCTTCTGCTACCCAATGCCCGTGGCCCAAGCTCGGCGCGGCCGCTAAGGAAAATCACGGGCTTGTCGCTGGCGAGAATGGTCGCAAGTTCACGCATACTCGACGGCGCGATCTTCCATTCTGGCGGGACATCGCTACGTTGCAGGGCTGGACCACTATAGACCGACCATTCCAATGGCACGAAGCCGTTGCCAGCCGCTAGTGCGGAGCAAGCGGCACCGATTGCCGAGCCACTGTCATTCGGAAAGGGCGGCACCCAGACAGCATCAAACAGGCCGCTAGCACGTAGTGCACTGTTCCATTTGATATTGAGACCGCAGCCTCCGGCTATGCACAAATTGCGCGGCGGTAAACACGAGTGCCGCTGCAAAGCAGTCGCCATTTCGCGTAGGAGCAGGCGCTCAAGAAAACAATGAAACGATGCGAGCACATCTTCGGGTGCCTTTGCCTTTAACAGGGGCGCGCTGGCCTCGAAGAAGTCATGCACAGCCCCAAGCGGGGAGCCCGCACCACGCGAGGACTCCGCGCTGTAACGATGGACAAGCTCAGTATCGGCCGCAAACCGCTTCTCATAGAGCTCCTGAAATATCGTGACGATATCTTCATCAACAGACCCGAGCGCGATGTAGGCCATCAGCTTGCCGGCAACACCGAGGTCCCAGCTGGTGCGGTTCGCCTGCTTATACGGCCCGAAGTGATGGCCCGCGACAGCATAGACTTGGCCGATCATCGGGAATAAGCATCCGAGGAACCGGGCTGCGCGGCGTTCTACATAATACAGACGTGGAAAGGTGCCCCCGTCCCACACCAGGCAGAACGCGGGTTGTCCGGCTTTGGCAAAAGGGCTAGTGCAGTATGCGGATGCCACATGGCCTGTGACGTGCGGATAACTTTTATAAGGAAAGACCGTGTCGTCGAGCATCAAGCCAAAGCCGTCGCGCGAAGTGAGAAGGCCTTCGGTATGGCGTTCAAAATAGGTCGCCCCTTTTAGAGTGAGAGGCGCCGCCCCACTGAGGACGTGGAACTGCGACTCTACTTCCCCCCACCAGCCGTCTATGACGAACTGATCGACATCCCGCGAGTCCAGACCGTGCTCCGCCAAAGCGAGAACAACTGCATCGAGATTGTCGATGCGCTGATAACGCGGATTGTTGCTCCGCTTTTCCTGCTCGACACAGAAGACAAGCCGTCCATCCTCGACAAGAGCGATCGCTCCGTCATGCGTCAGCTTGATACCGCAGATGCGCATAGTGTCTCCATAGCTAACGCTGGCAATTCGATTCTATCGAGTGAATCGGACGCTGAAAGCATGCAAGTAAGCAGTCGTTGAACGAGTCTTTCTGGCACTGCTCGAGCTCGATCAACCTTTAATTCCGCAAGTCTAAAGGCCGTCTCCCCAGCGCGAGATCCGATTGCCAGATATCTCGCCTTGCGCATTGCATGATTTGGGCCACTGCGAATCAGAGGAATCCCTCGCCGTCTCCCGCCTCAAACTCGCGTTGGCGATCAGCTTGGCGGGTTCCCAACATCGGCACGTGTGTTTTCAGACAGAAGCATGTGTTAGGCCCACCAACCGGGGAAGCGTTCTTCGAGGTAGGCCGCGAGCCGGGTTTTCCGGTCTCGGCTATCGATTCGACTTGTCAGGTCACGAGAGGTGCCGCAACACGCAGATCATCCATGCATCGATCATCGAGAGCTGCGGCGTAGAGGCCAAGCAGGCGAAGGAATGTGGGGTTGCTTTGCCGTCGCCTCGGCATCGACGGGTGGTTCGACCCGTGTCGTTTTGACGTGTGAAGGAGCAGGAGCGTCTCGGCTATTGGCATGAATATGATGCGAGAGAAGAGCCGCTGACGGCGGGACAACGAATGTCGCGTTTAGGTAAGCGAGTGCCGCTCGTGGTCCGTGAACGGGCCAGCGGCCGGCTGGGAGGTACGCAATGTTGCCACCGGCCGACAGCGCTCACGCTTGGGGAAGAAAAAGCCTACGCCGCGGAAGAGTTTGTCAGCAAGCTGCGCTCTCGATGAACGTAACGTCGCATTTTGCGCCACCGAGATGGACAATTGGCCGAGCGACTTCCTGAATCTTCTCGAAGAGGCATCTCACCTTCGAAGGCAAGTCTAGCGGTGGAGGTTGCACGTCGGTGCGCTCAAGAGCGTTCTCGACGTCCGATACGGCGCACAAGATGGTTCAGCCTGCACGGAGTTCTCATGGGAGGGCACGACCAAAATTCCCCCGTCTGCCCTCGCTGAGGTGACGAGCGGCCCGCCCCGCGGCAAGCTGCTATCGAGGGGTGCGCCGGATGGTCCGGCGCCGAGCCTCAAGCATGGGGAGCGGGCCAGATGAACGATGGCATTTTCGTGGGGCTGGATGTGCACAAGGCGACGATTTCGGTTGCAGTGGCCGAAGCGGTGCCCGGCGGGGAAGTTCGTAACTTCGGTATCATCCCTAATCGCGCTGATCAAAATTGCCAAGCTGGCGAAGAAGCTTGGCAAGGGTGACCGGCAGGTAAGTTTTTGCTACGAAGCCGGACCCTGCGGATTTCGCCTGCATCAACAATTGACGGCCCTGTGGCACAATTGCTGCAGGGGACGAGCCCCGACCTGAAGCGGTCATCCCTGCACTGCTGCTTTCAGAAGCACGCCAGCTTTTCTGGAATGGAAGCGCCGGAACGGGCCTTCCCAAAATCCGGCAAGAGTACCCTTCGTCAGCTAATCGTCAGGTAGCCTATCTATAAAGACCGGCTGCATATTCTGGACGTGATTGGACCTCGAAGAAGACGGGGATTGGCCCACCTGGGATGATTGCGCTTAGCCGCAATTGGACCAAAAAGGGTGTAGGTGTGTCCGGTCGCTCCTAATCGGGAGGGTATGAGAGGAGTTCTGCATGCGGAGCGCACGAAATCGACCCAGGCTAGCCGAGGTCGCCATGCGCAACACAGTGTCGATCGCATTTGGGCTCTCCCTGGTCACGGCTCCTGCGATGGCGGCCGATCTGCCGATCAAGGCTGTAGAGCCCGGACCGTACAATTGGACCGGATACTATGCCGGCGTTACCGCGGGTGGCGCTTGGGGACGGTATGATACGACGACAGCGGGTTCGTTTTTCGACGCGGCTGCGGCAGAGGATGTGACCGCGGCCGGAGACCAGCGCATCAAGCCGGGCGGCTTTGCTGCCGGCATCGAAGGCGGTTATAATTGGCAGTTCGGCAATCTGCTGGTCGGCGTGGAAGGCGACTTGCAAGCCCTCCACCTGAACGGCGCGACCACGAGCCTCGCGGGCTACCACCTGTCGCCAGGCAATTCTTTCACCGTCACATCCTATGGTAACGCCAATTGGCTGTTCACCGCGCGGCCGCGGCTGGGTTTCGTCACCCCGTACCAATGGCTCGTTTATCTCACGGGCGGTCTCGCGCTCACTCAGGTGCAAGCCGACTTCTCGTTTGTCGATAGTTTCGACGCCGCAGAATCAGGCAGGCTGAATGCGGTCAGAGCTGGATACGCGGTCGGCGGCGGCGTTGAGGTGCCGCTTACGGACCGCTTGAGCGTCAAGGCTGATTATCTTCATCTCGACTTCGCCGGTGCCGGAGGAGCGGTGACGGCGAACGTCGGCACCTCCGGCCAAGTCTTCACGCATTCCAGCGGCCTTCGGGCCGACATCGTCCGTGCGGGGTTGAACTACCGGTTCGGCGGACGCGACACGCCGGTAGAAGGCGCTCCAATCAAGTGGCTTAAGATGCCGGCCTGGAATCCCTTGGGCGATTGGACCATCGAGGCGGGTACCCGAGCCTGGTTCAGCACAGGCGTTGACGGCGAAGGACCGTTGTTCAACACTCCGCCTTTCGCGCTAGCATCGCGGCTGATCTACAGCGGCCTTGCCGTCTCCGGCGAGACCTTTGCCCGCGTCGATCACGTAAGCGGGTCTTTTGCCAAAGGCCATTTGGGAGCCGGCGGGATCATCAACGGACAACATAACAACGAAGATTTTCCCGCCGTAAACGCTTATTCCAACGCGAGGTCCGACGCCTCGGGACATATCGGCTATGCCACGATCGACCTCGGCTACAATTTCCTGAGAGCGCCCGGCGCCAAAGTCGGCGCGTTCGTCGGCTATAACTACTTTGCCCAGGCGATCAACACCTATGGATGTACTCAACTTGCGGCTGACGTTACTTGCGCACGGCCATCTCCGTCGAGGCTTCTCGGGCTTACCGAGAATGATCATTTCAATTCGCTGCGCATCGGCTTGTCCAGCGAAGTCATGCTGACCGAGCGGCTGCGATTGACCGGAGATGCTGCCTTCGTACCCTGGGTCACCTACAAAGGGCTGGACAACCATCTGTGGCGTCAATTGCTCGGCCCGGACGCTTCCGACAGCGGGACCGGGGTCATGCTGGAGGCTGCGCTGGACTACAGGGTCACCGACGCCTGGAGCATCGGACTTGGTGGGCGGTACTGGGCTTGGCAGATGAACACCGGGACGGCAGGGTTCGTCAACCTGACCAATCCGGCCGAGGATTCCGTCCAGCCACAGCGGGCCAGCACGGAGCGCTACGGCTTGTTCGTGCAGTCGAGCTATCGCTGGGGCAATTCCGCGCTTTATGTCGAAGGTCTCGCCTTGCCCACCAAGGCTCCTGCACTCGCGACGCGTCCGATGGACTGGAGGGGATTCTATGTAGGAGGTTACCTGGGTGGAGGCCGCAGTGACAGCCGCTGGTCCGATCCGTTCGGGTCAACGGATGGCGCGAATGGCGCCGTCAATGTCGCCGGTTTCGGCAACAAGACCATCGCCACCGGTCCACTCGGCGGCGGTCAGATCGGCGCCAACTGGCAATGGGGCCCTTGGGTTTTGGGCGCTGAGGCCGATCTTAGCGGAGCGCACATGCTTGGCGAGCAGACCTGCTTTTCCGGCATCGGCGGCATCAACTGCAAGCATACGGTCGATGCGATCGCCACCCTCACTGGTCGGGTTGGCTATGCATGGGGCCGTGCCCTTGCCTATGCAAAGGCCGGCAGCGCGTTAAGCAGGACAACCTACGACCTGTTGGCCGACACTGCCGCACTCCGCCTGGGGACCGGCGTCACCACCCAGGATACGTGGGGTTGGGTGGTTGGCGGCGGTGTCGCATATGCACTTACCAACCAGTGGACGGCATTCGCCGAATACAACCACATCGGCGTTCCCTCAAGGGTCGTTCCTTTCCCGACCGTTGACAGGATCAACGCGGAGACGATCAACGTGAGCCAGGATATCGACCTCTTCAAGCTCGGCGTGAACTACAAGCTTGATTTCCGCCTCGATGGCGGCGATCGGTCGCTGACGGAAAGTCCTGCCCATTGAGTGCGACGCTGATTGAGCGCTTGCCGTCGAACGGATGATCACCAGCGATGATTTTATCGATCGGTGCGCGCTGGCGTGTTCGCCGTCAGCGCCTGCGAGACAAATTGAGGGATTTGCGGAGGGAGCTCGTCCAATGAACCAACTGTAAAGCAGGTCAGCGACGTCGCCACGCAGCTGCCCCACCGCATCGAGCGATTTCCCTGTAAGGCCGACCTGCTCGGGCGCCATTGATCAGACTAGCAGGCTGGTAAGGAATGGTTCTGTGATCTCAGTGACTGACGGCTCCTTTTCTTTAGAAGCGACGACGGTCACAAATTCGTTTTTGCGGTTCCAGCAGTGCCAAACATCGTGGACTTCCTGCCCACTGACGCGTTCATGCCAATCGAGGTGGATTAATCCAGAGCCACACTGAGGGCATTTTTCGTGATGTGCTATTGAGCCTGGTGCCATGTAGAACGTCACTCATTTCCCAGATACAGCATACGATTTCTGGTAGTGTCGGTAAATGATCTACATCAACGATATGCTCTTGTGGAGCACGCGCAGCGCACCAGGAATGTCCTGGTGCCCGCTCCGGAGCTAATTTCGGATTAACTCGGCCATTCCCAATCTCGAGAGGCATTCGCGTCGATTTTGCTGCTTCTCGGCGATGGCCGTCTAGCGACAGAAGACATTCAGACAGGCGAACGAGGTCTATCGATATGAGCCGGCTGCGGATATCAACCCGCACGACGGGCAAAGACTGGCGTAGCTCCCAGTGCGCACGTGATGGCCCCGACACCTGTCGCATCTTGGCAAAGATTGAAGGTCGCCTTGCAAGGCTGCCTCTGGCTTTCGCAGCCAAATGGGTCGCAAGAGATCGCCCCTGCTGTTGAGGGCGACCGAAATGAGCCAGAGGACGATGAACTGCACGGCGACATTCGCGGATGTGTCGGCAAATTGGAGGATGAAGGCGAGAAAGAATGCGGCCGTTTTCGCGTTTAGTGCTGATGCCGTCGCAGAAGCCCCCGACGCACCCCGATGGTCTGGAGGCTCGAAGGTGCGCGCCACGCGGGTCTTGAGCACGAGCCAGATGAGATACACGGCGCCCACCATCTTCAAAAAGGTGAATGCCAGGTCCTCGCCATGACGAGCGCAGATACGCCGACGGCGCCCGCCGAACACGTGGACAAAGGCCGGAGAAACCTTCAACACTCGATGCCAATCTTTCCGTTCTGCCGCCATCGTTCGCGCCACTATATAGAAGATGCCTGGCCCCGCCTGATCGCCACAAGCAGCGACGCTGCCAAGAACAGGAAGGGTGTCGCGTAGGCTTCCGGACCCATGAAGATGGCCAGAGCGCGCCGGTCGGAGCCGGACGCCATTGTGGATTGACCTTCGCCAAGTGCCCGTACAGCACTCCGTGCTCTCCTTCGGTCTCATCGAGAAAGCGCGGCAAGAGCGTCGCAATCGGCCCGTCCGCGGTGGCCGTGACTAGGTTAGCGAGGCCGGCGGAGCAAATGGTCGCTCGGATGTTTCGACCTCGTCATCTTTAAAGGCGGGGGAACATACATACGGTTCTCCTTTTTCGGTGCTGAGATAGACAGATAGACCCAGCCTGGTGTGGTTAGACTTGCCAGTTATCACTGATTTTGACGGTCCAGTTGGAGGGGCATGGTCACTAGGACAATAGCCGCGAACGAAGCTGATCGACCGCCGGAACCAGAAGCTGACAGCCGCGCTCGATCGGGCGCCTCCAGTGCGGCGTAACCCGTGACAAGCCCGATAACGTCCGGCCGATGCCGGCGGCCAGGATGAGGGTGAAAGAGTGGGGCGACCGGATAGATGCCCACGCCTTTGACGCGAGCAGCCTCAATCAACGCTGCTTCGGACGTTTGGGTAGATCGCGAAACCAGACCACCACATGAAAGCTAGGCGGCTGGCGCCGTCGATTGGAGTAGATCGCCAAATCTGCGGCGCAAAGCGTCGAGCAGGTTTTGCCGCCGCTCGCCGTTGCGCGTCGGACTCGCTTGACATGTCTGTTGTATGCACCGGTCTCGAGCATCGTCGCGAGCGCTTCCTGCTCGATCAGCGGCGTGTGCCTGTCCATGATCTGCTTGGCCGCGGCGAACAGGCACTGGAGTTGAGAGGGCACCACCAGATAGCCGATCCTCAGCGTAGGCGAGAGCGTTTGGAGACTGTCCCAAGATAGATGGTATCCCGGCTAGCTGCGAGCGCGTGCAGCGGGGGACCGGCTTAGTGTCGTATCGGTACTCACTGTCGTAGTCGTCCTCGATTACATAGGCGTCGAATTTCCTTGCCCAGGCGAACTGGTGCCGACGCGCGATCGGCATGACGCCGCTCAGCGGAAATTGATGCTACGGCGTCACGTACGCGAGCCGCGCTTCGGTCTTCGCAAGCTGCTCCGTCCAGTCCGTCGATGTCGACCGGAATCGGCACGGCGGCAGCCCCGTGCCGCGAAGACGTGCCTTGCCATCAGCTAGCCAGGATCTTCCATAACGAACCGATCGTCGGAGTTGAGCAGCAGTCGCGCACACAGATCGAGCCCCTTGCTGGGAACCGTTCACGATGATGATTCGATCAACGTCGCGTCGCACGGTCTTCGAACGTCAGACATAACCCTGCAGCGCCATCCGCAGCCACCGAGAGCCGCAAGGATTGTTGTACGCCAATCTCGTGGGCCACCGTGTCATTGCAGCGACCCCCGGCTCTTTTCCACGTAAGCACGGGGGGAATCCGAAGGTGAGACGTCACCATATCGAAAATTTGCGAGGAGGTTGCGGAGATTGCTCCTCCGAGCGCGTCGCGACTTGTCTCAAACGCTCACCGTACCCCGACATTCGCGCCTTCCGTGACAACACCGCGACATACTGCGCACGCGCCCTCTGTCGACAACAACGCGCGGTCGTACGCCATGGCGGATCTCGATAAAGCCTTCCGCCGCGGAGTTGCTCATAGGCGATCGTCACAGTATCGCGAGATACGCCGAGTTCCGCGGCGAGTTGCGCCTTGAAAGTGCGTTGAAGTCTGCCGTCTGAGATGACGGCCGCGGCAAAGCCTAGCGAGTAGCCGCGAACCGAGTCTTGCGTGGCGTCCGGTAACGGCCGTTGCGAAGCGTAGACAGGGAGGTTGTAGGCCGGAATGAAGTGAACGGGAAAATAGCCCCGAAATCGAACGTGATCGGAGTAGCCGACCCTGTCTCTCAAAGGGGAAGGCGGAACCACAGGCCGCGACAACGCGAGCGGTCAGAGGTGCTCCCGGGGTTCGTACCGCCAGCATGCAACCAAAGGAAGCAGCGTGAACAAGGGAGATCCATCCGGTTCAAGCGCAAGCTTGTAAGACCTGCCAAGCCGCTGAGGTGAGAAGGGTCTGACGACCGGGTGGAAGTCAGACTGACCGATAGTACTCCGAGGACGGGAGAGCCGGCCACATGGGGAAGCGGTCAGCGGTAGTTGAATTGTTCTTGGGCGACATGGGCTCCATTCAACGGGAGTCACGGCCTTCTATTCTAAGAGAAGATCAGCTGACCATGGAAACGAAACTTGAACAAATAGCAGTGAAAGCTCGGCGCGAGCCAAATCTTAGCTTCACCTCGTTGGCCCATCACATCACGCGCGACCGAGTGCAAAAGAATCTATTACAGATTCCGAAGCGCGCCGCCGCCGGGGTGGACGGACAGACGGTGGAGGCGGCGAAGGAGAGCTTCGAGGACTGGATAGGGCCAATGCTCCAATCCATCCATCGCCAGGGATATCGGGCGCCGAACATTCGGCGGGTCTATATCCCCAAGCCCGGTAAGACGGAGAAGCGCCCCCTCGGGGTCCCAACTGTCGCCGACCGGGCGCTCCAGCGCAGCACGGCTGAGGTGTTGTCCGCCATCTACGAGCAGGACTTTTTGCCGTGCTCGTTCGGCGGCAGGCCGAAGCTCAGCGCCCACCATGCCTTGGCGACCCTCAATGAGGTCATCGCCGGCGGCATGATCAGCTGGGTGCTGGAGGCGGATTTGAAGAACTTCTTCGGGAGTCTCGATCATGATCGGGTCCTCCGGTTTGTCGAACATCGAGTCGGTGATCCGCGCCTGATCAGCTTGATCCGGCGCTGGTTGAAAGCGGGCGTCTTGGAAGACGGAGCGGTGCACCCGAGCGAACAAGGAACGCCACAAGGCGGATCGATCAGTGTACTTTTGAGCAACCTCTACCTTCATTACGTTCTCGACCTCTGGTTCGAACGCGTGGTGAAGGGTCGGTTGCGGGGCGAAGCCCGACTGGTGCGCTATATCGACGACTTTGTGATCTGCTTCCAATATCGATCGGACGCCATCCGCGTACAGGAGGCCTTGCGTCTTCGGCTGGGGAAGTTCGGCCTCACTCTAGAGCCGACCAAGACCAAGTTGGTCGAGTTTGGTCGGTTCGCGCAAAGGCACGCGGGCAAACGCGGCAGAAACCGCCCGGAAACAATCTACTTTCTGGGTCTGACGCTCTATTGCACGCGAAACCAAAAAGGCAACTTCAAGGTTGGGATGCGCACCGAGAAATCTCGGCTAAAGCGCAGCCTTATGTCTCTGCAGGAGCTGATGCGGCGAATACGGCATTACAAGATCAGTGACCAGGTCGGTGAAATCAACGTCGTCCTGCGCGGCCACTATGCCTATTACGGCGTCGCCGGAAATCTCCGGAGTCTCGTAAAAGTTTATCGGGCCGTGGAGCGTTACTGGCGCGGAATGCTGCGCAGCCGCAGCTGGGCAGGCCGACGCCTCACTTGGGACGCCTTCAACCAAATCAAACAACGGACACCGTTGCTGAAGCCTAAGCTGCGCCTCCCTCATCGGGAGCTGCAAGCGCTTGCAGTGCTGTGAACCAACTGTCGAAGAGCGTCGGTGCGGGAAATCCGCACGCCACGTTCTGTGGGAACCGGGGGCGGGCGACCGCCTCCGGTGACCCGGTGGCGCGGTACAACGGCAGCAGCCCATCGGCGCCGTACACGCGTCCCAGGATCTATCCCTAAGCGCTTAGTAGATCTGACGCGCTCCCATTCGCAGGGTGCGGTGCCCAAGGGACGTCTTGATCTGTGCCATCAAAAGTTCGCATAACTTAGGTTTGCTTAATAAGCCACTCTGTAGCTATTCAACTTGAATGCCAATCCGCGATTACTTCGTGCGTACTAGTCAACGGCGGTCGGTGCGGACGCAAGCGCCATGCGGCGCAAATGCAGTTCGCCCCCGGTAGCAAACCGTAATCTTTCGCTATCTGGGCCGCTGCGATACGCCCACATGTACGATTTGGTCCGCGCGTCCCGTCCGTCTTCCTAACCTGAGTAGCGCCCGGCAGTCAGCTTGGCGTCAGCTTTTCTGACCATCATTCGGAGCACCCCTGAGCAGCCCGAAGGTGTTGCGAAGGGACTTACGCTAAAGAAAAGGCGAACGGCCATGTATGATCGAATCAATGGCTTATCCACACCGCTGGCCCAAGCTGTCGAACCGGGTCAGTCGGTGGATAGTGACAGCTTTATGGAAACAGTTGCGGATCTCGCACTGCGGCGGAGCCCGCCGCCTGGGGACTTGCCCGACATGGGGTGCTGTGCCAGCAAACCCAATGTCTCGGATCCAAACAACCCCAGTACATCCGGTCCAGTGAGGCCGAACGCCCCACTGTTCGAATACAGGACGGCGGAATTGGCTGACGCGAATGTAGAGGGCATATGCGTTGGGCTGACTGCGGAGTGGCTCGGCGATCTCGAGAACAGCCCGAGATCCCGAATGAGTGCGCTAACGCCGGGATCGGACGGGCACGACTCAGCGGCTGTGTGGCAGCAGCGCTATCTAGATATGAGGAGGGACTTGCGAAACGAGGGGGCAGAACCTGCTCAGGCCAACAGTAGCGCAAAATACGCCATGTTGCAGGAAGCGGGTTTGCAACCATCCCAAAAAGAGAAGGTTTACACGTTCGACGAGCCAGCGAGCATCTCGAGAATGTTGGGCAAAATCAGTGCCGACGGATCGAGGTATTTGCTTAGTTTGGAGTTCGTCGAAGGTGGGAGACACACAGTTGCGACGTCCACGTTCGATGGAAGGACCACACTCTTCGATCCAAACTATGGAGAATTCAGTGTTCCATCACACCAGGTGGATAGTTTGCTCCAAGGCCTCGCGGACCGATATATCGACGCCAATGGGCTGCATTTGAAATCAATTGCCACACGAAAAATGTCTTGAGCCGGGCCTGCAGGCAACCGCCGATTGGCGCCCGCGCACCTGAATGGGCCTATCGTGCTGATATCGCCCCCCGACGATGCGCCGTTGCAGTCGCGGGGGGCGAGCATGTCCAGATGCGGGCTCCGAAAGTTGCTCCGACTGGGCTCGACCTGGCAAGCGGCTCGTTCATGCGGATTGCAATTATCTCGCCCGGGTGTACCCCATTTGAGCTCGCCCACGTTTGAACGAACCCGCTGGAGGGGAGTGGAGGCAAGCCTGCTGAACTGAGATGTCCTATCTGAGAGGATGTTGGTCTTCGCACCCTCCTCTCAAGACAGAAGACCCAGATGGCCACGATGAGCCCTCTTCGGCAGTGAATGATCGAGGACATGATGGTCCGCAATCTGTCGCCGTGGACTCAACAATCCTACATCTGCGCGATTGCAAAGTTTACCCGTTCGCGCAGGTCCGGGCCTACCGAACCGCATCTCATCAGCCAAAAACGTTTGTGGTACCACATTAATCAGGTTGCGTGCGGGGCGCGCTTTTCTCTTGTCGACGCTTCATTTGAAAACTGTCGAAGTCTGAAGGGGGCTTGCCGGGTTTGTGCGGGCTTGGCAGGAGCAGGCAAACATAAATGTGCCATTCCCAATAGAGTACGGGATTTTTGATGAGATCGAGGCGCTCTACAAGAGGCGGGTCAACAACCTCTTCTTTCATAAATAATCCTAGTCTGCCGCGTGCGTTCGGACCGAGCGTACTCGCTGCGCTCCCTACGCCGCGGTTGCCGTCTCCGCCATCCGGTAACGATCACTCTCGCAGGTCTGCGGAAAGAGCCGAAAGCTGCTAGGCTCAGGCATGCGCTACGGTGAAACCACGCTTCAGATGGTCCAGCGGCATGTGCGGGCCGGGGAGACGATCCTCACTCGGCAGCGCAGCCTGATTGAGCGCATGACCGACGCCGGACAACCTACCGAAGAGACCGAGAGGCTCTTGGCCAGCTTTATCTGGATTCAAGGTGAGCACGTCGCGCACCTTCGCCAACTAGAAGCGTCTCGTGACGCAGTCTGAACGGCCAGCCTTCGGGTGACTTGCTTTCCATTGCTTTGGAGCCTGCGGCCTCCATGTCGTCAAGGCCAAGCCCTCCGCGCTGGTGCGGGCGGAAAACGGCGGCCGTGTCTTCGCTGCGCTCCAGCCCGCACCAAACCGCCGCTTTGCGGTCTTGACGGCAACCCACCTCATTGGCGCGGGCCTAGTCGGTTGCATGCGCAACCACAAAACTAGGACAACACCAATGAAAGCAGATGTTTTCCATCAGCGGCATCTGCTCGCCCATTGGCATGGATCGATGGGTGCCGACTACTTCGCCAGAACCGGCGACGCGAGCTACCGCGAAGGCCAGCCACTGGTCATCCGCGAGAGCGCGGTACGCGAGTCACACTCGTCGAGCGACTGGCGGCGGGTCTTGCGGCAGAAGCAGCGTGATGAAGCCCTGACCTGCCAGCCTATACTTTCAATGAACGCAGGCGCTGCATCGCGGCCGCTTTCACCGAAGTATGAATTGCGTCGGGAAAGCCCCTTGGCAGCTCGCTTTCGATTCTGGTGAGCGCAGCTTCAGCGGCAGCGGCTACCTCTTCGATTGACTCCTGCACGAGCTTTTTCGGCACGCCCGCCGCTTCGCCGGTCTGTACGAAATGCCGACCCTGCACCTCGGCGATCCTGTAGTGGTTGTTCGTCCCCACCGACATTGCGAGCTTCATCTGCTTGCGCTGGATTTGGCCTGTGTCGAGGCTGGGCTGTGCCGTGAGCACGTCATAGAGCGGTGTCAGATGATAGCGGCCGCCCGGTGTTATGAAGATGCTGAAGTTCTTCGCGTGGCCGTCGGTTGCGCCGATCAGCCAAAAGAAAATCTGTGCCTTCAACAGGGTCGCCTGATCCTCAGAGGGGTTATCGCTGCCTTTGAGCAGGCCAAGAAGCTTCACCATGCCAGGGCCGCCATCGCTCTGGTACTTGCGCGTCGGCGGTACCGACAGGGCCTGACAGAAATCCTCTTGCGGAAGGCGGAGCAGACGGCCATCCCGGGTCCACCGCCGGTCGAACCGCTCGATCACGAGCGCTGTTGTCTTGCCGAAAGTGGCAATCTCGGCTTGGTTCACCGGCAGGCCGAAGGCGGCGGCAAGTTTCAGACAGTAGTATTCATTCTCGACGCTGTTCGAGAGGTCGATGCCGTTGGGCAGCTCCCCGATCTGCGTCTTGAAGATATGGGTGGTTGGCGTTGTGCCGTGCGGCTTCAGCCATTTGCCCTCGTTCCGCAGCAGGGCCGTCTTCTCCTGCGCGCCTGCCACCGAAATCCGGAAATCATCTTCGCGCGTGAGCCCGAGCGGAGCCTGGGCAAGCCCCTTGAGAAGCTTTTCGATCGCTTCGTCGGCGACGGCGTCGCCGGCGATAGTGTGACCATCACCGTGACGACCATCATCGTCGGCGACGAACTGCAGGGCGCCCACGCAGTCCCTGCCGATCGCAGCGAGCAGGCTGTAGGCGTCGGTCCCGGCGGCGCCGACCTTTTGCGCTACCCGGCGGCGTAGGGCGTCCGAGTCGGGGAGGAGGTTGTCGAAGACAGCCGTAACGGCTTCGCCTCGGAAAGCATCCTCGCGCAGCGGCAGCGACAGGGAGACCGGAAGGGCATGTTCCCACCCGAGCCAATCATCCTCGTACCGGAATTCAATAGCACCGGTTGCCGCCTTGGTGAGGTGGCCAACAAGTCGGTTGTTGAGCAGCACACGCAGCGGTGCATGGCGAGGACGGCGGGGCATCAGAAGATTTCCTCGATGTCCGCCGGGCCGACCTTGCGACGGGCCACAATCCGAAATTCAAGGTCGAGAGCGGCCAGCACGGCGAGGATAGTCTCCAGCCTTGCCGCCGGGTTGCCGGTCTCGATCAAGGAAATCGTCTCCTGGCGCACTCCCGCCTGTTCGGCGAGCTGCGTCTGGCTGAGGTCGCGCTTTTTGCGGGCGCGGCGTACCAGATTGCCTATCTGCTGCGGTGTTCTTGCGAGGTCGGTCATGGCTCACTCTCCGGACCGCATTATGTGCTAATTCCGATAAAATGGCAATATCGGATTTAGCGAATAAATGGCAATTATGCGATGGATTTCATAAAACCAATTTATCGGAACGGCGCATAACGGCCGGCGGGCCGCTGTCCGGCTGGGGCGCTTCGGCTGCGCGGGCATGGAACGGCCAGGGCAGAAAGATGAAGCGAGTCTCGAATGAAAAAATTGCTGTTTGTTACTGCGAGCGCCGTCGCGCTTGCAGCGGCGGTACCGACTTTCGCCGCACCGATATGGTCGAGCAGCGCTCTTCACGCGGCCGGCCGGAGTTGTACTTGACAGTGATCGCCCACAGGAAGCCGACCATCTCGCGTGCGAGCGACGCGGCAAGCCACGAATGATCGGGTCTGACGATGGCACCGAGTTCAGCTGCAACGCCATCCTCGCCTCAAGGACACGGTCATCGATTCGCACTTTATCGCGCCGGGAAAGCCGATGCAGAACGGCTTCATCGAGAGTTTTAAATGGCTGGATGCGCGATAACCTGCTCAACGAAACCCTGTTATTCGATCTAGATGACGTCCGCGCCAAGCTCGCCAACTACAATATCCGGCGGCCTCACTCGTCGCTGAAATACCTGACCCCCGCGGCCTATGCTGCCCACCTCATTTCCCGCATCCGGCTCTCGGACAAGACTTCAAGCCTTCGCCCACGGCATGTCGCGCCCAAGCGCGGTTAGGCGTACGAGCCCAAAGTGCCCGTAGATGCAACGGACGATCGGCTGCGCAACCCCGACCAGCTCCTCCGATCGTCCGTTGCTCCACCCGCACCACTTGGCGTACAAAGCCTCCAGACTCTAACCGTCGCTGGATGAAAATTCAGTGGCGGGTCAGCGATACAAAGCCTTGCATATTGCCTTGACATTTGCAATGTTTTGTATCATATGAGTTCCATGAGAAAGAAACCGCAACGCCAGGAGGATAGGGCGATCTCGCTTCTCCAAAAGCGGGGCATGATGCGGCTTTCCGAATTTCTCGAAGAAGGAATTACGTCGGCCACCATTTCGCGGATGGAGCAAAAGGGCGCGCTCAATCAACTTAGTCGCGGCCTTTACCAGCTACCTGACGCGCCGCTGGACGGTAACCATTCGCTCGCCGTTGCTGCCAAGCTCGTTCCAAACGGCGTCATCTGTTACGACTCCGCGCTCGCCTTTCATGAGCTGACGGACCGCATCCCTCCCTATGTATGGATGGCGATCGGTTCGCGCGACTGGCGGCCCAAGTTTACGCGGCCCCGCATTCAGATCATGCGCTTCGGGGCGAAGGAATTCGACAAGGGCATTGAGCGTCACATGATCGAAGGCGTGTCGGTACCGATCTATACATCGGCCAAGACGATCGTTGATCTCTTCAAGAGTGGTCAGCGCCAAAAAGCCTTCTACAACGCATCCACAGGCCTTGCGCACGCTACGCAAGCGATGAAAGAAGCGCTCAGGATGCGCAAGGCGACGCCTTCAGAAATCGCAAAATACGCGGTCGAAGCTGGCATTTGGGAAAAAATCGTTCAGCCGCGCCTTGAGACGCTGACCATCAATGCGTAAGCCGCTGAAGAATGTCGGAGCTTCTGTCCGAGTGCGCCTGCTCAATCTCTCGAAGGAGCGCAGAGCCGTTCGAGCTCCTCTCACGCAGTATGCGCTTGAACGATTGCTCTACCGGCTCAGCATCAGCAAGTACAAGGACATTTTGTACTCAAAGGTGCCATGCTGCTGCGTCATTGGCTCGATGATACGCATCGACCGACACGCGATCTCGACCTGCTCGGCTTCGGCGAAGTGATCCGCAGCTTACGCCTGGCTATTTCCGAGAAATTGGTGCGATTCTAGCCAACGACGGCGTGACCTTCGACACTGATACACTCGAGGTCGATACGGTTCGTGACGATTCCGGCTATAGCGGACCGCCTCAAATGCTACGCGACGATTGACGGAGCGCGTGTGCGCATCGTGATCGATGTCGGCTATGGCGACGCGACCGAGCCTGGACTTAATGAAATCGAACTTCTGCCGTTGCTCGATCAGCCAGCTCCCAAGCTTCGCGCCTATCCGCCGGAGACAGTCATCGCCGAGAAATTCCAGGCGATGGTCCATCTTGGCTTCGCCAATACGCGTTTGAAGGATTTCTACGACATCTGGGTGCTCTCCCGGACATACGAATTCAAAGATGACCGGCTCGCGCGCGCAATACGCGCTACATTCGACCGCAGGAAGACTCAAGATTCCGACTGAGCAGCCAGATGCCCTCAGCGAAGCGTTCGCGAACGATCCGACTAAGATCCAACAATGGACTGCCTTCATCCAGGACCTCGCGATCGATCCCGGTCCTCTAAATGGCGTCGTCGAGACGCTTGCGACTGTCCTGATGCCGCACGCGGAAACGGCGCGAAACCTGAAAGGCTAGGACCTGCAATGGTCGGTCGGACCAAAACCGTCGGCATCGACGGTAAGCCCCTCAAGACCGCGCTTCATCACTGGTGGCCCCGAGGTCTTTCCGAACTCTGGAAGGACAAGGAAGGTAAGGTCACGCGCATCTCGTGGAAAGGTAAGACGCTGCGGGCACCGCCAAAGCCGTTCGGCGCGATTACCAACAGTCGTCAAACTAAATGGTCCATGGGCAGGAACGATCGAGCCACTCTTTGATGATGCCGACAGCGCCTTGCCATCGCTCGCTGCGAACTTGGAGCGCCTATCGTACGCAGATGTCAAAGACAATGCCGCGATCGACAAGCGGATTACATCGCATGACATAAGCTCCGATGATCGCAAGATGCTCGGCGAAGAACTGGCTTTCCCTGCTGGTCCGCTGTCCTGCAAATCGAAACCAGCTACATCTCACGACCGAACGAATTGGGGGCTGACCGGCGAGCAGGTCGGAAAGCACGACGACACGCTCATCGCCTTGAATATCAATCAACATTATAAGCAAATCGTGCAGTCCCTAGAGCGCGGCGGTAAGATAGTTCTCCTCCGCTCGGGTGTGAGCGCGAATTCATCATGGGCGAAGGCTATCTAAACACCCTGGCGGGCTTTACCACTGAATTGCAGTATCGCTGTCTCGTGCCGCTCACGCCGACGTTGGCAGTGCTTGCCTTCGCTTCCAACAGGTACTGGACAAACCCGCCAATCTGTACCATCGGCCTCACTGCCGCCGAGGTTAATATTGTGAACGACGTGACCAAATTTATTCGCGCGATTACATCTTCTATCGAAACGAGGCGCCAAAGCTAATTGACGCGTTTACAGTTCGCGAAATTTCGTATCCTTGAATATCATCGATTCGCGTAGCTCGATAGCGTGATGCAAACAGTTGCGAGCTTTGCCCAGAAACGAAACATCTTATGATGGATCTCCATGAAGGTTGTCGATTGAATCGTCAACGGTTCTGAAGAAGCCGTTTTCCATGAATTGCAGAAGATCGCGTCTGACAATGCCCAGCGGGTATTCGCCAAACTCCGCCTATCCGAGGTGATTCAGAAGGGCTGAACGCATCTGACAAACCGCGAATTTGATTTCTGTACCCGGAGCCATTGCGATTTTGTCGTTGCGGACCACGAAGCCAGACCGCTGCTGGCGATCGAGTATGACGGGCCGCTTCATCAATCGAGTGCCGAGCAGATTGAGCGGGATGAGATCAAGAATGAATTGTGCCGATGGGCCGGATTAGGATTGCTTCGGATCAACGATAATTATGTCACGAAGATCTATCGAGGCATGACCGTCCTGCGCTGGATCATCGAAGTCACTGAGCTCGAGAAGGCCTTCAATTCCGCGCAGAAGGAGGGGCAAATTCCATGGGAAGAACCCTTTGACCCTGCATTTCTCGAACCCGCAGGCTCCGGCGGCCCCTTTCCCTACTGGCTTGGTGCCGCCGCAAACCAATCCTTCCATAAGTTCTTTGATTACGCTTGATCGCCGAATCCCAAATGGCGTGCTGGGACAGGACACGAACGGTGCGGCGCGAAGGCTTTCGTGTCTTTACTTCGGCAACCAGATCCTTTGGACGACCAGCGGCATTCGAAAGCAAGACCTCGAATTTCCAGATTACGATCTATTGGACGAGATCAATACGTGCGAACTCGGGATCCTCTTAAAACGGTTTCGGCGAAGGGCGGTCAGGGCATTCACCGTCGAAGAATTTCGACCGATCTTCGAGCGATTTTGCGAGCTCTAGAATGCGCACCCGTCTTACTCTATGGGTGCATTCCCATTCGAGGCACATTGGGATTTTGCTAATGGATGCAAGATGAGCTAGCCCGGTCGTTCCGATGGTCCGTCGAATGGACATCCGCCGTCATCGTGGAACGGCGGTTAGCAGGTCCACCAAATCGGATAGACGCGCGGTGCGGGTGGGTTCAAAGCTGATCCAATAGAGAATTCCCCGATCTGCCGTGCCACCTCTCCCGAGATCTACTGTGTACCCATGACAATGTGCCCCACGGCCATGCGATCGGGCTGCTCTGGAGAATAGCGGTGGAGGCAGCCGTGGATGTTCCGTAGCGCCCGGTCAAGGTCGAACGCCTGGCTTGCCGTGCTGAAAGCTTTGGCCGGCCGAAGCCTGATCGTGCCAATGCTTGCGGCGCTCCTTTTCGACAACTCGCGGCCACGGACGTCGGCTACGAGAAAATCCAGCTGTTCCGGATTTTCAACATCGAACACGACGATGGTGATCCGCAAGTTTATCAACGAGGCGTACCACATCGAGAATGGGTACATGATGCAGCTCAACCCGCATAAGTTTGAGAGCATCCCCGAGTACATCAGTGATGAATGCGTTCGCATGCTGCCGCCCATCCAATAGACTTTGACCAGTGTTACATTCAGGTTCGCATGCATGAATTGATGATACTCCTGGAGAGCGCGGCGGCTGCAATTGAATCGCACTTGATGAAGCCGCCGATCCCTGGTGCGGCACTAATCCGAGACGGCTGAAAGCCGGCAGGCCTATCAGGCCATGCTGCAAGGTCCGGGGGGCAGGGGCTTGGCCGAACGGCCTGCCGCCGTCGGAAGGATCCCGATCAGATTTGACCAGGTTCGTAAGGTGATAGCCGCCTCGGCGGAGTTCGTACGCACTGCGCCTGGAGAATTAAGCCGCTGATAGTTGACGCGCCAATTTAGGGACTAAAAGGTAATGCCAGTGCAGGCTGCGGATTTTCATGCGGGATGGTCTCGAGGAATGAACTCCGCCTTCGAATCAAGGAAAACCGTTCCAATCCGGCCTTGGTCCAACGGACAAAATATCCGCAGAAAAATATAACTTATGGAGCGGTGGCACGCGGTGGAAGCGTTTCAGAGGGTTTTTGGCTTCGAACCCACTACATACTCCTTCTGCGAGAGATAGATTTGGGCCCCAGTGTCGGCCAGCATGGCCCTTGTGAGTTTTGGATGGCCGCAATCTTGCGAACTCGAATGTCTTTTCGCTCTCTCAACGCCACCCGAGCGGTTGGATGTCGTGGGCAGTCTTGTCCAACTGTGCCTGACGAGGCATGGCAATAGCAGACGGTGTTGCGCGAAGCCATGCCGTTTGATGCGGCTCGTGACACGCCGAGATATTTGTGCAGCGCAACGTCATATTGCTCGATTCTGTGGTCCCGCTTCCAAGTACATCTCGTGTAAAAGTACAAGAAATATGAAAAGGCGTCCTAACGCGGAAAATGGCAGATCGCCATACTTCTCCCTAACCGGCGTCAACCGTCGGGTCATAGAAATGCCAGGGGAAGACGCCGTGAGCACCTTGCACAAATCTGTTCGATCGTTATCGACCTGCATCCTCGCATTTGCGGGCTCTGTTCATGCGCAATCGACCGACAAAATCATTACGAAGCTTGGTCACACGCTGGGTCCGGACAATCACTATCAGCTTACAGCGCTGGAATTCGCCAAAGCCGTCAAAGCTAAGACGAAACGGTAGGAGCCTTGGACCTTCCGCATAGGATCGTCAATGGCCAAATTGGCAAGGGTGCCGCTTACTTTATTGACTGTGCCAGACGCGATCCGGTCCTCAACTTTCCGTCGATCGATATTCGTAGCCGATTTTCACAGCTGAGCGGAGCCGGACACGTGCACGATATTACTCAACCCACTGCCGCAGCGATTCGGCCAGAGAAGCTCGTTGTAACCAGGAGAATGACGGCCGGTCTCGGCGGAGGCGTAGCCCTGGAAGCGTATGACTGGAACATTTACGGCGTGATGGCCGCGTTTCTGTCGCCGCACTTCTTTCCTTCCAGTGACCCCATCACATCTCTGCTTGCCGCGCTAGCAGTGTTTGGGGCAGGCTTCCTCGCGCGGCCGCTCGGGGCTGCGTTGCTTGGTCCAGTCGCAGATCGCATCAGCCATAAGCGGGTAATGATGATCTCGGTGACGGCGATGGCGCTGTCCTCACTGCTGATCTCCATCTTGCCGACCTATAACGATATCGGCGTCACGGCAGCTGTGGCGCTGCTTCTTATTCGAATCATTCAGGGACTTTCCCTTGGCGCCGAGTCGGGTGTCGCGAATGCCATCGGGATCGAACTGGCACCACCGGGCAAGGAGGGGCGTTACCTTGGCCTGATCGGCGGTACGTTCATTCAGCTGGGTGCGATCGGGGCCAGCATGGTCGCCTTTCTGGTGAGTGCCTCGGTGGCGCCTGAGGTGATGCGCGAGTGGGCGTGGCGTATACCCATCGCGTTTGGTGGCGTGCTCGGTTTGTTTATCATTTATCTGCGGAAGGCGATGCCGGAAACTTTGCTCAATCGCGCGATGCACCGCCAAGATGAGTTGTCGCGCATTCAGAAAACTACCAGCGGCGTATGGAAAACGCTATGGAGCGTCCGGCTCTCGTTGCTCGCCGTCATTCTGGTCATCGGATCGGTGCAGATCGCTAACTACGCATGGATTGCGGGTCTGCCCAACGTGGCCAATACGGTATTCAAGGAGAACAGCACCTGGGTGTTCGGAATCCTGACGCTGATGGGGCTGAGCTGGATGGTTGCCGCCCCCTACGTCGGCGCCTTCGCGGACAAGGTGCGACCCTCGCGCGCGTTCACGCTGCTGCGCCTGCTGCTCATCCCGTGCTTCTTCCTTACATTGGTCTATTCGGAGAAGAGCATCTCCACTTTCTTCATCGTCATGGTGTTCGGCGGAGCTATCGTTGGCTTCAACATGGGCCTCTACAACTTCATCGCCACCACGCTGATGCCGCGTGCGGTGCGAACCACGGGGGTAGCCCTCGGCTATGCATTGGGCGTCTCGTTGTTTGGCGGGACTTCACCGTATCTCATGGTGTGGCTGCAACGCGAGCACATGACCTGGATATTCCCCATCTACGGATCATTGATAGCGCTGCTGAGCGTAGTGGTCTATCAAATCGCCAAGAAGCGCGGCCGCGTCTACATCGGCAACTGAACCCCGTTTGACTGCCTACTCCGTGCGCCGCGGGGCGGGCGGAGGAATTTAGGAGCCAAACCTTGTCGAGAAGCGACTATCTCTCCGCGCACGAGAGTATGCTGGCGCGGATTGCGCAGCCTCGCATTGTGGACGGAGAATGGACGTCCACTCCTGATGGTGATTGGACAGGAGGGCGTTCGTCGGTGAGCTTTGAGTCACGTATCTCGCTGATCCGGGGCGGCTCCCAATCGCCAACGCGGATACCGCGCTGTGCCGGATGCTGCCGCGCCAACACTGGACAGCCTTCAAGGGCTTCGGCTTCTATCCGCGTGCCGCGCTCGGAAGCGTCCTCCTCGGAAATGAAACCTCACGTAAAGTTGCGCTCACGGCGGCAAGGTCGCTGCAGGAAATGTTTGATCCGCGCATGGGACCGATCCCATTGGGCACTGATGCCGAAGAGGCCAGTGCTGTTGGGGCCGCCGAGAGCAGCATCGACTCGCTCTAGGCGACAATCCTGCTTTACCGGGACTTGGCCCAGCTGGGCGACTCTCAGATCGAGGCGGTCGCCAACGCTTAGATGCGGCGGGTGCTCGAAATCCAGGTGCGTCCGGATGATTCGGTCACCCCATCATCCACGCTCGACCCCATACCGGTAAGGCGCGCAGAACGCCCACACAAAGGTTACATGGATGGCAGCATATGGGGACGTGCGTAGGTATGGGCGATACTGTCCGCCCCCGTGGCTCGCCCGACGGAGCCTTTGTGGCGCGTATACCCGGTGCGGGTGCTGGACTGGTATCGAGCATGTTTCCGCGGATCTGGTTTCCTATTGGGGCTTCGACGATCCGGCAATCCCGAACACCAGCCGGGATACCGCGGCCACAGCCATCGCCGGGTATTGTGGCTGCCGCACTTGGCCCACGAGGCGCCAACTACCGATTTTTTCGCGGAGCGTACCGTGACGCAGCTGATCGCGGCGAGCGTCGGCTCCGGCGGCTAGTGTACGACTGGTGTGCCGGCTGGCCGGATCTACTGAAGATGCGCCGGCAGTCGCAAAGTCCGAGCTGTTTCGGGAGCGACAGCCGAAGACCGGCGGGTTGCGCTCAGGTGGGGATGTCACCGACGTCACCGAGGTCCCCAAAGAGATGCTTCTACGATTGGGTCGAACTGAGATGCTTCGCTTCCACTGTAGGCCTGGTCTACAGCGTTATACCTCAGCTGATGGCAGTACATGAGCACCGTCCTCGCCGGCAGGAGCGATGCGCACACGAGTTCTTCATTGCATTCAGGAGCCCGCTCACACGCCACGATGACAGTCCCACGGTCCATCTGCTTGCCGTCGACGCTCAGAATTCCGATCGCCAGTGACCTCTCGTCTATTTTGCCCATACGTCATGCGACTTTATTCAGTCGAAAAAGTTCAACGTTTTACTGCCGAATCAATGGGTCTCGGCGACGATTTCCCAGAACTGGAGTCCATCGAATGAAAACACCCTCATCGCCGCACTTCACGCCCGTTGATCTGAAGCCATATTTCAATGCCAGGCGCCGGGAGCTGGACGAGCGGCGCGGCAAGCGCGCGGGCGACACCAGCTGGATTGACTCGTTGCGGGGGCCGCAGACGCATCGCGGCATCCCGTTTCTATTCGGCGACGAAGCCGAGCCGGATGTGCTGGCCTTGCGGCCTGGGGAGGCTCCTACCGAGATCTCACTGTCACCCACATTGGCCAGCTACGTTCTCTTTGTGCATGCAGTAACAGACCATCAACCTGTGAGGCCTGAAGGGTTTGGCGAAATCGGGCCGGCCGCGCACTCTGTGGACGGCAACCCACTCGGCGACCGCGTGTCGACGTACGCACTCCGATACGCCGACGGAAGCGCGGCCAACGTGCCTGTGCTGCGGCGGTTTGCGATTCAGCAGAGGCACACTGAATGGAGCGCGAGTGCATTCGGGGCCGTGCCCCTGCGGGGTCCTATCGTGCATGCGAGCAGCGGAGAAAACTTCGCGCTCGGGCGAGCGCCGGGCGCCAGCTTCGTAAACAGCGAGGTTCGCACTGAATCGGGGCGCATTAGAATTCGTGAAGGTGAGAACCTGTGGGTTTACGCGTTGCCGAATCCGCATCCAGAGAAGGAGCTCGCGGGCCTGAGCCTGCGCCCGGAGCAAGAGGCTTCGCTCGTCTATGCGGTGAGCACGACACAGCTGTCGGAGCATCCGCTGCGCCTTCAGGGCCGTCGCAAGCTGAGGATGCGGCTGCCGCCCGGGGTGCATCTGAACAAACTTGGCGAACTGGATGTCGACCATCGCGGCGAACAGATCGGCATGGACTTGGGCAACGTCATTTCCGCCCGAGCGGTACTTAAGTACTCCAGAGCGGATTGGCTAACTGACAAGCCCGACGTGCAGCCTGTGCGTTCCGAGAATGAGGTCATCGTCGAATATTCCGCCCACCCAGACGCAAGGCTCTACCTGCGCTCCAGCGACGGACACCTGCACGTTCGGGACCTTCGATCGCTGGAAGGCATTGAAAATGCAGCAGGCACCTCGCTGGACGCTGTGCCGATCGAGCCGGCGACACGGCCCGTGAAGATCCGCATCGTTGAGAAAGGCAGTGGTGGGCGTGTTGCCGCGCGCCTGCATCTCCACGGTGCGCACGGGGAGTATTTACCGCCCAAGGGACATCACCGCAAGGTCAACACCGGCAGGTTCGAGGACTTCGCCGGCGAACTCGCGAACGGCCTGAACCAGTACGCCTATGTCGATGGTAGCTGCGACGCGGACCTGCCGATTGGGATCGTATTTGTCGAGATCAGCAGGGGGTTCGAGGTGCGGCCTCTGCGCAGCATCGTCGAAGTCACTGCGGGCACGGATAGCCTCACATTCGAGCTGGACAGAGTGCTGCGCTGGCGCGAACAGGGCTGGGTTAGCTCCGATACGCACGTCCATTTCCTGAGCCCGCAGACAGCCCTACTAGAGGGCAAGGCGGAGGGCGTCAACGTCGTCAACCTGCTCGCGTTGCAGTGGGGCGAGATGTTCAGCAACGTCGCCGACTTCGACGGACGCACGACGATCGGCGCGAAGGACTTCGGCGGCGACGGAGAGTTCGTCGTCCGCGTTGGCACAGAGAATCGGATGCACGTGCTGGGGCACATCTCGCTTCTCGGCTACGAAGGCGAGATTATCAATCCGCTGTCTTGCGCTGGATCCGACGAAGCAGCGATAGGAGATCCGTTGGAGGCGATCATGGCCGACTGGGCGGAGCGTTGCCGACAGCAAGGGGGGCTGGTCGTGATGCCGCACGTGCCCAATCCCCACGCCGAGCGGGCGGCTGATATCGTGCTCGGCCTGATCGACGCAATGGAGATGATGTCGTTTAACCCACGAACCGCGCAGATCAGCGCATTTGGTCTGGCCGACTGGTACCGGTACCTCAATATCGGCTACCACCTGCCGCTGGTGGCAGGTTCCGACAAGATGGACGCGTCCGCGCTCCTTGGCGGCTCGCGGACCTATGCGCAGCTGGGCGCGCGCGATTTTACGTACCGCAACTGGATGGATGCCGTGCGCAACGGCGATACGTTCATCACAGTCGGGCCGCTCGTGGATATGACGGTGGAAGGACGCCGTCCAGGGAGCAAGATCGCGCTTCCTCCTTCAGGCGGAACCGTCGCCGTCAACTGGCGGATAGAATCGGTCAGCGTGCGGCCGACGCGGGTCGAGTTGATTTGCAATGGCACCGTAGTCGACGAAGTACGATGCAGTGATCTGTCATGCAACGGCCATTTCCCCCTACGCGTCACCGCGTCCTGCTGGGTCGCGATCCGTGTTCGAGGCAGTGTCGCCGGGCGCGAGGCCGACATCGCGGCTCACACCAGTGCCGTGTATGTCGGAGTCGGCGAAAAACCCATCTTTGCGATCGCAGACGCGGTGTCGGTCCTCGCGCAGATCGAGGGATCGATCGCCTACGTTGATACGCTGGCCCCCAGGGCCGATGAAGCGCGGCACGCGCGACTGCGAGCTACTCTGGAGCTAGCACATCATCGCCTGCATCACCGGCTTCACGAACTTGGCGCCAGCCATGAGCATGCGCCCGTTCATTCGGTTCACGTTGAACGCGAGCATTGATGAACGAAAACTTATGATAAAAAGGTATCTGCTGTCCGTTTCCCGTTGCCTCGGTGTTGGCAGCGGCGCGTGGGCGCACCCGGACCATGGCATGTCCGGCTACGTCCACTGGCATCGAAGGTGAAGTCGCCTCCATTCGGTGACATCGCTTAACCTGAAAACCTACCAGCTTAGCCAGGCGATATCGATCGCGATCTAGGTAGGCAGCGCGACCGTCTTTGCACCCGAAGCTCTCGATCGCAGTTCTGGACGAGCTTAGGTTACCCTTCAGAAGGCGCTCACAGCATAGAATTCCCGTGTTCGTTCTGTTCTGTCGGCCGGTGCGCATGGCGCGGCGCGTCGATAGCATGCGCTTGGCAGTGCGCTTCGCGTAGCCCCATAGGACTGTTGCGTCTTGCGCGTTGGCATCGCTTGGCCCTGGCCGTCCGTCAACCCTGCTTCCTCCAGTTCAATGATGCTTCCATGCCGCCCGGCATCCATGAGAATATCGAACAACCGATAGTTCGCTTCGATCTGCGAGACTAGGCAATGCCGTCATCGAGCGACTAGCCGCGACACTAGACTTCACACATTCTTGAACTCTACTTGCACGACACAAATTTGAAATGAACTGCTGCTACTAATAGTTGCATTATGACATCCGAGGCAAGCGCAATCTAGGGTTACAGGAAAAGTGGAAGCAGCTTCGAAGACCGCCAGGCCGCAACATAGCTGTGGAATGGCCGTTGCGAAGTTCCTGGGTCGATGAGCCGCACGACATGAGAGGCGACATGCTCGTACATTCTTGCGTCCCACTTGAACGATGCCGTCGAGAAGGCTGAAGCTGGCAGGATCTGACGATGGCGGTATTGACAGATTAATTTTAAGGGCCCGTAGCACGAAAAGCTCCCACAAAGCTCTAAGTATTACTTACGCGCCATAGCAGACAGCTCGAGCCGACCGACGCGTAGTGATCCTAGAGTCTTCCCGGACCTCGAACTGAGATGCATTCCACGAAGGGAGAAATCAAGCCATGTCGCCTGCCGTTGCGCCTAGTCTCATTCAGGATGAGAATTTTCATGCGGTAACTGCGCGCCTGCTTTTGGAGCAGTATCCCCTTGATGGGGGACCGCGTAACAATCCCGAAGCGAGCCGCAATCCCTTCGATTACGTGGAGTACGGTCTCGGCATTGCGCCTGAGCAGGGCGAACTGATCTATCTGCTCTGTCGATGGCTGCGCACAAAGCGAGTAGCGGAATTTGCGACGTCTACCGGGATGTCAACGCTCTATCTCGCCGCCGCCATACGTGACAATGGCGGTGGGATCGTGATTGGATCGGAACTCGTCTCCGCGAAGGCAGCAACAGCGCGTCGCAATCTGCGCCATGTAGGTCTCTCAGACTACGCCGAGATTAGGGAAGGGGACGCTCGGCGAACTCTGCGCGATCTCGGTGGTCCGGTAGATTTTGTTCTGATAGACGGCTGGCTTGCGAATGACGGTCCCTCTTTGGCCCGACAAGTTATAGAGATTGTCGCGCCGCAAGTGCGGATTGGCGGCTATGTGATGAACGACAACGCCGAGCCGGATTTTCTCCAATTCGTACGGGATCCAGCAAACGGGTTTTTGCGCTTAACGCTCCCAATCAAAATTGGCGCGGAGCTCTGCGTGAAGGTAGCCTAGGCCTACCACCCCGTTTGCTCGGCATCAGTCCTCGACGTGATCTGTCCGGAGGTCTTCGGGATCCACTTCTGAGGCGGCATAACGCAATTAAGATAATCCAATCATGGGAGTGCATCAACACCCACGCATAAACTTCTGCTCTTTTAGCAGCGGAGTTCTCTTCGAATTGAGTGCGGGTACCGCCCTTCTGCTGGCATCTGGATAGGGTGCGCTTGGTGAGGACCGGTGCCGTATATGTCGAGGTTGGCGACAACCCCAGGACGCGGTCTCGGTCCTCGCGCAGATTGAGGGATCGAGTGCTTATGTGGATATGATCGCACCCAAGACAGACGAAGCGCGGCACTCGAGGCTGCGGGCTTTCCTAAAGTTTGCACATCATCGCCTGCATCACAGGCTTCACGAACTCGGCGCCAGCCACAGGCATGCGCCGGTCCATTCGGTTCACGTTGCACGCGAGCATTGATGAAGCAGAACTAGCGTTAGGAATCTGCTGTCCGTTTCCCGTTGCTTCGGTGTTGGCAGCGGCGCGTGGGCGCACCCGAATCATGGCAAGTCCGACTACGTCCACCCCTGCCACCCACGATCGATTAAGCTAGAAGAACAGTAGATGACGCGGACAGATTAGTAAGATCCTTGGTCATACACAGTGAGATAACCCATCGATCAGTACCCTTGCCGTAGGTTCGGCAGCTTCTCGCTGGCTGAGCTCGTTTGAAATGATTTTATACCGCCCGTGCAAGGCGATGGCAACTCAGATCTCTTAAGCTTAATGGCGCAATCTTGAAGAAAGTTGGACCTGAGGGCGCTTTCGCTTTCGGGCTTTCATTCGGGCGGCACCCACAATCGACGCCATGCCGTAATGCAAGGATTAGATCGCGAAATTCTTGTGCGAGGAAAATCTGACGCTCCAGCATCTGAATGATCTGAGTCTTTCATCGCTCGCGAATGGGTTCAGCAAGTGGCCGGAAAGGCGGAGTGTCGCGAAGGCATGATCCTTCGATGTGTAAAAAAAGCGGGGGCTCTCCGATATCTCTCACCAGCAACTGCCAAGTCTGGTGCACACTTTATGTAAGTGGCCGAAAGAGGCCGATCTGTCGAGAGGCGACTGCCGATGAGGTATTTGGTCGCGCGCAACTTTCGGATTATAGCTCTCAGTCACTGAGGAACCTCGTCAACAGTTGCAGCAAATGGCAAGACCAGCGGCCTGCGCGCCGAGCGGGGTCGCAATTGCCGCCGAAGTGTTTCCTCGCCAGCTCTCTGACTTCGCTCCGCAGAACCTAACCCTCCTGGTGAATAGTTTCAGCAAATGGCCGAGAAAAGAGGAAGCCGAGAGGCCACAGTGGCAATCGCAGGGGAGAATCAGCGGCGGAGGTTACGTGATTTCATCCGACAAGCTTTGGTAAACTTGGTCAACGGTTTCAGAAGTGGCCCGAGGAAGCGGACTGTAGAGCGGGCACAGTCACACTAGCCTCGGGTGGAGCATGCCACTTCGGAGGCGGATCAGGGGGAGTTACTGAAGTGTCGTATCTGGATGGCATGCTTTTGCTTACTGCATGACAAGGTGTCGGGCCGAGGCACGTATCCGCGCCTTCGCAGAAGGCGCTCTGGCCGGCATTCAGGTCATCTTTTGTGTACTGATTGTCGAGATATCACGCCCATTGGGGTTCCTGTAACGATCGGCGAGACCTCTGAACAATTCACCCATCTGGCTTGATCGGACAGTAAACTCTCCATAGTTAGGATCGAAGAGCGTGGTCATTCCACTCGATGTCGAGGTTGCGATTGTGTGGTTGCCGCCTTGGGCGAAACGCAAGCCGAGCAAATAAGCCGATCGGTCTTCGGCGACTTCGTTCACTATCTGCTCTATGCGCGAGGACGTACCGAACCTATATCTCGTCTGCTGTCCGGATGGTTCTAAAGCCCGCATCCCGTAACATTGTGCTTTTTGCCTGAAGGTTGTGAGAACCTCCTGCTCCGTCGCTTCGCAACAGAGCGTTGAGATCTTCATACCACTGCTGCCGCACTGAAGCTGAAGCGTGGTTTTGAGAGCCAGGTCGCGGCGCACTCATTCGGGATGACGGACTGCTGTCGAGATTGATGCGCGTTCCAGACGATCATGATCACCAATTCAGGCGATCGTGATCGCTATTTCCAGCGGTCGTGATCGGGGAGAGCGAGGCGCTCACCACCGACAGTCTGCAACCCGGGCCGCTTGGTCTTTTGCCCAATAGCAGAGGATGAGATGCCGACGGAGAGACTGTCCATGCGCCACATCGCGAAGTTCTACGCCTGCACTACAGCGTCGGCATGTCGCGGCGCGCCGTTGCCCGCAGTCTCGGCCTGGCCCAGGGCACGGTCAGCAAGTACCTGAACCGAGCCCGCCGCGCCGGCCTGAGCTGGCCATTTGTGGCCGGAGCTGGATGACGACATTCGGCTCGAGAACCGCCTGTTTCCGCCGCCTTCCGATCGGCCCAGTGACGAGCGTCCCCATTCGGAATGGACGCGTGTACATCGCGGGCTGCGGCGCCCGAACGCCACGCTGATGCTGTTGTGGGAGGAGTATTGCCACGCAAACTCTGACAGCTTCAGCTATGCGTGGTTCTGCGAACGCTACAGGGACTGGCCCTGCCGTCTCAAACTAATCCCGCGCCAGGTTCACCTCGCGCACATGGCGCATCGCAAGCCTCCCCATCGGCATCCGATCCACTCCTTCGAAACGCCGAAAGGGGGGACCTATCAGAGCCAGAAGAGGCCGCTTCGTCCGGGACGGTTTCATTCCGGGATGGTGGGCGATTTCATCTCGGAACGGTGGGCGACTTCAAATCGGAATGGCGCGCGATTTCATTTCGCAAATCGTGGGCGATTTCGAGCGGAATCAGCATCTTCGTCAGCTACTCGTCAGCCAACCAGTGTAGCGAGACAGGCTGCGCATTCTCGACGTCATCGGAGATGGAATATGAGGGGCATTGGCCGACCTGGCGAATCGCACGTTGGGCCTGCAGGAGCCGGCAGCATATGGGGATCGAGCAGTTCGAGCCCGGAGCCCGGGGCAGCCCCCGGGGAAGGCAGGCAATCTTTTGACTCCGTCCTGGAGCAGGCGCGCTCCGGACCTCAAGATGGAGCGGTGCCGCTCGTGAGCGAGCCACCAACTTCGCGTGTGGCAGTTCCGAGGTCCTCAAGTGGCGAGCGAATCAAAGCAGCAATGCAAACAATGCGCAGCCTGCGTAAGGAATTTGATGCTTCTCAGAATGCGGCCATGCAAGCCCGGAACCCGTCGGAGGCGCAAGACCTGATTGATCAAGTCATCAAGGCAGGCTCGGAAGTTCTGGACTATTACGCGAGCCTGCCCCCGGACATGGCGCATCGGCTTCTTTCCGACGATCAGGCTCGCCGACTTCGCGACGAGACTCTCTCTGCAGGCAACCAATGCAACGCCCCGGCCAGCTTGATTGGTCACGACCTCGAGGCGAGCAGGATGAAAGCCGCAGCCGTGCTCGGCAAGATGCGAGATTCCAACGCTCCGCCCGGCCAGCTGAGCCGCGCGGTATCCAGTGTGGCGAAGCACTACCTGGCCTGCATGGAGTGGTGGGGCAAGAAGGTACTGCGCTCGGAACGGATGCAGTCCGTCTGCGCGGCCACTGCCAACTTGCCAAGCAGTACGCCCGAGATGCGGAAGGCCGACGAGGCCGCACTCCGCCTGCATGCTGGCTGGGCACTTCATCCCAAGTGTATGTATCTGGAATCGCTGATTGCTCGCGCACGACTGCTGATCGAGTCTCAGGCGAGCACGTTCGAACCAGCCGTGAGCGACGCCCTCATGAGTGAGGACGGGCGGGTGCGTCTGCTCGGGACGTTTATCGACGATGTTTTTCCGGCATTTATCTCTACGAGTCCAGCCGTTCTGTACAACAACGGAGAGGCACTCGACGCAGAGCACTGCACCGTTCTGGAAGGAGTCATGGAACGGCTTTCGGAATTTGCCTCAGGGGTGCACGGCATCGTTGCCAGGCTAAGGGATGGCGGAGCGGGTGCCGACCTTCCACTGGAACTGTTGGACCAGATCGTAGAGGATGCATGGGTCATCGCGGACGATGTCACGCGATTTGTGGCAATGCAGCCAAAGAAGCCCGTCCCGATTGAACCGCCTGCCCAGGCTGCAATACCGGAAAATACCGTCTTGGCGACTGGAGGGCCACGCGGCGCGCAGGAAGGGGAAGCCAAGCGCGCACGGGCCGCAGGCGAGGGGAGTTCAACGGCCGGGCTGCGCGAGCCGCAGCTCGCCAGGCCCGATGCTGCGACGGCCTCGACAGCAAATATTATCGTACTCTCGGACCTCGGTACGAAGAAACTCGCCAGCGCAGAGGAGGCACGCGCGAGGGAAGCATCCTCGGCGACCCGTCACCTGGAGATGTGGCAGGCTCCGCCCTCCAGCATAGCACTGACGGGATTACTCAAGCGATTGGACGAGCTGCTGCAGTTCGATCTACCGGCTCAGCAAAGGGCCGCCTCGCAAGCACGCGAAATGAAGCCCGAGGACGCCGACCACGTCGTGGATCTCGTCATTAAGCGCCTGCAGACGCAGGCCGCCGAGATCGAGGCCTGTGTAGCCGCGCTGGAGGAGCCTCGCCGACGTGGCCTACTCACGCCTTCGCAAGTGCCCGAAGTGCACGAAAAAATAGTCCAGCTTAAGGTTATGTTATCCGAGATTCAGGGACAGGCAAACTCATTGAACGCGCGAAAGGCGGCGATCACGGTCGATTGCATGAAGACCTACGAATTTCCGTCGCAGAAGTACCTTGAACAGTTGCGGGCGGCAGAGGAACTGGCGTCTGTGGATCCACCGCACGCCTTGAAGGGCGAGCCAGGGACGCTGTTCGAGATCAAGCTGCAGCCCAAGCCGCTGCGCAATGGTAGGCTGCCAAGCCCGATGTGGGTGCACATCCATACGAAGCGCCCGGTACATGCGTGGCAGTTGGCGTCGCTGAGTGACGCCGAATTCGCCGCTTGCCACGTGAAGTCTAATGAACAGCGTGGCTACAATCGGGATTGGCAGAGCGCTCGAGCTGCGACGGGGCAGGAGAACGTTGTGATTCACCGTGGCAAGCTCACGCCTGCGTTCTGTAAGTCGTTGTTGAGCATCGCCCCGTTGTACCCCCTTCTCGAGACTGAGCACGCATCGATGCAATTCGCGCGGCTCGGGATGTAGTTACCTGAATGTCTCGTGCTAGAGCGTCGCTATGGTGACACCACTCAAGCAGACCGTCACCGAGAGGAAATCCTGTAGAGCTCGAAGCCGGCGCGGGCTCCCTCGAACAGGTCGACAACGGGGCCCGACTGAAAATCGATCGGGTGCGCCGTGACCCCGACTTCCGCTTGGCAGCTGAACCGTCAAACGCCGGCGATGTGTCGGCTCCAGTCCAGATGCAACCATCAGCGCTCCCCTTCATCTTCGAAAGTTGAGTGCAGATAATGAATCGGGTGCGTCAACAAACGGATGCCTCTCCGGCCGACTCGTCGGCAGATGCTGCAGCCTTTCAGCGACAGCTGAGCGAGGTCGCTGTCCCGTCCGCCGTGTCATGCAGGTCCGCGCCTATCGAGCGGATGCATCGCGACGTCAGGCGCGGCCCACTATGCGGGCGAGCGGGCACCCACATACGCCGGCTCCGCATGGTCAAGGCGGTGGAACGATGGTGAATGCGTCGGCTCGGCCGCCCGGCCATGCAAATTAGGGGAGATCTGCGCGCTGATCGGTCCTAACGGGGCCGGCAAGAGCTCGCTGCTGAACATCATCAACGGAGTCTACCCATCGGAAATAGGTTTCCGGATGGTAGCGCGTGGCGACAGTGTTTTCCGCATATTTTTTGCGCCACCAGGCTTTTAGCTTAGGGGGCTACTACAATATTCGGTAGCTGGCTAAAGCCAAATTGAGGCCCTAGGGTCCGGCCGCCGATCATCATCGACGAACAGAAGTGAACGCAAGCGCACGTGAAGCCGCTGCCCGCAGCGCCTGCCGGTCACCTTCCCCGGCGTGGCGCTGGCCAGGCTGGAACTCAAGGTGATGTTCGGTTCGATCTTCCAGCGCCTTCCCGCGCTGCGCCTGTCCGTGGCGCCCGAAGAACTGAAGTTGCGCAAGGAGATCATCACTGGGCAAGGAGATCATCACTGGCGGGTTCGAGGAGTTTCGGTGCTTTCGTGATGCGCGGACGCCGCCGGGGATCGCGATCTTCTCCGCAGTTTGTCGGCGCACCTGGCGCGAGCCGGTCAGATCAGCCAGCCATGAGGTAACCAAGATGGACGTGCAAGAAACCACGGCAGCATGCCGGGACGCCTTCGCCGAACTGGCGTCGCCAGCATGCATCCACGACCCGTATCCATTCATGCGGTGGTTGCGCGAGCACGATCCGGTGCATCGCGCGGCGTCGGGCCTCTTTCTGTTAAGCCGCCACGCCGACATCTACTGGGCGCTCCAGGTCACGGGCGATGCGTTTCGCGGACCGGCGACGGGCGAACTGGCGCGCTATTTCCCCCGTGCGGCGACCAGCCTGTCGCTCAATCTGCTGGCGTCCACGCTAGCGATGAAGGATCCGCCAACGCATACGCGTCTGCGCCGGCTGATCTCGCGCGACTTCACCATGCGCCAGATCGACAACCTGCGGCCGAGCATTGCGCGCATCGTCGCAGCGCGCCTGGAGGGCATGGCGCCCGCGCTGGAGCGCGGGGAGGCGGTGGACCTGCATCGGGAATTCGCGCTGGCCCTGCCCATGCTGGTCTTCGCCGAACTGTTCGGCATGCGCCAGGACGACATGTTGGGGCTCGCCGCCGGCATCGGCGCCATTCTGGAAGGCCTGAGCCCGCACGCCAGCGATCCCCAGCTCGCCGCGGCGGACGCGGCCAGCGCCAGGGTGCAGGCCTACTTCGGCGACCTCATACAGCGCAAGCGCACCGATCCCCGCCACGACATCGTGTCGATGCTGGTCGGCGCACATGACGACGATGCCGACACGCTGTCGGATGCGGAGTTGATCAGCATGCTGTGGGGCATGCTGTTGGGCGGCTTCGCCACCACTGCTGCGACCATCGACCATGCGGTCCTGGCGATGCTGTCGTATCCCGAACAGCGGCACTGGCTTCAGGGAGACGCCGCGGAAGTGAAGGCATTCGTCGAAGAAGTCCTGCGCTGCGACGCGCCCGCCATGTTCAGCTCCATTCCGCGTATCGCCCAGCGCGACATCGAACTCGGCGGCGTGGTGATCCCGAAGAACGCGGACGTGCGCGTGCTGATCGCGGCCGGCAATCGCGACCCGGACGCCTTCGCCGATCCCGACCACTTCGATCCCGCGCGGTTCTACGGCACCGGTCCTGGCATATCGACCGACGGGAAGATCATGCTGAGCTTCGGCCACGGCATCCACTTCTGCCTCGGTGCGCAACTGGCCCGAGTGCAGTTGGCCGAGAGCCTGCCGCGGATCCAGGAGCGCTTCCCCAGGCTGGCATTGGCCGAGCAGCCGACCCGGGAGCCCTCCGCGTTCCTTAGGACGTTCCGCGCGCTGCCGGTGCGGTTGCCTGCGCAGGGGGGCTGAGATGCGCGTCGTGGTCGACCAGGATCTGTGCAGAACCACCGGGCAGTGCGTGCTGACGCTGCCGGGCGCCTTTCGCCAGCGCGAATCGGACGGCGTGGCCGAAGTGTGCGTGGCGACGGTCCCGCAGGCGCTGCACACCGCCGTGCGGCTCGCGGCCAGGCAGTGCCCGGTCGCCGCCATTCGGGTCATCGAAAGCGACGCTGGCGATGACGAGCGCGCCAGCGCCGACCCTGCGCCTTCTCCGGCGGAGGCCGAGCGGCATGCCGCGAAAGCGCCAACGCAATCCAGGAGGACACGATGAGACGGTTTGAAGGCAAGGTGGCCGTGGTGACCGGCGCCGGCGCCGGCATCGGCAAGGCATGCGCCCTCGCCATCGCGCGCGAGGCCGGCAGAGTGGTGGTGGCTGACATTGATGGCTCGGCGGCCATCGCCTGCACCGCGCAGATCGAGGCCGAAGCGGGCCACGCGCTGGCCCTGGCCATGGACATCGCCGATGCGCAGGCGGTGACAGCGCTGTTCGAGACGGCGGAGCGGCACTTCGGTGGGGTCGACCTGCTGGTGAACAACGCGAGCGCCATGCACCTGACCCCGCGCGACCGCGCGATCCTCGACCTGGACCTGGCGGTCTGGGATCAGACCGTGGCGACCAATCTGCGCGGCACACTGCTTTGCTGCCGGCAAGCCATCCCACGGATGATCGCCCGCGGCGGTGGCGCGATCGTCAACATGTCGTCGTGCCAGGGGCTCAGCGGTGACACCGCGCATACGTCCTACGCCGCGTCGAAGGCGGCGGTGAACATGCTGTCGGCCTCACTCGCCACCCAGTACGGTTATGCGCAGATCCGCTGCAACGCGGTTGCGCCGGGTCTCATCATGACCGAGCGTCTCCTCGCCAAGCTGGACGAGGGCATGCAACGGCATCTGCGCCGGCACCAGCTCCTGCCGCACGTCGGCCGCCCCGAGGACGTAGCCGCGCTGGTGGCGTTCCTGCTCTCCGACGATGCTGCGTTCATCACCGGCCAGATCGTGTGCATCGACGGCGGCATGCTGGCACATGTGCCGACGTACGCGGATGGTGGCAACAGCCGCGCCGCGCGGCCTGCCGGCGACACCGCCGAAGCGGCCGCGGCGCCGCACTGCTGATGGACATGCTGCTCAACCCGCTCGACCGTCGGCATCGGCTGCGGTGCGACATCCCGGTCGTGCCCGGCGCTTTCCCCCTCGTCGGGCATCTTCCCGCCATCGTCTGCGACCTGCCGCGCCTGCTACGGCGCGCGGAACGGACGCTGGGTAGCCACTTCTGGCTGGATTTCGGCCCTGCCGGACACCTGATGACCTGCGTGGATCCGGATGCGTTCGCACTGCTCCGGCACAAGGACGTGTCCTCGGCGCTGATCGAAGAGATCGCGCCCGAATTGTTTGGCGGAACGTTGGTCGCCCAAGACGGCGGCGCTCACCGGCAGGCGCGCGATCCGATCAAGGCGGCGTTCCTGCCCAAGGGGCTGACCGAGGCCGGCATCGGCGACCTGTTCGCGCCCGTCATCCGGGCGCGGGTGCAGGCGTGGCGCGACCGCGGCAACGTAACCATCCTGCGCGAAACCGGCGACCTGATGCTCAAGCTCATCTTCAGCCTGATGGGAATCCCCGCGCAGGACCTGCCGGAATGGCATCGCAAGTACCAGCAACTGCTGCAGTTGATCGTCGCGCCCCCGGTCGACCTGCCCGGACTGCCCTTGCGGCGCGGCCGCGCCGCCCGGGACTGGATCGACGCGCAGTTGCGCCAGTTCGTCCGCGACGCACGGGCGCATGCCGCGCGCACCGGGTTGATCAACGACATGGTGAGCGCCTTCGATCGCAGCGGCGATGCGCTCTCCGATGACATCCTGGTCGCCAATATCCGCTTGCTGCTGCTTGGCGGCCACGACACCGCCGCCTCGACGATGGCCTGGATGGTGATCGAGCTGGCGCGGCAGCCTGAGCTGTGGGACGCCCTGGTCGAGGAGGCGCAACGTGTGGGCGCGGTGCCGACCCGGCACGCGGACTTGGCGCAGTGTCCGGTCGCCGAGGCGCTGTTCCGCGAGACGTTGCGCGTGCATCCGGCGACCACGCTCCTGCCGCGTCGCGCGCTACAGGATTTGCAACTTGGCCAACGGCGCATTCCCGCGGGCACCGATCTGTGCATCCCGCTGCTGCATTTCTCGACCTCGGCGCTGCTGCACGAGGCGCCTGATCAGTTCCGCCTGGCACGGTGGCTGCAACGCGCGGAGCCGATCCGACCGGTGGACATGCTGCAGTTCGGTACCGGTCCACACGTCTGCATCGGCTACCACCTGGTATGGCTGGAACTGGTGCAGTTCTGCATCGCCTTGGCGCTGACCATGCACAAGGCCGGGGTACGGCCGCGGTTGCTGAACGGCGTCGAAAAAGGCCGGCGCTACTACCCGATCGCACATCCGTCCATGACAATCCGCATCGGATTCTCATGAGCTGGCATCGCATCACATGCCCCGTGTGGCGAGGCAGCGGCGCTGGCGACGCGCGGCATTGCTGCACTCGGTGCGACGCCGGCAACACCGCGGCGGCTCGCCGCTCGCCGTGGCCGTCTCCTATCAGGTACAAGGACATGAAGACATGCAGACCGGTTCCACACTACACGACGACTGGACTGGCGTTTCCGCGCTCGGCGGATTGGGCGCGCAGGCGAGCGGCGCATCCGGCAGGCTGCTGCCGGAGATCTGGATGCAGGACGGCGCAAAGCGGGTCGAACAGGCGCTGGCGCGTCTTCTCTCCGCCGAAGACGACGGTGAGACCGAGCTGATGGCGGCGATGCGCTACGCCACCTTGAATGGCGGGAAGCGCACCCGCGCCTTGCTCAGTCTGGCTGCTGGCGCACTGGCCGACACGCCGGCGCACATGCTCGACGACGTCGGCGCCGCCATCGAGATGATGCACGCCTGTACCCTGGTCCACGACGACTTGCCCGCGATGGACGACGACGTGCTTCGCCGCGGCCTTCCGACCGTGCACGTCAAGTTCGGCGAAGCCACTGCGATCCTGGTTGGCGATGCGCTGCAGGCGCACGCCTTCCTGACCCTGGCGAGCCTGGATGCGCCGGGCGACAACCGTATCGCGCTCGTGCGCGAACTGGCGCAGGCGGTGTCCGCCGAGGGTGCCGCAGGCGGGCAGGCTATGGATCTGTCGCTGGTTCGAAAGCAGGTCGAGCTGGACAGGATCGTGGCGATGCACCGGATGAAGAGCGGAGCGCTGGTGCGCGCGTCCGTTCGCATGGGCGCGCTATGCGCCATCGCGGAGGATGCCGCGCACGCTCCGCTGTACTGTGCGCTCGATTGCTACAGCGCCTGTTTCGGCCTGGCGTTGCAGGTGGTCGACGACATTCTCGACGCGACAGCGGATACCGCGACGCTGGGCAAGACCCGCGGCAAGGACGCGGCGGCGCAGAAGCCGACCTGCGCGTCGATCATGGGGCTGCAGGCAGCGCGCCAGTTCGCGTTGGATCTGTTGCGCGACGCCGGGGAGGCCATTGCCCCACTGGGGCCGCGTGCGGAACGGTTGGCGCAACTCCTGCAGCGGGCCAACGCGTATCTGTTCAAGCACGCGCCATGCGCATGAGCGCGCCCGTCCGCATGGAGTCGCCCCTGTGGCGCTGCGATCGGCCGGCGGCAGCGGTGCATGCTGCACTGTGTCCGAGTCCGCTGCGCCGATCGCAGCGGTTGCCCATCACGGCCGCGGCGCACGTGGCGCGCAAGCCTATGCGGCGGACCGGCGCCAGCATCGGGGGCGCGTCGCCGCGCCAGAGTAGGGCGGCCGTCCGGCGCTGCCCATGCGCCGGGCCGCGACGGGCCTGCGGCGACGTGCGCAGCGTCTGCCCGATCCTGGTTCTCGTCAAACCGTCTGCGGAAGGAACATCCCGCGTGAACGCGCTGTCCGAACAGATCCTTTCCGAATTGCGCCACGTGCTGAGCGAGATGAGTGATGGCGGCAGCGTCGGTCCGTCCGTCTACGACACGGCGCGAGCTCTGCAGTTCCGCGGCAACGTCACCGGTCGGCAGAACGCATACGCCTGGCTCATCGCGCAGCAACAGGCCGATGGCGGATGGGGAAGCGCGGACTTCCCGCTGTTCCGCCATGCGCCCACGTGGGCGGCGTTGCTGGCATTGCAGCGTGCCGATCCTCTTCCCGGCGCGGCCGACGCAGTCCAGGCTGCAACCCGATTCCTCCAGCGCCAGCCCGATCCCTACGCGCATGCGGTGCCGGAAGACGCGCCGATCGGCGTGGAGCTGATTCTGCCGCAGTTTTGCGGCGAGGCCGCATCCTTGCTGGGCGGCGTGGCGCTTCCGCGCCACTCGGCGCTGTTGCCGTTGCGGCAAGCGTGCCTGGTCAAGCTGGGGGCGGTGGCGACGTTGCCGAGCGGCCATCCGTTGCTGCACTCCTGGGAAGCCTGGGGGACGTCGCCGGCCACCGCATGCCCGGATGACGACGGCAGCATCGGCATCAGTCCGGCGGCCACCGCCGCGTGGCGTGCGCATGCCGTGACACAGGGGAGCACGCCGCAGGTCGGGCGCGCCGATGCGTATCTGCAGGCGGCATCGCGGGCGACGCGCAGCGGCATCGAAGGTGTCGTTCCCAACGTCTGGCCGATCAATGTGTTCGAGCCATGCTGGTCGCTGTACACCCTGCATCTGGCTGGGTTGTTCGCGCATCCCGCGCTCGCCGAGGCGGTGCGCGTGATTGTCGCGCAGCTCGACGCCCGCCTGGGCGTGCGCGGTCTGGGCCCGGCCTTGCACTTCGCGACCGATGCGGACGACACCGCCGTTGCGTTGTGCGTCCTGTGCCTTGCAGGCCGCGACCCGGCGGTCGATGCGTTGCGGCATTTCGCGATCGGCGAGCTGTTCGTCACCTTCCCCGGCGAGCGCAATGCCTCGGTCTCGACCAACATCCATGCCCTGCATGCGTTGCGACTGTTCGGAAAGCCCGCCGCCGGCACCACCGCCTACGTCGAGGCCAATCGCAACCCGCATGGTCTATGGGACAACGACAAATGGCACGTTTCGTGGCTGTATCCCACGGCGCATGCGGTCGCTGCGCTGGCGCAAGGCAAGCCCCAGTGGCGCGACGAGTGCGCGCTGGCGGCGCTGCTGCAGGCGCAGCGCGACGACGGCGGCTGGGGCACCGGTCGCGCGTCCACATTCGAGGAAACCGCCTATGCGCTGTTCGCGTTGCACGTGATGGACGGGAGCGAAGAACCGACAGGGCGCCGGCGCATCGCGCAGGCGGTGGCGCGCGCGCTGGAATGGATGCTCGCCCGTCATGCGGCGCATGCATTGCCGAAGACGCCGCTGTGGATCGGCAAGGAACTGTATTGTCCCACCCGGGTCGTGCGCGTGGCCGAGCTCGCCGGGTTGTGGCTGGCGCTTGGTTGGGGCCGGCGCGTCCTGCCCGAGGGAGCAGGAGCGGCGCGATGATCCAGACCGAACGCGCGCTGCAGCAGGTGCTGGAGTGGGGGCGTTCCCTGACAGGGTTCGCCGACGAGCATGCCGTGGAAGCGGTCAGGGGCGGCCAGTACATCCTGCAGCGCATCCAACCGAGCCTGCGCGACACCAGCACCCGCACCGGCCGCGATCCGCACGACGAAACGCTGATCGTAGCGTTCTATCGCGAACTGGCGCTGCTATTCTGGCTCGACGATTGCAACGACCTTGGCCTGATCGCGCCGGAGCAGCTCGACGCGGTAGAGCAGGCGCTGGGGCAGGGCGTCCCGTGCACGCTCCCCGGATTCGAGGGCTGCAATGTGCTGCGCGCTTCGCTGGCCGCGCTCGCCTACGATCGTCGCGACTATGCTCAGCTTCTCGACGATACTCAGTGCTACTGCGCGGCGCTGCGCGCCGGACACGCGCACGCGGCAGGGGCGGAGCGCTTCTCCTACGCCGAGTACCTGCACAACGGCATCGATTCTATCGCCTACGCAAACGTGTTCTGTTGCCTGTCGTTGCTGTGGGGCCTGGACATGGCGACCTTGCGCGCGCGTCCGGCGTTTCGCCAGGTCCTGCGGCTCATCTCCGCGATAGGGCGCCTGCAGAACGATCTGCATGGACGCGACAAGGACAGGTCGGCCGGCGAGGCCGACAACGCGGCGATCCTGTTGCTGCAGCGCTATCCGGCTATGCCTGTGGTGGAGTTCCTCAACGATGAGCTGGCCGGCCATACGCGCATGCTGCGCCGGGTGATGGCTGAAGAACGCTTTCCCGCGCCGTGGGGACCGTTGATCGAGGCCATGGCGGCCGTCCGCGCGCAGTACTACCAGACCTCGACCAGCCGCTACCGCAGCGACGCTGTGGGGGGAGGCCAGCGAGCGCCGGCCTGAACGCGCGGGAGGCGGCGGCGTGCGCGCGCTGCCGTCGGTCCGATCCGACGCAACGCCGTCGCCCGGTGCGACGGAATGGAGCGAACCTGAGCGACACCGCCCTGAGCCGGCGCAAGGACGACCATCTGGACATCGTGCTGGATCGGCGAACGGCGCCGGCCACGGTCGCCGCCGGCTGGGAGTACAAACGTTTCGAACACTGTGCATTGCCCGAGTTGGACCTGACGCAGATCGACCTGCGCGCCCCGCTACTGGGCAAGACCATGTGCGCGCCGCTGGTGATCAGCTCGCTGACCGGCGGCATGCCACGCGCCGAGGCCATCAACCGGCATCTGAGCCAGGCAGCGCAAGCCCTGGGGATCGCCATGTGCGTCGGTTCGCAGCGCGTGAGCCTGCAATCCCGCAACTCTTAGGGGCTGACGCGCGCGCTGCGCCGTCTGGCGCCAGACATTCCCTTGCTAGCCAATATCGGCGTCGCGAAACGCGCGAGGCGGACGGCCCGGAGGCGACGGTGTCCACCGAGGCGGTTGTCGCCTATTTCGAGATCGTCATCCGCCCGTTGGCCGTCGCCTGCTTCTGCCACCGGCTCGGCTGATCTGACGGCGTTGCGTCAGGCGCTTGTTGGCCTCGGCGCATCTGCCCGGTCCACGCAAAGTCCGTCGATGCGCAGGAGATCCGGGCCCTCCTGATCGCACGATTGGTTCTATTTCGGACCCGATTGCGCCTCAACCGGGAAGTCCCGTTAGTCGAGGACACTAAGCCAAGAAGCGGTAGAAAATGCGATGACGATTTATGATGTGCCGCGGGGCGTTACTCCAGGCCAGACTGAGCTCTTGTTCGGCAAATAGCTGATCAGCCCGCCGCTCGAGCTGCTCTTCGAGGGGGGAGTAGATCAGAATCCTCTGGCCCGATCCCTGGTGGATCTGCTGCTGTGGCTTGCCACGCACAAGACCCTTTCTGAAAACTGCTTCACGTTTTTACAGATCATGCGAACAAGGAAACAGCCCGGATCAGGCGGCGCGAGTACCAGCTTCCATGATAGGTGCTTGGGACATTTCGCAAGATGAGGATAGGGCTAGCCGAGCCGAGACGCCGCGCTCTGCCAAGCCGATGCGGGCGTTCTCCACCTCGTCGCCGGCTTTGCTCCGGTCGGCTCGCTTCGAAGTTCCAATTTCATCAGGCCGTTAACCATCCGTGCGCAGAGAGATTTGATAGCATTCGCGCTCTGCATTTTACTCACTTGCTCGCGATCACCGGGCTTCCGGGACCAGGACTGTGGAACGACCGCCTTCGCAAACAATCGCTGATCCTGTCCATTTTCAGACAGCGGTACAAATGCTGTCGCGTTCAAAACACCGGCCGTCGTCGGCCGCATGCTAAATGTTGAAGTATGATCAGACTCTTACTGCGCTCGGACGTTGCTGGCACGGCCGTTGCTGTTGAGAGGCAGCAACACCGAGTGAGGCGGTGTGCATTCAGACATGTAAGAAGAGCGATGTTCTCCTTTAAACCGGTGGGTCCATTTCCGACAGAACAAGCGCGAGGGAACAGCGGCGCTATCGTCAGTAGTCGATTGACCGAGAGAGATATGGGACCGACTATCTGGCTGCCCCATCTTCTGCAGCACGCTGAAGCATTTCGCCTAGGCCGGCTTGCTGCGCGGAATCGGTCCCGACAGGCTGGTGATGTTGTGTGGCACGAAGAGATGGAGGGTTAGATGACCACCCCGATAGGCGTATCTGTACGGCGCCAAACAACGGACGTAGATGCAATGCTAGCCGAACTCCGATTATGCGAACGCGCGCACGATGTGGAAGTAAATGGCCTGCCCCTACACATCCTGCCTGGCGTTTTGTCACCGCGCCTAAGTCACGGCCCCGACGCATTGATGTCGAGGTGGCACATCGAACCTGGCGCGACAGTGCTCGATCTGGGATGCGGATCAGGTGTATTAGGGCTTGCAGCACTCCGTGCCGGCGCAGCATCTCTGGTGGCTCTCGATATAAATCCGCAAGCCGTTCTCACGACGAAGATAAACATCGAGCGATTAGGTTACTCGGACAGAGCCGAAGTGCGCTATAGCGATACCTATTCTGGTCTGCAATCGGGTGAAAAATTTGACATCATTCTCTTTGCCGCACCCTATTGGAATCGTAAAGCAAAAGACGACCTGGAGCGCTCTTGCTTCGATGAAGATCATAACGTTATGGCCTCAGCTCTCCAAGGTGCACACCTCCGCCTAAATGATAAGGGTGTAATGTATGTGCTCTTCTCTGATCAGGGAGATGTTGGGCGCGTCCTGAACTTGATTGATAATAGTAAGCTGCGCGTCAGAGATATGCATATTTTCCGACCCTCGATTCCAGGGGGGCACGTCCGGATTATTTGGGAGCTAACGGCACGATGACCTAACGCCGTCGTGCTGGCGGGCAAGCGAGGCTCGCACACGAATTCGATATTTCCGGCCGCGGCACGAACGCCCTCGGGATAGAATTCAAGAGGACTCAATACATCAAAACTCCTGCTCTTGGGCGAAGAGTTCTCGTCGAATTGAGTGCGGCTACCGCGCTTCTGCTAACATCTTGGATAGGATTTTGCCTGCTGAGGATCTGAGGAGCGAGCCAACTCACTCTCACATGATTCTTCTTCCGACGTTAGCCGTGCGCCATGGTATTCGATCATCACCTTAGAGAGTTCTTGTTATTCGCAAGAAGTTTGAAAGAAGCACGTGCCCTTGTTGGGTAAGTATCGATTCGGGGTGGAACTGCACGCCGTAAGTTGGTTGATACCGATGTGCGAGGGCCATGATCTCGCCTTCCTCGGAACGCGCTGTCGCCGTGAGATGCGGGGCACATATCTCATCGAGCTGAACAACAAGAGAATGGTAGCGTCCGACGCAAAGTGGGGATGAGAGTCCCGAGAATAGCCCCCGGCCGTCATGAGTTATATGCGAAGAGCGCCCGTGCATGGGGCGACGTGCACGCACTACTCGCCCGCCGAACACGCTCCCAATACACTGGTGTCCGAGGCAGATGCCGAGAATTGGCACGCGACCTGAAAGTTCGCGAACCACGGCCGTGGATATTCCGGCCTCCTTTGGAGTGCAGGGACCAGGCGAGATGACCACAGCGCGCGGCTTGAGATGAACGAGATCGCTGACGGTCAGCGCGTCGTTCCGGATCACGTCAGTTGCTTCGCCAAGTTTGCAGAAATACCGGGCAATGTTGAAGACAAAAGAGTCGTAGTTGTCGATGATGACAATCAAGATGCACCAGATGTTTCAGCGCGAAATGCGTCAAAGATTCGGTGCGCTTTGGCGAGCGTCTCCTCGTACTCGACCTCTGGATCCGACATTGCCGTTATCCCGCCACCTGCATGAAACGCGGCGAGACCACCGTCGATCATTACAGTGCGGATCGCAATATTCGTGTCCATGTGTCCGTTGAAGCCGATGAAGCCGATAGCTCCGCAATAAACATCTCGCGCCACACGCTCGATTTCGGCAATAATTTCCATCGATCGCACCTTTGGCGCCCCGGTAATGGAGCCGCCGGGAAAGCAAGCTCGCAGCAAGGTGACGGCATCTTGGTCTCTTGCAAGCTCCCCCGTTACGGTCGATACGAGGTGGTGCACTGAGGCATAGGATTCGAGGTCGCACAGCGCTGGAACCTCGACCGAATGCGGAGTGCAGACGCGCGACAGATCGTTACGCAGGAGGTCGACGATCATAATGTTCTCGGCACGGTCCTTTTCGGACGCGACTAGGAGTTCAGCGCGACGCTGGTCTTCTTCGGAATCAGCGGAACGCGCTGTCGTGCCCTTAATGGGGCGCGTTTCGACGTGTCGTCCGTCGAGCTTTAGAAATCGCTCCGGCGAGCTCGATGCAATGGTCAGCTTGCTGTAGCGCAGGAGGGCTGCAAAGGGCGCCGGATTCAATGAGCGCAGCTGGCAGTAAAAGGCAAGCGGATCAAATGAGGGTGACACCCGGGCGCTGAAGCGCTGCGCAATATTGGTTTGGAAGACGTCTCCAGCAAGAATCAAATCGATGACTCGCTGTACCGCCGCCATGTAGCCCTCGCGGCTGAAGTTGGAATGCCATGCTCCGGGTATGCCAAGGGAGTCATTCCGCGGCAGTTTTGGGCTCGCAAGCAGTGCTGCAAACTCATCGGCTCGACGGCGTGCGCGCTCACTCCGACGTGCGGGATCCTGCTCCGGCCAGCCGGTAGAGACGATCCAGCATCTATCGTCACGGTGGTCGTAGCTGATTACCACGTCATAGAAATGCAAGACGGATTGGGGCAAACGCAGGCCGGGAATTGCGGGTGCCGGCAATTGCTCCAGCGTCCTGTTCAGATCGTAAGCCAGGAATCCGGCTGTGCCTCCTTGAAACGGCGGGAGATCGAGGCGATGCTCTTGCCGATACTTGGCGAGCAGGATGCGAAGAACTTGCCACGGATCGCCATGAAGAGTCTCTCCGTTGCAACTAGCCCCTCCGTCCCTGATTATATAAGTGCTGAACGGGTCGCAGGTCAGATATGAATAACGCCCGAGCAACTCGTGCCTGGCTGCGCTATCGAGAAATGTAAGGTTCGGTCGACGGGCGAGGCATCGCATCGCTGTGACAGGCTCTATCCACTGCAGTTCTCGGACGTGCATCGGGTTGTCAGTCACTGAGGGCTGGGCGTGCTGCGAAACGCGCTCGGATTGTGATTCTCGTCCCGACCAGAGTGGCGCTCGTATAGGATCGGCAAGCTCTTGAGGTCGATTGTCAGGATGACCCGCGGCCGGTGCGCCGACTAACTTGATTCGCTGCTAGTCAGGCAAACCGCACATCTGTTGATACGTTGTAGTCGGCCGCGAACCGTAGTTCGCGGAGTGGTCGCACCCGATTGATCGACTCCTGGTATAGATGATGCGCTTTGTAAGCTGCGAGATCCGCCTCGTTCTCGAACTCACCATAGACTACGACGTCGATGTCGTTACCGAGCTGGTCGGTCTTGCTGTTGCGAGCAACCTCGAGCCGGCGGACATGTGGGATTGTGGTGAGAACCGATAGGCCTTGGATTATTTGGTCGATATGGGCCTTATCCTTGGCCGTGAACAATACGATGTGACGAATCATGGATAGCCTGAGGAGTGATGTCGCAAGTAGGTCGCATAACTAGCGGGGTATCGAGCCAGCTGCAAGGCTAGCACGGTATCCCGTGTCGCCTGGCAAGAAAATCGCTGCTTCGACAGTTTTGAAATGGACCGCGGTCTGCAACGGAACGCGTCAGATCTCATTTCGGTAAGGACGCAGGAAGGGTAAGGCGCTCAATCGTTTGGATATGGCGCGCGAGCAGGTTACAGGCTTGATCGATATTGCGCGCTCGCAAGGCTTGCAGAATCAGGCGGTGATCCTGATTGGACCGCGGTCGCGAGCCGCTACTTCGCGCCATTGCGAACACCAATCGAGAGTTTGCAAGCTGTAGTGCGTCGAGACTGGCCAGCAGGCGCGGCATCGCGCACGGCGCCAGCAGCGCTTGGTGAAAGGCACGATTGGCCATCTCAAAGTCCTGAATCGTCTGAGCATCGTCTCCTTCAATCAGCGCGAGCTCGATCCGTGCCAAATGGCTTGAGGTGAGCTTTGGAGCCGCATTGCGCAACGCGACCACTTCGAGCGCTGCACGCATCTCGGCGATCTCCTTCACTGAATTGGTATCAAGCGGGGCGACCCGCACACCGCGACGAGGCACAGTGACGACGAGGTGCTGAGCCTCCAGTTGTCGAAAAGCCTCGCGCACTGGGACGTGGCTTGAATTGAATTCTCGCGCGATATGATCCTGCCGGAGTGGGGCATTCGGCTGCAGCGCGCCGCTAATAATGCGCTCCCCGATTGTGTCCGCAATGCGCTGCGCAGTCGTCGTACTCTCTTCGCCGATCATCATAGATTATCTACCGTAAAAACCGGTGTGTTTGCGATTTACCTGAGTTAGCATCCACCTGAGATCAATGTTCATAGATAATTTTGTGTATTATCTATGATTGCATGGGGCAAGTCTTATGGTTGCTGCGGGGGAAGTAAAGCGGAACGGCAGCGGCGATAGCGGGCCGGCCCGCTGTGACTCGGAGCGCGCCGACGCTGAAGCACTCTATCGCTTGCCGTTTGCCGACCTGATGTTTGAGGCGCAGAGCGTTCATCGTAGCAACTTCGATCCAAATCACGTCGAAAGCGCCAGCCTCCTCAGCATCAAGACTGGCGGCTGTCCGGAAGACTGCGCCTACTGCTCGCAGAGTGCCCATTACGACACCGGCCTGAAGGGCACCCGCCTAATGGATTGCGCCGACGTGGTCGCCGCCGCAAAGCGCGCGAAGGAAGGCGGCGCGAGGCGCTTCTGCATGGCCGCGGCCTGGCGCAGTCCAAAGGACCGCGATCTCGATCAGATCTGTGACATGATCAGGGGGGTGAAAGGCCTTGGCATGGAAACCTGCGTCACGCTCGGCATGCTGACGCCGAAGCAGGCCGCACGGCTCTTTGAGGCCGGACTCGACTTCTACAATCACAATGTCGACACTTCGCCCGAGTTCTACGGCAAGATCATCACCACGCGCACCCTGCAGGACCGCATCGACACACTTGAATATGTGCGCGAGGCCGGCATCAAGGTGTGCAGCGGCGGCATTATTGGCATGGGCGAGCGCCTTGAGGATCGGCTTGGCATGCTGGTTCTGCTCGCCAATCTCCGAAAACCTCCAGAAAGTGTGCCGATCAACCTATGGAACGAGGTCAAGGGCGTGCCGGTCAAAGACACCGCGGACCATCCCGATCCGATCGCGCTGGTGCGGCTGGTCGCGACCGCCCGCATCATGATGCCGAAAAGCGTAGTCCGGTTGTCCGCGGGGCGACAGTACATGAGCGATGAACTGCAGGCGCTGTGCTTCTTGGCCGGTGCGAATTCGATCTTCATCGGCAATGTGCTGTTGACCACCAAGAACCCGGAAGTTGACCGCGACGCGAATTTGCTGGCCCGGCTCGGCATCACATCCGTGCCTTGCCTTAAGTGAAAGGGGCAGTGAGCACGCTGTACGCCAAGCTCCAGTGTAGGTGACAAATGCATATTACGTTGATGAAGGGCAAAATCCATCGCGCCTCCGTGACAGAAGCCGATCTGCACTATGAAGGCTCGATATCGATTGATCGCACGCTGCTCGACGCGGCGGGATTTCTGGTCCACGAGCGCGTCGAAATCTACAACATCGAAACCGGAGCGCGGTTTGCCACCTATGTGATCGAAGCTCCTAACGGATCCGGCACCATAGGCTTGAATGGTGCGGCCGCGCGACTCGCGATGATCGGAGACAGGGTCATTATCGTTGCATATGCCTCCTTTGATGAGGCGGAAGCCAAATTCTTTAGCCCCCGCGTTGTGCTGGTTGACCCAGAAAATCGCATCTTACCGGGTTGAAGGCCGAGAGGCCGGTGCTGAACCCTTTGTTCTCAGCGGCCATCAGAACTGTTGCGCGATTGATGGCTACTCTGCGAGTGAAGAATGAACTCCATCCATGCGGCCAAAGTTGCCGATTACGTCGCCGCCTTGCACAGCCTGAAAGAAGATGACCGGCTGCGCAGCCTCAAGCCGCGCGCAGGCATCGACTTCGTATCAAATGATTATCTGGCGCTCGCGAGCGCGCCCCGCATGAAAAAGGCCGTTTTGGCCGCGCTCGAGGCCGGCACACCGATCGGAGCGGGCGGCTCGCGGCTTTTGCGCGGCAATTGCGAGGAGCACGAAAGGCTCGAGGCAGAAGCTGCCAAGTTCTTTAGGGCGGAGAGGGCGCTTTTCTTTGGTGGCGGCTATGTCGCAAATTTTGCCATCCTGACAACGTTGCCGCAGCGAGGGATTTGCTGGTCCTCGATTCCCTTGTGCACGCGAGTATCCACGAAGGCGCGCGAGCTGGCAGGGCCGACTTTCGGATGAGCGCCCATAACGACCCGATGTCGGTTGAAAGCGCAATTCGCGACTGGCGGGCCAAGGGCGGAACGGGCCGCGTCTGGATCGTTGTCGAAAGTCTCTACAGCATGGATGGCGATTTCGCGCCGCTTAAAGACCTGGTCGCGATCGCGGATCGATACGACGCCTTCCTGATCGTGGATGAGGCTCATGCCACAGGTGTCTATGGCGAGCAGGGACGGGGGCTCACAGCCGCTTATGAGGCGCGCGAGAATCTTATCGTCGTTCATACCTGCGGCAAGGCGCTTGGGGCCGCCGGCGCGCTTGTCACTACCACAGACGTCCTGCGCGATTTCCTGGTTAACCGCTGCCGTCCGTTTATCTTTGCCACGGCGCCGTCACCCTTGACGGCTGTCGCAGTTCGCGAGGCACTCTTAATCCTGCAACAAGAACCCGAGCGGCAGAAAAGCCTAGACAGACTGGTCGCGTTCACGCATCGGCAGATCAGTGTACGCTTCGGACGAAGTCCTTCGGATTCGCAGATCGTTCCCTACATTGTTGGCGACAATTCTCGTGTGATGTGGCTAGCATCCGCACTACAGAGTCGCGGCTTCGATATTCGCGGAATTCGGCCGCCAACCGTGCCGGCAGGCACGGCCCGTTTGCGAATGTCGGTGACACTCAATGTAGAGGAGGATGACGTGCGTGCAATGCTCGATGCGCTCACTGAGGAGACGAGGGGCTGGTCTCGATGACTCAGCGGATCGTGGTGACCGGCACTGATACCGGGATCGGAAAAACGGTGTTTTCCGCGGGGCTCGCCGACTTTCTCGGTACGAACTATTGGAAACCGATTCAGGCCGGGCTCGACGAAGAGACCGACACTGAGTTCGTCGCACGCCTGGGCAGTCTCTCACCCGATCGCATCGTGCCGGAGCGGTACCGCCTTCGAAAGGCCGCTTCGCCGCATCATTCAGCCGAAATCGACGGCATTCGCATCGATGTCGATGCGCTAGATGTTCCGGATACCGGAGAGCGACCGCTGGTCATCGAGGGCGCCGGGGGGCTAATGGTGCCGCTGAGAGGCGGCACGCTCTACATTGATCTCTTCGAGCGATGGCGGCTTCCAGTCGTGCTTTGCGCTCGGACGGCATTGGGTACGATCAATCACTCGCTGCTGTCCATAGAGGCCCTGCGAAAGCGCCAGATCGACATTCTTGGGATTGCCTTCATTGGCGAAAGAAATTCGGAGACTGAGAGCGCAATTTGCGAGATCGGGCGGGTGCGTTTTTTGGGGCGATTGCCTTGGCTTTCTCCTCTCACAGCAGACACGCTGCAAGCCGCGTTCAAAGCCTCATTCCGTGCTGATGATTTCAAACAATGATGCCAAAGAAGAAGTCGCCAATCTGGCATCCGTTCACGCAACACGCGCTTCAAGACGAGATGACAAAGGTGGTGCGTGGTGATGGTGCTTACCTCCACACCGCGAATGGTCGCCGTATCATAGATGCAATCTCATCTTGGTGGGTCGTGACGCATGGTCATTGCCACCCTCACATCGTGAGCGCCATCCGGAGACAGGCAAAAAAGCTCAACCAGATCATCTTTGCCGGCCATACCCACGATCCGGCTGAGGAGGTTGCTTCGCTACTTTTGAAGCTCGCACCCCGTGGTCTTGATTACGTCTTTTTCTCCGACAGTGGGTCAGCCAGCGTGGAAGTGGCCTTAAAGATGGCGCTTGGCTATTGGCACAATATCGGCAAACAGCCAATACGCATTATCGTGATGCAACATTCCTACCACGGCGATACGGTTGGTGCGATGTCGGTTGGTGCCAGAGGCGTGTTCAACGCGGCGTACGGGCCTCTGCTGTTCGACGTTACCGAAATCCCTTTCCCTGCGAGAGGTCATGAACAGGCGACGCTCGATGCGCTCGAGTCTGCCTGTCGGAACGAAATGCCAGCCGCCTTTATTGTGGAGCCTCTGATATTGGGGGCGGGCGGCATGCTGATGTACACAGCCTGGGTACTCAGAGAGATGAAGCGAATTTGCGAGGCCTCGGACGTTCTATTTATTGCGGACGAGGTCATGACGGGCTGGGGCCGCACCGGAACACTATTCGCTTGCGAGCAGGCCAATGTCACGCCCGATATCGTCTGCTATTCGAAAGGCCTCACGGGAGGAGCGCTTCCGCTCGCAGTGACGCTCTGCCGCGCGGATATTTTTGATGCGCATTATTCCAAAGATCGTACGCGCACGTTCTTTCACTCGAGTTCATATACTGCAAATCCAGTGGCTTGCGCTGCCGCAAAGGCCAACCTGGATCTCTGGCAAGATCCGGAAACTCGTCAACGCGTCGCGTCGGTCGCCACGATGCAAGAGCAGGCAATTGAGACATTCCGCGCCGACGGTCGCTTCGAAAACGTCCGTCGGACAGGCACGATTACGGCACTCGATCTGAAGGTAAGGGAAACGGGATATCTCGCGGGCATCGGTCCGAACTTCAGGCATTCTCTAAGGACCGAAATCTGCTGCTGCGGCCGCTCGGCAATACGATTTACGTGATGCCGCCATATTGCGTGACACCGGCAGACCTCGATGAAATTTATGGCGGCATCAGGGATGCTGCCGATGCGCTAACTTGAAGGCGCGCTTCGCTTGCGTAACTCCCATCTGGATTGCGCCAACGCGACCCAAAGTCACTCCGCATGACGAATTAGTGCACTGGGAAAGTCCTATTGTTATGATCGAGCGACTATTGAGTACGCGCCCCTCCAGGCTCTCGCTCCGAGTCCCGGGGGCTCGTGATTCCAGATGATGGCGGTGCTGACGCCTTCCCACGCGCTGCTTCAGATATTCACGCCTACCGAAGTCGCCTTCTAAGCCATGGAGTTTGGAGCACCAGGCTCTCTATCTCTACGCCCGGTGAGTCGGTCCTAGGCGGGACCATGAAGGATACGACCTTTCGGCAAAGTTCGGCCGGTTTTCTGAGGAACCAAAGAACCTTAACTTCGCAAAGGCAGGCGAAAAGATTTCGTGACCGTCAGCGGCGTCGACCCCGGAAAAAATCCGCACATGCTGGGAGACGGACTGCACCATGACCGACCACGCGAGCGATTGATAGCTCCGGCGATACAGCTCTTAAGCGGGTGTCGGGCGCACAGCAGATGCTTTAACCAGCCTGGTACGGTGCCCCTAATACGTGGTCCTTTCAAAAACGTGATTCGTACTAGAATTTCTCGTCAAGACCTCGGGGCAATAGGGGAGTTCCTTGAAGGGGATCGGCTTGTGTCTATGCTTGATCACTACGCTTAAGTCGGATGTGACGACGCATCGATTGGAAGTGATCACGGAGACGAGGCGACGTCGTTGGTTCTCCAAGGACGACAAGGCCCGGATTGTGGAGGAGACCCTGGTCCCGGGTGCGGTTGTTTCCGAGATTGCCCGACGACACGGGCGGACACCGCAACAAGTGTTCACCTGGTGCCCGCAGGCGCGCCAGTCGTCGGCAACGAAGAGAAATGAGCTGCAATTTGTACCGGCGGTGGTGGACGCCATGGTGTCGGCAGCGACTGTTGGCCGGGAGCGCGCAGCGCTGCGACGCCAGGCCAAGCCGGATCTCGGGGTTCTCCAAATAGGTCGAGGGCATCACCATCCGAGCCGGCCGCGGCGCGGACTCTGCAATGATTGCGGCCATCGTCTATGCGCTGAAGGCAAGCCGGTGATCGGCCCGTCTGGAACAGTCCGGGTGATGGTGGCAACCAAGCCGGTCGACTTCCGCAAGGGCATCGAGGGGCTTGCTCCATTGTTGCGCGAGCACATGAAGGCTGATCCCTTCTTATGTGTCGGACGAGATTATGTGGCGGAGGCGCCCTAACGCCTGCCTGGGCCGGCCAGGCTGGATTCCTCCGCCACATAATATTTGGTGCCTCTCGCGCGGACGCGGGATCCCCCTGCGCCGCAACACCAGAGGGGCACAATGCTCGAGTTCTATTTTTCGTATCGCGGGGTGCTCAAGCGCCTTCGTAACGGGGCGCTCGGCGCCGAGATGGATCGCATCGCGGGACACTTTTTCTCGCTCGGTTACAAGCAAGCATCCGCTAAGCTTTATCTGAGCCGGATTGCGCGGTTCAGCCATTTTGCTGCGGCACATTGCGGTTCACGGCCGATCGGCGAAGCTATCGTCGATAGCTATCTATGCACATTCACCACGGACTCGCCGCGGATTGCAGCAGTGTCCGCGCTTCAACACGCGCGGCGGGTGGCGCCCGAACGATTCATTGCCTCGACGCCCATTGTAGTCGATGATCCGGACGCTCCGCTTTTGCGCTCCTTTTCTGAGTATCTGAGCAGGGTACGAGGCCTTGAGCCAAGGTCCCGCGAGGGCATTCTCTTGGGCGCACGGCGCTTTCTGGATTGGCTCCGCCATCGCCATCCTGGCCAAGACCTCGAGGCGTTGACGGCAGAGCATGTCCTCGCCGCTGTCGAGTATCGGCTGTCGCTCTCGGCAACCTCCGGCACTCGCACGGCGGCGATCTCTCACATCCGAACGTTTCTCCGCTTTCTGCATTGGGGTGGCCACCACGAGCAGGATCTGGCTCCCGTCGTTCCAAGAACGCCATATTGGCGACTGGCCCATTTACCGCCCCGGCTTTCGTGGGATGATGTTCGCCGCGCCATCGATGCGATCGACAAGGCGACGCCGATCGACCTTCGCGATCGAGCTGTCCTGTTGTTGCTCGCCACCACAGGCATTCGCAACGGCGAGCTACGCGCTCTTCAGCTCCGGGATATCGACTGGCGAGCTGGCGAGGTTTTTGTCCGGCGCACCAAGGGCAAGCGTGACCGAGTGGCCCCGCTCATCGAGGAGACCGGCGCCGCGCTCGCCGACTACATCCTGCGGGCTCGACCGAAGGTCGATAGTCAGCATCTGTTCCTGTCCTTCACGCCGCCCGTGGGACCATTCAAGTACGCGTCGTCTGTTTCGAGGATCGTGCGGAAGCGATTGCGGCATGGTGGGATCGAGCTCGGTCGCGTCGGAGGCGCGCATCTCCTGCGCCACAGTCTAGCCACGCAGCTCGTCGGGCGACGAAGACCGATTAACGAGGTCGCCGATCTTCTAGGGCACCGAAGCATCAGCACAACGGCGCTGTACGTGAAGGTCGCGGCCTCCCAGCTCGCTGAGGTCGCGCTCCCCTTTCCGGGAGGCGCCGCATGACCGCCTTCGCCGCATTCCTCGACGACAAGCTCGAGCGCTACATCGAGCTGCGCCGCTCCCTCGGCTACGCCTTCAACAAGCAAGCCGGCACGCTGCGGGCTTTCGTTCGCTACGTCGAGCGATCTCAGCTGGGTGCGCCCGCCACCCGGACGATGGCGCTGGACTTCGTCCTGTCGTTCGGTGGCGCCGCCGACAGCCGCGCGGTCCGTCACGGCGTGCTCCGCCGATTCTACGAGTACCTGGTCGTCTACGACCCCCAGACCGAGGTCTTGGAGCGCAAAGCTTGGTCCAGGGCGATTCCGCCGCCGCGCATCCTAAGTGAGGCTGAGCTGACGTCGCTTATCGACGCATGCAGCTTCATTTCGCCAGGGAACCCTCTCAGGGGCCGCACGATGGCGACGCTAATCGGATTGTTGGCCAGCACGGGAGTACGATCGGGCGAAGTGGTCGGCCTTGATCGCGGCGACGTCGATCTGACCAACGGGGTCGTTCTCGTCCGTAAAACCAAGTTCCGTAAAGACCGTCTGATTCCTGTTCACCCAACGACCCAGGCAGCCCTTCGTCGATACGCCCGTGAGCGCGACACCGTGTTTCCCAGGCCCAAAGGCGAGTCCTTCTTCCTCAGCTCGCGAGGCTGCCGTCTGTCGGCGACCGGCCTGCAAACTAACTTCGCTAAGGCCCGCAAGCTCGCGGGTCTTGACAATGGCAAGCCTCTGCGACCGCACGATCTCCGGCACCGGTTCGCGGTGACCAGGCTCAGGCTGTGGCACCAACAGCGCGCAGACGTCCAAGCGCTGCTGCCCTTACTCGCCACCTACCTCGGCCACGCCAACTATAGCGACACAGCCTACTATCTCACCGGCTCGTCGGATCTCCTCGCCGTCGCGGCTGAGCGCGCCTTCCTCCACGGAGGCGCGGCATGAACGAACACCTCCTGCTGGCGCCGCTCCTAGAGTCGTACTTCCGTGGCCGGCTGACCAAGCAGCGCAATGCCACCTCCGCGACCCTGGCCAGCTATCGCGACGCCTTGCGCATGCTGATCCTCTTTGCCGCGGCGCGTTTGCAGAAGAAGCCGGCGGCGTTGGACCTTGAAGATCTCGATCGGGACCTCGTTCTCGCCTTTCTTGATGAGCTCGAGGAGAAGCGGAACAACTCCGTCGCAACGCGCAACGCCAGACTAGCCGCGATCCGATCCTTCTTCCATCACGTCGCCGCCGCCGATCCCACCTCCTTCGGCGTCGCTCAACGGGTTCTGACGATCCCCACTAAACGAGCGCACATCGAGGTGACGCACCACCTAACCAGCGCCGAAGTCGACGCCATCGTTGCCGCCCCTGATCAGACGACGCCCCGCGGCCGGCGCGACCGGGTCTTTCTACTCTTCTTGGCGAGAACCGGTGCCCGCGTGTCCGAAGCGACCGGCGTCAACGCGAGCGACCTTCAGTTGGATCGAGGACGCCCGCAGGTGCTGCTTCGCGGCAAGGGGCGTCGCGACCGCGTCGTTCCTATTCCTCAGGATCTGCTGCGATCGCTGACGGCCTTATTGAGCGAGCGCGGCGTGGCCCATCGTGAGCCGCGGCCGATCTTTGTCGGGGCGCACAACGAGCGCCTGACGCGCTTTGGCGCGATCCACATCGTCCGGCGTGCAGTCTCTCAGGCCGTGTCCATCACGCCAAGCTTGGAGGGCAAGCCCATATCGCCGCACATCTTCCGGCATTCCCTCGCCATGAAGCTTCTCCGGTCAGGCGTGGACCTCCTCACGATCCAGGCCTGGCTTGGCCATGCTCAGGTCGCCACAACCCACCGCTACGCCGCCGCGGATGTCGAGATGATGCGCCGGGGACTCGAGAAGGCGGGCGTCTCAGGCGACCGCAGCGCACGATTCCGGCCGAACGACGCCGTCCTGCAGCTGCTTGCCAGCATCTGATTATTATGTGGCGGAGGAACCTCGGCGTGGCCGGCCCAGGCAGGCGTTAGGGCGCCTCCGCCACATAATCTCGTCCGACACATAAATGGGGTTGGACGAAGCCGCTCCGCGGCAGAACGCTCGGCAAGAGTGGCCCATCGTCGGATGAAGGAATGCGGCTGAAGCAACTGTAGCTGCTTTGACTTGCCGTGGTGAGACGTAATTTGCAGCGTTCATAGGCTTGGCTTCGAGCAAGATGGCGTTGCTGCCCTCGGGCAGATTTCGTTTTTTTGCCAAGGAGCCTTCAATGACCCCGCTTCGGTTACGCATGATAAACGACATGCAGATCCGCAATCTCTCACCGCATACGCAGGATTCCTATCTGCTGCAGGTTTCGCAGTTCGCCCGCCATTTTGCGAAGTCGCCGGCTTTGCTTGGGCCGGAAGATGTCCGCGCCTACCAAGTCTATCTGACGAACGAGAAGAAGTTGGCGCCGAAGTCGATCCACGTGACCGTCTCAGCGCTCCGTTTCTTGTACCGTGTCACGCTCGGCTTCGAATGGGATTTCGACCTCATCATTCCGTGTCCAAAGGCGCCCAAGACGCTCGCCGTCATCCTCAGCCCCGAAGAGGTGCTGCACTTCCTCGGCTGCGTGGAGAGCTTCAAGCATCAGGTGATCCTGACAACATGCTACGCCGCCGGTCTGCGCATTTCCGAAGCGGTACGCCTAAAGCCGGAAGCCATCGACCGACAGCGGATGGTGCTGCGCGTCGACCAAGGCAAGGGGAAGAAGGACCGTTACGTCATGCTCTCGGCACGGTTGCTGGAGACACTGACCGGCTATTGGCGCGCCGTCCGGCCGAAGACGTGGATGTTTCCCGGCGGTATCCCCAACGAGCCGATATCGACCAACGCGGTGCAGGACGCCTGCAGCAAGGAGCATCGGCTATCGGACCTTGCCAAGCCCGTGACGCCGCATTCGCTACGGCATGCCTTCGCCGTTCATCTACTCGAGGCCGGCACCGATCTTCGCACCATCCAGCTCTTGCTTGGCCATCGCAGCCTGTCCACAACCGCGCAATATCTCCGGATAGCCACGAACAAAGTCTGTGCGGCGACCAGCCCGCTGGAGCTGCTGCCGCGCCCAATCCCTAAGGCACCACCATCGCCGCCGCCTGAACATTTCTGACGGCGGCCCCATGGGACGCTCAGGTCCGGAAGTGGCGGATATCTTCCGCCGCTATGGTGCTGCCTGGCGCGAGCAGTACTGGAGGTCTCTATCGACTGAACGACGTGCAGCAATGACGGCGATCGAGCGCTGCCGAACGGCCGCGCTCGGTGGCCATGTCGAGCAGTGCGATCACTGCGGAGAGCGGCGGATCTCGTACAATAGCTGCCGCTCGCGCAACTGCCCCAAGTGCCAATCGCTCGCGCGGGCAGAATGGATCGAAGCCCGACAAGCGGAGCTTCTCGATACGCAGTATTTTCACGTTGTTTTTACCATACCCGACCAAATCGCAGCGATTGCCTTCCAGAATGCTGGCACCGTGTACGACATTCTGTTCCGCACAGCTGCAGAGACTTTGCGGACTATCGCTGCCGACCCCAAGCACCTCGGTGCCGAGATCGGATTCTTTTCTGTCCTCCATACTTGGGGCCAAAACCTTCTTCACCATCCCCACCTCCATTGCGTCGTTCCTGGAGGAGGACCATCCCCGGATGGCAGCCGCTGGATCGCGTGCCGGCCCGGCTTCTTTCTTCCCGTGGCCGTGCTTTCCCGTCTGTTCCGGCGGTTATTTCTCAGCGCCTTGCAAAAGTCGTTCGACACCGGCGAGCTACAATTCTTCTCGTCGCTGGAACCGTTGCGTGATCCGGCTGCGTTTCAGCGTTATCTGAACGAGGTCCGCAGAATCAATTGGGTTATCTACGCCAAGCCGCCATTTGGCAGCGCCGAACAGGTTGTGCACTATGTCGGCCGCTATACGCATCGGGTAGCGATCAGCAACAGCCGCATCATCGATATCGAAGACGGCAAAGTCGCTTTCGATGGAAGGATTACCGCCACGGAAGCCAGCAGAAAGTAATGTCGCTGGACGCCGGGGAGTTCATTCGGCGTTTCCTCATCCATGTCCTGCCCGAAGGCTTCAAACGTATTCGCTACTATGGTTTTCTGGGTAACCGCTACCGCAAGCAAAAGCTCGCTCGCTGCCGTGAACTGCTCGGAATGATACCCGCCGATGCTCATTCGGAGCCGGAAGAGCCATCCGATCCCCCGAGAAGGCTGAGCACTGCAATGCCGCTTCCTTGCGTCAATGTCCATCCTGTCATCAAGGCCACATGGTGTGCGTCGAGGTCTTGCAGCCAGGTTCGTTCAGTGCCGCTCGCTCACCGGACACTTCTTGATGCGAGACCTCGATCAACCAAGAACCGCCACCTTCCATTTCGCAATTCTTCCGGCCGCCGTAGCAGCCGATAGATACCCTGTTGTCGTTCTTCCGAGGCCAAACCTCCGGCGCTTCGCATTTTTCGGCTACTTCGCTTCCCAGATGTCGCTTCCACTCAGTACTTTCGTGCTAATGTCCGCTTTGGACTTGTCTCCAGTCCAGATCACGACGTTTCACAGATAACGGCGCAGTGATTCAACACCCATAGCTGCAGCGGCGTGCCCGCGGCTTCGTCCAACACGTTCTTAGATTACCGGCGCCCCTCGCGAGTGCTCGTGTTGGGTACCGAACCACGCGCCGCCAATCTAAAAACGCTCTTCGAGGACGGCGTCTCCCCTGGCCGAAGATTGAGGATGGTGTGATGCGTTTGTCTGCGGCAAAATTGTCAGCGCTGCTCGAAGGGCTTGATTGGCGGTGCGTGTCCACGAGGTAGGGGGAGATGGTCGTCCCGACGCAAGCCGGATAATTGGGGGCCGCGCTGCAGCGAAGTGAATCAGGGGCATCGAGCACATCGCCAGGCAAGCGCGAATATGCTTTGATTTGTCTGTGCGCGACAATCTTCCTGATGATCCCGAAACGCTGAAGGCGATGCTACTGGCCGAGCGGCACGAGAGCGAGCGGCTGCGCCATTGCAACGTCATCGCTTTGGCCGGAAGCCGGAGTCGCTTCCTGAAGAACAGATGCTGCTTCACCTCGAGGACGTCAAGCAGGTCGCGGCCTGTACCGAGGGGGTCGATGACGAGAGCGCCCCCGAAGGCCGGGTGGAGCGGGCGCGCAAACGCCGCGTCAACCGCGGAGCGCTGCCGGCGCATCTGCAGCGGGTCGAGGTCATGGTCGACATCGATGATAAGACCTGCCCCAGATGCCGGGCCATGCAGAGCCGGGAGAATTCTGCCCAATATATCGAGCCGCTCGCCGACAAACAGGGCGCCGGCGTTGGCACATCGCGCGCAGCGGTCGACGCCGACTATGCACCCAACGACTAGCAGGTCGGCCAGACCGGCAAGGTCCGTGGCCCCGAGCTGTACGTCGTGGTCGGCATTTCCGACGCGATCCAGCATCTCGCCGGCATGAAGGAATCCCAGGTGATCGTCGCGATCAACAAGGACGCGGGCGCCCCAATCTTGCAGGTCGCCGATTGCGGTCTGGTGGCGGACCTCTACCAGGCGGTGCGGAGCGAAGAACTCGGCAATCTCGGCAAGTAACCTTAAGCCCATCGGCCGGGTGAAGCCAGCCGGAGTTGTTGCGGGTCCACGTCCATCCAACCACGTGAAGCCGCAAGGCTGCTTAGCATCGAGACCGACGGTTGTCCGAAGACTGCGGCTACTGCTCGCAGAGCGCACTACGACGACGGACCGAAAGCCAACCGCCTGAGACGTGGTGAAGACTGGCGGCGCGCCGAGAACGCCTGCCGACGCGCTTCTGTAAGGCCGCGGCGAGTCGAAGTTCAAAGTGTAACGATCTCGATCAGGTCTGCAAAATGCTCAGTGCGGTGAAACGATACCTGCGTCACGCTCCGCATACTGACGCCGAAGCAGGCCGCAAGGCTCTTCGAGGCAGGCTCGATTTCTTCAACGTTAGGATCATCACCGGCGCCGCTCGCTTACCGGAGGGCCTGAACCCGAGATTGGAATTGTGGGTTTCGTCTCGCTCAGGATCGTTGCGGCGGAAGCATCATTACGGCGGTGATAGGACGCAAGGGCGCTCTCGGCGTGTCGTTCTTATTGGAGGCATCTTCCGATCCATCAGTCGGTTGGGCTCATTCCCGGAAGCGCGCACAGGATCCTCATCGATGATTTGCGTCGGGTAATGAACGAGCGCCCTGAAGCGCGAGAACATCTCTTTCAATGCGTTCAAGCGCTGGCATGCATTGCGCTCCTTTGTGCGGCGTTCGGCACGATCGCAAGAAGCGGCTCGCGTCCTGGCTCTGCTCTTGACGCTCATGTGCTTCCAGTAACCCATAACTACCTTTCATCGGTCTTGGGGGGGGCGCCGTGCCGGAGTAACCGAGATGCTAATCCGATTCGAAGGGCAAGTTTCGTTCGCGACACATGGTGTTTTGCAGATGGAGGAACGTAAGTGCCTTGAGAACAAGGCATGCAGTTGTTGCAAGCTTATTCAGGAGCTTATGCCTCGCCTGATTCCGTGACTGCAGCAAAAGAGCCGGGCGACTAGCAAAGCCGCCCAGGCGTTCTGATTCACCTCTTCACTTCATTTTCAGACGAGTTACCGATGGCGGTGTCGTATGCACGGGCCCCAATGGCCTGCGCAGTCCGAACAGTTGGATTCAGCATCATTTGATGGCGCCAAGTAGGTACCGCAATGTACGAAACGCGCGTTTGTAGCCCATTGCGGTACGAACCGGGCCGTTATGACACGACGAGAACACGCTTGCAGAGCGAGCGTGCACATTGAGTCCGACCCGTACAAAGTTTGCGGACCGATAACGAACGCAATCTGTCAACGTAAGCACGCGAGCGGCGGAATGGTCCGCGCCGCGACGTTCACTGGTTCGATTTATCAGTTGGCGTTCGAGGAAGGCCCTGCAGGTCGGGAATGATTGGGGCGGGGGCGAAGATGGTTACTCTCTGCCGTAGCAGTTGAGCAACCACCGTAAGGCGAAACATTTGGAGGACTTTTTATGAAACTGGTGAAAAGCCTTTTGCTCGGTGCCGGGGCGGGTCTAATTGCCGTAGGCGGGGTGCAGGCTGCCGATCTGCCCATCAAGGCCAAGCCGGTCGAATACGTGAAGATCTGCTCGCTGTATGGCGCCGGCTTCTACTACATCCCCGGGAGCGACACCTGCATCAAATTGGGGGGGTACCTGCGCGTTGAGACTGCGCTGAACACCAATGGGGTCTACGCGTCAGGCCGCGTGAACGGTGTCGCGGGAGCTAACAACCGCCTGAGTAACTTTTACACCACTCGTTCTCGAGGAGACCTCAACATCGATACGCGTACCGCGACCGAGTATGGCGTGCTCCGCACCTACTTCGATGCCAATTTCACCTGGACGTCAGGCGGCTATACCGGTGTCGGTGGTGGTGGTACCACCTATGCTGGTGACTTCATCGCGGGCGGCTTGCTTAGCATCCACTACGCCCTCATTCAGTTCGCTGGTTTCACGATGGGTAAGGCGGTATCGCAGTTCTCCACACCTTGGATGAACTATCCCGGGAATAACTTCGACGGCCTTCCGGGCGCCGGCGGCTTCAACCCAGTCAACCAGTTCGCCTATACCGCTAACTTCGGCCAGGGCCTCTCAGTCTCGTTCTCGGCCGAGGATCAAGTCCAACAAGACACGACTAATATCTGGAACGTGAGCGGCGCGACGGCCGCAGGTCTCGCCACCGGTGCGTACGGTGCCAACGACATCGGCGGTTCGCGAGCTCCAGATCTAATCGCGATGCTTCGTGTTGACCAGGCTTGGGGGCTCTTCCAGGCGTCGGTCGCCGCTCACAATAATCACGCTGCTTACTACGGTGCCACTGAACTCACGGGCCATCCTGATGACAAATGGGGTTGGGCTGGTCAATTGGCCTTATCGATTAAGAACATCCCAACTGGTCCTGGCGATACCATCAACATGACAGGCGTGTATACGAACGGTGCAAGCCGTTACAACTTTCAGCAGTATATGCCGACCACCTACGCGATGTACGGTGGTACGAGCATCGCGGGCGCTTACCAGAGCGTCGGCCTTGCTAGCGTCTCTGACTCTGTGTTCGTGACTGGCTCCGACCAGCAGCTGACCACGACCTATGGCTTCAACGGGGCCTACAACCATAACTGGGATCCCCAGTGGAACACCGCGATCTACGGTGGGTGGGGTTCTGTGCGGTACAACGACACGGCCAAGGGCTACATCTGTGGTGCCTTCGTCGGAGCTCTCGCGCTCTCGACCGGAGTTGGCGGTTGTAACCCGGACTTCAACTACGCGGTTGTTGGTGCGGTCACGCGCTGGACCCCGGTCAGGGGCCTGACATTCTCGGCCGATCTGACTTACACCATGCTGGACCAGAAGTACGCGGCCGGAAGCACGGTGGCGCTGCCGACGCAAGCAGGTATCGCCAAGCCCGGCGCCACCTACGAGCTCAAGGACCAGAATACGGTGAGCCTGCTGATCCGAGCTCAGCGCAACTGGTGAGTCTTTGTCAAACTAGCGGAAGGAGAAAAGGGACGGCTCAATAGATCAAATTGTAACCTCCAAGAAGGCCTCCGGCATGCCCGCCGGGGGCCTTTTAAGATCAAATTTCCAGATGTATGAAAACACTGGAGGCAGGACGTCGTGCCGGGCCACAGTCGCAAGCCGCCGCCGGCCATTAGGACCGAAAGACTTGTTCTGGTTGGCGCGAGGCTGATGTGTAATCCACAAAGGGATCCAACAAAGCGCGCTCTTTGGTTCTGCCATTGGGAGCACTCCTAGGAGAGGTACTCTTGCGCTCCTCTGCAAGGAAGTTGCGCTCGGTCGTTGCGCCCGCCGCCCTGGTCTTCGTCCGACGGCGGTGGCCGCCATTCTTCAGCACAAAACTCTTCATGTTGGCCCAGGCCTCGATGCGTGTGCCATCGACCGCTTCGCAAACGACTTCTTCAGTAGCCTGTCTCTCATGTTTGCTGTCAAGGGACCCGATCAAGCGGAGCCGCTCCCGGTTCAGCGCCCGGACGCTAGAATTCGAAGGTGCCCACGGTAGGAGGCAGGACCAAAGACGACGGTTGATCAAGCTCTTATGCGCGGGTTGGCTACCGCATGACCGCGGTTTCGTCTTGGGGCTGCCTCGGTCTAGGGAGCGAGCGTCGGCAATGCCGGCTCATAACACATAACAGGCCACGAGGATTCCCCACCGCGCCCTACCTCCTGCCCTGGGCACCGATATGGTCCAGCAGCGCTCTTCAGGCGCCCGGCCCGGTTTGTACTTGACGAGTGATCGCCCACAGGAAGCCGACCATCTCGCGTGCAATGGCGGTGGTGACGATCACCTTGGGTTTGCCGGCCGCCGACAAGCGGCGATAGCGGGCGCACAGCCTGACCTGGGCCTTCCAGGCGATATCGCGGATAGCTTGAGGCAGGCGCTCGTTGCGGTCATGGAGCTTGCGACTGACGCGGGCTTGCATGCGATAGGTCCATGCCCCCCTCGATCAGAGCCCGCCTGGCCAGAGCGTTGCCGGCCTTGGTGATGCCGCCGCGTCGGATGGTGGCGCCGCTCGAATGCTCCGACGGCACGAGACCGAGAAAGGCCATCAACTGGCGGGGATTGTCGAAGCGGGAGAAGTCGCCAACCTCGGCAACCACCGTCACGGCAACGATGAAGGCGACGCCGCGCATCGCCTGCACGGCCTCTACGAATGGCGTCATCGACCATTGTGGCGCCAGCTCCTCGATCCGTTTGGTCAAGCGGTCCAGACGGGCTTCAGCATCGGTCACCGCATGAATATAGTCCTGCAGAACGATTTGGCTCGCCGGGTGATCGAAGCGCACCGTGGTGAGCCAGCGACGATAAGCCAGAGGCCAACCGTTCTTCCCGGCATAGATGCGCCCATGTCGCAGCAGGAAGCCTTGGATATGTTGCCGCGCCTTGCCGAGCACACGCATCGACGTGACGCGGGCTCTCACCAAGTCGCGCATGGCGCTGCATCCGGAACCCACACCACTGTCAGCTCGCCGCTCCGGTGCAGCTTGGCCAGCATCGCCGCATCGCGCCGGTCGGTTTTAACGCGATCCCCGGCCTTCATCGGGATCAGTGAGGGGCCACCACGATGCAGTTGTGCCCAGTCCCGTCAGTTGTCGATGCAGCCCATATCCGCACGGTCCGGCTTCGTAGCAAAAACTTACCTGTCGGCCACTCTTGCCAAGCTTCTTCGCCAGCTTGGCAATTTGATCAGCGCGATTAGGGATGATGCCCAAGTTGCGAACTTCCCCGCCGCGCATCGCTTCGCCACTGCAACCGAAATCGTCGCCTTGTACACATCCAGCCCCACGAAAATGCTATCGTTCATCAGGCCCGCTCCCCATGCTTAAGGCTCGGCGCAGGACCATCCGGCGCAACCCTCGATAAGAGCTTGCCGCGGGGCGGGCCGCCCGTCACCTCAGAGGGCAAACATAGGGTCTAGTCCTGCCTGACCGGGAGAGGGATTACAAGATCCGTTCGGCGGCTCACAAGCCAAACCACGCTCCGTGGCGCCGAAGAGCGCAATTCGTGTCCAATTTCTGACAGAGGCACAACGCCCGTCGGATTCACAACACCGGCCGTATGGGGGCACGATGGAGGTTTTCACAGTGTAATAGACGTTTATTGCGCGCTGACGGCGGTGGCACGGCCGTTGCTGGTGAGGACACAGCAACATGGAGTGAGGGCTGGTGCACGCACACGTGCAAGACGAGCGATGCTCACCTTCTTGACCCGTGTGACCCGTTTCTGACACACAGACAAGCTTGCACATAAAGTCGCACAACGTTTGGCAATAGCTTTGGAGAGCAACATGGTCTTGCGCATTGAGTCCCCGGCTCCTCCGATCAAGGCGATTTATGCCAAACTTCGGCCGCTGATCGCGGCGAAGGACTGTAGATTTTCGGCAGTCGAAGAGGCCGTCGCGGTGATGCTGGACGACATCAACTTCCGCGTGCTCCATGCGGATCTGTTGCGTCACAAAATGCACGACATGCAACCGGCTTGGCGGTCATGCGCCAATTGGTTCGCGACGCGATCAATCGAAAATCCGAGGTGTGGATGGCCGGAGCGATGCGCGAACTCTTCGGCCCGGCGAAGGACAACTCCTACTTCCCGACTGCCAAGTGCTTTAAGATGGGGTAAGGATCTGTCCGCACACATCCTGGCAATGAATCCTCCGCAACGCGACGACGTATGGGGCGGTCGCTCAGTATTACGAGAGCGGCAACAAGGATCGCGCGATCAAGTTGGTCGAACTCGCACTGAAGTGGCTGGGCGGTCCGGAGCCTATCCAGGACGAAATAAATGGCACGTCCTGTCGGCGTTGCTCCAGGCCCTGGCCAACTAAAACGGTGAGAAGGCTTGTTACGGAGGTTTTGTTCGGCTCCGCAGGCCAATTCTCCTGAAGTGCCAAAGCGACAGCCGCCGGCGCAGGAAAAAATGGAAGAAGGGCTGATGATCGGAATTTGTTTACTCCAGGATCTTCGTGACGCCTAAGCGTCGATATTTCCTTCGCCCTTGACCGCGATCGGCGCCCATCGCCAAGTCCGGTGCGAATGGTCTCGGAGGCCTGGGCGGGCAGGGCGCCGTGGAAACAATGGTGAGGAAGTAGTATGCGCATTTTGATCACTGGCAATATGGGATACGTAGGGTCGGTGTTGACCCGGTTTCTAAAGTCGAAGAATCCCGGAATCGAGATAATGGGCTATGATTCCGGGTTTTATGGCCATTCGTTGACTGGCGCGGAATCAATGCCCGAGGCTTGCCTAACACGGCAATACATCGGCGATGTGCGCGAACTAACGCCTGCGATACTCGATGAAGTGGACGTTGTGGTTCATCTGGCTGCCATCTCGAACGATTCGATGGGCAAAGAGTTTGAGAGCGTTACTACCGCAATAAATCGTGCGGCAAGTGTTCGAATTGCCAAATTGGCTGCTGCCCATGGCGTAGGAAATTTCGTCTTTGCCTCATCATGTTCCATGTATGGCGCAACGGAGGGAGGGCCGCGCAGAGAAAAAGATCCTACCAATCCACTGACCGTCTACGCGCGCTCTAAAATTGGCACGGAGGACGACCTGCGGCAAATTAACCTCAACGGGATGGTCTTTACATCGCTTCGTTTTGCGACTGCGTGTGGGATGTCAGACCGCCTCCGGCTTGACTTGGTCCTAAACGATTTTGTGGCCTGCGCTGTAAGCAGCGGCGAAATCACGGTGCTGAGCGATGGTTCGCCGTGGCGGCCTTTGATCGACGTCGAAGATATGGCGCGAGCGATTTATTGGGCGATTTGGCGCCGTCCAGAAAATGGCGGGACTTGGCTGGCAGTCAACGCTGGCCGAGACGAAAGCAATTATCAGGTCAGCGATCTGGCGGAGGCTGTGCAGCGGCAGGTTCCTAATACCAAAGTCAGCATCAATGCTGATGCTCCGCCCGACAAGCGTTCCTACAAGGTTGACTTCTCGCTCTTCAAATCGCTAGCGTCGGATTTTATCCCCCAGGTTTCTCTAGATCAGTCGATTGGCCGCCTATTGAAAGGCTTTGAACGGATGAGGTTCGCCGACCGGGAGCTCCGGAATTCTCCATATCTGCGTCTTAACATGCTGCGGCGGCACATTGATGCTGGACGGCTCAATCGCGATCTACGATGGCTGGGAGTGTGACGTGAAAGTTAACAAGACACCACAAAGCGGCGCACCATCTCACCGACAACTAGATCGTGGTCATAGTGGAGACGATCAAGGACGCACATCCATCAATAGGCGCGGGCACGCCCGGGGAATCCTCACCCAAAAGGAGTGAATGTCAAAAGTTACAGTCTTGCCGTTGGGCAGGATGATCAAGGTCCGAGCGCGCTTCTCTTGGCGCGCAGATCGCCATTCCACACAATGCGAGGGCAGGCCAGATGCGGATCATGCCAGAATGAGAAGCTCGATATGATCGTGAGCGTCGGCTGTAAAGCGTTTGCCAAGCCAAGGTGCTCGGAACCAGAAACGTAGTCATCGAGCTCCTGAGCTTCGGTTCGGGTCGGTCAAAAAACGGGAAGGACATGGATTCGCAACGGGGCATTATTCACGCCCACGAACGGGAGGGTCGTCGAGATCAGCGTGCGCCCGGCGCGCTCACTCCGTTCCAGGCTTTCGAGACGTCATTAACACCTTTCGACGACTGTTCGGCCACCGTATGAGAGAGACCGCAAGGGGTGGGCGCCCGTCCGCTATTAGGGTTACTTCCGAGTGTGTTGCGAAGCTGACCCGGGTACGAGAGCCAGCCCTGACGCTCGAACGAGCTGCGTGAGGTAATTTGGGTCACGTGTGGACGGCGCCTTGGCAAGAACTTTCTGACGTTTTGCAGCATTGGTCGGGTGCGGTCACGTGTCCGGCCTGTTAGTGTGGCAGGTATGGCCGCTGGCCCTAATGCTCTGCGCGGATCGGGTCCCAAACAAAATGGCGCACTTTGGAGGTGGTGCGTTGACCCAAGCGGGTTCTCCCGATCCCCGGAACGACCGTATCTGCATTACGTCGTCATGCCCTCGCCAATTGGTGTTGCCATCTAGTTGTCGGCCTGCCTCATGCCGCCAGCGACAGCTTGGGTTCCTTGTATCTCTCGCCCCGGACCATGATGGCCCACGCCATCCGCGCAATCTTGTTGGCCAGCGCCACGGCCGCCACCTTGGTGGGGCGACGCTCCATCAATCGTGCGAGCCACGGCCGCTTTTCGGTGCCATGCTTACGCGCGTAGCGGATAACGGCCATTGCCCCGACAACCACCAGCCACCGCAAATATCGATTGCCCTGCTTGGTGATGCTGCCGAGCTTGTCTTTGCCACCCGTGCTGTGTTGCTTTGGCACCAACCCGATCCAGGCCGCAAGACTGCGCCCCGACGAGAAAGTATTCCAGTCACCGATCTCGGCAACCAGGGCGGTGGCACCGATCGGGCCGATACCTGGGATCTCCGCCAGGCGCCGGCTTGCCTCACAGGCCTGGTGCAGGGACATAATGTTCTTGTCGATGGATGCTATCTCTGCGCCGATGGCATCATACTGCCGCGCCAACACGTCGAGGATACCGCACACTGCTGGCGACACCCGGCCATCCTCGCCATCCGCGATAATCCTTAGTAACTCCGCTGTCCCGTTGCGCCCCTTGGCCGACACGATGCCGAGTTCGGCCAAGTGCCCGCGCAGTGCATTGCTCAACATTGTACGCTGGCGCACCAGCAATTGTCGGGTCCGGTGCAGCATCAAGGCGGTCTGCTGCTCCGTAAGCGCTTAGCCGGGACCCTTATTGGGGCTGGCTTGACGATTTGCGGAATCGCCACGGCATGAGGTCTTCGATCCTGCTATGAGGATGGCCGTCGATGATCGCCTCGAGTGTTTCGGCGATGTAGGCAGCCGGGTTGACGTCGTTGAGCTTGCAGGTGGCGACGATCGACGCGAGCAAGGCCCAGTTTTCTGCCCCGATTTCATGACCGGCGAAGAGCGCATTTTTCCTGGTCAGGCAAACTGGCCGGATGGCGTTCTCGACCGGGTTGGTGTCGAGCTCGAGGCGGCCGTCTTCGAGGAAGCGGGTCAGCCCCTGCCAGTGATTCAGCGCATAGCGGATGTCTTCGGCAAGTGTCGAGCCGCTGGAGATCATCGACAGCTGCTTCTCGAACCACATTTTCAAAGCGGCGACGAGAGCCAACGAATGCTCCTTTCGCGCGGCGAGCCGGATGTCCGGCGATGCACCGCGCACCATGGCTTCGATGGCGTAAAGCTGTGCGATGTGCCGAACGGCGGCCTCGGCGATCGGCGATTTGCTGTTGCGGGCCAATTTGACGAAGCGCCGGCGCAAGTGGCTCCAGCAATGCACGAGCGTCCAAGGCCCTTGCAGTCGAGCTACTTCGGTCAGCCGATCATAACCGTCATAAGCATCGCATTGCAGGAAGCGTCCGCCAAAGCCGTCCAGGAACTGCTCAGCGAAGGCGCCGCTGCGACCGGGGCATATCGGAACAGCACGATCGGCGGCCTTGGGCCGCTGTGGCCGCGGTCGTCGGACACGATCGCCCAGAAGTAGCCCTTCTTCGTTTGACCACGCCCGGGATCGAGCACCGGCGCCGTGGTTTCGTCCATGAACAGACGCTCGGCCGCTGCCAGATGGCGGCGCATGTGGTCGGCAACGGGTTGGAGATGGAAGCAGGCGCGGCCGGACCAATTGCCTAGCCCGCATTTCTCACAGAGTTGAGGCGCATCGGGGCGCGAATCAGCGAAAGTTCTTTTGCGAGAAGGACTTTGCGATGATTCGAGGAATGCCCCGATGCCAACAGAGTGTAGCGCAGAACGGTTTGATTTTGGAGTGGTGGAAGGCCGGGCTGTGGAAGCGGCCTTTGATGCTGGCTTGGTGACGTCGGATGCTGGAGCACTGCTTCTGGGCGCCACCGATCGAGCGATCGATTTGGTGAGGCGCTTTGCGGGTTGCTTTCGCGATCATCGCCGCCCGGACTTGATCGAGCATACGGTCGGGACGCTGATCGGACAGCGGGTCTTTGGCATTGCGCTTGGCTACGAAGATCTCAACGATCACGACGAGCTGCGGCACGACCCGCTTATGGCGGTGCTGGCGGGCAAGCTTGAAGCCAGGCGCGAGGACTGCGCGCCGGTGGCCGGCAAGTCGACGTTGAACCGGCTGGAACTGAGCCGAAACGAGCCTTCGCGCTATCACAAGATAGCCTACGAGGCGGCGGCGATCGAGGCGTTGCCCGTGACGCTGTTCCTGGAGGCGCACAAGCGACCGCCGCGCCAGATCATCCTCGATCTCGACGCCACCGACGATCCCCTGCACGGGCATCAGGAGGGGCGCTTCTTCCACGGCTATTACGACTGCTACTGCTATCTGCCGCTGTACGTGTTCTGCGGCCGGCATCTGCTGGCCGACTTCGACGCCAGCGCGGGCAGCGTTGCGGAGGTCGAACGGATTGTCCGGCAAATCCGCGCCCGCTGGCCGTTCGTGCGCATCGTGCTGCGAGCGGACTCGGGCTTTGCGCGCGAGGCGCTGATGACGTGGTGCGAACAGAACCGCGTGGACTATCTGTTCGGGCTCGCCCGCAACACGCGCCTGGTCGCCATGATTGAGGAGGAGCTTGCCGCGGCGAGAGTTGCGGCCGAGAAGACAGGCCGCCCGGCGCGCCGCTTCAGGGACTTCCAGTGGAGCACGCTCGGCACCTGGAGCCGAAGGCGCCGCGTCGTTGCCAAGGCGGAGTGGACAAAGGGCGAAGCCAATCCGCGCTTCGTCGTGACCTCGCTCAAGCGGGCCGAGGCGGGCGCGCGGCAGCTCTACGAGGACATTTACTGCGCCCGCGGCGAGATGGAAAACCGCATCAAGGAATGCCAGCTCGATCTCTACGCCGACCGCACTTCCGCGGTGACCATGCGCGCCAACCAACTGCGGCTGTGGTTAGCCTCGATGGCCTATGTGCTGATCTGCGCCCTGCGGCGCATCGGCCTTGCCGAAACCACCTTTGCGGACGCCACTTGCGGCACCATCCGCCTGAAGCTCCTGAAGATCGGCGCACTGGTGCGCGTCCGCCGCATCAAGATCGCCATGGCCTCGGCCAGCCCAGCCGCCCAGGAATGGGGACACGTGGCTCGACGCCTGGCCGAAGCCGCCAAAGCTCGCGCCTCGCCGGCCTGACACGCGAAGCCGCCACACGCCCAATCGCCGGCATCACCAACAAGGTCCCACGCAGACACGCAAAGCTAAATCGCCAGCCGCGCCCCTCCGCGCCATGGCTCCTCGTCGCCTTCGGCAGATACTCCTATCCCCCGTCCCACAGCTATCGGCCCTGTGAGAAATGCGGGCTAGGGTCGCCCGATCAAGCCGGATCCCCTGGCGCGCATAGATCTCGGCCTGACGGTAAAACGGCGTATGGTCGCCAAACTTGGAGACGATCACGTGGGCAATCGCCGCTTCGGTCGGTAGTCCACCAGGCACGACGTGCTCCGGCGCGTGCGCCTGCACGACAGGGCCGGAGCAGCGGCGGCAGATGTATTTCGGGCGGCGTGTGACCAGCACGCGCCATTGTGCCGGGATCACGTCAAGGCGCTTGCTGACGTCCTCGCCGATCTTCGTCATGGCGCCGCAACCGCACGGGCAGAGCGTGCTCGCAGGCTCGATGATCCGCTCCACCCGCGGCAAATGGGCAGGCAAGCAGCCGCGATTGCGATGAGAGCTTTGATCCGTCGCGTTTCGCGATCGGCCCTGGATGACCTTCTCGGCTTTCTCCTGTGCGGCATCCAGGATGCCTTGCGCGATCTCCACGTCTTCGAGCGGCAAGTGATATTGATCTGGTCGCAGCTTCTCGGATTTCGCGCCGAACCTGTCGCGTCGCAATTCGCCGAGAATGACCTCCAGCCGACGTCGGGCTTCCTCCGACGCCGCCAGCGCGCCCTGATGCTCGCTCAAGGCCGCCTGCGTTTGCGCCAAAAGCGCCTTCAGGCGTTCGTTTTCGTCGCGCAGCGCTGCGATGCTCATGCGCTATTTCGAGCATATCGCCGCCGCGCGTGCCACGTTCAAAATAGCTTCCGAGTCATTCTGCCGCAGTTATCCCGCCGCCTGCGGGCGGCGTGCTTCTTCCGGACGGACCAACCTCCAATCCAGCCCCTCGAACAAGGCCGCGAACATCGCCGGCGACATCCGCATCACGCCGTCTGCGATCGTTGGCCAAACGAACTTGCAACCTTCGAGACGCTTGTGCACCAACACCAGGCCCGTTCGATCCCAGACCAAAATCTTGATCCGGTCAGCTCGTTTCGATCGGAACACGAAGGCCGCGCCGCTGAACGGGTCGAGACGAAGCATCTCCTGCACCTTCGTCGCAAGCCCATCATGGCCACAGCGGAAATCGATCGGCCGCGTTGCAACGTAAATCTTCAGATCCGCACCAGCCGCGATCATCGTGACGCTCGCACCGCGCGGATCACTCGGGACAACTGCTCGGCATCAATGGCCATATCCGTCCGCAGCACGACGTCGCCGATCGCGATCTCAAGCTTGATCGCCGGAACCTGACGCTCCTCCAACGCACCTTCCACGACCAGCGGCGCGAATGTCGGCTGCGATGCCTCGCACGGCGGCAACATGCCTCGCTGTCGAAACCGCCGTCGCCAATCGTAGATCTGCCAGCGCGTCGCTCCGTGTTTGCGCGCCACCTCGGACACCTGGGCACCAGGTAACAAACTCTCGGCGACGATCCGAGCTCTCTCAGCTTCCGAACGTACGCGGCGCCCCGATGGTCCTTCAAGAACCTCCAGCCGGCTCACCGACCCCGTCGTTGAGCCGTCCAAATGGACGTCCTTTTTGCTGTCCAATCCCATCCCAAACCTCCGTCCAAGCCCGGAGGCTTCTTTCGCACAACGATACCGATCCCGAAGCAAGGGTTCCGGCTAAGCGCTTACGCTGCTCCGTCGTCTTGATCGGGACAAAACGCATCGACGGCCGCGTCACAGCCTCACAGATCGCAGCCGCATCATTCGCATCATTCTTGCTGCGTTTGAGGTAAGCCTTCACATAGCTCGGAGGTATCAGTCTGACCGTATGACCGAGCGCCTGAAGTTCGCGGCCCCAATGATGCGCTGACGGACATGCTTCGATCCCGACCAAACAACGCGGCAGCTGGCCAAAATACTCCAGCACTTTTGCCCGACTTACGCGCTTGCGGATCAAGACCGCGCCCGCAACATCGATCCCATGCACCTGGAACACCGACTTCGCAATATCCAGACCAATCGTGCTAACCTCGCCCATGGACGGCTCCCCTCAATGTGGTTTGCTCTAACGCAACCACCCTATGGCACTTCGATGCCGCAGAGTGGGCGCCGTCCACAGCATCAAATGAGAGTGATTGAGCCCGGCTGTCATGCGTATTTCTGATTTTTTATAAGCCGGCTGGCGGGGTCACTCGAGCTACGGCATGATCGGCGATGCCAAGGACCGGCTCGCGTTGGTCTTTGTCGATTTCGCCGCACTAGCCGGCGGCTGGTTTTCTGCTGCTCGGCCATCTGCACTGGGCGTGGTTGAAAGGCTGGTGACCTACCAAGAATGTCCACGCGTGCTCGGTGATCGCCAACCACGTGATCTTCAGCAAGAAGAGCGAATCGAAGATTGCGGTGCTCTCGCTCACCATCCATGTGATCGCGGTGGTGATTGCCTGGTGCTGCGTGCGCGCGATCGATGCGCCCGGCGATTTCGAGCAGCTGTTCATGCTGATTCCGCCGATCATGTTGATCACCATGATGCCGATCACGGCTGGGGCGTGCGGGAGGCGACGATGATGGTCGCCTTCGGCTATACCGGGCTGGCGCGGATCGATGGCACCGTCGTCTCGATCCTATTCGAAAGCTGTCGCCCATCGAGAAGCATTCGGGATGAGCGAACGGTGGCCAATGTAAAGTCATCGGCTGCTGCCGCATGACTATGACGTACAGGACGACCGGACCGACGATACCTATCTGCGGCAGCGCTTGAGGGCGATTGCCCGGGAGGGCCGTCGTTTTGGCTATCGGCGGCTGCATGTCCTGCTCAAGCGTGCGCTTGGCGGCTAGGCCAAGAGCAGCACATCCGGCAGCAGCACAAGGCCTGCCGCCGATGATGAAACCGCCCGCATGCTGATCAACGGCCGCCAGCACCGCCGATTGCCGGCTTGCAGGCGCCGGTCACCACTAGTGCCTCGATACAGATGTTTTGACGTGAACCCATCTATAGCTGTGGCGTACCCAAGTCTGGCAAATCTCCCTGATCCGCTGCTCGAGCTTGGCCTGTCGGAAGCGAGGAGATCTGTAGTACTCGAGCAGCAACACGTGACAGGCTCGGCGGATCAAAACGCGCCAGTAATGACGCATCTCATCAACCAGCCGGACAGGTCTCATAGTTTTCGGCGCAGCGCGTCCTGCGGCATTTCTTTGTCGAGGCTCAGTTCGGCGACGTTGCGCAGCTTGGCGTTCTCCCCCTCGAGCTGCCTCAGCCGCCGCATCTCGGCGGGCACCAGTCCATCATATTTCTCTTTCCAATAAAAGTAGGTCAGCCTGGATCACCGCCTAAGGGGGCAGATATCCGCAACCGACATCCCATTGGCTCCCTGCTTCAATATGAACCCTTCGGGCGTCCGAAAATTTCGAGGCCTTCATCGTGCTCCGCTCCCCAAGCCCAGGGAATCACCGGACGGCACTAGCAAAAAAAGGGTCCAGTTTTATGAGCTCAGTCCATGACCACGATGATCTGAGACCGCCAAACTGGACCGTTTTTGGTTAGCGTCTTGCGCTGCCGAATCCCCTCGGCTGGGAGGAGCGGAAGACATGAAGGCCTCGAAGTTTTCGGACGCCCAGAAGGCGTTCATTCTCAAGCAAGGCAACGACGGGGTGCCGGTGGCGGACATCTGCCGGAAGGCCGGGATCAGCCAGGCAACCTATTTCAACTGGAAGAAGAAGTATGACGGGCTGTTGCCGACCGAGATGCGCCGATTGAAGCAGCTTGAGGATGAGAACGCCAAGCTGAAGAAACTGGTGGCCGACTTGTCGCTGGACAAGGAAATGCTGCAGGACGTGATCCGCCGAAAGCTGTGAAGCCTGGCCGGAAGCGCAAGCTCGTCGACGAGGTCCGTGGCGAGTGGCAGGTGTCGATCCGCAAGGCCTGCGCGGCCCTCGAGTTCGACCGCTCGACCTACCACTACAAATCTCGTCGCTCCGGCCAGGCCGTCCTCGAAACACGGATCAATGAAATTTGCCATGCGCGCGTTCGCTACGGTTACCGCCGCGTTCACGTCCTGCTGCGCCGTGAAGGCTGGCGCCATGGCCAGAACAAGACACGGCGCATCTATCGCGAATTGGGGCTGCAATTGCGCAACAAGGCACCCAAGCGGCGGGTCAAGGCCAAGCTGCGCGATGACCGCCGGCCGGCCACGCGCGCCAACGAGATCTGGGCGATGGACTTCGTCCACGATCAGCTCGCGACCGGACAGAAGCTTCGGGTGCTCACGATCGTCGATATATTCTCCCGCTTCTCGCCCGCGCTGGAGCCGCGGTTCACCTTCCGCGGCCGTGACGTCGTGGCGATACTGGAAGGAGTCTGCAATGAAGTGGGATTCCCGGCCACTATCCGGGTCGATCAGGGCAGCGAGTTCGTGTCGCGGGATCTTGACCTGTGGGCCTATCAGCGTGGCGTCACGCTGGACTTCTCAAGACCTGGCAGGCCCACCGACAACGCCTTCATCGAAGCGTTCAACGGCCGCTTCCGGGCTGAATGCCTCAATGCGCACTGGTTCCTGTCCCTTGCGGATGCCCGGGAAAAGTTGGAGGATTGGCGCAAGTACTACAATGAGGAACGGCCCCACGGGGCGATCGGCAACAGGCCGCCGATTTTGCTGCAGAACCACGTCGGCGCAACCAGCCCGCCAACGTGATCAGAGGCGCAAAACTCTAACTCCGGGTGGTCCAAAGTTCGGTCTCGCTGCACGAGGTGATGGACTCTACCAATTCTTGGAGGAGATTGCGGGGGCAGATCAGTATATTTTTCGAATTACTTTCTGCAGACAGCGAGATTTCCTTGGGCCAAGGGCCGTCGAGCATGAAGCTGTTCGAAACAGATATTGCCGGTGTTTGGGTCGCCGAAGGCAACCTGCATTCGGATCACCGGGGATCATTCCATCGCCTGTTCTGCGCCAATGAGGAGCAGAAGGTCGTCGGTGCACGCAGAATTGTTCAAATCAGTCACTCCCTCACAAATTCGGTCGGCGCTGTCCGTGGACTGCACTATCAAAACCCTCCCATGGCTGAGATGAAGATAGTACGTTGCCTAAGGGGGCGCGTCTTCGATGTTGCAGTTGATCTGCGTAAGAATTCGCCCACATTCCTCAAATGGGCGGCGGTCGAACTTACGCCGGCCAGTTGCCGATCGTTCATCATCCCCGAAGGTTGCGCCCACGGGTTACAAGCATTGGAGGAGAACTCGGAGCTACTTTATCTCAATACCGCGTTCTATTCGCCGTCCGACGAAGGAGCTGTTCGATTCGACGATCCGATGGCGGACGTTATATGGCCTTTGCCGCCGACAGATTTGTCTGCACGCGACTCGAAGCACCCGCTTCTTGATGCGGACTTTAAGGGACTGGACCTATGAAGTGCCGTCATTGCCAGACGCAACTACAACACGTTTTCCTTGACCTTGGACACGCGCCGCCATCTAACGCTTATCTCTCGGAAGCGCAGCTCCACGCGCCGGAGACAACCCTTCCGCTGAAGATCTTTGTGTGTCACGCATGCTGGCTCGTACAAACCGAGGACTACACCGTCGCTCACGAATTGTTCTCTAGCGACTACGCGTACTTCTCCTCAACATCGCAAGGTTGGATGAAACACGCCAAGGCCTATTGCGAAAAGATTTCAGAGATGCTGCATCTTACCCGAGACAGTTTCGTCATCGAGATCGCCTCCAATGATGGATATCTTCTCAAAAATTTTGTCGAGATGGGTGTACCGTGCTTGGGTATCGAACCGACTGCCAGTACCGCCGGCGCTGCCGAGCGCATTGGCGTACCGGTGCTCCGCGATTTCTTTGGCGCAGCTACAGCTACTATGCTGGCGGCAAACGGGCAGCGGGCAGATCTAGTCTGCGGCAACAATGTCTACGCCCATGTGCCTGATATCAATGACTTCACATTGGGCCTACGTATTGTACTCAAGCCCGGAGGTACGGTAAACTTGGAGTTCCCGCATCTAAAGAACATGGTTGAGCAGAACCAGTTCGACACGGCCTATCATGAGCACTTCTCGTATCTGTCACTGACCGCGGTTAGCCAAATCTTTGAACGGGCTGGACTGCGTATCTTCGACCTTGAGGAGCTCCCGACGCATGGTGGGTCCTTGCGCATCTATGGCTGCGACAAGGATGATTCACGGCAAACAACGGCAGCGGTTAAAACCTTGTTGGCCGATGAGAAGAGGCTGGGGTTGCAAGACCTAAGTTTGTACCGGGCGTTCCAGCAAAAGGCGGATAAGGTAAAGAACGACTTCCTCGCTTTTTTGATTGAGCAAAAGCGCGCCGGCAAGTTGGTCGCCGCTTATGGCGCGGCTGCCAAAGGCAATACATTGATGAACTATGCCGGTTTGAAGCCCGACCTGATGAGCTTCGTCTGCGACGCGGCAGCGTCCAAGCAGAACAAGTTCATGCCCGGCAGCCACATTCCGATCCGGCATCCAGCGGAGCTCGCGAAGCGAAAGCCAGATTGGGTGGTGATCCTGCCCTGGAACATCTCTTCAGAGGTGATGCAGCAGCACAAGCAGATTAAGACGTGGGGCGGCAATTTTGTCATTGCGGTTCCCAAACTGAAGGTTCTGACGTAAAGAACTTGGTGACTGGTGCGACCAGCTTTCGTCGGCCGGACGCGGTCACTCGTTTTTTGCGCGAGAGCCCATTCCATTGCTGCCATTGCACGACATGGCGATCACGCTTCAACAATGTCGTGGTGCCCGGAGGTCAACTTTGTCGCCTGTGCGACCGCAGATTTCAAGCCAGTGCTCGAGCGTGGGCTTGAAGGTAACCTGTGGTCCACCTCGCATGGCCCAGGCTAGCGAACTATCGTGACTTCTTCCACGTCGGCCGCAACTCGATCTTGCGTTTCCTGGCAGCCGCGGTTGCAGCGGGAACGAGACAATTGATAGTCGCCGGCACTTGCCTTGAATACGGCATGCAACACGGTTTGAACGAGAATATGAAGACGAAGCCTTGTACTCCCTATGTTTTCGCAACGGATGCGCTGCGCAGAGCCCTGGAATTGCTGGAGAAGGAGTATCCTTTCACTCTGCAGTGGATGCGGCTCTTGCGCAATTGACCGCCGGGATATGATCCTCAACATGCCTGATCAGTTGCCGGATTACCTGCCGATTGGGGGACATGGCAGCGGATTTAGTGCGAGCAGCCACCAATCCAGGGCAATGCAATATGTGATCAATTGCGGAGTGGGCGTCCCACTTCGGTACTCGACCTTCTGTAATGGGCCCGATGATGTCAAGCCTCCCGAGTAACGTCACGTCGCCGAGCTCATGCTTCTGTCCGTGGTCAACGCCTGGCCGCCACATCATGCTGTCAGAGGGAGCGGTGAGCCTATCTAGATGCGCGGGGTTCGTCAGAGGACGACCACTGGCCGTGTAACGGCTTCACCGGATCCACCGTCCCGGCGACGGGACTTCGGGCACCGAGCTTCAGTTCAGCCCGGTTGCGTTCTCGATTTCCTCCACGTTTTCTACGCTGCGATCGGGCCGGCGTCAGTCCATCGGTAACTTGTTCCGTCGACCCAGATTCGATGCAGGATCACTGCGAGCTTGCGTGCCAGGGCGACTTTTGCGCGCTTCGAGCCTCGCCGCTTGGCAACATCCATCCCCCAGCGCTTGAGTTTTGAGAACCGTGTGATGCGCGACAGCAGAACGTTGGCGGCCTCATACAGCACCGTGCGCACCGTCTCATCGCCGGCCAACGTGATCCCGCCCGTGACGTCTTTTTCTCCTGATTGGTATTTCTTTGGCGTGAGCCCGAACAGCGCGCCTGCCGCCTTCGATTTTACGATGCGATAAGGGTCATCAATTGCCGATTTGTAGGTGATAGCCACCAGGGGACCGACGCCCGGCACCGTCATCAGCCGGCGACAGACCGCATCGTCACGCACAATTGCCAGCACAGCCTTGTGTAGCCTTCCGTACTCTGCCTTCAAGGCTGATCGTGCCGAAAGCATCGCCGCAGCAATGCGCTCCAATGTCGCCTGACCCGCAACCAACTCCCGGATCCTCGCTTCGAACGTCTTCCGCGTCACCGGACCAACCTTCAGTCCGAAGCCACGCAATATCCCGCGGATACTCAACTCCACGTCGATCAGCCGCCCGAGAAGCTGTTTGCGTGCAATCAGGAGGGCCCGAATCTCCTGCGCATCGACCGACTTCGCGTGTACCGGCCGGAACCATCCCATCCGGATCAGTTGCGCGATCCCGCGCGCATCCTTGCGATCAGTCTTTACCGTCATCGCCGACAGCGCGGCCTTCACATGCCGTGTCTCCAGCAGAACCGTCTCGAATCCTGCTCCTTTCAGGCCCGCATGCAGCCATTGCGACAGCGGCCCCGCTTCCAGCCCGATCCGCTTCACTTCAAAGCCAAGTGCTTCAAAAAATTCAACTAAGGCGTCGGGTTCACTCGCGACCTTCGCTTCTTTTAGGATCTTACCCTGGGCATCCACAACGCACACGCTCGACAGTTCCAATGACACGTCGATTCCGGCATAATTCTCCACGGCTGTCCTCCGTCTCTAGATGCTTGGGGCCGACTCAAGTCGTGACCCCGTTTCATCATCTATCGGGGGACAGCCACCATCATGACCCCTCGCTCGGAGCAGGGCCCATTACGGCATCTAGTGCGCCAGCACTGCGACGGCGAGCCAGTTGCATTCGTCTCAACCGCGGGAACTATCCTTATCCCGATTACGAACCGATGGAATTCTGGTGCGTGCCCGCTTGTGTATCCTGATGAGTCCCATCTGGATATCGATGCTGCGTTCGGTGAACGCCATGACGCTACCGCCTCCGACGCCAAAGACCCTGACGAGGCCGTCCTCGGGGTCCGTTCCACAGGCGACCTCCCACAGCCAGTCGTCGCCAAGACCCCTTGCAGCGCGACCGATCGTGGTGACGGGAATGAACTTTGTTGACGTGCATGCTTGAGCGGAGGGCGTTGACGCGCGAGGCGTCCAGTGCCATGGCAATAGCTCATGCAGATGACTTTGTGGCATGTCCCCGATGCGCCCGAAGACGTCGGCGAGCTCGGCTTTCGGGTCGATGTCGCTGAGACGCTCTGTCATAAATGAACGTCGCTGTCACGGCGGCCCGATCGGAATCAGCGAAGAGCCAGCACTTTCTTCCCAGCGCCATAACCGAATAAACCCTTATCGGGCGGGTAGTCGAGGTCCATTACCGATGACATCCATTATTTCGCCCTCGCGTTCGCTGGCATCACTGTGCGAGCAACCCCTTGCTGGCGACCTGATTCACGTGATCACCCCAGGTGAGGTGATCCCGGTGCCGGCCTGGGTGCTGGATCGTCTGCCTGCGCAGGGATGGTACTTGGTACGCCGCGCATTACCCCTGATCGATGTGCACTGGCTACTCACTGGAGCGAGGGGTCCGATGAAACTCTTCGAGCGATTCCAGAATCATCCGGCAAAGGCTCCCTAGTTAGCCTGCGTCGGGCGGATGGCTGATCGCGCTTAAACGGCGTGGGCGATATCCTGAGGACGCTAATCAAGGCAGAGTTCGTGAATGCGCTTGGCGGGGTGATTCGGCAGGCGGGCAGCACATCGCGAGCCAAGTCGGCGGATCGATGTCGTGAGCTTGAGGTTCATGCCGACTACCGAACTATGGCGAACAGGCTCGTTTTCCCCGGGAATCTCCGTGAGCGGCGTGTGATCGGTGCGGATTCCAATGATCGCGCGCAGGTATTCCAATCTGATGCCGCGCAGCGCTCCGATCTGATCGCGCGCAGGTGAAGTGCCCGATCGTTAAAGGTAACTGGCACTTTCGCTAGCCCGTGGTCAAGCGGCAGTTCCGCAGAGATCACGTCTGATGCTTGATGGTGTCGCTCGACGGAGCGAAGCTGACCGGACGCGCACCCCCAACAGTGCCGTAGCGGCCGGTCAGCTTCGCGGGCTGCAGTCTCGGTCTTCATCGGCCGCCAGCGTAATGAACGGGCGGGCGACGCATGGAGTCACCGTTCAGTTCGAGCCTGTGAGCGTTGTGAAGCAGGCGATCAAGTATGGCATCAGCGTACGTCGGGTCATTTATGAGCTCATGCCATTTGGCAATTGGAAGCTGGCTGGTGACGAGTGTTGACCGACGACTGTAGCGGTCTTCGAGGATTTCGAGCAGATAGTGACGGGCATTGGCGTCGATGGCTTGGAGGCCCCAATCGTCCAAAATGAGGAGCTCGACGGCGGCGATGCTCTTCATCCGCGAGGCGAGTCGGCCATCGCCCCGGCCAAGGCCCAGTTCTTCGATCAACTGCGGCAGCCGGGTGTAAAGTACAGAGTGGTTGTCCCGGCAGGCCTTTTCCCGACACCGGTCGAGCACGTGGCATACTACCCAAGAACAGCCGTTTGAAGTTGCCATTCGATATCCGCATCATCCGCTCGCCGGCGAGCGCGTCATCGTTCTGCGGCGAGTCAATCATGGCGATCGCTTGCATTTCGTGATTGAGCAGGCAGATGGCACCCGGATCTTGGTGCCGGCCTGGATGACAGAGACGTGGGCAGCGACGCTGCCGATGGTTGAAGTCCCTCGGCTTTCCTTGGATTCACTGCGCGAACTTCGCAGCCTCGCGGCGGCACTGCGCGTACCCTCGTCACCGTCGTCCGAAACGAGTCGGACGGTTGGAGGCGATGATGGAACAACAGTGGCGGCAACTTCTGGAGCTGACAACCACCGCAATCCGCGATCAACGACTCGATCCAAAGGTTCGCTCGGAAGTCACAGGTCTACTCAAGCTTCTTCTCGACGAGTGCAGCGCTGCTCTCGCAAAGACGCGGGAGGCGAACAATGAATAAGATCACACCCGATCACTTGTCACGAAGCGCCTACGTGTACGTGCGACAATCGACGTCCGATCAGCTCCTCAACAATCCCGAAAGCCGCCGCCGTCAATATGCGCTTGCCACCCGCGCTCGAGCGCTTGGCTGGGAGAATGTGATCGTTATCGATGACGATCTTGGTCGTTCGGGCGGTGGCACGGCGCGCCCCGGCTTTGAGCGCTTGTTGACCGCGATCTGTACCGGTAGCGCTGGGGTTGTGCTCGCCATTGAAGCTTCCCGGCTCGCGCGCAATGGCCGCGATTGGCACACACTTTTGGAGTTCTGTACCCTGGTGAGCAGCCTGATCATTGATGAAGACGGTATCTATGACCCAAAGCTCATGAACGACCGGCTGCTGCTTGGAATGAAAGGAACATTCAGCGAGCTCGAACTGTCGATCTTGCGGCAGCGGTCGCAGGAAGCGCTGCGCCTCAAGGCCGCGCGGGGCGACCTCCATACGTCGGTCGCTATTGGTTATGTGCGCAGCGCCGACGATCGTCTGGAGCTGGACCCGGACAAGCGCGTGCGCGAAGCGCTCCATCTGGCATTCTGCAAGTTTGCAGAGTTCGGCAGCGTCCGCCAAGTTGTGATTTGGCTGTGTGACGAAGGCATCAAGATGCCGATTGTCGTGTACGGCGAGCGAGGCCGCGTGGTGGAATGGCGGCTGCCGCGCTACAATACGATCCATCGGCTGTTGAGCAATCCAGTTTACGCCGGCGCCTATGTGTTTGGCAGAACTGGCTCGCAGGTTCGAATCGAAGTCGGCCGAAAGCTGATCGCGCGGGGGGTGCGCCGGCTCCAGAAAGATTGGGAAGTGCTGATTCGCGATCACCACGAGGGCTATATCTCCTGGCAAGACTACGAGAGCAATCAACGAATTATCAACGGGAACGCCAACATGAAGGGCGAAATGGTGCCGGGATCAGTACGCAATGGCGGCGGCTTGCTGATTGGGCTGCTGCGCTGTGGACATTGCGGACGCAAGCTCCGAGTGCTGCATAACGGGCTACGGGGAATCGCGCGGTACGTGTGCAACGATGCCAACGTTAATCATGGTCGACGGACCAAGTGTATTGGCTTCGGAAACATGCGGATCGACGCGGCGGTATCCGCGGAGGTATTGTCGGTGATTGCGCCGCTCGGCCTCGACGCTGCCCTGCAGGCGATCGCGGATCGCGAGCGCGCTGGTACCGAGCGACTGCGGCAGATCGAGTTGACACTTGAGCAGGCGCGTTATGAAGCAGCGCGGGCGCACCGACAATACAATGCGGTTGATCCGGAAAACCGTCTGGTCGCCGGAGATCTCGAACGACGATGGAATGAACGGCTCGCGGAAGTGGCGCGGCTTGAAGCCGATCTGGCTGTTGCACGTGACAAGCAACCATCCGCATTGACCGACACGGAGCGCGCCGAGATCTTAGCGTTAGGAGCCGATCTGGAACAGCTGTGGAGGCATCCGGGCGCCTCGGCGGTGATCCGGAAAAGAATTTTGCGAGCGGTGCTCGAAGAGATCATCGTGACCTTAGAACCTGGTTATCTCCATCTCAAGCTGCATTGGAAGGGCGGCGACCATACTCTACTCCACGTCGTGAAGAACCGGACCGGGCAGCATCGCTGGAAGACTGATGCCGCGACCGAACAGCTGATTTGCCAACTGGCACGCATGCTGTCCGATGGGAACATCGCATCGGTTCTGAATCGGCTGGGAGTACGGACCGCCAAGGGGAATACCTGGACGCAACAACGGGTGCGGACTTTCCGCAATGATCATGGCGTTGCCGCCTACCGGGAAGGCGAACGGGCAGAGCGCGGCGAAGTTATTTTGCACGAAGCAGCGAGCCGTTTGCAGGTTAGCAAGATGACTGTTGTACGTCTCATCAAGGACGGAGTGCTGCCGGCCAAGCAAGCTTGCCTGGGCGCGCCCTATGTTATTCGGGAGATGGACCTCGATTTGCCGGCGGTGCAATCCGCGATCAAAAGCGGGCGTGCAGTCTCACCCGACCCACGGCAGGGACTCTTGGAATATCAATGAAGTAGTGAGGTATCGGATCATGTCGCCAGCCCGGACGGCCCAAGCAGCAGCACATTCTCGCCATTGGCAATCCAGCGGGCGCTCGCAAGCTCGCGTATCTGCTTGGGATCCAGCGAGGGCTGGGCCGAGAAGTCGAAGCCCGACAGATCGCGAACGAACGGGAAGCGAGCAAGTTTAAGCGTCATCTCGACGCGCCGCTCATCCTTGCGGGCGATCTCGCGCTCGCACAGCAGCACCAGGGTCTCGCGTAGGCTCAGCTCTCGACGGCTGGCCTCGTCCAACAACCCATCCAGCTGGTCGCGGACAGCCGTCAGCTGCAGGCGCGTCAGCATATCGCTCAGGCGGTCGGGAACAATGGTTCGCATCAGAAGCCCCCTCCCACAATCGCTTCGTACTCCCCGAGCGGCCGCAGCAGCGTCGGCGATGGCGCCGCGACAGGCGATAACGCGAGCTCGCCAGCACGGCTCGGTTTAAAGCCAGTCAGGCCCTCAAAGTGTTTAGGGTCGACAACGCGACGGCGCCGACCTACACAGATCGGATGAACGGCCACCTCATGGATCCCGTGGTGGATGCGCACCACGCCATCGGCGATCGTCGCTCTCACCGTCTCGCCGATCAGCCGCCATGGCACAGAGTAGGCGTTGCCATCGATCTCCACCGCGCAGTCGGCCTGCACGCGGCGGATCAGTTCACGTGCGGCCTGGAAGGGCGGCCTCCCGGCTATGGGCTTCAGCGCATGCGCCTCAGCGCGCCTGAAGCGCTCAATCGGTGCTTCGCCCGTCGTGCCATGCTGGCGTAGATCGGCGATCTCCCGTGTCCAAGCCTCGAGGTGCGCCTCAAAGGCCTCCCAGCTCCGGAAGGTGCGGCCGGCGACCGCGTTCCGCTTGACGTAGCCGACGCCATTCTCGGTCTTGCCCTTGGTGCGGGCGCGATATGGCGCGCAGGCCCGTGGCCGGAAGCCCCAGTGCTTGGCAAACGCGGTCAGCTTGTCATTGAACACGATGCGTGTTTCGGCAATTCCCGGACACTGATTTCGGTAATTCGCGGACAGTGATTTCAGTAATTCCGGGACAGGGATTCCGCTAAATCGCGGACAGTTACGGAGCTGGTTTTTCGGGAGCGCCGTTCAGGCAATGTTCTCTCTCAAGCTGAGTTTGAGAGGGGCGATGCCGAGACGGAAGCAAGCGAAACGAACCACTGTGAAGGACCTACGATCGATCCTGAGGCTGACGTACGAGCAAGGCCTGTCGGTTCGGGCGATCTCGGAACGGCTGCAGATCAGCAAGACCTCGGTTGCCACCTACCTGCTGCGGGCGCGTGAAGCGGGTTTAAGCTGGCCGCTGCCGGCGATTTACGAGAGCGAGGCGGCGTTACAGCGGGCTTTGTTCCGGCGGGTCGGGCGCCCGCCTCAGGACTTGAGCGAACCCGAGTGGCCACGGGTGGCCCAGGAACTCAAGCGCAAGGGCGTGACGCTGACGCTGCTGTGGCAGGAATACCGGACGGCGCATCCCGACGGCTATGGCTACACGTGGTTCTGCGAGAGGTTTGCCGCCTACCAACGCCGGGCGAACCCGACCTTCCGCCACCGCCATGCCGCGGGTGCGGTGATGCAGACCGACTATGCCGGCCCGACGGTGGAGGTGATCGACCCGCAAACCGGCGAGGTCCGTCAGGCGCAGATATTTGTTGCGGTGCTCGGGGCCTCGTCGCTGACCTTCGCTATGGGGAGCTTCGGTCAGCGACTACCAGATTGGATCGAAGGCCAGACCCGGGCCTTGTCGTACTTCGGCGGAGTTCCCAAGGCGATCGTCTGCGACAATCTGAAGGCCGGGGTGGTCAAGGCGTTGTGGTTCGAGCCAACGCTCAACCAAACCTTTGCCGCCATGGCCGAGACTACGACACGACGATTTTGCCGACCCGCAGCCGCAAGCCGCGCGACAAGGGCAAGGTTGAAGGCGCGGTGCTGATTGTCGAGCGCTGGATTCTGGCACGGCTGCGCCATCGGCGGTTCTTCACCCTGACCGATCTCAATACCGCGATCGGCGGATTGCTGGAGGAGCTGAACAATCGGCCGATGCGCCATATCGGCAAATCCCGCCGGCAGCTGTTCGAGGAGATCGAGCGCGAGGCGCTGGCGCCGCTGCCGAGCGAGCCATTCGAATACGCCGAGTGGAAAACGGCCAAGGTACATCCCGATTATCACGTCGAAGTCGACAAGACTTTTTACTCGGTGCCGCACCGGCTGATTGGCCGTCGGGTGGACGTCCGGCTCACCTATCGGGCGGTCGAGATCTTCCAGGATCACGCGCGTGTCGCCCCATGTGCGTCGCTCTCAGCGCAGTGGGCATGTCACCGTGAACGAGCACATGCCCAAGGCCCATCAGCGTTACGCCAATATGACGCCGGCGAGCTTGATCAAGATGGCAGGGCGGATCGGCGTCAACGCCGCCATCCTGGTCGAGCGGATGATGCGTGAGCGCCCGCATCCCGAGCAGGGTTATCGCTCCGCCATGGGGATTATCGCCCTGGCGCGGCGCTACGAGCGCAGTCGGCTGGAAGCAGCATGCGAGAGGGCGCTCGCCATCAATGCGATCAGCTACTCCTCCGTGAGCGCCATCCTCAAATCCGGGCTCGACCGCGCGAGCCCCGCCGCCGAACCCGTCAAAGCCGCGCCCTCACACGCCAACATTCGTGGCGGAGCCTATTATCAATGAAGGAAAGGACCATCATGATGCTGACCCATCCGACCCTCGACGAGATGCAGGCACTCGGCCTTGCCGGAATGGCGGCGGCCTACCGGCAATTAGCCGAACAGGACAATGCCGCCGCTCTCAGCCGCGATGAGTGGCTCGGCCTGATGCTGGATCGCGAAGCCGCCATACGTGCCGACCGGCGCCTGACCAATCGGCTCGCCGCAGCCAAGCTGCGCTTCGTTGATGCCTGTATCGAAGGGATCGACTTCGCGTCCCGCCGCGGCCTTGACCGGCGCAACACCCTGCAGCTGGCACAAGGCGCCTGGCTGAAAGCCCACGAGAACCTGATCCTCACCGGTCAAACCGGCACCGGCAAAACCTGGTTGGCCTGTGCCTTCGGACGCCAGGCCGCCAGGCTCGATCATTCCGTCCTCTATCTGCGTGTGCCGCGGCTGTTCGAGGACCTCGCCATGGCCCGTCTCGATGGTCGCTTCCCGCGCCTTATCGACAAGCTGGCACGTGTTCAGTTGCTCATTCTCGACGATTGGGGAACCCACACCCTCAATGATCAGCAGCGCCTCGATCTCCTCGAAATCTTTGAAGAGCGCTACAGGCGCAAATCTACCCTCATCACCGCCCAGCTGCCCGTCGCCCAATGGCATGACATGATCGGAGAACCAACCATCGCCGACGCCATCCTCGACCGGATCATCCACAACGCCCACCGTATCGCCCTTGAAGGTGACAGCATGCGAAGGAAAAAAGTCCCGCGCCCCTTGACCGATGCCGAAAACAGCGAAACGAATACCAATTGACTTCAACAACCAGGCAACCAAAAGCCAGCGCCGCCACGCTGTCCTCGAATTAGCGAAACTGCTGTCCCTCAGTTAGCGAAACCGCTGTCCCGTTTTTGCGAAATACGCAATCGACCAGCAGACGCAGCATCATCGGGCCGATCCGGGTCGCCTCGCTGCGGATCTCCGCCGGCGTCCACTCGCCATAGCGCCGGTGGCTGGAAGGCATGTGGGCGCTGATCGTCGTGTGCCGCCCGTTGCCACTGCCGCGCATGTGCGCGGCGATACGCTCTCCCCCGAGGAAGATTTCAACCGTTCGTGCACAGATCCGCGCTTCTACCTCCCGACGGGCAAACCGATAGGGCACCGAGTAGTAGTGTCGTTCGATCTCGACATGATAGTCGAGCCCGACCCGGCATGGGCGCCATTCGGCATGGACCCACGGCTCGCCGGGAAGCGGTTTAAGATTCGGCGCATCAATTTCCTCGAACAGCTGGCGCCGCGTCCGGCCATACTGGCGCAGCACCCGTCCGTCATTGAGCTTGGCCAGCCACTCGGCGATCGCACCGTTGAGTTCGGCCAGGCAGTAAGAAGTGCGGTTGCGCAGCCGCCCCAGCAGCCTGCGCTCGACAATTCCGACGCAGGCCTCGACCTTCGCCTTATCTCTCGGGCGACGCGGACGTGCCGGCAAAATCGCAGTGCCGTAGTGCTGCGCTCGCTATAGCTGCGGTACATAGGGTCATAGAAGCAGGCCTTGATCACCGCGACCTTGGCGTTGTCGGGCACCAGCAGTTGCGTCGCGCCGCCAAAAAAGCTGTAGGCCGCGTTGTGTCCCGCGATCCAGTCGCCGAACTGCTCGGTCCAAGTCGCCAGCGCGAACGATAAGCTGGATGCGCCCATGACCGCGACGAAGATGTGCGCGTCAGGCACCTCGCCAGTCTTACGGTCAACCACCGGCACCGTGTCGCCGGCATAGTCGACAAACAATTTCTCGCCTCCGCCGTGGTGCTGACGCATCACCGGCGGCAGCCGGCCCTCCCAGTTGCGGAACAAGTCACAGAACCAGGTGGTATGTTCGCGAGCACATACTTCTCGTTATGTTGCGGCCAAATTTATGTTGTGCACGGAGCTATAATTGCGGGGAGCATGAACGCTGTCGGCATTGTTCACGCAACATAATTCGACGTCTGGATAGCGAACCATTTGCCAAATGGAGGCTCGCTATGGATCAGACGATTTATTCCATCCCCGTGACCGTGCCCCACCGTGATGACGCGCCATTCACCGACGAGCGGTACCGGTACCTTCGCCACTGTGCAAAAGCCGGCGCGACCGCAGCTTCTCTCAGGATCAAACGGAACGAGCTGTTGCGGATTGCCGCATATCTCGGTCCAAATGCTTCGGAGGGCATCGATATCGAGGCGCTGCAACGGATCGCGGCCGAGCGTCTGCGCCTGACGGGGGCTGTCACCGCAGCACGAAGAGTGGTCGACATCGGACGACCTTGGCTTCGATTTCTCGGTTGGTGGCGTGAACCGACCGTCGTGTTCCAGTACCAGAGCCAACGCGACCAGTATGTGACATGGATGCGCAATGAGCGCGGATTCACGCCATCGACGGTGGAGCAGTGGAGTCGGATGATCGGGAGGTTCCTACGCTGGTGTGATCAGATAAACCGGCAACTTAGGGACCTTCAGCCTGAGGACGTTGACGCCTATTTCGTCACCCAAGCGACGGGACGATGGTCCCGCGTTTCGGTGGCCAACACAGCCTCGGCCTTGCGGGCATTTCTGAGCTACGTGGCAAAGCGGGGAATGTGTACGGATCTAGCGGTCTCGATTTGCCGGCCTCGGCTCTATCGTCAGGAGTCGCTGCCATATGCCCCAGATTGGTGCGACGTGCAGCGCATGTTGGCCGACGCCGAGACTGACAACCCCCGGGACATCCGTGATCGTGCGATCTTGCTGTTGCTCGCGGTCTACGGGATGCGCAGCGGCGAAGTGGCGGCATTGCGCCTTGATCAGATTGACTGGGCCGGCAGGCCGCTACGGCTTTTCCGCCTGAAGCGCCGCCAGCCGCAGATCTACCCGCTGGCTCCCTCTGCGGCTGAGGCGCTCGCCCGCTACATCGACACGATGCGGCCGCTATCATCGTGCCCGGAAGTGTTCCTCTGCATGCACGCGCCCCGTCGACCGTTGAAGGCAGGGAGCATCTATGATGTCGCCAACCGCAGATTTGTTGCACTTGGAATCGACGCCGCCCACCGCGGTGGCCATGCGTTGCGCCACGCCTACGCCTCCCGGCTTCTTGCCGAAGGTCTGTCGATAAAGGAGATCGGGGACCATTTGGGACATCGCCGCGCGGCGTCAACCAGCATCTACGCCAAGGTGAACATGCAGGCGCTTCGCGAGGTCGGAGCGTTCGACCTGGGAGGCCTCCAATGATGCTGACCCATGTTGTCGACGCTTATCTGGCCAAGCAGCGGTCACTGGGGGCGCGTTTCGAGTCCGCTGAGGTTCTGCTCCGCAGGTTCTGCCGAGCGATGGGCAATCGAGATGTCGACGAAGTCACCCCAGAGGCGGTAGCCGAGCTCCTCCAAGGCAAAGGATCGCTCAGTGCCACCTGGATGCTGCGATATAGGGTTTGAGCGGCCTTTATAGATTCGCCATCAGTCGCGGGTACGCGGCATCCTCGCCACTGCCGACAATGTTGCCAAAGCTGCCGCCGCAGCAAACGCCTTATGTTTATTCCACGGAAGAGCTCCGCCGCCTGTTGGACGCGACCTCGATCCTGAAGGTTGGGCATTGCCCTCACGTGCCAGCTATGTACCGTACGCTCCTCTTGTTGCTGTACGGAAGCGGCATGCGCATTGGCGAGGCGCTTCGTTTGGTCTTGCAAGACGTGGATCTGACTGATCAGGTCATCACCGTCCGTGACACGAAGTTCTTCAAAACGCGCCTCGTGCCAATCGGACCAAAGCTCAACCAGGAACTGGTCGAGTACGTCGAGCGCCGTCGCCGGCTTCCTCTGCCGCGCGGGCAAGAATCTCCATTAATTCACTACGCGCGGCAGTCGGCGGTGGCACTATGTGCGGGTCATCTCCTGGTTTCAGCATGTCCGCCGAGCAGCCGGAATCAGTTGCCCTGTCGGCGAGCCTCGACCTCCACGGCTGCACGATATTCGCCACACAGCCGCGGTGCACCGGGTGATCGCATGGTATCGCTCCGGCCAGGAAGTGCAGCGACTGCTTCCGCAACTCGCAACCTACCTTGGCCACATCGATATCCGTTCAACCCAGCGCTATTTGCAGATGACGCCGGATCTCCTCCAGGCGGCCAGCGAGCGCTTTGCTCTGTACGCGATGGAGGCCGACCATGAAGGATAAGAGCCTGCTCGGTCCGTGGATCCGGCGGTTCTTGCTGGAACATCTGGTCGCCGAGCGCAATCTCTCCCACAACACCCAAGCCAGCTACCGCGACACGCTGACATTGTTGCTGCCGTTTGCTAGCAAGCAGGGAGGCTGCGCCATCGATCGCATGACCGTGGAAGAGCTGACGCCGGAAGTCGTCCGCAAGTTTCTGGACCACCTGGAGCGCGATCGCCAATGCAGCGAGGTTACCCGCAACCAACGGCTGGCGACCATCCATTCACTGGCGCGCTTTATCGGCACGCATTCGCCGGTCCACCTGGCCTGGTGTTCCGAGATACAGGCAGTGCCGTTCAAGAAGACGGCCAAGACCGCGATCGGATACCTCGAAAAGGCCGAGATGGACGCGTTGCTAAACCAACCTGACAGACGCACGAGTCTTGGGGTGCGCGACTATGTTCTGCTGCTTTTCGTATACAACAGCGGTGCTCGCGCCGATGAGGCCGCAAGATTGACGATCGGCAATCTCCAACTGGGTGCGTCCCCGTCAGTGCGACTTCACGGCAAGGGAAACAAGGTTAGAATCTGTCCATTGTGGTCAACGACGGCAACCTCGTTGACTCGTCTTGTGGCCGACCGGAACAAAAGTGAAGCGGTCTTTCTCGGCAGGACGAACCAGCCTTTGACGCGCTTCGGAATACACCGTCTCGTGACCCAATATGCCGTCCGGATGCTCCGCAATGTACTCGTCCCACAGCACCTGCAAGGTCACGTGCTTGCGCTTGAGCTCGCGGGCAATAACGGACCAGTCAGGCTCGGCCACCTTGCGGCGACCCGACTTCACGCCAGGCACCCCGTACAGCAGTTGCTCCAGCTAGGCGTCGCTTATCGCTTCCGGGACTGGCCATGCCAGACCCGTGCGCGCAAAGCGCTTCAGCGTGTCACGGACCGTCGTGGCCCGACGCCGACGCGCTCGCCAATCACGCGCGTCGAGAGCCCAGTTTCAAGGCTCAACCCCACAATTTCGCGCACCTGGCGCATGATAACCCTCCTCGTCCGCATCCAATTCTCCCAGCTGGTTCCAGCCGAAGAAATGGCCCTACGATCGGGCCTCACACCATCCGAAACTGCGCGCGATCAAATCGGAATGCTGCGCGGAGAATGCTCGGAACGCTGCGCGCGATCATTTCGGAACCCCGCGCGCCATCAAATCCGTACGGTGCGCACCATCATCTCGGAATCCGCAGTGATCGGGTCGGCATAGTTTGTCTTGCTCCGTTCAACTGCGGAGGTGGACATGATCACAGAAGAGTATTTGGGCAAGAGCCGAGATTCGGCCGCTTGGAGATTGGGCGCCCGGGCAGCTCGTCGAGATCTATGCGGCCCGTCTCGTTAACGACGGGCTCGCTGGCCACTGCAGTAGGAATGTCTGAACTTGGTCGACGATCTCTTCAGCTGGACTAAAAAGACGGCCTGAATCTAACCGATCTTGATGAGCGCGTGGCTGAACGGTACCTTAAAGTACCGGACGAGGAAGCGGCGCATCCAGCGGCATTCGCGATGCTGCCGATGCGCTGGCTCGAAGCGCGGACGCGAGAAGCGCGTTTGGCCGCACCATAGTCATTCACTGGAGGCCAAGACGCCTAAGAAGATGCCCCAACTACTGAACGGGCGTTGACGAGCACCGTATTTACTTCGATTTCGCTTTGATGTCTGCGCAAGGCGCTACCTGCTAAGGCATTGTCTGCGTACCAGCTCGATGAACTGATCGACCTCTGCATCCGTAGAGTCGAAGTGAGTCACCAAACGGATGATGTTGCCGGGACGACGATCGAAGCGCGCGCGGGTCGCTATGAGCGATTCGACCACCTGCTCCGGCATCGAGGCGAATACGAGGTTGGCCTGAACGGGTGATACTAAGTGCACTCCAGGTAGCCTCGCGAGACCCTCCCCGAGGCGGCGGGCACGACTGTTCGCGGCGGCCGCCAGCCGCAGATACAGATTGTCCTCAGTATAGGCGATGAGCTGCGCGGCGGCGAAACGCATCTTTGACCAGGTCTGCCCTGCACGGCGTAGCCGATACGAAAGCGGCTCGGCCAGTGCTCGGTTGAACACTACGATGGCGTCCGTTGTCATCGCGCCGTTTTTGGTCGCCCCCAACGAGAGGATGTCGACACCGCGGCGCCATGTCGCCTCGGCCGGTGTGCATCCAAGGGTGACGAGGGAATTCGCGAACCGCGCACCATCGACGTGGAACTGGATGCCGGCGTCGCGGGCACTCTCGCCAATCGCGGCGATCTCGTCGAGCGTGTAGACGGTCCCATACTCGGTCGCTTGCGTGATCGACACCGCATCGGGCTGCGGAGCGTAGCGCGCGCCGCGCTCAGCGCGCCGCAGCGCTTCAGCCAGCGCCGTCAGTTCCAGCTTGCAATCATGGCCGGCTAGAGTAATGAGTTTTGCTCCGCCGGTGAAAGCCTCCGTGGCGCCGCCTTCGGTCTTGTGAATGTGCGCTAGCTCGTGGCAATAGATACCACCCCATGGGCGCGCGATGCTGGCGAGGGACAATGCATTAGCAGCCGTCCCAGTAGACACGGGGAAGACGAGGACGTCCGTCTCGAACATATCCGAGAACTTGCGCTGGAGCAGCGCACTCCATTCGTCTTTGCCGTAAGGAGCCACGCTACCGTGATTCGCAGACGCAAGCGCGCGCAAGATTTCGGGCGCGACAGGTGCGACGTTGTCGCTGTGGAAATTGAACGAGATAGAACCCTGGGTCTCGCTCACGCCCATTTACCCAACCTCGTCGTGCTTATGCGCTCGCTTGTCTTCTGCATTCTGCTATCTTGCGCGGGAATCATTGCAATTCCTCCATATCGTCCACCGCGCTCCGGATCACGCGGTTAGAGAGGTGCTGCGCCTGTGAGTTTTGCCCGATGCCGGCCAAACTCCATCAGGGGAGTATTGTCCGAATGCAGCACCGCGGGCGAGAGTCATGTCGCCCGTGGCCTCGCGCCGTCGCTGGTGATCCCGACAAGTACTGCGTCCAGCGCGAAATCTACGGGCTCAGACGAGGCGTAAGCGCTTGAAATAAGTTTGTAGCAACAGCATGTCTTCTGCTCGAGGCACTTGCGTTCATCTATCTGCAAGACGCCGCGTGTCTTGCGAATCATCCTTTGTTCTTCGAATCGGATCAGCGTCTCTGTTACTCCAGCGCGGCGCAACGCCAAAACCGACGAAAGATAGTCGTGGGTAACTGGGAGCACATTAGCGTTAAGAGCATCGCTCGCCAAACAGAGCCAAGAGGCGAGCCGCTGCTCGCGATCATGCCGAACGCCGCACAATCCTGTCTGGGCGCAATGCAAGGCCAGTGCTTGAACGTACCGAAAGAGATGTTCTCGGATTTCAGGCCGGTCGTTCATCACCCGACGCAAATCCTCGATGCGGATCCTCAGCGCACTTCCAGGAAAGAGCACAACGGATTGGTAGGTTGAAAGATGTGCTCCCAATAAGAGCGAGGCGCCGACCGCGCCGCGATATCCTATCACGGCCGTTTCGAGGATGCTTCCCGGTGCGACAATCCGTAACGAGACCAGACCCGTCTCGATGAAATAGACGTGATCGGGATGCCTTCTCGGCTCCTGCAGAACCATACGTTCTCTCAGGACGATCGGTTCCAGAAACTCCCCTATTGCCGCGAGGTCTTGCAGCGAGAGACCCGCAAGAATCGAATTTTTGACAAAGAACCGCGCATTAGGACGCATGGTACCGGCCCGTCCAAGTTTTATCCCATCGACATATGTTGACATTGCTGCCGTTAGCAGCCGAGTTCTTTGAACTACTGACCTTTAGGGGCCTGTCGTGGTCGCCAACAGAGCTCCTTGCCACGACCGGTAGCCGCACGATTCGTGAAATCGTGCTGTCCTTCGTCAAACATGATGATTCGCGACCTTGCCGCCGGCAGCAAATCGCGCCTCGATCAGGTCTGCAGAAAGATCGTCGGATCATTGCCGGATCTCTGGATTTTGTCGTCGCGCCGGCGCTGATGCTGCATTCAAGAAAGCATGCAGCAATTTGCGACCTTATTTCACCCACTATTCCACATGAGATTGATAGTTGCAATAGTACGCAGTGCTGTATACAGTATGATTTCGGTGGCGCCGGCCTGCGATGGCGACCTTTGCTACGTTGAAGGAGGATCTGTGAGAGCTCTATTTGTCGACGCGAACGACACCCTGGCGGCGGTGACCGAAAAGCTGCTCCGCCCGCAAAACCTGCAGGTCGGCATCAACCGCAACCCAAATATCAAGTCCGACGACATGCCAAGTCTCCTCGACGGCGTCGAGATCATGATCGTCGACCACACGGCGGTGCCGACAGCAATTGCCGCGCGATGCGCGAGTCTCAAGCACGTTGTCTTCCTCGGCACCGGCGCGCGTAGCTACATGAACCCGGAAGAGTTGAGTGGACACGGCATCAGCGTCCACACGATTAAGGGTTATGGCGACACCGCGGTCGCTGAGTGCGCCATCGCGCTAATGTGGGCGTCGGCCAAGAGATTCGGGGAGATGGACCGCGGTATGCGCGAGGGGAACTGGCTCCGTCGGGACGCCGTCCAACTCACCGGAAAGACACTTGGGTTGATCGGCTTCGGCGCTATTGCAGCGGAAGCCGCGCGCCTGGCGCTCGGCTGCGGCATGAAGGTGGTAGCCTGGAATAGGACGCCGAGGACGCATCAGGATATCGAGTTCTTGCCGCTAGAACAGTTGCTCGCGGAGAGTCACGTCGTCTCCGTTCATCTGCTTCTCAACGACGATACCAAGAATTTTCTCTCGCGCGAGCGTATCGCGATGATGCGACCTGGTGCCATTCTGATCAACACGGCCCGCGGCGCGCTGGTCGAGGAGGGCGCCATGATTGACGCGCTGCGGTCGGGCCACATTTCACACGCCGGTCTTGACGTCTTCACTGTCGAGCCGTTGCCGGCCGACCATCCGCTCACCAAACTGCCCAACGTAACATTGTCGGCGCACTCGGCGTTCCGCACGCCGGAAGCGAGCGAGAACCTGATTGGGGCTGCGCTCGAACATTGCCGCCGCATCATTGCCACCGGCCGCTAACGCATCAGGACATGCTATGTCTGACATCATTCGCATCGATCAGAACGCGCGACGCAGCCGGGCCACCGTAGTGGGCAATCTGGTCTTTCTGGCCGGACAGGTCGCTGACAACAAGAGCGGCGACATCGTCCAGCAGACGCGCGAGGTGCTGACGAAGGTCGATGCCATGCTTGCGCGGGCAGGCACTGACAAGTCGCGACTGCTCAATGTGCAGATCTGGCTCAAGAGCATGGACGATTTCGATGCCATGAACGCCGTCTACGATGCCTGGGTCGTGCCCGGCAGCGCGCCGACGCGCGCCTGCGGCAGGGTTGATCTCGCGGATCCTGCCTGGCGCATCGAACTCATTGCAATCGCCGCCGCGCCGATGACGCTCGTATGATCGGATGGCCATCCCAGCGGTGCGTCCCGTGATAGTCCGCGCTTCGCGAACGGGCTTCCGCTCTGCCCAGCGGCTTGCCCACATCGAAGTTTCGGAGATTCTCAAGATCGGCGCGGCCGCGCAACGGCTGAAGCGCGAAGGTCGGCCGGTGATCGTGCTCGGTGCCGGTGAACCCGACTTCGACACGCCTGACCACGTCAAGGATGCGGCGGAGCGCGCCATTCGCGCCGGCCAGACCAAATATACCGTCCTCGACGGCGCGCCGGAGCTTAAGGTTGCTATTGCAGAAAAGTTTCGTCGCGAAAACGGTCTTGACTATGGCACCGATGAGATAACGGTCGGGGCGGGCGCCAAGCAAGTGATCCACAACGCCTTCATGGCAACGCTAAACCCGGGAGACGAGGTCATTCTTCCCGCGCCCTACTGGACGAGCTATGCCGACATGGTGCGGATCGCGGACGCTACGCCGGCCGAGGTAGCGTGCCGCGAGGAGAACGGTTTTCGACTGGGTGCTGACGATCTCGAACGCGCAATCACGCGGCGCACACGCTGGCTCCTATTAAATTCACCATCCAATCCTACGGGCGCTGCCTATTCGGAGACGCAGTGGCGCCCGATCCTCAATGTGCTGAAGCGCCATCCGCATGTCTGGCTGATCGCGGACGACATTTACGAGCATCTCGTTTACGATGGGATGTCCCACGTCACGGCCGTCGCTCTTGAGCCGAGCCTAAAAGACCGCACGCTCACCGTTAACGGCGTCTCCAAAGCCTATGCCATGACCGGCTGGCGCATTGGCTATGGCGGTGGCCCGCGCGAATTGATCGCGGCCATGGCAGTGGTGCAGAGCCAGAGCACGACCAATCCGTCGTCCGTCAGCCAAGCCGCCGCGATTGCGGCGTTGACCGGTCCGCAGGATTTTCTGATGGAGCGGCGCGCCGCTTTCCAGCGCCGTCGCGACCTCGTGGTCCAAGGCTTGAACGGCATCGACGGAATCCGCTGTCGCCAGCCGGAAGGGGCGTTCTACGTCTTTGCGAGCTGCGCTGGCCTGATTGGCCGCCGCACGCCGACAGGTGTGGCAATCGGCAGCGATAGCGCCTTTTGCCATTATCTCCTGGAACATCACGATGTCGCCGTTGTGCCGGGAAGCTGTTTCGGTCTTGCACCGCATGTCCGTCTGTCCTACGCCACCTCAGAGCAAAACTTGCGCGAAGCGATGAAACGCATTGCCAATGCCTGCAGGGAGCTGTCATGACTATTCGGAACGCCCGTACCGGCGGCCAGATTCTCATCGACCAACTCGTTGCACAGGGCGTCGAGCGCGTCACCTGCGTGCCGGGCGAGAGCTATCTCGCAGCGCTTGACGCGCTGCATGACAGCCGGATCGACGTCATGATCTGCCGTGCCGAGGGCGGGGCGGCGATGATGGCTGAAGCCTACGGCAAGCTCACCGGGCGGCCCGGCATTTGCTTCGTAACCCGTGGTCCCGGCTCGACCAATGCCAGCCATGGCGTCCATATCGCGATGCAGGACTCCACCCCGATGATCCTGTTCGTCGGCCAAGTCGACACCGGCATGCGTGAACGCGAAGCGTTTCAGGAGCTCGACTACAAGGCCGTGTTCGGCACGATGGCAAAATGGGCAGTCGAGATCGACCGCCCCGACCGCATTCCGGAGCTGGTGGCGCGCGCGTTCCGCGTGGCGCTGCAGGGCCGGCCGGGGCCCGTCGTCATCTCGCTGCCCGAAAACATGTTGACCGAAACGGCCGCGGTCGCCGATGCGCCGCGCGTTGAGCCCGCTATCAGCTGGCCGGCGCCAGCCGATCTCGAGCGCCTCGCGGCGATGATCGCAAATGCAAAAGCGCCGATTGCCATTCTCGGCGGCTCGGGTTGGACGGCGGAATCGGCTGCTGGCGTCGCGCGCCTTGCCGAACGGTTCGATCTGCCGGTCGCAACCTCCTTCCGGCGCGCTTCGCTGATTGATGCCGATCATTCGCACTATGCCGGCGACCTCGGCATCGGCCCGAGCCCCAATCTGAAAGCGCGGGTCACCGGCGCCGACGTCATTCTCCTGATCGGTGGCCGGCTGTCGGAAATGCCATCCGCGTCCTACACGCTGCTCGACATCCCCGTGCCGAGCCAAAAGCTCATCCATGTCCACCCGGGTTCGGAAGAAGTCGGCCGCGTCTACCAGCCGGCACTGGCAATCCAGGCCGCGCCAGCCGCGTTCGCGGCAGCCGTCGAGTCGCTGAAGCCCACGACCACTCCGACCTGGAAAGGCGAGGCGGCCAAAGCGCATGCGGATTATCTCGCCTGGACCGAAACGCCGCGCGAGCTGCCGGGCCCATTCCAATATGGCAAGGTCGTCACTTGGCTGCGCGACCGGCTGCCGAAGGATGCGATCGTCTGCAACGGCGCCGGCAATTATGCCGGCTGGCTGCATCGCCACCACCGCTTCCATACCTTCGCCGCACAGCTCGCGCCGACTTCGGGCTCGATGGACTATGGCGTACCGGCGGCGGTACTTGCGAAACGGCAGTTCCCGGATCGCGTCGTCGTGGCGTTTGCCGGCGACGGATGCTTCCTGATGAACGGCCAGGAGTTCGCCACTGCCGTGCAATACGATGCCGCCATCATCGTGATCGTCATCGACAACGCGCAGTACGGCACCATCCGCATGCACCAGGAGCGTGACTACCCAGGCCGCGTCATTGGCACGCAGCTGAGGAACCCGGACTTTGCGCTTTACGCGAAAGCTTTCGGTGGCCACGGCGAACAGGTCGAGCGGACGGAAGAGTTCGCGCCGGCGTTCGAGCGCGCGCTCGCTTCCGGCAAGCCGGCGATCCTGCATTGCCTGCTTGATCCGCGGGCGATTTCGGTCGCCAAGAATTTTGTTCCGCAGGAAAAGACCAGCTGATGACAGCATCAACATGCCGCCACGTCGTCATCATCGGAGCCGGCGCCGTCGGCGTGATCAGCGCGATCGAGACACTGCGGGAGGGCCATCGCGTCACGCTGCTCGAGCCCGGTGAACCTGGCGGTACGCAGGCAGCCAGCTATGGTAATGCCGGCTGGCTATCCTCGCATTCGGTGATCCCGCCGGCAGAGCCGGGCATCTGGAAGAAGGTGCCCGGCTATTTGATGGACCCACATGGGCCACTCGCCATCCGCTGGTCCTATCTACCCAAAGCCTCACCTTGGCTGATCAAGTATTTGCTCTCGGGTTGGACCGAAGCGCGCGTCGAAAAGACCGCGTGGGCGCTGCGCGATCTTTTGAAGGATGCGCCGGCGCTGCATAAAAAGCTTGCGGAGGAAGCCGGTGTGCCTGACTTGATTGAGTGCAACGGCGTCATGCATGTCTTTCCCTCGCGCGAGAATTTTGATGGCGATCTCGGCTGGCGCATCCGCAAGCGCGTCGGCATCCAATGGATCGAGCTAAACGCCGATGACATGCGTCAACGCGAACCCGACCTCACTCCGCGCTACACGTTCGGCGTGCTCGTGGAAGAGGCCGGGCGCTGCCGTGATCCAGGCGCCTATATCGCGGCCCTCGCGAACCATGCGGTTTCAAGTGGCGCCGAGCTTGTGCGCGCCAAGGCGACCGGGCTCAAGCTGAATGGCAACAAACTGGTGGCCGTCTTAACCGAGCAGGGCGAGATTGCCTGCGATGCCGCAGTAATTGCCGCAGGTGCCCGCTCCAAGCAGCTGGTGGCATCCGTCGGCGATCCGCTGCCGCTCGAGACCGAGCGCGGCTATCACGTCATGATCGAGAATCCTGAGTCCGGTCCGCGCTCGTCGATATCAGCATCCGACGCCAAGGTCGTCGTGAACTGGACAAACAAGGGCCTACGCGTCACCGGAACCGTCGAGATCGCCGGGCTGGATGCGGAGCCGAACTGGAATCGTGCCGAGATCTTGCGTGATAGTCTCATCAGCATGTTTCCCAAGCTGCCGACAATAACTCCTCCGTCGCGGATCAAAACCTGGCTCGGTCATCGCCCGAGCATGCCAGACGGCCGCCCCTGCATCGGCTATGCGCGCGCCTCGCAAGACATCGTTTACGCCTTCGGCCACGGCCATGTCGGCTTGGTTGGCTCTGCCCGGACAGGTCGGCTCGTCGCGCAGCTTCTGAGCGGCAAGGAGCCGGAGATTGCACTTCAACCCTTCGCGCCCAGCCGCTTTCTTTGATCTTCATTACATTGCGGCGCGACCTCATGGTTCTTGCATGTGTCACGGCCGAAGCTGCTCATGTGATGAGCATTGTTGTTGCTCTTGGCGTGTGGACGTCTTCAATGCCGCCGCAAGCCTTGGAATGCACGATAAGCGCCGGCGGCTAAGTCCCGGCGAGATAGCTGTCCCGCCTAGAACGGATGCTCCGAGCGAATGCTCTTTGGCATGTAGAGAAGTCCATAAGCTTCGCGAATCGACGAGGTGATCTCTTCCAAGCGTCGACCAATATGCTTCTGAAGGACAGCAACACAGCGCTCAACGTCTCTCTTCTTCAGAGCCTCGGCGATTTCAAGGTGCTCATCCTGCGTCGACTTGCGTCCACGACGATCCATGTCGATCCACCGCACACATCTAATACGATCGTTGATATTGCGCAGAGTCTTGAGCATCTCCTTGTTGCCCGTCAGTCTCATGATTCCTTCGTGAAATTGCTCATCATAACCAACGAGTGTTGATGTCGACGCTCCCTCGCAATCAGCTGTTTCCCTAAGGAAGATCAGCAGCTTTTCGACCTCGGCGGGATCTCCCCGCTCCGCCGCAATCTGAACGCCGCCGCATTCGACGGCCGCTCGCAATTGATAGAGCTCGTAAATCTCCTGCGGATCGAGAGAACGACAGAAGAATCCCTTTCCTGCTCGGGCATTCAGAAACCCTTCCATCGAAAGACGATTTAGAGCTTCCCGAAGCGGAGTCCTGCTGAGCCCGAGCTGCTTGGCCAAGTCGCTTTCATTCAGGCGTTCGTCCGGCTTGAGCCGAAACCTCGTCACCATCTCACGAATTTGCTCGTATGCCCGATCAACCGAGCTTTCGATCTCAACTTCTTCCACCTTCGAATCGGACCGCCGCTTTGGCAAGGCAGTTTGCTGAGCCATTCTAACCTCATTTGCTCCAATGAGCTTATCCGTATTCGGGCCAGAATGCAATTCTCCTAACTTGCGTTTTGAGCAGTGGTTGGCACCGCACGGCGGCTGGTTGTGCACCGAATCGTGTCTTGCCCGAAATGTAAGCCAGCCACTCCTGTTAGCAAATTAGCTTGACCGTGATCGCGATTTTTTTGTATGCATGATCGTATACAGTAAACGGAGATGACCATCAGCGCACCGGTCTCGCCTCGCTGGGTTCGTTAGACACGTTGCCCGGTAGGTAGGGCTTGGAAGATCCCTGTGAGGATCCTCATATGAAAGTACTAGCGGTTTCGCCTGAGCTGCTTTACCTGTCGAATGGCGACATCCAAAGCCTGCAAATTTCACCTGCGGATGCGCGTGAAGCGGTTCTTGCCGCCTTTCGTGATAATGCAGCGGGCCGCAACATCAGCTTGCCTAGATCGAGCATTGATATTGCTCCGGGCCATCTCTTTCACTCATTGAGCGCCGCCTCAGAGGTCAGCAGTATAGCGACAGTCAAATGGGTGGCCGTAGTTCCCGTTGAAGCGAAGTCTGGAGCGTACGGAATCAACAGCCTGGTTTGTGTGAGTGATTACAATACAGGGCTCCCCGTCGCGGTTCTCGACGGCAATTCGATCACACTAATAAGGACCGCGGCGATGTCGGCCGCGGCGGCCGTCCATCTCGCTCCCGAAACTCCGACAAGCATTGGTCTTGTCGGCTGCGGCTCGCAGGCGTTCAGCCATCTGGATGCGTTTGTCGATCTGTTTCCGTCGCTGCGCAGGATCCACCTCCTGAGTCGGAGCGTCAACTCCGCCGAGAAGGTAGCGACTGCGGCATCGGAGAAGGGATTGGATCCGATCATCACGAAGGACCCCGATGCATTGTTGGCCCACAGCGATATCGTCATATCCATGGTTCCACGTTCGCCGAGATCGAAACCGTTTCTGAATGCTCGGCTATTGCCATCTTCATCATTTGCCTCAGCCGTCGATGCGGGCTCGAGCTGGTATCCGGAATCCTTCACTGCCTTCGACAGGCTTGTCACAGATTGTTTCGAGCAAGGCGTATCGCCTCTGGACGCATTGGGTCGCCCCATCGAATCCGTAAGGTTCCAGGATGAGCTTGCGCATGTTGCGTCCAATTCATCGCGAGTTGCTGCGCCAACGAGGGCCTTGTTCAGCTTCCGCGGGTTCGCGATTGCGGATCTGGCTATCGCGGAGTTGGCGATCAGAAAGGCGCGGGCAATTGGGATCGGGACGATTCTACCGCGATGAAATGATGCCAAACCTATAGTTGAGAAGAACGGACGGACGATGTTTGCCTGTCAAGTCCTTGGCAATCGCCCGTTCCTGCCGTGCTGTTTAGGGAAAAGGAAAAAGTCACCATGAGAATCAGTCGACTTATCTGCTACGGGACAGTGCTTCTCACGAGGCCTCGCGGCAACCTAGATACAACTGTTGTGGAGGTCGTCGCTGAGGACGGTACAGTAGGATTCGGCGAAGCGCTCACGCACGACGGCTTTTACATCGAGGGATTCCCAGGAAGCGTGCGCGCCGCTGTGCGAGCGCTTGCGCCGGTGGTTCTGGCGCACGACGTTTTTGATCCTGCGGGACTCAACGAAGCAATGGATGTCGCCATTCTCGGTCACCTGCCGGCTAAGGCGGCCATCGATGCGGCTCTATGGGACCTTCGCGGAAAGATCCTTGGACAGTCGACAGCGGCACTCCTCGGCGGATTTCGCCAGGACACTGTCCCTGCGGTCAGACAGGTCATCGGGGCTTCCTCAGAAGAGATGGCGGCAATTGCGGTGGATGGCGTAGAAAGCGGTTTCACTCACTTTCAGGTGAAGGTGGGTGAGGACCCGATTGCTAGCGCGAAGAAGGTCCATGCTGTCTATGATGCCATCCACGAGAGGGCGCAGTTCATCACATGCGATGCCAACAGGAAGTGGACCTTGGCGCAAGCGCGCCTGTTTCTGAATGAGATAGCTAAGCTTAATGTCTATTTCGAACAACCATGTGATCGGTTGACACAGCTAGCGGAACTGCGGAGGATCTCTCCAATTCCGATGTTGGTCGATGAAAGCATACGGGGGCTCGCCGACCTGGTCGATTGTCTACGGCTCGAGGCGGCCGATTCCATATGCATTAAACCCGCAAGGGTAGGTGGGCTCACTAAGGCCGCTCAGCTCCGCGACCTTGCGCAAGCGGCTGGACTCATGGTGATGCTTGGTGAGCCAGGGGGGGGCGAGATTGCCTACGCAGGCCTCCAACAGCTTGCGGCCACGTGCAATCCGTCCTCACTGATTTGTGCTTCCTCCGCCTCCACGTGGCACAAATTTTACCCCTCGATGAAGTCGCTTGCTGTGACTGAAGGAGGAAAGTTAGAACGTGGCCGGATCAACATCTCGCGGGCTCCTGGTCTAGGAATAGAGGTCGACCGCGCCGCGTTGGGCGATCCATTGTTCATCGTGCCAAACTGACATGGGCTAGAGACGACATGTCCTATGGTTGAGGAAGGGTGCGCTGCGACGAAGCGTGTGGTGACGGGTGGGGTAGTCGCGATCGCCCGTCCGTCGGAATCATACATGATGCGCTAGCAGATGTGGTCGGACGTGGTTCCTCGATCGGCAGAGTGAAGCTGAACCCGATCCAATTCATCCGATGTGGACACTTCAACGAGGGCCTGAGGTCCGTCCGTTGGACCACCTAGAACCATAAACATAGGAGACACCATGCATTTCGTTATGAAAAACATTGAGCTTTTCACCTCATCGATCGGTACCCGCCGGCACATTACCGTCTATCATTTTGGCGTTGAGCGACGGGAGCCCAAGATATACCTGCACGCCGGACTGCATGCTGACGAGCCTCCGGGCATGCTTGTTCTCCACCACCTCATTAGACTTCTCCAAGAACGAGATGACGAGCCAAAGGGTGAGATCATCGTAGTTCCGTGCGCCAACCCGATTGGTCTTTCCCAACGAATGCAAGGATACCACACCGGACGCTCCGACCTCGGAGTCGGTGGTAACTTCAACCGCAACTTTCCCGACATCAGCAGTGTACTTCGCGAAGAGCTCTCACTGCTCAGGAGCGAAGGGCATGTTTTGGATGAAGCGGCTGTCAGACTGGCGCTGCGGAAGGCGGTCGCCGCGGTGGTTTCCAAGACCGAGCTCGACAGCATGAAGAACGCGCTTTTGGGCCTTGCTATTGATGCGGATTACGTAGTTGATGCCCACTGCGATGCCGTCGGAGTGGTCCATGCCTACGTCTCTGATCTTGACCATCCTGCCGCGCAGCTGTTGTCTCGCAATATCGGGAGTGTCGTCACCATTGGCACTTCGTCTGTGCCCAGCAGTAGCTTTTCGGCCGGATATCACCGGTCCTGGCGCACGGCGCGAGAGCTTCTTCCGGACGTGCCGATCACCAGACCCTTCGCCGCCGTAGTCGAGTATCGCGGGCAAACAGATGTCCGCGATGACGTCGCCATCGAGGACGCGCGGGGTTTGATGGGCTTCATGGAGGCAGTCGGCATTCTAAAGCCCGCAGGAAAGGCGCAGCCGAAAGCGCCGACGCTCTACACCACAGCTGAATGCCTCGATTACATACAGGCTAGTGTGCCGGGCGTCATCACTTTCTCAAAGATGACTGGCGAAGAGGTTGCGGTCGGTGAAGAGATCGCACAAATCCTCGATCCGACCACAGGTGAGCGCACTTCCGTGACAGCGCGTTCTTCCGGTGTCATCTTCGCGCATACCGGAAGCAGGGTTGCTCTGCCCGGTACGAGCATCGTCTCCATCGCAAGTACCTCCCCGCTCGATAGGGATCGCGCTGATCCCCATCCCGTCTAGATGTCTCATACAAGATGCCAAATGATAACTTCGAGTCGACAGTGACCAACGTTCCCGGCGGATTTACGATGTTAGCCCCCTTGGTGATCTCATGGTGGGGCGGCTCGTGACCGCGAACAGCGTTACGGCTTCGGCTCTATCCTCGAAACAATTCGCAATTACTGATTCCACGTTCAGCAACTTGCAAACGAACATTTTTCGACATCCAAGCGGTCAAGAGGAGCAAAGAAGCTTTACCCGACGATGTCGGCCGCGACATTTCCTACAGATGCCAGCAACCATTGCTGGATATTCAGCCTTCCCTGGAGGGAGACCCCCGGAGGGGGAGGGTCTGTTCGCGTTCAGCGAAACGAAATAGCCCGTCGAGCGCGATCGCGCGGGCGCCAGCAAAAGCAAACCGGGCCGCGGCTTTGGATGCCTACAGCGCGGACGGCAGCCGGCGGCAAGATCGTGCCAACAATGCCCCCGAGCCGCAACGCGCAGCAAAAATATTCGTTCCAGCAGAAGACGAGCGCCTACATACATGAGGAGCGCGACTATCCCGGCCGTGTTGTCGCCACGCGGTTAAACAATCCTGATTGTCTTTGATGCCGCCGCAAGCCTTTGCGCGACAAGCGCCGGCGACTAAGTCCCGGCGAGGAACTGTCCCGCCTAGAATGGATGCTCCGAGCGAATGCTCTTTGGCATGTAGAGAAGGCCATAGGCTTCGCGAATCGACGAGGTGATCTCTTCCAAGCGTCGACCAATATGCTTCTGGAGGACAGCCAGGCAGCACTGAAGGTCTTTCTGCTTCAGAGCCTGGGCGATTTCAAGGTGCTCATCCTGCGTCGACTTGCGCCCGCGACGATCCATGTCGATCCACCGCACACATCTAATGCGATCGTTGATATTGCGAAGAGTCTTGAGCATCTCCTTGTTACCCGTTAGTCTCATGATTCCTTCGTGAAATTGCTCATCATAACCAACGAGTGTTGATGTCGACGTTCCCTCGCAATCTGCTGTTTCCCTAAGAAAGGTCAGCAGTTTTTCGATCTCGGCGGGATCTCCGAATTCCACAGCAATCCGAACGCCACCACATTCGATCGCTGCGCGCATTTGATAGAGCTCGTAAATCTCCTTCGGATCGAGAGAGCGACAGAAGAATCCCTTTCCTGATCGGGCGTTCAGAAACCCTTCCATCGAAAGACGATTTAGAGCTTCGCGAAGCGGAGTCCTGCTGAGCCCTAGCTGCTTGGCCAATTCGCTTTCGTTCAGGCGTTCGTCTGGCTTGAGCCGAAACTTCGCCACCATTTCGCGAATTTGCTCGTACGCCCGATCAACTGAGCTTTCGAGTTCGACTTGCTCTTTCGAACCGGTTCGCCGCTTTTGGCCTAAAGCCTGCTGAGCCATTCTATCCTCATTCTAACCGAAGTAGCTTCTTATTCGTATTCGGACCGGAATGCAATTTCTTCTATTTTGCGTTGTGACTAGGGTGATTTAGTTGATCCGCACCAGGTTCGCAGACTGCATCGCAATTACGAAATTCGCTTGACCGTAATTTGACGGTTGACGATGTATTCAGATCAGTATACGATTTTTATGAGCCGCCATCCTATTCCTAATGACAAGCCCTGGGAACAAGGCAGCCAAGCGCGCCTAACAACTTCTTTCGCCTCACATCCGATCGGAGCAACGAGCTAAAAAAGATGGTCTCAACGAATATGACCGCAACTGCAGCGGTCTTAGCCGGGTGCGGTCGAGGCTTGGCGTGGCGGGCACTGAGTGCCCGAAGGCAACCTGGCGCTCCCGGTAAAATGAGCTTTGTCGAACTCGGCAGCGGCAGGAATGCTGCTCGGGGAGTGCGGCTTACTGTAGGCGGCGTTTGCAAAGGGGTTGGAGCTTCATCTTTCTCCCGAGTGTGTGAGCCCACACACGCGACTTGCCCGTCGGTCCATTTGCGACCGACGGGTGTCTTTTTTCAAATCTCGTCAACGCAGGGCCTCTGTCAATTTACGCTTGATGAAGCCGGGATGCCGGAGCATCGGATATCCAGATTCGTGAGGGGTGTTCACGGTAGGTATCGACGGTTTCCTGTCGTGCGCTTTGATTGGTTGATCGCCCGCCTCCTGTATCACTGATCGGCGGCGAAGATCATGTTAGCGGGCACGCATCAGCAATCCTCGTGGTCGACTAACGAAGCCGGGGCGCAGTGGTTAGTTGGCTGGGCAACAAAGCTTTGGAAATGAAGGGAAAGTCAAACAACATGCCCGAACTTCTCAAGTCCGATCTGTATGCTTCAGAGGGTACTACATCTGCGCCGGACTATCCGTCATTGAAGGGTGGTAAGTGTGCTCATTGCGGCTACGTATTCTTCCCGCTACAGCCTTACGGCTGTGAGGTTTGCGGGCGGGCCGGCGACAGCCTGAAGCCGCTCGCGCTCAGCGGTTGCGGCACGTTGATAGCTTCGACGAAGGTGCACATCCACAAGCCCCGTGCCCCAGCTGAAAGGTCCGATATTAAGCCCCGCGAAGCGCCGTTCATGATTGGCTCGATCAAGCTCGATGATGGGCCGACGATCCGCACTCTTCTCGTCGACGCCGACGAGCGGGCCCTGAAGCCCGGGCAAAGGGTGGTCGGCAAGCTTGTTCCTGTCGGCGAGGGCGCCCAGGTGATTCTCGACCTTCGTTTTACCCCAGCCTCCTGATCAACAGCGGGACGAGATTGATATGGCCAAATTCCTGAAGGACTTACGTCCTGTCTACGTTGTCGGCGTCGGCTGGCACCGGTATCAACCACTAAGCGGGACGCCGTACGTAGCTCTGGGGCTGAAAGCAATCCGACAGGCTTTGGCGGATGCCAAGATCGCTTGGTCGGAGGTCGAATCTTCTTATGTCGGTACGGCTTTTCTCGGCTACGCGGGGGGGCGACCGATGTTGAAGCATCTCGGCGCCCTCGGCCGGCCGCTTGTGCATATCGAGAACGCTTCCGCATCGGGCTCCGCTGCTTTCCGGCACGCCTGCATTGAGGTTGCGGCTGGCATCGCCGACTTGTCATTGGCGGTAGGCGTCGATAAGCCCGGTGACGCACCGCGGGCCTACACGAAGACCGGCATCGGCAATCTCGCCGATGATGCAATCGTTCCATTTACCCACTACGCGCTGCTGACGGATCAATACATTCACAAGTATGGAGCGAAGCCGCAGGACATTGCCTTGGTCGCAGTCAAGAACCATCGCAACGGTTCCCTCAATCCCAACGCCCATCGTCAGCAAGAGCGCTCACTCGACGAGATCCTGGGAGGCAAAGCCGTGTCAGGTACGCTCACTGCATTGCAGTGTTGTCCTGTCGGCGAAGGCGCGGCGGCCGCGATCGTCGCTTCCGAAGATGCTATCAAGCGGCTTGGCATCGATTCAGGTCGCGCAGTCCGCGTAGTGGGGTCGGCCGCCTGCAGTGAGCGCGCTGGATTGGATGCGCCGCCCGACGTGACGATCTCGCAGGCCTGCATCGCCGATGCGTTGCAGCAGGCTGGCTTGAAGCCAAAGAACATCGATGTACTCGAAGTCCACGACGCATTCACGATAGAAGAGCTGCAGTACATCGAGGCCATGGGGTACTGCGAACCGGGCCAGGCTGTCCACTTGCTCAAGGAAGGTGCGTTCGACATCGGCGGGCAAATGGCTGTCAGTGCCTCCGGTGGGCTGATTGCAATGGGGCATCCGATCGGGCCGACCGGCGTCGGCCAGATCGGCGAGATCACGATGCAACTCAGGGGCGAGGCCGGTATTCGTCAGCACAAAGGCGCGAAGGTCGGCTTGGCTCACATGGTTGGCACTGGTCCGGTCGGCTACGCGCACGTGTTGCAGAAGACCTAGCGCCACAATCGGCCTCAGCGGGCCTCAACGATGTGCGCCAGCGTTCGGCGACGAAATCGAGCTCACTATCTTCGTCGGGGATCCTGTGATCTGTAGGTACCTAGGTTAAGCAAAATGAATCTTGATAGCGCAATGCAGCTTGCTCCCGTCTTGTTTTCGAACTCTTATCTGGAAGCCAGACAGAAGTTTTTGGGAGCGGCGCCAACCTCAAAAGCGTATGCGTGCAGCGCGAAGGGTCCATCTGGCGAGGTCCTGTTCACGGATGTAGCCTATTTCGGCAACCCAGAGGCCAAGAGGCTCTTGGTGCTGGTTTCAGGCACGCACGGCGCGGAAGGCTACTGTGGATCCGCCGCACAACTTTCACTCATCCATGCCAAATTTCACGAACAGCTGCCGTCCTCCACAGCTGTCCTCTGCATCCATGCGCTGAACTGCTACGGATTCGCGTGGGACCGCCGAGCGACTGCGGAAGGGTGCGACCTTAATCGGAACTATATCGATTTTTCCAAGCCTCCTCCTTCGAACCCGGGATATGAGGAGTTGGCCGATCATTTTATTCCTGCAGACTTATCAGAGGAGAGACTGCGGGTCGCCGAGGATGCAATCGCTACATATCGATCCGTGCACGGCGACGAAAAAATGCTGACAGCTCGAATGTCGGGACAGTATACGAGGCCCGGCGGTTTGTATTATGGGGGAAGCGAGCCTACCGAAGCTAGGCGACTTCTCGAGCGTATCGCGAAGGACTTCGATATAGCTACCCGCGGTCAAGTCGTCATCGTGGATTACCACACAGGCTTCGGCCCCTATGGCTACGGTGAGCTGCAATGCGTGCAAGCTTCAGGAGCGGCTGGTTACGAGCGGGCGGTAAATATATTTGGCCCGTCAGTAACGTCGCCCGATCTTGGGAACATGACCAACGTCGTCATACATGGCTCGCAAGGCGAATTTTGGCAACGGATTTTGCGGGATCGGCACACCTACGTCAATCTTGAGTTCGGAACTTACCGCCATGAGCGCGGAGCGAAGGTGGTGCGTGACGAACACTGGTTGTTCATGCATCGACCAGAAGCAGCGGATTCCGAGCTGGGCCGCCAGATCCGGAATGCCTGCAAATTGTACTTTTGTCCCGACAGGTTGGATTGGAAGGAGATGATTCTTTGGAGATCTCACCTGGTGCATCGACAGGCGCTAGAGGCGCTGCTCACATCTGAATAGCGGTTGACTGGAGAAAAGGACGTAATCGCATATGAGTGACATACTGAACCTCGGCGGTCGGGTCGCCTTGGTCACTGGGGCCGGCCAGGGCGTCGGACGGCAGATCGCGTTGCACTTGGCGGCGCACAATGCCGGCGGCCTCGTGGTGAACGATTATATGCTCGACCGCGCCGAAAAGGTGGCCGATGAAATTCGCGCCGCCGGGGGGAGGGCACTGGCCGTGCATGCCGATGTGACCGACCTAGAGAGCGTCAAGGCGGGCGTCAAAAAGGGCGAGGATACGTTCGGCAAGATCGGCGTGCTCGTCAACAACGCCGGCAATTTTGGTGCCACGCCGCATGCGGATGCGCGTAAGCCGTTCTGGGAGACGGGGCCCGATGCTTGGAATAGTTCCATTGGCGTCAATTTCTACGGCGTCATCAACTGCACCAGCGCCTGCGTTCCCGGCATGATCGCGCGCGGCGCGCCGGGTCGCATCATCACGATCATCTCGGAATCCGGCCGCTACGGCGACGCCGGGCTCGAAGTCTATGCCGGCGCCAAGGCGGGTGCCGCCGGCTTCATGCGCGCCACGGCGCGCGCGCTCGGGCGTTACCAAATCACCGCAAACTGTGTGGCAATCGCGGCAACGGAGACGGAAGGGGGGTCGGCGAAACGCTTGAAGGAGGAGAATCCCGAGCTGACCAAGAAGATCCTCGAGAAGTACGTGATCCGCCGTTTCGGTACTCCGGACGACATCGCGAACATGGTGCTGTTTCTCGCCTCCGACGCCAGCGGCTGGATCACCGGCCAGACCTACGGCGTCAACGGCGGCTTCACCTTCGGATTGTAGGAGAGAATGGGTCAATGGCGGCGGTCGGAGGGCCACGTCCTCGGCGGCGTGTTGGCGTGTTCTGGTCGTCGCGGCGGACGATGCCAAATTCAGCCTGCACTGCATCTGCTATAATCCCGTGGATGGCCGGCGCTCGTTTTTCGGGCGGCCGCGCGGTTTGCCGTATGACCTCACCGTGGAACTCGCGCTGACCGGGCCCCAAGTATGCGCCCGAACTGGGAACACGCGGTACAGCAGGTTCACGGCGATCAGCGATTGGCGCTAGAAGTACTGCGTCGAATCATCCGTCCCGAGCGCCGGCGGCGATCGTCGCAGCTTCGTCAAACTTCGCGCCGCACCTAGGGTTCGTGAGCCTGGTCGCATGCGCTCCGCCGGTAGGAAGGCCGCGGGCTCGTCAGTAAGGAGAAAGCGAACCCACGGCTTTCGGCCCGCAGCCGATTAGGTGCACGAACTCGACGCGGGATGAGCCTTCGGGTGCGGCTCCGGTCGACCAACCGCGTCGCGAGCCTCGCGACCTCCACCGCGATTCCGCCGAAGCCCAAGAAGGCTTGGCGCCTTGCCCGTGAGCTGGAGGCGATTGCTGTGCAGCCAGTTGCTGGCCCGTAACTTCGGGGTTCATGCGCGTGAAGTCTTGGGCACTCGCCACATTAGAACGAAGATGCATTTTGCAACGGCAGTGTGGCCGTAACCCCAAATGTGGGCTCCGATTTCCCGCTCCGGCCGCAGGGTCCGGAACAACCATGAAGCTGCGCGGAGCTGTGTTAAGACACAACGTGCTTCAAATGGGAGTCCGCTCAGTCTCATCCAAGCACACGATTAGCTGACCATTTGCGTTCTGATCTGTATACAGGCCTGTAGGCCAGATTACAGGGCGTCCAACAATGCGCGACAAACACTGGTGACTGGGCAGCGACCTGCGGAACAATTTCCCAACGAGACCCTGTCTATCCGCATTAGATTAAAATATTGACTTGCGCACTGAACTGAATACAGTCCAGCGTGATGGCTCACGAGGAGCCTAAGGAAAAACGAATATGAGCAGGTGGGAAACGTTCGCGGCCGCGTGGCTCGCGCCAACATGGGCGTCTGTCTTTCGCTCAGACGGCGGGATTCATGTTCGAAAGGATCGACAGCTCGCACGTGATGCGGTTCGCAGTCGTAATTGGGCAGACGCCCTCTCAAAAACGGCTCGCGTTCGATGCTGGCTGTGCGGCCTTCCGGGCAATGCTCCATTTCTTCCACAAAGGCCTCCGGTTGTCCGACAACGCGGTCAGGGCCGGTGCCGTGGCCTTCGTTACTCGCGAGATCATAGCTCGCTCGACGTACGTCGTTGCGGCAGCCACGGCAGTTATCCTGCGCCTGCTCAACGCATCGTCTCCAACGCGTGTGCCGAAAAGGCACCGAGTTTCGGCAGCTCCGCGAAAAGGGAGGCTGCTCTGTTGATGTTCCTCGTATCCTGAATGTAAAGGTTTTTTAGATGCCCCGAACAAACACTGCGCGAAGCCAACTGCAGGAAGATATCGCGAATGCCTTGCGTAGGATTGAGGCGCTGGAATCTGCATATGAGACCACTACAATCGGGCAGCTGGTTTCAATGCGGGCGCGAACACACGGTTCAGCTACTGCGATCGACATCTTCGAGCGCGGCGAACGTGCGACCTACTCCGAGATGGATCGATTCTCCAACAAATACGCTCATGCGCTACGCAAATTGGGGGTGCGTAAAGGTGACCGCATCGGAGTGATGCTGCCCAATCGCATCGAATTCCCAATCCTATGGTTCGCCTTTGCGAAGCTCGGGGCAGTGCTGGTCCCGGTCAACATGCGCTACACGGCAAGGGAGATCGAATATATTCTTGGCGACACGCAGGCAAAATTCGCAATCGTCGACGAATCGGCATGGCCAGTGTTCTCTGCAATGGACTCCTGGCCGCGGGGCCTCGCTAACGAGAGAGTGGTTCTCGTCGGACAGGCTTCCGCCGGCGCCGGTACTACGCTGGATGAGCTGCTCAAAGACGTCGACGACTCGCCACTGGATGAGGATGTCCAACCCGGCGATCTGCTGAATATCCAATACACGTCGGGGACGACGGGTGCTCCAAAGGGCTGCATGTTGACGCATGATTACTTTGGCGTAGCTTCATACCAGCAAGCCTATCGGGACCTTCGGCCGTACAAGACCTATCTGTCTTGGTCACCCCTCTTCTACGCATATGGGCAAGGGGTTCTTCTGAAATCGTATCGACAAGGCGGCACGCTGTATGTGGCTCAGCAACTCAGTTCGACCCGATGCATGGATTGGGTCAAGAAATACCAGATCGAGTATTGCACGTTGCCCGAGCTGATAGCGAAATCCGCCGAAGGCCCGCTGACGAGCCTGAAGCAGGTCGCGCAGTACGACCCTTGGAGTCCTGAGACGGTCCGCCGGTTTCGTGAACGGTTTGGCGCGCGAGGCCTGGATTCTTACTCAAGCACGGAAATGGCATACGCCTTGTTGCCTCCCGACATCGAGGTAATGGACGACTCCGGCTCGGTCGGGATTCGCGCGCCTCTCCGGGCTCTGCGATTGGTGAAGGAGGACGGCGCGCCGGCTCCGGTCGGTGAAGTCGGCGAACTGTGGGTGAGCGGAAGGGGAATCTTCAAGGGCTATTGGAATCTCCCCGAAGCCGATGCTGCGGCATTCGAGGGCGAATGGTATAAGACAGGTGAACTTTTACGTTGCGACGAACTCGGCTTTTATTGGTTTGTGGGACGTAAGAAAGACATGATCCGTCGGTCAGGCGAAAACATCGCTGCTGGCGACATAGAGGCGGTTATCCGAGAGATCCCCGCGGTCTTGGATGTTGCCGCGATACCCGTCCCCGATGCCAAGCGCGGCGATGAGGTCAAGATATGCGTGGAGCTGAGAGAAGGTGTCACACCGGACGATCGGCTGGTGGAGCGCATTCTCGAGCATGCTCGCGCGCGCCTTGCCGTGTTCAAGGTGCCAAGGTACATCGCCTTCACTCCTGAACTTCCAAGAAATACCAACAATAAAGTGCTCAAACGTGAGCTGTTAACCGTCAGCAATCCGCTTGCTGGTGTCTACGACGCTGCGGAGAAGCGCTGGCACTGAAGCTGTTTTTTGGGCCAGTTCGCGCAGGCGAACAGGTAACTGGTCGATCAGTCGATCATCACGAGGAGATAAAACTATGCGTTCGAAATTGAAGTTCTCGCAGCTAGTCCTGCTGGCTGTATCGTGCACTTTATTTCATCCGACCTTGGCACAAACCGACGACTCTCTGGTTGCCAAGATCCGCAAAGCTGGCGAGATCAAGGGGGCGCTGGCCTCGGCGCCCCCCTACCTTGTCATTTCGCCGGACGGGAAGGCCACTGGCTATACAATTGATTTGGCGAATCTGGTGGTCAAAGGCATGGGCCTGCCAGAGATTACGCCGGTGCAACTCGGATGGAGTGCACAGATTCCAGCAATGCTTGCCCGTCAAGTGGACTTCGTAAGCGTCGGCTACACGTACTTGCCGGCCTCTTGTGAGAACGTGGTGTATTCCGGTCCCATATTCGCACAGCACTACGCATTCTACGTACCGTCCGGTAACCCCGCGCGTATAACCGGTAGTCCACAGATTGGCCAGAACCCAAACATCAAGATCGCGGCAGTTGCACTGGGACCGGAGTCACCTCAACTGCGGTACATGCTGGAGCAGGGAATCAAGCGTGAGCAATTGATGAGCGTTCCCGACTTTAACGCTGGCGTCGCGGCGGTCCTCGCAGGGCGAGCTAACGCGCTATTACTTGGTCAGTTCATCATCTCCCGTCCGGAGCAGAAAGGCCTCGACGTAATCGTCGACAAAGGGGGGCCGGTGTCAGGGAATGGTTATGTCTTCCGCAAAGAGGACGTAGCCTTCCGCGACGCATTCAACAAGCAGCTTAACGAATTGCGCAGTAATGGCACGATGAAGGAAATGCTTATTAAGGCCTTAGAGGAGAATGGGGTTGCCAAGAAGGACGCGATTGCCAACTGGGATGTCCTGTCCAAGCTCACCAAGGCCAGCGACCTCCTGTCCAGCTGCGAATAAGGCGCAACGGTGATGAAAGCCGTGTTGGAGTACTGGCCAGCTTTCTTGCAAGGCTTGTGGGTCACCGTCTGGGTATCGGTGTGCATCATTCTCCTTGGAGCACTCGGCGGTGTTGTTCTCGGCGCGCTGAGGCTCTCCAAGACGCCAGTGATACGAGCGGCGACCACGTTTTTCATCGAGTGCGTCCGGGGCCCGTCGGGCCTGGTTTGGATGTTCTGGGTGTTCTATGCGTTGCCGTTGATACCGGGAATGCCACAACTCAGCGCTGTCGGGGCATCGATCCTGGTACTGGCAGTCGGCGGAGCCGCGTATGGCTCAGAGATCGTCCGCGCTGGCATCGAGAGCGTACATCTCGGGCAAAGCGATGCGTGTCATGCACTTGGGCTGAGCAAACTGCACAGTTTCACGAGGGTTGTTTTACCGCAGGCCCTTTCTCAGATTGTGCCCGCTTTCGGCAGTATGGCAAGGGATATGATCAAGTGGACCGCCATCGTGAGCTTCGTCGGTGTGCACGACGTGCTCTATGTGGCGGACTACGTTCGCAGCCAAACCTTTCAGACGTTCACTGTCTATTGTCTGGTTGCCGCGGCCTACTGGATTCTATGCCTCATATGCGCTCTTGCATTTCTTGCACTTGAGCAGGTGCTGCCGTTGAATCGTGCGTTGCGAGCCGCCCGGGTATCGGCTCAGTCGGCAGCCAATGCACATGCACTTGGAGGAGCCGCTCCATGACGTGGGACTGGAACTATGCGCTGAAAATTCTCCCAGATCTCATGCTCGGTGTCTGGTATACCGTCCTGACAACTATCGCGAGCTCGGCGATCGCATTGGTGGGTGGTCTCCTGCTTGCAATTTTCGAAAGCGTGAGCGCGACGTTCGGGCGGGCGTTCGTGCGTTTCTGGCTTGAATTCTTCCAAGGTGTGCCCGTCCTCGTGCTTCTGTATATGGGCTTCTATAACCTGCCCGAAGTGGGACTCACCCTCCCGGCAATGCCCATTGGCATCGGGATCTTGGGAATCGTCTATGCGGCCTACTGCTCAGAGGTATACCGCGGCAGCCTGATCACGATCCCAAGTGAACTGCGCGACGCGTGTGTTGCTCTGAGTTTGAGTCGGCTCGTTACGTGGCAACGGGTACTCATTCCGTTGATGGTCAGGCGATCAGTTCCCGCGCTGGTCAACTACATACTTGAGTTGTTCCGGGTAACTGCTTTGCTCTTTGCAATCGGAGTACCGGTGCTGATGGGTGTGGCTCAACTGAATGCCGACGCAACCTTCCGATATCTCGAGCCCTTCACCCTAGCCGGCGTTTTCTATATCTGCATGAACTTGCCGTTTCTCTACCTCCTTTCCAGAGTCAAGGCCCAGCATGTCTAGCACCGTCGAACTTAGCCCAGCAGGACTCCTCACAGGTCGGAACAGCGCAGCATCGAGCGAGAGGGAGACTGAAGTGGCGGCAACCAACCAGCCAGAGGCCATGTGGGCCATTGAATTCAAAAAGATCTGCAAATCGTTCGGCGCTCATCAAGTGCTGGTAGACCTAGATCTGCAAGTGCGGCCCGGCGAGAAGGTCACCCTGATCGGGCCGAGCGGTTCGGGAAAGACGACGGTGCTGCGTCTGGCAATGACGCTTGGAAAGCCGACAAGCGGAGATATCAGAATCTTCGGGGAAAGCATCCTCTTTGATGGAGCCGGCAAGCCCCTTTCCGGCAAACGGGAGGCGCGAATCCGCCGCCGTTGTGGCATGGTCTTTCAGCAATTCAATCTGTTTCCACATCTGACCGTGCTGCAGAATCTGATCTTGGCGCCAACGACGGTTTTGGGACTGTCCAAGGAGAAGGCCGCGGAGAGCGCGATCGAATACCTTTGTATGGTGGGCTTGGAAAGCAAAGTGCATGCATATCCTGCGCAGCTTTCCGGAGGTCAGCAGCAGCGCATCGCGATCGCGCGGGCGCTAATCCTGAAACCTGAGATACTCCTGCTCGACGAAATCACCTCGGCGCTGGACCCTGAGCTCGCCGGAGAAGTTCTCGACGTAGTGCGAGGTATAGCGCACGAGGCGAAAGTGACGTTGCTGATCGTTACGCACGAGATGCGCTTCGCACGCGAAATCTCCGACCGGATAGCCGTGTTCGACGCTGGCCGCATCATCGAGCAGGGCTCGCCTGATAAGATCTTCACAAACCCCGAATCGGAGCGCACGCGCGCGTTCCTGCAATCCGTCTTGAATCACTGAACCTGCAAAGGCAGAAGGCATCTCCACTGGTACAATCAGTCCCGCAACTTGGCCATCCAAATGCAGTCAGTATCCTTTCGCTAACAAGTATCCTTTCACTAATAGAAAAGATGATGAAAGGAATGACTATAGTTGAACTCTCCGCACGCGGGATTGCTCGCCGTATCAATGCAGGCATCGTCAGTAGAGAGCGGGTAGCACGAGATCACCTCGAAGCAGTAACGACCGTGAGGCCAACATTGGAGCGTTCGCGTTCCTTTCAGCGGAGCGCGCGCCTCGACGGGCTTGGTAGGATGCTCGCGGAGGTACACCCTTTGCTGCGGAGCACGTCATCGACACGGCCGATGCCTACTGCATTCGGCTCCGTGACTTACGTGGGCAACCAGTCCGCGTTGTACGCCTCTATGATCGCCCTCGCGCATGGCGCAGGTGCTACGCTCGTACGCAGGCCAACTACGATTCAATTGGCGATCGGCGCATCCTACCGAAACCCCGCAACCCTCGTCATTGGGAGCATACGCGTGGGGCTCCTCGAGCGGTTCGGCCGCGACGGTCTCCCGGCCTTCTCGTGAAGACATAGCCGAGCAACCTTGTCATTGATAATGCAACGGGAGCGCCTCCAATGAATCTAAACCTGGGCGGCAGAACGGCGCTAGTTACCGCCTCAACTGATGGATCTGGCCTCGCCGCGGCTATCAACCTGGCATCTTACGGCGCGCGCGTTGCGATCTGTGGTCGCGACGAAGCTAAACTCGTCAATACGAAGAAGGAAATTGATGATGCTGCTGGAAAGCAAACGACCGTTGCCATAGCAGCCGATCTAGCCAAAGCCGCATGCTGTTTGCAGAAACCCTCAAGCATCTTGGCCACATCAACACCGGTGATCATTCAGGCCACACGGCCTATGGAACGGTCGATGATCTCGACGACGCGTCCTGGTACGCGGTCCTTGAACTTGTTCTCTGAGCGCTGTTCGGCTTACTCGATCAGCCGTGCCTCATATGCGTAGACGGAAAATCGGCGACACTGCCTATATCACTGCAGCTGGTGTACGCCAGCCAACTCCTCAGGCAGTCCTTATGGCGTTGCATGAGATCTGGCCCCAGCAGTCGGAATGTGAACTGGCTCTGCTGACGCTACCTAAGATGTAGGTGCGGCGGTTGATGGACGGCTATGTTGTCGAAATTGAGGGATTGCTGAATCGCTGGTTGCCGAATGCGCAGCTCGTGGTGACCGAATCCAATGGCGGGGGCGCTATTCCATCGCAATGCAGATGGCGACTGCTGCACGTGACGCGTTCGACGCCGACTGTAGGCACGAGCTGATATGACCGATCCGCCCAAGCCCCGGACGTTCAACGCCAAGGGCATCACCGCGCCTCTGCGGCATGCCGTCTTCCGGCGCATCTGGCTCGCCAGCCTGGTCTCCAATCTCGGCATCCTCATTCAGGGCGTCGGCGCCGCCTGGGCTATGACACAAATGACGTCCTCGGCCGATAAGGTAGCGCTCGTAACGTCCGCCCTGACGCTACCGATCATGCTGATGTCGATTCCGGCCGGCGCGATCGCCGACATGTACGACCGGCGTGTGGTGGCGCTGATCGGGCTCTTGATTGCGCTCTTCGGAGCGACCGCTCTGACGATGCTCGCCTGGCTCGGCCTTGTCACGCCGAATCTCTTGCTGGCACTCTGCTTTGTGGCTGGCAGCGGCATGGCGCTGATGGGACCGGCCTGGCAATCCTCGGTGAACGAGCAGGTGCCGTCGGAAAAGGTGCCAGCGGCGGTCGCGCTGAACGGCATCAGCTACAGCATTGCGCGCAGCGTTGGCCCAGCCATCGGCGGCATTGTGGTGGCGAGCGCCGGTGCGGTGATCGCCTTCGCGCTGAACGCGCTCTTCTATTTACCGCTCATTGCTGCGTTGCTTCTGTGGAAACGCATCGCCGAACCCTCGCGCCTACCGCCTGAAAAGCTTGGCCGCGCCATCGTGTCCGGCGTCCGCTACATCACCAATTCGCCGTCAATCAAGATCGTGCTGACCCGAGCTATGGTCACAGGCATCGTCGGCGGCGCGATCATTGCGCTCATGCCGCTGGTCGCGCGCGATCTCCTGCATGGCGGCGCCCAGACCTATGGCATCATCAATGCCGCCTTTGGTCTGGGCGCACTGATCGGCGCTCTCAAAATTGCCGAGCTGCGCAAGCGGATGAGTGGCGAGGCGGCGATCCGCGCCTGCGCATTATCAATGGGCGGGGCGATTGCTGCGGCCGCGTTGAGTCGCGAGCCCGTGTTGACCGCAGCCGCGCTGGTATTGGCGGGAGCCGCGTGGATGATGACGGCGGTGCTGTTCAATATCGGCGTGCAGCTTTCTGCGCCGCGTTGGGTGGCGGGGCGTTCGCTCGCGGCCTACCAGGCGGCGGGATCAGGCGGGATTGCTGTTGGCAGCTGGTGCTGGGGCCATCTCACCGATCTGGCCGGCGTCGAGACCGCGCTCCTCGTCTCCGCGGCCCTAATGCTGGCCTCGCCGCTCATCGGTCTGTGGCTGCGCATGCCCCGCATCAACGCACCGGGCGACGACGCAGAGGTGCGGGCCGATCCCGAGGTGCGTTTGCCGCTGACCGGGCGCAGCGGGCCCCTGGTCGTCGAGATCGAATATCGAGTGGCGCAGGAGAACGCGCGGGCGTTCCACAGCCTGATGCAGGATGTACAGCTGTCCCGACAGCGCAATGGCGCGTATGGCTGGTCGCTCGCGCGCGATATTGCGGATCCCGAATTGTGGACCGAGCGCTATCGCTGCCCCACCTGGCTCGATTATCTGCGCCACCGCAATCGCTCGACCCAGTCGGAGCGTGCGATGGAACAAGAGGCGATCGCCTTCCACATCGGCCCCGCGCCACTGCGAGTCCGCCGCATGCTGGAGCGCCCATTTGGCTCGGTGCGCTGGAAGGACGACACGCCCGACGAAGATAAATGCCGCAAGTCTCCATGGAGCGGCCGCTTTTTCTCTCCGCCCTGAGCTCTCCAACTCGCTTCACGCCCAACTCAAGTCGGACAATATGACGATGCACTGAGCAATCTATAGCAATCTTGGCTTTGAAATGGCCAGCCAGCAAGTCAGGCCGATCATCGGCGGATCTTCGAAATGGACAGCTGCCCTGCTCGCACGGCGGAGTCGCCGTTCGCGCCTAACAGGCAACCGGGGTACCGATTAATCACCCATACTACGGACGGCTGCGCAGAGCCCGAACGGCCGGAGCTCTTCGCGGCTGGAGGGTTCCCGGCCATCGTTGCCTGATCGGCTCGATGCAAGAGTTAGCTTCTCGCGACGAAACCTCGAGACGAGACCTTTGATTATTGAAAGTCTTCGACTCGAGCTCGACCATCCAAATAAACGCGCCGTAGGACGACGATCACAGTTTTGGGATAGCGGAAGTGCGTCTCTAGAAAAGTCGAGATATTCGGCCTTAGCGTTGATACAGCGCGTACCAAACGGAAGCTTCGCACGCACAATGGAAACCGTAGCGAGTCATTCTGTGCGAAACGTACAAACTTTCATCTTCAAAAACATAAGCAGTTGCGTCAACGTTGAAGCATGAACGTCATCGTGCCGATCCCATAGCGTCCGACGGCTGGTATCGTGTTGAGGAACCCAAATGAAACTATCGAATGTCGATGCGAAGCCCAGGCCCGAGCGGCCCCCCATCCGCACCAATATCGAAGAAGAAAAGCGCGATCTTACCGATCACGGCGTGACGCGAATTCTCGGTGTAACGACCGTGAACTCAGGCCCTACGCTCAGTAGATGAAGTATGTGTACTCCGTCGTACACGACGGGCGCGTGCCGATGCGTGACGGCGTCGCGTTTGCCACTGACATTTGGCGCTACCATGGTGTGCTGAACTCGCCAGTTGGCCGTTCCCGCGCATATTGATTGGAGATCGGAATGCCCAAAGAAATCTACATTGATCCTAATGAGTTCAAAGCGCGCAGCGCGCTGAGCGCGCCTCAGATTCCTATTCATGCTTATGAAGCGAACATCGAAGCCGAGCGAGCCAGCTTTAGTGATGCGGGATTGCTGCGATTGCTACGCGATATGATCATCATTCGCGAATTCGAAACCATGGTGGGTTCCTTGAAATCAATAGGGAGCTACAACGGCGTTGAGTTCAATTACAAAGGGGCGGCGCATCTCTCGATCGGACAGGAGGCGGCGGCGGTCGGCGCTGCGGCCTCGCTCGAACCGCATGATCACATTTTCGGCAGCCATCGCAGTCATGGCGAGTTCATTGCCAAGGGCCTCTCTGCAATCCGTAAGCTTCCGCCGGAAGCCGCCCGGGCGATCATGGAAAATCATGAGCGCGGTGCATTGCTTCGGACAGTTGAGAGGCAGCTTCAGGGAACGGAGACCGCGGAAAACTTCCTTCTTCTCGGTTTCCTCGCCGAAATCTTTATGCGCTCAACCGGCTTCAATCGTGGGATGGGCGGGTCGATGCATGCCTTCTTCCTGCCTTTTGGAATTTATCCCAACAATGCAATTGTTGGAGCGTCCGCCGGAATAGCGACCGGCGCGGCCTTGCAAAAGAAGCTCGCGCGGACTGGCGGCATTGCCGTAGCGAACGCCGGCGACGGTTCAACGGGATGCGGACCGGTGTGGGAAGCCATGAACTTCGCTGCCATGGCGCAATTCGATACTCTGTGGACTGACGCCGTCAAAGGCGGCCTGCCCGTCCTCTTTTTCTTCAGCAATAACTTCTACGCGATGGGCAGTCAGCCCATGGGCGAAACAACGGGACTAGACCGTTTATCGAGAATTGGGCTCGGCGTGAACCCACAAGCTATGCATGCGGAAACGGTTGATGGAACCAGTCCTCTCGCAGTCGCCGATGCCGTGAGGCGTAAACGGGAGCTTTTGGTTCAAGGTAAAGGGCCAGCCCTGCTGGACGTAGAATGGTATCGTAGCTCTGGGCACTCGATGTTTGATGCCAACGTATATAGAACGAAAGAGGAAATGCGAGCCTGGGAGGCCCACGATCCGATCTTGCTGTTCTCCGACCGTCTTCAGAGCGCTGGGATTGTGAGGCCAGATCAGATCGTTGCGATTCGCCAAGAAGTCGCCTCGCAGATGCGCTCAATCGCCGCAGTTGCTGTCGATCCGCTTCTTACGCCTCCCGTGAATATCCAGGCAGATCCGTTGTTGATCGGCAAGCTCATGTTCTCGAACTCTGAAATAGAGCTTCCTGCCGAGAACGCTCCGCTTCTGAAGCCATTGCAGGCCGTATCCCGCGTCCAGCAGGACGCCAAGAAAAGCAGGCATGGTATCGCTGACGACGGAACGAAGTTGTCGGCAATGCGGGCAATCACGTTGCGCGACGCGCTGTTCGAATCCATTCTACATCACATAACCCATGATGAGCGCCTGATCGCCTATGGTGAAGATTGCCGGGATTTTGGCAGCGCTTTCGGCGTATATCGCGGCCTTGCAGAAATTCTGCCGCGTCATCGTTTGTTCAACTCACCCATCTCCGAAGCCGCCATTGTCGCGACTGCCGTCGGGTATGCCATGGAAGGCGGTCGCGCCCTCATCGAATTGATGTTCGGCGATTTTCTCGGTCGCGCGGGCGACGAAGTCTTCAATCAGATGGCAAAGTGGCAATCGATGTCCGGTGGCGAGGTTAAACTGCCTGTCGTATTGCGTTGCTCCGTTGGGTCGACATATGGCGCTCAGCACAGCCAAGATTGGACAGCCCTGTGTGCACATATTCCCGGTCTTAAGATCCTCTATCCGGCGACACCATATGACGCGAAGGGTCTTTTGGCCTCAGCACTATCGAGCAACGATCCGGTAGTGTTCTTTGAAAGCCAACGCCTTTACGAAACTGTTGAACAGTTCCGCCCCGAAGGAGTCCCGACAGAATACTATCGGATTCCAATTGGCGAACCCAACTGTAAGCGCTCAGGCGACGATGTCACGATCTTGACCATTGGGCCCTCATTGTACGCAGCGGTAGCTGCTGCGGACGAGTTGGAGAAAACTTTCAAGATCTCTGCGGAGGTGATTGATGCACGCTCAATTGTGCCGTTCAACTACGCACCAGTCCTTGCCTCGGTCAAAAAGACGAGACGCATCCTGCTCGTATCAGAGGCCTCGGAAAGAGGGAGTTTCCTAATGACGCTGGCGGCAAACATTACGCGTTTCGGCTATCGCGATTTGGTCGCCGCGCCGCGTGTCCTGGGTTCACCGAACTGGATCGTACCCGGCGGTGAGATGGAAATAACCTACTTCCCGCAAGCACACGACATCATCGATGTCGTCACCGGGGAACTTTTCCCCGACAGGCGGAGCAATCGCCGTGGTGTTCGAAACTGGGATGACCAGGAACTCGCCCGGATCGGTCTATAGAACCTTCCATCGAATGAGGACGAGGATGGACAACCACATTATCTTGCCGGCGCTTGGAAACGAGATCGAGGAGGCCGAGATCAACGAATGGCTCAAAGCGGAAGGGGACATGGTCAAGGAAGGTGAACAGGTTGTTTTAATCACAACCCCGAAAGTGACCATGGAAATCGAAGCTCCGGTAACGGGTAGGCTAAAGAAAATTCTTGTTCCTGCTGGCGAGCTTGCAGTGGTTGGTGCCAGGCTTGGAGTCATTGAATCATGACGAGAAGACTTCTGCTCGGTTTGGGGGGTACCGGGCCGGATCTGCTGCTTATCCACGGGGCTGGCGCTGTGAGCGCGGAAGAAAGATCCATATAATAGAAAAACAGGAGCTCTAATGAAAGTTTTTGCAGGTAAAATCGCCGTCGTCACCGGAGGCGGCATGGGCATAGGGCGAGAGCTTGTGCGTCAGCTCGTCGCCGACGGCTGCAATGTCGCGATGTGCGATGTTTCGGCGGAAGCTATGGCGGAGACCAAGCGGCTCTGCGAGCTATTCAAGCTGCCGCAAGGCTTGCGCGTCACTACGCATATTGTCGACGTTTCTATTGAGCAGCAGCTCAAGCGATTTCGCAACGAGCTCGCGGAGCAGCAGGCGACCGACACGATCCATCTGTTGTTCAATAATGCCGGCATCGGGGGCAACGGTAGCGGCAGCATGTTCACCAACCCGCGCGAGCAGTGGGAGCGCACCTTCGATATCTGCTGGGGTGGGGTCTATCTCGGCGTGCGCACCTTCCTGCCCATGCTGATGAAAGCGGATGAAGCCCACATCATCAACACGTCAAGTGTCAACGGCTTTTGGGCATCTATCGGCATCGGCGTGCCGCAGACCGCCTACAGCGCGGCTAAATTCGCGGTAAAGGGCTTTACCGAGGCTCTGATCACCGATCTCCGTCTCAACGCACCGCATATCAAATGCTCCGTAGTAATGCCGGGGTGGATCGGCACTGCGATCCGCTCCAACACGCAAAAGACCCAGAGCGGCAGCGAAAGGCTCACCGAGCATGAAGTTGCGCAGACGCGCGTGCACCTCAAAACCGCCGGCGTCCAAGGCGTGGATCAGATGTCGGACGACCAGATTCAAGCGGTTGCCGCCGAACGCACCCGCGTTTCTGCCGAACAGGCGCCGACCACGGCCGCGCAAGCCGCAAAAATGATTCTCGACGGCGTCAAGGCCGGCAAATGGCGCATCCTGGTCGGCGAGGATGCGCGCAAGCTCGACGAGCAGGTGCGGCGCGACCCGGAAAACGCCTACACGCCGGAGTTCTACAACAGCTTTGTCGAAGACGCCGGCTGGATGGTGGTGTGAGACAGGAGGGTTCGGCAGAGCCCCTGATAAGTGGGTCCCAGCTCTCGGAATTCGACTGCGACGAGATCGAGCCCTGTTTTAATGGCAACGCCGAAGGTAACCATGGAAATCGAAGCGCCGGTAACACGTAGGCTAAGGAAGATGCTTGTTCCTGCAAGCGGGCTCGCGGCGGTTGGTGCCAAGCTTGGAGTCATTGAATCGTGACGAGAGGACTTCGGCTGCTCCGTTTGGGCGGTACCGGGCCAAATCTGCTGCTCATTCATGGATTTGGCGCCGACCGCATGACATGGCTCGCCAACCAGGACGTACTTCTGCAGTCGAGCAGCGTCTTTGTATGCGACCTACCGGCTCACGGTGAACAGCCTCCCCTCGCGGAGGCGATGACCATCTCGAGAATGGTTGATGAGCTGATCAGCCAGCTCCAGCTTTGGAGCGAGCCCTTCGTTCTGGTCGGTCATTCGCTTGGTGGTGCTATTGCTATTGAAGTAGCGGCTCGTCGGCCGAATCTGGTCGCCGCATTGGCGCTCATCGCGCCCGCGGGCCTCGGCACGGGCATCGACCGCGATTTCGTTGTCGGTTTTTCAGCTCTTGCGGACATAGACTCCGCTTTGGCCCTTCTACGGCGATTGGTTGCCCGCCCACGCCTCATAACGCCTCATATCGCACTGCGAGTCATCGAGCACTTGGACCGATCGGGCGTCCGTTCGGCTATGCGAGTGCTAGGCGACCAGCTGATCCAGGTGGATACGTCGATCAAACCGCATGTCGCTTCCGTGGCTCTGAGCAAGATCCCGCGGGTGGTGATCTGGGGAGAGGACGATCAGATCAATCCAATTGATAGATCGAAGCTTGCGACGTTCAATACCCAAATGATTGCTCTGCCGAATACCGCTCACCTTCCCCACATTGAAGCCAGTAAAGTCGTCAATGAGCATCTCTCACAATTTTTGAAGGCGTCTTTACATTGAGCAATTTGCGCCGTGCGTGCTGTTGCGCCCGGGGGTGGCGTTATTCGGGTGAGTATAATTAGGAAAGTAACGAAAATGACGGGACAAGTTGTTGGTAAGGTTGCGTTGGTTACCGATGCGGCGTCCGGGATCGGAAGAGCGATCGCCGAGTTGTTGGCGCAGGAAGGAGCGTCGGTGATCGCAACCGATTTTGATGAGGTGGGGGGACCAGAGGTCGTTGCTGGTATTGCAAAGCAAGGGCTTAAGGGGATTTTGCTACCTCAGGATGTGACCAGCGAGCCGCGCTGGGCGGATGTCGCCTCCGAGAGCGATCAGCGATTCGGCAGGCTGGATGTGCTTGTTTCGAACGCCGGCATTGGGCTGGAAGTGCCGACCGTTGACATGTCCCTTGCGGATTGGCGGCGGCAAATAGCAGTCAATCTGGACGGCGTGTTCCTGTCGGCGAAATATTCTCTGCCGCTAATGCGCAGGAATGGTGGCGGCTCGATAATCATGATGTCATCGACGGCGGGTCTGTATGGAGTGTCGGCGATGGCCGGTTGTTGCGCGACGAAGGGTGGTGTGCGGCTGTTTGCCAAGGCTATAGCGCTAGAATGCGCCTCCGTGGGCATCGGGGTTAATTCGGTGCATCCTGGAATTGTCGAGACGCCGATCCATGAAGAAATAAATGGCGGGAGTATCGGTTCAAAGAGGTTAGCGCAACGAGTTGTGCCGTTGGGCCGCGCGGGACAGGCCTAGGAAGTCGGTCAAGGCGTCTTGTACCTTGCCTCCGACGCATGGAGTTACGTGACTGGGACGGAGCTTGTCATGGATGGCGGCAGATTTGCAAACCCGTTCGCTCGCAAGACGCAAGCAAGCCTCGCTAGGTCTGACAGTAGCAGCGCACAATATGCCGAGATCGCGTTCATCGAGCGAAACCTGATGGCGTTCTCGTCGGTGTTCATACCGCCGGCGCACTGAAATAGGTAGGACGGGTACCATGTCACGATGTGTCTACATTGCCGGAACGGCCGACACCAAAGGCGACGAACTGTCCTACATCCGCGACCTCGTGGCGGGCGAGGGGCTCGTTGCGCAGACCGTCGACCTGTCGACGCAGCCACACGCGATATCGGTCGACATTGCTGCGGTCGAAGTCGCAAGTCATCATCCAGGCGGTCGGTCGGCGGTTTTCACCGGCGATCGTAGCTCGGCCGTTAGTGCCATGGCGGATGCGTTTGTTCGCTTCATCGCGACGCGCGGCGACGTTGCAGGACTGATCGGCATCGGCGGTTCAGGCGGAACAGCGCTGATCGCGCCCGGCATGCGGGCGCTGCCTATCGGGACGCCGAAGCTCATGGTGTCGACGGTAGCGTCCGGCCAAGTTGCGGGCTATGTCGGACCGAGCGACATCTGCATGATGTATTCGGTGACGGATCTCGCCGGGCTGAACCGCATTTCGCGCACGATCCTGGCAAACGCGGCGCGCGCCATTGCCGGCATGGCCAAAGCGGTCGTCGTTGATCGGCGTGGAGAAGACCGCGCCGCCGTCGGGTTGACAATGTTCGGCGTGACGACGACGTGCGTAAGCCAGGTCGTGGCGGGGCTTTCCAGTGCCTATGATTGCCTCGTGTTTCACGCAACTGGCACCGGTGGACAGTCGATGGAGAAGCTGGCGGATTCCGGATTGCTGCGTGGCGTCGTCGATGTGACGACGACCGAGGTCTGTGATCTGTTGATGGGCGGCATTTTCCCGGCAAGCGATGATCGCTTCGGCGCCATCGCGCGTACCGGCGTGCCGTATGTCGGCTCGTGCGGCGCACTCGATATGGTTAATTTCGGCCCGGAGAACACGGTGCCGGACCGCTACGCGGGCCGCAAGCTCTGCCGTCACAATGCGCAAGTCACCTTGATGCGAACGACACGAGAAGAGAATGCCCGCATGGGGGGCTGGATCGGCGAGCGCCTGAATCGCTGCAACGGGCCGGTGCGTTTTCTTATCCCCGAGAAGGGCGTTTCCACGCTCGATGCGCCCGATCAACCGTTCCACGATCCTGAGGCTGACGCGGCTCTATTCGATGCGATCGAGCGCACCATGGTCGTCACGCCGCGTCGCCGCGTTCAGCGCCTCCCGTACGCTATCAACGATCCGGAATTCGCCGCCGCACTGATCCGCAATTTTCACGAAGTCGTCAGGGAAGTTTGAGCCATGCCGCATATCGAACGAGAAGCCTTGCTGAGCCGCTTTCAAAAGATGATCCGGGAAGGTGAACCCATCATCGGCGGCGGCGCCGGCACCGGGTTGTCAGCCAAGGGCGAAGAGGCCGGAGGCATCGACCTCATCATAATTTACAACTCCGGCCGCTACCGCATGGCGGGCCGCGGGTCGCTCGCGGGCATGCTCGCCTATGGCAATGCCAACCAGATCGTGCGCGAGATGGCTTGCGAAGTCCTCCCCATCGTGCGCCACACGCCTGTGATCGCCGGGGTCAACGGCACCGATCCATTCCTCCACCTCGATCATTTCCTTGATGAGTTGAAGGAAATAGGTATTTCTGGAATACAGAACTTCCCGACCGTCGGCCTGATCGACGGCATCTTCCGTGCCAATCTCGAAGAGACCGGTATGGGTTACGGCCTTGAAATCGATCTTGTTCGCCTCGCGCACGCCAAAGACATGCTGACAACGCCATACGTGTTCGATCTAGCGCAGGCGAAAGCCATGGTCGAAGCCGGCGCCGATATCATCGTAGCTCACATGGGGTTGACGGTCGGTGGAGCGATCGGCGCAGAGACTGCAGTCAAGCTCGACGACTGTGTGGAGCAGATCAACGCGGTAGCCGATGCCGCACTTGCGACGCGCGACGACGCCATCATCCTTTGTCACGGCGGTCCGATCGCGACACCTGAGGATGCCGGCTATATCCTAGCCCGCTGTCCCCAATGTCACGGATTTTACGGCGCGAGCAGCATGGAGCGGCTGCCGGTCGAAACCGCGCTTGTCGATCGGACCCAAAGCTTCAAACAGATTCAGCGACAGAGGGCGCGCCGGGCATAGCGAGCTGCCAAAGCCCACCTGACATGTATAAGGAGGAAAGGATGACCAAGGTTTATGTGAGCGGCGTTATCGATCAGCCGATCGACAAGGTTTGGGCCGCTGCGCGCGATTTCAATGGCCACGGTGAATGGCATCCGATCATCGCTGAAAGCCATATCGAGGAGGGCAAGCCGAGTGATCAGGTCGGCTGCGTGCGCAACTTCAAGATATCCGACGGCGGGTATTTACGCGAGCGCCTGCTGTCGTTCAGCGATGCCGACCGCTCATTCACCTACAGCATCATCGTCTCGCCGATGCCGATTCAAAATTACGTCGCGACGTTTCACTGCAAGCCGATCACCGAGGGCAACAAGACGTTCGTCGAGTGGTTCGCCGAGTTCGACGTCGCGCCGGAGAATGAAGCCGAGATCTGCGCGCGCGTTGGGCGAAATACATTTGCGGCTGGTATCGTGGCGCTAGGAAAGGCTGTGGCGGAGCGGTGACGCACGCGACTGCAATGGTCGGCCGCGGTGGATTCGACATCGACGACTGGCGATGGGGCCGTAGTGCCGCATCTTGTTGTAAAGCGTCTTCCGCAAGATGCCGAGATGATCGACCGTCCGGCCGCCCATAGCGGTTACGCTTGAGGACATCGAGTATCCAGGCTTTCTCGAGACGGCTCAGCGGCTCAGGCGCGCGCCCCGTGTCGAGCGTACGAAAGGCCGAGGCGGGAGGCTCCTGCGGGCTCCCGCTGCGTCGCGCTTCGATCAGACGCAACGTTTCGTCGATCAGCGAGAGTAGATTTTCGGGCTGCTCGCGGAGCGGCGGCAATCTGATGACGAAGTATCCGACCTCTTCAGCGGATTGCTTGTCGAATGCCGCACGCGCACCCACGAATGTCGCCGGGCGAAATTGTCAGATCGCGGCGACCGACGGCTCGCCATGCAGCGCATCCGCTCTGCGCTCAAGGCGAGCTGAAAAATCGGCGCCGCCGCTCGCCGTCGATTGTGTGCCGACCTCCGCGCCGACCAGCAATTGCCGCCGATCACGGCTTCGAACTGCGAGTTCGCCACGCTACCGGAACAGACTCGTGTTCAAGGCATCACCGCAATCGTGCCGTCGTCCTAGATTCTCTCATGCTTGGGCCTTGCCTGGCCGTGCGTATGGTTCCACAGATGGCCGACGCGCTTCTCGCCTTCGAGGGTGGTCTCGAAAAAAACCGCCTTCACTGGCGAGGTCACGGAAGGCATGTCGTGATGATAGCCCATGCCGATCGGCACGCAGTCGCCGACGTTCATCGTCATGTGGTGGTCGCCGATCACCGTCGTGCAGCCACCCTCGAGAACGATCCAATACTCGTCGCAATCGTGATAGTGCGGGTCGACCGATGTTGTCTTCGGATAGCTCACCGGATCGCCGACATGCGCCGGATTCTCGTGATTGCTCACATGGAAGATGCCGCATCCCGCTACATCGTCGCCCCACCTGCCGGATAGACGGACGATCTGTGCGCGCGGAGAACAGGCCTTAAGCCACCATTCATCGACTGCGAGGTCAATAAACTGGCTTTCTTTGAGCACGACTGAACCACCCGAATGGATGAGCTGGATAGTGCCAAGAGTCATCAGTAGCCGCTCGCGGGGCTGCGAGCGCCGGTAACGCGCCTCCTGATTGTTCGCAAGGTCGATGACCTCGAACGACCGCAGCTCGCACCAGTCAGGTGGCGCTTGATCAGAACGAAAGACGGGCATGAGGGACCTCGCTGGTAGGCAACAAGACAATAGTGCAGCGGCTTCCGGCCGATGCCCATCGTTTCGTTGTGGGTACGCCAGTTCAAGGTAACAAAAGCGGCAAAGCTGCGCAATTCTGTGTAGCGGGCTGGCAGAGATCGGCGGTATTTGGGACGGAGAACGGAATGAAGGCTAAGCCGGATGCGCTGCAGGCGAGGCGCCAAGCCATCCGGCAAGTCGAGGCCTCGCGGCTCCGCATTACAGAGTACGTTCCGGCGGCTCGGGCGCCGCAGCAACCGAAGGTGTTCATCGTATGTTTCGTTTCCACATCCTTTAAGGGGATAGAACGTGGCGAATCCCAGGGATGCTGCGGATCGCTTTGCCACGAGCGAGGAGAGCAGGTTTCTGCGCAAGCGGTTTACGCTCAGCCTGCCCGAAGCTCGCGCCCGGGTCAGGCGTGAGTTCAAAGCGTACCCGAGCGACGATTATCTGTCCGAGATCGAAAGCTGGCGGGAGCTGCGCGAGGGCCCAGGCGAGTTCACTATCAAGCGCTTGCGGGAAAAGGAAAGAGCTAACTAGCGAGAGCGCCACAGGAGGCGCGTTCGTGCGTTGCGTACAGACCTATTGCTTTCAATAAACCACCAATTTGGCTGATACTCATGCCGCAGTTTGCGAAAAGGGAACATCATGGGACGGCTCAGTGGCAAAATCGCAGTAATCACGGGCGCTAGCAGCGGCATCGGCCTGCGCACAGCGGAAATCTTTCTGAAGGAGGGCGCGAAGGTCGTCATGGCGGATATCCGCCAGGCCGAAGGCGAGGCTGCGGCGGGGAAGCTGGGGACGAACGCGATCTTCTGCCAGACCAATGTCGCGGTGGAGGAGCAGGTCAAGGCAATGATTGCGCTGGCGGTCGACAGATTCGGCGGCATCGATTGCCTCTTCAACAACGCCGGCGTGCAGGGGCAGCCGGGCGGGATTGAGGAAGTGGATTCGGAGCGTTTCAGCCGCTCGATGCAAATGCTCGTCGGCAGCGTCATGTTAGGTATGAAATACGCCGCGCCCTACATGAAGAAGCAAGGGTCGGGCAGCATCATCAACACGGCAAGTGCCGCCGGCTTAGTGACTGGCGTTTCCCCGTCGATCCCTTACTGCACCGCCAAGGCCGCGGTCATCCACCTCACCCGATGTGTCGCGGTGGAACTGGGTGAGGTCGGCGTGCGCGTCAACTCGATCTCGCCGGGTTACATCGCGACCAGCATGGGCTGGCCGACGGGAGTTAACGAGGATGCGGTGATGCGCGAGGTCTACAAGGTTGAACAGCCGATTCCGCGAGCAGGCCTGCCCGACGACATCGCGTATACTGCGGTGTTTTTGGCCAGCGATGAATCCAGCTTCATCAACGGTCAGGACCTTGTCGTTGACGGCGCGCTCACCGCTGGGCGTAGCTGGACGGATCACCAGCATTTCCTTGCCCGGATGCACAAGGCGATCGAAGCCCTGAAGAAGCTCGAGGTGCAAGGTGCCGAAGGGCGAGGCATCATGGAAAGCTAGTATTCCTTCAACCGGCCTCGTCACGCCATCGTTTGACGGCTCGGTCCGATTTTGGACGGAAGTAGTGGACTTCGCGCTGATGCCGAGTGTCGAGTACAAGGGCGATTGGATCGCGCGGTTCGCCGGCGTCGACTGCGCGGAGTACAAGTTCGCGAACCTGTCCCGCCACGAAGCGGTCTTTAATTCCTCGAATACGGCAGCGCGTCCGGACAGCCTAGGGTTCACAACTGTGACAGCGGTCATGTGGCTCCCGGTGCAGGACCTTGATGCCACAGTCGAGCGCATCCTTGCCGCCGGCGGCATGCTTGTGGGCCGAATCACCGAAAGTGCCGCCGGTTTCCGGCCCCCGTTTCTGCGCGATCTCTGGCGTGCTCATCGAGCTCGTTGAAACGAAGTAGCGCCGGCAGGCGGGTGTATCATTGACCAGGATTTTATATCCGCAAGCGGCTTTTCGGAGCTGCCCTTCGAGCGCAAACTGTTCGGGAGGTTGAGATTGTCGCCGCGCTGACGGATAGCCCGCGGATCTGGATGATGCCGATTGCGCGCGTGCCGACGTGGCTGATGCTGTTCTGGCGCTTCTTCCCGGCTGCACAAATAGCAAGGGTGTCGGTACTTGGTGCCAGACCGATGGGACGCGAGGGTTCGTTCCAATGAAAAGATGAGGAACGGATTGCCCCAATAGCAGGTCATCGCAAGGTCACAAAATTAGCTCGTGGCGCTGGCAGTCGTGAAGTCGGGAACAGCTCCTCATGAGCGTTAATGAGATAGTTCAAGCTGGATGGAGCCGACCGAATGAACACGCGCCCGCCGCCGGTGCGGCTTGGTCTTTCAGCAATTCAATCTGTTTCGGCATCTGACTATGCTGCAAAACCCGGTCTTCGCGCCAACGTCGCTATTGGGCAGGCGGGAGCATGAGATCACTTAGAAGCAATTGACGCCTATGAAGCCAACATTGGAGCGTTTGCGCTCCTCTCAGTGGAGCGCGCCCTGAAGGAGGCTCGAATCGCCGATCGCCACGGGCTTGGTGGGATCTTCACGGGAGTCCCCTTTGCTGCCAAGGACGTCATCGACGCGGCTGGTATGCCTACCGCATAACGACTCTATCATTGCGCCCTGAACGATCGCGACTCGAGGCCGCCGTGCCTCGCATCGGCATGCTTCGATTGCCAGCGCTCACAGAGGAAACGAGGCGACGATTGCAATTCTCGAAGAGGCAGGTCGTCAGGTGGGGCGGGCGGGTGCGGCACTTACGATTGTCGATGCGCCGCGATGGTTTGACAACTTGATTGAGGCTCACCGGATCGTGATGGGTTTTGAGCTTTCGAGGGCGCTCGCTCATGTGCTTCGCCTCTTCACCGGCCGGCCCAAGGCGCTAACGCTCGACTGGATTGCTGCGCTCAGTGCCGGAGTGGCTGCTGCGTCTTATGACAAGCAGCGAGCTTTCGTTGCCGCTGGTCGAGCTGGAGAACTTGGCTCTCCAAGGCAGGGGTTACCAAGTGTAACGCCGGTGCAGTCCGCGTGGGATGCCATGATTCCCGCACTAATGGCCGACCAAGTCGATCGGCAACAATATTACGGAAACTCGCTGCAAAGCGGTACTATTTTCGTCACCCGTGTTCATCCAGCACAACGCGCTGTATGTTCTGCCTGGAAATCCAAAGCATCTGACGAGTGTCACACAGGTTCTGCAGAGCCCGGACAACAAGCGCGCGGTGATTAAGGGAGAATCCGAATATCAGTACGTGCTGACGGACGGCATCGAGCACGAGCAAGTTGTCCTAGTTCCCGGATAGCGCGGCTGGCGCCGCAACGGTCACCGGGGGGCGCGCGGTCGCGTTTTCATCAAACAATCCAGCATCGGCAATCCGGAACAGAAGGGCCTGGCGTTGATAAGGAAGGGCCGCTGACCGGCAGTGCCTTTGTATTCCGCAAGGAACACGTGGCTTTCCGCAATGCATTCAATCAACAGCTCAAAGAGCTGCGCAGCAACCCAGCCAAGCCGGTTCTTGTGACCGTCTGATGCACGCCGGCCATGCATCCGAACGGATCGAGCTTGACGGGATCCGACAAAGGGGGCGTTGCAGGCCACCCTGACGAGCTCGCGTGACTTCCATGCGCTGAGCGCGTGCAGCGAGCAAGCCACTTCGAGGCGGCCCGTGCCGGACTCCCAACAATTGTGACCGCGTGCTCCGTGCCGGCAAGCTTGGCGAACGGAGCGCGCGCATTTTCGATCGCTGCCCAATGGCCCACACGCAGCGGAGAAACGACCGACGGTCGAGACCATCCATCCGTTGATGCAGGGCGCCGATTGCCTTGAAGGCAACCGTGACGACCTCGATGGCGCTCTCGGATGGCACCTTGTTGATGGTTGGTCGTCGAAATAACCGTCCACCCGCGCTATCTCGAGCTGCTTCGGACTGACGATCGGACCACCCTCGACCATGCAGATGATCTTTGGCCGGCTTCCACGGACTGACCGAGCGATCGTGTGCTCCGTTAGCGCGGCCTCCTCGATGCGAACAAAGGTAACGACGCCTAGAACGCTGCCGTTGTTCTAGCCGAAATCGATGTTGACGATGTAGGCTCCGCACCCGGATCGCCAAGACCGCTTCTTCGCGCGCACCTACGTAGGCTAGAAGAGCCCACGCGCCTATTCGAGCGACAGCAACGTGAGTTCGCGCTCGAAGCCAAGCCTGACATGCTCCAGGAACTGTCGGTAGTCGTCCGTTCTTTAATCGCGGGCACGGTGTCAACCCCGATAGACAAAAATGATCCGCTGCCGGGTTCATGGTTCTTTCCGCGGTCGTCTCTATGCAGGAGCGCCGCATGGTGGCGTTCAAGAGGCGCGGCATCTCGATGTGAAGAGCGCGGTGCGCGTAACGCCCGCGGGGACGACTTCGAGATTGCCAACGCCTTCGTCCCGGCAGGGACGCATGTTCCGCCGAGGGCGGATCTGGAGTTGTTTAAGACTGGTTCATGCGGTGCGCATCTCTGCCTGGAACTCGGTGCCATCGGTCCAGATGGCATGGAGCATGACAGCCATTTTGCGTGCGACGGCAACCTTCGCCTTTTTGGCGCCGATGCGTTTGGCCAGCTTGCTGCCCCAGCGCTTGAGCGCAGAACCTCGTCTGACAACGGTCAGCAGGACGTTCGCGGCTTCGAACAAATAAGTTCGAACCTGATGGTCGCCGCGTTTGGAGATGCGGCCCGTGCGATCGATCTCACCGGATTGATGACGTCTTGGTGTTAGGCCGAGATAGGCGCCAACGTCGGCGGAATGTCTAAAGCGAGTGGGATCATCGATGGTAACGACGAAGGAGAGGGCAGTCAGGGGACCGATACCAGGAACGGTCATCATTCGCCGAACAGTCTGGTCGCCCTTTGCCACTGCCAGGAGTTGTCGATCATATTTTTCGATTTGCTCGGTCAAACAGGACTGGGCAAGGAGCAGCGGCGCGAAAATATCTTGCAAATCCGGTGCTTCAGCGAGCACGGCGTCGACTTTGCGAGCCAGGTTGGTCGAACCGGCCTTGCCGAGCACTATTCCGAGCCCCTTACACAGACCGCGCATCTGGTTGTCGAGGTCTCGCCGCAAATTCACCAACTTGGTTCGAGCCGCCAACATCGAACGGGTTTTCCAGCTCTCCGCCCCCTTCACGGCAGCTTCCCGGTACCATCCCATGCGCGCCATTTCGGCCAATCCCTTGGCATCGTTCTGGTCCGATTTGTTGATGCGCATCGATAACGCTGCGTTGGCATGACGCGCATCAAGGCAGATGACGGGAAAGCCTAGCGCCCTGAGCTGGTGCCAAAGCCAATTGGATAGCGAGCCCGTTTCAAAAACGATCCGCTCAGCATTGCCGGCATGCCGCCGCAAGAGTTTAGCGATGGCCTCCGGATCGGTAGGGGCGTTACCTTCGAATGTCACGCCGCCGTTCTCGTCCAAGACGCAAATGCTGGTCTCTTCCATAGAGATGTCTAAACCAACGTACTGCTTCATAGAGCTGCTCCCTTTCGCTATTCCGCGGAGGCAGATCCTATCCAACATCGTGTCTTCGAGAAGCCGTCAGCCGCGATTACGCCATGTGAAGAACCAGCGCGGCGCCCGGCTCAAGCGATATTTTCGGCCGGGAGGGTATCGAGGAACGCGCGGATAATGACGCGCAAGAACTCTGCCAGCCATCGCAGGAGCAGGCCGAAGTTGTAGCCGGCGGCGGCGAGGACAGCGTTGAGGCGGTCGCCGAGGCGCCCCTTGAGATAATTGCGGTCCATGCGGTGCTCGGCCTTGACGTGGCCGATGACGGGCTCGACAGCCGCGCGACGCTTCATCTCGCGGCGGATGGAAGCCGTGACGCGGCGGACCTGGCCTGAGATCCAGACCCTGAACCGATGCGGGTGGTTGTGGCCGCGATACCCTTTGTCGACGTGGATGCGGCGAGCCTCCACGCCGGTGAGCTTCTCCATGTCGGTGATCACCGGGCCGAGAGTGTGCCCGTCGAAGGGATTGCCATGCAGTGCCTTGGCATGGAGCACGAACTGTCCGCCCTTCGGAGACGTCACGGGGGTGGCGATACTGACCTTGCAGCCGAACTCGTAGGCGCGCGGGCTTTACCCTTGCCGATGCACTCGACCTCGGGGGCATGTAACGCATACACCTTCGGACCGCGCTGATGCTGATCCTGGCTGCGCACCTGCTGGGCTAAACCGAGCAGCGGGCCGAAGCGAGCTTCCAGCACCGCATCGCCATCAATCTTGCGGCGGATGTCGCGGATGATCCGGCCAAGCCGTGTCCGCAGGAACTTGAGCTGGCGCCGGGCGCGTTTGAACTGGTGGGCGTGGGTATAGCGGCCGACCATGATGGCGGCGCGCTTGGCCAGGCGCAGATAGCTCTGGCGCAGCGGCACACGATTGCGCTTGGCGAGCCCGACGAGCTTGATGATGGCCCGATGCATCAGCCGCGCGTCGGTCGGATGCGCAACTGCCTTGGGCTGCACTGTGGTATCAACGACCACCCGCTCCAGGTCCTTGGGGCCGATCGCGCCAGTCTTGTGCGCCACCGACAGACTTTCCTGGATCAGCGCAACGAGCCGCTCCTCGCCAAGCCGCTGGCGCCAGCGTGTCATCGACGATCGATCAAACGGCAGCCGGTGGCAGAAGCTCAATTCGCCGCAGAAGTATTGGTAATAGGGGTTCTCGATCCAGCGGGCGCACAGCACCTCATCTGACAGATTGTGCATGTGCTTCAGAATGAACAGGCCGGCGACAAGCCGCGTCGGCAAGCCAGGCTGCCCAGACCCTGTTTGGCACACCGAACTGAAGCGCTCATCCAGGATGTTCCAGTCGATCAGCGCCGCCAACCGCACCAGCGGGTGTGCCATGTCGATGATCTGATCGAGCGCCGGAAGCAACAGGTCTTTCTGGCGATCATCCCGCGGTTTGCTCATCGCCTTCCCCAATGCCGACGACGCCGTCAGGGAATCACGAATCGCTCAAAAGCAGAATCCCAAAACGCAAGAAAGCGAGGCCCACCACCCCGCTTTCTTGCAAAATCCAATACTATGTCAAAACCAATTCCGCTTACCTCTCAAGCCGATCCGCATTCTTCACATGGCGTAATCGCGGCTGACGGCTTCTCGAAGACACGATGTTGGATAGGATCTGCCTCCGCGGAATAGCGAAAGGGAGCAGCTCTATGAAGCAGTACGTTGGTTTGGACATCTCTATGGAAGAGACCAGCATTTGCGTCTTGGACGAGAACGGCGGCGTGACATTCGAAGGTAACGCCCCTACCGATCCGGAGGCCATCGCTAAACTCTTGCGGCGGCATGCCGGCAATGCTGAGCGGATCGTTTTTGAAACGGGCTCGCTATCCAATTGGCTTTGGCACCAGCTCAGGGCGCTAGGCCTTTCCCGTCATCTGCCTTGATGCGCGTCATGCCAACGCAGCGTTATCGATGCGCATCAACAAATCGGACCAGAACGATGCCAAGGGATTGGCCGAAATGGCGCGCATGGGATGGTACCGGGAAGCTGCCGTGAAGGGGGCGAAGAGCTGGAAAACCCGTTCGATGTTGGCGGCTCGAACCAAGTTGGTGAATTTGCGGCGAGACCTCGACAACCAGATGCGCGGTCTGTGTAAGGGGCTCGGAATAGTGCTCGGCAAGGCCGGTTCGACCAACCTGGCTCGCAAAGTCGACGCCGTGCTCGCTGAAGCACCGGATTTGCAAGATATTTTCGCGCCGCTGCTCCTTGCCCAGTCCTGTTTGACCGAGCAAATCGAAAAATATGATCGACAACTCCTGGCAGTGGCAAAGGGCGACCAGACTGTTCGGCGAATGATGACCGTTCCTGGTATCGGTCCCCTGACTGCCCTGTCCTTCGTCGTTACCATCGATGATCCCACTCGCTTTAGACATTCCGCCGACGTTGGCGCCTATCTCGGCCTAACACCAAGACGTCATCAATCCGGTGAGATCGATCGCACGGGCCGCATCTCCAAACGCGGCGACCATCAGGTTCGAACTTATTTGTTCGAAGCCGCGAACGTCCTGCTGACCGTTGTCAGACGAGGGTTCTACGCTCAAGCGCTGGGGCAGCAAGCTGGCCAAACGCATCGGCGCCAAAAAGGCGAAGGTTGCCGTCGCACGCAAAATGGCTGTCATGCTCCATGCCATCTGGACCGATGGCACCGAGTTCCAGGCATAGATGCGCACCGCATGAACCAGTCTTAAACAACTCCAGATCCGCCCTCGGCGGAACATGCGTCCCTGCCGGGACGAAGGCGTTGGCAATCTCGAAGTCGTCCCCGCGGGCGTTACGCGCACCGCGCTCTTCACATCGAGATGCCGCGCCTCTTGAACGCCACCATGCGGCGCTCCTGCATAGAGACGACCGCGGAAAGAACCATGAACCAGGCAGCGGATCATTTTTGTCTATCGGGGTTGACACCGTGCCCGCGATTAAAGAACGGACGACTCGGTAAACGCGATCGATAAAGATGGCCGTAGGGAAGTTCGTGATCACGGAGAATCCGGCTTCCGTGATGTCATCCACGAGCGCTGCGAAATAGAGGCCTGGCTCAAAGCTCGCAGCGCCGAGGAACACCGGCACGGTCGCCCGTGGCAGGAGCTCGGCGGGCGAAACTCATGACGAGCTTGTTGCACTCGCGCAACGGCAGCATCGCGGCGACCGACGGCTCGCCATGCAGCGCATCCGCTCTGCGCTCAAGGCGAGCTGAAAAATCGGCGCCGCCGCTCGCCGTCGATTGTGTGCCGACCTCCGCGCCGACCAGCAATTGCCGCCGATCACGGCTTCGAACTGCGAGTTCGCCACGCTACTGATCGGCGACCACCACATGACGATGAACGTCGGCGACTGCGTGCCGACCGGCACACCGTCGTGCAGCCACCCTTGAGAACGATCCAATACTCGTCGCAATCGTGATAGTGCGGGTCGACCGATGTTGTCTTCGGATAGCTCACCGGATCGCCGACATGCGCCGGATTCTCGTGATTGCTCACGTGGAAGATGCCGCATCCCGCTACATCGTCGCCCCACCTGCCGGATAGATGGACGATCTGTGCGCGCGGAGAACAGGCCTTCAGCCACCATCCATCGACTGCGAGGTCAATAAACTGGCTTTCTTTGAGCACGACTGAACCACCCGAATGGATGAGCTGGATAGTGCCAAGAGTCATCAGTAGCCGCTCGCGGGCCTGATTGTTCGCAAGGTCGATGACCTCGAACGACCGCAGCTCGCACCAGTCCGGTGGCGCTTGATCAGAACGAAAGACGGGCATGAGGGACCTCGCTGGTAGGCAACAAGACAATAGTGCAGCGGCTTCCGGCCGATGCCCATCGTTTCGTTGTGGGTACCGCCAGTTCAAGGTAACAAAAGCGGCAAAGCTGCGCAATTCTGTGTAGCGGGCTGGCAGAGATCGGCGGTATTTGGGACGGAGAACGGAATGAAGGCTAAGCCGGATGCGCTGCAGGCGAGGCGCCAAGCCATCCGGCAAGTCGAGGCCTCGCGGCTCCGCATTACAGAGTACGTTCCGGCGGCTCGGGCGCCGCAGCAAGCGAAGGTGTTCATCGCATGCCCGTGGTTTGAGGGCTTGCCGACGGATAGCGGCCTGTGGATTTCGGCCGTGCCGATCCATGACGTTATCAGTTTCGTCGAGAACGAGCGGCAGTGACGGCGCCGGAAGAGCTTCGCGCGCAGCTCCTATTTCGGCGTGTTTGCGCTGGATCGCCTGCGCACCACTAATCAGTTGCTCGCCGTATTGCAAAGGCCGCGAACCGCTTACAAAAACTGCCACGCGTATCGTTCTTCGATGACCACCGGCGCAGACCTTTGACATGCTGGATTTCAGTTTCGATCACGAATTGAGCTTCGCGCGCCCCACCTAGCATAGCGAGCGAGCGGCTTCGCGGGTGGTCACCGATGATTCGTCGATACGAGGGTGACGGCGTTGATACGGCGCGTACCAAACTGCAGCTTCGTAAGCACAATCGAAATCCGAGCAAGTCCTTTGTCCGAAACGTGCAAACTTTCATCTTCAAAAAGATAAGCGGCGCGTCAACATTGAGTAATGAACCTCATTTTACCAAATCACAGCGTCTGAGGATTAGTGTCGTGCACATCAACTCATTGCTACCTGTATCGTTCACAGAAGAGGTGAATATACTAAGGCCCGGATCCGACGGAGTAGCCCCCAAGATGATCATCGACGGACAGTCGCGAATGGCAGTGGCCACCGCGTTCCGCAACGAAGAAGTGCGTTTTGCGACCTACTCAACGTGCAACTCGTTTCGTTGCTCAAAGAACGGCGCTCTAGAGGCGTGCAGGATCCCTAACAGGATGAACTCGCTCGCTGCTGTCAATTTCGCTAACGCCAGCGACATCGCGTCAGGTTGCAATTGCCGTGCATCTTTTTGTAGCAGTAGCCTTTATTCGTGCGTTCCTGTGCACCGTTTTGGTCCAGCTTGAGCAAGTGCACAGTGGTCGGTTCGATTATCAATCGTAGAGAGGTAGAGACAAAATGCGTTCGAAATTGAAGTTCTCGCAGCTGGTTCTGCTGGCTGTATCATGCACTTTCTTTCATCCGACCTTGGCGCAAACCGACGCCTCTTTGGTTGCCAAGGTCCGGAAAGCCGGCGAGATCAAGGGGGCGCTAGCCTCGGCGCCCCCCTACCTTGTCATTTCGCCGGACGGGAAGGCCACGGGATATACAATTGACCTGGCGAATCTGGTGGTCAAAGGCATGGGCCTGCCAGAGATTACGCCGGTGCAACTCGGATGGAGTGCACAGATTCCAGCAATGCTTGCCGGTCAAGTGGACTTCGTAAGTGTCGGCTACGCGTACTTGCCGGCCTCTTGTGAGAACGTGGTGTATTCCGGTCCCATATTCGCACAGCACTACGCATTCTACGTACCGTCCGGTAACCCCGCGCGTATAACCGGTAGTCAACAGATTGGCCAGAACCCAAACATCAAGATCGCGGTGGTCTCAATGGGGCCAGACACACCTCAAAGTCGGTATATGCTGGAGCAGGGAATCAAGCGTGAGCAATACATCAACGTCCCTGACTTTAACGCTGGCGTCGCGGCGGTCCTCACCGGGCGAGCTAACGCGTTATTGCTCGGTCAATTCATCATCTCCCGTCCGGAGCAGAAAGGCCTCGAGGTGATCGTCGACAAAGGGGGCCCGGTGTCAGGGAGTGGCTACGTCTTCCGCAAGGAAGACGTAGCCTTCCGCGACGCATTCAACAAGCAGCTCAACGAATTGCGCAGTAACGGCACGATGAAGGAAATGCTTATTAAGGCCCTAGAGAAGAACGGGGTTTCCGAGAAGGACGCGATTGCCAACTGGGATGTTCTCTCGAAGCTCACCAAGGCCAGCGACCTCGTGCCGAGCTGCGAATAAGGTGCGAGGCAATGGAGACCGTACTGAGGCCTGTCCTGCTGCAAGACTTACGGGTGACCGTGAATGAGCCATCCGCCTGAGTAGGACCGATGCGGGAAACGCGCGGGGTAGCTGCTTCAGTGAAGGCGGAAGGTTGAAGTTTTCGGAGAAGCGCAAGATGTTCGGCGATGGTAGGCAAGGCATCTTACGCTGCTTCCGACAGAAGGGACACGAAAAAGAGCGCGTGGCAAATACCTTGAGCGGGAGACCTCGGTTACCAGGCCGCAGTCTGTCGATTCCTGGCGATTCGCAATTGCCGGCTTCGACCCTGAATTCGACCTCTGCGCGCAGCCGGGCGGACTGAAGCCGCGCGGTCAGGGCCTCGAACAGAATTCGAAATCATGCAGCGTTTCGTCGTGTGCGTGGCTTTATGCCTGCGGACAAAGGAGCTACGCATGCCTGCCATAACAAACGATTATGCCGAACGTTTCTATGCCGGTGCGCTCGGCAGGCTGATCAGCGTTTATCTGGCCTTCCTAATCGGGCGGGCAAAGTCAACTCATTCCTACGCTTTTCTTCGACTCTTCGAACTTCAGCCATGACCGATTCCCTGCACCAACAACGCGCAATCTTCGCCACAGCCGCGACCGCGACGTGCATTCACCAGGCGGGGTCCATGCGTTCCTTCGCGTTCAGCACTTCGGCCGTCGCATGCTCTTCATCAGGCTCGTAAACAGGGCTGTCCAAGCAGTCCGGCGCTCTCGTCCCCGAAGGGCGGCAGCAGGCAAGAGATAGCGGACATTCCCCGTTTCGCGGCCCCGCCAGGAGACGCTCATCTCTCGAGGCGATCCGCGTAGCCCTCTACTGCGGAGCGGATCGCCGCTGGCTCAGTCATAACCTTGACTTCGCGAACGGTGAGACCCTCGCCATCGACGATGCAAAGACTGGTTTCCTCAAGACCGGCGTCCAATCCAACGTACAGCTTCATCAGAGCTCTCCTGTGTGGCAACGACGACCTAAGTCGTTGCACCGGGCTCCGGATTCGGCCACACGGCGGCTATCGCCGTGCACCGGTTTCTCGGAGCCCGATCTGAAGAGCCGTCCTTTTTGGCCGGAGCGACAGAACTTGTAGTGGTAGGTCGACCTGTCAAGCTCGGAGCCTCGCAGGTTCTGCAGATCGATGCCTGCCACTCGTGACCTACCTCGTCGACCAGCTTGCGCTTCCGGCTAGGCGTCATAGCTTTCGGCGGCCTGCAGCTTTCTTTGTCGAGCGGTAAATCGGCGACCAGCTTCTTCACCTTTGTGTTCTCATCCTCGAGCTGTTTCAGCCGCCGGTTCTCCATCGGCAGCAGCCCGCGATACTTCTTCTTCCAATTGAAATAAGTCGCCTGGCTAATTCCAGCCTTGCGGCAGATGTCCGCAAGCTGGCGCGCCGTGGCGCCCTGCTGCAAAATGAACGCCTCCTGGGCGTTCGAAAACTTCGAGACCTCATCGTTCTTCGCTCCTCCCAGCAAAGGAATAACCGGCGGTCGATTCTAGCTAAAAACGGCCAAGTTTTTATGGGCTCAGACCAGTTGTCATCTATCACCGACTTTCAACCAGGCAACTTGCAGCGTAACGACCAGACCGCGATTTGAGTGGCGCTCCGTGGTCCTGCCTGCGTATTTCGCAAAAACGGGACAGCGGTTTCGCTAACTGAGGGACAGCAGTTTCGCCAATTCGTGGACAGCGTGTCGGCGCTGGCTTTTGGTTGCCTGGTTGTTGAAGTCAATTGGTATTCGTTTCGCTGTTTTCGACGTCGGTCAAGGGGCGCGGGACTTTTTTCCTTCGCATGCTGTCTCCTTCAAGAGCGACACGGTGGGCGTTGTGGATGATCCGGTCCAGGATGGCGTCGGCGATGGTTGGTTCACCGAACACGGCAAGGTACCCCTATTCTTGACCGGGTCGTGTCTCACGTCACGATTACCGACCCGCATCATTTTCTGTTTGGACGGCGGCTTGCCGTCTTGAAGGAACGATCGGGGCGCGGTCCCGCTTACATTGTTGTCGCGCTGCCGGATGGACGGCGGCGGGGGGGGGGTCGGATCGCCTCGACAGATCTCGCTGAGCCGCCAAACTCCGCCAGCATTGCCGACCTGCCGCGCATCAGCGCGCGCACGCTCATCCCATTGATGCAACATTTGAGCGCGAGTCTGGGTCTTCTCGACGAGAAGGTGATTCGCGATGACCCACCGACCGCTTCCAGGTCGCGTTGCGTATCGACCCCTGCCGACGTTGGCAAATCCACCCGGCCGCCCGACGGCCGAGATTCCGCGCCTGTGGCCGAATCTGTCGACCGCGACGCAAACCCAGATTGCTCAAACGATCGCCGCGCTGATGCGGCGAATGCAAGCGATCCCCGGCACGCCCGGAAGGGGACTGGGTCGTGCTGATCAGCTTGAACGTCGCTGACGAGCGGCTCACAACCGCGCACCGTGCCAAGTTGGCTTATGTCTACGTGCGGCAGTCATCCGTGAACCAGGTGCACCAGCACCAGGAGAGCACCGAGCTACAGTACCGCCTCGTTGATCGCGCCATTGGTCTGGGCTGGCCGTCTGAGCGCGTGCAGGTTATTGACGAGGATCTGGGGCAAATCCGGTGCTGGCGGCGTGGATCGTCATGGTTTCCAGAAGCTCATTGCCGAGATCGGCCTTGGCAACGCCGGTCTTGTGGTGAGTCTCGACGCCTCTCGCTTGGCCCGCAACAATCGGGACTGGCATCAGCTTCTCGAACTTTGCTCGGTGTTCAGCGTGCTGATTGCGGATGGCGAGCGGCTCTAAGACCCGCGCGCCTATCACGACCGCCTGCTGTTGGGCTTGTCCGGCATCATGAGCGAGGCGGAGCTGCATCAGCTTCGGATGCGCCTTCATCAAGGCGAACGCCAGAAGGCGGCGCGAGGTGAACTGCGGCTGCCCCTGTCGGCCGGGCTCGCCTACGATCGCGCGGGCACAATTATTCTCAATCCCGATGAGGAGGTGCAGGCCCGCCTTCGCCTTGTGTTCGCCAAATTCCAGGAACTGCAAAGCGCCCGCCGTGTGATGCGTTACTTGGACAGGAACGGATTGTCCTTGCCGGTTCGACCGCTGCTTGGACCATCTCCACACGAGATCGTATGGCGTGCGCCAGATAGTGCACGCGGTATCCTTCAAAATCCGGCCTATGCTGGGGCGTATGTTTATGGCTGCCGGCAACAGGATCCGAGCCGATGCCGGCCGGGATCGCTGACGGGAACGGTCAAGGTGGCGATCGCGGATTGGGCGGTTTGCCTCCACGCCGCCCACCCGGGCTATATCAGCTGGGAGGAGTTCATGGCCAACCAGGGGCGACTGGCAGGTAACCTATGTCGCTATGAGGCAGGACACGCTGGCGTACCGCGCAAGGGGGCAGCCCTGTTACAAGGACTTGCGATCTGCGGCCGTTGTGGACGGCGCATGAGCATGCGCTACACGGGCCCGAATGCCGACTATCCGGTCTATTGCTGCCGCTCGGATCGGGACCAGCAAGGCAGTGCGCTGTGCCAGGAAGTCCGGGCCTTGGCAGTTGACGCGCTGGTCGAGCAGGTGGTCCTCGACGCCCTGATGCCGGATCAGATTGAGATCGCGCTCGCAGCGGCGGGCCAACTGGAGCAGGAGAGCCGTCAGCTCGAGCGCCAGTGGGCGCTTCGCGTGGAGCGCGCCCGCTACGAAGCCGAGCGCGCCCGGCGTCAGTATGACGCCGTAGAGCCCGAGAACCGTCTTGTGGCGCGCTCACTTGAGCGGGCTTGGGAAGAGAAGCTGCGTGTCGTCGAGGCGGTCGAGCAAGAGCATGAGCATTGGCGTGTGCAAGAGCCGCTTCTGATTGGCCCGGCGGAACGCGCAGGCCTACAAGCGCTCGGAGAGAACCTGCCGCGGATTTGGAACGCGGCCACCACGTCGGCAGCCGATCGCAAGCGCATTCTGCGATTTGTCATCCGCGAAGTCGTTCTTGATCAAAAGCGGACCCGAGGTCAGGTGTGGCTCAAGATCGTCTGGCAGACCGGCGCAACCAGCGAGCATCACGTACAACGGCGCGTTCACACCTACCGCAACTACATCGACATTGACCGGTTGCGGCGACGGATCGTCGAGTTGAATGCTGAACACAAAATGGATGGCGAGATCGCGGCAATACTTAATCAGGAAGGCTTCGTCGCGGCCCGGGGCTGTGCCTTCAAAGGTGAGAACGTCTGGATGTTGCGTACCCGCTGGGGCATTCCCACCGTCAAAATCAACGGCGTGGACAAGAATCCGATGCGCTGGCCCGCGGTAGCTTCTCGATTCAGCGCGCAGCGGCTGAGCTTGGCGTAACCCCGCAAACGGTGTTCGATTATCTCGCGCGCGGATTGCTGGCAGGTCGTCAGTTAACCAAAGGCCAGCCATGGCAGATCGAGCTCTCAGACGAACAAATCAGCCAGCTTCGCAATCAGGTACGACGCACCAAGCGTTCGAAGAAGGAGGCATCATCAAGTCATCGGGTCGCCGATCATGTCATGCCATTGGGCGACGGGCAGCTGGGCGGTGATGAGGGTGGATTTGCGCCTGTGGCGCTCTTCAAAGATTTCGAGGAGATCGAGGCACTGCTGATCGTTGAGGGTATGGGTTCCCCAGTCGTCGAGAATGAGCAACTGAACACGTGCCAGCTTGTCGACAAGGCGCGGGAAGCGACCATCGAGACGGGCCATGGCGAGGTCCTCGAACAGGCGCGGCACACGCAGATAGAGGACGGAATGATCGAGCCTGGCCGCTTGGCGTCCGAAGGCACAGGCCAACCAGGTTTTGCCGGTACCGGTCGAGCACGTGGCATACTACCCAAGAACAGCCGTTTGAAGTTGCCATTCGATATCCGCATCATCCGCTCGCCGGCGAGCGCGTCATCGTTCTGCGGCGAGTCAATCATGGCGATCGCTTGCATTTCGTGATTGAGCAGGCAGATGGCACCCGGATCTTGGTGCCGGCCTGGATGACAGAGACGTGGGCAGCGACGCTGCCGATGGTTGAAGTCCCTCGGCTTTCCTTGGATTCACTGCGCGAACTTCGCAGCCTCGCGGCGGCACTGCGCGTACCCTCGTCACCGTCGTCCGAAACGAGTCGGACGGTTGGAGGCGATGATGGAACAACAGTGGCGGCAACTTCTGGAGCTGACAACCACCGCAATCCGCGATCAACGACTCGATCCAAAGGTTCGCTCGGAAGTCACAGGTCTACTCAAGCTTCTTCTCGACGAGTGCAGCGCTGCTCTCGCAAAGACGCGGGAGGCGAACAATGAATAAGATCACACCCGATCACTTGTCACGAAGCGCCTACGTGTACGTGCGACAATCGACGTCCGATCAGCTCCTCAACAATCCCGAAAGCCGCCGCCGTCAATATGCGCTTGCCACCCGCGCTCGAGCGCTTGGCTGGGAGAATGTGATCGTTATCGATGACGATCTTGGTCGTTCGGGCGGTGGCACGGCGCGCCCCGGCTTTGAGCGCTTGTTGACCGCGATCTGTACCGGTAGCGCTGGGGTTGTGCTCGCCATTGAAGCTTCCCGGCTCGCGCGCAATGGCCGCGATTGGCACACACTTTTGGAGTTCTGTACCCTGGTGAGCAGCCTGATCATTGATGAAGACGGTATCTATGACCCAAAGCTCATGAACGACCGGCTGCTGCTTGGAATGAAAGGAACATTCAGCGAGCTCGAACTGTCGATCTTGCGGCAGCGGTCGCAGGAAGCGCTGCGCCTCAAGGCCGCGCGGGGCGACCTCCATACGTCGGTCGCTATTGGTTATGTGCGCAGCGCCGACGATCGTCTGGAGCTGGACCCGGACAAGCGCGTGCGCGAAGCGCTCCATCTGGCATTCTGCAAGTTTGCAGAGTTCGGCAGCGTCCGCCAAGTTGTGATTTGGCTGTGTGACGAAGGCATCAAGATGCCGATTGTCGTGTACGGCGAGCGAGGCCGCGTGGTGGAATGGCGGCTGCCGCGCTACAATACGATCCATCGGCTGTTGAGCAATCCAGTTTACGCCGGCGCCTATGTGTTTGGCAGAACTGGCTCGCAGGTTCGAATCGAAGTCGGCCGAAAGCTGATCGCGCGGGGGGTGCGCCGGCTCCAGAAAGATTGGGAAGTGCTGATTCGCGATCACCACGAGGGCTATATCTCCTGGCAAGACTACGAGAGCAATCAACGAATTATCAACGGGAACGCCAACATGAAGGGCGAAATGGTGCCGGGATCAGTACGCAATGGCGGCGGCTTGCTGATTGGGCTGCTGCGCTGTGGACATTGCGGACGCAAGCTCCGAGTGCTGCATAACGGGATACGGGGAATCGCGCGGTACGTGTGCAACGATGCCAACGTTAATCATGGTCGACGGACCAAGTGTATTGGCTTCGGAAACATGCGGATCGACGCGGCGGTATCCGCGGAGGTATTGTCGGTGATTGCGCCGCTCGGCCTCGACGCTGCCCTGCAGGCGATCGCGGATCGCGAGCGCGCTGGTACCGAGCGACTGCGGCAGATCGAGTTGGCACTTGAGCAGGCGCGTTATGAAGCAGCGCGGGCGCACCGACAATACAATGCGGTTGATCCGGAAAACCGTCTGGTCGCCGGAGATCTCGAACGACGATGGAATGAACGGCTCGCGGAAGTGGCGCGGCTTGAAGCCGATCTGGCTGTTGCACGTGACAAGCAACCATCCGCATTGACCGACACGGAGCGCGCCGAGATCTTAGCGTTAGGAGCCGATCTGGAACAGCTGTGGAGGCATCCGGGCGCCTCGGCGGTGATCCGGAAAAGAATTTTGCGAGCGGTGCTCGAAGAGATCATCGTGACCTTAGAACCTGGTTATCTCCATCTCAAGCTGCATTGGAAGGGCGGCGACCATACTCTACTCCACGTCGTGAAGAACCGGACCGGGCAGCATCGCTGGAAGACTGATGCCGCGACCGAACAGCTGATTTGCCAACTGGCACGCATGCTGTCCGATGGGAACATCGCATCGGTTCTGAATCGGCTGGGAGTACGGACCGCCAAGGGGAATACCTGGACGCAACAACGGGTGCGGACTTTCCGCAATGATCATGGCGTTGCCGCCTACCGGGAAGGCGAACGGGCAGAGCGCGGCGAAGTTATTTTGCACGAAGCAGCGAGCCGTTTGCAGGTTAGCAAGATGACTGTTGTACGTCTCATCAAGGACGGAGTGCTGCCGGCCAAGCAAGCTTGCCTGGGCGCGCCCTATGTTATTCGGGAGATGGACCTCGATTTGCCGGCGGTGCAATCCGCGATCAAAAGCGGGCGTGCAGTCTCACCCGACCCACGGCAGGGACTCTTGGAATATCAATGAAGTAGTGAGGTATCGGATCATGTCGCCAGCCCGGTTTGACCGGTGAGGATCAGGTTCTCGTGGGCTTTCAGCCAGGCGCCTTGCGCCAGCTGCAGGGTGTTGCGCCGGTCAAGGCCGCGGCGGGACGCGAAGTCGATCCCTTCGATACAGGCATCAACGAAGCGCAGCTTAGCTGCGGCGAGGCGATTGGTCAGGCGCCGGTCGGCGCGTATGGCGGCTTCGCGATCCAGCATCAGGCCGAGCCACTCGTCGCGGCTGAGATCGGCGGCATTGTCCTGCTCGGCCAATTGCCGGTAGGCGGCTGCCATTCCGGCAAGGCCGAGTGCCTGCATCTGGTCGAGGGTCGGATGGGTCAGCATCATGATGGTCCTTTCCCTCATTGATAATAGGCTCCGCCACGAATGTTGGCGTGTGAGGGCGCGGCTTTGACGGGTTCAGCGGCGGGGCTCGCGCGGTCGAGCCCGGATTTGAGGATGGCGCTCACGGAGGAGTAGCTGATCGCATTGATGGCGAGCGCCCTCTCGCATGCTGCTTCCAGCCGACTGCGCTCGTAGCGCCGCGCCAGGGCGATAATCCCCATGGCGGAGCGATAACCCTGCTCGGGATGCGGGCGCTCACGCATCATCCGCTCGACCAGGATGGCGGCGTTGACGCCGATCCGCCCTGCCATCTTGATCAAGCTCGCCGGCGTCATATTGGCGTAACGCTGATGGGCCTTGGGCATGTGCTCGTTCACGGTGACATGCCCACTGCGCTGAGAGCGACGCACATGGGGCGACACGCGCGTGATCCTGGAAGATCTCGACCGCCCGATAGGTGAGCCGGACGTCCACCCGACGGCCAATCAGCCGGTGCGGCACCGAGTAAAAAGTCTTGTCGACTTCGACGTGATAATCGGGATGTACCTTGGCCGTTTTCCACTCGGCGTATTCGAATGGCTCGCTCGGCAGCGGCGCCAGCGCCTCGCGCTCGATCTCCTCGAACAGCTGCCGGCGGGATTTGCCGATATGGCGCATCGGCCGATTGTTCAGCTCCTCCAGCAATCCGCCGATCGCGGTATTGAGATCGGTCAGGGTGAAGAACCGCCGATGGCGCAGCCGTGCCAGAATCCAGCGCTCGACAATCAGCACCGCGCCTTCAACCTTGCCCTTGTCGCGCGGCTTGCGGCTGCGGGTCGGCAAAATCGTCGTGTCTTAGTGCTCGGCCATGGCGGCAAAGGTTTGGTTGAGCGTTGGCTCGAACCACGACGCCTTGACCACCCCGGCCTTCAGATTGTCGCAGACGATCGCCTTGGGAACTCCGCCGAAGTACGACAAGGCCCGGGTCTGGCCTTCAATCCAATCTGGTAGTCGCTGACCGAAGCTCCCCATAGCGAAGGTCAGCGACGAGGCCCCGAGCACCGCAACAAATATCAGCGCCTGACGGATCTCGCCGGTCTGCGGGTCGATCACCTCCACCGTGGGGCCGGCATAGTCGGTCTGCATCACCGCACCCGCCGCGTGGCGGTGGCGGAAGGTCGGATTCGCCCGGCGTTGATAGGCGGCAAACCTCTCGCAGAACCAGGTGGTATGTTCGCGAGCACATACTTCTCGTTATGTTGCGGCCAAATTTATGTTGTGCACGGAGCTATAATTGCGGGGAGCATGAACGCTGTCGGCATTGTTCACGCAACATAATTCGACGTCTGGATAGCGAACCATTTGCCAAATGGAGGCTCGCTATGGATCAGACGATTTATTCCATCCCCGTGACCGTGCCCCACCGTGATGACGCGCCATTCACCGACGAGCGGTACCGGTACCTTCGCCACTGTGCAAAAGCCGGCGCGACCGCAGCTTCTCTCAGGATCAAACGGAACGAGCTGTTGCGGATTGCCGCATATCTCGGTCCAAATGCTTCGGAGGGCATCGATATCGAGGCGCTGCAACGGATCGCGGCCGAGCGTCTGCGCCTGACGGGGGCTGTCACCGCAGCACGAAGAGTGGTCGACATCGGACGACCTTGGCTTCGATTTCTCGGTTGGTGGCGTGAACCGACCGTCGTGTTCCAGTACCAGAGCCAACGCGACCAGTATGTGACATGGATGCGCAATGAGCGCGGATTCACGCCATCGACGGTGGAGCAGTGGAGTCGGATGATCGGGAGGTTCCTACGCTGGTGTGATCAGATAAACCGGCAACTTAGGGACCTTCAGCCTGAGGACGTTGACGCCTATTTCGTCACCCAAGCGACGGGACGATGGTCCCGCGTTTCGGTGGCCAACACAGCCTCGGCCTTGCGGGCATTTCTGAGCTACGTGGCAAAGCGGGGAATGTGTACGGATCTAGCGGTCTCGATTTGCCGGCCTCGGCTCTATCGTCAGGAGTCGCTGCCATATGCCCCAGATTGGTGCGACGTGCAGCGCATGTTGGCCGACGCCGAGACTGACAACCCCCGGGACATCCGTGATCGTGCGATCTTGCTGTTGCTCGCGGTCTACGGGATGCGCAGCGGCGAAGTGGCGGCATTGCGCCTTGATCAGATTGACTGGGCCGGCAGGCCGCTACGGCTTTTCCGCCTGAAGCGCCGCCAGCCGCAGATCTACCCGCTGGCTCCCTCTGCGGCTGAGGCGCTCGCCCGCTACATCGACACGGTGCGGCCGCTATCATCGTGCCCGGAAGTGTTCCTCTGCATGCACGCGCCCCGTCGACCGTTGAAGGCAGGGAGCATCTATGATGTCGCCAACCGCAGATTTGTTGCACTTGGAATCGACGCCGCCCACCGCGGTGGCCATGCGTTGCGCCACGCCTACGCCTCCCGGCTTCTTGCCGAAGGTCTGTCGATAAAGGAGATCGGGGACCATTTGGGACATCGCCGCGCGGCGTCAACCAGCATCTACGCCAAGGTGAACATGCAGGCGCTTCGCGAGGTCGGAGCGTTCGACCTGGGAGGCCTCCAATGATGCTGACCCATGTTGTCGACGCTTATCTGGCCAAGCAGCGGTCACTGGGGGCGCGTTTCGAGTCCGCTGAGGTTCTGCTCCGCAGGTTCTGCCGAGCGATGGGCAATCGAGATGTCGACGAAGTCACCCCAGAGGCGGTAGCCGAGCTCCTCCAAGGCAAAGGATCGCTCAGTGCCACCTGGATGCTGCGATATAGGGTTTTGAGCGGCCTTTATATGCATTAGCTAAAACTTAATCTGACAGCGGTGTCCTGGCTTCCCACGGCGAATCGCAAGCCGAGGCGGGGCGCGGAGCTGGTCGGGGTTGCGCAGCGCCCCGCCTCGGCGATTGGAGGACACCATGACAACCGAACAGAAGATTATCCGCGCCAAGGTTGGATTACTGGAGCTTGCCAGGCAGCTTGGAAATGTCAGTCAAGCCTGCAAGATGATGGGCTATAGCCGCGACAGCTTCTACTGTTTCAAGGAGCTCTACGACAAAGGCGGCGAGCTGGCATTGCAGGAGATCAGCCGCAAGAAGCCGGTGTTGAAGAACCGCGTGCCGCAGGACATCGAAGACGCCATCATTGCGCTCGCGATCGAGCAGCCCGCTTTCGGCCGGGTCCGGATCGCCAGCGAACTGCGAAAGCGCGGGCTCACCGTCTCACCGGCCGGCGTGCGCTGCGTCTGGCTGCGGCACGACCTCGAGACCATGAACAAACGGCTCAAGGCGCTGGAAGCCAAGAGCGCCCAGGAAGGCCTGGTGCTGACCGAGGCGCAGGTGGTGGCGCTGGAAAAGGCCAAGACCGAAAAGGAAGCCCATGGCGAGTTCGAGAGCGAGCATCCGGGCTATTGCGGCGCTCAGGATACGTTCTATGTCGGCAATCTGAAGGGTGTTGGCCGCGTCTACCAGCAGACCTTCATCGATACCTACGCCAAGGTCGCTTGCGCCAAGCTTTACGATCGCAAGACCCCAATCACGGCGGCTGATCTGCTCAATGATCGGGTGGTGCCGTTGTTCGAGGAGCGCGATGTCAAGCTTCTACGCATATTGACGGACCGCGGCAGCGAGTACTGTGGCAGCCCGGAGCGACACGAATACGAGCTTTACCTTGCAGTCGAGGACATCGATCATTCGCGCACCAAAACCAGTCGCGTTCCGGAACAAGGTGTATCGTTCGATCGACGAGTTGCAGACCGATCTCGATCTGTGGGTCCGCGAGTACAATGAGCAGCGGCCACCTCAGGGTCGGTGGTGTTTTGGCAAAACGCCAATGCAAACCTTCCTGGATGCCATGCCTATCGCAAAGGAGAAAATGATCGCCGCCTGATCACGTCGGACAACAAAACCGACCGCTCAACCAGGCAACGGCTGTCAGATCGAGTTGCGGCTAATACACTTTATAGATTCGCCATCAGTCGCGGGTACGCGGCATCCTCGCCACTGCCGACAATGTTGCCAAAGCTGCCGCCGCAGCAAACGCCTTATGTTTATTCCACGGAAGAGCTCCGCCGCCTGTTGGACGCGACCTCGATCCTGAAGGTTGGGCATTGCCCTCACGTGCCAGCTATGTACCGTACGCTCCTCTTGTTGCTGTACGGAAGCGGCATGCGCATTGGCGAGGCGCTTCGTTTGGTCTTGCAAGACGTGGATCTGACTGATCAGGTCATCACCGTCCGTGACACGAAGTTCTTCAAAACGCGCCTCGTGCCAATCGGACCAAAGCTCAACCAGGAACTGGTCGAGTACGTCGAGCGCCGTCGCCGGCTTCCTCTGCCGCGCGGGCAAGAATCTCCATTAATTCACTACGCGCGGCAGTCGGCGGTGGCACTATGTGCGGGTCATCTCCTGGTTTCAGCATGTCCGCCGAGCAGCCGGAATCAGTTGCCCTGTCGGCGAGCCTCGACCTCCACGGCTGCACGATATTCGCCACACAGCCGCGGTGCACCGGGTGATCGCATGGTATCGCTCCGGCCAGGAAGTGCAGCGACTGCTTCCGCAACTCGCAACCTACCTTGGCCACATCGATATCCGTTCAACCCAGCGCTATTTGCAGATGACGCCGGATCTCCTCCAGGCGGCCAGCGAGCGCTTTGCTCTGTACGCGATGGAGGCCGACCATGAAGGATAAGAGCCTGCTCGGTCCGTGGATCCGGCGGTTCTTGCTGGAACATCTGGTCGCCGAGCGCAATCTCTCCCACAACACCCAAGCCAGCTACCGCGACACGCTGACATTGTTGCTGCCGTTTGCTAGCAAGCAGGGAGGCTGCGCCATCGATCGCATGACCGTGGAAGAGCTGACGCCGGAAGTCGTCCGCAAGTTTCTGGACCACCTGGAGCGCGATCGCCAATGCAGCGAGGTTACCCGCAACCAACGGCTGGCGACCATCCATTCACTGGCGCGCTTTATCGGCACGCATTCGCCGGTCCACCTGGCCTGGTGTTCCGAGATACAGGCAGTGCCGTTCAAGAAGACGGCCAAGACCGCGATCGGATACCTCGAAAAGGCCGAGATGGACGCGTTGCTAAACCAACCTGACAGACGCACGAGTCTTGGGGTGCGCGACTATGTTCTGCTGCTTTTCGTATACAACAGCGGTGCTCGCGCCGATGAGGCCGCAAGATTGACGATCGGCAATCTCCAACTGGGTGCGTCCCCGTCAGTGCGACTTCACGGCAAGGGAAACAAGGTTAGAATCTGTCCATTGTGGTCAACGACGGCAACCTCGTTGACTCGTCTTGTGGCCGACCGGAACAAAAGTGAAGCGGTCTTTCTCGGCAGGACGAACCAGCCTTTGACGCGCTTCGGAATACACCGTCTCGTGACCCAATATGCCGCTATGGCGGGCGAAACGGTGCCGACGTTGGCGACGAAGCGCGTGAGCCCACATACGGTTCGGCACACAACGGCCGTGCACCTGCTGCGCGCCGGCGTCGACATCAACACGATCCGTGCTTGGCTCGGCCACGTGTCATTAGACACCACGCACATCTATGCTGAAGTCGACCTGGAGATGAAAGCAGAAGCGTTAGCCAGGGTCGATATCAGCAGCCTGAGACGGCCGCCTCGGCAACCCGCTCTCCCGTCGTTGATGGCATTCCTGAAGGCCCTGTAGGCCGTAAGGTCACACTCTTATGTTGCGGAGCGAGCCAAGGAAATTGGCGAAATCCTTGGCTCACTCCAGCAGCGGCAACATAAATCCGGCCGCAACATAACACGTGTAACCATAGCCGTCCGGATGCGCCGCCCGGTATTCCTGCCACAGCAGCGTCAGCGTCACGCCCTTGCGCTTGAGTTCCTGCGTCACCCGTGGCCACTCAGGTTCGCTCAAGTCCTAAGGCGGGCGCCCGACTCGCCGGAACAAAGCCCGCTGTAACGCTGCCTCGCTCTCGTAAATCGCCGGCAGCGGCCAGCTTAAACCCGCTTCACGCGCCCGCAGCAGGTAGGTGGCAACCGAGGTCTTTCTGATCTGCAGCCGTTCCGAGATCGCCTCGAACCGACAGGCCTTGCTCGTACGTCAGCCTCAGGATCGATCGTAAGTCCTTCACAGTGGCTCGTTTCGCTTGCTTCCGTATCGGCTCGCCCCTCTCAAACTCATCTTGAGAGAGAACATTGCCTGAACGGCGCTCCCGAAAAACCAGCTCCACAACTGTCCGCGATTTAGCGGAATCCCTGTCCCGGAATTACTGAAATCACTGTCCGCGAATTACCGAAATCGGTGTCCGGGAATTGCCGAAACACGCAGTCCTGCCAATTGCTCAGCTTAACGGCTTCAGCATCGGCTTAATATATAAGTCGGTAGCCTCGGCAATCCTGCTGACAGTGACCGCAAACAAGACCGCCTCTGCCACGTCTTCAGCCTACAAAAAAACGTTCCGGCTCACAATCGCGCATGCTTCGTGCAGTCTCGCCTGTCTCGGTGTAGCGGTTGAGCCGGGAAAATTTTCGTCACTCGCACTCCGTCCTCAATGACCTCTTCCGGCAAACTGGTGGCAGTGAAAGAAATGCGTTATGCGCAACGGCACAGATCACTCGGCCATCAGTCACGCGCGCGTTATAGGGGAATTGATAAAAACGATGCTCCTGGGCAGCTCGAAAACCTAGTATGCTGAACGACACATTAGAGCCGATCTGCTCGTCAAAGTGCGTGATGGGAGAGCTCTCAAGTCGGCCCGGTTTGATGATTCCCGAGGAATGTCGATCGGGTCGTCGCTGATCGCAATTTGTCGACCAGACTATCGACCTGACGATCGCTCGTCAGGTCGCAAGAATGTGCTGTCGCCTCAAACTCTCGTGCCAACTCCTCGAGAACATCACATTACGACCAAGACGAGCAACCCTACTTTGCCAACAGAGCCGCGGTTGCTCGCCCGACCCCAAAGCTTGCTCCCGTGACAACGGCAGTCAGGTTCTAGTGAGCCTAAACATCTTATTTTTTGATCTGGAGGCAGAAGACGAGATTCTTGACGCCAGCAGTGGCTGCCCCTTTCGCATCAAGATCGTGTCATTCGGATTGCTTCCACGCGCAAGAACGTCAGAACGATATTCGAGCTGTCGAAGAGCGTTCAACTGCTGTCGATCTCAAGACCGCAAACTGATAACAATCATAAAGCCTCAGCAATTAGCGAAAGAGCCGTGAGGCTTGCTGTTCTGACTCAAAATTTATCCGCTCGGCTTCAATAACATGAGGCATGTTTCTCACATGCGTTTGTATTGATCCAACATATTCTCCAATTAGGCCCAAGAAAAGCATTTGAATGCCGCAAAAAAAGGAAATGGCAACGAGGATTGGGGCGAGGCCTAGTTCGAACGAGTTCTGGAATAGAAGTTTGGTCCCAAAATAGCCGAGAGAGATAGCCAAACTGACGATGGATACCAGAAAGCCCAACATAGGTATCAGACGAAGCGGCACTTTGGAATGCTTGGTCACACCCAACATCGCCAGATCGTAGAGCGAATAGAAGTTCTGACTACTAAGTCCTCGATTGCGCCGAGGTTGATGGAATGGAATGGTGGCAATCTTATAGCCGACTTCGCAGACGAGCCCGCGAAAAAAGGGATAGGGCTCGTCGAGCTTGCGCAGTTGATCAACGATAAAGCGATCGTAGAGACCCGCGCCCGTCGCGTTCTGTATCAAAGAAACATCAGAAATACGCGAGATCAACCGATAATAGAGGCGGCGCAGGTGGAACATGACCGACGATTCGTCACTCGTCGGCTTGACGGCCATGATGGTCTTGTAACCCTCTTCCCACTTGGCGATGAACTCGAGAATCATTTCCGGTGGATCCTGCAGATCAGCAGCGATCAGCACCACGGCGTCGCCGCTCGCCTGCAACACGGCGTGAAACGATGAGCGGATATAGCCGAAGTTTCGGGTATTCACGATGACCTTAACCCGGACATCTTTCGCTGCAATGCCGCGCAACAGTTCCAAGGTTCGGTCGATGGATGCGTTGTCGACGAGGATATGTTCGTAGTCATAGCCGGTGTGGGCCATTACGGTTGCGATGCGGCTGCATAGTTCAACGACATTGTCCTGTTCGTTAAACACAGGCGTGACAATACTGATGGTCTTAGTCATGTGCGTTTGCGCTCCCACGCGACGAACTTCGAGACAAAGAGGAGGACCAAGGGTTGCACCATGGCGGTTCAAGGGTGACCGGCAGATCGTGTGCCTCGGCAATCTCCCGCAACTAAGCAGGATCGTATCCACTCAGAAATGCTACGCGAAAAATTGACTAGGGGTATCCCGCAGCCCGCACCTCCAAAAGGGGATGGGCCACGATAGCGCCGGTGGCGAGGATCGCAACATCGTGTCCGCTTGCAAAGGAAGGAAGCGGTCGGGTTCAGGGTAAAGCCGCTGGATCGCGGATCGAAGCCTCGCCGGACTGATGCACGGGTAGCCGAGGCTTCGAGGGAAAGCCATAAAGTGTATAGCACGCAACATGGCGATATCCTCGGTAGCATGATGGGAAACGCCGAGCAGACCATCAGCGTAGCCGGCGCCTACAGCCAACGCCTTCACGCGGGCTTCGGGATAGACATCATGGCGGAGTTGCTCCATGGCCCGCAGGGTGGAGAAGTTCCTAATGGAGTAGGTGAACACGTTATAGCTTGCCCGTGCCAAGCAGGCAGCAACATGCGTCATATTCTGCTCAACTCCAGCGTTGCTGGCGCGGGCCTTGGCGGGGACCGCCGGGGGTCACATGGCTGCCGCGCTGAAAAAAGAGTGATGGAGGGCCTAGGACACAAGTTCGGCACAGGCCTTGCTGTGGCTATAGGGTCACCTCCGCTGAGCCGATCGTTTTCACGAAAGCGCGAGATCCATTCACCGTTCTCGCAGCACTTGTCGGAGGAGATGTTGGGCACGGCGCGGACCGAGTTCACCTGCCGAACGGGCTGCAACAAGTGCATCGTTCCCATGACATTGGTGCGATTGGTCACAACTGGATTGCCAGAGGAATAGCGCATCAATGATTGTGCTGCCATGTGGATAACGATGTCGGCCGCAGCGCTACGAAGCTCGCTGACCAAAGGATCGTAGTTGGTCATGTCGTTCAGCTCCATCCCGGCCCGACGCGGGGTGATTTCAAAAAGGCTTGGTGTTGGTGGTGGCCGGACCAGCGCGTAGCCGGTCACCTGGGCACCGAGATGTTGCAGCCAAAGCACGAGCCACGAGCGCTTGAAGCCCGTGTGCCACGTGAGAAAGACCCGCTTGCCTGACCAGAAGCCGCTCATTTGTCCCAGACCTTCCACGGAGCGTTGCCATCAACCCAGAGCGCTTCGAGGAATTTCTTGTCGCGCAGAGTATCCATGGGCTGCCAGAAGCCGTGGTGCTGGTACGCCGAAAGCTGTTGCTGCTCAGCCAGGGCCGCGAGGGGCTCGTGCTCCCAAACTGTGGAATCATCCATCAGCAGGTTGATTACTTTTGGCGAGAGCACGAAGAAGCCACCATTGACCATCCCCCCATCACCTGGGGGTTTTTCTTTGAAAGTGGCGATACGGTGATCATCAGCGCGAATTTCGAGGGCGCCGAAACGGCCAGGCGGATAGGTAGCAGTTAGTGTAGCGAGCGTACCCTGACGACGGTGGAAGGCGATCAATGCGGCTATGTTTATGTCTCCCACACCATCGCCATAGGTGAAACAGAAGGCGTCCTCATCGGTCAGGTACTTAGCAACTCGCTTGAGCCGACCACCTGTCATGGTCTTCTCGCCGGTATCGACTAACGTCACCTTCCAAGGTTCGGCGCGGTGCTGGTGAACCTCCATGCGGTTATTCGTCATGTCGAAGGTGACATCCGACACGTGCAGGAAGTAGTTGGCGATGTACTCCTTGATCAGATAGCCCTTGTAGCCGCAGCAGATGACGAAATCGTTGATGCCGTGGTGAGAGTAGATTTTGAGGATGTGCCACAGAATCGGCTTACCGCCGATCTCGACCATGGGCTTGGGCCGAAGGTGGGTTTCCTCGGAGATTCGGGTTCCATGGCCACCTGCGAGGATCACAGCTTTCACCGTTGGCTCCATTTCTGGTTATGCGCCCGTTGTCGCCTGGCTTCATGGCAGGATTGCTCCGCCAGCGCGGCGGAACGCACGGGCTTCAACAAAAACTGCCTGTGAGAATTCGGAGAGTAGTCTTCAACGACAGGGGTTTCGAACGTAGCAGCGGCGATGTAGTCCGGCTGTCCGGCTCCAAAGGAGGCGATGACACCGCCTTGGTCAAGATGACGCGGACCATCCGGCGCGATCAGCACCCACGCTTTGGCCAGATCAACGCAGTTCTCAAGTCCGAGCGCTTCAACCGCAACTGCGTTACTGCCGGGATATCCCCCGATCATGTATGGTAGACCGAGCGCTCGCGTCTCGAGCACATACAGCAAGGTCGGTGAGTCGGAGAGATCGATCACCGGGGTACCTACTTGAAGGCCGGCCGCACGAGCCTTGGCTCTGGCCGCGGCTAGATAGCCGTGGAGGGGTTGCGAGAGCACCAATTTTCCACCACCCGGGAGGGACGTAACAGCGGTATAAGCGCGCAGGCCTTTCACCTGACGGTGGGGCTTCAGCATGCCAGCATTGACCACTGATGCAGTGAGCAACTGTGCCAACACGGTCAGGGGCAGTAGAGTCCCGACGCTGCGTCCCTGTTGCGCAAGAGGGCTCAGGAAGGCAACGACCGCGAGCATCCAGAACAAGGCGGCAAGCGAACTGTTCCACCAGTAAGTGGCCACGGAGCCCAGTGTAAGCAGGTGGGGCAGGGCCAAAAAGGCTAGCGCTAGAGCGATGCTCGTGGGAGCCCGGGTGCGCAGAACCACTCCCTCACGATAAAACATCGCGCCAAGGCATGTGAGGGCTGGCACCAGGAACAGAGCCGAGGGCTCGATACCGATCGGATCGATCCCCAGCAGCGCGATCGCTATTGTTACGATCAACACCGCAGCGAGAGCAAGCGACGTGAGCAACTTGCACGTAGACCCCATGCAGAGCAGGGGGACTGTCGCCACTAACACAGCGATGACGAGTTGCGAGCGACTGGTGGCGATCCACTCGATCCGAAAAATGCGAGACACCTCGTGCCCGGCACCCAGCAGGATTTCTATCTCAGCGCTGTTGACCATACGGGTCACCAGCCCGGTGATGCCATCGCCGATCAAGTAGGCGGTAACGATAAGTAGAGCGAGCGCGACCAGCGCCGCGCCAAACATGGGGAGCAGCGACTTTCGGCGCAAAACGACGACATAGAGCATAACGACGAGGGCAATCGCCGGAGCGCTGGTCGGTCTGGCCATGAAGCAGCACCAGCCGCCAACGCCGACCAGAATCGCCCCCAAGACGCGGCGCATGCGTCCTTGCCGGTCGACTAGCAGCAAGCCGATCATCACCGCCATGGCCGACTGAATGTTCAGTATGTAGTAGTTGGGCGTGAGCAGCAGCCAGGTGAAGGCGACTAATGCCAGGCAGGCGATCCCTGCCGATTGCACCACCGCATGCGGCCAGCCCACCGTCCAGAGGCGCCGGATGACAAGGAAGCTGAGAATCCAGCCCAGCGCCATGGTGAGCATGACGTTCGCCATGCGAAGCACTGCTATGTCGCCACCCGCCCACTGATATGGCCAGTGATAGACGAAGCCAAAAAGGGTCGGCGGAATGTTGATTGCGTAGGCGAATGGGTTCGTGATGAAGTTGAGCCAGAAGCCTTCGTCTCGGAGATCGAGGCCGTAACTGCTGTAGTACAGTAGCCAAACGAAAAGGATTGCTGTGGTTACGGCGGACAGAGCCAGCGAAATCCGATCCAACAAAACTGGCAACGTCCTTGCGTTGGCAAAGTGGTTTTGTCTTGGCATAGGTGCCTTCCAGGCTCGAGGAGCTTCTAACTGACCTGAGCCCTGCAATCTCCTCCAAGAACTGGTAGCGACGCTGGTCGGAAGGGGCCGCAACCCTGACGCAGCGCCGAATGAACGCGGCGTGGACCTCCGCAGCGCTCTTTACTCTGGCCTGACAATGAGAGACAACGGAGGGGCCCGATGCCAATCGACTATCCCGCGCTAGCAATCTCAAGACCGAAGCCAGGGTGCGATCTCAAATGACTCGATGGGCTACCGGTTTCAGTCACGATGGACATTAACCGGCGCACGACAGTGTTCCTGCGAAGGCGACTGCAGGCGACGGCGTCAAGAAGGTTGTCTTTGTGTCGAGCTCAGCGTCTATTAGGATTGCCGACCAACGACCGCGATAGGGAAGGCCGATCCCCCCAATCCAATCACGGCTTGTGCAAAATAAAATACTGACGCCGAGCAAAAGCTCTCGGCGATCGATGCGGGGATGGTCGTGACCTGTCTTCGCTTCGGAACGGCTTGCGGAATGTCGGATCGGCTTCGACTTGACTGGGTCCTCAAAGATTTCGTTGCGTGCGTCCTGAGCCGACGGTCGCAGATAGCAGTGTTGAGTTTGCTTCGGTGGGTCAGTAGTCGAGAGGGGTCTTTATCATGAACTTTTGTCGGCTCGGAAACGCGGATGCGATGATCGAGCTGAACGTCCGAACAGACGATCGTGGAAGCTTCATAAGGACGCGGTGCGCCAAGGCCTTTTCGGAGCAGAGGATCGACTTCATTCCCGTTCAGGGAAACAGCTCTGTGACAAGAATCCGAGCGGCCATTCGTGGGATGCACTTCCAACGAGCTCCAAAAGCCGACGCAAAACTCGGCAGGTGCACAGCTGGCGGCATCTATGACGTCATCGTGGACTTGCAGCAGACGTCCCCCAGCTACAGCAACCGTCTTCGCGAATGAATTGGGGCCATCGACCGCGACAATGCTTGACATTCCTGCGGGATTGCGCACGAATTCCAAATGCTGGCGGATCACACGGTTGTCAGAATATCTGATGGGTATAGTATACGGCGAGAGCCTGTCGGATGTTTTCGGTACGATGATTCCATGTTTGCTATTAGATGGCTCGAGCCGGTGACGATATTATCGCCAAGGATGAGGCCGGGCCGTTGTCGCAGACCGTGGGCTCTGATGATCCGGCAAGGTGCCAATGAAGCTCGACGTGAAAGAAACTGAGAGAAATCCCGCGATAGATCTGTATGATCTGGTCACCGAACTGTTTCCGATCAACCGTAGTCTGACTGGCTCAGGAGTTCGAAAGACGCTCGGCATAGTCGAGCGCCACATTGGTCTTAAGATCAATGAAGTCAAAACGGGGACTACCGTTTTGGACTGGCATGTTCCGATGGAATGGAACATTCGCGGCGGATCGATCACCACAGTGGACGGAAGATGTTTGGTCGACTTCGCCAGCAGCAATCTTCACGTTCTGGGGTATAGCAAGCCGGTGCGGGGAGTGTTCACGCGTGCCGAACTAGAACGGCACATCCACACATTGCCTGATCAGCCGGACCTTATTCCGTACAGGACTGGCTATTACGCCGACGATTGGGGCTTCTGCTTGCCTCATAAGCTTTGGCAGAGCATGAACGATGAGGTCTATCACGTCGAAATCGACAGCGATATCTCAGCTGGTTCACTGACTTTTGGTGAGTTTTTCGTTCCAGGCGAAGCGCCGGACGAGGTTTTGCTTAGCTGCCATGTTTGTCATCCCAGCCTCGCAAATGACAATCTTTCGGGAATAGCGCTCATGACTGCTCTGGCCCTGCGGCAGGCGCGGCAAAAACGGCGGCTAGGATATCGCTTTCTCTTTCTTCCGGCGACGATCGGGGCCATCACCTGGCTCGCCCGCAACGAACCGGTATTGGCTAATATCAAACATGGGCTCGTGCTGACGTGTTTGGGTGATAGCGGGCAATTTCACTACAAGCAGAGCCGCAAGGGGGCCCCGATCGATCAGGCCGTAGCACATGTCCTGAGGCATTCTCACTTCAGCCACGAAATAATGCCGTTTAATCCCTACGGATATGACGAGCGGCAGTTTTGTTCGCCAGGTTTCAATTTGCCGGTAGGCTGCCTTATGCGCAGCGTACATGGTGCTTTCCCCGAATACCATACGTCGGCAGACAATCTGGATTTCGTGAAGCGTGGGGCCCTCAATCAATCTTACTCGGTAATAGAGACGCTCCTGGACTTGCTCGATGGGAACTGCACATATCAGCGCGTCGACGGCCGGGGCGAACCTCAGCTTGGAAGACGCGGTCTCTACAGAGCAATCGCGGGACAGCGCGAGGCGGGGGGCGCCACGCAGATGGACCTATTGTGGTTTCTCAATCTGGCTGATGGTGACCACAGCCTGTTGGAAATGGCACTCCGCGCCGATGTTCCCTTTGCTGGGCTTGAGTCCGCGGCGCGGATCGCATTGGACGCAGGGCTTGTCTACGCGCGTCCCGAATGATCGAGGCGGGTCGAATGATGCACCATCACGCCGCAAATTTATCTTGCAAGTGATCAGCTCGATGACGTTGGCGAAGTTAAGTGTCCAAGCCGAAAAGGTGGCGCCCACCTCGAGTTTTTCACCTGGATAAAAGCTCGAACTCTAGCCTACGAAGTCCCCTACCGTTTACACAAGATCGCTCTCAGCTACATATTCCCTCAGCCATTCATCTTAGGAGGCGCGAGACTGGAGATTGGGGTTCCTGTCTCTGCCTTTTTAACACGCTGGGCGATTGCCTTTCGTCGTGTTGAGTGCGACGGATTGATGTCTCAACGCGCTCCGCCAAAGCATCCCTAGTTGTCCCCCTACCGCCCAGCGGTGCGCTCAAGGAGTTTCGAAGGCACATCGATGTGACGTTCGGCTGAAACGAGCCATACCCGCACAACGGCGGTGGAAATTGTGATAAGAAAAATTCCGTGTTCGACCGCCAAATATGAATCGTCCCTCGCAAGCGTCTTTCGCAATATCGGCGAAATTACCGGGTCGCACGATCGCCCGCCGGATCGGGCGAGAGATCCGCACTCGAACCCGGAGTGACAATGCGCAATGACAGTTCGCGCCGTTGGGACGATCTTCTCACGCTCGATACCGGCGGCAAGCGACTTGTCTGCTCATCGAGTTGATAGGTCGATGTAGCGTGCTTTCAAGTGGACAGCGCAGATGTGAGGGGTCATAGAAATTGAGGTTTAGAAATCGACATGATACGTTTTCATCCCGGTCGCTCTTACGCCGCCGCTGCAGCGGCCCAATAGCGCCAGGGCGCTTGCATGCCGTTCGGCCGAGATTCGTTGATCCGATCCCATCGATAACACCTTCGCCGAGCTGAAGACACCTTGAGCGATGACATCAATGTACCGAAGGATTGTTGGCTCGTTGGTCGACCCCTTCACATTACCCGAAAAGGTTAACGGCTTCCCGCGCGCAAACAAATGGCACCTGAAAAGAGCCCTCATGACCCGATTGCCGCTCGCAATCACGTAACTCGGCCGTGGGAACGTACTCTCAGGCTTGGTAGGTGCAGGCCGCTCGCAGATCCGGTAGATCAATCACGAACCCGCCTGCGCGGAACGCTGCGTTCTTTAGAGGCTTGACCGAGGCTATTTCGTCATGGCGGTCAAAATCATGAAGTCCAGCGGCGCGTCGCTTAGTGGAGCGGATTCCTGCGCGCACATGATAAGCAGACTCGCTGCGGATGCGGATAAAGCTATCATAGCAGTTGTGCAGAGCACAGGGTGAGAAGGCATTGGCATGTTCGCAAATCAACGATGAAGGATTTTGGCGAGCTATGGACACGCTCAGGGACAGGCAGGTGCTCTGAGGAGGGGTTTGAGCGTGGTGATTCGCCATGGCAGCTGAACAAAAATGTTGCCGCCGTGGTGAATTTGTGAAGTCGATTCGGTTCGCTGGACGTGGTGATCGGTTGTCGGTGCTATGCCTGGTGGCCACTCAGAATGACATCGAAACCGGTGCGGGAGCGACACTGCTGAGTTGGCTGGACCAGGGCATGGCATAGCCTAATCTGTATATGCCTGTGTGGGCATTTACAATTCGGCACATACAGACTTGCTGATTTCGCACTTTGGCAGTCAGCGCTCCAAGCAGTGGCTCGATGCCGGAACTTTTCTGGGCTTGGCACGGCTGAGAGGGATGGAATGCCGGGCGCGGAAGCGCTATGCGGAAGCGTTCATCGTGCGCAAGCTCTCGCTGGTTCGATCGGCTGCACCGAGCAGGATAAAGAGGCGAACGCCGGCCCAATGGACGACAGCGGTTGCTCCCACAAGAATGTGACGACGAGCTCCTCTAATCGTCGTCTCGCTCTAGTGTTGTCTGAGCACCATCTTCGCGGAAACGTTTCGCGCGTGCCGCGGGGACGGATAGGCTTCCGGTTTTCCGGATCGTGCGCTAGGAGACGTTTATGGAAAGGGTATTAGTGACTGGCGCACGAGGCTTCATCGGATCGCAGCTGTGTAGGAAGCTCGCAGTTTCGGGCGTGGAATTGCACGCAGTCTCGCGTCAGCCGCCGGCCGACCTGCCAGCGTGGTGGCAGTCGATCGGCGGAGATACGAGCGACGCGGCAGGCGCAGCTGCGATCCATTGGTGGAACGTCGATCTAGTCGATCTGCAAGCAACGCGAGAACTGATCCGGACCATTCTGCCTGACAAGATATATCATCTCGCCAGCCTGGTGACGGGTTCGCGCAGCCTCGAAGTCGTACTGCCGATTTTGCAAAACAACTTCACGACAGCGTTCAATCTCCTTTTGGCCAGCGCTCAGAACGGTGCTGGTCGGATCGTCCTCGCTGGTTCCCTTGAAGAGCCGGATGATCTGGATCCCGTGCCCTGCTCACCCTATGCCGCCGCAAAAGGAGCCGCATCGGGTTATGCGCGATTGTTCGGAGCGCTGTACCAGACGGAGGTCGTCACGGCAAAGATCGCTATGGTTTACGGCCCGGGACAGATGGACCTGACGAAGTTTGTGCCCTATGTCACCACCGCCTTTTTGCGCGGCGAGCGACCCAAGCTGAGCAGCGGCATCCGGCTGGTCGACTGGATTTGTGTCGATGACGTAGTCGACGGTCTTGTCGCATGCGGCCATGCATCCGGCGCCAGCAGCCGCTCGGTAGATCTCGGATCTGGCGAGATGTGCTCAATCCGAGAGATTGTACAGCAGCTGAGAGGATTGATTGCCGATGCACCCGAAGCGCTGTTCGGGGCGGTTCCCGATCGACCACTCGAGCGACTGATGAAAGCCGATGTCAGCGCCTCCTACAAATTGGTCGGTTGGAGCCCGTCGACAACCCTGCAGGCGGGCCTGCGTCGCACGGTAGATTGGTATAAATCCCGCTCAGCTGCATGACCGGACGGCAGGACAGGCACGAGTTCGCTGCCAAGTGTTCGAACGCCGCATTATTCGAAACGTCGCGAGCGGTATCGGCTGCTTTAACGCGATACGAACACATGCACAATAATTAAAGAAGACCTCGACAAATACGTACGCATCCGGCGACGGCCCTCGTAGCTCGTCTTGGACGGAGAGCTGATAGGGCTCAAGCAGCGTCAGCGACGTTCTGCGGACGCCAGCTCCAGGGCAGGAGGTCGTGAATGCGCTTGGCGGGGTGATCAGGCAAACGGCCCAGCACGTCGGCGAGCCAGCCGTGCGGATCAATGTCGTCGAGCTTGGCGCTGGCAGATCGCAGCCGCACGCCCGCCGCCCTCATCCGACGCGACGCCATAATGCCCGGAGTCTGGGGCGTGATATCGAAGTCTTCTACGTATTTCACCCGCTTTCCGGGCGGATCGCGACTGTCGTCGGCAAAGATCCATTTTGATCATCAGCAAGGACTGATGGTCCCGGCGATCGCCCGCGAACTCGTGATCGCGGAAAACCGTTCGCAAATGCACCGCTCGTGGCCTGGAGCCGCCAGTCTATGGTCCACGCAAGCCGCGCCGTCACCGGATCCATCCATTCACCTGCAAGCCTTTGAAGTCCGCTTCGAGAGGCCACCCGGTGACCGGGCGCAGGTCGACTTTGCTCAATTGCAGGAGCAGTTCACTGACGCCCGGCGGTCACCCCCGTCGTCTGGCTGTTCTCGTTTGTGCTCGGCTTCAGCCGGCTGATTTGGGCGCGGCTCCACAATCTCAGCGTTCCCGACGCCACGCGCCACCCTCTCGACGTCGCTCACCACGCTGCGCTACGGCAGCAAGCGACGGCGGCTCTGAGGTGATACTTCAACTGAACTCATGAAACCTGATGCAGTTACTCCTGGCCTTTATGTGCAAGTCACGGGTATTGAACTCGTACGGCGAAGGCGCAGTGGTGTATATGCGCTTGTCGTACGCGCGACAATGCTTGTCGTATCCGCGACGCAGTATGACGATTAGCGGCTTCGCCGTCCGTGCGAGGCTGAGTATCTGCTTGGGTAAAATCAACCGTTTGACACCCGGGTTTCTCGATTGGCACAGCGCTTGCTTGGGGAGCAGCACCGGCGAGCTTCAGGTGGGGTGTTGTATCGGGCGTGGCACGGATCAGCCGCGGCATTCACCCGTTCATCTCTCGGCTTTGTCTGGCGAAGAGAAAGCAATTTTGGAGAATACCATGAGTGAAACGGCTTTGATCGATAATGTCATTCCGCCGTCCGATGTTCTCAAATGTTCAGCCCGTATCGGCGCCGAAGTCCGGAACATCAAGCTGTCGGGCGATTTGCCGGCACAGACCATCGCTGCGATCAACGGCGTGCTGCTCGAACACAAAGTAATCTTCTTTCGCGAACAGCGTCATCTCGACGACGCGGAGTTGGAGCGCTTTGCTCTTCGTTTTGGAAAACTCATGCCGCATCCGACGGCCGCTGTCAGCAAGGGAACAGCATCCATCATCGAGATCGATTCCACCCGTCCCCATAGCCGGGCCGACGTGTGGCACATCGACGTGTCTTTCGTCGAAGCCTATCCCAAGATTTGCATGCTGCGGAGCCCTGTAATCCCAGCCTTCGGCGGAGATACGGTCTGGTCGAACACCGCGGCCGCCTATTTAGACCTCCCGCCGCCGCTGCAGAGGCTTGCCGACGAGCTCTGGGCCGTTCACGGCAACGCCTACGACTTCGCCGTAACGGCTCGCCCTAGTGAGGCCGACAAGAAGCATTTTGATGAGGTTTACACCAGAACGATTTATGAGACCGAACATCCCGTCGTGCGTGTCCACCCCGAGACCCGCGAGCGCACGCTAGTGCTCGGCAATCACGTTCTGCGTTTTGTTGGTATTCCGAAATTTGACGGCCAGAGGCTCTTCGATCTGTTCCAGTCGTATGTCACCGCGGCCGAAAACACGGTGCGCTGGAAATGGAAGGAAGGTGATGTCGCGATCTGGGACAACCGCGCTACGCAACATAAGGGGGTCAATGATTACGGCGACCAGCATCGCGTCCTTTGTCGCGCTACGGTTGAAGGCGAGGTGCCCGCTAGCGTTGATGGCCGGTGCAGCGTAACGCGCATCAAAGCCACCAAGCAGCCGCTCGCGAATGTCATCTAGTGTCCTGAGACAGAAATTCGCGACGTTACGATGCTTGAGCTTGAGTATTGTACCGAGTTCGATTGGAAGCAAGGATGTCATTGGCGAACTTGGTCCATTTGAATGGGCTTGGGATTGCGTTGTGATGACCGATGAAGTGCATAATGTCGGCCCGCAGCGCCCGGACAATGCGATAGATCCCGGGCCGGATCTTCTGTCGGTGATGAGCGCGAAGAAGCGCTCAAGTTGTTGAGCCAGGATGACTGGTCGGCGCGAGATGGACGTGCCAACACGGCCGTTTGGCGAGCCAGTTGCGGCTCAGGGGGCTTTGTGTGGTGTAGTTGTCTGACGAGATGGACATCCAGGACCCCGCGGGCCAGTGATCACAATCTGGTCGAGGAACTTGCGGTATTCGGCGGCGCGGTGGCGGGCAAAGCATTTGCCGATGACCTTGCCCATCGCAATGTCGAGCGCCGCGAGAAGCGGGATCGTGCCGGGCAGGTGTAGTCGTGGCTGCGCCGCGCGAGCTGACGTGGCGCATGGGCAACATAGGCTGGCTACGATCGAGCGCCTTGATACAAATGACGTGATCGGGCGCATCGCCCACCGTCCGTGCGGAAAGTGGAATCTTCTCCTGCCGGAGCCGCACCAAGACCTGCCAGATCGTCTGCAACTCGTTGAACCTCTGAAAACGAGGACGATCGCTTCCTGAACTTTCCGATCGGGATCCTTCTCGATTTTGTCGAGCCCAGGATCAACATAGCCTACGGCCACGTCAGAAAGAGTTCGCCGCGCCGCGCCTTCTGCTTCATGGCTTCGATGGAACGCTGTCGAAAAACTGAAATCTCGACCTCGCTCATCGTTCCCTTCATTCCAGAAAGAAGCCGACCCCGTCCTCATCGACAATAATCGTGCCAACGAGACCGCAGAATTCCTGCAGCGTGTGCCAGCCACGCCCATTGCGGGCCAAGCGAGAGGCTTCCACCGAGAGCACAGCGTCAACAAGACCTTCGCAAATCGCGGCAGCAATCTCTCAAATCCCGGGCGACGGAAGCCGCCGCCAGATCGGCCGAGGTCATCATCGATTACCTCAACGTTCTCCCAACCCAGGCGGCGGGCACGATCCGCCAGGCTATACAGCCGCACTGTCTGGCTGGGTCTCTAGGTTATGCGTGACCTGCATCGAGGTCGATTGACGAATGTAAACGAAGGCGCTGCGCGCGAGATGGTCAGGCGTGATTTTGTCATGGCTTACCGTTCGATCGATCCGAGGTGTGTGTGGCGAGCGGCGGCGTCATCGCGTCCATAGGCAGCAACAGCAGATGATCCACTCGTTCTGCCGGAGTAAGCCTCGTCCGAGGCGGCAGCGCCTCGAATAGATCTGGTTGGGGAGAGGTCTGACGCATCGCGGTCCAAGCATCCATGATCAGGGGACAACTCCCCCCGGCTGGGAGCCTAGACCGAGTCGATCGGTGTTCGCAGCTCAAGGATCCAGGTCAATGAAACGATCTTGACAGATGTTGCTTCTGCCTGCGTCATCCAAGCCGGTACGAGAAACAAGGAACCATCTTCCGATCAGAGATTAAAGTACCGACTATAAGGATCAAGTATCATGATGACCTCCCCAAGCTTGATCACCGCACCCGCTTCCTGATTCTGGGCAGCAGGATCGGGTGATCGATTCGTCCCCCGCACCGCCGAACCGATCGATGGAGATTCGAATCTCTCGGCACCAGTCACCCGACTTGGGTCTTTTCCCGCCCACACGCTTGCGAAGCTCGAAGTGGAAGCGCGCCATCGTCTCTTGCCTCGCGATACTCGACATCCATAGCTTCGGTTTTGCCGAACATCGCGCTCGAGAGCCGATTGTTCCGCGGCCTCCTCCATTCCCAGCTTGTAAGTAGGTCTTTGTTACCTCGCCACTATGCCGGAGCACCTGAGAGATGGCACGTCATTGACTGCTGGCGGCTGGCGGGGGTGCCCAACGTGGCGGTCGATCTCTAGTCCTGTAAGCAAGCTGAACTTCTCGAGCTTGCTGCCACGCGCTTCTGCCGTCCTCCTGTATCTTCCGGCCGACCTGCAGGATCCTCCGTTGCACGTGCCGAATTTGTTGAGCTCTGGGTCATGGCCGCTGCGGCCGCCGCGCATGTGGTCAACCGGGCCTTGGCGCCAGCGTGTTGCCGATTTCTGCCTGCGCTGGGCCGCTCCCGTCTGATCATCATGTTCGCGCTGCTCATTGTCAGGCTCTCGTAGCCTTGCTCTGAAGGCGGGATAAGCCGGCGCAAACCAGTTGGCTTCGACACGCGTGGAGCGAATGCCAGACGAAAATAGGCGTGATGGTCCAGCAAATGCACTCGATCAGAGCGCGCGCCGAAGCGCCCGCTTTGCGTTGGATCAGAGCGTCGAGTCCCATCACGCCCGGGAGGAACACCAGCGGCTTTGCGAGTCGAATTGAATCCAAACCAGCTCTAGAATGCAACCGGGACGGAAATCCTCGACGCACGCACCGTCATTTGCTTGACGAAGGAGACTCATTCATGGTCCCCATTCCACAAAATCACAGCAGCAGGATAGCAGCGATCGCCGCGATCCGTACCCCTCCAAGCAGGATCGAGGTCGGGCCAGTGTTGCGAACGAGCCGGTGGTCATCAGGATTCATCGCCTGCGCCAGACGAATAGCCCCGACAACGCGTAATTCGAGGCGACGCCAATCAAGGCTCCCGTCGCTCCAGCTAGCCACCAGATGGGCTCCTGTTCATAGATCGAGAACGCGACACCGATATTGGCAAACAGGCCGACGCCGCAGGTGGGATAGAACGCCGCGAGACCGCGCAAGATCGCAAAACCCTTCAGCCGTTGGTCACGATAGGTGAGGAAATTGTTTAAGATGAAATTGGTCGTCATCGCGACAAGTGCGCCGGCCGCCTGGGCCTTTCCAAATGGCAGGTCGAAAAATCTCAACGCGACGAACAGGGTGCCGAGATGAACGAACAAGCCGGTGCCGCCGACCATCGCAAACATCAAAAAACGCAGCGACACCGCATCATTGGTGATCTTGGCCAGTACGAGTCCGAGGAAATCCAGTGCCACCATGGGATCGAGCTTGCTCTCGCCGTGCAGCCGCGAGCCGAACCGGTAGGGGATCTCGAGGGTCTTGAGGCTGCCGCGCGCGGTCGCGATGATGTCGAGCAGGATCTTGAAGCCTTGGATGGAGAGCTGCGGTGCCAACTGCTCGAAGCGGTCACGCCGGATCATGAAGAAGCCGCTCATGGGGTCTGCGATCTCGACCCGCAGCACGCGCTTGGCCAACTCAGTTGCGAATGCGCTGGCACTGGCGCGCTGCTTGTTGAAGCTTTCGGCGCTGCCACCCGCGGTATAACGGCTGCCGACGACGAGCTCGGCCGTCCCGCTTTGCAAGAGCGACAGCATTCTTGGCAGCTGCGTGTCGTCATGTTGCAGGTCGGCGTCCATCACCGCCGCATAGGGCGCGCAGGACGCCAAAATGCCTTCGATGCAGGCCCCTGACAGGCCGCGCCGGCCGATCCGGCGGATGCAGCGCACCCGACCATCGCGGCGCGCCAGATCGCGGACTACCTCCCAGGTCCCGTCAGGGGAGTTGTCGTCGACATAGAGCACTTCCCACGCGATGCCCTCTAGCGTCGCCTTCAGCTTCTCGAACAGCTTGATGACGTTGTCGCGCTCGTTAAAGGTGGGAACGACGACGGAAAGCACCGGCCGAATCGCGGTGTCTAGCGGGTTTTCGATGACCAATCTGAGAATTCCGTTCATGGGGACGAGGCTTATATCCGCCGAGCCTGTCCACGACCGCAGCTACTGCCGCGGCGAAGGGACTTTCGCGACCCGCATTTGCCAGTTATGCGGGCCCGGAAGCCGGCGGCGACTTCATCGAGATCGGCCATAGTGCGCACGTCAATCCAGGCCTGCGGCACTGCGACCACCGTATGGGCGCTGCCCATGTCTATGCCTATATTGCGATCAGGAGCACGCGATCGTTCGCGTTGATGATGCTCTCGCGCACCAAGTCCCCGCCGGCACCCCCGAAGTGCACCACACCGCGCGCGAGCTGCGCGGCGATCTCGCTGCACGAGAGATAGGCGATCTCGACATTGTCGAGGCTGAGATGTTGCCGCGGTATTCGCGCGGACGAAGAGCGAGGTGCAGGTTTCGGTGGGTCGTCGAGAGAAGGATCGGTATCCAGCAGCCCTTAAAGCCGTGTGTCCAGTCAGGAGAACCCACCCCCCGCACCAGAACAGTGTTTCCTTTCGGTCGCCGAGGATATCCATCGGACGCCAAAACCCACAATGGATATCAGCGCGCAATTGGGCGCTCCGTGCAAGAGCTTCCATGGATTCATGTTCCCACTTCACGGCGTCGCCCAGATTGCGTTTCTCGCACCTTCGGCGAGAACAGAAAGCGGCCGCCATTGATCCAACCGCCATGGTGCTCCGGCTTCGCCTCGAAGAAGATCACGCGGTCGCTGTCGATTTTGGATGGCTCCAAACGTCTTTGCAGCACGCACCGATGTCACCGTGGCCATGCGGCCGTGGGACCTATGAACCGCGACCTGGGTCCGGAGGTCGATATCAGCAACACCGTCGCCATGGGTGAGGGCAGGAAAAGGCTCATCACTCACATAGGCCAGGATGTGCTTGACGCGTCCGCCGGTCTTGCTCTTTTCGCCGGTATCCACCAATGTTGCGCTCCAGCGCCCAGCTATGTTGTGCTGGATATCCATGGTTTCATTTCTGGCTGTGCGGCCGTTGTCGCCTGGCCTCACGGCAGGATTGCTCAGCCAGAGCGGGGGGGCGTACAGGCTTGAATAAAATCTGCCTCTGGGCGTTCGGATGGTCCCAGTCATAGACGGGGTTTTCGAACCCGGCGGGGACGGGATTTTCGAAACTAGCGGCGGGGACGTAGTCCGCCTGTCCGGCTCCGAAGGAGGTCAGGACACTAGCTTGGTCAAGATGACGCGGGCCATCCGGCTCGACGAGTACCCATGCTCTGGCCAGATCGGCGCAGTTCTCCAGTCCCAGTGTCTCTACCGCGACCGCGCTACTGCCGGGTTGTGCCCCGATCAGCCATGGTAGACCGAGCGCTCGCGTCTCAAGCATATAAAGCAGGCCCGGCGAGCGGCCAGAGAGATCGATTACCGAGGTACCGACTTCAAGGCCGGTCGCACGAGCCTGGGCTCTGGCCATGGCTAGATAGTCGTGGAAGGGTTGCGAGAGCACCAATTTTCCACCGCCCGGGAGGGGCGTGACGGCGGTATAAGAGCGCAGATCTTTCACCTGACGCCACGGCTTCAGGAGGCCACCATTGACGACCGATGTAGTGAGCAACTGTGTCAGAATCGACAGGGGAAGTAGGATGGCGACGCTGCGTTCCCGTTGTGCAAGAGGACTCAGGAAGGCAACGACCGCGAGCATCCAGAACAAGACCTCCTTCGAACCGACGAACCAGTAATTTTGATTGGAGCCCAGTGCGAACAGGTGGGGCAGGACCAAAAAGCTTAGCGCTAGAGTGATGGCAGTGGGAGTCTGGGTTCGCAGAACCAATCCCTCACGATAGAACATCACGCCAAGGCATGTGAGGGCCGGTACCAAGAACAGGATCGAAGGCTCGATGCTGATCGGATCGATCCCCAGCAGCGCAATCCCTATTGTTAGGATCAACACCGGGGCGAGAGCCAGCGATAGGAACCACTTGTGCGTAGCTCCCATGAGAATGCCGAGCAGAAGGGCTATCACCACTACCACGGCGACAGCGAGTTGCGAAAGACTGGTGGTGAGCCAGTCGATCCGAAACATGAGAGACACCTCGTGCCCGGAACCTAGCAGGACTTCCATCTCAGCGCTGTTGACCATACGCGTCACCAGCCCGGTGATGCCGCCGTCGATCAAGTAGGCGGTAACAATCAGTAGAGAGAGAGCTACTAGCGCCGCGCCAAACATGGGGAGCAGCGACTTCTGCCGCAAAACAACGACATAGAGCATAACGACGAGGCCAATGGCCGCAGCAGTGGTCGGCTTGGCCATGAAGCAACACCAGCCGCCAACGCCGACCAGGATCCAACCTAAGACTTGGCGCCTGCCACTTGGCCGGTCGGCTAGCAGCAAGCCGATCATCACCGTCAACAGCGATTGAAAGGTCAGTGCGAAGTAGCTGGGCGCGATCCACCAGTTACGAAAGTCGCATAGTGCCAGGCTCGCGATCCCTGCCGATAGCACCGCCGCATGCAGCCAGCCCGCTGTCCAGAGACGCCGAATCACAAGGAAGCTGAGAATCCAGCCTAGCCCCATGGTGAGCGTGACGTTCGCCCTGCGAAGCGTGGCGATGTCGCCACCCGCCCACTGATACGGCCAGTGATAGACAAAGCCGAAAAGAGAGGGTGGCATATTGATTGAGTACGCGGATGGGTTCGCGATGTAGTTGAGGTTGTAGCCATCATCCTGGAGATCAAGACCGTAACTGCTGTAGTATAGAAGCCGGAAAAAAGGGATTGCTGTGGCTACAGCGGAAAGAGCCAGCAAAATCCGATCCAACAAAACTGACAACGTCCTTCCGTTGGCAAAGTGGTCTTTCGGCATAAGCCTTTGTCCCATTCCAATGGATATTAGCCTCAAGGAGGTTGTAACTGAGCTGAGCTCTGCAATCTCCTCCAAGAATCGGTAGAGGCGCTAGTACCGGGGCCGCAATCCTGACGAATCGGCATTCGCGCTAGCTGCCGATCCCCTTGGCGCGAATGAGCATCTCGCCAGATTCCAGTCGCTATAATCCAGGCCCGTAAATCGAGCTTGGCCAGGCCGCATCAGAATGGCGTATTCCCGCCGTCCCATCGCCGTGGCCCGATCCCAACAACCGATGTCTAGGGGCGCTTGCTTTCCAAACCCTTTTTTAATCGCCTTTCGACGTAGGGTGGCCAAGCGCATCGCATGTTTCGCACAAAGCTTTCAGCCTTTCAGCAAGTTGCTCGCTCACGATGCCTTGCAGAGGGGCCGTCATGAACTAGCCGGTCGAAGGCTGGATGGGTGATCGCGGCACGGCCTTCACTGATCCCTCCGATACGGGTCGCGTAGCTTTCGCATTTGGCAAGCTGCTGTTCCACTCACCTTTTCTCCGGATAGACATAATCATCTTTTTCGACGCAGTAGCATTGATGAGCATCTCGTTACCAGGTTCAATCTAACCGCTCCATCTTGCGTCAGGCCAAAGAGATGCCGCGACGACAACGCGTGCGCCGACCATTGTGAAATACGAACGTTCTCCGGTGCGGTCCGTCAATGCGCGATGACGAGGTCGTGCCACTCACGTCAGCCAACAGCCATCGGCCGATTCGTGAACAAGCCTGATCAGCCGTTCACCAATTCGTAAGAACCATTGCTCCGCAATTGGCAAGCCCGAACCGAATCTCTCAGCAAGCAATGCGCCCTGGTCTTTCGACAGCTCGAGCAGGGGCGGCAATCTTGGTCAAGAGTAGGAGAACGCGAGAGAAGCTACTCGAGAATCTGCATATAACCCGCGCAGAAGCAGGAAATGGACCTGTGAAGATCGGTCATGCCCACTTGAGCGGATATCGATGAACGCTCCCCGTCTCTTGACATTCACAGTCGTGCACGAGAGTGCGTTGATGGGGCATCCGGCTTGCCGAGCAGCGCTGATCGCGATCCTCGACGAGAAATAGAGCGAAGGGCCGCTCGCTTGCGTCGTGCTCAAGCCCGGCAAGCAAGTGGACACGAAGGAGTTCGATAAGCATGTGCTGGCGCGCAGCTTCGCAGAGTGGCAATTGCCGAAACGCTACGAGTTCGTCGACACGACACCGCGAACGTCGACCGGCAAGTTCTAGAAACTGAAACGGCGCGAACGCTTTCCGACGTAGAAACCCGCGGAGCGTTGGAAGCCTTCCATCCGCATTCCGCATCCACCTAAAGCGACGAGGCTGCAAAACCTTAGCGTGTCGCTTTGCTCTCAACGCGCACAATCCTACTTGCGCCTGTGGATCGTTTTCTTCCTCGCTTTGAGCAACGGGTCCTTCGAGGCCGGCCGAGATACGGCTTGAGCGGCGCCTTTTTTTTCGTCATTCGGAGCGGCCACTACTTTAGTCTCGGACGGCAACTTCTTTTCGTCGGCTGATTCACGAGTAATTTTCAATCGCTCTCCGATGGAGAGCGACACCGCGAGTGCATCGGCTGCACTCCGCAAGGCTGCCAGCCTTTCAGTTAGTTGATTGTTCATGATACGTTGCAGAGGTCCGGTCATCGCCACTGAATGCAGGACTATACCGCTCGAAAGTTTGATCGGTACGGCGATCGCAGCGACGCCTTCATCGATCTCTCCGATGCAGGTCGCGTAACCTCGGTTTCGCGTTTGAGCAAGTTGCTGTTCGATCCACGCGGGGTCGTTCCGTGTATTGGCAGTGAGGAGCGGCAACTCATGTGAGAGTGCTTCCTCGATCGCCGCCTCATCCTGATAGGCCATAATCGCCTTTGCCGACGCCGCGGCGTTGATCGGCATCTCGATGCCGGGTTGGGTATAACCTCGCCATCTTGCGTCAGGAGAACCTCGCCATCGTCCTTCAGGAGAAACGGATGCAGCGACAACAACGCGCGCACCGACTAGACGCGTGACATAGCAAGTCTCTCCGGTGCGCTCCGTCAATGCGCAAAGATGAGGATGTACCAGTGTTGTCAGCCAACCGTCGTCGGCTGCCGCGTGAAGCAGCCTTATTAGTCGTTCACCAAGTTCGTAAGGACGATTTCCACCACCCTTGGCAAGCCCGGATCGAGCTAGACCCCTAAGCAAGCGATGGGCGGTGGTCTTCGGCAACTCTAGTAGGGCAGCGACATCCACCAGCGTGAGAGAGCCCGGAAAGGCTGCTAGCACCTCTAGAATTTGTATGTAGCGTTCGAGTGGGCCATCGCTGGTTCTCTGTAACTCCATTTCCAACTTTCCCTACGCAGATAGACTCGCCATCGCTTGACTTTGTCGGGCGCGGCGTCGTCTCGAATACGAGACCATCATTCCGAAAAACGGAACGAACGTCAACACAAGCATTTAGCAAACCCCGAGGAGAAGGGAAGCCGCAATGGCAATCACAAGATAGGAATTTCTTCGTATGGCACTCGGGGGCGTCTGCTGGTCTTCGCCAAGCCAGTGCCGCACCGGCGCGGCCAATCTTTGTCGATGCGGCAACTCCAATCGCGGGGCCGCTTCTTTGACCGCAAGTACTTCAATTCGCCGTTGACGGCAGAGGACGACATCAACAAAGCCGGGGGCATCGGCGGGCGTCCTCTGAAGATCGTCTTTGAACATGCGGAGTAGTCGAACAGCACAGCGGTAAATGCTTTCATGAAACTGGCTCCGGATATCAAAACCGTCGTTCTTCCTTCTCTCGAGCCTTTCCACCCAAGCAGTTGCGGAAATGGCTTGCCGCTGTGCGCAACTGGCAGGCATCGGCCACATCTACTCCTATGACGCGAAGGGAGACCGCGTATTTCATCTCGCGATTGTAAACGCGAAGGCGAGCACTAAAAATCCTGAGCTGTTCAGTGTGCGAGAAATGACTGAATCGCACGTGTCTTCCCTCCGTCCCTGCATATCAGACACCTAATTTTCCGACCCCGTCATGAGGGGATTCCGCAGAGTTATTGATCGATGGGCTCGCCGTGGGCGGGGTCTGTTCGCTCGCAGTCATTGGTTTCGTTCCCTGTGACATAGCAAGTTTCTCTGGTGCGCTCCGTCAGTGAGAGAGCCGCCTGGAGAAACCGCGTGTAGCGCTCAAGTCCTTCCACTGCTTTCCCAGAGCAGATAGAGGCGACACGTGACTTGACTTTCACGGGCGGTCGGATCATCGTATCGAATATTGACGCATCGTTCCGAAAAACGGAATGAATTTCAGGTGCGTTAGCCTGCCGGGGAGGCGCGATGCCAATGATGGGACAGAAATTTTTTCGGATGGCGTGGTATCCCTACGTCATTGAGCGGGCCCGTCACGACGACCGGTCCCATCTTAGAACTCGCAGCCAGCGAGGCATGTGCGCAACGCTTGCTTCGTCATCGGCCGTTCGGGGGCAGCGATGAACTTTGACCCAATCCCCGAGCATGAGGCGCTGCGCGACAGCGTCCGAAATTTCTTCGATCGTGAGCTTCCGGAACCGAAGATCCGCGAAATGGATCGCGCCCGGCGCATTCCGCGCGACCTGTGGAAGCGTCTTGCCCAGCTCGGCTGGCCAGGTCTCACTGTGCCGACCGAGTACGGCGGCAGTGGCGGGGACGTGATGAGCGGCGCCATCTTGTGTGAAGAAATCGCGCGCCGCTTCCCTTCGCTGGCCAACTATTGGGTGATCACTTCGATGACCGCACGTGTGTTGCACGAGTCGGGTACTCAAAAGCAGCAGGCGGAGTACCTGCCGAAGCTCGCGGCCGGCGAATTTCTTATGAGTTTCGGGATGACCGAGCCCGGTGGCGGGACAGATATCCTCGGGCTGAAGACGCGGGCCAGCCTTGATGGTGACGAGTGGGTCATATGCGGGCAAAAGCTTTACACGTCGCTTGCGGACGACGCCAATGCGATCCTTATCTTGTGTCGCACGCATCCTGCCGAAGGTGTCAAGCGCTCACGCGGACTTTCCCTTATTCTGACTCCTACTCATCAAAAAGAGATAAAAGTGCGCCGCCTCGAGCTTATGGGGCAGCGCGCCGGGTGTACTTGCGAGGTGTTCCTGGATGATGCCCGTGCACCGGCGGATGCGGTGGTTGGCGACGTGGGGCGCGGATGGCACACGCTCCTTCGAACGTTAAATGACGAGCGCATCATCTGCGCCGCGATGTATGTCGGCATCACCGCTGCCGCACTGGACTTCACGTTGCAATATGCCAAGGATCGAACAGCCTTCGGGCGTCCGATCGGTGCCTATCAGGCGATCCAGCATCCGCTCGCTGACACGGCCGCTGAGCTGGAGCAGATCCGCCTACTCACCGCGAAGGCTGCTTGGCTGCAGGGCAACGGACGCGAGTGCTCGGTCGAGGCCGCGATGGCCAAGCTCGCAGCCAGCGAGGCGGCGATACGCGCGACCGACCGGTGCATGCGCGTACTGGGCGGCTTCGGCTTGGTGGAGGAGTCGCCTTTGGAGCGCCTGTTCCGCGACGCGCGCCTGGGGCCGTTCAGCCCGATCTCCAACGAGATGGTGCGCAACTTTGTCGGGGAACGTATGGGACTTACCCGCAGCTACTGAGTTTCCACCTGCGACAACTGCCAACATGAGCCGAACGACGCAATGACCATTTCCGTAATCCACACCAACCGCTTCCATTGGTTTGATTATAAGCGCTATTCGTACTCGCTTGGACTGAAGACGTCCGTAGGCACTTATCTGTCCGGCGCCACTGCCTCTGAGTATGATCCTGCAAGAAAGCGGATGGTCGTGCGAGGTGGAATGACCGAGCAGGCGCGCACGATCTATGCCAAGGTGGCGGCCATCCTGGAAGGGGGAGGGCTCGGCTACGGCGATGTCACTAGAATTGTGGAGTACGTGCGCCAGGACAGTATCGAGCGCTATGCGGAAGCAGCGGCCGTGCGGCGGGAGCTGTTTAGTGCATATCAGCCGGTGGTCAATACCATTCCCGTCAAGAGTCTCGTCCGGCCGGATGCCTTTATTGAGATCGAGGTGACCGCAGCGGCATCTCCTGGCGTCGCCCCGAGCACCGTCTTCCTGCCCTCGATCCAGCCGGTGGACGACTATGGCAACATTTTGGGGAGCGGTGACCTTTTGGTCCAAACCGGGGCGCTGTACGACCGCGCCGCACGTATGCTTTCTGCACTAGGGCTCAGCCTCGATCGCGTGGTGAAGACTGCCACCTATATTACGCCCGCTACGCTTCCTGCCTATCAGGACATCGAGCGTGTGCGACGGGAACGGCACGGCCCTGTGTTTCCCACAGCCCTGAATGTGGTCATTCCGCGACTGTCGCATCCCGATGCGCTCATCCAATGCGATTTCATCGCCACGCGCGAAACGCCGGTCGCGGTGAACCCTGGCTGGAAACGCTACGACGAATTGGCCTCCAGCCCGGCCGTGCGAGCCGGAAAATTACTCTACATGTCGGGCCAAGGCGCCCTCGACCCAACGAGTGGGCGCGTCTTGCACGAGGGCGATGTCGTCACGCAGGCCGAACGCATCTACGAGAACGTGCTCCAGCTGGTGCGGGCCGCGGGGGGCGCGCCGCATCACTTAGTCAAGACAATCGAATACGTGACGCCGGCCTCGCTCGAGCGGTATCGGGACGTGGCCGGCGTGCGCGCGAAGATGCTGCAGGAACCCCGTCCCGCCTCCACTGGCCTAATCAGCGAAGCGTTGTTGCGCCCCGAGATGCGGATGGATGTTGACGCCCTTGCTGTCCTAGACTGACCCATGGCGCTGCTGACCGACGAACTCAAGGGCTGGATCGGCCGCGAAGTCCACTACGCAGCGCGCGAGGAGCTCGGCCGCGCCTCGATCCGGTACTTCGCGCTCGCCACGGGAGACGAGAACCAGCTCTATCTCGATGACTCTTATGCACAGGAGGCTGGTTATCCGTCCCTAGTCGCGCCACCGACACTGGTCTGCGAAACCTGTCAATATGCCCATCGCAGGCCAGATACAAACGGCTACATCGGCCACGAGTGGCATCTGCCAATCCCCGACTGCCGCATTATCCGTGCCGGCAACGACTATGAGTTCATACGGCCGGTGCTGCCGGACGATCGCATCTCTGTGACCTGGACGCTGGAGGACATCGTTGAGCGAGGCTCTTCGCGTGGCGGCACGCAGCTCTTCATCAGTTCGGTCGCGCGCTACAGGGATGCGGCCGGCAAGGTGGTCGCCCTCAATCGCGAAACGGTTGTATACCAGCCCATGGGGAGGCCATGATCAAACCGACCAAAAGCATGTCGGTGGTGCAGTTGGACGAGAAGCTGCCGCTACTGAACAAAATATTTTCGATGGCCGATCTCATGGCCTACGGCGCCGCCACTTGGGACTGGCACCGTCTCCACTATGACATCGATTTCGCGCGGAGCATGAAACTGCCGAATGCGGTCATCGATGGTCAGGCATTTGGAGCGCTGTTCGCGCGCGTGGTGGTGGATTGGGCTGGACCGCTGTCCTTCATAGAACGGCTGTCGTTCAAGATGAAGTTGATGGCCTTCGCCGGGGAGACGCTCCATGTGGAAGGTGAGGTGACACAAATCCGCAGCCGTACCGTCGTTGTGGCACAGCGGGTGACCAGCGGCGGTCGTGTCGTATCCGAAGCAGAGACGGAGGTGCGGCTACCCGCGTCGACTTCACCGGCCTAGCGTCGATCAGAGAGGCGCGAGCGTGGATGTGTTGCACGACGCGACGTCTTCCGCGCTCATATCCGTCCATATCAAGGTACCAGCAATCGTTGTTGCGGCGAGCCTAAATTTGTAAGGACACGGCGTGGGGGTATCGCCATCGTAACCAGAATGCACCAGAACTAGTGAGAAAATGTCAGTAAGAGCCGTTAGCTACGAGAACCACAATGGCATCGGGGTGGTGCTGATCTCGAATCCGCCTGTCAATGCCATCTCGCCCGAAGTTGTCTCGGGGTTGCGCAAGGCGATCGACACTTTCGAGGCTGATACGAAAGCCCAGGCACTCGTCATACATTGCGAAGGACCAACCTTCGTGGCAGGCGGCGATATCGCCAGCTTCGAATCCCCTGATTTCGACACCAGGCCCTTCAGCTCGCTGCTCACGCAGCTAGATGCATCCTCGCGTCCGGTTGTTGCAACGCTGCATGGTTCGGTGGCGGATTGGAGTTGGCGATGGCCTGCCACTATCGGCTGGCTCTGCCCGACACGCGTTTGGCCATGCCAGAAGTCAAGCTGGGTTTGCTTCCCGGTTCGCAGGGCACGCAGCGCCTTCCGCGCCTGGTTGGGGTACCGGTCGCGCTCGATATGATACTCTCCGGCAGATTCATCTCCGCAACTGACGCGCTCGCTGCAGGCATTGTCAATAAAATCGTGGAGGGGGAATCGCTTGCGCTCGGGATTGCAGCGGCCGATCGCCTGGTCAGGGCGAACGCACCAGTGCGGCGCTCGAGCAGCTTGAAGGCCAAGGCGGACTCAGCAGCGACACAGGCCCTGGCCGCGGCGGCGGCCAACGCGGCAGCGAAGCCGGCTTATCCCGCGCTCGGCGCGATCGTGCGGGCCGTGGAGGCGTCTATCGATTTGCCATTTGACGAGGGCTACCAGGCGGAGGCTCGCGAGTTCGACCAATTGCGTCTGAGCAGCACCTCGCGAGCGCTGCGTCATCTGTTCTTCGCTGAACGCGCCGCGGCGCGCATTCCGGGACTTCCGCGAGACGCTCGTACGCGTGAGGTATCGTCTGTGGGCATTCTGGGCGCCGGCACCATGGGCAGCGGCATTGCCATGAACTTTGCGAACGTTGGCATTCCCGTTGTCCTTGTCGAGACCGGCGATGAAGCGCTCAAGCGCGGACTAGCGCTTGTTCGCAAGAACTACGAGGCCAGCGGCGCAAAAGGCAAGCTGTCCGCCGACGAGGTCGAGAAGTGCTTGGCTCTATTGAGCGGATCACTCGATTACGCGTCGCTGGCGAACTGCGACTTGGTCAGCGAAGCGGTATTCGAGAACTTGCAGATTAAAAAAGAAGTCTGCTCGAGTCTGGGGCAAGTCTGCAGGGCAGGAGCGATCATTGCAACCAATACTTCGACGCTCGACGTGAACGTTCTTGCGGAAGCGACGGGCCGGCCAACGGACGTGCTCGGCATCCACTTCTTCAGTCCGGCAAACGTGATGCGGCTGCTCGAAGTTGTTCGGGGCGCCAAGACTGCTACCGACGTCCTTGCAACGGCAATGCAGGTCGCGCGCCGGATCAGAAAAATTTTCGGTCGTGTCCGGCGTCTGCTACGGCTTCATCGGAAATCGAATGCTCGAGCCCTACATGCGCGAGATGGAGTTTCTTTTGCTAGAAGGCGCGCAGCCACAACAGATCGACAAAGCTATCGAGTCATTGGGCATGGCAATGGGGCCTTGCCGGATGTCCGACCTGTCCGGGGTGGATATCGGGGCGAAAGTCCTCAACGAACGCTTTCTAAGGGGCGAATTGCCGTCGGACCCCAGCTATCGCGTGGTCGGGCGCAAGCTGTTCGAAATGGGGCGCTATGGCCAGAAGACTCAGGCCGGCTATCACTGGTATGAGGGCCGCACTCCATTACCTGACCCCGTCGTTGCCAGCGTGTGTCCAGAGCTGGCACGCGAGCATGGAATTGCGCGCCGCAGCGACATCAAGGACCAGGAAATCATTGAACGGCTGATGTACCCGCTCATCAATGAGGGCATCCAGATCCTTGACGAGGGCATCTCGTACCGACCCGGTGATATCGACGTCGTATGGACCGCAGGCTACGGCTTTCCCGATCACCGCGGCGGGCCGATGTTCATGGCGGGCCAGATCGGATTGCCTGAAATAGAGAAGACGCTCGATCACTACGGCCGCGTGCGAGGAAACGAGTTCGGCTACTGGACTCCCAGCAGCCTTCTCAAATCGCTCGTGACCAGTGGCCAGCCCATTGGCGCCTGGACCAAAGGATGAAGCGGAAATCAATTTGGACGCCAAAGACTAGAGCTAAGAACCTCATCATGCGCGAAGCAGTCATCGTTTCCACCGCACGCACCCCTATCGGGCGCGCCTTTAAGGGCGCTTTCAACAACATCAAATCGCCGACACTTCTCGGCCATGCCATCCACCACGCGGTCACCCGCGCGAACGTGAACGGGGCGGAGGTCGAGGACGCGGTAATCGGATGTTGCCTTGCCGCAGGCACTTCGAGCATGAACGTTGCTCGTCTCGGCGTGCTAGCAGCCGGACTTCCGCTGGAGGTCTCGGCGCAGACCATCGACCGTCAATGCTCTTCCGGTCTAGTGGCAATCGGGACGGCCGCAAAGCAGATCATGGTCGACGGCATGAACGTGGCGGTGGCAGGCGGCCTCGAGAACATCTCAGCTATTCAAAACGAGTACTACCAGTGGACGGCCCGTACGCAGGATGACGCTTTGACCGCGCGAGTGCCGCACACTTACATGCCGATGTTGCAGACTGCGGAATTCGTCTCCAAGAAGTATGGCATCAGCCGCGACGCTCAGGATCAATACGCACTTCAGTCCCAGGAGCGAACCGCGGCAGCCCAGCAGGCTAGGCGACTGGACGCAGAAATCGTTCCCCTCACGACCACGATGGCAGTGGTGGACAAGGCGACGGGTCAGACGAGCTACAAGCAAGTTACTCTCACTGCCGACGAAGGAAACCGGCCGGCTACGACCTTCGAGACCTTGCAAGGGCTAAAACCCGTAATCGAGGGTGGTGTTGTTACGTCCGGAAACGCGAGCCAACTTTCCGACGGCGCCTCAGCTTGCGTTCTCATGGACCGATCGTTGGCCGAGAAGCGGGGCATACAGCCGCTCGGCATCTACCGCGGTATCGCAGTTGCCGGGTGTCCTCCGGAAGAGATGGGTATCGGTCCAATCTACGCCATTCCGAAACTGCTAAGGCTTCATGGGCTGAAAATTGCCGATATTGGCCTGTGGGAACTCAATGAGGCTTTTGCCTGCCAAGCTCTCTATTGCCGAGACCGCCTCAGGATCGATCCCGCCATCTACAATGTTAATGGCGGAAGCATCTCAATCGGCCATCCCTATGGCATGACCGGGGCGCGACTGGTGGGGCATGCCCTGATCGAGGGCAAGCGCCGCCTTGCGAAGTATGTCGTGGTGGCGATGTGCGTCGGAGGCGGTATGGGGGCGGCCGGCCTGTTCGAGGTCGCGTGAGGCGCTCCACATTTTGTGCAACTCAAGAGGTGCGTTGGGTTGCTATTTAGAATGGGTAATCCACCCTCAATGATTGTTTTGAGAAGAGGGAGAGCTAATGCGGAGCGAGTATCAACTTCTGGATCCTGCCTTGAAGGTCGGCCAGACGCACGAGCCGTTCCGCCAGCGCCAGCCCGCGCAATCCCGTCGAGGCACTGCGGGAGGGCCATCGCGTCACGCTGCTAGAGCCCGGTGAGCCCAGCGGTACGCAGGCAGCCAGCTATGGTAATGCTGGCTGGCTATCCTCGCATTCGGTGATCCCGCCGGCAGAGCCGGGCATGTGGAAGAAGGTGCCTGGCTATTTAATGGACCCACATGGGCCACTCGCCATCCGCTGGTCCGATCTACCCAAAGCCCTACCTTGGCTGATCAAGTATTTGCTCTCGGGCTGGACCGAAGCGCGCGTCGAAAAGACCGCGTGGGCGCTGCGCGATCTCCTGAAAGATGCGCCGGGCGCTGCATAAGACAAGAGCGTCATGCATGTCTTCACCTCGCGCGAGAATTTAGATGGCGATCTCGGCTGGCGCATCCGCAAGCGCCTCGGCATCCGATGGATCGAGCTAAACGCTGATGACATGCGTCAACGCGAACCCGGCCTCACTCCGCGCTACACGTTCGGCGTGCTCGTCGAGGAGGCTGGGCGCTGCCGTGATCCAGGCGCCTATATCGCGGCCCTCGCGAACCATGCGGTTTCAAGTGGCGCCGAGCTTGTGCGCGCCAAGGCTACCGGGCTCAAGCTGAATGGCAACAAACTGATGGCCGTCTTCACCGAGCAGGGCGAGATTACCTGCGATGCCGCGGTAATTGCCGCAGGTGCCCGCTCCAAGCAGCTGGTGGCATCCGTTGGCGATCCGCTGACGCTCGAGACCGAGCGCGGCTATCACGTCATGATCGAGAATCCTGAGCCCGGTCCGCGCCCGTCGATATCAGAATCCGACGCCAAGGTCGTCGTGAACTGGACAAACAAGGGCCTATCGGCAATTCCAGGAACGTAGCGACGTTTTGGCGGGAACTCTTTCTTTCTCATTCAGGCAATCGGAGTACCACTTGCGGCATTGATGCGCGCCTTGCTTGATTGAAACGCGCCGATCCTGCCAACGATCCTATTGGAGGCCGTGCCTCTCTTGCCGGCTTTCCGACATCGGGGTCATCCGAAGATTATGCCGCTCGCCTCTCGTACCGAACTCGAGCGTTTGCTCAAGGAAGATAAGCTTGTGCTGTCATCACCAGAACGCGCTCAGGCATCGCTGTCAGCGAATCAACTTCCATCCAATAGTGGGATGCAGCAATCTGCGCCCGGTCAACTACCAATGCTAGTAATTGATCTAGATAGGTATGTCACCTAATAGCCGACAGATAAAAGGTCACCTGCAAGGAGTTCGGCATGCAACATCAACCACAATCTGTTGTCGCCAACGGCCCTGATCGATGCGCTGGTTCGTCATCTGCAGAAATCTTGCGCTTAAGGCCTGCTCCAACTGCTACCTCTTTTTGGGTCGAGCGCATGCGCTGGTCGTTTCCAAATCGCGCCGATGATACAAATCTAGATCTAAATCCTTCGGGCAAATACAAGGAGATAACCCTGGTCTCAAGCAGCCACTCAATCGGTTCGCGCAGGCGGGCGTAAGCAGTCATCCGTGAGAGGGCGCCAAGCCACGGAGCGGCGTTCAACTTTTTGTACGGCGGCAGCCTTGAGGTTGCGAGCTTTCGGATTGGAGGCTCGAAAGCTTACAATTTCGTTTTTGAGACTGAACGAATCCGCCGGCCCGCAAGGCCGCTTGCTCGTCGCTGGCCGGGCCGGTTGGAGGGCTATGCGGCGGAACTCGCCCATCGCGCCTTCAAGATGTCCTCCCCATAGGAATAGATGATGCTGAGGATTGGAGTCGATATCGGCGGCACCTTTACCGACTTTGCGATTTGGGGAGATGAAACCGATGGCTATCGGCAATTCGGTGGAGAGAAGATTCCAACCTCACGCCCCCAATTCGCTCGTTCGGTGATCGAGGGGCTGGACCGCATTCTCGAGCGGCACGGTGTGCGTGTGGAAGATCCGGTGCTCGTCGTGCATGGCACGACTGTCGGCACGAACGCCGTCATAGAAAGATCGGAGCCACCAATTGCGTTGCTCACGACGGTGGGATATCGGGATATCCTGAACATTGCCCGGCTGCGTTTGGATAAGCCGGTGGATTTGTTCAATCGCCGGCCGACGCCGCTGGTGCCGCGGGCCATGGTTTTTGAAGTCAAGGAACGGTTGCGCGCTGACGGCAGTATTGAAACGTCATTGGATGCTAAGTCCGTTATTACTGCAATAACGCAGGCTCGGGAACGCGGCGCCAACGCAATTGGCGTGTGCCTTCTGCACGCCTACCGCAAGCCGGTCCACGAGATCCGTTTGTTGGAGATTGCCCGCGCCCGCTTTCCAGATCTGGACATCATGGCGTCGCACGAAATCTGGCCGCAGCAGTCGGAATATGAACGCGCGATGCTGACGCTGCTGAACGTGTACGTCAAGCGGCTGATGGCCGGCTATATCAGTGAAATTGACGGTTTCCTGCGTCGTCGGTGGCCAAATGCGCGGCTGCTTGTGACCAAATCCAATGGTGGGGTGATGTCGGCGGCCGAAGCCTGTCGCCTACCGGTGCACACGTTACTCTCCGGTCCTGCTGCCGGCGTGACGGCCGCGCGCGCACTTGCCGAATGGACCGAGAACACCAGCGTTCTGACAATGGACATGGGTGGCACGTCAACCGACGTGTCGCTCGTGCAGGTGGGGCGGCCAACGCTCACTGCGCAAGCTGAAGTCGGCGACTTTCCTATCTTATTGCCCGTCACAGCAATAGAGGCAATAGGAGCCGGCGGCGGCTCTATTGCATGGCTGGACGGCAAGGTGCTGAAGGTGGGGCCTCGCAGCGCCGGTTCGAAGCCCGGCCCCGCTTGTTACGGCGGCGGAGGCACCGAGCCGACGCTGACCGACGCTTATCTGCTGTGCAACTACCTTTCGCCACGAGGCTTGCTTGGTGGACGTTTGCCTTTGTCGCGCAATCTGGCGGAGCAAGCGATGGCGCCAATGAAGGAAGTAGGCGGTGGCGATGCCGTCGCTGCAGCGGAAAGCTGCATCGCGGTCGCCACGAGCAACATGCTAGCAAAGGTACTGCCGTTCCTGGCGCGCGCTGGCATTGGTCCGGCCGACCTGACGCTGATGATCTTCGGCGGTGCGGGCGGTATTCATGGTCCGCTGCTGGCCGAGGAGGTAGGAATCAAGCGCGTCCTCGTGCCGCGCCTTTCTTCCGTGTTTTGTGCCTTTGGCTGTCTGACGGCGGATCTGGTGCACGACGCGGTACGCAGCGTGACCGGTATGACAGCAGATACCGATACAATGGTGCGGATCTTCGACGAACTAGCCCAGTCGGGGCGGGATTGGGTCGCGAAGCAGACAGTGCGCGGGCAGGTCGAGCAAATCGATGCACTGTATTTGGCGGAAATGCGTTATGTGGCCCAGTCTTTCACCATTCCAGTGGATCTGACAGACGCTTTGCGCAGCGGCACCGGCATGACTGGGTTTACTGTTGCCTTCCATGCCGAGCATCAAAAGCTGTTCGGCTTTGCTAATCCTGACGAACCGGTCGCAGTCAACGAGCAGATGGTGCGTACCTTCGGCCGACAGGCAAAGCCTGCCGCAAAGGCGGATACGAAAACGACGGCCCGTTCAGCGGCACCCGCATCGCGCCGCGATTTGCGATTCCAGGAGCGTTGGTGGCCGGATTGCGCCGTATTTTCCCGCACTGACCTCGACGCTGGGTGGGCGCAAACCGGACCGGCTGTCATTGAGCATGATTTGGCTACGGTTTTAGTGCTGCCAGGCTTTAGGGCAGCGGTCGGGGCGCTGGGCGACATCGTGTTGACGAAGGAGGACCGAGGAGATGAATCTCGCGCGCACTGAAATCATGAAAAATCGCTTCTCTGCTATGGCAGAAGAGGCGGCCACGCTCGCCTTTCGTACCGCGCACACCACCTTCATGAAGCAGACTCAGGACTTTCTGGTTGCACTGGGGCGGACCAGCGGCGAGATCTTCGCCGTTCCAATGTTCTCTGGCGTCCCGGTCCCCGGAGGGACAATCGGCGGGCTGACTAAGCATTTCTCCGAGTTCGAACCTGGCGACGTGGTGATCTCCAACGATCCCTTCAGCACTGACGGGGTGGTGACGCATCAGATGGATATCCATCTAGTCCACCCGGTGTTCTATGGAGGCGAGCTGATTGCGTTTGCCTGGTCGATGGTGCATGCCTCCGATATCGGCGGCGCTGTGCCGAGCAGCATCTCGCCCGAGCTACATGAGTGCTTCCAGGAAGGGTTTCGCATCCGTCCCACCAAGCTGATGAGCGGTGGCCGGTTGAACCAGGATGTGATGAACTTTGTGAAGGACAATTCTCGTATTGGCGATCAAGTGTGGGGCGACCTGGAAGCGTTGATGGCGGCGTTGAGTCTGCTTGAACAGCGGGCGGGCGCGCTGTGTGAGCGTGTCGGGATCGCAGCATTCCGCCAGGGCATCGACGACGTAATGGACTATTCCGAGGCGAAGGCGCGTTCGGTGATCGCCGGGCTGCGCGACGGCGAATATGAGTTTTCCGATTACCTCGAAGGCATCAGTGCGAACGACCCAATACATATTCACTGCCGGTTACGCATCGCAGGTGACGAGGCGGAGATCGATTTCGCGGGCAGCGATCCGCAGGCGAACGCCGCCTTGAACTTCCGCACTGGCGAGGGCACGCACCAATTGCTGTGCTTAGGGCTGACCAATTACATCCAGACGATGGTGGCCTCGATCCCACTGAATGCTGGGATGTTGCGGCCGATTCGTGCTCATGCGCCGTCCGGAACGGCGATGAACGCGGAGTTTCCTGCAGCGATGGGCAATCGCTGGATAACCGTCATGCGCTGCTATGACGCGGTAGTAGGTTGCTTGAATCAGGCGATTCCCGGCGGCATCACCGCCTCCGGCGCTGGCCAGTCCGGCTGCATTGCCGTAAGCTGGCAGGACCCCGTCAGCGGACGCACCGGCGTGTCCGTCGTGGAACCGCTCTCCGGCGGCTCCGGTGGGCGCGTTCGTGCCGATGGGGTGGACGCGACTGACACAATGCAGGGTTTTTTGAAAAGTACGCCGATCGAGCATGTCGAATCCGAAACCCCACTGCTGGTGCGGCAATATGCCCTGGTGCCGTCCAGTTTCGGTCATGGCCGGTATCGCGGCGGTGCCTCCGTGTGCATCGAATTGGAATGCCAAAGCGTCCAGGCCGAAATTGCCGTGCGCGGTCTGGAGCGGTTGCGGTTTCAGCCCTGGGGCGTGCAAGGCGGGCATCCCGGTCGCAGCGGCGAGACTTGGTTACTGCGAGCCGGCAGGGAAACGGCGCTGGGCCAGGTTGGTCTGCAGACGATGCAGCGAGGTGATGTGATACGGATGGCCTCCCCATCGGGCGGCGGTTTCGGCGTTCCGGTGACACGCCCCGTCGCACTGGTGATGGAGGATGTGACGAACGGCATGCTGGACGAAGCAGAGGCTGCAGAAATCTACGGCGTGGTAATTCGCGACGGCGTGCTAGATGTCCCGGCGACGGAGCAGCACCGTGCGGAAATGGCGGCGGCGCAGGGTACGGTACCACTGGTTACGCATGGGCAGGCAAGACGCGAGCACGAAGCGAAGTGGTCGACTCAAGCCAGCGTTGCGTTTGCGACCGCGTTGCTGGATGTGCCAAGTGGATTGCGCACCACGTTGCAGCGCGAAGCGCGGGCGGCGCTCACCGCGACACAAAGGCGGGTCAACGCCGCCCTAGTGAACGATGCGGTCGCCGCCTTGGTCCAGCGCATGCAGGCCGAATGGCTGAGCCGGGGCTTCTTAGAACAGAGTTGGGACGGATGGCCCACCAAGTAAATTCTTACGAGGCGTCCCAACGTGGAGGGCAGACGAGGTGAGCTAAGCTGCCGAGCGTCCTTGGGCTCGGCTGATATAGGAGCGGATCGGTAGCCGGGCTCGCTGTAGAGCCGTCTTATGGACGCTGAAGAAGTCCCGCAACTCGGCTTCATCAACGAATCGAAGGAATAGAAGGTGCTAGACGCTGTATCGGAGGTGCTTGCCGAGTCGGCAAGCAATCTCGCCTGACGTTCAAATTTCGAAAGGGGAGTGTCAGAAGTTTTGTGTAAGAGCGCCTCTGTGAGAGGGGGTTGCGGGGTCAGCGGACTGACCCCATGGGATCAGTCCGCTGAGCTCGCAAAGCGCTCGCTGAACTGGCCCATCGCGGCCGGCCATGCAACCGGTCGTCGCCAGTGTATGCCTGCATTCCTGATGGCGAGGAAAAGCAGCTTCATCGCCGCCGCCTCGTCGTTGGGGAAGCTGCCACGTGTCTTGATAATCTTGCGCAGCGAACGGTGCAGCGCCTCGACCGCATTGGTAACCGGTATGAGATGTCTCGGTGCCAACGTTCCGCTGCGGTATTCTACATCGTAGCGTATGGTGCGACCATCGGGACAGAGGCACCGGGAGCACGATGTGCGGGCAGGCCGATACACACGATGAGCCGAGAGCTCGAGTTAGTAGCTGGCCGCCTCTGCGACTCGCCCGGTTGCGCCGAGAGCGCGAATCCGTAGTTGTCGTGTCGCCCGCAGCTCCCGTCATGTATCTGGCAGGAGGTGCGAATGCGACGGATAATTGGCATTGATGTCCACCGAACCTTTGGGGAGGTGGTGTTTTGCGAGGATGGCAGGCTCCGACATGTGGGCCGCATTGATATGACGCGGACTGCGTTGGAGGGATTTGGCAAGACCCTGCTGGGCAGTGATGAGGTGGTGGTCGAAGCGACCGCCAACAGCATGGCGGTGTCGCGGGTTCTGGCGCCGTTCGTGGCACGGGTGATTATCGCCAATCCGCTGCAGGTGAAGGCGATTGCCCAGGCTCACGTCAAGACCGACAAGATCGATGCCGGCACGCTCGCCAGTCTGCAGGCGGCCGGGTATCTGCCGCAGATCTGGACACCTGATGCGGAGACTGAACGCAAGCGTCGGCTGGTGGCACGGCGCTACCAGGTCGTGCGGCATTGCACGCGGCTCAAGAACGAGGTGCATTCGATCCTACACGCGCACCTGCTCCCGAAGTGCCCGCACGCCGATTTGTTCAACGCTCGCGGCGGGGCGTGGTTGGCCGCTCAACAGCTGCCAGACGATGAGCGCGCGGCGATCGATCGGCACGTCCGTGAGCTTGACCGGCTAGCGGAAGACCTGGCCCTGCTCGACCGCGAGATCGCGCAGAACGCCATCGACGATTCCGCGGTCAACCGATTGATGACGATCACCGGCGTGAATCTGGCGGTCGCCGCCGGCATCGTGGCGGCGATCGGCGACATCAGCCGGTTCAACAGCCCGCAAAAGCTGGTGAGCTATTTCGGGCTAAATCCGCGGGTGCGGCAGTCCGGGCTGAGAGCCGCCCACCACGGCCGCATCAGCAAGATCGGCCGCAGTCACGCGCGTGCCATGCTGGTCGAGGCGGCTTGGGCTGCGAAGGCGCCCGGTCCACTGCATGCGTTTTTCGTTCGCATCCGCGCCCGGCGCGGCCATCAGATCGCCGCGGTCGCCGTGGCTCGCAAGCTCACGGTGCTCTGCTGGCATTTGTTGACGAAGGGCGAGGATTACCTGTGGGCGCGCCCCTCGCTGGTCGCCAACAAGACCCGCGCGATGCAGCTTCAAGCCGGGCATCCACAACAGAAAGGCAGCCGGCGCGGGCCAGCCTATGCCTACAACATCAAGGCGCTGCGCGACCGCGAGATGTTGATTGCCGCCCGGGCAGAGCAAAGCTACGAGCGCTTGGTGACGCAATGGAAACCACGGCGGCCAAAAACCGGCGCGCGGGCGCCTCAGCTCGGCAGGACAAAATAGGGCAGCCTGGTGGCGCTTGCAGCCGATGCGCCACGCTTCGCCACGAGGTCGCCCGCGCCTGACAACCATAATCGCGGCTGACGGCAAGGTCTAGTCAGGCCAGGAACGCAGTCCCGTTCCACGCCAGCGTGCCGTCGTGCTCGGGCCGGTCAAGGCTGGCCGCAAATGCAGCCAGCCTTGATCGCCCCTGCGCGCGTCGGCTGCGAGATCGGTGGCCGGGACGGAAGAATGGCCCGCAGCGCGACCGAACAAAAGACTGGACTTACCGCGATCTCCGCAATCTTCGCTTCGGCCATGAAGAAATCGCTTGTCCATCTCATCCGTGGTGTAGATCATCTTGCGGATGCTTGGTGCGAAGGCGAAGAACGGCACCACGTGTTCCCATGCATTGCGCCAGATCTGGCCGATCGCGGGATAGCGCTTGCCCTTGCCCCACTCGGCTTCGAAGTCCTCGAGCCTGAGCAGAGCAGCGCCTGGGTTCACAGAACAAGTGCAACACCTGCTATGGTGTTGTGGCGATGGGACAATGTTATTGCCAGCTCAGCCTTGAAGAGCGGATCGAGATTTGTCGGCTGCGCGCAGCCGGGGAATCGATGCAAATGATAGCCCGCACCTTGGGACGGGCCGTATCGACAATCAGCCAGGAGATCGGGCGTAACAGCTTGGCCACCAAAGTGTGGTCGGGCGGATATGCCCCTGCGAGAGCCCAGAAACTGGCCGAACGCCAAAGGCGCTGGGATGGCCGCTTCAGGCTGCGCGCCACCCGGACCTGCAAGATCTGGTGAAAGACCGCCTTGATCGAGGGCAGGATCGCCTTGCGATCCTTCCAGGACACGGCTGTTTTGCGGATCAAATACACGATGCAGGTCTGGACCATCGCCTTAGGACAGACGCTGTTGATCGCCTCGGGAAAGCCCTTCAGGCCGTCGATGACGCCGATCAGGATGTCGGCGACGCCGCGGTTCCTTAGATCGTTCATGACCTTGAGCCAGAATTTGGTGCCTTCGCTTTGCTCGATCCAATCCCACCGATGCACTAACGCCCAGCACGACGTAAGCCGCCTTGTTCTTGAGCATCCCTTCGTCGCGGATCTTGATCCTGAGCGCGTCGAAGAAGATAACTGGATAGATCGATTCCAGTGGCCGGCTTTGCCATTCGCGGACCTCGTCGAGGATCGCGTCGGTGACTTCGCTGATCAGATCGGGGCACACCTCGGTGTTGTAGAGCTCGGCCAGATGGCCCTGGATCTTCCGCACCGTCATGCCTCGCGCATAGAGGCTGATGATCTTCTCGTCGAAGCCGTCGAAACGGGTCTGGCCCTTGGCGACCATCACCGGTTCGAACGTGCCGGCGCGGTCGCGCGGCACCTCAATCTCGCCGTCGTCCGTCAACAGCGCTTTGCTACTCCTGCCGTTGCTGCTGTTGCCGTTCCACGGCCCGGGTCCCGTAGCAGGGTTGGTAGGAATTGAAGGTGGCGTAGTCTCCGAGGTGATCAACCTCGAATCATCCGGCGTTAGAGCGCCGGACCGGAGACCACGCCATGACCAGCAATATCACGAAGTCGCATGCCCCGCAGTGTGAAGGAGAGACGGCTCCCCAGCTTTTCGATGATTGGTTCGATCCGATTGAAACTGCTGTGCGGGAACGAGCGCGGGAATTCATTGAAGAATTGATCCGCGGTGAGCTCGATGCGGCCTATAGCGCGACAATCTGTGTGGGAAGCGCGCGACAATCAGGATGGCGAGTCGGTGTCGCGGCGTGGTGATGATCACCGCGATGATTGTCGCGCGCAAGAGTTTTGTTGGCGCTGATTGTCGCGGAGCGTCAATCAGCGACAGTTTTGGGTGTCGCGTGCGAGGGCGGCCGTCCGGGGCCGCGCTTTCGTTCGAGAGCAGTGCGCCTGCGATAGCTCTCGACGTTCATTTCGATGATGGTGGCGTGGTGAACGAGGCGATCGATGGCGGCGAGGGTCATGGCGGGGTCCGGGAAGACCTTGTTCCATTCGCCGAAGGGCTGATTGGCGGTGATCAGCATCGAGCGCCGCTCGTAGCGTGCGCTGATGAGCTCGAACAGCACGCTGGTCTCGGCCTGGTCCTTGGTGACGTAAGCGAGATCATCAAGGATTATGAGATCGAAGCGATCGAGACGATTGATGGCCGCCTCGAGGTTGAGCTCGCGCCGCGCCAACTGGAGCTTCTGCACGAGATCGGTGGTGCGGGTGAAGAGGACGCGCCAGCCGTTCTCGATCAGGGCCAGACCGATCGCCGCCGCCAAGTGGCTCTTGCCGCCGCCGGGCGGCCCGAACAGCAACAAATTGGCGCCCTTGCCGAGCCAACCATCGCCGGCGGCGAGCGCGGTCACCTGCGCCTTGGAGATCATCGGCACGGCCTGGAAGTCGAAACTATCGAAGGTCTTTCCGGCGGGCAGCCGCGCTTCGACGAGATGGCGCTCGATCCGTCGGCGGCCGCGTTCGGCGATCTCGTGTTCGGCTATGGCGGCGAGGAAGCGGGCCGCCGGCCAACCTTCCTTATCGGACTGCTCGGCAAACTGCGGCCACAGCACCTTGATGGCGGGTAGCCGCAGCTCATTGAGCAACAGGTTGAGGCGCGCGGTGTCGACGGTGTTGGCCGTGCTCATGCGGCACCTCCGATCTCAGAGGCACCGATGAGGCATTCATAGGTGGCGAGCGGCGCGAGATGCACCACGACGTTCGGCACGTGGGCAGGATCAGGGGCGAAGTGAGCGCGTAGCCGGGTGAGGTCCGGTAGCCGCCCAGCGTCAAGATCAGCCGCGAGCTGATCGGCGAGTCCGGCCTCGCAGCCGCGCTCATGGGCAAGTGCGAGCAGATCGACCATGAGGCGGCAAGCCTTTTTGTCCGGCAGCCGTTGCCGAAGCAGGTCAAAGGTTCGGCGGTAGGCATCGCGCGGGAACAGCCGATCACGGTAGACGAGGTTGAGCAGCGCCATCGGCTTGCGCCGCAAGGAATGGATCACGTGCCGGTAATCGACGACCTGGTCATGCTTGCCGTTAGGATGCGGCCGGCCACGCGGCAGGGTGACGAGATGGGTGCCGCCGACGAACACGTCGAGACGATCGTCGTAAAGGCGAACCCGCAGCCGATGGCCGATCAGGCGTGACGGCACGGTGTAGAACACCTTGCGCAACGTGAAGCCTCCGCTTGACGTTACGCGGACAATCACCTCCTCGTAGTCCGAGGTGCGGCGATCCGGCAGCGTCTGCAGGGCAGCACGCTCGCTATCGATCCGCTTGGCGTTGCGGGCATTGCGGCGGCTGACGATCTCGTCAATGAAGCCGCGGTAGGCGGCGAGATCGTCAAAGTCGGTGGTGCCGCGCAGCAGCAGGGCATCGGCGATCGCTCGCTTCAGATGACCATGCGAGCTCTCGATCGCCCCGTTCTCATGGGCGATGCCGCGATTGTTGCGGGAGGGCCGCATGTCGTAATGGGCGCAAAGGTCCTCGTACCGCCGCGTCAGATCGTCCTGAGCATTCCGGTCCAGATTGCAGAAGGCGGCCGACAGGCGGTCGGTCCGATGCTCCCGCGGCGCGCCGCCAAGCGACCACAGGGCATTCTGCAGGCCTTCCGCCAGGGCGACGAAGCTCTCGCCGCCGAGCACGACATGGGCGTGCTCAAAGCCGGAATAGGCCAGCCGGAAGTGGTAGAGGCGATGATCGAGCGGCACGCCCGCGATGGTGACCCCGAGCTCGCCCATGTCGGTGAAGTCGGACAAGCCGACATGGCCGGGCTCATGGGTCTGCCGGAAGATGACTTCCTGCTCCTCGCCGTGGATTGCCCGCTAGGCGCGGATCCGGCGCTCCAGCGTGCGGCGGATTCCGGCCCCGAGTTCAGGATGGCGTCGTAACATCTCCTCGAAGATCGCAATCGGCCGCACGCCAGGGGCGGCCTTGAGCATCGGCACGACCTCGATCTCGAACACGTCGGCCAACGGGTCCGGTCGGCGCCGGCCGCGGGCTCCCTTCTTCTGCGATGGGAGCCTTCTATCCTTGTCGAAGCGATACGCGATCGAGGTACTGAACGACGCTCTGGCAGCGGCCACTGGCGGGGTATCGGTCTGACGGTACTTCATGTAGAGCCTCATCTGGTGATCGGTAACGTGTCGGCCTGGCAAGCGAGTGATTCCTCTTGGCGGAAGAACCACTTGCATAACCCACCGGCCGCGATCACCAGTCGGCGCGGTCCCTCAAGGATCGCGCCGACGCCGGGCTCGTAACTCCGGTCGGGCTACGCCCTCCCTGCGTCACGAGCCCGGCGAAGCTCTCTCATCCTGATTGACGCTCCACTGTCATCCTGATTGCCGCGCGGCAGCGGCCCTTGCCCGTCCGCGCTACGAACGTAGCAGGAAGGTCGGCCATGAGGGAAAGCCCGGCATGATGGGGCATCGGCACGGCAGCCGGCCCCGGTCGCTGATCGGCAGCTTCGGGCCGATTGAGATCGCGGTCCCGCGGGCGCGGCTCAACACGGCCGATGGCAAGACCACGGAGTGGAAGAGCCAGTCGCTACGGGCCTACCAGTCGCTACGGGCCTACCAGCGCCGCACACTGGCCGCAGACGCGCTGATCGCCAGCTGTTATCTGGCCGGCACCAACACGCGCCGTGTGCGTCGGGCGCTCAGCGCTCTGTTCGCTGGCGCGGTCGGCAAGGACACGGTGAGCCGGGTATGGCGCAAGGTGAAGAGCGACTGGGACGCCTGGAATGCCCGCTCGTTGGCCAATGAACCGATTGTGCGGCTGATTCTCGACGGCACCGTGGTGCGCGTGCGGCTCGACCGCAAGGCGACCGCCATCTCGCTGCTGGTCGTCATTGGTGTGCGGGCCGACGGCCAGAAGATCCTGCTCGCAATCAAGGCGATGGGGAGCGAAAGCACCGAAGCCTGGCGTGCCGTGCTCGACGATCTCATCCGGCGTGGGCTGCGGCGGCCCGAATTCCTCATCGTCGACGGCGCGCCCGGGCTTGAGGCCGCGATCGCCGCCGTGTGGGATGGCGTGCCGGTGCAGCGCTGCACCGTGCACAAGCACAGGAACCTGTTGGCGCATGCGCCCGAGCGGCTGCATGAGGAGATCACCGCCGACTACAACGACATGATCTACGCGGCGACGCCCGAGGAGATCGAGGCGCGGCGCAAGGCCTTCATCCGCAAATGGCGGCTCAAGCATCGTGCGGTGGCCGACAGCCTGCAGGAGGCTGGCGACCGGCTCTTCAGCTTCACGCGGCTGCCACCGAGCCAGTGGAAGAGCGCACGGACCACGAATGCCATCGAGCGGCTGCACGAGGAGTTCAAGCGACGGATAAAGACGCAGACTGTGCTGCCATCAGCGGACACCGCGGCGATGTTGTTCTGGGCTTTGCTCGCCTCCGGCCAGATCAACATGCGCAAGGTCGATGGCTGGAAAACACTCGCCACAAAGCCCATCGATCAGCCAATTGACCTCGCCGCGTAATCAGATAGCTTCACGATGTCGGAGGCTGCGCCACTTCCACATTCCAACCACATCCCGGACGGCACCACGGCCCGCCGGGTCGCCCTTCTCATAGCCAAGGTGGTGGGGCAGCTTCGCACCAAGCGCCCGCTGCAGACGCGCCTTCTTCAATCGTCTGAAAAGCCCATCTTCGCCGGCCAGGTTTTCCGGCTTGAGGCTGCCTCCAGCAAGAATCTAGTCCAAAATCTCAGGTGAAAAATCCGTAGCCATGTGAGCCTCCTCTCAAAGGCAAATTCACAGAAACCGTCTTACACGGAGTTACTGACACCCTCTTTCGAAAGTGCTCGCAAGTTCGACCAAGAGCGCTATTCCGCCGCAATGAAGATGGCGACTGCTGCCCGGCGCGAGGCTTTCGCCCCGAGGTGAAGGCAGGAGTCAATATAACCGTCCGACCAAGCCCCTTGGGCTTGATCATCTCACCTAGGTCGCGCAGACCTTCTTGTACTTGCCGGTTTGCCGACCCTTTCTCTCCACTTTGCTTTGATTTCGCTCAGTACCTCCACTATGTGCGGCTCGGTGAGTCTCGCAACTCACGTTGGCGCGGATCAGCGACGCATCGATGTGGACCACTTCCGTTGTGGCGTAGACAGGTCAGGCACACGATCGACTGCCGCCAACATGTGCTCATCTGGGATGAGCTCGAGCCAGTGAAGAGCTCCAGCTGATAAGCTCCTTGCGCCAAGCATCTCGTTTGCTCCGTCGATCGCGAACCGTCGACGAGAACGGAATCAGTAAGTTGCAGCTCTTCCACGATCCCTATGTACACTCCTCGCGGAAACGCTCGACTGTGTGCCGCGCAAGGTCGATGACGACTGCCTGCTGGAACGGCGATGGATGCACAACCGCCGTGATCTTGCCGAGGTGCGGCGCGACGTGGGCCGCCTGGCTGGACAAATGATCGGCATACCCCAATCTCACCGGTTCCTCCGTTGCACTTGCCGGTGTGCGACTTTTGCCGCGTTGCCTGAGTGGCGGTGCACGCGTCGATGGGGTTTGGCTTGGCGATCAATGGAGACTGAGTAAACTACGACGTAACCCATCCGACAACTTCAGCCTGGAACCGCATCAGCCATTTGGGTACGTGTTGGCGTGATCTTGAATCGGCAGGCCGCTTTCGATCACAACGTATTCGCATAGCGCCTCCCGAAGGGACGCATTCTCGGTGATTTTCCGCCGGCTCTCCACGAATCGCTAGTCTTTGAGTTCCTGATCAGGCCGAATGGACAAACTCCTGAAAGCTCACCCCAGGCAATCACTGCGAGATCGAGATGAAGAGTCTCTGAGTGACTGTTGGATTTGCGACATGCTGTCGGACAAACGACACGTCCGCTTGAGCAAACCGCCTTTACAATCGAGCTCTCGCAGTTGGCACGAGGCTTGAAAAGGAGATTTCATCCAATGTCGCGTGCTCAAGGAATCGCAGTGATGGCTCACAAGTTTATCTCGTTTCAGTTCACTTATGCGTCGCGTGCGAATTCGAGTGCTCCAACGCCCTATTGGTTTCGGTGTGCGCTCACGCACGGTTTTGCCACCGTGATCGATTTACGCCGGGATCGCTGTTCGCGGCGGCGTCCATTGCGCGATGCCGGTGATCAACCGTTTCCTTGTACCGGCCACCTGCCGCGTCTTCTTTGCGCTCAACACGAGCGAAGGTGGAAGCTCGTGAAGGCGAAAGAGCTTCTCATCAGTGGGCGAGCGGGAGCCAACCTAAGTTCAACATCAAAGCCGATCGCGCGCCTCAAGTGACGCATTGCTGCACAAGGCCGTGCGTCAGTCCGCGTCCGCGAGCGATCCCGAAGCCAGGCAGGGGAAGAGGAACCTCTCGGTGAGAGATCGTTTGAGCGTCCCACAGTCACAGATGCGCAGCTGGTCTTGGGTGGTCTGCGTCCTGGTCCGTATGCGGGCAGCGTCATTTCGCTTGACGTGAAGAGCGCCCGGGATGCCTTCGGTATCCATGTGGCGAAGCCGCTGAGTATCACGATCGAGCAAGCGGCTGCAGTTATCCTGCGGTGGTGGAGCAGAACATGCAGCACGCGGTCGAGCGGGTGAGCGTCGAGCGCGGGTACAATCCGCAGGGCTTCACGCTCCTCGCTGCCGGCGGTGCAGGCCCGCTCCACGGCGTCTCCGTTGGCCGCTTGTTGGGCTGCGAAGCCGTCTAGGTGCCGCGTCTGGCAGGTGTGTTTTGCGCCTTCGGCATGTGCAACACCGATGTCCGCCATGACTATCAGAAGCCTTGGCTGAAAGCGCTCGACGTTTCAGGGATGGAACGCGATTTGACTGAAGAGATGTTAGTCCTCAAGGGGGGCGCAATCCTGTTCCCTTAACAACGAGGGCTTCTCGCGACATACGATCGCTCTCAAGCCTGGGCCCGACCTTCGTTACGTCGGCCAGCAGTGGACAGTCCGAGTTAATAGCGAAAGTTTCGCACCGGCTACAATCCGAACGTTATTCGAAACGGAATATGAACCCCTTTACGGATACATTCAGCCCAGCGGTAAAATTGAGATCCTCAACCTGCGCCTGACAGCACTGGGACTCACGCCTAGAATCAACTTGCACCGACCCCACGTTTCGACGCCGAATCCAGACCCGATCGGGGTTCGACCGGTCTGGATTGACGAGGCCCGGGGCACGGCGAAAATTCCAGTCTACGACGGCACGAAACTTGGGCGGAGCCACAAGATTGTTGGTCCGGCAATTTATCGATGAGACAACAACGACCATTCTGGTTACAACGAAACGCGCCTGCATTATAGACGTGCTATGGAGCGCCGATGCAGCCCGTCGTTGAAGCGCCGCCCGTTGCGAGGGAGAAATTGCTGCCGGCCGCCTAACACCGGACGCGACTGTTCGTTAGACACCATCACGAAAAGCCAGTCGTCAAATTGTACATCAAGATCTGGCTCGGTCATCGCGCGAGCATGCCGGACGCCGCCCCATCGGCCACGCGCCCCTTCGTGAGAGATCATCCACGCTCCACTGCCATGACGGCTTGACCGGCTCGGCCGCACCGGCCAGCTCTGCCCAGGTCTGCAACGGCGAAATGGAGGTATCCTTTGGCGATGGACGGGCCAAGCTTAGAAGCCGAAAGACAGGGGTGGCCAGTCGGCCGTGCCTCCCTTGAAAATGAATGACTTCCAGCTGGTTTCCCTATTTAGGTTCACTTGGCCTTCATCCAAGTCTTCGTGACCACAAGCACCGCCTCAGAGTGTTCGTCGCGCGATAAAGGCCGTGCTTCACGTCAATCCACCTGCGATCGGTCCCAGGGCATGTTGTCGACGTCCGCCACAATCGTTCAACCAAAAAGGAGCGCAGGTTCGAACCCGAAAAATAAGATTACTGTGAAGCGACGCTGAGATTCATCATCAGGAAACGAACCGGCCCAGCCGATAGGGAAGAAAGCAGCCCAGCATCGGCAATGTTACCAAACAGACGCATTTGCGTGCCGGGTCTCGGCTAGGAGCAGGCGTCGAAGCGGGTCAAGAACCTGAAGAAGGAGACCGGGCACAAGCAGTGCTGCTGCCGATCGAGGGCAAGGACGCCAAGAAAGACCGCCGCCAAAACACGTGGCTGCTAAGCCCCGGCGGAAATCGGCGTACGTAGTGAACCATTGAGCGTCGGGTTATATCAGCGATCTTCAGTGAGTGGCAAAAGAGCAAACATACTGTGAGCGCCGAGGTCGGGCCAACTACCGGAGTTTGGAGGACTCCGAGGGTGGCTTCCTCGTCTTCTCCATCGTAGATGTATGTTCGGCTGGATTGCATTGCAAACAGGAAACCGAGATGTACGAGTTTAAGGAAGAAACGCGAGCGCTCGTCGATCTGGTCCGGAGAATTGTCAAGGACCACCAGATGCCGCTCGAGACACGAAAGCTCAGAGGCGAGAAGGTGACCTCGGCAGACTATCGGCCCGGCCGTGAAGCGGCCCGTAAAGTTGGCCTATGGGGGCTCAGCTTGCCACGCGAATTGGGTGGCGCAAATCTTTCGCTGGTCGATAGAATCGCCGTCATCGAAGAGAACAAAAAATGCCTAACGCCGCTCCGACTCGGCGGCGAGGTTCTCCCCAACTTGCTCCATCTCCGGGGCGAGCAGAAGGCCCGTTATCTCGACCCCTTTCTGTCTGACGCCACAGCTATATGCTTTGCGCTTACCGAGCCCGGCGGCGGATCCGATCCGGCTCGCAAGACTTCGACCTATGCGAAACGGGAGAGTGATGGCTGGGTCATCAACGGCTCGAAGATTTGGATTACAGACTTCGACGATGCCGATCGCGTCTTCGTTTTCGCTCGCACTGCCAATGACAAAACTGGCGGCAGTCTTTCGATGTTCGCCGTCGAGAAGAGCAATCCACGCCTCATCGCACGTCCGGTGCCGATGCTCGGTAACTACACGACGCACCAGCTTACCTTCGATAACTGCAGAGTCGACGAATTTGCACGCATCGGCGCGGAGGGCGCCGGATTCAAAGGCGCGCAAGAAGCACTCAATGCAACCCGGTTCGGCAATGCCGCGTCGGCGCTAGGCATCGCTAAGCGCTGTTACGATATGATGGTCGAATATGCCAAGCAGAGAGTCTTATTCGGAGGTCCACTCAGCGATAAGCAAGCGATCCAGTCGATGATCGCCGATTCATGGATCGAAATCCAACAGAACCGACTCATGATGTACACTTGTGCGGAGAAACATGATCGCGGTGAGGATACGCGCGTGGAAGCAAGCATGGTCAAGTTGACCTGCACCGAAATGGTCGGTCGCGTCGTTGACCGCGCAATCCAAGTCCACGGCGGCGCGGGCTGCACATATGAGGGCCCGCTTGCACATTTCTACGATAATCAGCGCATGCAGCGCATCTGGGTAGGCGCGAGCGAAGTTCTAAAATATCGCGTGCTCGCCCGTCATCTTTTGGCGTGACTGCTGGTCACCGGATACTCGAGAGTGAAGAGACGTGAGAATTGAAAAACTAGCTAATGCCGCATCGCTCGCGCCGAGGGCCGCTCCAAGACCGGGTGCTCAGTCAGGCAGACGCCCAATGCAATCGTCGACGACAGCCGCTCCAGACGATCGCCAAATAAGATTCTTGACGAGTGGCGAGCGCACCGGAAGGCGCACTGCTTAAGTGCGGGAGAAATTCGCCTCGTTCGCAGGTATATCCTCAAATGACTGGTCGTCGCATCGACGCTCGTCAGACCTCTTTGCTCACTTTTCGCCATGAGGTGAAGGCTGACGCCAGCCGAAGTGTATTATGCGGGGCATTAAACAGAAAGGGCTGATCAATGGTCCCTGAAGAGGACAAAGATCGTCGAAATTGCACGAGGGCAGCCTATATAGGCCGCTCCAGCCCTTCGCAAAACGTCGCCTGCGGCAAGCGCTCGATCATTCTGGACCACAAGACAACAGGAACAGTCGACATCGCATTGGAGCTTGTGGAGCACGCCGACTGTCCGACCGAGCGGATGCGCCTATGCGTCATGGAGCGGCTGGGCCTGAACGTTTGCCTCGCAGGCCGTCCATCACTCATCTATGGCCGAACAACCGAGGGGGTGAGCACGGTCCGCTGGCACCGGCTCGAGGGAACGACAGCAATTTCTGGTGTGGTGTGGCTTTGCATCCTATCTAGCCAGCGGCCGGAGCTGTCCTCAAACCTGCTCGGCGATATCGGCGGTGGCGCTCTTTATCTTGCTTCCGGAATCTCTGCTGACATTCTGTGGGCGCGCGAGGATGGACGCGGTCAGATCGTGGACGCTGCAATGGTCGATGGCTCCGGATACATGCTCAATCTAACGCTGTCAAGAATCGCGAATCGCGGTGGGTAGTTTGAACTCGGCAGGTCGGCCGGGCACTTTTCCCGCTGCTATCGCTGCTCCGATGGTGGCAATATCGTCCCGGACGAGCCGCAGTTCGACTCGTGTTCGTCAAGTGGCTCGGTCTCGATAATGATCAGCGCTCCGTGAAAGGGCAATCGGACTCGAAGGATTTTCCAGTTGCTGGCGAACTCGCGGCGTTGATTGCAACAAAGACGCGCGGAATGGATACGAATTGTTGGAAGGCACCGACGCCCGTTTCGCTCCCGTGCCGTTCCACAACAGGCGCACAACATCTCCCGCGGCGTTCACGTGACGATCGACGGCATATTGAAGGCTGTGCCGACTTCCCGACGCTCGGCCACACTATTCGTGTGCCGGTGCTCAGAGCACATATGAAAGACGTGCTTGCAGAAATCAGCTCACGCCGCAGCAGATGAAGCAACTAACGAACTCGGGCGCGTTGGGGTTCACTGCCTATGGCGAATTTCAGATCACTTTCGGACGGTATCGCTACTCCTTCCGAAGCGGGAGAAAACAGATGGTCACACGCACGGAGTCAAAGCGGGCTCCACCCTCGGGGTATAGGAGAAGCGAATGAGCGGGTCGTCTCAGCGGATTCTGACCGAATGCCGAGGCCCCATACTGATCGTTACGATCAATCGACCGGAAGCCAAGAACGCTTTCGACTTCGAATCATCGGAGGCAATGGAAGCGGCGATGGACCTTTTGGATCAGGAGGAGCGGCTGTTCATCGGTATTATCACCGGCGCCGGCGGCACTTTCTCTGCCGGTGCGGATCTCAAGGAGGTTGCCAAGGGCGGTCCACGCCCGCAGCTTGCACGCGGCGGCTCCGGCATTCAGGAGCGCCCGCCGCGCAAGCCGTTGATCGCGGCAGTCGAAGGGTATGCCGTCGGGGGCGGCTTCGAGACGTGCCTGGCGTGCGATCTAATCGTGGCGGCGCGTGACGCTAAATTCGGTCTGCCGGAAGTCCGGTACAACCTCCTGCCGACCAGCGGCCTTTTCCGGCTGCCGCGCCGTATGCCCTATCACCTGGCTATGGAGCTCGCGCTGACGGGTGCCTTCAAGGAAGCGTCCTATCTCGAACGGTTCGGTGTTATCAACCGACTCTCTGAGCCGGGCAAGGCTCTCGAGGAAGCGCTCAAGCTAGCCGAATCGTTGCTTGTGAATGGGCCCCTGGCATTGGCGGCGAGCAAGGAGATCATCTTCCAGTCGTTCAACAACCACGACATTGACAGCTGGGAGAAGATGCCGATTGTGCAAGAGGTGTTCAACTCGGAGGACAGTCGTGAGGGCCTCAAAGCCTTCGCCGAGAAGCGCAAGCCCGTGTGGAAGGGACGGTAATATTCATTGCTCCAGGCCGCGTCGACAACTGCCGCAATCCATCGGTCGGCGAAGTGCGTTTGTCACTCATCCTCACCGACTGTCCAGAGCATAGGCCTGGACCGTCGCCCGTCACGAAAACTGGGGAATGCCGAGCAAGCCGTCAATATCCCGAAGAGAGAGGTGCGCAGAAGTATATCTGCAAGTGCGATTCGATGGCGGTGCAGCCGGTATCGATGGGATACGGGTTCAGCAGTTCAAATCTGACTTGAAGAGCAATCTCTACAATTTTTTTCACCAGGAGCACGTTTTCCAGCTCTGTAGCCGTAGGAAATCCGCCAGAAAACCTGATCAAGAGCCGGGTCCGTCAGCTGTGTAACAACCGTATGCGTTCCGCGGTCCGGCACGATCGGGAATTTCTGAATAGTCCGTCGGCCTCGACACTTCTCCAAATGCACATGCGACGAGGGAAGTGAGCACCTGAGCTCATTCGATTCCATGCTGGAGGCGTGCTGATGTGCCATGGCCGGACTGACTCGAAAAAAGACCTAGTCTCAGCAGTTATCGCAGCAGTAGGCGACAAGGCGAGCCAGAGCCGTGTTCGATGGCAGCGGGCGCCCACGAACAGACAGCGGCGAGAGATGAGTTCTAGGTTAGCCAGGCATTCTCGAATCAGGATGCCGTGTCGCAGCCAATGCTTGAAGTGCACCGGCAGGGTCCCGGCAGAAACGCTGTCCACCAACGCCGCTTCGAACGCGATCGTGTCCGCGCCAATGGCGCGGACGTTCCGCTCCTTGAAGAGGAGCACCAGTTCTTCATTCATACCGGGGGCGTTACAAGCATACCATTGGGCCTGTGCGTTGCCGCCAATGCTGCTTTGGTCACCCGAAGTTCACGAGTGCGATCTCGTCCGGGCCAACGGAGATACCATGCTTGCATTTCATAGATTTAACATCGAAACACGCGAGCATGTCACCGGATTTCCAGTCGCGATCGGTGCGGTCGTAGGCAACGGCCTCTGCCACTAGGCGGTCAGCGGCGATTTTCTCGCTTGAGGCGTCCATCTGGTCGGCGATTGTATGCGCCGGCGCATCGACACGACAGCCGATATGCTCGCCATGCTGAGGTTTTGGCAGTAATACCGTCGCTCTCGTGCACGACCGTGGGTCGATAATTGGGCGTGGATGCGTCGGCCTCCGCGAATGCCCCGGGCCAGGGTTGATGCGAGGTCGACGGGCCGCAGCGAGCGAAGATGCCGGCCGGCAGTCCGGATTACTTCGAAATTTTGATCCGGTTTGGGCGCGTTTGGATCCTTCACGTGACCCCTAGACTTGCGATTGTCAGTTCCAGACGCGCGATGTCCAGGATAAAGCAAAATGATTTGTTCAGCTTTAATGCTGTGGCGCTTCCAGACGGGGTCGAGAATCCTCGTGAAGCGATCCTCCATGGCCAGCGCCTTGCGTCGTCACCCAATTAACTGCAACGAACCGCGCGGTCAGACCATTATCGCCAACACGTTCGCCCTGGCAGGACGTTCCCCACGAGGCTGGCCTTCTCCCAAGGACCAGGTGCCATTGCTCGCCGCAGAAAAAAGCCGCCCGCGGATCGAACATTATCCTGTATGTGCGCTCACCTACATGCTCACGAGGAGCCTCGCCCTGGCTTCCACGGCTTTTTAGGCCAATTTCAGAATCTTGTGACGGCTCTCGAATATCCACGATGCCTGGCCTCGTCGGTGTCATTTTCATCCAGGCGGCTCCTAGCGCCCTCGATTATTTCCGTAAACCTTCGCTGGCCATTTTGGACCCTCGGAAAACGAAGCACGTTGATTACGCGCCAATACGATCCGAGCTGATGAACGAAATTAGTTCATCGGTGAGGTAGCAGATCATATTTTGATGGCCTCCAAACGGAGGAATGTCATACTGCTCGCCAATCGCTTCGTAACCGAGATGCTTACATGCGTGCAGTGCCACACTAACTAGCGGATTCCCCCAAACCGCGCTGGCTCCTCTTTTATGCGCCTTTAGGATCACAGTTTTCATCAAGGCTGTTGCAATTCCCTGCTTCCTCATATCCCTATGGACTCCAAGCCCTCTTGACCTCCAGCTGTTATTGGAGGGTTTAAAAGGACAGTATTCCGGGCCGGCCGACAGGGTCCCAATGGTTTGCCCGTTGGCCGAGGCCAGTAAGTGTATTGCAACCTCGGAAAGGTCGGCAGATGACAATGTGAATTCGAACGGGTCATTCGATGACAAATGATCCGGTCTTAAGAGCTCATGGCGAGCATGTAGCACATTTTCCAGCGTTGTTTCCACAATGGAGATCTGCATTTGTCCTCTTGTTCTCTTGTTCGGTGCGAAGATGAACCGAACCGCTCGGTGCCGGTCGCAATCTCAACAACGGCAGTCGGCCCAGATCTATGTGTGAGCCGCAGCATTCTCTGGGCCACGTAAGAGCGCGTGGCGCAAGGCCTTTGTGCAGAACAGCTTGTGGTCTATCTTCCATGCCAAAAACACCCGAGCCGACGTTTAGAAACACTGACACGCTGAGTTCCTTTAGATCAATTGCTAACGTCGGTAGTTGACCGCGTGCGAACGCTTGCGTCCTTTAGGATTCACGCGGGACTTGAGGCTACGGGCAGGACGTCCTCCGTTGCTGGCAGGAATTCAACGAAGGCGCGCGCTTCCTAGTCAATTAGTCCATGAAATTCATCGTTCTGGATTAATGCGAATGTTGCAGTCTTCTTCGCTACAGCGCCAGGGTCCAGGATCTTGCGAATTCGTTCTGAAAAGGCATCCGCAGACAGCATCGCACACGCGGCTCAAGGCCATCGACGTGGCGTGTAGCCGATCGCCATCTCGCGTTTTTTGAGACAGCTCGGTTGTAAGGAGGCTCAAAGGGGCGTGGAAAAGCCTGGTCCGATGGAATCAGCATACGGCCGTTTGACCAGCGCGCAGTACTCGACGAGGCAAATACGAACCGCATCCTTCAGTTCACATCTCCCCCGAGATTAACTCTCAGCGCAGTTTCGTCGACGAGGCTCTGAGGGACGGGCTGCACCCCATGACCGCAGAGATCGTGTCCTCGAATATAGATCGCGGATGATCAGCCGCTCGGTTGCGCCCTCGTTTCGCAATCGGTAACGCGATTGTTTTCAAACCGGTGTGGGACACGTCAGTCAGGGCGCTCTCGCTGGTAAAACTGACTGACAAGGCCGCCCTCACAGCGAGCGTATTGCCTGTCGCGGAAGAAAGCCGGTGCGGTGCTGCTGGCTTATCCAGGATCGGTCCCCTGTGACCTCGTAACGCTAATTACGACCGGGACCGTCAAGAATACCTATGACACTCGAATTCGGCGGACAATTGCAAGTGGTTGTATCGAATACATCACGGAAAGACGCAGACGTGTCCAAGGCCGGGGCCATTGCACACGTAGCCAGACATTCAATTCGGCTCGGGAATTTTGATCAGAGACGATATTCTCCGACGCGCTTACAGATCAGCTCGCTCAACCGGCGTTTCGGGTGGGCTCCACAAGCCAGGACGTCCATCTCGGATCGGTTGTCAATACTGCGTAGGGATCGCACGGTCGAATGAACGGTGGGGCAGGGGGCTAGTGGTCGCTCAGCGTTTTCGAATCGAGTCTTGCTCTCAGCGATTATCTCACATTCGGGTCGTTTGCGCGTGGCGACGCAATGCGCAGGATTGGCATTAATCATTTGTGTTCGGGCTTTCCGTTCGGAATTACGAAATACAAAGAAAGGATGGGTCGGGATGACGACCGTGACGTGGGCGCAATGGCAAGCATTCTGCGACATGCTCGACTTGTCCTGAATTGCGTGATGATCCAACTCTGATCCTCGGTAACACGGTCTGCAACACGCGGACGAGGGATTGCGGACGGACTGAAGCACCAAATAAAGATCGTGCCAGTGCCCGAAATATCCGATCTGCTCCAACAGCGAGAGAAACGAGCGCAATCGTGCCCGTCTCTCTTGGCAAAGAAGAGGTCCTGACGGTTGGCTCGCCTCATGGGGTGACATGGTGCCGCTGCGCCGGGGCGGGAAAGTTCCGGATCCGGGTGAGCAGCAGGCTTCCGCGAATACGCCCACGCCGCGTGGCCTGCTCCGCCGCCATGTCGGCCGGCAGCCGTTGCAGTCAATTCGCGTTATCGACTTCTCGATGGGTTAAGCGGGCCCGCTCTGTAAGCGTGCTGGCGATCTCGCGGCGGACGTCATCAAGATCGAGGCTATGCAGTATCCGGATTGGGGGCGCGACGTTGACCGGCATTCGCCTTACATAGATGGCCGGGTATACGAAAAGACGGTACGCTTCGGCATCATGAACCGCAACAAGCGGGGTATAACAGACCCGGCAAGGCATCGCCCTTGCGAGGCGAGCCGATATCGTCGTCAACAATTATTCAGCTGATGTGCTTCCGAAGCTCGGGCTTGGCTTTGACGTGCTCAGAACAGTGAATACTCGGCTCGCCATGATGTCGATGTCAGCCTTTGGCGCAGACAGCGACTATCGCGATTGCTGAGCTTATGGCTCAACTCTCGACACAGATCGGGGTTGCCGAGCATAGTCGGAGACATGGGCCGCGCATTATGAGCCATACCGCCTTTTGGGGATCCCTAGACGGGGTAACGGGCCGGCCAGCGCCCAGCAAGCCGTTCGATCGTTAGGCGCTATGTAGTAGCGCGCTCGCTCGCGGCTTGCTGGACTAGGCAGATGATGCGGTCGTCCCCTCAGACCGATGGTGTCAAACGGAGCTGGGCAAGCCCGCGTCCATCATCGAGGAACGACCAGAACCATTATGCCGGGCGACGCCATGGATCATCCTCCACTCCTTTAGCGATATGCCTCCGATGAAATAGGGCAATCGACATCCGCAGTTCGTGCCCATCGCTGCTTCCGCTGTGCGGGTGAGGACAACTGGATCACGGCGGCGGCGTTATTGGCCGACCAGAATGGGCCATAGATGGATGGCCGAAATCTGCGGAAGCGCGTCGAGGACCTGATTGAGAAAGACATCGAAACCGGAGGACGATCAACTGACGCCCGAGTTGCAGGCTGTGGGTGTTGCGGCCGGCGTGGTTTCCCAAGTGACTTGCTTAAAGGTCGGCATCTCAGGTCTCGCGTATTTCTGCAGCAAATCGAACGTGCGAATATAGGCTTGTATCCTAAGCCGTCGATGCAGATTCGCGAAGGTAAACCGTCCCGCTGCGATCCGCAGCGCCGCACCAACGCTTTACAGCATAGCTGAGAGATCCTTTCAGGGCTCCTCGGCAATTCCGATGTCGAAATCGCCCCTGTGCCGCGTCGGTACTCGCCATCTCTCGGGCGGCGACCGTTCGATGCTCTCCTTTAACATCAGAGCGACAGGTTCCCCCGTTCCATGCAAGGTCATAATCCGGGGGCACGCGGCCTATCAGCATGTCATTTGGGCCGGACTTCAGGTCTCCACCGCAATAAATCAGGCCTGGCGTAAAGGCACCAGAAGCGTCGAATGTCGCGTTTTCTGGCCAGGGATCGCGGCGGGGACACCTGATGCCCACGCGGTATTGTTTGAAAGCGGCCCAGCAACCGCAGTTCAGTTGAACGAATTATTTGGAAATGTTATGAGCTAATTTTGTTCTATCTACAAAAATCGAAGGTCAGACCTAACGTGACGTACAATGATCTTGACGTCAAAATTGGCGAACGAATTCGAGGCCAACGAAAGCGAATCGGCCTCAGTCAGAAGGAACTTGCGAGTCGGCTGGACATAGTTTTTCAGCAGTTGCAAAAGCACGAGAATGGCACGAGCAGGGTGCCGGCCAGCCGGCTCTACGAAATTGCCCGGGCACTGAACACGCCCATATCACATTTCTTCGACGTCGACGAACGCGAGTCGCCGCGAAAAGCGGCGCCGTTCTCCGAGGTTTATGCAATGCTCGGCGCGCAAAAGGGCAAATTGGCGAAACAAGTCCTCGAGCTTGTCACGGCCTTCATGAAGATCAAGGACGAAGAGGCTCGAGCGGATATTGTTTCGTTGGTCGCAAAACTATCGAAGTCAAAACTTAGACGATAGAACCGCTCTCACTTTCGCTTGCAATGGGTTAGGATTACCGACCAAGCACGCCTTTGAAGTGTTGCTGTGCGGCCCTGCTTGCAACGCCAGCGACATTTGTTTCTTTGGTGTCTGGTACGATGCCGTGCAAACCAGCGAGGAAGCCCTGATTAACCGAGTGTTTCGTTAGTCGAAAAGCGGCTTCCGGAACTTCAGCAAGAATCTGCGCTCGCGCGATGGCAGTCTCCACAAGATGTCTCGAATCAGCCACCTCGTGAAGCAGTTTGTGCTCCGCCGCCCACGAAATGGAGACGGGCTCGCATCCATAAATGATGTCAGACATCGCCGCTCGACTGACGAAACTTTCGAGCATATAGCCGCCGACTGTGCAGGCGATTCCGTGCTTCAATTCCCACATAAGCAGCTTAGTTCCCGGCGATCCGACGCGCCAATCGCAGCATAGCGCGAGCTGAAAGCCAACGCCTATTGCGTATCCGCCCGCTGCGGCAACGATCGGCTTCCCGACTTTGAGTATCGTAGAATAAAAATCAATTACCCTATCAATATACGCCTCCACCGCCGCGCGTCCAGAAAGCTGGGCGACCTCGTTAAAATCACCACCGGCGCAAAAGGATCGATCATTCCCCCCTGTCAATACTAAGGCCCGTATCGCAGGATTGTCGTCTGTATCCCGGCATACGGAGCGAATGGCGTTCTCGAGTTCTAGACTCATCGGATTGTGAGCGTTGGCGTGGTTGAACCGCGCGACTAGAACCGCGCCTCGAGCTTCCGTTTCTAGAATGGCCATGCTCTCTCCACTCAATCGCCCGCATCCGTGAGGTAGCGGCTTGCCCACCGCCTTGGAATCCAGGATGACTCCGGATACACCAATATAGAGAATGTAGCAATCCTTTAGAACATCTATAATGAGAAATTTCGGGTTGGAAGTTGCGCGGATGCTTACGTTTAATGGAGTTGCCGCTGCTGCTGCACGCTAAAGAGGACCCATGCCGCTCACCGCTGTTGAACAATGAGCGTCCTGGATGGCGCTACAGAAGTGGTCGGCTACTTGTCGCCATCAACTTTAGTGTCGACGCTCGACTGATGAACTAAAGCCAATGCGAGTGCGCTTGGGGTAGAGAAGCGCTCCGAGGCGCACCGGTACAGCGAGATTTGGCGGCGGCATTCGCGGCGGCTGAGCGTTAAGATCAGCTCAAAATTGGCGCACTCGACCTTCCGAAGATGAGAATCCCCGTCCAACGTGCTCGGAAGCAATGAGCGCGTTCGCGACGGAGCTGGCCGCGTTCTCGGCCTCGGCGATCAGCACCGTCAACAAGCCGCACGATGCGAGAAGCTCCTTGAGGAGAACTTCACCGTCCGCCGCTGGCGCACCCAGAAACGACCAAATGCTGGAGTCCCCCAACGAGAAGATCAGGCACGCAGCTATGGGTTAGGAGTCTTCCTCAATGCCGATAGTGACTTCCGGCTCATCCGTGCGGAGCGACATGAGACCGGGCTCGAACACCATCTCTATCTGAACATGGATCTGTTGTAGGAGCACAACAGGAGGCGCCTACGTCAGGCAGAGCAATGCTCAGGCGCACCAAGGGGAAACGCGCCCGCTCGCCAACCCGCGTCTCTTTGAGCAAACGAGCGACGGTGGCTCGAGGAGCATGGCTCAGCCGGACCTTAATCAATTTGCCGAACGAGCCGCCCGAGAACCGCGAGGCTAGACGCTGCACTCCTGCGCCGCCTAAATCCGATGCAACCGGGATCACCCGCGGGCTTGACGCGCACACGTAGTACGAGACGAGACTCCTAAGGAACAGCATCGTATGTGTCGTTCGTCGGGGCAGGGTGTTCAAAGAACTTCGGCGGGCGCCGACGGGTTGACGGGTTCGTGGTCGCTGAACGCGGAAAGCCGCTGCCGACCTAAGTTCATGAACGAATTAACGGGTGAATTGGTGGCCAGGTAAACCGGTGATCGCGGGATTGTCCGAGATCATCGAATGCCGGTGCTCAGCGTAGGGGAATCGAACGCTGGATTGGATCTCGACGAGCGCCGATCCCTCGAATGCAACCATCGGGACGAGAAGGAGCATCCGTACTAAAGTGGCGGTCACCTTCAGCTCGGTCCTACGAGGTCGTCAATCCGAACACGGGTGCAGAAGGTCAACGACTACGTCTGGCACGACAGATCGAGCCTGCTAAAGATCCGCCTGGCGATCACAGCCGAGATCAAGCTCCGCTGCAAGGGAGGACTCAGCCCCAATCGCCATTCTCCAGCCACATCATCTCTGTCCTTTGCCGGTTACGGTCTCCTCTATCTAACGCCGCGCCGCGCTTGCTTGGACAAGAACGGCCATGTTTCCGGGCTGGTGCTGGTTTCTCCACATTTTTGTGTGTGCGCGCGGAATTCCCGCCCACGTGAAGACTTCGGACAGGCAGGGATCTATGCGTCTGTCCAAAACAAGCCGATTCGCTTCCCACAATTGATATGGATTCGCGAAGTGGCTGCCCTGGACTCTTTTCTGCCGCATCCAGACAAAACGTGCATCCATCGTAAGGTTGTAGCCTGAGGTCCCACCGCAGAAGACGACCATTCCGCCTCGCTTCACGACGTAGCAGCTGACTGGAAATGTCGCTTCTCCCGGGTGTTCGAAGACGATATCAACGTCGTTGCCCTTTCCCGTAATCTCCCAAATGGCTTTGCCAAAGCGGCGCACCTCGTTCATGTAATCGCTGTATATAGCCGTACTATTGATGTCGGGAAGTCGACCCCAACAGTCGAACTCTTTCCGGTTTATCACCCCCTTGGCCCCCAACGACATCACAAAATCACGCTTCGACTCCTCAGAAACGATGCCAATCGCGTTGGCTCCCGCCACAGTTACGAGTTGGATTGCCATCGAGCCAAGCCCTCCAGCTGCACCCCACACTAAAGCGTTTTGACCTGGTCGGATGACGTGTGGCCGATGACCAAACAACATCCTGTATGCTGTCCCGAGTGTGCCCGCATAGCAGGCGCTCTCCTCCCAGCTTAGGTGCGCTGGCCGGAGTAATAGCTGACGTGATTGAACGCGTGCGAATTGCGCAAAGGATCCGTCCGGAGTTTCATAACCCCAGATTCGCTGGGAGAGCGAGAGTGTGGGATCGCCGCCGTTGCATTCGACATCGTCGCCGTCGTCTTGATGGGAATGCAGAACAACCTCGTCACCCACCTTCCATTTCTTCACGCGCTCGCCGACCTCCCAAACAATTCCCGCGGCATCGGACCCAGCGATGTGACAAGAGTGCCGATGCAGGTCGATAGGCGAGACTGGCTGCCCGAGAGACGCCCAAACACCATTGTATCCCACCCCGGCGGCCATAATCATGACCAGGGCTTCCTCTGGGCCCACTGGGGGCGTGTCAACTACCTCTACTTGCATCGCAATTTCAGGATCCCCATGCCGCTCGCGGCGTATCACCCAGGCATACATGTGCTTCGGTACACGACCCAACGGCGGAATTTCGCCAATATCGTAAAGGTCCTTTGCTGCTGCCTGGGCGTAGCTCGCCACCGGAGGGGGGCCGCTATGTTGATTAGTTCCGCTCATCTATGCCTCGATGAAATGAAAATGAGCTTGGTGCGGCGACGAGTTCAACCGGTCACCTCAGCTCATCGCACGGATGGCCGCCGGCCGCCTTTGCCGCAACAGGATCAGTTGGATGGTTGCGGCCGTTAGTTGCAGCACCTTGCGGACTGCCGAGATCAGCGTCGGCGATCCAAGTTCAGCAAGTGAAGACATCCGCGAAGCGTTTGCGTTCAGCATCTTTCTCAGGCCGGCAATTTCCGACGAGCGTCCATTGCATCCAAACGACACAGCATCGGCGAGGCGGTGAAGCCAACGATTACGTTTCGGTGCAACAACGATTTCGTTTCGGTGCAATCGGTGACGTGTGACAATCAGCGCGAGCTCTCTTCTCGCCAGGCGATTCCCATAGCCATGCTCGGGGCACCTAACGATGCGACACTGAGTATTTCTTCGGACATTCTCGATCCGCGACATTTTTCCTCCGACTCTCACCCCTTCGTGTTTTGATAGGCTCTCCATGATCGTACCCTTCGAGCTGAGAAGCTGAGCGCCCCGCGTCGCGTAGGCCTTTCGATGGCGAATTGTTCCTTAACCGATCGATCGGACCGAACAAAAGCATCAACATCCATTATGAGAATAGTCAACCAAAAAGATGCAACAATAATTAGAATACATCATTGCCTTCGCTCGAAGAAGTGCATAAGACTTGAGCTATTCGAGAAGACCGGGTCAAAAGGTGAGTAGGTTGGCCCGCCAGGATCCCACGTCGTTTGCAGGCGCTACGATCTACCCAAGTCGTTCAGCGCTCGAAGCGATGATCTCCGGCAACTCACATGGGAGATGTGCATGTCTGCGCTGAATATTTACAAGAAGGATGCCGTCCTTGTGGCCCAGTTCAATCGCGAGAAGTCGGTAAACCCGCTCAACCGAGAGCTTGAGCGAGGCATCGTCGAGACTTGTCGACGGGTGGAGGACGAACCCGCCGTCAAGGCAATGGTTCTTACTGGCGGAGTGGACCGCTCCTTTTGCGTCGGTGAGGATTTAAACGACGCAAGGGAAGTTAAAACGAGGGCCGACGTTGAGGAGTTGATAGATCGCATCATTGAGCTCTACGTCACGATTCTAAGCGTAACAAAGCCAATTGTTGCGGGGATTGACGGATATGCTATAGGCGCCGGACTCGAGATGGCGCTTTGCTGCGATTGGCGTGTGGGAACGCCAACAACGAAGGCCCTCGGGTGGGAACTCAAGCATGGTCTTGCTTGCCCAATCGGCGCCTACATGCTCGAGAAGTCGCTTGGGCGCGCCGCGATGTCGGACATTATTTTCGGCTGCGAGGCTGTCTCGGTGGCATGGGGCACAGAGCACAAACTTTTTAATGAGATTACGGCGCCGAAGGGTATCGTCGAGAGAGCGGTCTCGCGAGCTGCGGTCCTTGGCGACTATCCGGAAGTCACTTTTCGGCGAACGAAGCAGTCTAGGAACCGCTCCTTCATTGCGGGGCTCCGGGACCTGGCGCCCGGTGCAAAAGAAATTCTTGTAGAAGGGTTTCTTGGTAAGTCCGCCCAGGCCCATTTTGCACGAGTTCTGCGACGATAATGGCCGGAATTCGGGCGAAGGAAAACGTTCGCAAGCGCCCCGGCCATGACTTTACTGGCTTGTTCAATTAATCCAGTCTGTGCAGGACGAGCTAAGCTTGAGCACATTCGATAGCCAGAACTTGGAGATACCTGGTGCATTTTTCTGAGGTGGAGGAGGCTTCCAGAACCTCGCCTGGCGCAGACCGCGCCGACGAGCGCCAGCATTTCGGAGAAGATGTTTGAGCTTCGCACAGACCTGTTGGATGGGGGCCGGTGTATATCTTTGGAAGAACAGCTTGGCGCCGGGAGAGCGGATGAGCTTACCTTTCTGGCTGCCGAAACTATCAATGGGAGGTGGCCGGGGCGAAGGGTCGGCAGAAGAATCTTACATAGGTCCCTAAGCCCGCGCGCATCGATCGGTCCTGGCGATGAACCGTCTGCACGGCTCGGATTACGGTGCGAAGTAGTAAAAAAGGGTGTGGTCGTCCAGCGGCAGTGAGGAACTTGGCAGCGAGTCCGCGACCCGTCCCGCGGGCGCCCATCCCGCAAGGAAGCCATCTCTGCCCTGGTCCGGGTCTCGTCGATTAAGAGCAGCGGCTCAGTTTGGACGCGATCTTGATATTTCGTCCACTGGCCTCACCGCCGCAACCCGGCGACGGTCGCGTCCGCCAGCCACCACGCTGCTTTTTGAAGCTGAGCTTCTCGGGCTGGACGAGCTCCATGCCACGGTAACCAACCTTCAGGCCGCACTCGGTGATCGTCGGCGACGAGCCCGCCCAAGTGAAATTGCCGTGCTTGATCCGTCGCGCAGCCAACTCGCGCGCTCTCCCGAAATCACCTTCGGCTCATAACCGCCCATCCAGTCCGGAGTAACGCTGCCGGTCTTATCGAGCCGCCGCATCCAGCGGATGCGTGATGATCCTGTCACCAAACTGCTTGGCTGCCTGATCGCGGGACATGCCGCCCGCAATCGCCGCTACTACACGCTTCCGAAGGTCAGAGAGTAAGGCTTGCCGATCCATGCCGGCCACCCGTGCAGCCAGAATGGTGGATCAGAAACCGGCTGATTTCAGAATCCTAAATCGATCCGACCTGAACTGATCCCGCTTTAGTGTTGGCGAGGACCTCAAGCAAGTGTACTGGCGGCGGAATTCGAAGCCTCGAATGTTGAGACCGGTCGCATTGCATTACACCACAGTGCACTCCTATAAGAACCCAAAGAAGAATCCATTTACCCGTTCAGCCGAAGCGCCTCAGCAGATCGCGTTACCAAATACATCCCGCCAATCAGCTATCAGGACCCGCGACTATTGTTATTCGAGGATCTGCCCGAGATGCTATTGAGCGCGTCTCGGAAGGATGTTGACGTGGAAACCGTATGGGCAAGTTCAGTGACAACCGGGCCAAGGGTGCTCCTGGCGCCCTTGACCCTCCATCGTGTTGCCGGGGCAGCTATGCCTATGGAGGCAACCATCGGGACGGCACGAAACAGGGGCGTCGCGATCGAGATCTCACCGGCGGCGCGTTCTTCATCGATGACCGCAAAGCCGGCACTACGAATCCTGCGAAGCTCCCGCTCGAGTTCGCCAAGTTCGTGGTGTGGGCCGCGGCGCGAACGACATAATACGTTTGTCAAGCGACGTCCGGATTTGACCCCTCAGCGACATGAGGAAGTGACCCCGTTGTTGTTTGCAGGACTGCAGCAAGCCGCTCGCGAAGCGCGCCCGTCACAGCGCTGTAGCGAGCGAGCGGCTTGCTTCACGACTTCTTCTCCGATTTGGCTTCTGGTGCAGCGGGCTTCTGCAGCAGTCCGCTGCGGCGCTTCTCCTTCAAGCGATAGCTGTCGCCGCGGATAGTGATGACGTGACTGTGGTGCAGCAGACGATCAAGGATCGCGGTGGCGACCACGGGGTCGCTGAAGACCGAGCCCCACTCGCCGACGCTGCGGTTGCTGGTCAGCAGGATCGCGCCTCTCTCATAGCGACGGCTAACGAGCTGGAAGAACAGGTGCGCGGCATTGGGCTCAAAGGGCAGATACCCGAGCTCGTCGATGATCAGGAGCTTTGGCTTGGCAAATTGCGCGAGTCGCTCCTCGAGCCGCCCTTCGCTGTGACCTTTAGCAAGCTGCGCAACAACAGTCGTGGCTGCGACGAACTGAACGGAATGCCCAGCCAGGATTGCTTCGCGGCCAAGAGCGACCGCAAGATGCGTCTTGCCAACGCCAGGCGAGCACGTGGCATACTACCCAAGAACAGCCGTTTGAAGTTGCCATTCGATATCCGCATCATCCGCTCGCCGGCGAGCGCGTCATCGTTCTGCGGCGAGTCAATCATGGCGATCGCTTGCATTTCGTGATTGAGCAGGCAGATGGCACCCGGATCTTGGTGCCGGCCTGGATGACAGAGACGTGGGCAGCGACGCTGCCGATGGTTGAAGTCCCTCGGCTTTCCTTGGATTCACTGCGCGAACTTCGCAGCCTCGCGGCGGCACTGCGCGTACCCTCGTCACCGTCGTCCGAAACGAGTCGGACGGTTGGAGGCGATGATGGAACAACAGTGGCGGCAACTTCTGGAGCTGACAACCACCGCAATCCGCGATCAACGACTCGATCCAAAGGTTCGCTCGGAAGTCACAGGTCTACTCAAGCTTCTTCTCGACGAGTGCAGCGCTGCTCTCGCAAAGACGCGGGAGGCGAACAATGAATAAGATCACACCCGATCACTTGTCACGAAGCGCCTACGTGTACGTGCGACAATCGACGTCCGATCAGCTCCTCAACAATCCCGAAAGCCGCCGCCGTCAATATGCGCTTGCCACCCGCGCTCGAGCGCTTGGCTGGGAGAATGTGATCGTTATCGATGACGATCTTGGTCGTTCGGGCGGTGGCACGGCGCGCCCCGGCTTTGAGCGCTTGTTGACCGCGATCTGTACCGGTAGCGCTGGGGTTGTGCTCGCCATTGAAGCTTCCCGGCTCGCGCGCAATGGCCGCGATTGGCACACACTTTTGGAGTTCTGTACCCTGGTGAGCAGCCTGATCATTGATGAAGACGGTATCTATGACCCAAAGCTCATGAACGACCGGCTGCTGCTTGGAATGAAAGGAACATTCAGCGAGCTCGAACTGTCGATCTTGCGGCAGCGGTCGCAGGAAGCGCTGCGCCTCAAGGCCGCGCGGGGCGACCTCCATACGTCGGTCGCTATTGGTTATGTGCGCAGCGCCGACGATCGTCTGGAGCTGGACCCGGACAAGCGCGTGCGCGAAGCGCTCCATCTGGCATTCTGCAAGTTTGCAGAGTTCGGCAGCGTCCGCCAAGTTGTGATTTGGCTGTGTGACGAAGGCATCAAGATGCCGATTGTCGTGTACGGCGAGCGAGGCCCGCGTGGTGGAATGGCGGCTGCCGCGCTACAATACGATCCATCGGCTGTTGAGCAATCCAGTTTACGCCGGCGCCTATGTGTTTGGCAGAACTGGCTCGCAGGTTCGAATCGAAGTCGGCCGAAAGCTGATCGCGCGGGGGGTGCGCCGGCTCCAGAAAGATTGGGAAGTGCTGATTCGCGATCACCACGAGGGCTATATCTCCTGGCAAGACTACGAGAGCAATCAACGAATTATCAACGGGAACGCCAACATGAAGGGCGAAATGGTGCCGGGATCAGTACGCAATGGCGGCGGCTTGCTGATTGGGCTGCTGCGCTGTGGACATTGCGGACGCAAGCTCCGAGTGCTGCATAACGGGCTACGGGGAATCGCGCGGTACGTGTGCAACGATGCCAACGTTAATCATGGTCGACGGACCAAGTGTATTGGCTTCGGAAACATGCGGATCGACGCGGCGGTATCCGCGGAGGTATTGTCGGTGATTGCGCCGCTCGGCCTCGACGCTGCCCTGCAGGCGATCGCGGATCGCGAGCGCGCTGGTACCGAGCGACTGCGGCAGATCGAGTTGACACTTGAGCAGGCGCGTTATGAAGCAGCGCGGGCGCACCGACAATACAATGCGGTTGATCCGGAAAACCGTCTGGTCGCCGGAGATCTCGAACGACGATGGAATGAACGGCTCGCGGAAGTGGCGCGGCTTGAAGCCGATCTGGCTGTTGCACGTGACAAGCAACCATCCGCATTGACCGACACGGAGCGCGCCGAGATCTTAGCGTTAGGAGCCGATCTGGAACAGCTGTGGAGGCATCCGGGCGCCTCGGCGGTGATCCGGAAAAGAATTTTGCGAGCGGTGCTCGAAGAGATCATCGTGACCTTAGAACCTGGTTATCTCCATCTCAAGCTGCATTGGAAGGGCGGCGACCATACTCTACTCCACGTCGTGAAGAACCGGACCGGGCAGCATCGCTGGAAGACTGATGCCGCGACCGAACAGCTGATTTGCCAACTGGCACGCATGCTGTCCGATGGGAACATCGCATCGGTTCTGAATCGGCTGGGAGTACGGACCGCCAAGGGGAATACCTGGACGCAACAACGGGTGCGGACTTTCCGCAATGATCATGGCGTTGCCGCCTACCGGGAAGGCGAACGGGCAGAGCGCGGCGAAGTTATTTTGCACGAAGCAGCGAGCCGTTTGCAGGTTAGCAAGATGACTGTTGTACGTCTCATCAAGGACGGAGTGCTGCCGGCCAAGCAAGCTTGCCTGGGCGCGCCCTATGTTATTCGGGAGATGGACCTCGATTTGCCGGCGGTGCAATCCGCGATCAAAAGCGGGCGTGCAGTCTCACCCGACCCACGGCAGGGACTCTTGGAATATCAATGAAGTAGTGAGGTATCGGATCATGTCGCCAGCCCGGACGGCCCAAGCAGCAGCACATTCTCGCCATTGGCAATCCAGCGGGCGCTCGCAAGCTCGCGTATCTGCTTGGGATCCAGCGAGGGCTGGGCCGAGAAGTCGAAGCCCGACAGATCGCGAACGAACGGGAAGCGAGCAAGTTTAAGCGTCATCTCGACGCGCCGCTCATCCTTGCGGGCGATCTCGCGCTCGCACAGCAGCACCAGGGTCTCGCGTAGGCTCAGCTCTCGACGGCTGGCCTCGTCCAACAACCCATCCAGCTGGTCGCGGACAGCCGTCAGCTGCAGGCGCGTCAGCATATCGCTCAGGCGGTCGGGAACAATGGTTCGCATCAGAAGCCCCCTCCCACAATCGCTTCGTACTCCCCGAGCGGCCGCAGCAGCGTCGGCGATGGCGCCGCGACAGGCGATAACGCGAGCTCGCCAGCACGGCTCGGTTTAAAGCCAGTCAGGCCCTCAAAGTGTTTAGGGTCGACAACGCGACGGCGCCGACCTACACAGATCGGATGAACGGCCACCTCATGGATCCCGTGGTGGATGCGCACCACGCCATCGGCGATCGTCGCTCTCACCGTCTCGCCGATCAGCCGCCATGGCACAGAGTAGGCGTTGCCATCGATCTCCACCGCGCAGTCGGCCTGCACGCGGCGGATCAGTTCACGTGCGGCCTGGAAGGGCGGCCTCCCGGCTATGGGCTTCAGCGCATGCGCCTCAGCGCGCCTGAAGCGCTCAATCGGTGCTTCGCCCGTCGTGCCATGCTGGCGTAGATCGGCGATCTCCCGTGTCCAAGCCTCGAGGTGCGCCTCAAAGGCCTCCCAGCTCCGGAAGGTGCGGCCGGCGACCGCGTTCCGCTTGACGTAGCCGACGCCATTCTCGGTCTTGCCCTTGGTGCGGGCGCGATATGGCGCGCAGGCCCGTGGCCGGAAGCCCCAGTGCTTGGCAAACGCGGTCAGCTTGTCATTGAACACGATGCGTGTTTCGGCAATTCCCGGACACTGATTTCGGTAATTCGCGGACAGTGATTTCAGTAATTCCGGGACAGGGATTCCGCTAAATCGCGGACAGTTACGGAGCTGGTTTTTCGGGAGCGCCGTTCAGGCAATGTTCTCTCTCAAGCTGAGTTTGAGAGGGGCGATGCCGAGACGGAAGCAAGCGAAACGAACCACTGTGAAGGACCTACGATCGATCCTGAGGCTGACGTACGAGCAAGGCCTGTCGGTTCGGGCGATCTCGGAACGGCTGCAGATCAGCAAGACCTCGGTTGCCACCTACCTGCTGCGGGCGCGTGAAGCGGGTTTAAGCTGGCCGCTGCCGGCGATTTACGAGAGCGAGGCGGCGTTACAGCGGGCTTTGTTCCGGCGGGTCGGGCGCCCGCCTCAGGACTTGAGCGAACCCGAGTGGCCACGGGTGGCCCAGGAACTCAAGCGCAAGGGCGTGACGCTGACGCTGCTGTGGCAGGAATACCGGACGGCGCATCCCGACGGCTATGGCTACACGTGGTTCTGCGAGAGGTTTGCCGCCTACCAACGCCGGGCGAACCCGACCTTCCGCCACCGCCATGCCGCGGGTGCGGTGATGCAGACCGACTATGCCGGCCCGACGGTGGAGGTGATCGACCCGCAAACCGGCGAGGTCCGTCAGGCGCAGATATTTGTTGCGGTGCTCGGGGCCTCGTCGCTGACCTTCGCTATGGGGAGCTTCGGTCAGCGACTACCAGATTGGATCGAAGGCCAGACCCGGGCCTTGTCGTACTTCGGCGGAGTTCCCAAGGCGATCGTCTGCGACAATCTGAAGGCCGGGGTGGTCAAGGCGTTGTGGTTCGAGCCAACGCTCAACCAAACCTTTGCCGCCATGGCCGAGACTACGACACGACGATTTTGCCGACCCGCAGCCGCAAGCCGCGCGACAAGGGCAAGGTTGAAGGCGCGGTGCTGATTGTCGAGCGCTGGATTCTGGCACGGCTGCGCCATCGGCGGTTCTTCACCCTGACCGATCTCAATACCGCGATCGGCGGATTGCTGGAGGAGCTGAACAATCGGCCGATGCGCCATATCGGCAAATCCCGCCGGCAGCTGTTCGAGGAGATCGAGCGCGACGCGCTGTCGCCGCTGCCGAGCGAGCCATTCGAATACGCCGAGTGGAAAACGGCCAAGGTACATCCCGATTATCACGTCGAAGTCGACAAGACTTTTTACTCGGTGCCGCACCGGCTGATCGGTCGTCGGGTGGACGTCCGGCTCACCTATCGGGCTGTTGAGATCTTCCAGGATCACACGCGTGTCGCCAGCCATGTGCGCCGCTCTCAGCGCAGTGGCCACGTCACCGTGAACGAGCACATGCCCAAGGCCCATCAGCGTTACGCCAATATGACGCCAGCGAGCTTGATCAAGATGGCGGGGCGGATCGGCGTCAACGCCGCCATCCTGGTCGAGCGGATGATGCGTGAGCGCCGGCATCCCGAGCAGGGTTATCGCTCCGCCATGGGGATCATCGCCCTGGCGCGGCGCTACGAGCGCAGTCGGCTGGAAACAGCCTGCGAGAGGGCGCTCGCGATCAACGCGATCAGCTACTCCTCCGTGAGCGCCATCCTCAAATCCGGGCTCGACCGCGCGAGCCCCGCCGCCGAACCCGTCAAAGCCGCGCCCTCACACGCCAACATTCGTGGCGGAGCCTATTATCAATGAAGGAAAGGACCATCATGATGCTGACCCATCCGACCCTCGACGAGATGCAGGCACTCGGCCTTGCCGGAATGGCGGCGGCCTACCGGCAATTAGCCGAACAGGACAATGCCGCCGCTCTCAGCCGCGATGAGTGGCTCGGCCTGATGCTGGATCGCGAAGCCGCCATACGTGCCGACCGGCGCCTGACCAATCGGCTCGCCGCAGCCAAGCTGCGCTTCGTTGATGCCTGTATCGAAGGGATCGACTTCGCGTCCCGCCGCGGCCTTGACCGGCGCAACACCCTGCAGCTGGCACAAGGCGCCTGGCTGAAAGCCCACGAGAACCTGATCCTCACCGGTCAAACCGGCACCGGCAAAACCTGGTTGGCCTGTGCCTTCGGACGCCAGGCCGCCAGGCTCGATCATTCCGTCCTCTATCTGCGTGTGCCGCGGCTGTTCGAGGACCTCGCCATGGCCCGTCTCGATGGTCGCTTCCCGCGCCTTATCGACAAGCTGGCACGTGTTCAGTTGCTCATTCTCGACGATTGGGGAACCCACACCCTCAATGATCAGCAGCGCCTCGATCTCCTCGAAATCTTTGAAGAGCGCTACAGGCGCAAATCTACCCTCATCACCGCCCAGCTGCCCGTCGCCCAATGGCATGACATGATCGGAGAACCAACCATCGCCGACGCCATCCTCGACCGGATCATCCACAACGCCCACCGTATCGCCCTTGAAGGTGACAGCATGCGAAGGAAAAAAGTCCCGCGCCCCTTGACCGATGTCGAAAACAGCGAAACGAATACCAATTGACTTCAACAACCAGGCAACCAAAAGCCAGCGCCGCCACGCTGTCCTCGAATTAGCGAAACTGCTGTCCCTCAGTTAGCGAAACCGCTGTCCCGTTTTTGCGAAATACGCAAACACGACGGTGCGCGTCGCGGCATCGTGTTCCACGACCAGCGCACGCGCATTGTCGAACAGCACCTCCTCGGGCACGCCGCCAAACTTCACGAAGGCGCTTTCCAAGCCATCGAACCAGCTCTCTTGCCGTTCGTTGCGGAATGCCCTGACATGGTGCCGGCGCGAGTAGCCCAACGTGGCGACGAACAGGTAGGCGCGAACTTTGCTGCCGCCGATCTCGACCAACCGCTCGCCAAAATCGATCTGCAGCTGTTTGCCGGGCGGTGTCTCGAACCGCACCGTCGCACGCGCCTCGGCCGCAAGCTCCTGGCGATAGCGCTGGACGGCCCGCTCGATCGTGCGCAGGCTGACGATGATGCCTTTCTCGGCTGCCAGCTCCTGGCGGATCACGTCGGCATTGCCGTGGTGCTGCCGCAGGCGCTCCTTGAGCCAGATCTCCTGGCCATCGAGCGCCTTTTTGCGGTGCGGCTGCCGATACGGCGTCCAGCCGCCGGCCGCCACGTAGTCCTTCACCGTGTTGCGGCTAATCCCGAGTTCCCAGGCAATCCGTTTACTACCCCACCCCAGCTCGTTGAGCCGGAGTATCGCCGAAACCTCGTCCGGCTCCAGCATGGCCTCCCTCCGCGGATCTTTGAACCGCAGAGGACCTGAACTGAGTCGCTGCATAAAACCCCCGTTCTGACCGTGTCGCGAGGGGGTCAATTCCTCGTGTCGTGAGGGGTCAATTTTCCATGTCGCCCGAGAACGTTATCCGCCGCCTCGTTCGACAGGAAAGCCAAGATGCTTCGCCCTATAGTTGTAAAAATCCCGGCATCCTGTCGCCAACTCGGAGGGCACTATCGGCGAAGTATCGGCTCGGGACGGCCGTAGATCCAAGTGATCACGATGCCGTCCAATCGGAAGAGCGCCACGGCTTCCCTCCATCTGGTATTGCAATCAGCGAATGCTGGCGCAACACTCCTGATGAGTTCGTCTGAGTGCTGAAGAAAAGAACCGAACTCGACGAATTTGAGCCAAGCCCATAGCGCTTGGTCAAAGGATCCTTCTTTAGATAGCCGAGGGTAAAGGTGAATCATGGTGCCGTCCGGGATGTGGTTGGAATGTGGAAGTGGCGCAGCCTCCGACATCGTGAAGCTATCTGATTACGCGGCGAGGTCAATTGGCTGATCGATGGGCTTTGTGGCGAGTGTTTTCCAGCCATCGACCTTGCGCATGTTGATCTGGCCGGAGGCGAGCAAAGCCCAGAACAACATCGCCGCGGTGTCCGCTGATGGCAGCACAGTCTGCGTCTTTATCCGTCGCTTGAACTCCTCGTGCAGCCGCTCGATGGCATTCGTGGTCCGTGCGCTCTTCCACTGGCTCGGTGGCAGCCGCGTGAAGCTGAAGAGCCGGTCGCCAGCCTCCTGCAGGCTGTCGGCCACCGCACGATGCTTGAGCCGCCATTTGCGGATGAAGGCCTTGCGCCGCGCCTCGATCTCCTCGGGCGTCGCCGCGTAGATCATGTCGTTGTAGTCGGCGGTGATCTCCTCATGCAGCCGCTCGGGCGCATGCGCCAACAGGTTCCTGTGCTTGTGCACGGTGCAGCGCTGCACCGGCACGCCATCCCACACGGCGGCGATCGCGGCCTCAAGCCCGGGCGCGCCGTCGACGATGAGGAATTCGGGCCGCCGCAGCCCACGCCGGATGAGATCGTCGAGCACGGCACGCCAGGCTTCGGTGCTTTCGCTCCCCATCGCCTTGATTGCGAGCAGGATCTTCTGGCCGTCGGCCCGCACACCAATGACGACCAGCAGCGAGATGGCGGTCGCCTTGCGGTCGAGCCGCACGCGCACCACGGTGCCGTCGAGAATCAGCCGCACAATCGGTTCATTGGCCAACGAGCGGGCATTCCAGGCGTCCCAGTCGCTCTTCACCTTGCGCCATACCCGGCTCACCGTGTCCTTGCCGACCGCGCCAGCGAACAGAGCGCTGAGCGCCCGACGCACACGGCGCGTGTTGGTGCCGGCCAGATAACAGCTGGCGATCAGCGCGTCTGCGGCCAGTGTGCGGCGCTGGTAGGCCCGTAGCGACTGGTAGGCCCGTAGCGACTGGCTCTTCCACTCCGTGGTCTTGCCATCGGCCGTGTTGAGCCGCGCCCGCGGGACCGCGATCTCAATCGGCCCGAAGCTGCCGATCAGCGACCGGGGCCGGCTGCCGTGCCGATGCCCCGTCATGCCGGCTTTCCCTCATGGCCGACCTTCCTGCTACGTTCGTAGCGCGGACGGGCAAGGGCCGCATCGAGCTCACCGCGGATCAATTCTTCAATGAATTCCCGCGCTCGTTCCCGCACAGCAGTTTCAATCGGATCGAACCAATCATCGAAAAGCTGGGGAGCCGTCTCTCCTTCACACTGCGGGGCATGCGACTTCGTGATATTGCTGGTCATGGCGTGGTCACCGGTCCGGCGCTCTAACGCCGGATGATTCGAGGTTGATCACCTCGGAGACTACGCCACCTTCAATTCCTACCAACCCTGCTACGGGACCGTGAATCATTGAGCGGTGTTCTTATCGAGTCCATAGCGTTCGGCAATCTCAACCAGCAAAAGGCTATGACGGAGCGCGGCTGACGTTTCCAATAATTACAGGTCTTCTCGAACGATGTGACGATTTAACAATCGCACGGGCTTCGGCCAACGCCCGTTGGCGTGCTCGCGTTGGAAGACTCGCTAGTCGGCTCAAATAAATGGACAAGAAAAAGCTTGCCACTTCTTTGCACAGTACTTGACGACCCGGATCCATCTTGCATTCCATCTCGCGGCACCCGGCGACGTAGGCCGCTTTCAGAGGGTCGCGTTCGCTGCGGCACTACTCCAAATCTTGAGCGAGATCGGTGATCGCGGCTCCCACAAGGACGGCCGATGTTTCGATGTGCAACTCAAGTATCTCAGCCTCCGCATAGCGAAGCAAGTCAATAATGCTCAATAGTTGCTTTTGCCGTATACTATCGACCTCAGATTGAGTGGCCTCCGAGCGTAACTCCTCTGCGTTACTCGAGATTTGCTGACACGGGGGCTCGCCAGCTGTCGCTTCAGCAGGTGTCTTAGAAATAGAAGATGCGTGATCGATCATGTTATAGTCCAACGAAATTGGAACGTTTCTCATTGCTCTGTTTTTCAACGCGTCCGGATCGGCGGGAACGCAACCGGGATGAGACCCGGCTGAAGTTCGACCGCAAAGACAGTGTCTTCGACTTCGGCCGTAACCACGCTATATTGGACGGATCAAGGGCCTGACCAAACTTGTTCAAGTAAAGTCTTGCGGCTACTCCTAACGCGATTGGCATACGACCTTCCGTGACAAAGAATGCTCAACGGAAATTGAACGGGTGCCTGACAAAAGATCGCATTCTCCGAATACGTTTGGCCGGCGTGGATTGTTTTTTGGATGTGCCATCCAATCTTCGTGATCCTCTGATGTGTGGCTCTCCTTTAAGCAAAGCCTCTTGGAGCGACTTCCGGGCTCCTCGAGCTTTCCCGCTTGTGGCGCTTTAGTCGCGAACCGGTCCGGTCTCGACGATGAAGTATACAGGAAAAGGGAAGGAGGTCCCCCTACTGTTTCTGAGGGGAAGTGCAACATCGCTATTCACTCGATCATCTATCCTAGGAATCATAAGACGCGAGACTTGGTGGGCACTTGACGTGGCGAATTGCGCTTCTCCGGCTGCTGAGTGCAATTGACTGATATTCAGGGCGTTCCGCCAGCAGAAGCCGAGCCATTCCTCAACGTTTCAGCAGCGCGCAAAAACCTTCGCAGCAAAGCACACCGATGACCGGGCGGCGCGCATAAGGTGCTTGCAAAGGTGATAGGAAAATATCCGTGCTCGCTCGCCTCAAGAAATTGGCGCTCGCGCCGGCAAGCCTCACTATGTCGGCGGGGGGCGCCCGCGCCGTATTCGCGCATGAAGTCGAGGATGCGCAATAACAGCTTGCGCACGCACGCAAAGATGATCCTTTTGCGCTCGCTCGATCGATGCGCCGAGGAGCCATTACGCGAGGGGCTATCGTTCGTTCCCAAACAGTTGTCCGCGAGATTCTACGAAAGGCGAACTCGACTATGCCGGCCTATGGCGGATCCTGCCTCAACCGCGACGCCTTCAAATCTGGATCAAGAAAGGTGCCATCCTGACTAGCGGCTTTCGTCTAGCAAAGATCGATGGCAGTCACCTGAAAGCAGCCCTTACTATCGATTGCCGCTCGCTGTCACCTCTACTCGGCCATACACCGGATCGTCAGGCCTGGTAGGTGCGACGCCGCTCCCAGACACAGTATATAAACCACAAACGCACCTGCGAGCGGCGCGTTCTCAAAGACAGGTTGAAGTTATATCGTTATGACGATCAAGGCCATAAAGTTCAGCGGCGCATCATTTGGTGGACCGGATTTCTGGCGGTCCGCATTCCGGAACGGACTGAGCAGAGCCCCACATCAAGCCGTTACAGTTAGTGCGATCTAGGGCGGAACGGAGGCCCAAAGCATCGTCCTAAATGGGCACTGCGATCGGGCAGCATCCCAGACTATCTCGCCAAACTGCAGAGCGTTCCCCTCGACTCGCTCGAGCCTGCCTCCGAGAAGATGTGCGGTGCTCGCATCGTCGCTGTATCGTTGTTCGGCGGAAGCCAAACGTCGTTGTGTTAACCGGGCACGTATCGAGGTGGCGTGGCTTCGCAGCGCTGCACACCAAAGCTGATAGTAGCCGGCGGCTACTCTTCCCGATAAAAGCAGTGACCCTCATTTAGTCGCTCGTAACAATTCAAAGTTGATCGCTATGCAGCCGATATTCTCGGAGGTTCTATGAAGATCGTCTGTGCTGCGCCCCGCGTGCGGCTAAAGCTTACAGTTTGAATACGGTTGCCCTAACTGGAGAGCAAGGCTATGACGATTATTTTCGATGAAAGCCACGGTGAAAGTTGGACAATTCGGAAGGATATGGCGCTCGCGATAGCGCCGGACCGGCCAGAGAATTACTATTACGGACATCTCCCAGAGCTTCTGCATGATCACCTGGGCCTTACCTCGCGTGCAATGACAGAGTGGAGTGAAGCAGCTCTGCGTGATGCTTCCGTCCTCATTATTGCACATCCCTGCACGGGCGAGATAGAGCGTAACGTGGGAGGGTCCCCGATCTTCCAGCGAGGAGAAATCGAACAGATTCTTGCCTTTGTGGAGAATGGGGGGGGGCTCCTCCTAATCTCTGAATTTCAGAATGCTGGTTGGAAGAGCAATATCAATGAAATTGGGAGGCGCTTCGGAATTGAATTCAAGGATGATACAGCCGCCGTCCCGCGGCGCGATCGGGAGTTTATCGTAGCTCAGCACTTTCGGATTTTGGTTTCGTCTAACCACCCTTGTACAGACGAAATCTATGAAATCACATACCATCGCGGCTGCACGCTCAGTGTTGACATTGCAAAATGCGTCAAACCGTTGGTGAGCCTTCCAACAGGCGAGATTGTTTGCGCCGCCGCAAAGATCGGGACGGGGCGTGTTGTCGCTATAGGGGATAGCGATCTTTTCGCTCTTCCGTTTATTGGGCATAGCGACAATGCCAGCTTCCTCGCAAACATCGTCGGATGGCTCATGAAAAAGAAGGTCAAGGGGCTTCAGAAGCAGGACATAATCGTATTAAAGCGCGGATCAGAAATACATGATCTTCCAAAGGGGCAGGATTTGTCTGGTGTTCCGGGAGATCACATTCTTCCGGTGACGATGAGTGCCGAGCAGTTTTCAACTGTAATCGAAGGTCTGCCGGATCCGTACGAGCAACGAGAGCAGTTTCTCCAGGAATGTGAGTTCAGGTTCCATCACCTTCCCGAAGTGATCCGTCGGGCGGTGATAAACTTCAAGCGACGAGGAAACAGGTTCGGCGCGCTAGTGCTATCTGCTATCCCTCTTGATCCGGAGTTGCCTCCGACGCCGGATAACCAATTACCACCAATCGACAAGAAGACGTTCTGGAGCGAAGCCTGGCTTGGAATGGTAGGGCAAGCTCTCGGGGACCCAATCGGCTACAGCGTTCACCACGATAAACAGATCTTCCAAAATATTTGTCCAATAGAGAAAGAAGAGCGTGAACAGACCGCTCACAGCTCCACGGTGTTTCTCGAGTGGCACACCGAGCAGGCGTTCCATCCAGAGCTGCCGGATTTCGTTATGTTGCTTTGCCTGCGCAAAGATCACGAAGAACAGGCGCGAACGGCCATCGCAGCGATCCCCAGCATACTTGCCGAAGTGCCGCTTATAATGCGCCAGATCCTTTTTCAACCGCGCTTCAGAACCGGAGTTGACTTCTCTTTCGGCGCCGTCGGCAGCAATCAGAAGAAGGGCGGAACTGTGGTCTCCGTTTTCTACGGTTATGGGTACGATCCATTCATGAAATTCGACCTTGATCTGATGGAGCCACTCGATCGCGAAGCAGCGTGTGCTCTCCGCAGAATGCAAACGTCTGTGAAGCAAGTATTCAACTATGTGAAATTGAAGCCTGGCGATCTAATGATCGTGGACAATCGTCGAGCTATTCATGCCAGGTCCGGGTTCAGCCCTAGGTATGATGGAACGGACCGTTGGCTTCAACGAATGTACGTCAGGCGTGATGCGTCGGTCACGGACGAGGAGCGCTATCGTAACGAACGGATCATCGATACCGCCTTCGCGCTAGGGACCTGATCTAATTATTGTCGGGTCAGCGACATGCAACCAACCATCGTCACTTACCCTGGCGGCTCTATCTCCGAGCTGGCTCGGGTGACCAATCTCTATGATGGAGAGAATGGAGTGCAAGTTGTGGTGACGGACGTCACGCCGTTTCATCCATTGGATCCTTGGTGGCCAGATCAGCCGTCTGACCGGGGCATCATTAACGTGATAGGTCAAGCTTGGGTGATCGACGGCGCGGTTTTGGTCGGAACGAAACAAGACCGCTCCGAAATTCGAATCGGCGATCCAAAAGGCGTTAAGAGGTCGGATCCGTCTTGGAGTTGGTCTGTAGGGCACGTCGTCTTTGGGTCGCCAACCGGAAAAGAGTTAATCAATGCTAAGTGTAGACTAGAGGTGGATCCCGAGTACCGGCGGGCAATCGCGGTAGGCCATACGGCATGCCACATTGCCGCACTGGCACTAAATGAGAGGCTGGAAACATACTGGACGAAGTCGATTGTGAAGGACAGCTTTGGAAGAAATGATTTTGACAGGGCGGCTATTGTTTTCTCTCGCATCGAAGAGTTTGGGAGCATCGACCGCTATCGGATCGGAAAAGGGGTTCGCAAGGCCGGCTTTTCGTCAGATAGATTTTGGTCCGATTGTGATACTTTAGCTTCAGAGATTGAGGTTGGCAGCAATCAGATATTGAATGAAATCGCTAGCATCGATGTTGCTCCCGACCACACTCCCTTTCACGCTAGGCGAAATTGGGTCGCCGTACACAAAAATGCGCGGCTTCAAATTCCATGCGGAGGAGTTCATGTCAGAAATCCTCGCGAGATAGCGAATATGAATATCAAGCTCAATCGCCAAAAGGATCAGACGGAATTTGTCATGGAGACCCGCGCAGCTGCCGAATTAATAGGCGGCGTTCTAAGTATCCGACGATAGATGTGTGATCCGTTACGCGTGACGTCGACGAGATGACTCCACTGAGCGGGCTCGAAGAATGTGCCAGTGCGCCGGAGATCTCGAACGGCGTACGGACCGAACGTTTCGTAGACATGGCGCCGCTGCAATTGTGCAACTCTGAATGACAGCAAACTACGACGGCTGGTAGGTGAGCCGTCGCGGATCCTGAGATAAGAGAGCGAAGCCGTTCCTGGGAAATACACGCCATAGAGTAAACCCGGCCGACGCGCGCAGCGCCTTCCGGTCTGTCCACAGCTCTGCAAACGGAGCGAAGCGTGTCGTTGAACCGCTGGCTTGAGGAGACACATCTATGGGTGCAGTGACTAGCGCGGCAGGCAATATGCAGGCCTTCGAAGCTCTGGAATCAAACGTTCGCTTCTACTCACGTTCGTTGCCGGCTGTTTTCAGCCGAGCGCGCGGCTCCGTTATGGAAACAGAGGATGGTCGAGAGGTTGTTGACTTCCTCTCCGGTGCAGGAGCACTGAATTACGGCCACAACAATTCCGAGATCAAAGCTGTTGTTACTGAGTACCTACGGTCGGATGCCGTAGTTCACGGACTTGACATGGCGACACCCGCCAAGCGCGAGTTTATGGAGACTTTCAGCTCTGTCATACTGCGAGAGCGGGGTCTGCAATACCGCTTTCAATTCACAGGGCCAACAGGTGCGAATAGCGTCGAGGCAGCCTTAAAGCTGGCGCGCAAAGCGACAGGACGGCAAAATGTCATTTCATTTACGCACGGATTTCATGGTTTGAGTTTGGGGGCGATTGCCGCGACTAGTAAACGCGCCTTTCGTACAGCCAGTGGCATGTCCTTGTCTGGCGTAACATTCATGCCTTACGATGGGTACTTGGAACCAGCTGTTGATACGGCTGACTACATGGGAAAGCTTTTGATGGACGAGAGCAGCGGCATCGATCGTCCGGCCGCCATTCTCGTCGAAACCGTGCAGGGAGAAGGTGGTATCAATGTAGCTCGCAAGGAATGGCTGCAATCAATCCAGGCCATAGCAAAGAATGTTGGCGCGCTTTTCATAGTTGACGACATCCAAATGGGCTGTGGTCGCACGGGCGAATTCTTTAGCTTCGAGTTCGCAGGCTTGTCGCCAGATATTGTAGTATTGTCGAAATCACTGAGTGGGTATGGACTCCCTCTATCAATGTTGTTGCTCAAAGAAAGATACGACGCGTGGCGGCCAGGAGAACATACAGGCACGTTCCGAGGAAACAATCTTGCGCTTGTGGCCGCAACCGCAGCTATAAATATTTATTGGCGGAGCCGATCCTTCTCCCAAGAGGTCCAACGTATGGGAGAGATTATGCGGCTTCGACTTGAAGCGATTGCATCTGAGTACGGAAATAGATTCGCCGTTCGAGGGCGAGGCATGGCATTGGGGTTTGACTGCCAAATGGCCGAAATCGCAGAAGCGACGACGCGCAAGGCATTTGAGAAGGGATTGATCATCGAACGGTGCGGCCCTGTTGGTCAAGTCGTGAAGTTTTTGCCTGCGCTCACGATCGACTTTGAAACACTAGATCGAGGACTTCAGGTCTTCGAGGACTCTTTGGCCGAAACCTTGAAAACACTTAGGTCGTGGTAACCTGATCCAGTTCATCCGGCCATGAAGACGGGCCCTCAGCTACTCTCTGACAACGGAGTGGCGTTGGGTATCGTGGGTCTCGGCCGAACCGAATGTGAGGCGCGGTGATGCGTTAAAGCAGGTGGTGGGGGCGATTAATGAGGGCCGACTGTCCAGATCTCTTATTTGACGCTGGCCATCCTATGCCAAACAATCACAGAGTGTACCAGCCCATGCTTCGTACACGGCTGCCGCACATTGCAAATATCGGGACTCCCGCTTTATCGAGAGTGGATGCCCGGGCCGTCATCGGGGCTGACTTGTCCGCGGCTCGCATCACTGGCCAGATGTGGTGACCGTCGAGATGGATGATGTCGAAGGTCTCGCGTACCTGGCCAACCTGATCAGGTTGAGCAGCGATGTTACCAGGGTAGTTTCCCAGAAACATGATGTTTCGATCAACAAACGAGGCGAGCTACGTCGGCTCTGCGGTCGCTCTCATGCGGAGATTACGCTGCATGCGTCGGGATTTAGATTGCAATCCTGACGAAGACGAGGGCGTCCATATCATATTCCTACGGTGTTGGCCCTGGAACATCATTCGCGGCGCTGGCATGCATCGCCCAAGCGAAAATTATCCTATTGGCGCAGGCTGCCGGTGGTTTTTAAGGCATTGTCTGCAGAGACCTTCATTTGGGCAACCGCATACGGACGGTCAGAGCCTCGCTGGAGGGTGGCTGTCCTCCACGTCTGTGGCGCGGCAGTGATCGCTGTCCGTCAGAACAAGATCGTTGAATTGCAAGTTCACTCGCATTCATCTTCTAAGGTGATCGAGTTTGCCGTGATAACCATCGGCTTTTCGCTCCGCACATTTATCTTCTCGGCATTCCTTGGCGAGATGATCCAATCCTCTCATCAATCAACTTAGGTCTGGAGGGGCGTTGGTTTCAGCGCCCTTCGGACGGTCACAGGTTCTATACGGCTTTTTGCAGCTTCGCTCACCGAGAGAGTGCCCGCGTTTCAACTCACCATTCGCTCATGCGTTCTGCTGTCTGCGCTACGGTCGTGGTTGCACCAGATTCACACTCTCTCTTTGGAGTTGCGGCTTGCGCGGTTTGCTTAGGTTCAGCTCTGGTCTAAACAGTATCTTCCTGGAAAGCAGCCACTATCGAGTTCGGGTCGACGACATTTCGAACTTCGCGAAGTAGCTAAGCCTAATTGCTCGCGCGAGGTGATCCGATAGGACTGCCCAAAGTGCCGCCGCCACCGCCAGTTCAAGGTGTTCGGAAGGAGCGAGGAATAGGCTAACGGAAGGGCCGCGTCTCGGCAGACGTCGCCGGGCGTGAGACCCTCGCGGCGCACGATAATGATAAAGGCGTGGCGTGGCACTGGGCACGATGGCAACTCCTTCAACCGACCGCAGACACGTGGGGAGCAGAGGGTGGCCTCGAATCGGATAGGGGTTGAGGTCACACGCTGCAATGCTCGCCGAGCAATTTGAGATCAATGCCGTAGGCGATGCGGATCCCGGAGGGGCCCCAAAGGACGTGCTCGAGACAGTTGCGACACCAGCGTCCACCAATAACGTCTTCCCGACGTCATCCGCATTGAGCTCACGGCCATTTGGCTTGGCGCGCCGATTCGCGCAGATCGAGATAAAAGTAAAATCCACCGTGGGCGGCAGGCTGGGGGAAGACCAATTATAGCCCTGAGCGGATCGACAACCCCGAGCGCTCGGCTTGGCAACATGGCGCAATCGCAATTGAAAGGGATCAGTCCCCGGCTCTGGGCAATGAAGTAGCACGTGCTGTGCAATTACATTCGGGTCTGATGTTGTATAACTCTGTAGCGCATTGACCGCGCTGATCACCGCATTCGGGACGGCGGCATAGCCAATCCGCTAGCCGGTCAAGGCCAACGACTTCGAAGACGGAATAACGATCAAAGTACGATCGCGTGCTTCTGGTGTTACCCAGACGACCTGATGATCCCGCGGAGTTTGATGATATGAGAAGGTGGTTGCATAGCAGTCCTCCGTCATACGAGAATACTGTTGTATCGCTCGGACGCTATTTCCCCGACGTTTATGGGACTGAAGATATCGCGCCTCTGCACGGGCGAGCTCGTCGTAGTTTAACAGAAGAGCTCGTCGAGGGGCCCGATGCGGGGTTCAATGACGGCAACGCCGTCTTCGGCAATAACACGGCCGCAAACCCTCCGTTGCCGCTATTCAGGCTCATATGGAGTGGTTCGTCCAGATTGCCGTGGAGATGCCGGCACGACGACAAGCGGAAGCTGGTGTACCTCGTTGGAAGGATCACGATAGGAACTCGGTTGCCAGGCAGTAACAAACGAAAAGGATCTCATCCACTGTGCTCTTTCGCGAGTGAATGAGAATCGCCTCTGCTCCCGCATTTGGCATGAGCGTTGGGGTGCAAAATTGCTTCGTCGATTCCATGACCAGGCGATCAGCCTTCGATCTGTGCTACGAGGACCAGGTCTCCCGCGACCGTGTCCTTTGCCTGCGGACGACTGGAGAACTCGTCGATATCAGCAAGCGCGCTCGTCAACAAATGAGTTCATCGTCGGAAAACAACCGTCCTTAAGAGCAACGCCGGCGGCTCCTCGCTGACAGCGCTTTTGTACCAACAGGCGTGCATTGTTGAAGGTCCCGAAGCCGCTACGCCGTCACCAGTGCGGGGAGCTCGGTCGAGTTTACTACGCTCGACCACGTCTACGAGTTGTCCATGACGCCTCGTTGGCATCGCGGTAACCCGGAGAGCAGACAATTGAAAGCCATGAAGATTAGAGACCCTAAGACCAGCGCGCTTGGCAATTACGCCCGAGAGCGCATCATGCGCTTCCATGAAGAAGGAGAGTTCGCGGTTGTAGAAAATCTGAGCGCGAAGCATATCTGCTGGCGAACAGTGCGCCACCTAGGTGCGGTCTCTCACGAGGTTGTCCATCTGGTCTGGTGCCGTCCGGGATGTGGTTGGAATGTGGAAGTGGCGCAGCCTCCGACATCGTGAAGCTATCTGATTACGCGGCGAGGTCAATTGGCTGATCGATGGGCTTTGTGGCGAGTGTTTTCCAGCCATCGACCTTGCGCATGTTGATCTGGCCGGAGGCGAGCAAAGCCCAGAACAACATCGCCGCGGTGTCCGCTGATGGCAGCACAGTCTGCGTCTTTATCCGTCGCTTGAACTCCTCGTGCAGCCGCTCGATGGCATTCGTGGTCCGTGCGCTCTTCCACTGGCTCGGTGGCAGCCGCGTGAAGCTGAAGAGCCGGTCGCCAGCCTCCTGCAGGCTGTCGGCCACCGCACGATGCTTGAGCTGCCATTTGCGGATGAAGGCCTTGCGCCGCGCCTCGATCTCCTCGGGCGTCGCCGCGTAGATCATGTCGTTGTAGTCGGCGGTGATCTCCTCATGCAGCCGCTCGGGCGCATGCGCCAACAGGTTCCTGTGCTTGTGCACGGTGCAGCGCTGCACCGGCACGCCATCCCACACGGCGGCGATCGCGGCCTCAAGCCCGGGCGCGCCGTCGACGATGAGGAATTCGGGCCGCCGCAGCCCACGCCGGATGAGATCGTCGAGCACGGCACGCCAGGCTTCGGTGCTTTCGCTCCCCATCGCCTTGATTGCGAGCAGGATCTTCTGGCCGTCGGCCCGCACACCAATGACGACCAGCAGCGAGATGGCGGTCGCCTTGCGGTCGAGCCGCACGCGCACCACGGTGCCGTCGAGAATCAGCCGCACAATCGGTTCATTGGCCAACGAGCGGGCATTCCAGGCGTCCCAGTCGCTCTTCACCTTGCGCCATACCCGGCTCACCGTGTCCTTGCCGACCGCGCCAGCGAACAGAGCGCTGAGCGCCCGACGCACACGGCGCGTGTTGGTGCCGGCCAGATAACAGCTGGCGATCAGCGCGTCTGCGGCCAGTGTGCGGCGCTGGTAGGCCCGTAGCGACTGGTAGGCCCGTAGCGACTGGCTCTTCCACTCCGTGGTCTTGCCATCGGCCGTGTTGAGCCGCGCCCGCGGGACCGCGATCTCAATCGGCCCGAAGCTGCCGATCAGCGACCGGGGCCGGCTGCCGTGCCGATGCCCCGTCATGCCGGCTTTCCCTCATGGCCGACCTTCCTGCTACGTTCGTAGCGCGGACGGGCAAGGGCCGCATCGAGCTCACCGCGGATCAATTCTTCAATGAATTCCCGCGCTCGTTCCCGCACAGCAGTTTCAATCGGATCGAACCAATCATCGAAAAGCTGGGGAGCCGTCTCTCCTTCACACTGCGGGGCATGCGACTTCGTGATATTGCTGGTCATGGCGTGGTCACCGGTCCGGCGCTCTAACGCCGGATGATTCGAGGTTGATCACCTCGGAGACTACGCCACCTTCAATTCCTACCAACCCTGCTACGGGACCTCTGGTCTGAACCGAGGAAGCTGAGGTTGCGAAGCTTCAGTGTTCCAAGGAGAGACCAGATGAACGTGCACAAGAATGCGCCTATGACGCCCAAAGGTCGAGAGGCGATGGTGCGTAGCGTGGTGGAAGGAGGACTGAGCAGGGCCGACGCGGCCTATCAGTTCAACACGACGCCGAAGACCGTTGCCAAATGGGTCAAGCGGTTCCGCGCAGAAGGTGTGGAGGGGTTTGCGTGACCGCTCCTCCAGGCCCCATTCATCGCCAAGCCAAACCCCGCCAGCCACGTGCACGGTCATCGAAGCCTTGCGCCGGCTGCGCCACACCGGCAAGCAGATCGCAGCCGAGGTCGAGGTGTCACCGGCCACCGTCAGCCGCGTCCTTCGCCGCCTGCGATTGAACCGGATACGCGATCTGGAGCCGGCCGGGCCGGAGCGTCGCTATGAGCGCGAGAGCCCAGGCGAGATCATCCACATCGACATCAAAAAGCTCGGCCGCTTCGAGCGCGTCGGCCATCGCATCACCGGCGATCCGAGCGGCCCGAACAAGAGCCGCGGCGCCGGCTGGGATTTCGTCCACGTCTGCATTGACGACCATTCCCGCGTCGCCTTCACGGAGATCAAGCCTGGCGAGACGGCGGACAGCGCCGTTTCCTTTCTCAAATCGGCTGTGGCTTATTACAAAAGCCTTGGCGTCACCGTCACTCGCGTCATGACCGATAATGGCAGTTGCTATCAGCCCTTCGCCTTCCGCGACGCTTGCTATAGACTCTCAAACGCCGATCAGCAGGCTCGGTTTGACCAAGGACAATCTCTTGAGGCTCCACACCTAGGGGGCCGCTGACGGGAGCAGTTGTGTCTGGCGTTGCATACTGAACCGTTTGCGGGTGCGTTTGAGCAGCCTGATTATTCCGTCATCAGTGGCATGCTCCCCTACCTAGATCAATTACCGGTCTTGGTAGTGGATTCGGAGCGAAAGGTGCTGCATCTCGCTGTAGCAACTCAGCGCGCGTGACGGAGAGCCCACCGGGATCTGAACCGGCGGCTCTGCTGCATTCTGAGTGGCTTCCGGCTATAAGGGCGGCGGGGGCCAACTTGATCGCGCGTTGACTGCGTTGGCCCGCCAATATAAGTGGTTTACGACGAACCGTTCATAGTTCAATTTGAATTCCATCTCGAGTAGCTAGGTGAACCTGTTCGTCCCGATCTCGGGCCTCCTGCAATGGATTGTTGTAGGCGGCGATGGTCACGCTGGCTGACAATTGTGGCTTTGTCAGCTGCATCGACGGTCGATGGCCTATTCGAACGCTACCATCTAATCTGATAGCTGACCTAATCGACGTAGCCATGGTTTACTCGATTTGAACGAGGCAGACCGAACGAGCTGCCTGGAGAAGTTTTACAGAATGCTCCACGTCGGGCCGAAGTCGCCAAGCTGCGCATGGTGCGAACTCATGTAAGCGGTCCACGCACGCTTGGCAGATGAATGGAGAAAGAAATGAAACGGCGGAGCCACCTTGCTAATGATAGTCGGCCGACCGGATATTTTCGGAACACCGCCTATATGATCAACAAGAGCCGGTCGTATTTCGATGCAGCTCACGAGGCTGGTCTCATGGCCGTCCCCGCACGTTCCAAGAGCGGTCGGAGCGTTGCTTTGGGCACTGGTCCACTTGACAGCCGACCGGAGGTAATCGATTTCGTGCGATGCTCTTACCTGGGCCTGGACAATCATCCCTTGATCGTCGCTGGCGCGATCGATGCGATTGAGGCGCATCGCTCATTGCACTGGTCGTGCGCACGAACGCGACTCAATTGCGATCTTCTGCCAAAGCTTGAAGCAACCCTGTCGGAGATGTTCTGTGCACGCGTTATTGCGTTTTCCACTGTCATGCTCGCTAATCTGGGCGCGCTACCTCTCCTTGCTTCCGGTCAATTGACTGGCGAAAGGAAGCCGCTGGTTGTGTTCGATCGCGTTGCGCACATCTCGCTCGCTTATCACAAGCCAGTGATCGCTGACGAGGCGCAGGTAATAACGATCGAGCACAATGACGTGGACGCTCTCGAGAGCTTGTGCCGCGAGCATCCGGTGGTCGCCTATGTGTGCGATGGTGTCTATTCTATGGGCGGGAATGCACCTATAGAGGAATTGCGGCGGCTCCAGGATCGTTATGGGCTCTTTCTCTACATCGACGATGCTCACGGGATATCGGTGTTCGGACGCCAAGGCGAGGGATTTGCCCGCTCGCAGTTTGCACAAACGCTAGGTGATAGAACCGTCATAGCTGCCTCGCTCGCCAAGGGTTTTGGGGCATCGGGCGGCATGTTGATGCTTGGAACGGACCACCAGGAGTCTCTGTTTCGACGCTACTCGATTCCTTATGCGTTTTCGGTGGCGCCCAATCTGGCGGCGGTTGGGGCAGCGCTTGGCTCATGCGAAATTCACCGCTCCGTAGAACTCTGCGAACGGCAGAGGCGTTTGGCGGAGCGGATCGAAGTCTTTGACTGTCGTGTCGCAACCGCCGAGAAAGGCACTTCCCTTCCCATCAGAATGATCCCTTTTGGATCGGAGACCACGGCGATCGCAGTTGCAAGAGAGCTTCTCGATTCTGGATTCTATACGTTGGTGACATTCTTCCCGATCGTCCCGCAAGGAAGGGCAGGGATTCGGGTGTGCATTACGGCCGATCATGAGATCAGCGACATAGAGCGGCTCTGTGACTGCATCCTACAGAGGCTGCCAGACACAACGGCCAAGCCAGATGTGGCATTGGCTATTGATGGCGGCCGTTAATTGGAGGTAATTCATGGAACTAACCAGTAAGAGCAACCTGCGATCAGCTTACGCCGACAAAGTGCATGAAAGCTCGTCAAACCTCCATATGCTGGAACCAGAGAAACTCAATTTGCAAGGCGAGCGGCGCGTTGCCCTCGTTACCGGAGGAGCGCGCGGAATTGGACTTGAAATCGTGCGCCGGTTCTTGGCCGATGGGCATCTGGTCGCTTTTGTGGCGACGAGAGCGGACCATGTAGACCGGGCTCTTGAGGGTCTTAGCTATCTGGAAGAACGACTCTATGCTGAGGCAATCGACGTAACGCGACAATACGACGTGGAAGGGTTTGTTAGCCGCATCCGGGCGCGCTGGGGAAAGATTGCGATTTTGGTGAACAATGCAGGCATTTCGCCCAAGCGCGCGGACCCGGATGCAACCTGGCTTGCGCAGATGTCCGCCGTGGAATGGGCCCGGGTCATCGACGTCAATCTCAACAGCCCGTTCAATCTCATACGAATCTTGGCGCCTGAAATGATTGGGCAAAGCTATGGGCGCATTATCAATGTTGGGTCGCTCGCAGGCCGCGCCATGCCGTTGGTCGCTGGGCCGCACTATGCTGCGTCCAAGGCGGGGCTCGTCGGATTAACCCGCGCTGCGGCGCGGGATCTCGCTCCACACGGTATTACGGTCAATTGTATCGCTCCTGGTCGGATCCTCAGTGATCTGACTGGGGCAGCTGAGGCTCCGGTCAACCAGTCCGCTCTCAGCCGGATTCCGGTTGGCCGTTTTGGCACGGCCGAAGAGGTGGCGCACGTGGCAGCCTTTCTGGCCTCGCCAATGGCAAGCTTTATCACCGGCGCAACCATCGATGTCACCGGCGGCGAGTTCGCGTCCTAAGCCGAGGTTATCGCATTTTGGCACGAAAAGTCTACGTTTCGCTCGAATAGGGTGGCTGGAAAAAGGGCGTCTCGATGGGAGTGTTATCGCATCTGCGGGTGATCGAGATCGGCAGCTCGGCAGCAACGAGCTATTGCGCGCGGTTGTTTGCCGACTTTGGAGCCGATGTTCAGAAGATCGAGTCGCCCGGGGGCGATCCACTTCGCCAGAGCGCGCCACTCACGCCCAGGGGCCAGAGCGCGTGGTTCGCATTCCTGAACTTCAACAAGTCAAGCATCATCATAGATCGCGCCGAACCAGACGCTGTCACACGTCTGACGACGCTGATCGAGAAATGCGACATTTTGATCGATGGTCGCGATGTCGATTCCGCGGATTGCCCGCCCATTGATATTGCCGTGATCCGGCAGCGGCGTCCCGGGTTGGTCTACCTTGAAGCGAGCTGGTTCGGCCAAGATGGCCCCTATGCCGGGTTCGCCGCAACCGACGCCACTATCCGCGCGCTCGCCGGCCTCGTTAAACTAGTCGGACCAGTGGATGGCCCGCCGTTGCACGCACCGGATTTCCAGACGGGTATTCTTGCCGGACTTTGGGGCTTCATCGCTGCAGCGTCCTCAGCTGTTGCGCGAATGCAGGATGGGGCAGGGCGGTCGTGGTCACTGAGCATACTCGAGTCGAGTGTCGCTTTATCCGAATATCTCATGGCGGAGGCATTCGCGCGTGGCGACGTAATGCGGCGCATTGGCGTTAATCGCTTCTGGCCGGGCTTTCCGCTCGGCATTTACGAAACCAAAAACGGTTGGCTGGGGGTTACGACGGTAACGCTGGCTCAATGGCGCGCATTCTGCGATATGCTCGGCCTATCCAGGTTGCGTGATGATCCTGCTCTGGTCCTCGGTGAAGATCGTCTGCAACATGCAGAAGAGATCGAGCGGCAGTTCATGCCAAGGTTGAAGATGCGGACAGCGCAGGAGTGGTTCGCGGAGGGACTGAAGCGAAAAATACCGATCGTACCGGTGCCCGAAATGTCCGATCTGCTTCAGGACGCAGAGAAGAAGGCTCGGGGCGCAATCGTCCCAATCCTGCTTGGCGAAGAAGAAGGCCTGACCGCTGGCTCCATGCAGCGGCTGACGTTGACGCCGCCACGCCGGGGCGGAAAGGTTCCAGCTCCTGGCGAGCAGCAGGCTTTCGCGAATACGCGAAGACATCTGACCGGCACTGCGCTCGCGTCGTCGGCCTGCATCGAGGCCGGCCGGCTCCCATTGCAGGGGACTCGCGTCATCGACTTCTCGATGGGCTGGGCCGGCCCGTTATGTACGCGCACACTCGCTGATCTCGGCGCGGACGTCATCAAGATCGAGGCCATCCAGTATCCGGACTGGTGGCGCGGTGTTGACCGAAGGCAGGCTTACGTCGATGGCCAGATGTATGAAAAAACGGTGCGCTTTTGCATCATGAACCGCAACAAGCGCGGTATCACACTCGACCTGAGGCGACCCGAGGGTCTCGCTGTCGCCAAACGGCTTCTGGCGCACGCTGATATTCTCGTCAACAATTATTCAGTCGACGTACTACCGAAGCTCGGGCTTGGTTACGACGTGCTCAGAACGGTCAATCCTCGGCTTATCATGATATCTATGTCAGCCTTCGGGGCGAACAGCGTCTATCGGAATTGCCGGGCCTACGGCTCGACCCTCGAGCAGGGATCAGGGTTGCCGACCGTGATCGGAAACGCCGACGGTCCACCCGTGATGAGCCACACCGCCTTCGGGGACGCCGTCGGCGGGTTGAACGGCTGCGCCGCTATTCTGGTTGCTCTTATCTACGCGCGCACAACTGGCCAAGGGCAGTTCATCGACCTGGCGCAGATTGAATGCATGATGCCGTTCGCTGCGCCATGGATCACTGCCCACTCGATCGGCGGCATGCCGCCGAAAAGATACGGCAATCGACATCCTCAGTTCGTGCCGCACGGCTCCTTCCGGTGTGCGGGTGAGGACAACTGGATCGTGGTAGCGGTGACTGATGCCAACATGTGGAAGAGGCTTGCGCTGCTGATTGGCCGGCCTGACTGGGCGGAGGACGCATCGCTGAAATCTGCGGAAGCTCGCCGGGTTGTAGAGGATGGCATCGAGACAGGAATCACATCTTGGACGCGGACCCGCGATGCGCAGAAGGCCATGTCCGAGTTGCAAGCCGTAAACGTTGCTGCCGGAGTGGTTCGGTTGCCAATTGACCTTCTCAACGATCGGCATCTCAAGTCGCGCGCATTTCTGCAGGAAGTGGAACGCGCTTTCATAGGCTTGCACCCGCAGCCCTCGATGCCGATGCGCGAAGGTGCAAGACCCTATGCAATTCGCACAGCGGCGCCGACGCTCGGCCAGCATAACCGAGAGATTCTATCGGGACTTCTCCGCCTCTCCGACGCCGAGATCGCACGATTAGAGCGGGAGGGCATCATCGGTACGGTGATGCTCTCCGAAGGGGAGCTCGCAAGAACAAAGAAGGTGTTGTCAGAGTGATAAATCGCCACTACGAGTCAGATTGACTTCCCCTCAGGTTTGGCAGATTGGGGGCTCCCAATTAGAAATTGTGATGGCGCGGGCTCGGTCGGTCCTCGCCGGAGCAAACCGCGCATCACCACTCCGCTGCATAGAGTTAAGCGTGAAGACTGCGAATCACGGGTGTGCAGTCCGCGGCGACGCCGGCGAATTGATAAACTGGAACTGCAAGCAAATGTCCATGCTCCCTAGTGTGCCGTGCTTGTATCGAGAGGAACATCGACTGAGGCGACCCTGGCCGACCGTAGATATAGGATATGCGGCGGACCCCATTTTTGGCTCAATGAGGAAATTGTCGGATCCAAGCGTGCGTGATTACGTTAGATCGCGTAACGGTTCTTAATCGGTGAGGGCAGCGGTACGCGACTGAGATGGGTGTTGTGCCTCGATAAGTATCATACGGCGGACGCTGTCACCATGCACGTACGTTAGCCCATCGATTATTGCCGGACCGCTTTCGCGGCTCTGAGCGATCGCAGATCGCCCTCACATTGGACCCGAAAGTCTCAACTGATTGTGCGTTCAGCAAAATCGATCATTGGGTCCGGTGTCGAGCCATCCCCTCGGAGCCGCCGTCGTTCGCTTGACCAACAGCGTAGCGGGCGAGCGACGGCGGCGGAGAGAAGGCGCGCAGCATGGGCTTGAGCTCAAGCGCGATGTGGATGCCCGGACTTCTCTCTTCTGCCGCCGAGATTCTGCGTGATCACAATACCGTCGGGGCAGCGCCTAGGCAACTTCGAGGCCCTTACCATTAATCACCATGGCGCATCGATACCATCTTAGCGCGAAGCCGCCAGAAACGTCATGGTTTTCGCTAATCGCGATGCAGGCCTTCGTGATCAACCCGTGCCGCGCGGAGCCCATCTCGCGGGGGGGGGGCAGGTGAGATCTAAGAATGTTGTTGAAGTCGGTCAGACGAATGCCTTCCGTCGCCGCATGGGGAAAGATAGGCTCAAACGGTCGCGACGGCTGGCATTTGCCGGCGATCGGCACGCGGAGCGTCAAGGATATCGATCTCGACGGCCGCAAGCTCGGCTATGCCAAGCCTTGGCGGTCGGAACGTGGCCGCTCAAAGATCTCTGCTATGAGGTTTGAGGCGCGAGGGAAAATCGGCAGGGCACGAGCTTGATCCGCCAACTGGGCTTGCACTTGGAGGTGTGCGGCGGCGTCTACAGAAGAACGGAGCCGTGGTACGACGGATGGTTGCTTATCGGCGGTTTGAAGGGCTCGAGGCAGCTGCGTTGCTCGCAGTCTATCGCTCAGTGCGCCTGTTCGTGAACTTCTTCCAGCCTTCGTTCAAGCTGATCGCAAAACAGCGCGATGGCGCACGCGTCCGTAAATCTCATAGTGCGCCGACGACGCCGGATCAGCGGCTGGCAGCCGACCCACATACCTCAGATGCGGTTCGGGCCCGACTGCAGGAAATCTGCGTCAGCTTGGACCCGGTCGCGTTGCTGCGTGACATTCGGTCTGCGCAGCAACGTCTGGCCGACCTTGCCGACGTGAGGTCGGCGGGCGATTCGACTACTGCGGCCCCGCCAATCGACTTGTTCCTCGCCAGCTTGCGAACGGCTTGGAAAGAGGGCGCATCTCGACCGACGGACCGGCCGATCCTCAAAGCGAAGCGAGGTCGTCGTCGCCCTGATCCGCTCGTTCAGGCGACCCCACAGCTGCAGGAGTGGTTCAAGGCCGAGCCGTGGCGAACCGGCGCAGAGCTCCTGACAAGGCTACAAGCGGAATATCCGGGCGCGTACCCGGATAAGCTGCTGCGAACGCTGCAGCGCCGCCTCAAATCCTGGCGCAGCGAGCAGGCAAGCGCGCTGCTGTTTGGATCGGCAGATCATGCGGAGCGGTTCGACGAGACACCGGTTGCGCGGTAACAGCGCCCGCTTCTGGTACGGGGGAGGCCGGTCGTTGCGCAACCCCGGCCAGCTCCACGACCGGCCTCCCCGTACCGACCTTCCGTCTTCTTGGGAGCAAAATAAATGAGGCAATGATCGCGTCTTCGGGAACATTCATCCATGAGGCAATACGGCTCCCCACCCGGATTATCGCGCTATACCGGCACTAGCGTAGGTTGCACTATGGATACAGGAATGCAGTGGAGGGGTATGGGTTGAGGGCTGATGCGATGTCTGATCGATTTCTCGTTGTCAAACGCCATCCGGAACTGCCCCCTTTGCGTCATGAAGAACTGCCCCCACCATCGGGATTATGATCTCGGTTGAAGGTTGTTTCCGCCGGTGACGGGCCGGAGAGAGGCGGAGCCGACCGGAGGGCCGTCACCGGCGGTCGGCGTCTTGATGAGGCCGCTCGTGCGCTTGGCTCGGAGCCGGTAGCTGTCGCCGCGGATCGTCAGCACGTGGCTGTGGTGCAAGAGCCGGTCGAGGATCGCGGTGGCGACCACGGGATCGGCGAACACGGTGCCCCATTCGGCAACGCTGCGGTTCGAGGTGATCAACATGGCGCCAGTTTCATAACGCCGGCTGACCAGTTGGAAGAACAAATGTGCCGCGTCAGGTTCCAGCGGCAGGTAACCGAGCTCGTCGACGATCAACAGCTTCGGCTTCGACAGCGCGAGCAGTTTCTCGTCCAGACGCCGTTCGCCATGCGCCTTGGCAAGGCCCGCGACCAGCGTCGTCGCGGTGGTGAACTGCACCGTGTACCCGGCCAGGATTGCCTCCCGCCCCAGCGCGATCGACAAGTGCGTCTTGCCGACGCCGGGCGGCCCGAGCAGCAGCACATTCTCGCCGTTGGCGATCCAACGTGACGCGGCAAGATCGCGGATCTGCTTTGGATCGATTGACGGCTGCGCCTCGAAGTCGAAGCCAGCAAGCTCCTTCACGGCCGGGAAGTGTGCTAGCTTCAGCGCCATCTCGACGCGGCGATGGTCCTTGCGTGCGATCTCGCGCTCGCACAGCAAGATCAGCGTCTCACGCGCCGACAAGTTCGCGCGCGCCGCCTCGTCGAGCAGGCTGTCGAGCTGATCGCGGATCCCGGAGAGCTGCAATCGAGCCAGCATGGCATCCAACGGGTCGGTCGTTGCTTCCATTACCTTTTTTGCCCTCGTCATCAGAAGCTTCCTCCGACCATGGCTTCGTATTCGGCAAGAGGCCGTAACAACGACGGCGGTGAGGACGGCGCCGGCACCGCGATCTCCGCCCGGCGGACCGCCCCATTGCGACCAGCAACACCATCGAGATGGGCGGAGTCGACGATCCGCCGCCGGCGACCCTCCGATTGCTTGTGGACCGCAACCTGGTGCAATCCATGGCGGATCCGCACTTCGCCGGCCGCGATCGTCACCGCCACGCGCTCGCCAATCAGGCGCCACGGTACCGAGTAGCTGTTCGTGTCGATCTCGACGGCGCAATCATTGCCGACGATGCGGGACAGTTCACGCAAGGATCCGAACGACGGCTGCCCGCCGAGCGGCTTCAACCGATGTATCTCGTCGCGCGCGAAGCGGATGATCGGCGCCTCGCCGGTCGTGCCGTGGATACGAACGTTCGCAACCTCACGCTCCCATCTGTCGAGATGCGCCTCGAACGCTTCCCAACTTGGGAAGGAATGACCGGCGATCGCGTTCTTCTTCACGTAGCCGACGCCGTTCTCCGTCTTGCCCTTCGTGCGCGCCCGATATGGCGCGCAGGCGCGAGGGCGGAAGCCCCAATGTTTTGCGAAGGCTATCAGCTTGTCGTTGAACTGAACCGACCGGCTCACCGCGTCGTGGCGCACGACAAGCGCGCGTGGATTGTCCATCAGCACTTCCTCTGGCACGCCGCCAAAGGTCGTGAATGCGCTCTCGAGCCCGGCGAACCAATGCTCCTGCCTCTCGGCCCGGAACGCACGCACATGGAGCCGTCGCGAGTGTCCAAGCGTTGCCACGAACACGAATGCCTTGACTTTCGCCCCTCCGATCTCGACCAGGCGCTCCCCGAAGTCGATCTGCAGCTGCCGGCCCGGGGGCGTCTCAAACCGCGTCGTCGCCAGCGCCTCCGCCTTCAGCGCCTGGCGATAGGGCTGCACGGCCCGTTGCAGCGTCCGCCGGCTGACGGCCACGCCTTTCTCGGCCAGCAGGTCCTGGCGCACCACGTCGGCATTGCCGCGATGCCGAATGAGCCTCTCGCGCAGCCAACCCTCAAGGCCATCGAGGCGCTTCGGCCGCTCAGGCGACTTGAACGGCTTCACCCCGCCCGCCGCCACGTAGTCCTTCACCGTGTGATGGCTGCAGCCCAGCTGCCGCGCAATCCGCTTCACACCCCACCCGCACGCCCTCAGGCGCATCATCTCTGCCACGTCATCCGGCGTCTTCATCACCTGCCCCCGTGGATCATTCCACGGCGAGCCTTCAGTGATTCGTTCCCACTTCATTCACTCTCTCCTCAGCTATCCGAGGAGGGGGCAATTCCTCGTGACGCTGAGGGGGCAGTTTTCCATGGCGCGCGACATCTCGTCTTCGAGCTTTTCTTCAGTCAGCGCGGGCGAAGGTGGTCGTGGTCGGTCTGCACAAGGGAAGACACGCTGGTAATGACGGGTTCACGAATCAACCGATCCGCTGCCAGCTATGAAGCCAATAGGGCGCTTTTTCTATTGCTGCTGAGCGCGCGCCGTATCGCTCGCGCCTTTCGGCTCGAGAGATCCAAGATAACCAAGGGCTCGCGCGCGGCGCTCGCTTCCGCCAAAACTTTAGAGCTACGTGATGCTTCGATAAACGGCCCGCTTGTAAGCCATTCCCGTCCGGAGACGCTAGATTAGTAGTGGCTAGCGTTCGGTGCTTGCTAAGGCACCCCGATCGATGCCCGGTTTGTTCTCGGTCGAAGCGACGCAGAACCCAGCCACAGGAGAGACAATCGGCACGATTGCGGGCTCCGAAGAAACACTTCGCTTGAGGGAGCCGACGGCTCGAGGCTGCCCATCAAGACTTTCTCGGAACCCACGCGGCCTGCCGGTTGAACCAGTAGCCGCTGACGGAGGCCCACAGTGAGAGGGCTCTAGGGAGGACACGGGCATCCTTTATTTTAGCCGCATTGTGTTTCGAGTCGGAGTTAACGCGACCTAGACAGAGCGCCATTTCTGGGGATTGCGCGTCTTGGCCATCAGAAATCCAGAGCGACTTTCAGCCGAACTTTCTCTAGCCGATGCCTAAGTGCAGTGAGCCTGTTAGCGAACTCGGTCAACTCGCGAACATCGAATTCACCAAAAACGAATTCATCGAGTGCGTCCTGTTGTGCCGCGTGGCTCGCGAGATGCTTGTAAGTCTTGTCCGTTAGCGACATCTGTACGACCCTAGCATCGCTTGCGGAGGGCGTGCGCCGCAGAACACCCTTTTTCTATAGCAGCTTTGATTGGGTCGTGACGAATGAAGGGTCGACGTGCATTATTTTGACACTACGTTGACAGGAACACCGTTTTCTCTTTCCAAGTCTGCCAAGGCCATCAAGATCATCCACTGTGGGCCAGTGATGCCAAGCATATTGGCCTGGAACTGGCGAAGTTCCTCCAGACACACATTGATGGATCTGATCTCCCACATGAATTGCCGGGCCACCTCCTGACTCTCAGCAGAGCGACTACCGACCGTTCTTGCTAGGCTAGGCAAATCCGACGGCATCGTATGTCAGGGTTTCCATCCTTGGCTTGTTTCCGCTTAGCGCAAACTGAAAACAAGGACAATGCCGCCGGAGGAAAACAGATGAAATCGTTGGTACGGTTCGGACAAAAGTGACGCGTCACGAATACAAGCGAGGGAATTAAAGACGCGTTATGTGCGCTACGTACGGACCTGCTGCCTTACGAGATTGAGAATTCTCACGACCCATCGAAAGACGACCTGCTGAACGCGGAGAGAAAAGTCACTCCAGGGTCACGACGCTTCCTTTACGCCGGGTATTTCGGTCTGGCCTTGCCTGCGGTGATCCTGTCCTGGAATAAAGCGCCGGGAGCTCTCCTCGGTGTCGCGACTATCTTAGCCGTCATGGCAACGACCGTTTCCCTTCTCACTTCTGCACTGGCCAGGCGGCACTCTGTGCCGGTATTACTATCCTTGTGGGTTGTGCTGAGCACCTCAATACTCGTTGCGCTTCTATTTCTATCATCTCTTTTCCTAGGGATCCCGGAAAGAGGGGCAGTTTTCGTGGGCAGGCTGCTTGGCCACCCGCGCCTCGCTATTTCTTCAAGCAACGCCTCAGCTGTCGTCATCGAGCCGGAAAAAAGACTCTGCCAGATGTAATCCGGCACCAATGGTGGTCGTTTGATCTTCCAGACCAGTGAGCCATGTCTTTACAGTGCTTTGATTACATTCACCGCAAGGGCACAGCCGGTGGGCGCGCTTGTGGCAAGGGTGGCGTCCGGTTGGCGACGCCGGTCCAGGTGGCGACGGCGGTCTGGGTGGACACAGTGGAGGTTATGGACGGACGCCAGGCTGGTCCGCCGGGACCCGCTGGAAAGGCAGGAATCATGGTCAGGAGGGGATCACCCAGCAAGGAGGGTAGTTTTACGAAACTGCCCTTCTAAGCGTTCCACCATTTTCATCCTGGCACGCGACGGTACCGGCACGAAGCGTGCTCTGCCGCGTGCAAGCGAACTTTGCGGTCGGGTACAGAAATCGGCGCGCATGGCCAGCGAAAGGGCAGCTCAAGCTCGAAAGACAATCACCGGGTCTGCGCGCTTCAAAGGCAACCATGCGGCATTTTAATGGGTGTCTCGCAGGAGGCTTCCGCTGCGAATCCAGTTGCTCGATGGCCGAATAAGTGAATAGGCCAGCGAAATGGCGTTTGGCAAGCGTACGTGGACGTACGGATCGGCCGACCGAGTTGAAGTTTCAAGGTGACTCGATAATGGAGCGAATCGTCAGCCCCCAGCCACCTGCTGCGCTGGCCGGTACATCTGTCGACTTAGCAACAAGGGATTCCGTCGCTTCAAAGCGATGTCGTCGTCGGGAAGAAGCCAGAAATTCCCATTACTCATGGCCATAGCAGCAACGAGAGTGTGAGCCGCCGCATAAGCCTGCACTCCAAGTTTTCCGAACCAACTTGGACTTCGTTGTGTACGGCCGGCAGCTTCATAGAATAGCTCCCAGTCGCTCCTCCGGAAGCCGTGAGATTGCCTGCCGAACCTCTTCCAACGATCATGTCAGCAAGCCGCTATCGATAACATTAGAGGCCGCTCCACGCGATGGAGGCAGTTTCATTTAGCGGATCGATCGCAAAAATGCCTGTGTAATGTAGCGTCACTTTGCCTTGCTGCTGATTCCGATGATCTCGCCCCGGGTGTACCGATATGATCTCGCCCAGGATTCCGAGATGATCTCGCCCACCATTCCGATTTGATGTCGCCCGGGCGCGAGGCGTTCTGGCTGTCAGTTTTCTGGCATCGGGCAAGCCGCGGGGTCAACCTTGAAACGCGGCTTCGGGTCTTCTTCGTCTGCTGTTTCTGTGGGCATGTGGGCAACGCCCTTGCGTTGTCCAAGCGCAGCGGCATGTCCACAGCGCCACTTGCTCAGGCTTTTCGGCCGGGCTTACGGGTTCGCCGCATGCTCTCGCCGTTGAGATCGATCCGGTGGGCGTTATGGACCAGGCGGTCGAGGACGGCGTCGGCGTAGGTGGGGTCGCCAATCAGCGCGTGCCATTGATCAACGGGGAGCTGGCTGGTGACGACGGTGGAGCGGCGGCCGTAGCGGTCCTCAAGGATCTCCAGGAGGTCGTGCCGGGCCGCGGCGTCGAGCGGCTCAAGGCCCCAGTCGTCGAGGATGAGGAGATCGACGCGGCCGAGCGCACGCAGGAGCCGGGGATGGCGGCCGTCGCCGCGTCCCAGGGCGAGATCGGTGAACAGCCGCGGGACACGCTGATAGAGCACGGAGCGGTTGTCGCGGCAGGCCTTGTTGCCGAGCGCCGAGGCGATCCAGCTCTTGCCAACACCGGTCGAGCACGTGGCATACTACCCAAGAACAGCCGTTTGAAGTTGCCATTCGATATCCGCATCATCCGCTCGCCGGCGAGCGCGTCATCGTTCTGCGGCGAGTCAATCATGGCGATCGCTTGCATTTCGTGATTGAGCAGGCAGATGGCACCCGGATCTTGGTGCCGGCCTGGATGACAGAGACGTGGGCAGCGACGCTGCCGATGGTTGAAGTCCCTCGGCTTTCCTTGGATTCACTGCGCGAACTTCGCAGCCTCGCGGCGGCACTGCGCGTACCCTCGTCACCGTCGTCCGAAACGAGTCGGACGGTTGGAGGCGATGATGGAACAACAGTGGCGGCAACTTCTGGAGCTGACAACCACCGCAATCCGCGATCAACGACTCGATCCAAAGGTTCGCTCGGAAGTCACAGGTCTACTCAAGCTTCTTCTCGACGAGTGCAGCGCTGCTCTCGCAAAGACGCGGGAGGCGAACAATGAATAAGATCACACCCGATCACTTGTCACGAAGCGCCTACGTGTACGTGCGACAATCGACGTCCGATCAGCTCCTCAACAATCCCGAAAGCCGCCGCCGTCAATATGCGCTTGCCACCCGCGCTCGAGCGCTTGGCTGGGAGAATGTGATCGTTATCGATGACGATCTTGGTCGTTCGGGCGGTGGCACGGCGCGCCCCGGCTTTGAGCGCTTGTTGACCGCGATCTGTACCGGTAGCGCTGGGGTTGTGCTCGCCATTGAAGCTTCCCGGCTCGCGCGCAATGGCCGCGATTGGCACACACTTTTGGAGTTCTGTACCCTGGTGAGCAGCCTGATCATTGATGAAGACGGTATCTATGACCCAAAGCTCATGAACGACCGGCTGCTGCTTGGAATGAAAGGAACATTCAGCGAGCTCGAACTGTCGATCTTGCGGCAGCGGTCGCAGGAAGCGCTGCGCCTCAAGGCCGCGCGGGGCGACCTCCATACGTCGGTCGCTATTGGTTATGTGCGCAGCGCCGACGATCGTCTGGAGCTGGACCCGGACAAGCGCGTGCGCGAAGCGCTCCATCTGGCATTCTGCAAGTTTGCAGAGTTCGGCAGCGTCCGCCAAGTTGTGATTTGGCTGTGTGACGAAGGCATCAAGATGCCGATTGTCGTGTACGGCGAGCGAGGCCGCGTGGTGGAATGGCGGCTGCCGCGCTACAATACGATCCATCGGCTGTTGAGCAATCCAGTTTACGCCGGCGCCTATGTGTTTGGCAGAACTGGCTCGCAGGTTCGAATCGAAGTCGGCCGAAAGCTGATCGCGCGGGGGGTGCGCCGGCTCCAGAAAGATTGGGAAGTGCTGATTCGCGATCACCACGAGGGCTATATCTCCTGGCAAGACTACGAGAGCAATCAACGAATTATCAACGGGAACGCCAACATGAAGGGCGAAATGGTGCCGGGATCAGTACGCAATGGCGGCGGCTTGCTGATTGGGCTGCTGCGCTGTGGACATTGCGGACGCAAGCTCCGAGTGCTGCATAACGGGATACGGGGAATCGCGCGGTACGTGTGCAACGATGCCAACGTTAATCATGGTCGACGGACCAAGTGTATTGGCTTCGGAAACATGCGGATCGACGCGGCGGTATCCGCGGAGGTATTGTCGGTGATTGCGCCGCTCGGCCTCGACGCTGCCCTGCAGGCGATCGCGGATCGCGAGCGCGCTGGTACCGAGCGACTGCGGCAGATCGAGTTGACACTTGAGCAGGCGCGTTATGAAGCAGCGCGGGCGCACCGACAATACAATGCGGTTGATCCGGAAAACCGTCTGGTCGCCGGAGATCTCGAACGACGATGGAATGAACGGCTCGCGGAAGTGGCGCGGCTTGAAGCCGATCTGGCTGTTGCACGTGACAAGCAACCATCCGCATTGACCGACACGGAGCGCGCCGAGATCTTAGCGTTAGGAGCCGATCTGGAACAGCTGTGGAGGCATCCGGGCGCCTCGGCGGTGATCCGGAAAAGAATTTTGCGAGCGGTGCTCGAAGAGATCATCGTGACCTTAGAACCTGGTTATCTCCATCTCAAGCTGCATTGGAAGGGCGGCGACCATACTCTACTCCACGTCGTGAAGAACCGGACCGGGCAGCATCCGCTGGAAGACTGATGCCGCGACCGAACAGCTGATTTGCCAACTGGCACGCATGCTGTCCGATGGGAACATCGCATCGGTTCTGAATCGGCTGGGAGTACGGACCGCCAAGGGGAATACCTGGACGCAACAACGGGTGCGGACTTTCCGCAATGATCATGGCGTTGCCGCCTACCGAGAAGGCGAACGGGCAGAGCGCGGCGAAGTTATTTTGCACGAAGCAGCGAGCCGTTTGCAGGTTAGCAAGATGACTGTTGTACGTCTCATCAAGGACGGAGTGCTGCCGGCCAAGCAAGCTTGCCTGGGCGCGCCCTATGTTATTCGGGAGATGGACCTCGATTTGCCGGCGGTGCAATCCGCGATCAAAAGCGGGCGTGCAGTCTCACCCGACCCACGGCAGGGACTCTTGGAATATCAATGAAGTAGTGAGGTATCGGATCATGTCGCCAGCCCGGAGGGCCCGCAGATCAGCAGGTTGGCGTGGTCATCGATCCATTGGCCTTCGACCAGCATCGTCAGGAGGCTGCGGTCGAGGCCGCGCGGGGTGCGGTAGTCGATGTCCTCGACGCAGGCCTGCTGGCGAAGCTTGGCATATTGCAGCCGCTTCGACAGCCGCTTGTCGCGTCGCAGGGACGCTTCGCGTTCGAACAGAAGCGCGAGCCATTCGGCGTGGCCGAGGCTCGTGGCGTCGCCGCCGGATTCAATGTCGGCGAAGGCCTTGGCCATGCCGTGAAGGCCGAGGGCGTGGAGCTGATCGAGGGTCGGATGGCTGAGCAAGATGGGATCTCCTAATTGTAGTAGCGCGGCCCGCGGATGTTGGAATGCAGGATCGGCGCGTCATCCGCGGAGCGCCTGGGGGAAGGACGCCGATCGAGATTGTTGGCGAGGATCGATTTGACCGATCCGTAGGTGCGCGCGCCGATGTCGATCGCCCGCATGGCGGCGGCATCGAGCCGCTCTTGCCCGTAGGATCGAGCGAGCCGGATGATGCCGAGACAGGCGCGGAAGCCCTGTTCCGGATGCGCGCGCTCGTCGAGGATCAGATCGCATAACGCCGCGGTGGCCGGCCCGATCGTGGCGGCCTCCTTGCGGATGCGCTCGATGGTCCAGCCGGCATGGCGCCGATGACTGGATGCCATATGCTCCGGTACGGTCGTGTGCTTGTGGTTGCCGCTCATGCGCTGATGCGCGGCGATCCGCTCGCCCTTGTGGAAAATCTGTAAGCGCTAAGCCGATACCCTGGGTTCGCGGGTTAGATTAGATGTGCGAAGAAGCCTCCGGAATGAACGGAGGTTTGGGATGGGATTGGACGGCAAAAAGGACGTCCATTTGGACAGCTCGTCAGTTGGGGCGGTCAGCCGGCTTGAGGTGCTTGAAGGACCCTCCGGGCGTCGTGTGCCTTCGGAGGCCGAGCGGGCCCGGATCGTCGCGGAAAGTCTGCTGCCCGGTGCTCAGGTATCAGAGGTGGCGCGCAGGCACGGGGCGACGCGTTGGCAGATTTACGATTGGCGACGACGCTTTCGCCGGCGAGGCGAATTGCCGTCGTGCGAGGCTCCGCAGCCGCCGCCGTTCGCGCCGCTGGTCGTGGAGGAGCCGTTAGAGCGTCACGTTCCGGCTGTCAAACTCGAGATTGCGATTGGCGACGTCGTCGTGCGGACGGAGGCGGCCATTGACGGCGAGCAACTGTCTCGGTTGATCCGCGCGGTGCGAGCGTCACGATGATCGCGCCCGGTGCTGATCTGAAGATTTACATCGCGACGCAGCCGATTGACTTCCGCTGTGGCCATGATGGGCTGGCTGCGAAGGTACAGCAGATGCTTGGTCTGGACCCGTTTAGCGGCGCAGCCTTCGTGTTCCGATCGAAACGAGCGGACCGGATCAAGATTTTGGCCTGGGATAGAACGGGCCTGGTATTGGTGCACAAGCGCCTTGAAGGCTGCAAGTTCGTTTGGCCAACGATCGCGGACGGTGTGATGCGCGTATCCCCGGCGATGTTCGCGGCCTTGTTCGAGGGTCTGGATTGGAGGTTGGTCCGCCCGGAGGAAGCGCGGCGCCCGCAGGCGGCTGGATAACTGCGGCAGAGTGACTCGGAAGCTATTTTGAACGTGGCGCGTGCGGCGGCGATGTGCTCGAAATAGCGCATGAGCATCGCGGCGCTGCGTGACGAAAACGAACGCCTGAAGGCGCTTTTGGCGCAAACGCAGACGGCCTTGAGCGAGCATCAGGGGGCACTGGCGGCGTCGGAGGAAGCACGGCGTCGACTGGAGGTCATTCTCGGCGAATTGCGACGCGAGAAGTTCGGCGCGAAGTCCGAGAAGCTGCGACCAGATCAGTATCATTTGCCGCTCGAAGACGTGGAGATCGCGCAAGGCGTCCTGGACGCCGCGCAGGAAAAGGCGGCCGCGATCATCCAGGGCCGACCGCGCGGCGGATCGGATCAAGGTTCTCATCGCAATCGGGGCTGCTTGCCTGCTCATTTGCCGCGGGTGGAGCGGATCATCGAGCCTGCGAGCACGCTTTGTCCGTGCGGTTGCGGGGCCATGACGAAGATCGGCGAGGACGTCAGCAAACGGCTCGACGTGATCCCGGCGCAATGGCGCGTGCTGGTCACACGCCGCCCGAAATACATCTGCCGCCGCTGCTCGGGCCCTGTCGTGCAGGCGCACGCACGGGAGCATGTCGTGCCTGGTGGACTACCGACCGAAGCGGCGATTGCGCACGTGATCGTCTCCAAGTTTGGCGACCATACGCCGTTTTACCGTCAGGCCGAGATCTATGCGCCCCAGGGGATCCGGCTCGATCGGGCGACCCTGGGCAATTGGTCCGGCCGCGCCTGCTTCCATCTCCAACCCGTTGCCGACCACATGCGCCGCCATCTGTCAGCGGCCGATCGTCTGTTCATGGACGAAACCACGGCGCCGGTGCTCGATCCCGGGCGTGGTCAAACGAAGAAGGGCTACTTCTGGGCGATCGTCTCCGACGACCGCGGCCACAGCGGCCCAAGTCCGCCGATCGTGCTGTTCCGATATGCCCCCGGTCGCAGCGGCGCCTTCGCTGAGCAGTTCCTGGACGGCTTTAACGGACGCTTCCTGCAATGCGATGCCTATGACGGTTATGACCGGCTGAGCGAAGTCGCTCGACCGCAAGGGCCGTGGACGCTCGTGCATTGCTGGAGCCATTTGCGCCGGCGCTTCGTCAAATTGGCCCGCAACAGCAAATCGCCGATCGCCGAGGCCGCCGTCCGGCAGATCGCACAGCTTTACGCCATCGAAGCCATGGTACGCGGTTCACCGCCGGACATCAGGCTGGCCGCGCGCAAGGAGCACTCGCTGCCCATCGTCGAGGCGTTGAAGCCGTGGTTCGAGAAGCAGCTGTCGATGATCTCCAGCGGCTCAACGCTCTCCGAGGACATCCGTTACGCGCTCAATCATTGGCAAGGGCTGACCCGCTTCCTCGAAGACGGGCGCCTCGAGCTCGACACGAACCCGGTCGAGAACGCCATCCGGCCAGTCTGCCTGACCAGAAAAAATGCGCTCTTCGCCGGCCATGAGGTCGGGGCTGAAAATTGGGCCTTGCTTGCGTCGATCGTCGCCACCTGCAAGCTCAGCGACGTCAACCCCGCCGCCTACATCGCCGAAACACTAGCGGCGATCATCGACTGCCCCATAACAGAATCGAAGACCTCATGCCCTGGCGGTTCCGCAAAACGTCAAGCCAGCGTCAATAGGGTGGCCGCTAAGCGCTTACGAAAATCTCGACGGTGCGGGCGGTGAAGCGCACCTCGACCTCCGCGCGGACGAAGCGATGGGGGACGCTGTAGTAATGCGCCTCGACCTCGACGTGATAGTCGATGCTGACCCGGCAGATCCGCCACTCGGCGAACACATAAGGGCTATCCGGCAAGGCCTGGAGTGCCGGCCGGTCGATCTCTTCCAATAGCTTGCGACGGGTCACGCCGAGCCGCCGGATCGGCCGCTCCTCGTTGAGCCGGGTCAGCAACTCGGCGATCGCCGCGTTGACTTCGGCTAGGCTGTAGAACGTGCGGTGGCGTAGCCGCCCAAGCAGCCAGCGCTCGACCATGAGGACCGCCTGTTCGACCTTCGCTTTGTCCCGTGGCCGTCGCGGCCTCGCCGGCAGAATGGCGGTGCCGTAATGCGCCGCCATGTCGGCGTAGCTGCGGTTGATCCGCGGATCGTAGAGGCAGGCCTTGATCACCGCGACCTTGGTGTTGTCCGGCACCAGCAGCGCCGGCACGCGGCCAATCGCCTCGAAGGCGCCGACGTGGCCGCTGATCCAATCCGCGAGGCCCTGCGTCCAGGTCGCCTGCGCGTAGGGGAAGCTCGATGCGCCGAGCACTGCGACAAAAACCTGCGCGCTGCGTCGCTCGCCGGTGAGCCGGTCGATCACCACCGGCACGCCATCGCCGGCATAATCGACGAACAGCTTGTCGCCGGCCGCATGCGATTGGCGCATCGTCACCGACAGCCGGCCCTCCCAGGCGCGATAGAGTTCGCAGAAGCGGCTGGTATGTTCGCGAGCACATACCAGCCGTTATGTTGTGGCCGGATTTATGTTGCCGCTGCTGGAGTGAGCCAAGGATTTCGCCAATTTCCTTGGCTCGCTCCGCAACATAAGAGTGTGACCTTACGGCCTACAGGGCCTTCAGGAATGCCATCAACGACGGGAGAGCGGGTTGCCGAGGCGGCCGTCTCAGGCTGCTGATATCGACCCTGGCTAACGCTTCTGCTTTCATCTCCAGGTCGACTTCAGCATAGATGTGCGTGGTGTCTAATGACACGTGGCCGAGCCAAGCACGGATCGTGTTGATGTCGACGCCGGCGCGCAGCAGGTGCACGGCCGTTGTGTGCCGAACCGTATGTGGGCTCACGCGCTTCGTCGCCAACGTCGGCACCGTTTCGCCCGCCATAGCGGCATATTGGGTCACGAGACGGTGTATTCCGAAGCGCGTCAAAGGCTGGTTCGTCCTGCCGAGAAAGACCGCTTCACTTTTGTTCCGGTCGGCCACAAGACGAGTCAACGAGGTTGCCGTCGTTGACCACAATGGACAGATTCTAACCTTGTTTCCCTTGCCGTGAAGTCGCACTGACGGGGACGCACCCAGTTGGAGATTGCCGATCGTCAATCTTGCGGCCTCATCGGCGCGAGCACCGCTGTTGTATACGAAAAGCAGCAGAACATAGTCGCGCACCCCAAGACTCGTGCGTCTGTCAGGTTGGTTTAGCAACGCGTCCATCTCGGCCTTTTCGAGGTATCCGATCGCGGTCTTGGCCGTCTTCTTGAACGGCACTGCCTGTATCTCGGAACACCAGGCCAGGTGGACCGGCGAATGCGTGCCGATAAAGCGCGCCAGTGAATGGATGGTCGCCAGCCGTTGGTTGCGGGTAACCTCGCTGCATTGGCGATCGCGCTCCAGGTGGTCCAGAAACTTGCGGACGACTTCCGGCGTCAGCTCTTCCACGGTCATGCGATCGATGGCGCAGCCTCCCTGCTTGCTAGCAAACGGCAGCAACAATGTCAGCGTGTCGCGGTAGCTGGCTTGGGTGTTGTGGGAGAGATTGCGCTCGGCGACCAGATGTTCCAGCAAGAACCGCCGGATCCACGGACCGAGCAGGCTCTTATCCTTCATGGTCGGCCTCCATCGCGTACAGAGCAAAGCGCTCGCTGGCCGCCTGGAGGAGATCCGGCGTCATCTGCAAATAGCGCTGGGTTGAACGGATATCGATGTGGCCAAGGTAGGTTGCGAGTTGCGGAAGCAGTCGCTGCACTTCCTGGCCGGAGCGATACCATGCGATCACCCGGTGCACCGCGGCTGTGTGGCGAATATCGTGCAGCCGTGGAGGTCGAGGCTCGCCGACAGGGCAACTGATTCCGGCTGCTCGGCGGACATGCTGAAACCAGGAGATGACCCGCACATAGTGCCACCGCCGACTGCCGCGCGTAGTGAATTAATGGAGATTCTTGCCCGCGCGGCAGAGGAAGCCGGCGACGGCGCTCGACGTACTCGACCAGTTCCTGGTTGAGCTTTGGTCCGATTGGCACGAGGCGCGTTTTGAAGAACTTCGTGTCACGGACGGTGATGACCTGATCAGTCAGATCCACGTCTTGCAAGACCAAACGAAGCGCCTCGCCAATGCGCATGCCGCTTCCGTACAGCAACAAGAGGAGCGTACGGTACATAGCTGGCACGTGAGGGCAATGCCCAACCTTCAGGATCGAGGTCGCGTCCAACAGGCGGCGGAGCTCTTCCGTGGAATAAACATAAGGCGTTTGCTGCGGCGGCAGCTTTGGCAACATTGTCGGCAGTGGCGAGGATGCCGCGTACCCGCGACTGATGGCGAATCTATAAAGGCCGCTCAAACCCTATATCGCAGCATCCAGGTGCACTGAGCGATCCTTTGCCTTGGAGGAACTCGGCTACCGCCTCTGGGGTGACTTCGTCGACATCTCGATTGCCCATCGCTCGGCAGAACCTGCGGAGCAGAACCTCAGCGGACTCGAAACGCGCCCCCAGTGACCGCTGCTTGGCCAGATAAGCGTCGACAACATGGGTCAGCATCATTGGAGGCCTCCCAGGTCGAACGCTCCGACCTCGCGAAGCGCCTGCATGTTCACCTTGGCGTAGATGCTTGTTGACGCCGCGCGGCGATGTCCCAAATGGTCCCCGATCTCCTTTATCGACAGACCTTCGGCAAGAAGCCGGGAGGCGCAGGCGTGGCGCAACGCATGGCCACCGCGGTGGGCGGCGTCGATTCCAAGTGCAACAAATCTGCGGTTGGCGACATCATAGATGCTCCCTGCCTTCAACGGTCGACGGGGCGCGTGCATGCAGAGGAACACTTCCGGGCACGATGATAGCGGCCGCACCGTGTCGATGTAGCGGGCGAGCGCCTCAGCCGCAGAGGGAACCAGCGGGTAGATCTGCGGCTGGCGGCGCTTCAGGCGGAAAAGCCGTAGCGGCCTGCCGGCCCAGTCAATCTGATCAAGGCGCAATGCCGCCACTTCGCCGCTGCGCATCCCGTAGACCGCGAGCAACAGCAAGATCGCACGATCACGGATGTCCCGGGGGTTGTCAGTCTCGGCGTCGGCCAACATGCGCTGCACGTCGCACCAATCTGGGGCATATGGCAGCGACTCCTGACGATAGAGCCGAGGCCGGCAAATCGAGACCGCTAGATCCGTACACATTCCCCGCTTTGCCACGTAGCTCAGAAATGCCCGCAAGGCCGAGGCTGTGTTGGCCACCGAAACGCGGGACCATCGTCCCGTCGCTTGGGTGACGAAATAGGCGTCAACGTCCTCAGGCTGAAGGTCCCTAAGTTGCCGGTTTATCTGATCACACCAGCGTAGGAACCTCCCGATCATCCGACTCCACTGCTCCACCGTCGATGGCGTGAATCCGCGCTCATTGCGCATCCATGTCACATACTGGTCGCGTTGGCTCTGGTACTGGAACACGACGGTCGGTTCACGCCACCAACCGAGAAATCGAAGCCAAGGTCGTCCGATGTCGACCACTCTTCGTGCTGCGGTGACAGCCCCCGTCAGGCGCAGACGCTCGGCCGCGATCCGTTGCAGCGCCTCGATATCGATGCCCTCCGAAGCATTTGGACCGAGATATGCGGCAATCCGCAACAGCTCGTTCCGTTTGATCCTGAGAGAAGCTGCGGTCGCGCCGGCTTTTGCACAGTGGCGAAGGTACCGGTACCGCTCGTCGGTGAATGGCGCGTCATCACGGTGGGGCACGGTCACGGGGATGGAATAAATCGTCTGATCCATAGCGAGCCTCCATTTGGCAAATGGTTCGCTATCCAGACGTCGAATTATGTTGCGTGAACAATGCCGACAGCGTTCATGCTCCCCGCAATTATAGCTCCGTGCACAACATAAATTTGGCCGCAACATAACGAGAATAGCGATACCCACCAGGTTCGCTTGCGATGTATTCCTCCCACAGGATCGACAGCGTCACGTGCTTGCGCTTGAGCTCGCGGTGCACCGCCGCCCAGTCCGGCTCGGCCTGCCGGCGGTGGCCGCGCCGGGTCCCGGAACCGGCTCCTGCGCTGGCGAACAGCCGGGCCTCCAGCACCGCGTCGGTGACGTCGTCGGGCAAAGGCCAGGTCAGCCCGGCAGCCTCGAACCGGTGGATCGTCAACGCACCGTCGAAGGCGCCGCGCCGACCCGCCGGGCGATCTCGCGGATCGCCATCCCGGCCAACTTCAATCTGATCACATCGCGCACATGGCGCATCGCAAGCCTCTCCGTCGGCATCCAGGTCCCCCCTTCGCAAAGCCGAAAGGCGGGACCGTATCGGAGCCAGAAGAGGCTTCGTCACCCCGGGCGACATCATCCCGGAATAGTGGGCGAGATCATCTCTGAATGGTGGGCGACATCGAGCGGAATCAGCAGCCTTGCCTTGAGCGTCGAACAACTGCAGGTTGGCCGGCTCAACCGAAGGACGCGGGCGCCAAGCCACCTCGGCTTCAACGCGGCCACCCAGATTGCCGACCCCCAATGCCCTGGGCGCCCGAAGAGCACAGCCATCAGCGATGGACAATGCGGGCTTCGCGAGATTCGATCACACGCCGCATGGCCCGGCGATCTGTGCCACTGAGCTCGCCGGAAGTCGCGTCAGGGTGCGTATGCCAATCGCCAATGTAGACATGTGACCGATCGGATTGGCGATAGTGAAACTGGGAAGCCTCCCACACGTGGTCGTGCTGATACGAATAAGATTGATGATCTGAAGCTGGGCCGGGCCCCACGAATTGCGTTACGACCGCCGTAACGGCATCACCGCAGTACCCTATAAGAGCTCCGCCCGTTTCAAGCGGATACCGCCGATCAGCCTCCTCGATCAGCGACGCCAAAGTATGGAACGACATCCATACAATTATTTCTGGCATGAACACTGCGGATGAGGGGGCAATACGTTCTCGCGCCAGTTTGGCACGCGGATTCCATTCTCGCTTTGAAAGGCCAACGTGTACACGAAGGATGACGAGGGAAGACGCTTGCTTGCAAAAAAGCCAGCAACAACACGCATCGCCTGAAGTGAAAGCTCCTGAAGGTCAAAGAAGGTGCCGGAGAACGTGCGCTCAGCACATCCAGGTGGCTGAATTAGTTCGGCTTCGTCGAACATCCCAGGGGGAGCCGTGATGACGTTCGGTTCATCTTGCCACGCCCACTCGAGACACACTGGGCATCCCACACCAGGCGTAAATAAAGAGACCACCCCGCCAGCTACCGAGGGAGAAGCATATAGAACGACGAGAGGCAGCGACCGCGACCGCGCCTGATCATGAATCAGAGATGTTGTGCCGAATGAGGCTGTCGCGTCGACAATGAGATCAACGCCGGCGAGGGTCTCGTCCAAAGCGGAAAGATCTCCCACACCAGTTTGTGGTGCGAACGTACCCAAACAGTGACTCACGAAACTCACCTTTGTTGCGGGATATTCGCGCGCGATGAAATCAGCCAAAGCTTGAGCTTTCAGGCGCCCCCAGGCCGAAGATCCTAGAGACCAACGAATCGTGTTACCTGGTTCGACGACATCAAAGTCCATCAACCTGAGTTCGCGGATACCATTTCGCGCCAATTCGATGGCAAGAGGAGCGCCGATCGCACCGGTACCAACAAGCGCAACTGACCGCGCCGCCAGATGCGAAATCGTAGGGGCTCGATAATTTAGATCGTCCCTTCCGGCTCGCAACGTCCTTATTATGGTAGTCTCGACTTGAGATGCAGACTTCTTTCCTGGATAGAACGCGTCGCGTTTGCCCCAAGCCATAATGAACAGCCAAGACTCGCCTTCTCGTCGAAACTGGGTTTCCGTGGGGTAGAGAAAAGCAAGAAGGTGGCCTCGTTTCGACGAAGAATCGAAATTGAAACCAAAAGCAGGCTTAGCGCGCCCTTTCACGAGCTCACCCCATTGGATACTTTGGTCGCGCATCAGCGGTGTCGGTATAAGTTCTTTGTCCCATCGTTCCCAGGGGATCTCCATCTCCCGGACGTCACCTCCCCGCAGCGCGCTCGGCAGCGGGCCATTCCAAGCCGCAACTTCATTTCCGTCAGCGTCAAACACGCTTTTCACGACAGCACAGAAAACAGGGTGACCGCGATCGCCGGACTTCTTGCCTAACCGAGCGACGTACGCGAGCCTCAACCTTCCTGGAGCCTTCGCCTGCAGAAGCGACCAATCGGAGTCGATGAGGCAATACGAGTCTGGTAGGCTACCAGCATTCCACCAAACCTCTGCCGGCTCACCCTGTGGATCTTCATCGCGGCCATTCTCAAGCGCAGACTGTAGTTGTAGTCGCAAAAGCTCGGGGACAGTCCAGCTCGACAACCATTGGCGGCTGTCCCGTCCAAGAAGGCAAAGATTGCCGTCAATAGGCGAGTGATGCCGCTTCGGAAAAAATCCTGAATCCGTTATGTAGATGAGCGGGCGAAGGTGAGGGTATCCGTCGGGGTAGAGGGCCCGAAGAGGGATGCGCTTGTCGCTCAACGGCCATTCAAAGCTCAACTCGAGCCGACCGTGCGCCAATGCCTTTTGATCGACCTGCGGAGTAACCTCCGCTTCAGCAAAGGCGTCCATCTCCCACTGAAACCGACCCGGAAAACGCCGGTCCCAGTGGGGTTTCAGACTATCCTGCTGCTCTGCCGATACCTCCATCATTTAGCCCACACGGCGCGGCGGCGGTTTCGGAGGTTCTGGCGGCCCCGGAGGCTTCGGCGGTGGCTCGGGAGGGTGCCGATGGTGGTGATGATTATCATGATCGTGATGATGCCGCTCGTGCTCGTGGTGCGGTTCGTCATGATGGTGGTGCTCACGCCCACCGCTTTCCTTCCCGTGGCCCGACATTTTTCCTCCAGTAGTCCTGCCGCTAGCGAACTCGGTCAATTCGCGAACACCGAATTCAACAAAAACGAATTGATTGAATACTTGCTGCTGTGCTGCGAGGCATCGCGAGATGCTTGTAAGTCTTGTCCGTCAGCGACATCTGTACGACCGGGGCATCGCTTATGGAGGGTTTGCGCCGCAGGAAGCCGTTTTCTCCAGTATCTTCGATTGGGTCGTGACCAATGAAGAGTTCGACGCCCATCATTTTTGACACCACGTGGGCCGGGACACCGTTTTCTTTGTCCGTGTGTGCCAAGGCCATCAATATCGTGCACTGTGGCCCCGTGATGCCAAGTACATTGGCCTGGAATTGCCGAAAGCTTCCCATTGATGAATCTGATCTCCCACATGAATCGCTGGAAGCATGACTCTCGGTGGAGCGACTGCTGACCGCTGTTGCTAAGCTAGCCAAATCCGGCGAGCATCGTATGTCAGAGTTTCCATCCTTGTCCTGTTTCCTCTTAGCGCGAATTAAAAATAGGGACAATGCCCTCTGAGGAAGCAGATCAAATCTGTTGGTACGATTCGAACAAAAGCGAAGCATCACGAACACAGTGATGGAAAAAAGACGCATTCTGTACGTTCCGTGCAGACATATTCCTTGGGCTCCAGGCTCTGCTGATATCTTATCGCGGGCTCAAGATTTCGCGCGTCTTGATCAGGTAATGGCCAGTACGTGGCACCCAACGACCTGCAGAGCCGTTCGAATAAATCCATCGCCAAAATCAGAACGGTCCATCACATTAATTGAGGTCTGTCACCGGCCTATTGCTTCCCAACGATACTGGGGCGCCGCATAACGAGTTTCGGCCAAACGATAGGGGTTTGGGCATTTCCAACTAGGTGCGTTGGCGCACGGCAGGGGGTGCGCGTCCTGCTCGGCCGCGCGGCGTCGCGGTCGTGGCTATAGGTCGTAAGGTCGCGCGAGGCCGGACAGGTTGTTCGCGAAATGCGCCGTGAGGTCATTGGGAAGCACGGATATTTGTTCAAGAAGATAGAAATCGAAATGAGCCCGGTCGAAAGCATTTTTCAGGAATTCATCGATGCGATCCAAACCGCAAGCAACTTGACTGAATTCGAGCGTGTCGCAACGCGGTTAACGCAGAGGCTCGGCTTCCAGCGATTTGCTTATCTGCGGCTGACCGGCGACACGCCCACCTTGATCTCGTCCTATCCCAAGTCCTGGACCAGCCGGTACTTCCAGCTTGGATACCAGCAGCTCGATCCTGTGGTGCGCCGCGCACGTGTCGAGCACGCATTGTTCAGCTGGGGAGGCGAGGGCTCAGCCCCGGTTGGAAATCGCGAGCAGCGCCTGTTCTTCGATGAAGCGGCGACCTTCGGCATTAGATCAGGCATCACTGTGCCGATCAGGGGCGGATTTGGACGAATGGCTGCCTTCACGCTGGCGACGGACGACCGCGACGTTCACCCGGAGCGGCTCGTGGCCGACTGGAAGGATCTCGTACAGATCGCCGGGCTGCATTTTCATGTCGCCGTCAGACCTGACGTACCCTCTATCGGTAAACTTGCCGGAAGCGAACTCACTCAGCGCGAGCGTCAATGCCTTTCATGGACCGCGCAGGGAAAAACGGTCGCGGATATCGCGGTGCTGGTCCAGATTGCGCCGCGCACTGTCGTGTTTCATCTTGAGAACGCCCGCCGCAAGCTCGGTGCAGCATCTATTGCCCAGTGCATCGCCGAGGCCTTGCGACGCGGTTTGTTGTCCTAATCACCCAGACCTCCCATTGGCGCGTGATGCGGAAGAGATCTGCCGCTTGTCGCGCCGCTCATTGTGTGTTGTAGTCTGTTCGAAAGGGTCTAGCGTAACCAAGCTGAACGAGACTTACCTGTAAAAAATTGCTACTACTTTTAAGCGAAACTTGTTGTTGGGGCTCTCATCATGAAAAATTTTCTAGGACTTTTCCTGATCGCTTTGTTCTTGTCGCTTTCCGGCGAGGTCTTGGCTCAGGGACTACCCGCTCCATCATATTGGAAGAATGAGCGTGGCTCGGAGTTGTTTATATGGGCCTCCAACAACGGGAGCATAAAAGGCACTTTTACAAATCACGCTCAGGACTTCCAGTGCCAGGGCATTCCATACCCTGCCTCCGGCGCCGTTAAACCAAAAGGGCTATATTTCGTTGTAACGTTTGCTCAATGCAATTCCTTCACGCGCTGGGTTGGAAGGACCAATGGTTCTCAAATGCCAACGTCCTGGACGTTGTTTTATGTCGACGGAAATGGCCGACCGCAAAAACTGAAGGGTGCCGATACCTTTACACGGGTGTGGTAGCCTCACGAGGTTCGTTCTACGTCAGCTTATGCGCGCAACTGAGACCTGGATGGCTGCCAGGCTTCAGGTCTTCGATGCCGACCGTTTCCCGTCCTTGTTCAGCTTCCATGCGTAGTTCTCGCAAATCCGTCCGGCGTAGGCCGCAGGCGGAGCAGTCAACGCCTCAAGCAGTCGGGGGTTTTCCTTGTAGAATCTGAAAAGTCGATCAGGTCTTGGATTCCAAAATTGGTGAAGGCCTTGACGCCGATTCGCGGACACAATGGACGACCGAGATGGCACAGTTTTCGAGCGATCCACGTCATTGGCGACCTGTCGCAGCCAGTTTCATTCTTCGCTAAGGTCGGCGATGCAATTGATGGTGCTGACGTGATGAACCTTGTTGACTGTCACGCAGCTCGAGCGGAAGTGCAAAGGCCAGACGCTGGCGCTGGCTATACCCATCGAGGAAGTGCCGGGGGTATGCCAATCGCAGAGCTCCAGAGCATGAAACGTAGCGCTATCGCTCAGGCGTCTCCGCGCCAAAGATGCGCTTGACCATCATCGCCGACGCGCTGGCGAGGGCCGCGCCAACTAGGCCGACGACAATCCAAACCGTCATGTTGCTGACGCTCGGTTGGACTATTGCTAGCATGCCCAGGAAGCCAAGGGTCAGCCCGATGATTCGGAGGTAGCTTGCCGCTCCTTCAAGACGAATACGGATAATAGCAAGGACCAGATAGGGGGCGTGTAAAAGATCGCGGAAAACAGCAGCCAATGGAAGTTTTGGTACACAAAGAACGAATATTGCAGAATTCGCGTGTCCGCAGAGAGATCTAAACAAATTAGGCCTTGGTCAAGAAGAACCGCAGATTGGATGTGCCGCTTCTCGGCAGAATAAGCAAAAAAATGGAATCGACAGCACGCTACGCAGAACGGAAACCTCCAAGGGGCAGGATGCGACCGCGACGATCTTGATGATCGAAGACATGATAACGAACATCAGGCTCGAGGAGGCAAGATAGGCTATGCTCTAAGCGCCGCATCGCGCATCATCTGCACCGAGCCAGCTCAGGAGGCTAGGAGAGATCGAAAAATAACCTCGCGGAAGAAAAAGTAATGCGTGTTGTTGTTATGGCGTTCGCCGGATCCCAAAGGAATCCGAGCATTGGAACCTCACCAATTCCGCAGCTCATTCGGCACGCCGAAGACTTTCGCCCTTGCGAAGATGCGCTCCGCGATGCGCAGATCTTCGGTGCTGTCGATTTTGTACCACCTGAGTTCGTCGCAACGCGCTGTGGCGAGCTGTAGGCCGCGCCTTTCCACCAGATAGGCGAAGAGCTCCTCGGTGTATGCCTGCATAGCTCCGGAGCCGATGATATCATCAAGAGCTGGAACGATCATTGTCCTGAGGGTGATTGCCGAGAATCGTAGCAAGTTCAGCGTCTTGAACAGTCTTGGGCCGTCCGCGGTAAGCCGTGCTGAGGTGTGCTTCATGCGGAAACCTGAGATGAATCCCCTATCCGACAATAGGACCGCCGACCCTTGCATCAATGCATTAAAGGGGACCACTGCAGCCACATCGGTCGCCTCGCCGAACAGCATGTAGCGCAACGCATCCTCCTCGAAAAAAACGTCGCCCTCGAGAAGAAAGCAGTCTCCGGAAAGAAGCGCGTCGCGAGCCAGCCATAGGGAATAAGCGCTGCCCGTGCGGTCGAAGACGGTCGACTCGACATACTTGATGTCGAGCTCGCCAAAGCGGCTGCCGCAGGCATATTGAATGGCATCTTTCCGGTAGCCGACGACTATCGTTACCTCTTTCACGCCGACGGCTTCTAGATTGCGCAGAGCGTTGTGAAGGATCGGAGTGCCGTTGACCTCGATCAGCGGCTTCGGCCGCTGATCGGTCAGCGGACGCAGGCGGGAACCCAAGCCGGCGGCGAGAATGATAGCTTTCTTGGGAACGTTCGCCATTTCATACGGCTTAATCGCCACGGTATATCGAGCCTTCATTCCCGTGCGTTGACGCCTTAGTCGAGCAGCCCCGTCGTTTATGGTTGTGACGGGCAACCACCTAGTTCAACCAGTACGTGACATGCCCCTATCATCTAGATCAATCACTAGTGTTGGTAGTGGATCTGGCGACAAATTGTTGCTTATCGCTACCAGGAAGCCGCGAAAGTCGGCTAGCCCTGAAAATCATAAAATATCGAAGTTGGTGGCGGAACTTCAAATAGTGTCCCCGCTCGACACTGGAAAAGCGTCGTCGACTCAGCACCTCTTCCTCTGCTCGACATCGAGACGATCCGACATCTCGACTTGCTGAAGGCGATCCGAAATACAGTCTAGGGGCGAGTCGGGTAAGGGGGCGGCCCTCGCGACGCTGTGGCTGCTCACCTTCGTTAGGCGGAGCGCTCTGGTCGCATGAGCGGAGCAAAACGCATCGCGCTTTAGGCCGCACCCTTCTTGATCTACATCAGTTAATGTCGCGTCTGGTGCAAACGGCGGTGTCGTGTTCCTGACGTATGTCGCAATCGCTTCGACCGCTAATGCGATGCAAACGATCGCAACGGTTGTCCTCCCGCCTGATTTTCGCGAGGCCCGAAACTGGTACGAGGCTTGCTGTTCTCATCCTAGGTTCTCTGAACTTGTGGAGTACTGCATGTACGGTATCGTATGCGCCCAGCGGGTATTCGACTTCGCGCTGATCTGCGCGCGTCCCGCGGCTAACAATTACGTGCGCCAGAGGAAGGCGTACCATTTTCAACCTCTACCATCTGTCCACGCGGCGAGCCGTGCCTGTGTTAAGGGACGAGTGCGGCGGCGAGTTCACGGTCCTCGCCATGGGCTGACGGATGCCGCCGAGTCCTTTCACAAGACCGCCCGCGCCAATCGCAGCGCTGATTACCGCGTTTGGTGCGTGCCTGCCCCTGCGTTGTCGGAATCGGGCAGCGAACTGCAGGAGATTGTCGCGATCGATGTAAAACTCGATGGCATCGTGGTCGGCGTCGGATTGGCCGGCAATAGCGCCGAACTAGCTATGGCCGAGTGCGGCATGAATGTGCTGCGGCTAGGGCGGGGCCAGAGTTCGACTAGCACGACCGCGGACGATCCAGAAAAGTGGCCTCCAGTATTTGGAAAGTTAACACCTAAACAGGAAACGAAAGCGTCGAGCTCTGATCGTGCTTACCAGCCGCGAAGGCTGAAACATGAATGTCGAGCCCGTACTGTCTCTCGAGGAGGAGCCGTTCGACAGCCGCTCTCTCGTCGACGTCGATTGTCTCAATATCAGCGTGCATGCGCACAACGCTATCGTCGCAGCTGTTTCTCTCGTGAAGGCCAGCCTCGGGGCTGCTACGAGCCGAAAGACAAGTGCAAGGTGGCGATCACCCTAGACGACTGCATCCGACGCGGCATCTACCGCGCAGTCGGCTAGCCTCCCAACGACAAAAGTGAGCTGTCCGAGCGACGTTTATGGGGTGCTGTTCGAGTGTCGGTGGCCGCTGCACCTTGCGGCTGATCGGCGTACCCGCAGTTTGGGTTCACCTAATCCTCTTGCGCACACGCGAAGGTGGTCCACGAATTCGGGAAATCGCGTTTGTTATTGCACGCGAGTGTTCAGGCTACATGAAGAGCGTAGCCAAAGGCTCAGGTAAGCAGAACGGGACTAGGTTCCGGCTAAGACACGCTCAATTGAATGCAAACGTCGGCCTTTTGGGCCGGTTTCGTGAGGCGCCACATGGACCTTTTCGGCTTCATCGAATGCGCGAAGCGGACGCAATCTATCAAGGCGCTGTTCGATCTTCTTGTGAACTGTGCGAGCGAGGAGGGCTTCAGTGAAGTTGCTTACGGAGCACTCACCTGCGCAGAGCCGCCTCGTCTACCGGAGTATCTGCCGCCCGCAGTGACGGTGAACTTCCCGCCTGACTGGTGCCACCGTTATTTTGAACGCAACTACCATGTCATGGACCCGGTGGTCCGGCGGACACCAATGACGTCGGGGCCGTTTCTGTGGGACGAACTCGCCAAGCAATTTCAACTGCAATCAGGTGAGCAGCGCGTACTGGACGAGGCCAGAGAGGCGGGTCTGAAGCATGCCATGAGCGTGCCGTTATTTGGGCCCTTTGGCCAGGTCTCTGTGGTATCGTTTGCATCCCCCGCCGACGATGCCGATCCTCAGTATCGTATAAGTCATCTCTACATATTGGCTTGGCACTTTCACCTCGCATTTGCGGAGATCGCGCGGCCCTCGGAGAGCGGCTGCAACAGGAAAGTTCCGCTGTCCGATCGCGAAAAAGATTGCCTGCGGTGGGCGGCAGAAGGGAAATCATCATGGGCAATCGGGATGATACTGAAGATCAGCGAGAATACGGTCAATTTTCATTTTAAGAATGCCATGCGAAAGCTCGATACGACGAGCCGGACTCAGGCCATCGTGAAGGCGGTTCGCCTCAACCTTATTGAGTTCTCGGCGTCCCCAGGGCTGCCAACTGAATGCTAACCTAGCAGCGCGTATCTCGTTCGCTCGAACGGCTGGTACGTGGCATAGTGAACGAACCAATGCGATGGGGAGAACCCATGAATGGCACTTGCCTGGCACTTGCGCCAATCATGGCTTGTCGAACGGGCCGCGCTCACGTTCGCTTCACAAAATTCCTACGATAGATATGGATTGTGTAGAGGCCAAGAGTAGATGGCCACCCGCGTCGGCGCCGCTTCGAGTGCTCGGTGAAAGGTGCGGCAGGCGCATCCGAAGCGTACCGGTAGGTGATCAGGCCCTTCGCAGCAAGCATTTCTTTCATCGGCGATGGCGCCGAAATCAATCTGGGTATTCCGAGGGGGGACACGGTTATGACCATCGCTGCAGCCTTCTAAAGATAAAAGTGCGAGCCGGTCCGTGGCCATATTTTCTAAGTTGAGTAAGGCCAACCGCTGGCAGTAGGAGAACCTCTCGATGCCGGTCGTGTTGCGAATAGATCACGTCACGCTTGTCGTGATCCTAACAGTGAAGAACTGTTATATGTCTCTCGTCGCAACCGTCGGGCTCCTCGCATATGCCGCTTTGCATCACCAGGTCATAGGCGTCGATCTGGTCACACGGCAGAAATAGTAGCGCGGTACGGGTAATCCTGTCGTCGTCTACCACGACACGCGGTGCTGGACCACGGCGTTCGACGCTTCTACATCCTTCTGCATTGTCGCTCATCAAATCATGCGCGATAAGGCACTTGATGAGAGCGGGTGAACTTCCATGCCAGCAACTGAAGCGAGAGGCGGTATTAGGAGGTAGTCCTGGTTGCTACTTCTCAGGTATCTGACACCGCACCGCTTGTACCAGGTTCAAGGTCACTCACGTCATTCGCTGGATTGCGATTGTTTGAAGGACCAATCAGCAGCCCACACTGGTGCGGACGCTATTGGCACGGCGGTTGCTATTAAGATGCAGCAACAATGAGTCAAGACTGATTGCCAGCAGATGCACAAGCGGTCGATCCCCGCCCTTTGTTGACCATTGCGCTTTCTGAGGAGGACCGAGTGTGTGCGGATAAAGCATCCTTGCCAATCATCTGATGGAGAAAGCAACATGACCTCATTGGTGGCGGAAGGCCACGAAATCATGATCGTGGGCCGCGAGTCCAAGCGGACACCACTCGCCTGATGTTGCACGCCAAAGCACAGGGCGGCACGATCTTGAGCCTCGCTGTGATCGCTGACAGGGTCGAGAACTTGGAGATCGAAATATATGATGAAGTGTTGCTCCAGAAAATCGGGTGCGTGGAACGCGGCGGTCCAGCAGGCGTCGGCCGCGTTCTTATCGGTGTCCTGAAGCATCAATGAGAACTAGTGCCGATGAGATCTATTCTAAGAAGTCAGCGAGATGGGAGCTCCACTTTGTGCGTAAGTTGTTGATTTCGGCCGTCGCGATTCTAACCTCATCACAAGCGACCGCCGATGATGAGTTGATGAGCGCTACTAGGCAGATTTTCAAAGCGATCCCCTCGGTAATACCTGTGGTGAAGGACAACCCGGTCACTCGCGAGAAGGTCGAAATCGGCAAGATGCAATTCTTTGATCCACGCATTTCGGCCAGCGAGATCATTTTAGTTGCAACAGCTGCCACAATCTTGGGACGGTCGGAGTGATGCGGGTCGGACCTCGGTCGGTCACGGATGGCAGCAGGGGCCACGTCGGGCGCCAACCGTCTATAACGAGAATTTAGCGTAGCGCAGTTCTGGGATGGACGCGCCGTAGATCTCAAGACGCAAGCCAAGGGACCCGTGCAGGCGAGTGTCGAAATGAACGCGGCCGCAGATCATGTGATCAATACGTTGAACTCGATGAACAACTACGTCGTCAAAAGGGGACGAGGCATCGCCGGTCACCTTTGATAATTTCGCAAAGGCGATCGAGGCCTTTGAAGCGACCTTGATTACGCCGGCCGCCCCCTTCGATCAATACCTCGAAGGCAATACGAACGCCCTCGATGATGCAGAAGGCAGGATTGAAGCTATTCATGGAAAAGGGATGCTTCTCTTGTCACAACGGAATCAACGTTGGTGGCCAGGATTATTTCCCGTTCGGCGTGATCGAAAGGGCGGTCGCAAGCGTGCTTCCGACTGCTGACAAGCGCCGGTTCGCGGTCACTAAGGCGGCCAGCGACGAGTACGTTTTTCGCGCCGCGCCGTTGCGCAACGTAGCTTTGCGAGCTCCATACTTCCATTCCGGGGCAGGTTTGGAGCCTTAAGCAAGCGGTCGGCGTGATGGTTAAAATCCAGCTCGGCGCCAGCCTTAGCGACAAGGAAGAGAACAATATTGTGGCGTTTCTGAAGTCGCTGACCGGGCAGCTGCCGAAGATCGTGTATCCAATACTGCCAACGCGTACCGACGGAACGCCGGAACCCTCTTTAGGCAGATAGCACCGCTTTTCATTGTAACGGCCTTGCGCGGTGTTGAATACCGAAAGTCCAGGGAAGCATGAGAGACACAATTGAACCGCGCTGGTGTTCTTGCCGGCTGCGTGCATCACACATTGTGCCGGCGCTGTCCCGCAAGACGCGCTGTTGCCATTTTTGGCCTGTCGCGTTCGGTAGTAGTCATGTCGAACATGGTCAACCGATTGCGACTCGCCGGGCAGAGGTTTGTATAAATTAGAGGCGGTACTCCCGGAAAAGAAGGAAGGCCTGTAGGCGCCCTTGAGCTGGCAGATGAATGGCCGAAAAAAAGCCCCGGCCGATGGCCGGGGCTTTCGATCCGCCGATCTAACGCGAAGGAATCAGGGCAGGACAACCAACGGGCCGCCGAACCGGTAAGTGATCCGGGCGGTCACGACATCGATGTCCTGGCTGATGCGATCAGTCGCCAGCACTCCACCGGCCGTGGTGAAAGTCACTTTGGCAGGCTGCATGAACAGGTGGTCGTACTCGATGCCGAGCGACCAGTTCGGCGCGAAACCGACCTCGGCGCCGGCGCCAACCGCGGCGCCCCAACGGGTGTCGTCGGCGCTAAAAGACTGCCCGCCGGTGGGCTGTGTTGGTTGCCCTCCGGGTGTCGGCGTAGTCGGAGCTGCACGCGAGATTTGATAGGTGTTGCTGGTCACGGCGGCACCACCCTTGGCGTAAAGTAGCACGTTGTTGACCGCATAGCCAATCTGGCCGGCGATCAAGCCGAAGGCGTCGGTCTTGGTGCTGATGGTGTCGGTTGGAAACGCGAGGCTGACATTGGACCCTCTAAAATCAGCCACGTTGCCCTGGCCTTCGACACCAAACACCACCTGGCCCATCTGCCAGCGATAGCCGATCTGGCCACCGAGCGTGACGCCGCTCGCGTCATGGGAGCCCTCGGCCGCAACGCCTGTGGCATCCCAGGAGTTATGGCCCGAGCCCCAGCCGCCATTAAAGCCGACATAGAGACCGCTCCAGTCATAGAGCGCGGCCGCGACCCGTGGCGGTGCCGCCCTGGTGTAGACGGGCTGCTCAGCGAGATCCGCGCCGAATGCGGGCGCCGTCGCGCTAAGCGCGACGAGACTGGCAGTCACAAGCAATAAGTTCTTCATTCCATTCCATTCCGTTTTGTTAGCCCCTAGGCCACCCGCGTCTTAGCAGCGTTATCGCGAATTGCTGTAGTCACAGCGCAACACTCACTTCGACGAAATGGCTTGAATCGCGCGTTACGTCAGGTTCTAGACTCGGAAATCATACCAAACTTACACAACGCAAACATCGGTGGCATATCGGATCTAAGGGCGCGTGTTGAGTGTGCTTCGAAACGACGATCGCTGATAAAGGCGCGCATTGTTGTGAGGTCAACGGTGCAGGGCGTCGGATAGTTTAGCTGACGCATGTTCAATTCTGCGGCTAAGGCGGAGCTCGGACTGCCGCTTGGTCACAGCGGCAACGTCGACCAGTAGCTTGAGCAAGCACGTCTCTTCACAGAATGAGGCGAGCCGAAGCCGCTCTAAGCGGAGCGGGATGAATCTGGCCGAAGCATAGAGATAACTCGCACAGCTCTTTTGGCCAGCTGCTGTCACCGAGAGATCGTGTGCTCGGATAAGACCTTTGGAATTGTAACGAGTTCGTTACGAGGGGCAATAATATTGGGGTGGCGGCAATCTTGGGCACACCCACTCTTGGCCAGATAAGAGCAGAATAGACGACGCGTTTAGAGAGCATGAGATCGACAGCATTGCAGAACTCACTGGTACTCAAGAAGATCAGAACGACCAGTGATTCGCGGATTTCGGCGTTGACGAACACACGCAGGTAGGATCGAACCACGACTGCGCTAAACGGGGTGACGCCCCACCTGACGTGAGAGAATGGTGTAATATGGGCCTGGTAAGGTCTTTGGAAACAGCGGAAGTTGATGCTTTCTATGCGCTCAATGAGGCTCGTCTTGCATCTGTCACGCGCGAATTCACCGAGCATTTCTTAGGGCGCGTGCTGTATGCGGTAAAAGCCAACTCGTTGCCGCAGGTCCTTCGTGCGGTTTTCCGCGCCGGAGTGGGGGGATTCGATGTCGCGTCGCTGGCCGAGGCCCGCCTTGTCCGTTCCACTATTCCCCAGGCCCGCTCATGGTTCATGAATCCTGCGAAATCTCGCCGTGATGTCGAATGGACGTTCCGCGACTTAGGAGTTCGCAACTACGTGATCGATTGCGAAGCCGATCTGCAGAAGCTCCTCGAGGTCTTGCCCTCGCATGATCCGGAACTACGAATCTACGTCCGGTTCAACTGCGGCGCGACGTCCGCTGTCCTTGACCTCGACAGCAAGTGTGGTGCTTCGCCCGCCGAAGCGCGCCATCTGCTGGGTCTTGTCCATGCGCAATCACGCTGGACCAGCTTGTCCTTTCACACAGGTTCTCAAACGATCGTCATTGAGCCGTACCTACATGCCATTCGGGCCGCCATCGGTATTGTAGAAGGCGTTTCTCCGGGGCCCACAGCGCTCGATATCGGCGGCGGCTTTCCCGGCCACTATCTGAATATCCCGTATCACTCTCCATTGAGCATGCTATCCAACATCACTAAACTTATGCGCGGATCAGAAGCGCTAAAGAGTATCGAACTGCTTTGTGAGCCGGGACGAGCACTGGTTTCTGATAGCATGTCGTTGTTTTGCCGCGTGATCTTAAGAAAAGGCGGGGCGCTCTACTGCGGCGCGGGCATCTACAGCGGGCTCACGCCTGCACGCCAATATTTTCAGCTGCCCGCCCGTGCAGGGCGCGGAGGGCGGCCAATTGAGACTGAGGAACGGCAGGACTTCATCATCTTTGGCCCAACATGCGATAGCATGGACCGGCTTGGATTCTCTTATTCACTGCCGCGCGATTTGAGCGAAGGCGATTGGATTGAATTTCAACATGTGGGCGCCTATTCAGAAACGTTGCGATGTTCTTTCAATGGCTTTTCCGTCGACAAGATCGTGACTGTAGAAGAGGATGAACTTACTGAGTCCCGGGGCCATTCTTCTGATTGTTCATGAACGTACTTGCGACGGTGTAGATATCTTGCTGACAGCCGTGCGACTTTGTGCATCTATGCTGCTACTAATCTGTGCTAAATGCTCGTCATCGCACCGGGACGTGTTCTCTTTGGCCAGTCATGGAACCGTCGATACCGCAGCGTTTATTATCTGATTCCAGCGATAAAGAAGCTTACGTTGGAACTCGTGCCGCAACGAACTGACTGGAAGATCGCGCTGCCGATCAAAGATCTCTTGAACACCTGTCAAATGAAGCCAGGATCGAGAGATCGAGGCCACCCTCAAATTGCTGACAAGTACGCGAGGCAGCTGAGAAACGGCGCGGCGATATCTTTCGCCTTGCGCGACTAGCCGTTGGCACGCAATAGTTAGACGCCGCATGCGTATGCCACTCGTTCACTTCTTCGTTAGGGAGCCCGCTTTCAGGTGGTCGCTCGTGTCCTCTCCAACGAGAACAGCGTCGCATCGATGCGCATCTGAGCCTGACACGTGCTGTCGTGCTTCCAATCTGGCGCCAAGCCCGCACGAGCGGTTAGCATCTGTTCAGTCTCGAGCGCTCCATCGTGGTCATCTCGGGCATGTTTCGGCGCAACTCCTAGGGGCTTTCTGTCGGTACCCGCCGATCGTACGCGATATGAAGAAGCGCTGGATAGCAATTTGAATCTCCAAAGTCGGGCCGAATTCATGGTTAGCCAAGTCGAGCAATGATCTCGGATTGAATCGTGGTTGCGGCGTATAGGGAAGCATCCAGCGGCAGATCCCCAAATGCGAGTTGACAAAGGAGATAATTGGCGCCTGCTTCTTCCAGCTGATTGAGAAGAGAGTTTCGTACAGAAGATGGCGTTCCGACTACGCACAATTCACTCGCGAGGGCCGCATCGAAGGTCAGAGGCAGATTTGGTGGTGTCGGAATGGCATTGAGCTCGTAAAGGAATTTGAAGCTCTTGAGCCATCGTTCGTAAGCGGAGGCCGCGAGCGAATAGGCATCTCGCTCAGCGCGCGCAATCACGACCATGCGAAGCAATCCAACGAACGGGGCATGACCATCAGCGTCCTCGTAGCGCTCTCGACGAGCGCGGTAGGCATCAGCAACTTTGCGGACACTAGAGGAGGGACCTACGCACGCGAGATTTGCGCCATTCGCGGCTGCCCAATCTGCGGAGTCGGGTCGATTGGTGGCAATCCACGTCGGCGGCCACGGACGCTGATAAGGCCCTAGCGTCAAAGGAACGTCGCTTAGATCAAAATGGTCACCTTGATACGACAGAGTGCCGCCTTTCATCGCCTTATTAAGGATTTCGCTGGCTTCCTCATAACGGCCTGGCGCTGCGTCCGCGCTGATCCCGAAGTAGCCCCATTCGACCGGGAGAGAGCCGCGTCCGATACCCAGCTCGAGCCTCCCACCGCTCAATTGGTCGAGCATACAGATTTCTTCGAACGCGCGTAGCGGATGATAGAGGTTCAGCAGCATGACCAATGGGCCAAAACGAAGTTGCCGCGTGCGCTGTGCGACGCTCGACAAGAACAGATTCGGTGATGGGCCTCTCCCGTGGGGCGTACAGTGGTGCTCTGCCACATGATATGCATAGAAGCCGAGGCGATCGTACGCTTCCGCTAGTGTGAGGCGGTCTGCGTATTGCCGGGCGATATCACGGCCATCTTCATCCAGGTGATCGAAGATGCCGCAGGTTATTCTTGAAGGAGATACGTTCGTCATTCGATTTTCTCGCAAGTGTAAGTGGGAAGGCGGGAGGTCCGCTCGTTTCCGGACATCCGAGCGGTCAAAGTTCGTCGGCCTTTTGCGGTGGCGCTTGCCGTCTCCTGCGTTGTGGTCGTTCCTACGTTCATGCCGCTGATCACGCGGCGATTGTTCGTTCGCCACGACGTAATTGACAAGCGTCGGTCAGCAAGAGATCGGATCCGTTGCCGCTGCTCGTCGTTCAGCCACAACTGACCTCTGCCATTGGCACAAATCGCACTCATCTTCTGTGTCGTGGTACTATCGCCGACGTAACGCAAATTCAGACATTAAGGCCGCGAACCAAGCGATCGTCCAAGCCTCAAGCTGTCAAAGATGTCGCAGACCGCCGTAAGAAACGCATTCATTTGCGGTCTTGTGCCGATGCTAACGCGGATGCAATGTTCAAGACCTTCATCAGGAAAGAAGGCGACAAGTATCTTTTGCCGCTCCAAAGCTGCCTGCCACCATCTGCCGCCTTGGCCGTCCGGCGTGCGGGCTAGGAAGAAGTTTGCGTGGGAAGGTGTTATGGAGAATCCGAGCTGCGACAGAGCCGTCGTAACTCGCTCTCTTTCATGTTTTATATGTTGATGGTTCTCCTCGTAAGCGGCGCGATTTGCAAGGACGCTGATGCCGATAGCTTGCCCGATCACGTTCATGCTGAAGACGTTCTGGATATTGCGTAGCCGGCCAATGAGCTCGGGATGGCCGAGACCGAAGCCGACGCGAATGCCAGCGGCAGCATAGCTCTTCGAAAATGTCCTTAAGAGGAGAAGGTTCGAATAGCGATTGACGAGGCGCAATCCATTATCAGGTGCAAAGTCGACATAAGCCTCGTCCAAGACGATTAAGCGGTTCGAGTTTGCCAGGAGGCATTCGATATCGGCTACTGGAACGAAGGATCCGGTCGGATTGTTCGGATTAGCTAGCAAAATGAACTTGGCGTCTTTTGCGGGACCAAGAAGCAATTGCTCCATCGGCAGCGAATGAGCATCGTTCGATCTGATGTCGAGCAATTGAGCGCCCTGCAACAGGGCGAGTTTGTGGTTGAACGAAAAGCCGGGCGACAGCATTGCCACGCTGTCGCCCGGGGCTAGAAAAGCTCTGTAGATGAGCCCAAGAATTTCAGACGATCCGTTACCGGCGATCACATGATCTTTGGATAGGCCGTAAGCATCGGCGGCTGCTTTCCTCAAGCCAATATTGTCATTTTCTGGATACAAATATTGCTGCTCAAGGGCCGCAATCGCACTTTGCCATACGATTGTTGGTAGTGGAAATGGATTCTCGTTCGTGTTTAGCTTCACGTAACTAGCATCTGGCGCGGGTCGGCCGGACGGCAGGGCATCTAATTGTCTTGCGGGCTCCAAGAGAGAAGAGAGCACAGCTTGCAATTTTGCATCGGACATATCGTTCTCCTTTTGAGCCGCCGAAGGCAATGGTCAGCATGCCAGCCCGTCGCGCCGCTGAAGGTAGAGGACAGAGTTGAATGCGTGGTTGGGGTAAAGGACGGCGGTCATCCAAATCTCCCTGCGGGCAGCCGGTCGAAGTGCCTAGTTTGTTGAAAGTGGGATGAACCTGCCGCTCCGCGCCAATCCCTGCCAAGCCGAGGGACAAATCGTCGAGCGAATCGCATTTGCGCAAGCAGGCGGCTCGGCGCCGGAGTGGGTTGCCGCCATTATTGAGTTGGCGACAATATCATTCCGCATCGGTCCGGGTGCCAGGCAAAAATAGCGCAGCGGCTTCGGCTACGCCGCATGTTCCTCAGGCGCATCCAGGGCATAGGGCAGGACGGCGAGGAAAGCCGTGATCGCGAAAAACGACGCGAGTAGGATCCATTTGCGCTCTTGAGAGGTCGTTTCATGGTTTCCATCGCTGGTCGAATATGCGGAGCCGTATGGGTGGCGAACCATCAGTTCTGCTCGACGGCTTCGACGTTGCTGTCGTGCCAGCGGTAAACTACGAAGCCGGGAGCCGCGTTGTCGCCTTTAGAGTCAAATCGGACTGTGCCGATTACTGTTTCGATCGGCTGCGAACGGAGCGCGGCTGCCACCCGCAAAGCATTGAAGGAGCCGGCCCGCTTCACCGCGTCTGCCCAAGCTTGGACGGCCGCATAGGCGTAGAGCGTATAGCCGTCTGCAGACCGGTTGGAAGCCTTGAGTCTGGCCACCGCGTCCGCAGCTTGGGGATTCTTTGTGGCATCGGGCATGAAGGTGAACAGGGTGCCGTCTCCAGCCTTGCTCGTGATGGCCCAGAATTCGCGAGTCATCAACGGATCGTTCGCCATGATCGTGAGACCTGCGCCGGCTTCTGCCGCCTGGCGCACAATCAAACCGATCTCGGTGTAATAGCCGCCGATATAGGCGATCTGGATTCCGTCCCTCTTCATCCTTGAGACCAGAGCCATGTAGTCCTTTTCGCCGGCTACATAGCTTTGTCGAACGACGCTTTGGCCTGCTTGCTGGAGACGCGACTCCACGACATCGGCAATACCCTTGCCAGCGGTGCTCTTGTCGTCGAGGACGGCGATCTTGTTGTTCCGGTAGTATCGCAGGATGTATTCGGCCGCCACGGCGCCTTGTTGGTCATCGCGGCCACAGACTCGAAACACCGTCTTGAGGCCACGCTCTGTAAGCTGCGGATTAGTTGAGCCGGGCGAGATTTGAATAAGTTGCGCTTCAGCGTAAACGTCGGAAGCTGGGATCGAGGAAGAAGAACAAAAGTGACCAACGACCAATCTGACCCGATCCGCTGCCAGCCGATTCGCTACTGCGACGGCCTGCTTTGGATCGCATGCGTCGTCGGCGACGTTCAAGATGATCTTCGTATCAGGAAGTAAGCCGGAGGCATTCAAAGCATCAACGGCCGCAGCAGCACCCTCGCGCAGCTGTGCACCAATCGCAGCAGTGCTTCCGGTCATTGGTCCGGCCACTGCAATACTAATGTCCGCAGCGGGTGCAGTCGAAACCAAAGCACAAGCAAGGACGGCTGCACACGCGGCTGAACTGGCACGATAAATTGACATTTGTAGCTCCCGATGTTGGCCGCAAGGTCGCGGTCAGTCGTGCTGTGTCCCTGACCTTCTGAGGCGTCCAGGTAAGCCAACGGGCTCGTGCTGATCAGACTTATGTAACGCCATGGCTTTTATCCATTTCCGCCCTGGATGCCGAGAGCTCTCGCCCAGAATTCGAACGTAGTGCAGGGGCCAGGCGATCCTCCACAGGTTGCCGAAGTGGTCGTCAGTCGTCCTGCCAGAGATCGCTCTCTTATTTAGAGATCGTACAATTTGACGCCACGTGCGATTCAAGCCCTCTCAAGGGCCTCGGATGAAAAATGGCTAAACCCGGCGGGCCCAGAAGCAGATAGTTACGAAGCGTGATAGAATACACCCATGCCTCAAAGCATCTGGGCGCGAACCAGAAACGAGTCGTTCGCTGGCCACAATTGGAGAGTCGGTTGTTATCACGAAGGAAGTATAGGTAAGGAGTTTCCAACTCGGAACATCGACGCGACTCGTTCCGAGCCGCCCAAGTCCGCCGTCAGTTGTCGAAGGTGCTCGGGCTCACCAGTGATCACCACGGTCTCACCCCCCAGCGCCTCTGTACTCCAACTTTTCCTTTGCCATGGTAGTGCTTGGCGATCAGAGTTTTAGCTTTCCGCCTTTGCGTGCTGCGCGGGCCATCAGCAGGGATCGCTTCGGACGGCGGCCCCAAGCATCAGACTTGAGAGGCCAAAGATGCGTGCAAGCCGGCCGGCTGTGCCGCCATAGGGCACGTCCGATTGCTGCGGTAGATCAGACATTGGTCTTCGTAAGGGCCCCTCGTGGGCCCAAGCCGACGACCGGCTAATCGAGATCTAATCAGTTGCTCATGAAGAATCGACAGGCCTGTAGGCAAAAGCATCGTGCACGGATGATCGCCAAAACGTCAGCTTGGCTAATCACTTTAGAGCAGCAAGTGCGAGATCGAGATATTGTACCAGGCATAGATCTCAGCCAGCCAATCTGGGAGGCGCGCTCAATCGCGCAAGAACTTTCAGTATCGTCGAAGCTGTTGAATCCGCTCCTGCGACTTCGGTGATTAGCGAACGCGCCTGAAGCGCCCCGCGGTGACTCGTTCGCAAGGGTGCTCGCCCCGAGTCATACCATCGCGCAACTCCTCGTGGATCCGTCGCCACCGCTCCCCTCGCGTCGGGTCGGACGCGCATCTGCATCGAGGCGCTTGAGCGCGTTTCTCAACCCGCGACATTGCATTCAAAGTGGCAGGTAACTCATCTACACTGACATGTACTTCGCCATCCGTCGTCATGTTGCGTAAACGGTCTCGCAACAGGGTCGTACGTGCGACTTGAATCTCAATCCGCTCCAAATGGTTGCGCAAGAGGTCAGCAAGCGAAGTGCTTCCTGCCATTCCAAGTCCTACCAGGCGCTGAGCCGTTGCGCTTTGGCTTTTGTCTTCCCGCCACTGCGGCTCACCGTCCACTTGCAACATTCGTCCCGATCATCCCGAGTGGCGCCGGCCGTGTTTCTAGACGCTCCGACCAGCCGCGGCGGAGGACGGAGTTAGGTGATACGCGTTTCCGAGGGGATGCGTCATGGTTGATGAAACGGGAGGCATAAGTGAGGAGTTAGAAGATCGATCAAGGCCGTTGGTGAGAAAAGATTGGGATTGATCTTGCATGCCGCCTCCTTGCGGTCGCTTTGACCGGCTGGTCATTTACGGCGTGTGTCGCCCAGGTCTTGATCGAGCAAACCCTTTGGTCAATCCCGTAGTGCAACCGATAGGTGACGTGCGTCCGTCAGCTAGATCAGTTAATTGTGCTGGTAGTGGACCTGGCGACAAATTGTTACTTATCGCTACAGGAAGCCGCAGAAGTCCGGCTAACCCTTGAAAATCAAAAGATGTCGATGTTGGTGGCGTAATTTCAAATAGTGCCCCCGGTCGACAGGCGAAAAGCGTCGTCGACTCAGCACCTCTTGCTCTGCTCGATGTCGAGACGATCCAAGATCTCGACTGCTCATGGCGGTGCGAAATATTGTCCCGAGGCGAATCGGGTCAGGGGTGGCCCTCGCGACGCTTGGGCTGCTCACCTTCGTAGCGCTTTGGCCGCAGATGAGTGAGCAAAACGCATCCGCTTTAGGCCGCGCTCTTCTTGTTCTACATCAACTAATGTCGCGCGCTGCTGCAAACGGCGATATCGTGTTCCCGACGTATGTCGCAATCGCGTCGATCGCTAACGCGATACACACGATCGCAACGTTTGTCCTCCGCCAGAGTTTCGCGAGGCCAGAAACTGGTACGAGGCTTGCTGTTCTCATCCTAGGTTCTCGGAACTTGTGGAGTACTGCATGTACGGTGTCGTCTGGCGCCGAGCAGGTTTTCGACTTCGCGCTGATCTGCGCGCGCCCGGTGGCAACAACTACGTGCGCCAGGGCGAGGCGAGACCATTATGAACCCCTACTATTTGCCCACGCTGCGAGCAGTGCCAAAGCTAAGCGACAGGTTCGCCGTCGAGCTCACTGTCCTCGCCATGGGCCTCCAGATGCCGCCAAATCCTTATGCAATGGACTGACCGTCGGCCGCCCATCGCAGTGCTGACAGTCGCCCTTGGTGCGCGCCTGCCGCTGCATACCCGCGACTAGAGCGCAAGCAAGACTCGACGGCTTCTTGGTCGGCGCAGGGATGGTCGGCAATATCGCCGCAGTAACGATGGCTAAGTGCGGCATGAAGCTGCCGCGGCCGGAGCACGGCCAGTATTCGCCCACGCCTGGTACGACCGCGCACGATCCGGAAAAGTGATCGCCAAGAGTCGGAAAGTGCACACGTCAACAGGAAACTAACGCGTTGAGCTCTGATCGTGGGTCCCAGCTACGAAGACTGAACGACGAATGTCGAGCTTACTGGTCCTTGAGCAGAAGTTGTTCGACAACTGCTATCAATCGCTGTCGGTCATTCCCATCTCAGCGTGCGTGCGCACAACGTCGTCGCCGCAACTGCTTCTCTCGCGAAAGCCGGCCCCGCTCGCAGCTACGAGCCGAAGGACAAGAGCGAGGTTAGGATCACGCGCGACAGCTTCATCGAATGCGACATCTACCGCGTAGTCGGCCAGCCGTCCGAGGGGATGGCTCGGCCGGACCCCACGATCAATTTTGCTGAACTTGACGCACAGAACTAGGCAATTGGCCGGTCGTGCTCAACTTGAATCACCGACCAACGTGTTCTCTGCTTGTGTCCACATGTAAAGCCGAGGCCGATGATGAATGGGATGTTAAACCACGGCTCCAGCGGGCGCGTTCTGGGCGCCGGCGGGGCAGGTTATTCCCGCGGACACCGAGCAGGAGCAGTACCAGACTTTTATCGTCTGACAGTGCGAGTGGATTTGAAGCCCGATCCTTGCTTCGAACCGCCGATGCGCAATTGACTAGTGCGTTACTGCACGAGAAATACCTGGAAATTGAAAGTCCGCGGAACCAAAGGCGCAATTGAACGAGGTGGCGTTCGTGCCGGCTGCGTGCGTCAGCATGTGCGAGCGCAGTCGCCCAGACGCGGCCTTCCCGTTTAGCCCAGTCGTTCTAGGTAGTGGTTACCTCGACCATGGTCAACCGATTTACGGCACCCCGATTGCGGAAATCACAGGCTGCACTTGCCGAAAATACCGAAGGCGAGGCATAGCTGACGAAATAGCCCCGGCCAAAGGCCGGGGCTTCTCGATCCGCCCTTTGAAAGCTAAGAGATCAGTATCTGAGAGCCACCGGGGCGAACCTGTAATTGATCCGCGCGGTCAAGACATCGAAATCCTGGCGGACACGATAGGGCGCGAACGCGTCGGTGAAGCTCACATTGCCGTTCTGCATGAACAGGTGGTCGTACTCGAGTCCGACCGACCAGTTCGGCGTGAGGCCAACTTCCAGGCCGGCGCCAACCGCAGCGCCCCAACGGAGATTGTCGGTATTCACATGCTGGTCGGTCAGCGTCGACTTGACCTGATAGGTGCTGCCGGCCACCGCGACACCACCCTTGGCGTAAAGCAGTACGTTATTGACGGCGTAGCCGATCTGGCCGGTGATCAAGCCGAACGCATCGGTCTTGGTACGGTTGGTTAGGTCCATGAAGACGACTTGGCTGAGATTGGAGCCGCTGAAATCAGCCCAGTTGCCCTGGCCTTCGACGCCGAACACCACCTGGCCCGACTGCCAGCGATGGCCGATCTGGCCACCGACGGTCGCGCCGCTCGCGTCATGGGAGCCGTCTGGCTGGACGCCCGCATAATCCCAGGTGTTACGGCCCGAGCCCCAGCCGCCATTGATACCAAGATAGTACCCGCTCCAGTCGTAGATCGCGGCAACTACCGGCGCCGGCTGCGGCGCTTTCGTGTAGACCGGCGGCGGAGCGAGATCCGCGGCGAATGCGGGCACCGCCGCGCCAAACGCGACAATGCTTGCAGTCACAAGCAACAAGTTCTTCATTTCCAGTGTCATTCCGTTTGTTAGCCCCCAAGCTGTGCGGGTTTTAGCAGCGTCATCGCGAATTGCTATAGCTGCGCCGCAACACTCGCGTCGAACGGATGGCCAGAACCTCACGCCGCGTTAGGTTGTAGGTCTGGAAATCCTCACACGATTGGCACGACGCAAACGTCGATGGCCTATCGGATTGGAAGGAGCGCCGCGTTGAAGGGCTCAAATTGAAGCTCGCTGATAAGGGCGCGTTGAGAGGAGGGCAGCGAGAAAGACATCCATAGTTTAACCGAATCGAATTCAATTCTGCGGCTCGAAGGCGCATCTCGGATTGCCGCTTGATCAAACGGCAGCGACAACAATCAATTTCATCACGCACGCCTCTCGCCGAATGCAAGCGGGCCGAGTCGTGCCCAGGGCGTCGCCGCGCTTTGCAAAGGCGTTGAGATTTGCAACGTTTGATCGCCCCCGAGAGAGCTGGATGATCGTTTACGCGCGGCTAGGTGGACTGAATTGACGGATGTTTCCGCAAGATTGGTGTGACAGCCTGCTGCAAAGCGAGCCACAACGGCCTTCGTAGAGGAAAGCGGTTCAATCGCGAACCGTCAGGTCTTCCCCGGCGGGAGAAGATCTCCGATGACGGCGGCTGCAGCCTGTTAGGCGGAAGCGCTGTTTGCCGCCTTCGATCACCGTCCCAGGTTCGGGAAGGCGCGTGCCTTTATAACTTCCCGCGTTAGCGCAATATCCCGTTTCGGATAGCTTGGCCGGTTCTGAACATAACGTGTTTGCTTTTGGACGATAGCATCTGCGGCGCGCCTGATTTTCGGCTTCTCGGCTAAGTCGCCCGGCTCGCACGCTCTACATATTTGGCCCGGCTCTTGCTCCTTTGCTGCGGAACGGGTTTGGCGTGGCACCAAAAGGCCATGAAATGCGAGCGCTACTGATTGACCATCATGCGGTTACAAACCTCCTGGATGAGCGCTCTTGGAATGTGCAGTTTGGCCGTTTATGGCACGTAGTTTCATATCAAAACGCAGCGCGAGATTTTGCTGTAACAAAGATAAGCCGTAGCTTCGGCACCGCAAAAAAAAGGACCGCTGCTGAGGAGGCATTAGTCTCCTCAACGTCGTAAATCACGCTTTGTCAAAGTGGCTGGGAAGCCTCGCCCCTTTTGGACATGAACAGAGGCAACCCAATAGAACAGTTATGAAATATCTGAACGACGGCAACAACCTACGACAAACCGAGACGCAACGCTGTCATGTCGGTCGAAATCCGAGAAAACATGCCGGATTGGTGAATGTGCCCATCTATCGCGGCTCCACAATCCTTTCGGACACCTTGGAAGAATGGGAGGAGCGGAGACGCAATCCGATAACTAGCTACGGGCGCTTCGGCTCGCCGTTGTCTCGCGCACTTGAGACTGCCGCTTGCGAACTGGAGGGTGGCTACCGTTCCATCCTATTCCCGTCAGGCTTATCTTCTTGCACGCGCTCACTCCTTGGAGTGCTGAAGGCCGGCGATCATTTGTTGATCAGCGATAGCGTCTATCCACCTATGAGAACCTTCGCGGAACAAGTCTTCGCGAGACTTCAGATCGAAGTGCAGTATTTCCGTCCAACGCAAGGCTCTGAACTCTCTGCGAAAATCAAAGCAAATACCCGGGTGATCTATCTGGAGTCACCCGGATCCATGACCTTTGAGGTTCAGGATGTTCCGGCACTCGCTGCTATCGCGCATCAATCTGATGCGCTTGTGATCATGGATAATACGTGGGCGACGCCTCTTTATTTCAAGCCGTTTGAGCATGGTGTCGATATCTCGATCCATTCCGCGACCAAGTATATCGTTGGTCACTCTCCGCCAGATCAGTCGAAAGGACGGCCGCGGCTAGATCCTGCGAGCCAATGCCGCGTTCTATCGCTAGCTGATGTTTCCGACTTGAACTCTGACAGGTTCACTTCGGCAAGACTACGCTCGACCACGTCGCTGCAACGTCCGGCATCAACTTCGATAGCTCCAAACGCAGAAATTCATGGGCTTCTGCTATGCGCGGTCTGCCGAAAATACGAGCGACGCGTTGGTTCGAATCTTGCCCCCCGGGTTGGGACGACATGATCTGGAAGCGTGCAGCGGCCCGGCTTTCCCAATGATTCAAATCTGCTGAAGAGGCAGGTTCAAAGAAATGCAGACGGCACTCAATCCGCTGACCTATCGACATTGTTTGGGTGGAGCAGCGCGGCGCTTCAGCACGGAGGGGCTCAGATATCCGTGTGAGTGCAAGGGAGGACCGTCATGACGACCATCGCAACTGCAATCGCCGCGCGGGCGTGTCGCCCCTGGTACAAGATACTCTATGTTCAGGTGCTGATTGCCATCCTGATTGGCGTCATCGTCGGCTGGCTTTGGCCATCGGTTACGACCAATGACTGGGTCAAAGCGCTGGGCGACGGTTTCATCAGGCTAATCAAAATGTTGATCGCGCCGATCATCTTCTGCACTGTAGTGTCCGGCATTGCCCATATTGAGCATGCGAAGAAAGTCGGCAGGGTCGGCGTCAAGGCGCTTGTCTATTTCGAGATCGTCTCCACTTTCGCCGAGGTGCTTGGCCTAGTCATGGTCAATCTGTTCCAGATCGGCCGTGGCTTTGGTGCCAAGCCGGATGCCGCTGCAGTCGCCATCTATGCGAAGCAGGCGCAGGCCGCGAGAACCGTCGATTTCATCCTCAACATCATTCCCGACACCAGCGTCGGCGCGCTGGCGCGCGGCGACATCCTGCAGGTACTCTTGTTGGCGATCCTGTTCGGCTTCTCGCTGATGGCGCTGGGCGGACGCGGCGAGAAGCTTCGATGCATAATTGACGATGCAGCCCATGCGGTGTTTAGCGTGATGGCCATAGTTATGAAAGCGGCGCCGATCGGCGCGTTCGGCGCCATGGCCTTTACGATCGGCAAGTACGGACCTTCGGCGCTCGGCAATCTGATCGGTCTGATTGCGCTGTTCTATGCTACGGCTGCGCTTTTCATCGTGGTCGTGCTCGGGCTACTCGCGCGCTTTATCGGATTCTCGATCTTCAGAATTCTCACCTATATCAAGGACGAGCTCTTGATCGTGCTCGGCACCTCGTCTTCCGAGAGCGCGCTGCCGCAGTTAATGGAGAAGCTCGAGCGGCTGGGCTGCTCCAAGTCCGTGGTCGCAAGCGCGCCTATCTCACGACTGCCAATACTCCGGATCGGCCCGTTCACTGCTAGCGTCGAGATTGGAACCCATCTGCACGTAGTGTGCCGCCGAATGCGAAACAGGATCACCGCGGAGCTGATGTGATTGAGCGAAGGGCTGCAAGACAAGCCACGGCCCGGCAAGCGGCCGATCTATACGAAGACCACCGACAAGCGGATTTTGAAGCTGCTGGATCAGCCCCCCGCACGGATTTGCACGTTGCACCGGCCCTCTGCTGGCCGAGGCGCTGGGCGATGTCGACTCCAATATGCTGGCGTTTCCTGCGCAGCCACAAGAGTGATCTTACGGCTCGCAAGTCCTGGTGCGAGAGCAATGATCCGAAATTTGCAAGCCGCCGATGTTGTTGGTTCCTACGTCGGCCCGCCCGCAAAGGCCACTATACTCTGCGTCGACAAAAGGCCCTCGATCCAGGGCCTGGAGCGGGCGCATGGTTATCTGAAGCTGCCGGATGGCCACGTCCGGCCAGAGCCAGGATTACAAAGCAGCTTGGCACCACAAGATTATTTGCGGCGGTCGAAGTCGCCACCGGAAGGATCATCGCGGCTCATGCAAAACGCCGTCGCCGGGACGAGTTTCCCGAACTTCATGAAAAGTGTCACAGCGGCCTTTCCGGACCGAAAGCTTCCCGTCACCCTCGACAATCTCAACACCCATAAGAAAAACGAGCATTGGCTCAAGGCTCACCCCAACTTTAATTTTACGCCGACCAGCCAATCCTGGCTCAATCAGGTCGAGATCTGATTCTCGATCTTGCAGGCGCAGTCACTTAGCGGCACCTCCCTTCACAAGCCTCAAGCAGCTTCAGGAACACATCGATGCCTACGTCAAGGCGTACAACGATAAAGCCGAGCCCTTCGTCTGCTAAGAAAGAGGGGTCGTCAACGCCGATTCAAAGGCCGCCGTATCACTCAGCTCTGATATCGGGTACTATGCCGATGGCGCGAGGCAGCGTTCGGAGAAGAAGCTAGCCTCAATGATCCGCGCCACCCCAATGATCGTCGGCATGAACGGCACAACGAGCGAGATGGATCTGTCGATCTTTCGGCAGCGCTCGCTTGAAGCCTTGAAGCAGAAGGCGGGCGGGGGTGAGCTCTTCCTCAACGGTGCCATCGGCTATCTCAAAGTCTCCCAGATCGGATCGAGAGCGACCCTGATCGACGCATTCAGGAGGTGCTCGCACTCGCACCAAGTGTGCCGAGATGCAGCCACTTCGCCAGGCCCACTTGTCGTTACGGCAAGAACGAATCACTCTGCCCGCGTTATCAGTGAGTGAGACTTTTCTTGGAAGGCTTGCGTCGATGGCCGCTTTTGCCATCCGCCGCCGCTACGACCCTCATCCCGGTTGCCTGCATCGAGGCCTGCAAGCTGCTCGCGAAACCCGCAGGGGGTGCCTTCCATGCAAACGGCTGAGCGGGGGATCCGCTTCTTCCTATCCGCGTCCGCTTTGATCAGGCTCGCATCGAGCGAGAACGCCTCGCCGCCCTACCAGGCCGGCCCAGATGCTCGTCGCGACCGCGCTCTCGAATACCCGGTGTAAGGCATTGCTTTCTCGGAAGCGTTCGCGCCGCGCACGGCAATACGGAGTGATTGGGAATCTTGTCTTCGATTGGCGAGCTTGCAGAAACGGCGATAGGCAAGGCTGACCTGAATCTCAGCGCAAATCGGGCGCTCGGAAAGCATTGCAAACACACCTAGCCGTCAACGAGCATCCGGATCATCAGCACCAGGTCAGTCGAGGACTGTCCCCTCTGCAAGTAATAACGCGCCAACTCCCTGTACACCGAATCGAGGTGGGGCAAACCGTCGATTTGCCGAACTAGATGATAGAGTGGAACCACCATCTCGAGATCGAACCAATAGAAAAACTGTACTTAATCCTTCTTCGCGCCGCCCCATCATACGCGTCTCCCGCTGATGCGCTCTCCACCAACGCAATCATGGTTCGTGAATCGTCACGGCGGGTGCTTTGCAAAACAAGCCCAGGTAGATCAAATGTTGATTCTGCATTTGCCGTAACAACCGCTTGTGCCCTAAGCCGGCGATCGGTTATCGAGGTCCAAATAGTCGCTCATAGAGAGCCGACAGGCTCTGAAGGTGAACGGCAACTTGCGCGGTGGTTTCGCGCAAGCGTCAGCACGGCTAATCACTTCAGGGCGGCAAGTGCAAGATCGAGATACCGCACTAAGCTGAGATCCCAGCCAGCGCATTCGAGAGGTGCGCTCAATCGCGTGAGAACTTTCAGTATCGTCGACGCTGTTGGATCCGCGCCTGCGACTTCGGTAATTAGCGAGCGCGCTTGAAGCGCTACAGCAGTTACTCGTTTGCTGCGAGGATGTTCGCCCCGAGCCATACAATCGCGCAACTCCTCCTGGATCCGCCGCCACCGCTCCTCTTGCTCTGGGTCTGAGGCGCAGCTGCATCGGGGCGCTTGAGCACGTTTGTTAACACGCGACATTGCATTTAAAGTTGCAGGTAGCTCATCGACACTGACATGTACTTCGCCGCTCGTCGTCATATCGCGTAAACGATCTCGCAACAGCGTCGTACGTTCGAGTGTGAGCTCCATGCGCTCCAAATGATCACGCAAAAGGTCAGTAAGCGAGGAGCGGCCCTCCATCGCATTGCGAATCTCCTCAAGGGAGAAGCCAAGCTCACGTAGTGCGCGAATTTGGTATACTCGTTGTACACCATCGCTGTCGTATATCCGGTGACCGCCACCGGTACGCTCAGATGCACTTAATAGCCTCATGTGCTCGTAGTGATGCAGAGTGCGTACCGTTACGCCGGTATACTCTGCAAGTTCGCCGATGCGCCATCGGCGCCTTCGTGGTGTAGCTTTGGTCATGTTTCTCAATTTCCAAGCCTACAACCTGCCTTCAGGTGAGATTCAAGCTACTTCAATGATCTAGCCGAACCAGTCTTCCATGCGGGCGCAAGCAAGGTGACTCTCCTCAGATCGCCGCTTGATTAGCGGTGATGCAATGACGTCCCATCAAGTTCATTAGGGACATAAACTCGGCTCTGCTTGCTGCTGCGCGTGATCTCGGCGATTGCCGTGCCCGTGTTTGCTATTTCGCACAGACGCCGGGTAATGCCGCGAATGCTTCATCAGAATCGTTTTCAAGGCCGAGAAGCCCTCCCGCTCGCAACTCCTGCATCGATGCAACGTTCGGCCCCACTCCTGAAGGTAGAAGCCAGGCTTGTACAGCGCTGGAATGTGGTATACCTGTCCTGCGCATTCACCGTAGTGCATGCATGGTCCGCATCGGTGCGCTCCGACGCACTAAATAACACGTATGCTCCGCGATGCAGCGTGCGTACCGCTACGTAGGCAGTTTCTGCAAGTTTGGCGACGCGCCATGGACGCCTTGCTCGTGTAGTGTTGGTCATGTTTACCGATTTACAACCTGACGTCCCGTGAGGTTCAAGCGATTTCATCGGTCCAACTGAACCGACACGGTGCGGCGCAAGCAAGGTGGCTTTCCTCAGATCGCCTTCGGTCAAGCGGCGGCGGCAATGGCGTCGATCAGGCTCGCTAGGGACGCCAACTCGGTTTGGCTTGCCTCCGCACGTGCGAGAACAAGCTTGGCTATTTCCGTTCGGTTTTCCCGAGTTCGCATAGATGCGGGTAAAGCCGCGCATGCTTTGTCAAAAATCTTTCCCAACATCAAAAGGTCTTCGGGATCGTAAACACCACTGTATTGTTGCAACATTCGACTCCGTGTTTTCATCGCGCCAGGCGGGCGCACGTGGTCTGACTTTTGGCCTTGTTTAGTCAAAAGGATACAAGCCGCGGCGTACATCGACGAAATACGGTATCCTTTCAAGTGGTGCAGTTGTGCAACACAGCTCATGCTCGAAACCATGACCTCGATGTGTCGCTTGAGGGCGAGACGAGCGTGAACCATTCCTCGATCAAGGGCTTGTGCCCGGACTTGACTGCAACGTGCCCCATCGAAGCCTATCTCTCGAGTCTAAGCTGAGTTGATAGCTGTTTGTTCGAACAGAGCCGACGCACACGAGTGTCTCCTCGAATATTGTCGCGTAAGATGCGCGTTCCACATGAACAGGTGTGGCAATATAAGGAAAAGGCGTCACGAGGCCGAAGGAACGATCGGGGTCATCCGCGAGTGACAGCACTTCGCAGCTGACGCCGGCGCTTCTCGGGCGAGACGATCCGCAATCTTTCAAAGGAAGGCCGACTGCCATGAAGTCGCGAGGACGATCCTGAAGTTGAATGGGTCGCGTAAAATAATGGCGATGAATATGCACCAGAGCCCCGCGAATGTGGCGCGGCGAGCCCTTAGCACGCGTTGAGAACGTCACGTTCCGTAAACAGAGCATCGTGCAAAAAGGCGCGTAGCCGGGCGAGGGCCGCGCTCATTGCTGGCTAGCTCAGATGAATTCTGCGCGCTGCCGCTGAGGCTTCGCCTGCTATCAGAGCATCGAACGCGACTTAAGCGTTAGACGAGGCCTTTGAAGAGTATGGTGTCGGCTATTCACAGTATGGATGCGTTTTATCGAAACAATCGATTGTACCAATGGCGTGGAATAGCGGATAGCAAACCGCCGGTCGAGAGAAATAGGCACTTCAGCATGGTTATCAATCGTTGCCCTGGCTCCCGAAAACTTGCAGCTCTACGCGAAGCGCAACCGAGGCGCATGTCCACTGCGCCCGTTGTTCTGTGGCCTGCTCGAGGTGTATCACGTCGGAGTTCCGACGGCACGAACATCCTTCAGGGCGCTCAGAGCACTTAGGTACTTACTGGGAAAATCACGGCGCAGCGTTGTCCATTCCCTTTGCTCAGAAGTGAGTTAGGCGCGCCTCGACTAAGCTTCGGCTTGCGAGCGCGGAGCCGATTTAACTGCCAAATGCTTGTGCGCCGGCGAAATCGATCCCGTGTTTGCCGCAACCAAATCTGGGGAAGTGCAGGGGAACATCTCGAATGGCTTTGCGCGGAGGGCACAGGTAATCGAGTCGACTGTCGTTGTTGACGAAAATCGGTCCACGTAAAGCACTAGCTGTGAGCTTTCAGGAGGTTGTCCATTCGGCCCTGACCGAGGAAGCTGAGGTTGCTGAAGCTTCAGATTCCGAGGGGAGAACCGAATGGACACTCATAAGAATGCGCCTCTGACGCCGAAAGGTCGAGAGGCGATGGTGCGGAGCGTGATCGAAGGCGGCCTGACGAAGGCCGCAGCCGCGCTCCGGTTCAACGTTACAGCGAAGACGGTCGCCAAATGGGTCAACCGCTTCGGCGCGGAAGGTGTGGAGGGGTTGCGTGATCGTTCCTCACGGCCGCTTTCATTGCCGAACCAAACCCCGCCTGCCACGTGCGCTGCCGTCGAGGCGTTGCGCCGGCAGCGCCACACCGGCAGGCAGATCGCGGCCGAGGTCAGCGTCTCGCCGGCGACCGTGAGCCGCATCCTGCGGCGGTTGGGATTGAACCGATTGCGCAACTTGGAACCGGCGGAGCCGGTGCGGCGCTATGAGCGTGAACAGCCCGGCGAACTGATCCATATCGACATCAAAAAGCTCGGCAAGTTCAATCGGATCGGCCATCGCATCACCGGTGACCGAACCGGCCAGAGCAGCCAGCGCGCCCGCGGCGAAGGGCCGGGCTGGGAGTACGTCCACGTCTGCATCGACGATGCCTCCCGGATTGCCTTCAGCAAGGTCATGACGAGCGAGCGAAAGGGCTGCGCCGTGGCCTTCCTCAAGGTGGCGATCGCTTACTACGCAAGCCTGGGCGTCAAGGTCGAGCGGGTGATGACCGACAACGGCGCTTGCTACAAATCCGTTGCCTTCCGCAGAGCCTGCAAACGTCTCGGCCTCAAGCACATCCGTACCAAACCCTACACGCCGAAGACCAACGGCAAGGCCGAGCGCTTCATCCAGACCAGCTTGCGCGAGTGGGCCTATGCCCGCGCCTACAGCACCTCAAAAGAACGTGCCGCCGAACTGCCAAGATGGCTTCACCGCTACAATTGGCATCGCCCTCATGGCAGTATCGGCTCTATGCCACCCATCAGCAGACTCGCTCAAACCAGGAACAACCTGTTGAGGCTCCACAACTAGCGAGCATGGGGTTTTCGGGCGGGGCTACATCCAAATTTAGCGCAGATGAATTCGTGGAGGCGAACGGTCTCTTCATCACGTCCTGCTTGATCGCTGATATGCAATTGCCTGCGGGTGACCGGCTTCTATCTTTGGGCTCATCTGCTCGCATCCTTGCATCAGGAAGGGACATTCCCATCTTCCGATCACGAGGCGAGCTGGGGCGAGCGGGCTTCGAACCGGCCTTTCCCACCAGCTCAGTAAGTCAATCAGCGATCGCGAAATGCTCGCATCCATAGAGCCATGCTCAAGAGCCAAATCGTTCGCTGCGGGTACCGACAATCTTGTCGTCTCAAGATATCGTGACGTCGCCATACGCACTCAGATGCGCAGGAGGATTTGCTAGGAAATGAGCTCCTCTCGCCGACCACATCGAACTGTTCGAGTTTTATGGCTTCGGATCGCCTAGCGAGTTCGTCGAAAACTATTCGTGGGCAATCGAAGGGGCGGGTGAGAGACCTGAGTTCTATGCAATCGGCTACAACGCACGCGGCCTGAGGTCACGCCGGCTTACTGCGCCGCTTCATCCAGCGATGCATCTATCGGTAGGCGAATCAGGATTGTCCGCAGTGCGTGCTGATCGTGAGAGGATCACGACTTCTATGCTCATCCTGTGTGCGCTGATCAGCCCGTTCATCTAGCGCACCGAAGTGAGTGTCGAGACGCACATTTACTAAGTCCCAGAGCCAGTTCACGATTGGACGAAGGCCCGGAGCTAATGCAGAGCGCGCTGCGGCGAAGCGTGCTTGCGGGAATTCGAATTCGGCTGGCTGCGTGCATCGAAGCTTTCTGCTTATGTCGGAACTCGCCAAAGCTGTTGCAAACGCGACATTCAGCCCGAAAAACGCAGAGCATTCATCTACATCGTAACTGGCCCAAATACTGCTTTGCGCTCAGGGGTGAGGTAATACAGATGGAGGCGCGTTTGATTCTCGACTTGAGAAACGACGATGCAGTTGCCGGTTCGCCGTCGGCGACGGACGTGCGCTGTCCATTTCAGGACGATAGGGACCGCATTCAGCAGGGAGAGCGGAAGACCATGGTGCAGACCGGCGCGTCGCGCGGCATTGGCCACGCCACCGGAAAGCTGTTTTCGGAAGCGGGCTGGCGCGTCATTACTTGCGCGCGCCAACCGTTCGATTGAACTCAGGCGCAGACGACCATGTCCAGGTTGAACTCAATAACCATCGCCTGCTGCCGCGTGTCATCGCTGAGATCAAGTGGCGCCTCGCAGGCGCGCCGTTGCATGCATTGGTCAACAATGCCAGCATTTCACCGGAGACTTCGAATGGCGAACGAATGACGTTATTGACGCTGTCAGTCAAAACCTGGATTGGCGTGCTCCACCACAAACTGGTCGCGCCGATCCTGCTGCCGCAACGCCTTTTTCACGAGCTGAGAGCTGCGTCAGGTTCGATTGTCAATGTGACATCAATGGCAGGTTCGCCGGTGCACTCGTTTGCCGGTAGCGCCTATGGGACATCAATAGTTGCGCTCGCGTGTCTCGCGCGCGAAATGGCGCACGACTATCGCCGCATGGCCTTCGCGTCAATGCGATCGCGCCGGCGAGATCAAGATGGACATTGTGTCGCCCGACACGGAAGCGTGTCTTGTCGCAAACATCCCGCTGCGCCCGGTGGGCGCGCCCGAAGAAGTCGCAAAGGTCATCCTCTTCCTATGCGCGGCTGCAGCGAGTTATGCCACCGGCACGGATGTGCCATCAATGGTGGCCAGCAGCTGTGATCGGACGTACCCGGCAAATCACAGCGGAGTTGAGTTACATCAAGCAAAATCGCGTTTGCTCCGAAAGTGCGCGCGCCAATCGTTCTGCGGGCAATTACACCGCGTTCGAAAACGGCGTCTATACTGCCTGCGCGCAGTACAAAGACGACCCGAAGAAGTCGCCGATGTGGCAGGAAAGGGTGCGCGCATCATTCACGACCAGACCGACAAAATGCTGCATTTCGAGAACGCGCAGCTCGATTCTTCGGCGTGCCGATGGCGTATCTGCTGTATTTTTCGACGCTTGATCCGACTGTGAAGCGCAAGACGGACTTCCTGATGCCGGCCTACAGCTCCAACTCCTATAGCTGCGCGGTTGAGACCCGGTTCTACTGGGCGATCGCGGCGGCATATGACTCGACCTTCAATCCGTGCTTCACCACCAAGCTGAATACGCTATTCCAGGGCGAGTTCCGCCAGCGGCTGATCAACGGCTCTTACCAGATCCGCGCCTATGGCATTAACCAGCTCGAACTCGGCGCGTTCGCCGGGGAGCCGGCAACCGCGACTTCCACAGCGGCGTATACACCAAGGCCAGTTCGCGCTCGCTATCGGAAGACCGGAGGCGAAGCACTCCTGGGTGGGCGCGGCTCGGTCGGGCAGCCCCAAGAACCAGCGATCGAGCGCGCAATTCATTCCCGTCACAAACTGCTGCCTTGCGCGCTACTCAGCGGTTTCGGCTAGTCGCGGTGTCTCGAGGAAAGAGGGAATCATGAGCGCACATGAAAGCATGAAGCATGCGGAGCATGCCGAGCACGCGGCTGGCGAGAACAAGAAGATCGCACTGCTGATCGCCATGCTGGCGCTGTTCCTTGCAATCTCGGAGACGCTCGGCAAGAGCGCGCACACCGAAGCGAACCGTGAGCACATCAAGGCTGCCAGTGACTGGGCGTTCTTCCAGGCCAAGAAGATGCGCGGCACCGTGGTGCAGACCGCGGCCGAGCTGACCAAGCTCATCCAGCGCTCGGAAACGGATGAGGCGATCAAAGCTGCCATGCAGAAGCAGATCGAGGACTGGGAGAAGAGCGTCGCGCGCTCTGCCTCGGAGCCGGAAACCGGCGAAGGCACCGCGCAGTTCTCCGCAAGAGCCAAACATGCCGAGCACGAGCGCGACAAGGCTGCGGCAAAGTATTACCATTTCGAGCTGGCCTCGGCGGCGTTCCAGATCGGAATCGTGTTGGCGTCGACGACCGTCATAACTGGCATGCTTGCGCTCGCTTATGTGAGCGGCGTGCTAACGCTTGTCGGAATCGGGGTGACGGCGCTCGGCGTTTGGTGGCCGCACATCCTGCATCTGCACTGAGAACGGTCCGCACGTTGGTCCACTGTGGTCCCCACGCAGGCCAGCCTCATAGCGCGGGATACATCGATTGCGGATGGTAGGAGTACCGGCGCGCGAGTATTTGCCAAAACGTTCCCATGAGGGTCAGGTGGGTCTCCGGCCTGCCGGAACGCCAATCGAGGGTCGAACGTGAGCCGGAATCGGCGGCTAAGATTATCGCACGCGCTTTTGCCAAAGAGCTAGATCAGGCGCAGCGTGCGCGGACCAGCTCTCGGCCTTACCGGACCGAGGAGTGACCCGCCAGCACGCGATTATCCTCAACGAGCGCCGCGCAACAGACTGTGCGATGCCCGCGCACTTGCCAACGGTTTTTGATGGCTCTCCAAATCGACGCAGAGTATCATGAAGAACCAATACTGCTAGATTCCATAGCAACGCTGCGAACCGTTACACGCAGGAGATCCTGCACCGCAAATGGTCTCGCTTGAGGGTGGATTGAGAAAGACGATTATCTAAAACGCGTTTTTTGCAGGTGCGTGCTTATGATGAACGAGGGCTGTTCGTACTAAGCATCGAGATCTGGATTGTTGCGAAGAGTAGGCGATGAGACGCTCTGCGCGAATTGAAGTCGCGTGGACCTTCCCGTTCTCTTGTGGGGAGGAGCCATCTGGAAGGCCTCCCGCAATAGTACCTCGCGCATCCAGATGCTTTCAGGATCACTGTTGTGAAAGGCGGGCCATTGGACGGCCTCAGTGAACACTGGAAGTGGCAGCGGAAGTTCGACGATCTGCAGAGGCATCGTTTCTTCGAAATGCTTCACCAACCTTAAGGGCATTGTCGCTATACGGCCGGTGTGTAACAGCATGGGCGGTATCAAGCTAAAGCTCTGGACAACGACCTCGATGCGTCGCTTGAGAGGGGGGTCGAGCAGCAACCATTTGTCCCCCAAGAGCTTGCGCGTACGCCCAAACTTGACTGCAACGTGCCCCATCGACGCGTATCTTTCGAATGTAAGCCGAGCTGGCAGCTGCTTGTTGGAACGGCAGCCCACGCACACGAGTGTCTCCTCGAATAGTGTCGCTTTAGGATGCGCGTTTGACAGGAGCACTTCCGGCAAGATGAGAAAATCGACCTCACCGCGCCGAAGAAGCCCATCGGGGTCATCCACGAGTGGCAGCAGTTCGAAGCTAACGTCGGGAGCGTCCCGGGCGATCCGGTCCATAATCTTTCGAAAGAACACGATTGTCGTGAAGTCGGAAAGGATAATCTTGAAGCGGCGGGTCGACCTTGCCGGGTTGAACGCGTCGCGCGAAATAATGGAGCGCTGGATGTGCACCAGAGCCTCGCGAACCGGCGCGGCAAGCCCCTCCGCGCGCGGTGTTGCGACAAGTTTGCGGCCGCTCATCGTGAATAGTTCATCACGGAAATACGCCCGCAGCCGGGCGAGGGCAGCGCTCATTGCCGGCTGGCTCAGGTTGATGCTGCGTGCCGCCGCCGTGAGATTGCGCTGGGTCATCAGCGCGTCGAGCACAACGAGGAGATTTAGATCGAGGCCCTTGAAACGCAAGTATTTTTACTCCGCATTGAGCAACAACGGCTATTCCCATGGACAATCTCCGTCTCAGCCGAGAGACGATCCTTCTGGCTTCACGCGCAATCGAGAAGAATGCCCTCGTACTCGCCCGAGAGCATGTTGATGCGAACGAGCGGGCAGCCCGGCGTGGAAGACGCCTGCAGCTTGAGGCGGGCCTTGCTCGCTCCGACGATCGCTCATGCCGCTAAATTGATCCATGCGGATCGGTGCCTCGCTAGTGCCCTTACACCGGCAGCGCTGCACGCTAACGCACTATCGACCGGGTGGCGTTGCTTGGGTCGCAATTGAAATCTTACAACCTGACGCAGCGTGCGATTCAAGCGACTTCATTGAACTAGTTGAACATTGGTTTCTATTCTTCAAGATGCTCGTCTTGCAAAATGTTTTAACCAGACCTGCTAAGCCCCCGCCTTGGCGGGGCGAAACCCCGCAGTTCTACAGCTGCGGGAATGAAGTCCCTTGGGGAACCGCCAAGAACCCTCAAGGAGACCATGATGGAAGCAGAGTACAACCATCCTTATCCCGCGACTTGGGAGTGCAAGTACCACGTCGTGGTCACGCCGAATTACCGCAAGAAATTGCTGTTCGGAACATCAAGCGACACTTGGGCCAAGCATTTTACGATCTGGCGCGACGAAGGAGTGCCGGATCGAGCAGAGGCACTTGATGCCTGATCACGTTAATGAGCTGATATCGATACCTCCGAAGTATTCGGTAGTGCAGATCATCGGATGTATGAAGGGGAAGAGCTCGATATGGATCGCGCAGAATGTCGAGCGCAAGATGCGAAATTTCCTGGGCCACAAATTCTGGGTTTGCGGATATTTTGTCACGACCGTAGGCGGGATGAGGAAATGATCCGCGCCTACATCAGAAATCTGGAATTGGCTGACCAGCAGCTGGTTGAGCTAAAGATCTCAGCCGTCCCAAAATCCCAACATTCGTCCTACGTCCCTTAAAACCGCCTTTGGCGGGTTCCTCATCAAACCTCCGCTCTGCTAGAGGTTATTGGCTCGCCTCGTGGAGACGGGCTGCCGTATGTTGGCCACCGCAATCGTCGAAAACATTCCGTTGCGACGTCTGGCTAATTCTTAGAACGCGGCGGCTCTTGCCAGACGACGCGCTCAAGAGTCTATCCGCGGCTCGGAGAAGAAAGAATGGATCGCTTGATTAAACGATAGAGTAGATGGCGAGCATCAGAGTTATCTGAACGCGAAGTCGCCCCGGCTGTGGCCTCGAAATGCAGCGTTTGTTTTGCATGAAGATGGCGTATATGCCTCTCGCAGAGCATTTCGCGATACAAGTTGCAGGATAGAAAGGTCCGAGGAGACCTTTGAAGCATCTCAAGGATATATCTGGATTGACGAAGAGCAGGTGCACGCTTGAGGGTAAAGTTACGAGCGGGAGGGTCTTCGAATGGTCTCATGTAGAGAAGGCATACGGGAGGCCTCCTGGATTAATATCTCCCGCATCCAGATGCTTGCCGGATCGGTATTGTGAAGGGCGGGCCATTGGACGACCTCAGTGAATGTTGGAAGTGGCAGCGGAAGTTCGACGATCCGTAGCGGCATCGTGTTTTCCAAATGCTTAACCAGCCTTTGTGGCATCGTTCCTATACGCTTAGTGCCTACTAGCATTGGTGGGATCATGCTAAAGTTTTGCACAACCACCTCAATGCGTCTCTTTTGACGGGGTTCGAGCAGGAACCGTTCTTCGATCAAGGGCTTGCGCGTACGCCCGAACCTGACTGCAACGTGCCCCATCGACGCGTATCTTTCGAATGTAAGCTGAGCTGGCAGCTGCTTGTTGGAACGGCAGCCCACGCACACGAGTGTCTCCTCGAATAGTGTCGCTTTAGGATGCGCGTTCGACAGGAACACTTCCGGCAAGATGAGAAAATCCACCTCACCGCGCCGAAGAAGCCTGTCGGGGTCATCCGCGACTGGCAGCAGTTCGAAAGTGACGCCGGGAGCGTCCCGGGCGATCCGGTCCACAACTTTTCGAAAGAACACGACTGTCGTGAAGTCCGAAAGGATAATCTTGAAGCGGCGGGTCGACCTTGCCGGGTTGAACGCGTCGCGCGAAATAATGGAGCGCTGGATGTGCACCAGAGCCTCGCGAACCGGCGCGGCGAGCCCCTCCGCGCGCGGTGTTGCGACAAGTTCGCGGCCGCTCATCGTGAATAGTTCATCGCGGAAATACGCCCGCAGCCGGGCGAGGGCAGCGCTCATTGCCGGCTGGCTCAGGTTGATGCTGCGTGCCGCCGCCGTGAGATTGCGCTGGGTCATCAGCGCGTCGAGCACAACGAGGAGATTTAGATCGAGGCCTTTGAAACGCATGATCTTGAGTTATCCATGGTGTAGATGATTTACATCAAAACAATCGATTGTACCAATCTTACGGAATGACGGATAGCAAAACGTCGGAGAAATCGAAGTCAGGCAGGCAGGATGAATAACGATCTTTGCCCCGGCTCTGAGAGACATTCTCAAATGTATGATGAGCGTCAATCCACCGGTGTGTCCATTGCGGCGACTTTCGGCGGCTTGCGCAATCTGCATTGGCTGGAGTCGGTACGACAAGCGTCGCGTGGACGCCGACTGCTGATAAACCTTCGTATAGTATTCCCAAGCCTTCGTATATTGGCCGTTCGCGTCCGTACGGCTGAACCGGCGCTCGACTTCGGCTTAGCTGCACGAGCTGCTCGCAGTCATCAACTCCACTCACCTATGCTGGACACTGCGCGGGGGCAGCCATGAATATAATCGTCTCCAGTTCGGCGGGAGGTCTCTCCATGCGCTCTCAGGTGCAGTGGAGGGTGTGCTGGGAGAATGAATTGCAACTCGCCGACCACATCGGATTGTCCGAGTTCTTCCGAAAGACCTACGGACCGACTGGCGAGTTTAATGCAAATCCATTCGAAGGCGGTCGAAGTTGGGCCGGCGCGAGGCCAGAGCTCCGTATCATCGGCTATGACACTGGCGGCGTCGCTGCTCACATCGGCATACTGCGCCGTTTCATCAAGGTCGGAGAAGTCGACCTATTGGTGGCCGAGCTCGGATTGTACGGTGTACGCCCGGATCTTGAGGGACTCGGAATCACCCACTCAATGCGCGTGATGTATCCAGTACTCCAGCAGCTTGGCGTTCCATTCGGCTTTGGCGCTGTTAGGTACGCGCTGAAGGGACATTTTGCAAGGCTGCTCGAACGGCCGGGTCTTGCCACCGTTCTGTCGGGGGTTCGCGTGCGGTCAACCCTCCCAGATGTGTATCTCAACCTGTCGCCCACGCGCACCGAAGATGTGCTCGTTGTGGTTCTACCACTTGGAAGGCCGATCAGCGAGTGGCCGACCGGTACGATGATTGATCGGAACGGGCCAGAGCTGTGACATATCTCAACTGCTCGACCGCAATGCGTAGCGAGTGCGCTGAGGCCAACGGACATCGCAACGTCTATTTAACGTTCGACGACGGTCCTAATCCGCTTTGCACACCGGATGTCCTCGATGTGCTGGCGGAACATAGGGTCCCTGCGACGTTCTTCGTCATCGGCGCGTACGCCGTGGACCAGCCGAAGCTAATCCGACGGATGATCGCAGAAGGGCACGAAGTCGCAAATCATACGATGAATCATCCGGACCTATCCAGATGCGAATCCGCCGAAGTGCAGCATGAAATACTAACGGCGAGCAGCGCGATCAGCATGGCATGCCCCCAGGCCTCGGTGCGGCACATGCGTGCACCGTATGGTGTGTGGACCGAAGAAGCGCTCGCTATATCAGCGAAGGCTGGACTGGCGGCCCTTCACTGGTCGGTCGACCCGCGAGACTGGTCTCGTCCTGGCGTCGACGCGATCATCGACACGGTGCTAGCCTCTCTTCGGCCGGGTGCAATTGTGCTCCTGCACGACGGATGTCCTCCCGACGAGGCCGGACGAGGCACTCATGCTGGCCTGCGCGACCAGACTCTCAAGGCGCTCTCCCGCCTGATTCCAGCAATCCATGACCGTGGATTTGCAATCCGCTCGCTTCCACAATCTCACTGAACACACAGGCCCCTATGAACCTGCTTGCTACAACCAGCACTGCCGCTGTCTTGTCTTATGCGCTGCTCTCGACTGTTTATAAGAGCGTGCAGACGCTTTATGCTCTGCCGACAGACGTTTCGTTGCTGTCGGAGAACGGAGTTGATGCCGGCGCTTTGCCGAGCGTGGATGTCATCGTGCCCTGCTTCAACGAGGACCCACGCACGCTATCGGCATGCCTTGAGTCCCTCGCAAATCAAGACTACGCAGGAACTCTGCAAGTCTATGTGGTTGATGACGGTTCGGGAAATATCAACGCTGTGGCGCCCGTCCACGACACCTACGCAGACGATCAAAGGTTCAGCTTCGTTCTGCTGCCAAAGAATGTTGGAAAGCGCAAGGCGCAGATCGCCGCGATACGGCGCTCATCCGGAGAGTTGGTGCTCAATGTCGACTCGGACACGATTCTCACCCGCGATGTGATCACAAAGCTTGCGCGGAAGATGCAGAATCCAGCGATCGGCGCGGCCATGGGTCAGTTGACAGCCAGCAACCGAAGCGACACCTGGCTGACCAGGTTAATTGATATGGAATACTGGCTGGCTTGCAACGAAGAGCGCGCGGCACAGGCTCGCTTCGGTGCCGTTATGTGTTGCTGCGGCCCCTGTGCTATGTACCGCCGGACCGCGCTTCTTTTGCTGCTTGATCAGTACGAGACCCAGCTTTTTCGGGGAAAGCCAAGCGACTTCGGTGAGGATCGGCATCTTACCATCCTCATGCTGAAAGCAGGGTTTCGGACCGAGTACGTTCCGGACGCCATCGCCGCAACAGTGGTCCCGGATAGCTTAAGGCCTTATCTGCGCCAACAACTCCGCTGGGCGCGGAGCACTTTCCGGGACACGCTGCTTGCGCTGCGCCTGCTGTCAGGTCTCGATCGCTATCTCACGCTAGACGTTGTCGGGCAGAATCTCGGGCCGCTATTGCTCGCCCTTTCATTATTAACAGGGATCGCGCAGCTCGCATTTACAGCCACAGTGCCCTGGGGGACATGTCTACTGATCGCATTAATGACCATCGTCCGCTGCAGCGTGGCAGCTTTTCGTGCTCGCCAACTTCGATTTCTAGGCTTTTCTCTGCACACACTCATCAACCTCTTTCTGTTGCTACCCGTGAAAGCCTACGCGTTGTGTACATTGAGCAACAGCGATTGGCTGTCACGCAAGGCTGCCAACGCACCTAACGGGGGTGAAAAGCATGTCGTCATCCGAAGTCCGATCGCTGTACCAAGCACTACAGGAGCTTCGGAATTCTGTGGGTCGATTGGCAGGGCGGATCTTTCGCGCGACCCTTCGAGGTTGGTGACGTCTGACAGTGCTTGCAGTGGCAAGTGATCGTGCGCTTTTATCGAGGTAAACGAACGGTGAAGTTGAATAAGAACTATGAGTTGTTAGAGCGGGAGTTGACTTCCGACGATCCGTGGCGGCTCGATGGGAGCCGGTTCGAACGGGAGCGTCATACGCAAATGCTCCGGCTATCGCTGTCCCAGGGGTTCATCGCAAATGCCCTCGAGATCGGATGCGCGGCCGGCTCATTCACGGAAAAGCTAGCACCGCACTGCGAACGACTCACCGTGATCGATGTGGTGCCGCGGGCGATTGGCCGGGCGTGCCAACGAACAAAGAGATGGTCGCACATTAAATGGATAACCTCCGACATTCAGCAGTTCTCGACCGCGGAGCGATTCGATCTAATTGTTGTGGCGGAAGTTCTCTATTACGTCGATGACGTGGCCGGGATGCGAGCGGCGATCAGCAACCTCGTGGCTATGCTTGCGCCAGATGGGCTTCTGGTTTTCGGATCGGCGCGTGATGCCCTTTGCCATCGCTGGGGGCACGGTGCTGGTGCCGAGACGGTCATCAGTATGTTGAACGAAAGGTTGATCGAGATCGAGCGCCTGCAGTGCCGGGGTGAGTCGGATAACGAAGACTGCTTGCTCGCATGCTTTCGGAAGCCGAAACCCCGTTTGTGACAATTACATGGAGGCAATATGCGCATCTGCGGTATCAAGCTCACGCATGATGGGACGATAGCCCTTGTCGATAATGGGCGGCTGGTCTTTTGCGTCGAACAGGAAAAACGGGGCAACAATCCGCGTTATCAAACCATTGACAATCTAGACGCAGTTGTTGTCGCTTTGGCGGAGCACGGTCTGGATCCGCAGGATATTGATCAGTTCGTCATCGACGGGTGGGACGGGGAGGTCGAATCGCAATTCCAGATCCTCAGTGGGGCCGTGCCCATCACGCTCAAAGGAGCGCCGTATGTGGAGCGCGAACCCAAGGGTCTCCTCGCCAGGCACGAGGGCGGTAACCTCATGCTGGACGGCAGAGACTTCCCTTACAGGAGCTATCCGCACGTCACAGGACATGTCGCATCCGCATACTGCACAAGTCCTTTTGCCAAAGCCGGGCAACCCGCCTTCTGCCTGGTGTGGGACGGCGCAATCTTTCCACGCCTGTACTATGTGAAACGCCGCGGCGCCCGGTTCATCGAATATCTGTTTCCGATCATAGGCCATGCCTATGCTGCCGCTGGCCATCACTTCGGACCCTACAAGCAGCCGACCCGGACCAACTGGGACCTAGGCGTTGCCGGCAAGCTGATGGCCTACATAGGGCTTGGATCTGTTGATGAAGGCATCGTGGCGGTATTTCACGAGCTCTATGACGAGCACTTTGCGGGCTATACGGAGCTTGCCCGCCGGTATCGTGCGGACGTTAACAACACGCAGTCGTCACTTGCGGCCATGCACGACTTCTTCGAAGCTAGCGCGCTTCGGTTGCAGGACGAGGCACCCCAAGATGTGCTTGCATCATTTCATTCTTTCCTCGAGCGTCTCCTACTCTGCCAGATGGAGGCTGCTTTGCAGCGGCATCGGCGTGCTCCGGGACCGCGCAATTTGTGCATAGCCGGGGGATGCGGATTGAATATCAAATGGAACAGTGCACTACGTGCCAGCGGCCTGTTCGATGCTGTCTGGGTGCCACCGTTTCCAAATGACAGCGGCTCGGCAATCGGTGCCGCTTGCGCCGCGATGGCGGCGCAGGATGGCTTCCTGCCACTGGAATGGTCAGTCTATAGTGGTCCACGCCTACAAGGTAGCGATGTGCCGCCCGAATGGGAGGCTGCGCCTTGCAGCATGCGTGAACTCGCTACCATCCTTGCGAGTAACCAGCCTGTAATCTTCCTTGCCGGGCACGCTGAGCTTGGACCGCGGTCGTTGGGTGGCAGAGGCATTCTCGCAGCCGCGACTACGGCGCGAATGAAGGATCATCTCAACCACATCAAACGTCGGGAACAGTTCCGGCCCGTCGCGCCGATATGCCTGGAGGACCGTGCACCTGATATTTTCGACCCAGGAACACCAGATCCTTACATGCTTTTCGATCACCAGACCCGGGCTGAATGGCGGGATAAAGTCCCCGCCGTTGTGCATCTCGACGGTTCGGCGAGATTGCAAACGATTTCCAGAACCTCAAAGCACAAGGTCGCCGAGCTTCTCGTCGAATATGAAAAACTCACGGGCATTCCGCTGCTTTGCAATACGAGTGCCAACCACCATGGACGTGGGTTCTTCCCGGATGTCGCAGCGGCCTGCCAGTGGGGACGCGTTAAGCACGTGTGGTGCGACGGCTTGCTCTGGACGAAAACGGCCGCAACCGAGCCGGCTCCGGCCGAGCAGCTTCTTGCAAGCTAAGATGAACGTATGTCCACCGTAGCAATCGACCTTAACGGCGTAAAGAAGTCATATGGCGCCAAGTTCGTCGTCAACGGACTGTCGTTCGTCGTTGCGAAGGGCGAGTGCTTCGGCCTGCTGGGACCGAACGGAGCGGGCAAGAGTACGATTGCGCGTATGGTCCTCGGCATGGTACGGCCTGACGCCGGCAAGATCACGGTGCTTGGCGAGCCAATGCCGGCACGCGCTCGCTTGGCACGCATGCGCATCGGAGTGGTGCCGCAGTTCGACAACCTTGAACTCGCATTCACCGTACGCGAGAACCTACTAGTATTCGGGCGCTACTTCAGCATGAGCGCACGCGAAGTCGAAGCGATCGTGCCATCACTGCTGGAGTTCGCTCGCCTCGAGAGCAAGGCCGATGCACGCGTCGCGGAACTGTCCGGCGGCATGAAGCGGCGGCTGACGCTGGCGCGTGCGCTCATCAACGACCCGCATTTGCTGATAATGGACGAGCCGACCACCGGCCTTGATCCACACGGACGCCATCTTATCTGGGAACGCTTACGATTGCTTCTAGCCCGCGGCAAGACGATTCTTTTAACCACCCACTTCATGGAAGAGGCCGAGCGGCTGTGCGATCGGCTGTGTGTACTTGAGGATGGACGAAAGATCACCGAAGGCAAGCCTCATACGCTGATCGATGAGCAGATCGGCTGCGACGTTATCGAGATCTATGGCGGCAATCCGCATGAGTTGTCTGCGCTGATCAAACCATACGCGCGGCGCATCGAGGTGAGTGGCGAGACACTCTTTTGCTATGCGCCAGACCCAGAGCCGGTTCGCGTGCGGCTGCGTGGGCATGCCGGTCTACGCCTTCTGCAGCGCCCTGCGAACCTTGAGGATGTCTTTTTGCGACTAACAGGGCGCGAGATGGAGAAATGAATGATGGGGGAAGGCTATGTGGCGGTCATGCCCGCGAACGCATACAACTGGATAGCGGTATGGCGTCGCAATTGTCTGGCATGGAGGAAAGTCGCGCCTGCATCGCTTCTAGGTAATCTTGCGGATCCCATGACGAATCTTTTTGGTCTTGGCTTTGGACTCGGAATAATCGTGGGACGCGTTGACGGCGCTTCATATATTGCGTTTCTTGCGGCCGGCATGGTCGCAACCAGCGCGATGACGTCCGCGACCTTTGAAGCGATGTATGCAGCCTTCGCTCGCATGGAGGCTAACCGCACCTGGGAAGCAATCCTATGCACACAGCTCACGCTAGGCGACATCGTTCTCGGTGAATTGGCGTGGGCAGCCACCAAGGCCGTTCTGGCCGGAACGACAATAGCGATTGTTGCGGCCACGCTGGGCTATGCGAGGTGGCCCTCCATTCTTTATGCGATGCCAGTAATTGCCCTCACTGGCGTTGTCTTCGCGAGCCTTGCGATGGTCGTCATATCGCTTGCGCCCACTTACGACTACTTCGTGTTTTACCAGACGCTTGTCATCACGCCGATGGTCTTCCTCTGCGGCGCAGTGTTCCCAGTAACCCAGTTGCCCAGCGCATTTCAGCACGTCACCGGCCTGTTACCTCTGGCACATTCGGTTGAACTCCTTCGCCCAGTGATGCTTGAGCGCCCGGCAGACGGCGTCGCCCTGCATATCGGTGCGCTTTGCATGTACGCGGTCCTGCCGTTCTTCCTGTCGATGGCGCTGTTTCGTCGGCGCCTGATGCGTTGACGCGACGTTCCCGAGAAAAACGGAGATACACGATGCAATATCGCGAAGTGGGCCGCAGCGGCTTAAGACGGCGCAGCATGCAACAGTCGCACCTAGGGCGCTTTATTCGAAAGATGACCCCTTTAGCGCAGGGGGCGCGATCTTTCATCAACAGTTGGCGATTCGTTGCAAGTACCCATGCCGCGTCTGGACTGCGACTGAAGCACGATACCGCAAGCAGGGAAGCCAGTCTGTCGCGAAAGGGAGTCCAGTCAATCTATAAGCACTACGGAGCGCCGGCACTACGATCGGATGAGCTCATGTCGTTGAGCCGCGCGGACCTTGCGCAAGGTTTCCTGGAGGCTGGTGACGTCTGACTGGCGTTCGCAGCGGCGGGCGACAGTTCCGCCGAATTAGCTGGAATCTTCTGAAATCAGGCCAATAGGGCCACCTTGTCACGAGTTATGGAGGGTTAAGATGCTGTGTTTGGGAGTAAGCGGGGGGCTAGACAAAGTTTATGAAAATCCACTCGAACTTGCGAACACATTTCTGCATGATGGCGCTGCGGTGCTCGTCCGGGACGGACGCGTGATTGCGGCGGTTGAAGAAGAGCGCCTCAATCGAATCAAGCACTCCAACAAGTTCCCGGTGAGTTCGATTCAATACTGCCTTTCGGCAGCGGGAGTGCAGCTCAGCGACATCGACCGTATCGCGTTCTACGCTACCGAGGCCTATTCCAATGCCATGCTCGAACGCCTGTCGGTTTCCCAACCGGACATCTCCACTCCGTTGGACGCCAAACTGTTGCTGCGGATGTTACTAGCGCAGGAGTTCGGTACTGAGGTTGATGCATCGCGTGTCTCATTCGTAGCTCATCACATGGCGCATGCCGTCAGCGCGTTTGCAATGTCGGGACTCGAGGAAAGTTTGATCTTCGCCATCGATGGCGGTGGTGATTTCCTCTCAGGTCTCTTGGCGCGAGGTTCTGGAACCGATGTGACGCAACTCGAAACGTTTACGGAGAATAATTCTCTAGGGCTGTTTTATCTCGAGACGATTCGATATCTCGGTTATGGATTATTCGACGAATATAAGGTCATGGGGCTTGCCCCTTACGGGGATCCCGCTCCGCATCGGGAGCTCTTCAAACAGTTCTACGAACTCACCGATAATGGTGGCTATCGCGTCTACCTGGATCGCATCGGTCCGACGTTACTCCGCAACATCCAGGTTCGGCGAAAGGGAATGCCATTCACGCAGCAACATCGAGACGTGAGTGCCTCATTGCAGGAAGCGCTGGAGCAAATTGTGTTTCACATCCTCAGGCATCATCGCGACGCCACCGGTATGAAGCGGTTGTGCCTAGCAGGAGGGGTAGCCCACAACTGCACCATGAATGGTAAGCTGCTGTATTCAGGGCTCTTCGAAGACATCTTTGTGCAACCCGCGGCGCACGACGCTGGCTGCGCGTTAGGAGCTGCACTGATGATGTCTAACGAGCTCGGACGGCCCGCGCCGCGTGAGCGATTGCAGGAGGTCTATTGGGGTCCTGATCTCGGGAGCGACCGCGTCGTAGAGCAGGAGCTGAATGCATGGGTCGGGCATCTCGACGTTGAACGGAGCGACGACGTGGCAAGGAGTGCAGCCGACTGGATGGCTAGTGGCGCGGTGATCGGCTGGGTGCAAGGTCGTTCCGAGTTCGGGCCACGCGCGCTTGGCAACCGCAGCATTCTTGCCGACCCTCGGCCTGCCGCAAACAAGGACCGGATCAATGCAATGGTCAAGAAGCGCGAGGGCTATCGACCGTTCGCGCCATCAGTGCTTGAGGAGGATGCGCGCGAATTTTTCGACCTCCCGGATGGCAAGCGCGAATTCCCTTTTATGAACTTCGTAGTTCGCGTGCGCGACGCCAAGCGCGACTTGCTAGGCGCCATTACGCACGTTGACGGTACGGCGCGGCTTCAAACAGTATCGCGCAAGACAAATCCTGCCTACTGGGAGCTTATTAACGAGTTCAAGAAGCGGACGGGCATACCAGTTCTGTTAAATACCTCGTTTAACAACAATGCCGAGCCGATCGTGGATTCGGTTGCAGATGCGATTGCCACATTTCTGACAACAGAGCTGGATGGACTTGTGGTCGGGTCTTTCCTTGTCAAAAAGCGGGCTGCAACGACAGCGGACTGGACCGCGCTCGCGGTTTCGTTGCCGGCTTATACATCCCTTTATCGATTCCGCGCTTACACCGGCAGAGATCGCCAGGAGACAGTCTCCGAGATTCGTACCAGCTTCTCCAGCCGTGCCAGTATGCGCATTTCCCATGATTTGTTCGATCTGCTGATGCGGATAGAGGGTGAAGCCGTGCTCGGGGATCTGCTCGATGCAATTACGTTCGATCAGGCTAGGCGTGAAGCTCTCGTCAAGGAACTCCGGGGGGTGTGGGAGCAGCGCCGGGTCCGACTACATCCCGCACACTCCTCGCGGGTGCATCAAGACATGCAATCAAATGCCGAACGAAGCATAAGAGGCACGCATGAATATGGCCGTGTCCAAATCTCAGTATGAGGGGAGCCGTGAGACGGGTATTCGGCGGCTGAGCTCTTGGTTGTAGCTTCGAGCCCAGCAGGAGCTCGGCAGAGCCAAGGCCCTTACACCGCTTCTGTGCGACGTGGTCCATGCGTAAAAAAAAGGTCGAAAGGCCGCTAAGGAGCGGAGTGCCATCCCGCTGTAGTCAAGTACGTCAACAGCAACATTTCTGCTGGGCAAAGTAAGGCCGGAAAGCATCCAGCCCATCGTCTCCACGGGAGCTGTGCTGCGAACGAACTCCCAGCCCGATTAGCTAGCATCTTTATCGCTGACAACAGCGAAGCCACAACTAGAGTTTCGATAATGTCCCTATCCATGCGGTATCCCTGAGCGGTGCAACGCAAATGCTTGTTGGAGGCTCGATGAAGGATCGGTTCGTTATTTCTCGACGACGCACTGGTTTCGGTGATTGCCTGTGGTCGCTTGCAGCAGCTTGGCGTTATGCGCAGCGGACGGGGCGGACCCTAGCCATCGATTGGCGCGGCTCCTGTTATCTTGATGAACCATTCACGAACGCCTTTCCGGTGTTTTTCGAACCAGTTCAAGACATTGGCGGCGTACGCACTATCTGCGATGACCAGATCAATCAGTTCTCATTCCCGAGTCCATTTTTCCCAGGCTGGTGGAATAGGTCGCCGATCGACTGCGTTTACCGGCCAGATGAACAAATTTTCCGAGAACGTGACGAGCTTAGTCATCTATTCGAAACCCAACAGGATACTGCAGCTAACACCGTGGTTTGTGATGCTTGTTTGATGTGGCGCTGCGATGAAAACGCGGAACGACAGATATTTCAGAGCATCAAACCGCGGTCTGACATCCAAGCTCGAATTGATTCGGTTTATCAGGAACACTTCAAGGGACACTCCATTGTTGGAGTTCATGTTCGACACGGCAACGGCGAAGATATTATGGGGCATACGCCCTACTGGGCCGATCCGGAGCTCGCTTTACAGCAGGTATGTACTGCCATTCATAAGGCCAAAGCGCTACCGCATCCAAGACCTGTAAGGGTGTTCTTGTGTACGGACAGCGCGCAGGTTCTTGATCGGCTATCGGGTGTGTTTCCCGATCTTTTCACTATCCCAAAACGTTTCCTAGCGCCTCAGGCCGGGCCATTACATAGCGCAGACCTCGGGGCCGATGGCGGCTTTTCCGCTCTCATCGAGATGTATCTTCTTGGGCGATGCGATACCGTGATTCGTTTTCCGCCGACTAGCGCCTTCACGCGCTATGCGCGCCTTTTCGTGCCCCAAGTCATTGAGTTCGACTTGAATGACCCCAATCGTTTGATCTTGATTGAAGAATCGTCCGCAGATCTGTCGGCTGTATGAGTGCCATAACGAGCAGTCCTCGTTGATGTATCGCCCGTTTCCATTGCGCGGCAAAGCCATTAGTCCTCTCGGCGATGCTGTTTCATCTCTTTCTCGAGAGCTCGCAAAACTGGGTCAGGAGGGTCGACGACGTTTCCACGCCCGTCGTACCCCTTCGCACCGACCAACAGGCTTGTGATCGAGAGTACGTGGGACGTGCTGGGAGGTCCGGCGTTTTCAGCTTCTCGTCCCGCCAGCATTCAGATGGGAGAAGCTGGGACCGTTGACCAGGCGGTGTAGGGAGTCTGATGAAAGTGGTGCCGCTTTGCAGACGAACCTCACGTAGGGCGTAGGTCACGTCAGTTTTCTAGCCCGAGCCATGTAAGCAGCACGGCAGCTGTCGTACTTTGCGACTGGATTCTTGATCTGGGAAGAGGCGCCCCACTTGTTCATCGGCTCGCTTCATGAGACAAACAGACCCCAGTCGATCGAGAGAGGATGAATTGAAATGGCATCGACGGCAGGCTGGTTCTCAAGACGCGCTGAGCGCCAAAGCAACAGCGCGTCCTCCTTCGCGCATCGAATGGATGAGATCGTACCAAGTAACTTGCTAGCGGTTCGGTCTTGGCTCAACCTAGATCGCGGACCTCACGTGACTGCATCAGCAGCACACAACCAGCGACAACCGCCAACGCCGGACTGTGCCCGCTTGGTGAATAAGCCGGGTCTATGGAAAGCGCCGTGGGCCGGGATGCTTGCGGGCACTCGAATTCGACTTGGTGCGCGCAAGGCGTTGCTGCTGTCCGAAAGCAAACGTGCCTGTATGTCGAACGCGCCAAGCTGTTGTGGACACGACATTCGGTCGCAAACCGCTGAGCGTAAGTCCGCATTGGAACTGGCTCGAATCCTGCAGGGTGCATATGGGCGAGGTAAGAGAATTGGAGGCGCGTTTGAGTCTCGAGCTAAGAAACGACGATGCCGTTGCTGTTCCGTCGTCGGCGACAAAGGCGTGCTGTCCATCTCACGCCGATAGAGTCCGCATCCAGCACGCAGAGCAGAAGACCGTGCTGCTGACTGGGGCGTCGCGCGGAATTGGTCACGCTACCGGAAAGCTGTTTGCGGAAGCAGGCTGGCGCATCATTTCTTGCGCGCGCCAGACGTTCGATGGCGGGCGGTGCCCATGGAAGTCCGGCGCAGCCGACCATGTCCAGGTCGACCTTAGCAACCATCGGATGCTGCCGCGTACCATTGCCGAGATCAAGGAGCGCCTCGCAGGCGCACCGTTGCACGCATTGATCAACAATGCTGGCGTTTCACCGAAGACGTCGAACGGCAAACGACTGACGTCGTTGGCGACGTCACTCGAAACCTGGATGAGCGTGTTCCACGTCAATTTGGTGGCGCCGATTCTGTTCGCGCAAGGCCTATTTCACGAACTCAGCGCTGCGTCGGGATCGATTGTCAACGTGACTTCAATCGCGGGTTCTCGGGTGCACCCGTTTGCCGGCAGCGCCTATGCAACATCAAAAGCTGCACTCGCGTGTCTCACGCGCGAAATGGCGTACGACTATGCGCCGCATGGCATTCGCGTGAATGCGATCGCACCCGGCGAGATCAAGACGGACATTCTGTCGCCTGACACGGAATCGCGGCTTGTGCCAAACATCCCGCTGCGTCGGGTGGGAACACCCGACGAGGTCGCAAAGGTCATTTTCTTCCTATGCTCCGATGCGGCGAGTTATGTGACGGGCACCGAGGTGCCAATCAATGGTGGCCAACACCTGTGATCGACTGCACCGGAATGGTCAGATCGCAGCTGATCAGATCTGGTCAATGGAACTCGCGTCCGCCGGGAAAATTCGCGCAGCGATCTCAAGAACAGAGCAAATCAAGGCGCTATAATGTTACTATCGTATTTATTGTCGTGCCATGAAGTTGCGTTATCTCTTGCGGTCATCCTGTGAAATGTGGCGCGAGATCGAGGATGACAGTGCAATACGATACCCGCAAATCCGAACAAGGTGAAAGGGAAGACGGCAATCACAACGGAGACGTCGTCATGCTGCATATCGCTTCCGTACGCGAAATGCCTAACTCAAGGGCCGAAACCGACCTCGAGGTCACGATTGTGCCATCGCACGAGGAGGCGCTAACCGGAATCTTCGAAATATCAAAGGTTCTTACAGCTCCGTGCCGCCTCGAAGTCACGCTGGCCAATGTCGTCGATCTTCTACAAAAGTTTGTGCAGGTGCGGCATGGCATCATCTCGCTGTTCGAGGATGACGGCGTACCGGACATTACCGTTGGCGCCGGTTTAGGGGAACATAGCGACGAGCGCTACCGGATGCGTCCGCCGCAGAAAGCAATCGACCAGATCGTGGCGACGGAGAGTCCACTTGTCGCCGAGAACGTCACGGTGCATTCGGCCTTCAATGCGTCCGACCTAGACGCGCTCGGGGCCTCTGACAACATTCCGGTGTCGTTCATCGGCGTTCCTATTCGTATCGATGCGAAAGTCGTAGGTACGCTGACTATCGACCGCATCTTGGATAGCAGATCGAGTGCGCGGCTGGATTGCGACGTCCGGCTGCTTACTATGATCGCCGACCTAGTGGGCCAGACGGTGAAGCTGCATCGTTTGTTCGCGTGTGACCGCGAGCGACTTATGGCGGAGAAAGATCGGCTGGCGAAGCAGGTCTCCGAGATCAAGCCCCCGGCGCGGGAAGGGAAGAAGGTTAACGTCGAGGGGATCATTGGCGAAAGTCCGGCGCTGCGCGCGATGCTTGAGAAGATCGCGGTGATAGCCAGATCGAACAGCACCGTTTTGCTACGCGGGGAATCCGGTACCGGGAAGGAACTGGTCGCCAAGGCCATTCACGAGCGGTCAGCGCGTGCCAAGCGGCCGTTCATCAAAGTCAATTGCGCAGCGCTCCCTGAGACGGTACTCGAATCCGAATTGTTCGGTCACGAGAAGGGTGCGTTTACCAGCGCGTTCAATGCGCGTAAAGGTCGATTCGAGCTCGCCGATAAGGGGACGCTGTTTCTAGACGAGATTGGGGAGATCTCGGCCTCGTTTCAGGCAAAGCTGCTGCGCGTGCTGCAAGAGCAGGAGTTCGAGCGCGTCGGCGGCAACCAGACCATTAAAGTCGATGTTCGCGTGATTGCCGCCACCAATAAGAACCTGGAAGACGCTGTGGCAAAGAATGAGTTTCGTGCCGACCTCTATTATCGCATTAACGTGGTTCCCTTGCTGCTGCCGCCCTTGCGCGAAAGGCGTAGTGATATTCCGCTCCTTGCCGCTCAGTTTCTCAAAAAGTTCAACAGCGAAAATGGCCGTACGCTGACCTTCGATGCGAGTGCAATTGAAGTACTGATGAACTGCGGCTTTCCCGGCAATGTTCGCGAGCTCGAAAATTGCGTGCAGCGGACAGCCACGCTCGCCCCTGGACCATCGATTGTCAGAGACGACTTTGCCTGCTGCCACGGCCAGTGCCTTTCCGCGAGTCTAAGGAAGGGCGCATCGGATGAGATGGCGCTGCACCCAGGCCCGATTTTACCTGCACCCACGAAGCCGGCCATACTCCAGGCTGGTCCGTCGGCCGCAGTTGCGGTATCGCCCATCGGCAGAGAGCAGGCTCCTCTAGCGCCTGCCGGCGCACCTCTCGTCAGCGGTGCGAACATGGTCGATCGCGAGCGTGTTATCGCAGCCATGGAGAGGTCCGGCTGGGTGCAGGCAAAGGCGGCTCGCCTGCTTGGAGTGACGCCGCGCCAGATTGGCTACGCCCTGAGGAAATACGGTATCGAGATCAAGCGGTTCTGAAAATTCTGTCGGACCGGATATAAAAGCCACGCGCGATCTGAACAACGGTCTGCTATGACTACGAACTAGCACGAGCTCATGGAGAGCCGACTTCGAAAGAGACGTTCACCCGGTGCGGACGGAGGGGGCAGTTTGCTCGTGTTGTTGAGAAGCATCGTCGAGTACCGGTCGGCCAGGCGATCACAGTCTTTAGTGTGCGCTGCGAGCTCTGCCATAGGGCGCGGGCATCCACGTGTGCATTGAGACGAATAAAAACACATCCAGTGTCAGGTGCAGCTCTTGCTCATCAACTAAGCGGCGTTAACGCGCTGTCGCATTCGCGACGAATGTCGCAAGCCTGGCGCGGGCGAACGCTAGCTGACAGTGTCGTGACACTCGCATAAAGCTTTGTGTTGCTGCCTATTTCCGAGATCGCTGCAATGGTACGACCCTTGCTGTTCGCTTGGTCGGCCCACGCAACGTCTGGAGAATCACATGCACAATGTCGTCTGCATCAAGCAGGTCCCCGACTCAGCCCAGATCCGTGTGCACCCCGTGACCAACACAATCATGCGCCAAGGGGTGCCGACCATCGTCAATCCTTACGATCTGTTTGCCTTGGAAGCTGCGCTGGAGCTGCGCGACAAACTTGGCGGCGAGGTAACCGTCCTTACAATGGGGCCGCCCTCGGCCGAGGACTCCTTACGCAAGGCACTGACCTTTGGCGCCGATCGCGCCATTCTGCTCACCGACCGCTGCTTCGCAGGCGCCGATACCTTGGCAACGACTTATGCACTGGCGACTGCTATCCGCAAAATCGGCAAGGAATACGGCCAGCCCGATCTTATCTTTACCGGCAAGCAGACTATCGATGGCGATACCGCGCAGGTAGGCCCCGGCATCGCGAAGCGGCTTCAAGTGCTACCGCTTACCTACGTCTCCAAGATCAGAGCCATCGATCTCACCGAACGCACCATCGAAGCGGAGCGGCGCTCCGAAGGAGGCGTCCAGGTGCTGCGCACGAAACTGCCCTGTCTCATCACCATGCTAGAGGCGACTAACCAGATGCGCCGCGGCGCCATGGCGGATGCGTTGCGTGCCGCCCGAGCTCCGATCGTGAAATGGAGCGCGCAAAGCGCGGACGTCGAAGACATCTCGAAATGCGGTCTCAAAGGCTCACCGACCATCGTCAAGCGCGTCTTCGCGCCATCTGCGCGCGCTGAGAAAGCTGTATTGGTAGAGCATGCCGAGCAGCCGGCGGAAGCGTTGATTGACGCTATCTTCAAGCGCCAACCAAGACTTGAAGCCGACCTAGCAGCCTTGGCCGGCGATCTCTGATCTGAAGCAGTCTTACCGATGAGCACTGCAACAAAAGCGCCCACGTTGACTAGCCAAGGGCGCGCCGCCGCCAAGAAGAAGCTGGCGAAGCATTTCAAGGCCGCCAACCATGCTGTCTTCAACGAGGAGGTGCCTGGCGGGGTGCATCTCGTGTCCTTCAAGCTAATGGGCGACGACGGCAAACTCGCGGACAAGCTGAAGGTCGTTGGCGCCATCGTCGTGTTCGGCCCCGAGGACGAGGCGATGCGCGATGCCGCGCTCGCATTCTCTTACGGCGAGGACGCGGTCAATAGTGTACTGCCGGAGCATCGCAGTGAGTTCTACATTAAGGCGCGGACCGAGGCCGTCAACTCCCACAGGTCGAAGATCCTACTGTTGCGGGCGAGGATGTCCGGTTGTGATCTGACCGGCTCCGTGGCGACCACCTTGCTTACCGGCGGCGGCTCGTCGCTCTGCACGATCTACCAAATGAACTACGGATCACACATGGGCGCAGCAAGCCCGCGCGTGATGGCAATGTCCGAGCGCGTCACCCGGGATTCTGGCTCTGTTATCGTCCAGTCGCTGGGTTTGCTCAACGCCGGCTTCGTCGCCAAGGTGCTATCATCTGTGCGGGACCGCGAATCCGCTAGGTCCACTCTCGCCTACGCCGACGTCTTCGTTCTCGTCGGTTTGGGGTTAGGGCATTCGGAGAATTTTCAACCGGGTCGGCAGCTCGGCGCCGAATGCCGCGCTCGCGTCCGTCAGTACAAAAGTGCCGCCGCACATCCGACCAGCAGATGGGGCAGACCATCAAGACCATCCAGCCGATGCTGTATATCGCCATCGGCGTTTTCACACGTGACCCAGCATTCGGTCGACTGCCACCGACTTGTTCATCGGCAATAATGCGCCGACCTTCGAATTCGCGCGGTATCGGTATCATCACCGAGGCTATCCGGTAGCGGGCGATCATCGCCTCATTACGTACGCCATTGCCTCATTGACGGGATCGGATCGCAAAAAGGCAACTTTCATAGGTGCGCCACAAAGGAGGAGGTCCATGATCGACGAGAGGTTCGATGCCATCGTGGTCGGCGCCGGAATGGCGGGTAACGCGGCGGCGCTGACCATGGCCAAGCGCGGCATGAAGGTGCTGCAGCTAGAGCGCGGCGAATATTCCGGATCGAAGAACGTCCAGAGTGCAATTCTGCATGCCAACATGCTGGCCGAGCTGATCCCGGATTTCCGCAAGGACGCGCCGCTCGAGCGTCATCTAGCCGAGCAGCAGTTCTGGATGCTGGATGACTGCTCGCGTCTGGGGCTGCGCTATCGCCTCGACGATTTCAACCACGAGCGTTCGAACCGCTACACCATTATCCGTCCCCACTTCGACAAATGGTTCTCCTCCAAGATAAGGGAGGCGGGTGCTACCGTACTGTGCCAAACCACCGTTACGGAGCTAGCAAAGAATCGCCGTGGCCGCGTCATTGGTGTACGTACCGACCGTCAGGATGGCATAATTCACGCCGATGTGGTCGTGCTTGCGGAGGGCGTCAATGGTTTACTTGGCACGCGTTCCGGCTTGCGCGAGAGGCCCGAACCCAACCACGTTGCGCTGAGGGTAGAGGAAATGCACTGCTTACCTCGCGAGGCCATCGAAGCCCGTTTCAATCTCAAGGACGATAAAGGCGTCGTGATCGACGCCGCCGGCAATATCTCGCGCGGCATGACAGCCATCGGTTTCATCTACGCGAACAGGGAGAGCGTCTCGCTCGGCATCGGCTGCCTCGTCTCCGAGTTCCAGCGCACCGGCCAAACACCTTACGAGCTACTCGATCGCTTCAAGCGTCACCCGTCGGTTGGACGGCTAATTGATGGCTCGGAGTTTAGGGAATATTCCGCACATCTTATTCCCAAAGGCGGCTACAACACCATACCGAGGCTCTATGGCAAGGGCTGGGTGGTTGTCGGGGATGCCGCCCAGCTCAATAACACCATCGATCACGAAGGCGCGAACGCTTCGATGACCTCAGGGAGAATTGCGGCGGAAGCGATCTTCCGGGTGAAGTCGCGTGGCGATCTCATGAGGTCCGATAGCCTTTCATTATACAAGAGGATGCTGGATGGGTCCTTCAAACATTCGAGGAAATATGACATGCTGGCGCTGCTGCATACCCAGCCTCAAAACTTTTGTCTCACTTATCAGCAGCTCGTATCGAAGGCGGTTCAGAACTTCGTTCGCGTCAACAGCGCGCCGGAGGCGGAGAAGTCGACTTCAGCGCGGCGGCCATGGTGGACATCAGGATAGACGCGAGGCGCTAAGTGTTGCGAGGCAGATCGCCTCGCTGGTCGAGAGACCATCGTTGCGTTCGGCATAAGCTCGAAGTCAATCATCTTCATCGCGTTCCGACGATGCCAATCGATAAGGAAAGAGCAGGTCGTGTCCGCCGGCATCAGCTCCGCAGTGCGCCGATACTGGCCTAGGGCGGAATGAAGACAATGGTGATCGGGTGGGTGAATGCCATAGAGTACCTAAGCACCGTGACTCGATCGCTGGGCGCGTTCGAGCACCCATTCATGAGCCCGTAGAGCGTGAACATGGGCGCCGGCGGTGGATTGGCAGCTGCGTGACGTGGCTTGCCAGCTTTAAGGTTTGTTAAGTCGCTCGCGCCGCGGCAGGCTTGGCAACTTTCGATGGCTTGGCGGTCCCGGGATAGACGGTGAGTGCCGCGATGATGCCGAGCACTGCTGCGAACATCAGCCAGAAGCCGGGGGAAGCCCTGTCATCGGTCCGGTTGATCAGCCAAGTCGACGCCAATGGCGTAAAGGTGCCAAACAAGGCGGCCGCCAGTGAGAAGGCCAGAGAGAAGCAGGTGGTGCGCACATGTTTCGGCACGATCTCGACAAGGGCGCCCAGCATGGCACCGCTATAGGTGCCGAAGTAGAACGAGAACATCATCGCCACCGCCAGCATCTTGCCGACAGTAGGGGCGCTTACTAACCAGTACAATGCCGGATAGGTGGTCACTAACGCAAGCCCGGCAATGGTTAGCAGGACCGGTTTGCGCCCGATCCGATCAGAGACGGCGCCGCCGATAGGATTCCAGATGAAGTTGGTCACGGCGACCAAAAGCGTCACCAAGAGCGCGTCCTGGGTGGACAGCCCCAGCACGTTCTTGCCGAACGTGGGCGTGTAAACGGTGACGAAATAGAAGGTCGTTGTTGTCAGGATCGCGATTATCATGCCGAGGCTGACGATGCGCCAGTTGGCGAGTGCCGAGGCAAAGACCTCACGGGCCGTGGGATGTTCCTTCATGGCCAGAAATTCTGGCGTTTCCTCCAGCGTCCGGCGCAGGAAGAAGATAAGCGGTATGATGAGGCAGCCCAGAAAGAACGGGATCCGCCAGCCCCAGGCGTCTACCGTTTCGACCGGCATCGCTTCGTTCATCACATAGCCCACGACCGCCGCGACAAAGATTGCGACCTGCTGGCTGGAGGACTGGAACGAGGTGTAGAAACCGCGCTTGCCCGGGGTGGCGATCTCCGACAGGTACACCGAGACGCCGCCGACTTCTACCCCGGCGGAAAAGCCCTGCAGCAACCGTCCGAACAGCACGATGATCGGTGCGGCAATTCCGATCGTCGCATGACTGGGGCAGAAGGCGATGATCACGGTACCCATCGCCATGATCCACAGTGTCACGATCAAGCCTCGCCGACGGCCGATTTTGTCGATATAGGCGCCGAGCACGATCGCGCCGACCGGGCGCATCAAGGCGCCCAGCCAGAACACTCCGAAGGTGTTGAGCAGCGAAGCGGTTTCGCTGTCGGACGGGAAGAACGCCTTCCCAATCGCGCTGGCGTAAAAGCCGAATAGGAAAAAGTCGAACTGCTCGAGGAAATTGCCGCTAGTTGCACACAAAATCGCGCGGATGCGCGATTTAACCGTTGGAGCGTAGGGAATGGACGTCTGTGACACCGCGAGTTTTCCTCTTCGTGTAAAATGGCCGGTTGCGGAGAAACCTCACGACAGCCCAACTGCAGCTACGGCCGGAAAAATCTCCATCATAGAGACTACCGATCGGCGCGAAAGCGCCTCATCTTTTAGGCATAGTTTTGGCGCATGCCGCGGGTTGCACATATTTTTTGGAATTTGTTCTGCACCTTTTTTCGAAGAATTCCGCAACCTCTGCCGCGGCATCGGCTGGCTTACATCTTTTCGCCTGAGTGATGCCGGTGTCGAGCTGCATTTAGGACAAACGTGTGCTTGAATGCGGACCATCAGCCTTACGGGCGTGACGCTGAGCTAGGACGAGGAGTTTTTGGAAAACCCATGATTCTGAACGCGCCGTAGGCGAGGAGAACGCCCTCGCGACGCGCCAATTACGGGGCGCAGCATAGTTGACCGCCGCGAAAGGATCGCCATAGCCAAATTCGAAGTGTATTCCTTCCACTACTCGGTGGCCGAGCGACCGACGCGCCAGGCTGGGCAGGTTGCTGACGGTGGTCAGTTCTCCCGCAAGCGACGGGTCCGTAAGAACAACAGTTCAACTCTGAGGGAAGACTGCGCCTCTGCGAAGTGTCCCCGCATTGGGATCATGCTCGGCCGATTGTGCGGTTTGAAATGATTTTTATGGAAAATGCGCGACAGGATCATTCGAGCAAGCACGTCCACGCGTCCGTAACTGGGAGGCGAACAAAACGGCATGCAAGAAAGCTACCCCGAAGCCGCAGATACTAAATGCATCGACAATATCGAGAGCCGTCGCTACCGCCTCATGTCTCTTGCATGGAAAGGATCCTTCGTGTGCTCTCGTCTCCTCTTGATCTTAAATGATCGGCACTTTCTCAGGTCGCAATGGCATCGATCGGTGTTAGATCGGACCACTTTCTACGTGCGCGTTTCATTTCTGACTAATGCGTATAAGATTTGACTAAAGGGGACTTCTTGGCGTTGAGACACAAGATCGCGCGCTAGTGGCAAAGGGACTGCTGCCAGCACCCCAATTTCGCTCAGTCGCTGCCTTCTTGTTGGCTTGATCGCGTATCGAGGTCTTTGAGCAGGAAATGCTGGATCTTGCCCAAGGCCGTTCGCGGCAATTCTTCTGTAAAAATGATTTCGCGTGGCGTTTTGAAGCGGGCAAGCTGCGACTGCACATACGCCGTCAGCGCCTCCGCTTCAATTCTAGCCTCCGATCGCCTTACCACGTAGGCGACCGGCACTTCATCCCAGCGCGGATCGGGCCGACCGACGACGGCGCATTCCGCGACATCGGGGTGCTCCATAAGTACACGTTCGACTTCCGCCGGATAGATGTTTTCTCCGCCGGAAATGATCAGGTTCTTCTTGCGATCATGGACCCAAAAATATCCATCGGTATCGCGGCGGCCGATGTCACCAGTATGATACCAGCCGTAATGCAGCGCCTCGCGTGTTGCTTCTTGATTGCCCCAATATTCGGAGAAGATACTGGGACCACGCACTACGATCTCGCCTGGGATGCCTGGCGCCACCTTCTTGCCGTTATCATCGATGATTGCCGCTTCGCAGAACAGGCCGGGCAGGCCGGTCGAACCCTGACGCGAGACATCGCCACCAAGCCTTGTATAAATGGCAATGGGGCAGGTCTCCGTCGAACCATAAACCTGCAGTACCGGTACCCCGCGTGCGATAAAGCGTTCGATCAAGCATTGAGGCACCATAGTGGAGCCAGTGGAAATAGCCTTCACCGAAGATAAGTCCGTCGTCGGCCACCCAGGATGCTCGGTCAGGGCTTGTATCGTGGCAGGCACCAAAACGACTAGCGTAGGGCGGTCTCGCTCGAACGCAGCAAGGGTCGCCTCTGGCGTAAAACGCCTGTGCATGGTAATCGTCGCACCGTGATGCAACGCCGGCGTGGTCTGGATATTGAGGCCACCGACGTGGAAGAGCGGCAACACTGCCAAGACATGATCGGCCGAGGTGAGGCCATGCATGTGCTGACTCATAACTCCATTCCATACCAAGGCTTCCTGGCGCAGCACAGCGCCTTTCGGCCGCCCTGTGGTGCCCGAAGTATAGACGATCAGAAGCGGGCAGGACAGGTCCGTGTCCGGATTGCGTCCATCGCTGCGGGCTTGGTCTAACAGGCCATCCCACTTGCTTCCGCTGAGGGGAACAAAATCGAAACCGACGACGAAGGTATCGGGCAATTGCTCCGCCAACGCGGGCAGGAGAGCCTCGAAGGCGTGTTCAAGCACCAGCACCTTGGCAGCGGCGTCGGACAGGATGAAAAGCTGCTCGGCAACCGCAAGCCGCCAGTTCAATGGCACGAGCAGTGCGCCGAGCCGCGCGCAGGCATAGAGCAACACCAGATAGTCAGGTCGATTGAGGCTAAGGATCGCGACGCGATCGCCTCTTTCGACACCGAGCTGACTTTTTAGGGCGCTCGCGACCTGCTCGATCCGTTGATTGAAGCGGGCGTAGCTTAAAGTCTCACCTTCGAAATGAATCGCGGCCTTGTCGGGAGCAAACGCCGCGTTGCGCTCAATCAGCGTGCTGAGGTCCACCATCAATCGTCCATTTCGTCTTGTACAGTACCTCTCTGCCAACGCCGTCAAGGCAGAGCGCCCCAATTCTTTTGGAAGATCTGGACTAGGGTATTACTGCGTCGATTCGTTTGCAGGTTCGGGCGATTACTAGGCCGCCACTATCGATCACACCGAAGACTCCGCTCGCCGCTTTGGGTGCTCGCCGCCGAACACGCCAGCTGGGAGGGCGCTAGTAATAATTGTGTGCGCTCGCTCGCGTTCTGCGGAGTGGCGATCGGCATATTCGCCGTACAGAGTTCAGGCGAGCGTCGGCGGAGGGGTACAGGGATGACGCGATGCCGTTTGGCGGTCGGCATTGACGTCGCATTTTTGAGGCTTGCATGGGCGGGGTCCTATTATGTCAGGGGGGAAGGGCGGTCGAAGACATGCTGCGCTCGCCAGGTGCTGGCGCCGCCTGTTCGATAGCACCGTGCTCGTCACTTTGCCTTGTTCTTTATCCACGAGCGACGCGTCCAATAACCTTGTAGTACCGGCCAGAAGCATCGCAGCTTGCGCGGTCTCCCAAACAGCGTGAGAAGCTGACGGGCCACGCGCGATGGAGGCCTGCGACGCAATTGTCTTTACGTCAATGGTCGACCCAAGTTCACTCCAGGCGGCTCAAGCGCGTTGGCTGGGCACCCAGCGATTTGACCTCAGCGCGTTCCGCTTGCTCGGGAAGACGAATCGGGAATGGGATCTTGCTCACGTACTGCTCGACAGGAGATGCGTGCATCTGACCATGGTGATAAGGGCACCACGACGACATTTTCGAGCGCTGCCTTCGCAATACTGGCTCGCCGCACATATAGGGGACTGTGGGATCACCATTCTCGAAGCCAACAATGGCCCGACATTGGCCTTCAGTGTGATTGACTAGCAAGATCTTCTTGGAGCCGTCGGGTTTTTTCACGTTGCCGCTCCGAGGTACCGGGCATCTCTTCTCGCGCCGATCGTGGCGAGTGACATCTGTCGCCAAGGCTCGTTGAGTACTTCTGCGGCCCGAACGATCGTTGTGCGTTGACGTGATTTGCCGCCATAAGAGCTTCCAGTGATCGTGCGGGCAGAACTTCTTTAGGACCTCTCACACAAGAAAACCGGCACGACCTACTTCCGCACCATGCAATTTGACGCTACGTACGATTCAAGCCCTTTTCGGGTTCCTCGTGTGAATATGTCCAAATTCGTCGGCTCCCAGGAACAGCGACCATACGAAAATTGAAAAGCAACGGCATTCCTCAAAGCATATGGCCGAGCCGGATCTTGGCGCCCGTGCAAAAGACACGAACTCGCGGAATGCGACCTGCCTCATAGTGAGATCGGCTTTTCTGGTAAGAACTTTCTCTTGATGTGTGCGCGAATCGCATTTGCTTTGGCGTCAATCCAGCCGCACTTGCGGGCGCTTGCGATCATCTTCGTGTTAGGCTGCGTCGCAAGTGTGGGCGTCCTTGGGGCGGCGAGGCAAGGTCGGTACTAGATCAATAAGGACAATGTTCAAGAAGAGTGATCCATCTCAACGTTGGAAAATTAGCGGTAACGGCGCATTTCAAGAAGAGGTTGATCATATAAGAATCGAGAGCTCCGCAAGGTGAACGCCGCTTCCTGGCGAGTTATATGATCATTACAAACACCAAATTCGTGGCCTGGAAGATGAGGCGAGCCGCAGTTCGTTCCAAATTACTGCATGGCGAGGAAACGACATTCAGCTGTGCGGGTACGTTCGAAGCTCGCCCCGGAAGTTAATGATTGACCTGGTCGCGTCGCGGCAACGCAACCGATAAAGATTCCGTGGGTGCCGACGACCTGGTAGCGATACAAGACGCATTCGAGAACGCAGACTGCACTTTGCAGAACCGGCAGATCAGGACGCCCTGATCCCACGGCGCTGTATCAAAGCGGTGGACACCCTTGGCACCATCCCGGCCAGCGAAACGCAGCGCGAGGTCCCGCTGATCTCCGCCGAAAAGACTGACGCCAAAGTGGCCGCAGCCGAGTATCGCATCGTGGGTCTCAGAACAAGCATTAATACCGACCAGCAAGCAGGGCGGCTCCATGCAGATTGAGGTAACAGAGTTTGCCGTCCCAGCCACGCCGTCCCGGGCCGTTTCCGGCCGCTACAATAGCGACACCACTCGCCAGAATCCCCATGGCCTGGCGAAACTCGATCGGATCGATGGACTGAATTGTGTTCATGTTGCGAGGCGAATGGTAGCTTGTAGCCCACTTACGGACTGGTTTTGATTTCAAGCGCTTGCCGCTATGAGGACGTTGCGCGGCTGGCGATCGGCGTTGCCGTTATTGCTCGCCGACAGTCTTTAGAAGGCGCTCTTTCGCGGAGAGAAGATGCTCATCAACCGTCGTATGCAGCTCACCCCGCAGCTCGGGCGGAATCGAATTGTCTGTATCGATCACCTCCCGAAGCTTCCCAAGCATGCGCTCGATGCTTTGGAGCGATCCGAGTACTGAGATCATTCGCCAGGACATCAATGCTTGTCTCCTTTGCTGCGGCAGCGCGCAAGTGATCCCAGCTGGCACGTCGACGATCTCGGGCGGACGTGTCGCGCCGGCTCCCGCGGCCCGAGCAGCGATCTGCTGTCGCGTGGCGCTCTGGCCGCAATCAGCTCGGCAAGCGTGCTGCTCCGAGGCCCGTACCGCCTCGCTCTGACAAAGCTCCGCGTCGATCTGTGAATCATCTTCATGATGTGACTTTGCCGTCTCAGGTTGATGAACGGTCACTCCGTGGAAACTATTCATGCCGCACACCGCCGCCGGACCGTGCTTCTCACCAGTAGCTTGCCGAGTGAAATGCAAAATCGCGTTCCTCGGTGCGGATGTGAGTCTCGCGGTTCCCTGAATGCCGATGTAAGTCGTCGCCGAGGTCCGCCCACCTGAGAGGTTCTAGCTTTGCCGGACATGACTTTTCCTCGCGGGCCAGCCTGGCGCCAGCGGTGAACCCTGCCAATGATCAATTTGATGTCCTTCATCCCGTTCTTTCGAACAGTGCTCAGTTACTGCTTGCTGGAGCTGATGCTGGTTGGCGCGGGGCGAAGGCGGCTTTGTTGTACGATGAGACAATATCCCTTTCAGCATAATGATGGAAACCGCGAGTAGTTGTCGCTCACGCCGTGTTGCGGGCTCTCGTGCAGCTTCGTCGTATCGTCGGATGCGAAGTTGACCGGCAGCACGGTGATGCCGCGTACGGCCCACGTAATGACGTTGCTTTCCGCGTGTCCGATACCATCCTTGCGATGCGGCAGACCACTGCGATCCCGGCAGCGGGGCAGGTCGAGGTCGTCGGCCGAGAGTAAATTTCCTCATTGTTCCGCTTCAGTCGTGCGCCGCAAAACATGCGCGGTGCCTATTAAGTCCTACAAGTGCTCGCGTCCTTTCGCCTTCATCAGCGATGAGGTCGAGTCGAACAGCTTTCAAATGCATCAGCATTCGTGCGCAGGGCACCTGGTTTGCGCTGTAGCCGATACTCCATTTTGAGGAGAGCGTCGCAGAGCTTCGAGCTTTGTCGATTTCTAAGCCTGCAAACTAACGGTTGCCTACGGAGGCAAGCAGCTCTCGCTAAATCTTGTGTCTTGCGTCAGAAAGTCGCATTCAGAGACCAGTTTAGGCACAAAGAGAAGCTGCCACTCTATGTACCAAGCCGCGACTATAACCACCACGAGGACAGAGATCATGATAAGAGTTTCCCAATTTACGAAGAAGCCAAAAGAACAGGACTGCGATCGTGGCGGCGGGTTGTCATTCGTGGGCACGGGAACCCGATTACCGCCACAGCCTACGCTCCATCGTGGGTTGTTTGCTGCAGACTCGGTCATTGTCGGGCAAGCCTACAACCTGACGCCAGGTAAGATTCAAGTCATTTTGAATGGTCTTGCTGAACCTTATTTCACTGGGGCGTATCTCGATTGTCGAAATCGTCATCGCGGCTTGCAGGCACCACCGTCACGCGCTGCAGGAGTTGCGGCGTGGGATGACGCGACTCGCGCGGCGCCGGACGCTCAGACGGATCTCGGACTATTTTCGACTGCAGCTCGACGAGATCGGTGAAAGCGTCGGCCTGCCGGCGTAGTTCGTCGGCGATCAGCGGCGACTCGGTTGAGATGGTCGAGATTACCGTGACTCGCACACCGCGGCGCTGCACCGCCGCTACGAGGGAGCGGAAGTCGCCGTCGCCGGACAACAGCACCATCTGGTCGATATGCTCCGCGAGCTCCATGGCATCGACCGCGAGCTCGACATCCATGTTGCCCTTGAGCTTGCGGCGGCCGGAGGAGTCGATGAACTCTTTGGTCGGCTTGGTAACCACGGTGTAGCCGTTGTAATCGAGCCAGTCGATCAAGGGGCGAATCGACGAGTATTCCTGATCCTCATGCATCGCGGTGTAGTAGAAGGCGCGCAGCAGCGTGCCACGGCTCTGGAACTCGTTGAGTAGGCGCTTGTAATCAATATCGAAGCCGAGCGTCTTAGCGGTCGCGTAAAGATTGGCGCCATCGATAAAGAGCGCGATCTTGTTTGAGGAGGATGACATCATTGGTTACTCGCTTGAGTTGGTATGCGTGTTTAGCGCGGCGGCAACGAACGCATTTTCAAAATGCACTTTCTCGCGTCCTGAGATCATCTTACGCAGGAGGACACAAGCTACCAAATGCAGGTTGCCATTGACGAACCATCTGCTGTCTCGCGCGGGCAATTGAGAACAGGGCGAGGGGAGGAAAGGTGGATCGGAAAACGTGCAGCGACCTTCGCCGGCTAGAGGACACGAAGCAACCATGGCTTATCGGGAGTTTATCTCAATATTTGGGCGGGCCACTTGAAGCGTCGCGATGAACAAGGCGGAGAGGACGAGCGCGACGTTCCGATGACGCGGTGAGCAGGAACCTGTTGCTACTCCGTAAATGATCGGGGATGTGCAGTTACCCCGCTCCGTTTCTGGCTCTGCTGGTCGCCTCAATGAGACACTTTCGCGCTTCCCCTCTTCATCGCCGCGCCCCGGTTCGCGGTGATCACTCCTTTCTTCGACCCGTCCAAGGGCGTACGCAGTGCTCGGATCGCACCGCCGTCGCCGTGAAGGGGGCCGACGTGTGACGGCGCGCCCTGGTTGGACATTTGTTTGGGCTGCGGCGCCTGATTTGTGCGGGCGGATGCGGTGCATGATGACGTTGATCGAGCGGATACCGGCAAGGAAGTTGGCGGTGGCTTCGGGGTCGGGGCGGGCGTGAGCCGCGCTCGTGACCACGAACAGCGCTGCGGCAAAGGTACTGCGTCTCACTTATCTTTCCTATCCGACGGTTTGGAGGTAGTAGACCCAGCCGCTGAAAGCCAGCCAGACCAAAGGATTTGCATGATCAGCACGGCGCGCTATGCGCCTGCTCCGGGTCGCTACATTCTGAAAACGCCGTAATGTGGCGCCTCGATGGGAGTATTGAGTGAAGCGCTCAGGACGATTGCGAGCGCGTTTCTGGTGTCGACGGGATCAAGAATACCGTCGTCCCAGATTTCGGAGGTTGCATAATAGGCGCTCGATCGTTCCTGATACTCTTCGACAATCGGCTTTCGAATCTCTACCAACTCCTGCTCCGGCAGGCGCCCACCCTCGCGGGCCAACTGTCTTGCCTTGATATGAGTGAGCACGCCGGCCGCTTGCTCCGCACCCAGCGCAGAAATCTGGGATTGCGGCCACGTGAACATAAAGCGCGAATCGAAAGCCCGTCCCGCCATCGCGTACGTTCCCGCTCCGTGGGAACCGTTGCAGACGACGGTGAATTTGGGCACCGATGCCCCAGAGACAGCCATGATCAGCTTGGCGCCATCTTTCGTGATGCCACGCCGTTCGTATTCGCGGCCGACCATGAAGCCGGTGATATTCTGCAGGAAGAGCAAGGGAGTCCGGCTCTTGTCGCACAATTGGATAAAGTGAGCGCCTTTAAGAGCACTTTCGTTGACCAGCACACCATTGTTTGCAAGAATCCCGATCTGATATCCATGAAGCCACGCGAAGCCGCACACCAGAGATTGGCCATAGCGGGGCTGGTATTCGTGAAATCGGCTGCCATCGACTAGACGGGCGATGATTTCCCGTATGTCGAACTGCACTCGAGGATCCTTTGGAATGATGCCGTACAGTTCGGACGCATCGTAGGCGGGCGGCTCCGGAGCGGTTCGATCGATAGACATTTTCGCGGGACGATGGAAGCGAGCGACGATGTCACGGGCAATCGCAATCGCATGCATTTCAGAGCTTGCAAAATAATCGCTCGTCCCCGACACGGTGGTATGCATGTGCGCGCCGCCGAGTTCTTCGACAGAGACGCTCTCGCCCGTAGCAGCTTTCACCACTGGAGGGCCGCCGAGAAAAATCGCTCCCGTGCCCTCAACGATAATGTTGTAGTCGCTAAGCGCCGGGACGTAAGCTCCTCCTGCGGTGCAATGGCCCATAGCGATGGCGACCTGCGGCACCCCCATTTTCGAGAGTATTGATTGATTGCGGAAGATGCGACCCGCGTGGTAGCGATCAGCGAAGAACTCGGCCTGTAAGGGCAGGAATCCGCCGGCACAGTCGCACAGATGAACCACAGGTAGACGATTCTCGATCGCTATGTCCAACGCACGCACGATCTTCTTGACAGAGAGTGGATACCATGCCCCGCCCTTCACGCTGGCATCATCCGCGTGAATAATCACCTCGCGACCCGCTACGATGCCGATACCGACGACCTGCGCCGCGCCAGGCACTTCGCCGTCGTAAGCCTTGTTCGCGGCCAGCGTCGAGAGCTCGAGGAACGGTGTGTCTGGATCGAGCAAGGCCTCGATCCGATCACGAACAAACAGCTTGTTTTGTCGCCGCAGCCGCTCAAGATCCCGTTCGGGACGGTTGAATCTGGCGGCACGCTGCCGTTCCTTCAATTCGGCAGCAAGTCGCCTGTTGTGGAGTTCGTTGAGCCGAAACTCTGGCGATTTCACATCCGCCAAGGAAGTAATCCGTTGCATTTCAGCACCCTTCCTCGCAGAGCGTAACCAGTACTGCGTCTCGCTCGAAACTGTCGCCTTCCTTAAAGTGAATTAGCTGGACTACGCCGTCCCGTGGAGAGCGGATGATGGTCTCCAACTTCATGCTCTCAATTGTCATCAGCGCCAGGCCTGCTGAAACCGTTTGACCAGGCGAGACCTTGGTCGTAACGACGACGCCCGGCATCGGCGCCCGGGCTGCAAGCTGACCCGCCTCATGGTTTGTGGAAGCGAGCGTCCGCAATGGGTCGCAGTAGCGCAGAATGTGCGTGCTGCCACGGATATACACGTGAAGCATCTCGCCATCGATTGCATACCTGACCGGTTCGCAATCGCCCGCAATGGTAAGTACGCCGCAACCATCGGCGTGATGTGTGAACGCAATTGGAGCGATCACCTTATCATGCAAATGAAGACGATAACCCTGCTCGCAGGGTGAAAGCCATAATTGAAAATCGACGCCATCAACTTCGAAGGAGTGATACACGTCAGTTCCTCCAGCTACCCAGCGTCGAGTGAAGTGCGGGTATAGCGTCTGCAGAGTTGCGGATTGGTCTCGTCAAGAGAGCGGCTGTTGCCAGGAACGCCGACAAGTCGGACGCAGAACTGCCGGCGGCAATGTGCGGATTCTCGTCGAGATACCCGGTATGGATCTGTCCACTCAGAAATGCATCGTCCGCAAGGATACGCGAGAGAAAGCTCGCGTTTGTCTCGCAGCCGAGAAGCACTAGTTCCCTAACCGCGCGCTCGGCCTTCAGCGCAGCCTCGATGCGCGTGGGCGAGTGCACAATAATCTTTGCTAGCGTGGGATCGAACGCTGCGGTGATCTGCTGACCTTGCAAGATGCCACTGTCGATCCGCAGGCCGTCGCCGCGCGGGTACTCCAGCACAAGTATCTTGCCGGTCGTCGGAGCGTATCCACGTTCCGGGGCTTCTGCACAAATCCTGAGCTCGATCGCGTGTCCTTTCGACATGATATCGGACTGCGAAAATCCAAGTTCGCGGCCCGCGGCGAGATAGAGCTGTTCGGCAACAAGATCGATACCGGTGATCATCTCGGTCACGGAATGCTCGACCTGCAGGCGCGTATTCATCTCCAGGAAATAGAACTCTCCACCGCCAAAGATGAATTCGACGGTGCCAGCGTTTCGATAGTTGGCGACACGGGTGATGGCGGCAGCAGTTTCGCAGATATGTTTCCGCAATCCGGGCGACAGCGCAGGCGAGGGCGTCTCCTCAATGATCTTCTGAAATCGACGCTGCACCGAGCACTCCCGCTCGAAAACGTGGACAACGTTTCCGAATGCGTCGCCGAGCACCTGCACTTCGATATGCCGCGGATTCTCAATATATCGTTCGACGTAAAGCCTGCCATCGCCAAAGTACCGCAGGCCCTCACTGCGCGCCTGCGTAATCGCGTCATCTAGGGTATCAACATCCCGCACAATCCGCATGCCCTTGCCGCCACCGCCGGCCGAAGGTTTCACCAGCAAAGGGGCTCCGATGGCCCGCGCTCTGCAAACGAACGTAGCTGGATCATCCTCTTCAATCGCCGACGGCGCGACCGGGAAGCCGTGCCGTTTGACAAAGTTGCGGGCCCGGATCTTGTCGCCCATCAGTTCAATGCTTTCCGGAGCAGGCCCGATGAACGTAATGCCAGCCTTCATCACGGCCCTAGCGAACTCCGCATTCTCCGATAGAAATCCATAACCCGGATGGAGCGCGCCGGCGCTCGCGTTGCGGGCGGCGGCGATGATTTGCGCGCTATCGAGATAGGCCGCTATTGGCGTGCGACCGCTGATGGCGATCGCCGTGTCCGCCATGGAGACGGCCGGCGTCCGTGCATCGACATCGTGGTAGACAATTGCGGAGCGAAGTCCCAGCTTGCGCAATGTCTTGATGATACGGACGGCGATCTCGCCCCTATTAGCGATCAGGACAGTGTCAAAGGCTAATTTGCGCATTCGCACCTATTCGTCCAAACATTGCATGAGGTCGTGAGTCCCGTCATTTATAATCGCTTGAGGCCTGAATCTGCGCGCGCCCGTTCACGTGTCCCTACGCGATATGCGGCCCTATCGCAGGGCAGATGGGGCCGGAGATGAGTCCGGACAGTGGCCGATCGAAGCTACCGGCCTGTTGGCGGTGCCTCATTTTGCGCTTGCCTTTCCTTTGGCAGCATCTCGAACTGACATCACGTAGCGACATCGGTCACTTAAGCTCGAGGACCTGGCTTTCAGACAGGCCGTGATGGCGTCCGCATCCGGTATGTGGCTGCTGCAAAGGCGAAATACGTCCGGAGTGCAAGCCTGGCGCTCCTCCGCTGTCGCCGACCGATCTTGCGCACCCGCCCGTTCGGCGCATAGAGCTGTTGTCGTCACGAGAACAACAATGAGGACTGCTACATATTGGTGTGCTCTGTGGATCCAAGACCCACGCGTGCGCTGCATTTTATTCACCATCTCCTCGCTCTTGGTGGAACATCTTGCGGTACTGCCTTTTCCGTGTGCTGCAAAATATGACCTGCCCATCAAGAACAGACCGAAACCGGTCAAAGCATCGATGATCGAGCAGCGCTGTTGCCGGTCGACGCATCCATCGCCGCGCTGGTTGCGGCGCTCGGTCCACCACCGCAATATCAGCGTCGGCAACGCTCGCAACCGAAACCAAGGGCCAAAAGAAGGTCGGCTCGGTTGCAGCCGAACGGTTAGATAAATTGACATTTTGAGCTTCCGAGTTGCCTGAAGTCCACAATCAGTTTTGATGACTGACAGAGGGCCGATGAGACCCCAAGCCATGAACGCGGGGGGGGGAGAACCGTTGCGGCGCGGCTTAGAGACCTGCGTTGAGATTGCCCGTATGAGACACGCCGACCCCGATCAACAAAGGGGCCCTACGCTGCGACCCATCTGGCAAGAGAAACCGTCGGCAGGTCCGTTTCGCACTGGCGCTTCGTAGTGTTTGAGACATTCGAATTTCTTATTACCTGTCAGGACGATTTTGGACGATCAGGCGCCGTCGCCACTTAGTTATAGATCGTACAATCTGACGCTACGTGCGATTCAAGTCCCCTCGAGAAAATATGTCCAGACGCGTACAGTTCCAGAAGCTTGTGGGACAAACCAGACAGAGGCTGAACTGGCGCTGCAATCGCAACTCACCTCACGTTAGCGGAGGGCGTGACAGGCGCATTCATCCGTGCACAGGCGGTCATTCGGGGAGGAGGACGCTGCACCAATCACAGCAGCTTGCGTCGGCAGACGGTTAGGACGTTTATTTAGGGCGAAGGCATTGCCGTGAGCGTTGGCTGCCGGAAGGCGGATATCCGACCCATTGAAATGGGTGCCGCTTTCTTCTGCTCTATCGAAAATAGGATTGGAGAAAGTCGGCCCATCGCTCCTGAGCAACAAAACCGATAACATCAGTGGTTCGCTTTAAGTATCCTTGTTTGTAAAAATCAGTGTCGAAGTCGTATTTGCTTGCGGGAAAATATATGGCCACTCCCTTCGAGCCGGTGTTCAATGAACTATATCTAGAAGCGTAGTTAGTCAGCACCATTCGTTTTGTGGCATCGAGTGCGGTTTTCGCGTAGGTGCGCGTCGTTCGGTTCGATGTGGCTTCAATATAGCGTTCCAGGAAGGACGGCAGATCAATCGAAATGAGAGGTCCCATTCCTGCGGCATAGGGAACTAAGTTCGATCGGGCTGTCTCTATGCTGATGCGCTCCGATGTTAGTACGTTGCTGATCACGTCTGCGAAGGCGCTCAAAGCCGTTGCAGCGGTCTGGACTTTGGACAAGTCAATCACAGAAAGCGTTGTCATCTGAAGATCGCCGTACCGGTTCTTGTACGCGGCCACGAGTTGGTTCGAGAGCTCAAGAGGTGACATCGCTGGGTTAGCGGTCAATAGTGTGAACGGCCGAGTATAGTCCCAGCCCTCGGCCGGCTCCAATTCCTCACTTCCGATCATAAGCGTCGAGCAATCGCGGAAAGCGTAGGCGGTTTCGATCATCGACGTAAGGCCCGCATCGAAGCCAACTACGTCGAGTTTTCTGTTCAATTTTTGAGAGGCCGCCTCGACGGTCTGCTGTACGTCGCTGATGCACAACAAAGAATTCGTATCTTCGTCAAAGGATATGGCAAAATATCCTCCGACTTGCGGGACCGCCTCTGCAGCAGCTGCTAGAGCATCGATGCTCGATCGATTAAGTGGGCGGGTTGTGGCGATCTGCCTGATCGAGGCGTCAGCCGCCATCTGGAAGCGCCAGCCCCGACCATGATTCCAGATTACTAACATGTATCTTGTTGCCGGATATCGATCGATAGACCAGTTGACGAAATCATTGAGTGCCACGAGCGACCCCAAGTCCGACACATCCGGGGCGTTCCGCAAGTCCGCAACTGCAGCCGAAGGAACTGGTGTCTGTCCCTTCTTCACGAGAAATCTCAGAACTCCAGACCATCCTTCGGCCTCGCTCGTGTAGTGGTGCCTGGGTCTGCCCATCTCGACAACTAAGTTTACCCTCGATGTGGTGCCGACGTTTGCGATCTCCCGGAAATTGGCGATAGCGTCAGCCTCGAGATTATTCTTTGCATTCATGAAGACCATGATCGTCCAGTCAGCCGTATGGCCGCTGGTTGTGGCAGCCTCAGCAGGGCAGGCCAGTAGGAAGCCGGCCAGCAGTAACAGAGCGGAGAAGCATTCTTTTGGGATCTTGGACTTAAGCATATGCGGTATGTTAATTGGGGTTTTTGCGTAATGGCTATCACCCAGGAGTTTGCAACGATCGTGCCAGCGTTACGGCCCAGACGGATTCACGTTTGAAGTGCAACGTTTTGGTTTGAGTAGAGAGAATGCCTCGGCTGGGCTTTTGAAGTCGAGGCATTTTCGCGGCGCATCATTGTAAGTGTGGATGATGCTGACGATTTGGCGTCTGGAGAGGCTTGGGAGGTTGGTCCTTTCGAGGCAACCGTCGACTAAGGCGGCCGATGGCCTTTTCGACGCCGCCCTTCTGCCAGGGCGAGTGGGGATCGCAGAAGTAGGTCTGCAAGGCAAGTTGTTCGGTCAGCCGATAGTGGAGCGCAAACTCCGTTCCATTGTCGACGGCAAGAGTTTTGCGCAGCGGCGGCTGGATCGGTTCGAGCAGCTTGGCAAGATGCTTGGCGGTGCGCTCGGCTTTACGATCGGGTGGATTGTCGAGGATGGTGTAGCGCGACTGCCGCTCATGGGCGATGAGCAAACCTCTGGCGTACCTGGCGAACAGCATGAGTCGGCTTCCCGATGGCCTGGTGTAGCACGATCGGCAACATCGACGGCTCGTTCGCTGATGGAGCGGCGGAACTTGATGGCGCTGGCAGCGCTGCCGCCGCGTTTGCCAAGGCGTCCGCGCCGGTATTTGCCGTAAGGCACCAGGCGATGCCAACAGCCCTTTTGCGCCGAGCGATGATAGGCGAAACGATAGATTGACTCGTGGCTGATCACAGTGTGACCGGGCTCGAGCGTCAGCCGGCCAGCGATCTGCTCGGGAAAGTGTCCCATCGCAAAGCGGTCTTTCACCAGATTTTGCAGGTCCGGCTGGCGCGCCAACTTGAACCGACTATCCCAGCGCCTCCGGCGCTCAGCCAGTTTTTGGGCCGCCCGGCCACACTTTGGTGGCCAAGCCGTTCCGCGCGAGCTCCCGGCTGATTGCCGACACATCCCGTTTGAGGCGCGAGCAATCAATCGCATCGATTCACCGGCTGCACGTAGACGATAAATCTCGATCCGATCTTCAAGGTAGAGCTGGTCATAACAATGTCCCATCGCAACAACACCATTGCGGGTGTTGCACTTGTTCTGTGAACCGACGAAATAACAAATGGTCGCACGTGGAGGTAGATCGGCTGCATGCAAGGCGTCAGAGCGCTGCCGCCAACCCAGCATCATTGTTGCGGTTCAATCAACTCCCCCAGGATGACAAGTATCGCATTCGGTTGACCACCTTCTTATTTTGAAAGCTGATCGGCCATAAAAAACGGATACCATAATGGCTGGCGGCCGAGGAAACCTAGGCCGGCGGAGGCCGAACGAAGACGTGCAGAGCAAGGTGTTTGACGCCAGCAACCTGTTGGCGGTCGACAAGTTCTCCGGCTACGACCGTGAAGGCGGCGGCCGCACCAATGTCGGCATCCAGGGGGCCAAACGCGGCTCGGTGGCAGCTGCGTAAACGTACTGTTCGGCCAGTGTTCGGGTGAAACCGCTCGCGGGGCGGACGCGACTAATACCGCGTTCAATTCCGGCCTGCAGAATACCCCCCTTCGGCTATGTCGCTCGCGCCAGGGATTCGCTGAACCCGCCTATACGTTCAGCGTGCGCTCGCGCATTGATGAGCGGGCCTTGAGCGGCAATCGATTCGTAGTCGACGGACGCGCCCCGTTCGAGACCGCTGGTCGGTCAGCATGTTGTTCGGCAACTATCGTCCAGCCGGAATTCGGCAGCCTAGCCCGGCGCAAAAACCTGCTCGACATCGCATCGATCAAGCTGGCCTCGAACTGGCTGGTGTCACCGCGTTGCGATCTTTAAGCCAAGAAGCTGAACCAGTACATCATCGGCGCCGGATATGTGGACTATTGCTTCGTGATGGCCGCAAATTACGTCACGTTCTACGGCGACCAGGCCGGGACGACGCCGCTGGTGCGCCGTCACGCTTTCATGCTGCAGAACGACCTGCCGACGATTGGCCGTTATTCGTACGGTACTTCGCATACGTAGACTGTCTTTCTCTCTGCAGATGCCGCGCTGTTCGGAACGCGATCCTGCTTTCTTGGCCTAGCGATTGCATGTCCATCTATATGAAGCCGAAAACCCCATTGTACGGTTCGAAGCATTGGCGTCAGCGGGCGGAAGCAACGCGGACCAAAGCGGTGTCGCTCGACTGTCTCAAATCCAGAGACAGGCTACTTAAGATCGCCTGGGAATATGAGCGGCTAGCCCGGCGCGCAGAAGATTGGCAGACGTTAAGAGAGTATCGGGATGCTGACTCCAATCGATCTTAATGCTTCGGTACTTCTCGACCACTCCCAGGTGGCTCAGGCTCGGAGCGGCCGGCGGGTTTTATCAGCCAATCTGCCCGCATGTCGCGCGCCGCTAGCAGAAAGGAATTTGTCCTCGAAGTCAAAGTCCCAGATATTCTAAGGGACCGACTTCAAACCGTCCTGTGGAAAAGCGGCCCACAGTGTCAGGAGAGGATAGTCTAGAGAATCCCTGTTAGGACACTTGGACCCGGAGCGGGGAGGGAGACAGATAGAGAAACTATACCCGGAGCAGATCGCCCGTATGCAAGCGCGCCTTCAAATAAACGCCCGCGCCTTGAGGAGCTAAACGTTTGTTCATCGCTAGCTTCTAGGCGGCACGTCATTTGCTAGCCGTGATTTTGGGGGACCCGGTATTGAGCCTTGCCGATGCCCTCCGGCCCGACGCACCTCGTACCCGGCAGGCGTGCGTCGGGCTTTTGCTTTTCAGCATAGGATATGGACGCTCAGTTCCCATCACCGAGTCTGATCCTCTATAGCCGTATGTTGGATGACCGACACAGCGGCGCGATCTCTACTTGCATTGCGAGATTTGGGACACTGTCGCACGGAAAGCCAGTTTTTGTGGTTCTGGAATACGAAGGTGGCGGTAAAACTCCCGGCGTATAGAACATTGCAGTCGGGTGCCAACTTCATCCGAAAATCCCGGGAAAGATTCCGATCCAGACTTGAGTGGGTGCGCAGCGCCTGCCGCCGACGGAACTCCTGATGACTCATGCAATGCGTGGCGGAAATTCTCAGTGCATCGGAACGCTGTCGTGGTGCTACATGCGGAGCAGGGGCATCCAATTGCGCCAATTTTTGATCACGGAAGGCTTTGTGCGCGGCAAGCTACGAAGCTCGTCCACGTCTGCATGCGTCGCGACGAGCGCCAGTGGCGATCCAGTCCCCGCAAGTGGATCGAGTCCGCCGACGCGCCGGAGAAGGGATTGGGGGCCGGCAGCGAGCTAACCGGCGCTCTTGATCGTCCTTTAGCTCTCCGCGCCTTTGACGATGCACGAGCTGTGAAACTGAATGCTTGCGCCGGCGCGCCAGTACGTCCCACAGCGTGTCAGGATCCCTGGGCCCTCAGCGGATCCGTGCCCTTAATCTTCCGGCGTGTGGGGATCAGCATGTTGGCCTATTCGGTTGATAAACGTGAATAGAGCCGCGCACTACGGACTGATCAAGATGGGAAGTCCCACCGGCCTCGGGGTGACGCGTGTCCACCCTCGAGCACGTGTCAGTGTTTCTCCGAATAATCGACCGTTCTCGCAGCGGGCCCGCCGACCTGGCGCGGAAAACGACGGCGCTCTCGATTTTTGGCGACTGCGAGCGCGCGAATGCCTGGCGGTTTCGAGCGTCGAGCCGCATGATACGCGAGAGGCTGAAAATAGACGGATCTGGCTCGTCCGTTCGACGACATGTTTGTTCGATGCCCGACAGGTCTGTTGGTGGCCGCGAGTCCCTTGGTAATGTGCAAAAGGGGCGCACTATTCTCAATTGTGCAATATCGGTCGGCGGCTGGCGGCCTGGACGCATACTATCGCCAGCTTTGAAGCGGCACATCATTTGCAGTGATCATCTTGGGCATGTGATCCCCCCCATGCCCCAACCAACCCGGGTTGTGGCCCGACGCATCTTTCATCTCCTGCAGGTGCGTCGGGCTATTTCCTGCTGTTTTGGCAGCTCACAAATTGATGGTCAAATCGCACTAGAGGCTCAAGTCACTGTCCTACGCACGGCGTGCCATTGCGAAATCTCGCATACGAAAGCGGCGGGAGCCGAGAGGTAATCCGGGTGCTCCATCGCAAAGAGTCATCGGGGACACACGCTTGAGTGAAGGCGGTGTTAAAAGCGCGAGTCTGCTGTCATGGTTGAGTCATTATCGCGTTGCTCGGGCCGTGCTGTGGGTCTAGACTACGTGGCTCAGTCAATCGAGCTCCCGGTCCAGATGGAGCAATGCAAGAGGCACGCGGACCCCACCGCCACGCACTCGCGCAATGCTAGCGCCGATTGAACGATCCGCATCAGAACGCGTTCTCGCCAGCATCAATGTTCTTGGTATCAACACCCTGGAAGGTTTCTCCAGTTGGGAATTCGGGGATACGTGTCGGCTAAGACAAGCCGCTGGCGCTCAGATGCCCGAGTCTTGAGCCAAGCGGAGCTATGTGGCGGCGGTGACACCGCCAGTTTCCACCAGCAGCACGCTGCGGTTCGATGCCATCCAAACACAACGGCCGGACCAGCGGGCTGAAGGAACGATATTGTTCGATGAAGGGCACACAACTCGCCGCAGGCATCTTCGTGAGCGCGGCAAGTTCACGAGCTTTGTGCAGCACGTTCAGAACTGCTGGCCAGCGCCATCTCGCTCATAAGAACGCCCGGACCAGCTTGAAGATGCCGACCCAGAGCAGCGCATTGAGGAGGATCGCCACAATAGGCCAAAAATTCCATTTTTGCGGTGGCGAATCATCAGGACGCGATGTGCTATCGGCTCTACCGCCTTCGATCACGTGCAGTCTTTGTTTGCGGCAGTTCGTCATTCGTACCATATTGCATTGGACCTCGTTGATCAGGGCCACGGCTCGTATCACAGCAAAGAGAGCCACCGATCGAAGCGAATAGCTCCCGAAGCCGGTCGAGACACGATTCTGAGGCTGCTAAGTGTGATTGTGGCGCGCCTGGCGAGATGCGGCTGTTGTGCGCATCCGCGCCAAACCTCAAGGCTGTCGCATGACCGCGGTCGCCCGCCTGATGATCGCGGCGATCTCCTTAGTCGATTCGGTGAAGTTGGTGACGACCGCTACATCGATATCTGCCGGTTGTGCAATTACGACAAGCTTCAATGCCGACTAGGGTCGATAGACCAAATCTCATGATTTACTCCTAGGACGGGGGCCAGTGCGCGCCCTTTTGGCTGCAGCGATTGTCATCTCAGCAATCGGCGTGCCGAACGACAAAGTGCTGTGAGCATCGTTGAAGAGAGAAGAACAACGTGTTTGCCGCGGCACCGGCGAAGTGATTTAGCTGCCGTAGGCGGGTTCCCTACACCGACGTCGTCAATCGGACACGCCTCCGTACAACCAAGATAGAGGCAAATGCTGCTGATCACCTCTCGTGCTGCCAAGCGGTCAGCACCTCGGGCGGCTTGCAGTGTTTGCTTTGCGTATTGGGCGCATCGTGGCCGGCTCTATTGAGGCTGACCTCTTGGCCGACTCGTCGAGAGCGCTCGCTAAGGGGGGCGGGCCAGAGGGCGAATCTCGCTGCTCCTGTCCACGCGTTAGCGAACCGTTGATATTATACCCGGTTTATCCGGCGTGCGAATGATCTCTGAGGGCGCTCACGACTTGGTCTAACCGTAAAACCGCGAAGCTCCGCCACTCGGAAAAACGAATGAGTCGGCCCTTTAGCATCAAGCGTCCTCACGGATGTTATTCGAAATTGCGGCCGACCCTCCCACTCGGAAGGCACCTCCGCATCCGAAACTCTCTTTCCGCCCGGTACAACGGCCTGGTGCCCGCATCCGCGTGGTGCAGCGTCGAGTGCGATCTATTCGGGCTCTCGACGCAAATTTGAAGTCTCGCCACATAGATGACGCATTGGCACTGTTTCAGGCTCGGCGAGCAGCGAAACGCTAAGAATGAGCAGTACTACATCAAGATGCAGCATCAGATCGGCATAATCGGGGCCTTCGCGCCTATGACTTGCGAGCTCCCAAGCACTCCGTCAGCCATGACGAAGAGCAGGGATCGAAGATCCTCAACCCGATTACATTGAAGATAGCGAGTCCAGAGCAACCTTTGACGATGTCAAATGGCGTAAGCTCAATGCATCATTTACCCTTCGAACCGGCCCGCCTCGCGCGGAATCCCGGCATCTCGCACCAGAGATGCTGCATCCCCGAAGACCATGGCTATCGATGAACGACATGACGGTAACATAGGCAGCGCCCTGGAAGACCTGCGCCGTGATCGAGGTGATATGGCTCACTCAAATTGAGGCTCGGAGCCCTGCTCTTGAACTAGTTGGGGTCTTTGCCGTCGCCAGGCAGAACGCAACCGCATTGTGGCAACGTCGCCGCGCGTAACCGGAAAAGAAGTTGATGCTGAAACCAAAGGCCTGCCTGAGAGAACCCTTCGTGACCAGATCGAACAGATACGTGAGGAAGCTGACGGTGCCGTCATTGAGACAAAGCTGAGGGGACGGGCTGTCGCGTATCGGCGATATGCGGGGAGCTGGCTCATCGAAAACAGGCGCTTGGGCGCGTGTGCTTACAGGCGGTTGGTAGGAGAAAGCGAAATGATCTACATCTACGGTTTGCTCAAAATGTTGCTCGAGCTCGATAAGGTGACGCTAGCGAAAGGACGGTGCGGGGACATTGCGCAGCAGCGCTTGCTGGAGGCGATAAAGGTGTCGGATGGAAACGTGGTCTACGTCAATTTCAAAGGAATCCGCCAGGCGGAGGAGGGCGCGTGAGAGCCCAAGTGCGGGAAAAACTTGAGGCTGGCCGCGTGCGATATGGCCAGTTCGCCAGCGCGCCGGGTTCAGGTCCTGGTGGTTACTTCTTTGTGCAAGGGCCTTGCGGCTGCAAACTCAAGATCATCGGGATTGTCCGCCCCGGGTGGGAGCATGTCTCCGTCTCGACACCGCGGCGTTGTCCGAATTGGGAAGAAATGTGCTTCGTCAAAGACCTGTTTTGGGATGAAGAGGAATGTGTGATGCAACTCCATCCGCCTCAGTCGCAATACGTGAATAACAGCAGGTATTGCCTCCATCTCTGGAAACCGACTAACCAGGACATTCCAACACCGCCGGCAAGCTTCGTAGGCGTTGTTGCGCTTGGACCATCCGAAGCCGCGACATTGTTTACGCGGATCGGAGCGCTATCGTGACGGACTGATCAGCGACATTGACCTCGTCCAATCACGCTGAGAGCCGTGGAAGCATGACGGACTTGCTCCATCGCCGCCACGTGAGTTGCACCGCGACTTGACGACTAAGAAGATGATGACGACGCCGTTAAGCAATGGGACTCAAAGCGCGGCAGACGGGGGCAGCACCTATCGCCGCGCGGCTGACCTGTTCGATTTACCATCCTCGAGATCGCAAGGTCAGGTGGCCAGGTACCCCAGTCTGTTTCGTCGTCGTCGCGGAAATATCTTGACGAGCGGGCGCCGCAGGCAGGCATATGGCTGCAAGCCATCGTAAGTCCTCAAGAAGCACTCGTGCTAAGGGCTAATCCACACATTCCGGCTGCTCAAGCCGACCGCTGCAGGATCGAGCTCGACTCGAGATCCCGGAAGATGGTGTAGTTCCAACAGATCCACTGATACAGCGATACAGCTCGCTGAAAGAACCCTTCTCGTGACGCAGATAGCCGGCGAAAGAAAAAATCGCTCGGCTAATATAGATCTTCAGAAACATAGGCGGTGCGGTGAACCGGACGCGGAGCCCCGACGATGAATCGGATGACCGGGACGGCGCGCCGCCTCCTTCATAAAACCGATCTCTTCGCACATCTTGAAGAACTCGAAGGCGTGGAATTCGAGATCGATCACCTCGGCGAGCCCATCATTTAGGATCACTCGGTCCATCAGCGGCATCTTGCCATAGGTGTCGATCACGTCTCGGTCACTATTAGTGTTCCTCCACGTCAGGGTTGCAAAAACCGGAAGAGAAGTGCGGCGACGGCGCTCGGTGATGATCACTGCGATCACCATCGGCGGCACATTTCCGTTGTGGTTGTGGATTAAGTAGCTTTGATCTCACGTAGCGTCAGGTTGTAGCTTGGAAGCTCGAAGACCAAAGCTAGGCGACTCAAGTGTCTATCTCATTGGCAAATCAGTGTCGAACGGCATGATTGACAGATTATCAAGCTTCTCACTTGCGGGTGATGTCCGATCATCGACAGCGGCGAGTTTACGCTCGTGGGCCGTGAAGACGTTGCTTTTAGAACTTATGCCACTCGGGAATATAGCCTTCATTCTGCATCTCGAACGATCTCAGTTCTGTATGCCTTCACTTGTGAGGTAGGTGCGGTTATAGTGGTGGTCGTGACGTCGCGGCCGATCCAGCGCTCCAACGCCAAGTCATTCGAGGGTGATCACCGTACGCTGCCTTAATCAACCAATCCTGCGACGGGAACCTTTGGGAGGACTTTGGCGATGTCGCCATCGCGGTCTGCAAGTGCTGAGCCATCCTCGGCCTTCGGCGATCACGAGCGACCTGCGCCTCCCGGGTTAAGCGCCGCTTCGAGCCTCTTGCCATCCCAGTTGTCAAACCCCGCAGTTGACATGCAGGCCGTCGTGCCGGCGGAAGACTTCACACATGCGGAGGATTTCACGCATAGTGTCGGCTTGGGATGGGAGCATGGTTGCCAATCGGCGCCTGATGCTCTGATCGGTTTACTGGACAGAAAGGGCGTCCTGCCGGCGACACCGCTCCAATCTCAGACACATTATTACGTCCATGGTCGGCCTTACACAACGAAGGCTCGGGCAAGGGACAAAACAGGCTACCCTGAACAATCCGCGAGGACTTGGCGTTGCGCTGATTCCTGGACATGGACCTCAATCTCACGAGCCCGTAGGAGCGCGCATCGAAGGCTTTCCGAAATATGTGGGAGGGACATCGTCAACGGACGGCAAATGCTGTGGACTGTGGTCGTGTTTTAAGTCAGGGCTTGGCAAAGCCCTCGAGGGGAGTGGTCGCGAAAAGTCGTCCGGCCGTCTGGATCAACCGGTTGGACAGGCCTCCGGATCGGGCACCCCATTGCAGCGTGCGCTGGTGCTCGGCGACAGGGAATGGTGGGTGACGAGCATATCACGGCGGATTACACGCTTCTCGAGCGGGAGTTGCACAGGGACAATCCTGATCTGGCCGCGCGGATGCGGTTTGCGCGGCCTGCTGTAGCCCAGCTGCTGCGCTCGACCGAGTGCGAGACCGATTTTACGACAGCGTTCCTGACAATGGTCGATGACCAGCACAAGAACGATACCGCCTACTTTCTGTTCGTGCCAGTAAACGATGGCCATGGCGAGTGGCGGCGGTAGGCATTGGTCGCTACAGCTTGTTGATCGCTCACGCCCGAACGAATCGCATATCACTACGACCCCGCCCGGGGATTTAACCGCGCCATCGCAGAACGGTTCGCAGAAAGGTTGGGTGCCAGCCTACAGCAAGCCCACATGGCTCAGCAGCGGAATCGTTATGATTGCGGCGTCTTTGTGCTGGAGGCCACGCGGGCGCTGGTTGGACGATTGGCGCAAGCAGAGCGGACCGATGACGAACTGCTGCACGTCGACAATCTCGTCGCCGATCGGAAGGCACTCCGGGACCGACTCAGGGCTCATGCGGCTTTGCAGCCCCGAACTCTGTGACAACTCGGGCTTGTGGAGCTGACTGGAGCGGTTCTTGCCGGCACCAAAGTCGGCCAGAATAGCCGCCAGCCGCTGATCGTGCAGCTTCACCAACTCGCACTCGGACGACTGGCCGGGTACGAGGATATGAACGTGTCGGATTAGCAACATGCTGTCGGGGCCACGACACGTCTGATTGAGCAAACAGCTTTTACAATCAAGCTATTGCAATTGGCATAAAGCTTGAAAGAGAGCTGTCATCAGCAGTGCTTGCTCAAGGAGTGGCAGTGGTGGCTTACAAGATTGTCGCCTCTCAGTTTATTTTGTGCGACGGGCACGAAGTCGACTGTTCCAATGCAGCGATCCGTCGCAATGCGCGTTCCGCTATGGCTTTGTCATCGTGATCGACTACTGGATCGCGGCTCGCGCCAAAATCGATGCGCGCTCGCACCAGGGCGCGGCGCCTGTGCCTGGCTCCGTACCTGCCGGCACCAATATTCGTGAGGCGGCAGAATTCGAACGGCTCGAAGCCGAGGTGCGACGCATGGATGCTCATGGGCCAGTTGCGGTTGATTGGCGGAAAGTCAACGCGCTGTCGCTCAACATCCTGTCGAACCAGTCAAAAGACATTCTTGTCGCCTGTTGGGCGACATACGGCCTGTTTCGCACCGAAGGATATCAGGGTCTTGCCGTCGGGTTGGGAATTTTGCGCGGCATGGTGGACGCGCATTGGGACGGGCTCTTTCCGCCGATCAAGCGGGAACGCGCGCGGGTCGGCGCGGTCGATTGGCTCGTTGATCGCGTTGGGGTGGCGGTGGCCGAGAATGCGCCGACCGAAGCCGATTATCCGGCAGTGCTTGCCGCCTACGATGCGCTTGATGATCTTGCTCGCCAGCTCAGCCAAAAGCTGGTCGACGAGCAGGCCGCTTTGGAGAATTTGTTCAGGGCATTGAAATCGTATTACGAACAGGCCAAGCGCGCGCTCGCCGCGGCGGCCGAACATGCTGCTGAGGCGGCCCGAGCTGCCGAGCAGGTCGCCGCCGCACCGGCGGAATCCACTCCGCCGGCTGAGGCTTCTCAACTGGCAACACCGGATATAATAGTCTCATCCGGCACCGATGGCGACTGGGTCGGCTTTATGGACCGCTTGCCTGATCTGCTGCGGCAAGCTGCGGCCAGCCGGCGCGTCACCTCGCCCGCAGACCCGAAGGTCTATCTGCTCAATCGCCTTGGCTCGTGGATGCGCTTTGACGCGCTGCCGCCCGACGCAGATGGCCGCACGACGATATTTCCGCCCGCCGATAACATCTCTGCGTTAGAAGCAAAGGTGGCGGCTGGTCAGCACGCCGATGTCGTGAATTTGGCCGAAGAGATCGTCTGGACGGGGCCGTTCTGGCTCGACGCTCACCGGCATGCCGCAAACGCGCTGGAGCAAATTGGGCCGTTATTTGAGCCGGCGGCCGCGGTGGTGCGTGCGGCGATAGCCCTGCTGGTCAGACGCTACCCGCGGATCTTGGAGTTTCAGTTCAACGACGGTCGGCCGTTCGCTGACGAGGAAACGCGTGCTTGGGCCGCCGTGGGTGGAGCAGACGTGTCGATGGCCCGTGATCCTGTCGACGAAACGGTTGCTGAGGCGCACACGCTCATCGGCGGTGGGCAGCAGCAGGCCGCACTCGAGAAGCTGTCGCGTGCGCTGGATGGGGCGACCTGCGAACGTGGGCGTTTCGTCGGCCATCTTGCGCAAGCACGTTTCTGCATCGAGACCGGCTTCGTCACCACCGCCGTTCCGCTGCTGGAGCACATGGATGAGGTTGTCGCCGAGCGCAACCTCGAAAGCTGGGAGCCCGCGCTTGCGCTCGATGCTGCCGAACTGCGCTATCGCGCGATGACCCATTCCGATGCGCAACAGATCTTTGACGAGCCTCGTCGTCGCGCCGCGCTTGAGCAGATCCGAACGCGGGTCGCACGCATCAATATCGCTCGCGCGACCCAACTCGGTCGCAGCTGATTTTATCGGGAACAAGTCGGGCAAGCTCATATGGTAAAGGAAAGCTCAGTTGCTCCAAAGGAGCGCATCAATATCCGCTTCAAGCCCGCAACCGGCAACCTCAAGGAGGATGTCGAGTTGCCGCTCAAGTTGTTGGTTTTGGGGGACTTCACCGGGCGAGCCGATGACCGGCCGATTGAGCAGCGGGAGCTCGTCAATATCGACAAGGACAACTTTGAAGAGGTTGTGAAAAGCCAGGAACTGAGCCTGGATATCTCCGCTGAGAACACGCTCGACGAATCGCCAGAGGCCGGCAAGCTGTCTGTGTCGCTGAAGTTTGAGAGTTTGAAGGACTTCGATCCCGAGCGTGTCGCACAACAAATCCCGCAAGTGCGTAAGTTGACTGAATTGCGATTAGCCCTGATCGCTCTGAAGAGCCCGCTCGGAAACGTGCCTAGTTTCCGCAAAGCGATCCAGAGTTTGCTCGAAAACCACGGCGCGCGGCCGCGGCTCTTGAACGAGCTTACCAGCGAGCCCGAGTGAGCGGATCAACGAGCTTTTGCAGGAGCCAGAGCGCTATGAACGATACAAGCGCGCAGCCATCGGCCGAAGTCGTCACCACGACTACGGACATTTCGCTGCTGGACCAGATCCTCGTCGAAACGAAGATCACCCCGCGCGATGAGGGCTACGACTTGGCCCGCCGCGGCGTCGCAGCTTTCGTCGCCGAGCTGATCAAGCCGTGCCGGGCCGACGAGCAGGTCAACAACGCACTCGTCGATCGGATAATCGCGGAGATCGATCGCAAGATCTCGGCTCAACTCGACGCCGTGCTCCACACGGACGAGTTCCAACAGCTCGAATCGGCCTGGCGCGGGCTTAAGTTCATGATCGACCGCACCGATTTCCGTCAGAATATTAAGGTGGAAATTCTCAGCGTCAGAAAGGACGAGCTGCTCACCGATTTCGAGGATAGCCCGGAGATCGTCAAGTCCGGCCTATACAAACACGTCTACACCGCAGAGTACGGCCAGTTCGGCGGCGAGCCCGTCGCAGCCATGATATCGGCCTACGAATTTGGCAGTGGCAGTCAGGACGTTAAGCTCATGCGGTACATGAGCGCGATAGCCGCCATGGCGCATGCGCCAGTCATTTCCTCCGCCGCGCCGGAAATGTTCGGCGTCGAACGCCATCAGGAGATCGCGGGCCTCAAGGACCTGCAATCGATTTTCGAGGGGCCAAAATACGCCAAATGGAATTCGTTTCGGGAAAGCGAGGACGCTCGCTACTTCGGCCTCACGTTACCGCGTTTCCTGCTGCGCTTGCCCTATGGGCCGGAGACGGTTCCGGTCAAGTCTTTCAATTACCAGGAAGCCTCGGATGGTGAAACCGACAACTATCTGTGGGGCAACGCCGCCCTTGCCTTCGCGACGCGCTTAACCGAAAGCTTCGCCAAATATCGCTGGTGCCCGAACATCGTCGGCCCGCAGTCCGGCGGGGCGGTTGAGAACCTCAATCTGCACACCTATGAGGCGATGGGGCAGTTGCAAAGCAAGGTCCCGACGGAGGTTCTCATCTCGGACCGGCGCGAATTCGAGCTTGCCGAACAGGGCTTCATTGCTCTGACCATGCGCAAGGGCTCTGACAACGCCGCTTTCTTCTCGGCAAATTCTGTTCAGAAACCGAAGTATTTCGGAAACACCCAAGAAGGAAAGATGGCCGAGCTCAACTACAAGCTCGGCACCCAGCTGCCTTACATGTTCATGATCAATCGGTTCGCGCACTATATCAAGGTGCTGCAGCGCGAGAATATCGGCTCGTGGAAGAGCAGGGAAGAGCTGCAGAGCGAACTCAACGACTGGATCCGCCAGTATGTCGCCGATCAGGAGAATCCATCGGCGGAAGTGCGCTCCCGGCGGCCCTTGCGCAAGGCGGAGATCACCGTCGAGGACGTCGAAGGTGAACCTGGCTGGTATCGCGTCAGTCTGTCCCTCGTTCCACACTTGAAGTACATGGGCGCGGACTTCGCCTTATCGTTGAAGGGTAAACTCGACAAGCAATAATGGGTAAGCGATGTTTGACCGCAGTCTTATGGAGCGCTTGGAAGAAGCAACGGCGACCATGGTACCGTCGCAGAACTCGTTCGATCGCTTCCGGGCGAGCGTCCTGGAAAACCTGCGCCGGGTTCTGAACTCGCGCCAGGGCTGCTGCGAAATACGGCCGGATTTTGGTATGCCCGATCTCAACGATGCGATCGGGCAGGGGGCCGACGCGGTGCGCGCCGTCGCACGTTCGCTCAAGCAGCAGATCGAGATGTTTGAGCCGCGCTTGGGGAATGTTTCGATCCGCTTTCATGCCGACCGCCACGTCCCGCTGCAGCTGACGTTTCACGTCAACGCGACGCTCAACCATAACGACCGGGTGGAGCCCGTGTCTTTCGACGCGATCTTCGACCAGCGCGTTCGGGTGAAGGGCTGAGGCGGTGGCCCTTAATCCCTATTACGAGGATGAGCTGTCCTATTTGCGCGAGCTCGGCCGTGACTTCGCTTTAGCTAATCCGAAGCTTGCGCCCTTTCTCGGGCGTGATGCCACTGATCCCGACGTGGAGCGGTTGTTGGAAGGTTTCGCCTTCCTTGTAGCGCGCCTGCGCCAGAAGCTCGACGACGAGTTTCCCGAGTTTGTCCATGGCTTGTTACGGATGGTATGGCCGCACTATCTTCAACCCGTGCCGCCAATCACAACATTGGCCTTTGCTCTGAGTCAATCGGCAAGCGCGGTGAGCCTGAGCGTGCCGGCCGGCACAAGCGTCCGCTCGCGTCCGATTGAGGGAACGAACTGCACGTTCGTCACCTGCTATTCAGTTGATGTGCTGCCGCTGGAGATCAATGACGTTCAGCTCGAGAACCGGACGAGTTCGGCTCGCCTGACCTTGGGTATTAAGGCAACCGGCCAGCAAAGCCTCTCATGTCTTCAGAACGGCCGACTCCGCCTCTTTTTTTCGACGGAACGAGAGCCACAGATCGGGCGCTATCTGTTGACTTGGCTGTGCCGTCACGTCAGGCAGGCGACCGTCACAGTGGCAGATCGACAGGTCGCAGCAATCGGGTCAGCACAGATCGCGCCAATCGGATTGAGGGATGACGAGGCGGTTTTGCCCTGGCCGCATAATGGGTTCGCTGGATTCCGGATCATTCAGGAGTATCTGAGTTATCCGTCGAAATTTCTCTACGTGGAACTGTCTGGTCTCGAGCCGGTCGGGACCCACACGGAGACGGAGTGCAGGCTCAGCCTCGAGTTTCAGCGTCCGTTCCCCGCGCAATTGCGGGTGAGCAAAGGCCAAATTCGCTTGAACTGCACGCCAGCCATCAATGTCTTCAGCCACGATGCCTCACCGATCCGTCTAGAGCGGACAAAGACCGAATACCGCGTGCTTGCCTCCGGAGGGCCGAACTTCAGCATCCGTTCTGTCGACGGTGTCACCGGCTATGTCCAAGGGCGTCCCGAACGCATCGAGTTCGAACCATTCGACCTGTTACGCCACGATCTGCCCGGCGCCGAGCGCAACCGCGCCTACTTTCGCGAGCGCATCCGGCCGGCTGTAGTCAGTCGGGGCGTCGACCACTATGTGAGTTTCGTCGACCGGCTCGACATCGGCCAGCATCCGCCGATCGATGTCGCATCCCTGCAATTGTCCTGCTCCAACGGACCCATCGCCGACCGGTTGCCAATCGGTGCAGTCGATCTGCCGACCTCCGACACGCCTCGCTCGGTCACCTTCTCCAACATCACGGCGGTCGTTGCAGAGGTGCCGCCTCCGATCAATGATGGCCTGTTGCGGCGGCTGACGGCCAATCTGGCGCGCAATTATGGCGGCATAGTCAACATAGACACGCTGCGGACCGTTGTTGCCAGCTACGATTTCCGCGCCGTCTACGACGTTCAAGCGCGCCGCCGCCTAGAGTTGTTGCTCGAAGGCCTCGAACAGTTCGTGACCACCGACACCGATCATGTGGTGCGCGGCGCCCCGATCCGGATGCGCAACATCGAATTGGCCGTGGTCGATAGCAAGATCGGCGGGGAGGGCGAATTGTTCCTGTTGGGCTCGGTGTTCGACGCCTTCTTTGCGACCTTCGCAGGGATTAATATGCTGCATCGGTTTTCCGTTCGCGGCACGGAAAGTAACGCGCACTACGCATGGCCAGCGAGAGCCGGATCGATCACTCCGTTCTGACCGCGCCCGAGAATCTCAAAGAGCTAGCAACCTACGGGTTCTTCTCACTCGCCGCGCTCCTCGAACGGCATTTCAGCAACGCTCCCCCAATCGGATCCACCGACGATCCCGAGCGCGAGGCAGTTCGCTTCCGCGCGGCACCGATGCTTGGCTTTCCTGCCGAGGAGATCGCGGAAATCAGACAGGTCAAGGCCGCACGCGAGCGGATGGAGGTATACGTCAATTTCCTCGGGCTGCACGGCCCCTCCTCGCCGCTGCCGCCCTTCTACACCGAATGTGTCATGCACGCGGACGGCACCGGATCGCTCGGCGATTTTTTCGATTTTTTCAATCACCGGCTGATCAGCCTGCTGCTGCAAATTTGGCGGTACTATCGCCACCATTTACGGTTTGAGGAGGGCACAACCGACGCGATTTCAGTGCTGGTCGGTGCTCTCTTTGGGCTCACACCCGGCGAAAATACAGCCGACGAACGGGAATGGCGGGCGTGGCTGCTACCTCATGCCGGTGTCCTTGCATTGTGCAGCCGGTCGGCGCGGCTCGTGGCCGGCGTGATTTCCAGCCATCTTAATATTCCGGCCCGGGTCGAGGAATTCATCTGGCGCGAGATCAATATTCCACCCGAAGCTCAGTGGCGCCTGGGCTTTGACCTTCAGCTTGGCATTGACACCTTTGCTGGCGAAATCATGCCGGATGTGGTGGGCAAATTCCGCCTTTGCCTTGGCCCCGTCAACCAGCAGCAGTTTCGGTCGCTGCTGCCCGGTCGCGAGGCCCACGCCATCCTTTGCCGTCTTATTAATGTTATTTTGCGGGAGCCTTTGGCATGGGATCTCCAGCTAGAACTGGCGCCCGGGGAGACACCGGAATGGACTCTGGGCGAAGGAGAATTGGGCTGGACCACATCGATCGAGCCGCCCGAGGGAACCGGGAGCTCAGTTCTATTGTGATTGTCATCGAGTTGTTCGCGTACGGCCCGATGTTGAGGGCACTCGATCTAGTCGGGCACCCCATCGGCGGGCGAGCCAAATGACGACGTTTCGTGAGTCCGCTCCAATCCTTGGCCCGCTCATGTCCTTCATTTTCAGCAAGGAGAAGTTTGCACCCTGGGCAGAAACCGCGTTGCCACAGCGCAGGTCGAAGCAAGACTTACGTCGACCTGCAGCTTTTCGCCTGTCGCTATGAAGGGGACCTCCCGTCGTGCGTCTAGGTGTTTAGTCCCGCGCTTTGATGGTGCATTCTTATCGCCACGTTTTGAAGGATGAGCTATGGATAAGTTTTGCACGGCTGCGCCACTCCGACAGAGGCGGTCCGTCGAGCAATACAAAAAGTCGGCCGTTAAGAAGCCGAGTTGAGCGTGGGAAGGGCGGAGATCGCGCGCCAAGACCAAGATGACGCGCAGCGGAGGCTTGATCCAGGCGAGGAGAGGCGGAGATTGTAGCCGACCGCGGTGAGGATGGCGTTGGCGGCGTCGCCTGCGCACCCCTTCAGGTAGCCGCGATCGAGGTGGCCATCGGCTTTCGTGTGGCCGATGACGGCCGCGATGGCGGAAGCGTCTGAACTCACGTTTGATCGCACCGAGGACACCGCGTTTCTGGCCGGAGATGAAGACGCGGCGCGCGTTTGTCGTCTGGTGGCCGCGATAGCCCTTGTCGACATAAGCGCGTTCGATCGAACAGCCGGTGAGCTTCTCAAGTGGCACCGATGACGTCGCAAACCGTATGGCCGTCATAGGGATTACAGCGTTTTGGCCTGCAGCACGACCGCCCCGGAGCGCGGGCATTGGTGGGTGATGATCAAGGCCTTGACGCCAATCTACGGACCACGCCTGCGTTGCAAGAGGAAACGATAAAGGTCCGCGCCAATCTATCCGACTTCGATTTGAGGCTGTCGCCTCGAGCCATTATAGATATCCGCTCACTTCCATCCTTAATAACTCTCCGACCTCAACAGGGGCCCGTCGGGCTTCAGAGGTGTCGGTGCAACCGTTCCTCCATTCCGTCCTTGCGTCTCGCAAAACCTCGGCGGAATATTGTGCCCCTTCGGATACGATCGTGGTTCCTTCCTTCGGTCGCGTAGTTATGCAGTGTGGCCCAAGAAATTGGCATCGTAGTCACGGTTCTTTGCGAGCACGATCCAGGCCATGCGCGCGATTGTTGCGGCAGGGGCAACAACCAGTACATTCGAGCGGAGCCGCTTCGACGCTGCTTCCAACCAGGCTCCGAAGCCGTGCCTGGGCCAGGTTTGGCGTCTCAGAAGTACAGCCCTGGCTCCTTGAATGAACAGGGTTCTCAGGTAACGGTTGCCGCGCCTCGATATGCGGCCGACATTGGTTCGATCGCTCGTCGGAGAGATTTGTTTCGGCAGTAGCAGTCGACTACTCAGTCCCTAGATCTGCAAGCGCGCAATTCAGCCGCCTTTAAGTCGGGGGATCAGAATAATGCTCATGCCTAGCAGATTGTTTGGGGGCCCTTCGGCTATCCCTGTCTGCAACTGGGCTGTGTAGGGCTGACCGTGGATGTACAAGTTTATCCCCGGCTGGAGCAGTGTCGGCAAAACGCGTCTTTTGTTGAGTGCAGCGATGAGGAGGGCTGGGGCCAGTTGGGGCCCGTGTTTCCAATCCAGGCCAACGATATGTCCGAAATCCTCTGGAACCTCAGCCCATGCCTGGTGCATTTTGGGCGATGTGACTTCATTAAAATCCGAGCTGCCGCCGCGCAACCGTTTACACGACCGTGGTATTTCTGATGGCGGCGATTCATCATCCAACTGCTGCTCTGGGTTCGCCGCGAACTTCTGCAGCTCCTCGGCCGGTGGCGGCGATTCCCCGAATAGTTCCGTGAAGAGCGACTGTAGCGAGCTGTTCTGGTGAGTGTTTTCGCTGGCGGCGGCCGCTGGCTCATCATCCAGCTGCTGCTCCAGTTCCCTCGCGAACTCCTGCAGCTCGATCTCGTGCTCCCGAAGCATCCGGACGCCGGAGTCGACGCTGTACGAACGATAAAAATGATAGAAATTCTGGATATCTTCTGTCAGCGAGTCGTCGTTGAGGCGGTCGGCTATGGGGCTTTTTCCCTCCCTTCGGAGCCACTCGCTAAACATTCTAAGATGCCTAGTTGCTTGATCGACCCTTTTCCGGCGGCCGAGGAAGAGCGAAGGCCTTCCCGCCGCAATGGCCTCGTTAGCCGTGTTGGCGGCCGCCTCGATCATCGCGGCGTCTTCGGGATAAGGAACCAGCTGAGATGTTCGCCGGTGTGCTTGATTGCCGCGGTCGGGCACGTCAAGATGCCTCCGAAGCAGTTTCAAATCTCCCGCGACTGCCAAGGGCCTTTCGCAGGAAAGTTTGAACCTCCGGATATCTTCATGGAGCGAGGCGTCAGCGAGGCGGCCGGCTATCGCGCCTCTATGCTCTGTTCGGAGCCATTCGCTAAACTTCCGGAGGCGATAGGTCGCATTCGACACCCGTTGCCGGCTCTCAAAGTCCTCCCAAGGGCGCCCCTGCGCAAAGGCCGTCTTGGCCGCGTTGGCCGCCGCCGCGATCAGCGCCTCGTCTTCGAGATAAGGCACCAGCATAGTCCATCTCCGATTTTGACTCAGTCCTAATGTCTCGTTAGCAAAAGCCGCGCCAACAGCGTCCGCCAACTAGATCGTGAGTGTCGGCGTTAGCGTCCCATTTCGGAAGATTGATTCATCGGTAAAAGCAGATGACTGCTCAGCATCAGATCCTTCGATTGATCGGACTTCATTGCATAGAACAGAGTCCCATCCGTTCGAATCGACGATGGATCTGCTCACGGCGGCTTAGACGTCATGGTGTTGCCCGCATCGCCACCACCTCGCGCGACCGGCTGTTCAGTGCGTTGCTCATCAAACCTCCACGGCACCGACTATTACGCGGCTCTCGCCGGACGGTTGCCCTTATTAGGTGGTCCCATCTTGATCCAAGCCAATGTGTTGCTCGACGCGATCACGCGGTTGGCTGATGTGGATTTTTCGCCATCCACCACGTGCCGGTGTCTGAGGCCAAGTCAGCGCCCCTAGCTTGACCTTCGGAGGGGACAATGGTGCCGCGCTGGCATGGCAAAACGGCGACGGCACAAAAGTAACAGCGGAGTCACCATTTATCCTCACCGCTGGTACTGCCAGGAATGTGCTCCCATTTCACTTCTTTGTAGGTGAACGCCCACTCTTCCATGTTCTGGAAGAAGTTGTTCTCCGGATTAATCGTCAGCGGCACATAGGCCTTACCTTCGATTAGCGTCGCGTTCTTCCAGGTCATTTTGAAGAAGTTCTGTGGCTGCGGCATGCCCCCCGGATCCGTGCGATAGAACTCGCAGACCACCTGTTCGAGCACTTCGTTGGTGGCCAGTGCCTGCCATAGCAGCGGCGAAGCGCGATCGAAGAACTTGGTGAAGAGCACTGGCTTGTGGTTACGAGCGCCCGTGGCGACGCCGCTCGTCATGTCGCGCGGAACGACAATGCCGGTTTCGAAGGCGGTGACCGTGATCTTCGCTTGGTTACCCGAGTCACCCTTGGCGACCTGCCCGATGCTGTCCGGCTTGGAGGCATCTTTGGAGATTTCGCCCTGCTTCTTCCCCTTGATTGTCATGTAGGCTTCAAGTGACACTTTTCGTCTCCCAGTTTCCGGCATACGCCGGCACAAACCGGCACGATCTATATCGCAATAGTCGTGCCAAACAGCCGGTGCAGCCGATGCTGATTTGCGGGACCTTCCGGATCTTATGGTCGTCAACAGCGCGCAGATTTTGCCGCCCCGATAACATCAAGCGACGACGTCGTCACGGTCGCAGCGATCTGTCAGGGCATTACAGGACCGACTGACTCCAATCGAAACTCGACATCGAGAAAGGCACGCGAGGCAACGTCGAGCAAAGCCTGCCCCGTCACACTGTAACCCATGCAGTTGTCGACAATGGCATTGCCCTGCAGTGCGTAGACGAGCACCGTGCAAAACCCTCGTTGTCCTCGCTCCAAGTACTGCGTGGATAATTTGAGGCGCAATTCTCGTCCGTCACGAAGCCGTTGCGAACGAATGCCGTCGGCCGAGGGCAATGGTATGTTGATTGACGCTGACGGAAGGATGGTCGCCCGCGCGGCATTGGCGACCGCCTCCAGTAGCGGGTCGATCTCGTGAGTCGCGGGCCTCCAGATAGTCATGAGGCGTCATGAGAGAAGGAAGTCACGCCGGCCCATCGTAAATCTCGATGAAGGCGCCAGATTGCGCTTTGATGCGATTGAACAAGCGCGTGTCCGAGGTCACTCCTCCCTTCATCTCAGGATTGTGGACCGCTCCAATCACCACGGGCCGGTCAATGTCGCCGTTCATGTAGCCGACCAGAACTTCCGTTCCGGGAACTAACGGGCAATGCAAACCGGTTTGATTCGGCCCTACGTAAGGCTCGAGCTTCCGCACGTAGTCGCTGCCACGGCCCTTCGCCAGTTCGTCGGCGAATGAAAACTGCAGCTTATAGCGGCCCTGGTCGTCGATTTCGGCTCGCCCGTTCCACGCTTCTCCATCGACCTTGGCGGTGTGGAGGCCGACGCCCAGAGGCACAGGCGTCATAGCGACCGGACGGTAAGGCACGTCCGACCGGATGCAGTGGACCATATTTTGGTAGGCTCGCCCATTCTGCGCAAACGCGCGGAACCCGGTCGGTGCGGGGCGGTAAGCCGAGTGATCCGCGGCGACGACGAGATATTCACCATTAAAACGCGGATGGCCCTGCAACTTGAAAATGACGCCAGCGCGAAGCTCCGGCGCGTCGCTGTGGGCGATGTACATCGTCTGGCCGGCGCAGACCTGCTCGGCACGGATCCGGGCCAGCGTAGTCGCTTCTGCTTCACTAGCAAAATGCCCGCCAAATCGCGAGGCCTTGCCCAGGAAGCCGCTGCCTTGTCCAACCTGTTTATCGACGGATATGACGCAAGGCACCATTTCGTTGTAATCGCGGAGCGCAATTGTCTTTGTCGAGAGAACCCGCCGCTGCCGGAATGACAGAACGGCGCTTTCGTGGACGCCCCGCGGTACGTTGCGGTCGCGCTGGTGCGCGTAAAGAATAACCGGGTTGGCGCCGAACTCGACCTTAGGAAAGGCCAGATTCTTGTCTCCAAACACGACGGTCTCCCCGCCGTCTTCTTGCTTGAAGAAATAGAAAATTCCGTTCCCTTCGCAAAGGCGCGAAATGAAGGTCAAATCACTTTCATTGTATTGCACGACATAGTTTCGTTTGGGATAGCGATCAAGATTGTATTCGGTGGGAATGCTGATGCTCGCCTTGTTCAGCTGCTGCTTAATGATGTCATCGATGCCCATCGGTTGGCTAGGGCCATAAATGCGGCTCGCGACGGAGAGCTCGGTGACTGCAAAGCGCGGGCGCAGAACGAACTGAAGCACCCGCAGTTCAGTTACCGTTGGGTCCAGTTCCTCGAGCTGGACACAGAGGCCCGAGGTCATCCATCGCCCGCATGCGGTTGTGACAGTCAGCTTGGCCCGCTCGCCTATCAAAGAGCCGGTATCGACATCGCTCGATGTCGTGGCGTAAATCAAATAACTGAACGGTAGCGAAATGCACTCTGTGCCCTCGAACCCTTGCACGTCGAGCTCAACGTTGGGCTTGCTGGGAATTTCCAGGGTAATCTTGAGATTGGAGTCATCGGTCATCGGTGCACCAAGTCAACTTTGGCAGTGCTAACAGCATTTGCCACAAGTGCGGCCGAAAGAGGGGTAACCGCGAACCGGCCGGTACCGAAGCACTGAATGCTCACACGATATCTTACCTCCTTACTCGTTTTACGACAGCAGCATGCGCTGGCCGCAGAACCGGTAAAACCAGGACGGGCGAGGGAGGCGCTGGCCGAACCCACCGACAGTCTCGAAGCGGTCGCGGCGATTGAGGGCGAGGCCTGAAGCGAGCACCCGTCATTATGCTGGTGAAATGGTCGGGGGCGGCGTCGGTGCCAGATTCCCGTTCTTATGTATGGTGTATCGTCATCGGCTAATGGCGGCCTGGATGCCGCGTCCCAACGGCGCGTCCATAGTGTTGATGTAGACGCCATTGGTGTCGGTGGTCGTGAAACCGACACTGTTGAATGCGACGAGAGCGTGGCGCGCCGGTGGCGTATTGGTTTGGTCTGGAAGCTGCGACTGGCAACTAAGCCCGCGGCCCAGGGAGACACCTTTCCGCAGCGAACGCCCGTCTTGTGGTGCAGCCCGAGGGTCTTCAGCGTTCTCTCCGACGACTCCGAGTATGAGATGCATCTCGCAAGTTCAGCCTTGCTCACCAGCACGGGTCGATATCCGAGCATCGCATTAGAGTTGGGTGCAGCGGTAGCATTGCTGTCAGTCCTGCACCATTGTTGTGAAGCCGACCGACTGGCTCGCGCGCCTGTTGCGCAGGAAGAAGAGAAAGCGTTTCGTGCGCTCTCAGGTTCGCTGGGTTTCTCTCCCAAAATCGAGGTACGCGGGTTCACGAAGGACTTCTACGTGCACTCGGCCAATTAGTGTTGCTGCATCTCAGTAGCAATGGTCGTGCCAATGGCGTCTCCTCATCTAAGTTATTAATTTGACTTTGAAAAAGTCAGGCTCGGCAAATGACGGCAGGTGTTCTCAACCTGACAGAGACGGTGCGGCTGTCAAACACCAGACAAGCGTCAAGCCAGTCGACCCAAGACAGCAGGTGTTTTCGTTTCATCACTGATCGACCATCCTTGCTGAGTCCAATAACCACCGCCACTTGACGACCGCTGGATTCTACCGCTTGCCAAAGGGAGCTGACCCGAAATATTGCGATCGATCTTTGCGATCATCTAATGCGCAATTGTTGATCTGAAGGCCCTCGGCTTGGTGAGCTCGATGAAGAGAGCTGCGACGCCCCGGCGGGCGAGATGTTAGCTCTCGTCGCGCGGGGTGATCTTCGAAGACGATCTGATCGAACAGCGAAATTTAACTGGCCGCTGGCGAGTTCGGCCGACCAGGTGCCCCCTTTTACTAGGGGCAGTTTGCTTGAAGCATTGCCAAGTTCATGTCGCCAGCAGGTTAGCCATTTGAGCCTACCATCAGAACGATCGCCCAAGATGATCAGCAAGTGCCTGCAGCGCAGTGGCTTCCGAAGATAGGCTTTCGACGGCTGATTGCGTTCCGTCGGATCGCTGCAGCATTGGAAATAGTGTCCCGATTCCCAGACCGCCCAGCCAACAAGACATGTCGACTATCGGACAAAAGTGTTTGTGACAAAACAAACGGGCCAGGTTCGTCTATTTCATTTTTGGCATCGTGCTCAAATTGAACGCGATCTATTCTCCTAACCACCTAAGGATCTCAGAGAAGCCCGACGCACCTTGCTTGGTCAGAGGGGGCGCGTTATGACCACTTCAGGCCAGACTGCGGCACCGAAGACTTTGGCTTCTGTTTCCGAACCTTCTTGGATCCGATGCAGAGGCCTCCGGAAGGCGCAGATGAGCCGGCGATTTGGACTCTAACAGCCCCCATCCAGGATCATACGGCCGACGTCTACTAGTTGTCCCTGCAGTGGAGTTGCCTTATGAGCAAACGCGAGAACGTCTCTCGACGAGCTAAGATGGTCAACGTCATCACGTTCCTCATGGTCATCGCAGCAGGCGCTGCCGACTTACGAACTCTGGGCTGTTGGAGGATTGATCGCGAACCGGCTGGAGCAGAGGCGGATCGAGCGGCCGGATTTCAATCGAAACGTACTGGCCGCAAGCGAGCTCTCGCGACCTGCGCGCTGCAGATCAAGCGAGCGCGCCTTAACCCTGCAATTGGATTTCTCAGCGGAGGTTCGCGTGAGTGATAGCAGCAGCGGCTCCAATCCGGGGCCCGGCCCCTATGAGGTGGATAGGCAGCTTTATGAGGACTTCTGGAATTTTCTTAGTGAGAAGCTCCCGCACCGCCGCTCCGGCGGCGCCGATAATGCCGCAGGCGATATGTACGATTTCCTCGAGTGGCTCCGCGAGACCCAGAGGCTCCCAATGGCCGGCAGGATTGCGCTGCTGTCGTTGGATATCGATGTGCAAGCCTATGCAGCCGACTATATTGGGCGCGACGTACCCGCGATTGGTGGGTTTCGTAGCCGTCTCCTGAACTTGCGACACATGCTTCGGGATCTCCATTTCGAGTACGTGGCCCGACAGGCGCGTGTGGTGCTTCAGCGCTTCGATGAAGCCGGGCCATCGTCGTTACCACTGGATTGGAGGGGCGGCAGCAGCGGCAGCAGTAGCAGCAGCGGCCGCTCCAATCAGGGGCCCGGCCCCTATGGGGTGGATAGGCAGCTTTATGAGGACTTCTCGAATTGGCTTAGTGAGAAGCTCTCGGACCGCCGCTCCCGCGGCGCCGAGATTGCCGCAGGGGATATGTACGATTTCCTCGAGTGGATCCGCGAGACCAACAGGCCCCCAATGGTCGACCGGATTGCGCGGCCATCCTTGGATACCGATGTGCAAGCCTATGCAGCCGAATATATAGGGCGCCACGTACTCGCCATTGACGGGTTTCGTAACCGTCTCCTGAACTTACGAGATATGCTTCGGGATTTCCACCATGGCGAGTTCAAGAACTGGGCCCGCGCGAGCGGTGCGATGTTTCAGGGCTTCGAAGAAGCCCGGCCATCGTTACTACCACTCGCGCCCACAATGCCGTCGGATCGCGGGACCTCTGCAGCCGGCGCAGAGGCTGTGCTGGCAGAGCGTGATTTCGGAGCGTACGTCCCGTCAGATTGGAGGGGCGGCCCGGCCCCGGACACACTGATTGCTGAATTGCGCAAAAGCGGCCTCCTGCCGGCGCCATTGCGGCCGCGAAATGTGCTTGTCAATGGTATGCGCTATGCCGCGGTATTTTGGCCAGGGCGAGGGCCCGCGACCCCGAACAATCCGGAAGGTGAAAATTTTATCCTAACCCCTGCATACAGGGAGTTAGGGGTGCAGCCGCAGCTTCGAGTTGAGCAAATGAATGAAGTGAGGCCATCGTCGTCTGCCAGGCCTGGGGAAATACTACCCGCGGTAAGCGGTTCAGGGACACATTACCAGCTTCAGGATTTGGCCGATATCGGAGCGAGAGTCGGCGTTGGCTGGATCCATGGCCCCCGAGTGGCCGACCCCGCGCTGATCGGCATACTGCGAGAGTTCGGGCTTCTGCCGACCCAGGAGGTCCCAATGCCATGCTTTTACATACATGGTGAACCCTACACGGCCGAATGGGGACCAGGAGGGATCGTTCTTTTGAGGCATCGACCTCAAGCTCGCTGAACAACCCGTTGGGCTGCAGCCTCCTCGAGTCGAGCAGATGGATGAAGCCGGCTCACCATCGCATGCTAACGCGTGAAGATTAAATGCGTGGCACACATCCTCGGATGTGAGAGGTTGTCGGTGTGCAAACCCGACGCGGCGAGACCATATTGGCCCGGATAACCATGCCGACGCATGCACGGATCGACCTGGCCACGGCTGACGCCGTGCCTGCGCTCGCAGCGCGGCATGGACCGGCGGGCAGCCATAGCGCCGGCCACTGTCCTGACGAATTGGCGGATCGCCGCCAGAAGCCGTGTATTGGCGCTCGTGCGTGCTCTCACTGGGCGCCATCGCCAGGCCTGGTAGCCGGCCGGCGAGATCTCGAGAACGGCACACATCAGGCGCACCGGAGAGACGTCACGATGATCCTCGATGAAGCGAAAGCTCATATCCGAGATCCGGCGAAGATCGCGACTTTTTTAGAATGTCGCGTTTAGAATGTCCCGTCCATGAGCGGCCGCTCATTCTCCTGCCGCAGCGGTGCGATATCGAAGGCCCGGTCCGCCGATGTCGGCATCGCCTGCATGTTGGCACACTACGCCAGCGTCGCAGCTTACCGTCGATGTCGAACTCGGCGCCCCGGAAACCTGTTCTCAATTCGGGGATATATCCCTATCACTCAATCCAAATCATCCCTCTCAAATCGCCCAGCAGCCGGGAAGGGGACACAAAAGCTCTGATCCGGGCATGGCCGAGCTACTGTGCGAACGTCGTTACCGAAACAACGACCTGATGCCTGCAAACAGTAGGATGGTCGCAAGGACATACCGGGCAGCCCAATCCGACATCTAGCGCAGCCCAATGAAGGTCCCTCGCATAGCTCCAAAAAACTGCAGTTGATTAGCGCATACGCGGCGGAAAGACCCACGCAACTCGAAGCGTAGTCGAGCACGCTGCGATGCGGCTAGTTGCTTTACGACAGCAGCATGCGCTAGCCCAACAACCGGTAGAACCAGGGCGGGCGGCCAAGGCGCTGGACGAACTCACCGACGGTCTCGATACGGTCGTGGCGGTTGAGGGCAAGGCCTGAAGCGAGCACTCGCCATTGCGCTGGCGAAATAGTCGGCGGCCGTGCCGGTGTGAGATTTGCCTTACGTGCCTCGTCGGCTGACCACTGCGCATATGGGTGCGTGCCAGTGAGGGCCAGATAGGCCACCACCGCGAGAGAATAGACGTCGTCGGTTTCCGCCCGTGGCTCACCCATCAGCATCTCTGGCGAAGCATAAGCGGGTGTCAGCAAGCCGATCTCATCGAGCAGGGTCGTGGCCGTGTCGTGTTGCGGCGGAACATCGAGCATCAGAACTGTCCCAAAGTCCAGAACTTTGATTTCGCCCGTCGAGGTCATGAAGATGTTTCCCGGTTTGACGTCGCCATGGACGACACCTAGGCTGTGCATGTGCGCGAGCCCCTGGCCGGCCGCGCGGACGATATGAAAGGAAACAGAGGGTGACAGCGGCTGTCCCTGACGATCAGCTAGGATCTGCGCTAGCGAGCGGCCCCTTAAGAGCTCCATGACCAGGTAATGGTACTTGCCGTCGTAATCGGAGTCGTAGATCCGCACCAAATTTCCGTGTACGAGGTCACGCAAAAGGCGCGCTTCGTGGTGCAGCAACTGGACTAATTTCTTGCGCATCGTCGAACGTGGTTGAATAATCTTCACTGCCACTTCTGGATTTTGTTCATGCGCCCATAAGCCGATTCGATCGATCGCACGATAGACCGTACTGGTGCCACCCTCGCGGATTACCTCTACCAGGTCGAAACGACCGCCGACCACGTACCCCAAGGGCGCGATACACGTTTTGAAAGATGCACTCACAGGGTGGCCTCGCCTAAGCGCTCGACGATCGCGCTGATATCGTCGTTTGCCCCTTGCGCGAGAGAAGGCAGAACCCAGGGCGTCAGAGCGTTGACGTGCTCGGCCAGCAATCCATTGAGCTTTGGATACGAGATCACCTTTTCGACGCCGTTCAGCACATCAGAAACGCGTCGCACAGCTCGAACGCCGTCACTAGCCGATGGAGTGCCAAGGTCACGGACGAAACGACCTCTCGGCTCTGGATGCAGCCGACAGCATTCTTCGGCTTCCTCCAGAAACCACAAAAGGAACTTTAACGACCCCTATCATAGGTTATCCGGGCATCGGAACGAACGAAGGACACTCAAGCTGAACGGATTGCTCACACTTTGCGCACGCAGTTCGTAGATCACGTTGGGCCGGTCCGGTCTGCCGATCGTGAGGGTGAAGCGATCGGAACTGCCCCGCGAGGACAGCCGCGAAGTATCGACGAGTCGGAACAGTGCCCAAGGGCCAGAGCGCTCAATCTTGTCCTCAGTTCCATCCACGGCGGCCAGGGTGACGGAGACCGAGCTTGCATCGGTTCGAGCCGGCCATTCGAGGTCATGGGCGCGCGGCGCTTCGTGACGATAGACGATCTCTGTCCCATCCATCACAAACGTCGCGCGCAGCAGTTTGGAGGCGAGATACACAGGTTTAATGCTGAACTTCACGGCGGGTGCTGAGCCCGAGCCGCTGAAGAAAGCCTTGCGGACTTCCTGCGCGCGACGAAACTGAGCTAGGACATTCGCAGCGATCGGTGCAGCCGCACCATCGATGGTCGCCAGCGCAAGGCCGGTCCGGCCCTCGACGACCAGCGGCGACAGGTACTTCTGAAAGAAGTCGTCGAGAATGCCGCGGGGTCGGAAGAAATCACTGAAGTCCTTCAGTGTTATGTCCTCGGTCGCTGCCGCGAACAATGGATAGCGCTGGAAGATGACAGCCTCGCAGACCGGGACCACTTCGCGCATCCAAACTGCATTGACATGGTCGTGCGCCTGTTTGAGTAGAACGCTCCATGTCGAGTGCGCGATGTCGTTCATGATGGTGCGGACCAGCTCCGGCCGGAGGGCCGAGTCGGCGCGCAAGGCGCCGAAGGCATCGTTGTTTGGATCTTTGACGCGCCGCTGAACGAGCTGAAAGGCGGCCTGGCCAGGATCCGGCGCTGTTGCGATGTTGGCCATCGTTGCGTAGAGGCCGCCGAAAAGATCGCGGATGCGATCCATGCTGGCCGGCTGTCCCGACGCGCCGCCCACAGCCAGTTGGGCCAGAGGCCGGAACGCTTCAGTGATACGCGCTCCCGGCCACGGCGTGTCGCCAAATGCCGCCGAGAACACGGCGACCGCGGCCCCCCCGGCCTTCGCTGCGGCCTGCTCTCCGGGCCGCGGCAGGTTAGTATTGTCGTGCACCAAGGAGATGATCTGCTGCAGCGTGCTTTCCGAGCCGGCGAGCCCGCGCAGGATCGCTGATCCGCGCTGCATATCGTCGAACTCGACAACGCGGATGCTCTTCAGGGCGCCTGTCCAAACGCGAATGTAGTCGGTAACATACCGGTCCATGACCTTGAGCGCGACTTGCTGCGTATCCGCTGCGTCGAACGAGCGACCGCCAAGGATCCAGTCGCCGCTTTGCTCTTCTCGAACGATGAGTGGCAGGCGCGGCAGCAGGAAATCAAGGAAGCCATCGCGCGTGAAGATGCCCGGGATCATCGCAGTCGAATTAGGTGACTCTTGCTGGCCGATGGTAGGGAAGGCCATCTGGGAGCTACGCATCACAAGCTGGCCGGACCCCAGCAGACTAACCAGGTCAATTGGCCGCAGCCGCGTGTTCTCAGCTCCTTCCCGTAAGAGGCGCACGTACACCTGCTCGACCAGCGGGCGTTCCATCAGCCGCGAGCCCACCGCAAGCACGAATTTCTGGTCGCCCGTGATGGGCTTCGGCAGCAACTCGATGAGGCGCGAAAAATGCTCCTTCAGTTCGCCCGCTGATGTCGTATCGAGTGCGAACGCGAGCGCCACTTCAGTGCGCGCGGCCTGCTCGACGCTGCCGCGATCGAAATGCCTCGGATCGCTTAGCATCAAATACGTGCGGAACACTTCCTTGGCCTGATCCAGGAAAGTGTCGTTGCCAGCACGCAATAGGGCATCGATGCGGTTGGCAAGTTTGCTGGTGAAAGCAGGCAGCAGCAGGTCGAGCAGAATGTGATCGTAAACATCTTGCGCAGCCGGCGCGAGCATCGGGGTCGCCGACATGCCGAGCCCTTCAAGCCACGCATGCCAACTGTCCTGGCCGGCAGCTAGACGGAGCCGGCGCGCGGCATTCAGGGTCGGCAAGAGCTTCTTCAGGTCCAGCGGTTCGCGTGTTTCCTGGAGGCGCGCCTGCATTGTCTGTGCAGCCATTCTGGTTTCAGCGATGCGTACCTCGCTTCGGGTAAACGCGCCATACCACTGCGTCAATGCGGCTACCGCCAGTGTGACGGCTGCAATATAGCCGCCGCCGTGCAACAGCGCGAGTTTGCGCTCGAGTTTGGAATTGCGACCGACCAGTCCCTGCTCGGTGAAGATCACGCCGGTCAGAAACTGCTTAATGAAGAATGGCTTCCCCGGCCCGATTGAGGATGTGGGCAGGGCCGAGTGCAGACCGAAATTCCGGCCGATCGCGCCGCTCACCCGGCCGACCGGCGTCCCTTCCTGCGTACCGCTGGTAAAGTAGACTCCTCGCAGCATCGGCCGCACCTCGAAGCGGCTCGTCCGGAACACCTCGCTAACGAATCCGGTGATTGCTGTCCGAATGTTCCAGAATTCCTTGGGAAATGCATACATGATTGCACGGCGGCTGAGATTGCGTTCCTCCTGCATGCGAAATGCCAGTTTGGTCTCGAGCCGCTTGGCAAGCTCCTGGATCTCAAGGGTTACCATCTCACCAACGTGATCGCCCGCCCCCTCAAGGGGAAAGGTCTTGCCCCAAACCTGTGTACGGCCTTCTTGATCGAGATTGTCGAAGTATTCAGTGAAGCCAGACAGCAGATCGCATTTGGTCACCAAAACATAGATCGGAATGCGCATGCCAAACTTCTTCAGTAGCTCCTGTATCCGCGAACGAATTGAGCCGACGAGCCGCCGCCGGTCGTTATCGCACAGCAGGAGATCGGACACGCTGATCGCGACCACGACGCCGTTGATCGGCCGCTGGCACCGATGCGTCGCGAGAAGATCGAGAAAGCCGTGCCAAGCCGCGCGATCGACCTCGGCATCCGTGTCCTGCGTCGTATAACGGCTTGCCGTGTCGATAAAGACCGCTTCGTCGGTGAACCACCAGTCGCAGTTTCGCGTGCCGCCGACGCCAGCGACCGCGTCGACACCGAGCCGTTCGGCCAGCGGAAACTCTAGGCCCGAATTGCGCAGAATCGTCGTCTTGCCGGCGCCCGGTGGACCAATGATGATGTACCAGGGCAGCTCGAACAGATAGCTTGGTCGGCGCTTGCCGGCGAACACCGTATCGCGCAGGACCTTCAGCGCGTCCTCGAAGCGCCTACGGATCAGTTCGACCTCCTCGCGCCTGCGATCGTTGGAGGCCGTGACGAAGCCTTCGCTCTCCATCAGCGACTTGATCACTCGCCGATTGGCGCGGCGCGCCAGCCAGTATCGGACAAAGATGACGAGCACAACCGCCAAGAAGAGGCCAGCGATGGTGCCGGCGCGAATAGTCACCGAATGAAGCGGATATCGACCGAACAGGTCGAGATAAGGACCGCCGAACCAGATGAGCACGCCGATCGCCAACAAGCCGACCAGCGTAATGATGCCTCGAGCCGAGAAGAGTGCCGCGAATTGAGCGCCGAACACCTGCACCTCCCGTTTAGTGCGGCCTAGAGCGGCCAATCAAATCGAGCAACTGCTCGATGGGTGCTAGTTCGACCGAAAGCCGCCACCGAAAGAAACCGTAGCCGACGAGCACCATAACGGCGGCGGCGACGAAGACGATCCACAACGGCATGTAACTACGCACGCCCATGCGCACGCTGATGCCGCGCCATTGGCTCGATAGTTCGGTGGGCGGTGCGGTCGTCTGTTCTCGCAACAGACGGTGAATCTCGGAGCGCAGATCTTCAAGCTGCCCGCGGCCGCCTTCCAACACGCGATATTTGCCTTCGAAGCCCAGCAGCAAGCAGATATTGATGAGCTTAAGCAACGCGAGGTATTTGGCTGGCTCCGCCTGGATGCGCTCGAGTATTTGAAAGACCTTCTCGCCGCCCCATGTTTCGTTATGGAACTGGTTGAGCAGGCTATTGTCACTCCAGGCGCTCTCACTGCCCCAGCGCGTGGTCATCACTGCCTCGTCGATTAGCGCGCACATCACGTAACGGGCGGCTAACACATCGCCCACCTGATCTTTAACAGCACGTTCCTCGAAGCGACGGAGTTGCTCAACAATCCCTCGATGTAGCGCGCCTATATCGGCGTTGTTGGCAAAGCGAAGCTGCGCGACGACCAAAAGGAGCGGTGCCGCGGCCGCGACCAAGCTGTCCTCCACTGCCTTTGGCTCGAAAAGTCCGTGCGCCACGATTTCGGTATGGTTGACGGCTAGAACTTCGCCGCGTTCAGATGCAGGCGATGGCGCATAAGGGACCGTCGGGGCAGCGAGCTTCGGTGGAACGCGAGCGGTAGATTGCCCGCCTTGAGTGTTACGGGTTGGACCGACTGGTCTGCGTCCAATGAGTGTCGGCTCCTCCATCTGTTTCGACCCCGTCACGTACGTTTCCCGCGGATGGCCCAGAATTCGAGATGCAGATCCGAGTAGTCACCGCTGACGTGGAAAGCAAAGGCTGCCGCGCGCGGCAGGATGCGCCACAGCTCAACCGCCTGGTCCAGCTCGAAATAGACGGCATTCTGAATGTAGGGCAACTCGCGAGGTGCCACGGCCAGGGCGCGAATAGGGACCCCCGGAAGCTGAAGATTGACGAGATCGCGAATCTGCTCGACCGAGCCTACTTTTATCTGCGCCGGAAGCTGTTTTCGTAACGTCTCAGTCGGTACGCTTGCCACGGCAACGAGAACGAATCGAGAGTCCTGAAATAAAGTGCGATCGGTAATCACGCCGATCCTGATGCCGTACCCTCGATCCTGCAACGGGAGCGATACTGCGGCGCTCTGCATCACGACGGACAACATCGTGCGCAGGATATCGGCCAGCGGCGTGAAGCTGCTCTCAAGATCCTCATGCCGATAAGGGGGCGTATCTTGCGGTTTGCGGCGATCGCCGACGAAGCTCGACAGCCGTCCTGCGAGGCCAAGCAGTGCGCGGAAGAGCGTTTCAGGATGATGTCCATGTGTTGTTGCGAAGTGGTCAAAAACAGCTTCGGCGCTGTTCACGATTGACAACGTGACAAGATCAACCAGTCCCGCTCCGTCTGCCAGCGAGCGCGACGGATCCGCGCGCGCGGCAAGCGCCTCAGCGCGCGTCCGCAACAGCGATCTGACCTCGTTCAACAGCGCGATTAGCGCTTGGATCGCGTGGATGTCGATGACCGGTGGGATGTAGGTCTCGGACAATTTGATAGCGCCGGCCGAATCGACGTTTTGGATGCGGCCAATAGGTAGCGTGATTAGATCGCTCTGCTCCTCGCCGTCGAAAACGAGATGTGGTGCCAGCGCCGCAACACTAATATCGACGGGAGATTTCTCCGGCGCGGTCGCATTCCGAACCTGCAGGGCTTCCTGAGCGTAGCGTCGCACAGGTGCATCCCCGGAACAGAGGTCGCTACCGGTATGCCGGCGTGTGCCCACGGCGATCTTGACCAGTAGGTTCTTCGCCGCCGGCGGTGGGATTCGTCCGACCGGGAGCCGGGCATATTCCGGCAAGCGAAGCGCCGTGCCGTCGGGCAGAATGGCCTCAAGTTCGGTAACGACGAGTTGTCCAAGCGCCAGAAGATCACGATCAAAGGCACATTTTCGAACGCCCCAGCCGTAGCCGATCAAGCCGGCAACGCGGTTCTCGACCAATTGCTCGATCCAGCGGTCGTGTTGCTGCAAGTGCTGCGGCCGCACCAACATGCCTTCCGACCAGATCGGTTTGCTTGCAACGGACATTGTTTCGGTCGCCTGTTCGTTGATTTCCAAGGATGCATCTGCCCCGACGGGCCGCCACGATCGCAACAGCCGTCGTCAGAAGATCTTCCACCAGTTACGGCTGGTCTCCTTCTCAATGTTGATCGCCTGCTCCGTAAGTGTCACCAGAACTGTGTTGTCGCGGTCGGGTTTGATTTCGGCAATCGAGCGCCATTGCGCATTGTCGCCCAAGCGGAAACCAGCGATCACGCCGATATTTCGAGTCTCGACCGGCGTGTTGCGCTCGAAATCGACTTTCTCGCCAGGCGTCAGCTCGATCTCGCGCTTAGCCACCAGGTCAGGGCCGAGGCGTGTGGCGTCATTGTCAAACAGTTCGAACAACTGCGCCTGGGTGAAATTGGTCGTCGACTTCAGCTCATAGATACGAACGACAACCGGCGACGGCTTGCCGCGCGCATTTGGATTGACCAGGTGATCGGCCTGGATCACCAATCTGATTGGCGTCGTCTTTAGGCTCTTATCAGTCGAACAACTTACCGCGGCGGTGACCACCAGAAGCGCGCCGCTAACGACGGACAACCGATGACGTTTGTTCGGCGGCACCATCAGTCGTCTTTCCTTCATCCTGGTCAATCGCCGAGAGCTGCGACACGTAGCTTCGGGTAAATTCTTCTGCGATATAGGTCCGTGCTGTCCGATCGATGTCATTGACCATCGATGCGTGCAGTTCGACAAATCGGTCCCATAGCGTGGCCTTGTCGACGCGGGCGCCGAAACGCCGGCTATTTACGCCGTCGCTCTCGATCCGCTGGGGACTCATATGCGTTAGCACATTGCTGACCGCCCCGCGCATCGCCGCTATGGCCGCGACCTCATGCGCCTTGATGTCATTAAAGCCTTCGCGCACCGACCGGGAAAGCAGAAGGAATCCGTGATCCTTCGCGAGCGCTTCGCGCAGTGCGTCATGATTGCCCTTCGTGAACTTGAATGCATTATCGTTGTCAGCGCGTAGCAGCGTCGACCCGATGTGGCATTCATTCTTGACCATGGTCCACGCCGCCAGTATCGAATGCAGGCCGTTCGCCATTTCGGCGAGCGCGCGACCGAGTTCGGCAAAGAACTCCCGGCGCTGCGCTGGTGGCACAAGGTCCGCATTGAACCCGAGCGCGTTCCAGAACTCCTGCAGTTCGTCTGCGTCGGACGGAGAGGCCGCCGGCAAAGGCGGAGCCGTGATGGCTGTCGTATTGCGAAGCTCCGGAGAGCCGACCGGTCGCCGCGCAACCTCCTTTGGGCTCGCCGACCGATCAAGCTCGCGCTCATCGCGCCGGGGCGACGATGTGCCGGCACCGCGCAGTCTCCCAAGATCATTCGTCAGAGGAGGACCGAGCGGCTTGCGCGCGACCTGGAGCGCTTCGTTCGGCGCATCGAGGCGCGCATTCGTTCGCTGCGCTGGCACAGGTGGCATCCCGCGCGAAGGCGCTCCCGGCAGCAGATCGCTAAGGTCGAGGTCCTCAAGAATGATTGGCGCAGGATGGCCGTTCGACGAGGCACCACCGCCATCCGAGAGTGCCAACGGAGGCGGCTGCGATGGCTCGAGAAGTGGGGCTTCCACCGACGACAACGGAATTGATCGGCTTTTTTCCAGCAGTGCATGTGAGAACTGCATCTCCGTCCCGGCCGCGCTCGATAGTCGCTGAGGAAGATCCGCCAGCAGATCCGGATCGACAGAGCCCATGTCGGTGCTGGGCGCCTGGTCCGCAAGCATCCGCAACGGATGGGTTGCCTGCGGCTCCCTCTGTGCAGCTGAATAGGAGGACCGGCGCTGGCCAATCACCATTAACGGATCTAGTGAGAGACTCGCGCCGCTGCCCAACAACCCGGCAGTCGGAAGAGGTGCACTCGGGGACCCTTGGGCAAATGACGGCGACGGCAACGTCCGGGGTGTACCGCTGAGGCGCGCCGCGTTCGAGCCCGTCAACTCGAGCCGATGACGTTCTTCGGCAGGACCGTTCTCGATCATGACTGAGATGATGTAACTCGCCATGTAGAGTGTATCGCCATCGGTTAACGGCGCTGTATTGCCGCGCCCAAGCGGCGCGTCCACGGTGTTGATGTAGACCCCATTGGTGCTGGTATCGGTGATCGTGAAGCCGATGCCATTGAATGCGATCAGCGCGTGGCGCCCTGACAGCGTATTAGTCGGATCTGGAAGCCGCCAGTTGCAGCCGCCCCCGCGTCCCAGGGAGCCCCCTTCCGGTCCAAACGCCTGCCTTGCGTTGCGGCCTAAGGGTCCCGCGTTCTCTCCGATGACTCCGAGTATGAGATGCATCCCACCTTCAGGCTTGCTCACCAGCACGGGTCGATATCCGAGCGTCGCATTAGAATTTTCTGCAGCACCAGCATTGCTGCCGTCCGCAGCACTGTTGTGAAACCGATCGACTGGTTCATGCGCCTGGTGTGCAGGAAGAAAAAGAACGTCTCTTCCTGCGCTCTCAGGTACATCGGAGAATGCGCTGGCTCTCTCATGAACAAGGCATGCGAGCTCAAGCAGAGGAGAGCATTGCTCGTCTTACGCATTTACGTGCACTCAGCCAATCAGTGTTGCTGCATCTCAATAGCAACTGTCGTGCCAATGGTGTCTCTTGATTTAAGCCATTGATTAGGTTCGAAAAAGTGAGGTTCGGCAAATGACGGCAGATGTTCTCAACCTGACAGAGGCGGTGCAGCTGTCAGACACAGGACAGGTGTCGACTTGGTTCATATGATTGGCTACATCCATTGTCTGTCCTGTTCTTGACGTAACTGACAAGCGCCACTTCCACCGCTGGGTGAGCGCGGTCCGGCAATGGACGCACCGAGTCCGGCGCGATCGCCGGCACGCTCGCCCCTGGTGCAAACGCTTCTAACACATCCGGCGTACTAAGCCGACGCCACGCTACGCAGACCGTGGCTTCCAGATTTGGCCCTGGGAGGGCAGCGCTCAATCTGGTGCACGCAGCAGTGTCTCGAGCCGGCGCCGACCCTCGTCGATCGCGCCGGACCAATCGCCGAGCCGTTCCTGCACGACGACTTCGAATGACGGGTACCACAGGGGCTGTCCGTCGGGCTGGGCCCAGTACCAAGGATAGCCGCGCGGCACGAAGACCACGCCGGGAACGCCGAGCGCCCCGGCGATATGGATGGCGAAGCTGTCCGGCCCAACAACCGCATCGAGATTGGCGATCGCTGCGATCAATTCCGCTGGGCACTTGATATGCACTCCAGCATCGATCGGGCGACACCATCGCTTCATGTCATGCCGTTGCGCGTCGGCCATCAAACTGACCGGCGTCACGGAGTGAGGAACCACGGCGGCGATCTGCTCCATCGATATACCGAGAGCGCCGCCCTCCCACACGATGCCCACCAGAGGCCTTGCTAAGGCGGCCAGGGCATCCCGCCATTTGGCGAAGAGCTCGCCCTCGGGGCGCAGGTAGGGAATGCCATCGGCAATGTTCCTGGCGTCGGTCGACAGAATGCGCAATAAAGATTGCAACGGCGTGGCTGAGAGCGCGGGCCTCGGCTCATCAGGAATGACCCGTTCGGTTAGGCTGGTAAGAAGAGCCTGATAACGTGGCTCCGCGATTACGTGCACATCTTGCTGGCTCGTCAGCCGACGCAAGAGACGGACGAGCGCTACGAATTCGAGGGCGCCCGTCGTCGGTGGCACAACTATCCGCGTCACAAGCGCCAAGTCGACCGGCTCCGGCGTCGGGAAACGACCGAGCGTCAGTTCAAGTGTGGTCTCCAGAGTTTTGGCCGATTCGTCATCAGGCCGCGTGTGCACGACATGGCTGGCAAGCGTGAGGGCCTCATCAAAGCGGCCGACGAATTGCAGAATGCTTGCCAGAGCAAGCGCAGCAGAAGGGTGCGAGTTGCGCGCGCGTACGAAACGTGTGAGCTCCGCAATTCCCCGATCCTCCTCGCCATTGGCAATCATGACGCGGGCCAGGATTTCGCGCGCGCCGAGATGGATCGGTGCATAGGCGAGCAACCTCCTGCAGGTGGTCTCCGCTTCCGCCCAAAGTCCCGTCGCGGCACGGCAATAAGCCAGATGCCAGAGGCCGGCTATGTCGAGCGGCGAACGCAGATGCGCGCGTTCCGCAACGTTGAGCGCCTCGTCGAAGCGGCCGCACTCAAGCAAGAGCACGGATAAGTTGCGCAGCGTATCTGGATCGTCCGGAGCAAGCTCGAGGGCACGAAGCAGGGCGCTCTCGGCCGACGAGTAATCCTGTAAGGCGAGATCGATGGTGCCGAGTTGAAGGAGGGCGCGGGCATTTCCTGCCTCCCCTTGGACAATCGCCTCTGTAATCGCGCGAGCTTCCGCAACATCGCCACGGCTCTCCAGGGCATGAGCCAGCGCGAGTTTGATGTCTTGGTTGCGTGGGGCGAGCGCCGCTGCGCGTTTGAGGCAAATAACCGCCTCGTCAAAGCGGCCGAGCATTTCGTGGGCGATACCGAGGTTAGTAGCAAGGCCTGCGTGATCGGGGTGGTTGGTCGCCCCTTCCGCCAGCTGCTCGAACGCTAATTCAGTGCGCTGCCGCGCGAGCGCTAGTGTCGCCTTTGCATTAAGCGTATCGGGATCCGTTGTGGCGACGAGCTCCTCCAGCAGCGCCTCCGCTTCCTCGAGACGGCCGGCCGCAATAAACTCCTGCGCCGCTCTAAGCCGGTCTAGCCGGGTCGGAGCCGGCATACCAGTGGTCAACATGCGCGTTATGCAACCGTCACGCGTTTGCCGTCGAGGCGAAGATCCTCGCTCACCGCAATGACTTTGCTGTGGGCCATCTCGGAGGCGATGCCGGTGACTTTAATGGCTTGGGTTTCGGTCTGCAACGAGTCGATGCGTTCGATCACTGCGATACGCTCGACCGCCTTTACTGTAAGCGAATCAGCGCTCGATTCCTGAATGCGCGCCGAGCACCGGAAGCGATCCGCGATCAAAGTGTAGAGCTTGCCGATCCAAGTGCTCTTGTTCGCGAGCACGGCGAACAGCTTAGCTTGTAGATCGATACTATCGGCGCGCAGGGATATGCGCTGGCGCGCGGCGATAGTGATGATCTCGCCCTCGATCGACATCTTGCGATCCCCGGGGAGGCCAACCATGCCCCAACTCGAAGCCGTCCGCTCGAGCACGGTCACGACGAAGGTTTGCTCCGCCTCACTGAAGAGCAGCACCACGTCCTGTTGAATAGGCCGGACCAGGCAGCCGACAGCCACCCTCGCCGTGTGACGAGCGCCAGCGTCTTCGACTTCCACCAGCGTGCCATCGTCGCTGACTGACGCGACACGGGCGGTGTGATGTCCGGGTTCAAGCAAGCGCTCGGATATCGCCAACACGTCGTTTGTGGCGCGGAACGTCATCGTCATTTTTGCTCTCCAGCCGGCTACATGAAAATTATTGAGTTCTTTTGTATGACTTCCCTATTGCCGGTGCTGGACATTATCTCCGCTACTCGGCTCACAAGGTCCTGCTGTTCGGTGCTCGACTTTGCCTTTCTCAAATCTTCTTGTGCTACGGACACGCTGGTCTTGCAGATCTTACTTTCGCGGCCGACCGACTTGAGATCGTCAACGGGGGCGAGCTTAAAATCGCTTCTCCTGAGAATCTTGGTATCGCTATCAGCGGACTTGTAGTCGGGTCCAAAGACAGACTTAGCCGAATTTCCGATCACTTGCTTGATGTCGTTTCCTTTGACAACATCGAGTTTGTTGCCGAATGTTACTGAGTGCATATCACTGAGATTGATTGAACGTTCGCCGGAGACCTTGAACGTGAACGATTCTCCGAAGAACATGCGTACGTTGCGGGCCATGGTCAGCGTGGTTGCCGCGCCTCTCATGCAGGTGAATTTGGTCCCTTGGAAGAACTCCTTGGTGTTTCCCATCGTCTGCTTTTCCGAGTCGCCACCGTTGGTTTCCGACTTGTGGCCTTTGCTGATTAAATTGACGCGGTTCGAAGCCGTCAGGGTGATATCGGCGAACGTCCCGTTGGCGCCAGCAATGATTGATAGGCCACTCTCGGCGCAGATCTCATAGGTGCCTTTCGAGACGATATGTTGGGAGTTGCCGTTCGTGACCTCCATGGTCTGACCACGACCGATTTTCATCAGTGCAGCGCCTTCGATATTTGCCTGAAAGTCTTTATTGGTGAAGGCAAGTATGCCGTCGTTGTCGCTTACATGCTTACTGGTGACGGCCGGGGTTTCATCAACAGTCGTCGTGAGTCCAGTGACAATGTGTGCCTCTTCGCCCGAATAAGAGCCGAGGCGCAGATAGGTAGACCTCGTCAGCGGAGAGGCCAGTGTTTCTGGAACGACTAGTCGCGTATAGGCGTTTGGCATAGTAGGCTCCCTACGTATGATTCTGTAGGCGCCCTAGCGTAGCGCCATCAAGCGGGTTTGAGAGGGCGATATCGAAACTCCGAACGCGTTCGGGCTGGCACCGTTTTGCTTGGTCGGCATCCCCATTTTGGTCGCCGGGGATCCGCCGATGAACAAATTGTCCGATCCGGCCTTGGCGCGCCCCGGACCCATGACAAGGCCAGACATGACGCCGAGGGCCACACCCGCGTTGTCACCCATCGATATCGCGCGCTCGGTCGTCATGTTGTGTGCAGGCATACACATGATAAGGCAACGATATTGCGTCGGAATAGCCGTCGTGTTCATTGCGGTGTTAGGATAGGGGGCTGGCACGATGGCGGGACCGGATGGTGTTTTGCAGACGTCGGGAAAGCCGTGATCCTCCGCCAGCATCGGGCCATTTGCATTGACAAAAGGCATCGTTCAGCACGCTCCGTTGAACGGGATGACGCGACTTACATCGTAGAGTTCGGCGATGGCGCGTTCAGGTACAGTTTGCAGGGCGCTACCATGCTGGGCCACGAACAGACTGCCTTCGGTCGACGCGCAATGAAAGTCAGTGCGCAAAAAGCGCGAGCCGGAAAAGTCGCTGCCATTGGTATTGGCATGGTGCATCAGCGCATAGGACATGTCGGCACCGGCAAACGAGGCGGACCTGGCCGATGCACGGGTGAAGACGGCCATCTCCAGGTTTGTGCCCGAAAAATCGCAGCCGTCGAGGCGCGCCTCTACGAAGACGCACTGCGTCAAATTGGCATTGCGCAGCCTTGCGGCTCGCAGGTCAGCCCTCACAAACAGTGTGTTCGGGGCGGTCGCGCTCGAGAGGTCGGCCCCCGTGAGGCTCGCGTCCGTCAAAACCGAGCCAGATAGATCGACGCCGGACAGGTTTGTGCGGTTCAGTTTGGCACCGGTCAGGTTCGCTCGGGCAAGCCTCAGGCCCGTGAGGTCGCGCTCCGACAGATCGCATTCCGAGAGAAGGATTGTCTCGCAGCGCATTCCCGCGAACTGCGCACTACGCAAATCGGCCTGCGTGATGGCGGCGTTCGTAAGCGTGGCGCCATCGAGCACGATATCGGCAAGCTCGCAATCCATAATGGCGCTTTGAGATAGGGTGGCGCCGCGCAGGATGGCGTGGGCCAAGACGCAGCGCATCGCTGTCGTCTGGACGAACCGCGTCTCGCTGAAGTCGCTATGGCCAAAATCCGTTGACATGAACGTCGACTGCACGAAGCGTGCCCGTCGCCAGTCGGATGCGCCAGCGCGGCAACTGACGAACATGCATTTTTCAAAGCGAGCGTCGGTGAAGGAAGCGCTGCTGAAGTCGCAGTCCTGAAACATCATGCCGGTTAGGAAGGCACGAGTGAAGTTGCTGTTGCGAAAAGAAGAGGTCAGCACAACACCATCGTTCAGGCGAAGTCCAGATAGCATCTGGCCATCGAGGTTGGCTTCGCGTACCGGAAAACTATGGGCGATCGACTGTAATAGCTGATCAATTGACATGGCGCGTGACCATCAGGACCGTGCGGTCGATATTGGCGTTGCTCAAATCGGCGGCGACCAAGGCAGAATCCATCAGGTCGGCACCATAGAGATTTGCATGGCGCAGACTGGCGCCGGTCAGGTCGGTCTGATTGAGATGTGCCTCGAGCAGATTGGCGGCATAGAAGTCGGTGCCGCGCAGATCGTTGCCAGTGAAGACCGCACGTTTCAGCGATGTCATTCGAAAGGTAGCGTGCGACAAAGCCGATTTGCCGAAATAGACGCCGTCGAGCCGTGCCATGGAGAAATCGGCGTCGCTGAGGTCGGCCGCCTGAAAGGAGAGGGCCTCGGCGCTGCTTCGGCAAAAGCGGGCTTCGCGCAGATCGATGTCGCCGATGAAGCCGACTTGGTCGAATTGCGAGCTGCTGAGGTCGAGTTGCGGCGCTGCCACCTTGAGAAAGCAGGTTTGCTCCAGTCGCGCGCCGGCAAAGCCCGCGCCGGACAGCGATAGATCCATGAATTGCGTCCGCTGGACAATGGCGTTCTCCCAAACGCTATTATCAAGGGCGCTTTGGATGAAACAGCATTGATGTAGCTGTGCAGAGCGGAAGGTTGCCCCGATCATCGGCACCTGCAAAACTTGCAGCTCGATAAGGCGCGCTTGGTCGAAGGATGTGCCCGCCATGCGCGCGCCGAGAAGATTGTTACGCACGAGCAGGCTGCCGGAGAAACGCGTTCCACGGCAGTCGGCTTCACCTAGATTGGCTTCGGTGAGGTCGGTCGCGCTTAAATCAGCGTTGACGAGCGCCGCGCCGGTCAGTGCGGCTTTCATTAGCTTTGCGCCGGCCAGATTAGTCCCATTCAACTTTGCGCGTTCAAGAAAGACGCCGGAGAAGTCCGCGTTCGCAAATCGCCGCCCGGAGAGATCGGCGCCGGCCAGATCGCGACCCGCAACCGTGCCGCCGCGCCGGAATTCTTCTTCCATCACATCCCCCAGTGCGCGCGCGACAGCTGGCGCCAGCATTGTTTCAGGTCTGAGCGGCTTGGGTGAGGCGAGCCTTGCCGCGGCCATGCCGGCTGCCAACTGCCCTTCCGCTTTGCCGATCTCGGTCTGCAAGATAGTCAATGCTTCCTGAGATTCGCTTTTGGCAGTGGCCATCACTGCTTCAGGCTCTCCAGTGATCGCAGTTTGATGAGGTGCGCTCAAGGCCTCGAACGGCGCGCCGTCATCGCTGGTTAGCGAGGGGTAGGTCTTGCTGAGCGCCGCTTCAGCTTCGGCGAAGACCGTACGTAGACGTTCTGCGGCGTCAGGCGCTGTACCGGGGCTCTCGATCTGCGCCAATAGCTCGTCCATGGTCAGGCGCGGGGGTGCTTCTGGCGCGACGCTCTGCGCTTCTTCCGGCAGTACAAGCGCCGGAATGTCGGGATGTGAAAAGGCGTCGTCCGATATCGCCTTGCGTATCGGCTCGAGCGGTCGTCCAGCCGCCAGGTTGAAGAATCGAGCATGTGCAAGTTCGAATTGCTTTTGCTCGTCGAGCGATTGCGCTGCCGTGCGAGGGATTTCGGCACGCCAGTTCTTCGCCTGCGCCAGCCTGTCTTCAAAATCGCGCATGAGGGCCGGATCAGTGTCCGGCGGCAGCGCAGAGAATGGCGGAGCTTGCTCAAAGCTTGCATCGATCGACTGCGCCGCGTCCATGTTGCCGATCGCGGCGAGCAAGGCATCGATATCGCTCGAGGCTGCGTTTCCGCGGGCGATCTTTTCATAGGCTGCGCATACGGGTTCGTATTGAGTAGCGAGTTTGACGACGTCGGATTCCGCCTTGGCCTGGGCCGTCTCTAGGGCATCGAGAATCTCGGCCAAGTCGATCTCGCCGCTCTCAAGTTCCTCCGGCAATAGTTCCGGAATGCTTGACGATTCGATCGACGGTATCTCGATTGTGGGGCGCAGCGAAGGCGGAAGGTCAATGCGCGCGAATTCCTGATCGAGCGCCCAGCGCATGGAGGCCAGTTGCCGTGCTGCGCGCTCATCGGCCAATTCGCGTCGCCGCGCTGTACGACGCTCGCGTTCAGCGGCCGAGAGCTCAGGGGCAAGTTGATATTCCGAAAAGGCATTGCGTGCGGCCGTCGTCGGGTCGAGCCGCAGTTGCCGGACGTTGAGGTAATGATCTAACGGTCGCGCTGGCTCGCTCTGTCGCTCGTAAGCGACCATAATGTCGCTGACGTCGCTGCCATCCAATTCCTGCACGGCGATCGCGGTACGATAGATCATGACGCCGCGGCGGGCGCCGGCAAAAAGCCACAGCGTATCGATGCGCGTCTGCAGTTCTGTGACTCCACGCGACTCATCGCTCCAGCCGATGAAGCAGCGCACTCGAAAAGCCGGCAGGCGACCTTTGATTAATGGATGCTCCGCGGAGAAATTCTGGAGCGCGTAGTGTTCTCCGCCAGAGAGAAAGCCGGCCATGCGCTGGTCCGGCGGCGCAAACATGAAAAGCCGGGGATCGGCATCGGTCGCCAGAGCGGGGGCGAGCGATTTCAGCCACGCGGTGTCATACGTTCCCGCGTATTGCAGGCGCTTCCTGTCATCGAGCGCTATTGGTCCGAAACTTGCTGGCGGCGCGATTTCGTCGATGAACTGAATCGCGTGCTCGGGGCTTTCCACGTTGGGCAGGGCCACCAGCTCGCCGGCCATGGTGCGGTGAAGGGCCCCGTAGCCAGCGCCGACGGGGTTCGCGGCGTAGCCGGGCCCGCCGAACGCGCGTTGCCGAGTTAGCGGCATTTGCCGGAAAGGTTGAACGGCTGTCGGTCGCCAGCCGGAGGCTGTCATCTGCCAATAACGGTCGCCCGTCACTAGAAGGTGCTTCTGCATCGGTCCGAGCGTCCAGCCCAACACCATGCGCTCGGTTGGCCGCCCCTGAGGCGCCGCGGCATGTCCACCGATGAGCACTTCCGCTTGCGGCTTGGGCATTCCGATGTCGAGAGGGTTGCCAGGCGGAAGCTCCTTCGCGGCCATAACCCAAAGGTCCTGCTCGCCTTCCAGACGGTCCGCGGCCGGGTTGGCGAGGTCGAACATCGCGAAAGCGGAAATGATGAGGCTCGCCCCAGGAGGACAACGCTCGCATTTGGACAACAGACCCAGTGTGCGTGGCTTTACAAGAGTTGGCATGGGACCCGCTGAGAAAATTTTCGTTTCTTAGCCATATGTCTCGAGCGTGACGGCCTTGCGACCGCCTAGGCGGACGTGTCGTTGTGTCACATACCAGATTAGGTGGGTATGAAGATCAGTCAGCGGGCGTACATGGTCGATTTGAGCTGGAAGACTTAGTTGACCGTATCGTCGAGAATCGCGACTTACGGCGCTTTATCAGAGTCCACTGCAGCGACCGAAAAGAAAGGGTAGGGTGCTTGTGGGCGCTTGCCGAAAAATACAAGCCGTTCCAAAACCGATGCTTCGGTGTTCTTCCGCAGGCTGGCGTTGGGAATATGGATATGCCGAGCTCTCTCTACGCAGGCTTCGGAGTGACCATATTCAGCTTTGGAGGTCAGCGAGGACGTGTGAGCCGGGCCGCCATTCAAATCGATGGTAGCAGCCGATGAAACTTATGCATGAAATTGCTTATCCCATTCGAGCACGAGTCGAAGATCACCGGTCGCTAGATCAAGCGTTCTAGCCTGGCCACCACGCGAGTGAGCTAGGTCTGAAAAGGTCCGCGTTACGAAAGCATCCGTGCAAGAATTCGTTCAAGCGAGAGAACTGAGTTCCGCTGCGCGCATCCGATTTTGGTTCGCTTCGTTGGCATGAAACAATCATCATTGATGCAAGGAAGCGCGCGGAGAGGGTGATCTGTGAACCTCGTCGTTGTTTCGAACCGTGTTGCCCGCGGCAAACCCAATGAACCAATGACAGGTGGCCTTGCTGCGGCCCTTCTCCCCGTAGTGGAGCAGTCTGGAGCAATCTGGGTAGGATCCTCGGGCCAACTGAGGCACGGCGCTCAAAAGGAGCCTTCGGTCGAGACGCTTGGCAGCGGCAAGCTTGTCATGTTGGATCTGCCGGCCGAGTATTATAGCGGCTACTACAATGGCTTTGCTAATTCAGCACTGTGGCCGACCTTACATTCGCGCACTGACTTGATCGACATCTCGGACCTCGACTATTTCAGCTATTGTCAGATCAACGCGATTATGGCTGGAGTGCTGCTCCAATTCAGGAAGCAAGCCGCGTTCTGGGTGCATGATTATCATTTCCTTACGCTCGGCGCGGAGCTGCGCAAGCTCGAAATCGAGCAGAAGGTCGATATCAAGCACACCGTCGGCTTTTTCCTGCACACGCCATGGCCAGAGCCCGCGACGATCCGCTGTCTGCCATATCATCGCGAACTGATCAGCGCGATGCTCGCTTATGACCTGATCGGCTTCCAGACTGATGAGGATCGACAAAATTTCCTCGACTATGTCGGCCCTTATCTTAGAGTGGTGATCGAGAACACTGACGTAATTTCGGGCTACGGAAGGACGCGATGCCGGGTATTTCCGATCAGCATCGATGCGGATAAGTTCGCGCAGTATAGCGAGCAGGCGGTCTCTCATCCCGTTGTCTCGTCGCTACGGCGCAGCCTCAATGGCGGGGCACTTGCGATCGGCGTCGATCGGATCGACTACTCCAAGGGCCTCGACAAGCGTGTCGAGGCCTTCGATCATTTGTGGACTGAAAAGCCACGCAGCATTTCGCTTCTGCAGATCGCGAACCCGTCGCGCAGCAGCATCAAAGCCTATCACCATCTGCAGAAATTCGTCGCCGGGCGTGTTCGCGAAGTTAACCGGTGCCGTGGCACCGACAACTGGAAGCCGATTCGCTACCTCAACGCAAGCTTCAGCCAATCCGTGCTCGCGGGGCTCTACCGCACCGCGCAGGTTGGCGTGGTGACGCCGTTGCGTGATGGCATGAATCTCGTGGCGAAAGAATACGTCGCCGCGCAAGATCCGAAGAATCCAGGCGTGCTGATTTTATCGAAATTTGCAGGCGCTGCAAAACAGCTAGACGGGGCCCTTTTTGTCGATCCGTATGATATCGAGGATATGGCGGGTGTGATTTCGAAGGCAGTATCGATGCCGCTCGACGAGCGCTGCCGCCGCTGGGAAGCAATGATGCAAAGACTTCGCGGCTACACCATCCAGCAATGGTTCACAGAATTCGTTGCGGAGCTGAAGAACATCCAGGCCGAGAAAGCCGCTCGGAAGTCCATTCCGCGAGACATCAGGGCGTCGAGTGGATCAAAACGGAAATTCGAGGACGACTCAGCCGGGACTTCGAGCCACTCGCACCTGCCGCGGCAGTTGTCATATCCGATAAGCGACGTGCGGGCTGGGATGCCAATCGAAGATTTGACGTCTATCGCAGGCCCTGGTTGGATTCACGGTCCACAACCGGCTCCGCAGGTCCTGGTCGATGCACTGAAGCGAATCGATGCCCTCCCGAGGCCATTCCAACGGACGCCACATTTCTACATCCACGGTTATCCTTACACGGCTGGTTATGGCGGGACAACGAAGCCGATTCCAAACAATCCGCTAGGCATTGTGGTTTATATCACCCCTCGGCTTAACGGTGGCTGAACGAGAGCCTTGGATGGCGACCCGACCCAAAAAGATCGCTAGGATTCGGAAATCCGGCCAGGCGACCAGTAAGGCAAGAGCAAGAGCTGTCTCCCTCGTGGACCAAACTCTTCGCGCAACGGGAAATTATCACAAGCCTTCAGTGATGGGTATCGTCGCGCTCGCCTTCGATAAAGAATGGTAGTGATATCGGCCGCCTGGGTAGCAGGATAGCAGAGCAATCCAGTAGGGATATCCCGCAGAAGGCCGCGAGCGCAAGCTATACATCGGCCTATGTGCGGCAAGCACAACAGGAAATCCAGCGGCTGCTAATACGCGGCTTAAATTGAGACGATGCGCGTTCGCATGCCTGAAGTCGCAACGCGACCAATTAATGTAAGCTTGGTACGTCCCCCCATACGAGATGACGGTAGCCACGCTCGCTCAGCCACATGGCAGGGTCAAGATGACTTTCATAAGCCATTCTCGCGCGATCCGGTTCGCCCTCGGGATCGATGTGTAGGACAATCTGCGCGACTTGATCTCGGTGATATTGTCGCGGGTATTATCGGTTTCTTGCAGTGCTATTTTCGCAACTGGCGATTGCGCTATTTCTGCTTGTCGCTTACCGCTAAGACGCAACCGCAATTAAGACAATCACCCAGTGGCCGCGTGCGCCGGCCAGGCGCTGCCTGAGAAAGACGAATCGTCGGCTTCTCGCGATTGACGCTGTCGACGACCAGCTTGACGCGGCTGGCAAGGCCGCGCGTATTTCCGGTGTCGATCCGATGACGCGGAAAATGGCCGTCGAAATCGAACCCACCTGATGTAAGAAGCGGGCAGATGCTGGAAACACGTCGAACTCAATCCTTGTGTTTTGGCTTCCGATGGGTTTTAAGCCCGTCACTTCATGATCTCGGCGTGAACGAGAAGCGATTCGTGCGGTTTTGCCGTGCTCGGACAAGAGTAACGGAGCCGGCGTAGTTCACGCATTTGAATCGCACTGCGCCGCTAAAAGGAACCCATCATGGCCAAGATGACCAAGAACCAGCTAATTGATGCAATTGCTGAAGGAACGCAGATTTCCAAGGCTGACGTAAAGGCCGTCATCGAGCAGATGGCGACTGTAGGCTACAAGGAGTTGAACGAGGCCGGCGAGTTCGTCATTCCCGGATTTGTCAAAATGTCGGTCGTGAACAAACCCGCTACTGAAGCTCGCAGCGGAGTTAATCCATTTACGAAGGAGCCGATGCAATTCGCGGCCAAGCCGGCCAGCAAATCGGTTAAAGCGTCACCGCTCAAGGTTGCCAAAGACGCAGTCGCTACGATGTGTCCGTTCTCTGTGGATACATTGCAACCGGGCTAGACGGCGTGGGTGGTCGGCACACCATCGCAAACTGCTGCTCCAAACTTATCATCGGCGTGCGAACGCACCTCCATCGCCATGTCTTTCGCTCTTCTCCGGCCCGAGGCGGTCAGCCTACCAGTGCATCAGGCGCGCGGCGGGCCGGATGCTCGGCACCCTCCTGATCGCGCTCAGGCTCTAGCTGCCTTCGATGCGTGCAAAATTGGACTACCGGCTGCGCGTTGCGCTGTCGGGGTACGCCAACTCCTGATCGGACGTTCGCGGTGCTGTACGTGCTGGTCATCGATCGGCCGCTGACCGGAAGCGCTCGATCAAGCTTGAAGCGTCATCGCGAGTGCCGACCCAAAGATCGTGCAGGCCTTCGTCGAGCAGGTGAAGCAGTCGGTATGGCGCCGAGAAAGCCGCGCCAATGACGACTTCGTCCGTTGGCGATTCGGCTGCTCCACCGCCAGGTTGGCGCGAAAGCAATTTATTGCAAGCCTTGCGGATCGAGGCCGGCCTAAATAGCGCGGCAACGACGAAGCGGGACGAACATGCAACCCATTCAGGTTGAACTGGTCGAGTGGGATCGTAGGTCTTTCCCAGTGGTTCGTTTCGCGTGCTTCCGTCTCGGCATCGCCCCTCTCAAACTTAGCTTGAGAAGGAACATTGCCCGAACGGCGCTCCCGAAAACCAACCCGCACAACTGTCCGCGATTTAGCGGAATGCTGTCCCGGAATTACTGAAATTGCTGTCCGGGAATTACCGAAATCGGTGTCCGGAATTGCAGAAACACGCAGCGTACTGGTCAATGGCGGCGACGATGATGGCTTGAACGTGCTGATAGCACCCACCGCTGAAGAGCGGCGTGACGGCGGGTCTCTCGCCAGCGATTTTATCCAGGGACTGTTTCTGCCTTGTCGTCATCATAGTTCGGCTCGTCTACCATTTGCGGCCTCCGAGAACCCTGGGCTTGGGCTTCGGGCTGCTCAGCCTTGAACCGGTCCCGCTCGGCACAAAGTCCATCGATCCCTTGGGCCGAAGAGTAGAGAGTATCCGCCAAACCAGCGTGTCGGGCGTAGAAGTCGTACAGATGCTTACGCAAAGCGCCGGCGAGGATGTGCCCTATATCGACATTTAGGAGTTTCGGAAGCAAATCGGAAGAAAGGCCATCTTAGGCCAAGGGCGAAATGACACCCCGGGCCTAAGACTCATTGACTATGCGTGTCCTTAGAACTTCACATTGAAGTTGGCGTTGAGGCCGTTCTTTGTGACGCCTGAGCCGAACTGGCCCTGATAAGCGATGCCAAGGGCGGTGTTGCTGGAGAGCTGGAAGTCTAGACCCGCTTCAATGAGCGCCAGGTCCTTGCCAATGGATGCGCCCGAAGCTGCAAAGGCGCTGGAGCCGGCAGCAAAGCTGGCTGTCGACAGCGGCATGCAGTCACCAAAGGCACGACGCCAGCCAAGATCGGTTCGTGCTGTCGTGGCTACGTGGCCAACCTCAAGAAGGGTGGTGGCGCGGATGCCGAGCGTGGAGAGCGTCGTGTCCATCGTACCGGAGTGAATATCAAGTGTCGCTCCGTTCAATCCCTTCTCGCTCAAACCATCCGTCTTGATACGAACATAGGCGAGATTGGCATAGGGCTCGATCAAAGAATGGTCGCTGATGTGAGCCCTGTAGCCCAGTTCTCCGAAGATCTGGAAGGTGCCCGCATCGTAATCCGAGGTCAGCTTGTCGCTGAAGCCCGGGAACGCAACGCTGCGGCTCATCTCCAGATCGTGCCAAGTGTAGGCAAGGCCTGAGCGGAAAGCGATAGCCCCTTTTGGCATAGCCCACTCAGTGCCGGCGTAGGTACCGAAAGTGTAGTTGTCGCTGCTGCCTGATGACGAAAGGGCATTAACCTTGAAAGTGGAGCGGCTATAACCTGCCAGAACACCAGCACGCCAGTCGTCATAGACGGTCGCATCGATACCGGTCATCAAGCCGCCAATGGTGGATTTGGTCTTTGCGGCATTGCTCTCACTTGATTGCGTCATCCAGCCGCCAAAACCGGAGTCCCATGCTGCGTAACGCTGCAAGTCGTCGGACGGGACACCAGTGGACGCTGGGGCGACCGTACCGATGGCAGAGGCGGATTTGCCGCTTGCCTTCTCAGAACCATAAGCTATCACCGCGATCGGTGAGGACGGAGTGCCGCCAAAGGCCTGTTCCAAGCGGTTGTGGACTGCCGAACGGGCATAGAAGCTGTCATTGACCAAATTGCCTTTGGCGGATGCATAGGCGGACGGCGAAAGCTGACGCAGCGCAGATGTGACCTCTGTACCGTCCGACGCGGAGAAATCGAGTGCTCCGATGAGGGAGTGCAACCCCACAGCAGCGTTCCCAGCTATTTGATCGAGGGCCGCGCCCACCTGGCGGCTGTTGGCATCGGCTCCATAACGTGAGTAGGCATCGGTTGCGCGGGAGAATGTAACTGCGTACGTGTTGTTGCCCTGAGCGGTAGCGCTTGTCATCAGGGTAGGCGATTCCAGAGACGTCGTCACCTTCGTGAAGGAACCTGTGAGAACTGTGGTGTTCAACCACTGATTGGACGTGACGCTGAAGCCGCTGCCATACCAGCCACGCTGCGGCGCAATCGTGAGCGCACCGTTAAGCGCCGCATTGCCGTTCACCACGAGCCGGCTGATCGCACCATTATTGTTCAGCGCGACTTGCAAGCGACCTGTAGGAGTCTGTAGATAGTCGCCATCCACCGTTATACTGTTGTTATGATGATCGAGTAGCGGCGCCAGAGTGCCGCTATTGGTGAAACGGCCATCGGTATTGAGCAGGTAACTGCCGTTACCCGTCAGCGTTGCGCCTTGCGCGACATTCACGTCGTGCACTTCATGAGCGCCGGTAAACAATGAGGTGCCACCAACCAATTGCAGTGACAAGTTGTTGCGTCCGACGATGTTGCCATCGTAGCGCTGTGCAAAACTTGCGTCGGGCTGTCCTGTTGAGTGACCATTCGCGTCGGGTGCCATGCCGAACGTCAATTTGGTTAGGCGCGACGCGCCGTTCTCGTCAACCTGGGCGTAATCGGACCGGATGTCCCCTGACAGCACCGCCCCACGCATCACGTTGATCTGGCTCACATAACCATTTTCTGACATGTGCATCGCGGCATAACTGCCAGCTAGACGCCCGGTCAAGTCGAACGTGCTGACGAGGGGACCGTCGATTTCGTCGAGCATCGGGGCCGGTTCGTCGGCCATCGTGCGGATATACGAGCCACGATATTCCCTGCTATTGCCCAACATGTTATTGCCGAAGTCGAAGCTTGCGGCAATGCCATGCTCGCCGAGAGCCTGGACGTCGCCTCGCTGGGTGAATGTGTGATCCTTCCCGTAGGCGAACATGACGCCGCGCGCATAGGTGCCATCCGCATAGACGCGGGTCCCGGGCAGAATTGTTATCGAATTGTTTTCCCCATCGACACGGATGCCGGCGCCTCCGGCTCCGCCCGAAAGCAGGTCGGCGCGCTGAACCACGGTGTTGCTGCTGCCATAGACGTGCAATCCCAGTCCGAGCGGAGCCACGTTGTAGGAATTCGGCAAATAGGCCGTGCCTTCGGCGTTGCGGGCGAAGAAGGCGTTATTGTTGACCAGAGTCTGACCGTCGCCGTAGATGGAGTAACCGAAGAGATTGCGTCGATCGATGGTGTAGCCAAGATCCTGCAGCGCGGCGAACTCCGCCTCCATCAGATTGACGTAATTCCTGTATGCCTGATGGCTCATCAAACTGTTCTTGAGCTCGATATGCGACAGGAACGGCTTATCCGGAAAATAGTTGGTCATCATTCGCACCGGAATACCGGGCATGGCACCGGCCAGCACCTCGCTCACATGCTTGCCACTGAAATAGCCTTGATCGCGTCGCAGGTCAAAAACATCGTCAGCTGGCGCGTTCACGCAGGCGGAACAATAAATCGCCTGTCCCGGCTTAGCCTGTTTGCCATTGGCATCGTACAAATGGGTCGTCCAGGCATTTAGCGTTTGAGGAAAATACGGCGAGTCTAGTGAGTTTTGCGAATAGCCGGAAATAGTACTCCCGATGCCCAACGCATGTGCGACCTCGTGTATCACAACGGATGTCAGATTGACCTGCGGTGTCATCGACAATTGCGACGGGATATATGCCTGGGATGAAAAATCCATCCGGCCGATTCCGATCACACCGTGCGCCCCGCGGAGAAGTTCTCCCGGATCCTGGCCTGTGAGTGCGGCCTGCACCTTGGTGCCGGCACCCTGCATAACGCTGGAGAGAGGGCTAAACGCCCATGCGTTGTTAACGAGAACCCCGCCAATATTGACAATGGCTGGCGATTGACCAGGTATGACCTTGATGATTTTAGCCCAATGCTGAATTGCTGCCAGTGATTGATCTACTTCCCATCGCGAGAGATTCCTCTCTGAGAACTGCGGCTTATTTTCAGCGTCCTCGTCATCGAAGTAAGGGCCGTCATCGGTGTTGAATATCTGCGCCCGCATGAACGGCATACCGTTCGAATCCCTGATATCATGAGTTTCAATCGCCTGGCCGGGCGTGGCGAGCAGGGCGTGAGCAGCCGCAACAGCTGCAGCCGTCGTTGAAAGTTTCTTCGTTCTCATTCCTATAACCTCCAGTTTGGGGGACTAATGGATGCGCGAAGCTGATGCGTTCAGGATTCGGAGTTGCGCTTCGATCTCGTCACGCACCCCAGATTGAGCTTGCGCCCGGCGCGGCCGCTACACCGCAGGCGGTGCAGAGGATTACGGCAGGCTGCCGCCATCGGCGGCCTTCTCCATCAGCAAAGCCGACACATCGTTGTGGGCGCGCGCCACGGATGTTGGAGCCGAGCCAAATGTCACAGAACGGCGAGATTGACTGTTTGGCCTTGACGACCAGGACACCGTTCGGCTGCATCTCGGACAACCAATTCAGACCACCGCTCCACGATTCAGCATGCGTGCGCGTTTCTTTTCTCGAATCGAGTCCTCGAGCGCGGAGCGGTTAGCATGGAGCTGGGTTCAGTCGAGCTTGTCGACGTCGATACCCTTGATGGTGTTGTGCTCGTCAATATCAAGTGCGGGAGCCTGCTCCGCCTCGGCAGTTGGCCCGGGCGGAATGACCTGCACAGGCGCCGCCATTGTGGACGCAAAAATGGACACGACCGCCGAGAGCGTCAGCTTGGCCCAGCCAAACACTTCATGATCACACTCCTGCCGACGCCGCCGGATTTTACAAAATACGTAGCAAGGAACGTTTTGCATTTTGAATGCTCTCCTAACTGGTGTCGTGCGTCCTACAACCTGACGTAGCGGTCGAATCAAGCCTTTCAGTGTGGCGCTTTCCATTGTTCACGGACGCAACGATCAACGCCCGAGCAACGTTAGCCGAGGCTGGATATGTTCATCGCCGGAAACACGTGGTCTGCTGGGCAAATGTCCAGTGTAGAAGCTCATGACCAAATCAATGGCTCTCCGCCGCCATCGTTATAGCCATTGTCATCGCCTTTGCCGGTGCATTGGCGCTGTTGCGCATTCAAATAGCGGATTGCCGTTTTCGGCGTGTGCATCGCCACTTTGGCGCTGGTGCTGCTCGCGGCCAAAGCACCCTTCGAAGTAGTGGAAGCAATAGGTCGCACTAGCAGGCGTCGGTGCCGCGACATAGAAGCGTCGTTTGAGCCCACGGCTTTAAGGGATTGAGTGCAGTAGGCCCAGGGCAGTAGCTGGTCGATGTCGCGATTTGGATGTCCGCTGACGATCTTGGTCATTACGTGAGTGAGATAGGCAAGCGGTCACACGGGCGCCACCGTTGTAGAGGAACAGCAGGAGTGTGCAGTCGCGCCATACATCGCCAGTCGCCGGTGCCGCTTGGCATATCGCGCGCGACATCGTCGGCTTCGAGGTAGGTTGCCGGTCGCTGCTGGGCCTTCTTCGACGGGATCGACAGCACCTTCGTGTACTGCATCGAGCAGGCTAAGTCGTTGCGCACCAGATGCTTGACGAAGCTGGCGATTGCGGCGCTGCGGCAGTTGCGAGGTGGCGGCCGAGCTTGGATTCGATGTGATCAAGGAAGCACGCGACGGCCTTGGCATCCAGGTTGCAAAACTCCAGCACGGCAACGCCGCGTCCCTGACGCTGCGCGACGAACTCGAACAGAAGTTTCAGCGTATCCCGGTAGGCGTCGATGCCGGAAGCGAGTAGAGGCGATCTCCACAGGAACAAGGCCGGCACGGCATCCCCGCTCAATCGGCCTTAGCGCGCCAACCGGCGCCACGTGAACAATTGGCTCGCGGACACCAAGCATGGCCCGCCACAGCTATCTGCAACGATCTGCTGCTTTTCTTCCAATGTCCAACGGCGTCGAGCGCCCGTCGAGACGACTTCCAGTCGGGAAATCGGGTACGGCATGCCCGACGTGCTCGGCAGGGACCGCGAGCGGTATGCCGGCAAGACCGTCGCCGTGCTCGGGGGCGGGCACTCGGCCATCGGCACCCTGACCGACCTGGTCACCCTCGCGCAGCAGGAACCGGGCACGCAGCCGATTTGGCTGCTCCGCAGCGGCAATCCCGAAAAGAGCTTCGGCGGCGGGGCAAACGACAAGTTGTCGGCTCGAGGCGAGCTTGGTGCACGCTTCGCGTCGCTCGTCGCGTCTGGACAGGTCCAGGTCGAAGCCTGCCGCCATCACGCAAGCGGATGGCCGTCTTAGGGTCGCGACTTCGTCCGCCTACTGCGGACGCAGCATCGTCGTCGACGAGCTGGTCGTCGCGACCGGATTCCGCCCCGGCTTCAGCTTCTTGAGCGAGATCCGGCTGCGGCTCGATCCTGCGATCGACGCGCCCGTCGCGCTGGCTCCCCTGATCGACCCCAACGAGCATAGCTGCGGCATCGTGCGGCCCCACGGGGCCCGTGAACTGGAGCAGGACGACCGCGGCTTCTACCTTGCCGGCATGAAAGCCTACGGGCGCGCGCCGACCTTCCTGATGCTGACGGGTTACGAACAGGTCCGCTCCATCGCGGCCGACATCGCCGGCGACAGAGAGGCCGCCGAGCGCGTCGAGCTCGAGTTGCCGGAGACCGGCGTCTGCACGCGCGGAGGGGTCGAGGCCGGCGCCGGCGCATCCGGATGCTGCGGCGGTCCGCCCAAGCAGGACGCATCCGCCTGCTGCGCGGCTGATGAGAGCGCGAAGAAGGCCGGCGCCGCCGGATGCGGATCTTCGTAGTCGGCGGGGCGGGAAGATGAGTGGCCGAAGCGGCGGCCTGGAAGGCCGATCCCTGATCGTCGCAATGTGCCTCGGTCAGATCGGGAATCTGCTGCCGCACGTCGCTCTCTCCGCCAATCTCGCCCAGCACCTCATGCCAGCGTGGGGACTGAGCGGGCGGAGGGCGGCCTCATGGCGAGCGGCTATGCGTTCGGTTACATGCTCGCCGTGCCGGTGCTGACGACGCTCACCGATAGGATCGATGCGCGATTGGTGCTGCTGTGTGGCTCGATCGTCAGCGGCCTCGCAACCATCGTTTTCGGCCTCTTCGCGCAAGGCTTCTGAACCGCGACCGTCATCTGGGCTCTGGCGGGGCTTGGCTTTGCCGGCGCCTACATGCCGGTCTGAAGGCGCTCACCGACCGGTTGCTGGCCGGCGACACGTCGCGCGCGGTCACGCTGTACACCTCCAGCTTTTCGCTTGGAGTGGGCCTCTCCTTCCTGATTGCACAGATCATCGCAGACGCGTGGGGCTGGCGCTGGGCCTTCGTTCTGACGGGCTCGGGCCCCGTGGCGATGGTCATCGCGTGCCTCTGATGGACGCCCGCCAGCCTGGGCCTAAGCAGGGGCGCCTCCTGGATTTCAAGCCGGTTTTCGCGAACCGGGAGGCGCTCGGTTACATTCTCGGATACGGCGCCCATTGCTTCGAACTCTACGGCATCCGGACCTGGCTCGTCGGATTCTGGACCTTCGTGATCGGGCATCAGGGTGCCCCGACATGGCTATCGCCGGTCGCGGTCAGCTTCGTCTTCGCCATTCTCTCCATGCCCGCCAGCATTTTGGGCAATGAGACGGCGCTGAAGTTCGGCCGCCACCGCGCCATCACGATCGTGATGATCGCGTCGGCGGCGGAAGCTCTCATCCTCGGTGCGAGCGTGAGCGCGCCGGCTTGGGCTCTCGCGCTCCTGCTCCTCGCCTACGGACTGACAGTGCCTGCGGATTCAGGCGCACTGACCGCCGGAATGTCGGCGGCCGCCGCGCGCGATCATCGCGGCGCCACGCTTGCGCTTCATCATTCCACCGTCGGCTTCGGACTATCGGCCGCGGGGGCTTGGGGAACAGGCTTGGCGCTCGATCACGCCGGTGGGCCGCAAAGCGCGACCAGGTGGCTGCTAGTCTTCATGGTGCTCGCCGTCGGGATTTCCATCGGACCGCTTGCACTCCTCTGGGCTCGCGCAGGTGAACGCAACGCAGGCGCGCTCGCCAGGTAGCGCTCGCGGAAAGAGGGAATGCACGGGGATCGCGGCCGACTAGGTGTCATCGTATCGCTGGGCACAGTCCAGACGCTCGCTTGGGGATCGAGCTACTACCTGCCTGCCATCCTCGCCGACCCTATCGCTCGCGATCTCGGATCTCCAGCAACTGGTTCTTCGCGGCGTTCTCGGCGTCGATGGGCATCTCCGGACTGCTCGGGCCTCGCGTGGGTCGCCAGATCGACCGGGTCGGGGGCCCCAGGTGCTCTGTGCGTCGAACGTCGTTCTCGCCGCAGGGCTCGCTCTTCTCGGCGCGTCGAATTCAGTCTGGACCATGTCGATGGCCTGGCTGCTGCTCGCGTCGGCATGGGGCTCGGCCTCTACGACGCCGCGTTTGGCACGCTCGGACGCATCTACGGCAGCGACGCGCGCAGTTCGATCACCGGTCTCACTCTGATCGCCGGATTCGCCAGCACGGTCGGGTGGCCGCTCAGTTCTCTAGGTCTCGAGACCATCGGCTGGCGGGAGACCTGCTTCGCGTGGGCCGTGGCGCACATCGTGCTCGGGTTGCCCTTGAACCTGATTGTACCCATTCCGCAAACCCGTCATTTGTGGTACAGCATGGACCTTCTCGGTACAGCATTGCTGTACCGAGGGCCTAAAAACAAGCGAAAAACAGCAAAAATGGGACCTGATCAGTACAGCAGGAAATCAACGAAAGTGACTGAAAAAAATAATAAAACTAGTAAAATCAGTAGTTTCATATTTTCTGTTGCCCCTATGATGGATTGGACGAACTGAACGAGAAAAGCGAAGCGTGATCAGCAGTTAAGTGTAGTCGCTCTTAGGCATGCTGGACGAAATGCTGTACCGCCACTCTCGCAAGCCTTGATGAAGAGTCGGTTTCGCGTTCGTGCGTTCGTATGGCGGCAGGAGCGCAACGCAGCGTAAGATTCAGCCCCCCGTGAAAGGCTGCTTAGTCGCCGATTGCAAGGTAAAGTCTCCCCTTGGCGCCGAAGAGGATCGGTTGCACGAGGATCGAAGCTCACGGGCAATGTGGCTCGGACACGAGGTCCGTCGGCGTCGCCACGCACCACCCCAACTAACTTCGCGCACCTGCCGCGATAGTTCCCGTTGCGCTGCACATGGCTAAGAATTCGGAATAGCTTTGCGCGACCTTTGGCATTTTGAACTCGATCGGATCTTTGCCCGTCGGAACGATTGTTGTGTCGTTGTTCATCATGAACATCTGACCGCTCCGGCAGACTAAGATGTGGACGTGTGGGCTTATGCCCCCCACTGGATCATCGCTAACCACTTGGCGGATGCCGCGCGCGAGCATCTTTGGCCACATGCCAAAAGCAGCCGTTTCGGCTTGCAGTGTGCCGGACATTGGATCGAAGTAGTGTTTCATCAGATCGACGTATTTGTCGACGAATGCGCCGCTGCCGATATGCTCGACGGATAAGGGCCTGTTCGTGACGAGGGGCTTAAATTCGGGTGACATCATGCGGATGATCACGGCGCGCGGCCGTTGGATAACGTTCGGCGCTTTGACCGCATCAGGAGTGAGGTCTTCGTGACTGATGCCGACCATAAGGATGTGCGACTGCAAGGCTTGCTCGCCTGGTTCAGCGTTGGCGAATATAGCTTTGGCAATTGGCTGCCATTCATGTGCGACGCCAACCGGCTCCCACGTCCAAATCGAAACCGGCGGCCCTGCGGAAGCGGGAGGCGCCATGCCGTATTGGAGCGAGTGCAGAAGTTCGAAACCGATCTTCACCGAGCCTGCAAAACCGCCGATGATGTAGGGGCCGAGCGGATAGGCCTTTTGCAGCATGTCTCGTTCGTCGCCGTTCGAAAACGTGATGCGGACGTCGGCCATGATCGCGCCGTAGCCGAAGATTGAGGAGGCGCCGATAACCCAGGTCATTTGTTTCCTTCTAGAATCCCCGCATGACCTCGGCAAGCCGAGTATCAGTGAGTGGCTCTTGCAACAATGCGGCCGCCTCACGCATCCAGATGTTTACGTTCGTCGGGCGTCGTCAGGATCACGGACATCGCCTTGGCGTGGACGGGGGCGCGACGAGGACGTTCGCGGGCAACGCCTGACAAGGTCGTGCTTGCCGGTGATTGGCTGCAGATCGTTGATGTCGGCGCGAGCGCATCGAGCATGGCTGCGCACAAGGCGTAAGCGCGGCCGCGACGTTCGCCATCACAAGAGCAGGGAAGGCAAGATGCAAGACTCACTATTCCGGTTCATCTTCGTTCTGGACGCGCACAGGAATCTCGACTGGCGGGACGAGAGCTTCGAGCTGCCCACGGTAGCGCCGAACTATGCGTTCGTAGAGATCCGTCACGCGCCGCGCCGTCACGGACACGACAAGCGCATATTTCAGCTCCCGCGACTGGCGGATGCCATGCCCCTCGGCGCGCGCGTTGTAATGAATGTCGAAGAGGGGGGCGATCGGCCCCGGAAATTACCTTCGCCATGCAGGCAGTTCTCCCATTTCCACGCGTCACGGCGCAACTCTTCTTCGGTGACTTGCGGTCGGCTTTTGCCGAAGAACGGCTTGCTGGCAGCGTGCGCGGCATCGTCGTCCTTGAACACGGTCTTGTTCGGTCGGAAGACGACGTCGAGTCCGGCGCGCGTGTAGTTGCTTGGGTGATGTGGATCAACTTCCGTCGTGTAACAGAGCGTCGCCTTGACCTTAACCATGCCCTTCAGCTCTTCGTCTGGCATCGGGATCGCCGCGCGAATGTACTTTGAGGCAGTGACGGTGCCCTGGTAGACGACGCGCACGGTGTCATCGTTGCAGATCACGATGTCGTCGAGATGGTTGGGGAGGCGGCCCCAGCCGATCTCGGCGTGCGGAATATCTGCAGTCTCAACGCAGTGGACCAGGAGCGCGCGGATGGCGAGCGGGTTGAGAAGCGGACCGAGATGCGCGCGAACGCCCGAGCCCATGCGCAGCACGGAGGGGGCCGCAAAGCTAGTGCCGCCCGTCGGCTCGATCTTCGGCGCATCCTTGGTGCGCAAGACCAGAAACGGTCGCGCCGTCGATCCACCGAATGCCACAAGATCGGGCTTGATGAGGCCTGGACTGCGCCCGGGGCCAACGGAACTATAGCCAGCACGAACCATCCTGCATCGGGGCGATCCGCCGCGCCGACGGCCAACGCGTTGACGCAATCGGCAGGGACCTGAACCCGGTTGGCGCCGATTATTTCATCCCCTTCGCCGCCATTGCCAGCCGCCACCACCGCGAGGCACTCGCCCTTAGACAGGAAGTCATCAAACACCGCCGTCCAGGCGTGGACTTCGTTGTCGTCGATGGGGAGCTCGGGCCCGAGGCTGAGGTTGATAAAGTCGTACTTGGTGCTCGCCAACACGTTCTTGATCCGGTCAAGCACCTCATAGAGCTCGTACGGGTTCTGGCCAGGCGTCGTATCGACGACCCGGTAGTGATGCACAGGTGCGAACGGCCGCGGCGCCGGCTTGTTGGGCTGAAGGTGGCCGAATAGGAACGCGGAGGTGACCCCGACGCCGTGGCGAAGAAGACTATCCTCTGGTGCGCCAACGCCCGGCGCATCAATGGGCGTAGCCCATTTCGTCAAGGGGTGTTTCGCCGGCAGCCCGCCATCGAAGATCGCGGCGCGTATCTTTGGATCGACCGGGCCTTCCTTCGGCAAGATAACAGAATCGGATCCTACGCCGGCGGTGCGGATGGTCGGCCGCAACATCCGCAGTGGCGGCATCGGGCGGACGGCGCGCACAAGGCGGAACGCGGCAACGTCCTTCATCTTGTTGCGCGGCGCCTCGAGTCTTCGTGGCGGTCGCAGACTCGGGCGCGTTTGCCCGTGCAGCTGAAGCGCTCAACATCGACCAGTCGGCACTGAGCCACCATGATTCGGAAATCGAGACTGAACTTGGCGCCAGTCTGCTGGATCGGCGACCGCGAGGAACTGTGCTGACCTCGGCAGGGCGCAGGCTCTACGAACATGCCGGCGCCATCCTTTCTGCCATGACCAAGGCAGAAATCGACGTCAAGATGTTCACGGAGGTCGCTACCGGACCGGTTGCGATCGATTTCAGCCATACCGCAGGCGCCGTCAGCGCCTTGCCTATCATGCGCAGTGTGGGAGAGGGCCTGTCCCAACGTGCATTTGACATAAGCGAGGGGCTCAGCCCGCATTTGACCGGTTAGGTGCTGTCCGGAGTACTCGATTTCGCTCTTGTGTTCAATCATCGAATGATACGCGAAAGCAGCGCGAATCCCTCTTGAGAAAGGTACTCTTTCTGATCGGCATATCCGAGATCATCGGGCGCTCGAATTCGCCCATCGCATTTGCCGACATACCGCAGGGCGCCGTGCTCGGGCTCACGTCGCCGACCTCGCGTGCAATTATCCAGGCGCAGATTCTCCGCAACCAGATCAAGCCCAGTCCAAAGCTGGAAATCGATTCGCTGAACATCATGCGCACGGCGCTCGGAGCGGGCTTGGGATGCGGTATCCTGCCCAGGTCAACCGTGGGAAGCGAATTGTTGAAGAGCGAGATTCATGCGCGCCGCATCGTCGAGCCCAACCTGACGCGTGAATTCAGTCTCGTTTCGCTCGCCGAGCACCGCCTCGAGCTGCTCCAGCACCTTGAGCGTCGCCTTGGCACCCATGTTGACGTGATTGACCGCAGCCTGCCACGCCGCCTGCGGCTTCCTGGCAATGATGGCGTCGATGATCGCCTTGATCTCGATCGCATTCTCCTTCAGCCGTTCGGGTTGCGACAGCACGATCGGATGGAGATAGCTGAGCCACGCCCGGGTTACGGTCACGAAGCCCTTGACGACGCTGTTGCCCGCCGCACCCTTGGTCTCGGCGTCGGAAATCTTCTCCGCGACGATCCTGGCGGTGAGGCCCTCCGGCGTCAACCTGAGGTCGTAGTGCTGGCGCGCCTCGTCCGGGTACGAGCTACGACCGGCCCCTGGTTGGGAATGTTGTCGACGATGCCTTCCGCCTCGAGCTGCCGCAGAGCCTCGCGTCGAAGCGCCGCGCGCTTTGCGGATTGATAGCGCAACGAGCCTTGGTCTAGCAGTCTCTGCCCCGCTAACTTCGCCGAGGTCCGGCTCCCGCCGCACCTGTATTCGGAACCGTCAATCGCGTCTCTTGAAACAGCGGTTTGGAGCGGCCGCCCATCGCGGGCCTCAAAGTGGATGCGAGTTGAATGGCACCTGTCTCGCAGACCCGCCTCGCCCCCCGGGGGAGGGGGGCGAATAAGCCCTTGGGATACTTTCGAAACTTCGCCGGAGCGTGCCGGACGGGGCCTGGCTTCATTGAGGTTCGAGACCTGCGAGAACGTTCGAGCAGGCCAACATGGAGCCGTTAAAGCTGAATTGCCCAAACAGTAATTCGACCGTCACCGCATTGTCGCTAATCCTACGAAATCCTGAATGTGGAGGAGCGGATGCGTTTAGGCGCCGATATTGGGGGGACATTCACAGATATCGTCCTCGTCGACGATACGACCGGATTGTTTCGCCTTGGCAAGGTCTTAACGACGCCTCGTCAGCCCGACAACGGCGTCATCAATGGCATCAAGCAGGTGATCAACGGCGACGCGGGATCAGTGTCGCATGTTGTCCACGGCACTACGCTGTTTACTAATGCGCTGATCGAGCGGAAGGGCGCTCTCACCGCGCTCGTCACGACCCGCGGATTCCGCGACGCTGTCGAGATTGCCCGCGAACACCGCTACGACATGTATGACCTCCGGCTTCGCCGCCCTGCACCAATTGCGCGTCGCCGCCACCGCTTCGAGGTCTCCGAGCGAATTCTGTCCGATGGCACAATCCGCCAGGCACCGAACGAGGAGGAGATAGCCAAGATCGCCGAGGAAATGCGCAGCATCGGCATTGAGGCGGTTGCGGTCAGCCTCATCAACTCCTACGTCCGTCCTGATCATGAACGCATTGTTGGCCGCATCCTGCAGGGAAAGCTGCCTGGCGTCGCGATCACACTGTCCAGCGATATTTCGCCGGAGATCAGGGAGTTCGAGCGCTCGACGACGGCGCTCTGCAACGTCTACGTCAAAAGCATTGCCGAGAAGTACCTGACGCGGCTTGAAAAGCGCACGCGGGACGAGCTGAGCGAGGCGGCAGGTCTCTACGTCATGCAGTCAAACGGCGGTCTTCTGACCGCCAGCCAAGCCATCGAGGCGCCCATCCGGCTCGTTGAATCAGGCCCGGCTGCCGGGGCTCTTGCCGCCGCGCATTATGCAAACTCGCTCGGCCTCTCCGATGTTCTGTCCTTTGATATGGGCGGCACCACCGCCAAGGCCTGCCTCATCGTCGATGGCGAGCCTCTCCTGGCCCCCGAATTCGAGGTCGATCGCCAGTATCAGTTCAAGAAAGGCAGCGGCCTTCCGGTGAAGGTGCCCGTGATCGAAATGATCGAGATTGGCACTGGGGGCGGTTCGATTGCCCAGATCGACGCACTCGGCCGTCTCAAGGTCGGGCCCCATAGCGCAGGCTCGGTGCCAGGGCCCGCTTGCTATGGAGCAGGCGGAGAACTGCCAACGGTTACGGATGCAGATCTCCTCCTTGGTTACCTCAATGCGGGCTTCTTCCTCGGCGGAGATATGAAGCTCGACAAGGCCGCCGCTGAACGTGCAATTATCCAAGAAGTCGGCGAGCCCCTTGAGCTCGACGCCATCCAGGCGGCCTGGGGCATCCATCAGCTCGCAAACGAAGCGATGGCCTCGGCTGCCCGCATCCACGCCATCGAGCGTGGCCGCATGATCTCCCAGTTTCCGATGTTCGCCTTCGGTGGGGCAGGTCCAGTGCACGCCTATGGCGTCGCTCGCGTCCTGAAGCTGCCGAAGATCATCTATCCCTTCGGCGCGGGCGTCATGTCGGCAGTCGGCTTCCTGACGGCCCCGCTCGCCTTCGACTTCGTTAGATCGAGCCCGGCAAAGCTCGAGCAAATGGAGTGGCAAGAGGTCAATCGCGCTCTCAAGGAGATGGAGGACGAGGGACGCACGCGTCTCGCCCTATCAATGAGCGATGAGGACGTTTCATTCCGCCGCTGGGCCGATATGCGGTACCGCAAGCAGGGGTTCGACATTCGCGTTCCGATCCCGGCTGGCGAATTGGGGGCGCACAGTATCGCTGAGATTGTGGCCTCGTTTGAGCGCGTCTACACCGAGCTCTACGGGCACACCGTGCCTAATACGCCGATCGACGTGATGTCCTGGCGCGTCGTAGCCGCAGGTCCGAAGCCCGATTTCAAGCTGCCGATTACCACCTCCAAGTCCGACAATCCCCGCAAGGGATTCCGGAAGATCTACGTCCCCGACGCAGGCCTGATCGATGTCCCGGTTTACGATCGTTACCGGCTCGGAGCCGGCGACCACCTGCAGGGCCCTGCCATCATCGAAGAGCGTGAATCGACCGTGGTGATCAACGGCCCCGGCGAAATCAGCGTCGATCAGAACCGCAATCTCATTGTCGATATCGAGGTAGCCTAATGAGCGCCAAGGAACTTGACCCCATCACGCTCGATATCATGTGGGGGCGGCTGATTGCTGCTGTGAACGAGCAGGCGGCAGCACTGATGCGCTCGTCATTCACCTCCATTGTGCGCGACGCGGAAGACCTGTCTGCCTGCGTGTTCGATCGGCGCGGCCGCATGGTGGCCCAATCGGTCACCGGCTCACCGGGCCACATCAATTCCATGGCCACCGGGATGGAGCACATCCTGAAGACGTTCCCGATCGATAGGCTTCAGCCCGGCGACGTCATCATCACCAATGATCCATGGATCACTGTCTCCCAGCTTCACGACATAACAATTGCCACCCCCGTGTTCTATAACGGACGGGTTGTGGCACTCTTTGCGAACTGCTGCCATGCGCTCGATATCGGAGGCAGAGGCCTGTCCTGCGATGCCCGATCCGTCTTTGAAGAAGGTCTCTTCATTCCGATCATGAAGCTGCATTCGCAAGGCGAGCCGGTCGACGCCGTCTATCGGCTGATCGCTGCCAATGTGCGGACGCCCGACGAGGTGATCGGCGACATCCACGCGCAGATCACCGCGAATGAAGTCGGCGCGAAACAGCTCAAGTCCTTCCTTCACGAGTTCGGTCTCGCAGACATCGAAGAGGTCGCCGATGCCATTATCTTGCGGACCGAGAGGGCGATGAGAGCGGCTATCGCCGCCCTGCCCAATGGCTCTCATCCCTTCGAGATCACGATCGATGGGTTCGATACGCCGATCGAGCTCCATACCAGGGTCACCATCAAGGACGATGAGGTGATTGTGGACTATGAAGGGTCCTCGTCAACGGTTGATCTCGGCATCAACGTCGGCTTCAACTATACGGTCGCTTACACCACGTATGGCGTGAAATGTGCAATCGCGCCGGATGTGCCCAACAACGCCGGCTCGTTCATCCCCATACGCACCATCGCCGCCAAGGGATCGATCCTCAACGCCCAGCACCCCGCGCCCGTTGCTGGTCGTCATACGGTCGGGCACTTCCTGCCGTCGGCCATCATGGGCGCGTTGTCGGGAATCCTGCCCGACAAGGTAATGGCGCCCGGGGCTGACAGCCTCTGGAATACGCATATCAGCGGCTTCGATAAACGTGACGGTCGCTTCTTCTCATACACGTGGTTCTCGACGGGCGGTACCGGCGCGCTCAAAGGGCTCGACGGACTTTCGGCGACGTCCTATCCAAGCGGCGTCGCAGGTGTCCCGGTCGAAATTATCGAGGCGCTGACGCCTCTGGTCGTCCATCAAAGAGCACTTCGCCCTGACTCCGGTGGCGCCGGCGAACACCGTGGCGGCCTCGGCCAGATTATGGAAATCGAGGTGCTGACCGAGAAGCCCTATTTGTTCTCGGGTATGTACGATCGTTGCAAGCATCCGGCACCCGGACTTTACGAAGGAAAGGCCGGCGCGACGGGTGCCATCACGAGCTCAAACGGTGAGGACGTCCAACCAAAGCTCAGCCGCATGTTGCCGCCCGATACGATCGTAACCATCTCGCTGCCGGGCGGCGGTGGCTTCGGTCCCGTCACACGCCGTAGCCGTGACGCCATTCTCGATGACGTTCTGGACGGATATGTCACGCCTGAAGCGGCGGAACGCGACTACGGCCTCCAATTCAATCTCCCACAAAAGCAGCGTCGGAGTGCCTGATGCCGATCGATTCCCGATTTGTCCTGATCGCTTCAATGGACGTTGATCCTGCCCATGAAACCCTGTTCAACGAAGTGTACGATGGCGAACACGTGCCGCATCTTCTGACGGTGCCAGGCGTTCGCAGCGTCACGCGTGTGAAGGGCGTTCCCTTCGCGTTCGCCATCGCGGACGGCATCAAGAATATGCCGCCACCGGAGCCTGTTTATACGGCCATCTATGAGATCGATCATCCTGACGTCCTGAAGAGCGACGAATGGGCGAGGGCTGTTGAAGCAGGACGATGGGCAAGCGAGGTGCGTCCGCACACGCGCAATAGGCACCACGCGGTCTATGAGAGACAATCGACCAGCCCGTAACGCTCACCAAAGTCAACAAACGTCGTGATGCTTGCCGGGGTGTCAACGACGACGATCACATCAATGATAACCCGCAGGAGATGAGGATGACGACAAGCGTAGAGACGACGATGACGCCACAGCTTGAGGCTGTTGGTCCGAGCAAAGCAGGAAAGATGGGCCGCCTCGCACTCGCCAGCATGGTCGGCACGTCGCTGGAGTGGTACGAGTTCGTTATTTACAATTCGATGGCGGCGCTAGTCTTCAACAAGCTGTTTTTCCCTTCGTTTGATCCGATTGTCGGCACCATTCTTGCCTTCTCGACTTATGCAGTCGGCTACGTGTCGCGACCGATCGGCGGCATCATTTTTGGCCGTCTCGGCGACAAAGTCGGTCGGCGCGCCGTTCTCGTCTATACACTTGCACTCATGGGCTTCACGACGCTCGCAATGGGTCTGATCCCGACCTATGCCAGTATCGGAATAGCCGCTCCGCTGCTCCTTGTCTCGCTTCGGACCCTTCAAGGCATCGCACTTGGCGGCGAATGGGCTGGAGCGATCCTGCTTTCGGTCGAGCACGGCAATCCGAAGAATCGCGGCCTCAACGCGTCCTGGACGCAAATGGGTCCCTCGGCAGGAACGCTTTTGGCTGCTGGCGCCATCGCTATCACCACCACCGTCCTGAACGATGCGGATTTCCTGCTCTGGGGTTGGCGGCTTCCGTTCTTCGCAAGCGCGATCCTCGTGATTTTCGGCTTCTGGATCCGCTGGAGCGTCGAGGAAAGCCCCCATTTCAGCCAGCTTCAGGCCGGCCATGCGACGACGAAGGCGCCGATCGCGGAAGTTCTGGGCTCGTATTGGCGCAACCTCCTGATAGCCGGCAGCGTCCGCATCGGCTCCGACGTAGTGTACGGGTTGCTCGCGGTTTTCACGCTGACCTATGTGACCCAGAAACTCGGCCTTTCGCGGACATTGGCCCTGACTGCCGTCTTGCTCGGAGCCGGAGTGCATGCAATCTCAATCCCGTTGCTTGCAGCGCTCTCGGATCGCATCGGACGACGCGTGGTCTACGGAGCCGGTGCTCTCGGCTCGATTGTCGGCAGCTTCCTCCTGTTCGGGCTCCTCGACACGAAGTCACCAGCCATCATCATCGTCTCGATCTGCATCGGCATGATCTTCCAGGCCGCGATGTTCGGGCCCCAGGGTGCATTTGTGACCGAGCAGTTTCCCACGCGGGTCCGCTATACTGGTTCCTCGTTGGCTTACACCTTTGCCGGTGTTCTCGGCGGCGGCTTCGCGCCCTTGATCTTCGCGACGCTATTGCGCGAATATCCCAACACATACGCGATCCCCGCTTACGTGACCGGCGCGCTTGCCATCACCCTCGTCGCATTATTCGCGGCAACGGAAAAGGCCGGCCGCGACATCGATTAAGCTTTGCGTGAGACTTCGTGCCGCGTATCGCCAATGCGCGGCACAAGATCTTTGAATTCGAAGAGTTTGACAACCCATGACCATCACGACTGCGCTCGCGAGCGTCCCCAAGCCGACGGCCGCTCTCATCGAAGCTTTCAGGTCTGCACCGACCTCGGTGATCAGCGACAATCTCGACCGGCTGGCAGGCGCTGTGGGATTGCGGCCGTTCCATCGTTCTGGGCGAATGGTCGGGACCGCGTTCACGGTGCGGACACGACCGGGAGACAATCTCGCCATCCATAGAGCGCTCGAACTGATCGGCCCCGGCGACGTCATCGTCGTGGACGGAGGTGGTGATGAGACGCGGGCGCTGGTTGGCGAGATCATGAAGAATATCGCAGAGAAAAGGGGGGCGGCGGGTTACGTCATCGACGGAGCGATCCGTGACGTCGTGGCCTTCGCCGGCGCGGATTTCCCCTGTTTTGCCCGCGCTGTGATCCATCGCGGTCCCTATAAGAGCGGCCCAGGCACGATCAATGTCCCCGTGTCGATTGGCGGGTCGGTGATCGCACCAGGCGACATCGTCGTCGGCGACGAGGATGGCGTCGTGTCCTTTCCAGCTGCGATCGCAGACTCACTTATCAAGGCAGTCCAGACCCAGATCGCCCGTGAAGACGAGACGCTCAAGGCGATCCGCGAGGGCCGGTACGAGGGATCCTATGGACGGCATTAACCTGTAATGGAGGATCACATGACGAACCAAAAGCGCGAATTTCACAATCTGGATGCTCCCGATGACGGCTTGCTTCGCGAGCTGGCGTCCGGACTGACCACGCGCATCTTTTCGGGCGAGCAGGCGATGCTCTCGGTTGTCCACTTCGAGCCGCACGCCGAAGGAACGCTGCACCACCATCCAGAGGAGCAGTGGGGAGTACTCCTGGATGGCTCTGCGATCAGAGTGCAAGGCGGAGAAGAGATTCCCGTCAAGAAGGGCGACTTCTGGCGCACGCCGGGCAACGTCCCTCACACGATGCGAGCCGGTCCCGACGGAGCGCGCGTACTCGATATCTTCAGCCCGCCACGGCCGGAGTACAAGAAGCCGGGTTCGGGGTTCGGCCAGTCTTAGCCGATCCTTGTGCGTCTTGCTCGGACGCGAGAACAGCACTCTGGCAGACGCCTTAGGGGAACAGTCGTGCAGGAATCTCGTGAATTGGCCCTGACTCGCCTGCCGCTGCGAGTAGATGGGGTCGAGTTGAACGTGTCGGCAATTCATCGCAACGAAACGCTGGCGCCGATTGTTTTCCTGCACGGCTTTGGGTCTACCAAGGAAGATTACGCCGACATCGTCCGGCATGAGGCACTCGCGGCCCATTCGTTCCTGGCGTATGACGCTCCCGGCTGCGGCGAGACACATTGCGCAGATCTGTCAGCGGTCTCGATACCCTTCCTTTTGAAGACCGCACGAACCGTTATCGAGCACTTCAAGCTCGATCGGTTTCATCTGGTCGGCCATTCGATGGGAGGCCTTACGGCGCTGCTATTGGCGCACCAGTATCCTGAACAAGTGCTCAGTTTCGTCGACATTGAGGGAAACCTCGCACCGGAAGATTGCTTTCTCAGCCGGCAGATCGTGCAATACCCGGAGCAGAATGCAGAGCGATTTTTCGCGGCGTTCATCGAACGTACCAGGCATATGCCGGCCTATGCCAGTGCTCTCTACGCCTCTGCTCTTCACTACAAGGTGCGGGCCGGAGCGGTGCCAGGGATATTTCGTTCCATGGTCGAGATGTCGGACAGTGACGAACTGATAGAGAAGTTCAACAGCCTGAGCTGCCCGAGGATGTTCATGTACGGCGAGCAAAACGCAACCCTGTCATATCTCAATCTCATCCGTGCGAAGGGCGCGCGACTGGCAGAGATACCTGCGTGCGGTCATTTCCCAATGTATTCCAACCCGATCGCAATGTGGACGCAGATTGCGCAGTTTGTGAATGACACGGACAGCAATCGCTGAACTATGCTCAGGGAAGTCGTCACTTCCGCAACTTGCGTATGACGCATTAGGGGCGCTTGCTAGCCGGGCTCAGCCGCCAGCAGGAGGGCTAACAGGATCGGCAGCGTGATCGCTGACAGGAGCGTCCCCAAAGTCACCGCAGCCGACGTCGAGTTTACCAGCAGCCTGTACTGTGTGGCGAACAGGTACGCGTTCGCACCTGCTGGCATGGCCGCAAACAGAACTACAACATTTCCGGCCAAGGGCGGCAGATGAAAAAGCGGGAAAGCCAGCATCCAGGCCAAAAGGGGCATGATAACCAACTTGAGAACGCACATGATGACGAGGCTTGGCACTTCTTCTCCGCGAAGCCCGAACCGTACTAGACCTAGACCGAGGGCGATTAGGGCTGCCGGAGAACCAGCCTGAGCGAGTTGCTCGCAGATGCGATCAAGCAGCGGGTGCAGGCCCAGTCCGATCAAACGCACGAGAAAGCCGGCCGCGATCGCAGCGATCATGGGGTTGCGCACGAGGTCGAGCGTAAGGCGAAGCAAGAGCGCTGACGTCGAGGCGCTGTCTTTTCTCTCGATCCAGGCGATCTGAACCGTTCCGCTGAGCCATAGCAAGGGTGTGTTAACCGCAAGGATCAGGGCCATCGGCCCCGCCGCGTTCGGGCCGAATACTGTCAGCACGAGAGGAATGCCAAGCATCGCAATGTTGCCATACACCGCGGCAGTGGCTGCGACGACCCCGGCCGTAGGCGGCAACCGAAGCAGGCGCGCCGACACAGCGACAGTGACAATCCAGACAAAAACAACAGCCCCATAATATGTGCCCCAAACCAGCAGGGGACTTACGGCCGGGAATTGGGAGATGACGACGGTCCGGAAAAGCAAAATCGGTATCGCAATCGAGAAGGCAAACTCGGAAACGCCCTTCTGTGCTGCTTCGGAAATCAGTCCTGTGACGCCTGCCAAGTATCCGACAGTGATCAGTCCGAAAGTGGGGGTAACAATTTCAAGTACATTCATGGCTGAGTTAGAGACGAAATCAATCAGTGACGCCGACAGTTAGTCCAGGCGAATGCCGTAGTCCACTTGAAAAATTAAGTTGGGCGTATCGCGTAGAACCCGGACGAATGGTTCGGAGAAAGCTCCTGATCGCGCGTTGTCAGGTGGAAGGCATCGTGGATTAAATCCGGTGCCGCATTGGACGATTCACAGGCTTGGCGATGCTGCGCTGATGGTGGTGAGCGCTATGGCACCGAGTGTCGGCGGGTGGCCTTCAAGTAGCCGCAGGACAAGCCGTGTGGTGTCCAAAGCACTTCTATCCGGTCATCATCGGCGTCCTGATAATCCGGCGCCTGACATGGCAAGAGGCGTGCTCCCTTCCATGTGGGAGAAACTTAGAAAGGTGCAGGCAGAGCAAACCGCAAGGTGGGAGAATAAAACGTGCGGCCCCGCACCGGTATTATGGATAGACTCGGCCCCCGGAATGTATAAACTTAGTTTTTAAGGACGATCGAGGATGTAGGGGGGTACCCATATAGGGGGCCTGTCGATGGTGATCCGTCGCAAGATGCGAGTTGAGCGCGAACGAGGGCCCGGCAGCGAACATCGGCTTATTGGCCCCTGCTCCTGCCGTGGATCGCTCCGCTTCTAACGTCATGGATTTGCGTCAGCTCCGGTATTACGTATTCGTCGCGGATTTGAAGAGCATCGCGCGCGCGTCGGCTCATCTTGGTGTTGCGGGCCCTGCCATTAGCAGATCAATCGCCGCTCTCGAAGACGAACTGCAGACCCCGCTGTTCGAGAGAGACGGGCGAGGGATGCAAATGACAGACGCGGGCATCATGCTCTACGGCAGTGCATCGAAGATCCTTCGCGATGTGGAGCTTGTTCGTCAGCAAGTCATGGCGGAAGGCAAACATCTGGTAGGAGACGTGATCGTTGGGGCCACGCCATCAGTCATTGCGATGGCTGGGGCCGGTCTGATTAAAACCTGCCGTGAGCGTATACCTCGCGTTCGCCCGCGCTTATTGGAGGGATATAGCGCTTACTTGCAAAATTGGGTGCTGACTGGCTCTCTCGACGTGGCTCTGGTAAACGGACTGCGGCCTGATAGTCCGAGGTTGATTAGCGAATGCCTCGCGGTGGAACGCCTGTTCGCAATCGGACCGCCGGGAATGTTCGATGGCGGTCCTGTCGGCCTTGCAGACTTGCTCCAAAAAGCTCTTCTTCTTCCCTCACTGCAAAATCCGATCAGGAGCTTGCTCGATGCAGGGGCGGCGAGCCTCAATTTGTCAGTTTCGGCTGAGCTGGAAATTGATTCCGTCACACTTCTGAAGGACCTTGTGCGACACGGGATGGCGCCAGCCGTGCTTCCATTTGGGGCCGTCAAGTACGAGCTGGAGACGGGAGCGTTGAGTGCCGGCCCGATCGTCGATCCGGAAATCACAAGTGATCTGTACTTGATCTACCTTGCCGACCGGCCGCCGTCGCGCGTTGCCTCTGAAGTCATCCAGTTGCTTCTCGAAGTGCTGCGCCAAGTCGTTGCGGGAAAGGAGAAGCATGGATTCGTCGAAATTCGGCAGCGGTCAGCTGGCCGCCGAAGATGAGAAGCGTAAAGCTGCATGCCCGAGCGGGTGATCCGTTGTGCTCGAATGGCGCGCTCGCGACCTAGCGCATTGCGGATTGAGGTCGCAGATGTATTGGGACTGACCTGCGGGGACGGTGGCCTGTCTGCCTGGCACCGATGGAGGCCCACCACCGAAAGTGCGGCCTTGCGCAACGCGGTGTCGCTTTCAGCGCACGGACGGCTGTACGATCTGCACCACTTCAGCCAGTGCATGCCCAGGACCGAGGTCGAGCACGCGGATGACGCCCAACTCTGCGATCGCGCCCAGCGTTGCTAGGCAGTCGATTCGATTGGCGACCTGATCTGCCAGCTTCGTCGTGGCGCCAGCGACTGAAAAGATGCGCTCGCCGCTGCCGCCGGCAAGGAGAACGCGCTGGCCCAGCCAGAAAGAACGTCTCGCTCAAATGGGGGCTACCGCTGAGTGGACATGACCTGCCGAATTCACAAAGCTTCTGCAAACAGAGGTGGCGAACGGTAAGCTAACCGTGCGTGAATCTGGTGCAAAGCTCCAGTGACATTGACGCATTAGCCGCTCGATCCGGTGCAGGCCGCTAGATGAGAGGAGGGTAGCGCTTGGACAACAGCTGAAGAAAAGTTTCCAGCGCCGGATTTTCGTTGTCATTCAGCCAATAGGCAGAATAACCCAACACGCTCGGCCCTCCTCCGTCGCGGAGTCCTCGGTAAACCAAGCCGGAAAAATTTGCTCCAACGTCGGGCTCGAGAACAAGACTGACGCCAATGTTCATTGTAACCAAGCTCTTTACCACCCCCCGGCTGACGTCGTGCCGTTCGATCCTAGGACGGGCGTCCGCCAAAACTAGCTTCGAAATCAGCAGATCTTCAATCTCTCGCTCAGGATCATACTAACTTAAGATCAAAGTTTGACCCTGCAAATCGGTCCAATAGACGACTTCTCTTGTCACCAGAGGGTGTTCTTCCGACATAACCACCAACACACGTTCACTCCAAAGAAGCTTTGTGTTGCTGTTGGACGATGGCACGTTTCCAGTTACGACTAAAATGTCTACCGTGCCGTTACGGAGCGCAGTCTCAAGATGAGCGCGAGGTCGCTCCACCGTGGCGAGTTCGACGTGCGGGAATTTCTGCCGAAATTCCATGAGCGAAGCTCTCAAATTGCCGGCGGTAAGAGATGTACAAAAGCCCACGGCCAGCCGACCTGCCTCACCAGGGCCACTTGCACTTGTAATGCTGGCAAGGCCGTTTAGCTGCTCCACTATCGAGCGGGCGTCCGCAAGAATGTCCGGCCAGTCGGTGTTGCCCGTACTCCGCCGGCCGATCGCTCGAATATGACAGTTCCGAAACTGTCTTCGAGCAACCGAATTGAACGGCTGAGAGTTGATTGCTTAATTGATAGGACTACGGCGGCCTGTCGAAAGCTGCCGTAGTCTGCCGCTGCTATGGCGTGCTGAAGTTGATTAAACGCAAAATTGCGGCTTTGAGAACGTCCAACTTTCATGACTCTAACACCCGTGACCAACCAGTGATAGGCACAGCGGCGCCCAACGCGAAGGCATCACTCAGCTCCTTCACTTCATCCTGCGTTAGCTTAACATCGAGAGCAAAAACGTTTTCCTCCAACCATTTGATCCGCCGTGTACCCGGGATAGGAACAGTGAAGTCGCCCTGCGCTAAAATCCACGCGATTGCGATTTGCGATGCTGTACCGCCCCTGCGGGCTGCGACATCCGCGATTTTGGCAACCAGCGCTCGGTTCATTCTATAGTTTTCTCCAGTGAACCGCGGCATATTGCGACGACTGTCGCCTTGCTTCAGCTCCTCCGGTTTGATCGTGCCGGTAAGGAAACCTCGTCCCAGCGCAGCATATGATACGAGCCCAATGCCAAGCGCGCGTAGCGTTGGCAATATTTCCGCCTCGATATCACGGCTCCACAGCGAATATTCGGTTTGAAGCGCCGTGATCGGATGTATCTTTTGTGCTCGGCGAACGGTCGCAGCGGCGGCCTCCGACAGGCCGATAAACCGCGCCTTGCCTTCTTTTACCAATCCACCCATCGCCCCGACAGTTTCTTCGATTGGGGTATTTGGGTCGACCCGGTGCTGATAGTAAAGGTCGATGGTGTCGATCTTCAGCCGCCGCAAGCTTGCCTCGCAAGCGGACCGGACATACTCTGGTCGTCCGCTAACGCCGATCCGCTCGCCAGTCGGAGCGCGCACGATACCGAATTTCGTCGCGATGATCAGTGTGTCACGCCGGCCGACGGCGGCGCGGCCGAGGAGCTCCTCGTTCTTGAACGGACCATATGCATCCGATGTATCGAACAGGGTACTACCCAATTCGATGGCTCGATGAATGACTCTAATCGACTCGTTCTCGTCAGCCCCGCCATAAAAATCGGACATTCGCATGCACCCGAAACCCAGCGAAGAGACCACCAATTGTTGACGACCGAGCACTCGTGACAGCATGAGAATGGACCTACTTTTTGCCTATAAAGCCGTAGACACGATCAATGACGAGGAGGCTTGTTCTCCGAACGAGCTACGGTGCTACGGAAAGCTCATGGGCTTTTCGAGAACTTGGTCGATTGCATCAGAGAATGGTGATAGATGCCAACAGCGGACCGTCTCGTTCTGTTTCGGCCTGCACTTCCGCCCACTCTTTGTCTGCTTGGAAAGCGCTCCACTTTTGTTCTCGGTCAGCGAGCGACTACCAACGCAGCATGTAGCTCAGATCGCTGCTGGATGGGCCGACCAGATTCGTCCAGAACCCCACATAATCGATGCCATGGCGCTTCCATATGTTGATTGTCCACATTTCGAAGCGAGCCATCACAAGAGGAAGCTTACCTGGCAAGCAGTGATACACGCGCAACTCGTAGAGCATTTGGGTGTGTCCTTGAGGCAAGACGACCCTTCAGTCTTGCGGATCTGGCGCATCACTTCACTTGAGGCCGATGCCGAAAATCGTATACAGATACATCAGTATCGGATAAACTACCAGCAATTGTAAGCTGGAAGGTTCAACCCGGGAATGCAACCTGACTGTGGTCAGCCTTGGTCAAAGAAGTGATCCATATGGGCAATGTTGCGCCTCGAGCTCTTCCTGAGTTGATGAGCCAGCAGGAACTTTCTGCGTCTGCATCCGATGCGATTGGCCGCGCTGGCGGTACACTGATGTAGAGCAGTTCACTCCACTGCCTTTCGTGGCCTGCTTCTGGATTTTCTCCACATGACGCGGTTCGCTGAGGGACTCGAGCCTCGGCTCAATGCACCTCGGCAAAAAGTTGCATGAGGCGGACAACCGTTCACATGGCTGATCTAAAGGACGAAGAACATGGAATCGAAGGTAAGCCGTCGTCTCTCTGAAGCAATCGGGGATGAGATCTGCAAGCACCTATACGGTCCCAGACTTGAGCGCGACTTCAAGAGTCCGTTCACGTACATGACAGATTTGAATCAGGCTCACGTTCTGATGCTCAAGCAGACGGGTCTAGTGTCGGCAGACGCGGCGCGAGAGATTGCCGAGGGACTCATCCGCATGGAAGAGCAGGGGCCTGAGGCGGTTTGTCTGGATCCGAGACGAGAGGATGCGTACTTCAACTACGAGGCTCGTCTCATTGAAATTGCTGGCCTAGAGGCGGGAGGCCGACTTCATATCGCTCGGAGCAGAAACGATCTGTCCGCCGCAATCGATCGCCTTAAGACGCGCGATCTGCTGCTGGATCTAATGTTTTTGATCGTCCCCATCCAGAAGAATGCTCTAGAGAATGCACATAACGACGTTCTTGTAGGCAAGTGACGGCACAAACTAGTTTGTATCCAAAAGCAGTCAAGTGTATATTCAACAAGATCAGCCGCGACGACCTGCCATCTCTCCGAGATTGGTGAGGCTTGCCGCTTCGTGCGTCGGGCCGCGGTGACCGCCGCCGATTCGGTTAGTTCTTGGGAAACGAGTTATGACTGTTTACGTGAGCGCAGAATTGGTTGCTGAAACCGAAGTCAAAATTCGATTGTTGGTCGAGGCTTTGACCGGCGATTCGCTCTCCGAGACCGCAGTCCTAGGCGGGAGGCTGGATAGGCGCCGGTGCGTCGGCGCTCTCGGCGGGCAGCTGAGCATCACTGAGTCCTCCCATGGGACCGACCGTCAGTCGATTGCGCTAGATCTATCTTGAGGTCTTGCGAACGGCGACTTGTGGTGGCCGGCGCGCAAGATAGTCGCCAAAAGATCGAGACATTTGCTCCAGATCGAGCCGAAACCACACGGAAGCGTTAGATCAAAGCAACAACTTGGATAGTGATGAGGACCATGCCAATCACCCGTATTTCCTTTGCTAATCTCGTAGATCTCATTGCGCACGTGTTTGCCGCACATGGAATGACCTCATCAAATGCTGCCATTGTGGCGCAGGTCGTGGCGGGTGCGGAGCGGGACGGAACGTTAAGCCACGGTCTTTTGAGAGTCCCAGGTTACGTTTCGACCCTGAAGAGCGGATGGGTCGACGGCCGCGCCGTTCCACGAGTAGTGGGCTCGCAGCCGGGCATGGTTGTCGTGGACGCCTGCAATGGCTTTGCCCAGGTGGCGCTCGTGGCCGGCCGCAACGAGCTGATCTCGAAGTCACGCATTTGCGGTGTGGCTGCTCTTGCAATTCGAAACTCCCATCACTTTGCCTCCGTATATCCAGATGTGGAGCCTTTGGCTGAGCAGGGTTTAGTTGCTCTGGCGTTCCTCAATTCGCGTAGCCGCCTCGTTCCGAGTGGTGGTACCTCAAAGCTCTTCGGCAGCAATCCAATGGCATTCGCTTGTCCGCGCGCGGATGGACCCGCGCTGGTGTTTGATCAAGCCTCGAGCATTATGGCTCAGGGCGAAGTCCTGTTGGCAGCGCAGCACGAGCGAACCCTGCCCGAGGGCGTAGGTGTTGATTCTGCCGGCCGAGCGACGACAGATCCGAAAGCAATATTGGAAGGGGGCGCCCTTCTGCCGTTCGGGGGGCACAAGGGCTCCAGCATAGCGCTTATGGTCGAGCTTCTCGCCGCCGCTGTCACCGGAGGGGAGTTCGGCTTCGAAGATGCGTCCGGCGCTTTCCCTGGTGCCCAAAGCTCTCGCGCCGGTCAACTGATCATCGCCATCGATCCAGATAAGGGCGCGGGCGCAAGGTTTCGCCATCGGGTTGAGGAGTTGCTCATTCGCATTTGTGGAAACGGGAGCGCACGTCTTCCGGGAGAACGACGTCTGAAGGCCCGAGAAGAAGCGAATCGCCTCGGCGTTCCAGTGGAGCAAGATGCCTTAGACCGGGTTCGTGCCCTGCTTCCGGCTGCTTAGAAGCTCCGTCGAGCAAGGAAGTTTACTCTGGGCCATTAACAACCTGGCTCGAATTGAATAAAAGTTACACAATATTGTAGCCAAGTATATACAGATAGGATAATAAACTCTTCGAGTTTCAGGCTGGCAGGAATGACGAGTAGCAAACACCCGAAAGATCGTGTTCTGGGCACCGCCACGCGAGACGAGTTGCGCAGGGGTAACCCCGCCGACAATTCTCCAGGCGCCCCGTCGCACCAGGATGAACTAATCGCGCCCCGCGGCATAGGCATATCCCGGTGTTAGTTCAGGACCGTGGGTCAACTGGAGGCCGATGAAGCCTTCAGGCATTCTCGCAACACGGCAAAATCATCCTGAGTTGATCGCTCTATGAAAGGATCGAACTGTTGGTCACCGTTGCGCGGGGAGTCTGTGAAGTCAAATCGAAGAGAAGGATTCTTCGAGACCGTACAAGCTCGGCAATGAGTTCCCTTCAGGTTCAGAGGCTTCACAGGAGTAATAGTTAGCCATGAAGACCGACGTACTCATAATCGGCGGCGGAGCAATTGGGTCGGCCGTCGCTTATTTCCTCAAGGCGGCGCAGCCGGCATGTCGAGTAATCGTGACCGAGCGCGACCCAACATACGGTAAGGCCTCTACTCCACGCGCCTCCGGCGGGGTCCGCAGGCTCTTCTCGCTCCCGGAAAACATTGAGCTTTCGAACTTCAGTATACCGTTCTTCGAATCGTTCCCGGAAAGAATGGCCGTAGACGGGGAAAGAGCCGAGATAGGCTTTAAGAAGGGCGGCTACCTATTCATCGTGCCGCCGTCGGCCTGCGACATGCTGAAAATGAATTTCGAGACGGAGCAGGAGCTGGGCGTCAACGTCGCGTGGCTTGAGCCAGACGCTCTGAAAGAGCGATTCCCATCGATGAACGTCTCTGATCTCGGCGCCGCGGTTCATTCTCCGGACGACGGCTGGCTCGACCCCTACAGCGTGCTTCAGGGTTTTCGCAAGAAGGCCAAATCGCTGGGAGTTGAGTATGTGGCGGACGAAGTCATCGGTTTCGAGCGTACGGCGACGAGCGTGAGCAAGGTGCGGCTAGCTTCCGGCAGCGAAGTTCAAGCGGAATGGTTCGTCAATTCAGCAGGAGCATGGGCAAAGGAAATTTGTGCGATGCTCGACATTGTTGTTCCGATCGAACCGCTGCGTCGTTACGAACATTACTTCGAATGCGAGAGCAAGATCGAACCGCTCCCATACATCAAGGACGTCGCGCGGCTGGCATTTCGACCCGAAGGAAGAGGCTATTCGGGCGGGGTGCCTACACTTGATGAACCGAGGGGATATAACTTCGACGCCGATCACGATTATTTCGAAAACGTAGTCTGGCCAGCCCTTGCCCACCGGTTTCCGGCTTTTGAAAGGACTAAGGTCAAAAATACGCTCCCCGGCCTCTATGATCAAAATGACTTCGACGGAAATCTCATCATAGGGCCTGGAGCCGGCGGACTGGAAAATTTTCACATGCTCGCAGGGTTTTCAGGTCACGGCCTCATGCACGCGCCGGGATGTGGGCGTGCGATGTCGGAACTTATCCTGACTGGCCGCTATCAAACGATCGACCTGACACGACTTGGATGGCAGCGCATCCGGGATGGCAAGCCGCTCCCGGAGCGTGGAATCATTTGATCTCGCTCGGCCGACGAGCAACCAAACAATCGCAAATCTCGGCGAGTACTCGCCAAGTACGTAATCTCCTCAACTACTGAAATGCTCGGAATCGTTGGTGTTTGCTCCACGCGAACTCCGTCCGTCATCATCCAATTCAAGAAGAGACAGCACATGAGCATCTACACCGGCCTAGTATTTGGAATGGCTCGAGAACAGTTCCTTCTTGTGGCAGATCATCTTGAGATCGAAGACCAGGATCGAGATCGTCTTCTTTATCCCAAACGAGCCATTGTAGTCTCGATACCCCTCCACACGGATGACGGACAGACACAGGTCTTCCAGGGCTATCGTGTTCAGCATCATCTGACGCTCGGGCCAACCAAGGGAGGAACCCGGTTTGCCCCGCAGCTTGACGTCGGTGAAGTCGCAGCTCTCGCGATTTGGATGAGCTGGAAATGCGCGTTAGCCGGACTGCCTTACGGCGGTGCGAAAGGAGGAGTTGCCTGCGATCCGCAAAAGCTTTCTCCGCGTGAGCTGGAGGCGGTTAGTCGCCGGTATATGCAGGAGATGATTCCATTCGTAGGCCCAAACACCGACATCATGGCTCCTGATATGGGAACGAATGAGCAGGTCATGGCCTGGTTCATGGATACCTATTCCATGTATAAGGGACATGCCATCTCGGAGGTGGTCACCGGAAAGCCAGTCTCGATCGGCGGGACAGCGGGAAGACGAGAGGCGACCGGGCGCGGTGTTGCGCACCTTATCAAGCTTGCTCTCGAAGCGTTGAAACTGCGGCCCTCGGCTTGCACAGCAATCGTTCAGGGCTTCGGAAATGTGGGCAGCGTTTCAGCGTATATTCTCGCACGAGAGATGGGCGTAAAGATCGTCGGCTTAAGCGACCACACTGCAGCATATTACGACCGGGCAGGCCTTCCGCTGGACTCGATCGAACAGCATGTGAAAGGAAAGGGGCACCTGGCAGGATGGTCGAGCGAATCTAGCGTGGATCCGGCCCATCTGTTGACTTTGAAGTGCGACATTCTCGTGCCTGCAGCGACCGAACGGGTCATTACAGCAGCGAATGCTCCTCATCTCGCATGCCGCATTCTTGCGGAGGGAGCGAACGGTCCGACAACGCCAGATGCCGATCAAATTATCGAGGAGCGGGGGGATATCTTCGTCCTGCCTGACATTCTCTGTAACTCAGGAGGAGTGATTGTCTCATACTTCGAATGGGTTCAGGACCTCCAACGCCTCTTTTGGACAGAAAGGGAGGTAAACGAGCGCCTAAAAGACATTCTGGATGTGACCTTTGGACGAGTCGTTCAGCGCGCAGAAAAGGATCGAATTTCTCATCGCTTGGCCGCGATGACGATCGGCGTCGAGAAAGTACGCGAGGGTAAGAAGCTCCGCGGATTGTTTCCGTGATTCTTCGGGGCTAATCGAAGGAGCTCTAGCACCACGTCAGCAAGGAGCGGAGATGTCGGTGGCCGCTTTAACTTAGCCAGAAAGCTGGACGAGCCACATGGAGTGCTCGGCGACGGGCACCAGCGCAGAAATGGTTGGAAAAGCCAAATCGCGAGGTTAGTGTCGAATCAACTTCAAGCGATCTTCCTGCCGGTAAATCGATTGGCGGCTATTACAGTCTTTTGCGTGTGAAGCAGGTGATTTCTCAAGAGGGCCACGCCACTGTCGACGTCGCCTCTTCGGCAGGCCTCAAGGATGGCGTAGTGCTCCTTTTGAGGCCTCTCTTTGCCAGTGGTTGAGGACACCTGGGTTCGGGTATATTGACCTATGTGGTCAAAGTTATTCTGAATCAGCTCGAGAAGTCTGGGTTTGTTGCATGGGGCATACAGCGCGAGATGAAACGACCGATTCATCTCTCCCCAGTCCGATGCCTTCGGTTTCTTGTCGTATGCGGCAAGTAACTTCGCGCAGGCTTCGAAGTCCGCTTCAACCATATTGGATACCGCAAGTTCCAGCGCCCTGCATTCGAGCCCGATGCGGATGTCGAGCATTTCAAGGACGTCGCTGAGTTTGAGAGTTGTTACCGTCGCTCCGACATTTGCCTCAATCGCGACCAGACCCTCCGCCGCCAATTGCCGGAGAGCTTCCCGAACAGGAATTCGGCTGGTACCGAAGCGCTCGGCCAGTTCTTCCTGCCGAAGTTGGAATCCCGGAGGAAACTCGCCAGTCAGTATCGCCTTTCTTAAGCCGTTGCGAACTACGTCTGGTGCAGAAGTCGCTTTAGCCATTCTTCCTGCCTTTTATCCAATTGCCGGTATTATAATACACGAACTTTCACGCAAACGCCATATCAGTCGTCGCGGCTGACGCCGCCCGGCAGCCTCAACAAGCTCACGCCCCCATGTTGGCAACTAAATTGCTAAACTACACGATTCTCGTAGAGGTCCATATCGCAGGCGCTTCGCCTGACAAATTCTTTCTGCTGGCCATCGAACCGGGTCTAAGCAGCGTCCGCCAAGGCGCCGGAAATGACACTACGCTGTCTCACGAGGGGGAAATTGAAGCCCATTTGCTGCGCGAGGCAACGAGTCAACGGCTTCACAGTGCAAAAAGTCCGCCTCTGGAGCGCGCGGGTTGTCGACAATCCCCCAGCCGGACAGGAAAAATGCCGAAGGGTCTGCGCATTAGAGGCCTTTGTTGACGGGCTGCCGAAACCTATGATGGGACGCGAACTTAGGGGGTTAACCAAAGCTCGAGATCTGTAGGGGGCTGCCAATAAGAGTACGAAAAGCGCTCGGTTGGCTTCATACCTCCCAGGCCAGCGGCTCCTTTCCGCCGACCGTGACAGTCTCTCCTTCCGCGGTGGAGACGCGCCATTCCCATTTGCGGCCGCGTCTACTTCAAACACGGCAGATCGATCCGTAGACATCATTTGCGACTTTCTTGGACGGCCCACGACCCAAGTACCCCTTACATTATCCATTTGACCGAGGTATGTATCCATGAAATTTGAGTCCTCAATGCTGAGGATTCAGCATAGCCACCAGCGAGGCGATCAGTTGGTACTAGCCACAGATCCGCGTCGGATGAGATTGATTGATGTCGCCGTTCCATGAGCTCTTTCGATGCCCGTCCGCTGGCGCGAATTACGCGTCGGACTTCGGCTCTCGGGGCCAGCAAACCGAGCCGGGATGCCATTTGAGGCCCGGCGCCGCAGAATTCTCATCTAAGTTGAAGCCATGGATATAGGTCGCATCAAGTCGCTAATGGATCTTCTGGCAGGCTGCTCGCTCAGCGAGATTGAGATCGAGGAGGGCGGCGTGCGGGTGCGAATCGTTAAACAACGGGCGGCGCCGAACTCCAGGAGCCATGATCTGCCGCTCGCAAATTTGTCCGCCGAAAGGACCGCTGAGGAAGATTCGGAGAGCACGACCGATGAGACAACGATCGTTTCTCCGATGTACGCAACTTTCTATCGCGCTTCCTCTCCCGCCGATGCGCCATTCGTCCAGATTGGCGACGCCGTCACGGCAGGACAAACTCTTGCAATGCTTGAAGCGATGAAGACCTTGACACCGTTGTTGTGCGAGCTTGAGGGCGTAGTGACGGCCATAAGGGCCCAGGACGGCCATCTTGTCGATGAGGGGCAGCCCCTTTTTGACTTGAGACGGCTCGATCATGTTTGACAAGCTGCTAATCGCGAACCGAGGTGAGATTGCGCTACGCATCCAAAGAGCTTGCAAAGCGTTAGGTATCGGCTGCGTACAGGCGTATTCAGAAGCTGATACCGGAGCGGACTACGTTCGAACTGCCGAACAGGCCATCTGCGTGGGTGCAGCTCCTTCCTCGAGGAGTTATCTCGACAAGGCCGCTATGTTACTTGCTGCGGAAGTGACCGGAGCGCAAGCTATTCACCCTGGCTACGGCTTCCTATCTGAGAATGCTGAATTTGCGCGATGGGTCGAAGAAGCAGGTTTGATTTTTGTTGGACCACTGTCTGGCGTGATCCGCCGCATGGGAGACAAGATCTGCGCCAAACGCGCGATGATCGAAGCCGGCGTGCCTTGCGTTCCCGGCTTCGTGGGCGAGTTAACTGCCACACGAGATGCGCTCGAAATCATTCGGTCAATAGGCTTTCCCGTCATCATCAAGGCTGCGGGTGGTGGCGGCGGCCGAGGTATGCGCGTGGTGCGAGAGGAGAAAGATCTCATGGCCGCAATCGCGGCCACTCAGCAGGAAGCCGAAAAGGCGTTTGCAAATGGGACGGTCTACGTCGAGCGATATCTCGACAATCCCAGGCATGTGGAAATCCAGATCCTCGCAGATAAGTACGGCAACTGCGTGTGGCTTGGGGCTCGTGATTGTTCGGTTCAACGACGGCACCAAAAGGTGATTGAGGAGGCGCCACCAGTTGACGTGCCGCAGCGATTGTTGGCGGACGTCGGCTCTCGATGCGTCGCTGCCTGCAAAGCGCTAGGCTACGTAGGCTTGGGCACCTTCGAATTTCTGTTCGAAGACAACCAACTATTTTTTATAGAAATGAATACGCGTCTGCAGGTTGAGCATACAGTGACCGAAATGATCACCGGGCTGGACTTGGTCCAATATCAGTTGCGCGTGGCCCGAGGCGAGAGGCTCGATATCGAACAGAAAGATATCTCATTCGTTGGACACTCGATTGAGTGCCGCATCAATGCTGAGGATCCGCTCGATTTCCGTCCGTCTCCGGGTCGTGTCGACTTCTGGCAGCCGCCTGGCGGGCCTGGGTTGCGGGTCGATACGCATGTGAGCTCTGGTTACGTCGTGCCCGCCTTCTACGATTCAATGATCGCGAAGCTGATTTCGTTCGGGCGTACGCGTGAGGAGGCGATCGCGCGCATGCAAGGCGGATTGCGTCAGTTCGTGGTCGAGGGCATCAAAACCAATATCCCACTGCATCTGTCGATTCTCGAACAGGACAAATTCCGAAAGGGTGCCGTGAGCATTCATTTCCTCGAGAAATGGTTGGCGTCCAAATGAACTCGTTAGTCAGCGACTGTGCCGATCTCAATTTCAGCCGAATGGGCGAGTCGGCCATACTCTGCCAAGTTTCCTCACCCTTAAGTGAGTCTACGCAACGTCGAATTTGGCAGCTTACGCGCCTGGCTTCTGAATGGCCGTTCGTTCAAGAAGCTATAAGCGGCATGAACAACCTCATGGTTATTTATGACGCTGCCCGAATCAGACATGAGCATCTCGAGCTACAGCTGAAGGAGCTTTGGCCGGAAGTCGCTAACGCTACGTTCGATGGAAAAGACTTCGAAATTCCAGTGGTCTACGGAGGAGAATTTGGCCCGGACTTGCCTCAGGTAGCATTGCGTTGTGGGCTGAAAATCCAAGAGGTGATCGAACGTCACAGCAGGGCCCATTATACAGTATTCGCGATTGGAGCTGATCCGGGATTTGCATATCTTGCAGGTCTTGACCCCGGATTGTACTTGCCCCGCCTCGATACGCCGAGGCTGCAGATACCTGCCGGGTCCATCATCATTGCGGGCCAGCAGGCAGGAATTCAACCGATCTCGGCGCCTTGCGGGTGGCATGTGATCGGTAGGACCGATGCCAAGGTTTTTGACATTGCGCGCGAAAGACCAGCGCTGCTGCGGGCAGGCGACCACGTCGTCTTTTCCATCAAGGATATCGCTCGATGATCGAAGTGCTCAAGTCGAGCCCCTTCGTAACGCTTCAGGATCTCGGTCGCGTTGGATGGCGCAACATCGGGATCGGTACGGCCGGCGCAATGGATTGGTTCGCGCTGCGCACGGGGAACGCTATCCTGGGGAATAGTCCAAACGCTGCTGGGATTGAGATCACGGCCTCAAGATTTCACCTAAGGTTCGAGCGGGATACAGCGATTGCTGTCACCGGTGCCGATGGTAGGGCAAAACTGTCGGGATTGGATTTGCCGCCATTATGGGCGACCAATGTCAAGGCGGGTGATGAACTCGTTACTCATCCCCCTCGTACCGGTGGCATGCGCACTTATCTTTGTATTGCAGGCGGCATCGATACTCCGTCGGTTCTTGGCTCACGTAGCACGGATATCAAGTCAGGCTTTGGTGGCTACCACGGCCGCAGTCTACTCGCCGGCGACAGGCTCCCATTAGGGGAGGGTAATCCTGTTCGCCTGCCGGATGGCGGGTTTGGAGCAAAGCCGTTTCTTTCGACAGAGACCGCGGAGGGCGTCACGATCTTCAACGTTATTCCTGCAGCCGAAGCCGGTTTGCTGACCAAGCAGGCGATACAGACGTTTTGGAGCACCGACTGGACGGTCAGTCCTGATAATAATCGAATGGGGCTACGGTTGACCGGACCACAACTGGCATTTTCCGAGAAGCTCGAGCTCCTATCGCACCCCATACTGCCAGGGGTCATTCAGGTTCCTCCATCCGGTCAGCCAATCATCCAAGCTGCGGACGCGAACACCTGTGGAGGCTATCCCAAAGCCGGCGTTATCGTTGGAGCGCACGTTTGGCAACTAGGTCAACTCCGGACGGGCGCCAGGCTGCGTTTCCGTCAGACAACGCAAGAGGCCGCCGTTGCGTTGACACGCGAGATAGAGAGATATCTGGAGCGACTGGCGCGATATGCTGCCATGGTTTGCGGCAAGCTCCCGGCAAATTCTACCCGGAGTGACTCATGAACTTTTCTCCAGCTGATCTTGAGATTCTTGCCGCCCACATGCAGGCGACGCAAATCGACGTTGTCGAAATTGCCTCGGGCGGGCGAACGCTGAAGTTGACCGGCATGGGCGTTTCATCGCGCGGCCACCCTGAACCAAGTTCGCCTACAATTTCTCCAGCCCAGGTCAGCGCGGAGCGCCCCGGAGTTTTCCTGCGCCGTCATCCCGTGCGTCCCGCCTCGGAAATATGTGCTGGAGCCGATGTGAAGGCGGGAGAGGTGCTCGGTTATATTGCAGCGGCCGCTTTGCTTTTTGTCGTACGAGCTCCCAAGTGCGGCTTGATCGGCCGGATTCTTGCAAATGACGGCGACATCGTGGGGTACGGGAACTTGCTTTTCGAAATTGTTTGATCGATTCAAAACGTCGAACTGCGTCGGTCCTTCGTAGGCGGTCGATCTTTCGCAGATGAGCGACGAAAGCTATCGGGCAGGCCTCTTGGTTTGCCGCCCCTCAAAGCGCAGGGAAGATATCCTGTAAGAGCGACGCCGAGAATTAAAGAGCTCGGACACGGCTGATGTCGCCGACCTTCGAAGCTGAAGAATACGAAAACTGCGCCAGCGAGGCCCGCGCGAACCGCGGATCACCCCGGAGCATTCGTAAGCCCCCGGTGAGGGCCGCCTTCCCGGATTGTGCTCGGGCGTGAGATGATTTGCTCATTAATTTGCAAACAAATGAGCAAACGTGACGAGGGTTACGGTTCTGTCCGGTCCAGAGCGGCGACGGCGGTGGACCACTGCCGAGAAGCTTCGGATCGTGGAGGAGAGTCTGGCGCCTGGGGCCAGTGTTGTCGAGGTTGCTCGACGACATGATGTTCACCGCAATCTGGTCACGGCTTGGCGGCGGCAGGCGCGCACTGGCGTGCTCGCTTTCGAGCCCGGGCCGATGCAGCGTCAAGCTGACGAAGTCCGTTTTGCGGCAGTCTCCATTGCGCCAGAACGGCAACCGTTGACGGCACCCTCTGGGACCTGCGGTGCGATCGAGATCGAGTTCGCGGCCGGGGCTCGGATGCGGATCACGGGCGCGGTTGACGCGGCGACGCTGAGCGCAGTCGTGGCGGCGCTGACTGACGGACGGCCACGATGATCCCGTTGCCGGCCGGCGTGCGGGTATGGCTCGCGACCGGCTATACCGATATGCGGAAGGGCTTTCCGTCGCTGGCCTTGCAGGTTCAGGAGATCTTGCATCGCGACCCGTTGGGTGGCCACCTGTTTTGCTTCCGCGGTCGTCGCGGCAATCTCTTGAAGGTGATCTGGCATGACGGCCAGGGCGCCTGCCTGTTCACGAAGCGCCTGGAGCGGGGCCGCTTCATCTGGCCGAGCCCGGCCGAGGGCGTGGTGACGATCTCATCGGCGCAGCTCGGTTATCTCTTGTCCGGGATCGACTGGAGGCACCCACAAGAGACCTGGCGGCCGACCTCGGTCGGATGAGGCTTTGCGCTTCCCGGATCGTGATGGATGTGATTCCATCGCTTCGTGACCACATCTGAATCGCTTCCCACCGATCTTGCCGCCGCGCATGCGATGATCCGCGCGGAGCGCGCCGCGCGCCTTCAGGCGGAAGCGGTCGCGGCGAGCGCCAAAGCGGAAGCTGCCAACGCGAAGGCGACCGAGGCCCTGATCGGTTACCTCAAGCTCGAGATCGAGAAGCTGCGTCGCCAGATTTACGGCAGCCGCTCGGAGCGCAAGGCACGGCTCCTGGAGCAGATGGAGCTTCAGCTTGAAGAGCTGGAAGCAACCGCAACCGAAGCCGAGCTGGCGGCTGAGAGGGCGGCGGCTCGGACGCAGACCGTCAAGTCCTTCCAGCGCAAGCGCCCGTCGCGCAAACCGTTCCCCGATCATCTGCCGCGCGAGCGGGTCGTCGTCGCCGCACCGGAGAGCTGTCCCTGCTGCGGCTCATCGAAGCTATCAAAGCTGGGCGAAGATATTACCGAGACGCTGGAGGTCGTTCCCCGGCGGTGGAAGGTGATCCAGACGGTGCGCGAGAAGTTCTCGTGCCGGGACTGCGAGACGATCACCCAGCCGCCGGCGCCCTTCCACGTGACTCCACGCGGCTTCGCCGGCCCCAACCTCCTGGCCATGATCCTGTTCGAGAAGTTCGGCCAACATCAGCCCCTGAACCGGCAGAGCGAGCGCTACGCCCGGGAAGGCATCGATCTGAGCCTGTCGACACTGGCCGACCAGGTCGGCGCCTGTGCGACCGTCCTGCAGCCGCTTTATCGGCTCATCGAGCGCCATGTCCTCGCCGCCGAGCGGCTGCACGGCGATGACACCACGGTGCCGATCCTGGCCAAGAGCCAGACGGTCAAGGGACATATCTGGACCTACGTTCGCGACGACCGGCCGTTTGCTGGCCGGGCGCCGCCGGCCGCGCTCTATTACGCCTCGCGCGATCGACGGCAGGAGCATCCCACGCGGCATCTCCAAAGCTTCACCGGCATCCTGCAGGCCGACGCCTATAGCGGCTATAACGAGCTGTATGACGCCTCGCGCGCGCAGGGACCGGTCACGCCCGCACTCTGTTGGGCGCATGCCAGGCGGCAGTTCTTTGAGCTGGCGGACATCGCCGCCAATGCGAGACGCGGCAAGAACGCCACGGCGATCTCGCCGATCGCGCTGGAGGCGGTCAAGCGCATCGACGTGCTGTTCGATATTGAGCGCGGCATCAACGGCCAAAGCGTCGAAGAGCGGCTGCGGGTGCGCAAAGAACGAAGTGCCCTGCTTTTAACGGCATTGGAAGCGTGGCTGCGCGAGCAACGCGCTCGGCTGTCGAACTCGTCCGCGGTCGCCAAGCCGATCGACTACATGCTGCGCCGCTGGGACCGGTTCGCTCGCTTTATCGATGACGGGAGGATCTGCCTGACAAACAATGCGGCGGAGCGCGCGCTCCGCGGCTTTGCCCTCGGCCGCAAGTCCTGGCTCTTCGCCGGCTCCGAACGTGGTGCCGACCGCGCCGCTATCATGGCGACGCTAATCATGACGGCAAAGCTCAACGACATCGACCCGCAGGCCTGGTTGGCGGACATCTTGGCCCGCATCGCCAGCACCCCGCAAGGTCGGCTCGATGAACTGCTGCCTTGGGAATGGAAGAATACCCCTGTTCAGTCCGCTGCTTGATCGGACCATCGCGCCACGCGACTACCCGTGCGGCCCTCACCGGACGGTTACGAGCATTCTTCGGCCGCGGCCCATGCGGTCATCTTGGCCAACGTCGGCCCATTGCTGTCGAGCGCATTTCAGGGAGTTCCTCGACGCAGTTTTTGCAGCCTAAGCTTTGATGCGAACGATCGACATTTACATTTAGTCCAACTATCTGCGATCAGCGCTGCCTCGGCCGTGAAAGAGGGAACGCGAAATCATTGAAGCGCGTTCGCGCTCGATCAATGACGCTTGCTTCGCTGCCCATTGAAGAGCGCGACAAGCGTCGGCTCCGTGCCTCAGCCAGCCAATTTCCAAAATTTCCATGATCGCAAGGGTCCGCCAGTAAGTGGCCGAACGGCTCGTCTGCCGCCCCTGCAAGTGGTGCAAATTGGCAACAAATTGGATGCAATAAGCTCAGATTACATAAGATGTGTCGATATTGGCTTGTATCGCCCATGCTATTATGCAATCTTACGGTTATGGATAATTCGATGCAAATCGATGTGAATGGCGAGACCGTGATCATGTTCGCTTCTGGCAGGGGCCTTTCCCCGATGACGTTTTGCTCGGCTGGGCGCTCTGCTGACCGCGCCGAAAGCGGCCGCCACTTCGGAAAATCGACTGTGCTGAACAATCGGGGGGCGCTGCCAACGAGCCTCGAGGAACTCTCAACCGAAATCTCGAGTTCGCGAGTTGGTTTTCCGATTGCGCTTCGTGCTGTCGATGCTCTGTGCGCCGAACAAGATCGGCAACTGCGCTTCGCAAAAACGTCTGTCGACAATCTAGGAGATGTCGATTCTTCGCAGCGTCGGTCTGTCCAGAGTGGGGACACCAGGACCGCAGCATTTCATCTGAATCAAACTTGGAGGGGTTATATGAGGAGAATTAAGGCTATAGGGCTCGGCACGGCGGCGAGCTTCATGACGTTCGCTACGGCACAAGCGGCCGATCTTCCGGTCAAGGCAAAGCCGGTGGAATATGTGAAGGTCTGCTCGCTTTATGGCGCGGGTTTCTGGTACATCCCGGGCACCGACACCTGCATCCAGCTCAGCGGCTATCTGCGTGTCGACACCACGTTCAATGGCGGGCTTCATGGCAACCCATATTGGACCGGCAACGGCGGCCAAGGGAACCGCTATGCTGACTACTTCCAGTCTCGCTCCCGCTTCGGTCTCAACGTCGACCTTCGCACCGCGACGGAATACGGCGTGGTTCGCACCTTCGCTCAGCAATACTTCCAGTTGCAATCGCCTGATGGCACGTCGCCTTTCAGCGGCTTCCCGTCACCAACTGGTTCGCAAATCGGCGTCAACTACCTTTTCATCCAGTTCGCCGGGTTCACCTTCGGTCATTCGTCTTCCGTTTATGACACGCCGTGGAATGCTTACCCGAACAACCTCACCACGTACCTGTATGGTGGCCCGGATTCGTGTTGCGGCGTGAACAACATCCAGTACACAGCGGAATTTGGCGGTGGTTTCAGCGCCTCGATTGGTCTCGAGGACCCACTGCACAACAATCGTACCAACGTCTTCAACACGGGGTCTGCCGGCATTGGTGTGCTAGGCGTTAGCCCTAGCGCCTACGCCAACGCGCACGCGCCTGATATCGCCGCGCGCTTCCGCGTTGACCAGGCCTGGGGCCTATTCCAGATTTCAGCGATGGCGCATGAAGTCTCAGGTTCCTACAATACCCTGACCGCGGGAACGGCTGCGCCAACCGCCTTGTCGGAAATTTCCGGTCACCCTGATAGCAAGTGGGGCGGTTCAGGAACGGTTGGATTGCAGATCAAGAATCTCCCGACCGGTCCGGGCGACGACATCAAGCTCGATGCGACTTACGCAGTCGGCATCACGAAAAACGTAATCTCCGGTGGTTTTGCTTCTTCGCCAAACCTTGCCATGTTCGGTGGGACAAATGTACCTGGCGCGTACCAGAGCATCGGCCTCGGCGCGACATCCGATGCGGTGTACCTGCCAACGGCGTTTGCCGCAGCTAGTGACGGCCAGCTCAAGTTGACAAAAGCTTGGGGCTTCCGCGGCGCCTATGGCCACAATTGGGATCCCTACTGGTCGACCGCTCTTTTCGGGGCCTATTCCTCCGTCCGCTACGACGGCGCGGTAGGCGACCTGAACAGCGCCAAAGGCGCGTACTGCTCGGCGTTTGCTGCCAGCCATCCCGGTCAGGGCGTAACCTACACCTGTGATCCGAACTGGAATCTTGCTCAGATCGGTCTGGTCACGCGCTGGACTCCGGTCAAGGGCCTCACGTTCGCGGCCGAAGTGATGTACAGCCGGCTTGATCAGAAGATGTCTGGCACCTCCGCGTTCTCGCCAGGCGCTCCAAAGCCTGCTGCTACCTACGCCTTCAAGGACCAAGATACGGTTGAGCTCGAGCTTCGCGTTCAACGCAATTTTTAAGAGCCAATACATGACCTAGATCAGCTAGAGGAGACAACACCCACTTCATTCGTGAACCTCCAGAGAGCCTTCGGCGATGCCCCGCCGGGGGCTCTTTCACGTCTAGCGAGTGTCAGAGCAATCCATTCTATGCGTCGGAGTCCAACGTGCCAGTTCGCTGTAGGAATACGTTCTAGTGCGACGAGCAATGTGTGAATCTTGCCCTAGAATTGCTCATGCTTCGGCCGATGGTGGATTGGCAGCTGCGGCAATCTCAACACGATTGACAACTCCTCCTTGGAGTTTAGTTCGCTGTCCGTCGACCACATCCTCGCGCAATCAGCCATGAGTCCATCTCGCATTTTCGCTCGGTTTTGCCTCAGCCATCGGGCTTCACGATGAGAAGCTCACAACACTTGCACTCAAGATCAGAAGAATGTGAACGCTCACGCTTTATGCTGAGTGGTTCACAATTGGAACGTCCTATAATGTGAGTAGCTGCGCTTGATCGGCGATCAAAACGATGACTCTGATATGGAGAAAATCGCCGGAGAAGCTAGGTTCTAGGCTCAATCCAGGGGTAGCGTTTTTTCATGGCTCGCGTTTTGCGCGATTCCTCGAATCTGCTTATAAAAGCTCCATACCTCGCACATCGATTCGTCATCTGCGCGTGCGAATAGCTTGTCCGGTCCAAACCTTCTATCGAGGCCAATCATGAACGTCGTGAAGAGAAGATCGGCACCGGACGAAGTGCGCGAGCGGCTTCGGAATGCAATTCTGAGCGGAGAATTTTCGGCTGGCGAACAGTTGCGCCAGACGGAGTTGGCGGAGCGATTTGGAACGAGTCGAATTCCGGTCCGAGAAGCGTTGCGTCAGTTAGAGGCCGAAGGCTTGATTTCGCTTCTACCAAACAAAGGTGCAATGGTTTCCTCTCCTTCACTACCAGATATCAACGAACTGCTCGAGGTGCGTATCGCACTTGAATGTCACGCCCTAAGACTGGCAATCCCCAATATGTTCGCCGATGATTTCGATCAGGCTGAAGCCATTCTTCGCGCCTGCGATGCGCATGACTACCAGCAGGCCTGGAGCGAATTGAACTGGCAGTTCCATGAAGCGCTCTATGCTCCATGCAATCTGGGGAGGCTGCTCGCCATGATCGAGGCTAATTATGAGCACGTGCGCCTCTTCATGGCTCAAGTGTCGATCACTTCCGCGATAACTGAGCTGCAGAAAGAGCATTATGCGATTTTGAATGCGTGCAAGACACGCGACACAGTGCAGGCCGTGCGGATCCTTGAAGGACATATTGTCCATACACAGAAATTGTTGCTGGCGGCCTCGCGTCGGGTGCGGCTGGTCCGCAGCAGCGACAGCACGTCTGCCACGTCCACTGCAGTCGAAAGCTCCAGAATGTAAGCCGACTGGCGCCGATCGGTACTCGGCTAGACCCAATCGAGTTCACAATCGCGCTACTAGGTCGTCTCGTGGGGACTTTGCCCGCGAGCGCGGATCTGCTTTGCTTTCGCGAACGACGTTTCGCGAAAGACAAAACGTTTCATCCGCACATTGGCTCAGGCATTCTCGCTATTTAAGCATCTCGAGGCCGCTTTCTATCTAACTCTGAGCGTCGCCCGCGCTATCGGCCACGGTTCTGGCTTTCGAAGTCTCCCCTGCAAAACCGAGTTCCTGTCCGGAAGGTGTGCCAGGAGCAATCTCGTATTGCATGCGAAAAGGCGAGATAGTATCCATTTGTCGTGCCCTCTCTTAGGCAGATCCGGGGCAGCCGCTTCTGTGCTGCCAACGTGCGCGATGGGAGAAGATCATGTTGACCGATCGAAGGACGCTCCTGAGAGCAGGGTTGGCTGCCGGCGGGATTGTCATGGCTACCCGTTCCTTAGCGCAGGGTCAGAACGCCACTTTGCGCGTTGGCGTTGACAAGTTTCCGGCGACGCTCGTGCCGAGCAGGGCCACCGACCAGACGGGCAGTTCGATGATGCTGCAGATGCATAGTCGCCTGCTGAAACTATCAGTTAAAGGAGAGCTCGTCCCAGGCTTGGCCGAATCGTGGAAACCAGATGGCGACACGGCGTGGCTGTTTGCCTTGCGCGACGCTAAATTCAGTGACGGCTCGCGAGTCACGGCAGAGGATGTGAGATGGAGCTTCGAGCGGCTCGCCAACGCCAGTGTGGGGTCAAATCTGCGTCCGTTCTTCCAGCAGATCGAGGCAGTCGAACCGATCGATGCCAGGACCGTCAGGGTGAAGACCAACGGCACAGATGCTAGCCTTCCCTATCTCGCGGCGACGCAGGGCGCGCTCATTCTGAAGAGAAGTGATGATCCGGCTCAGGAGATCGGAATCGGAGCCGGACCGTTCATTCTGAAAAGCCAGGAGCAGGGTGTCGCGCTGAATTTCGTAAGGAACCCTCACTACTACGAAGCAGGGTTTCCGAAGTTTGAGAACCTGCGGATTACCGTAGTCAACGATGAAAATCTGAGAGTGACCGCGCTGCTTAGCGGTGACGTTGATTTCATAAACTTTATCCCGTGGCAGTCGATGAGCGAGATAGAGAGAAATCCCCGCGTCACGCTTCTCGAAAGTCCGACGGGGGCCTTCAATTATCTGACGTTCAGCGGAAAGGGCCCGTTTGCCGACGTGCGTCTTAGAAAGGCGGTGGCATTCGGGCTCCGCCGCGAGGAGTTTGTCAAAGCGGTATTCTATGGCCGCGGCAAACCGTTGGAAGGACCGCCCCGGGTGATAGGGTCGCCATACTATCACGAAGATGCGGCCAATCACTTTCGCTACAATCCGGGGCTGTCAAAATCTTTGATGCGTGAGGCAGGTGTTGCCGACGGTTTTAACTGCACGCTGCTAGCTGCCTCCGACTACGCCATGCACAGAGACTCCGGAGTGCTGGTGAAGACCCAACTTGCCGAACTGGGCATCAGGGTAAATTTGGTTCTGAACGATTTCACCACGCGCCAGGCGATGGGCAATAAGGGTGTTGGGGACATGGGTATCAACGGCACGGGAATCGAAACACCGGATCCCGGCGGCATTCAGCGCGTAGTCGATCCATCGCTCGGCGTTGCCACAATGCGTAGCCATAGCTTCGAAGTTCCTGGACTCGCCGAACTCTATGCGCGCGCAAAGGCTGAGCTGGATCCGGCCATCGCTGTAGAAATTTACCGAAAAGCCGACGGGCTCACCAACGAATATGCCTCGTTCTGCGGCCTGTGCTATCGTTCGAACGGCTTCGCATTTCGGAATGAGCTCAAGGGATTTGAACTTCTTCCAGCGGGTGCATCGGTAACCTCCATGTGCAATCTCTACAAGGTGAGCATGTAGGTGAGCTCACCGCCGATTGGCTCTCTATGCGCTCGATGGCAGTTGCATTCTACGCCGTGCTGGTCGGACTGGAGGCAACCATGTGGTTGTGGCCAGCTGTTGCTATCAGGAAAAGGTAGGACGGCGGCCGGAGCGATGGCTCTAGAGAGATGAGCAAGCTAGCACTGACTGACGTGGGTCCAACTACAACGTTTGCACCGCTCAAAAATGCAACGTTTCGATCCATTTGGTTGGCCAACCAGGTTTCCAGCCTCGGCACCCTGATGCAGAGCGTTGCCGTGGGCTGGCTCATGGCTACGATCGCAACATCTGATCTTATGGTTGCGTTGGTGCAGGCAGCGTCTGCGCTACCTGCGGCCATTCTTTCCGTTATCGCAGGCGCTGTAGCAGATAATTTCAATCGCCGGAGAGTCATGCTTGCCGCGCAGTGGCTGATGATGATTGCGTCTGCGCTCCTGACGGGCTTGACCGCGCTTGGCATCATCCATCCCTGGCTTATTCTCGGCTTCAGTTTCCTGATCGGTTGCGGCTCCGCCTTGAACAATCCTGCTTGGCAAGCCTCAGTCGGAGACATCGTGAGCAGACGTAATCTTCCGTCCGCCGTCACTCTGATCTCGGTAGGGTTCAATACGGTGCGCAGCGTTGGCCCAGCGCTGGGTGGCATTGTCGTTGCTTCATTCGGACCACTTATCGCCTTTGTACTAAATACGGTTAGCTACCTGGTCCCGCTATGGGTCATATCCTGTCGTGGGTGGAAGATCCGGTCATCGTCTCTTCCCCGCGAGTCGATGCTCACTGCGGTCTATGATGGCATCCGTTTCACCGCGATCTCGTCAGACATCAAGACAGTGCTTGCTCGCGGATGTCTGTTCGGTCTGACGAGTACCTCGATCCTTTCATTGCTCCCGCTGTTTGTCCGCGACCAGCTTGGGGCAGGGCCCCTTGCATACGGCACCTTGATGGCTGGTTTTGGGACGGGAGCATTCATCGGAGGTATATCGAACGGTGTTCTTAGGCGGCTAATATCCCAGAATGGGCTCATACAGCTCGCCTGCATCGCCTGTGCCGTGTGTACCTCCTCACTCGCTATGAGCCCACCGCTCGCATTCGCGGCTGTCGCGCTGGCTCTTGGAGGCAGCGGTTGGGTCGTCGCTTGGTCAGGGCTCAATGTGAGCGTGCAACTGGCGAGTCCACGCTGGATCGTTGGACGCACCATCTCGATCTATCACGCCTTCACTTTCGGGGGCATTGCAGCGGGGAGTTGGTTGTGGGGCTCTATAGCTCAACATTACTCCCTTACTTGGTCATTGGGGATTGCCGGGAGCGCCCTACTTTTGGCCGCGGCAGCCGGGTACATTCTGCCGATCAAGCAACAAAGAATGACGAATCTGGATCCACTGGATCAGTTCGAAGCACCCGCGCTTGCTCTCGATTTGAAGCCGAGAAGTGGTCCCATCGTCGTGAAAGTCGAATACATCATCGCAGATGAAAACGTTAACACGTTCCTGAAGCTTATGAGCGAGCGCCGGCGCGTGCAAAGCCGTGCCGGAGCTCGACATTGGACCCTCCTGCGCAACATTCAACGACCGTCGCAATGGACGGAGACGTATCGTACTCCGACCTGGACGGACTATCTTCGTCAGAATCATCGGCTCACGGCTGCCGATAAGGATTTGGAGGAGCGGATACGAGCGCTGCATGCTGGAGGGGTGCCACCGCGGTTCGAGCTTCTAATAGAACGATCCGCAGGTGCGGCTCACAAGTCAGATCCTTCGACCTCGACCCTGTCCCCGCACTAATGCAGTGCTGGTGCGCATGCATGTAAATACAAAAACTAATGATAATATCCACTAGACGATAGATTGTATCCCAGATATAACTTTGGCCGCTATTGGCATTCGCTATGGTCACAAGAGGAGAATGGCAGGATGGGTTGGCGGATCGGCGTCGATTCAGGGGGCACCTTCACGGATGTCTGCTTGTTCGAAGAAAGCAGCGGGAGGTTGGACGTTTGGAAGGTGCCCTCGACACCGGCCGATCCTTCGATTGCGATCGTGCAGGGACTTCAGGAAGGTGTGGCGGAAGTCGGCGCAAAGCTCTCGGACGTGGCCTATTTCGGCCACGGCACCACGGTCTCGACGAACGCTCTGATTCAGGGCCGGGGAGTAAAAACCGGCCTGATCACTACCGACGGATTCCGTGATCTCCTTGAAATCGCCCGCCAGAGGCGGCCCGACCTGTATGATCTGCAAGCTGACAAGCCAGAAGCGCTGGTTTCTCGCGATCTTCGCATCGAAGTTCCGGAACGTGTCCTCCACACCGGGAGCGTTGAGACGCCTCTTGACGAGGCGGCGCTGCGGGCGGCGGTGCGCAAGCTGAAGGAAGCAAAGGTCGAGGCGGTCGCTGTGTGCTTCCTGTACAGCTTTATTGAATCGCGCCACGAGGAAATCGCTGCGCGCGTCCTCAAGGAAGAGTTTCCGGAAGCCTTTTCCTCAGTCTCGCACAAGGTCGCGCCGGAGTTCCGTGAGTACGAACGGATGTCGACAGCCGTGGTCAATGGTTATCTCGGCCCGGTAATGCAGGGCTATGTCAAAAGACTCGTTTCGCGGCTCGACGATCTGAAGGTCCCTGCCAGCCCCCACCTGACGCAGTCGAATGGCGGCGTCATTGGACCGGACACCGCCGCCGAGCTGCCAGTCCGTACCGTGCTGTCTGGCCCAAGCACCGGTGTCGTTGCGGCACAAGCTCTCGGAGAGATGACCGGAATCAAGAATCTGATTACTTTCGACATGGGCGGCACCAGCACCGACGTCGCCTTGCTCACCAACGGCCTATGCCGGTTGGTGAACGAAGCCGTCGTTCATGGCTATCCGATCAAGGCTCCAATGTTGGATATTCACACGGTCGGTGCCGGTGGCGGTTCGATTGCGTATGTCGATACGGGCGGGTTGCTGAAGGTTGGCCCGCGAAGTGCCGGCGCATTCCCGGGGCCATCTTGCTACGGCAACGGCAATCAGGAGCCTGCGGTGACCGACGCAAACGTCCTGCTGCAGACCCTTAATCCGACGCATCTCCTCAATGGTCGTATGAAGATCGATCAGGAGCTGTCTCGGAAGGCGATCCAGGCGATTGCCGACAAGCTCGGACTCGACGTGCTCGAGACCGCGAATGGCATCTTGCAGATCGTCACGGCCAACATGTCCAAGGCCATTCGCGTCATCAGTGTCCAGCGCGGCTATGATCCTCGTGACTACACCATGGTCGCTTTCGGTGGCGCTGGACCGGTTCATGCCGCTCGGCTTGCCGAGGAACTGGGGATCGGCCGCATCCTGGTCCCCCTGACACCCGGCATTCTCTGCGCCATGGGACTCTTAATGACAGACCTTCGCACTGACTTTGCGATCACGAAACTGCGGGTTCTGGATACCGTGTCCACTGACGAGATCCAGGATATCTATGACACTCTCGAATCCCGCGCCAAGCAGTGGTTCGATGCCGAGCACATTCGACCCGAACGTCGCTCGGTCCACCGCACCGTCGACGTCCGCTATCTTGGCCAGAACTACGAAATCGCGGTGCCGGTTTCGCTCGGCGAGATCACCAAAGATACGTTCGATAAAGTTCGCGAAAGCTTCCTTGCCCAGCACAAGCAGTTCTACGGCTTTGTGGCTGAAGGAGAGCCGGTGCAACTCGTCACGTTCCGGTTGGAAGCCATTGGTGTCGTCGATAAAGCTCAGCTGAAAGGCTACAAGCCGGCCGGCGAGGACTCTTCGAAGGCCGTCGCTGGCGCTCGGAAGGTGTGGGATTTCAAGACCCAGCGTTTCCTAGAAACGAAACTCTACGACCGTGGTCGCCTGCAGGCTGGAAACATCATCAAAGGCCCCGCGATCATCGACCAGATGGACTCTACCACTGTGGTCCCTTCGCACATGCTGGCGCGGGTCGACAACCACCTGAACTTGATCCTGGAGGCACAATGAGCTCGATCGCGACATCGGCCATTCCCGACTTCATCAGTAACACGGGCCTCAATCCCATCACCGTCGAGGTCATCGGCAGTGCTCTGTTTTCCATCGTTGAAGAGATGGGGGAAAATCTCGTTCGTTCCGCATATTCCACGAACATCAAGGAGCGCAGAGACTGCTCCACGGCCATGTTTGACGCTGAAGGCAATACGCTCTGCCAAGCATCGCACATTCCTGGTCACCTTGGCAGCTTCATCGATTTTGTTCCGCTCGTTCTCGAGCGCAATCCGCTCAAGACGATTAAGCCTGGTGACGTCTTTATCGGAAACGATGCGTACGAAGGCGGTGTGACTCACCTCCCGGACATCGTGCTTTGCGAACCAGTCTTTAACCAGGACCAGCTTGTGGCATGGGCCATCAATACAGCTCACCATACGGACTTCATCGACCGGGGTAGTGCCCATATTTTCCAAGAAGGCCTGCGAATCCCGCCCATCAAGCTGTATCAGGCCGGAGTACTTCAAAAGGACATCCAGGACCTGATCCTGCTCAACTGTCAGGTCCCGCGCGAGCGTCTCTCTGACCTTAGAGCGCAGATGGCCGCCAACCGGCTTGGGGTTACCCGCATGCAGGCGCTCTGCGAGAAATATGGCATTGAGACAGTCCGCAGGGCAGGTGTTGAATTGATGGATTACAGCGAACGCCGCACCCGGGCTGGCATCGCGGAGATCCCGAATGGCACCTACGAATTCAAGGACATCTTTGATACCCACGCCTACCGTGAGGACATGGATTTCAGTGTGAAAATCACCGTCCGCGGTGACGAGATGGATGTGGAGTTCCAAAGCCCGCCGCAGGTGCGCGCTGCAATTAACGTGATCTACTCGGCACTTCGAGCGACGGTTTACCACGCCATCAAGAGCCTCGTTGATCCGACGGTGCCGCCCAATGCCGGCCTTACCCGGCCGATCCATGTCATCGCGAAAGAAGGCACAGTGCTCCGTTGTTCGGCACCCGCTGCAGTCTATGGACGTACTTCGGCCATGCAGCGCGTTGTGGACATGATTTTTGGCGCAATGGCACAAATTGTACCTGAGCGCGTAATTGCAGCCGGCAACGGCGCCTGTACGAGCATTTATTTCGTGGGCGTCAAGCCGGACAACTCACCCTGGACGTATCTTGAAACAATCGGCGGTGGTAGCGGTGCCCGTTTCACCAAAGACGGCCTCGACGGTGTTCACGTGCATATGACGAATACCTCGAACCTGCCGGTTGAGGCAGCTGAGGGCGAATATCCGCTTACCATTTTGCGCTATGAGCTCGTCGACGAGTCCGGTGGTCCGGGTAAGTTCCGAGGGGGCATGGGCGTGCGTCGTGTCTATCGTTTCGAAGACACCTGCCGCATTGGTGTGAACAGCGCCCGTGTTCGCAGTCATCCATGGGGACTCCACGGCGGACAGCCGGGCGCTGTCGCGTATTTCTCCAGTTCCGCCGGAGAGGTGCCCGCCGGCGTCAGCGCCGAGTACAGGAAGGGTGATCGGATCGAGATTGTAACGGCCGGGGCAGGTGGCTCCGGAAATCCCGCCGAACGCTCCAGCGCGGACGTCGAACGCGATCTTCGCGAAGGGCGCATCCAGCGCGAAACAGCCAGGAGATTCTACCCGCAGGTCCAAACGTCGACTCTCTCTCATGTTGGCTGACGCAAGCCGTCGTGAGCAACCAATTGGGGACGAAATTGATGCAAATTGAACGCTTTGATTCAACGCCGCGGCGGAGCCGATTTACGGTTGTCGGGAATCTGATTTACCTGGCCGGCAACACCGCCTCCAAGCGGCCAGCTGCCATTGATCACCAAACGCGGGAGGTACTGGCCAAAATCGATACGGAGCTCGCGCAGGCAGGTTCAGACAAGCGGCGCATCCTATTTGTCCAGATCTTCCTGGCGAATATTGAGCGCGACTTCGACGCGATGAATTCAGTTTGGGATGCGTGGACTGATCCCGCAGCTGCGCCTCCCCGTGCGTGCGTGGAAGCAAAGATGGCAAAGCCGGATATTTTGGTGGAAATGGTCGTTACGGCCACGAGGTGAGGGGAGGGAGCTACCCGTTCGGAAACTACCTGGTCTTGAGAGCTTGCATTCAGGCGACTCTCGAGCCGCAGAGTTCGCATCTCAGAGCGGCATGCGCACCTCTGGCCGACCGAATTGGGTCACTGCGCGGTGCTCTTTTCGGGCCATCGAGGCAAAGAAGCCGAACCCTTACGAAAATATAGTCGCACCGCAATGCAGCCCTATCTGAACACAAATATCGCTTCCGCCCCGCCGTCGGCCACCTTTCGAGTGATGGACAAGGTCGCGGCCCGGATTGCAGCAGGACAAGAGGTCATTGATCTCGGTTCAGGCGAATCAGACTTCGACACACCCGAGCACGTACGAGCGGCCGCTATTGCCGCGATCGAGGCAGGACATACGCGCTATACGCAAGTAGCCGGATTGCGGAAGCTGCGTCAGGCGATCGTGGAAAAGTTCAATCGCGAGAACGGTCTTTCCGTTACGCCTGATGACGTCATCGTGGGCAATGGAGGCAAGCAGATTATTTTTAATGCGCTTGCCGTCACTCTCAACAAGGGCGACGAAGTGATCATACCGGCACCTTACTGGGTGAGCTATCCCGGCATGGTGCAGTTGTGCGGGGGAAAGGCCATCGAGGTCCAATGCGGCGCGAATACACGCTATAAGCTTACATCCGCTGCGCTCGAACAAGCAATCACACCCAACACGCGTTGGCTGATCATCAATTCCCCGTCAAACCCGAGCGGAGCCGTCTATTCGAGAGAAGAACTACGCTGCTTGGCCGAGGTCCTTCTGCGGCATCCGAACGTTATGGTGCTTTCTGACGACATATACGAGCACCTGTTGTACGACGATGCTGCATTTGCGACGATCGCTGCCGTGGAACCCAGGCTCGCCGCACGTACCCTGACAATGAATGGTGTTTCAAAATCCTACGCCATGACCGGGTGGCGCATCGGCTACGGTGTCGGTCCGTCCTGGCTGATCTCGGCAATGTCGAAACTGCAGGGACAGCAGACTTCTGGCGCCTGTACTATCTCGCAACATGCTGCAATCGCGGCCCTGGCCGGGCCTCAGGAATTTGTCGCCCATTGCCGCAGCGTTTTTCAGCAGCGACGCGACCGCATGGTGCGTTTCATCAACAATACTCCCGGCCTATCCTGTATCGCTCCGGACGGAGCCTTCTACGTCTTCGCATCTTGCGCTGGGCTGCTCGGACGCGTTAGCCGCGCGGGAACCCAGCTGTCCACCGACGAAGATGTGGCAGCTGCGCTGCTGGACGAGGCCGGTGTGGCCACCGTGCATGGTAGCGCCTTTGGGCTGCCAAGCCATATCCGCTTCGGTTTCTCATACGGAGACGAGACGCTTGCTCGCGCGTGCTCATCAATCGAAAAATTCTGCCACTCTGTACGTTGAAAACGGATTCATGAGGAAAAAGGGTACGCAGATGGTCCAACCGACGAACGACAGCCGGTCGCTTAGCAACGAACCCGTCCTCGCCTACGCGCCTGGGTCGCCGGAGCGCGCGGAGCTTGAGGCTGAGCTCGTAAGGCAGTCGCAAGTCCCTATCGAAGTCCCGCTAGTCATAGGTGGCTCGGAGAAGTCCACAGAACGGCGGGTCTCGATCACTGCGCCACATGCGCATGAGAGGATACTAGGGAAGGTCTCCATGGCGGGAGAGGCCGACGTGGTATCGGCCATCAACGCAGCGATGGCGGCAAGACATCGATGGGCGGCAACCCCTCTGGCCGAACGCGCGCGTGTTTTTCTTCGCGCTGCGGACCTTCTCGCCGGGCCCTGGCGCCAGCGGCTCAACGCCGCGACCATGCTTGGGCAGAGCAAGACGGTCCATCAAGCCGAAATCGATTCCGCTTGCGAGCTGATCGACTTCTTACGATTCAACGTGAAATTTGCATTGGATCTGGAAGCGCAACAGCCGCTTAGCGTCGACGGCGTCAGCAATTCGCTGGACTACCGCTCTCTTGACGGCTTCGTGTACGCCGTCACGCCATTCAATTTCACCGCAATCGGCGGCAACCTCGCTACGGCTCCAGCGATCATGGGAAACGTCGTCGTATGGAAGCCTGCTTCGACGGCGGTCATCAGCAACTACCTGTTTATGCGCCTCCTCAAGGAGGCAGGTCTGCCTGACGGGGTCATAAACTTCGTTCCCGGCGACGCTGCCCTCATAAGCGAGACCCTTCTGAGCCATCCGGATCTTGCGGGCGTACACTTCACTGGATCGACCAGCGTTTTCGACGCGCTATGGCAGACGGTTGCCCGGAATCTTTCGAGGTACCGGTCCTATCCTCGCTTGGTTGGTGAAACCGGTGGCAAGGATTTCGTTGTCGCTCATGCATCTGCCAACGTCCATGAACTGCTGGTGGGACTCATTCGGGGCGCTTTCGAGTATCAGGGCCAGAAGTGTAGCGCGGCTTCGCGCGCATACATTCCTCAGTCGATCTGGCCAGACTTGCGCGATAAGCTCGTGTCGGCCACCGACCTTCTGACCTACGGTGATATTGCCGATTTGAAGAATTTCATGGGCGCGGTCATAGACCGCAAGGCCTACGCGAAGCTTGCTCAGGTCATAGCCGACGCAGAATCCGATTCTTCCGTATCGATCCTTACCAAGAGGCGCCCGGACGATTCGGCGGGCTATTTCATCCCGCCAACCCTTGCCGAGGTCCGGGATCCAAATCACCGGCTGATGTCAGAAGAACTATTCGGCCCGATTCTGGCAATGCACATCTATCCCGATGCGCAGTGGCCGAACATCCTCAAGACTATTGATAGCACGAGCCCCTACGCTCTGACTGGGGCCGTTTTCGCCAAAGATGAGAACGCAATAGCGCAGGCAGAGTCCGCTCTTCGATTTTCCGCCGGCAACTTCTACATCAATGACAAGCCCACAGGGGCCGTCGTGGGCCAACAACCCTTTGGTGGCTCGCGTCGCAGCGGAACCAATGACAAAGCTGGCTCGCCGATCAACCTGCTGCGTTGGGTATCCGCACGCACATTGAAGCGAACATCAAATCCGCCGACAGACTACCGCTACCCTCATATGGCCTAGCTGGTTGTCGATCCAGTGTGGTCTTCGCCAAACAGTCAGTTAGATCATCTGGCAGGGCCTACTCCTACTTGCCCGAAATAATAAGTACCCGGTGATGAGCGACTCGTAGAATTTACTAATGTCCGCATTCAGGAAAAGGCGTCTGCTAGCACCCATTTGGTAGTGGCACAGCTGTTCATTGCATTGGACACAGATCGCTGGCCAAAACGTACGATTCAAGCGGGAAGGTGAGTACTATGAATTTGCAGGAGCTTTTGGGTTCGCGTGTAGCTTTGCCTGCCGAACAGCAGCTGATCCCAGTCGCCAGACTAATCGTCAACAGCGGTGAGATTCAGCGGGCCGACATATTTGTTTGCACGCGCGATCTCGATAATGCAACGATGATAGACATCAATCGCGCCGCCGCATCAGGAGCGGCGGCGATCCTGGCTGACTGCACCTGGTCAACTTCAATTCCCGTTGTTGTGCTTCCCGACCGCGAAACGTTGAATCGGGCGGCGGCCCGCGTTCAACCCGGCCAGCCCGAGACTGTGGCCGTAGTGACGGCACGAGCGGAAAGACCTCGGTGGCGGTCATTGCGCGTCAAATTCTAGCGCGCCAGGGCCGGGCTGCGGCGAGCAACGGGACTGTCGGTCTCGTAACGCCGGAAGGTGCTTCCTATGGCGGGGTCTCGGTCACGACACCCAATCCACTCGCGCTTCATGAATTGATGGCGCGGCTGAAGGCCCAGGGCATCACGCATTTGATGATGGAGGCGTCATCTCACGACTTGACCGGCGCAGTCTGGTTGCAACGAGAATTGAAATCGGTGCCTTCACGAACCTATCCCACGATCACATGAACTACCATCCAACCTTTGAACATTATCGCGACACCAAGTTGCGGCTGTTTCGCGAGCTCGTGACGGAGAGGGGAGTCAGTAATAGGCGCCGACAGTTCTTATTCCGAATTGATGATTGATGCCGCGCGAGAACGAAATCTGAGGATCTATCCGATCGGCCGCCAAGCAGACGGGAAGAGTGATGGGGTCCGCCTTCTCGACGTTAAGATCGATTGCAACGGTCTTTCCTCGAGTACCGATAGCGCCAAGAGCACCGGTGTGGATGCCTAGCTGTGGAGCCTCAACAGGTTGTTCCTGGTTTGAGCGAGTCTGCTGATGGGTGGCATAGAGCCGATACTGCCATGAGGGCGATGCCAATTGTAGCGGTGAAGCCATCTTGGCAGTTCGGCGGCACGTTCTTTTGAGGTGCTGTAGGCGCGGGCATAGGCCCACTCGCGCAAGCTGGTCTGGATGAAGCGCTCGGCCTTGCCGTTGGTCTTCGGCGTGTAGGGTTTGGTACGGATGTGCTTGAGGCCGAGACGTTTGCAGGCTCTGCGGAAGGCAACGGATTTGTAGCAAGCGCCGTTGTCGGTCATCACCCGCTCGACCTTGACGCCCAGGCTTGCGTAGTAAGCGATCGCCACCTTGAGGAAGGCCACGGCGCAGCCCTTTCGCTCGCTCGTCATGACCTTGCTGAAGGCAATCCGGGAGGCATCGTCGATGCAGACGTGGACGTACTCCCAGCCCGGCCCTTCGCCGCGGGCGCGCTGGCTGCTCTGGCCGGTTCGGTCACCGGTGATGCGATGGCCGATCCGATTGAACTTGCCGAGCTTTTTGATGTCGATATGGATCAGTTCGCCGGGCTGTTCACGCTCATAGCGCCGCACCGGCTCCGCCGGTTCCAAGTTGCGCAATCGGTTCAATCCCAACCGCCGCAGGATGCGGCTCACGGTCGCCGGCGAGACGCTGACCTCGGCCGCGATCTGCCTGCCGGTGTGGCGCTGCCGGCGCAACGCCTCGACGGCAGCGCACGTGGCAGGCGGGGTTTGGTTCGGCAATGAAAGCGGCCGTGAGGAACGATCACGCAACCCCTCCACACCTTCCGCGCCGAAGCGGTTGACCCATTTGGCGACCGTCTTCGCTGTAACGTTGAACCGGAGCGCGGCTGCGGCCTTCGTCAGGCCGCCTTCGATCACGCTCCGCACCATCGCCTCTCGACCTTTCGGCGTCAGAGGCGCATTCTTATGAGTGTCCATTCGGTTCTCCCCTCGGAATCTGAAGCTTCAGCAACCTCAGCTTCCTCGGTCAGGGCCGAATGGACAACCTCCTGAAAGCTCACACCTAGCTCATGATCACCGAGGCTGCTCCGTCGGACCATGAAATATTGTGTCGACTAAGGCTTCCTGGTCCAACGGCAGTGCCACCACTTGTGCGTCAGGCTATGGCCAGCCCCATGATTGCGCACCGGGGACCGGACTTCAGGCTCCTCATGAAGCGAGCTCAGTCGCTGCTGCAGCCGATTATCGGTACCCGAAACGACATCTTTTTTTGCAGGTTCGGGAACGGGAGTCATGGAGGCGTCAGTCGTCAACACTATCGTCCCGGGAGACCGTGTTCTCGCCGCCGACAATGGCCTTTGGGGACGACGCTTCGCTGCGATCGCCCGCGCATTTGCTGCAACAGTCGACATGGTGGAGTTTCCCCCCGGAGAAGCCGTGGATCCCGATGTTATTGCATCCAAACTGAGGGGAGCCGCCTGTACCTATAAGGCCGTTTTCGTTACGCACAATGAAAGCTCCACGGGTCGGTAGCGGACCTTTCCGCGATCGGTTCGGTCGTGAAAGAGACCGACGCGCTCCTCGTTGTGGACTCCGTCAGTGGTGTCGGCGGACTTGAAATGGGGCAGGATGAATGGGGCGTAGATGTTGTCGTGACGGCGAGCCAAAAGGCCCTGATGTGTCCACCTGGATTGGGCATTGTGAGCGTCAGCGAAAAGGCTTTCTCCGTGATCCGCCGAAACTCATCATCCCAGCGCTTCTATTGGGACTTTGATCGTGCGAGCAACATGATGAAAGAAGGCGAGACACCGTTTACCACCCCAGTGCCCTTGGTGAAGGCTCTTGTGATGGCTCTGCAATTGATGCACGCCGAAGACCTGCAGCTTGTGTTGAAGCGCCATCGTGTGCTGTTTGATGCCCTGCGGGTGGGCTGCGCGGCACTCGGTCTTGGGGATGCTACCCAAGCTTCACAAAAGTCTCCTACAGTGGTCGTTTCCGAACTTCCCGCGTCGTTACTCGGCGCGCAATTCGTGAAGTCCCTCTATGAGAATTTCGGCACTGTCATCGCGGCATCGGTCGGTGAGGCCAACGCCCACAAGATCAGGATCAAAACCATGGGGGCGATAACGTACGACGACATAGCCTTGGATCTCAATCAGATCGAAGCCGTTCTTAACACTAACGGTCGCAACATTGAGGCAGGGATGGGCGAAAAGGCGGCTCGCGCATACGTGCGTCGCTGCGGTATGTTCGACACCCTTGGACTATCTTCTGGAGGTCGCCAATAGCGAACCGTTTCTGCATGGGTTGTTGGCCGCGCTCAAGGGGCGAATGCTTCAACGACAAAGCCCTTTGCGAGCAAGCCATCCTTAAGCGCGCGCGCCATGGCGACGGCGTGAGGTGTGTCCCCGTGTACGCAGATCGTGTCGATCGGTGTTGTTAGCAGGTTCTGTTTCTGGGTGATGATCCCACCCGCTTCGAGCATATGGAGAGTTCGTGCAAGTGCCAGCTCGGGGTCGGTGACAATGGAACCCGGCAGCGAGCGGGGGAGTAGCTGTCCATCCTCGGCGTAGGTGCGATCCGCAAAGATCTCGTGAACGACCCGTAGCGAGTGATCCTCGCCGGCCTTGACCAGGCATCCAAGTGCAGTCGCGACGAGGATGAGATGTGGATTAACGGCCCGGATCGCACGCGCCACCACCGTGGCAACTTCAGGGTTGCCATCTGCCAGATTGCCCAATGCTCCGTGAGGCTTCACAAACGTAATCCGGTGACCTGAGAGGTTCGCCAGCGCGAGCGCGGCACCAATCTGATAAGCGGTGATCTGTTCCACTTCCGCCAAGGTATGAGGCAATACCCTCCGGCCAAACCCCCACAGATCTCGATACCCCGGATGCGCACCAATGGCGACGCTCTTGGCTTTCGCAAGGGCGAAGATATTGGCCATGATGTGTGGATCGCCAGCATGAAAGCCACAGGCAACGTTCGCCGAACTGACGATGTCCAGCATGGCCTCGTCGTCCGCAGAGGTATAAGTGCCGAAGCCCTCGCCCAAGTCTGAATTAAGATCAACTGCGGGCATGGTAGGCGTCACAGCCAAGCTCGAGGACCCTTATCCCAACGTTACCCAGCCGCGGTGCACCGGATGGCGCTTGCGACCGTAGCAGGGCAACAAACTCTATACCATCCGCCAATGGATGCAACTCTTGAGTTTTGTATAAAAACTCCAACCATGACGACAGCGCAAACTGAACATTGCCCATGGGGCAAAATGTCCTGTGGAGGAGGTAAGAATATTCGATATCTAAGGATTGAATACGATTCGATAGTAGTTTATACATCGAAGTGAAGCGAGAACCGCCATGATTATGAAACGACGTTCCCTCCTCAAGGGTCTGACCGCGTTCGGCATTACTTTTCCCATGCTGGGCCGAAGAGCCTTTGCACAAGATGCAGGCACGCTGCGTTTGGGCTTGCTGGACTATCCGTTATCGCTGATCCCTGGAAAGAATAACCACATCTCTACCCAGGGCGTGATACTGCTCATGCACCGGGGCCTGCTCACTTACAACTTCGAGGGTAAAATCGAGGGCGATTTGGCCGAAAGTGTTGAGCGAGACGGTGAAGCCTCTTGGCTTGTTAAGCTTCGGCCTGACGTCCTTTTCAGCGATGGTACGCCCGTTACCGCTGCGGACGTCAAATACAGCATTGAGCGCATGGCGAGCAAAGAACTCGGGTCGGTGCTGCGCGCGAACTTTGCTACCATCGCGCCCGAAGTGGTCGACGGTACGTCGGTCCGCCTCGTAACGAAGACGCCAGATGCGACAATTCCCTCCCTGCTGGCGAACCAGCAGACGCTCATCATCAAGGCAAACTCAGACCATGGTAGCGAGCTCGGCATCGGTGCCGGTCCGTTTGTGCTTCACCGTTTCGAGCAGGGATCCTACGTCGAGCTGGTGCGGTCCAAGCACTATTTCAGGACCGATCTTCCCCATGTCAGCCGCGTTCGCGTTGTTGGATATATCGATGAGGCGTCCCGGGTAAGCGCGCTCACTGCAGGTGACGTCGATTTCATCGACTACGTGCCTTACAACTCAATGGACAAGCTGGAGGCCACAGCTGGCGTCAAGCTCAGGTTTGAGCAGCATGGCGGTCTTCTCTTTCTTGTGTTTAGCGGGAAGGGCATTTTTGCGGACCCTCGTCTGCGCAAGGCCGCCGCGTTCGCGATACGACGCGAGGAGATCGTCAAGGGCGCGCTCTATGGGCGGGGAGCTCCGCTCAACGGTACGCCGAGACCCGACGGGACCCCTTACTTTCTTAAGGAGAATGTGGAGTATTGGCGTTACGATCCAGGATATGCTCGTTCGCTTCTCGCTGAAGCGGGCCATCGCGACGGGTTCAAATGCAAGATGCTTGCAGCATCTGATCTTGCCCAGCACCGAGATGCTGCAATTTTAGTACAAACTCATCTCGCGGAAATCGGCATCAAGGTCGATCTGCTGTTCGCCGACTATGCCACAAGGCAAGCCGCCTGGAATCGCGGCGAAGGCGATTTTGGCGTAAATGGCACTGGCATGGACAGCTTGGACCCGTCTGCGTTCGACCGAATACAGGATCCGAGCCAGCCGATTGCTGCCGTGCGCAGCCACGACATTGCCGCTCCTGGATTGACTGAACTTCTCGCCAAAGGAAAGCAAGAGTTCGACGCTGCCAAGCGAGCTCAGATCTATCGTCAAGCCGATGCCATCTCGCTTGAACATACGACGCTCTGCGGCTTGGCTTATCGCGGCACCGGTTTCGCACATGCAGAGCGGCTAAAAGGTTTTCAGGTGTACCCAGGACTCCTGTCCCCATACTCGATGCGGAGCTTGAATGGGGTATCCGTCTCCAAGTAGCTGTCGCGAAGCCTGCTGAAGGATCCCGACTCTGCGCGCTTCACTTCGTGGCGCTGTTGTTCTCGCTATCAAAAGGGTGCTGTACCAATGGTCTGGTTCGTGAGACGCGTGGGCATTAGTCTGATGCTCCTGCTGGTGGTCACGAGCCTGGTGTTCATGTCCATAAGGATGGTACCAGGCGATCCAGTTGAGCTGCTGCTGTCTTCGGAAGGCAATGCGCCCGACCCTGAGTCGGTGGCAGCAATGCGCGAGCGTCTTGGGTTGGATCGTCCAATCTACGAGCAATATGCCGATACGATGCTGAGATTCGTCCGCTTTGATTTCGGCAAATCGCTCATCAGCGGATCCCCGATCGGGAGGGATATCGCGCTGAGGTTTCCACGCACGCTCGAGCTCGTCGCTCTCGGCTCCCTCGTCAGTCTCCTTATTGGTGTGCCGGCCGGCGTAGCGGCAGCGCTGCGCCGTGGGGGGATATTTGATCGAGTGGCCTTTGCGATCACGGCATTCGTGCAGTCCATTCCGGTCTTTGTCAAAGGTACGATATTCGTGTTGGTGTTCTCACAGATTTTGCGCCTGGTTCCGGCTGGGGGTTACGTGGAGTTTTCCAACGATCCCATAAGACACTTGATGCTGGTGTTGATGCCGTCGTTGACTATTGGCATCGGTTTTGCCGGCACTCTGTTTCGGATAACGCGCGCATCTACACTTGAAGTCATACCGCTGGACTACGTTAGAACTGCCCGTGCGAAAGGGGTGACCCAGCAACGAATCATAGTCCGGCACATTCTCCGCAACTCGCTAATGCCTGTTATCACGGTATTCGCGCTTCATGTCGGCTCGCTGCTGAGCGGCACAGTCTTAACGGAGGCAGTGTTCAATTATCCTGGTCTTTCCGGTATGCTCGTTACAGCCGTGAACTCGCGCGACTATCCGGCTGTCACCGCCATTCTCGCGGTAACTTCCGCCAGCTTCATATTGATCAACCTCGTTGTTGATATGCTCTATGGGCTGCTTGATCCCAGAGTGCGTCGATGAAGCGGAAAAAGGCGGGACTGTTGCCGTTTGTTATGCTGGGGATAATTGCGGTCTTGTGCCTGCTCGCTCCCCTCCTGCCGCTTCCAAATCCGGAGGCGATGAACATCACGAAGCGTTTTGCTTTACCCACGCTTCAGGAACCGTTTGGAATGGACGAGTTTGGCCGCAGTGTGATGTCGCGACTCATCTGGGGAACACGAATCTCGCTTGTGATAGCGGTGACCTCCGCTCTTGCGGCTGCGGCCATCGGCACAGCCTTTGGAGTGCTTGCCGGCTATTTGAGGGGGCTTACTGAAACTCTCGTCATGCGGTCGGTGGACGTGCTGCTCTGTCTCCCCACTCTTCTTATGGCGATGCTGTTCGTCACGCTTTATGGTCCGGGTACCGCGACGGTGATCCCCGTTCTTGCCGTGGTTTACGCGCCGACCTTCACAAGGGTCGCCTACGCATGTGTACTGTCGGTCCGATCGATGGAGTATGTCGAGGCGACCGAGACACTGGGTGCTTCAAGATTGCGGATCATGGTGAGGACAATCCTTCCAAATATCAGTGGGCCGATGCTAGTCCAACTCAGTCTCGCGGCCGCATCCGCGGTGGTTCTGGAATCCGGACTGTCATTCTTGGGGCTTGGGGTCGTTCCTCCGAGTCCGTCACTGGGCGGAATGATAGGTGCTGCGCGTTCCACGATGGCTCACTCGGTCGGACTCCTGGTCTGGCCTTGCATTGTGCTTAGCATCGTTACGTTGACCATGTACGGCACGTGCGACGTGCTTCGGGACTGGCTGGATCCGCGGGGCGGCAGGGCAACTGAGGTCTTGCGTTAATGCAAAGGTTACACCTTAAACGTGGGCGAGTGAGAAGTTGAGCAACCCAATTCTTTCTGTTCGAAATCTAACGACGTCATTCAACCGTGACGGAGTGTGGGTGCCGGTTGTGAAAGATGTCTCCTTTGAGGTCGGATCAGGCGAAACCGTAGCAATCGTCGGAGAGTCAGGCTCGGGTAAGAGCGTCACGTCGCTCTCCGTCATGCGTCTCATTTCTAGCGACCGCGGACGTATCAGCGGCAACATCCAGCTGGCCGGACGCGAGATTCTGTCCCTCTCGGAAGAAGAGATGAGAAAGATCCGAGGCCAATACGCCTCCATGATCTTTCAAGAGCCAATGACCAGTTTGAACCCGGTCATGCGCGTCGGTGACCAGATCGCTGAGGCGCTCATATCGCACGCAAGAATCGGCAGCGCTGAAGCTCGAGCCGAGGCCGTTCGGCTGATCGACCGGGTCCGGATTCCTGGTGCGAAAGCACGATACAGCTATTTTCCACACGAATTTTCAGGCGGCATGAGACAACGCGCGATGATTGCGATGGCTATCGCGTGCAAACCAAGCTTGTTGATAGCCGATGAGCCGACCACCGCTTTGGACGTCACGATTCAGGGCCAGATATTGGAGCTCATCAGAGAGCTGCAGGACGAGGAGGATATGGCAGTTCTCTTCATTACGCATGACCTCGGCGTTGTGGCCGAGATCGCCAATCGCACTCTCGTAATGAACAACGGTGTCATTGTCGAGCAGCGACCAACGTCCGCCATCTTCGAAGGTGCCGAGCATCCTTATACAAGGGCACTGCTTGCTGCAGTCCCGCGATTGGGCTCAATGTCCGGATGCGACAATCCAACGAAATTTGACACCGTGGATACCAAGACCGGCGCCGTTACTCGGTCGTTTCCGGGGCGAAATTCGGTCCGGGCCGAAAGGATTGTGCTTGAGGTTAAGAATCTTACGAAGCATTTCCCGATCACCGGCGGTCTGCTCGGTCGGCCCAAGGCTACGGTTCATGCGCTCGAAGGCGTTTCGTTCGAGGTCCGTGAGGGCGAGACCTTGTCTCTAGTTGGCGAGTCTGGATGCGGAAAGTCCACTGTTGCGCGGTCCATTCTTGGTCTCAATCGTCCGACGGCCGGCGAAATTCGTGCTGAAGGCAAGGATGTCACCGGTTTGCACGGGAGTCGATTGCGCGAGTATCGGCAGCGCGTTCAGATGATTTTTCAGGATCCGTTCGCGAGTCTGAATCCTCGACTTCGCGTGGGGGATGCCATCGCGGAACCGCTAGTTATTCATCGCAGAGCCTCTGGTAGCGAAGCCCAGAAAATTGTTTATGACTTGCTTCAACAGGTCGGACTCGATCCTTCAGTTGCCAACCGTTTCCCGCATGAGTTCTCCGGAGGACAGCGCCAGCGAATCTGTATCGCCAGAGCGTTGACGCTGCAGCCCAAGATGATTGTCGCTGATGAGGCCGTTTCCGCGTTGGATGTGACCGTCAAGGCTCAAGTCATTAATCTGATGCTCGATCTCCAGACGAGCCTCGGACTGTCGTATCTATTCATCTCCCACGATATGGCGGTGGTCGAGCGCGTGAGTCATCGAGTGGCGGTCATGTACCTGGGCGAGATCGTTGAGATTGGCTCACGCAAAGCGATCTTCGGGAATCCGCAGCATCCGTATACCCGAAAACTCATCGAGGCCGTTCCCATACCTGATCCAAAGGTGAGGCGTCAGCGTACGCGCGGACCCGTCCAGGATCTGCCTTCTCCCGTTAGGTCATTGGATTTCAAGCCACCGAAACGCACTTACCGTACTGTGTCTGAGGGACATCTCGTGGTGGCCACGTAGACCGAAGCACCTTCAAATCTAAAATCGCAAGGTACTGCGCGATCCGTGCTTCTAGATGGTCGAGGCACGCTGCGCTAGGGTAGGGAGAAAGCGATGCGACTTAGTAGGTCTGGAGAATTTTTTAGCTGATTTGGGACAGAATCGTACAAGTTGAAACGAGCAAAGCTGAGAACAGCGGAACATGCGCGCTTTGCCGGGCGCGAGAGGAGTTTGGTGTGACAGATTCCGTCTCCAGAACGTTGGATGATTTGCCAGTCTCCTTGGGGTTTTCGGCTGCCAGTGACCATCCTCAGCAGGTGCGCTCGTTTTGGGCAGAGGCGCTGGGGGTCTGCGGGCCACGCTGGATGATCTTGGTGGCGTTGGCTGACCTCGATCGAGGCGATGGCGTTCCGGTTAATGTGGTGTCCGAGAAGCTCCAGGTTGATCCTTCCTTTGTCACAGCGCAATCGAGGCTTCTCGAGAGCAGGGGCTTCCTCCGGAGGAAGCCCCTGAATGGAAAGCCTTGGATTTTGGAGTTGTCGCTAACCGAGAAAACCTACAAGCACCTTACCGCTTTTGAGGTCCTCAAGGACCTCTCCTTCGGGAAGCCGAGCGATTAAGCAGCTTGAGGAGCAAAACCGCCGGTTGCCGGCCCAACTGGGCGGACGTCGACTATGGGGTGCCTTTGGCCTCCACGCGCGCCGGAGCAAATCGGCTCGTGGCGGTCAAGAGCCGGTAGTCGAGTGGCTGACCGGCGATGGCGACGTCGAATGAGGCCATGTCGGTGAAGTCCGACAGACCGAGCCTGCCGGGTTCGTGCGCCTGGCGGAAGATGATCTCCTGCTCCTCACCGTGGATGGCACGCCAGCCTCGGATGCGCCGCTCCAGCGTCCGGCGCACGCCCTCGCCCAACCCGGGATGACGCCGCCTCATCTCCTCGAAAATGGCCACGGGCCGGATGCGGGGCGCTGCCCGCAGCAGCGGCACGACTTCAGCGTCGAAAATGTCGGCGAGTGGATCGGGACGCCGTCGTCCGCGCGGCTCCTTCTTCTGCGAGGGTAGGATTGGATCCTTCTCTATCCTCTGCGAGGGTAGGATTGGATCCTTCTCTATCCGGTAGGCCGCTGACAAGTGATCGACGCCTTCGCCGCGGCGACAGGTGTCGGATGGGTCTTCCTGAGCTTCACGTAGAGCCTCAATTGATGGTCGGTTATGTGGCGGCCGGGCACAAAAGTGATTCCTCCGAATCGGAAAAACCACCGGAATACCGGCCGACCGCGACCACCAGAGAACGGCCTCGAAAAGGCCGCCGCCGCTGGACGGAAACTCCGGTCGGGCTACGCCCTCCCTACGTTCCCGTCCAGCGGCGGCATTCTCATCTTGATTGACGCTGCACTCTCACTTTGATCGCCGCGCCGCAGGAGCCACTGTCCGATGACATTTGGCGCGAGATCGGCTGGGATCGGCGTGAGCTCTTGGGCGCTGCCGCTCACATGTATTCTTATTCCCAGCGCACAAGAGAAGGGCGCATCGCGTTTGACGACCGGGGCGTTCCCTATTGGTGTGGATCACGAACCGATAACAATGGACGGACGCAGAGGGTAACGATCCGCGAACTTCAAGCCACGCTCGTCAATCTGCTGCCGCAGGTGGCGAATGCCAATTCGATCATGCATGGTGTGGCGTGCTCGGTGTCCCGCGGCATTGGTGTGCGAACGTCGGCTTCGATCGCCGTAATGGTCATGCGTGGCAGGCGGCTATGTCGGCTCGGGCGTTGCCACGTCGAATCTGGCGGGCCGTACACTGGCCGATCTGATTACAGGACACATATGAACCTCGCTCATCTTTCCTGGGTCAATCGGCAGGTTGCGCGGTGGGAGTCCGAGCCTCTGCGCTGGCTCGGAATGCGCACGATGTATCATCGTTATCGCCTCGCGGATCGCTACGAAAAACGTGGGCTGCCAACGACGGCTCCCGCGGCGAAATTGGCGGATGCGATTGTCGAGCCCGATTAGTTCAGGCGAAGCAAAAATCCAGCGTTCCGCAAGATCTGATCCGCGATCTCCTGACACATCGATTAGTTCAGCCGAAGTCGATCGAACGCTGTTAGAGGAGTTCAGTCAGATACGTTATCTGGCGTGTGCCCGCTGCGGGTCCAGCTAGGAGAGCCCAGACAGCAAGGCAAGGCTAGCTTTGGCGATCTAACGGTTGGTCACTGACGTGGTTCTGCGGTTGAACGTGTTTCTGACAAAATCGATGAAGCCCCGGGTCTTTACGGCCATATGCCGGTCTCTTTGGAAGAGAGCGTAAATCCCGCTGGCGGACCTTGATCGAGGCGGCGGCGTCTTGACTAACATGATCTGCGAGACACTCCACGTTGATTCTACGTTTTGTAACGATCCAATCGAGGCGTCTCGAAAGGAAAGGCTTCTTGCGACGGATGGTCTCTGAGTCAGACAGTTCAGCCGTGAGGTTGCGCGCAACTAACAAAACCTACGAACCCCTCTCTATGCTTCGTACACTGCCGTGAGCAAGGTGAAATGTAGTCATAACGATAGCGAACTCCGTTCGTTGTTAGGCATGCGATCGTGGAAGCGGGGCTGTCGTCTTGGAAATGGCAGAAGGGGATGCTGGCGCAGAGTCGTTCCAATTTGGTCGATCGCAGCATACTTCAGCGAAGTTGAACCTGCGACACCTCCGGATAGCTGACCTTGTTGCTCAAGGAAGCAGCGTGCAACAAGCCGAGTTCCAGATAGGCGTATCACAATCTGCGGCTACTCAGGCGATATAGCGCTTGGAAATGTCTTTTGGGGATCGACCTCATCCGCGGCCTGCAGCCGAAAGTAATTGACTTGCACTCATGACGACCTCAAGAGTCGCATTCGAAAAACGGAGCGGGGTGCTAACAGAACTGAACGCCTCGGTGCCTGGTGAGCTATCCAAGATGTCTCTCGTCATCCGAAATGATTGACGGCCCACTCTAGCGCAGCAGCAATTCGTCCAGGCCGCTAGGAAGACATGCGCAGCTTTTATGGTTTCGCCACGAAAACCGGCTCACTCGGCTTAACGCAAGCGCATGACCGGCTGGATCAATGAAGAGTCAGTCGTGACCCATCCACGCAAGTAGTTTCAGGAACGCATCTGTACAGTCGGCTCATCCGGGAGCGACTTCATCAAGTGCTCGCATAGAGAAAGCCGATAGGAGTCCGGGATACGTCCAGAATCCCTTGATGCTTTTACGTAGCCCAAATCCCGCGCCGCGATAGGCGATCCCACAGAACGTGGTATAGTCAAGGCAAACCTTGTCCGCCTGCCAATAGAGTTTCGTGCGCTTCTCGGGGGCAAATTCCCGTTTCCCTTTTGCAAGCAACTCGCTGAGCTGCGGAACCTCAATGTTGCTGCTGCGAGTGACGGAGGGTGGAAGGGAGGGGTTCGGATCTTGGATACTCGAAAAGGCGTCTGGGTCAGAGCTGAGCAAGCTGGCGCCATTGATGCCCATGTCACCCTCTCCGCGAAGGCCGGCCGCCAGTCGTGACGAGTAGTCGCTAAGCTGGAAATTCACCTTTATACCGACCTCTGCTAGTTGGCTTTGTATGAAAACAGCGGAATCCCGATGCTGCGCAAGATCGGAAGCAGCCAGCATCGTGCACTTGAATCCCTTTGGTTTTCCTGCTTCGGCGAGAAGGGATCGGACAAGCTCCGGGTCGTAGCGCCAGTAGTTTGCAGTCTCGTCAGAGTAATAGGGGCTGCCTTTGGTGCGTGGTACACCATTGAGGGGTGCCCCTCTGCCGTACAGGACGCCAGTGACGATCTCTTCCCGGCGAAGCGCAAAGGCAACAGCTTTGCGGAGCCGCGCGTCGGCAAAGATGCCCTTGCCGTTAAACGTCAGAAGGAGCAGGCCCCCCTGCGGGTCGTAGTTCAGGGCGAGGTTTGGGTTCTTTTCGACCCCGTCCATCGCGTTGTAGGGAACATAGTCAATGAAATTGACGTCGCCGGCAACCAAGGCGCTGACGCGGGCCGCCTCATCTTGGAAACTGACGATCCGAACACGATCGTATTTGGGTAGACCAGGCTTGAAGTAGTGCTCCGAGCGGACCATTTCGACAAAGGCTCCATCTTCGTGCCGGTCCAGCACGTAAGGCCCAGCACCAATCCCGAACGCTCCGTTTTTGTCGGAGTCCTTTGCAATGATCATGACCTGCTGATTGGCGAGCAGGGCGGGAATAGTCACAACCGGCTCCGGTGTGGTGATCCTGATCGTGCTCTTGTCCACCGTACTGACGCTTAAGCCGGCGAAGTATGGCCTTAACGACGATCCGACCTGATCGCTGGCCATACGCTCGATGCTATATTTCGCATCGTCTGCGGTAATTGCCTTGCCGTTGGAGAACGATGCCTCACGCAGTCTGACCAGCCAGCCTTTTTCGCCATCCTGGCTCCAGCTCTCCGCGAGTTCACCCCGCAGTTCACCTCGGTGGTCATAGGTCAAAAGCCCGCGATGCATGAGAAGAATAGTTCCCATGGTGGTAATGCCGTCGCTTCGTCCCGGCACGAATGTTGCTGGGAACCACTGCAAGCCCAACCGGAGCGTGTTGTCGGCTTGCTGGGCGCTGGCGATACTGCGAAGCATTGGCAGAGAGGCACCTGCCGCAACCAACGATTTCAAGAAATGACGGCGGTTTGCTTCCATTCTTCTCTCCCAAGGCCGGAACGCGAAAATACCTTTGATGCTAGGTAATGTATACATTGTAACTAAATTGCATGCAATAGGCAGGGCGGATATGTTAAAATGGTCAGCAGAAGGTAAAGGCCTCGAAGCCTCCACAGATCCTCGTCCAAGACATCATCCGTTTCGCCGCGGTTGTCCCCATGAGCATGCCGCGGCAACGGTTGGATCGAGGGTAGGGAGATCAAGCCGGGTACCGAGGTGCGCGCGTTCGTCAAGGACGCCGAAATCACCGCGGATCTCAAGCGCCTCGGCATTGACCCGGTCAATCCGGCCATCGTTCACGCCCGCCGCTTTGACGGCTATGACAACCTCGCCAGCGCCAGGCTCCGAAATGGGGAGCTCCTCCACGCGAAGGACGTCCGGACCGCCAAAGGCGTGAATGCGGCAGGTTCTGTTTGTCGTGCTGTTCTACTCGCGTTGCTATTCTGGAGAATGACGGGCGCCGCGCCGGCGCCCGCTCAGGCTTTGGCGTCGATCGGCCTGAAGAAGTTGATCGGGTTGCCGTCGGGATCGCGGAACAGCATCGAGCGATTGCCCCAAGGCATATCCTTTGGCTGTTGCAGCCAATCGGTCACGAAGGCGTCGATGCGGTCACGCTCGACGTCGACATCGTCTACCTCGAACTCAGGGATCGCGGAACGATTGGCACTGGCGACCAACTCCCGCCGTGCATGAACTCGGTCGCCTTCCGCGTGACGATGGCGAGACTGGCACCTTTCCGGGTGCAGCTCGACATAGGGCTTGCTTTTCAAGCAGGAAAGGTGGCTATGGGCAGAGCCCACTCAGATCGCGGAGAAGAGGGTCGAGCGCTCGAAGGCGAAGGTGCTCGCGAAACCTACCGGCAGTTGGCGCAAAGCGGCATCAACGGGGTGAGCATCGTCGAGGTCTCCCGCACCTCCGGTATCTCGAACACGACGATCTCCGGCACCGGGCCGTCGCGTTCGCCGCTACTGATCGATGCGTGTTCCCGCCTCGGAAGCGTGCCAGAAGCGCCCGACACCGGAAGCATCCAGGCAGATCTGTCGGCTCTGTTGGAGAGACTTTCTGACCAGTTGCAGACAGTGAATTGGAGCTCTGTCTATCACTCGATCATCGATGCGGCGGAGCGCGATCCTGAGATCGAGGCCATGCAGGCGAACCTGCACAAAAGTTTCATGGCGCCCTTCGAAGCTGTCATAGAACGCGCCAAGTCCAAGGGCGAGATTTCGTCCGACCGAATCACAAGCGATCTCGTCGCTGCCTTGATCGGGCCAATGTTTTTTCGCCGCTGGTTTTCCAAGGAGACGATAGGCAAGCTCTTCATTCGGACCATCATCGAGAACTCGATCCGCTAGCGCTCGGGGCGCCGCCGGCTGGGCTTCCCGCCCCAGCACGCTGCAACCGCCCCCACGCCTTCTGCCAAGCTGCTTACACAGTGCTTACGTTTTTTTGGGATTTGAAATGTAAGCGCGAAAAGTAAAGGACCGACTTGCGACGCCCCATCATAATGCGCCGATTTCCTTGAACTCAGGTTGAGCGTGGCTCCCATCGTGCCCGCAATCGAGTCAAGCGTTCTTCACGCAAATGTCGTCGAGTGGGGACGCGTTATGACAGGCTTGCCGGCAACTACCCCGTGTCCGTCCAACCCGCTTGATTTAGGTTAGGTGGCGTCGACGCCGGCAAGCCTTGTGCGGACCGTATAAATCAGCTTGTACCCTATCGCGCGAATGGGCTCGGACGGCATCTTGTTGGCGCAGCCGTAGACCTTCTCAACTTCCTGCCAGTTGCCATGGTTCAAGATCCTCTCGGCAAGGCGCTTACCTAAAATCGTGCCCTTGGTGATACCAAGCCCGTTATACCCCACAGACGCGAACAATCCGTCGTCGAGCTGCCCCCAATAAGGATTGCCGTTACGCGTCATATCGGTCATGCAACCCCAGAAATGCTCAACTTTCACATGCGACAGCTTGGGAAACCGACGGTGAAACTTCTCAGTTATGCCCTGGCGGACCTTGGCAGGATCCATCTCCCTTTCATAGGAATACAAGCTCCGTACCATGAAACGGTTCTCGCCCACGCGCCGCAGAGTGGAACCGCCGGCGCGGACCGCTGCCGTCAGACCCCAAACAGGCTCGCTTCCAAGCTTCTTTGCGTCCTCGGCCGACATTGCTTCGGTGATGCCGGCGTAAGTATAGAGTGACATGATCTTGTCGCCGAGCCAGCCAAGAGTTTTGACAAACGCATTGTTGGCTAGAACGACCACATCGGCAGTAACTTCGGCTTCAGCGGTTTTTAATACCCATTTTCCAGCCCTCCTCAGCTCGGATACCAGTGAACGTTCGAACAATTGAACATTCGATGGCAGTGTATCCGCAAGCCCTCGAATGAGCTTCGCCGGATCCAACAGAAAATTTGTGTCGTAGACGAGCGCACGGCAATAATGCGTCATGCCAGTACGTGCCTCGAGTTCGTCGCGCCCGATCAATGGATAATCATTACCCGCTTTGAGAGCGACCGCTTGCTGTTGCAGAAGGAGCTTTTCGCCTTCGGCGGTAGCCGTGGCACGAAAGGTCACCGACTTCTTCAGATCACATTCGAAATTGTGCTGCGCCATCAGCTCGTGAAGCCAACTCAGGCCGTGGCCATTGTACTCTGAGACTGACTGGCTAACCCCAATGGAATCAACGTTCATATCTTTCGGGCCCGTAAACAACTTCGCAAGGTTGGCGCCGCCTGTAAATCCCGAATTGCGCGCAGATGATCCCTCTCCGACAACGCTGCTTTCGAGCACGATGATATCGGCCGACGGATCGAGTTCAGCGAGCCGTCGTGCCGCTGCGAGCCCGGTATAGCCTGCTCCAACAACAGCGTATTTTGCGGCGATTTTGCCTTTTGCCGAGGAGGCGGGGGGCCTCTCTGGAAGCAGCTTATTCCAACCGCTTGGAAAATTATACGAACGGTATTTGTTACGCACGAATATATTCCCTTCTTGATGTAGGCCAGACCAGCTCCCGCGTGCTCGCGGCTCGATAGCGGAAGATCACACGCCGGCTGCCTGGCTTGATCGCTGCCGCCTACCTCGGATAATTGTAAATCTGTTTGGCGTCGGCCGCCGAAATGACGCCTTCCCGGATGTCGCGAGCGATTGCCGCGGCCTCGCGCTCGTTAGGTGGCCCATAGCCGCCCGCGCCCGCGGTCACGAGCTCAAGCACATCGCCTTTGTGATATTCAGCAGGGTTTGGAGCGTTGTGAGTAACCTCGCTCTGTTGCCCATCCTTCTTTACTGAGAAACTGCCGGCTGCGCCGTTCCTGCCCCCTTGGAAACCCCAAGGTTGAGTGCGCATCCGTGAACCGCCGACGTTCGCCCTGCAGGTGTCTTCCACGCGGTAGACGCGGCGCAGTGCCATCCCCCCGCGATGGCGGCCGGGACCCGCCGAGCCGTCAACCAACTCGTAGCGCAGCACGCTGATTGGATATTCGGTCTCAAGCGCCTCGATCGGAAGATTCGACGTGTTGGTCAGATGCACGTGCACACCATCCAACCCGTCTTTGGTCGCGCGGGCGCCCGAACCACCGCCCACGGTCTCGGCGTAGGCCCACATCTTGTTGTGCTTCACGCCACTAAAACTGAAGAAACCCGCCCCATTGCTTCCTGCAATGATGCGCTCGGGCACGGCCTCCGCGAAGGCCCCGAACACCAGCTCGACAACGCGCTGCGATGCGGCCATACGCCCGCTAACTGCAGCAGGCAGTTCGCAATTCAGTACAGTTCCCTTCGCGGCCGTGACATTGATCGCCCGATCCATGCCCGAGTTCGGAGGAATGCCAGCATCGATCATTGCTCTCACGGCAAAATAGACCGCACCCAACAGTGCTGTATAGACTACATTTATTCCCGCCCGTACCTGCGGCGGGCTGTCAAAATGGAAGTCCAGACTATCGTCGTGGACGGTCATGGTCAGGCTGAAGTCCATAAATTCCGGATAATTGCTGCGCTCAAAATTATCGCCGAAATGGTAAACTCCATTCGGAATGTTTCGGATGCCGGCGCGAACTCGACGCTCGGCATAGTCTTGAAGCTCGTTTGACACCGAACGCACGATCTCCACGCCGTATTTCTCGCAAAGAGAACGAAGCCGAGCTTCGCCGAGCCTGTTTGCGGCGATCTGGGCGCGAAAATCAGCGGCCCGTTCTTCGGGAACTTGGCAATTCAGCAAGATCAGTGATTGCACATCCTCTTGAAGCGCGCCTTCGCGATAGAATCGCACCGGCGGAATACGCAAGCCCTCTTGAAAGATATGAGCTCCGCCGCGATCGGCGAAGTCGCAATGATGACCGCAGTTCATGACCCATGCAAAGAGGGTCTCGCCAATGAAAACAGGGGAAGCAAAGGTGATGTCGTTAAGATGAGTGACGCCGCCCTCGTAGGCATCATTCCCGACAAAGACGTCGCCTGGTCGAATTTTGTTTCTTGGGAAGAATTTGTAAATCGCGGGAATGAACTCGAGAAAGCAGCCAAAGTGACCGGGAATATGTGCTGCCTGGCACATCGCGTTACCGTCTGCATCGAAAATGACCGTGGAGCAGTCGCGCCGCTCTTTGATGTTTGGCGAATAGCTGGATCGAACCAGCATCTCGCCCATTTCCTCAACAATGGAGGTCAATGCGCTTCCGATGACCTCGACATCGATGGGGTTTAAGAGAGGGAGGGAAGCAAGGGATGTGGATCGGAACAAAGCTTCAGGGCGCATGTGTGCGAGATCCGTAGTGACGGGTGGGTAGCCGCTATGAGACTTGAGCTGCGTATGGATTAAGCACCCCGAGCTTTGTCTCAATGCAGCATCTAATGGTGCGCAGCATGGAGTTGAGCTTTGTCGGGGGAAGCTCAGCGCGCCGAATCGGCTTGAGTTGGCCAAGGGCGCGCACAGCCAATGGCTGACAGCGACCTTCAGATCCCAGCGCGCCTCCCATTTCTTTGTTCTCCGATTTGGCTCGATCGCAGTCTACAATAGGATACAATATGCCGTCTAGTGGATAAATTTATGTGATTTGGTATTTCGGATCGGCGCTGCGTCGAAGATCACATATTGGTGCACCACACATCCTCGTGGCAGCCAAAGGTAGCTCTGGAACTTTCTCCATCACGGGCTGTCAGGCTGGACGCTGATGAGCCTTTGTTGCATACATTGCTTGTATACATTACAGCAGCTTTTTATCCGAACTGCGAGCCGCTGGGGGCTGGGAATGGTCGATGGCGAGGCGGACTCCAAGAAGGTGCTGGTCGCCGACCAGATTCGCGAGCAACTCCGACGTGAGATTTTGGATGGCCAATACGAGGCTGGAGAGCAGCTTCGGCAGGAAGAGCTGGCCGACAAATTTGGAACTAGCAGGATACCGGTTCGTGAGGCGCTTCGGCAACTTGAGGCGGAGGGGCTTATCGCGCTGCACCCCAATCGCGGTGCGGTTGTAGCTTCGCTGTCGTGGGAAGACATCAATGAACTAATGGAAATAAGGATTGCGCTGGAGTGTCGAGCGCTGCGGCTTGCAGTCCCCAACATGATCGAAAACGACTTCGAGGTCGCCGAACGGCTTCTGCGCTCCTATGACGAGCAGAAAGATCCTAAGAAATGGGGGCTGATGAATTGGCAGTTCCATGAGAGTCTTTATGCTCCATGCAATTTCCCAAAGCTGCTCTCTATGGTTGAGCTAAATTACGGACATGTGTCTCTGTTTGTGCGAACGCAGGTTTCGCTCGCCACTGGCAAGGAGCAACCCCAGAAGGAGCACTATGCGATACTGGAAGCCTGCCGTAATGACGACGTCGATCGCGCTGTGAAGCTTCTGGAAGACCATATTGTGCGCACCAAAAGGACGCTTTCAGCTGCGGCCCGCCGTACTCGGCTCTACTTTCAGAATAAGTAGATCCCAGCTTCAGGCTGATGCAGCTGGGCTTCAGAGGCGCTTTCGCTCGCAAGCTGCCGCTGGGCGGCTGCAATCGATACGGCCTTCCACCGTCCCCCGCGCGGGAATGCTGGGAGTCCTCGTGCCTTGACGCACTGCTTTTCGGCTTCGTTCGAGCACAACCATATTGATATGGTATCCAAAAAGATATATATTGGATAATAAGCTGCCGTGGCGAGGGTGCCCAAGTGCAGTATGGCTTCCGCACGGATTCCGTGCGGTCCTTTTGGGACTCGACGTGATTGTCGAAATCACAATCTCCTTGACGCTTTACCTCGCGGATGGCCTCGCGCCTGGCGCGTGGGAGTGCCTGCAGTGAGTACCATCTCAGTCTTGGCTCGCCTTGGCTTTGGCGTGGCTCTCATTCATCAGAAAGATTCCGTGTGACAGATAGGCGGATTCGTGAGGATCGGCACGGTATCGTCCCAGAACATTCGATTGCTCGGGCGGAATTTGCTGAGTTTGATGCGAGCGAGCGTCCGCAGGACAAGCTGCGCGCAGAGATTACCCGCGCCTATCGCCTAGCCGAACCCGATTGCGTCGCGCGTCTCATAGATCTTGCGAAGCTTCCCGACGAGGCATCGAAGCAAGCCAGCGCGTTGACACGATATCTCGTCGTGCAACTCCGCCGTAAAACGCGCTCGAGTGGCATCGAAGGCCTGATGCATGAGTATTCACTTTCGAGTCAGGAGGGTGTCGCCCTCATGTGCCTCGCCGAGGCGCTGCTTCGTATCCCGGATGCCGCAACCCGGGATGCGCTTATCCGCGACAAGATAGCGGCTGGCGATTGGCGTGCCCACGTTGGCAATAGTCCATCGCCGTTTGTCAACGCAGCGACCTGGGGACTGTTAGTCACGAGGAACCTAACGGGACCCGCAAATGAAGGTAGTCTCTCATCAGCGCTTACGCGCCTCATTGGGCGCGGCGGTGAACCCCTTATCCGCCATGGCGTTAACCTGGCCATGCGTCTGATGGGCCAGCAGTTCGTGACTGGGCAGACGATCGAAGAGGCTCTGTCAAACAGCCGAACGATGGAAGCGCGCGGTTTCCGGTATTCGTACGACATGCTGGGAGAGGGGGCAACCAGCGCGGAGGACGCCGCGCGTTACCTTTTGCTTTACGAGATGGCTATCCATGCGATAGGGAAGAGCTCACGAGGGCGCGGCATATACGAAGGGCCAGGCATCTCAATCAAGCTGTCGGCTATTCATCCGCGCTATAGCCGAAGCAAGATAGCGCGTGTGAAGGCCGAGCTATCTCCCCGTCTAAAGCAACTGGCTTTGCTGGCAAAGCACTACCAAATTGGCTTCAATATAGACGCTGAAGAAGCGGACCGGCTCGATCTTTCGCTCGATCTCTTCGAATCACTATGCTTTGACGACGATCTATCGGGCTGGAGTGGGCTTGGTTTTGTGGTGCAAGCATACCAGAAGCGCTGCGCCTTCGTCGTAGATTGGATCGTCGATCTTGCCCGTCGTTCGGGGCGTCGACTGATGGTCCGACTAGTCAAGGGTGCCTACTGGGATAGCGAGATCAAACGTACGCAGGTTGACGGGATGAAGGATTTTCCGGTTTTTACCCGGAAGGTTCATACTGACGTTTCGTACCTTGCTTGCGCGCGCAAGCTCCTGGCAGCCCCAGACGCCGTATTCCCACAATTCGCGACCCACAATGCAAGGACACTTGCCTCGATTATCCAAATCGCGGGTCCAAGCTTTTACCGTGGCCAATACGAATTTCAGTGCCTTCATGGCATGGGAGAGCCACTCTATGAAGAGGTGGTCGGCATCAACAAACTCGACCGGCCCTGCCGCATCTATGCACCAGTTGGATCGCATGAGACCTTGCTCGCTTATCTGGTGCGTCGTCTTCTCGAGAATGGTGCGAATACCTCTTTCGTCAACCGGATTGCGGATTCGAACGTTCCTGTTGAGGATCTGATCGCAGACCCAGTTTCTGAGGCGCAGGCGATCGCTCCATTGGGCGCTTCACACAACGGAATAGCCAAGCCACGCGATCTATATGGTCGTGATCGCGCCAACTCGATGGGTATCGACATCTCAGATGAGCGCGAGTTGCTGCTGCTTGGCGAAGCGCTCGCCAAGAGCGCCAAGCTTGAATGGAAAGCGACGACGTTCGGGGCGACAGGACTCGGTGAGACTCGGCTAATTCGCAATCCAGCCGACAAGCGCGACGTCGTAGGCCATGTGCGCGATTCTGCGTCCTCCGACGTCGGCGCGTCACTGATGCGGGCAGTTGACGCAACTCGCTCCTGGTCTTCTACAAACGGAGTAGAGCGGGCTGCTCAGCTCAACGCCGCCGCGGATCAGCTGGAAGCACGGACGTCAATTCTCGTCGGACTGATTGTCCGAGAAGCAGGCAAATCCTACGCGAACGCGATAGCGGAGGTGCGCGAAGCCGTCGATTTCTTGCGATACTATGCGTCCGAAATCCGTCGCTTGGTCGCAGCCGAGAATGTGTCTGCGCTTGGACCTATCGTCTGCATTAGCCCATGGAATTTCCCGCTGGCGATTTTTGTCGGTCAAGTGGCTGCTGCACTGGCCGCAGGCAATCCCGTGCTCGCTAAACCAGCCGAAGAGACACCTCTCATTGCGGCAGAGGCGGTTCGCCTCCTTCATGAGGCTGGTATTCCCAATGACGTCTTGCAATTACTGCCGGGCGACGGTGAGGTCGGCGCGGCGTTGGTCGCTGATCCGCGCATACAGGGCGTGATGTTCACCGGCTCGACAACGGTCGCTCGCCTTATCCAAAAGCAGCTCGCCGGCCGTCTGAGCGCAGATGGTCGACGACCAATCCCGCTGATTGCGGAAACCGGTGGCCAAAATGCCTTGGTGGTCGACTCATCTGCGCTCGCAGAACAAGTTGTCGCTGACGTAGTGGCTTCCGCCTTCGACTCGGCCGGCCAGCGATGCTCCTCGCTGCGCATATTGTGTCTCCAGGAAGAGGTGGCCGATAGGGTTCTCGCAATGCTCCGCGGGGCGATGCGGGAACTTGAAATCGGCAACCCCTCCCGCCTTTCCGTCGACGTGGGGCCGGTGATCAGCGAGGAGGCGCGGGAAAATGTTCGATCGCATGTTAAGACCATGCGGCGCCGCGGCCATACCGTCGAAGAGCTGGCCCTGCCGTGTGGTACCGAGCACGGTACGTTTGTGTGTCCGACGATCATCGAAATCTCGAAAGTGTCAGAAGTTGAGCGCGAAGTCTTTGGACCTGTACTCCACGTCATGCGCTATCGGCGAGACGAGCTTGACAGTCTGATCAATCAGATCAACGCTAGTGGGTATGCATTAACGTGTGGCCTTCACTCCCGCATAGACGATACGATCGCAAAAGTCGTCAATAAAGTCGTGGCGGGGAATATTTACATCAACCGAAACATCATTGGCGCAGTAGTTGGAGTTCAACCATTTGGAGGCACTCGGCTCTCAGGTACCGGTCCAAAGGCGGGAGGCCCGCTCTATCTCGGCCGACTTATCGCCAGCCCTCGGAAGTCAAAGCCCTTAGATCACGCCAGCGTTCCGTCCAATGCAGCTCTCGCCTATCTTCATTGGTGCCGTGCTGAGAGACGTTTGGACGAGATGCGCTGTTTCGAAGCGCAACTGGCGCGCTCTTTATTCGGAGCGCAGAGCCTATTGCCGGGAGCAGTGGGTGAGAGCAATCGCTACTGTCTTGGTCATCGGGGGCCGATTGCTGCGCTTGCGCGCGATGAACGCGGCTTGTTGATTCAAATCGGGGCCATCTTTGCAACTGGCAATCTGGCAATTGTGGAGGCCGACAACCCGGTTCGTGCAGTACTTGCTACCCTGCCAGGGGAAGCCAAGAAGCATGTCTGGTTTGTCGAGCAGTGGTGGAAAGCCGACGGACTTGAAGCGGTGCTGTTCGAAGGCAAAGCGAAGGAGCTTGTCGCAGTGAATAGCAAATTAGCTCAACGCTCCGACAAAATTGTCGAGGTCATCGTGAGGACGTCGTCCGATGGTGACTACGATCTCGACAGGCTCGTCAAGGAAACAAGCATATCGACAAACACGACCGCCGCCGGCGGCAATGCAAGCCTAATGTCAATGGGGTAGGTGATCGAAAATCGAAGTCGCACATGAAGCTGGAGCGAGGCGAGCAATCATCTTAGGCAGACGCACGTCTGCGCAAGAAAGAGCAGGCGCTCAAGTCGAGTTCCAAAAAGAGGTGGAAATGCGCGGCAAGTTAGCCGTTGAAGGACGTGTTCTTCGGTCGCAATGACATAGCGACAATGGACGTTGAGGAAAAAAGAGAGAGACGAAATGAACTCTAGAGCAGATGTCGCCGTGGTTGGAGCTGGAGTGGCGGGCATTGCTTGCGCATATTATTTGGCGCGCCAGCGCCCAAATTTGCGTATCGCCATTATAGATCAACAGGCGCCGATGAGTCTGACGTCTGCCGCATCCGGCGAAAATTATCGCAATTGGTGGCCGCATGAGATCATGACCGAGTTTACGGACCACAGCATTGATCTGCTTGAAGAGATTGCTCGCCGGTATGACAATCGAATTCACATGACGCGTCGGGGATACGTACTTGCTACGCGAGAGCCGCAGCCGGATGCGCTGCTCGAGGAGCTACACAGGGGCTATGGGCCGAAAGCCAGCGAGCGGATCCGTATCCATGGCAAGAAATTCCCCTCGACATATACGCCTGCAATTTCATCGGATTGGGACAAATCCCCTGATGGGGTCGACATTATTCAGGGCTCTGAGCGGATTCGTCAGTGCTTTCCCCAGTTCGATCCTGGGATCGAGACCGTTCTTCATATTCGCAGAGCCGGCGATATTAGCGGGCAACAGCTTGGCAGCCTCATGCTCGAAAGCATCCGCGCATTGGGCGGAATCGTAATCTCGGCTCGTGTCGTCGAAATTGCCTCCAAGCAGAACGGCTTTACGCTCAAGTTGGCCGGTCGGGAAGGTGATCAGGTCCTGCAATCGGAAATTCTGGTGAACGCTGCGGGCCCCTACATCGCCGAGATTGCAGCAATGCTCGGAGAACGATTGCCGGTAGAGAACGTTTTCCAGCAGAAGATCGCGTTTGCCGATGCTCTCGGTGCTATCGATCGCCGAATGCCATTCTCGATCGACCTGGACGGCCAATCGATTGATTGGACTGATCAGGAACGCGAAATGCTCTTGGAAGATCCAAAGACCGCTTGGTTGGCTCGTCCAATGCCCGGAGGAATTCATTGTCGCCCTGAGGGGGGCGACCAGGGAAAATGGATCAAACTCGGCTGGGCCTATAATCGCGCATCTTCTCCGACGCTGGATAATCCGCCGATCGATCCCAATTTCCCCGACATTGTCCTTAGAGCAGCGAGCCGTCTCCATGGACGTTTGAAGCAGTATTATGGGCGTCTGCCGCGGCGGATCACGCATTACGGCGGATATTACACCATGACGAAGGAGAATTGGCCGCTCATCGGGCCAATGCGTACGAAAGGAGCCTTCATAGCCGGTGCCCTTTCTGGCTTCGGGACTATGGCCGCATGCGCAACCGGATCGTTGTGCGCTGGCTGGATCTCCCAAGCAGAACTTCCAAGCTTCGCTCCGAAACTAAGCTTATCGCGATATGACGACAAAATGCTGATGGGTGAACTCTTAGGCGATCCAAATACGGGTGTTCTTTGATAGATCGCTTGCAGTAATGTCGAAACGCTGCAGTGCAGTAGATGTGTTTCTTTGAGCTCATGGAAGAACGCTTCAATTTGGGCTGCGGCGTTCGTGCTACGCCTGCCTGCATCTAGGCCTGGCAGGTGAGAGCTCACTGCTGCCTCCAAGAGTCCAACTCGCAACTGCTAAACTAGCGATCGCCCTGGTCCGGGCCGGCACTACCACTCCTGCTGATGCAGATGAGACTTATCCGTCGCGTCCTCCGAGGTCGGGCGTCGACACTCATCGGATGACAGCTCTGCATGACAAGAAAGCTTGGGTCTTGACTCGGAGTGCAAGTGGATACAAACCGACAGTGATGGATAATTAGTGGGTGCTGATCCGGTTGGACTTTTGACAACGTATGACGAGGGCGCATTCGGAGGTGAGCTCCGTGCGGGGCGCGCAACTGCCACCAGCCAGCAGATACTGGATGCATGTCTAGTTTCTCCGGTTTCGACCTAGTGGAAATGCCGCTCTCGTTCTTGGAATGGAGTGCACTCTTTTCCCCGCGCTCTCCGAAGGACGCTCTGCCGAGGGCCGGATGATTCAAGACGATCGGCATAGCTGCGGGTTGCACTCGATTAGCCGGAGCAGGTCGAAGGAGATTACAATGATACGAAAAGGCATCTTTCTGGGTACCGCGCTATTCATGCTGGCTGTTGCAGCCGCCGCGCCCGCAACCGCCTACCCTTGGTGCGTCCAGGGTAGAGATATGGGTTATCCTGGCGACTGCTCTTACGAGACATACGAGCAGTGCCTCGCAAGCGCATCTGGTCGCGTTGCTTTCTGCGGCATCAATCCACGCGTTGCCTTTCGCGCCCCGCGCGCCGTCGTCCCGGCCTATGAAGGGCGTCACCGCAAACGTTAAGATCGATTCTCCGCTTGCTTGCGGCTTGCTTCGAGTGTCTCCCCCTTGAGGCTCGCGGGTCGATCCGCGCGAACAGACTCTGCAGGCAACCAAGGTCGCCCAAGGTTGGCTGGTTCATCTCGCGGGTCCGCGCAGCGCCCAATACTAAGACTAACACGTCAAGGGTCCTAATGGCTCTTACGGAAATCAAGAGATCGATTGCTTCCCTCCGATTTTGCATGAGTTTCCGCAAGAGTAGCCTCGGATCAGGGAAGATCTCGAACGGAAATGACCCGCAGGACCCTGCTGAGAATAACGGCGGCTGCGGGCGCGCTGCCGCTATTAGTGAGTAGGATAGGCTTTCACGCGGACAGATCATGAAATGTTGGGGATCGGGACATTGAATTACCCCTTGTCGTTGTCGCCTGGTCTCCAATGTGCCTACTCAGAATGTGCAGTTTTTGATGCACCGGGGGCTACTGGCCTACGCTCCAACAGAAGGCCGAGCTGGCCGATGCTAGTCCAGTGGTATTCCGCGTCCCCAGGGCGAGTCTTATTACGACCGGACGGTCGTGTCCTCAGTGATGGTGTAGCTCGGTAGAGCAAGCCGTCCCACGCGCGCCCTCAAATAGCGCCGTCGCGGGCGGACGGCTTTGCGGTGGTCACCGGCAATTCGCCGGTAGGGTCGGGTTGCTGACACCAACCTGATTCGAGGAACCACCGATGACCGACGAGATGATGAACCTTCGCGCGCTCGTGGAGAAGGCCCCAGACGCCGACCTTTTGCGCGAGATGATCGGCTTTGCCGCCCAGCGGCTGATGGAGCTGGAGGTCGCGGGGCTGACCGGCGCGGCCTACGGCGAGAAGAACGCCGAGCGGCTGGCCCAGCGCAACGGCTACCGCGACCGGACCTGGGAGACGCGGGCCGGCGCGGTCGAGCTACGCATTCCCAAGCTGCGCAAAGGAAGCTACTTCCCGGGTTTCCTGGAGCCGCGCCGGATGGCCGAGAAGGCACTGACCGCCGTAATCCAGGAAGCCTATGTGCAGGGCGTCTCGACCCGTTCGGTGGACGATCTCGTGCAGGCCATGGGCATGACCGGAATCTCCAAGAGCCAGGTGAGCCGGCTCTGCGGTGAGATCGACGAGAAGGTGAAGGCCTTCCTCGCCCGTCCGATCGAGGGCGACTGGCCGTATTTGTGGATCGATGCCACCTACGTGAAGGTGCGCCAGAATGGCCGCATCGTCTCGGTGGCGGTGATCATCGCGGTCGGCGTCAACAGTGACGGGCGGCGCGAGATTCTCGGCATGGACATCGGCCCGTCCGAGGCCGAGACGTTCTGGACCGCGTTCTTGCGCAAGCTCGCCCGCCGCGGCCTGCGTGGCGTCAAGCTGGTGATCTCGGATGCCCACGAAGGCATCAAGGCTACCGTCGCCAAGGTGCTCAATGCCACCTGGCAGCGCTGCCAGGTGGGATCGTTGAAAAAGTCCGAATCATCTGATTCCGTTTATGTCGGCGATTCGCAATCGGCGGAGCAAACGAGATGCTGGGGCGCAAGGAGCGGGATCAGCTTGAGTTGTTCATCACTGGCTCGCTCAAACAACTCGTCCCAGATGTGCATGTGCTAGCGCGGGTCGATCGTGTACTCGACCTGTCTTGGCTAAGGGAAGAGGTCACCGACTGTTACTGCGCGAATGAGGGCCGGCCCGGCATCGATCCCGAAGCGGCGGTACGGCTGATGCTCGCCGGTCTGCTCACGGGCATCGTGCACGATCGCAAGCTGATGCGTGAAGCTCAGGTCAACATCGCGATCCGCTGGTTTGCCGGCTATGGCCTGCATGAGCAACTACCGCATCATTCAAGCCTGACGCGCATTCGCCAACGCTGGGGCGAAGAGCGGTTCCGTAAAATATTCAAGCGCACGGTCGAGGCCTGCCTGAACGCCAAGATCGCCACAGCGGGGGTGGTCCACATCGATGCGTCGCTGATCCGCGCTAACGTGAGTTGGGACAGCCTCACCGAGCAACATGTGCTGGATGTACTGAGCGAAAATCAAAGCGAGGATGAAAGCGAGGTTGAGAGGACGGGCCGACAGAGCGGCAAGTACAAGAAGGTCTGCACGACCGATCCCGATGCAACGATGGCCACGAATGCCCGCAATCGGCGGCTGGAGCCCTCTTACAAGCAGCACACGGCCGTCGACGACAAGGTCGGCGTCATTTTGGACGTCGCGGTCACAACTGGACAAACGAATGAAGGCGAGATGATCGAGCCGCAAGTCGATGAGATTGAAGCGACTACAGGCATTGAAATCAAAACGGTCACCGCCGATGCCGGCTATGCCTACGCTAAGGTCTACGGCGCTCTTGAGCGGCGCGGCATCGATGCTCTGATCCCAGCTAAAGCCGATCCGATCAAGAGTCGCGTACCGCTCAGACGCTTCCGGTACGACGCTAAGCAGGACATCTTGAGGTGCCCGCGAGGACGTATCTTGCGCCCCGCGCGACCCATTAAGCATGGCCGTTTCTTTTACTCGAAGGCAAAAGATTGCTCCCGGTGTCCACTCAAGGGTGACTGCCTATCGAAGGGGCGAGTTAATAAGGCAGTTGTTGTGGGTAACGATTATCCTGCACTGCTTCGCGCCCGCCGCCGTCGCGAGCAATGGAGCTGGCAGGATCGACGGCTCTATCAGCGCCATCGCTGGCGTTCAGAGGGCTTCCATGGCGAAGCCAAGACCTGGCATGGGCTGGCGCGCGCCATACGGCGCGGTCTACCGAACATGAAGATCCAGGCCTACCTGACAGCCGCCGCCATCAACCTCAAGCGGCTGGCGGCCGCTCTTGTTGCTCTTCTTTTGTGCTTAATCGTCTCCCTCGACGCGTCGCTGTTGGCATCGCGACCGTGTAGGGTTGAGGTGAAGGCATGAATGGGCCGGTTGCCGGATCGAGTGGATCGGTGAACCACTTCTTCAACGACCCCCAGGTCCACTTCATGCGCAACGTTCTGGCGCATGCCGGCAAGAGCGGAAGGCGCGTCGTCTCGGCCTTTATCGCCACCGCCTTCGCCCAGGACGATGCCGAAGCGGCCAGGACGCAGTGGCGCAAGGTCGCCGACCAGATCCGTCCCCTGCCCAAGCTCGCCGCCTTCATGGATGAAGCCGAGCCCGACGTGCTCGCCTATATGAGCTTCCCGGCTCCGCACCGCGCCAAGCTGCACTCGACGGATGAGATGGACAAGCGATTTCTTCATGGCCGAAGCAACGAGTGCGGAGATCACGGTAAGTCCATTCTTTTGTTCGGTCGCGCTGCGGGCCATTCTTCCGTCCCGGCCACCGATCTCGCAGCCGACGCGCGCAGGGGCGGTCAAGGCTGGCCGCATTTGCGGCCACCGCAAGGCTTGGCCTTGACCGGCCCGAGCACGACGGCACGCTGGCGTGGAACGGGACTGCGTTCCTGGCGTGGCTAGACCTTGCCGTCAGCCGCGATTATGGTTGTCGGGCGGGGGCGACCTCGTGGCGAAGCGTGGCGCATCGGCTGCAAGCGCCACCAGGCTGCCTATTTTGTCCTGCCGAGCTGAGGCGCCCGCGCGCCGGTTTTTGGCCGCCGTGGTTTCCATTGCGTCACCGAGCGCTCGTAGCTTTGCTCAGCCTGGGCGGCAATCAACATCTCGCGGTCACGTAGCGCCTTGATGTTGTAGGCATAGGCTGGCCCGCGCCGGTTGCCTTTCTGTTGTGGATGTCCGGCTTGAAGCTGCATCGCGCGGGTCTTGTTGGCGACCAGCGATGGGCGCGCCCACAAGTAATCCTCGCCCTTCATCAACAAATGCCAGCAGAGCACAGTGAGCTTGCGAGCCACGGCGACAGCGGCGATCTGATGGCCGCGCCGGGGCGCGGATGCGGACGAAAAACGCATGCAGTGGACCGGGCGCCTTGGCCGCGGCCCAAGCCGCCTCAACCAGCATGGCACGCGCATGACTGCGGCCGATCTTGCTAATGCGGCCGTGGTGGGCGGCTCCCAGCCCGGACTGCCGCACCCGCGGATTCAGCCCGAAATAACTCACCAGCTTCTGCGGGCTGTTGAACCGGCTGATATCACCGATCGCCGCCACGATGCCGGCGGCGACCGCCAGATTCACGCCGGTGATCGTCATCAATCGGTTGACCGCGGAATCGTCGATGGCGTTCTGCGCGATCTCGCGGTCGAGCAGGGCCAGGTCTTCTGCCAGCCGGTCAAGCTCACGGACGTGCCGATCGATCGCCGCGCGCTCATCGTCTGGAAGCTGTTGAGCGGCCAACCACGCCCGGCCGCGAGCGTTGAACAGATCGGCGTGCGGGCACTTCGGGATCAGGTGCGCGTGCAGGATCGAATGCACCTCGTTCTTGAGCCGCGTGCAATGCCGCACGACCTGGTAGCGCCGTGCCACCAGCCGACGCTTGCGTTCGGTCGCTGCGTCAGGCGTCCAGATCTGCGGCAGATACCCAGCCGCCTGCAGACTGGCGAGCGTGCCGGCATCGATCTTGTCGGTCTTGACGTGAGCCTGGGCAATCGCCTTCACCTGCAGCGGATTGGCGATAATCACCCGTGCCACGAACGGCGCCAGAACCCGCGACACCGCCATGCTGTTGGCGGTCGCTTCGACCACCACCTCATCACTGCCCACCAGGGTCTTGCCAAATCCCTCCAACGCTGTCCGCGTCATATCAATGCGGCCCGCATGTCGGAGCCTGCCGTCCTCGCAAAACACCACCTCCCCAAAGGTTCGGTGGACATCAATGCCAATTATCCGTCGCATTCGGCACCTCCTGCCAGATACATGACGGGAGCTGCGGGCGACACGACAACTACGGATTCGCGCTCTCGGCGCAACCGGGCGAGTCGCAGAGGCGGCCAGCTACTAACTCGAGCTCTCCGCTCATCGTATGTATCGGCCTGCCCGCACATCGTGCTCCCGGCGCCTCTGTCCCGATGGTCGCACCATACGCTACGATGTAGAATACCGCAGCGGAACGTTGGCACCGAGACATCTCATACCGGTTACCAATGCGGTCGAGCGCCTCAACGGCGAGATCAAGCGGCGGACCGAAGTGGTCGGCATCTTCCCCAATGAAGACGCCATCATCCGCCTCGTCGGTGCGATCCTGCTCGAGCAAAATGACGAATGGGCCGTCCAGCGCGCCCGCTATATGACACTGGAAACCATCGCGCCCTTGAGCGATGATCCCATCGTCGGCTTGCCCGCCGTGGCAGGCTGATCCCTTTCCGACCCGCCGGAAAATCGGCGGTGACCGGCCGTCAGCTACACCACGCCGCGGGACACGATCGACCGGACTACCGCAGAGTACTTTATGATCCAAATCTAGCGCGAAGCTTGCTTGCAGAGCTCGGAACCGGAGTCAAACTGGCTATGACCGAGTATCCGACGCGATACGCAGCAGGCAGAAGGGGTGAGGGAAGATCTCGGCATCACCGGGGCGGTATGGCTAATAGTCTTGATCCGCAGGCCTTTGATCGTTGGCAGGATCCTCACTTCCGCTCGAACCAGCCCGCGGCCACAGCTTTCAGGTGCTTTTGCTCAGGGCGCAGCGAGGATAAGCGCGACGTTCTTGTGGAGCGCCATGCGAGCCTCGATGAGAGATCCCCTCCGGCTCTCCAGACGCCGAGCCGTCGCCTCGATTTCTTCTTCTACTTGCTGAATATGAGCTCGGACCGCTGACGGCGCGGGCCCGCCTACGACTCGGAGCCTCTCTACGTTGGCTCTTGGATCGAGAGCCCCGGTGATCTTCTTCTCATCGATCCGCAATTCCTCGCCCAGCAGTGCCTTCGAGACCCTGGCAATTAGTCCGGCATCTATCGCGTTCGCCGCTCTATCGGTGTCGATGCTTTCAACAACGATGTGAGCCACAATGTCATGCGCCTTTCTAAAGGAAATGCCTGTCTCTCGGACAATAGTGTCCGCCAGCTCCGTCATCATTGCAAAGCTGCCCAAGACATTTTCGAACATTCTCTGCGTGTTCGCCTTGAGCGTGGAGATTGCGCCGGCAAACGCACGGATCGTGGCGAGGATCCCATCGATTGAGTCGGCTGCGAGCCCCAAGCTGATCGAGCTGAATTGATATGGCGTAGCGTTGAGAGAAGAGATCACCCCAACCTGGGTCGCGAGAGCGGCTGCTGCCATGGTCCTTACCGCCTCCAGAACGACGGGATTTTTCTTCTGGGGCATGATACTGCTGTTGCCGGTATAGCCGCTGTCAAGGTCGATGAAGCTGAATTCATCGGTTTGCCACTCGGTCATTTCTACGGCTAAGCGCGACAACCCAGACAACAATATGGTGTTGACGGCAGCAAATTCCGCAATGTGATCTCGACCAGCAACGCCTTCAATCGTATTGACAACCACACCATCAAAGCCCAGCAACTCAGCCGCGAACTGTCTGTCAATGTTCCAGCCTGTTCCAGCAGAAGCAGCAGAGCCCAGCGGGCTCTGGTTGACACGTTTGTAAAGATCCTCATACCGCTGGACGTGTTTGCCAAGTGACTCGGTGTGGGCCATTAGATAATGAGCAAGAGTATTCGGCTGTGCCTGCCTCGAGTGGGTGTAGACCATTGTGATCGTCTCGGTGTGTTCTGCGGCGACAGCAACGAGTACCTTTCTGAAGTCGCACAGGGCGTCAATTAGCTCGTTGATCCGATCACGATAATACATTCGAATGGCCGTGCTGCCGAGATCGTTGCGGCTACGCCCGATGTGCATCTTGCCGGCGGGCTCCCCGACCTCATGTATGACTGCGTTCTCGAACACGATGTACGCTTTCAAACCTGGATCGGTCGTCGCACGCTGGTGGACGATCTCCACGCCGCTCAGAACAGCGGCTGCCTCGCTTTTTGTGATAATGCCTTGCCTTTCGAGCATGGCCGTATGAGCACGGTGAATTTGAACCTCATGCTCAAACCGCTCCTCCAGCAGCGTTGTGTTCTTTAACACATTGAGCTCTAAGAGCTCCGGCGCCAGTGGCTTGCTGGAACGCCCAAACCGCGAGCCGTCCCTGCTTCGTTGTGCCATGTCTTTGTCCATAACGCTTTCTCCGTCTGTCCCGCACGCCGGGTATCCGATGCTGGCGTTCGCAGACTCACAGTGAGTTGCACAAGCGCAGAGAGTCGTAAATCGCAGAATGGATGTCGCGCCCGCCGGTAGCGTCGCCAACCGTGAAGATGTTGTATTGTCCGTCAGGGTTGTTGACGATCTGCTGCGGCCGGCCGGCGGTGAGGGCGGCAATGTCAATTTCGCCGAGATTGCGCGACTCCGACTTTAGCTCGTGGTAAATCCCTAAATTCGGAACCACACCGCGTTCCACGACGATCTGATCGATCTGCCGCTCCTCGTCCTCTTCAGTGAAGGTATTGCGGAAGACAGCAATCAGCGAGTTACCTTCGGCGTATATTTTCTTGAGCTCAAGGTTGGGCGTAAAAATAACGCCGGCTTTGTAGGTCTCGCGTAGGAAAATTGTTTGGTTGTTGCGGTAAACCTCCTCCGCTGGCGCTCGGTCATAGGTCACCATCTCGACAACCGAACCACGCTCAGCTGCGAACTCGGCGCAGGATATCCCTGCTTCCTGGCCCATCAAGTCCCAGATCAGGACGTTCTTACCGAGCGGTACCCGTTCCCCCAGAATGTCCCAGGTAGTGTGAGCGAGTTCCAGTCCCTCTATGTCGTCCAGATTTGGCAGTCCGCCGGTGGCCATGATGACCACGTCCGGCGCAAGCGTGGCAATATCATCCGCCGTTGCAGCCTTCCCAAGCCGGATATCAACGTCAAGCCGTTTGACCTGACCCTCGAGCCATCGCGTAATGTTGCTCAAGCTTTCACGCCAGCTCACGCGAGAGGCGATATTGAGCTGCCCGCCAAGTTTGTCTTGGGCTTCAAACAAGGTTACGGCATGTCCGCGCTCGGCGCTGACGCGCGCTGCTTCAAGCCCCGCGGGCCCACCACCAACCACGACAATACGACGTCGTGTGTCAGATTTAGAAATGACGTGCGGCAGTATTGTCTCACGCCCTGCTGCGGCGTTGTGAATGCATTGCGCTCCGCGTCCAGAAAGACAATACATTGCACCCACGCAGGGCCTGATGTCGTCTGCACGATTCTCCAGGGCCTTCTTGAGAAGGTAAGGGTCGGCGATATGGGCCCGAGTCATGCCCACCATGTCAATGTGACCTTCGGCAACGGCGCGATTGGCTGTGGCTAGATCGGCAATCTTGTTGGCGTGGAAGACAGGGATGTCGAGCTCCGCTTTGATTGCGCTCGCCAGATAAAGATAGGGGGCCGAAGGAAAATACATGTTCGGCAGGTAGGTGGAATAACCAATCGCATTGACCCGATGCCCGGCCGTGACATTCATGAAGTCTAGCATGCCGGTGCCAGCATATGTTTGCGCGATCTTGATGCAATCGTCGCCGGTAAGTCCGTTCTCGATCATCTCATCGCCCGAGATGCGCATGCCAATCAGGAAATTGCTGCCGACGACCTTGCGGACATGCTCGAGTACCTGCAAACCAAATCGCATGCGGTTTTCCAGGCTTCCTCCATATCTGTCAGTTCGCTTGTTTGCTGTTGGCGACCAAAATTGGTCGATGAGATGGTTGGCGCTTGCCATCAATTCAACGCCATCCAGGTGTCCCGCCTCACATCGTTTCGCGGCCTCGCCAAAATCTGTAATAATACGCTTCATGTCGAACTCGTCGATCTCGCGCGCTACGCTGCGAACGACCGCGTCACGGATGGGGGAGGGAGCGGGGGGTACGATATAGGCGCCAGTGTCGTAGCGGTTCTTGCGCCCCATATGTGTAATCTGAATCATGATAGCCGTGCCGAGGCGATGGAGGCGATCGGAAAAGTTCTGCAATTCGGGAATAATTGAATCGCTATGCAGGGCAACCGCGTTCATCCGTTCTGCCGGAGAATCGAGCGAGACAGAGGAAGAGCCGCCGAACATCGAGAGCGCGATGCCGCCCTTGGCTTTTTCTTCGTGATAGCGCTGCTGTCGCTCCACGGGTACTCCGTCGATCGGCAGCTTATCAGCATGGCTCGTGCTGAAGATGCGGTTCCGCAAGACGAGGTTCTTGATCTTCAACGGTTTTAGAATTGCCTCATATTGAAGCATTTGTTTTCTCCTGCTTTGTCTCCAGAGCCGCTTGAGGCAACACCAAAAGCGGCTCCAAATAGTCCAGAATCATGCAAGCAGCCTCGTCAGCCGTCAGGCCGGTAAGCGCACCGCCGCTGGCTCTCGTGTGCAGATCAACAGGGCCGATACGTTTGGGACGATGACGGGCCGGGCGCTCGCTAGTGGTTTTCGGTTGAAGATCCTCGATCACCTCGACCTGCGAATTCGCGATGACGTTAAGCTGACCTCGCCGCGCGCGAGCCCAGGCGATTTGAGGTGGGGGCGGGCCACTCCTGCCCACCGTGAAAAGCGCTCGACCCTGCACAAAAAGCTCGCGCTGACGGCCGCGAGTCATGGTTTGTGTAACCCCGGTGCCGTCGCGTTGGGGCGCGATGGTTACGATGCCCGGAATGATAGTTGCGCCTATGTGGGGGGCCACTAGATAAGGCAGCAGCCCAGTATCATTGCCTGTCTCTGCATGGCTGCCGGCAAGAACAATTGGAGCCGGGTTCTTATCGAGATAGGCGCAAAGTGCTGGAACGGGATCGGCTTCAGCCTCCGTTGCTATGACGTCGAGACGAGCGAGACCCATCCCAAGATATTGCCGCAACTCGTCCCGCGGTTCACCTGCATGCACGCCCACGATTGGTCGACCGAGGCCGCGGGCCACGGCGATTGCGCGGGCGTCGCGTTCGGCGGCTCGCGGGCGGCCTGACGAGGGATGTCGTCCAATCGATAACAAGACGATTGTCACCGGTGTCATGTTCTTTGCGCCGCTCGCGCACGCAACGCCGGCATCACTTCCTGCGCGTCCGCGATTATGGCGAGGTTCGCCCGTTTGATGATTGCAGCATGAAGATCAGTGTTCACCGCAATCACGTTCGGACAGCTACTGATACCTTGCAGGTGCTGAGGCGAGCCGGAAATTCCGAAGGCGAGGTATACCCTCGGATCAACAATCGTGCCCGATGCGCCCACCTGACGGGAGCGCGGCACGAATCCCGCGTCGCAAGCCGGGCGGGTTGCGCCGATGGCAGCACCGAGCGTCTTCGCAAGGGCGTAAAAGTCCTCCCAATTGGTCACTCCGATACCGGCGCTTATGATCAAATCGGCTTCGGCCAGCGGCGTTGTCTCTGGATCGTTCGGCAAAAAGCCAAAGTCGCGTACGCGTTCCCTGGGACAATGAAAGACCGGCGAGAAGGCTCGCGGATCAGGTCCTCGGTGAGGGATCGCTTTCGCACTTTCAGGCAAGACCAGCAGGATATCAGCATCTTCAACACTCTGTTCGCGCGTTCGATTTGCTGACGATCGAATGATCTGCTGTCCCTTCACGGTCTTCACTGCCGTCGCGATTTTCGCTTTTCGCACAACCGCCAATTGGCGACCTAGATCGCCGCCGCCGTGAATGGTGTCCGGCAACACGGACCAGCGTGGCCTCAATTCGTCCATCACCTCAGTGATAAAGGCAACACGCGTGTCGTTCGCATAGGTATTTCCATGGACCGGGACTGTGGCTATGCGATCTATGCCGCGGCCGTTCAGACCTTGCACGCGAGGCGGTACGATCACAACGACGCCAGCGTCAACGGTGTCCGCCAGGATCCGAGCGCATGCCAACATATCCTCGTCGTGACTGCTAAGAGCAGCATCGAGCGCATCGGGGATTGCGAGGACCCAGGACGTCGGCTCAGTTGCCGATGTGGGCGAGGAGGGGTCTTCGGCGAGAGGCCGACGCGTTATCCGATTGCCGCTATGGCCTCGCTCCTCACGTGGATTGCGTCGCGGCAAGGCTGGCTTCATGGTCATGGGCCTTCCTGTAACGCATCAAGTAGGAGTTCCGAGATCTCGCGGACTTCGAGGCGTGGGTTCGCCGTCCCCTCGAGCATGACCGTGCAGTTCGGACAGGCGACTGCCAAGGTCGTCGCTCCGGTCTCCATTGCCTGCTCCATCCGGAGGTCGGGGATCCGCCGCTGCCCCTGAATGTCCGTTGCGGGAGCGCCACCACCGCCACCGCAACAGAAGGAGTTGCGGCCATGTCGCTTCATCTCGAAGCGAGGAATGCGGAGCCCATCGAGCAAGTCGCGAGGACTGTCGGTCTCTTCCAGGTAGCGCGACAGGTAGCAGGGGTCGTGATAGGTGACGCTTTCGAGAGCGCTCCCGACCGGTTTGAGGCGCCCGGTTTGCAGCAATTCTGCAAGAAATGTCGTGTGGTGCTCCACCTTATAGGATGCACCGAATGCGGCGTATTCCCGCCCAACACAATGAGCGATGTGCGGATCCATTGTAACGATTCGATCGAATGACAGCGGCGACAGTTCTGCAATGCAATCACATGCGAGACGTGCGAAGGTAATCTCGTCGCCCAGACGTCGGGCAACGTCGCCGCAATCGCGTTCATTGGCGCCGAGTACGGCGAAATCGACCCCGGCAACACGAAGCAATTTTACGAACGCACGCAGACTGCGTTGATTGCGTAGATCGAACCCGGCTTCGCCCACCCACAACAGAACGTCAAAGGGCTGCCCCCTTTGAGCGATCTTCAAATTAAGATCGATGCCCCAGTCGAAGCGTGAGGCGAGCTCGCGGCCGCCTTGCGAGTCAGAATCGCACAACTCCGTCAAAAGCAACGGTGCTTTTCCCGGAGTGGCGGCTAGTTCCAGGGTTTGAAACCGCCTCAGGTCTACAATCGCATCCACATGTTCGATCATCATCGGACAAGCCGAGACGCAGGCCCGACAGGTCGTGCAGGACCATAGCGTCTCGGGAGTAATGCCGCCGGCCTCGCTGATCAGAGCGCCGCTTCCCGGAGCTCTCTGACCCGAGAAGCCCGGATAGGGCGAGCCGGAATAGTTGGTGGCCAATCCAGCGTTCGCCAGGTCAAAGATTAGCTTTTTCGGATTGAGTGGCAGTCCCGCCGCAAATGCCGGACAGGCTTCCTCGCAGCGGCCACATTGGACACACGCGTCAAAGCCAACGATCTGGTTTTGTCGAAAATCCTTGAGTCTTTCGACTCCCAGCTTACTCGCATCAAAATCCATCGATTTAAGAGCGGTGTCGGTCGCGCCTCGAAAGCGCTTAGGGCGGGGGTGCCAAACCAGATGCAATGCGCCGGCGACGGCGTGGCGCATTGGTCCCCACGCCATCCAATAAGCGACAACCGTAAGCGAGACCGTCCCGAGAGCCAGCAGTAGCAACCCCTCGAAGGAAATCAGTACGTTTTTGATCGCAAGTGAAGCTTGAATGCCTACAAGCATGAAAAAGATCACGCTGCCGCCCAGCGCCACAGGGAGGTAGAAAAAGGCTCCGTCGGAAAGCCCAGCGGGTCTTGTTGGCAGTCGGCGGGCCGCCGCCAACCCCGTTCCGGTCAGCGCGGCCGTCCCAGCCAACGCAAGCAGGCCGGCTCCCAGCCTGCCATGAACCCAGCCGATCAGCGCAAGCAGGGCCAAAAGGAATGTTGCGACGAGCCCGCCAGCGAGCAAGATATGCATGCGCGCGGCAGCAGGCCGACGTTCCACAGCACGGTGAACATCGACAAAATAGCGGCGTGGGAGCATCAGAATATCTGTAAAGCTCGGCGCATCCGCTGGCGCGCCGCCGAACCACCGCCTTGCACGCAAGACCATGCACAAGACCGCAAAACCGGCGCTCCAAAGCGCGAGAATAGTCAGTCCCATATTCCAGCTGGCTCTCACGAGCCAGCTCCATAGATCGCGATAGCTGTCAGGTTGCCCAATACCAGCTACCGATGTTCCAAGTTTGCATCGTCATGTTGACGTTGACTTCATAGCCGATCAGGTTTTCCTTCGTGCCTTCGATAATCGGCGCATGGAAAAGCGGCAACATCGGCAGGTCGTTGCGCACGAGCGCTTCCGCCTTCTGGTAAATTGCGCGCCGCTCATCCTGGTTGAATGAGCGAGCCCCGTCCTCCAACAGCTTGTCCAGCTCTGCGTTCTTGTAGAACGAATAGTTCATTCCGCCGCTCGCTCGAACCTTGTCACTCTTAAGGCGTCCGCTGAAATCTGGATCGCCGTTTTGATACCAGATCGATGTAAGCAGAATCGCTTCGAATTTGGACTGGTTAAAGAAGTTGCCAAACAGCTCGGCGGCAGGCTTGTTGTCGATCTTGATGGATACACCGATCTTCTGCCAGTCCTGCATCAGATATTGCTCGATCTGTTGGCGGAGCTGATTGCCTGAGGTCGACGAAAGCGAAAATTCTAAGGGGCGGCCGTCTCTTTCGCGAATGCCGCCTTTGCCAAGCCTCCAACCCGCTGCGTCAAGCAGCGCATTTGCGTGAGCTGGGTCATACTTTTGGACCGGTAGTCCCGGATTAAACGCCCAATGGCTGGGGGGAAGGATGCTTTCTGTGGGTTTGGCCAACCCATAGTTCAGCACATCAACCATAACCTCTTTGTTTATGCCTGCGTACAAGGCCTCACGCACGGCCCTATCCTGAAAAATCGGTAGACTGAGATTGAACTGCACAATCTCAAAGCCCGGCGAGATGCTCAGCCAGATCTTGCGCTGTGGCAGTTTGACAGCGTCTTTGTAGAAGTTCGGCAGGATGCCTTGGGCACCAATGTAGTCGATCTGTCCCGTCTGGAACTGGGCGTATAGAGCATTGAGATCGGGGATGTACTTGTAGATGACGCGATCAACGTAGGGGCCATCGCCATAATATTTGGTATTCGCCTTCAGAAGGATTTGGTTGCCGGCGACCCGTTCGCTCCACCGGAAGGGGCCGGTCCCGATTGGCTCGTTGTTGAACGGCGCGGTCGTCGGGTTCTGCCCGTCGAAGGCATGCTTGGGAATGATCCAGCAGGCGGCAAGCGCTGAAATGTATGGCGAGTAGGCCTTGCTCATTTTCCAGCTGATCTCGTATGGCGAGATCACCTGGATATCCTGAACGAGCTCGTGGCCCAGCCGCGTCCTGGCCGGGAAATCCGGCGACTTTATTAGCTCGATCGTGAATTTAACATCTTCTGCGGTGAACGGTTTGCCGTCATGCCACGTGACATCATCGCGCAACTTAATTCGCCAGTTCAATCCGTCGCTTGAAATGCCGCCGTTCTCGGTGCTTGGCACTTCGCGCGCAAGTCTGGGCAAAGGTTTGCCGTTCGGATCGATCGTCCACAAGGGATCGAAAATGGCCCACCACAGGCCGTGGTCCGAGAAGGTCGCTGGCATTAGCGGGTTCAATACCCGCGCCTCCTGCGAGATTCCCACGATAATCTGGCCGGTAGGCTTAGACGGTTTTGCCGGGGCCTGTGCACGCGCACCGGTCGCCGTTGCAGCAATTAGGCCGCCACCGAGCGCAAGAAACGCGCGGCGATCCAACGAAGTGAATTGGGGAGTATAACCGCTCATGCAGGCGACCTCGGAAAAATAACCTCAAAACCTATGGTTATTGCGCCCGCGCCTGCAAATACAGATTTGTTGCACGGTATACGAAATTGCATTGGCCGGCATATAGCTGCCTCTCGCGTGTGATCGCCGCCAACTCGCTTTCCGATGCGCCGGCTCTTCTCTTTAGCCAGATCTTGTGCGACGAACGTTGTGATTGCAGGACTTGCGCGCCGTGCACTGAGAGGAAGCATGAAAACTGATCAAACGACTGACGTAGCGTTCTCTACTGCCGCTGATATTGGGCGTGCACTTGCCAGCGGTAAGCTGACCTCCGTTGAAGTCGTGGCGACGCTGATCGATCGTATCGCAAAGTACGACACGTCTCTCAATTCGTTCATCGAGGTATTTGAGAAGGAAGCCCGGTCCGCGGCCCTGGATGCCGACAAGAGGAGGGAGCAGGGCGCCTCGAAGGGGCCGCTCGACGGCGTTCCGATCGCCGTGAAGGACCTGTTCGATGTTGCAGGCTATCCAACCGGTGCAGGGTCGAGAGCTATCGCGGCGCAGCCGGCAACCACTTCGGCGTCAGCAGTCAAGCGTGTCGTCGATCAAGGCATGATCGTTCTTGGCAAGACCCACACGGTCGAGTTCGCGTTTGGCGGATGGGGGACCAATCCCGTCTGCGGGACGCCTGTAAATCCGCGGGATCGAACGACGCCGCGTGTGCCGGGCGGTTCGTCAAGCGGATCAGGTGTCGCGGTTGCAGCCGGGCTCGTCCCGGTCGCGCTCGGTACCGACACCGGTGGTTCGGTGCGCAACCCATCTGCATTGTGCGGCATAATCGGTCTTAAGACATCGCTGGGGCTGGTCGGCCGCGCCGGGGTATGGCCCCTTGCCATGTCATTCGACACGGTTGGACCAATGGCTCGGTCCGTTGAGGATGTCGCGTTGCTACACGCCGCGCTTCAGGGTTACGACCCGGATGATCCAACGACCTTCGGTCTCAAGCCCATCAATCCAATGGTCAGCCTTGAACGAGGTATCTCTGGGCTGACATTCCGTGTCCCGTCATCCAAGGATTTGGAGGACGTTGCGCCGGCAATACTTAGTGATTTTCGGGCCGTTCTTCTGGAGCTCGAAAAGCTGGGTGCAACCATCGATGAAAAGTCGATGCCGCGGCCGTTAAAGGAATATGCGGCTCTCGGCAGCAACATCATAACTACGGAGGCATGGCACCATCTGCGACGCTATGCCGAACCATCAGATAGCGTCGTCGATCCCCTGATCCGCAGCCGCCTTTCCCGTGGCCGTGAATTTGATGCCGATAAGTATCTAAATCTGATGGATCAGCGTCGCCTGGTTCAGTCGGAGTTCAACCGCTATCTCAATGGAGCCGATGCATTTCTGAATCCAACCTCTCCGATCACTGCTCCTCCCATTCAAGGGGCGCACGAGACCATCGCACCAATGGGAATCTGCACGCGTTTCGTCAGTCTCATGGATATGGCTGCACTCAGCATTCCAATAGGCCTCGTGGAGGGGTTACCGACGGCGCTGCAGATCGTGGTGCGCCGCTTCGATGACCATATGGCGCTTAGAATCGGTCGAGCTCTGGAAATTCAGCGGCAAGGGCTGTTTGTGCCACCGACGGGATATTGACCCTATACCGTGGCCCGGCCCAGTCGATTTTGAGGTGCCAGAAATTGCCACTGTAATCGCGACCAATTCATAATTGCATAGAGGGCAACAATCAAGAATTGGTTCGGCGCTGCCTTCCGGTTTAAACTCGCGATCTTGGATTCCTGGTCAACGCACCTGCCTATTGGGCTGATGAACCCGCGGCGAATACCGGATACGCTCATGAACTTGAAGTCACCAGCACGCGAGCGTGATCCGCTCCTTCGGCCCTTTCAAATAAAGGGGATGCGACTACGCAATCGTATCATAAGCACGAGTCATTCCGCGACGTTGGATGGAAAGGGACTGCCTCTCGAACGGTACCAAAGCTATCACGAAGAGAAAGCCAAGGGAGGCTTGGCGCTCACCATGATCGGCGGCTCATCTATGATCGGTCCCGATTCGAGTTGGGGAGGACACCAGCTAGACATCTCGTCGGACCTGGTCGTGCCGATGCTCCAGAGGCTCGCCGATCGAGTTCATCAGCACGGAGCTGCCGTTGGCATTCAAATTTCACACCTCGGCCGACGCGCCGAGGATGCCGTGCACAATTGGCTTCCGGCGATCGGCCCGTCCAGAATGCGAGAAATGCGTCACCGCTCAATCTCTCGAGAAATGGATCAGCACGATATCGACCGCGTGATCAGCGAATACGGACTTGCGGCACGCCGGGCTCGGGAAGGGGGAATGGATTGCCTCGAGACCCTCACGGGGGGGCACATCATTGGTCAATTTTTCTCACCACGCACGAATTTTCGCACCGATCGGTTTGGTGGCACGATCGAAAATCGAGCTCGATTCGGCCTCATGGTTCACGAGGAAATTCGTCGTCGGATAGGCGACGACTTCGTCGTCGGCATTCGTTTTGTCGTGGATGAAGAGTCTCCCGAGGGGCTGAATTTCGAGGATTGTCTGGAGATAGCCCGCATCTTTGAAAGAGAAGGTCTGGTCGATTTCTTCAACTGCAATTTTGGGCGAGTGGATAGCCCGCTCAGTCTCGCCAAGCACGCAATTCCTAACATGGCGCAGCCGCTGGCCCCGTTCTTGAAACCGGTTGCAGCATTTAAGAGAGAGACCAAGCTTCCTGTCTTTCACGCTGCAAGGATCCACGATCTTGCTACGGCTCGGTTTGCGATCGCCAATAACATGTTGGATTTGGTGGGAATGACGCGAGCTCATATCGCGGATCCTCACATCGTGAACAAGCTCCTGGAAGGCCAGGAAGACCGTATTCGCCCTTGCGTCGGTGCCTCGCACTGCACCTATCGGCTCGTAACTTGCATTCATAATGCTTCCAGCGGCCGCGAGACATTCTTGCCTCATGTTGTTCCGAGGTCGAGCGGACCGAGGCGCAAGATTGTCGTGGTCGGCGGGGGGCCGGCAGGAATGGAGGCCGCGCGGGTTTTGGGCGAGCGTGGACACCGAGTAACTCTTTTCGAAGCGGCCGGCCGGCTTGGAGGTCAGGTATTGCTCGCCACAAGGGCGTCGTGGCGTCGGGATCTCATTGCGATCGTTGATTGGCGCATATCCGAGCTCGCTCGGCTGGGAGTGGACGTGAGGACCAATAGCTACGTGAACGAGCCCGAGATTCTCGCCGAGCAGCCAGACGTGGTCATCGTGGCAACAGGTGGGGTCCCGGATATCGACGGCGTGGAAGGAGGCAACCACTGCGCTTCTACCTGGGACGTGCTTTCAGAACCCAATTCCTTAAAGGACGATATCATCGTTTTCGATGGCACCGGACGGCACGAGGCTTCCTCGACCGCGCTGCAGTTGGCAGAAACCGGGCACTTGGTACGCTTCCTGACCTTGGACAATACCGTCTCGCAGGAGATGGAATATCTCTCACAGGTCAGCTATCGCGAAAAAATGGCGAAGGCTGGCGTCAAGCTCTATACTGATTTCGAAATCCGCCGGGTTGAACGAAGGGGAAATCAGCTTGCCGCTGTCTTCAGACACGTCTTGACGGACGAGACCGTCGAATTGGTTGCTTCTCAGATCGTTATCGAGCGCGGAACGCGGCCGGTCGACGAGGTTTTCCAAGCTCTACGAGACAAGTCCACAAACGATGGGCATACGAACCTGGATGAGCTGCTAAGAACAGCTCCCCAGCCAAATATCCCCAGCGGGGACGGCAAATTCGCCTTGTTTCGGATAGGGGATGCCGTTTCCAGCCGCGGCATCCATGCCGCGATTTATGACGCGTTCCGGCTTTGCATCACAATGTGACTTGGATTGGGTTTGGTGCCTTGACGTTTGAAAAGGGGGCTGCCCTGGTCGTTGCCCGCGAGGCTTGGCGTAACGGTTTCCCTGACACTCAATCACACTCATAAATTACGCCAGTGAGCTTCCAGCTCCGAAGAGATCGTCACGAATACAAGCCTTGAAATGACGGGGCGCCATCTCCTGCAAAGTCGGCACGATCTCGGCGCATTGTCTGATCTGATAAGGGCAGCGGGTGCGGAATGCGCACCCCGATGGGGGGTGCACGACGCTTGGGCTCTCGCCTTTCAGAAGCTGGCGCTTTGGCCGCAACGTCGGATCGGCGATGGGAACCGCCGACATCAGCATTCTCGTATAGGGGTGTTGTGGATTTTCAAACAGCTTGCGAGTGGGTCCGATCTCGACCATTCGGCCCAAGTACATCACCGCCACGCGATCGGAGATATGTCCGACCACGGCCAGATCGTGAGCGATGAATAGAATTGTCAGCTTCAAGCGATCTTTTAGTTCGAGCATTAGATTGATCACCTGCGCTTGCACCGATACGTCCAGGGCAGACACCGGCTCGTCCGCAATCAGTAATTCCGGTCGGCTGATGAGTGCGCGCGCAATGCCAATCCGTTGACGCTGACCACCGGAGAATTGATGTGGATAGCGCTTGGCGAACTCCGGCTGCAAACCGACCAGCGTCAAGGCCTCATCAACCCTCGCCTGGCGATCCGGGCGAGATGCGGTAAGATGGTGGATGACTAGCGGATCAGCGACGATCTCCTCGATCGTCTTCTTTGGATTGAAAGAACCATAAGGATCCTGGAAGACCATCTGCATGCGTCGGCGGAAGGGACGCAGGTCGCGACGAGACAAATGCGTGATGTCGTGGCCGTCGAAGCGGATTGAACCAGCCGTCGGATCGACTAACCGCATTGCAAGCCGGCTCAAGGTGGTCTTGCCCGAACCGGACTCCCCAACAATGCTCAAGACTTCGCCGCGAACAACGTCAAACGAAACTGAGTCCACCGCCCTGACGTAATCACGTGCACGCATAAACAGGTTGCGGCTGATAGGGAACCACTTCTGTAATTCTCGCACTTCAAGAAGCTTACGATCACTCATCAGATCGCGCCCTCAAAAGCTGTACGTTTCGCGCCGGCGGTGCACCGACGTTGACACAACGAACGCAATGATTGGGCTCGATTTCATAGAGCGCCGGTACCTCGCGGTCGCATAGATCTGGAATGAAATGCGGGCACCGTGGCGCAAAGCCGCATCCTTTCGGCTGATCACTGATACCTGGAACCTGTCCAGGGATCGCGTGCAGCGGCCCACTGCGTCGTCCGGCAAGATCGATCCGCGGCATCGATTCCAGCAGGCCTTTCGTGTAGGGCATCGCTGGCCGCTTGAAAAGCGTAACGACATCGCCTTGTTCAACGATGCGGCCCAGATACATGACCATTACACGGTCTGCGATCTCTGCCACTAGTCCAAGATTGTGCGTGACAAACAACAGCGCCATGCCTGAGCTCTGCTGTATGTTGTACAATAATTCGGTAATTTGGGCCTGGACGGTGACATCGAGTGCCGTCGTGGGCTCATCGGCAATCATAAGATCCGGCTCACAGGCCAGTGCCATGGCGATCATTGCGCGTTGCCGCATACCGCCAGAGAGCTGGTGCGGGTAGCTCGACAGCCGTTTGTGCGCGTCGGCAATCCCGACCGAGTTGAGCAGATCAGCAGCACGCTCCGCCCGCTGTCGCTTCGATAGAGACGTATGAAACATTAGCATCTCTACGATCTGCTGTCCGATAGTCAGGACCGGGTTGAAGGCTGTCATCGGCTCCTGGAAAACCATGGAGACGACCGGTCCACGGACGCCTCGCATTTCTGCCTCACGAAGTTTTAGTAGCTCGTAGCTTTTGCCGGTGCGGCTATGTAGCCGAACGTCGCCCTCCAAGACGCAGGCCCTTGGCGCTAAGCGCATCAGTGCAAGGCTCGTGATGCTCTTGCCGGATCCGGACTCGCCAACCAGCGCCATCGTCTCGCCGCGTCGTATCTGAAACGAAACGTCGTGAACGGCGTACATTGGTCTGGTGAGATTCAGGATTACGCTCAGATTGTCGACGGAGAGGACGATGTCGTTATCTATGGCAGTTGTTCCCGCACTCTGTTGATTGCTTATGCTCTGCAGGGTCATTGGGTACCTGCTCGAGGGTCGAGTGCATCCCGGAGGCCGTCTCCGAGAAAGTTAAAGCTCACGACAGCGATGGTAATCATCATGCCTGGCAGGATTGCGAGCCAGGGAGCGCCAGCGAGATAGGACTGTGCATTGTCGAGCATGTTGCCCCAGCTTGGCGTTGGCGGTTGGATACCGAAGCCGAGAAAGCTGATATAGGACTCGGCAAGAATAGCGTGAGCGATTTGCAGTGATGCCGCCACGACAATGGGCGCGACCGAGTTCGGTAAAAGCTCTTCGAACATGATCCGTCCGTCGGACGCACCGAGCGCCTCGGCGGCGAGCGAAAAGTCACGCTCTCGAAGCGACCGAATTTGCCCGTCGACAATGCGCGCGACGTCCATCCACGATGTGCAAGCAATCAATACGATGATGCTGATCACACCCGGCTTTATAAAAGCGGATACCGCAAGCAGAAGGAGCACGTTTGGGAAACAGAGAAACGCGTCCACCAGACGCATCAGAGCGGCTCCGACAAAGCCGCGATAAAAGCCCGCAATCAGACCCACCGTGGTTCCAATCAGGATGCTCAGGGTCATGGCGAGAAAACCGACGGCAAGCGAGATGCGGCCGGCCATCAAAAGCCTCGCGAGAATGTCTCGTCCGAGTTCGTCCGTTCCAAGTAGATGAGGACCGGCAAAAGGCGGCAGTAAGCGAATCTGCACGTCAATGAAGGTGTCGTCGTATGGCCAGGAAGGTGGAACGGCAATGCAGGCCAGTACCATTGTTGCGATAGCGGCGGCGCCACCTACCGCGCGCCTGTTGTCGAGAAATCTCTTGAGGCCAGGGCGGCGGAGCCGGCGAGCAAATGCGCCCGATCGCACCGGCGATATCATGGTGCTTTGCGTCATCAGCTCAGCCTGATCCTGGGATCTACCTTGGCGTATAGAATGTCCGCAATGGCATTACCGATAACAACCGTGCCAGATGCGAACACAAGGATGCCCATAACTGTGGGATAATCCGAATAGGTGATCGATTCATAGAACAGCCGGCCGATCCCCGGCCAGGTGAAGACCGTTTCGGTGACCAAGGCGCCACTAAAGATCGTGCGCAGTTCTAGACCTGCGAGCGTGATCATCGGCAGCAATGCGTTGCGCACAATATGGCGGTAAAGAATATAGCGCTCAGAAAGACCTTTCGACCGCGCTGTGCGTACGAAGTCTTGGTTCATCACATCTATCACGGAAGATCGCATGTAGCGGCTCCAGCTCGCGGTACTTACGAGCGTCAGCACGGCGACCGGCGCGATCATGTGAATAACATAGTCGTGCAACGAGCCATCTCCGATCGTAAAACGATCGCCCGCCGGCAGCCATTCCAACTGGATGGCGAAAACATAGATCAAGATGAAGCCGAGCCAAAAGGTTGGTACCGAAATCGCGATCATCGAAAGCACAGTGAAGGTGGTGTCTATGAGGCCATATCGCCTTATGCCGGTGATGATGCCCGTCCATATGCCCAGCAGCATGGCAAGCAGCGTGGAAGCGAGCATCAATTGAACCGTAGCGCCGACATGCATGAATATGAGCTGCAGGACAGGCTGTTGGTCACGGTACGAGCGACCCCAATCGCCTGCCAGCATTCGCGTCAGCCATTCAAAGTATTGAACGGGAAGGGGCCTGTCGAACCCGAGGAGGTGCTCGACTCGAGCTGCGTCCTCCGCCGACATATCACCCGACGGCGCATACTGCGCCAACGGTCCGCCTGGTGCTAGATGGAGCAACAGAAAGGCAATGACGCTCACCAGGAGCAAGAGCAGGAGGCTTTGCAACGCACGTCGTATCAGGAAGTCTAACATTGCGTTCTCTCAAACGGAGTTCGACGCCTCAGCTCGCCCGACACCAACTGCGACATTCAAGGCCTTGCAAGTCCCTCTGCACATCAAGTTGTCGCCACGGCAGCCGCGATGAAGCCTCTGCCGAGCGAGAGAATTTCGCAACGGTCACCCAGCCAAGTGCGGCATATCCGGTTTCGGGCCACCCGCTCGTCGTGCTGCCGACCAACCCGTGCATAATACATACGTCGAGCCGAAGATGCATGCAAAAGAAAAAAACAGTATACATTTTTCTTTAGGTCCCCCATCATTGGAGGCGCATTGCGAGCAGAGGTGATTAAGCAGCTGGGCGCTTGAACGCCCGCAAGCAGAGGTGGCGAATGCGGTTCCGTCTGCCGGTCATGAGTGCTAGCGAGCGCGCTCGGGCACGACGGGATCATCGTCGTGACCTTGAAATTTAAGGGGGGATAATCCGGGTAGGCTGTCCGAGCCGGGTGCGACGCGGCAAGTTGAGTGCACTAGGCGCTGCGCTTGAGCAAGTTTCGTGGCCGCCGGCGGTCTTGTTCGGAGAACTGATCTGATAGTACTTCGACAAATGTTGTGGTGAGGCCCGACCTAGCAACATGTCGCGGATACGCTGCGAGCACTCTGACCGAAAGCGTCGGCTTCAACGCTGCAATATGAACTTGGTTGGCCATAAACCGAGCAATGAATGGATCGACAACACCTAGGCCAACCCCGGCGGCGGCAAGGGAGCAGACAGTAGCGGAGTAGGTAGTTTCAATGACGGAGGGAGGCTTGACGTTGAGTTGGCTCATTATTTCGCGCCAAGTATCGCCACCGTCAAATCCAAGGTAGGGAAACCTGGCAAAGTCTGCCGCGGAGACGTGAGACGAAGCTGCAAGTGGATGATTTAGGCTCATCACACAGACCGCCTCGGTCTCGCAGAGGACATCGACTTCGAATTCGGTGGCCGGGAAGCAAAGTGGTGCAGTCGTGATCCCGACATCGTGCATTCCATTCAATAGCCCCTCTCGAACGTGACGGGAGCCAATTGTCGCCAGGCTAACCTCTACATCCGCAAAGCGCCGATGAAACGCAGCGATTGCTCGCGGAACGACTCCCACGCCAAGTGTGGGGTTCGACGCTATGCGCAAAAGGCCTGTGCCCGATTTTCGCATTGCAGCGATGGTCTGTTCGATTTGATCAAGTCCCAAAAAGTGTCTTCGCACGGCATCGAACAGCCTAAATGCCTCGGGCGTGGGATTTAGGCGTCCTCGATTCAAGTTAAAGAGCTTAAGCCCGCTTGCAGATTGAGCTTGAGAGAGAAGGCGGCTAACAGAAGGCTGCGTCGTATTCAGCATGTCGGCTGCGGCGATAGTGCTCCCCGTCAGCATGAAGGCCCTGAATGCCTCGATCTGTCTAAAGTTAAGTGATCTCGGCACCTTACCCTGCCTTTGGCCCTTAATTCGGGGCTTTCATGCTAATCACTCCAAATCCAATGTCGCAAGCAAGCACCTGCTCCATATGTTCGGGGCTTGCATTACTGCAGTTTGATCTAGAGGAAAGTGATCAAGCTCGTTGGGGCAAAAAAAACACGCTTGCCTGGATTGGCCCTGGCCCAGGAAGGGGGCTTTAAAGGGTCGCGGTGGACATGATTTCGTTCCTCCAATCCCTCCCGTCGCACAAGAAAATTGAATGCTAAAGATAAATTTTGGATGCAATTCTATTTACACGGATGCAAACTGATAGTAAAGGACCGCTGCCATCGTTGGTGGAGGCCTTTTGGCTGGGAACTCGCGGCGGCTGCCCGTTAGGGCGTTTCCTCCCTTGACTAGGCCCGGTCCTCCTCCCTGAGGGGACCGGGCTTTTTTCGGAAGGCGCATCCTGGGTTGAGTGCCCTTGCGAAGAAAAGATGGGGCGCGATCGGGGGAGGCTTAAGTGGTGGGCAGCCCCGAAGACTGATTGGATTTGAACCATGAACATCCAGACGGTGCTCGCGAGTGTGCCTAAGCCCGCGGTAGCACTCATCGAAGCTTTCAGAGAAGCGCCGACGTCTGTGATCAGCGATAACCTTGATCGTCTCGCCGGCGCCGTGGGGTTGCGGCCGTTCCACCGCTCGGGGCGGATGGTCGGAACGGCGTTCACAGTGAAGACCCGGCCTGGAGACAATCTGGCGATCCACAAGGCCCTAGAACTTGTCGGCCCTGGAGACGTCATCGTCGTGGACGGGGGCGGGGACGAGACGCGGGCGCTGGTCGGCGAGATCATGAAGAACATCGCCGAACACAGGGGCGCCGCGGGCTACGTCATTGATGGTGCGATCCGCGACGTGGCCGCGTTTGCCGCATCGGATTTTCCCTGCTTTGCCCGCGCTGTCATTCACCGGGGCCCCTATAAGAGCGGGCCGGGCTCCATCAACGTGCCGGTGTCGGCTGGTGGCTCGGTGATTTCGCCAGGCGACATCGTGGTGGGCGATGAAGACGGCGTCGTATCGTTTCCGCCATCGATCGCAGAGACACTGATTGAAGCGGTCCGCGCCCAGATCGGGCGGGAAGAAGAAGCGCTCAAGGCGATCCGCGAAGGACGCTACGAGGGCTCTTACGGAAGATAATAAACTCGACAAGCGAGGAAGACATGACGACCCAAAAGAACGAATTTCATAATCTTGACAAGCCCGATGATGGGCTGCTCCGTGAACTCGCACCCGGTCTAACGACCCGCATTTTCACGGGCGAACACGCCATGCTTTCCGTGGTCAACTTTGCACCCCATGCCGAAGGGAAACTCCATCACCACCCTGAAGAGCAGTGGGGCGTGCTGCTCGAAGGCACGGCGGTCAGGGTTCAGGGCGGCGAAGAAATTCCCGTTCGCAAAGGCGACTTCTGGCGTACGCCGGGCAATGTCCCGCACACCATGCGTGCCGGCCCCGATGGTGCCCGTGTGCTCGACATCTTCAGCCCGCCCAGGCCGGAGTACAAGAAACCGGGATCGGGCTTCGGAAGCTAAGACCCTAGCCGTTGCGGTTGCACCAAGAATCAATTTACAGCCGCGTTCGACTCCCGGCGATCGTCTTAGCAACGAGACGCTGCGCCGCGATCTCGAACGCAAACGCTCAGAGATTGATCGCTTTCATTCCCTCGCTGCTGTATCGGGTCCCAGCAGCGCCTGGCGCGAAAGCGTCGCTCAACTGCTTCATTTCGTCCGGCGTAAGCCTAACATCGAGGGCATCGAGATTTTCCTCCAGGTATCTAGTCCGTCTCGTGCCTGGAATAGGCACGATGAAGTCGCCTTGCGCCAAAATCCACGCGATCGCGATCTGTGATGCCGTCGTACCCTTGCTGTTTGCGATCTCTTCGATCGTAGTGACTAGCAGTCGGTTCTTTTTATAATTTTCGCCGGTAAACCGGGGCATGTTGCGGCGGCTGTCACCCTCTTTCAACTCGTCCGGCTTGATGGTGCCGGTCAGAAACCCTCTTCCTAACGGAGCGTAGGATACGAGTCCGATGCCGAGCTCCTGTATCACCGGCAATATTTCAGTCTCGATATCCCGGCTCCAAAGCGAATACTCGGTCTGCAGCGCCGTGATCGGGTGAACATTATTGGCACGGCGAACTGTACTGGCTGCGGCCTCCGAGAGACCGAGAAACCGCACCTTGCCTGCCTTGACCAATTCTGCCATCGCCTCAACGGTATCTTCGATTGGGGTATTCGGGTCAACGCGATGCTGATAATAGAGGTCGATAGTATCGACGTTCAATCGCCGCAGGCTTGCTTCGCAAGCTGACCGGACGTAGTCCGGTCGCCCGCTGATGCCAATCCGTTGGCCGGAGGGCGAACGCACGATACCAAACTTGGTTGCGATGGTCACTTTCTCTCGCCGGCCCTCAATGGCACGCCCGAGAAGCACCTCGTTGGTGAATGGGCCGTATGCATCCGATGTATCGAAAAGAGTCACACCCAACTCGATTGCGCGATGAATGAGATTGATTGATTCTTTCTCGTCTGCTCCGCCGTAAAAATCAGACATGCCCATGCACCCTAGGCCTAGGGAGGAGACCAAGAGTCGTTGACCGAGCGTTCGTGATAACATCAGAGCGGATCCGTTTGACCGAGAAGCAAAAGCTACGACTTCAATGAGCCAGGCTCAAACACTCAAGGACAGCTAATGGGCTTTTTGAGAACTTGGACGACAACATCAGTGAATTACTGACAGACGCGAGCAGGGGGCCGTCCCGCTCTGTTTGATCGTGTACCCTGGACCACTCTTCGTCTGCTTGAAACGCGTACCATCCTTGCCCGCGTCGAGGTTGCTTTTACGCGACATGCCGAAGCTGGTTTCAAGCGTACCGCAAAAAGACAGACTGCAGAATTAGCGAGTTTGAAAAGCGGTTATATCAAAGTCGTATGGCCGGGCAAAGCTGCGGGCACGGCAGAAGTCTGGCCACCATCAGATTGACCTGGAGCGAGCTCTCGTGCAGTCGCCGCATTGACCGGCGGTCCAAGTTAGACCTCCTCTTGCTCGAACAAGCTCCTGGATGCATAAGCGGCTGTCATGTTGCCAGTAGTCTTGCGCCGGTGAGCCGTGGATATTAGACAGCTACGCACGTTCCGCTCAGTTGCGGAACTCGGAAGTCTCAGTAAGGCTGCGGATCGGCTCCGCATTGCTCAGCCAGGGCTCAGCCGACAGATCAAGCTACTCGAGCGGGAGCTCCGAGTGCAGCTGTTTATACGGAATGGCCGCGGAATGCTTCTGACGAGCGCAGGCCGCACACTTCTTGACCGGACCGAGGGCCTTGTTCGGCAGATAGAGCAGGTGCGCGACGATATTCAGTCGGCGGCTGGACGTCCGGCGGGGCGGGTTGCTCTTGGCCTTGTGCCAACCGTAAGCGCTGTGCTCTCAGGGAGGCTCGCGGCTCGCATCCTTGCTGAATTCCCCTACATTTCCCTACGCATCGTCGAGAGCTACGGCGGCCACCTGGTTGAATGGTTGCATCGAAGCGAACTTGATCTCGCTATCACTTATGGTCCGGCGACGGATCTGCATCTTGTGACCCAAGCCATCGGCCAGGAGGACATTGCGGTTGTCGGGCCGCCGGGCTCTGGTCTTCGATCGCGAAAGCAAGTGACTTTCGATTGGTTGTTGCAACAAAGGCTGATCGTTCCAAGCGTTGCGCATGGTTTGCGGGTGCTGTTGGAGAAATCCGTTGCGCGCAAAAGGATGGCCCTGAAAGCCTTGATTGAGGTTGATTCCTATCGAGCGCAAATAAGTCTCATGGAAGAGGGACTGAGCTACACGCTGTTGCCGGCGTCTGCGATACGCGCAGAACTGGCGGCAAAGCGACTCGAGATTGCCGCGTTGGTCAACCCCACAATAACACGCGAACTGGTTCTCGCCTCGCCAACAACCAGCCTGTCGTCGATCGCAGCAACTACCGTATCCGCGACGATCATGTCCGAAATCGAGCAGATGTCGCGGAAAGGGCATTGGAAGATTCGGTTGGCGGATTGAACCCTCTTTCCGCCGCCAGCGGCTGGCTCAATATCCTTTCAATTATAAAGAGAGTCGTTACCCAGGACGGCCTGCCTAAAACGGGTGGTGAGGATGCCGCCATCAGCGGGCGGCAACACAAAATAGAGCGATTCCGGATTGACCTTGATCTGGGAAAATGTTGGCCCATTTCCGTTGTGCGCGAGCTCACGGATTGCGCTTACTTCTTTCATGGTTCTGACAATCTGTGCCGAGCGGAAGCCTGCGGCTGCAGCCATCCCCGCAAGATCAACCCCGGCTGCCGTGTGCGTCAATTGCATCCCAGTTTCGCCGAAGCGCTCGTTATCGAGCACGGCGATAGTAAGATTTGGAGGGCTTTGGACCGCAATCGTGGCAAGCGCTCCTACACTCATCAACATCTCGCCGTCACCAGTGATGACGAGCACTCTGCGTTTCGGCTGCGCGACAGCCAGACCAAAACCTAACATCGCCGCTGCGCCCATGGCGCCCCAAAGCGGAAAGTTGTTCGGGGTGTCGCCCGCGGCCGAGACGTCCCAGTTGGAGGCTCCAAGACCCGCAATAACCAGCAGATCGCCCCGGTCTCGCAGCAATTCGCTCACGACTTCGCGGCGGTGAAGGAGAGAATTGGGATTGTTCATTTGCGGGCAAGCTCCTTGAAGTTCTTGGCGCCAAGCACCCGTTGTCCGATCAGGACGGCGACGGGTCGCCAGGTATTGAACGCGAGATCGGCTGCTCCCGAAACGGCGGAAGCAACCAAATGTGGCTCGTCCGCACGCGTGACAACGACACCCATGGCTTCGAGTGACGGCTTTGTTCCTTGGCCCATGGGTAACTGCCAGGGGTTGAACTCACCCCAGTCGCCGCGCATCGTTACCAGCATCAGCAAGGGCATGCGACAAATGACCGGAAGAGACAGCATATTGATGCAGTTGCCTACGCCGCTCGACTGCAGCAGTAAGACGCCGCGTTCGCCGCCCAGCCATGCGCCTGCGAGCATGGCAATTCCTTCCTCTTCGGTCGTCAGGGTGACCAAACGAGTCTCTGAGTCCGCCTCGAACGCACGAATGAGGCGGCTATGACCTGCGTCCGGCACCATGCCAACTTGGCGTATGCCAGCCTTCTTCAGGATAAGGTACACTTCGTCGGGCCACGTCGGTGCCTGAGCTGGTCCGGCTTCGGTTAGTGCATCTGCCCGCCCACCATTCATAGAACCGCTCTCCTCTAGAAGCCCTCAATGAGTACAACTGCTGCATAGAACGACCCCGATTCAATAAGAAGTACAAAAACGACAAGGCTTCTATAGCAATAGTGAAAAGCGGCACTCGCAATCTGAAACTGCACTGCGTTCTATGGCCGGCGGGTCATGACGCACGCAGCGCCTTGGGGGCATCCGCGGTTAAGATTGTGGTCGCGTATGGCTCTCATGCGCCAATGTCGATTCTATCTGCAGCAGACTACCTTGGACCGATCGTACGGGCACCGATAGGAAATCGAAGTCTCCAAGACATCTTGTGTTCACAGCCCAGCCTTCGAACGTATTGGCCCCTGCCGCTCGTTCTGCCGAAGTTGGTGCGCTGGGCTTTCTAAAAGGCAAAATGCCGCAAATTGGACAGAAATAGTCAGATGCCGTGCGCGAACCCAGCGATAGACCGACATTTCCGCGAGAGGGGTCAGGAGCCGGAATGCCTCGCTGGAACCTCTAAAAAGAAGGGCGCCGCGTCGCGAGCAAATGGAGCAATCACAGACTCGTGCGTGATCGATATCGGCGTCGACCTCAAATCGCGCCGCTCCGCAATGGCAAGAGCCTTGGTAGCTCTTCATCATTGATCCTCCCTCCGAACCGACAAAAATATTGGCGGGCATTCGGTCGGCGATCCGCGATCGCTTATGCGATTGCGAATGGCACGGGCCCATAGAGTGCCCCGCGCTAGAGCCGGAGCCGCCCTGGATCTACTTAAGTCTTGTGACTAGCGCTTAGAGCCTGGAATCTCTCTGCTTCTCGTGGAGGCGAACGGGTAGATTTCACGGGAGGCCGAGATCTGCTCCTGGTCCGACATAGACCTGAGCAGTCATCATCACGCCTTTGGCTTCCGGTGGCGGAGCGGCACACAGCTTGGGCCACGAGCCATTCCTGCTATGACCCGAAGCGAGGCATGCACGTCCCGCTTGACCAAGAAGCTCAAAGTGGAGTTTCGTGCCTCGATACGAATATGTTGGCGTTGTTGCAATGGTCGGAGCTGAAAATGTGTCGGTTCGCTTGAATTTTCGCCAGATCGAGGCTTTTCGAGCGGTCATGCTCACCGGCACAACAATTGCCGCCGCTAACATGCTCAACACAACGCAACCCTCGATCAGCCGGGCGCTTGGGCAGATCCAGGCGGCCGCTAAACTCAAATTATTCGAGCTTGATCGCGGCCGATTACGCCCGACCCCCGAAGCCGTCATGCTATTTGAGGCCGTACAACGTAACTTCCTGGGGTTGGAGGCCATCGAAGAGACGGTCGCACTGCTACGGCGCTCTGGCATCGGGCGGCTGCGTGTGGCTTGCACTCCGGCGTTGGGCATGAGCGTCATGCCCGCCGTCATGGCGAAATTCAAGACGCACCAGCCTGACGTTCACATTACTTTGCGGACCATCAGCTCCTACGATGTCCGCGAGGGATTGCTGAACGGGTTGTATGATCTCGGTGTTACGACCAACTGCCTCGATCTCGAAGGAGCGCAACTCCAGACCAAAGTTGTCGATCAGGTCGGGGCGGTGTGCGTGATGAGCCGGTCGCACCATCTGGCGACGAACGTCCATGTTGCGCCGCGCCATTTCCAATCCGAGACCCTGCTGACCCTGGATCGCGAGGACGAGTTGAGCGACGAGTGGCGACGGGCACTCAGGCAAGCCAAGGTAAGGCCGAGCTCGGTGATTGAAACGACTTATTCGGCAACGATCTGCCGCCTTGCGGAAGCTGGGGCGGGGATCGGGGTAGTGAATCCGTACATCGCGTCGGTGTTCTCAGAAGTGCTGCGGGTCGTCCCCCTAAAGCCATCGATCGACGTCAAGGTTTTTGTGGCTTATCCGCGCCACGTTTCCATGTCGGCGCTCGCTTCCGCGCTCATTTCGCAAATCAGCGATCACTTTAAGGTCGTTACGCGCGCCCCCCGAACCACGAAACGCTGATTGCTTGATAGCGCCAAAGGCAGCAGGCTCTTCGCGGGCGGAACCCTCGCAAAGGTCATGTATATCATTTACGCATAGCGAAGGCGCAAAAATCTATTGGCCGTCATAGCGGTCTTCTGCCTAGCATGGAGAACAGGCCGCAATATGCGCGGCTTGAGCCGGGATAGATGTCACTCGTTTAAGAGGAGCCTCAGCGTGAGGTTGATCGCACTTATTCTATCCTTCTTCTGCATTCTCTTTGCTCTTTCATCGACTCAAGCTGCTCCGATGCGAATTGTTGTCCCGTTCGCGGCGGGTGGGACAGCCGACGTTCTCGGGCGCATCGTCGCGCAGCAACTTGGTGCACTCATCGGTGATGCGGTCGTCGTCGAAAACCGCCCAGGCAGCGGCGGTAATATCGGCGCGGATGTGGTGGCCCATGGGCCCAGCGACGGCTCGGTGCTGCTGCTCGGCACCATCGGCATTCACGCCGCCAGCAAGATCTACCGGAGCCTGCCCTATGATCCTGACAAGGATCTTCAGCCGGTCACCATCCTCGCGGAGGTGCCGAACGTGCTGATCATCAATCCTTCTGTCCCGGCAAACGACGTCAAGGAGTTCATCGCGCTCGCGAAGGAAAAACCCGGATCACTCAATTTCGGCTCGGCCGGCAACGGCTCGTCGACCCACATGATCGCAGAGCTGTTCAAGCTGAAAGCCGGCGTGAACCTGACGCATGTTCCCTATCGGGGCAGCGCGCCGGCGCTCAACGACCTCTTGGCGGGTCAGATCCAACTCATGCTCGAGAACCTACCTACCGCATTGCCGTTCATCCAGGCCGGCAACGTCCGCGCACTCGGCGTCACCAGCGCGGCTCGCTCCCCCAGCGTGCCCAACCTGCCGACGATCGCGGAAGCCGGCGTGCCCGGCTATGAGGTGACGGCATGGTTCACCATCGCGGTGGCTGGCAGCGTTCCATCAGCGACTGTCGAGAAACTCAACGCCGATATCCGCAAGGTGCTTGCCGAAGCAGACGTGATCGAGCGCTTCAAGACGCTTGGCGCGGTCATCGTCGGCAACAGCGCGGCTCAGGCCAAGGCTTACTGCGCCAGCGAGACCGCCAAGTGGAACCACGTCATCGAAACCGCGCATATCCGGATCGATTGATCGCGCAAAATTGCCTTTAGGACCGCATCGTGCCCATGCCCTTATCGCGCTTCACCGTCCTCGACCTCACCCGCGTTCGCTCCGGCCCCCTCGCGGTGCGTCAGCTCGCTGACTGGGGCGCCAACGTCATCAAGATCGAGGCGCCCGAGGCGGTCGATGGTTCGAAGGGCATGGGCGGCGAGCGTGACGGCTCCGACTTCCAGAATACGCACCGGAACAAGCGCGGCATCACACTCAATCTCAAGGAGCCGGAAGGCCGTAAGCTTTTCTACGCGCTCGTCGCCAAAGCGGATGTGGTCGTCGAGAATTACCGGCCGGATGTGAAGGCACGTCTCGGCATCGACTATGAAAGCCTCAAGGCCATCAACAAGGGCATCGTCCTCGCCAGCATATCGGGGTTCGGACAATCCGGTCCCTACGCGCGCCGTCCCGGTTTCGATCAGATCGCGCAGGGGATGGGCGGGCTTATGTCCGTGACGGGTTTACCGGGGCAGGGGCCGGTGCGGGCTGGCATTCCGCTTGCAGACCTGTCGACGGGCCTCTACGCCGCCATCGGTATCTTGATCGCGCTATTGGAGCGCGACGTGTCCGGCGAAGGCCAGTGGGTGCACACCTCGCTACTCGAAACGCAGATTGCCATGCTGGATTTCCAAGCGACGCGCTGGCTGATCGACAAGGAACGTCCGGGCCAGGCCGGCAACAATCACCCGACCAGCATTCCGACCGGCCTGTTTCGCGCGCGCGACGGGCTGCTCAACCTCGCCGGTGGCGGCGAATCCATGTGGCGGCGGATTTGCGCCGCATTGGAGCTTGACGATGTCGTGGATCGGGCCGAATTTTCGTCGGAGGGACTGCGCTCGAAGAACCGCGATGCGTTGAACGCGGTCCTCCAGGAGCGCTTCATCCAGAATACCGTCAGCCACTGGGTGACCCTGCTCAACGAAGCCGGGGTACCTTGCGGTCCGGTTTATCGCGTCGATGAGATGTTTGCCGATCCGCATGTCGCAGCGCTCGATATGCGCCTGCCGGTGCATCACAGCCGGCTTGGCCCACTTGATCTGCTTCGCAGCCCGGTCTCCCTCAGTCGCGGTGAGCGGCGGGCCGAGCCGACGCCGGAGCGAGGAGAGCATACGGACGCCGTGTTGAAGGAATTCGGCGTGACGGCGGAACACATCGCCTCCTTGCGCGCTCAGAACGTCATCTAGGCCTGCCGGATCGAACCCATGGCCTCGCAGTCTTTGCAGCTCAGTACCAGCGACGGCGTCTCGACGCTGACCCTGAACAATTCGGCGAAGCACAACGCGATGAACTTCGCGATGTGGCAGGCTTTGCCGGACTTGCTGCAGCGGGTTGCGGCGGATCACGCCTCGCGCGTCCTGGTTCTCACGGGCGCAGGCGAGCGAGCCTTTTGTTCCGGCAATGACGTCTCCGAGTTCGACAAGGTCCGCTCCACGCCCGCGCAGATCGAGCACTACAACGGGCTGCAACGCACTGTCTGCGAGCGTCTGAGCAAGCTTTCGAAGCCGACCATCGCCATGGTCGACGGCTATTGCCTCGGCGCCGGTCTCGAATTCGCATTGCTGTGCGACTTCCGCTATTGCACGCCCGCTTCGCGCTTCGCAGTGCCGGCCGTCAAGCTGGGACTGCCATACCGCTATGAGGATATCGTCAAGCTTCTCGATGTGATCGGACCGGCGCCGACCCGTGAGATGGTCCTCCGCGGACGTCAGGTCGCCGGCGAAAGAGCTGCGGAAATCGGCCTCGTGCATCATCTCGCGCCTTCGCGCGAGGCGCTTATTCGCGAGGTCGGCGAGCTGGCCGCCGAGCTTGCAGCGGCCGCGCCGCTTAGCCTCGCCGCAGCCAAGATCACCATCAATGAAGCGCTGCGACGCGACGCGGAGCCTGATCTCGCGCTTTGTCAGAAGCTCGCCGACGAAGTCTATGCGAGCCACGATTTCATCGAAGGCCGGGCTGCTTTTACGGCCAAACGCAAGCCAAGGTTCGAGGGGCGTTGATGAGCCTCGGACCAGCTTGAAGAACTCAGGGAATAGCGGGCGATAGTCATGAGCTACCGGATTGCGATCGATATTGGCGGCACGTTCACGGACGGCGTCATCGAAAATGCTGCCACCGGCGAGGTGCGGCTGGCAAAGCGTTTGACGACGCAAACCGATCCCGGCGAGGCGCTGGCCGATGTCGTCGACGATCTGCTCGCGGCCATTGCTCAGGTGAATGGAAGCGCCGGTCCGGCAGGCGCGGTGTCCGAGGTCGTTCACGGCAGCACGCTCGTGACCAATGCGCTCATCGAACGCAAAGGCGCCAGGACCGCGCTGATCGCCACCGCGGGCACTGCTGACGTCATCGATATCGGCCGCGAGGTGCGCTATGACCTCTACGATCTCGACATCCAGATGCCGAAGCCGCTGGTCGCGCGCGAGCATCGGTTTGAGCTGCCCGAGCGGGTTGCGGCTGACGGCGTCATCCTTGCCGCGCCGGATCAGGCCGGCATCAAGGCCGTCATCGAGAAGTTGAGGCAGTCCGGCGCGCAATCCGTTGCGGTGTCGTTCCTGCATTCCTGCGTCAACCCGGAAAACGAGATCCGCGTCGGCGATGCGGTACGAGCGGTTCTCCCCGATATCGCGATCTCGCTTTCCTCCCGGGTGGCCCGCGAAATCCGCGAGTATGAGCGGACCACGACGGCCACCGCGAATGCGTTCGTTCAGCCGATCGTTGCGAAATATCTCAATGAGTTGTCGGCACGCCTGCGCCAGGCCGGTATCGATGCGCCGCTGCGCATTATGGTATCGAGCGGCGGTTCGACATCGGCCGAGATTGCGGCCGAGGTGCCGATCACGGCGCTGGAGTCGGGGCCGGCCGGGGGCGTGTTGAGCGCGGCCAATGCCGGCCGCGCGGCGGGCTTCGATGATGTTCTCGCCTTCGATATGGGCGGCACCACCGCCAAGATCTGCACAGTGCTGGCGGGCGTGCCGTCAGTCGTGCACAGCTTTGAGGCGGCGCGGGTTCGACGCTTCAAGAAAGGCAGCGGCCTGCCGCTACTGATCACCAGCATCGACCTCATCGAGATCGGCGCCGGCGGCGGTAGCATCGCACGCATCAGCGATCTCGGCCTGTTGACGGTGGGGCCTGACAGTGCCGCGGCCGATCCCGGCCCCGCCTGCTATGGCAGGGGCGGTGAGAGCGCGACGGTCACCGACGCGGATCTGACGCTCGGTTACCTCAACGCCGGCTTCTTCCTCGGGGGCCGCATGGCACTTGACGTGCCCGCTGCCGACCGCGCGCTGCAACGGCTCGGCGATCGCCTGTCGCTCATGTCGCTGGACGTCGCCAAGGGCATCTTCAAGGTCGTCAATGAAGCGATGGCGGCCGCGGCGCGCGTGCACATCGCCGAGAAGGCCCAGGACCCGCGGCGCTTCACAATGGTCGCCACCGGCGGCGCCGGCCCTGTCCACGCCGTCGAGATCGCGCGCAAGCTGCGCGTGCCTCGTGTGCTGTTCCCAATTGCGGCCGGAACCGGCTCCTGCCTCGGATTCCTCGCGGCGCCGCTTCGCGTCGATCGCTCCTGGTCCAAGCCGCAAGGTCTGGAAACGGTTGATTGGCAGGAGATCGAGGCAACGCTTGCGGAGCTCAAGCGTGAAGCCGAACTGGAGCTCAGCTCTGCGCTGACGAGTCCGGCTGAGGTTGCGTGGCAAATCCTGGTCGAGATGCGCTATGTCGGGCAGGGCGCTAATCTCTCGATCTCCTTTCCCTGGCGAAGCGTTAGCCCGGCCTTTGCGACCGAGCTCGATGCCGCGTTTCGCAAGGCCTATGAAACCAACTATGGCGGCGTGCTGCCAGCAGGATCGCTGGAAGTCGTGACTTGGCGTATTGTCGGCGCGACGCGTCAGGATATTAAGCGTTTCGTCTGGCCCGACTCCGCCAAGTCGTCCGAGGCTAGTCCCAAGGCACGCCGTGCGATCTTCTGCACCCAGGCCGACAAGATGGCTGATGTGCCGGTATACGACCGCTATGCGCTGGGCGGCGGGACTCGCTTGCGCGGGCCGCTGATCCTCGAAGAATCGGAATCGACCATCGTGGTGCCGATCGAGGCCGATGTCGAAGTGCTCAATGATCTCAGCGTGCTGATCCATCTGAAAGCCGAATCATGATTGATCCCATCTCATTGGAAATCCTCTGGACCCGCCTGGTCAGTCTGGTCGAAGAGGCCGCGGCCACCTTGGTGCGCACCTCGTTCTCGACGATTGTGCGCGAATCGAACGACTACGCAGTCGTGCTTCTCGATCGCGACGCGCAATTGCTCGCGCAATCCAGCCAGAGCATTCCCTCCTTCATCTGCACGCTGCCCGAAACAGTGCGGCACTTTCTCAAGGTGTTTCCGCGCGAGACGTTGAAGCCCGACGACATCATGATCACCAACGATCCGTGGCTGGGCACGGGTCATCTTCCCGATATCAGCATCGCGATGCCGGTGTTTCGGGAAGGAGTCCTGGTCGGATTCGCCGGCAGCGTCGCGCATTCGCCTGATATCGGCGGTCGCTTGCGGTCGCCCGGCAATCGCGATCTTTATGAGGAGGGATTGCGCATCCCACCGATGAAACTGATCGCGGCCGGCGCCATCAACGAGACGCTGATCGACATCATCCAGAACAATGTGCGCATTCCCGAGCAGGTCATGGGCGATCTGTGGGCGCAGGTTTCGGCCAATCGTATGCTCTCGCAACGCCTGCTCGAGATGCTCAATGAGACCGAATGCGATCTGGTCGAGGTTGGCAAGGAAATGCATGCGCGATCGGAAGCCGCGATGCGGAATGCCATCCGCGCGCTGCCTGACGGCGAGTATGAATACGAGGCCCGCACGGACGGCTTCATCGAGCCCGTGACGATCCGCTGCCGGATCATCGTCAAGGGCGATGCGCTGACCGTCGATTACACTGGCTCGTCGCCGCAATTGCCTCGCGCCATCAACGTGGTGCCGATCTACACCTTTGCCTATACGGCTTACGCGCTCAAATGTGTGCTGGCGCCGACCGTACCGAACAATGACGGCTCGTTCCGGCCGATCACCACGACCGCACCGCCGGGATCGATCCTCAATCCGAAATTCCCCGCGGCGGTGAGCGCGCGCGCCATGACCGGGCATCTGCTGCCGACCGCGGTCATGGGCGCGCTCGCCAATGTGGTTCCGGATCGTGTTCGCGCCGCGGCCGGATCGCCCTTATGGTGCGTGCAGATCGCCGGCGCGCACGAGGGGCGGCGCTTTGCCTCGACGCTATTCCTCAATGGTGGTCAAGGCGCCGGCGCGAAGGGCGACGGGCTGCCTTCGCTCAGCTTCCCGAGCAATCTCGCCAACACACCGATCGAGGTGATCGAGTCCCAGGCCCCTGTCCGGATCACGCGACGTGCCCTGCGGCACGGTACGGGCGGCGCCGGCAAAACACGCGGCGGCGACGGGCAAGTGTTCGAGCTTGAATTGCTCGCCGATGAGCCGGTGACGATGACCTTCATGGCCGATCGCCTGCGGACCGCGGCGCCGGGCATGCGCGGCGGGGAATCGGGCGCCACCGGCCGTGTGTTGCTCAACGGCGAACCGATCGATCCGCGGGAAACCATTGTGGTCCCGCCGGGATCCTGCCTCACTTTGGAAACGCCAGGCGGCGGTGGGTTCGGCTCCGTGGTCGAGCGCGCGAAGGAGTTAAACGGGTAATATTCTCATCGGCTAAGTGGTCAAGTGCTTTGGTCCTGAAGATCAGGCAATGGCAAGGACGATTCCTTGTTCGGTGGAGAACGCTCGGTGGTTGCTGCAAAGAGCGTCCAATAAAACGTCCAACACAACTTGGTCTATGTCATTGTGCTACAAAAAGTCGGTCAAGAATTTTGAAGTAGAGCGCTTCACCTGTTTCATTTGCGTTTTGATCGGTTACTGCAGGATCGCAGATTCTCTGGCCCAACGGCATTTTGACAGGCTTCCGAGTCGCAGCGGTAATCTTGGACCTCTCCCGTGTGAAACGGGCGGCGGACGCTAGGCAGCGCTTCGTTGCCGTATGATGGTGTAAACAAGCGCCACGGGGGAGGGGGGAATCGGATGAAGCGCCGACTTCCGTCGGTAAAATCAGCCGCGGTTCGTCAATTCGCGCATTTTGGTGTCAACGCCACGCGGGCACTATTCCGCGCGATTCAATGTATCCTTCACGCTCTTGCGAACGCCTTCACGCACCTCTTCCACGATTGCGTTCACAACGTCGTCCGTAGAGCGCTCAAAGAAGTCCGCGTCCTTGTCGGTCTTCATCTTGAGGGTGACGTCAAGCCATCGAGCTGTCTCCTCGACAATGCCCCGCCTAAGCTTGCCTGTCCTGTCCTTCGCGAACCTGACGCCGTCGTTGCGGTCGCGCCAATCGTGATCGCCGACAAACTCAATGCCGCCGAGCTCCAGCGCATTTTTGACCGTCCACTCCGAGTGGGCTTCAACGCGACCGTTTGTTGCTTCAAGGCGCTTTATCGTTTTGACCGACACATTGGCTCGCTCGGCGAGTTCGCCCTGTTCCCATCCCAGCATTGCTCGCGCAGCCCGAAATTGCTCACCGGTTACGTAGCCCATAAGGCTCCTCCTGGATTGTCCCCTCAAGTGACATTTATAGGAAGATTTGTCAAGAATTAGGCATTTTGTCCGCTAATGGCCCTGGATCGCCCAAACCTTTTCGATGAGGCGCTTTCCTGGTCATGCCCCTTGTCTGAAAATCGGACATGCAATATATTGGCGTCTGATATTCGGACTCGCTAGCCGGCGGAGGTTGTGATGGTCACGACGGTTTCGAGCGCTCAGGTCGCAGCATTTCCAGCGGCGCAAGTCGAGGCCTGCATCAGAAATGTGCTCGCAGATCAGGCCGCTGATCAAGCCATCCTGAGACCACATCCTCCGACGACTACCCCCGGTATCGTTCCGGGCGCGTCGTGGGAGCCAGAAGTCGATTCGCTGGTCGCGGTCGAAATCATCTGCGTGGTTGAGGAAATCCTGGGTCTTAAGCTGCCGGCAACGTTCTCCCCGCGGGGTGGCTATGACACCGCCGAAGCTTGCGTCAACGACCTTATGTCCCAGGCACAGGTGGCCTGGGAGCAGTCGACAACGGAGACTCAAAATCATGTCCAATGATCGCGTGGGCTTTTCGCAGCCGCAGCCAGAGCCAGATCGGCAAGCCCTTGGAGAGCGCCTCAAGGAAGCTCGTGAGTATATGGGGCTCAAGCAGGAAGACGTTGCGAAGGTACTCGGCATTCCACGTAGCGCGTTGTCCAACATCGAAGCCGGCGTGCGCAAAGTCGATGCCATCGAGCTTGCTCGATTGGCAAAGCTGTATCAGCGGCCCGTAGCGTGGTTTACCGGGGAAGATCCCGAGGCGACTTCTGAGGTCGCCAAGGAGGTTGCTCATGTCGCGCGCGCAGCGGCGACTCTTTCCCAGCAAGATCGCCAGGAGCTCGCCCGTTTCGCCAATTTCCTGAAATCTCGCGCGAAGGCCAAGGCTACCCCCGATGGTCGATAACCGTGCCGCAATTCTGACAGGTGCGAAGGCGGCTCACACCCTCCATCGTGACCTTGGCATTCGCGAACAGATCGAGCGGGGGACTACGAGCCGCATCGATGTCTTTTCCACCATCGCAAAGCTTGGAGCGACGCTGATGTTTCAACCGCTCGACAAGCTTCTCGGGGCATATCTGCCCGCCGAAGAGCTCGGCGTGCTGATTACGACCAAGCGGCCACTGCCAGTCCAGAGATTCACCGGTGCCCACGAACTTGGCCATCTCTACATGCGTCACGAGCCCAGTCTCGATGACGACAGCATCCTCAGGCGCTCGCCTTTCGCAACCACCGGGACCGCCAACCGCCAGGAGCGGGAAGCTGATGCTTTCGCCTCGATGTTTCTGACTCCGGCCTGGCTTGTCGCACTTGTTCTGCAGCGACAACGGTGGTCAGCCCGCCAACTTGCTGACCCCGCCTTCCTGTATCAGGCTTCGCTTCGCCTTGGCACCAGCTACCGAGCGACCTGCTTTGCGATCGAGCGACACAAGGTTATTACTCGCGGGCAGCGCGAGCAATTGATTGATATCGAGCCGAAATCGATTAAACAACAACTGCTCGGCAGTTATGAGCCCCCGGATTGGCGCGCTGATGTTTGGCTTCTCACTGAGCACGATGAAGGCTCCTTCATCGAGGGGGGCCGCAATGATCTCTTCGTCGTCAAGCTGCGGGAGAACAGTGGCGCCGGCTACCTCTGGAATTTCGATCAGTTGCGTGACGCAGGATTCGCGCTGGTCGATGACGATCGCGAGGATACCTCGCCAAACGCGATAGGAGGCGCTCTGACGCGCAAAGTCACGGCGCGGTCGAAGGATCGCGTGCAAGGCGAAGTCACTCTTCGCGAGTCTCGGCCCTGGGCAACTGATGTCGCTCTCCACCAGCTCCGTCTTCGTTATGATCTCCGCGGTCCAGAGAGCCCCGGGATGTGGGAGCCAGAACTCAGGCGGGTGCTGCAGGCTGCATAAACATGATCAAGACCATCGTCGACCTGCGCGGCAGCTTTGGTGCGGCGCGGGACCAGAATCCTCGTCCCACATGTCTGGCCTTCGCAGCGAGCGATACACACGCGGCGCTGCGACCGGGGTGGAATCCCCTGTCAGCAGAATGGGCCTACTACCACGCTGTGAAACGTGATGGCGGTCTCCCGCAGGATGGTTCGACACTGGTATCAATGCTCGCAACGATTAAGTGCGACGGCCAGCCGGCGGAATCGGAGTGGCCCTACATTCAAAGTGCAACCATCGACATCTCGTCTTGGCTTCCGCCAGCTAGCCCATCGGAGCTTTTCTTCCGAGATCATGCCGCATGTGGAGCGGCGCTTCAGGATGTTGTCGATCAGCTTGATTCCAGCGTGCCGGTCCTCATTACGATGACCCTGTCGGACGCCTTTTATATACCTGAAGCAGGTGTCGTTGATCGCGTCGAGGCAATTGACCCTAAGCGACGCCACGCTGTCGTTGCCGTGGGATATGGCGAGCGCGCCGGCAAAAGGGCCATCTTGATCCGCAACTCCTGGGGCGAGGGCTGGGGACTCGAAGGCTATGCCTGGCTCGCGGAGCATTATTTGGCGCCCCGCTTGACTGAAGTGGTTATTCTGACGAAGGAGCTTTGACCATGTATACGCCCATTTCCCCGCAACCGACCAATGCCCAAGCCTGGCTCGCTGCCGTTGCTGCGGTTCAAGATGCGGGGGGAGAGGCATACAATGTCGTTATCGACATTGAGAATCCAGTCGCTGTGTCTTCTACCGACCACGCCATCCTGACCACGGTCGATCGTTTTCTGCGTGATCACCACGCAAATACCATCTCGGGGGTGGCCAACACAATTTTTCCTCAAGGACTGCTCGAACGCCACGGGGCGGGGGACCTTTATGCTGCCTATGACAAAGTCCTGCCACGCATGAAGCAGATGACGCGGGATTGGGGCCGCTATTTCGAGCGTATGACTTCGTGGAAAAAGGTCAAAGGACAGAACATCAGTGTCATTAATCCGCTGGACGATCTGATCCAATTCATGAAAGCCCAGATCGAATCGGAGCGTACCTACCGTAACACCTACGAAATGACCATTTATGACCCGACGCGAGACGCCGGCAAGGTCTCCAACCGGCAGTGCCTTAGCTTCTTGAGCTTCAAGCTTACCGATGACAAGACGTTGATGCTCACGGTGATGTATCGCAACCACGCCTACATCGCGCGAGGCCTTGGCAATTTCGTCGGCCTCGGGCGGCTGCAGGCCTTCGTCGCAGCGCAGGCGGGAGCAAGTCTTGGCTCGTTAACCTGTATTTCGACCCATGCCGAGATCGACGCCGGCAAGAAGACCCAGAATTGCGTCGTACACGGCTGGAGCATTGGTGAGGCGAACGATCTCATTCGGCAGTGTCGAGCCTTGCCCGTTGCGGCGTCATCGCCTGCGCCCTCTAGCCTTCCGGCCAACGCTCAAACCGAACTTCCCGCTTGATGAGGTCTGCCGTGACAATTCCGCGTCGGTGGACCTGCAGCTCGCGAAAGACGGCATATCCCTGCAAAATAGCACGATCCCACATCCATAGTGGCAGATGGTGTGCTTCGTAGCCCTGAACAAAATTCTTGACCGCCTTCAACAGGTCAAGGCCAAGACGTGGCGTGTGGGCGAAGAACTGGTGTCGCTTCGCGGTCTCAAAAATCCAAGTCGACAGACCTTCCTCGATCAGGTTTGCGCGAGCCCCGTCCTCGTTTTCGTCGATCGCCGGCAGGCTCTTTCGTTTGATCTTCAGCAAGGCCCGCGTCGTGGGGGACCAGCCAAGGACAGCAGCAAAGGCCAGGTGAAAGACGTCATGAAAGCGATAGTCGTCTTCCGGAAGATGGTTGTCGGTCAGGCGATCTCCCAGCAAGAGCCCACCTGATTTCTGAAAGACGAATTTCTTGCCGTTGACCTCCCGCTCGTAAACCTCAACACGCAGGAGACGAGGGAGCTGTTCGTCGACGTGTAGTCCTTCATCGAACAGCGGGGGAAATATCGCTCGTGTAGGCCAGCTCTCTTGCGTTTTGGCGATATTCCTGGATCCTGCCTCGTCAAGCGATACCTCAGCTGCCGACGCCGCGTGACCCAGCGGACGGACAAACTTGATCAGATCGCCGCGAAGGGCATCAACATTGTCGGTGTAGGCGCCTCCTACATACCGCTTGGCGAGATCACCGCTCTCACCCGCAAGCTCGAGCAATGACTTTTCGAACGCACCCTCGTCAATGCCGCGTGAGCCGCGGGGTGCTAGTGCACCCAATGTCAACATGCCTTGGCCGGCCGCATCGCTGATCGCGCGCGACAAAACATCTTCAAGTCCCGTTCCTCCACGGCGCGCGACAGCGGAGACATACCACAGGACATCTCCCAGCTCCTCGACGACGGCGTCGTGATAGCCAAGAAACCCGTCCGTGTCGCGACGCTTCTTCTTCAGTGCGCTGACGAGACTGCCGACCTCACCGACAAGGCCGAGCAGGGCAGTCTCCAACCTGGGCTCAAGCTGGTCAGTGGCAATCGCATTTCGCTCGAACTCGGACACCGAAATCTGCCGATCCATGCCTTTTGTCATCGATTCTCCTCTTCGCTGTCCAACCATCGTGACTGCCCATTCCCGACAGTATATCGTTTCGACGATTCTCTACCCGGTCGGGCACGGACATCGTGGCCGAAAAACTCAGTGACAGGGCGTCGGATGACTCCAACCATTGTCTTCGATACCTATTGGCGCTTTGCCGCCGAGCGGCTTGCGATGTATTACCGTCGCCTCGCTGACCCTATTGGCCTCTGTACCGCTGATCCGATTCTGTCCGGCTTTCGGTTCACCAACACCTATCGGGCATCCGATCGGGTCAGCCAGTATTTGATATCAGAAGTCCAGGCTGGGACTGACCGTTCCCAAGAGCCGCGCGAAGTCTTCTTTCGAACCATTTTGTTCAAGATATTCAACCGAATCGAAACATGGGAAGCATTGGAACAGCGTCTCGGCCCGATCACGTGGGCAAATTTAGATGCGGCTGCGCTCGATCGCGCGCTTGAGAACCTGCGCAGGCGAGGGAACAGCATCTATTCGGCGGCCTACATCATGCCATCGCCGTCGTTCGGTCGCGAGCGCAAGCACAGCAACCACATCGCACTTCTGCTGCAGATGATGAAGGATCGGCTTCCAGACCGAATCAGGCATGCCCGCTCGTTGCGGACGGTCTACGAGCTTGTTTTGAATTATCCGGGAATCGGTCCTTTCCTCGCGTTCCAATATACGATCGACCTGAACTATTCTTCGCTTCTCGATTTCGACGAAGCTGACATGGTCGTCGCCGGGCCAGGGGCGCTCGACGGCATTTCAAAATGCTTCTCGAATACCGGCCGGGCAACGCCAGAAGAGGTTATCCATTGGATGACCGATCGCCAGGAAAGCGAATTCGCCCGACTCGGACTGCGTTTTGATGGTCTCTATGGCCGCCCACTGCAACCGATCGACTGTCAGAATGTGTTTTGCGAAATTTCGAAATATGCCCGGGTAGCACATCCCGATATCACCGGCATAGCCAACCGAACACGCATCAAACAAATCTACCGTCCCAATCACCGACCATTGCCGGCTCCCCAATTTCCATCGCGCTGGGGATTGCACGTTCCGTCCGAGCACGCTGGACCGCGAAAGATCTCACATCACGAGCCTGTACAACCGTCGTTTATCTAGTGGCAACGATGGGAAATCGACAGTTCCCGCGCTATATTGTAGTCGCGCGGCGGACGACCGCTGTTTTGACTGGCAAATGGCGAGTCGACAATGTCAGATCCTGCCGACCCTCCCGAAGATCCCGCAGCGGCTCTGCTCCGCGAGTTCCAGAATTCTCCCTCGCAGAAATTGATGAGCGAGCTGGCTAACTCGCCAAGCGTACAGTTAGCTCGCGAAATCGCGACCTCACCGGCCGCCAAGCTGCTGGAGGAATATGCTGCGTCCCCTGCAGCCAAGCTTGCGCGCGACCTGGCTGGGTCTCCGGGTGCGGCAATCCTCCGAGACGTGGAATCGACCGCTAAGTTAGCTCGCGGGATCGGGTTGCCTTCGAGCGCGGAGCTGACCACGATGGCGTCTACAGCAAAGACACTCGCCGGGATCACAATAGATCCAGGTGTTGCCGACATGCTTGCCGGGGTTAAGCAGCTTCATGTCGAATCGCCATTCGCAGACGCGATCGCGAAGATCAAGCCGATCGCAATTCCGCCGGAGTTTGCTGTCGCCATCAATGAAGCGCGAAGGGTATTTGCCGATTTTGGGAATGCCCACGGAGGGTTCGCGAACGCGATGAATGCGATCGAGCAGCAAAAATCGCTCGTAGCATCGCTCGCCGGGACCGCTGGCGACATCGCCCGTATGAGCCAGTGGGCGAGCACTCTCGGCAGAATCGAAGTCGCTGATATCAGCAAGCTCTATCCCGCACTTCCAAACCTTACGGCCGAAGTCACGCGTCTGCACGATTCGATCGGATCCGTCGGCCTGGACCAACAGAGCTTGAGCGCCGTGCTCGGACTTGATCAGAGCCTGAGCGCCAGCCTTGAATCGACCAGGTTCAAGATGTCTGCGTTCGCGGGCGTCACAGATATGATCGGTCCGCAAACATCTGCCTGGCGCGAGGCATATCAGTCCCTGTTCGGCGAATGGCGCACGCGCCCCGATCTACCCGAAAATTTCTGGCGGGACGCTCGGGTCCGTCGGCGCATGTACGATGCCGCTAGCGTTGATCCGGGTCTGGCTCGAGCGGATCTCGCGGTCGCGGTCGAGGTCGTAGTCGATAGCGGTCTTACCAGCGGCGTCCGCTCTGACACGGATACGGTCGCCGTCATTGGCTTCGGTGATGTCTCAATGACAATCCGCTCGCGCGGTACGCGACACGACGCGTACAGGGTGCTCGAACGCTTCGAGGTAGAGCTAAGAGCCTATATTACACGCAAACTATCAGAGAAGTTCGGTCCTGACTGGTTCAAATTGCGCGTCGACGGCAACGTCGCCGGCGATGCCAAGCGCATTCGCAGACAGGCTCTCGAGCGCGGAGAGGCCTCGATGCCACTGATCAATTATACAGAACTCGGTCATCTGTCATCTATCGTCCAGGGCCGCAGAAATTGGGATGAGGTTTTCGGCGACACCTTCATAAACTTGAAAGAGTTTGATCACGACATGCAGAAGCTCGTCGCCGCCCGGCGACCGACCATGCACATCCGCCCGATTGACGGTCTTCGACTCGTTGAATTGATTTGTGTGGTCCAGCGTCTTTCCCGTCAGATGGAAGATGATGGTGCCTGGAAGGCCGCCGCCGAAGCAGAAGACTAGTGCTGGGTAACTGTTTCGAATTGCATACCGCGGGTTCAGCGTTGGCGATACTCATTCGCCAACGCTGGCCGAAACCGGCGCTGACGCTTCGGCTCTTGCACACGCCACGACTGGAAGCCATTTCCAATTGGCGAATTTATCGCCAGTCTGGCGCAGGTGACTATATCGCTTCAAGCTGCTCCAGCTCCGGTGACCCGAAACGCTTGCGGCTTGAGGTATTGTTTTGCCCATTTCAAACAGGCGCGAAATCCCGTCGTGCCTCAAATCGTGGAAGTGCAAATCATCAATGCCCAGGAATCTGCAAGCACGCGTGAACGCAGCACCAATTGCGTCTACGGAGTAGGGGAATATTTGCTTCGCGACGCGTGGCATGCTTTCGATAACTGCAGTCGCTTCAGGCGGCAGATCGCAGAATACGTCATTCCCCTGCTTGTCGCCTGGATGCTTCATGTCGCGAATGAGAACACGAGCATCTGGATGTATGGGTGGCGCTGCGGCTTCAAAATCCGTCCATTCGATCCGCGTGATCTCTTCCTGCCGCCGGGTGCTATAGATAGCGAACACGATAATCTGCTGCATCGGCGCGGACCGAGGCCGATGAATTTTGACCTTGCCGAAATGATGCATGAGGAGGTCCAATTCGGCCAAAGTTGGTCGACGATCGCGCTCCTTGCTTTTCGAAGTAAGGCCGAGGTTTCTCGTCACCACCAGTGCATCGTCCATCGCTTGTGAGTCTAACGGATAGCCCCAGGCCGGCCGTGCAATGGTGAAGATTGAGCCGAGGTGGCTGAAGTAGTTTCCCACCGTTTGGGGCTGAACCGGCAATTTTTTGGCGAAGGAGACTAGCTGCTCACTCGTGACCTCGCTGCACTTGAGATCCGCTATGTCATAGTCCTTGATGGTCGCGAGTACCTGAGCTTTGGTTCGGCCGATTTCCTTGATCGATTCCTCAATGTAGCGATCGATCACTGCGGACAGCTTCGGGTCCGGCATGTTCTGCCGCTCGAGTGCGCCTGGCTTCGCAAGTTCTGTCTCTCGCTTCTCCATCCACGCGGAAGCAGCTTGCCTGCGATCGAAGGTCCTCGTCTCGCGGTGGACGATCTCCCCGCCGCGCTTAATGGTGACCTGCGCGTGATAGCCGGTGGAACCGTCTTTGCGCTTGCGAGCAATGGTGCTGCCCCGGGGCGCAGCAACCAGCGACAACGGCCGGACCCACCGTCGAGCCGCACATCCCGATGGACCGCACCATGGTGCTTCAGTCGTTCGCGTTCGCAGCCGCCTGGACCGTGACCTCGGCGATGTCTGCACACCTGCCGCGCATCGTGGAAGCCTTCGGCGCGACACCGGCGCAGGCCGTTTTCGCGGGGATGATGATCGGTCCCGCCCAGGTCGCCGCCCGCGTCATGGAGGCCAGCGTGCTGGGGCGCTTCCACCCGCTGGTCTCGACCCGGCTGGCCTGCATCACCCATCCGATCGGCGCCTGCGTCATCGGGGTGTTCGGCGGCGGCGCCGCAGCGGCCTTCGCCCTGCTGCACGGCGCCGGCAACGGCATTCTCACAATCGCGCGCGGAACGCTGCCGCTGGCCATCTTCGGGCCGGAGAACTATGCCTATCGGCTTGGGCTCATCGGAGCGCCTTCGCGCATCGCTCAGGCGCTGGCCCCGCTGGGGTTCGGGCTGTTGATCGAGCCGCTCGGCCGAGGCGTCGTCATGGTATCGGCCGGTCTCAGTCTTTCCGCCCTGGCCGCGTTAATGCTACTTGGCGGTCGACGTAAAGCGGAGGACGTGGTCGCTGCGGAAGAGTAAAATCTGCAGTGCCGCTGGCGTCGCCAGAAGTATTCTCAAAGCTCGAAGAACGGGTGCCGCACCTTTCCCGCGACCGACTTGGCTCTCATCACCCGGACCCGCTGCTGCTCGACGCCGAGACCGGATGGTCATCAACGTGACCACCTGGAGCGCTCGGCGACCGTTGCCGGTGAGCGCTTTGTTCTGGAAGGCGTCCGGCGGGCCGTTTTTGCCGACGAGAGCGGCCGGTCATGGCGGTCCCGGTCAACATGGCCAACGAAACAAGCGGTCCGCGGAGTCCCCGCGGAGGATGGGCTTGGTGCTGCATCCCCCGGCCGAGGAACAGGCGGGGCGGATCGCCCGGCTTTGAAGGGACGCCGATCCCCGTCTCCCGGGCGCATGGTTAACGGAACCTAACGCTGGACCGCAAGTCTCGCCCCTGAAAGCCAAAATAAGCCGCCCCGAGATCGCTCTCTGCTATGGCTTTTCGCAGGAACCAAAAATATACTGCACCAAATGGCCTCTTATTTTGGGTTCCCATGAAGCGCAGCGATCTCAGCCATACGATCCGCCAGACCCTGAAGCGGCTTCCGCCGCCCTACGATTCTCACTACGGGATCGTCCCGCCGGCACCCCCGGAGGACGGCGTGTTCGTCGGCGGGGCGATGAAAGCCTTGGAAGCCGCTCAAGCAGCCTTCGGCAAGGTCAACGCTATTGGCGCCGAGATGAAGGACCCCTACATCGTCAGCCGTGTCCTTACCAGACGGGAGGCAGTCAGTTCCTCGTCGATCGAAGGTACCCAGAGCACTCTCGACGAACTGCTTTCCGTCGAAGAGACGGGCGACGACGGAGCACGGGACGAAGCGCGCCAAGTCCGCAACTACGCCGTTGCCCTGGACGGATTCATCCCGAGAGCCGCCAAGGACGGCTACAGCGTCTTCACCATGGACCTGATCAAGGATCTCCATCGCGCCGTGATGAAAGACGATCCCGACTATCAGGACGTGCCCGGCGACCTCCGTACGCGCGTCGTATGGATCGGCGGAAACAAAGACATCGCATATTCCAGCCTGAATCCTCCACCCCCTGATGCCGTCCCCGACTGCCTCGCCCAAACGGTGGACTACCTGCGGAACGAGGGCATGCAGCAGATGACGCAAGGGTTCATCACGCGCATGGCGATCGCGCACACCCATTTCGAGGCGGTACACCCGTTCCGCGATGGCAACGGACGCGTCGGCCGCCTTCTGCTTCCGCTCATGATGGCGGCGGAGAAGCACGTGCCTCTGTACCTTTCGCCTTACATCGAAAGCAAAAAGGGCACGTACTACGCCTTGCTCAAGGACGCTCAACAGCGGCTCGACTGGGAGCCGATCATCACCTTCATGGCCGACGCCGTCACCGGTACTGTCGAAGAACTCATCCGCACTCGGACGGCACTGTCGGAATTGTCAGAGCGCTGGAGGGCGCGCCGAAAATTCCGCAAGGGATCCGCGGCCATCCGCGCCCTGGATGAACTTCACAACTATCCGGTCGTGACGGCGAAGCGGCTCGGCCAACTGCTCGATGTGTCGCCTGCGCAAGTAAATCAGGCCATCGCGCAATTGCAGGAAGTCGGCATTCTGCAGGAGAGGACCGGCTATGCGCGAAACCGGATCTACGCCGCTCCCGAAGCTCTCGCCATCATCAACCGTCCGTTCGGCGAAGAGCCTATCTTTGCCGAGATCGATGCGGACGACGACGATCTCGACGAGGTCTCGTTTGGCCCGAAGGGCCCGTGATCTCGTTAGCCGCCGGCACGGTACTGAGGCGACTGCAAGCGAGCGTCCCCTGGGTTCTTATCCCTCCAGGTCCGGGGGCGGTACCGCTGACGACATAGCCGACGGCGAAGTCTCAGCTTGTCTGACACGCGCCACGTCCGCCGGATGAGCAGGTCCATTTCCAGGCCCACAGCGATCGACGCCAACCGGTACGTTCCGCCGATCATGCGCGCCACTTCCTCGTCCATGATCGAACGATCGTCTCGATGATCCGCTATCCGTGCGGTGCCGACGAACGTGCCGGTATCGCCGTCGATGCAACTGAGAGTGGCTGGGGTGGACGGATCTTCGCTCCCGGAGACGACTACATCGCAGTCCCGATAAGGCAGTTTCTGCCTGCAAGCGCCCGATCGTGCCGAGGACACGGCGCACTTCCTTTCTCGACGAGCCCAACAGGCTCATCGCCGTCGCTGAGTTTCTTCGTGCGCGGGAGAAGATCCGCGTGTGCTTCGATGATCGGTCAGCGCAGGTGAACGAGAGCCGCCGCTGATCGTTACGATTTGAAAGGCCGCGATGCTAGGCGACGACGGCTTCGCTTCATCGGAAAGAATGGGTTGCCTTCCAAACGGCGGCTTCGTCGAAATTCCAAGGATTCGTTGAGGAAGAACCGAGGAGTCGGTATCGCCGGCGGCGTCTCGCCTTAAAATTTTAGTAGGCAAGCCGGGAGCAGAACCGGCATTGACGAGGGGAAACTGCGATGCCGGTACTGGCGGATGAAGGGCTTGCGGCGCTGGTGAGGCAGGTGATGCCGCCCAGAGCCCAGGAATGGGTGGTGTGCAGGTCGTCGACGAGCATCAAGACGCTTGCGTGATGTTCAACCGAAACGTCATACGGGTTCATCGAAACTGGTCGACCGCCATCCACGACGCCGGGCTGCATTCCGTTCTGGCTTACCATCCGCTGAGCGTGAAGAATGTGTCCTCGCAGGTTCTCCGCGGTTTGTCATCGCGTACCGCCGTCGATGTCCGGCAGGCGTGCGCGATCGAGAAAGGCTACAAGGGACGTCTTTCCGAGAAGCGCGGTTTCCTGGACCGCTAATGGAGAGTTCGCCTTCGCCAGCAACGCGTCGGCGGCCGAACTCGATGCGCTTCGCGAAGCCAGGCGTGCCATTTATGAACAAGCTCGTCAGGCCCGATCTCGAGCTCAGTGGGACGAAGATTACCAAAGCTTGTTGAGCAGACGTTTGACCTCCGGAAATATGATGGCTCGTTCCGTGTCCCGCTCTCGGACTACCAACGCTGGCTCCCGAAGCAGACCGCAGAAGCCTTGAAGCTGTACGGCGAGGAAGGCGTCCCGCTGCTGGTAATCGAAGGCGAGGCGTTCGATTTGGTCCCCTCGCTGAATGACGGCGATCTGGCCGACCTGGTCTACCAGTTGGACCGCGACGTCCAACGCGCGGAGGGCGAGACGGACGACCGGGCACTACACCAGTTGTTGGGAAGCTTGGACGACGGCTGGGCCAACGGCCGGTAAACGATGGCGGCCGCGCGGGTCATCGTCACCGGCATGATCCACATGGTGGCGACCTCCGAGATCATCGCCGACGTCATCAGCCGGCGCCGATCATCGGCGCGATCATGATCAGCATGATGCCGCTGCTGCTCATCGACATGTCGACGATCATCGGCGCCGGCACGATCACCGGCAGCATCAACGGCAGCGCCAGCACCAGCAGCACCAGCGCCACTTCAGCACGATAGCGCTGGCGTTTCTCAACAGGCAGGGCTGCTGCCTGTCACGGATCGCTTGCGATACGCGAAGTACCTATTATCCTACTCACGGCGAAATCTTCGCGGCGTTAATGTTCGGCTTCCAGTCCTGCCGCCGATTTGCCCTGATCGGGCATCGATTTACGAGATCGAGTCGTTCTTAAAGCCCGGATTCGAGTCGCTCTTATAGCCCGAACGAGTCGTTCTTAAAGTGGACCAACACCGGGGGCCGGGCGCCTTGCACAGAGTCGTCCTTGCTTTGGTCTGCGCGCGCTCATTCGTCCGAAAGCAAACGCACCTCGATCTAGAACTCGCCAACTGTAGCGAATGCGACATTGCGCTTGAAAAACTGCCGGATGTTACTCAGCACCGCAGTGGCCCAAATCCTGCACGGCGCTCTGGCAGTACGGCAAGGCCGGCCCCAGTCCGGAGTTGTAGATGATGGAATCGCGAGGCTGCGTAGCACTGAGATTTTTGGGTTCTAAGCTTCTCCACGCACACCGGCAATTTGTTGCGGTCGCGACCGATTCTGTTTGGAGAGAGGGATAATCATGCAATCCGACGTCTAGAGAGAACGATTCTATCTTTGTAGGTGACCGCGCGGGAATAGCAGCGATTCGTGCTGTTTGCGCGTAGCGCATTGACCTAAGGAAGTGGGCGAGGTGATATCGAACCTGACAACGCAGGCCAGACAAGCCTCTTCCAGGCCTTTGCGCGAGCACTGCTGATTATGAAAGTTCGATGGGCGCATCTTGGCTTCCCGTCAAGTTGGCGCGACGCGTTCATCAGGCTGAGAGCACTGGCCCGGTGGCGGTGAAGACCCGCGAGGAGACAATGCCGATAAACTACCGTTGCTAAGCGCAAGGACGCTCTAGAACGTCATCTTGTAAAGCGAGACGCCGAATTGGGTAAGGTCAAGCACGCCAATCAGTGGCGCCAAAGTAAGCTAAAAAAAGGACGCGCGCCGGAGAGGTTTCTCACTGCTGCTGCGGCGACTGAGAAACCGTCGATCGAAAAGAGAATGGGCGCTGCTATTCGTCGCGCCCGGCTCGAGCGAGGGCTTGCGCTTGGCGATGTTGCATCGGCAGCATGTATCTCAGTCCCGATGCTCAGTCGCTTTGAGACGGGCCGATCTACCGCAAGCTTCGCGCTGCTTGAACGAATTTGCGCTCGGTTAGGTACTGATCTTTCGACCTTATTCAGTGAGGTCGAGCAAACGAGGGGCGAGGCACGACTCATCAAGGCCTCTGATCAATTGGAGGTTGTGCTCAGGTACCAGACAGGGGCACACCTTGTTTGCTCTCCTATCACAAGGGACCGCGCAGGGTTTTCGAATCCTTCCTCGTTAACATAGACAAGAAGAGAAAGAGCTATCCGCGCTTTCAGCATCCCGGGATAGAGTTTATTTATATGCTGAGCGGTAGGATGCAGTATCGTTTTGGTGACAAAACATTTCTGGTCGAGCCAGGTGATGCATTCACATTCTCTGGCAATATTCTTCATGCCCCGGAACAGCTGTTAGACGATCACATCCAGTTCATCACGATGATCGTATACGCAGAATGATTGTAGGACGGCCGAGAACCTGCGGTGAATACACGTGTACAAAAGCACAGTATTTGCAAACGCTGTTGTGTGCTGGTCGCTAATGCGCAGCATCCGCTGAACGAATTGGGCTGCTGTCGTCCAATGAGCGCGCGTATCTGCTGAGGAGCTGAACCCGATGGCAGCGCCCTATCTTTCGGAACGGTGCATCCATGAGCTATTTGAGGCCCAGGTGCGCAAGGCGCCGGACGCGGTGGCGGTGGCCTACGAGCACGCGTGCCTGAGCTATGGCGAGCTCAATGCAAGGGCGAACCGGCTGGCGCATCATCTGATCGCGCTGGGGGCGAGGCCGGATCGGCCTGTCGCGATCTGCTTGGAGCGCAGCCCCGCGATGGTGGTCGGGCTGCTGGCGATCCTGAAGGCGGGTGGCGCGTATCTGCCGCTGGATCCGGCCTATCCGTCCGGGCGGCTGCGGCAGGTTCTTGCGGATGCGGCCCCGCGGCTGTTGCTGGCAGATGCTGCGGGAAGATCCACGCTTGGCTCCGATGCGCTGGTCGATGTGACGGTAGTCGATCTCGATACGACGAGGCCGAGTTGGGCAAATCTACCGGCGTCTGATCCGGATCCGCGCACCCTCGGCTTGACCTCGAGCCATCTCGCTTATGTGATCTACACCTCGGGATCTACCGGCACGCCAAAGGGCGTCGAAATGCCTCACAGCACGCTTTTGAATTTGATCAGGTCCTCGCCAGTGTTAGGAGCGCCAAAGCGACGCACACTTCAATTCACGACCCTGAACATCAACGTCTCGTTCCAGGAACTGTTCAGTTGTTGGAGGGACGGTGGCGTGCTCGTGCTCGCGCGGGAAACGACCATTGCAGATTTCACCGGACTGCTAGAATTTGCGTGGACTGAAGCGATAGAACGACTTTTCCTCCCATTCGGAGCGCTGAACCATTTTGCGGAAGTCTGGGGCGCCCAAGGAGTGCTGCTGCCTTCTTTGAGAGAGATCTATGCAGCGCGTGCGCAATTGCTGACCACCCGAATGCTTAGATCGTTCTTCGAAGTGCACCCCAGGGTGAGGTTAATAAATCAGTATGGCCCCGCAGAAACCCACGTAGTCACGGAGCACAGTCTCGCGGCCGACCCATCACGCTGGCCCCAGTTGCCTCCCATTGGCCGGCCAATCTCGAACACACGGATTTACCTGCTTGACGGTCATGGTGAGCCCGTTCCGTTTGGGGCGGTTGGGGAACTTCACATTGGGGGCGCGGGAATCGCGCGTGGCTATCTGAACCGACCCGAGCTGACGGCGGAGCGGTTTGTGGCCGATCCGTTCAGCGGCGATCCCGGCGCGCGGATGTTCCGGACCGATGATCTTGCGCGCTATTTACCGGACGGCAATCTGGAGTTTTTGGGCCGCAACGACAACCAGGTGAAGATCCGCGACTTCCGGACCTAGCCTGGCGAGATTGCGACGCAGCTCGTTGGCATGCGTCGTGTGCGACACGATCTGGTGGCGCGTTAGGATCGCACCGACGAGAAGCATCTTACCACGTGAGGTCGGTATATGCCGCCATATCGATGCCGCGACAAATCAGGCACTCGTTTCGCGTTCGAGGCAAAAAGTAGTTCAATCGCATAAGAATGTTAGCGCTGACGTAATCGGCGGGCGTAGGCTGTTTGTCCTTCGTTGGTGTTTTGGAAGACGCTGCTACTTTCAACTAAACTTGAAACACAGAGAAGGCGGCGCGCGAATGCGTTGCCGAACAGCAAAATCCAAACGACTGCCTTTCGCGATGCCGTATTCGCCAGTGTTCCTGCTTATGTTGCCGTATAACGGCGAAATTCATCAAATATTTGCGTTCGCTTGGCCGTCTTGACTGCCAGCCGGGCTTTCGCGCACATCATCCGGCGACATGTTTCTCTGCGCTCGTCATCGAAAGAGTCTTTCTCCTGATCGAGGTCGGTTATCATTGAACATGCAGCTCAAGCGCTGCGCGTGCTTAATGAAAAGCGTCAGTTCCACAGCCGCGCAGTAAATTGAGCGCTAGCGCATTCTGTATCCATCCGAGCTGAACGGCGGACTCGTTCGTCGGCTCGTCGTCTGAAGAGTTACGGGAATCGCCATGGCAGCGCTTGCAGCAAGAGCCTGGCCAATGCGCATCGTGAGGCGTACCGGGCGGCTTTTTGGAAACGTGCGGATCCTTTTTGCCCGCCTCGCGCGCGCTCTTTCTGAGGACATACATTCCTGATGACTGCAGCCTGCCAAGTTGCTGGCAAAGTGACATTTGGGCTCGAGAGGCCAGGGAGCGCTCCTCTGGATCGCGATGGCCCAAATCCTGCACCGCTCTCCTACGCGAGGGAAGATGGCCGAAAGACTATGAAACAAATTCAGGTTTGAGGGCCGATTTGCCAAGCGAAATCCGGGGCGATGGTCCTCCGTCGGCGATGGAGGTCAGCTGTCCGTTTACTCTGACCCTGCCGCATTTTGAATGGGCATCGGAACATCCTGGCTATTCGGGACGTCGCGCCGCAGCGCTCACGCCGCCGAGAAGCTATGGCTGGCACATCATGCCTTGCGCGCACCAGCTGCCGCTGAGGCATTTGCCGATAATGGATGCCGATCCGCAACGCATGCGCCTGCTGACTCAGAATTGAGGACTCGTAGCGGCTACCCAATGGCTTCACCGCGGAAGAAGGATTATCCGAATGTCCGGCGCCAGACCCAATATTGACCCGCATCCGCTTAGCCCTTATGTCGCCTGGGCGGGGAAACCGCAATAGGGACGCGATCCTAAAAACGTTCGAGGAGATCTTTCCTGAGGAGGGTAACGCGCTTGAGGCGGCGACTGGTTCCGGATTGCGTGTCAATTACTTCGCGCCGCATGTTCCCGGCGTTCGTTTCAGCACTCCGGCTACAACCAAGATGTCTTCGAGATCATCGAAAACAACCGTGCCGAAGGTGGTAACAACAACGTTTGTGATCCCGTTCTAATCGATCTCACCGCCCCCGCCAGCTGGCCGGATACCGATGACCGGCTCTACGACGTCATCTTCGTCATCAAACCTCTTCCAAGTTGCCCCTATCTCATCGCCGATGGCATTGCGGCGCTTGGTGCAAAGCTCTCAAAACCATCTGGCTTCATTGCAATCTATGGTCTCTTTGGAAAAACACCACGCCATCGAACGAAGCGTTTGACAGGGAGATCCGGGTGGCCGGCGTGGCCGAATGAGGCCGCAAGGAGGTGCGGGACCTTGAAAAGGGAGCTGGCAAGCATGGGCTGGCGCCCAAACGGCAATTAGATTTGCCGGCCCATAATTTCATTCTGCTCTTTAGATGCCAAACGGCAACGGAGCCGCTTCAAGTGTATGGCTCGGCCGGCGGAGTGCACTCGTAGCTCAGCTGGATGGCGTGTCCCCGAAGGTGGAGGCGACGCATTGACGAAGGCCTTCAATGAACCGACGGGTCAATCCATCGTACGGTGCGGACGATAGTGACGCCCGCTCGCGGTACAAACTAATTAATCAGCGGGAGAGCTTCGCCAATTTCGAGAGTTTATCAGGATCGAACTTTGGCATCGGCCCGCTCGGCTCCGGCGCGGACGGCTGTTGTTCGCTGAAAATAAGCGTTCCCTCAAGGGGCACTCCTGGAAACTGCTCCGCCTTGCCAACGTAAGTGGCAAACTTTCCGGAGCATGTTCCCACGAGATTTAGCTCTGGTTCTTGATCGTCGCCGAAGACCGTTGGCTGCCCTTCGGTATGCCGGTTTGTCGTGACAGTCGCGGTAAATCGATCTCCATCGACTTCGCAAGAGCCGCTGTAAGTCATCACGCTATCATGACCCCAGATCTTGCCGTCTTCCACATGGAGGATGCCGGTGTCTTGGCCGAGTGGCGTCTTGAACCACGCCGCATAGATGCCGTTTTTAAGCAATGGGGAACCCTCTCCCTCGGTGTTCACAAAAGCAGATGATCAGCTCGGTTGGCACTAAGACTTGTGCGATTGCGCGTGAAAAGCAGTCTGTTGTTCGAACCACGGGAAGTCGCGCCACCTTGGAGATATGATAGAACCTTTGCTCAGGCTGCAACGGGAGGGTTTCGGGCAGGCGGGTCTGAGATTGTGAAAACTAGCGGAAAGATAGCGGCCTTTAGATCCTCGAAAGCACAAAGCTCTTCAGAAAGGCGTGTCTCGAGATATTGGCGCTCAGGCTTAGTCAGCTGGGCTTCAAGCAAACGGCGATAGCAGTGGATGCGGTTGCGATGGGTGCGCATGGCTGCCAAATTCTCGCTGATCATCGGCGGACTCGCATTCGGAACAGGTTCAAGGCTCGCCTGCATTACGGTTCTTTAGAGAATAGGTAATCCGGAGATCGATTTAAGAGTATGTGTCTGCGCGACACATCACATGTGTCCTTGCTGCACCACTTTCGTACGTAACGTACCAACAATAGGATTTCCGCGGATGAGCGATGTAGCGGCCATAAAATGCGCGGGCGATCTTGACGGCATCGGCCAAGGCATCCGAAGGAGCGACGTACCTGAAGCGTTTCGCGCAGCGCAGTGCGAGGCGTTTAGCGCGGCTAAAAATCCGGCGCGCGAGAGCGGCGCAGATGGGCTGTAGGTTCGCGTGAGCGATGCGAAGCTCGTGCGTGCCCTCCGGCAGGTTCGGTAAGTCGCTGACATTCTGTGCAAATGGGGTGAGTGGATTGCCGTGCTATACCCGCTCATCGATGAGACCGATTTCATGATCTGCCGCCGTGCAGCAGCTCCGCCGCGCCCACTGGCACAGCCTAACCGCTGGCAGGATCTTCACGGAAAGTCTTTTCCAGAAATCATTCGTACATTGACCTACTCTCCGAAGGGCGCGTGGTTCACAACTATCTCAGCGCACTTAGTTTCATTACATGATTGTGCGGGACCGGAGCAAGAGACGAACCTCTTCACAAGAATTCACCTGTTCGATCCGCTGGAAACGCCGGCGTATAGCCATGCGTTTTGTGTTCGACATCAGACGCGCGGCTTGTTCCAAAAACAACCGGTCTTGTTGCAAAGACGACACCGCCCGCGAAAAGCCGCAGGCAATGCGCGTCGCATCCGCTGGCCCAGCTCCTGCACACCACAAGCGGCAATGAAGCGGCGCCAACAACGCCGGCCATTCGGCCCGTTGCAAGATGGCGCGCGTTTGCGTGGTTGTGAGGTGATATGCGATCTGAACGTCTCTTTTGGGGAGCCGCAACAGCTGCGGTCGTTGTAAGCGGTGCTGTCCATTCGGCGGATCTCGGGCCGGCAGTAAAAGCCCCACCGGTACTGTGGCGCTGGACCGGAGGATATATCGGCGGCCAAGTCGGCGGGGGCTCCGGCCTGACTTCGTTCAGTGATCCTTACGGTCCGTCAATTTACGGCGACGTCGTCGAAACCCCTGTGTTCCTCGCGGGAGGTCAGGTCGGCTACAATTGGCAGAAGGACCGCTGGGTTTTTGGCCTCGAGCTGGATGCCAGTGGCGCCGTCTCGGACGGTACAAACACCTGTCTTGCCTTCTCCGGCAATGTCGTGATCGCGACCTGCACGGCAAGTCCAAACGTCTTTGTCACAGGGACCGCCCGTATTGGTTACGCGGTTGGCCCGCAGAGCCACACGCTGGTCTACGTCAAAGGAGGCGTTGCCTGGCAAAACAATCGCGGCGAAATCGCCAATAACAACGAATTTCGGGAAGATGACTTTCCCGGCTTTCCACGCGAGGTAAGGCACTTCGATTACAGTCGTTTCGGTGGGACCGTTGGCCTCGGCATCGAGCAAGCGCTCACGCCCGCTTGGTCCGTCAAATTCGAGTACGACTATATGCGGTTTGCCGGGCCGGGTGTGGCGACCCCTCCGACCGTGCAGTTTCCGCCTTACGCAATCGTCCCAGCCAACACAAGCAGCTTATCCAGCAATTATCACGTCGGAAAGGTCGGGCTGAACTACCATTTTGGCGCCGATCCTACGGCGCCGGAACGGTCCGATCCGCCGCTGTACCCGACAGGTGCGACCGCCAAAGCGGCGCCTTTTGCATATCCACGCGATTGGTCGCTCGAAGGCGGCTCACGGCTCTGGCTCAGTCGGGGAAAATTCCAATGGGACTACATCATTGCGCCTGTGATGCCTGGAGACACCGGGATTCCTAATTCTAGGCTCACGTATCACGGGCTGGACGGCATTTCCGGCGAATTGTTCGGACGTCTTGACAGTCCCTGGGGAATATTCCTGAAGAGCAATATTGGAATCGGGCGCTTCGACAAAGGAAAGATGAACGACGAAGATTCGAGCAACGGCGGCGAGGCCTATAGCAACACAATATCAGGCCAGGCGAACGGAAAATTCATGTACTACACGGCCGATGCCGGTTACGATTTCCTGCGCAGCAGCACCTACAAGGTGGGCGCATTTGTAGGATGGACCTATTACGGCCAGAAGTCCGACTCGGTAGGATGCGTGCAGACCGTCTCGCCGTATCCATGCTTGACGCCGAATGACAGAAGGCTCATTGGCAGCCAAGACACCGATTGGAACGCGCCGCGCATCGGCCTTAGCGCCGAGACCGCATTGCTCGAGCGCTGGCGTGTGAGCGCCGACGTTGCTTACTTGCCCTGGACCGAATTCAGTGGTCGTGACCACCACCTCCTTCGCGAGGAAACAACTTTCTACGATCATCGCGGGGACGGCGGCGGGGGCGTCCAGGTGGAAGGAATTTTATCCTACTTCCTCACTGAGAATCTCAGCGTTGGCATCGGTGCCCGGTATTGGGCAGTGTGGACCAAAAAGGACAGCGGTGCCACTTACAACTGCTGCGGCGGCACGGGTACCCAAATTCAGGACCGATCTCTTGCGAAGTACAGCATGGAGCGATGGGGCACGTTCTTCCAGGCTTCCTACAAGTTTTGACTAAACCTGCTGGCTTGTCGATTTAAGCTGGGGAAAGCTGCGACTGTACAAGGGCGAAAGCTCGGCCCTGTGGCTACGTCGGATGTATGCCAGGAAAAAGCTGCAAGCTTTTGGCCTATTCAAGCCGAAAGCTTGCATCGGTTTGCCGAAGGTGAGGGCCAGGCGCCGCGCCACTGGTGCAACGTCATTCCAAGGCGATCTTTGATGTCAGAGCACCGCCAGGCCTTGACATGTCACTATCTCGCCATTCGGAGGTCGATTTCTCCACCGGAGCCAGCCAACTCCTGATCATTGCAAAGCTTCATCTCGCGGCGATACGAAAAGTGGGGGTGTCGAAACCGGATCATTGATAATCGACACCTCCGTTTTTGTAGCTGCTCGGCCATAACGCTGCCCGATGCGCGGCGCGCCTGCCGACGCTCCAAAAGATCGGCGGTGGTGATGCCTTTTATCGCGTCTGGTGGAATGAAGCTCTACTTCGAGGAGTACGGTAGGGGCTATCCAATCATTTTCGTTCATGAATTTGAATCGGACCTGCACAGCTGGGAAGCACAAATCCGTTATTTTTCCCGTAGCTATAGATGCATCGCCTACAATGCACGGGGATATCCCCCGAGCGACGCTCCTGATGCTCAAGCAGCATACGGTTGGGAATCCGCCGTCCACGACATTGACGCCGTTATGCGCGGTCTGTCGATCGCTCGAGCCCACGTGGTTGGATCGAGCATGGGTGCATATGCAGCCCTGCTATTTGGTTTGTGGCACCGCGAAGGGGTCAGTGCGATCGTTGCAGCCGGAGCAGGGTTAGGATCTCCAGCGTCGGACCGTGAAAGTTGGTCGAGAAACGCGAGGGCTCTGGCGCGCACATTGGCGGCAAGAGGTATCGATGCCATGGCCGAGAAAATGGCGGGCCACTCCACGCGCATTCGACTGAAGCACAAGGATCCGAAGGGCTGGCAGGAGTTCGTAGAGCGGCTCAAGCAGCATTCTGCACGCGGGATGTCCAATACTCTGCTCCAGTGCCAAGCCGTGCGGCCGTCCTTGTACGACTTCCAGGATCAATTTTCACAGATGCCGGTACCGGTTCTGCTCGCAGTCGGCGACGAAGACAAGCCATGTCTTGAAACCAGCTTGATGCTCAAATCCACGATTCCCGGCGCCGGCATTTGGGTGTGCCCCAATACCGGCCACGCCGTCAATCTCGAAGAACCTGCGGCGTTCAACGCGCAGGTTGAGGGTTTCTTCAGTGCCGTCGAGGGAGGAAGCTGGGGTCATTTCGATCCGTGGAAACAGTCCGCCTCGAGCTACGAGAAGTCAACAGCCGCGCCACTGACTTTCGACGAGGCGCTTCCATGAAGCCCCGCATCAATGTCTATCTTTCCGAGCCCGTCGCCGCGCAGCTCGCAGTCGCAGCGCAACGCCCGGGAGCGACCAAAGCGGCGATCATTGAGGCTGCACTCGCTCATTTCCTCAACGCCGATCGCGATATCGAGGAGCCCTCAGTTGATCGCCGGCTGAACGCCATACACCAAAACCTCGAGCAGCTACATCAAGATGTGCGAATTGTAAGCGAGACTGTTGCGCTGCAGGCTCGATTTCTTCTCGCCGTAACGCCGCCGCTTGCAGCTGCCGACCAACCTAACGCCTGCGCCCTCGGACTCGCCCGTTTCGACGAATTTGCTGCCCAGGTGGCAAGGCGAGTCCATCGGGGAACATCCCTGATCAAGGAAACAATCGAGCAGGTGAATTCGACTGATCCGGAGCATGTTGCAGCAGAATCGGTGAAGCAAAAAGCGCTGACGCGCTCAACATGCCCGGGACTGAAGTACAGTGCGACGACTGCCGCAGGCAACAAGCGACAGACGCCGCGTTCTGCCGGAGAGCCACAGTGCAAGCGCGAGCCCGATTTAAGGGCCGAACAAACAAGCCTTGGCATATCGGGGTTCTTTTTGCGGCCCTGCCGTGCGACGGCGGGACAGGGAGGGCGAGGCTTCCGCCAAAATTGGCTTCTAATTTTGCGCGCGTTCTTGCCTTTCGTCGCTGCTTACTACCTTTCTTTTCTCTTTCGCAACATCAATGCGACGATAGCTGGACCGCTGAGTTACGAGTTTGGTCTGGGTGCCGATGACCTCGGTCTTCTGACGTCCATATACTTCCTGACCTTCGCAGCGGCTCAGATTCCTGTCGGAATATTGTTGGACCGATACGGTCCACGGCAAATCCAGAGTGTCATGCTTTTGGCACTAGCCGCCGGCGCAGCGCTATTTGCCGTCTCTGACAACTTCTTGCTGCTTCTTCTCGGTAGGGCGTTAATCGGTCTTGGCGCTTCCGCAGCATTGATGGCCGGATTGAAAGCTGTCGTTCTCTGGTTTCCCACCAAGCAGGCCCCACTGCTCAATGGCCTGATGGTCATGCTGGCTGCCCTTGGCGGCGCGACTGCAACTTTGCCGGCTGAATACCTGCTCGTTTCGGTCGGCTGGCGGGGATTGTTTGAACTCCTGGCCATCGCATCACTTGGATGCGCGCTTGCAATTTTCATTGTCGTGCCAAAGGCCACGTGCTCATTGGCGGCAGCGAAGGAGACCAACATTGGAGTGGGAATGATTTATACGGACCCTCGCTTCTGGCGTTTGGCGCCGCTGTCCGCGACCTGCATTGGTACGGCCTGGGCGCTGCAGGGATTGTGGGCTGCCCAGTGGTTCTCGGATGTGGAGGGCTTAGACCGGTCGGGATTGCTTCGCAATCTCTTTACCATGGCACTCGCAGCGAGTGCGGGCGCACTGGTTCTAGGGGTTGCGGCTCAAAAACTCCGGCGATACGGGATAGGTCCACGGGCGCTCTTGGGTCTTGTCGCAATTGTGTTTTTCGTCGCCCAACTGGCAGTAATCCTGCGAGTCCCTCTGCCATCATCCGCTCCGTGGATGATCATCGCTGCCGTGGGAGCGGCAACCGTCCTTAGTTGTGCGATTTTGGCCGAGTTTTTCCCCAAAGAGCTTTCTGGACGTGCGAATGCGGCGCTCAACGTCTTACACATTGGTTGCGCGTTTGTGGTCCAGTTTCTAATCGGCTTCGTGGTCCAGCACTGGACGCCTCAGGATGGCCACTACCCGGAAATTGCATACCAAACCGCCTTTGCAGCGAACCTTTCAGTTCAGCTCGTAGCATGGTTCTGGTTTATTGCCAGTGTGCCTCTAGCACACCAAAGTGGCGCTGATAGAAAAGGCGGACCCTAGCAGCTCTGCAAGATCGGACTGAGGCGGTACTACCAAGACCCGCGTACTGCTCTGGCCAATATAGGTGTTTTTCAACCTGACGTCCCGGCTTAACCGCGAAGTTGCCAATGCGGTCAGCTATTTGAGCCGGACGGGAAAAGGCCATCAACTCCAGTCAATATCTTCGCGTGGAGTCAGTCGACTTCCTTGTTGTGTCAGCCATGCGATAAACTGCTCCACGCTTCTTGCTTCGTGCGCTGAGGGGTTGAACAGGCCATAGAACCCCGAGCCAATAATGCGTGATTGAGGAAATAGAATTTCAAGACGCCGTTCTGCAATGTCCAACGAAACGAGCGCCTCTGGCACAAGAACAAAGCCATAGCCGTTGATTGCTGCCTCTATGAAGGAAGAAGTGGTCAAAGACTTGGCCTCGTGGGTCTGACCGATATCCCAGTCCGGCCAAGCCGATAAATGCGGCTTTTCATGTGCAGCAGCGGACAGTCCCTTCATGGCGTATCTTCAATTCCGACAGCAGCACTGGAGAGCCGATCGCTACAGCTTCATCGTCGACGGCAAGCGAGTCCGGCCTTCTTCATAGGATAGCGCCGAATGACAAGGTCACTTTGGTCGACGCTCGATTCGAATTCATCAGTGGGCGGATTTGGACGGATGGCCGCGTCTACGCTGGCGACGGGCGACCGCGACGTTGACCCGGAGCGGCGCGTGGCCGACTGGAAGGATCTCGTACATCTCGTCGGGTTATACTTTCATAGTTATGCCGCCGCCAGACTTGACGTACCCGCCACCAGTAAACTTGCCGGAAGCGAACTCACTCAGCGCGAGCGCCAATGCCTTGTATGGACCGAACAGGGAAAACTCTCGCGGATATCGCGGCTCTGATCCAGATTGCGCCGCGCACTGTAGTCTTTCATCTTGAGAACGCTCGCCGCAAGCTTGGTGCAGCATCTATTGCCCAGTGCGTCGCAGAGGCCTTGCGACGCGGTTTGTTGTCCTAGTCACATTTCACATCCTGCCAATTCGCCAGACGCAGAACAGACCTGGCGCTCGTCAGGCGGTCATTATTTATTGTACTCTGTCCAGAAAGGTCTAGCGTAATCAAGCTGAACCAGACCCACCTGTAAAATCTAACAGGCGATTAGAAAGGTCCTTTCTGGTCTTGAGGCCTCCTGATAATTTCAGGAGGTTGTCATGCATGCCGTCGGACTTCACGCCCCTCAATTTGGTCGTAATCTGGAGTTGCTCGCGTCGATGTATCGGCTGCGACGCCGTGTCTTCAAGGACAGGCTCGACTGGTCCGTGTCCGTCTCTGGTGAATTCGAGCTCGATGTGTATGACACGCTCGGGCCGACTTATCTCATTCTGTTATCAGACGGCGGAGAGCCGGTTGGTTCGGTTCGTCTGCTTCCAACGACCGGTCCAACCATGTTGGCCGACGCCTTTCCCGTTCTGCTTGGCGGCACCCCCGCGCCGCAGGACAAAAGCATTCTCGAAAGCTCGCGCTTTTGCGTCGACACCAGGCTTATCACCGAGCAGGTCGCCAATAGTCTTAACCGCGCGACGCTTATCCTCTTCGCCGCGATGATCGAGGCGGCACGCGGCTCGAGTGCAGACAGCATCGTGACGGTCACCGATACGCGTATGGAACGTATTCTCCGGCGAGCGGGCTGGCCATTGAGACGGATCGCTGCTCCTCAGCAGGTCGGATCGACCACGGCTGTCGCAGGCTTTCTCGACACGTCCGAGCAAGCGCTTCACAGGATGTACGAACGAGCCGACGTCAGCGGCCCTGTGCTTCTCTCCCTCGATCTTGTCAACGCGGCCGCCTAACCAGGCGCGCCTCGTGGGCAAGGGCCAGTAAAAGTCATTTGGGGCGCAAATGTTCGCAGACCCACGACATAGTCGGGTGGTGTTGATCAATCCGTCGCGCGGCGAGAAGCCCACTTCGGCCGGTCTTGCCGCGCGTCACAGCAGCTTCTCATTACTGCAGGCAGGCTTAGAAATGTTCGCCGTCGCCTCGACAGTCATCGGCGAATGCCAACCGATCGGGATTGATATTCGCCAGCAGCTCGTCCACTCGATGACGCAGCTGGACATCGACGCGCTTTCCATTTGGCGGGATAGCCGGTTCACAGACAATCTGGCTTCAGCCCAAACTGGTATCATTTTCTACGGAGGAGGTTGGCTGGAAGAGGAGATTTTTATCGCCGCCCTGCAGGCGGCCCAGCGGGGATATGACGTGCGCTTGCTATCGGACCTCATCGCGGCGCGTGTTGACGCGGACCGATCACTCGTTTTGGATCGACTTGCGCTTCACGGCATCTTGCCGACTACGGTGCGACAGACGCTGCTGGAATGGGCGGTGTGTATGGACGACGCGCTCTTGAAGCAAAAGGTTCAGCAGCTCTTGTCGTGAGGCCCTCAACCTGGGGCAAAGACGTACCCCATGATAAGCATCTGGATCATCAGTCCCGGATCAATCGATGGGCGGCCTATGGACGAATAACCAGGTGCAAAGTCACTGCTAAGCCAGGATAGATCCAGAGCAGTGTCGATCGTCCGCATCAGATGATCTTCGGGTCCGCATCGCAAAGAGAAATTCTACAACAGTTGAACTCGGTCGCTCTTCAGAAGGCCACCATCGATCGATCAAGCCGAGATTAGCGTCAGAACAACAGCATCATGCTTCAAGGTCGGTCTCAACCGACATTCGCAACAGAATCGGTCAATAGGCGATGTCCGAGAGTTGCGACCCATCACAAGTAGTTGCAAAATGGCGCGTTAGAACAGGCCCACGGGAGCGACACCATGATCTCACGTCGTCTTGTGATCGGCCTGCTTTGCGGCAGGAGCGACAGCGTTTGCGCTCTATGCCACCCCAGTTGCACGGGCTTTTTCGCCCGAGGCGCGCAACGCCAAGCTCGATGAGACCGTCCGGGGATTGGTCGAAGGTCGCAGCACTCCGGGTATTGTGGTGCTGATCCTCCAAAACGAAGACCCGGTCTACAGCCGCCGCGTCGGCGTTCGAGAGGTCGGGAGCGCCGCGCCGATCGGCGAGAACGACATGTTCCGCCTCGCCTCAATGACGAAGGCCGTCACCTCAGTGGCAGCGATGATCCTGATCGAGCAAGGCAAGATCGGCCTCGATGATCCGGTCAGCCGTTTCCTTCCCGAGTTCGCTAGCCCCACGGGTGCGTGGACCTGATGGCGCCGAGGTTCCTGCGAGCAGGCCTCCGACGATCCGCAAACTGCTGACCCACACCGCCGGGTTCTCCTACAACTTCATCAACAATCCCCGGCTCGTCGATGCGTACGCGAAGCGCGCGTGACCGATGGGCTAGACCAGCCCGAGCTAACCACGGCCGAAGCGATGCGGCGCGTTGCTTCCGTTTCGCTTGGCTATCAGCCTGGTACGAGCTGGGAATACTCGCTCGCCACTGACGTGCTCGGGGCCGTCATCGAAAAGGTGACAGGCTCCAGTCTGCAAGCTTTTGTAACCGAACGCATTGCAAAGCCCCCGCAAATCAAGAGCTTTATGTTCAATGTACCTGAAGCCATCCGCTCAAGCCTCGTGCAGGTCACCCGGCCCGCACAGGTCACGGGCGCACTCGGCAGGGGCTATGTTCCTGTCGTGGGACTCGAGGCTGTGCCATTCTCGCCCACCAAGGGCACCGCCAATCTCGACCCGAACCGCGCCTTCGCTCCGACCGCTTATAACTCGGGGGCGCCGGAATGTGCGGCACCATCGGGGATTACGCGCGATCCCTGCAGATGCTGCTGAACGAAGGCGAACTCGACTGGGTACGGATGCTCCGCGCGGAGACAGTCCGTCCTATGACGCAGAACGCGACCGGCGATATTGCGGACCATTCGCGGGCCAGGCTGGGGCTTCACCCTGGGCTTTGGGATAGTGACCGATCCGGCTTCGGCCAAGAGCCGTCTTCCGGTCGGCATTCAGGGGTGGGGCGGCATCATGGCACGCAGTTTTGGATCGATCCGGCAAATCGTGTCGTCGGCTTGGTCCTGACCCAGACGGCGATCATCGGCTCCGGCCCGATCTCGAACCCAATACGGGAGGTGTTCTATTCGGCCGACTGAAGGTTCTATACCCAGCCTAGGATCGATCTGCTCCCGGCGGGCTAATAACCTCGATTTTGGTCAAACGCTGAACTATCTCGCAAGACGGCCAAGAACGGACCGGCCGCTACGATTGCTTGGCTCGATCAATCGCACGCCGCAGTCGCTCTACATCTCAGGGCCGCGTTCTTTTGGGACTGGCGCTGCTTAGCCGCCGACGCAGTTTCTCTTCGCTATTCGCAAATGCACGCATCGTTTACGCGAGATCCTGCCTTCAACCATGGTTCTGTCACACGCGGAAGCGCGTTAGAGCAGGACCACTGAGCTTCTGATAGGCAGTCCGGTCCGCCAAGCGTCTTTCAATTCGACGAAATTCGCGCGGTGCTCACAGGCGGTAGCGCCGACAACCGCTGTTATCTCGCAATTGCAATGCGTGAGGGGTATGGCTTTGCCTTACGCGTAGGGGCAGCGGTTCGCTTTCGCCTTGACAGAACAGGCGCGTATTGAGCTTCATGAGCAGGGACAGGCGAAAAGCAAAACGCGTTCAGTTCGGGCATAACTATCGGGCGATGCTGGCGGCCGCCGATGGGACATGGCGGCGCGATTGCGTTCTCATTGATATTTCAGTGACAGGAGAGCCCGCCTTCGGATTGACGAACCGCCCGACGGCCTCAAGGCACGTCAATTTTCCTACTGCTTTCGGCTAGGGGCCTAGTATTCCGCCGGTGCGAATTGGTCTGGTTGGAGGGCTTGGAAGTCGGCTCGAGTTCATAACGAGCCGTACTCTTCGCGCCCGCGCGGCGCCGCGACAAACCGCCTAGCGCTGGCTCGGATTGATCCGATGGAGTTGATCTACGTCCATAACATACCCGCCTTCGGAGTTGCTGCTGGCGTCAAAGCCACGGAGTCGCTGTTTCGCGAGCCTTATGCTTACTGCTGTCTCACCAAACAGGAGCAGATCTCAGGAGGAGAGGGTTTTTCCCCTGGAAGCGCGAGAGCGCTCATCGGGATGAATGCGACGCCGCATGCATAAGGCATCATTCTGGTGCTAGGTCAGCTTCTTGGCTTTGGATCTCGCAGTCATCGTAGGAGGGACTATGATGTCGCAACCTGGCCGCCATTGGCGCGCTGGGTCTCATTCACAGCCATGCTGGGGGTCATGCCAGGTGGCGCCCACCATTGGCTTATCGGCCCCGGGGCGGGTCCTGGTGTTCGGATTGCTGTGCTCCATCGTCGCGGCAGAGCACATTACCAACCACTGCGGCTTGCCCTGACATCGTTTGTCGGAGGAAAGTCGCGGCCGGGGGCAAAGCCTCCGGACCAGCAGGAGGCGAAATGGGTGCACTTGATGGTCGTTTTTTGGAGTCATTGACGTGGCGCCAACGTAACGGGCGACTTCCGCTGTAGCATCATTTGGAGTTCAGGATCGTTCAGAGCACGCTCGCGAGCACTAGGTTGCGCTTGCGGTTGGCGCGCAGGACGTCCAGCGCGTACGGGAGGCGGACCGGGGGGGCGAGTTTCTTTTGCAGTGTTATCGGCAACGGGTGGTACTCCACTAGGCTGGAACCGATCATTCTCGCCTTCCTTATCGGATCGTGGGGGTGACGGCGGAGCAGGTGCGGGCGCGACGAGCTGGCGAGGCATATTGACTACAAACACACGCTGTGGCGGTTGCGGAATTGGTTTGGGAGGGGGCGGCGTGAGAGCGATAGTGAAGCGGTTCGTATAGTCTATGCTCGTGCCTCCTCCAGCGTCAGCGGACACAGTGTTCGTGACAGGCGTTAAGGTGTAACCGAAGCGCGCTCCGGCGCTCGCTACAATCTGGAACTGCTTGGTGAAGCTGATGCCGACAAGGCTGTCCTTGTCGACCGCCTTCACGGTGCCCTCGAACCAATAGGCCAGCCCCATATTCGTTTCGGAAGGATTGGGGCCGGAGCAGGAATTCTTGAATCTGGCCACGGCTTTCGGAATTGAAGTAGCAAATTTGATGGAATTACCGCGAGTGTCCGTGTCAGAGACCCCGAACTTCGGGCTGGCGGACACTACGCCTAGGCCAGCTGGGCCCGTGACCGTCGCCGTACCATCAATCCCGATGGACCTCACAAGGGTGAGGTCAACATCAGTCATCGCATTCCAGTTCATGATATCGCGGCTTCGAACGTCCGCGTCGTCGTTCGTAGCAACCGCCGCTAGTTCGCACTCGATGGAATCGACAATCGCCCGGATATCAACCCTGGCCTGGTCTGGCGAACGTGGGAACGCTGTACAACCCGCCATCCCAATCGCACAAATGCACGCGGCGTAAAAACGCATGATCAGCCCCCTTGCTTCGGCGTTCTGCCGAAGTCCCCAAAGGCGAAACTATTGCCCTGCTAAAACACCGTCAACAAGTTACATTTGGAAGTTGCTGGCTAAAGGCACGCCCAGCGAGGACCATCTCTTTTGGCGCTAAGGCGGAGCCGTGCCGCGGGCCAGAACCGAAGCTGTGTGATGACTTCGATCGCGTTGCGGTACTCGTCTCGGCTCTTCACGTTGTGTGTGTCGCTCCCAACCCCTCTTCAGGTGCGCTGTCCACCAACTCGGCGTAAGAGCCATGCTAGCTCTAGGAAGGTAGGGCTTGTTCGATCCTGTGCGGGTGGACAATGCTGTCTCACATTGTACGGATCGGACGGTTGCTGATCAATATCTCGGCTATGGCCCCGGCGCTGTTGCACCGGCCACCCCTTTTTGGGCCGCGATCCATATGGAATGTTGGAGCGCCGTCAACGGCGCAAATCGCACAAGGCCAAGAGAATACAATAGTTTCCGCACACGGTTTGGACAGCTTAGTTCAGCGTCGCAAGCTCGCCTCGGCAGATTTTTTCACTGGCGCTGACGTGTCGTGTGGCACTCCGCAAAAATCACATCAGCGCTGATCGAGCGTTCCTGGAAAAGTGTTTGATGCGACAATTGGGGATCAATTTTTAGTTGCAATCCGTCTTGACTTGCGCGAACCTAAACGAATGAAGTGCGGGCAACCAGTCAGTGCGACCGTGTGAACTTATTTCTATCCGAGCTTTGTGAAATTCTGTTCTAGATATTCGCTTTCACCCTCTTTCGCGTGGGGAGACATTTCATGAATGTTACCGAAGGTAATTTAAGTTTCGAAGCTGACATCAAGGATCTTTTCCGAGCGCGAGATGTGGCCGCAATGAAGAATGTGGCTGACCTCGATCTGCACGACTACGAAGACGTGAAGGAAAACGCGCAAAAGATACTTGATCGGCTGCAGGCGGGAACAATGCCGTGTGACGGTGCTTGGCCCAATTCCAAGGTCGATAAGTTCGCTATGTGGAAAGAACAGGGGATGAATCCATAAAGTCCAAGAGGTTATGTTTATCGAGGGATACGATGAAATTTATTGTAGCGTTTCTTTTTTTGACAATGACCTTCAGTCAGACCGTGTTTGCAGGAGATCTTTGCAAGAAATGGTTATCATCTTCACCGCTGCTGTCTGAAGAACCCCAAGACACGGCCATGGCTGCAAATGATCCCGATTGTTATGCTTGGAGATTATTTGTTGCACTCAACTGGCCAGCGGCAACATCGCAATGCATTGCGGATACAACACGTCGATTGGGTGACAGTGGCCCAACAGTCTGGGAGTCGTGGCGTTCTAAATTCGAGACTTACCTCGATAAGGCCGAGCCGCCAAAGCCATGGAATGAGGCGTGCACCTCGGCAATAGCTAAGGTGCTTGCACCATCCAGCCAAACGCTCGCATCGCTGGATCAAAAATCTCAACCAAGAGTCATCGGCGGATCAGGTCTGCCCAGATTTCTTCCGCCCGCAAGAGAAGTTTCAACTGCGAGAGATGAGGAAGTCCGTCTAAACAAGGACACTTACGAATTCATACGCAGTAACAAATTGTATGACTTGGGTGAACAAGAGAAACTAGCACAACAGGGTGTAAAAACCCTCGTTTTCCCTCTCAATGCTAAAGAGGTGAAATCACATTGGGCAGAAATCGAAGAGAGTGATAAGCCTCGATATCACTGGGCGACTGCAAACGGGAAGCTTTTCGGCCTGGTCGCAATTTCTATAATTACAAGAGATTTGCCTCGGTGGTTCTGGGCGACGTGGGAGCATGCAGACAACGAGAAGCGTTGGCCGGACAAATATTTTAAGAGTCGCAAGGACCCCGGTGCCTTTCGAGGATGGGTAGTCAGCTCAATAGATAGCATATCTTGCCCCAGTGACGAGCTGGATTGCGGAAAGATCCCAGCAGGTTTCGGCTTACAGGGCACCAAGTGGGAGAACTATCGTTTGCGCGGAACACAAACCGATTGGGTGGATCATCGGGGAGCGCCGACTATCCTAGTAAATTCAAAAATCGAGGGTGCATTTGACCAGCGCTCATCTTGTATTTCCTGCCACGCCCTAGCTGTCAAAGGCGCGAGTGGAGGGCCCATGCCTCTTGATATCGCGCCGTTGGGTGTTGATGAGCTTGGGTTGTTGAAAGGGTATGTCGGTCCAGTGCCGGCCCAACTGTTCGAAGGTGATAGGTACCTTGGTTTGGATTTTGTTTGGTCCCTGCGTTGTGCGCGACGGAAAGGGGAATCTGGCACCATGGGAGGGTGCAAGCAGCCCTGATGGTTGGTCGGCAACCATTTGTTGCCCGGGCAGCTGGGATCGATGGATTGCATGTTTTCGGAGGGGATAGCATGGCACCAAAATCGTCATCGATAGATCGCCGCACTTTTTTGATCAGCGCGCTGGCCGCTGGAAGCAGTGGTGTGATTTTTCCTGCGCTTGGACAATCTGTCCAGGTCGAGCCGAGGAAGTCGATCGGCTTGGTAGAATCAAATCCAGCGGAACTTCAATTGTTGCGAGACGCGGTTCAAATTCTTCAATCGAAGGATGGAGCCACACCAGCGGCAGATGGGTGGGAAGCAATTGCCAATCCGCATGTCAACAATTGCTTTACCGGAGATTCTCGTGAAATCCACTTTAGCTGGTGGTTCTGGCCTTGGCATCGCGCCTATTTGGTCGCGATGGAGCGTAGACTGCAGTTCGTCGTGAACGAACCGAAATTGCGCTTGCCCTATTGGGATTGGTTTTCAACCAGAGACATTCCCGCCGCAATCAAGAGTGCCACTTATCAAACATCCGCAGGCCTGACGAAGCCTAATCCGCTGTTCGATGCGACGCGTGCTATGTCTGCGGCGCAGCGGCCACCGCCACTTAATACGGAAACGATTACTGATGCGGTTTTGGCTGGCTACGCGAACGAAGAAGAGTTGTTGCGATCCGCCAATTTTTCAACAGTCGGCGGCAGAACTAGCGGTTCAGCCGGATCAACAGGAATAGTCGAGCTGGGACCCCATAACAATCTCCATGTATGGATTGGAGGTAGAGCGGGGAACATGGCCCAGGCTTGGTCTCCGCGCGATCCAGCCTTTATTTTTCATCATTGCAACATCGATCGTTTGTGGCAAGCTTGGACTGAACTCAATACTGGTGGTGCTCACACGAATCCCACTGATCTGGCTTGGCTCGATAAGACGTTCCCAATGCCTCATCCGTCTGGCGTCGGCGTTGAGATTTACAAGATAGGTGATCTGCTGAACACCAATGCTCTTGGCTACAAATACGAGCAAGGCAGAATGCAGATAGCACAGCAGGGTGTTCCGGACGGACCAGGGGCTGGAATAAAGCTGAACGAGCAGCCGTTAGATTTGAGTAGCGGCCGAGCTAGGACCTCGCTGCGGCAACTATCTGACCAGGACGGGGCAAGGATCCGGTCGTTGGCGCCTACGCGGCCAGGTTCACTTCAGCTTAATGGCGTATCGCTACCGTCATCAACTTCATCTTTTTCGGTTCATTTGCTTTCCGAAAGCGATAGAAACAACTCGGATAGCAATAGAATAGGCATATATACGCTCCTCAATCCGAGCGGAAAGCCAATGAACACCAACTTATCGATTCCTCTCCCGACACGCATAGCTGAGCGCGTCGCGAGCCAGCAAAATGTTGAAATATCAGTCGTAGTCGACTCTCCGGAACGGGAGCGGCTCGCTGGGTTTACGATCAACGAAATAAAGCTGGTGTTCGAATAAACACTGACCTTGTTGGCTGTTGGAGGTTTCCATGAGGCTCTGGTTGATACTAGCGTTCTTTGTCTTGTCCTTGCCGTCGTTAGCGTGTGCATTTGACATCCAAAAGCAAATGAAGACGCTCGATTTTGCGAAATCGTTGGACCCGGGCAATGAAGCTCGACTGCTTCCTACTTACCGTAATCTGTTAGAGACATTGGGTGCGACGAGCGCTTCAACGAACAGCACGCTACCCGGAGAACGACGGCCTGCTGCCGCTATTGTAAATGGAGCCTCGACTATTGTTGAGCGAGATAGTCGCACGTTAACAAACTTCGCTGCGGTTTCTTCCGATCGCGAACGAGTGTGGCTCGGGGTGACCACCAAACTTGGCGCCGCGGATTTGTTTCCGGACTCGGTGGCGATCAAATCCGATCAAGGCGCTCTCTGCAGCGGTGTCCTAGTTGCTCCTGATGCGGTCGTGACGGCCGGTCACTGCTTCTGTCGAGGCAACACGCCTAAATGGGTCATTTTCGGAACAACAACTGATATTGGCGGCCAGAATGCAAGGGTCGTGGCAGTAAAAGCCGACAAGTCTCAGGCAAAGATGCAGTGCGGGGCTTACGCTGATGGAGATGTAGGGGTGGTTGCGCTGGCAGAAGCCGTCGATATCCCGTTCAGAAAAGTTGCGCCTGCGACAGCAATTTCGAATGCGAAATTTATCAGGGTTGTAGGATTCGGGCAGACCGAAACTGGGACATCAGGTTCGAAGCTTATGGTAGACGTGCCGGTAACGTCCGCTGACTGCAAAGGCAGCTCAGATGCCGGGCCGGACGCATCGGTATATGGCTGTTATCCTGAGATTGAATTGGTCGCTAGCTCGCCGCTAACTAATGCCGACTCTTGCAAGGGCGACAGCGGCGGGGGCGCTTACGTGCTACTTTCAGACGGATCGTATGCTTTGGCGGCTGTTGTGTCGCGAGGGATCAAGACTCCAAGCATCCGGCCTTGCGGCGATGGCGGGATTTACCCGCGGCTTGATGTTGCCAGCATTAAGCAGTGGCTAGCGGCCAGTGGAGTCACAACGAACCCGTGAGGTCGTTTGGGCATCCGAAGTCGGAGCTCTTGACCAAGCTAGTAAGACGTTGCGCGTGCCAGAAAGGAAGCATAGCAATGTATCCTTTTTCTCGATCAGTTGCGTTTTCTGGAACTGAGTAACAAGGTATAGTTCAAGCCCTTCTGCTTCTGCACAGAGAATCCGGGTCATTGAGAAGTTCGCTATTTCTACAGTGGAGCCTTGGTGCCGTTTGATATCGAAAGAAAAGTTGTTGCACCCCGTCGACCCAGTTACTCGTGAGTCTTCAACTGCAATAGTTGGTTTGACGGTGGTCTTCGACAGCTGAGTTGCATCGACGAGTTCCCAATTGCCGTCGAATGTTTCGACATTGGCGGTTCTGGCCTGCCAAGCAAAAATGATAACGACCGCAATTACCGACATGACAATACTCGCGACGGTCCGAAATTGTCCGCTTGCGAGGTGCATTGTTTGTCTCGAACAGGTCTCGGCCTGCGCCTGGTGCCGTTGTTTGGAGGTTTCTCTTCAGCCCTTGTACTATAGCGGTCCAAGTGCGCTACCAAAAGTGAAATCTCTAGCCACACTTCCTCTACAGAGTTGTACCATTTCTTCTATGAACTCGGTCGTATCCTGCAGGATCAGGAGAGGCCCTTCGCTGGCTGTGAAACGCGCTGCAGTCGCAGCGAAATGTCCCGCCATCACGCCGTGTTCGGTGACGCGCGGATCTAAAATCTCTAGGCCGCCTTCGTCGCAGCCCAATCGCCGCACGCCGCCGGAAGCGGCTTAACCGGGGCGGCGGAGATGAGTTGGCGCACCTCCTCGAACCATTGTGTCTGCAGGCAGCGGCCCTTCTGCGCGTCAGCTTATTGTCAGCTTGCCCATTTATCCTTATCCGCAGGCCTTGATTAGGCCCAACCTAGTACGGTTCAAAACGGAGAAATCGCATGTATAGCAGGATCACTGGTTCATCCAGCCAATATACGGCGGGCCAGGCTGATGAAGCGGGGCAGGCAACAGATAGTCAGAGGTTTGCTGAATCGCTTGCAGACGCGGAGGCTAGTTCGTCGTCGGCGGCTCCGAGACCGTACTCCCTCGTTTCCGAGCCCCCCATCGAGGAGATCAACAGGTCTCAATTCAGTAAACATCTGCGGAGCTTTTATGGCGACGACATCAAGCATATAGCGGATAATCCTCAAGAGTACTCGGATTTCGTGTCCGATAGAGCTCGACGCACGGTGTATGTTGCTAGACTCGGTGCGACCGTGGATCATAAGGACAACACCCGATATTTCAGCTATAACTTGGGAGACAAAAGCGTCGGGCTTCTAAGATCACAAGGTGGGCTTCGTATCAAAGACGAACTGGTAGACTGGCGCGAACACTTTCCCGGGCGAAAGCACTTCACGTCTATTGATCTCCGGGTTGCTCATCCTCTTGTTGAGAACGCAGGCGACATTCTGCTCGAACATCAACTTCGGCTTGACGGCCAACGACCGTTGGTCAGGTCGAGACCTGCCACAGAAGAGGCGGAGCCCCGGCTAGAACAGATGGGCTTCGTTGACGTTGGGGGCAATCACTTTGTGCTTGACCCTCGACAGCATCCGGACAGATGGACGAAAAACGAGAACGAAGCATGGCAGCGAGCAGATAAACCTGCGCGATATCTCTCCAAGACGGAGACCAATGATTCCGATAACGAAGCTAGTACGGAGGAGTATTCGAGCGAATATTCGTCTGGCGAAGATCCTTCCTGGTACTTCGACCAGCTCAATATGGGCCCAGGATCGACCGGGTGAAGGCTCTCAATAGACGAGATCGGATGAGGCTCGTGCTGTCTTGGTGTCGCGCCCGCGGAGCGTGAAGGGCCTAGCCCCGAACGGGAGCGCATGCCACGAGCGGGTGCGCTCCCAGTGCGACGCGACAACGTTATACAAAATTCGGAGCTGCACGGGAGAGGCGGCCCCACAAAACTCTCGGCAGAGCAGCTTCTTAGGCACGAGTAAACGTAGCTGAGCTGTTTGTCTGGTCCCGACTCTTTAGTCCAAAGGCTTTCACGGTCGTCGCGCCAAGTGGATGCTATTCCGAGGCGAATAGCGGTCCAATTCGGTAACCCTCTGGTAAGGCTTTCAAGTACTCACATCTTGGGACTGACCCGATAGCGATGCCGAAGGCGACATCTTGCAACTTGGTCACACCTCGCCAAACGACGATGTTTCCTGGAGGATGATCACGTGTGCGAGCGAGATAGCCGCCCAGATGGCGATCTGCAAAAGGTAAGTTGGGGGCGTTCGGCGAATGATGCGCGGGTTGGAACGCGCATCGATGCGGTCGAGTTTCAATCTCCGCGGGGGGCAAAGACAGTCTCGAGTCTCGCATCCGATTGAGCGCGCGCGGACAAGTGATCCAAAAAAATGCGCCAGCTCACGACCGTAATGAGAACGAGAAGCTTTGCCAGCCGCTCGGCGATCTGCAATCTCGCGTCCTCTGCGGGGCAGCCAGATTTCATGATCTGTGGACCACCTCGACCTTCCAGCGCCCGGCGTACTAATCGAGCTTTTCGGCGGCGGCTGCTAGGTCGTCGACAGGCAAACTGGTCACGAGCTTCCAGTCGATCGGGTCGCGAAGAAGGTGGGGCAACCTCCAAGGCATGAATATAGACGAGCAATGAATATAGACGAGCATTTGCGGCGCGTGGCGCTTTGCTGGCCGATAGGCGGCAATATTTTCACCGAGACGAACTTGATCTGCAGGAAAGCAGTTTCGCCATCTTCAGCGCCAATCGCGAGCCGATGGCGGCCGGACCAAGAGACCGCGGCAAGTTGAGCCAAGACGCGATAGCCGCAATCGGCGGCGAGGCCTTTCAACGGTGGCTCGGCCAGCCGATCGGTCTGAATGCGCACGAGAAACCGCGTCCCGAGATCCTGCGCCGGGCAAAAGATTTCGTAGATATCGCTTTCGCGATCGCCGCTGTGCACACAGCGCTCGGGCGAGCCCAGAAGCGCGGTGGACTGATGCAAATTCTCGAGCCAGCGATAACTTTCTTTGGTCTCGATCGGCACGCCCGGTTGGTTCACGAGCCGCCTGAGCGCAGCCGTTCCTTTGAACTTGCTGCGGGTCCAGAACTTCACCCCCAACAGGCCGAGTGGAGTTCCGCTGGTGGTGGCGGCCAGACTCGAATGCATCAACACGACGCACACGGTGCGGGTGGTGGGTTGTCCGGCTTTATAGCGCCAGCATTGATGTTTTGTGTAGCCGATCTTGCCGGTCGACTCGCGACTTTAGATGAACTCGGTCGTATATAGCGCGACAATCTGGGTGGGAAGCCGCATTGCGTCGCCTGAAATGTTCCTGAATGCTGGGCCGTTGCCTCGCGTAATTTGCTCCCCAGTAGGATGGGACTGCGGGGGCGATAATGAGGCAACTGAGCATGGCGACTCGAAGAGAGCTGACGGCCGCTGTGGGGCAGCGCTACAGAGAGGCGAGCCGGGCGGAGAAAGCGCGAATTCTCGACGAGTTTGTGGTTGTTGCGGATTCCGAGATGATGGTGCGCACCGTACCGATTTGATGGCGCGCGGGGTTCCGAAATGATCGCGCGCAGCGTTCCGAGCATTCTCCGCGCAGCATTCCGATTTGATCGCGCGCAGTTTCGGATGATGTGAGGCCCGATCGTTGGGCCATTTCTTCGGCTGGAACCAACTGGGAGAATTGGATGCCGACGAGGAGGGTTATCATGCGCCAGGTGCGCGAGATTGTGAGGTTGAGCCTTGAGACTGGGCTCTCGACGCGCGTGGTTGGCGAGCGTCTCGGCGTCGGGCCGACGACGGTCCGTGACACGCTGAAGCGGTTTGCGCGCGCGGGTCTGGCATGGCCAGTCCCGGAAGCGATAAGCGACGCCGAGCTGGAGCAACTGCTGTACGGGGTGCCTGGCGTGAAGCCGGGTCGCCACGAGGTGGCCGAGCCTGACTGGTCCGTTATTGCCCGCGAACTCAAGCGCAAGCACGTGACCTTGCAGGTGCTGTGGGACGAGTACATTGCGGAGCATCCGGACGGGTACCATATAGCCGTTTCTGTGACTTGTTCCGCAACTGGGAGGGCCGGCTGCCGCTGGTGATGCGTCAGCACCACGGCGGGGGCGAGAAATTGTTTGTCGACTATGCCGGCGACACGGTGCCGGTGGTTGACCGTAAGACTGGCGAGGTGCGTGACGCGCACATCTTCGTCGCGGTCATGGGCGCATCCAGCTTATCGTTCGCGCTGGCGACGTGGACCGAGCAGCTCGGCGACTGGATCGCGGGACACAACGCGGCCTACGGCTTTTTTGGCGGCGCGACGCAACTGCTGGTGCCCGACAACGCCAAGGTCGCGGTGATCAAGGCCTGCCTCTATGACCCTATGGTCAACCGCAGCTATAGCGATATGGCGCAGCACTACGGCACGGCGATTTTGCCGGCACGTCCGCGTCGCCCGAGAGATAAGGCGAAGGTCGAGGCCTGCGTCGGAATTGTCGAGCGCTGGCTGCTGGGGCGGCTGCGCAACCGCACTTTTTACGGCCTGGCCGAACTCAACGGTGCGATCGCCGAGTGGCTGGCCAAGCTCAATGACGGACGGGTGCTGCGCCAGTATGGCCGGACACGGCGCCAGCTGTTCGAGGAAATTGATGCGCCGAATCTTAAACCGCTTCCCGGCGAGCCGTGGGTCCATGCCGAATGGCGCCGATGCCGGGTCGGGCTCGACTATCATGTCGAGATCGAACGACACTACTACTCGGTGCCCTATCGCTTTGCCCGTCGGGAGGTAGACGCGCGGATCTGTGCGCGAACGGTTGAAATCTTCCTCGGGGGCGAGCGTATCGCCGCGCACATGCGCGGCAGTGGCAACGGGCGGCACACGACGATCAGCGCCCACATGCCTTCCAGCCACCGGCGCTATGGCGAGTGGACGCCGGCGAAGATCCGCAGCGAGGCGACCCGGATCGGCCCGATGCTGCGTCTGCTGGTCGATCGGATCATCGAGGATCGGCCGCATCCCGAACAGGGCTATCGTTCGTGCCTGGGTATTCTCCGGCTTGAGAAGCGCTTTGGCGCCGAGCGCCTCGAGGCGGCCGCGCAGCGCGCGCTTGAGATCCAGGCTCGCAACTATCCAAGTGTCAAATCGATCCTCGAGAAGGGTCTCGATCGCGTTCCAACGGCTGCGTCCTCCGAGCGCGAGCCGATCCTCCACACCAACATCAGAGGCTCGGACTATTACCACTAAGGAGAGAAAATGCTGACACACCCCACACTCCACTTGCTTACCCGGCTCGGCCTTACCGGCATGGCCGAGGCCTTCGCCAGCCTGACCGACAACGAGGAGGTCCAGGGTCTCGCTCACGCCGAATGGCTGGCGTTGCTGCTGGACCATGAAGCGACTTGGCGTAACAACCGGCGCCTGGCGCTTCGTCTTCGCAAGGCAAAGCTGCGTCATCATGCCGTGCCCGAGGATATCGACTACCGCGCTCCGCGTGGGCTCGACCGCCGCGTGTTCGACATGCTGCTCAAGGGAGACTGGATCAGGAACCACGAGAATTGCGCCATTGTCGGGCCAACAGGCGTCGGGAAAAGCTGGCTAGGCTGTGCGCTCGGCCACAAGGCCTGCCAGGACAACCACTCTGTACTTTACACCCGGCTGCCGCGGTTGATCGAAGAACTGGACCTTGCCCGGGGCGATGGCCGACTCGCCTCGCGGATGAAGAGCATCGCCGCCGTCGAGCTCCTCATTTTGGACGATTGGGGCCTCCAAGCCATCGACGCCAATGCCCGTCACTATCTGCTCGAAATCCTCGAAGACCGCTACAGCCGTCGGTCAACACTCGTCACCAGCCAGCTTCCAATTGCCAAATGGCATGAGCTCATAAATGACCCGACTTACGCTGATGCCATACTTGATCGCCTGCTTCACAACGCTCACAGGCTCGAACTGAACGGTGACTCCATGCGTCGCCCGCCCGTTCTTCCTCGGCCTTGATTACGCTGGCGGCCGATGAAGACCGAGACTGCAGCCCGCGAAGCTGACCGGCCGCTACGGCACTGTTGGGGGTGCGCGTCCGGTCAGCTTCGCTCCGTCGAGCGACACCATCAAGCATCAGACGTGATCTCTGCGGACTGCCGCTTGACCACGGGCTCGCGAAAGTGCCAGTTACCTTTGACGATCGGGTACTTCACCTGCGCGCGATCAGATCGGAACGCTGCGCGGCATCAGATTGGAATACCTGCGCGCGATCATTGGAATCCGCAGTTGTGACGGGCTTCCATCGAAAGCATGCGATGCGCCTGCTCCGAGGCGATATCGGCCAATCCTCGGTTCGGCGCAGCCGTCGCCGGATTTACGAGGAAGCTGAACGAAATGCGCTGGTTGTTCTTTGGGAGGCATCGGACCGGATTTGCGGCAAGAGACTGAAAGCGCTGCTGCCGCTCCTGATCGAGTGGATGGAACGGAACGGCCACATGGGCCTGGCGCCCGAAATCCGCGCGAAGCTGCTGGCGGTGAGCGCGTCGACGATCGATCGGGCGCTGGGCAAGATCCGACAGGAGGGTGGACGCCAGCGGCGCCGTCCGGTGGCGAGCGCCTTGCGACGGAGCATCCCGGTACGGACGTCCGCCGACAAGGATCCGGCGCCGGGCTATGTCGAAGCCGATCTGGTCGCCCACAGCGGGCCCTCGGCCCGCGGCAGTTTTATCCAGACGCTGGTGCTCACGGATATTGCGACCGGTGGGACGGAGTGTGCGCCGTTGCTGGTGCGCGAGCAAACGCTCCTGAGCACCGTGTTGACAGAACTTCGCCGACAGCTGCCGTTCTCGCTGCAGGGCATCGATACCGGCAATGATACTGTGTTCATAAACGAAACGCTGAAAGCGTATTGTGAGCAGGCGAACATTGTGTTCACGCGTTGCCGACCCTACCGCAAGAACGACCAGGCGTTTGTCGAACAGAAGAACGGAGCCGTGGTCCGACGGATGACTGGTTATCGGCGGTTTGAAGGGCTCGAGGCGGCTGCGTTGCTCGCAGAACTCTATCGCTCAGTGCGCCTGTTCGTGAACTTCTTCCAGCCCTCGTTTAAGCTGATCGCAAAACAGCGCGATGGCGCACGCGTCCGTAAATCTTATAGTGCGCCGACGACGCCGCATCAGCGGCTGGCAGCCGACCCACATACCTCCGATACGGTTCGGGCCCAACTGCAGGAAATCTGCGTCAGCTTGGACCCGATCGCGTTGCTGCGTGACATTCGGTCTACGCAGCAACGTCTGGCCGACCTTACCGACGTGAGGTCGGCGGGCGATTCGACTACTGCGGCCCCGGCCAATCGACTTCTTCCTCGCCAGCTTGCGAACGGCTTGGAAAGAGGGCGCATCTCGACCGACGGACCGGCCGATCCTCAAAGCGAAGCGAGGTCGTCGTCGCCCTGATCCGCTCGTTCAGGCGACCCCACAGCTGCAGGAGTGGTTCAAGGCCGAGCCGTGGCGAACCGGCGCAGAGCTCCTGACAAGGCTACAAGCGGAATATCCGGGCGCGTACCCGGATAAGCTGCTGCGAACGCTTCAGCGCCGCCTCAAATCCTGCCGCAGCGAGCAGGCAAGCGCGCTGCTGTTTCGATCGGCAGATCATGCGGAGCGGTTCGACGAGACACCGGTTGCGCGGTAACAGCGCCCGCTTCCGGTACGGGGGAGGCCGGTCGTTGCGCAACCCCGGCCAGCTCCACGACCGGCCTCCCCCGTACCGACCGTCCATCTTCTTGGGAGCAAAATAAATGAGGCAACGATCGCGTCTTCGGGAACATTCCTCCATGAGGCAATACGCACTGTCATCCTGATTGCCGCGCGGCAGACAGGCCCATCTTGGCCTCCAGATGCGCCACTGCAGCGCGTTTGGCGGCGGGCCCTACCATTTTTTTGAAAGAAGCTCGCGTAGCGCAGCCGCATCGAGCATCTGCTCGGCCAACAGCTTCTTCAGCTTCGCGTTCTCATCTTCCAGCGCTTTCAGCCGTCTGGCCTCGGAGACATCCATGCCGCCAAACTTGGCCTTCCAGTGGTAGATCGTCGCTTCCGATATCCCGTGCTTGCGAGCCAGGTCGGCGGTCTTCGCCCCGGCCTCATGCTCCTTCAACACAGCAATAATCTGCTCTTCCGTGAACCTTGCTCGCTTCATCCGTCCGTCCTTCTTCGGGGCGGACTCTAACTCCTTCTGGAGGAAATACTCAGTGGCAGGTCAACCCCGACAATGGAGGGGCAACACAAGGTGCGTCAGGAGAGCGGCATCGAGTAGATCATGCAAGTCCGGTCCCATGAAAAAGTAGCGATCCTGATATCAGCGGCTGAATGTACTTGGCGCCCGCGCGCACGATCTGTATGCGAGTGCGGGACGCTGGCAGTCGGACGGTCTTTTCCTGAAAGCGGTCGCGAATCGTCGGTCTGATCACCTCATCCTCAATCGCACTGCCGAGGTTCGTAATGGCAGTATAGCTTGTGTCCCGCGCGCAGGCTGCCAGAAGCTGGAGGGCGTGCAACTTGATGGGGTCAAGGGAAGCCTATAGCTGCAATGTATGCTGCTAGCCCCGCGATAACTCCGACAATTGCCCAAAACACCCCTCCCGAAGTCGCAGATGCTTCTTCAGGAGTTAATTCGGTTACACCATAGTCTGACATATCGGTCTTCATTCTCGTCTCCTTTTGAACTGAGATGATCAGTCAGTGATGCCGGTCGGCAGCCCCTGCCGCGGCGAAAAAACAAACTGGTTGCGAACGGGCGGAGCGTACATTCAGCCACATTAACGCGACATCAGCGGATCGCTACTTCCTCATGGGACCGCCTCATCCGCAATCGCATTGCCGACGTTCGTAATGGTGGTAGTGCTCGTTCGATTGTCGTCGCCCCGCACACAACATCTGCAAATCTTATCTGAACCAATGAGTCATGGTTCAGCGGTGAGTTGCTTGTTTCAAAAGCCTGCTCTCATGTTTGCCGTCGAAAGCGACCGCTTCCGTAACAGCGCTCGACAGGCCCTCCTCGAATCGGCTTAGCGTAGCATCCCGGGAAAATTCTGCGATGCCCCACCTTGAACTGTTAGCTGGATCCGGTTTGCGCCCGCCACAAGCGAGCGTAAGCGCCTTCAGCTGTCAGCAGATCAGGATGCCTTCCCTCCGCAACAACCCGTCCCTTATCTAAGACTACGATCTTGTCGGCTCCGCAAATCGTGTTGAGACGATGAGAGATGACGACAATGATCTTGCCTGCCCGACGCAGATTCTCAACCACCCCTAGGACAAACGTCTCGGCGACGGAGTCGAGAGCGGCGGTCGCCTCGTCCAGGATCAGGATTTCCGGATCCCGGTACAAAGCCCGCGCCAACGCAAGGCGCTGCTTCTCGCCGCCGGAGACGCGTACGCCGTTCTCGCCCAGATAGGCCTGGAAGCCACCGGGCCAGCGCTCGATCGCCTCACGTAGCCCTATTTGGTCGCAGATTTGCACGATCTTCTCAATGTCCGGCTCGAACTCGCCAAGGGCAATGTTCTCGATCACCGAGCCCGAGAACACGTCCATCGATTGCGGTACCGCGGCAACGACCTTTCGCAGGGATGCGGTCGAGATGTCCTGGAGGTCATAGGGGCCGATCCGGATGCGTCCGCCCGCAAGCGGGTAGACATTTTGCAGCAGCGCGGCAAGCGAGCTCTTGCCCGAGCCGCTTTCCCCCACCACGGCCGTCATCTCGCCTCGACGGAAGGTGACACTGAGATCCTGGAACAGCTCCGGCTGCGCACCATGACGGAACGTGACGTTCTCCAGGCGGATATCGCCAAGGTCGGACTTGGTGGCATCAATGCCGCCGCCGCTTGCCGGCTCCAGGTCGAAGACCTCGAACAGGCGATCCGCCGCGATAAAGGCATCCTGCACGATCCGATTGGTTTGGATCAGGCTCGCTACTGGTCCGGTGATATGGCCCAGCAACGTATAGCAGGACAGCAATTCGCCGGGCGTAATGGTCTGATCGAGGACAAGCGTCGTACCGAACCACATCAGCACAATGGTGAATAGGGTCGAGATGAAAGTCGAGGCATTGTCTCCGACGATCGAGATGAGGTCGGAGCTGTAGAATGAGTGCAGCGTCTTGATGAAGCGGGTCTCCATCTTAAGGCTGGCAAAACTTTCTATACCGAAAGTCTTGATCGTGGAGACGGCTCCGAGTGATTCAACCAGCTGCGCCTCCAGATCGGCAGTGTTCTCCATAATGGCGCGCTCGCGCTTACTGTTCAGCCGGTTGATGGTCCAATAAAGCAAGAGGTAAAATGGAATTGAGACCGCGACGACCAAGCCGATCTTCCACGAGTAGACGAACATCAGCCCGAACGAGAACAGTGTCACTATCACGTTCACGAACATGGTGATCGAGACGTCATTCAGGAAACTCCTGATCTTCACCGCGTCGTTCATGCGGGAGACGATTTCGCCCATGCGCATGCTATCGAAGAACTTCTGGGGCAAGCTTAGGATGTGATTGTAGTAGCCGAGGATCAAGCAGATATCGATCTTCTGCCCCGTTTGCAGAACGAGCCGGCTTCTGAGGAAATTGACCAGGATCTCTGGCACCAGGATCAGCAGCATGGCGACGCTCATCAAGTTGAGCAGGTTGCGGTTGCCCGCTGTGATCACATGATCGACAATCTTCTGGACGTAGATGGCCGTCGAGAGGCCAAGTATTGTCGTCACCAGGGCTCCGACGAGAGCCTGCGCCATCACACCCTTGTGTGGCACAAGCAGACGGGCGAAGCGGGCGAGGGGTGACGTAGTCTCGTCGCGGCGCTGGAAGGCATCTGCCGGAACCAGGAGCACCAGGACACCAGTCCATTGCGCCTTGAATTCCTCGTGCGATAGCTTGCGGATTTCGCCATAGGCTGGGTCCATGACGGTGACCCATCTAGCGTCGATGGCCTGGATTACGATGAAGTGGTGCAGGACCTCCTTGACGATTACGTGGGCGATCGCGGGCTTTGGGATCTTATACAGGCTGTCGAAGCCACCCTTCACCCCCTTGGCGATGAAGCCCAGCTTTTGAGCTGCTTGCGTGAGGCCTGACACCGTGGTGCCGGAGCGGTCGGTCGAGGCATACTGGCGGATGCGCGACAGTGGCAACTTGTAGCCATAGAAGGCTCCGACAGACGCAAGGCTGGCGGCCCCGCAATCAGTTATGTCGCGCTGCTTGAACTTGATGACCTTGCTCGACATGGCGGCTCGCCGCGGCTATTTGGAAGAATTAGCGGGCCGGGCCATCAGGAGCGGATTGAGCCAAGCGTCGACGTCATTGTAGAGGAGTTGCAGGAGAGTGCGATCCGCTACGAGGAAGCGGGCCCGCACGGTCATGCCTTTCTTCAGGTGACCGATGACCCCGTTTTTCAGCGCGAGATGGCTGCGAGAGAGCGCGCAGCGGACCTTGAAGACCGGATTCCTGTCGTGGAAGGTGAAGTCCTGCGCCACGTCGAGCACTGTCGCCTCGATGACACCCCATTGATTGTAGTTGAAGGCATCCACTTGGAGCCGTACCGACTGGCCCGGCCGCACGAAGCCGATGTCGTTGGGAGAGACGTAGATTTCCGCCACCAGTTCGCGGTCCGGAGAGACCCGAGCGACGGTTTGCCCCGCTTGGACGTAAGTTCCCGGGGAGAGGCCGGAGAATTGCTCTAGCGCACCCGACACGGGGGCTCGAATGTGGGTCAGATCTCGCTCGTTCTCGAGCTGATGCAAATTGGCCGCGAGCTCCTTAAGACGTAGGTTAGTGTCGAAGAGCCGCTGGTTCCACTCGGCGGACTTGCGCCGGGCGAGGATCTCGCCTTTGACCTCAATGCTCTGGAGGGCGAAAGCCTTTTCGTCGACGACCTTTGTGGGGGCTGCAGCAACGGAAACCAGTCGCTTAGCGCGGTCAAGGTCTGCCGCGGCGTTACTGCGGGCATAGTCGTTCTCCCGCAGCAGGCTGAGAAAATGCAACCGCTCGGCCGCGGCCGACTCGGTCAGGAGGTGGATGGGGTCCTTGGCCTGTGTGCCGGAGGAGATCAGGGTTTCGAGATCGCGGGCAAGATCGCTCTTAGCGCGAATTTCGCCTGTAAGCGCCCTCAGCTTTTCCTCAACTACCTCATCGTCGAGAGCGAGTATCTCTTGGCCCTGGGTGACCACATCGTTCTCGACGGCAAGGATGCGCGAGATGCGTCCGGAGACGGGTGCGATCAGGGGCGTTTTCTCGATGGTGGGGCGAATGGCGCCGGCACTTTGAACAGAGACCGTTATATTGATGAGTGGCAGCGCGAACAATGCCGCGACCACAGAGAGCACTACGATCTTATAGATGACTAAAGATCCTCCTGATCCTCGGGATAGGATGCTCTCCGCAGTATAGCCGATAAGCTCTGGAGGAAGTACGATATCGGTCATGTCAGAAGTTCATTGCTCATGACGAATAGCCATTTCGATGGAACTGCGAATCTGTCTTCACCGCGACGCCGGTGGTGCTCCAAATATGAGGCATGCACCCGACCAGCGCCGCGCTCTCAGTATGGCGTATAGAGGACTTGCTCCACTTATCGGTGACCGTTCTTGATGGTGTCATAAAGATATGCTCCTAAATGCTGCAACCATTAACATCCCCGCACCAACGAAAAATTTTCCTAGTCCGCGAAAAACTCCTTTCATAGCCCCCCAAAAACTGCCTCCCGAAGTTGCAGATGCTTCTTCAGGAGTTAGTTCGACTAAACCGTAGACTGACATATCGGTTTCCATGATTGTCTCCTTTTCAAGGTCGATCAGCGATGCGGGTTCGGCAGCTGCTGCCGCCGCGCAACGAAAGGAACTCAAGAATCGTGCCAACTGCGCTGGAGGAACCGCAGGAAAACCGTTCTGCATTTTTGCAGCAGCCGCCGGCCGAACATGACTGGATCTGGGACGTGCAGACACGGCAACGGCGCCAACGCGAGGCGCGTCGGGAGAGCGGCGACGAGCGGATCGTGCAAGTCCAGTGACGTGAAAATAGTAGCGATCCAGTGATGGCACGTTGATGCGATCGAATCTAAACGGCGCCGGCACGCCGCGGGTGATGTCCAGCTGGCGAATCGGGGCTTAACTTGACGCCGCTTAACGGCGCCTTCCGTGAAGAGACCCTTGAAGATGCCGGAGCTATGTCCGGTCCGAGACGTCGATGTCTCAAGCCCGACAATAAGACGGGAGTATTCCGTCAACGTAGCGAGAGGCGCGTTGTGTCTCTAGGAAGAGCTCGCCGAACCCCTTTGGCACATCCGTTGCTTGAGATGCGGAAGAATCCGACACGACCATCGCGGCCGATGTCTAAGAGTTCAGATGGAGTTTGCTCGATTGATCCAAATCAATTTCGTGCTGACGCTGCCGCTCATGTCACCTGCGCGGCCGTCGCGAGGCCTCTCATGCCGGCACTCCGAACTGGATGGAATGGTCCCTGTCAGGAGGTGCCGCGCGCCATGTTCGAGGTGATGTGCCGCGATCTGTTCCGGCGGCTCGGTTTAGCGGGACGTCAGCTTGCAGCTGCAGCGCAGCGATTTAACAGGGGAGCAGCGGATGTGCGGCCAGCGTTCTCGAAGCTGCTGGGCGGATTGGGCTGCTGTCGAGTGCTGAGCGCACGTACTCTTTGGAGGGATTGAACCGAACGGCAGCGCCTTGTTTCTTGGTCGAGGTGAGGAAAGCGCCCGACGAAACGTCTATTGCTTTGCTCGAACGAGAATTTGATCTCGACGAGCTTCAGAGGCTGCTCTCTCTGGGGGCTAGAAATGACAAATATCGTTAGGTCTAGCTTGGAAGAGCTGGATGTAGAAGGCTTGAGCAAGCTTGTTGTCTTCGCCAAGGAGATAAACCGGAGTAGCAGCCAAGAAACTACGTTGATACGAAAGGTTGGACGCGAAAGCCCTCTGGCACTGTCGTTTGCGCAGCAGCGGCTGTGGTTTTTGGCGCAGCTGGATCGGACCAGCACGACCTACCACTTTGCGCAGGCGTGGCGGCTGCGCGGCGTGCTCAATCGCACCGCCTGGCAGCGCAGTCTTGACCGCGTGTGGGCGCGTCATGAGGCGCTTCGCAGTGTCTTTGTCGCCTCAGAGGGTGAGCCCCGGGTTGAGGTTCTGCCGCCGGATGCGGGGCCGCCGGTCGTGGAGCACGATCTGCGGGACAGGGTAGATGCGGACGCCGCGCTTGCGGATCTGTGCCAGGAGGAAGTGCGCACCACCGTTCGATCTGGCACGCGGTCCGCTGATCCGGGGGCGGCTGATCCGGATGTCGGAGCAAGAGCACGTGTTCCTGCTGATGCAGCATCATATCGTCTCGGACGGCTGGTCGCTGGGCGTGTTGGTGCGTGAGCTGAGCAGCCTGTACCGGGCGTTTGTGGCCGGAGAAGACGATCCCCTGCCGCCGCTTGCGATCCAGTATCCGGACTATGCGGCCTGGCAACGGCAGTGGCTGTCGGGCGAGCGGCTCTCGAACCAGGCGCAGTATTGGCGCAGCAATCTATCTGATGCGCCGGCGCGTCTGGCGCTGCGACGGACCGGCCGCGGCCGGCGCAACAGTCGTTTAGTAGGGCCAGTGTGCCTGTCGTGATCGATGCGGATCTGACGCGAGGCTTGAGGCGGCTGAGCCGGGAGCATGGCACGACGTTGTTCATGACGGTGCTGGCGGCGTGGGCTGCGGTGCTGTCGCGTCTGTCGGGGCAGGACGACCTTGTGATCGGGGTGCCGAGCGCCAATCGCGGCCGGCGCGAGATCGAAGAGTTGATGCATTGATGGAGCGCTCGATCTCGAACAGCGCATCGATCCGCCGCACGACCTCGATCGCAATCGGCGAGAGCGGGATTTCCTTCTTTCCGGCACCCTTGCGCCGCGCATTCTCTTCGATATCGGCCATGGCAAAGAACGGGCGCCTTCCATGCGACCAGCAGGCAGCTTCCCGGATCGGTCCGGGCTGCCGCCCGGCCAGATAGAGCTGGTTGTACCCGTCATAGGCGTCGGCCTGCAGGATGCCGGCATACCGGGCCAAATGCCCCTGAGGATGCTCGCCCTTGCGGTCGCGGGAGTAGTAGAACATCGCTGCTGGAGGGCCCGCGCCCCCGAACGGCCGGTCGTCCCGAACGTAGATCCAGCACCGTCCTGTGTCGGTCTTGCCCTTGGCCAGCACCGGCACCGTCGTATCATCGGCATGAAGCCGCTCGGCCGCCATGACATGGGCTTCCACCAGGCGCAGCAGGGGATCCAGCGCCGTACAGACCGAGCCCACGGCGTCCGCCATGGTCGACAGCGCGATCGGCACCCCTTCCAGGGCATAGCGCTCGGCCTGGCGGTTCAAGGGATGATGCTGGCCGAACTTCTCGAACATGATCATGGCCAGGAGGCTCGGGCCGGCCCATCCCCGGGCGATGGCATGGAACGGAGCCGGCGGCTGGCTGATCTTCTCGCAATCGCGGCAGGAGAACTTCTCCCGGACCGTCTCGATCACCTTCCACTGGCGCGGCACTACTTCCAGCGTGCGCGTCACGTCCTCGCCGAGCTTGCGAAGGCGATTGCTGCCGCAGCATTCACAAGCCGTAGGTCCTTCGATCACCACCCGATCCGGGGGAAGGTGCTCAGGGAAGGTCTGGCGCTCAGCGCGCTTGCGCGTAAATCCGCGCACCGTCGTCGTCTTCGCCACGCTCGTTCTGCCGCAAGCTCGTCCTCGGTGGCGTCGGCTTCCAGCTCTTCGAACGTCAGCGCCAACTGCTCGATCAGCCGCGCCGAACGTTCCGACCGCTGCCCATAGATCTGATGCTTCAGCTTGGCAATCTGCAACTGCTGCTGGGCGATCAGCGCTTCGTCTTCCGACGCTTTCGCGCGAGCGACCGCGAGCTCGGCGGCGATCTCCAACCCCTTCGCGCGCTCGGCTGCCAGCGCCTCCTTCAGGGCGGCAACGTCATGCGGATCAGAGGCGCGATCAGCTCCCCGCGCCTAGCACGCTGCTGGCCACCATCGTGGCGCGCAGGCCAGCTCCGGCGCCGACCGCGCCACCGAGCAGCGCACCCAGTGGCGCTAGACCCCAAACTACGCTCCGGATACTCGCGCTGACGCGGCCCTGCACCCGGTTCGGGACAGGCGCGTATCGAATCGGGACCTGGTGCACGTTGTAGATTTCCTGGCCAACCCACAACACGAACTGGGACAGCGCCACGCACGCCAATGCAGCCCACCGCGGCTCGGTAAGCAGCGCCGCCAGAGCCATGCCTGCGGCGCTGAGCGCCAGGGCGACCATCAACACCGGCCCGAGGCCGATCACGAGGCCGGCCCACGGTGCAGTGATCGCGCCGACAACGCCACCGAGTGCGCCGATGCCGACTACCACGCCCGTGGTCCAACCATCGAAACCTAACTCCTTGGTTAGATACAGCAAAAGACCGCGGAGTAAGCGTTGTAGCAGAAGACAAAGATGGCGGTAGCCAACGTGACCGCTCGCAGAATCGGATGCCAAATACCGCTGTCAGCCCTTCTCAATCTGGCCGAGTACGAGGTCGACCCAACCACCGGGTGCTCGGCCGCGCGCATCGGCACCAGTGGCAACAACATGGTAGCGAGCAAGAAGGAGGCCGAGTTGGTAGGATCGCTATCGGCGCGGAGAACGCGCTGAGCAGCCAGCCGGCCCAAGAACGGACCGGCCGCCAACACGCTCGCTTTGCTGAGTTGCCAAAAACTCTGCGCCCTGATCAGTCGAGCCCGGTCCACCACCGTCGGCACACACGCCAGATAGGTCAAGTCGGCGATCACCGCGGCCGCTCCGAAAAGCGTGTTCGCGATGTACAGCTGGATCATTCCGAGGTGCCCAAGGCCGGCTAATAGTAGCGGAATCGTGGCCAGCGTCGCCGCCATCACCAAGTTGGCCGTCAACAGGATCGGCCGGTGCGGCAGGCGGTCCACAATCACCCCTGCGAACAGGCCGATCACCAGGTAAGGTGCGCGGCCGCAGGCCAGCAGCAGCCCGGTCTCCGCTGGCCCCGCACTTAGCAGGGTAATAGCGTTTAGCGGTAGCACCAGCACCGTCACCTCGGATCCGAGCTGCGACACGGTGTGCCCGATGAGCATGGCTAACTAGTCGCGCGGCAAACCGCGAGGCGGGCCGGAAAAGGCGGGGCGTCTCACGCCTCGACGGTCGGGGCCGGCGTCTAAAGATATCCCAGCCGGGCCAGTTCACCACCGGCGATCCGCTCGAACTCCGCGATCTGCGCCCGCGTCAGATCCTGGTTGTAGCGACCGAGCCGGCCGGGATGCAGCGGTTTGCCGGCGGACTCGGCCGCTGGGTGGCCGTACGGGCGCTCGAACAGCGCGTGCTCGTGTTCGGCGTGGCGCAGCACGGCCTCGTCCCAGGGCAGGCCCAGGTGGTCCAGTATTTGGGTCAGGGTGGAGCGGGGGCTACTCACCAGATCCTCATACCGCACCTCGAGATAGCGGTCTGGCGGCGCGACCCGATGCGGCCGGCACACCACTTCAAGCCACCCCCGCGCAGCTTCAGCTACGGTCCGGTATCCCCAGTCAGGCACGGTTTTCAGGTGCGAAGCGGCCAAGTCCCGACCATCCCGCACAATGTGCACGAAATGAGCGCGCGGCCATAGCCGGGCATAGTCGTCGACCTCGGTTATCTTACGTTGCAGCTTCAGTCCCCACGGCCGGGCTCCAGTGCACGCCCTGCGGAATTCACCGATCTCATTGATCAGCTTACATCGCTCGGCGAACGAGACGACGTCGCTGGATAACTCAGCCATCACCTTGGCGACCAGCGTGCGCATGGCGTCGAAGTCCAGGCCGGATCTCCGGCACTGCACCACGAAGTGTACGCCGTCATACCAGAACGGGTCGACGTCGAACCAGAAGGAGTCGATTCCGCTTTTAGCCGTAGGGCGAGCGGCGAGCATGTCGACCGAGCGCAGGATGTGCGGGCCGAGGTCCGGCGGTTCGAGGAAATCGATTTCCGGCCCCACCACCAGATCGGGATGCGAATCTAGCACCACGCTGAGCAAGGTGGTACCGGATCGATTTTCGCCGCCGAGCAGCACCGGCGAGGTGGAAAACGGGTCGAACTCGGGCATGCCAATGTCCTCCTGTTGAGAGCTTGTACTCATGGATAGCTGGGCGCCGTGAACCAGCGCCGGACCGAAGCAGGGGTGGCCACGAAGTGATCGCCGGCGAACCGCATGGCGGCGGCAATCGGGTCCGGGTCGCCACCTGTGCTTTCCACTCGGGCCAGTACCGCCGGCAGGGCCTGTCCGGCGCCTTCGATCGCAGCCCGCACATCGGTGTCGGACAATGCCGCGGATGGCATGAACCGGCCGCCGTACTGCATGAGGAAGCCACGTGACCACATCTCCTGGAAGAACGCGTGGCCCAGTTCGGCGTCGGCGAACACGACGTCAAACATGGTGGGCCAGGCGAAGGCCCACGCCTCGAGCTTCTCGTCGGCGAAGACATCGTTGGGCCCGTTGATGAGTTGCTCTCCGAGCTGTCGCATTTGGGCAAGCGCTGCGACGCCGCGCAGCGCGTCCAGGGTGCTGGGCGCAGCTGCAAATAGGGTGACCTCGCGCTGATAGGTGTTGCCAAAGTAAGTCTTTTCGGCGGCGTTAAGCACGTCCGCCCGGCCGATCACCGCGGACAGCGCCATGCCATTCGCCAGTCCTTTGCTCAGTGTGATCAGGTCGGGTGTGAGTCCGACTGCGGTGTGGTAGCGGCCGAGGGCGTAGCGGAATCCGGTCATTTCCAGGATCAGCAGGGCGCCGTGCTGACGCACCAAGTTCTGCAGCTCACGGTGGTATTCGGGCGGGAAGACGTTGACCTCCGGGGGGATGATCACCGCAGCGACGCGCTTCAGCTTGGCCAATTGATCGAGCAGGTCCAGGTCGTAGTGAAAATCCACACTGTCCCAGTCCCGGTTGGCAAGCCCCATCCCTGGCCGGTCCTGCAAGTGCCAGTCGTGCCAGCCGTGATATCCGCTGGTCAGCACCAGATTCACGCCCGGTGTGCGCGGGCGAGGCGGACCACGGCAATGGTGGCGCAGGAGCCAGTGCGGAAGAACACCGAGCGTTGCGCGACCGGAAAGATCTCCGCCAGCCGTTCGGCTAACTCGACCCGATGCACGGACAACGGCCCCAGCAGGATGCCGCCGGTGCGGCGCATTTCCGCGGCGACGTGATCGACTACTGGTTCGTATCCGGCTCCCAGCGGCGCGGCCCCGGTACACGAGGTAAGATCCACGTATTGTTTTCCGTCAACATCCCACACATGCGCGCCGGATGCGCGGGTCATCACCACCGGAAAACGCCGGTTGAGATCCCATTTCTCCGACGCGGTAACGCGGAGCCCGCAACCAATGGCGGTGCGTCTCGGTCGCGGCTGCGGTGGTGCTGAGAGTGCTGATGGACATGGGGTCCGTTAGGCCAGCTGCGTGATTATCCTCCGAGCGATCCGCAGCGCGTTCGCCTGAATGGTGAAGGTCGGGTTGACGCCGCCGGAATAAGGGAAGAAGCCGCCGCCGCGACATAGAGATTGTCGATGTCGTGCACCCGGCCCCAACGGTCGGTCACGGATTCCTTCGGATCGATCCCGGATCGGCAGCCGCCATGCAGATGCCCACTACCAAACTGGTAGTTGGAATCCTGGTAATCGAACTTCTTCACGCCGGCCTCAACCAGCAAGTCCGACGCGAGCCGAGACAAATAGCCTAATCGGCGTTTGTCTAGCGGATGGGTCCAATATTCAAGAATGATTTTCGGCAGACCTAGCCGATCCCGACTGTTCGCCAGTCGGACCGCGTTGCTGCGCATGGGCTGGTCGGCCGCCAGGAAATGCAGTCGTAGCGCTATCTTTCCGTCGCGTACCGCCCGCTCGGTCGGACTGGCTTCGTAGATAAGTCCGCCCAGCCCGGAAGGCGCCTCGTCGTCGAGATAGTGATCGGAGATCGCGACGGTGGAGAAGGGACCGCCCACCGACTGCGTGGGCACCCGGTCCAGCGTGGTGCTGCCGGACACGTAGCCGCTGATCTTGAACGAGATGCCGCTGCCAACCATGTCAGTGCCGTTCCCTATGCCGTTCGGCGCGGCGTGCTGCGCAGATCGTAGCAGCAGGGCGGCAGACTGAATCGCGTTGCCGGCGATCACCACGCAGCGGGCGCGGACCCGAGAGCGTTGCCGGGTAACGGTGTTCAGCCATTCCACCGAGTCCGCGCGGCTGACGTTGCCCAGGTCGATGCGCACAGCCTTGCTACCCAAGGCCACCGTCAACGCGCCAGGCGGCAAGGGAGCGTGAATGAACGGGGACCGCGCGTCCGCCCTTGCGCCGGTCGGACACAGGTGTTCGTTGCACGGGCCGCAGGAGTGACAGGCCGGGCGGCCGCCGTACGGCACCGAGTCGGTCGCCAGCGGGGTGGGGAATGATAGCCGGCCTAGGCGTCCGCCGGCGTCGGCGATCAATCGCCCCTCCAGGCTGTACTCGTGCGGCGGCAGCACGGCAGGATCGCTTGGCGGTTCGTGCGGGTCCGCGCCGGCCATCCGGGCCACGCCCATCGGGGGTAGTCGATGGGCCAAACCGGGTCGAGCGCGTCCGCGGCCACATGCGCTCGCGCATCAAAATCGACGGTGCGATAACGGAAAGCTATCCCGGCGTAGAGGGTCATTCCACCACCGAGCGCCGACACGGTCCACGGGCGTCCGAACGGCGTCAAGGCACCGGGTGGAGAGCGAACCAACGCGTCATTCATACCACGTCGGACAGACGCCAGTGAGGCGCCGGGGGGTAGCTTGCGGCCTTCTTCCAAGACGAGCACCCGAAAACCGTTTCGGGCGATCTCATGGGCGACTATTGAACCACTGGCACCACTGCCGATTACACATACATCAAAGGCATCGGCCGTCATTGTCTCACCTCTGACAACAAACATCGGCCATGCGTAATGGCGACTGTCCATCAATGGGCAGGTCGATCCGGCGATGAGAATTGTCACAGCCGGCGTTGAACGTACGGCAAATCTATGCCACGCCCAGCTCTGCCAGAAACCGTCGTGACCTATGAGAGTCGTACAATATGACGCGACGTGCGATTCAAGCCCTTTCAGCGGCGTCGCATGAATATTAATCCCGCCTCCCAGAAGGAGCGAAGTTAAGAAACTGAATATAGAGAGTACCGTCATCAAAGCACCTGACGCGAACAGGACCGCGGCGTCCACTGGTGCTCAAACTCTCAATTCATTCTCATCTAAAAATGCAAGTTCACAGCAGTTGTCCATGCATTAGCACGACGGCTTCGGCACGGTTGATCATTGCAAGGGGACAAGTGGGAGGCGAGCCGATCGAACTCCCCAGAGGCAAACGCCTGCACGCTGCGCACCCCGCAACTGCGTTATGGCGTTTCCCGAAGCAGGCAGAGCTTTCTTACTGGCAGCTCGCCTGCAGTGTCTTCACTCGCCGAAAGCTCGCAAAGCGCTGCAAGATCGTAGCTGAGACTGCTACTCCGGCGCGGTGGCGATTGCCGTTCATGCGACAGCGCGGTTTGTGCCTCCGGCGATGCGTCCAGCTCCGCGATGGCCGTTTGCAAACTGGCACTGCCCGCATCGAGATGCGGATTTAGCCCTCACTCCTTATTTCCGATGCTGGCCACGTATGATTCCGGCAAGCCCAGCTTTCGGGCGACCGCTCGCAGGTCAGATGCGTAGCTTTGATTGGTGGTCTTTTCCTGCGGGATGGTTGGAAGATTGAAGCAAAGCGCAAGCTCGGCCGTTCCGTTGCTAAATTGGGCGAGAACTGGTTCAGGTCGATAGGCTGCGACGCTCGGCCCTGAATAGAGCCGATCTATCTCGGCATGGGTGAGAGTCGCGGTTGTGCCGTAGACCCGCCCGTCCGGATCGGCCAGCAACGTCGCCCGATCTCCGATCCTCAGTGCAAACCGCTCGATATAGGCCTGCCTGACATTGGCTGGCCGAAGACCTTTCGCCTCGAGGCGTTCCGGATCCATGAACAGACCATAGAAGAAAACCGTTACTCGATCCGCCATGGAAAAACCGTAGCCGTTCCCGTTCTCAAAGAAAAACCGATCGACGCCCCTAGGTCGCCTTAGATCACAACCGCGTCCATCGCATGCGCCACTAGAATGTCTATGCTCGCAGTGATGACAGTCCGTGAAGTGCCGAATGCATACACGTTTCTCTTAGCTTCGTTGAAGGCGAAAGCGCTTGAACAATCAAAATGATTCACAACCACGAACGTTTGCCAACTTCCTGATGAGTTTGAGTCCCTGTGGCGCAAGATGCGCCAGCAGGGACGATCATGCGGATCAGCTCGGAGAAGGGGGCTTTACGCGCTATTCTCGGCGGCCATCTTGAGGAGCAGCCGGACGCGGTTCTCGAGGCGATCGCCGCTTCTCGCGCGCAGCCAAAGCGATCAGCGTGCCGACGCTCTTGGTTCGGCAGCTTCAAACATCCTGCAAAGCAGAAAACCATCTAATCCGTTCATGCGATCGACGATTTCGCAAAAAATTGGGCTTTGAAGAGATCTTCGTATTCGTCGCGCAGAAGATTGCCTAAGACGTGGCGCCGCTCAAAATCCATGCAGTAGGGAGTAACGTCGCCGTTTGGGAGAGGGACATTTCGATACTGTCGTTCGTCAGCACATGTCAATGGTCCGACGACTGGCTCGCGTGATTCAACCATCTTAGGATCGACACTTCCGCCCCTGCTACTCAGCGGCGGCCCGTTCGGGTCGCAAGGGACTGTCGCGACCTACTTGGAGATCCTACAATATGACGCCACGTACGATTCAAGCCCTTTGAAAAAGAGCAGAATGGAAGGGCGCTTGCATTCGTACGAAACCAGACCGTTTCATCGCGCCGCCTTCGAGCGCTTTTCCTGTAGAGGGCGGCCTGGGCCGGCACCCCCGGGTGCAGTTCCGATTGGAAGTGCCCACCACGACGCTGGCAGGGCTGGCATCCGTCCGCTCGTGGCTGCGAAGAAATCAAGGAATTCCCGAAGGCCCGAAAGGCCAATGCTCGTAGCTACCGCCTCGCGACAATTCACAGAAACTCATTCGCCGCTGGCGTGATTTGAGCGACTCACGCTATGCCATTACCATCCAACAGCCCAAATGCGAGAAGAGAATCAAGATGAATGCTGCCGCCCGCAAACTGCCCACGTCAGGTTACGCGCTCGAAGTGGATGGTCGATTGAAAGCCGAATTTACGACCAGAGATGGAGCAAAGGCTGGGGCAGAAGAGTTGAAGATGCGCTTTCCAATGCTTCGGGTCAAAATCTACGATGCGCAGACGATGACCCGAGAAGAGATATCGCTTCCACGGGTCTAGCTGCCCATGGAACGGGTTTGATCCGTGCGGCAGGCGCCGCACTGTTCTCGACCCCAGTGGCCTGGTGCGTCGCCCTGTGTCTGAGCCGCTCACGGATCCTACCGCGTTTCGCGCCGGCGCTGCGCTGATTCTCCCGCGAGTGCCTTACAGATCTCGGGATGGCTGTCGGCCCCGAGTCCCGCCGGTGCGGCGCTCTGCTGACCTCTCCAGGCTCACGCCCACGAGTCGCTCCGCTTTGCCTCGCTACGGGAGCATTCAGATCGGATATTGGCGAAGTTCCTAGCAACGTCCGAGCCGATCAGCCGGCCACCCCAGAGTAAGAGGTCGGTCGGGATTTCCATGACGGGTTAGAAGTCGCGAGAGAGCTCGCGGCGCCCGTCATGGAGATAAGCCATGACCCAGCTGAATGTATTGGACGCCACTCGCGGTGAAGATGGTGGCTACAAGGTAGATGTGAGACGAGGGGAGCGGATTGGCCGCGTGTCCTCCGAATGGTTCTCCCGGCCGGCAGACGAGCGGTACCTGTCGCTGTCAGAGCTATATGCCGCCGTGCGCGGCCGCGCCGAGCGAAGCCGCACCCGGACGGCCGAGAGCTCCGCGATCAGGGTGGAAGCGGATCGCGACGAGCGGAGCGGCTGACGCTGTTCCTACCAGGGGAGGATTACCCCTTGCGCCGACCTACTGGAGCTTCGGTCAGCTTACGACCATGGCTGGTGCGCCGTCCACCTATTTGCGCCAGCTCCCAGCACCTCTCGCCGCCATTAATCTCCAGTATGCGCTAACATCGCATCGCGCCGAATTGATCAAGACCGTCGCGGTCGAGGACGCACGCGTCGAATTGCGCGCGGTCACGGGCCCCGAGTACGGTCGCATCTACGACCATGAATTGGTCGCCGCGGTCCAGCGGATAGCTGGCAACGGCGCCGGCGATACACGCTGGAAGATCCCTGGTGTGCTCGACTGGTCGACGGGCATCTATAACCCGCGGGTCGATATCACGAAAAACACCACCACGCTCTATGCCTCGGATCGTGACGTTTTCCTGTTCCTGGTGGACGACCTCAACCCGATCGAGGCGGGCAGGTTGCCGGACGGTTCGCCCGACTTCTACTTCCGCGGCTTCTATTGCTGGAATTCCGAGGTGGGCGCGAAGACGCTTGGCATCGCGAGCTTTTATCTCCGGGCCGTCTGTCAGAATCGCAATCTCTGGGGCGTGGAAGATTTTGAGGAAATCACCATCCGCCACTCGAATACGCCGCCTCACGCTTCGCCTACGAAGTAGCACCTGCGCTCACCCGCTTCGCCAATTCCTCGCCTATGCCTTTTGTTAACGGCATCAAGGCTGCGCGAGAACGCATCGTTACGCGCACGGACGATGATCGAACCGAATTCCTGCGCAAACGTTGGTTTGGTAAATCAGAGACCGCAAAGATCATTGAGACGGTGCTCGCTGCGGAAGGCCGCAAGCCTGAGAGTGTGTTCGACTTCGTGCAGGGCATCACGGCTGTTGCACGCGACAAGCCGCACCAGGATGTCCGGCTCTATCTCGAATGGCAGGCGAAGAAGCTGCTCGACGGGGTCGCCTGACGCCGGTTGGGGCGCGCCGCGCGGCCACCTACAACGTTTGTGTTTGGGTTTTGGCGTCGCCCTCGAGAGGAAGAGGGCGGCGCTCAGCTCCATGACGGACAGGGAGATCCAGAGAAAGGCTCTGGATCGTCCGTCGCGGAGCAGCCTCAATGGCAATATCTGTTCAGAAAATCACGCTGAGTCAGCCTAGTGATGTTCCCTTCGACAGGCGGCGGTCAGCCAATCCAATGTCCGCCGCATCAAGGCAGGCCTCTCGATCGAGGAGCTTGCGCAAGGCACTGCGCGCCGCGCGCTCCTCCAGGACCAATCACCGTGCGGCCGGTTTTATCGGAGCCTAACCATGTCAATCCGGGCTTCCGATCTCGCGCGCCGACTTGCCGAGCAGGCCGAACTTGTCTGTAGCCATTACCTTTCCAACGGCCGCCGCATTGGCCGGTATTGGATCGTAGGAGACGCACGCAACACACCCGGCCGGTCCATGTTTGTTCGGCTGCGCGGACCTAATGCGGGGAAGGGATCCGCCGGTAAATGGACCGATGCGGCTACCGGCGAGCACGGGGATCTGCTCGACGTCATCAGGGAAAGCTGTGGGCTCCTTGAATTTGGCGATGTCCTAGCCGAGGCTCGTCGGTTTCTCAACCTGCCGCGGCCTGAGCGTGAGCCGGAATCGAAATCCTCGATTGCGCCCGCTCCAGTCGGCTCACCGGAAACGGTGCGGCGCCTTATAGCGATGTCAAAGCCCATTCATGGCACGATCGCCGAAAGGTATCTTCGGACGCGCGGCATTTTGGTCTCGCACGGTACCGAGAGCCTTCGCTTCCATCCGCGCTGCTACTATAAGCCGGATGACGTCTTGCCGACAGAGACCTGGCCCGCGCTGATCGCCGCCGTCACCACTCTCAATGGCATCATCACCGGCATCCATCGCACCTGGCTCGATCCTTCAGGTCGCGGAAAAGCGCCAATCGATACCCCGCGTCGCGCGGTGGGTTTTCTGCTCGGAAACGCAGTCCGGTTCGGTGTGGCGAATGACGTACTCGCTGCGGGTGAAGGCATAGAGACCATGCTGTCCTTGCGCTGCGCTCTGCCGACATTGCCCATGGTATCAGCACTTTCGGCTCACCATCTCGCTGCCATGTTGCTCCCTCCGGATCTGCGCAGGCTCTATATCGCACGTGACGCCGATGCGGCCGGCGACGTAGCGGCGACGGTTCTGACGCAACTTGCCGAAACAGCAGGCATCGAGGCGATCGGATTGTCGCCTCGGCTCGGCGACTTCAACGAAGATCTGCGCACCTTCGGCATCGACGACCTTCGGGCAACCCTGCGCATTCAGCTCCTGCCGGAGGACGTCGTCCGCTTCTTGCCTTCGGCGACCGTAGTGTAAGCTACGACGGTCGAAAGCGAAGTCTGAAGATCGGTCAACCGGAGGTCTTTTGCCGGACAGTGCCGCGCCCCGGCCTTCCAGAGGGCGATCGGACGGCGAGCGGGGCGGACCGGCAATGGCCGCGATGCGGCTATTTTCCGCCGGCGGTGCTCGACATCAAAAACAAAGCCTTGGCAATGCCGCCTTTGCATCGCGAAGCAAAATAGCCGCACCTCTGCCATCCTCCGCTTCGCTTCGGCCCTCCACTTCGTTTTGGGTTCTGGTCCGACCCGTCCGCCGTCAGGTGATCGCCACGAAGGCCGCGATGAGCGCGGCCAATGCAGCAAAGGACCTCTTCCCATGACCGATCATGACGACTCCGAATTCGAATCGCCCCACGGCTCATCCCCAATCGACCACGTTCTGACCGAATTGCAGCTCTACGGTTATCGTCCATACAGCAACGAGCCAGATCCGAGGCCACTGCCCGAGGGCAAGACGATCACAGCCGCGGTAGCTGATATTTTCGACGCTCTGGTCGTCTCGCTAAACGACACCCGCATGGAGCCGGATCTGGAAGGCCTGCTATGGTCGGCCGCCAATCTGTTCCATCGCGCGACCCACCGGGTCCAGCGCGAGCTCGATGACAACGAGCAGGCGCAGCGGAAGAGCCAATGTGAGCAGGATGGCTCGGAGGTGCGATCGGTCGAACTCGAGCGGCTTACCGCAGAAGGAATTTCGTTGATCGAGCGCCGAAACTGCATTGAGCTCTTTCGAGACCTGGCCATCGAGCAGTTCGAAATCCATACGCGCTCGCCCTGGCGGCCCCGATCCGGATCACTGGTCAACCATCATTCACTCACCGCAGCGGTGATCGATTCCAGAGACTTCCTCGCTGCAAAACGCCGCGCCGAGACAGAGTCGCTGTTGCCAGCTGGACCTAAGATTGCATTGACCGGTGGCCTTGATTTCAACGACCACCGCCTCATCTGGGACCGTCTTGACAAGGTTCACGCCAAGCACCCCGACATGGTCCTGTTCCATGGCGGCTCACCGAAGGGCGCCGAACTGATCGCCGCCAAATGGGCGACGAACCGCAAAGTGCCGCAAATCGCCTTCAAGCCGGACTGGACCAAGCACGCCAAGGCCGCACCGTTCAAGCGCAACGATGCGATGCTGGCGCTAATGCCGATCGGGGTCATGGTTTTCCCCGGCACTGGCATCCAGGACAATCTCGCCGACAAAGCGAGGCGGTTCGGAATTCCGGTTTGGAAATTCGGCGACGGCGACGCGTAAAGCGCCGCCTGCCCGTTTGATACAACAGAACTGGGCCGTTCGTGTTGCTCGCTCCATTTGTCTTTCGGTGACGACACAAGCGAGGAATTTGCCTCGCTTCTTTATCTCGTTTCGGTTAACTTTCGCCGGCGCCGTGGTGGTGGTGGAAGGCGCGACCCGTCACATCTTTGAACGGAGCTCGCCACCATGCTTGCCATTGGACTCATTCTCAACATTCTCGGAATCGGTGTCGTCTGTTGGCTCGTCTTTGAGCTCACGGTGTACGCTCTTCCATTTTTGATCGCTTTTTACATCGCTACGGTGGCGCTTCACAGCGGCGCCGGATTGTTTGGCACGCTCTTCACCGGCATCGCCGCTGGAGCCGTGGCGATTACGATTGGTCAACTCGCATTTGCCGCCCGGCCGCTGATCGTCCGCACTCTAATTGGCGCGGCATTCGTCGGTCCGGCGGCACTGGCGAGCTACGATCTAATTTTTGCGGCCTCTCAGATCGGCGTTCCATCGCTGCTCTGGCGTGAGGTCTTCGCCTGGACCGGGGCGATTTGTGCCGGCGCGACGGCCTGGAGCCGCCTGGCCATTTACGCCGGGTCACGTTCGTTTGGCCGGGGCGGTGAGGTCCGGAGCGAGCCTCAACCGCTACTGGCGGCTGAAATGCGCGAGGAGTGATTTTTACCACCAGGTTCTCGAACACCCGCGCATTGATGTACGCGCGGCGGAGCTCTCGAGCCTCGCTCATTGGAGAACGCGGCATCTTTCGGAACGCCACAGGACCAGGATGCCGATCATTCGACACCGAGTGTAGTGGACGGGGGCTCGGTTGCGATAGGGGCATCTCGGCAATCGATCGCGTGTTTCCCGCACGCTGTTTGTTTATTGCGCTGGAACGAGCCGCCCTTTTACATGCTGAAGCCCGATAATTGCTCACGTCTTCTCCTGGGCTGTCTAGCCCGCCGACGCACCTGGCCTCTTGATGGCTTGATCTGGCCGAAGACCGGCTGCGCCTCGATCGTCTGAGCCGCAACGACGTCGTCAAGACTTTCTTCCCCTGGGCAAAGCCCATTCCTCGCGAGGCAAGAAAGTCTTTCCGCCGGCGTCCTCCGCTGCACTCCGGCCCCCAAGCGGGTGCGTCGCCGATCGCCTTCGGCCTGTTCTTCGCCATCGAGGCCGCGGTGGTCGCGGGCTCGAAACAACCAAGGAGAAGTGACATGGCTACCATCGGTTCTTTCAAGAAGGTCGGCAACGATTTCCAGGGCGAGATCATCACCCTGAGCCTGCAGGCCAGAGGCGTCCGCATCATCGCCGAGCCCAACCGCGCAAGCGAAAACGCCCCCAGCCACCGCGTCTACGTCGGCCGGGCGGAGATCGGAGCGGCCTGGTCAAAGCGCTCCGAGGAGGGCCGCGACTATCTCTCGCTCAAGCTCGACGACCCCTCGTTCAACGCGCCGATCTACGCGAACCTGTTCGACGAGGAAAGCGGCGAAGGCTACACGCTCCTTTGGTCGCGGCCGCGGAAGAGCGGAGATTGAGAGCAGCTGCCAAGCCCCGCCCGGTATTCTCCGGGCGGGGCCTTCCCTGGATCCGTCAGCCCGATAGGCTTTGCCTTCGTCGCATTTGCGCCGTTGCCGATCTCGGCCTCCTTTTTTTATTTACTCAGATTTCGCGCAACGATTCGACGCGAAACCTCCACTCCGCCTCGCGGAGGCGCTCGTGTGAGTCGCCGAAGAGTCAAGCGCGCAAGCGCAAATTAGGCCAACAACGATCGACGCGACTCGCTCTATAACTCTGCCCAGAGGAAGCTATGGATCGTATCATGGAGCCGAATGATGGCGCATTCGTTTAGGGCGTTTCACGAGCAAGGGGCAACGCTCAAGCGCATCTGCGTCGCGCAAGCGATCGTCAGCCTTTCGGCGCTGACATCGACCGCTCTGCTGCTATCGAAACTTGTGTCGACGATGATGAATGGCTTCCACTAAGTGCTCATGGCGTCTTTGCGTTGGAGGCCGCCATCGTCGGGACAATCAGTACCACTAAACCAAAAGCCGGTCCGCATAGCGCAAAGCACGTGCGATCCGGCTTAGGTGTTCTGCGCTATCAATCTAATCAAGGCGGTTAAATCAACTACACTGGCGAGTTACCCAGCGCGCGACGCCCTGATAGATGAGAGCACGTCGTCACGGAAAGAAGCTACTTTTTCTTCTTTTTGGCTTTTTTCGCTGTCGTCTTTTTTGCCTTCTTTGCTTTCTTGGCCATGTGTCCTCCATCATTCCTCAGCTGAAATAGTGCAGGCCAGGAATGGGCATGCACCACTGAAATATAACATCAAATTGGCAACATTGACATTGAGACAGCTCAGTTACCCACTTAGACCTTTCGAGTCGCTTGTCTCTCCCAAAACCCAAATGCACGACGCAAAAGAACGGAACCGCAACCCAATTCCTGAGGGCCGTTCTCTTGCCCCATTTGGCCCAAACGATCCGCGCTGAAAAAGCTATCTACAGGGGGCGGCTATTGAATCATTGCGTTGGTTCTTCGCGTGGTCGCACCGATGACGACGCGTTTTCCTGGACGGCCGCCGATTACGATGGGGCCGACTGGGCGTGGGAGTTCTTACGCCGAAATGAGGACTATATTGCCGACTGGCGAACCTCCGTTCCGCGGCACCTGCCATGCATTACATTGAAGGACGGCACGCGCCTGCTGCGCCTCAGGCAGCGATTTCCGCGCGCGGAGAAGTGGGGGCTTTACGCCTTCGCCGATCCGAGACTCTGCGCCCACGACGCAACCGTAATCTGGCATGCCAATGCCTTGAAACGCGTGGTCCGGCTGAGTGCTAGGATGCCGAATGAGCACAGCGGTGCCATCACGCGCGCACTCGCTGACTTCAATGGCGATCGACTAGCGGTAATTGATACCGAAGGCGTTCAGTACGTTTCGATCAAAGGCATCGGCGGCGTTCGCGTCAATGTCGAAATCAAAGACCTGTCCGTCCTGACCGCGCCATTTGCTGCGGTCTTTGAACTCCACGACCTCGACGATCTCTCAGGGCAGACCGAGGTCCTGAAGGGGCTTCACCGCTTAACTGACAGCGATGTTAGCAATCTTCAGAGACCAACGCTTTCAGGCGACGAACGCCTCCGCCAGGCCCTCATCGCGCTCGATGAAAGCCTGAACGGCAAGACGTATCGGCAGATCGCGATTACTCTATTTGGAGAGAAGAAAGTTGCTGAGGAATGGCTGGGGCCTAGTCAATATTTGAAGGACCGCACGCGTCGCCTCGTCGCCAAAGGCACCGAGTTGATGAAGGGCGGTTATCGCGATCTCCTGAGTTAGAGGACTCGGCCATGTTGTGGCTTTGACGAGTTTTGCTCGCGTGGGATGGCGAAACAACGCCCGCCATCTTCGACACTGCCAAAAACGGTCCGGATCTGACGACGCTTCTCCTTGCATCTCTTAGTTGTGCGAGATTCGAGAAGGGGACCTTCGACGATGACAAAGAGCGACGACATGGAGCCGGAAAAGCGGTTCCTCAACACGGTGGAAGCCGCCGCCTGGCTCCGGCTTACCAAGAACACCCTAGAGAAGATGCGGGTGAACGGCAGAGGGCCCGCTTACCGCAAGCACGGACGGTATGTCCGCTACCACATCGAAGATCTCGTCGAATGGTCGCAGGCAAGCAAGCGGAGGTCGACCTCCGATGCAGATTGATCGCACAAGACTGTGGCGCCAGGCCAGCATTCTCTCGGCCATGTGCGCTGGGATCATCACTCTTGTGGTGTCCTCTGCGCCCTCTGTGCCGCTCTTGATTTACAATGCGTCGGGCAGCGCTCCGACGGGCTTCTACTATCTGGAGCAACGTTTACCAGTGCCCGGCGAACTCGCCGTCTACAAGCCGCCTCCCGCGATCGAACTCTTGCTCATCGCCCACAAGATTTTGCCTCTGCCGGTACCGCTTCTGAAGCGGGTCGAAGCGAGCGGTGGAGACGAAGTCTGCCGCGCCAAAGAGCCGATCGGCACCATATCCATCAACGGCAAGGTCGTCGCTGACTTACTGGAGAAGGACCGCGAGGGGTTTCCGCTTCCGTCCTGGGAAGGCTGCATGAAACTCGTCGAGGGGGAATTTTTCCTGCTGCAGCCACACCCTCATTCGTTCGATTCGCGATACTTCGGACCAGTTCTGCGTTGCGATGTCTTGGGCGTGGCGCACCCGCTCTGGACTTGGAAGTCGGATGTTTGAAGTGGCGCATGGCGGCGATCTGCGCGTCGTAAAACCGACGCGTACCTCTTCACCCGAGCGGCCGGGCGCCATCCGCAGCGAGATCGCGAGCTTGGCGGTCAAGCAAGCTCTTCCATTTAGATCAACGGCTGAAACGAGCGAAGCGGGAGAGCAAGATAAAAGTACTGGCGCTTCACCCCGCTTAGGTCCTTGTCTGCACATCCAAGAATTGGCGACATCGTTGGGCGCGATGTCGCCAATTGTGGCTTAAAGCAATGCTGTCGTTCGTTGATTGCGTCTGCGTCTTGGCAGTCGCACGCCGGCTTCACATATCTCCGGCCTTCCTGAAGGGTCCTCACGTCATGCATGGCGTCGACGACGACGAATTCGAAGTGAAGCTCGGTCGGATCGGCAACCGCAAAGCCAGGAGGGCGACCAGCTATCTCCGGCGTGTCCGCCAAGCAGCCGAGAAGGCCGGCCCCAGTTTGCGTCGCGCGTCGGACTTCTCAGGTGGACGGATCGGCCGCGGATACGCGCAAGGCGCGGTGCTGGCCGGGCGTGCGAAAGCTAAGGGCCTGCGTCGGGTCGTGATCAAGGCGCGCATCGTGCGCATCAAGGCCGGTGATAGTGCTGCCATCCGGGCCCATCTGCGCTACGTGCAACGCGACGGTGTCACGCGGGACTTTGAGCCAGGGGAGCTCTACGACGCAACCAATGACCGGGCAGACGGCAAGGCCTTCACAGAACGATGTGCCGGGGATCGTCACCAGTTCCGGCTCATCGTGGCACCGGAAGACAGCGCGGAGCTCTCCGACCTGAAGCCCTTCATTCGCGATCTGATGCATCAGATGGGGCAGGATCTCGGCACCAGGCTCGACTGGGTGGCTGCGGACCACTTCAACACGGGCCATCCGCACAGCCATATCATCTTGCGCGGCAAGGATGGCCAAGGACATGATCTCGTAATCGCGCGCGACTACATCGCCCATGGCTTTCGCGCGCGGGCTGCGGACCTCATCACCCGGGAGCTTGGTCCAGAGACTGAGATCGAGGCCGCGCGGAAGCTCCAGTATGAGGTCACGGCCGAGCGTTTGACGCGCCTTGATAGGGCAATCCTTCGTGACACTCGGGAGGCGATTTTTCAGCTCAGCGTGCGGCCCAAGGATCCGGTCTGGCGTTCCGCGCGGATGGGGCGGCTTCGAACGCTCGAACGGATGGGACTGGCTGAGGAGGAGAGCCCTGGCCGTTGGCGGATCGATTCCGAACTGGAAACGAAGCTCCGGCGGATGGGTGAGCGTGGCGACATCATCAAGACGATGCATCGTGAGCTTGCAGCGGCAGGAGTTGCACGAGCCGCCGGCAGCTATGCGATCTTCGATCCCGAACGGAGTAACCAACGTCTGATCGGACGGGTCGTGGGGGAAGGGTTTACGGACGAACTGACGGAGCGCCGGTATGTGGTGATTGATGGACTCGATGGACGGACGCACTATGCCGAGATCGGCGCCATCGGTACGAACGATGAGCCACTGGTCCGGAACACTATCGTCGAACTCAAATCGCGAACTGCCGAGCTAGGCGAGATTGACCGAACCATCGCAAAGATCGCTGCCGCCCAGGACGGTGTCTATAGCGCCTCCCTTCACCGTGAGTTCGACCCGCGAGCGTCAACCGAATTTGTTGGATCCCACGTTCGACGTCTTGAGGCGATCCGGCGGCAAGGGATGGTGACCAGTCGTGCCGATGGTAGCTGGCGTGTCGGCAAGGACTATCTTGATCAGGCGCTCAGATACGAGCAGCTACAGCGGTCGCGCAGTCCGGTGCAGGTCGCGGTGCTGTCATGGCAAAGGCTCGAAGACCTGCCGCAGGCTCTGGGGGCGACCTGGCTCGACCGCCAGCTCCTTGTCAAAACGCCAGAGACCCTCGGGCCAAGCGGAATGGGTGCAGAGGTCGAGAGGGCTCTGCGGGCGAGGCGGCAATGGCTGATCGAGCAGGGCCTTGCGCGCGAGGAGAGGGGCCAACTGCGGTATGCCAGAGATCTGGTGCGGACACTTGAAGCCCGCGAACTTGCCAGGACCGCTTCGGACATTGCAGCGCGAAACGGCCTCGAGCATGTCGAGGTCCAAGCAGGAGACCGCCTCACCGGCGTCTACCGGCGCATGCTGACGCTCAACAGTGGACGCTATGCCCTTATCGAGCGGTCTCGAGACTTTGCGCTAGTGCCATGGCGCCCGGTTCTCGAACGGGCGAGGGGACAAATGGTGACAGGCAACGTTGGTAGAGAGGGGATATCCTGGTCAATTGGCCTGAAGCGCGGCCTCGGACGCTGACGCTGCCTCTCGTGGTACCAGTTTGGAATCTCCCCTGTTACCGTTCGATCAGTATCTTGGCGGGACGAGTCGTCCTAATCCAGTCGCCGAGTGAGATCTCGTAACCCCACAACCCGACCACGGGCTTGTTCAGGTAAACGAACAATTCGCCATCGCGTTTGGGCGTCAGCCCTTCAGCGAGGGTTTCGGACTTGTCGGAGACGGCAAAATCCTTTTTGTCCGGGAGCAGGCTGTCGCTCTGCCTTGGCGGGGCCCAGTCGAGAAAATCCTCCTCATTGCCTCTCGAGCCGATCCGAAGAACGATGTTGCCCCACGGACGGTCAAAGCTCCTGCGAAATGGGAACAAGACAGTCATGACCACGGACTTCCATCCGGACAGGTGGGACACCGGCTGACCGCCCATGTAGGACTCTTCGTCAAAGAACGTCCACTTGCCCGAAGGCGGATTGGTCTCAGGGTCGGGGAGCCGCTTGAAGACGACGCGATACCGAACGCCGGTTTCCAGAAAGACGCCGGTGGATATACAAAGATTGTTCGGTTTGTTAACGGCGCCATCAGAGGTATCGAAGATGAATTCGGCCTGCTGCTTGCCGCCGACATGCATTAACCCGTTACGGCTGGCATCCAGCCCTGCAGTCTCCGTGCAGAAAGTCCCAAATGAATCTCGGATAGAGAACAGATAGTGGCTTCCGAACGCGAGCGCCAAATACAGCATGCCAAGTGCTGAAACCGCCGGCGCGAAGTAAAATTTGAAGCCTTGCAGGATGATTGATAGATCCAAAATTGTCTGAGCTTCCTGATCGCAAACTCTGGCAGGAAGTACAAAACGAGAAACGCAATCAGAACACTGCGGACGGGCTCCGCCGTATAGGCAAGCAGAATTTCATCCCATGTAGGGGGCAGCACCAACCAGCCAAGTCCAGGTACGCGGCCAAACAGAGGGTAGAACAGCACGTAAGCGATAGCGGCGACGAACATGATGCTCCGGAGCGGTGAGGCTTCGGTTCGGCGGGCTTGTTCGTAGACGGAAGATACTCGCTCCACAAGAGCCGCATCCGGTCACTGATCGATTGGCCGAGCCGGACGCCTATCCAGATCAGGAAGGCAACGAGACCTGCCCAGATCAGGAACCATGCTGGATCCCGGGCATAGGCATCGATCCAGCGGGACGCCAGTCCTGGAAGGACTGCGCCGATCAGGCGAATGGTGTCTGAGACCATCCGAAGTGGGGTTCGGAGCTCCTGAAAGGCATAGCTGTCCCTCAGGAGCGGATAGAGCAGGAGATAGCCGGTCACGAAAACGGTCAGGAAGTAAATCGCGCGCTTTCGCCAGACGACGTCCCAGATCGCTTCCTGGGCCGCGTGTCGATCCTTCGCCTGTTCGCCTTCCGCTACCCCTTTTGTGTTGGGCTCGATGGTGGAGCTGACATTGGACATCGTGGGTCCAATTGCCGAGTAAGTTACCGCAGCATCTGTTGACTTCACGACCTCATAGTTCTTTGGAAATCCAATCGGCGCATAGAAGTGCGCACCCATTCTTATCCGACCGAACACAGCATCGTGGATCTTGGGCAGGCGCTGCGGGTGAGGTTTGCCGTCCTTGTCGAGAGTGACTGGCACCGCATCGTAGAAGTCGGCGATTTTTCGGGGGCTGTATCGGTAATAGCCGCCAAGTCCGCTTCTTGAGTCGTAGAGCCGCCCGTCTTTGTCCTTTGCCGAATCAGTGCTCAGCAAGGCATCTGGCTCATCGTCAGGCATGTCCTTGAAGGTGAGGCCGGCTTCTTTCGCTTCCGCCATGATCCAGGCAAGTGAGACGTTGGCGAGGGAATCGTCCGGGTACCCGCCGCCTACGTTCGAGTGCACGCCGGCAAACCATACCTGCAGCAATTGTTCGCCGCTGGTCGACCGGCTGGTACCGCTCGGCTGCGTGTTGGTTTCATCCTCGTTCCATAAGACCGGATGGAAGGTTGCGCGTTCGTCGTCGATTGCGAGCGCATGCCGGGCCTTGACGATTTTCTTGTTGAACTCCTGGTTCGGCAGTTCCAGCGGCCAGATCCACTCGCTGACGCCTCGCGTCATCTCGTCGATCGGCAAACCATAGGCCGCGACCGTGTCCCATACGCCGACGAACTCAATGCTTTCGAGTGGACGCTCACAGGAAGTATAGAACAATTTGTCGAGCCAGAAGCGTGCGAGCCGGAATGGATATTGCAGATTCCAAGCCGGGTACTTGTTGTGCCGGTAGGCGCGATAGGCGGCGAACGATGACGTTCCCACGCCATCGTCATAAATTGCGATCTGGTTGGAGCCCTTGAGCTCGAGTGCCTGGAATACCCGCCACACATTCGTGCGCCAGACCTTGCCCGCCGAGTTTCCGGTACCATCCGAAAGCAGAATGATCTTTTTGGCCATTGCTGTTCTCCAGTAGAACTGATTGCAATCGATTGTTTAGATCGCAGTGTCTCGGCTCAGGTCGGCCTGCCGAAGGGCATGAAATACGGGAGCAAATTTAGCGCACCGAGAACGGCGACTTGGCCAATCGCGGCCTTTAGACATGCAGTCTTGATAGCGGTGAGAATACTCAACAGGCGGAATGAGCCTGCCGTGAGCGGAACGAATGATTTGAAAATGGCTGCTATGGCGATGTCTTCCGCGATATCAAAGGCCATGTAGCAGATCGGAAAGCCCACCACATCCAGCTTGGAAGGCACGACAAGAATCCCAACTGCTCCGCGAGCGGGACCGACACAAAGCCGAGGAACAGTCCGAGGCAGATCAGAAAGAGGATGTCGAGCGGAAAAAGCACCGGAAAGAGGTATCCGCTGATTGTTCCTGATTGGGTTTTGTCGGCGAGCCAGCGTGCAAGGGAAGCGTGGCTGAGCGCTTCGTTCTGCGAGGGAATGTACTTAAGATGTTCGAGAAAGCGCGCCGCGACGTCCTTGCCATATCGCGGTGCAACGAAAAACCTGACCGCGAGATTAAGTGCAAGCGTCAGCGCGAACAGAATAACGATCTTGGCCATTGCGTTCCCGGCTCAAAGCGGCGTCCTGATCATAAGATCTGGTCTCAACGCAGCATTGGGGCTCGCAATCTGGCTCGCCCTTGCGGATGCGTTCGGATTCTAAATGACCTGATACTGCACGCTGTCAGGTTGTTTGGCTATAGTATGCACGCTTGAAGCAGAATTGCCTGTGGGTATGTCTGCGTTCAGTAACGCCTCGTTCCTGAACATGTCGTTGATCGGCGGAAGCGACCGTCGCCTGTAGCTCAGAAGCGTTGGATGCGTTGAGGATCGCCTGTTGCGTGCAACGGATCGCGGGTAAGGCCATCAAGCCGAGACGAGGGAGTAGCTTGTGCTTCTTCCGCCCCCTGATCTTTGGTCAGGATACCCTGATCAACAAGGCCCTGGATGTCGCGTAGCGCTGTATGTGGCGAGCACTTTTCGATCGTTGCCCATTTGCTGGAGGTTAGCTTTCCCTCGAAACCGTCAAGCAAACGATTCAGCATATCGCGCTGTCGATCATTCATGCTGGCAGAGGCGTGCCGTTTCCAGAACTCCGCCTTCTCAAATACAGCTGCGAGAATGGTTTCAGCCCACTGAAGGCGCGGTCGAGACAATCCAAAAACCACTCCAGCCACGGCGTGACGTTAAGGTCGCCCTTCTGGGTGCTCTCCAGCATATCGTAGTAGGTCTTTCGTTCTGCGCGTATCTGGGCCGACATGCTGTAGAAGCGTTGCGGAATTTCTTCTGACCGGGCGAGCGACATGTCGGCGATGGCGCGCGCGATACGCCCATTACCGTCCTCGAAGGGATGGATTGTCACGAACCAAAGATGTGCGATTGCGGCCTTGATGATCGGATCGATCTTCTCTTCGGCGTTGTACCAATCGAGAAACGTGGTTATTTCAGCACCTAGCTTGTCGGCGGCCGGTGCCTGGTAATGCACGCGCTCACGATCGTATTCGCCAGAGACGACCTGCATTGGTCCTGCCGAGGCGTCGCGCCAGGCTCCCACAGCGATCTTCTTCATGTTGCTGCGGCCCGTCGGAAAGAGCGACGCATGCCAGCCGAAGAGTCTCTCTGCTGTGAGCTCGGCTTTGAATTTCTGAGTGGCGTCGAGCATCATCTCGACAATGCCTTCCACGTTGCGATCCGCTGACGGCAAGGCGCCGGCGGCCATGCCGAGCCGACGCGTGAGCGATGAGCGCACCGCATCCTTGTCGAGTTTTTCTCCCTCGATTTCGCTCGATTTGAGAACCTCCTCGGTCCAGGGTAGTCAGGACGGCCTCCTCCTGCTGCGGGAAGCCCAGCGCCTGCATCCGGCTTATGAGCTGTCCCTGGCGCGGGCGGACGGCCGCGAGCTGCTTCGCGAGCGCATCGGTGTCCCAAGAAAAAAGAGGCCAATCAGATAGTTGGTGGATGTATCCCGGCATTCTCCGCACTCCTTGCGGAGAAGGAGAATATGGCGGGTTTATCCGCATCCGCAAGTATTCCCTGCAAATTATGCGGAGAATAAGCCGCTAATCTCCGCATCACTGGGGGGTGGAGTATCAAAGTAGTGAGCAACTCAGACTTGCCCCTAACGTTCTCCAATTCGCCAGTGGCGCCTGACTTCCTTTAACGAATTATTTTGCCGGCGCCTTGAGGGCAGTGCGACCGCAAGTGTCCCGCTATTGGCTTCCAAAGCGGTCGTTCGTTCGCGCCCGGCTATAGTCGTTTCGCAAAACGAGTGGAACGCGCGCTCTTCCGCGCGATCGGCCAATGCTACCAATCGAAGACGTTGCTCAAACCGGGTTGGTTCGATTCGTTCTCTCACTTCGGGACAGGCTTGCGCGCTGAGTACTAGAAACTGGACCGGATAATTGATCCAATTTGATCATGCTGTTCACGTTCTATTGAGGCGCTTCCTCAACCACACTGAAATTGGCGCACTGACGATCTCTCATCGATGAGTTTGATCGGCGCGGATTTCGTTGTCGCCGACGATTTTTATTCCGGTTGAATGCTCGGCGCACTCCCGCTTTTCATCTCGCCGCACTCGTTGCGAGAAGTGAGTGGGGCGGAAAATGTTTCCGGCAAAAATCTACGTCGGTCAGATCACTGTCGTCTTCGCCATCGTCATCGCGTCAACGTGGGGAGCGACGCAATGGACCGCGGCAGCTCTCGGCTTTCAGGCGCAGCTTGGCTCGCCCTGGTTTTTGATCGCAGATCATCCCGTCTATCTGCCGTGGCGATTGTTCGAATGGTGGTACGCCTACGAGGCCTATGCGCCCGAGATCTTTGAAACGGGCGGTGTCATTGCTGGGGCCGGCGGTGTCTTGGGCTCACTGTTCGCCGTACTCAATTCGGTGTGGCGGGCGCGGCAAAATCAGCTCGTAACGACGTACGGCTCGGCGCGCTGGGCAACGCCAAAGGAGATCAAGGAAGCCGGCCTGTTCGCGGCAAAAGGCGTGTTTCTTGGGCGGCTTGAAAACAATTACCTGCGTCATGCTGGACCGGAGCACGTCATGTGCTTTGCCCCGACACGCTCGGGCAAGGGCATTGGGCTTGTGCTGCCGACGCTATTGTCCTGGACTTCGTCGGCGGTGGTGCATGACATCAAAGGTGAGAACTGGGAGCTAACCTCTGGCTGGCGCTCTAGCTTTTCGCATTGCCTGCTGTTCAATCCGACCGACGGAAGAAGCGCCCGTTACAATCCGTTGGTCGAGGTCCGAAAGGGCGCTGCGGAAGTGCGGGATGTCCAGAACATCGCAGACATCCTGGTCGACCCGGAAGGGGCGCTGGAGCGCCGCACCCATTGGGAAAAGACCAGCCATTCCCTGTTGGTCGGCGTAATCCTTCATGTTCTTTATGCAGAAGAGCAGAAGACGCTCACACGTGTGACCGAGATCCTGGCCGATCCCGCGCAGTCCTTTGAGAAGACGCTGCGGATTATGATGGCCACAAACCATCTCGGTACCGAGGCTGAGCCGAAGGTCCATCCGGTGGTCGCCGCGACCGCGCGCGAGCTCCTCAACAAGTCCGAAAATGAGCGATCGGGCGTCCTGTCGACCGCTGTCAGCTTTCTCGGGCTCTACCGCGATCCGATCGTCAGTCGGAATACCGAAAGCTGCGATTGGCGCATTGCCGATCTGGTCAGCGCCGAGAAACCGGTCACGCTGTACCTGGTCGTACCGCCCTCGGACATCAGCCGCACCAAGCCGCTGATCCGGCTAATCCTCAACCAGATAGGCCGCCGCTTGACCGAATCCTTGAACACGAAGGTGGGTGAGGCCAAGCAGCGCCAGCTATTGTTGATGCTGGACGAATTCCCAGCGCTCGGCCGGCTTGATTTCTTTGAGAGTGCGCTTGCGTTCATGGCCGGCTACGGCATCCGCGCCTATCTGATCGCCCAATCGCTCAACCAGATCGCAAAGGCCTATGGCGAGAACAACGCGATCCTGGACAATTGTCATGTCCGCATCGCCTTTGCCGCAAACGACGAGCGCACTGCGAAGCGCATTTCGGACGCGCTCGGCACCGCGACGGAACTAAGAGCGCAGCGGAACTATGCCGGTCATCGGCTCGCTCCTTGGCTCGGCCACGTCATGGTCAGCCGCCAGGAGACTGCGCGGCCGCTGCTCACTCCTGGCGAAGTGATGCAACTGCCACCCGACCAGGCCATCGTGCTGGTTTCGGGTCTTGCGCCGGTTCGGGCCAATAAGCTCCGCCACTATGAGGACGTTAATTTTGTAAGGCGCCTGCGTTCACCGCCACAGCTCGCCACGGACGAGTATCGCGACCGTCCGGCGGCACGTCCAAACGACTGGGCCAGTCAGATCCGCACGGTCGATCTTCGGCTGGCGACCCTGCCGTACCGCGACCTCATGCAGTCAGGAGCCGAGGAGGGCGGTCTGAAGCAGCAACTGCCGCTGTTCGAAGAGACAGGTCCTCATACTGAGGCGGCAAGGTTCGCCGAGGAGCGCCTGCTCGATGATGACGCAGACGTAGCCGCGGATCGTAACCAGATGCAGCGGGGGGCCAACGCCCCGAGCACTATCCGCAGCGCGCACGCCGTGACCCGCGATGACGACGATCTTCTTCCTGCGTTCTGACGGGAATTCTGGAATGAAACCCAAACTCTCGGCCTATGTTTCTGACGGCGTAGCAGAGCGGCTCGAGCTAGCCGCAAAGCGACCCGGAACCAACAAATCGGCGATCGTCGATGCCGCGCTCGATCGCTTCCTCAATCCGGAGAGAGACGCAAGCGGCGATGCGGCGCTGATCCGCAGGCTCGACCGCATGAGCCGGCAGCTCGACCATGTGGACCGCGATCTTTCCATCATAGCGGAAACCGTCGCTCTGTTTGCCCGCTACTACCTGACGATTACGCCGCCTCTGCCTTCCGGTGATCAGGACGCGGCGCGCGCACTCGGGCGCGAGCGGTTCGAGAGATTCGTCGCCCAGGTGGGAAAACGCGTCGCGGCGGGCGCCACGCTAGTCGCCGAAGTCTTGGAGAAGGTTTCGACATCCAATCCGGATCTCTTCATGCGGCATTTGGAGGAGGGGGCACCTCTCGGGGTCGCCAAGGATACTTACGCAACCCAATCCCGTGCGCAGCAGGCGTCGGGCGAGCCGCCGGGGCTGTCTCCGGCAGGGCGAGAGGAGGTCGGTTATGTCTGATCTTCTCTCGCCTGAAACTCGCGAACGCCGCCGCCGCATGTTGCGAACCGCAATGGGGCCTGCCATCGCGCTTGCCTTGGAAGAAGCTGACGTCGTCGAGGTCATGGTCAATCCCGATGGCAAGCTATGGCTCGACCGCCACGGGTCGGGCCGCGCGGACACCGGCGTCATTCTCACGAGCCAGGAGGCCGAGCGTATTATTCGCTTGGTGGCGAGCCATGTGCGGGCAGAAGCAGGCGGCTCGTCTCCGATCATCTCGGCGGAGCTTCCCGAGACTGGTGAGCGGTTCGAAGGTATCTTGCCCCCAGTCTCTCTTGCGCCATGCTTTTCGATTCGCAAACCCGCCACAACCACGTTCCGTTTATCCGACTACGTCAAGGCGCAGATTGTATCGCCGCTGATGGCAAAAGTGCTGACTACGGCGGTTGCGGAAAGCCGCAGCATGCTGATTGCTGGTGGGACCGGATCGGGCAAGACCACACTGGCCAATGCGCTTCTGGCGGAGATCGCATGCCTGAATGAGCGCATCGTCGTCATTGAAGACACCCGCGAGCTGCGGTGTGACGCCAGGGATGCTGTGATGCTCCGCACCAAGCCGGGAGTAGCAAATCTCGCCGATCTCGTGCGTTCGACCCTTCGCCTGCGTCCCGACCGCATCATTGTGGGTGAGGTCAGGGGAGCCGAAGCGCTGGACATGCTGAAGGCCTGGAACACCGGTCATCCAGGTGGGATCGCGACGGTCCATGCCAACTCGGCGCGTGCGGCGCTCTACCGGATAGAGCAGTTGATCCAGGAAGCGGTAGCAACTGTTCCGCGCCGGCTTATCGCCGAGGCGATCGATCTCATCGTTTTCATCAAGGGGCGAGGCCCAGCGCGCCGGATTGAGGCGGTGGCCGAACTTAAAGGTCTTGATCCGTCCGGGGATTACCTTCTCGAAACCCCGTCCGGCCTTCCAAACACAAGCCATCGTCCCTGATCATCGGAGAATCCGACATGCTCATTCAACTGTGTTTGACAGCACGTTTCTGCGTTTGCGGCCTTTATCGGCCGTTCGTTGTCCTTGGAACGGCGGCCATCTGCATTCTCTATACTTCGGCGGCTCATGCGGCCGGCTCTGGCATGCCTTGGGAGGCGCCGCTTGAGCGCGTGCTCGAGTCGGTGCAGGGGCCGGTCGCCAAGATCGTCGCGGTTATTATCATCACCGTGACCGGAATCTCGCTGGCCTTTGGCGACACCTCTGGCGGGTTCCGCCGCATGGTCCAGGTCGTGTTCGGCCTTTCGATCGCCTTCGCCGCTAGCTCTTTCTTTCTCTCGTTCTTCTCGTTCGGCGGCGGAGCTCTGATCTGATGCGCCCTGAAGGATTCGAGCTCGTGCTCCACCGTTCGCTCACTGAGCCCATCTTGATGGGTGGCGCGCCCCGTGCGGCCGCCATCCTCATTGGCACGCTGTCGGCCGCACTCGCGCTAGGCTTGCGGCTTTGGCTTGCGGGCCTTGCGCTCTGGATTGTCGGTCACGGCGTGGCGGTTTGGCTCGCCAAGCGTGATCCGGCCTTCGTTGAGGTCGCCGTCCGCCACACCAAACATAAGGCGTGGCTCTCATGCTGAACCTGCGGGAATTTCGCGCCGACGCCTATCGGCTTGCGGACTGGCTGCCGTGGGCGTGCCTGGTGGCGCCTGGGGTGGTCCTAAATAAGGATGGCAGCTTTCAACGCACCATCCGCTATCGAGGACCCGACCTCGATAGCGCGACGGAAGCTGAGTTGATGAGCGTCGCCTCACACGTCAATAACGTATTGAAGCGCTTCGGATCGGGCTGGGCGCTCTTCTTTGATGCGACGCGCATAGAAGCTGCCGAGTACCCGCGGTCAGAATTCCCGGACCCTGTGTCCTGGCTTATCGATGAGGAACGACGTGCGGCATTCGAGGGCGCAGTTGATGCCTCATGGGACGGCCCGTCGCGGCCGCGAGGCCAGCATTTCGAGAGCGTGCTGCATCTTACGCTCATGTACTTGCCGCCGGCGGAAAGAGTGTCTCGGCTCGAGGGGCTCTTCCTGGAGCGTCCAAGGGACGGCGACATCAGAACTCGACGATCGGGCCAGCAGCGTGGGCCGGCAGCTCACGAGGAAAGCCAACGCAAGCGCTCAGCCGACGCTGGAGTGCCTAACTCAGGACAGGCTGAACAATCCCGGCCGGAGCGCGAGCGCAGCTATCGAGATCATCTTGCGCGCTTTATCCAGGAGGTCGATCGGGCAATCGATCTGCTGTCGTCCGTTCTGCCGGAAATCTGGCCATTGAATGACGAGGAGACGCTGACTTACCTCCACAGCTGCATCTCAACGAAGCGGCACCCGGTGCGCGTTCCGGAAATCCCTGCCTATCTTGACTGTTTTCTGAGCGACGAGCCTCTCACAGGAGGATTAGCGCCGGCTATTGGGCGCAGCCATCTTCGCGCGCTGACGGTGCTCGGGTTTCCGCATGTAACCTTTCCAGGGCTGCTCGACGAGCTCAATAGGCTCGGTGTGCCCTATCGGTGGGCGACCCGATTCATTCCGCTCGATCGAACTGAAGCAAATGCGACTTTGTCGAGGTACCGCCGCCAGTGGTTTGCCAAAAGGAAGTCGCTGGCAGCGATCGTCAAGGAGGTGATGTTCAACGAGCAGGCCGCGCTTCTTGACACCGATGCCGGCAACAAGGCTATCGATGCTGATGCGGCGCTCTCCGAGCTTGGCGACGACCTCGTCGCGTTCGGTTACATCACCACGACGGTGACCGTTAGTGACGAGCATTCGCACGCGGCCGAAGAGAAGATTCGCGCCGTCGAACGGGTGATCAACAGCCGGGGTTTCACCACCATCCGTGAGACCATCAATGCCGTCGAAGCCTGGCTCGGCGGTCTACCCGGACAGGCATATGCCAACGTCCGGCGGCCCATCGTCCATACGCTCAACCTCGCGCACATGTGCCCGCTGTCGTCGGTGTGGGCGGGGCCGGCGCGGTGCGATCATTTGAATGGACCGCCGCTTTTGATTGCCAAGACGAAGGGCTCGACCCCGTTCCGGCTGTCGCTCCACGCCGGCGACGTGGGGCACACTATTGTTGTCGGCCCGACCGGAGCAGGCAAGTCGGTCCTGCTCTCGATGCTCGCCCTTCAATTCCGTCGCTATCCGAACGCGCAGCTGATTACGTTCGACAAGGGGCGTTCCGCACGTGCCACGACGCTAGCCCTGTCGGGTGCCTGGTACGAGCTTGGCGCCAAGGGTGGAATAGCCTTTCAGCCGCTGAAGGATGTCGCAGAGGAGGGAGCCCGGCTCTGGGCGCTTGATTGGCTTTGTGGCGTGCTTGCCCATGAACGCGTGACGGTTACCCCCGAAGTCAAGGAAACGCTCTGGTCGGCGCTCAGGATTCTCGGGTCTGCGCCAGTCTCCCAGCGGACAATGACTGGTTTGGTGGCGCTGCTTGCCAGAGATTCCCTGCGCCAGGCCCTGCAGCCGTACACGCTCGAAGGGCCTTACGGGCGCTTCCTGGACGCTGACGCTGACCGACTTTCTAGTGCAGACGTGCTTACCTTCGAAATGGAGGAACTGATGGCGTTGCCTGGGTTGGTCGCGCCTGTCCTGACCTATCTGTTCCATACGCTTGAAGAACGGTTTGATGGCCGGCCCACCTTACTGGTGCTGGACGAGGCCTGGGTGTTTCTGGACGATCCACTGTTTGCGAACCGCATCCGCGAATGGCTGAAAACGCTGCGTAAGAAGAACGTGGCCGTCATCTTCGCGACCCAGTCGCTTGCCGATATCGCCGAGAGCCAGATTGCGCCAGCGATCATCGAATCCTGTCCAAGCCGGATCTTCCTGCCGAACCCGCGTGCGATTGAGCCGACCCAGACCGAGACCTATCACCGGTTCGGCTTGAACGACACCCAAGTCAGCTTGATCGCCGAAGCTTTCCCCAAGCGCGACTACTATCTGCAGTCTCGTGCGGGCAATCGCCTGTTTGAGCTCGGGCTCGGACCCGTGGCGCTCGCGCTTGTTGGCGCATCCTCGCCCGAGGACCAGCGCAGCGTAGACGCCGTTCTGGCCCGATCCGGCCCGCATCACTTCGCCGAGCGCTATCTCGCCGAGAAAGACCTGCACTGGGCCGCAAATCTCATCAGCACCTTCGAACAGGCCCACAAGACTTGACCTGAACTCAACCTCTGGAGCTGTCAATGCTAGAATTCAACGTAAGCGCTTGCCTCTTGCGCAGAACTCTAAGGGCGTGTGCAGCGATCGCTCTGTCGCTCGTCCTTGCGGTGAACGGATCCCGACGCCTTGGCGCGCAAGTCGTCGTGTTCGACCCCTCGAACTACAGTCAGAACCTGCTGACTGCCGCGCGAGCACTTGAACAGATCAATAACCAGATCCGAAGTCTCGAAAACCAGGCACAGTCGCTGCTCAACCAGGCCAAGAACCTTGCGAGCCTGCCGACAAGCGCCGTCGGTCAGCTCACCTCAACAATCAGTCAGATGAACAGCCTGATCACACAGGCGAAAGGCATCTCATTCGATGTTCAGAAGACCCAGCAGGATTTCGAACGACTTTATCCGCGCCAATATGGAGCGGCTATCTCGTCCGACAAGATGGTGCAGGACGCAAACCTTCGCTGGGACAACAGCTACGAGGGGCTGAAACAGGCGCTCACCATCCAATCGGCTATCGTCAGCACGCTGAACCAGGATGGCCAGACGCTTCGTACGCTGATGGCGAATTCGTCCCGCGCGATTGGATCATTGCAGGCGCAGCAGTCCGGCAATGAGCTGCTGGCCCTGCAGGTAAAGCAGTCGCTGCAGACACAAGCGCTTCTGGCAGCACAATCACGCGCGGATACATTGCGAGCCGCGGACCAGCAGGCGTCCGCTGTGGGCGCCAAGGAGCGATTCATTCGCTTCATTGGCGATGGGCATGCGTATCGCGGTGGCAAGTAGGTGAGGGCGTCTAATGGCAGATCTCTCCGTCATCGACCGATTCACCGAGACCTTCTCGCGCTACATCGATTCGGGATTTGGTCTTCTTTCGGGTGAGGTTTCGTTTCTAAGCTCGACCCTTGTCGGCATAGACCTCACGCTTGCCGGGCTCGCCTGGAGCGTCCGCGCTGACGACCAGATCCTGGTCTCACTTGCCAAGAAGGTGCTCTATGTTGGCGCCTTCGCATTCATTATCGGCAACTTCAAGAGCCTTGCCGACATCGTCTTTGCCTCCTTTTCCAGCATTGGACTGAAGGCATCTGGCGGAGCGTTGACCGCGGCCGATTTGATGCGACCGGGCTTCGTCGCCTCTGCCGGTTTCAGTGCTGCTCATCCTCTTCTCGAGGAGACCAGCCAGTTCTCCGGCTTCGACGTCCTGACCAATCTGCCGACGATCCTGATCCTGCTGTTCTGCTGGATGTTGATCGTGCTCGCCTTCTTCGTGCTTTCGGTACAGCTGTTCGTCACGCTGATCGAGTTCAAGCTGACAACACTCGCAAGTTTCATCCTCATTCCGTTCGCGCTCTGGGGAAAAACGGCGTTTCTGGCAGAAAAGACGCTCGGCAACGTGGTTGCCTCGGGCGTGAAGGTGATGGTGCTCGCGATCATCGTCGGCATCGGGTCGACGATCTTTGGCCAGCTTGCGGGCACGCTGACGCGCCCGATCGACATTGCCTCTGCCATGAGCCTGCTGCTCGCGGCTCTGTCGCTGTTTGGGCTTGGCATATTTGGACCCGGCATTGCGGCAGGCTTGGTGTCGGGGGCGCCCCAGCTCGGAGCTGGCTCAGCCGCCGGAACGGTCGCGGGTGCTGCGGCGGTTGCGATCGGAGGTGGGGCGGTGGCCATGGGGGGCCTCCGCGCCGCGACCGGCGGGTCGATGGCCGCTGTTCGTTCTGCGGCATCGCTTACAGGGACATCCCCAGCCGGCGGTGCTTCGGCCCGAGCCTTGGCGGCCGAGCAGTTGTCGAATGCCGGCGGCGGGGGCAGCGCAAGGGGTACGGCCGCGTCAGATGCTGCCCGCGCCACTACGTCGTCAGCGGGCGGCCGCGCCAAGGAAGCGGCGCAGGTCGCCCTGCACAGCCTGAAAGAGGGGGACAAGGGCGGGCAGTCATCGGGTCCGAAGCTGGGGGAGGACTGACAAATGGCAGCCCAACCTTTTCAGCGCGCCTTCGTTCGGTATGGCGCCACGCCCGAGCCGGTCACGCCATACCAAAAGGCAGCCCAGGTCTGGGATGAAAGGCTTGGTGCGGCGAGGGTCCAGGCGAGCAACTGGCGATTGGCAGCGCTCGCAGCAATCGGCCTCTCCGGCGTACTTGGTCTGACGATTTTCACCCAGATTGCCCGCTCTGGCGTCGTACCTTACGTGGTCGAGGTCGACCGGCTCGGGGAGGTCCGCGCCGTTGGGCCTACGGTCGAGGCCTACCAGCCGTCAGATGCGCAGATCGCGCATTTCCTGGCCCGGTTCATTGAGAACGTCCGCTCGCTATCCATTGACCCGGTGATTGTCAGGTCGAATTGGCTGCGAGCCTACGACTTCGTGACTGACCGCGGTGCGCAGACCTTGAACGATTACGCGCGAGAGGCCGATCCCTTCACCAAAATTGGCACCAAGACAGTAACCCCGGAAGTCACCTCGGTGGTGCGTGCATCCGGCGATAGCTTCGAAATCCGCTGGAAGGAAAATACGTACGAGAACGGCTCGATCGCCAAGACCGAACGCTTCACCGGTCTCGTAACCACCGTTCTCAAGCCGCCATCGGACGTGGAGACGCTGCGGAAGAACCCGCTCGGCCTTTACGTCCATTCCCTCAATTGGTCGCGCGATCTGATCGGAGATGCCAAATGAATACTGCTATCCCCACCATGAACGCGTCGGCCAGCGTCCTGGCGCTGTCGCTCATGCTCTGCGGCTGTGCCACCAAGTTGAATCTCGAGGCTCCATACGACGAGATGACGTTTGAGCAGGCGCTTCCCGAGGCAGACCCGCCAAAGCCAGTTCAGGTCATCGAGACGCCGAAGGTTCTGCCGTTGCCAGGCCAGCTGAAGCCTTATCCGGCCAAAGCCGCAAAGGAAGAGAAGCTGCCGCCCGAGCAGGCCGTCGCAAAAGCCAACAAGGCGGCGCGGATGGAGCCGACACGCGGCGGCTATATCAATGCCATCCAGGTTTACCCCTGGACGGAAGGGGCGCTTTACCGGCTCTATGCGAGCCCTGAAAAGGTCTCGACCATTGCACTTCAGCCAGACGAAGAGCTGATCGATGTCTCCACTGGCGACACCGTTCGCTGGGTCGTTGGCGATACCGTAAGCGGCCAGGGGCACGCCCGAAGGGTGCATATCCTGATCAAGCCTACGCTCGCGGACATTCAAACGAACCTGGTCATCCTGACTAACCGACGCACGTACCACCTAGAGCTCGTCTCCACGAAGCAGACCTATATGGCTTCGATTTCCTGGACCTATCCGACTGATACGCTCGTTGCGCTTCATAAGCAAAACGCCTCCGCTGAGGCTAGCGAAGAGCGAGTGGCCGATCGAGGCGTCCGGCTGGACAGCCTCAACTTCCGCTACCGCATCGAAGGCGATGACCCGCCGTGGCGGCCACTCCGCGCATTCGACGATGGTCGGAAAGTTTATATCCAGATGCCCTCCGGGCTATCGCAAGGCGAGGCACCACCCTTATTTGTCGCAGGAGCAGATGGTCGTCCGAACCTCGTCAATTACCGAGTTCGTGGCTCCTACTACATCGTCGACCGGATGTTTGGCGCTGCCGAACTGCGGCTCGGTGAAAATCCGCAGCGGACCGTTCGTATCATCCGGATCGACGCCCGGCCGGTGTCGCAGGTCTTCAGCACCGGGAGCGGCTCATGATGAATGGACCTGATCAGGATTCGCCGGAGCCGCTGGAGTTGCGGGCACGGCCGAGGCCCATTCGGCGCCTCAACAGGCGCGCACTCATGATCGGCTGTGCGGTTGCCGCACTGTTCATGGCCGGCGCGACGATCGTTGCGCTTCCTCCGCCGCGTCCGTTCAAACAGACTGAGCGCTCGGAGCTCTACAGTACCGACCGGAAGCAAACGGCAGAGGGCTTGAACAAGCTGCCGAAGTCGTATGAGGACCTACCTCCCTCAATTCCGAGGCTTGGGCCGCCGTCACCGGGAGATATCGGTCGAGCCTTCGCTGAAAATGAGAAGAGGTCCGGGACAGCGTCATCATCATATTCGGGCTTTCAAACCAATCCAGAGGAGGATGCCGAAAGAGCCGAGCGCATCCGGCAGGTGCGGATCGGGCAACAAGCCAAAGAATCCGGATTGTTTTTCCGATTGTCGGAGAAACAGGAGAGACGCAAGCAAGCCAACACGATCGAGGTTCCGGCCGCAGCTCAATCTGTGTTCCGGCCGCCTGGTTCTGAGCAGACAACGCCTTCTGCGGCCGAGCTCGCGAAAGCGGCGCAAAGCTTGATCGATCGGTCAAGTGAGATCATTCCATCATCTCAGGCACGTAAACTCGCCTTTGTGGGAGCGAAGGCCGACACCGAGACTACCAATTCCTATGCGCTGCTGCCGGCACCCTCGACCTATGCCGTGATGGCTGGATCAATCATCCCGGCCAGCCTGGTCACGGGACTAAACTCCGACCTGCCTGGTGCGACCCTCGGCCAAGTTACCGAGAACGTCTATGACACCGTTACTGGCGAGCATCTGCTGATCCCGCAGGGGACAAGGATCGTAGGCAAGTACGATAGCGTAGTCGCCTTTGGCCAGAAGCGGGCGCTGGTCATCTGGAGCCGGCTCATCCTGCCGAACGGCAACTCGATCGTGATTGAGAACCTTCCGGCTACAGATGTCGCCGGCTACGCGGGCCTCGAGGACGAGGTGGACTTCCACACTTGGCAGTTGCTCAAGGGCGTCGCACTGGCGACCCTGATCGGGGTGGGCACCCAGCTTTCGCTCGGAAACGACGAGAGCGATTTGGTGAAGGCGCTGCGGGAAAGCACGCAGCAAACTACCAATCGTGCTGGCCAGCGGCTGATCGAGCGTGAGCTCGACGTGCAGCCGACGATCACGGTCCGGCCGGGTTGGCCGCTACGGGTGATTGTTTCGAAGGACCTGGTGCTGAAGCCGTATCAGAATCTTCAGACTGTGGAGAAGGGTAGGTGAGTAATGAAGCTTGCGAAGCTACCTGATCGGACCCCAGTAAAGATGAATGTTGTGCTGGTGCCGAGCCTCGCGAAACGGCTGAGCGAGTATGCCGATTTCTATGCGGAGACCTACGGTAGCCGGGAGGAGGTCCCGGAGCTGATACCGTTTATGCTGGAGGCGTTTCTCGAAGCTGATCCGGATTTCAGGAGGAACAGTAGGTTAGGTCGGCGCGGGTCCAAAGCTTCCTCCTCTTGAAAGTGCGCCGGCAGCTCAATTGGACACCTCCTCGAGCTCCGCGATCGATCGCTTCACTGCTCGGACCGATTTTTCGAGTCTCTCAAGAAGTCTTCGCAAATCGAGCGCCGTCGCCTCCTCCAAATGAAGATTGTTGCTGGTCAAGAATGTTTCCACCAGCTCGTCGACGTGGATCATTTTCTTCGAAGAGGCCGCCCCACCGCCAGTCGCGGATGATGCGATCTGTCCGTCCGTAGAAAGCGCGATTTCTACCGAAACGCGATCGAGAACGGCACGTTCGACCAATTCGGACGGAATCTCGACTGAGGACACGACTTGCCCCGTCAACACGTCTCGATAACCTACATTCGTAATGCTTTGGCCACTTTCGACAAAGGGACCAAGGCGCGCCTTTACCGGATCCGGTGACATAAGTCTCTCTATTTGCAGTCAGGCGAATCTATCCATTTTATGACTCATAGTCTATGGGCTGACGACGCAGTTTCTTCTGCTTTCCCTGCATGCGCTTGCGGGACCGAGTCGGCCTAAATGTTCAGGAATTGCGCCGAGCAAAGAAACTCAGCCAAGAGGAGCTGGCTCACATGTGCAAGGTCCATCAGACCTATCTAAGCGGCGTCGAAACCGGCAAACGAAATCCTTCTCTTTTAGTGCTTGAGCGGATAGCCAATGCTTTGAATGTCGACGCTGAGGAACTGTTTCGTCGCCGCCGGCGGCTGGCTGGCGGGACCGCTGACCCTTAATCAGCGGGTCCCACGTTTGAGCCCTGGTGCGCGCTCCAAATAAATCAAGGCTTTAGTGAGAGAGTCGGCATGCGCGCGAGGGTGGCCAGATCTCTAACGTGCTCACGAACGTCTATGGTAATTTTTACCGGGAATCCTTGCTAGCCGTGGCACGGTCCGGCATCCAGCGGAACCCTTCGCATTCGCTAAGGTGATTTTGATCTTCCTATGGCGCGACAACCGGCCTATATCGCGTCCCGGAGGACGGAAGGAATGTTTGGAAAAAGGCGGCGAGAGAAGATTCTGCGCGAGCATGAAACCGCGGAGGATGAGGCGCGATTCCAGCAGAATGAGCGTGCTGGCAAGGCTATTTACGCCCGGATCGCTGAGTTGAAAAAAGAGCCGCGCGAAAATCTGCCGGATGCGGTGTTCTTGCTTTTCATGGAAGCAAAGCAGCAAAGCGAGCTGATTCGACGATCAATAGTACGAACCATGACTTCAACTTCGGCAAGATGATCGATGGCGATGTCGCGACTTACCTTGCGCAGGACGCGATGCATGCGCTCCGGGATCACCTCACAAAGTCACAGACAGTTTTCGAAGCGATGTCCGAGCAATTGCCCGACGTACACTTCACGATCCAACAGCAGGATGCCGTTTCGATGGTTGCGGCGATGATCCGTGAGCAGCGCCTGAACGGAATTCTGGAAGGTTTGCGACTTGTCGGGCTATTGAACGAGGTGCCAAACCGCCGTCGCGCGGAAGGATTGGGTAGGTTTTTCAATCAATTCGAGGCGGCTGCGGGCACAAGTACAGGCCCCGCCAGGGAAGCAGCGGGACCTGCGTCGCACACAAGTGCGGCCGCGAGTGCTCCACAGAAGTCGGACCGTCATTCTGGCCTTGCTCCCAATACGCATGAAAAGCGTGGGCACGAAAAGCAAACGCTCAAAAAGAAATAAACGTTGCCGCAATTATTCAGCTAATACGTTTTGGAGTTGCGCTACAACGCAGCCCTCTTTCTGTTGGCAGCTTGTCGAAATTCTGTTGCCAACCATTTGGCTGCTGGCAAGCTGGCTGCGCCGTCTACGCCTAGCAAATTCCATTCGGGCGTGCCTTCTTCGACGGAAACGAGAAACTTGCGGTGATCCTGAGTCATTTGTCCGAGGATATTTCGATAGCTGTGTCGCGTGTCGCTAGCAACTCCTCAAGAGGCACGTCGTTTTCGGCCGTCCCGACAAATCCACGCACCTAGCGAAATGTCTTTGCGTTTTGGCGCCAAAGCTTCGGACATTGGTCGATGGTGGCCGAGCATGTAAACGATGAAGGCGCGACGAAAGGCATCGTCGCATGCCCTCATGGCAAGCAGATCGCGCACGTCAAGGAAATCGCGCGGATGCTGATGATCGAGCGCAGCCACGATCTTACCAGCATAGAGGTCCTGAAACGAGGTGACTTGAGTCGCAGCATAGCCGAACGCATCTTCGACTGCTTCCGAAACCGAATTGACAGCGGGCGGATACGCAATCCCGCAATAATAACGTCGATCTTGATTTGCACGCCATCGACGCGAACCAAAAGCTTGACAACTCTCGAAATGCTGCTCGATGATTTTGGTGCCCCGGATGGCTTGCTGAATCCCTTTCCCAATCCGTTTGAGCGCGTTGCTGATCGCGGCGAGCGATTCAGCGCGCGACCGTACCGGCAAGTAAGGTAAGGTCGATATCGACCGAGAGGCGGGGCATGTTGCGGATGAACAGATTGATGGCTGTGCCGTCCCTTGGGCGCAAAGCAATCCTCCAAGAGCCTTGTCCAAATCGTTGACCATGTCGTCGACATCTTCGATACCTACGCAAAGCCGGATCGAGCCACCAAATCTGCCGACGGCTTCGCGCTTTTCGTTTTTCCGTTTAATTTACCCGGGTCAGCTTACGGACAGCTAAGCTGAGTACCGTGCGCGTCAGGTCTAACGACCTGAACACAATGCGATATCCATAGGAGTGCGGTCGTCATGTACGGTCGAATTAACAATTGGTCGGATATTCCATCCGATGATTACTATCATCACGCAGGCAGCTGGGAGCAAGGGAATGCCGACGACTTTGCGGACGCGTTCGCTAGAATGCGATTGCAGGATTCCGCTGACGGCTCATCCTCGCACCCGAATTATCATCTAACCTCAAGACCTCCTGTTGTCGAGATCGACAGAGAAACGTTCAGGAGAGAGGTGAGGACCTTTCATGGCGACGCAATCAATCACATCGCCAATAATCCACAGGAATACTCAGACTTTGTATCTGAAAGAGCTAGGCGCACGGCGGATGTCGCTAGGAATTACGGTATCCGAAGAGATTCGGACGCCGCCCGATATTACAGCTACCAACTAGGAAATACGAGCGTCGGTCTTCAAAGAACGGAAGCCGGATTTCCTATGAGTGACTTCTACAACCAACAGTGGCGAGAACAGTTCCCCGGACGAGACGTCACCTCAACCGTGGATTTTCAGGTTGCTCATCCGCTCGTCGGGAACGCCGGCGATATTCTGCTCGAGCACCAACTACGGCAAGACGGCGAACGGCCGCTGGTGAACTGGCGTCCTGCTAATGACGAAGCGAGAGCTCGTGCAGAACAAATGGGCTTCGTTGAAGTGGATCAAAACGATATGGTACTTGACCCTACCCAGTCCAGGCAATGGAGATACAGGGATGGTGAATGGCAGCGTGCAACCAATTCTCCGATGTATCTCTCCAAAGTGGCCAGTGATACTGAATCTTCATCAGATGCCGACTCGGATGGAGACTTTATGTGACGTGAGGGATCTGCTCCAATCCATGAAGGAGGTGCAGCGAGGAGCGCAGACCAACCGACTCCTGTGGCTTACGATCGAGCCTCGACTGAACGAAGCCGAAACCAGTTCGGCTGAATCCGCGAGGAGCACTGTACCGACCGCACGCGGCGGTTTCGAGAGCTGCGTGCCTATGGATAGCGCAACAGAAAACCCTGGCTTCCAGCCCGGGTTTTCGATTGCGTCCCCGGACGGTAGGCGAATCGCATCGCATGAGAGGGGTGTTGCATAGCGGGGGGAATTGGATTCTTCGGGTGTCTTCCGATTCCCGAAGAAGACCAAGATGCGCAATCTCAGGCGCATGTTTCGACCGCTCAAGGATCCGCGCGCCAGCAACGCCAAGCACGGTCTGGTGGACATCCTCGTCATCGCCTTGGCGGCGACGCTGGCCGGCCCCAAGACCTGCACCGAGTTCGAGTTCTTTGGCCAAGGCCGAGAGGAGCTGTTGCGACGGTTCCTGGCGCCCAGACACGGCTGAAAGGGAGTTGAGAGAGTTTCTTGACAGCCTTGTAAGAAAGTAAGCATCACAGGTGGGAATGGGAATGCGATGGGCATGGCGCAAGTACATTCTCAAGTCAAAGAGGCGATGGTCCGAGAGACCGTCGCCGCACTTTAGCGGTTCATTGATAAGAATATTCGCTCGGCGTTGCGTCAACACGTCCCTGAGTACGCTCCTTTACATTGGGATATGAACGATCTCTGGAACGCCAGAGAAACGTTGGTGCGTTCTTTAACTAAAGTTCTCTAGTAGCCAAGTTCAAATCAGAGAGTCTGCCCCCCAGCGGTTCTGGGGACGAATTTGAGCTGCTGCCGGTTTGATGGACACCCGGTTAAGCTAATCCCACCTTGCGCTTGAACTCAACAGGGCTGAGGTATCCGATCGTCGAATGACGCCGGGTCGCATTGTAGAACCGCTCGATGTAGTCGAACACATCTGCTCTGGCCTCGTTCCTGGTGCGATAAGTTTTGCGCTCGATGCGTTCGGTCTTCAGCGACGAGAAGAAGCTCTCCATCGCTGCGTTGTCCCAGACGTTGCCGGATCGACTCATGCTGCAGACGATGCCGCTGTCAGCCATCAGGCGCTGGAACTGTTCGCTGGCATATTGGGCGGATTCAAACGGTCGTCGCAACACTCTGAAGTTGGAGGTTGCGATGAACATTCGAAAGCGGCGATCAGCACGGTCAGGACGAGCGCCATTGCCATCGCCAGGACGGCCGCCTGTTGCAGGGCGCGATGAACAAAATAGATTCTGGCGAGCGATCGCCACGGGGCTAAGCAGCGAGGATGCTGCGCTCGAAGCTGGAATGTCACAACCTGTCGGAACCAGATTGTTCCGAAAGGCGGGCGGCATGCCACCAGCGATGTTCAGATTTTCGGCAGAGCCGCTCTCTGGCCGGTACCTGTCATTGGTAGAGCGCGAGGAGATCGCACTTCTCAAGGTGCAGGGCCATTCCATACAGGAGATTGGGCGCTGCCTCGGGCGGGCTGCCTCGACAATCTCCCGCGAACTGCGGCGCAATGCGGCCACCCGCAGCGGCGGGTTGGAGTATCGGGCGACGACTGCCCAGTGGCATGCAGATCGATCGGCCCGTCGCCCCAAACCGACCAAGCTTGCGCTCAACGTCACCTTGCGCACTTATGTGGAAGAGCGACTTGCCGGTGTCGTCGTGGCCCCGAGCGGCGCTCCCGTTCCTGGTCCCGCCGTTCCGTGGAAGGGCCGCCGGCATGGCCCGCGCAAGGATCGGCGATGGGCCAAGGCCTGGAGCCCTGAGCAGATTGCCCGACGCTTGCCGATCGACTTCCCGGACGACAAGACGATGCGCATCAGCCACGAAGCCATCTATCAAGCACTCTTCGTCCAAGGCCGTGGGGCGTTGCGCCGCGAACTGACCGCCTACTTGCGAACAGGGCGTGTGTTACGGATGCCCAGGGCGCGCGTACGCAGGCGAGGCAAGGGCTTTGTCTCGCCGGAGATCATGATTAGTGAGCGCCCTGCTGAAGCGGCCGATCGAGCGGTGCCGGGACATTGGGAGGGAGACCTTATCCTCGGTCTTGGCAGTTCCGCAATCGGCACGCTGGTCGAGCGCACGACGCGCTTCACGATGCTGTTGCACCTTCCCCGGTTGGCGGGGCATGGCGAAGCTCCGCGCGCGAAGAACGGGCCTGCGCTCGCGGGACACGGGGCCGAAGCCGTGCGCGACGCGATCACGCGCACCATCATCACCTTGCCCGAAGAATTGCGTCGTTCGCTGACCTGGGATCAGGGAGCCGAAATGGCTCAGCACGATCGTCTCAAGATCGATGCGGGTATCCAGGTCTACTTCTGCGACCCGCAAAGCCCTTGGCAGCGCGGCACTAACGAGAACACCAACGGGTTGCTGCGGCAGTACTTCCCGAAAGGCACAGACCTGACCATCCACAGCGCCGACGAGATATACGCCGTGGCAGCGGCCCTCAATGCCCGACCGAGAAAGGCACTGGGCTGGAAAACGCCGGCGGAGGCGCTTGACGAGTTGCTGTCATGAGTGGAAACAACTGGTGTTGCGACGACCGTTTGAATCCGCCCTGGCTGCCACGATCGGAGTGATGCATCAGGGCATCCGGCTTGCCACGCCGCCAGACGGCCATCAGAAGAGCGTTCGCAACCAACTGGGCCGTCATGCTGGCACTCATCGACCAGCCGACCACCCGTCGCGAGAACAGGTCGATCACGGCCGACACGTAGAGCCAGCCCTCGGCGGTCCAGATGTAGGTGAAGTCGGCGATCCACTTCTGGTTCGGCCGTTCGGCCACAAACTGACGGTCCAGGAGGTTCGCCGGCACGTGCGCGATCTGGCGATCGCCTTCGTCCTTCGGCAGGCGCCGGCGTCTTGGCCTCGCCCGCAAGGCCTGCAGGCGCATCAGCCGCTCGATCCGGTGCAGACCGCATTCGACGCCGTCTGCCAAAAGGTCTCTCCAGACGCGCCGTGCGCCGTAGGTCCGGTCGCTGGCAAGGAAGCTTGCCTTGACCTTGAGGCCGACCGTCTCGTCGCTTCGGGATCTGGCGCTGGGCGACCGGTTCAGCCAGGCATGGAAGCCCGACCGGGATACGCCCATTGCTTCGCATAGCCATGCCACCGGCCAGATGGTCCGGTGCTTCGCGATGAAGACGAACTTCATGTCGCTTCCTTCGCGAAGTAGGCAGCGGCCTTTTTTAGGATATCCCGCTCGGCCTTCAGCTTGGTGACCTCGCGCCGCAGCCGCTCGATCTCCAATTGCTCAGGCTTCATCTGTCCATGGCCGGGGAAGGCCTGCACAGAGTCGGAGCCAAACTCCTTCACCCATTTGCGCAGCACGTTCTCATGAACGTCCAGGTCCCGGCCGGCTTGCGCTACCGATACCCCGCGTTCCCTGACAAGCTTGACCGCCTCGACCTTGAACTCTCGGCTGAACCTTCGTCTCTGCATGACCCACCTCCGGCCTCATGAAACACCCAATCCGGGTGTCCATCAAACCGGCAGCAGCTCAATTCGTGCAACCTAAATTCAAGCTTATGTGAGTCCCACATGCCACTGGTACTAGCGCCGAGCTACGACGAACTGACAAGGCTCCCAGCCACGGCACGTTCGGCAACGTCTTCCGTGCGCCGGGCCCGAAGGGTCTCGAAGCGGTCTTGCGCAAGTTCAGCAAGAGCTTCGGCGAAGGCGTGGGCAGCATCGATGGCAAGGCCCTGTGCGGAGCCTTCACGCGTGGTCGGCAGACCACGCCGTTGCATATGGTCAATGTCTGGGCGGCAGGCACGCGCATGGTGTTGGCTCAGCGGAAGGCCCCAATCGCAACGAGGTCGCCGGCGCGCTCGAAGTGCTTGCGCTGCTCGATCTGGACGGTGCTCTTGTCACCACCGACGCCTTGCATTGCCGGCCCGAAACGGCGTAGGCCATCCGCGACCGGAAGGGCCACTATGTGTTGGCCATCGAGAGCAATCGCGGCCGGCTATTCAAGGCCGTCAAGGCGCTGCTCGATGCCGCCCGAAAGCCGCTGCGGGCGAGGCAGGGAAACACCATCGCTCACGGCCGCGTCGAGCGCCGGCAGGCCATACCGGCGCCGCAATTGGCACAGCAATACGGCTTCCCCGCTATCGCCGCCGTCGGCCAGCATCGACGGCTGGCCCGCCAACGCCGGCACGCCCGCCAAGCACAAGGTCCGATACTTCCTGGCCTCGCGCCGGCTGTCGGCCAAGAAGCTGCTCGCGGTCGTGCGCACCCACTGGGGCATCGAGAATAACCTGCACTGGGTCCTCGATACGGTGTTCGACGAAGATGCCTGCCGCAGCCGCAAGGATCACACGCCGGAAAACCTCGCCCTCGCCGCAAGCTCGCCATCAACATCAGCAGGGCAACACCAGGACCTCCCCGCATCAGATGGCGACTGTAGGCTAAAAGGAGTTGAACGACTCTGGGGGGAGTTCGTCATCCCCGGCTTCGTCAAAATGTCAGTCGTGAACATACCTGCTACTAAGACCGCAGCGGAGTTAATCCTTTCACGAAGAAGCCGATAGAATTCGCGGCCAAACAGGCCAGTGAATCGGCTAAGTGTCACTACTCAAGGTTGCTAAAGATGAGTCGCGCTATGACGAGGTTTCCGCTCGTAGCGGATAAATTGTAACTGGGCTAGACGGCTGGGTCGCCGGCACACTATCGGCCAACTGCCGCTCCAAACCCATCATTGCCGTCAAACGCACCTCCATCGCCACGTCTTTCGCTCTCCTCCGGCCCGATGCGGGGCAGTCTGCCAGTGCATTAGGCGCGCGGCGGACCGGATGCTCGGTGCCTTCCTAATCGTCCTCAGGCTCCAGGTGGCCCTCGATGGGTGCTAAATTGGGCGACTGGCTGCGCATTGCGCTTTCCGGAATACGCGAACTCCTGACCGGACGTTCGCGGTAATGTGCGTGCTGTCATCGATCTGCAGCTGACCGGAAACGCTCGATCAGCTTTCATCGCGGGTGCCGACCCAAAGATCCTGCAGGCCTTCGTCGAGCAGGTGAAGCGGGCGTATGCGCTGAAAAAGCCGCGCCAATGGCAACTTCGTTAGCTGGCGGCTCGGCTGCTCCACCGGCTATCCCCAAAGTACATCTCGAACGGCTCCAATTCCTCGGCTGCAACACGGTCGTAAAAGTTCTGAACATAACCGTAGCGGGTAAGTAAGAACCTTCCTCACGATGTGCATCGACACTCTTCAACCGTTGACCATTCAGGCTCTTCATCTGCAGGAGGAATCACGCTTCAGGATGGAGCGGAAACATTATCGCGGCAACGTTCACTTGCGGCCTGTTTATTTAGGACGTCGACCGCGGGGAGCGAATTTTGGAGCCTGTAACTGGTCGGCAGCCCACCGCAGTTTGCCAGCTTCTTTGAAAGCTTGCGAGCGAGCCCTGCCCGGAGGCAGGCTGCGGGCATACTTGAGCGCCGCCTCGGCTGCGGCATCCGCCTGCTCAAAGTTGTCGTCATGACTCACTTCTTTACCTTCAGACTCATCTCGACAAGCCGGCCGAGTTCAGTTTCTGTTTGCCTTCATTTCCATCGGCTCACGATCCGCCTCAGCAACATCGCTAGTTCGCCGGAACAACAAGCCGACAAAATCCGAGCACCATCCGTCACCTACCATCAACCAATGCGGATGTTGAATCGCTGAGAGCACAGCCTATTTGTCGCCTTTCAGTTTCGACGCGCTACCGTCCTCCGCCGTTCGCTGCCACTTCGCCCGTTCCGCCAGAGCTCTCGCTAACCTCTTCTCCAAGGCAGCGCGGCGTTCCTCTATCGGGCGATCGAACAAATTACCTCTCGCGTACAGCCCGTGCTCTTCGTCCTGTTCCAGCCGATCGACGTTGCAGTCCTTAAACACGCATCCGGTAAATGCTAACTGCTCTGTGTCTAGCTCGATAAGCAATGTGCATTTCACGAACTCGCAGCTGTCAAAGCGCGTAAAAAGGCTCTTGCCACGAAAATCAAAATACTGGGCGTGGAAGCGTTTCCGCCATATCACACGTTCTTCCGGCAGACGATCCTTGATCACTTCTCGCCTCTATAATCGGCGACCGCATCCTTGAGGCTCGCGCGATTCTGGTTGCTATATTATGCTTTTCACCTCGGCTTATCCATAATCGCGTATACGGCTAAGTGTGGTTTCACCCACAGGAATAGGAAGGTGAGCGCCAATCTTCAAATCATCGAGGCGTAGATATTAGATAAGCGCTCGCTTGGCTATGTTTGGAACAGGTGAGTTGTTGGCAATCATTTCCTCACCTTCAGCTGCAGACCTCCTTGACCGATTCCTCAATTGAAGTTTGCCATACAACTGGTGCTGGTGGCCGGACTCGAACCGGCACAGGCCTTGCGGCCCCACGGATTTTTGTACCACTTCGGCTTTCGCCGCCGCCCATCCGGCGTTCGTGGTCTGGACTATCCCTTCACCCTGGCGAAAAATCCCCTGTAGGTGCTGCCCGTCTAGTCTCTACACCTTCCCCCTGGCGGGGGCTTGGCTCGGGATTGCCAGTGAAGGTGTCCCCGACTTTGAGCAGTTCTGCTCCTGGGTTTCTCCAGGGCTTCAATGGTTTAAGTCCGATGCGTCTACCAGTTCCGCCGCGCCCGCATCGGCTGATCTATACGGCGCAAATCGCCTAAGGCAAAGAGAATACAGTTGTTTCCGCACATCGTTTGAGCAGTCGTGCCTTCCTTTCCTAAATCCCATAGGGTCTGTTGGTGCGGGTAGCCTCCTTGAGGTCAACCGCCGCCTCCAACGCTTTGATGTGCGGCGCAGAGAAACCACCAGGCCAGGTGCCGTCCCAATAATATGTGTGGCTGAACAGAACGTCCTTCGCGCGCTTCCGCTCCCTTACGCTGACCTTTGTGTCTAAGACAAACGGACCGAAAAGATCGGAAACCGTCCCCCCGATGGGATCGCCCCAGAACAGCTCGTGCATTGGGAAGTACAGGTTGGTCCAGCGGGTGAAACCGAAGAGACCTCCATGGTGGAATCGGACTCCGTCTCCGGGATTGAAGAGCAGCCGATTGGGTGAGCTGCGGTTGAGTTCGGGGGGACAGGTCGGAAACTCACGCTCGTCAACCCGTCGAGAGAAGTCCTTGGCCAGCTCCTCCAGGGAATTGCCTAAGCACATAAGGTACTGAGCGTGCGTGAGGGGGCTTCCCAACGTTATGAAATCCGTTACAAGCCATCTCTTCATGCCGGGCTTGCTAGGATCGGACCTGCACTGAGCCATTTCTGCTGTAAGCGCGCGAGAAAGGATTCTGAACTCCTCTCGCTTACGCGCTAGGGCTTCCGGATCGTTCTTCGTGGCACCGTCGAGTTCAAACCGGTCAATTCTTTCCACAATCGCACCAAGGCGGTCGGGCGCAGGGAAGTCGTCGCACACCCTGCTGAAGTATGCGCGCATCATGTCGTAGGCGATTACAGATCCCAAACTGTGAGCCACAATCACTATGCGATCATAGAGACCGCTCTCGTGCAGGGCGGCGAGTGTTGCGACCGCTTGCTTCCGTATCTCGCGCCGAACGCCGACGTTTCCTGGAGAGTTTCTAAAATAACGGGCTGCATCTCCTAGGTACGATTGCAGAAACAGCCCATTCAGAGCGAGATAAACGATGAGGATGGAGCAGGCGATAATGAGACTCCAGTGTTCCGTCAGGCTCCACACGATCCAACCCTCGTGCCAAACCTTCCAGAACGGTTGCCATTCCGGAGTGAGAAAAGGGATCCAGCGATGGCTGATGATGTCCGCAATAATGTTGTCGCGATCCCAGTAAATCTGGTAGCGCACGTTCAATACGACCATGAGCGCGATGTTGGTGACGAGATAGGTGATGGTGAATACCAGTACGCCCCAGCCGCCCATGATAACCCATATGACAAAAAGAGACGCGAGCGCGGGGAGAAAAAGCGCGGTCAAATGGCCGAGATCATCGGAGTTAAGGCCGTAATAGAGCGCGCCGCCAAATAGCAGAGCAGCTAGAAGAGTGATCGTCGCAATGATCCAGGCTCGCTGGAGAAGTGACGCCAGGCCGGCGTAAGCGGCCGCCGCGCAGATGATGAGCATTGGAGCCAATATGAGGGCTGCTGGCTCATCGACAGCCTGAGCGAACCTCTGGATAATGTGTATGCAAATGAGCGTCACCGACGCGACCGCGGCACAAACGAACGTCGCCGAGCCCCACCAGACTGCGTTCATCCCGCGCCTTAGCAGCGGACCCTTGGAGACCAGTTCGAATAGCCATAGAATGACCGCGATAGCTCGCGTCTCGCTCATCAGGTGAGCCCAATAGAGCTCGTGAAAATCAACGTCTCGACGATCGTCCACCTTCGCGGTGAGCACCGATAGATCAACGTCGATGCCGCTTCGCTCAGGATGCAGCCAAAATCCGGTTTGCCCCAGCGTCACCGCAGCAGCGACGCCGCGTACTGTCTCAAGTGCGCGCTGGTTGCCAATTCCGTGCACGGCAAGGACAGCAGTCCTCTTGCGGGCAGAGGTAGTATTCGCCTGGGACTTGGCCGAGTTGTCCAAGATAAGCCCCCTAAAAGAATGGAAAATAAAGGGATATGCTTTCCCAAAGATCTTCTAAGCGCAAGGGCGGTCGGCGGCATTTCAACTAAAAATTGCGAGCCGGTCGTGTCAAACGCCGACCAGCGTTAGCGTAGCGTCTCCAGCTCACCCTTGCGGATTTCCGCCACCTCCCGCTTCGGCCTCTTCTTGTGGACGTTGATGGCACTGGCGTCCAGCACGTCCTTCAGATGGGCGGCATAGTACTTCTCAATCATTTCAACGCTGGTCCATTAGTTTTTGGCCAGCATGTAAATGTCGGCACCCTCCATCAGGCGGAAGCAGATGTAGGTATGCCGCAGGCTGTAGAGGGTGCGGGGGCGTCCCGGTCGAATCTCAAATCCAGCTCCTTGAGGATTTCATTGAACATCGCATAGTGCGACTTGGGGAAGATCCTGTCGGTCGGCTGGGGATTGTTGCGCTTCTTAAACCGCTCAAACGCCGGCACGGCATTTTGCGTGCTCTTGCAGGGGCCATAGCCGCGCTTTCCGTGCACCTCGATTTCAAGAATGGTCTCCTGCGTGCCTTCATCGAAGGCCACAGTCACGTCGCGATACTCAAGGCGCAAAGCCTCATCCGGCCGCAGGCCGGTGTTGCTCATGAAAAGGATGAGATCGTGGAGCTGCTCGCCCCACCATTTGTATTTGTTGTTCTTGGGCTTCCGGGCCCTCCGCCCGGTCGCCTGGTAGAGCTGGCGATACTCTTCACGAGAGAACCAGGCCCGGTGAGAAATCTTGCCGTTCTTCCAGTCAGGCTCTGAAAGATCCGGAAGTGCCGCGAGCCATTGATGGCGAATTGCGGTCTTAAGGATCTGACGGAGGCAGACGGTCTCCTGGTGCGTGGTGCGGGCAGGTGGCTTGCCACCGAGAATGACGTGGCTCTTTTGCTTTATTGCCCTTTGCGCGACTTCGTCCATGACGATTAGCGTTCGTTGCCTTCGCGGCCCACACACGCCCAGGCGTGCTAAACCGCGATTTGTGCTAACATTGTGCTAAGGGTTTTGGCTCCGTCAATTCGCCCAAGTAGATGATTTCTCGGACATTTTTATCCTTAGCTTGTCAAGGATAAGGATTTTAAGTCCCTTGCGTCTACAGGGTAGGCCTAGCGATCGTTAGCTGTCACATCTGCGATGATCTGGTGGTTGCTCCGGCAGTGCAAATGGCTTCGTGGAGAGGCGAATCGTGGGCATTGGACGCTGTTGCCCGAATGCCTCGATGACTTCATTGACGAGAGCAACCCAGTTCGCGTGATCGACGTATTCGTCGCTGCGCCTCGGTGCGGCGGGATGGGCTTTGAGAGTGCAGCGCCGGCGGCCACCCGTCGGCCGTCGCACCATCCCTCGGTAAATTCAAGCTTTGAATTTACGGCTATCTGAACCGGGTGCAGTCGAGCCGGCGGCGGAACGGGCCGGGTCGCAATGTCGAGGTGATGTGGCTGCCGGGTCGGGCATTCGCCCCCTCCTTTCGCTCCTGCGCAAGGCGGCTTGCCGGCATAGTCCCTCGGCCCTCCATGAGAGCATCTACTCATTGCGTCTACGGTTGCATTCGTGCAATCATACACCGATGCTCTGGGGAAATTGCGGCTCTGGGGGAGATTATGTGCTCTTTGCTTCGCATCTTTTTTGTCTTTGCCATTGCGAGTTCCGGCGCCAAGGCGCAGGATGTAAAGTTGATGAGGCCGCAGTCGTTCGGCGATTTCGTTCGTCAAGCTGCGCCAGATTTGATCCAGCATCTCGATGCCGGGGCGCTTGAGAAAAGCAATCAGCAGATTTCAATTGATGAGGCAGAACTCCTAAGGGCCCCCCGAAGCCCGTTTGGGCGACCGCTGTCGAAATTACCCGACGGGGATCCTCGGACGTCAGAATACGTCAACCAGCTTGCAAACTTCCTTGAGCAACGTCAAAAGCTTAAACAACTAAATGACCAGTTTCGCTTGGCGGTCGGAACATCGCGGCGTCCTCTCGCCGCCGCTCCGAATTTTTCCGGTAGGGCAAGTTACTTCTCGTCCAAAGTGATCCAGTGGAATGGCGACATCTTCTGGGCTCCTGCTTCGAAAGAGACGGACATCAATCTTCGTTATGCGGATGAAGTCAGAGCGGTCTTCGGGCCGATCCCGGCGTTCGATGTCACCACGCTTGGCCGCTTCACCCGCTCCGACGGATCCGTTATTGAGACACGAGCGACGTACGTTGAAGTGGAAGGCAATCGAGCAGAACTAAAACCAAACGCCTCTAAACCGGGTTCACCGCTTGAGTATGAGCATCGCGATAAGAACGGTGCTTTCATGAAGTGGACCGCAACAATTGATAAGTGCGATAAACCATCCTTGGCGGGCGGAGTAACTCCATGCGGCACCGCCTCGAGAGTTTCCAGGATAGAAAAAGGAAATGTTGAGTGGATTGCACTTGCGAGGAAGACCCGCGGCCCCGAAGTTCTGAAGCCGGAGAAATATTGGAGCGAGACCGATAACTCCTACGCGCTGCTAGGCTACATCGGCTTCAACCAGTCGACTGGTGAATTGGCGTTTTTCGACGGCAGCTATGAAGGAATGCGATTCGATTGGAGTGCGCCCACAGTTGCGCCAGGGGGTCGCGGTTACAACGACACAGTCGGCCGGTCGCTGGCGGCCAAGACTTACGACGCGACTTTCAGAATCGACTGCGCTGCCTGCCACGACAACAAAGAGCCCAGGATTATCACCCCTTATATCAAGCAAGCGCGGGTGGGTTACCGCGACGCAGGTATGAGTGCTGCGTTCAGCCTCGGCGATCTTCTCCCGGAGCGCACTCGCAATTCGAAGACTCCCTACCGAGTAGTCGGGACAGCCTATACGGCAGCTCACAAGGGGCAACTCGATGGTAACCGTACAATCGTTGATCCCGCACGGAATTGCACCTCCTGCCACGGACTAACTAACGGCGGCACCGGGCGATTTGCCTCTGATGCCGTCGGACGGCTTGGGACGATTTCGGGCGATGCGGGGGTAGAGAACGGTTTCAGAACAGACTGGGCGCTGCGAACTGGCGCAGGAAAAATTCATCCTTGGATGTATCCCGAACCTCAAGGAAATGATCTTGGAGAGCCCCAACCTGCGCTCATCTCTGATGCAGATTGGGACAAGCTTCGGATGGTCATCGAGAATGCCGATGCCGATCCCCGCTCGGTCAAGACCTATACCGATGCTCCAGCTCCCGAATCGACCATGGATCAGGCGACTAGGATCGGAGATTTGTCGGGTCCACAAAATTTCGCGGTTGGTATCGAAGACAATCCCGACGGGCCATCGGAAGCGTCACCAAAACGGGTCCGGCTAGAGTGGACCTATCTCAATTCCTTTGGCGGCGTGCCGGAGCGCGATGATGTGCGTTTCAATATTGCAATCCAGGAGACGATCATACCAGCAGGTGGCGGCGAACCAGACAGTCGCGACTTTCCAAGTATCGAACAAACAAAGGCCAGGGGCTTCGACGACCTAGGCGGAGGTGTTTTTACGGACGGAACCATATTCGTGCTTCGGGACATGTCGTTCGAAGGGCATAAGCGATGGACCGATCCTTCTCCAACACTGACACCACGGCGATACAAGTTGGATTTCCCGGCGTCGCTAAACAAGCGATATCTCGTTCGTGTGGTCGCCAAACGATTTGGCTTCGACCAGGGCGGCGATCGCTTTAGCGCCGCGGACCACCTATTAAAAATCGATGTTAAGTAGTCAGGGGGAGATGCGTCATGCAAAGAGCGTTTGAAAATACATTTGCGGTCCTTTTGCTGTTGTCAACAAACTTTGCTGCGGTTGCAGCGGGACCCGACGTGATTGTAGGGTTCGTCGACGACGCTCGGGAAGACAGCAGAGTCGGATCAAAAATCGGTCTTACAGCATCGACTAACTCCTGCAACATTGGAGATGTGGCGCTTAACTGGCAGCGCCTTCCGGATACCCATCACCCAGCCATCACACTGAACTTTTACCGCCTGGCAAACGGCAAGATAGAACAGTTGGCAAAATCTTGGGTCAAGCACGGCTTTTATGCGACGAACCAGAACGATTGCGCTGCAATACCGGAAATGCATCGGACTTGTCAGGCAGGTGCCGGCGGAAGCCAGCTAAGGCCCGGATGCTCCGATTTGTACACGGAGGACCTCAATTCAGATCCACGCAATCTTGGACCACGTAGCAGGATTACAAATTCAGCCAAAGTCGAGTTCGATGGCTCCAAAGCTCAAGACTTGACCGGCTATCCCGCGAGCAGTCCAGCTGAACGAATTCTACTCGTAGAAGAAGCAGACTTGCGCACGCCCGGCGCAAGGTACTTTATGGAGGCGCAGTACATCACCGCGGATGATGCAAAAGCGGGAAACTCGCGCAATAACGTCACGTTCAGGGAGGTGAAACCGGTCCTGCGATCTGGAGCGTGGGTCCTCAAGAATGAAAAGCCTGAGGTGAGGATGCAGCCCGCCTTGTTTGCTTGGAAGGAGGAGGGGGCGCAGCTCTCGGAGGTAGAGCTGAACGAAGATGGTGTGAAAACTTACATCCTTGTTGGATCAAAAGGCCAAGCCATTGCTAATGGTAAATTTCGGTACGACTTCGTAGTGTACAACATGAATAGCAACATCGCTGTGCAGGCATTCACCGTCCCGGCGCCGCAGATCGATCAAAACAGCGTCGTTTTCTCTGCGCCGCGTTCGAATGGGGAAATTTGGTCGAACGATGGTTGGGAAAATCACATTCAGGCCGGGCAAATAACCTGGTCGACGCGCAAGTCATCCGCGGACGCCAACGCAAACGCAATCCGATGGGGCTCGGCATACAATTTTTCCTTCATTTCTGACCGATCTCCGCAAGCTGTCGATGCAAACCTTGCATTTTTCAACGTTCCAGCGGGGGGTGCAGCGGGCACGGTTGTGCGAGTCATGGCGCCGGCGCGATGAGATTGAGGATGTTGCCTATCAACCCGCAAGGACCGCAATGAGGATCCACCCTATCCTCATCATCTTATACGCGCTGATATCGATCGCTTCTAACAAATCGGGCGCGGCTTCGATCGAAATGCAAATCGGGGAGGCCGCTTCCGATCGCGGTGGCTTTATCTGTTGGTCCCCAGTCCGCTCGCGAGCTCGGCTTTTAACGGATTCGAGCTCAGAACAGAAGTTGACGGTATCGAGTGTTTCGTCTGAGCACGGTGGCCGTGTTGCGTTTCAGCAAGACGGCTTCGGTCCACCAAACAAAGATTCTTACTCGCCCTCTTCCACTTTGAATTTGACCCTACCCTCGAATGGGGCATGGGTATCGTTCTGGATCATGGGCACAAAGGCATCTATTGGCGCAAAGGATGTTCGGGTGCTCGCGCGGAATGATTCCGGAGAAGAGCTGGGCTCTGTTGATGTGATGGTCCGGGTTCGAAAAAACGCGGAGTCGTTGACCGGCTTTGAGGCCCAGATCTTCCTCGATGCTCTTAAGAAACTGCACAACGTTTCGAACAACGCTGAAACATCTGAGTACGAGCCGTTTGTTCGCATTCACGAGGCAGCAAATCAGCTAGAAATTCATCGATCGCCACTCTTCTTGCCTTGGCATCGAGCGCTGATCCTCGATTTGGAACGGCGATTGCAAAACATCGATCCCCGGGTGGCACTACCGTATTGGCGCTTTGATGCGCCCGCAGCCCGCGTTTTTTCGGATGATTTTATGGGGGCAACGGTTCCAGGATTACCTTTTGTTAGCGGACCCGGCCTCGGCGACTGGATCGATCCCAACATGGGCCGGCTCATTCGGGACCCTGCCGTACTGCCGAACCAAGGCGTGCTCGATCCAATTGTGCCTGCAACGTTCCACCAAGCATTTGTGATATTTCATCGTCAAATCGAGAGTAGCTTTCACAGCGGGGTGCATAGGAATTTAGGCGGGTGGCTAGCTGGTGCGACGTCTCCTGCCGACCCGCTTTTTTTCCTGCTGCATGCCAACGTCGATAGGGTTTGGGCGCACTGGCAGGCTACCTACTCTCGGTTCCAGGCGAGCGACGAGGCAGCGTATTCAGCACAGGGGAAATATCCTGGGACTGGTCCCGACGCAGGAATATATAGGAAGGGAACGTACGCAGATGATCCAATGTGGCCATGGGGATATCTCAATCCGACAGATGCCTCAGGTTGGCCGGCTACAACACACGGTATGCCTGGGATGAACTCACCGTCCGAAGCCCCTTCGCTCACACCAGCAAGAATGGTAGACTACCTTGGATCTTACGATAATTCGGCGGCGCTAGGATATTGCTACGACGACATAGATTATCTCGGACGGCCTATTAGATGACCCACCTAAAAGGCGATGACAAAGGCCTTATCTGTGTTTCCATCCTCCTCAGCGTATGCCTTTTTGGGGGCGCGCAGTGCTTGAGTCAGAACTTGAATCTGCCCCCCAATCCTGACCCTCGTGTTAGAGCGTATTTGTTGGAAAAGGCCGGCGAAATTGAGCGCCTTGAATTGAGTGCCGCAGACACGAATTTGCATGAGTCGACGCGCAGCAAGGCGCTTGAAGAGCTCGCATTGATTTCTGAAGACGCCGCTATCCCGGTTGCGGCGAAATTGGTGGCTGATCCCATTGAAGGCGTGCGAAAATCTGCAGTCGGAATTTTAGCTAACTCCGTCGTAATGGCCGGCCACGGTGCCCGTAACCATGCCCATGGCACTCCGAACACGGCGTGGGGTGCCTACGTGGAAGGCCAGCATAGAATTGCGCTCGACGCCCTTCGATTGGCAGCTCGTGAAAGTCCGTCCGAAGCGGGTGTACTCGCGTTGAAAACGCTCGTGAGGTCGGCGGAGGAAACGTCGCCATTGCTTGCGGAGGCATTGGCCAGCGGCAGAATCGCACCGAAGCAGGCAGTAGAGCTATGCGCGCAGGCACCCGACGCAAGTTCCCGCGCCTGCCTTTTGGATTTTTTAGATAAAGGCCCAGAAGACGCGCGAATTGCCGCTGTCACAGTCCTTGGCTCCATACCGAGAGACCGGCCTTTGATTCGCAATAAGATATTCCTTAATAGTCAGGCGGCTCCAGATCTTCGCGTAGCAGCAGCGCAAGTCTTGGGCCAGTATGATCCGACATTCACTTCCTACGGTCTGACTGTGACCGCCGACCCCAAGACACCGTCTCCCGTCTACGCAGCTGCGCTGCAAAGCTATGCCCGCAGCGCCGAATTGAGCGGGAAGCTTGACGCCGCGCAGTGGGGAGTGCTGAAACAAGCACTAGAAAACAGACTGAAAGCGTCGAAAGAACCTGACGCCACGACGGACCCGAACGTCAGCTCAGCTCCACTCAGAGAGCTTATGCAAATGTTCAACCGGGGCCGTCCGCTCCAATAGTAGCAACCCCGAAGATGGTCCAGGCAGTTTTCCGAGTTTCAAGCCACTCCACCGGCCGGGCGAGTAGTCATACTTATGCAAGCTTTTGTTGTCTTATCGCCCGCAGTAGGGGCACCCGGCAGGCAAGGGGCCCATGGAGACACCGAGATCTTTTCGAACACTCTCATCTAGCCGTCCCCGGATTTCATAACCCTTCGTGGCTTCCAAAAATTCCTTTTTTTGAGCGTCTGACAAGGCTTCAAAGGCTTTCAGAGTACGCCTGACGTTGGTATCCATTGAGTGTTCTCCCTAATTGCCGCCACATACTGAACATTTGGAGTTAGGAAACCAAGGCGGGTTTGGATGTGTCGGCGTATGGCCACACACGCACTTCCTCTTCATTAGGATGAGCCCAGCTCGCATTCCAAATTGCTTTTCCGCCGCCGTGATCCCCTTGGCCGCGTCCCGAACAGCCGCTACCTGTTCGCGCTGGAGCAATAGTTCGTATTCTAAAGCAAGATCTTGCGCGCCACCTTCACCTAACTTCGTCCAGGCTAGCATCAGCAAATAATTTTCTCGCGTAGCGGTCACGTTGTCCGCGAGTTCTTCGTCCCATCGGGCGAGCAACGACCAGGCAGTTAGCAAAACCTGCAAAACAGCGGCTACTCCGAGAAGTCCGACGGCGAATGAACGATAGGGTTTCAGCGGTTCGAAAACATCTGATCCTAAAAGGTAGGCGAGAAGTATCGGAACGGCGAGCCCCGCGAAATCTCGGATGCGCGTCTTCCAGCGGAGCCTCGTCGCCCTGCGCTCAAAAACAGCGCGCGTGCCTTCCGCGTGCAAAGCGTTGTCCCAAGCGTTACTGCGCCGTTTAAGATCATCCATTTCCATGGCCTTCTTATCTGCATCTTACGCGTAGAAAGCGCTGTCGCAACCAGATTATTCCGTAAGATAGATTATGCGGTAAAAATTGGCTCATAGAGGCTTAGGAGCTGTTGCTCTACTAGACTTCCTCAAAGGCTCGCCCTCAAGGGGCGCAAGTGCAGAGACCACGAAGCAAGAGGGCTGATCTTCCGACCAGATCTAGGTGGTAGAAGCGGCAGAACGCTGTCTTCCGCTATGCGGGCTTGGGGATTTGCATCGGGATCAGCTTGGCCATCTTGCGAAGGTTCTGAGCGGTGACTGCCAGAATGAACTCGTCGTGCGCGCCGTTTGGGCCTCGTAAACGTAAACGGTCGAGCTTGAGGATGCGCTTTAGGTGCGCGAACAGCATCTCGATCCTCTTGCGAGCCAGCGCGAGGTACGTCCTTCCGTCGATCTTGCGATCACTGGATGTTTTCCAAGAACAGGCATGGGCGCTTCGAGGAGAGCGATCTTTTCCGTCGTGTGTTCGAGAGTGTCTTGCGCCGGTGCATCGAGGAGCGACTGGTCGGTGAAGGATTTGCAGTCGATGCGAGCCTGATCAAGGCCGATGCCAATCGGCAGAAGGGGATCGAAGGCGATAAGGGACTTCCACCGGAGGCCGCTGGCCGAGCAATCGAGGAGTATCTGGCTGTCCTCGACGATGCTGCTTTCGGAGCGGCGACCGACGTCACGCCGAAGTTCGTGTCGCCCTCCAATCCGGCGGCGTGCTGGACGGGAGCACACGGCGGCCAAGCCTGCTTCGCCTACCCGCTCCTCGGCGACAGCGCTTACGGCTCGGCCGAGATACTCGGCTGGTTGGTCTATGAGCATGGTATCGAGCCACACGTGACCGTGCTCGACAAGTCGGCACGCACCGACGGGACCTTTTCGCGCGAGGACTTCACCTATCACCATGCCGGGGACGTCTATCGTTGCCCCGCAGGGAAAACCGTGGACCTCATCGCACAGGCGCCGCTCCGATCTGATGCCGAAGCAGTAACCGATCAGGAGCATCCGGACCATTAACTCGGGATCGATCGACGGCCGACCGATGCTACTGTAGACCTCTTCAATGTCGACAAACCTGTCGAGCAAGCACGATTGTCAGGCATGTTCCCAGAGAAGCAGGTGTTGCCCCAAGACTCCGGCCCGCAAGAGGACTAGATGCCCAGGCAATTCGGTTTGACGGCAACATCGGCAGCAGGACGGGCTGCGATGTCAGATCGACCACGCCCTTAAGGCGAAGGTGAAGTTGCGGACGTGCGACGATTTCGAGGCCTGGCTAGAGACCCAATGCCCGCACTTCAAAACTGTCCAATCGATCGCCAACGGGTCAAAGCACTTAACCGCGGCAAGTTTGTTCCAGATGAAGTCCGGTGATCAGTGTTATCACGTCAGTGCGCATCCGACTTGTTTTAGGTCGTTGCCAGAATTTCAACGTATTGCTCCATTGACGGCTGAGCAGCCTTTTGCATTTTGTGGAGGTCTTCAGGTTTGAGGTTGGTATACCGCCGGAGCATGCGCCAATCCTTGTGGCCCGTTACCAGAGCAACCTGCTGTATCGAGAAACCGGCTTCAAATAGCCTGCTTGTGCCTTCATGACGCAAATCATGAAAGCACAGATCGTCGATCTGAAGGGCATTGCATGATCTACGAAAGGCGGCCCCAACGGATTTTGAATGGTGAGGAAACACGCGCCCAACACCGCGTGTGATGATGCGTTGTTCGAGAACGAGCTGCCAAGCATCGTAGCCAGTGGAATTGAGGAGAGGGACGATTTGATGATTTCCGTCCTTTCTTCGGGGATCTTTGCGATCGCGGATAGTAACCGTTCGTTTCTTCATGTCGACGTCAGGCCACTCTATCCGGCAAATCTCAGCCTGCCGCATTGCAGTCGCTACGGCGAACCGAACGATTCTTCCGAGCGGTAGGAATTGTTGGGGGTTAGACTCGGTATACTCGATCAATCGATTGAGTTCGTCCTGAGTAGGGCGGCGATCGCGCTCGTTAGACTTTCCGACGAGATCGAGATGTTTAAGCGCGGCGCGGGCCAATTGAACATTCTCGACAGCAACCTCGATGCCGTGAACTGCCGCAGCGTGCAGTAGGATCGATCGGATGAAAGAGAAATCGATCGCGAGGGTTGCCGGCCCGGCGCCTTGCGCGGCTCGCTTTCGTCCGAATTCGATCAGTCGCTCGCGGGTTATGTCTTTCAGTTTCACGCGCCCAAGGGAAGTTTTGAGTGCCTTGAGCACCATTGACTTCGATCGTCGAACTGGCTTGCCGACTTGAGCAAGATCGTCGAGATGCAACGTAATCAAATCGGCAAAGATACGGGGCCGCTCAAAAGGTCTCGAGCGTCGGATCGGAGTGCCCCGATCGATTGAGCGCTCCACATCAAGTGCCCACTCTTCAGCATCACGCCGCCGGGCGAAGGTGTTTGCGACGTACTCGTTCTTCCTCCTGACCTGAACACGCCAGCTTCCCGACTTGAGCCTTGTAAAGGTCGGCATTGCGTGTGCACTCCACCCCGATTTCGTGTGCGCTATGTGTGCACCGCGAGATCAAATGCGGTACAAACGTGTGCAATTTTGGCTAGTTTGGAGTGCACACGTGCGCACGTGTTCCCGTTCTAGTCCCTTGAGATGATAGGATAAGTAATTGAAATATCAAAATTATCGCTTTTCTGTGGCCCCTATGATGGATTGGACGGACAGAACAGCGTCGGGCCTATAAAAATAGTGGTTCGGCGCTTTATTTCTCCACATGTTGTACTTTGATGTTGTACCGCGGCTTGCGCACCTGATGTGCGCAATCCATATTCGCACTAACGCGAGTCAGCCGTTGGGCTTGGGGTACCGCGGTGGCTGATTAAAAACCGAAACACCCTAGCTGGCCTTCGCACGGCATCGGCACCTTCCCAATTGAGGGACCCCGTGCGCGAGATTGGGAGACACAATGACTGTGTCCTTCACACTCGAAGTCAGCCAGCCGTGCGGTGCGACGTACCGCCTTGGTCTGGGGTGCAAGTTGCACCTGAAGCTGGCCTGGGTGATAGCCGCTCTGTCGCGGTTGTTCTAGTCGGAGGAAAGGGCACCCTTAGGGGTGCCCTTTCTGATTCTGTCTCATGGTGCGGCCGCTAAATTCCCCGCGTTTTAGTCGGGAATTCGATTCCACTGAAGTTTACGCGGTAAACTTCGCGGCGTGCCATGGCACACAAGAGACCCAGGTCAGCTAGGCAAAGCGTTGCCAGATTGACCGGGCTGAAAATTTTGAATCAATCCTCTCTATGACCAAGATCGACATCGGCGCTGGTTTCGCTCCAGCAAACGACAACGACCAAAAACTCAAGAAGAACGAGTGGTTCGTCGCTGACGCGGGCCTAAGAGCGGCGCAGGAAATGGTTCGACAGCATCACTACTCGCGCGGAGGCAGCAACACGGCGGTCTATGTTCATGGCCTTTTTAGAAGGGGGGACTTTAAACTGTATGGGGTGGCGTGGTGGCTGCCTCCAACTCGCGTCGCATGCGAAAGCGTTAACCGCGAGTACTGGAAGCAAGTGCTGTCACTGACGCGCATGGTCATACTTCCTGGCGTCCCAAAGAATGCTGCCAGCTTTCTGTTATCCCGCAGCGTGCAGATGATCAGACGGGATGGCAGGTTCGTTTCGTTGGTGACCTATGCCGACGAAAGCCAGGGCCACACTGGCCACGTTTATCGAGCATCGAATTGGGATTACATCGGACGCACTGGCCCGTACCCTCGATGGCTCGATGCAGATGGGCGTCAGGTTGCGCCAAAGGCGACAACGAACAGAACAAAAGCTCAGATGCTGGCGCTTGGACATCGCCAGGATGGATCATTTCACAAATACAAGTTCGTTCTACATCTTCCGGTCAAAAAAATCCCGGCCAACGACAACGAGCCTGCTCAACTCAACTTGGTCGACTCTGTTGCCTGATCGTCCCTCGGCCGATGCGTGAGTTTGTAATCCGGTGCTGACAGGCCGAGCGGCTTATAGAAACAGCCGACCATCAACGCCGGTATGCCACGGCTCGCAATCTCAATCAGCCGAGCATGCTCCGGGCTGTCTCTCAAATCCTCGGTGACGTGGGCCAGTTCTTTGTTCGCCACTTGGAAGACTGCGAGCAGGGCATCCTTCGCTTCGTCGCTTGGGCCTGGGTATCGGTCTGCGGCGTCGTCAGGCGTTACCATCTTGAGCGGCGCTCCGTCGGGCGTGTTGAAGTGTTCGATGCCGATGTCGGTGGGACGGCGACCTGCGCGGTTGTCGAGCTTCCCGTTCTTGTCGCACAGCCCAAGAAACTCCAGCAGCGCGCGGCAGTGCATTATTCCTGCTTCGATGGCCGGATTGGTGAAGCCATGTAGGGTGCCTTCGACCACCAGCTTGTCGCCAGCGTAGAGTTTCATCGGCGCTGAGCCCAATGCGGCGCTGAGATTGATCGCCAGGTTGAGCGTGGCAATTGCCTGCATGCGGTGCGGCAGTTCGATCATCACCCGATCACGATCCATCATCGATTTTCCTGTTTACTTTTCAATTCAAGTATTCACGCCATCATGAATACTTCACCCTAAAGTGGTACAACATTGCTGTGCCAACCACAGCGAATCGCGGCACTTCCGAGCGCTTGGACCGACTGGCATTGCCGACCGTGAAAAAACAAAGCAAAACGCGGCCAATTGCTTAGGCCAAGTACAACATGGCTCCCTTCGGGTACAACAATGTTGTACTGCTGGCGGCAATCGATTTTCCGCCCCAAATAAAACCTCGATAGATCAGGGCCTTACGACTTTAGGAACACTTTCATTGGACAAGCTAAGTTCTTGTAATTACTGGCGTTTTTCCGTGGCGCCCATGATGGATTGGACGGACCGGCATTGCCGCGTCTTCCACCGTCTGATGAGTACCCGTGCGCGGCTTTATACGGAGATGCTGACGGCCGGCGCCATCATTCATGGTGACCGCAAGCGGTTGCTCGGCTTCGATCCAAGCGAGCATCCGGTGGCACTGCAGCTCGGCGGTTCCGATCCCTCCGATCTCGCGACCGCGGCGGAGATCGGCGAGGATTTCGGTTACGACGAAATCAACCTCAATGTCGGCTGCCCGTCCGACCGGGTGAAGGACGGACGCTTCGGCGCCTGCCTGATGGCGGAGCCGGCGCTGGTCGCCGAGGGCGTGGCCGCCATGAAGCGCGCGGTGAAGATTCCCGTCACCGTCAAATGCCGGATCGGGATCGACGACCAGGACCCCGAAATGGCGCTCGATGTGCTGGCGCGCGGCGTGGTCGCGGCCGGTACCGATGCGCTGATCGTGCATGCGCGGAAAGCCTGGCTCAACGGATTGTCGCCGAAAGAAAACCGCGACATCCCACCGCTCGATTACGACAGGGTCTACCGCCTCAAGGTCGCGCTGCCGGACGTGCCTATCATCATCAATGGCGGCATCGGCAGCATTGCGGAGGCGAAGCGGCATCTCGACCATGTCGATGGCGTGATGCTGGGGCGGGCGGCCTATCAGGAGCCGTGGCGCCTGCTGGATGTCGATCCGGAACTGTTCGGCGAGGCGGCGCCGCACACCACCATGAAGAACGTCTTCGAGGCGATGTTGCCTTACATCGAAGCGCAGTTGAGACAGCGCGCAAGGCTGCATGCGATGACGCGGCATTTCGTCGGCGCGTTTCAGGGCGTGCCCGGCGCGCGGGCCTTCCGCCGCCATCTGGCGGAGAAGGGCGTCAAGCCGGGCGCCGACGCCAATGTGCTGCGCGATGCGATCGCGCTGGTCGGGCAACGCACCGCGGAGCCGGTGGCGGCGTAAAGCGCAGGCGGCGCGGTGAATTGCCGTTTTGAAAAAGCTCGCCTGTTCCTTTCCCTTCAAACCACGGCGCGACCGGTTTCCGGCGCGTCGCCGCGCCAGGCGCGCGCGACCAATTCGCGGATCGCGTCGCGTTCGACTGGACGTGGGTTCCAGTAGGGATTCTTCACGGCGAGGTCGGCGGCCTGATCGATGCCGTTCTCGGGCATGCCGATCTCGCGCAGCGACGTCGGCACGGCGAGCTTTCGCGCCAGATCTTGCAGGCCGAGCGCGGGATCCTGCGCGCCGAGCGCGGCGGCGATCCGCGCCATCGCGTCGGGCGCGGCAGGCGCATTGTAGGCGAGGGCGTGCGGGAGGATGACGGTGTGCGTCTCCGCATGCGGCAGGTTGAACGCGCCGCCGAGCGCATGGCAGAGCTTGTGATGCAGCGCCATGCCGACCGCGCCAAGGCAGACGCCGCTGAGCCAGGCGCCATAGAGCGCATCGGTGCGCGCGGCTCCATCGCTGGGCTGCGCGCAGATCCTTGGCAGCGCCTGCGCCAGCGTGCGGATGCTTTCCTGCGCTATCAGCGAGATCAGCGGGTTGCGATCCCGCGCGTAGAGCGCTTCCGCAGCATGCGCGATGGCATTGATGCCCGACGTCGCCGACAGTTTCGGCGGCATCGTCACGGTGAGGTCGACGTCGTAGATGACGACTTCAGGGAGAATTTTCGGGCTCGACTGCGTGGTCTTGATGCCGCCGCTGGTCTGGCCGACGACCGGCGTCATTTCCGAACCCGCGTAGCTGGTCGGCAGGACGATCTGCGGCAGGTCGGTGCGCAAGGCGATCGCCTTGCCGAGGCCGGTCGTCGAACCGCCACCGATCGCGATGAGACAATCGGCCTGCACGTCACGCACGGTTTGCATTGCCCGTTCGGTCACCTCGACGGGCGTATGCATCACGGCGCCAGTGAAGACGCCGGCGAAGCGCTCGCCGATCATCTGCCGGATATCGGCGACCAGGTCTTTCTGTCGTGGCGTCGCCAGCACGAGGGCGCGGGTGGCGCCGAGATGGGACAATTCGTCAGGCAATCGGCGCAGCGTGCCGGTGCCGAACACCACCCGCATCGGTGCATTCTGGTAGACGAAATCTTGCATGGTCGCTCCTTGCGGACGGTCCGGCCTCAGGAATGCCGACACCGGACTTCCCGCAACGGCCATCCTGCTCAAGAGGCCGGCTGTGCAGCTTTGCGCAAGGTAGCCGTTCGTTCAAGGCTGTCCGCGGGCGCGCTCGCCGGCCGCCTCGCCAGCAGGATAATCCCGCCGGCAGCGATCGCCGAGATGCCGATCGACAAAAACATCGGCGTCGGGCTCTGGTAGATCTGCTGCAAGGCGCCGGCAACGAACGGCCCGAGAATGGCGCCGACCCGCGCAACCCCGAGTTCCATGCCGACAGCGGTGGCGCGCACGCCGGTCTCGTAGGAGGCCGCCGTAAAATTGTTCAGTACGAACTGCGCGCCGATGATGCAGAAGCCGGCAGCCGCGACCGAGGTGATGTTGACGATGTGATCGTTGAGAAGCACGAGCGACAGCACCGCGACGCCGCCGATCGCCCACCAGGTCGCGATCAGCCCACGGCTATAGCCGGTCCGGTCGACGAGGTGTCCGAGGACAAGACCGCCGACGAACGACATGATCTGCATCAGCGCACCGAAGCCGAAGCTTGCGGCAAAGGTCTCGCCACGCTGCATCATCACGGTCGGAATCCAGCCCGACAGGCCGAAGATGCAGAACAGGCTGAGGAACGCCGACGCCCAGATTGCCAGCGTGGTCCGGCGATATTTTGGCTGAAGCAGCGCCGCGACCGAGTTGAGCGGCTTCTCGCCTAGGCCGACCGCAATCTCGGCGGAGGCATAAACGGTCGCGCGCTCGGGCCGAAGTCTTGTCAGCATGTCGCGGATTTCATCGACACGCCCCTGCAGGGCGAGAAATTTTGGCGATTCCGGCAGCATCAGGTGCATGAAGGGCAGCAGCAGGAACGACAGCGAGCCGATCCAGTACAGCGACGCCCAGCCGAACACGGGTGTTGCGAACACGCCGGCGAGACCGGCCAGCGTTCCGCCGAGCGCCCAGCCGAGCGCGACGCCCCACAGCGCGAACGTATTCGCGACACGCCGCGGCGCCAGCTCGTTGATATAGGTGGTTGCAAGCGGCAGCAGCACGCCAAGCCCGATGCCGGTCAGGAGCCGCAGAACGCAGAACGACAGGAACGAATTCGCCAGGATTGCGGTGAGTAGCGTGAAGATGCTGGTGATCCAGAGGCCGCCGAGCAGGGTGCCGCGGCGCCCGAGGCGGTCGGCGATGATCCCATGGATCGCGGCGCCTAGGAGGAATCCGACCAACCCGCTGGAGATCAGCAAACCAGCCTGACCGGCCTGAAGACCCCAGGGTTTGGCGACATAGTGAATGACATAAGCCGGATTGAACGTGTCGTATCCATCGAACAGCGTGAGCAGCCCCATGATGGCGCCGAGGCGCCAGTGAAATTTTCCGACCTTGGCTTCAGCGAGCTCTTCATGAAGATCGATTGCCTGCGCAGCCATTTCCATTCCCTCCCAAGACGATCGTTCGTTTCGTTGTGGTGCCGCTTATTCCGCGGCTTGATGAATGCCCTGCCCGGCGACGGCATGGTCGGCGAGATCGAGCTTGAACAGGTCGATCGCGTTGCGCCGGCCGATCTTGTGCCGATCATTGTCGCTGATGCTGGCGCTGTTGAACCAGTCGGAGGCATGATCGACGTTTTCGAACGGCCAGTCGACCGAGAACAGAATGCGGTCAGCTCCGATCTCGAGGACAGAATCGATCAGCGTCTGCGTGCGGAAATTGCCCGACGTGGTCAGGAAGAAGTTGGCGTTGAAGTAATCGCAGATCTTCTTCTTCGCCTTGTGCTTCGGCGGCGCCTTGACCCAGCCGTTGCGGTGATCGACCCGCCACATGCTGTAGGGCAGGCCTTCACCCATGTGGCCGAGGATGATCTTGAGTTTTGGGTAAGCGTCAAAGAGGCCCGATCCCATCAGGCGCAGCGCATGAACAGCGGTCTCCTGTCCGAACGCCCAGGTCGGACCCATCAGCCAGGGATGTCCTTCATAGATCGCGCAATCCTCCGGTAGCGGGTTGCGCGGATGCAGGTAGAACGGCAGGCCGGTCGCTTCGACCGCCGCCCAAAATGGCCAGTATTGAGGCAGGTCGTAATAGACTGGGCGCTTGCCGTCGCCCACCTGGGAGAAGCCGTTGACCAGCGCGCCGCGGAAGCCGAGCGTTGTGATGCAGCGCTCGAGCTCATTGACAGCAAGGTCGGGGTCCTGCATCGGCAGCGCGGCGAAGGCCTGGAAACGCGACGGGCTTTTTGCCACCTGCTCGGCGAGGAAGTCATTGGCCCGGATTGCGATCTCGTTGGCACGCTTGGCGTCGGGAATCGCCTGCACCGCCGGCGCGTTCAGGGACAGGATCATCATCTCGATGCCGTGGCGGTCCATCTGCGCCAGCCGCTTGTCGTGGATGTCGAGTAGACGGTCCTTCAATTCCGGCCAATAGGATTCCGGTACAAAACCTGCCGAATCCATCAGCGTGTCCGGAATGGCGAAATGTTCCTCAAGCGCGATCTTGCCCTGCATGTCGTCCTCGCTGCTGGCTTGCGTTGGTTAGTACTGTCCCTGCGGCGTCAGCCCGAGCGCGAGCTGGCCATACATGGTGCCGACGGCGTCCCAGTTCATGCTGATGTGACGCCCGACCGCATTGGCATCGCGCCAGGCGCGCTGCACCGGGTTGGACAGGTCGAGGCCGAGGCCGCCAGTGGACGCGTTCAGCGCTTCGCTGGCGCGGATGGCGAGCGCGACCGAAAACGCCTGGCCGCGGCGGCTGACGATACGCTCCTCAATCGAGACCGGCCGGCCGTTACGGACCGTCGCTGCGCGATCGCGCAAGTCGCGCAGCAGCACTTCGCGCGCGGCATCGACGGACGCCGTTGCTTCCGCCACGCGCAGCTGGATGGTCGGGAAATCCGCCATGCGGTTGTTGTGGCCGGCGACCGCGCCGCGGGTAATCCGGCGCGAGGTGACGGCGAGATAGTCTTCCAGCGCGCCAGCCGACGCCCCAACGGCGGTGGACGCCAGGCAGGAGGGGATGTTCGACAGCATCGGGATCGCGAAGGTGGGGTTGCCGGCATAGAGCGCCGCGCCAGGCGTCGTGCCTGATGTGGTATCGACAAATGACAGCAGGCGGTGCGCCGGCACGAACACGTCCAATAGCACCAGCGTCTTGCTGCCGGTGCCGCTGAGACCGACGACGTTCCAGGTATCGTCGATGACGTAGTCGGAGGCCGGCACCAGCAGGAAGGCCGGCGCAAGCGGGCCGCCCTCGGTCTTTGGCGGCAGCAGCGCCGCGCACAGCGACCATTGCGCGTTGTCGCAGCCGCTGGCGAACGACCAGCGCCCGGTGAGGCGATAGCCGCCCTCGACCTCGATCGCCTTGGCGGCCGGCGCATAAGAGCCGCAGGCCACCGCGTCGGGATTTGCGTCCCACACGTCGCGCTGCGCGGCCTCCGGAAACCCTGCGATCAGCCATTGATGGGCGGCGAGCAGGCCGCCGACCCAGGCGGTCGAGGCGCAGCATTTCGCGAGCTCGATGTTCAGTTCGACCAGCACGTCGAAATCATGCTCATAGCCGCCGAACCTTGCCGGCTTGACGATGTCGAAATAGCCGATGTTGCGCAGCGCCGTGATGTTCTCTTCGGGGACGCGGCCGGCCTTTTCGGTGGTGTGGGCGCGCGCCTTGATCTGCGGCGCGATCTGCGCGACGCGGCTGCGCAATTCGGCGAGGTCGGGGCGGGGGGCCGATCGCGCCGGCGCGTCCTTCAACTGGGCGACTGATACCATTGGTGTGCTCCGTGTCTTCGATGGGCTGGAAGGCGGCGAGTGCTCACGCAGCCTGGCTGTCGTGTGGCACCGAGAAGCAGTAGGTGGCGTCCTGGTAGATCAACGGCTCGATCGGATCGCGCATGCTGACGGTCTCGGCTTCGCCGATGAAGATCGTGTGCGTGCCGTAGGGCATGGCGGCGGCCTTCTTGCAGAAGATGTTGATCTGCGCGTCGGCAAGATAGGTGACGCCCTCGGGCGAGGTCTTCCAGTCGCCGAGGCCGAACCGTTCCTCGGCCGGCACCGCGCCGCTGAAGGCCGATGACAGCGTGATCTGGTCGCGGCGCAGCACGTTGACGCAGAAGCGGCGCGCCAGCAGCATGATGTCGTGGAGCAGCGTCTGCTGGTTGACGCAGACGATCAGCGAGGGCGGATCGAGCGAGAGCGAGGTTACCGCGGTCGCCGTCATGCCGTGGCGGCGGTTCTGATCCGAAGAGGTGATCACCGACACTGCGGCGGGAAATCGCCGCAGCGCACGCTTGAACGTTTCACGCAGTTCGTCGGATGCCGAATCCAGCGACATGGTTTTCTCCACTGAACGGTCCGCTCTCTGCGATCGGCGGCTTAACTTTCTATAACAATAATTGCATTTGCAAATGATCTGTCAACCGGAAATTTTCAAATGCAACAATTGTCTTGAAAACTGATCGGTGCAGAGCTATTGGAAGAGCGCAAAAGTTGCTCCAGAACAGGATGCAAGACGTTGTATCGGCTGACGAATTCCTTGCCCTACATGCTCAACCGCGTCGGCGTGCGGATGGGCGATCTGTTTTCCCGGCGCATCGCCGGCTACGGCGTGACGCTACCTATGTACCGCGTCATGGCGGCGCTCTGGGAAAAGGGCGATCAGCGCCTGGGGGATCTCGCGGCGATGACGACGATCGAGATATCGACATTGTCGCGCTTGATCGGCGAGATGAAGCGGCGAGGCCTCGTGACGCGCACGCGGCTGAAGGACAACGCCCGCACGGTCGCGATCAACCTCACGCCCAAGGGACGGATGCTCGTCGACGAGCTGATTCCGATCGCCGTGCATTTCGAAGACGTGGCGGTCCGGAGTTTCCCGTCAAAGAACATCGTGGACCTGAAGACGGTGCTTGCGGAAATCTACGAGAGCCTGAACTCGATCGAGCCCGAAATCGAGGAAGCCAACAAGGCCGGCAAGGCGGTGAAGGCGAAGGGTTGATCGTTGCGGGTAGCGCGGGCGGCGGGGCGCTCGATGCGCCGCTGGCCTTTGATGGATGCGCTCGCTTAGCCGCGCATGGTGGCGCGGAAGCCGATAAGGCTTAACGTGCCAGCCACGATCACCGCGATCCAGCTCGCCCAGAACGGCACATCGACGCCATTGAAGGTGACGGACGGATCTAGCCCTTGAGCTCTGCCGGTGCTTTGATGCCTGAAACGGAATACTCGATTTCGGGGGCGGGTTTGAAAGAAATATAGGATTTCCTTGCAACCTGCCGGTGGCAATTATTCAGCGACGGCGCTTCGATTTTCTCTCGACCTCCCTGATCGCTCGGGTAATGCCTTTGAGTGATTCATTGACATCCTCGAGCTGCGACTGAAGGTTTTTTTGTTTTCTCTGCAGTTTTCTCAATAGCGTTTTCTTCTGCGCCTCACTCAGTTGGTCGAAGTCGATCAGATCTACAGTAAATCCACACATCGCTTCCTCCGATAGACAATCAGATTTAATCAATGCCTTTATCCGGGACGCCAATAAGGTAGTGTCGACAATATCAAGGGGATAATCAAGCCATCATCGCCGGCGTGGCGGCGCAGATTCAACTATTCAAAGTCGGGCAACCGGCCAAGCTCCTTATCAGGGTAGGCCGCCGCTTTGGCCAGGATTGCCGTGTAGTCCGCAATCCAATCCTGGGCGGTGTTCGGCTCGAATAGGTCGCTCTTGTACCCGCACAGGCCAGTAATCCCCGATGAGCTCTCCTTGAGAGCCATTGAAAGCCACGCGCGATCGATCGGCATGGCCGTCCGTCCTTCCTGGTAGCCGAACGGGCTGACCGTCACATCCGGCAGCTTGGGCGGCCGGCGAAACGCAACCTGGAGAATGAAATAGATTTGAACGAGTGACGCCGGGGACAAACCGGCTTCCTCCGCCAGCCGGGCGGCAATGATGTCGAAGGGAAGCTCCTGGCGGGCGTATGCTTCCCAAACGGCTTCTCGCACGCGATTGAGCGCTTCACCAAAGGTCAGATCCGCATCAATTCGAGTTCGGATGAGCGCGGTATTAGCGAACGGGCCGATGATGCGCTCTCTCCTGAGCTGTGCGCGATTGGCCATCAAGGTCGCCACGCAAAAATCGGTGCGCGCGGTTCGGAGCAGCAGCAGCGTTTTGAACCCGGCAAGCAAAGTCATGAACAGGGTTACACCGCGGCTATGGCTCAAGCATCTCAGGCGGGCCACCAGATCATTCGACATTTGAAACGGTTCCTGGATGACGCGCGAAATCAGCTCCCCTCCAATGCTGATTTTTGGAGTCGCAAACAGGGGCGAGACCTTGTCCATGCGTCCCTTCCAGTAGGCGAACTGTCTGTTTGCTGCAGGGCCGGTCGACCAAACGCGCTGCCAATGAGCAAACTCGGAAAATTGAAACTTCGGTTCGGGCAGCTGTGCCTTCCTGCCGGCAATCGCAGCGGAATAGAGTTCCGAAAGATCCTCCATGAAGATCACCATTGACCAGCCATCAATGATGATATCGTGCACGACCAGAAGCAAAACGTGGTCTTCTGCGTCGAGCCGAAAGAGATGCGCGCGAAACAGGGGCGCATGGCTCATGTCGATCGGCTTCAGGGACACCTGCTCCGCTTCCAGTTTTGCCTTTGTGAGCAGGAGTTCCTTGATCCGGGCATTTCTAGCGCGCGTCCGCGGTGCAAGATCCTTCACGGTCAGAATGGATGCGACATCAACATCCGGCATCACGCGAGCGAGGGGGACCTCCTCCTGCCAGGCAAACGCCGTGCGCAGCGAGGCATGGCGGCGCGCGACATCGGCAAGGGCCCGCTTGAGTGCGGGAACGTTCAGCGGGCCCTGCAGCCGGTAAGCAAAGGGCAGGTTGAACTGGGGTAGTCCCGGGAGCTTTCGCTCGATCCGCAGCATGCGCTCCTGCACAATGGAAACCGGCTGGGGACCATCTCCCTTCGCGCCCACGGTTTCAATGGTCGGATCGCTTGAATTCATTTCCGAGTTTGTGGAGTACCTTTTCGATGATTCGACGCGAAGTGCGAGACCCGCGACGGTTGGTGCACTGAAAATATCCTCGAATGCGAAATCGACGCCAAAACGCTCCTCCAGACGCAAGATCATTTGTGTCATCGCAAGTGAATCAACGCCGAGCGCAAAGACGTCCTCGTCAACGCCGACCTGATCGATGTCGAGCAGTTCTGCCCAGATCCCGGCCAGTTGATGCTGCAGTTCCGAGCCCGGCGAGACTGTCTTGTCGCCGCGTTTGTCTGTCGCCGGCGGAGCCTTCGAGAACGCGACCGCAAGCTCGCCGCGCTTGATCTTTCCGCCGCCGCCTTTCGGTATCTCCGGTACAATGCGGATAAGGCCGGGGACCTTGAATCCGGCCAACCGTTCGCGAGCAAAGTCTCGCAGCCGCTGCGCGCTCACCTTCGCATCCTGACGCAGTACGACGGCGGCAGCCACATCTGCACCAAGTCGCCCGTGGGGCACAGAAAAGACGGCGGCGTCGATGACATCCGGGTGGCTCAGCAACGCTCCCTCTACCTCGGCGGGGGCAACCTTCTGCCCTCCTTTATGGATAATCTCCTTGATCCGACCGACGATGAAGAGATACCCCTCCGCGTCCAGGTACCCGAGGTCGCCGGTTCGGAACCAGTCGCCCCGAAATGCGGACGCCGTCGCGGCGGCATCATTGTCATATCCCCTGGTTATCGTAGCCCCTCGCAGCGCAATTTCTCCACGTCTGCCGGATCGCAATCGCCGACCCTCACTGTCTAGAATCGCGACCTCGGGCCCGGCCGGCCGGCCGACTGAACCCGGCTTTTGCCGTTGCAAGGAATTCGCGGCAATCTGGGTGGCAGCCTCCGTCATGCCATAGGTGTCGATAACGGGGACGCCAAACAGGGCTTGCAGTCCGCCGAGCACGTCATGCGCCAGGGAGGTGGAAGCCGAACGAACGAGCCGCAGGGAGGATCGCCGCGCACGCTTCTTCTGCAGATCGGCCTCCCTCAATATGGCTTGATGGATTGCAGGTACCGCCGTGTACCAGGTTGGCCGAAACTCAGTCAGCCAGCCAAAGAACCCCCTTGCATCGAACCCTGATGTAGAGACCACGCTTGAGCCGGCAGCCAGCGCGGCCAGAAGCCCGGAGATCAGACCATGCCCATGAAAGAGAGGCAGCACACTCAGCAAGCGGTCCCGAGCCCCAAGTTCAATGGCGGTGCCAACGTTCCTGGCAGAGAGGCAGACGCTCGCATGGGTCAGAGGGACCGTTTTTGGCCGCGAGGTACTGCCCGACGTCAAAAGGATGAACGCATCATCAGCACCGGACGCAAACTCGTCGGCTTTCGCGCGCCGCGACGCTTGACCAACAATGCTGAACGCGCCGGCCCCCTCGTGGAGCCGCGGCACGACTTCGATGACCGGTATGCCCGACGCTTGGGCAGCGCGTCGGCTGGGCGAATTCGAGTGAGCGTTCGTCAATAGGGCCGCCAAGCGCAGTTCGCCGAAATAACGCTGGTATTCGTCGTAGGTGAAGCCCGGGTTGAGCGGAACGCATACGGCACCGGCGGCAAGCGCGATCATTGCCACCGCAGCTTCAGGTCCATCCGGCAATACCACCGCGACCCTGTCAGTTCGACCGACACCGAGGCTACGCAGCCCGCGAACGACTTCGCGCGTCTGCGACCACAGCGCGTCATATGTCATCGGGAGGCACCCGGGGGCCAGAATGGCGCGTCGATGGGGCGCGTTTCCTGCATAGTACGAAAGAAGGTCCGGGAGGCAGGCAAAGGAAGGTAGTCTGGCGCTGTTGTGCCCGGCTTTATGTTGCAGTTTCTTGACGATCTTCGACAAGCCCGCTCCCCATTTGTCGCCGTTGCGTTCGTATTCCAGTGCTGTTGAGAGTTATCATGCCGCTGTGCGCTTGCCCGACCCAGACTAGCTGAGGACCCGCCATTTCTCCGAGCGATCAAGCAAATCAGCAGGGCAGTAGCTCGGCCGTAGGCATCGCAAGCACCCTTCTAACGTTCACGAGCCGCCATCATAGCGGTCAAATTGCGCCCTCTGAAAGAGATTATGGAGCATCAGACGCGTTTGCCAAGCCGGTGTGATCGAGGTGCGCGACGAGCCTGTCCGCACTAAGCCACCGCCATGAGCCGACGGGAGCGATTCGGGCAGGTATGTGGCCTCCGTATACCCACCCGTCGCAAAGCCATCGGCGGGCTCGTGGCGCCGCAACGGATTTTATCGTAAGAGTTATTGCGAAAACGGATTTGCTCACCAATGATGCGAGAGCGCTCGTCGCGGATCGAACGAAGGTTGTCGGCGATATTGGCCGCCGACGTGGCTGGCTATTCGCGGCTCATGCATGACGACGAAGAAGCGACGCACACACGCCTGAGTGCGCTTCTGGCAGACGCCGTCGATCCGGCAATCCTGGAGCACGGCGGGCGTATTGTGAAAAACACCGGCGACGGGTTCCTGGCGGAGTTTCCGAGTGCTGTTCAAGCAGTTCGAGCTGCGTGGCAGTTTCAGAATCGCATCCACGAATTGACCGCCGATGATGCGGAAGACAGGCGCATTCTTTTCCGTGTGGGGGTCAATATCGGCGATGTCATTGTTGAGCCGCATGACATATTTGGCGACGATGTGAATGTGGCGGCGCGGCTTGAGAGTATCGCAGAACCGGGCGGCATCTGCATCTCGTCTTCCGCCTACGATCAGGTGAGCGGCAAGCTCGCGGTTGAGTTCGCCGATCTGGGAGAACAGAACCTCAAGAATATCGTTCATCCGATACGGGCCTATGCCGCCATCCGGGGCGGGTCTGGCACCGGACCGCTGGATGCCGTAATGCGTAGCAGGGCATCGGCGCCACCTCTATCAATCGTCGTGTTGCCGTTTGCTAATTTCGGCAACGACCCCGAGCAGGACTATTTCGTCGACGGGGTCACCGAGAGCTTGACCACGGACTTGTCGCGCATCAGCGGGTCATTCGTGATCGCCCGCAATACTGCGTTCACCTACAAGGGCAAGGCCGTCAATGTGAAGCAGGTCGGGCGCGAGTTGAACGTCCGCTACGTGCTTGAGGGCTCAGTGCAGCGCGGTGGCAAGCGCCTTCGCGTGAACGTGCAGTTGATCGATACGGAAACCGGCAAACATCTTTGGGCCGAACGCTTCGAGAAGCCGATTATCGATCTTTTCGATATGCAGGACGAAATCGTATCAAGGCTTGCCCAAGCATTGGATGCCCAGCTCGTTGTAGCCGAAGCACGGCGTGCCGAACGTTCGCGGGATCCCGGTGCACTGGACCTCGTCTTTCAAGGTTTTGCGTGCGTCTACAAAGGGCCGACTGCCGAGCACCTGACCCGGGCACGCAGCTTTTTCGAACGTGCCCTGCTGATTGATGCCCGAAATGTTGGGGCGCTGGTTGGCATCGCAAGCGTCGATGCGACGTTGGGGGCCTACGTGCTGACTGACGATCGGTCCGCGCTCCTCTCGACAGCCGAAACAACTGCGATCAAAGCGCTATCGTTGGACCCAGACCGGGCGCTGGCCCACAGGGTTTTGGGTACCATCTACAACATGACAAACCGCTCCGCCCTGGGGATAGCGGAATGCGAACAGGCATTGGCGCTTGATCGAAATTTGGCTGACGCTCACGCCGTTATCGGGATGGCCAAATACTATCTGGGCCGCGCTGCCGAGACTGAAGGCCATATCTTCGAGGCGTTCCGCCTCTCGCCACGCGACATCTTTGCCCACCGGTGGATGCACTTTCTAGGCATGGCGAAGATCCAGCAAGGTGCGGATGCCGAAGCCGCCGCATGGTTTCGACGAAGCCTTGAAGCCAACCGCAATTCTCCCTTCACCCATTTCGCGCTCGCCGCGACGCTGGGTTTGCAGGGCTCACTGGATGAGGCGCGGACAGCCGCAGCGGCGGGGCTGGCGCTCAACCCGGGCTTCACCATCGGCCGCTTGCGCGCCTCCCAGCCAAGCGACAATCCGACATTCCTGGCTGGTCGCGAACGCCTGTATTCAGGCATGCGCCTGTCTGGTGTACCCGAAGGGTAATGCCCGCGGAACGGTTTCGGATGCCGGCCGTTTGAGGGACGGCGCCGGGAACTCGGTGGCCGGTGTCAGAAAGCTTCGAAGGGAGGCGTCGATATCGGCATGTCTGCGTGGCACCGCTCTTAGATCCTGAGCGGACATAGTCAATCTACGCGTCCATGCCTAATTCGCCGCCGAACGGCTGCGCTTGCTGTTGGAGGCCACCACTTCGGGGTAGCCATGCAGCATCAGCTTGTCGGCCTGCACGCCCCAGCTTTCCAGGCGATCGAGGAAGCTCATGCCGAGCAGGTTGGTCTTAAGCTGCCCGCGCGGCACGACCAGCGCCGGGATCGACTTCTCGACAAGTCCGCCGACGGCAAGACGGTCGATCGTCAGCCGCGCCGCCTTGGTATGGCCACCGGCGGTTTCGAGCTCGACGTTGTATTCCAGCATCTCGATCGGCAGGCCGATCGCCTTCGCCGTCTCCCAGGTCAGCACCACGGAGGTCGCGCCCGTGTCGATCACCATCGGCGCCTTGACGCCGTTGATCTTGGCATGCAGTGCAAATTCGCCGGCCCGGCTGCGCGCGATCTGGACAGCGGGCGGTGGCTCCAGGCTGCGATGGCGCAGCATCCTCGCGACCGAGTCGCTGGCGCGCGCGATCCGGTGCGGATCGCCATAGGCGACGACGGCACCAGCGGTGCCTGCCAGCATCGCGATAACGAGAAGGATGCGGATCATCGGGCGCCTCCGCTGCTTCGTCCGAAGATTTCTCCCGAGTTCAGCTGCGCGCGGCTCGCGGCGCGATCGGCGTGAGGCCGGCTTCCGTCATGCGGGCCGCCAGCCCTTCCATCAATGCGAGCCGCTCCGCCGTGGCCATGCTGTGCCAGCGCGCAATCTCCGGCAACGTACGTCCGCAGCCGAAGCAGAGTTTGGTCTTTGGATCCATCGTACAGACTGCGATACACGGCGATTCTTTGCTCATTCCTGGATAGTGAAACGGTTTGAGTCTCCAGCGCAAGCGCTCCAACTTTATAGGCCTGTGCCGGCGTTCATGATCGGCTTGTGGCGGGGGCGCCGCTTGTCGTCGGCCGTCGTGATGGCTGGTTCTGGCTGCAGCGGCGGTGCTTCTTCCTCGGCCATCGGCGCCAGCGCGCTCATCACGCGCTCCGGCGGGAAGGTGACGATGACCTCGGTGCCGATGCGCAGTTTCGATTTCAGCGTAAAGGTGCCGCCATGCATGTCGATCAGGCTCTTGGCGATCGGCAGACCGAGGCCGGCGCCCTGTTCGGCCGATTTGATCGAGTTGGAGCCCTGGCCGAACGACGCGAGCACGACCGGGATTTCGTCCTCGGCAATGCCGGAGCCGGTGTCCTTGACGGAAAGATATTGGCCGCCGGAAGCGGTCCAGCCGACCTTGAGCCAGATATCGCCGCCCGGCGGGGTGAACTTGATCGAGTTGGAGATCAGGTTGAGCACGACCTGGCGCGTGGCGCGCTCGTCGCCCCAGATGCGCGGCATGCCGTGCTCGAACACCTCGTGAATGGTGATGCCGCGGCTGGAGGCTCGCAGCTTCAACAGGTGATGGCAGTCGGAGACGACGTGCACCAGCGACACCGCTTCCTCGTTGAGTTCGTAACGGCCGGCCTCGATCCGCGACAGATCGAGAATTTCGTTGATGAGGTTGAGCAGATGGACGCCCGAATTGTGGATGTCGGCGGAATATTCCTTGTAGACCGCCACCGCATGCGCGCCGAAGATCTCGCTCTTCATCACTTCGGAGAAGCCGAGGATCGCATTCAGCGGCGTGCGCAGCTCATGGCTCATCTGCGCCAGGAAGCGCGACTTGGCGACGTTGGCGGATTCGGCCCGGTGCCGCGCCTCGTCGGAGATCGCCTTGGCCTGCTCGAGTTCGCCGATCAGCGCATCCTTTTCGGCGCGCGCTTCCAGCGTCTGCAGTGTCGTCGAATGGAGCTGGTGCGCGAGCAGGGCGAAGTAGGCTTCGGCGGCGACCGCCAGCAGCGCCAGCGCGTAATTGTCGAAAGTGCCCCCCATCACGAAGTTGAGCGCGATCGCCGCCGTCACCGGTGCGGTCGCGGCCACCGCGGCTATCGGCAGCGTTGCCGCCAGCATGCTCGACACTGCGATCACCAGCAGCATCAGGAACATCATCATCGTGTTCGAGACGGTGTCGAGGCCGGCCGGGTGCAGCAGGATCGCGGTCCAGCACAGGCCGTAGAGCAGGTCGAGCAGGACGAAGCGGGTCTGCCATTTCTTCGTCGCGGCAAGCGACGGCTGCTCGTTGAGGAAGCGCCGGCAGTTGCGGATGATCGCGGCGTGGATGCAGAGCATGCCGCAGGTCCAGACCGCGGCGGGCACGGCATACTTCCAGAGGCCGAACAGCACGCCGGTCGAGACCACCAACAGTATGATGACGAAGGAGGCCGATACCCGGGTCGTGGCGTATTGCCGGAGCAGTTCGGTGTCGAAGGCGGGGCGCGTTCCGCTGGTTGATGTTAACCGATCCCGCGCCTCGCGCACCCGTTGTGCCGCCACGCGCCGCGTATTCACCGGTGGCGTCACCGGCGCCTCGGCCGGAAGCTGGACAACCTCGGGCTTTTCTGCGGGGTTACTCATCAAACAACACAAATCCTGCCCGCGAACTGCGCGGGCTTTTGCATTGTCTATCTGTGCCGCTAAATCATTAAGCGATGACTTAAAGAGCTAAAAATTCTCGTTAACGGGAGGTTAAAATTAACCAGCCCGTGGATGGAACCCCCGCTCCTGACGAGACATGAAGCGGGGGCCGTCGTGGTGGCCTTAACCTGTTTCCTTAACTCACCGCTCCAGGCGGGCGAGCAGGCTGGAGGTATCCCAGCGCTTGCCGCCCATCTTCTCGACCTCGGCATAGAACTGGTCGACGAGCGCGGTCACCGGCAGGTTGGCGCCGTTGCGGCGGGCCTCGGCGATACAGATCGAGAGGTCCTTGCGCATCCATTCCACCGCAAAGCCGAAATCGAACTTGCCCTCGTTCATGGTCTTGTAGCGGTTCTCCATCTGCCAGGACTGCGCCGCGCCCTTGGAGATGGTCTCGATGACAGCGGAAACGTCGAGGCCGGACTTCTTGGCGAAATGAATGCCTTCCGACAGGCCCTGGACGAGACCGGCGATGCAGATCTGGTTGACCATCTTGGTGAGCTGGCCGGCACCGGCCGGCCCGAGCAGCTTGCACATCCGAGCATAAGCGCCGGAAATGATCGGCTCGGCAGCGGCATAGGCGTCTTCCTTGCCACCGCACATCACCGTCAGCACGCCGTTTTCCGCGCCGGCCTGGCCGCCGGACACAGGTGCGTCGATGAACTTGAAGCCGGCCTTGACGGCGGCGGCGTCGAGCTCGCGGGCGACCTCGGCGGAGGCGGTGGTGTGGTCGACGAAGATGGCGCCCTTCTTCATGCCGGCGAAGGCGCCGTCAGTGCCGATCGTGACCGCGCGCAGGTCGTTGTCATTGCCGACGCAGCACATCACGAAATCCTGCCCCTCGGCCGCGGCCTTCGGCGTCGGCGCGGTGCGACCGCCGAACTTGTCCGCCCACTCCTTCGCCTTGGCTCCGGTCCGGTTGTACACGGTGACCTCGTGGCCGCCTTTTTTCACCAGATGTCCTGCCATGGGGAAGCCCATAACGCCGAGACCGAGAAAAGCGACTTTAGCCATGTGTGTTACCTTGGAGTTTTCGCCGGCGACGTTGGGCCGGCCGGACGGTGTTTTTGGACGGAGCGCACCATAACCGCTGCGCAGGGGAGGGCAACGCCTTCGTTTGGCCTGCAGGTCTCGATTTGTGCTAGGATTGGGGTTCAATAACCTCACAAAAAAGGGAGAGACATCGTATGGGCGTCAGCGTGGGCGTGCTCGACCATTTCAACATCCGGACCCGCAACCTTGCCGATACGGTCCGGTTCTATGAGGACATTCTGGGCCTGGAAAAGGGCGCCCGGCCGAACTTCGCCTTCCCCGGCGCCTGGATGTACAGCGAGGGCAAGGCGGTGGTGCACCTCGTCGATATCTCCAAGACCGATGAGGCCCAGAAGCCGGATTCCGGCGTCGTCCACCATGTCGCCTTCGCCAGCTACGGCTTTGATGGCATGAAGCGGCGGCTGGAACAGAAGGGCATGGCCTATGATTCCCGCCAGGTTCCGGGCGGCGACCTCTGGCAGATCTTCGTCAACGACCCCAACGGCGTCATGATCGAGCTGAACTATGAGGCGGCCAAGGAGCAGTCCGCCGCAGCCCCCGCCGAGCGGCGGGGTGATGTGGGAGCGCGGTAGCCTTTTGCGCTGAACCGCTCTATTGGGTCGCATCGGACTGGCATCGCGTTCTGCCACGAGGCCTTGCGCTTTCGGAGTGGCTCCGAAGCCAAACGGCCGCGCCACGAAAGCGCGCCAATACAAGCGAGTAGGGCCCGGTTCTTGAGTTGAACCGCAAGGGCTTCAGGAGATGCGCGAGTGAGCGTTACGCAGCAACAGATTCTCGATTCCCTCAAGCAGGTGGCATCCCCGCGCGGCGTGCCCCTGACGAACGCCAATGTGCTGTCGGCGATCTCGGTCACCGACGGCAAGGTGTTCTTTTCCATTAACGTCGATGCCGCCGAAGCCCGCGCCTGGGAAAGCGTGCGCGCGCAGGCCGAAGCCGCGGTGCGCGCGATCCCCGGCGTCACCACGGCAATGATCGCGCTGACGGCCGAGCGCAAGCCCGGTTCGCCGAGGCCGGAAGCTGCCCCCGCGCCACACCGGCATGCCCATGGCGTGCAGCCTGCATCCGCCCATCGGCCGCCGCAGGGACCGTCGCCGATGTCGAAACAGACGGAGATTCCCGGCGTTGCCGCCGTCATCGCGGTCGCTTCGGGCAAGGGCGGCGTCGGCAAGTCGACCACCGCGCTCAACTTGGCGCTCGGCTTGCGCGATGTCGGCCTGCGCGTCGGCCTGCTCGATGCTGATATTTACGGCCCGTCGGTGCCGCGGCTGACCGGCATCAACGAGAAGCCGCAACTCGACGACAACAGGAAGATGATTCCGATTCAGCGCTTCGGCCTTTCCATCATGTCCATCGGCTTCCTGGTCGAGGAAGACACCGCGATGATCTGGCGCGGGCCGATGGTGATGTCGGCGATCACGCAGATGCTGCGCGACGTCGCGTGGGGCACGCTCGACATTCTCGTCGTCGACATGCCGCCCGGCACCGGGGATGCGCAGCTGACGCTGGCGCAGAACGTGCCGCTGAAGGGCGCCGTGATCATCTCGACCCCGCAGGATCTGTCGCTGATCGATGCGCGCAGGGGCCTTGCGATGTTCAAGAAGGTCAATGTGCCGGTGCTCGGCATCGTCGAGAACATGAGCTACTTCCAGTGCCCGGAATGCGGTACGCGCTCGGACATCTTCGGCCATGGCGGCGCGCGCCATGAAGCTGAGCGGCTGGGGGTTCCGTTCCTGGGCGAGATCCCCTTGCACATGTCGATCCGAACCACCTCGGATGAGGGTAATCCGGTGGTCGTCAGCGAGCCGAACGGGCCGCATGCGGCGATCTACCGGGCCATCGGGACCAACGTGCGCGACCAGCTCCAGGGCGCCATTGCCGCGGCGTAAAGGCGGGCTTATCAGCCCCATAAGACTTTGGTTTAATCAGTGCAGTCATGCCTTTGTCGCGTTTTCGAGCGGCAACTTCCGTGTTAAAGCGCCCCCCGCCAGAGCCCCCGGATGACCTTGGAATTCGCCCGCCGGAGGACATGCTCGCGGAATAATGGGAAACGTCCCGTCTTAAGGAGACTTGAATGAAGCGTCGTGATTTTTTGAAGGTTTCAGCGGCCGGTGCTGCCGCGACAGCCGTTGCCTCGCCGGCGATCGCGCAATCATCGCCTGAGATCAAATGGCGCCTGACGTCGAGCTTCCCGAAGTCGCTCGACACCATCTATGGCGGGGCCGAGCAGGTGGCGAAGTACGTCGCCGAAATGACCGACAACAAGTTTCAGATCCAGGTGTTCGCGGCCGGCGAAATCGTCCCCGGCCTGCAGGCACTGGATGCGACCTCCAACAACACCGTCGAGATGTGCCACACCGTCTCGTACTATTATGTCGGCAAGGACCCGACCTTTGCGATCTACGCCTCGGTCCCGTTCGGCCTCAATGCGCGCCAGCAGAATTCCTGGTGGTACCAGGGCGGCGGCGAGGCGCTCGGCAACGAGTTCTTCAAGAAGTTCGGCGTGATCGGCTTCGCCACCGGCAACACCGGCACCCAGATGGGCGGCTGGTTCCGCAAGGAGATCAAGACCGTTGCCGATCTCTCCGGCCTCAAGATGCGCATCGGCGGCATCGCCGGCCAGGTGCTGCAGAAGGTCGGCGTGGTGCCGCAGCAGCTCGCCGGCGGCGACATCTATCCGGCGCTCGAAAAGGGCACCATCGATGCGGCCGAGTGGGTCGGTCCGTATGACGACGAGAAGCTCGGCTTCCAGAAGGTCGCGAAGTATTACTACTACCCCGGCTTCTGGGAAGGCGGCCCGATGGTCCACGCCTTCGCCAATCTCGAGAAGTGGAATTCGCTGCCGAAGAACTATCAGGCGATCCTGACCAACGCGACCGCGCACGCCAACACCTGGATGAATGCGCGTTACGACATGCAGAACCCGTCCGCGCTGAAGCGGCTGGTCGCCGGCGGCACGCAGCTGCGCCCGTTCACCAACGAAGTGCTGGAAGCCTGCCTGAAGTCGACCAACGAACTGTGGGGCGAAATCTCGGGCAAGAACGCCGACTTCAAGAAGTCGATCGACGCGATGCAGGCCTACCGCTCCGACCAGTATCTGTGGTGGCAGGTCGCCGAATACACCTATGACAGCTTCATGATCCGATCGCGCACCCGCGGCTGATTACGTCTTAAGTCGTAGAAAGCGCAGCCCGGCCTTCGCAAGAAGGCCGGGCTTTTTCGTTGCCCCGTAGCATCCGGGATGGAAATCGGGAACCGGTTGTTCCATGCTGCCCGACGAAAAGGCCTCGCCAAGAAGGCCACGACACGTTCACCAACAGGGATGGATTCGATGAAAAGAAGAGATTTTCTCAAAGTGACCGGCATTGGCGCGGCGGGCGCGGCAACGCTGGCGGCGCCGGCCATTGCTCAATCGATGCCGGAGCTGAAATGGCGCCTGACGGCCAGCTGGCCGAAGTCGCTCGACACCCTTTGGGGCGCCGTCGAGGTGATGGCCAAGCAGGTGGCCGAAGCCACCGACAACAAGTTCCAGATCCAGACCTTCGCCGGCGGCGAAATCGTTCCCGGCCTGCAGGTGCTCGATGCCGTGCAGAACGGCACCGTCGAGATGGGTCACACGGCGTCCTACTATTATTTCGGCAAGGACCCGACCTTCGCGTTCGGCACGGCGGTGCCGTTCGGACCCAACCAGCGCATCAATCAGGCCTGGTACATGCTGGGCGGCGGCAGGGAGCTGCTCAATCAGTTCTACAAGAGCTACAACGTCACGTCGTTTCTGGCCGGCAATACCGGCTGCCAGATGGGCGGCTGGTTTCGCAAGGAGATCAACACCGTCGACGACCTCAAGGGGCTGAAGATGCGCATCGGCGGCTTTGCCGGCCGCGTGATGGCGAAGCTCGGCGTCGTGCCGCAGCAGCTTGCCGGCGGCGACATCTATCCCGCGCTCGAAAAGGGCACGATCGACGCAGCGGAATGGGTCGGCCCCTATGACGACGAGAAGCTCGGCTTCAACAAGGTCGCACCGCATTACTACTATCCCGGCTGGTGGGAGGGTGGCCCGATGCTGCTCGGCATCGTCAACCTGGATAAGTGGAATTCGCTGCCGAAATACTACCAGAGCGCCATCGAGCAGGCGGGCCAGGTCGCCAATAGCTGGATGATGGCCAAATACGATCAACTCAATCCGCCATCGCTGAAGAAGCTGCTCGCAGGTGGCACCAAGCTGCACAGCTTCTCGCCGCCGATCATGCAGGCCTGTCTGAAGGCGACCAAGGAGCTGTATGCCGAGACGTCGGCTAGCAATCCCAACTTCAAGAAGGTGCTGGACTCCATGAACGCGTTCACGACCAACGGATACCAGTGGTTCCAGGTCGCCGAGCTCGGCTACGACAGCTTCATGGCGCGCAATCCGCAGGGCTGATCGCGCGACGGCTGTCTCGAAAAAATAAACCCCGGAGCGAAAGCACCGGGGTTTATTGATTCTCTTGGCTGTCATCGTCCGCCTTGTGCGCAATTGCGCACTGGGGCGGACGATCCAGTACGCCGGGGCAGTGCGGCTCAATCGCAGCTGCCGGTGAATACTGGATGCCCCGCTTTCGCGGGGCATGACAGGGAGGGAGTTTTACTCGCTACTGCTTCGGTCCGCCGAAATCCAGTGGCGGCAGCTCGATCTGCGGCACCTCGATCTTGACCTTGCTGAGATCGACGTCGAGCGGCTTGTCGAGCAGGCCGGTCACCACAGAGGGGAATGCGATCACGATCGCCACCATGGCCGCCTGCAGACCAATCCACGGTAGCGCTCCCCAATAGATGTCGGAGCTCTTCACTTCCTTGGGCGCAACGCCGCGCAAATAGAACAGCGCAAAGCCGAACGGCGGATGCAGGAACGAAGTCTGCACGTTGACGCAAATCATCACACCGAACCAGATCAGCGCTGCGTCTGGTCCGACGACCGGTGCCAGCACCTTCTGCGCGATCGGCGCCACCATCGGCAGGATGATGAAGGCGATCTCGAAGAAGTCGAGGAAGAACGCCAGGAAGAAGATGAAGAGGTTGATAAAGATCAGAAAGCCCCAGACGCCGCCGGGGATCGAGGTCAAATGGTGCTCGAGCCAGACGCCGCCGGAAACGCCGAGGAACACCACCGAGAAGCAGGTCGAGCCGATCAGGATGAACACCACCATGGTGGAGAGGCGCATCGTCGATTCATAGCCCTGCTTGATCAGGTCGCGCAGGTCGGGAATGCGGACGGCTTCCAGGCAGAGCCAGACGACGGCTAGATAGAGCACGGCGAAGGTCAGCTTGAGCACTTTGCCTTCGCCGAGGAGCATCCCGACGATCACCGCAACACCGGTAGCGGCAATGCCGAGCAGGAGCATCTTGTGCCCCTTGTCGCTGAGATCCTTGTGATGGATCGCGGCAAGAACGATCGCGCCGATCGCACCCATCGCGCCGGCTTCGGTCGGCGTTGCCAGACCGAGCATCATGGTGCCGAGCACCACGAAGATCAGCACTGCCGAAGGAATGATGCCCATCAGGCATTTTTTCCATAGCGCCCAGCCGGTCAGCGTGCGTGCTTCCTTCGGAACCGCCGGCACGTGATGCGGCAGGAAGATACCGAGGAAGAACGTGTAGCCGGCGAACAGGACGATCTGCATGATCGACGGTCCCCAGGCGCCGAGATACATGTCGCCGACCGATTTGCCGAGCTGGTCGGCCATCACGATCAGCACCAGCGAGGGCGGTACCAATTGCGTGATGGTGCCGGATGCGGCGAGCACGCCGGTGATGTAGCGGGTGTTATAGCCGTAGCGGAGCATCACCGGCATCGAGATCAGCGCCATGGCGATGACCTGGGCCGCCACCGTGCCGGTGATCGCGCCGAGGATGAAGCCGACGATGATCACGGAATAGCCGAGGCCGCCGCGGACCGGGCCGAACAGCTGGCCCATCGAGTCCAGCATGTCCTCGGCGAGACCGCACCGCTCGAGCACCGAGCCCATGAAGGTGAAGAAAGGGATCGCCAGCAGCAATTCGTTGGAAAGCACGCTGCCGAAGATGCGGCCCGGGATCGCCTGCAGGAAGTTGAGATCGAAAAATCCGAGATAGATCGACAGGAAGCCGAACGACAGGCCGAGCGCGGCCAGCGTGAAGGCGACCGGGAAGCCAATCAGCATGGCCAGAATCAAGCCGCCGAACATCAGCGGCGGCATCATCTCCAGCGTGATCATTGGGTGGGCCTCTCATACTTCGCATCGATCACGACATAACCCTGCAGCGCCGCAATGCGCTTGATCACTTCAGAGACGCCCTGCAGCGCCAGGAACACGAAGCCCACGGGCACGACGAGCTTGATCGGCCAGCGCAACAGGCCGCCGGCGTTGCTCGACGTTTCGCCTACATCGTAGGCCTGCATGAAGAACGGCCAGGACAGATAGCTGAGGAGCAGGCAGGACGGGATCAGGAAGAACAGCGTGCCGATCAGATCGAGCTTGAGCTGCCCGCGCTCGGACAGCATCAAATAGAGGATCTCGACCCGCACATGCTCGTTCTTCTTGAAGGTGTAGGAAGCGCCGAACATCACGAAGACGGCGAACATGTACCACTGCAGTTCGAGCCAGGCGTTGGAAGAGTAGCCGAACGCATAGCGGATCATCGCATTGGCGGCGCTGACCACGCAGGCTGCGAGCACAAGCCAGTTACAGATGCCGCCTAGTTTCTCATTGAGCCAATCGATTGAATTACTCAGTGCCAACAATGGGCGCATTACGCTCTCCTCGACACGTCAGTGGCGCGTGCCGGATGACTTCATTGATCTTGCGTTGCCATCGTGCGCCGGAGGCCTGGAGCCGTCGTCATGCATTCCCCACGCATGTCCGCTCCCGCGCGAAAAACGCGCGAGCCCGCAGCTCATTCGCAGATGCGATTGCAACGATACGTCCTCCCCCGTCTTGCGCTACCGCCGTCTTGTCTGCAACCCTTGGGTTGTAGCGGCCTGTTCCCGGCCGTGCTGGCGTGAAAGCAGGCGCACCATTTCAGCGCACCGCGGCGCCGTCAATCGGAAAATGGACAAATTGACGCGGCGGCCAATTGGTTGGTTGGCCTGAAAAATCCGCGTTTTTACGGGCGATAAGTTAGTAAGCGGACACTAGCCGCCGGTGACGCTCATATGGCGCGAGACGCTCGGGCGGTTATGCCGGCGGTCGATGATGAAATCATGCCCCTTGGGCTTCAGCCCGATCGCGCGATCAATCGTAGCAGACAGCAGGTCGTCGTCGGCGGAGGCCCGCAACGGCTTGCGCAAATCGGAGGCATCCTCGTGGCCGAGGCAGGTGTGCAGCGTGCCGGTGCAGGTGATCCGTACCCGGTTACAGGATTCGCAGAAATTATGCGTCATGGGCGTGATGAAGCCGAGCTTGCCGCCGGTTTCACCGACGCGCACGTAGCGCGCGGGGCCGCCGGTATTCTCGTCCAGGTCGGTCAAGGTGTAGTGCTGGGCGAGGCGGGCGCGCACCAGCGACAGCGGCACATACTGGTCGATCCGGCCTTCGCCGATCTCGCCCATCGGCATCACTTCGATCAGCGTCAACGCCATGCCCTTGCCATGCGCCCATTCCATCAGCGAGGGGATTTCCTCCTCGTTCATGTTCTTCAGCGCCACGGCGTTGATCTTGACCGCAAGGCCGGCCTCGCGTGCCGCCTCTATGCCGGCGAGCACCTTGTCGAGATCGCCCCAGCGCGTGATGGCGCGGAACTTTTGCGCATCGAGCGTGTCGAGTGAGACGTTGATGCGGCGGACGCCGCAATCGCTGAGCTCGGCGGCGAAGCGCGCCAGTTGCGAAGCGTTGGTGGTGAGCGTCAACTCATCGAGCGCGCCGCTGCCAAGGTGCCGCGACAGCGAGCGCACCAGCGACATCACGTTGCGCCGGACCAAGGGCTCGCCGCCGGTGAGACGGATCTTGCGCACGCCCTTGGCAATGAAGGCCGAGCAGAGACGGTCGAGTTCCTCGAGCGTCAGGAGGTCCTTCTTCGGCAGGAACGTCATGTCCTCGGACATGCAGTAGAAGCAGCGCAAGTCGCAGCGATCGGTCACCGATACGCGCAAATACCGGATGGTCCGGCCGAAGGGGTCGACCATCGGACGCAACAGCTGATCGGGTGACGGGGATCCGCTCATTCAAACTGCCTTGTAGCCACGCAGGAGGGGCCGCTTGTGCCAGTGTTGGCTAACATAATCTAGGCAGCTTGTGAGGGCTCCACAATTGGCAACGTGACGGAGCGGCACGTAGCGGGGTCAGTGCGGTGCAGCAGGGGCCGGCGCCTCGGCGGCCTTCGGCTTCTTCTTTGGCCGCATCGGCTTGCGCGCCTTGGCGGGCGGTGCGGCCGGCCTGAGTTCCGCAAATACCGGGCTCGGCTCGATGATGGTGGTGGCCGGCGAGGCAATATCCCCGGGATTGCGGATCACCTGAACCGGCACCGTGACCGGCTCGAATTTGGGCATCGCGAAGGTAACGGAGAAACCGGCATCGGGCGCCGGCACCTGGACCGAGCAGGGGGTCTTGCAGGCCGGTCCGAGCGAGGTCGTGGCATCCGCCCCCGGCGGCACCGATTCCAGCGCAACCGGCACCAGCGGAGGCGCCGACTTGAAGGAATCGAGGGAAAACGATGAGCATCCGGCGAGACCCAGCCCGGCGATGGCAATCGCGATGACACGGCGCATGATCGAGCACTCTGGGTTGTGGCAATCCGCCACAAGGGAACCATAGGAGTGCAACAACATGGCTGCAACCGAGCTGGGCAAATTCGTTAAAGAATGGTTAATTTCGAAGAGTGGCGTTCCAGATAATTCATGCAAATCAATTGCTTATGAGCGCGACGCAATCCTGCTAAGGCTTTCCACCGCCGCCGGCAGGTCGCGCATATGGCCGATCAGGCGGTCGGGCATCAGTTCGGCGATCGGAACGTCGGTATAGCCGAACTCGACCCCAATCACGGGAACTCCGGCCCGCCGGGCCACGCCGACATCAGGGCCGGCGTCGCCGACCATGATGGTGGTGGCGATGGCCCCGCCAGCCCGCGCCACCGTCTGCTGCAGGATGATCGGGTCAGGCTTGGCGACGCCGAACGTGTCGGCGCCGCAGATCGCCGAAAATCGTCCGCTCAGGCCTAGCTGGTCGAGCAGCCGCTTCGACAACCATTCCAACTTGTTGGTGCACACCGCGAAGCGGCAGCCCAGCGCCTTGAGTTCGTCCAGGGCGACCTCGAGCCCCTCGAACGGCCGCGAGGCGTCGGCAATGTGGTCGGCGTAATAATCGATGAAATCCCTGGTCAGGCGGTTGAGGTCGTCCACACTCGTGACCCGGCCCTCGACCTCAAGCCCGCGCTCGATCAGCTTGCGCGCCCCGGCGCCGATCATGTTGCGTGCCGATTCGAAAGGGAGAGGCGGCAGGCCTTCACGGTCGAGCACGTAATTGAGCGCGGCAATAAGGTCCGGCGCGGTATCGACGAGGGTGCCGTCGAGGTCGAAGACAACGGTGCGGGGAAGGGTCATCGGAATTCGCTAGCGGCAGGTGAGCCGTCATGCAAGTCCCTGATAGCGCTGTTCCCAGGACCAAAACGACGCTAGACATGCGCCCGCAGATCGGCGGATTTCCGGGAGCATCGTCAGCACGTGAACATGGACCAATTGAAGCGCCAGGCGGCGGCGCAGGCGCTGGAGCAGGTACAGGACGGCATGAAGCTCGGTCTGGGTACCGGCTCGACCGCCAAACATTTTGTCGATCTGCTCGGCGCGCGGGTGGCGGGGGGCTTGCGTGTGATCGGCGTACCGACCTCGGAAGCGACGCGTGCCCAGGCCGAAGCCTGTAAAATTCCTCTGACCACGCTCGATGAAATCGACCGGCTCGATCTCACCGTCGATGGCGCCGACGAGATGGATCCCGCGCTGAACTTGATCAAGGGTGGCGGCGGTGCGCTGCTGCGGGAGAAGATCGTGGCGTCGGCGTCGGATCGCATGATCGTGATTGCGGACGATACCAAATGGGTCGATGTGCTCGGCCGCTTCCCTCTACCTATCGAAGTGATCCCGTTCGGGCTGGCCGCAACCCAGCGGGCCATGGCCGCGGCATTTGCCCAAAGCGGCGTTTCCGGGCAAATGGGGCTCCGCAAGGGCAAGGACGGCCACGTTTTTGTCACCGATGGCGGCCACTGGATTATCGATGCCCATCTTGAGCGCATCACGGATGCGCCGCGTCTGGCGGGCCTGTTGAGCCTGATCCCGGGTGTCGTCGAGCACGGGTTGTTCATTGGCCTGGCTACCACCGCCGTCCTGGCAGGTGCTCAGGGAATTCGCGTAGTTGAGCGGCGGTAACGCCGGAAATCGAGGAGAATCGGAATGAAGAGCCTTTCACGGATTTTGTCGGCGGCCGGCCTTGCAGTGGGCCTCGCCCTGACCGCCGTCCCGGCTGATGCGCAGCAGAAGAACGCGCCGGCGGGCGCGGCCGGCGCGCCGACGCTGAAGCCCGCCTCGCCCGCGGCGATCGCCGCTGCCAAGGAAATTCTGGCGATGAAGAATGCGAGCGCAATGTATGCCGCGGCCGTTCCCAACCTCGTCGAGCAGACCAAGAACGTGCTGATGCAGAGCAATCTCAACTATCAGAAGGACCTCAACGAGGTCGCGGTGATCGTGGCCAAGAATCTGGCCGGCCGCGAGAAGGAGATCGGCGAGGGCATGGCGCAGGTTTACGCCAACGAGTTCACCGAGCAGGAGCTGAAGGACCTCGTCACCTTCTACAAGTCGCCGCTCGGCCAGAAGCTGCTCTCGAGCGAGCCGCGCGCCATCCAGTTCAGCATGTCCTACATGAACCAGTGGGCGCAGAATTTTGCCGAGGTTGTCAACGGCCAGTTCCGTGCCGAGATGAAGAAGCGCGGCAAGGAAATTTGAGCTAATCCCGAACACGACTTCGGACGAGGATGACATGGCTGAGTTCGACGTCGATCTGTTCGTCATCGGCGGTGGTTCGGGCGGCGTTCGCGCCGCCCGCATCGCCGCCGGCTACGGCGCCAAGGTCATGGTCGCCGAAGAGTACCGGATGGGCGGCACCTGCGTGATCCGCGGCTGCGTGCCGAAAAAGTTGTTCGTGCTCGGCTCTCACGTCCGCCACGAGATCGCCGATGCCGCGGGCTTCGGCTGGACCATATCAGATGTTTCCTTCGACTGGCCGACACTGGTCGCCAACAAGGACAAGGAGATCGCCCGCCTCGAGGGCATCTACGCCGCCAACGTCGAGAAGACGGGCGCGCGCATCGCCAAGACCCGCGCGGTGCTGGAAGACGCCCATACGCTGCGCCTGATGACGGGCGAAAAGGTCACCGCGAAATACATCCTGATCGCGACCGGCGGCGCGCCGAATCACGGCCGCGAGATCCCCGGCATCGAGCACGTAATTTCCTCCAACGAGGCGTTTCACCTGACCGAGCTGCCGAAGCGCATCGTGATCCAGGGCGGCGGCTATATCGCGCTGGAATTCGCCGGCATTTTTGCCGGCTTCGGCTCCGATGTCACCGTGATCTATCGTGGCGACAACATCCTGCGCGGTTTTGACGAGGACGTTCGCAACCATGTCCGCGCCGAGATGGAGAAGCAGGGCATCACCATCATCACCGGCTGCACCATCGAGAGGGTCGACCGGCATGGCGACGAATTCACCACGCATCTGTCGAGCGGCTCGAGCATTGCCTCCGAAAAGGTGATGTTCGCGATCGGGCGGCACCCGAACGTCGCCAATCTCGGGCTGGAGAAGGCCGGCGTCGCCATCAACCCGGCCAATGGCGGCATCGCCGTCGACGAATGGTCGAAGACGTCCGTCGACAACATCTATGCGATCGGCGACGTCACCCACCGCCTCAACCTGACGCCGGTGGCGATCCGCGAGGGCCACGCCTTCGCCGACACCGTGTTCGGCAAGCGTGCGGTCAAGGTCGATCATGCCATGATTCCGACGGCCGTGTTCTCCCAGCCTGAAGTCGGCACGGTGGGGCTGACGGAGGCGCAGGCGCGCGCTGAATTCGATCAGGTCGACATCTACAAGGCCGATTTCCGCCCCATCAAGGCGACGATGTCGGGCCGCGACACCCGCGTGCTGATGAAGCTCGTCGTCGACGGTGCGAGCGACCGCGTGCTCGGCTGCCACATCGTCGGCGACACCGCCGCCGAAATCGTCCAGGCGGTGGCGATCGCGGTGAAGATGAAGGCGACCAAGGCCGATTTCGATGCGACGATTGCACTGCATCCGACCGCCGCGGAAGAACTGGTGACGATGCGGACGCCGACGGCACGGCATGTGCGGCAGGCGGCGGAGTAAGCAGGATCGTAGGATGGGTAGAGCGAAGCGAAACCCATCGATTGCTTTCGCGGAGCGATGATGGGTATCGCTTCGCTCCACCCATCCTACAGGCTGACGTGACCCCATTACTTAAGAACAAAGGCAGACAAACAATGATTGAGCAGATCGGCATTATCGGCGCGGGCACGATGGGCAACGGCATTGCGCAAGTCTGCGCCGCCGCGGGGCTTCCGGTCGTCATGACCGACATAGCCGATGCCGCACTGGCGCGGGGCATGTCCGTCGTCTCGAACAGCCTGGAGCGCCTCGTCAACAAGCAGAAGATGACTGACGCCGACCGGCAGGCGGCGATTGCGCGCATTACCACGACCACGGACACCGCAAAGCTCGCCACCTGCGATCTCGTGATCGAGGCGGCAACCGAGAACGAGGATTTGAAGGTCAAGATCCTGAAGGACCTTTGTACGAAGCTGCGGCCGCAGGCGCTGCTCGCGACCAATACCTCATCGATCTCAATTACAAAACTTGCCGCGGCGACCGACCGTCCGGACCGCTTCATCGGCATGCACTTTTTCAATCCGGTGCCGCTGATGGCGCTTTTGGAATTGATCCGCGGCCTGCAGACCTCGGACGACACCCACGCCAAGGCGGAAGCCTTTGCCAAGCGCGTCGGCAAGGTCGCGATCACGGCGAAGAACAGTCCGGGCTTTGCGGTCAACCGCATCCTGTGCCCGATGATCAACGAGGCGATCTTCGCGCTGCAGGAGGGTATTGCGACCGCCGAGGACTTGGACGCCGGCATGAAGCTCGGCTGCAACCACCCGATCGGCCCGCTCGCGCTCGCCGACATGATTGGTCTCGACACCATGCTGTCGGTGATGGAAGTGTTCTACGAAGGCTTCAACGACCCGAAGTACCGCCCGGCGCCGCTGCTCAAGGAAATGGTCGCCGCCGGCCATCTCGGCCGCAAGACCGGGCAGGGATTTTACAGCTACGGGAAGTGAGCGTCGCTGCGTAGGGTGGGTTAGTAGAGCGCAACCCACCATCTTTGTTTCCGCACGGAAGGAACGGCGGGTTACGGCTTCGCCTAACCTACCCTACGCAGTCATTTCGGATCGGGCTGCACAAGTCCCGCCGCCGGATTTTGCAATTTCCCTGCGCGTGCGAGTTTCACCGCGTTGCCGAGCGCGCGGGCCGCGTTGCGCACTTCCTCCTGGAATTCGCGGTCTTCATCGAGCGCCTCGTGCGAGGTGGCATAGGGCTCCATGTAGCCGACATAGCCCTCGGCTTCCGCGGTGCGGCCGGCGGAGATCATCGCCATGTCGGTCAGCCAGTCCGACAGCGAGCGGCGCAGCGTCTCGGCACCGGCACTGTCGCCATGCACGACAAGCCCGAAATGCCGCCCGGCCAGATGCCGCGGGTAGGGCCATCCCTTCAGCTCGAGCGCCTTGGCCTGGTCGGCATGTTTGCCGTGAGTCGAGGTCGGATCGGGATTGCCGCCGTCGGCGCAGACCAGGCGGTCCATCATCGCCTTCAGCGGCGTCGGAGCGTGATACCAGTTCACCGGCGCCACGATCAGGATGCCATGGGCCGCGACCCACAGCGGATAGATCTCGTTCATCCAGTCATCGGTCTGGCCGAGCGAATAGTTCGGATAACAGCTGCAGGGCCAGTGGCAGAGCGGCATCGCGGTAGCGACGCAGGACTTGCAGGGATGAATCTGCCGGCCGAACTCCGACGTCAGCCGCGACAGGTCGAGAATGTCGACGCCAAATCCCATACCGGCAAATATCGGCTCGGTGAGCTTGACCAGCCGCCACGTCTTCGACGATTCGCCGGGGCAGGTGTGCTCGCTACGCGCCGAGCCGTTGATGACGAGAATGCGCGGCACTGCTGCCATATCGTCGTGGCGCCGCTGGGCCTCAAGAATGGCCTCCCGCGCGGCGAGCCAGTCGACCGAGACTTCATATTCGGGATCGGCAAAGCCTGGCCCCGCCTTGCGCGTATGCGGGGCTTTGCGCGACTGGCTGTAGGCGTCCCATGCGGCCGCGACGATGGCATCGAGCTCGCGTTGCAACGGCTGGAAAGCCGGATCGACAAACCGGCTGCGATAGCGCTTTTCGAATTCCCCGCGCGGCAGTTTGACGGGCGGCATTTCCTTGCGAATATCCGGCGCCGCCATGGATCGATCCTCGCGTGATGGGGGTGCTGGAGGGCAACTCCGGAGCGGGAGCGGCGGTTCCAGCAGGCGCCTAATCCGGACGCCAGAGTTCGAACAGTTCTGCGGCGCTGATCAGGTCGATCTGCGCGTTGAACCGCGTCCGGTACATCGTCATCAGCGCATCGTGGCCGGTGTCGGAGGAGCTGCACAGCGCGTCCTGAACGATGACGACGCGGAAGCCGAGATCGACGGCGCTCAGCGCGGTCGAGAGCACGCAGACGTCGGTTTCCGCGCCCGACACGATCACCGTTCCAACATGCCGTTCGACCAGGAGATGGCCGAGCCTCGAGCCGAAGAAGGCCGAATAAGCGGGCTTGTCGACCACGAGCGCCGGCGGCGTGTAGCGCGCAAGCTCCGGCACCAGATCAAGCGCGTTCGGCGGAAGACTGCCGCGCGTCGCGCGCTGCCATTTGGTGAAATAGACTTGCCACTGGCCGCGCCGGTCTTCGGGTTTTTCCGGCGTGACGAAGCGCGTGAATACCGTCCGTTCGCGATAGCGCGCGCAGATCTCCGAGATCACCGGCAGCACGCGCTCCATCCACGGCGTTTCCCACACGCCGCCCTTGGCGAAGACGTTTTGCATATCGATGCACAGATGCGCCGCGTCGCTGATGGCTTGCATCGAGGGCCTCTGATGGTTTGTTGGCTAATTCGGCAAACGGGAACTGGTTTCAGCACCGGGCGCGAAACGTTTGCATCGACGCCTGCGCCCAAAACGTGCGCGCCGTGACCGATGTCCGCAAAGCCCGCCAAAAATGCTGTCCGATCGACGGTTTTCAGTGGCACGAAATGGCAGCCATGCAGGAACAATCCGTGGGGAAAGCTGTTGGGGGCGCGTTTGTACCCGCCCAACCCCCAGCCATCTGTGGAGTATTCATGCTAAAACCCCTCGCTGTCGCGTCGACGGTTCTGCTCGTATTTTCCGTTCAGGCCGAGGCCCGTCCCCATCACCGGCATCACGGCCATCGCGCACATGCCTGGTGCGGAAGCTACTTAAGCAAATATCTCGGCAAACCAGATCGGCGTCTCGCGCTTGCGCGGTCGTGGGCGAGCGAGGGCATGAACGCCGGCGGCCCCGGCATCGGTGTCGTGGTGGTCTGGCGGCACCATGTCGGGATCATCACCGGACAGACGCCCGATGGCCAGTGGATCGTTCACAGCGGCAATGACGGCGGCGCGGTTCGCACGCGGCCGCGCTCGCTCGCCGGTGCGATTGCGTTCAGGCGGGTATAGCGGATACTGCCGTCATTGCGAGCCAACCGGCCGCGCGAATGCGCGTCCGATGACAGCTCCGCGAAGCAATCTATCTCTCGACTTGCGGCACTATGGATTGCTTCGTCGCGATCGCTCCTCGCAATGACGGCGGCAACTCTATCCTTCCGCCTCGATCCATTCCGCCGCGCCGCGCCACAATGTGTCGCGGTGCTCGGGCCTGAAGAAGCCCATATGCCCGATTCTCGCGGCACCGGTCTCTGCCGGCGTCACCGTGATGATCTCCGGCGTGATCGATGTGAAACCCGCGCACAGAAGTTCGACCGCGGGCCGTGTCGCCCAGGGGTCGTCGGCCATGCAGAGCGCGCGCAGCGCGCCCCGGTATTTTGGAAAATTCTGCAAGGCATCGAGCCCGTCGTCGTCGAACAGATAGCGCGGGCTCATCACCCAGCCGGTCCATTGCAGGAATGCATCCTTCGGCAGGTCCATGCCGAGGCCGACATTGCCCGGCATGTAGCCGAGCAAGTGGGTGAGGGGGCGCCCGACAAAATTTAGCAACGCATAGACGCGGTAGCGCTCGGGCGCCGTCATCAGTTTCCAGTAGCCGGCCTGCGCTGCGATCAGAAGCGCGCGCTCGATCTTCGCATTGTTCGGCAACAGGCCGAGCGCCTGGCCGCCGAAGGAATGCCCGACATAGGCAAACGGCAGCGTCTTGTAGCGCTCGCGCATCCAGGTGACCGCCGCGGTGATGTCCTGTGCTGCCCAGTCCGACATCGAGGCCTTGAAGCCGACCAGTGATTTCGGCTGGTTACGGCCGGTCAGCGCCTGCGGTCGGCTGTCGCCGGTGCCGCGGTAATCGTAGGTCAGAACCGCGCAGCCGCGCCCGGCGAGGTAGCCGGCAAAGCCGCGGTACAATCTGCGGGGGACGGCGGTCGCCGAATTGATCAGCACGGCATGGCGCTTGGCCCCGCGGGGCAGGAACAGCGTCGCGGCCAGGGGATATCCGTCCGTCGCGGGCAGCGTGATATCGTCGCTAAAAACGTCGTCCAGCCCCGGCCCGGTCACTGCTTGTCCTCCTCAGCTTCCGCGAGCGCCCTCAAGCAAATGCGAATTCAGCTTTGACCGCAAGGGCTTGTCAGGAGGACCTGAAATCCAACTGGCGGTCGGCCGAAGGCCTGTGTATAACGCGGCCCTTCCGATAAGTTGCGGTTTTTGCTCAGGAGTTAACGTCATGTCCGAGCGGTGGACGCCCGACAGCTGGCGCACCAAGCCGGTGCTGCAAGTGCCCGATTATCCCGATGCCAAGGCATTGGCCGACGTCGAGGCGCAGCTCGCCACGTTCCCGCCGCTGGTGTTCGCCGGCGAGGCGCGCAACCTGAAAAAGGCGCTGGCGCGGGTGGCGAAGGGCGAGGCGTTCCTGCTGCAAGGCGGCGATTGCGCGGAGAGCTTTGCCGAGCATGGCGCCAACAACATCCGCGACTTCTTCCGCGTGTTGCTGCAGATGGCGGTCGTGCTGACCTATGCCGGCGCGCTGCCGGTAGTGAAGGTCGGCCGCGTCGCCGGTCAGTTCGCAAAACCGCGCTCCTCGAACACCGAGAAGGTTGATGGTGTCGAACTGCCGAGCTATCGCGGCGACATCATCAACGACATCGCCTTCACGCCGGAAGCGCGTATCCCCGATCCGCAGCGCCAGATGATGGCGTACCGGCAATCGGCCGCGACGCTGAACCTGCTCCGCGCGTTCGCGACCGGCGGCTTTGCCAATCTCGGCAGCGTGCACCAGTGGATGCTCGGCTTCCTCAAGGATTCACCGCAGTCACGGCGTTACAAGGAACTGGCCGACCGCATTTCGGATGCGCTGAATTTCATGCGCGCCTGCGGCCTCGACCTCGAGAGCCATCCGGAGCTGCGCGCGACCGATTTCTACACCAGCCACGAGGCGCTGCTGCTCGGCTACGAGCAGGCGCTGACCCGGGTCGATTCCACCACCGGCGACTGGTACGCCACCTCTGGCCATTTCATCTGGATCGGCGACCGCACTCGCCAGCTCGATCACGGCCATGTCGAATATTTCCGTGGCATCAAGAACCCGATCGGCCTGAAATGCGGGCCGTCGCTGAAGCCGGACGAGCTGTTGAAGCTGATCGACGTCCTCAATCCCGACAACGAGCCGGGACGGCTGACGCTGATTGGCCGCTTTGGCTCCGACAAAGTCGCCGACCATCTGCCTGGCATGATCCGCGCCGTACATCGGGAAGGGCGCGTCGTCGTCTGGTCCTGCGATCCCATGCACGGCAACACCATCACTTCGACATCAGGCTACAAGACCCGGCCGTTCGACCGGGTGCTGGCGGAAGTGAAGTCGTTCTTCGCGATCCATGCCGCGGAGGGGACGCATGCCGGCGGCGTGCATCTGGAGATGACCGGGCAGGACGTCACCGAATGCATCGGCGGCGCCCGCGCCATCACCGACGAGGATCTCAACGACCGCTATCACACGGTCTGCGATCCCCGCCTCAATGCCGAACAATCGATCGATATGGCTTTCCTGATCGCCGAACTGCTCAAGCAGGAACGCGCGGGCAAGGAAAAGCCGCTGCCGGCCGTAGCGGGACTCTGATTTGCTGCGACTTTGGCGGGCTACCATCAATACGCGTAACGGCCTCGCCTTTGCGATCCGTTCGGAGCAGGCCGTCCGCGAGGAGCTGTTCGCGCTGCTGCTGTCCGTGCCGCTTGCCTGGCTGGTCGGCGCGACTGTGATGCGCCGCGTGGAACTTGTTGCGGCCGTCGCCTTTGTCCTGGTCGTCGAGCTGCTCAACACCGCGATCGAGAAGCTTGCCGACCGCCTGACTATGGATCACGACCCGAAGATCGGCCAGGTCAAGGACATGGGATCGGCGGCGGTCGGCGTCGCATTGTTGATGGCCGGCGCATTTTGGCTGTTTGCCCTCGGCGAACGCATAGGCGTGTTCTAAAGCGAGCAATTGCGGTTTGCTCTTGTGCAAGGCACCATCGCTCCCATGACCGAACCAACTTTCAAGATCACGCTGGCGCAGCTCAATCCGACGGTCGGCGACGTCACGGGAAATGCCGCCAAGGCCCGCGCCGCACGCGACAAGGCTGCGGCTGACGGCGCCGATTTGCTGCTGCTGCCGGAACTGTTCATCTGCGGCTACCCGCCGGAGGATCTGGTGCTCAAGCCCGCTTTCCAGGCCGCTTGCCGCGCGGCCGTCGAGGAGCTGGCGCGCGAGACCGCCGGCGGCGGACCGGCCGTCCTGATCGGCACGCCCTGGGTCGAGGACGGCAAGCTCTATAACGCCTGCGCGCTGCTCGATCAGGGCCGCATCTCAGCCCTTCGTTTTAAGGCTAATCTGCCGAATTACGGCGTGTTCGACGAGAAGCGGCTGTTCGCGCGCGGCCCTGCCGCCGGGCCGGTGACGATCAAGGGCATCCGGGTCGGCGTCCCCATCTGCGAGGACATCTGGCTCGAAGAATCGGAGGAATATGAGAACGTCGTCGAGTGCCTCGCCGAAACCGGCGCGGAAATTCTCGTCGTGCCGAACGGCTCGCCTTACGCCCGCGACAAGAACGATCTCCGGCTGTCAATCGCGGTCGCCCGCGTCACGGAGAGTGGCCTGCCGCTCGTCTATCTCAACCAGATCGGCGGGCAGGACGAGCTGGTGTTCGACGGCGCCTCGTTCGCGCTGAACGCCGATTTTTCGGTCGCGGCGCAACTGCCCGCGTTCGAGGAGCACACCACGACCCTGAGCTGGACCAAAGGCACTGACGGCTGGCGCTGTTCGGGTCCGGTGATGCCGCTCATCGAGGGTGACAAGGCCGATTACGCGGCCTGCGTGCTCGGCCTGCGCGACTACGTCCGCAAGAACGGATTCCCGGGGGTCCTGCTTGGCATCTCCGGCGGTATCGATTCCGCGCTGTGCGCGGCGATCGCGGTCGATGCGCTCGGCGCCGACCAGGTGCGCGGCGTGATGCTGCCGTTCCGCTTCACCGCACAGGTCTCGCTCGACGATGCCGCCAAACTCGCAAAGGCGCTTGGCATCCGTTACGAGGTGCTGCCGATTGCGGATGCGGTCAACGGCTTCGAGAAGATTCTGGCCGGTCCATTCGCCGGCCTGCCGCGCGATATCACGGAGGAAAACCTGCAGGCGCGTACCCGCGGTACGCTTCTGATGGCGATTTCCAACAAAACAGGCGCGATGGTGGTGACGACCGGCAACAAGTCGGAAATGTCGGTCGGCTATGCCACGATCTATGGCGACATGAACGGCGGCTTCAATCCGATCAAGGACATCTACAAAACCGAAGTGTTCCGCCTCTCCAGCCTGCGCAACGAATGGAAGCCGGACGGTGCGCTCGGCCCGTCAGGGGAGGTGATCCCGGTCAACATCATCACGCGCCCGCCGACCGCCGAGTTACGCGAGAACCAGACCGACCAGGATTCGCTGCCGGCCTACGAGATGCTCGACGGCATTCTGGAACGGCTGGTCGAACGCGAGGAGCCGCTCGCCACGATCATTGCCGCCGGCTTCCCGGCCGAGGTGGTGACGCGGATCGACCGGCTGCTCAACGTCGCCGAATACAAGCGGCGGCAGGCGGCACCGGGCGTCAAGGTGACGGAGAAGAACTTTGGCCGCGACCGCCGCTATCCCATCACCAACCGCTTCCGCGACAATGGCAAGGCGCTGCCCGCGCCCGACGAGAAGCTGGTCGCCCGCGCCGGAAAAGCCTCAGCCGACGCGTTTGAGGGATAGACGCTAGAGTTTTCTTTGCCGTGTACCATAAACCGTTAGCGTGATGCGACGAAGGCTTCGCCCTGCTGGCGACCAAGCTCGTCCGGCGGCGCAATCCCGAAGCTACTTCGGATTGCGCGGAAACGGAATAAACCCGTCCCGGTTCGGCATTCTCACCTTGGGCAGCGACTGCGCGTCGATCACATCGTTCGATCCGACTATCCCGTTGAGATTGAGAATATAGGCCGATACGGCGTAGAGCTCGTCCGCAGTGAGTGATTTCGACTCCTGGAATGGCATCGCGCGACGGATGTAGTCGAACAGCGTCGTTGCGTAGGGCCAGTAACTTCCCACAGTCTTTATCGGTGTCTTATCCGGCGCCAGTGTACCCATGCCGCCGACGAGTGCTCCAGCGAATGCGACACTTGGGTTGATTCCTTTCTCGCCGTGACACACCTGACACTTCGCAACATAGATGCCTTCACCCTCGATTGCCGTGCCGCGACCAGGCGGCAGACCTGCGCCATCCGGTCCGATGCTAATGTCCCATGCTGCGACGTCGGCGGGCGCGATCGGTTGCCCGAACCGCGGGGCTTGGGCCAGGGCCGCCGGTGCGACGGCCAGCATAGATGCGCAGACTGCAATGGGTTTAAGCGTAGACATTGCTGGCCTCCCCCATCTCGTCGATGCGCCAGCTTGCGATGGCGTTGTAGTGGTAGACCCCTCGAAAGCCGCGCTCGTCGGCGAACTGCGCACGCGTTGGCTGCACCATGCCCGTGTCGTCAGTGGCGCGGCTCTGCAGCACGGCGGGACCGCCGTTCCATTGCCACGCTGCGCGGAAGCGCACGGGCGCCTTTGGGAGGATCGGGCCCTGCAAAGCCGCCGGCGCCCAGCTTTGTCCGCCGTCAGCCGACACGTCGACCTGCCGGATGCTACCGTTACCCGACCAGGCTAGCCCGGAAATCTCGTAGAATCCTGGTCCCGTCAGCGCGAGTCCCGGCGATGGACGTGTAATGACGGATTTCACTTCGATCGGGAATACAAACTGCCAGGCTTTTTCATCCTTGAGCAGGATCGTGTATTTCGATGTTTCGTCTTTGGTCATGGCCGGGCCGGCGGTCAGCTTGAGCCGACGCAGCCATTTCACGTTCATGTTGCCCTCGAAACCGGGCAGCAGCAGCCGTACCGGATAGCCGTTCGAAGGCCGCACTCGCTCGCCATTCTGGTAGAGACAGAGGAGCGCATCATCCATCGCCTTGGAAAGAGGGATGCTGCGGCTCATGGCTGCAGCGTCAGCGCCCTCGGCGATCACCCAGCGCGCCTCAGGTTCGATGCTGGCTTCATCGAGCAACGTGGAGAGCCGCACGCCGGTCCATTCCGAGCAACCCAGCAGACCATGAATAGCCGACACATTGAGTGGCTGGGCCTGAGGCGCGTTGAGCGCCTGGCTGTTGCCGCCACACTCAATGAAGGCGATGCGCGACTGCATCGGATAGCGCGATAACGCTTCGACCGTAAACACCAGCGGGCGCTTCACAAGTCCATGGATCACCAGCCGGTGTTGATCGGGATCGATTTCCGGGACCCCGGAATGGCTACGCTCGAAATGCAGCCCGGACGGCGTGATCATTCCCTCGAGCATGTGCAGCGGCGTGCGTGATGCGCCGACGCCGGCCGGGTTGGGGGGCGGCGGAAAGATTTTGACGACCTTGCTCTCGAACGGTGAGGGCTGGCCGTAGCCCGCAAATCCCGGACCCGGCACCTTCATCCAGGGCTGCACCGTGAGCGGTTCTGCCGATCCGCAGGACAGGCCCCCGCCGGTCGCACCGACAACGAGCGCGCCTTCAAGAAAGATGCGGCGGCTTAGAATTCCATTGCCGGCCGCTGGATCACCTGGTTTGGGATGTGTTTTTCTAACCATGAGCGGCACTCCCTCGTTGCAATCAAATTAGGCATTTCGCGCGCCTGTCCGCACGGCGAGTGCTCGGTGAGAGCCGGCCTGAAAGGACGTTGGATATGAGAGTACGAGGCCCGCCTACGGCATTCTCCGCTGCCATTCGACTAGAACGGAGACGTGGCACGTCTCAAAAAGCAGCTCTAGAGAAGCCTACAAGATCCCACGCCGCTTCAAAAGACCTGCAGGTTGGCCAGGATGTCGCACGGTCCCGTCGTGAGACGGCAGTACTCAAGTCGGCGACCCGAAGAATAGGACCCGCACGAGGTGCGTGTACTCGGATTCGAACACCATGATGGCAACGAACACCAGCACCGCGACTGGAGGCAGCAGGATGGCATAGGCCAGCGCCAGCCGCTCCCAGGCCATGTGCATGAAGACGGCGACGATCAAGCCGGCCTTCAGCACCATGAACAGCAGAATCAGCGACCATCGGAGATAGCCGTGAAGGCCAAAATAATCGACGAGATAGGAGCCGGTGCTGAGGACGAACAACCATCCCCATACCACGAGATAGAGTTTGATCGGGTGCTGCTGCCCCTCTGCATGCGTGGCTGCAACGGCGATTGCGTCATGCGCATGGGTTTGCCGTAGAGGTTGTCGTTCGTCTATTACTGCTGTGCTTGTCATGCGCCGACCTCACCAAAGATAAAAGAAGGCAAAGATGAACACCCAGACGAGATCGACGAAGTGCCAGTAAAGGCCCATGATTTCGACGTTCTCGTATTGTCCTTTCCTGCTCGTGAAAAAGCCGCGCCTTTCGACGTCGAAGTCGCCGCGCCAGACCTTTCGTGCAATCGCGATCAGGAAAATCACACCGATCGTCACGTGGGTGCCGTGGAAGCCGGTGATCATGAAGAAGCTTGAACCAAACTGCGCTGCGCCCCACGGATTTTCCCAGGGCCGTACGCCCTCCATGATCAGCTTGGTCCATTCAAACGCCTGCATTCCGACGAACGTTGCGCCAAAGGCCGCCGTGACAAGCATCAAGACTGCGGTTTTGACGCGATCGCGGCGGTAGCCGAAATTGACGGCCATCGCCATCGTTCCGCTGCTGCTGATCAGGATGAAAGTCATGATGGCGATCAGGATCAGCGGAATATGTTGGCCTGCGATGTTGAGGGAGAATACTTCGCTCGGATTCGGCCACGGCACGGTCGTGGACATTCGCGCGGTCATATAGGACAACAGGAAACAGCTGAAGATGAAGGTGTCGCTCAGGAGGAAGATCCACATCATGGCCTTCCCCCAGGACACATTCTTGAAGGCGCGTTGATCCGAAGACCAATCGGCCGCGATACCTCTCCAGCCCTCAAGCTGTGCAGGCGGTTGTATGGAATTTGTCAGCACAGTCTCCGCCATCTGGCTTCTCCCTAGGTGAGCAACCGGCGACAGATATCGACGAAATTGTCCGTCCAGCCCGTCAGCAGCCCCAGCAAGGCCAACCAGACCAACAGCAGGAAGTGCCAATAGATGGCGCAGAGTTCTACACTCAGGCGCATCTGAGCCATTTCGACGCCACGCCATGCCTTGGTCGTCGTTCTGCTCAGGGCCACCAGGCCGCCGACCAGATGCAGTCCATGTGCTGCCGTGATCAGGTAGAAGAAGGAGTTGGCTGGGTTGGACGCGACGAAATAGCCGGCTGCCCTCAGCTGCTGCCACGCCAATAGTTGCCCAACAAGGAACGTTACGGCAGATGCCGCCCCCACGCACAGGCCGAGGACGACATTCTCGATATCGTCCCGCCGCGTGGCTACGTATGCCCATTGCAGCCCAACGCTGCTGATGACCAGAACGCCCGTGTTGAACCAAAGCAGCCTGGGCACGGGCAGCGTCCGCCAGTCCACCATGTTCATGCGCATGGAGTAGGCGCTGATGAAGAGCGCAAACAGCGAGCCGGCGACGGCGAGAAAGACGCCTAGTCCGATTTTCGCTGCGGGCCAGGTCATCCCGCCCGTGCCGGGGAAGTCACCGACCGGCCCTTCTTCCAGCCAAGGTTTGGACGCCAGCCGTTGCTGCGAAAGCCACCATCCTGCGATGACCGCAATCACCGCCATGAACAGGACAATGGCGCTCACGGCGCAGCTCCCTGCATGGCTGGTATCGCGCGTGGCTGGTTCTGCGGAATGAAATCCTGCGCCGCACCCGGTACGCTGTAGTCATACGCCCATCGATAGACCACCGGAAGCTCCTTGCCCCAGTTGCCATGCCCGGGCGGCGTCTCCGGCGTCTGCCACTCCAGCGTTGTCGCCTGCCATGGATTGCCACCAGAAGGCCTGCCCTTGAAGTAGCTCCAGGCAAGATTGAACAGGAACACCATCTGGGCGAAGCCGACGGTCAAAGCCATGATGGAGATAAAGGCATTGAGCGTATGGGTCGATGAAGGGATAAACGCCGCCTCACCGATGTCATGGTACCGCCGCGGAACCCCGAGCAGTCCAATGTAGTGCATGGGGAAGAAGATGAGATAGGCGCCGAGAAACGTCACCCAGAAATGAAACTTGCCCAGCGCATCGTTGAGCATCCGTCCCGTTACCTTGGGGTACCAATGATAGATCGCGCCCATCACGACCATGATCGGGGCCACACCCATCACCATATGGAAATGCGCGACGACGAACATGGTATCCGATAGCGGTACGTCCACGACCACGTTGCCGAGAAACAGGCCAGTGAGCCCGCCGTTCACGAACGTAATGATGAAGCCGAGCGCAAACAGCATCGGGACGGTGAGATGGATGTCGCCGCGCCACAGCGTCAGCACCCAATTGTAGACCTTGATGGCGGTCGGGACGGCGATGATGAGCGTCGTGGTGGCGAAGAGGAACCCGAATTTCGGGTGCATGCCGCTGACGTACATATGGTGCGCCCATACGACGAAGCTGAGTGCGCCAATTGCAACAATAGCCCAGACCATCATGCGATAGCCGAAGATGTTCTTCCGTGCATGGGTGCTGATCAGATCCGAAACGATCCCGAACGCCGGAAGTGCGACGATGTAGACTTCGGGATGGCCGAAGAACCAGAACAGGTGCTGGAACAGGATCGGGCTGCCGCCGCCGTACTTCATCTGCTGCCCCATCTCGACCAGAGAGGGCATGAAGAAGCTCGTTCCCAGCAGGCGGTCGAACAGCATCATGACGGAGGCGACGAACAGCGCCGGGAAAGCCAGCAGCGCCATGATGGTTGCTGTGAAGATGCCCCATACCGTCAGCGGCAAGCGCATCAACGTCATGCCGCGCGTGCGCGCCTGCAGCACGGTCACGACATAATTCAGGCCGCCCATGGTGAAGCCGATGATGAACAGGATCAGGGAGGCCAACATGAGAATGATGCCCCAATCCTGTCCGGGTGTGCCGGAGAGAATCGCCTGCGGCGGGTACAAGGTCCAGCCCGCGCCGGTGGGCCCGCCGGGTACGAAGAAGGTCGACGCCAGCACCAGGACTGCGAGCAGGTAGACCCAGTAGCTCAGCATATTCACATAGGGGAAGACCATGTCCCGGGCGCCGACCATCAGCGGGATAAGGTAGTTGCCGAAGCCTCCCAGGAACAACGCCGTGAGCAGGTAGATCACCATGATCATGCCGTGCATGGTGATGAACTGGAGATATTGATTTGCGTCGATGAAGGAGAATGTGCCGGGAAATCCCAATTGCAGCCGCATCAGCCAGGACAGCACCAAGGCGACCAGGCCGATTGCGGTCGCTGTGAGCGAGTACTGGATGGCGATGACTTTGGCGTCCTGCGAAAAGACGTACCGCGTCCACCAGCTCCTGGGATGATAGAGATCAACCTCCGCCACTTCGGCAGGCGGGACTTCTGCGACTGCATCATAGGGAACATCGACCATAGAAATTCCTCCTCGGTCGTTTCCATCGGGGCGATGAGTTCGTGCTCCCGATTTATCTTCGCAGCGGCATTTTCCGGTTCTTGCAAATCCTTGTCGTTACTTGCCGCCGGATTTGTAGGTCGCCTTCATAACGGCGCTTCGGCCTGATAATTCCGCAAACGTTTTCTGCTTCTCGAGCCAGGCCTGATAGTCATGCTCTTCATCGACGATAACCTTGGCGCGCATCTGCGCGTGGGCCGCGCCGCATAGTTCGGCGCAGAGAACATCAAACGTTCCGGTCCGGATCGGGGTCATCCAGAAATAGGTGACCATGCCCGGGACCATGTCCATCTTGGATCGGAACTCGGGCACATAGAAATCGTGCAGCACATCGAGCGAGCGGAGCAGAACCTTGACCGGCTTGCCAACCGGAAGGTGCAGGTCGTCACTCGCAATGACGACATCGTCTTGCCCGTTCTTGTCGTCGGGGTTCAAACCCATCGGGTTATCCGCGCTGATGTAGCGGACGTCGGTCGTGCCCATCCGGCCGTCTTTTCCGGGGAGGCGGAAGCTCCACTGCCACTGCTGGCCCATGACCTCGATCTCGGTGGCATCAGCCGGAACCGTGACGAACTGGTGCCAGACAAAGAGGCCCGGCGCCAACATCGCGGCTACGCCGATCGCCGTCCCGATGCTGAGCCACCATTCGAGCTTCTTGTTTTCGGGATTGTAGTGTGCCTGCCGTCCTTCCCGGTGGTGAAAGCGGAAGACGCAATAGGCCATGAAAGCAATCACCGCGAAGAAAACGATACCGGTGATCCAGAAGGTGATGCTGATGGTATGATCGATGTAGCTCCAATTAGTGGCGATCGGCGTCCACCACCACGGGCTGTAGATGTGAAACAGCACCGAGCCGATTGCGACCAGAAGCAGTATGATGGCGACAATCATCCCTCATTCCTCCTTGCCACCAAAGGCAACGGAGACGAATCAGAGGGCGGAGCTCGCACCTATGTTGATGGCCGACTTCACATGCGCCATCGCAGTGCGTCTTGCCTCGCCCAACTTTGAACCGGTCGCGACATCCAACGTGGCACCGAGCTCACGTTACGACCGCAATTCATCGGATCCGGGCGTCAGAAAACAGGATGATACGCGTCGAGGACGGCGTCAATAGATCACTTGAGCCTCGGGAGGTGCGCCGACGCCGTGGGTTGGTGAGCGCGAGGCGATTGCTTGATGATGACGCAATGCACCTAATGACCGGGAACGTGCACACTCACCGAACCGTGAGCGCCGCCTGCGCTTTTTAGCGCTAAAGTTCTTGGGCAGGTCGCGACAGGTTTCGTCCGGCTAAGCTCCTTTCGATGCATTTGCCGTGCTCGGCTCGACCGCGACTCTCGCACACCAGGGCGGAGACGCGCAGCTTGCGGCGTGTCGTTCGACCGCTGCAGCATGGGAGGGTGCGTCCATGGCCACTCTGTATTCCGAAAACATCGCAAAAGTAGGACGGCACGTATTCGGCGAGGCTGCCCGAGTTCCGATTCGTAAAATCGAACTGTCCGACCTGGGCGAGGCGCTGCGCCTGGGGTGGGAAGATTTCAAGGCAATGCCGAGTCACGCGGTTGTGGTGTGCGTGATTTATCCCGTTCTCGGTATTGCCCTGTTCAGAATGGTCCTCGGCTACTCGGTGCTGCCGCTGCTGTTTCCGCTGGCTGCCGGGTTTGCCTTGATTGGACCTTTTGCCGCGATTGGCCTTTACGAGCTCAGCCGTCGTCGCGAACGCGGCGAGGAGGTCAGCGTATCGGATGCGCTTCACGTCCTGCGCGCTCCGGCTTTCGGCGCCATGCTCGAGCTCGGCGTGCTCCTGCTCGTTCTGTTCGGGGCCTGGATCGGGGTAGCGAATGCCATCTACGTTGAAATCTTCGGTCACGCTCCGGCTGCAAGCATCCCCGATTTTGCGAGGCGCGTACTGACGACGCGGGACGGATGGTTGCTCATCATCGTCGGTTGCGGCGTTGGCTTCCTGTTCGCCGTGGCGGCGCTCTGTGTCAGCGTTGTGTCGTTTCCGTTGATGCTCGACCGCCATGCGACGGCGATCGATGCGATCCGCACGTCAGTGTGGGCTGTGATGAAAAATCCGGTTGCGATGGCCGGGTGGGGGCTGATCGTCGCCGCGCTGCTAGTGATCGGTTCGCTGCCGCTCTTCGTCGGCCTAGCCGTCGTTCTGCCGGTGCTCGGTCACGCCACTTGGCATTTATACCGGAAAGTCGTGGAGCCGAATCCCAACCCGCCGGAGGATCACCCGCACCTGCGGAAGGGACATCGCTACGCGGCGGATTTTCCGGCCGTTCTCTTCCCGTGGAGCCGTGAACGCGAACCGTAGCGACGAAACGCGAACCCGGGATCGCGCCTGCCGCCGGAATGATGGCCGGCGCTACTGCTTTGGCGGGATGAAGGTCGGACCGACGGTGCGGATCCTGTCCTTCTCGCCGGTCGCGGTGGCGGCCGTATCGACCGGAGGCGCTGCGGGAGCCGGCGCTCCGGCGGTGCCGACGGGTGCGGTGCCCTTCTTGGCGGACGGGGGCGGGGTGCTACCCTTCTGCCCGCGCTGCTGCATCCGCTTCGCGCTTTCTTCGGTGACGATGATGTCGCCCTGTTCGACCCCGGCGCGGTCGTCGACCGACTTCAGCGCTTCCGACCAGGTCTGGCCTGCAGCCTTGCAGGCGCAGGAGGGATTGAACTCGGTGCGGAATTTGAAGGCGTTCGGCAGCGACGAATAGGGCTGGCCGCTGATCGAGACCGCTTGGTTGATGTCCTCGCCGGGGTTGCGATAGGTGAACAGCATCGCTTCGGTCGCCGGGCAGAGCGCCTTGCAGGTCCGCTCGTCGTCCTGAAACCGCTGTTGATAGGTGGCGAACGACACCGGGAAATAGCCGCCGTCGCAGGTGCGGACGCAGACGGTCCGGAAGGTGCCGGACGGCGCCCCGAGATCGGCGCTCGGTGGCGGTAGCGTCGCGTTGTTGTTGCCGAACAGGCTGTCGATGAAATTGCCGGGGCCGCGCGCCGCCGCGGCATATTGCGGGCCGCAATTATTCTGCGCGAGCGCGAGCAACACCGAGCGGCGCTGGTTTTCGCGCTCATTGCCGCCGATCCCGCCGCTGCGCAGCCGCTCCAGGCTGGTGGTGATCTGGTCGAGATTGGCGCGCATCTGCTGAATCTGATTGTTCACGGGCCCGCACTCGGCGGAGCGGCCGCTGAACAGCGAGAAGAAGCCGGAGCTTTCGCAGCCCATCCGCTTGGCCTGCAGCGTCACGCGATCAAGCTCGGCCTGCTGTCTGCCCTGGGTTTCCTGATAGCGGCGGATCTGTTCATCCTTGGCGGGATCGCCGGTGCCGGCGCCGCGGTCGATTGTCGCCAATTGTCCTTCGAGGCGGATGCAGATCGGGTTTCCTTGCGCGTTCGGCGGCGGGTCCTGGCTCATCTGTGCCATCGCGTCCTGGGGCGACTGCGCCGCAGCGGGGACGCCCGTGGCGACACCGAGCAGGAGGGCGCAGGTCAGGACCCGAAGGGAAGGGGAAATGTTGCGAATTCGAGACATGTCCGGCCATTGAGGGCTGATCCGCGCGGCTAACCCAGCCAGATGGCGCGGCCATGGCAGCATTCTGCGGCCAAGGCTGCATCCAATAGCTGCTTCTCAGGGCAGCGTCACGTCGTTTCCACGGCACGGATGTGGCAAACGGGCCGTTGATTCTACGGACGATTCAGCCTTCGGCCGACCCGGCACGCGCTAGCGCTGGCAGGTGATCGCCACATATTCGCCGCATGACGGGCCCGTGCAGCGCTCGCCGCCGTCGGCTGGAACCGCGGCGGTAACCTCATTGGGCTCGACGCGGCGGTAGGCACTGGCCTGCGCAAATTCCCGTGACTGGCAAAAGGAGCGCGCGGCGTGGGCGCCGCATTTGTGCCCTTCGGCGAGGCACTCGTCGACGCCGTAACCGTCGGCCTGGTTGGCCACGATGAAGACACGGCTATCCGCGGAAGCGGCCGAACTGGCGGCAAGCAGGAAGGCACTGGCAAGGAGTGCGGAGGGAAGTCGCATGGGGAGACACCGGCAGGAGATGGGACTGCGCCAGAACTAGGCCCAAAGTGTTAATAATGATTAACCATGAGAGCCTTGGGACGGCAGCGATTGGCGGGATTTCGCGACCTGTTCGGCCCCAAATCAGGCACGAGCAAGGCCTTGACGGCGTCCCTCCGATACCGCAATGGTGGAACCATGAACGGCCTCCTCGCCATCTGCAGCATTTGCCGCGAGATTATTAGCTAGCGATTCGCTGGCTGAGGCCGTCTTTTCTCAAAAATTGAGATCATCGGACGCCCGGCCGGCAGCGTACCGGCTCTCGCATTCGCATGTTCTTGCGGCGAATGGGGGTGCGAATGCGAGAGCCGGTACGCTGCAAGAAATTAAAGTTTTAGTGCCGCCTGCGATTTGAAGTTCCTGAACGATCTCGCTGCTACTACTGCAGGAACTTCAAATCGCCCGCGGCACTGGGATGGGTTTTCCAATGGAACTGCGCCTCTACGATACGTTGACCAAGGAGAAGCGGCCGTTCGTGCCGCTCGATCCGAAGAACGTGCGCATGTATGCGTGCGGACCGACGGTCTACGACTTCGCCCATATCGGCAACGGCCGCGCGGCGATCGTGTTCGACGTGCTGTTCCGTGTGCTGCGCCATCGCTACGGCGCCGCTCACGTGACCTATGTCCGCAACATCACCGACGTCGACGACAAGATCAACGTCCGCGCCGCGCGCGACTATCCGGGCGTGCCGCTCAACGAGGCGATCCGCAAGGTCACCGAAGAGACCTACCAGCAGTATCAGGACGACGTCACCGCGCTGGGCTGCTTGCCGCCGACGGTGCAGCCGCGCGCGACCGAGCACATTCCGGAAATGCGGGCGATCATCGACAAGCTGGTCGCCGGCGGCTTTGCCTATGTCGCCGAGGACCACGTGCTGTTCTCGCCTTCAGCGATGAACGAAGCCAATTCGGTGATGCCGCGCTATGGCGCGCTGTCGAAACGTTCGCTCGACGAGATGATCGCCGGCGCGCGGGTCGACGTCGCCCCCTACAAGCGCGACAACACCGACTTCGTGCTGTGGAAGCCGTCGAAGCCGGGCGAGCCGTCATGGCCGTCGCCCTCCGGCATCAAGGTCGAGGGGCGTCCGGGCTGGCATATCGAGTGCTCGGCGATGGCCTGGAAGCATCTCGGTGAAAAGTTCGACATTCATGGCGGCGGCATCGACCTGGTGTTTCCGCACCATGAGAACGAGCTCGCGCAGACCTGCTGCGCCTTTCATTCCGACCGCATGGCGAATGTCTGGATGCACAATGGCTTCCTGCAGATCGAGAGCGAGAAGATGTCGAAATCGCTCGGCAACTTCTTCACGATCCGCGACATGCTGGCCGATTGGCCGGGCGAGGTGCTGCGTCTCAATATGCTGAAGACGCATTATCGCTCGCCGCTCGACTGGACGCTGAAGGGGGCGGAAGAGAGCGCGAAGACGCTCGACGATTGGTACGCGGTCGCGGCTGACGCCGGGAACGGCGCGCCGTCGGCGGCCATGGTCGAGGCGCTCTATGACGACCTCAACACGGCGCAGGTCATGGCGGTCTTGCACGGCCTGCGCCATGCGGCGGCCTCGGGCGGTGAGCGCGAGCGGAGCGAGTTTGCCGCCTCGCTTCGGCTGCTCGGCTTCCTCTCGGTGAGCGCGGCCGAATGGAAGGGGCGCAAGCAGCAGGCGAGCGGTATCGATGCGGATGAGGTCGACCGCCTGATCGCGGAACGCACGGCTGCTCGGGCGCGAAAGGACTTCAAGGAATCCGACCGCATCCGTGATCAGCTTGCTGCGATGGGCGTTGCGATCAAGGACGGCAAGGATGCCGATGGAAAACCCGTGACCACGTGGGAGATCGCGTGATGGACAAACCCGATACGCCGTTCCCCAAACATTGGCTCTATTATATCGCGCTGAAGATCGCACTGATTGCCGGCGCCGTGGCGCTGGTGACCAGACTGTATGGATTGTGGTAGCGACGATGGGACAGGCATTGCCCAAACCCGGCCTGCGGCCGTTTCTGCCGGCGGATGTGCCGATGCTGGCGGCGATCTTCGTTGCCGCCATCGAGGGGCTGACCGGCGACGACTACGGCGAGGCGCAGCAGGAAGCCTGGGCGGCGGCCGCCGAGGACGAAGCCGCCTTCGGCAAGAAGCTCGCCGGGCAGTTGACGCTGATCGCGACCGTTCAGAACGCGCCGGTCGGCTTTGCCTCGCTGAAAGGGGCCGACCATATCGACATGCTGTTCGTCCATCCGAGCGTGGCCGGGCAGGGCGTTGCGACCATGCTGATCGATGCACTTGAGAAGCTTGCCGGCGCGCGAGGTGTCAAAACCCTGACGGTCGACGCCAGCGACACCGCCGAGCCGCTGTTCCGCAAGCGCGGCTATACGCCCAAGCAGCGCAACACCGTTTCGCTCAATGGCGAATGGCTCGCCAACACCACGATGCAGAAGGTGCTGGCGACGAACGCCGCGCCGGGAGCGCCACAATGAGCCGCGAACGCCTCTATCTCTTCGACACCACGCTGCGCGACGGCGCGCAAACCAACGGCGTCGACTTCACGCTGCACGACAAGCGGATCATCGCCCAGATGCTCGACGAGCTCGGCATTGACTATGTCGAGGGCGGCTATCCCGGCGCCAATCCGACCGACACGGAGTTTTTTTCTGCGAAGCCGAAGTTCGGACACGCCAAATTCACCGCTTTCGGCATGACGCGGCGTCCAGGCCGCTCGGCCTCGAACGATCCGGGGCTGGCGGACCTGATCGCGGCCAAGGCCGATGCGATCTGCTTCGTCGCCAAATCCTCGGCCTATCAGGTGCGGGTGGCGCTCGAGGCCACCAACGAGGAAAACCTCGCTTCGATCCGCGACAGTGTCAGCGCGGCGAAGGCCGCGGGGCGCGAGGTGATGGTCGACTGCGAACATTTCTTCGACGGTTACAAGGAGAACGCCGATTTCGCGCTCGCCTGCGCCAAGGCGGCCCATGAGTCCGGCGCGCGCTGGGTGGTGCTGTGCGACACCAATGGCGGCACCATGCCGCATGAGATCGAAACCATCGTCCGCGCTGTTACAGAACACATCCCGGGCAGCCATGTCGGCATCCACGCCCATAACGACACCGAGCAGGCGGTGGCCAATTCGCTGGCTGCCGTGCGCGCCGGCGCGCGGCAGATTCAGGGCACGCTGAACGGGCTTGGCGAGCGTTGCGGCAACGCCAATCTCTGCTCGCTGATCCCGACGCTCAGCCTGAAAAACGAATTTGCCGACGCCTTCGAGATCGGCGTCACGCCGGAGAAGATGGCGACGCTGATGACGGTGTCGCGCACGCTCGACGACATGCTCAACCGCGCGCCGAACCGTCATGCGCCTTACGTCGGCGAAAGCGCCTTTGTGACCAAGACCGGCATTCATGCTTCGGCGGTCATGAAGGACCCGCAGACCTATGAACACGTATCGCCTGAATCGGTCGGCAACCACCGCAAGGTGCTGGTCTCAGATCAGGCCGGTCGCTCCAACGTGATGGCCGAACTCGACCGCGCCGGCATCCCGTACGAGAAGAGCGATCCAAAGCTCGCTCGGCTAGTCGAGGAACTGAAGGAGCGGGAGGCGGCGGGCTACGCCTATGAGTCCGCCAACGCCTCGTTCGACCTTTTGGCGCGGCGCACGCTCGGCAAGGTGCCGGAATATTTTGAGGTCGAGCAGTTCGACGTCAATGTCGAGCAGCGCTACAACGCCAACGGTCAGCGCGTCACGGTGGCGCTTGCGGTGGTGAAGGTCGACGTCGCCGGCGAGCGGCTGATCTCGGCGGCGGAAGGCAATGGCCCGGTCAACGCGCTCGACGTCGCCCTGCGCAAGGACCTCGGCAAGTACCAGAAGTATATCGATGGGCTGAAGCTGATCGATTACCGCGTCCGTATCCTCAATGGCGGCACGGAGGCGGTGACGCGGGTGCTGATCGAGAGCGAGGACGAAAACGGCGACAGCTGGACCACCGTCGGCGTCTCACCCAACATCATCGATGCCTCGTTCCAGGCGCTGATGGATTCGGTGGTCTACAAGCTGGTGAAGTCAGGCGCGCCGGCGTGAGTGATTGAGGCAGTCATTCCGGGGCGCGAAGCGAATTATGGTGCGCAGGTGCGCACCTGAGAATCTCGAGATTCCGGGTTCGATGCTACGCATCCGGAATGACGGGGAAAGAGCAGGGGCCACTCCATGATCGATCACATCTCCGTCGGCGTCGCCGATCTCGAACGCGCCGCGCGCTTCTATGAAGCCACCCTCGCAGCGCTCGGCCTTACGCGCCTCGTCACTCGTCCGGCCACCGTCGGCTTCGGTAAGGCATATCCCGAATTCTGGATCAACCTGCGCGCCGGCATGGCGCCGGTGCCGCCCGAGAGCGGCACCCACATCTGTCTGCGCGCGAAAATGACCGGCGAGGTCGACGCTTTTCATGCCGCCGCACTCGCCGCCGGCGGCCGTTCCGACGGCACGCCGGGCATTCGGCCGCACGACCGCGTGAAATATTACGCCGCCTTCGTCATCGACCCCGATGGCAACCGCATCGAAGCCGTGACGTTTCCGAGCGAATGAAATCGTAGGCTACAGCTTCTGCGCCAGCTCCGGCGCCATCTCCTTGGTGCCCGCCGGCGCCCGTGCTGCGGCGGCGCGCAGGCGCGGCAGCACGTCTTCGATCCGGTCGGCCTTGAGAACGTCGACCTCGAACGGCGGACGGATGAATTTGGTCTCACGCATATGCGCCAGCAGCGCGAACAGCGGTTCCCAGAAGCCGTCGATATTGGCGAGCAGTACCGGCTTGGAGTGACGGCCGAGCTGCTGCCACGTGACCTGCTCGACCAGCTCTTCCAGCGTGCCGACGCCGCCGGGCAGCGCCACGAACGCATCGGAATGCTCGAACATCAGCCGCTTGCGCTCATGCATGTCAGGCGTGACGATCATTTCCTGGACATGCGTCAACATATGTTCGCGAGATCGCAAGAAATCCGGAATGATCCCGGTGACCAGGCCGCCGTGATTGAGCGTGGACTCGGCGACAGCGCCCATTAGGCCGACCGATCCGCCGCCATAGACGAGGCGGATCTTGTTCTCGGCAAAGATCTTTCCCAGGGCTTGGGCAGCTTCGACAAAGCGGGGATTGGAACCAGGGCCGGAGCCGCAATAGACACAGACAGTTTTGATTTGATCCATCCCCTTCATGTGGCACCGCACCCAATAAACCTCAAGTCCGACTACCTTACGCTGGTGCAGCAGAAATAGGCCCGAAATCCAACCAAACGGGGGAAAGATTTATCTTTCAAGGCTGTACGGGAGAGGTAAAGGCTTTATATGACGGGCCTATGCAGACTACCGAAACTTCCCCAGGGGTGACCGCTACGCCGCCTCGCCGTGGGCGCGACGCCCATGGCTGACGTTGATTCGCACCCGCATGCCACCGCCCCGTCAGGCGTTTCCCCTGATGAAAAGGCGACCCTGATCGGGACGCTGGCGCATCTGTGGCCCTATATCTGGCCCGGCGACCGCACCGATCTGAAGATGCGCGTGGTCTGGTCGATGGTGCTGCTGCTTGCGGCCAAGCTCGCGACGCTGACGGTGCCCTTCACCTTCAAATGGGCGATCGACGCGCTGAACGGCATGGGCAGTGCGCCGGTCGAGCCGTCGAACTGGATGCTGTGGCTGATCGCCTCGCCCTTGCTGATGACCGCGAGCTATGGCGCGGTGCGCGTGCTGATGGCGGTGCTGACGCAGTGGCGCGACGGCATCTTTGCGCGCGTCGCGATGCATGCGGTGCGCAAGCTCGCTTATATCACCTTCGTCCACATGCACGAATTGTCGCTGCGCTTTCACCTGGAGCGCAAGACCGGCGGCCTGACGCGCGTGCTGGAGCGCGGCCGCACCGGCATCGAGGTGATCGTGCGGATGGTGATCCTGCAACTGATCCCGACCATCGTCGAGGTCTCGCTCCTGATGGCGGTGCTGCTCTGGCAGTTCGACTGGCGCTACGTGCTGGTCACCGCCGTCACCGTCGTGATCTACATGTACTACACATACCTCGCGACCGAATGGCGGATCGAGATCCGCCGCAAGATGAACGATTCCGACACCGAAGCGAATACCAAGGCAATCGACTCGCTGCTCAACTACGAGACAGTGAAATATTTCAGCGCCGAGGCGCGCGAGGCCGAACGCTACGACCGCTCGATGGAGCGCTACGAGCGCAACAGCGTTAAGACCTATACCTCGCTCGCCGTGCTCAACACGGGGCAGGCGATCATCTTCACCTTCGGCCTCACCGCGACCATGCTGATGTGCGCGCTCGGGGTGCGCCATGGCACCAACACGGTCGGCGATTTCGTCATGGTCAATGCCATGATGATCCAGCTCTACCAGCCCCTGAATTTCATGGGCATGGTCTATCGCGAGATCAAGCAGGCGATCATCGACATCGAGAAGATGTTCAATGTGCTGTCGCGCAATCCGGAGATCAAGGATGCGGAAGGCGCTGCGCCGCTCGTGGTCAGCGCGGGGGCCGTGCGCTTCGACGATGTGCGCTTTGCCTATGATCCAGAGCGGCCGATCCTCAAGGGGCTGAGCTTCGAGGTGCCGGCCGGCAAGACGGTCGCGATCGTCGGGCCCTCCGGCGCCGGCAAATCGACGATCTCGCGGCTATTGTTTCGGTTATACGACGTCTCCGCGGGCCGCATCCTGATCGACGGCCAGGATATCCGGGATGTCACGCAGGCGAGCCTGCGCGCCTCCATCGGCATGGTGCCGCAGGATACCGTGCTGTTCAACGACACCATCCGCTACAACATCCGCTATGGCCGCTGGGACGCCAGCGATGCCGAGGTCGAAGAGGCGGCGCAGCTGGCGCAGATCGACAGTTTTATCCGCCATTCGCCGAAGGGCTATGAGACCCAGGTCGGCGAGCGCGGCCTGAAATTGTCCGGCGGCGAGAAACAGCGCGTGGCGATTGCGCGCACCGTGCTCAAAGCGCCGCCGATCCTGGTGCTGGATGAAGCGACGTCTGCGCTCGACAGCCACACCGAGCACGAAATCCAGGAGGCACTGGAGCGCGTGTCGCGCGGCCGGACCTCGCTTGTGATCGCGCACCGGCTGTCGACCATCGTTGGCGCCGACGAAATTATCGTGCTGGATCAAGGGCGCATCGCCGAGCGCGGCACCCATGTCAGGCTTCTGGCCGCTGGCGGGCTGTATGCCAGCATGTGGAACAGGCAGCGGGAAGCCGAGGCCGCGCGCGAAAAACTCGCGCAGATCGACGACGAGAATGCGGCGCCGAACCGCGCCCCGCCGCAGGTCGAAGATCCGCTCGACGACGGGCCGAAGGGGCCGCCCGGAGGCGGACCCAAAGATTCCTTGGCAACCGCCGCGGAATAATCCAAAACCAGCGCCATTTCCTTGAGTAGCCAAGCAGCCAGCCAGCAGTGAGCCTCGATGTCGATTGCGAATTCCATCCGCGCGCAGATCCCGCCGATCCATCCCGAAGGCTATCCCTTCATCGGCGGCTTTGCGCTGGTCAGCCTGATCCTGTTCTGGATCTGGACGCCGCTCGGCTGGATCGGCACCATCCTGACCGTCTGGTGCGCACTGTTCTTCCGCGACCCCGTGCGCGTGACGCCGGTACGCGACGGCATCGTGGTGTCCCCGGCCGACGGCCGCGTCTCGATGATCGCGCAGGTGCTGCCGCCAGCCGAGCTCGGTCTCGGCGACCGGCCGCTGCCGCGCGTCTCGATCTTCATGAGCGTGTTCAACTGCCACGTGAACCGCAGCCCCGTGGCGGGCCGCATCGACCGCATCGCCTACCGGCCCGGCGCCTTCATCAATGCCGAACTCGACAAGGCCAGCGAAGACAATGAGCGTAATTCGCTTGTCATCTCGACCACCAACGGGCGGATCGGCGTGGTCCAGATCGCCGGCCTGGTGGCGCGGCGGATTGTCTCATTCGTGCGCGAGGGGCAGTCGATCGGTGCCGGCGAGCGGTTCGGCCTGATCCGTTTCGGCTCACGGCTGGACGTCTACCTGCCCGAGGGCACCAAAGCGCTGGTTTCCGAGGGCCAGACCGCGATTGCCGGCGAGACGATTTTGGCCGATTTCGGGCTGAACGAGCACGGCCGGACGTTCCGCGCCGATTAACCGCCATTGTGCGTTGCCCAGGGGAAGCCGCCACCAATGGCGAAGCGGGTCGCCGCTTGCTATATAATGGCTGGCATGCTGATCCCGGATCCCAAATACCCTGAACTGCGCCGCCGCCGGTTTCGCCCGATCCCGGTGCGGATGCTGGTGCCCAATGTCATCACGCTGCTGGCGATCTGCGCCGGCCTGACGGCGATCCGCCTGTCGATCGAAGGGCGGATGGAGCTTGCGGTCGCCGCGATCGTCTTCGCGGCGGTACTTGATGGCGTGGATGGGCGCGTCGCGCGCATGATCAAGGGCCAGTCGAAATTCGGCGCCGAGCTCGACAGCCTGGCGGACTTCGTCAATTTCGGCGTCGCCCCGGGCCTGATGCTGTATTTCTGGCAGCTGCACGAATTGAACAATGGCGGCTGGATCGCGGCCATGGTGTTTGCGATCGCCGGCGGCCTGCGGCTGGCGCGCTTCAACGCCTCGATCGACGATCCGAACAAGCCGGCCTTTGCGGCGAATTATTTCACCGGCGTGCCGGCGCCGGCCGGCGCCATCCTGGCGATGCTGCCATTTTATCTGGCGTTTCTCGGCGTCCCAAAGCCGCCGGCCATGCTGACCGCCGGCTACACGCTGCTGATCGCGTTCCTGATGGTGTCGCGCCTGCCGGTGTTCTCCGGCAAGACGGTGAAGATGCGGGTGCCGCCGGAATTGGTGCTGCCGGTCTTCGTCTCCGTCGTGTTCTTCGTCGCGCTACTGATCGGCTATCCCTGGCACATCCTGTCGATCGGCTCGGTCCTCTATCTCCTGAGCCTGCCCTGGGGCTGGAAGTCCTACCGCGACCACGAGCGCAACGCTGCCGCCACGCAGCCGGCCGCAACAGCCGATGCTGCCGCGCCGTCAGCGCCGGCGCAGGCCTTTGCGCCGTCTTCCGGTGATGGCGAGGACGAGCGGCCGGCGCGGCTCAACTAACCTCCGACATAGCTGCAGAGAACCACCGTCCCTCATGTCCCGGACGCGGTGCGACACGAAGTGCTGCGCCGCGTCCGGGGCACGAGCTCGCAGCCGGGGATCGCCCGCAAACCTGCATTCCATTTTTTGCTGATCGCGCTCTTCTCGGCTATACGGCATGCTGACGCGCGGCTTTCCAACATGGCCGGCACAAGAACAATCAGGAGAGAACGCCGTGAACAAAGCCGTTACCGCACCATTGCCTGCTCCCGTCCTCGAGGCGCTGGCGCGCTATGACACCCCGACCATCTGCAATGCGATGGAGATCGTCGCGCCCGAGCGCCGCCTGATCGGCTACACCACCAAGCCGCTGGTTTGCCCGTTCCCGGACCTGCCGCCGATGGTCGGCTACGCCAGAACCGTGACGATCCGCTCGGTGCTCAAATCCACGCTGCCGCCCGCCGAGCAGGCCAAGCGCCGCATCGACTATTACGAGTATGTCGGCACTGGCTTCGGCCCGCGCATCACCGTGATCCAGGATATTGATGGCGCCGACGTCGGCTACGGGGCGTTCTGGGGCGAGGTGCAGAGCAACGTCCACAAGGCGCTCGGCTGCCTCGGCGTCATCACCGACGGCTCGATCCGCGACATCCCGCAATGGGCGCCGGGCTTCCAGGCGCTGGCCGGCTCGATCGGCCCGTCGCATGCCTGGGTCCACGCCGAACACTGGGGCGGTGAAGTGCGGGTCGCCGGCATGACCGTGCATTCCGACGATCTCATCCACGCCGATCAGCACGGCGCCATCGTGATCCCCATCGACATCGCCGCGAAGATCCCGGAAGCCGCCGAACTCTGCGGCAGGCGCGAAACGCCGATCCTGGAAATCGCGCGCAGCCCCGACTTCTCGCTCGAAAAACTGAAAGAGGCGCTGAAGCGCTCGGCGGAGATCCACTAACGAGAGGCTGAATTCAGCAACAGGCAAGGGGGATGCCATGAGAGGATTTTGGGCGGCGTTGTCGTTGTTGATCCTCTCAGGCATTGCGGTTGCGGAAGCGCAAACCTTTCCCTCCCGCCCGCTCACGCTGATCGTGCCGTTCCCGCCGGGCGGTTCGACCGACACCGCCGCCCGTATCATGGGCGAGCGGATGCGCACCACGCTCGGCCAGTCCGTCGTGATCGAGAATGTCGGCGGCGCCGGCGGCAGCATCGGGGTCGGCCGTGTCGCGCGCGCGGCGCCCGACGGCCACACCTTCGACATCGGGCAATGGGACACCCATGTCGGCAGCATCATCTACAAGCTCGACTACGACCTTGAGAAGGATTTCGAGCCAATCGCACTGATCTCGAACAATCCACAATTGATGGTCGCGAAGAAGGACCTGCCGGCCAACACGCTTGGCGAGCTGGTCGCTTGGATGAAGGACAACCCCGGCAAGATCAACTTCGTCAACCAGAACGCCGCGGCGCACGTCACCGGCGTGCTGTTCGAGAAGTTGACCAAGCAGAAGGTGCAGTTCATTCCCTATCGCGGCGCGGGACCTGCGATGACCGATCTCGTCTCCGGCACGGTCGATCTTCTGGTGGTGCAGGGTGCCGTGGCGCTGCCGCAGATCCGCGCCGGCAAGATCAAGGCGCTCGCCAATCTCTCGGCGGCGCGCTCGGCTTCGATGCCCGATATTCCGACCTCGGACGAGAGCGGGATTGCCGGCCTCTATATGTCCGGCTGGTTCGGCTTCTGGGCGCCGAAGGGCACGCCGAAGGACGTCATCGCCAAGCTCAATGCGGCGACGACGGAAGCGCTGGCCGATCCCGCGATCCAGAAGCGCTTTTCCGAACTCGGCCTCGACGTAGCTCCTCGCGCGCAGCAGACCCCGGAGGGGCTGACCGCTTTCCAGAAGGCCGAGATCGAAAAATGGTGGCCGATCATCAAGTCCGCGGGCATCGGTGCGCAGGCGCAGTAGGTAGCCACTCGCAAGGTTCGGGCCCCGGACGCAGTGCAGCGCGCAAGCGATGCACTGCAGAGCCGGGGCCTACGCGGTGAGCTGGGTCCCGGCTCTGCGCAGCAGCGTGAAGAACGCTGCACCGCGTCCCGGACAAGATGCGAGACCCGCGCACTTCCTCCTGGTTAGCAAATCCTGAAGCCGCGCCTTCCGTGGCCCCGCAATTTTACGATCCCTGTTTGAGTTTAACCTTTACGGCTCTTTAATCGCGCCGGTCGTAGGGTGCCTTCTGCGCAAGTTCCGGAATGGGCTGCGCGCCCGGTCAGGATGGCGGGCAATTCGCGTATGCGTTGGAGTTCAGAATGGATATCACCACGCTCGTTGGCCTGATTGCCGGCGCCATCGTATTGTCGACGCTGATCCTGATGGGCGGTGACTTCCGGATGTTCTACGACATCCACGCCGTCATCATCATCTTCGGCGGTTCGTCGGCGGCGACACTGATCCGCTTCCCGCTCAGCGCGATCCTGCACGGCATGCCGCTCGGCGCAAAATTCGCCTTCACCATGAGCCGGCTTTCGGCCCGCGACCTGGTCGACGAGCTGGCGCGTATCGCCGAGATCGCCCGCAAGCAGGGCCCGGTCGGGCTGGAAAAGGTCGAGACCGACGAGCCGTTCCTCGCCAAGGGCATCCGCTACGTCGCCGACGGCTACGACCTCGAATTTATCAGGGACAATCTGGAGCGCGATCGGGACAACTTCCTGATGCACCTCAACGAAGGCTCGAAGATCTACCGCGCGATCGGCGACTGCGCGCCGGCGTTTGGCATGATCGGCACGCTGCTTGGCATGGTGCAGATGTTCTCCAACATGTCGGACCCCTCCAAGCTCGGCCCCTTCATGGCGGTGGCGCTGCTGGCGACGCTCTACGGCGCGCTGGTGGCGAACCTGATCTGTCTGCCGATCGCCGACAAGCTGCACGGCAAGCTGATCGACGAAGAGACCAATCGCACGCTGATCATCGACGGCATCCTGATGATCCGCGATTCCAAGAGCCCGGCGCTGGTACGCGAAATGCTGCTGGCCTATCTGCCCGAAAAGCATCGCCACGAGGAAGGTGAACTGGTCGCGGCCTGATCGGCCGGGTCGCATCTGAGGCGCGGACGTAAAACGCATGGCCAAGAAAAAACGCGAAGAGGCACATGGCGGTCACGGTTGGTTCGTGACCTTCGCCGACCTGATGGCGCTGCTCCTGTCGTTCTTCGTCATGCTGGTGGCGTTCTCCAGCCAGGACCAGCAGAAGCTCAAGATCGTCGCCGGCTCGATGCGCGAAGCATTTGGCGTGCAGACCGAGTCGCGGCATTCGGGCATCGTCGAATCCGATGGCCTGCCGACGCGGCCGAAGCTGAAGAACGTCGCGCATATCCCGCCTGAGGAAGCCTCCAATACGCCGACGCCTGATGACAAGGACCATCAGAAGGAAACGGGCGCCCGCCTGAAGGTCGACCGCGAGTTCGCGCTCGCCGCCGCCTCGTTGCGCCAGGCGCTACAGGACATGCCGGAACTGACCGAAATGTCCAAGCACATCATGTTCGAAGAGACCAAAGAGGGCCTCAACCTCGAAATCGTCGATCAGGACGGACGATCGATGTTCGCCGACGGCTCCAAGGTGCCGTTTGACCGCACCCGCCGCTTGATCCAGAAGCTGGCGATTCCGCTGAAGGCGACGCCGCTGCGGATCAACATCATGGGCCATACCTCGGCCGGCTTCGTGCCGTCGCGCGGCGAATATGGCGCGTTCGACCTGTCGGCCGACCGTGCCAACGTGGTTCGCCAGATCCTCGAGCGCGAAGGCCTGCCCGCATCCCACATCTATGCGGTCGGCGGCCGGGCCGACAGCCAGCCGCTGTTTCCCGACGATCCGACCCTGCCTGCCAACCGTCGCGTCACCATCACACTGATGCGCGAAAATCCGCCGCTTCCGCCGAATCTGAAGCCGTAAGCGTAGTTACCATAATACCATCTTGCCAATTCGATGGAATCTGTTTTGCGTAAGCTCCGCGTCGCCAGCGGTGCTATGCTTGCCCGATGATTGACAGGCCGCACGGAAGCGTCGATAGCCGCGCGGATCAATTCAACGACGAGAACGTTCTCTTCCACCATGACTGTCAGCGTCACATCCACCGAGGCCCATGAGGGGCACGCGACCTCAGGCTTTTGGGCCCTGACGCTGGGCAGTATCGGTGTGGTGTTCGGCGATATCGGTACCTCGCCGCTGTACGCGTTTCGCGAAGCCGTCACCCACGCCGCCAACGGCGAGGAAGTCACCCGCACCATCGTCCTCGGCGTGCTTTCGCTGATCCTGTGGTCGCTGTTCATCGTCGTGACTGCCAAATATGTGCTGCTGCTGTTGCGCGCTGACAACAATGGGGAGGGCGGCACGCTGTCCCTGATGGCGTTGGCACATCGGGCGCTCGGCCACCGGAGTTGGGTGTTGCTGGCGCTCGGCGTCGTCGGCGCCTCGATGTTCATCGGAGATTCCATGATCACGCCGGCGATCTCGGTATTGTCGGCGGTCGAAGGTCTCAAGCTGGTCACGCCGGCGCTAGAACATTACGTCGTGCCGCTGACGATCTTCATCCTGGTCGTGCTGTTCTCGGTGCAGAGCAGCGGCACGGCGCGCGTCGCCTCGGCCTTCGGCCCGGTCATGGTGATCTGGTTTTTCACACTGGCGACGCTGGGACTGATTCACATCAGCGACGATCCGACCGTGCTCTACGCGATCAATCCGTTCTACGCGATCCAGTTCATGCTTTCCCACGGAACCATCGGGCTGGTGACGATGGGCCTGGTGTTTCTGGCCGTGACGGGCGGGGAGGCGCTCTACGCCGATCTCGGCCATTTCGGGCGCAAGCCGATCCAGGTCGGCTGGCTCTATTTCGTGATGCCGGCGCTGCTGATCAATTATTTCGGGCAAGGCGCGTTGGTGCTGTCCGATCCGGGAGCGATCGAAAATCCGTTCTACCGGCTGGTGCCGGAAATGCTGCTGCTGCCGATGGTGGTGCTCGCGACCGCGGCGACGGTCATCGCCAGCCAGGCGGTGATTACCGGCGCGTTCTCGCTGATCCGCCAGGCCGTGCAGCTCGGTCTCCTGCCGCGCTTCGAAGTGCGCTACACCTCGGAGACGCATGCCGGCCAGATCTATCTGCCGCGCGTCAACCGCCTGCTGCTGATCGGCGTCGTGCTGCTGGTGCTGCTGTTCCGCACCTCGAGCGGCCTTGCCTCGGCCTATGGCATCGCCGTTTCAACCACCATGGTGGTCGACGGCATCATGGGCTTCGTCGTGATCTGGAAGCTGTGGAACTGGCGCGCGGCGACCGCGGCGGCCGTCATCCTGCCGCTCGTCGTCGTCGACATGAGCTTCTTTGCGGCCAACCTGTTAAAACTGTTCGAGGGCGCCTGGGTGCCGCTGTTGTTCGGCGTCGCCGTGGCAGTGATGATCTGGACCTGGCGCCGCGGCGCCGGGATTCTCGTCATCAAGACGCGGCGCATCGAGGTGCCGCTCGCGGATCTGATCAAGAGCCTGGAAAAGCGGCCGCCCCACATCGTCAAGGGTACGGCGGTGTTCCTGACGTCGGACCCGAGCTTCGTGCCGACGGCCTTGATGCACAATCTCAAGCACAACAAGGTGCTGCACGAGCACAACGTGATCCTGACCATCGAAACCGCGCAGACGCCGCGCGTCGATCTGACCGAACGCGTCAAGATGGACAAGATCAGCGAGAAGTTCTCGACCGTGCGGCTGCGGTTCGGCTTCATGGAATCGCCCAACGTGCCGAAAGCGCTGGTGATCGCGCGCAAGCTCGGCTGGCAGTTCGACATCATGGCGACCTCGTTCTTCGTCTCGCGGCGGTCGCTGAAGCCCTCGGCGCAGTCCGGCATGCCGCTGTGGCAGGATCACCTGTTCATCGCCATGAGCCGCTCGGCCAACGACGCCACCGACTATTTCCAGATCCCGACGGGGCGGGTGGTCGAGGTCGGAACCCAAGTAACCATCTGATATTTCTTAAAAAATATGAGTTATGGCGGTCGCGCATCTATGCGATCGGCGCATACCAGGAGACCTGGAATCCGGCTAACCTGCATGGCGACGGCGGGAGTATAGCGCTGCCGGTCTGCATTGTGCAGTGCGGCATACGAGGCCCAAACCCCCATGTCAGTCCAGTTTGTGGTCACCGCGGCGGAAACGCCCGCGGCCAACGATCATGGCGAAGCGCATTCCACCGCCACCTTCAAGGCGCTGATGCTCGGCAGCATCGGCGTCGTCTATGGCGACATCGGCACCAGCCCGCTTTACGCGCTGCGCGAGGCCGTGGTGGCGGCGAGCGAGGCGTCGGCTGCCGCGACGCCGCAGGCCGTGCTCGGCGTGCTCTCGCTGATTCTGTGGGCGCTGATCGTGGTGGTGACGCTGAAGTACGTCGTCATCCTCTTGCGCGCCGACAACAATGGCGAGGGCGGAACGCTGGCGCTGATGGCGCTGGCGCAGCGGGCGGTCGGCAAGGGTGGGGCTGTGATCGTGTTGCTCGGCATCATCTCCGGCGCGCTGTTTTACGGCGATGCCGTGCTGACGCCCGCTTTGTCGGTGCTGTCGGCGATCGAAGGCATGAAGCTGATCACCGTCACTTTCGAACATTACGTCGTGCCGCTGACCTTGATCATCCTCGTCGCGCTGTTTGCCGTGCAGTCCCGCGGCACCGCGCGCGTGGCTGCATTCTTCGGGCCGATCATGTGCGTCTGGTTCGCGGTGATCGCGGCCGCCGCCGTGCCGCAGATCGCGCGCCATCCCGAAGTGCTCGGGGCTTTCAATCCGCTCTACGCCGTCTCCTTCATGCTCCATCACGGCCTGATCGGCTTCGTGACGCTGGGCGCAGTGTTTCTCGCCGTCACCGGCGCCGAGGCGCTCTATGCCGACCTCGGCCATTTCGGCAAACGGCCGATCCAGACGGCCTGGCTTTTGCTCGTGCTGCCGTCGCTGGCGATCAACTATCTGGGGCAGGGTGCGCTGTTGATCGCCGACCCCAAGGCGATCGAGAACCCGTTCTTCCTGATGTTCCCGGATTGGGCGCTGATCCCGATGGTGGCGCTCGCCACCGCGGCGACCGTGATCGCGAGCCAGGCCGTCATCACCGGCGCCTATTCACTGACGCGCACGGCGATTCAGCTCGGCCTGCTGCCCCGGTTCGAAATCCGCCATACCTCGGAAGCCCACTCCGGCCAGATCTACATCCCGCGCATCAACCTGCTGCTGTTCCTGGCGGTGATCTTGCTGGTGGTGCTGTTCCGCTCGTCGAGTGCGCTGGCCTCGGCCTACGGCATCTCCGTGACCGGCACCATGGTTGTTACGGCGATGATGGGCTTCGTCGTGATGTGGCGGGTCTGGAAATGGTCGCCGGCCGCGGCTGCCGCACTGATCGCGCCGTTCCTGTTCCTCGACATCACCTTCCTCGCCGCCAACCTCCTCAAGGTGTTCGAAGGCGGCTGGGTACCGCTCGCGCTCGGCGGTGTCGTGATGCTGCTGATGTACACCTGGCGCCGCGGCAGCCGGCTGCTGTTCGAGAAATCGCGCAAGCTGGAATTCCCGCTCGCCGATCTCGCGGCGATGTTGGAAAAGCGTCCGCCGCAGCGTGTTTCCGGCACGGCGGTATTTTTGACCTCGGACCCCGAATGCGCACCGACCGCGCTGATGCACAGCCTCAAGCACTACAAGGTGCTGCATGAGAAGAACGTCATCCTCACCATCGAGACCGCGCCGACGCCCCGGATCGACGATGCCGAGCGGGTGCGGATGGAGCAGCTCAGCGAGACCTTCTCCCGGGTAACGCTGCGCTTCGGTTTCATGCAATCGCCCAACGTCCCGAAGACGCTGGCGATCGCCCGCAAGCTCGGCTGGCAGTTCGACATCATGGCGACGTCGTTCTTCCTGTCTCGCCGCGCGCTCAAGCCTGCCGCCCATTCCGGTATGCCACGCTGGCAGGACCTGCTGTTCATCCGTCTCAGCCGTTCGGCCAACGACGCCACGGATTATTTCCAGATTCCGACGGGGCGGGTGGTGGAGGTGGGCACACAGGTCACGATCTGACGTCACGATCCAGGGCGGGCCCCAAGGAGGCACTGGCGTTGTCGCAGGACGGCAACAGCCGCACTGTTTTTTGGCCGGAACGGAACATCTGACTCCACACGCATCCCGGTTTGGATCAGTCTGGAGTTGGGGGCGGATCGAAGTTTTTTACCCTGCCAAGGCAGGGCGCGAATGCGTTCGGCATTTTATGTGGGACCGTGCTCGGAAGCCGGGTTGAAGCCTTGCGTGGCCAATATTCCGATGCGATGGTGCGACATTGTAAGGAGTAGCGCAAATGCGTTTCGTCGGCGCGAACAACCATCCCGATCCCCATAGTCCGGATGACCCGCTGTATTATGCCCCGCGCTCGCAGCGTGGCATGGCGGATCCCCGATCCGGAATGGCGCCGCAGATGAGACCGGACGATTTGCCTCCGATTCCGCTGTCTCGCTCCGATGAGATGCGCGAGGAAGCCTTCGCCAAATTCGCCCGACCGCTGGAGTCCCAGTTCGCCTACGAACGCCGTCCGTCACGCGGGTGGCTCGCCACCGCGGGCGCGATCGCCGCGGCGATCGGTATCACCGCGACCTTGGCGGTCGTTCTGTTCAACGTGTTTCCGAGGTCAAAAACCGATCCCGCTGAGCTCGCCGTTTCCATTTCGACGCCAGCATTGGCGACGCCGGCACCGGTGACGCCGGCCCCGGCGGCGTCCGAAGACTCCCAGGCCCTGCTTCAAGGATTCCAGCGGTTCCAAGGGGGGCAGGGAAGCGAAGACCCGCAGCGGGCTGCTTCTGGTGACCCCGCCCGCGCTGGGACGGCCAAGGAAGCGCCGGATAAATCCCAAGCCCTGCTCGACAAATTCATGCAGTGGCAGCAAGGGAAATAGTGCCGAGAAGAGGTCGGGTCAGCCGGATCGGCTTGCAGTTATTTCCCGCAGCCGGGTTCGAGCCCTGCTATAACGGCAACGTTGCGACATGAATTGGCGAATGAGCCATGGTGGCAACGGACGCTCAAGCCATTACCGTGTTCGGCGGAACCGGCTTTCTAGGCCGCCGCATCGTTCAACATCTGCGCTCTCACGGATTTTCCGTACGGATCGCGTCAAGGCACCCGGATCAAGGGTATGCCCTGCCTGGTGCCGATGATCCGCAACTTCAATCCGTAGAAGCCGACATTCACGACGAGCGGTCGGTCGCGGATGCGCTTGCTGGCGCTTACGGCGTTGTAAATGCGGTCAGTCTTTACGTCGAGCGCGGGCCGGAGACGTTTCATTCCATTCACGTCGAGGCTGCCCGGCGCGTTGCAGTTCAAGCGCAAAAGGCCGGGGTCAAAAAGCTCATCCACCTCTCAGGAATAGGGGCCGATGCTGCCTCACCATCACGCTACATCCGAGCGCGCGGCGAGGGCGAACTGGCGGTTCGCGACGCATTCGCCGCGGCTACCTTCATCCGTCCGGCAGTGATGTTCGGCCCCGACGACGCGTTCCTGGTCGTTATCCTCAAGCTCCTCCGCCAGCTTCCCGTCTATCCGATGTTCGGCCGCGGTGTGACCCGGTTGCAGCCGGCCTATGTGGAAGATGTCGCGGATGCGATTGGCCGGATCATGCAGCGCGTCGAGACATCGGGAATTTTCGAGTTGGGCGGACCTCGCGTGTATTCCTACGAGGAGCTTCTTAGAATGGTGGCGCACCAGACTGGCGTAGTGCCCCGACTGATTCCAGTCCCGTTTGCCGCCTGGCATGCCCTGGCATGGGCTGCCGAAATGCTCGGGATTCCACTTCTCACGCGCAACCAAGTGGAGCTGATGCAAATCGACACCGTCGCATCGCCAGATATGCCCGGATTTGCTGAACTCGGGATCTCGCCGCATTCGGTCGAGGCAATAGTCCTGAAGATGGGGACAAACTCCGAAGGATGACGTTGCGCTCACCATCCGCAAGCGATGATGCTTCATTTGCAAGGGGCGCCTCGCAAGAGCGCCAGGCCATGCCTTTGCTCGAACTCCACGGCGGTGACTTGCGCCTTTACGGGCAACCTGCCTCATCGGATTGAGGCGCATTGGGACAGTGTGACTGCCGGATAACATTGCTTGCGTCAATCGAAGTTTGAGCATTGAATTCGGCGGAGATGGGCCACTACCGCAAGTAGCTTTTCAAGTGTGTCCGTACCTCGCAGCATGAACTGACGGAGAGACTCGCCTGGCCGTGAGGCGAGTGCGATTCCTCGTGCATAGCTGAATGGGAGGGGACCCTATTTCGACCTCTGGCTAATCGGCAGTGGCCAAGCGCACAGCCTCATGCGTGCGAGCGACCAGCACCGTCGACGGCCTAACCAAGGGAGGAAGAACAATGAGCACCTGGCTTAGTGAGCGAGAGCAACGTCTTGTCGCGGGCGCAGAGGGGGCTTCGGCGGCCACGCCGATCCCGACCCAGATTGTTTCCAATGGCGAGTATTTGCCGCCGCCGCAGAGCGCTGTACAAAAGAAGGTCGAGGCTCGGATCAACGAGCTCGCCGAGGTAAACGGCAAGCACCTCGGCTTGAGCCGCAGGCAGTTCCTGCACACGAGCTGCGGTATGGCGACGGCATTCCTCGCCATGAACGACGTCTACGGCGACGTCTTCCAGGTGGCGCCCGCGGAGGCTCGAGAGCCCGAACTGATGCAGGCGCGCGCGCAAGGCCTCGCCGGCCAATTTATCTTCGACGTTCAGACCCACTTCGTGCGCGACGACTTCGATCACAAGGAGCTGTTGGGGCTGGCGGACTTTGCCAGCCAGCACTGGAATCCGAAGATGAAGGAGGAGGGCGTCTCCTCACTCGCCCGCTACAAATTCCAGAATTATGTGAAGGAGATCTATTACGACAGCGACACGAACGTGGCGCTCTTGAGCGGTGCGCCGTTCGACGATCCGAGCTGGTGGCTCCTTTCCAACGAACAGATTGTCAAGGCACGCGAACTCATCAACGACTTCGCCGGTTCGCGACGTCTGCTGGCGCACAGCGTCATCACCCCAAAGCAGCCGGGCTGGATGGAGGAGGTCGACAAGGCGATCGAGGTCTACAAGCCGGATTCCTGGAAGTCCTATACGATCGGCGACCCGCTAGCGCCTTCCAAATTCCCATGGCGTCTCGACGACGAGCAGGTGATGTATCCGTTTTACGAAAAAGCGGTGAAGGCCGGCATCAACACGCTATGTATCCATAAGGGGCTTCTGCCGCCTGATTACGAGAAGTCGTTTGCCGGCGTGTGGGAGTACGCAACCGCATGGGACATCGGCAAGGCCGCCAAAGATTGGCCGCAGATGAACTTCGTGATCTATCACTCGGCACTACGGGCGTTTCTCGAGTTGCCTGATAAGGCGTGGGCGGAGTTCGAGCATACCGGCCGTATCCAGTGGGCCTCGGAGCTCGCGGAGATCCCGCAGAAGTTCGGCGTCACCAATGTATATGCCGAACTCGGTACGTCCTTTGCCAACTCGGCAGTGGCGCATCCCAAGTTCTGTGCCGCGCTCGTTGGCACCCTGATCAAGGGTATGGGCGTAGACCACGTGATGTGGGGTACCGACTCGGTCTGGTACGGCTCGCCGCAGTGGCAGATCGAAGCGCTGCGCCGGCTCGAAATCCCCGATGATATGCAGAAGAAGTACGGCTTTTCGCCGCTCGGCGACGCCAATAGCCCGGTGAAGCAGCTGATCTTCGCAGGCAACGCGCTCAGGTTCTACAAGATCAAGCTCAAGGCGGCTGACAACACGAGGATGCCGGCCTATTCGCAGGACCGCCTCGCTTCGCTCAAGAATGAGTATACGTTGGCCGCAAAGGAGCCCTCGAACCTGCGTTACGGTTACGTTCGCGCGGCATAGGTGCCGGCGGCCGCGGCGCCGGAGTGGGTAAGCTTCGCCGGCGCCGTTCGCTTGCCGTCCACGGACCGGCAGCGGATGCGCTCAGGCCAGTGCATAGACCTTGGCTTCCCAGGGAAAGATCGGCTCCCGGCCGATCCATTCGGGCGGCACGTCGCGATCCTGCGTGATCTCGCGCCAGCGCATGCCGGCTGGCGTTGCAGGCCAGTTGGGCACACTGTATTCGGACGTGGAGGCGAAGGGCCGCGCGGTCTCGAAATTCGAAAAATTGGCGAGGACGACGACGGGATGGTCGATGCGCGGCCGGCCCCGTCGCCACACCAGCACCCGTTTGCCGTCCTCGAAATCGACATGGATGAACGCGGTGTCGTTGACGGAAAGCGCGTCCGACCTCGTGCGAAGCCGGACGAGGCGGGCGCAATATTCGAAGACGCGCCGGCGCCAGGGGTCTTGCAGGCGATCGAAATTCACGGGATCGATTTGCTTTTGCGGATGGACGACGGCGAGATCATGCTGGTCGGCGAACTCCTCGCCGGCGAAGATCATGGGGATGCCGACCGCCGTCATCAGGCAGACAAAGGCGAGCTTGATGCGCCGCTCCGTATTCGAGACGCCGTTGTTGTTGAGAAAATCGTACAGGCGCTCGTTACGAAAGCCCTCGACGTCGTGCGAAGTCACGTAGTTGATCGCCTGGGAGCTGTCGGCAAAGCCAAGCAGGCGGCAGTCGATCAGTTTGCGCACCGTCCATTCAAAACTTGGCTCCTTCTGGTCGTTCTGTCCCAGGACGGCGTAGCGGACCATCCGCTTGAACTCTTCGTTCCAGAGGCCGTCGAGGCGGTTCTGACGCAGAAGATCGATCGGAAGCGCTCGTCGGCGCCCGATGCGGGAAGGCCCTGCGCCTGCCAGCGCGAGCGCCATATACTTCGGGCAAGATCCTTGTACTCCTGCACGAAGTCAGAGTTCATGATGTTCGGCACGCCGTCCATCCGGATGCCGTCGATCCGAAAGTCGAGCATCCAGCGCGCCAGACAGGTCAGCATGAGGCGGCGCGCCGGCACGAGGCGCGCAGCCGTACCTTCGAGCGGGTCGTAGGCGTCGGTCAGGAAGTTGTATTTGAACAGGTCGCCGCCGAAGTCGTCGCGGGCATCTTCCTCGGGATCGCCTGTCGCACGGTGGACGTGAAAGTCGGGAAAATTGACATAGCGATAAGAGTACCGTGTCGCGAACGCCATCACGACGTCGGCGAAGAAGCGGAGACGGTGCCGATGGCATGCGGCCACCAGCGCCGCGAGATCGGCGGACGCTGTCGGCGAGGCATTGCCCCTCGGAAATCCCAGATCGAAATCGGCAGCGAAATAGTTGCTCGTGGCGTAGCCCCACTCACGGCCGACGAAGCTGTCGGCCGGCGGCAGCAATTCGAGCGCGTTGACGCCGAGATCCTCGAGATAGGCCTCGCCGGGCGCGAGCGCGGCGACGCCTTCGAAATTGACCGGCGCCGCGGTCCGCTCGATCAGCGCAAGAACATCCCGGAATGTGCCGCCGGCGATGCTGATGGTCCCTTCGGTCTCGCTCCGGCTCCACCGCGTCGGCAACTCGTAAATGACGAGGCGGTTGTTGCCGGGAAGCGTGTCGAGCCGGGCGTCGTTCTGCCAGTCCGCCTCGTCGCCGGCGGGATCGCAGGGCACCAGCTCGTTGTCCCGCCACTTCACGACCGAAGCCGGTCCGCGGTCGTCGTCGGTGAAGGGGAGCGGCAGCGCCGGCGCGCGCAGCCGCCAGTCCACCGTCCAGGCGGTCGGGTCCGTGCACTGGATGCGCACAGGCACCGGCGTCTTCGGGTTAGCGTTGGTGACTTCGAGCCAGTAATGATAGACGCGGTCGTTGGCCAGGTCGCAGACAGCGGCCGCGATCTCCCATAGATCGGCCGCAACAGGTGAAGCGACCAGATCGAACCTGTTGAGCAAGTCGAAGGCCGGCGGGTTGCCTTCGCGGAACGTGCCGATGACGAGGACAGGGGGCGGATTCACGCTTGCCGGGCGCCAAAGCACGAAATGGGTTCGTTTCCTCTGAAGCAGACCAAAAGGCATCGGGCTCTCCCCGGATGTCTGCGGCACCGCGCCTCACTGCGGAGGTCGCAGCTCGATGCCGTAGCGTGCGTAGATCCGCGCGATGGTGCCGTCGGCGAGCAGAGTTTCGATCGCAGCATCGACACGCTGCCGCAGCTTGTCGTCGGGACGAAGCAGGCCCGCCGCGATATTCCAGTTCAAATCCTGATCGCTGTCGAACGCCGGGATCGTGCGTAGCGGCTTGTCGGCGTGCTGCAGGTTGAACCAACCGACTGTCATCGGCGTGACGGCGGCCGCCTCGATCTCGCGGTTGGCCAGCGCGGCCACAATGTCGTCTTCATAGACGAACGGGGACGTGATGGCGCCGCCCTTGCCGAGTGTCATCGAGACCAGCGAGCCGACCTGGACGCCGACGCGCTGATAGGAATCGAGGCTTGCCAGCGAGGTCGCCTTTGAATCGCCGCGCACGGCGAGCACGACACCGCTGCGATGATAAGGGCGCGTAACCCGCACGCCCCCGGCAGGCTCGGTATCCTTGCGGGAGATAACATCGAGCACGAGGTCGCAATCGGCGCGGCGATACTGGATCGCACTGACCACCCACTCCCGCGTCAGCTTGACACCGAGCTGCTCGGCAATCTTCTCGCCGAGCTCGATCTGAAATCCCGGCACCGGCCCGTTCTTGCTGGCAAACGGCAGCGCATTGGGGCTGGCGCAAAGCGTCAGCGCGCCGCGCTCGATGACGGCCTCCAGCGAGCGGGCGTCCGCGGGCGCGTCGCAGAGCATCAGCAGCGAGAGGCTTGCCGCGCATCTGACGAGCCGATGTCGCGGCTTGCACGCTGCAGAAAGTGCTCTAGTCATCCAGCCCCCTGATATAGGCCAGAAGCGCGCCGATCTGCGCGTCATTGAACACCCCGCCAAACGCAGGCATGGAGCCCGTCTTGCCCTTCTTGATCCGCTCGATGATGAACTCGTCACTTTTCTCGGACTTCGACAGCTTTGGACCCCGGCCAGCATGGCGGCCGCCATCCTGATGACAGAAGCCGCAGGTGCTTGAGAACATTTGCTTGCCATCGGGTTCGTTCGGCGAGGCCCCGGCTTGCGCCGGCGGACTCGCTGCGTCCGTTGGGGTGGATTGTTGTGCAAACGTGGCGGTCGACAGCCATGGCCAGACGATGGCCAGGGACGCCGCAATTACAAAGGGTATTCGCATTCAAGGATCCGTATTAGCCGGCACGGGCGGCGGGAGATCGGTTCCCGCCGCCCGTGCTCGTCACTGTCTGAGCGCGTAGACGATCAGCGCGCCGGTATTCTTCGACATGCTCTTGAAGGGCTCACCATAGAGCGCGACGTACTCGTCGGCCACCAGGCTCCCCCAACCTGCCGGGACCGCAATGTACTGCTTGCCGCCGGCCATATAGCTGATGATGCCGGCGTTGTGTCCCATGCCGTTGTTGCGCGTCCAGAGCTCCTGGCCGGTCTCCGCGTTATAGGCATGCACGATGCCTTCGGCGTCGGGCACGAATAGCAGATTGCCCGCGGTGGCGAGCACGCTGGCAAGCGGCGGCTGCTTGAAGTTCACCTCCCACTTCTTGTCGCCGGTCACCGGATCGCGGCCGCTGATATGGCCGCGGGCCGGGCCATCCGGCGGCGGGATGAACTTGAATGTGGCGCCGATGTTGAGCTGGGCCATCGGCTCCAGCACCGGCGTCGTCTTCTCGACCGTCAGCTCCATGCACCACTCCTGCCCGATCCGGTAGAACAGGCCGGTCTTGGGGCTATAGGCGCCGGAGTTCCAGCTGATGCCGCCGGCGATGGCGGGACACAATGGCGGGTCGACCTTGCCTTCGGAGAGGTCGCGGCGACCGATCAGTTCGCCGGTCTTCGGATCGATGCTCTTGACGAAGTTGATGTTCTTCACCAGCGGCCAGACATTCTCGATCTTCGCGTTGGAACGATCATAGACGAAGATGTGTCCGCCCTTGTTGGCATGCACGACGAGCTTCTTGCCGCCGCGGTCGATCATCACGAATTCGCCGACGGCCGAGTCGAAGTCCCAGGCATCGTGCGGCAGTTCCTGATGGTAGAATTTGAGCTTGCCGGTATCGGGATCGAGCGCGATGACCGATGTCGTGTAGAGATTTTCACCGGGCCGCGGTCCGCTCTTCTTCCAGTCCGCGCCGGCCCAGTCGTAGAGCGGGGCAGGGTTGGCAGTGCCCCACCATACCGAGTTAGTCTCCGGATCATAGGCTCCAGGCATCCAGCCGCCGCCGCCGCCGGTCCGCCAGGAGTCGCCGCCCCAGGTCTTCATGGCCTCTTCGGTGCCGGCGACCGTGAAGAACTCCCATTTCTTGGCTCCGGACTTGCCGTCCACGCCGAAGATCGGCCCGCGATGCGGCCATTCGCCGCCTTGGGCGCCGATAATCACCTTGTCCTTCACCACCAGCGGTGCGCCGGTGAAGCCGACCGTCATCTTCTTGGAATCCAGGAGCTTGGTGTCCCACACCGGCTTGCCGGTCTTCAGATCGAGCGCGATCAGCCGCCCATCGACCGTGCCGACGTAGAGATTGCGGTGTCCGAGGGCGATGCCGCGATTGTACGGCGAGTGAGTCTGCTTGCTGACCAGCTCCTCGTCGAGCTCCGGCGCGTAGGACCAGATTGTCCTGCCGGTGGCTCCGTCCAGCGCCCAGACTCGGCTGTAAGACCCCGAATAATACAGCACGCCGTCGAGCGCGAGCGGCGTTGACTGAATGCCGCGGGTGGCGCGCTCCGGGAAATGCATCCAGGCAACTTCGAGATTCTTGACGTTGCCGGCGTTGATCTGGTCAAGGCCGCTGTAGTGATAAGACTTGTAGGTGCCGTGATGGGTCGGCCAGTCGTTCTGGGCCGCCTCGGCATTCAGGGCTGCCTCCGTTGGCTGCGTTGGGACCTGAGCGCGCGTCGGTGAGACAGCCAGGGCTGCCACCGCCAGCGCGGCGCAGCCGACGAGATATCGTTCCTTGAACGTCATCTGTAGTCCTCCCCTTGTTTGTTGGTTGGGCCGAATTCTTGTCGCGACCCTTGTAAGGATGCTGTGGTGTCAAAGCCTCATAGGGTCAGGAGTTTGGAATGGATGGCACGGGCCGGCGGAGCCGCTCGGTGAGCGGCAGCCGTACGTCTTGTCATCGGAGTGAGAAATTGGTTTTCGGGAAGGCGCCATTCAATGTGCGGCGGGCATAGGCCGCCATTACCTGGGCTTATCTGCCCCGAGTTGCGCCCGGCGATGTCGGTGCGGTGCACCATGACACGTCCCTCACTGCACGCCCATTAGTTGACTGGATTGTTGTTTTTTTGTGGAGAGCCGCTCGGCAGGGCGATCTTGAGCTGCATTCGGTCCACATTCGCGATGCCGCGTGAGCGCCGGCCATCGTGCAGGTCATTGTCCCAGTCAACGGCTCTGCTATCCGCCGATCGCGGCATTGGCCTTCTCGGCGGCGCTGGTCATCGCAATCTTTGCCGGCCTCGCTCCAGACACCACTTCATTCACGCCGATCATGAACGCGTCCAGGATCGGTCTAGATTGCGGATGGAACAGGATTGCCTTGGCGCGTTCCACATCGGCATTCTGCAGGTTGGTGAGCGCGGCCTCCGCGGCTTGGACGCCAAATGCCTTCTTGAACCCCTCGCTCGACCAAGCCGACACGCGTGTCGTCGCCAGCCCGGCTGCGGCTGCCTTCAGCGAGGTCGGCTTGCTGGTGGCCCATAGCAAAAACAAGAACGCCGAGCGCTTGTTGCGCGATTTGGCATTGATGCACGCCTGCCAGTGCGACATGAACGGCACCGATGTGCGACCGTCGACATGAGGGAAGGCGGCAAACACAGCCTTGCTCGCAACCTGGCTTCTGGCCGGATTGGAGATATCGGTCGCAAAATTGCTGCTGTCGATCGCGATCGCGGTCCGGCGCTGAAGGAAGTCATCCAGCACGTGGTACCACTCGTAGCCGCTGACGCCGGCAGGCCCGCCTTGTCGGAGCAATCGACCGTACATCTCGATGGCTGCAATGGCCTCGGGGCTCGCGAATACTGCCCTGTTGTGCTTGACCATGTCGCCGCCATAGGAGAACAGGAAGCTCATCGCCGGCACGGACGAATTGCCGCTGGCCTGGGCCCGCATGGCGATCCCGGACATATCGTCGGTCTTGAGCGCATTCGCCGTGACCAGCAGCTCTTCGAATGTCTTGGGAACCGGAAGATTCTTGGCTGCCAGCGCGTCGCCGTTGATGAACAAGGTCACCGCCTCGGACGTGATCGGCATGGCGTAACGTTCGCCGCCGCGCCACAGCGGAAAAGCACGGGCGGTTTTGAGAAGGTCACTCTCGTCATACCATCCGATATCGGTCAGCGATTTGTCGGAATAGTAAGCGTTCAGCGGTTCGAGCCATCGGCCTGCGATGCCCTGGCCATAGGCCGTGAACATGAAGACATCAGGTGTGCTGTCGCCGCGGTTGAGCTGGATGGCCAGTGCGCCAAGATACGTCGTCTCCAACCGGAAGTCGGGCGCGACGTTGATACCAGTAAGCTCGGTGAAATCAGGCAAAAGGGGAGTGATCGCATTGGTCCAGGGGTGGATCGCGCCCGCGAGCGTGATCGTCTGCCCTGCAAATTGCTTCCAATCGATCGCGGCACTGGCATACGACGTGGTGACATCCTGTGCGAGAGCGCATCGCGGCAACATGGCGAGGGCGGGCAACACAACGCCCGCCGCGCCCAATCCTTTGACGAAGCTGCGTCGGCTGCTCGGCGACTTTGTTCCTGGAGCCATATGGTTGCTCCTGCCCGAACCGGCCATCACAACATGCGCAGATGCTCCGGCCGTAACGTTCTGGCCTTGCGAGAGGGCTGACGGGCTTTTAAGCCTGTATAATCTGCGCGGTCTGGTGTGCCGGTTCCGTCTCACCCGTGCGGACCCTAGCTGTATTTCGATTATACTAGCAATACCCGGCGTCGGCATCAGAAATCAGCCGCCCACGCTGACTCCAAGACTTGAGGGCAATGCCAGTGCCTCAGAGCCAGTCCTTTCGGTGGTTTGCTCGTCCCCTGGCGCTGGTGGTCGCCGCGCTTCTAATTACGGTTGCTGTGAGCGGGTTCTTCGGCTTGCAATATTGGCAGGAGCAACGCGCGGCGAATCTTGCGCAAGAGCGTAACAGCGAGGTGCTCGAGACACTGGAGCGGCTCAAAACGGTCATCGCCGACGTGGAAGCGCAACGGCGCGGGTATCTGCTAACGCTCGATCCGCACTATCTCAAGGCCTATGGCGTCTCCGACGAGAGCGTTCGACGCGACGCGCAGGCGCTCCAGACGCTGGTAGCGGGCGATCCATTGCAGAGCCATCGTGCCGGACACCTGGCGGAAACGGTTGCAGCAAAGCTGCGCGAGATTGACGAAATCGTCAAAACGGTGCGCACCTACTCCGGGCCGGCCGCCATGGCGATGATCCGCAGCCTGGACGAAATCAGATCTCAAATCGATCAGATGGTGGACCATGAGCGCTATCTACGCGTCGACCTTGAAAAGCGCTCCAAGGGGTTCGAACGACGCAAAGCCTGGCTGATCACGATCGCCGTCACCATCGTCGCGGTGCTGGCTGGAGTGGCGCTGGCGCTTGCACGGCGCGAAGCGGTTCGGCGGCGCAAAGCGATCGCGGAGAACATCGCGCTGCAGGGCGATATTCTGGCGCGGGACAAGAAGATCCGCCGTCTCGTCGATGCCAACATTGTCGGCGTCATCATTTGGGAGGTCGACGGTCGCATTCTCGAGGCCAATGATGCGTTTCTCAAGATGTTGGGTTACGATCGCGAGGATCTGGTCTCTGGGCGGTTGAACCGGACGGACCTGACGCCGCCGGAATGGCGCCTCCGCGACTTGCGGACGGTGGCGGAGTTGAGGCGGATGGGGACCGTTCAGCCATTCGAGAAAGAGTATTTTCGCAAAGACGGGAGCAGGGTGCCCGTGCTGGTCGGCGGGACCATGCTCGAACGGAATCAAAACCAGGGTGTCGGTTTTGTGCTCGATCTCACCGAACGCAAGCAGGCAGAAGAGGCGCTGCGGCAGAGCGAGGAACGGTTTCGCACCCTCGTGCAGTTTTCCTTCGATGTATATTGGGAGACCGATGCGCAGCATCGTTTTACTCTCCAGGAATTTGCGGAGAGCCTTGCCGACGCACCGGCGCCGGGTTCCGAGATCGGCAAGACACGCTGGGAAGTGCCTTACCTGGAGCCGGATGAAGAAGCCTGGCGCAAGCACCGCGAGACGCTCGACGCCCATTTGCCATTTCGCGATTTTGAGCTGGCGCGACCGGGTCCTGATGGGAGCAAGCGTTACGTGTCGGTCTCGGGGTTACCGGTCTTTGACAAGGCAGGGCACTTCGTTGGCTACCGCGGCGTCGGGCGGCACATCACCGAGCGCAGACGGGCCGAAGAGGCCTTGCGCGCCATGCAGGCAGAACTCGCGCACGCCAACCGCGTCACCGCGATGGGGCAGCTGTCGGCCTCGATCGCCCATGAGGTCAACCAGCCCATTGCTGCGACGGTAACCAATGCCCAGGCCGCGCTGCGCTGGCTGCGCGCTCAACCGCCAGATCTCAAGGAGGTCCGCGACTCTCTCGACCGCATCGTCGAGGATGGCAAGCGCGCCGGCAACGTCATCGGCGGCATCCGCGCACTCATCCACAAGGTGCCGCCGCGGAAGGACTGGTTCGACATCAAGGAAGCGATCCTCGAAATGGTCGGGCTGACCCGAAGCGAAGCGGTCAAGCACGGCATCTCGATGCAGACTCGGCTCGCCGCGGCGTTGCCCCTTTTGCAAGGCGATCGCACTCAACTGCAGCAGGTGATCCTGAACCTGATCCTGAATGCCATCGAAGCCATGGGCGAGCTCGATGACGGCAACCGCGAGCTATGGATCAGCACCGAGATGGCCGCGGAGGCCGGTGTACTCGTGACTGTTCGCGATTCTGGTCCAGGCCTGGCCCCGGCGGATATGGAGAACGTTTTCGAGGCCTTTTACACGACCAAACCCATGGGCATGGGCATGGGGCTCGCTATCTGCCGCTCGATGGTCGAGGCGCACGGCGGACGGATGTGGGCGAGCGCGAATGAGCCTCGGGGCGCCGTCTTTCAATTTATCTTGCCGCTGCAACGAGACGAGAGCGTTCCAGCCCCACAACTCGAGCCGAATTCGGCCGCATGAGCTGCGCCGAACGGCGGAAACTGCCGACGCACTGCGCCGCGTAAGAAGATTGCCGCTGTTACCTTTAGGCAGCGACAGGATCGGTCAGTAACACGACGTCTGCAGGTTCAACTCCCATTAATCCCGGTGCCCCGCTTCCCAATCTTTTGCAGCCTCCACCACCTGTTCGAAAGCTGCGCCGCTTTCGAGCAGCGCGCGCTTGAGCTCGGGTTCAAGTGGCTGTTCATTGCCCGCATCGTCGAGCGGCATTTTGTCCCCACGCACCGCCTTTAACAGCCGGGCAATCTCGCCGGCAGCGTGGGCCGGTGTGTGCAGGAGCAGCAACCGGCGCATCGGCATCGGGTTGTTCGGCACGTGGCAATTGTCGCATTGCGCATCGCGCATCCGCAGCGCCAGTGTCCTGTAACTGGAGTCGAGCTCGGTCAGATAAGGATTGTCTTTCCGGAACAAGCCGTCGAACAGCGTCACGCGCGGCTGGATGCGTCCCTCCTTGTCCATCCACATCCATTTGCCATCGAATTTGGGCCATATCGATTGTGTTGCGACAATAGGATCGTCGCCGCCCCGCTCGGTGAATTGTCCGATGATGATCTTCGCGGTCTTTGGATTGACCCAGAGTAGAACCGAATTAGCGGCCTGATATACGCCCCATTTGGCTTCCTCGTGCCAGAATGGGTAGGGATACTGTCCCGGTGGCAACAGGTTGCGGAATCCGGCCCGCAGACGGATCAGGTATAGTCGCTCGCGTTCGACATACTCGATGCTGTACTCGCCGCTGTACATGAACAGGGGGAAGTAAAGGCCGGTAATTACATCGGGCGCAAACTGCGTGAAGTTGGTGTCGTCGAGCGCTGCCTTGGCATCCTGATTCCGGCGGCCCCACAGCAGTCTCGGCGCGAGGTTGCGCCGGAGCGCAGAGTCGCCGAACAGGCTGTGCCGGCACCTGTCGAAGGCCGCCTGGTCCGAGGGTGAAGCAGGCGGACAGACCTGCTGCAACTCGAGTGCGACCTCCGATGTCATCCGTGCGATCTGCTCGTTGAGGTCAGGCAGATCATCGTCGATACCGGCCGCATCAGCAGCCAGGAAGGCGGCGAGCAGCAGCACGCCGCCACTTCCCATGCGTCTTAAAGCGGCGCCGAACATGGGCCTACCGCGCCGGCTTCATGTAATTGGCCACCAGATGTTCGGCGACTTGGCGACCCATCGCGTCGCCGACCTCCAGCGAATTGCGGAAATGAATGCCGCCCCAGATGCGCACTTCCTCGTGCTCTTGGGCCATCTCGGCAAAGCTGGTGAATTTGCGCGAAAGGCGCGCATCGGAAGTATCGGTCGCGACAATATCTTCCGTCCCGTTGCCGAAAACAGCTTCCAGAACGGTTCGTGCGGCACCTGCGTTGATACCGGCCTGCGACGGGTATTCCGGATGCATCGGCGTGGTGTTCAGCGGCTGCCAGCTTGCTACGCGTTCAGTCGCGTCGTTGCCGTCCTGGTCGCCGTTGCGGATCGCGGTGATCGGCCGCCAGAAATTGTATTGGAATTTGGCGTCCCAATCGATGATGAAGCAGTTGGCGAGAGCCATGGACATTAGTGCAAAGACTCGCGCGCTTTCTGCCAATTGCAGGTCATGGCGTGCGGAAGCCTGCCTGGCAGCCTGGAACCATGAGGGGCCGAGGTTGGCTTGGGTCCAGAAGCGCACGGCGTCGGACTGCGCGTCCGTCCGCTTGGTGCTTTTGATGCCGCCCGTTTCCTTGGTTTCGTTGTAGTCGCGCGCATAAAGGGCGCTGTCGAGAGCCGGGGGCGGGCCCGGACGAAATTGACTGGCACTCTCCAAGCCCCACGGCTTGGCCGTTGCATATTGAGGGAACAGCGGCGGCGTGGTCGGTACCCAGACGCCGGGCGTCGTGAGCGGGCGGTATGTGTCGGGCGTGCTGGTCGCATCGCTCTGCCGCTCTGTGAAAACAGCGTCGGCAACTTTTGCACCCAGATCGATGCCTGCGGCCCGCGCGGGGCCGTCCGGAATGGATTTCAGCGTTTCAGCGAAGGCAGCCTCGATCCGCTCCTTCTGGCCGGGATACTGCCGCATGAGAATTTCGCGGGCAGCGGCGGCCGCCGCGGCTTCGGCGGAGGCCTTTGGATCAACTGGAAGCTCCGGGATGTAACGTGAATACCGGTTTTGCACCGAATTGATCGCGTCCGACATCGACACATTCACCAGTGCCATGCTGCGCGTCCATGGATTACCGGCAACGTTGACCGCCTTCATGACGTCCATTGCCGTGTTGTTCCAGTCGGCAATGACATCAGCGCGGGCTAATGTGCTGGCTGAAACGAGGGCCAGACTGACGATTGCAGATTTCAGCACGTTCATCTTTGCCTCCTTCCAGAAGTTGGACTTCAGACGACTGCCAAGGTGGTTCTAATGTACCTCCGTATTCACCTTGTCGTGCACGGAGCCGCATTCGCACTCCATCACGCGAAAGCGGCCTTCAATGGATCGGGCGCGGATATTTTAGTCCTCGCTATTCCATGTTGGTGTGAACCATCTCACCTGAGGTGCGAAAAGAACGAAGAGTTGGGTCGCCGTGTGTGTTCTGGAGGGCATATGTCGGCGCATCGCACTGGCGCTCGTCAGTTGTTCGCTGGCCTCGTGGAATACACCTATCGCCCGGACGAGTCGGCCGTCGAGGCTGACATCGCGGACCAGCGGTCGTCAAAACTCGCAGCCGGGATATTCGCGTCGACCGCGGGGTCTTTCAACATGGTCGTGCCGGTGGGGGCAGCGGTGACGTCGCTCCAGTGCAGATGCGACCTCATGGTGGCGGCCGTTGCGGCGACGGCGATCAGGGCGACGGCCACGAATCCGGTAATCGTTCGATGTCTGGTCATCAGAGCCTCCGAAATACTCGACGCTCCCCTAGGTGTGCGTCACGGGAACTTCGCGGAGGTTCAACGGCTGCGTTCAAGTATGATTGATCGGCGGCGCTTCATCAGGCCTGGCGGCCGCGACTTCATGGGAAGCCTTACGCATATCGCGTCACGCAGTTCGGCCTGGCGGCAGAACGACGACGATCGTGCCCAGCTTCACGCGATTCACGAGATCGATGACGTCCTCGTTGGTCATGCGGATACAGCCGGACGAGATCGCCTGACCGATATATTCCGGCTGGTTGGTGCCGTGGATGCGGTACAGCGTGTCCTTATTGCCCTCGTAAAGGTAGAGCGCCCGCGCGCCCAGCGGATTGGCCGGACCGCCGGCGACGCGCTTCGGGTAGGGGCCGAGCCGTGCCTGGATCTCTGCGGTCGGGATCCAATCGGGCCATTCAGCCACGCGGCCGACGGTAGCGACGCCAGACCAGGCCAGCGCTTCCTCTCCCACCGTCACGCCGTAACGGATCGCCTTGCCTCCCGGCAGGACGTAATAAAGATACTTGGAGTTGGTATCGACCAGGATCGTGCCCGGCTGCTCTCTGCGCGTGTAGTCGACAATATGCCGGCGATAAGTCTCCGGAATGCTCGCCTGCGCATAAGGCGGGTGAGCCAGCAACTGCCGGTCCCTTGGGGTCAAACTGGCATTCGACGATGGCGCAAGCGTCGCTTGCATGCAGCCGCCGAGCAGCGACCCGACTAACCCCACAAACAGCAACGCGACCCCGGACCTTGACATCGCCCGTCCTCCCAAAGCGCTACATTCGTCTATTTGCTGCCCAAATAGTGCAGAAATCAAGGCGCGGCGAGCTGGAAAGCAACCCCGCGATAACGAATTCGCCCGAGCGGCTGAGCGCGGCTAGTGGACTGCGGGAAACCAGAGTTTGAGCTTGAGGCCCGGCGAGTTATCGAGCATCTCGATCCGCGCACCGTGAAGATGGGCGACGGCAGCGACCAGGCTGAGCCCCAGACCGTTTCCCGGCGTATAACGGTTGTGTTCCAGTCGGTAAAATCGCTTGAAAACCTGCTGGTATTCGCAGGCGGGAATTCCGGGCCCGTCGTCGGCGATCGAGATGACCGGCTTGCCGTCGATGTTTTCGTTCGTGACCACGACTTGTCCTCCGGCGCGGCCATGCTTGATCGCATTGTCCACGAGATTAGCGATGGCGTCGAAGATCAGGTCGCGATCGCCGGTCACCATCACCTCGTGATCGCCGACGACGGTAAGACGTGTGCCCACCTGTTCGGCTGCGGCATCGTACAGCTCCGCAACCTCGCCGGCGATTTCCACCAGGTTCACAGGGCGGAACGCGCCCTTTCGTGCCTGGGTCTCGATTTGCGCAATCCGCGTGAGCGATGAGAATATACGCAAGACAGCATCGAGGTCGTTGATCGTATCGCCGATCAACGCCTGGTCGTCCTCTCCGATGCGCTGACCGTGATAGGCTTTCTCCAGTCGTCCGCGCATGCGCGTCAGTGGCGTCCGGAGGTCGTGCGCGACATTGTCGCTCACCTGCCTGATCTCTCCCATTAATGTTTCGATGCGGTCCAGCATCAGGTTAAGGTTCTCCGCAACGCGATCCCACTCGTCATGGGTGCCGCGGAGCGGGATGCGCTGATCCAGGCCGCTTTGCATGATGGCTCGGCTGGTGGCGTTGATCAATTCGATCCGCCCCACCGTCCGGCGCGTCACGAGAATGCTCGCGACCCCGGCAACCACAAACAACAATGCGGCGACCGAGATCATGGCGGTCTTGATCTGATCGGCGAAGCTGTCGAGGTCGCTGATATCCCTTCCCACCAGCAGACGCTCGCCGCTTGGAAATGTTTGGAGCATCGCCCGCAGCAGGGGCCGGTTTGTCGCGTTGGGTAACGCCTCGCGGGCGCGAAACTCTATCCATCCGCTGGCCGCTGTGGCTGCCGGCGGCCATCCCCCGAGATTGCCGGCCAGGGCAGCCAATGAAGGACCGACCAACATATACACGTTGTTTGCAAAATTATCGTCGGCAATGCGTCGTTGAATCTGGGCGATCAGCCCATCGCGCCCCGAACGTTCGTACGCGCCCTGCAGGCTCGAATACTCCGTCTTGATGTCACGATCAGACAGGCCGCGCACATAGGAGGAAGTGGAGAGATATACATAGCCGAAAAGCGCCGACACAATGGTGCCGAACGTTGCGATCGCAATCAGCGCCTGCTTGAAGGTCGATGACGTTAGGGTCTTAGCCAGGAGCACGGAGAGAGTATCCGACACCGCGAACCGTATGGATCAACGGATAGGCCTGCTGGCCATCGACCTTGCGACGCACGCGCCCGACATAAACGTCGATGATATTTGTCGAGGGATCGAAATGAAGGTCCCAGACATGCTGCAGCAACATTGCCCGGGATACGACGCGGCCTTCGTTGCGAACCAGATACTCCAGAAGCTGAAACTCGCGGGGAAAAAGCACAATGTCCTTGCCGCGCCGACTGGCGGTTCGCGAAACCAGGTCGAGCACGAGATCGCCGACACGCAAGATCGTCTCCTTGACAATGGTGTCGCTGCGTCGGCCAAGCGCCTCGACGCGCGCCAGGAGTTCGACGAACGAAAAAGGCTTGACCAGATAGTCATCGCCGCCGGCCCGCAAGCCGCGCACCCGATCGTCGACTTCTCCGAGTGCGCTGACGATCAAGACAGGTGCGGCGATGCCGTCTTCGCGCAGTTGACGCATGACTGCGATGCCGTCGATATCCGGCAGCATGCGGTCGATTGTGATAACGGCATACTCGCCGGCGGCGCCGCGGCTCAGCGCCTCGTTTCCGCTGCTGGCCAAATCCACCTGGTAACCGCTGGTTCTCAGCGATTCCACGAGCTGACCAGCGGTTTCCGGGTCATCCTCGACGACCAGAATGCGCCGGTGACCTCCCGACATGGTCTACCGTCTCCGAACGACTGGCCCGACACGCCGGAGACTGGCTCACGCAATCTGAAGGTTACGTGAACAAGGTGACGGTCGCCACAGGCTCGAACGAGACATGCGCCAGCGGCGACCATCACGATGTCTGGATTCCTTGCGCATGGACGGTACGGGCGCGCCGGAACCCGGACTCAGGGATCAATATGGCAGTGGCATTGCCTCAATCGCGATGCGCTTCAGTAGTAGCCGTAGTAGCCGTAAGCGTTACATACGTTGACCCATCGTAGTCCGTACGGCGTCCACGTCCTGCGCCAGCAGCCGTCGTAGGCGGCGTAGGCGGCGTAGGCGTAGGGCACGCCAATGAACGCAAAGCGGCGGTGATGGAAGAACCGGCCGTGATGCGCAAACCTTGCATGCCCAAAATGCGGGCCCGCGAAGCGGCTACCTACGAAACCACGGCTACCTACGAAACCGGGGCTACCTGCGAACCCGCGGCTACCTGCGAAACCGCCGCTACCTGCGAAACCGCCGCGGCTGCCTGCGAAACCCATGCCGCCGCCGCCCATGCCGCCGGCACGCATGCCGCCACCCATGCCACCGCCCATTCCACCTCCATGCATGCCGCCACCCATGCCGCCACCACCATGACCGCCGCCACCACCACCGCGTTGCGCGAGCGCGGGTGACGCAAGCGCAAGCGTCACAGCCATTGCACCCACGGTGAGGCATTTAAGGAGCTTGTTGTTCATCCCGACCTCCGTGTCGAATTGCAGCAACCGATACGGTCGCAAGAATGAAGACAACCAGAACAGCCAAATGATCCAGCGATTTCAAATGAATAATGTGACAGTTTCTGACACCGAAGTTAGTTTCGCCCGCTTCGCTGTACCAAGCACGCCACCTTTTCAAGCGGGCAGGGCAACATCGCCCCGGCACTCTGCCGCTAGCGACGACAGCTACGCGCCGGTTCGAGTCGCGGGGTCGTTCAGCCCTTTGGGCGCGTGCGGATCATGAATGTTTCATATGAATACTCCGCGACCTGCCACCAGAGATTCTCGTCATTTCGGAAGTCCATTTGCGAATCGTGGATCTTCTTGAAATCAGGATTGGCAGCGGAGGTTTCGGCATTGACGTCGTTGGAAGCCTTTAAGCACGCTTCCAATATCGCCTGGCTGAACGGACGCAGAAGAGTCCCGTTGGCAACGAGGCGCTTGAGGGCTGGTGGATTGCGCGCATCGTAGCGCGCCTGAACGTCCATGTTGGCATAGCCGCAGGCCAGAGCGAGGAGCGACTTGTAAGACTTTGGCAAGGCGTTCCACTTGTCCAGGTTGATGAAGAAATGCAGCGCCGTGCCGCCTTCCCACCAGCCCGGATAATAGTAGTACTTGGCGACCTTGTAGAAGCCGAGCTTCTCGTCGTCATAGGGACCAACCCATTCGGTTGCGTCGATCGTGCCTTTTTCCAAGGCCGGATAGATGTCACCTCCTGCGATTTGCTGCGGGACCACGCCGAGCTTTGAAAGGGTCTTGCCCCCCACCCGCCGATCCGCATCTTCAGTCCGCTGAGATCTTCGACGCTGTTGATCTCCTTGCGAAACCAGCCGCCCATCTGAGTGCCGGTATTGCCGCCCGCAATGCCGTATACGTTGTACTTCTTGCCGAACTCGTTGAGCATGTCCTGACCGCCGTGATCTTGGAACCATGCATTCTGCTGGCGCGAGTTCAGTCCGAACGGAACGGAGCAATAGAGCGCGAACGTCGGATCCTTGCCGATGAAGTAATAGGCGGCGGTGTGGCACATTTCGACCGTCGAATTGCTCACTGCATCGACCGCCTGCAATGCAGGCACGATCTCGCCGCCTGCGAAGGGCTGAATCTGAAACTTGTTGCCGGTAGCTTCCGCAACATATTTTGCAATCGTCTCTGATGCACTGAAAGGCACATCCAGTGATTTCGGCCAACTCGTGGTGCAGCGCCATTTTAGTTCAGGCATCGATTGGGCGATGGCTGGCGCAGCAACGGCGGCAGACACGGCGAGGCCAGCGCCTGCCGTGCTTAGAAATTGACGACGTTTCATGGCGTTTCCCTATGGATGATTGCGCGTTGAATAGAACCGCCCGCCGGCGGCTATTTCGGCGGCAATGCTCCTCCGGGGTCAATTTTTCATGCGGGCATTTCTTTGATGAACCCGGCAGATATCATTATATCAGACAATGGGATGCGCTGGAGATGCCGACAGCCACCACCTGCACGTCAGATAAGCCCTGATGGGTTGGGAAGTGGCCATGCTGCGTTGCGGCAATTTGCGCCGATATCCGCTGACGGCGCGAAGCGACGCGACGAACAAACGTCACTTCCGCTGCGTCATTAGGCGAGATGGCAAGCGAGGATCGAAGATCGCTTTGGGTCAAAAATCGGCGGTCTGGCCGCTCCGTTCGGCCGCCTACGTGTATTCTGCCCCATATTTGAGAGCGATCGCGTTGATCTGCTCCCGCGTCAATTCCTTTCGCGGTTCGCCGGGTCGGCTGCAGGTTTCGCGGAAGAAACCGTCGAAGCCTGGTGGCACCATGATCCACAGTAAAACCAGTTCCTGATCTTGACTACTGAACCCATGCCACGTGCTCGTCCCTGTCGAGGTGTCGGTGAAGCGGAATGCCTGAGCCCTTGGGTAGCTGCTGAATGCCCAGGCCAAAATTATTGGACCCCGTTATGGGTCGGTTTTGATAAAGATGTTACCGCCATCACGAAAATGGATCAGGTGTTCACCGTCTCCGGCACTAAGCACATAGCCCTGCGGCGCAGCGGTGTGCGACTTCGCCTCGATCTCCTCGCTGTTTGGCATCGCGTGCTCCATTGACCGATATTCAACAATGAAAAAGCCACAATAGCAGAATGATGCATCACGAGCGACCCCGTGGCCAAAGACGGCTTTGGGTCAATCGCGTCGTCTAGCCCGGCGGCTAATACTTCCGGTCAGTCTTGCGAGCGGACCCTTCAGTACTGGTGGGAAGGTCTTAATCGGGCCCACCAACGGACATAGGTGTCCGTCCGCCAGGGGAGCTACGACGCTGGCGATCGCATGGTTCCAAGCGTAACCTGTCGAGACCGGCGTGCAGAAAGCCGGATATTCTGGGAGAACGCCATGATGTTAGCCAGACGTGTCGTCGGATTATCAGTCGCAACCACGACGCTTGTGAGTGCGAGCCTTCTCGGCTCTGCGCTTGCAAAGCCGTTCATGATCGTCGGTCTCGACGAGAAACTCCTATGGAACGATGACGGCAAGCCGATCCTGGCTGCGCCAGGCAAAGACCAGGTTCTGATCGTCGACGTCGCAGATCCTGAAAGCCCGAAGATCGTCGCTTCCCTGCCGCTGAAGAACTCGGTGGTCGGCCCACCAGTCAATGTTGCGATCGACCCGAGCGGCACGGTGGCGCTTGCGGCGGACTCCGTCGACGTACTCAAGGAGGGCGATGCGCTAAAACAGGTGCCGGACAACAAAGTATATGTGATCGACCTCAGCGCCAATCCGCCAAAGCTTGCGGCCACGCTAACGGCGGGCAAACAGCCCTCTGGATTGAGTTTCAGTCCCGACGGCAAGATGGCGCTGGTCGCCAACCGCGGCGACAATTCAATCAGCGTACTTTCGGTTAATGGCAGCGATGTCAAGATTACTGACACCGTAGCGATGCCCGACAGCGTGGCGCATGCAACATTTACGCCCGACGGCAAACGCGCATTGGTCGCCCGGTTTCCCGCTCACAAGATCTCCGTGCTGGATGTCGCTGGCGATAAGGTGACCTACAGCAAGATCGACTTGCCGACCGGCCAGTGGCCATACAACGTCGCAGTGGCAGCGGGGGGCAAGATCGCACTTACCGCGGACAATGGCGGCGCAGGCTCCTCGGATGGCAGCGTCGATACAACAAGCGTGATCGATCTCGAAGCCAATCCGCCTCGGATCATCGATCGCGTAGTCGTGGGCGACGGGCCGGAGGGACTTGCGATCAGCCCGAAAGGCGATCTCGCCGTTTCGGTTATCCTGCGCGGCTCAAATATGAAGAATGCGTTCTTCCATGAAAAGAACGGCAGCGTCGCAGTGCTGAAGATCGACGGCAAGAAGGTCACCAAAATGAGCGATATCGAGGTCGGAGGATTGCCGGAAGCCGCGATGTTCACGCCTGACGGCAAATATATCCTCATCGGCAACTACCTAAGCCAGGACTTCTCAATTCTTAAGGTCGATGGGACCAACGTGACCGATACCGGCAAGCGTTTCCAGGTGCCGGGCCACCCCGCGTCGGCGCGGATGGGTCCGTAACGGGCCGTAGGGAACTTGGACACGCAAAGACACGAAGGCCTGGCTCGTCTCGGGCCTTCCATTATTGCTGCTGCCATCAAAAGCATCCTGCAGACCGGACTTCGCTTGAGGTCACAGTGGACATTACGAAGCTGTTCGGCAGGTCGTTTAACCAGGGGCAGGTGACGATGGGTGCCGTTTACCGTCTGGCGATACGCGAGGATGCACGTCGTCTCCACGACATCAGGCGACGATCGATTCTTGCGCTTGCGCCTCCAACGATGACAGTTGCCGAGGCGCAGGCGTGGGCGGCGCAACTTACGCTCTCCGGAATGGAGCGAAAGCTGCGTGAGCTGGAAGTATGGCTGGTGGAACTGGAGGGCGTCCCAGCAGGGTGGGGGGCTACTCGCGGCGAAAGGCTGGAGGGACTTTATACCGCCCCGGAATTTGCCGGCCGTGGGGTTGGCGCGGGCGTACTGGCGATATTGGAGCGGCTGATGCGCGAGCGCGGCATCGAGGCGGTGCGGGCCGAAGCCAGTTCAAATGCGCTGGCATTCTATATCAGGCGAGGTTACCGGGCGGACGGTATTCAAACGCCAAGTGGGGCTTGGCCCATCGCAAAAGAACTTCCGTAACGGCCTCCGGCGAAGCTGAGCCCGGAGGTTCAGCCGACGCTTTAAGCCGTTTACAGTGCTTGATTTTCTTCGCGCAAGGGGCGACTTTGGCGCCCGCTTGGCCGGGGGCTCATCGGGGCCCTCGCGGGCAGCTTGTCAGGAGGATTGCGTGGCGGACCATCAGGTGCACGATTTGACCCCGGAAGACGTGGCGAAGGGCATGGCGGAGGGCCGCTATCTCCTGGTCGACGTCCGCGAGCCGAACGAGGTCGCGGTGGAAGCCTATCCGGATGGCGTGGTGGTTCCGCTACAGTCGTTCGATCCGGCGGCCATTCCCGAACCGAGGGGCAGGCAGGTGGTGTTTGCCTGCCGCTCGGGCAAGCGGTCGGTGACGGCCTCGCTGGCGGCGCAGGCAGCGGGGCTACCCTACGACAAGCATCTGGCGGGCGGCATTCTGGCCTGGAAGGCAGCAGGGCTGCAGACCAAGACCGGCGGCTGACGCGCCATGACGTCCATGAACAAGGTCTTTGCCGACCTTCCCGTCACCGTGTTCGAGGCGATGTCGCAGGCGGCCCGCGACAACAACGCCATCAATCTCGGCCAGGGCTTTCCGGATGATCCGGGGCCGGAGGATATCCGCCGCGCCGCCGCCGACGCTACCGTGAACGGCTATAACCAGTACCCATCGATGATGGGCATTCCGGAACTGCGGCAGGCGATCGCCGCCCATTACGGGCGCTGGCACAAGCTCAACCTCGATCCGATGACCGAGGTGATGGTGACCTCCGGCGGCACCGAGGCGCTGACCTCGTCCATCCTCGCCGTGGTGGAGCCCGGTGACGAGGTCATCTGCTTCCAGCCGGTCTATGACAGCTATCTGCCGATCATCCGCCAGGCCGGCGGTATTCCCCGCCTGCTTCGGCTGGAGCCGCCGGGCTGGCGGCTGACCGAGGAGATGCTGGCGAGCGTCTTCAACGAGAAGACCAAGGCGGTGCTGTTCAACAACCCGCTCAATCCGGCCGCCGTGGTCTATCCCCGCGAGGACCTCGAGCTGTTGGCGCGGTTCTGCCAGAAGTACGACACGATTGCGATCTGTGACGAGGTCTGGGAACACGTCATCTTCGACGGCCGCGAACACATCCCGCTGATCACCATCCCGGGTATGCGCGACCGCACCATCAAGGTCGGCAGCGCCGGCAAGATCTTTTCGCTGACGGGATGGAAGGTCGGCTTCGTCTGCGCCGCACCGCCGCTGCTCCGCGTGGCGGCCAAGGTGCACCAGTTCCTGACCTTCACGACTGCGCCGAACCTGCAGGCCGCCGTCGCCTACGGTCTCGGCAAGTCCGACGACTATTTCTACGACATGCGCAAGGAGCTGGCGCGGAGCCGGGACCGCCTGACCAAGGGGCTGGAGAGCATCGGCTTTCCCGTGCTGAAATCGCAGGGGACGTATTTTCTCACCGTCGACCTGTCGCCGCTTGGCCTCAACGAGACCGATGTCGAGTTCTGCAAGCGCATCGTGAACGATTACAAGGTCGCCGCGATCCCGGTGTCGGCGTTCTACGAGCAGGACGCGGTGACCTCCGTGGTGCGGTTCTGCTTCTCCAAGAAGGACGAGACGCTCGACACCGCGCTGGAGCGCCTGTCGGACGCGGTGCACGGCCGTCGCAAGAGGTAGTCATGCGCGCTTTCTTTGGAAATCCGCTGCGCCTTGCCGGCGCGCTCGCGGCGGCGCTGTCGCTCTCGCCCGCATGGGCGCAGGAGCGCACGGTCAATTTCTACAATTGGTCGAACTATATGGCGCCGGGCGTGCTGGAGGATTTCACCAAGGAGACCGGGATCAAGGTAGTCTACGACACCTTTGATGCCAATGAGACGCTGGAGACGCGCCTTCTGGCCGGCAAGTCCGGCTACGACGTCGTGGTGCCCACCGGCTATTTCCTGCAGCGCCAGATCACCGCAAAGGTCTTTCTCAAGCTCGACAAGGCGAAGCTGCCCAATCTCGCCAACGCCTGGCCTATCGTGACCAGCCAGCTTGCAACCTACGATCCCGACAATAATTATGCCGCCAATTACATGTGGGGCACCACCGGCATCGGCTACAACGTCAAGACGGCGGAGAAAATCCTCGGCCCCGACACGAAGGTCGATAGCTGGGATTTTGTCTTCAAGCCGGAGAATCTCGCGAAATTCAAAGACTGCGGCATCCACATGCTCGATTCCGCCGACGACATCCTGCCGGCAGCGCTCAGCTATCTCGGCATCGATCCGAATTCGACCAAGCAGGCCGATCTGGAAAAGGCCGCCGAGCTCGTCAGCAAGATCAGGCCGAACGTCCGCAAGTTTCACTCCTCGGAATATCTGGGCGCGCTGGCCTCGGGCGAGATCTGCTTTGTGGTGGGATGGTCGGGCGACATCATGCAGGCGCGCAGCCGCGCGGCCGAAGCGAACAATGGGGTCGAGATCGGCTACACCATCCCGAAAGAGGGCGCGCAGATGTTCTTCGACAATCTCGCGATCCCGGCCGATGCCAGGAACGTCGCGGAAGCCTATGAGCTGATCAACTATCTCTACCGCCCGGATGTTGCGGCGAAGAATTCCAATTTTCTGTCTTACGCCAACGGCAACCTGGCGAGCCAGAAGCTGGTAGATCCGAGGATCCTGGGTGACAAGAACATCTATCCGGACGAGGCGATGCAGAAGAAGCTCTTCGTCATCAAGGCGCGAGACCCCGCAACGCAGCGCGTGATCAACCGTCTCTGGACGCGGGTGAAGATGGGGAAGTGACGGCAGCGCCGTCATTCCGGGGCGATGCGAAGCATCGAACTAGGGGGCGCGCTTGCGCCCCTGAGAATCTCGAGATTCCGGGTCTGGTGCTTACGCACCATCCCGGAATGACCGTGATGCCGGCCTACGAGGTCCAACAAACTCCTGTTGCTAGAACCCGAGGCAGAATCTATAGCTCCCTTCCGGGAGCATCACATGACCACCATCCTCGCCTTCTTCTCAACCCGTACGCTGCTGCAGATCGTCTTCGTGCTGGCTGCGACGGTCGTAATGAAAGCCTGGAGCCTCGGTCTGCTGTTCGGCGGGTAGGGCAGGAGAGGAGCGGCTGGCCGCTACCGCCATCTCCGGTGCAGCCACAGCCATTGATCCGGATATTCCCGCACCCAGCCTTCGACCACCGATGTCACCGCCTGCATCGTGCCCTGGATGTCGATCTGGCCGGACGCATCGCGCACCGGCTTGACCTCTTCGGAGAGTTCGGCGCGGAAGCGGTGATTGGGCAGGCGGATGATGCGCACGCCGTGCAGGGGGCATTCGACCTGCCGCAAGAGCCGCGCCAGCGTCGGGTTGGCCTTGGTCTTGCGGCCGAAGAACGTCACCTCGACGCCGTTGCCGAGGTACTGATCGACCAGCATCGCGACGTGCTGGCCGCGCTGCAGGGCTTCGCCGAGCTTCAGGGGTGCCTCGCGCCCGGCCGGCACCAGCGTGCCCATCTTGACGGCCCGGATACGCTCGATGGCGCGGTCGGCGGACTCGATGTTCGGCCGGCGAAACAGGATCGCGCAATCGAGCCCGTGGGCGACTGCGCCGAGCGCCGGGATTTCCCAATTGCCGAGATGGCTGGCGAAAATGATCGCCGGCTTGCCGTCGTCACGCAGGGAATCGAAGATTTCCTTGGTGCGTGGCGTGAACTCGATGCGGCTCGGCTTCTCCGGATGGTCGAGGTCGTAGTCCCAGATGTGATCGAGATGGGCGAACTCGGCGCCGATGCGGCCGAGATTGTCCCACACGCCGGCCAAAATGGTCTCGATCTCCTCCGGCGATTTCTCGGGGAAGGCGGCCTTGAGGTTTTCGCGTCCGATGCGGTCCTCGCGCAGCCGCCGTCCGATGAAGCGGGTGCAGCGGCCGAAGAAGTTTGCGGTCTTGTCCGGGTCGAAATAGCGCGTGGTGCGCAAGAGCGCGACCGTCAGCACGCCGACGGCCGCTTCCGCGACTGGCTTTAAGGCGTCGCGCAGGCGCGCCTTGGTGCGTAAGAGCAGGCTGTTCATCGTGACAAGCGGGCGGCGCGGCTTACGCCGGTTCGCGCGTCAGGATCAACGAGGCGTTCTGCCCGCCGAAGCCGAACGAGTTCGACATCACGGCGGTGACCTTGGCGTCGCGGGCCTTGTTGCCAACCACGTCGAACAGGATCGCGGGATCCGGAATCTCGTAATTGATCGTGGGCGGAATCCGCTGATGCTCCAGCGTCAGCAGCGAGAACACGGCCTCGACCGCACCGGCGGCCGAGATCGTGTGGCCGACCATCGACTTGTTCGACGACACCGGGATCTTCGGCAGGTGATCGCCGAAGACGACGGCGGTCGTGTTGTATTCCATCTTGTCGTTCTCCGGCGTCGAGGTGCCGTGGGCGTTGATGTGGTCGATCTGCTCCGGCTCCAGGCCGGCATCGGCAAGCGTCTTGCGCATGCAGCCAATGATCGGCTTGCCGTCGGGGCTCGAGCGGGTGCGGTGGAACGAGTCAGTCAGCTCGCCGCAGCCGGCGACAACGCCGAGAATGTTGGCGCCGCGGGCCATGGCGGACGCATAGCTTTCCAGCACCATCGCGCCGGCGCCTTCCGCCATCACAAAGCCGTCGCGGTTCTTGGAGAACGGCTTTGACGCCGCCTGCGGCGGATCGTTCTGGGTCGACAGCGCCGACAGCAGCGAGAAGCGCACCAGCGCTTCCGGATTCACCGAGCCGTCGGTCCCGACGCATAGCGCGGCATCGGCTTCACCGCGGCGGATCGCCTCGACGCCGAGCTGGATCGCGGTGGCGCCGGAGGCGCAGGCGGTCGAGAGCGAGATCGGCGAACCCTTGGTGCCGAATGTTTCGGCGAGGTGGCTCGCCACCGACCCGAACATGAAGCGATGATGGTATTTGGCGTACCTGCCGCCGCCACTGATGCGCAGCATGTCGCCATAGTCGAACTCCGTCTTGCCGATTGCGCGCCCGAGCTCCAGCCGCTGCGGCCATTCGACTTCAACGGGCGCGACCGCCAGGAACAGTGGGCCAGGGAAATCGGCCTTGGCGCCGATCGCGGACTGTCCAAGCGCTTCCTGGATCGCCAATTCGGCCAGCCGCTCGGTCAGCCCTGTCGAGGTGACGGGATCAACGGTGACGAAATCGACCGTGCCGGCCATCGTCGATTTCAAGCTGTCGACCGGAAAGCGTGTCACGGTCTTGATGCCGGACTCGCCCGCGGTCAGGCGGCGCCAATTGTCTTCCTTGCCGGCGCCAAGCGAGGTCACTACGCCCATGCCGGTGACGACGACAATCGGCCTGCCGAATTTATCCGATGGTGCTGACATGGTTCCCCCGAAGTTGCGCCGTAACTCGCGCGTTTCGCGCGCCTCAATTGATTTCGGCCGTGCCGAAAGCGTCGCTTACTTGACGGCCTCGACCAGCGCCATGCCTTCGCCCTGCCAGTGACCGGCGCCCACCACCACAATCTGGTCCGGGGTGCCGGCCTTTTCAACCTCGAACCCGCTGGGATCATGGGGCGGGAACAGTTCGCCGCGCGACAGGGAAAGCGCCGCCAGCGCCAGGCCGAGCGGGAACTGGGTCTCCAGCGTATGGCCGAACTTCGTTCCGGTGGCGCGCACCGCAAAGCCGGGATGCTGGCGCAGGAACGCCTTTTCTTCCGAGGTCACCGGCTCCGCGCCGGTCGCGCCGGTGATCAATTGGCCGCTCTCGGCGGTGACGCCGAGCTTCGGCCACATCGCTTCCAATGATTTGGTCACCGCGCCCGGCTGCTTGCGGTGCGCCAGATCGGCGACCACCTTGGTCAGTTTTGCGTAAGGCTTGGCGCCGCGCGCCTCGGCGTGCTCGCGCGATTCCAGCACCAAAAAGCAGCCGGCGGAGCCTAGCGCAAAGCCGCTTTGGCCCTCGCGCTGCCAGACCGGCGCGAACTTTTCCTTCAGGTTAAAGTCGCCGAATTCGTAGAGCACCAGGAGATCGGAGCGCTCGCCATTGTGGGCGGCGCCGACCAGGGCAATCTCGCTCTGTCCGGAGGAGATGCGGGCCAGCGCGATCCGCGCCGCGTCGATCGAGGCGGCTTCCTCGCCCATGAAGGTGCGCGAGGTGCCGCAGACGCCGTGGACGATGGCGATGTTGCCGGCGAGCAGGTTGGAGAGCTGCGCCAGGAACAGCGTCGGCCGCAGATCGTTCATCAGCCGTTCGTTGAGAAAGGCGGGGCTCGAATTGCCCTTGGCGTCGGCCGTCATGATGGCGACGTCCACCGCGAGGTCGCGCTCGCCGCCGCCGGCCGCGACGATCATGTCCATCCGCCCAAGGATTTCCTTGTCGCCCTTCACGCCGGCCGAATCCAGCGCCAGGCCGGCGGCATAGGTGCCGATGCGCTGCCACGCTTCCATCTGGCGCTGATCGCCCCTTTTCGGGATCTGCGCATCGAAGGAGACCGGCGCCAGGGGGTGCACGATGTAGGGCGCAAACCGCTTGTCGTCGACGTTGACCTTCTTGTCCTTCAGCGCATCCCAATGCGCGTCCAACCCTTCGCCGAGCGAGGAGACGATGCCGATGCCGGTGATCCAGACTTCCTTGGGCGCCGATGTTGGCTCAGTCATGCGTGATTGCCTGCAGTGGGAAGCCGATCTTGTTGGCCATCGCGTCCATGTGAACGCGCAAGGAGGGGTCGGGGAAGGGCGTTAGCCCGAACGTGAGTTCAGCGCTGCACTTCAGATCCTTGCCGATGCGGGCCTTGACCTTGGTAACGGCGAAGCCTGAGCCTTCATGCTCGAGTTTCGCCTCGATCGTCAGCACCGAACCGGGGCTGACGAAGCCCCGCATCTTCGACTCTTTGATGATGGCCAGAAACGGCATGCGCTCGAACTTCAGGACGCCGAGGATCAGCCAGCCGGAGCTCTGCGCCATCGCTTCGGTCAAGAGCACGCCGGGCATGATCGGAAAGCCCGGAAAATGCCCCTCAAAGATGGTATGAGCAGCCGGAACCTGCGCCTCGACCACAATCTTCTTCTCGTCGAGGTTCAGCTCGACGATGCGGTCGATCAGCTTGAAGTAATCAAGGTCCATGGCGGGCGATTAGGCGCCCGGGGCTGCATTCTTGGCGGCGACCAGTTCGTCGATGCGATCGGCGAGATTCTGCAGCACGAAATACTGCTCGGTCGTGGCCTTGCCGTCGTTGACTTCCTGGGTCCATTTTTCGAGCGGCATCTTGATCCCGAACGCCTTGTCGATGGCAAAGGCGATGTCGAGGAAGTCCAGGCTATCGATTCCCAGATCGTCGATGGCGTGGCTCTCCGGCTTGATCGTGTCGCGCGGAATGTCGCAGGTCTCCGCGATTATGTTGGCGATCTGATCGAATGTGGAAGACATCATTAAGCCTTTGATATATTGGAGATATTCCGTAGCGGCTTGGAGGGGGCGAGTGAACGGCCCCGGAAGGCCTCGGATCCCCCGGCCGGAGTCGAGTGCCCGTATATCGGAGCGGGGCGTTTAGTTCAATGGAAAGGGGCCGGGTCCCACATCATTGGATTTGGCGCGAAAAATGGCGGATTCGGGGAGAGGCGAGTGTCGCAAGCGTATCGCCCGGGCGAGCAAAGCGACCCCGGGACAGTGTCTCCCGCAGATCGCTTGCGCTCAGGCGGGCTAGGATTCACCCCACCATTAGCATGAACCGGTCGAAATAGGCCGCAAGCTCGGCGTGCGCATCGAGCGGCAGCACTTGCGCGACGTATTGGTCCGGCCGCACCACGACGAGGCAGCCCTTGTCGCGGTCAATGCCGCGCATTGAAAAGATGTCGTGGCCAGCTCTGAAATCGGGGCAGAACATCTTTTCGTAGTCGATCAGCCCGTAGCGTCCTTTGCGCGGGAGCAGGAGCGGCGGCATCGCCTCGATGGCGAGTTCGGCATGCGCGTGCTGGAACACGGCGCGGACGTCGACCACGGAATCGATGTCGGCGCCTGCGGGCGTGTGCCGCCTGATCGGCGATTTTGGATTCTCGCTCAGGAAATCGCAGAGCGAGCGGAGAGGGGAGCTGTCGGCCGCCGCGTCGCCAACGCCGGCAAAGATGAAGAGGCGGAAGCGCCCATCGGCCTTCGCGACATGGCCTAGATGCACCGGCTTGGCGTCCGAGAGACGGACGACCGGGGCGGAGTGACAGCGCGTTCCGATCACAAAGCCCTTGGCGAGATGCTGGTGATCCGCTTCGGCCGTGAGGAGCGTAGGGCGATAATGCGTCGCTGTTCCAGCGGTATAGCGGCCGTGCCTGACAAAATAGTTTTGCGTGGCCGCCGCATCCGCACCCCTGTTGCCGCCCTTGGCGGAGGCGAGGATCACGGCCCATTCGCGGTCGAAGTCGATCAGCTCCTTCGCCACCGCGTGCCGTTCCGCCGAATAGCTGTGCAAGAGATGCGGCGCGCTGCGCCCGCGCAGCACGGACGCCAGCTTCCAGCCGAGATTGAAGCCGTCCTGCATCGAGACGTTCATGCCCTGGCCGGCCTTCGGGCTGTGGGTGTGGCAGGCGTCGCCCGCAATGAACACGCGGGGCAGCCGAGTCTCGATCTCCTCCTCCGGCACGTCGTCGAACTTGTCGGTCAGCCGCTGGCCGATCTCATAGACCGACCACCAGGCGATCTCCTTCACGTCGAGCGTATAGGGGTAGAGAATCCGCCGCGCCTTCGCGATCAGATCGTCGGAGGTGATGTTGCGGCTCGCGATCCGCTCGCCGGCATCGAGATTGGCAAGCTCGACATAAAGGCGGACGAGATAGCCGCCTTCGCGCGGGATCACGATGATGCTGCCGTCACGCGCCGACTGGATCAGCACCTTGAAGCGGATGTCGGGAAAGTCGGTGACGGCCAGGACGTCCATGACGCCCCACGCATGGTTGGCGGAATCGCCGCGCAGCTCGCGCCCGATCGATCTGCGCACCGTGCTGCGCGCGCCGTCGCAGCCGACGACATAGCGCGCCTTGACGGTCTCGATCTCGCCTTCGTGCCCGGCGTCGCTCCGCTCGAGGTGCACGGTCACGGCGTGGTCCTCGAACCGCGCCGCCGGTGCGATATCAAGGTCCAGCAATCGCCGTGAATAATACGGCTCGAGCTTTGCCGGTGAATTGCGCATGACATCGAGATAGCAGTCGTGCACGCGCGCCTGGTTGAGGATGAGGTGCGGCATTTCCGACAGCCCGTCCTCGACGTCCTGAACCCGGCCGCTGCGCACGATGTTTTCGGGCCTGTTTTCGTCCGGCTTCCAGAACGTCGTCTCAGAGATCCAGCATGCTTCCTTCAGCACGCGCTCGGCGAACCCAAACGCCTCGAACATCTCCATGGTGCGGCAGGCGATGCCGTCGGCCTGGCCGCGGAGGAGGCGGCTCGGTTTCTGCTCGACAATGCAGGTCTTGATATCGGCAAACGCGGCAAGCTGTGCCGCCAGCGTCAGCCCCGCGGGTCCACAGCCGACGATCAGGACGTCGACTTCCGCCGGGACAGGTCCGGGCATGCCTGATGGAGCAACCCGCCGGGCGGGGTCGGCGATCTCGGGATCGCCCGGCTCGAATCCATTCAGATGAAACTGCATGGTCGCTTTCTCCCGTCGTCCCCTGGATATTGCTCAGCATGCTGATTATCAGTATGCTTGTCAATTCCAGATCCGACGGCAACCGGCCTTGGAGGGATCGGTGAGAGATAACAAAGAAATGCCCGGCCATCTGGCGCGCCGGTTCCAGCAGATCGCGGTAGCGGTGTTCCTCGCCGAGGTCGAGGAGGCGGGTTTCGACCTTACGCCGGTGCAGTACGCCGCGCTCGCGGCCATCAAGTTCAACCCGGGCATCGATCAGGTGACGCTCGCCGGCCTGATCGCCTATGACCGCACCACCATCACCGGTGTGGTCGACCGCCTGGTGCAGAAGGGCCTGCTGGTGCGTCAGGCGAGCGCCCGCGACCGCCGCGCCCGCGAATTGCAGATCACGGATGCGGGCAAGCGAACGTTGCGCGCGATCACGCCGGCGGTCGAGGCAGCCCAGCGCACCATGCTGCGCGGCCTCACCGCCAAGGAGGGCACAGAGCTGATGCGGCTATTGCGCAAGGCGATCGCCGCCGGCAACGAACTCAGCCGCGCGCCGCTGCGGGCGGCGGAGTTGGGATGAAAGTACGGCGGATGAGCCGCACAGCCGTAATCCGTCGCGCTACATCGAAGCAATGCCAACGTCTTGAATCTACGCGCCCGTCGAGACGTCGGATTGCGCCGACGCTGATTCGCTCTTCGGGCTCAAAGCAGTAGCACTGATGAGCGAAGCGACATCCGGGTCTTTAGGCCTCGCGCCCGCATATCGCTGCGCTTATGCGGGGCTACCACGGCTCACTCTTTCTTCGCCTCATCCAGAAACGCCTGCACGGCCTCGAACAGTTTTAGCCGGTTACGCTCCATGATGATGGTGTGCGTGCCCTCGGCGAGCGCGACGTAACGCTTGCCGGGCGAGTTGACCAGCAGCGGAAACAGCGTCTGCGCCATGTAGGGTGGCGTATCGCGGTCCCATTCGGCGTGGACGAGCAATGTCGGCACGGTGATCTTGGCGGGATCGTAATAGGGCTTGCCGGCGCCGAAGAATTCCGCACCGTCCTGCACCACACCGTTCGGCGCCCGAAGCACCGGCGGGCTCATCGTTGCGCCGTCCGGGTCGGTTGCGAAGGTAGCATCCGCCCAGGCCTCGAACCAGCCGGCAGGAATGAGGCTGGCCTTCTTGTCCTCGGGCACGCCGGTGTACCAGCGCTCTTTCGCCTGATCGCGATTGACCATGCGGTAGGCGCCGAGCTTGCCGGGACCGGCCTGAACCAGGGACGGCGTCTGCCGGATCCAGGACGGCGCGTAGAGTATGAGACGCTCGACCTTCGATGCGTTCTGCGTGGTGTAGGTCGCCATCAGCGTGGTGCCCCACGACCAGCCGAGCAGGTTGAGACGCGGGATGTTGCGGTGCTTGAGGATGAAATCGACGGCGGCGCCGATGTCCTTGACCGCGGTCTGGCCGGTCACGATCGGTGGATTGGCGTCCGGCTTAGCGGCCATTTCGCGGGGCCGGCTGGATTTGCCGTAGCCGCGCAGGTCGAGCAGCCAGACGTCGTAGCCGCGCGAAGCAATGTATTCCATCCAGGACAGGCCATCCAGCTTGAGGTCGAACGCGGTCTCGGACGGATAGGTCGCGCCGTGAACATAGAGCACGGTCTGCTCCGGCCGAAACGCGGTCATCTCCGCCGGCCGCTTGTTGCGGACGTAGATATCGATGCCGGGATCTGATGTCTTGACCATCATCTCTTCGGTCACGAGGGCCCTTGTCTGCGCAAATGCCGGGACCGCAAGGAATGTCGCGAGGAGAAGACCCGTGGTCGCTATTGAAAGCTTCAATGACGCCTCCCTGAACTATTTTGCTTGTTGTCCAGCGTAGCGGGATATGTCTGCCTTTCAAGGGGCGAGAGGATCGTAGGATAGGTAGAGCGAAGCGAAACCCATCATCGGGCTGCACCTGTGGCGGGAAGTGATGGGTTTCGCTTTCGCTCTACCCATCCTACCTACGCAAGCTCGCAATGACTTGGATGGACCGAAGTGCGGCGGAAGCTCCGTGTTCGAAGGATGATGGGGCCGCTACTACCCCTGTGGCGTCACCGAAATCCGGGCGCAGTCGCGGCGGCCCATCAGGACGCAGTCCTGGGTCTTGCGGAGATCGGCGATGCTCACGGCAAGCCAGATGCCGATCGCGGTCAGCGCCACCGTAAAGGCGAAGGCAGCGAGATTGGCCAGCATGCGATGACGGAAATCATCGCCCTCGTCGCGCGGCCGCTCGTACCGGGACAGGTCGTTGGCGGCGGATTGCGCCTTGACTGGCGCGGCGCTATCGCGCTTGGCAGGCGGATGGGCGGAGGTGCGCGGCCGGAACTTGAGCACGACGTGCTCTTCGTCCGAAATAATAGGCCGCTCGGTTTTCACTGCTGCCGGTCCGCGCAAATTCCCAAGTTGTTCATAGCACGCCGGCAGCGCTTCCAACATGAAATGTTTTGGCGTGGCAGCCATCCGATCCGCGCAATGTCTGGTTGGAACCTGACGCCAGATCGCGGCCGGCGGTCCTGCGGGCATCCTGGAGATCGCTGCTCATGCAGATCGGGGGCGCGAGGTCTCGCGCGTTCACGGCAGTGTGAATCAGCAGGGCCATTTTGCCGGCTAGAGCATGAAGGCTGACGTAAGGGGGCAAGCCATGGCCAACACGCGCGACCCGATTCTCAAGCCGGTTCCGATCCTGTCATTGCGTCCGACCCAGATGACGGTCGGCATGCGAGAGGTGAAGGAAAAGCGCAAGCGTTGGCGGGAGCACAAGTCTGACAAGAAACGCGCCGAGCTGCTCGGCAAGCACATGATTCCCGTGGTGCATGGGCCGGACGAGCACCATTACATCGTCGACCATCATCATCTGGCGCGTGCGCTGCATGATGAAGGCGTCGAGCACGTGCTGGTGACCGTGATCGGCGATCTCACCATGGTCGAACGCGACGCGTTCTGGACCGTGATGGATCACAAGCGCTGGGCCTATCCCTACGACGCCAAGGGCGAGCGCCGGCACTACAAGGATCTTCCGAAATCGGTGTCCGGACTCAAGGATGATCCGTTCCGCAGCCTCGCCGGGGAATTGCGCCGCGTCGGCGGCTTTGCCAAGGACGTCACCCCGTTCAGCGAATTCCTGTGGGCGGATTTCTTGCGCCGGAAAATCCCGCGCAGGAGCGTCGAGGAGGATTTCTCCAGAGCCATGGAAAAAGCGCTCGACCTTGCGAAGGGCAAGGAAGCGGTCTATCTGCCGGGCTGGTGCGGGCCAGACTAGATAACGGCGCTACGTCGGTAGTTTGTCCGACGGAGCGGCGGCAGGAGATTTCTGCGCGGTCTCGTCCTCGCCGCCAAGCTTTTTGTGCAGCCAGCGCTCCATTCGCGCGCCAATGATCAGAATTACGAAGGTGATGACCAATGCGACTGTGACCAGTCGCCATTGTCCGAGGCCGCAGACAATGCCGATGCAGGCCGCGAGCCAAGTGCAGGCGGCGCTGGTGAGCCCGCGAACCCTGAAATGCCTTCCCGCGTGGACAATGACGCCGGCACCAAGAAAACCGATCCCGGTCAGGATTCCCTGTATCACGCGGCTGCCGGCGTCCGACACGAGCCAGGCTTGGTCCGAATGAACTGGCACCAGCATCGTGGCCGTCGCAAGGCTGACCAGCCCCAGCGTTTTCAACCCGATCGGCTTGCCGTGCAGATCGCGGTTGAGACCGATTAGGCAGCCGGCGAGCGTGGCGACACCGAGACGCAATATGATTTCGGTCCAATCGAGCAACGCGGCGCCTCCCGGCCGTCTCAGCCTTGCTTGGGCAGTCGTCCCATCATGTAGAATTCGTCGTTCGGGCGCATCGCGGTGACGTTGGCCAGCCTGTTCGACAGCGCGAAGAACGCCGCGATTGCGGTGATGTCCCAGATGTCGTCATCGGAAAAGCCGTGGCTGGCGATCTCAGCCAGGTCGGCTTCCGAGACCTCGTTCGCCTCGCGGCTTACTTTCATGGCGAAATCGAGCATGGCGCGCTGCCGCGGCGTGATGTCGGCCTTGCGGTAGTTGACGGCGATCTGATCGGCGATCTCTGGGTTCTTGGCCCGGATGCGCAGGATCGCGCCATGGGCGATCACGCAATAATGGCACTGGTTGGCGGCCGACGTCGCCACCACGATCATCTCGCGCTCGGCCTTGGTTAGCCCGCCATCTTTCTCCATCAGCGCGTCGTGATAGGCAAAGAAAGCGCGAAACTCGTCGGGCCGGTAGGCTAGCGTCAGGAAGACGTTCGGCACGAAGCCCGACTTCTCCTGCACCGCGAGGATGCGACTGCGGATGTCCTCCGGCAGCTTGTCGATGGCGGGCGGTTGAAATCGGATGGGCGCAGCAGGCTTGGTCATGAGGGGTTCCGGCTAAAGGCCGCGTGGCGGCGTTGCCGAAACCATATATCCAATTGCGCCAACGTGGATACCCGGCCTGCGCGTAGAATTTGCGCGAGGCCGTGCAGCCTCAGCGCAGCGGCTTTTTCAGCAGCGAGAAGCGGTCGGGATCGAGCCCCATCGATGGCTGCAGCATCGGCGCTTCCACCGGCGTCATGACGCGGACGCTCGGCCGCTCGCCGCCCACGGGATCGTTCGGCACGTCGCGGTTGGAGGTGGCGCCGCGCCAGCGGTCGAGCACGGCGGAGACGAAGTGCATGTCATGGCCGGCGGCGACCGACGGCACCGAGGCGATGGTGGCTTCGCTGCGCGGCAGCTGGTGGACCGGGACCTCCTTGAAGCGCAGCCGCGTCGGCAGCGCGACGCCTTCGCCGAACGCCAGCACTTCCCGGGTACCGAGCGAAGGCACGAACGACAGCAGGTTCGCAGCCGCATCCGAGACCGCCGAGCGCAGCAGCGCCTGGTCGCGGTCGTTGGCAAGACGCATCGCAAACAGCGTGTTGCATTGGGAGATGATGGTGGCGTCGAGCTCGGCCGGACGCTGGGTGACGAGGCCGAGGAACACGCCGTATTTGCGGCCTTCCTTGGCGATGCGCGAAACCGCCTTGCGGGTCGGACCGAACCCGATGTTGCGGTCGGCCGACGCGTAGCGGTGCGCCTCTTCGCAGACGAACAGCAATGGCGAGACGCCGTCGCTCCACAGGCCGAAATCGAAGGCCATGCGACATAGCACCGACACCACGGAATCGACGACTTCGGCGGGGAAGCCGGCGAGCTGCATGATGGTCATCGGCCGGCCGTTGGCCGGCAGTCGGAACAGGTGGCTGACGACTTCCGCCATGGTATCGCCGCCGACATTGGCATTGTCGAACATGAAGGCGTAGCGCGGGTCGTTGCGCACGGTCTCGATGCGCGAGATCAGCTTGTGATAGATGATGCGCGAGGAGCGGTTCTCGAGCTTGCCCATCCGCTCGTCGATCAGCGAGATCAGGTCGACCAGCCGGTACGGTACCGGTGTATCCACCGTGTAGCCGCCCGATTTGGGATCGACGCGCTTCAGGCCGAGCCGGTCGGAGTTCTGGTACTGGGTGTAGATGCCCTTCGCCTGCGGAATGATTTCGGCGAGGATGTCGAGTTCTTCGGGCACGCCGGGCCGGCCGCCGAACAGCACGTCGACGATCTCTTCGAAATTGAACAGCCAGAACGGCAGTTTCAAGTTGCGCGGGTTGAGCACCAGCGCGCGGTCGCCGAAGCAGCGGCCATATTCATTGTGCACGTCGAGCAGGAAAACCCGCAGGTTCGGCCGCGCTTGCAGGATCTCGTTGAGCAGCAGCGACACGCTGGTCGATTTACCGACGCCGGTCGAGCCGAGGACCGCGAAGTGCTTGGACAGCATTTCCTCGACGTCGACATAGGCGATGACGGAGCGGTCCTGCTGCAGGTTGCCGACATTGATCTGATCCGAGCCGCTCGGTGCGTAGACGGTGCGCAGATCCTGGGCGGTGATCATGTCGACGGCGTCGCCGATGGTTGGATAATTGGTCACGCCGCGCTGAAACTTGGGGCGGTCTCCACCGGAAATCTCGCCGAGCAGGTCGACCGAGGCGGTCGCGATGTATTCGTCCGAGCCCAACTGGTGCTCGCACGTTACCTCGGTGATCATGGCAACGTTGGTGGTGGACGTCGCGCAGCGGATACTGACGAAACGGCCGACGGTGGCGCGCAGTTCGGAGACGGGCATCTGGCCCGACGCCAGCAGTCCGACCCGGGCGAGGGAGCCGCGCACGGAAATCACACGTCCGAGGGATGTCACGCTATTGAACCTGGATCTCTTGAATTGGGGTCTGACCTCCATTATGGGCAGCCGCGGCTAGCGAAACGGTTAAACAGACGCAGTTCTGCATCGGCTAAATCTGCGGCATCTCGGTCAGGATTCGTTTTGCCGCGGCGCTCCGCCACCGCCGCCGAGCGCTATTCACGCTGGAAAAATAAGGACTTTCTTGTATTTCCGGCCGCGCACTCCGCGGCTTTGAAATTAAGCATTCATTTACCACTTCGGACGAGAGGCGCCTTCCGTGAACTATGTCCCGGCAACCTCTTGATTCGGGATTGCGGATCGGGGTCGGCGCGTGAGCGAGGTAACCGATCGCTAACCGCAAGTTGTAACGCCCCCTCCATCACTATTGCGCAACAATGCCGCGGGTCACGTGACTTGCGATCTGGGTTCCGTTGCACGGCTCCTGTCGCATTCCGAGGGCATGTCAGTGAGCAACGAGGTTGGTCATCAAACGTCTGGCGGTTTGGCCGGGTTTGCGCCGGGAGGCGGCACGGTCAAGCTCCTCGGGCTGTGCGGGATCGTGCTCGCGGCGGTGATTGCAGCCGATCCGGCGGCATGGAGCCTGCGCGAAGGCGTATTGCTGGCGCTCGTTACCGTTCTTTCTGTCATCGCCGGTCTTCTAGTGAGGCGCGATCGCTTGACCGATCAACGGCTGGCGGCGGAGCGGCGCCAGCTCTCGATCGCCGTGAACAACATTCCGCAAGGCCTTGTCCTCTATGATGCATCCGCGCGGATCATCATCTGCAACCAGCCCTATCTCGACATGTTCGGGCTGTCGCCCGAGGTGGCCAAGCCTGGTTGCACGATGCACCGGCTGATCGCGCATCGGAAGGAAACCGGCTCCTTTGACGGCGATGTCGATGAATTCTGCAACGCGATCATCCGGACCGTATCGCTGGGTAAAGCCACGCGTCAGCTCACGCAGGCGCCGGGTGGCCGCGCGATCGAGATCATCAACCGCCCGCTGAAGGGTGGCGGCTGGGTCGCCACCATCGAGGACATCACCGAGCGCACGCGCGCCGAAGAGCGGATCGCGCATCTGGCGCATTTCGACGGCCTGACGGATTTGCCGAACCGGCTGCTATTCCGGGCGCGGCTCGAACAAGCCCTCAAGGCGACCCGGCCGGACGAACAGCTCGCGGTTCTCTATATCGACATCGACGAGTTCAAGAGCGTCAACGATGCGCTCGGCCATCCGATCGGCGATGAGCTGCTCAAGGGCGTCGCCGACCGCCTGCGCGGCTGCCTCAAGGACACCGACGTGGCGGCGCGGCTCGGCGGCGACGAGTTTGCCGTCATTCAAACGGCTATCAAGGATCGCTCGGAAACCATGCGGCTGGTTGATGAAATCCATCTGGCGATCCGGCAGCCGTTTGAATGTGCGGGGCATCTGATCACCACCGACGCCTCGGTCGGAATAGCGCTGGCACCCGGCGACGGGATCGACCTCGACCAGTTGCTCAGGAATGCGGACCTTGCGCTCTACGGCGCCAAGGGCGACGGGCGGCGGACCTATCGTTTCTTCGAGGCCGGTATGGATCAGCGCGCCAAGGCGCGGCGGAGCCTCGAGCTCGAGCTGCGCCAGGCGATCAGCGACGGCGGTCTCGAGATCCACTATCAGCCCGTGGTCAATATCGAGAGCGGCAAGATCAGTTCCTGCGAGGCGCTGCTGCGCTGGCGGCATCCCGAACGCGGCATGATCTCGCCGGCGGAGTTCATCCCGATCGCGGAAGACAGCGGCCTGATCAACCAGCTCGGACTATGGGTGCTCAATGCCGCCTGCGCCGAGGCGGCCAGCTGGCCGGATCACGTCCGTATCGCGGTCAACGTCTCGCCGGTGCAGTTCAGGAGCCAATCGCTGGGGCTGAACGTCGCGGCGGCGCTGGCGGCATGCGGCCTTCCCGCGAGCCGGCTGGAGCTCGAAATCACCGAGGCGGTCTTGATTCGCGACGATGAGGCGGCGCTCGAGACGCTGCATCAATTGCGCAAGCTGGGTGTGCGGATCGCGCTCGACGATTTCGGCACCGGCTATTCCTCGCTCAGCTACCTGCAGCGATTCCCGTTCGACAAGATCAAGATCGACCGCGCCTTCATCCGCGATATCGCCGGTCCCGGCGCGTCCTCCTCGATCGTCCAGGCCGTGGTGAACATCGCCGCTGCCAGCGACATGATGACGACGGCGGAGGGCGTCGAAACCGAGCAGCAGCGGAATCTTCTGTACATCCTCGGCTGCAACGAGATGCAGGGCTATCTGTTCAGCCCGGCGATCCCGGCCGCCGAAGTGCGACGGCTGTTGCAGACGCATACCGGCAGAGCGATGTCGGCTGCTTGAAACGCCGTCCACGGCTTGCTATCGACAAAGGAGGAAAAACAAGAAACAAGGCAGGGTGGATCGCGATGAATCGCGAGAACGCATCTTGAGCGAGCCCGCGCGATCTTCCGCGCTGGCGCCATTTCAGGTCAGGAATTACCGTTTTCAGTGGCCGGCCGACCTGCTGACCTCCTGGGCGTTCGAGATGGAGACGCTGATTCTCGGCTGGTACGTGCTGGTCGAGACCGGCTCGGTCCTGCTGCTCACGCTGTTCGCTTCGCTCGGCTATGTCGGTACGTTGGTAGCCCCGATGTTCGGCGTCGCCGGCGACCGGATCGGGCACCGCGATCTGCTCGCGATGATGCGTGCGACCTATGCGGTGTTGGCGGCGGTACTGATGACGCTGGCGCTGTCAGGCAATCTTGCGCCGGTCTACGTCTTCATGGTGGCGGCCGTGATGGGTATCGTCCGCCCGTCGGACCTCGGTGTGCGCGGCGCGCTGGTCGCGACCATCATGCCGCATGGCCAGCTGGTCGGGGCGATCAGCATCTCGCGCACCACGATGGACACCGCCCGCATCGCCGGCGCGCTGAGCGGCGCCGGCCTGTTCGCTTCGCTCGGCATGGGTCCGGCCTATGTCGCCATCGTCTGCCTCTATTTGACCGCGACCGCGTTGACGCTGTGCATCGTCGCACCGAAAAAGATGACGGCAGCGGGTGAGGCGGCCGGAGAGGCGCTGCAACGCTCGCCGCTGCGCGACCTCAAGGAGGGGGTGGCCTATTGCTGGACCACGCCGCGGATGCAGGCCGCATTGTGGGTGGCGTTCCTCGCCAACCTGACCGCGTACCCGCTGACCAACGGCCTGTTGCCTTATATCGCCAAGACGATCTACGGCACCAACCAGACCGGGCTCGGCTATCTGTCGGCGAGTTTTGCCATCGGCTCGCTGGCCGGCTCGATCGTGCTGAGCCTGATCCGCGACATCCGCGTGGCGCGGCTATTGATCGCGTCGACCGTCGTCTGGTACGCGACGTTGCTGGTGTTTGTGCAGATGCAGACGGTGCCGACCGCCATCGTGTGTCTGGTGGTGGCGGGTTTTTCGCAAAGCCTGGCCATGATCTCGATCGCCGTCATCCTGATGCGCACCGCCAGCGAGAGTTTCCGCGGCCGGGTGATGGGTGTGCGCATGATGGTGATCTACGGCCTGCCGATCGGCTTGCTGGCCGCCGGCAGCCTGATCGACGAGATCGGCTTTGCCGCGACCGGCACGATCTATGCCGCGGCCGGCCTCGCGCTGATGCTGGCCATCGTGCTGCACTGGCGCGCCGATCTCTGGCACGTGCACGCGCCGGCGAATGCGCGGTGACCTGACGGTGCTGCCGGCCCGCCATCTCATTGCACCTTGATATTGGCCTCCTTAAGCACCGGCTCCCACTTCGCCGCTTCCGCGCGCATGAAGGCGTCGAAATCTTTTGGCGAGCTTGCGACCGGCGTGGCGCCCATCTTGTCCAGCGCGGTCACAACCACCGGATCTTTCAGCACGGTGGCAAGATCGGCGTGGATTTTTGCGACGAGATCGGGCGCCATGCCCGCAGGCCCGAGAAAGCCCCACCACACCGAGGCGTCATAGCCGGGGATGCCGGCTTCGGCGACAGTTGGAACGTCGGGCAACGCCTTTGAACGCTGCGCAGTCGTCACCGCAAGGGCGCGCACCGCATTGCCTTCGAGCCGGCCGACCACCTCGGGCAGCGGATTGACGCTCATGGGAATCTCGCCGGCGATGACGGCCGTGAGGGCAGGGGCGCCGCCCTTGTAAGGGATCGCCTGGATCTTGACCTTGCCCATGTAGTTGAGCAGTTCGCCGGCGAGATGGGCCGAGGTGCCGTTGCCGGACATGCCGTAGGATAAAGACTCCGGCTTCTCACGTGCGGTCGCCAACAGCTCCTGCAGATTCTTCACCTGACTGTTCTTGGACACCACGATCGCCAGCGGCGAATAGGCGATCTCGCTGATGGCGGTAAAATCCTTGAAGGTGTCATAGGGCAGCTTTAGATAGAAAAACTGGTTCAGTGGATGGCCGCTGGCGACGAGGATCAGCGTGTAGCCGTCCGGTGGCGATTGCGTCAGCGCCTGCGAGGCGATGATGCCGCCGGCGCCCGGACGATTTTCGATGACCGGCTGCTGTCCCCAGGTCTTCGACAGCGATTGCCCGAGCGTGCGCGCCAGCACGTCGACCGCGCCGCCGGCGGCGTAGGGCACCAGGATGCGGACGGGCTTGCTCGGGAATTGATCTGCATGAGCGCTCGTAACTGCGAATGAAAACGCGGCAGCCAGCGTGCAGCGGATGAAGGCTCTGCGAGCGGTCATGAGAAGACGTCCTCCTGTTGTTGCCGGGATCATTTGAAAAATCCGCGCGTCCGGCGGCTCTCCCTGTCATCGCAGCCCAGCTATCACGGCAACCCACCCCGCGGCAGATGTTTGTTGACTAGACCTGATATTTTGTACAAACGTACAAAGGTCGGGAACGGAAAGCAAATGCCATGACGCGAAACCCCAACATGCGGGAAGCCATTTTGAGCGCGGCCGAATTGCTGTTCTCGACGCGCGGCTTCAACGCCGTGTCGATCCGCGACATCGCGCTGGAAGCCGGCGCCAATCCGGGCAGCATCACCTATCACTTCAAGAGCAAGGACGGGCTGCTGCTCGAAATCTACAAGCGTCACTGCGGGCCGATGAACAAGCGCCGCATCGAGCTGTTGGTGGCGGCAAGGCGCGTGCGCGACGTCCAGGATCGGCTGGAGGCGATCGTGCGCGCCTATGTGCAGCCGGCCTTTTCGTCCAGCAGCGATCTTGCCGGCGGCGGGGCGCGGTTCACGCGGCTGCGCGCTGTGATGTCAGCCGAGGGCAATGCCGTGGTCGGCCGCATCATCGCGGAAATCTTCGACGACACCACCAATGCGTTTATCGACGCGATCGTGGAGAGCCTGCCGCATATCCCGCGAACGACCATCGTGTGGCGATCGCAGTTCCTGCTCGGCGCACTCTATTATACGCTGGTCAATCCGGAGCGGGTGACTCGGCTCTCGCGCGGCGAGGCCGACGGCGCCGACATGGCGGAGGCGATCGAGCAGATCGTCTCGGCGACAGTCGCCTCGTTGCAGGCGTCCGATATCGATCACATCGACGATGCGTCGCGTCGCCGCAAGCCAGTTCAACCACGCATGTCGCCAACCGCTGGCCGAAAGCGAAAAGAAGATACGGCCGACTAGTCATCGCCGAAATTATCAGGGCGAGCCAAGTACTGCAGAAAGCACCATGAACAAGCCGACGATTCCCGGACCTGATCCCGATACGCGCACGCCGAAGTTCAAGCTGCCGCCGCTGGCGTGTGACGCGCATACCCACATCTTCGGGCCCGGCGACAAATATCCCTATGCGCCGGGGCGGCCTTATACGCCGCCGGACGCGCCGCTCGAGGATTTTCGGGCGCTGCACAGGAAGCTCGGGATCGGCCGCGCCGTCATCGTCAATGCATCCGTGCACGGCACTGACAACCGCGTGGCGCTGGATGCCATCACGGTAAGCGACAATACCTTTCGCGCTGTGGCCAATATCGACGACGGTATCACCGAGCGGGGCCTACGCGAACTGCACGACGGCGGCTTTCGCGGCTGCCGCTTCAACTTCGTGCGCCACCTCGGCGGCGTGCCCGACATGAGGGTGTTCCACCGCATCGTCGCGATGGTGGCGCCACTCGGCTGGCATATCGATCTGCATTTCGATGCGATCGATCTGCCTGAGTATGCCGAGCTGCTGGCAAAACTGCCGGTGCGCTACACCATCGACCATATGGGTCGCGTCAAGGCGGCCGACGGTCTCGAGCAGCTTCCGTTCCGGACGCTGATCGACCTAATGCAGCGGGACGAGAAATGCTGGGTCAAGGTGTGCGGCTGTGAGCGGGTATCCTCCAGCGGACCGCCGTTCCACGATGCGGTGCCCTTTGCGCGCCGCATCATCGAGACGGCGCCGGACCGCGTGATCTGGGGAACCGACTGGCCGCACCCCAATGTTAAGGTAATGCCGAACGACGGCGACCTGGTCGACCTCATTCCGCTGTTTGCACCGGAAGCGGAGTTGCAGCAGAAGATTCTGGTCGACAATCCGGCGCGGCTGTTCGAGTTCTGAGGGAGCGCGTGCGATGGACAAACGCCAGCGATACGGCCTGAGTCGGCGCCGCGCGTCGTTCGCGGCGGCGGCGCTGCTTGCGGCATTGTTCCTGCCGCAAATCGCCCACGCGCAAAACTATCCGAACAAGCCGGTGCGGCTGATCCTTCCCTTTGGTGCCGGCGGCGTGGCCGACGTCACCGCGCGGCTCGTGACCGAAAGGCTCGGCGAAAAGCTCGGCCAGCGCTTCGTCATCGAGAACATGCCAGGCGCGGGCGGCATCAACGCTGCGCGCGCCGTGCTGTCCTCGCCGGCGGACGGCTATACGCTGGCGCTGTTCAGCAACGGCACCGCGATTTCCGTTTCGCTGTTCAAGAACCTGACGTTCAATCCGGTAACCGATTTTGTGCCGGTCTCGAGCATGGGCTATTTCGACTTCATCTTCGTCACGCAAGCCAGTGCGCCATATCCGACGCTGGCCGAGTTCATCAAGGCGGCGAAGCAGAAACCCGGCGCGCTCAATGTCGGCACTATCAATGTCGGATCGACCCAGAACCTTGCGGCGCAACTGTTCAAATCGACCGCCGGCGTCGACGTCACCATTGTGCCGTTCCGCAGTTCGCCCGAAGTGCTGATCGCGCTGCTGCGCGGCGACATTCAGCTGGCCATCGAGAATTACAGCGCGGTACAGTCGCATATCGCCGACAAGGCGGCGATTGCCGTTTCCTCGTCAGGCCCGGTGCGCACCACCTTCCTGCCTGACCTGCCGACGGTGAAAGAGGCGGGCGGCGGCGATTTCGAGGCGCGGTCCTGGAACGCGATCTTTGCGCCCAAAGGCACGCCGCCGGATGTCATCAAGACGCTGAACGCAGCGTTGCGCGAGGTGCTCGAGTCGCCAGAGATGAAAAAGCGCGCGCTCGATCTCGGCATCGAGGCCAAGGCGAGTTCGCCCGAGGAAATCCTCGACCGTCTGAAGAGCGATATCGACAAATGGGCTGAGGTGATCGAGCACGCAGGAATTGCCAAACAATAGCCACGCGGCCGGTGCGGCCGACCCGTGCGGCTTAAGCGAAGGAGGAAATTCCGATCATGAGCAATGCTGGCAAAACGGGCCTTGTGGTCACGGCGCATCCCGGCGATTTCGTCTGGCGTGCGGGCGGCGCAATCGCGCTGCACGCCAGGAAGGGATATCGCATCAAGATCGCCTGCCTGTCATTCGGCGAGCGCGGCGAAAGCCAGTTCGCCTGGAAGGAGGCGGGCGCCACGATGGAGAAAGTCAAGGCCGGCCGGCGCGACGAGGCGCAGCGCGCCGCTGAGATGCTCGGTGCGGAAATCGAGTTCTTCGACGCCGGCGATTATCCGCTACGGCTCACCGAGGCGCATTTCGACCGCATGGTCGATATCTACCGCGAACTCAATCCGTCCTTCGTGCTGACCCATGCACTGGAGGACCCCTATAATTTCGATCATCCGAACGCCGCACATTTCGCCCAAGAAACCCGCGTGGTCGCGCAGGCGATGGGCCACAAGCCCGGAGCAAAATACACCTACTCGGCGCCGCCAGTGTTCCTGTTCGAGCCGCACCAGCCGGAGATGTGCAATTTCAAGCCGCAGGTGATCCTCAACATCGACGAGGTCTGGGACATCAAGCGCAAGACCTTCGAGATCCTCGCGGCGCAGAAACATCTGTGGGCCTATTATGAACGCGTCGCGCTGCAGCGGGGCGTGCAAGGCGGTCGCAACACGGGCAAGCCGATGACCTATGGCGAGGCCTATCAGCGGCTGTTCCCGATGGCGCTGGAGGAACTGGCATGAAGACAGTCGTCGTCCGCAACATCAAACGATCAGATGCTGATCTCGTGAAACGGCTCGGCGCGCTCGGCGTCGCCACCGCACATGAGGCCTATGGCCGCTTTGGGTTGATGAAGCCGTATCTGCGCCCGGTGTGGAGCGGGGCGGAGGCATCAGGCACCGCCGTGACCGTACTGGCGCAACCCGGCGACAACTGGATGATCCACGTCGCGGTCGAGCAATGCCGGGCGGGCGATATCCTGGTGGTCGGCTGCACAACCGATAATACCGATGGCATGTTCGGCGATCTCCTGGCGACCTCGCTGATGGCGCGCGGCGTCAAGGGCCTCGTAATCGATGCCGGCGTCCGCGATGCGAAATCGCTTCGCGAGATGGGCTTTCCGGTGTGGTCGAAGGCGATTTCGGCCAAGGGCACGGTGAAGGCGACGTTAGGGGCGGTCAACGTGCCCGTGGTCTGCGCCGGCATCAACGTCAAGCCGGGCGATGCCGTGGTGGCTGACGACGATGGCGTGGTGGTCATCGCGCGCAAGGACACGGCCGATGTCGTCGCCAAGGGCGAGAAGCGCCGCGCCGACGAGGATGGCAAGCGTCAGAAACTCGCCGCCGGCGTGCTCGGCCTTGACATGTACAATATGCGCGAGCCGCTGGCGAAGGCCGGCCTCGTCTATGTCGACGAGCTCTGGGAGGACTGAGGTGACGATGCGCCTGCGCACCTTGCTCGGCGACCATCCCGGCACATCCGCGCTCAAGAATGGATCGATCAGGTCAGATCTGGTCGAGTTGGAGTTCGCGCAGTATTCGCCGACCAACAAAGGCTTCAAACCGATGGTCCGGGAAGGGGCATTCGACGTCTCGGAGATGGCGATCGTCACCTATCTGATGGCGAAGTCCTTCGGCAAGCCGATGGTGCTGCTGCCCGATGTCGTGCTGGCGCGGTTTCAGCACGGCCATGCGCTCTACAATGTAAGAGCGGGGAAGCTGACCCCGCGCGATCTCAACGGCAAGCGCGTCGGCATCCGCTCCTTCACCACCACGACCGGCGCCTGGCTGCGCGGCATTCTGGCCAATGATTATGACGTCGATCTCGACTCGATCGATTGGGTCACATTCGAGGATGCCCATGTCGCCGAATTCGCCGATACGACCAAGCGGGCGGGCGCCGGCAAGCACATCATGCAGATGCTGATCGACGGCGAACTCGATGCGGTGCTCGGCGAGAAATCCGATCATCCGGATTTGCAGCCGCTGTTTGCCGATGTTGCGGCGGAGGAGAAGGCCTGGTTCGAAAAGCACGGGGTGGTGCCGATCAACCATATGGTGGTGGTGAGCCAGACCATGTCCGATCAGCATCCCGACGCCGTGCGGGAGGTTCATCGGCTGCTGAGGGAGGCGGCCACCACTTCGCTCGCCGCGCCGCGCTTTACCCGCGACGAAATGCAGCGTTCGGTGCAACTGATCATCGATTATTCCGCGCAGCAAAAGCTCATTCCACGCGCGTTTGCGGTCGACGAACTATTCGACGATGTGACTCGAGCACTCTGGTGATCCGCTCACCGGTGTCATCATCCGCCTTGTGCGCAATTGCGCACTGGGGCGGATGATCCAGTACTCCGAGGCGTCTCGGTAGCTCTCGATGGCGCGGTGTACTGGATACCCGCCTTTCGCGGGGTATGACAGCCCGGAATTGTATTAGTCAGGAGAACCACAATGACCCCTGAGCCGATCTTCGATCTCGCCCATCTCGGCCACATGGAGTTGCTGACGCCCAAACCCGACGAGAGCCTGAAGTTCTTTGTCGATGTCATGGGCATGACGATCAGCGGGCAGAAAGGCGAGTCGGTGTACTTACGCGGCTGGGACGATTACGAGCGCTATTCGCTCAAGCTAACAGCTTCAAAAACCTCCGGCATGGAGCACATGGCGCTGCGCGCCCGCAGCCCGCAGGCGCTGGAGCGCCGCGTCGCTGCGCTGAAGGGCTCGGGCTTCGATATCGGCTGGGTCGACGGCGATATGGGGCAGGGGCCGGCGTTCCGTTGCCGCGATCCCGACGGTCATATCGTCGAGCTCTATTACGAGACCGAATGGTATCAGGCGCCGCCCGAGCTCAAGCCCGCCTTGAAGAACCAGGCGCAGCGGTTTCCGGCGCGCGGCGTCAATGTCCGCCGGCTCGACCACCTCAATTGCCTCGCCGTCGACATCAAGGCGAACCGGCTGTTCTTCGAGAATTATCTCGGCCTGCGCACCACCGAGCAGATCGTGCTCAACGACGGCACGGAAGCGGCGATGTGGATGACGATGTCGAACAAAAGCTACGACTTCGCTTATACCCGCGATCATTACGGCAAGGCCGGCCGCTTCCACCACGTCACCTACGCGCTCGACAGCCGCGAGGAGATTTTGCGCGCTGCCGACATCTTTCTCGAGAACGGCGTCTATATCGAGACCGGCCCGCACAAGCACGCGATTCAGCAGACTTTCTTCCTCTACGTCTGGGAGCCCGGCGGCAACCGCGTCGAGGTCGCCAATGCCGGTGCGCGCCTGATCCTCGCGCCTGACTGGAAGCCGATCGTCTGGACCGAGGAGGAGCGCAAGAAGGGCCAGGCGTGGGGGCTCAGGACGATCGAGTCATTTCACACCCACGGCACGCCGCCGGTCACGGCCGATTGAGCCCGCCGCGGCCGGCCTGGCAGGATCACATGCTGCTGGTGGTGCGCCTGGACATAGCGCGCAGCCGGCCGAGGCCCGTCTCAATCGACCCCCGTGCCCAGCGGGGAAATAGCCGTGCGCTCGATCGCGATATCCGGCCGGCGAATGCGGCTGCTAGAATGCCGGGCGACGTTGCCGATTTGACGAGGACCGTCTGCGTCGAGCGGAGCGGTGAGAGCAGGTCCCTTGCGGCGTCTATCGCCGGCTTCTCGATCCAGCGATAGGTCAGCGCGGCGGCGGGGACGATGAGGACGGTCAGGATGAGCGCCGGCAACACCGCCTGTTCCGGCGTTCCCAGCAGCATGAGCTTCTCCTCATTATGCCAGCCGACCAGATTGAGATGCGCCTTCTGCCCAACGAAGGAGATCCCCATCTTCGTTACTTGAAACAGCAAGGTGTGGATCATGTAGATCGAGTAGGACCACAGGCCGAGCTTTTGCAGAATGGACGAATGCAAGGCCTTGGAAATGGCGCCCTGATCATAGGAGAAAACGTAGAGAACGATGATGGCGAGCAGCGGAAACGCGTAGTGCGACGGACCCCACGGTCTGGTCGCGGCGAACGCGATGACCAGCACCACGCAGCAGGCCTCCCACACACTCGGCGCGGTCAGTTTCGCATGCGAATGCGCGCGCAGCTGATACGCCAGGCAGCCCGCGAAGAAGCCGAACATGGCGCGCAGGATGCCCCAATCGGACGAGACAAACAGCTTGTCTGGCGAAACCTGATAGAGCAGCACGCCGGCCGCCAGAAAGAGCGCGAGGAAGATCGCGTAGCGCTGGCGCGGGAAGACCAGAACGACGGCGGCGAACAGGATCGATACGTAGAATTCGACGGCCGCACTCCAGGCGGGGCCATTCCATGACATCCCGGGATGCAGGTTGAAGGATTGCAGAAACAGGATGTTGGTGACGATTTCCCAGAGCGAGCGCCCTGAGGCAAAAGCCTGGGAGTCCAGCGCCAATGCGGTATCGGCGCGGCTGAAGACGAACTTGCCGGTCTCGAGCCCGACGAACAGGGCCAGTATCACGATGTGCAACGGCCACAGGCGGGCAAACCGCAACACCACGAAACGAGTGCCCTCGGCGCCGTCGTTAAGGCGCTGGCCATAGGCATGACACAGCACGAAGCCGGACAGGGCAAAGAACATGTCCACGCAAAACTGCAGGTTTGCGAAGGAGCCGATGTCCTTGAGCGCATGGTAAACGGGAACATGGAAGAGCACCACGAGCAGCGCGCAGACGCCCCGCAGTGCGTCAAGTGCCTCAAAGCGGGCCGCAATCGGTGATTTCGTTCCCAACATGATACATCTCTTCCATGGATCTTTCAGGTTGCATTTCCGTCAGCAAGAGCGGGGCCACAACCGGCGCGGGACTGGGATCGAAGGACCATGTTGCGTGCCCGTCGCGCACCCATGACGGGCAGGGGCGTGAGACTCAGGCTCTGCTGCGCTTGTCCCGAACGCGCCGACGGCAGGTTGTCGAGCCGCGTGCAGGCTCGCCGGCATTGACACAGCCGATGGGGCGATACATCCTGCAGTAGTATTGATATTGACCTGAAGAATTGCCCGCCAATTTTCGGCGGTGGACTATTTCATTGCATGGGGGTGTCGCGATGGACGACAAGATCATCGTTAGCAACCGTGATGCGCTAAAAGCCAAATACGGCACGGCCGGCGTTGCGAAAATCAAGCAGGGGATCACCGATCTGATCGCGGCCGATGCCAAGCGCGGCATCAAGAGCCGCCTGGTCTATCTGGACGACGCGGTCGCCATGAAGAGTTTCAAGGGCAAGGCCGTCACCGATCCGACCGATGCGCGCCAGAACAAGGAAGCGATCGATGCGATCTTCAAGGCCGCCGATCCCGACTACCTTTTGATCCTGGGGGCGCCCGATATTGTTCCGCATCAGGACATGAACAATCCGGCTCACACTCAGTCCGACGACGACCCGGACAAATTTGCCTATGGCGATTTGCCTTATGCGTGCGATACGCCGTATTCGCGGGACATCGCGACTTTCAAGGGGCCGACCCGGGTGGTGGGGCGATTGCCCGACCTGACGCGAAAGGTGGGAGCGAACGGCAAGGCCACGTCGCCCGACTATCTGGTTTCACTGCTCGGGTTTGCTGAGAAATTCAAATCCTACAATGCGGCCGACTACGGCAGGTATTTCGGCCTGTCGACGTATTCGTGGCGCAAGTCGTCCGAGCTCAGTCTCACCAACATATTCGGCAATTCGACCGAGATTTCGATCGCGCCGCCAAAGGGGCCGACGCATCTGGCTTCCGTTCTGGCGCCGCTCGCTCATTTCATCAACTGCCATGGCGGCCCAGCGGATCCAAATTTCTACGGCGAGAAGGGCGCTTCCCAGCCGGTATCGCTCAACAGCGACGGCATCAAGAAGAGGATCAAGCCCGGAACGGTGGCGTCCGTCGAATGCTGTTACGGCGCCGAGCTCTACGACTCGATCACGCTGGGGCTGCCGCTGCCGATCTGCCAGCAATATCTCATCCAGGGCGCTTACGGCTATTTCGGCAGCAGCACGATCGCCTACGGCCCGGCGGACGGCAATAGCGCGGCCGATCTCATCACCCAATACTTCCTGCTCGCGGTGCTCGGCGGAGCATCGCTCGGGCGCGCAGCGCTGACGGCGCGTCAGCAGTTCGTCGAGCAGACCGGAGAGCTTGACCCGGTCGATCTCAAGACACTCGGGCAGTTCAGCCTGCTCGGCGATCCGTCCGTGGTGCCGGCGTTGGTTCCGAGCCCGACCGGCGTTCCGAAGGGCGTCGATGCCGAGCAGGGGGAACGCCAGGCTAGGCAACAGCGCCGCGCCAAGCTGCGCGCCGTCGGCCAGATGCTGCAGGAGAGCAAGCCGACCGCCTCCAAGAAGGCGCGTAGCGTGCGGAAGTCCGAAACGGTACGCAAGGCGCTCAGCAACATCGCGAGGGAAGCCGGGATCGGAACCAAGCGGGAATTCATGGCGTTCGACGTCAAGACGCCGCGAGGGGCGCGCCCGCGCGGCAGCAAGGCGGTTCCGGTGGCGTCACGTTATTACGTTGCCGTGTACCTGCCGAAAAAAGATAATCTGAGGGTTGCGGCCGTGGCCAAGGAGGTCAGTGGCCGGATCGTCGGATATCGGATCTACACGGAAAAATAGTGGGAAGCAGCAGCGATAGTCCCGAGAGAGTTGATGGGTTGACCGGCACCGTGGTCCGCGGCGTGTTCGGCAAGGGCAGCAAGAGCGAGCGAGAGGCCGTCTGGCTGGAGGCGGACGGCCGGCGCCTGGTGTTGCGGCGCAAGGCCGGCCCGAGCTTCGCCGATGACGCGCTCGACAAATATGTCGGCAAGCGCGTGAAGTGCGACGGCTTTGTCGTCGGCTACACGCTGCTCGCCGAACGGATCGAAACGCTGCGGTAGACGGGCCGCGTTGCTGGATCGGTTCTGACGTACCCGGGGAGGGGCAGATGGCGCGCGCAGGAAAACGCAAGACCACCGGAAAAGCTTCGCCAGCCAAGCGCCGCGCCAAAAAGGCGAAGGCCGCTGTTCGCGCGAAGGCCGCGCCGGCCGCCGGACCTGTTACGCTCGACGAGGCGCGGGCGCTGGCTGCGGCAAAGCAGCCAAAGCTGGCCGCGCGGGCCGTGCGCAAGACGGCGGCGCCCCCGGCGTCACCTGCCGCCGTCGGCGCCGAGCGCGAGAAGCTGCGCGAGGAGCAGCGCGACGAACGGGCGCGACGTATCAGCGAATACAAGGCGACGATGGAGATCATGAAGCGCCGCGGCGCGCGGCGCCCCCGCTCCAAAGCCGCCAAGGCAGCGGATAAGGCCGCGGGTGGCGAGCCGACGGCGAAAGGCGGTGAATCATTCGACCCGCTGCAGATCTTCGCCGAGGGCGATTCCTGGTTCGACTATCCCGTGCCGTTTTTCGGCGGCGGCATCATCCCGCGCCTGGAAGACCGGCTCGGCGTGCCGATCCTGAATCTCGCGAAGGCCGGCGATGAGGTCCGCTACATGCTCGGCGTCGAGGAGCGCATGGTACTGGCCGAGCACCTGACCAATGGCAGCCCGGCCGGCGGTCCCTGGGACGTGCTGCTGTTTTCGGGCGGCGGCAACGATATCGTCGATAATCCGATGGCGCTGTGGGTCAGGGACTTCGACCCGGCGATCCCCCCGGCCGCGCATATCCACAAGGCACGCTTTGAAGCGGCGCTGGCGCTTGTGCGCGCCGGCTATGAAGACCTGATCGGCCTGCGCGACAGCATCAGCCCCGCCACGCACCTCGTCTTTCACGGCTATGACTTTGCCATTCCCGACGGCCGCGGGATCTGCGGATTTGGTCCGTGGCTCAAGCCGACCTTCGACCTGCGGAAGTTTCCGACGCGCGCGGCGATGGAGGCGGTGGTCAAGGCCATGCTGGAGCAGTTTGCCGTCATGCTGACCTCGCTCGCCGGTCCGACGGTCACGTTCATCAACACGCAGAGCACGTTGGTGCCGCAACCGAGCTCTTGGCACAACGAGCTTCACCCCGCACGCGCCGGGTTTGGAAAATTTGCCGACCTGTTCCAGCTCAAGCTGAAGGCGCTGTTTCCGGATCGCGTTGCATAGCGGCGCGATCCTCTTGCCAATCTTGCGACCGTCCGGCATTCATTTCTACCTCGGCCATCAGCTCGCGCGCATCGAAGCGACCTGCGCCCTGCAGGCGCTGTTCACGCGCTAGCCCGGATTGAAGCTCGGGGTCGAGCCGTCGCGCATTCATTGGCGGAAGCGGCCCGGCATTCACATGATCGCGGCGCTGCCGTTGCTGCGGGTGGTTGATACGGCTCAGCTGCGGGAGGTCTGCACCCTCAGCGCCAGCCGAGGGCAGGCGCGACATGGGTAAGAATGGCCTCGATCACATGCGCGTTGTAATCGACACCCAACTGGTTGGGGACGGTCAGGAGCAACGTGTCAGCCTCGGCGATGGCTTGGTCCGCCTTGAGCTGCTCGATCAGGACATCAGGCTCGGCGGCGTAGCTTTTCCCGAAGATCGCCCGGGTCCTCGGGTCGATGAAGCCAATCTGGTCCTCGCCGTCACGTTCATGTCCGAAATAGGCGCGGTCCCGGTCATCGACCAACGCGAAAATGCTGCGGCTCACCGAGACGCGCGGCGTGCGCTCGTGGCCGGCTTCCTTCCAGGCCGCGCGGTAGGCCTGGATCTGCGCGGCCTGCTGGATGTGAAAGGCCTCGCCGGTCTCGTCGCTCTTGAGCGTGGAGCTTTGCAAATTCATGCCGAGCTTTGCCGCCCAGACCGCCGTTGCGTTGGAGCCGGCGCCCCACCAGATGCGTTCGCGCAAGGTTTCCGAGACGGGCTCGAGCCGAAGCAGGCCGGGCGGGTTCGGAAACATCGGGCGCGGATTTGGCTGGGCAAAACCCTGGCCGCGCAGCAGGTCGAGGAACACTTCGGCGTGACGCCGCCCCATGTCCGCGTCGCTCTCGCCTTCCGCCGGCTGAAAGCCGAAATAGCGCCAGCCATCGATCACCTGCTCGGGTGAACCCCGGCTGATGCCGAGCTGAAGCCGCTCGCCCGAGATCAGATCGGCCGCGCCGGCGTCCTCGATCATGTAGAGCGGGTTCTCGTAACGCATGTCGATGACCGCGGTCCCGATCTCGATGCGGCTCGTCCTGGCGCCGACCGCCGCCAGCAGAGGGAAGGGCGACGCCAGTTGGCGCGCAAAATGATGGACCCGAAAATAGGCGCCGTCCGCGCCCAGTTGCTCGGCCGCCACCGCAAGCTCGATGGATTGGAGGAGCGTGTCGGCGGCCGAACGCGTCTGCGATTGCGGCGACGGAGACCAATGACCGAAGGAGAGAAATCCAATCTTCTTCATGAGGTGTCCATCTCCGGTGCATTTCAGGCGGCGTCGCAGTGGTGCCGTCGCCGAGCTACCGCGCAACGGGCCAAGGCTCAATTATGGACGGATTGCATGGTCCGACAGGGTCCTGATCATCGCCTGCGGCTGAAGCCCGTTCGGATCAACTTTGTTGGCTGAAGCGCCTGATCTGGCTGGGGAACCTGGATTCGAACCAAGACAAACAGAGTCAGAGTCTGTTGTGCTACCGTTACACCATTCCCCACCTAAGCTACTGAGATATCAGAGCTATTTCGGCGGACTTTCAGTATCGGCCAGGAGCTTTGCAACCCCGGCGATTTGCAGGGGTCATATAGCCGGGTCGACCTTCGTGGTCCAGCCCTTCTTGTTGCGGGCGTCTAGGAGGCGGCGGTCGGACCTTTGCAAGTGATCGCTCGTTGGCTTTCCGACGAATCAAACACAATGTCGTTGGCCGATCCGCTGATAGCCGTTTTGTAGACCAGGCGATGCAGGGTATTTGCGCCCGATGCACGCGTGATCAAAGCCGGAGCTGCGATGCTCAACGCAGGACGCAGGCAAGCCCAGCAGTAAACGCCGCAGCTGACTCCTGATCAGCGGTCCCGCCGTCCAGTTCTTCGCGCAGACCTTAGCCACACCCCGCGTGAGGTGCACAGATCAGAATTTCAGTTGCGTACCTCAAAAGTTGAAGGCAGGATTGCTTCCAAAGAATAGAAAACGGTCGGGAGGTTGTGATGAGACTGAAGCTCGCCGTCGCCGCATGTCTGCTTTGGGCCAGCGCCGCCGCCGCCGACACGACCGTGAAATGGCTCCACATCGAGGCTAATCCAGCCCAGGTGAAGATCTGGGAGGAGGTCGCGCGTGCCTATGAGACGTCGCATCCGGGCGTCAAGGTCGAGATGCAGTTCCTGGAGAACGAGGCCTACAAGGCCAAGCTGCCGACCATCCTGCAGTCCAAGGACTGGCCGAACATCATCTACAGCTGGGCCGGCGGCGTCCTGAAGACGCAGATCGAGGCCGGCGTGCTCGACGACATCACCGATCAGGTGAAGGGGTACAGCGACAGTCTGACGCCGGCGGCGCTCGCCGCATTCACCAGCAATGGCCGCGTCTACGGCCTGCCCACCGCGCTCTCGCAGGTCGGCTTCCTCTGCAACACGGAGTTGATGGCCAAGGCGAAGGTCGATCCGGCAGGGATCAAGACCTGGGACGATCTGCTTGCTGCAGTGAAGACCTTGAAAGGCGCGGGCGTGACGCCGATCGTGGTCGGCGGCGCCGACAAATGGCCGCTGCACTTCTATTGGACGCACCTGGCGGTGCGCATCGGCGGCAAGCCCGCGTTCGATGCGGCGCTGCGCGGCGAAAATGGCGGCTTCAACGGAGAGACCTTCCAGAAATCCGGCGAGCTATTCAAGCAACTCGTCGATCTTCAGCCGTTCCAGAACGGTTTTCTCGGCTTCAAGAACCCTCAGGCCGTCGGCTACTTCGGTGACGGCAAGGCGGCGATGACGCTCGCGATCAGCACGGTCTATCATTTGCAGCGCGCGCTCGCCGCGGACAAGACGGGCCTCAGCGAAGACAAAATCTGCTGGTTCGATTTTCCGGTCGTGGCCGGCGGAAAGGGCGCGCCGACGGATACGCTCGGCGGCATCACCGGCTGGCTGATCACCAAGGGCTCGCCGAAGGAGGCGGTCGATTTCCTGAAATACTTCGTCTCGAAGGATGTGCAGACGCGGCTTGCCGCGGCGAACTTCATCGTCCCGGTGGTGCAGGGCGCGGACGCCGGCCTCAACAACGCCTTCATGAAGCTGATCGCGGCCAATCTGTCGAAGTCCAACTACCACCAGAACTTCTATGACCAGAGTCTTGGGCCCTCGGTCGGTCGTGTCGTCAATGACGTCACGGCGGAGATTGCCGGCGGCAGCATGAGCCCGCAGGACGCCGCCAAGGCGATCGAAGCCGCATGGAAGCAGGGTAACTGAGGGTGGCGCGGCAGGTTGCGAGCGCGCCGGCCATCGGCGCGACCGAGACATCGTTCTCGCCGCTCGCGGTCCGTGGACCGAGCTGGGATGGCCGCTTCACGGTGCTGATCCTGTTCTTGCCGCCGGCGCTGCTGTTGTTCACGCTGTTCGTGGTGCTGCCGATCGGCGAGGCGGCGTGGTACTCGGCCTTCAACTGGAACGGTTTTGGCAAGCCGACCAACTGGATCGGCTTCGACAATTACCGCTTCGTGCTGGAGACGCGCGCGTTCTGGCTCGCGCTGCGCAACAACGGGCTCATCATCGCGGTCTCGCTCGCGATCCAGCTGCCGCTTGCGCTCACACTGGCCTTGATGCTGGCGGAGCGCTTCCGTGGCGCGGTGGCGCTGCGCATGCTGTTCTTCATGCCCTATATCCTGGCCGAGATCGCGACCGGACTGATCTTCAGCTTCGTCTATGACGGCGATTACGGCCTTGTCGCATCGATCTGGCGCGCCTTCGGCGCCGAGCCGCCGCATCTCTTGGCCTCGCCCGACACGTCGATGCTGGCCGTCCTGATCGTAATCGTCTGGAAGTACTTCGGCTTCCACATGATGCTGTTCATCGCCGCGCTCCAGGGCCTCGACAGGAGCCTGATCGAAGCGGCCCGCATCGATGGCGCGACACGGTCGCAAACCCTGCGCCATGTCGTCATCCCCTTGCTCTATCCGACGATCCGCCTCTCGGTGTTTTTCGCCATCATCGGCTCGCTGCAGCTATTCGACCTCGTCATGCCGCTGACGCGCGGGGGGCCTGCCGATTCCTCGAACACGATGGTGAGCTTCCTCTACAACAACGGAATCTCGCGCATGCGGGTCGGCTATGGCAGCGCCGTCGGCGTCATCCTGTTCGTGATCTGCGTGACCTTTGCCTTCACCTACAAGCGATGGTTCATGCGCGATGAGTAACGCCCAGACCGCCCGCACGCCGTTCGATCCCGCCATGCTGTTCAAGGCGTTGTTCCTCGCCGTGGTGGCGGTACTCGTGCTCGTACCGCTGCTCGCAACCCTGCTCGGCGGCTTCAAGTCGCTCGGCGAGTTGCGCGTCAACCCGTTCGGCCTGCCGCGGCATTGGGAGTGGCAGAACTATGCCGACATCCTGTTCTCGGCGCGCTACTGGCAGCTCCTGCGCAACTCGCTCATCATCTCGGCGCTCGCAGTGACGCTGACCCTGATCGTCGCCTCGATGGCGGCGTTCACCTTCGCCCATGTCAAATTCTACGGCAGCTCGATGCTGCTCAGTTACCTGACGCTGGGCCTGCTGTTTCCCGCCGCGACTGCGGTATTGCCGCTGTTCATCAAGGTGCGCGATCTCGGGTTGCTTGATACCTATTTTGGCGTTGCGCTGCCGCAGGTGGCCTTCAGCCTCGCGATGAGCGTGTTGCTGCTGCGCCGCTTCTTCAAGGACATTCCCTATGAACTGCTCGAGGCGGCGCTGGTCGACGGCTGCAGCTATATCAAATTCTTCCGCTACGTGACGCTGCCGCTGTCGCGACCGATCCTCGCGACCGTCGGCACCATCACCTTTGTCAACAGCTGGAACGCCTATCTGTTGCCGCTTGTGATGCTCAACACCGATGCGCTGTACCCGTGGCCGCTCGGCATCATGGTTTATCAGGGCGAGTATTCGTCCGAGTGGCATCTGATCCTGGCCTTCATCACCCTGACCATCCTGCCGACGATCATTCTCTTCCTTCTGGCGCAGAAGCACATCGTCGCCGGGCTCACCGCAGGTGCGGTCAAGGGATGAACGGCAGCTCACGGAGATTGCAATGAGAAGCGTAGGCATCGGAATCATCGGCTGCGGCAATATCAGCTCCGCCTATCTGACAGCGGCGCAGCGCTTTCCGGTCATGGAAGTCAAGGCGCTCGCCGACATGCGCAGCGATGTCGCCGAACGCCAGGGCGCCGCCTTCGGGCTGCCGGCGATGCGGGTCGATCAATTGCTGAAGCGCGACGACGTCGAGATCGTCGTCAACCTGACAGTGCCGCTCGCCCACACCGACGTCAGCCTGGCGGTGCTGAGCGCCGGCAAGCACGTCCATTCCGAGAAGCCGCTCGGTATCAACGTCACGGAGGCGCGCAAGGTGATAGAGCTCGCCGCGCAAAAGAACCTGCGCGTCGGCTGCGCGCCCGACACGTTCCTTGGCGGCGGTCACCAGACCGCGCGCAAGCTGATCGACGACGGCGCGATCGGTACGCCGGTCGCGGGCAGCGCCTTCTTCGGCTGTCCCGGTCATGAGCGCTGGCACCCGGCGCCGGGCTTCTACTATCTGCGCGGCGGTGGGCCGATGCTCGACATGGGGCCCTATTACATCACCGACCTCGTGCAACTGCTTGGTCCGGTCGCCAGCGTGATGGGCTCGACGGCGCGGCCGAAAATTGAGCGGCTGGTCACCAGTCAGCCGATGAATGGCACGCTGATTCCGGTTGAGGTTTCGACGCATGTCGCGGGCATGCTCGAATTCGAAAGCGGCGCGGTCGTCTCGATCGGGATGAGTTTTGACGTGCCCAAGCATCGGCATGCCCCGATCGAGATCTGGGGCGACAAGGGCAGCATGCTGGTGCCGGACCCGAATCGCTTCGGCGGCGAGGTGCTGGTGGCCAGAACCGGCGGCGAATGGGAAGCGGTGCCGCTGACGCACGGCCATGTCGAGGGCGAGTTCCGTTCGATCGGTGTCGCCGACATGGCGTCCGCGATCTTGAACAACCGGCCGCATCGTGCCAGCGGCGCGCTCGCTTTCCATGTGCTGGAGGTGATGGAGGCGTTCCAGACCTCCGCCGATGAGGGGCGGCGCGTCAAGATCGAGAGCCGCGTCGAGCGGCCGGCGATGCTGCCGGCCGGACGTGAAACCGGACAGGTCGACTGAGGACAAGAACATGCGCAAGGCAATGATTGTGTGGGGCGGTTGGCCGGGACATGATCCCGATCTCTGTGCCTCGATGATCCGCAGCTGGTTGAAGGCGGAAGGCTTTGAGGTGCGGATCGAGACCACGACGGCGGCATTCGCCGATCCCGCGATCCACGATCTGTCGCTGATCATCCCGATCTATACCATGTCGAAGATCGAGAAGGCCGAAGCGCTCAATCTCTGCGCTGCGGTGCGCGGTGGTGTCGGTCTTGCCGGCCATCACGGCGGCATGTGCGATGCATTCCGAGATTCCGTCGACTACCAGTTCCTGTGTGGGGGACAATGGGTCGCGCATCCCGGCAACATCATCGACTATAAGGTCGACTTGACGAAGCCGGATGACCCCATCATGAAGGGCCTAAAGAGCTTTGAGCATCGTTCCGAGCAGTACTATATGCATGTCGACCCGGCCAACGAGGTGTTGGCGACGACCACCTTTACCGGCGAGCACGCGCCCTGGATCGACGGCGTCGTGATGCCTGTGGTCTGGAAGAAGCGTTACGGCGAGGGCAGGGTGTTCTATTCCTCGCTCGGCCACCGTGCCTACGAGCTTGACGTGCCCGAGATCCGGACGTTGATGACCCGCGGCATGCTGTGGGCGGCGCGCGAATGACGGGCGCTGCGCCGCAACCGCCGGTCCGTGCCACGCTCGAGGACGTCGCGCGGGCGGCGGGCGTTTCGCTCGCGACCGTCGATCGCGTCGTGAACCGGCGCGAGGGCGTACGCGCCAAGACCGTCGCGCGCGTCGAGGCCGCGGTGGCAAAACTCGGCTATCGCGCCGATGTCGCGGCCGCGCGGCTGGCGCGCGGGCAGACGTTCCGTCTCGCCTTCGTGCTGCCGACCGGCAGCAACAGCTTCATGACCGACCTGACCGAGCAGGTGCAGCGCACCGCGGACTGGCTGGCAGGCCAGCGCGGCTTCATCGATATCCTGCATGTCGACGTGTTCGATCCGGACGTGCTCGCCGGCGTGCTGGAAAATTTGTCGCCGGCCTATCAGGGCGTTGCCGTCATCGCACTCGATCATCCCAGGGTGCGCGCCGCGATCGACGAACTCGCCGCGCGCCGGGTCGCCGTGGTGACGCTGGTGTCGGACGCGCCGAGTTCGCGCCGCCTGCATTATGTCGGTATCGATAACCCTGCCGCAGGGCGGACTGCGGCAACGCTGATGGGACGTTTTCTTGCCGGCCGCAACGGAACGGTCGCCGTGATCGCGGGATCTTTATCGCTGCGCGATCATACCGAGCGTCATTTCGGTTTCCGCCAGATCCTGTCCAGCGAATACCCGAACCTGCTCGCGCTGCCGGTCATCGAGGGCCGCGACGACAGCGAGCGCACGCGGAAGCTCACCACCGAGCTGCTCGCGCGCCATGCCGATCTGCGCGGCATATACTGCTGCGGCGCCGGTAACCGCGGCATCGCCGATGCGCTTGAGGCCTCCGGACGCGCGCGCGAGGTGGTCTGGATCACCCACGAGCTGACGCAGTACACGCGGCGTTTCCTGGTCCGCGGCACGCTCGATGCCATCATCAACCAGGATCCAGGCCACGAGGCACGATCGGCGGCGCGTGTCCTGCTCGCGCATTGTTCGGGCGAGCCGATCAGCCCAGACCAGGAGCGCATCCGCATCGACATCTTTCTGCGGGACAATCTGCCGTAACTTCGGGCTCGAAGCTGATGCGCATCGTGCCCGCGAATGTTCGTCATTCATTTCCCGCGTCTGCGCATCTTGCGCGCTGACGCAGCGGCCCGCCCGGCCGTCATCTCAGCCTGCAGCAGCAGCAACAGGCAGCCGGCCAGCCGTTCCTCCATCTCGTGGTCGTGGACCGACAGCGGGCCGGGGTCGTTGAGGATGGCGTTGACCAGCGTGCCCAGCACGACCTGAAAGCCGAAAGCGATGGCGCGGGTCTTGGCGGCCTTGTTGCCGGGGCCCATGGCGGCGAGCAGGATCGGGGTGGCATCAGCTACATTGGCGCGCGCCAATGCCTTAAAGGTGGACCAGCGGTCCGGCCGTGTGTCGTCGTGCTGAAGGGCGGCGCGCAGCACGCCTTCATGGTTGCGGATCCAATGGGTGGTGCCGCGGACGAGGAGGCGGCTGCGCGCGGCGAGATCGGCGTCGGCCAACCGGCCGTCGTCTTTCATCCGCGACAGTCGGCCGGCGCCGTCGCGCGCGGCAAGTTCGATCAGCGCATTGAAATAGGCGTCCTTGCTTTCAAAGCGGCTGTAGAAGGCGCCGACCGTGGCGCCGACCTTCCGGCACAGCATCTCGATCGACAATTCCGCAAGGCTGTGCGTGCGCAGCATCTCCGCGCCGGCCTGGAGAAGGGCGGCGGTGGTCTCGCGGCTGCGCTGCTGCCGTGACGGGGTCACGCCGGGAAAGTCTGATATGGCCGCCGCGGATTGCATCGAGGGCTGCATCACGGAACTTGCGTCTCCTTCGGAAACAATCATAATTATAATTCGGATTATGGTTTTTGGCAACGCGCTTCCGGGCGTTTGGCCTGGAGCCCGCGAACCCCTGATCAACCGCGGGGCGCATCCCTCGACAACGGGAGGAAAGCATGACGACAGGCAGTGCAAAACCGTTCGGAGGCACCATCGGCAAGACCGTGGCGGGCTCAATGCCCTGGTGGCCGGAGGCCAAGCGGCCGCCGCGCGGCGCGCCGAACATCCTTCTCGTGCTGTTCGACGATGTCGGCTTTTCCGACTTCGGCTGCTACGGCTCGGCGATCAAAACACCGACCATCGACAAACTTGCCGCCGAGGGCCTGCGCTATTCCGGCTTCCATACCACCGCGATGTGCTCGACGACACGTGCGGCGCTGCTCACCGGGCGCAACCATCATTCGGTCGGCGTCGGCTGCCTCGCCAATTTCGATAGTGGCTATCCCGGCTATCGCGGCAAGATCGCGCGCGAGGCGGGGACGCTGGCTGAAATGTTGCGGCCGCACGGCTATCGCAACTACATGGTCGGCAAATGGCACGTCACGCCGCTGACCGAAAGCGGCGCGACCGGGCCGTTTGACGGCTGGCCGCTCGGCCGCGGCTTCGACCGCTTCTACGGTTTCCTTGATGCCGAGACCGATCAGTTCGCGCCGGAACTGGTTTCCGACAACGCCCATATCGATGTCCCCGGGACCTATGCGGAGGGCTATCACCTCACATCCGACCTAGTCGACCAGTCAATCCGCTTCATCGCCGATCACGTCGCCGACCGGCCTGATATTCCCTGGCTGACCTGGGTGGCGCTCGGCGCCTGCCACGCGCCGCACCAGGCGCCGATCGGCATCATCAAGAGCTATGATTCCATGTTCGCCCATGGCTGGGACGTCGAGCGCGAGCAGCGGATAACGCGGCAGAAGGCGATGGGCATCGTGCCGCCGGAAACCCGGCTTCCCGCGCGCAACGACGGCGTCAAGGCGTGGGACGAGTACAGCGCGGATGAACGGCGCGTCTTCACGCGGCTGCAGGCGGCGTTTGCCGGCATGCTCGATCACGCCGACCAGCATCTGGCGCGGCTGATCGGCTTCCTCGACACTGCCGGCATCCGCGACAACACGCTGGTCCTGGTCCTCTCGGACAACGGCGCGAGTCAGGAAGGCGGCCCCTGGGGTTTCGTCAACGCGATGGGGCCGTATAATTTCCGCCCGGAGCCGATGGCGGAAAAGCTGCGAAGGATCGACGATATCGGCGGTCCGGACTCGCACAGCAATTTTCCGCATGGCTGGGCGATGGCGTCGAACACGCCGCTGCGCCGCTACAAGCAGAACACCCATGGCGGCGGCATTCGCGATCCCTTCATCATGAGCTGGCCGAACCGGATCAAGGCAAAGGGCGAACTGCGCCATCAATTCGTCCACGCCTGCGACCTGACGCCGACCCTGCTCGACCTGATCGGGATCGAGGCGCCGGCCGAAATCGGCGGTGTCGCGCAGATGCCGCTCGAAGGAGAGAGCTTTGCGCGCTCGATCAGCGATCCATCCGCCCCCTCAAAATCGTCGCCGCAATATTTCGAGATGTTCGGCCATCGCGGCCTCTGGCATGACGGCTGGAAGGCGGTGTCCTTCCACCCCTCGGGCACGCCGTTCGAGAACGACAAATGGGAGCTGTTTCACCTCGCGCAGGATTTTTCGGAAACGAACGACCTCGCGGAAAAGCACCCGGAGCGATTGGCGGAAATGATAAGACGGTGGTGGAGCGAGGCCGAGAAGCACAATGTGCTGCCGCTCGACGACCGGTTCGGCCCGCGCTTTGCCGAGAACGCGGCGCGCTTCCACGGCGCGCGCAACAAGTTCACCTTCCACGCCGGCATGGGCCATGTGCCGACCGACGTCGCGCCCGATGTGCGCAGCCGCAGCTACACCATCGAGGCCCATGTCGAGATCGGCGCTGAGGGGGCCGAGGGCGTGCTGATCGCCCATGGCGACGCCACGTCAGGCTATAGCCTCTACATCAAGGATGGCCTTTTGGTGCACGACCTCAACATCGGCGGCGGCCATGAGATCTTGACTTCCAATCGCAAGGTGCCGGCGGGCGCACACCGGCTCGGCGTCCATGTCGAGCGTCTGGTGCGCAAGGAAGCGCCGGCCAAGGGCGCCCGCACCGGCGTGACGGCCTATACGCTGCTGATCGACGGCGAGCCGGCCGGCACGCTCCAGACCCAGCTCGCCTTCAACAATTTCATCTCCTGGTCCGGCCTCGACATCGGCCGCGACCGCTCCAGCCCGGTCTCGCATTACGAGGCGCCGTTCGAGTTCACCGGGCAATTGCTGCGGGTGACGGTCGACATGCACGATGACCAGAAGCTGGACGGCGAGGGGGTTGGCGCGGCCGAGATGGCGCGGCAGTAGGGCAGCTGACCGAAGCTGTCGTCGCCCGCAGGCGGGCGATCCAGTATCCCAGAGACGCCCGCGATGAAAACGAGAGCCGCGGCGTACTGGGTTCCCCGCCTACGCGGGGAATGACAGTTTGGGCGGGGCGAGACTGCCTAATCCGCGAAACCAACGTCAAGTCATTCGGCCGCCTGCTTGACCGAGCGGTGGGCGTCCAACTGGGCTTCATGGTCAGGATTGGACGAACGGCCCCATCGTGCAAACGCATTAGAAAGACGGTCGAGATAGAGATAGACCACCGGCGTGGTGAACAGCGTCAGCGCCTGGCTGACAAGCAGGCCGCCGACCATGGCGTAGCCGAGCGGCTGGCGGATTTCCGATCCGGTGCCGTTGCCGAGCATCAGCGGCACGCCGCCGAGCAGGGCTGCCATCGTCGTCATCATGATCGGACGGAAACGCAGCAGCGCCGCCTTGCGGATCGCCGCTTCCGGCTCCAGGTTTTCGTCGCGCTCGGCCGTGATGGCGAAGTCGACCATCATGATGCCGTTCTTCTTCACGATGCCGATCAGAAGCACGATGCCGATCAAGGCGATCAGGCTGAAGTCGAACCCGAACAGCATCAGGATGGCGAGCGCGCCGACGCCGGCGGAGGGCAGCGTGGACAGAATCGTGATCGGATGGATGTAGCTTTCGTAGAGGATACCGAGGATCAGATACACCACGACGAGCGCCGCGAGGATCAATAGCGGTACGGTGCCGAGCGACTGCTGGAATGCCTGCGCGGTGCCCTGGAAGCTCGAATTGAGCGTCGCCGGCGCGCCGAGTTCGACCATCGCCCGCTGCACGGCGTCGGTCGCCTGTCCGAGCGCCACGCCCTGGGCGAGGTTGAAGCTGATCGTGGTCGCCGGAAACTGGCCCTGATGGCTGATCGACAGCGGCCGCACCGGCACGCTGGTCCAGGTGGCAAAGGTCGACAATGGTACCTGGTCGCCGGTCGTGGGCGATTTGACGTAGATCTTGTTCAGCGTGTCGATGCTGCCCTGCAGCTCCGGCAGTACCTCGAGCACCACCTTGTAGGTGTTGAGCTGGGTGAAATACTGCGTCACCTGGCGCTGGCCGAACGCGTCATAAAGCGTGTCGTCGATCAGTTGCGGCTGGATGCCGTAGCGCGCGGCGGTGTCGCGGTTGATCTTCAGCTCCACCGTGGTGCCGTTGGACTGCTGGTCGGTGGCGACGTCGCGCAGCTCGGGCAGCGTCTGCATCTTGGCCAAAATCTTCGGCGCCCATTCGTTCAGCTCCGCAAGGTCAGCGTCCTGCAGCGTGAACTCGAACTGGGTCCGCGTCGGCCGGCCGCCGAGCCGCACGTCCTGCGCCGCCTGCATATAGAGGCGGGCGCCTTCGACCTTCTCCAACTGGGGACGCAGCCGGGCAATGATCTGCTGCGCGGTCGCCTTGCGTTCGTCGCGCGGCTTTAGCGTGATGAAAAGATTGCCGTTGTTGCCGGCGCGGCCGCTGCCGCCGATCGCCATCGCGACCGAAGCGACATCCGGATCGGCCTGCACGATCCGGCCGAGCTCCTCCTGACGCCGCGACATCTCGGCGAATGAAATGTCCTGGCTCGCCTCCGAGGTCGCCGTGATCAGGCCATTGTCCTGCTGCGGAAAGAAACCCTTCGGGATGATGACGAACAGGTGGACCGACAAGGCCAGCGTCGCGAAGAAGATCATCAGGGTGGTGAACTTCCAGCGCAGCGCGAGGTCGAGGCCGCGTTCATAGGCGCGCAGCATCGCGTCAAAGGCGCGCTCGCTCCATTGGTAGAACCGGCCATGCCTGGTCTCGCCATGGGCGCGCAGGAAGCGCGAGGCCATCATCGGCGTCAGCGTCAGCGCCACGATCATCGAGACGAAGATGGTCATTGCCAGCACCACGGCGAATTCGCGGAACAGCCGCCCGATGATGCCGCCCATCAACAATAGCGGGATCAGCACGGCGACCAGCGAGACGCTGATCGACACGATGGTGAAGCCGATTTCGCTGGAACCCTTGAAGGCGGCCGCGAGCGGCTTTTCGCCTTCCTCGATGTAGCGCGTGATGTTTTCCAGGACGACGATGGCGTCGTCGACCACGAAGCCGACCGCGATGGTCAGCGCCATCAGCGAGAGATTGTCGAGCGTGTAGCCGAATACCCACATCAGCGCGCAGGCGCCGAGCAAGGCCAGCGGCACCGTCACCGTCGGGATCACGGTGGCCCAGAAGCTGCGCAGGAAGATGAAGATCACCATCACGACCAGCGCGATGGTCAGGAGCAGGGTGAACTGCACGTCCTCGACCGCGGCGCGGATGGTCTGGGTGCGGTCGCTGATCACCTCGATCTTGATCGCCGGCGGAATCGCCGCGACCAGCCGCGGCAGCGTCGCGTTGATCTTGTCGACGGTGTCGATGACGTTGGCGCCAGGCTGCTTGAAGACCACCAGGAACACGCCGCGCTTGCCGTTCGCCCAGGCCGCCTGCTTGGCGTCTTCCGGCCCGGTGACGGCCTGGCCGATATCTCGGATGCGCAAGGGGCCGCCGTTGCGGTAGGCGATGACGACGTCGTTCCAGTCCTTGGAGTTCGGCAACTGGTCGTTGGCGTAGATGGTATAGGCGCGGTGCGCGCCGTCGATATTGCCCTTTGGACTGTCGACGGTCGTGATCGCAATCTGGCTGCGCACGTCTTCCAGCGACAGGCCCTTGGCCACGAGCTTCGCCGGGTCGATCTGGATCCGGATCGCCGGCTTCTGCTGCCCGCCGATGATGACCTGGGCGACGCCGGAAATCTGGCTGATCTGCTGCGCAAGCTGGGCATCGACGGCGTCGCTCACAGTGGTGAGCGGCAGCGTGTCTGACGTTGCTGACAACAGCAGGATCGGCGAATCCGCCGGGTTGACCTTGCGGTAGGTCGGCGGCGAGGGCAGGCTCTTCGGCAGCTGGCCGCTGGCGGCATTGATCGCGGCCTGGACGTCGTTGGCGGCGGCATCGATTGGGCGGTTGAGGTCGAACTGGATGGTGATCGCCGCGGTGCCGAGATAGCTCGTCGAGGTCATCTGCGCGACGCCGGGAATTTGCGCGAGCTGACGCTCCAGCGGCTGCGCCACTGAAGATGCCATCGTTTCCGGGCTGCCGCCAGGCAGGGAAGCCGAGACCTGGATGGTCGGAAAGTCGACCTGCGGCAGCGGTGCGACCGGCAGCAGCGGATAGGCGACGAGGCCGACGAACAGGATCCCCGCCATCATTAGCGAGGTGCCGATCGGATAGCGGATGAAGGGGGCGGAAATTCCCTCGCTCATTCGCCGGCCGCCTTGCTCTGGGCCTGATCGGCGCTTGCGACCGCGGTCGTCACCAGCGTGCCCGGCTGAACCTTGAACTGGCCCGCCGTGATGACCTGCTCGCCGGGCACCAGCCCTTCGTCGACGACGGAGCGGCCGTCGATCGAGCGCGTCACCTTGATCTTGCGGAGCTCGGCCTTGTTCTCCTTGTTGACCAGATAGGCGTAAAGGCCGTTGGGGCCGTGCTGAACGGCGTCGTCCGGGATCACGGTGGCGTCCTTCAGCGTCGCGACGAGCAGCCGGGTCGAGACCGACTGGCCCGGCCACAGCGCGTGGTCCTTGTTGTCGAACACCGCCTTGAGGCGGACGGTGCCGCTCGACGTGTCGACCTGGTTGTTGATCAGGGAAAGCGTGCCGGTGGAAAGCACCCGCTTGCCGTCGGTGGAGAGCGCGATCGTTCTGGGAGAGCCGGCGTTGAGCGCCGCCTTGATCTCGGGCAACTGGTCTTCCGGCGCGGTGAAGATCACCGTGATCGGCTCGATCTGGGCGATGGTCACGATGCCGGTCTGCGTCGCGGCATTGACGATATTGCCGACATCGACCTGGCGCAGCCCGACGACGCCTGAGATCGGCGCCTTGACGGTGGCATAGTCGAGCTGGGTCTGCGCATTCTCGATCATCGCAGCGTCGGCCTGGATCTGCGCCGTCAGTTGCGCCACGGTCGAGCGCTGCGTGTCGGTCTGCTGCCGGGTCGCGAACTCGCCGAGCTTGGTGTAGCGCTGCAAATCGAGGTTGGCGTTGGCGAGATTGGCCTCGTCCTGCGCCTTTTTGGCCTTGGCCTGATCAAGCGTCGCCTGGAACGGCCGCGGGTCGATCTCGACCAGCGTGTCGCCTTCCTTGACGACCTGGCCTTCCTTGAAGGCGACGCGGTTGATCTGGCCGTCGACGCGGCTGCGGACGACGACCGTATTAAAGCCCTGCACGGTGCCAAGACCGGTCAGATAGACGGGAAAATCGGCCTTTTCGACCGCTGTGGTCCGCACCGGAACGGCGGCGCGGGCAGGCGAGGCTCGCCGCGCCTCAGCTTGCGCCTGATGGTCCGCGCCGTGAAAGCGCTGCCAGCCCAGATAACCCAGTGCAGCGGTCGCTGCGATCAGCAAGACCCAACGGACGGTGCGCGACCTCGACATAGCGGCTCACGGATTGACGGAGTTTCCCCAATGCCACGGATATAATGTTCGTGAGCGCGTCGTGTACAAACACTAAGGCTTGAGAATCCTAAACAATTGGAAAGGTTTGCACCGCCGGGCGTGCGACTTTGACGCCACTGTCCGCAGGCTTGCGATCTCTGCGTGTCCTTTTGCAAGCGGGGTTGAATGCGAGGAGGTTGTCGTTCATATCGCGCGCTTCAATGCTGACGAGGATCGGGAGTGCGCGATGGACGAACTGAACGGACGCATGATGGCGTGTCAGATTCTGATCACGGGACTGATCGCGCGCGTCGCAAACGATTCTCCCGACCCACTCCGATTCCTCACCGACTTTCGCGACGAGATCAAAGCCGTCGTCAAAGGCGTCAATATCGCCGGCATGGAGAACACCGAACGCGTTCGGCAGGTCGCGCAGTCGACCGTCGACGAATTGTTTTCGCTGATGAAGCCGCCGAGCAGTGAAGAATAGCGAGGAGGCGAAAACGCAATCCATCTCTGATTTTGCAGCGTTTGCTACGTCTCTTTAGAACGATTATTAGAACGCTTACAAATTAGATTTAGAACCGTTTCAAACTACCAATTTAGAATCGTTGTGATCTGGACCGATTCAATCGCAGTGTTGCCCCGATCGCGTTGACCCGAAAATTTCCGCTCGGTACCTACCGCACGGGACCATTCGCCGCATATCGATTTGCCGCGAATTGAAATTGATCAGGGGCACGTGATGAATGTTGTGAAGGCGCCGAGGTCGCTTCGTCTTGAAGCGGCGGTCTACTCACTCGGTCAGACGGTTGAAAGCAATTCCGGCAAGAAGGTCTCCGCAGTGGCGGGCCTCATTGCCGTCGCGTCGTTCTCCGGCGCTGAAGCGCAGCAGTCAAGCCTCCCGCCGGTGACGGTCGATGCCCCCGTCGCTCGCCCGCGTCCTGCCGCTTCAAGGCCCTCGGCGGATCAGCTCCGCGCCCGCAGCGCGCTGCGCCGCGCCGCCCGCCGCGCGCAGCCGGCGCAGGTCGCCGCCGTGCCGTTCCCCAACGCCGGCGCTCTGGCAGCCGACGCCAACCCCTATGCCGATGCGGCGGCGCCCTACAAGGTCGACCGCCTGCAGGCCTCCGGCAAGTTTCCGGAGCCGCTGCTCAACACGCCGAAGACCATCACGGTCATGAGCAAGGAAGTGCTCGCGGACAAGAACATCACCTCGCTGCGCGAAATCGGCCGCTCCACCGCCGGCGTGACGCTGGGGTCGGGCGAGGGCGGCAACGCGTTCGGCGACCGCTTCTTCATCCGCGGCTTTGACGCCCGCAACGACGTCTTCATCGACGGCATCCGCGATCCCGCGGTCTCGATCCGCGAAAACTTCTTCACCGAGCAGATCGAGATCCTGCGCGGCCCGGCCTCGTCCTATGCCGGCCGCGGCACCGCCGGCGGCGCCATCAACATCGTCACCAAGCAGGCTGCCGACCGCAACTTCTATAATGCCGAGAGCACGTTCGGCACCGACCATACCAAGCGCGTCACGCTCGACGTCAACCAGGTGATCTCGCCGACCTTTTCGGTGCGCACCGGCGGCATGTTCCAGGACGCTGGCGTCGCCGGCCGCAACTACGTGACCGACGATCGCTGGGGCGGCTTCATCTCGACCAAGTGGACGCCGACCGACAGCATCAAGATCACGACGAACTACGTCCACACCGATCTCAGCGGCTATCCGGATTTCGGCGTGCCCTATTACAAGCAAGGGAATGGGCCGGTCACCGATTTCGGTGTCCCGCGCGAGACCTGGTACGGCTTCCTCAACCGCGACTTCCAGACGGCGCGGCAGGATTTCGGCACGCTGACGGGCGAGTTCAAGGTCACCGACAGCATCACGGTGACCAGCCGCACCCGTGCCGAGCATTCGATGCTGGCCTATATCGGCACGCTGCCGAACACGACAGCGGCGCAAACGGCGAATCCCAACCCGCTGACGTGGACGTTCACCGCGAGCCCGCAGAGCCGCAACCAGTGGGTCGATATCCTGGCGAACCAGGAAGATGCCACGTTCAAGTTCGTCACGGGGTCGGTCAAGCACACGGCGACGGTGGGCGTGGAATTCGCCAACGAGCGCATCGGGATCGACCGCTATACGGGGCTTTCATCGGAAGCGTTTGGCAACAACCCGCCGGTGAATGGCTCGTTTCAGAACCAGTCGATCTATGGGCCAACCTACACGTTCTTCCCGTTCGGCATTCCGTCGCTTGCCGGCAACCCGGTCCGCTACAATGTCGACAGCAAGGCCTTCTACGTCATGGACACCGCCAACTGGCAGGACACGATCATCCTGAACGGCGGCGTGCGCTACGACGGATACGACATGCGTGGGGCGAACAACACGCAATCGTCCACGGTCAATTCGGATTTCGTCAATTATAACGTCGGCGCCGTCTTCAAGCCGATGCCCATCGGCAGTCTGTATGCCGCCTACGCGACGTCGACCAACCCGTTCGGCTCCGAACTCGATGCGACAGGTTTCGATTATGGTGGACTTCCGCTGACCGGTGTCATCTTTGGTCCCGAGCGCAACAAGGCGGCCGAAGTCGGCACCAAGTGGGAGCTGTTCGATCGCCATCTGCTGGTGACCGGCGCGCTGTTCCATACCGAGAAGGACAATGCGCGCGAAACCGTGCCCGTGAACGGCCAGAACACGCTGCAGTCGGGCGCGGCCTACCAGGTCGAGGGCATCGACCTCGAGGTCAGCGGCAAGATCACCGATCGCTGGAGCGTGTTCGGCGGCTTGGTGCTCATGCGGTCGAAGGTCACGCAGTCTGCAATCCCGGGCAACATCGGACTGCAGATGGCCAACATCGCCCATGAATCCTTCAGCATGTTGAGCAAGTATAAGTTCGACAATGGCTGGGAGCTTGGCGGGCAGGCGGTCTATCGCTCGAAGATCTATGGCGGCACCTTTGGCGCCAACCAGGGTACGGAGCTTCCGAGCTACTGGCGCTTCGATGCCTTTGTCGAGAAGAAGCTCGACAAGAACTTCACCGTAAAACTCTACGCGCAGAACCTGACCAACAAGCTGTACTACGACACGCTCTACCGCAGCGCCGTGCCATTCGTCGCGGTCGCCCCAGGGCGGGCATTCTACATCGTCACCTCTGCGAAGTTCTGATCGTGCTGGTCTGCGTCCCCAACGTGCTGAGCAAGGATGATGTGGCGGACTTCCGCCGCATCATGGACGCCGCCGACTGGGAGGACGGCCGTTCCACCGCCGGGGCGCAGTCGGCGAGGGTCAAGCGCAACGAGCAGCTTCCGCCTGATGGCGAGGTTGCGCGCGCACTTGGCAATCGGGTGCTTTCGGCGCTGACGGCCAGCCCGAAATTCATCTCGGCGGCGATCCCGCTGCAGATCTTCCCGCCGCTATTTAACCGCTACGTGGCCGCTGGCGGGCACCATTTCGGCCTCCATGTCGACAATGCGGTGAGGGGAGATCGGCTCACTGGCTTGCGGATCCGGACCGACCTGTCGGTGACGCTGTTTCTGTCCGAACCTGACGAGTACGACGGCGGCGAGCTGGTGGTGGAGGACCTCTATGGTTCCCACGAAATCAAGCTCGCAGCCGGGGACCTCGTGCTTTATCCTGCGTCTAGTTTGCATCTGGTAACGCCGGTCACGCGCGGTATGCGGGTGGCGTCTTTTTTCTGGCTGCAGAGCATGGTACGGGATGCGCATGCCCGGAGCCTGATCTTCGATCTCGATACGTCGATCCAGGCCCTGGTGGAGCGGCTGGGACGAGACGACCCTGAAACGGTCAAATTGACCGGTATCTATCACAACCTGATCCGCTACTGGGCCGAAGTATGAAGAACATGCCGTTTTCTCGCGCGACGACTTTTGCGGTGATGGCCGCGCTGGCGATGCTGGCGCTGGCGGCGCCGTCCATGGCCCAGCAGAATGCCAGCCCTGCAGCGCCGTCGGCGCCCGTGGCCCAGCAGGCGCCCGCGGGATCGCAGCCCCCGGCTGCGCAGCCTCAGCAGGCGACAGCGCCATCTGCACCTTCAGATGCCGCGGCGACACCGGTCGAACGTGAGGCGAAGGCTTTGAAGGCGGCCACGGCCGAGCTCAAGGAATTGTCACCCTGGACGATGTTCAAGTCGGCCGACGTGGTGGTCAAGGCGGTCATGATCGGCCTTGCCTTTGCATCGCTGGTGACCTGGACCATCTTCATCGCCAAGATGATCGAGCTGGCCGTGGTGCAGCGCAAGGTGCGCTCGGCGCTTGGCAAGATCGCCGACGCGCGGTCGCTGGCTGAAGCGCAATTCGCGCTGGGGGCCAAGGGCAGCGTGCTGGCTGCCTTCCTGGCGGCGGCCATGCGCGAGGCGCGGCTGTCGGCGGGCATCTCCAGCGATGCCGGCATCAAGGAACGCGCCGCCTCGAGCTTTGCGGAAATCGTCCGCGCCGAGGCGCGGCGTATCCGGCTCGGCATGGGCCTTCTGGCCACCATCGGCGCGACGTCGCCCTTCGTCGGCCTGTTCGGCACGGTCTGGGGCATCATGAACAGTTTTATCGGCATTTCGAAATCGCAGACCACGAACCTTGCCGTGGTGGCGCCCGGCATCGCCGAAGCGCTGCTCGCCACCGCGATCGGTCTGGTCGCGGCGATCCCGGCCGTCATCATCTACAATCACTTTTCGCGGGTGACCAAGGGCTATATGGAGCTGGTCAGCCGTGCGTCGGGCGCCGCGGGCCGGCTGTTGTCGCGCGATCTCGACCGCACCCATGTCAGCGGGCAACATGTCCGCGGAGCGGCGGAGTAGGCAATGGGCGCCTCGATCGCAGAACACGACCTTGATGACGACAGCGATTTCGCGGAATCGCACGAGATCAACGTCACGCCGTTCATCGACGTCATCCTCGTTCTCCTGATCATCTTCATGGTCGCGGCGCCGCTGTCGACTGTCGACCTGCCGATCGATCTGCCGACCTCGACCGCAACGCCGCAGAAGAAGCCGGACAAGCCGACTTATGTGAGCATCAAGCCGGATCTCTCGGTGGCGATCGGGGAGAACATGGTCAAGCGCGTCGACCTGGTGCGCTCGCTCGATGCGATGCCGGATGCCAGCAAGGAGCGTTACATCTTTCTGCGCGCCGACCGCGCTGTTCCTTACGGCGAATTGATGGACGTGCTCGAAATCCTGCGCGCCGGCGGCTATTCCAAGCTCAAGCTGGTGGCGCTCGAAGGCGTTCCTGATGCGGCGGCGGCGCAAGCGGCGCCGGCAAAACCTTGACCGGCCTCGAGGACCAGAAACCCTCCAGGCGGCTCTGGATTTCAGCCGCGGTGATCGCGCTCGCGCTGCATGTCGGCGGCGCGGCGCTCGCGATTGCGCATTTGCAGACCGAGGAAGCCGATGACGCCCTTGGCGCGACGGCGATCGAGATCGGGATCGAAATGGCCGCCGTGCGCCGCGAGGTGACCGACCTGCCGCCGGGCCCAGATACCGATGCTTCCGCAGCTTCGCCCCAGCTCAACGAGCAGAAGGCGGAGGTCAAGGAAACCGACCTGCCGCAGGACAAGCCGAACGAGCCCGAAGAGGCCGACCGGATGGTGACGGAGAACGAGTCCAAGAAGCCGAAAGAGGACGAGCAGAAGGTTGCGGCGGTGCAGACCCAAGCGTCCACCGAGTCGGTTGCCGCCGAGGCGACGGCGACGCCGAGCTCGGAGGCGATACCGGAAGGTCAGCGCTCCGTCGCGCCGGTGATTGGTACGGGGGAGAGCGCGCGGCGCATACGCGCGACCTGGCAGAAGGAGCTGGTCGCCCATCTCGACAAGCACAAGCGCTACCCGAAGGAGCGGCAGCAGAAATCCGCCGAGATCCAGGTTCGCTTCACGCTCGACCGCATGGGCCACGTGCTCGCGACTGAAATCGAAAAGGGCTCGGGCGATGCGGCCTTCGACGAGGCGGCGCTGGCAATGGTGCGGCGCTCCGATCCGGTGCCGATGCCGCCGCCTGTCATCGCCGACGAAGGCCTGACCTTCACGTTGCCGGTGATCTTCCGCGTCAAGACCAAGAGCTGACGCCGCGTATGCGGTCTCGGCGTAGCGATGCCAAGTGAGAATTGGACTGGCCGGGAACCCACGAATTGGCAGTTCTACCAGGCGTTGACTTCCTTACGATCGGCTGTGGCTCGCTCTCAAAGGGAGATGAACATGGCCAGTCAGCTTTCGCGGACAGCGCTGCCGGCCAAGCAAGCAAACGTCCAGGCGATTCACGGCACGCCGGAGCTTCCTTCCGCCGTCCCGCTGATGGCGCTTTCGACCGGTTTCTGGGCCTTCAAGACTCTGGCTGCGGCGCACGAGCTGGATCTCTTCAGCCGCCTTGCGGGCGGCGCCGGCGTCACGGTTGCCGGGCTGGCGGAAACGCTCGGTTTGCATCCACGCCCGGCCGAAATGCTGTTGACCGGCTGCGCCGCGCTCGGGCTTCTGGAGAAAGAGGACGGCCGTTATCGCAATACGCCGTTGAGCGAAGCCTACCTCGTGCGCGGCAAACCGTATTACTTCGGTGGCTTCGTACAGATGGCCGACAAGCGGCTCTACGCGGGCTGGGGAAGCCTTGCAGAGGCGCTGCGCACGAATCGGCCAACCACATGGGACCCGGCGGTGCAATCCTCGATGTTCGACGGCGAGGATCCGACGATGGTGGCCCTCTTCTGGGAGGCGATGCATTCGCTTTCCACGATGACCGCGCGCAAGCTCGGCGAAGCGGTCGATTTCAATCATTTCCGTCGCCTCCTGGACATCGGCGGCGGATCGGGCGCGTACGACATCGAGCTTTGCAAACTATATGGGACCTGCGCGCGACCGTATTTGATCTGCCGCATGTGGCCGCGATCGCCGCGGGAACAATTGCCGAGGCCGGCTTGACCCATCGGATCGCGACCGATCATCTGGTTCGACGCACCCGCCGCGAACGGCGCCGTGATCGGTCGCAAACCATAAGGCGCAACAAAATCGAAAATCATGCTGCGGATTTCTGTGCGGCTTGCGCTGGTGATTGCGTCGGTTATCGCACTTCTGGCGTTCGCGGCGAAGGTCGACGATTCACAGATCGCGCGCGGCAAATATCTCGTGACGATCGGCGGCTGCAACGACTGCCACACGCCGGGATACTTCCTGGGCAAGCCCGACATGTCACGCTTTCTCGGCGGCTCGGATGTAGGCTTCGAGATTCCGGGTCAAGGTGCCTTTGTCGGCTCGAACATCACGCCCGACAAAAAGACCGGCATTGGTAGCTGGACCCCGGAGCAGATCGTGAAGGCGATACAGGCTGGCGAACGGCCGGACGGCCATATTCTGGCGCCGATCACGCCCTCGCACGCTTTTGCGACACTGACACGGGATGACGCGATGGCGATCGCGGCTTTTCTGCAAAGTTTGAACCCGGTCAGCAACCAGACTCCCGGTCCGTTCAAGCCCGGCGAAAAGGTCTCGACCTTCATGTTCCGGATTTTGCCACCGGGCGAAGCCGCGGCGGCGGCCAAGTAGTCCGGGTCCGGTCCAGACGGTACGCCGCATTAGGAGTTGGGGCGGAACCTGGTGTCCGCAGGTTCAAATCCTACTGTGCATGGGGTTGTTTTCGATATTTTGCCTGCGGGCCTGCGCTGAAGGGCGTCTGAGCGGCGTCCGCTACGCCAAAACGCAAAACCCTCTCCCGGAACGGGAGAGGGCTGCATGAGGTCATCCGAAGCCGACGCTCACGTCTTCTTCAGCATCGGGCAGGCGCTCTTCTCGAGCGGGATGAAGGCTTCTGCCGCCGGGATCGTGGCGACGAGGCTGTAGTAGTCCCACGGATACCTTGAATCGGCCGGCTTCTTTACTTCGAACAGATAGGCCGGGTGGATCTTGCGGCCGTCGGCGCGGACCGAGCCCTTGCCGAACAAGGGGTCGTCGGTCGGCAGTTCCTTCATCTTGGCGACCACGGCGCGGCCGTCATGCGGATTGCCGCCGAGCGCTTCCAGCGCCTTGAAATAGTGGATCAGCGAGGAATAGACGCCGGCCTGCACCATCGTCGGCGGGCCTTTCTTATGCTTCTCGACGAAGCGCTTCGAGAAGGCGCGGGTCTGGTCGTTCATGTCCCAGTAGAACGTCTCGGTGAAGTTCAGGCCCTGCGCGACCTTGAGGCCCAGCGCATGAACGTCGGTGATGAACATCAGCATGCCCGCGAGCTTCTGCCCGCCGGAGACGATGCCGAACTCCGCCGCCTGCTTGATCGAGTTCGTCGTGTCGCCGCCGGCGTTTGCGAGCCCGATGATCTTGGCCTTCGAGCTCTGCGCCTGCAGCAGGAACGAGGAGAAGTCGGCATTGTTGAGCGGATGCTTGACGCCGCCGAGCACCTTGCCGCCATTGGCGATGACGACCGCCGCCGTGTCACGCTCCAGCGCATGACCGAAGGCGTAGTCGGCGGTGAGGAAGAACCAGCTGTCGCCGCCCGATTTCACCAGCGCCTTGCCGGTGCCGTTGGCGAGCATCCAGGTGTCGTAGACCCAGTGGATGGTGTTCGGCGAGCACTGTGCGCCGGTGAGGTCGGATGATGCCGAGCCGGAGTTCAAATTGACGACGTTCTTCTCCTTGGCGAGGTTGGCAATGGCGAGGCCCACGCCCGAGCTTGCGAGATCGACGAACACGTCGACCTTCTCGACGTCGATCCACTGCTTGCCGATATTGGTGCCGACGTCGGGCTTGTTCTGGTGATCGGCCGAGATCAGATCGATCTTCCAGCCCTTGGCGAGCAGCCCGGAATCCTCGATCGCCATCTGCGCGGCGATGGTCGAGCCGGGGCCGCCAATGTCGGCGTAGAGACCGGACTGGTCGCCGAGACTTCCGATCTTCACGACCTTGTCGAGCGTTTGCGCAAACGCGCCGCCGGCAAATACCAGGCTCGTGGTCATGACCAATGCTGCAATGGATCGCTTCATCACTCCTCCAGAAATCTTTTTTGAGCGTTCGTTGAAATAGCAGAGCCATTATGGCGGGCCTGGCGTTTGCCGCCTAGTCGTTGCGGCCAATCGTCATGCTGCGAATATTCCGCGGCGCGGCCAATTCGCGCGGGGATCGCCGATGATGTGAGAAAATGCGCGCGTCAGCGCCAGAGCATGCGAATGCTGACGTAGACGACGGCGAGACAGATGAAGATCAGCGCCACCGGCAGGCGCGGCTTTGCCGCCGCATCCGGTGCGGCTTGCTTCGGCCGCGCGGGCGGGCGGCGGAATGCAGTGACGTTGCCGTGGTCCTTCGGCGGCTCGCTGGCGCGGGAAGGGATCTGCGGCGGCGTTCCGCTGCCGCCCATCTCCGCATAGTAGCGCTTGTACATGAGCTGGATGGTGGCTTCGGAAGCATCGGCCTCCGTCTGGTTGGCGAGCATTTGCCGGTAGCTTTCGAGAAAGCTCTGCGCCTCCGGGGGCAGCGCGGAAAACCCGTTCAGCTTGGCCATCATTTTCCAGGTCGCAAAATCTGCCCTCGCACGCGTATCGGCGCGTCGTGCAATCAACATGTCGGCAGCTTTTGTTGGCATGGTCCGGGCGGTTCTTCCCTATGTCATTCTATCTGAAATTTAGGCGTTGCCGGTGATGAAGAGAAGGGCGGAGATCACATAGCCGGTCAGTGTCCGCAGTATCGCCGAAATAACATCAAGATTTAGGCCGAGCTGCGCGCCGATCACCGGAAGCAGGATGAGAAGTCCGAGCAGGATCAGCATTCCATGGGGTTCCAGCCGTGATAGCGGGTAAGCGAGCACCCGCGGCAGCAGCCCGACGGCCACCCGGCCACCATCCAGCGGGGGGATCGGCATCATGTTGAAGATCGCCAGCACAATATTGATCAGGAAAGCATTTTTCAGGTTGTCCGCGGTCCATTTGGCGGCCTCGGCCGGCACCAAGGGCAGGGCGTGGAAGGCAAACGCCGCGATAACAGCCAGGATGATGTTGGTGGCAGGGCCGGCGAGCGCCACCCAGACCATGTCGAGCCTGGGATGGTTAAGGTTCCGGAAATTCACCGGGACCGGCTTGGCATAGCCGAACAGGAACGGGGAATGCGACAACAGCAGAACGCCCGGCAGAATCACCGTCCCGAACGGATCGATATGCTTGATCGGGTTGAAGCTAACCCGGCCGAGCTGCCAGGCGGTATTGTCGCCGAGCTTGTATGCCACAAAGCCGTGGGCGGCCTCGTGGAAGGTGATGGCGATGAGAAGGGGGAGGATCCAGACGGAGATGTCGTACAGCGAGATGTTCAAACGGCATGCCCCGGTTTGCGCTTCGAGGCCGCCAACCTAGCACGCCTGCCTTACTGGGGAACCGTCTCCTGATATTGCGGTAAATCATCATCGAGCCGCACCCAGGCGATCTTTTCCGAGACCCAGATGTGTTCGGTCGGGGCAAAGGCGTTGCGGTCGTCGAACGTCGCCAGCGCGACGCCGATCGCGGTGCCGTTGGTGCGCCGGGAAAACAGCCTTGTGCCGCAGACCTTGCAGAACACCCGGTCGACTGCCTCGGAGGAGGGATAGCGCTCGGTCTCTCCCTCGACCGTCAGCGCGCGCTGGTCGAACAGCGCACGGGCAAAGAACGGCGAGCCCATCGCCTTCTGGCAGTTGCGGCAATGGCAGATCCGGACATTCAGCGGCTCGCCTTCGGCCTTGAAGCGGACTGCGCCGCAGAAACAACCGCCTTCCCGGATCGTGCCCATTTCAGTACGTCGCCCGGCCGCCGGAAATGTCGAACACTGCGCCAGTCGAGAAGGCGCAATCCTCCGACGCCAGCCACGCCACCATCGCCGCGAGCTCCTCGACCAGGACAAAGCGGTTCTTTGGAATCTTCGACAGCATGAAGTCGATGTGCTGCTGCGTCAGCTGATCGAAGATCGCGGTTTTCGCCGCTGCTGGCGTCACCGCGTTGACGAGGATGTCGTGCTGCGCAAGCTCCTTGCCGAGTGATTTGGTCAGCGCGATCAGGCCGGCCTTCGAGGCGGAATAATGCGCGGCGTTCGGGTTGCCTTCCTTGCCGGCGATCGAGGCAATGTTGACGATGCGGCCGTATTTCTGCCGGATCATCGCGGGCACGACTGCCTTGCAGCAGATGAAGGGGCCGTCGAGATTGATACGTAGCACCTTGCGCCATTCGTCGAGATCGGTTTCCCACACCGTGGCATTGACGCCGGCGATGCCGGCATTGTTGACGAGGATATCGATCTTGCCGAACGCCTTCAGCGTCTCGTCGCGGGTCTTCTCGACGGCGGCGAGATCCGAGACGTCGACCTTGAAGGCCGAGACGGCAGGGCCGATTTCCCTGGCGGTCTTTTCAGCCAGCGGCAGGTCAAAATCCCAGATCGCGACCTTCGCGCCGGATGCGATGAATCGCTCGGCGATGGCGCGGCCAAACCCCTGCGCCCCGCCGGTGACGACGGCGCAGCGGCCGTTGAGATCGATCTTGTTCATGGAGTTTTTCCTCTCGAACCCTGCTTCGCGAATGGTCTGCTCCCTCGCCCCGCTCTTCGCGGGGAGAGGTTAAGGTCACAACGTCCAGCCGCCGTCGATGAGGTGTGCGACGCCGGTGGTGAAGGCGCTTTCGTCGCTGGCGAGATAGACCGCGAGCGCGGCGATTTCCTCCGCGGTGCCGAGCCGTCCCATTGGCTGCCGTGCGATGAACATCGCGCGTCCGTTCGGGCCGGCGGCCGCAGCGCGCTGCAGCATCGAGGGCGTCTCGACGGTGCCGGGGCAGATGCAGTTGCAGCGGATGCCCTTGCCGATGAAATCGGTGGCAACCGACCGCGTCAGCGCCGCGACCGCAGCCTTGGTCGCGGCGTAGACGTAACGGTTCGGCGCCGCCTTGAACACGCCGGCGGCGGAGGAGATGTTAACGATGGTGCCGCGGCCGTTCTCCAGCATATCAGGCAGGAACGCGCGGATCGTGCGGTGCATCGACTTGACGTTGAGGTCAAACGAAAAATCAAAATCGTCGTCAGAGCAGTCGAGTATCGTGCCGTGATGCACGAAGCCGGCGGCGTTGAGCAGGATGTCGGTCTTGCCGGCACGCTTGGCCATGGCGGCGACCGCTGCAGTGTCGCGTACGTCGAGCCTCGCGACCTCAGCGATGCCTTCGTTCTTGAGCGCGGCGAGCTTGGCCTCGTCGATGTCGGTGGCGAACACCGTGGCGCCTTCGCGCGCGAAAGCCAGAGCGCAGGCGCGGCCAATTCCGACGGCGGCGGCGGTGACGAAGGCGCGCTTGCCCTTCAAGCGGTCTGACATGGTTTCTCCCTTAGGCGATCGAGGATTGTTTCAAGGTGTCATACGCGGGCTTGACCCGCGTATCCATCTTCTTCGCATAAGGATGGATTGCCGGGTCAAGCCCGGCAATGACAGTGTGGCTGCCTAATGATTATCCCGCGCCACGCCGACGGTGCCGGCGATATTCTGATAGCGCGTGGCGAGCTCCATACAGGCGCCGGTGGCCTGCTGGCCGACGGTCGAGCGATAGACCTCCTGCCACGGCGTCTGGTTGGCCGGGTAGGGAAAGCCGCCCTTGGCCTTCAATTCAGTGCGGCGCCTCTTCAGTTCGTCGCTTGATATCAGGATGTTGGCGTCGCCGGTATTGAGGTCGATGCGCACCTTATCGCCGGTCTGCAGGATCGCGAGCCCGCCGTCTGCGGCGGCTTCAGGCGAGGCGTTGAGGATCGACGGCGAACCCGAGGTGCCCGACTGCCGTCCGTCGCCGATGCAGGGCAGCGAGAGGATGCCGCGTTTGATCAGCGCCGCCGGGGGCTGCATGTTCACGACCTCGGCACCGCCGGGATAGCCGATCGGTCCGGCGCCGCGGATGAACAGCACGCAATGCTCGTCGATGTTGAGCGAGGGGTCGTCGATCCGCTCGTGATAGTCCTCGGGCCCTTCGAACACGATCGCACGTCCCTCGAACGCGTTGGGGTCCTTGGGGTTGTTCAGATAGCGTTCGCGAAACTCCTTGGAGATCACGGAGGTCTTCATGATCGCGGAATCAAAGAGATTGCCGCGCAGCACCAGGAAGCCGGCATCTTTAACCAGCGGCTTGTCGTAGCTGCGGATCACGTCGCCATCGGGCTTGGGCGCTGTGCTGCAGTTCTCGCCGATGCTGCGGCCGTTAACCGTGATGGCGTCTTCGTGGATGCGCTTCTGCGCCATCAATTCACGCACCACCGCCGGCACGCCGCCGGCGCGATGGTATTCCTCGCCGAGATAGAAACCAGCCGGCTGCATGTTGACCAGGAGCGGAATGTCGTGGCCGTGCTTCTGCCAGTCGTCGATCGAGAGCTCGACGCCGATATGCCGCGCCAGCGCATTGATATGAATCGGCGCGTTCGTGGAGCCGCCGATCGCCGAGTTCACCGCGATACAGTTCTCGAATGCCTTGCGGGTCAGGATGTCGGAAGGCTTGAGGTCCTCCCAGACCATCTCGACGATCCGCTTCCCGGTCTCGTAGGCGATCTGGCCGCGCTCGCGGTAGGGCGCGGGGATCGCCGCGCATCCCGGCAGCGACATGCCGAGCGCTTCAGCGAGAGAGTTCATGGTCGAGGCGGTGCCCATCGTGTTACAATGGCCGACCGACGGCGCGGAGGAGGCCACGATCTCGATGAATTCATTGTAGTCGATCTCGCCGGCGGCAAGCCGTTCGCGCTGCTTCCAGACGATCGTGCCGGATCCGGTGCGTTCGCCATTGAACCAGCCGTTCAGCATCGGGCCGCCCGAAAGCACGATGGCGGGCAGATTGACGGTCGCCGCCGCCATCAGGCAGGCCGGCGTCGTCTTGTCGCAGCCGGTGGTCAACACCACGCCGTCAAGCGGATAGCCGAACAGGACTTCGACCAGGCCGAGATAGGCGAGGTTACGGTCGAGCGCCGCGGTCGGCCGCTTACCGGTCTCCTGGATCGGATGGGTCGGAAACTCCATCGCGATACCGCCGGCCGCGCGGATGCCTTCTCGCACTCGGTGCGCCAGTTCGAGGTGATGGCGGTTGCAGGGCGACAGGTCGTTGCCGGTCTGGGCGATGCCGATGATTGGCTTGCCGGACTGCAGTTCCTCGCGCGTCAGGCCGTAGTTCAGGTAGCGCTCGAGATAGAGCGCGGTCATCCCTGGATTATGCGGGTTGTCGAACCATTCGAGGGAACGCAGCCTGCGGCCCTTGCCGTTGGTCGGGGCCTTGTTGTCGGTTTTTTTCATTGGATTCCTCCCGCACTGCAAATTGGTCGCGGCTTAGAGCATGGGGCAGCCTTTGCACCATGCTGAAAATTACTTCCGCTGCAACGCGGCCGCCGCACCAATTCGAATTTTTGTCGATGCGATCTTAATCTGGCACAAAAGGTAGCGCTACCATTTTCTGCCGCACCGCTGGCCGGGGCAAGGGGCGGCGCATCAGATGTTCGAGGGTGTCGAGCTTTCGCGGACCATCAGTTGAAAGCCGAGGTCGATCACCGGCTCCTGCGGGCGGCGGCCCTCGATCGCGTCAATTACCATGGTGACAGCGTGCCGTCCCATTTCGTAACGGTTGGTGCGCACGCTGCTGAGCGAGGGAACCGCGGCGGCGGCAAATTCCAGATCGTTGAACCCGACGATGGCAACATCGTGCGGTACCACGATCTGGCGGCGCTGACATTCGAACAATGTCCCGAGCGCCAGGTCGTCGTTGACGCAGAAGACGGCATCGATGTCGGGCGCCTGTGCGAGCAAATCAGTGAACAGCGTCCCGCCGAGCGTCACGGTGGTGGGCACCGACGTGGTGACGACGAGGCTGGGGTCGAACAGCGATGCCCCCTTCATGGCATCACGATACCCGTCGAGCCGCCGCTGCACGCGTGGGTCCATGCGCGCGCCGAGAAAACCGATTCGTCGGCGCCCCTGTTCGAGGATGTGCGAAATGGCCGAAAATGCCGCATCATAGTGTGAGAAGCCGACCATCATGTCGACGGGACTGTCGCCGATCTCCATGATCTGCGTGACTGGGCAATTCATGGAGTCCAGGACCTTGCGCGATTCCGCGGTCTGGTTGATCCCGGTGACGATCAGGCCCGCGGGCTTCTGCGCCCGGAACAGGCGCAACAGCTTTTCCTCCTGCAGGATGCTGTAGCGCGTATTGGCAAGCTGGATGGTGTAGCGGCTACCTTCGGAAGAATCGTAGATGCCTCGCAACACATCGGCGAATACGTTGTTGGTGAGGGAGGGGATGACGACGCCGATGACTTCGGTGCGGTGCGAGGCGAGGGCACGTGCAGCGAGATTGGGCACGTAGCCCAGTTCCTTCACCGCGCTATCGACGCGTTCCCGCTTCGCTAGTGACAGTGCTTCGGGATTTCTGAAAAAGCGCGATGCCGTAATGGGACTGACGCCAGCGAGCTTGGCGACTTCGGTGAGGCGGATTTTGCCAGACTTGGTCTGTTTTCGTCCCATCTTGCGCTCATACCACAACAAATTAGACGTTTGAACAATTATTGACAGCGCTACCATTGGATTGCTAAAAGCCGCCAAACTGCGGATGATAGGGCCCGTTGAATTCGGCTTCCGGGCGTTAAAGTCGAAAAGACAGCAAGGCGCCGCTGCCCGCTTGCGGCGCCAATAACAGAAAATGAGGGGAGTGAATTCGATGTCGTCGGTACAGATTCGCGACGTGCGCAAGTCGTTCGGTAATTTTGAAGTTTTGCACGGCGTGTCGATTCCGATCGAGGACGGCGAGTTCGTCGTGCTGGTAGGCCCCTCCGGCTGCGGCAAGTCGACCCTGCTGCGCATGCTGGCGGGCCTTGAAAACATCACCTCGGGCACGATTTCGATCGGCGAGCGCGTGGTCAACAATGTCCAGCCGAAAGAGCGCGACATTGCGATGGTGTTCCAGAACTACGCGCTCTATCCGCACATGACGGTCGCCGACAATATGGGCTTTTCGCTCAAGCTGCGCGGCGCCAAGCAGGAGGAGATCGGCAGTCGCGTCAAGCGCGCCGCCGAGATCCTGGCGCTGACGCCGCTGCTCGAGCGTTATCCGCGGCAACTCTCCGGCGGCCAGCGCCAGCGCGTCGCCATGGGTCGCGCTATCGTGCGCGATCCGCAAGTGTTTCTGTTCGACGAGCCGCTGTCGAACCTCGATGCCAAGCTGCGCGTCGCCATGCGCACCGAAATCAAGGAGCTGCATCAGCGGCTGAAGACCACCACCGTCTACGTCACCCACGACCAGATCGAGGCCATGACCATGGCCGACAAGATCGTGGTGATGCATGATGGCATCGTCGAGCAGATGGGCACGCCGCTCGAACTTTACGACAAGCCGGACAATCAGTTCGTTGCCGGCTTCATTGGTTCGCCGGCGATGAATTTCCTCAAGGGCAAGCTGAAGGTGAACGGCGCGGCCACGTTCGAGGGGCCGAACGGTGTTGCGCTGCCCCTGAAGACGGCGCCCAGCAATTCCGACGGCAAGCCGGTGGTCTATGGCGTGCGGCCGGAGCACTTCACCATTGCCGATGATGGCGCGGAAGCCGAAATCATCGTGGTCGAGCCGACCGGCTCGGAAACCCAGGTGTTCGCCAAGCTGGGCGGCGAGCAGGTCGTCGCCGTGTTCCGCGAGCGCCACCAATTCAGTCCGGGCGACAAGGTGCGGCTCAAGCCGGATCCGTCGCTCGTGCACTTGTTCGATGAGGCAACAGGAAAGCGACTGAATGGCTGAGTAATAGGTAAGGTGGCTGAGCAATAACTAAAAAACATTACAAAGGGAGGATGGACTATGCACGATTTTACCCGCCGCTCTCTGCTTCAGGGTGGCACCGCGCTTGCCGCGGCCGGCGCGCTCACCGGGCCGGCACTGTTCGATTTCGCCAAGGCCTGGGCGCAGAGCTCGCCGTGGAAAGCCGAGTCCGGCGCCAAGCTGACGGTGATGCGCTGGAAGCGCTTCGTGCCGGCGGAAGACGATGCGTTCAACGCCATGGTCGCGGCGTTCAAGTCCGCGACCGGCACCGAGATGAACGTGTTCTCTGAATCCTTCGAGGACGTGCAGCCAAAGGCCTCCGTCGCCGCCAACACCGGCTCGGGCCTCGATCTCGCCTGGGGCCTGCACACGCTGCCGCAGCTGTTCCCGACCAAGGTCCTGAAGATGAACGACGTTGCCGATTACCTCGGCAAGAAATATGGCGGCTGGACCGACGCGGCGCAGAAGACCTGCATGCTCGGCAATGACTGGCTCGGCATTCCCGTCGCCACCATCGGCGGCTACATGACGTACCGCAAGTCAGCGACCGACAAGGCCGGCTTCAAGGAGTTCCCCAAGGACTTCCCAAGCTTCCTCGAAATGTGCAAGGCGATGAAGGCGAACAACACGCCGGCCGGCTTTGCGCTCGGTCACGCCTCGGGCGACGCCAACGCCTGGCTGCACTGGATCCTGTGGGGCCACAACGCCTGGACCGTCGACAAGGACGACAAGGTCATCATCAACTCGCCGGAAACGGCGAAGGCGCTGGAATACTGCAAGGCGCTCGCCGATACCTTCGTGCCCGGCACGGCCTCCTGGAACGACTCCTCGAACAACAAGGCGTTTCTGGCCGGGGAATTGTACTGCACGGCGAACGGCATTTCGATCTACGTAGCGGCCAAGGACGATGCCAGCAAGAAGGAGCTGGCCGAGGATACCTATCACGGTCTCTGGCCGGTGGGCCCGATCGGCAAGCCGACGGAACTGCAGCTTGCGGTGCCGATCCTGGCCTTCAACTTCACGAAGTATCCCAATGCCGCGAAGGCCTTCGTCGCCTTCATGCTGGAGAAGGAAAATTACGACAAGTGGCTAACCGGCGCGCGGGGTTATCTGACCCACACGCTCAATTCCTATGACGCCGCGCCGGTGTGGACCGCCGATCCGAAGAACGCGGTATTCGCCCAGGCTTCCAAGCGCGCGCTGCCGGCTTCCGGCATCGGCAAGGTCGGGGAGAAGGCCGCGACTGCGATCGCCGACTTCATCGTCGTCGACATGTTCGCTAACTACTGCACGGGCGCCAAGGATGCCAAGGCTGCCATGACGGAGGCCGAGCGGCAGCTCAAGCGCATCTATCGCTAAGATGTGAAAGCGGGCGGCGGCTCGTTCGCCGCCCGTTCGACTTAGGCTAACGGGACACCGTTCAGAAAACCGCCAGGATCGGCCCAAAAAACTGGTCCAAAGGAAACTGGCTCAAGGAAACCGGCTCATGGCTGACATCGCACTCACGCCGGCAAAGGCCAAATCGCAGCTTCGCGAAGCGACGTCGTGGGACCAGCTCAAGCACAACAGGAATTGGCTCGGCTTCTGGTTCATGGTGCCGGCAATGGCATTCCTGATCCTGTTCCTGGCCTATCCGTTGGGGCTCGGCATCTGGCTGTCGTTCACCGACCAGAAGATCGGCAGGATCGGGCAATTCATCGGCATCGAGAACTACGAGTGGCTGTGGGACGACGCGATCTTCTGGCTCTCGGTGTTCAACACGCTGCTCTATACGTTCGTCGCCAGCGCCATCAAATTCGGCATCGGCCTTTATCTGGCGCTGCTGCTCAACGAGAATATGCCGTTCAAGGCGATGCTGCGCGCCGCGGTGCTGATCCCCTTCATCGTGCCGACCGTGCTGTCGGCGCTGGCCTTCTGGTGGATCTTCGATTCCCAGTTCTCGATCATATCGTGGTCGTTGAAGCATCTCGGTATCATCAACCAGAACATCAATTTTCTCGGCGACACGACATGGGCGCGGATCTGCGTGATCTTCGCCAATATCTGGCGCGGCGTGCCGTTCGTCGCGATCACACTGCTGGCGGGACTGCAGACGGTGTCGCCCTCGCTCTATGAGGCGGCGACGCTCGATGGGGCCTCGCGCTGGCAGATGTTCCGCTTCATCACCTATCCCTTGCTGACGCCGATCATCGCGGTCGTGATGACCTTCTCCGTGCTGTTCACCTTCACCGACTTCCAATTGATCTGGGCAATGACCCGCGGCGGACCGGTCAACGCGACGCATCTGATGGCGACCTTGTCCTACCAGCGCGCGATCATTGCCGGGCAACTGGGCGAGGGTGCCGCCATCGCGAGCGCCATGATCCCGTTCCTGCTCGCGGCCATCATGGTTTCCTGGTTCGGCTTGCAGCGCCGCAAGTGGCAGCAGGGAGAGAACAATGACTGACCTCCCAACCACTCACGTCAATCTCAAGGGTGTGCTGACGTCTTCCGCAAGGGAGGACCACTCCGAGGGCATGAGCTATCTGCAGTCGGTGCCGCGGCGGATAGTGACGCTCTATCTGCCGCTGTCGATCATCGTGTTCGTGCTGCTGTTCCCGTTCTACTGGATGGCGCTCACAGCCGTGAAGCCGGACGCGCAGCTCCTGGATATGGAAACCTACTCTCCGTTCTGGACCTGGAATCCGACCTTCAAGCATTTCTACAAGCTGCTGTTCGAAAGCCACTATCCGATGTGGCTCTGGAACACGATGTATGTGGCGGTTTGTGCGACGTTCCTGTCGATCGTGGCTTCCGTGCTCGCCGCCTATGCGATCGTGCGGCTGCGCTACAAGGGCGCCAATCTGGTCGGCGGCCTGATCTTCCTGGCTTACCTGGTGCCGCCGTCGATCCTGTTCATTCCGCTCGCCACCGTCGTGTTCCAGTACGGCCTGTTCGACTCGCCGCTCGCGCTGATCCTGACCTATCCGACGATCTTGATCCCATTCTCGACCTGGCTGTTGATGGGTTATTTCAAGACCATCCCGTTCGAATTGGAGGAATGCGCGCTGATCGACGGCGCCAGCCGCTGGCAGATCCTGATCAAGATCGTGCTGCCGCTGGCGATCCCGGGCCTGATCTCGGCGTTCATCTTCTGCTTCACGCTGTGCTGGAACGAGTTCATCTACGCGCTCACCTTCCTGCAATCGACCGCAAACAAGACCGTGCCGGTCGCGATCGTCAACGAGTTCGTCGACGGCGACGTCTATCGCTGGGGCTCGCTGATGGCGGGCGCGTTGGCCGGCTCGCTGCCGCTGGTGATCCTCTACGCCTTCTTCGTCGAACACTATGTGTCGGCCATGACGGGGGCCGTGAAAGAGTAAGCGGCCGCAACAATCATCAATGAAACCATCGCTGTCGTCCCTGCCAAAGCAGCGACACATAACCACCGGCGGCAATTGTTGAGACGAAGCCGTCGACCATCGTGCTTTGACACGCTCGGCCGCGGCGTATGGGTCCCGGCTCAAGGCCGGGGCGACGAATAAGAATAAGGAGACGGGTCTTGCACATTCTCATTCTCGGCGCCGCCGGCATGGTGGGCCGCAAATTGACCGAACGGCTGCTCCGCGAGGGCCGGCTCGGCAAGCATGATATCACCCGCATGACGCTGCAGGACGTGGTGGCGCCCGCCAAGCCCGCAAATGCCTCGATCCCGATCGAAGTTATAGCTTCCGACTTTGCCGACCCGGGCGCGGCGGAGCCGCTGATCGCCCATCGGCCAGAGGTGATCTTCCATCTTGCCGCGATCGTCTCCGGCGAGGCCGAGGCCGAGTTCGACAAGGGCTACCGGATCAATCTCGACGGCACGCGCTATCTGATCGACGCCATCCGCCATGCCGGCGGCGGCTACAAGCCGCGGCTGGTGTTCACCTCCTCGATCGCGGTGTTCGGCGCGCCGTTCCCGGAAAAGATCGGCGACGAATTTTTCCATACGCCGCTGACAAGCTACGGCACGCAGAAGTCGATCTGCGAACTTCTGATCAACGACTATACCCGCAAAGGCCTGCTCGACGGCATCAGTATCCGCCTGCCGACGATCTGCGTGCGGCCGGGCAAGCCGAACAAGGCGGCGTCGGGCTTCTTCTCCAACATCATCCGCGAGCCGCTGGCGGGCGAGGAGGCGGTGCTGCCGGTCTCCGAGGACGTGCGGCACTGGCACGCGTCGCCGAAATCGGCGGTCGGTTTCCTCGTGCATGCCGGCACCATGGATCTTGATGCAGTGGGGCCGCGTCGCAATCTGAGCATGCCCGGCATGTCGGTCACCGTCGGCGAGCAGATCGCGGCGCTCGACCGCGTCGCCGGCAAGAATGTCACCGCGCGCATCAAGCGGGTACCTGATCCGACCATCATCGGCATCGTCTCCGGCTGGCCGCGCGATTTCGTCACCGACCGCGCGCTCAAGCTCGGCTTTACCACCGCCGAGAAGACGTTCGACGACATCATCCGGATTCACATTGAGGATGAGCTCGGCGGCAAGTTCGCGGCTTGAAGTGATCTCACGCCAAATCGCGCGGATGCGGTCATGAGCAAGGTAGCCTGCATCGGCGAATGCATGGTCGAACTGAAGCAGGCCCAAGAGAGCGGGGCCGGCGGCCTGTATTCGCGCGGCTTTGGCGGCGACACGCTCAATACCGCCGTCTACCTTGCGCGCCTTGGCGTTGGCGCCGACTACATCACCGCGCTCGGCGACGACGCCTTGAGCGATGAGATGATCGCCGGCTGGGCGGCGGAGGGCGTCGGAACCGCTTGGGTAGCGCGGCTGCCGGGCAAGCTTCCGGGCCTCTACATGATCCAGACCGACGACAAGGGCGAGCGGCGCTTCTTCCATTGGCGCGACAGCGCCGCCGCGCGCAGCCTGATGGATTTGCCGGAGACGCCTGATATCCTCGATTCATTGGCCGGTTATGATGTGGTCTATCTCTCCGCGATCACACTCTCGCTGTACGGCGCGGCGGGCAGGACAAGGCTGTTTGCGGCCCTGAACCGCGCCCGCGAGAGGGGCGCACGTTTCGCCTTCGACACCAATTTCCGCGCCCGCGGCTGGCCCGACCTCGATGTCGCACGCACGGTTTTCCAGGAGGCGTTTGCGCTAGCCGATATCCTGCTGGCGTCCACGGAGGATCTGCTGCCGCTGTATCCAGCAATGAGCAACGAAGCCTTGCTGGCGCGGATTCCGGGCACTGAAGTGGTGCTGAAACTGTCCGAGCCGGCGAGCATCGTGCGCCTCGAAGGCGTCTCCTATCCGATCAAGGCAAAGCCGGTGGAGGCGCCCGTCGTCGACACCACCGCGGCCGGCGACAGTTTCGCGGCGGCCTACGTGGCCGCGCGCCTGGTCGGTGCCGACCCGATCGAGGCCGCCCGCGCTGGGCATCGTCTCGCCGGCGTTGTGGTATGTCATCCCGGCGCGATCATCCCGCGCGCGGAGATGCCGTCCGGCCTCATCCAAAACCACGCCAATTCTCATTGAGGCATCGCCATGACCGCAGCCGCCAGGCAGGAACAACTCGTAGGCATCTTCAAGTCTGCGACCGTGATCCCCGTGCTCACCATCGAGCGGATCGAAGATGCGGTGCCGCTGGCACGTGCGCTGGTGGCCGGCGGCATCCGCGTGCTGGAAGTCACCTTGCGGACCCCGGTCGCCGCCGAGGCCGCCAAGGCGATGATCGCGGAGGTGCCGGACGCCATCGTCGGCATCGGCACGATTTTGAACGGCGACGATCTGGCGCGGGCGCGGGCGCTAGGGGCCAAATTCGGCATCAGCCCGGGCGCGACGCCGGAGCTCCTCAAGGCCGCCGCGGCAAGCGACCTGCCTTTCGCGCCGGGCATCGCCACCGCGTCCGAGCTGATGCAGGCGCTGGCCGCCGGCTTCGATATCGTCAAATTCTTCCCGGCCGAGCAGGCCGGCGGTATCAAGGCACTTCGGGCCCTGGCAGGGCCGTTTCCGAACATCCGGGTTTGCCCAACCGGTGGCATCGGCGAGGCCAATGCGGCGACCTGGCTGGCTGAGCCGAACGTGGTGGCGGTCGGCGGTTCCTGGCTCTGTCCGGCAGCGGACATCCGCGCTGGCAACTGGGCCGGCATAACCGCCATGTGCGCGCGGACGCTGAATCGCTGAAACCGGCGTGAAGTCTTTTTCCCGATAGGCTACAAAGGCTTCCGAAACCGGAACAAGGGAGAACGACCATGACAGCCAGCATCGTGGGGTGGGCGCACACGCCATTCGGCAAGTTCGACGCGGAAACCGTCGAGAGCCTGGTGGTGAAGGTTGCGACCGATGCGTTGGCGGACGCCGGCATTTCCGCCGAAGACGTCGACGAGATTGTGCTCGGACATTTCAACGCCGGCTTCTCGCCGCAGGATTTTACCGCCTCGCTGGTGCTGCAGGCCGACCCCAAACTGCGCTTCAAGCCGGCGACCCGGGTCGAGAACGCCTGCGCCACCGGCTCGGCGGCGGTGCATCAGGGCATCCGGGCGATCGCCTCCGGCGCGGCCAGGACCGTGCTGGTGGTCGGCGTCGAGCAGATGACGCGGACGCCGGGACCGGAGATCGGGAAGTATCTCCTGAAGGCTTCCTATCTGCCCGAGGACGGCGACACGGTCGGCGGCTTTGCCGGAGTGTTCGGCAAGATCGCGCAAAGCTATTTCCAGAAATATGGCGACCAGTCGGATGCGCTGGCGATGATCGCGGCGAAGAACCACAAGAACGGCGTTGCCAATCCCTATGCGCAGATGCGCAAGGATTTCGGCTACGAGTTCTGCCGCGCCGAGAGCGAAAAGAACCCGTTCGTCGCTGGCCCCCTGAAGCGCACCGACTGCTCGCTGGTGTCGGACGGCGCAGCGGCGCTGGTGCTGATGGATTCCGAGAGCGCAAAGACCATGGGCAAGGCGGTGAACTTCCGCGCCACGGCGCATGCACAGGATTTCCTGCCGATGTCCAAGCGCGACATCCTGCAATTCGAAGGCTGCACGGTGGCCTGGCAGCGCGCCCTGGCGCAGGCCGGTGTGCAGCTTTCCGATCTGTCCTTTGTCGAAACCCACGACTGCTTCACCGTCGCCGAGCTGATCGAATATGAAGCGATGGGCCTGACGCCGCGCGGGCAGGGTGCCCGTGCCATCAAGGAAGGCTGGACTCAAAAGGACGGCAAGCTGCCGGTCAATCCGTCCGGCGGCCTCAAGGCCAAGGGCCATCCGATCGGCGCCACCGGCGTTTCCATGCATGTGATGACCGCGATGCAGCTCGTCGGCCAGGCGCCGGAGGGTATGCAGCTCAAGAACGCCAGTCTGGGCGGCATCTTCAACATGGGCGGCGCGGCGGTCGCGAACTACGTCTCCGTGCTGGAGCCGGTGAAGTAGCCGCAAAACGTGGTACCGTAGCGTGGGCAAACGCGCTTGCGCCGCGCCCAGCGTTAACAGCGCGAGATGAGACTGGTGGGCGCGCTTCGCTGTGCCCACCCTACGTTTCCGGAGCGTGCACTATGGCTAACGAAAGTTCGCTGTCTCAGGCAGAACTGAACAACCGGATCAGAATTCTGGAAGACAACATCCGGCAGTTGATCGAACAGGCCGCGGCCGCCTCCGGCGAACAGAACGAGGCGCGCATCGCCGACCGCCTCAGCCAGCAAAACGAAGAGCTGGAACGCCTGACCAAAGAGCGCGACGCCAGAGCCAAGAACGAGCCCCCGAAGAAATAGAAGCTGCTCCGCGCATACGGCCATACGCTGGGCGCGCCTTGATCTTCGCAAGCGCCTGCCGTTACTTGGCTGCCACAATTGCCGGCCGGGAAATGGCCGCATAGCGGGAGCAGGGCGTTCATGGGACCACTAGCTGGCATCAAGGTCATCGACATGACCACCGTGCTGATGGGGCCCTACGCAACCCAGATGCTCGGCGATTACGGCGCCGACGTCATCAAGGTTGAATCGCACGACGGCGACGTGACTCGGCAGATCGGCCCGACGCGCCATCCCGGCATGGGGCCGGTGTTCCTCAACACCAACCGCAACAAGCGCTCGATCTGCCTCGATCTGAAGAAACCCGCCGGGCGCGACGCCGTGCTGCGGCTGATCAAGTCAGCCGACGTGCTGGTATATAACGTGCGCCCGCAGGCGATGGCGCGGCTGAACCTCGGCTATGACGTGGTCTCGGAGGCCAACCCGCGCCTGATCTATGCCGGCGTATTCGGCTTCGGCCAGGATGGGCCCTATGCGGCCAAGCCGGCCTATGACGACCTTATCCAGGGCGCGACCGCGCTGCCGGCGCTGATGGCACAGACCGCCGACGGCGTGCCGCGCTACGTCCCCAACGCGCTGGTCGACCGCATCGTGGGCCTGACGGCGGTCGGCGCGATCTGCGCCAGCCTCGTCGACCGCAACCGTTCCGGGCGCGGCCAGCGCGTCGACATCCCGATGTTCGAAACCATGGCCGGTTTCGTGATGGGCGACCACATGGGCGGCCTGACCTATGAGCCGCCGCTCGACAAGGGCGGCTATGCGCGGCATCTGTCGCCGGATCGCAGGCCCTACAAGACCTCCGACGGCTATATCTGCGTGATCGTCTATAACGACAAGCAGTGGCAGAATTTCTTCGATGCCACCGGCCGCGACGATCTTCGCGTTCATCCGAAATTTGCGACCTTCGCCGGCCGCGCCGCCAATATCGACGTGGTCTACGCCGAGCTGGCGCGCATCCTCGAGACCAAAACCACCGCCGAGTGGATGGCTATCCTGGAGAAGGCCGACGTACCGGTGATGCCGATGCACGATCTCGAAAGCCTGCTCGGCGATCCCCACATCGCCGCGACCAATTTCTTCCCCGTGGTCGACCATCCGACCGAGGGCCGCATCCGCAACATGCGGCCGTCGGCGCGGTTCTCTGAGACTCCGGTCGAGACGCAACGGCTGGCGCCGCGCCTCAGCGAGCACAGCGCGGAAATTCTGCAAGAGGCCGGTTTTTCGCCGGACGAAATCGCAGTGCTGGTGCGCGACGGCGTCACCAAAACCGCAGCCAACAATTGAGGACGGGATAGATGGATTTTGCGCTGTCGGCCAACCAGGAATCGATCATCGATGCGGTCGGAAAAATCTGCTCGCGTTTTGACGACGCCTATTGGCTGAAGAAGGACAAGGAGGGCGGCTATCCCGCCGACTTCCACCGCGCGCTGGCGGATGCTGGCTGGCTCGGCATCTGCATCCCCGAGGAATTTGGCGGCTCGGGACTTGGCATTACCGATGCCGCGCTCATGATGCGGACGATTGCGGAATCGGGCGCCGGCATGTCCGGCGCGTCGGCCGTGCACATGAACGTGTTCGGGCTCAATCCCGTCGTCGTGTTCGGCACCAAGGAGCAATGCACGCGCATGCTGCCACCGATCATCGACGGGCGCGACAAGTCGTGTTTTGCGGTGACGGAGCCCAACACCGGACTCAACACGACGCAGCTAAAGACCCGCGCGGTGCGTAAAGGCGACAAATACGTCGTCAACGGCCAGAAGGTCTGGATCTCCACCGCGCAGGTCGCCAACAAGATCCTGCTGCTGGCACGCACCACCCCGCTTGAGGAGGTGAAGAACCCGACCCACGGGCTCAGCCTGTTCTACACCGATTTCGACAAGCAGCGCGTCACCGTGCACGAGATCGAGAAGATGGGCCGCAAGCCGGTCGATTCCAACGAGCTGTTTTTCGAGAATTTCGAGATCCCGGTCGAAGACCGCCTCGGCGAGGAGGGCCGCGGCTTCGAATATATCCTGCACGGCATGAATCCCGAGCGCATCCTGATTGCGGCCGAAGCGGTCGGGCTCGGCCAGATCGCGCTGTCGCGGGCCGCGGGCTATGCCAAAAACCGCATCGTGTTCAACCGTCCGATCGGCATGAACCAGGGCATCCAGCATCCGCTGGCCAAAAACTGGATGGAGCTGGAAGCCGCCTGGATGATGGTGCTACGCGCCGGCTGGCAATACGACCAGGGCATGCCGTGCGGCCCGGCCGCCAATGCCGCCAAATATCTCGCCGCCGAAGCCGGCTTCCACGCCTGCGAGCAGGCGGTGATGACGCATGGCGGTTTTGGGTACGCGAAGGAATATCACGTCGAACGCTATTTGCGGGAATCCCTGATCCCGCGCATCGCGCCGATCAGCCCGCAGCTTATTCTCAGCTTTATTGCGGAGAAGGTGCTCGGTTTGCCGAAGTCGTATTGAGATGGAAGGCGGTCTCTCCACAGCGTCATTCCGGGATGGTCCGGAGGACCAGACCTCAGGTGCGCAATTGCGCACGGGGGAATCTCGAGATTCCAGGTTCGTCGCTTCGCGCCGCCCCGGAATGACAGTGATCGAGAAATTCCAATGAGCTTCATCACCGGCGTCGGACTAACGTCCTATGGTAAGCATGAAGGCTCGTCCTCGCTCGATCTCATGAGCAAGGCGGCTGAGCTTGCCATTGCCGATGCCGGGCTCAAGCGATCCAAGATCGACGGCGTTCTCTACGGCTATTCCACGGTCTCGCCGCACATCATGCTCGCCACCGTGTTCGCCGAGCATTTTGGCATTCGGCCGTCCTATGCCCACGCCGTGCAGGTCGGCGGCGCCACCGGGCTCGCCATGACCATGCTGGCGCATCATCTGGTCGATGCCGGCGTCGCCAAACATGTGCTCGTCGTCGGCGGCGAGAACCGTCTCACTGGTCAGAGCCGCGACGCCTCGATCCAGGCGCTGGCGCAGGTTGGGCATCCCGATTACGAGGTGCCGCTGGGACCGACGATCCCCGCTTATTACGGCCTCGTTGCGTCGCGCTACATGCACGAATATGGAGTGACGGAAGAAGACCTCGCCGAATTCGCGGTGTTGATGCGCGCCCACGCGCTGGCCCATCCCGGCGCGCAGTTCCACGATCCGATCACGGTCGCCGACGTGATGGCCTCGAAGCCAGTGGCGCTGCCGCTCAAATTGCTGGATTGCTGCCCGGTGTCCGATGGCGGCGCCGCGTTCGTGGTCAGTCGCGAACCAACCGGCGCGAGCCGCATTCGCGTGCGCGGCTGCGCGCAGGCGCATACCCATCAGCACGTCACGGCCGCGCCTGGCTTAAGCGAACTCGGCGCCGAGATCGCGATTGCCAAGGCCAAGGCTGCGTCCGGCGTCGCGATCTCGGATGTGCGCTACGCCGCCGTCTACGACAGCTTTACGATCACGCTCGCAATGCTTCTCGAAGACCTCGGCCTCGCCGGGCGCGGCGAGGCCGCGGCACGGGTGCGGGCAGGGTATTTTGGCCGCGACGGCACTGTGCCACTCAATACCCATGGCGGGCTGTTGAGCTACGGCCATTGCGGCGTCGGCGGTGCGATGGCGCATCTGGTCGAGACCCATCTGCAGATGACCGGGCGGGCCGGCCCGCGGCAGGTCCGCGATGCCTCAGTCGCGCTATTGCATGGCGATGGCGGCGTGCTGTCCTCGCATGTCAGCATGTTCCTGGAGCGGGTACGATGACCGAACGGCTAGCTGATTGGACCAGGGGCGCGGAGGCCATCGTCTATCAATCCTGCAGCGCTTGCAGGAAGGTGCAGTATTTCCACCGTGCGTTCTGCGCCGCCTGCGGCGCGCCTGATCCGGTCGAGAAGCGCGCCAGCGGGGCAGGGACGGTCTATGCAACATCGCTGGTCTGCCGCGCCGCGACATCAGAGACGCGCGCGCACGTTCCCTACAACATCGTGCTGGTCGACACAGTAGAAGGCTTTCGCATCATGGCTCACGGAACCAACGATCTTGCGATCGGCGATAAGGTGGCCGCAAACTACCGGCCGTTTGCGGGAAGGCTGGTTCCCTATTTCGAGAAGACGAGGTGAGTTTCAGGCGAAATGCTCACGCAGCGAAGCAACCCAGATTACGCGGAACGGGTAAAAATCTGAGTGCTTCGACGCGTCAACATTCAGTGCCAGTAGAACACAACACTGGCGATGACGAGCATCGCTGTTACCGCCAGCGTTTGCGCAAGCGCTTCCGAGGCCGCCTTCCTGGTGGCTTCCTTCATGCCTAACTCCCTAGACTTGGGCACTTGACTTGGGCATGAGTCATCGTTGCCCGTGAAGGCCCGATGAGCTCAGTCTGGTTTACTCGGAACACCCCGCGACGAGTATTCGCTCTCTTGAGTCCCCACTCAGCGAATATCGACAGGTGTGAAAATCGACCAGCATTGAGGCGGCAATTTGGCTCGCTCGCAGCCGGTTTGTGCACGAGAAAGGGAGTTTTTTGGCGCGTCTGGAGCGGCTTAGGAGGGGGCTTCACCCCGCCGGAGAGTCGTCTCCGTGGTTGATCGGCCCGCTGCTGCGGTGCATGATCCCTCTGTCAGCAAATCAGAAAATCGTGAAAACCCCAAGGTGACGAATGGCACGCATCGACTACAGCGATCCCGCCAAGCACAACGAACGCACCCGCGAATTGCTCGGTAAAAACCGCAATGCGAACATCTTCCGGATGATGGCGCATTCGCCGAGCTATCTCGAACAGTATTGTCGGTTGGGTGGTGCGATTCGACACCGGGGTGAATTGGACCCGATCGTGCGGGAGCTTGCCATCACCCGCACCGGTATCCTGTGCGAGGCGCCCTACGAAATCGTCGCCCACAAGCGGATCGGCAAGAATGTCGGCGTCACCGACGAGCAGAACGAGGCGCTGGAGAACTGGGAAGCGGCGACCTGCTTCAATGACGTGCAGCGCGCTGCGCTCGCCTTCACCGATGAAATCGTCAGGCAGCACAAGCCGACGGATGCGACATTCAACGCCATCGCGTCCAAACTCACGCCGGCTGCCTTGGTCGAGCTGCAGCTCTCGGTCGGCTTCTACATCATGACGTCGAAGTTTCTGGAGACCTTTGCCATCGACATGCAGCCCGTCACCGAAGTGGTGGGCTGATCGGCGATTGTCTCAGCGCAAGGGCCCGTATCGACGTAGCGCTTCCAGCGTCAATCCCTTGCCGACGGCACCAAAAATGTCGCCTTCGACGATGCGCGCCGCCGGCACCGCCTTGGTGATCGCCTTGCGCACATGGGCGAGCTTTACCGAGCCGCCGGTCAGGAACACGGCGTCGATCGCCTCGGCGGTCAGTCCGGCCTGAACCAGACAGTTCTTGATGCGCGCCGAAATGCGCGTCGCGAGCTGCCTGGTGTGAGTGACGAGGTCGCCCTGGCTGATGGCAGCGCTCAACTCCGCCGCGACCCAGGCGAGCGGGATTTCTGACCGGGCTTTCTCCGACAGCGCGATCTTGGCGTCTTCGACTTCCATCGCCAGCGTATGGCCGCGCTGTTCATGGATCACGCGGATCAGCCGGTCGAGCAGTTCCGGCTTCGCCGCCTCCTGCCGCACCTGGCGTATATCGGCCAGCACGCGCGGCTCATACATCCGGTTGATGCTCGACCACGTCGCGAGGTCGTGGAAATAGCTGGAGGGCACATCAAGCCCGGCGCGCTTCATGGCGCTGCCGAAGCCGAACAGCGGCATCACCACGCCGAGGCTGAGCTGACGGTCGAAATCGGTGCCGCCGATACGGACGCCGTCATTGGCCAGGATATCGGCCGCGCGATCGGCCTTGCCGTGACGCTCGGGCCCGAGCCGCACAATCGAAAAGTCTGAGGTACCGCCGCCGATATCGGCGATCAAGGCGAGTTCCTCGGCCCTGATCTGCCGCTCATAGTCGAGGGCCGCCGCAATCGGTTCGAACTGGAACGTGACGTCCTCGAAACCGATTCCTTTGGCAATCGTTCGCAGGGTGTCTTCGGCCTTGCGATCGGCATCTGGCGCATTGTCGACGAAGTGGACCGGGCGGCCGTGGACGACATTGCGCAACTCTCGACCGGTGGCCTGTTCCGCACGGCGCTTGATCGCCCCGAGGTAGTTGGCAATCACATCGCGGAAACCGACCCGCGCGCGGCCGAGGCGGGTGGTTTCCTCGATCAGTGATGTCCCGAGCACTGATTTGAGGCTGCGCATCAGGCGGCCAGCCGTGCCTTCGACATAGGCCTCCATGGCCCTGCGGCCGATCAGGACATTGCCATCCGCCGCGTAGAAGATGGCGCTCGGAATCGTGGTGTGCGCCGATTCTAGCGGTGCCAGATCGGGTGTCCGGCCGTCGATGGTGCCGAGCGTCGTATTCGACGTTCCGAAATCAAGGCCGCAGATCGACATGGGAAGCTCCGGGAAGGGAGCGCCCGTTTACACATTCCGGGGCCATCAATCCACCCTTATCTCATTGTGATTTCGCGGCGAATCTCATGTGTTGCTGATCAGCCGACAGGGCCGAATCCACAGATCAATTTCTTTCGTCCAGCGCCTTGGCAAATCAATCCGGGATGGTCCATAAGCTGCGTCCCGCGGCGGGTTATGCTGCCGCAAACGGCTTTGGAATGAGGTCGCGTGGCAAACATCAACCGACAGATTGCGCAAGAGCTTGGCGTTCGCGAGGAACAGATCGCGGCAACCGTCGAATTGCTGGACGGCGGCGCTACCGTTCCGTTCGTGGCGCGCTACCGCAAGGAAATCACCGGCGGGCTCGATGACGCCCAGCTGCGCACCCTCGAAGAACGCCTGACCTACTTGCGCGAGCTCGAAGAGCGCCGCGTTGCCGTCCTCAATTCGATCCGCGAGCAGGGCAAGCTCGATGCCGCGCTGGAAGCCCAGATCATGGCGGCGGATAGCAAGGGCCGCCTGGAAGACATCTATCTGCCGTTCAAGCCGAAGCGCCGCACCAAGGCCGAGATTGCCAAGGAAGCCGGCCTCGAGCCGCTGTCCGAATTGCTGCTGACGCAGCCGCAGAACGATCCGCAGGCCGTTGCCGCGAGCTTCGTCAATGCCGAGAAGCAGGTGGCGGACGTCGCTGCTGCGCTGGAAGGCGCGCGTGCGATTCTGGTCGAACGATTCGCGGAAGATGCGGACCTGATCGGCCGGCTGCGCGAGGATGTCTGGTCGGGCGGGCTGATGACCTCGACCGTGCGCAAGGGCAAGAAGACCGAGGGCGAAAAGTTCAAGGACTATTTCGACTACAACGGCGCACTCCACAAGCTGCCGTCGCACCGCATTCTCGCGCTGTTCCGCGGCGAGAAGGAAGAAATCCTCGAACTGCAGATCCAGCCCGAGGTGAACCCGCCCGCGGCCGGCGTTCCCGGCACGTATGAGCTCAAGATCATGCAGCGCTTCGGCATCACCGATCAGGGCCGGCCGGGCGACCGCTGGCTGATCGATACCGCGCGCTGGGCCTGGCGCACGAAAATCCAGGTGCATCTCAACATCGACTTGCGGATGCGGCTGTGGACCGCGGCCGAGACCGAGGGCGTGCGTGTGTTCGCCTCGAACCTGCGCGACCTCCTGCTGGCGGCGCCGGCCGGCGCGCGCGTCACCATGGGCCTCGATCCCGGCTACCGCTCCGGCGTCAAGACGGCGATCGTCGACGCGACGGGCAAGGTGGTTGCGACCACGACGATCTATCCGCACGAGCCGCAGCGGCAGTGGAACGAGGCGCTGGCGATCCTCGGCAAGCTTGCGGTCACGCACAAGGTCGATCTGATCGCGATCGGCAACGGCACGGCCTCGCGCGAGACCGACAAGCTGGCGACCGAGCTGGTCAAGATGCTGCCGGATCTGAAGATGTCGAAGATCGTGGTATCGGAGGCCGGCGCGTCGGTCTACTCCGCCTCGGCCTTCGCCTCCGAGGAACTGCCCGAACTCGACGTTACCTTGCGCGGCGCGGTATCGATCGCGCGGCGCCTGCAGGATCCGCTCGCCGAACTCGTCAAGATCGATCCGAAGGCGATCGGCGTCGGGCAATATCAGCACGACCTCGGCGAAACCAAGCTGGCGCGCTCGCTTGATGCCGTGGTCGAAGACTGCGTCAATGCCGTCGGCGTCGATGCTAATACAGCCTCAGCGCCGCTGCTCGCGCGGGTGTCGGGCATTGGGGCAGGCTTGGCGCAGAGTATCGTGCAGCACCGCGACGCCAACGGGCCGTTCAAGTCGCGCAAGGCGCTGAAGGATGTGCCGCGGCTCGGACCAAAGGCATTCGAGCAATGCGCCGGATTTCTGCGCATCAACGGCGGCGAAGACCCGCTGGATTCGTCCGGCGTGCACCCCGAGGCCTATCCGGTGGTGCGGCGGATTCTTGCCGCGACCAAGAGCGATATCAAGGCGCTGCTTGGCAACGCCGAGATCGTGCGCCAGTTGAAGCCGCAGGCTTTCGTCGACGAGACGTTTGGCCTGCCGACAGTGACCGACATCCTGCGCGAGCTGGAAAAGCCCGGCCGCGACCCGCGCCCGGCGTTCAAGGCCGCGGTGTTCAAGGAAGGCGTCGAGGAGATCAAGGACCTCAAGCCGGGGATGATCCTGGAGGGCACCGTGACCAACGTCGCGGCGTTCGGTGCCTTCGTCGATATTGGTGTGCATCAGGACGGCCTCGTGCACATCTCGGCAATGTCGAAAAACTTCATCAAGGATCCGCGCGAGGTGGTGAAGCCGGGCGATATCGTCAAGGTCAAGGTGCTGGAGGTCGAGGTTGCCCGCAAGCGCATCGCGCTGACGCTTCGGCTTGACGATGAAGTCGGCGCTAAGAGCGAGCGGGCACCGCAAGGCAAGCCGCGCGAATTCTCCAAGGCATCGATGACGTCGTCCGCGCCGCGGAAGGCGCAAGAGCAGGGCGGCGCACTCGCCGAAGCGCTGCGGCGTGCGGCCGAGAAGAGCGGGCGCGGCAAGGCGGGATAGGCGCCTGGGCGTTCCCCGGACGCTGCGCAGCGCGGAGCGATGCGCAGCTGATCCGGGGTCCAGTGCGGCGGTCATGGTCCCGGCTCTGCGGAGCAGCGTGAAGAACGCTGCACCGCGTCCGGGACACGGAAGTTCACCCCGACGTCAGCAAATTCAGCCTGGCGTTCGCCATGATCAGCCGGTCGGCCAACAGCTGCGCAAGGTTGCGCATGATCTGTTCGCCGGCGCGCGGGTGCTGTTTGCGGAAACGTTCGAAATCGCGCAATGGGATCTCATACGCCGTGGCGGCCATGTCGGCGAAGACATCGGCCGAACGGCGCGGCTCCAATAGCGCCATCTCGCCATAGGGCATTCCGGCCGTCAACGTCGCCAGGCGGATGCCGTCGGGCAGGGTGACATGGACCACGCCGCTTCTGAGGAAGAACAGCGAAGCGGCCGGCTCGCCGGTCGTGATGATCTTTTCATTGGCCTGATAGGTCCTGACCGTGGCGAGTGATGCCAGGTCGGTTAGTTCCTCCTCCGTCAGTCCGGCGAGCAGTGACTGTTCGGCGAGTTCAGTTGCCTCGAAGAAGTCGATCGCCCCGCCATAGCGGTACACCACCTGATCTTCGGCCCATTCGATCGCGGCGTCGAGCAAATAGTAGTTGCGGATGTTGCTGAGCCCCTCGGTCCATTCCGCGATCATCTTCCAGTCCGGCGATGCGCGGCGGATGCCTGATAGGATCACGGTGACGTGGTATGCCGCGAGCTCGCGGAACTCCTCGGCGAGCAAACGGGCGCCGGCGCGCGTCATGGCGGTGACGCGGCGCAGGTCGAAAATGACGAGTTGCGGACGCGGCCTGGCCGCAAGCTGGCGCGAGACGTAGTCGACATTTGAGAATGACAGCGTCCCGACCAGCTCGATGACGCGGACGTCCTGGTGGTGGGCGGCGAGGATGCTCTGTTCCTGCGCGCGGCGCACGCGCCGCGACGGACTATTGCCGATGTCGTAATCGGCGATGATGCTGTTGCGGGCATCGTCGCTGCGGTTGAGCATATGCAGGTCGTAATGCGCCGAAATCGCCTCGCAGACCTTGATGCCGCGCACGCTGTTGCCATGCTTGTCGAGCTTTGGCGAATAGCTGCCAAGCCCGAGCCGGGCCGGGAGCGCAGCCAGAATGCCGCCGCCGACGCCGCTCTTGGCGGGGATGCCGACCCGGTAGATCCATTCGCCGGCATAGTCGTACATGCCGGAGGAGGTCATCACCGAAAGCGTCCGCGAGATGGCGTAGGCGCTCATCACCCGCTCACCGGTCACCGGGTTGATGCCGCGGTTGGCGAGCGTCGCCGCCATCACAGCGATATCGCGCGCCGTCACGAGGACGGCGCATTGCCGAAAATAGACTTCCAGCACCTCGGCCACCTTGTCCTTGATGACCGCGTTGGTGCGCAAGAGATAGCCGATCGCGCGGTTGCGGTCGCCGGTCAAGCTTTCGGAAGCATAGACCGCGTCGTCGACGTCGAGCTCGCGGCCGGCAAAACGGCCCAGCGCCTGCCTGATGTGCTCGAACGCAGCGTCGCCCTTGGCCTCGTGGATCAGGCCGGAGCAGGCGATCGCGCCGGCATTGACCATTGGGTTGAAGGGATGGTTTTCGGCATTGAGCCGGATCGAGTTGAAGGGATCGCCCGAGGGCTCGACGCCGATCACGCTTTCGACCCGTGCCGCGCCGAGCGTGTCCAGCGCCAGCGCAAACACGAACGGCTTTGACATCGACTGGATGGTGAAGGGGACCTGCGTATCGCCGACCTCATAGACATGGCCGTCGAGGGTGGCGAGGCTGATACCGAAATGGTCGGGGTTGGCCTTGCCGAGCTCCGGGATGTAGTCGGCGACCGCGCCGCGGGTCTCGGGCGTGAAGTCATCGTGACAGGCGGTCAGGAACCGCAGCAGCGGCGGCTTCGAACGGGTCCAGACGGCCGGAGGCGCCGGGAAAGGAGGAGGCAATGCTTTCATCGCCTCCTCTTGTGCAACGCAATCAGGGAGCGTGCAACTGGTTCGGCGCCAGCGCTGCCTGACGGCGGATCAGGAAAAGGGCAAGGAGGATCGCCGGTATGATGATCGCAAGCCCCAGCGCCGTGATCTGCGTCTGCGACAACGGCATGATGCCGCCGCCGGGCGTCGCGATCACGAAGCCGCCGATCACGAGCAGCACGCGCAGCGGCCATTCCATCATGCCGGCGCGCCTGAGGTCGCCGACGAAGGCCTGATAGCCCTGGATGCCGCCGCAGATGAAGACAATGCCGAAGCAGGCAAGTCCCGTCAGGCCCAGCGCCTCCAGATAGGGATTGCTTCCCTGCAGCAGGAGCGCCGGGTTCAGCACGAAGAAAAACGGGATGAAGTAGATGATGCTGCCGACCCACATGCTCTCCCAGCCCGTCTTCATGGCGGGCGCGCCGGCGATTCCGGCGGCGGCAAAGGAGGCGATGGCGACAGGCGGCGTGATCGACGACAGCATGCCCCAGTAGAAGATGAACATGTGCACGGCCATCTTGTTCAGGCCGAGCTTCTCCAGCGCCGGCGCCACCAGAATCGCCAGGAAGATGTAGCAGGACGTCGTGGTCAGCCCGAGGCCCAGGATCAGGCTCGTGATCGCGCACATGATCAGCAGCAGGAAGGCATCGCCCCCTGCGATATTGAGCAGGTCGTTGGCGAGGCTCGAGATCACGCCCGTCAGCGAGAATGCGCCGATCAGCAGGCCGCAGCCGGCGAGGATCGCGATCAGCTCGACGAAGGTCTTGCCGTTCAGTTCAAGGAACTGAAGCCACCGCTGGCCGCCCCAGTTCTTGCCGGGAAAGAATTCGTTGAGGGCGGCCAGCAGGCACATTCCCCACAGCACGGCGTTGAGCACGTCGAACCAGAGCATGGCGGCTGTCACCAGAATCGAGAACGCAAGGACGGCGGTATTGCCCCGTTTCCACGGTGCCGGGCCGGACCATTGGTGCAGGATGACGAGGAGCGCGGTGGCGTAGAACGGCGCATGGCTCTCGCGCTTGAAATACAGCAGCATCACCACGAGGATGACGATGACGAACAGGTAGTACCAGCCGTCCTTGAAGGCATCCCAGAATCGCGGCAGCTCGGCGCGCGGGATGCCTTCCAGCTTGTGGCGGGCGGCGTAGGCGTCGACCTGCGCGAACAGACCGACATAATACAGCACCGACGGGATGGTCGCGGCGAGCGCGACGTCGGCATAGCTCGTGTTCATGAACTGCGCCATCACGAAGGCGGTGGCGCCGAGCACCGGCGGGGCCAGCACCGCGCCGGTCGACGCGCACGCTTCGATCGCGCCGGAATAGGAGGGCGTAAATCCCGTCTTCTTCATCGCCGGGATGGTCATGGTGCCCGCGGTCAGCACGTTGGAGACGATGCTGCCGCCGACCGTGCCGAGCAGGCCGGACGCGAACACGCAGACCTTTGCGGCGCCGCCGCGGAACGTTCCGCACATCGCAAAGGCGATATTGATGAAGAACTTCCCGGCGCCTGTCATCATCAGCGCCGTGCCGAACACCAGGAAGCCGATCACCGTGTCGGCAAAGGCCTGGATCGGGATGCCGAGCAGGCTTTCGCCCGAAAGCATGTGATAGGAGGTGGTTTGCTCCAGGGTCGATTGCGTGCCGCGGAACGGGCCCAGCCACTTCGAATCGGCAAACATCGGGTAGAACGTGAAGGGAAGCACGCTGAGCAGCAGGCTCCAGCCGCCGGTGCGGCGCAGCGCTTCCATCAGCACGAACCACATCACGATGCCGGCGGCGATGACGTTTTTCGGTGCGCCGTCGAACTCCCAGCCGAGCGCTGCGGCCTTGCGGATGTTGAGCATCAGCCAGACCGCGGAGCCGAACGTCAGCACGAACAGCAGCAGGTCGTACCAGGGAATCCGGTCGAGCGGCGCCTTCTCCGATCCCGGAAAGATCAGGAACGTGAAGGGAAGCATCAGCGCTATCAGGAGATAGAAATATTCGGTGTTGAGCTGGGTGAAGTCGATGAAGAACCGCAGCGAGAACTGCTGGTTCATGCACAACAGGATGGTCGCGGCGGTCGCCACCATCAGCGTCCAGCGCCACGCGCCCCGCAAGGTGCGGATGCGCGTGACCTCGGATTCCTGCAGGTCGGCCGAAGCTGCAAGGTGCGGATCGGTAATCTCGATTCCGGCCAGCACCGTTGGACTGCCGGCGGCCACTGACGCAGACGCCTGCGAACTATCGGAGGAGGGGGCTGACATTTATCGATTCTAATAGTTATTGCAGACGCCGGCTTACAGAAAATGCGTGACGGATTTATTCGAACCCGTTCGGCATGTTGGCCTTGGTCAGCGCCGCCGCGCGTGCCTTCATCCAGCCGTCGAGAAACGCCTTGTCATCCGACGGCGGATTGGACTTGCCGTAGTCCGTCCACGCCGCTGCCAGAACCTGCTGGCGCTTCAAGAGCTCCTTGTTATGGGCTTCCTGGGCGTCGGTCCACTGACCGGCTTCCTTCAGGGCCTTTGCGGCGCCCGGGTGCACCGGCACCACCCAGTTCTTGGTCTGACGGTCGGCCCCGAGGCCCGCCGCGCCCGGCGCGGAATCCTTGTAAGCGTCGTAGCCGGTGATCATCGCCTTGGTGATGGCGTAGACGTCAGCTTCGGGCAGCGTGCCGTAGACCATGAAGATCGGGTAGGGGTAGTTGCCGAGTTCGACCGGCTTGTCCTTGGAAATGCCGGCGCCGCAGGTCGCAACATGCGGGAAGAAGAACGATCCGACCTTTTTCACGCGCTCCCAGCCGGCCTTGTCGCTGGCAGGCAACGGCGGCCAGACGACGCCGCGCGGCGATGTCTCCAGCTCCTTCGCCGGACCGGTGATGGTGGTGGCGAAGGCGGCGTCGACGTCGTTGTTGATCATGCCTTTCCACATCGCGCCGTAGCTCGAGAACTCGACGACCTTGACGTCGCTCTGCTTGAGGTCGCCGAACGCCAGCACTGCAAGTGCATTCTGGTTCAGCGCGGGCGAACCGACCACGAAGCCGACACGCTTGCCCTTGAGCTGCTTGATCTCGGTGACGCCGGTGTCCTTGGCGACGCCGAGCGAGCCGGCGTTGCAGTCGACCGACGACAGCACGAGTTGCAGCGGCTGCGGTCCCCATTCCTTGGTGCCGAACTCGAACACGCCTTCCTGGGCGAAATAGGTGCCCGAACCCATCGCCGACATCACCGCTCGCTTGGCGCGGAGCGGCGCCAGCCGAGCCACGTCGTTGCCGGCGGGCAGTACGCGGACGTCGGTGCCGTACTTGTCTTTCATCATCTTGCCGACGCCAACCGCGATGTTGAAGCCGGCGGTGCCCGTATCGTAGGCGGTGACGACCATGGTCGCCGGCAGCTTGACGTCCTCGGCACAGGCCACGGACAAGGTCAGCCACGAAATACCTGCAAGTGCGGCCGGCGCGAGCGCTTTCAAGCGATGAATCATCATTTTCCCCTGAGATTGTTTTTCGCGATGCGAGATACCTCGTTACCGTCAATCATGTCATCGGCTGCTGGCGATGGCAACGTTAGGCACGTACGACTAAACATCTAAGCTGGACAGATTGTCGCGGAAACTTGTGGGCGAATAGTTCTATGCCGCGATCTCGTTAAGCTTCGATGATCGCGACCACCTGTCCTTCGGCGATGACATCGTCGAGCTCGACCAGGATCGCCTTGATTTTTCCTGCTGCCGTCGACGTAACCGGAATTTCCATCTTCATCGCTTCAACGAACGCGACCTCGTCGCCATCGCCGACATTGCTACCGGTTGCAATGGGGATCGCGCACACGCGTCCGGCGACTTCGGTGACGATTTTGATATCTGGCATTTCCGTTCTCCCAAGGACCGTCTGACGGACTGGTTGTCCTCGTGAACGGCTTTTTGTTGTGGCGGCAGATTGCCTGAGGTAGTTTGTTCTGCAAGTGGAATTTTATTCCGCAGAGCGGAATGGAGCCAATAACAATGGGAAGACGCTCGGAACGGCTTAGCAAGCAGGGAATGCTCGCCAGCGACCTCAGTGGCGAGGGGGATGTGATCCAGGTGGTGTCGCGGGCGTTCGACGTCCTGCGTTGCTTCGAGGGTCATGAAGCGAGACTCGGCAATCTGGAGATTTCCAGCCGTTGTGGTCTGCCGCGCTCGACGGTGTCGCGGCTCACCCACACGCTGACGCGGATGGGCCAGCTCGTCTATCTGCCGCGCGACCAGAAATACCGCATCGGCCCCAGCGCAGTGGCGATGAGCACCTCGATGATGAAGGGGTTGCAGCTTCGGAACCTGATCAGGCTGCGCCTGCAGGACGTTGCCGATCAACTGCCGGGGACCGTCGGCTTCGTGATTCCCGACCGCTATCATCTGGTTTATCTCGAATTCGCGCGCGCCGCGAACGCGCTCGGCCTGCACGAGGGAACCGGCAGCCGTATCTCGATGACGAGCACGGCGGCGGGTTTTGCCTATACCGCAGCGCTCGACACCGACGTCGGCGACGCCCTGATCGCCGAAATGGAGCGTGAGATCCCGGATGCTGCCGGGCAGTTGAAGTCGCGCATCGAGGACAACCGCCGGCACTTACGCGAACGCGGCTATGTCGTCGGCTGCGGCACCTGGAGCCCGCACATCAACGGCTGCGCGGTGCCGGTGTGGTCGCCGCAATATCAGACTTTCGTCGTCGTCACGATCGGCCTTCTCTCCGCAATGTTCGATGAGGAGCGGCTACACAGAGAGGTGGCGCCGCAGATGATCGAACTCGGCGCTGCGATCGGCGGCCTGCTCGAAGGTAGCGAGGGCGACATCTTCACGAACCGAATCGAGAGAAAGCCGCTCCCGGTGCCGGCCCATAACAACAAGATCATCAAGACGGAGGATATGAATGAACTGGAAGCCGGAGCTCGACGAGCTCGCTCGGCGCGAAGCGTTCGCGCGCGAGATGGGAGGCGTTGACAAGGTCAAGCGCCAGCATGACCAGGGCCGGCTTACGGTTCGTGAGCGTATCGACAGACTGATCGACAAGAATACCTTCCACGAGATCGGCGCGATTTCCGGCATCGCCGAATACGACGAAAACAGCGAGCTGAAGCACCTGACGCCGGCCAACTGCGTGTTCGGCCGCGGCAAGGTCGACGGCCGTACCGTGGTCGTTGTCGGCGACGATTTCACCGTGCGCGGCGGCTCCGCCGACGCTTCTATTTCCGCCAAGCCGCTGATGGCCGAGGAGATGGCGCATGATTTCCGCCTGCCGATCATCCGGGTGATCGAAGGTTCCGGCGGCGGCGGCTCGGTGAAGACGATCGAGACCCGCGGCGCGGCCAATCTGCCCGGCGGCGTCGGCGGGACGCGCTGGTACTGGTTCACGACGGCGAACATGGCGCGCGTGCCCGTGGTCGCACTCGGGCTCGGCTCGGTCGCGGGCCTCGGCGCGGCGCGGCTCGCTGCCAGCCACTATTCGGTCATGACGCGGAATTCCGCGATGTTCGTCGCCGGTCCGCCGGTCGTGAAGCGACTCGGCCAGGACCTGACCAAGACGGAACTCGGCGGCGCCGACATCCAGACCCGCGCCGGCGGCGTCGACGATGCCGTCGATACCGAGGAGGAGGCGTTCGAGCGCGCCCGGCGGTTCCTGTCCTATCTGCCGTCCTCGGTCTTCGACCTGCCGCCGACCATTCCCTGCGATGACGATCCCGAGCGCGCGGAGGAATCGCTGCTCAAGGCGGTGCCGCGCAGCCGCCGCCAGGTCTACAAGATGCGGCCGATCATCGAGGCCGTCGTCGACAAGCGTTCATTCTTCGAGGTCAACGCCAATTTCGGCCGCCCAATCATCACGGGCCTTGCCCGGCTTGAAGGTCGCGCGGTGCTGCTGCTGGCCAGCGATCCCTTCCACTACGGCGGGTCGTGGACGGCGGAGGCCTGCCAGAAGCTGGTGCGCTGGGTCGATTTCGCCGAGACCTTTCATCTGCCGGTCGTCTATCTGATGGATTGCCCCGGCTTCATGATCGGGCTTGAGGCGGAGAAATCGGCGACTATCCGGCATGGCGTGCGCGCGATGGCGGCGGTCAACCAGTCCACTGTGCCCTGGTGCACCATCATCGTGCGCAACGCGTTCGGCGTCGCCGGCGTCGTGCATCAACCGGCCAACCGCTATTCGATGCGCTACGCCTGGCCGTCGGCCTATTGGGGTTCGCTGCCGCTGGAAGGTGGCATCGAGGCGGCTTACCGCGCCGACATCGACGCGGCGGAGGACCCCACCGCGAAGCTGAAGGAGATCGAGGACCGCCTCAACAAGCTGCGCTCGCCGTTCCGCTCGGCCGAAAAATTCTGGATCGAGGAGGTGATCGACCCGCGCAAGACGCGTTCGCTGCTCTGCGAATTCGCGCGATTGGCGGAGCCAATCCGGCAGGTGGGTCCGCCGACGAACATGTCGACGCGGCCGTAGGCTTGCCGGTAGCGAATGGCCAATAGCGAGTGGGGTTTTCCATTCGCTATTCGCTACTCACCATTCGCCCATTAGGTCGCCACGGTCTTCGCCGGCGTCCGCGAGATCGCCAGCACGATCAACGCCGCCACCACGCAGAGCGCACCGGCGACGAAGAACGCCGGCAGGTAGCTCTGCAGCAGCGTCCGCGACAGGCCGGCGCCGAAGGCGGCCGTGCCGGCGCCGAGCTGATGGCCGGCAAAGATCCAGCCGAACACGAGGTTCGCGCGCTCGGCGCCGAACCGCTGCGCCGTGAGCCGCACCGTCGGCGGCACGGTCGCGATCCAGTCGAGCCCATAGAACATCGCGAACAGCGAAAGCCCGTAAAGCGTGAAATCGGAGAACGGCAGGAACAAGAGCGACAGGCCGCGCAGCCCGTAATACCAGAACAGCAGATAGCGGTTGTCGTAGCGGTCGGACAGCCAGCCGGAAGCGATGGTGCCGACGAAATCGAAGATACCCATCGCCGCGAGCAGGCTTGCCGCCTGCACCTGCGGGATGCCGAAATCGAGGCACATCGGAATCAGATGCACCTGGACGAGGCCGTTGGTCGAAGCGCCGCAGATGAAGAAGGTCGCGAACAGGATCCAGAATACGCCGGATTTCGAGGCGTCGCGCAGGGTGCCGAGCGCGGCCGCCATGATCGGCGTGGTGTTCGGCGGCGGCGCCGGTAGCGGCTCGGTGCCTTCCTCGCCGAATGGCCTTAAGTTCACATCGCTCGGCCGGTCGCGCATGATCAGGAGCACGCCGAAGGCCGATACGCCCAGCATGACGCACACCAGCGTCAGCGCGACCCGCCAGCCATAGGCTTCTGTCAGGCTCGCCAGCAGCGGCAGGAAGGCGAGCTGTCCGGTAGCGACGCTTGCCGTCAGGATGCCGACGACGAGGCCGCGCCGCGCCACGAACCAGCGCGCGGCAATCGTAGCCCCCAGTACCAGCGCGGTCATGCCGGTGCCGATCCCGATCACGACGCCCCACAGCAGCATCAGGTGCCACACCTTGGTCATCGCCAGCGACGCAACGAGGCCGGAGACGACGATGAGCTGCGCCGAGAGCGCCACGTTGCGCAGGCCGTAGCGGTTCATCAGCGCGGCCGCGAACGGCGCCATCAGCCCGAACAGGATGAAGCGGATCGACAGCGCCGAGGAAATCTCGGCCGTGGTCCAGCCGAATTCCTTCTGCAGGGGCACAATGAAGACGCCGGGCGCGCCGACCGTGCCGGCTGATATCAGGGCGGTCAGGAAGGTCACTGCGACCATCGCCCAGCCATAATGGATGTTACGGCGAGCGAGGGCGGCGGACAGCCAGTTCGAGATCATTTGGCCTCGGTCGATTCGGATGGGAAGGTTAGTTCGGCTTTGCCTATTGTGACGCGCGGTACGTCTGACGGAAATGCCATACTTCCCTCATTTCAGGACACGGCGTCAACGGCGACACGCAGATCGTCCATTGGATTATGCTGATAATATTACCCGTGATGGAAATCGCAATAGGCTCGGGCTCGCGCCCCGCCGCGAAGCGGGGATGGTGGAAATAGAGCCGGCAGGGCTCATCCCGCCTCCACCTATCTTCTTGTGGCGTCTATTTCTTGCGGTCGAGAAATCCCTGCATCAGCCGCTGTGGCTCGCCGGTCAGGAACGACTTTCCGAACACGCCGACGCTCAAATTGACCGACTCGGTCAGCGGCAGCTCCTCCCATTGGCGGAGCAAGTCCTTCTGGATGCGCAGCGCTTCCGGGCCGCATTCGAGCAGCGCCTTCACCGTGTGCTCGACCGCGTCGTCCAGCCCGCCTTCCTTGGCGACGACGTCGACGAGGCCCCAGGCGAGCGCGGTGGGCGCGTCGATATTTTCCGCGGTCATCACCAGCCAGCGGGCGCGGCCCCAGCCGATCAGCCGCGGCAAGAGCGCCGCGTGGATCACCGAGGGGATGCCGACGCGCACCTCCGGCATGCCGAATTTGGCGTCGTGGGCGCAAATGCGGAAATCGCAGGCAGCGGCGACTTCGAGGCCGCCGCCGAGGCACCAGCCGGGCAGGCGCGCGATTACCGGTGCTGGAAACTGGCGCACGGCCTCGCAGAGGTCGCGCAAGCGCGTGATGAAGGCTTCGGCGGATTTCTGGTCGAGCTTCGCCATCTCCTTGATGTCGGCCCCGCCGATCATGCTCTTTTCGCTCTGGCCGGCAAGGATCACCGCGCGGATGCTTTTGTCGCCGGCGAGCTTTTCAAATCCCTCACGCACGCCATCGGTGACGGCCGAGGAGAGGATGTTGAGCGAGCCTGCATTGCAGATCGCAAGGCGCACGACGCCTCTGCTATCGCGCGTGATGCCGCAATGGGGATTGAGCATTTCCATGGTTATCGTTGTGGCTCCCTTGATGGCTTCTTGGGCGGGCGCGCCGAGGGTGCCACTTCCTCGGCAAGGGCGGGCCTTGTCAAGGGTCGCGGGCGCAGGGCGGCCCGCGCCTCAAGCCGATGCGGAATGGATGCGCCGCGAGGCCGCCTCGTAGGCCGCGGCTTCCGTCGCCGCCAGCCGTTCCAGCCGCACCGGGACGTGCTTGTGATAGGGCGTGCCGGCAATGGGATCGCGGTTGCCGCTCTCGGTCAGCACATTGACGCGCGGGCCGTTATTCAGCCGCTCGCCGTCGGCGGCCGGATAGTCCTGGCCATAGCCGTGCGGCAGCGCAAGCTGGCCGCTGCGCATGCTGTCGTCGCGCTTGCAGCGCGCAACCACGCGGCCGGCGGCGGATTGCACCGCGATCCAATCGCCATCCGCAGCGCCGAGCGATGCCAGATCGGCGGCGCTGATCAGCAGCGCACCATCGGGATCGTCGCGGCGCCAGGCCGGATCGCGAAAGATCTGGTTGGCGTTGAACATGCGCCGCTGTCCGGCGGCGAGCACGAAGGGATAGTCGCCACGAGGGACGGCGTCCGCCGGGTCGAGCCTGCCGAGCCATTCCAGCATCGGTGCGATCGCAAGGTGGACCTTGCGGTCCGGATGCGAGATCAGCGACCATACCTCGTCGTAATCGTGCTCGGTGAAGGCTAAGCCGTTGCGCGATCCGATGATGGCGTCGAACAGCACTTCACCGAGCATTTCGTCCGGGATTTCACGGTCCGCATCGAGTGCGCGGCGCACGGCGTGCGGCGAGCGTTTGGCGCAGAGATGCGCGGCCTGCCACAATGGCGCGGCAGCGGCCGTGCCGTCGGGCAGAGTGGCGCCCAGCGTGTTGTAAAGCACAAGCGCGCCGAGCGCTGCTGCTTGCGGATTGGCGCCCATGAAGGCGCGCAATTCCGCGGCGAAGGCGAGGCGGGAACGGAAGGCGGTTGCGCGCAGTGGCGCCAGCGCGTTGTCGCCGGGCAAAAGGCCCAGCGCGCGGCTGAGCCGCGTATAGATTTCCGGTTCGGGCAGGGTGCCTGCCAGAGGCGTCACCACGCCGGCGCGGACATGGAAATAGTTTTTCGGGAATTCGAAGTTGAACAGCGTGAATTCGGTCTTCTCATATTGCGAGGAGGCCGGCAGCACGTAATGCGCCAGTTGTGCCGTCTCGGTCATGGCGACATCGACCACGACGACGAGATCGAGCGCTCGTAGGGCCTGCTCGACCTGCGCGGTATTCGCCGCGGTGTTGGCGGGGTTGGAACTGTCGATCCATACCGCGTGCAGGCGGTCGGGGTGATCTGATAGCACCGCATCCGGAAACAGGTTGGGCGGCAATAGTCCGCCGATCACCTCGATATCGGCGGCGGCAAAGCGCTGGTTCGGCGAGTTGCCCCACAGCGGCACCAGCCAGCTATGCAACTGGTTGGTGCCCTTGCGGCCAAAGCTGCCGGTCAGCATGATCAGCAGCTTTTCGAGATAGGAATTGAGGGTCGAGTTGACGCCCTGCTGGATGCCGAGTTCGACGCGGACAGTCATCGCTTTAGCCGCAACGATCATGTCGACGCATTGCTCGATCTGCGCGAGCGGGATGTCGGCGGCAGCAGCCCATTGCTCGACCGGAATCCGCGTTAGCGCGTCCCTGACCTCCGCATAGCCGGTGGTGTGCACCGCGATGAAGTCATGATCCACCACGTCGCGCTGGATCAGCCGGGCGAGGATCGCACCCAGCAGGAAGGCATCGGTGCCGGGACGGCATGCCAGATGCAGGTCGGCGCGTTCGGCGGTCTCCGAGCGGCGGGGATCGATCACGATCATCCTGCGGGTGGGATCCTTGCGGATGTCGTTGAGATGGTCGCGCGCATTGGGAAAGCCGTGGGCGATCCAGGGATTGGCGCCGATCACGAACAGCAGGTCGCAATGGTGCACGTCCTCGGCGGTGTGGCAGGTCTGGCTGCCGAACATGTGGCCGTTGACCCAGAAATCACCGGTCTTCTCCTGCGACAGCGCGTTGAAGACATGGCGCGAGCCGAGCGCGCGCAATAGCGCCGTGGCATAGGCGCCCCCGGCATGATTGCCCTGGCCACCGCCGCCATAGAGCGCAAGGCTGTTGCCGCCGTAGCGATCGACGACGTCGCGCAGCCTTGCGGCAATCTCGGCAATCGCGGTGTCCCAGTCGATCGCGTCAAAGCCGCCATCGGCGCGCCGGCGCAGCGGCGTGGTCAGGCGGTCGCGATGATGCGCATAGAAGGGAATGCGCGCCGCCTTATTGCAGAGATAGCCTTTCGATTTCGGGTTGTCGCGGTCGCCGCGCACCTTTGTGATGCGGTCATTTTCGATCCTTACCTCGAGGCCGCAATTCACATAGCAGAGATTGCAGGCGGTCTTCCGCCAGTCGGTGCTCGGCATGGCCATCTCTTCCCTGTTGGACTCGGTCAGTATATATGATGATCGTAATTCAATCAATCGGCCCGCCGGCCGTCATTGGGAGAGCGATCATGACCGCGGACAGCGCCCAACGAGCCCTGGAAATTTCCGACCTGTTTTCCTTCGATACGCGCCGGCATCGCGTGGTGGACTGGCAGGCGCCGGGCCCGGTGGCGAAGGCCGCCCTCGGCATGTCCGGGCTCGAGATCATGTGCGCGATCCGCGACGGCATGTTGCCACCGCCGCCGATGGCGCGCCTGATCGGCTTCACGATGACCGTCGCAGAACAAGGACGGATCGTAATGGAACTTGATCCGGAGGAGAGCCTGGAAAACACCATTGGTTTGCTCCATGGCGCAACATCAGCGGCACTATTGGATACCGCCATGGGATGCGCCATTGCGACCATGCAGCCGGCGGGACAGACGTCGGTCACGCTAGACCTCAAACTGACCTATCTGCGGCCGCTCTCGGTACGGTCGGGCCGGATCGCGGCGGAGGGCAAGGTGGTAAAATTAGGCCGCCAGACCAGCTACGCAGAAGGTTTCGTTCGCGACGGCGCAAGCAATCTTGCGGTGCACGCAACCGCGACATTTTCGATGATTGGGGCTGAAAAAGCGAAATAGCTGCAGCTTTTTCCGGCCACAACTGTTATTATATGACTAGGGACATGCAATAGGACCCCGCATGCGTTATTCGAAAGAGCACAAGCAGGAAACTCACGCCAGGATCGTCAGAAAAGCCTCGGTGCGGCTGCGCGAGAAGGGCGCGCATGGCATCGGCGTTGCCGACCTGATGAAGGAGGCGGGCCTGACCCACGGCGGATTCTACGCCCATTTCGATTCCCGCGAGGCGCTGGTGATCGAGGCCTTTGCCTATGCGATGGATCGCTCGGTCGAGCACTGGCGCAAGATCGCTGCTGAAATGCCGCCGGAGAAACGGTTGTCGACGATCGTCGATACCTACGTCTCGACGGTGCATCGTGACGATCCCGGCCGCGGCTGCGCGGTTCCGACGCTCGGCGCCGAGATCGCCCGCGAGAGCGCCAAGACGCGCAAGGCGTTTTCCGCCAAGCTCGATCAGTTGATCGATGTCATGGCCGACCAGATTCCTGACGTGCCGCGCAAGACGGCCCGCCGGCAGGCCATGGGCACGCTGGCGACGATGATGGGCACGCTGGTGATGTCCCGCGTCGCAGGCAGTGGTGAACTGTCAGACGAAATTCTCGCCGCCGGCCGCGAGGCCGCGCTGGCGCGCGCGGTGCCAGCGAAGAAGGCGCGGGCGAAGGTGAATTAGAACAAACAACCTCTCCCCGTCGTCCCGGCGAAGGCCGGGACCCATACGCCGCGGCCCATGGAAGGGGCACAAGGGGAGACGGGTTTTGTCGTCATCTACATCGGTGAGCATACTGGGTCTTCACCGCTCCCCGAACAGCGCGCGCTCACGCTCCACCGTCTCATGGATGTAATCGGCGACCGCGCGTATGCGCGCGAGATCCTTGCTGTCGGCGTGCATCAGCATCCAGAACGAGCGCGAAATCCTGACCTCGTCCGGCAGCACGGCGCGCAATTCCGGGTGCGACGTCGCCATGAAGTGCGGCAGCACGGCGATGCCGAAGCCAGCGATGGTGGCGTTGAGCTGCGCGATCAGATTGGCGCTGCGGAATTTGGCCGAGATTTTTGGCGAGACCTGCGGCAGGTAGTCCAGCTCCGGCGTGAACAGCAATTCCTCGATATAGCCGACGAAACGATGCTGCGGCAGGTCGCTGCGGCTCCTGATTTTTGGCGCCTGGTCCAGATAGGCCGGCGCGGCATAGAGTCCGAGGCTGTAGTCGAGCAGCTTGCGGCCGACGATGCGGCCCTCCTTAGGCATCGAGAGGCTGATCGCAATGTCGGCCTCGCGCTTCGACAGGCTGAACAGGCGGGCGGTGGCGACGAGCTGGAGGTCGAGATCGGGATACCGCTCGGTGAACTTCACCAACCGCGAGGCGAGGAAGTGGCTGCCAAAACCGTCGGGCGCGCCGATCCGAACCGTGCCGGTGAGCTGGGCGCGCGAGCCGCCAACCGCCTCCTGGTTGGCGACGATGGTCGATTCCATGGCTTCCGCACTGTCGGCAACACGCTGGCCGGCTTCGGTCAGGAGGTAGCCGGTCTTGCGGCGGTCGAACAGTTTTGCGGAGAGGTGCCGCTCCAGCCGGTCGACGCGGCGGATCACGGTGGCATGGTCGACCGATAGCTGCTTGGCGGCAGCCGAAACCGAGCCGCCGCGCACGATCGCCAGCACAAAACGGAAGTCATCCCAGTCGATCGTCCCGGAGCCTTGATCCAGCATTTCCGCACATCTAAGGTGCAATATATTGGACTTGTATCCCAAGAAATGCAGGTCAAAAAGGGGCTCGAAAGCGATCCCGGACGGGACCTTAGGGAGATCATTCATGCGCTCAATCGGACACTTCATCGGCGGCAAAGAGGTCAAGGGCACGTCGGGCCGCACGGCCGACGTTTTCGAGCCGATGACCGGCGACGTCCAAGCCAAGGTGGCGCTGGCCTCGAAGGCGGAGGTCCGTGCCGCCGTCGAAAACGCCGCGCTGGCCCAGCCCGAATGGGCCAACACCAATCCGCAGCGCCGCGCGCGCGTGATGATGAAGTTCGTCGAACTGGTGCAGCGCGACTATGACAAGCTCGCCGAGCTCTTAGCGCGCGAGCACGGCAAGACCGTTCCCGACGCCAAGGGTGACATCCAGCGCGGCCTTGAAGTGGCCGAGTTTGCCTGCGGCATTCCGCATCTGATGAAAGGCGAATATACCGAAGGGGCCGGTCCCGGCATTGACATCTACTCGCTGCGGCAGCCGCTCGGCGTCGTCGCCGGCATCACACCGTTCAATTTCCCGGCGATGATCCCGATGTGGAAGTTCGCGCCCGCGATCGCCTGCGGCAACGCCTTCATCCTGAAGCCCAGCGAGCGCGACCCGGGCGTGCCGATGCTGCTCGCCGAACTGATGATGGAAGCGGGGCTGCCGGCCGGCATCCTCAATGTCGTCAACGGCGACAAGGAAGCCGTCGATGCCATCCTCGACGATCCCGATATCAAGGCCATCGGCTTCGTCGGCTCGACGCCGATCGCGCAGTACATCTATGAGCGCGCCGCGCAGACCGGCAAGCGTTGCCAGTGCTTTGGCGGCGCCAAGAACCACGCCATCGTGATGCCAGATGCGGACATGGACCAGGCCGTCGACGCGCTGATCGGCGCCGGCTACGGCTCGGCCGGCGAGCGTTGCATGGCGGTGTCGGTCGCCGTCCCCGTCGGCAAGACCACCGCCGACCGCCTGATGGAAAGGCTGATCCCGCGCGTCGAATCCTTAAAGATCGGCACCTCGATCGATCCCTCGGCCGACTACGGCCCGCTGGTGACGCGCGAGGCGGTCGAGAAGGTCAAGAGCTACATCGATATCGGCATCAAAGAAGGCGCGACGCTCGCCGTCGACGGCCGCGGCTTCAAGATGCAGGGCTATGAAAAGGGATTCTATCTCGGCGGCTCGCTGTTCGACAATGTCACCAAGGACATGCGGATCTACAAGGAAGAGATCTTCGGCCCGGTGCTCTCGGTGGTGCGCGCCCATGACTACAAGGAGGCGCTGGCGCTGCCGTCCGAACATGATTACGGCAACGGCGTTGCGATCTTCACCCGCGACGGCGACGCCGCCCGCGACTTCGCCGCCAAGGTCAATGTCGGCATGGTCGGCATCAACGTGCCGATCCCGGTGCCGATCGCGTACTACACCTTCGGCGGCTGGAAGAAGTCCGGCTTCGGCGACCTCAACCAGCACGGCCCGGACTCGGTTCGCTTCTACACCAAGACCAAGACGGTCACCTCGCGCTGGCCGTCCGGCGTCAAGGAAGGCGCGGAGTTCTCGATCCCGCTGATGAAATAAGTCCGCGAGCGAGCGCAAGATGCAGTTCGCTCTCAATGAGGATCAGGTGGCGGTTCGCGACATGGCGCGCGAATTCGCCGCCGAAAAGATCGCGCCCCATGCGCTGCGCTGGGACGAGGAGAAGCATTTTCCCGTCGACGTGATGCGCGAGGCGGCGACCCTCGGCATGGGCGGCATCTACATCAAGGACGATGTCGGCGGCTCGGCGATGACCCGCTTCGACGCCGCGCTGATCTTCGAGGCGCTGGCGACGGGATGCCCGACCGTGTCGGCGTTCATCTCGATCCACAACATGGCGTCCTGGATGATCGATGCCTATGGCAACGACACCCAGCGGCAGAAGTGGCTGCCGAAACTCTGCACGATGGAGCTGATCGCAAGCTACTGCCTCACCGAGCCGGGCGCCGGCTCGGACGCCGCGGCGCTGCGCACCCGCGCGGTGCGCGAGGGCGATCATTACATCCTGAACGGCCAGAAGCAGTTCATTTCGGGCGCCGGCGGCACTGATGTGCTGGTCGCGATGGTGCGGACCGGCGACGATGGTCCCGGCGGCGTCTCGACGATTGTCATCGACGGCAAGACATCAGGCGTGTCCTTCGGCGCCAATGAACGCAAGATGGGTTGGAACGCGCAGCCGACACGAGCGGTGATCTTCGAGAACGCCCGCGTTCCGATCGAGAACCGGCTGGGCGAGGAGGGCATCGGCTTCAAGATCGCGATGGCCGGGCTCGATGGCGGACGCCTCAACATCGCGGCGTGTTCGCTCGGCGGCGCGCAAAGCGCGCTCGACAAGTCGCTCGCCTACATGAAGGAACGCAAAGCCTTCGGCAAACGTCTCGACGAGTTCCAGGCGCTGCAGTTTCGCCTCGCCGACATGGCGACGGAGCTCGAGGCGGCACGGACGTTTCTGTGGCGCGCGGCGGCGGCGCTCGACCGCAAGGATGCGGATGCCACCATGCTGTGCGCGATGGCAAAACGCTTCGGCACCGATGTCGGCTTCGAGGTCGCCAACCAGGCACTGCAACTGCATGGCGGCTATGGCTATCTCAGCGAATACGGCATCGAAAAGATCGTGCGCGATCTGCGCGTGCATCAGATCCTGGAAGGGACCAACGAAATCATGCGGCTGATCGTGTCGCGCAAGCTGATCGAGGGCGCGCGATGACGGATGCCGCTGTGGAAGAGGGCGATCTGATCGCGCGCAAGGAAGGCTCGGCCGGCATTGTCCGCTTGAACCGGCCGAAAGCCATCAATGCCGTGACGTTGGAGATGTTTCACGACATCGACAAGGCGCTTGATGCCTTCGAGGCGGATCCCGCGGTTGCCGTGATCGTGCTGGAAGGCGCTGGCGAGCGCGGCCTGTGTGCCGGCGGCGACATCCGCGCGCTCTGGGAAAGCTCGAAAGTGAAGGGCGATCTCGGCAAAATCCTCTGGCGCGACGAATATATCCTCAACGCCCGCATCAAGAAATTCCCAAAGCCCTATGTTGCTTTCATGGATGGCATCGTGATGGGTGGCGGCGTCGGACTGTCCGCGCACGCCAGCCACCGCGTTGTCACCGACAAGACGAAACTAGCGATGCCGGAGGTCGGCCTCGGCTTTTTTCCCGATGTCGGGGGCACCTGGCTGCTGTCGCATTCGCCGGGCGAGATCGGCACCTATTTTGGCTTGACCGGCCAGACCATGAACGGCCCGGATGCGATCCACGCAAAGTTTGCCGACGCGGTGGTGCCGTCGGCAAAACTACCAATGTTGCGTGAGGCGCTGACCAAGATCGTCCCGGCTACGTCGTCGGCCGACGTCAGAAAACTGATCGAGAGCTTCTCGACCGGCGAGACGTCCGGGCCGGTTGCCGCGCAGCAGGCGAAGATCGATGCGCTGTTTTCTCACGACCGCATGGAAGACGTCATCACGGCGCTGCAGCGCGATGGATCCGACTTCGCGCAGACAACCCTGAAGACGCTGAACGAAAAATCGCCGCGCGGCATGGTGGTGACGCTGAAGCTCTTGCGCCTTGCACGCACGGCTTCCTCTCTCGAGGAATGCCTGGTGCGGGAATATCGCGCGGCGCTGGAAGTGTTTGCCAGCGACGATTTTCGCGAGGGCGTGCGCGCGGCCGTGATTGACAAGGACCGCAATCCAAAATGGTCGCCGGCGCGAATTGAAGACGTGACGGCGGAAATGGTCGCGCCTTATTTCGCCGAGATCGGCGCGGACGAGCTCAAATTTCCCTGATTAAAACAGAAAAGACGCAAGCGGAGGATTCGAGATGGCAAATATCGCATTCATTGGCCTCGGCAATATGGGCGGGCCGATGGCGGCCAATCTGGTCAAGGCCGGCCACAAGGTCACCGCGTTCGATCTGGTCGCCGCCTCGCGCGATCAGGCCAAGGCTGACGGCGCTTCCATCGCCGAGAGTTCGGTGGCCGCCGTGAGGGACGCCGATGTCGTGATCACCATGCTGCCGGCCGGCAAGCATGTGCTGTCGGTCTGGAACGAAGTGGTTCCTGCCATGACCAAGGGCACGCTGATCATCGATTGCTCGACCATCGATGTCGAAAGCGCCAAGCAGGCGCATGTGCTAGCGGCCAAGCATGGCGCGCTCTCGGTCGACGCGCCGGTGTCCGGCGGCACCGGCGGCGCCAAGGGCGCGACGCTCACTTTCATGTGCGGCGGCGAGGAGAAGGCGTTTGCGGCGGCCAAGCCTGCGCTGGAGAACATGGGCAAGAAGATCGTGCACTGCGGCGGCGCCGGGGCGGGGCAGGCGGCCAAGATCTGCAACAACATGATCCTCGGCATTTCCATGATCGGCGTCGGCGAGGCCTTTGCGCTCGCCGAAAAGCTTGGCCTGTCGCATCAGGCGCTGTTCGACGTCGCCTCGACCTCCTCGGGCCAGTGCTGGGCGCTGACGTCCTATTGCCCGGTGCCGGGCCCGGTTCCGGCGTCACCCGCCAATAACGGGTACAAGCCGGGCTTTGCCTCCAATCTGATGGTGAAGGACCTGACGCTGGCGCAGGATGCCGCCAATGCGGCAGGCGCGGTGACGCCGCTCGGCAAGCATGCGCAGGAGATCTACAAGGCGTTCGACGCCGCGGGCCATGGCGGGGTGGATTTTTCCGGTATTATCCAGCACGTTAGGAGCCTTGCTGCGAAATAACGGGGACCTGATGACGAGTTTTCAGGAAGCGCGCGCCTTCTTGCTCAAGCACCGCACCGATTACGATGCGGCCGTGAAGGGTTTTCGCTGGCCCGACCCGGTTCCGTTCAACTGGGCGCTCGACTGGTTCGATGCGGAACTGGCGCACAATCCTGATAGCCGGGACCGCACCGCGCTCTGGATCGTCGATCCCGGCGACAAGGAAACAAAGCTTTCCTTTGCCACGCTGTCGCGCCGCTCCAACCAGGTCGCCAACTTCCTTCGCGCGCAGGGGCTGAAGCGGGGCGATCACCTGCTGCTCCTCCTCGGCAATGTCGTGCCGCTGTGGGAGACCATGCTGGCGGCGATGAAGCTCGGCGTCGTCGTGATCCCCGCCACCACGCTGCTGACGCCGGATGAACTGCGCGACCGCCTCGATCGCGGCAGAGCGCGGGCGGTGGTCGCCACGCAGGATCAGGTCGCCAAGTTTGCCGGCCTCGGCGGCGACAAGCTCGTTCGCATCGTGGTCGGCGCAACCGCCGAGCACGACGGCTGGCTGCCGTTCGAAGAAGCGGGCAGCGCGCCGGAAGATTTTGCGCCTGATGGCCCGACGAATGCCGACGACCCGATGCTGCTCTATTTCACCTCGGGCACCACAGCAAAACCGAAGCTGGTGCGGCACAGCCAGCGCAGCTATCCGGTGGGCCATCTCTCGACCATGTTCTGGCTCGGTCTGCAGCCGGGGGATGTGCACCTGAACATCTCGTCGCCCGGCTGGGCCAAGCATGCCTGGAGCTGTTTCTTCGCGCCGTGGAACGCGGGCGCCACGATCTTCGTGGTCAACCAGCCGCGCTTTGACGCCAAGGCGCTGCTCGCAACCGTCAGCCGCTGCGGCGTCACCACGCTGTGCGCGCCGCCGACGGTGTGGCGGCTGTTCATTCAGGAGAAGCTCGCCGACTTCAAGGTCAGCCTGCGCGAGGTCTGCGGTGCCGGCGAGCCGCTCAATCCGGAAGTGATCGATCAGGTGAAGGCGGCGTGGGGCCTGACGATCCGCGACGGCTACGGCCAGACCGAGACCGCTGCGCTGGCCGGCAATTCGCCGGGCCAGAAGGTCAAGATCGGGTCGATGGGCCGCCCGCTGCCGGGTTATCGCGTGCAGATCACGGATATCGACGGCAATCTCACCAAGGAGGGCGAGGTGACGCTGGTGCTCGGCGCCGATCGGCCCGCCGGCCTGATGCAGGGCTATCAGGGCGAGGACGGCAAACTCGCCGGCGCCGACGGCGATCTCTACCGCTCGGGCGATGTCGTGTTTGCCGACGACGAGGGCTATCTCACCTTCGTCGGCCGCTCCGACGACGTCTTCAAATCCTCCGATTACCGCATCAGCCCGTTCGAACTGGAAAGCGTGCTGTTGGAGCATGAGCAGGTGGCGGAAGCCGCCGTCGTGCCGAGCCCCGATCCGATCCGGCTCGCGATCCCAAAGGCCTATGTGCTGCTGACAGCGGGCGTGGAGCGTTCGCCGGAGACGGCGCTGTCGATCTTCAAGCATCTGCACACGCGCCTCGCGCCGTTCAAGCGCATCAGGAAGATCGAGCTGGTGACGGAATTGCCGAAGACGATTTCCGGCAAAATCCGTCGCGTGCAGTTGCGCCGGCTCGAACAGGAGAATAATCGCAGTGACGCGCTGCGTGGCGCCGAGTTCCGCGAGGAAGAATTCCCGGAGCTGCAGAAGGTGCGGACCGCCGGGCTGGAGAGCTAGCGAATGAATGAAGTCTGGAAGAAACCGCCGGTCTCGCTGTCGGCCTATCAGGCCATGGTCGGCAAGGAGATCGGCGTGTCATCCTGGCACCTGATCGACCAGAGCCGGATCAACCTCTATGCCGACGTGATCGAGGACCACCAGTTCATCCACGTCGACCCTGAAAGGGCAAAAAAGGAAACCGCGTTCGGCAACACCATCGCGCATGGGTTCCTGACAATGTCCCTGATGAGCATCATGTCCTACGAGGTGATGCCGGTCATCGAGGGCACCTCGATGGGCGTCAATTATGGTTTCGACAAGCTGCGTTTCCTCTCGCCGGTGCGCGCCGGCTCACGCGTCCGCGGACGGTTCACGCTGATGGAAGCCAAGCTGCGCAAGCCGAAGGAACTGCAGTCCCGCACCAATGTCACGGTTGAGATCGAGGGCGAGGACAAGCCGGCACTGGTCGCCGATTGGATCGGGCTGATTTACTTTGATTGACGACCTCTGCCGTCATTGCGGGGCTTGACCCGGCAATCTATCCTTGATCAAAAACTGTTAATCGCGCGCTGAGGCCTTACCCTCTCCCCTTGTGGGAGAGGGTGGCTTCGCGAAGCGAAGACGGGTGAGGGGTTCTCTCCGCGAGTTCGTCTCTGAGAGACAACCCCTCACCGGCGCTTCGCGCCACCTTCTCCCACAAGGGGAGAAGGGAAGAACACGGGAAATTTCACTATGGCAATCAGGTTTGACGGACGCGTCGCCATCGTCACCGGCGCGGGCAATGGTCTGGGACGGGCTCATGCGCTGGGGCTGGCGAGCCGCGGCGCCAAGGTGGTGGTCAATGATTTCGGCGGCGCGCGTGATGGCACCGGCGGCTCGCTGTCGCCGGCGGAAGCCGTGGTCGAGGAAATCCGTAAAGCGGGCGGCACCGCGATGGCCGACGGCGCTGATGTCTCCAAGTTCGGGCAAGTCACGGCGATGGTCGAGCGGGCAACCAAGGAGTGGGGCAGTGTCGATCTGCTCTGCGCCAATGCCGGCATTCTGCGCGACAAGTCGTTTGGAAAAATGGACGTGGCCGACTTTGCCAAGGTGCTCGATGTCCACCTCGTCGGCACCTTCTACTGCTGCAAAGCGGTCTGGGATGGCATGCGCGAACGCAACTATGGCCGCATCGTGCTGACCACCTCGTCATCCGGCCTGTTCGGCAATTTCGGCCAGGCCAATTACGCCGCGGCAAAAGCCGGCATGGTCGGCCTGATGAACGTCTTGGCCGAGGAAGGCCGCAAGAACAACATCCGCGTCAACACGATCTCGCCGACCGCGGCGACCCGCATGACCGAGGAACTGCTACCGCCGCAAGCGCTGGCCCTGATGAAGCCCGAGGCGATCACGCCGGCGGTGGAGTTTTTGCTTAGTGAAGACGCGCCGACCCGCACCATCATGGGTGCCGGCGCCGGCTCGTTCGCGGTGATCAAGATCATCGAGACCGAAGGCATCAACTTGGCGCAGTCCGACTGGACGCCGGACGCGATTGCCGCGCACTTTGCCGAGATCGACGACGTGTCGAAGGCCAAGGCGTTGCAGGGCGCCTTCGAGCAGACGCAGAAGTATGTCGCCCAGGCTGCGGCCCGGGCGGGGATCAAGCTGTAGCTCGCATCTCTCTCCGCCGTCATGGCCGGGCCTGACCCGGCCATCCAACTCCTTCACCGCCGCAAGCCCAAACGTGGATGCCTGGGAAAAGCCCGGGCATGACAACTGTTATTGTGGCGACGAATTCGGCCTACACTCCCGCCATGTCATCGCCCTCCAAGAACGTCGCCGTCATCGGCGCCGGCCCCGCCGGCCTGATGGCGGCCGAGGTGCTGGCGCAGGGCGGCGCTCAGGTTACCGTCTACGACGCGATGCCCTCGGCGGGGCGCAAATTCCTGATGGCCGGGCGAGGCGGGCTCAATCTCACCCACAGCGAACCGCTGCCGCAGTTTCTCGCGCGCTACCGCAGGGCGCTGCGGCATCTGAGAGCTGCCATCGAAGCCTTTCCGCCGCAGGCCCTGCGCGACTGGAGCGAGGCGCTGGGGCAGGAGACCTTTGTCGGCTCCAGCGGCCGGGTGTTTCCGAAGGCCTTCAAGGCCTCGCCGTTGCTGCGGGCATGGTTGCGGCGGCTGGATTCGCTCGGCGTAAAACTATCGCTGCGTCACCGCTGGACCGGTTGGGACGAGCAAGGCCGCTTGCGCTTCGAAACGTCTGACGGAGCGCATATCGTCGATATCAGAGCGACTGTGCTGGCGCTCGGCGGTGCAAGTTGGCCGCGGTTAGGCTCCGATGGCGCGTGGGCGGAGATTCTTGCTGCCAAGGGTGTGAAGGTACCTCCACTGGGGCCGGCCAATTCCGGCTTCACCGCCGCCTGGTCGGACATCTTCCGCGACCGCTTTGAGGGGCTGCCGCTCAAGGGCGTGGCGTTGACGTCAGGTCAAGCAACGGTGCGCGGTGAAGCGATCATCACCCGGGCCGGCATCGAAGGGGGCGCTGTCTATGCGCTTTCGGCCGAACTGCGCGAAACCATCCTGCGCGATGGACACGCCACGCTTAACATCGCCTTGCGTCCCGACATGGAGATTGGCGAACTGACGATGAAATTATCGGCCGCGAAGGGCAAGCAATCCTTCTCGAATTTCCTTCGCAAGGCGGCTAATCTCTCGCCCGTCGCGATTGGGCTGTTGCAGGAGAGTGCCAAAACGTCCGGTAGTTCGCTGGCCGCGCTTTCTCCAACCGATCTCGCGCGGTTGATCCAGGCGGTACCCGTGCAACTCACCGGCGTTGCGCCGATCGCCCGCGCGATTTCAACTGCGGGCGGCATTTCGTTTGACGAACTCGATGCCGATTTCATGCTCCGACGCTTGCCCGGCGTGTTTGTCGCGGGCGAAATGCTCGACTGGGAAGCCCCGACCGGCGGCTATTTGCTGCAGGCATCGTTTGCGACCGGGGCTGCTGCGGGGCGCGGCGCCATGAAGTGGCTGGAGCGCTAAATCTAAAGCTCGTCATTGCGAGCGAAGCGAAGCAATCCATCGTGCCGCAAGTGGAGAGGTGGATTGCTTCGCTGCGCCCGCAATGGCGAAGGATGGCGCAGGTGACAGCTACCGCAGCTTCCCCCGCGCCGCGACCGGCAACACGCCCACAATCTCCTCGCCGCGCACCATCACCACCTCGTCCATCATGTTGACGACGACGCAGACGTGGTTGGGCACGATCCGCACGACATCCCCGACATTCGGCCTGGTGTTGCTGCGGGCGAGATCGAGGAAGCCGTGCTCTTCGGCAAAGCGCGCGATCTTCGCTTCGGGGTGCTCGAGGATAAGGCCGTAGCCGTCGAGCCCGCCGCCGGGGTCCGACGTCAGCGTCTTCGAGCCGGCGTCCAGAATGCCGCGCTCCGGGCCGGCGCGGCTGACAACCGTCGAATAGATGTTCAGCGCGCAATCATCCCAACTGGCGACGCCGGCCGCGACCTGCATGCGGTCGTTGTAAATGTAAGTGCCGGGCCGGTGCTCGGTCGCACCCTTGAGCTTGCCGAGGTTGATCAGGTTCGGCGAGCCGCCGGTTGAGACCATCGCTGCATCGAGCCCGTGTGCGCGGACGCCTGCCAGCGCCTCGTCGTAGAATTTTTGTGCCTCGGTCCAGCCGGTCTCGGTCGGGTAGAGCATGAAGCCCGCGAACTTCAGGCCCTTCGAGCCGGAAATCTCGCGGGCCAGCGCGATCGCTTCGGCCGGCGTCTCGACACCGGCGCGCTTGCGGCCGGTGTCGCATTCGACCACGACGTTGAGCGTGCGCCCGGAGGCCGCGGCGGCTTTCGGCAGGTCGGCGACGACGACGGAATTATCGGCGGCGACCGTCATGTTCGCCTTGGCCTGCAGCGCGGCGAGGCGCGCCATCTTCTCTTCGCCGAGCAGATTGTAGCTGATCAGGATGTCGTCGATCCCGGCGTCCGCCATCACCTCGGCTTCGCCGATCTTCTGGCAGGTGATGCCCTTCGCTCCGGCGGCGACTTGCATCTGCGCCAGCATCGGGCTCTTGTGGGTCTTGATGTGCGGCCGGTTGGCGACGCCGGCCTTGTCGCAGGCGACCTGGACCCGCGCGATGTTGCGCTCGACCCGGTCCATGTCGATGACGGCGCAGGGTGTGCCGTATTCCCTGGCAATTTTGGCGGCGAGGGGCGTTGTCATGCTCTTCTCTCTTCAATTACACGCATTATGCCTGTTCGATTTCTTCCCGCAAAACTTCCAGCTCCAGCCAGCGGTCTTCGGCAGCTGAAAGTTCTTCATGCGCCTTGGCGATCGCGGCGGAGGCGGCGTCGAACTTCTTGCGATCCTTGGCGTAGAGATCGGGATCGTCAAGCAGCTTCTGCTGTTTGGCGATCTCGGCCTGTAACTTTGCCATCGTCTTCGGCAGCGTTTCCAGCGCGTGCTTCTCATTGAAGCTGAGCCGGCGCTTTGGCGTGGCCGTAGGCGTCGCCTTTGCTTCCTTCTTTTCCTCGGCAACGGGCGCGGCCTTGACCGCTTCGCGCGTCAGATCGGCGCCGCGCTGCGCCAGCATGTCGCTATAGCCGCCGGCATATTCGATCCAGCGGCCATTACCCTCTGGCACGATCACCGAGGTCACCACGCGGTCGAGGAAGTCGCGGTCATGGCTGATCAGGATCACCGTACCCTCGTAATCGCCGAGCATTTCCTCGAGCACATCGAGCGTCTCGAGGTCGAGGTCGTTGGTTGGCTCGTCCAGCACCAATAAGTTCGACGGTTTTGCCAGCGCGCGCGCCAGCATCAGCCGGCCGCGCTCACCGCCGGAGAGTGCCTCCAGCGGCGTGCCGCGTTGTATCTCGGCGAACAGAAAATCCTTCATATAGCCGATGACGTGTTTTGGCTTGCCGCCGACATTGACGTGATCGCCGCGTCCGCCGGTCAAGGCTTCGGCGAGCGTCGATTTCGGATCGAGGCTTTCGCGGTGCTGGTCGAGCGTAGCCATCTCGATATTGGCGCCGAGCCGGATCGTGCCGCTGTCAGGCGGATCAGTGCCGATCAGAAGATGCACCAGCGTGGTCTTGCCGGCGCCGTTCGGGCCGACAATGCCGACGCGGTCGCCGCGCTGGATGCGGATCGAAAAGTTGTCCACGATCGGCCGGTCGCCATAGGCCTTGCCGATGCCCTTCGCCTCGATCACCAGCCGCCCGGATTTTTCGGCTTCCGCCGCTGCGAGATTGGCGCTGCCGGTCGCGCCGCGATAGTTCCGGCGCTGATCGCGCAATGCATGCAGATTGCCGAGCCGCTTGACGTTACGCTTGCGGCGGCCGGAGACGCCGTAGCGCAGCCAGTGCTCCTCGTTGACGATCTTGCGGTCGAGCTTGTGCTGCTCGCGCTCTTCCTCCGCCAGGACCTCGTCGCGCCAGGCCTCAAAGGCGGAGAAGCCGCGGTCGATCTGTCTGATCTGGCCGCGATCGAGCCAGGCGGTCGCGCGCGACAGGTTGGAGAGGAAGCGGCGGTCGTGGCTGATCAGGACCAGGGCGCACTTTCTGCTTTCCAATTCGCCTTCCAGCCACTCGATGGTGGGAAGATCGAGATGGTTGGTCGGTTCATCCAGCAGCAAGATGTCAGGCGAGGGCGCCAGCACCCGCGCCAGCGCCGCGCGGCGGGCCTCGCCGCCCGAAATGTGGGCGGGGTCCTCTTCGCCGGAGAGCCCGAGCTGCTCGACCAGATAGCGCGCCTGGTAGTGATCGTCGCCGGGGCCGAGACCGGCCTCGACATAGGCCAGCGTCGTCTTGTGCTCGCCGAAATCGGGCTCCTGCGGCAGATAGCGGATGGTGGCGCCCGGCTGCACGAAGCGGCTGCCGCCGTCGGGCTCGACCAGGCCGGCCGCGATCTTGAGCAGCGTCGATTTGCCGGAGCCGTTGCGGCCGATCAGGCAGACGCGCTCGCCTGATGATACTGACAGTTCAACGCCGGACAGCAGCGGCGTGCCGCCAAAGGTCAGGCGAATATCTTTCAATTGGATCAGCGGCGGCGCCATCGTCTAGCCCTGGTTCGGCGCGGGCTGCTGGGCCCGCTGGCGCTGGATGCGGCGGATGGTCTGGTCGAGCGTGGACAGGAAAGCCGCGCGGTCGCGCGGCGCGAACGATCTCGGTCCACCCGTCACTTCGCCCGAGGAGCGCAGGTCGGTCATCAAATTGCGTACTGCCAGCGTCATGCCGATCGATTCTTCCGTGAACGGCTTGCCGTTCGGCGCGATCACCGCCGCGCCCGCCTTGATGCAGCGGCTGGCGAGCGGGATATCCGAGGTGATGACGATATCGCCCTTGCCGGCGCGTTCGGCGATCCAGTCATCGGCGGCATCCATACCGGAACCGGCAGCGATGCGCTCGATCAGCGGGTCCTGCGGTACGCGGATGAAATTGCCCGCGACCACGCTGACCGGCAAGCCGTGGCGGATCGCGACGCGATAGATCTCGTCCTTCACCGGGCAGGCGTCGGCATCGACATAGATGCGGGTGGGATTCACGTCAGGCATATCGGTTCAAGAGGGTTATTGCCCGCGCGTGGTAACCCATTCGATGGCGGAATGCGAGGAAAACAGGGGGCGGAACACGCTTGCCACGGCATATTCTTTGCGTACGATAACTGCCTGAAAACAACAAAGAATAAGAGGAAGCGGGCATGCCCATCCAGCCCCATCGGGTCTCGGCCTACAACACGTCAAAACACTCCGAAAACAAGATGCACGATGACACCGTCGCCAAGCGCTACGGTTTTGTCGGCGGGCTGGTGCCCGGCGTTGACGTGATGGCCTACATGATGCACCTGCCAGTCGCCAAATGGGGCCGCGCCTTCCTCGAACGCGGCCTGATCGAGGCACGCTTCGTCAAGCCCGTCTATGACGGCGAATTGACCGATATCACCGGCGAAGAGCGTGGCGGCGTGCTCACGATCCAGGTCGAGAGCCGGGGTGAGCTTTGCGCGACCGGCACCGCCTCGCTGCCGCCGGCGGCGCCATCCTTTTCCCTGTCCGACTTCGTCGAGGTTGCAGCGGTGGCTGAGCGCAAGCCGGTGGACGCGACCTCCTATGCCCTCGGCAAATGGCTGGGCGCGATCCCGCGCACCTGGGCGGCGGATGCGGCCAAAGAGTATCTTTCGGACATTCGCGAAACCGAAGAGATCTACGCCAGAGAAGGGCTCGGCCACCCCGGCCTGTTGCCGCGGGTGATGAACAAGGTGCTGGTCGACAACGCGATTCTGGGCCCCTGGATTCACGTCGGCACAAGGATGCAGTTGCTGTCGGCGGCCTGCATCGGCGATGAATTGACTGCGCGCGCCAAGGTGACCGGCAACTACGACAAGAAGGGCCACCGCTTCGTCGAGCTCGACGCCCTCGTGGTCGGCAACGGCACGACACCGCTGGCGCATTGCCACCACATCGCGATCTACCAACCGCGCGAACAGGCGGCGGCGTAACCATGGCCATCACCATTACCTATTATCTGTCGCTCAACTCGCCCTGGACGTATATCGGCAGCGCGCCGTTTGCCGAGATTGCGCGGCGATACGGCGCTGAAGTCGACGTTAAGCCAGCCAAGTTCGGCCCGATCTTCGAGCAGACCGGTGGCCTGCCGCTGCCAAAGCGCTCGCCGCAGCGGCGCGCCTACCGGTTGATGGAGCTCAGGCGCTGGCGCGAGGTGAGGGGCATTCCGCTCAACGTCGAGCCCAAATATTTCCCCAGCGATGACCTCGCGGCCGTACGCCTGGTGATATCTGCCAAGCTGCAGGGCAAGGACGCGCACCTGTTGTCGCTGGAGTTCGGCCGCGCGATCTGGGAGCGAGAGGAATCGCTCGCCGACACCGCCGTGATGGCGGCCGCCGCGCAACGCGCCGGCCTCGACGCGGCGGCCTTGCGCGCCAACGGTCCGCCGAATGCCGAGCTCGATGCGCTGTACGAACAGTACACGCAGGATGCGCTTAAGGCCGGCGTGTTCGGCGCGCCGAGCTACGTGCTGCCGTCAGGCGAGATCTTCTGGGGCCAGGACCGGCTGGAGCTTCTGGAGCGCGCGCTGAAGCAGGCCTAACGCATCGCGGCTACAAATACGCTATGATCCGGGTCTAACGAGAAAACGAAAAAGGAGTACACGATGCCCAGTTCAGTCAAGGACCTGCTCGCAGCGGCCAACAGCTCGGTCCCAACCATCAGCCCACAGGATGCCAAAGCGCTAATTGAGAGTGGCAAGGTTTTGGTCGTCGATGTGCGCGACGGCACCGAACTGCAAGCGACCGGCAAGGTTCAGGGCGCGAAGCACGTCTCGCGCGGCATGCTGGAATTTCGCGCCGATCCTGAAAGCCCCTATTACGACAACGCATTCGATCGGGAGAAAACCGTGATTGTCTATTGCGCCTCCGGCGGCCGATCCGCGCTCGCCGGCAAGACGCTGCAGGACCTCGGCTACAAGGACGTGCGTAATCTCGGCGGCTTCAAGGGCTGGGCCGAAAGCGGCGGCGCGGTCGAGAAGGTGTGAAGCCTATTCTCGCCATGCGCAACTTGTCGTTCCCCGCGAAGGCGGGAAATCCAGTACACCCGCGGCTCCTAGGCTCTATCGCTGACGCCTCTGGAATACTGGGTCACCCGCCCCAGTGCGCAATTGCGCACAAGGCGGGTGACGACAGCTTTGGGCGTGGCGGCAGTGACGTCCTACGCCGCTTGCTTTGCCTTCGCATCCTGGATCGCGCGCCACACCCGTTCCGGCGTGAGCGGCATGTCGATGTGGCTGATGCCATACTCCCACAGCGCGTCGATCACTGCGTTGACGATGCAGACGAGGCTGCCGGCGCAGCCGGCTTCGCCGCAGCCCTTGGTGCCCAGCGGATTGGATTTTGCGGGCGAGGGGTGGTCGCCAATTTCCATCAGCGGAATATCCTCCGCCCGCGGCAGCGCGTAGTCCATGAATGAACCCGTGATCGGCTGTCCGCTGGCATCGTAGCTGACCTGCTCCATCAGCGCCTGGCCGATGCCCTGCGCCACGCCGCCATGGAGTTGCCCGGCGACGATCATTGGATTGACCACCGTGCCGAAATCATTGACCGCGAAATAGCGGATGATCTTGACCGCGCCCGTTTCAGGGTCGATCTCGACCTCTGCGACGTGGCAGCCGTTGGGGAAGGTGGACGGCGTGTCCTTGGTGGCATGGTCGACGTCGAGCGACAGCGGCGCCCCCGCCGGCATCTTGCCCTCGCGCAGGCGCTTGGCCAGATCCATGATGCCGATCGAGCGGTCGGTGCCGGCGATGGTGAAGCGGCCACCGGCGAACTCGATGTCGCCCTCGGACGCTTCCAACAGATGCGCGGCGGCCTGCTTGCCCTTCTCGATCACCAGCGCGGAGGCTTCGACGATCGCCTGTCCCGTCGCCGTGATCGAGCGCGAGCCGCCGGTGCCGTTGCCGAAGCGGACGAGGTCGCTGTCGTTCTGCTCGATCGTGATCTTCTCGAAGGGCACGCCGAGCTGCGCCGACAGCACCTGCGCGAACGGGGTGGCGTGGCCCTGGCCGTAGTCGAGCGTGCCGGTCGTCAGCTTCACCGAGCCGTCCGGCTCGAAGGTGATCTTGCCGAGCTCGCCGCTCGGCGGCGCGGTGACTTCGAGATAGGAGCCGACGGCAATGCCACGCAGCTTGCCGAGCTTTTTGCTTTCTTTCTTCCGCTTCGCAAAATTGGCGTGGTCGGAAATCTCCAGCGCCTTGTTGAAGACCCCGGCGAAATCGCCGCTGTCATAGGTGACGCCGCTGGCGGCCGCGAACGGCAGCTGCGACGGCTTGATGAAGTTGCGCTTGCGCAGCGTCAGGCGATTGATGCCCATTTCATCGGCGGCGCGGTCGATCAGCCGCTCCATATAGTAATTGGCCTCGGGCCGGCCGGCGCCGCGATAGGCGCCCATCAGCGTGGTGTTGGTCAAGACGGTCTTGATGTCGACGCCAAGCAGCGGCGTGCGGTAGACGCTGGCGAGATTCTTGCCGGTGTTGAGCGACAATGGCCCCGGCGCCACGCCGGTGATGTAGGCGCCGAGATTGCCGTAACCGGAAAGCCGCACCGCGAGAAACTTGCCTTCGGCGTCCAGCGCCAGCTCTGCATGAATCAGCTGCGCGCGGCCGTGGCTGTCGGAAAGGAAGCTGGTCGAGCGCTCGTCGGTCCATTTCACCGGACGGTCCAGCGCCTTCGCGGCGTGCAGGATGCAGGTATATTCGGGATAGCTGACGTTCTTCATGCCGAAAGAGCCGCCGACATTGGCGGTCAGGATGCGAACCTTGTCGTTCGGCACGTTGAGGATCTTTGCCAGCGTCACCTTGTTGCCGGAGACGCCCTGCGTCGGCACCTGCAGCGTGAAGCGCTCGGTGGCCTTGTCGAACGCCGCCAGCGCCACGCGCGGCTCCATCGACACCACGGCAACGCGGGTGTTGACGATGTCGAGTTTTGTCACATGCGCAGCGGAGGCAAACGCGGCGTCGATCTTGGCGGCATCGCCGTAGTGATAGTCGAGCGCGACGTTGTTCGGGATGTGATCATAGAGCTGCGGCGCGCCGGGCTTGGCGGCTTCCGCGGCATCGGTCACCGCCGGCAGCGGCTCGATGTCGAGCTCGACAGCCTCCGCCGCATCACGCGCCTGTGCCAGCGTTTCCGCGACCACGAAGGCGATGGGGTCGCCGACAAAGCGCACCTTGTCGGTCGCCAGCGCCGGGCGGTTGGTCTGCAACAGCGGCGAGCCGTCGCGGCTCTTCAGCGGCAGGCCGCAGGTGAAGGGGGCATAGCCGGCGGCGGCGAGATCCTTGCCGGTCCAGACGCCGAGCACGCCGGGCATCGCCCGGGCAGTCGCCGTGTCGATGCCCTTGATGATTCCATGGGCATGGCTGGAGCGCACCATCCAGCAATAGGCCTGGCCCGGCAGGGTGAAGTCGTCGGTATATTTGCCCTTGCCGCGGACCAGCGTGTCGTCCTCCTTGCGGCGCACCGGTTGCCCCACGCCGTATTTTTGCAGTGCGATAGCGTTGTCCAGCGAGGAAGGTGACGTGTGATCTTGCATTGCAAACACCTGAAATACGTGGGAATCGCCGGGATTTTCGGGGTTCCGTGGGTTCCTGGTCAGATAACGCACTGCGTCATGCCGGACAACGCCTGATTGGGCATAGTCCTATGTGATGGGTTGTTGCTTACCCCTTTGGCGCTGCTAAAGTTTCCGTGAACGGTAATTTTCTTCGGCGGCCGGAAGCGGCCTGCGGAAAGACAGTTTTGATGAAGGAAGATACGCGGCTGCGCGACGGCCTTGATGCCTGCGCAAGCCCGTCAGGGTCGGTCGCGACATCAGCGGCAAACGGTGTTTACGCCGCGCTCGACCTTGGCACCAATAATTGCCGGCTTTTGATCGCCAGCCCGACCGGCGACGGCTTTCGCGTGGTGGATTCGTTTTCGCGGATCATCCGGCTCGGAGAAGGCATTTCCGCGACCGGTTCCATCAGCGAGGCGGCCATCGAGCGTGCCATCGCCGCGCTCAGCATCTGCAGCGACAAGATTCGTTACCGCAAAGCCAAGCGCCTGCGGCTGATCGCGACCGAAGCCTGCCGCGCCGCCGCCAATGCCGACAGCTTCCGCGCGCGCGTCGCGCAGGAAACTGGCATCCGGCTCGAGGTGATCGACCGCGAGACCGAGGCGACGCTGGCGGTGATCGGCTGCTCGCCGCTGCTCGACACCAAAGGGCGGGGCGCCATCCTGTTCGACATCGGCGGCGGCTCGACCGAACTGGTGCGGATCGAGCGCGATCCGACTGCACAGAATGCGCCGCCGCGGATCAAGGCGTGGATGTCGATCCCGCTCGGCGTCGTCACGCTGGCCGAACATTTCGGCGGCCGCGACGTTACGGCTGAATCCTACGAACGCATGGTGCGCGAAGTGACGCAGCATGTGGCGCCGTTCGCGGCCGAGCATGGCCAGGATTTGCGCGACATGCATATGCTCGGCACATCGGGCACGGTGACGACGCTGGCCGGCGTCCACCTCAACCTGGCGCGCTATGATCGTCGTCGCATCGACGGCATCTGGATGAACGGGTCTGATGTTTCGGCCGTGATCCATCGGCTGCTTGCCATGAGCTATCAGGAACGCGCCAACAATAGTTGCATCAGCATCGAGCGCGCCGATCTGGTGCTGGCCGGCTGCGCCATCCTTGACGCGATCAGGGACGCCTTCCCGCTGCCGCGGCTGCGCGTCGCCGACCGCGGCCTGCGCGAGGGCATGCTGGTCGAGATGATGCGTGAAGACGGCGTGCTCAGGCCGTGCTGATCTAGGTCGGGCCGATATCCGTGTATTAGAGCAGGTGTACCTCCCGGGAACGAGAAGGGCGGCCGAGCGTTGGGCCGCTCTTCTTCCAAGACCGAACCGCGACCTCCAGGGCTACGCGGCGCGCCGGATCTCATCCATACTTTTGCTGATCTGCTTTCCGGCATCATCCGCCATTTGGATCGACATGTCGGCTATTCGGCGGCTGCTCTGCAGAACCGATTCCACGGTCTCGCGCACTATGTCACTGTGTATCGCTGCAAAGTCTTGAGGGGTTCGGCAAGACCACAATTCATTCATATGATCCATGTTCTTCTCGACCTGGTGCCGGACCATCTGGAAGTACTCGTGCGAGATGCCACCCATCACTTTGGCAGCCGCGGTACCGGTGTAGAGCACAGTTTGGGTGTTGCGAGCCGACCGTTCCGTTGCCTGTTGCACGCCGTCTCCCGACAAGCCGAGCGTGCGACCAAATTGCTCTGTCGATCGGCCCATCACCGAAGTCGCCATTTCCAGGCCGCAGCGCCATGCGTCTTGTAATGTTTCGGCGTTCTGCTTGAGCAGGCTAGCGCTTGCACGAGCCACTTCCTCTCCTGCTTCAGCTGCGACTTGTCCGACACGGGCCGTCTGCTCGGCTGTCGCCTGTCCGAAACGGTTGGCTTGTTCCGCAGCCTTCTCGCCGGCGTGGCGCGCCGTGTCTTCCATTCCTTGGGTAGGTTTTTCCTCTTGGCGTGGATTTGCCATCTTATTTCTCCGCTAATTGCAGGTTGATGACTTGCCCCCAGCTCCGTCCGAGCAACGCCGCCGCTGGGAAAACCGTTCCCGATCGTGTCGGTGTTTTCCGTGCTCATCGTTGGATTGAAAACGACAAGTTAGGAACGACGGCAACATGTCCCTGTTATGCCGCAAACCAGCTACTCGGCCGCCGTAATTCGGCGGGCTATGCACATCATGAGGCTCAGCGAATGTCCACCACTGCTACCATCCTCGCGATCCTCGCCACTGCTCTCGTCGTGCTGGTGATCGCGAATGTCGTGTTCTCGTTCGTGGCTGAACGGAAGAACCCGCCGATCGGCAGTTTCATCGAGTGCGAGGGTGTGCGGCTACATTACTTTGAACGAGGCAACCCGGCAGCGCGGTGCGTCGTACTGTTCCATGGTAACGGCACGATGATCCAGGACTTCATCCTCAGCGGGCTCGTTGATCATCTTGCCGGCCGCAGCCGGGTCATATGCTTTGATCGGCCGGGCTTCGGATACAGCCAGCGGCCGCGCGCACGGATTTGGACTGCAACATCCCAGGCGGCTCTGTTTGTAAAAGCCCTTAATCAGCTCGGCGTGCGCGATCCCGTCGTGCTCGGGCACTCCTGGGGTGCGTTGGTCGCCGCGGCCATCGGGTTTCAAAATGAGTACCCGATTCGAGGTCTCGTGCTTGCCTCTGGATACTACTTTCCTACGCAGCGATGGGACTTCTGGATGTTGTCAGGCCCAGCGATACCGGTCCTGGGGGATCTGGTTCGGTACACGGTCGCGCCGATCATCTCATGGGCCATTTTGCCCGGCCTCATTCGCAAGCTCTTCGCTCCGCGATCCGTTCCGGATAATTTTAAGCATGACTTTCCAGCGTCCCTGACTCTCAGGCCAAAGCAGCTGCGGGCGGCTGCGGAGGAAAGTGCGTTCCTTATCCCAGAAGCCACGCGATTCCAGTCTCGTTATCCGAGCATTCGATGCCCGGTCCATATTTTCCATGGAACGCAGGATCATATCATCGAGCCCGAACAGGCCGGGCGTCTACACAAAGCGTTGGGTCGTTCCGACTTGCACCTCGTTCGGGATGCCGGCCACATGGTGACCTATGCCGACAGCACCGCAATTGCGCAGGCTGTCGAGTCCCTCCAAAGTGCCATGGCCAAATCGGACCGTGCTTAGGGGTGCCGTCGGCAATCCTGTCCTGTTGTCGACATGGGTCGCCCGGAGTTGGAGCCGGAGCGCGGCTCATACTCGCTTCAATGCGCATCCAGTTCCGTGCTACTGATGCTAGGCTCCGGATCCGGGGCTGACATTTCAAGACAAGTAGCGATATGGCAAAGGACACCACCGGGCGGCTGCACGTCACGGTCAAGACCGCGGGCAAGCGCAAGCTGTCGTCAAAGCTCTGGCTGGAGCGGCAGCTCAACGATCCCTATGTCGCGAAAGCCAGGCGGGAGGGCTATCGCTCGCGCGCGGCCTACAAGCTGATCGAGATGGATGACAAGCACCGCTTTCTCAAGCCCGGCATGGCGGTGGTCGATCTCGGCGCCGCGCCCGGCGGCTGGAGCCAGATCGCCGCCCGGCGGGTCGGCACGGCCAATGGCAAGGGCAAGGTGGTCGCAATTGATCTGCTCGAGATGGGCGAAATTCCCGGCGTCACCTTCGCGCAGCTCGACTTTCTGGCCGATGCCGCGCCTGAAAAGCTGATGGCGATGATCGGCGGCCGTGCCGATGTCGTGATGTCCGACATGGCGGCCAACACGACCGGCCACCGCAAGACCGATCAGCTCCGCATCATCGGCCTCGTCGAAACGGCGGCCGCGTTTGCCGCCGAAGTGCTCAATCCCGGCGGTACGTTTTTGGCAAAGGTGTTCCAAAGCGGCGCCGATGCCGAACTGGTCGCGCAGTTGAAGCGTGATTACGCCAGCGTGCGCCATGTGAAGCCGGCGTCGAGCCGGCAGGATTCCTCGGAGCGTTACGTGTTGGCAATGGGCTTTCGCGGGCAGTCCAATCGCCTCTAACCTCAACTGCACCGCGCGGGACTTGGCGTGGCTCTGTCATGATTGCGACAAGACTCAAGCCATTGGAACTTTTTCCCGAATGGAGTATTTTAACGGTTCGGCGCGGCCTGCTTAGGCTTGGTGCCTCAAGTACTTCTGCAGTGTAAGGCGCGTCCGTCTGGGAGGAGTTTTCCCGTGATGGAGCACAGGGCCAGGGTTGGTAATCTGCTGTTAGCTGCGCTACCGCAGCCAGACCTTCAACTCCTTGTGCGTCATTTCCGAATGATACAGCTTGAACGTGATGCTGTGCTATTGCGGTCGGGGGACCCGGTAGACCGGATTTATTTCCCGCTTAGCGGCCTGATTGCTTTCATCATGGACATGCCGAATGGTCAAACGGTCGCGACCGCCATTGTCGGCAATGAGGGAGCCGTCGGCGTGCTGTCTACGCTCGGCCCGGTTCGTTCTCCAATGACAGCGGTGGTGCGGGTCGCGGGGCTCGCATTGCAGATTTCGTCGACACGATTTCAGTCAGTGCTTGGCGATAGCAATGCCTTGAACGGCGCGGTACAAACTCACGCCAGGGCGTTGATGGCGCAATTCCAGCACGTCGCGGCCTGCAATGCGCTCCACTCGGTTGAGGCGCGTCTGGCAAGATGGTTGCTGCACGTCCATGACCGGGTCGAGGGTGATGTCCTGCCGTTGACGCAGGAAACGCTCGCGGAATTTCTTGGCGTGCGGCGGACCACCGTGACACAGGTTATTTCCAAACTCCGCGAGCAGGGCGCAATCCGTTCCAACCGGCGGAGTTGGATCGAGATCGACCGGCCGCGGCTCGAAGCAGCGGCCTGCGAGTGTTATCATCTCATGCGCCAACGGATCGGCCGGATCGTGCAGCCGGAAGAAATGAAGCCGCCTGGTCAGACCGGGTCCGCGGAACACCGACGCGCTCAAACGTCCTTGAGAGCAAGGCATCATTGATGAACTGCAGCGCGCTAACCCTATGCCGGCTCCACGGCAAGCGCGACCTTCGGCGCGTTGCGCTTCTCGTCCACCTCGTGAACCCAGGCCTCCCTGGCGAACCATTCGTGGCTGGATTTGCAGATCGCACAAAAGGTGCGCCCGAAGAACACCGGGCTTCGGCTGAAGCGTTCTCGATCCGCTTCCATGCCGGTCGCAATGGCGCGTCCGCTCTCGGGGCATTTGATCATGACGATGCCCATTTCACTCCTCCCTGGATATTCGTTCCGTCGGCATGGCGCCTCCCTCGGCTGGAGTGCGCTCTTCTGATGGGAGCGCTGCTCCAGCCGATGCCGCCGCTGCAGAGGTTTGACTGAAGACTAGGCCGCCTTTGGCAGCGCGCCGGCAATGCCCTTCTTGAGGGGTTCAGCGGTCTCGGTCGCGACCTTGCGCGCGAGCTCCCAAAGCTCGCGGTTTTGCGAGGTCGTGGCCTCGAAGCTCTTGCGGCCGTGGCTGATGGAGAGTTGCACCGCTTCCGAGGGGGATTTCACGCCCATGAGCTGGGCGAGAAAATCCAGGGTGGCGTCGGTATTGGCCCCTGAAAATTCGATCACCTTGGCCGTATACTCGGCAGCGCGCCTAGCGTTATTCGAACAGGCATCGCGGAGCGCATCGTTGATGGCGCTCGCGGCAGATTTCATCTGCTCGATGCCTTCTCGTGCCCGCGTCATGTTCTGCTCGGCTAGCCCATCGAAAGCCGGCGTCACTGCGAGGAATGGGAAGCCCGAGCGACCATTTTCGTCGGCGGCTTTCGAATCGACATTCGTTTGCTTCGTATTCGCTTCCACTGTGTTTCACCCTTTTTATCGAACCAGATTGAACGTTCCGCGCTGGTTTCACAGGGTATGGCGCCTCATGGCAGAATCTTCCGTTCGCTTTCTGACTCTCATCGACATTTTTGATGGTCGAGCGAGTCAGTATTTGGCCAGCAGCCGGATAGGGAAGATTGTTCGATGCGAGCGACCCACGGTCACGGCTGGCGTCGGATATGCGACGAAACGGCGCGCCCGAACAGGCGTGTCAGCCCAATCGCTGATCCCGCGCGTCCTCGGTGCCCTCGCTGGCCGCCTTGCTCGCGGCCTTGGCCGCGCCCTTGCGGCTGGCAATCTCGGTGACCTTGCGGCCTGAGATTTCGTGGCCGGCATCATCAGGCATTTGCCAGAAGAACCAGGCCGACACCGCCGAGATGATCGCGACCACGAGGAAGGCGGGCGGGAACACGCCGGCACTGAGTTCGGTGACGCGCTGATAGAGCATCGTCGATTCCACCGTGGCGGCGCCGACGGCGACGCCGGCGGAAATCGCCAGCTGCTGGTTGACGCTGACGAGCGTGGTGGCGCGGCTCATCTGCCCCGGCTCGACCTCGGCATAGGCGACGGTGTTGATCGCGGTGAACTGCAGCGAGCGAAAGAAGCCGCCGACGACCAGGATGATGAAGATCAGCATCAAGGGCGTCGTCACCGTGAACAGCGCGCAGGCGGCGAGGAAGACCGCGCTGATCACGGCATTGACCGCCATCATGTTGCGGAAACCGAAAGCGCGGATGATGCGCGCGGCCAGCGTCTTCATGCCCATGGCGCCGACCGCCGAGGCGAACGTCACGAGGCCGGACTGGAACGGCGTCAGCCCAAAACCTTCCTGCATCAGAAGCGGCAGCAGGAACGGCAATGCGCCGATGCCGAGCCGGAACAGGAAACCGCCGATGATGGCGGCGCGCATGGTGGCGAGCCGCAGCAGCGAAAAGTCCAGCACCGGCGAGCCGGTGCGTCTTGCGTGCATCACGTAGAGCGTCATCGAGATCGTGCCGATCGCAACGAGGCCGGCCACGATCGGCCATGGCAGCAAATTGAGCCCGGCGACCGAGAGACCGAAGGCGATGCCGGCAAGGCCGATGCCGGCCAGCACCAGCCCGTAGAGATCGAAGCGCTCGGGATCGGTGCTCTTGATCGGGTCGATGTACTTCATCGCCATGAAGATGCCGAGCAGCCCGATCGGGATATTGATCAGGAAGATCCAGTGCCAGGAGAAATAAGTGGTGATGAAGCCGCCGAGCGGCGGGCCGATCACAGGCCCGATCAGCGCGGGCACCGTCACCCAAGTCATCGCGTTGACCAGTGCGCTCTTGTCGATGGAGCGTAATAGCACCAGCCGCCCCACCGGCGTCATCATCGCCCCGCCCATGCCCTGCAGGATGCGCGCGATCACGAAATGGGTCACGTTCTGCGACAGCGCGCAGCCGATCGAGCCGACCATGAACACGCCGATCGCGATGGAGAACACCATGCGCGCGCCGAAGCGGTCGGCGGTCCAGCCGCTGGCCGGAATGAACACGGCAAGCGACAGCAGATAGGAGGTGATGGCAAGCTTCAGCGTCAGCGGGCTGGTGCCGATGTCAGACGCGATCGCCGGCAGCGAGGTCGCGATGACCGTTGAGTCCATGTTCTCCATGAACAGGGCGGTGGCGACGATCAGCGGGATCAGGCGTTCTTTGGTCATGGGGATCGGCGGGCTGAAGAAAAAGGCAGGCGAGGGGCCTGTATCATCCCGCTGCCGTGCAAGCCATTGCGGAGGCGCGCAAACCACCTAAATCCTGCGTGACGCTGGTATGCACCACCAGCCGCGGAGGACCCTGAATGATCTACGTTCTCGCCGCCTTGTTGCCGCCGCTCGGGCTGCTGCTGAACGGGCAGCCGTTTTCGGCGATCTTCAACCTGGTCCTGATCGTGTTCTGCCTGGTTTTCGGGCTGATTTTCCACGTCCTGCTGCTGGTGCCGTCGGCGCATGCGCTGATCGCGGTTCACATGAAGCGGGAGGACCGCCGCCACCGCGAGGTGGTTGAGGCGATCCGCCAGCACGGGCCGCCGCCCGGCTATCCGCGCTGAGGGCCCGCCGCTAACCCATTGGGATTGCGGCATTTCCTGAAAAGCCTATGCATAGCTGGCAAACGCTTTGATTCGGCGTGCCGCCATGCTATCGACCACCGTCAACCCCACCGATGGGCTTCGATTCGACGGTGATGCGGAAAGCATCGCCCAGGGCGACGTTCATCCATAGAATTGATCGCGGCGGTGAGCCGCCGAAAGGAGTTGGCAAATGGCGCAGGGACTTCAGGGTATCCGTGAAGCCTTCACGTTCGACGATGTGCTTCTCAAGCCCGGTCTCTCGGATATTCTGCCCTCGGAGGCGGACATCCGCTCTCGCGTGACACGCGCAATCCCGCTGAACATCCCGATCGTCGCGTCCGCCATGGACACGGTCACCGAGGCCCGCATGGCGATCGCGATGGCCCAGGCCGGCGGCATCGGCGTCATTCACCGCAATTTCGACCCCGAGGGACAGGCCGCTCAGGTGCGGCAGGTCAAGAAGTATGAATCCGGCATGGTGGTCAATCCGCTGACCATCGGCCCCGACGCGATGCTGTCGGACGCGCTGGCCCTGATGAAGGATCACGGCTTCTCCGGCATTCCCGTCGTCACCGGCGCCAGCAAGAACGCGCCCGGCAAGCTGATCGGCATTCTCACCAACCGCGACGTCCGCTTCGCCACCGACCCCCGGCAGAAGGTGTCGGAGCTGATGACGCATGAAAATCTCGTCACGGTGCGCGAAGGCGTCGGCCAGGACGAGGCCAAGCGGATGCTGCACAAGCACCGCATCGAAAAGCTTCTGGTTGTCGACGATCAGTATCGCTGCGTCGGCCTGATTACCGTCAAGGACATGGAAAAGGCGGTTGCGCATCCGCTCGCCTGCAAGGACGCGCAGGGCCGGCTGCGCGTGGCCGCTGCGACGACGGTCGGCGAGGGCGGCTTTGAGCGCACCGAGCGGCTGATCGATGCCGGCGTCGATCTGGTCGTGGTCGACACCGCACACGGCCATTCCTCGCGTGTGCTGGAGGCCGTCAACCGCATCAAGCGGCTTTCCAACGCGGTGCAGGTGATCGCCGGCAACATCGCCACGAAAGAGGGCGCACAGGCGCTGATCGATGCGGGCGCGGATGCCATCAAGGTCGGCATCGGCCCGGGCTCGATCTGCACCACGCGCATCGTCGCTGGCGTCGGCGTGCCGCAGCTCACCGCCATCATGGATGCGGTGGAGGCGGCGAAGAAGGCGGATGTCCCCGTGATCGCCGACGGCGGCATCAAATATTCCGGCGATCTCGCCAAGGCGCTCGCCGCCGGCGCCGATATCGCGATGGTCGGCTCGCTGCTCGCCGGCACCGACGAGACGCCGGGCGAAGTGTTTCTGTGGCAGGGCCGCTCCTATAAGGCCTATCGCGGCATGGGCTCGGTCGGCGCGATGGCGCGCGGCTCGGCCGACCGTTACTTCCAGCAGGACATCAAGGACACGCTGAAACTGGTGCCCGAGGGCATCGAGGGCCAGGTGCCGTATAAAGGCCCGGTCGGCAACGTCATGCACCAGCTCGCCGGCGGCCTCCGTGCCGCGATGGGCTATGTCGGCGCGCGCAACCTCGCCGAATTCCACGACAAGGCCCAGTTCGTCCGCATCACCGGCGCCGGCCTGCGCGAAAGCCACGTCCACGACGTGACGATCACGCGGGAAAGCCCGAACTACCCGGGCGGGGTGTAATTCTCGCCACAAACGCCGTCATTCCGGGGCGCGAAGCGAACTATGGTGCGCAATTGCGCACCAGAGAATCTCGAGATTCCGGGTTCGGTTCTGCGGACCGCCCCGAAATGACGATGCTCGGGCAGGGACGACGCCATTCTCCGCCGTCATTGCCAGGAGCGTAGCGACGAAGCTATCCATTCTTTTTCGTTGACGAAACTGGATTGCTTCGCTTCGCTCGCAATGACGAGCTTCAACAATAAGACCGGAGAAAACCTCATGTCCCAGGGCAAACGCATCGTCCTCGCCTCGCGCCCCGTCGGCGAACCAAAGCCTTCCGATTTCCGCCTTGAAGACTGCGCCATCCCGACGCCGGCCGCCGGCGAAGTGCTGCTGCGCACGATCTGGCTGTCGCTCGATCCCTATATGCGCGGGCGCATGAGCGACGGTCCGTCTTATGCGCAGCCGGTGCCGGTCGGCGGCGTGATGGAGGCCGGCACGGTCAGCGAGGTGATCGCGTCCAACAATCCTGCCTTCGCCAAGGGGGACGTCGTGTTGTCGCGCGCCGGTTGGCAGACGCATGCGATCTCCGACGGCAAGGGGCTTGCGAAGATCGATCCAAAGATTGCGCCGATCTCGACCGCCGTCGGCGTGCTCGGCATGCCCGGCATGACCGCGTATACGGGCCTGCTCGATATCGGCAAGCCGCAGGCTGGCGAGACCGTGGTCGTTGCGGCGGCTTCCGGCGCGGTCGGCTCGGCGGTCGGGCAGATCGCGAAGATCAAGGGCGCGCGCGCCATCGGCATTGCCGGCGGCAAGGACAAGTGCGCCTATGTCAAGAACGAGCTCGGCTTCGACGATTGCCTGGATCACCACGAAACCGATCTCGCTGCAAAACTGAAGTTCGCATGCCCAAAGGGCATCGACGTCTATTTCGAAAATGTCGGCGGTGCGGTGTTCGAGGCGGTGTTCCCACTGCTCAACGCCTTCGCGCGCGTTCCCGTCTGCGGCCTGATCGCGCACTACAACGACACGCAGGCGGTGGCGCCGAAATGGGCGCCGTCGTTGATGCGCGCAGTGCTGACCAAGCGGCTCACCATCCGCGGTTTCATCGTCAGCGATTTCGCCGCGCGCCACGGCGATTTCCTGCGCGACATGTCGGGATGGGTGCGCGAGGGCAAGGTCAAGCACAAGGAGTTCGTCACCGAGGGCCTGGAGAACGCGCCGGCCGCGTTCATGGGGCTTCTCAAGGGCGCCAATTTCGGCAAGCAGCTGGTGCGCGTCGGGGCCGACAAGGCGTGACGTAAGTTGCGGTGGATGTGGGGGAACACGCAAAGTGAACCTCACGCTCACTTGAGAGCGGTGGCGGAACGCCCCTTTGCGCGCATCGTTTGGCCCTGACATCCAATGGAGAAGCCAAATGATGAACTGCAAGAAACTATCGCTCGGCCTGGTTGCCGCCACGATGCTGGCCACTCCGGTGATGGCTCAAGAAGTCTATCAGGAACCCGGCATGATCGGCTTTAGTTATCCGAACTCCGCTTACACGACGGGCGGCTACGGCGTTCGGGTTTCGCCCGGCCCGGGCTATTATTACGGCAACCGGTTTCATCCGGCGCCACGGGTAGGGGCGTTCGCGACAGCCCCTTGGGATGATGGCTCCTACGGCTCCTATGGCCTCGTCGAGCGGCAGTGGTGATGCGCTCTGATATCTGAAGCGCGATCCAAGGATACGACGGAGTATCTGATGGAGCGGGTGACGAAAGTCGCCCGCTCCGTCATTTGCGGCGGTTCAGCGAATCCAGATCAACTTCGGTTTGTCCCGCCGGCTTGATGTGCCGGACCTCGAAGGCGTCCGGCTGGAAGCGATATTCCACCAACCCGACTTCCTTCGTCCCGATGACGGGCTGGATTCGGTCGGGGAGCGTGAAGCTGGTCGGCGGCGCCCAGATATGACGCGTATGGCCATGGGTGAAGTCGCGGCGCTGATGGATATGGCCGGCGGCGACCAACCGCAGATCGATCTTCGAAAACATTTCGATCAACGTTCTGCGCCGGGGCTGCGGCACATAACGGATCGCCGTGTCTTCCGTCTCGGCATCGTCAGGTGCATTCAGGAATAGCGGCTTGTGCAGGAACAGCGCGACCGGCCTGCCGTTCACGCGCGTCAGTTCCGATGCGAGCCAGTCGAACTGCGCGGCCTCGCTTTCGATGCCGGTATTCATGATCAGCGAGTTCAGCCCGATGAAGCTCCAGCCGGCTTCGTCGAACCGCCAGCGGTCTTCGCCGATCACGGCGAGATAATTTTGTCGCTCCGTCTCGGTCGCCGGCTGCCTCGGGGGCTGGCCGACCGCTGTCGGGTTGTCGCCGATGTCGTGATTGCCCGGCAGATGCCGGCACGGCACCGGCAGCGCGGCATGCAGCTCCTTGGCAAACATCAGATCGTCGCGGCTGGTCGGCGCGTCATAGGCGAGATCGCCGGTGTTGACGACAATGTCCGGCCGCGTCGCATCAATGTGCTCGCTGACGCGATGAAAATTGTCGGTGAGCTGCTGCAGGCGCCGGGTGAGGTGGCTATCGGAAATCTGGGTCAGGCGAAATTCGCTCATGCAGTATTCCTTTTGAAATGGATCATAGGCAGACGGAAAAGTCAGAACGATGACGATGGAAGTGGTGAGCCCGAATGTCGCCACGCGCTCAATGTCATACTCCGCGAAGCCGGAGTATCCAGTACGCCGCGGCCTCTCGGCTCAAGCGCCGACGTCTCTGGAATACTGGATCACCCCGCTTTCGCGGGTGATGACAGGCTTCAGCGTGGCACGACCAGGCTCACCCCAGCGTCCGCCGCCAGAACGCCAGCATATCCGCCTTGAACAGCTCCGCATCCCCATCGCGGCTGCCGATTTTTGCGCCTTTGCGGCCATAGCCGGCCTTCAGCGCATAGACCATCAAGTCGCGGTCGGTCAGTTTGCTGTCGGCAATCCCCGTGAGTGGATGGATGAAGGCGCCGTCATTGGCGATGTAGGCGGTCGGCGCGGCGGGGGAGACCGATGCGTCGGCAACGTTCTCGATATCAGTGCCGCGATCAAAACTGTGCTGCGCGCCGCCGATCAGCCGCATCGTCGCCCGTCCGCCGGACAGGCGGATCGCCTGGCAATGGCCCTGCACCTGCATCGGCGAGCACCATTCGTCCGCATCACCCATCAAGACGCGGATTTCGGTCTCGTCGACGGAAGGATCGACGAATTGATGGCCGCTCCAGGGATAGGCGGCGAGCACGCTGCGAAATCCCGCGCCGGCGCCGACCACCGCATCGGCAAAACGCCGCGTCGCTGCCGTCAGCACGGCCGAGCCGCCGCGGCTGTGGCCCTGCGCGCCGATCCTAGATGCATCGATCTGGGGATGGTCAGACAGCACCTGCCAGGCCGCGAGCACATCGTAAGCGCTCGCCGCAAACGAAAACTGCGTCTGATTGGCGACGGTCGAGGTCACATCGCGCGCGCCAAAACAGTCGAGCACAAAGCTGGCAAAGCCGTCACTGAGCATCGTCTCGGCATGCGCCAGATGCGAGGGCGCTACACCAAGGCTGCCCGGCACCACCATCACCAGCGGCAGCTTGCCATTGCGCCGGCGGCTGTCAGAGGCCGGCAGGAACAGCTTGCCGTCGATCGCAAGCCTCGGCAGGTCGATGGAATGGCTGATGACGTGGAAGTAGTTGAGGGGGTTGGCGGTGGGGATCCTGAAATTCTCCCCTCTGACGCCGCCAGCGAAAACAATGTCCTGATCGCGAAATCGCAAGGTTGAAATCCTCCCCTGCGGCCGCTCTTTGTCGGCGGCCGTCGTGGCCAGTGTAATGCCAAGTTCCCCGCCTGTATCGGTTTTTGCGGGAAAAAGATCAGTATACAACTATTTGGAGCATAAAATACACATCACAGTTGCGCGTTGAGCCTGCACGACGGCCGTCGCTGAGGCAAGGGAGGATTGTGTGGCGCCAAGGTTCGGTTCGACGCCCAAGCGTTTGCCCGCACGCGCTGACGGGCCAGCGTCTAAGGTTTCGGTAAGTTCTCATCCCATACAAATTCAGTTCCGGCCAAGCTGATGTGTAACCTGAATGTGGCTTTCGAAAGCAGCGCGATTCAACAGCGAAGGCGGCGGCTCCAATCCGAGTCAGGCCGTGCGTCTACTCTGGTTTCTCTTGTTCTTCCTGTCGCCGATGGCCTCAGTCGCATACGTCTCGCAGTTCGAACTGAGGCATGCGGGCGCCGATGCGCTGATCCACATCCTTTGGATATCCGCGGCTTCGCTGGCGGTGACCCTGTTTTGCGCCGTGGCTCAGCCGATCCAGATTATCGACGAAGCAACAATGACGAAACTGGCGCGGGCCAATTTGTGCTTTGCCCTGATCGATACGTTGTTCTTTGTGATTCTGGTCCGGGATTTCTCGGCGATTGACCAGGCCTGTCAACCCGGAGCGGCGTGCCGCACCTACCCGGTGGGCTGGCTGGCGCTGGCGGGAATGCATTATTGCTACGCGGCCTGGGCGTATGTCACCATGCTGGTCAATCGATAGCGTGCAGGTGAGGGCGGTCGAGGGAGTTCAAACGATTGTCTTCAACAAGGTCGTTGTCATGGGCAAGTTCTTACGAGCAGATCCAGGAGGCAATCGCCGCCTTGGAGAACTACTCTCCCGGTATTTGGGAGAACATGAAGAAGCTAGCCCCGATCACGGACCCTCTCAATGACGAGCAAGAGAGAGCAAAAACAGCCATCGTGCGCGCATTGACAATCGTCTTGCCCAAGGTGTCGTTTGTCGCGCAAGCGGAGAACAGGTTTGAAGCTGAAAACCGTCTAATCCTAGACGTGCGCAATGCTGTTCAGGCTGCAATCGAATCCGTGCCCCCTCAAAGCACGCGATAGCGGATCGCAAACGTATCGTGGATTTCCGTCGTCACCGTGCCGCCGCTGACCGGCACGATGCCGTCGGCGAGGTGCCACGGCCCGAAGCCTTGCGAGCGCGACGGGCTTGCCGGCAGCCGCAGGCGGAAGGTGCTTTGCGCCTGGCCGGGCAGGTTGAGCAGCATCACGCGCTCGGTGGTGCGGTAATCCAGCGTCACGGTGCCGCGCAAAATGCTGTGGCCGTCGTCGGTGGCGCGCAGCGCCTCCTGAAGCTTTGCCAGTTTCTGGTTCCGGTCGGTCAACAGCTCGATCTGGGTATCGGCCGCAGTCGTCAACGTTCCCTTCGGCAGGCGTATCTCGAATTCCACCGCCGGCTTGGCCGGATTGAGGCCGAGATAGGCCTGTGCCGCCTGCCGCAAGTCGACCACCACGAAGGCGAGCAGGACGAACACCGCTGATGCGGCGAGCCCGTGCCTGACGACATCGCGGCGGCTGCGATGGCCGGTGCGGAAATAGACCGACAGCATGATCGCGACCGCGAGCGCCGCGGCGACGCCCGACAGCGCCGACATCGCGATGCCGAGCCCGCCGTCGGCCCCGTCGCTGAAGCCGATGCTCCGGAGCAGGGAGGTCATGGAATCGCCGGGCAGCTGGGCGGCATGGCCGGCGCCGGTCAGGAGGGGGGTGGTGATGTTCATCGCGGGCTCGCGAGGGGTTCAAATGGCTGGTCCGGGACCAGAACAAAAGCAATTCTCGATAGTTGGTCGCTGGCGTTCCACCTGCGGTTCAAGGCGTGCAGCTAAGTCGATTTGTCAGGTGAGGGACGGGCCGTTATTGCTTGCAGCAACTCGCAGGCTTTGGGGGAGATTCGCATGTCGCTTCAAATGGTTTTGCTGCCGGTCTTCGTTCAGATCGGGCTCACTTTCTTCCTGTTGCTGTGGATGGTGACCGCCCGGACCAAGGCGATCAAGGCGAGGGAAACCAGCCTCAGGGACATCGCGGCGGGGCAGCCGAAATATCCGCCCCAGGCGGCCCAGGTCGGCAATTGCTTCTCGAACCAGTTCGAAGTACCCGTCCTGTTCTACTTCCTGATCGCGCTGGAGCTGCCGCTGCGCCGCGCCGATCTCTTCATCGTGCTGATGTCCTGGGTGTTCGTGGTGACACGCTTTGCCCATGCCGGCATTTTCGTCACCTCCAACAACATCCAGCAGCGCAGCATGGCCTGGTTTGCCGGCGTGCTGGTGCTGCTGGCGATGTGGCTCTACTTCGCGCTGAAGCTGTTGCTGCTCATTTAGAAAGCACTTGATGACCCCCGCTGCCCGGCTGTCCGCTGCCATCGAATTGATCGAGACCATCGACGCCGATCGCGTTCCGGCGGCCAAGGCGCTGAAGGAGTGGGGCACGGCGCATCGTTATGCCGGCTCGGGCGACCGCGCCGCGATTTCCGGCCTGATCTGGGATGTGCTGCGCCGCCGCTCGTCGAGCGCCTTTCTGATGGACGCCGACACGCCGCGCGCCCGTGTGCTCGGCATGCTCAAGCTGGAGCGCGGCATGGATGCGGACGCCATATCAGCGCTGTGCGACGGCTCGCGCTTTGCCCCGGAGCCGCTGACGGAAGGCGAACGCTCGGCGCTAGCCGCACGCTCACTTGCCGGCGCACCGCCGCACATCGCCGGCGACTATCCGGAATGGCTCGATCCGCACCTCGCCGCCGTGTTCGGCGAGGATCGCGTCGCCGAGGCCACCGCGATGGCGAGCCGCGCGCCGCTCGATCTGCGCGTCAACACGCTGAAGGCCAAGCGCGAGAAGGTGCAGGCCTCGCTGAAGCATCTCGGTGCGACAGCGACTCCGTGGTCGCGGACCGGCCTACGCATCGCGCTCGGCGCCGACGCGCGCAATCCCGGGATCTCAGCGGAAGAGGATTTCATCAAGGGCGCGATCGAGGTCCAGGACGAGGGCTCGCAGCTTGCCGCCCTGTTCACGGCGGCAAAGCCCGGCGAGCAGGTGATCGATCTCTGCGCCGGCGCCGGCGGCAAGACGCTGGCGCTCGCGGCGATGATGGGCGGCAAGGGCCGCTTGATCGCAACCGACCGCGACAAGCGCCAGCTGGCGCCGATCTTCGAGCGGCTGTCGCGCGCCGGCGTCCATAACGCCGAAGTGCGCCCGCCCAAGGGCGACGCTGATCCATTGGCCGACATCAGCTCATCGGCCGACCTCGTGCTGATCGACGCGCCCTGCACCGGCACCGGCACCTGGCGCCGCAACCCCGACGCCAAATGGCGCATGCGCCCCGGCGCACTCGAAATCCGCTTGAAGGACCAGGCCGAAGTGCTCGATCGCGCGGCCGGCATGGTGAAGCCCGGCGGCCGCATCGCCTATGTCACCTGCTCGGTGCTGCCTGCCGAAAACGGCGAGCAGGTGCGCAGCTTCGGCGCGCGTCATCCGGAATTTTCGATTCAGCGATTGAACGAGACCGCGAGCGTGCTCTGGGACAAGGCGGAAGAGTTTGAAAGCGCCGCACTGAAGTTGCCCGAAGGCTGGCTGATGACGCCGCGCCGCACCGGCACAGACGGGTTTTTTGTGTCGGTGCTGAAGAAGGCGTGACGCTCTTTCCCCGTCCCTCAATCCACGATGAACAGCTTCGCGCCCGTTTTGGTCGACGAGCGGTGCGCCGCATCGCCGAAATCCGACACCTGATAGCTCATGCCCGGCTTCAGCGTGAACCTCCGTCCGTCGCGCAGCTCGGTCTCCAATTCGCCTTCCAGCACGTAGAGCACATGCCCGCGGTCGCACCAGTGATTGGCGAGATAGCCCGGCGAATATTCGACCATGCGGAGGCGGAGATCGCCGATGTTGAGCGTGCGCCAGTGCGCCTGCCCGATCTCGCCGGGATGCGTGGTGGCCGGCATCTGGCTCCAGTCGGTGACGGTGAAGGGCAAGGTGGGGATTTTCATGCGGTGGAATCCAGCGGTGAGAGGAACAATCTCCCGTCAAACGCAAATTAGGTCAATAATACTGACCTATGGCGCCATGTCCATCCCCCAAGAAGAATGTGGGCCGCCCGTTTGACGCGGTTGCGAGGCCGCCCCCCGTCGCGTATCTGCTTGCCATGACAGCCCTCAAGCAAGACCGCGAGTCGTCGACGCCCTCCGTGGCCTCGGCGCATGACAAGATTCTGATCGTCGATTTCGGCAGTCAGGTGACGCAATTGATCGCCCGCCGCGTGCGCGAGGAGGGCGTCTATTCCGAGATCGTGCCGTTCCAGAAGGCGGAGGCCGCCTTTGACGAGATGAAGCCGAAAGCGGTGATCCTCTCCGGCGGCCCGGAATCGGTGCATGAAGTAGGCTCGCCCCGCGCGCCGCAAAAGATCTTCGATTCCGGCGTTCCCGTGCTCGGCATCTGCTACGGCCAGATGACCATGGCCGCCCAGCTCGGCGGCGAGGTCGAGGGCGGACACGCCAGGGAGTTCGGCCGCGCCGATGTCGAGGTGAAGGCGGAAAGCAGCCTGTTCGAATCCACCTGGGGCAAGGGCGAGAAGCATCCGGTCTGGATGAGCCATGGCGACCGCATTACAAAAATGCCGCCGGGCTTCACGGTCGCCGGCGTCTCGGCGAATGCGCCGTTCGCGGTCATCCAGGACGAGAAGCGCAAATATTACGGCCTGATGTTCCACCCCGAAGTGGTGCACACGCCGGACGGCGCAAAACTCTTGCGCAATTTCGTCCGCAAGGTCGCCGGGCTGACCGGCGACTGGACCATGCGCGCGTTTCGTGAAGAGGCGATCGAAAAGATCCGCGCCCAGGTCGGCAAAGGCAGGGTGATCTGCGGCCTCTCTGGCGGCGTCGATTCCGCCGTCGCCGCGGTCCTGATCCACGAGGCGATCGGCGATCAGCTCACCTGTGTGTTCGTCGACCATGGCCTCTTGCGCCTCAAGGAAGCCGAGACCGTCGTCGACCTGTTCCGCGGCCACTACAACATCCCGCTGGTGCATGTCGACGCGTCAAAACAATTCCTCGGCGAGCTCGAAGGCGTCACCGATCCCGAAAGCAAGCGCAAGACCATCGGCCGCCTCTTCATCGACGTGTTCGAGCAGGAGGCCAAGAAGATCGGCGGCGCCGAATTTTTGGCGCAGGGCACGCTCTATCCCGACGTGATCGAGAGCGTCTCCTTCACCGGCGGCCCTTCGGTCACCATCAAGTCGCACCACAATGTCGGCGGTCTGCCTGACCGCATGAACATGAAGCTGGTCGAGCCGCTCCGCGAACTGTTCAAGGACGAAGTCCGCGTGCTCGGCCGCGAGCTAGGCTTGCCCGAAATCTTCGTCGGCCGCCACCCGTTTCCGGGCCCGGGCCTTGCCATCCGCTGCCCCGGCGACATTACGAAAGAAAAGCTCGACATCCTCCGCAATGCCGATGCCGTCTATATCGACCAGATCCGAAAGCACGGCCTCTACGATGCGATCTGGCAGGCGTTTGCCGTGCTGCTGCCGGTGAAGACGGTGGGCGTGATGGGCGACGGCCGGACCTACGAATATGTCGTCGGCCTCCGCGCCGTGACGTCAACCGACGGCATGACCGCCGACTTCTATCCCTTCGACATGAAATTCCTCGGCGAGACCGCCACGCGGATCATCAACGAGGTGAAGGGGGTGAACCGGGTGGTGTACGACGTGACGAGCAAGCCGCCGGGGACTATTGAGTGGGAGTGAGAGAGCCTATGGCACCTTCCGCGCCGCTCGAAGAAGTCATCTAGTGTGGAGTAACGCCCGAGCTTTTCTAGTGTCAGTTATTGATATAGGCGGCAAGCTCATCAGGCGTCCCCATGGGAAAGGCCTGCTTCAGATGGTCGAGGAACGCTGACACCCGAGCGCTCAGTAGCCGCCTGGATGGATAGAGCGTCCACAGGGCAATGTCGGGTTCATCGATATCACCCCAGTGCGCGAGCGTGCCATCGGCTAAATCTTGGCTCACGAGCGACAGGGGGAGACGGCCAGCGCCAACGCCCGCGCGCACCGCATCCCGAACCATGATGAGCGATGACAGCGCGAGGACCGGCGCGACCGCGATCGTCGACCGGTCAGTGGTCGTCTTCAGGTTCCAGGGAAGTCGATCACCTGCCGAGCGGATGACGGCAGGCGCGGCAAGATCTCCGGCCGGCCGGGCGAGGTTGGGACTTGCGACAGCCACCAGCCGATCGCGCAGGAAGACTCGTCCAACCAGGCTGTCGTCGGGATCCGGATTGACCCGAATCACCAGGTCAAATCCCTCCTCGATCATGTCGACCGCACGGTCTTCGGTCGTGACTTCGAGCCTCACCTCCGGATACTTAAGGGCGAACCCAGCGGCGATCTTTCCCATCGCGGTCTGAGAGAAGAGCAGCGGGGCACTGATCCGCAACCTGCCTCGCGGCTTTTCACCGCCCGAGGCGATCGCCGCCGCCGTCTCTTCGAGTTCGGTGAGCAGGAGGCCCGCTCGCTCGAACAGCGCGCGTCCTTCCTCTGTGAGCTTCAGCGAACGCCCCCCGCGTTCGAACAGGCGCAGGTTGAGCGCCGCCTCCAGTTCGGCGACCCGGCGCGAGAGGGTCGCCTTTGGGCGCCCCGCGGCCCGGGCGGCACGGCCAAACCCTCCGTTTCGGGCAACAAGATTGAAATCCGCAAGCGCAAGCAGGTCCATGTGTTCCACCAGTGAGACGGTATGTCCAAATATATCGTCTATCGGCCCGCATATGGATCAATATTTTCGGGGATGTTTTTTGACACCAACCCGGAGTGATCTCCATGACCATCCTCGTAACAGGCGCCACCGGCCGCGTCGGCCGCCACGTCGTCCAGCAACTCGTCAAGCGCGGCGCCGACCTGCGCGTTCTCGTCCGCGATCCCGCGAAGGCCAACTTTCCCGCCAGCGTGGAGGTTGTGCAGGGCGACCTGCTCGATATCGACTCGCTGCGCACTGCGTTCACGGGCGTCCGCACGCTATTCCTGCTCAATGCCGTGGCGGGAGACGAATTCACCCAGGCGCTCATCGCGCTGAACATTGCTCGCGAGTCAGGCGTCGAGCGGGTGGTTTATCTGTCGGTGTTCCACAGCGATCGCTTCGTCAACGTGCCGCACTTCGCGGTGAAATCCGGCGCCGAACGGATGATCGAACGGATGGGTTTCAGTGCCACGATCCTTCGCCCGTCCTACTTCATCGACAACGAGCTCATGATCAAGGACGTCATTCTCAACCACGGCATCTATCCGATGCCGATCGGCGGCAAGGGTGTTGCCATGGTCGACGCCCGCGACATTGCAGAGGTCGCAGCGATCGAGCTGATCCGCCGCGATCATGCGCCGGACAAGCTGCCGATCGAAATCATCAATCTGGTCGGGCCTGACACGCTGAAAGGTTCGGACGTCGCCGCGATCTGGTCCGATGTCCTGGGCCGCCTCGTTTCCTATGGCGGCGATGACCCGACCGCATTCGAGCAGAATCTGGCGACCTTCATGCCGAAGTGGATGGCGTACGAAATGCGCTTGATGGCCGAGCGCTACGTCAGCGACGGCATGATCCCGGCGGCCGGCGACGTCGAGCGTCTCACACAGATACTGGGCCGCCCGCTGCATTCCTATCGCAACTTCGCGAGCGAGATTGCGAGCGCCGCGGCCTAACGGGCGAGCACTCTGGGATCACAAGCAAGCGTAGCCCGGGTGAGCACGGCGACACCCGGGACCGCTCCCTCGCACTTCGCTTCGCTGCTGCGGGCCGCAACTCTGCTCGTTGCGCCGATCACCCCCGCTTAAACGCTACCTGTGCCTTGCGCATCGACATGTTACGACTCCGCAATCCTCTCCTCCGGAGCCCGACTTCATGTCCGTCGCAACCGCTGCAAATCAGCCCGCCACCGCCACCGAAACCGACCCGCAAACGCTCGGCTGGATGCAGGGCTTCCCGCCGCCGCCGGACAAGACCATCACCTTCCACAACGGCTCCTTCCGCAGCTTCCCCGAACTGCGCTGGGCCTGGAGCAATATCCGCCAGTTGGTGCCGACGGTGAATGTCTGGCGCGGCGCGGGGCCTGCGTCGGTATTGTCGCGCGAGGAGCACGACATCGGCGCGTCGGCTTCGGTCACCATGGACGGTCGTCCCATGACCTTTGCGCGGATGCTGGAAGAAACCTATGCCGACGGCATCGCCGTGTTGCATCGGGGCAAGCTGATCTACGAGCGCTACTTTGGCGCGCTGAAGCCGCACAAGCCGCACATCGCGATGTCCGTGACTAAATCGTTCACCGGCACGCTTGCCGGCATTCTCGTCGCGGAGGGCAAGATCGATCCGCAGGCGCCGGTCACCGACTATGTGCCGGAGCTGAAGGCCAGCGCCTTCGGTGACGCGCGCGTGCACGAGACCATGGATATGACCACAGGGCTCGAATACACGGAAGTCTATACCGACAGGAATTCCGGCGTGTTTGGCCTCAGGCGGGCGAACGGCATGGCGCCGATCGAACCGGGCTATGAGGGCGCGACCAATATTTTCGATTTCCTGTGCGGGCAGAAGAAGCAGGGCGAGCACGGCAAGGCGTTTTCCTACAAGACCGTCAATTCGGACGTGCTGGCCTTTATCTGCCGGCGGGCGAGCGGCATGAGCCTGTCCGATCTGCTCTCGGAGAGGATATGGATTCCGATGGGGGCCGAGGAGGACGCGCATTATCATGTCGACCGCATCGGCATCGAAAGCGGCGGCGGTGGGCTTTCGACCAGCTTGCGCGATCTCGCCCGCTTCGGCGAGACGATCCGCAATCACGGCCGCTTCAATGGCCGCCAGATCGTGCCGTCGCAGGTTGTCGAGGACATCGCGCGCGGCGGCGATCCCGAAAAGTTCAAGCCGGCCGGCTATACCACGCTGCTAGGGGCCTCCTACCGGAACCAGTGGTGGGTGACGCACAACGCGCACGGCGCCTTCATGGCGCGCGGCGTGCACGGGCAGGGCATCTATATCGATCCGAAGGCGGAGATGGTGATCGCCCGCTATGCCTCGCATCCGGCCGCCGGCAACGCCGCCAACGACCCCGTGACGCTGCCGGCCTACATGGCGCTGGCGAAGGATTTGATGGCGGGGGGCTGACGCGATGCCGTGGCCCGGGTGAGCCAACGGGTCGCGCGAATGCGCGCCTCAGCGACCCGGGTCGGCTGGTCCCGCATATCTGCGCTCATGCGGGCTACGAACATCAGCTTCGGACAGCCTATCGACGCACATCAATCCGCGATGCTGATATGCGCATCCGTGATGACCTTGGTCCATCGATCGACATCGCTGGCAACAAGGTTTCTCAGATAGGCTTGCGACTGCTGTTCGGGCGCAGGGGCCACGGCGCCCAGCTTCTCGAGCCGGCTGATCGTATCAGGATCAGCCATCGCCTTTGCATAGGCGGCATGGATCTTCGCCATGATGTCTTCGGGCAATCCCTTCGGGGAGAAAAATGCCGTCCATGCGTCGGCCTGGTAGGCTTTCAGGCCGCCTTCATCCGACGTGGCCGTGTCCGGAAGCACCTTCGAGCGCTGCAGAGAGGCGACGACGAATGCCTTGATCGTGCCGGCCGAAACCTGCGGGGCGACCGTGATCACCTGGTCGCAGGAATAGTCGATGGCGCCAGCGAGCAGATCATTCATCAGCGGGCCGTTGCCGCGGTAGGGGATTTCGGTAGGCTTGGTGCCGACCAGGGCATTCAGCAACGTGCATGTGAGGTGAGCGTTGGAGCCGACGCCGGAATGACCGACCTTGAAATCGGGGCCGTTCTGCTTCATCAGCCCGATAAATTCATGGAACGTCGTTGCGGGCAGGTCCTTTCGGCCAAAGACCACGATGGGCGCCGAGGCCGCGAGGCCAATCGGCTCGAAATCGGTTCGCGGATCGTATTTCCGCTTCTCGTACAGGGCGTAGGACGACGCGTGGGTTCCCATATGCCCGGTCAGCAGCGTGTAGCCATCGGGCGCAGCCCGCATGACGCGGATCGAGCCGATCGTACCGCCAGCGCCAGCCACGTTTTCGATGATGATCGGCTTGCCGAGGTGCCTGGACATGCCTTCCGCAACAATCCTGGCGATGACGTCCGTCGCGCCGCCTGCCGCAAAGGGAACGACCATGGTGATGGCCCGGTTCGGGTAATCCGCCTGTGCTGACGCCAAGAGGGCCGTCAATGGAGCCATCAACACGCTGAACGCCGAAGCCATCAGCGTCAGAGCCGTCACCCTTCTCATTCCAGTTCCTCCTTTTTTGCTTTTTGGTCGATCGCGGCACGACCTTGTTTATGCGCGCAAGTGCGCCCGGCCGGCAGGATCATCGTATGTTCGTGGTCATTCCGGCAGACCTGTTGTATCGAGATAGTTGAGACCGTCCTCGGCGACGGCACAATAGCCGCGCGAACATAGCAGCGCGGACCGGGAGAGATATCGTGAACCTCTACGCAAAACTCCTTGCGCGCGAAGCAGAGCGGCGCCCCATCAGAGTTGGCTTGATCGGCGCAGGAAAGTTCGGCGCGATGTACCTGCATCAGGCGCCGCGAACGCCAGGCGTGCATCTCGTCGGTATCGCCGATTTGTCGCCGTCACGCGCGATCGAGAATCTGAAGCGCGTCGGGTGGCCTGAGCAGCGCTATGGCGCGGCTTCGCTCGATGACGCCCTCAGGAACGGCACGACGCATCTGACCGACGACTGGGAAGCGCTGATCAAATTCCATGGCATCGACGTGATCGCCGAATGCACCGGCAATCCGCCGGCCGCCGTCGAGCACTGCCTGGCGGCATTTGCTTCCCGTAAACCGATCATCAACGTGACGGTCGAGGCTGACGCGTTCTGCGGACCGATCCTGGCCCACAAGGCGCGGCAGGCCGGCGTGATCTACAGCCTGGCCTATGGCGATCAGCCGGCTTTGGCCTGCGATCTCGTGGATTGGGCGCGGGCATGCGGCTTCCCGGTGGTCGCGGCCGGTCGCGGCCACAAATGGCTGCCTCAATACCGGGAATCGACACCAGAAACGGTCTGGGATCACTGGGGGCTGACGGCCGAGCAGGCGGCGCGCGGCGGCATGAACCCAAAAATGTTCAACGCCTTCCTCGACGGATCGAAGCCGGCGATCGAGTCCGCCGCCATCGCCAACGCGACAGGCCTGGAAGCGCCGTCGCAGGGCCTGGCATTCCCGCCGGGATCGGTGAACGACATTCCGACGCTGATGCGTCCGCGCGCGGAAGGCGGCGTGCTCGAAGCCAAGGGGCAGGTCGAGGTCGTGTCCTGCCTCACGGCCGACGGCGCCCAGATCCCGAACGACATAAGAAAAGGCGTCTGGGTCTGCTTTGAAGGCGACAGCGAGTACATCCGCAATTGCTTCCAGGAGTACAGCGTCGTGACTGATCCGTCCGGCCGCTACATGAGCTCCTACAAGAAGTGGCACCTGATCGGCCTGGAGCTCGGAATATCCGTCGCCGCCATTGCGCTTCGCGGCGAACCGACCGGCGTCGCTACATGCTTCAACGCCGACGTCGCCGCGACCGCCAAAAAGGATCTGCGCCCGGGAGATACGCTCGACGGCGAGGGCGGCTACACCGTGTTCGGAAAGCTGACGCCATCAGGCACGTCGCTGGCAAAGGGATATCTGCCCTTGGGCCTCGCACACGACGTGCGATTGATCCGGCCGGTCACCAAGGACGTCTGCATCACCTGGGCCGATGTCGCGGTCGACGAGACGCTGCCCGCCGTTCGCATCCGCAAGGAACAGGAGGCGCTTTATTCTTCGGTGGCGGGGGACGGAACAGGCCGAAGCAAGATGCTGAGCGCAGACGCAGCGCCCCGCCAGAATGCCGCTTCATATTCGGTCGTCACCCGCGCAGGCGGGTGAACCAGTATTCCAGAGGCAGCTGCTATTGAACCGATACGTCACGGCATACTGGATCCCCTCGGGTCGCGGGGATGGCGGTCGAGATACTATCGGACACATTGATTTGTCCGGCGTGAAGGTCCAGCATCTCTGCAGATCTCCGATCTCCAATCAGGAACTGCCCATGTCACGCGTATCGATCAAGACCAGGGACGATCTGCCGACGGAGCTGAAGCCGCTGTGGGACAGGATGACGACCTATGGCGCGTTCGAGAACCAGGCCGGCGTGATGGCGCACCGGCCCCCGATCTTCAAGCATACATGGTCGCTGCTGGTCGATCTCGCCGATAACGGCACCTTGTCGAAGCGCCATCTGGAGATCGCGCTGGTCGCGGTGTCCCTGCTGAACAAGTGCGATTACTGCGTGTCGCACCACGCGCCAAAGCTGGCGATCCAGGGCGTATCGGAAGCAGGCGCCGATCGCCTGCTCGACTACCAGGATCATCCGGAACTCGACGCCGTCGACAAGCTCGTCGTCGAATATTCGATCGCCGTGAACAACAACTGGAGCAAGACGCGCGACGAGATTTTCATCAGGCTCCGCGAACATTTCTCCGAAGCTGAGATCGTCGAGCTGACCTGGCGCATCGCGCTGTGCGGCGCCTTCAATCGCTTCACCGACATCCTGCAGTGCGAAGTCGAGCAGGGTGTTCCCGCGCACGAAGCCGCCGAATAGCAGGCGATGTCTGGCGAATTGAACTGGCTGTCCGCCCGCGAGATGACGCGACGCTTCGCAGGCGGCGAGTTGTCGCCGGTCGACGTGCTGGATGCCGTGCTGGCGCAACTGCATCGGGTCAATCCGGCGCTTAATGCCATCTGCCTGCTCGATGAGCCGCAGGGCCGGCGTCTCGCCGCGGAGGCGGCGGAGCGTTGGCGCCGGGGCGCACCGCTCGGGCCGCTCGACGGCGTGCCCGTCGCCATCAAGGATACGGCGCATGTCGCGGGCTGGCCGACGCGCATCGGCTCGCATGCGACTGCGGCGGCGCCGAGTGCGGAGGATACGCCCGGCGTTGCCCGCCTGCGCGAGGCCGGCGCCGTGTTCTTCTGCAAGACGACGACGCCGGAATTCGGCTGGAAGGGCATCACCCACGGCCCGTTGACCGGCATCACGCGCAATCCCTGGGATACATCCCGCACGCCCGGCGGCTCCAGCGGCGGATCGGCCGCGGTGGTGGCCGCTGGCGTCGTGCCGCTGGCGACCGGCGGCGATGGCGGCGGCTCGATCCGGATACCGGCGGCGTTCAGCGGCGTGTTCGGCTTGAAGCCGAGCTACGGCGTGGTGCCGAATTTCCTGGGGCCGTTGGGACCGCTCGCGGTCTATGGCGGCCTATCGCGCGATGTCGCCGACAGCGCGTTGCTGCTGAACGTGCTGACGCAGCCGGACGCGCGCGATTCCTTCGCCATTCCCGATCGCGGCATCGATTACCTCGACGGCCTCGACGCTGGCGTGGCGGGCCTGCGGGTCGCATGGTCGCCCGATCTCGGTTTCTCAGGTGCCGACCCCGCCGTCGTGGCCGGCATGCAGCCGGCGATCGACGCGCTGGTGAAGGCCGGCGCTGACGTAAAGCAGGTCGATCTCGATCTCTCCGCTGCGCAACCGGTGCTGGAGGTGATCTGGGGCGCATCGCATGCCGCGCTGGTGCGTGATTTCGACGGCGCGCAACTGGCAGCGCTCGATCCCGGCCTGCTGCGGCTGGTCATGTCAGCACAGGACATTTCCGCGAGCGAATTGCAGGCGGCCTATGCCGAAATGCGCGCGCTGAGCCAGGCGATGCACGCGTTTCACCGCGATTACGATCTGCTACTGACGCCGACCATTCCCATCACTGCATTCGCCGCCGGCATCGATACGCCCGACGCCGTGCGTTTCCCGCAATGGTTCGACTGGACGCCATTGACATGGCCGTTCAACCTCACGCGCCAGCCCGCGGCCTCGGTGCCTTGCGGATTTGTCGAGGGGCTGCCGATCGGATTGCAGATCGTGGGGCCGATGTTCGCAGAGCAGGCGATCCTGCGAGCGAGCCGCTGCGTCGAGCAGGCCTGTGCGACCGGTGCGCGGCCGGCGCTTCGAGCGGGTGCATCCTGACGGATGGGCAGGACGTCGTTTCGGCCCGCCATCTGCCTCGGCGCAATATAAGTGTTGACTTATATAAGTGAACATCGATACTCCGTCTGAAAAATTGGCAAAGGAGGGACGGTATGCAGATCGATGTCGCCAGGGTCTTGGGGCTGGTCACGCGCTCGGTGCGCCATTTTGAGAAGGACGGCAAACCGGCGAGCGCGGTAACGCTGACACGGCTTTACGACACGGGTGTCGATGACCTCTGGGACGCCGTGACCGGCAAGGAGCGCATCCCGCGATGGTTCTTGCCGGTCGAGGGAGAGCTCCAACTCGGCGGCAGGTATCAGCTCAAGGGGAATGCGGGCGGGACCATCACGGCGTGCGCGCCGCCGACGCATTTTGCGGCGACGTGGGAATTCGGCGGTGGGACAAGCTGGATCGAGGTCATGCTGGCCGCAGAACGCGACAAGGCGCGGCTGACGCTTGAGCACACCACTATTGTCGAGGACCATTGGAATCAGTTCGGTCCGGGCGCGGTGGGCATCGGTTGGGATCTCGCGCTCGCGGGCCTCGAGCGCTATCTTGCGACGGGCAACTCGGTCGACCATGAAGCGGCGGAGGCATGGATGGGCTCCCCAGAAGGCAAAGCGTTCGTGACCGAGAGCGGCGAGTCTTGGCGTGCGGCGCATGTCGCCAGCGGCATCGATCCGGCCTTGGCCAAGGAGCGGTCGGACCGTACAATCGCTTTCTATCGCGGCGAAATGCCGCCCGATATCGCGCACCCCGGCACAGGAAGCTGATGCACGTCTTCGAAGTTCTCGCCGATCCGGTGCGCCGTCGCATCCTCGAACTGCTGGGGTTGCGGGAAATGGCGTCCGGCGAAGTGGTGGAGGCGATCGGCGCCGAGTTCGGCATCACGCAGGCGGCGGTGTCGCAGCATCTCAAGGTGCTGCGTGAAAGCGGCTTTGCGCGCGTCCGCGCGGACGCGCAGCGACGGCTTTATTCGGTCGACGAGGCGGGGCTTCAGGCAGTGGACGCGTGGCTCGGCCGATTCAGGAATTTCTGGGAGCCGAAACTCGACGCGCTGGCGACAGAGATCGCGCGCGGCAAACGCGAGCGGCGTCATGCACCGCTGACCAAACGGAGCGGGAAGAGGGCTTAGCCCGTTGATGGGCCGTCTCACCAGACGAGCGGAATCAGACGCCAGCGCACTCGGCGCGCATAGTCGTCATAGCCCTCGAGGCCCGAACGCAGCGCCTGTTCCTCGATACCGATTCGGATGCCGAGCAAGAGGGTGAGAACCGGAACTGTGACAAGCCCCCACCACGAGCCGAGCACGAGCGAGGTACCGGCCATATAGAACAGCGCGCCCAAATACATCGGATGGCGGACGATGGCATAAGGGCCTGTCGTGATGACCGCCTGGCCACGGTCCTTTTGTATTTTTACGACGGGCGCGGCGAAGCTGTTCGCGCGCATGGTCCAGTACATGAATAAGAATGCCGCCAGGAGCAGGCCGCATCCTGCCCACTGCACGGACGGTGGCATCATTGACCAGCGCCAGCGCGCAGCATCCGCGGCCATGAAACCCATCCCTCCGAACATGAGGAGCAGGACCGGGATCAGGACCAGCTTGTCCGCGAGCGGCTGATCCTTCTGCACGGGCGGCTTCAGCCGCTCCCTGAGCAGGCCGGGATCGACGCGCATCATGTGCGCTCCAAATATGACCGAGAGGGCGACCATCGCACCGAGGTAGAGCCACCCTCCGTCGTAGTCCATTGTGCCCGCGGCGCCGAAGATGATCGCGCCCATGAAGCCGAACCAGACGATCGTCTGGACGATAAAATTTAAGACGAGACCCATTGTTTCGCCTCCTGTCGAAGCTGTTGATTTTTCCTGACCGCTGCGCCGCGCGGGATTTCCTGCCTATCGCGGCCGCCGGTTACGCTTCTTCCAACGGCCCATGGCGTCCTCCATGGCGCCCCGCATCGTCAGATAGAATTCCGCCATGTCCTCAAGACGCGCGCTGACCGTCCTCGACGTGGCTATGCCGGATCCGGCATTGAGCTGCCCGGCCAACGCGTCCAGCAGACGGCTCTGCTGCCGGATCATGGCTTCGTAGTCGTCGGCCACGGCATAAAGCGCACGCTTTGTTCCAGGCTCGCTATGGCGATGCGCCAACGTGTAGCTCTCCAGCAGCCGCGCGGCCACGCTTGCACTGCTCTTGCTGATCCCGAGATCCCCGACGATCTCGTCGAGGCTGACGGGACGAGGGCAGAGCAGCAGATACCCGTAGAGGCGGGCGGCGACGGGCGGCATGCCCCAAGGCGTCAGCAGCCGAGCCACGTCCTCCATGAACCGCCGCTCATGCTTGCGCGCTTCGTTTGATATATTCGGCATATTCCGAATATACAGAAGTAAGACCTGGCTGGCAAGTTTCCAGGCCGGGAGATGCTCATGCTTCGCTATCTCGTTGCCGCGATCATCATCATCGACTGCCAACGCTCTACGTCGCCGTGCGATACCGCGAGTACCGCAAGTTCCTCGCTGGCGCGTTCTTGCGAGCGTCCGTAGTTGGATCATCAAGCGCAACAAAGCTGGCGCAATGGGCAAATCACTTCGTATTTTCAGAAACCGTGTCAAGCCACAAATTTCTGAGAATCAGAAATATTCCGCTTCCGTTTTCCCCCAAATCAGCGGCATAACTATCGCCGTCTCACCGCGGGATGAGGGGCGTTGGCCATCGTCACCGGCGCGCGGTAAGATGCGATGGACGCGGATGCCATGACAGACGAGTGTGGCTGACGCGTACGGTGAAGTCGTATGGTTCTGGCGCCGTGGTGCTGGCGTTAAGTCCGCAAGAGGCGAAAGCGTCTTGCCGGCGACGGAGGCAAAAGAGCCGTTCTCCGGGAAGAGTACGAAGTAAGCCGTAAAGCCATTGCGCAGGGAAGGCCGGGATGCTCCCCGCCGAACCTGTATGCTCGTGTGCATCTTTTGCTAATGCGCATAATGGCACACGGGACCGCGGGTGCGGCGCGCACCCGGTCTTCCCTGCGCCCTCATTGTTGGTGAGGGCGGAAGTTGTCTGGCAAAACCTCGGGCAAATCATGTCGCGAGATCGCCGCCTCACACTCAGTCGTCGTCCTCCGCCTTGTGCGCAATTGCGCACTGGGGCGGGCAATCCAGCAATCCGAGACACCGATGATTGAACCGAGAAGCCGCGGCGTGATGGATCCTCCGCCTGCGCGGAGGATGATACCGAGTTTGATGCGGGATGACGTGGCCACGCTGTTGCGAAGCGATGCCGTGCGCCACTAAGCGCTCACCTCAACCTCAATACCGCGGCGTGTTGAACTGTGGGCAGCGATGCACGTAGTCCCAGGGAATGTCATAGACGCAGGTGTAGCGGAGATCGTCAGATTGCTTGATGATCGGCGGGGCCTCGACGACCGGCTGCTCGACGTCGGCCGGCAGGCCGTAGAACACGCCCGGGCCGCCCGGAAAGAAGCCGGTGCCGCGATGATGGTGGTGATGATGATTCATCGAGCGGAATGCCGGAAAAGCCGGGCGGGCCGGCGCAACGCCAGGACCGGCGGGTGCAGCGGCCGGGGCGGGCGCACCGACTGGATTGGCAAGGGCCTCGCCCGCGGCAAGGACAAGCGCGGCTGCGCCGAGAGACGCGATCAGCGTCGTTCGATAGGTCATGAGACTCAACCCCGTTATAGGTCGTTCGGCAGTTTTCCTAACGCTATGCCCTGCCTTTCGTGCCCGCAAAGGCATAATTAATGAATGGTTAAGGCGTAATCTTAATGGGCGGGCGCCTCGGGAGATTCGCATGAATTGGACGGGAGCCGCGTCATCCGGGTGAGGCGAGGTGCGGCTTGACGGTCGCGTCATCCCTGCAGGATGACATCGATACGGCTAAGTGGGTATGTGCAACATCCGCATGGACGACATCTACGATCCTGTCTTGGTGAAAGGCGTATTGGATCGCTGCTCGGATCGCTACATCGCGTTCACCCTCGTCTGTTCGTTCGAGCGCTCCGGGCCGTCAAGGATTCCAGCCGCCGCTACCGTATTCCTTGGTTATGATTTCAAGGAGATGCCCATTGGTCTCCTTGAAGTAGACGCCACGCCCGCCGTCGTGGTGATTGATCTCGCCCTGTCGGGTTTGTCCGGGGTCGGCCCAGTAGAGGAGCTGCCGTTCCTTGATTCTGCCGAAGATCATGTCGAACTCGCTCTCGCTGGTCAGAAATGCGTAGTGCTGCGGAGCGATGTCGCCATCGACGTCCATGTAGTCGAGATTGGCGCCATTTTCGGTGGTGACCATGTAAAACGGTCCCCACTTCCGCGGGGCAGGGAGGCCGAGCATCTCGGCCAGGAACGTTGCCGATGCCTTTTTGTCGTGGGTCGAAAGGATCGTGTGGTTGAAGTGGATGGCCATGGCGCTCTCCCAGGTGGGAACAACTCGATCGTTTCTGCAGCTAGGCTGGTTAACTGGCGCGCAGGTTGTATCGTTCCACTGATGAAGCGCCCTACGAGCCGCGTGATAACTTGTCAAATCGCTTGATCAGCCGCTCACGCTTGAGGCGGGACAGCCGTCGGATCCAGAATACGCCATCGAGCTGGTCGATCTCGTGCTGGTGGCAGACCGCGCGCAGCCCGTGTGACTCCTCGGTCTGCAAGACGCCGTCAAGATCGTGATAGCTGACCCGGACCCGCGCATGGCGGCTGACCTCGTCGTTGACGCCGGGCATCGAGACGCTGCCCTCTTGGTGCAGGATCGTTTCCGGCGACGCCCAGCTGATCTCCGGATTGACGTAGGTCCGTGCACCCTCGGCCGGGTCGAGTTCGAGCACCACGACCCGCAGCGCGATGCCGATATGCGGCGCGGTGATGCCGATACCCGGCGCGGCGCGCATCGTCTCCAGCAGGTCGGCTGCGAGCCCGCGCAACGCTTCGTCGAACGCGGTCACGGGCTGTGCGGGGATCGCAAGCCGCGGATCGGGATAACGGATGATCGGGCGGATGGTCGTCATGATTCTGCGGTCCATTAGGCCGGTCGAGCCTGCGAAGTACAGTGGCGCAGGCTTGGGGACGGCACTTTGCCTGGTCTGGTCCGCTCGCAAAAAAGTGAGCAGCCGTTGTAGCTTTCGGCCATCCCCGTTCGTCTTCCAGCAGGACAGCCAACCGGGAGACCAGGAAATGACCAATTTGCAGTACCGCTGGGTGATCGTCGCGGCCGGGGGCCTGCTCGGCTGCGTCGCGATCGGCGGGATGTTTTCGCTACCGGTGTTTTTGCAGCCGATCGCGCGCGACACCGGCTGGTCGGTGACCGGCATCTCCAGCGCCATGACCATCGGTTTCCTCGCGATGGCGTTCACCAGCATGATCTGGGGCACCTTGTCGGATCGCTTTGGGCCGTTGCCGGTGGTGCTGACCGGCTCGATCGTGCTGGCATCGAGCCTTGGGCTTGCGAGCATCGCGACCTCGCTGGTCGTGTTTCAGTTCGTGTTCGGGTTGATGGTCGGCGGCGCGGCGGCTGCGATCTTCGCGCCGATGATGGCGACCGTCACCGGCTGGTTCGATAACCATCGCAGCCTCGCGGTGTCGCTGGTCTCGGCCGGTATGGGTATGGCACCGATGACGATGGCGCCGCTCGCCGCCTGGCTGGTCTCGGACCACGACTGGCGGACCTCGATGCAGCTCATCGCCCTCGTCGTCGCCGCGATCATGATTCCGGTCTCGCTCCTGGTGCGCCGTCCGCCCGCGCTCGCAACTGCGCCTGCCACGCCGTCGGGCGAGGCCGCACCGCCGGAGATGTCCCTGGCAGAGGCGCTGCGCTCGCCGCAATTCATTACGCTGGTGCTGACGAATTTCTTCTGCTGCGCCACGCATTCGGGCCCGATCATCCATACCGTGAGCTACGCCATCAGCTGCGGCATTCCGATGATAGCGGCCGTTACCATCTACAGCGTGGAGGGCCTCGCCGGCATGGGCGGCCGCATCGCCTTCGGCCTGCTCGGCGATCGCTTCGGAGCCAAGCGCGTGCTCGTCTTCGGCCTGCTGGCGCAGGCGTTCGGCGCGCTCGGTTACGTCTTCGTGCGCGAACTCGCCGCGTTCTACGCGGTCGCCGCGCTATTCGGCTTCCTCTATGCCGGCACTATGCCGCTCTACGCCGTGCTCGTGCGCGAGAATTTTCCGCTGCGGATGATGGGCACGGTGATCGGCGGCACGGCGATGGCGGGCAGCCTCGGCATGGCAACAGGGCCGCTCGCCGGCGGTCTGATCTACGACACCTTTGCCAGCTACGCTTGGCTCTACATCGGCTCGTGGGTCATGGGGATCGGCGCCTTCCTGATCATCATGACATTCCGCCCGGTGCCGACGGCGCGGACGGTTCCGGCGCCGGCGTGAAAGTCACGCCGCCTCCGATATGGCGAGAAATGTACAACGCCGAGGCCAATGGCAGCCGGATGGAACGTCAGACAGCCGGAAGTAGATTTTTACTACTTTTGCGCCGTAGACTTGCCGTATTATCTTACCAGACTCGCCACAACTATTTCCTCTGAAATCGTTGGAACTGCTGCGACGCAGCCGCCAGTTCACAGCTCCCGGATTCCGGTCGACGCATTCAAGTCAAGCGCGAGGTAGTGAGCGATGAAGGTAATTTTTTCGGTCATTGTGCTTGCCATGTCGCTTGCGGCTCCGCCCCAGATGGGAATTGTCACAGGTGGAGTAACCGGCACCTACATCAAGATCGGCGAGGACATCAAGAAGATCGTCGAACCGAGCCGCATCTCCATGCAGGTTCTTGAATCCGCCGGCTCTATTCAGAACGTATTCGACGTTCGCAGAAAGCGCGGTGTCCAACTCGGGATCGTGCAGTCGGACGTGCTCGACTATATCCGCGACATCTCGGACGACCACGAGCTGAAAGCCATCGCCGCCAAGCTTGCCGCCGTTTATCCGCTTTACAAGGAGGAGGTGCATGTCCTCGGCGATCTCTCGCTGAAAACGTTGCAGGACCTGCACGGCAAACGCGTTGCGATAGGCCCGCAACGAAGTGGCACCTACCTGACCGCAAAGACGATTTTCTTCCAGACCGGGGTCACGCCTTCGCAGGAAGTCTTTCTCGGAGGCAAGGAAGCGCTCGACGCGCTGCGCAAGGGCGAGATCGATGCAATGTTCTATGTGGCCGGCGCGCCGGCAACGCTGTTTTCGGAGAGCACAACGGCCGATGATAAATTCCAGCTCATCGGGATAGATGACAAAGCCCTCGACAGCTATCTCACGGCCGTCATCCCGTCGGGTACCTACAAATGGCAGGAATCCGACGTGAGAACGGTGGCGGTCAAAGCCGTTCTGATCACGTTCAGCTACGCCGGCGAGCAGTGCCAGAACGTCGCCAAGGTGGCCAAGATCATCCGCGAGAACAAGGCTTGGCTCGATGTGAACGGCCATCCGAAATGGCGCGAGGTCAATCTCGACGAACGATTGCCGAAGTGGCCGCAATATGAATGTGTGGCCGCAACGAAGGAGCAGCCGCAGGCCAAGCCGAAGGGCCCGGATATCAAGATCGTGCGCTAGAACGAGCGGCTGCCTTCGCTACCTCTTTTGGCGACCGGCATCCCGGCGCCCATCCTCAGGGCTGCTGATCTTCCTTGCGCCCTCAACTGATCGAGAGGGTAAGGAACGAGGCGCATACGATACTTCATGCCGCCAGGATGCGAACGCTTGTGCTACCCCGTCCCGAACCATTTCCGCAGCTGCGGGTTGTATCTGCCGGCGCCGCGATGATGGGGCGAAGGCCCGGCCGCAGGAGGGCAGCAATGGAGCTCGTCACACACAAGAAGATGAAGGGCGGCAAGTTGATGCCCTGGGGAAAGGGCACGGTTGTCTATGGTGGAAAGGGATATGTCTTTCTGGCCGGCAACACGGCCACCACAGAGAACTACGATCCCACGAGCGGCCGCGGCGGCGCAGCCGGCGATGCGGCGACGCAATGGCGTTCCATCCTGACCAATATCAAGGCTGATCTCGAAGAGCTCGGCAGTTCACTGGAGCACCTCGTCAAGATCACGCAATACGTCAAGGGGCCGTTTCCGAACGGTGGCGTCCTCAGTTCCCCCAACTTCCGCCTTGACGTCATGGATGAATTCTTTGCCGAGCACTGTCCGAAGCATTGCAGCTACAACAACCCGCCGCCATCGGAGGTGATCGGGGTCGCAGCGCTGGCGCATCCCGACCTCGTCGTCGAGATCGTCGCCATCGCCGTACTGCCGGATTGAGCGCTGCGATGTTCGAGGGCTTTACGGCAATCGAGATCGATGCCGGTGCGGCGCGGATCTTCGCACGCCGGGCAGGCTCCGGCCCGCCGGTTCTGCTGTTGCACGGCTTTCCCGAGACGCATCTGATGTGGCGCGACATCGCTCCGCGCCTCGCCGAGACACATACGGTGGTCTGCGCCGACCTGCGCGGCTATGGCCGAAGCGGCTGTCCGGAAAGCAGGCCCGACCACGCGGCCTATTCCAAGCGGGCGTTCGCCGGGGATATGCTTGTGCTGATGGAACAGCTCGGCTTTTCGCGTTTCGCCGTCGCAGGGCACGACCGTGGCGGTCGGGTTGCGCAGCGCCTCGCGCTGGACGCACCCGACAAGATAGAAGCGGTCGCCGTCCTTGATGTCATTCCGGTGTCCGACGCATGGGATCGCGCCGACGATCGCCTGGCGCTGGCGTTCTGGCCATGGTCGCTGCTGGCGCAGCAATCGCCGCTTCCGGAAGTCATCCTCACCCGTTGCGGCGATGCCATCGTCGCCAACGCCGCGGCGAACTGGGGTTCCGCGAATGCAATTCCCGACGAGGTGCAGCGGGAATATGCGGCCATGCTGCGGGATGACGCGCACGCGCATGCCATCTGCGAAGAGTATCGCGCAGCTGCCGCGATCGATCGCGATCACGACCGGCAGGATCGGGAGGCGGGGCGGAAGATTGCCTGTCCGACACTCGCGTTGTGGAGCGGCGCAGGCCCACTTGCGACATGGTACGAGGAGGAGGGCGGGCCGCTGGCGATCTGGCGGCGCTGGTGCTGCGATGTGAAAGGCTGGCCGGTGGATGGCGGTCACTTTTTCCCGGAGGAAAAATCGAAGGAGACGGCCGAGGCGCTCTCCTCGTTTCTGCAAAGGCCGAACGGCTGAATTCAAGTGTCGTCGGACGACACAGCGAGAAAACTACGCGCAGCAGGGCGGGGCTGCGTGCCCAGCAGCCCCGGTCCATCCTGTCTCAATGGGATGCCTTGTCCGCGTGCTGCTTCACGAGGGTCACCAGCGGCTTGCCTTTCTCGACGATGTAAGTGGCGAGTTCGCTGCCTTTGACGTTGCCCGGGTTTCTGGCCGAATGCACCGTTCCTGCGGGAATGAACAGCACGTCGCCCGCCTTGAGCGTGACAGGCAGCTTGTCCTCGATCTGATATTCGAGCTCGCCTTCGAGCAAATAGATCACCTCTTCGCCGGGGTGCGTGTGCTTGCCAAAGGCGACACCGGGAGCGAGATCGACGCGGACCTGGATCGCCTCGCGCCCCTGCGCGCTGAGATCGTGCCGCTGCAGGTCGGTCCGCGTGACACCGTTCTGCTGCGCCTGCACGCCGGAAGGCGCCAGGAAAACGCCGGCGACAAGCGCGGCCAGGGCAATGCTTTGCAACTTCTTCATCATGGTCATGTCGAACTCCCTTGGTTGATATCCGTCACCGGCGGCCTGGCCGCCGATGACCGGGATCGTTTTGCCTGTTCACGCCGCTTGCTGCTGGCCGGCCTGCTCGCGGATGATGTAGTCGGCGTACCAGTCCGGCCAGTTGACGTCGTACTGGCCGCCATTGCGCTTCTCATATTCGCCATGGGCGACAGAGGCGCGGCGCAATGCAGCCGCGAGGTCGGCCGAAGAGTTGAATGAGGTGGCGTTGCCGTCGATGCGGCCGGGCAATCGCGCCGTCACTTCCTGCAGCAGCCAGCCATTGCCGTCGGGATCGCTGAACGACGCGTAGGAACGATAGCTGCCGCGCGCGGGATCCGCGCCGCTCAAGCGGACGCGCCCGAACAGGTACGGCTCGTCGGTGCCGACATGCACGTCACCGCCGGCGTGGAACGTTTTGCTGATGGCAACGCCACGGCCGAGCAGTTCCTTGCGGGCGGCCTCGATGTCGGAGACGATCAGATAAAGCCCCTGGGCGGAGCCGGGCGCGGCCGGGGTGACGTTCTTGCCGAAGATCACCGAGGCGTTGGAGCCGGGCGGGGTGAACTGGATCACCCGGTAGTCGTCGGGGCCGGCGAAATCGGCGTCGAGCCGCCAGCCGAGGTTCGCGTAAAACTGCTTCGAACGTTCAACGTCGGATACCGGGATGACGATGACTTCGAGCTTCAGATCGACGGCTGGCGTGTGGGCGGTAGCGGTCATGGTTCCTCTCCCTCTACTAGATCGTGTACGATGTAATCGAATGCGAGTTATAAAACTCCTCTGAAAGCCAAAGTCAACCCTTCCGATTTAATCGGATGCGAGATATATGGATGCGAGATTTCACATGTTCGTGTCGGAAAGGACGAACCATGAGACCGAATGACGGTCCCCAGATCGGCTCAAGCGCCCGTTCCAGGGAAAATTCCAGAGACAGTTCAAAGGGCAATCAAAAGCCCAAGCTCGCCGGCGAGCGGTGCCTCGGCGACTTTCTGTGCTTTGCGATCTACTCGGCGAACCTCGCCTTCGGCCGCGCCTATAAGAAGGGCCTCGATGAACTCGGCCTGACCTACCCGCAATGGATCGCCATCGTGGCGCTGTGGGAGCAGGACGGCCAAACGGTGAGCGAGCTGGGCGCAAAGATGTTCCTTGAGTCCAACACGCTGACGCCGATCCTGAAAAAGCTGGAGCAGGGTGGCTATCTGCGCCGCCAGCGCGATCCCGGGGACGAGCGGCAGGTGCGCGTCAGCCTGACTGAGGCCGGGCGAAAGCTGCGCGAAAGGGGCATGCACATGAACCTGGTTGAGGCGACCGGATTGAAACCGGACGAGTTCGCACGGCTGCAGCACAGTGTCGTCACGCTCCGCGATAATCTGATCGAGGCAACGGCCGAGAAGTAACAGCTCCATCGGCGCGGCGATGTGGAGGAAGCTGCAATGAATGTCGCGTCACATGAAGGTACTCTTCGCGGGCGTATCGCCGTCGTTGCGGGTGCAACACGCGGCGCCGGCCGCGGGATCGCCGCGGCGCTCGGCGAGGCCGGCGCGACGGTGATTTGCACCGGCCGTAGCAGCGCCCGCCCGGATGCATCGACGCGCTCGGATTATGACCGGCGTGAGACGATTGAAGAGACCGCGGAGCTCGTGACCAGCCTCGGCGGCAACGGCATCGCCATTGCTGTCGACCATCTCGAACCTTCGCAGGTCGCGGCGCTGGCGAAGCGTATCCGCGCCGAGCATGGCCATATCGATGTGCTGGTGAACGACATCTGGGGCGCCGAAGTGCTGAAGGGCGGGCCGCCGCAGTGGAACACGCCGATCTGGAAGCTCGACCTGCAGAAGGGTCTGCGAATCCTGCGCCTCGGCATCGAGACGCATCTGGTGACGTCGCATTACCTGCTGCCGCTATTGGTCGCGCAGCCCGGCGGCCTCCTGGTCGAAGTCACCGACGGCACCGCCGACTATAACGCGCAGCATTATCGGATTTCGGTGTTCTACGATCTCGCCAAGCAGAGCGTGAATCGTCTGGCCTTTTCGCAAGGCCACGAACTCGCGCCGCACGGTGGGACTGCCGTAGCGATCACGCCCGGCTGGCTGCGTTCCGAGATGATGCTGGAGAATGTCGGCGTCACCGAAACGAACTGGCGCGATGCGCTGACCGCTCGGGAAGGCCGTCACCAGGCGCCGCCGGATTTCGCGCTATCGGAATCGCCGCGCTATGTCGGCCGCGCGGTCGCGGCGCTCGCTGCCGATCCGGATCGCGGCAGGTGGAATCAGAAATCGGTCAGCTCTGGCGAGCTCGCGCGGCACTACAGCTTTACGGACATCGACGGCTCGCGGCCCGATATCTGGCGCTATACGGCTGAGGTTCGCGAGGGCGGCAAGGTGGCCGATCTTGATGATTATCGTTAGCGATTGCCGTTCAAATGGCTGGCGGAAACATCACGCGGGCAAGCCCGACCTGGCCGGCAACACGATCGCAAGAATGGCGGTGATGGACACGGCGTCCATATTTATCCGTCCGAGCGCCGGCCTTCACCTATGCACGTAAACTGTTGCGGACTGTCCAGATTGCGACGCCAACACTTCCGGCAATGCGCCAACTCATTGGTTTGTCCTTCAACGCGCGATAGTTCAGGAGCGTGACCGCCAACGCAGCGCGCAGTGCCGTCCGCCAATGAACAAAGGAAGTTGTGTGATGTCCGCTAGCGATGCACCCGACCATCCGCTCGACCAGCCGATCTGGACCGCACTGACGACCACGCAGCGGGCGTTGGCCGAAGGCGACGGACGCGCGCGGCGCTATCCGACGGCAATGACGCCGTTCGCCGACATGCCGGACATGTCGCCCGAAAGCTTCTCGGCGCTTGGCGCGCTGATGTCGCCAACGGATATCGCTGTGCTGTTCACGCCGGCCGTCGTCAAGCCGCCCGCGGGCTTCAACGTCATGCTGGCAGAGACCGGCGAGCAGATGACCGGAACGCCGGTCGAGATGCCGGCCGATGGGGTCGATATCGTCACCCTTGGCGCGGACGACGTTCCCGACATGATCGAGCTGACCGCGCTTACCAAGCCGGGTCCGTTCAGCACGCGGACCCATGAACTCGGCACCTTTCTCGGCATTCGCGTCGACGGCCAGCTCGCCGCAATGATCGGCGAGCGGATGAAGCCGGCCAACTACACCGAGATCACTGCCGTCTGTGTGCATCCATCGCATCGCGGCCGTGGCTACGGCCAAATGCTGCTGTCCGCGATCTCCCGCCAGATCGTATCGCGCGGCGAGATACCTTTCCTGCACGTGTTCACCAGCAATCACTCCGCGATCGCGCTCTACCGGCGTCAGGGCATGGAAATCCGGCGTCAGTTTCACGTGACGGTGCTGAAGAAGGCGGAGCGATAGCCGACGCGATGCGCGCCTCGACCGATACCATCGTCACGCGTTGCGGGTGCCGTTCGGTCCTCGGTCCGGTCCGGGGTCCTCACCTGACGCAACCTTGGTCAGCCGGCCGATATAATGCGCCCAGCCCTTGGCGTGGCTCGCCTGGTGCGCGGCGCTGGGCAGGCCGCTATGAGTCATGCGCAGCAGCGTGCCGCCATCGCGTTCGATCAGGTCGATCTCGATCAGGCCTGATCCTGGCGGCACCTCGTCATTGCCCTCCCAGCCAAAGCTGTAGGCGAGGCGATGCACCGGCACGACCTCGCGAAACGTGCCGCGGCCCGTGGCGCTGCCGACGCCCTTCAGGAGATACAGCCCGCCCGGATGCGTCTCCGTCACGGCCTCGGTGCCCATCCATTGCACGATCTTCTCGGGGTCCGTCAGGAAGGCGAACACGCTGGCGCGCGGCGCGGCGATCTGGGTCTCGCGCTGGACCACAAATGACTCTGGCATCGAAAACCTCGTTGCTAGGTGGGGATGGCGGCGGCTGCAACCGAGCCAACATATGCCAGCTCAGGAATTTACCAAGTGCCCATGACGATGAAACGTGCCACATGATTGGCTCATGCAACTGAGTTCGACGCTGACATGGCTTGTCGATGAGGCCGCTGGATCGCCGGGCGCCGACCGGTTCCTTGCCAAACTCGGCGCGCGCCTGATCAAGGACGGCATCCCGCTCGCCGGCGGCGCGCTGACGCTTGCTGTGCCGCACCCGATCATCGCGCGGCGCACCTGGTTGTGGCGGGCCGAAAATGGCGAGGTGATCGAGGCGGTGGGCTTCGCTCCCTTGGGCCTTGGCGGTGTGGATTCGTCCGGTGATGCCGGCCGGCGCTGGTTGAGCGGGCTCGCCACTGGCGGGGCGGTGCATGAAGACATTGTAGGAGCGGGCGAGGGCGGGCCGCTGCTCGGCTGGATCGGCTCGCGCAGGTTCACGGAAGCAGAGATGGATCGGCTGCGTGAAGCGGCGCGTTTCGCTGCCGCGCCGCTTGCCGCGCTCTCGGCACGCGCAACGCTCTCGGCCGCGCTCGAGGCCTATCTCGGACGGCGCAGCGCGGCGCGCGTGCTGGCTGGGCCGCTGCGGCGCGAGGTCGGGGAGACCATCCGCGCGGTGCTGCTCTATGGCGATCTGCGCAGCTTCACCGCACTGTCGGAAGCGGAGCCGCCCGCTGCCGTCATCGCCGCGCTGGGCGGCTGGTTCGACTGTATCGGCGGTGCCGTCCATGCTTTCGGCGGCGAGGTGCTGAAATTCATCGGCGACGGCGTGCTCGCTATCTTCCCGGTCGGTGACAGGCCGCGCGATGCCTGCGACGCTGCGCTGCGCGCGGTTGTATCAGCGAAAGCCGGCATGGCGCATCTCGACACGACGAGGCGCGGGCAGGGGCTGCCGCCACTGTCGTTCGGCGTGGCCTTGCATCTCGGCGAAATTCTCTGGGGCAATGTCGGCGCGGCCGACCGGCTGGATTTCACCGCGATTGGCCCATCGGTAAATCTCGTCAGCCGGCTGGAGGGGCTTTGCCGGCCGCTTGGCCGCACTGTCCTGATCTCCAGCACGGTCGCTGCCGAAACCGGCGCCGCATTGGTTCCGCTGGGTACGCATGCGTTGCGCGGCATCGCGACGCCCTGCGCCGTCTACACTCTGCCGGACGATTGAGGGCGCTTCCGGAAACCCATCACGAAGATGTTAAACCGATCGGTTGACTATCCACGCTGCACGCCTATACTAAACCGTATGGTTGAGTATTCGATGCATCTCGATGCCGTTTTTCACGCGCTCTCGGACCCAACGCGGCGGGCGATGCTTGGACAATTGGCGGAGCGCGAACTCACGATCGGGGAACTGGCAACTCCGTTCGAGATGAGTTTTGCAGGTGCGTCGAAGCACGTGCGGGTACTGGAGAATGCCGGCCTGGTAACGCGCGAGATCCGCGGCCGCACGCATCTGTGCCGTCTCGAGCCGACGCGGCTTGCGGAGGCTGATGCCTGGCTCCGCCGCTATGAACGTTTCTGGAGCGCAAAGCTCGACACGCTGGAAGCCCTGCTGCGTGCAGAGGACGAGGCGAAAGCAAAGCAAGGGAAGAAGGAGTAGACAATGAACTCAACAACAAAGCCCGATGCCTATGGCGAATTGATCGAGCCGACCACGCTCAGGATCCAGCGGCTGCTGCCCGGTCCTATTGAGCGCATCTGGGCCTATCTCACCGACAGCAAGCTGCGCAGCAAATGGCTGGCTGCCGGTGCGATGGAAATGAAAGTCGGCTCGCCCGTCGAACTTGTCTGGCGCAATGATGAACTTAACGATCCCCCCGGCAAGCGGCCCGAAGGATTCCCAGAAGAGCACCGCATGCAGAGCCGGATCACCGAGCTCGAACCGCTCCGCAAGCTCTCCATCACCTGGAACAACAGCGGCGACGTGACGTTCGAACTGGAGCCCAAGGGTACGGCCGTGCTGCTCACGGTGATCCATCGCCGTCTGCCCGATCGCTCGACCATGCTCAAGGTCAGCGCCGGCTGGCATATGCATCTCGACGTGCTGGTCGCCCGCGCGAGCGACAAGGAACCGGCGTCATTCTGGGACGGCTGGGCCCGCTTGCGCGACGAATATGATCGTCGGCTGCCGGCCTGACCGGCTCGACACACAAGCATCCCAACAAACAGGAGATCAGCTATGCAGATTCATGCTGTTTCAGCGCAGGAGTGGGAAGCCGCACGGCAAAAGTTGCTCGTGAAGGAGAAGGAGCTGACGCACGCCCGTGACGCATTGGCCGCCGAGCGTCGGCGCATGCCGTGGCTGGCGGTGGAGAAGAATTACGTATTCGAGGGACCTCGCGGCAAGGCGAGCCTGCTGGACCTGTTCGAAGGCCGCCATCAACTGATCGTCTACCGCGCCTTCTACGAGCCGGGTGTGTTCGGCTGGCCGGAGCATGCCTGCCGCGGCTGCTCGATGGTCGCCGACCAGGTCGCTCATCTCGCGCACCTCAATGCCCGCGATACCACGCTGGTGTTCACCTCGCGCGCGCCGCAGGCCGACATTGCGCGGCTGAAGGCACGCATGGGATGGGAGATGATCCCCTGGTACACCATCACGGACAGTTTTGACGCCGACTTCGACGTCGGTGAATGGCACGGCACCAACGTGTTCTTCCGCGACGGCAACAACATGTACCGCACCTACTTCATCAACAACCGTGGTGATGAGCAGATGGGTGGCACCTGGAACTATCTCGACATCACGCCGCTCGGACGGCAGGAGGTCTGGGAGGATTCGCCCGACGGCTATCCGCAAACGCCGACCTACAAATGGTGGAATTGGCACGACAGCTACGTCGAAGGCGCCGCGCCCGACAAGCGATGGGTCGAGGTGTCGGATGCGGGAGAGGCGGCATTCCGCAAGCAGAGCGGGAGCGCGAAGCCATGAGCCAAGCTTGCTCCACCCAAGCCTGCTCCGGCGGATTCGACGACAAGGCGCTCCGCCGGAGCGCCGCGGCGCTAAGGTCGTCCAATCGGCTCTATCTCGCCGCCGCGCCGACGTTTGCGATGATGGCGCTGCTGACGGCCGTCCTTGGTGACGGATCGGCATTGTGTACGGTCGCGGGCACGTCACCGCTGAGCGGAATGGAAGCGATGTATTTGCTGATGAGCGTTTTCCACCTGCCGCCGTGGCTCAAGCTGATCGCAAGCAGCATCTGACAATATCTCGAATCGGCGAAAGCCGAACGCGATACGCGTTCGATATGACCTGAACTATTCGTTGGCCAACAATGCTGTTCTACAGAAGGGAAAGACAGATGAGTGCCGCCTATACCGGCGGATGCGCCTGCGGCGCGATCCGATATGAAATTTCTGCAGAACCGATTGAGATGAACGACTGCCAATGTCGGCAGTGCCAGCGCAAGAGCGGCACCGGCCACGGCTCCTATTTGACGTTCCCGCGGCCAGCGGTGAAGGCCAACGGCGATGCAAAGCACTGGGACGTCATCGGCGACGGCGGAACAGTGAAATCCCGCGCCTTCTGCCCGACATGCGGCTCACCGGTTTATCTGACATTCCCCGGCATTCCCGAGATATTCATCGTCCACGCCGGGAGTCTCGATGATCCCAGCCGATACAAGCCGCAAAAAGTTTTGTGGACCGCGGCTGGCCATGCTTGGGATCATCTTGATCCAGCCGCGGCGAAATTCGACAGGATGCCGCCGGGGTGAGGGACGGGCCGGTTTCTACCGAAGCGTTGCATCTATAGACAGTCGGGCTCGGGCCACTTATGCCCGGGCCTGCTTTGCTTGCCGTGCGGACGACGGCCGCCTCGCACCTCACATGTGGATTCCTGTGCCAAGAACTCGGCGAGATGCTAGCCTGTCCTCATGAGAACGCTGCTACGGCAAGCGAGATTGTTATCAACCGAGAAATGCGATGCGTCTGAAGAACTGCCACAACTTCCATGATTTTCGCCGGATGGCGAAGCAGCGCCTGCCTGGACCGATCTTCAATTACATCGACGGCGCGGCCGACGACGAAACGACACACCGCCGCAATACGCGAGCGTTCGAGGATTGCGACCTGGTGCCGAACATCCTGCGCGGCGTGGGCGAGGTGGACATGTCGGTCACGATCATGGGGCAGAAGCTGGCCATGCCGGTCTATTGCTCGCCGACGGCGCTGCAGCGATTGTTCCATCCCCAGGGCGAGCGCGCAGTGGCGGCCGCCGCCGGCAAATACGGCACCATGTTCGGCGTCTCCTCGCTCGGCACCGTAAGCCTCGAGGAAGCGCGCAAGATCAGCAACACGCCGCAGGTCTATCAGTTCTATTTTCACAGGGATCGCGGCTTGAATCGCGAGATGATGAATCGCGCCAAGCAGGCCGGTGTCGAGGTCATGATGCTGACCGTCGACAGCATCACCGGCGGCAACCGGGAGCGCGACAAGCGCACCGGCTTCGCCATCCCGTTCAAGCTGAATCTGGCGGGCATCACGCAGTTTGCGATCAAGCCGGCCTGGGCGATCAACTATTTCTTGCATGAAAGCTTTAAGCTCCCGCAGCTCGATACCCATGTCGACATGGGAAGCGGCACCATGTCGATCAGTCGCTACTTCACCGAGATGCTTGACCCGTCGATGACTTGGGACGACGTTGCCGAGATGGTGCGGCACTGGGGCGGGCAGTTCTGCCTCAAGGGCGTGATGTCGGTGGCCGACGCCCGACGCGCGGTGGAGATCGGCTGCAGCGGGATCGTGCTTTCCAACCATGGCGGCCGGCAGCTTGACGGCTCGCGCAGTGCCTTTGACCAACTGGCGGAGATCGTCGATGCGGTCGGAGACAGGATCGACGTGATCATCGATGGAGGCGTGCAGCGCGGTACTCACGTGCTCAAGGCCCTGTCGCTGGGCGCCAAGGCGGTAGGCCTCGGCCGCTATTATCTCTTCCCTCTGGCCGCTGCGGGCCAGGCCGGCGTGGAACGCGCGTTGGAGCAGATGCGGACCGAGATCGAACGCGACATGAAGCTGATGGGCGTCACATCGCTCGACCAGTTGTCGCGCGAGAACCTGCGCTTCCACGGCAACGGCTTCACTTCTTCGCGCCACCCGTCGTAATATTGGCGATCTGAGGCCCTCGCGCCTCGCTGGTCGTTCGCATGATTGCGGGTGGCTGGTATCTCACTCAAACGATCGAAGGAATACCAATGGCACGCGTGCGCTGTATCACCGAGATGGGCATGGGCGTCGACGTTCACGGGCGCGATGCCACCAAGGCGGGCAAGCGCGCCGTGTCCGACGCCATCCGCCACTCCAGCCTCGGCTTCTTCCGGATGCTGGGCAAGACCGCCAATGACATGTTCGTCGATGTCACGATCGCCGTACCCAACCCGGAGGAGGTCGACACCGCTGTGGTGGCCAAGGAGTTGCCGTACGGCACGGTGAAGGTGACGGCTGTCGCCGGAGGGTTGGAGATTCCGTCCGATATCGGTAACGACCCCATCCTGATTGCCAACGCCGCCGTGATCGTCAGCTTCGACGACGGCAAGACGGCTTAACCTCGCTCAGTGCCAAACAGGCCGGACGCCGGCATCGCGGCCATCCAATCAGAATATCCGGAGCACGTCATGACGACGCAGGACAGCAGCACCTATTGGAAGCGGGGGCGGGTCGAGTTGCGCGCCGCCGGATTTGATCCGGATCGCGCGGCGCAGACCAACGCGGTGGTGACGATCGCGAGCGCCTACACCAACGCCCATCGTTGCAACAACCGCGTCCGCGCCATCACCGACCTCCTGGTGGAAATCCTCGCCGAGCGTGGCGGGCAGGGGCTGATCGTCGGCGCGCCGGCGGTGTCGGATGCGTTGACGCAGGGAACGCCGACGGCGGGCTACAGCCTCGTCTCCCGCGATGTCGTCGCCGACTGTTTCGAGATCGGCCATTACGCCCATCACGGCGACGCCATGATCGTGATCTCCGGCTGCGACAAGACCGGTGCCGCCGCGCTGATGCCGCTGGCGCGCACCAATGCGTTCGGCCTCGTGCTCTATCCCGGCACCAGCACGCCAGGCCGTGTTTCGTTCGGGGCGTGGGCCGGCAAGGGCAACAACCTCACCATCATGGATTACGCTGAGGCGCGCGCCGCCAACGAGTCCGGCCGCTTGTCCGGCGAGGAACTGCTGGAGGTCGAACGCAACGTGATGCCGGGCAGCGGCACCTGTGGTGCGATGTTCACGGCCAACACCATGAGCACGATCGCGGAATCGATCGGCATGATGCTGCCGCGGGGCGCTTCGCATCCGGCCGACTACAATGCCGGCAGCGACATCCACGCCGACGTCCGCGCTCAGGCCCGCGCCTCGATCGACGCGCTGTACCGCCTGATGGCTGCCGGCATCCGGCCGCGCGACATCATGACCGAGCGCGCCTTCGAGAACGCGATCACAACCATCTATGCCATGGGCGGCTCGACCAACATGTATCTGCATCTGCTCGCGGTCGCGCGCGAGGCGCAGGTGCCGGTTACGATCGAGCGGATTCAGCAGGTCGGCGAACGGGTGCCGCTATTGGCCGATTTGCAGCCGCACGGCCCGTTCGCGATGGGAAGTCTGCACGCGATCGGCGGCGTCCCCGTCGTGATGAAGGAGCTGCTGCGTGCCGGCTTCCTGCATGGCGACGTCATGACCGTCACCGGCAAGACGCTGGCGGAGAATCTCGCTGATGTTCCTACGCTGGAGGAGATGCCGCCGCAGGAGATCGTGTCTCCGGTTTCAAAACCGATCGCGCCGGCCAACAATCACATCAGCGTCCTCAAGGGCAATCTCGCGCCGGAAAGCTGTCTGCTCAAACTGTCGGGCAAGACGCTGGAGAAGGGCCAGTTTCGCGGCAGAGCGCGCGTCTTCGAATCCGAGGCCGACACGATGGCCGCGATCCGGGCCGGCGAGATCGTGGCGGGCAATGTCATCGTGGTGCGCAATGTCGGTCCGGTCGGCGGCCCCGGCATGCCCGAGATGGTGATGCTGACCATCCAGTTGCAGGGACGGGGCCTCGGCGAAGACGTCGCGCTGATCACCGATGGCCGCTTTTCCGGCGTCTCGCACGGCATCCTGATCGGCCACATCTCGCCGGAAGCGGCGCGCGGCGGTCCGATCGCCGCGGTGCGCGACGGAGACATCATCGTGATCGATCCCGGCGCCCGCACCCTGACGCTCGACGTGCCCGCCGAAGAGATCGCCCGCCGCATGGCCGACTGGCGCGCACCGGCTTCCGTTGCCGCGATACGGCCCGGCTCGGTGCACGACAAGTACATCCGCCTGGTGTCGTCGGCCCATTACGGATGCGTGGTGTGAGATCACGGGAATGTGCCAGGAGGTAGTTGTGCGTCAAGCTTGCCACAACCCAATGTTCATGATCTGTTCTGGTTCATCATGGACAGGTTTGCAAGCTCTGGTAGTGGCCGGCTCTTCTTCGCAATAATGCCCGATCGGGCCACGGCAGAGCGAATTTATCGCCTCGCCGGCGCGCTCAAGCGCGCCCATCGCTTTGACGGCAAGCTCATTGCGCCGGATCGGCTGCATATCTCGCTGTTTTCGCTCACCGGGTTATCGGATCGTCAGATTTGCGCGGCGTGCGAGGCGGCGACCGATTTGCGGACTGAGCATTTTGAGGTGTCGTTCGACCGGACGACGAGCTTCCGCGGCGGCCCGGGAAATCGTCCCTTTGTGTTGATCGGCGAGGACGGCCTGCGTCGGCTGCAATCATTTCGGCAGATGCTCGCTGCCGCGCTGACGCGAAGAGGATTGAGGCGACCGGCCAACACGAATTTCACGCCGCACGTCACGCTGTTATATGACGCGCGAAGCGTGGACGAGTATCCGGTCGAGCCGGTTGTCTGGACCGTGGCCGGATTTGTGCTCGTTCGCAGTCTGAAAGGTCATAAGCACCTCGAACGCTGGTGGTTGCAGCGCTAACCGCCGTCGACGATGGAGTGCGGCGGGAAGCGGCAGCGCTCCTACTATTTCATGCTGGCAAGCCGCTCGGTCATCTCTTCAATTGAATTGAACAAATGCGTTGGACCCGCCGCCTGCAGCGCAGTGGGTAAGGCAAAGCCCCAGGCCACCGCACCTGAATCCATCTCGGCGGTTTTCGCCGCCTCGATATCGCGGATCTCATCGCCGATGCAGATCGTCTCCGCTGGCTTGATTCCCAGGCGGCGTGCGACGCGCCGGAACTTCCTGTGTTTGCCGAACACCGCGGCGCCGCAGTCAAAGCCGGCGATGAGGGCGGTAGCCGGCCCAAGCACCTGCCGGATGGATGCCTCGCTGTCGGAGCTGACGATCGCGGCCTTGATCCCAAACTGTTGAAGGTCCGACAGCATCGCCGGGACGCCGTCGAACAAGGAAATCTCGCTCGCGGCGGCGAGCTTGCGCTTTCGCATGTCGTTCGCGATGGCGGGAAGCTGCCACATCGACACGCCAAGCCGCGCCATCATTTGCCGCGCGGACAGTCCGCGCATGCTCTCGAGTTCGTCGGACGTCGTCGGCGTCAGGCCAAATCGTGTGATGGTGTCCTGGAAGGAGGCGCGGAACCATGGCAGCGAGTCGGCCAGCGTGCCGTCAAAATCGAAGATTGCGAGGCGATAGCGCGTTGTAGGCAGGGATGTCATGGACAGGGATATCATGGGACCGGCTTTCAGCGTGTCATTCGGCATCGCCGCCGAAATACGCCGGCTTGCCGGTTGTCCAGGTTTCGCCCCAGAGCTGGCTGCCGCCATCGACGGTCAGGGTTTCGCCGGTCACGAATTTCGCCGATGGCCCGGCAAGGAAAGCGACCGCTTCCGCGACTTCCCAGGGCGAGCCGACGCGCATCATCGGGTTCGAGCGCGGATAGGCGGCGCGCGCTTCCGGCGTGTAGACGTTCCAGCCTTCGGTTTCGATCGCGCCGGGCGCCACGCAGTTCACCCGGACGTTCAAGGGGGCCCATTCGACCGCCACCGCACGCGATAGCCCGATCACGCCGCTCCGCGCGGCAATGGTGTGCGCTATGCCATAGAGGCCGTGCGTCGTCACCACCACGATGTTGACGATGCTGCCGGGATGCTTGTGGTCGCGCCAGCGCTGCGCGGCAGCCTGCATCATGTACCAGGTGCCACTCAGATTGGTGTTGATGACGGCATTCCAGCCCTTCACGGAGAAATCGATCGCCGCCTGCGGAAACTGTCCGCCCGCGCTGTTGACCAGGGCGTCGACGCGGCCCTGCGTAGTCCAGATCGTGTCGAACAGGGCGTTGACCGCATCCACCTCCCTGATGTCGGCGACATGCGCCGAGGCCTTGAGGCCGCGCTCCGCCAGCTGTGAGACAAGCGCGTCGAGCTTGCCGCCGTCGCGGCCGGCCACGGCGACATGCGCGCCGAGCCGCGCGAACAGCCAGGCAATGGCGCGTCCGATGCCGCCGGCGCCCCCTGAGACGACGACGACCTGATCCTTCAGCGCGTCGCTCACAAAGACCGTTGGATGAACCGCCAGCTCGGCGTCGGTCAGGCCGAGCTTCGATGATGATGGATGGTCAGTCATGGGGCAGGGCAGGTCTTGTTATATGCGGCATCGCCCGTACATTAGCCCGGCACCGCAAACCAGGCAAAAGAACGAATTTGATGCCCGATCTCTCCGTCTTTCCGATCACCAAACGCTGGCCCGCCAAACATCCCGACCGCCTTCAGCTCTATTCGCTGCCGACGCCGAATGGCGTCAAGATTTCCATCATGCTGGAGGAGATCGGCTTGCCCTACGAGGTGCATCTCGTCGATTTCGGCAAGGATGACCAGAAGACGGAGGAATTCCTGTCGCTGAATCCGAACGGCAAGATTCCGGCGATTCTCGATCCCGATGGGCCGGGCGGCAAGCCGTTGCCGCTGTTCGAGTCCGGGGCGATCCTGCAATATCTCGCTGACAAGACCGGCAAGCTTCTTCCTGACGATCCGGCGCGGCGATATCAGGCCATTCAGTGGTTGCATTTCCAGATGGGCGGGATCGGGCCGATGTTCGGCCAGGTCGGCTTCTTCCACAAATTCGCCGGCAAGGAATATGAAGACAAGCGCCCGCTGCAGCGTTATGTCGCCGAGTCGAGACGGCTGCTTGACGTGATGGAGACGCGGCTTGCCGGGCGGCAATGGATTATGGACGACGAATACACCATCGCCGATATCTCCATGCTCGGCTGGGTGCGCAACCTGATCGGCTTCTACGGTGCGCGCGATCTCGTCGCCTTCGATACGTTGAGAGAAGTGCCGGCATGGCTGGAACGCGGGCTCGCGAGGCCTGCGGTGCAGCGCGGGCTCGATATCCCGAAGCGGTCTTAAGCGCGTCGCCGGTCTGCTTACCTTCAATCCGGCCCGCGGGGCCAAATAACAACGTTCCGGAATACCGAAAATGCCCATCACCATCTATGGCATCAAGAACTGCGACACCATGAAGAAGGCGCGCGCCTGGCTCGACGATCATGGCGTCGCCTATGATTTTCACGACTACAAGCTTTCCGGCATCGCCAAGGACAAGCTGAAGCAATGGTCCGACGATGTCGGCTGGGAAACGCTGCTCAATCGTGCGGGCACGACATTCAAGAAGCTGCCGGACAGCGACAAGGAAGGCCTGAACGAGCGCAAGGCGCTGGCGCTGATGCTGGCGCAGCCATCGATGATCAAGCGCCCGGTGCTCGATCTCGGCCGCAAATTGCTGGTCGGCTTCAAGCCTGATGTCTACGACAAGGAATTGGCATCCAAATCGCGCGGACGTTAGGGCTAGTTGAACTCGAGTTCGTCGCCGGAGGGAATGCGGCCGGGCGCGCGATGAAAGAGATCGCGATCGATGATGGTGCGCAGCTTCGGCACGGGCAGCCTGTCGTTGCCGCGGATCAGGTTCTTGATCTCGAAGCCGCCGTCCTCGCTGATGGTCTTCAGCGAGGCGATGATATGGGTAACGCTGTCCTCGTCGGCGAACGGCAGCAACAGCCGCTCATAGGCGACGATCCGCCCGTAGATATCGTTCATGTCGGCGATGGTGTAGGCGGGAAGGCGGCGGGCAATGCACTCATCATAGACAGGCATCACCATCGGAGCGAGCCTCGTGCCGAGATACTCGTCGAGATAGCGCCCCTTGCCAGTATTGCCATAGGCGTTCGACATTCTCGTGCCGTCGCTCTGGATGGTCAGTCGTGGCGGCTGCACTTTCGTATCGACGGTGTAGAACACCAGGTCCGGAAGCTCATCCTCGATCCGCGCCGGCTGATATTCCGATACGCGCGGTATCGACTGGTTGCGGGCGTATAGCCGCAGCCAGGTGTTGAGCAGGTCGCGCTGCTTGATCGACTTGACGACCGACGGTCCGGCGCTCTCAAATTCCAAGGCGGCAATTCCTGGCTGGCCAAATCGCGCAAAGATGCGATGGAGGCGGAAATATTGTGTGAAACCGCCTGATTGCAGCAGAACACCGTTAATGATGGCTTGCTGGCGCAAGATTCGCACTGAAGGCGGCGCCGCGGCCGCGCGGGCGGCGGGACCAGCATTCGACTTATGGCGCATCCGGAACCGCCATGTGCCGCTTTTCCCCGCGGCAGCTTTCCACCTTGCCTAATCCACCGCGTTGACGGCATATTCCGGCCCGGAGGCGGCGGGTTCGGGACGGCTTTTCAAGCGACGTCCGGCAGAACTCGCCCGAACAGGGAAAAATGGCCGCGCGCGGACGGCTTCGCGGAGACGGCTGACGGGGGAAATTTGTTTGGCTGATGAGTTTATTCTCGAAACCCATGGATTAACCAAGGAGTTCGCGGGTTTCTATGCCGTTCGCGATGTCGCCCTAAAGGTGCGCCGCGGCAGCATTCATGCGCTGATCGGGCCTAACGGCGCCGGCAAGACCACATGCTTCAACCTCCTGACCAAGTTTCTGAAGCCCTCGGCGGGCCAGATTCTGTACAAGGGGCAGGACATCACCGCGATGGCGCCGGCCGACGTGGCACGGCTTGGCCTGGTGCGCTCATTCCAGATCTCCGCGGTGTTTCCGCATCTGACCGCGCTGGAGAATGTCCGCGTCGCGCTCCAGCGCCAACATGGACGCTCGTTCGATTTCTGGCGGTCCAAGAGCGTGCTGGATCGCTTCAACGGCCGTGCCATCGAACTCTTGAATGACGTCGGCCTCAGCGAGTTCGCCAATACGCCGGCGGTCGAAATGCCCTATGGACGCAAGCGCGCGCTCGAAATCGCAACGACGCTGGCGCTTGATCCGGAAATGATGCTGCTCGACGAGCCGATGGCCGGCATGGGCCATGAAGACATCGACAAGATTGCGGCACTGATCAAGCGCATCTCGGCGAAGCATACCATTTTGATGGTCGAACATAATCTCTCCGTGGTGGCCAACCTGTCCGACATCATCACCGTGCTGACGCGCGGGCAGGTGCTGGCGCAGGGCAATTACGCCGAGCTCTCGAAGGACGCGCGGGTCAAGGAAGCCTATCTGGGAGCCGGTCATGCCTGATGTGAAAATGGCCGAAGCCGCCGCCAAGCCGGCGGGCGCGGAAGTGCTTTCCGTTTCCGATCTGCAGGCCTGGTACGGTGAATCCCACATCCTTCACGGCATCAATTTCAACGTGAAGGCCGGCGAGGTGGTGACGCTGCTCGGCCGCAACGGCGCCGGCAAGACCACGACGCTGAAATCCGTGATGGGAATTATCGGCAAACGCACGGGCTCGATCCGCTTCAACAATGAAAACATCATCCGCGCCTCGTCGGACCGGATCGCGCGGATGGGCATCGCGTTCTGTCCGGAGGAGCGCGGCATTTTCGCGAGCCTGGACGTGCGCGAAAACCTGCTGCTGCCGCCCGTGGTGCGCAATGGCGGGCTGTCGCTCGATCAGATCTTCGATTTGTTTCCGAATCTGAAGGAGCGCCTGAGCAGCCAGGGCACCAAGCTGTCGGGCGGCGAGCAGCAGATGCTGGCGATCGCGCGAATCCTGCGCACCGGCGCGCGCTTCCTGATGCTCGACGAGCCGACAGAGGGCCTTGCGCCCGTCATCATCCAGCAGATCGGCCACACCATCGCGCGGCTGAAATCGGAAGGCTTCACCATCCTGCTGGTGGAGCAGAATTTCCGCTTCGCCTCCACGGTTGCCGATCGCTACTACATCGTCGAGCACGGCAAGGTGATCGACGGTTTTGCGAATTCCGAACTGTCGGCCAACATGGACAAGCTCCACACTTATCTCGGTGTTTAGTCGGTACTGGTGCTGCACTCTGGATTATTGGAGACCCTATGAAACATCAAATTTCAGCTCTGTTCCTCGGCACGGCGCTGGCGCTCGCTACAAGCGGTGTCGCGTTGGCCCAGGACAAGACCGTCAAGATCGGCGTGCTCACCGATAATTCCGGCCTTTATTCCGACCTCGGCGGCGCGGGCTCCACGCTTGCCGCGCAGATGGCGGTCGAGGATTCCGGCCTCGCGGCCAAGGGCTGGAAGATCGACGTCATCTCCGCCGACCACCAGAACAAGCCCGACATCGCAACCACCATCGCGCGGCAATGGATCGACGTCGAGAAGGTCGACATCTTCATGGACGTGCTGAACTCCGGCGTGGCCCTGGCGGTCAACAATCTGGTGAAGGAAAAGAACTCCATCATGATCAATACCGGCGCGGCGACGTCGGATCTGACCAATGCCCAGTGCTCGCCCAACACCATCCACTGGGTCTACGACACTTACATGCTCGCTAACTCCACCGGGCAGGCGCTGGTGAAGGCCGGCGGCGACACCTGGTACTTCCTGACCGCGGACTACGCGTTCGGTCACGCACTGGAGCGCGACACCACCGCCGTCGTCGTCAAGGCGGGCGGCAAGGTGATCGGCGGCGTCAAGCATCCGCTGAACTCGTCTGACTTCTCGTCCTTCCTGCTGCAGGCGCAGGCCTCCAAGGCCAAGATCATCGGCATGGCCAATGCCGGCGGTGACACCACCAACACGATCAAGCAGGCGTCGGAGTTCGGCATTGTCGCCGGTGGGCAGAAGCTCGCCGGTCTTCTTTTGTTCATCACCGACGTGCATTCGCTCGGGCTCAAGGTGGCGCAGGGGCTGAACTTCACCGAAACCTTCTATTGGGACTTGAACGACGGCACCCGCGCGTTTTCCAAACGCTTCTCCGAGCGCATGAAGAACAAGGCGATGCCCTCGATGGTGCAGGCGGGCGTCTATTCGGGCCTGGTCCACTATTTCAAGACGATCGACGCGATGGGCGGCAATCCGCATGACGGCGCCAAGGTGGTCGCGAAGATGAAGGAGATGCCGACGGACGATGCACTGTTCGGCAAGGGCACGATCCGCGCCGATGGCCGCAAGATTCATCCGGCCTACCTGTTCGAGGTCAAGAAACCCGCCGAATCGAAGGGACCGTGGGACTATTACAAGCTGATCGGGACCACCCCGGGCGACCAGGCGTTCCGGCCGCTTTCGGAAAGCGCTTGTGCGCTGGTGAAGAAATAACGACAACGGCCCGCCGGCACCGTGCCGGCGGGCCTCTCGCGTCCCCGCGGGATTTTGCTTCTTAACAAGATCGAGTGCGAAACCGATGCAAGCTCTCTATGCCCAGCTCCTGGTGGGACTGATCAACGGATCGTTCTACGCGCTGCTCAGCCTCGGGCTCGCCGTGATCTTCGGCATGCTCAACATCATCAATTTCGCCCATGGCGCGCTCTACATGATGGGCGCGTTCTGTGCGTATTTCCTGCTCCACCTGACCGGCATGGGCTACTGGTGGGCGCTGATCATCGCGCCGATCGCCGTCGGCATTTTCGGCATGATCCTGGAGCGGACCATGCTGCAATGGCTGACCGGGCTCGACCATCTCTACGGCCTCTTGCTTACCTTCGGCATCGCGCTGATCGTGCAGGGCGTATTCCAGAACTATTTCGGCTCGTCCGGTCTGCCCTACGCCATCCCGGACTATCCGCAGATCGGCGACTGCTCGCCGAACGCTCCGCCGGACGCGATCTGCCGGCGCGGCCTGCAGGGAGGCATCAATCTCGGCTTCATGTTCCTGCCGGTCTATCGCGGCTGGGTGGTGATCTTCTCGCTGGTGGTCTGCCTTGCCACCTGGTTCCTGATCGAGAAGACGCGGCTTGGCGCCTACCTGCGCGCCGCCACCGAAAATCCGACGCTGGTGCGTGCGTTCGGCATCAACGTGCCGCGCATGATCACGCTGACTTACGGGCTCGGCGTCGGCCTTGCGGCGCTCGCCGGCGTGCTGTCGGCGCCGATCAACCAGGTCCGGCCGCTGATGGGCGCCGACCTCATCATCGTCGTGTTCGCCGTGGTGGTGATCGGCGGCATGGGTTCTATCATGGGGTCCATCATCACCGGCTTCGCGCTGGGGGTGATCGAGGGCCTGACCAAATACTTCTATCCCGAAGCCTCCAACACCGTGGTATTCGTGCTGATGGTGCTGGTGCTGCTGGTGAAGCCAACGGGACTGACCGGACGGGCGGCCTGACATGAGCGCATTGACTGACGACACACTTCCCGTAACGCCGCGCGCCGTGCGCGACGAGATGATCGTGTTCGCCGGAATGGCGGTGCTGCTCGGCCTCGTGCCGCTGACGGGCATCTATCCGTTCTTCGTGATGCAGGCGCTGTGCTTCGCGTTGCTGGCCTGCGCCTTTAACCTCCTGATCGGCTATGGCGGCCTGTTGTCGTTCGGCCATGCGATGTTCCTGGGCACCGCAGGCTACTGCTCGGCGCATGCCCTGAAGGTCTGGGGTGTCTCGCCGGAAATTGGGATCGTGGTCGGTGTCGCGGCTGCCGCGGCGCTTTCGGTCATCACCGGCTTTATCTCGATCCGCCGGCAAGGCATCTACTTCTCGATGATTACGCTGGCGCTGTCGCAGCTTCTGTATTTCATCTACCTGCAGGCGCCGTTCACCCACGGCGAAGACGGCATCCAGGGCATTCCGCAGGGCTATCTGTTCGGGGTGTTCAACCTCGCCAAGCCGACGGTGCTTTACTACGTCGTGCTGGCCGGCTTCCTCGGCGGCTTCCTCCTGATCTACCGCACCATCAACTCGCCGTTCGGCGAGGTCCTGAAGTCGATCCGCGAGAACGAGCCGCGCGCCATTTCGCTGGGCTACAAGACCGACCAGTACAAGCTGCTCGCCTTCATCCTGTCCGGGACCATCGCGGGCTTTGCCGGGTCTCTGAAGGTGTTCGTGGCGCAAAATGCCTCGCTCACCGACGTGCACTGGACGATGTCGGGCGAAATCGTGCTGATGACGCTGGTCGGCGGCCTCGGCACCATCTTCGGCCCGGTGGTCGGCGCCTTCGTCATCATCGCCATGCAGCAATATCTGGCCGGGTTCGGCCAGTGGGTGACCGTGATCCAGGGCGTCATCTTCGTGGCCTGCGTACTGACCTTCCGCCGCGGCATCATCGGCGAAATCGCCCATTATTTCCGCCGATCCCTGTAAAACGGCCGGTTTCGGCGCGATTTTCGGCTTCACAAAGCGGTGGATGACCCGGTTCCCGGGTCCCGGTGTGGCGCGTTTTTCCCCTGAATGGTTTATGACAACCGCGTGACAGGCTGCTCTCGCGGCCGTTTTGAACCACGGAAAATACCCCATGCTGCGCTGGTTTCGTGCCTTTTTGCCCAAGGAGGAGCGGTTTTTCGACCTGTTTGCCCGACATGCCCAGACGGTCGTGCAGGGGGCCCTGGCATTGCAGGACATGCTCCGCGGCGGCGAGGAGACGCCGGTATTCTGCCAGCGCGTCAATCAGTTCGAAAACGATGCTGACGGCATCACCCGCGAGGTACTGACCGCCGTCCGCCGTACCTTCATCACCCCGTTCGATCGCGGCGACATCAAGAACCTGATCACGGCGATGGATGACGCCATCGATCAGATGCAGCAGACGGCGAAGGCGGTGATGCTGTTCGAGGTCCGTTCGTTCGAGCCGCCGATGCGGGAAATCGCCACGCTGCTCGTCGAATGCGCCAACCTCGTCAGCCGCGCGCTGCCCCTGATGCAGTCGATCGGCGCCAACGTCGCGATGCTGACCGCCATCACCGAGGAAATCGGCAAGCTGGAAGGCCGCATCGACGACCTCCACGACATCGGCTTGAAGGAGCTGTTCCTCAAGCACCGCAACGGCAATTCGATGGACTTTGTCGTCGGCGCCGAGATCTACAAGCATCTCGAGAAAGTGTCCGACCGCTTCGACGACGTCGCCAACGAAATCAATTCGATCGTGATCGAGCAAGTATAGGGCAGGGCCAATCCAGTGGACGCCACGCTTGGCCTTCCGATTCTGATCTTTCTGATCGCAGTCGCGCTGCTGTTCGATTTCCTCAACGGATTGCACGACGCCGCCAATTCGATTGCCACGATCGTATCGACCCGGGTGCTGCGGCCGCAATATGCGGTGATCTGGGCCGCTTTTTTCAATTTCATTGCCTTCCTGGTGTTCGGACTTCACGTCGCCAACACCATCGGCACCGGCATCATCGACGCCAGCGTCGTGGATGCCACCGTGATCTTCGCGGCGTTGGTCGGCGCCATCGTCTGGAACCTGATCACCTGGGCGCTCGGTATTCCCTCGTCGAGTTCGCACGCGCTGATCGGCGGACTGGTCGGCGCCGGCATGGCCAAGGCCGGCGTATCAGCGGCAGTCTGGAGCGGCCTGTCCAAGGCGCTGCTGGCGATCGTGCTGTCGCCGCTGGTCGGCTTCCTGCTGGCGCTGGTGCTGGTGGCGATCGTGTCCTGGCTGTCGGTGCGTTCGACGCCGTTCGCGGTCGACCGCGCTTTCCGGATCCTGCAGTTCGTCTCGGCCTCGCTCTATTCGCTCGGACATGGCGGCAACGACGCGCAGAAGACCATGGGCATCATCGCGGTGCTGCTCTATTCGCAGGGTCACCTCGGGTCGGATTTCTCCGTCCCGTTCTGGGTCGTGATCGCCTGCCAGGCGGCGATGGGGCTCGGCACGCTGATGGGTGGCTGGCGGATTGTCCGCACCATGGGGCTGCGGATCACCAAGCTGACGCCGATGCAGGGCTTTTGCGCGGAAACCGGCGGGGCGGCGACCCTGTTCATGGCGACCTTTCTCGGGGTTCCCGTCTCCACGACCCACACCATTACCGGCGCCATTGTTGGCGTCGGCGCCGCACGGCGGGTATCGGCGGTGCGCTGGAACGTGGCGAGCTCGATCGTCTATGCCTGGGTGATCACCATTCCGGCCTCCGCGATCGTGGCCGCGGCGACCTATTGGATAGCGCTGGCGCTACGCTGATCCGGTGACGAGCTTGAGGCCGACGATGCCGGCCACGATCAGGCCGATGCAGGCGAGGCGGGCCGCGGTGGCCGGCTCGCCGAACAGCGCGATGCCTAGGATCGCCGTTCCAACCGCGCCGATGCCGGTCCAGACCGCATAGGCGGTTCCGATCGGCAGCGATTTCAAGGCAAGCCCGAGCAGCAGGATGCTGCCCGCCATGCAGGCAAGCGTGAGAACAGACGGAATGGGGCGGCTGAAACCCTCAGTATATTTGAGGCCGATCGCCCAGCCCACTTCCATGAGGCCGGCGACGAACAGCACGATCCAGGCCATGACAACCCTCCGAAAATGGCAGGGTCGTCCCCGCGGGATGAGCTGGAATGGAAGGCCGTCCTTCCGCGTCCGATATGGGGCTGGCCAGCGGCCGCCGCAACCACCAAATGAGGCTTGATCAGCCCGGTTTTCCCTGCCAAACGCACTGTCCTCATGTCCGACATTGCCGCTACAGCCGAATCGCCGTCCCGCTCGCCGCTTGCAGATGAAGTGGCGCGCCGCCGCACGTTTGCGATCATCTCCCACCCGGACGCCGGCAAGACCACGCTGACCGAAAAGCTGCTGCTGTTCGGCGGCGCCATCAACTTGGCGGGGCAGGTCAAGGCCAAGGGCGAGCGGCGCAACACCCGTTCCGACTGGATGAAGATCGAGCGTGAGCGCGGCATCTCGGTCGTGACCTCGGTGATGACATTCGAGTTCCAGGACCTCGTCTTCAACCTCCTGGATACGCCGGGCCACGAGGACTTTTCGGAAGACACCTATCGCACGCTGACCGCGGTCGACTCTGCCGTCATGGTGATCGACGCCGCCAAGGGTATCGAGGCGCGGACGCGAAAGCTGTTCGAGGTATGCCGGCTGCGCGACATCCCGATCATTACCTTCATCAATAAGATGGACCGCGAGAGCCGCGATACGTTCGAGCTCCTCGACGAGATCGAAAAGACGCTGGCGCTCGATACCACGCCGATGACCTGGCCGGTCGGCCGCGGCCGCGACTTCCTCGGCACCTATGACGTCGTCAATGGCGGCGTGCGCCTGCTCGAGGGCGGCGGCGCCAAGACCGGAGCCACCGAGCAGATCGATATCGCCGATCTCGCCGGCCGCAATGCCAATCTGGATGTCGGGCAGGTCAAGGAAGAGCTGGAGCTGGTCTCGGAAGCCTGCAAGCCGTTCGATCTCGACGCTTTTCGCGAGGGACATCTGACGCCGGTCTATTTCGGCAGCGCGCTGCGCAATTTCGGCGTCGGCGATCTGCTCGAGGGCCTCGGCAAGTTCGCGCCGGCACCGCGCGCGCAGGACTCGAACATTCGCAGGGTAGAGGCCGCGGAGCCGCGCATGAGCGCCTTCGTGTTCAAGATCCAGGCCAACATGGATCCGAACCACCGCGACCGCATCGCGTTTGCGCGCCTGTGCTCCGGCAGGCTCAGCCGCGGTATGAAGGCGAAACTGGTGCGCACCGGCAAGAACATGTCGCTGTCTTCGCCGCAGTTCTTCTTCGCCCAGGACCGTTCGGTGGCGGACGAAGCCTTCGCCGGTGACGTCGTCGGCATTCCGAACCACGGCACGCTCCGGATCGGCGATACCTTGACCGAAGGCGAGGACATCACCTTCGTCGGCGTGCCCAGCTTCGCGCCGGAAATCGTCCGCCGCGTGCGCCTGACGGATGCGATGAAAGCGAAGAAGCTGAAAGAGGCGCTGCAGCAGATGTCGGAAGAGGGTGTGGTCCAGGTTTTCCGGCCGCGTGACGGTGCCCCGGCGCTGGTCGGCGTCGTCGGTCCGCTGCAGCTCGACGTGCTCAAGGCGCGGCTGGATGCTGAATACTCGCTGCCGGTGGAATTCGAGGTCTCGGAATTCCAGCTTGCGCGCTGGGTGTCGTCCGACGACCGCAAGAAGCTAGAGGCCTTCATTGCCGCCAACGGTTCGGGCATCGCCGACGATGTCGACGGCGATCCCGTGTTCATGGCCAAAAACGAGTTCTATCTCGGCTATACCCGCGAACGCGCCGAGGGGATCAATTTTTCCAACGTCAAGGACGTGAAGAAGAAGGCGTAAGACCCTCGGCTTCCCGCCTCAACCACCGGTGTCGCTGCAGCCTCCACTGTCGTCCTCCGCGAATGCGGGCGACCCAGTACCCCGCGGCCACTCCGTAAATCACCGATGTTTCTGGAATACTGGGTCGTCCGTTCAAGCCGGACGACGACACGCGTGGTGCGGGTGGCGGCGCATACGGCCGGCGTCCTCGACCAGCCGGGCGAAAAGGCCCTCATCGCGGAACTGTCCGCTATGAACGCGGGGATGTGAACGCCCTCCGCCTTGATAGCGACCAAGGCACGCATCAGCTTAGGTGGGATCCCCCGCAAGGACACGCGGCATGCTTCGGTTCGCCATCCTCTGCCTGATCGGCCTGTTCGCCGGGATCGGCGCCGTCGGGGCGCAGCCGCGGCGCCAGATCGACGCTACGCCGTTTTCGCACGCGCCCTGCAGCGTGCTCGACGGCCAGCCATGCACGCCGTCGTTCTGCAGCGTGTTCAACGACGGCCCCTGCATTCCCGAGATCGACTATCCCTACGGCCAGAACCTGCAACTCACGATCGAGACCGTGCCGCCGCAGGATCAGGCCGCGAAATACCAAAAGCCCGACCACGATCTCGATACGATCGGCGACCTCTTCGCGGCGCTGCGCTCCTGCTGGTCACCGCCGCCTTCCGACGTCGCGCGCGAGGGCATGCAGATGTCGGTCCGCTTCAGCTTCAAGCGGTCAGGCGAGATCATCGCGGCGCCCCGGGTGACCTATGCCACGGCCGGCGTTCCGTCCGATACAAGGGCCACGTATCTGAAAGCCATTAACGCCTCGCTCGCCGCCTGTGCGCCGCTCAAATTTACGTCCGGATTGGGTGGCGCCCTTGCGGGCCGGCCGATCGCGATCCGCTACGTCGATAATCGCGATCTGGGGAAGCAGGCGGGGAAGCCGTGAGCCGATCGATCCTGTCATTGCCGGGCTTGACCCGGCAATCCATCGCGCTTCGCGTGAATCACGTCTGTCCGCTGGCGCGGACGATGCATACGCGGGTCAAGCCCGCGTATGACACCTGTGGGCCTACCTTTAAACGCGTCGTGGATTTTTTGGCGCATTGCGTCCCAAGCCCCTAAAATGATACGCGGATAATCCGGAAAACCAGCCGCGTGACGGAGGGACATCATGGGACTGCTGGTGTTGATCCTGGGCCTGATCGTGTTCTTTGGTGTCCACACGATCACGATCCAGCGCAAGCTGCGTGCGCAGATCATCGCCGCCACAGGCGAGGGCGGCTACAAGATCGGCTATACGCTGGCCTCCTTCGTCGGCCTCGCGCTGATCATCTGGGGCTTTGCCAAATATCGCGCCACCGGCTGGATCGACGTCTGGTATCCGCCGGTGGCGTTCAAGCACATCACGGTAGCCCTGATGCTGCCCGCGGTCATTCTGGTGGTCGCGTCCTACATCCGTGGCCGCATCTACACGACGCTGAAGCATCCGATGCTGACTGGCATCAAGCTGTGGGCGGCGGCGCACCTGCTGGCCAATGGCGATCTCGGCTCGATCATCCTGTTCGGCTCGTTCCTCGCCTGGGCGGTCTATGACCGCATTTCGCTTAAATCCCGTACCGACGCCGGCGGACCGCCGATCCCCGTCGGTGGTCCCGGCAACGATCTGATCGCGGTTGCGGTCGGTCTCGTCGCCTATCTGGCGCTCGCCTTCGCGTTCCATCCGGTCGTGATCGGCGTCCCCGTGGTTGGAGCTTAGGCATGTCGGTTCAATCTGCCGTCAGGCGCAAGACCGCGCCTGACATCCGCGCGCGCAAGAACGGCGAGCCGATCGTGATGCTGACGTCGTACCACGCGCATACCGCCGCCCTGGTGGACCGCCATTGCGACGTCATTCTGGTCGGCGATTCCCTTGGCAACGTCATGCATGGTTTCGAGACCACCGTGCCGGTGACGCTCGACATGATGATCCTGCAGGGGCGCGCGGTGATGCGCGGCTCCAAGCGCGCGCTCGTCGTGGTGGACATGCCGTTCGGCTCGTATGAGGCTTCGAAGGAGCAGGCGTTTCATTCCGCCGTGCGGATCTTGAAGGAGACGCAATGCGGCGCGGTGAAGCTCGAAGGCGGCGAGCGAATGGCGGAAACGATCGCGTTCCTGTCCGAGCGCGGCGTGCCGGTCATGGGCCACATCGGACTGACGCCGCAATCGATCAACACGCTCGGCTCGTTCCGCGCGCAGGGCCGCGATGGGGGTAGTTGGGACCCGATCCTGAGGGATGCCCAGGCGATTTCGGATGCCGGCGCGTTTTCGGTGGTGATCGAGGCGGTCGCTGAACCCTTGGCGCGGAAGATCACCGAGAGCATCGCCATCCCGACCATCGGCATCGGCGCCAGTGCGGCCTGCGACGGCCAGGTGCTGGTGCTCGAGGACATGCTTGGCCTGTCGCCGCGGACGCCGAAATTCGTGCGCCGCTATGGTGACCTCGGCCCCGCGATCGAGGCGGCCATCAAAGGCTATGCCGATGACGTCCGCTCCCGCGCGTTTCCAGGACCCGAACACGTCTACGAGATGAAAAAGAACTGACGAGGGGACCATGGACTGGTCGCAGCACGCCATTCCACCGATGCGGCTTGAACCGCGCTTCGGCGACCGGATCGTCCCGGTGTTTTGCGATCGGCCCAGGAGTATTCCAGCGATGGTCGCCGAAGCCGTCGCGCGGAACGGCGAGGGCGAGGCGCTAGTTTGCGGCGCCACGCGTATGACCTGGCGCGAAGTCGCGCAGCGATCGGCGCAAATCGCCGCGGGTTTTCAAAAGCTCGGCCTGCAGCGCGGCGACCGCGTCGGGGTGCTGCTCGGCAATCGCGTTGAATTCGTGCTGACGATGCTAGGCGCGGCGCATGCCGGGCTGGTGACGGTTCTGCTTTCGACCCGCCAGCAAAAGCCCGAGATCGCCTATGTGCTGACAGATTGCGGCGCAAGGCTTTTGATCCACGAGGCCGCGCTGGCGGGCCGGGTGCCCGATGCGGGCGATATTCCCGAGGTCACGCACCGGATCGCCGTCGACGATGATCCGATTCTCTCGCGCTTTTCCGAGCTGGCCGACAACGCCCCGTTGGCCGTACCGGTCGAGGTCGGCGAGGAGGACACCGCGATGATCCTCTACACTTCGGGCACCACGGGACGGCCCAAGGGCGCGATGCTCGCCCATTGCACGATCATCCATTCCGCGATGGTGTTCGTGGCGGGCATGAATCTCACGAAGGCGGATCGCTCGATTGCCGCCGTACCGCTCGGCCACGTCACGGGCGTCGTCGCCAACGTCATGACCATGGTGCGCTGCGCCGGCGCGCTGATCATCATGCCGGAGTTCAAGGCCGCGGAATATCTCAAGCTGGCCGCGCGCGAGCGCGTCACCTATACCGTGATGGTGCCGGCGATGTATAATCTTTGCCTGTTGCAGCCGGATTTCGACAGCTACGACTTGTCGAGCTGGCGGATCGGCGGCTTTGGCGGCGCGCCGATGCCGATCGCCACCATCGAGAAGCTCGACGCCAAGATTCCCGGCCTCAAGCTGATGAATTGCTACGGCGCGACCGAAACGACATCGCCGTCGACCATGATGCCGGGCGAACTGACCGCAGGTCATATCGACAGCGTCGGCTTGCCCTGTCCCGGCGCGCAGATCATCGTGATGGATGCCGAGGGCCGCGAGCTGCCGCGCGGCGAGATCGGCGAAATCTGGATCCACGGCGGATCGGTCATCAAGGGCTACTGGAATAATCCGAAGGCAACGGCGGAGAGTTTTACGGCCGGCTTCTGGCACTCCGGCGATCTCGGCTCGATCGATGCTGAGAATTTCGTCCGCGTGTTCGACCGGCAGAAGGACATGATCAACCGCGGCGGCCTGAAGATCTATTCCGCGGAGGTCGAATCGGTGCTGGCCGGCCACCCAGACGTGGTCGAAAGCGCGATTATCGCAAAGCCGTGCCCGGTGCTGGGCGAGCGCGTGCACGCCGTCGTCGTAACGCGCAACGCGGTCGGCAGTGAGGCGCTGCGCACCTGGTGCGCCGAGCGGCTGTCCGACTACAAGGTGCCGGAAACCATGGATCTGCGCACCGAGCCGCTACCGCGCAACGCCAATGGCAAGGTGATGAAACGGCAACTCCGCGAGGCCATTTCGGCCTGAAAGTCGGCTAAAGTTTCGGGGTGCTCCCCGTCGGCATCGAACCGTTGCCTTGCCCTGCGGCGGCACTGTCAATGGCGGCCGCGCTGATGAGTTGTTTGACGTCGAGCAGCGTGAATTGCGCGATACCGACACGATCAGCCTGCGCGCCCGGTACGAGTTGCACGCTCAGCACGCCGTCGCAGTTGGCGCCCTTTGCCTCTGTGAGCATCGCGCTGGGATCCTTGACCTTGGCCTGCGCGCGCTTCACCACCGCGACGCAACTGCCGCGAACGGTGTCGCCGTTGAGCTTGACAGCGGCGCGTGCATCAAGCGGCTTGTCGATTGCTTCGAGGGCTGTCGTTTCCTTGTACTTGCCGCCGACCGACATGATCGAGCCCTTGCGGTAGATGTAGTACAGGTGCTGATCGCCGACGATGGTGGGCACGCCGTATTTGCCCATCACCTCTTTGATCATGTCCGCCTTCGACGGCTGCTGGTCCTGGGCGAAGGTCAGGTTGCGGGCGACGAAATAAGCGCGGTTGGCGCTCGCCGGCGAGGAGAAGCTGCTCGAGAGCATCTCGCCGTTCTGTTTCGGACCGGCCGGGAGGCTGAAATTCAGCGCCGCGACGTAGCTGTTTCCACCATTGCCGAGCTTCTGCTGCTGGATGTCGGTCTTGGTGTCGGTGTGGCCCTTGAACAGCGAATCAAAGACGCCGCGCGCGGCTTCGGCATTCGATTCGGTCGAGATACCCAGAATGTCCGGGCGCAACTTGCCCGAGAATGCCGTCTCTGGTGCTTTCGGCTTGATGTCGTCGGCCGGCGACGCTGCGGGCAGCAATGCCAGGCCCATGGCGAGGATCGAAACCAGCGCAGGGCGAGGCATGAAACACCTGAAAAATCGGATACGAGTCGGCAAACGGAAGCGGGCGGATTACGCCAAACTTTGAACCTCGGTGTCAACATTGCCGGCTGGTTTTAGAAGGCGAATCGGGGCGCTGTTAACGCTTTGATCCCGCTAGCTTTGCCTTGCCACCGCCATATCGATAGGCTACGCCCCGGCCATGCGGGGACCGGGTGCGCGAACCTGCCGCCGATGTTGCGGTTCCGCGGGATGGGATATACTTAAGTGTCTGAATTATTTGATGAAGTCGACGAGGAAGTACGTCGCGAACAGCTCAAGAAGCTGTGGGATAAGTATTCGATCTACATCATTGCCGTGATGATTTTGATCGTTGCCGGCGTGGGTGGCTGGCGCGGCTACCAGTATCTGGAAGCCAAGAAGGCGGCCGAGGCGGGCGCGGCCTTCGACAAGGCTGTCGAGCTTTCCGAAGCGAACAAGCATGCCGAGGCCGAGGCGGCTTTCGCCGATCTCGTCGCCAAGGCGCCGTTCGGCTACCGCACGCTGTCGCGGCTACGCCTGGCGGCGGAGATCGCCAATCGCGATGCGCCGGCGGCGGCCAAAATGTACGACGAGATATCGGCCGATCGCAGCGTCGGCGCCGCCGACCAGGATCTGGCGCGCATTCGTGCGGCCCAATTGCTGCTGGAAAGCACCAGCTATCCGAACATGAAGGAACGCCTCGAGGCGGCGGCTGCGCCGGGGGCGACCTTCCGCCACAGCGCGCGCGAATTGCTGGCGCTGTCGGCGTGGCGCGCCAACGATGCCGCGGCGACGCGGCAATGGCTGGACATGATTGCCAATGACGGCGAAACACCGCCGAGCCTGCGCTCGCGTGCCGAAGCGCTGCAGGCGCTGCTGCCGCCGGTCGCCAAGAGCTAATCCAAGAGCTAATCAGAGCTGAAGCCGGCAAGAACGAGTTGGGAAATCCGATATGCGCCGCCCGCAACGTTTGATCGCAACCGCCGTCCTCATCGCGCTCTCGGGCGCGCTGGCGGGCTGTGGCAGCTCGGGCAATTTCGATCCGACCGATCTGCTCGACTTCCTCGATACCAAGAAGAAGCTGCCCGGTGAGCGCAAGCCCGTCTTCCCCGAAGGTGTGCCGGGCCTCGAGCAGGGCGTGCCGAAGGATCTCTATAAAGGCGCACGTCAGGACGATCCGAACGCTCAGGCTGCCGCCGTGGCGCCGCCGGCAGAAGAGCCGAAAGCCAAGAAGGGCACGAAATCCAGGGGGAAGCAGGCTGCCGCACCCGCGGCGGCCGTCGACCCTGACGCGGCGCCCGAGGAAGAGGGCGGCACCGCCGCGCCACCGCCGGCGCCCAAGCCGGCCAAGATCGCGCGCAAGCGCACCACCGCGCCGCCGCCCGATCAGCCGGCTCAATCGTCGCAGCAATCGGCTTTCCCGGCCCCGATGCCGAGCGGCAGTTTCCAGCGCTGATTTCTGCTATTCGTTCGAATTGACACGCCCTTCAGAAAAGGGCGTTTGGATCATTTATGTCCTTTACGATCGCCATTATCGGCCGGCCCAACGTCGGCAAGTCGACGCTGTTCAACCGGCTGGTCGGGCAGAAGCTCGCGCTGGTCGACGACGAGCCCGGCGTGACCCGTGACCGCCGCGAGGGACAGGCGCGTCTCGGCGATCTCGAATTCACCGTGATCGACACCGCCGGCCTCGACGAGGGCGCCAAGGGCTCGCTGACCGCGCGGATGCAGGAGCAGACCGAGACCGCGATCGGTCTTGCCGACGCGCTGATGTTCGTGATCGACGCGCGTGCCGGGCTGACGCCGAACGATCGTGCCTTTGCCGACTTCGCGCGCCGCGCCAACAAGCCGGTGGTGCTGGTCGCCAACAAGAGCGAGGGCAAGCACGGCGAAATCGGCGCGATGGAATCCTACGCGCTCGGGCTCGGCGATCCCGTGCAGATTTCCGCCGAGCATGGCGAGGGCATGGGCGAACTCTACGACGCGCTCGCCGCGCTGATGCCGGAGCCGGCGGAGGAGGCCGAGGAGCTCGACGACGAGGCCGTGTCGGAGGAGGATCTCGCGCGGCGTCCGATCCGCGTCGCCATCGTCGGCCGCCCCAATGCGGGAAAATCCACGCTGATCAATCATCTGCTCGGCGAGGAGCGGCTGCTCACCAGCGCCGAGGCCGGCACCACGCGCGATTCCATTGCGGTGGAAATCACCTGGCAGGGCCGCGATTTCCGCGTGTTCGATACCGCGGGCCTCCGCCGTCGCTCGAGGATCGAGGAGAAGCTGGAAAAACTGTCGGTCGCCGACGCGCTGCGCGCCGTGCGCTTTGCTGAGGTCGTCGTGATGATGATGGACGCGCAGCACCGCTTCGAGGAGCAGGACCTGCGCATCGCCGATCTGATCGAGCGCGAGGGGCGCGCCATCGTGCTCGCGGTCAACAAATGGGATCTGATGGAGCGCAAGCCGCATCTGATCTCGGCGCTGCGCAGCGATGCCGATCACTGGCTGCCGCAGGTCAGGGGCGCGCCCATCGTCGCCGTATCCGGCCTGATGGGCGAGGGCATCGACCGCCTGATGAAAGCGATCCAGGAAGCCTACGCCGTCTGGAACAAGCGCGTGCCGACGGCCGCGCTCAATCGCTGGTTCGAGCAGGCGATCCAGGCCAATCCGCCGCCCGCGGTGTCAGGGCGCCGGCTGAAGCTGAACTACATCACGCAGACCAAGGGGCGTCCGCCGAGCTTCGTATTGTTCTGCTCGCGCGCCGATGCCGTGCCGCAGTCTTACTTGCGCTATCTCACCAACAGCCTGCGCGAGGCTTTTGAGCTGCCGGGCACGCCGATCCGCATCACGCTGCGCGAAAAGGCCAATCCGTTCGCCCACAAGCGCAAGCGGCCGTCATGAGCGAGCAGGCGTCCGTGGCCGTCGCCGACGACAAGCCGCCGGTGCGCAGCGGCGCGGCGGCCTTCATCTTCGTCACCATCCTGCTCGACATGCTGGCGCTCGGCCTGATCCTGCCGATCCTGCCCAAGCTGGTCGAGAGCTTTGTCGACAACGACACCGCCACCGCGGCGCGGATTTTCGGCCTGTTCGGCACCGCCTGGGCGCTGATGCAGTTTCTGTTCTCGCCGATCCTCGGCGCGCTGTCGGACCGCTTCGGGCGGCGGCCGGTGGTGCTGCTGTCGAATTTCGGACTGGCGCTGGATTATGTGCTGATGGCGCTGGCGCCGTCGCTGGTCTGGCTGTTTATCGGCCGGGTGATCTCGGGCATCACCTCGGCGAGCATCTCGACCGCGTTTGCCTACATCGCCGACGTGACGCCGCCGGAGCGGCGCGCCGCGGTGTTCGGCAAGATCGGCGCGGCGTTCGGCGCCGGCTTCATTCTCGGCCCGGCGGTCGGCGGCCTGCTCGGCGGCATGGATCCGCGCCTGCCGTTCTGGATTGCAGCGGGCCTCAGCTTTGCCAATGCGCTCTATGGCTGGCTGATCCTGCCAGAGTCGCTGCCGGTGGAACGTCGCGCGCCGTTTCGCTGGAAGAGCGCCAGCCCGCTTGGCGCATTGCATCTCCTGCGTTCGAACCGTGTTCTCGCTGGGCTGTCGCTGGCGAATTTCTTCGGACAGGTCGCGCATGTGGTGCTGCCGTCCACCTTCGTCCTTTATGCGACCTACCGCTATGGCTGGGATACGAAGACGGTCGGGCTGACGCTGGCCCTGGTCGGCGTCTGCGCCATGGTGGTGCAGGGCGCGGGCGTCGGGCCGATCGTCAAACGGCTTGGCGAGCGGCGGGCGCTGTTGCTCGGGCTGGCCTCTGGCGGTTTGGGATTCTTCATCTACGGCGTGGCGCCAACCGGGCCGTTGTTCTGGATCGGCATTCCCGTGATGGCGCTATGGGGCGTGGCGGGCGCGGCAGTCCAGGCGCTGACGACGCAGCTCGTGGCGCCGGACCAGCAGGGCCAGTTGCAGGGCGCGACCAACAGCGTCAACTCAATCGCGCAGATGGCCGGGCCGTTTCTGTTTACGCTGACTTTCGCCTATTTCATCAGCGACCAGGCCCCGGTGAAATTGCCGGGCGCGCCGTTCCTTCTGGCGGCGGCACTGCTGGGGCTTGCGCTGGTGATCGCCTGGCGTACGCTTAAAAAGTAGGGTGGGCAAAGCGAAGCGTGCCCACCATTCGCAACATGCATTCGGAGCGAAAGGGTGGGCACGGCGCTTGCGCGCCTTTGCCCACCCTACGCTTGCTGCTTTTTCTTATTTCTTCACCAGCGGGCAGTCGCTGGCTTCGAGCGGCTTGGCGGCGTCTTCCGCGGAGATCGTGGCGATCTGCTTGTAGTAGTCCCACGGTCCCTTCGACTCTGCCGGCTTCTTCACCTCGAACAGATAGGCCGGAATCAGGCGGCGGCCGTCGGCGCGCAGCGGGCCCTTGCCGAACAGCGGATCGTCGGTCGGCAATTCCTTCATCTTGGCGACGACCTTGGCGCCGTCATGCGGATTGCCGCCGAGCGATTCCATCGCCTTGAGATAATGCAGCACCATGGCGTAGTTGCCGGCCTGCGTCATCGAGGGCATCGCGTTCTTGCTGGCCTGCGCCACAAACCGCTTCGACCAGGCGCGGGTCTGGTCGTTCATGTCCCAATAGAAAGACTCCGTGAATGTCAGGCCCTGCGCGGTTTTCAGGCCGAGCGCGTGCACGTCGTTGATGAAGAGCAGCAGCGCGGCGAGCTTCTGGCCGCCCTGGACGATGCCGAATTCGGCGGCCTGCTTGATCGAGTTGGTGGTGTCGCCGCCGGCATTGGCAAGCCCGATGACCTTCGCCTTGGAGGCCTGGGCCTGCAGCAGGAAGGACGAGAAATCGGCGGTGTTGATCGGCGCCTTGACGCCGCCGAGCACCTTGCCGCCATTGGCGGTCACGACGGCCGAGGTGTCGCGCTCGAGCGCATGACCGAAGGCGTAGTCGGCGGTGAGGAAGAACCAGCTGTCGCCGCCGGCCTTGGTCAGCGCCTTGCCGGTGCCGTTGGCGAGCATATAGGTGTCATAGGTGAAGGAGATGGTGTTCGGCGTGCAGGCCTTGCCGGTCAGGTCGGCGGTCGCCGCACCCGAATTCAGCAGCACGGCATTCTTTTCCTTGACGAGGTTGCTGACCGCCAGCGCGACACCGGAGTTCGGCGTATCGGCGATCGCATCGACCTTGTCGTTGTCGATCCACTGCCGGGCGAGGTTGACGCCGACGTCGGGCTTGTTCTGATGGTCGCCGCTGATGACGTCGATCTTCCAGCCCTTCTTGGTCAGGCCGGAATCCTCGACGGCCATCTTGATCGCGACCACGGAATTGGGCCCGCCGATGTCGGCATAGAGGCTCGACATGTCGTTGAGCACGCCGATCTTGACGGTCTTGTCCTGGGCCAAGGCTGGCGTTGCGAGGCAGAGCGCGGTAAGCGCCACGGAAGCGGCAAAGCGCCGCGCAATTCTGGTGGTCATTGTATTTCCTCTCAAATTGTTGTTCGCCGGCTCTCTTGTCGGAACCTGCCAGCGGTTCTGCGATAGTCTTTCCCGCCCGGGCGGGCAATCCACCTATCGTAGCGCTTCCGACGTCAGCTTGAACTTCTGGATCCGCTTACCGGTGTCGACCTCGGCGGTGTAGACGTTCCCCTTGGCGTCCACGGCCATGGCGTGAACCCAGTGAAACTGCCCGGCCTGGCGGCCGCCGCGGCCAAAACTGCCGACTACGGTACCATCGTCCCGTTTCAGCACCCGGATTTCGTTGTTCTCGCCATCGGCGCTCAGCAAATAGGTCTGCTTCCGGTCGGGCCAGATCGCGATATCCCACACGGCGCCATTGCCGCGCGTGTTCTTTTCGTAAAACCATTCCTTAATGAAGGTTCCATCTTTCCTGAACACCTGGATGCGATTGTTCATGCGATCGCAGACATAGAGCAACCCGTCATTGGCGAGCTTCACGCAATGCACGGGGTTGGCGAATTGCTGCGGAGCCGGCCCGTTGGGATCGTAGGGCGGCTGCTTGTCGTCGCTTGGCGGCCTGCCGTAGGCGCCCCAGTGCCGCTTGTAGGCGCCGCTCGTCGCGTCGAACACGATGACGCGGCGATTGCCGTAGCCGTCCGCGATGAAGATTTCGTTGGCGTCCTTGTCGACGGCGGTCTCCGCGGGCTTGCCGAGCTGCGTCGTGTCGGCCGAGCCTTTGCTCGGCGCGATCGTGCCGATCTGCATCACGAATTTGCCATCGAGGGTGAATTTCAAAATCGCATTGTCGTTGTCTGCATTACCGCCGATCCACACAAAACCTTTGTCGTCCACCTCGATGCCATGCTCGCGGCCGACCCATTCGTAGCCTTCGCCCGGGCCGCCCCAGGAGCGCAAGAGATTGCCGTCGGCATCGAACTCGAGCACCGGCGGCGCCGGCACGCAGCATTTGGAGCGCGGCGGATTGAGCGTCGCGCCCTTTTCGTCATCGGTGAGCGAGCGCGGACGATGAATGACCCAGATGTGCCCCTGCGCATCCGTGGTGATGCCGCCGACCTGGCCGAGGATCCAGTTGTTCGGCAGCGGCTTTGGCCAGGACGCGTCGACGGTGGAGGTCGGGATATCACCGGCGTGAGCGGGCGCCATTGCCATCAGCATGGCGGCGGTGAAGCAGGCGGAAATGGTTTTGGAAAGATATCGGCGGGCGCGATTACGCGTCGGCGTCATGAGTGCCTCCCGGTGCTTTTTCTTGGCGGGTTGTCCCGCTTGGAAGGGCAGTCAATCGTGGGGAGGAGTGCGAGTCAACCTGTCCGGTCGTCATTGCGAGGAACTCGCCACAAAATTGCAAAAGCAATTTTGCGCTGAAGCGACGAAGCAATCCATGCCTTAACGAGCGGCAATATGGATTGCTTCGCTGCGCTCGCAATGACGGCAGAGGGCGCACAATGACGCGGCCTAACCCGGCGGATGGAAGCTCAACAGCTTGCGCGCCTTGTAATCGTACAGCTTGCCCGTCTCGGTCCACTCGGGCGCGCACATCGGTACGATGAACTCCGCGGCCTGCTCCGGCGTGTCCAGCGTCATCGGGTCTTCGCCGGGAAATACGCTGGCGCGCATGCGGGTGCGGATCGGCCCCGGGCTGAACAGGTTGACGCGCATCTTCGTGCTCAGGGTCTCATTGGCCCAGGAGCGCACCAGCGTGTCCAGCGCGGCCTTCGAAGCCGCGTAGGGGCCTTGATAGGCGTTCGCCATGCTGGCGGCGCCTGAGGTGATGAACACGGCGCGGGCGGCGTCGGAAACCCGGAGCAGCGGGTCCATGCAGCGGATCAGCTGGAAATTCGCGGTGACGTTGACCGCGATGACGTCGTTCCACGGCTTCAGCTCGATATGGCCGAGCGGCGAGGAGGGGCCGGCGACGCCGGCATTGCCGACGAGAATGTCGAGCTTGCCATGGCGCTCATGCAGCGCTGCGCCGAGGCGCGCGATGCCGTCGAAATCGGTGAGGTTGAGCGGCACCAGCGTGGCGCTGCCGCCGTCCTTGCGGATTTCGTCGTCAAGTTCCTCCAGCCCGCCCTGCGTGCGTGCGACGGCGACGATGTGCGCACCGGCGCGGGCCAGCGCGCGGGCGGTGGCGTAGCCGATGCCGCGCGATGCGCCGGTGACGAGCGCGATGCGGGAGGCGAGAGGTTGGGTCATTGAACTAAGCTCTCTCCACGGTCGTCCTCGCGAACGCGGGGACCCATACTCCGTGAAGCCTATGGTTGGAGATGGTGTCCGTGTCTAATTTTCTTCGAATAACCACGGCCGGTGGCTATGGGTCCCTGCTTTCGCAGGGACGACAGCGGTGGACGCCTCAGCTCGCCTCCGCCAGCAGCGACAATTGCCGGGGCTGCGGCTCGGTCTGGGTCTGATCGGTCAGGTGGGTCGGATAGGCGCCAGTGAAGCAGTGATCCGAGAATTTCGGATTGGCGGGATCGCGGCCCGGCTCGCCCATCGCGCGGTACATGCCGTCGATCGACAGGAACGCCAGCGAATCCGCGCCGATGATCTCGCGCATTTCCTCCAGCGAATGGGTGGCGGCGAGCAGGCCGCCGCGGTCCGGCAGGTCGATGCCGTAATAGTCGGGATAGAGGATCGGCGGCGAGGCGAGGCGGAAATGCACCTCGCGCGCACCGGCGTCGCGCATCATGCGCACGATCTTCTTCGACGTGGTGCCGCGCACCAGCGAGTCGTCGATCAGGATGATCCGCTTGCCTTCGATCGCGGCGCGGTTGGCCGAATGCTTCATGCGCACGCCAAGCTCGCGCACGCTCTGCGTCGGCTGGATGAAGGTGCGGCCGACATAGTGGTTTCGGATAATGCCGAGCTCGAACGGCACGCCGGAGAACTGGCTGTAGCCGACCGCCGCGGGCACGCCGGAATCCGGCACCGGCACCACGACGTCGACATCGGGATGGCTCTCGCGCGCGAGCTGCGCGCCGAAAGCCTTCCGGACGTCATAGACCGAGCGGCCGCCCACGATGGAATCCGGCCGCGCGAAATAGATGTATTCGAAGATGCAGGGACGCGGCGGCTTCGGCGGGAACGGCTTGTGGCTGTGGGCGCCGGCCTCGTCGAACACGATGATCTCGCCCGGCTCGATGTCGCGGACATAGCGGGCGCCGATCATGTCGAGCGCGCAGGTCTCCGACGTCAGGATCGGCCGGCCGTCGAGATCGCCGAGCACCAGGGGACGGATACCGAGCGGATCGCGCGCGCCGATCAGCTTCTTGTTGGTGAGCGCGGTGAGCGCATAGGCGCCTTCGATCGCGCGCAGCGCCTCGATGAAGCGGTCGATGAACCGGCTGCGCTTGGACTGCGCGACCAGGTGCAGGATGACCTCGGTGTCCGTGGTCGACTGCATCATCGCGCCGCCCTTGACCAGCTCGCGGCGCAGCGTCAGCCCGTTGGTGAGGTTGCCGTTATGGCCGACCGCAAAGCCGCCGGCGTTGAGCTCGGCGAACAGCGGCTGGACGTTGCGCAGGATGGTGGCGCCTGTGGTGGAATAGCGGACATGGCCGACCGCCATGCTGCCGGGCAGGCGCTCGATCACCTCGCGGCGGGAGAAGGTGTCGCCGACGAGGCCGAGGCGGCGCTCGGAGTGGAAGCGGCTGCCGTCGAAAGAGACGATGCCGGCGGCCTCCTGGCCGCGGTGCTGGAGGGCGTGTAGTCCGAGGGCGGTGATCGCGGCGGCCTCGGGGTGGCCGAAAATGCCGAACACGCCGCATTCTTCGCGTAGCGTGTCGCCTTCGAGATCGTCCTGCAACTCGATACCGGAATCTAGATCGAGTTGGCCGGCGGGATCGGAAGGGTTTTGCATCGCGTCCATCGCCTCTCTATTTTGGCCAGAATTAGCGGCCTGCGGGTTTCTCGATCAGCTTTTTAAGGCTGTCGCGGGCAGGTTTCGTGTAGCCATCGCCTGACGCAGGGGCTGCCTGCTCGGCGTCAGTTTGGTCGTCTTCCGGTTTATTCTTCTTGAATCTCTTTAAGATGGTGTTCTCGGGGTCATCAGGCAAGAGCGCCATTAACCAATCCCCGGTTCCCTGCAGGACCACCCGGGACTTCGCACCGGTGATCCAGTCCGGCCGTTGCTTGTCAGGAACGAGCCAGCTGAAGAACAGGAAGGCGACCACGACGATCAGAAGGCCACGGCCGAGGCCGAACAGGAAGCCGAGGGTGCGATCAAGCGCCCCGATCCGGGAATCCAGGATCATGTCCGAAATTCGCACCGTGATCACGGAAACCACGATCAGGGTGCCGATGAAGGTGCCGGCCACGACCACCACCGTCGCGATCGTATCGCTGCCGAAATAGGCCTTCGCGGATGGCATCAGCTTCGAATAGGCGTACAGCGTCACCAGCGCCGCCGCGCCCCAGGCCGCGATCGACAGGATTTCGCGCATGAAGCCGCGCACCATGGCGAGCAGCCCCGAGATCAGCATCACTCCGAGCAGGACGAGATCGAGTATCGTAATCGGCATCGGCTGGTCAGGTCCGCTCGTAAATCCTTTAGGAACGAATCGGCGGAATTAGGTCACCCCAAGTGAGGGGCAGATGGCCCATCCCGCAAGGCCGGATATCGCGCCATCCCGCCCGCCATTCGCGCGGGTTGTATAGCGGCGAGGGCCGGGCGCGTCACGCCGCTTTAGCTGTTTTCACGACGGAATCGCGCCGGTGTGGCATTTTTCTCCGCCACACCCTCGCGATTGTTATCCCGGTTGGCTCTGGGGCTGCCGCGGGCTGCGACTTCGGCAACCAGGCTGGTCAGCCCGCCGACAGCGTTCAGCACGAGGCCACCATCGCCGCCGACCTCGCCCCGGGCCGATTCGGGCAGAACGGCGCGGCCAAAGCCGAGTTTGGCGGCCTCTTTCAGTCGCGCCGAGGTCTGTGCCACCGGTCGGACCGCGCCCGAAAGCGAAATTTCGCCGAAATAAACCGCATCCGTCGGTAACGGTGCGTTCACCAAGGATGAAACCAGAGCGGCGGCAGCGGCAAGGTCCGCCGCAGGCTCCTGGATGCGCAGGCCGCCCGCGACGTTCAGATAGACGTCGTAGCCGGATAATTTGACCCCGCAATGGGCCTCCAGCACCGCCAGCACCATCGAAAGCCGGCTTGGATCCCAGCCCACCACGGCCCGGCGCGGGGTGCCCAGCGTCGTCGGCGCCACCAGCGCCTGCAATTCCACCAAGACGGGGCGGGTGCCCTCGATGCCGGCAAACACTGCCGTGCCGGGGCTACCGAGGTCGCGTTCAGAAAGGAACAATTCGGAAGGGTTGGAAACCTCGCGCAGACCGAGGCCGGTCATCTCGAACACGCCGATCTCGTCGGTCGGCCCGAAACGATTCTTCATCGCGCGCAAGATGCGGAAATGCTGCGAGCCTTCGCCTTCGAACGAGAGCACCGCGTCGACCATGTGCTCGACCACGCGAGGTCCCGCGATCTGGCCGTCCTTGGTGACGTGGCCGACCAGAATGATCGCGGCGCCGGTCTTCTTGGCGAATCGAATGAGCGCCTGCGCGGAGGCGCGGACCTGCGTCACCGTTCCCGGCGCCGATTCCACCGTATCGGTCCACATGGTCTGGATCGAATCGATCACGATCAGGCGCGGCACCGCGCCCTCGGACAGCGTCGAGACGATGTCCTCGACCGAGGTTTCGGAGGCGAGCTGCACTGGCGCATCGGCGAGGCCCAGCCGCTCGGCGCGCAGCCGCACCTGCGCCACCGCCTCTTCGCCCGAAATATAGACCGCGCGATGCCCGGCGCGCGCCAAAAGGCTGGTGGCTTGCGTCAGCAGCGTCGACTTGCCGATGCCGGGATCGCCGCCGACCAAGAGCACCGAGCCGCGCACAAAGCCGCCGCCGGTGACGCGGTCAAGCTCGGCCATGCCGGATGACAGGCGAGGGGCGTCGTTGCTTTTGCCGGTCAGCGACTCCAGCGCAAACGTCCGGCCCCGGCGCTTCGAACGGATCGACACCGGCACGTTGCCGCCCGTGTCCTCCTCGGCCAGCGTGTTCCACTCGCCGCAGGACTCGCACTTGCCCTGCCAGCGGTTATACGCCGCGCCGCAGTTCTGGCAGACGAAGGAGATGGTGGATTTGGCCATGATAGGGAAATAGCAGACTCGGTGAACGGGCGGCACTGTCTAGCACGGAAAGACGCCATGTGGCGCGGTGCGCCGGTGTCGTCAAGCACGCGTCAGATCATCAGGAACAACGCTTGCACACGTCCATATGCCTACCGGCTGCTCAAGCCCACGAATGCTCTGTGCCGGCTGCTCGACCAGCGATGCGAAGTCGGCGGTCGATTGGCTGGTTTCGCTGCGGGCCTGCTGCACCAGCGCGTCGCTGACGACGATGGCGCAGCCGAATTCGCGGGTCAGCGCTTCGAGCCGGCTCGCGGCATTGACGGTGGTGCCGATCACGGCGAATTCGAGCCGGTTGAGGCCGATATCGCCGAGCACGACCTGCCCGTAATGCAAGCCGACGCTGACCTGGATCGGCGGCTGGTTGCGAGTGATCCGTTCCCTGTTCAGCTCGGCGATCGAGGCGATCATGCCCCGCGCGCAGCGGAGCGCGTTCAGCGCATCGGAATCGCCCGCGAATGGCGTGCCGAACGTCGCCATCAGGCCGTCGCCGAGATATTTGTCGAGCGTTCCGCCGTGCTGGAACACCTCGCGCTCCATTCGCTCATGGAATTGTCGCAGCGTATCAATGACCTCATTCGGGTCTCGTCCATCGGTGTAGGCGGTGAAACCGACGATATCGGCAAACAGCACTGCAACGTCCTGCGTGCGAACGCGCGTCAGCGGTTCGTCATTCCCCGACAATTCGTTGACGACGTTGGGGGAGAAGTAACGCGCGAGATTGGCCCGTTCGCGCTCAAGGCCGGCGTGGCTGACCAGCAGCGCATTCGAACGGCGCACGGCGAGCGCCAGGATCCCGGCCACGATGACGAACACGGTGACCTGCTGGAAGCGGGCGCCGAATCCGATCGAGGAGGGATCGAGGATCTCGAACATGCGGATGTCGGCACCGATCGCTTCCTTGACGCGCGCCGACAACGCTGCGTGGCGTTCGGGCTGCAGGTAGGCCCAGCCGACGGCGATGGCCCACAGGGTCGCAGTCCACCCGCCGATCGCGACGACCGTTCGCCACGAATAGGCCAGGGTGGCGGTGGCAAGGAAAATGAAGAAATAGAGGAAGCTGTCGAAGCGGAACTGCATGCCGATCGGCCAGTCAAAATTGCCCCACGGATTGGGAACGACGCTGAGGAAGGTCAGCAGCGCAAGATCGCAGATGATCAGGAAGACCTCGAGCGGTGAACGGCCGACCTTGCCGACCTTGAGCTGCGCCCAGCCGATCAGGGCAAAGAAGCCGAGCATCAGGACGTAGTAGATCACGTCCCAGTTCGGATTCATGATCGGCAGGGTCGCGGCAGTGATCGCCAGTGCGACCCAGCGGGCGCGGACGGCAAGCAGCAGGCCTTCGCGCTTGCTGTCGACAAGGGCTGCTTCCGCGAATTTCAGGGTGTCCTGCCGGGCCTCGGTACGTCCTGTACGCTGGTCGCCCAGATAGGAGACATCGGCCGTTTCTGCCGCCATGCTCAAAACACGTACTCCCCAGTCGAGAATCAGCCCATGCAACCTGCATGGTACCGTCGATCAGGATGCCACGTCTGAGATCATGCGGCCACCGATCGACCGCGTCATATCCGATAAAGACTGCGCGAGTTAGGCCGTCGGGCATCATTGTCTGGACGGAACTGGCCCGAGGGCCAGTACGGACCCGCAATGATCAACGCTTGGGAAGGCCGTTCTTGCGCTTGCACAACAAATAGGGCTTGCCGTCGATCTTGATCGTGTCCTTTGGCCCGGGCGACAGCTTGATCACCACCTTCCGTCCGTTCGCGCCCTTATTGTAATCGTCCCAGAATTCGAAGCAGGTCGTCGACAGGACCAGCCCGTCGCCAGACAGCGTCGTGCGATTGACCCGGCAATGATTTTCGTAACTGTCGACGAGCGGCGCCGGCTTGCCCTTGATGACGTTGTCGAGGTCGATGAAGGTCTTGCTGTCAGGCCCATCCTTGTCGCGGCAATCCTTTTTGCTGGTCGCCCATAATCCATCGAATGCAGGCGCGGCATGCGGGGACGTTTGCACGGCAAGAACGGCAAGGAAGCTCGCGAGCGCGATGGTGTGGACTTTCGGCATGATCAGTCTCTGGCATCGACACGTCATGGCGGCGTCCGCGGTCCGGGCGCCGCTACTTTTGCGACGTGGCTCTATTTCACCGATACGAACGGCACGGCCGAGCCCGGCACCATCGTGGTCGGCAGCACGCCGTTCCAGCGTTCAGCCTGCACCAGCGTGACGAGGTTCGGGTTGGTGCCGAGCGCCTTGGCGCGGGCTTCGATGGCGGCGGCCTCGGCCTCGCCGGTGATCCTGATATTGGTGGCGCGGGCTTCGCCGTTGAGCCGCAGCGCGTCGGCCGCGGCCTGGGCCTCGGCGCGGACGGCGTTGGCCTTGGCGGTCGCCTGGGTGACGGTGATCTGCGCCTGCACCTTCTCGCGCTCGGCGTTCTGCTGCAGCTTCTGCACCTCGACCTCGGCCAGCATGCGCTGCTCGATCGAGTGCAGATAGTTGGCGGAGAATTCGATGTTTTCGAGCTGGACGCTCTCGATCATGATCATCGGATCGTCCTTCAGCGACGCCGTGATGGCGTCCTTGATCGCGGAGTTGAGCGCGCCACGCTCCTGGATCGCCTTCACGGCCGTGTAGCGGCCGAACACGATCTTGACCTGCTGGTTCACGGCCGGGCTGACCACCTGCTTGACCGCGGTGTCGAGCCCGCCGAACTTCGCATAGAGATCGGCCACCTTCTCCGGCGAAGCGCGCAGGGTGACGCTGATCTTGAGGTCGGCGGGCTGCTGATCGAAGGAATAGGAGTTCATCTTGTCCCAGGTATAGGTGAGCGTCTTGACGCTAACCTTCTCGACGCTGTCCATCAGCGGCAGCTTGAAGCCGAGACCCGGCTGCGCGGTGCCGATGACCGCGCCGTAACGCAGCCTCACGCCGCGTTCGGTCTGATCGACGGTGTACCAGCTTCCCGCTGCGATGATGGCAATGACAATGACGGCGATGACAGCGCCGATTATTCCGCCGCTGATTCCCTTGGGCATTTCGGTCTCTCCGAACGTGGGTGATGCGAATCCAAGCCCGGCATTGATCTATGGTGACCTGCGGACTCGATGTGACACGCGTCACTTGGTCGGCCATTGCAGGCGGATGGTTCAGGCCGCTGGTCCGGTTTCCTTACGAAAAAGCCGTCCACAACAGGGCGAGACCCGCGGCCAGCATGATGCCGTCCATCAAGAGCCGGAAGACGTCAGGCTTGAGCCGCAGCACAAAGCCTTTAGCGATGAAGGCGCCGAACATCAGGGAAGAGCCGGCTATCAGGCCCTTCAGCGCGATATCTGGCGTCAACGCGCCAAAGCGCTCGAACGTGACCGATTTGCTTAAGTAAAGCCCGAGCGAGCTTGCCGCCTCGGTGGCGAGGAAAGCGCCTTTGGTCAACCCGTAAAACAGAAACAGCGGCACGCTGAGCGGACCGGTCGAAACCACGATGCCGGTGAGATAGCCGATGATCGCGCCACCGACTGCAAGATGCCAGAGCTTCGCTTTGAGCTGATGCCGCGCGAGCCAGTGCCGGACCGGCACCATCGCGATCAGAAACAGGCCGATCGCGATATCGACGGCATGCGAGGGCAGCGCCAACAGCGTGCGGGCGCCAATGGCTGCGGCCGGAATGCCCGTGGCGGAATAAGCCAGGCAGGCGCGCCAGTCGACCTCGCGCCACCAGGCGAGAATGCGCGACAGGTTAGCCATCACGGCGGCAACCGCCATGATCGGAACGGCTTCCTTCGGCCCGTATTGATAGATCAATACCGGCATCAGCATGATCGACGATCCCGTGCCGACGATGCCCGAGATGGTGCCGGCGATGAGGCCGACAATGAGGACGAAAAGGAAGCCCACCCTAAAATCTCGCGATTCCTGATGCTGACATCATGGTGTCAGCAGGGGCAGGTTACGAGTCCGGATATCAGAGCGAAAGGAGGCGATCGTGCCAATCAAGGGGAGCTGCCATTGCGGCCAGACGCAATTCGAGGTGAGCGAGGCGCCGGCCGACGTGACGCGCTGCACGTGCTCGCTGTGTTCCAAGCGCGGTGCCTTGTGGGCTTATTACAAGCCGGCACAATTTCGCCTGACCTCGCCGCCGGAAAATGTCGCGACCTATCTGTGGGGCAGCCGGACCGTCAAGCATCATTTCTGCGCCAGTTGCGGCTGCGGCACCTATTCCGAATCGCCTGATTGGTCGACAGGCAAGCCGGACTTCGACAATCCCAAGGTCGGCATCAATGCGCGGCTGTTCGACGATTTCGATCTCGACGCTGTGCCGGTGACGGTGATCGACGGCAAGAATTTGTGGTGAGGGGCGTTTACGCCTCCCGCAACGCACACCGGCCGTCTGGTGGCGATAGGCAGAGCTGCTAGGATCGCGTCCAAACAATCAGAACGGAGGATCGCCAATGGACGCCGTGACGCCAGCAAAGGCGCAGACTGCAGAGACGCATTCCCATCTGGTTCGCCCCGCCAGCATGGAATGGCAGAAGACGCGGTTCCCAGGCTGTGAAGCCAAGACGCTGTTGTTCGATCGCAAGACCGGCCTGATGACGGCATTGATGCGGTTCGCACCGGGCGCCGTGCTACCCGACCATGAGCACGTCAACATCGAGCAGACCTACGTGCTCGAAGGCTCCCTCGTCGACAAGGAAGGTCCGGCGCAGGGCATCGAGTGCAAGGCCGGCGAGTTCATCTGGCGCGAGGAGGGCAGCCGTCACGTCGCCTGGTGCCCGGAAGGCGGGCTGATGCTGGCGATCTTCCAGGTGCCGAACAAGTTCTTCGAGGCCGACGGCCGCGTCATCGACGCCGCCGGCGAGGATTGGGATGCGGCCTGGGGCCACACGCGTAAGGGCTGACGGCAGCCAGGCCTACTGTGCATGGGGTTGTTTTCGCGTAATCCGCGCCCTGTGTTGTACTGCTAGCGCAGCACGATCCACGCCGGCGCATGGTCGCTGGCGCCTTCTTCGCCGCGCACCTTGCGATCGATACCGGCCTTGACAAGGCGCGGCGCGACCGCTGGGCTCAGCAGCAGATGATCGAGCCGTAGTCCGGCATCGCGTGGCCAGCGGTTGCGCTTGTAGTCCCAGAACGTGAACATCGGTTTTTCCGGATGCAGGGTGCGGATCGCATCGGTCCAGCCCTGGTCTACCAGTGCCTTGAACGCCGCACGGCTTTTCGGCTGGATCAGCGCGTCCTTGTCCCAGGACTTTGTCGGATAGATATCGGTGGCGGTCGGCGCAACGTTGTAGTCGCCGGCCAGCACCACCGGAATATCCTGCTTGAGCAGTTTTGCGGCATGCGATCGCAGCCGCCTGAACCAGTCGAGCTTGTAATCGAATTTCGGCCCGGGCTGCGGGTTGCCGTTTGGCAGATAGAGGCTGGTGACGAGGATGCCGTTGACGGCGGCCTCGATGTAGCGCGCTTCGTTGTCGTCGCGATCGCCGGGCAGGGCGGTTCGGGTCAGCACCGGCTCGGCGTTGCGCGCGAGGATGGCGACGCCGTTCCAGCTCTTCTGTCCGCGCCACACCGCGCCATAGCCGGCTTTTTCGAGAGCTGAAGCCGGGAATTCGGCATCGGTCGATTTCAGTTCCTGCAAGGCAACGACGTCAGGCTTGGCCGCGCGCAGCCAGCGCAACAGGTTCGGCAGGCGTCGGTTGACATTATTAATGTTGAAGGTCGCGATCTTCATGTAGAGCTAGCCGACATCACTGTGCGTCGCCTGACATCTGGAGATTCCATGTCGAAACTACATGCCGCCTTTCTCGTGCTCGCCATCGGATGCTCCGGATCCGCCTTTGCTCAAAGCGGCGATGGGCGCGGCGCCTGCAAGGCGGACTATGACAAATATTGCGCCGGTACGCTGCCCGGCGGCGGCCGTGTCGTCGCATGCCTGAACAAGCAGCAGAACCAGCTCAGCGATGCCTGCAAGAAAGTATTGGCCGGTCGGAAGAAGCAGTGAGATAGCTGCCGCGAGGCGACACGGCGAAACGCAGATCAGGTCGAAGCTGCGGCGGGCTCCGCCGAAGGCAGAGCAGCGGGGGCCGTAGCATTGCCGCCCTTGTAGACCCGGGCGTAACGTCGGCCGAGGCTGGTCATCACCTCGTAGCCGATGGTGCCGTAATGGTGCGCGAGTTCGTCGACCGTGATGCCTTCGCCGATCAGTGTCACCATGTGGCCGCGCCGTACCGCGTTCTTCTCGAGATCGGTGATATCGACCGCCATCAGGTCCATCGAAATCCGTCCCGCGACCGGGCAGCGCTTGCCGGCAACCACCACTTCGGCGCCGCGGGTGCCATCATTGGCGCTGGCGGCGCGGAAATAGCCATCGGCATATCCGGCGGCGACGATTGCCAGGCGGGTCGGGCGCCGTGCGGTCCAGGTCCCCCCATAGCCGACGGTCTCGCCGCGCTCGACGTTGCGGATCTGCACGATGCGGGCCTTCAATTCCACGACCGGCTGCATCGGATTGTCGGCTTCGGGTGTCGGGTTGATACCGTAGAGCGCGCAGCCCGGCCGCACCAGGTCGAACTGGAATTGGGGGCCCAAGAAAATGCCGGACGAATTCGCCAGCGAAGCCGGCACGCCGGAGAAGACGCTCGCGATCTCGCGGAAGGCGTTGAGCTGCCGGGCGTTGGCCGGATTGTTGAGGAGTTCGGCCGAGGCGAGATGGCTCATCACCAGCGTGATGCCGTGATCGCCGGCATTGATGCGCGGGATGATGCCTTGGGCCTCGGTCACGGTCAGCCCGAGCCGGTTCATGCCGGTATCGATGTGAATGGCCGCGCCGCCGGACCAGCCGGAGCGGCGGCAGAACACGTCCCATTCGGCGAGCTCGTTGAGGTCGCCGAGGACAGGCTTGCAGTCGATCTCGGCATAGGCGGGGCCGCTGTTCTGGAAGAAGCCGCCGAGCACGTAGAGGGCCGTCCCCGGCACTGCTGCGCGGACGACGCGGGCTTCATCGAGCGTCGCGACGAAGAAGGTCTTGCAGCCGGCACCGGCGAGGGCGCGCGCAACCTGCGCGGCGCCGCAGCCATAGGCATCCGCCTTGACCACACCGGCGCATTCGGCCGGCACCGCCGTCTTCTCGAGCTTGCGCCAATTGGCGACGATGGCGTCGAGATCGACTGTCAGCACGCCGGTTGCGGTCGCAAGGGCTGCAGCCTGGTTCGCTCCGGGCGAGAGCAGGGTGCCTTGCGGCATGGACTTAGGATCGGGAGCGACGTTCATGCCACCGTTTTACGCGGCGGAACGCCGCGGTTCAACTGCGCTGAAAGCCGATCACGGCACGCGGTAGGGCAGATTGTCCTCTTCGATGAAATCGCTGAACCGGGTGTATTGCCCTTCGAATTGCAGCGGGACGGTGCCCGTTGGCCCGTGGCGCTGCTTGGCAATGATGACCTCGGCCTTGCCGTGGGCGAGCTCCATGTCGAGCTTCCACTTCTCGTGCTCAGGGGTGCCGGGCTTGGGTTCCTTGTTCTGCAGATAATATTCCTCGCGATAGACGAACAGCACGACGTCCGCGTCCTGTTCGATCGAGCCCGATTCACGCAGGTCCGACAATTGCGGATGCTTGTCGTCGCGATTCTCGACCTGGCGCGAGAGCTGCGACAGGGCGATGATCGGAACGTTGAGCTCCTTGGCGAGCGCCTTCAGGCTGGTGGTGATTTCCGTGACTTCCTGGACGCGGTTGTCGGTGCCGCGCTTGCCTGACCCCTGAAGCAACTGGATATAGTCGACGACGATGACGTCGAGACCCCGCTGCCGCTTTAGCCGCCGGGCGCGCGCCGTCAATTGCGAGATCGAAAGGCCGCCGGTCTCGTCGACATATAGCGGCAAGTGCTCCAGCTCGATCGTGTAGTCGCGGATCTTGTCGAATTCTTCCTGTTTGATGCCGCCGCGGCGGATCATGCTCGAGGCGATGCGGGTTTGCTCGGCAAGAATACGCGTGGCGAGCTGCTCGGCCGACATTTCGCAGGAGTAGAAGCCGACAACGCCGCCGTTGACGGCTGTCGTGGTGCCGTCCGCCTTGGTTTCAGGCTGGTATGCCCTGGCAATGTTGTAGGCGATATTGGTTGCCAGCGAGGTTTTGCCCATGCCGGGACGACCGGCCAGGATGATCAAGTCGGACCGCTGCAGGCCGCCCATCTTCGAGTCCAGATCACGCAGGCCGGTGGAGATGCCGGACAGCTTGCCGTCGCGTTGGTAGGCATTGGCCGCCATGTCGAGAGCGATTTTCATCGCCTGCGAAAAGCGCTGGAAGCCGCCTTCGTAGCGGCCGGACTCGGCAAGCTCGTAGAGCTGGCGCTCGGCATCCTCGATCTGGGTGCGCGGGGTGAAGTCAACCGGCGCGTCGAAGGCGACGTTGACCATGTCCTCGCCGATCCGGATCAGGTCGCGGCGCAGCGACATGTCGTAGACCGTGCGGCCGTAGTCCTGCGCGTTGATGATCGTGGTGGCCTCGGCGGCGAGGCGTGCGAGGTATTGGCCGACCGTCATGCCGCCGATGTCGGTATCGGCCGGCAGGAAGGTCTTCAAAGTCACGGGGGTCGCGACCTTGCCCATCCGGATCAGGCTGCCGGCGGTTTCGAAGATGGTCTGGTGGATCGGCTCGAAGAAGTGCTTCGCTTCCAGGAAGTCGGAGACCCGGTAGAACGCGTCATTGTTGACCAGAATGGCGCCCAGCAGGCTCTGTTCCGCTTCGATATTGTGGGGGGCGCTCCGGTACACCGGAGTTCCCGCGTCGGGAGCGAGCTTAAGAACGTTCGAATCAGCCATGGGTTGGATTATGCTTCAGATTTTTGGCGCTGTCGGGATTCCGGAAAGTAACGATTGCCGGAAGCGGGCGGCGATAAAGCGCCACTCGCGCGCGCGGTGAAAGTGGGAAGGTTTCTTATGCACGATTCACACATGCGAGGTGTGATGAATCCCGGCCAGTGCACGTTCCGCCTTGACGGGTTGCGGCGGAAACCGGGCGGCCCGCGGCGCTTTCCCGGAAAATGTCAGGCAAAATGTTAGGGAAGCCTGAACCTTACCTCAACGTGGACAGACCTATCCAATGGCGCGGGGTGTTTTCGAGCCTCGCCCTTAAGCGTTGATCAAACCACTATCAGGTAGATGAACGAAAACACGGTGGCGGCGATCCCGGTTGCGATCAAGGCGTAATCGATCCGGATGTCGGAATCGAACGGGGCTGGGTAGGTCGGTTGGCTCATGTCCGCAAAACTACGGCGGACCGGTAAGGCCTTCTGTGAAGTAGATCACATCGGGTGTGATTTTCTTCGCCGCAGAATGGGTTTGGTTACGAGATCGGGAACGGCCTGGCGATCTTCGAGTTGCCAGTAGCAACGGACCGGAAGGACAGGCGATGGGTCAGCAAGTTCAGGGATGGCGATCGGCAAGCGGTCAGCGTTCGTGGCTGCTGAAGCTGATCGAGACCATGGAACAGATTTCCCGTCCGGAACGGCGTGCCGTGCCCTGTGATGCGCAGTTGCTTGCCACCGTGCGCGCCCAGCTTGCCCGTCCGGCGCTGGCGCGTTCGCCTTATGCATCGAATTACAGCCTGCGAAACTGACGCGCAGGTCGTGACGCCGGCTTATTCGCCCGCCAATTGCAGCTGTGGCCGTCTTCCGAGTTCCACCCAACGCAACCTTGCCTCTTCCCGCGTGATGTAATCGCGTGTCATCGGCGCGATTCCCTGGCGCTTGGTGAGCTGGATCTGGAAATTCATCAGGTTCTGCTTGCGGAACGACATTTCCGACGCCGCCAGATAGAATTCCCACATCCGGGCAAAGCGCTCGTCATAAAGGCGCACGGCCTCCTCGCGCCGCGCCATGAAACGGTCGCGCCAGGACTTCAGCGTTTCCGCGTAGTGCAGGCGCAGGATCTCGATGTCGCAGACCAGAAGGCCTGCCTTCTCGATCGCAGGAACGACCTCGGAAAGGGCGGGGATATAGCCGCCCGGGAAGATGTATTTGGTGATCCACGGACTCGTCACGTCGGGCCCGGTGGAGCGGCCGATCGAGTGCAGCAGCATGACGCCGTCGTCGGATAGCAGATCGGCGCAGCGCCGGAAAAAGGTCTCGTAGAAGTCGACCCCGACATGCTCGAACATGCCGACCGAGATGATGCGATCGAACGGGCCTTTGATATCGCGGTAATCGCTGAGCAGGAACCTGACCGACTGCGTCAGATTCCCCTCCGCGGCGCGGCTATTGGAGATCTGCAATTGCTCGGTCGAGAGCGTGATGCCGGTAACGTCGGCGCCAGTCATTTCGGCCAGATAAAGGCCGAGACCACCCCAGCCAGAGCCGATATCGAGCACGCGGTCGCCGCGCCGGATCAGGAGCTTGGCCGCCAGATGGCGCTTCTTGGCAAGCTGGGCATCGTCGAGCGTCGCATCCGGCGTTTCGAAATAGGCGCAGCTATATTGCTTGTCAGCGTCGAGGAAGAGGGAATAGAGCCGCCCGTCAAGGTCGTAGTGGTGGGCGACGTTGTTCTTCGCCCGGCCGCGCCAGTTGAATTGCCTGAAGTGCCTTACGAAATACCGCAGCCACCATTGCAGCTTGGCCCAGTGCGGCACCATTTCGGGCTGGTCGAGTACGATTGCCAGCACATCCGCGATGGTGCCGTTTTCGACGATGAATGTGCCGTCCATAAAGGCTTCGCCGAGCGCCAGTTCCGGATTGAGGAGAATGCGGCGCTGGGTCCGTTCGGTCATGAACCGCGCCGCCACCGCAGGGCCGGTTCCATCTCCGCAGGTAAATCTTGTCCCCCTCGCGGTCGTAAACGTTATCGCACCGCGACGAATGAATTGGCTTAAGAAATAACGCAACAGCCGGTCCATCGAGACACCAATGGAGCGATACCCTTATACCTACGCATCCCGGAACGGTTGGTTCCATGGATGGATCAAATTATCATAAGTACGATGATGCCTTGACGCTAGGGTGTTGGACTCAAAGTGGATATTCTCAAATGTCACACTCACGCAGATGCGTAATAAGCGCGCTTCCATTCGCGTCATAATCGGCTAAAAGGTGACCCCGCCGTCGTGACCTCATGGGCTGCGGGCAGCGATTCCACCTCTGGAGAATGCAGGGAATGTTGAGCCGAGCGCTCAGTTTAGCGACGGTGACGCTCCTGGTCGGCTGCCTCACAGCAGGCGTGGCGCGGGCCGAAAATCTCGACGCCGGCAAGAGCCCGTCCCAGATATTCTCGAGCACTTGCAGCGCCTGCCACAAGAGCCCGCGGGGGCTGTTGAAGAACACGCCGGCCTCATCGCTGCCGGGCTTTCTGCGCCAGCACTATACGACGGGCTCCGATATGGCCTCGGTGCTCTCGTCCTACCTGATCTCCAATGGTGCCGCCGATCCCAAATATCAGAGCAAGGATCAGGCGAAGAAAGACGCCAGGCAGAAGGATGCCAAGCAGGATGCGAGGCCGGACCAGCCTGGGCGGTTTGGCCGCCGGCAGCAGCCGGCGCCCGCCAAGGAAGCTTCCCGGCCGGATGCCGAGCCTACGCCGCAAGTCGAGGGGGGACGCCGGGGCCGCGATCGCGTGGCACGGCCGCGAGCGACGCCCGAGGCCGCCAATCCGCCCGACGGCCAGGCCCCGCCGGTGCGGGCCGCCACCGACAGCAAATCTGACGTCAAGCAGAAGCGGGGCCGACGCGCCAAGCCGGCCACCGTTGAAGAGCCGCCGAAATCCGACGCGGAAGAGCCGATCCGCATCGAGAGCCCAAAAGAAGATGTCTCGCGGGACGTGATCAAGCCTGAAACCTCCGCGGTCGATCCGGGCAAGACTGACGCGATCAAGCGCGACGCAGACAAGCCGGACAGCGAGGCGACTAATAAGCCCGCCGTCGATTCGGACCGACCATCCCGTGACGTCAAATCCGATAGCACCAAGGTAGACCCTTCCTCCAGGGAAGGCGTCGGCAACGACCCGGCGCCGCCAGCGGCTGCCACTGCGCCTGAGCCGGACGCGAACTCCGCAGCGCCGTCACCCGCATCGCCCTCGTCGGTGGAGGCTACGGCGCCCGCTTCGCCGCCTGCGTCCTCCGGCCCGCCGGCTCCGCCTATTTCCCGCTAGTACTTCTACATCCGACCGCCATCCGCCGGCGCGACGTCGCTTGACCAATTCTAGAGTGCTGCTCTAGAGTAATAATCCATCGACATTGGAGGCGGCGCGGGTGACGACGGCACGCGAGGATCTGCTGGCGGCGGGATTGGCGGTCTTTGATCGCGACGGTTTCGACGGCGCCACGGTGGCTGCGATTCGCAGCCGCGCCCGGGCGTCCAACGGCAGCTTCTTCCACTTCTTCGGTTCGAAGAAGGAACTGGCCGGCACGCTGTTCCTGGAAATTCTCGCCCGTTACCACGCCGCCATCATCGCGGCGGTCGATGGCTCCTGCGGCGCGCGGGAAGGGGTCGGTCGCCTGATCCGCGCCCACCTGCAATGGGTCGTGAACTCTCGGCGCGAGGCGCGCTATCTGTTCGAAATTTCCCGCAGCGAATGGACCGAAGATGTCCGCGGCGCGCAGCGCGCCCAGAATTCGCGGCTTGCGGAAGCCGTGGAGCGATGGCGCGCGCCGCTGGTTACGCGCGGCGAATTGCTGCCGATGACGTCACCCGTCTTCTTCAGCCAGATCATCGGGCCGGCACAGATTTTCTGCCGCGCCTTTCTGTCGGGCCGCGACCGCTCCGATCCCAGAGAGCAATCCGATATCCTGATCGCCTGCGCCATCCGCGCGGTGGTTGCGCCAGATGCGATCCAAAAACCGGGAGAGACCGCATGAATGCGAATGCCGACCCAGACTTCGCGCGGATCGCCACGCACATCCGTAACAATGTCGGCCGCCAGGGGTTTATGAATCATGTCGGGGCGGAACTGTCCGAGATAACACGGGGTACCTGCACGCTTGCGGTCGACCGCCGGCCCGAGCTGCTGCAGCAGCATGGCCTATTCCACGGCGGTGTCACGGCTTTCCTGGTCGACAATGCCACCACGATCGCGGCCGCGACCTCGCGTGGCCAGCCGGCACTGACCGCGGAATACAAACTGAACCTGCTGTCGCCGGCGGTCGGCGAACGCCTGATCTGCCGGGCGCGCGTGATCAAGCTCGGACGTCAGGTCGCCGTGGTCGCAGCCGACGTGTTCTGCGTCACCGATGGCGTCGAGAAGCACACCGCGACTGCGCTCGCCTCGATCGCCATGCTCGACGAGAAGGCAGCCGCCAGAATCTCAAGCCCGGCCTGAGGAGCCGGGCTTGAAGCAATCATTGTGCGTTTGAGCGAGACGCGCGTTACTTCTCGGTAGCGGCGGGCGCCGGGGCCTCTTCGTCGTGCTGGGCTTCCGGGTCGAAGAACTCGCCGGCGGCCGCGAGCGCCTCGGCGGCCGCATCCTGGTCTTCCTGACGGGTCGAGATGTCCTCGCCGCGGTTGATGCGATCGGCTTCATCGGCGCTGCGCGCCACCGTGACGCTGACGGCGACTTCGACCTCGGGGTGGACGGCGATGTTGATCTCGTGCTTGCCGATGGTCTTGATCGGCGCGTCGAGCAGCACCTGGCTGCGGCTGATGGTGACGCCGTCGGCCTCGAATGAGGCGATGATGTCGCGCACGCTGACCGAGCCGAACAACTGGCCGGATTCCGAGGCCTGACGCAGCACGATCACGTTGCGGCCGTTGATCTTCTCCGCGACCTTTTCCGCTTCGCCCTTGGCCTTGAGGTTGTTGGCCTCGAGCTCGGCCTTCATGCCGTCGAACTTGGCGCGGTTGTCGGCGGTAGCGCGCAGCGCCTTGCCGCGCTTGAGCAGAAAGTTGCGGGCATAGCCGTCGCGGACGCGGACGACTTCGCCCATCTGACCGAGCTTGGCGACGCGTTCGAGCAAGATGACTTCCATTTTCGTTCTCCTTTGATGTTCGTATTCGATCGGGTGGACGTTGCAGTTTCAGGATGCGGGCAGGGGTGGAGGTTTGCCGCGCAGGTAGCGTGGGCGAAGCCCGAAGATGGCGTCCGCAAGCCCAAGCGCGATCATCGCGAGCACGGGCCAGCCGAACGCGACGACGATCGCGTAGGTGCAGCAGAGCCAGAAGATGCGGCTCTTGAGCGCCAGCGTCAGCGTGTGCAGCACGGCAAAGCCGGTGAGGCCATAGGCCATCATCAGCGCGGTGGCCACGATCTGCGAGAACATCGCGGCAAGCCCGCCGATGAAACAGAAGGCCAGGGCAACCGACAGCGCCACCAGCGTCATCGGCGGCAGTTCCGCGCTTCTGAGATCAGGCCAGGGACGCTTCAGCCGGCCCGACGTTGCCGTGATTTTTCCGGCAAGCCAGAGATTGAGCGTCAGCGTCATCATCGCGACGATCGTCGCAGCCGCCGGCGCGATGATGGCGAGCGCGGTGACCCAGCGCTCGATGTCCTGCGACGGCGTGGTCCCGCGCGGCGCCAGAATTCGCGTGAGGCCGCGGCGCAATACGCCCGTGATGGCTTCGACGTCGCCGCCAAGCGTCAGCATGGCGGCGATCGTGGTCAGGGCGGCAAAGCCGGCAATCCATAGCAGGATGCGGCCGACCGGATACCATTCGAGCTGAATAGCGGCAGGCGCCGAACCGTCTTCGGAAGCTACGACTGGCAGCGGCCGTCCGAGCAAAGCGAGGTGGCCGAGCCACCACGCGGGCACCGCCACGGTGATCGCAAAGGCGATGCAATAGGGCAGGCCGAATATCAAGCCGAGGCCGCAGGCCGCCGCGATGCCGCCGATCGTTGCCGCAAGCGGCCCCCATCCGAGGGCTGCCACCATCAGCGGCAGCGGCGCCAGATAGAACAGCAGCAGTGAGATCAGCGCGCCCGAAATGATCGAGGCGAACATCAGCGCCGACGCTGCGCCGGCCGCAAGACCAATGAGGACAATCGCGATCATCAGCTGTCCCGCCCCTTTCGAGCGGTTAGAGGCCCACTTGGGCCCCAACCATCGGCGACCGGACGATCCGGAAGCCTTATGAATATGAAGGTCCGCGGCGCGAACGCCGCGGACCGGGGAGTCTTAGCGAATGACGTAGGGCAGCAGGCCGAGGAAACGGGCGCGCTTGATGGCGCGCGCGAGTTCGCGCTGCTTCTTGGCGGAAACGGCGGTGATGCGGCTCGGCACGATCTTGCCGCGCTCCGAGACGTAACGCATCAGCAGCTTGGAATCCTTGTAGTCGATCTTCGGCGCATTCGGACCCGTGAACGGGCAGGTCTTGCGACGACGGAAAAACGGACGGCGTGCACCAGCTTCAGCCATTGTTCTTACTCCTCTTCCGTCGCTTCAACAGCGTCTTCGCGCGGACGGCGCGGGCCACGGTCCCCACGGAAGCCGCCGCCTTCACGATCGCCACGGAAGCCGCCTTCGCGGTCACCGCGGAAACCGCCGCCGCGATCGTCGCGCTCGCGATCACGGTCGGCCTTGCGCATCATCGCCGAGGGGCCTTCCTCGTGCTCTTCGACACGGACGGTGAGGTAGCGGATGACGTCTTCGGAGATCCGCTCCTGGCGCTCGATCTCGGTGACCGCAGCGGAGGGCGCATCGATGTTCATCAGCACGAAGTGTGCCTTGCGATTCTTATTCATGCGGTAGGTGAGGGAGCGCACGCCCCAGTTCTCGGTCTTGGTGACCTTGCCGCCGAGCCCTTCGACGATGCCCGTCATCTGGGTGGTCAGCTCTTCGACCTGCTGGGTGCTCGCATCCTGACGCGCGAGAAAAACATGCTCGTAAAGAGGCATGGGTGTCCTTTCCAAGAGTTAGCGCATCTCCCGGCGGCAAGCCCTTCGAGACCTTCGGAAAGGACTCGATAATGCTCAGAAGGCGGAAGCACGGGACGACGGGCCGACTGGCCCTGCCACATCAAAAACGCCCGGATAAGGAGTGATTGCTGAGACCGTCCGTTCAGCTCCCGGCCGGGATCTGCGGATGCGCGCGTTATAAGGATTTTAGCCCGGATGGCAAGCAGAAGGACGGGGATGGCCGGGGAGAGCCCGCCATGGCGAACGGTTCCACCCTCATTTTTTGGAAAACAACCCCATGCACAGTAGCGCCAAGGGCTCCGCGAGGGGTGCGAATAACCCCCTTGCAGTATTTGTTTGTATGACATACAAATAACAGCAGGAGAAAACGATGGGCCCCAAGCGGACCGAAACGGCGGCCGAGCCGATTTCCGGCGATCCCAATCCCGGCGATCCCAAGCACGCCGTGCGCGCCACGCGTACGGCGGGGCGCAGGATGCGCTCGCTGCTGCTCGATGGCGCAAGCCGGCTGTTCAAGGAGCGCGGCCTCGCCGGGACCTCGATCTCGGATATCGCAGCCGCCGCCGACGCCTTCCCAAGCCAGATCACCTACTATTTCCGCACCAAGGAGGCGCTGTTCGTCGAGGCCGCCTGCCGCGACATGCTCTATGTCGCGCGCGCCACCGAGCAGGCGGCCCTGCGGGCGCAGACGCCCCGCGACTACACCCGGGCGCTGGTCGAGACCGTCACCGCAACCGATTCCGTCGCCTTCTTCGCCGAGGCGCTGACGCTCACGCGGCGCAGGCCCGATCTCGCGCCGCTGGTGGAGCGCACCATCGAGCGGCTGCATGCCGAGGGCATGCGCGCATATGCCGAGCAGATCGCGCGCCACGGCTGGCGGTCCTTACGCGATCCCGATGCATCCTCGCGGCGCTTCTGGGCCCTCGCGATCGGCGTGATGGTCGAGGGATTTGCGATGGGCCGCTCGCCTGAGGAAATGGCCGCCGAGATGCTGCGCGTGCTGGGCGATCAGGCCGCCGCCAAGACCGCCACCGAGACAGCCGGCAGCCGGCTGCGCCTCGTCGGCAGCGGCGTGACCGAAGAAGCATCGGAAGGGGAGAGCGAGAGATGACCGCACTTCGCATGGGTGCCCGCGATTTCCTCAGCGAGGACCAGTTGATCGCGGTGCGCCAGCGCGTGACGTGGAAGGGCGCGGCGCTGATCGCGCATGCCTGGGCGCTGATCATCGCCGCCATCGCGCTGGTGGCGTGGTGGCCGAACCCGCTGACCTGGCTGCTTGCGGTCCTCATCATCGGCTCGCGCCAGCTTGGTCTTGCGATCCTGATGCATGACGGCGCCCATGGCTGCCTGTCGCCGGACGAGAAGACCAATCTGTTCCTGAGCCAATGGTTCTGCGCCTATCCGGTGTTTGCTGAGACGCGCGCCTACCGCCGCTATCACCTGCAGCATCACGCGCGCACCCAGCAGGATGACGATCCAGATCTGATTCTATCGGCGCCGTTCCCGATCACCCGGCTGAGCTATCGCCGCAAGTTCTGGCGCGATCTCACCGGGCAGACCGGCTATCAGCAACGCAAGGCGCAACTGCTCAATGCGCTCGGGCCTGCAGAATGGCCGCTAGGGAAGCGCGCCGCGCATTTCTGGGAAAAGCTCGGGCCGCAATGCGCCGTCAACGCGATGATGTTCGCCGGGCTCGCCGCAGCCGGCCTCTGGTGGGCCTATCCGCTATTATGGTTGGTGCCGCTGCTGACCTGGCAGATGGTGATCACCCGCATCCGCAACATCGCCGAGCACGCCGTGGTGCCGGACTCCAGCGATCCCTTCCGCAACACGCGCACCACCCATGCCAACTTCCTCGAGCGGTTGTTCATCGCGCCGTACTACGTGAACTACCATCTCGAGCATCACCTGTTGTTCTACATCCCCTGTTACAACCTGCCGCGGGTGCACGAGCTTCTTTCGCAGAGCTCCATGGCTGCGCGGATGGAAACCCAGCCGAACTATCTGGCCGTACTGCGCCTTGCGACCGCCAAGCCCAACCGCGAGGACCGGCCGGGCCAACTCGCGAGCAGCCAGCGACGGGCGCGGGCCGGGCAGGCGGTCGGCGGCGATCAGAAGGCCGGTGGGTTCTAGGGCGTGTCAGGGCGCGCCTGATATTTAACATCTCAACATTGCGGATGATCTGAGCGCAACACGCTGCGCCGCTGCGGGATCGTTGTGCTCTATGTAACCCCGCAACGCCGCCGGCGCGATCAGAAGGCGGGCGAGATCTAGGTGCTGTGATCGCCATCTTGGCTGGAAAGCGGGCATCGGCGGAGAACGGAAGCGTTGCCGCTAAACGCCATTAAGTATTCGCACGTGATCGACGGTGCGCCAGCCAATAGTCGATCTGCCAGTCCTCGTAGCCAAGTAATTCGCAAGCGCGCCGTTCGAGATCGTCGGACCATGCTTCCAGTTTGCTTAGAAGCGTGAGCATCGCGTCTATCCGCCACTCGTGACCGGGTAACGCATAGAGCAGTCTCTGGTGATGGCAGGTGAGCAATTACTTCAAATACTTCACGTCCTATCAAACGGCCTGCAGCAACATGTCTTTCGAACATCCGCCAGTATCGAATATTGACGTCTGACTTACGCGTGACAACATTTAGGAAATAGGCGAGAGGCTTCGTGCCCCTCAGCATTAGGCCGAGTTCTCTACCGTTGTGCCCCAAGTAGGGCAGTTCACGCGGCCATTCCGAGCGCGTGCTGGATATGTTGATCGCTAAACGTTTATATCCGCGGTGGGTCAGAGTTCGTAGCAGCCATCCGACGATCAATCAGTGAAGAAAAAGCGACGACCGTCGCGATAGTCGATCTCTCTGCCATCGAAATGCCACGCCTGCTTCGGCGAAACAGCAAAAATGAGCGTTATTTCGTCAATGACTTGCAGCAGCCTCGTAGGCACCTCGTCGCGGTAGTAGCACCCCAAGGCAATGCCGCGCACAACCGTCTCCTTCTTTATCTCGTCATTTTCCTCGTTCCAGAAGAAAGCAGGCACCATAGGGCGGCCCGTGTCCCCTGACCCTATTTCGGTCAGTTCATTAGCATCGTTTGCGCTTGCTGACTGATGCGAAAATTTGCAGGGACGAGTGTCGCGTTTTCCATTTGAGCTCCGTCGATAAAAATGCGAACTGAAACGTCGTAATCTATCATAGCCACAAGCATGCTCACGACGTATGCCCGTGCGCACCTCACGGTTAACGTCGGCTTAGGGGCAGACTCGGAAGTATCTGGCCGCTCGAAATCTCGTCCGCTCATTCTCAAGGAACTGATTTAGCCGCCGCTTCGCAAATGGCGGCCAAGGGCACAAGCCGGAAGCGCGGCGTACGACTTGTGCCAAGCGTTGGCTGCTGCCCAACGGTCACTTAGTGGAGAGGCCAGGGCCCGTCGCCACGAAGGCGCTGCGCGAACCGGTGTTTGATCACGCCATTCCGGACGTCGCAGGACACCTGCCGACGCTCGATGAACGCGATCGCTTCCTGCGGACGGCTACGGATCGAGACATAGCTGGACCAGTTGGCTTGCCTTGCCGATGGCCGATGTCGTTAGATGACGACGGCCGTGATAAGGACTCTCAAATGATCGATTTCACCACCTTGATTGCCTATGTGGTTGTCGTGCTCGGCTTTGTCTTCATTCCGGGCCCCGCCACGCTGCTCACGGTTGCACGGGCGACGAGCTCAGGGACAAAGGCGGGGATTGCAACCGGCATCGGGATCGCGGCTGGCGACCTCATTCACACATTCATGGCAATCGTCGGCATCTCCGCGGTCATTGCGGCTTCGGCGGTGCTGTTCGGCATCATCAAATACGTCGGTGCGGCCTATCTCGTTTATCTCGGCATTCGGGCCATTCTGGAAAGAACGCCAATCAATCTCGCAGCCGGCGCACTGCCGATCTCGGCCGGCAAGGCGTTCAGGCAGGCTATTGTGGCTGAGGTGCTGAACCCGAAGACCGCGCTCTTTTTCCTCGCCTTCCTGCCCCAGTTCGTGGTGCCCAAAAACGGTTCGGTGGCGCTTCAATTGACCGTCCTGGGAGCCCTTTTTCGTCCTGCTGGGGCTCGTCAGCACGGTCGTCTTCGCCGTGTGCGCCGGGCGGCTGGGTGACTTTCTGCGCCGAAATCCGACGGTGTTGAAATGGCAGGGGAAGGTCGTTGGCGGCATCTATTGTGCACTGGGTGTCCGTTTGGCGCTGCAGGAACGCTGAGCCTGCCCCAATTCCCGATCTTCCGCAGCGCCATCCCGCAGCGCGGCTTGACATCCCGGCCTCGGTCAGTGTCTTACGGCCCATTCTAACGAGGGAGCGCCCGATGACGGCTGCATTTACGTTTCCGGGACAGGGTTCCCAGGCGGTCGGCATGGGCAAGGCGCTGGCGGAGGCCTTTCCGGCCGCGCGCGCGGTGTTCGACGAGGTTGATTCGGCGCTCGGCGAGAAGCTCACCGCGGTCATCTGGGATGGCCCGGCCGAGACCCTCCAGCTGACCGAAAATGCCCAGCCGGCCCTGATGGCCGTCTCGATCGCCACGCTGCGGGTCCTCGAGACCGAGGCCGGCTTTTCCGTGGGGCGGGATGCGGCCTTCGTGGCCGGCCATTCGCTTGGCGAATATTCCGCGCTCGCCGCCGCCGGCAGTCTCAGCGTCAGCGATACCGCCCGCCTGCTGCGCACCCGCGGTCTTGCAATGCAAAAAGCGGTGCCGGTTGGCGCCGGTGCGATGGCCGCGCTGCTCGGGCTCGACTACGAGGCCGCGATGGTGGTGGCCGGCGAGGCCGCGCAGGGGCAGGTCTGTCAGGCCGCCAACGACAATGGCGGCGGGCAGGTCGTGGTGTCCGGTGACAAGGCGGCGGTCGATCGCGCCGTGGAAATCGCCAAGGCCAAGGGCGCCAAGCGCGCGATGCTGTTGCCGGTCTCGGCGCCGTTCCACTGCAAGCTGATGCAGCCCGCGGCCGATGCGATGGCGCAGGCGCTCGCGGGCGTGACGATCAAGGCCCCGGCCTCGCCGCTGGTATCGAACGTGCTGGCGGCGCCGATCACCGATCCGGATGAAATTCGCCGCCGCCTGATCGAGCAGGTCACCGGCACCGTCCGCTGGCGCGAATCGGTCGCCTACATGGCGGCGCATGGCGTCACGCGGTTCTTCGAAATCGGTGCCGGCAAGGTGCTGAGCGGTTTGGTCAAGCGCATCGCGGACGGCGCCATCGGCGTGTCGGTCGGCGGACCCAACGATATCGCCGCCGCCAAGGATGCATTGGCAGCTTCGGCCTGAAGCTGCCGGAAGGAGACATTGATGTTCGATTTGACAGGCAGGACAGCGCTGGTCACCGGTGCCACCGGTGGTATTGGCGGAGCGATCGCGCAGGCGTTGCACGGCCAGGGCGCGACGGTGGCGATTTCAGGCACGCGCCGCGAGGTGCTGGATTCCTTTGCCGCCAAGCTTGGCGAGCGCGTCCACGTGCTGCCGTGCAATCTTTCCGACAGTGGACAGGTTGAGGCCCTGGTGCCGGCGGCGGAGGCCGCGATGGGGCAGGTCGATATCCTGATCGCCAATGCCGGCATTACGCGTGACAATCTCTTCGTGCAACTGCGCGATGAGGATTGGGACGACGTCATCCAGGTCAACCTGACCGCGACCTTCCGCCTTGCACGCGCTGCAACAAAGCTGATGATGCGCAAGCGCTTCGGCCGGATCATCGCGATCACATCGATCGTCGGGGTGACCGGCAACCCGGGCCAGGCCAACTACACCGCCTCGAAAGCTGGCATCATCGGTCTGATCAAGACGCTGGGCGCGGAATATGCCAAGCGCAACGTGACGGCCAATTGCATTGCACCAGGCTTCATCAAGACGCCGATGACCGATGCGCTCAATGACAAGCAGCGCGAGGCCATCCTGGCAAAGGTTCCTGCTGCGCGGCTCGGCACGCCCGAGGACATCGCGGCGGCGGCGGTCTATCTCGCCTCGAACGAGGCGGCCTACGTCACCGGCCAGACGATTCACGTCAACGGCGGAATGGCCATGATTTGAGCGAGTTATTGCCCCGATCAATGCGGCCAAAGGCCGTTTTCCGGGGGGGTGGAGGCTTGTAGTCAAGGCTTGGGAAGTATGGTAACCGAACCCCCGACGGATGGGCAAACAAGGCCATTGCAGGATAGTGAAACCCTGTATATTGGCGTGGCGACGCCTGCCGTTCGCCGGGGCTTTGTCGGCTATCCCATCGGGCCGAACCAAGACTATGCGCGATAGCGAAGGAAGTTTAACGACCACGATAGCTCGTAGCGTCTTTGTAGCGTCTTGGGGTCGGGTCCAAAGGAACAAGCACGAGGTTGATGATGAGTGAGATTGGCGAGCGGGTTAAGAAGATTGTGGTCGAACACCTCGGTGTTGAACCCGAGAAGGTTGTCGACAGCGCAAGTTTCATCGACGACCTCGGCGCCGACAGTCTCGACACCGTCGAGCTCGTGATGGCATTTGAAGAAGAGTTCGGCTGCGAGATTCCGGATGACGCCGCCGAGACGATCTTGACCGTTGGCGACGCGACGAAGTTTCTCGAGAAGAACGCGAAGAGCTGACGTCCCGGGCGGGTAGAGACAGAGCCGGACGGGCCGTCGTCGGACGGTCCCCCGGTTTCTTGTTTTTAGCCACTGCTTTCCGGTTGGAGTTTTGACATGAGGCGGGTTGTCGTCACGGGGCTGGGCATGGTTACGCCGCTCGGCTGCGGCGTTGACACAACGTGGGCGCGCATCCTCGACGGCCAGAGCGGCGCCAAGAAGATCGACACGTTCGAAGTCTCCGATCTTGCGAGCCAGATTGCCTGCGTGATTCCGCGTGGCGATGGCTCTGACGGCACTTTCAATCCTGACCAGTGGATGGAGCCGAAGGAGCAGCGCAAGGTCGACGACTTCATCATCTTTGCGATGGCGGCGGCGCGCCAGGCGCTCGACGATGCGGCCTGGCATCCCTCGACCGAGGAAGACAAATGCGCCACCGGCACGCTGATCGGCTCGGGCATCGGCGGCCTGTCCGGCATCGCCGAAACCTCGCTGCTGCTGAAGGAACGCGGGCCGCGCCGGGTATCGCCGTTCTTCATTCCGGGAAGACTGATCAATCTGGCTTCCGGCTATGTGTCGATCGAGCATGGCCTGAAGGGGCCGAATCATTCCGTGGTGACGGCATGCTCGACCGGCGCACATGCGATCGGCGATGGTGCGCGCCTCATTGCGCTCGGCGATGCCGATGTGATGGTCGCGGGCGGCACGGAATCGCCGATCTGCCGGCTGGCAATGGCGGGCTTCTGCGCCGCGCGCGCACTCTCGACCGGCTACAACGAGACGCCGCAAAAGGCTTCGCGACCCTACGACAAAGGCCGCGACGGATTCGTAATGGGCGAGGGCGCCGGCGTCGTGGTGCTCGAGGAATATGAGCACGCCAAGAAGCGTGGCGCGCGAATCTACTGCGAAGTGATCGGCTACGGCCTGTCGGGGGACGCCTATCACATCACCTCGCCATCGCCGGATGGCGATGGCGGCTTCCGCAGCATGAGCGCGGCGATCAAACGCGCCGGCATCGCGGTATCGGATATCGACTATATCAACGCCCACGGTACTTCGACGCAGATCGGCGATGAGATCGAGCTCGGCGCCGTGGAGCGGCTGCTCGGCAACGCCACTTCCAAGGTGTCGATGTCGTCGACGAAATCGTCGACCGGGCACCTGCTCGGTGCGGCCGGCGCGATCGAAGCCATTTTCAGCATCCTTGCGATTCGCGATAATATTGCTCCGCCCACGATCAATTTGGAAAACCCGTCGGTGGAAACGGCGATCGATCTGGTGCCGCAGACGGCGCGCAAGCGCGAGATTAACGTCGCACTGTCGAATTCCTTCGGTTTCGGAGGGACGAACGCCTCCGTAATCGTACGGCGTGTGGCAAACTAGTAAGTGTTTATAACTACTCCACCGTTTTGCCGTATTCGGCGATGACTTCTACGAGCGGGCGTATGCTATCGGCCGGGCAGGGAATTGCCGGGCCGCGATTGAACCGGCAGGATTCAGGTTGCATCGATGAGTGAGAGGCCGCCCATTTCACCGCGAAGTCCGCGCGCTGCGCTGGAGCCCGAGCAGGTGCCGCCGCCGCCGAAGCGGTCGGAGCGCGCCCGCAATCCGTTCGTGGTGGTCGGCAATGCCATCTTCACCATCCTGATCATTCTGATGATCGGGGCGGGAGCGGCCTATTATTACGGCAGGCAGATCCTGGAAACGCCGGGACCGCTCCAGGAAGACAAGATCGTCAACATTCCGACGCGGGCCGGCAAGCGCGACATCGCCGACGTGCTGCTGCGCGAAGGGGTGATCAATGTCAGTCCCTGGGCCTTCATCGGCGGCGTGTTTGCGCTAAAGGCAAGCTCCGATCTCAAGCCGGGCGAATATTCCTTCCAGAAGAACGCCAGCCTGCGCGACGTCATCGCTACCATCGTCGAGGGCAAGGTGGTGCAGCACGCCGTCACGATTCCCGAAGGTCTGACCTCCGAACAGATCGTAATGCGGCTGATCGACAACGACATCTTCGCGGGTTCGGTGCGGGAAATGCCGCGCGAGGGCACCCTGCTGCCGGAAACCTACAAGTTTCCGCGCGGCACCACGCGCGAGCAGGTGATCCACCGCTTACAACAGAGCCAGAAGCGAGTGCTCGCGGAAATCTGGGAGCGCCGCAATCCGGACGTTCCGGTCCGCTCGCCGGAGCAGCTCATCACGCTGGCCTCGATCATCGAGAAGGAAACCGGTCGGGCCGACGAGCGCAGCCGCGTCGCGGCGGTATTCACCAATCGCCTGAAACAGAGAATCAAGCTGCAGTCGGACCCAACCATCATTTACGGCCTGGTCGGCGGCAAGGGAACGCTTGGCCGGCCAATCAAGCGCAGCGAGATCACCCAGCCGTCGCCGTACAACACCTATGTGATCGAGGGCCTGCCGCCAGGACCGATCGCCAATCCGGGCCGCGCCTCGCTTGAAGCCGCCGCCAATCCAGCGCGCACACGGGACCTTTTCTTCGTCGCCGACGGCACCGGCGGGCACGCCTTCACCGAGACCTACGACGCGCACCAGAAAAACGTCGCCAAGCTGCGCGCGCTTGAAAAGCAGATCCAGAACGACACCGTCGAGCAGTCTGAAGACGCGCCGCCGCCCACGGCCGCCGGTCCGGCCGACACCAATCCAACCGCAACGACGCGGCCTTCGGCGCCGGCGAAAAAGCCGCCGGCCCGTCCTGTGGCACCGGCGACCGCACCGGCCCGCCAGGGCGCTGTGCAGTCGACCACGACGCCGCCGGTCGTGCAGCGCTGACAGCGGCCGGCCCACGCCGGCGTTGCTGCCACGGCCGGAACGCAATTCCACTTTGGCGGAAATCGGCTTAAGGTCGCGCCGATCTTTCGAGTCTCGAAATTCCTGTCCTTCGGAGAGTGTTACGCGATGGCGCTATCGAGCATGACCGGTTTTGCCCGGAGTCACGGCGCCAGCGGGCCCTATACGTTCGAATGGGAGCTGAAGTCGGTCAACGCCAAGGGTTTTGACCTGCGCTTGCGCCTGCCGCCCGGCTGGGACGAGGTGGAAGCCTTCGCCAAGAAGCGCGCCGCCGAGGTGCTGTCGCGCGGTACGGTCTACGCCAACCTCAACGTCAAGCGCGCCAACGCCGTCTCGACCGTACGCATCAACGATGACGTGCTCGCCTCGGTCGTGAAGGTCGCGGGCGAACTCGCCGCCAGGATCGACGCGGTCGCGCCGAGCATCGACGGACTGCTCGGCATCAAGGGTGTCATCGAGGTCGTGGAGCCCGAAAGCGACGAGGCGGAGGACAAGGCGGCGCGGGATGCGGCGGTCACGGCCTTCGAGCAGGCGCTCGGCAACCTCGTCGAGATGCGCCGCCGCGAGGGCGTGACGCTCGGGCAAATCCTGATCCAGCGGATGGATGAAATCGAACGGCTGGCGAAAAAGGCCGAGGCGGCGCCCGGCCGCAAACCGGAGGCAATCCGCGCACGGCTCGCCGAGCAGGTCGCGGCGCTACTGGAAACGTCCGAGCGCTTCGACCCTGACCGGCTCCATCAGGAAGCGATCATGATCGCGACCAAGGCCGATATCCGCGAGGAGCTCGATCGCATCGCCTCGCATGTTGCGCAGGCCCGCGAGATGATCGGCAAGGGCGGCCCGGTTGGGCGGCGGCTCGACTTCCTCGCTCAGGAGTTCAACCGCGAGGTCAATACCTGCTGCTCCAAATCGAACGATCTGGAATTGACCCAGACCGGCCTCGAAATGAAGAACGTGGTCGAGCAATTCCGCGAGCAGGTCCAGAATCTGGAGTGAGGAGATGGCGGCTTCCGGTTTCGATGGAGTTGAGCGGCGCGGGCTGATGTTCGTCCTGTCGTCGCCCTCGGGCGCGGGCAAGACGACGCTGTCGCGCATGCTGATTGCCGAAACACCTGCGCTGCAGATGTCAGTGTCGGCGACCACCAGGCCGAAGCGGCCCGGTGAGGTTGACGGCAAGGACTACTATTTTGTCGATCACACCCAGTTTGAGACGATGGTCACAAACGGCGAGCTGCTGGAGTGGGCGACCGTATTTGACAACCGCTATGGCACGCCACGGGCGCCGGTCGAAAGGGCATTATCGTCCGGGCAGGACGTGCTGTTCGATATCGACTGGCAGGGCACCCAACAACTGCGCGATAAATCGCCGAATGATGTGGTCAGTGTTTTCATCCTTCCCCCGTCAGTGTCGGCACTGGAACAGCGGCTGCATACGCGGGCGCAAGATTCCGATGAGGTCATCCGCGGCCGGATGAGAAAGGCTGGCGATGAGATGAGCCATTTCGACGCCTACGATTACATCGTGGTCAACGACAATATCGGAATCGCATTCGAGGCCGTGAAATCCATCTTGCGTGCCGAACAGTTGAAGCGCGACCGGCAAGTCGGCCTTTCGGACTTCGTACTTGGATTGCGGCGCCAGCTCGAGAAATAAGCCGCCGCTTCAGCGCCGTTACGTCTGCGCGCTGCGGGCGAGACGGGCCAGCATTTCCGTGACCTGCTGCTCGCGCTCGCGCTCCTGCTGCACCGGGCGCCGATTGGCGGGCGCGTAGGACTCCGGTGTCGCGCGCGACCGTTCGCGGGGCACGCGTGTCGTCCGCTCCTGGAATGCACGTTCCTGGAATGCCCTCTCCTGAACTGCCCTCTCCTGAACTGGCTGGTCCTGGAATGGCCGATCCTGGAAACCGCTGCCCTGGAAGCCCCGCTCCTGGAAGGCGTGGTCGCGCGGGGCGCGCGCGGGCTGCATGCCGGCGGTGCGCCGCAGCTTGGCGTCCTCGTCCTGGAACATCGGCTGCGGTGCGCGCTTGCGGGCGGAATCCCACATCGCGCGCCGCTTCTTCCGCATCGCGCGGCGGGCCCGCATCCGTCCGATCCTGACGATCGCGCTGACCGTGAGGCCGGCCAGCGCGAGCGCGGCCGCCATCACCAGAAGCAGCTTCTGCAATGAGGCGGTCGGCGGCTTTGCCGGCTCTGCCGCGACAGCGGCGATCTGCTCCGCCGTGGGCTGCTGCACGTAATCGGTCTGCGGCTGCTGCTGCTCGACCGGCGCGGCGGCGGCCGCCGCGACCTGAAGCGGAGCCGGATTGCTCGAAGCGCTTGCGACGGGCGCATCGTTCCAGCGCATGCTTGACAGCGGCGCGGGGGCCAGCACATTCGGCATCGTCGCGCGCTGATCGGTCTGCACGGCCGGCACGGGCGCCGCCGCGGCAATCGACCGTGTCTCTGCCCTGACTGGCTCGGCGCGGGGCGGCTGGGCAACATATTCGGCGCGTGCTTCGGCGAATTTCTGCGTCCGCGACGCATCAGTCGAAGGCGGGGATTCCGGCGGTGCGGCGCGTGCGAACTTGTCGTCGGCCTTCTCGCTTTCCTCGCGCATATACCAGCACTGGCGCTTGGTGACGCGGTCGAGGCGATAATACCAGTGGCTGCCGGCGGGTGTTGCGCCGCTCGGTGCCGACAGGCAGCTGTCCGCGACCTGGGCGAGCTGCATCGGGGCTTCCGCAACGCGGTCCGCCGCTTGTCCTGTCGTTTGCGCCCGGAGATCCGTCATGGTGGCGAGGTGTGTTCCTGCCACGACACCGGCAAACAGCGCCGGGACGAATTTCACGGAACACTTCGACATCTGCAACCCCGGACACGCAACGCAACGCGAACGCTTGATGCCGCCAATCTGGTCAGAGACTTGGGTCGCAATGAGCCGCGATTTTGGAGCGGATGGGGTATAATTGCGGCTGCCGCGCTGCCGCAATTTGGGCCGGCTAAGACCCTGTGATATCGCTGGAAAATCGCGGCGTTTCGGCGACTTCGATCGGCTATTGTTTAGAAGCGGTCCAGCGTCCGGTGCAGCCGTCCGATCGCACGAACGAGCCGGAGCCGGTGCGGCCCGAAAATCGCCCCGTGCTGGTCCAGCTCAAGCCCTGGACCGAACCGCCGCTGCGCGTCGCACCGTTCGGGCTGACCGAGCCGGAGCTCAATTCGCCGGAAATCCTGCCACCCGAGATGACAAATCGCTCGCTGGCGCTACCGCAGGGCGTGCCGACGGCAACGGAGACCCATGTGCCGTCGAAATTGCCGCCACCGCTGCCGCCTTCGCCGCTGCTCTTGCGCGAGGTACGGCGCGGCTCGTCCGCTTCCGGCTTGGCACGCCGCGTGGGCTTTGAAGGTTCAACGGTGCGCGGCGCCTCGCGCGCGCCGGACAGCGATTTCTCCTCATTACCGATGCTGCCGCCGGCGCTGCCGGACTGCGCAAACGCCCCGCCGCTCACGGCGAACGCCAAGAGGAGCGAGAGGAGATCCATTCCGATCAAATGACGAGCCGGATATCTCATAATAAAATGTTCCAATACTTCCCGGCCGTGGCAAGCGGCCGCGCTATTGCTTCGACGCCGTCCATGTCCCCGTGCAGCCATCCGATTGCCGGAACGTCCCGCCACCGCTGCGCCCCGAGAGCCGGCCCGTCGTGATCACGGTAATGCCATTGTCATTGGTGGTCGCGTAAACCCCGCCGTCCGGGCTGACGGTGCCGCGGGCGTTGCCGCCGATGATCTTGCCGCTGGTGACGACGACGGCGTTGCTGCTGGTGCCCTGGCAGGTCACGCCGCGGGAGCGCACGATCCACGCGCCGTCGAAACTGCTGCCAGTGCCACCGCCGCCCTTGCGCCCGGGAGGGTGCGCCTCGTCCGCATCGGGCGGATTGCGCCGCGCGGATTCGGCAGGCCGTGGCGGTTCGCGCGAGCCGGACAGCGACTTCTCGTCATTGCCGATGCTGCCGCCAGCGCTGCCGGATTGCGCATGAGCAAACCCGCAGCCGCAGACGAGTGCGAGCAGCAGGACAGGCAAAGCGATCGGGGACGAGGGTCGGACGGCATCTCGCATGAGCAGGCAATTCCAATATCGCGAACAACAATTTTCAGCGGCCCGATCCATCGGCACAGACCGCGCCAATAATACGGCAGGATTTGCCAGCCTTGCCGCACTCATCGAGCGCGGCCTGCCGCGCGCGCTGAACGGTGTCGCGCTGCAGAAGCGACCATGACTTGTCCGAAATCGCGAACGCGCCGCAGCGCGAGCCGTAGAAGCTCAATTCCATCGGACATTTGCTGGTGCCGCAATTGTTGCGCGCGTCGTCGATCGCGGCGCGGCGCGAGGCGTGATTCCAGGACATGCCCCATTTGTCGCCGTCGGGTCCATAGACGATCGAGCCCCACGGCTTGAGGTCTTCCGTCTTGCGCAGCCGCGACAGCACGCCTTCGGTGGCTTCACCGTTCGGCGTCATCCTGACCTTTTCCTGAAACTTGGCGATCGCGACGCGCATGCCGTTCTTGCTGTCGAGCGGCTCCGGATCGTAATTGAGCTCGAACAGGCGGTCGCTCAATTCGCGCAGCAGGACCGGGTCCTTGATCGGAATGCGGTCGGGATCGGGGTGTAGCGTCGAGGCGAGCGGCTCCGGCTGTGGCGCGGCCGCGGCGAGCTGCTGCGGCGCCGGGGCAGGGGGCACGAAATAGAAATTGCCGTCGATCGGCGAGGACGACACCCAGGGCTGCTGCGATCCGCCGGTCTGGCGCTTCACCGCGAGGCCGACCTGGTTGAAGGTCTGGAAGATGTCGAGCCCGGCCTGCTTGGCCGTCGTCGCCAGCGCCTTGGTATAGGGGCTGTGGCCGTCGGTGCCGTCGAGCGCGACATTGCCGGGCTGCGTCGCATAGGAGATCAGCGTGCCTTCCGGCGCGCGCATCTGTGCGAGGCCGCCATCGGACGCACGCAGCCCACGCGCACCGAACGGATTGTTACGGCAGGCATCGAGGATCACCATGTTGAGCCGTGTGCCCGAACCCTGCATCTGCCGCAGCACGAGGTTGACGTCGACCATCTGGAAATCGACATCGGCCTCGCGTGTCGGATTGGCGCCGACAGGAACAAGATAGTTCGAGCCGGAGACCTGCACGCCGTGGCCGGCGTAGAAAAACAGCGCGACGTCGGCGCCCTGTACCTGGCGGCCGAAATTCTGCACGGCGATGTCCATCGCCGGTTTGTCGAGATCGAGCTGGGCACGGCCGCTGATCAGCGTGAAGCCGAGGCCTGACAGGGTCTCCGCCATCAATGCCGCATCGTTGCGCGGATTATCGAGCCGGGTGACGTTCTGATAGGCGGAGTTGCCGATGACAAGCGCGACGCGTTTTTCGGCAGCGGCCGGCGCGGTGAGAGCGACCGCCAGCCATGATGCAATCAAGGCGATATGCCAGATCGTCCCGTCGATAGCCCCGCGCATTCCAATCAGCCCCGCTGCCTGATCGGACCAGATTATCAGGTGGCTCGCCGCGGGAAAAGCAGCGCGGTGTTTCCAACATCGTCAGGCCGGGGCACCCCCGGCATAACGAGTTCGGAGTTCGCCGGTGCTACAATACGATTGTTGTTCTCGATTGCTGGGCAGGCCGGTTAGGAACCGATCTCGCGGCACGTTGGCGGCAGCCGCGCCGGCATCAACGTGGCCTCCGACAATGAGAGGTGAATGGAAGGCCGGATGAAAACAACCTGCACTCGTACCCTCAACTTTCGACTGGATACGATTTTCCGAGCAGAAGTGACATGCGAATGAAACAAAAGCCCGGCCGCGAGGCCGGGCTCTCGTTCAGTGTAAATGACTAATCAGATAAATGCCGCCGCCGACCACAACGATCGCCGGCACAGCCCACAAGATGATCACAGGCATTTTGTCCTCCTCCAGTAGACTCGACGTAAGTTCAATTCGTAGAACGCGAATCCGTTCCGGGTCGGGAACAATCGGTAATGCCCGAAGCCTGCCATTGACGGTTACTCGCCTCAGGGTCTGCGAAGCATACTGACGCAGCATGCTCGGTGCCCGTGCTTGCTCACCAGCGCCTCACGCTGACCATTGGCGCTCCAAGACAACGGTGACTGCGTAACAGTGGAACCAGTTCTGCCATGGAAGTTCTCGGCGGTGGGACAAGGCCCGCGACAATCGGCATCTCAGTTTTGCGCGCCGGATCGCGGCCGCCATGGAACGACGGGACCAAATGCCTGTTTTTCCCGAGCACTATCGCGCACCGCCGGTGCGCCGTCTTTCTCTTCAACTGAAGAGCAGGCGAGTAACTCAGGAGGAATAGATAATGAGTGGAATGAAGAGCAGGTTTCTGCTTACGACGGCGGCGTTGCTTGCTGGCGTGAGCCTTGCGTCCGCACAAGGCGTGGGCGGAGGCGTCGGCGGCGGTAGCGCCGGCGAAAAGGGAATGTCGGCTGGCTCCGCTGGGTCGTCCGGTGGCATGTCCCACAGCGCACCCGCAGCATCCGGCAGTGAAGGCATGACGCAGGGCCGCGGCATGGAATCCCGGGAAGGCGGTCGCGCCGAAGGTCCCGGTGGGCGAGAGATGGATTCCGGCCGCGCGCAACGAGATGAGCCTGCCCCGCGTGAGCGGAGCCGCGCCGAGGGCTCGCGCGACAGCGGCAAGGGCCAGACGGTTGGACAGGGACGATCCGATCGCGACGATGCCAGGCATACGCAGGAGTCCGGCAAGGAGCAGCGCGAGACTGGCAATAATCGGGCGCATCTGCAGGGCCAGAAGGAGCAGACGGCGGGCCAACGAAGGCCCGACCGGGAGGATGCGCGCCGATCCGACGACCGGGCTCACGACAAGGGTAAAGCCGACAGCCAGCAGGCCCAACAGCCGTCGCGTCAGAACCAGACCGGGTCCGGCACACAGAGCCAGAGCGCGCAGGATCGGAATTCGAACCCGGGCACCAGCCAGAATGTCACGCAAGGCCAGACCAATGCGACCGCCCAGGGCCAGACAACTACCACCAGCCAGACACAGGGCCGCACCAATTTGACCAGCCAGCAACAGACGACGCTGCAGCAGTCGGTGCTTCACGCCAGCAATGCGCCACGCGTCAACGCGAACTCGATCAACTTCCAGGTCCATGCGGGCGTGGCGGTGCCGTCGAGCGTGTCGGTCGTGTCAGTCTCAAGCTATCCGGCATTGATTGACGTATTCCCCGCCTATCGCGACTACAGCTTTTTCGTCGTGGACGATGAAATTGTATTCGTGGATCGTGAGCGGCGGGTTGTCGACGTCGTGCCGGCGGGGCAGAGGACGCGTTTCAGCGGCGGCAGCCATGGCAGCAGCAGCGTCGCCACTATCGATCTTCCGCCGGACGACGTCCGCGTCGTGCAACGCGTGTTGATCGAACGAGGACTGCTCCACGGCGAGGCCGACGGCGTGTTGGGCCCGCAGACCCGGGAAGCCCTGACGGTCTACCAACGGCAACAGGGGATTGAGGTGACCGGCAGCATCGATGCCGGCACCGTGTCCTCTCTTGGCGTTTCGGCCCGGCTGAGCCAGCAGGCTAACCAAAGCATCAGCCAGTCGCAGTCCACAACGACGAGCAATCAGACCTCCACGACCAGTCAGGGGCAGGCCGGCACCGGTCAAGCGCAGACGGGCCAGCAACAGCCCAGTCAGCAGAACGCGGCCGGGCAGACGCCAAGTCAGGCGTCAAGTCAGACGTCAAATCAGAATACGGGCCAGGCGGCCAATTCGCCGCCTGCACAGCAAAGCCAGCCCTCTACGACGACGGGCCAGAGCACGGCGCCAAACCAGTCGAGCACGACGGGACAGGCAGCTTCGCAGACGCCAGGCGGAAATCCGCCGACTGCCAACCAGAACACTTCGTCTGGACAGGCGCAGGGCGCTGGTTCGTCAACCAGTCAGCCGGCACAAGGCAGCACGTCCAACCGCTGACGCTCGGCGCATTGGAGCCCCGCATTCGCGGGGCTCTTTTTTCCTTACCGGTGCGCGTCGCCCAAGAAAAAGCCGCCCGAAGGCGGCTCGCTTTCTTTGATATTGTTATTTCTTCCTTGCAGCATCCGCCGCATCGCGCAGGCCATCCTTTACGTCGCCGGCCACGTTATGTGCGGAGCCCTTAGCCTTGTCCATCTTGCCTTCGGCTTCCATGTTCTTGTCACCTGTAAGCTTGCCGGCACCTTCCTTGATTGCGCCTTTTGCCTTGTCCGCGGCGCCTTTCACATGTTCGCGATCCATTGCGTGCTCCTTCGTTGCAGGACGTCGTACCACAACGGCGGATCCGTCCAGCCGTTCCTCATCGCAAACTGCAGCTCTGCCTCCCGCTGCGGAAGTGCACTTTGGCACCTAAGGATGAGCGAAGATTGATGCGGACGTGCCGGTCGGGTTCCTGCGGATGCGAACAGCCCGACCTAACCTTTGTTGTATCCAGCCGAAGCGGCACCCGTGTCTACTGGCGCATCACCTCTCGGCTCACAGGCATTTACATTTATAGGTGAGGGAACGCCAGCTTGCGCTTTCGCCTTCCTCTAATGGAACGGACCAGCGCCAGGGCAGAGCTGCGTCGATTCAAACAGACCCAGTCCTTGGAAGAACGTCTTGCAGCGGAAGCAAAGCGCTTGCGTGAGGAAGCCGAGCTGCTTCCACGAGGCCTGGCTCGTGAGCAACTCTTGCGCAAAGCGCGGCAGGCCGGGACCGGCCCACATATGAGCGAATGGCTTCGCTCGCCTGGACTGCGAGCGCCGACGTAAGATGTTCTTCGGCTGCTGACTTAGGGGAAACCGCCAATTGTGCGGGCAGCCTGTGCATAAACTGTGGATAACCGCCCCATTTCTGACTTAATCCATGATCTAACTTCCTGAAGTTACTGAGATTTGTTGTTCAAAAGTTCCATTGTTGCGTAGGTGCGTAATGAACAGATTTCGGTTGATAATGTTCGCCGCCGGGACTGCGGGCGTAACGATTGCATTGTTCTTTTCGGTGACGCCGACGCAGGCGAAACAATGCAGTGCGCAACGGCCGTCAAACGCGCAATCGTATTGGTCCTATCGGCTGATCGACGGCCGGAAATGCTGGTACGAAGGCAAGCCGATGCTTTCAAAATCCTTATTGCATTGGCCAACCTCGCAACACACCGAAGCGAATTCTCGCCCGTCGTCAGAACCCCAGGGAGCAAAGCCTCGCAACCTGCTGGATGCACAGGCGTCGATTTCCGGCGATGCAGCCAAGCCGAAGCCGCCGGCAAATCCCGAGATCGCTGACGCTAGCCCGATGCCGGGAGCAACGCTGACGTCAGAAGATTTGCGAGCTTGGGGCCAAGGCAAGGTGGCAGCGATCGCCGCAGAGCCGGCGGCGGTCATGACGATCCTGGACCGCTGGCCCGATCAGGAGCTTCCGCAGCACTGGGCCAAGTTAGCGCCAGCGGGAGAATCGGTCGCGATGACCCCTCGAGCCATGATGGTGGCGATTATAATCTTCATGGGGGTGATGGCGATGCTGATTGAGGTGACCTTCCATCGCAGACCAATTCGACGATGGTAAGCGCTGCAACAGCGGCTGACTTCACACCCACACTATTCCGGCATCACTTCTGCTGTGCCCGAGACTTATCGGCAGGTTGTTCCTGACCCTTGTCGTCACGAACAATTCCTTGCTGGGCTGCGGTCCGCGTCTCCGGCTTGGGCATGCCCGCCTGTCCGCCGTGCTTGCCTCCCATATCCTGCCGGCCTTCCAGATCATTTTCTTTCGGCATTCCACGGTCTCCTTGTGAGCGACCAGGGATGAACCGGGCGTTGTCTGGATTGTTCCGGCATCCGGCGCTCCGAACCTGGCTGCGGACCGCTATCGGGAACAGCGTCTTCATCGGCCCTGCTTGAGGTGGCTTGGTCTAGCGCTCTTCATCCGGATGTACCCACTTGTACGGCGTGATTTCCTGTTTTTCCGTCAGCTTGATCATGCGCACCGGCGGCGCATGGCGGCCCTTGCGACATGAGCGGCATTTCAGCGACGCCTCCAGTTTCCAGATCGGCGTATCGCGGGGGCGGCGGATGGCTTCGAGCGGCAGGCTCACGCGCGTCTTGCACCTGACACATTCGACTTCGAGCCAGCCAAGGCCGCCGCTGATGCATTGTCCGATGGTTGGGGAGGGTTGGGCAGGTCCGCCGTAGCCTTCCATTCGCACCGACCACGCATGCGCCTCGGCACGATCGGCGTCGCGAATGGCTTTCCTTGCGGCCTCTCTGGCGTTCCGGGCGCGTATGTCAGCGCCCATGATCTGACCGCCCCAAATGACTTCGCGCTTTTTCGTGCTCATGGCCGCCGATTACAGCGGCTCCTGCAACACTGTGCAACGCTACTAGGATTAGCGGCGCGGAACAGCTTTTTCCCACCACCGCTTTGTCAATGCGTCACCGATATTCAATCGCTGCAGGCCAGCAGGCTGTTCGCGCGCTGTGCTGGCTGCTCGATCGGCATGTCGGAAATCAGCTACTATAGTAGACATTTTGCCAGATCGTCCCGTGACAGTTGTGCGCAGCGCAGTCGCGCGTGAGCTTGCGCCGATGCCTGCCGTGTCATTTTTGTCTCAGTCCGACTCTATTGGCGTCCAGGTAACATTTGATAGTGCTGCTATCATTGGATACCGCCATGACTCAGATGCCAGGGGCCGGCCATGAAGGATTATCAGGCGTCCATCCAGAAACTGCGAAGCGACGCTGCCGAGGCCGCGCTGATCCGCGATCTCGCCGCAGACCAGGCCAAACGCGAAATATTCAATCGGCTGCACGAACACCTCGCCCGGCTTGCCGATGAAGTCGAGCGCGCCACAAGGGCTGCGGATTCTGTCGATCATGCCTCGAGTGAGATCGATCCGCCTGCAAGCGAAAAGGGCCTCAGTCAGCGAACTTAAGTCGCTGCACTGAGGCCCTTCTTGGGTGGAGGCGTCGCAAGGGGGACGAGATGCGACAGCGCCTCAACCCACCACCGCGTGCAACTGGTCCCGTTCGCGAGACGCAACGCGCCACGGGACGTCAGGTTCCAGTTTTTCCCGACTGGAACGATCCGATCCGCGCTACCTTGAATCGATATTTAATGGCGTGGCGTGGAGTTTTTTGTTGTGGCCTTTCAGCGCAGGAAGCCGGCAGTCGTAGGCATCAAGGCGCCGTATCCTGGATTTATCGAGCCCGCACTCGCCTCCTCGATCGAGAGGGTACCGACGGGCCAACGCTGGATTCACGAGATCAAGTTCGACGGCTATCGCGTTCAGGTCCATCTGACGAACGAGGCGGTCAAGATCTTCACCCGCCGCGGTAACGACTGGACCAAACGCTTTCGAAAAATTGCCGACGACGCATGGTCTATCAGCGCCGGCTCGGCCATCATCGATGGCGAAGTCGTCGTGCCCTCCGCCGACGGCACGACGGATTTTTCCGTGCTTCAGAACGAGCTGAAGGGCAAGTCGAAAAAGATCGTCCTTGTCGCCTTCGATCTGCTCTATCTCGACGGCTACGACCTCCGAAAGCTGCCGCTGACCGAGCGCAAGGCGCATCTGAAAAACCTCGTTGAAGGCACCGACATCCAGTTCAGCGAAAGCTTTGAGCTCGACGGCAAGGAGATGTTTGCCCACGCCTGCAAGGTCGGGCTGGAAGGCGTGGTCTCCAAGGTCCGCGACAGCCGCTATTCATCGGGGCGGGGCAGGGATTGGGCCAAGATAACCTGTGTGCAGCGCGAGACGCTGGCCATTGCCGGCTTTGCGCTCGACGGCAACGATTGGGATGGCATCTATCTCGGCCGCCGCAGGGGTCATGACCTGGTCTATGCCGGCAAGGTCGACCACGGCTTCGACGAGAAATCGTCCGCCGAGCTGCGCCGGCGTCTTACGCCGTTGATCCGAAAAACGCAGCCTTACACCCGGCCGATTGCGCACAAGGGCATCTGGGTGGAGCCGGAATTATCAGTCGAGATCGAGTACCGCGCCAAATCCGCCGCGGGAAAGGTCCGCCATCCCTTCTACCGCGGGCTGCGGGAGGATCTCTAGGTGGACGATTTCGACCGGTTCTGGGAATGGGCCAACAAGCCGCTGCATAGCCGGCTCACGATCCCTGCCGATCTTCATCACGCCGTCACATCGCTGCCGCGCGAAGCATGGGACGACCGCGAAAAGGTCAATGAAGCCGTCCGGAAGGTGAGTGACGAATGATCGCGCCATGATGAGTTGTGCCGATCGATGGCCGGATGATGCCGCAATAACCCAGTCGTGATTTATCCGCCGCAACCTGCGTGTTACGATCGCTCAACGATAATCGGGGGGCGAGCATGGAGAAATACGGGGCGGGGTCGATCGTTGTCTCCGATTATGATCCTGCCTGGCCGGTGCTGTTCGAGGAAGAGAGTGTGAGAATCGGGAGTGCGCTCGGGCCGCTCGTCCTTGCTGTGGAGCACATCGGCAGCACCGCGGTGCCCGGGCTTCCGTCAAAGCCGATCATCGACTTGCTGGTTGGCGTGCGGAGCATCGAGGAAGCAAAGGAGCGATGCGTCGGGCCGATGGAAGGGCTGGGATATGTCTACATTCCCGAATACGCCTCATGGCTCCCCGGCGAGCTGTTCTTCCGCAAAGGCCCTCCGGGACCATGGACCCATCATGTGCACCTGATGGAGACGTGTCATCCCCGCCGGGAGGCCTTTCTGGTGTTTCGCGATTATTTGCGTGCCCATCCCGAGGCGGCGCGCGCCTATGCCGATATCAAGCGTGGCCTTGCCGCCTCGTCACGTGACGACATCAAGGCCTACCGGACCGGCAAAAACAGCTTCGTCGAGGAAACGACGGAAAAGGCGCGTGCCTGGCACGCCCGTATGCGCCTATCCGGCGAAAATGATGCTGCCCGTTAGGTGATCTTTAAGCGAAAGTCCAAAGGCGCGACGCTTTTGCGACGCCGGCAATGACGAAGGTTCCGGAAGATCGTACGGTATCAACGCTCATCTGCACCCGATCCGAATCGCCGGACGGCCACCCGAGCGGAATTCTCGCACTGCAAGCTGCGGCCATGAGATCAAACGCGCTGAATCTTGTTGCGACTTTCCTGCTTGGCCCCACGCTTCTGGCACTGCTGTTCGCATGGCAAGCGAGAGAACCCGGCGACAGCGAATTCGTCTTCGCCTTCTGGCTCGGCTTTGGCGTGCCCGCGCTGCTGCTCGCGATGTTTCTGTTTTGGCTTGGCAGACCCGACCGCTTTCGCCGGAACGACGATCAGGTCGGCCGCACGGCAGATGGCGGCGGACCACATTGATCGCCGGCGAAGCGGATGTCTGCGGGCCGCTCGACATACCGCAGTTCGACGGCATGCCCGGTTGAGCGAGGCCGTTTGCCTGCCGACATGACATACCGGCCGAGGGCCGGCGCCGCAATTCCTATCGCCCCTTGTGATCTGGTTAACAATTGCCGTCATCGTGCGGCTGTACGTTCCATGCGTGGCAGGGGGTATCGCGATGGAACGGAAGGTCCGGTTTAGCAGGTCGGCAGTCCAGGTCCGCAGGGAGAGTCTGCAAAAAAGGTTCTCAGAGCTGCAGAAGCTCAAGGAGCAGGTGCGGCTCGCGGAAATCGCCGCCGAGCAATCTGCGCACCCGGAGCAAAGGATTGCGGGCCTCAGTGACAGGCCGCGGTGACCTGGCTCGCGCAGCTCAAGCGCGATGGCGATGCGACAAGAATTCAAGCCAGAAGAACTGCCGTGATGTCCTGGTTTGTCTCGGCGTCGGATGGCTCTCAATTCCGTTAGAGGGCATTGCGGGGGCGGTGCAACCGGTTGTCGCGATCCCAGCGATGAATGCTCGGCTGCATGGCTGCGTACGCCGAAAGTCGTGGCGTCCTCGGTCAGCGGCAATTACTCAGATGCCGCCACTTGAGCCAAAATCAGGAAGTTTCTCAGAGGAAACGAAATAAACTGCTGGCGGGGACTATCGATAGGGAACAGGATGTTCCCGTCACCGCACCGTTCCCGGCATCTATCGGTGATGAGATCGCCAATTGCGCTCCCGCCATCTTCTCATGGAATGGAGTAGCGCCATGCAGCGACGCCGTTTCAAGCACATTCTATCCTTTCCGGATCGCCTTGCGCAGGAAGCGGAACGTTGGCGTGCGGAGGCCGAGAAGCTGCCGCCCGGCACCGAGCGGCATGAACTCGAACGGAAGGCGCGACAGGCCGAGACCGCCGCGCACATGGACGAGTGGCTGCGCTCGCCCGGTCTGCAACCCCCGAAATGAAGAGGGCATCGTGCGCAGCGTTGCGGACTACCTGGAGCGAGCGGCCGAATTCGAAGCGCTCGCTGCGAAAACGGATGTAGAGGTGCTGCGGAAGCGATACGGCGACAGCCGCGTGTTATCGTCTGCTGGCAAAAGAGCGGGAATGGCTGATCGGAACGGGGGCAGTGGAAAGCGAGCCGCCGATCGGCGATCCAGCTTGCTGACCGGCGCCGTTGCCGCGCGCCACCGCCGCAGAGCCTGAGCTCACCGGCATGTTGCGGCAGCGAAGCTGCTTTGGCCGCTATCGACGTTACCCTCCAGGCCCGGTACGATGCGCCCATTAAAGCGGCGGGCCCGCGGTCGGGCGTCCGCGGCAAATAAGCAATTTTCGGGGGCAGCCCATGGTGCGGGGCGGTCGTGCGGTGCTGGCGGCAGCGATGATGATGGCGACGGGCACGCCCGTGGCGGGGCAGGTGCTCGACGCCACCTATCGCGGCACCATGGTTTGCGAGAAACTGCCGTTCACCAGCGGCCAGATGCGCGAGGCCATTGAGGTCACGATTTCCGGCGACGCGGCGCGCTACACCCACGTGGTGCGGCTGCGCAACGCCGCGGTCGAGGCCACAGTTGAGCAGGGCACCGGCACGGTCAGCGGCACGAAGATCGATCTTCAGGGCAGCTGGAAAGGCGGCAGCCAGCAATATGAGGCGAGATATAGCGGCAGCTTCGTGCGGCGTAGCGCCAAGCTGAAGGGCACGCAGAGCTGGACCGACGGCGGCAAGACCGTCACGCGTGCCTGCACCGGCGCGATCAAGCGGCCGTTCAAGCCGTTCCTGCCGCGGGGGAAGAAGCTGGCCGCGGCGGAATGACGGTAGCCTGTCCGACCGGTCCAAAAAGCCGCGAGATAAGCGGCAGCTGCACAGTGAGTCCGCGTTACGAACACGCACTGCAATTCGAGCGCCGGGCTGAAGACTTGGACCTTGCCGTCCGGCCCTTCGACAAATCATCGAGGATGACGCATTCAGGGCCCGGCCCGCCGGCGCATGACGCATCGCAGCTCGCGACGAAAGCTGCGATGCTGCGTTCCAATCCCTTAAGCTCGGCGAGTTTCGCGCGTATGGCGACCAGATGCCCGTGTGCAAGGTCTCGGGCATGCAGGCAGGAGCGCGATGGATCCTGCATCAGCGCAACGAGCGAACGCACCTGATCGATCGAGAAGCCGAACTCGCGGCAGCGGCGGATGAAGGTCAATTGCTTCACATCGGCGTCGCCGTAAACGCGCTGGCCGCCCGCTTGGCGGTTTGCCGTCCGCAGCAGCCCGATCTCCTCATAGTAGCGGATCGTCGGCGCATTGGTGCCGGTGCGGCGGGCCAGCGCGCCTATCTTCATGGCGCTCATCGATCTGTTTTTCTCTATCTTTTCCCTGGCAAACATTTCGCTTGAAGCTCAAGTTACTTGAAGAAGTACGATCCCAGCAACGTCCGATCCAATCACCTTCAGGAGAGACCTTGCATGTCGATCGTCGAAGCCGCCCCCATCGCCTGCACGCTGACGCCGGGAGAGCACAAGGACCGGCTTTCCTGCATTGCCGCCCTGAACAGGGATGCGCTCCGGAGCCACCGCCGCGACGGCCTCGTGCTCGAATTGCGCTATGCGCCGGAAGCGCGCGCCCGCGTGCATGAGATGGTCCGCAGCGAGCAGGGATGCTGCGGCTTCCTCGCCTTCGATCTGCAGGAGGCGGAAGGTGAACTCCGCCTCACCATCACCGCTCCCGAAGCGGTGCGCGAAGCTGCAGTCAGCCTGTTCGAACAGTTCCTGGCGCGCGCGCCGACGTCTTCCTGCGCGTGTGCGAGCCCGGCGGCGACGCTGAAGATGTCCTCGAACGAGCCACGCGGATCGAAGGCCGCGGGTGTGACGTCGATGACGCTGTCGACCGGCGCGGTCGCCTGCGGCGTGTGCTGCGTCCTGCCGTTTGCGCTGCCAGCCGCCGTTCTCGCCAGTACCGGGACGCTCCTGGCGTGGCTTGTCAGCGTCCATGTGTGGGTCACCGCGCTTGCGGTCCTCGCCGTCCTCGGCGCATGGGGATGGGTCGCATGGCAATCCGGACGCACGCGGCGCAGGCCGGCGAGGTCGACGCTCGTCATGATGGCGCTGTCGACGACATTGATAACGGTCGCCGTTTTCTGGCCGGTGATCGAGAAGCCTCTGATCCGCATGTTGCGGGCTTGATCCGCGCCAGCCAACGATCCGTTGCCTTGAGCGGCAACGGATGCCGTGCGACGTTCGCTCCATGAAAACTGCTGTCGCCTATACCGGCGCCGCGATCGCCGAAATCGCCGGGTGCTTCGCCTTCTGGGGCTGGCTGCGCCTTGGCAAGCCCGCCTGGTGGCTCTTTCCCGGCCTGCTCGCGCTGATCCTGTTTGCCTATCTGCTCACGCTCGTCGAGACCAATGCTGCGGGACGCGCCTACGCCACCTATGGCGGCATCTACATTGTCGCGTCGCTGGCTTGGCTGTGGATGGTCGAGAGCATTCGCCCGGATCGCTGGGACGTCGCGGGCGCCTGCCTGTGCTTGATCGGCGCGGCCATCATTCTGTGGGGACCGCGGGGGTAACCTGACGGCGACGCGTCACTGCAATTCGTCATCGCAGTGACGCGCGTGCCTCAGTTCTTCAGCACGATGCGCCCGACGACCCTGCCGGCGCGCAGCTCGTCGATCCATTTCTGGACATCGGCCATCGGCTCTTCCTTCATCGGCGTCGGCTTGATCTTGCCGGCGCGAGCGAGCGCCATCAGTTCCTTGGCCTCGGTGAGGGTGCCGACCATGAAGCCCTCGATGGTCATGCGCTTGTAAACCCATTGCACCATCGGCAGGCTGAAATTGCCACCCATCAGGCCGGAGACCACGACCTTACCGCCGCGCGCTACCGTCGAAACGGCAAACTGCATCGATTTCTCGTTGCCGGCGAAATCGACGACGCCGTCGAAGCCGCCCTCGGTTTCCTTCAGGATGCGCCTGACCACCTCGGGCTCGGACGGATCGTAGGCATTGGCTGCGCCGTTCTTCAGCGCGGTCTCGCGCGCGGCTGGCGAGAGATCGGCGACCGTGATGTTCTGCTTGAACATCGCCTGCGCGAACGACAGCCCCATCATGCCGACGCCGCCGAGCCCGATCAGCAGCAGGTTGCGCTGCCGCGGCCGGTCGACCAACCGCTTCAGCGCGCCGTAGGCGGTTACCCCCGAGCACATCAGCGTCGCCGCCTGGTTGACCGGCAGCGGATCGTAATCAAGCAGGTATTTCGCGTCGGGCACCAGCACATGGGTGGCAAAGCCGCCATCGATGGAGACGCCGAGGAAGCGCTGCTTGACGCAGAGATTTTCATCGCCATTGGCGCAGTCGCGGCACTGGCCGCAGCCGATCCAGGGGAATACCGCCTGCTTCCTGCCGATCAGCTCTTTCGGTGCGTCGGGACCGACTTCGTCGACGACGCCGGCAATCTCGTGGCCGAGCGTGAACGGCAGCGTCATGCCGCGCGTGGTGTCGAGCTTCTTGCCGCCGCCGAGATCGGCATAGCCGTCCTGGATGTGCAGGTCGGAATGACAGAGACCGCAGCGCTCGATGCGGACGAGAACTTCGCGCCCCTGTGGCTTCGGCGTGTCGACGACGGTTTCGCACAATGGCGCATCGAATTTGACGAGAGACTGGCGGACCATTCGCGCCATGGTGTTCACTCCTTATACGGCGTTTGTTCTTGTGTTTCGTATATCGACCAATTCCCGAGCCATGGCAACAAAGCCCGAGACGGGGATGGTCTCGGCGCGCCTTGTCGCATCGATCTGTGCGGCCGCGGCGAGGCGCGCCGGGTCGACCGACAGCGATTTCAGGCTCTGCCGCAGCATCTTGCGGCGCTGGCCGAAGGCGGCCGCGGCGACCTGCTCGAGCGCGCGGCGGTCGCAGGCTTCAGGGACTGCGCGCGGCACGAGGCGCACCACCGAGGAGGTTACCTTGGGCTGCGGCACGAAAGCGGCCGGGGAAATGTCGAACAGGATCTTGGTCTCGGCACGCCAGTTGGCGAGCACGCCGAGGCGGCCATAGGCCTCCTCATTCTCACGCGCGACGATGCGCTCGGCGACCTCGCGCTGAAACATCAAGACCATCATGTCGTACCAGGGCGGCCATGGCTCGATCGAGAGCCAGTCGACCAGGAGCGCGGTCGCGATGTTGTAGGGCAGGTTGGCGACGATCCTGGCGCGCTCGTTGCCGAGCATCGGCCTCGGATCGAAATGCTGCGCGTCGGCATGGACGATCTCGAGCCGCCCGGGATAGCGCTTGGCAATGTAATCGAGCGGGGCCAGCGCGCGTTCGTCGCGCTCGACCGCGATGACGCGCTTGGCGCCGAGCGCGAGCAGCGCGCGTGTCAGCCCGCCGGGCCCGGGGCCGACCTCGATGATGGTGGCGCCTTCGAGGGGACCCGCAGCGCGCGCGATCCGCGCGGTGAGGTTGAGATCGAGCAGAAAGTTCTGGCCGAGCGATTTCCGCGCCGACAGGGAGTGTTCGCGGATGACCTCGCGCAGCGGCGGCAGATCGTCGATCGCGCTCATAAAGGCCTGGTCGCCGCCATGCGCGCGGCGAGCCGTAGCGCCGCGGCAAGGCTCGACGGGTTGGCCTTGCCGGTGCCGGCGATGTCGAAGGCGGTGCCGTGATCCGGCGAGGTCCGGATGAACGGCAATCCCAGCGTGACGTTCACCGCGTCCTCGAACGCGATGGTCTTGATCGGGATCAATGCCTGATCGTGATACATGCAGACGGCGCAGTCATAGGTCTTGCGCGCCGCGGCGTGAAACATGGTGTCGGCCGGCAACGGGCCCCTGGCGTCGATGCCGGCCTTGCATAGCGCCTCGACGGCGGGCGCCACGATCTCGATGTCTTCGCTGCCGAGCGAGCCGTCCTCGCCGGCATGCGGATTGAGGCCCGACAGCGCAAGCCGCGGCCGCGCCAGGCCGAAATGCGCTTTCATGTCCGCAGCCGCGATCTTCGCGGTCGTCACGATCAACTCGCTGGTCAGGCGCAGCACGGCCTCGCGCAGCGACAGATGGATGGTAACGGGAACGACGGCGAGCGCCGGCGACCACAGCATCATCACCGGCTGCGGCGCGCTTCCGCCGTCGGCGGCAAGCTCGGCGAGATATTCGGTGTGGCCGGGATGGCGGAAGCCGGCGCGATACAGCACGCTCTTGGCGATCGGGTTGGTGACGATGGCGCCGGCGCGTCCGTTCCTGACGTGATCGACCGCGTGGCGAATGGAGGCAAGCGCGGCGCTAGCGCTGCTCTCATCAGGGTGTCCGGGGCGCGCGGTGGCGGTTTCGCCGGTGGCCACCACGGGCAGGGCTTTTGCAAAGGATGCACAGGCGTCCTCGGGCGTAGCCTCGGCGAACGCGACCGACAGGCCCAGCAGCTTCGCCCGCTCGGTGAAGAACGCGCGATCGCCGAGCAGATAGAAAGGCGGCAGGTCGAGTTCGCTGCGGCGCAGCCAGGCGGTGAGCGCGATATCGGGGCCGATCCCCGCCGGCTCGCCGGATGTCAGCGCGAGAGCCTTGATATTCGAAGACCTGGTCTTCACAGCCTCGGAATTCGGATCTCCGGCCATCAACGGCATTCGATCATCGCGGCCTTGCGGATATCCGCCAAGTAGGCCTTCGACTTTGCCTCGTATTTCTGGGTGTACATCTTTTCCCGGATTTCGCGCTTCTTCGGCGTGTCGATCTTGGTCGGCTTGCGCTCGCACAGCGCCACCATCTCGACGCCCTGCTTGGTGATCTCGGGCGGGGTCAGGCGGCCGACCGGCGTCTTGTCGAGGAGCTCGCGCAGCGGGCCGGGGATGTCGGCCGAGGTCTTGGTGACGACCGGGCGGATCGCGGCATTCTGCATCGACTTGAAATAGTCGTTGGCTTGATCGCAGCTCTGCACGCGTTCACGCAAGGATTCCGCTTCCTTGCGCCGCTGATCGATCGCGCCCTGCGCCGAGCCGCGCGGCACGATCAGAACGATCGGCTGCAGCCGGTATTCGAACGCGTCCACCTGGGTCGACTCGCCGCTTTGCTGGGCAGCTTCGGCGACGTCCTTTTCGCCGACCTGCAGGCTTTCCTTGAAGCGGCCGCGCACCAGGCTGCCCCAGACCATCTCCGACTTGAGGCGGGCTTTTAGCGTTTCCGGCCGCACCCCCTGGCTCTCCAGCGACTTGCTGAGCTGTTCTGGCGTGAGACGCATCCGCTGAGCCATCCCGGCAAAGGCCTGGTCCATGTCGCTGACGCCGGGATCGACGCCATATCGCTTGGCTTCCTTGATCTTCACCTTGTCGTTGATCAGCTCGTCGAGGATTTCCTGCTTCGTCGACTGTTTGCGCGTGGTCAGGAAGTTGAGCTTGGTGCGCTGCTCGATGTCGAGACCGGTGATCGGCTCGCCGCTGACCATGCAGACGATGGACTGCGCCGGCAGCGGTGAAATCCCGGCGGCCAGCGTGGCCAGCGCGAGGGCGCAGCCGGCGGTCAGGGAGTGCAGTCGGCGAGGCCGGAGCATAGGGGGGGTCATGTCATATCAGCCGCATCAACCAATCGTACCGCGCTGGCGCTGGCTACCTTCCGGCACGGTCAGGCCTATTGGAAACCGGCGGGGCCGGCCGACGAAGACGAGTTCGCAATGGTCCGCAGGCCAATCTGCAGCATGAAAGCGTGATTGAGCACCGGGGGCGCCGCTCCGGCCGAATAGTTATAGGACGTGACGTAGTTGGCGGCCAGCACGAAGCAATCGTCCACATAGCCAGCGCCGATGATGTACTGGTTCAGCTTGTTGGCTTCAAGGTCCCAGCGCGCTGCGCCCGACACCACCCAGTTCGACGCCAGCTTGATCGATGCGGTGCCGAGCAGGCCCTCGCGCCGGGTCAGATAGCCGAGTTCCGGCTGGGCGGCGTAGTTGCCATACATCATGCTGACCGACCAGCGGTCGAACGAGGCACGTCCCTCGGCCTCGAACCGATTGACATTCAACGTCGCCTCATCGATGCGCGAGCGCACGCTGAACGTATAGGTGCGGTTCGGCGAATAATTGACGCGGGTGACGTAGTCGGAGCGGGTGTTCTGCAGGCCGGAATTGAGCGCGGTATTGGTCGCGTCCGCCACCGCGAACGAGTTCAGGCCGAACAGCTGGTAGGACTGGCCGAACAGCACGTTGACGCTGCCGCCGCGATCGAACTGGGTGGTCGCCTGCACGCCGACATTGGCGCGGCCGCCGCCTTCGACGCGGTCGTAGCCGGAGAACTTGTCGACCGCGAACAGGTTAGAGGCGTCGAACACCATGCTCTGCGCGTCTTCGTTCGGCAGCTTGCCGGCATACGTCTCGTTCGGCCGAAGGATGATCTGCGCGATCGGCTCGATCGTGGTGGTGCCCCAGGGCTGAACATTGATGAAGGGGTAGCGATATTCGAGGCCGACCGTCGGCATCAGGCGGAGCGCCTGGGTGTCGCCGACGGGTAGGAAGTTCGAAACGCCGGGCTGGTTCGAGATCGAGGCGTCGATCGCATCGGCGCGCAGAATCGCGAACGGCGTCCAGATCTGGCCGATCGGATCGGTGTAGGAGCGCCGCCACTGCGCTTCGGCGGTGAGCCGCGTATAGGTGCCGGGCATGCCGCGCAGCAGGCACTGCGAGGGGATGCGGGCGAGCGGATCAGCCGACGCGGTCAGGCACAGGCCGTTGGTGTTGGCCAGCGTCGTGATCGGGTCGAACGCCGCCGTCGTGCGCGACAGGCTGGTGAAGTTCGTCTTGTAGCTGACCTCGCCGCCCAGGATCGGGTGGTTGAAGACGTTGTTGTAGTCGATGACAGGATGGATCACCGGCACCTTGTCCTGGCTGCCGGAGAAGGAGAGGTAATAGATCGTGCGCGCGTCGAAGAAGCTGCGGTTGCCGACGCCGGTCAGGTAGAGCTGCGAGATCGCTTCGGTCGGCAGGCTCAGGAACGAGCCCAAGGGATCGCGATACTGCGCCAGCCGGTAGTCTGAGAAGAAGTAGTAATCCGACAGCAGGACGCCGTCCCAACCCCAGACCCATTTGTCGTTGAGGGCGAACTGGCCCTTGGTGTCGATGCCGCCGCGGAAGTCGCGGTCGCCCGGCTGTCCGGCGAACGCGCCGGGATCGAGCTGGTTAATGCCATAGGCGCGGATCTGGTACGAGCCGTTAATCAGCCGCTGGCGGAACTCGCCCTGGAACAGCACGCCCTGCCGGGTGGTGAAACGCGGATTGAAGGTCGCGTCATAGTCCGGCGCGATTGCCCAGTAGAACGGGGTCTCCACCGCGTAGCCATAGGTCGAGTTGGAGCTGTAGGCGGGCATCAGGAAGCCCGTCTTGCGCTTCACGGTCGGATCGGGCGTCGAGAAGTACGGCAGATACGCGATCGGCACGCCGAAGAATTCGAGCTGCGCGTTCTCGAAATACAGCATCTTGTCGGTCTGGTTGTGGATGATGCGCGCACCCTTGACCTGCCAGAGCGGCGGCTTCTTCGGATTGTCCTTGCACGGTGCGCAGGCGGTATACACGCCGTTTTCGAACACGGTGTAATTGCCGGCCGAACGGTCGGCGCGGGATGCCGCCATGCGCGTATCATCGGCAGTGTCGACGCGCAGCGAGTCGACGAAACCGTCACGGTAATCGTCGCTCAGATCCATGATGTTGGCGTAGGTGACTTTGCCTTCCGCGTCGGTGAGGCGGATGTTGCCTTCCGCGTGCAGCCGCTTGGTCTTCTGGTCGTAAACGACCTTGTCGGCCTCCACGCTGGTGCCGTTGTAGAACATCTGCACGTTGCCGACCGCCGACACGCGCTGGTTGTTGTAGTCGTAGTCGACCTCGACCGCTTGCACGGTCATGCGGCCGTCATTGCTCACCGGCCGCGGCGGCGGCTTGGGCGGGCGCGGGTTGTAGGTGAAGCCTTGCGCCGAGGCCGGCACGGTCAGGGCAAGCTCCATCGAGCCAGCCAGGACCAACCCGGCAAGCAGGGCAAACATCGGTACGCCAACGGCGGCCAAACGGGCTCGACAGCGGCGCACGGGGGTGCACCGCCTGAACGCAGGCGACCTCAACTGGCGGGCGGCGACAACGGCCACTACCCGTCCTCCTGGTACAACAAGGCCAAAAATCCGGTGAGGCCGCCCACACAGACGGGCAACCACGCCGCAGCGATGGGATGCATCAACTCAGCCTTGCTCAAATCCTCAGTAACTTTCGATAGAACGTAGAGCAGAAACCCTGCGCCCACGCCACTCAAAACCATCTTCTGCACGCCGCCCATCCGGAAGAAGCGAAGGCTCACGGAAGCCGCCAACATCACCATTGCAGCCAGCAAAAATGGCTGTGCGATGAGCTTATGGTACTGCAAACGGTATCCTGCGGTCGCGAAGCCCGAACTCTCCGAGGATCGGATATAGCCAGGCAGTTGCCAAAAGGACACGGTTTCGGGGGTGGAGAAGCTGTTGCGGACCTGGGCCGGGGTGAGGGTGGTTGGGAGGTAATACGTCTCCTGATCAACCGGAGGTTTATCAAGGGAGTATCTTCGTACCGATTTAAAGGCCCAGCGGCCTTCCTCGAGGGAGGCCTCGCGGGCCTCGATTCGCTCCTCGAACTGGAGCTTGGGGTCGAATCGGAACACGGTCAGTCCGGTTAGCCGGACGCCCTGCTGCTCGCTGCGCGCGGCGTTGATGATCGATTGGCCGTCGCTGTTGATCTGGTTGAGCCAGAAGCCGGAGGCGTCCTGGATGCCGCCGCCGGGCGCCGAGCCGAACAGTTCGGCCTCCATCCGCTTGGACAGTTCGCGCAGGTTGGCTGACATCGGATTGTAGGCGACGGTGGCCAGCATACCGAGGATGATCGAGCTTGCCAGCGCCGGCGAGATGAACTGCCAGGCGGACACGCCGGCCGCCCGCGCCACCACCAGCTCGAGCCGCCGCGACAGCGCGAGATAGCAGGTCATCGCGCCGATGAGGACGCAGAATGGCATCAGCTTTTCGAGCAGTTGCGGCACCCGGTACAGCGAGGTCTGCGCCACCGTGATGGCGGAGGCGGAGGCGAGGCCGGAGGTCTTGCGGACCATTTCGATGTAGTCGACCAGTACGAGCAGCACGAAGATGCTCGCAAACACGCCCACCGCCGAGATCAGGAAGCGGCCGGCGAAGTATCGCCCGAGCGTATTGGTCATCATGCTCAAGCTGCGGCCGGCCGTCCAAAGAACCGCGCCAGGCGCGCATTCGAGCGATTGATCGCCTCCATCAGCGCCGCCGGCGGCTCCACCACGATGCCGCCGACGATCATCCAGAGCCCTATGGCAATCGCGGCAAACAGCATCGAATACTGGACGAGAGCCATGGCGGGCGTCTTGACGGTCATCACCGAGCAGGCGAATCCCGCCATGCGCAGGCCGAACACCGCCAGGATGGATCCCCCGATCGAGAAATTGCGGCTCTGCCGTGTGGTGCGCGGCGTGCCGAGAAAGGCGAAGGTCAGGACCGCGAAGGCAAAAGGATAGACCGGCGCCATGAAGCGGTCATGCAACTCGGCGGTAAACTGTCCGGAAAGCTGCCTGAAGGTCGGGTCGTCCTCCGGGGGCGAAACCAGCTCCCAAAGGTACCGTTCGCGAATGCCGAGCGCGACGTCGCGGCCGCGATTGGAGAACTTTGACATGTCGAAGGCGTAGCGAACGAAGGCGACAAAGGCCGGATCGCGCTTTCCCGCCTCGAAACGTTCAAGATTGCCGTCCTCCAGCACAAGATAGGAGCCGGTCTCGTTCTTCAGCACCGTGCCGTGGTCGGCAATGATGGTGACGCGCTCCTTGGGATCGCGGCGGTCGTCGACGAAGATGCCGCCAAGCACACCACCGGGCTGCCGCTCGCGGATGCGAATCGTCAGGTTCTGGTCGAGCTGGGCGAAACGGCCGGGCTGCAGGATGTTGGTGAGCACGTCGGCCGTGATCTCGGCGTCCCATTGCTTGATCCGGCGCAGGCCGTCGGGGGCGAGATAGGAGCCGATGAAGGTGACCAGGAGCGCTACCACGCAGGTGGCGAAGAAGAACGGGCGGAACAGCCGATATGGCGAGAAGCCGGCGGCGTTCATCACGATGATTTCGGAATCGGTGGCGAGCTTGTTGAGCGTGTGGGAAATCGCGATCATCAGCGCGATCGGCGCGATGATCAAAACCAGCGCCGGAATCACCAGGCTGGTGATGCCGAGAAAGGTGATGATGGTTTGGCCCTGGCTGGTCATCAGGTCGATGCCGCGCAGCGCCTGGGTAATCCAGATCACGCCCGTCAGGCTGACCAGGACCAGCGCAAACGACGCGAGCGTCGTGCGGAAGATGTACCTGTCGATAGACCCCATCGTTACCCGTACGATCTCGCCCCAGCACGCCTGACGGGCAGCTTCCGACCAACCCCTTTGGAAGGGTTCCCCTTTGGCCGGGCCGCCTGTTGTCAGGCCGTCACTTCTCTCACTACCATCCCTTTGATCTGTCAACAAAATGGCCGGGCCATGGCGGCGTCCTGATACCGTTAACAATTCGCCTAATGTGGCCTTCTCGCCACTGCGGCGCTTGGCAGTGACGCGGCTTGCAGGTCATAGTGCCGGAAACGTCAGGTCCGGAGCGATTTGGGCCGTTAGCTGCGAGAACATTCCATAATCGGGCCGATTCCGGACCCGTCACGAACAGCCCCATTCTGGAGGATTACCTATGTCCGACGCCGTCAAAGTCGGCTTTGTCGCTTTTTCCGCAGCTCTCCGCGGCGTTGTCGTGGCTTTTTGCGACGACACGTTGAAGTTCGGCGAGGCGACGCGGAAGGCGCTGGGAAAAGCCGCCGATACCGTGAAGCGGGCGGCGGCGGCCAACCAGTTCAAGGGCAAGAGCGGATCGACGCTCGATATTCCGGCGCCGGAGGGAATCAAGGCGGAACGGCTGATCGTGGTCGGCGTCGGCAAGGCGGCCGACATCAAGGAGAAGGATTTTCTAAAGTTCGGCGGCGTCACCGCCGGCAAGCTCAACGGCGCCAGCGAAACCGTCACCGTGATCGCCGAACTGCCTGACGGGGCGATGCAGGCCGATGCCGCCGCGGCGATTGCCTCGGGCCTCAAGCTGCGCGCCTACAAGTTCGATCGCTACAAGACCAAGAAGAAGGATAACGACAACGGCGCGCTGCGTGCCGACGTCTCGATCGCCGTCGAGGATGTCGCCGCCGCGCGAAAAGCGTTCGCGCCGGCGGGCCATGTCGTGGACGGCGTGATCATTGCGCGCGAGCTCGTCAACGAGCCGCCGAACGTGTTGTATCCGGTCGAATTCGCGCGCCGCGCGAGCCAGCTCAAGAAGCTGGGCGTCGATGTCGAAGTGCTCGACGTCAAGGCGATGCAAAAGCTCGGCATGGGGGCGCTGCTCGGCGTCGCGCAGGGCTCGACGCAGCCGGGCCGCACCGTGATCATGCGCTGGAACGGCGGCAAGAAGGGCGATGCGCCGGTCGCGTTCATCGGCAAGGGCGTCTGCTTCGATACCGGCGGCATCTCCATCAAGGGCGCCGCCAGCATGGAGGACATGAAGGGCGACATGGGCGGCGCGGCCTGCGTGGTCGGGCTGATGCATGCGCTCGCCGCGCGCAAGGCGAAGGTCAATGCGGTCGGCGCCATAGGCCTCGTCGAGAACATGCCCGACGGCAACGCCCAGCGTCCCGGCGATATCGTCACCTCGATGTCGGGCCAGACCATCGAGATCATCAACACCGACGCCGAGGGCCGGCTCGTGCTGGCCGATGTGCTGTGGTACGTGACGAAGAAGTTCAAGCCGAAATTCATGATCGATCTGGCGACGCTGACTGGCGCGATCATGGTTGCGCTCGGCACTGAATATGCCGGTATGTTCTCCAACAATGACGAACTGGCGGAGCGCCTGAGCAAGATCGGCGATGAGACCGGCGAGCGCGTCTGGCGCATGCCGCTCGGCGCTGAATACGACAAGCTGATCGATTCGCAGTTCGCCGACATGAAGAACACCGGCGGACGCCACGGCGGCTCGATCACGGCCGCGCAGTTCCTGCAGCGTTTCGTCGATGGCACCCCGTGGGCGCATCTCGACGTCGCGGGAACCGCGATGGGCGCGCCGAAAACCGACATCAACCACTCCTGGGGATCCGGCTACGGCGTGCGCCTCCTGGACCGGCTGGTCGCGAAATATTACGAAGCCACCAGGTAACTCGGTTGCAGGTGAATGACGGAAGTCCTGTTCTATCATTTGCAGGGCATGTCGCTCGAAAGCGTATTGCCGCCGCTTTTGGAAAAATCGCTCGAGCGCGGCTGGCGCGTGGTCGTGCAATCGACTTCGCCGGAACGCACCGAGGCGCTCGATGCTCACTTATGGACCTACAGCGACGATTCGTTCCTGCCGCATGCCACCTGGCGCGTCGGCGACGCGCAGGACCAGCCGATCATTCTGTCGATCGAGGAGGGCAATCCGAACCAGGCCAATGTCAGGTTCCTGATCGACAACGCCACATTGCCGGCCGATTGCGACAGCTATGAACGCGTAGTGCTGGTGTTCAACGGCGACGATGACGAGGCGCTGAGCGCGGCGCGCGGCGCCTGGGCCGACTGCAAGGCGCGAGGGTTCGACGTGACCTATTGGCAGGCCGATGAGCGGGGACGGTGGCAGCGGCGGCAATAGCGATCTGTGGGAATTAATGATAATTGTTAAGTTCCTGGGCCGGAGCTTGCGGGTAGCCATGGTGGTGCCGCAAAGTGATGGTCGGACAAGCAGTTACAGTAGAGGGCGGAGCCAGGGTCTTAGCGTGCGACGCAGAACGATCAATCGAAAGCCATTGCTGACGCTGCTCTTGCTCGGACCTGCGCTTGCGGGTTGTGCGAGTGGCGCGGATCTGTTGTCGAAGGATGCGGACTGGTTTCAGCGCTCAGGCCGCGTGTTCATCCGCAACGTGTCGATCGAAACGCCGCCGCTGACGCCGACCAAGGCGGTCATGCCCGATGAGCTCGTCGCGGCCGACGGCGGCTGTCCCGGCATGGGCGCGCCCGGCGCCACGGCGCTGGCGGACGGAGCCGCCGGCAGTCCGCCGCCGTCGACGACAGGCACGGTCGCGCTCGGTCACACCGAATGCGACGTCGTGCGCGGCATCGGCGCGCCCGACAATGTCAGTCTGTCCAACAACCCGCGCGGCGATCGCGTGGCGGTCGTCACCTATTCACGCGGTCCGCGCGCCGGGCTCTATACCTTCACCGCGGGACGCCTGACCTCGATCGAGCGCGGACCGGAGCCGGTGGCGCCGGCCAAGGGCGCCAGGCCGAAGAAAAGGTCGGCCACGTAAGTCTCGCGGCAATAAGCATTTTCAGCCCGCGGCCGCGTCGAATTCCGCGCTGGCCTCGAGCCAGTTTTCCTCGGCGCGCCGCAGCGCATCTTCCGCGCCGGCGCGCGCCTTGCTGAGTTGCGCGGCCTGCTTGGGATCGCGGGTGAACAGGTCGGGCAGCGCGAGCGCGGTGTCGATCTTCGCGATGATGCCGGTGATGCGCTCGATCTCCGCTTCCGCCTCTGCGATCCGCTGCTTCAACGGTGTCCGCCTTTCGCCCCTTGGCCGTTCCGGTTTTGCGGTCTCCTTTTGCCTTTCGCGGGAAGCGCCGCGCGCATCGAGCGACAGCACCATGCGCCTGTAATCGTCGAGGTCGCCGTCATAGGTCGTCACCGTCTTGTTGGCGACGACCCATAATTGGTCGGCGCAGGCCTCGATCAGATAGCGGTCGTGCGAGACCATGATGACAGCGCCGGGAAAATCGTTGATCGCCTCCGCCAGCGCGGCGCGGCTGTCGATGTCGAGATGATTGGTCGGCTCGTCCAGGATGATCATGTTCGGGCCGAAGAAGGTGGCGAGCCCGAGCAACAGCCGCGCCTTCTCGCCGCCCGACAGGCTTCTGACCAGGGTATCGCCGGCCTTGCCGGAAAAGCCGATCGCGCCGACACGTCCGCGCACCTTGGACTCGATCGCATCGGGCATCAGGCGGCGGACGTGATCGTAGGGCGAGGCGTCGAGGTTGAGCTCGTCGACCTGATGCTGCGCGAAATAGCCGACGGAAAGCTTTTCCGCCCGCGTGATCCTGCCTGAGAACGGCTGCAGCTTGCTTGCGAGCAGCTTGACCAGCGTCGACTTGCCGTTGCCGTTGGAGCCGAGCAGGGCGATGCGGTCGTCGGTATCGACGCGCAGCGTGACACGGCTCAGCACCGGCGTTTTCGGATCGTAGCCGACCGAGACGTCGTCGACCGCGATGATCGGCGGCGACAGCAGTTTTTCCGGCTCCGGGAAGGTGATTTCACGCACGTCCTGCGTTACCAGTGCAGTGACCGGCTTCATCCGCTCCAGCATCTTGACGCGGGACTGGGCCTGGCGGGCTTTCGAGGCTTTCGCCTTGAAGCGATCGACGAAGGCCTGCAGCCGCTTGCGCTCGTCGGCTTGGCGCTTGGCGTGCTTGGCGTCGAGCATCTCGCGCATCGCGCGCTGTTCCTCGAACGAGGTATAGGTTCCCTTGTAGAGCGTCAGCTTGCCACGATCGAGATGCAGGATCTGGTCGACCGAGGTGTCGAGCAGGTCGCGGTCATGGCTGATGACGATGACGGTGCGCGGGTAGCTCGCGAGGTGGTCTTCCAGCCACAGCGTGCCTTCGAGGTCGAGATAGTTGGTCGGCTCGTCCAGCAGTAGCAGGTCGGGCGCGGCGAACAGCGTCGCCGCCAGCGCCACCCGCATGCGCCAGCCGCCGGAGAATTCTGAGCACGGCCGCGCCTGGTCCGCGGTGGAAAATCCGAGGCCAGACAGGATCGCGGCGGCGCGGGCCGGTGCGGAATGCGCGTCGATGTCGACCAGCCGGGTCTGGATTTCGGCGATGCGGTGCGGATCGTCGGCGGTTTCGGCCTCGCGGAGCAGCGCATCGCGCTCCAAATCGGCCTTCAGCACGACATTGATCAGGCTTTCCGGACCGTCGGGCGCCTCCTGCGCCAGGCTGCCGATGCGCCAGCGCGGCGGGAGGGTGATGCTGCCGGATTCAATCGGCAGGTCGCCCCGGATTGCATGAAACAGTGTCGATTTTCCGACGCCGTTGCGGCCGACGAAGCCGACGCGCGCACCCGGCACGATCTGCACAGTGCTGCTGTCGATCAGGAGCCGTCCGGCGATCCGGATCGAAATATCTGAAATGGAAAGCATGCGGCGTTGTCACCGGAGCCGGCGCCAAACGCAACCTCTATGTCAGTAAATCGGCACTCCCAATTGCAGCGCTCAATGCAGCTCGCTGTCGCGGCGGCGGAGTTCTTCGACGAGCTCCTCTAGACGGGGCGACAGCTCGGTTTCGGGGCGCATGCTCTGTTGCAGCCGCTCGCCGATCGCGTCGCAAATCGAGACGCATGTCCTGTGATCGATTTGTTCGGAATTGTGGTCGATTCGGGTATCCATGGCGGCCTCTGACGAGTTCCACCTCGCAGCGCTCGCAAGGCTTGAGTGTTAATTTATGGGTCAAGTCACAGCGGCGAATTTGGTTTCGCGTGCACAGGCGGCCCGCGTTCTATCGGCGGGTGCGCAGAAAGCGTGTCCCGGCAAATAGTTCCCGCAAAAAAAAAGCCCCGGCGCGGCGGCCGGGGCATCAGTCTCAGGGGGAAAGGTCCAATCGGGGTGGGTCAGTAGCAGCGGTTCACCAGCCGCCAGCGCGGGCCCCAGGGAGTCGGAACCAGGCGCCGCACGTAGCAGCCGCCATAACCGCCGCCGTAATAGGCTGGGCCGCCGATGAAGACGCGGGGGCCACCCCAGCCCCAGCCGTGGTGGTGGTGCCAGCCGCCATGGTGCCAGCCACCGCCCCAGGCCGAGGCCGAGGTCGGCGCCAACGCGGCTGCACCAAGCGAAGCCGCAGCCACTGCAACGAGCGAGAGTTTGCGTAACATGGTCATCTCCTCAAAGTTCGGCGCCGTTTGGCACCATCCGTGAGATCGGGTCCCGTGACGCCCCGGGCCGGCGGATGCCCATGCCCTTGCGTTCGATCATGGCCAAGTCTACGGCCGCGAAGCTGAATGAAGGCGCCACGGCTGTTTCAGACAGGGTTCACCTGCGTGAAATTGCGGTAATCTTTGCCCTACGGGCGCGTGTGCCGCCGCGAAAGCACGCCGAAAAGGGGTGGGGAGGCGCGTCACCGGGTCGCTTGCCGTCCCGGGATCGCGCCGATATAAGCCCCGGCAACTCTCCAACCACGTTTTGCAAGGACGTAAACTATGGCGATTGAACGCACTTTCTCGATCATCAAGCCGGACGCGACCGCGCGCAATCTGACCGGCGCCGTCAACGCGCTGATCGAGAAGGCGGGCCTGCGGATCGTGGCCCAGAAGCGCATTCGCATGACGCGCGATCAGGCGGAAACCTTCTACGCCGTCCACAAGGCGCGCCCGTTCTTCGGCGAACTGGTCGAGTTCATGACCTCGGGCCCGGTCGTCGTGCAGGTGCTGGAGGGCGAGGGCGCGATCGCCAAGTACCGCGACGTGATGGGTGCGACCGATCCGTCGAAGGCGGCGGACGGCACGATCCGCAAGGTTCACGCGAAGTCGATCGGCGAGAACTCGGTGCACGGTTCGGATGCGCCGGAAACTGCCGCGATCGAGATCGCGCAATTCTTCTCAGGTAACGAGATCGTCGGCTGATCGATTGGAAGCGCGGCAGGCAATAGCCGCGCGCTAACGGCTCCGAGGCCGTGGGGGGAGAAGACTGTGAACTGGCTGCTGCAAATTCTTGATCCGGCGACGATTACGGGGTTCTTCACCCAGTTTCAGACCGAGGTGCAGCAACCTGCGTTCTGGGTCGCGCTCGGCAAGATCATGTGGATCAACATCCTCTTGTCGGGCGACAACGCGCTGGTCATCGCGATGGCGTGCCGGGGCCTGCCGCCGCGCCAGCGCTTCTGGGGCATGGTCCTCGGCGCCGGCGTCGCCGTTTTCCTGCGCATCATTTTCACCGGCATCGTCGTAACGTTGATGGCGCTGCCCTACCTCAAGCTGGTCGGCGGCCTGGCGCTGCTGGTGATCGCGGCCAAGCTCCTGGTTCCCGAACATGAGGACGAGAGCGACACGGAAGCGGCTGCGCATCTGTGGGCCGCCGTGCAGATCGTGGCGATCGCCGACATCGTGATGAGCCTCGACAACGTCATCGCCGTTGCCGCCGCCGCCAATGGCAGCATCCCGCTGCTCGTCATCGGTCTTGCCATCAGCGTGCCCTTGATCGTCGCGGGAGCCGCGTTGATCATGGCGCTATTGACGCGGATTCCGGCGCTGGTGTGGGCCGGCGCGGGCCTGCTCGGCTGGATCGCCGGCGAGGTGATGGCGACCGATCCGGCGCTGCAGCCGCATCTGCATGCGTTCTTCAACGGCCCGGTCGGCACCGGCCTCGATGGCTTTCTCAAGTCGCTCGGCATGGCGCCGCAGTTTGCCAACAACGGGCATGGCGGCGAGGTGGTCCTCGGCATCATCGGCATCGCCATTGTGCTGATCGCCGGATCGGTCTGGCGCAAGCGCAAGCTGCAGGGCGCTGAGCACTCTGCGACCGCCTAGGTCGCCGGTTCGTCCACCGACCTTAAGCGGCGGCTTCGCGCCCTCACGGGCGCGTTCTATTTTCGTTGTCAGCTTGTCGTTATCAGTTCGGCGGCGCAGTTCGCCGAAACGGATGCCGCAGATTGCGGCTCAGAACGCGCGGCGCCGCGGCGGTGGACCGACTTGCGGGTGGCGCACACGGGCGAGGCGTTCGAAAATCACGATCCCGGCGGCGCAGGCAACAAGACCTACGATCGCCATCGCAAGAACAGTTTTGAGCATGGTTCGCTCCTGAAAGTGCCGCCGGCTAGGACGTCAGACGAATCAAGTTCCCGCAAGACGGGTGAACTACGGTCGCGCGGCTTATTCGGAGGAAGGTCGGCCTGCCGCGGCGATGCAGCAGACAAGCGTCCCGGCTCGGGGACCGGGGCAGCGGTCGTGGAGGTGTGCCAGGCAATTGGCATAGACGTGAACGAAGCGGAGCAAAGTGGGAACGCGGCACTGCTCGACGCCAGCTTTACGCCAGCGGCTACAATTGCTCCATTCGAGCCAATCGTTTTCCGTTCCTTCCGTGCTTGCAGATAAAGCCCGGAGCTAAGTCAAGTAGCGAACAGACCGCAGGCGCAATAGCTAAATACGCTTTGTCACTGTGATCCATCGGTGAAGAGAACACACTGTCGTGCTTTCCGCCGTTTTCCAATGAATGGAGCAGAGCATGCAGAAACGGCGTCGTTTCAAACAGACTACCAGCCTCGAGGAACGCCTCGCTGAAGAGGCGATACGACTGCGCACCAAAGCCAAATCGCTCCCACCCGGACCGGAGCGCGAGAGCCTGCTCCGGAAAGCGCGGCAGGATGAGACCGCCTCGCATATGAGCGAGTGGCTCAACTCGCCGGGCCTACAGTCGCCGCGAGCCTGACGCCAGGACGAGAGGCTCGGCACGCGGCAGCGCGGCCTATTGCCTTTGCCGCGGCCCGATTCCATACAATTCGGCATGACCGAGCCGTTGCTGGGGCGCAGCATCAACCGCCTTGAAGACGAGCGCTTTGTGCGGGGACGCGGGCGTTATGTCGCCGATCTCGCGGCGCCGAAAGCGCTTCATGGCGTCGCGGTCCGCTCATCGCATGCACATGCGCGCATCCGTGCGATCAATGCCGATGCGGCGCGCCGAATGCCCGACGTCACCGCCGTGCTGACGGGAGAGGATCTGGCTGCCGACATTATCGGCCCGCTGCCCTGCACGGTGACGCAGATCCCGATGACCACGCCTCTGGTGGTGCCGCCCTGTCACGCGCTGGCGCAGGGCATCGTTCGCTATGTCGGCGAGCCTGTCGCGTTCGTGGTCGCGGCAAACATTGAGGCCGCGCGCGATGCCGCTGAGGCTGTCGCCGTGGATTATGAGCCGTTGCCGCCCGTCGTCGCGATCGCGCAAGCGATTGGGCCGAACGCGCCATCGGTCTGGCCGCAGGCCACCGGCAACATCGCATTCCAGTTCAACCGCGGCGAGATCGGCCCGGTAGAAGCGGCCATCCGCGATGCCGCCCATGTCGTGGAATGCGAATTGGTCAACAACCGCGTCGTCGCCGCACCGCTGGAGACGCGCGGCGCGCTCGGCGAGTTCGATGCCGCAACCGGCCGCCTGCATCTGACCGCTTCGGCCGCTGGCGCGCACGGCATTCGCAACCCGCTTGCCGACGATGTTTTTCACGTCGATAGGGACAAGCTTCGCGTCAGCATTCCCGATGTCGGCGGCGGCTTCGGGATGAAGAATGTCCTCTATCCGGAATGGGTGCTGGTGCTGTGGGCGGCGCGGCGGCTCGGCCGCTCCGTAAGATGGATCGGGGATCGCAACGAGGATTTTGTCGGCTCCGTGCATGGCCGGGACAGTCTTGTGCGGGCCCTCCTTGCACTCGACCGTGACGGTCGCTTCCTGGCGCTCGACACAAAAGTGTTCGTCAATCTCGGCGCCTATGTCTCGACGGTGGCGCCGGTCGTGCCGACCCTGGCGATGGGAAGCGCGATGGGCGGCGTCTACGATATTCCGCTGATCGCATTCGAGACCAGGGGCGTCTTCACCAACACCACGCCGGTCGACGCCTATCGCGGCGCCGGCAAGCCCGAGGCGAACTACCTGATCGAGCGCTGCATCGACATTGCCGCGAACCAGATCGGGATCGACGCGCTAAAACTGCGCCGCAAGAATATCTTTCGCCGCTTTCCCCATGCCAGCGCGATGGGGCTTTCGGTTGAGCAGGGCAGTTTTCGGCACGCGATCGATTCCGCGGTCGCGGCGGCGGACGGGTTCAAGGCGCGCCAGAAGAGCTCGCGGGCGCGGGGCAGGCTGCGCGGGCTCGGCTATGCCTGTTTTTTGGAAACGGCGCGCGGCACGCCCAATGAAGTGGCGGAGGTGCGCGTCGCGGAGGACGGGCTGATCGAGCTGAAGGTCGGCACGCATTCCAACGGTCAGGGCCATGAGACCACCTACGCGCAGATCGCCGCCGACGCACTCGGCCTGCCATTACAGCGCTTCCGCTTCCACCAGGGCGACACCGACGATCTCGATTCCGGCGGCGGCCATGGCGGCGCGCGCTCGATGCATCAGGGCGGCACGGCGCTATTGATGGCGGCTGAAGGCGTGATCGAGAATGCGCGGCGGCTGGCCGCGCGTCTGCTGCAGGCCGGCGTGGACGCGGTCCGATACGAGGCCGGCATGCTGCGCGTGGCCGCGACCGGACAGGAGATCAATCTCGACGAGGTGGCTCGTGCCTCCTACCAGGCGCCGGGCGACGATGTCGCGCCCGGCCTGACGCATCAGGCCACCCATCTCTGCGACCGCTACACGTTCCCGAACGGCTGCCACCTTGCCGAAGTCGAGATCGATCCTGAAACGGGCGCGGCAAAACTCGATCGTTACGTTATCTTCGACGATTACGGCCGCTTGCTCGATCCGCGCCTGACGCTGGGGCAGGTCCATGGCGGCGTCGCGCAGGGCATCGGCCAGGCGCTGTTCGAGCAGGCACTGTTCGATCAACAGACGGGTCAGATCCTGTCGGGCTCGCTGATGGACTACGCGCTGCCGCGCGCCGACGATCTTCCTGATTTCGAAGGTCATCTAACCGCCGATTTTCCGAGCCGCGCCAATCGCCTCGGCGTCAAGGGAAGCGGACAGGCCGGCGCCATCGCAGCGCCCGCCACCATCATGAACGCCGTGATGAACGCGCTGGCGCCGCTCGGCGTGCGGCATCTCGACATGCCGGCAACGCCCGAGCGCATCTGGCGGGCGATCAGTGCGGCACGGCGCGACGCATAGGCGGCGAGCGTCGGCGCCCCATCAGCTGATCGGCGGCCTGGTGTTAACTGCCAATTGCGCATCGAAAGCCCGCCTGTAGGCGGGCCGCGCTTCGCCGCGGGCGACATAGGCAGCGAGATTTGGAAATTCGTCCAGAATGCCCGACGGTCTCACCCTGAGCAGTACCGATACCATCATCAGGTCACCCGCGCTGAACGCGCCATCGAGCCAGTCGCCATTGCCCAGACGAGCGGCAAGTTGTTTCATCCGATCGCGCACGCGATCCGCGACCAGCGGCATGCGCTCCTTTGCCCAAGGCTTGTCGCCCTCCAGAATCTTGGCCGTTACGAGTTCGAGGATCGGCGGTTCCACCGTGTTGACCGCGGCAAACATCCATGTGATCGCGCGCGCCCGGGTGTTCGCATCATCCGGCAGCAGGCCTGCGTGGCATTCGGCGATGTGGAATACGATGGCTCCCGTCTCGAACAGTGTGAGATCGTCTTCCTCATAGGTCGGAATCTGCCCGAAGGGATGCACCGCCAGATGGGCGGGCTCTTTCATCGCACGGAACGAAACTAGGCGAACCTCGTAAGGCTGGCCCACTTCCTCCAGCGCCCAGCGAACGCGCGTGTCACGCGCCAGCCCCATGCCGCCATCAGGTGAGCGTTCAAAGGCGGTAATGGTGATGGTCATCGTGAGGCCCCCTTTGTTTCGCCGTCTATGTGATCTGGCCGGCATCTTGCCGCGGCCAACGATGGGCCGGCCAATTCGGTCGCGGCCGGCGGCACGCCTGACGATTTCAGGTGCCAGATCGCCGCTGACTACCAGGCGCGCGGCGAACTCGTCCGTGCACTCGGCATCACCGGCGAGTGAGCTTTTCTAATACAACCGCATCGGCAGCGGCAACTGGATGTCGTGGTAGCGGCCCTCGTAGCGGTCGACGAAATCCTGCAGGAAGAAGGGGATGTCCCGGAGCTGAAGGTCGCACCGTTGTCGCAGTTCATGCGCGACGTCAGCGGAGGCGTCGCGACACCATCCTGCGGCGACATTGAAAGCGACGACCCGGATCGGGTCGGTGTACTGGCCGGTGAGCAGATCGGTGACGACCGCCTCGAATCCTGACGCCTCCGAATTTACCTCGCCCCAGATCTGTCCATGTTCCAAACAGTGGTGCTCGACGATATAGACGTCGTGCTCGTCACCCTGGGGCACGATTGACGGAACCGAGCCAGCCATACGCATCAACCAACTCCCGACACCAGCACGGTAGATCAAGCTGGCCCGGTTCGATTCGTTCCCGCCGGCTGATTGCGCGGCGGTGAGCCGCATTCGTTCCCAGGAACAATCGCCAGCTTTGTCACTTTCTTCCAATGTCCCGTATCCGACACAGGAGCTGTGCGGCCGTGAGCAGGCCGGCGCGCACGAAGACCGCTATGAAGGAAGGTCAAGAACGTCGGGCTGAGAAACAAGGCTGCTCGACGTTAAGGAATGCCCCATGCCACGCTATTTTTTCAACGTGTACCACGAGAGGGTCGAACTGGATGAGGAGGGGGATGAATTGCCCGACCTGCAGGCCGCCTGGCGCGAGGCTACCGTGACGGCGGGGCAGATCATCCAGGATCTCGACGGCAGACTGCGGCCGGGCATGGATTGGCGGATGGAAGTCACGGATGAGTTCGCCAATCCGCTCTACGTCATCCACGTTCACGCCGACAAGCGCGTGTGAAGAGGAGCGCTATTTGGGGCTCTCCAGCTCGCGCGACGTCAGCCAGCGCTCGATCGCGGCCGCTGACTCGGTCGACACCGCTGCGGTCAGCAGGCGGTCACGTTCGCGTCCCGGCGGCAACGTCTCCGCCTTCTCGCGCGCGCGAAACGCGAGTTGCTTGAGGCGCTCCTGCAGAGGGAGCGCGGGGCGGCTTCGATTTCGCTTCTTTTTCATGGGTCGGTTTCCTTTCCAGGTTCGACCCTTTCACGTTCCGGCGGCGTTATCCTTAACCTTTGTTGGAACCCCTATCGAGCGCCGTTCGTTTTCGTTCAAAGGCAGCACACCATTCGCAAGGAGGCAGGCCCCGTGGATCGGGAAACGGTGTTGGCGAGCTTATTGCGGCGGCTCAATACCGTCTCGCAACTCGAACCAGCGGACATTGATGCTATCAATTCACTCCCGATTGCGGTTCGCCACTGGGAAGGCGGCCGAGCCATCGTATCGGAGGGCGAGCGTCCGAAGGAGTGCTGTCTGATCATCGAAGGCTTTTGTATCCGGTCAAAGACGACAATCCCTGGCGGGCGGCAAATCCTTTCGATCCACATTCCCGGCGAAATTCCCGACTTGCAGAGCCTGCATCTGCACATGATGGATCATGACCTCATCACGCTCGTGCCGTCGACATTGGGATTTATCAGTCACACGGCGTTGCTGGCTTTGACGCATGCGCGGCCGAACGTCGCGGATGCGCTCTGGCGCGTTACTTTGATCGATGCGGCGATATTCCGGGAGTGGATCGTGAATGTCGGGCAGCGGCCGGCTCCCGCCCGGCTAGCCCACGTGGTGCTGGAACTGCGCAGGCGCCTTGCCGTCACGAACCAAGCCGAGTCAACGGCGATCGAATTCCCCTTGACCCAGGAGCAGATCGGCGAGGCGCTGGGGATTACGCCGGTGCACGCCAACCGCATCATCAAGCAACTGCGCCAGGACGGAATCGTCGATGTCGGCAAGGGGCGGGTACAGGTGCTCGACGAGGCCAAGCTGATGGAGCTCGCGCAGTTCGATGACCGCTATCTTCACCTGCATCCAGCCGCCTGAAGCCGCGTCCGCGATATCGCGCGCGGGCTCGCCCCGCCTGCAGAAGCTGACGATTTCATGCTCGAAGTAGCAATTCATGCTCGGAGCAGGAACCAATCAACTCCGGGAAAATTATGCAATCTGTGTCAGGGATAGACACGTGAACTCAAGCGGCTGCCGATGCCGTCCGCCTTGCGCGGCGCATTGGCAACCGCTTCCTTTTCTCCGTCATTGCCATGAAGGATTTTGCCAACGCGTCGTTTCCGCCCGAGGTGATCTCGGTGATGGAGCAGGCGCTTGAGGCGGCCGTCGCTTCGCTTCCCGAGCCGGTCAGCGCCCATCATGTTCAATTCATCGCCGAAGCGATCCTGCGCGGCGCCCACAGCGGAGAGCGCGATCCGCTGATCCTGCAGCGGCTCGCGTTGCTGGAATTGCAGCTTATTTCGAAGTAGGAGCGCTGCGCCCTGTATGGCGCCTGCACAATCACTTCTTGCGAGCGCTGGCGGCGCGCTTCGAGGTATTCAGGGCCACCGCCTCGCGAATGAGCGCCTTCAGCGCCTTTTCATTAATCTTGTCGCCCTCATGGATATCGATCGCGCGCCTGGTATTGCCCTCCAGGCTGGAGTTGAAAAGCCCTGACGGGTCCGCCAGCGAGGCGCCCTTGGCAAACGTCATCTTCACGACGGCCTTGTAGGTTTCGCCGGTGCAGATGATGCCGTCATGCTCCCACACCGGCACGCCACGCCACTTCCACTCCTCGACCACGTCAGGATCGGCCTGCCGGATGATGTCGCGGATGCGCGCGAGCATCTCGCCGCGCCAGTCGCTCAATTCCCCGATCCTGGCATCGATATGTTCGGAGGGAGAGCCTGGGCCCTTGGCTTCCTTGGGGCTGCTCTTCTTCATGCCGGCTTTCTTCATGGCTAAAGTCGTTCCATTTACAATGGTTCGCCAGGCAATCGGCTGGCTTGCTGCACCCAGTTGACGAACTGAGCCTCGCCGAGAGCGCCCTCATGGATGTCGAGATAGCGCACTTCCTCATGTTTGGATGCGCCTGACGGAACAGGGAGCAGCGATGTGCCGCGGAAGAACGTCACTTTGACGTACTTGGTAAAGCAATGATAGCTGAGGAACCAGCCGTCCTGATCCGGCGCGCCGTAGAACGGCGACTTCCATTTCACCGCCTTGCGCACGCCGGGAACGGTCCGCTGGATCACGGCATCGAGTTGCCGCCCGATGTCGCGCTTCCAGCCCGGCATCGCCGCGATGTAGGCCTGCACGGGCGCATCGCCGTCTCCTTTCGCGATCTGGGGATTGCCGCCCGAGATCAGGACAGGCTTTGCGGCGGGCCGCTTGGCGGTCGTCGTCCTTGCGGCCTTCGCCGGCTTTTTCGACGTCGTTTTCACCATCGCGCTGGCTCCGGGGCGTTGCTTAGCCGTTGCGCCATTTCGCGGCGTAGGGCCGCGCGAACATGTAGAGACCGGTGAGCATCAGCAGGATCAGCGGGAACAGCGCAAGTAGGCCGACCCAGACCGCCGGCTTCTCCTGCACCATCGCGACGATATTGACGATCACCCCCAGCGTGAAGGTGATGGAAAGCCAGCGGTGGATCTGCCTGATATGATTATTCCAGTTCAATGGGACCTCCTTTGACGATGGGCTGGAGCGTGATGCGGCGGCGGCCTAGTCCGGCCGCGCCACGAGCGCTTCCAGCTTCTCGAAAAACTGCTTCCATCCGGCATGGGCGCCGCCATAGGCCTGCTTCTGATCCGGCCGGAAGCCGGTCTGCTCCATGCGCAGCAGGGTGCCGGTGCGGGTCGCCGTCAGCGTGAACGTCACCACGCTCTGCAGCGCGAAGGCCGCATCGTCATGATTGAAATTCCAGGTGTAGGACAGCGCCTTGTTCGGCTCGATGGCGAGCACCTCGCAGTCGAGCACGCCGCCCCATTCGCCGCGCAGGTTGAAGCGGTGGCCCACCGTGGGCTTGAAGTCGTTCTTCATCAGCCATTCCTCCATCAGATGCGGCTGCGTGAGCGCGCGCCAGAGCTTTTCCGGCGGATGCGGCATCTCGCGTTCGACGACGACGGTTCGTGTTTCGGTGGCGGTATTGGTCATTGGTCCATCCGTTTGAGCAGATCTTCGAGGCTGTCGAACCGCTTCTCCCAGAAGCCGTGCATTTGGCTTGCCCAGTCGATCAGCGGGGCGAGGGCCCTGGCCTCTGCGCTGTAATGCGTCTGCCGGCCTTCATGACGGTCGCGCACCAGCCCGGCCTGCTTGAGAACGCCGAGATGCTTTGAGACCGCCGGCTGCGAGATGCCGGCCCGGGCGGTGAGCGCCCCGACCGTCTGCTCGCCCTCACGGCACAGACGCTCGAAGATCGCCCGGCGCGTGGGGTCGGCGAGGGTTCTGAACAGCACATCATGGGCGTTCGGCATTTAGATCGATAACCCGTTGGTTATGATCTGTTTCATAACCGAGGAGTTATGAATAGGTCAAGCGGAATTAAAGCACGGCGTGCCCTTAATTGTTGTGCGTGGAGGCGGCGCGCATATTTCGAACGTCGTTCGCCAGTGGAGGATGATCAATGGGTGAAGTCGGCCGTCAGGCCCATTGGGAGAGCGTCTACACGACGAAGGGCGAGAACGAGGTGAGCTGGTTTCAGCAAAGCGCCACGCCTTCGCTGGACTTGATCATGATGCAGGCGGAGCCAACGTCAGCCATCATCGACGTCGGCGGCGGCGCTTCGCGATTGGTCGACCATCTTCTCGAACGCGGGTTTGAGGATGTCACGGTGCTTGACCTGTCGGCCGCCGCACTGGCCGCCGACAAGGTCCGCCTTGGCGCCCGCGCCGAGCGGGTCAACTGGATCGTCGCCGACGTGACCAGTTGGGAGCCGGCGAGGACGTACGACATCTGGCACGACCGGGCCGCTTTCCACTTTCTCACCGAGGCCAGCGATCGCGCCACCTATATCGCCCGTATTGAGCGCGGCCTGAAAATCGGCGGCCACGCCATCATCGCCACTTTCGCGCCCGATGGCCCGGAGAAGTGCAGCGGCCTGCCGGTCGCGCGCTATGACAGCGCGAGCCTCGCACAGACGCTTGGTGCCGCTTTCAGACTGATCCACACGCAGCGGCACGAGCATGCCACGCCATGGGGCGCACGGCAGGCGTTTCAGTTCAGCATTTTGCGACGCGAAGGCTGATCGGGCGGACTGGCCGCGCGCTAATGCGCCATGCCGCGCGCGACCTCGTGACAGGCTTCCATGCAATTGCGGCAGCTTTCCGCGCAGATGCGGCAATGCTCGTGCATCGCGGCGTGCTTCTGGCATTCTTCCGCGCACAGCTTGCAGGCGGCGGCGCAGACGCTGAGCATGCGGCGCATCACCTCGTCATCGAAACCGGTGCGGCGGGTCATGATGCGGCCGGTGATGTTGCAGATGTCGGCGCAATCGAGATCCAGGCGGATGCACTGGGTCAGCTCCTGCACCATGCGCTCCGACAGGCAGGCATCGGCGCAGGACGTGCAAGTCTGGGCACAGGAATAGCATTCCTCGATGCAGCGGATCAGGGCGTCGCTGACCTGGCCTTGGACGGCCGGATGAGTGCCGATCATTTCGCGGGCGTGCATGGCGGGCTCCTTGGCTGAGGGCCGCAGAAGGGGCGGCCGCCAAGTCAAGCCGCCGGAAACGAAAATGTTCTGGCTTTCGGCGGGAATGAATGCTCCGGCCCTGGATCAAACCAGGTTGATCTGCCGCAATGTGATGTTCCCAGAGGCGGATTATATTAACGAAACCCGCGGCTTCGTGATGGAACCTGACTTCCCATTGCGGGGCGGATTATGCGAAAACAAATGCCGTGAAACGCTCGATCCACATCTGTCGGCTGCTGGCGGTCTTCCTGATCGCAGGCCTCGTGTTCGCCCCGCTGGCGGCGCGGGCGAAGATGGATTCGCCGGCCTCGGTGGCCGCGGCTGCGATGGCCGACGAAACGTCATCCATGGCCGAGGACATGTCGTGCTGCTCCGAGAAGTCGGCGCCGGCGGATTGCGCCGATTGCCCGCTGATGGCGATCTGCATGGTGAAGACGCTGCAGGCGCAGCCATCGGCCAGCATCGCCTTGGTCGACCCGGTCATGCTTCGTATGCTGCTGCCGGCAAGCGACCCGGACGCCGAGAGTCTTGGTCTTTCACCTCCGCCCAAACCTCCTCGATCGCTGGTTCGTCCGGCCTGATGCCGGATGCCTCGCGGCGCGCCTGACGCGCCCTGTGCCGCTTTTCGCGGCCGACCACCATTAGAGGATACCGAAATGAAGATGTCATTCTGGGGCGCCGCCCTGGGCGCGATCGCGGGCGTTGCCATCGCCGGCGTTGCCGCGCTTGCCGACAGTAGCCATCAGCATGCGGCGACCGGCGCTTCGACGGCTCCGGCCGAGCGCAAGATCAAGTATTACCGCAACCCGATGGGCCTGTCGGACATTTCGACGACGCCCAAGAAGGACTCGATGGGGATGGATTACATCCCCGTCTATGAGGGCGAGGACAGCGATGAAGGCGTGGTCAAGCTCTCGCCGGGCCGGATCCAGCGCTCCGGCGTCAAGTCGGAGGCCGCCGCCATGCGCGTGATCCGCGCGACGGTTCGCGCCCCCGGCACCGTTCAGCTCGACGAGCGTCGCGTTTCCGTGATCGCAATGCGCGCCGAAGGCTACGTCCAGAAGGTCGCCGACGTCACCACCGGTGCGCATGTCGTCAAGGGCCAGCCGCTGATGGAAATCTACAGCCCGGCCATCTCGTCGGCGGCGGCCGAATATATCTCGACGCTGAACTCAAAAGTTACCGGCGGAGGCGAGGGGGTCTATGGCAAGGGTTCGCGGCAGCGCTTGATGAATCTCGACGTGCCGGAGGCGGCTATCGTCAGCATCGAGAAAGGTCGCAACGTGCCGATCGGGGTCGAGTGGACCTCACCGCGCGACGGCATCGTTCTCGAGCGCAACGTCACCGAGGGCATGCGCGCCCAACCGGGCGATGTTCTGTTCCGGATCGCCGACCACTCGGTGGTGTGGGCGATCATCGATGTTGCCGAGCGCGATCTCGGGGCGCTAGCGGTCGGCCAGCGCGCCGTGGTGCGCGCGCGAAGTTTTCCGGGAAAAGAATTTTCCGGCAAGATCAACGTGATCTATCCGCAGATCACCAAGGAGACGCGCACGGCGCGGGTGCGTGTCCAGCTGTCCAATCCGGACCTGCTGCTGATCCACGACATGTATGTCGATGCCGAGATCGAGACCGGCAGTGCGGAGGCCGTGCTCGCCATTCCCGAAAGCGCGGTGCTCGCCGGCGGCGGGCGGCAATCGGTGCTGGTCGACAAGGGAGAAGGGCGGTTCGAGCCGCGCGAGGTCAAGCTCGGCCATCGCGGCGAGGGTTTTGTCGAGGTCCGCGAAGGCCTTGCCGAGGACGATCCGGTGGTGATATCGGCCAACTTCCTGATCGATGCCGAAAGCAATCTCAAGGCGGCGCTGAAGGGCTTTGCCGAGGGAGCCCAGCCATGATCGCCCGCCTCATCGCATGGTCGGCGCGTAACCTGCTGCTGGTGTTCTTCGGCACCGGCTTTGCCGCCGCCGCCGGCCTCTATGCGCTGGAACTATCGCCCTTAATCGGAAAGAGAAGTAAATTAGGTCGGGACCGCAATTGGCAGCGCGGAAACTAAGCCAGCCCCAAGCCGCCATCGACGGCGAGAACCTGGCCCGTCAGCCACTGCGAGGCGGGGCCCGCAAGCTGGACAATCCATTCCGCGATGTCGTCGGGAACGCCGCGCCGACCGAGCGGAATCCGTACGCGCTCGTCTTCCTTGACGGCTTCGGCCTGTTCCGCGGATAGACCCATCATCCCGGTCAAGGCGCCGGATTCCGTGGGCCCGGCCGCGACCGCATTCACCCTAATTCCGAGCGGCGCGAGTTCGAGCGCCCAGCAGCGGGTCAGGTGTTCCAGCGCCGCCTTGCTGGCGGCGTAGTGGGATAGTCCCGCTGCCGGCCGGTGACCGAAGGTCGAGGAGATGTTGATGATGGTGCCCTGCGTCGCCTTCAGGTGAGGAAGGGCGGCGCGGGCCAGCAGGCTCGGACCGAGCACATTGACGGAAAAGATGTCTATGATCCGATCGGCTGTCGCATCCGATAATGGAAGGATGGCGCCCGCGCCGGCGTTGTTGACGAGCGCATCCACTCGGCCCCAGTTGTCGACCGCCGTGGCGATGGTCCGCTTGGCGTCTTCAGCAGAGGCGGTATTCGCAACAATGCCCGCGATATTTTGATGCTCCGCCACCGTTTGCTCGACGGGGCCGGCGCGGCGACCCGTGATGAGCACTTTGCTGCCCTGGTTGGCGAAACGGAGCGCGGCCGCCCGACCGATGCCGGAGCTGCCGCCCGTTATGATCATGACTTTTTCGTTCTGCATGTTCGACTCATCTGTAAAGTTCGAAGTTGGTCAAAGCGGGCATAAACGACGGCTTCGGTTTCAGCGGCTCAGTGGTTGCGAGGTGTCGAAACCAGGGCGCGAATTCATACGCGCCCTGGTTCGGCCTCAACCTCAACGAGCGGTCAGTAGTCCCAGAAGACCGGTACGAAACGGAAGGCGTCGCCGTCGGCCGCCACCCGGCCGATGGACGGAAACGGCAGGTGAGTGGCCACCAGCATCTCGCCGCTCTTAGCAAGCTCTCGCAAAAGACTGATACGAACGCGCGCCGCCTCTTCGGGGTCGTGTTCGAAACCGTTGTGCCAGTCGGGCTGCTCGAACCCGACAGTAAACACTGCGTCGCCGGCGAACGTCAGCCCCTCGCCGCCGGAGGCCACGCGGACCACGCTATGCCCGGGGGTGTGACCGCCGGTGCGACGGGCGACCACGCCCGGCGCAATCTCGTGCTCCTCATCGAACGTCCGCAGGTTGCTCCCGTATTCGCTCACGAACCGCTTGGCGGCCGACCGAAGCGCATCCGGGAAACCCTGCGGCATAGAGGTGTGGGAGAAATCGGGCGACTCCCAGAACTTGACCTCAGCGGCCGCCACGTGGATTCGGAGGTCTTTACGCAGTCGCTCCTTCACCCCCTCGACGAGCAGCCCGCCAACGTGGTCCATGTGCATGTGGGTCAGCACCAGGTCGGTCACGGACCCAAGATCGATGCCGGCGGCCTCCAGTCGCTTGATCAACTGGCCGGCTCGGGGCAAGTTCAAGTCCGGATCGGATCCTAGTCCAGCGTCAATGAGGATGGTCTTGCCGCCGCTACGCACCAAGACCACGTTCAGCGCCCAGTCGAACGCGTCCTGCGGCAGGAACATGTCTTTCAGCCAGGCCGCGCGGTCGGCCGGGTCGGCGTTGTGTCCCAACATTTGGGTTGGGAGCGGCAGCACGCCATCGCTGACCACCAGCACGTCAATGTCGCCGACCTTCAGCGCGTAGCGCGACGGAACGAGCTCTTCGGGTCCCGATGTAACGGGGTATGAGGTGTTATGCAGGTTCATGTTCGTCTCCTGTTTCATGGTAAAGGCGCCTGGTTGGTCTTGGTTCTGGCTGGTCTTGGTTGAGCAGGCCGCGCAGCCAGAGGAGCGCGGCCGCCATCGCTTGGGCGTATAGAGGTTGGTCACGCGCTCCGGATCGGCCGACCCGAGCGCCGCAGCGCGCTCGGGCGCGGGACGGCGAAGCCGGCGCCTATGATGACCAGTCGCGTGTGATCCACTCCTGTGGTTTGAGTTGCTCTGATGCAAAGACGAAAAGCGAAGACGCTAGGTCTTGATGAACGTAAGCAGTTCGGCGTTGACGAGGTCGGCATGGGTCGTGCACATGCCGTGCGGCAGCTTCTCGTGGATTTTGAGCGTGCTGTTCTTCAGCAGTTTCGCCGACAGGGGCGCGGAGTCGGCGACGGGAACGATCTGATCGTCTCCACCATGCATGACGAGCGTAGGCACCACGATGCTCTTCAGGTCCTCGCTGAAATCCGTCTCCGAGAATGCCTTGATGCCGTCGTAGTGCGCCTTGGCGCCGCCCATCATGCCCTGGCGCCACCAGTTCCAGACAACCGCCGGCGACGGCTTGGCGCCCGGGCGGTTGTAGCCGTAGAAAGGACCGCTCGCGAAATCGAGATAGAACTGAGCCCTGTTCGCGCCGAGCTGTTGGCGCAGGCCGTCGAACACTTCGATTGGCAACCCGCCGGGATTGGCTTCCGTCTTCAGCATCAGCGGCGGCACGGCGCCGATCAGGACCAGCTTGGCCGCGCCGCCCCGGCCATGACGCGCGACGTAGCGCGTGGCCTCGCCGCCGCCGGTGGAATGACCGACATGAATGGCGTTGCGCAGATCGAGATGCTCGACGACCGCGGCCACGTCGGCTGCGTAGTGATCCATGTCGTGGCCATCGCTCACCTGGCTTGAGCGACCGTGACCGCGGCGATCATGGGCGATGACGCGATAGCCCTTGCCGACGAAGAAGAGCATCTGCGTCTCCCAGTCGTCGGAGCTCAGCGGCCAGCCGTGGTGAAAGACGATGGGCGGGGCGGATTTCGGTCCCCAGTCCTTGTAGAAGATCTGTACGCCATCCTTGGTGGTGACGGAGGTCATGGGATCAGTCCTTTGAGCGGGGAATGTCGACGAGCTGTTTTCCTTGCCGGCCGCCGAAGAGGAGCGGACGGTGAGCGAAGTCGCGTAAATGAGCGCGCTTGCGAGCACTTTCCGGCGCGAAGTAGTTGCAAGCTGGCTGATGGATTTGTTCCTGACCATTCTCTTGTCTTCCCTGGTGTTGGCGAATGCTCCGTGATGTCTTAGCGAACCAGTCCTGCGGCTGCGCCAGCCCGATTGCTGTCATCGCAGAGCGATTGCTGTTACCGAAAGCGTCGTCGCCAATCGCTCGGAGTTTCTCCGGTCAGCCGCCTGAACGCCGCAGCGAAAGCGGTTTGAGAGGAGTAGCCAAGCGCCGCTGCGACCGACACGACGGATGAGTCAGTGTCGCGCAGCATTTTCATAGCCTGCTCGAGCCGGTGCTGGCGCAGCCAGGCATGAGGCGAAAGTCCGGCGCTTTCCTTGAAGGCACGGCAAAAGTGGAAGCGCGACAGGCCGGCATCCGAAGCCAGGGCAGCGAGGGAGACGTCGGCATCGCTGTCCGAGCGCAAGCGTTCGATGGCGCGCAGCAGGGTCTTCGGCGGCAGTCCACCCATGGTCGGCTGGAACGTGGTTGGCGAGCCGGTGTGAGCAGCCAGGATGCGCGTGGCCAGGAGGTCTGTCAGCTGGTGCCTGAACAGCTTATCCAGGGCCCCATTGCCCTCCAGAGCATCGGCCGCGCTCAAGAGCAATCGGGAAGTGATGGGGTCGGGATGCGCCGTTCGCTCCAGCAGATTGATCGGTGTGGCGGTGTCGGCTTCGGCGGCAACGCGCTTGAGCGTTGTGTGAGGAAGGTAGAGCTGAACGACGTCAACGGGCTTCGGAATATCCCATCGTGAGCTTGATCCTTCCGGAATGATTATCACGACCCCGCGACGGAACGTTCCAATCGCAACCGATCTTCCTGACCGCCGCTCCATGCGCTGCATCATACCGTTGTAAGCCATGACGACGTGGTGGGTCATGGGCTCGACGACGTCGTGCAATGGCTCGTGTTTCCAGTGGGCAATTCCGGCACCGGAGGGGTCCAAAGACACGTGAAACGGTGTAGTCCCGAGCACGCGTGCCATCTCCGCATCGGGACGCCCCTCGGCAACTGGCACGTTGCTCTGGCGCGCATCGGACGCGGCTGGCAGATCCTCCGACGGCTCACGCAAGTTCGGCTTACTCATGGTTTTGTGCTCGTGTTAGGGAGGGTAGATACGGCATGACGAGCAAGCTCCCGCTAGTCGTCATGATCCGGAATGGTCCGGTCCTTTCGCTATCAACTACGAAAGCGGCAAGCAGACGCGTGGGCTCTGTCTTGCTCGCGATGCGCCGGCCGTCGAGAGTATCGCTTTGCGGGCCTTGGTCGTGCCCGTCACTGGCAGATCTCGGCCAGCCAGTCCTCAAAACGCACGGCGCCGAGCCGGGGATTCTTGCCCGGCGTGAGAGACCGATCGTCCAGTTTTGCTCCGAAATAGCGAGCATGGATGTCGGCGACGACCTTGCGTGGGTCCTTTGTAGCGGTCAGGTATTGCCGGGCAAAATCATCGAGACTGAACGGTTCCGGTCCGGCCAGCTCGACGATTCCGTTGACTGGAACACCGAGCGTGATGTCGGCCAGGACAGCCGCGACGTCGTCTGAGGCCACGGGCTGAAACAGGGCGGGCGACAGTCTGACGATTTGTCCATCAGCAGAAGCATCGACGATCCCGCCGACGAACTCGAAGAACTGGGTCGCGCGCAGGATCGTGTAGGAGATCTTCGAGGCCTTGATCAGATTTTCCTGCGCGAGCTTGGCGCGGAAATAGCCGTTTTCCTGAAGTCGGTCGGTCCCGACAACGGACAGCGCAACATGATGGCGGACTCCGGCGGCGGCCTCGGCGGCGAGAAGATTACGGCCCGACGTTTCGAAGAATTTCAAAACCGCGCGATCCTCGAAGGAGGGCGAATTCGCAACATCGACGACAATCTCGGCACCCGAAAGCGTCTTGTCGAGGCCCTCGCCCGTGATCGTGTTGACACCCGTGCTCGGAGATGCCGGGATTATCTCGTGGCTTTTCCGGCGGAGTTGGCTTGTGAGCTTCGTTCCGATGAGCCCGGTGCCGCCTATAATCACGATCTTCATGGCTTTCCCTCGTCTTTTCGGGCCGCCAATGGCCTTGCTTGTGAAGCGAGGCTAGAATGCGCTCAGACGGGCCGAAAAGCCTTGCGGCCATGTTGGATTGCGGTTGGATTTGCCTTGGAAATTTGTCCAAGCGGCGCGCGGAAGCGCCATTTTTATTCAAAGATTATTGTCTGGATGCGGCTGGCGAGAGCTCAAGGGCGCTTCCGACGCATCCCGGTCGGATCGAAGCCGTTCGATCTTCAGCTCGTTCGGGGAGCAGGACTGCGAGCAAGCGGTGCCGTTACTCCGGCAACCCGGCCCTTCGCAGGCCTTCCGCGGCTACCGCGAAGTCCTTCGGTTGGACCAGCAGCCAGTCATCGAGCGTGGCAATTCGTAGCGTGGGATCGAGCCGGCGCACGTGATGCATGGCTTGTCGCGCTTCTTCCTCCCGGCCTGCAAGCGCGTGGCTTGCGGCCATAAAGGCCGCTACCCGCAGCACGTTCGGTACCTCCCGCCAAGCCATTTCCAAACAGGCGACGGCCGCGTCGAATCGCCCGGAATACAAATGCCCCATCGCGATGCCGGTCTGCATTTGAAATGTCTCCGGATCCAGCGGACTGAGACGCATGGCACGCGCGAAATATTCGATCGCACTATCATGTCTGCCAAGGGAAATTCGTTGGTACCCGCCGAGGTACCAGATCGTCGAGAGATTGGGATTGAGTATCATCGCCCTATCGACATAGGTGACGCAACTTTCGAGGTCACCGCCAAAATGAGGCCATGCATGCCCGCCTCTGGTCAGAGCGACCGCGTCATTCTTTCCCAGCGTCACGGCGTGTCGGCATAATCGCGCAGCCTCGTTGCCGTCTGCCTCGCGATCGTTGAGCCAACGATTCATCTTGCGCCAGTAGTAGCACCACGCCGCCATTCCATACGCGGAGGCGAACTCCGCATCGAGCTCGATCGCCTTGTAGAATAGAGGCAAAGCCTCATCGAGGCCGGCCCTGCTCGCAAGGTGAAACTTGGTCAATCCTCGCAAGTAATAGTCATAGGCGTGGAGGCTTTCGGTCGGCTTTCGGCTCGCACGCTCGATTTCGGCAAGTTCAAGCTGCGGCGCGATCGCACTAACGACGCCTGCGGCGACCGTGTCCTGCAGCTCAAAGATGTCGTCGAGGGTACCTTCGAAACGCTCGGCCCAGAGATGCACGCCATTGGTCGCATCAATGAGTTGCCCGGTGATGCGCACCCTTGTCGCCACCTTGCGCACGCTGCCTTCAAGCACATATCGCACGCCCAATTCGCGCCCCACCTGTCGGACATCTACGGCCCTGCCCTTGTATGTGAAGCTCGAATTCCGAGCGATAACGAACAGCCAGCGTATCCGCGACAAGGCCAGGATGATGTCCTCAACAACACCATCGGCGAAATACTCCTGCTCTGGATCACCGCTCAGGTTCTGAAACGGCAGGACGGCAACCGAGGGCTTGTCAGGAAGAGACGGCTCCTGGCGCTCATTCGAGTTAGCCTGCTCCGCGTTTCGGACGATGGCGCTATCGGGGCCTCTTGCCTCAACCTCGCCCACGAACCGGAGGCCCTTGCGGGCAATCGTTCGGATCAGGCGCTGTTCCTGGCCGCTATCGCCGATCGCTTTGCGCACCGCGTTGATATGGCTGGTGAGTGTTGATTCAGAGACGATGCGCCCGCTCCACACGGTGTCCAGCAGTTCATCCCTGGTGACGACGCGGTCGCGGGCTTGCACCAGGTAGACCAGCAGGTCGAACACCCTTGGGCCAATTGCAATTGCGGCCGAGCCGCGGCTGAGCTCTCGCCGATTAAGGTCGAGTACGTAGTCAGCAAACAGAAACTGCACCTTGTGCCCTTCGGTCGCATGCACGGGTGGCGAATACTGTGGCATAGCGCCAAAGCACCACCACCGGCAAGTCAAGGCATTGAGAGCACGTTGAAAATCGGGAAATATCTAGATTTCTCAAGCGGCACGATTCGCTTTCGGTCCTGCGATCGGGCCACATGCGAATGCGCTCCTCTGAATTTATGGGTTCACGCCCCTAGCAGGCGGTACCGTTCTCAGCTTCGTACGATCGAGCCGGCGCGGCCGACGAGGCGCGCCAGTTGCTTGAAGCGGCTGCCGACGCGGTCGGCGACAAGGTCGATCATGCGGTGCTCGAACACGAGCATCAGCTTGCGGCCGCGGGTGCGGAAATGCGTCGCGGGCAACACGCCGGTCCGTGCGGCCGAGATCAAATGGGCGACGCGGAACGCGGCGCCGAGAAGGCGGGCACGCTCGTCCATCGCCGGCGTCAGCAGCTCGCGGATGTGTTCCGGTGGCTCGTTCTCTTCGCTGAGCCCGGCGTAGCGATAGAACACCGACAGCGCGACAAAGGCGCGGCCCTGATGGCTGATCGAGCCGAAATTGCCATTGGTGATCAGGCTCAGCGTTTCCTCGCCGCGATGGTCGGGATGCACGCGCCAGCCGATGTCGGAGAGCAGGCAGGCGGCGTGGCGCAAGCGGCGTTCTTCCTCGGTCTCACGCAGCCTCACGACGCGCACCAGCCGGTCGGTCCAGGCCACCAGTTCCTCGGCATGGCGCGCCGAGCGCGACAAAAGCCCGTTCAGGGTTTGCGCCGCGCAGATGAAGCCATCCTTGGCGCGCTCATTCGGCGGGAGCATCTCGTAGAGCAGGCCTTCGCGCACGCCGAAAGTCGAGAACACGATTTCCTTTGGGCGGCCGATGCGGATGATGTATTCGAGCACCAAGGCGGCATAGGTCAGGAGCGGGCGGCGCGCATCCGCGACCACTTCGATGTCGGCGAGCATGTTGGCGGCGGCAAGCCGGCGCAGGCGCCGCGCGAAATCGAGCGCGTCGGAGGCCGGGATCGAATAGCCGTGCATGACGCGCAACGGATAGTCGCTCTGCACGATGTGGATGCGCGCCAGCGCGCGCCAGGTGCCGCCGACCGCATAGAAGGTGCGGCCATTGCCGGCCTTGAGCTGGGCGACGTCCGACAGTGCCTCGCGAACGATGCGCTCGGCGCGCTTCAAGGATTTCGCCGAGAGGTCCTGCAGCGCCAAGCTTCCGAGCGGCAGTGTGACGCCGCTATGGACGCGGCTCTTCTGCACGTCGATCAGTTCGAGCGAACCGCCGCCGAGATCGCCGACGATGCCGTCGGGATTGTGGATGCCGGAGACGACGCCGAGCGCGGATAGTTTTGCCTCGCGCGGTCCCGAAAGGATCTGAATGTGCGCGCCGCAGATGCGCTCGGCTTTGGCGATGAAGTCGGGACCGTTCTTGGCGTCGCGGCAGGCAGCGGTGGCGATCGCGAACACGCGGCCGACCTGCTGAATCCTGCATAGCGCCCGGAACCGCCGCAGCGCCGTCAGCGCCTTGGTGACGGCGTCTTCCGCCAGAAGGCCGGTGCTCTGCACCTCGCGGCCGAGCCCGCACAGCGCCTTCTCGTTGAAGATGGTGACGAGGCTGCGCGCCATCGTCTCATAGACGACGAGACGAACCGAGTTCGAACCGATGTCGATGACGGCAACGCTGGAAGCGCGCTTGCGCGGCCGCTTCACGGCCGCGGCCCCTTAAGACGATTGCTGACGCTCGTTGCGGCGCGTGAGGCGGCGCGGCGAGGATTCCTTGAGAGACTTTCCACGTCCAGACAGGCTCGGATTCGTCATGAAATAATTGTGCAGGTTGAACGGCTCTTCGCCTTTCGCGGCCTTCATACGCGTTGAGGACCCATCCGGCAACAACTGCCAGCTCTGCTCGGTATCCTTCAGGTTCGCGACCATGATCTGCTCGAGAACCTGCTGATGTACCGTGGGATTTTGCAGCGGGCAGAGCACCTCGACGCGGCGATCGAGGTTCCGCGGCATCATGTCGGCGGAGGAGATATACACAGCCGCTTTGGGGCCGGGCAGGCCCTGACCCATCCCAAAGCAGTAGATGCGGCCATGCTCCAGGAAGCGGCCGATCACCGATTTGACGCGGATATTGTCCGACAGGCCCGGCACACCGGGCCGCAGGCAGCAGATGCCGCGCACGACAAGTTCGATCAATACGCCGGCCTGCGAGGCCTCGTACAGCGCGTCGATGATATCGGGGTCGACCAACGAATTCATCTTCATCCAGATCGCGCCCGGCTTGCCGTGCCGCACGTGATTGGTCTCACCCCTGATGTGCTCGAGGATGCGCTTGCGCAGCGTCAGTGGCGATACCGCCATGCGTTCGATGTCGCTCGGCTCGGCATAGCCGGTGATGTAGTTGAAGACACGCGCGGCGTCGCGGCCGATGATCGGGTCCGAGGTGAAATAGGACAGGTCGGTATAAATGCGCGCGGTGACCGGATGATAATTGCCGGTGCCGGTGTGCACATAGGTCGTGAGATTGCCGCCCTCGCGCCGCACCACCATCGACAGCTTGGCGTGCGTCTTCAGTTCGAGGAAGCCGTACACGACCTGCACGCCGGCGCGTTCGAGGTCGCGGGCCCAGCGGATATTGGCTTCCTCGTCGAACCGTGCCTTCAGCTCGATCAGTGCGGTCACCGATTTGCCGGCCTCTGCCGCTTCGGCAAGGGCGCGCACGATCGGCGAGTTGTTCGAGGTGCGGTAGAGCGTCTGCTTGATGGCGACGACATCGGGGTCGCGCGCCGCCTGCTGCAGGAACTGCACGACGACATCGAACGATTCGTAAGGATGATGGACGATCAGATCCTTCTGCCTGATAGCGGCGAAGATGTCGCCGCCATGGTCGCGCACGCGCTCGGGGTGGCGCGGCACATAGGGCGTGAATTCGAGGTCGGGCCGGTCGAGCCGCGTGAGCTGCGAGAGCTCGTTCATCGCCAGCACGCCGTCGACCAGGAACACCTCGTCATCCGCCGCCGCAAGCGCCTGCCGCACAAAGGCGCACAGCGCTTCCGGCATCTTGGCTTCCATCTCCAGGCGGATCACCGAACCGCGCCGGCGACGCTTCAGCGCGGTCTCGAACAGGCGGACCAGATCCTCGGCCTCTTCCTCGATTTCGAGTTCGGAGTCCCTGATGATGCGGAAGGCGCCCTGGCCCTTCACGGTGTAACCGGGGAACAGTCGGCCGATGAACAGGCCGGTGGCCTGCTCCAGCGGGATCAGGTGCACGGCGCCATCCTTGCCGGCGGGCATGCGGATGAAGCGGTCGATCTTGCCGGGCATGCGGATCAACGCATTCATCGCCTTGCCGTCTGATGTCCGCGACAATTGCAGGGCGATGGTGAAGCCGAGGCTCGGGATGAACGGGAAGGGGTGCGCGGGATCGATCGCCAGCGGCGTCAGCAGCGGGAAGATGTTGCGGAGGAAGTGGTCCTCGAGCCAGCTCCGCTCCGCCTTGGTGAAGTCGTGGCCGTCGACCAGCTTGATACCGGCGTCCGACAGCGTGGTGCGCAAATCGCGCCAGATCGCCTGCTGGTCGGAGGCGAGTTCCGAAACCGTCTTGTTGATGAGGGCGAGCTGCTCGGCCGGCGTCAGGCCGTCAGGACTGCGTTCGGCGATGCCTTCGCGGACCTGCGCCTTGATACCGGCGACGCGGACCATGAAGAACTCATCAAGGTTATTGGCAGAAATCGACAGGAAGCGCACCCGCTCCAGCACCGGGTGGCCTGGATTGACCGATTCCTCGAGCACACGGCGGTTGAAATGCAGCCAGGATAGCTCACGGTTAATGAAACGCTCCGGGCTGGAAGCGATCGCGGGGGCAGTCTCGGCAGGCGTCTCTTTTTCTTTTATTTCAATAATTTGTGCCGATTCCATGAGGCTTTGATCCATCTCGGGCAAGATAAGGCCGACGTTACGCGTATGCGGCCCAGAGCATGTGATATTCCGATGACGTTTCAATGACATTGATGTTCCGCCCAAAGCCGCCGTCAAGGCGGCAGGAGGCAGCACCCGGTACCGCTCAGAGGTTGCGCAGCAGTTCCACGGCCAGGGCCCGGCTGACGGGCCGGCCGAGCCGCAGCGCCTCGGTATCCAACAGCTCGACCGCCTGACGGGCGGCGGCGTAGGAGCGCTCGATCCGGCTGACGAGGTAGCTCACGACCGTCTCGTCGACACTCATCTGGCGGTCAGCGCAGAATTTGACGATCAGGCCGCGGAGCAGGAGGTCATCGGGCGGCGACAGTGACACCACCGGCACGGCGCGCAGGCGGGAACGGAGATCGCGCAGCTCGATCTCATAGGCTGACGGCGGAACGCGCGCCGTGATCAGGATATAGGCCGCATCCTCCCGTGCCAGGTTCAAGAGATGAAACATCGCGCGTTCGTCGAAATCGGCCGGCCTCAAATCCTCGACAACGAGCGCTCCGGTGGCGAGTGTGCCGGGCACGGCCGTCGGGCTTAGCGCATGCGCCGCCGTCGAACGCGCGCCGGCCTGTTCGGCCCAGATCGCGGCGAGGTGACTCTTGCCGGAGCCCTCCGGTCCGACCAGCAGCATGATGCGGTTCGGCCAGTCCGGCCAGCTTTCGATCAGCGCGAGCGCGGCCTCATTGGCCGGACCTTCCAGGAAATTGTCGCGGGTCAGGCTCTCCGCATGCGGCAGCGCAAAGGCAAGCTGACGAGGTTGAACGCGAACTGCCACGCAGGTCTCCGGGCCGGAATCTTTGGGCATTCATAGCGTTTTCGAGCGAAATGGCTACCCGGTGGCGCGAAGAAAACGTACCAAAATAAGCGAACGCGCTTAGCTCGCTTCGATCGTGCTCATGTGCCGCACCCATTCGACGAGATAGAGCGAGACGGAAGCCAGGGTAAAGATCGTGACGAATCCCATCAGGATCACGTCATAAGGCGCGGGCCTGAAATCGAAACCGAGCGAGGCCAGCACCAGCGCCGCGAATGCCACCTGCGCCACCGTGTTGAGCTTGGAGACCATCAGCGGTTTCATCGCGACCGGCTTGTCGAGCAGCCACGACACGATCACCGCCGCGACGATCATGATATCGCGCGACACCACGAGGATGACCAGCCAGCGCGGCACCGCGCCCCAGATCCCGAGCGCGACGAAGATGGAGACCAGGAGCGCCTTGTCGGCGAGCGGATCGAGCAGGGCGCCGAGTTCGCTCGACATGTTGAACCGCTTGGCGAGGAAACCGTCGATGGCGTCGCTGACGCCGGCAATGACGAAGATCGCAAAGGCGATCTCCATCTGGCTGGACACGATCGCCCAGACGATGACGGGCACCAGAATGATGCGCCCCAGTGTAATGATATTCGGAATGCTCAACTCGGTCGCTTCCCGGCTCCCGGCCTTAGATCCGGCCCCTGGCGGGTTCTGCCGGTTCTTATCTACATAGTATATGCGCTGGGCCCTTGCGAGCCATTGCAGGATCGCTGAATTCCTCGTAACCAGCCGTCATCGTACTGGAATTTGGGCATGAACGACCGCAAAAACGGGCTCACTTACGCCGATTCGGGGGTCGACATCGACGCCGGCAACCGCCTCGTCGATCTCATCAAGCCAATGGTGCGCGCCACCGCGCGGGCCGGCGCCAACGCCGAAATCGGCGGTTTTGGCGGCCTGTTCGACCTCAAGGCGGCGGGCTTCAAGGACCCGGTGCTGGTGGCGGCGACCGATGGCGTCGGCACCAAGGTCAAGATCGCGATCGAGACCGGCCTGCATGGCGGCATCGGCATCGACCTCGTCGCGATGTCGGTCAATGACCTCGTCGTGCAGGGTGCGGAACCGTTGTTTTTCCTCGATTATTTTGCTTGCGGCAAGCTCGATCCGGAGGCCGCCGCGGCGATCGTGGCCGGCGTTGCCGAGGGCTGCCGCGAATCCGGCTGCGCCCTGATCGGCGGCGAGACCGCGGAAATGCCGGGCCTCTACAAGGACGGCGATTACGACCTGGCGGGCTTCGCGGTGGGAGCAGCCGAGCGCGGCACGCTGCTGCCAAGCGGCGACATTGCCGTGGGCGACGCCGTGATTGGATTGGCCTCGTCAGGCGTGCACTCCAACGGTTTCTCGCTGGTCCGCAAGATCGTCGAGAACTCGCGGATCGCCTGGGATGCGCCGGCGCCGTTCTCGCCGGTCATGACCCTGGGCGGCGCGCTGCTGGCGCCGACGAGGCTCTATGTGAAGTCGTGCCTGCGCGCGATTCGCGAAACCGGGGCGATCAAGGGCCTCGCCCACATCACCGGCGGCGGCTTCACCGACAATATCCCGCGCGTGTTGCCAAAGCATCTCGGCGTCGGCATCGACCTGGCGCGGCTGCCGGTACTGCCGGTGTTCAAATGGCTGGCGGAGCAGGGCGGCATCGCCGAGCTCGAACTGCTCCGCACCTTCAACTGCGGCATCGGCATGATCGCGATCGTCAAGGCGGATGCAGTCGAGCGGGTGACGGAAATCCTGACCGCAAGCGGCGAGACCGTCGCGCTGCTCGGCGAAGTCATCCCGGCCACGGGCGAACATCGCGTGGTCTACAACGGCCATCTCGATCTATCGCAATGAAACGCCGCGTCGCCATCCTGATCTCCGGGCGCGGGTCGAACATGGCCGCGCTGATCGACGCGGCGAAAGCCGCGGACTTTCCGGCCGAGATCGTCACCGTGATTTCCAACCGGGCCGATGCGCTTGGGCTGGAGAAGGCCGCCGCCAGCGGCATCAAGACTGACGTGATCGAGAGCAAGCCATTTGGCAAGGATCGCGCCGGCTTCGAAGCCGTCCTGCAGCGGGCGCTCGACGAAGAAAAGATCGAGCTGATCTGTCTCGGTGGCTTCATGCGGCTGTTCACCGCCGAATTCGTGCAGCGCTGGTACGGGAAGATGCTCAACATCCATCCCTCGCTGCTGCCGTCCTTTCCGGGCCTCGATCCGCATGGCCAGGCGCTGCGGGCCGGCGTGAAGCTCTCGGGCGCCACCGTGCACTTCGTCATTCCCGAAACCGACGCCGGCCCGATCGTGATGCAGGGCGCGGTCGCGGTGGCCGATGACGACACTGCCGAGACGCTGTCGCAGCGTGTCCTCGGCGTCGAGCACCGCATCTATCCCGAGGCGCTGCGCCTGCTCGCAAGCGGCAAGCTCCGCCTCGAAGGCGATTTCTGCAGGATCGCCGGCAGCATTGAGCGCGACGGCACCCTGATTTCGCCGCGGACGATCTGATATTATCTGCGGGTGAACGCGGCAGCCGCGCCCGCAAAATACATCGAGGTTCCATGATCACGCTCTATGGCTCCGGGCCGAATTTCGGCCTTCCCGACGCAAGCCCGTTCGTGACCAAGGCCGAGACCTTGCTGCGAATGTCGAAGCTGCCGTTCGAAAAAGCGCTGATGAGCTTTTCGAAGGCGCCTAAGGGCAAGATCCCCTACATCGAGGACGACGGCCAATTGCTCGGCGATTCCACCTTGATCCGCTGGCACCTCGAGAAGAAGTACGGCATCGACTTCGACCAGGGCCTCACCGCCGAGCAACTCGCGATCTCCTGGGCTTTCGAGAAGATGGCGGAGGACAATCTCTATTGGGCCACCGTCTATTTCCGCTGGATGCTCGACGATAATTTCCGCAAAGGGCCGGTCAACTTCTTCAAGGGGGTGCCCGCACCGGTGCGGCCTGTGGTCGTCTCGATGATCCGCCGGCGCTTACGCAAGACGCTGCACGGCCAGGGGCTGGGCCGTCACTCGGCCGACGAGATCACCGCGATCGGCATTCGCTCGATCGATGCGATGGCGGCCTATCTCGGCGACAAGCCGTTCTTCATGGGCCATGCGCCGGCCGGCATCGACGCCACCATGTTCGCATTCGCGGTGAGCGCGATCTGCCCGCTGTTCGAATCGGATTTGCAGCGGGCGGCGGCAAGCCACGATAATCTCAAGCGCTATGTCAGCCGCATGACCGCGCGCTTCTATCCGGAGCTGCAGGAGATCGCGGGGTGCAAGGCTGCGGCCTGAAAAGAAAATCCCCCGGGCGGTGCCCGGGGTTCAAGATGGTGCGGTTCCTAGGAGACCTTGAGGTTTTCGGCGGAAGTCTTTCCGCGATTTTCGACAAGGTCGTACTCGATGTGCTGGTTTTCGTTGAGAGTGGTGAGGCCCGCGCGCTCGACAGCCGAGATGTGGACGAACACGTCCTTCTCGCCGGCCGCCGGCTTGATGAAGCCATACCCCTTGGTGGGGTTGAACCACTTGACGGTGCCCTTGTGCAACGCCATCGCCATGTCTCCCTAGATAGTCCAGACATAAAAAAGACGCGGCCACGTTCTCCACGTGCCACGCCACAAACGGGCTCCCCGGTAGCTGCTAGATTTCCTGCTCGCGAAACGCACAGTCGAACGGCCTGAATCCGATTGCACCGCGGATTGCAACACGAAATTTGGTCGTTCGCAAGGTTTTGGCGCCCTGCCGCGAATCGTTCTGATGTCGCGGGCTGTGGCAGGCGGACAACATTCCCGCGTATTCGGCAGCGCGCCGATTGACCCTTTGCATCAACTGGGGGCAAATCGTTGCGGATTATCGGCATTTGCGCATTTTTCGCCTCGGCGCTTGGCCCTTTCGGAATGGACGGCATGCGCGGCTTACGGCGGCCTTCGCGAGCACTGGAGATCGGACCCGGGCGCGTGCTGGCGCGTCTGGCTGCCGTTGCGTTCGTTCTGATCGCCGTCATGTCGGCCGCGCACGCGCAATCGCCGACGCCAACGCCCACGCCGACACCCACGCCATCGCCGACGCCGAGTCCCACGCCGACCGTGATCAATTCAACGGTGACATCGGGCGCGGCGCTGACAAATCTCGGCAGCAATTTCCTGGAGCGGATGGGCAATCAGGCGGGCAACGGCTTCAACCGCCTGCAGCGGACCAATCCAGGCGGCGGCGGCGCCTCCGAGACCACCGAAGCGCCGCGCTACCGGACCTGGTTCGAGACTTACGGAAACTCGACCAAAAACGGCGCGGTCGGCGATTTCGTCGGCGACAGCAGGAAGACGTGGGGCGGCGTCGCCGGGATCGGCGCGCGGGTGGCGCCGGGCGTCAATATCGGCGTCTCGGTCGATCAGAGCCGCTCCGCGATCGATATTCCGCTGGCGCTGCAATCGGCGACGATAGACCTGACCCAACTCGGCTTCACGGCCTCGGTCGATAGCGGGCCGTGGACCTGGGCGAGCGCGGTGGTGCACGGCTTCGGCAACATCCGTTCACGCCGCGACACCGGCTTTGGGCTCGCGACCGCCGGATACAATGCGCGGCTCGACGGCGTGCTCAGCGAGATCAGCTATTACTGGACCAAGGACCAATACCGCGTCGTGCCCAAGGCTGCGTTCGAATATGTCCGCGCCCAGACCGGCACGCTGCAGGAGATCGGCGGGCTTGATCCGGTGTCGGCGACCGGCGCCACCGTGCAGCGCGGACGGGTGATGATCGGCGCGGAGGTCGGCCGCTACTGGATATTCGACGGCAAGATTCTGGATGTGTCGGGCTACGGCAAGTTCGTCGACAACCTCGTGCAGAATTTCTCCGACATCACCGTCAGCCTCGGCGGCCAGAGCCTGACCCTGCAGGGCATCGGCGAGAGCCGCTACGGCGCCGATGCCGGCGGCTCGGCCTCGCTGAGCCTGACCAACACCGCGCGGCTCTACGTCAATTACGACGGCAAATTCCGCGCCGCGATGCAGTCGCACCAGGGCACGCTGGGGCTGGAATTGAAGTGGTAGGCTCGTTCTTGTCCCGGACGCGATGCAGCGCGTAGCACTGCTTCGCAGAACCGGGACCCACGGCCGCAGCATGGACCCCGGATCGGCAGCGCATCACGCCGCAAGTGCGGCGCGCTGCGCAGCATCCGGGGAACGCAATTGGACAGTGTGCTTTAGGCTCGATCCACCCTGACGACGCGGCCTCGCTCGATCGCCAGCGCCAGCCGGCCGTGCTTCAGCGCAATCGCGGCTTCGCCGAACAGTTCGCGGCGCCAGCCGTGCAGCGCCGGCACGTCGGCATGATCGTCGGCCGCGATCTGGTCGAGATCGTCGACGGTCGCGATTACCTTGCTGGCGACGGCGTGGCGTTCCGACGTCATGCGCAGCAGCACCTTCAGAAGCTCGACGGTGGCCGCGCCATTGGAATTGCCGCGCGGCTTTTCGATCTTCGGCAGCATGTGCGGATCGCGGGCGAGGCCGCGCTGCACGGCGGCGATAATGTCGGTGCCCCATTTCGAACGGTCAAAGCCCTTCGGCAGCGAGCGCAGACCGGCGAGGCGCTCCAGCGAGGTCGGGGCGTGGGTGGCGATGTCGCCGACCGCATCGTCCTTCAGGACGCGCGAGCGCGGCACGTCACGGCTTTGCGCTTCCTGCTCGCGCCAGGCCGCGACTTCCATCAGCACCGCAAGCTCCTTCGGCTTGCGCACCCGCGTCTTCAGCCGCTCCCAGGCGCGCTCGGGATGGAAATCATAGGTCTTCGGCGAGGTCAGGATTTCCATCTCCTCACTGACCCAGTCGTTGCGGCCGCGCTTCTTCAGGTCGGCGTCGAGCGCCGCAAAGACGTCGCGCAGATGGGTGACGTCGGAGACCGCGTAATGCATCTGCTCGGGTGTCAACGGCCGGCGCGACCAGTCGGTGAAGCGGTGGGTTTTGTCGGGCCGATGGCCGGTGACACGCTCGACGAGCTGGTCATAGGCGATGCTGTCGCCATAGCCGAGCACCATCGCGGCGACCTGCGTATCGAAGATCGGATGCGGAATGGTGCCGGACTGGTGCCAGACGATCTCGATGTCCTGGCGGGCGGCGTGAAACACCTTCAGCACCGCCTCGTTGCCCATCAGCTCGAAGAACGGCTTGAGGTCGATGCCGGGCGCCAGCGTGTCGATCACGACGGCCTCGTCCTGGCTCGCCATCTGCACGACGCAGAGCAGGGGGTAGTAGGTCGTCTCCCGCAGGAACTCGGTATCGACCGTGATGACCTTGTGCTGGGCGAGCCGGGAGCAGGCCGCGGCGAGGTCCGAAGTGGTAGTGATCAGATCCATGAACAATCCATGACGCGCGGGTAAGGCGTTCTGCCGAAAACGCTGATATGTCAAGGGTGTCCCGAAGGATTTGAGCCCCGCATTTGAGCCTGAACACGGCTTTTTTGCGTCCCAATCGGGGCCGGGCCGGTGCTCTCCCGTTGGCGGTCTGCCGGTCTTTCAGAATCCGGGTCAGCGCCGCACGGCACGGCCCTTGTTCTGTCGCGCCAGCTCAAGAAACTTCGCCTTGATCTGGGCGAACTGGCCGGGCGGGATGAAGCCATAGCTGAACACGCCCGACCGCCCGGGCAGTGGCGACAGCCCAGCATTTGGCCATTCGTCAACCTTGTATTCGGAAACGATCACCCAGCTCGGCGCGTCATCGAGGCCCTGGGCGTGCTTGACCTTCGTGGGTATTTCGACGCCGACCGTGTCGGCGCCCGGCGGCGAGTGCGTGATCGGCAACACCACTACAAAGCGCGGTTTCGTCGGACTATCGCTCGCGGCGACGAGGCAGGCGGGACGGTCTTTTCCTTGATCACGTCCGGCGGCTGCCTCGTGAGATCAGAGATAGTTGTAGCGGACGATAGGCCCCGGCTTCAGATCGGGAAACGTCACGCTGCTGGCTTCACTTCAAGAGGTCGTCGAGCTTGGCGTGTTCGGAGTCCACGCTCCACCGCATCGATAATCACCGACGTTGCATCTGATGTCCGATGGGTGCGCTTGGCGGCAGCGGTAAGCCAATCATATTGTTCAGCCGACACCAGCACGAACTCGCGCCGGCCGTGCCGTGTAATCTCTACGGGCTCGCGTTGCGCCTTATGCTGGAATTCACCGAACTTGCGCTGGAATTCCAGGGCGGTGGTCTTGACCATTGCCGATAGCCTTCATTGAAGTCTCAGAATTATACGTATAATACGTATATCCTGGGATGGCCAGAGCAATGGGATGGCTAGAGCAATGCCGCCTCGCAGGGGCATGGTCGATTTTGAGAGTTTCCAAGCCTTACTCGTAACCGATGTGCCGAGACCGGCGCCGGCCTGACGGGATCGCAAGCACGGCAAGGCAGAGCGCAATCATCACCATTCCCATGAATTCGAAGGCAAAGGCGTCCACGGCAATTCTCCCTAATATGCCGTTAGATTTGTGGGAGCGCGTTGACCGTTTGTTAATTTGTGGAACGGGGAGAGGTGCCGCGTGTGGTGATGGTGGATGAGCGCTTAAGGATTGCGGTTAACGCAGATGAGTATCACCGCACTCTCCACCCGCTACTTGCCGACCAGACTGCACTTGCTGCGGTCGAGCGGCCGGAACGCATGGTCCGGAGGGATGGTTGCGACCAGTTTGACGAAATCCCATGGGCGCTTGGATTCCTCGGGCGATTTGACCTGAACGAGATAGAGGTCGTGCACCATGCGTTGGTCCTCGCGGATTCTGCCATTCGGGGTGTAGGCGTCCGATACCGGCGTTGCTTTCATTTTTGCCATGACGATCGTGCCATCGTCGCTGTCCGCGTCTTTCACTGCCTGCAGATAATGGCGGACCGCGGAGTAGACGCCAGCCTGGATCTGCGAAGGCATCGCGTTCCTGCGTGCGAAGAATGCATCGGAGAAGCGGCGCGCGGCCGGGGATACGTCCTCGAAGAAGCTGGTAACGATGAGATCACCTTTGGTCGCTTTAAGCCCGATCGCCTGGATGTCCACGTTCTGGAACGACATCGGCACAATCTTGATGCCTTGGCTGGCCAGGCCGAATTCCTCGGCCTGCTTGATGGCGGTCGCGTTGTCACCGGCGACGTTGATCGCCAGTATTTTGGCGCCCGACGCCTGTGCCTGTAACAGGAAGGAGCTGTAATCCGGCGTGCCCAGTTGCGCCTTCACACTGCCGGCAACCTTGCCGCCGAGTTCGGCGATCCGGGCGCGGGCCGTGGTTTCGATCGAGTGCCCGAATGCGTAGTCACCGGTGATGAAGAACCATGGCTCCTTGCTGTTCTGCATGATCCCTGACACGACCGCTGTGGCCGTCGAATAGGCGTCCTGGGTCCATTGCACGCTGGTCGGTGCGCAGGCCTCGTCGGTCAATTGATTGGCGCCGGCGCCGGAGATCAGGAAGATCTTTCCATTGGCACGCACCAGCTCCTGGACTGCCAGCGCGGAGCCCGAACTGCCGCCGTCGGCGATCGCCTGAAGGCCGTCCCGCTCGAACCACTTTCGTGCCAGCGAGGTCGCGATATCCGGCTTGTTCTGATGATCGGCTTGCAGGATCTCGATCGGCTTGCCGTTGATCTTGCCTCCGAATTCTTCCGCGGCCATTCGCGCGGCCTCGACCGATCCTGCTCCCATCGCGGTGGCGAACACGCCGTTCATGTCGGTGAGCACCCCGATGCGAATGGCATCGCCCTTAATCTCGGCCTGCGCCGACGACGCGGAGAGGATGACTGCGAGCAGCCCGATGGTCATTGCCGATGTGCGATAATAGCCCACGTCGTTTTCTCCACTGGATGTTGTTGGATTTCGCCGCGCCTGGCGCCGGCGTTGGTCGGTTAGGCCGCTTCCGCGACGACGTTGTTGCGCAGGATACCGATGCCGCTGATCTCGACCTCGACGGTGTCACCGGGGCGCATCCACAAGGGCGGGGTGCGTTTGGCGCCGACTCCGCCCGGCGTTCCCGTGACGATGACGTCGCCCGGCGCGAGAGGGAAGATCGTGGAGATGTAGGCGATCAGCTCGGGTACGGGCGTGATGAGGAGGTCGGTTGCGGTGTTTTGCACCACTGCTCCGTTGAGCCGTGTCTGGAGCGTGAGCTTTGAAGGGTCGGGAATTTCGTCCGCCGTCACCATCCACGGCCCAAAGCTGCCGCTTTCCGCGAAGGACTTGCCCGCTAGAAACTGGCTGGTATGGCGCTGCCAGTCGCGGATGCTGCCCTCGTTGTAACAGGCGTAGCCGGCGGCATGCTGAAGCGCGCGCGCAGGCGGGATGTGCCGGCCTGCTGCACCGATGATGACTGCCAGTTCCCCCTCGTAGTCGAAATCGTCGCTCACTTTCGGCTTCACGAGCGGCTGCAAGTGTCCGACCTGGCTGCACGGAAAGCGCGCGAACAGGGCCGGTTTCTCCGTCACCGTCCTGCCGGTCTCTTCGACATGATCGCGGTAGTTCAGGCCGACGCAGATGATCTTGCCCGGATCGGAAATGACCGGCGCAAAGCTGATCTCGTCGAGGTGATGGTCGGCCTGAGCGGAGTATGCCAGCCGTGCTGCATCAGAAAGTCGGCCGCTCGCGATAAATTCGCGGAGTGTTGCGGCGCCTTCCGGCGCGAAACGGCGGCCGAGGTCGACCACACCTCCATTCGCCAGAACGCCGTAGCTCGGACGACCATTTGCAGTGAATGACAAGAGCTTCATCGTAACTTCCAAACGCTATGCAAGTGAGTATTTCGCCGTCACCGACGGGACGGCAGGACTTTGGACGGCAGCCAGCAGTGCGGCGAAGTCGCTCTCGTTCCGCGCTGCGCCGAGCACGTAGCGATCGGGCCGCACCATGACGGCGCGGACATCCTGCTGCAGAAGCCAGGGGCCGAGACCTGCAGCTTCGTTGCTGCCGATGACGGTGATGCCGGCCTTGGCCAGCGTGGAATGTGCAGCCTGAGATAGGCCTGCCAGAAAGGCGGATTCGGCGAGCAGGCAGTGGCGATAACCGACATGGTCGTCGGTTCGCCGTCCATCCGAAAGCAGGAATTGCGGCGTGGGTCTGCCGAGAAGAGCCGTATGTCCGGCTGCAAGTCCGGGACCCAGAAGCGGCTTTTGGACGTCCAGTTTGGCGGCGGCGTTGTCGCGCGGCTGGCCCGCCGCCAGCCCGGCCTCGATCGCCTTGGTATTGATCAGGCCGCCGAGACGGATTGCGAGCTCGATGAACTCCCTGACATGCGGAGATCGCTCGCTTTCATAGGTGTCGAGCAGGTCTGCTTCGGCATCCCCGCAAAGAACGGCATACAGTTTCCATGTGAGATTGGCCGCATCGCGGATGCCCGCACACATTCCCTGACCGAGGAAGGGAGGCGTTTGATGCGCGGAATCGCCGGCCAGCAGCAGCCGGCCGTTGCGCCAACGCTTCGCGATCGTCGAGTGAAAGGTATAGACCGCGGCCCGTTCGAGCACGGCATCGTCAGGCGAAATCCAGGGGGCGAGCAACTGCCAGATCTGCTCCGTTTGCGTGACCGCCTGCACCTGCTCATCCGGACGGACCGTGATCTCCCAGCGCCGGCGGTTACCTGTCCCTCGGACATACGTGGCCGGACGCTTCGAATTGCAAAACTGGATGCTGTGGTCGCCGAGATCGGGCCGCTCGCGCTTGAGCAGGGCATCGATCACGAGCCACCGTTCATGGAATCCGAGATCGTCCATCGCCGATCCCATGAAACGACGCACCAGTGACCTTGCGCCGTCACAACCGATGACGTAGCGGGCGCGCGCTTCCGCGAGCCGGCCGGTGTCGAGGTCTTCATATCTGACGCGGACCCCCTGTTCGTCCTGGTCGAGTGCAAACACGTCACACCGGTTGCGGACCACGAGATGCGGCCAGCGCCGCAGGCCATCGTTCAGCACCTTTTCGAGGTCCGGCTGATGGAAGCGATAGCTGAGATGCCAGCCCATCGGGGTGATTTCGGCCGGCCGTGGCCAATCGAGCACCAAGCGCCCGTCGGCGTCGACGAATCGCATGCCCGGGCTGAGGATCACATGGGGCAGGATCGCATCGCTGAGGCCAATGGTCTGAAACACGCGCATCGTTTCGTCATCGAAATGGACGGCGCGCGGCAGGTGATAGGCCTGCGCCTCGCGTTCCAGCACGAGCGTGTTAACGCCGCACAGGCCGAGCAGGTTGGCCAGCGTCGATCCGACGGGTCCAAGGCCGACCACGGCGACGTCGAAGGAAGGCCTATGGGCGCGGCGAATGTTCATCGCGCCATCTGTTCGCAGCCGGGGCGGCGCTTCAACCTCCGCGCCAACACTGTCCGCGGAGCGGACGCCCGACCTCAGGAGGTGACCGGAATCTCGGTGGCGGCCGATTGCATCGGCTCCACGAAGCCTGCGACGGCCTCGTTGAGCGAAAGCGCCGACCTGATCCAGATGATGGAGATGCAGCCAAGGACGACGCCGGCACGGACCACGGGTACGGCGATGCTGGAGGTTTTTGCGTTGAACTCCCCCTTGCTGCGGACGGCATAGCCTCGCTGCATCGTCTCCTTGACCATCCGCGCAAGATAAGAGTCGTCGAGGAACGGCCGGTCCTCTGGATCGTCGATGCGCCGCAGATGGTGGAGAATGACGTCGCGCTCGGCCGCCGGGCAGGCGGCAAGATAGGCGCGCCCGGCGGAGGTCCGCAGCATCGGCAGCCGCTTTCCGATCATGCCGCGATCGATCGATAACGGGCTGCGCGAATGGGTGGTTTCCTGGATCACCATCGCGGCATTCTCGTACGTCGACAGGTCGACCGGCCAGACCAGGCGCTTGCTGAGTTCGGCAAGATAGGGCGCAGCGGCCTGGCAGATCAGCATGCCGGGATGATGGCCGTCGCCAAGGCTGCTGGCTCGCCGCGTCACCCTGAAGCGGTCGTCGCTGGCGCTGCGCGCGACATAGCCCAGCTCTTCCAGGGTTTCGAGCAGCCGATAGACCGTGGGCCGCGGCAGGTTGAGCTGACGCGCGACCTCGCCTGCCCGGATTCCGCCCGAGCGGTTCACCTCGTGCAGTACATCGAGGCCGCGCTTGAAGGCGCGCACGCCCTCCGACCGCCGCGGTTTTCCTGATCGCGTCCGCTCCTTGGACACTTCCGAAACCTCCCTTGTGCTGCCTATCCCGTCGCCTCAGCATCGACGAGGCAGTTGGCAGGATCCGCACCTTACACCACGCGTTCGCACGATCGGTAGCCAACAGGCATTGTCGCTGCGATCCCGAGAAGGAACTGACATGGAAATTACCGCCTTGGGCTATATCGGGATTCTGTCCTCCCAACTGGACTTGTGGAGCGGGATGGCGACCGGCCTGCTCGGCATGGAGCAGGTCGATCGCGGCGGCAAGGTACGCGCGTTTCGCATGGATGACCGCAAGCAGCGGCTGATTGTCGATGGCAGCAGCGACGCCGGGCTATCTGTGATGGGCTGGGAGGTGGCAACGCACGACGAACTCGATCGTCTGGCGGCCCGGCTCGACGATCACGGTATTGCGGTGACGCGCGGGACGCGGGCGCTCGCCGACCAACGTCATGTCGAGGAGCTGATCTCGTTTCGTGATCCGGAAGGCAATCCGCTCGAAGCTTTTTGCAAGCCGGCGTTGGCCTCGAGCCCTTTCAAGCCGGGTCGGCCGATCTCAGGCTTCCGGACGGGCGCGCTCGGTATGGGGCACGTCGTCCTCAGCGTCGAGGACGTCGAGCCACTGCTGCCATTCTACCGTGATCTCCTGGGCTTTAAGGTCTCCGACTTCGGGCTCAAGCCGTACAAGCTCTATTTCTTTCACGTCAACGGAAGGCACCACAGCTTCGCCATGGTAGGAGCGGGGCGTCGGGCGCTGCACCATTTCATGCTCGAAGTGGGCCAGCTCGACGATGTCGGCCAGGGCTACGATCTGGCGCAGCTCGAGGAGGGACGGATCGCCTACACGCTCGGTCGTCACACCAACGACCATATGACCTCGTTCTACGTCAACACACCGTCGGGCTTCTTCGTCGAGTATGGCTGGGCGGGCCGGGTGATCGATCCGGCAACCTGGCAGCCCCACGAGACCTTCGATGGTCCGTCGCTATGGGGACATGAGCGCCTTCATATGCCGGAGGAGCAGCGCAAGAGGATGCGGGACATGCGGCTTTCCGCAGCCGCCCGCGGCATCCGTGCCCCCGATCCGAACGTCGCGGCCTTAAACTGTGCGTGGCTCGACGCGGCGATCGCGCGCGAGTGAGAGCTTGCAGCGTCTTAAGTTCCGCAGAACGTCCGCAGCACGCGTTGGTCCGGCAACGGCGGCTCGGCATAGGCCACAAACGCCGGCTGATCCTCGTACGGCTTCGCGAGCACCGTTAGCAATTCCTCGAACGGCGCGTAGTCGTCGTTCACGGCCGCCGCAATCACCGCTTCGACGCGGTGGTTGCGCGGGATGAAGGCCGGGTTGACTGCGCGCATCGCAGCTTGCCGCTCGGCGGGTGATTGCGGCTCGTCGGCAAGGCGCTTGCGCCAGCGCGCGGCCCATTCGTCGAGGACCGCGGGGTCGGTGAACTGATCCCTGACCTTGTCGTCAGCGCCATCGCCGGCGGCATCGCTGAGGCGGCGGAAGGTGAGGGTGAAGTCGGCCTCGTTCTTTGCCATGGCGTCGAGCAGATCCTGCACCAGCGCCTCATCGCCATCTTGCGCCGTGAACAGGCCGATCTTCTTGCGCAGCCCGGCCTGATAGGCGGCGGTGAATTTTTCGGCGAATTCACCGAGGATGAATTGCGCCTGCTCGATCGCCTTGTCCTGGGCGTCGGCAAGCAGCGGCAGCAGGCATTCGGCGAGACGCGTCAAATTCCACAGCGCGATCCGCGGCTGATTAGCATAGGCGTAGCGGCCGAGCTCGTCGATCGAGGAGAACACCTGAGCCGGGTTATACGCGTCCATGAAGGCGCAGGGGCCGTAGTCGATGGTCTCGCCGGATATCGAAGTGTTGTCGGTGTTCATCACGCCGTGGATGAAGCCGACCAGAAGCCAGCGCGCGACGAGGTCGGCCTGGCGGGCAACGACGCCGGCAAGGAGTTCGTGATAGGAGCGCTCGGCCGCCGCCACTTCAGGATAATGCCTGGCGATGACGTGATCGGCGAGCGCCCGCACGCCGTCGGTGTCGCCGCGCGCGGCGAAGAACTGGAAGGTGCCGACGCGGATATGGCTGGCGGCAACGCGCGTGAGCACCGCGCCCGGCAGCATCCTCTCGCGCTGAACGCGCTCGCCGGACATGACGGCGGCGAGCGAACGCGTGGTGGGGATACCGAGCGCGAACATCGCCTCGCTGACGATGTATTCGCGCAGCACCGGCCCGAGCGCGGCGCGGCCGTCGCCGCGGCGCGAGAATGGGGTCGGGCCTGAGCCCTTAAGCTGGATGTCGCGGCGGACGCCGTCCTTGTCGATGACTTCCCCGAGCAGAATGGCCCGGCCGTCGCCGAGTTGGGGCACGAACTGGCCGAACTGGTGGCCGGCATACGCCATGGCGATCGGATCGGCCCCCTCCGGCAGGCGCTTTCCGGCGAGGATTTCCGCGCCCTCCGGGCTCTCCAGCACGTCAGGATCGAGGCCGAGGTGGACCGCCAGGGCCCGGTTCAGCTTGATCAGGCGAGGGGCGGCCACCGGCGTGGGCGCCACGCGGGCGAAAAAGTTCGCCGGCAGGGCCGAATAGGTGTTCTGGAACGGGAAATGGACGGTCATCGCCTAAAGATAGGCGCGACCCCGGAATAGGCAAACGGTTCGCGCCTAAGGACCGAGCTTGGCCGCCGAAAATCTGCGATTTCCGAGCAAAACCGGCCGTTCCCTTGGTTGCCGCCCCCGGCCTCGTCGGGTAAACCCTCCGCAACTTCGGGAAAGGGCTTTGGGCCCGCCGATTCGATTCCTCCGACATCAGTTCTTGGGACTACCATGCATCGCTACCGGTCACACACATGCGGCGCGCTCCGCGAGAGCGACATCGGGCAGACCGCCCGTCTTTCCGGCTGGTGCCATCGCATCCGCGACCATGGCGGCGTGCTGTTCATCGACCTGCGCGACCATTACGGCATCACGCAGTGCGTGGCTGACCCGGACTCGCCGGCCTTCAAGGAAGTGGAAAAGTTCCGCTCGGAATGGGTGGTGCGGATCGACGGCAAAGTGCGCAAGCGCCCCGAGGGCACCGACAATCCGGAACTGCCAACCGGTGCGGTCGAGGTTTACGTCAACGAGATCGAGGTGCTCGGGCCGGCGGCCGAGCTGCCGCTGCCGGTGTTCGGCGAGCAGGAATACCCCGAGGACATCCGCCTCAAATACCGCTTCCTCGATCTGCGCCGCGAGAAGCTCCATCAGAACATCATGACGCGCGGCGCGATCGTGGATTCGATGCGCCGGCGGATGAAGGAGCAGGGCTTTTTCGAGTTCCAGACCCCGATCCTGACGGCGTCCTCGCCGGAAGGGGCGCGGGACTTTTTGGTGCCGTCGCGCATCCATCCTGGCAAGTTCTATGCGCTGCCGCAGGCGCCGCAGCAATACAAGCAGCTCCTGATGATGTCGGGCTTCGACCGCTACTTCCAGATCGCGCCGTGCTTCCGCGACGAGGACCCGCGCGCCGACCGCCTGCCGGGCGAGTTTTATCAGCTCGACGTCGAGATGAGCTTTGTCACGCAGGACGACGTGTTCGCCGCGATGGAGCCCGTCCTGACGGACGTGTTCGAGGAGTTCGCCAAAGGCAAGCCGGTGACAAAGGGCTGGCGGCGGATTCCGTTTGCGGAAGCCGTGAAGAAATACGGCAGCGACAAGCCCGATCTGCGCAACCCGCTCGAGATGCAGGACGTCTCCGAACATTTCCGCGGCTCCGGCTTCAAAGTGTTCGCGCGAATGCTGGAAGATCCAAAGAACCAGGTCTGGGCGATCCCGGGACCCGGCGGCGGCTCTCGCGCGTTCTGCGACCGCATGAATTCCTGGGCGCAGGGCGAGGGACAGCCGGGCCTCGGCTACATCATGTGGCGCGAGGGTGGCGAGGGCGCGGGGCCGCTCGCCAACAACATCGGCGCGGAGCGGACCGCTGCGATCCGCAGCCAGCTCGGCCTGAAGGAAGGCGATGCCGCCTTCTTCGTCGCCGGCGATCCGGACAAGTTCTGGAAGTTTGCCGGCCTGGCGCGCACGAAGGTCGGCGAGGAGTTGAACCTGGTCGACAAGGACCGGTTCGAACTCGCCTGGATCGTCGATTTCCCGATGTACGAGTATGACGAGAACGAGAAGAAGATCGACTTCTCGCACAACCCGTTCTCGATGCCGCAGGGCGGCCTCGAAGCGCTGCAGACCAAGGAGCCGCTGACCATCAAGGCGTTCCAGTACGACATCGTCTGCAACGGTTACGAGATCGCCTCGGGCGGCATCCGCAACCACAAGCCGGAAGCGATGGTGAAGGCGTTCGAGATCGCGGGCTATGGCGAGAAGGACGTCGTCGAGCGGTTCGGCGGCATGTACCGCGCGTTCCAGTACGGCGCCCCGCCGCATGGCGGCATGGCGGCTGGCGTCGATCGCATCGTGATGCTGCTCTGCGGCACCACGAACCTACGCGAGATCTCGCTGTTCCCGATGAACCAGCAGGCCGTCGACCTCCTGATGGGCGCGCCATCGGAAGTCACGACCAAGCAGCTCCGCGAACTCCACATCCGGCTCAATCTGCCGGACAAGGGCTAGGGTCTAGTGAGGTCAGGTTCGGTCAATCGCCTGCCACCTTGCCCTTGACGGCTACTGTGCATGGGGTTGTTTTCGATATTTTGTTGGGGCGGTCAACGCAGCACCGCCCGCGAACCTGACCTCATCATGCTCACAGGCCGGTGGAAGCCTCGATCCGGAATTGCGCCAGCGCGATCAGCGGGTCGGTCTTTAGCATCTGAAAGAGCTGCATCGCCGGCACCTTGCCGAGCGGCGTGAACTTGATCACCAGCGTTTGCCCCGGAGTCTCGACAAAGCGCGCCAGCGCCTGCACGGCGTTCACGGCATCCGGATTGGTGGCAACCTCCTCGCTGCTTGCCTTGATGCTCTCGACGATCGCCTTGCGCGCCTCCTCGCGGCTGACGTTCTCGGCGCGGGCGTATTGCACGATGCCGAGATCGACGCTGCCGAGATCGCGCACCGTAAGTTCGATCGCGCCGGCCTCGATCTGCGCGGCCGCGCTCGCCGCCTGGACTACATTGGCCGAGAATACCTGCCGCGGCACGTTGGCGAGCGTCATCCGCGCGGATGCCTTCAGCACGCCGCCGATCTCCAGTTTCGGGGCGTCCACCACGAAGCTGCGCGGCGCTTCGGTCCATTCCGCGCCGATATCGCCGTCGACTGAAAGCGGATCGATGCCCGCCGCCACCAGCTGCCGCATGGCCGGGTCGCTCGCATCGACCGGCGTCGTCATCTTGGCGGTGACGCGCAGCTTGCTCGGGATTGGTCCGACAAACTGGCCCCAGTTCACATCGAATCTGTCGAGATTGACGAACTTGCCGGTGTTCTTGAATGGCGCCGTGACAGCCTTGACCTCGACGCCCTGGATCAGGGGAAACAGCCCCGCGATCAGTTCGGGCGAAGGCGCCTGCGCGGGATTTGTGAACTGTGCCGACAGCCGTATGAAATTGGCGATATCCAGCGATTTCAGCGCGAAACGTCCGAGCTTGAGTGGGCCTTTCGGCGTGTTGGTATCAAGCCCTTCCATGGCAAACTCGCCGATCTTGCCGTCTTCCAGGTTGAACCTAACAGCCGCGAGCTTGAACGGACCTTGCGGCATTTCGGCCGCGAGGCCGCGCATCTCGGCTCTGTCGACGCGCATGCCCTCGTAGATCGTGGCCGCCTTTTCGACCAGCTCGCGCGCCTGCGCCGGCGAGGGCGGCGCGTCTCCAGCCGTCTGGATCATGGCCAGCAGTTCCGGCAGTTGCAGCCGCGACGGACGCAACGCGATTTCATCGACTGTCATCGCATCGATGCGCATGCGAACGCCTTGCGCCGAAGTGACGGCGTAGGGGCCGGCCGTCATCTTGCCGTAGGCGCGGAGATAGCGATCCTCGCTGCTTTTTTGCGGGTCGAGCGTGGCGGCGATCGCGCTGGCGTCGAAGTCGCGCCAGTCGATATTGGCGATTTCGCCGGTCATCTTGTCGGGCTTGCCGCCCTGTTGCGTATTGACCGTAAAGCTGGCGCGCTCGATATCCATTGCGGCGATCTTGCCGTCCCTGATGTCCTTGAAAGTCATGCCGGAATAGGCGAATTCGCCCGACATGGCGCTGCCGAAGTTCATCGTCCCCGTAATGCTGGGGGCGGACACCGATGTCGCTGATATCGCCGCGAATTGCTGCAATCCGGATCGGTAGGCATCAACGAGGGATGCCGACGCCGGCGGGTGCGCGACGCTGGCGGGGCCGGAATAGTCCGTCATGACGATGCGTGGCATCTTGTAGGCGAGTTTCCCCTCCGTCTGGCCGGGAATGCTGCTGCCGATCTCCAGGTCCGATGCCTCGATCGTATCGGCGGAGAACCGGCCGGCGTCCGGCTGGGCGACCCCGGCGGCGATAATACTGGCGACCTTCACGCGAACCGGCGGCTGCGTGGCCGACTCCGTCGCGATATCGTCGATCCGGAGCGTGCGGCTCTTCAGGTCGAACGAAACCTTGCCGTGGCTGGCCTTGCCGCCGGAGGCTCTGATCTGCTCGAACGCGGTCTCCACCTCGCGGGCAACCCGGTGCTGCGTGTAAAATTCGAAGCCGAAGAAGCCGCCCACCGCGATCACGACCGCGGCGACCAGACCCAGCAGTATTTTTGCCATTCGTTGTGCTCCGGACGCCGGCATCTGCGGAGACAAAATTGCCATAATGCCGGTCAGGGGGACGGGGTAGGGAGGAAATTATGCTACCGGCTTTGCTGCTATGCGTCGATGCCCTGTTGATGGGAAAGCTGGCGGATGTTGCATCCAAGTGGTTGCCCGTGCTTCACATCCAGCTCAATCTGCCGCAAAACCGACGGTTCGAATGAAGATCGGCCTCGGCACGTAATTCGGGGTCGTTGAAACCCGTGGGGGGAGTGTATGTCGTCCTTTTCTGAAGATCTCCGCTCCGCGGCGCTTGCGTATCACCGGCTGCCGCGCCCGGGCAAACTTGAGATCCAGGCGACCAAGCCGCTCGCCAACCAGCGCGACCTCGCGCTGGCCTATTCGCCCGGGGTGGCTGCGGCCTGCACCGATATCGCCAACAATCCGGCAGAAGCGGCGTCGCTGACCTCGCGGGCCAATCTGGTCGCCGTGGTCTCCAACGGTACCGCGGTGTTGGGGCTCGGCAATATCGGTCCGCTGGCTTCTAAGCCCGTCATGGAAGGCAAGGCGGTCCTGTTCAAGAAATTCGCCGGCATCGACGTGTTCGACATCGAGATCGCCGCCGACACCATCGAGCGCGTGGTCGAGACGGTGGCGGCGCTGGAGCCGACCTTCGGCGGCATCAACCTCGAGGACATCAAGGGTCCGGAGTGTTTCGAGATCGAGGCGCAGCTCAAGGAGCGCATGAAGATCCCGGTCTTCCATGACGACCAGCATGGCACCGCCATCATCGTCGGCGCCGCCATCGTCAATGGCCTGTTGCTGAACGGCAAGAAGCTGCCGGAGGTGAAGATCGTCTGTTCGGGCGCGGGCGCCGCGGCGATCGCCTGCCTCAATCTCCTGGTGTCGATGGGCGCGCAGCGCAAGAACATCTGGGTCTGCGACATCGACGGCGTCGTTCACGAGGGCCGCAACACGCTGATGGACCGCTGGAAGGCGGTCTATGCGCAGAAGACGAATGCTCGCGTGCTGGCTGACGTGATCGGCGGCGCCGATATCTTCCTGGGGCTGTCCGCTCCCAACGTGCTGAAGCCCGAGATGGTCCAGGCGATGGCTGACAAGCCGCTGGTGATGGCGCTGGCCAATCCCAATCCGGAAATCATGCCGGACGAGGCGCGCAAGGCGCGGTCCGACGCCATGATCTGCACCGGGCGTTCCGACTTCCCCAACCAGGTCAACAACGTCCTGTGCTTCCCGTTCATCTTCCGCGGCGCGCTCGATGTCGGCGCCACCACCATCAACGAGGAAATGAAGCATGCCGCGGTCGAGGCCATCGCGCAGCTCGCGCGCGACCCGCCGTCGGATGCGGTGGCGCAGGGCTTTGACAGCGGCGAGGCGCAGGGTTTCGGTCCGGGCTCGCTGATCCCGAGCCCGTTCGATCCGCGGCTGATCCTGCGAATCGCACCCGCTGTGGCGAAGGCCGCGATGGAATCCGGCGTGGCGACGCGCCCGATCAAGAATTTCGAGGAATACAAGGCGCTGCTTGAGCGTTTCGCCTTCCGCTCCGGCCTGACCATGAAACCGGTATTCGCCAAGGCCAAGACCCAGCCGGTGCGCGTGATCTATGCCGAGGGCGAGGACCAGCGCGTGCTGCGCGCCACGCAGGTCGTGCTGGAAGAGAAGCTGGCGCGGCCGATCCTGGTCGGGCGGCCGTCAGTGGTGGAAGCCCGGATCAAGCGGTTCGGCCTCTCGATCAAGGCTGGGCAGGATTTCGACCTCGTCAATCCCGAGGACGATCCGCGCTACCGTTCCTATGTGCAGACCTATATCGACGTGGCGGGGCGGCGCGGCGTCACGCCCGAAGCTGCACGCACGGTGGTTCGCACCAACAACACCGTGATCGCTGCGCTGGCGGTGATGCGCGGCGAGGCCGATGCGATGCTGTGCGGCGTCGAAGGCCGCTATATGAGCCATCTGCGCCACGTCCGCGAGATCATCGGCTTTTTGCCGGGGGTCAGCGATTTCGCCGCGCTCGCGATGATGATCACCAGCAAAGGCTCCTATTTCATCGCCGATACCCAGGTGCGGCCCAACCCGAGTGCCGAGGAACTTGCGGAAGTGGCTTCGCTCGCGGCCACCCATGTGCAGCGCTTCAACATGAAGCCGCGCATCGCCTTCGTGTCGCATTCCGACTTCGGCAGCTACGATACCGAATCCTCGCGCAAGATGCGCCGCGCCACCGCGCTGCTTCGGGAAAAGCATCCGGAGATCGAGGCCGACGGCGAGATGCAGGGCGACACCGCACTTTCGGCTGCGGCACGAAAACTCGTGCTGCCGCACTCGAACCTGGAAGGCGACGCCAACATCCTGATGATGCCGAACCTCGACACCGCCAACGTCGCCTATCAGATGATCAAGACGCTGGCGGACGCGTTGCCGGTCGGCCCGATCCTGATCGGACCAGCGCGGCCGGCGCATATCCTCACCCCGGGCGTCACGGCGCGCGGCGTCCTCAACATGACGGCGGTTGCCGCCGTCGAAGCCCAGGAACGAGCCGGGCGCCAGCAGCCGACCCTGTTCGGCTAGATCTGTTCGAGCCGAACCAGAGCTGGCATCTGCCTTTGTTCTGACGCGTTTTCTTCGCGAACCATACATGTCCCCGGATCACGTCCGGGGCATGCATGGCTCGAATGGCTATGATCAACAAAGCGCCTTGGTTCTACTCCTATAGAGAGGTCTGGTTGCAGGCGCGCAGGCTCCTGCGCGGGCGGTTTCGATTTGAGCGTTTGAAAAGCAAGGACGAAACGCCCATAATCGTTTCGTGCCGCCTGCTAATTTTGCATGCCATTCAGTGAGGCCAATCCCATGCCAGCGTTAGTTACCTTCGGGCGAGTCCTGTTCGCCGTGCTTTTCATGTACACGGGGACGACCAAGCTGTTCGCGATACAGCCGACGGCGGACTACATCGCCTCCAAGATAACCATTCCGGCAATGCTGACGCCCTATACCTCGCAGCTCGAGACCATGACGGGCATGCCGTTGCCGCAACTGCTGGCGATCGGCGCCGGCGGCTTTGAAATTCTTGCCGGCCTGATGATCGCGGTCAATTTCGGCGCACGCTTCTTCGCGATCCTCCTGATCTTCTTCGTGATCGGCGCGACCTTCTATTTCCATGATTTCTGGAATCAGCCGGCGCCCGAGAATGCCAAGGCGCTGATCGACGCCCTGAAGAACCTGTCGATCATCGGCGCGCTGTTCATGATCGCCGGCTACGGCAAGGGGCCGCGGCCGAACGAGGCGGCCTACGGGGATATCTAGATCGGGCAAGCCGCGCTGACGGACCAGCATCAAACTCTTGATCAGGACTGGAAGGCGAGAGTCGCCGCTTAAGCGATGCGCTGCCATGGCGTGACGCTGACCTCATGGGTGGCGTCCAGCATCTGCGGCTCGCCGGCGCGCAGGCCGTGGGCGGCCAGGACGTCCTGCGGCGACCGCGTGGGCACGCCGGGGAAGCAAGGCTCACCGCCGGGAAGGCGGACGTGCGGCGCCAGCGACAGCCAGAATTCGTCGTAGCGGTCCATGAACATGCCGAACACGCCGGGCCCACCGATGACAGCGACGGTGCCGGTATCAACGCCGGCATGATGGCAGGCGGCTTCAAACGAAGCGCCGGCCGGATTCCACAAGGTCGCTTTCGGATTGGCCGGATCGGGCGTGATCGCATCGACATGCCGCGTCAGGATGATGCGCTTGCGGCGCGGCGAGTTCGGCTGGTCCTCGTAGGAGTTGCGGCCGTGCAGGATCAGGTCGGCACGGTCGAGGGCGGCGGTGAAGAACGCCTTGTCGCCCTCGAACTTCAGCTCATTCGGCATGACATTGCGCGCGTCGGCCAGCATGCCGTCCGCGGAAACGATGACATAACCTTCGATACGCAGCGCCGGCACGGCGGCGTGCGTTATTCCGAGATCGTCTGGACGACGCTGGAGACCGGACGCGAACTCACGGTCGGCAGCTTCAAATCCTTGACGATGTCCTCGTCATATTGCGCCAGCGTCTGCACCGGCGTCTTGGCGCGCATCGCGACCACCTTGTAGCCGCCGGCCTTCAGCCTCTTCAGAAGCTCGGGCAGGGCTTCGGCGGTGTGCTTCTGGAAGTCGTGCATCAGGATGATGCCCTTGCCGTTCTTCTCGACCTTGCGCATCACGGTGTCGATAATGGTCTGCGCCTTGCTGGCCTTGAAGTCGAAGGAGTCGAGATCGCAGGAGAAGATCGCGATGTTGCGTTCGCCGAGATAGGTCACCATCTCCGGCGGGTGCTGCAGCGCGGGGAAGCGGAAGAACGGCGCCGGCGCCTTGCCGCCAAGCGCCCATTTCACGGCGCTGAACCCCTTTTCGATTTCATCCTTGCGCTGCTGCTCGGTCAGTTTCTTGTTGACGAGGGCGGCATGCGACCAGGTGTGCGATCCGATCGAGTGGCCGGCCGCCATCACCTGCTTGAGGATTTCCGGATGGTAGGTGGCGTGCTTGCCGATCGGGAAGAAGATGCCGGTGGTGCATTCTTCAGCGAGCGTCTTCAGCACCGAGGGCGTATTCACCGGCCACGGGCCGTCATCGAAGGTCAGCACGACCTCCTTGTCGCGCAGGAAGTCGAGCTCCTTGAAGTGCTCGAAGCCGAAGCCGGGACCGCCGGTGGTATCGATCTCGACGGTGCGGCCGATGCCGAGGGCGTCGGGATTATTGCAGGGCGGGCGGGTCGAGACCGGGGCCGGCGGCGGAGCGGGGGCTGGGGCCGGAGCCGGGGCTGCCTGGGGAGCGGCCGCCGCGCCTTTCGCGGGCAGTGCCTGCGACCACGCCGCGCTCGATGCCAACAGCGAAATCGCGCCTGCAAAGATCATCCCTGCCGCAACACGCATCTTGTTTTCCTCAAAGTTGAATCCCGCACCCGGTCGCGGCGCCGCCGTGATCCGGTCTGCCCCGAAGCAGATAGTAGCCTAGTTGGAGCCGGCCCGCCAACGCAACCCGCCGCGGTTACGCCCAGCCGATTTGTTTGCGGAGTGGTGCGTTCAGGATGCAGCCAGCGCTCGCGCGATCGCGGTTTTCACCCGTGTATCTACGGGCTCGACGGATTCCGGGAAGACATCGGCGATATAGCCGTCGCGCCCGATCAGGTATTTATGGAAGTTCCAACGTGGAACATCCTTCGGCCGTGCCTCTGCCGCCCATTTGTAGAATGGATGCGCGTTCGGACCGCGGACGGCAGCCTTCCCGGCGATTGGAAAGGTGACGTGGTGGTTCTGCGTTGTCGCGGTGATCTCGCTCGCGCCGCCGGGTTCCTGGCCGCCGAAATCGTTGGAGGGCACGCCGATGATCATCAGGCCGCGGTCACCGAACTCGCTCCACAATTGCTGCAGTCCGCCATATTGCGGCGTGTAGCCACAGAGCGAGGCGGTGTTGACGATCAGCATCGGCCGGCCGGCGAATTCGGAAAGGCGGATGTCGCCGCCGGCGAGGCCCGGAAATGAAAACGCGTAGGCCGTAATCCGGCTCATGCCGGCCTGTGACAGCGATTGCCTGGTTGAGCTGACGGCTGCGATCGCGGCCAGCGCAGCAGTCATCATGCTTCTACGGTTCATCATGAGACGCGCTCCGGCTGGTGGTTCGATGGAGCAAAGCATACCGCACGGCTGCGCCGTCAGCCCCTCAACAAGGCGTTATGAAAACTACCGCAGCGGGACGATGAAGTCGGTGCCTTCGCCGGTCTCGCCGCCCTGGTTGACGCCGAGATCGGACACGATGATCGAGGCACCGGTGGAGAGCACTTCGGCGATCCGCGCCATCGCCTCTGGCGCGACGCTGATGCGGTCGAGCGCTTCGGCCGGGCTGTTCGGCACTGGCGACGGCTTGGCCTCGGCAGTGGCAGCCTTCTTGCGGCCGGCGGTGCGTCCGTCCTCCTCGGTGCGGGCGGCGCTACGGGCTGTGACGGGCAGCGAGACCACGGACCAGCGCAACAGATTGGGGTCGGTCTTGTCGGTCTCGGCGGTGAAGACGTGCGTGCCCAGCGGCCGGTCGCTGGGGGCGATCGTGACTGGCGCCTCAAACTGCGGCTTGAAGTTCTCGCGGACATAGAGCCTGGAATCCTTGCGGCTCACGAAGACCGCAATCTGGCCGGCGCGCCGGGGCGCCTCGGCCTTGGCAGCCTTTTCCGCGCCGGGCAGACGCGACGAATCCTTCTTGGCGTCGGGCGAAACAGCCGGCGCTGCCGGTGCACCGGCGCCTGTCTTGGCACGCTCGGCGACCTTCTCAGCTGATGTCTCGGTCGCGGGAGTCTTGGCTTCGGCCTTCGCTTCGTCGGCCTTCATACCCTCGCTTGCGATGACTTCCGTCTTGGTGGCTTCGCCGGTGTCAGCCGCGTTGGCTGCCGGCTCCGACTTCGCTGTATCAGCCTTGGTTTCCACGCTTGACGCATCGGATACGACGGCATTGGCGGCCGGCAGCGCGCCGCTGGCATCAGCGGTGTGGGTCTGTTCGCGCAGCGGCGCGGCGTGTCCGACGGTCGGGCGAAGATCGAGGCCGGCCTGCGAATTCGCGGCCTTGATGGCGCCGCCGGCGTCCGCGCCCTTGTCGCTCTTCACCGCGGGCGCATCATTCGCCGGATCATCGGCGAGGAGGGGTTGCGGTACGACCTTCTGCGCCACCAGCAACGGGTGCGCGAAATTGGCAGGCGTGATTTGGCCGGGCGTAATGATCACGCGGGCGCCCATCCGGGTCCAGTTCCACATCTTCACGGCAAAGGCCATCGGCATGCGGATGCAGCCGTGCGATGCCGGATAGCCCGGCAACACGCCCGCATGCAGCGCGACCCCCGACCACGTGATGCGCTGCATGTAAGGCATCGGCGCCCCGCTATAGATGTTGGAGCGGTGCATCTTGTGTTTCTGGATGACGCTGTATACGCCCATCGGGGTCGAATGCCCCTTCATGCCCGTCGATACCGGGCTCTCGGCGAAAAGACCCTTGGCGTCATAGACGCGGAGCTTCTGCTGCTCGATCGAGACCGCGATGATCAGCGGCCCCTGCGGCTTGGCGTTGATTTCCTTGACGGCCGCCGCGGACTTAGCGGACGGCCGGCGCACCTTGGGCTTGCGCGGCTGCACCGGCGGCATGGGCCGGTAATAGCTGGGGTCGGAATCCTGCCAGTAGAACATCGTGGCGGCATCAGCCTGGGTAGCGGCCACGACGGAGCCGGCCGCGGTCAATATCGCAATCTGCCAAAATCGTTGTTTCGAAATGGTCGCGCCCGCACTATTCGCACTGAAAAACCGATGCCCATTCACGCGCATTACCTCAAATCCGGCTACTCGAATCTACTGTCCTGCCAATTCATTTGTGTCGCAGAGGGGAAAAGCGTTCACCAGCGTAGGCCTTCTAATTTCAGCGCTTTTCGCCCCGATCGTAGCAAGAAAGCCTCACATTCCGTTAAACGGCCGATCGGACGTTTCAGGTGATATCGCACCGTCGCGTCAGCACCATGGCCTTCCTGTGCGACATTCCGGCACTACATAGGCGGCATGCCCTTCAGCGGAGATATCAATGACATCCAAGGCCGTCGTTAAGTGTGACAGGAAGTGGAGACTATTGGCCTTGGCGGTGCTGGCGCTGACGATGTGGCAGGCCGCCCCGGCGTCGGCCGCGGAGGAGCCCGACCTGATTTTCCGCCGCTCCACGGTCTTCAAATGGCTCAGTCCCAACGACAAGCTGGCGACCTATGCCCTTGACGATCCCGAGGTCGAGGGCGTGGCCTGTCACTTCACGGTGCCGGAAAAGGGCGGCTTCAAGGGCTGGCTTGGGCTAGCCGAAGAAGTCTCTGATATTTCGCTGGCCTGCCGCCAGATCGGCCCGATCAAGTTCAAGCACAAACTGGAGCAGGGCGACGACATGTTCCGCCAGCGCCGGTCGCTGTTCTTCAAGAAGATGCAGATCGTCCGCGGCTGCGACGCCAAGCGCAACGTGCTGGTCTACATGGTCTATTCGGATCGCCTGATCGAAGGCTCGCCGAAAAACTCGACGTCCTCGGTGCCGATCATGCCGTGGGGCGCAACCGATACCGCCATTCAAAAATGCGGTGAATTCATTCAGTAAGCCTCGATCCGGGATCAGAACCTCAAGCTTACCGTTTGAGCGGATTGGAATATGGGCGGGCCTCCTGGCCCGCCCCGTCCTTGCGGTCGCGGCAGCCGACCAGATGCACGAATTGTTGCGGCGCCGAGACATTGCCGCGAAATTCGCTGCCTTGCTGCGACATCGCGCCACAAGGGCCCGCGGCATGCACGGAGCTCTTTTCTTGGCGCTCGGTCTTCACCGAAGGATGGATCCGCGGTTCGGGGCCGTTATTCCCACACAAAACTTCAACCACCGGCTGGCCGGATTTGCGGGTCGCCGTTGCACTGCCAACATCATTGTTGCCATTACCCACGACGGCTGTCCTTTGTTGAGGAAGGGATCAGAACGCGCCAACGCGCGCAAAGTTGCGCGAGCTGCTCGATTGAGTCGGCCGGCGACGGCCTGCGGTTCACCCGATAAACCGCCGCCCAAGGCTGTTCTAACCCATTGGGCAAGGGCCAAAGCGCACCGCAAGGGGCGGTTCACGGGTTCCGCCTGGTTATTGCCGCCGACGCCATCGCAACTGAATTCATTGAGCTTTTCCCGCCATTGTTTCGTCTGACGCGGCCGACGAAACAATTCTCCAGGGCAATGAAACCATTTTCCATTTTGGCGCAGAGGTGCGGAAACAGCCGGTGGTTATCAGGGTGACCAACGAGCTGGCGATGCTGGCTACCGACACCGGAGACAGTCAGATGCGGACCCTCAGCTTCATCCTCGCCTTCGCCTTTATCCTGGCTGGGCCCTCGATGGGTGGCTCTGCGGATCAGACCCTGCCGGGGGTGGGCACCTTCGCCTATAATGGTTCGCCGGTTGCGATGGCTGTACCCATGGTTGTCGCCGCCAAGTGAGCATGGTGGATCTCCTGCAAGGAGATCCTGAGCAAGAAGAATCCTGGCAAGAAGTTCGCCGATAAAGGCACCGTATGCTGGTACGCATCTGTTCTGCCGTAATTCTCTCGCTTCTTCTTGGCGGTGCTGCGCAGGCCCAGGCCCAAAAAATTCAGGTTCAGCCGCCGCAAACCACATTCCGTTCGCTGTTCAAGGTGCCCGATCCGCGCGGCGAGTTCGTGCGGCTCTGCGCGCCGCATATGGTTGGCCGCTGGGCGCATCCCGAAAGCGTGTGCGGCTGCCTGCACGACTATGCCGCCGCGACCATCGAGGATGCCGATTTGCGCGAGGCGCTGCTCCGCGGCATCAGCGAGACGGGTGTGCCGACGATCGAGACCGCGTGGGTGCCGCCGTCGAAGCAATCCGAGATCGGCCCGACCTTCACCAAGATCGCCAAGCCCACGCTGCAATGCATGTTCGATCCGGCGACGAACCAGTAACGCCGGCGATACTTAGTCGCCGATAAGCCCGCAGGCTCGACACACCGGTAACCGCCATTGTAAGCAATGTCTGGTCGACGATCTCCAGCGAGCCAGCCGATGCAGCCCGGGCGTGTCCTGCTCTCATGCGCGATGCTTGTCGCGACGGGCCTGCCAGCTTTCGCCGCGCCCGACGAAGACCTGCTCGGCAAGGCGGCCGGCTATCCGGTCGGTTCGCGCGCCAACTGGTACTACGAGGAGAGCGTCCGCGTCGGATCGTTCAGCCATCTCGACCTTATCCTGCCACACTACACGCTGGCGAAATCGGCTGCGCCGCTGCGGCTTGCCGCGGCCGCCAGCCCGCCTGCGATCGAATATCGCTTCGAAAAGCAGAGCTATTCGCTCGACGACTTCCTGGCGCATCAGCGCGTCACCGGCTTTCTCCTGATCAAGGACGGCGAGGTGCTGGCCGAGCGCTATCAATACGACCGCAAGCCGGACAACCGTTTCGTTTCGCACTCGATGGCGAAATCGATCGTGAGCCTCGCCGTCGGCATGGCTCTCGACGAGAAGAAGATCGCCTCGCTCGACGACACCATCGCCAAATACGTGCCTGCGCTGTCGGGCAATCCCTATGGCGAGACCACGATCCGCAACATGCTGCGGATGGCGTCCGGCGTGCCGTTCGAGGAGGTCTATGATGGCAAGGACGATCTGGCGAAGTTCAACAAGATCCGCTTCACGCAGGACTCGGTTGCCGCGCTGCGCGCCTTCACCACGCGCGAAGTGGCGCAGGGAACGCGCTTTCACTATGCGTCCAACCAGACGGTGGCGCTGACGCTGCTCATACGCGCGGCGACCGGCACGTCGCTCAGCGAATATCTGACGACGCGGCTGTGGCAGCCGATGGGCGCGGAGGCCGACGCGACCTGGGTCAGGACCAAGGACGGCACCGAGACGGGATCGGGCAATTTCAACGCGGTGTTGCGCGACTATGGCCGGCTGGGGATCCTGCTGGCGAACGATGGCGCTCTGGGCGGCCGCCAGATCGTGCCGAAGGACTATCTGCTCGACGCCACCGACTGGCACCGTCAGCCCGAGGCGTTCGGGCCGCGCAAGGCGACGCCCTATTTCGGCTATGGCTACCAGTTCTGGCTGTTTCCGGGTGAGAAGCGGCGGTTCGCGCTGCTCGGCGTATACGGGCAGTCGATCTTCGTCGATCCCGAGCTCAAGCTGGTGATGGTCATTACGGCTGCTGCGAAGAACGCCAGCGTCGGCAAGGAGCCGCTCGCGCGCGAGCGCGATGCGCTGTGGCGCGCTGTCGTCGGAAAATACGGAAGCTGGTAGGGGAGGTCCATTATCGGGTACCTCTTGCACAAAGGAGCTGTCATGCGATCTCTGGTTATCGGCCTGATCGGCCTGTTCTCGCTAATGATCTCTCCGGCGCTTGCCGCCGGCGAAGCGATACAGGAGGCCAACAAGAAGGCCGTGCTCGAATTCTACGATGCGGCGCTCAACCGTAAGGATTTCGACGCCGCCGCGAAATATTTCGGCTCCCATTACATCCAGCACAATCCGACCGCGCCAGACGGCATCGAGGGTTTCAAAGGCTTCCTCGGCTTCCTGCGCGAAAAGTTTCCGGACTCCCGCAGCGAGATCAAGCGCGCCTTCGCCGATGGCGACTACGTGATCGTCCACGTCCACAGCGTCCGCGAGAAGGGAACGCGGGGCCGGGCAATCATCGACATCTTCAGGCTGGAGAACGGCAAGATCGTCGAGCACTGGGACGTCGTGCAGGAAATCCCCGAGAAGGCCGCCAACAACAACGGCATGTTTTAGCAGCCGACGCTAGCGCAGCTTCTTCGTCCCCAGTCGCGGAATGCATTTGCTGGTGCGGAGCACGCCCGAAGCCGTCATCTGCGAGCCCTGGACTTCCTTGATCTGGCCCGCCGGGCACGATCCGTCATCGACCATGACGCGCTGGCCGAGCCTGAGGTCGCCGATGTCCTGCTCGCGCGAGACCGTCTGCGCGAGCGCTGTCGTCGCCAGGCCGAGCATGCCTGCGATCAATGTGCCGGTGACGAGATACGAGACGTTGCGAGGGCACGGCATCCGGTGTTTCCGTTGGTGGTGTTGATTGGGGCCCGACCTTAATAAGGGGACCGCGATTCTGATAGGGCGCCGCCAGCGCGCTCAACCCACGGCCTTCACCCGTTTGAGCCTGGTTCCACCCTTGGCCGGCCTGCGATGGGCCTGCAACGCGGCCAGCGATGCCTGCGCCAGCCGCTCGGCTGATGCGATCAGCTCCGGCAGCGGATGACCGGCGAAGCCGAGGACGAAGCCCGGCAGCGGGCGGACGCGAAAACAGGTTTCCGCCAGCAGCCATCCCCCGACGCCGGCAGCGGCCTTGGCCTCCGCTGCGACGCGCGGATCGGCCTTTGGATCGAACCGCGCGACGAGGTGCAGGCCTTGCGAGGGCACCGGCACCGACAGTTCGCCATGCGATGCGCGCGACAATGTCGATGCCAGCGCGTCGCGCGCCTCGCGGTAGAGCCCGCGGACCCGGCGCAGATTGGCGGCGAAGGCGCCGGAATTGAGCATATCAGCCACCGCGCCTTCCAGCAGCGTGCCGGGAAAGCGATCAAGCACGGCGCGTGCGGCCGCGACCGGTCCGACCAGCCGCTCGGGCAGGGCGCAATAGCCGATGCGCAAGCCGGGAAACAGGGTCTTGGCAAACGTGCCGACATAGATGACCCGCGAGAGATGATCGATGCCGGCGAGCGACAGCAGGGGCGCGCCGTCGTAGCGAAACTCGCTGTCGTAATCGTCCTCGATCACGAAGCCGCCGGCCTCCCGTGCCCAATCAAGCAGTTCAAGCCGCCGCGGCATCGACATCTGCACGCCCAGGGGAAACTGGTGCGACGGTGTCACATAGGCGGCGCCGGCCGTGGGTGCGAGGGCGCGTCCCCTCGCCACAATCAATCCAGAAGCGTCGACCGGCACCGAGACCGGGCGCAGTCGGCAATGTTCAACCGCCTTTCGTGCGGCCGGATAGCCGGGGTCCTCGCACCAGATCTGGTCGCCGGGCCTTAAGATGGCACCGAGCACGACTCGCAGCGCATGCTGCGTTCCCGACGTCAGCATGATCTGGTCCGGATCGCAGCGCAGCCCGCGCGCCGACAGCAGGTGATCGGCAATCGCCACGCGGAGCTCGCGGTTGCCGCGCGGATCGCCGTAATGCAGGTGCTCGCTGCCGAACGCGCGCATGCGGCGGCCGGCGAACGCCCTGAAGCGCTGCAAGGCCCGTTCGTCGATATGAGTGCAGCCGAGCGCGAGCGGACCTTGCTGCGGCTCCTCGACCGCGATCTTCGCCTTGCTTCTGTCGCTGCCGCGGGCGGGAATGCGCGCGGCGACGAAGGTGCCGGAGCCGACGGTTGCGACCGCAAAGCCGTCGGCGATCAGCCGCTCATAGGCTGACGTGACGGCGTTGCGGCGAAAGCCGGTCTGCTTCGCCAGCGTGCGCGAGGGCGGCAGCGGCTCGCCGGGCTTGGCGATCCCGCCGGTGATGGCATGGCACAGCGCCTGATAGAGCCGATGCTGGGAAGACGCGCCCGGTGTGATGTGCGCGCCGGAGAGGTCGAGCGCCAGTTCGGGCTTGCGCCGTGAGGCCTGCGAATTGGTCGGAATTTTTCGCATGGAATTGGCACTATCGCAGACCAAATGGGCCGGTACAACTCATCATGACCATATTCGATTGGAAGAGGATCTGCCGTGACTGACGCCGTGACCCCTGACGCATATCCGCTATCGCCGCGAAACCAGGTGAAGCGCCTGCACGAACGTGGTCGCTACGACCGGGCGACGATCCATGGCCTGCTAGACGCCTCGATGCTGTGCCACGTCTCCTACGTGATCGACGGCCAGCCCTATTGCACGCCGACATTCTTCTGGCGTGAGGGCAGCAAGCTCTATTGGCACGGCTCGAGCGCCAGCCGCATGCTGCGCAACCAATCCGCCGGCCAGCGGGTCTGTCTCACGGTTGCGCATCTCGACAGCCTGGTGCTGGCGCGCTGCGGCTTCAACCATTCAGCGGACTACCGCGCCGTGATGGCATTCGGTACCGCCTATCTCATCACGGACCCCGTGGAGAAAGAGCAGGCGTTGGTTGCGATGGTCGACCGATTCTTTCCCGACCGGACCGCGAGCCTGCGACAAAGCACGGTGCAGGAGATCAAGGCGACGGCTGTCATTGCCATGGAAATCGAGCAGGCTTCCGCCAAGATCAGGTCGAAGGGCGTTGCCGACGACGACGAGGACTATGCGCTGCCGATCTATGCCGAGCGCATTCCGGTGCGCACCGTGCTGGGGCGGCCGGAACCCTGTCCACGCCTTCTCGATGGCGTCGAGCGTCCGGCGTCGCTGAATGCCTATTCGGAGGGCCGCCTGCTCGAAGATGCATTGCGGGATGCACATTTTGCGCATTACGCCAGCGGCTGAGATCGGGCTAGGGTGCGCACTCCCTAATTCCTGATTGGAGCGCCGCATGACGACCGAGACGCAACAGAGAATCCTTGACGCCGTTGACGCCGGCTTCGATGCGCAACTGGTGACGACCAGGGATTTCGTTGCGATACCATCCACGCGCGGCGCGGAGGGGCCATGCCAGGACATGATCGGCGACCTCCTGCGCCAGCGCGGCTACGAGGTCGACGATTGGCATATCGATGTCGAGGACCTGAAGGATCTGCGCGGCTTCGGCCCCATCGAGCACGATTTCTCCAAGGCGCGCACCGTGGTCGGCACCTACAGGCCGTCCAACAATGCAGGCAAATCGCTGATCCTGCAGGGCCATTGCGACGTCGTGCCGGCAGGTCCCCTCGACATGTGGGAGACGCCGCCATTCTCGCCTGTAATCAAGGACGGCAAAATGTACGGCCGCGGCGCCTGCGACATGAAATCCGGCACCATCGCCGCGCTCTATGCGCTGGACGCGATCAAGGCCGCAGGACTGAAGCCGACGGCCCGCATCCACTTCCAGTCCGTCATCGAGGAGGAGTCGACCGGCGTCGGCGCGCTCTCGACCCTCCAGCGCGGCTACCGCGCGGATGCCTGCTTCATTCCCGAACCGACTGGCGGGAAGATGGTGCGCTCGCAGGTTGGCGTGATCTGGTTTCGCCTGCGGGTGCGCGGCATCCCCGTGCATGTGGCTCATGCGGGTTCGGGCTCGAACGCGATCATGGCGGCTTATCATCTGATTCACGCGCTGCAAAAGCTCGAGGTCGAATGGAACGAGCGCGCCAAGGCCGACCGCCATTTCAAGACGCTGACGCACCCGATCAATTTCAATCCCGGCATCATCAAGGGCGGTGATTGGGCCTCCAGCGTGCCTGCCTGGTGCGACGTCGATTGCCGGATTGCCGTGCTGCCGGGCTGGTCCATCGCCGAGTGCCAGAAGGAAATTCTGGCCTGCGTCTCCGCCGCCTCGCGCGATCACCGTTTCCTCTCCAACAACCCGCCCGAGGTGCAGTGGTCCGGTTTTCTGTCGGAAGGCTATGAGCTGACGGATTCTGCCGCGCCCGAGGCCGCCTTCGGCAAGGCGTTTTCGGCCGTCTACGGCGGCAAGGTCGAGGACCTTGTATTCACCGCACTCACCGACACGCGTTTCTACGGGCTGAACTACGACATCCCGAGCCTGTGCTTCGGTGCGAGCGGCGCCGCGATGCACGGCTTCAACGAATATGTCGACCTGGACTCGCTGCGGAAGTCGACCAAGGCGACCGCGCTGTTCATTGCGGAATGGTGCGGCGTGGAGAAGGTGTGAGCGCTAGGCCGCGCTCCTTCACCGTCATTGCGAGCGAAGCGAAGCAATCCATCTCTCCGCGCGCCGAGGCATGGATTGCTTCGTCGCTTCGCTCCTCGCAATGACGACGGAAAGTTCACGGCTGATCAGGCCACAACGCTGCAACAATCGCATCGAGCCCATCCGTTAACGCCGCCGGTCCGGGCTGCAAAATGATCGTCGACTTGATCTCGGTAATGCGGTTGTTGCGCACGGCCGGGATATCGGCCCACCCCGGACGCTGCCGGATGCGGTCGGGCACGACCTTCTTGCCGCACCAGGAGGCGAGGATCACGTCGGGGGCGGCATCGCGCACGACGTCGGGCGAAATGATGCGGTCCTTGGCGGCCTGCTGAAACCTTAAGTTCGGCAGTGCGTCCTCGCCGCCGGCAATCTCGATCAGTTCGGACACCCAGCCGATGCCGGAGATCAGCGGATCGTCCCATTCCTCGAAATAGACTTTTGGCTTTGGCGCGGGCCGGGGCGTTGCCGCGATGCGGGTGAGGCGTTCCTCGAATGATCTTGCAAGATGATCGGCGCGCTCTGTGGCGCCGACGATGGCGCCGAGCGTGCGGATCATCGCGAGGATGCCGGCAATGTCGCGCTGATTGAAGACGTGGACGGCGACGCCCGCGCGCACCAGATCGGCGACGATGGCGGCCTGCAGATCGGAGAAAGCCAGCACGAGATCGGGCTCGAGCGCCAGGATTTTCGGAATGTCCGCGGAGATGAAAGCGGCGACCCGCGGCTTCTCGCGGCGCACGCTCGGCGGGCGCACCGCATAGCCGGATACGCCGACGATGCGGTCCTGTTCGCCGAGCAGATACAGCGTCTCCACGGTCTCTTCGGTCAGGCAGACGATACGGCGGGGCGGGAACTGGCGCATGGTAGCGGTATGCCGAATTCTACCGCGCATGTCACGGCAGCCATTACCTCGGAGGTCATTGCCTGATTTACCGGCAGCGTCCATGCTGCCCCGATACACCGCAAGGAACAACCGCCGGAGGACGAATGTCGGTGCTGCTCAAAAAGATCCAGTTGATGAAGATGCCGTTCGCAGAGCTGAAGGGCGTGACCTTCACGGAAGCCGAGCTGGACCGGGTGGTGGCGAAGATGGTGGTCCGGCCCGATCTGTGCACGCTGCACAACACGATTCATGGCGGCGCGGTGATGGCATTGGCGGACTCGGTCGGCGCTGCGGCAACCGTCATCAACCTGCCGGCGGACGCCAAGGGCACCACCACGATCGAGAGCAAGACCAATTTCATTGGCGGCGCCAAGGAAGGCTCGACCGTGGTCGCCACCGCCACCCCGGTGCATCGGGGGCGGCGTACCCAGGTCTGGCAGACAAGGCTGGAGACCGAAGACGGCAAGCTCGTTGCCGTCGTCACGCAGACGCAGATGGTGTTGTAGCCTCAGGCCGCCTCGACCGCCTGTGCCGCGTTCAGCATCCCGGTCTGCGGATGGCAGCCCACATATTCGAAAAGCTGCTCGTCGGCGCGGGCCACCGTGACCTCATGGTAGAGGCGCAGCTTTGCGGCTGGCCCGAGCGTCGACAGATATTTCATGGCGGCGCCGAAAATCCTAACATGGGTCGGGTGCGATTCAGCCCAGCGTTCCAGCGCGGAGAGGCTTTTCCACCAACTCATGCCGTAGGATTTTTCGGTCACCGCGCCGTTCGCACCGAGCACCGTCATGTAACGATTGGCGTAGCAGCCGATCGATCGGCCCTCATCGCGCAGAAAGTCCATGCCTTCGCGCAGCACCGGCTCGACATCGGCGAGATACATCTTGCGCTCGGCGGCTTCGGTATCGCCCCAATCCTGGCCCGACCGGATCAGGCAGATATTGTCATGGGGGATGACCCTGATGCGCGCGCCGTCGCGGATCGCGCGGGCGGCGCCTGAGGACGCCATCTCGCTGGTCTGCGACAGCGGAATGCGATCGCGCATGCCGCCCCAATAGGCGTGCTCCAAGACTTCGCCGCTCATGCCGTCGGCGAGAACCGCAACGCCCTCGGGTCTTCCAAGGGAAGAGAACAGGGTCTCATAGCCTTCGACGGACGGGTAAAGCGCCTCGAGGAAGGTGCCGAATCCGTCATTGCTTCGCTGCTCACCGGTCCAGCGCTCGCGCGCGGCTGGAAACCAGCCATCGAATTTTTGCCGGTCGTCCCAATAGGCCACGGTGATGATGTTGGTGAAGCCGGCCTCGTCGATGTAGCTGGCACGGTCCCAATGCGACGGACCATCCGCGGCCGTGAACTCCGATGCCAGTCGGTCCAGCGCCCGCCCGGTGGCGGCCGATGGCGCGTCGCGGGTCTGCAGGCCGAAATAGGCCATCACCACGCGCGTGACGGTCGGTTTGTGCCGCGCCACGAAGGACGGGTAGGGCGGCGCATAATCGTCGCCGACGCGGCGGTGGCGCGTGCGTGCGGTTTGCAGATGTGCAGGGATCGCGGATTCCATCGGCCTGCTCCTTTTCAGAATGAATGCGTCAGGCCTGCAGCCTGATTTCGCTCATCACCTCGGCATCGACCGGAAGCGAGAAATGCTCGACGCGGTTGGCGCGCTTGTTGTTGAGCAACAGCCGCGTGACGTCGGGCCGCGAATAGTGCCCAGCCGGATCGGCGGCATTCTTGGCTACCCCGATCATGCCGAGGTCGATATCGGCGTACAGAATGCCTTCCTGGTCGGGCGGCAATTTCTCGGCCAGCGAACTTCCATCTGGCCCGTAGATCACGGCGTGGCCGCCGCCGGCATGAAGAAACGCGTGTTTCTCCGGGCTGTCGCAGAGCTCGTCGATCATCGCCTGCGAGACCACAGCGCAGGGGCCCAGGAAGAAGCACGAGCCTTCCACCGCATAGACCTTGCTGGCGGCGTTATTCACCTCATGGCCGAGCGCATGCGCAAACGGATCGTACAGCGAGAAGCTCGGCCAGGCCCCGACATGCACCTGTTCGTTCTGGGCATACATTGCGTATTTCGACAGTGGCTGCAGATGCTCCCAGCAGCACAGCGCGCCGAGGCGCCCGATGTCGGTGCGATCGTGGACCGCGAGGTCACTGCCGTCGCCTTCACCGAAGACGGTGCGCTCGGCGTGGGTCGGACGCAGCTTTCGCCGCTTGGCGATGGTCTCACCGTCGGGGCCGATCAGCCATTGCGCGATGTAGAGGCTGCCACCGTCGCGCTCCGATAATCCGAGCACGGCGGTCAGTTTCGCGCGCTTCACGGCATTGCGGATCTGGTCCGCTTGCGGACTGTCGTAGGAGAGCGAGTTGTCGAAATAGCGCTGCACGAAGCCTCGGCCGATCGCCCAGGCTGGCGCGCCGAGCCAGATCTGCCACGGATATCCGGGAATGAAGGTTTCGGGAAAGGCGATCAGCTTGGCGCCCTTGGCCGAAGCTTCCTCGATCAGCTTGATGGTCTTGTCGACGGTTGCATCGAGGTCGAGAAAAACCGGCGCCGCCTGAACCACCGCCACCTTGTATTTCTGATGAACCAGACCCATCGCAACACTCCCTTCATCTCGGACTGACACTTGTCGATACCGAGCCTACAGCCGCGAGCGCATGGGCCGCTTGTCCGCGGTGGAACGAAAGCTTGTCTAAATCGGCGGGGGCTGGCCGAACGGACGCCGGGAGCGGCGGGCAGGCAAGGGCGTTATCTGCCGGTCTGCTCGCGCCATTCGCGCGGCGAGACGCCGAAGCGCTGCTTGAAGATGCGGCTGAAATGGGCGAGGTCGTTAAAGCCCCACGCAAAGGCGATCTCGCCGATGTGTCGGGCCTGGCTGGCGGGATCGGCAAGGTCGCGCTTGCAGCGTTCCAGCCGCTGCATCTGCACATAGCCACGGAATGAAGTCCCTTCGGACGCCATCAGGTCGCTGGCGTAGCGCGGCGAAATTCCAACTGCCGCCGCGGCGCGCGGCAGCGATAGTTCGGGATCGGCGAGATGCGTCAGGACATGGTTCTTGAGACGATAGAGCAGCGCCGATCGATGGACCGACTGGTCCGGCGAACGCGCGTGCAGCCGCTCGGCCAGCGTCATCGCAAGAAGATCGAGCGCCTGGTCGAGTAGCCGCGCCGCAGCTGCAGGATCGATCAGCTCGATCGTCCGGCTGACATTGCGCGCGAAATCATAGGTCAGCCGTTCGAGCGGACGGTCACCGGTAAACGTGGTCGCGGTCAAGCTCTCGAACGCGCCGACGCGCCGTTGCAGCAGCTTGCGCGGCATCTGGAAGATCGTCTGCGAAAAGCTGTCGTCGAAGCGCAGCTCATAGGGGCGGGTGGTATCGTAGATCACGAATTGCCCCGCGGAGACGACGGCTTCACGGCCGTCCTGGAAGACACCGTTCACGCCGTGATTGCCGAGCGCCATCAGCACGAAATCCTCGCTGGCGCGGGCGATGCGCGACGGAGTGCGGAATACGCGCTGTGCGGTGGAGTCGACCTGGGTGAGCGACACCGATCCCATTCTGGCCTGCGAGACCGAGCCCCAGAACGCGCCGCGCCTGTCCGACTTGCAGTCGAGTCCGACGAAGGTGTCGCAGACGATGTCCTGCCACAGCGCAAGCCGCCGCTCCGGCAGGCAAGAACCCGTGTCGAGCATGACAGCCACGAAGGACCTCCATTATCCCCTGCGGAAAGGTTTGCCAGCGCGGAAACAAGCAAGCCCCATAGCCAGTCTGCGCCGGGCGCTGTGTCTTAACAATTGGTTAATGAGGTTGCCGCTAAACGGCTGCAACTATTGCTATTATTTCAGGCAGTATACGCAATAATACGGCCTTGTATTTGATGTTGCGACGCACAATATTGGCCGCCTAGGGATTCGACGCCTCCTCGAAGGGCCTTTCTGAGAGGAGTTTTTGGACTATGTACCTCACCGTTATTGCGGCCGCGCTCGCCGATTCCAGCGTGCGCACGATGAGCCAGCAGGAAGAATTGCCGCTGTTGCGCGATCACCTGCTGCGGCTTGACCGCCTGAGCCGCCGCGACCGCTTCCACGGCTTCATGGATGACAGCTTCATCGAGCGCTACGCCGAGAAATGCGCCAATGACGGGACGGTCATCATTGCCTTCTTTGAGAATGGCGTGGTCCGTGGCGCTGCCGAATTGCATCCGCCGGATCAGTCGCCCGATTCGCTGCCCGAGATCGCCTTCAGCGTCGAATCATCGGTGCGGCGCCGCGGCGTCGGCAGCATCCTGTTCCGCAAGCTGATCAAGGAGGCCCGCGCCAAGGGCTACAAGAGCCTGCGGATCACCACGGGTGCGCAGAACGAGGCGATGCGGGCGCTGGCCAGCAAGTTCGGCGCGCAGCTGGTGTTCCGCCATGGCGAATCCACGGGCACCATCGACGTGACGAAGTATGATCAGGCTGAATTCGCCACGTCCTGGGCCGAAACCACGCTGAATGCGGTTCGTGCGGTCGTGGCTTTCAACCGCGCCTACTGGCGAATGCTGCTTCGGATGGCCGGCGGCGGGCCGACCGAGTGGGGCGCCTCGTAAGCCATTTTGACGTTCGAGCACGTAAAAAATGCCCAAGGCCAAACGAGCCTTGGGCATTTTTCTTAAGCAAGTCAGGTAGGGCTGCGGCGATCCGTTCAGGTACCGGTGCGCGTAGCGAAGCGCCGGACAACCTTGCGCTCGACCACCACCGCGCGCTGGGCACCCTGTTCGCCTGCGATGACGCGGGTTGCCGATCGCGCCAGGGCACGGCCGGTCTTCTTCACTTCAGCCAGCACTTCCTCGTAAGGCAGGCCCATCAGCGCAGCCGCGATTTCCGCCTGTTGCTGCTGGTCGTCGGTGATCCCCACGGCGGCGAAGATTGCCTCCTCCAGCGTCGGCGGATCCCGCCGGACGCGCCGTGTGCCGTATTTCGTGTTCCAGTCTTCGCTCATAGGGGCCTCGCATTGAATCGCGGAGATACCTATGTCTCCACATATTGCATTGCAATATGAATTTCGCATGGCAATACAGCCATGCATCTACAATTCCTCGGGTACGATAGGCTCCGTCCGTCCCCGATCACGATACCGTCATGGCGCCGCATCGGCAGCGGATAGCTCTCGCGGCGGCTGCGGCCAGCGTTTCAGCGCAGCATGGCCGGCGTCGGTCAGCACATAGACGCCGCGCTCGGCGCGGTCGAACCAGCCATAGACGTTGTGCAGCAGGATCTTGCCGGCATCGGGAATTTCAACCCGCAAATCCCTGACACGCCGCGGCCCACCCGACAGCGCCGACGCGCAGGCCAGCGCCTGCTGACGGTAGGCCGTCATGATCGGCGCACGGGTCGATCCGCCCAGGACAGGATCGCCCTTGCGCTTCTGGTGCTCGGCAATCAGCCGCGAGCGCTTCTTGGGATCGCGGCGCGGCGCCGACGTCGGCGGCTTGACAAGCACCTCGACATCGCCGGTATTGGTGACGGCGAGCATGCCAAAACCGAGGCGGCGGCAGAGATTGCGGTAGCGCGCGTCGCTTTCTCGGCCCTTGCCGCGGGCGGACAGTCTGGCGGCAAGCCAGACCTCGTCGGCGGCGCCGGCGCGATCCACCGCCTGCAGGATCAGTTCGAGATTGAAGGCGAGCTTCAGTTCGCCGATTACCACAACCCGCGGGTCGTCGCCGCTCAGCGCCACCAGATCGCAGCCGCCGACCTCGCCCTTGACCGTGAAGCCGAGCTTTTCGAGGAAGCGTTTGACGGGAAGATAGAGCTCGGTTTCCAAAATTCGCTCCGGCGGCCCAGGCGGCCGCGACTCAGTGCCCGGACTCTAACCGATATCAGGCAAAGCGTTTGATCGGGGGCCGCACGGGCGGCTATTCTGGCTCCGGGGACAAGGCCAGAGGCAATCGAGGGAACCCGCGAATCCAGAGTTCGCGGGCCAAATCGGGTTGCCGGATGCTAGGCGGGCAGGGCGTGCTGGAAGGACTATACAAATTCAGCTTTGTCACCGAGCGCGGCACGGGATGTGGCGTGATGTTCGCCACCGAAGGCGGCCGGCTCTACGGCGGCGATTCTGGCTCGTCCTTTGCTGGCGGGTTCACTTCGGTGGACGGCGTCATCTCGGTCGAGGTCACGATGTCGCGCCACAACCACGATCCGAACCACGTTCCCATGTTCGACGTCAACCACGCCGTCCTCAATTTCACGGGCGTGCCGCGCGGCGAGGAAGTTCATTTCCAGGGTGGCAGCGGGGCGCTGCCGGGGGTGCGGTTCAAGACCGTCCTCACCCGGATCAATGATGCTGACGCACCGCCGCCTGGCGAGGTCGGTCCCGACGGCATCGGTAACGGGCTCTATTCCATCCACATCCGCATGCTCGACGGCATCGACGCCGGCAACACCGGAGTAATGCTGCTGCAGGACGGCCGGATCAGGGGTGGCGACGCCTTCTTCGACTATATCGGGGCTTATTCGGCGGCAAACGGAAGGTGGAAAGGCGAACTCGTCAACCGCGAGCACACGTCCGCCCTGAGCGACCGGCCCATATTCGGTGGCCATGAAGTCGGGATCGGCTTTTCCGGCACCTATGACGGCGACGGCGCGGAAGGCGAAGCCACCGCGCTCGCCGGCAAGCGCAGCATCCGCTTCAAGGCGGTGCTGCGAAAGCTCGCGGAGGTGGAGGACTAAACCCTCCCGTTCACCGGCAGCAGTGCGCCGGTGACCGCGCTCGCCGCGTCGCTGGCGAGGAACAGGATGACCTCGGCCAATTCCTTTGGCGTCACCCATTTGGCGAAATCCGCCTTCGGCATGCTGGCGCGGTTGGCCGCGGTGTCGATGATCGACGGCAGCACGGCATTGACCGTGACCTTGCCCTTGAGCTCGGCGGCAAGCGCTTCTGTCAGGCGATGCACGCCGGACTTGGATGCTGCGTAGGCGCCCATGCCGGAGCCGGCCTGCAGCGCACCCATTGCGCCGACATTGATGATGCGCCCGCTGCCCGATGCGACGAGATGCGGGATCGCCGCGCGCGAGGCGTTGAGCGCGGTCGTGACGTTGAGGGCGTACATCCGTTGCCATGTCTTGGGATCGCCGTCCGTCACCGTCTCGAACGCGAAGCCGCCGGCGATGTTGATCAGCGCGTCGAGCTTGCCGAAATGCGCGGCGGCGGCACGGATCGCCTTGCTCGCCTGGGCCGCGTCGGTCAGGTCGACGCCGCCGAGCTCGAACCTGTCGGCCGTGGCCGGGACCTGCGTCGGGGCGTGGTCGACACTGGCAATCCTGGCGCCGCGCGCTATCGCTTCGTCGGCCACAACGCTGCCAAGCGCGCCGAGGGCCCCCGTCACCACAATGACCTTTCCGTTCATGATGGGCCTCCATACACCGGGGAAACAGGGCACCGCAGCCTAGCGCCGGGAGCTTTTCATTTGCAATGCGGTGATTTTGACGGAGAGATACACAGCTTCAATGTGGGATCGCGTCAGAACCGCGGGGGTTCAAATGATTGACAATTTTGCCCTTGCCGATCTTCCCGACGAAGTCATCGGCTTCAAATATCCGCTCCGGCGCCTGGCCGCGGCGCTTCGCAAGGAGCCGGTCAGGATCGTTGCGATGGGATCGTCCTCGACGGCCGGGCGAGAGGACGTAGTGCCTTATCCGCACTGGATGGAGATGTATCTGCGCCGCGATACCGGCAACGCGAGGATCGACGTGCTCAATCGCGGCAAAGGTGGTGAAGAGGCGGACAGGGAATTGCCTCGGTTCAACACCGATATCTTTGCCGAAGCCCCCTCGCTGGTGATCTGGCAGGTCGGCACCAATGCGGTCTTTCGCGACAAAGAGTTCGATTTCGATACAGTCGTGGCGGCGATCGAGAGCGGTCTGGATCGGCTCCGCGGCCACTCGGAGGACATGGACGTCATGCTGATCGATCCGCAATATGTTCCGGCGATGCTCCTCGACGACAAGGCCGACCTTTCCGAACGCATGGTCGCGCGGATATCGGCGGCAGCGGAACGCGTCAAAGTGAATGTGTTTCACCGCTGGGCGCTGATGCGGCACTGGCACGTGCATAACAATATCGCCCTCGACCGCATGATCGATCCGACCGACCCGGACAGGCTGCATCAGAGCGACGGCAGCACGCTTCGACTTTCGAGAGGCCTGAGCAACACGATTCGGAGGGCGGTCGCGACTGCGGAGATCACGTAAGACGACGGATTGGGGGCTAAATCGATAAAATTTGCGGAAGTTCTGTAAGCCGTTTGCAGACTCGGTTCGATACAAGGCGGATACCAACAAAAGGCCAGGGGGATTTGTCATGGGTTTGCCGGATCATGGTTTACCGCTTGTTCAGCTTAAGGAGCAGCGGCGTGACCTCGTCGTTGCGCTGCAGAACCGCAGCGGTCCGGTTTCGAGCTGGGAACTGATGCAGATCGCGGCGATCCAGCAGGCGATCTCGGCATTTGAGGACGTCATCGCCGACCTCGATGCCGAAATGGAAATGGAAGCGGCGGCCTGAGCCGATAGGCGCTTCTCTCCGGCCGGATTGCGCGCTTCTTTACGGCTGACGTCCGAAGGGTAGGATCGCGGCATGCACCGCGCTCTGGCATTTCCACTCGTTCTCGTCGCATTGCTTGCGCAGCAGTTGGCTGCTGCCTCGGCGCCGGCCTGCATCGCCGACCAACATGGCGGTCTCGTCTGCGGCGAGGGGAATGCCGCGATGCGGGTCGTCGACGATACCATCTCACCATCGAAAAACTACGCGTTCGCCTGGCGCGGCGAGCAGGGCCTGTCGGTCGGCGATCCGCCGCCGCCCGGCGTTGAAAATCTCCTGATCCGCCTCAGCGACAGCACCGTGCTTGCCAAGCTCGGCGGCGAGTACTGGGCGACCGGCGAGATGCGCGCTAACCGCTACCAGCTGGTCGCCGTCTGGTCACCGGACAGCCGGTCCGTCGTCGAGGTCGCGAACAGCCGCTGGGACAGCGACTCCTTTGCCTATTACCGGATCGATGGCGCAGCCGCCGCGAAGCTCGATCTGCGGGCGCTGGTCGAGCCTGTCATGAAAGCCCGGCTGCCGCCGCGAAAACGCGAGGGCAATTCCTTCAGCGTGCGCACCGATCGGCCGCTGACGCTCGATGCGCGCGGTCGCCTGCCCTTTACCGCGATGCTCTATGTGCCCAAGAGCGAAACCAGCAATGACTACCAGATACAGGTCAACATCAGGACCACGGGCGGCAAGCCATCCGCGCAAGTGGTGTCGATGCGGCGGGTGAAGGCGGATTAGCGCTGCAGATAGCGCGCTTCGAGGTGGGCGCGCTCGGATTGACCGATGCCGAGGCCGTCGCGGATATAGCTTTCGAGATCGCCATAATCGGCATCAATGGCCTGGAAGGCGGCAGCGAGGAACGCGGCCTGCACCGAGCCGAGCACCTGGCTGACCTCGTCGGGCAGGTCGATGCTGTGATTGGGATCCCTGCGGTAGAAGCGGTTGGTCAAAAGATAGTCCTCCGCGATGACGTCCTCGGGAACGCCGAGCGTATGCAGGATAAGCGCGCAGGCGAAGCCGGTGCGGTCCTTGCCGGCGGTGCAATGGATCACCAGCGGCGCGTGGTCTTCGAGCAGGTGCGCAAACAGCGACCGGAAGTGCCGCGTGTTGTTCTGCACGTAGCTGCGGTAGGAATCGCACATCACCTCGACGGCATGATCGGTCGACAGCGGCGTGCCGCCGGCCGCGATCGCGCGCAGGGCCGCGACGACCGTGGGTTCGACCGGCAGCGAATGAACTGCGATTTCAGGCATGGCGCACAGGGCGGCGGCGCGCTCTTCGCTGCCACGAAAGTCGAACGCGCTGCGGACGCCGAGATCACGGAGGATAACGACATCGTCGTCGGTCAGATGGCCGAGATGGTTGGAGCGGAAAATCTGCCGCCAGCGCACGGTCCGGCCGTCGCCCGTCGCGTAACCGCCGAGGTCGCGGAAATTGCTGGCGCCGGAAAGGTGGAGATGGCGGGCAGGGGTCACTGACATCGGCTGGTTCGGACGATCTCGTGTGGTGGACAAGCACGGAAGGACATGTCGTCTGCTCCGGTCTCGTCTATACTGAACTCTGCAAGGGGCGAAGCATGAATTGTCTTAAAGATATGATTTTTGGCGCAGCACTATGCGCAGCAGCGGTAGCAACCATCCCGTCGGCCGTATCCGCGCAGTCCAGCTTCCGGAACTATCGCTGCGCCGACGGCTCGCAATTCGTGGTCGGATTTTTCGAGTACGACAAGCGCGCCCACCTGCAGCTCGACGGCAAGGCATTGACGCTGCCCAAGCGCGTGGCGCTGACGGGTTCGCGCTATCAGGCGAAAGGCGTCACGCTCCGGATCAGCAAAGCGGGGGTTGTTACGCTCAAGCATGCCCGGCGGAAGACCACGACCTGCGAGCAGCAGACATGAAAAAGGGCCGAAACGTTATCGTTTCGACCCTTTTTGGTTTGCCGTCCGCGCCGTATTGATCGGGCGGGTCCCTGCCAGACACTTCCCGGGCATCAGTGATCCCGCTCGGTGTTGGCATCTTGGATGGCGGCGGCGTGGTACCAGCTGTCGCTGCAGTCCGCGAGGTTGACCGCCTCGGCGGCAAGCTCGGCCGGCTTGGTCTCGCCATAGCGCCGTCCCCGGAGAGCCGCGCGGCCCCCGGTTGGGAACTGGTAGATCGTGGCAGACCCCTGATTAACACCCGTATTCATCATTTCAATCTCCTCATCCCTCGGGCGAGTACCTCCATGGTGCGCCCGACTCGTTCTCTAGTGGTTACTTAAGTCGATATTGTCCGTGCCCCTGCGGGGTGCAAGTGCCCAAGATCACGGCAGTCTTTGTTTATTTTATAGGCAGATTTCGCGTTGCTTCCTGCGGGGCAGCATTCGCATGATCAACGCGCGACCGAGCGGGATGGTTGCTCGGACGATCCGGCGTCCGGCCTATCGAGGTGAAATGGTGCCGCTCCTTTAAGCGCTTAGCCGGGCAGATGCGGAAGTGCCGGAGAAATGGGCGGGATTCGCCCCGCAGCTGTGCCGCCGTTCCGCGTGATTTGAGGCCTTCCGCGCTTCTATGTCGCAGCTTTTATTTTAGGCCGGCGCCAGCTCCGCCTGTGGACGAGGCCTACCGCAGTGCAGCGATTGGCACGTTAAATGCTTACTAGGAAGTGGCCTGACGTGGCCGGGTACACGTATGCGGAGCTTCCAGGGGGCTGGGCGTCTTGATCCAAATTCAAGGCTTCATCCAGATTTCAAGGCTTCGGTTCCGCATTTCACAGTAGCAACTTCAAGAGAGGCTCAATGACCAAGTACAAGCTCGAGTATATTTGGCTCGACGGCTATACGCCGACGCCGAGTTTGCGCGGCAAGACGCAGATCAAGGAATTCGACAAATTTCCGACGCTGGAACAGCTTCCGCTGTGGGGTTTTGACGGCTCGTCCACCAATCAGGCCGAAGGCCACAGCTCCGATTGCGTGTTGAAGCCGGTCGCGGTTTATCCCGATGGCGCCCGCACCAATGGCGTCCTGGTGATGTGCGAAGTCATGATGCCCGATGGCAAGACCCCGCACGTGTCCAACAAGCGCGCGACCATTCTCGACGATGAAGGCGCCTGGTTCGGCTTTGAGCAGGAATACTTCTTCTACAAGGACGGCCGTCCGCTCGGCTTCCCGTCGGAAGGTTATCCGGCGCCGCAGGGCCCGTACTACACCGGCGTCGGCTACAAGAACGTCGGCGATGTCGCCCGCAAGATCGTGGAAGAGCACCTCGACCTCTGCCTCCATGCCGGCATCAACCACGAAGGCATCAACGCCGAAGTGGCGAAGGGCCAGTGGGAATTCCAGATCTTCGGCAAGGGCTCCCGTACCGCCGCCGACCAGATGTGGATGGCCCGCTACCTGATGCTGCGTCTCACCGAAAAGTACGGCATCGACATCGAATTCCACTGCAAGCCGCTCGGCGACACCGACTGGAACGGCTCGGGCATGCACGCCAACTTCTCGACCAAGTACATGCGCGAAGTCGGCGGCAAGGAATATTTCGAGAAGCTGATGGGCGCCTTTGAGAAGAACCTCATGGACCACATCGCCGTCTACGGGCCGGACAACGACAAGCGCCTGACCGGCAAGCACGAGACTGCGCCCTGGAACAAGTTCAGCTATGGCGTGGCCGATCGTGGCGCCTCCATCCGCGTTCCGCACTCCTTCGTCAACAACGGATACAAGGGATATCTGGAAGACCGTCGTCCGAACTCCCAGGGCGACCCATACCAGATCGCTTCCCAGATCCTGAAGACCATCTCGGAGGTCCCGACCGGCGCCAAGGCGGCCGCCTGAGCGGACCGACGATACGACCGGGGAACCTCCGGTTTGCAAAGCTGATCCGCCAGGGTGCCCCCTGGCGGATCATTGCGTTTTGATGAAAGGCGTTTCCCTGCGTTATGAAGCGCGCTAGACAGCGGCTTGGGCCGGCCGGGGACACGGCATTGTTTGAGGGATTTTACAAGGTCAGGTTTCAGCTTGGCACCGCGGTCGGCCGCAGCGTGATGTACGCGCATGACGGCAAGATGCTGGGCGGCAACTCGGCATTTGCCCATATCGGCACTTACCAAAAGCGCGACGACAGCGTCGATATCGTGATCCAGACCATCCGCCACAACCCGGACCCGAATTACCGCGCGATGGCCGGCACCGACGATGCGACGCTGCTGGCGAAAGGGAGGGCGGACGGCAACCTCTATCGTTTCGAAGGCGGCCTGAAGGAATTGCCCGGCGTGCCCTTCCAGTCGGTGATGACACCGATCGAGCAGGACGCGCTGCCGATCGCCGGCGGGCGCGGCGAGGGCGGCATCGTCAATGGTCTCTATTCCATCCACGTTCGCCTGCTCGACGGTGTCGAAGGCGGCCTGACGGGCGTGATGCTGCTCAATGACGGGCGCATCCTCGGCGGCGACGCCTCGTTCTATTATGTCGGCTCCTACACTTCGGAGAAGGGCCGCTGGAAGGGCCAGATCCTCAATCAGGAGCACACGCCCGCGATGGGCGAAAATCCGGTCTTTGGCGGACATGAGGTCGGCATCGGCTTTGCCGGCACCTGCAATGAGGAAGGCGCGCTGTTGGAAGCGACGGCGCTCGCCGGCAAGCGCAGCTTGCGCATGACCGCCGTGCTGAAACTGATGCGCCGGGTGTAGCAGCCGATGAGCGATGCCGTCCGCGTGCTCTCGACGCTGGCGCTGAAGGGCGCCATCCAAGTCCTGGCCGGCCAATATCACGCGGCCGGCGGGGCGCACATCGATGCCGATTTCGCGCCGACACTGGCGCTGCTGGGCCGGCTGCGCGCGGGCGAGGCGGCCGATGTCGTCATCCTGACTCGCGCGGGACTGGATGAGGTCGCGCGGGAGGGGCGCGTTGCGGCAGAAACCTGCGTGGATCTGGCGCGCTCCTTTGTCGGCGTCGCTGTGAAGGCGGGGGCGCGGCATCCCGATATATCGAGCGTGGCAAGCTTACGTGCCTCGCTACTGGCCGCCCGTGCGGTGGCCTATTCGCGGCTCGGCGCCAGCGGCATTCTATTCGCCAAGCTGATCGAGCGTCTCGGCATTGCGTCCGAGATCAATGCCCGGGCGGTTATCATCCCGCAGGGGTTTACCGCCGAGCGTCTTGTCAGCGGCGAGGCCGATCTCGCCATCCAGCAGATCAGTGAGTTGAAGCAGGTGCCTGATATCGAGGTGGTCGGGCCGATTCCCCGCGAACTGCAGACGCACGCGGTGTTTTCCGCCGGACGCATGCGCGCCTCGCAGAAGGCGGGGGAGGCGGATCGGCTGCTGCGCTATCTGGCGTCATCAGAGGCTGCGCCGGCGTTGCGGGAGAGCGGGCTCGAGCCTTGAATTCGGCGGCGGGCCGACGCAACCTGCGGCTCATGAAGGAAATGCTCCAAGGCCTGCTGACCATTGCCATGGCCGCCGCTGTCGCACCGACGCCGTCGGCTGCGCAATCGGCCGACCTCGTGCTGTGCGACCGCATCGCCGCCGACCCCTCCGATCCCGATCGGCCGGCGGACGTGAAGGGTGTGACTGAGATTGCGGCGTCCGACGTCGTGACCGCGATCAAGTTCTGCAAGAACGCCGCGAACACGTCGCGGCGGGCGATGTACCAGTTGGGACGGGCCTATGCCGCCAAGGGGCAAACCGCGGACGCGATGGCGGCCTGGCGCAAGGCGGCCGACAAGGGATCGACCTCGGCGATGGTCGAGCTCGGCGTGCTCTACGGGGACGGCAGCGGTGTCGCGCGCGACGAGGCGCAGGCGCGAAAGCTGTTCGAGCGCGCGGCCCAGGCCGGCAATCCACGCGGCGTCAGCAATCTTGCCGCCTTGGGTGGAGGCGGCGCTGCAGACCCGGCGCGTGCGCGCGATCTGCTGTCGAAGGCAGCCGAGACCAACGCCGAGGCGCAGTATCAGCTCGGCGTGATGCTGGCGGAAGGCAATGGTGGGACCCAGGACGATGCCGCCGCCCGCGCGCTGTTCGAGAAGGCGGCTGCGAAAAACCATCCGGCGGCGCTGGAGCGGATGGGCGCGTTTGCCCAGGCCGGCCGCGGCGGGCCGAAGGACGCGGAGGCTGCCAAGGCCTACTACCAGCGCGCCGCCGCGCTCGGCGACGAGGATGCCAAGAAGGCGCTGGAGCGGCTGCGCTGTCCCTACGCGATCAAGGACAAGCGTGGAAACGTGGTGACCAATTTGTGCTTTTGAAGCGAGCGACGTCTACTCCCGGATCAGGACAACGCCGGCGATCAATAGCACTGCGCCCGCGAGCCGCGCCGCATTGACGGGATGCGGCGTCAGTCCGAGCGCGCCGAAATGGTCCAGCGTCACCGCGGCCAGCACCTGGCCGGCAATGACCAGCGCAAACAGCGTGGCGGCTCCGAGCGAAGGCAGCAGCAGGATCACCAGCAAGATGAAGGCGGCGCCGAACACGCCGCCGGACCACGCATACCAGGGAACGTTAGCCATGGTTTTCCAGGCGGGAACGCGCTCCCCGAGCGCGATCACCGCAACGATCATGGTGATGAGGCCGACGGCATAGCTGACCAACCCCGCCCATGCCGGCGACGCCAGCGCCGTGCGCAGATTGCCATTGAGCACCTGCTGGGTTGCGACGCTGACACCGGCGCCGAGCGCGAGGAGATAGAGGAAGAGATGTTGCACGAGCGCTCCCGTTCATTCGAGCCGGCAGGGCGATCCATCCGGACAGGACAGGAGACAACGCCAATAGCCCGACAGGAACAAGAGGGCTGGCGGCGCTGTTGTGCAGAGGGGCTCGTCAAAGAACGGTGCCTTGCCATGATCCGAAAACTGCAATCGGGCGAATACCGGCTCTATTCCCGCAAAATCAATCCGAAAACGGGCAAGCGCCGGAACCTCGGAACCTTCAAATCGCGCGCGGCGGCGGAAAAGCATGAGCGCGCCGTACAATATTTCAAGCGGCACTGACCCTGCGTTAAAACGCGGCTGGCACCGGCCCTGCAGCGGTGCTAAGCCCCCGGCCATACAATATTGTGATAGCGCAGGGTATTTCGTTGCTGAACGGGCTTTACAAGGTCGAGTACGGCGTCAACGACGCATTCGGCCGCAGCATCATGTGCATGCACAACGGCAAGCTGCTCGGCGGCAATTCCGCCTTTGCCCATCTCGGCACCTACCAGGAGAGCGGCGACGAAATTCTCGGCGAGGTCATCACCCAGCGCCATAATGACGATCCCCATTATAAGCCGCTGATGGATACCGACGTCGCCGCCATCAGCGTGCGCGGCAGGCTGCGCGGCAACATGATCCGTTTCGAGGGCAGCGCTGCACCTCGACCCGGCGCCTTGTTCTGGGCCGAGCTGACCCGGCTCGACGACGAGGCGCTGCCGCCGGTCGGCACTGTCGGGCCGGGCGGTATCGTCAACGGGCTCTATTCTCTCCAGCTTCGCGCGCTCGACGGCGTCAAGGCCGGCCTGTCCGGCGTTATGCTGCTGCTCGACGGCCGCATCCTCGGCGGTGACGCCTTTTTCTACTACCTCGGCGCCTACGCCTCGGCCGACGGCCGCTGGAAGGGCGAGATCCTCAACCAGGAGCACACGCCAGCGAAGGGTGAAAATCCTGTCTTCGGCGGCCATGAGGTCGGCATCGGCTTTACCGGTACCTGCGACGAAGCCGGTGCCGAGCTCGAAGCGATTGCCCTGGCCGGAAAGCGCAGCCTGCGGCTGGCAGCGACGCTAAAGCTGATGAGGACGGTCTAGGTGCGACTGCGTCTGGCGTAAAACCAGGCGGTGAGGGCGACGGGCGCGCCGAGTGCGATCCAGGAGAAGTAACGGCCCGGCCCCTCATATAGCAGCGCACTTAACAGTCCGGCCGTTGACAGCACGCCGATCAGCAGCGGGCCGCCATAAACGGTCCACCAATTACCGCTGGATCGTGACTTCCGAATGTCAATCATCGCGACGGCTGCAACGCAGGTTGTCCGGCCATCGCGGGGCTGCGGTGCTTGCGTCGTTTGGCGACCCAGAGATAGAGCCCGCTGCCGATCACGACGATCGTCATGATGTCGAGCAGCGCCCAGATGATCTTCAGCGGCATGCCGCCATAGTCGCCGAAATGCAGCGGTTGCGAGACCAAAAGCGCCTTGAGATAGAGGGGGAGGTCGCGCGCGTCGGAGACCTCGCCGGTTTCGCCGTCGAGCAGCACCGGCTTGAGCAGCCGCGACGTCAGCGGCGTGTCGCCGCGCATGAACACCGCGAAATGGTGCGAACTGCTGAACGGCGTGCCGGGGAAGGCAACGAAGGAGATGTTCATGTCGGACGCGGTCTTGCGCGCGTTGTCCAACATCTTGTCGAGGGACGCGAGATGCACCGGCGGCGGCTTGCCGGCATAGGGCTTCACCATGTCCGCAAGCTCGGTGGCCTTCCACTGGTTCAGCATCACTTCGGCGAGCGTGTTGATGACGCCGGTGGCGCCGACCACCAGCGCCCAGGCGATGGTCACCGCGCCCAAAAGATTATGCCAGTCGAACCAGGCGATGCGGCGCGACTTGTCCCGCAGCGTGCCGAAGCGGAGGCGGCGCGTGAACGGCCAGTACAGCGCCACGCCGGAGACGATTGCGACCAGAAACAGAAAGCCCATGGCGCCGAGGAACAGCTTGCCGGGCTGGCCGGCGAACATGTCGACGTGAAGCTTGAGGAAGATCAGCATCGGGCCGCCACCGACCGGGCCGAGCGGCTTGGCGGTATTGGCATCATAGGCCGAGAGCGTCGCCGCATCCGGATCGCCATCGACCTTGTTGTTTGTGTAGGCGATGATGTTGTTCGGCTCGTCCCTGTCCCACAGGATATATTGCAGGACGCGGCCGGGATCGTTCGCCAGCGCCGCGCGGGCGATCTCGTCGACGCTCCGCCTCACGGCGCCCGGCTGGGCGATCTCGGGCTTCGGATCGTAGCCGAGCAGCTCATCGATCTCGTGATGGAAGATCAGCGGCAGGCCGGTGACGCACAACAGCAGCAAGAACAGCGTCGATATCAGGCTGCTCCAGGTGTGAACCACCGACCAGATGCGAACAGTTCTGGCTTTCAGGGCTGCCTCCCTCGCGTCTGCACTACCATTTGTACGACAGGCTCGCCGTCGCGCGGCGACGGTCGCCATAGAAGCAGGCGTTCGCCGACGAGCAGTTCGCCACATAGACCGTATCGGCGACATTGATGACGTTGAGCGCCGCGCGCCAGTTCTGCCATTCGTAATGGATGGTGGCATCGCCGAGCACGACCGATGGCACCGGCATCGTGTTGATATTGTCGGCGAAGGAGCCGCCGATATAGCGCACACCGCCGCCGAAGCCGAACCCGGTCAGCGGGCCGCTTTGGAAGGTGTAGTCGAACCAGCCCGAGGCGAGTGACGTCGGCGTGTTGGTCGGCGCCCTGCCGATCAGGGCCGGATTCAGGTCCTTGCTGACGAAAATGTCGTAGCTGGTGAATGCGGCGACCAGCTTGAGCCCCGGAAGCGGATTGGCGACCGCCTCGAGCTCGAAGCCGCGCGAGGTGACCTCGCCGTTCTGGGTCGGCAGCAACACGTTATTCGGATCGGTCGTCAGTGCATTTTGACGCTTCAGGTCAAACCATGCAAAACCAATGTGGCCATTGAAGCCGGTTGGCTGAAGCTTGAAGCCGACTTCCGTCTGCTGGCCGGTTTCCGGCAACAATAGCTGGCCGGCATTGAGGCCGATTACCGGATTGTAGCTGGTGGCGTAGGAGACGTAGGGCGCAAGGCCAGAATCGAAATTGTAGATCAGGCCGGCGCGGCCGCTGAATTTGCTGTCTTCGCGGCTCTGGCTGGCGCCGATGTGGTTGTCGTTGTTGGTCGAAACCCAGTCGTTGCGGCCGCTCAGCACCAGCGTGAAGCGGTCGAGTTTGATCTGGTCCTGAGCATAGAAGCCGAGTTGCTTCTGCGTCAGCGTCGCGTCCTGATAGGGCCCGCCATTGAAGCGCGAGGTCGGCGTATAGACCGGGTTCAACAGATTGAGCGGTGTCGCGCCGCCGAAGCCTTGCCAATCGTCAATCTGATAGTGCTTGAGGTCGAGGCCGAACAGCGCGGTGTGCCGGAGAATGCCGGTGTTGAACCGGTATTCCAGCTGGCTGTCGAGATTGCCCGAATTGGCGATGCCGTGGGTGAGGAAGTTGCCACGCGCCAGCGAAGCCGTGGCGGGATCGCCGTTGACATAGCCAAGGCCGAACAGCGTCGAGAGCGTCACATCGACATGACCGTAGCGGGCATTCTGCCGGAAGGTCACGTCGTCGGACAGGTTTCGCTCGAACTGGTAGCCGATCATCTCCTGCTCGCGCCTGAAGGTATCGACGCTGGGATCGCTGGCAAACAGGCGGGTCGGAATCCGGCCGAACGGCGCGTTAACAACGGTGCCGATATAGGGCAGGAAGTTCTCGCTGCGTGTCTCCAACTTCGAAGCTGACGCCAGCACGGTGAATGTCGTATCGGCGTCGGGCTTCCAGGTCAGCGACGGCGCGATGAAGTAATTGTTGTTCGGCGTGAAATCGACCTGCGTACCGCCGTTCTGCACCTGGCCTACGACGCGGTAGAAAAGCTGTCCGTTTCCGGGCGCGGTCGCGACCGGACCGCCGAAATCGAATCCCAGATAGGCATTGCCGAAATTGTTGACGCCGGTTTCGAGATAGCGGATCGGCTCGACGGGCGGCGTCTTGCTGATGGCGTTGACGATGCCGCTCGGGCTGGAGCCGCCATAGAGCACCGCGGAGGGACCGCGCAGCACCTCGACGCGCTCGAGATTGAACGGCTGCAGCTTCCAGCTCGCATAGGAGGTATAGAAGAGCTGCAGGCCATCGAGGAAAAGGCCGACGTCGTCCGACTTGAAGCCGCGAATGAGGAACCAGTCGTTGCGGTTATCCGCGCCGAATGTCCCGGCGACGACGCCTGGCGTGTAGCGCAGAATCTCGTCGAGCTTGCCGGGCTTCTGGTCGCGAATTTGCTCGCTGCCGATGACCGAGAGCGACTGCGGCGTCTCCATGATCGGCGTGTTGGTCTTGGTGCCCGCCATCGACCGGCCGGCGACATAACCCTGGACTGCGCCGCGTGGATTCTCGACGACGACATTGCCCGAGCGCTGTGGTTGCGGCCGGCTCGTTCGCGCGGCCTGCGTTGCACGTCGTGTCTGCCGACGCTCCGGAGCTGCGGCGCGCCGGCGCACCTCCGGTGCTGCGACGACGACCGGAGGCAATGACGCAGCTCCGGACGACGGGCGCGAAGAGCTTGACTGCGCGAATGAGGCCTGCGGCGACAACGCCAATACGGACACGGTCGCCAACGCGGCGACGCGCAACAAATCACTGGACTTCAAGGTTCCATCCCAACCTGCGAGCGCACTTCATTGCGCCGTACGAGTCAGCGCAATACAGCGACGCATACGCGAGCGAGAGGCGATTCCTCTAATGGAAAGGTTCTTAGAGTCACTCTTAGAGGTCTTCCAAGAATCTTTCCCCGGATTGCGAATTTGACGTCGATAGCTTGATGGTTGTGCGGGCACGAGCCTGGCACATGGTTGTCGGAGCGCGGAGCAGGGCCGGGCGTTTCGAATCGAAAATGAAGCCTTCGACCTCCCCATCAGGCTAGTTCCCGAACGTCACCTGAACTCCCAGATTGGATTGAAACGATCCAGGAGTTTCCCGCCATGACCAGCCCCGCTGCCTCCACCCTTCCGTCGCTATCCTCTGCTCTTGCCGATATCGTCGCCCGCACCAGGCCGGCGATCGTCTCGGTGCATTCCCATCGCTCGCGTGCCTCCGGCTTTGTCTGGAAGTCCGGCCTGATCGTGACGGCGGACGAGGCTTTGGCCGACGAGGGCGAAGTCTCGATCAGATTTTCCGATGGAACCGAGCGGGCGGCCCAAATCGCGGGGCGCGACCATACGACCGATATTGCGCTGCTGCGCGTCGATACGTCGACTGGTGCGCCGATCTCCCTTTCGTCTGCTAACCCGGATCTCGGCGCGCTGTCGGTCGTCGTTGCGGCCGAGCAGGGCGTTGCGACGGCCGCGCTCGGCATGGTCTCTCTGGTCGGAGGGCGTTGGCGCAGCATGCGCGGGGGCGAGATCGACGCGCGGATCGAACTGGACACACGGCTGCGGCGTCATCACGAGGGCGGCCTCGTCCTCAATGCCTCCGGCGAAGCCATCGGAATGGCGGTTCATGGCGTGAGACGCATCCTTGTAATTCCAGGTGCGACCATCGAGCGGGTTGCCACAAGGCTCGAAACCCATGGCCGGATCGCGCGCGGCTATCTCGGGCTTGGATTGCAGCCCGTCGAACTCGATGACGGTATCGGTGCCATGGTGATGAGCGTCGATCGAGCCGGTCCGGCGGCCGCCGCCGGCGTTCAGCAGGGCGATATTATCGTCGGCTGGAACAACGAGAAGCTCTCCGGCGTCCGTTCGCTGCTCCGTTCGCTTGGTCCGGATAGCGTCGGCTCGATCGTCGATATCGCCATCAGGCGCGCCAGCGAGCCGGTTCAGATCAAGCTCACGATTGGCGAAAGGGCCGAAACGTGAGCGGGGAAGCGCCCGTTATCGTGGTCGCAATCGAGATCGAGGATGCGGCGGTGGCCGAGCGGCTGGCGTCGCTGCTCGGCAAGGCCGCCGGGATTCGCCTGGCGGGGCCGGGAGAGGAAGCGACGGTCGCGCTGGTATCGCGCGAGCCGCTAGCCATCACGGCGCCGGCGGATATCGAGCTGACGCCGCGCGAGCGCGACGTGCTGCTGATGATGGCCGAAGGCGCATCGAACAAGACGATTGCGAGGCAGCTCGGAATATCCGTTCACACCGCCAAGTTCCACGTCGGCTCGCTGCTTGAAAAGCTCGACGCCACCGGCCGGACCGATGCGGTGGCGCACGCTGCCCGGCTCGGCGTGATCAACCTGTAAAAACCTGCCGCGCCCGATCGAGCGCCGTTGGTCTCCTAGCCGCGACCTTTGTTGGCGGCGTGGTCTTTCAACTGTTCGGTTTGGGTCCACTTACCGTCCTGACCGCGATCGCGCGAATGCTCGGTCTTGTCGCGGTTGGAAAGCACCATGTTCTCGCCGATCAGCTCGCCCTGTATGTCGGTCATCGCGCCGGTGCCGGCACCTTTGCCTTTCGCTCCCGGACCCAGGTGCTTGCCATCTCCGTGTGCTCCACGTGTCATGATTTCTATCCCTGAGGCTTTTGGGGCTTGTGGCCGGATTGGCCTGGATTGTTGTGCTTGTTGTGCTGGCTTTCCTGGTTGAGGCCACCACGGCTCACCGCGAATTCCGACTGACGGCCGCCACGCTTAGCAGTTTTTGCGCTGCCATCATGCTGTAGACGCGCGATATCTTCTTCCACCTGTCGGGCATCGGGCACGTCAGGCTTCCTTTCCAGGATACGCAGTTGCTGCTCATGGGTTTTCTTGCCCTGCAGCGGCGTCTTACGCGGGCCGCTGTCGCGGTCGGGCTGGGGCGGCCCGCGCCTTCGGTCGCGAACCTCGGCCTTGTCGATGCCACCCTGCGGGTTGGTGTCGTTTTCGAGGTCGCCTTCGAACGTGTTGGCGCCCGCGAATTCCTCCAGTTCATCGGGCGTCACTTGCGCCATGTTGGCGCCTTTCGAGCCGCCGATCATCGGATTGCGGTGGAGGTCGACGTTGGTTGGTGTGCTCAGCTTCACGTGCTTGGGGCTCATGGCGTCACCTTGAAGCGGGATGCGTCCCGCCGCCCTTTCGTTCCGGCTCATGCGTGTGGTGGCTGTCATGCTCGCCGCCACCACCCGATACCTTGCTATGTCGCCGTTGCGGATCGTCGGCTGGCGGCTTGTTGACGTGAAGCGGTTCCTTGGCGTTTTCGTGAGAAGCGCCCGGGCCGCCTTGGCGGATGCTTGCCGGCGTTTTTGTTGAAGTCGACATCGTGCGCGCTCCTGACTAGCGATCCTGCTGGTAGCCTTGATGGGTGGTATTCTGGGCCGTGTTGCCGGATTGGCCCTGCTCCTCCGGATTTTCGATATGGCTGCGGCCCTTCTTGATCCGGTGGGCGTTGCCGGATTTCGGGTCGCCGGTGCCCTTATGGCTTTGATTGTCCTGCGGGACGGGGGGAGGTTTCGTCATTGGTGGCTTCCGTTGCTGCTTGCTTTGATCTGCAAGGACAACGCACGGTGAACGACAACGGTTCTTTTCGCCGTCAGGGAACAGCGATCACATCCTGAGTGGGCGGATGTGGTTCGGAAATCCGGAACGGGGAACGGCTGGTTTCACGGAACTTGAAGCTACGGCGGCGATGTCCTAAGCAGCGGCCGGAAACATTTCTCCCTTTCAGACCCCCCAATGATCCGCCTCGATAACGTCAGCAAGCAAGTCGGCCACCAGATCCTCTTCATCGAAGCTTCCGCCGCCCTGCAGCGGGGCGAGAAGATCGGCCTCGTCGGCCCGAACGGGGCGGGCAAGACCACGCTTTTCCGGATGATTGCCGGGCAGGAAGTGCCCGATGAGGGGCAAGTCGCGGTCGATCGCGGCATTACCATCGGCTATTTCAGCCAGGATGTCGGCGAGATGTCCGGTCGCAGCGCCGTGGCGGAGGTGATGGATGGCGCCGGGCCGGTCAGCGTCGTCGCGAACGAGCTCAGGGAGCTGGAGGCCGCGATGGCCGATCCGGACCGCGCCGACGAGATGGAGGAGATCATCGCGCGCTATGGCGAGGTCCAGCACCGCTTCGAGGAGCTCGATGGCTATGCCCTCGACGGCCGGGCGCGCGAGGCCTTGTCGGGTCTCGGCTTCAGCCAGGAGATGATGGAAGACGATGTCGGCGCGCTCTCCGGCGGCTGGAAGATGCGGGTCGCCTTGGCGCGTATTCTCCTGATGCGTCCCGACGTGATGCTGCTGGACGAGCCGAGCAACCATCTCGATCTCGAAAGCCTGATCTGGCTGGAGCAGTTTTTGAAGGGCTACGAGGGCGCATTGTTGATGACCTCGCACGACCGCGAGTTCATCAACCGCATCATCAACAAGGTCGTCGAGATCGACGGCGGGACGCTGTCGACCTATTCCGGCGATTACGAATTTTACGAGCAGCAGCGCGCGCTGAACGAGAAGCAGCAGCAGGCGCAGTTCGAGCGGCAGCAGGCGATGCTGGCCAAGGAGATCAAGTTCATCGAACGCTTCAAGGCGCGGGCCTCGCACGCGGCGCAGGTGCAGAGCCGGGTCAAAAAGCTCGACAAGATCGAGCGCGTCGAGCCGCCAAAGCGCCGCCAGGCTGTGGCGTTCGAGTTCATGCCGGCGCCGCGTTCGGGCGAAGACGTCGTCAGCCTGAAGAATGTTCACAAAGGCTATGGCAGCCGCGCGATCTATCAGGGACTCGATTTCATGATCCGCCGCAAGGAGCGGTGGTGCGTGATGGGCGTCAACGGCGCCGGCAAGTCGACGCTGCTCAAGCTGGTGGCCGGCTCGGCTGAGCCCGACGACGGCACGGTGGCGATCGGCGGCAGCGTCAAGATGGGCTATTTCGCCCAGCACGCGATGGATCTGCTCGACGGCGATCTCACGGTGTTCGAGTGGCTGGAAGAGTCCTTTCCGCAGGCAGGCCAGGGCTCGCTCCGCGCACTCGCCGGCTGTTTCGGCTTTTCCGGCGACGATGTCGAGAAGAAGTGCCGCGTGCTGTCCGGCGGCGAGAAGGCGCGGCTGGTGATGGCGAAAATGCTCTATGACCCGCCGAACTTCCTGGTGCTCGACGAGCCGACCAACCATCTCGATCTCGCGACCAAGGAGATGCTGATCAACGCGCTCTCCGAATTCGAGGGCACCATGCTGTTCGTCTCGCATGACCGGCATTTCCTCGCCGCGCTCTCCAATCGCGTGCTGGAGCTGACGCCGGAGGGCATCCACCAGTATGGCGGCGGCTACACCGAATACGTCGCGCGCACCGGGCAGGAAGCGCCGGGGCTGCGGAGCTGAGACGAGGCCTATGGCATACGCACAAATGTATCGGCGTTGGTGCTGATCGAGCGCCACCAGCTCAGCTTCTCTCTTTTGCCGGGCGCACCTTCCGCCGATGCCTTGACCAGGCTGTCGGCGACGACGAACCACATCGTTTCCATTTTTCCGTCGCGCAGGAGGCCGGTATACGAAACGGCTGCATCCCCGGCCGGGGTCTCGCCGCCGGCGACGAAACTGATGCAGTCGCCCTGATGAATCCCGATGACTGGAATTTCCTGTCCGTAGAAGCCGCTGTCTTTCAGCGCGGTCTTGAAGGTGCCGCTGATCCTGCGATTTGCATCATCCGTAATCTCAACGACGGAGCCGTATTGGTTTCGCCACTTGCCCTTCCATGTCATGCGTACATCCCTTCCGCTAACGTCGACTAACGACGATAAGCGAACGACGTTCCGCTTCGCACGAGGCAGGTTCCGGCCTCTGCCAAACTTACCGATGTTATTTGCCGGCAAGCGGGGCGATGGCCTCGATCTCGTTGGTCCAGATGCCGCCGGCATAGTTTTGCGGCAGCCGCGCAAACTGCTCCGGCGTGTCGATGCCGGTCGAGAACCCGCCGCCACGGTACGGGCCAAGCATGAAGACCTCGCTGTTGACGGCCTTCATGCGGCCCAGGAAGCGGTCGGGCCAGCCCCATAGAAACGGGGCGACGTTGATCGGCAGCATCACCATCGCGTTGTGGCAGGCTTTTGGCACCACGCCGCTCCAGCCATAGCCGATATAGCCGAGCAGGCAGTCCTTGATGACGGCGCGCGAGATGGTTCTGATATCGCGAAGGCGCGTGCGCACCACATCGACTGGCTCGTCGCCGCCATAGACCATGATCTGCGCCCGGCGTTCGGCGGGAAGCTTGCTCAGCACGTCCGCCAGCCTGTCTCCTTCTGACAGCTCGCGGCTCTTCACGTTGATCAGGAGCCGTTGTTGCGGGAAGGCGGCCAGTACCTCGTTGAGCGTCGGCATCAGGCCGATACCCTTGCCGCGGAATGGAAAGGTCTTGCCGCCGTCTGCTGTATAGCCATGGCCGATGTCGAGCTTCTTTAAATAGGCCATGGAGTGTTCGCGCGTGACGCCATGTCCGTCGCTGCGGCAATCCAGTGTCCAGTCGTGAAACACCGCGAATTCGCCGTCGGTGGTGGGATGGACATCGATCTCGACGATATCGGCGCCGGCCGCAAAGCCGGCGCGCATCGAATCGATCGTATTCTCCAGATAGGGATGGCCTGACGGCAGCGCCCGCGCCGCGGTGCAGGTGTCGTTATTCAGATCGCGCTCGTCGAAACGCTGGGCAATGCCGCGATGTGCCAGCAGGACAGGCTTGCCGTCTTGATGGGTGGCGAGATGACTGGTGTTGTTGAGATAGATGGCTGCAGCGAAGACGGCGAGAGCCACGGCTGTATATTTTGTTCAAGGCCTGTCCCCGCGCGTAAGGCGCTTTCGCTAGGCAGGATTTCTGGTCGATTTGCGGCAGAGGCGGGGAAATACCCAGAAATTAGTTCCTTAGCCGCTCGACAAAGGCGATCGCGCGCTTCATCGCATCTTGGAGCGCCGAGCGATTGCCTGGAATGGATTGCCGTTGCCGTCCGGGGTCGTCAAACCCATGCGTTGCGCCGGGATAGAGGATGACGTCGATCTTGCTGCCTGCGGCAACGGACCGCTCGGCCATGCTCTGGCATCTCGCTGGGGAGACCTCTTCGTCGTCAGAGCCGAGCAGCAAGGTGATGGGCGCGCTGGCCGCAAGATCGGGTGCGAGCAGGGCTTTTGGCCCGCAGCCGGGATAGAGCGCCAGTGCCGCGCGATAACCGGAAGTCTTCGTACCTTGCCGATGCATTACATTCAGCGCCGTACTGCCGCCGTTCGACCAGCCCTGCAGGAAGATACGATGCGAAATGACGTCGCGCTGATTGCGCAGCCAGTTCAGCGCGCCCTCGGCATCGAGCGGCCGCACGGTCTTTTCGTTGACGTCGGCGCGGTCGGGATCGTTATGGGTGAAGCGGCCGAAGCCGTGCGCCTTGCCGCGCGGTCCAAAACTGTCTGGAAGCAGCGCAAGATAGCCGCGCTCGGCCCAATACTGGCCCCACATCATGTGCCGTTTCGACAGGCTGCCCGCATTGCACGCCGACCGACTGGTGCGCGATACCAGCGTGCAATCCTCGTTGACATTGGCCGAGTAGGCTCCGCCGCGGCCGTGCAACATGACGATGGCGGGGTGAGGGCCAGCGGTTCGCGGCTTGAAGAGATAGGCCACGATCTCGGTCGAGCCTTCGGCGCTTGGGAAGAATACCGTGTCGGGTGCCGCGAAGGCGGCCGGTGCCGGCAGGATCGCAAGCATCAGCAGGACCACAAGCTGAATCGGTCGGACAGCCATCTGCGCAGCATTAGCAACATTTCGGGCGGCCAATGCAAGGACGCATGGCAAGGCGCGCCACGCTTGGCTTGTGGGGGCGGGAAGGCGCAGCTACGCTGGCTCAAAAAGGGAGCGAAACGGCGATGAAGCAACTCAGGATCGGGGACATCACCATCGATGCGGTGATCGAGCGCGAAGGGCCGTGGCGCCGGCCGCAGGATTTCTTCCCGGCTTACGACGAGGCGGTGTTCAAGCATCATCTCGCCAGCATGGAGCCCGAGGTGTTCGACAGCGCCCTGGGCATGATGGTGATCACCTATCAGACCTTCGTGGTCCGCACGCCGCGCTACACCATTCTGGTTGATACCTGCACCGGCGAGGACAAGGGCCATCCGGCGCCGTTCGATTTTCCTGGCAAGGAACGCTGGCGCAACGAATTGTTCGCGCTCGGCATCTCGTTTGAGCAGGTCGATTACGTATTCTGCACCCACCTGCACATCGATCATACCGGCTGGAATACCACGCTGCGCGACGGGCGCTGGGTGCCGACCTTCCCCAATGCCAAGTACATTTTTCACAAGAGGGAATATGCGGCGTGGGAGGCGGAGAGCGCCAAGGGCGCCAACCCGCCCGGCACGGTATTCCGCGACAATTGCCTACCGGTCGTGGAGGCCGGGCAGGCCGTTCTGGTTGATGACGACTACGCGCTCGACGATACCGTGACACTGACGCCGACCCCGGGGCATTCGCCCTGTCACTGCTGCGTCAACATCTTCTCAAAGGGCAAGCGCGCGGTGGTCGCCGGCGACCTCATGCATCACGTGATCCAGTGCCGCGAGCCGGAATGGTCCGCCAAGCCCGATTGGGACCCCAAGCTATCAGCCGTCTCGCGGCGGAAATTCTTTGCCTCCGTCGCCGGCACCGACACGCTGATCCTGCCGATTCATTTTCCGACACCCACTGCCGGCCTGATCGCGGCGGATGGCGACCGCTTCGATTATCGTTTCAAGAGGGATTGATGATGGAAATATCCGCTATGTCGGGTTTGCCGATGATCGCGGGAGCGCAAACTTGACCGAGCCGCGGAATTCCAAATTCCGTGCGGTGGGACCCACGCGTGTGGTGCAACGGCATCTCACGCAATTGCGCTGTGCAGGGCGAGCGGCTTTGAGCTAGTGCTGCTCAAACCAGTGACGCAGGCAGGGACATGCGATGAGCGACGATGAACAAACGGCGATGATCCGCGAGACAGTGGCGAAGTTCGTGGACCGCGAACTCATTCCGCTGGAGCCGCACTATCTGCAGTCCAAACTGCCCGGCGCCGGTCATCCCCGATTGACCGATGCGCAGCGCCAGCGCCTGCGTGATGTATCGAAGGAGCTGGGGCTATGGGGGCTCGACGCGCCCGAGGACCTCGGCGGTCACGACCTGCCGACGCGCACGATGGCCGCGGTCCACGAAGAACTCGGCCGCACCTGCGTGCCGTTCGTGCTGCCGCCCGACTCCCCGAACCTGCGCATGCTGCAGGCGGTCGGCACCGCGGCGCAGAAGACGAAATATCTTCAGCCCTATATCGAGGGGCGGATGAGCTCGGCGATCGCGATCTCCGAGCCCGGCGCCGGCGGCGATCCGGCAGGCATGAAGACCCGTGCGGTGCTGGAGGGCGATCAGTGGGTGATCAACGGCCGCAAGATCTGGATCACCAACGCCGCTAGCGCTGATTTCATCATTGTCATGGCGCGCGTCGGCAACGACCAGCGCCAGGGCGGTATCACCTCGTTCATCGTCGAGAAGGGCACGCCGGGTTTCATCGTCGAGCGCGAGATTCCGATGCTGGGCGGCGAGCCGACCTACGAGATCGTGTTCGAGGATTGCCGTATCCCGAAGGACTCGGTGCTCGGCGAAATCGGCGAGGGGTATGCACCGATGCAGCTGCGGCTGCGCACGCGGCGGCTGGAGATGGGATCGACCTGCATCGGCATTGCGAGACGGGCGCTCGACATGTTGTGCGAGCACGCGAAGCAGCGCGAGACCTTCGGCGTGAAACTTGCCGATCGTCAGGCGATCCAATGGTGGGTCGCCGATATATCGACGCGCATTCATGCCTGTCGGCTGATGGTGCGCGATGCCGCCGACCGGACCGATCGCGGCCAGGACATCCGCCAGGAAGCCTCGATGATCAAGGTGTTCGCGACCGAGATGGCCTATGAGGCCTGCGACCACGCCATGCAGACGCTCGGCGCGCTCGGCATGACGCTGGAATTGCCGCTCAACGCCCTCTGGCAGAAAGCGCGGCTGATGCGGATGTATGAGGGACCGAGCGAGGTCCACCGCCAGTCAATTGCCCGCCGCGTGCTCGGGCTGCGCGGATAGGCCGGTGGGGGCGGGCCGGCCGATCCGCCATTTAACTCACGCCGCCCGCACTTCCGAGAGGAAGCGGTTGACCTGGCCGGCGAGATCTTTCGACTGCGAGGACAGCTGCTCGGCCGCGCCGAGCACTTGATTGGCAGCGGCACCGGTATCGTCGGCTGCCTTCTGGACACCCGTGATGTTGGAGTTGACCTCCTGGGTGCCGCGCGCCGCTTCCTGCACGCTGCGTGAGATTTCCTTGGTCGCCGAGCCCTGTTCCTCGATCGCCGCCGCGATCGCGGTGCCGATCTGGTCGATCTCGCCGATCACGTTGGCGACGTTCTGGATCGCTGTCACGGTCTGGTCGCTCGCCGCCTGGATCGCGGCGATCTGCTCGGAGATCTCGGTGGTCGCCTTGGCGGTCTGGCCGGCCAGCGATTTGACCTCGGAGGCGACGACGGCAAAGCCGCGGCCGGCATCGCCGGCGCGCGCGGCTTCGATGGTCGCATTCAGCGCCAAAAGGTTGGTCTGCGCCGCAATGCTCTGGATCAGGGTTACGACGTCGCCGATCTTCTGCGCGCCCTCGGCGAGCGAACGGGCGGTCTCGCCGGTGCGCCGCGCATTGTCGACGGCGCGGGCGGCGATCTCGGTCGATTGCGCGACCTGACGGCCAATCTCGGAGATCGAGGAGGCCAGCTCCTCCGTGGCGCTCGCCACCGTCTGCACGTTGGCGGAGGTCTGGTCGGAAGCCGCGGCGACTATCGCCGCCTGGCGGTTGGTCAGCGTCGCCGTCGACGACATCGACTGTGCCGTGTCTTCCATGATGGAGGACGCGGCCGACAGCCCGCCGACCAATTCGGTAACCTTGGCTTCGAACGAGCGGGTGAGCTCATCGAGCATCTGGGCGCGGCGCATCTTGCCGTCGCTCTCGGCGGCCTTCTCGGCCGCAAGCCGTTCCGCCGCGATCATGTTGTCCTTGAAGACGCGCACCGCGGACGCCATCGCGCCGATTTCGTCACCGCGCTCGGCGCCGGCGACATCGCCGGAGACATCGCCGCTGGCGAGCTGCGACATGGTGGCGGTGAGGTCGACGATCGGCTTGCAGACGCGGCGGCGGACCATCGCGATCAGCGCGGCACTGGCCGCGATGACCGCAACGAGGCCGGCGAGCGCGATCAGGAAGCTGAAGCGCGCGGAGGAATAGGCCAACCCCAGAACGTACTCGGCGTTATTATAAAAGGCGTCTCGGACTTCGACGACGGAGCCAAGGCCGACTTGGGACTCGGCATAGAAGAAATCGACATTGTGCTCGTACTTGCCCGAGGCCGCGCCGTCCTTGACGAGCTTCAGCTCCTTACCGAACCTGCCAACGTAGATCTCGTTCATCTTGTCCAGCGCCGCGGCCACATTGGGCGGCGTGGCCGGGTTGCCGCGCAACTCCTGCAGCGACATCAGGATCTGGTCGGCACGGGCTTGCGAGCGCGAATATTCCATTTTCTCGGCCTCGGTCGCCGCGCGATTGGCGCCGACGAGGTTCTTGTGGATGCTGGCGTTGTAGCCGCCGACGTCGCGCAAATTCCAGGCGATGTTGGCGTAGACCGCTTGCCGATAGGCGTCGCCGTCCAGCTTCGCCATGCGGCGCACCTGCTCGTCGAGCAGCTTCGTCACCGCGGCGTTGAAGATGGCGTTGTCGGCGACAATCTTTCTGGCAGCGTCCTTGCGCGCCTCGGCCGGGCCGTCCATGGCCTTATCCATGGCCTCGCGCAGCGCGTTGAATTTCACGTTCAGGTCGTCAATGCCACTACCGATCGCCGCAGCGTCGTCGAGGCTGCTGGATAGATTGTTGCGGACCGCGTTCATCTTGTCGCGCGCGCCGTCGGTGTTCTTGCGAAGCTTTTCGTTGAGCTGCTTGCGGATTGCCGGATCAATGGTGGGTGGCCCATAGAGGATGTTGGTGGCGAAGCCGCGCTCGGAGTTCATGTAGCGCGGGATATCGCCGACCGCGCGCACCACCTCCAGCCGGCTCTGGGCGAGCGAGACCTTTTCCATGGTTTCGTATTTTGAGACCGCCACATAGACGGCGAGGCCGCCGCCGACAGCGGAAAGCGAGACGATCGCGGCGGTCAGGAGGGTACCGATTTTCATGGGATTTTTACGCCAATTGGACTGGTACGTGAGGTGCGGGCCACCAGTATAAGTGGTGCTAATTAATCCAGAGTTTATGCTGGGTGTGTCACACCAGCGCTTACTGACTCGTCTTGATCGCAAAGCTGCGGATTTTCGTCCGCAGCGCTCGGTTGGAGGAACTCAGAACATGAAGATCGTTGTCATCGGCGGTACGGGCCTGATCGGCTCGAAACTGGCTTCGTTGCTGCAGGCGCGAGGTCACGAGGTGCTGCAGGCATCCCCGAGCCGGGGCGTCAACGCCGTGACCGGGGAGGGGCTGCAGGCGGCGCTTTCCGGCGCCGATACCGTTGTCGACGTGGCGAATTCACCCTCGTTCGAGGACGCGGCCGTGCTGCATTTCTTCGAGACGGGCACGCGCAACCTCGTCGCGGCAGCGAAAGCGGCCGGGGTTCGCCATTGCGTTGCGCTGTCGGTGGTCGGCACCGACCGCCTGGCAAGCAACGGTTATTTCCGCGCCAAGCTGGCGCAGGAGCGGCTGATCGCGGGCTCCGGCCTTGCCTATACGATCCTGCGGGCCACCCAGTTCTTCGAGTTCGTCGGCGGGATCGCGGATTCCGGCCGCAGGGATGGCGAGGTCCATGTTTCCAGCCAGTTGATGCAGCCCATGCTTTCCGACGAGGTCGCAGAAGCGCTGGCGGACGTGACCCTCGGCGTCCCGACGGGCGGCGTCCGCGAGGTCGCGGGTCCCGAGGCGGCGCCGTTGTCCGACTTTGTCGGCCGCTGGCTGCGCAAGAAGGGCGATACGAGCCGGATCGTGGCCGGCACTGAGGTGCCGTATTTCGGCGCGCCGCTGGCGCTGCGAACATTGGTGCCGGACGACGGCGCACGGATCATGCCGACGCGTTTCGATGATTGGCTGGGCAGGGCAGTGTAGGTGCTCGGGGGCGAGCTTGGGCTCGCAACTAAGTCACCCGCCAGCTCTCCCGGCTGAGTTCGATCGCAACGGAAATTGTGCCATACCGATTGGCGGTGGGCGTGCCTACGGCCGATGCTTGCATCCCACTTCTCCGATGGTTCGAGTGTGGAAACCCGAACCTGGCGGACGGGCGCGCTCACCGGCCCATGAAATCTACATCGCTCACCGCGTTTCTTCGGTCGTGCCCTTCGCGGCGGAACGAGGCTGCGCCAGCGCCTTGGAACCCATCTCCTGACAGGGCAGTTGCATCCATGTGCCGTCGGCCGCCTGCTGGTAGGCGTGGCAGGAGGAGGATGCCGGCGCTTCGGTTGCTTTCGACGTGTGCGAATGCGCGCTGGAGTTTCTGGCGAGCGTCGGCGCTGCCAAAGTGAGGAGGGCGGCCGCCGAACCGAAGAAGATCGCTTGCCCAAGTCGCATGGAAAATCCTCGTTTGTCGAAAGCGAATGCTTTCTTCCTAAAAGGAATTGTGGAAATTTTTGGAAAGGACGGCGAGCATTGCCACCGCTTGCTTAACGTTTCGCAAACGCGGCGCGGCGGTCGATGCGCTGCAGGACGAAATCTGTCGTTTCGCGGCGGAACCAGTCGTTTCGGACGGGCGTTGGCTTGCATCATGCCGAAGGCACCGCCGTCCATGCGTCGGGAAAAGTCACTCTTCAATGCGCTGTTGACCCATTTCCTGATGGGCGTGGCGCTAGGGCTGTCGCTGGTTCTCTTGCTCGCTCTGATCGATACTTTCCATGTCAGAGACCTCGTCGCCAAAAGCGCAGCTCCGGTTCAGACCGCGGTGATGCTGATCACGACCTACGGGTTGATGTTCGGCATCGGCTCGGCGTTGACCGGCTTGGTACTGACGCTGGAAGACGAGAGCTGAGATCAGCGACCCGCCTGTTTAGCGGCGCAGGCGCGCGATTGTGCCGGCCACGATCTGCATGGTGATGCCGACGACCCATCCCGCCATGATCATCGATGTCCATGCCAGATGTGGATCATGGCGCAGCACGATGACGCCAACGCAGGCGAACGCGGAGAATGCCGCAAGGAAGGTGCCGATCGCGCTGAGCAACTCGGGCGCGTCGATCTTGCCGACCCAGGCGCCGTCGGCCGGCCGGCCGTTCGCGGTGCTGACAGGGAGGGGCGGCGTATCGATGCCGAGATAGAAGCCGATCGCCCCGCCGATCATCATCAGCAGCAGAAAGGCCTGGCTGGTAAGCACGGAATAGCTCGTTCCCACCAGCGCCGCCACAAACAAGCCGCTCGCCGCGCCTGCCATCGCGAGCCCGAGACGTTCCAGAACGTGCGCGACCTTTCGAACGCGGGTTTGCATGGATGAGCCCGCCAGTGACAAATGAGAGACTAGGACGGTTTCCGGGAACCTGGAAGCAACCTAGCGGTGAAGTTGGTACGCCGGATCGATACAGCGTAGCGTTCTGCTGCAACTAAATACCGATGGCGTAATAGCAAGGGGTCCAAAACGATGAGCCTTTTCGACAATCCATTCGATCCCACGCGCGAAGCGGCGCTCGTTACCGGCGCTGGCAACGGCATCGGGCGGGCAATCGCGCAGGCGCTGGTCGGCGAGGGTATGCGCACGGTGTTTGCCGATATCAATCAGGATACGGTGACGGCGGCGATCACGTCCTCGGCGCGGCCGGACCTGGCGATGCCCTGGGTCGGCGATCTCGCCGACCCCGCGGCGCGGGCGGCGCTGCTGAGCGAAGCAGCCAACGTGCTCGGCTGCGTGACGCATTTCGTGCACAGCGCCTCGCCGCCGCGGCGCGAGAGCGATCATATGTTCGGCGTCACCAAGGAAATCTGGGCGCAGATGCATGCGGTGAACCTGGAAGCCGGATTCCATCTGTCGCGCGAACTGGCGCGAAGACTCATTGCCGACAAACAGCCCGGCTCGTTTTTGCTGCTGACCTCGCTGCATGCCGGCACACCGCGTAACCTGCCGCATTACTCGACGGCGAAGGCCGGGCTGTCGATGCTGGTCAAGGAGCTCGCCAAGACGTTCGGCAGCTTCGACATCCGCGTCAATGCGCTGGTGCCCGGTGCGATCGCGGCCGGCGGCTTCGTCGCTGATCCGGCGCTCGCCAGGCACATTCCGCTCGGCCGGCTTGGCGAGGCGAAAGACCTTGCGCCACTGGCGCTGGCGGTGCTGTCGAACCGGATCTCGGGTTACGTGACAGGCGCGGCGATCGTGGTCGATGGCGGGCTGTCACTGACCAACTGGTTCGAGCCGCCGGAATTGGGAGAGTTGTAGTGATTCGTAGGATGAGTTTCGCTGCGCTCTACCCAACCTACCAAACTGGCTAAACGGCGCCGCGCTGATGCTTGGCGTGCCATTTCGGTCCCGGTCCGCGCATGTAGTGCAATTCGGGCCGGTAGGGATCACGGGCAATGTCGAGCCGCCTGTTCCATTCGATCGCGATTTCGATCAGGCGTCGGAGAAGCAATTGCATGGCCAGCATGACATCACCTCAATGCGGCTCGCCGAGCACAGACGAAAACGGCAGGGAGAAAATTTCCTGATCGAGGTCGTCGCTGACATGCAGCGTCCAGTCGCGCCAGTCTTCCGGGTCCTGCAGCATGATCAGCGATTGCACGACGCGTGCGGCGTGGGCACGCACCTCGGCGAAGTTTTCGACAGCCGCGCCGCGCTGGGCAAAGCCTGCGCCTTCGGAATTGGAGCAGTGGAAATAGACGTGGGCCATATCCGACTCCTGCATTGCGATTCACGCGCGAAAAATACCAAGCGGGAGCCCGGCTTAATATTCGGGGAGATTGCGGACGGGATATTACGGGGACTGGCGACTTGTGGTGGAACTGCGCAAATCGCTAGACTTTTCTGAAAATTTATTCATCGCCGCGGCAGGAACGAGAGTTTCTCTTCTGCCGTTTTAGTGGGCAAGCCGAGTCTATCCGCGAGCCTCGCGACTGGACCGATGGAACCCCGGGAGAGCGTCATGATGTCGGAAATGCAAATCCATACGATTGCGCGCCAGATGATGGAGAAGCATGGCCTCACCGCGATCGCGCAAGCGGCGCACAACGCGCAGGCTTGCGAGACCAAGGGCGATATCGAGGAAGCCAAGGAGTGGCGTCATATCGAAGACGCCATGAAGCTGATGCGGGGACCGCACCAGAGCTAGCGTCATCTGTCCGGATGCGGTGCCTTGCATCCCGACAATGATCTACCGCAACGGCATCGGCGGACGCACCACCGGCTCGCCATCATCTGTGATCGTCTGCCGGGGCGGCGCAGGGGACGGCGGCGGTGCGGCGATCTGCACCGGCGGGGGTGGCGCTGCGGGCGCAGCCGCCACCGGCGCGGGTGAATAGGAAGGCGTATACGACGAAACCGGCTTCGGCTTGCGCACCGGCGGGGCCGCCGGCCGTAGCGGCGGTGGCGGCGCAACAGCCGCGGCTCTGGCCTCCGGCGCCTTGACCTCAGAAGCTTTCGCCAAATCGCGCGCCATCTGCGCCTGGCTCGCCTTGAGCTGGGCGATAGTGGCTTTCAATTCTTCGACCTGCTGTCCCATCGCGGCGAGATCCCGCGCCATCGATTCCATCTGGGCTGTATCGGCAGAAGGAGCCGGTGGCACAGCGGCGGCAGCCGCGGGTTCGGGCTGAGCGGGCGCGGCGGCCGCTGGTTGAGCGGTCTGATCGGCTGCGGCGGTCTCCGTCTCCGGCGCGACCGGCTGCTCGGCGAGGGCGGGCTTGGCTGTCGAGGGCAACGCGGCCAACAGAAAGGGCGGCGTCCATTCGGCGGCCATCGCCTTGGCGTCATCGCCATAGTGCTGCCAGGCGGCAGCAGCGATGGCGCCGACAAGCCCGAGCAGCGCCATAACGATGCGCTTTGCCCATTTGGACATCGGCCGGTCATCCAGGATCTTGAGGCCATCGACCTTGATTTCGTCCGCCTTGCAGTTATCGACGGCGATTTCGCGGGTGACGCTGATCTCGGGGGTGTCGGGCGCGCTGAACTTGGGCTCGGCCTGCCGAACCGGCGCGCCGACTGAAATCGATGGCGCGACTTGAACTGGCGGGGCCGCGGATGGGGTAGCCGGGTCATGCGCCAGCGACGGCGCCTTTTCGGCATGCGGCATCTTTTCGGCATGCGCATGCAGCAGCGATTCGATTGCAAAGACGTCGTGCGGATCGGTGTCTTTCAGCGTTGGCATGGATTGGCGGTCCCTTGCTCAGTCCAATGTCACCCTGGATCAGGGCGGCGAGCATGCGCTATTGCGTGGAAAACCCTCTGCCCGGCCTCAACACGGCCAGCGAGGTTTGACCAAAGCAAGGCGAACTCGTGGAGAGGTTGGGGCCGCGGTGGCGAGCGCCGCTGGAACCAGAGAAAATGGGGCCTTAAAGGGCCACGCCAGCGATCTCGGCGCGGTGCCTGGCGTGCCATTTCGGGCCTGGGCCGCGCATGTAGTGTCGCTCGGGACGGTAGGGGTCGCGGGCACGCTCGATCAGGCGATGGCAGCGCGCCAACATCGCGTCGATGCGGCGGAACAGCGGTATGAAGGTCGTGCGCGCCGGCAGCATGGCTCTTCTCTCAGTGCGGTTTGCCGAGGACGAAGGCAAAGGGCAGAACGAAGATCTCGTCGTCGAAATCGTCGTTCACATGCACGACCCAGTCGCGCCAATCTTCACCGTCGCGCCCCATGATCATCGAGCGGACGATGCAGGCGGCGCGGTCGCGCGCTTCAGCGAGATCGCTCACGGCTTGACCGGATCGGTCGATCCGCACTTCCCGGGAGCTTGAGCAGTGGAAATAAACCTGGGCCATCGTGGCCTCCTGCGTTTGAACCGTTCTGCCTTATTGGTTGCAGGATAGCCGCGCCGGGTTCTCGCGCTCTGTGATGCACATCACGGTAACTACTTAAGATTTTCTTAAGACTGTAGTGGTGAAGTTTTAGGCAAATGGAATCGCAGCGGAACCGGACCTCCCGAGCCGGCAGTTGCAAGAGAAGGTCGGCGGCGTAATGCCCGCCGGCCTTTTCTCTTGGTGATTCTCTCTCGGTGGCAGCTGTGGCACCGGCCAACTCACAGCGCTGTGAATCGGCATCCGGAACAGCCCTCGGCCTCGCCCGTTCGTCCTTCATACGTGAATGGAGGAATGAGCGATGACCAAACTGAAGCTGCTCGGGGCGGCTGCTCTCCTTGCGACGGCGTTTGCAACGCCGGCAATGTCGCAGGAAGCAACCCAGGAGCCCGGAATGATCGGGTTCGCCTACCCGAATTCCAACTATCTACGGGGCGGATACGGCGTGCGTACGCCGAGCCCTTATGACCACAGCTACTACTATGGCGACTACGGGCCTCGCGTCTACTACGGGCCGCGGGCCTATTACCGGCCTGGCCCCGTTGGACTTGCAGCCGGCGTAGCCGCCGGGGCGATCGGAACGGCGGCGGCGATCGCTGGCGCGCCGTATGTTGATTCCTATGCGTATTATGACGGGCCCGGCTATTGGTAGAGCGCAAGCCTGACTGCAACGAAGCGGCCGCAAGGCCGCTTTTTTGTTGGCCCATCCAGAGATTATCCGGGATCAATAAAGCTCCGCCTTGGGTACTTCGGCCTATCTTGCGGTTCATTTGCCGCAAGCGTGCGCCTTGCATGGGGCGTGCGCGCATGGTTCGACTGCATCATCCAATGTCTGAGGATCCAGTGTTTGGAGGTTGATGTCCCATGGGCAACCGCATTCTCGTGTTCTACGGCTCCTACCGCTTCGACCGCATGGGCATTCGGCTGGCGCAATTCGTGGTCGAGGGATTTCGCGCGCGCGGCGATGATGTCGAACTGATCGATGCCAAGGCTGTCGGCCTGCCGATCCTGGAGCGGATGTACAAGGAACATCCGAAAGGCGGCGCGCCGGATGCGCTGGAAAAGCTCGCGGGGCAAATCCGCGACGCCGACGGGTTCGTGTTCGTCACCGGCGAATATAATTGGGGCATGCAACCGGGACTGAAAAACCTCACCGATCATTTTCTGGAGGAATGGTTCTGGCGGCCGGCGGCGATCGCGAGCTATTCGGCGGGCCGATTCTCCGGCGCGCGCGCCGCGCTCGCCTGGCACGGCACGCTTTCGGAAATGGGCATGGTGGTGATTTCGAGCTCGATCGCGGTCGGGCCGATCGCGCAAACGCTTTCGGAAGACGGCAAGGCTACGGGCGAGGGCGGGAAAGCGCTCGAACGCGCGTTTCCGCGCTTTGCCGACGATCTTGCCTGGTGGATGGAAGCGGCACGGGCGCAGCGCGAGCGCAAGAAGCCGCCGTATTGAGGCGATCGACGCCGATCGCGTGACGCGCTTGGGACAGCCAAATGAGCAGGGCGGCAGCGCATTTACGGCGCGCGCGGCCTTCGAAGGGCAAAAGTCTCGCCCATTTTTCGCCATGCGCGGCCAACAGATTGGCTTTTCCTTTCACCTTCGGTTTTCTGCATTTGCGCGCCCAGCTATCTTGCGGAAGCGCCGCCGATCGTTCCGCGCACGGATAAGAATTGATGTCGCCAGCAAAGATCGGCTGTGGCCTGCTTGTTGCTATCGTGCTGGCCGCGCTCAGCGGCGCGGCGATCGGCGCGCAGAACCTCGATCAGGGCAAGCCCGCGCAAAAACTGTTTGCCGAAGGCTGCGTCTCCTGCCACCGCAGCCCGCGCGGGCTCGCCAAGGGCCGCTTCCAGCTCACGCTCTATCTGTTTCTGCAAAAACACTATTCCAGCGGCTCGAGCTCGGCCTGGGCGCTGGCGTCCTATCTTGAATCTGTCGATAGTGGAAAGCGCTTGGCTACGAAGCCGGGGGCGAAATCCGCGTCGCGTACCTCGTTGCGTCCGCCGGCGCCGGTGCCGCGGCAATAGATCATAGCGCAATCAAGCAGATCGCATCATGATCTCACGTTCTGGTGCATGATATCGGGGCAAACGCCTTGCGTTGGTGTCGGGGAAATCGGTTCCCTGTTTTCGGATTCCGATCCTTACGCCACGGCTTGCTCACGGCGCCGCTGCGAAATCTCCCCAAGCCCGTCATCTTTTCGACGCGCCCCGGCATAGCATCATCCTTGTACGTGTGGCGTGGGGAGTGACGATCATGGTGGTGGCTGAGCTGCAGACCAAGGTGGAAAAGTACGAGAGTAGGGCCTCCAGATGCGAGGCGCAGGCGCGCGAAGCCAAGGACAAGGCGCAGCAGACCTTTTATGAAGTGTTGGCCGGCTACTACGCGAGCCTGGCGACGGATTTCCGAAAAATCCTCGAAAAGCGAATGGTCGCGTAAGGCGCGGGGCTCCTTACAGCGATCCTCTAAGCGCCGCCGATCGCGCGGGTGATCGAGCCGCTGCCGCCGCAATGCGGGCAGGGTGCGCCATTGACACGGCCGTTGCCGTGACATTCGGGGCAGATGTCCTCGCCGGTGCCGGGCGTGCCGCGCGCGGCTTCGTCACCGGGGTTGAGCATCGGGTTGGCTGCCTGCATCTGGGCGTTTGAGCGCTTCTTGATGCTCTGCGAATTCGGTGCCTTGTTCCGCATAGTGAGTGCTCCTTGCTGTTCGCCCATAACGCCGGTGCGACAAAGAGGTTGCGAACAAGCACGCAACCTTTGCAGGGCGTAAGCGTTGGCTGGGCATGACAAGCATCCAGCCTCTGCATCCCAGCACCCTGCATCCGATGACGGGCTTCGATCCGTCCGAGCCTGCCATCCTGCACGACCTCGCCACCGACCGGATCATCACCTGGATCGGCGACCAGGCCGACGACTTTTGCCGCACGGCCAATGCGCGCGACGACGGCACGGTTGCGTGGCGCGAGTACGTATTCGACGGTTGGGGCAACGTGCTCGGCGGATGAGAGGCGCGGCTATTTCTTCTGCGCCAATTCCTTGCCGCGGTCGGCCAGCTTCACCATCACCTGGAGCGCTTGATTGGTCGGCGTTGCGATGCCGAGCTCGGCGCCCTTGCGCACGACATGGCCGTTGAGAAAGTCGATCTCGCTCGGCTTGCCACGCGCAAGGTCCTGCGCGGTCGACGACATCTGGTTGGGCATGATCTCGGGGATATTCAGGATGTGATCAATCAGATCATCCGCGATCGCGACGCCACAGGCGCGGGCGACGGTAGTCGCTTCCTGCACGGCGCTGGTGACGACTTGCCGCGTGCCGTCGACCTGCAGCATCGGCCCGTAGGCGATACCGGCGACCGCTGACAGCGCGTTGTAGGCGCAGTTGATGATCAGCTTGCTCCACAGCGTTTTGCCGATGTCGTCGGCGATCGTGACGCCGATCCCGGCGGCCTGCAGCGTTTGTGCCAGCGCGGCGCTCGCCGGAGAAGGCCCTATCGCGAGATCGCCGCCGCCGTGATGCCTGACATGGCCGGGCCCGGCCATCTCGCTGCCGACATAGACGACGACGGGAATAACGGCATGACCGATGACGGCAGCAAGGCGCGGCGCGTTGTCGACGCCGTTCTGCAGGCTGAGCACGGAGGTTTCCGGCCGCAAGCGTCCGGCCAGCGAACGGCCGGCCGTTTCGGTGTCGGCCGACTTCACGCAGACCAGCACGAGGTCGGGCGGCGCGAGGGTGGCCGTGTCGATCGCGGCCTTGGCGGGCAGGTGGCCGCGGAACGTCTTGGTGTCCAGCAGCAGGCCACGCGCATTGATGGCGTCGGCATGCACCTGCCGGCCGATGAAAGTCACGTCGTGCCCGGCCTTGAGCAGCAGCCCGCCATAATAGCACCCGACGGCGCCGGCGCCGATGACTGCGACTTGCATGATATCCTCCCGTTCGGCCGTTGCGCGCTGGCTCCAGGCTAACCCGGATAGAGCGGTATTGGCCTCTTTGCCAGTCCGAATTGACGGCGCATTCGGCCCGGCCGGCTGATCCGGGCCAATTGCCAAAGCGGGGCGCTTAGCGGGTGTTCGCGCGGCTTGCTTTCAGGTAGCATTGTCGCATGAGTGAAACCGAGACCCTGTTTGCGGCCCTGCGTCAATCATCGGACGAAGCCATTGTCGGCATGCTCGAGCGGATGGTGCGCCATGCCCCGGATCATGCCTTGAACAAAATCAACGCGCTCGATCTCGCACGCACCGAGGGCATGGACGAAGATCGGGTCATCGCAACCCTGCTGAATGCGGTGGGGCTCGGCATGTTCGAAATGACTTGGAACGTGATGTGCCCAAGCTGCGCCGGGGTTCTTTCCGCCAACAAAAGCCTGAAGACGGTGAATAGCGCGCAGTATAATTGCGCTTTTTGCGCCGCGGGCTACGAGACGACGCTCGATAATCTCGTCGAAGTGACCTTCATGGTGAGCCCGCGCGTGCGGAAGATCGCGGCGCATAATCCCGACGAACTTCCCGCGGCCGAATATTATCGCCAGATCTTCTGGAGTTCGGCGATCGATCTTCCAGCCGATGTGGAGAGATTGCTGGACGAGGTCACGCTCGAAATTGTCGATCTGCCGGCTGGCGAACGGGCCATCCTTTCCTTGCAGGTGCCGCAGGGCACGTTGATCGTGTTCGATCCCGTGACGCATGCGGCCCAGTTCCTTGACGTCAGCGGCGAAGAAACCAGCGAGCGCCAGAACCTGTCGGTGAGCTTCAACAAGCTCCAGGTCCCCGTCGATACCGTTAGCTTGCGCCCCGGGCCGCTGCGCCTGGCCTTGGACAATCGCACAGATAGTCGCGTTCTGCCGGCGATATGGGTCACGAACCCGGCGCTGGACGACCTTTTGAAACGCCGCAAATCCGTTCTCACGGCAACGCGTCTGCTTACCAATCAAACCTTCCGCGATATCTACCGGACCGACACGCTCGCTATCGGCCAGCGGCTGAAGATATTGAGCCTGACTTTCCTGTTCAGTGATCTCAAGGACTCCACAGGTCTCTATGAACGGGTCGGTGACCTGACGGCGTTCGATCTCGTCAACGAGCATTTCCGCCTGTTGCAGGAGATCATCGCGTCCGAAAGGGGAGCGATCGTGAAGACCATTGGCGATGCTGTCATGGCGACCTTCGAGACGCCTGACCGCGCCATTGCCGCTGCGATCCGCATGCGCGAGGCGATGAGCGATCTCGGCGCCGAGCGTCAGCATCAGAGCCTGAGCCTGAAAATGGGCATCCACGAAGGATCATGCCTGGCGGTCACGCTCAATGGCCAACAGGACTATTTTGGCCAGACGGTCAACATCGCATCGCGGATCCAGGGCCTCGCTGAATCACGCTCCATCGTGGTGACGGAATCGGTGGTGGAGAACGCGCGCACCCGGGCCCTGCTCAAGACCAGCGGGATAGAGCCAACGCCAAGACGCGTGGCGTTGAGTGGGATCGCGGACAAGGTGTCGGTTTACGAGATTGCCTGACGTAGCCGGCTGTTGACCGGGCGGCCGCCGCGCACCGCGGATTCGCCCGCGAGCGGGTTGGCTCATTCGCGCCAAATTCTGTGACCCAATCACCACACTGGAAGCGAATTGCGCTGCGGAAGCCGTGCCTGATCGCATCCGGCCACGTTTCCGCCCGGATTCGGGCCCGCGATTGCCCCGTGTTGGTTTTCGGCTTGGGCTGGGGCACGAGCGGGGATTGCAACATGGCTTCCACGGCTAGGAAACTCGTAACGCTGCTGGCGATTATGCTGGGCGCGGCATCGCTGGCGGCCTGCGCACAGTCCACCGTCGTCAGTCAAAAATCCGGACTTCGCGCCGTCAGGCAGGCGTCGCTGGATCAGGACCGTTCGACATCCTCCATGATGAAGCGGCGCGTGGCGGCGGTGCGAAAGCACATAGTTGCGTCGCGTAGCGATGCGGGCGGCAAGACGGCTTCGCATGGGGTCGCAAGCTACTATAGCGAGGGCACGAAGACCGCGAGCGGCGAAAAATTCAACGCGCTTGAAATGACCGCAGCGCATCCGACGCTGCCGTTCGGCACCAAATTACGCGTGACCAACCTTTCGAGCGGCCGCTCGGTGACGGTGCGGGTCAACGATCGTGGTCCCTTTGTTCGGGGGCGTGTCGTCGACGTCTCCTATTCCGCGGCTGATGCGCTCGGAATGGTCGGGAAAGGTGTTGCCAAGGTCAAGCTCGACGTCGTGGACTAGCGGCTCGGCCGGATTTCGCTAATCCGTTCTGCGAGCTTCGAACCTGCGCGGCGGATTCACGAGTGCTTCCGCGCTCTCGACGATGCGCATTTCCTCGGTGCCGCTTGCCACGGTACGTTCCAGCACGGCGAGGATCGCGGAAGCGGCGTGGCTGACCGCACCTGAAGTGTCGGCGCCGCGGAGGCGGGCGGCGACCAAGAGCGCGGCAAAGAGATCGCCGGTACCGTTCGGGGTGATGGCAAGTTTTGGCGTGCGCACCCGAAAGGCACCAGTGCGCTCGACGGCGAGCGTCTCGATTTCGCCCGCCGGCGTATCGGCGAGCTCAGCGCTGGTGACGACGACGGTGCCGCGCGCCATGAAGGCGCGCGCCACCTTGAGCAGTTGATCGATTGTCGCAACCTTGGCCCCGCACAGCCATTCGAATTCGAAATGGTTCGGCGTGATGATGTCGGCGAGCGGGCACAGCAGGTCGCGCACCAACGAGGGAATATCGGGGTGGACGAACAGGCCACGGTCGCGGTCGCCCAGCACCGGATCGCAGCAATATAGCAGCGCGGGGTTCTTCGCCTTGGCGCGCGCGACGAAATCCGCCACCACCTTGGCGTTGTCGGCGGAGCCTAGATAGCCGGACAGGATCATCTGCGCGCGATCTGCTGCGCCGCGTTCCTCGATGCCCCGCAATAGATCGGCGACGAGCTCGGCCTCGACCACGCGGCCGCGCAGGGTTGGATAGCCCGGCCGGTTGCTCAGCAGCGTGGTCGGCACCGCTACGACGTCGATGCCGTGCATCTGCATCGGAAACACCGCGGCGCTGTTGCCGACATGGCCGAAGGCGACCTGCGACTGAATGGAAATGACGTTCATGGGCCGAGTTCTGGGGATTGATCGGATGACGGCAAAGGAACCCTCGCAAGTTAACACATTGGTTATTTGTTTGCGGTCATTTTCACGGTCTCATTCAACAGGGAGTCACCATGTCTGACGTCACCATTCCCGGCGGGCGGATTCGTTCTTTCGTTGAGCGGATCGAGAACCTCGACACCGAATTACAGGAGCTAAACGAGCAGAAGAAGGAAGTGTTTTCGGAAGCCAAGGGCGAGGGATTCGACGTCAAGATCCTGAAAGAGATCATCAAGCTGAGGAAGCAGGACCAGGACGAGCGCGACGAGCGCGAAAGCCTGCTCGATCTCTACATGCGCGCGATGGAGACCGCGCCGCCGGAGAAGACCGCCAAAGCAGCATAATGCTTGCCACATAGGTAGGGCGGCTTAGCGCAAAGCGTAACGCGCCGGCCGGCCGCGAGCGAAGCGGCGGATTACGCTGACGCTAATCTGCCACTACGCGCGGCCTCGACGCTTATTCGCTCTATGCCTCCTCGTCATTGTGAGCCAACGGGTCGCGCGAATGCGCGCCCGATGACAGGCTCCGCGAAGCAATCCACGTCTCGGCTCGGGGGCAGATGGATTGCTTCGCTGTGCTCGCAACGACGGGGCGAGAGCGTTGCTGAACGCTGCGTGCAGAGTTCGTGATGACTTCTTCATCCGTGCGCACACAACGCATTGTTAAGGATCGGTCCGCACTGACTTCGTCGATTCCGATTCGTTCTTTGCGAACAAAATGGAGTCGGATGGAGAACAAGCGGCGTCTACTCATTGCTTCTCCTGACTGCTTCAAAACACCGGTTCGCCGATCGCAACCTCGCTGCGCGGGCCAAGCACGATCACATTGCCATCGGCATCCTTGGCGCCAAGGATCAACAGTTCGGACGTAAAGCCCGCGATATTTTTCGGCGCGAAATTGCAGACCGCAGACGACGAGCGAGCCGAGCAGGGCAGCCGGCGCATGGTTCGTCACCTGCACGCTCGACCACATGATCCGCTTGGCCCCGACAGCGACGCCGATCTTGTATGACGGATTGCGCGCGCGGGGGAACGGCTGCACGTCGACGACCCTGCCGATGCGGATATCGAGGCGGGCGAAATCGTCGTAGGTGGCCTGAGGTTTGAGAGGCGGTATGTCGTGGGGCTCGGCTGCTAATCTTAGAGGAACCGTCGAAGGGGGGGCACGAAGCCTCATATCGCATTCGTCTAGCGATCGGAACGCGCGCCGGCGCAGGTTGGCGATCTCAAGTCGAATAGGTTAGCTTTCAAGCGACCCCTCCATCCTTCAGCCGTTCGAGCGCTTTGCCATGCACATTCTCCGGCCCCAGTTTCGCATCGAGGAAGAACACGCGGTCGCATTCGCGGCCGAGCGCGGCTTTGGCGTGATCATCGCCGCCGATGAGCGCGGTCCGCGCGCCTCACACGTGCCGTTCGTGATCCAGCGCCGCGACGATCGCGTGATCGTGCAGTTACATCTGACCGCGAAAAATCCGCTCGTGGCACTCGCCGACGGCAGCAGGCGTTTCCTGCTGATCGTCTCGGGAGACGACGCCTATATTTCCAACGACTGGTACGCCTCGCGCGACAACGTTTCGACCTGGCTCTACGAGGCCGTGCACCTCTCCGGCGTCGCGCATTTGGCTGGGCGCGACGACAACCGCGCCCACGGCGATGCGCTGCTCGCAGTCTCCGAGGCGCGCCTGCCGAAACAGCCCTGGAGCCTGGACCAGATGGAGCCCGGCAAGCGCGAGAGCATGCTCGCCTCGATCCGCGTGATCGATCTCGTCGTCGATGAGATCGAGGGCCAGTCGAAGCTCAACCAGCACAAGAGCGATGAGGACCATGTCGCAGTGGCGGACATGTTGGGGTGCGCGGAAGAGACGAGGAGCCAGCAGCTGGCCGCAAAGATGCGAGCGCTGCGGCCGACACTCAGGTATGGGTTGCAGAGCGTGCAGACATAGGTGCAGCACGAAGCAAACGCGTTGTTAAGAAACGGTCTGCGCTGATTTTTGCTGATACGATTCGTTCTTTGCGAACAAAATGGCGTCGTATCGCGAACAAGGAAAACGCCCTGGCCTTCGTCACCAACTCGGTGAGATGATCTTCCGACTGCAGTGCCGAGATTGCCCCGGATTCCGCTCCGTTCGTTCGGATACGTTGCTGTATCGAAATTTGCCGCGAACCTTCACGCCTTTTCGCGCGACCAACGCGCGGTTCTGCATTCCGCTATCACATATTTGTGCAATGCAATATTAAACTATTGCAACGCAGCAAATCGCACTTTAACTCTGGATTTCAAGCTATTAAGGAGAGCTGACGTGAACAAGATTTCCCTGTCCATCGCCGCCGCTATGCTCGCGCTGTCGGCTGCCGGCGGCGCGGTCGCCGCCGAATTGCCGAGCTATGAGAAGGCGGGCTTACCGGTTTCGGCCGTGCAGGTTCAGGTGCTGGGCGCCGATAACGTCCAGGAAGCATTGCCGATTGCGCCCTCGGCTACGCCGGTTCAGCTCAGCGTGCTGACGCCGCGAGGCAAGATCAAGACCGCGCAGGGCCGCAGCGAAACCGTCGGCCGCGCCACGCAGTGACGATCGTAGGCTCGCGCCGGCGTGTGAACATTTTCCATCCCGCAGAAAGCCCGCGATATCCTCGCGGGCTTTTTTGTCGCGATGCGCGGGCTTTGCAGCTTCGCCCGCACCTCCTAAGCTGGCGATAGGCCGAACGCGCCCCACTTCCGGTCCTCCACGGGAAGATTCGGAAGCCCAGGAAAAACAAACAGCAGCAGAAGCTGCAAACGTGGCGCGCGGCGTGCAAGGGGAGGACACCGATGCCGCTGTCAGTGGACCGACGTCGCGCACTCGCGACCATCAGCTCTCTTGTTGCCGCGCCGTTCCTGGCGACGCGCCTTGGCCGTGCAGGCGAGGCGTGGCCGATCCGCGCGGTCAAATATGTCAACGGCTTTCCGGCCGGCGGCGCCACCGACACGCTCTCGCGCGTGCTGTGCCAGAAGCTGAGCGAACTGTCGGGACAATCCTTCGTGGTCGAGAACAAGGCCGGCGCCGGCGGCGTGCTCGGCGCCGACTCAATCGCGAAAGCGCCGGCGGACGGCTACACGGTCGGGCTCGGTGGCATCGCCTCCAACGTGCTCGCGATCGGCTCCTACGCGAAGCTGCCGTATCATCCGCGCAACGATTTCACCTTCATCTCCGGCATGTGGCAATTGCCGAACATTTTGACCGCGAAGAGGGACCTGTTCTCTTCGGACCTGAAGGAATTGCTCGCCGCATTCAAGAAGGCGCCGGGCAAGTACACCTACGCTTCCGCCGGCTTTGGCACCACGTTGCATCTTTCCGGCGAGATGATGAACAGCATGGCCGGCGTCGAGGTCCGCCACGTGCCCTATCGCGGCGCTGCGCCGGCGCTGAACGACCTGCTCGGCGGCAATGTCGATCTATTGTTCGACAATCTGCCGGGCTCGCTGCCGAGCGTGCGCGCAGGCACGATCCGCCCCGTCGCGGTCACCGCGAAGCAGCGGATCAAGGAGCTTCCCGACGTCCCTGCGTTCGCAGAACTCTTGCCCGGCTACGAGATGACGTCATGGGCCGCGCTGATCGGCCCGGCGAACATGCCGGGCGATCTCGTCGCGCAGATCAACGCGCTCACCGCCAAGGCCCTGAACGACCCCTGGGTGCAACAGCGCTACGGAGACCTCGGCGCCACCACCTGGCCGACCAACCCGCAGGAGGTGACGGCCTATCGCGACAGCGAGGAAGCCAGGCTGCTGCCAATCATGAAGGCGGCGGGGATCAAGCCGGAGGGTGGCGCCCAGTAGCCAGAATGAGACGGCAGCGGGGCGCGCGACGGCGCGCCCGCGCTCGCCTATCGGCAGGAATGCGTCAGGCCGTCATAGCCTCGATAGGTCCCGGCCGATGGGTCGTAGGTGCGGAAGCGGGTGCAGAGCATGACCAGCGTCCGTTCGCGCGGCTTGCGGGTCGCCGTCGCCGGTTGCGCCGGCTTACTGGGCTCTGTGGCGACGCTACTGCTGGCGAGTTTTGATGGCTTGGCGACAGGCTTTGGCTGCAAGGCGGGCGTTGTCCGCGCTACCGCTGGTTTTTGCGCAGCAGGCGCCGGCTTCCGCGCAATCGCCGCAGGCTCTATGGCCGGGACGGCCGGCTTTTGCTCGATGGCGCCAGTCTTGTCGTCGACGGCAGCCGCCTTCTCCTGGGCGGCGGGCTTGTCCTGCGCAACCGCCGGCTTCTCCTCGGCGGGGGCCGGCTTCTGCTCGACGACGGCAGGCTTGTCGTCCTTGGCGGCCGCCTTCTCCTCGGCGGCAGCGGGCTCGTGCTGGGCGACTGCCGGCTTCTCTTCCGCGACGGCAGGCTTCTCGTCGGTGGTCGCCGGCTTCGGCTCGACGGCGGCGGGCTTGTCCTGCGCGATTACCGGCTTTTCCTCTGCACTCGCCGGCTTTGGCTCGGCGATATCAGCCGCAGCCGGCTTCTCTTCCGCAGCCGCCGCGGGCTGCGCGGCGGCCGGAGCCGGATTGTCCGACGTCTCCGCGAGCGCCTGAGCGCTGATCACCATGAACAAGGCACAACAGAACATGCCGGCGCGCCCGGCGACGGCCGTCGATAAAGCTGATAAACGCATGGATTGATACTCGGTTAATTGTCCCCGATCGAAGCTCCACACGCATTTGCGGCAAGTCTGTGAACAGCGCGGCCCTTTTTCGAGCGGCGACGCGTTTAAGACCGGGCGTGTGCCGGCTGCCACACCTGCCCGCACAAGAATCTCGAAAACAACCCCATGCACAGTAGCGGACGGGGGCGGGGGAGGCGGTTCGCGCCTGATGTCGATGGGCTGGTTCTGCCAAAGACAACACGTTATCGTTCGGGATATCCCTCTCAGCCACCGGCAGGCCATGGCGACCAACATTTCTGTCTTCGACGGGCATAACGACGTGCTGCTCCGTCTTTACAAGTCGCCTTCCAGCGACGCGGTGTCGGATTTCCTGTGCGGCGAAGAGGCCGGCCATATCGACCTGAAGAAGGCGAAGGCCGGATCTTTCGTCGGCGGGCTGTTTGCGATGTACTCGCCCTCGCCGGGCAATTTTGCGGCGCTCAGCAAGCAGATGACCGGCGGAGAGTATGCGGTGCCGCTGCCGCCGCCATTGCCGATTGAGGATGCGCGAAAGTCCGTGCTCGGCGAGCTGGCGATCCTGATGAAGGTCGTTCGCCATGCGAAGGGCGAGGTGACGCTGTGCAGGACGACCGCCGAGATCCGTGCGGCGACCCTCCGTGGCAGCCTTGCGGTGGTGCTGCATCTCGAAGGCTGCGAGGCGATCGACGGCGATCTGCATTTCCTGGAGCTATTGTATGCGGCGGGCCTGCGCTCGCTGGGGCCGGTGTGGAGCCGCAACAACATCTTCGGCCATGGCGTGCCGTTCGCGTTTCCCAATACGCCCGATCTCGGCGACGGACTGACCCCGGCCGGTGAAAAGCTCGTACGAGCCTGCAACGAGATGAAGATCCTGGTCGATCTCTCGCACATCACCGAAAAGGGCTTCTGGGATGTTGCGCGGCTGTCGAACGCGCCGCTGGTCGCGACGCATTCCAACGCGCATGCGCTGTGCCCCTCGCCGAGAAACCTGACCGACCGGCAACTGGCCGCGATCCGCGACAGCGGCGGCATGGTCGGCCTCAACTTCGCCACCTGCTTCCTTCGTCCCGACGGTAACATGACCGCCGATACCGATGTGGCATTGATGGTGCGCCAGCTCGACTATCTCATCGAGAAACTCGGCGAGGACCATGTCGGGTTCGGCTCGGATTTCGATGGCGCGACCGTGCCGGCGAAAATCGGCTCGGCGGCCGGGCTGCCGGTGCTGATGGAGACGCTCCGGCAGAGCGGCTATTCCGAGGCGCTATTGAACAAGCTGGGATCGGCGAACTGGCTCAACGTGCTGGAGCGAACGATCGGGTGATCGTGTGATGCAAAGTAGGGCGGGTTAGTAATCCGCCCTACGCTTGCTCCGCTTTCTTCTTCGGGCAAGTCAGCCGGGTTATGATCATTCATGGCGACGAAAGCAGCGAAGCGGAAACCTCGGCCCACGGTCCTCGTGATCGACATCGGCGGTTCGCGCGTGAAGGTCATGACCAGCACGGAGCGGGTCAGGCGCGCGTTTGCGTCCGGCCCCGGGCTGTCAGCGAAGGTAATGGTTAGGAAGGTCAAGGCGCTGACCAAGGACTGGTCCTATGACGTCGTCGCGATCGGCTATCCCGGACCGGTGGCCAATAACAGGCCCTTGTCGGAGCCGCACAATCTCGGCCAGGGCTGGGGCGGTTTCAATTTCGAAAAGGCCTTCGGCCGTCCGACCAAGGTCGTCAACGATGCGCTGATGCAGGCGATCGGCAGCTACCAGGGCGGCCGCATGTTGTTCTTGGGCCTAGGGACGGGTCTTGGCTCCGCGATGATCGTCGACGGTATATTGGAGCCGATGGAGCTGGCGCACCTGCCGTACAAGCACGGCAAGACGTTCGAGCAATATGTCGGCGCCGCAGCGCTCAAGCGCGTCGGCCGGAAGAAATGGCAGCGCGCGGTCGATGACGTGATCAAGCGCCTGCTCGCGGCACTGGAGCCGGACTACATCATGCTCGGCGGCGGCAACGCCGACAAGACCGGCAAGCTGCCGCGCAAGGTTCGCCTCGGCGCCAACACCAACGCGTTCGAGGGCGGATTTCGGCTGTGGAAAAAGGGCGCGGTGAAAGCGGCTGGTGTGCGTCGATAGTGAGTGCTGGCGTCAGCGGGTAAGGCGAGTCCTGCTGAGATTCGTTCCTTTGCGACAAAATGGGGAACTGCCACCAAGTTGCCGCAACTGCCGAAATTTCCGGCTGTTCCGCGATATCAGATGCCGGAACACATTGCCGCTGCCCTCGTTCTGAATGGCGTAACCGTTCAACGCCTTCGACAGGAGTGCTTCATGCGACATGTCATTATTCCAATCGTCACCGCCCTGGCGATTGGCACAGCGATGCCGGCCATGGCTCAGGATTCCGGTGGTCAGATATCGATGCAGATCGCGCTCGACGTCGCGACCGGTCTCGGCATCACGACGGTGTCCCACACCGAGTTCCAGGGTAGTCAGTGGGAGATCGAAGGCCGCGACCGCCTCGGACGATGGATGGAGGTCTATGTCGACTCACGGACCGGGGAAGTGCGGCACGTCAATCGCGGATGGTGAGATCCGAGAGCTTTGCTCCGCCATCCAAACCTGACGTGATCTTGCGAGGCTGACATGACCAGGCAGGCTTTCCTTTCGCAAGGGAAAGCCTGCTGACGCATGAGGCCGCTGGTGCCCTCACGCCTTCTTCACGAATTCCGATTTCAGGTTCATCGCGCCGATCCCGTCGATCTTGCAGGCGATGTTGTGTCCATCAGAACCTTCGGTGAGGCGGATGTTGCGAACCTTGGTGCCGCCTTTGACGACCGACGACGACCCCTTCACCTTGAGGTCCTTGAGGACGATGACGCTGTCGCCGTCCGAAAGCGCATTGCCATGGGCATCGCGCACGCCCGCTTCGGGTGAAGCCTCTGCGCCGGCGCCAGCCTCGGCGCTCCACTCATGGGCGCATTCCGGACAGACCCACAGGCTGCCATCCTGATAGGCGTGTTCGGAATTGCATTTCGGGCAGTTCATCGCGTCGTCGATTGTCGTTCTCTTGGGCCTGTCCAGGCGAGGCGCACCGTAGGTCCATGTCCGCGCAATGCAAGGGAAAATCGGTCCCAAGGGCAAAAGGAGCTCGCGGCTCTATCACTTCGGTCGCCGTTGGTAGACCCCCGAAAACGACACGTTGGCGCCGCCGCAATGGAGGTTGTCGCCGACGACCAGCAGCTTGCCGACGAGCTGCATCGTGACCTGGCAGTCGAGTTCGTCCGTGCCGTCGCCGAACTTCATTTTATCGGCAGAAGGTTTGGCGTCGTAACCGAGCTCGCCGGCATGGGTGCGGCTGCCTGAGCCCCAGGTGGCCTCGCCTTTGATCGCGAGTGTACCCGCCTCTTTCGATTTCGAGATGCGAATGAGATTGTCATAGGCGCGCCATTCGCCGAGCCAATCCCGCATCTCCGGCGGGCGCATGTTCTCCTGCCACGTAAGCTTGTCGGTCTCGATCCAGCCGACCGTCTCGCTGCCCTTGCGCGGCTGAAACCAGCTGCAGGCGAACTTGCCGGGCGTTCGTGAAACGATGACTTCATCGCTGCCAATGACATAGGTTTTCAGGCGGCAGGCTTGGTCCTCCGGGCAACGCTCGTTGTCATCGCCGTGGAAATAGATCCTGTCGCCGGCCGCGCCCTTGATCTTTGCCAGGCGATAGTTCGTGCTCTCGCGGGGAAAAGAGCCGTTCCGGCACATATAGTCGGGGTTGCCCTTGAGCTGCGCGGAGGCGGGCGAGGATTGCAGAAGGCTCCAGGCGAGGAAACCGAGCGAAGCCCGGACAAGGCGTCTCATTGTGTCGTCACCTTCGGTCTGGCAGGAGCGAGATCACTTGAACAGCGCAAAATAAATCACGTAGAGCCAGCCCAGGATGCCGTGGATGATCGCCCACAGAACCGAATGGTTGTTGGTATAGGAGATCGCGATCGCAAGCGCCGAGCCAAAACCTACGCCGTATTTCGCGCCCTCGACGCGAACCCCGTAATATCGATTTCCGTTCATGCCGGTCCTTCCGATGCGTGCATTTCGCTCGATTTCCGGCTGATCTTAGCGATGGCGTTACACAGCGCAATTGGAGTGCGGCATATCACGGAAGGCCGGGTTTGCTTGTGCCTGTATGGACGGCGCCGTCACAGGCGCCCCGGCGTCGGCATGCAGCAGGCGCGGGCCATCCGACACACGCACCATGCAGGAAAGGGAGTAGGAAGATGGGAGACGGAGTAACCGGTTCGACGAACGCCCCCGCCAATCAGACGACCAATGCCGGCCGTAGCGGCGCCACGTCGGTTGAGGACGTGGCGACCAAAGCCAAATTCAGCGAGGCCCTCAAGCAGGAAAGCTGCCCTCCAGGATTGAGCCTGCGGCCCCGGGAGGGCTGCAACTACTTGCGTCCTCCGGCCGATCCGTTCCAGCCGTCGAAGCCCATCAACATCAAGATCGAAGGCGATCCTGACCGCTTCAAAGGCCCCATGAGCGGCCCCCGCTCTGATGGACCCGACCTCACGAAGCCCATTCCCAAGAAGCCCGATTCTTCCCCTAAACTCCCTGACACGCGCCCATTCCACGACACGACACCAAGTGGGACGCACGTCTTCGGGGTGGAAGGTAAGATCTGAGCGTGACGGGATAGCGCGCGCGGTCATCGGTACGAAAGCCATGGCGACCTGGCCGGAGGACGACAAGTCACCCGGCCAGCGGGCAGGGCGGGTTGGCCACCGGGGCGCGCGAAAATCGCCGGGTCAATCCCCAGACGACGGCAGCCGTAGCGGCCGTCGCGATCAGATGCTTCAGCGTGTGTCCGGTGACGAAGCCGAAAGCGGCCGCGATCTCGTGGTCGAGCAGCTCGGCGACCTTGGCCAGAATGTACAGCCCCATCGCGCTAGCGAAGGCGATGCGATCGGCGCGCGGGGAGCGGTAAATCGCCTGCCATAGCGGGATGAGGATGAGCGCGAGCCCCTGCAACAACAGATATGGCCGCAGGTCGCCCGCGCCATTCCTGTCCGTGATGACCCACCATGCGACGCTGGCTATGGCGCAGAAGGCGAGAACGATCACGTCGATTTTGTTTTGCGATCCGCCGTGAATGTCGCCGCGCACGCCGGCGAGCAGGCCGGCGCAAACCACCGCGATCGGCAGCCTGTCCCAGATCAGGCTGAAATTGTCGGGGGCGAGATGATAGAACGCGGACCCGAAAGCAGTCAGCAACAGTCCGATCAGGAAAAGCCTGTAGCCGGGCCATCCCCCGCGCAACTGCGCGCTGGCGCGCCGCGGCCGCAATGTCAGCCAGCCCCAGATCGCGACCAGTGCGAAGCCAACGTTGGACAACACATCGGCTGCGTGGGGGATGCCTGATGCGACCGACTGGTCGGCGAAGTCGTGATAATGCGCCGGCTGTGCAATGCGTCCGTGCAGCGCCAGGATCACGATCATGCCGACGGTGATGATCGTCGGAGCGTGCTTGATCCATGGGTCCATGGGGTGGGCCTGGCGGATTGATACGTCCACACCTGGGGCGGGTTGCATCGTGAGCTCCCAATCTTGAGCGTTGCTCAAGTACGAGTAGCTCGAAAATGAACAATGTTCAAGAAGAAGTTTCGATGGGGGCTTGGACTGTTGTTCAGTCCGGGAGAGATCGATCTTGTCGCCGATGCGGATGCAAAAGGGGGGTATCCGTATTCTTCTCGCCGAAGCGCGCTGAACTTCCGTTGTGCCGACCAGCGAGGAGGCGACGGGTCGCACGCGGGCTCCAGCTCCGGGAGTCGAGAGACGGCGCAAAGAGCTGGAGCCGCAGTGGCGTCTATAGACGTCACCTCATTCCTACATCGTCAGTCCGGAATCGTTCCTCGGGAGTGCGAGTTCGCCTCTGAGCTAGAGGCGGGCAGGCGTGCAGAGGCAAGCGATACCTCGAAACTACTTGAAAAGGTGCGCCAGTATGGTCTCACAGGCCTTCTCGGCTTCGGCAAACGTCTGAAAGGGTGATCCACCTATCCTGATGGCCGGACTGTTAAAATGAATGGAGCGCCACGAAGCTACAAAGCCAGGCCGGCCGTGAAGTCCGGGACCGCTGATGCTCTCGTTACTTATTACAAACGAGAAGCCGCGCTCACTCGCGCTCCATATCTCGAGCTCCTCTGTCGCGGGCGCAACGCGGCTAAAGTGCAGGGCCATGCCACGATCCAGCGAATCCTTAAGCGGCCCCGGCGCTATCGCGCCAGGACCGCCAACCTAAGCAGGTTTTCCACCGGCTGGGGGGCTTGGGGCTCTTGTTGCCGGAGGTGGGGATTCGATTCCCGAGGCAATCGATCGTTCCTGCGCCGCGGGAAAAAACTGCAATCTGCGGACAGGCCAGTGGGGTGGCTATAGCTATGGCGAGTAGGGGATTAGAGAAGCGTAACCCGCCGGTTCGGGAGAACGGCGGATTACGCCTTCGGCTAATCCGCCCGACGTTTGCTGCGCAATACGGCTTTGGCACTCCAGGCCATATTGCTGTCCGGGGCGGTGTTAGAAGGGTCTCGGATGTCGCAGCGCTGTTCGGGGTTACCTGCTAACGCCACATGCCGCGCATGCGCTCACGAATATCCATCTGCACCGTTTGATTTGGCGTCGCGCGTGCCGCCGGGGCGGCCACCGGCCATACCTGCCGATCGAACAGTTTTACCAGATGGTCCGGAATGAACCGCGTTCGCGACGCGTAGACATGGCGGTCGCCGCGGGCCTGCTGGCCGTGCACGAAGAAGCGCTGCGGCACGATCAGGTGCAGATCGTCTTTGGCGCGCGTCATTGCCACATACAGAAGGCGTCTCTCTTCTTCCAGCTCGGCCGTGGTGCCGGCGCCGAGATCGGACGGCATGCAGCCGTCGACGACGTTCAGCGCGTAGACCGACTTCCATTCCTGTCCTTTGGCCGAGTGGATGGTGGAGAGGATCAGATAGTCTTCGTCGCGCAGCGGCGGCCCCGAGCGGTCGCTGGTCGCATCAGGCGGATCGAGCGTCAGCTCGGTCAGGAAGCGTTCGCGGGACGGATAGCCTGAGGCGATCTGCTCGAGCTGCAAGAGGTCAGCGAGCCGCACCTCGGCATCCTCGTGGATGCGCTCCAGATGCGGCGTGTACCAAAGCCTGATGCGTTCGATGTCAACAGGCCATTCCGAATATCTGATATTGCCGAGCGTTTCGACGAAGGCGGTCCAATCCTGCCCGGCGCGCGGCGGCGTCGGCAGCGCCGTAAGCGCGGAGATCGGATTGGCTGCGACGGTGACTTGATCGAGAATACGCTGCGCCGACGCGGGACCGATGCCGGGCAACAGATGCAGCACGCGGAATCCAGCGACGCGGTCGCGCGGATTCTCGACGAACTTGAGCAGCGCCAGCACGTCCTTGACGTGGGCCGCGTCCAGAAACTTCAGGCCGCCGAACTTGACGAAGGGGATATTGCGCCGCGTCAGCTCGACCTCCAACGGGCCGCTGTGCGACGACGTTCGGAACAGAACAGCCTGCTCCTTGAGCCGCGATCCTTCCTCGCGGTTCGCCAGCACCTGCTCGACGATGTAGCACGCCTGGTCGGCTTCATCGCGCACCGTAACGAGGCGCGGCGGCCGGGCCGAATGGCGCTCGGTCCAGAGGTTCTTGGTGAAGCGTTCCCTGGCCAACCCGATGACGCCATTGGCGGCGGCCAGAACTGGCTGCGTCGAGCGATAGTTGCGGTCGAGCGTGACGATCTCGGCCCGTGGGCTGAAATGGTCAGGGAAATCCAGAATGTTCCTGATAGTGGCAGCGCGAAACGAATAGATCGATTGCGCGTCGTCGCCGACCACGGTGAGGCCGCGGCCGTCAGGCTTGAGCGCCAGCAGGATCGCCGCCTGCAGCTTGTTTGTGTCCTGATACTCGTCGACCATGACATGATCGAACCGGTCGCCGATCTCCTGCGCGATGGCAGGCTCGGTCACCATCTGCGACCACCAGAGCAGCAGGTCGTCATAGTCGAGCACGTTCTGCTTCTGCTTGGCCTCGACGTAAGCCGCGAACAGTTGCTTGAGCTGATCCGCCCATCCCGAACACCAGGGATAGTGCTGTCCCAGCACCGTCTCGATCGGCAGCTGCGCGTTGACGCAGCGGGAATAGATTCCAAGGCAGGTGCCCTTGGTGGGAAAGCGTGACTCGGTCTTCGAAAATCCGAGTTCGTGGCGCACCAGGTTGAGTAGGTCTGCCGAATCCTCCCGATCATGGATGGTGAAGGCCGGATCGAATCCGATCGCCTCAGAATATTCGCGCAGCAGCCGCGCCCCGATGCCGTGAAAGGTTCCTGCCCAGCTCAAGGCCTCCGTCATGATGCCGGCCTTGTCGCCAAGCACGCGGCGCGCGATGCGTTCGACACGCTGCGTCATCTCGGCGGCGGCACGGCGCGAAAACGTCATCAGCAGCATGCGGCGCGGATCGGCACCTCTGATGATGAGGTGGGCCACGCGGTGCGCGAGCGTGTTGGTCTTGCCAGATCCCGCGCCGGCAATGACCAGCAGTGGCGCGCCGATGGTTCCATCGGGGCCGATGCCATGCTCGACAGCCCGGCGCTGTTCCGGATTCAGGCTTTCCAGATATTGATCGGTCGCTTCAGCCAGCACGAATCACCCCACGTCGTCGGAGACTCGGCCGATTCGCACGGGCTCGCAACGACGAATGTCCACTCTTTCCCGCTATCCGGCAAACGCCTTGTTAAGGATTGGCCCGCGCTGATTTTTACGATTCCGATTCGTTCCTTGCGAACAAAATGGAGTCGGATGGAGAACAAGGCTGGGGCTACGGAGTGGGGTGGGTTAGCGAAGCGTAACCCGCCGACTTGGTACTTGGAGCGGCGGATTACGCCTTCGGCTAATCCGCCCTATACTTGCTACTTGCTCTGCTCGCTTATTATCTGTCCTGCTCCGTGCTCCGCATCTTTTATTGCTTCGACGATGCAGGTCGACTTATAGCAGTATGAGATCCCCGCATGACTCGGGTCCATTTCGTCTCGTCCGCGCAGATGGCCTGCGTTGACGCCGAGCAAACAAAAGTCCCGAAAGTACCCGCCTGATAGGCCTGCGCCTGTCCGCATCCCCTTCGCAAGCGCAAATACAGGACTACCTGATGATCCTGCAGAGGAAAACGCTTCATAAGCGATGCGCCGCGCAGGTCTCATTCCGAGGTCACAATAATCGCTCTCCGGGTCGCTGGCGATCGTGCCCATTCTCATAATGGGTCGATTCCCATTTCTATCATAGAAGTCGGGATACCCAGGAAGTGCGACCAGGTCGCAAACGTCGATCTTTGCTAACATGTCCGCATCAGCGAGCAACTCATAGCCGATCTGGGTGACGACCATACTCCCTTCGCCTGTTGCAGTCGAATGCTCAACCTCCAGTCGATAGGCGCAATAGAGGACCGGTTTTTGAGGGGGATGAAACATTGAGTTCATCACAAGAGAATGCCCGGTCTAACCGGGCATTCCCATCCGATAGTTATTTATCGCGGTGCACATGAGCCTCACGAACACCCCGTCGTGCTGCCGCACGTATCGCACTTCATGCAGGTCCCGTTCCGCACCAGCGTGAAGTTGCCGCACTCCGAGCACATCTCGCCTTCGTAGCCCATGGCCTTGGCTTCGGCCCGGCGCTCCGCCTTGGACGGCGCGACCGCCACGGCCGCGCTGCCGGCCTTGCTCCATTTCAGGGCGTCCAGCCGTTCGGTCGGGGAGAGGTCGTGGCTGGCTTCCTGCTTCAGGGCTGCCGCGCCTTCGTGGGCATCCGTGAGGCGGGCGCTGGCGCCGTGGCTGGCGATGGCGGTGACGTTGTGGGTGCCGCGGGCGTCGTCGCCGCCGCCGCGCATCACCACCAGATTATCCGTGCGCGAGCGGGTCAGGCCCTTGGACAGATACTTGGTGGCGTGGTGGCCGTCGCCCGGCTCCTTGCCTTCCTCGACGCCCTTGCCGAGCGCGTCGAAATTCGACTCGGTTGGGTCGACATGGGCGAGATCGAAGCGCGACATGTAGCTGACCGCGAGCTCGCGGAAGACATAGTCGAGGATCGAGGTCGCGTACTTGATCGAGTCGTTGCCCTGCACGGGACCTGCCGGCTCGAAGCGGGTGAAAGTGAAGGCGTCGACATATTCCTCCAGCGGCACGCCGTATTGCAGGCCGAGCGAGACGGCGATCGCAAAGTTGTTGATGAAGGAGCGCAGCGCCGCGCCTTCCTTGTGCATGTCGATGAAGATCTCGCCGAGACGGCCGTCGTCGTATTCGCCGGTACGCAGATACACCTTGTGGCCGCCGACAACAGCCTTCTGGGTGTAGCCCTTGCGGCGATCCGGCATCTTCTCGCGCTCGCGCATTACCACGATGCGCTCGACCAGCTTCTCGACGATCTTTTCCGAGACCTGCGCGGTGCGTGCCGCCATCGGCTTGTCGTAGAGCGCCTCGATCGCATCGTCCTCGTCGTCATCATCCGAGATGAGCTGCGAGTTGAGCGGCTGGCTCAGCTTCGAGCCGTCGCGGTAGAGCGCGTTGGCCTTCAGCGCGAGCTTCCAGGAGAGCAGATACGCCGACTTGCAGTCTTCCACCGTAGCGTCGTTCGGCATGTTGATGGTCTTGGAGATCGCGCCCGAGATGAACGGCTGCGAGGCCGCCATCATGCGGATGTGGCTCTCAACCGACAGATAGCGCTTGCCGATCTTGCCGCAGGGATTGGCGCAGTCGAACACGGGATAGTGCTCGGCCTTCAGATGCGGTGCGCCTTCGACCGTCATTGCGCCGCAGATGTGCACGTTGGCCGCCTCGATCTCGCGCTTGGTGAAGCCGACGGCGGTGAGCAGGTCGAAGCCGGGGGCCGCGATCACTTCCGCCGGCAGGCCTAGGCTCTCGCGCAAAAACTCTTCGCCAAAGGTCCACTTGTTGAAGGCGAACTTGATGTCGAAGGCGGTCGGCAGCGCCTTTTCCACCTTGGCCAGGGCTTCGTCGGTGAAGCCTTTTGCCTTCAAGGTGGTGGCGTTGATGCCGGGGGCGTTGGAGAGCGAGCCGTGGCCGACGGCGTAGGCCTCGATCTCCGCGATATCAGCCTCGCCGTAACCGAGCGCGCGCAGCGCCGCAGGCACCGCCTGGTTGATGATCTTGAAGTAGCCGCCGCCAGCGAGCTTCTTGAACTTCACCAGCGCAAAGTCAGGCTCGATGCCGGTAGTGTCGCAATCCATCACGAGGCCGATGGTGCCGGTCGGCGCCACGACGGTCGTCTGCGCGTTGCGGTAGCCGTTGGTCTCGCCGAGCGACAGCGCGTCGTCCCAGGCCTTCGTCGCATGCGCGATCAGGTCGGCTTGCGGGCAGGCGGCGTGGTCGAGCGGCACCGGGTTGACGGCGAGCGCCTCATAGCCCGAGGCGTTGCCGTGCGCGGCGCGGCGGTGGTTGCGGATCACGCGCAGCATGTGCTGGGCGTTCTTCTTGTAGCCGGGGAAGGTGCCGAGCTCGGCCGCCATCTCGGCCGAGGTCTTGTAGGCGATGCCGGTCATGATCGCCGTCAGCGCGCCGCACAGCGAACGGCCTTCCTTGGAGTCGTAGGGCAGGCCCATGGTCATGAGCAGGCCGCCGATGTTGGCGAAGCCGAGGCCGAGCGTGCGGAACTCGTAGGAGAGCTCGGCGATCGCCTTCGACGGGAACTGCGCCATCATGACGGAGATTTCCAGCACGATGGTCCAGAGCCGGCAGAGGTGCTCGTAGGACTCGACGTCGAACCGCTTGGTGGTCGTGTTGTAGAAGGTGAGCAGATTGGCCGAGGCCAGGTTGCACGCCGTGTCGTCCAGGAACATGTATTCCGAGCACGGGTTCGACGCGCGGATGTCGCCGGACGCCTTGCAGGTGTGCCAGTCGTTCATGGTGGTGTTGAAGTGCAGGCCGGGATCGGCCGAGGCCCAGGCGGCGTGGCCGATCTTCTCCCAGAGCTCGCGGGCCTTCAGCGTTTTTGTAATTTTCTTGTTGGTGCGGCCGATCAGATTCCAGTCGCCATCGGTCTCGACGGCGCGCAAAAAGTCGTCCTTCAGCGAGACCGAGTTGTTGGAGTTCTGGCCGGATACGGTGAGGTACGCTTCTGAATCCCAGTCGGTGTCGTAGATCGGAAAGTCGATCTCCTTGTAGCCTTGCTTGGCGAACTGGATCACCCGCTTGATGTAGTTGTCGGGCACCAGCGCGCGGCGCGCGAGCTTGATCTCGCGGCGGAGTGCCGGGTTCTTCTCGGGGTCGAAGCAGTCGTCGCCACTGCCTTCGCAGTTCACGCAGGCCTTCAGCACGGCCTTGAGGTGCTTCTGGTTGATCTTGGAGCCGGTGACGAGCGCAGCGACCTTCTGCTCCTCCTTCACCTTCCAGTCGATATAGGTCTCGATGTCGGGGTGATCGGCGTCGACCACGACCATCTTGGCCGCGCGGCGCGTGGTGCCGCCGCTCTTGATCGCGCCCGCCGCGCGGTCGCCGATCTTGAGGAAGCTCATCAGGCCGGACGAGCGGCCGCCGCCGGACAGGCGCTCGCCTTCGCCGCGCAAACGCGAAAAATTGGAGCCGGTGCCGGAGCCGTACTTGAACAGGCGCGCCTCGCGCACCCAGAGGTCCATGATGCCGCCCTCGTTGACGAGGTCGTCACCGACGCCCTGGATGAAGCAGGCGTGCGGCTGCGGATGCTCATAGGCCGATTTCGACTTCGTCAGCTTGCCGGTGAAGGGATCGACGTAGTGGTGGCCCTGGCCGGGGCCGTCGATGCCGTAGGCCCAGTGCAGGCCGGTGTTGAACCACTGCGGTGAGTTCGGCGCGACCATCTGCTTGGCGAGCTGATAGCGCAGCTCGTCATAGAACGCCTGCGCGTCCTCATCGCTGGAGAAGTACTTGCCCTTCCAGCCCCAATAGGTCCAGCAGCCGGCCAGCCGGTCGAACACCTGCTTGGCTGAGATCTCGCCGACATAGCGCTCGGATTCGGGAAGCTGCGCGAGCGCCTCGGTGTCGGGCACCGAACGCCACAGGAACGACGGCACGCTCTCTTCCTCGACCTTCTTCAGGCGCGCGGCGACGCCGGCCTTGCGGAAATACTTCTGGGCGAGAACGTCGGAGGCGACCTGCGACCAGAACTCGGGCACTTCGACATTCTCGAGGCGGAACACGATCGAGCCGTCGGGGTTGCGGATCTCCGAGGTGGTCAGCCGAAAGCCGATCTCCGCATAGGGAGACTGGCCGGAAGTGGTGTTGCGCCGCTCAATTCGCATTTTTAGTGCCCCGTAGTTCTTTGCCGGTCCGCTTTGTTGCGGTTGCCGGATGTTTCAGTGAGCGAACCTCCCGCCCCGAAGCTGATGCCTCGGTGCCTTGATCCGCAAGTTCAACCGGTGGACCCGGCCCTGTTTCTGCTTTCGCCACCCCAAGGGCCCGTCCCGCTGATCGCGGGGCCAGCCCCATCCCTTCTTCCTGAGCCTGTCCGGATCGCCGCCTACCCAAGCCGGCTTTCCGCTCCACGCTCCAACTCAACGCCGCAACCCGTCGCCTGAGCCGTTCGGCCCGTTTTTTAGGGCTCTGGATCACCCCCGAATTTGGGCAGACAAGCCCTCGATCCGTGCCTCAACCGGCTGACGGAGTGCTCGTTCGGAACCCGTTTGGGAGTGACCGGCGGGACCCTGAACTTAACTCGCGCCGTCCAGCAATAAGGCTAGGCCAAACCCGTTGCGCCCGTCAAGGACTAGTACGAGTTCCTGAATCAAATACTAAATATGGTGGAAAGGGTGGGAAAACAGGGGTCGGTGCCGCGCCTGTGATGGTGCCAAGTATCGGTGAGTCCACAAGGAATCCCAAGACAAAAAAATTGCTCGTCCCCTGTGGAGGGAGGCTTCGCCCGCTGTTCACAGGGCAGGTATTTTTTGGCGCCAAGGGATTGCCTTGCAAAGACTCACGTACGGCTACGGGCAGGGGAGGTCTGGCATGTCCGCGCGTCCGTGGCGGTTGCTGCGGATACGCGGCATGGTGCGGGCCTGATTCCATCCCTTGCCGGGCTCCATGACAGAATCAAAACCGACCGCGCCGGCGCGGATTGCGCCGGCCGGGCTGATGTTCCTCGCCATCACCTCGGTGGGCTGGGGGTTCAATTGGCCCGTCACAAAATTCCTGCTGAGCGAACTGCCGCCGCTGACCCTGCGGGGCTCGACCGGGGTGATCGGGGCGGCGCTGCTGGCCGCCCTGGCGCTGGCGCGCGCGCAGAGTCTGAAGGTCGAGCGGCATTTGTGGCCGCGGCTGATGCTGTCGGCGCTGCTCAACGTCACGGGGTGGATGGTGCTGATGGGGCTGGCGCTCTTGTGGCTACCGGCGAGCGAGACCGCGCTGATCGCCTACACCATGCCGGTCTGGGCCTCGCTCTTGGCCTGGCCGGTGCTCGGCGAGCGGCCGACCGTCTTGCGCACCGTCGCGCTGGTGATGGCATTCGCCGGCCTCGCCGCCATCATGGGCGGTAACGGCATCACGGCCACGACGGAAAAGCTGCCGGGCATCGTGATGGCGCTCGCCGGCGCATTCGGCTTTGCGCTCGGCACGGTGCTGGCCAAGAAATTGCCGGTGCCGCTGCCGCCGATCCCGGCTGCGGCCTGGCAGATCGGGCTGGGATGTTTTCCAATCGTCATCATCGGCCTCGTCTTCGAGACCACGCATATCGAGAAGGTGACGACGCTCGGCTGGTGGCTGCTGATCTATTCGACCGTGATCCAGTTCTGCATCGCCTATGTCAGCTGGTTCGCCGCGCTCGCCCGCCTGCCGGCATCAGTGGCGGCGATCGGCACCATGGCCGTGCCGGTCATCGGCGTCGTGGCGTCGGCGATCGCGCTTGGCGAGCCGCTCGGGCTGGTCCAGATCGTGGCGCTCGTGTTCACGCTGGCGGGGGTGGTGCTGGCGACAAGGTCGTGAGCGCCAATAAAAGGAAATCTCTCCGCATCGTCATGCCCGGGACAAGCCCGGCCACGAGGGAGAGAGGGGAAGCCCTCCTATCCAATTGTAATCCTTCCCGCTTTGCAGTACGCATCGGGGCGGAAAGTTCTGGTATAATGGGTGCCAGGCCTGACGGCCCGGCTTGATAGGTGAAAGAGAGAGTATGGCGCACAACATTCTGATCCTCGGGGCCTCCTATGGCTCGCTGCTGGGGACCAAGCTTTTGATGGCCGGTCACAACGTGACCCTGGTGTGCCGGAAGAAGACGGCCGAGCTCATCAACCGCGACGGCACCGAGGTCCGTATCAAGCTGCGCGACGAGGCGGTGCACCGTGCGATCTTCTCGCGCGATTTGCCGGGCAAGCTCGATGCGGTGACGCCGCAGGACGTCGACATCGCCCGCTACGATCTGGTCGGCTTGGCGATGCAGGAGCCGCAATACACCAACCACACGATCCGCGTGCTGATGATCAAGATCGCCGCGGCGGGGTTGCCCTGCCTGTCGATCATGAACATGCCGCCGCTGCCGTACCTCAAGCGGATCCCGGCGCTGGCGGACATGGATCTCGAGGAGGCCTACACCAACGCCCGGGTCTGGGAGCGCTTCAAGCCGGGGCTGGTGTCGCTGTGCTCGCCCGATCCGCAGGCCTTCCGTCCGCCGGAAGAGGCGGCGAACGTGCTGCATGTCGGCCTGCCCACCAACTTCAAGGCCGCCGCTTTCGAGAACGAGAAGCACAACAAGCTCCTGCGCGAACTGGAAGCATCGATCGACGCGGTGACGCTCGACGGCCACGATGTGCCGGTGAAGCTGAAGGTATTCGACTCTCTGTTCGTGCCGCTGGCCAAATGGTCGATGCTGCTGACCGGCAATTACCGCTGCATCACTCCGCACGAGCCGCAATCCATCCGCGACGCCGTGCACGGCGACCTCAAGCTGTCGCAGTCGATCTACGAGCATGTCGACGGCATCGCCCGCCGTCTCGGCGCCGATCCGGCCGACCAGGTGCCGTTCGGCAAATACGCCAAGGCGGCGGAAAGCCTGCTCAAGCCGTCCTCGGCGGCCCGCGCGGTCGCCGCCGGCGCACCGTTCATCGAGCGCGTCGATCTGCTCGTGAAGTTGATCTCGCACCAGCTCGGCGTGCCCAGCGCCGAGATCGACCGCACGGTCGACACCGTCGATCAGAAGCTGAACGAGAAGATCGTTGCGGGCGGATCAGGGGCGCAGTAGCGGGGGGCGGTCGGCCCCGAGTTCGAATTGCCACGGTGTATTGAGGATTAGCGCTCGTTCGCCGCGATGATTTGGTTTCCAACTTTGTGAGGCTGTGACGGATAGGTTCTTCCTGAGTTCGGCTGCATCGAGATTTACTCCGATCGCATCTCCTCGGGAGGTTCGCGTGCGCCGTGTCGCGCAGCGTGAATAACAATCTCATTATCGGTTATTTCGTAGAAGATGAGACATGGGTAGGGTCTCGCGATCATGCGCCGAATGGTAGGATCGTCTGTCGCTGCGCCAGCCAGCGGATAGAGCGGCAGCAGATCGATGACTGCTCGAATTCGAGCGTGAACGCGCGCGGCTCCTTGTGGAGAGCGATCTGCGAGGTAGTCTAAAATCAACGTAAGGTCGGTAAGCGCAGGAAGTGTGTAGCGCAACCTCATAGGCCGTGTTTGGCCCATACGGCACGCACCTGTTCGTCAGTTGCGAACTCACCCCGCTCGGCAGCAGCTTTGGAGCGCGCAATCGCCTCTCGCTCGTCCGGAGAAAGCGCCACCGGTCCAGCAAGATCAGAGCCCGCAAGGCGCATAATGGCCCGGGCGATATCATCCTGCTCGGCCGACGGCAGGCGACGCACGGCCTCCACAGCCTCATCGAGGAGCTTTGTCATGGCCATAATATACGATGTAGACGGGTCTAAGTCGAGCGAACGCGATGATCAGCGGCCAGGGCCGCGGCTCACCCCTCTATCCCAAGCTGCTTCACCAGTTCCGGAACAAGCTGTCTGAGCTTACCGTGACTGAGCATCGGTGACGCCGCGATGGCGGCGAGCCGGCGTTCGACCTCGGGCCATTGGTTGGTCTCGCGCGGGTCGGTGTCGCCCTTGGCGAGGTTGCAGGGGTAGCAGGCCAGCACGCGGTTGCTTCGGCCGTTCGGGCCGCCCTTCGAGAGTGGGATGAAATGGTCGATGCTGGCCTTGATCTTGCCGCCCGTCTTGCACCGGGACAGGCCAACGTCGCAATAGGCGCATCGTCCGGCCCAGTCGAAAAAGAGGCGCTTGTAGATCACGTCGGCCATCCGTCCTGGCTCTTCCCGCGAATCCTGTGGTTCAACGACTCACTTATCCATACATCAAGGAGACATCGAAAACGACGACGCGCGGCGCCGCCGTGCTCACGCGGACAGCGCGCGGCGGACCATGTTGGCCAGCTGTGACTTGCGGTACGGCTTGGTCAGCAGCAGCACGCCGGCATCGAGCCGGCCCTGGTGCACGATCGCGTTATCGGTATAGCCTGATGTGTACAGCACCTTGACGCCGGGGCGGCGCTTGATCGCTTCGTCAGCGAGTTGCCGGCCGGTCATGCCGCCGGGCATGATCACGTCGGTGAACAAGAGGTCGAACGGCTTGTCGTCGGCGATCAGCGCCATCGCCGCCGGCCCGTTGGCGGCAGCGACCGTCCGATAGCCGAGGCTCTGCAACTGCGCGATGACGAAGTTGCGCACCAGCGCGTCGTCTTCCACCACCAATATGGTCTCGTTGCCATGTGGCAGCGCCGCGGCCGCGGCCGGGGCAGCCTCGATCTCGCCGCGGGCCGGGGGCAGATAGAGCTTGATCGTGGTGCCGTGGCCGACCTCGCTATAGATCCGGATATGCCCGCCGGATTGCTTGACGAAGCCGTAGACCATGCTCAGCCCGAGGCCCGAGCCCTTGCCGACCTCCTTGGTGGTGAAGAACGGCTCGAACACCTTGTCCAGCACCTCCTGCGACATGCCCGCGCCATTGTCGCTGACCGCGAGCATGACGTAGGGGCCGGGCTTCACGCCCGGGTTGGCCTGCGCATACGCCTCGTCGAGCACGACGTTGCGCGTCTCCAGCAGCAGCTTGCCGCCGTTCGGCATCGCGTCGCGGGCGTTGATCGCCATGTTGAGCAGGGAGTTGGCGAGCTGCGAGGCGTCGATATGGGCAACCGCCACCTCCTGCTCGAGGATCGAGTTGACCTCGATCTGCTCGCCAAGGGTCGGGCGAAGCAGTTTTGCAATATCGACGACGGTGGCGTTGATGTCGACATTGCGCGGCTGCAGCGGCTGGCGGCGGGCGAAGGCGAGCAGATGCTGGATCAGCTCGCTGCAGCGTTCCGCCGCCTGGTCGATCAGTTCGGCGGTCTTCTGTAGTTCCGGCTCGTGGGCAAGGCCGGCGACCAGCGTCTCGGTCGTGCCGGTGATGACGGTGAGCATGTTGTTGAAGTCATGCGCGACGCCGCCGGTGAGCTTGCCGATCGCGTCGAGCTTTTGCGATTGCAGCAGCTTGTGCTCGGTTTCGCGCGAGGCGGTGGCATCATGGTAGACCAGCGCCGCGCCGCTGATCGCGCCCGAGCTGTCGCGCAGCGGCCGGCCGCTGATGATGAGATGAACGGGCGGATTGCCGCTGACCGGGCGCACCACCATTTCGCTGGCATCGAAGGTTTCGCCACGCAGCGCGCGCGAGGCCGGCATGTCCTCGACCTTCAGCGGCGTGATCCCGTCGGCTTGGAAAACCGTGCTGAGCGAACGCAGCAGTTCGACCGTCATGCCCGGCCGGAAGCGCAGCATCTTTTGGGCCGCCGGATTAGAGAGCAGGACCTCTCCCTTGGTGTCGATGACAAGCACGGCCTCCGCCATGCTGTGAAAGGTGCTGCGCAGGACGGCGGCCGAAAGACGAAGTTCATCATGCGCGGCGACCAGGTGCTCGGTGCGTTCGGCGACCGCTTTCTCCAGCGCCTCGTTGGTTGCCTGGGTGGCGCTGAGCGAATCCTGCAGTTCCCGGCGAGAACGGCGGGCCGCCAGCGTCAGAACGGTCGCCAGGATCAGGATTAGCAGGACCCCGGCGAGATCGATCGCCAGCAGGACTAGCCCGCTGGTTTCGGACTCGGCGCGCCTGGCAAAAAGCAGCCGGCGCTCTTCTGCTACCGCCTTCGCCAGGTTTGCCCCGATCGTCGCGGTCGCCTCGCGATCTTCCTGGCTGACGAGCGCTGCGACACCGGCGCTGTCTCCGGCATTCCGTAGCCTGATCAACTCGCCATTGACGGCAATCTGACGCTCCACCAGCGCCTTGGTCTGTTCGATCAACTCCTTTTCGGTGGCATTATCCTTGACGGCGTCGATCAGCAGCGCCAGCGCTGGCAGGATGGCGTCGCTGGCCTCGTGATATTCGCGAGCGAATTCCTGATTTCCGGTCAGTGCGAAGGCGCGCGCAGCGCTTTCCGCCCGCTGCAGCATCGGGCGCATATCGGAGAGCTTGCTGAGAATTCCGAGCGCGCGGTCGACGGTAGCGGAGTCGGCCCGAGACTTGAGGTCCAATCCAATCGAGGCAGCGCCGATAACAAGGAGGATCGCAAGACCAATTCCGAGAATGATACGCTGCGAGGGCATTGCAAATCGTTATTTCGAGTGGCGCGCGGATGCTTCTGGTTTGGTGATGCATTGATTGACCGAGGTCAACAGCGCGTCGGGCGTGAACGGCTTGCGCAGACAGCATGCCGCGCCGAGCTCGATGGTCATGCGCAGGAAATCCGGTGCACGTTCGGTATTGGCAAAGGCGTAGCCGGACATGGCGACGATCGGTATGTCCGGCTTGCGCTCGTGGAACATCCGGATCGACTCGAAGCCGCGCATATGCGGCATGAACACGTCGATCAGCATGACGTCAAAAACGGCGGTTTCGAGCGCGCGCATTCCTGCCTCACCACTGTCGGCGACGGTGACCTCGAAACCCTTGCGCGTCAGACAGACCTCGATGGCGACGCAGACCATCGGGTCGTCATCGACCACGAGAACGCGCGGCACGATGCTTCCTTCCTTGGGCGGCGGACGGACAGGTCGCACATCCCATGTGACGATTAAGTCGAAACGCCGACAGGTCGTCTGTAAGATAGAGTGCACATAAAAGTTGCCGAGGGCAATTCCGTTTCGCTGTATCAGAACGAGAACAACGATAACAAATGTATTTCCGGTTCCGGATCTAAGCCTGCGATGACACCGATCAATGACACGGGGCGGCCGTCGCCGCTCGGGCTCATCCTGCTTGCGATTACGTCGGTGGGGTGGGGCCTCAATTTCCCGATTTATGAAACTTTTACTGACCGAATGGCCGCCTTTGTCGTCGCGGGGCCTGGCCGGTGTTGCCGGTGCCACGGCGCTGGCGCTCGTCGCGCTGGTGCGGAAGCAAAAATTGAGCGTGCCGCGGCCGATGTGGTCGCGGCTGCTGCTGGTCTCCATGCTGTCGATCAGCGGCTGGGTTGCATTCATGGGGCTCGCGCTGCTGTGGCTTAGTGCCGGCGAGGCCGCGGTGCTTGGCATATCGATCCCGGTCTGGGTGGCATTTTTGGCATGGCCGATCCTGGGTGAGCGGCTGTCGCCGCTTCGCGCCGTCTCGCTGATGATAGCGCTGGCCGGCATCGTCGTGCTGATCGGCGGCAATGGTTTCGAGGCCTCAATCGAAAAACTGCCGGGCGTTGCGCTGGCGTTGGCGGGCGCGATCGGCGTCGGCCTCGGCACCGTGCTGACCAAACATTTTCCGCTCAAGATGCCGCCGCTGGCGCTGGCCGCCTGGCAGGTCGGGCTCGGCTGCCTGCCGGTCGCGCTCGTCGGCCTTGTGGTCGAGCAGCCGCAACTGGCGGCACTGTCGTGGGTCGGCTGGGCCGCGCTCCTCAATATGACGCTGATCCAGTTCTGCCTCTGTTACGTCTGCTGGTTTGCGGCGCTGGAACGGCTGCCGGCGGCCACGGCTTCGATCGGAACCTTGCTGGTCCCCGTCGTCGGCGTGCTTGCGGCGGCCGCGATGCTGCGTGAGCCGCTCGGCCTGCGCGAGATCGCGGCACTGACGATCACGCTTGGCGGCGTCGCGGTGGCGCTGCGGTCCTGATTCCAAAAATGAAAAGGGCGGCGCACCGAGATGCGCCGCCCTTCTAACTCACGATATTGTGTTACTGCGCCGGGCAGGGGTGACGCTGGCCGTCATAGCCGAGATACGTTCCCGATGCCGGGTCATAGGATTTGTACCGGCGCATGCAGTAGGCGACGGCATCATCACCGACCGGAGGCGCCGCGGCGACCACCGTATCGTCGTAATAATAGGGGTCGTCGTAATAGTAGTTATTGCCGTAATAGCCGTAGGCTGAACCAATTCCGGCGCCGATCGCGAAGCCCGGCCAGAACCCGCCATGGTGATGATGGCGACCACCATGCCAGCCACCACCAGACCAATTGCCGCGGCCAGACCAATTTCCGCCACCTGCTACGACGCCTCCTCCAGCGCCCGGGCGAACGCCCGGTGACGCGACAGGGGCTCCGGCCATTCCACCGCCTCTGATCCCAGCGCCGCCACCGGCCGCTACGGCGGGGCCACCACCTCTAAAACCGCCACCTGCACCGATTGCCGCACCACCGCCGCCGCCGCCTCTGCCGCCGCCACCGCCGATAGCCGCGCCACCACCGCCACCACCACCACCGACAGCTGCGCCGCCACCGCCGCCGCGGGCGCCCATACCTTGCGCCTCAGCGGCGTTGAAGCTTGGTGCGGCGAGCGGCAAGACAAGCGCTATCGCTGCCGCTGTACTCAAAACCTTAAGACTGATCATTGTCGGCTCCATTTGCGGGAATACAGGGGCCTAACCCCATCGCGGGATGGTGGTTCCCAGGCCCGTACATTCATTGCCTGCCACCTTCAGCCTGCCGGATCGGAACTGTATCCGGCATGAACGGATTGCGCCGATTCCGCGGCCATGGCGCTGCTATCGGGCGGGGCAAAATCCGCGCGGCAAGGCAGGAATATCAGCCTTTGTCTGGACAATCCGGCCCTCGGATGGCATCAGAGCGGCACGTTATTCTCGAACCGGCCGAGTCCCATGAAGCAGTTTTTGCTGAAGTTTTTCACCTGGTGGAACGGCCAGACGTTCGGCACGCAATTGTGGACCTGGCGATTTGGCGAACTGGTCGGCGAGGACGAGCAGGGCAACCGCTACTATCGCACCAAGGGCCGCAAGATCGATCCGACGCTCGGCTTCGAGCGGCGCTGGGTGATCTATAATGGCTATGCCGAGGCGAGCCGCGTGCCGCCGTCATGGCATGGCTGGCTGCATCACGTCGTCGATCTCCCGCCCACCGAGACCAGCTACACGCCGCGCGAATGGGAAAAGCCGCATCAGCCGAACCTGACCGGTACGCAAGCGGCCTACCGCCCGTCCGGTTCGACGCTGGCCAGCGGCCGCCGTCCGCAGGCGACCGGGGACTACCAGGCCTGGACGCCGGGAAGCTGACGCAATCGTCATTGCTGCGGTTCATCGCTGCCGAAGGCGTGGCGGCGTCCGTTGCATGCGCTTCGGCTTACAACCATCCCTGTGAATAACGGGATCAGCGGGGACATCCGCGGCCGCCTTCTTGTGCCTTCCGCGCTGTCGCGGCTTAATGAAGCCATCTTACGGAGATGGGAAACCATCGCGTCGGTGTCGGGCTCCAGTCGCGACTGCCCCGATTTGCAGCGGTCACCGAGTAGGACACGGCCGGGAGATAGGCCCCTGGTGCGGAGGTTCTGAAATCGCCCGCTAATGTGTGACTGCCGTAGGACAGGAAAGGCCGCTTGGGCAACCAGGCGGCCTTTTTCTTGTGTCCCGGTTTCATGTCCCGGACACGGTGCCGCGTGCAACGCTGCTCCGCAGAGCCGGGACCCAGCAGAACCGTAGGTCCCTGCGGATCGGCACTTCGTGCCGCGTCCGGGACACGAACGTTCCGTGCCGATGTTTAACGAACTCTCGGTATCACCCCAGCCGCGCCGCGGCGCGGTCGATCATCTCGGTGCGGCGGGCCTGCGCCTGCGCGATCCGCTCCCTCATAATGGCCAGCACTTCCGGCGGCGCGGTGTCGGGCGAGCCGGAATTGAATGGCGGCGCCGGATTGTATTCGAGGCGGAGCTGGATCGCTTCCGCCGTCCGCTGGTCGCGCAGGAGCGAGACCAGCGTCAGCGCGAAATCAATGCCGGCGGTGACGCCGCCGCCGGTGACGCGGTTGCGGTCGACGCAGACCCGCGTCTTGGTCGGGATCGCGCCGAAGGCGCTCAGGAAATCCATCGCCGTCCAGTGCGTCGCCGCGCGATAGCCCTTCAGGAGGCCGGCGGCGCCGAGCACAAGCGAGCCCGTGCAGACCGAAGTGATGTATTTCGCAGCCGGCGCCTGCCTGCGTAGAAAGGCCAGCATCTCCTCGTCGTTGATCATGTCATCCGTGCCGAATCCGCCGGGCACGCAGATGACGTCGAGCTGCGGGCAGTCGGCGAAGGTCGTGGTCGGCGTCAGCACCAGCACGGAATCGCTGGTGACCGGCTCGATGCGCTTCCAGATCAGATGCACGGTGGCGCCGGGCAGGCTGGAGAACACCTGCAACGGCCCGGTGAAGTCGAGCTGGGTGACGCGCGGGAACAGCACGAGACCGATTTGCAGCGGCGTCGGCGTTGGCGATGCGGACATCGTGACCTCCGGAAAATTTGCCTTGACGGAACGCATCCTGCCATGGTCGCCTCATGTCCGAAACGGCATATTTCCCTCATTTTAGGACATCGGCCAAAGATCCGGCCGGAGCTCAACACAGGATCAGCACGATGATCGGCGTTCTCATCTTTCCGGATTTCCAGTTGCTCGATGCGGCCGGGCCGATCTCGGCCTTCGAGATCGCGGCGCGCTATGCCACCGGCGCGCCAGCGATCAGGGTTCTGGCGGTCACGCCGGGCCCGGTGCGCTCGTCGTCGGGCGTCGAAATCGTGGCGAGAGGATTGAAATCGGCGGCGGCGATCACGACGCTGATCGTCACGGGCGGTGAGGGCGTGCGCGAGGCGGCAAGGTGCGAGAAGACGCTCGGCTTCGTGCGCGCGGTCGCACGGCGCGGCATCCGCATCGCCAGCGTCTGCTCCGGCGCCTATGTGCTGGCGGAAGCCGGCCTGCTCGACGGCCGCCGCGCCACCACGCATTGGCAGCGCACGCGGCATTTCGTGAAGACTTATCCGCAGGTGAGACTGGAGCCGGACCGCATCTTCGTGCGCGACGGCGACGTCTGGACCTCGGCCGGGATTTCGGCCGGCATCGACCTTTCGCTCGCGATGATCGCGGAAGATTATGGCGAGGAGATCGCGCAGAACACCGCCAAGCAACTCGTGCTGTACCACCGCCGCAGCGGCGGGCAGTCGCAATTCTCCTCGCTGCTGGAATTGAAGGCGCCGAACGGCCGCTTCGGGCCGCTGCTCGCCTGGGCGCGCGAAAATCTCGACGCGCCGCTGACGGTCGAGGATCTCGCCGAGCAGGCCGGCATGAGCTCGCGGCATTTCACCCGCGCCTTCATGGCGGAGACCGGCACCACGCCGTCCAAGGCGGTGGAGCGGCTCCGCATCGAGGTAGCGCGGCAGCGCGTGCAGTCCTCCAGTGAGGCAATCGAGCGCGTCGCGCAGACCACCGGCTTTCGCGATCCGGAGCGGATGCGCCGCGCCTTCATCCGAGCCTTCGGCCAGCCGCCGCAATCGCTGCGCCGCGCAGCGCGGGCAGGGTAGGCCGGCAAGAGCCGGGATTCGAGCTTATGATTTCACCTTGATGTAGCTGGTTGGGACGTCAGCTTCTGCGCGATAATGCGAGCGACGCCGTCGGGCCGCGTGGCTGCAGGCATTCCGCCGGGTGATCGCCGATATCCCCGAGATTGTCGAAGCCTGGCGGCTCACTGGAGAAGCCGACTATCTCCTGCGCACGCGATGGACGAGTTGACGTCGAAACGTACGATGCGGTCTACCAGCGGATGATCAAGCGGCTGGAATTCTCCGACGACGTCGCCGAATCCGGCATGAAGGGTTTCGATTTCGCCTCCTGGTACGGGTTGTGGGCGCCGAAGGGTCTTCCCGCTGATCTGGTGACGAAGATTCAAGGCGAGGTGGCGAAAATCGTGGAGCGGCCGGACCTCAAGGAAAGGCTCGGGGTGCTCGGCTTCGAACCGATCGGCTCCACGCCGGATTACTTCGCCAAATACATCAAGGACGAGATGACGAAATACGAGCAGATCGTCAAGGACGCCAACATCAAAGCCGAATGACGGCAGCAAGAGCCTGATGGCCTCATGCGGATCGCGCAGCTGACATCGTCGTCGCGCGATGCGAGCAGGGTGGGCGGATGTGCTATCTGCGGAAATCCACCCGGCCTTGCGAGAAGTAGCCGTCGACTCGCCGGTAGTTCACGACAAGGCCGACCCAGGGCACGGTGATCTCCGGATTGTTCAGGTTGATGTACTTGCCAACCAGCCGGTGCGCGCCTTCGCGCCGCGCCTCGATCAGGCCGCGGCGCTTGCCCGAATCCCAATCGAACAGCAGGTAGACGCGGTCGCCGACGATCCGCGCTTCGCCGAGGCCCTGCTTCCAGTTGTCCGGCGTATCGCCCGGCATGGTCGGGTCCGCGGCGCCTTTCCAGCGGCTGGACCACTGACCCTCGATCGAACCGCGCGGATAGCTGCCGCCGCTGCTCCACGGCGTCGCATTTTCGTCGGTCGACAATTCTTCCGGCATCGTGGTGCGGGCGAACCGCATCACGTCGTCGTCCTCGGGATGCGGAACGTCCATGACGCCGAACGGATTGCGGCAGACAGCATCATTGTCGGATGCCAAGTATAGTGTGGCGCGTTCGGATTTCATGGATGACTCCAGCTGCGATGGTGTTGCCGTTGAATGACTGGAATCGCAGGTTGGAAGGGTGGCGGCCACCCGATTTCCGCGAGGAACCGTAAGCCGCACAATGGTTCAGGACGTGGCGCCGATTTCGAGATCAGCAACGACGCCGAAATGATCGCTGAGCCAGACGCCGTCCACCGGCCGGTCGAAGGCCAGCGAAACGGTCTGAACTTCACAAATTGCCTTGGGATGAGCGTCCCAAGAGCCGACGAATATATAATCGACGCGGCGGCGATGATGCGGCTGGCGGACGATCGCGCCGATCTCCGATTTCGCGTTCGGATTGTCGACGCTCCAGGTATGGCCCGGGCCCTCGCCGGCGACCTCCCACGCGTCGTGATACCTGACGCTGCGTCCGCTGAGCGATTGCAATCCCCTTAGGTAGCGAATGCTGGCTGCGTCCGGCGTCGCGTTGAAATCGCCGGCGATGATGCTGGGAAGCGTCCGGCGGTGGCGCGCATCGAGATCGGTCAGCGCCACCGTCTGACGCTCTCGGGCCGCTTCCGCCGATAGCCGCCACGACGTTGTTGTGGCGATGAACAGAAGCTCGCCTGCGCCGGCAACGACACCGTGACCGCCAGCGAGCACCAGGGGATGTCGCTTGCATCCGACATGCGCAGGTCCAGCACCTCTTCGACGCGATGCGGCCATCGCGTCGCGACAGCATTTCCGCCGAAGCGATCGGCATGAGGCGGCGCGCTGCGCAGAATGTCGGCCTGATGCGTCCCGTGCAGTCCGGTGTCGTGGATCAGTTCGTCGAGCTGCGACCGCTCCGGCGATTGGACGACCTCCTGGAACGATACCAGATCGGGCGCGAGCTTGCGCAGTTCGCGGTTGATCAGGCCGGTTCGTTTCGGGTCACCTTGCCGGTTCCAGACGTTGAACGTGACAACGCGTAGCCGCATGGCCTGCTATCCGGTTTCAGGAATGAACCCAGACAACGTTTCGCGGAGGGGTTTGGTTCAGCACTGGCTCGCAATCCGGCGCCCCGTGAGCGAGCGCCTATCGCTCAGGCAACGTCGGCTTGTGCGCTCGGCTGTTCCTCTGCCAGCAGGGCATCGAGATCGACGAGCTGCGGATCGTCGTCCTGCGGTTCGCCATTCTGGCCGGCACTGCCGTGAAGATGCATCAGCGTCTGCACGCGACGGGCGTTGAGATGGTCGACATGCTGATGCTGCAGCGCTACCGCCAGCAGCGCCTTCGGCAGCCCGACCAGCGCGAAGGCCGGAGCCTTACGCACCTCCTCTCCCTCGCGCCAACGCAGGGGATGCAGCGTGTAGATCAATTGCCGGTCGATCTCTGCCGATGCGGTCTGCCCGGCTTCGGCGAGCGCGATGCTGGCAAGGTTGGCGTTGCCGGCGCGGGTGCGTACCGCAGCCGAGCGTAGCTCCCAGCAGATCAGGTCGGTCGCGGCGCGGACTTCGCTGCGTACCGCATCTATGCTGCTCGAGAATCGGGTGGCCTCCGGTATCGACAGCGTGCTCGTGGTGACGGCCTCGACCAGCGAAGTCGCCCCGGCTTCGAATCCAGGCGCGGCCCGTTCGATCGCGGTTGCCATCGCTTCGATCTGGTCGGCCAGCGCGTCGCGGTCGCGCTGCGCCTTGGCGTCGGCGAGGGCGCGCTCGGCGGAGGCGACCTGATCGTCGACTTCGACCAATTCGGCGCGCAGCGTCTTGGCGCGGTCTTCAACCGTGCGCATGCTGGCTTCGGCGCGATCGAGCCGGGAATTATTGGCACCGGCGACCGCCAACTGTTCGGCAGCCGCGCGCTTTTCAGCAAGTTCCGCCTCGGTGACGCTGAGCCGATCGGCCAGCTTCTGCCGCGCGGAGAGTTTCTCTTTCAGCGCGACCTCGAAGCGCTCGATCGGGCTGAGTTCGCGCTTGAAAAATAACATGGCGGTTCCTCGCGAGGTTGCGGCCATCCGCCAGAATCACCTGGCAGATTCGGTTGCGTGCCAGAACTAGTGCGAAACTTGGATAACATTGCGGCCTGAGTCGGACCAGTTGCGACGACCGGGATAAACCGGCCGTCGCAGATACCGTGGGCAGTCGTGATCCGTGCGGTGCGAATCAGTGCCGCTTCAGGAAGATGCGCGAGCTCTGGATGTTCTGCGCGGCGTGGATGCGGGCGCGCTCCAGCGGGGTGATGACGCCTCCGCTGGCGAGCGCCTTGTTCTTCATGTTCTGGACGCGCATCTGGCCCTTTTGGAGCTTCAGCGCGTCGTTGAAGTTCAGGTCGCCCTGCTGGATGCCCTTGAAGATACGATGCTGCTGGGCGTTCTGGCGCGCGTCGATCAACGGCGTTGCGGCGAAGCCCGAGGCCGTGGTCACGGCCAGAACCAGCGAAGCAAGAATAATAGTCCTCATCACAATTCTCCTTTGCGTTGCTGCCCGCGGCGGCGACGACACCATGTCGGCGCTCAGTCCCGCGAACCCGCAAAGGATGCGTGAGGCGGGCCCAAACGAATGCGCGTGCCGTCACGAAATCACGTTGAATTACAAAGGTTTAATGGCCATGAAGATGAATGGATCTTCAGAATTGAACGTGGCCTTAGAGCGGCCTGTCGGGATGCCAGCCGAGCACCGCCAGCATCACGAAAAATCCGGCGACATAGGCTGCTACCACCGGCCAGCCTTGGGCGATCCAGTGGCCGACCGACTTCGCCTCCGGGTACATGTTCGATAGCGCGACGCCCGCCGACGATCCGAACCAGATCATCGATCCGCCGAAGCCGACCGCATAGGCGAGATAGCCCCAGTCGTAGCCGCCCTGTTTCAGCGCGAGCGCGGTGAGGGGGATGTTGTCGAATACGGCGGAGACGAAGCCGAGACCGAGCGCGGTCGGCCATGATGCGGCCGGCAGCTTTTCGACCGGCATCAGCGAGGCGGCGGCGACGAGCGAGAGCAGGAAGATCGTGCCCTTGAAGGTTTCCGGCATCACCTTCCAGTCCGGCGCGCGCAGTCCCGCTGTCAACAGGATAGCCGCCCAGACGGCGATGCCGAGCACCGGAACGGTATCCAGCAGCGCAGGAAATTTCAGGTTTGCGGTGACGTTGGCCACGAGCGCTGCGAGGAGAATGACTGCGACGATGAATACCCGGGTCGGGTCAATGCTCAGGCCCTTTGCCGCATCTTTCTGAATCGGCGAATAACGCTGCTGCTGGATGGACGCCGGGATTGCAAAAACCAGCATCGCAACGACCGCGGCGATGTAGGCTTCGACGACGCTGAGCGGACTGACGCCGGCAATCCACATCATGGTGGTGGTGGTGTCGCCGACGACGCTGCCCGATCCGCCGGCGTTCGAGGCCGCGACGATCGCGGCGAGATAGCCGATGTGAACCTTGCCGCGGAACACGTGCCGCGCCACGGTGCCGCCGATCAGGGCGGCGGCGATGTTGTCCAGGAAGCTCGACAATACGAACACCAGAACCAGCAGCAGGACGCCGCCCTTCCAGTCGTCGGGCAGCAGCGCCGGCATCTCGTCCGGTATCCGGCTCTCCTCGAAGTGCCGGGACAGCAGCGCGAACCCCATCAGCAGCAGGAACAGGTTGGCAAGCGTGACCCATTCATGCGCCATGTGATGGCCGAAGCCGCCGAGGCCCGTGCCGTATTTAAAGCCGGTGAAGATCAGCTTGTAGATGACGATCGCTGCAAGGCCGGTCAGCGCGACCTGCAGCGTCTTGTGATGGAACAGTGCGACGCCGAGCAGCGTCAGTGCAAACAGGACGAAATCGACGGGTATGCCGAATACAAGGATTGGTTCGATCACAGCGGCCTCAAACACACGCTGGAGACATTCACGAATTCACGCAAGAGCGGCAATCTGCATCATTTCAGTGTCTTGAGCCAATCGGCGATTTCGCTGACCGCGACATTGGCCTGCTGCAGCAATTTGCCCATGGTGAAGAAGCCGTGGAACTGGCCGGGGAAGTGCCGGTAGGTCACGGGCACGCCGGCTTCCTTCAGCCGGGCGGCATATTCGGCGCCTTCGTCGCGCAGGGGATCAGCCCCCGCGGTCAAGACATAGGCGGGCGGCAAGCCTGCGAGCGTTTTGGCGCGCAAAGGCGAGGCTTTCCAGTGATCGATGTCGGCGGTGCTGCTCAGATAATGATTGCAGAACCATTTGATGACGGAGTGCGTCAGCAGGATGCTGGTCTCCGGCTCGCTGTGCGAGGGGTGCTTCATCGCGAAGTCGGTGGCGGGATAGACCAGCACCTGGCCGGCGAGCTTTGGGCCGTCGCCGTCGCGCGCGGCCAACGCCACCACGGCGGCGAGATTGCCGCCGGCGCTGTCGCCGCCGACCAGCAGATGTCCGGCGTCGATGCCGAGCTGGCCGGCGTTGGCGGCAATCCATTTCGCCGCGGTAATGGCGTCATCGGCGGCGGCGGGAAATTTGTGCTCGGGTGCCAGGCGGTAGTCGACCGAGATAACGATCAGTTCGCCCTCATGGGCCAGCTTCTGGCAGACCACTTCGTGGGTATCGAGATCGCCGATCACCCAGCCGCCGCCGTGAAAGAACACCAGGCACGGCGCGATGCCGTTATTCTTGCGCAGCGTCTTCGGCGTGTAGATGCGCGCGGCAAGCGCGCCGTGCGGCGCGGGAATATCGATCGGCGTGGTCGATTCAAGCGTGGGCGGCTCGGGGTTCATGACGACACGGGCGGCCCGATAGTACTCGCGCGCTTCCGGTGCGCTCAGCGTCTCATAGGCGGGACGACCTGCTTCCTGGAAGGCCTTGTAGATGGCGGCGGCATCGGGATCGAGCGTGACGGGCATGAGACCTCTCGTTTTAGGTTGTCATTCCGGGGCGCATCGGAGATGCGAACCCGGAATCTCGAGGTTCCGGGTTCAATGCTTCGCTTCGCCCCGGAACGACGAGTGTGGGGTTAAGCAGCAGTCCGGCCGCCGTCGACCGTGTAGGCGGATCCTGACACGTAGCTCGCTTCATCCGAGGCGAGGAACGCCACGATGGAGGCGACTTCGGAGGCCCGACCGAGCCGCCGCGCCGGAATCCGGTCGACGATCTTGTCGATCGGCGGCGGCTCGTTACCGGGATTGCGGCCCTGCAGAATCGTGCTCAGCATCCGGCTGTCGATCAGGCCGGGGCAGACGCAGTTCACCCGCACGCCGGTGCCAGTGCATTCCCAGGCGGCGCTCTTGGTCAGGCCGATCACGGCATGCTTGCTGGCGCTGTAGACCGCGATCATCGGCGATCCGATCAGGCCGGCGATGGAGGCGGTGTTGATGATGCTGCCCTTGTTTTGCTTCAGCATCACCGGCAGTACGTGCCTCATGCCGAGGAAGACGCCGACCACGTTGACGTCGAGCACGCGGCGAAAGCTCTCCAGCGAATATTCCGGGATCGGCTTGATGTCGCCCTCGATGCCGGCGTTGTTGTAGAAGACGTCGATGGTGCCGAACCTGTCGACGGCAGCGCGGACATATTCCGCGACGTCTTCTTCCCGGGTGACGTCGGCCGTGATCGCGAGCGCTTCGGCGGAGGCGGGCAGGCCGCTGATGGCGGCCTTGAGGTCGTCTTCGCGGCGGTCGACTGCGACAATCCGCGCGCCACGTTCGGCGAGCAGGCGCATGGTCGCGGTTCCAATGACTCCGGCGGCGCCGGTCACGACGGCAACCCGGCCATCGAGGCGAATTCGATCGGGCATAGCTTAAGGTTTCCTCTGGCTCGTCCGGTTGTCCCGGATTTTGATGGTTTTCGCGCGTGGCCGCGCCGACGGATGCGACTATTTCATCTGAAGCGGGGCATGGCTAGATCACGTTTCCCTGGTCTGAAAGCGGGTTTCGCGTCATTCCGGGCCGGAATTCACTACGGCGGAAGGGGGCAGCAAGCGCCCTTTTCGTGGCGTTATCTCGATGATTGGCCGCGAAGCGCCGCGTGGTGGTCATTCAGGTAGACCTGAGGCGCGCATTGCTTCGATAAGAGGCCCAGCGAGCATCGGCACGCAACCGATGGCGGAGCACTGACCGGTGCTGCTGAAGTTGGGTTGGAGTTGCATTACGCGGTCGGCAGCCACTTTCGCATCTTCCATTCGACCGAGTTTAGCAAGCGCTGCTGCCAGGAACATGTGGGAGACACTGAAACCCGGTTTGCTACGAATGGCCCGTTGCGCTGCCACCGCAGCATCTTCATAGCGTCCTCGAAGAAAGTGACCCATGCAAATGCCGTGCAGCGCCGCCGTAATCCACGGATCGAGTGGGCTAAGGCGGATGCCCCGCTCGCCCCAGTCGATTGCATGCTCGGCTTCCCCGCCCCAGCCCAAAATCAACGCGCCCCAAGAATATGCCCATGCTGCCGATGGGGAGATTGCAAGAGCGGCCTCGAACGTCTCCTGAGCCAAGGCACGGTTATGTTCTACAAGACCAATCGCGATCGCGGCATAAACAAGTGCGGGAGCATCGTCGGGGCCAAGCGCCACCGCAGTATGCGCGTGCCGTATCGCAGCTGCGCGATTCTCTTCACGCCTTCCCGCTCGGAGATATAGTATCTCATTGCAAAACGCCGTTTGGCCGTGCGCAAGCGCGTAGTTCGGCTCAAGCAAAAGCGCGCGCTCAAGGAGTGGCACTGCCTGCGACGCGCCTTCCGGCATTCCAGTATCCACTAAAGGCGTCGCACGTAGCAGAAGGTCGTAGGCGTCGAGATTTTCGGGCCGTTTGCGCTTGGCCCGTTCTATTTCGGCTTGGCGCACGCTGGGCTCAATTGCGGCGACGGTGCTTAGTGTAATCTCATCCTGCAAGGCAAAGATGTCATCGACCGCGCGGTCGTAACGATCTGCCCAAATATGTGCGCTGGTCTCTGCATCAATGAGCTGCGCCGTGATCCGTACCCGTTCGGTCGCCTTTCGCACGCTTCCTTCTAGCACATAACGAACGCCTAGTTCCCGTCCAACTTGCCTGATGTCGACGGACCGTCCTTTGTATGCGAACGTTGAATTGCGAGCGATCACGAACAGCCATTTAAAACGAGACAGCGCGGTGATGATGTCTTCCACCATACCATCAGCAAAGTATTCCTGTTCTGGATCACCGCTCATATTTTGGAAAGGCAGCACGGCAATGGAGGGTTTGTCAGGGAGTGATAGCGGTTTGAAAATGTCTGTGGATCGCTTTGTAACCAGGCCGACAGTTTCACTGAGCCCAGTTGCTGTGTACGCCCTCACTGGCTCTTCGATGTTCTTGACCTGCTGTGCCCCAAGATCAGTGAAGGCGACGGGCAGAACCTTTCTGACTTGCCCGTAGGTCTCGCCAGAGACGCAAACGCCTCCCGGTTGGGCCAAGGCTTGCAACCGTGCCGCGATATTCACGCCGTCCCCGAACAGATCGCCAGCGCGTACCATCACATCCCCCACGTGAATGCCGATACGGAAGTTGATGCGTTTGTCGGGTGACAGCCCGGCATTCTCTTCCGCCAAGGCGGCCTGCGCCTCGACCGCGCACTGCACGGCGTCGACAGCGCTCCCGAACTCCGCAAGCACACTGTCGCCGGCCGTATTTGCGATGCGGCCCCGGTGCTCAGCAATGGCCTTGTCGAGGATCGCGCGGCGATCGGTCAGCCCCCTCAGCGTCCCGACCTCGTCAGCACCCATCAGGCGGCTATAGCCTTCCACGTCTGCCGCGAAGACCGCCACTAGCCGCCGCTGGACGTCATTTAAGTCCGACAGAGCAATGCTCCCGAGTGTGGAGGACTATTCTGCGGCTCGCCTTACAACCCCGTCAACGGGAACAGGCACACCGCCAAGGGGAAAATAGATGCCTGCTTAATACCAGTGGCAACGCCGCCGCTCAGGGTCACCTGCGACGACGGCGGATGTCACTTTCGCCGAATGGCGCCTCCAAACTCGAGGCTATCGCTGAGGACTGGTCAGAGAGGGGACACTGCCGTCGACAAGCGGCAAAGAACCATGTTTCTTTGGGTCGGATCGCCTTTGCGCCTGGATGCCGCACTAGAAACGTACCGGAAACCCCGGTAAGAGATGAGACGAAATGGCGTCGGACTCGTTGAAATGACAGCACAAATTGCTTCGGTCGCAAACCCGCCGTATTCGCCGTGTTAACCGGAGGGCACGCGAGCGGCGGATTAGTCTGTACTATGTCGCGAGCCCGATTCGCCCTTTAAAGCCGCGCGAGATGCTTCGAACCATTGCCCTGACCGGACTTGCGGCCCTGATCGCCGCCACCACGGCCTCGCTTGCGCCGCCCGCGCAGGCGCAGATCGGCAATATCTTTTCCGATCCGCCGCTGCGGCCGCCGGGCGCGATTCCGCGCGGCACTCAGCAGCAGCAACAAATCCCTGACGACGACGAGGAAGTGCCGGAACTGCCGCGCGGCAGGCTGTTGCCGACCCCGAACCGGCCGCCGCCGGGGCAGGGTGCGCCGCCGCCGGGCAGCTTCCAGTCGCAGCCGCTGCCGCCGCCGCCCGGTACACCCCAAGGTACGCCTCAAGGCACCCAGCCCGGGGTTGCCGTTCGACCGCCGCCCCCCGGCGGTCCCGGTGTCGCCAACGCGCCGCCCGCACAGGGCCAGCCGCCGGCCAAGGGCGTGCCGAGCTCGCCAGCGACGCTGCAGCCGGGCGACGAGGTCGTCTCCGAGCCGCCGGCCACCAAGATCACCAACAAGAAGGCGAGCTTCTCCGGTCTCGACAAGATCACCGGCCGCATCATCAATTTCGACGAGGATATCGGCGAGACCGTGCAGTTTGGCGCCCTGCGCGTGAAGACCAGTGCCTGCTACACGCGCCCGTCGACGGAAGCCGCCAACACCGACGCCTTTGTCGAAGTCGACGAGATCACGCTGCAGGGCGAGGTGAAGCGGATCTTCTCGGGCTGGATGTTTGCCGCCAGCCCCGGCCTGCACGGCGTCGAGCATCCGGTCTACGATATCTGGCTGACCGACTGCAAAGGGCCGGACCAGACCATCGTCAGCGCGCAGCCCGATCCGCCGAAACCGGCTGCGCCGCCACCGGGCGCCAAGCGTCCGCCGCCATCGCCGAAGCAGGCCGCGCCGCGTCCACCGGGACAGCCGCCGCAGCCGCAATTCCAGCAGCCGCAACAGGCGCCACCGCCGCCTCCGCCGCAGCAGCGTCCGGGCGGGCTGTTCGGCGGATTGTTCGGGAATTAAGCCTTTGAAACGTAGCCCGAAGCGAAATCCGGGCTACGCGCTCAGCCGCGCTTCGCGATAATCGCGAGCGCCTCCGCGCCGTTGATGCTGGGCGCCAGCCGCATGAAATCCGCAGGCTCGCCGGTAATCGCCTTGTCGAGCAGGGCGCGATAGCGGCGGCGCGGAATTTCGACCGCGCCAAAACTGCGCAAGTGTTCGGTGACATATTGCGTGTCGAGCAGCTCGAATCCGCCGGCGATCATCCGCGCCACCAGATGCACCAGCGCTACCTTCGAGGCGTCGCGGGCGCGGTGAAACATGCTCTCGCCGAAGAAGGCGCGTCCCAGGCTGACGCCATAGAGGCCGCCGGCGAGATCGCCGTCCTGCCAGACTTCGACGCTGTGACAGTGCCCGAGCTCGTGGAGCCCGAGATAGAGGTCGCGGATGCGCTTGTTGATCCAGGTGTCGTCGCGGCCGGGCTGCGGCGCCGCACAGCCGGCAATCACCGCCTTGAAGGCGGTGTCGACGGTGACGCTAAACGCGTCCGAGCGTACGGTGCGGGCAAGCCGCGAGGCGATGCGGAAACCGTCGAGTGGAATGACGCCGCGCATTTCCGGCTCGACCCAGAACAGCGTCGGATCGCCGGCGCTCTCGGCCATCGGGAAGATGCCGCAGGCATAGGCCCGCAGCAGCACTTCGGGCGTGATTTCGGAAGCAGCGGACTCGCGCGAGGTCATGGAGCGATGATAGCAGGACGCGCGGGGGCTATGCTACTCGCCGAAATGACCGCTAGTTCTCGAACCCGAACAGTTTTGCCGGATTGCTCACCAGGATTTTCTTAAGTTCCGCCTCGTCGTTCACGTAACGATAGAGTAGCTCGAGCAGGTCCGCATCGTTCGGCGGCTGCACCACCGAGACCGGATGCGGCCAGTCGCTGGCCCAGACGCAGCGGTCGGGGGCGGCCTCGATATAGGCGCGCGCGATCGGAATAACGTCGTCCCAAGGCGGGCCCTTCTTTGAAGTCTTTTCGCCGAGCGAGAGCATCACCCAGAAATTGCCCTTCGACAGAAGCTCCAGCATCTTCTTCAAGTTCGGATCGTCCTTGCCGCCGGTCGGGTCAGGGCGCGCCATGTGATCAATCAGCACGGGGACGTCGAGGTTTTCGTACTTGGCGGCGCTGGAGACGATGCCGTCCTTCTCCGGCTGGATTTTTGCGTACCAGCCGAGCTCGCGAATCCGCGCGATGGCGCGGGCGAAATCCTTGTCTGACAGCACTGCGCCCAGTTCCTGCCGGAAGCTGAAGCGGGCGCCGCGCACGCCGGCATCGTGCAGTTTTGCGAGATAGGTATCATCGGCTTCGGCGAACACCAGCGCATTGGCACAGCCGCGGTAGTCCGGTCCCATCGCCGCCAGGCCGTCGAGCACCACGGCATGGTCGGCGCCATAGGTCGTGGTCTGCACGATGATGCCGCGCTCGATGCCGAGCGCCTTGTGGACGCGCAGCGCCGCTTCCCAGGTCGCTGACGGCATTTGATAGGCAGCGCCCGGCCGCACCGGGTATTTCTCCAGCGGGCCCAGCACGTGAAACTGGCTGTCGATGCTCTTCGGCGGCGGCAGTTTCGACGGGCGGCGCGGGTTCGGGTCGAACGGCAGATAGGTCGGCATGTCAGGTTCCTCGGTAGCAGTCAGCCGATCACGGCGGTGAAATCGCATTGCACGAGCGCGCCGTTCTCCATCTCCATCTGCAGCGCATGGCGGGCGGGGCGGGAATGCTCGTCGGGAAACATCTTTAGCCACTCGACATTCACAGGCGCGCGCTGCTTGCGGTCCTGCAGCCACACCGTCATCTTGATGATGTCGTCGGTGGTGCCGCCGCCGGCTTCAACGATCGCTTTCATGTGCGCGAACATGTTGGCGCACTGGTCCTCGATCTTCTCCGGCATCGCGCCGGTGGTTGGATCGCGTCCGAGGATGACGCCCGATATCAGGAGGTTGCCGATGCGGCAGGCGTTTGGAATGGGATTGGCGTGCTTGAACTCGCCGATATGAATGCTCTTGCGCCTTGTCATCTCTTCCTCCGCGGACGCTTTCTTGTTCAGACGAACTGGCAGGACACCGATCCGAACCGGCCGTAATCGGCATGAAAGGTATCGCCCCTGGTGATCTCGACCGGGCGCGTGAACGAACCGGCCAGCACCACTTCGCCGGCTTCGAGATATTCGCCCTGGGCGGCGAGCCGGTCGGCGAGCCAGGCCACGCCGTTGGCGGGATGGTTGAGGACGCCGGCGGCGATGCCGGTCTCCTCGATCTGGCCGTTGCGGAACAAAAGCGCGCCGATCCAGCGCAAATCCGCGTCGAGAGGGCGGATCGGCCGGCCGCCGACGACGAGGGCCGCATTGGCGGCATTGTCCGAGATCGTATCCATCACCTTGCGCGGCGCCTTGGTAACGGGGTCGACGCGGTGCATTCGCGTTTCCAGGATTTCGAGCGCCGGCGTGACGTAGTCGGTGGCGTTGAGCACGTCGAACAGCGTGCAATCCGGCCCCTTCAATGGCGTCTTCAGCACGAAGGCCAGCTCGACTTCGATGCGCGGTGCGCGAAAGCGGTCGAACGGGATCGGCAAGGCGTCGGGATAGAACATGTCGGCGAACAGCACGCCGTAATCAGGCTCGGAAATGCCGACCGCGTTCTGCATCGCCTTCGACGTCAGGCCGATCTTGTGGCCTTTGACGACGCGGCCGCGCGAGAGCTGCAGCCTGGTCCAGGCGCGCTGAATGGCGTAGGCGTCCTCGATGGTTAGGTCAGGATATTCGCACGTGAATGCCGAGATCAGCGACTTGCTGCGCTCGGCCTCATCCAGCCGCTGCGCCAGAACTTCGACCGTTTGCTGATCGAGCATCTTCTATCGCTCCGCCGCGACGGTGTTGCGGAGGATGCCGATCTTGCCGGACTCGACCTCGACGACGTCGCCGACCTTGAGCCAGCGCGGCGGGGTGAAGCGGGCGCCGGCGCCGGTCGGGGTGCCGGTCGCGATCATGTCGCCGGGCTTCAGGGTGGCGAAGGTCGAGAGATAGGCGATCAGGAAATCGAACGGGAACATCAGCCGCTCGGTGGAATCGCTCTGCCGCACCTCGCCATTGACGCGGGTGATGATGTCGTGCGGGCCGCGCGGATCGCATTCATCTGCGGTGACGATCCACGGCCCGATGCTGCCGGAGCGGTCGAAGTTCTTTCCTTGCGTGACGTTGAACTTGCCGTGGTGCAGCCAGTCGCGAACGCTGCCCTCGTTGCACAGCGTCATGCCGAAGACGTGCTCAAAGGCGCGCTCGCGCGGGATGTGCCGACCTTTCTTGCCGACCACGATCACCAGCTCGCCTTCATAGTCGAGCTGTTCGGAGATTTTTGGCTTCTCGATCGGCTGGCCGGAGCCGACGACGGATGAGGGGTTGCGAACGAACAGGCTCGGATATTTCGGCAGGTCCGAATTGTCCTTGTACTCGGCGTTGCGATCCCTGTAGTTGACGCCGATGCACCAGAGCTTTTCCGGGGCAGGGACCGGCGGCAGCAGAACAATTTCTTCGAGCGCATGGTCCGGCTTCTGACCAGCCACGGCCTGGCACGCGATATCGAGACCGTTCCCGGCAATCAGGGCGCGCAGGTCGACAAACTTCGTTCGTTCGGTGAGGTCGACGACCCCGCCTGCGATGTGCGCGCCAAAGCACGGCTTGCCATTGAAGAGATAGCTCAGAAGGTGCATGCGATCGGTCTTTCGGATCAGCGCGGCGCGAAAAGCGCGCTTCAGGATTCGGTTTTGGAGGTCTGGAATACGGGTTTCAAGGTAACGATCTCGCCGAGCCTAGCGTAACGCGGCCCCGCGATGCGCGCGATCGGATCGAGCGCCTCGGTTTCGATCTTGCCGTTGTTCAGGAGTCCGTCCCTGATGTGGAAGACCAGCACCTCGCCGACGATCAGCCGAGAGCGGGTCTCGCCGAATTCCAGGCATTGCCGGAAACGGCATTCCATCGCGATTGGCGCGGCGGCCAGACGCGGCACCTTGATGCGTTCGCCCGGCAGCGTCGACAGCCGCAGTTCCTCGACCTCGCTGACCTCTGGCGGATGCTCGGTGGAGCTCTCGTGCACCGCGTTCATCAGGCTGGAATCCACGATGTGAACGACATATTCCTCGTTGTTGAGGATGTTCTGCGCGGTGTCCTTGTAGGTCTTGCCCTTGCGGCCGACGCTGATCGCCAGCATCGGTGGCTTCGGCGCGACAAAGGTGAAGGCCGAGAACGGGGCGAGGTTGAGGACGCCGCCGTCTGACAGGCTGGTCACCCAGGCGATGGGGCGGGGCACCACGACGCCGGTGATCAGCCGGTAGGCTGTTTCGGCGTCGAGATATGCAGGATCGATCCGCATCGGAGCTTCAATCGGCCTTGATGTTGGCTTTGCGGACCACCGGGATCCACTTGGCGTCCTCGCGCTCGAGGTAGCTCGTGAACTCCGCCGGCGTCATCGACACCGCCTCGGCGCCGAGCGCGTTGAACTTTTCGACGATGGCCGGATCTTTCAGGATCTCCGCCAACGTTTCGTGCAGCTTGGTCACGATCTCGGGCGGCGTGCGCGCAGGCGCGAACAGGCCGGTAAAGGTCTGGCCGTCGAATTCCTTGTAGCCGAGCTCGGTGAAGGTCGGCACATCAGGCAGCCAGGAGGCGCGGTGGCTTCCGGTGACAGCGAGCGCGCGCAGCATGCCGCTCTTGATGGACGGCAGGCCGACCGAGATCTGGTCGAGGGCGAACTGCACCTGTCCGCCGATCAGGTCGTTCAATGCCGGCGCGTTGCCGCGGTAGTGCACCGTCAGCCATTCCAGGCCCAGCGTCGACTGCATTAACTCGCTGAGCAGATGGTTGGTGGTGCCCTGGCCTGGCGAGGCCATCGTCAGCTTGCCGGGATCGCGGCGGGCCAGATCGAGGAACTCCTTGAGATCCTTGGCCGCCAGCGACGGATGTACCTCGAGCACCAGAGGGGTCATCGTGATCGAACTGATCGGAACGAAATCGCGCTTCCAATTATAGGCCTCGCGCTTGGCGATTTCGGGGGCGAACAGCACCGGGCCGTTGGCGCCGACGAATAGCGCATAGCCGTCGGGCGGCATTTTCGCGAACGCCTCGCCGGCGATCAGGCCGCCGGCGCCCGCCTTGTTTTCCACGATGAAGGGTTGGCCGAGTTTGGCCTGAAGACGGTCGGCGATAACGCGCGCCGCGCTGTCGACATTGCCGCCCGCGGGGTAGGGCACGATCAGGCGGACCTGCCGCGCCGGCCATTGCTGCGCGTCGGCGGTGGTGCTGAGCGAAGCCGTGAACAGTGCCGAAATAGCGACGCCTGCGATTGCGAAAAACTTCATCGCATTCTCCCGAAGAGCGGCCGATCTGCCGCTGATTTTTTGCTTTGCGCGCGCCCTGTCCCAGCAGCACGCGCATTGATTGTTCCGCGCTGCGGATTTTGCGCGAGGCCCTTTCGCTGTCGACCAAATTGTGGTGTTTCTGTCCACATTGTGGACGCAGGGTGGCGCGTATGACAAACAGTCGGTTAAGGGTGCACAGGCGCGAGCCACTTCAGGGAGGGCAGGCGATCCGCCGCGCGCTGACGGTGCTGCGTACGCTCGCAATTGGCGGAGAAAGAGGCGTACCCCTGGCTGAAATCGTGCAGGCGACGTCGCTGACGCGGCCGACGGTGCATCGCATCGTGCACGTGCTGATTGAGGAGGGCATCGTCGAGCGCAGCGAACGCACCGGCAATTACATCGTCGGCCGCCAGGTGCCGGAACTGGCGCTGGCGCGTCCCTCACGTTCGCCGTTGATGATCGCGGCCGAGCCGCATCTGGCCGCGGTATCGGCAGAGCTCGGCGATACCCTGTTCCTGACCGTCCGTACCGGTCTCGACACGCTGTGCGTGGCGCGCCGCATCGGCAGCTATCCGATCCAGGTCCTATCGATCGAGGTCGGGGTGCGGCGTCCGCTGGGCGTCAGCAGCGCCGGGGTTGCGATCCTGGCCGCCATGCCGGCCGCCGAGGCGCGCAAGATCGTGCTCGCCAATGAAGCGCGGTTTGGCGCCTACCGGACCGACGCGGCAACGGTGCTAGGGCAGGTCCAGCTTGCCCGCCGCAGAGGCTACAATCTGCGGGAGATCGGGCTCGTGCAGGGGACGAAGTCGCTGTCGGCTTGGATCAGGACGCCCGACGGCCAGCCGGCGGCGGCGATCACGCTGTCCGCCATCCGCAACAGAATGAATCCGCGCCGCGCGATCGAAGTGGCTGACGTTCTCGTCGCGGCTGCCCGCGCGATCGAAGCGGCGACGCCGGCCTAGCCCGCCGCAGCGGTGGCCGGCTTTGCCGGTGCTGCGGGGACGCGACTGAAGCGAAGCACGATCCGTGTCCCGCCGTGGCCGGGATCGCGCTCGGCCGTGGCATCCAGCTTGGCTGCCATGGCGCTGACGATGCGTTGCCCCATGCCGGTAGAGCGCGGATCAGACTTGACGTTGAGGCCGACGCCATCATCCGCGATCGCGACCACGAGGTCTTCGCCGTCCGCCTTGAGCTCGACGTGAATCGGGCCGGCGCCGTCGGGATAGGCGTATTTGACTGCGTTCATCACCAGCTCGTTGACGATGATGCCGATCGCCACGGCGCGGTCGGGATCGATCTCGATCGGCTCGGCATCGAGCGTCAGGCGCGACATCTTGTTGCCCTCGGCCGAACGCCGCAGGTCCTCCAGCAGCGCTTCGAGATACTGGTTCAGCAGCACGCTCTTGAGGTCGTGCGAGGTGTAGAGGCGGCGGTGCACCTGGGCTACCGCGGCGACGCGGCCCATCGCGTTGGTCAGCGCCGCCTTGACGTCGTCCTGGGTCGCGGAGTTGGCCTGCAAATGCAGCAGCGACGCGATGATCTGCAGGGAATTGCCGACGCGGTGGTTGACCTCGCGCAGCAGCACTTCGCGTTCGGCGGCCAGTGCCGCATAGCGGTCACGCGAGGCATGGACTTCGGCTTCGGCCTCATCGCGGGCTTTCTGAAGCGCGGCCTGGCGCAGTGCGCCGTCGATTGCGACCTGGAGCAGCGGAATGAATTCGCCCCTGACGTCCTTGACCAGATAGTCGGCGGCACCGGCCTTCAGCGCGGTGACGGCGATCGCCGAATCCTGCGCGGCGGTGACGAACACCACGGGCGGGGCGTCCGCGATCGCCATGATCCGCTCCAGCGTTTCGAGGCCGTCAAGGCCGGGCATGAATTGGTCGAGCGCAACGACGTCGATGCCGCCCTGCGCGAGCCGCGCCAGTCCGTCCTCACCGCTGGCCGCATGCACGACCTTGAATCCTGCCCGCGTCAGGCCGCGATCGACCAGCCGGGCGAGACCGGCGTCGTCGTCGATATACAGCAGTGTGGGCGTTGCAAGTTTCATAGGGCGGCCGGAGGGACCTGAATGACGGAGAAGAACAGACCGAGCTGGCGAATGGCGTTGGCGAAGCTCTCGTAGTTCACGGGCTTGGTAATATAGACGTTGCAGCCGAGTTCGTAGCAGCGCTTGATCTCCTGTGAATCGTCTGTGGTGGTCAGGACCACGACCGGAGTGGCCTTGAGGTACTTGTTTTCCTTGACCCGCTTCAGGATGTCGATGCCGGACGTGTCGGGCAAGTTGAGATCAAGCAGGATCAGGAGCGCGCTGCCCTTGTGGTCGAGGCCCGTCCCATCCTTGCCGAACAGGTAGTTCAGCGCAGCTGTACCGCTGGTGAACGGGATGATCTCATTGTTGACACCGGATCGGCGGATGTTCCGTTCGATCAGGCGGGCATGGCCCTCGTCGTCCTCGATCATGATGATGGTGACTGGATTACTCATTTCCGTGTGTTCCGGTTGGCAGACCAATTTATGGGCAACGTGATCGTGAACGTGCTGCCCTGGTTAAGTTCCGATGCGACCGACATGGTTCCTCCCAAGCGTCGCACCAAGGCGCGGACGTGGGCAAGTCCAATTCCCTGTCCCGGCTTGTCCTGGGTGCCTGCGCGGCGGAACAGATCGAAAATGCGCTGATGGTCCTTGGGATCGATGCCGCGCCCATTGTCCGATATCTCGAAAATCGCAAAGCCAAGCTTGGTGCGGCCGCGCACCGCGATTTCGCCGGGAACCCCCGTCTTGAGGTATTTAAGTGCGTTGTCGATCAGATTGGAGAAAATCTGCTCCAGCGCAAGGCGGTCACTGACGATATTCGGCAGCGCGTCGATCCGGATCTGCGCCTGGGCTTCCGCCGCCTGATGCGCCACGGTGGTGACGATGGCCTCGATCAGCTCCTTGGTGTCGATCCAGACCGGCTCGAATTCGCGGCGTCCTTCGCGGGTCAGGTTGAGGATCGCCGAGATCAGCCGGTCCATCTTGCCGATCGACGATTTGATGAAAGCGAGCGCTTCTGAGAAGTCTTCCGAGAGCTGCTTGTCGGTACCCTCGAGCTCCGGCTCGGCGGTGTCGGTGGCATTCTCCGCAGTCGCCGGCGCGGCGGACTGGACGCGGGAGAGCTGTGCGATCCGCCTGAAGATATCGCCGCGCAATTCCTCCAGCTCGCTGGTGAACCCCATGATGTTCACCAGCGGCGAGCGCAAATCGTGGCTGACGATGTAGGCGAAGCGCTGGATCTCGTCATTGGCTTCGCGCAGGTCGGCGGTGCGTTCGTCGATCGTGGCCTCGAGGTTGAGGTGACTGTCGCGCAGCCTGGCGTCGGCCCGGTCGCGCGCTTGCGACGAACGCCGGACTAGGAAAATTGCGATGCCGGCCAGCGCGATCACGAGGCCCGATCCCGCCACCGTCACCAGCGCGGCAAATTGCTGCGTGCGATCGGCGGTTGCGGTGCGCGTGATGAACAGCCGGTCTTCCTCGGCGCGCATTGCCTGCGCGACCTCGCGGATTGTGGTGTTGGTGTCGGCGGATGCGGCTTCGCGCACCAAATTGGTGGCCTTGGCGGGCTGGCCCTGTTTGACTAAATTCATTTCCTCGGCGAATTGTCCGAGCCGGATCTCGATTGCGGACCGCAGCTTTTTCACATGCTCCATCTGCGCGGCATTGTCGCTGACCGATTGCGTCAACCTGTCGAGGTACGGCAATACGTTCGCGACGGCGGCTTCATGACTGCGCAGAAATTCCGGTCCCGACGTGAGCAGATAGCCGCGTGCGTTGCTCTCAGCGCGACGGAGCTCGAGCAGCAGCTCGTTGATGTAATTTTCTACCTCGACGGTATGGACCACACGCGCGCTATCCTTGCGCGCCTCGTTGACGAGGACGACGGAGGTCGCGCTGATCGCCACCAGCACCAGAAATGCCGCGGCGAGCAGCAGGATTTGTCCCACGGCGCGGCGTCGGCGCTGAGCGTCAGCAGTCACGATGGTCGTCATGAAACGGAATAAGCCGCCCTGCCAGAAGGGACCCAACCCATCTCAACGCCGGCGGAGGCGATGGGTTCCATGCCGGCCGGCGGGGTTTTGGCAGCTTATCAGCCTTTATTGGCGTCCACCGGCTGGCCGGCGAGATACTGCTCGAGCCAGTGGATGTGGTAATCGCCGTTGATGATGTCGGTCTCCCGCACCAGGGCACGGAACAGCGGCAGCGTGGTCTCGATGCCGTCGACGACCATCTCATCCAACGCCCGGCGCAGCCGCATCAGGCATTCGGCGCGGGTCTTGCCGTGCACGATCAGCTTGCCGACCAGCGAGTCGTAGTAGGGCGGAATCACGTAGCCCTGGTAGACGGCGGAATCGATCCGCACGCCGAGCCCGCCGGGCGGGTGGAATTGTGTGATCTTGCCGGGCGAGGGACGGAAGGTCTGCGGGTTCTCCGCATTAACGCGGCATTCGATGGCATGACCGATGATGGCGATCTCTTCCTGCTTCGCCGGCAGGTCACCGCCGGCGGCGATGCGGATCTGCTCCAGCACGAGGTCGATGTCGGTGATGCTCTCGGTGACGGGATGCTCGACCTGGATGCGGGTGTTCATCTCGATGAAGTAGAACTCGCCGTCCTCATAGAGAAACTCGATGGTGCCGACGCCGAGATATTTCATGTCCCGCATTGCCTTGGCGCAAGTCTCGCCGATCTTGGCGCGGGCGGCGGCAGCGAGAACCGGCGAGGGGCCTTCTTCCCAGACCTTCTGATGGCGGCGCTGCAGCGAGCAATCGCGCTCGCCGAGATGGATGGCGCCGCCGCGGCCGTCGCCGAGAATCTGAATCTCGATATGGCGCGGCTTCTGCAGGTATTTTTCCAGATAGACCGAGGCGTCACCGAAGGCCGACTTGGCCTCGTTGCCCGCCGTCGTCAGCGCCATCATCAGATCATCGGCGGTTTGAGCGACCTTCATGCCGCGGCCGCCGCCGCCGGCAGCCGCCTTGACCAGCACCGGGAAGCCGATTCCCTTGGCGATCGCCATCGCGTCGTTGTCGGAGGAGACTGCGCCGTCGGAGCCGGGCACCACGGGGATGCCAAGCCGCTTGGCGGTCTTCTTGGCCTCGATCTTGTCGCCCATCAGGCGGATGTGCTCGGCCTTCGGGCCGATGAAATGCAGATTGTGCTCGGCGAGGATTTCGGCGAAGCGGGCGTTCTCCGACAGGAAGCCGTAGCCGGGATGCACGGCGTCGGCGCCGGTGATCTCGCAGGCCGCGAGCAACGCGGGGACGTTGAGATAGGAATCTTTCGACGGCGGCGGGCCGATGCACACGCTCTCGTCGGCGAGCCGCACATGCATGGCGTCGGCGTCGGCGGTGGAATGCACCGCGACGGTGGAGATGCCGAGCTCCTTGCACGCGCGCAGCACGCGGAGCGCGATCTCGCCGCGATTGGCTATGAGGATCTTGTCGAACATGTTTTTCCAAGCCGCGAGTAGCGAATGGCGAATAGCGAGGATGCTCTCTTGTCCATTCGCTATTCGCTACTCGCCATTCGCCTCTACTCGATTATCACCAACGGCTCGCCGAATTCGACCGGCTGGCCGTCCTCGACGAGAATTTGCGTCACCGTGCCGGCGCGCGGCGAGGGGATCTGGTTCATCGTCTTCATCGCTTCGATGATCAAAAGCGTCTGCCCGGCCGATACCCTGGTCCCGACGTCGATGAACGGCTTGGCGCCGGGCTCGGGCGCCCAATAGGCGGTGCCGACCATCGGCGAGGGGACGACGCCCGGATGCTTGGCGAGATCGGCGACTGCCGCGGGCGCTCCGGAAACGGCGACAGGCGCGGCCGCCGGCTGGAAGCTCGCGGGCATCGCCGCTGCCACGGTGACGTTGCGCGCGACCCGCAGCCGGAGGCCGGCGCGCTCGATCTCGATTTCGGTCAGGCTGGTCTCATCGAGCAGCAGCGCGAGTTCGCGAATGAGCGCTGAATCGTCGCTCTTCAGATTTGCGGCTGGTTTGTCCGCTGACTTGGTATCGGGCTGGCGGGCCATGATCTCGATCCGGAATTCTCGGGTGTGGGTGCTCAACGTCAGGCTTGTCGTTCGACGTCAGGTTTTGAGGTCAGTGTTTGAAGTCAGTTTTGCGCCTTGATGCTGAGCTTGGCGGCAAGGCCTGATATCGCGAGGCGGTAACCGTCGATGCCGAAGCCGCACAGCGATGCGAAGGCGGCCTTCGCGGTGAAGGAATGATGACGGAAGCTCTCGCGGGCGTGGATGTTGCTAATATGCACTTCGATGGTCGGAATCTTCACCGCGACCAGCGCGTCGTGCAGCGCGATCGAGGTGTGCGAATAGGCGCCGGCATTGATGATGATGCCGGCCACCTTCTTCGCGTGCGCCTCGTGGATGAAATCGATCAGCTCGCCCTCGCGGTTGGACTGCCGGCAATCGGCTTTCAGGCCGAACTGCGCGGCAGTTTCGACGCACAGTTTTTCGACATCGGCCAGCGTTGCATGGCCATAGGTTTGCGGCTCGCGGATCCCGAGCATGTTGAGGTTCGGGCCGTTGAGCACATAGATCGTCGCAGCAGAGGCTGGGGTATTTCCTTGGACCATCCGGATTCCAGCAAAGAGGGGCGGGCAAGTCGCGGCGTTATAGGTAACAACGCGGCCAAGGGGAAGCCTTTAGGCCGCGCCAAGCCCTTTCAAGGGCCTCATCCTGTTCATAAAAAGGCGGGTAGAACCCGCTGATTCCACTGATTAACCAAGGCCGCCGAATCGCCGCAGGGCCGGTCCGAGGCCGCGATTCTCCAACGACTGTTGCCGTCCGGCCGGTCGCGCAGGCCGAACGCGGCGAAGACAATGCTGCTCAAAGGCGAAGGTTGGGCCTGACGCGTCAATCAGGTTGTGGCGCCATTCCGGCCGCAGCCGTCACAGCCCCGCGCAACGAAAGGGCGGGCATTGCCCGCCCTTTCTTGGGTACGAAAGTCTGCGATCAGGATTCAAGAACGGCCACGATCTCGTAGGTGTTCGGGTCCACGATCACGATCTGCTCCTTGACCAGGATGAACTTGTACCTGCGCCATTCCGGATAGATCGTCACCACCCGCTCTGGCAGGGTATGGAACGTGACGTCGCGCGGCACGCGGGTACCGACCGACACCGAGAAGTTCACGTTGGTCACCGGCTGCACGTGCTGCTCCTTGATCACGCTCGTGATCTGGGTGCGCTGCTCGGTCGAGAGCTTGGCGCCCGCGCCGGCCTGACCCGTCGTTGTGGTGCTCTGGCCCGCGGCTCCACCCTGGGTCTGGGTCTGCGACTGGGTGCGGTCCTGTTGGCCCTGAGCCTTCTGGTCGCGGTTCTGCATCTGGTCGCGGTCGCGGCCCTGGGTCGTCTGGTCACGATGCTGCATCGTGCCCTGATCCTTCTGCATCGTGCTCGAGCCGGTGCCCTGACCAGTCGTCTGGCCCTTTTCGGACTTCATGCCGCCGCGGTCTTCCTTGCCCTCGGCCTTCATGTCCTTGCCGCCCTTCATGTGGTCTTCGGCGCGCTGGCTCTTTTCAGCGCCCATCGACTTCGGCTCGGACTGCGCCCCCTTCATGCCGGACTTGCTGCTATCATCGCGATGCATGGCACCACCGGACGAGGCGCCGCCGCCGCGCTCAGAAGAAGGCGCGCTCTGCTGCGCTGCGGAACCGGCCGATCCCGCGCCGCCGCCAGGCGCCTGCTGCGCACTGGCAAGCCCGCTGCCGGCGATCAGGGCCGCGGTAGCGACCGAAATCAGAAAGCGATTACTCATTGAATGTCTCCTCACGTATCTGCATTGCCCGCGCCGACAACGAAAGGAATTGCCCGATGTTCCGATTTATCCCAGGTTCCTGCAGTTTTGTTTTCTGAATGCGGGATGAATATGGACCTCTGCAAATACACGGGTTTGCCGAGATGGGGCGCTTCGCGGAAGCCTGGCGTTTCTCAGCGCTCCAGTCAGCGGCCAACAAAAATCCGGCTGCGCCGCAGCCGGATTTTTATCACGGGAACGAATTAGTCGTGCTTCAGCAGGTCGCCTTGCCGCAGCGCGCGTTGCTGATCTTTTCGCGCAGGCTCTCGACGCCGACCGCGCCGACCACGACCTGCTTGCCGATCACGTAGCTCGGCGTGCCGTTCATGCCCATCGCCTCGGCGAGCTTGAAGTTCTCCTCGAGCGTATTGCGCACCTCGGCGCTCGAGAGGTCCTTCTCCAGCTTCGCCATGTCGAGCCCGGCTTCCTTTGCGGCCGCCATCGCGCGCGCCTTGTCGGCGGCGCCGCGGCCGGTCAGCAGCTTCTGGTGGAAGTCGAGATATTTCTTGCCGGTCGGATCCTGCATGCGCACGGCAACGCCGACCTGGGCGGCTTCGACCGAACCCGCGCTCAAGACCGGAAATTCCTTGAGCACGATCTTGAGCTTCGGATCGGCCTTCATCAGCTCCATCATGTCGGCCATCGCGCGCTTGCAGTAGCCGCAATTGTAATCGAAGAACTCGACGAAGGTGACGTCGCCGTCCTTGTTGCCGAGCGTGACGCCGCGCGGCGAATTGAAGATTGCCTCCGCGTTGGCGGCGACGCCGGCCTCGTGCTTGGCGGCTTCCGCGGCGGCCTGGCGCTTGCTGAGCTCGGCCATCGCTTCTTCGAGCACCTCGGGATGTGCGAGCAGGTAGTTGCGGACGATGGTCTCGATGTCGCCGCGCTGCGCGTCGGTGAAGCTCTGTGCGGAAGCGGCATGCGGTGCGCTGCAAAGCGTCAGGGCGAGCAATGCGGGGGCGAGAAGGCGGAACGAGGGCATCGGTAAGTCCTTATGCGGCGGTTTCCGGGCAATCCTGCTGAAGGCCGGCTCCTGGAGAATATCTGTTCGTCGTAGCCAAGGGGCGCCGAATGCTGGTACTTCAAGTGTTCGGCGACCCGGTCCGATTATAGCCGAATGCGGTTGATTTCTAGTTGCTCTTCTGGCCGGGCAGCGGCTTGGCGCTCACAATGTCGTCAGCTTTGACCCAACCCGGCGTGCCGATCGCGAAGCGCGTTTTGGCGCGCGAGGCGAGGTCGCGCGCGGTCTTGCTGTCGCCGCGCAGGTAGGCGGCCTGGGCGGAGGCCAGATCGGCCTGCGCATAGTCGCCCTTGCGGCCATAGGCGATCGCGAGCTGGGTGTAGCCGATCGGCGCTTCGCTCTCGCGGGCGACCGCCGCACGCAGGATCGCGATAGCCTCGTCGGTATAGGCGTTGTTGCCGGTGGCGACGAGGGCCTGCCCGAGCATCATCTCGATCAGCGGTGAGTTATTGGAGAGCGCCACGGCCTTCTTCAGCGGCGCAATCGCCTCCTGCGGCTTGCCGCCCTCCAGCAGCGCCTGGCCGCGCACCTCGTGGAAATAGGGATTGTTGGGCTGCTGCTGGATCAGGCCGTCGATCTGTGCAAGCGCGCTACGCAGGTCGCCGTGCCGATAGGTGGCAATGGCGTGGGCATAACGCGCCGGCAGACTGTTGTTGGACATCGGATAGCGCCGATACACGGTATCCTGTCGCTCCATGAACGCCGAGATCTTGGCCCGCACCATGTCGTGGCGAAGCTGCAGGGCAGGGTCGTCCTTCTTGTCCCAATAGGGGCTCGATCGCGCCAACTCCTGCAGCGCGGCGACGCGCTCGGATGGCATCGGGTGCGACTGCACGTAAGGGTCGGAGCCGCGCGCGGCGAACAGGCTCTCGTCGGTGAAGCGCTTGAACGTCTCCCACATGCCGCGTGAGGATTGGCCGGTGGCGTTCAGGAATTTCACGCCGGCCTTGTCGGCGTTTTCCTCCTGCTGGCGCACATAGGAGAGCAGGTTACGGCGGATCACCTCGCCCTGCGCTGAGAACATCGCCGCGCCGGCATTCGTCAGTCCGCTGTTGCTGCCGCCGCTTCGCGCGCCCGCGACCATGGCGCCGGCACCGAGCAGCATGGCAATGATCATCTGCGTCTGGGCCTGCGCCATCTGCTCGCGCATCTTGGAGAGATGGCCGCCGGCGAGGTGACCAGTTTCGTGGGCCATCACGCCGATGATCTGGTTCGGCGTCTCCGACTGCAGGATCGCGCCGTAGTTCACGAAGATGCGCCGGCCATCGGCAACGAAGGCGTTGAACACGCCCTGGTTGATGATCACCATCTGGATGTTCTGCTTTTCCAGACCGGCGGCGCGCAGGATCGGGCGGGTATATTCGCGCAGCAGCTGCTCGGTCTCGGCATCGCGCAGCACAGGCGGACCCCTGTTCTCCTGCGCCGTCGCCGCCAGGGGCGCAGCGGCGAGCGCAAGGGCCGTGGTCAGCGCGGTCAATTTCAGGAATTTCTGGCGGAGGGCGATACGGAGCAGCATGAGCGGTCTTTGGTGATGGGCGACGCATCCGGAGTTGCCCGGATGCCGATTCGGCTTCCGATCAGATCGGATACGAGCCAGTTGGTGTTTCAACGCGTTTCTTCATCCGAGCCGGTATCACTTCGCTTGAAAACGCTATAACAAGCGACCGAATACGGCCAGTCCGGGGCGCCGGCCGGTTCGGGAACCCGAATTCGGGCGGCGCCCGTGCACATAGCAGATATCGATGCAGGAATCGACACTTAGAGACCGCGCTAAAGCACTGCTCACGCCCTCGGCGCGGAGCGATGTTCCGCCCTTCATGGTGATGGACGTGATGGCGGCCGCCGCCCGCATCGAGGCGGCGGGCGGCCACGTGATTCACATGGAAGTCGGGCAGCCGGCGGCGCCGGCGCCACGCTGCGCGATTGCTGCCGCGCACCGGGCGCTCGATGAGACGCGGATCGATTACACCTCGGCCCTCGGCATGCCCTCGCTGCGCGAGCGCATCGCCAGGCACTACCGCGATAGTTACGGCTGCACGGTCGACGCCGACCGCATCGTGGTCACGACCGGCTCCTCCGGCGGATTCATCCTGGCGTTTCTGTCGATGTTCGAGCCGGGCGATCGGGTTGCGGTGACGGTGCCGGGCTATCCGCCGTATCGGCATATCCTGACCGCGCTGGGCTGCGAGCCGGTGCTGATCGAGACGTCGAGCGCGACGCGCCATGCGCTGACCGGCGAGGCATTGCTGGCCGCGCATCGCAAGGCGCTGCTGAAGGGCGTCCTGGTCGGCAGCCCGGCCAATCCCACGGGCACGATGATGTCGCGCGAGGCGCTCACCGGGCTGATCCATGCGGCGGAGAGCGCGGGCATCCGCTTCATCTCTGACGAGATCTATCACGGCCTCGACTATGCGTTTCCGGCGGTGACAGCGGCGGAACTGTCGCCGCAGGCGCTCGTGATCAACTCGTTCTCGAAATATTTCTGCATGACGGGCTGGCGTGTCGGCTGGATGGTGGTGCCGGAGCCGTTGGTGCGGCCGATCGAACGGCTGCAGCAGAACCTGTCGATCTCGGTACCGACGCTGTCGCAGATCGCGGCCGAAGCGGCGTTCGAGGGCCGCGAAGAGATGGAAGCGATCAAGCACGGTTATGAGGAGAACCGCCGCATTCTGATCGAGGGATTGCCGAAGGCTGGCCTCACCAAGTTCTTGCCCGCGGACGGCGCCTTCTACCTCTACGCCGATGTTTCGGATTTCACGTCAGACAGTTTCGAATTTGCCGGCCGCATGCTGGAGAAGGCGCATGTGGCGGCAACCCCGGGCGTCGATTTCGATCCGATCCACGGCCGCAACTTCATCCGCTTCTCCTATGCGCGCTCAGCCGACGAGATGCGCGAAGCGGTGACGCGCATCGCGCGCTGGCTGCGCTAGCGCAGCCACAATCTTCATCCACGTCAATCCTGTCTTCTTAACCGGGGAGCTATCCGTGTCCGCCAGAACCATGCCCGAAGCGGCCGTCCCGTCGCATTTTCCGCTCGCAGCCGTGCTGTGGCCGCATCGTGCGGACGGTTCATCCGGCGTGTTCCGTAGCGTGATCCTGATCGCGCTGGGAACGGCGCTGCTGACCTTGTCGGCCAAGGTCAATCTGCCGTTGCCCTATGTGCCGATGACGCTGCAAACGCTGGTCGTGCTGATCATCGGTGCGGCCTATGGCTGGCGGCTCGGCAGCGCCACGCTGCTCGCCTACCTCGCCGAAGGGGCGATCGGATTACCGGTCTTCGCCGGCCCTGTCGGCGGCCTTGCGCCATTGGTCGGTCCGACCGCAGGATATCTCTTCGGTTTCGTCGGCGCGGCCTTCATCACGGGATGGCTCGCCGAGCGCGGCTGGGACCGGTCGGTACTATTTCTGTTCGTTGCAATGGCACTCGGACACCTTCTCATCCTCGCCGCCGGATTCGGCTGGCTGGCGTTCGGCATGAAGCTTGGCGTGGAAAAGGCGTGGCTGGTCGGAATTGCACCGTTCATTGCGGCATCGCTGATCAAGAACGCGCTTGGCGCTGCACTGGTGCCGGCGATCAGACGGATGTTCGATTCCCGCGATTAGGCGGGGGTCACTTCCCGGACGCCATTGACTCCGCTCGCCCAAAGGATTTTGGCTGTGTGCGACGGATTGGCGCATGTCGACCAAGCCGCACACCTGAGGGGAGTAAGCGTCATGGCGGCAACGATTGCGACCGAAGCACCCGCGAGCGCGGCAAAAAAGCCCTGGTATCGGGTTCTTTATGTCCAGGTCCTGATCGCCATCGTGCTGGGCGCGCTGGTCGGCTGGCTGTGGCCGGCGCTCGCAACCAACGACTGGATCAAGGCGCTCGGTGACGGCTTCATCAAGCTGATCAAGATGGTGATCGCGCCAATCATCTTCTGCACCGTGGTCTCAGGCATTTCGCATATACAAGATGCCAAGAAAGTGGGCCGTATCGGCGTCAAGGCGCTGGTCTATTTCGAGGTCGTCTCGACCTTCGCGCTGGTGATCGGCCTTCTCGTCGGCAACGTCGTCCGGCCCGGGCACGGTTTCGGCGGCAGCATGGCGAACGCGCAGGCGGTCGCCGGCTTCGCCAAGCAGGCCGAAGCTCAGAAGTCGGTCGATTTCTTCCTGCACATCATTCCCGACACCGTGGTCGGCGCCTTCGCGCAGGGCGAAATCCTTCAGGTGCTGCTGTTCTCGATCCTGTTCGGCTTTGCGCTGATGGGGCTCGGCGAGCGCGGCCATACCATCCGCGCCTTCATCGACGATGCTGCGCATGCCGTGTTCGGCGTCATCGCCATCGTGATGAAGGCCGCGCCGATCGGCGCGTTCGGCGCGATGGCCTTCACGATCGGCAAGTTCGGCACCGGCGCGATCCTGAACCTGCTCGGACTGATCGCGACCTTCTACTTCACTGCGGCGCTGTTCGTGTTCGTGGTGCTTGGCGTGATCGCGCGGATTGTCGGTTTCTCGATCTTCAAGTTCCTGGCCTATATCAAGGACGAATTGTTGATCGTGCTCGGCACGTCATCGTCGGAAAGCGCGCTGCCGTCCTTGATGGAGAAGCTTGAGCGGCTCGGCTGCTCCAAGTCGGTGGTGGGCCTCGTGGTGCCGACCGGCTACTCCTTCAACCTCGACGGCACCAACATCTACATGACGCTCGCGACTTTGTTCATCGCGCAGGCACTCAACTTCGATCTCACCTTCGGCCAGCAACTGACCATCCTGCTGGTGGCAATGCTGACCTCGAAGGGCGCCTCCGGCATCACCGGCGCCGGCTTCATCACGCTGGCGGCGACGCTCGCGGTGGTCGACCCGCGGCTGGTGCCGGGAATGGCGATCCTGCTCGGCATCGACAAGTTCATGAGCGAATGCCGCGCGCTGACCAATCTGTGCGGCAACGGTGTTGCCTGCGTCGTGGTGTCATGGTGGGAGGGCGAGCTTGATCACGACCGGCTGCTCGCCAATCTCAACAAGGAGATCGATCCGACCGACGTCGAGACCGCGATCACCACCGGCTGACGAGCGCAGCGTTTCGCAAACAAAAGAACCGCCCGGTTTTCGCCGGGCGGTTTTCTATTGGTTCGATTGCTCTACTCGCCGCCGCCGAAGCGCCGCGACCACCAGCCGGCCTTGCGTGGCGCTGCTTCGTCCGATGCCGCCGGCGCCGGCTCGGCCGGAGCGGGCGCGGGCGTTGCAACCGGCTCCGGTGCACTCTGGCTGACGGCGGGTGCCGGTTCGGCCGGCGCGCTGGTCACGAAGCTAACCTTCTCGCGCACGGTCGAGCGCCGCCGCGCCGCTGCGCGTTCGGTCTCTTGCGCGGTTTCTTCAGCGGCCGGGGCGGGTGCGCTGGCAACTGGCTCCGGCTGGACGTCGGACGCAGGCTGCATCGGTGCCGGTTCGGCGACCGGTTCGGGCTGAATGTCGGTCTGTGCCAGCGACGGCGCGGGCTCGGCCGAGCCACCGTCGAAATCGGCAACCGCGCTGGTTGCTTCCGGCGCCGAGGTCGGCCCGAGTTCGTCGGCGATCGATCCGGCAAGGCCATCTTCCAGACCGCCACGCCGGCGGCGTCCGCCACGGCGACCGCGGCGGCGCGGACGCCGCTCGCCGGGTGGCTGATCGCCACGGGCCTCGCCCACGTGTTCGTCGCCTTCGTCCTCGTCGGCTTCACCGTCCTCGACGGCCGCGCCTTCGACCAGCTCGCCGGACGCGCGAACCGCATCACCGTCCTCGCGCGGGGCTCCGCCTTCGCGCGGCTCGCCGCGGCCACGGCGGCGGCGGCGCCGCCTGCGGCGATGACCGTCGCCTTCGCCGGACGCCGCTTCAGCGCCATCCTCGGCCAGGCCCTCCGTCTCCTCAGTCTCGACCTCGGATTCGGTTTCGATGTCGTACTCGTCCTCATCATAGGCTTCCTCGACCTGCGGCGGGGAAGCGGCGGCCTGCGCTGCCAGCAGTGCCTTGGCGGCCTCTAGCGTATGGACCTGCTCGCCGCGGTCGATGATGTAGGACTGCTGGCCGCTGACGGTGGCGTCGGCCACGACGGCCAGCGATACCTTGAAGGCGTTCTCGAGATCGCGCAGATGGCCGCGCTTGTGGTTAAGCACATAGAGCGCGACATCGGTACGGGTGCGCACCACGAGATTGTGGGTCGCGCCCTTCATCAGGATTTCCTCGATGCCGCGCAGCAATTGCAGCGCAACCGAGGATACCGAACGCACGTGGCCCGAGCCGCCGCATTGCGGGCAGGGCTCGGTGGAGCTCTCCAGCACGCTGGCGCGGATGCGCTGGCGCGACATTTCCAGGAGGCCGAAATGCGAGATGCGGCCGACCTGGATGCGCGCGCGGTCCTGCCGCAGGCAGTCGGAGAGCCTGCGCTCGACCGCGCGGTTGTTGCGCTTCTCGTCCATGTCGATGAAGTCGATGACGATCAGGCCGGCGAGGTCGCGCAGACGCAATTGCCGGGCGACTTCCTCGGCCGCCTCCAGATTGGTCTTGAGCGCGGTGTCCTCGATGTGGTGCTCGCGGGTCGAGCGGCCGGAGTTGACGTCGATCGAGACCAGCGCCTCGGTCTGGTTGATGACGACATAGCCGCCGGAACGGAGCTGCACGGTCGGCGAGAACATCGCGTCCAGCTGGCTCTCGACGCCCATCCGCGAGAACAGCGGCTGGCCGTCACGATACTGTTTCACCGCCCGCACGTTCGAGGGCATCAGCATCTTCATGAAGTCGCGGGCTTCCTGGTAGCCGGCTTCACCGGCGACCTGGATCTCGTCGATTTCCTTATTGTAGAGGTCGCGCAGCGAGCGCTTGATCAGCGAGCCTTCCTCATAGACGAGGGTGGGGGCCTGCGAGCGCAGCGTCATGTCGCGCACCGTTTCCCACATCCGGATCAGATATTCGAAGTCGCGCTTGATCTCGGGCTTGGTGCGCGAGGCGCCGGCGGTGCGCAGGATGATCCCCATGCCCTCGGGCACATCGAGGTCCTGCACCACTTCCTTCAGCCGCGAGCGGTCCTGGGCCGAGGTGATCTTGCGGCTGATGCCGCCGCCGCGGGCGGTGTTGGGCATCAAGACGGCGTAACGGCCGGCCAGCGACAGATAGGTCGTCAGCGCCGCGCCCTTGTTGCCGCGCTCTTCCTTGACGACCTGAACCAGCATGACCTGGCGGCGCTTGATGACTTCCTGAATCTTGTACTGGCGGCGCGGACGGAACGGCCGCTCCGGAACTTCCTCCAGAACGTCGTCGCCACCGACGGATTCGACGACTTCCTCTTCGGCGTCCTCGTCGTCCTCGTCGTCATGGCCCTCGTCACCTTCCGGCGCGGGGGCGAATTCATCCGTTGCAGCCGCGGCATATCCTTCGCCGGCGTGCTCGACATGCGGCGGCTCATCGGCATCGGCCTGGTGTTCGTGCACCTGATCCTGCTCATGATGCTCGTCCTGCGCGGCGTCGGCAGCGGGTGCCTGCTCGGCCGCCGCCTCCTCGGCAATCGGCGTCACGGATTCCGGGGCGGCTTCCGCGACAGGTGCGGCGCTGACCCTCTCCGCAGCCTCGTTCGAACGCGGCGCATCGTCCTCATGATGATCGTGCGGATGATCCGCGTCGTGGCCTTCCGCCGTGTATTCATGCGCCTCGTATTCATGCCCTTCATGGTCATGATGGGGCGCATCATCGCCATGTCCGGCGTCGTGCGCCTGCGCCTCACCGGCATAAATGCCTTCGTGGTCATGCACCTCGCCTTCATAGGGCTGGGGCGCCTGCGAGGGATCCTGGCCCGCACTCTCGATCACGTCGCTCTGGACGCGGTCGCCATGGCCGCGGCGGCGGGCGTTGCGGTGACGCGAGCGGCGACGATGGCTGGAGCGGTTCTCGCTCTCTTCCTCGGCCTCGCGGTGAGCGCGCTCGTCGGCCTCGATCAGCGCCTGACGGTCGGCGACCGGGATCTGATAGTAGTCCGGATGGATTTCGCTGAAGGCCAGGAAGCCATGGCGGTTGCCGCCATACTCGATGAACGCCGCTTGCAGCGACGGCTCCACCCGCGTGACCTTGGCGAGATAGATATTGCCGCGCAGCTGCTTGCGCTGGGCGGTCTCGAAATCAAATTCTTCGACGCGGTTGCCGCGGACCACAACGACCCGCGTCTCTTCCGGGTGGGTCGCGTCGATCAACATCTTGTTGGGCATTTTGGAACTCTTGACGGCGGGCGCGGTGCATGGCGCGCGCAAATTGCGCGGCCCGGTGACGCGACGGTCCACCTGATTCGGGGGTGAGGGGAAGGCCAAAACGCACTTCTAGGCGCCGAGCCGAACGGGGGCCCACCAGAACAACGCAACGTGCGAAGCTTTCGCCTCGCGTCGGCGCGATCGTTCCATGGATCCTGGTCGGCAACACAGTCTGGCGCATCAAGCGTCGGCCCGTCTGAACATGTTGGCGGAAAATGATACCGCCGTATCTATCGCTGAAAGCCCGGTTTGGCGCCGAAGCACCTGCCGGCCATCGCATATCGGACCGTTTGGGGTCCGGATAATCAGTTTTGCCGTGTTCTCAAACCGTCCCTGGAAAAAGACCTGGGACCGGACGCCGCTCGGGCTCGAAACCGCCGCTCCATGTCAGCCGCGCGCGGCGCTGGCTGGGGAGGGATCGGGAAAGACGCAGGTTCCTCCTGTCAGGAGGTTCCGGCGCTGCACCGGGAGGCTGAACGCGACACAACCGGGAGTATTAGCCGTCAGCCCCCCGTACATACGTGGATTGGGGGCTGCGTGCAAGGGAAGCGCTTCGGAACCGCAAGGACCGCGTCGCACTGCGGCAACACTAGCTTCTTTTCGCCAGTCATGGCTTAAGGTCCGATTAACCGTATGGTCCTAATGCGGTAAGGGAAGGCTCCTCCGGAGGCACCGAATCGTTGGCGAGCCGCGCAAACCATCTTGTTTTGCTGGGATGTGGGCTATTATGCGCCGCAACATTGCCGTGCACCCCCGTGATCGGCCCCAGTGTAGCCCAAGGGACGGCTTTGCCGCCGGCGGTGCAAGGGCCGGCCACCGTTCCTGCCGTTCCCGGTCTGGCAGCGGTACCTACTTTCCCGATCGCCTCCGATGCCCGGCTGGCGGGTGATAGCAGGCAGACCCGTTTCATCCTCGACCTCGACAAGCCGGTCCAGTTTCGCGCCTTCACGCTGGCCGACCCTTATCGCGTCGTGGTCGACCTTCCCCAGCTCAATTTCCAGCTTCCCGGCGGGGTCGGCACCGCGGGGCGGGGCCTGGTCAAGGCGTTCCGCTATGGGGTCGTCATGCCGGGCGGGTCGCGGATCGTGTTCGACCTGACCGGGCCGGCCAGAATCGCTAAATCCTATGTGCTTGAGGCGGCCAACGCCCAGCCGCCGCGGCTGGTGCTCGAACTCGAGCAGGTCGACCGCACCGCCTTCGTCCAGGCGCTGGCGCCGGAAAGCCGTCCCGAATTGCGGCCCGCGATCGCGGAGGCGAACGCTGTCACCGCGCGGCCGGAGGAGCGGGCCGTGTCGCCTGCGCCGCCACAAACGGCCGACAAGCGGCCGGTGATCGTGATCGATCCCGGGCACGGCGGCGACGATAACGGCACCCAGGCCGGCGGCGCCGACGTCATGGAAAAGAATCTGGTGCTGACGTTCGGCCTCTCGCTGCGCGACCGGCTCGAGAAGTCCGGTAAATATCGTATCGTTATGACCCGGACGGACGATACCTTCATTGCGCTCGCCGACCGCGTCAAGGTCGCCCGAAGCGAGGGGGCGGCGTTGTTCGTCTCGATCCATGCCGACGCGTTGCCGCGCGGCGAGGGCGACGCCCAGGGTGCCACCATCTATACGCTGTCCGACAAGGCCTCGGACTCCGAGGCCGAGCGGCTGGCGGATGTCGAAAACAAGTCGGATGCGATCGGCGGCGTCAGCCTTGCCGACGAGCCGACCGAGGTTGCCGATATCCTGATTGACCTCGTGCAGCGCGAGACCAAGACCTTCTCGAACCGTTTCGCGCGAATCTTGATGAATGAGATGAAGACAACAGTGCGGATGCACAAGCATCCGCTGAAATCGGCCGGTTTCCGGGTGTTGAAGGCGCCGGACGTACCCTCGGTCCTGGTCGAGCTTGGCTACGTCTCGAACAAGGGCGACCTTGAGCATCTGGTGTCGGAAAATTGGCGGAACAAGACGGTCGGCTCGATGGCGCAGGCGATCGATACGTTCCTGGCGAAACGGATGGTAACCGCCGGGCCCGGCAAGTGAATTGCCGGCGTGCGAAATGTATAAAGTCGCCTGAAATGCCGGCCATCCGACGGCCCAAGCCCTAGTTTGGCCACAGCGGCGACGGTATAGAAACGGTATAGAAGTTGACTGCTGGTCTTCGGAATCGGTCAGTATTGTCCGCCGGACCTTATTTGGATTGTTCGACCGCGTAGCGGCAGGCCGTTTGGCCGGATTGCCGTGCTAGGATAGCCGCTGAGTTCGGCGCTTGAGGGTTGGAACGGAACTTCGAACATGCGCTTGCTGGTCCGGTTTTTTGGTTTCCTGTTTGCTGCCGGGACGGTCGTGTTCCTGGTCGGCGTTGCCGGCGTCGCGGGCGCGATCTGGCACTTCTCCAAGGATCTGCCGGACTATTCACAGCTTCAGGATTACGAGCCGCCGGTGATGACGCGCGTGCATGCCTCCGACGGGGCGCTGCTCGGCGAGTATTCCAAGGAACGCCGGCTCTATCTGCCGATTCAGGCGGTGCCGAAGCTGGTCATCAACGCGTTCCTGGCGGCCGAGGACAAAAACTTCTACGAGCACGGCGGCATCGACTTCACCGGCATGGCGCGCGCGGCTGTCCTCTATGCGCAGAATTTGGGCTCCAACAAGCGTCCGCAGGGCGCCTCGACGATCACCCAGCAGGTCGCGAAAAACTTTTTGCTGACCAACGAGGTCTCCTTCACCCGCAAGATCAAGGAAGCCCTGCTGGCGATGCGCATCGAGCGGGCCTACTCGAAGGACCGCATTCTCGAGCTCTATCTCAACGAAATCTATCTCGGCCTCGGCGCCTACGGCATTGCCGCGGCGTCGCTGGTCTATTTCGACAAGTCGGTGAACGAGCTGACGATCGCGGAAGCCTCGTATCTCGCGGCGCTGCCGAAGGCGCCCGCGGCGCTGCATCCGGTGCGCAACCGCGACCGCGCGGTGGAACGGCGCAACTACGTGGTCGACCGCCTGCTGGAGAACGGCTGGATCAAGCAGGCTGACGCGGACAAGGCGCGCAAGGAGCAACTCAACGTTACCAGCCGCGGCAACGGCGCGCATATCTTCGCCGGCGAATATTTCGCCGAGGAAGTCCGCCGCGACATCTTCGAGCGCTACGGCGAAAAGAAGCTGTATGAAGGCGGCCTGTCGGTTCGCGCGACGCTCGATCCGAAAATGCAGGTGATGGCGCGCAAGACCATGGTGGCCGGTCTCGTCAGGTATGACGAGGCGCAAGGCTGGCGTGGCGCGCCCTCGAAGCTCGACATAGCGGGCGACTGGGGCGTCAAACTCGCCGATGTCAAATCGCTCAACGACATCTCGCCGTGGCGGATGGCGGTGGTGCTGGAGACATCCGACCAGTCGGCGCGGATCGGTTTCCAGCCGGGCCGCGAGCTCGGTGGCGCCGTGAGCAAGCAGCGGCAGACCGGCATCATCACGCTCGAAGGCGTGCGCTGGGCCAAGGCGGCCTCGGGGCCGGCAAAAGGCAGGACGCCGACCTCGGTGGCGCAGGTATTGTCGCCGGGCGACGTGATCTATGCCGACCCGCTGTTCGACAAGGAGGGCAAGCCGGTCGAGGGCCAGTATCGCCTGCGGCAATTGCCGGAAGTCTCGGGCGCGATGGTCGCGATGGACCCCTGGACCGGCCGCGTGCTGGCGATGGTCGGCGGCTTCTCGTTCGACCAGAGCCAGTTCAACCGCGCCACCCAGGCCTATCGGCAGCCGGGCTCGTCGTTCAAGCCGCTGGTCTACTCGGCGGCGATGGACAATGGCTATACGCCCTCGACGGTCGTGGTCGATGCGCCGATCGAAATCGACCAGGGGCAGGGCGCCGGCGTGTGGCGTCCGGAAAACTATTCATCCGGCAAATACGGTGGGCCGACGACGCTGCGCAATGCGCTCCGCCAATCGCTGAACACGGTGACGGTGCGCCTTGCGCAGGACATCGGCATGCCCTTGATCGGCGAATACTCGAAGCGCTTCGGCGTCTATGACGAGCTGCCGAACTATCTGTCCTATGCGCTCGGCGCCGGCGAAACCACCGTCATGCGCATGGTCACGGCCTATTCGATGTTCGCCAATGGCGGGCGCCGCGTGAAGCCGACCCTGATCGACCGCATCCAGGACCGCTACGGCCATACGATCTACAAGCATGACGCGCGCGAGTGCCGCGGGTGCGATGCGCCCGGCGGTTGGAAGAGCCAGGCCGAGCCGCAGCTCGTCGACCGCCGCGAGCAGGTGCTCGATCCGATGACCGCCTACCAGATCACCTCGATGATGGAATATGTGGTGCAGGCCGGCACGGCGACAGTGGTCAAGGAGGTCGGCAAGCCGATCGCGGGCAAGACCGGCACCACCAACGATGAGAAGGACGCCTGGTTCATCGGCTTCTCGCCGGACCTCGTGGTCGGCATCTATGTCGGCTTCGACAAGCCGCGCAACCTCGGCCGCGGCATGACCGGCGGCCATCTCGCCGCGCCGATCGCCAAGGATTTTCTCAAGCTGGCGCTCGCCGACAAGCCGCCGATCCCGTTCAAGGTGCCTGCCGGCATCAAGCTGGTCCGCGTCGATGCCAAGAGTGGCATGCGCGCCGGGCCGGGCGAGGGCGGCCGCACCATCCTCGAAGCCTTCAAGCCGGGCACCGCGCCGCCGGATAACTACTCCGTCATCGGTGTCGCCGACGTCGATGGCCGGGCGCCGCAGGGATACCCGCAAGGGTATCAGCAAGGCTATCAGCAGCCCGAAGGCGGCTACATCATGCGTCCGGGGACCGGCGGGCTTTACTAGCGGACTGCCCCACGACAATCTCAGGCGGTGCCTTGGCGCGCCCTGAACTTGACGGGGCGTGCTCGGCGGGTAACACGGGAAGCGAATTGCCCGATTTCGACCATGTGAGCATGGGATAGCGTCAGAGGGCGAATCTCTCGGCAGAGAGCCTCCGCACGGCAGTGCACGTCAGGATGACGCAACAGTTGGAATGAGACTTTGATAATACGCTTTCTGTTGCGGTTTACCGGCTTCCTGTTCGCGGCCGGAAGTGTGGTGTTTCTGGTGGGCGTCGCCGGCGTTGCAGCCGGGATCTGGCATTTCTCCAAGGACTTGCCGGACTATTCACAGCTCCAGAATTACGAACCGCCTGTCATGACGCGGGTGCACGCCGCTGACGGCGCGCTGCTCGGCGAATACGCCAAGGAGCGGCGCCTCTATTTACCGATCCAGGCAATGCCGAAACTCGTCACCAACGCCTTCCTCGCGGCCGAGGACAAGAATTTCTACGAGCACGGCGGCCTCGACTTCACCGGCCTGGGACGGGCCGCCGTTCTCTATCTGCAAAATCTCGGCTCCAACAAGCGTCCGCAGGGCGCCTCGACGATCACCCAGCAGGTCGCGAAGAACTTCCTTCTGACCAACGAGGTCTCCTTCACCCGCAAGATCAAGGAAGCCCTGCTGGCGATGCGCATCGAGCGCGCCTACTCGAAGGATCGCATTCTCGAGCTCTATCTCAACGAGATCTATCTCGGCCTCGGCGCCTACGGCGTCGCCGCGGCGTCGCTGGTCTATTTCGACAAATCGGTGAACGAACTGACGATCGCGGAAGCCGCCTATCTTGCCGCGCTTCCGAAAGCGCCGGGCACATTGCATCCGGTGCGCAACCGCGACCGCTCGACCGAGCGGCGCAACTACGTGATCGACCGTCTCCTGGAAAACGGCTGGATCAAGCAGGCCGACGCGGAGAAGGCGCGCAAGGAGCCGCTGGTCGTCACCAGCCGGTCCAACACCGGGCATACCTTCGCCGGCGAATATTTTGCCGAGGAAGTCCGCCGCGACATCTTCGAGCGCTACGGCGAAAAGAAGCTGTACGAGGGCGGCCTGTCGGTCCGCACCACGCTCGATCCGAAGCTGCAGGTCATGGCGCGCAAGGCCGTGGCTGCCGGCCTCGTGAACTTTGACGAGGCGCAGGGCTGGCGCGGCGCCATGAGCAAGCTGGACATTTCCGGCGACTGGGGCGTGAAGCTCGCCGAGATCAAATCGCTGAGCGACATCTCGCCCTGGCGGATGGCCGTGGTGCTGGAGACATCCGACCAGTCGGCCCGCATTGGTTTTCAGCCCGGCCGCGAACTGGGCGGCGCCATCTCCAAGGAGCGGCAGACCGGTCTGATCACGCTGGACGGTGTCCGATGGGCGAAGCCGGTCGCCGCTGCGGCGCGCGGCAAACCGGCGACGGCTTCGGTCTCGCAGATTTTGTCGCCGGGTGACGTGATCTACGCCGATCCGCTGTTCGACAAGGAAGGCAAGATGGTCGAGGGCCAGTATCGCCTGCGGCAATTGCCGGAAGTGTCCGGCGCGATGGTCGCGATGGACCCGTTGACCGGCCGCGTGGTCGCGATGGTCGGTGGCTTCTCGTTCGACCAGAGCCAGTTCAATCGCGCGACCCAGGCCTATCGGCAGCCGGGCTCGACCTTCAAGCCGCTGGTCTATTCAGCGGCGATCGACAATGGCTACACGCCGGCCTCGATCATGATCGACGGCCCCATCGAGATCGATCAGGGGCAGGGCAACGGCGTCTGGCGGCCGGACAATTTTTCGGTGGGCAGCTATAAGGGTCCCATCACACTGCGCGATGCCCTGAAACACTCGCTCAACACCGTCACGGTGCGGCTGGCGCAGGATGTCGGCATGCCCCTGATCGGCGAATATGCCAAACGCTTCGGCGTTTATGAGGAATTGCCGAACTATCTTTCCTATTCGCTCGGCGCCGGCGAAACCACGGTGATGCGGATGGTGACGGCCTATTCGATGTTCGCCAATGGCGGCCGGCGGGTGAAGCCGACCCTGATCGACCGTATCCAGGATCGCTATGGACGCACGATCTTCAAGCATGACCAGCGCGAGTGCCGCGGTTGCGACGCGCCCGGCGGTTGGAAGAGCCAGCCCGAGCCCCAACTCATCGATCGTCGGGAGCAGGTGCTCGATTCGCTGACCGCCTACCAGATCACCTCGATGTTGGAGGGAGTGGTGCAGGGTGGCACGGCGACGATCCTGCGCGAAGTCGGTAAGCCAATCGCAGGCAAGACCGGCACCACCAGCGACGCAAAAGACGTCTGGTTCGTCGGCTTTTCGCCCGATCTCGTCGTCGGTCTCTATCTTGGCTATGACAAGCCGCGCACGCTGGGCAGGGCTGCGCAGGGCGGCCGCATCGCCGCGCCGATCGCCAAGGATTTCATGAAGCTAGCGCTGGCCGACAAGCCGCCGACCCCGTTCAAGGTTCCTCCCGGGATCAGGTTGGTCCGCATCGATTCGAAGAGCGGCATGCGCCCAGCACCCGGCGACACCGGCCGTACCGTTCTGGAAGCCTTCAAGCCGGGCACCGCGCCGCCGGAAAATTACATGCCGGCCCCCGTCGGTGTCGCGGATGGAGAAGGACGGGTACCGCAGGGATACCCGTCGGAATCCGGCAGCATTCAGGGGAATTTGCCTCCCGACGCCGGCAATATCACGCGGCCGGGTACTGGGAGGTTTTACTAAAGCGCGATGAACCGTCATCGCGCTTTAGGTCTTTGTTTGAGCATGATCTTTTCGGAAAACCGCTTCACACTTTTCCGGATCATGCTCTAGCGGATTGCGCTTTGTTGCGTACGTCGCTACATCCGCCCGGTCGAACGTTTATCCAGCAGCGGTTTGAACCGCAGACAGAAGAGACCATGCGCGCGGAAGTCGAACGCCTCGTAGAAGAGATCAAGCAGTCGGTCGGGCTGCTGAGGAGGCATCTTTGACGTCGAGAAATCCACGGCCCGGCTCGCCGAGCTGAACTCGCTCGCCGAAGATCCCAATCTCTGGAACGATCCCCAGAAAGCCCAGAAACTGATGCAGGAGCGCACCTCGCTGGTGGATGCGCTCGAGGGCATCGGCAAGGTCGAGCGCGAGCTCGACGACAATGTCGAGATGATCGCGCTTGGCGAGGCCGAGAACGACGAGGGCGTCGTCGTCGAGGCTGAGAACGCGCTGAAGGCCCTGAAGAAGGAAGTCGCGCGCCGCGAGCTGGAAGCGCTGCTATCCGGCGAGGCCGACAAGTTCGATTCCTATCTCGAAGTGCATGCCGGCGCCGGCGGCACCGAAAGCCAGGACTGGGCCGCGATGCTGCTGCGCATGTATACGCGCTGGGCAGAAAATCACGGCTTCAAGATCGAATATCTCGAAGAGTCCCAGGGCGAAGAAGCCGGCATCAAGTCCGCGACGATCCAGATCAGCGGGCACAATGCCTATGGCTGGCTGAAGACCGAGGCCGGCGTGCATCGCCTGGTGCGGATTTCGCCGTTCGATTCCAACGCGCGGCGCCACACCTCGTTCTCGTCGGTGCAGATTTTTCCTGTGATCGACGATTCCATCAAGATCGAGATCAAGGAATCCGACGTGCGCACCGACACCATGCGCTCCGGCGGCGCCGGCGGCCAGCACGTCAACAAGACCGAATCGGCGGTGCGCCTGACCCACATTCCGACCGGCATTGCGGTGGTCTGCCAGGCCGGCCGCTCGCAGCACAAGAACCGCGCGCAGGCCTGGGACATGCTGCGCGCGCGGCTCTATGAAATCGAATTGAAAAAGCGCGAAGAGCAGGCCGCCGCCGATCAGGCCGCCAAGACCGATATTGGCTGGGGCCATCAGATCCGCTCCTACGTGCTGCAGCCCTACCAGATGGTCAAGGACCTGCGCACCGGCGTGCAGACCTCCGACACGTCAGGCGTGCTCGACGGCGACCTCGACGAGTTCATGGCGGCGACGTTGGCGCAGCGCGCATTCGGCACCGGCCCGGGCAGTGTCGAGGACGTGGACTAGCCGATGGCCAAGGTCGGCTTCATCGGGCTCGGCCGGATGGGTCATGGCATGGCCGGCCGTTATCTTGATGCCGGCTTTGACGTCGCGGTGTCGAATCGCAGCAAGGCAAAAGCCGACGATTTGATCGCGCGAGGCGCGCGTTGGGCGGCGTCGCCGGCGGAGGCGGCCGATGGCGCCGATGCCGTCGTGAGCATGGTCGCTGACGATGAGGCATCGCGCGCCGTCTGGCTTGGCGACAACGGCGCAGCCGCCAAGATGAAGCCGGGCAGTCTCGCGATCGAGTGTTCGACCGTCTCGCACCAGCATGCGCTCGACATGGCACGAGAACTGCGGGGACGCGGTTTGATCTATATCGATTGCCCCGTTACTGGCCTGCCGCAAGCGGCGGCGGCCGGCAAGCTGACCCTGCTCGTTGGCGCTGACGCGGCCGATCTCGCTTCCGCAGAGCCATATCTCGCGCCGATCGGCGACGTGATCAGGCATTTTGGTGCTGTCGGCACTGGCACGGTGTTCAAGCTGATCAACAATCTGATGGGAGCGGTGCAGATCGCGAGCCTCGCCGAAGGCGTCGCCATGGCTGAACAGGCCGGGCTCGATATGAAGCTGGTGGCCGAAGCGCTCTCGAGCGGCGCAGTGGCATCTCCACAGGTGATCCGCCACTCAAAGCGCATGGTGGCGCGGGACTTCGCTGGCGCGTCCTTCACATCCGCACTCCGTCACAAGGATGCGGCCTATGCGGTGAGGCTGGCCGAAATGCTACTGCCCGACGTGCCCGTCAGCCGCGCCGCGCTTGCCGCCTATGAAAAGGCGAAGGCAAACGCGCCCGACGATGACGAAGGAAAGATGATCGAGATCGTGTCGCGGCCGAAATAGTCTTCGGAAACCGGGTGGACGGCGACGAGCGTCTGGCCTAGCTGTTGCGCGACTTCACCGGATTCTTGCGAAATGACAGTCAGTGATGGCCGGATCGACGCCCGCGACTGGGTGTTGCTCGCCGCATTGTCGGTGCTCTGGGGCGGATCGTTCTTCTTCAATAGCGTGGTGCTGCGCGAGTTGCCGCCGTTCACGCTCGTGTTGTTGCGCGTAGCGCTGGCCGCCATGATCCTGCTACCAGTGCTTTGCGCGCAGCGGCTGCCGTTTCCGAAGGGGTGGGCGGGCTGGCGGCCATTCTTCCTCATCGCCTTGTTCAACAATGTGCTGCCGTTCTCGCTGATCGTCACCGGACAGGTGTACATCCCGAGCGGGCTGGCTTCGATCCTCAATGCCACCACGCCGTTATTCACGGTGGCGGTGATGGCGACCGCAGGCGAGGAGAAGCTTATCGTCAGACGTGTCGCCGGTGTGATCGCCGGCCTCGCCGGCGTCGTGATCCTGCGCGGCGGGCTCGGCTTTGCCAGCGGGCAGGGGCTCGGCGTCCTGCTCTGTCTTGCGGCGGCGCTGGGCTACGGCATCTCCGCGCTGATCGCCCGGCGCGCGCTCTCGAAGTCGCCGCCGCTTGCGACCGCGACGTTTCAACTGATGGCATCGAGCCTGATGATGGCGGTCGTCGCCGGCATTTTCGAGCGTCCCTGGCGATTGCCCATGCCTGAGGCCGCGACATGGCTCGCCGTGCTCGGTCTCGCCGGCCTGTCGACGGCGCTGGCCTATATCGTTTTCTTCCAGATCTTGCGGCGCTCCGGCGCCACCAATGTCATGCTGGTGACGTTGCTGGTGCCGGTAACGGCCATCCTGCTCGGCGCGCTCGTGCTCGGCGAGCAGATTTCGCCGCGCGAGATCGCTGGTGCGCTGGTGATCGGCAGCGCGCTGCTGCTGATCGACGGTCGCGTGCTGAAGTTCTTTCAGAGGTGATTACGCCCGGCGAGCCTTCCATTCCGCACGCCAGCCGGTGAACCTGCCGCTGTCGCGCTCGCCGCCATGCCAAGCCGCGGTCACCGTGCCGTCGCTGGCGACCAGCACCACGACATCGAGCCCCTTGGAGCGGCGCAGCGTGTCGATCGCCTGCTGCGGCGTCTGGGCGATCGGACCGGCGACATTGAAAGACGTGTTGACTGATAGCTCGACGCCGATATGGCGGCCGAGCGCCTTCAAATAAGCGTAGGTGAGGGGATCGTCGCCCGCACGCACGATCTGGATGCGGCCGGTGCCGTCGGCGTGGACGACGGCCGGAATTTTTTGCTGCGCATGCGACTTCGAATGCGCCGTCAGCACCATGTAGTTGTAGGCGTTGTAGTCGCCGTCGGAGGCGCCGGGCAGCAGCTCGAAATATTCCTGCGCCGCCTCCGGCGTCGCCATCGGCGCCAAGGGGCGAATCGCCTCGCGGTATTTGACGCGGGCGTTCAGGAGTTCGCGCACGGCGGGGTCGCAGGGGTTGGCGAGGATCGAGCGGTGGCCAAGCGCGCGGGGGCCGGTTTCGGCTGCGCCCTGATACAGCGCGATCACGCCGCCTTTCGCCACCATGAACGCCATCAGGTCGGCGACGGCGTCGCGGCCTTCAGGTGTCGAGATGTCGCCGATCTGTTGCGAGGCAATGTCGTCAGCGGCAATCGCGCTAACGATGTCATCCTGCGAGGCCGGCGTGCCGCAATAGAAAGCGTGTGTCATCGGCGCGCCGCGCGGAGCACCCGCCAGATGCGCGAAGAGAAAGGCCGCGCCGATGGTGACGCCGGGATCGCCGGGGACCGGCGGCACCCACAGTTGCAGGCGAGCATTGCGCCGCTGCGTCTCGGCGAACCAGGCTTCATCGAAATGTTCGAGCAGCCGCATGTTGCCGACCGCATTGAGCGCGACACCGCCGGTCAGCACCAGGCGATTTGCGCCGGTCGTGCGCAGTAGATGATCGACGACATGGCGCATGGCGTCCTCGAACACCAGTTGCGTCGCCGCGGCCTTGTCGAGCCGGTCCTTGGTGTCGGGCCGGTGGTGGATATCCTCCACGCGCAGCACCGCGTCCGGATTCCAGAGTTGCTCCGGCCGGAGCGGCTCACCGAGGGTGTCGGTCAGCGCCTGCTTGTAGGGATGATCGAAGGGATCGCAATACCAGTTGGCCAGCGCGCGATTGAGCCGGACCTCGCCATTGGCACCGAAATGCAGCACCTCGCGCAGCCGCGCATAATAGGGATTGCTAGCGCGGCTCATGTCGCCCCAGGCGGCCGCGCCCATGTAGCGGCCCTCGCAGGAAAGCCAGGTCCAGCCTCCTTGCGTCGACGAGATCACGCTGTAGAACGCGCCGAGCGAATCGAACATGCTGTCATTGCAATAGAGCCGGCGCATGGCGCCGTGCTCGACGACATAAAGCGAGATCGAGCCCTGGTCGCCGGTACCGTCGAGCACCGCGATCGCTGTCGGTTCGCCGTCGTCGGCGAACGGCGAGGCGGCATAAGAGAACCAGGCGTGGTTGTCGTGGTGCGGCAGGCAGATCAGCGGCACGCGTTCGGCGAGCCCGAGCTGGCGCGCCAGGATCTTTGGCGTCCGCGTCATCTGATCGAGGCGGCGGCCATCGAAGCCGGCGGCCTCGGTGGTGCGCAACAGCTTCAAACTCTGCGGCAGTTCCTCGAGCACCGAGCGCGCCAGCGTGCCGGCGAGCATTGGGTAATCCCAGCTTGTCAGCCAGGCATCGATATCGCCGATGTCGCGGCCCATACCCCGCAGCGTTGCCACCGCGGCATCGATCGAGAGTTTTGGATACTCCGTCGTGTGCTTGTTGCCGGAAAAACGCTCTTCCTCGTTGTTGACGATCAGCCGCGGCCCATGCGCCTGCGTCACCTCGACCAGTGCCAGGCCGGAATTATGCGTGCCGGGCGCGCCAAGGCCGGCGAGATAGGCGGTTTCACCGCGCGACAGTTTTTCCCTGACATGCGCGAGCCGCGCGTCGGCGAAGGCGGAGCCGAGCTGGTGAAATCCCGCGGCACGCATGGTTTTCGCCGCGAGCCAGCGCGCGAAGCTGTAACCGGCGGCCGCGAGCCTTCGATGTCGCGGAGCAATTCGTAAGTTCTGTTTCAACCCGATCAAACCTCTGGGCGTGCCATCACGCCGGGGGATGGCGCCAGGGTGCATCAACCACAATTGGCGCTCGCCAACAATCCCGTTTCGTCATGCGGAATAAGCACATGCTTGCAAGCATTGAAGCGGCTTGCGAGACTTCATCGGAACAAGGCTTGATCAGAACAAGAAACGATGGGGAGAAGACGATGCCGGTTCGCGTGAGAAACCTTGTTGCCCTGACGGCGTTCACTGTGGCAGCTGCACTCGCCACTACGGCGAACGCGCAGAAAAAATACGATCCCGGCGCCAGCGACAGCGAAATCAAGATCGGCAACATCATGCCCTATAGCGGCCCGGCGTCGGCCTATGGCACGATCGGCAAGGCGCAGGCGGCCTATTTCAACAAGATCAATGCCGAGGGTGGCATCAACGGCCGCAAGATCAACTTCATCAGCTACGACGACGCGTTCAGCCCGCCGAAGGCGGTCGAGCAGGCGCGCAAGCTGGTGGAGAGCGACGAGGTGCTGCTGATTTTCCAGCCGCTCGGCACGCAGTCCAATTCCGCAATCCAGAAATACATGAACGCCAGGAAGGTGCCGCAGCTCTTTGTCGCAACCGGCGCGACCAAATGGGGCGATCCGCAGAACTTCCCGTGGACGATGGGCTGGCAGCCGAACTACCAGAGCGAGGGCCGCATCTATGCCGCCTACATTCTGAAGAATTTTCCGAACGGCAAGATCGCCGCGCTCTGGCAGAATGACGATGCCGGCAAGGACCAGATGAAGGGCCTGCGCGATGGGCTTGGCGCCAAGGCCAGCATGATCATCGCCGACAAGTCGTACGAGGTCTCCGATCCCACCATCGATTCGCAGATCGTCGCGCTGAAGGATTCCGGCGCAGACATCATGATGACCTGGGCGGCGCCCAAGGGCGCGGCGCAAGCGATCCGCAAGGTCGCGGAGCTCGGCTGGAAACCGGTCTTCTTCATCGGCAACGTTTCGACGTCGGTCGCGGCGGTGCTGAAGCCGGCCGGCCTCGACAATTCCAAAGGCATCATCTCGACCGCCTATCTGAAGGATCCGACCGACCCGCTCTGGAAGGACGATGCCGGCATCAAGGCCTGGCTAGCTTTCATGGACAAATATTTCCCCGACGGCGATAAGACCAACGTCAACAATATCTATGGCTATGCGACGGCACAGACCATGGTCCAGGTGCTCAAGCAGTGCGGCGACAACCTCACCCGCGAAAATGTCATGAAGCAGGCAGCCAGCCTGAAGGACGTCACCAGCGATGTGCTGCTACCCGGCATCAAGATCAACACGGCGGCGAACGATTTCTTCCCGATCGAGCAGATGCAGCTGATGAAGTTCAACGGCGAGGCGTGGGAGGTGTTCGGCGACATCATCACCGGCGAGGTCGGGCATTAGTCGCGCGTTGGAAGGCAGACAATCGATACTTTCTCTCGGTTCAATGGGAAAGGGGGCGCCGTGCCTTCAGCCGCGCCGGGCCGGCGCCTTTGCTTGAAAGCCTGTCGTCCGGGTTGAGCAGGTTGCAGCGATCGAGCGAGAGACAGCCGCAGCCGGTGCAGTCACCGAGGTTCGCTCGCAGTTTCTGCAAGGTGACGATTCGGCGGTCGAGATCATTGGCCCAGAGTCTGGAGATGCGTTCCCAGTCCCGCCTTGTGGCGTGGCCTCCTTTGGGCAAACTGCCGAAATGGTGGGCGACTTCCGCGAGCGGGATGCCGACCTCCTGCGCGATCCTGATGATGGATATGCGGCGCAGCACATCCGTCTCATAGCGGTGCTGGTTGCCGGTTGTGCAACGGCTGGCGATCAGCCCCTTGCGCTCATAGAAGTGAATGGCGGATATGCTGATGCCACTCCGTCTCGAAAGCTCGCCGACGGTCCATTCCATGTTGCAGGTTCTCCTTGACCTCAACCATGGTTGAGGTTGTAGCACCAGCCTGCATGATTGACGAAATCCCTCCTGAGGCTGCGCCTGGCCGCTGGCGTGAGCTGCTTTCCCGTCGGCATCTCTTTGCAACGGTCACCGTCTCGCTCGGTATCGTGCTGTTTGCGTTCAATGCCTTTCTGGTGGGGACGGCGTTGCCATCCGCCATCACCGGCCTGGGCGGTGCGGAACTGCTCTCCTGGGCGACGAGCCTCTATCTCATCTTCTCGATTGTCGGCGGGTCGAGCACCGCCACCCTCATGCACAGGCTGGGACCACGGAGGCTTTTCAGCCTTGGCGCGCTGGCCTTCCTTGCCGGAACGCTGGCGGCGGGGCTTGCGCCATCCATGCCGGTATTGCTGGCGGGCCGGGCCTTGCAGGGGCTTGCGGCAGGCGTGATCGAGGCGGGCTGCTATGTACTGATACCCCGCCTGTTTCCGTCCCGCCTCATTCCCAAAGTGTTTGGCGTTGAAGCCATCGCCTGGGCGCTCGCCGCCTTCGGCGGGCCCGTGCTCGCGGGGTGGCTCGCTGTATCAGTTTCATGGCGGGCTTCCTTCCTTGCCGCGGTTCCCATGGTGCTGGTGTTCTGGGCGATGGTGCCGATCGTGGTTCCGCCGGGAAGAGGCGAGAAGAGCGAGAGGCAAGTGCCTTGGCTCGCGCTTGCGGCCCTCGCGCTCGGCATGCTGCTGGTCACGCTCGCCAGCATCGTGACCAGCAATGCCGGCAAGATGGCCGTGCTTGCCGTCGCAGCGGTGGTGTTCTGGGTCACCGTGGCGGGTGACGGGCGCGGCGGAATCCGGCTGTTTCCGGCGACCGCATTTCGGTTCACTTCAGCGGCGGGCCTTGGGTATTGGACTGCGTTCATCATGCCGATGGCGCAGGCATCCGAAAGCGTATTCCTGATCTATAGCCTGCAATATCTCTGGGCTTATTCTCCGCTCGAGGCGGGGCTGGTGGCTTCCGTCATGGCTCTTAGCTGGAGTGGTGCACAGTTTCTGCAGGCCAGCTTCGGATCGCCGGCGTTACGGCGCCATTTCATCTGGCTTGGGCCCGTCCTGCTGATCGTTGGGCTTGCTGGCGTCATGCTTGCATTGCCGCTTGGCAGCCTGCCGCTCATTGTGATGGCGCAGGTAATGGTCGGGGGCGCCTTCGGTCTGAACTGGAGCGCGCTGAGCCAAACGATGATGGAGGCAGCAAGCCTTGACGAGCGGGATGCCACGTCTGCGCTGCTCCCTACCGTGCAGGCCGCCGGCTATGGAGTTGGGGCTGCGGTGTTTGGCGTCATCGGAAACATGCTGGCCTATGCGCAGGCAGATACTGCCGCCTTGCTCGGCGACATGATGGTTGTCTTTGCGGCCGCCACCGCACTCTCCGCGCTGGCACTGGTGACGGCGGCCGGCATGGTCAAACGGCTGGTAAGGCCATAACGCGCAACAGTGCCACTGCCGACCTGATGCCTTAGTAGAAAAGAGGCACCTCGGCGTGGTGCCTCTTCCTCGATTGATCTTAGCCGGGAATTTCCGGCTCGACGAGCAGCGCGAGCTGGGCGAGCGATTGCTGCCAGCCGAGATAGCAGGCCTCGACCGGGATAGCCGCCGGCAGGTTCGACTGTTCGATGTTGATTTCGGTTCCGACCAAGACCGCCTTCAGGATCACGGTGACCTCGATGACGCCGGGCAGATTGGGATCGTCGAACCGGTCCGTATAGCGGATGCGCTCGTTGGGCACGATCTCCAGATATTCGCCGCCGAACGAATGGCCAGTATTCGTGGTGAAATTCGAGAACGACATCCTGAATGTGCCGCCGACTTTTCCCTCGAAATGGTGGACCTTGCAGGTGAAGCCATAGGGCGGCAGCCACTTGGCGAGGGCATCCGCATCGAGGAAGGCGCGAAAGACCTTTTCGGGTTTGGTGGCGAGGACGCGATGCAAACGAACCGTATTGCCTTGGGACATGACGTTATATTCTCCATTACCGAGCGGAGGCGCCGGATTTGGCTGGATGAGCTCAGTCTATGCCACAAGGACGGCTGGCCTGCATGTGAGCCGACATGTGGCCGAAAAGAATTTTGCTGTTGTCGGTTTCAGCTTCGACGATGGTCAGGCGTGGAGAGAGTCAGATGATGCGCGCGCGATGCAGGTCCGCACGCTAACTGAAGTTCGCGATGTGCTAGCCAGCGCTGAGCCTGACGCCCGCGCGCAAAAACTTCTGCGGGTCGACGGCGTCGCCGTCGATCCGCGTTTCATAATGCAGATGTGGGCCCGTCGAGCGGCCGGTCGAGCCGACCGCGCCGATCACCTGGCCGATCTTGACCACATCGCCGACCCTGACGTGAATTTCCGACAGATGGCCGTAGCGGGTCGACAGCCCGTTGCCGTGGTCGACCTCCACCATGCGGCCGTAACCGCCCTGCCACCCCGATGAGACCACCTTGCCGTTGGCGGTCACACGAACGGGATCGCCGGTGGCGGCGCGGAAATCTAGACCGGTATGCATGGCGGGGCGGCCGAGGAAAGGATCGCTGCGAACACCAAAGCCCGAGGTGAATTCGACCTCGCCGACGACGGGCTTGCGGTAGGGCACGAGGGCCAGCGTGGCATTAAGGCGCTGCATCTGGAAGCGTGCGATGTTGATCCGGTAGAGCTGGCGCTCGAACGCGCCGGCATCGGCCGATAGTTTCACCGGCACGAATGGGCCGCCGATCGCCGAGCGCGGCGTTGCCGCCTCGAGTTGCGCCATGTCGAGACCGAGATCGGTGAACACGCCGCGCATGCGGCGGACACGCGATTCCATGCCGTCCTCGACCGCGCTCAACGCCGCCATCTGGCGCCGCTCGACGGTGTCAAGCGAGGTTTGCAGGCGCACCAGCACGTTGTCGACGCCTTGAACCTTGGCGAATTGATTCGGCTGCGGCTTGACGACGGGCGTGCGCGATTCGAGTCGCGCTTCTCGGTCCGGAGGAGCGACGAAAATCACGGTGTCGCTAATCGGCGAGGGTTTTAGGGTGCCGGAGGCGGGCGTCTCCACTGCCGCACCGCGCGCCGGCGGACGTATAGCGCCAGTGGCTGCCGCATCGGGAATCGTGCCAAGCGCCGTGGCGCGCGATTCGAGCGCGGTCTGGCGGCGCATGATCTGGTCGAGCTTCTGGTCGAACTGTTCCTGATCGAGCAACTGGCGGCTGGTGGTGCGATCGACCTTGGCGCGCAGTTCTGCGATGCGGTCCTCATAGGCGTATTGCATCTCGGCCTGACGGGCGATCAGCCGGGTCAGGACGTCATCGCGAAACGCAAAATAGGTAGCGGTCGCCGCCGACCACATGCCGAGCAGCACGATGGTGCCGACCACGATCCAGAACACGACGGGGCCGAGCCGGACCTGCTTGCCGGCGTGGACAATGGTGTAGCCATCCGCGTCCAGCGTGGCGGCGCGGGCGGCCTGGGGAGCGGGACGGCGCGGCGGCGTCCGGCCGTAATCCTGGGGATGGTGGTGATCAGAATAATGACCGGAACGGTACGACATCGGCACTCCCGCGCCGGTCGGAGGTGTTCCGTACGGCTTGATTTGCGAGGCCGATTTGACCTTCTCATGGTTAATTTTTGGAAAAGGGAACCGGTACAATCATAGGGCGCGGACGGCTTCCAGCACCTCGTCGGCATGGCCATCGACCCGCACATTGCGCCAGATCCTGCCGATGCGCCCGTCGGCGCCGATCAGCACTGTCGTTCGAATAATTCCCATGAAGGTCCTGCCATACATCGATTTTTCGCCCCAGGCCCCGAAGGCTTCCAGCATTTCATGCTGCTGATCCGAGATCAGAGGAACCGATAGTTCATGCTTGTCGCGGAACGATTCCTGGGCCTTTACGGTGTCGGCGGAGATGCCGAGCACCACCGCTCCCGCCTCGGCAAAGGCGTCGTTCAGCCGCGTGAAGTCGATCGCCTCCCGAGTGCAGCCGGGCGTATCGGCCCGGGGGTAGAAAAACAGCACCAGTTTCCTGCCGGCATAGTCGGCCAATGACACGGTGCCGCCGCCGTCGCGCGGCAGGCTGAAGGCGGGCGCCATGGCGCCTTCGGTCAAGGAGGTTCCGCCAGCTTCGGCCGGGGCCGGTCGGTTGGATTTTATTAACTGTTTAGGTGTCCGCTTATGCGAAGATTTGGATGATGTGGTTTTGGTCGCCGTTTTGGCCGCCTTGGGCGGTTTTTTGACGGTTTCCTTGGCGGCGGGTTTCACAGCCTTGGAGGCTCCCTTTGTAGCTGCCTTGGCGGGTTTTTTGACAGCTGCTGCCGTGTCAGGGCGGCTGGTCTTGCGGGCGGCCTTGGCCGCGGCCGGTTTTCGGGCGGGCGTCGTGCGGCTTTTGGAGGATGGCTTGGAGGATTTCTTGCGCGTTTTCTTGGACATACGCCTTCCTTTCGTCGCTTTCCGCAGATCAACCATTAGGGTATTGCGGGTCTCGCCTTTGACCGTCGGATTCGCTCCGGCTGCCGGGCAAGTTTGATGACCCCGGAGTATGGTACCAAGGAATTCGACGCTACACCCGTCCGCTCGTCGATGGGGCCGCCTAATCAGTCCTTGGGCCCGACCACGAGTAACAGTAATAATCGAGGATTGGCAGCGATGCCGGCACAGGAGCGCTCGATACGAATCGATGGGCGCGGCCTTGGCGGCGATCAACCTCAGCGCCCGCACCGAGAGGCAATGGCTAGGAATACTTCGCCAAACGGGTCGAATCGGCGTGCCGAGGCCCAGCAATGGGATGACGCGGCGGGCTGGGAGCAGGAAGAGGCGGCGGGCCATCGTGCGCGGCGGCTGCTGTCGCGCTCCGATTCTAAGCTTCACCGCGTCGGCGACCGCGTCTCGGCGCTGCAGCTCTGGATGAGCGGCGAGCGCTGGGTCAAGCGGCTGGCGATCGTCATCGCCATCCTCGTGATGATTTTCGCCGGCTGCTTCGGCGGACTGTGGTGGCGGCTCGGTGCCGGACCCATCAACCTCGATGTGGCGACGCCCTGGCTCGCGGCCGCGATCGAGGAAAATATCGGCCACGGCAATACGGTTGCCGTCGGCGGCACGCAGATCGAGCGCGCCGGGCGAATTCGTATCGCGGTGCGTATACGCGACATCGTCGTGCGCGACCGCGACCAGGTCGTCGTTGCGACGGCGCCGAAGGCCGAGGTGAAACTGTCAGGCACGGCGCTCTTGATGGGCCGGCTGCGCGCCGAGAGCCTCAATCTGGTCGATGCCGAACTTTCGGTGCGCATCACGCCGGACGGTCAGGTGACGGTGTCCACCGGCGATACGGCCAAACCGCTGGCGACCGGCGTTGCCTCCAAGCGCGATGCCGGCCTGGCACCGACATTCCCGCGCCAGCAGCCGGCGCCGGCCGCCGACGTCGCCGCGATGTTGCCGGATACGACGCAGAGCGGGTTGCTGGCGGGCCTCGACTGGCTCGACAGCCTCAGCCTGACCGGACTCGACGGGCAGAATCTGAATGAGATCGGCCTCAAGAACGGCAATCTCGTCGTCGACGACCAGCAGCGCGGCAACAAATGGACGTTCGAGAATATCAGTCTCAGCATGCGCCGGCCGAGCGGTGGCGGCGTCGCGGTGAGCCTCGGCGAGGAGGGTGCGCGCCCATGGTCGCTCAAGGTCGTGGTCGGGCCGCCGCAGAACGGCGTGCGCTCGGTCGATCTGCGCGCCGACAAGGTGCCAGCCGCCAACATCCTGCTGGCGATGCGGGTCAAGGATCTGACCTACAGCGCCGACCTGCCGCTCTCCGGCGAGCTCAAGGGTGAATTGGGCCGCGACGGCGTGCCGACCTATTTGCGCGGCAAGGTCACGGCGGGCGCCGGACACCTCATCGACAGTGATACGCCTGACTATCCTATGCCGATCGATTCGGCGGAGATGAGCGTCGAATGGGATGCCGGTCGGCGCGTGCTGGTGGCGCCCTTCAAGGTCGTTTCCGGCGCGAACCGGATTACGCTGCTCGGCCATCTCGAGCCGCCGAACGGCGCCACCACCGAGTGGCAAGCCGGCCTGAGCGGCGGCACGATTCTCCTGGCCGGCACCGACAATGAACCGCCGCTGATCTTCAACCGCATCGCGATCGGGATGAAATTCGACACCGACCGCAAGCGCGTGACGCTGACGCAGGCCGATATCAGCAACGGCGAGATCGGCATCGCCGGTACCGGCAGCATCGATTATGCGAACGAGGCGCGCCTCCAGCTCGGCTTCGCGGGCACGCCGATGTCGGCTTCGGCGCTGAAGCGGATCTGGCCGATCCTGATCGTGCCCGAAGTGCGCGAATGGGTGATCGAGCGGATAGAGAAGGGTACGCTTCAGCGCATCGAGGTCGGCGTCAATTCGCCGGTGCGTAATCTACCGCGCAAGGGGCCGCCGATTCCGGATGACGGCCTCGCGGTCAACATCGTTGCGTCGGGCGTCACGGTTCGCCCAGTCGACGGCATGCCCGCGGTCCGCGACGCGGATTTGAAAGCGCGTGTGACCGGCCGCACCGCCACGGTGACGATCGGGCAGGGCGTTGCCGACACGCCCGCCGGCCGCAAGATTAACATTTCCGATTTCAGCTTCGAGGTGCCGGACATGGCGCCGAAGCCGTCGCCGTCGAAGGTCAGATTCCGGGTGGATTGTCCGGTGCCGGCAGCGGCCGAGATTCTGGCTTCCGACCGCATCAGCGATCTCTCCGGCACGCTGGTCGATCCGAACGCCAGCAAGGGAACGGTTGCCGCCACCATCACGCTGGCCATGCCGGTCAAGGGCTCGATGACCAAGGCAGACACCGTCTACACGGTGATTGGCGACCTCAACGGCTTTGCCGCCGACAAGCTCGTGATGAACCAGAAGCTGGAAGCCAACGCGCTGAAGGTGCTGGCCAACAATGCGGGCTACCAGGTCAGGGGCGACGTCAAGATCAACGGGCAGGCGGCGTCGCTCGACTATCGCAAGCCGAGCGAAGGCGACGCCGACATCCGCCTGCAGGCGACGCTGGATGATGCCAGCCGTGCACGCCTCGGCATCGATCTCGGACCCGCCGTGAGCGGCTCGGTCCCGATCAAGGTGATCGGCAAGATCGGCGAAAATGACAGCCGCGTCGGCATCGAGGCCGACCTGACGTCACTGCGGCTCGACAACATCCTGCCCGGCTGGGTCAAGGTGCCCGGCAAATCGGGCAAGGCGACCTTCAACGTCGTGAAGAAGGAGCAGTCGACGCTGTTTCAGGACATCGTGGTCGAAGGCGGCGGCGTGTCGATCAAGGGATCGCTGGAGGTCGACCAGAACGGCGACCTCATGACGGCGAACTTCCCGGTCTACGCGCCGTCGGATGGCGACAAGACGTCCTTGAAGGCCGAGCGTGGCGCTGACGGAGTCGTCAAGGTCTCAATGCGCGGCGAGGTGTTCGATGGCCGCGGCTTCCTCAAATCGGCGATCTCGGGTCGAGACGATCCCAAGAGCAAGTCAAGGAACGTCGATCTCGACATCGATGTGAAGCTCGGCGCGGTCGCGGGTTTCAACGGTGAGGCGCTGCGCAGCGTCGACAGCAAGTTCTCGCGCCGCAACGGCATCGTCAAAAACTTCACGCTGTCCGGCAAGGTCGGGCGCGACACGCCTGTGACGGCGGACCTGCGTGGCCGCGGAGCGGGGCAGGGCCGCGACATCATCATCCTGCAGACCAACGATGCCGGCGCCTTCTTCCGCTTCACCGACATGTATTCCAAGGTGATCGGCGGGCAATTGTCGCTCGCCCTGGAGCCGCCGACGGTTGAACCCAGCGCCAAGGAAGGCCTGATCAACGTCCGCGACTTCTCCATCAAGGGCGAGACTTCGCTGGACCGTGTGGCCGCGGGTAATTCCACCGGCACGCAAAGCGGCGTTTCCTTTACCGCATTGCGTGCCGAGTTCACCCGGCAGAACGGTCAGATGTCGATCCGCGATGGCGTCGTGAAAGGACCGATGATTGGCGCGACCATCGAAGGCAGTATTGATACCGTCGCCAATCAGGTGCGGATGAGCGGCACCTTTGTTCCGATGTACGGATTGAACAACATGTTCGGCCAGATTCCCGTGCTCGGCCTGTTCCTCGGCAACGGAAACAATGAAGGGCTGATCGGCGTGACCTATGAAGTGGTCGGCACGCCCGGTCAGCCCGTGCTGCGGGTCAATCCGATTTCGGCGATCTTCCCGGGCGTGACGCGGAAGATCATGGAATTCAACACCGGCAAGCAGAACAACAACCCGGTCGAGCTTCCGCCGAACAATTAGCCGCGCTGCGCGCGAGCAGGGCCGAAGCTGGATCACACCGGCATCTCGGAGATCACTGCTCTGGCCGGTTTGCCAGGCAAGGATCCAACTGGACATGGTTGGCGTCGAGCCGCCGATAGCCGCCCTTGACGATGACCCTGTCGCCGACCGCCATGCCGTTGGATTCATAGGTCACGCACATGATCCTGATGTCCGGCGACGAGCACAGCACGAGATACCACAGCACGCCGTCGGTCTGCACCGCCATGAGGCTGCCTATCGCCGAGAGATCGATCCGGTAATCGAGCACGGGAAGGCCATCCCCCATCCGCCTGACATCGCTGCATTCGGCCGGCCGCTGCACCGGCTGCTCGGCTTCGGAAAATGCAGGCCTGCCGGCGAATACATCGCCGGCCGCGATCGATGGACCGGACGCCGCAAGGCACAGCACGATGGTTGCGACAAGCGAGCCTTTTGTTGCAGGCTGCATTCCGCACCTAGCCAGACAGCATCGCCGACACCGCCCGCGCGACCGAAGCCACGGTCGCGTTTTGCTCCGCGGCTGAAACGGTGGCCCCCGTCAGGTAGGCGGTGATCACGATGGGAGCCTTGTTGGGCGGCCAGATCACGGCGATGTCGTTGTTGGTGCCGCGGGCGCCGGTGCCGGTCTTGTCGCCGATACGCCAGTCCTTGGCGAAGCCGGCGCGCAGCCGCGTGTCGCCGGTCTTGTTGCCGAGCAGCCATGCCGTCAGTTGCTCGCGGGAAGGGGCCGACAGCGCCTTGGTTCCGAGAACGAGGGCTTGCAAAGTCGAAGCCATTGCATTCGGCGTCGTGGTATCTCGGGGATCGTCGGGCAAAGCTTCGTTGAGCGAGGGCTCATTGCGGTCCAGGCGCGTGAATTGATCGCCGAGACTTCGTAGAAAGGCCGTCAGTCCCGAGGGGCCACCGATGGCGGCGAGCAGCAGATTGCCGGCGGTATTGTCGCTCAGCGTGACGGCCGCCTCGCAGATTTCGGCGACCGTCATACCGTCGCCGACGTGCTTTTCGGTCACGGGCGAGTAGGTGACGAGCGCGGAGGCATCATAGGTTACGCGTCGCGTCAATTGCTCGTTGCCGGAATCCACGCGCGCCAGAACGGCCGCGGCGGCGAGCGCCTTGAACGTGCTGCACATCGGGAAGCGCTCATCGCCGCGATGGGCGTGACGGCCACCCGTCGCGGTATCGAAGACGCAGACGCCAAGCCGGCCGCCACTCTTGCCCTCCAGGCGCTTGATCTCATCGATCAGTTGTTGATCGGCGATCGATGCGCGCATTACTTTCGGCCGGATCGTCAAAGCCGTCGCTATCAATGCCGTGCCAAGTCCCAACTGGAACTGTCTTCTGCTGATCATTGTAAATCCCCTTCGTGCGGTGGTGGGAAAGTGACGACGCGCCGCAGTCTTGACAAACGATCAGTTCTGCGGGCAGGCATAAGAAAAACTAGGGTCATATCATGCGGCGCCCGATGAAGCTTTCGCACCTTCCGCTCAATGCGCTGCGGGCCTTCGAGGCGACGGCGCGCCATCTCAGTTTCACCCGCGCTGGCCTCGAACTTCGCGTCACGCAGGCAGCCGTCAGCCAGCACGTGAAAGGGCTGGAAGACCGGCTCGGCATGCAGTTGTTTCGACGGCTGCCCCGCGGCGTCGCGCTCACGGATGAAGGGCAATTGCTGCTGCCCAGCATTGTCGAAGCGTTCGGCCGGCTCACCGAAACGCTCAACCGCTTTGAAGACGGCCGCTATCAGGACGTCATCTCGGTCGGCGTGGTCGGCACCTTCGCTTCCGGATGGCTGCTGCCGCGGCTCGACGCCTTCCGGAAGGCCCATCCGCGGATCGATCTGCGCCTGTTCACCAACAACAACCGGATCGACATCGCTGGCGAAGGGCTCGATTACGCGATCAGATTCGGCGACGGCCTCTGGCACGGCACCGAGGCGACCCATTTGATGGGCGCGCCTTTTTCCCCGTTCTGTGCGCCTTCGTTGGCGCGAAAGCTGAGCAGGCCGGCCGATCTCAAGCGCGAGGTGCTGCTGCGTTCCTACCGCCAGGATGAATGGCCGCGATGGTTTGCCGCCGCGGGACTGCAGAGCCCGGTGCTCAAGGGAATGGTGTTCGATTCATCCGTCACGATCGCCAGCGTGGCCGCGCGCGGGTTCGGTGTTGCGCTGTTGCCGGCGGCGCTGTTTCAGGACGAGATCCGTGAGCGCCGGCTGGTGCGTCCGTTCAAGATCGAAGTCGCGCTCGGCGATTACTGGATTACGTCGCTGCATTCCCGGCAGCCGTCAGCGGCGATGCTCTCCTTCAAGAACTGGCTGCTTGAAACGATCGCAGCACAAGCGGGAAATCCTGACGGGCAGGGCTAAATTTAAAGCTAGCGCCGCAGTGCCGGTACGACCAGGAACGGAATCATCCCGAGTACCACCGCCACCAGCGCGAACGCGATCACCGGGTTGTAGCTGTGGGTCCAGTCGTGGATCAGGCCGCCGGCCCAGGCGCCCAGGCCCGAGCCCAGGCCGCTGCCGATCGAGATCGTGCCGTAGATGGTGCCGACGCGCTCGCCGCGAAAGATCTTCATTGCAGTTGCCGTGATCAGCGGTCCGCGCGAGCCGATCATGCTGCCGAAGGAGACGACGAACGCCGCCAGCAGCCAGAAGTTCGGATGGAATTGCAACAGCCAGAGCAGGATGATTCCAAGGATCGAGATGGCATAGCTGAGCAGCACCGACGGCCGCCGTCCGATGATCGTATCGAGTTGGGTCACGCCAAGCATGCCGAACAGCAGCACGACGCCGGAAAAACCCCAGGCGGTCGCGGCCTGCAGCGGCGGGAAGCCAGCATCGATCAGATAGGCAACGATCTGCGCCGAGATCGCGTACATGCCGACGGCGGTGAAGAAGAAGGTCGAGAATAGCGCCCAGAACGCGTGATGGCGCATCGCGCTGCCAAGCGTCCAGCCGCCGTCGACGAAATCGGGATCGGCCTTTTTGGCAACGTGCGGCGAACCTGTGGCGAACAGCCGCCACGGCAGCAAAAGCAGCGGCACCAGCAGGCACAGCGCGATGATGCCGAAAATCTGGTGGGCGCCACGCCAGCCGACATGATCGATCAGGAGCTGCGACGCCGGCAGCAGCACCAGCACGCCGGCGCCGGTCGCGGAATAGACGATCGCCATCGCGGTCGGCAGGCGAGGGCCGAACCAGCGGCCGAGCAGGATCGAATTCGGCACGTTGCCGATGAAGGCGATGCCGATTCCCACGCAAAGGCCGATGCTGAGCTGTAATTGCCATAGCGCCTGCGCGCGCGAGGCAATCAGGAACGCGCCACCGAGCAGGAGCAGCCCGAGCGAATAGACGGTGCGGGGGCCGTAACGGTCGAACAGGCGGCCGACCACTGGGGCCATCAGTCCGCCGGCCAGCCAGGTCAGCGAATAGACCGAGACGATTTCCGCGCGGTCCCAGCCGAAATTCTCCGTGACCGGTTTCAGGAAAACCGTAAAACTCTCGCCGAGGCCGCGGCCGAGCAGCGCCAGGGTAAAGCACAGCGCCAGCACGTTGAGCGCAACCCGCTCCGGCTTGAGCGGCCGGTCGAGGGCGTCTTCCTCTGGCGTCTTGTTATCCATGGCCATGCAGGGAGCGCGTTTCCGCATCTTCCTGCAAGCCTCAAAAGCGAATGCGCCTATGCACGCCTGATCAGGCCGGCTTGAGCAGGACGTGCTTTTTCTTCCCCATGGAAAGCTTGATGACGCCTTCCGGCGTGAGGTTGGACGGTGTCAGCACCATCTTCTCGTCGGTCACGGCCGCATCGTTGACGCGGAGGCCACCGCCCTTGATCTGGCGCCGTGCCTCGCCATTCGAGGCGACGAGGCCCGCCTTGACGAAGAGCCCGACCACGCCGGCACCGGCCTCGAGCTCGGCGCGCGAAACTTCCACGGTGGGCAGGTTCTCGGCGATCGCGCCTTGCTCAAAGGTCCGGCGTGCGGTTTCGGCGGCCGTGTTGGCGGCGTCGCGGCCGTGCAGCAGCGCGGTCGCTTCCGTCGCCAGCACCTTCTTGGCCTCGTTGATCTCGCCGCCTTGCAGCGCCGCCAGCTTTGCGATCTCGCTCATCGGCAGGATCGTGAACAGCTTTAGGAACTTGATGACGTCGGCGTCCTCGACGTTGCGCCAGTATTGCCAGAAGTCGTACGGCGAGAACTGGTCGGCGTTGAGCCACACCGCGCCCTGCGCGGTCTTGCCCATCTTGGCGCCGGACGCCGTCGTCAGCAGCGGCGTGGTTAGCGCGAACAATTGCGGCGTGCCCATGCGGCGGCCGAGATCAACGCCGTTGACGATATTGCCCCATTGATCGGAGCCGCCCATCTGCAGCCGGCAGCCGGTGCGCTTTGCCAGTTCGACGAAGTCATAGGCCTGGCAGACCATGTAGTTGAACTCGATGAAGCTCATCTCCTGCTCGCGCTCGAGCCGGAGCCGCACCGAATCCATCGTCAGCATGCGGTTGACGGAGAAATGCCGGCCGATGTCGCGCAGCATTTCGATCCAGTTCAACTTGGTCAGCCATTCGGCGTTGTCGAGCATGATCGCGTCGCTCGGGCCGTCACCATACCGCAGCACCTTCGAAAACACGCCGCGGATCGAGGCCTTGTTGGCCTCGATTTCCTCGACCGATCGGATCGCACGCGTCTCGTCTTTGCCGGAGGGGTCGCCGACCATGGTGGTGCCGCCGCCCATCAGGGTAATCGGCTTGTTGCCGCTCCGCTGCAGCCAGTAGAGCATCATCATGGTGAGGTAGTTGCCGATGTGCAGCGAGGGCGCCGTGCAGTCGTAGCCGACATAGGCGGTCGCCTGGCCCTTGGCGGCCAGCGCGTCCAGGCCCTCGAAATCGGAGCATTGGTGGATGAAGCCGCGTTCCTGTAAAATGTTCAGGAAATCTGATTTAAATGCGGTCATTGGCCGGCTGCTCTGATCATTCTATTTTCACTGTAATTGTAACTGTCTGCGGGAACCCTGCCGGAACGGGCTGCCGCATCAGGGTCTGCTGTGGCATTATAAGATGTCCGTGTTTGGCACAAGCTGATCGTCGTCGGCGGGACGGTTCGAGCAGGGCGTTGCGAAGGCACGAATTGCCATGATGTTGACGGCACTAGGTCTGATGAGCGGCACCTCGCTGGACGGGGTCGATGTCGCTTTGATCGAGACCGACGGCCGTCGGGTGAACGCCCTCGGGCCGTCCGGATACCGGCCCTATACCGACACCGAGCGCGGCCTGCTGCGGCAGGCGCTGTATGAAGCCACCGACCTGCCGGATCGCGCGGCGCGGCCGGGCTGCCTGCGCGAGGCCGAGCGGGTGGTCACGGCAGCGCATGCCGAGGCGGTGGCCGCCTTCACCGCGCAGCACCGGATGCGTTTCGACGACATTGATATCGTCGGCTTTCACGGCCAGACCGTGCTGCATCGGCCCGAGAAGAAGCTGACGGTCCAGATCGGCGACGCCAACACGCTCGCCAAGCTGATCCACATTCCAGTGATGTACGATTTCCGCGCGGCCGACGTCGAAGCCGGCGGGCAGGGCGCGCCCTTCGTGCCGGTCTACCACCGCGCGCTTGCCCAATCGCTGGACTGGGAGGGGCCGACCGTCGTGGTCAATATCGGCGGGGTCGCCAACATCACCTATATCGACGGCGACACGCTGATCGCCTGCGACACCGGCCCGGGCAATGCGCTGCTCGACGACCACATGTTCCGCCGCCTGAACCAGCGCTTCGATACCGAGGGCCGCACGGCGGCGCTGGGCAAGGTCGACGCGGCCTGGATCAGCCGCGCGTTGCAGATGCCGTTCTTCGCGCTGCCGCCGCCAAAATCGCTCGATCGCAACGATTTTGCGGGACTGAAGCTCGGCGATATGCCGCCCGAGGACGGCGCAGCGACGCTGACGGCATTTACGGTGGCCGCAATCGCCCGCGCGGTGCCGCTGCTGCCGAAGGAGCCAAAGAACTGGATCGTGGTCGGCGGCGGCGCACGCAACCTGACCATGCTGCGGATGCTACGGGAATGCCTGGCGCCGGCGACGGTCCGCGCGGCGGATACGCTGGGCTGGGCATCTGACGCAATCGAGGCTCAGGCCTTCGGCTTTCTGGCGGCGCGTGGCCTGAAAGGCCTGCCCCTCAGTTACCCCGCCACGACGGGCGTGCCGTTCCCGATGACCGGCGGCATCATCGTACGGCCCTAGCTCAGATAACCGCTGGGCGGACCCCGCGGGCTCAATCCCAAAATATCGAAAACAACCCCATGCACAGTAGCAATGGGCCGCTTCCTGCCGCCTGCGTCCCAGGCGCGAGCCAGTCCGTCGTGCAGCCGTGACCCGATCCTGCCCTGCGGGCGCCGGGCGGTTGACAGATCAATGCACTTGCATCTAAATAGATGCAGTTGCATTAATTGGAGGATGGCCATGGCCGCTGCCCTGAAACTGATCAGCCACAAGCTCTGTCCCTACGTGCAGCGCGCGGTGATTGCGCTGACCGAAAAGGGCGTTCCGTTCGAGCGGATCGATATCGATCTCGCCAACAAGCCGGACTGGTTTTTGAAGATTTCGCCGCTCGGCAAGGTGCCGGTGCTGCTTGTCCAGACCGGAGAGGGCGAGGTGGCGCTGTTCGAGAGCAACGTGATCTGCGAGTACATCGAGGAGACGCTGGGCGGCGCAAGACTGCACCCGCAGGATGCGCTGGCGCGCGCGCAAGCCCGCGCGTGGATGGAATTCGGATCGACGATTCTGAGCGAGTTATGGGGCCTGGAGACGACGGGCGACCCTGCGATCTTCGAGAGCAAGCGGCAGGCGATTGCAGCGAAATTCGCCCGCGTCGAAGCGGCCTTGGGCGCCGGGCCGTATTTCGCCGGAGAAACGTTCAGCCTGGTGGATGCGGTGTTCGCGCCGATCTTCCGCTATTTCGACGTGTTTGATCAGCTCACCGATCTATCGGTGTTTGCCAAGACGCCGAAGGTTCGCGCATGGCGAAAGGCATTGGCGCGGCGGCCGAGCGTGCGCACGGCGGTCGGGCCCGACTATCCGCAATTGCTGCATGCATTCCTGGTGCGCCATGATGCGCATATGCTGAAACTGGCAGCATAGCGCTTTGCCGGCATGTCGCATGTCCCGGGCACGATGCGGCGCGCAGCGCTGCTTCGCAGAACCGGGACCCATGCCGCCAGCGGAAACAACAGAAAGGATAGGCCCCGGCTCTGCGGTGCATCACTTCGTGATGCACCGCGTCCGGGGCACGGGCCGGACGTCAGCGCACGTTCGCGAGGCGCATGTCGAGATAGCCGGTCACCGTCTCCATCAGCGGCTCCAGCTTGCCGTCGAAGAAATGGTTGGCGCCGGGAATGATCTGCTGATCGATCACGATACCCTTCTGCGTCTTGAGCTTCTCGACCAGCGTGTTGACGTCCTTCGGCGGCACCACCGCGTCCTTCTCGCCGTGCACGATCAGGCCTGAGGACGGGCAGGGCGCGAGGAACGAGAAGTCGTAGAGGTTGGCGGGCGGCGCGATCGAGATGAAGCCTTCGACTTCCGGCCGGCGCATCAGGAGTTGCATGCCGATCCAGGCGCCGAACGAGAAGCCGGCGACCCAGCAGGCGCGCGCTTCGGGATTGATGGTCTGCGCCCAGTCGAGCGCGGAGGCCGCATCCGACAGTTCGCCGGTGCCGTGATCGAACGAGCCCTGGCTGCGGCCGACGCCGCGGAAATTGAAGCGCAGCACCGAGAAGCCGCGATGCGCAAACGCGTAGTAGCACTGGTAGACGATCTGGTGATTCATCGTGCCGTGAAACTGCGGATGCGGATGCAGGATCATCGCGATCGGCGCGTTCTTCTGCTTGGCCGGATGATAACGGCCTTCGAGACGGCCCGCGGGGCCGGTGAAAATAACTTCAGGCATTTTTATCCCTGGGCAGCGGACGTGATCCGGCGGAGGAGGATGTCATCTGGCGTCGCTGGGCGATGCGCGAACGACGCTTCTGTGAACTGGTGCGGCCTTCTAGCATGAGGCGAGGGGCAAAAAGCAAGCATCTTGAACATCTCAAAGGCAGTTCAAGGCGTTACGCTGCAATTGTAGAAGACGGCGCGATCCCCAATTGCCATAAGGCGTGCAGCGCCGGGACGTGGCAGAGATCGCAGGGGTTTCGGGGCCGGATAGGTAGTATTTTACTGAAATGCCTGAAAGAATCTATCTCGACTGGAATGCGACGACGCCGCTTCGGCCCGAGGCGAGGCAGGCGATGGCGGCTGCCTGGGACATCGCTGGCAATCCGTCCTCGGTGCATGCGGAGGGACGGCAGGCCCGGCGGCTGGTTGAGGACGCGCGCGCCGCGGTCGCGGCCACCGTCGGTAGCCGTCCGCAGGACGTGGTGTTCACTTCGGGGGGGACCGAGGCGAATGCGCTGGCGCTGACGCCAGGTGTGCGTCGAGGCTCGGGGCAACCGGCGCGTCGGCTCCTGGTCTCGGCGATCGAGCATACGTCGGTGCTCTCAGGCGGGCGGTTCCCGCCGGAGGCGTTCGGTACGATCGAGGTCACCGCATTGGGCTTGGTCGACGTCGACCACTTGCGGGCGCTGCTGGCTGAGGGACCACCCGCACTGGTTTCGGTGATGCTCGCCAACAACGAGACCGGCGCCATTCAGCCAATTTCACAGGTTGCTGACGTCGTGCATGAAGCCGGCGGGCTGCTGCATGTCGACGCGATCCAGGCGCTTGGAAAAATACCGTTTGAGATCAAATCGATGAAAGCCGATTTGATCACGCTGTCTGCGCACAAGATCGGCGGCCCCAAGGGCGTCGGGGCGCTGGTCCTGGGCGACGACGTGCAGGTCGAGGCGCTCTTGCGGGGCGGTGGCCAGGAGCTTGGCCGCCGGGCCGGCACCGAGAACGTCGCGGGGATCGCCGCCTTCGGCGCAGCCACGTCGGCTGGCATGGCCGCGCTGGCGCCGCACGCCCCGCGGCTACGGTCCCTGCGCGCACGGCTAGAGAAGGGGTTGATGCAAACCCCTGGTATGATTGTCTTTTCCGCCGATGCGCCGCGGTTGCCAAATACCACTTTGTTCACGGTTCCGGGCCTGAAGGCCGAAACCGCGGTGATCGGCTTCGACCTGGCCGGAATTGCGGTATCATCCGGTTCCGCCTGCTCATCCGGCAAGGTCCAGCCCTCGCACGTGCTGGCAGCCATGGGGGTGCCTAAGGATCTGGCGCAGGGAGCGGTGCGGCTCAGTCTGGGCTGGTCTACCTCGGAGGCAGACATAGATTTGGCCCTTCAGGCTTGGCGAAAGCTTGCCGATGGCTTACTTAGAGGGCGACGAAACACGGCTTGAACCGTTCTAAGCGCGTTTCGTTGGTAGACCGAATTCGACTTTGATTGTTCCACCGCGGTCCTTGAAACCGCGAGCGGAGGATGTGAATGCCAGCCGTACAAGAGACGGTCGAGCGCGTCAGGCGCATCGACGTCGACCAGTATCGATATGGGTTTGAGACTCTTATCGAGTCCGAGAAGGCGCCGAAGGGACTCTCGGAAGAAACTGTCCGCTTCATCTCCGCCAAGAAGAACGAACCGGCTTGGATGCTGGAATGGCGCCTGGAGGCGTATCGCCGCTGGCTGACCATGACCGAGCCGACCTGGGCGCGCGTCAACTACCCCAAGATCGACTACCAGGACATCCACTATTACGCAGCGCCGAAGCCGAAGAAGACGCTGTCGTCGATCGATGAGATCGACCCCGAAATTCTCAAGACCTACGAGAAACTCGGCATTCCCTTGCGAGAAGTCGCCATTCTTGAGGGCGTTGAGCCGCCGCCCGGCGGCGAGCCGTCGGCCAACCGCAAGATTGCGGTCGATGCGGTGTTCGACTCGGTTTCGGTCGCGACCACGTTCCAGAAGGAGCTGAAGGCCGCCGGCGTGATCTTCATGCCGATTTCGGAGGCGATCCGCGAACATCCCGAGCTGGTAAAGCAGTATCTCGGCTCGGTCGTGCCGACCTCGGACAACTATTTCGCGACGCTTAACTCGGCGGTGTTCTCCGACGGCTCGTTCGTCTACGTGCCGCCGGGCGTGCGCTGTCCGATGGAGCTGTCGACCTATTTCCGCATCAACGAGCGCAACACCGGCCAGTTCGAGCGCACGCTGATCATCGCCGACAAGGGATCTTACGTCAGCTATCTCGAAGGCTGCACCGCGCCGCAGCGCGATGAAAACCAACTCCATGCCGCCGTGGTCGAACTCGTTGCGCTCGATGACGCCGAGATCAAGTATTCGACAGTGCAGAACTGGTACCCCGGCAACTCCGAAGGCGTCGGCGGCATCTACAATTTTGTCACCAAGCGCGGCGACTGCCGCGGCAACCATTCGAAGATCTCCTGGACCCAGGTCGAGACCGGCTCGGCGATCACCTGGAAATATCCGAGCTGCATCCTGCGCGGCGACAATTCGCGCGGCGAGTTCTACTCGATCGCGATCTCGAACGGCCACCAGCAGGTCGATAGCGGCACCAAGATGATCCATCTCGGCAAGAACACGTCGAGCCGAATCATCTCCAAGGGCATCGCGGCCGGCGTCTCGCAGAACACCTATCGCGGCCTCGTCACCGCCCATCGCAAGGCGACTGCCGCGCGCAACTATACCGCCTGCGACTCGCTCCTGATCGGCGACAAGTGCGGCGCGCACACCGTGCCTTACGTCGAGGCGAAGAACTCGTCGGCGACCTTCGAGCACGAAGCGACGACCTCGAAGATCTCCGAAGACGTGCTGTTCTACTGCACCCAGCGCGGGCTTTCGCAGGAAGAAGCCATCGGCCTCGTAGTCAACGGCTTCGTCAAGGACGTGCTGCAGCAACTGCCGATGGAGTTCGCGGTGGAGGCGCAGAAGCTGATCTCGATCTCGCTGGAAGGATCGGTCGGTTAATTGCCGATCCTCGCGGTGCGCTTCGGCGCTCTATGCAACATTTGAATAGACTGGAAACCAAAATGGCGTTGCTTGAAGTGAAAGATCTGAAGGTCCGTGTCGAGGAGCGCGAAATTCTCCACGGGCTGACGCTGACGGTGAACCCCGGCGAGGTGCACGCGATCATGGGGCCGAACGGCTCCGGCAAATCGACGCTCTCCCACGTCATCGCGGGCAAGCCGGGCTATGAAGTCACCGACGGCCAGATCCTGTTCAGGGGTGAGGACCTCCTGGAAATGGAGCCGGACGAGCGCGCCGCCAAGGGCGTGTTTTTGGCGTTCCAGTACCCGGTCGAAATCCCCGGCGTCACCACCTGGAATTTCCTGCACACCGCATTGAACGCGCAGCGCAAGGCGCGCGGCCAGAGCCAGCTTTCGTCGCCGGAATTTCTCAAGAAGGTCCGCGAGGTCGCCAAGTCGCTCAACATTCCGCAGGACATGCTCAAGCGCGGCGTCAATGTCGGCTTCTCCGGCGGCGAGAAGAAGCGCAACGAGATCTTGCAGATGGCGCTGTTCGAGCCGGCCGTCTGCATTTTGGATGAGATGGATTCCGGCCTCGACATCGACGCGCTCCGGATTGCGGCCGATGGCGTCAATGCGCTGCGCTCGCCCGAGCGCGCGATGGTGGTCATCACGCACTACCAACGGCTGCTCAACTACATCATCCCTGACTTCGTGCACGTGATGTCGAAGGGCCGGGTGGTCAAAAGCGGCGGCAAGGATCTGGCGCTGGAGCTCGAGGCTTCCGGCTACGCCCAGTTCGAAGACGCAGCCTGACGCAAAGCGGATTTGTGATGAACCTGGTTTTGGCAAAGAACGAGACGGGACGCGCGCTGAGCGACAGCTTTGCCGTCGCGCGCGACCGGCTGCCCGGCACCGGCACAGTGGCGGAGGCGCGAAGCGCCGCCTTCGAGGCCTACGAGCGCGTCGGCCTGCCGCATCGCCGGATCGAAGACTGGAAATATACCGATCTGCGCGCGCTTGTGCGCGAGGTGCTGCCGCTGGCGCCTGCGCCGGATGCTGCCGCGCTGAAGCGAGCTGCCGCGGCCGTCAAGCTGCAGGCGATCAAGGGCGCGCGTCAGCTCGTCCTCGTGGACGGCGTGTTCGTGCCAAAGCTTTCCGACGTCGGCGGTCTGGAGAAGGGCCTTACGGTCCGCACGCTGCGCGACGTGCTGGAGGCGGGCGATGTCGCGCTGCAGGCGCAGCTCCTCACGCCCGACAACGCCAACCCGATGGTGGCGCTCAATAGCGCGATGATGACCGACGGCGTGGTGATCGAGATCGCTGATGGACTCGTGCTGAAGCAGCCGCTGCAGATCATCCATGTCGCCAGCGGGCCGGCGCCGGCGGCGATGTTCACGCGCTCTCTGCTGCGCCTCGGCAAGGATGCCGGCGCGACGCTGGTCGAGAGCTACATCGCGGCCGATGGCGCCAAGGTCTATCAGACGCATGATTCGCTGGTTGTCGCGATCTCTGATAATTCGCGGCTCGATCATATCAGGCTGGTCGAGGATAGCCGCGAGGCCATCAACGTCTCCTCCGCCGTCGTCACGCTGGGCGCGCACGCGCATTACAATACGTTCGGCATGACCTCCGGCGCGGCTGTCAGCCGCTACCAGGCGACGATTGCGTTCGCCGAAGAGCACTCCCGGGTCGAGACCAACGGCGTCAATCTGCTCAACGGCCGTCAGCACGCCGACACTACGCTGTTCATGGACCACGCGGTGCCGCATTGTGCCAGCCGCGAGGTGTTCCGCGCCGTCGTCGACGACCGCGCCCATTCGGTGTTCCAGGGCCGCATTGTCGTGCGCCCCGACGCGCAGAAGACCGATGCCAAGATGATGACGCGGGCACTGCTGCTCTCCGACGATGCTGAGGCTGACAACAAGCCGGAGCTCGAGATCTTTGCCGACGACGTCACCTGCGGCCATGGCGCCACCACCGGCGCGCTGGACGAGAGCCTGCTGTTCTATCTGCGCGCCCGCGGCCTCTCCGAGAAGGAGGCACAAGCGCTGCTGATCCAGGCGTTTGTAGGTGAGGCGATCGAGTCCATCGTCAACGACGATTTGCGCGAACTCGCAATTGCAGCCACGCAGCGCTGGCTGGAGGCACGGTCATGACGCAGCATCCAGCGGTCAAGAACGGCGCCTATGACGTCCAGCGCGTGCGCGAGGATTTCCCTGCACTTGCGATGAAGGTCTACGGCAAACCGCTGGTCTATCTCGACAACGCGGCGTCCGCTCAGAAGCCGACCGCCGTGCTCGACCGCATGACGGAAGCTTATAAAAGCGAATACGCCAACGTGCATCGCGGGCTGCATTACCTCGCCAACGCCGCGACCGAGGCTTACGAGGGCGCCCGCGCCAAAGTGGCGAAGTTCATCAATGCAGGGCGCAGTGAAGAAATCATCTTCACCCGCAATGTCACCGAGGCCATCAATCTGGTGGCATCGTCCTGGGGCGAGCCCAACATCAAGCAGGGCGACGAGATCGTGCTCTCGATCATGGAGCACCACTCCAACATCGTGCCCTGGCATTTCCTGCGCGAGCGCCATGGCGCCGTGATCAAATGGGCGCCGGTCGACGACGACGGCAATTTCCTGATCGAGGAATTCGAGAAGCTGCTGACGCCGCGCACCAAGCTCGTCGCCATCACCCAGATGTCGAACGCGCTTGGCACCTTCGTCCCGGTCAAGGAAGTCGTGAAGCTCGCCCATGACCGTGGCATTCCGGTGCTGGTCGATGGGGCGCAGGGCGCCGTGCATTTGGCGATCGACGTGCAGGACCTCGATTGCGATTTCTATGCCTTCACCGGCCACAAGGTCTATGGCCCGACCGGGATTGGGGCGCTCTATGCCAAGCATGAGCACCTGGTCGCGATGCGCCCCTATAATGGTGGCGGCGAGATGATCCGCGAGGTGGCCAAGGACTGGGTCACCTATGGCGACCCGCCGCACAAGTTCGAAGCCGGCACGCCGCCGATCGTCGAGGCGATCGGCCTGGGGGCTGCGATCGACTACGTCAGCTCGATCGGCAAGGAGCGGATTGCCGCCCACGAGCACGATCTTCTGACCTATGCCCAGGAGCGGCTGCGCGAAATCAATTCGCTGCGCCTGATCGGCACCGCCCGCGGCAAGGGGCCGGTGATCTCCTTCGAGATGAAGGGCGCGCATGCCCATGACGTCGCGACCGTGATCGACCGGCAGGGCATCGCGGTGCGCGCCGGCACCCATTGCGTGATGCCGCTTTTAGAGCGGTTCAATGTCACAGCCACCTGCCGAGCCTCGTTCGGCATGTATAATACAAGGGAAGAAGTCGACGATCTGGCACAGGCGCTGATCAAGGCGCGGGATTTGTTCGCATGAGTGACACGGCCGAAATCAAGTCAGCCAACATGGAAACCCATTCGGCGCTGCCGCCGGACGAGACCGAGCGGCTCGGCACGGAGATCGTCGCCGCGCTGAAGACGGTGTTCGACCCGGAAATCCCGGCCGACATTTACGAGCTCGGCCTGATCTACAAGGTCGACCTCAAGGACGACCGCAGCGTCGACGTAACGATGACGCTGACCACGCCGAACTGCCCCGCGGCCGGCGAATTGCCGACCATGGTGGAGAACGCGATTGCCAGCGTTCCCGGCGTCGGCGTCGTCAATGTCAATCTGGTGTGGGATCCGGCTTGGACGCCGGATCGGATGTCCGACGAGGCGCGCCTTGTCCTGAACATGTGGTGAAGAGGCCCGTTGCAAACCGTCCGGTGTCATTGTCGGGTGTCATGGAGACCGCACCTTCACAGCTGGAATTTCGTTGTTATTTTAGTGCCATGATAACTCGTCGCCTTGAACGACGCTGGAGATCAAACTGCCATGGATACCACCGTCCAGTCCAAGCCGAAGCCGAGGCCCCGGCCGCAGGTCATGAAGCTGACCGACGCGGCGGCGGCGCGGATCACCGAGCTGACCAGGCGCGCCGATTCCGAGATCGTCGGCCTGCGCGTCGGCATCAAGAATGGCGGCTGCGCCGGGCAGTCCTACACGGTCGAATACGCCCATGAGATCCGCCCGACCGACGAAGTGGTCGAGGACAAGGGCGTCAAGATCCTGGTCGACCCCAAGGCGGTGCTGTTCCTGCTCGGCACCGAGATGGACTACAAGGCCGACAAGCTGCAGGCCCAGTTCATCTTCAACAATCCGAATCAGATTTCCGCCTGCGGCTGCGGCGAGTCGGTGCAACTGACGCCGGCGAAGGTTTAGGTCTCGTGTCCCGGACGCGCTGCAGCGTGCTTACGCTGCTGCGCAGTGCCGGGACCCACGATTACTGTCTGCCCAGTGATGGGCTCCGGCTCTGCGGCGCACCGCCATAGCGCGTCAAAGACGCGCGTGAACGCGCTTATGGCGCTGCGCCGCGTCCGGGGCACGAGCCGTAAGCCATGGATCGCGATTTCCTCATCGACCTCTTCGCCGATTTCGGTCCAGTCACCATCCGCCGGATGTTCTCCGGCCATGGCATCTCCGCCGACGGCACCAACTTTGCGCTGTCGCTGCGCGCCGGCCTCTATTTCCGCGCTGACGAGTCGACCATTCCGCAATTTGAAGCGGAAGGCTCGAAGCCGTTTCAATATCAGACGCGGACCAAAACGGTCACCGTGAACTCGTACTGGCAATTGCCGGCTCGGCTGTTCGATGATTCCGAAGAACTGGCTGAGTGGGCGCGGGCCGCGCTCGCCGCGGCGCAGCGCGCGGCCGTTCGCAAGCGGCCCAAGGCGCGCAAGGTGGCGAGGCCGAAGGTGTCGAAGAAGGCTGCGAAGAAGCCCGTTGCTAGCCGCAAGCCCGCAGCAAGGCAGCGTACGGTGAAGAAGGCGCGGCGCAAATAGCCGGCGTCAGGCGACCTGGCTGCGGGTCTCGTCGGCGTATTCGGGATCGACTTCGCAGACCACGCGGTTGCGGCCGTTGCGTTTGGCGGCGTAGAGGCAGCCGTCGGCACGTTCGATCAGCGAATCCGTGTCGTCGTCCGGCTTGAGCATGGAGACGCCGACCGAAATGGTAACCCGGCCGAGAATCTCGCCGGTCGATTTCTTCTTCAGTTCCTTTGCCATCACCGCACGGCGGATGTGGTCGGCGACCGTCAGCGCCTGGCGCAGGCCGGTGTTGGGCAGCACGACCGCGAATTCCTCGCCGCCATAGCGAGCCGTGATGTCCTGGCCCTTGATGGTCTGCTTCAGCGATTGTGCGACGAGCCGCAGCACCTGGTCGCCGGTGAGGTGGCCGTAGGAATCGTTGAACGATTTGAAGTGGTCGATGTCGAACATCATCAGCGACAGCGGTTCGCCATTCGCCAGTGCCGTCCGCACCGCCATCTCGATCGAGCGATCGAAATATTTGCGGTTGCCGAGCCCGGTCAGCGGATCGGTCAGGCTCTCGGCGCGGATCGCCTCCAGGCTGTGCTGAAGGTTGCTGATCTCGGTCTTCGACAGCGCCAGCCGATTCTCCAGCGCCTTGTTGGTTTCCTGCATTTCGCGCGTCGATTTCATCAGGCCGTCGACGACGGCCTTGATCTCATCGCGGGTCTTGGCGTTCCTCAGCTTCTCGCTCGCGCCGGACAGCTTGGCGTCGTAGTTCTGCGACTTGCCGAGCGCCTCGGTGATCAGCGTCATCACGTCGTCGATTTCGCCGATTACCCGCGCGCCGACCTTGTCGATGCGGTCGGAGGCCTTGATATGCGAGAGATAGGTTTCGTAGATCTGCTCGAGATCGGACTCGCTGAGCTTGCCGTTGCGCGCCAGCGTCTCGTTGATGATCTTGTTGAGGGGAGCGTTGTATCCGGTCGCGTAGACGTACCAGATTTCATAGTTGCGCGGGACGGCGGTCTGACGCAGGGATCTGATCTGGCCCATTGCTACTTCGGCAAACGCCATCGTGCGTTCGTGTTCGTCCAGCAGCTTGACCACTGATCCGTCCCCAATATCCGAGCAGCGCCGGTCGTTGCCGTGCAGCAATGACTAAATTATCGGCGCCACGGTAGTGGAGGAGGATGAACGGCCGGTAAACACTTCCGGCCGCAGGTCATCGAGGACAGGTCAGACGCGGGCGCGAACGGGCCGCAACAGAAATGCGGGAAGGTGCGAGTGATCGCCGGGCTCCGATTCGACCTCACGCTGCGTGCGCCGCGGCTCGGGACGGCCGATCGAGGGCACGCGCGAGGACGGTGCGGCTGCCGGCGGCGTGAAGAGTGCAGCCGGCGCCTGCGAACCGCCGTTGCGGTTCGCGCCCTTGCCCGGCCGCGGTTCGCGATTGTTCTGTCGCGGTTCGCGATCAGCGCCCTTGGCGTGGCGCGGCTCGCGTTCACGTCGCTTGCGTCCGCCGCGCGAACCGTCCCGGGAGCCCTCGCGTGCGCGATGTTCGCGCGGCTGCTCGCCATCCTCGGAGGCGTCCGAATGCACGGTATAGTCGCCTTCGGCAGGCGGAATGGTCTTGCCGATCAGCCGTTCGATCGCGGCGATCGACTTGCTGTCGAGCGAGGTGACGATCGAGATCGCGGTGCCGGCGCGTCCGGCGCGGCCAGTGCGGCCGATGCGGTGCACGTAATCGTCGGCATGGTGCGGCACGTCGAAATTGAAGACGTGGCTGACGGCGGGAATGTCGAGGCCGCGGGCGGCGACGTCGGAGGCCACGAGCAGCGGAATCTCGCCCTTGCGGAATTGATCGAGCGCCGCGGTGCGCGCCGACTGGTCCATGTCGCCGTGCAAAGCGCCGACGCTGAAGCCGTGCTTCTGCAGCGACTTGTGAACGATCGCGACCTCGCGCTTGCGGTTGCAGAAGATGATCGCGTTGTTGAGGTCCTTGGCGTCGCGCAAGAGGCGGCGGAGCAGTTCGCGCTTCTCATGCGGCTCGCGGCCGCCGGTGACCTTGAATTGCGATACGCCGGTCGCCGTGGTTGCCGGCTTGGAGACTTCGATGCGTTCGGGATTGTGCAGGAAGGTTTCGCTGATGCGGCTGATTTCCGGCGGCATCGTCGCGGTGAAGAACAGCGTTTGCCGCGTGAATGGCACCAGCTTGCAGATGCGTTCGATGTCGGGGATGAAGCCCATGTCCAGCATGCGGTCGGCTTCGTCGATCACCAGCAGTTCGACGCCGGTGAGCAGAAGGCCGCCGCGCTCGGTGTGGTCGAGGAGGCGGCCGGGGGTTGCGATCAGGACGTCGACACCACGGGTCAGTTTGGAGTCCTGATCGCCGAAGGAGACGCCGCCGATCAGGAGGGCGACGTTGAGTTTCTGGCCGGCGCCGTATTTGTCAAAGTTCTCTTTGACCTGGGCGGCGAGTTCGCGGGTCGGCTCGAGGATCAGGGTGCGGGGCATTCGGGCCCGGGCGCGGCCCTTTTCCAGAAGCGTGAGCATGGGCAGGACGAAGGCGGCGGTCTTGCCGGTTCCGGTCTGGGCGATGCCGAGGACGTCGCGGCGGGCCAGAACGTGCGGAATGGCCTGTTCCTGGATGGGGGTAGGGGTGGTGTAACCGGTGGCCGCGACTGCGGCGAGGACCTTATCTGAAAGGCCGAGATGGGAAAAAGACATTGAGCCTCTGGTCGACACCGCCGTTCGGAATCGAGGGTAAAAAGGCTGTCGCGTTTTGCCCCGAAACGGCGCGCTTTTAAGAAGCTGGGGGCTCTGACTTACGCAGACGAGCGGCTAACGATGAATCGCGCTTCGATCCAGGGCCGCGTTGAGCGCGAACATAGGGTCGAAATCGCCAAAGTCAATCTTGGAACAGGCATTGGAGCCCAAAAAGCTTAATGTTTTCGCACAAATAACGGCAAAAACCGCCGTTTGGCGGCCAAACAGGGCCGCAGTCCTGCTATCAATCGACGCCGTTGAACCGCCGGCTTTCCGCTGCCGACTATGGCAATAAGCGGCTATGCACGGCCCGGAAGAGGACCATTGGTGCACTTGGGGAATTCGATGAAGGGTTGGCTTTCCAGACTGCTCGTGGTGACGAGCCTAGCCACGTGCATCGCGGCCTTGGCCGCGCCCGCCTACGCCGAAAAGCGCGTGGCGCTCGTAGTCGGTAACAATGATTACCGGAACGTGCCCAAGCTGCAGAAGGCGGTCAACGATGCCCGCACCATGGGCGATACGCTCAAGCAGCTCGGCTTCACGGTGATGGTGGCGGAAAACCAGAACCGGCAGGCGTTCAGCCAGACGCTGCTGGCCTTCGACAAGGCGGTCGAAGCCGGCGACACCGCGTTCTTCTTCTATGCCGGCCATGGTTTCGAAATCGCCGGCCAGAACTTCCTGCTGCCGACCGACGTGCCGGCGGCGACCGAAGGACAGGAAGAGCTGGTGCGCGACGCCTCGGTTCTCGCCGACCGCATCATCGAGCGGCTGCAGAACCGCAAGGTGCGCACCGCGATCCTGGTGTTCGATGCCTGCCGCAACAATCCGTTCGAACGGCCCGGTACGCGCGCGGTGGCCGGCGGCGGCGGCTTGGCGCCGATGACGCAATTGCCGGAAGGCGTGTTCTCGATCTTCTCGGCGGGGCCGCGGCAGACGGCGCTCGACCGGCTTTCCAATGACGACACCAATCCCAATTCGGTGTTCACGCGCACCTTCGCCAAGGAGCTGACGCAGCCCGGCGCGAACCTCGTTCAGGTCGCGCAGCGCACGCGGCGCTCGGTCAGCGAGCTCGCCGAGACTGTCCGTCACAAGCAGATTCCGGTTTACTTCGACCAGATGGTCGACGACGTGTTCCTGAATGGCGTGATCAAAGGCCAGCCTGAAGTTGGGGCGAAGCCGGCCGAGCCGGCGCAGCAGCTCGCGGCACTGTCGCCGGTGCAGCGCCTGCAGCCGCAGAAGGAATCGCTCAATGCGCCGATCGCATCGTTCTCGCGCCATAATGGCGGCTGGTCGGTCGTGTTCTCGTTTGCCGATCCGACGCTTAGCATTTCCTGGCGGCTCGGCGAGGCCGGCGACTTCCGCGAGACCGGTTTCATCGACACGCTCGATCCGCGCACCCGCAAGCGGATGCCCAATCCGTCGATCGAGCTTCCGGCCGATGCTCCGGCGGGCAACATCCAGGTGCGCTATGTCGATACCAATGGCGATCTGCAGGGGCCGTTCCCGATCCGCTTCGATCCCGAAGCCGCGCTGATCCGTGACCAGCGCAAGATCCTCGACATGACCGCGACGAGCTGGCTGTCATTCCGCGAGTTCAATGGCCTGCTGGTCTATTACACCCACCTGATGTCGTATCGCTGCGCGATCCGCGAAGTGCGCGTTGGCATCGACTCTGCGGTGCCCGACAAGGTGTTGAAAATGCCGCCCTGCGATATCAGAGATCCAAGCGTCATCCCGCACGACGCCAACCCCTATCTGAAGCTCGCACCGCAGACCAGATCGGTCTCGGTGGAGCTGACCTATCGCGACGGCAGCGTCTCGGAGATCAAGAGTTTTCGGCGGTAGGAAGCTGTACGATCTGGCCGCCGTCGACGGCGTCATCCCTCTGCGCGGGGGATCCAGCACGCCGCGACTTATCGGGTCAATCATTGCTGTCTCTGGAATACTGGGCCACCCGCCCCAGTGCGCAATTGCGCACAAGACGGGTGACGACAGCTGAGGACGAGCAGCAACGGCCTACGGCGCGATCAAGAGGTTGATCGTTTCGGGGGTGTAGGCTTCGGCTGGCAGCCGTTCCGGGCCGATAATTGCCGCCGGCAAGGGAGAGAGCTGACGTTCCAGCATTCTGTTGCTGACCCTTGCGCGCCGCTGCCTGGCAGCCTCGCCAAATTCGACGCGTATCCTGGTTGCGAAGCCAGCGGCGATCCTGAGGCGACGCATCCGCTCCCGTCGTTCGTCGGCATAGGGTGCGAAGTCGATGCGGTCCCAGTCTTTTGTTGAAAGCAGAATATCGGAGACGATGCGTACGTCCCTGATGGCAATGGACAACCCTTGCCCCATGATCGGATCATTGTGGCCAGCGGCGTCGCCAATGAGCACCGCGCCGGGCATCGCCGGATCATCGATCCAATGATCTTCGTTCGAGTAGGCATGGAATGGACTAACCGGCGTTCCCTTTAGGATTGCCTCTGCGTAGGGCAAACACTTCAAGCGAAAGGCCTGCAACAACCGGGCTTCTCTTTCCGGGCCGGCGAATCTTTGCCGGTCCTCGAAATCAAAGCAAGCATAAAGCCGAACCAGGTCCTTCCCTTGCGGAAAGACGAAATAATGAAATCGATCCTCCGTTCCTATCGCCTGCACTTCACGAGGCCATTCGGGAACGTTTGCGACGAGCATCCCGCCGAGAAGATTATGTGGTTCGTCGGCCTGCACGGAAAACCCGAGCTGTCTTTTCAGAACGGAGTTGCGCCCATCGGCTCCTATGACGAGTCGCGGCCTGAGCTGTAATCGCTCGCCATTTAATAAGCAGGATACGGCAGGTCGTGCACCGGCCGTCACCTTCACGTCGCTAACGCCCGTCAATACCTGCGCGCCGGCCGCTTCCGCTGACGCTGCAAATGCACGGCACATGGCCGGATGGCCGATGCAAAGAGGAAGCGGGAGATCGGGTGGCAATGCGCTGAAATCAAGCGCGCGCTTTTCCGCAACGTCCGGCGCCCAGTTCTCGTCGTAGGGCACGTTTCGCTTTACGGGAATGGCGCCAGTGTCATGAAGCAGTTCGAGTAGTCCCAGGCGTTTGAACTCGACGACCCCCCAAGGGGCAATCCATTCCCCTCGCACGCGATCCGGATAGATGGTTTCGCGCTCCAACACGGAAACTTGCAAACCGCGTTTGGCAAGCACCGTGGCCATGGTGCCGCCTGCAATCCCGCCACCAACGATCACGACATCCGGCGCCAGATTTGTCATGCACGCCCCCCCGGGGGAAAAAAGGAAAGCAAAAACAAAAAAGCAATGGTCGAGTATGGCCATTGGCCGCGGTAGAATTCAAACATAAAATGGCAAGAACCGCGCCCGTAGGGCAAACTCTGTCGGGGAGAAACTCGTCATGGCTATCGTTCTCGTCCACGGAAATCCTGAGACCGAAGCGGTCTGGGACGATCTCGTTCCGCATCTGCGCGACCAGAACATCATTCGTCTCTCTCCACCCGGGTTCGGGTCGGCGATCCCTCCCGGCTTCGACTGCTCTGTCGATGCTTATCGCGACTGGCTTGCGGGCGAGCTCAGGAAGCTGGCGCAACCGGTCGATCTCATCGGGCACGATTGGGGCGGAGGACATGTCGTGCGCATCGCGATGGATCATCCGGATCTCATACGGTCCTGGTCGTCAGATATTCTCGGCGCATTCGATCCTGATTACGTTTGGCACGAAATGGCGCAGGTCTGGCAGACGCCAGAGGCCGGCGAGCAGGCGATCGCGCAGATGGCGGGCGCTCCGGCCGAGGCCCGGGTCGAGCGTTTTGAGAGCCTGGGTATGACCGCGGCGATCGCCCGGAAAGTGATTGCCGGTACGAACCCGGATGTGGGCAGGGCGATCCTTGCGGTTTACAGATCGGCCGCGCAGCCGGTGATGCGAGATTTCGGGACCGGTTTGTCACGCGCCTCCGCAAAGCCCGGTCTGGCCGTGATCGCGACGGAAGATCATTACTGCGGCGGGGAGACGCTCGCTCGCCGCAGTGCCGAGCGAGCCGGCGCTGAGGTCGCCATTTTGAACGGCGCGGGTCATTGGTGGATGTGCCAGCAGCCGAAGCTAGGTGCGGACGCGATCAACGCGTTCCTGGCAAAGCTGAACTAGGTAGCTTCGCTCGGCGGTAATATCCCGTCTCGACCGGTCACGCCCCGTTTCTTACCTCCAACACAATTCGTCCCATCGCGCTGCGGTTGGCAACCAGGCTCATCGCCTCGCCGGCGCGCTGGAGCGGAAGGATCCGGTCGACCTGTGGGCGGAGCTTGCCTTCGCCGACCCTTGCCATGATAGCCTGGCTCGCGCGGGCGGCTTCGTCCGGATAGCGCTCCATCCAGGCGCCGACGAAGACGCCGACGACCGAATAGTTCTTGAGCAGGGGCAGATTCATGGCGAGCGAGGGAATCTCGCCACTGGTGAAGCCGATCGGGAGCAGCCGCCCGTTCCAGCCCATCAGCCTCGCAAGCGTGGCGAAGAGCGCGCCGCCGACATTGTCGATGCAGACGTCGAGGCCTTTGTCTCCGGCCAGCGCCTTCACGCGATCGCGCACGTCTTCGCAGGAATGGTCGACGGCTTCACTGGCACCATGCTCGCGGACCATGGCCGCCTTCGCAGCGCCGCCCACGACGGCAATGACGCGCGCGCCGATCATATGCGCAATCTCGACGCAGGCGAGGCCAATACCGCCTGCGGCCCCTGTCACCAGCACCGTCTCACCGGCCTGCAGCCGCGCCCGCTCAATCAATGCGTACCAGGCCGTGAGATAGGTGTGCATGATCGTCGACCCTACGGTGAAATCAACGCCGGCCGGCAGCAATGCGACGCTGGTTTCCTTGGCGACCATGCGCTCCGCAAATGCGCCGAACCAGTTTCCGCAACTGACCCGATCGCCGGGCCGGAAGCGTGTGACGCGCTCGCCGCAGGCCAGCACGACGCCGGCGGCGTCCGTTCCCGGCACATAGGGAAGGGCCGGCCGCATCTGATAGCCGCCACAACTCATCAGATAGTCCATATAGCTGACGGACGCAGCGTGGACATCGACGAGAACTTCGTTCGCCGCCGGGCGCGGTTCGGCGGCCTCGGCGAATTCGAGGGCTTCGACGCCTTTGAAGGCCTTGCAAAGGATGGCGCGCATCTCAGCCTCCGCGACGGGCTTCTGAAGCAGTGGCGCCGCGGCCGAAGAGACGCGGCAACAGCATCGGAACACGCTCGCGATAGTGCTCGTAGCTCGCGCCGAATTCCGCGACCAGGTCTCTTTCCTCGAGCCTGACGCCGATGAGGATGTAGGCGGTGTTCATGACGGCAAACAGCAGATGGCCAGCTGTCATGTGCGGCGTCGCCCAGAAGGCGAGCAGGAGACCCAGCATCAGCGGGTGACGCACCAGACGGTACAGCAGCGGCATCTTGAGCGCTTGCACGCGGCCGGCTGCTCCGCGCCATACGTCGGCGACCTGGCGCAATCCGAACAGCTCAAAATGGTCGATCTGGAACGTCGAAGCGAGCGCGATCACCCAACCCGACCCGAAGATCGCCGTCAGCATGGCGGCCGGCCAGCCCTCGACGCGCCAGATGGTCGGCGCGATCGGGCGCCACTGCCAGAAGATCAGGATCAGCAGAAGGCTCGAGATCAGCACATAAGTGCTGCGCTCGCAGGGCGCCGGGATGATGCGCGTCCACCAGCGCTTGAACGCCGGTCGCGCCATAATGCTGTGCTGGATCGCGAACAGGCCGAGCAGGATCATATCGATCAGGACCGCTTGCGCGCGCCCGCTCTCCGGTCCGACGTCAATCGTCTTCGGGACGAGGAAGTTGCCGATAAAGGCTGGCGTGTAGGCAAATGAAAGCGAGAAGATGAGATAGCTCGCGAGGCCGTAGATGAGCGCGGCGGCGCGTCCGGTCATGACGTTTCTCCAGAAGGTGACGGTGCGATGCCGCCGGTGCTATCATCGCAGCGTCCCCTCAGCGTCCCCGGGCCCCTTGGGTGTCGCGGACGCCATTACCGAAGATCGCACCGCCAATGGTTTCGTTCAGCGTCCGGACGCTCGGGTTCCCGGAGGTACGTTGTGATGATCGCCCGTGCCAGTTGGCCCTGCGCAAGGGCCTAGCGCTGCTGGTCTATCTGGCTGAAGCGAAAGGCCCGGTCGGGCGCGATGCGATTGCCACCATGCTGTGGCCGGATAGCCCAGCGGAGGTGGTCAAGGCACGGCTGCGCCGGCTGTTGCACCGCCTCCAGCTCGCGCTCGGCGATGTCCTTACATCCGACAGATCCACGGTCCGGTTGTCGGCGGCGATCCATCTGGTCGTCGATTCACGCCAGTTTGAAGAGGCCTGTGACAGCGGCGAGTTCGAGCGTGCCTGCGGTCTCTATCAAGCGGACTTCCTCGACGGCTTCTCGCCCGGCGACTGTCCAGAGTTCGACGAGTGGGCGTTCTTTCGGAAGGAGGCCTTGCGCGGCCGCGCGATCCAGGCACTCGAACGGGTGGTGCAGGAGAAGCACGCGGCGGCCGATTACGCCTCCGCCGCCGCGCATGCCGGCCGCCTGGCAGCGCTCGATCCGCTCAGCGAAATCTATGCCCGCCACCTCATCCGCAACCTCATCCTGAGCGGCGATCGGGCCGGGGCCGCGCGCCAGCTCGAGGCGCTGAGCCAGCGCTTGCGCGAAGAGCTCGACGTCGCGCCCGAGGCCGAGACGCGCGCGCTGCTCGAGGCCGGCACGGCAGAGCCGCCTCCGACGCAATATGTCAGCGGCGACGGCGTGCATCTCGCGTTCCAGACCTATGGCAGGGGCAAGACCGACATTCTGATGCTGCCCGGCTTCGTGTCCCATGTCGAACGCGCCTGGGAGGACAAAGGGTGCCGCGCCTTCCTGGCCTCGCTTGCTGAGATCGGCCGTCTTGTCCTGTTCGATCGCCGCGGCGTCGGCCTGTCCGACCGGGTCGGGTCCAGCCCCAGCGTGGAAGCAACGGCGCAGGACGTCTGCACGGTGCTTGATGCCGCGGGCTCGAGCCGGGTCGTGCTGTTCGGCGCATCCGAAGGCGGACCGGCCTGCATCACCTTCGCGGCTGATCATCCCGACCGCGTCGCCGGGCTGATCCTGTTCGCCTCGCTCGCGAAGGGAAGTGCTGCACCGGATTATCCGCACGCGTTGCGCGCCGATCAGTATGCGGCGTGGCTGCAGCAGCTCGTTTCGGCCTGGGGCGGGCCTGCCGGCATCGAAACGTTCGCGCCCAGTCTCGCCGGCGATGCCAAAGCGCGAGCCTGGTGGGCTGGCCTGCTTCGTGCGGCTTCGAGCCCGGGCGCCATCAAAGGCGTGCTGGAGGCCTTGCGCGATACGGATGTGCGGCACCTGCTGGGGCGTATCGCCGTGCCGACGCTGGTGCTCCATCGCCGCGGCGACCGCGCCGTCCGCATCGGCGCCGGCAGACATCTCGCCGACCACATTCCGCGGGCGCGATTCATCGAGCTCGACGGAGACGATCACTTTGCCTTCGCCGGCGATCAGCAAGCGGTGCTTGATCGCGTCAGGCAGTTCGTTCACGGTCTCAGGGGGTGACGTTGTCAGGCTGGTTGTCTTTGCGGCGTTGAGGAGCGAGCTATGAAAACACGTTGTTGCATCGTCGGCGGCGGGCCGGCCGGCATGATGCTCGGATATCTGCTCGGACGCGCCGGCATCGATGTCGTGGTGCTGGAGAAACACGCCGATTTCTTCCGCGATTTTCGCGGCGATACCGTGCATCCATCGACGCTGCAGGTGATGGACGAACTCGGGCTGATCGACGGATTTTTGAGGCTGCCGCATCAGCGATTGCAGAAGATGGAGGGAAAGTTCGGCGGCGAAACGGTGCGGATCGCCGATCTGAGCCGGCTGAACGTGAAGTATCCCTTCATCGCCTTCATGCCGCAGTGGGACTTTCTCAATTTCCTCCGCGAGGCCGGCAAGCGGTTCACCTCGCTGAAAGTGATGATGTCGACGGAAGCGGTCGATCTGTTGCGGGACGGCGAGCGCGTCGCTGGCGTGAGGGCGAGGACGGCCGATGGCGTGATCGACATCGAGGCCGAGCTGACGGTCGCCTGCGACGGCCGCCATTCGCTGCTGCGCGAGCGCGCGGGCCTTTCTGTCGAGGAAATCGGTGCACCGATGGACGTGCTGTGGTTTCGCGCCGGCAAGCGGGCAGATGACAACGAAAGCCTGTTTGCCCGCGTCGATCCCGGCAAGATGATGGTGACCTTCGATCGCGGCGACTACTGGCAATGTGCGTTCGTCATTCCCAAGGGCGAGTACGACGCCGTGAAGGCGAGAGGGCTGCCCGCGCTGCTCGATGACGTCGCGCGAATGGCGCCGGTCCTCAAATCCGGACTATCCGAAGTGAAGAGCTGGGACGACATGAAGCTGCTGACCGTTGCAATCAACCGGCTGAAGCGCTGGACACTGCCGGGGCTGCTCTGCATCGGCGACGCCGCGCATGCGATGTCGCCGATGGGCGGCGTCGGCGTCAACCTGGCGGTGCAGGATGCGGTGGCGACCGCAAACCTCTTGGCGGCGAAGCTTGAGCGTGGCTGTCCATCGGAAGACGAACTCGACGCGGTCCGCCGACGCCGCGAATTCCCGGTTAAGATGACGCAGCGGATGCAGGTGATCGCGCAGGACAACATTGTTAGGGCCGCACTGAGGGGCGGCGATCAGGCGCTGAACGCGCCGCTGGTCATGCGTCTCGTCACCGCTATCCCGTGGTTACAGGGGATTACCGCGCGATTCGTGGGCGTAGGCGTGCGGCCGGAGCATGTGCAGTCGCCACTCGCTGTCAGAGTCGAATAACGTCGTTACATTGCAAAAGCGACTGGAAGGCCAGGCAACAGCAGCCCAGTTGCGGCTGTAGCGCTCACAGCACGACCCAGAGCGCGCGGGAGGTTGATTCTGCAATCGCAACGAAAAAACCCCGGGCAGTGCCGGGGCTTTTGTTTTGTCGGAGAATATCGCAGATCAGTACCTGGCGACGACCGGACCACTGAACTGGTAGTTAATACCAGCGCGGGCGATGCTGCCGCGGGTGTTGAAGCTGTAGGTTGCGAAGTCCACGCCATTGACCGGGTTGGTCTGATTGCCCCGGATCGTGTGGCTGCCGAGATCGTAGTAGAGATATTCGCCCTTGATGCTCCAGTTCGGGGCGAACTTCCACTCCGCGCCGGCACCTACCGTCCAGCCATAACGAATTTCATCCGCACTGGCCCGGAACTGGCGGCCGATTCCGAAGAACTCGTCGACGTTGGCGTTGCTCTTCACATTGGCATAGGCCAGACCGCCGGTCACGAACAGCAGCAACTGGTCGGTAGCAAGACCACCGAGACGGCCGCGGACCGTGCCGAAGAAGTCAATATTTTGGCTGGCCGACGTTCTCACAGTCGGACCGGCGGCCGGAAGATCGATGAAGCGCGAATCCCTAATGTCGGCCCAATCGAAGTCAGCCTCTATGCCGACCAAGCCGCGTCCGAACTGCCAGTTGTAGCCAACTGTGCCGCCGGCCAAGCCACCCTCAGGCTTCAGACCGCGCACGGCGAAGGGGACCGTAAGAGGCTGCGCAGCGGTAATGAGTGGGCTGCCCGAGACGGCCACGTCCTGGGAGTCATTCCATGCATAGCCGCCGTTAACGCCGATGTAGAAACCGGTCCAGTTGTAGACGGCAGCGACCGGCACAGGCGCCTTGGTATAGGGGCGGGCCGCGAGATCGGCGGCTGAGGCACTGGCAGTGCCAAGAACCAAGGCAGTAGCGGTGATAGCGAGCTTTTTCATTATCTTCCCCAATCCAGACAAGTAATGCGCGGAACTAATGTGCATGCAATATAGCCTAGGAACCGCAGCGGGGCTGTCACTTGCACGCCACAGTCGTGGAGCTTCGACGCCTTCGACGCCTTTGCACCAATAGATTGCCGAGGAACGGCCGCGATTCGGCTCGGAAGATGAGAAAACGGCGAGATTTGAGAGACTAAGCAGCTCGGTTGACACCGGGAACCCATCTTCCCGGCGAATCGCTTTCCCTCAGCATTAAGGGCCGCCTAACGACCAGCACGCCTATCCCATAACAGAATACCCGCCGTCCACTGGAATCGCCGTGCCCGTGAGGAAGTCCGAGGCAGATGAGGCGAGGAATACGGCGATGCCGGCAAAATCCTCGATGGCGCCCCAGCGGGCCGCGGGCGTGCGGGCCAGCACCCGCTCGTGCAGGCCGCCGATCTCCTGGCGCGCGCGCTTGGTGAGGTCGGTGTCGATCCAGCCCGGCAGCACGGCATTGGCCTGGATGTTGTCGGCGGCCCAGGCGCAGGCGCAGGAACGGGTGAACTGCACGATGCCGCCCTTGCTGGCGGCATAGGCCGGCGTGAAGCTAGCGCCGAAGATCGACATCATCGATCCGATATTGATGATCTTGCCGCCTCCCGCGGCCTTCATGGCAGGATAGACCGCCTGCGAGCACAGGAAGGCGCTGGTGAGGTTGGTCTGGATCACGCTGTCCCACTCGGCGATGTCGAGGGCATGCGGCGGCTTGCGGATGTTGACGCCGGCATTGTTGACGAGGATGTCGATCCGGCCGAGCTCGGCGGCGACGCGGCTTGCCATGGCGGCGACAGCCGCCTTGTCGGTGACGTCGGTGGTCACCGCGATCGCCCTGGCGCCGCCCTGCGCGAGCTGGGCGACTGCGGCAGCCGACTTCGCTTCGTTGCGCCCGACGATCGCAACCGCTGCGCCGGCCTGGGCAAGGCCGCGGGCCATGCCGAGCCCGATGCCGCCATTGCCGCCGGTGACGATCGCGACCTTGCCGGAGAGGTCGAAGAGTTTTGTTGCCATTGTAGTTCCTTTCCTTGCGATGCGGGAGCTTGTCCCGGACATCCATACGTTTCTTATCGGGTGTGGCTGAAGACGTGGATGGCCGGAACAAGCCCGGCCATGACGAGAGAGGTCCGCGTCTAGCGATTGCCTTGCCAGATCAGGATCAGGCCGACGGCGCCGAGCACCGCGCCGTATCCGGCCCATTGCAGCTGATTGATCATGAAGCTCGACCGCGGCCAGGCAATCGCGCCGGTGCCCTGGCCGATCCACAACAGACCGATCGCGAGCGCCAGAAAGCCGATGATCGAAAGCGATCTGGCCATGGCTTCCTCCCTTGTTGCCGTTTCGCGGAGGCATGATGCTGCCTCATCTTTGGGCGACCGCGAGAAACCATTGCCGGTGGCGGCCGTAGCTTCCGATCGAACAGAAAGCCGGCCGGCTACGCAAGGCCGGAAATTCCGCTGCATCGCATCCTCAAGGGCCGTCCTGAACCGCCGAACGGTCAGTCACAGGCTCGGATTTGGCGTAGCGCTCGTCCAGGGCGCCACGATCGCTTGCGCGTCGTGGCCGCGGAGGGCGGATCTGCGCGGCTTCGAGCCGGCGGAATCGCACGGCTGGAGACGGCGATGTGGCGCGACTATTACGACAAGCACTATGGCGCGCTGTTCTATCACCTCTACGCGCTGTCGAGGACGCAATTCGGCTTCTCGCCGCTCGACAGCCTGCGAATCGCATGGGCGGCGCCCAGGCCGCGAAAGCCTTCCAGCCAACGCGTTCGCGCGAGGCGGCCAATGTCGCGCTGCCGCCACTCGTGACCCACTACCGCCTGCTGGCTTCCGCCGCGCCCGGCGGTTTCGGCGTTGAAGAGGCGGCGCGCCTCGAGCTCGACTGGTGGCAGGCGCGGCGCGAAGCCGTCGGCCCGGAGCAGTACGGCGTGACGGTCGCCCGCGTGGCCGCGATCACCTATTGCAAACAGCCGGACGAGCCGTCGCTCCTGATCTCGGGAATCGGTCGCACCGAGGCGACGGCCTACCGCGATGCGCGCGCAGGCGATGACGATCAGGACTGGAGCAAGATCGAATGTAGACTGCGTCGCGCGTATGAATCGCTGAAAGCAACGGTGGCTGGAGGCTGAGGACCGCTGTCTGGAACTGCTGCCCGCAAGGCAACAAAAAAGCCCCGGACAATGCCGGGGCTTTTGAGCTCCTGAATTCGCTTAGACCGAGATCAGTACTTGGCTTGGATCGGAGCACCGCCCCAGTTGAAGCGATACACCAGCGAGGTGCTGATGGTCTGTGTCCAAGGCTTGAAGGTAACAGCTTGGCCCGTCGGTCCAACAACACCGCAACCTGCAACCGTACAGGTCTCCGGGAGAGTGACCCGGTCGTAGAACGCAGACCGATATTCGGTCTTCATGAACCAGCCGGGCGCCGAAATACCAAAGATGTCCAGATTGTTCTCGACGCCGCCGCCAATGAACCAGCCATTACGCTGGAAAGAGCCCGTGGTGGCGAGAGTCGGGCCGCCGCCTGCAGCCAGAGTCGACATGCTCGTGCCTGACCACTCTGAACCCGAATAACCGCCGTTCACGTAGGACAAGACGTTCGGAGCAACCAGGTAACCAAGTCTGACGCCAGCAGCGTAGCTGGTCTCAAGCTTCGCGCGGCCTTCGATAAAGTTAAACGGATCACTCAGGGAACCGCGAATGTCGCCGAACTGCCCGTCACCGAAGATACCAGCCACCCACCGGCCGCCGAATTGCCAGTCGTAACCGATACCGACAGTACCGAACCAGCCGCTGCCACCCAGACGCTGATCCCGGGTAATGGGAACGCCGCCGGGGAAGGTCTGCACATTGCTGTCGGCATTCCACAGGCCGCCGCCGCCACCGCCGAAGATGTAAAACCCGGTCCAGTTATAGGTCGGCGCGACCGCGACCGGAGCCTTGGTGTAGGGACGCGCGCCGAGATCTGCGGCCGAAGCCGATCCGGTGAACGCCGCCAGCGCGGTCAGAGCGAACAGCACCTTTTTCATTTTCGAATTCCTCACCCTAAATGCCCCAGTTAGACCCCTCTAACGGGGTGCGCGAGCGCCGATTCCCAAAGTCCAGTAAGGCGACTATACGCACTTCAAGGGAAAATGCTGTTGCGGGCGGAACACAGGTGCCGGAAAACGAATGCCGGGAATTTGCCCGGGAAACGGGCAAATCCGAGCGATTTCAGGCCTGAAATCCCCGAAATTGCCCGAAAAATGCCTGTACCGGTAAAATCAAACGTCCAGCAGCTCGTCGCTGGCGAATTCCGCCTTGTCGGAGATGAAGGCGAATCTGGCCTCAGCCTTGGTTCCCATCAGCCGCTCGACAGAATCGGCCGTACCTTCGCGGTCATCGGCCAGCAGTACCACCTTCAGCAAGGTTCGCTTGGCCGGATCCATGGTGGTTTCCTTGAGCTGCGCCGGCATCATCTCGCCGAGGCCCTTGAAGCGGTTGACCTCGACCTTGGCGTTGGCGTTGAACTCGCTTTTGAGTAGCGCGTCCTTGTGTGCATCGTTGCGGGCATAGACCGACTTGCTGCCGTGCGTCAGCTTGTAGAGCGGCGGCACCGCCAGGTAGAGATGCCCTTCGTCGATCAGCCGCGGCGTCTGGCGATAGAAGAACGTGATCAGCAGCGATGCGATGTGGGCGCCGTCGACGTCGGCGTCGGTCATGATGATGATGCGCGAGTAGCGCAGATCCTCTTCGCGATAATGCGCGCCGGTGCCGCAGCCGATCGCCTGCATCAGGTCGGCGAGCTGCGCATTCTGCATCAGCTTGTCCTTGCCGGCGGAGGCGACGTTGAGGATTTTTCCGCGCAGCGGCAGCACCGCCTGGGTCTTGCGGTCGCGCGCCTGCTTGGCGCTGCCGCCGGCCGAGTCGCCTTCGACGATGAAGAGCTCGGAGCCTTCGGTCGCGGTGTTCGTGCAGTCGGCGAGCTTGCCGGGCAGGCGCAGCTTCTTCACCGCGGTCTTGCGCGAGGTCTCCTTCTCGGCGCGGCGGCGCAGCCGCTCGTCGGCGCGCTCGATGACGAAATCCAGGAGCTTGTTGGCCTGCAGCGGATTGCCCGACAGCCAGTGATCGAACGGGTCCTTGATCGCTTGCTCGACGATCTTCTGCGCCTCAGCGGTCGCCAGACGATCCTTGGTCTGGCCCTGGAATTCCGGCTCGCGCACGAACACTGAGAGCATTACGGCGGCGCCCACCATCACGTCTTCCGACGTCACGGGCGCGGCGCGCTTGCCCTGGCCGATACGTTCGGCGTGATCCTTCAGGCCGCGCAGCATCGCGCTGCGCAGGCCGGATTCGTGCGTGCCGCCGTCGGGGGTCGGCACCGTGTTGCAGTAGGAGGAGAGGAATCCGTCGGCATCCGCCGTCCACGCGACCGCCCATTCGCAGGCGCCATGCGCCCCGTTGCGGCCGGACTTGCCGGAGAAGATGTCCGGGTGCACCAGCGTGTCGGCATGAATGGCGGCGCCGAGATAGTCCTTCAGGCCGCCCGGGAAGTGGAAGCTGTCCTCGGCGGGCACGTCCTCGATGCCTTTCAGCAACGCGGGATCGCAGCGCCAGCGGATCTCGACGCCGCCGAACAAATAGGCTTTCGAGCGGGTCATCTTGAACAGGCGCTGCGGCTTGAAGGCCGCCTTGGCGCCGAAGATGTCGGTATCCGGCTTGAAGCGGATGCGGGTGCCGCGGCGGTTGTTGATCTTGCCGAGGTCTTCCAGCTTGCCCTTGGGATGGCCGCGCTCAAAGCTCATCCGGTAGAGCTTTTGGCTGCGCGCGACTTCGACCTCGAGCCGCGAGGAGAGGGCGTTCACGACGGAGACGCCGACGCCGTGCAGGCCGCCTGAGGTCTCATAGACTTTGGAGTCGAACTTGCCGCCGGAATGCAGCGTGCACATGATGACTTCGAGCGCGGACTTCTTCGGAAATTTCGGATGCGGATCGACCGGGATGCCGCGGCCGTTATCGGTCACGGTCAAAAAGCCGTCGGCGGTCAGTTCGACCTCGATGAAGGAGGCATGCCCGGCCAGCGCCTCGTCCATCGCATTGTCGATGACCTCGGCGAACAGATGATGCAGCGCCTTCTCATCGGTTCCGCCGATATACATGCCCGGACGGCGCCGTACCGGCTCCAACCCCTCCAGCACCTCGATGTCGGCCGCGGTGTAGCCGGCCTCGGCGCTACTCGCCCGTGAGGCTGCCTTGGGCGCGACCCGGCCCTTCGGTTCCGCGCCGAACAGATCTGGCTTGGATTTTGCTGCTGATTTCAATGGTTTGGACATGGCTCTTTAGATGTTGCGCGCGAGGTCGCGCGAGCGAATCGGTCGCTCTGACTATGCCACGGATGGGCTTAAAAGGTGACGATGGGCAAGACGCCAGGCGCCTTCTCCGCCCTATCGTGCCTGGTTGCAGCGCTGTACCAGCCCGCAGCGGCGTTGAACAGATGACAGAGGCACCCCAGCTATGATCCGGATTGATCACGGTTTTTTGCTGGGCATTAATCGTTGGCGCTGGTACCGGGATGACGGCTATCCCGGTGCTGCAACCTTTGTGACTTGATGTCACGCAACTGGCTGGCTTAGCTGTCGCGACCTTGAACCAGCTGAAATTCATCAGCGCGAACGAGGCGGGAAGGCACTTCGGACATGCAAGACTTTGCGCGCGCTCTGGCTGATTTCGTGCGCGACAATCAGGCCTGGGCCGCTCCGATCGTCCTGGTCCTGGCATTCGGCGAGTCGCTGGCCTTCATCTCGCTGCTGGTGCCGGCCTGGGGGGCGCTGGTCGCGATCGGCGCGCTGATCGGCGTCAGCGGCATCAGCTTCTGGCCGGTGTGGCTCGCCGGCGGCATCGGCGCGGCGCTCGGCGACTGGGTCTCGTACTGGTTCGGCTACCGCTACAAGGAGCGCGTCGCCGAGATGTGGCCGCTGTCGCGCTATCCCGAGATCCTGCCGCGCGGCGAAGCCTTCGTGAAAAAGTGGGGCGTGCCTTCGATCTTCATCGGCCGCTTCTTCGGGCCGCTGCGCGCCTCGGTGCCGCTCGCCGCCGGCATCTTCGAGATGTCCTACTGGCCCTTCCAGATCGCCAACTTCGTTTCGGCGCTGATCTGGTCGGCGGCGCTGCTCTTGGTCGGCGACGTCATGGGCAAGCTCGCCGAATGGGTGTGGCGGGTGGTGTAGCGCAGGCTGGAATAAGCCGACGGTCAGGGTGTTAGCGCTCAGGATACTGCCATCTTTGCGGTCCCGACGCTTGGCCGACTTCGCGCGATCGCCGAATCGCTGATAGGTGCGGCAACAACCGAATCGGCGGCAAGCAACAGGACATCCCGCAGAACCGTATCCATCGTCTCAACTGGGAGGACATCACCATGGAATTGACACGTCGTCACGCACTCGCCGGGGGCGCGGCACTCGCCGCTACGCCGCTGTTGCCGCATGCGCCGGCCAAGGCCGCCGCGCCGGTCGCGGACAAGCAGGCGCCGAGCTTCTATCGCTACAAGGTCGGCGATGCCCAGGTGACGGCGATCTCCGACGGCGTCAACAATTTCGCGCTGCCCGACACCTTCGTGCTCAACGCGAAGAAGGACGAGGTCAACGCGGCGCTGGAAAAGGCGTTCATGCCGAAAGACAAGATGTCGATCCAGTTCGCGCCGCTCGTCATCAACACGGGCGGAAAGCTCGTGGTCGTCGACACCGGCAACGGCGCCGCCGCGTTTGCGTCGAGCAAGGGCAATGTTGGGCAGTTCGGCGCCAACATGGTCGCCGCAGGCTTCGATCCCAATGCGGTCGACATGGTTGTGATCTCGCACTTCCACGGCGATCACATCAACGGCCTGCTGACCGCCGACAACAAGCCGTCATTCCCCAATGCCGAGGTGCTGGTGCCGGCGGCGGAGTGGAAATACTTCATGGACGACGGCGAGATGAGCCGTGCGCCGGAAGGGCGGATGCAGACCGTGTTCAAGAACGCCCGCCGCGTGCTCGAGGCGGGCTTGAACAAGAAGGTCACGCCCTATGAGTGGGGCAAAGAAGTCGCGCCCGGGCTGACGGCGATGGAAACCATCGGCCATACGCCGGGCCACACCTCCTACGTTCTGGCGTCAGGCTCCGACAAGGTGTTCATCCAGTCCGACGTCACCAACCTGCCGGCGCTGTTCGTCACCCATCCGGGCTGGCACCTGATGTTCGACCAGGATCCGGCACTGGCGGAAAAGACCCGGCGGCGGGTCTACGACATGCTGGTGGCCGACAAGATGCGGGTCCAGGGCTTCCACTATCCGTTCCCGGCCAACGGCTTCGTCGAGAAGGATGGCAATGGTTACCGGCTGATCCCCGCGCCGTGGAATCCGGTGATCTGACCCCATAGGCGTCATTCCGGGGCGCCCGCAAAGCGAGCGAACCCGGAATCCAGAGGTTGTAGCTCGAGATTCTCAGGTGCGCGATTGCGCGCCAGGGTTCGATGCGCCGCATCCCCGGAATGACGGTGCATCTCTTGACGCCAGGCGGGCGCGGCCTTATAGCCGCGCCCATGATCAACGCTTCGACCATGTTCGCCGCTCGCCGCCGCCGCATCATCGCGGTTCGGGCGGTTGTCTGCGTTTAAGATCATCGCCCCTGCCGCCGGATCCGGTCCCGCGGCTTCTTCCTCTTCCAGAAAACGCGGTCTGAACTGGCGGCTCCTACGTCAAGCAGGAGTTTGAGATGTATACGCCTCCACCGTTCAAGTCCGACCGCGCCGCGAGCCTCGCGTTCGCGGAAGCGCGCGGCTTTGGGCTGGCCTGCGCGTGGGACGGCGACAAGCCGGTCGCCTCGCCGCTGCCATTTTACCTGACATCGGCCAATGACGGCACGCCGCGCGCGGCGTTTCACGTCGCCCGTCACAATCCGCTGGTAAAGCTTGCGAACGGAACGACCTCCTGGATGCTGGCCGTTACCGGCTCGGACGCCTATGTATCGCCGGACTGGTACGTCTCGCCGGACCAGGTGCCGACCTGGCTCTATCAGTCGGTGCATCTGACCGGGCCGGTGCGGGCGATGTCGGACGACGAACTCGCCGCGCAGATCGAGGCGCTGAGCGCCAAGTTCGAGGCGCGGCTGTTGCCGAAGAAGCCCTGGCTGTCATCAAAAATGACGGCCGGGCGGCTGGAGGCGATGAAGAAAGCGATTGTGGGCCTCGAGATGACGGTTGAAGAGGTGGAGGGCAGCTTCAAGCTGAACCAGCACAAATCCGAAACCGACTATGCAGCGGTTGCCGGCGCGCTTGCTGCGCAGGCCGATGCCGGCGCACGGCAGATTGCGCATTTGATGCGAGAGGCGCGGCCCAACGTATTTGCAGACCAAGCGGCCTTTGCCGGCGAAACGAACCAGATCGAAAGGACCGTCCCATGACCCTCACCGATAGCCGCGAGCACAAGACCGCCGGCGTCGCGACCAAGCCCGCCGTGTTCGTTGACGGCGCGTCCGGAACGACGGGCCTCGGCATTGCCGAACGCCTGCGGCAGCAGAACGACGTCGTCGTGAAGAGCATTGCGGAGGACAAGCGCAAGGATGCCGGCGCCAAGCGGGCGCTGATGGAGGAGGTCGATCTCGTCATCCTCTGCTTGCCTGACGATGCGGCGAAAGAGACGGTCGCCCTGATCGACAGCATGGGCGCCTCGGCGCCTAAGGTGCTCGACGCCTCGACGGCGTTCCGCGTTGCACCTGACTGGACCTACGGGTTTCCCGAACTCGCGCCTGACCAGGTCGACAAGATCCGGGCGGCGCGAAAAGTCTCCAATCCCGGCTGCTATCCGACCGGAGGCATTGCGCTGCTGCGGCCGCTGGTCGATGCCGGCCTGCTGCCTGCGGACTATCCCGTCACCATCAATGCGGTGAGCGGCTATTCGGGCGGCGGCAAGTCGATGATAGCCAGTTACGAGGACGGCAGCGCGCCGTCGTTCGAGCTCTATGGCCTCGGCTTCGAGCACAAGCATCTACCGGAGACGCAGCTTTATTCGAAGCTGACGCGGCGGCCGATCTTCGTGCCGTCGGTCGGCAATTATCGGCAGGGCATGCTGGTCTCGGTGCCGCTGCATCTGGACACGCTGACGGGCAAGCCTGGCGGCGCCGATCTGCACGCCGCGCTGGCAAAGCGCTATGCCGGGAGCACCTACGTCTCGGTCATGCCGCTGGAGAATGCGGCGACCAAGAGTGGGCGGCTGGAGCCGGAAGCGCTGAACGAAACCAACAAGCTCGAGCTTTATGTCTTTGCCAGCGACAAGCATCGGCAAGCCGTGCTGATTGCGCGGCTCGACAATCTCGGCAAGGGCGCGTCCGGCGCGGCGGTACAGAACATGCGGCTGATGCTGGGCCTGGCCGATAAATAGTAGGAACGCGCAATGAGCTCGAAGAAGATCGGCATTCTCGGCGCGTCTGGCTACACCGGAGCCGACGCGGTGCGCCTCTTGGCACGGCATCCGAATGCCGAGATCACGGCGCTCACCGCCAACAGCCATGCCGGCAAGGCCATGCGCGATGTGTTTCCGCATTTCTTCATGCTCGATCTGCCAGAGCTTGTGGAATGGGAAAAGGTCGATTGGACCAGCCTCGATGCGGTGTTCTGCGGGCTGCCGCACGGCACCACACAGGAAATCATCGCCGCCGTCCTCAGGGCCAACCCCAAGATCAAGGTCCTCGACATGTCCGCCGATTTCCGGCTGCGCGACAAGGACACCTATGCGCAATGGTACGGCCATGAGCACCGGGCGCTCGAACTGCAGGCCGAGGCGGTCTACGGCCTGACCGAATTCTACCGGGATAAGATCACATCGGCGCGGCTGGTCGCCTGTCCCGGCTGCTATCCGACGGCGGTGCTGCTCGCGCTGGTGCCGCTGGCGAGAGCAAAACTGATCGACATCGACGATATCGTCATCGACGCCAAGTCGGGCGTCACCGGCGCCGGCCGCGGGCTGAAGCAGAACACGCTGTTCGGCGAGGCGGGCGAGGGGCTGTCACCCTATTCGGTCGGCACCCACCGGCACGCGCCCGAGATCGAGCAGGAGATCGGCGTCGCGGCCGGGACGGCAGTGACGGTGAACTTCACGCCGCATCTGATCCCGATGGCGCGCGGCGAGCTGTGCACGTCCTACGTAAAGCTCGCCGGCGGCGCGACGCCGGATGATCTGCGGGGTGCGCTGGAGAGGGCCTACGCTAACGAGCCGTTCGTGCATGTCGCCAGGAAGGGCGTGCTGCCGCAGACGCAGAACGTGCGCGGCTCGAACTATGTCCAGATCGGCGTCATCGCCGACCGCATCAAGAACCGGGCGATCGTGATTTCCACGCTCGACAATCTGGTAAAGGGCTCGGCCGGACAGGCGATCCAGAACATGAACCTGATGTTCGGCCTGCCCGAGACGGCGGGGCTGGAGCAGATCGCGCTGTTCCCGTGATGTGAGGTGCTGCGGTGGACCAAGCGACGCTGCAATTCTACCAGACCAATGCCGAAGCCTATGCCAAGCGCACATTCACCTCGCGCCAGGCGCGGCTGATGGCGTTTCTGGCGCTGCTGCCGCCGGGCGCCGCCATCCTCGAACTCGGGTGCGGCGCAGGCGGCGACACCGCGGAAATGCTGGCGCGGGGCTTCAACGTCCGCCCGACGGACGGATCGCCGGAAATGGCCGCGGTGGCCGCCAAGCATCTCGGTCGCCCGGTCGAGACGCTATTGTTCCACGAACTCGATGAGGTCGGGGCCTATGAGGGGGTCTGGGCCAACGCCTGCCTGCTGCATGTTCCGCGCGACCAGCTTGCCTCCGTTCTGTCGCTGATCCGGCGCGCGTTGAAGCCGGGCGGCGTGTTCTATGCCAGCTACAAGGAAGGCGAGACGGCCGGACGCGACACGCTCGATCGCTACTACAACTATCCCTCGCAGGACTGGTTGCGTGCGACCTACGCCGAGGCGGGAAACTGGAACTCGCTGGCGATGGAGCGCGGCGAGGTGAGGGGATTCGACGACAAGATGGCGCCGATGCTCTTCGTTGTTGCTCGAAAAGCCGGCTGACGATCGGCTTCCGGGGAAGAGCACGCCGCTGACAGCGATCAGTTTCCAAAGAAGGTGCCCGCGCCGCGAGATTGATCGTCGTCACGGCCAAACGCCAGGATCCCTGGCTGCTGCCGGGATGGTTGCTGCTCCTGCTGCTGCTGTGCTGCGAGTCGGGCGGCTTCGCGCCTCGCTTTGCGTTCCGCGTATTTCCGGCGGCGCGTCCGTTCCTCGGCTTCCGCTTTGTGGCGCTCGGCCCGCCCTGCCTGCTTGTCTTTTTCCGGAGCCCGCTGCGCTTCCTTGACCGGCGCGGTCGGGGCGGGCGCTTCGGAGGCAGCTACGGCTTGATGCGGCACCTGTTGTTGTGTCGCGCGTCCTTGGTCGGCCACAGCGCGAGCGTCTTCTGGCTGCTGAGAAGGCGTCGCGGCTTCAGCGGAGGCCGGAAGAATGATTCGCGCAGGAGGCAAACGGTCGACCAAGGAGCGACTGGGCGCTGCGGGTTCCACGGCGGTCTTTGCCAGCATGAGACCGGCACCGAAGCCAATCGCTAGAATGAAGAAGGTCGTGCCGACCCCTGCGAAGAAAATGCGCGCGCTCGATGCCATTGCCCGTCTCCAAATTATTCCGAAACGAACGCGCGAATCCGGGCCCGCGTTCCCGACAACAGAACAGGCAGCAAGACTTTTGCGGCACCAGCTATCGATGCCGATGCCGATGCAGGAACGATTGCCAAGTTTTCCCGTTTTCTTTAGAGGCGCTCCTGGCCGCCTCCCGAGCCTTGCGCAAGCGACACGAGGACGAACTGGCATCAGATGAAAGACAGGCTGCCCAGCGTACGCAACGCCACGTTGCTTCTAGCGGTGATAGCGGGCTTGGTCGCGTGGATCGTCACTCAATGCTGAGGCAGTTTTTGGTTGATCGGCGCATGGCCGAAGAGACGCCAGGTTAGCCGTCCATTGCGCTGTTCGCGGTGGTCGAAAAAGGGCTAAAGATTGGCGGTCAACGTCATAGTATTGTTAGGAAATCACCTCGCCTGTCGTGGCGATTGAATCTGCGCAAAGATGTGGCCGACGCGCTACAGCATTCACATGCGAATCCAGTAGAAACACGGACCAAGTACCGGCAGCACCTGTGTCGGCACGTTGTTTGAAATGCCGGACTGGGAATGCCGTTAATGAAAATGAAGAAGTTTCTGCTGGCCGCCGCGCTCGTTGGCCTGGGCTCCGCCCCGACGCTCGCCGCAGACCTCGCCGCCCGCCCTTACACCAAAGCCCCCGCACTGGCCGCCGTCTACGACTGGACCGGCTTTTACATCGGCGTCAACGCCGGCGTCGGGCTTGGCCGTGATCGTTTCCAGCACGATTGGCTCGGCGTGGGATCGGTCAATTCCTTCTACGCCTCGCCGCAAGGCGGCTTTGGCGGCGGCCAGGTCGGTTACAACTGGCAGACCGGTTCGGTGTTCGGGCCGATCGTGTTCGGTGTCGAGGCCGATATTCAGGCTGCCGACCTCGGCGATAATCGCACGACGTTCGGCGAGGGCGGCGTCCTCAGAAACTACAGCCAGAAGCTGGATTGGTTCGGGACGGCGCGCGGACGCGTCGGCATCGCGAATGGTCCGGTGCTGAGCTACGTGACCGCCGGCTTCGCCTACGCCAACGTCAAGACCAACGCGACCGCGTCGTTCGGCGGCCTCACCAACACGTTCTCGAACGAGCGCACGGCCGGTGGCTGGGTGGTCGGCAGCGGCGTCGAAGCCGGGCTGGGCGGCAACTGGACCGGAAAGATCGAGTATCTCTACCTCAATCTCGGCAACAGAAGCGACCTTGCCACGCTTGGCGCCACCACGCCGATCCAGACCGAACTTCGCGAGAACATCTTCCGGGTCGGTCTGAACTACCGGATCAACGGCAGGCCTTACGCGCCGGTCGCGGCGGCCAACTGGGCCGGGTTCTATCTCGGCGGCAATTTCGGCTCCGGCACCGGGCGGGACCGCAGCACGTTGAGCATTCCCGCGGTGCCGATCGCCACGAGCTTCAACCTCGCGCCCGACGGCATCAATGGCGGTGTCCAGGCCGGCTACAACTGGCAGGCGGCCAACTGGGTGTTCGGTCTCGAGGCCGATATCCAGGGCAGCACGCAGCAGGATAACAAGACCTGCATCCTCGGCTGCACGCCCGGGCTTACGGTGGCCTATGATGCCACGCTGCCGTGGTTCGGCACGGTGCGCGGCCGTCTCGGCTATACGGTCGGCTCGACTCTGTTCTATGCGACCGGCGGTCTCGCCTACGGCAGCGTCAAGACCAAGATCAACACGACCTCCTTCGTCGGTCCGGTGACGCAATCGTTCGAGCATACCAAGACCGGCTGGACCGCGGGTGCGGGCATCGAGACGCCGTTCACGCTGCTCGGCCTGCTCGGCCCGAACTGGACGACCAAAACGGAGTATCTCTACGTCGATCTCGGCTCGACCTCGGACAGCTTCATTCTGGGCGCCGTCCCGACGACGTCGACGCGCTCGGTCACCGAACATATCTTCCGCACCGGCATCAACTACCACTTCAACTCGCCGGTCGTTGCCAAGTACTGAGCGCCGTTTCAGAGGTGCCTATGAAAAACCCCGGAGCCGAGCTCCGGGGTTTTTGCTTTCGTCTCGCTGATGAAGGGCCTTTTCAAACCACCCTGAAGATCGCCAGCGCCAGCACGGCCTGGGCGAGGAAGCCGACGGTAAAGGCGAGTGTGCGGAACACTGGCAGGCCGAGCGTGTAGACGATCAGGTGGGCGACGCGCGCCCAGAAATACACGGCGCAGGCCATCGCCGTCCATTTGTCGGAATAGTCGATGGCGTTGAGGATCAAGACCAGCGGCGCGAAGATGATCAGGTTCTCGACCGCGTTGTCATGCGCGAACATCAAGCGGTTGGCCCAGTCCGCATGCGGCTTGTCGTTGCGCGAGGGGTTGGCCATGGCGCCGGAGAGGCCGCGCACCTGGCAGCGGTTGATGATGTAAGGGACCCACATCAGCCCGGTCAAAATCACGGTCAGCGTCAGCCAGAACAATTCACGCGTCATTGTCTCCCCCTCAACTGATTTCAAATCCCGGCGCGGGATATCGGGTTATAGCGAAGAGCGCGCGGCGGCGCTATGCGCGGACCTTGACGTAGCTGCCGGGGGCATCCTCGATGGGCGGAAGTTCCTCGGAGCCGACGGCGCGCGCGGGCACCCGCTCGGCATCGAGGCTCTCCAGCCATTGCAGCCAGTCGGGCCACCACGAGCCCTTGTGCTCGGTGGCGTTCTTCATCCAGTCGGCGAGCGAGACGTCCTTGATCTTGTCGTTGGTCCAGTACTGGTACTTGCCGGCCGCCGGCGGGTTCACCACGCCCGCGATATGGCCGGATCCGGACAGCACATATTTGACCGGGCCGCCGAAGAACTGCGAACCGTAGAGCACCGAATCCGCCGGCGCGATGTGATCTTCCTTGGTCGCCAGATTGTAGACGGGGACCTTGACCTTCGAGAGGTCGAGCAGCGTGTTGTCGAGCACCATGCTGCCGGAGGTGAGGCGGTTCTCCAGATAGCAGTTGCGCAGGTAGTAGGAATGGTTGGCCGCCGGCATCCGCGTCGCGTCGGAATTCCAGTGCAGGAGGTCGAAAGCGGAGGGCGGCTGGCCCTTGAGATAGTTGCTGACCACATACGACCAGATCAGATCGTTGGAACGCAGCATGTTGAAAGCCATCGCCATCTTGCTGCCTTCGAGCACCCCCCGCGCCTCCATCTCGCGCTCCAGCGTCGAGATCTGGTCCTCGTCGACGAACACCAAGAGATCGCCGGCATGGGTGAAGTCGACCTGTGCCGCAAAGAATGTTGCTGACGTCACGCGCTGGCGCCGCTTCTCGGCGAGCCAGGCCAGCGTCGAGGCGAGCAGGGTGCCGCCGACGCAATAGCCGGCGGTATGGACCTTCATCTCGCCCGTCACCTTTTCGATGATGTCCATCGCGGTGAGCGGGCCTTCCTTCATGTAGTCGTCGAAGGTCTTCTTGCCGAGTTCCTTGTCGGGGTTGACCCAGGAGATCACGAACACCGTGATGCCCTGGTCGACGCACCATTTGATGTAGGATTTTTCGGGCTTGAGATCGAGAATGTAGAACTTGTTGATCCAGGGTGGCACGATCAGGAGCGGCGTGCGCAGCACCGTCTCCGTGGTCGGCGTGTACTGGATGAGCTGCATCAAATCATTCTGGAAGATCACCTTGCCCGGTGTCGTCGCCATGTTGACGCCGACGACGAGGTTGGACGGGTCGGACTGGCGGATACGCAGCGTGCCGCGGCCGGCCTCGATATCCTCGGCCAGCATCTTCATGCCGCGAACCAGGTTGCTTCCGTTGGAGGCCAGCGTCTCGCGCAGCACTTCCGGGTTGGTGAGCACGAAATTCGACGGCGCGATCGCGTTGGTGATCTGCTGCACGTAGAACTCGGCCTTCTTGCGCGTGTGCGGATCGATGCCTTCGGCATTCTTGACCAGCTCATTCGCCCACTGAGTGGTCAGTAGATAGAGCTGAAGAATGAAATCGAAAAACTGATTCGATTTCCACTCCGGATCCTTGAAGCGCTTGTCGCGCGGCGACGGCTCGATCGCGGGCTTGGCCGCTTCGCCGGCCATCCGGCGCGCCGCCGATCCCCAGAGATCGAGATAGGCTTTGCCCAACTTGGTCTGCAACTCCGCGGCGCGCTCTTTGTCGGAGAACCAGTATTCGGCGACCGCGGAGAATGTCTTCACGACTTCACCGATTTCGCTGGGCGGCTTGTCCTTTGGTTCCCCGTCCTCGCGCGGCTTGAGATAGGCCGCGAGCGCTTGCCCGCTCGACTCCATCGCTTTCGCGATGTTCATGGCGAAGGCTTCGGCGTTGAAAGTCTTCGGCGCTTGGGTTTCGGTGTTGACGTCACTCATGACAGGGACACTATAGCTTCATTTCGCGTTCGTCACCGCGCGGATTGATGCAAGAGGTTTTGGCGTTAACCACCCTGTTGCACTGCGATAAAGTTTGCGTGTTCAGACACATTGCGGCCGCACCGGCTCGATTTGCTCTTCGGGCTCTAATCGTTTTTGGGCTCTAATCGTTTCAGGCAACATTGGTGCAACATTGGTTTGAAACGTTACAGCGAAATCACCGCGCGGGACGATTTGGCGTTGCAAAGCTCGTACCAGCGTATCCATATGATGCCGGGATACGCAGGTGGGTGGCGTTAAGGTAGTTGGGGATTGTCGGACGGATGCCGGTAAGCCGGATCACAAGGCTGTGGCCGATGGCGGCGCTGTGCGCAGCAACAATTGCGCTTGGCGGCTGCTCGAGCCAGATCGCGGATATGCCCTCGCTTGGCCTGCCGGCGGACGCCCCCGAGCGTCCGAAGGAAGCCGGTGGTTATTTACCGGTCCACGACCTGCCGCCTGACCGTACCGAGGAAGCGATGAAGCCGGCCGAGCTGGCTAAAATCCAGGCAGATTTAACCGCCGCCCGGGACCGCCAGGCGGCCGCGGCGAACCCGGCTGCCTCGGCAAAGCCGACCAAGAAGTGAGAAGGCTCTGCTTTAACGCGCCTCTCCGCTGCTCGCGGCCACCTCGGAATCAGGTCCGGAGCGGGCTTGAAAACCCTATAAAAACTGGCGCTGCCGGGCTCCCGTGGTAAAAGAACCCAATTCAACCGCATTGCGGGCCCAGAGCCTTAAGACCTCGTGCCTGAATTCGCTCTAAATCATTGATTAAGCGCGATTTCTAAACGAAGCCGCTGAAGCGGTTTCGTTTCCTCACGGGAGTTCCCCGATTCTGTCCTGCCGGTTGTCGGAGCAAGGGTCCCATGGAAGATTTTTATCGCATCCGCCGTCTGCCGCCTTACGTGTTCGAGAAGGTCAATCAGGCCAAGGCGGCCGCGCGGAACGCCGGGGCCGACATCATCGACATGGGCATGGGCAATCCGGACCTGCCGACGCCGCCCCATGTGCTCGAGAAGCTGAAGGAAACGCTGGGCAAGCCACGGACCGACCGCTACTCGGCCTCGCGCGGCATCAACGGCCTGCGCAAGGCACAGGCCGCCTATTACGGGCGCCGTTTTGGCGTGAAGCTCAATCCCGACACCCAGATCGTCGCGACGCTCGGCTCGAAGGAAGGCTTTGCCAACGTCGCGCAGGCGATCACCGCGCCTGGCGACGTCGTGCTGTGTCCGAACCCAAGCTATCCGATTCATGCTTTTGGTTTCCTTATGGCCGGCGGCGTGATCCGCTCGGTGCCATCTGAACCGACGCCGCAATTCTTCGAAGCCGTGGAGCGCGCGATCATCCATTCGATCCCGAAGCCGATCGCGCTGATCGTCTGCTATCCCTCGAACCCGACCGCCTACGTCGCCGAGCTTGATTTCTATAAAGACCTCGTGGCGTTCGCCAAGAAGCACGAGATCTTCATCCTGTCGGATCTGGCTTATGCCGAGGTCTATTTCGACGATCGCAATCCGCCGCCTTCGGTGCTGCAGGTTCCCGGTGCGATCGACGTCACCGTCGAGTTTACCTCGATGTCGAAGACGTTCTCGATGGCCGGCTGGCGCATGGGCTTTGCCGTCGGCAATGAGCGGATCATCGCAGCTCTGGCGCGGGTAAAATCCTATCTCGATTACGGTGCGTTCACGCCGATCCAGGTGGCGGCGACCGCGGCGCTGAATGGGCCGGACGACTGCATCAAGGAAATGCGCGACACTTACCGCAGGCGGCGCGACGCACTGGTCGAATCGTTCGGCCGGGCAGGGTGGGAAATCCCGCCGCCGCAGGCCTCGATGTTCGCCTGGGCGCCGCTGCCGAAAGCCTTCGAAGGCGTCGGCAGCATGCAGTTTGCAACCCTGATGGTGGAGAAATCCGGCGTGGTGGTTTCGCCCGGCGTCGCGTTCGGCGAGCATGGCGAGGGCTTCGTCCGCATCGCCATGGTAGAAAACGAGCAGCGCATTCGCCAGGCTGCGCGTGGGGTGCGGCGCTTCCTTGAAAGCGGCATTGAAACGTTGCACAACGTGGTTCCTCTCGCCAACCGGCGCTAATTCCTTTTATTGCAGGTTCTCTCATCCATGGTCGCACCCCTGAGAGTGGGTATCGCGGGGCTCGGCACCGTTGGCGCCGAAGTGGTCCGCCTCATCGAGGAACAGTCGCGAACGCTGTCGGAGCGCAGCGGCCGCGGCGTCCGCGTCGTTGCCGTCACCGCGCGCTCGAAAGCGAAGAAGCGCTCGGTCGACCTCAACGGCGTCGACTGGGCCAAGAGCCCGCTCGATCTGGCTGAAAATCCCAATGTCGATTGCTTCGTCGAACTGATGGGCGGCTCCGGCGAGCCGGCGCTGTCGGCGATCGAGGCCGCGCTGAAGGCCGGCAAGTCGGTCGTCACCGCCAACAAGGCGCTGATCGCCAAGCATGGCGTCCGCCTGGCGAAGACCGCCGAGAAGCATGGCGGCGCGTTCAACTATGAGGCGGCGGTCGGCGCGGCCATTCCCGTCATCAAGACGCTGCGCGAGGGGCTTGCCGGCACCGGCGTCAACCGCGTCTACGGCATCCTCAACGGCACCTGCAACTACATCCTGACCCGGATGGAGCAGGAAGGCCTGTCGTTCGCCGAATGCCTGAAGGATGCGCAGCGGCTCGGCTATGCCGAAGCCAATCCGTCCTTCGACGTCGACGGCCACGATACCGCGCAGAAGCTGGCGATCCTGGCGAGCCTCGCCTTCGGCACCAAGGTGGCGCAGAGCGCGGTCTATGTCGAAGGCATCTCCTCGATCGCGCCGGAAGATCTTCGCGCGGCAGAGGAGCTGGGCTACCGCGTGAAACTGCTCGGCGTTGCCGTGCGTACCGCCAAGGGCATCGAGCAGCGCGTGCATCCGACCATGGTGCCGAAATCGTCCTCGATCGCGCAGGTGATGGGCGTCACCAATGCCGTGACCATCGACGGCGATGGCATTCCCCCGATCACGCTGGTGGGACCCGGCGCCGGCGGTGCGGCAACGGCGTCCGCTGTGGTCGCCGATATCGCCGACGTCGCGCGCGGCATTCGCGCCAAGCCGTTCGGACGCCCCGTGGAGCGGCTGCGCGAGACCACCAAGGCGCCGATGGAGCGGCATGAGGGCGGCTATTACATCCGCCTGATGGCCCGCGACCTCGCCGGCACCGCCGCGACCATCGCCAAGCGCCTTGCCGAACAGAAGATCTCGCTGGAATCGATCGTGCAGCGCCATCCCGAAGGCGTCGACTTGAACGGCGCCGCGAAGAAGGCCGCACCGGTTCCGGTCATCCTGATCACCTATGCCACCTCCGAAGACGCGGTCTATCGCGCGCTGGAGAAGGTTCAGCGCGACAAGGTGATCAGCGGCCGACCGCAGGTGATACGAATCGAGAAGAACTGACGCGCAGATCCGAACGGATTGCGCGCCAAAGCATTGATTGCGGGCAACAACGTCCGCGCAGGTTTACAAGGAGTGAGCGATGTCGACCCATATTTCCGTTCCGCCGCAACTATTGCTCGAGCGCATCCTGACGCTTGAAATCGTGCGGGTGACGGAACGTGCAGCGGTTTCGGCCGCGCGTCTGCGCGGCCATGGCCAGGAGAAAGCGGCGGACCAGGCCGCGGTCGATGCGATGCGCCGCGAGCTCAACAAGCTGCCGATCGAAGGCACCATCGTGATCGGCGAGGGCGAGCGCGACGAGGCGCCGATGCTGTTCATTGGCGAGAAGGTCGGACTCAACGCCGGACCCCAGGTCGATATCGCCGTCGACCCGCTGGAAGGCACCACGCTGTGCGCCAAGAACATGCCGGGCGCGATCGCGACCATGGCGATGGCCGATGGCGGCACGCTGCTGCACGCGCCCGACGTCTACATGGAAAAGCTTGCGGTCGGCCCGGGCTACGACAAGGGCGTCGTCGAACTCGATGCATCCCCGGCCGACAATGTCCGTCGCCTCGCCAAGGCCAAGGGCGTCGAGCCCGGCGCCATCACGGTGCTGGTGCTGGATCGTCCGCGGCACGCCGACATCATCGCCAGCATCCGCTCGACCGGCGCGGCGGTACGGCTGATCACCGACGGCGACGTCGCCGGCGTGATCCATTGCGCCGACCCCGACAACACCGGCGTCGACATGTATATCGGCACCGGCGGCGCGCCCGAGGGCGTGCTGGCCGCGGCGGCGCTGCGCTGCATCGGCGGCCAGATGCAGTGCCGGCTGATCCTCGACAGCGAAGAGAAGCGCGCCCGCGCCCACAAGATGGGCGTGACCGATCCGAAGATGATCTACGGCATCGAGGACATGGTGCGCGGCGACTGCCTGTTCGCCGCCACCGGCGTCACGACCGGCTCGCTGCTGTCAGGCGTCAAATTCCGCAAGGATGGCGTGATCGAGACCGAAACGGTGGTGATGCGCTCCGTCACGGGCACGGTGCGTTATATCAAGGCCGAGCATAGGCAGCTGGATAAATTTCATTTGGATTGATCGTGACGACGCCGTTCCGGGGCGCGAAGCGAACTACGATGCGCAATTGCGCATCTGAGAACCTCGAGATTCTCTGGTGCGCAATTGCGCACCATAGTTCGATGCTTTGCATCGCCCCGGAATGACGGTGTTCAAAAAATAAAAACAAGGGGAAGCGCGATGTCCGACGTATCAGCCGTAAAGGCCCTCGTGTTCGACGTGTTCGGCACCGTCGTCGACTGGCGCACCAGCCTCATCAAGGATTTCACCGAGTGGTCGAAGACCTCCGGCATCAAGGCCGATTGGACCGCGCTCGTCGACGGTTGGCGCGCGGTCTACACCGCCTCGATGGACGAGGTACGCAAACATCCCGAGCGCGGGTACCAGATCCTCGACACGTTGCACCGGCGTTCGCTGGAACAGCTGGTCGCTGATTTCGGAATCAAAGGGCTGAGCGAGGCCGATCTGCATCATCTCACCATGGGCTGGCATCGCCTGCATCCGTGGCCGGACAGTGTGCCAGGGCTGACGCGGCTGAAGAAGAAGTACATCATCTCGCCGCTCTCCAACGGCAACGTCGCGCTGCTCACCAACATGGCGAAGTTCGCCAGCCTGCCATGGGACCTGATCATGTCGGCGGAGTTGTTCGAGCACTACAAGCCCGATCCCGAAACCTATCTCGGCGCAGCAAAACTGCTCTGCCTGCCGCCGGAGCAGGTGATGATGGTCGCCGCTCATAACCATGACCTGAAGGCCGCGCAAAAGCTCGGCCTCAAGACCGCGTTCGTAGCCCGCCCGACCGAATATGGTCCGCACCAGAAATATGATTTCGAGGCCAAGGGCGATTGGGACATCGTCGCCAAGGATTTCGGCGGCATCGCCGACCGACTGGCGTGCTAGCGGCAAGCCACTTCAGCGCTTTGGGCTTGCCTTAGCGCGTGGAACGAATTTGGACTGCATCTCCACGGCCCGCGCCAGGCGGTCGACCGCCGGCACGATCGTTCGTCGCGGGTGGCCGCTGAAGCCAAGCACAAGCGCAGACCGGGATTTCGCTTCGAGATACAGGCGGCTCATCGGCCGGACGATGACGCCGTGCTCGCGTCCGGCGCGCTCGATGGCGAGGTCGGAGAGACCTCGCCGCGCGAAGGCCACGAGATGCATGCCCTGGTCGGGCGCATCGACCGTCAGGTCGTCGCCGAGCCGCGTCTTCAGGGCGGCAACCAGTTCGTCGCGCTGATCCCGGTACAGTAGACGCATCCGGCGGATATGCGCCGCGAAGTGTCCTTCTTCCATGAACGCGGCAACCACCGCCTGGCTCAGGGTCGAGGGCTGCCGGTCCATCAGATAGCGAGCGGCAACGAACGACTTGAGCAACGCATGCGGGATGACGGCATAGCCGATCCGCAAGCCCGGGAAGAGCGCCTTGTTGAGCGTGCCGATGTAGATGACGCGTTCACCTTCATCGAGCCCCTGAAGCGAGGCGAGCGGCCGGCCGCCATAGCGGAATTCGCTGGCGTAGTCGTCCTCCACGATCCACGCATCCTTCTTCCTTGCCCAGGCGAGAAGCTCGAGGCGGCGGGCCATCGAGAGCACGACGCCCATCGGGAATTGGTGAGAAGGCGTCACGAACACGGCGCAGGCGTTCGGCGCCGATCTGATACCGGCAACGACGTCGATGCCTTGCTCGTCGACGGGGATCGGACGAACCGTCGCGCCCGCGGCGAGCAGCGCCTGACGCGTCAACGGATAACCGGGGTCCTCAACCCAAACTTCCCTGTTACGGTTGGGTAGAATCCGGATGATGATATCGATCGCCTGCTGCGTTCCTGCGGTGACGACGATCTGTTCCGGATCGCACTTCACCGCCCGGGCGGCCTGCAAATAGTCGCAGATCGCCTTTCGAAGTTCGCTCGTGCCGCGCGGATCGGAATAGCCAAAATGACTTGGCGCCAGCGAGCGAAAGGTCCGGGCACTCAGCTTGCGCCACAGTTCAAGCGTTCGCTCATCGATCAGCGTGCGCCCCAGATTGAACGGGCGGTCATCGCTTTGCACCGTGACGTCGACGAAATCGCCGACGGGCTGCATTGGCTCAGCCTTGGCCGCGGCTCGCGGAGCAGGTTTCTTGTGTCGAGGCGGCGGGGCCGCGATCGGCTCGGGAAGATCAGGCGAGATGTAAGTGCCCGAACCGTGGCGGCCGGACGTATAGCCCTCCGCGAGAAGCTGTTCGTAGGCGGCAACCGCGGCAGAACGCGACACGCCGAGCCGCGAGGCGAGTTGCCGCGTCGAGGGCAGTTTCGTTCCCGGCCGCAAGCGCCGTGACAGGATCGCAACACGAAGCTGCAGATAGAGCTGACGGAATAGCGGGGCTTCGCCCTCGCGGTTGATCTCGAACGCATAAAGCTCTGCCCAGCTCGGTCGGCTTTTCATGCAAGTGCCCGGCTCTGTATCGCTGCAAAAGTGGTATCTCACTTTTCGGGAAGTGGACCTTTTCGGAAAACCACTTGGCAGGCTATGCCGGCATGGAGATCGGTTCAAGCCGGCGCGATCGCCGGGCGTTGCGATCCGATCTCGTGGAGGTCAACATGAGTTCGCCACGACTGCGCCGCGCCGACCGCGCGATGTCCGAGCAACGGGCCTATGCCATGCTGGAGCAGGGGTTCAGCGGACAGCTCGCCACCGTGGGGACCGACGGCTATCCCTATTGCATTCCGCTGCTCTACATCTGGATGGACGGAGAAATCTACGTTCACACCGGCAGTGCCGGGGGCCATTTGCGGGCGAACGTCGAACGCGAGCCGCGCATCTGCTTTGAGATCGACGAGCCGGATCGGGTGTTCGACTATGGCCGCTTTGAATGCGATTCAGGTTTGGCGTACCGGAGCGTGGTCCTGTTCGGCAAAATTCGGATTGCCGAGGAGAGGGCGGTCAAGCAGCGCTTCTGCGAGGCGCTGATGGCAAAATACGGCAAGCCGGATAGCACGCGGCCCAAGGGCTTCTTTCCGCGCATCGACGGGATTACGGTTTACGTGATTGCCGTGGAGCGAATGACGGGCAAGGAAATGGCTTTACCGCCCCTCTCCGAGCAGTGGCCTGCGAAAGACCGAACCAAAACGCCGAACGCGCGTCCTTGATGAAGTGGCGGCGCCGTCGCCGGTCATTCTGTGGCGCGCCCTTTGGCGTCAGGCCCCCCCACCTGCCTGGATCACGCCGAACCAGCCGAGGCCCTTATAGGTCTCGTAACCCGGCGTGGCGTGGAAGGCGACCAGGCCGCCCGTGCGGTCCTGGTAGAAGCCGGAGCGTCTGCCTTCGAGTTGCAGCGAGATGCGTTCGGTGAGCAGGCCTTGGCCATCGGACGCGGCGATCACCCGGAAATTGGAATCGACCAGCAGCACGCGGGCCTTGTCGGCGGCGCTGACGCGCACGCCTTGAACGATGGTGCGGGCCTGCGGCTCCCAATCGAAATGGATCGCCAAGACGCCGGTCGGCTTGCCGTTTGCCTTGCCGCCCTCGCGAACACTGGCGCAATAGGTCACGACCTGGGCATTGCCGAGCAAGGGCTGGCATTCGACGTCGCCGACGGCGTAGTCGTCGCCGGAGCGCAGGGCCCGTGCGGCGCGAAACCATTTGGTCTGCGCCACGTTCTGGCGGGTGACGCCGAACTGATTGCTGCGGCCGTTGGCCAGCACATTGCCGTCGAGGTCGCAGAGCCAGAGATCGAGATAGACGGTATAGGCGCCGAGGATCACGGCCATCCGCTCCGACACATGGCTGACGGCGGCCGCATCGGGCGCCGCCGCGCAATCGACAACGGCCGAGTCGGTCGCCCACCAGCGCACGTCGCAGGTGCGCTCATAGAGGTTGCGGTCGATCAGCTCGATGGCGTTCAGCGACAGGTCGACCATGCGCTCGCCGCGCGAGCGGTCAGCCATCTGCGCGATCGAGTTCATGAGGTTGCCGGTGCGGTTGGTAAGCTGGCTTTCCAGCTCGCGGGCGATGGTCTCGACCTGCTGCCCGACATTGCGCACTTCCTGCGCCACCACCGCAAAGCCGGCGCCTTGCGCGCCGGCGCGCGAGCTTTCGATCAGCGCGTTCAGCGCCAGCATCTTCATCTGGTTGGTGATCTTCTGGATCGACTTGGTCTTCTCGCAGGCGACCTGATTGACCTCGGCGGTCAGCCGCGCGATCAGCGCCGAGACGTCGGCTTCATCCTCGGTGCCCGCCGGCTTGGCGTTCAGCTTCGAAATCGGTGCGGTCTGGGAGCGAAGCGCGACGGACATTGGCAGGAATTCCCCAGGCTTTGTGCGGCTGCCGGTCTTCTGGCGGATCGGCAGGGACTCAAGGCGAGCGTGTCCATTCCTTTGTCGGGGATCATGGCTAACGATTGGTTTATGTTCCGGCGGCCTCAGGGTAGTTTTACCCCATCGAGTTGCACGTTCTTTGTGCACGTTGTTTTTGGCGGCAGGATTCCGGCTGGCCGTCGCTCCCGGTGTTTGCGTTTGCTGAGCAGACGCTTTGCCCCTATGTCTCGAAGGTATCATGACGCCCGCATCCGCTTTGCCCGTTGAACCGCCGCCGGCCTTTCTGGGCGTTCAGCGTTCGGCAACCGGCAAATTGTGGCGCGACCGGCTCGACGCGCGGGGCGCGGCGCGCGCGCTGGCGATCACCCAGCGCTACCAGTTGCCAGAAATGCTGGCGCGGGTCTTGGCGGGGCGCGATGTCGGGATCGACGAGGTTCAGGACTACCTCGATCCGACCATTCGCAAGCTGATGCCCGACCCCCACACCGTGACGCAGATGGAGACGGCGGCCAAGCGGATCGCGGATGCCGCCCAGCGCGGCGAGAAGGTCGCCATCTTCGGCGATTACGATGTCGACGGCGCGACATCGGCGGCGCTGCTCGCCTGGCACTTGCGCCATTGCGGGCTCGACCCGCTGATCCATATCCCCGACCGCATCTTCGAGGGCTACGGCCCCAATACCGAGGCGGTGAGGGCGCTCGCCGGCAGAGGCGCGACGTTGCTGATAACAGTCGATTGTGGCACCACCAGCCTCGAGCCGCTGGCGGAAGCGCGCAAGCTCGGGATGTCGGTCGTCGTCATCGACCATCACCAATGCGGGGAGGAACTGCCTGAGGTCGATGCGCTGGTAAATCCGAACCGGCTCGACGATCTCTCCGGCCTCGGTCATCTCGCCGCGGTCGGGCTGGTGCTGATCACACTGGTTGCGGTGAACCGGGAACTGCGCGGGCGCAGCTTCTGGAACGCCGAGCGGCCGGAGCCGGATCTGCTCGGCATGCTGCACCATGTGGCGCTCGGCACCGTGGCCGACGTCGCGCCGCTAACCGGGCTGAACCGCGCCTTCGTCGCAAAAGGCCTGATCGCGATGCGCCGGCGCGACCATGTCGGCCATACCGCGCTGATGGATGTGGCGCGGTTGAACGGGCCGCCGGAGGCCTGGCATCTCGGCTTCATGCTGGGGCCGCGCATCAATGCCGGCGGACGGATCGGGCGCGCCGATCTCGGCGTGCGGCTGCTCCTGGAAGGCGACGTTTCGGAAGCGGCGCGGATCGCGGCCGAGCTCGACCGCCTCAACAGCGAGCGCCGCGTCATCGAGCAGGCGGCCGAAGCGCAGGCGGAGGCCGAGGCACTGGCCTCGCTCGGGCTGGAGGACAAGGGCGCTGTCATCGTGACGGCCGCCGAAGGCTGGCATCCCGGCATCGTCGGCCTGGTCGCCTCGCGGCTGAAGGAGAAATTCGCGCGGCCGGCCTTTGCCATTGCGCTGGAGCCGGGCGGCATCGGCACCGGCTCCGGTCGTTCGATCTCAGGCGTCGATCTCGGCAAGGCGGTGCGCCAGGCGGTCAAGGATCGTATCCTGATGAAGGGCGGCGGCCACGCCATGGCCGCCGGCGTCACGCTGCGGAAGGAGAAGCTCGCCGAATTCCGCGCCTTCATGGAGAACGCGCTGGCCGAGGATGTCGCCAATTCCCGTCACGAGAACGAGCTGTTCATCGACGGTGCCATTAGCGCGCGGGGCGTGACGGTGGAGTTCGCCAATATGCTGAACCGCGCCGGACCGTTCGGGGCGGCCAATCCGGAGCCGGTGATCGCGCTGCCGGCGCATCAGCTCGTCTATGCGGACGAGGTCGGGCAGGCGCATCTGCGCGTCCGCTTCAAGGCGGGCGACGGCGCCATCGTCAACGGCATCGCGTTCCGCGCGATCGGGCAGAAGCTCGGCCATGCGCTGACGCAGAACCGCGGCCAGCCCCTGCATGTCGCAGGATCGCTTGCGGTCGATCGCTTTCAGGGGGCGGAGCGTGTGCAGCTGCGCGTGGTCGACGTCGCGGTGCCGGACCCCGGGCCGAAAGTCATCAGGTAATTCGACAACCAAGAACAACAAACGGGAGAAGAAATGACGGGGCAGGTTCAGGGCAAGGTCGCGCTGGTGACGGGTGGTGCGTCCGGTATTGGCGAAGCGATCTGCGAATTGCTGGCGCGCGAGGGCGCTTCGATCGCCGTGACCGACGTCGACGATCTCAGGGGCCCCGAGGTCGTCGCGAGGATCAAGAAGGCCGGTGGCGAGGCGAGCTTCTGGCATCACGACGTCACCAGCGAGGAGCGCTGGATCGAGGTCGTGGCCGAGGTCATGAAGCGCTATGGCCGGCTCGACGTGCTGGTCTCGAATGCCGGCATCGGCATTGCCGTGCCGACTATCACCGAGATGTCGCTCGCCGACTGGCGGCGGCAGACGGCGATCAATCTCGACGGCGTGTTTTTATCTGTTAAGCATTGCCTGCCGCCGATGCGCAAGACCGGCGGCGGCTCCGTCATCATGATGTCGTCGCTCGCAGGCCTGCGCGGTGCCGCCGGGCTTTCGGGCTATTGCGCCACCAAAGGCGGCGTGCGGCTGTTTGCGAAAGCGATCGCGATGGAATGCGCCACCTTCGGCGACGGCATCCGCGTCAACTCCGTGCATCCCGGCATCATCGACACGCCGATCTGGGGCAAGATCACGGGCAGCGGGCAGAATGCGCCGATCGATCCCGAGGAACGCGCGAAATTGGCGACGCCGCTCGGCCGGGCCGGCCACGCCGAAGAGATCGCGCAGGGTGTGCTGTATCTGGCGTCCGATGCATCGCGCTACGTGACGGGGACCGAACTCGTCATCGATGGCGGGATGTTCGCGGGCGGGGTGGCGCGAAGATAGTAGCGACTGTCATTGCGAGCGCAGCGAAGCAATCCATGTCTCGACTCGGGGATAGACGGATTGCTTCGTCGCTTCAGCGCAAAATTGCTTTGCAATTTTGTCGCGAGCTCCTCGCAATGACGGCGGACGCGTTACCCGCCTTGCCTTAACCGCGCAAGCACCTTCAACCCGCCATAGCCGTCGGCTGGCAATAGCCCGATCTTGGTCTGATAGTCCCTGACCGCCTTCATCGTGTCGTTACCGACACGGCCATCGGTGCCGCCGGTGTCGAAGCCAGCCTTTGTCAGCCGCGTCTGCACCTCTTGCACTTCGGCGAGCGTCAGCGCGCGCTCGGAGCCGGGGAAGGGCTGGATGAAGGGCGGTGCGCCCAGGATGCGGTCGCCGAGGTGGCAGATCGCCAGCGCGTAGTTCATGGACGGGTTGTAGCTTTTCACCGAATAGAAGTTGGGGCCGAGCAGAAACGAGGGGCCGCCGGCGACCGGCACCCACATCTGCGCTGACGCATTCGGCTGCGGGAACGGCTTGCCATCGGCGCGCGTCACGCCGGCACTGGCCCAGGCAGCGTAGGTGCGGTTGCCGCTCGCAGCGCCACCGGATGTGCGGACTTCATAGCCCCAGTGCTCGCCGCGGTGATACTTGCCGCGGTTGAGCAGGAAGCGCGCGCTGGAGCCGAGCGCATCGTCCGGCTTGCCGAACGGCGAGACGCGGCCGTCCTTGTCGTAGTCCATGCCGACATTGAGCCAGACTTCCGGCATCCATTGCGTATGGCCCATCGCGCCGGCCCAGGAGCCGCGCATCTCCTCCGGCGTGCCCCAGCCGCGGTCGACGATCCTCAGCGCATTGATCAGTTCGGTTTCCCAATAGGCGCGGCGGCGCGGCTCGTTCCAGGCGAGTGCGGCGAGCGCGGGAAAGACCGGGCGCATATGGTTCTGCTGCACCAAGGGATCGCCATAGGCCGATTCAACGCCCCACAGCGCCAGCAGCGTGCCGCGCTCGACGCCAAAGTCCTGCTCGATCCTTGCGAACAGGGCCTCGTGCTTTTTCAACGCCTCGCGGCCGTTGATGATGCGCCAGTCCGAGACGCGGCGGTTGATGTATTGCCAGATTTGCTCGTGGAATTCCGGCTGCTTCTGCATCTGCCGGAACACGGTCATATCGGGCTCGATGCGGCCCATCACCCGCGTCCAGGTCGCGTCCGAAATGCCTTTGGCGAGCGCGCGCGGCCGGAAATTATTGCGCCACTCGTCGAAGCCGGGCGGGGCGGCAAGCGCGGATGGCGCGGCGAACACTGCGCTTGCGGCGATGCCGGCCTGCAGCACGGCGCGGCGGGTGGGGGCTGTCTTGGAATCAGGCTGTTTCATGCCGGCATTCTAGCGGTGCGGCGGCCCCGAGCCAAAAGCCTTGACGCCGCGGGAACCGCCATTTTGCCGCGATTTCGCAGCCGCTCCCGGCCATGGACGGGGGGCGATCGCCTCTTATAATGATCCGGAGCACGATAACAAAAGGCCAGGAGAGATGTCACACGCCCGCAAGGAATACAAAGATTTCATGTCGCTGACGCCGGACGCCTACGCGGCGGTGCTGGCGCTCAGCCAGATCGCGGGCAAGGCGGGGATGGACAAGCAGCTGCTCGAACTGATCAAGCTGCGCGCCTCGCAGATCAATGGCTGCGCTTTCTGCGTGCAGTATCACATCCTGGAGGGCGAGAAGCTCGGCGTATCAGCCGACAAGCTCAATCTCGTGGTGGTGTGGCGCGAGGCGCCGCAGTTTTCGCGGCGCGAGCGGGCAGCGCTGGCGTGGACTGAAGCATTAACGCTACTCAGCGAGGGCGTCAGTGACGAAATCTACGCGCAGGCAAGCGCCGAGTTTTCGGAGAAGGAGCTTGCCTATCTCACCTCAGCGGTGGCCGCGATCAACGTCTGGAACAGGTTCGGCGCAGCGTTCCGCTGGACGCCGCCGGCACGGAAGCCAGCCGTGGGCGCGGCGGCGTCGTAGGGCCAGTGACATACGCATTGAAGGCGCCGCGTGGGCGGCCACGAAATGACGCGATGAGCTAACCCTTGCGGCGCCGTGCTGAGGCATCGCCCGCAGTGTGATTTACGTTCTGCGCAGCGGCTTCATGGCTGCCCTGACATGGTCCGCAAAGAGATGCGCGAGCGGATTGAGCGTCCTATTCTTCAAAGTTATGAGGGCCAATGGTCTTGCTGTTCCCGACAATTCTACTGGCAGCATCTTGAGCAATCGCTTCTTGGGCGGAAACTGCATGACCACGCGAGGAACGATCGACAAGAATCGGCCGGTCACTAGTAAGGTGGTCCGGAGAGGTAGCGTTGAACCAGCGACGGTCGAAGGAACCTGTAGTCCTTGCGCCTGAAACGCCTCAAGCACGAGTTTGCCGTACGGCTGATCCGGCAGCGGTAACACCCAAGGTTCGCCTGCCAGTTGCGCTAAGCTGAGCTTGCGCCGGCGCGCAAGGGGATTGTGGGCGCCCGCGACGACCACCTGCGGATCGTCCAATAGTGGCTCGACATCCATTAAGTCTCCTCCCGGAGGGTCGATGATATGCACGACTGCAAGATCTACCCTGCGATCGAGCAGCGCTCGATACGCCGTAGCTGTATCCGTGGCGTGGACTCGAAAGCTCAGACCGGGGTGAGTTCTGGAAAGGCGAGTGATCACGTTGGCAACAAGGCCCTCAGCTATTGCAATCGACGCGCCGATCGTCACCTCTCCGTGAGTCGCATCCGAAAGGAAGCGAACGTCTTTGATGCCGTGTGAAAGCTCGTCGAAGATGGCAATTCCCCGCTTCAAGAGCGCGCGGCCAAACGGTGTAGGCTCGATGCCCTTTGCGCTGCGATCCAGGAGGCGAACACCTAACGCGTGCTCAAGCTCTCCAATAGACCTCGAGACAGCTGGTTGCGAGGTGGCGAGCAGTCTGGCGGCCTCGCTCATACTGCCGGCCTTAGCCACGACGATCAAAATCCGCAGGTTGTGAAGGCTCAGGCGGTGTTCGATGCGCTGGATCTCGTCCATGATCGAGATTCCCTTATCCCATATCAATTGTGATATGGCGCCATCGAACAATAGCATTACGTGACTTGGCTGAAAACCGTTACGGTATCAGCAGAAACGTGCTGCTCCAGAGTTTCAGAGGTCAGTGCCAGCAATTTCTCCTCGCTAGGTTGCCATAGAGTTGAATAGGCCGCCCTTGCAACGACTTGTCGTACAAGGAGCAAGAGCATGATTGCGCGCGGAACAATTATCGCTTCTCTCGCCATTGCCGTCGTCTCGGCCCAGTTCGCGGATGCCTCTGCGGAACTCTATCCATCGCGGCCGATCACCATGGTCGTGCCATTTCCCGCGGGCGGACCAACCGACGCGATTGCACGCATTGTGTCTGAACAGATGAGTGCATCTTTGGGTCAGCCGATCGTCATGGAGAATGTGACTGGCGCCGCGGGAGCGATCGGCGCTGGCCGCGTGGCTCGGGCAGCGCCGGACGGATATACGCTCTGTACTGGCTTTCTGGGAACGCATGTGTTGAACGGCGCCATCTTTAGCCTCCAATACGATGTCGTGAAGGATTTCGAGCCCGTCGCTCTGTTGGCGAGCAATCCGCAGCTCATCGTGGCAACCAGGGCCGCTCCTGCGAAGGACCTCCTGGAATTTATCGCCTGGCTCAAGGCAAATCCGGGAAAGGCTACGCAAGGAACCGCAGGTGTGGGAAGTCCCTCACACGTCAGCGGAGCGTACTTCCAGCGTGCCACGGGCACGACGTTTCAATTTGCCCAGTACCGCGGCGCGGCCCCGGCGATGCAGGACTTGGTGGGCGGGCATGTCGATCTGATGTTCGATCAGCCGCCAAACTCCCTACCGCATGTTCGCGCCGGCAACATCAAGGCGTTCGCGGTCACCGCCAAGAAGCGCCTTGCCTCTGCGCCTGATATCCCCACGGTGGATGAGGCTGGATTGCCGGGCTTCTACATCTCTGTTTGGTCCGGCATATGGGCCCCAAAGGGCACATCGCGGGAGATCATCTCCAAGCTCAACGCCGCAGTGGTTGCTGCGCTGGCGAATCCGGATGTGCGACGGCGGTTGGCAGATCTGGGTCAGGACGTTCCAACGCGCGACCAGCAAACTCCTGCTGCCCTTGCCAGCTTTCAAGCGGCTGAAGTCGAAAGATGGTGGCCGATCGTCAAAATGATGGACTTGCAAGCAAAATAAGGTCTTTAGCGTCTGTGAAAAACGGGAAGGGGGCTGGTGTTGCGCCTTTGGCTGCTGAGAGCCTTCGGTCACCAACACTAGTACGACATGATCGCCGCCGTTTGCTTTGCCTTTGTCCTCGCGTTTTACCGCGCACTGTGACGCAGCACATCCTCCGGCAGCACATGCGCGACGGCGGCCACCGGCGGATCGGTGCCGAGCTCACGGCCGCGGGCGCGGATCAGCCGTTCATAGGCCGCGATCAGCGTGGTGTAGGGGTTGACCCAGATCCAGCCGTCGCGCGTGAACACCTGCACGTCGAAGTGCAGGTGATATGAGGTGCCGTTGGGGAAGTCGAGATAGTTGGAGACCACGCCGATCTTCTCGCCCTCGGCGACGTGTCGGCCGTTGAGAACGCCGTCTGCATCCATCGCCGACGGGTTCATATGCATGTAGCGGAAACGGATATGTTCGGTGCCGGTGTTGATCTGCAGCGTCGCCGCCTGCTGCCGGGGTGAACGGATCAGCATGCCGTCGCGTACGGCCAGGACAGCCTGCTTTCTCGGATGGCAGGCGCTCTCGCTGACGCTGTGCGGCGGGCAGGGTACAGGGCGGATGTCCTGGCCCTGATGCCCGAAGCCGGCGGAGCATTGCCCGACCTGGAAGCTGCGGGCTTCGCAAAAATTGTCGCGCCAGGGATACACGCTTTGTTGGCCGCGCTTGCCGAACTGCTGCGAGCTGACCAGGACCAGGGCTTTCGCCAGCGGAAAGCGGATCTGCGAATAGGCGATGAGATCGGCGCGGCCGCCGCGGTTGCGGGCGCTGCTGTTGGCGATGATGTCGCCGCTCGGGCGATAGCTGAAGTCGGGCGACCGATCGACCGGCCGTTCCGCAACCTGGGATTCCATGTCAACGCGCGGGCGCGCGGGCTGGCCGCCGGCGATGCGCAGCGCCTTCAGGAAGCGCTCGGCAATCGGGTAGGCCTCGCGGCAGGCCAGCCGCCGCGGCCGCGGCGCCGAGTCCAGGCACTGGATCGACACGACATAGGGCACGCCGAAACGGGTGAAGGCGTAGCGCACATAGCCTTCGCGAATGAAACGGCGGATATCCGGGAATTGCCCCGCCAGCGCCTTGACCGGCACGCCCCTGCCGCCGAGCGGATCGGCCAGATCGTAAATCAGGAGCGAACCGGTGATCTGCACCTCGACCGGTCGCACGAAAGTTCGTGGCGGCAGGCCGGCGCCTGCGCCCGGATCAAGCGAAAACACCGCGTCATAGCCGGATGGGCCGGCGTGAAAGAAATCGGCGGGGCGAAAGTCAGCTTGGTGACGCACAACGGCGGGAGCGGGCGTGCCGCCGGCCTGTGCCTCGAGATAAGCAGCGGTATCGAATGGCAACAGCACCGGAACCGGGCTGCGTCCGATGCTTTCGAAAATCGACGAATTGATCGCGTTCAATTGCACCAGCGCGGGTGTTGTGCGGGGATCGCTTGCCACCATCCGCTGCCGGATCGCGAAGCTGAAGCGCGAGGCGATGGCGGGCCGCGAACTCATCTCGCCGCGCAATTGATCAAGAACGGCGCGCCATTCGACGCGAACCGCCGTGATCGACGGTGTCCTGAACTCGCTGGCGGAAACGCCTGAGTTCCCGGCGAGGAGCAAACAAAAGGCTGCCAGCCATCGCGCGAGCAAGCTGACAGCCCCGATTTCCAATGCACCGCCCCCCCGGCGTGCCCCGTATTCTAAGGCGCGGTCTTAATCCTTCGCGCGCTCGACGTAGGAGCCATCCTCAGTCATGACCACGATACGTGTTCCGGTGCCGATGTGCGGCGGTACCGCCGTGCGAACACCGTTGGAGAGGATAGCAGGCTTGTAGGAGGAAGACGCGGTCTGGCCCTTGGTGACCGGCTCGGTCTCCACAACTTCCAGCGTCGCGCGCTGCGGGAGCTGGATCGCGACCGGGTTCAGGTCGTGCATCGACAGCTTCACGGTCATGTTTTCCTGCAGGTAAGGCGCGGCCGAGCCGACGATCTCCTTGGACACCTGCACCTGGTCGTAGGTTTCGGCGTTCATGAAGTGGAAGCCGTCGCCATCCTCGTAGAGATAGTTGAAGTTGCGGTCCTCGACGGTCGCCTTCTCGACCTGGTCGGTGGTCTTGTAGCGTTCCGACACCTTCACGCCGTCGCCGATGCGGCGCATTTCGATCTGGCTGACCGGAGTTCCCTTGCCGGGATGGATGTTTTCGGCTGACAGGACGACATAGAGCCTGCCGTCCTGCTCGATGACGTTGCCCTTGCGAATAGAACTGGCGATGACTTTCAAAGCTTGTTTTCCTGAATTTTCGGGCCTGCGGCCAAATCGGGACATAAGCGTCCTTCGGCCGTCGAGGCAGTTTCGGGCTGCAACATACTGATTTTGCCCGTCGATGCCAGTGTTTTAGGGCCATTTCGGCAGGTCTGCTTGAGGCCGGAACGGCCCTGATTCGCCGGTTTTACCGGCTGGCCGGATCGCGCCGTTTGAGCCTTGGCATTGTGTTCGATGCGCCGCAAGGTTCAGCGCTTTGGCATCGCTTGCTCAAGCGGAATGGACAAGCTGGGGCGGTTTCGCCATGAAGGGCGGGATGCGGCGCTGGAGGTCGCTGCCGCTTGCGCAATAGGGAAAGTCCAACAATTTCAATGGCGTTTTTCGATTTCTTGAATACCCTCTCAGACGCTGCGGAAGATGCTCCGCGGAGGCTGGGCGAGGATCGCTGATGGCTGAAACCGACCAGCCGTCGCCATGGTGGTCGGCCGCGCGGCACGCGGACCGCAAACCGTTCTTGCTCGCGCGGAACGCGATCACCCGCGCGCTGCGGGCCTGGTTTGACGAGCAGGGTTTTACTGAGGTCGAGACCGGCGTGCTTCAGGTATCGCCAGGCAACGAAACGCATCTGCATGCGCCGCGCACCGAAATGACAGGCAATGACGGCAGCCGTGCGGTGCGCTATTTGCGCACCTCGCCGGAATTTGCTGCCAAGAAGCTACTCGCTGCCGGTGAAACCAAGATATTCGAATTCGCGCGGGTGTTTCGCGACCGCGAGCGCGGCGATCTGCATCTGCCCGAGTTCACGATGCTGGAGTGGTATCGTGCCAATGCGCCCTATGACGCCATCATGGCCGACACCATTGTCGTGATCGCCCATGCGGCGCAGGCCACCGGCATCGGCCAATTCGCGTTCCGCGGCAGAACGGCCGATCCCTTCGCCGAACCGGAACTCCTGACGGTGGCGCAGGCATTCGAGCGCTTTGCCGGAATCGATTTGCTTGTCACCATCGCGGATGGCGAGGGTGATCGGGAAGCGCTGGCGGCTGCGGCCGCCAAGCGGGTGCGGGTCGCCGCCGACGACACCTGGTCGGATATTTTCAGCAAGGTGCTGGTCGAGCATGTCGAACCAAATCTGGGGCAGGGGCGTTTGACGGTCCTGTTCGAATATCCGGCGCCGGAGGCCGCGTTGGCGCGGGCGAAAGCGGGCGATTCTCGCGTTGCCGAACGTTTCGAGGTCTATGCCTGCGGCGTCGAGCTCGCCAATGGCTTTGGCGAACTGACTGACGCCGTCGAGCAGCGCCGCCGTTTCGCCGGTTCGATGGACGAGAAGGAACGGCGCTATGGCGAGCGTTATCCGCTGGATGAGGATTTTCTTGCCGCAGTCGCCGCGATGCCGCTATCCAGCGGCGTTGCCCTCGGTTTCGACCGGCTGGTGATGCTGGCAAGCGGTGCGCTGCGGGTCGACCAGGTGGTATGGACGCCGCCGGCAGGAGAGAGATGAACAGGATCGATCCGAAACTTCTGGCAACGCTGCGACAGCCCGCCGATCTCGTCGCGCGCGGGCTGACGAAGCCTGCCGATCTCGCCGATCTCGAACGGGTCGCCGCGCGCTATGCGATCGCCGTGACGCCTGACATCGCCGGCCTGATCGACACGGAAAACCCCAATGATCCGATCGCGCGGCAGTTCATTCCGAGCGCGCTGGAGCTTAAGGAAGCGCCTGGCGAGAATGCCGATCCGATCGGCGACGATGCGCATTCGCCATTTCCCGGCATCGTGCACCGCTATCCCGACCGCGTGCTGTTCAAGCTGGTGCATGTCTGCGCGGTCTATTGCCGGTTCTGCTTCCGCCGCGAGATGGTCGGGCCGGGCAAGGCGACCGCGCTGTCGGAAGCCGCCTATCAGGGCGCGCTGGACTATATCCGCGCGCACACCGAAATCTGGGAAGTCATCCTGACCGGCGGCGATCCGCTGATGCTGTCGCCGCGTCGGCTGTCCGAGATCGTGGCCGACCTCGCCGACATCGATCATGTCAAGATCGTACGGCTTCACACCCGCGTGCCGGTGGTGGCGCCGGCGCGAATCGACGGCGACATGATCGGGGCGCTGCGCACCCGCGGCGTAACCACCTGGATTGCCGTTCATGCCAATCATCCGCGCGAATTTTCCGGTGAGGCGCGCAGCGCCTGCGCGCGGCTGGCAGACGCCGGCATTCCGCTGGTGAGCCAGACGGTGCTGCTGCGCGGCGTCAACGACGATGCCGCGACGCTGGAAGCCTTGATGCGGGCTTTTGTCGAAAATCGAATCAAACCCTATTATCTGCACCATGGTGACCTCGCGCCGGGGACTGCGCATCTGCGCACTGGCATCGCTGAGGGGCAGGAACTGATGCGTCACTTGCGGGGCCGCGTCTCGGGCCTGTGCCAGCCGGAATATGTGCTCGACATTCCCGGCGGTCACGGCAAGGCGCCGATCGGACCGAATTATTTGTCGCATACAAGTTCCAGGGAATGTGATCTATCCTCGGAAGCGCAGTATCGTATCGTCGACTACTGCGGTGACGTTCACCTCTATCCGCCAAAGCCGTAACCAGCGATGACGGACGACGGCGACGAGAAGCGGGAGCCGCCGGAAGACGAGCGCCATCGCGGAATTGAAAATGCGGTATTGCTCGGTTTCTTCGTGGTGCTGGTGGCGGCCGGAATCTGGCTGCTTGGCACCATGGCCGATGTACGAAAGGCGCAGGACTGCGCCGCCCAGGGACGCCGGAACTGTGCGATAATCGACGTGCCGGCGCGGTAGCAACAGACAGGAAGACGGGAGAACCGACATGCGAACCACAATCCTTTCGATAGCGCTGACGGTTCTGATCGGCGGCGCGGATGTGCTCGCGCAGGGGTCGTCGTCCGTTTCGAAGAATTCCGGCGGCGGTGGCGGCGGGGCAATACAGGCGCCGGTCGGTCATCGCCAGCCGCGTCCGAGCGACCTGCCCAATGACGGCAAGAACCAGTACAACGACCCGAACGATGCGTTGAGCAAGGAAAACGCCGCGCTCGATCGCAAGATCAAGAGCATCTGCCGCGGCTGCTGACGACGAGATGTGAAACACGGCGGCGAGCGCTGCGCTCGCCACCGTCCGGCATTAACCGGGCCTTGCCGTACGGCCATAAAGCACAGCCAGACAGACAAGGAGCGTCGCGGCCGACAGGCCAAGCGACCAGTGAATGCCGATCGCGGCTCCCGCGAGGCCGACGGTGATGCCGCTGAACGCCCGCATGCCGAGCCCGGCCATGTTGAACAGGCCGACGACGCGGCCGCGGCTGTCGGCGGGGGCGTTGATCTGGACCAAAGCCTGCGCCATCGTGTTGAACGACAGTTCGAAGAATCCGGCGGCGAACAGCAGCGCGATCGTAACCGCGTAGATGCGTGACGATGCAAAGGCGAGCAGGGACAGCGCCCAGAGAATGGCGAGCGCGATTGCTGTCCGCGGAGTTGGCCTGAGGCGCCCCCATGCTTCCAGTGCGATGGCGGCAAGGACCGCGCCGGCGGCGTCGGCAGCCAGCAGCACGCTGTAGGACACGCCGGGATCGCCGTGCCCGAGGTCGCCGGCGAAGCCCGGCATCTGGGCATGATAGGCGTTGCCGATCATGAAGGAGGTCAGACCGGCGAGCAGCGTCATCGAGGTCAGCACACGCTGCGTGGCGATGTCGCGGATAGTCTGCACGATGTCGGCAAGGCCGCGGACGGCGAAGCGCTTCACCGCCTGGCTCTTGTCGCGGGCGGGCGCCCAGAACAGCCAGAGCAGCATCGGCAAATAGAACAGCGTGTTGACGATGATGCCATGGGATGGGCCGAGTGCCAGCATGATAATGCCGCCCATCGCCGGTCCGACCAAAATGCCGAGATAGCGCGCCATCGCATTCAGCCGCACCGCGCTCGGCAGATCGGCGGGGCCGACGATGTCATAGAGCAGCAACTGGTTCGGCGTCTGCCACAGCACGCCGGCGCAGCCGTGAATCACCAGAAGCAGCATCGCGTGCCACATCTGAAGCGTGTCGGTGAGGAAGAAGACTCCCCATCCGGCGGACGCCACCATGAACAGCAGCATGCCGCACTGGATGATGCGGCGCGGATCGTAGCGGTCGGCGAGGCCGCCGACGGCGACAGAGAAAAACAGGAAGGGCAGCCAGTGCGACAGCACCGCAAACCCCGCAAGCGCCGGCGAATGGAATTTCTGGAACACCACCCAATAGCTGATCACATGCTCGACATTGTCAGCCATCATGGCCAGCACGTAAGCTGAGAACTGGGCGCGATAGGGCACTGACTTCATGGCTGCAAACGAACTCGACGCAGCCACGGGGTTCGTCGAAGGTTTTGAACTCAATCGATCACCTGGGCAAAACTTGACCTGCCCGGATGCCGACGCGGCATCCGGACGCCGCTCGCGCCGATACACGCTTGTTGCCGGCCGCTCAAGACGCAAGCGCCCGCGTCGGACCGAAATAGCCGGGCTGATCGAGGTCGGCGAGCAGCCCCGGCTGCTCCGGTTGCCACGACAGCGCCGAACGTGTCCGCGCGCTCGAGGCCGGCATATCCATGCTCGCCATTCTGACAAACCAGCCGAAATGCGCGGCGGCCTCGTCAGGGGTTTTCGACACGACGGGCACGCCGAGCCTGCGGCCGATCACGTCCGCAATCGCTTTGAACGGAACACCCTCCTCGTCGACCGCGTGATAGGGACCGCTCTCGACGCCCTCTTCGAGCGCCATCCGATAGAGGCGGGCGGCATCGAGCCGGTGCACGGCAGGCCAGCGGTTCTGGCCATCGCCGACATAGGCCGAGACGCCCTTTGCGCGCGCCACACTGATCAAATGCGGGACAAAGCCATGATCGCCAAGGCCATGGGTCGATGGCGCCAGACGCACCGCTGTCGCGCGCACGCCGCGGGCCGCGAGCGCAGCGGCTGCTGCTTCGGACGCGCGCGGCGAACTCGGAGCCGGCCGGTCGGCTTCGGTCGCGATCCGTCCCGGTGCCAGCGATCCGAATCCGGAGCTAACGAGCATCTGCCGGTCGGAGCCCTCCAGGGTGGCGCCCATCGCTTCGATCGCGCGCCTGTCCGCGGCGCAGTTCTCCGCGAACCTGGAGAAGTCGTGGTTGAACGCCGTATGGATCACGGCGTCAGCCTGGCCCGCCCCGTCGCGCAGACTGTTCAGATCCTCCAGCGATCCGCGATGGATGTCAGCACCAATGGCAGCAAGCGTCTCGGCGCCGCGATCGGAGCGGGCGAGACCCAGCACGGCGTGGCCCGACGTGATGAGTTCGCGCACGATGGCGGAGCCGACAAAACCGGTCGCCCCGGTGACGAAAATTCGCATGAGAGAGGTCTCCGATTATTGTTCGGAGACCGATATCGGCCAGACTCTCATCATGTTAAAGTAGTGACGTTATCATGGTATAGTAACCAACAGGATCGGATGGCCGAAGCTACGAACAATCTGCTCGGGGATTACCTGAAGGACCGCCGCACCAGGCTCGATCCGGCGGCGTTCGGTTTTGCAGTTGGGCGAAGACGGACGCCGGGGCTGCGCCGCGAGGAGGTTGCCCAGCGCGCCAATATCAGCCCGACCTGGTACACGTGGCTGGAGCAGGGCCGGGGCGGCGCGCCTTCGGCCGATGTGTTGAACAGGATCGCCGGCGCGCTGATGCTGACCGACATCGAGCGCGAGCATGTGTTCCTGCTCGGGCTCGGGCGCCCGCCCGAAGTCCGCTACAAGGCGGCTGAGGGCGTCACGCCCCGTTTGCAGCGCCTGCTCGACGCATTCGAGGTCAGTCCCGCCATCATCAAGACCGCGACCTGGGACGTCCTGGCGTGGAATCGTGCGGCTGCCGTTGTGCTGACCGACTACGGCACGCTGCCTCCGGGCGAACGCAACATCCTTCGCCTCATCTTTTGCGATCCGCGGGTTCGCGCCGCGCAGTACGACTGGGAAAGCATCGCCCGCTTCGTGGTCGGCGCATTCAGGGTCGACGCGGCGCGCGCCGGCGCCGTATCCGAGGTCGGCGAACTCGTGGATGAACTTTGCCGGCGCAGTCCGGAGTTTGAAGCGCTATGGCGCGATAACAACGTGCATGTGCATGGCGAGGGCATCAAGCGCCTGCGGCATCCGATCCTCGGCCCGATCATGATGGAATATTCCGCCTTTGCCGTCGACGGCCGGCCCGACCTCAGCATGATCGTCTACAATCCGGCGACGGCTTCCGATGCCGAGCGTATTCGCTCGCTCGTAGCCTCGCAACCGGTGGCAACGTGAACGGTCCGTCCCCGATCACAAGTTGGTACATTGCATGGCCGCGCGGCAACATCGGACATATACTGGGTCAGCCGATTGTTGATCGGGAGGCCGCATGCCCATTGCCCCGTTGCGAATGATTGCGATGATCGCCGTCTTTGTTTGCGACGGCGCATTGGCTGTCGCTTCCGCACAGCCGCACCATGCGCCGGCGCAGGGCGCCGCCAATTCCACGCGGTCCAGTGAGACGACGTTGCGTGCATCGCGGCTGAAGCACAATATCGCCCGGATGCCGGTTGCCACCCGCGATCGCTATGTCGATCCGGCGGCGCCTTACAAGGCCAATCGGCTTTCATCGCCGTGGGCGAGCGAACCGATCCTCAACATTCCCGGGCAGACCACCGTTCTCACGCGGCAAGTGCTCGACGACATGAACGCCACGAGTGTTCGGGGCGCGCTGGGCTCCGTCGCCGGCGTGACGATTGGAAGATAGCGCGGCTCGCGCCTGCGGCCTGCAGCGTCGCGATGTTAATAGTCAAGATCCGACAGAAATGTCGTATTCACGATTTCGAACTCGGAGTCCCGCCAGTCCTTCATCAATCGCGCACGCGTCACAACATGCGTTGCCTGGTCTGACGTTGTGCAATTGACCGCGTTATGATCGATGCCGGAAATCTCGAGCAGCGCGTCGAAGCTCGCCTGCCGATCCTCGCGATTCTCAACTTCGGCAAAGTAGATCGTGTGGTCGAACTTTCCCATCGCCCAACAGAACTGAACATTGGCCCGATCAGCGGCAAATGCTGAAATTGGCGCAAGCAGAAGCCCCGCCAACAACAATCGACCGACCGAGTTAATCATCGCGCTGCTCCAAAAGATGCTGAAATATCTGTTCGAATTGCCCGGACCACGAAGGGCCGGTCCGCTGCGGGAACGTATAATTCGAAGTGCAATTTCTTCATGTGACATATCCCACAGGCCGGTCGCCTCTTGCAAAGCCTATGCCGCGGGTTCGTCGGTGAAGTCAGCCGTTTGGAGGAGGAGTGCCGGATGATGCGTCCATTCTTCCGGCCGTGGTTGCCATTCTTTTAGCTGAAGCAGGGCGCGCGCCGCCTGCGTGCCCTGCTTCGCCGTTATGCGCGTGTGGCTTTATGCCGAACGCTCCTCTCGAAACTTGTGTGACTGCGCGCTTCGTCGCGTCTTCACCGCATCGGCCAGCCCATTCAACACCGACACCGTCGTTTCCCAGTCGATGCAACCGTCGGTGATGCTCTGGCCATAGGTGAGCTTCTTGCCCGGCACCACATCCTGGCGGCCGGCCACCAGATTGCTTTCGATCATCACGCCGATGATGCGCTGCTCGCCGGCCGCGATCTGCCGGGCGATGTCGGCGGCGACCAGCGGCTGGTTCTCCGGCTTCTTGGAGCTGTTGGCGTGACTGGTGTCGATCATGATGCGCGGCGCGACGCCGGCGCGAACCAGCTCTTGGCACGCCGCATCGACGCTTTCCCGATCATAGTTCGGCTTGTTGCCGCCGCGCAGGATGATGTGGCAATCCTCGTTACCGGTGGTTGCGGCGATCGCCGAGCGGCCGCCCTTGGTCACCGCCATGAAATGATGCGGATGCGAGGCTGACTTCACGGCGTCTGCCGCGATGCGGACATTGCCGTCGGTGCCGTTCTTGAAGCCGACCGGGCAGGACAGACCGGATGCGAGCTCGCGATGGATCTGGCTCTCGGTGGTGCGCGCGCCGATCGCCGCCCAGGCCATCAGGTCGGCGATGTATTGCGGCGTCGTCATGTCGAGGAATTCAGTGCCGGCCGGCAGGCCGAGATTGTTTACCGCCGACAGCACGTTGCGGGCGAGTCTCAGGCCCTTGTTGATGTCGAAAGAGCCGTCGAGATTGGGGTCGTTGATCAGCCCCTTCCAGCCGACCGTCGTGCGCGGCTTCTCGAAATAGACGCGCATCGCGATCTCAAGGCGGTCGGCGAGCTGTTCGCGCAGGGCGGCGAGGCGCTCGGCGTAGTCGACGGCCGCGGCGGGATCGTGGACCGAACAGGGGCCTACGACGACCAGCAGGCGGTCGTCGGTGCCGTTCAGGATGGCGTGGATGGCGTTGCGCCCTGCCATCACCACCCGCGTCGCGGTCAAGGTGCGGGGTATCTCGCCCATCACCTCCTGCGGCGTGCTCAGTTCTTTCAGTTCACTAATTCGAAGGTCGTCGGTGGTGCTCAACACGGCTCTGGCTCCTGGTTAGGAAACCTGCCGGCCAATAAAAAAGCCGCCAGGTTTGGCGGCTGTTTGGACTTGGTGCTTCAATTCATCAGATTGAGCGCGATCCTCCCACCGCCAGCGAGCTGTCGTAGCTAAAATACCAAAAGTTGCTGGCGGCGAAGGTGATCATGGCGGGCTCTATAGCGTAGCCCCGCCGACTTGTCACCCCCATAATCGGCGACCTCAGGTCTTGCGCGCCGCGAGCGCCACCCCGACCAGCGACGCGCCGCCGAGCACGAGATTGATCCCGACCAGGAGGCCAATCGCCCATTCCGCCGATCCCGGTAGCCCCGAGATGATGATGAAGGCGATCAACAGGTCCATCACGCCTGAGATCAGCAGCCAGGACCAACGCTCCGACAATTCGCGGCGATGCTCCAGCGCATACATGATGGTGACGACGCCTTCGGCGAGAAAATAAGCGCCGACCACGATGGTGAGCGTGAGGATGCCTTGCACCGGCCGTGCCAGCAAAATTCCGCCGGCGAGAACGGCGAGCGCCGCTGAAAAAAGCGACCACCAGAAGCCCGGCATCTGGCGCGCCCAGTAGGTCGCGAACAGCCCGGCGACGCCGCTGATCAGAAACATCCAGCCGAGGAAGATGGTGACGGCAAGGCTGGCCAGCGGCGGAACGATCATGGCAGCCAGCCCGAGCACGGCGAGCACAATGCCTTCGAACAGAAAGGCCTTCCAGTGCGCCTTCACCGCGGCGTTCATTTGAGTCTGCAGTTTGCTGAAGTCTGGCGGATTATCCTGGGGAAGGGTCATTGGAAGCTCCCGATGCCTGCCGCGCCGATCGCGTATCCAATATAGCCCGTGCGCAGCCTGCAGGTGAAAATTGTTCGCCGGCCTTTTTGAGCGATATCAACGACGGACGGATGACGTTCAGCCTGGCTCGGGCGCGGAGGAGAATCCGTCCCCAGAGGTTCTGATGCGGTTGCGGCCGAATACATAAACCGCCGAGGTTGCCAGCAACAGCGCGAGGCCGATCAGAATGGAGCTCATGCCGAGCGGAATGAGAAGCAGCGAGGCGTTACGCTCGGGATTGACGAACCAGTGATGCAGCGAGGTCAGCACGAAAGCCGCGCCGGCGAAGCCGGCGCCGCTGCCAACGAGCAAGAGCGCCCACATCCGCCGCAACTGGCTCAGCCGCTCACGCGCAATCTCGGTGCGCGGCGCATGATGGCGGCCGACGCGCCGTACCAGGCGGATCGCAAATCCGATCGAGCTGAAGCCGATCAGCAGGCTCGCTGCGCCCAGCAGCAGTCGCGCGTTGGGACCGAGTTCGCCATGCTTCTGCAGGGTCAATAGCGGAAAATCGAAGGCCGCATGGAGCGCGATCGGTGCGAACAGCGCCAGCGCCCAGCTCGATATCCGCGCCCAGTCGCGGTGATGGCGGTGTGCGCCGAGCGCCGTGCCGGCGCGTGCGATCGCGATATAGGCGCCGGCGATGATGCCGAGCGCGCCGTGAAACGGCACCGTCAGCACGCTGCGCAGCGCCGCAAGCGAGCGCCACATGTCGGAGTGCTGAACGAGATAGGCGAGGTTTTCGTAAGCGGCGAAACCGAGGCCGGCGGCTGCGCCATAGACCACGGTATCCATCGGGTCGGCAAAGGTGCGGCGGCGCACCGAGGCGGCGACCAGGACGATGACGAGGACCTTCACGATCTCTTCCGGCGCGGCAACCCCGAACACCGAGCGCAGGCCCTGCGTCATCCATGGGTTTCCCGGCACCGCAAGGATCGCGGCAAACGGGGCCCGCGCGATGCCCAGCAGCGAGATGCTGGCGGCCCCCAGGATGAAGGCGAGCCAGACCCGCCCCGGCGGTCCGGGCCGCTCGTCGGCGGCGATGACGAGCCACAGCAGCAGTAACGCCGGCGCGATCGCGGCAACGCCGATCGATGTGGGGAGGGCCTGAAGCAACAACATCTTGCGGAACTTTACCTCAATTCGCGAAATTGGCCGTATCTTCAGCCGTTTGCAAGGATGTCAAACGCGACTCCTTGTCATCAGGCGGGTTTTGAACGTCACGCCGTCTGCCATCAACATTTCGGGCGCCGCGCGGGTCCGGTCAACGGCTTCACGCTTGTTCAATCAGGCAGCGGCCTGGAATTGGCGATCTTGCCATTGACCATCAGCAATCCCGCCAGCGCGATCGCCGCGAAGCCGGCGCCTGCCAGGAATGTTGCTTGCGGTCCGGCGCTGTCCCACAGCGCGCCCGCAATGACGCTGGCCGCGAGCATGGCCACCCCGCCGAGCAGATTGAAAAATCCGAAGGCTGTGCCGCGCAATTCCGCCGGCGCCGTGTCGGCGACGAGGGCGGCCAGCAATCCCTGCGTCAGCCCCATATGCAGCCCCCAGAACACGACGCCGAGCGCAACGCCACTGAGCGACGGCAGTATGGCCAGCACGATATCGGCGGCAACCAGCAACAGAATGCCGCCCGCCAGCACGCCCGTGCGGCTGATGCGGTCGGAGATCACGCCGGCCGGATAGGCCGCGAGCGCATAGACGACGTTCATGCCGACCAAGACGGCAGGCGTCAGGGCAATCGGCAGCCCGACATTCTGCGCGCGCAGGATGAGGAATGCCTCGCTGAAGCGCGCCAGCGTGAACACGCTCGCCACCGCCACCACCCACCAATAGGCGGCGCCGAGATTTCGGATCTCGACCAGGCTGATCGGATTACGCACAGCGCGGAGTGCCTCCGGCCGTTCCGGCTCGCGGACGGCGAAGACGATCAGCGCCAGGGCCAGGAAGGCGGGAATCACCGCGAACCAGAACACCGTCTTGAAGTTGTCTGCGGTCCACCACATCAGGGCGATCGCGAGCAGCGGACCGACGAAGGCACCGACCGTGTCGAGCGATTGCCGCAGCCCGAAGCTGGCGCCGCGCAGATCGGCCGGCGCGATATCAGCTATCAGCGCGTCGCGCGGCGCGCCGCGAATGCCCTTGCCGACGCGGTCGACGAAACGCGCAGCCACCAGCCAGCCGATCGTCGGCGCCAGCGGAAAGACCGGCTTGGTGAAGGCGGCAAGGCCGTAGCCCATGGCCGCCAGCCATTTGCGCTTACCGAGCCAGTCCGAAAGCGCGCCGGAGAATATCTTGGTGATCGAGGCGGTCGCCTCGGCGATGCCCTCGATGACGCCGACCGTCACCATCGACGCGCCAAGCACGGAAACCAGGTAGATCGGCAGCAGGGCGTGGATCATCTCCGACGAGATGTCCATCAGCATCGAGACGAAACCGAGCACCCATACGCCTGGTGGAATGCCCTGGCCGGAACGGACCGGCCCGATATTAGCGGCCATGTCGCTTCTCGCGCCGCCTCACCGCATCAATAGCCGCCGGCAGGCTTCGACAAAGATCTCCGCGCCCGTGACGATGTCGGCGTCCGCGGTGTTCTCGGTCCAGTGGTGCGAGATGCCGCCGATAGAGGGCACGAACAGCATGCCCGATGGCATGATGGTGGCCAGGGTCTGGGCATCGTGCCCGGCACCGCTCGGCATGCGCAGCGATTTGCCGTGCGCCAGGGCGGCGCTCGCGGCCTCGATGGCATCCTGGAACGAGGCATCCATTCGTGCCGGCGCGCCGGTGCGGATCCGCTCCACCGCGACGCGGCAGCGGCCCTGCCTGTCGACCTCCGCGGCCATGCTGCGCAGCAGATCCTCCAGCCGCGCGATCACCGCGGGATCGTCATCGCGGATCTGAAACAGCATCTCCGCCGCGCCCGGGATGATGCTGGGTGCACCGGGATCGAGGGTGATGCGGCCGGTGGTCCACACCGTGCGCGGTCCGCAGGCGGCGGGAAAACGATCGTCGATGGCGACGCAGAATCTGGCCAGCGCGAGGCCGGCGTCGCGCCGGACGGCCATCCGCGTCGTGCCGGCATGGTTCTGCTCGCCGGTGAACGTGATGCGGTATTGCCAGATCCCGACGATGGAGGTGACGATGCCGATCTTGAGGCCGCTGCTTTCCAGCGTTTCGCCCTGTTCGATATGGGCTTCGAGATAGCCGATGTGACGCCCGCGCTCCGCCTGCACGCGCGGACGGCCGGCGAGACCCGCGCTTGCCAGCGCATCGCGCATGGTCCGGCCGTCGCTCCGATCGCGCGCCGCATCGATTTCGGCTTCGCTGACCGCGCCGACATAGGAACGGCTGCCGAGGAAGTGCCCGAAATGCCCTTCCTCGTCGCACCACGCCGCAACTTCGACGGCGCCGCGCGTCGCCGGATCGCGGTTGATCACGCGGGCGGCCTCGAGCGCGTAGACCACGCCCAGCGGCCCATCGAGCCAGCCGGCCTGGTTCTGGCTTTCCAGATGCGAGCCGGCCAACAGTTTCGGACCTGATTTGGGGCTGGTCGAGATCACGTTCCCGATGCCGTCGATCTCGCCGGTGAGGCCAGCATCGGGAAGGCGCTGCATCAGCCAGTGCAGCGATCGCAGATGCGGTTCCGAAAATGTCGGCTTGTGGACACCGGATTTATACGGTCCTATTGCGCGCAGCGCGTGCAGATCGGCGAGAACACGCGCGCCATTTGCACGCGGAAGATGATCAATCATGAAGGATACGCGTTCGTTTATCCGTAGTTCTCCGGGGTAGAACAAAGTTCCTCACGTTTTCGCGAGGGTAGAACAAAGTTCCGTGAACGAGGCAGTTAGCGTGAGTTTATCCCATGAGCAGCGCAAGCCCGATGACCGCAAGCCATGCCACAACCACAAGTGCCGCCACCGCGCCGGCTGTGATCTTGGCTTTTTCCCTTAGCGTGTAGTTTTGCATTGCTCTCGCAAAAAGTGTGAGGGCCTGGCCGGTGTGAGGGCCGGCTGCGGGTGGAACTGTAGCCGCCTAGTCATACCGGAGGAAATGGGTTTGTCGTGAAGGGGCGGCGCAGGCCGGCCGGGCGAGGGCGTGCAATGCAGGTTCCGGCACGTTGAGAGAGCGCTGAATCAGGCGAATAGAAGGAGCTTCACCGGCTATCAGGAACGATTGCATCGCGCATACCGGCGGTCGAGTGACCCTCGCTCATGCGGCGGCGATAAGCCACAACCCGACGCCGGCGAAGCCCAGGATCATGGCCCAGGGGGATGGCTCGGGACGGCACTGACCGCCTCGAAGCCTCCGAGCCGGACTTGCCGCACATCCTGGAACGTCGCGCCATTAATCGCTGTGAGCGAAACGTCCGCCATCAGCCGTCCGTTGATACTGGTGACGGTGACGAAGTTTTGGCCGTTGGCGTCAGCCGTGAAGTCGGTCTTCGAGAAGCCGCCAGTGATGTTGATGTCCTCCACGTGGATAAGCACGCTCTCATCGCTGGCGCCGGAAAATTAATGGCCGGGAAACCCGGCCACCACGAGATCATATTCAGGCAAGCAGCCAAACGCCGGTGCCCGGCGCTTGCGTCCTATCAGGTATCCGGGGGGAAGTAGGACCGCAGAGTATAGCGGAGAGCGAGGTAGATCCCGACACAACCCGTAATCGCGATGGCAGCTATATCCATTCCCTGTACCTCATTACTTACGCCGTGTCCGTTTGACGGATCACGTTAACGACTGAGATATTGGAACTCGAAAGTGGTTCCCTTAAGCCCCAAAAATGGTTCCGTTGGGATTTGAACGTGGTTGTAACGTGGCGGCCGGGTCCTAAGCCACAGAGTAAGCTCGCGAAATAGGCATTCTGCCGCCTCGCACTGCCGAAAGCTGATGCATTGAGGAACGGCGCGTTCTCGACATCGTTGGCTTGCCAGAGGAGCCGCCGATGACCGGAAAGCCCACGCCGCAACAGCTCGATGAACTGAAGAGGCTTAGCAGGGAGGCCCGCGTGCCTGACGAGTCCGAGATCGTGACCTCCAGGGAAGAAGCCGAAATTCGCATCCGCGACCTCAAGGAAAAAGCGCGCATCGAATAGACTGACGGCCTGCTGTCGCGTTTCGTGCGGAGGGACGCATGCGTTCCCTGATGGTTCACCGCCAGCAGGGACGAATCCAGAAGGCTTACCCATGCGACGCCTTGACCCAATGCTAAGACTTGGCCCCGGACAAATCGCGCTCATCCTGGTCCTGGTGGCCCTGCTCATCCTCACTGGCGTCTGGGCGACGACCGTATGGAACGCGACGGGCGACGTCGTGATGGATCGGCACGGCTGGATCGCCCTTGGGCTCGGCACGTTTTTTTCGCTTCTCGTCGGATGCGGCCTGATGGCCCTGATGTTCTTCAGCAGCCGTAGCGGCCACGACGAGGCCGCTGATCCGTTCCGGGAGAAGCAGGAGCCACCCGTCGAGTAAAACCCGTCGAACGCGACTTGCCGTGCCGCCGGATGCTGCCCGCGCCGCGGCAAACGAAAGGTCTCGAGCGGCGACGCTGGAGGCTTTCTCGCATTCACATGCCCGCTAAATGGCGTCGGCTATTTCCTTGATTGCCTGAGCAGAAATGTCAGCGGGTTGGCGGATGCCAGTCTGTGCGACTTCAAGGATTTTCCTGGCGACCAATTCAGCCAGCGCGTCCCCCCGGTCAACAATGCCGATGGTGCGCAATGTTCGCTCATAGGCGGTAGTCAAACGGCTGATCTCTTCTGATCCAATCGGCACATTTTGCAGCAGGCGATAGATGGTCATTTTTGTCCCCTGGCGTCTGGCTTCTATGAACATAACGGACTCGCGCGAGAAGGGTGACGTTGCCATCTTTTCCCAAGATGGTGGGACGCCGGCCCGACTATAAGGAAGCGATTTGATGGTCTCTGCGGGCCATTTTTGCGTCAGCGGCTTGAGCAGAAATGTCCGCCGGCTCGCGAATTCCGGTCTGTGCATCCTCAATGATTTTCCTGGCGAGTAGTTCGGCTAACGGGTGCCTTGCGGCGGGCGCGCTATCAATCTTCTGTTCAGTATGGGACAGACATTGCCACTTTATCCCGTTTATATGGCAGTGCCAGACGATGCCCACTACCTGTCTGGTTATTCGAAATTGAATACTTTGATGGCCTCGGCGCATGCTCGCGCCGGGGCATTTTCATGACCTCGCTGGCGCGCGTCAGAACGCGTTTTTGCAGCGCCACCGGCTGGCAGTCATCGGAGCATTCTGTCAATCAGAGCGAGGGGCCATTCTGGGAAGGATTGACGACGCCCGAGTGCCGATTGGTGATCTGTGTCGAGAGCCCAATGATGCGAAGGGCAACTGTCGCACCGCATTCTGCAACTCGATCTCGTGAAAAGGAGCCATTCCATGCTAACTCGTGGACTATGTATGTGAGGAACGAGGCGATGGCCGCGAACCCGGCTGTATGGCCGGCCGTCGTGATGTGCCCCGTCATCCAAAAGGAGATCGCAAAAATCTCGGCGGTTCCGATCAGCCGCCACGTCACAGCCTTCGCAATAGTCTTGCGCATTGGCATGCTCTGCTGAGTTTTGGGGAGGTTAAGCGGGTGCACGCACCGCTGAACTGCCAATCATCATAATAGATAAAATTTTATCGACAATCGAAAGAGATTGTTAACCTTACCGCTGGCGGATCACAGGATTTGAAGGAGCATTCCCGCCATGCGCAAGTCAGCGCGGCGCCCGTCGCTTAGTCTTCCTTCCGATGAAGGCCGTCGGCGTTTGCCATGCCTTAACGGTGCACCGCGAGTGCCGATGTTTCCAAACCAATGGGATCGTCACAGTGGCTGTCCCCCTAAGCGGCGGGCTCCAGCCCCGGGAGTCGAGAGACGGCACAAGGAGCTGGAGCCGCGGTAGCGTTTATAGACGCCACGCGATTCCTACGTCGGCAGGCCAGGATCGTTCCTCCGCGCGTGCCGGGTCGCGCATGACGGCTACTCGGGAACAGCCCCAAATCTGGTATTTGGTTCAGCGATTAGGAAAATGCTTCCTTGACGCGGTCAATCGAGTGATGGGTTCGGTTCTTGACCTTGATCCAGTGAGGCGAGCGGCCGCCGCGGTAGGGTCGTTCGCGGTGCTTTGAAACCAAGCCCTCGAGTCCAGTCATGCAGGCATGCCTGAAGAGGTCCGGCCCGATCTCGCCTTGTTCGAAGTCAGAAACAAAAATGCCGTCGACAGGACGCGCGAGTAGTCGCGCCAGATTGTTCTTGCGGAGGTGCAACGGCAGCGGCCGCAGGTCCTCACCCTGCATCGCGAGGATGTCGAAAGCGTAAAACTGCACTTCGTCATTGTGCTTGCGGCTGTGCAGGCCATTAAAATCGGATCGACCGTCGACGCCGAGCAGCACGGCCTCACCATCGATGACAAACGAGCTGATGCGGTTGCGCAGCGCAGCCTCGGTGATTAGCGGAAAGCGGTCGCTCCAGTCGTTGCCGTTACGCGTGAACAGCCGCACGCGCTTGCCCTCGCGCTGGATGATTAGGCGGTAGCCGTCGTGTTTGATTTCGTGGATCCAGTCGGGACCCGCCGGCACCTTCGTTCCAGGGGTCGGGATGCAAGGTTCAATATCCGTTTAAGAATCCGGAAAAAATAGGCATTCCCGCCGGGAATGCGAATCGAATTCAGGCCAGCCGCAGGGTCAATTGACGTCGATTGGGCTCATCGTGCTGATTTACGAAATCGAAGAGCGAAGCGGGGAGCTCGCACATCTGTAAATCGCAGCGCCGGCGCAATTCACGGGCGACTTCTTCGGAAACGTCTTCCGACCAGCGTTCGGCGGTATTGAAGGCGATGACGCGGAAGGGATTACTGTACTGACCGCTGAGCAGGTCCTGGATGACCGTCTCCAGATCGGTGGCTTCGTAGTCAGCCTCCCGCCAGGCGCGGCCTAGTCGACCGAAATCATTCGCCACCAGGTAAACCGTTTCGTCAGTGCCGCTCGGGACGATCGAGGGCGTCCAACTGGACCTGCGCATAATCAACTCCACGCAATGCAGGACTCAAAGTGACTTCGACCAAATCGTTCCGGCCGGGAAGAAACGGAACCGGAAACATTATGCCGCGTTGCTTGCAGCATCAGGAGGTATCGCAGGATGGCGATGGCAAAGAAGAAATCCAGCCGCGGGCGCAAGCAGGACGGAGCGCGCGTGGCGGGCGGTCAGGACTATGAGGTGCGCTACGAGTCCAAGAAAACTGGACGATCAGCGAGCGCGGTAAAGAAGGCGGTTAAGAAGGTAGGCAGCAGCCGGAAGCGCGTTGAGCGGCAGCTGGGACGTTAGGAACGCAATCGAAGGAAGTGGGTTGATCCGCGTCGCATCCCCCCGCTGCGACACCGTAGCCCGAGAGGGCCTCAGCGCCGCCGCTGGGGCCCTCTGCCGTGAGGAGCTACATAGCGAAGAAAAGGACGCCTATCGCGCCCACCGCAAGTGTCAGTGTGGCCGCAAGGAGCAGCGCGTCATTCCAATCGATCCGCGACATCGGAATACCACAGCCCGCGATAGCATTGATCTGTTGATTTGGATCAAGGCTGAAGGCGAGCGATCAAGAGGATCTGATGCAATTCTGCATGAGGTGCAACAACAGCCGTTGGGTTTGTGAGAATCCCAAGCGGCCATTTCTCGGCGAGCAGGGCTGCGAGTGCGGCGGCGCCGGCGCGCCGTGTCCGACCTGCAACAGGACGGATCCCGTGGATCCAGCCGACATCCCCGAAATGCCGCCAGGCTTCACTGCGACAAAAGATTAGCCCTGGGCACGAGAAGTCGGCTGATGAATAATGCGTGGCGGTGGACTCGGAGGTGGCAGGCCGTATCTGGCTGCCCGTTCGGCCACGAGCTTACGGTACGCAGCGGCTTGCGCTTCGAAGCGAAGCCGTAGCTCTACGTTTTCTTCTTCGGAAGCCATGCGTTCAAAGGTGAGCGCATGCTCCAGATATTCGGTAAGCAGCCTCATCGTGGTCGCTCAACGCCGGCTCGGTGACCTTGTTCCTTTGCTGGACCTGCTTTAATTTCGGTTTCCGTCGTTTCCCGGACAGACAAAAACGACTGTTCTGTGCAAAGCGTCGCGGTTTTTCGGTGTGAGGATTCGATGCGCCGCTACTACTTCGACGTCCGCGACGGCGACAAGTTGCAAACTGACGATGAAGGTCGCGATTACTCGTCGTTTAAGGCCGTTCAGGAAGAGGCCGCCATGTCTCTGGCTGAACTGGCCGTGGACACGATGGCCAAACGTGGCGCGGACCATCGTATGAGCGTTGAAGTGCGGAATGAAAGGGGGCCACTTCTGAACGTCACGTGCACGTTCGCCTTCGAGCGGCTCCAGCAAAGCGAAGAAGATCAGTGATCTAGGTTGGTCCGCTCCCCTTCGATGGCGCCGGTGCTAATCAGCCATTCTCGATCTTTGGCGAGCAGGCGATAACATGCCGCGATATCGGCATATCGCTTCCGTAGAACCTCAACGTTCGCGGACGCCGCCAGCTCGTCGAACTCTGCTGCCTTCTCCAGATATTCCGCAACGCTACGCATATTCTCCCCTCATGGTTTCGGCGGTTGCAAGCCGGGCGATTTAAGCCAGTCATCCATGTGGGCAGCGGTTTCGGCCTGGCGCGCTTTTCGCTCCAGTGCGGCCCGCTCCGTGCTGCCGGGCGGCAATTTTTCGGCTTCCATGCGCCAGCGCTCGGCCTCTTTCGATAAACGATCGGGAAACGAAAGTACGTTTCTAAAGGTGCGTCGCTGCATCTTCCTACTCGGCTCGAGGGGCGCGAGCGCAACCGGCGTTCTCCATCACCGATGCCACAGACCGCGCTGACGGGACATTCTCGCCGGGCCGAACACCGGCCGCCACACGTATATTTTGTTCCTATACGGGAACTTTTTCGTTTTGGCTCATGTGAGGGAACTTGAGTAACGACCTCGCCCGGCGGCACTCGGCGGCGATTTGCGGTGTTTTGAACAATAGTCGGCCAAAACCGTCTAACCTTGATGGAGAGGCCTATAGATCAGACCGATGACGATCCCCGTGAGCTGCAGCGGAGAATCGAGCAGGCCAGCCGCATCGCTTCGAGAGTGAGCGACCAGACCACGGTCGGACGTCTCACTGCTTGGATCGACGAGTTGAAGCGGACGCTACGGCAACACATGGAGGCGCGTCGTGCTAAGGACGCGATCAGGACCCGCGCCCGCGAGTTGTGGGAGCAAAACGGTCGGCCAGAGGGCCGCGACCTGGAGTTCTGGCTGCAGGCCGAGACGGAAATCACTAACCGCCGATTGTCGGAAATGTAGAAATTTGGTTGGAACTTGCGTGCTGTGTGTTACTCGTCGGGTGCCTGTTCCCGGGCAGAACCACAATGAGCGAGTTTGACCATGGGCGACGAGCAGCCGACGCCCAACCAACAGCTACAGCGCAAGTGTATAGGCTGCGGCGGTATCACTCGGCCCATGGCTATCCTGGACAGCCAGAGAGGCAGAACATTTCGCCTACTCCGGTGCGAGGAATGCGAGAAGATGACCTGGGCTAAAGAATAAGGACTCATTCCCACCAGGCTGTATTTCATGCGGCGGCCTTGTCTTCCTTGTCGGCGCCACGGGCGACGATTCTGATCGCATCGTCGGACAGCTGCCGCTGCAGTGCCTTGGCCTCATCCCACGGCGCGCGCATCCAGACGTCGCGCTCCTCGTCGGTGGTCAGGATCACTGGCATGGCCTTCGGGTGGATCGGCTCGACGATGGCGTTAGGTGACGTGGTGAGAAAGCCGTAGACATTGTGCGGCCCGGGGATCGGCTTCGATTTCGTCCCGCGGTCGCCCTTGAACTCGGTCCAGATGCCGGCAAAGCAGGTCAGCGGCCGATCGTCATTGATCGCGAACCAGACGACGTCCTTTTTCTTGGTCTCCGGGTTCGGCTCCGGCGCGTACTCGGCAAAACTATTGAACGGCACCAGGCAACGGTTTTCGGGTTTCAACCAGCCGCGCCAGTGGGGGGAGGAAGTGTTGCGGATATTGGTCGCTGGCGGCCCGCCGGTTCGCGGCGGAGGCGGCATGCCCCAGCGCATCAGGACGAGCTCGCGCTCGGCGCCGGCGTTGCGGATGACGGGGGCGGGATAATCCGGAAACACGCCCGGCATCGGCGGCAGGTTGCCGACATAGCGGTTCATCACGCGGAATAGCGCGCGAATGGCTTCCTGATTGGTGGTGATCGAGTAGAGGTTACACATTGGCAGGTTGGACCATGTGGGCGGCTGCGACGTGGCTCTCAGTGCCGCAAAAGCATCTGGAGCGGCCTTCCGGTACTTGTGTCGGCATCTTGTGTCCAGTTTCCCACATTCTGTACTTCCAGGCGTTCCAGGCGCGATCAAACCGATAAGCTGCGAAGTCATCCTCGGTAAAGCGGGGCAACAGCTCGCGCCAGGGGGCCTCGAATTTTTGGCGCGCTTGGGGGAAGTCAGGGGCCGTGCCACCGGCCCACAAGCGGCGCTGCGCCGGCGGATCAAAGCCGCAGTACCAGCCCCATTGATCGAGCTTCGTTGGAATGCCAGCTCGAGGCCCGATGTCGCCGACGCGGACGTCGCCAAAATAGATCATCCAGCGGTCAGGGCAGTCGCGATCGCGGCGGCGGGTGAGGGCGGCCATTGCGGCATTGTAGGCAAGAACATGCCGTGAACAAGTCATCCTGACCGAGTGTGCAACAAACTGTGCAACAGCAAATCGGGCCGTTTTATAAACGATTGTAATTTATGGGGAATTTCTTGCGGATTTGCGCAGTGGCGCTCCCTAGCGGAATCGAACCGCTCTCTCCACCGTGAAAGGGTGGCGTCCTAACCGATAGACGAAGGGAGCAAAAACAACCGGAAAATCAACGCGTTATGCGCTTGATGGCCGTGTTGGCCGCCGGCCGTCCATGGCTCATGGCGGCGGCGACGGGCGAACGTATAGTGGCGTTTGGCTGGAGGGGCAAGCCGCTCGAAACGCCGATCTTGTGGGTTGCACGTTACGCCGCGCCGCGCAACGGAATGTAAAGCCGGCCGGTGTAGGGAAATGGTGGGGGGATTTCCGACATGGCCTTGCGACCGAGCAAAAAGCGCGAGACGCGCAAATCATTGAGCCAGCCCGGCTGGATCACGCTGGAAGGCGGCTTTGCCGCGCGCCAATGCGTGGTGCAGGACATGTCCACGACGGGGGCGAAGGTCACGATCGACGATCCGAACTCGCTGCCGGCGAAATTGCTGCTGGCGTTTTCGCGCGACGCGCGAACCGGCCGCCGCTGTGAAGTGGTCTGGCGCCGTGGCAAGACGGTGGGCGTCAAGTTCGTCCGCTAGGACGCGGACTCGCTAACGCGCAGCCACGGCCTGATCGACACAAGTTGAACGAAGCAAGATAGTTCGCGGCGAGCCGGCCACGCGCGATGAAGGATTCAGTCCTGCGGGCGCAAGGCCGCTTCGGCGCTCTGCATCATCCGCCGCCATCGCTCGCTTGTCGGCCCGCCCATAAGCAGGAAGTAGCGGACGATCGCGATCGGCAGCCAGGTCTCCATGGCTTGCTTCAGCGCCGCTAACGGCATGCCGGACAGCCGCGCGTATTCGGATTGCGCGGCCGCATGGACCGCAAGCGGCCGCTGCGGATTGTCGGTGACGTCGAGGGCGAGCTCGGTCAGGTTGATGTGAAAGTGCCCATGATCGAAAGCGGCAGGCGCGCGGATCGAGAAGGTCCAGTCGATCAGCCGCGGACCATCCGCCGTCATGACCACGTTCTCAGGATGGATGTCGCCATGGCACAGCCCGTCCCCCGGATGCTGCAGGCGGTCGATCAGCGCGAGGATGCCGGAGGCGACGTGCTTCGGCACGATGTCGCCTGAGAGTCTGAAGGCGGTGTCCATCCAGCGGCGCAGATAGATCGCCTCCGGCGGCGGCGACATCCTGTGAACGGATAGGGCGAGGGACGCCAGTATCGCGCCCGCCTGGGCGAACGTCACGCCGCCGCTGCGCGTGAGCTGCAGCAGTGTCGGTCCGTCGAGGCGGCCGAGCACGATGCCGAAGCGTCCGTCCAGCGTCACTTCGTCGAACACCTCCGGCGCCGGCGCGCCAGCGGCGAAGACCGCCCGGGTGATCCGCTCCTCTTGCCGGCCGAGCTGCGGCGGGAAACCTTCCTTGAACAGTTTTACGACCTGACCTGGCGCCCAGACGTGGATGTCCGCCGTGCCGCCCTGGTTGATCTTCTCCCCGAGGGATCCCCGCATCGCCCGTCCTCCCGCCGGTCGCGACCAAACACCGGCGGCGGGCAAAAGAGAACGCTCCCACGATCTTGGCTGCCAGCCATGATTGTGGCTTGTCCCCGGCCGCGGCGTTTGCCAGAATCGCGAAGCGACGCGCGGTTTGAGACAAGTCCGGTTCTGGTCCACCGTCTGCTGCTCTGGCGCCGACCGGCAAGCGGCAGTAAAAAGCGGGGATGCAAAAACTCCTCCTGCTGGCAATAGCCCTCATTTTGTCTTCGGTTGCCGCGGTTGCGGAACAACCTCGTCCTCACAAGCCCTACAAGGTCGCGCCATCGGGCAAAGAGCTTCCATTGAAGCGCCCGAATTCGACCAATGCCTGCGCGGAGTACGGCGCGGGCTTCGTCAGGGTCGAAGGCACCGGCACCTGCGTGAAGATCGGCGGCGCCGTGAGTATTGGTGCAGGTGTTTCCAGCGGCCCGCGCTAACGGCCGTCACGTCATCGGCGACGAGAGATGTTGCACGAAGCCGGGACGCTCGGCGAGCTGCGCAAACCAGCGCTCCAGGTTCGGCAGTTGCGGCTTTGTCACGCCTTCGACGCCGAGCCAGCGCCGCGCAAAGGCGCCGATCGCGATGTCGGCGAGCGTGAACTGCTCGCCTTCGATGAAGCGCCGGCTTGCCAGTTGCGCCTCGGCGATCCGCCACACCACGGCCTCGGCGTCGACGTCCTGCTGGATTGCGACCATGTCGCGCTTTTCGGGCGGGGTGCGCACCAGTGCCCAGAACACCGGACGGTCGACCGGCTGCAGCGTCGAGAGCGTCCAGTCGAGCCAGCGATCGACGCCGGCGCGCGCCTTCGGCTGCGCGGGGTAGATCGGCGAGCTCGCGCCATAGGCCATGCAGAGATAGCGCATCACGGAATTGGATTCCCACAGCACGTAGTCGCCGTCGACCAGGGTCGGGACGCGGCCGTTCGGGTTCATTGCCAGATAGGCCGGCTCGTTGTTCTTGCCGAACTGCATGCCGGCGTCGATGCGCTCGTAGGCGAGGCCGAGCTCGGCGAGGCACCACAGCACTTTTTGAACGTTGACCGAATTGGCCCGGCCCCAGACGGTGAGTTGTTGCTTGTCGTTGTCAGCCACGCGCGTTGCTCCCGCTGATTTTCGTTGCTGCGTTTCATAGCCGAAGATCGGCGGGCAGGGCAAAAAATCCTGCGCCGGAATACAAGCCCTCAAAACAAATCAGGCCCCGCCGCGATGCGACAGAGCCCGACCTTGCGCTGCATAGCGTTCGGCGGCCGGTCAATGACCGAAGAACAGCCACAGCAAAATGATCACCGGGATAGGCACGCCCAGCAACCACAACAGGATTCCTCGTCCCATCATCTTCCTCCTCAACATGAATCGAGGAGAAAACGCCGAACATCGACGCCTGTTCCGGCGCAATAACAGGCCGGCGCGACGGAACGATTTATGATTTGGGAATTTCCGAGAGCGACAGTCCGATCCGAAACAGCGAATAGCCGCACCGTTCGACGGCTTCGCGCACCTCGGCGTTGACATCGTCGGAATGGCGGCTGCGCGTCAGCCGCCATTCGCTTTCGTTCGTGTCGGACGGAAACGGCGCGTCGGCGCGTATCACGAGCCGATAGCTCGGATGGCGGACGTGCACGAAGAATTGGTACAACGCCTCACCAGTGGCCGGTGTTCGGCATCGAGGTCCATGGCTCTGCCGGCGGCTTCGGCTCGCCCTTCTGCAACAGCTCGATCGAATGCAGATCCGGCGAGCGCACGAAGGCCATGTTGCCGTCGCGCGGCGGCCGGTTGATGGTGATGCCGGCCTTCATCAGACGGTCGCAGGTCGCGTAGATGTCGTCGACCTCGTAGGCGAGGTGGCCGAAATAGCGGTCCTCGCCGTAGTTCTCCTCGTCCCAATTGTAGGTGAGCTCGACCAGCGGCGCGCCGCGGTTCTGCGGCGCCGCCTTGAACAGGCCCTCGTCCTCGGGCGCGCACAGGAACACCAGCGTGAACCGGCCCTTGTCGTTGTCGACCCGGCGTACTTCCTTCAGCCCCAGCGCATCGCGGTAAAACTTCATCGCGGTATCGAGATTGCGGACGCGCAGCATGGTGTGGAGGTATCTCATTTTGCGAACTCCTTGAGAACGAGTGCGGATTTTCCCTCGTTATAGGCGGGGCAGGGCACTAGATAGCAGCAAATCGCAGCAATGGGCAGTCGCCACGGGCGACTCTGCTCTGTTGCCGTTCGCGCGCTCATGCCCTTTGAACTCTTCACTTGTGGCCTTGTGCGCACGAAGGCGTCCTTGCCGGGTAGGTGAACCGGAGCGGCGCGCAGGGTGACTAATGGCCAGCAGTAGAAGGTACCAATGACGTGAGCTGGACAAAGCGATACGCAATCGGCTGCCCGGCTCAGTGGCCATGCACCACTTCGGATCGGAGACCTGATGCTCGACCGGCTCCTGAACCTGTTTCTCGAAATTCTCTTCTACGCCACCGGCGCGTCGGTCCTTTCCCTGTTCGGCTACAAGGACCCCAACGACTTCGCGATATGGCTGACCGGCTTCGCGCTGTGGGCGCTGGCTATCCTCGCCATTTTCGTCCTGGCGGGGCTTTGACCGCGCCCTAGAGTGTCAGGGCAGGGATCAGGCTTTGGAACAGCTCGACGAGCCTCTGTCCGGTCAGTCCGACGGCGGCGATGATGGCGAGGGCGATAAATCCGGCGATGAGGCTGTATTCGATGGCGGTTGCGCCGCTCTCGTCACGCAGAAACTTTCCGAACATGCATTTCACTCTCGAATTCCCAGAACACATGTGGCACGCCCAAGTTGCCGTCAAGACAACCAAAAGCGTAAAATTGCAAGCGTTGCGAGCCTGGGACAAAGTTCGGGCTTTTACTTTGATGGGGCTGTTTTCGCGATTTTGTGCCCAGCATCCCGGAACGAAGCAAACCGGCGCTTTCCATCCGGCGTGATCCCTCACACATACGCGATTGCCTCCGCGGTCCATCCTGTAATCAACGGAGGGATCGACGATGTACCTGCTCTATGGCGCGCTCATTCTCGCGATGCTGTTCTTCCTCGTGCTGCCGATCACCGACGCCAGGACGGCCCGGATGAAGCTGTCGGTCGTGGGCAGCCTCGGCGCCTTGCTGGCGGTATCCGTGCTGCTGCCGCGTCTGATACACTAGCCGGATTGGCCCGCCTCGACGCGCGCTTGCCGAGGGCGGGCGCCGGTGCGAAGGGGATGGCATGATTATCGTAACGGGCAGCATTCTGGCGCGCGAGGATATGTTCGACAACGTGCTGCGCTCGTGCCTTGAGCATGTCGAGCGCTCCCGCACGGAGCCCGGCTGCATTTCGCATGATGTGCATGTCGACTGCCAGAACCCGATGCGGCTGTTCTTCTTCGAGCGATGGGCGGATGAGGCAGCGCTGCGGACGCATTTCGCCGTCGAAGGGTCCAAGGCGTTCGTGAAATCGCTCAAGGGCCGTATTGTGGAGACGACGGGAACGCAGATCTACCGCACGGAAGCGATCGAGCGATAGCAGGCGCCATCGCCTGCCTGAAGGGCTCGCAGGTCGGGCGATCAGAGGAGGGGATTGTATGTCCAGTCCTCCGGCCAGTATCTGCTGCCAAGCCATCCGAGACCGGCCGCGGCCGCGAAGAAGACAAGCGCGGTCGGGATCAGTTCGTGGATGGCAAAGGCGCTCGCCAGCAGCGGGCCGAGCAGATGCGCCGCCAGGCCCGCGGTGCCGATCCCGATGCCGAACAGCAAGGCTTGAATGAACCAGATCAGGAGGGTGCGAAGCAACATCATGCCGCAACGATAGCGCGGCCGACGGGGTGCCGATGTGACTGCACGCACAGTGCCGTTCAGGGGAAAGCCCCAGCTTCACACATCCGCAGCACCCGTGAGCGTCGTGCACGCGCGGCAGCTCGCATGGCGCGTAAAGACGGAGTGGCCCATCCGGCCCTCATGTGCAGGATCAGGATTTTCGTCAGCTCAGACCTTGACGTCCACCAGCGGCGGCTCTTCGGGCTTTGCCGGAGCAAGGGCCGCTTCTACGGCGGCTGCCTTGGCATGGTCGACGGCCTGAAGATCCTGATTGATCGTATGCTGCGGCGCCTTCGCGGTCTGATCGACCACGAGCTGAACTCTGGCTTGTGTCACTTCAACCGGTATTGGGTAAATGACCATGGTACAACCCTCCTTACCAAACCCTGTCAGGCGCGTATTTACGTCTTGTAAAGAGGTTCGGTTAACGGCAGGGCGCTTCTACAGGAAAAGGTAAACAGAGGCTTACGCTCCGCTTCAATTCCCCCGTAGCACAATGGCCTAATGCGTCTCTTCCAGCCGCTCGGCGTAGAGGCGGAATTCATCGGCCATCTCGATCAACTTCTGCGAAGCTTCGGGATCCTTGACGGCTTCGGCTAGACGGCGGGCGCGGTTGGCCTGCTCGCGATAGTGGTCGGCTTGGGTCATGGCGGCACCTTTTTCGATGAGTCTGGATGCCACCAAAAAGGTTCGACGCGCGCGCACGGGTAACGGTATCTTAAGAGGGAGCCGGGCCGGAAAATTCGCCCCCTGTTCGTTCCAAAAGAACAAAAGGAGTCTTTCCTCAAGAGGTGCGGTTGGGTGCGCGATGGTGCCGAGAGACAGCGGGATCAGCTGCGTCGGAATAAGCAACACATCGCAATGTTTTTTCGAAAGCGAAGATAACCCTGTTGGGTTGGGTTGAATCGCAAAACGCGTTGTAAACTCGTTCGCACGACAGGCGGGCTGCAGCAGGCGAACTTACGTAACCGCGGCAACCTTCAGCGGTCCGGCAATTTCTCGCCCGGCGATTTGTGATAGGTCGCGACGGCAATGAAGCCGGCGTAACCGATCACATTGATCAGAATTTCCATCCATACGGGCATGACGCACCTTTCCCCTTAAATAAACCCCGACGGTCAGGTGCTAGTTCCTGCGCAATCCGACCATCAGACCCGCGAGATCGCATGGCTCGCGGTTAGGTTGAAAGGCGAATCCCAAACAAAAATCCGCCCACATCCGAGGATGGGGACGGGGTCTTTCGTGCGTTCACCTCTCGCAAGGTTGTCGCACTTGACTAAAAACGTTGATAGCGCGGCGCCGTTCCTGTGCTTTTGCAATTACTCGTCAGTTCCGCGCGCCATATTCAGCCGGCGACGACGCAATGCCGAGCGCTTGCGCGGTTCCGCATCAGCGCCAGAACGAGGGAGCGGATCCATTCACCGCGTTGGCCAAGGTCGTATCGCAATATTGTTCGCGTTCACGCTCGAACTTCTGTTGGGTTTCCCTGAAGCTTGCCACGCGTGCTTCGATTTCGGCGCGATCGCGCGCGAGTCGTTCTTCCTTTTCCGTCTTCGCCATTCCGTCTTCTCGGTTGATTCGCCCCGCAGCGATTGGCACGCGCGAATGGGGCATGTTTGTGATTGTCTGCGGCTTTGCAGCGAAGGTCGTGGATAGTGCGTGGCGCATTCTTGTCGGTTGCTTGTCGTCCTCTCGGGTTCCCGAGAGCGCACCCGTGCCCTAGGCGAAGGAGAGCGACGGAGCCAGGGAATCCAAAGAAAAAAGAGCCCAGGGGAAAGCGTCGCCAAGGCGGCGTGATGGGGAAGAATGAGGCGAAGGCAGTATAAGGCGATTTGATGAGGCCGCCTGCGACGACGAGGCGGTGCGCCCTTTGGCAGGCGCATCGATCTGGTAATCCGAATGGCGGTGCTTATAGTCGGCGCGGTCCAACCATTCGGAAAATATCAGCGGTGATCGCCAAGGATTTGCGCAGCGGCGTCGAGCAGCTCGGCAACATGATCGCCGAAGCCCGCTGTATCGTTCCCTTTACCGGAGCCGGCATTTCGACCGAATGCGGCATTCCGGATTTCCGTTCGCCCGGCGGCCTGTGGACACGCAACCGTCCGATTGCGTTCGACGAGTTCGTCGCCAGCGCCGACGCACGGGCCGAGGCCTGGCGGCGGCGCTTTGCGATGGAGGAGATCTTTGCGGCGGCAAGGCCCGGTCGCGGGCATCGCGCGCTCGCCTCGCTCTACAAGGCCGGCAAGACCCCGGCGATCATCACCCAGAACATCGACAATCTGCATCAGGCGTCAGGTTTCAAGGCCGACGATGTGATCGAGCTGCATGGCAATACGACCTATGCCCGCTGCATCGGCTGTGGACAGGCCTATGATCTTCCCTGGGTGAGGGCGCGCTTCGAAGAGGCCGGCACTGCACCCGATTGTACCGTTTGCGAGGAGCCGGTGAAGACCGCGACGATCTCGTTTGGACAGTCGATGCCGGAAGATGCGATGCGCCGCGCCACCGAACTGGCGCAGAGCTGCGATCTGTTCCTGGCCATCGGTTCATCGCTCGTCGTTTGGCCTGCCGCGGGCTTTCCGCTGATGGCCAAGAACTGCGGCGCCAAGCTCGTCATCATCAATAATGAGCCGACGGAACAGGATGATGTGGCCGATCTGGTGATCCGTTTCGACATCGGCGAGACGCTCGGACCGTTTGTAGGCAATTGATCTCCAACCGATTCGAGTGATTCGCGGTTATGCAAGCTTGTTCACAGCCGCCGCAATTTTGTTTTTTTTAGCTATGCGGCACAATCGAGAGTGTTATCTTTTGATTCGAGAGATTCGCGCTGCGTTATCATGATGGTCATGGTTGGGCGCGTGTTCCGGTCCGCTTCGGCGACAGCGGGCCGCTTTTTTGAAGTGTGAGGTCCGGGGTCATGGGGTCGGACGAATTTGGGTCCAAGAAGCTCGGGGGGCCGCCGCCAGGCGGGACAGGGCAAAACAGACTTGGACCAGGTGAATACACTGCCGGCGCGCAGCGCGATCCGGCGGTGGATGCATTCTCGGGGCTCGGCGATGCCGCAGCCAATCTGGTCGAAATATCAGGCGTCATCAAATGGTTCGACGCGTCAAAGGGGTACGGCTTCATCGTACCTGATAACGGCTGGCCGGATGTGCTGCTGCACGTCACGGTGCTCAGGCGCGACGGTTTCCAGACCGCCTATGAAGGTGCTCGCGTAGTGGTTGAGTGCGTGCAGCGCGCAAAAGGCTATCAGGCGTTCCGGATCGTTTCGATGGACGAATCCACCGCGATCCATCCGGCGCAGATGCTGCCACCGCGAACGCATGTCAGCGTCACGCCGACCAGCGGCCTGGAGCGGGCCCAGGTCAAATGGTTCAATCGGCTGCGCGGTTTCGGCTTCCTGACCTGCGGCGAGGGTACGCCGGACATTTTTGTCCACATGGAGACGCTGCGCCGTTTCGGTATGACCGAGCTGCGCCCCGGCCAGTATGTGCTGGTGCGCTTCGGGCCCGGCTCCAAGGGCATGATGGCGGCCGAGATCCATCCCGAGACCGGACCGTCGGCGCTGTCCTCGCACTGATCCGCCACGCCGCTGACGGAAACGTGAGCCGGACGCCGTGCACCCGCACGGCGGCCTGTGGTATTTGCCGCCATCCCTGGGTTAGGTTCCCGGCCAATTCCCCGAGATTTCAGGCGTGAGTGCTTCAATGAATTTCGCTGTAGTGGTTGCGCGGCTCCGCATACCGGTCCCCCTGGTGATATCGCTTGTCTTTGCCGTGCTGATTGCGCTCTGCGTCGCGCCGGCCGCGCGGGCGGCGAGCGTCCAGCCGCTCGAGATCGCAACCAAGTCCGGCGTGCACGTGTTCTCCGTCGAGATGGCGACGACGGAGGAAGAGAAGCAGACCGGGCTGATGTACCGGAAGGAATTGCCCGATGGAAAGGGCATGCTGTTCGACTTTTCGCCGGAGCAGCAGATCTCGATGTGGATGAAGAACACCTACATCCCGCTCGACATGATCTTCATCCGCGCCGATGGCCGCATCCTGCGGATCGCGGAAAATACCGAGCCGCTCTCCACCAGGATCATCTCTTCGGGTGGCCTTGCCCGAGGCGTGCTGGAAGTGATCGCTGGCACGGCGCAGAAGTACGGCATTCAGCCCGGCGACCGGGTCGCGCACCCGCTGTTTGGCAAGCGCTGACAGTATAGCGCTCGTCTTGCTGGCCGGGGCTTTAGCGTGTATCGACGCATTTCCTGAAGTATCGGATCGGGGTATAGCGCAGCCTGGTAGCGCGGCAGTTTTGGGTACTGCAGGTCGTTGGTTCGAATCCAGCTGCCCCGACCAATAAAATCAATGACTTGTTGCGTCCTTTTCGGCTTGAATCTTCCCGACGCGGTTGGGAGGGGCAGGGGAACAATAGTGGCTGGTAGGAAAACAGTCATTCTGGTGCGGCGGGCCCTTCTGCTGGGGCTGGTCATTTGCTTCGCCGCGACCGTCGGCAGCCGGACGGCCGCGGCCAATCCCGCGCAGCTGATATCCGACTTTCGCCTGAAGCATGGGGAGAAGCGCGTTACCCTGGATGCGACGCTGACGCGGATCGCGCATGATCAGGCCCAGGCGATGGCCGCCAAGGACCAGTTGGATCACAACGTTCTTGGCCACTTCAATACGCGCATGAGTCCGGCGAGCGCAGGGCGGGCCGCAGAGAATATTGCGTATGGCTATGAGAGCTTTCCAAAGACCCTCGACCAGTGGATCAACTCCTCGGGGCATCGGAAAAACCTCCTGCTGCCCGGCGCAACGCGCGTCGGTGTTGCCAGCGTGAAGAGTGCGAAGACCGGCCGTACCTACTGGGCGATGGTGATCGCAGGCGACTATGAGCGTCCCAAGCCGCCAAAGGCCTCGCCGAAGGAGTCGAAGCAGGCGCACGCGGCGAAGCCGAAATCGCGCGCGGCAGAATCGTGCCGGTTCAAGATTCTGAGCCTCTGCCTCTAAACGGCTTGCAATATCGTTCCTGTTATGTTCCCATGGTCATCTTCGGAGGTGCCCAATGGATGTCGATAAGCAACGCGAAATCATCCGGCTCTGGAATCGCATGCGCCAAGTCGAAGGTCCGCTCGCGGAAGAGATCCGTATCCAGATTCTTGAGTGCTTTGCGCAGCCGGACGCCCCTGGCACGCGCATGAAGGAGCGGTGCGAGGTGCTGGGCCGGATGCCGGCCCGGACCGCGCAGATCTATCGGATCGGCGAACACCGCAGCAACAACGCAACGCTCTGACGGCTTTCGCACTCCGGCGCGGCTGATTCGACGGCCGTCAAGATTGACGGAATCGGCGTGCGATGCATGCTGCGTGCATGTTGTCGCGTGTGCGCAATCATTTTCGAGGTGCGAAGTTCGCTCGCATGAGCAGCGGGACGTACTGCGTTATCCGCGATCTCGGGCTGGTAAAGGGTGGCAAGGGCATGCGGCACCATGAGGTGCTGGTGACCTTCAGCTTTCGGGCGGCGTGGCGCGCGACCGGGCGCTTTGGCGGTTCTCTTCTGAGCGCTGGCAAGCGGCGCGTTCTGTTGCTTCGGCGCGAGGCGGAGACTTCGTCCGCCGTCGCGGAAGTTCCTTCAAGCCATAGCGTTGACCGGCTCCCGGTTAGGATTGCGGTTCAGCCTTCCCATTCGCGGCTTGAGATACCGACTTCCACATCGAGCAAGCCGATGGCGCGGCGGGCCATCTGATCAACGGCCTCCGCTAACGTCGCGGGCCGGGCGTAGAACGCCGGAACCGGCGGCGCCACGATGGCGCCGGATTCCGTTACCGCCGTCATCGCCCGCAAATGTCCGAGATGAAGCGGGGTCTCTCGCACCATCAGCACCAGCCTGCGCCGCTCCTTCAACTGGAGGTCGGCGGCGCGCACCAACAAATTGTCCGTGGCGCTGGATGCGATCGCGGACAGGGTCCGGATCGAGCACGGTGCGACGATCATGCCTGCCGTTCCATATGAGCCGCTGGCAATGCTGGCGCCGATAAAGGTATTCGAATGATGGTACGCGGCCAGCGGCGCGATGCGGGGCAGGGCATTCGTAGGTACGGGATCCAGCGGGCTATTGGTCGCATCGCTTGGTCAGCGCTGCGCCGCCTGCCACGCCAGCAGCTTGTGTTCCGCGAGCGACATCGCCACCGACGTCACGTAGCCGGTGACGCCGAGCAGGATCACGCCGGCAAACAGGTCGGCAGAGCGGAATGCGCGGGCCGACAGCAGCACCCAATGGCCGAGCCCGTCGAGGCCGGCGAGGATTTCGCACACCACCGACAGGATCAGCGCCACCGTCAGGCTGAGCCGCATGCCGGCGAGAATGTCGGGACTGGCGGAGGGCAGCGCGATCTTGAAGATCACGGCAAAGCGCGACATCTGCAGCGACCGCGCCACCTCGTAGAGACGCGGCTCGACTGCCGCGAAGCCATGGATGGTCGCCAGCATGATCGGCCAGATCGCGCCGAAGGCAATCACGAACAGCGCCATCGCCTGGGTCAGCCCGAGCATGGCGATCGCCACCGGAATGATGGCGGAGACCGGCAGCGGCCGCAGGAACTCCAGCGACGGCGCGACATAGGTGCGCATCGTGCGCGACGAGCCGATGATGGCGCCGATCGCGATGCCGGCGATCGAGGCGGCCAGCCAGCCGTAAGCCATGTGCTCGACCGTGCCGGCGAGCTTGCTCCAGAGATCGCCGGAGGAAAATCCGCGCACCAGTGCCGCCCAGGCGCGGTCCGGTCCCGGCAGGAATACCGGCGAGACCAGTTTGAGATTGGCGATCAGTTGCCAGAGCGCAATGAATCCGGCAGCCACCGCAAAGCTCGCCACGCGCCAGAGGATGACGGCCCGGTTCATCTTCCGTCTCCGCTGAGCGCAGCGCGCCCGAACAGGCGGTTCTGGGCGATGACCAGAAGGACATTCAGCGCGTAGCCGATGACGCCGATCCAGACCAGATAGGCCAGCATCAGGTCGGGGCGGAGCGCCTGCTGCGCCAGCATGATGCCGGCGCCGAGGCCTAGTGGATTGATCGCGATTTCCACGGTCACGGCGACGATCAGCGCGATCCCTGCCGACAGGCGGAAAGCGACGAAGATGCGCGGCAGCGCCGCGGGGATGATGATCTTCCAGACCCGCTGTAGCGGCGGCAGCCGCAGCGCCCGTGCCACTTCCATCAGCCGCGGCTCGATGCCGCGCACCGCCGCGCGGGAGAGGATCAGGACCGGCCAGACGCAGGCAAACGCCACGATCACGATTTCCATGCGATAGCCGAAACCAAGCGCGATCAGAGCGATCGGCAACAGCGCAATCGAGGGGATCGGCCGGATCGCTTCGACCGTGACTTCCATCAGGCGGTTGAGCGTGTCGGAAATTCCGAAGGCAATGCCGAGCGCAAGGCCGATGACGGTGCCGATCGCAAGCCCGGCGAACGCGGAAAACAGCGTGTCGCGCGTCGCCGCCAGGATCGAGAGATCGGCGAAGGCTCCGACCAGCGCCGTCACGACCTGGCTCGGCGGCGCAAGGCTGTCGCTTTGCAGGTGCGTCGCGCGCGCCCAGATTTCGAACGCCACCAGCAGGCCGAGCGGCAGCACCAGTGCCTTGGCGGACTTCGCCGTCACTGCTCGGTCGCCTTGATGAAATCGAACAATTGCCGCCGCAGCCGCAGGAATTCCGGATGCTCGCGGGTCGAGAGCTGGTCGCGTGGGCGGGGCAGGTTGACCGAAAGTTCGATGCCGATCCGTCCTGGATGCGGCAACAGGCCGATCACGCGGTCGCCGAGATAGATGGCTTCGTCGAGGTCATGGGTCACGAAGATCACGGTGGCGCCGCTCGCGGCCACCAGCGACAGCACCTCGTCCTGCAATCCCTGCCGCGTCATCGCGTCCAGCGCGCCGAACGGCTCGTCCATCAACAGCGTCTTCGGCTCCTGCGCGAGGCAGCGCGCGATCTGCAGGCGCTGCTGCATGCCGCCGGACATTTCGGTGGGGTATTTGCCGGCATGGCCGGGCAGGCCGACGGTGCGCAACAGTTCCTCGATGCGGGCAGGGCGCTCGGCGGAGGGCATGCCGCCCGCTTCCAGCGCCAGCGAGACGTTGCCCGCCGCCGTGCGCCAGGGCAGGAGCGCCTTGCCGTAGTCCTGGAACACGATCGCAATTTCGCGGCGTGGCTCACGCATCGGCTGGCCGTCGAAATTCACCTTGCCACCGGTCGGCTGGTAGAGACCGGCGGCCAGGCGCAGCGCGGTGGTCTTGCCGCAGCCGGAGGCGCCGACGATGCAGAGGAATTCGCCGGGGCGCACCCCGAGGCTCAGATTCTCGATGATGGTCTTGCCGCCGAGGACGAGGGTGACGCCGTCAAATGCGATCTGCGGTGCGGCAGTGGCGGAGACGGCTTCGAGACGTTTTGCGGCGCTGGCCATGCTGTCAGTTCTCGTTGCTCGGGGGATAGACGAAGTCCATGGTCGAACGCAGGTGCGCGCTCAGCATCGCCTGCGAGCCAGCAATGTCGCGCCCGATCACCCGGTCGGCCAGCAGTTGATGGGCGCGAACGAACTTCTTGCCGCTATCGAAGGACCGCATCATCACGCGCCGGTAGCGATAGGCCTGGTCGTAGAGGTCGGAGTGAGCCGCCAGCAGGCGCTTTGAGCCGCAGGCCGCCAGCAGCGCCGTGTGAAAGCCCTTGTGCAACCGGTCGAAATCCTCCGCGCCCTCGCGGAATTCATCGCCGGTGCGCTCGATATGGCGGCGCATCTGGTGCAGCGCGCTGACAATGCCGGCCTCCCAGGCGTCGTCGCCGCTGAGAATCGCGAGCCTGATGGCTTCGACCTCGATTGCCGTGCGCATGGTGGTGATATCGAGCAGGTCCTCGCGGCTGATGTCGGCGACGCGAAAGCCGCGCTGTCCGATACCGACGATCAGCCCGCGCGACATCAGCCGCGACAGGCCTTCGCGCAGCGGCGTGGCGCCAATCTCATAGCGCTGAACGAGATCGACAATGCCAAGCCGCGATCCCGGCGCCAGATGACCGGCCAGGATGTCCTGCTCGACGAGGAGCGCCGCGCGCTCGCTCAGGGTTGCGGCCTCGGTCGATCGGTTCGGTTGGCGCTCGGAGGCTGGCATCGCGGTCCGTTACTTCAAGACAAGCTTCGCTGGGTCGAGTTTCGACTGCAGCATCTTCTGTGTCGACATCACCTCGATCCACCAGGCGAGTTGCTCGGGCTTGAGCACCGGCTCGGAACGGTTCGGCGGCGTCGCCTTGACCAGTTCGATCGGCTGCTTGGTGAATTTGGCAATCGAGTTCGAGGCCTTTTCGCGGTCGTTGTTGACGATCTCGGCGGATTCGGCGAGCGCTTCGCGGAATTTCTTGATCGCAGCGGCGTTCTTGTCGGCCCATTCGCGCGAGGCGGCATAGAAGATGATCGGATCGGTACGCGCCAGCTCGACCGCATAGCGCGCGCCGACCGAGCCCAATCCGGCATTGGTCATGCGCGTGACGAACGGTTCGGCCGTCAGCACGGCATCGACGCCGCCGGACTTGATGATGTCGGCCATGGTCGGGAAGGTGACCTCGACGAAATTGACGCCCTTGGGATCGACGCCTTTCTCCACCAGCCATTTCACGAAGAGCACGTGGAGGAAGGCATTCAGCCCCGGGGCGCCGACTTTCTTGCCGACGAAATCCTTCGGCTCCTTGATGGTGATGCCGTTGCGGACAAAGGCGGTAATATTGCCGTTCGACACCGGGCTCATCACGGTCGCACCGGCAATCGCGACGAGATCTAGCCCGCCATCGGCCGCCTGCAGGAACACGGTCGAAGTCGGCCCGCCGATCTGGATCGAGTTCGACAGGATCGCCGCCGGGATATTCGAGTTGATCGCGATCGGCGTCATCTCGACTTCGAGCCCGTGCTTTTTGAAAATGCCTTCGTCAATCGCGACCATTGCCGAGGCGCAGTCGGAGGTCGCCGTGCAACCGACCTGGATCTTGGCTTGGGCATAAGCAGTGCCGGTCAGCGCCACGCTGATGGCAAGGGCGGCAAGGGCCTGTTTCACGGTGTTCTCCCCAGTCACATTTTTCTGTCTTGTTTATCGATATTTTTTTTGATCATATATTTCGACTGAAAACAAGGGGCTCATCCAGTGAAACTCGCAACATTCAAATCCGGCGGACAGGAAAAGATCGGGCTCGTGCATGGGGGCGATACGCTTCTTTTCGATCTGGCGGCCGCCGCCAGTCGGGGCGGCGGTACTAATCCGGCCTTCACATCGATGCTGGCATTGATCGACGCCGGCGAAGTCGCGCTCGAACAGGCGGCAAAACTGTTCGACCAGCATGGCAAGGACGAAAGCCTGTCGGTGCCAGTGGCCGGGGCGGACATTCTCGCGCCTGTCCCCGAGCCGCGGCAGATGCGGGACGGCATGTCGTTCCCGCTACACATCCTGCAGGCCCCGCGCGGCCAGCTCAAGCTCGCCGCGCGCGCCAGGAACGACATGGCGGAGCTGGCGCGGATCGAGGCAGAAGCGCTCGGCGAATTGCCGGAGGTCTATCGCAAGCAGCCGATCTACTATATCACCAACCGCTTCAGCGTGCGCGGCACCAACACCACGGTGAAATGGCCGCGCTACAGCGAGGTGATGGATTACGAGCTGGAATTCGGCATCATCACCAAGAACAAGGGCGCCAACATCTCCGCCGCCAAGGCGAAAGATCACATCTTCGGCTACACGATCTTCAACGATTTTTCCGCGCGCGATGCCCAGCGCATCGAAATGGAAGGCCGGCTCGGCCCCGCGAAAGGCAAGAGTTTTGACGGCGGCAATGTGATGGGGCCGTGGATTGTCACGCCAGACGAGATCGGCGATCCCTATAAGTTGAAGATGGAAGCGCGCGTCAACGGCAAGACACGTTCGCAAGGGATAAGCGAGGGCATGCTGTTCCCGTTCGAGGAGATCATCGCCCATGTCAGCCAGGACGAAACGCTGATGGCTGGTGAGTTCATCGGCTCCGGCACCGTCGGCAATGGCTGTGGTCTCGAACTCGGCTGGTATCTCGAGCACGGCGACACGATCGAGCTCGAGGTTGAAAAGATCGGAATTCTGAAAAACCGGGTCGAGCGGCAGTAGCGGCCTTTCGGATCACGCAACAAGAAACATCCAGAGAGGAAACGCCATGGCGCGCAAATTGATCGACATTTCCGTTCCGCTGCAAAACGACGTGCCGGCCGATCCGCCCGGCAACCACCCGACCATCCAGTACATCGATCACCAGCAGGGCCTGCCGCGCATGCTGCAGTTCTTCGACGGGCTGAAGGCGGAGGACTTGCCGGATGGGCAGGGCTGGGCGGTGGAGCAGGTCTCGCTCTCCACCCACAACGGCACGCATCTCGACGCACCCTGGCACTTCCATCCCACCATGAACCGGGGCGAGCGCTCCTGGACCATCGACGAGGTGCCGCTGGAATGGTGTCTTCAGCCCGGCGTGAAGCTGGATTTCCGGCATTTCCCGGACGGCTATGTCGTGACCGCCGCCGATGTCGAGGCCGAGCTCAAGCGGATCGGGCACACGCTGGCGCCGCTTGAAATCGTCGTGGTCAATACCAGCGCCGGCGCCAAATATGGCAGGCCCGACTACGTCGTCTCCGGCTGCGGCATGGGATATGAGGCGACGATGTATCTTCTGGAACGCGGCGTGCGGCTGACGGGCATCGACGGCTGGAGTTGGGACGCACCGTTCGTCTACACCGCGAAGAAATATGCCGAGACCAAGGACGCCAGCCTGATCTGGGAAGGCCACAAGGCGGGGCGCCATATCGGCTATTGCCACCTTGAGAAGCTGCACAATCTCGAGCAGCTGCCGTCGACCGGCTTCATGGTATCGTGCTTCCCGGTGAAGATCGAGCGCGCCTCCGCCGGCTGGACCCGCGCGGTTGCCATCCTCGACGGCTGAGGGCGGCACGCGACAACAAACAAAAATTGGGGAGAGAACGAATGACGGATCTGCGTATACCCCCGTTGCGGGGATGCTTCTGCTGCGGCCCAGCCAATCCGTCAGCCTCCGCAACAAGCCGGCGCGGCTTCATGCTCGGCGTCGGCGCGCTGGCGCTGACGACTGCGGCCGGCGGCAACCGCGCCGCGGCACAAACCGCCAACGCAAAGCCGCTTCGAATCGACGTCCACCATCACCTGTCGCCGCCGACCTATGTGACCGCGTCGAACGACGCCGGCTTCGGCGATCCCCTGATGAAGAACTGGACGATCGAGAAATCGATCGATGACATGGACAAGGCCGGCATCGCGACGTCGATGCTCTCCGTCACGACGCCAGCCGTCAATTTCACCAAGGGCGATGCGGCGCGACGGCTCTGCCGCGAGGCGAATGAGTATGCCGCCAAGCTCGTTGCCGATTATCCGGGACGATTCGGCAATTTCGCCATGCTGCCGCTCACTGATGCCGAAGGCAGCCTGCGCGAACTCGCCTATGCGCTCGACACCCTCAAGGCGGACGGCATCGCGCTGATGACGAGCTATGGCGACAAGTGGCTTGGCGACCCGCTGTTTCTGCCGGTCATGGAGGAACTGAACCGGCGCAAGGCGCTGGTCTACACCCATCCGACCGCGGCCAATTGCTGCGTGAACCTGGTGCCGACGCAGCCGCCCGTGATGATCGAGTTCGGCACCGATACGACGCGCACCATCGCCGATATCGTCTTCTCCGGCAACGCGCGGCGCTTTCCCGACATCCGCTGGATATTCTCGCATGCGGGCGGGACGATGCCGTTTCTGATCGAGCGTTTCGTGCGCCATCCGCTGCTGGCGCCGAAAGCCAAGGAGACGGTGCCGGACGGCACGCTAGCCGAGTTGAAGCGCTTCTTCTACGACACCGCGCAGACCTCGAACCGCAGCGCGATGTCGGCGCTGGCGGCGATCATCCCGCCGTCGCAGATCGTGTTCGGCACCGATTTTCCGTACCGCACCGGAATCGATCATGTGAAGGGATTGCGCGAGGCCGGCGTTTTCACCGACGAGCAGATCGCAGCGATCGAGCGCGGCAACGCGCTGAAGCTGCTTCCGCGACTGGCGAGCTAGTTTGCGCGTGGGCCAATCCGTTCGGACATCGCTGCGCGTCCCACAAAAATAAAGGCACGCCGCATATCCGGCGCGCCTCTATCTTGGTTCGATCCCGTCTGAAGCGACGGGGTCGGCTATATCACCACCTGCAGACGCGGACGCCGTAGGCGTTCCACCAGCAACGCGGGCCGACCACCGGGGCGCCATAGTAACCGTAGCCTCGGCCGTAGAAGCCGCGACCGCGATAGAAGCCACGGCCGCCGCGATAGAAGCCACCGCCGCGATAGCCTCTGCCCCCGCGATAGGCCTGCGCCGGCGAAGTCGTTGCGCCCACCAGAATGGCAGAGGTGCTGGCGACGTAGACGAACAACAAAGCCAGCGCTGCGAGGCAGCGGGTCAGGATATTGTAGCGTTTAGCCATTCGAGAATCTCCGGTCACTTCCAAACATCTGGACGTCAGCACTATCTCACTTAGACGCGCGAGAAAGCTATCGGTTCAGATGCGCTAAGACAATATTTTCAAGGTTCTATCGAGCTTTCGGGACTTTATTAAGAAGGGCAGGTAAGGTCAAGTTAAGGCAGGAGGCTGCGAATTTCTGGACGCCGCGCCGTTCATGTTCCTGAATACTTGCTGAACGCCGATGGTTGTGCGCTGCAGAAATCTCATGGAAGCTACGGCTCGGCCACGCCTGCAACTTGATCTCGACATGATTTCCATTTCTCAGCGTAAGACGATCTCGCTTTAACGAGTAAACATGCCCAAAAAACACACTTACGTCCTTGGCCTGAACACCTACGACCACGATGTGAGCGCCTGCCTGTTGCGCGATGGCGCCATCGCCTTTGCGATCGCCAAGGAGCGCATCACGCGCGCCAAGCACGCCTCCGGCTTCTACAAGGAAGTGATCGACTACGTTCTCGAAGCCGAAGGCATCACGCTCGACGACGTCGATCTGGTGGTGCGCAATTGCTACATTCTTCCGGTCCCGGAGATGGAGGAGCGGCTGGTCTATTTCGACGCGCCGGGCTTTCTGCCGGACTTCGAGCGCGGCGATGCGGCCAAGCACCCGCTGTATCTGAAGCATTCGGACAAGGTGGTCACGATCTCGCACCACCTCGCGCACGCCTACAGCGCCTTCGCGGTTTCGCCGTTCGAGGAAGGCGTCGTGATGATCGTCGATGGCGTCGGCAGCTACCGCTCCGATGTCATGGAATCCTTTCCCGCGGAAGATACAGCTACGCCGCTGGCGCGTGAATCGGAGAGCTACTACAAGTTCAACGGCACGACGCTGGAGTGCCTGAAGAAGGTCTGGATGGAGCCGGACCGCGGTTTCCTGAGCGACGAATTCTACAACATGCCCGGGCTCGGCGCGCTCTACAGCCGCGCCTCGACCTACATCTTCGGCGACTGGAATAAATGCGGTGAGCTGATGGGGCTGGCGCCGTATGGCCGCCGCGACCAGGTCAAACATCTCCTGGAGATGCATGACGGCAAGCTGGAGGTGCCGCACTGGACTGCCGAGTTCAAGCAACCCTACGTGTTCGATGGTGCCGCCAACTGGGAGAAGAACCCGGCGATGCGGCATTGGGAGGACCTTGCCTGGCGTACGCAGGACGACACCGAAAACGTATTGCTTGCCCGCGCCCGCTGGCTGCGCGAAACCACCGGCGCGAAGAATCTCACCATGGCCGGCGGCGTTGCACTGAATTGCGTGGCGAACGGACGCCTCGCCCGTGAAGCCGGCTTTGAGAACGTCTGGATCCAGCCCGCCGCCGGCGACGACGGCATTGCGATCGGCTGCGCCTATTATGGCTGGCTCGAGATCCTCAAGCAGCGCCGCGGCTTCGTGATGGACCATGCCTATGTCGGCCGGCGCTACAGCGATCGGGACGTCGCCAAGGAATTGCAGAAGTTTCTGGTCAAAATCCAGGCCGATGTCGTCAGGAGCGACAATGTCTGCCGCGACACCGCAAAGCTGCTTGCCGACCAGAAGGTGATCGGCTGGTTTCAGGACCGTTCGGAATTCGGTCCGCGCGCGCTCGGCAACCGCAGCCTGATTGCCGATCCGCGCAAGGCCGAAATGAAAGACATCCTCAACAGCCGCGTCAAGCACCGGCAGGCGTTCCGTCCCTTTGCGCCGATCGTACTGTTCGAACGCATGAAGGAGATTTTCGAAGGCGAGGAGGACTCGCCGTTCATGCTGATCGCCAAGCCGGTACGATCAGAATGGCGGGACAAGATTCCAGCGATCGTGCATGTCGACGGCACGGCGCGGGTGCAGACCGTGCGCGAGGAAACCAATCCGATGCTCTATCGGCTGCTGAAGGAGTTCGAGGCGCTGACCGGCGTTCCCGTGCTGATCAACACCTCATTCAACATCAAGGGCGAGCCGATCGTGGAGACGCCGCAGGACGCCGTGAACTGCTTCCTGACCACCGGCGTCGATCATCTGGTGATCCACGATACGATCGTCTCGAAGAACAGGATGTACAAGGTGGTCTCGCCGGTGCTCAACGTCTACGCCGACGTGCGGACCCTGGTGGCCTCGACGGCGCAGCCGGCCTAAAGGCCGACCGCCGCGCTCAGCCGGAAGCCGCCGGGGTGGCTTTCGGCGCGGGCTTCAGCGGCTTATCCTGCCGCTTCGACCAGGAAATGTAGTAGGCGACGATGGTCATGATCGCGATGCCGGTCACGCTGACGAAAATCTGCGCGAACAGCGAGCCAGAGCTCAGCGACAGTTCGAAGTGCCCGACGAACGACAGGAACACGCCGACGCAGAACACGGCGAGCGACTGCTGACCGCACACCACCAGCGGATCGAAGATCTTCCATTCCAGTCCGGGCCATTCCTTCGGTACGAAGCGGATCACCAGGATCACGATCGCGGCGAAGTGCAGGAAGCGATAGGGCGCAAGATTGGTCTTGTCGTTGGGGTTGAACGCCGAAAACAGCCAGTGCGGGAACATTTCGCCGAACGCCGGGAAGCGGCCAGCCATCGTCATGATCAGCGAGAAGATCAGGTAGCCGATGCACAGATACAGCGTGACGGGCGCATTGATGATGGCGAGGTTGTTGCGGGCGCCGCCAAGCGCGCACCAGGCGCCGAACACGAACAGCACCTGCCAGGCGAACGGATTGAAGTACCAGGTGCCCACCGGATAGGCGGGCAGGTTCCAGCCGGTCTGCCGCGACACCAGCCACAAGGCGATGGCGGCCAGCATGGTCCAATTGGGCTGGCGCAGCATGAACCACAACACCGGTGGAAAAAGTCCCATCAGCACGATGTAGAGCGGCAGCACGTCGAGATTGACCGGCTTGAACTTCAGGAACAGCCCCTGCCGCAGCGTTTCGGTCGCGTTGTCGATCAGGCCGACCACGTTGAACTCGTTGACCAGTTCGGAATCGCCAAAGCGCAGCGCCAGATAGCTGATCGAGGCGATGTAGATCACGAACAGGATGATATGGGCGACGTAGAGCTGCCAGACCCGCTTGGTCAGCCGGGTGGCGCCGACGATGAAGCCGCGTTCCAGCATCATCCGCGCATAGACAAACGAGGCGGTATAGCCGGAAATGAAGACGAAGAGGTCGGCCGCGTCGCTGAACCCGTAATTCCGGGTGGTGATCCAGTTCACGACGTTGTCGGGAATATGGTCGAGGTAGATCGCCCAGTTTGCGACCCCGCGAAACAGGTCGAGCCGGAGGTCGCGTCCTTTGTCGGGCAGGGTGGCGTTGATTTTCATGGGTGCCGCTTCGTGATGCCTTCGGGGAGATCGCGCCGCAAGCCGGGGTCCCGGGCGCCGGATAGCCCTAGATTGTCACAGTACGGCATAATGACTATACCGGTACGGAAATGGTACATCCGGGTTTCTGGAATCACCGCTCAATCTCTGAAAAGTGTCTCTATACTATCCCGGCCGTTTCCACCAACCGTTACCATGTCGCAGATCGATCGAGGACCCGACCATCCATGACCGCACGGATTTTCAAGCCCGCCAAGAACGCGATGCAATCGGGCCGGGCCAAGACCCGGGAATGGCAGCTCGACTATGAGCCGGAGCAGCCGCGGGCCGTCGAGCCGCTGATGGGCTGGACCTCGTCAACCGACATGAAGCAGCAGCTCACCCTGCAGTTCGACACCAAGGAAGACGCGATCGCCTATTGCGAACGCAAGGGCATTGCCTACCAGGTGATCGAGCCCAAGGATTCGGTGCAGCGGACGGTCGCTTACGCCGACAATTTCGCCTTCAAGCGCGTCGAGCCCTGGACTCACTAGGGCCAGTCGTGCCGTGCCGTGCGCCCGCGTTGCGGGCGATGCTATTGCGACGGATCCGATGTCGCCGGCGGGATCGGCAGCGGCGCATCCTTGGCGGCGCCGAGCACCGGGAAGGTCCTGATGTTGCGGACCTCGGGCATTGCGGAGAACTGCAGAAGCTGCTGGTGCATGCCCTCGACGTTTCGCGCCACACATTTGAGCAGATAGTCGGCGTCGCCCGAGATCCGCCAGGCCTGCAGGACCAGCGGAATTGCGGCGATCGATTTCTCGAACGCAAGCAGGGGGGCCTGGGCCTGGCTCTGCAACTGAATCAGGACAAAGGAAATCACCTCATAGCCGAGCAGCTTTTCGTCAAGCGTGGCCCGGATGGCGCTGACGTAGCCGCGCTCCCGCAAGGCGCGGACGCGGCGCCGGCATGGCGGCTCCGATAGGCCGACCCGCTCGGCCAGCTCGTTGTTGCGGATGCGCCCGTCCCGCTGCAGCTCCGACAGTATTTTCAGGTCGAGCTCGTCGAGGGGCGGGCGTTCCGTCATGGGCACCTCACCGGCGCACCGGCTTGCCGCGCGCTGCGATGCGCGGGGAGGGCGCGCGCTTGGTTGGGGCTCGCCTGGCTGCTGCGCTGGAGGCGACGCCCGACAATACCAGCTTCTCATGGGCGGCGACGATTGCCTCCCTGGTGAGACGGCCGCCCGGCCGGTACCAGGTGGTGAGACCGGTCAACAGAGCCAGAATAGCAAAAGTCGCCACCTGGGTGTCTACGACATCGAACTCGCCCTCGGCTACGCCTTCGCTGAGTATTTCCGCCAGCCGCCGCTCATAGGCGCCGCGTAGCGCCACGATCGCCTCGTAATTCTTCGGCTCCAAGCTGCGCAGCTCGGAATTGGCGATGAACACCTCGCGCTTCTTGGTCATGTGGTAGGTGACGTGGAAGGCGGTGAAGGCGCGGAGCTTGTCGGCCGCCCGCTGCTTGCCCTCCAGGGCGCGGTCGAGCTGGCGGAGCAGCTCGTTAATGTGGTCCCGTATCAGGTCGAACAGCAATTCCTGCTTGGTCGAGATGTGGTTGTAGAGCGAGCCCGATTGGATACCGACTTCGGCCGCGAGCTGGCGCAGGCTCATTGCGGCGTAGCCATGCTCGAAGATCAGGCGCAGCCCCGCCTTGCGGATCGCTTCCATCGTCTTGGGGCCGTGTGAGCCGATCGTCCGCGCCATGGAGGCCTCTTGAAAGTGGCGTTCGCCAGCCCCGTGGAAACAAGCAAGCGATCGTATAATGATGACATGAAAATATAGCAATTTCAATTGTCTGTAGCGTTCATTAAGGCTTTCACAGGTTTCTCTTGCGATGGCATTAAAAAAACGTATGATCGTTTAATTCCAGGGACGATATCGGGGGAAATGATGGCCTCAAACCGGGCGCTGCTGCTGAACTTCGACCTCGGCGAGACCGCGGACGCGATCCGCGAGACGGTGCAGGCGTTCTCGCAGAACGAAATCGCCCCGCGCGCCGCCGAGATCGACCGCAGCAATCAGTTTCCGCGCGACCTCTGGCCGAAGATCGGCGCGCTCGGCCTGCACGGCATCACGGTCGAGGAGGAGTATGGCGGTGCCGGCCTGGGCTATCTCGAGCACTGCATCGCGGTCGAGGAAATATCCCGCGCCTCCGCCGCGGTCGGGCTGTCCTATGGCGCGCATTCCAACCTCTGCATCAACCAGATCCGCCGCAATGGCAACGCGGCGCAAAAGCGCAAATACCTGCCGAAGCTAATCTCCGGTGAGCATGTCGGCTCGCTCGCGATGTCCGAGCCCGGCGCCGGCAGTGACGTGGTCTCGATGAAGACCCGCGCCGAGAAGAAGGGCGGCCACTTTGTGCTCAACGGCAACAAGATGTGGATCACCAACGGCCCGGTCGCCGATACGCTGGTGGTCTACGCCAAGACTGATCCCAACGCCGGCCCGCGCGGCATGACGGCTTTCCTGATCGAAAAGGGCATGAAGGGGTTTTCCACCGCGCAGAAGCTCGACAAGCTCGGCATGCGCGGCTCCGACACCTGCGAACTCTTGTTCGAGGATTGCGAGGTGCCGGAGGAGAACGTGCTCGGCGAGGTCGGCCGCGGCGTCAACGTCTTGATGAGCGGCCTCGACTATGAGCGCGCGGTGCTGGCGGCCGGCCCGATCGGTATCATGCAGGCCTGCATGGACGTCGTGCTGCCCTACGTGCACGAGCGCAAACAGTTCGGCGAGCCGATCGGCACGTTTCAACTGGTGCAGGGCAAGATCGCCGACATGTACACCACGATGAACGCCTCGCGCGCCTATGTCTATGCGGTGGCGAAAGCCTGCGACCGCGGCGAGACCACGCGGGAGGACGCCGCCGGCGCCATTCTCTATGCCGCCGAGAAGGCCACGCAATGCGCGCTCGACGCCATCCAGCTCTTAGGCGGCAACGGCTACATCAACGACTATCCGACCGGGCGGCTGCTCCGCGACGCCAAGCTCTACGAGATCGGCGCCGGCACATCCGAAATCCGCCGCATGCTGATCGGCCGGGAGCTGTTTGAAAAGACGGCTTGAACTTCACATTCGGCCGAAGATGGTACAGGCTGTCGCGTCTCCTTCAAGGCCACGGTTCCGCTGCTCCTGAAAGCCGTCGCAAGGCACTCCAGCATCCAAAGAAACGCCAATCATGCCGCTCCATTCCACCATTGATCCCACATCATCAGAGTTTGCCCGCAACGCCGACGTGATGCGGGGTCTTGTGGCCGAGCTGCGCGACAAGTTGAAGGTGGTTTCCGGCGGCGGTGGTGAGGCGTCGCGCAAGCGGCACACCTCGCGCGGCAAGATGCTGGCGCGCGAACGCGTCGACCTTCTGGTCGATCCCGGCACCGCCTTCCTCGAACTGTCGCCGCTGGCCGCCAACGGGCTCTATGGCGGTGACGTCCATTCGGCGAGCGTGATTACCGGCGTGGGACGCATTTCCGGCCGCGAATGCGTCATCGTCGCCAATGATGCCACCATCAAGGGCGGCACCTACTATCCGATGACCGTGAAGAAGCATCTGCGCGCGCAGGATATCGCGCGGCAGAACAATCTGCCCTGCGTCTACATGGTCGATTCCGGCGGCGCCTTCCTGCCGATGCAGGACGAGATCTTTCCGGACGAGCGGCATTTCGGCCGCATCTTCTACAACCAGGCGCAGATGTCCTCGCTTGGTATTCCGCAGATCGCGATCGTGATGGGCTCCTGCACCGCCGGCGGCGCCTATGTGCCGGCGATGTCGGACGAGAGCATCATCGTGCGCAACCAGGGCACCATCTTCCTCGGCGGGCCGCCGCTCGTGAAGGCGGCGACCGGCGAGGTGGTTTCCGCCGAAGAGCTCGGCGGCGCCGACGTGCATTCGCGGCATTCCGGCGTCACCGATCATTACGCGCAGAACGATGCGCATGCGATCGGGATCGCCCGCCGCATCGTTGCGACCTTGAAGCAACCCACCAAGGCCACGCTCAACATGCGCGAGCCGCGGGAGCCGCTGTTTCCGGCCAAGGAAATCTATGGCGTAGTCTCCGCCGACGGGAGAAAGCCGTTCGATGTCCACGACATCATCGCGCGCATCGTCGACGGCTCGGAGTTCGACGAATTCAAAAAACTCTATGGCTCGACGCTGATCTGCGGCTTCGCCCACATCTGGGGCTATCCGGTCGGCATCATTGCCAACAACGGTATCCTGTTCAGCGAAAGCTCACTGAAGGGCGCGCACTTCATCGAACTGTGCTGCCAGCGCAATATTCCGCTGGTGTTTTTGCAGAACATCACCGGCTTCATGGTCGGCAAGAAATACGAGGCCGGCGGCATCGCGCGCGACGGCGCCAAGCTGGTGACGGCGGTGGCGACCGCGGGCGTGCCGAAATTCACCGTCGTGATCGGCGGATCCTATGGCGCAGGCAATTACGGCATGTGCGGGCGATCCTACAGCCCGCGCTTCCTCTGGCTGTGGCCGAACGCCCGCATCTCGGTGATGGGCGGCGAGCAGGCTTCGATGGTGCTCAGTCAGGTGCGCCGCGACAATATCGAGGCCAAGGGCGAGACCTGGTCGGCGGAAGAGGAAGAGAAGTTTCGTGCGCCGATCCGCGCGCAGTATGAAAGCCAGGGCAATCCCTACTATGCTACTGCGCGGCTATGGGATGATGGCGTCATCGACCCCGCCGACACGCGGCTGGTGCTCGGCCTTGGCCTTTCCGCCGCGGCCAATGCGCCGATCGAACCCACGAAGTTCGGCCTGTTCAGGATGTGACGATGGACCGCGCAAAGCTCTACCGGCGTTTTCGCACGCTCCTGATTGCCAACCGCGGCGAAATCGCCTGCCGCGTCATCCGCTCCGCGCGCGCCATGGGGCTGCGGGCGGTTGCCGTCTATTCGGAGGCCGACCGCGATGCGATGCATGTCGCGATGGCCGACGAGGCCGTGCTGCTCGGGCCGGCGCGGGCGCGCGACAGCTATCTCAACATCGCGCGCGTGATCGAGGCTGCGCAAAAGACCGGCGCGGAGGCGATCCATCCCGGCTACGGCTTCCTGTCTGAAAATGCCGAGTTTGCAGACGCGTGCCGGAAGGCTGGGCTGGTGTTCGTCGGTCCCACGGCCGAAATGATGACCGCGATGGGCTCGAAGTCCGGCTCGAAGGCGCTCATGGAAAAGGCCGGGGTGCCCTTGGTGCCCGGCTATCATGGCGAGGCCCAGGATGAGGCGACGCTTGCCAACGCCGCCAACGAGATCGGCTTCCCCGTGCTGGTCAAAGCCTCGGCCGGCGGCGGCGGGCGCGGCATGCGCGTGGTGAATTCGGCCACAGAGCTTTCGGCAGCAATCGTCAGCGCCAAGCGCGAGGCCAAGGCCGCGTTCGGCGACGACCGCATGCTGATCGAGAAGTATGTGCAGAATCCCCGGCATATCGAGGTGCAGATCATCGGCGACAGCCACGGCAATCTGCTCTCGCTGTGGGAGCGCGAGTGCACGCTGCAGCGGCGGCACCAGAAGGTGATCGAGGAGGCGCCGTCGCCGACGCTCGACGCTATCGAGCGTGAGAAGGTCTGCGAGGCCGCGCGCAAGGCGGCGGCTGCCGTGAACTATGTCGGCGCCGGCACGATCGAATTCGTCTCCGATGGCAAGGAAGTGTTCTTCATCGAAATGAACACCCGCCTGCAGGTCGAGCATCCCGTCACCGAACTGATCACCGGGGTAGATCTCGTGGAATGGCAGTTGCGGGTGGCGTTCGGCGAGAAGCTGCCGCTCAAGCAGGACGAGATCAGGCTGAACGGCCATGCGATCGAGGCGCGGGTCTATGCGGAAAATCCGCAGAAGAACTTTATGCCCTCGGTCGGCCGGATCAGGACCTGGAATACGCCTGATAGGGTCGACGGCTTGCGGATCGACGCCGGCTATCGCGCCGGCGATGCCGTGTCGCCTTACTATGACGCCATGCTGGCCAAGGTGATCGCCTGGGCGCCGACGCGCGAGGCCGCCATCGAGCGGCTCAACCGCGGGCTGGAGGAGACCGACGTCCGCGGCATCGTTACCAACATCCCGTTCCTGTCGGCGCTGATTACGCATCCGAATGTGCGGGCCAACACCATCGACACCGGCTTCATCGAGCGCGAGCTGAACAAGCTGACGGAAACCTCGCCGACGCCGGGTGATCTTGAACTCTGCGCCGCGGTCGCTGCGATCGTCAACGACGAGCAGAAGGCCGCACGCAGGCAAGCGCAATCGCCGTGGCAGACTTTTGGCTGGATGCCGGTCGGACAGCGGCAACGGGTGTTCTCGTTCCGCCAGGGGCAGGGGCCCGAGCACAAGGTGACACTGCGCTATGGCCATGGGCCGTCGATGATTTCGATCGGCAAGCACCACTTTGCATGTGCGATCTCGCCGGCGGATGGCGACACGTTCGACCTCACGCTCGACGGCGTGAAGACGCGGATCACCGCCGTGATCGAGGGCCATGAGCTCTACTTGCGCACCCGGAACGGCCGCTTCGATCTGCACTGGGTCGATCCATTCGGCGGCGAGACCGAAGAGCAGGTCGGCGAGGACAAGATCGTGGCCCCCCTGCCGGGAACGGTGGTGGCGCTGTTGGCCGAGGAAGGCGCCAGACTGGAGAAGGGCGCGGCGATCCTCACGCTGGAAGTCATGAAGATGGAGCAGACCTTGCGCGCGCCTTTTGCCGGCACCTTGAAGAAGATCAGGTGCAAGGTCGGCGATATCGTCGGCGAGGGCGTCGAACTCGCCGAAGTCGAACCGGCGGCATCATGAGCGATCGCGTCCACATCGTCGAAGTCGGCCCGCGCGACGGGCTGCAGAACGAAAAGACGCCGATTAGCGTCGCTGACCGGATCACGTTCGTCGAGGCGCTGATCGGCGCCGGCCTGAAGGCAGTCGAGGTCGGCGCGTTCGTCTCGCCCAAGGCGATCCCTCAGATGGTGGGATCGGCCGAGGTGCTGCAAGGCGTAAGCCATCATCGTGATTGCGACCTCCCGGTGCTGGTGCCAAACGAGAAGGGTTATGAGGCCTCGCAAGCCGCCGGCGCGAAACTGATCGCCGTGTTTGCCGCCGCGTCGGAAAGTTTTTCGCGCGCCAATATCAACTGCTCGATTGCGGAGTCGATCGAGCGCTTCAAGCCAGTGCTGGCCCGCGCCAAGGCCGATGGCGTCAGGGTGCGCGGCTATATCTCGACCGTGCTCGGCTGCCCGTATGAGGGCGAGATCAGGCCGCAGGCGGTGGTCGATGTGGCAAGAGTGCTGTGGGATCTCGGCTGCTACGAAATCTCGCTCGGCGACACCATCGGCGTCGGCACGCCCTTGAAGGCGCGGCAGCTACTCCGCGCCGTCGCCGGCCACGTGCCGATGGCCAATCTCGCGATGCATTTCCACGACACCTATGGCCAGGCCCTCGCCAATCTCTATGCCGGAATGGAGGAAGGCTGCCGCGTGATCGATTCCGCGGCCGGCGGTCTCGGTGGCTGCCCCTACGCCCCCGGCGCGACCGGCAATGTCGCGACGGAGGATGTCGTGTACATGCTCGAAGGCATGGGCGTTGCGACCGGCATCGATATGACAAAGCTGGTCGCCGCGACCAATGTCGTGAGCTCCCTGATCGGCCGTCCCCCGGTCAGCCGCGTCGCGGCGGCGTTAAATGCGAAGACGCGGGCGGCGAAGTAGGCCGCTTACGCGGCCTTCAGCCCGACATTCGGCAGCACCGGCCGGTTCTTCAGCGCCTTCGCCATCATGGCTTCGACTTCCGCCTTCTCGTGGGGCAGCAAAGCGAGGCGCGGCGGGCGGGTGAGCGCGGTGCCGCGGCCCATGATGTGCTCGCACAGCTTGATGCATTGGACGAGATCCGGACGAGCATCGAGATGCAGCAGCGGCATGAACCATTCGTAGAGCGGCATCGCCTCGGCATAGCGCCCCGCCTTGGCCAGGCGAAACAGCGTCTCGCCCTCGCGCGGAAAGGCGTTCGACATGCCCGATACCCAGCCGACCGCGCCCATCGCGACACTCTCGACAATGACATCGTCGAGGCCGGCAAACAGGACAAAACGGTCGCCGACCATGTTGCGCGTGTCGATGAAGCGCCGGGTGTCGCCGGACGAATCCTTGAAGCAGACGACGGTTTCGACGTCGGCGAGCGAAGCCAGGATGTCAGGCGTGACGTCGTTCTTGTAGATCGGCGGGTTGTTGTAGAGCATGACCGGCAGGTCGGTCGCGCTGGCGACGGCGCGGAAATGCGCGGCGGTCTCATGCGGCTTGGAGGAATAGACCAGCGCCGGCATCACCATCACACCATCGATGCCAACCCGCGCGGCTTCCTTGGCAGTCTCGATGGCGAACGCCGTGGTGAACTCGGCAATGCCGCACAGCACCGGCACGCGCCCCGCGGCGACGGATTTGGCCGCTTCCATGATCGCGACCTTTTCCTTGCGTTCCAGCGAGGTGTTCTCGCCGACGGAGCCGCAGACGATCAATCCGGAAACGCCGTCGCGGATCAGGCCATCCATGACCTTGGCCGTTGCATCGATGTTGAGCGACAGATCGTCGTTGAATTGCGTGGTGACGGCCGGGAAGACGCCTTCCCAGGAAATGCGTGGGCTCATTATTGGCTCCAATTGGATATGCCGGCGGATGCCTTGGCTCCGCCGGGCGCTGGTTTTCAAACGATGGGTGGGGCTAGAGCGTCGCGCCGACCTTGCGCAGCTCGGCGAGGACGGGCGCCTTGGGCAGCCAGACCTTGTCGAACTCGGCAATGACGGCCTCGGTGTCCTTGGCGTCGACCTGCCGGATCGGGATCGGCGCGTTCTTGAAATTCTCGATCAGCTTGGGCTCGTTGCCGGCCAGCTCGTCGATCTGGGTGTCGAGCACCGACTTGACCGTCTTGGCGATCAGCTCGCGGTCGGCGGCCGGCAGCGACTGCCAGACCCGGCCGGAGACGACCGCGGCCATCGGCATGAAGACCGCGTTCATCTGCAGGATGACTTTTGAGACCTTGTCGAAGCGCTGGTTCCAGGAGAATTCCAGATCCGCTTCCAGCCCGTCGACCTGGCCGTTCGCCATCGCGTCGAACACCTGCGGGGTCGGGATCGGCGTCGGCGCTGCGCCGAGCGAGGAATAGAAATCGCGATAGACCGGCGTCGGGTTGATGCGCAGCTTCATGCCCTTGATATCGGCAAGACCGTTCAAGTCCTTCGCCGAGAATACCGCGCGCATGCCGGTGATGCCCCAGCCGAGGCCGATCGTTCCGGTTTCCTGCGGCAGCACCTCGAACAGCTTGATCGCCGCGGGATGGCGGACAAATTTGGCGACCGACGGCGTCGAGCGCACGATGTAGGGCGCGTTGATCGCCGCGATGTGCGGCACGCGCGAGCCGAGCTCGGCGGCCTGAATGAAGCCCATGTCGAGCGCGCCCGACTGCAGCTGCTGCATCATGGCCGGCTCGTTGCCGAGCTGGCCGGAGTGAAACACGGTCATGGTCAGGCGGCCGTTGGTCGCGGCCTTCAGATCGTCGCCGAGTTTGAGCGCCGCCTTGTTCCAGGAATGGCCGTTGGGGGTGATGAGGCCGAGCCGGAACTCCTTGGCCTGCGCCAGCGCGAGCGACGGCGCGAACAGCGGCACGGCCGCGCTGGCGGCAAGGAAGCGGCGACGTGAAAGCGACATGACTGGGCTCCTTGAGGGTTTGGACCTACTTGATGAGGACGAGGGAGAGGGATGGGTAAAGCGAGAGCAGCACCAGCAGGATGCAGGAGATGCCGAACAGCGGCAGCGTCACCATGAACATCTTGCCGGGCTTGGCGCCGGTCACGGCGGCGGCCACGAAGAAGCAAAGGCCGACAGGAGGCGACAGCAGCCCGAGCACAAGATTGATCACCACGACGACGCCGAATTGACGCGGATCGATGTGATAGATGTCGGTTGCGACCGGCAGCAGGATCGGCACCGTCATGATCAGGCCGGGAATGCCGTCGATGACCGTGCCGATGACCAGGAGGATCACGTTGCACAGGAGCATGAAGCTGACGGGATCCTTGGCGACGGACTGGATCCAGCGCGCCGTCTCCTGCGGCACCTTGCCGAAGATCAAGACCCAGGAGAACACGGCGGCCGCGGCGACCAGGAACAGCACGATGGCCGAGTAGATGCCCGAGCGCAGCATCATCTGCGGCAATTGGGAAAACTCGAATTCCTTGGTCCAGTATTTTCCAACCAGGGCCGCGGCGACCGCGCCGACGGCCGCGGACTCGGTCGCGTTGGCGAACCCGCCCAAAATGCTGCCGACGATCACGATCGGGATCAGCAGCGTCGGCGATGTCCGCAGGATCGTCGCCAGCCGCTGCCGCGGGGTCTGATAATCGGCCCTGGGATAGTTGTAGACGTATCCCATCAACGCGATGACAATGCAGAACATCACCGTCAGGATCACGCCCGGCACGATGCCAGCGATCAGCATGTCGCTGACGGACACCTGCGCCAGCACGCTGTAGACCACGAACATCACCGAGGGCGGAATGATCGGCCCGAGCATACCGCCATAGGCGGTCAGGCCCGCCGCAAAGGTCTTGTCATAGCCCTTCTTTTCCATCTCCGGGACCATGATCTGCGCCATGATCGCGACCTGCGCGGTTGCAGACCCCAGGATGGAGGAGATGAACATGTTGGCGAGGATGTTGACGTAGGCGAGCCCGCCCTTCAGCGAGCCGACAAACGCCATCGCCATGTCGACGATGCGCCGGGTGATGCCGCCGCCATTCATGATCTCGCCGATCAGGATGAACAGCGGGATGGCGATCAGGCCGTAGCTGTCGACGCCGCCGAACAGCTGCAGCGGATAGGACTGGAACAGCACCGGATTTCCCGATGCGATGATGTAGACGAAGCCGGCGAGGCAGAGGCAAAGGCCGATCGGCACGCCGACCAGCATGATCGCGATGAAGGCAGCGGACGTGATCACTAATTGACCCCGTCGAGTTCGGAGAGCTGAAAGCCTTTTAGCGGTGTGCGCGGCACCAGCCCGAGATCCTCCAGCAGGTTCGCAAGACCATGGATGGTCATCGATACCGCGAAGATCGGCAGCGTCAGGTAGAGCACCCAGGTCGGCCAGTTCAGCGTCTGCGTGCGCTCGGTGTAGAGAAAGTTGAAGGTCTCTGCGGCGAGCTTGCGCGCGTCGAAGCCGGCGCGGGCGAGTCCGATCGGGTCCATCCAGAGGAAGCAGGTGATGATCAGGGCCACGCCGAACACCACGACCATACCGGTCGAGGTGACCTTCGCGATCTTTTGATTCCGTGGGGAAAGGCGCTCCGTCATCATCGTGACGGCAAAATCGAGCCGTAGCCTCGTCATGGCGGACGCGCCGATGAAGGTCAGCCAGACCACGCAATAGACGGCCGATTCATCGATCCAGTAGATCGGGAAGTGGGAGTAGCGGGTGACGACGTTTACAAGGATCAGGCCCGTCAGCAGATACATCAGCCCCATCAAGGCGATACGCTCGAAGGCGAGCAGCAGGCTGGAAGCCCTGACAATCAGCTGCCGGACGCTGAACGCCGGCGCATCCGTCATCGTCTGCTCGATCATGAAGAGCCCCGCCGCCCCTTGAAATTCAACGTGCTATTTCAAAATGTATAATTTATACAATCTTGTCAAATGGAGATTCTGGGGCGCCGACAGCTTTTGCTGGGTTGGGGCCACATCGACATGCGAAATTGATGCCGCCTCGATCCCGAAAGGCCGGCAATGACGATGGAAGATCAAATGAAGGGCGCTCTGAAGCATCGCACGCTGTCGGCTGCGATCGTCGACCAGCTCCGGCAGGCCATTCTCGACGGCACCTATCCGGCCGGCACCCAGCTTCGGCAGGATGCGCTCGGCGATACCTATGGCGTCAGCCGCATCCCGGTGCGCGAGGCGCTGTTTCAGCTCGAGGCGGAAGGGCTGGTGCGCATCGTCCCGCAAAAGGGTGCGATCGTTTCCGAACTGTCGCTGGACGAAATCAACGACGTGTTCGATCTCCGCCGGATCATGGAGCCGCGACTGCTGGCGCAATCGGCGCCGCATTTTGCAGAGAAGGACTTTGCGGGGCTCGATGACATCCAGGCGCGCTTCGAGAAGGCGATCAAGGCACGCAACGTCAGTGAATGGGGGCAGCTCAATGCCGACTTCCACATGGCGCTGTATGTGCACGCGCGGCGGCCGCGCACCAAGGCGATCGTGGTAGCGCTATTGCAGACCAGCGACCGCTACACGCGCCTGCAGCTTTCCAACACCAAGGCGATGGGAACGGCCGAGCAGGAGCACGCCCATCTAATCGCGCTATGCCGGGCCAAAGAGATCGACGAGGCCTGCCGGTTTCTGGAGCAGCATATCGAGGCGGTCAGAGCCGATCTGTTGCAGGTGGTGGGCGGAGGGATGATCGCGGCGCGGGCTTGAGGCGAATAGCGAATGGAGAGTAGCGAATAGAATCGTCCATTCGCCATTCGCTACTCACCATTCGCCGGTTTCACCTTCCTCCGTCCGGGCCCATCACGAGATCCGGCAGCCAGGTCGAAATGCCCGGGAAGAAGCAGAGCAGCAGCACCGCCAGCATCATCAGCAGCACGAACGGCAGCGTCCCCCAGATCACCTCGCTCAGGGGAATGTCGGGCGCGACGTTGCGGATGACGAAGATATTCAGCCCGACCGGCGGGTGGATCAGGCCCATCTCCATCACGATGGTCATGACCACGCCGAACCAGATGATGTCGAAATTGGCAGCGCGCAGCGGCGGCAGGATGATCGGCGCGGTCATCAGGATGATCGACACCGGCGGCAGGAAGAAGCCGAGCACCACCACCATCACAAGGATCGCGGTCAACAGCTCCCAGCGCGGCAGGTGCATGGCGACGATGGATTCCGCCGCCGATTGCGAGATGTGCAGATAGCTCATCACATAGGAATAGAGCAGCGACATGCCGATGATCATCATCAGCATGGTGGATTCGCGGATGGTGGATTTCAGGATCGGCGATAGATCGCTCGGCCGCCACACGCTGTAGATCACAGCGATCAGCATCAGCGCCAGCAGGCCACCGAGGCCTGCGGTCTCCGACGGCGTCGCATAGCCGCCATAGAGCGCGATCATGACGCCGGTGAGCAGCAGCACGAACGGGATTACCCGCGGCAGCATGGTGAAGCGCTCGGCCATCGTGAACTCGTCGCGCTGCAGGATCGCGGACTCCGTTCCGGTCTTCTCATAGAGCGCGTGGGCCGCCGCATATTCCTTGCGGAAGCGCAGCACCGCGTAGACGCCGAACAGCGTCACCAGCAGCAGTCCCGGGCCGATGCCGGCAAGAAACAGTCGCCCGAGTGACTTCTCCGCGGCGACGGCGAACAGGATCATGGTGATCGAGGGCGGCAGCAGGATGCCGAGCGTGCCGCCGGCGGCGATGATCCCGGCGGCAAAGCCGCCGGAATAGCCGCGCTTGCGCATCTCGGGAATGCCGGCCGAACCGATCGCCGAGCAGGTCGCGGGCGAGGAGCCCGCCATGGCCGCGAACAGCGCGCAGGCGAACACGTTGGCGACGCCGAGACCGCCGGGCACGCGATGCAGCCAGGCATGCAGCGCCGAATAGAGATCCTGGCCGGCGCGGGATTTGCCGATCGCCGCGCCCTTGAGGATAAACAGCGGGATCGACAACAGAGTGATCGAGGCCATCTCCTCGTAGACGTTCTGCGTCACGGTATCGAGGGAGGCGGTCGGCATGTAGATCGCCATGAAGACGACGGCGACGGCGCCCAAAGCAAAAGCAATCGGCATTCCGGAAAACATCGCAAACAGGGTGGCTACGCCGTAACTGATACCAATTCCAAGAACACTCATAGAAGAACGCTCATCGCCGTGAAGCACCAACAAAGGGAACAATGATCTGCAACAGAATCTGCACGCAGAGCAGCGTCATGCCCGCGGCCATCAGCACATACGGGATCGCCAGCGGCGGCGACCACATCGAGTTCGACACCTGGCCGTCGACATAGGCCTCGTGGGCCAGCGTCCAGGATTTCCAGGCGAAGAAGGCGCAGAACAGCAGGCTCGCGACATCGACCAGCCACAGCCGGATGCGGTTGGCGAGCGGCGACATCAGTCCGACAAAGGCCTCGATGCCGATATGGCCACGCTCACCCTGCACATAGGCCGCGGTCATGAAGGTGGCGCCGACGAGCAGAAATACCGCCGCCTCGTCCTGCCAGTAGTTGGCGCTGTGAAAGAGCGCGCGCCCGAGCACGCTGTAACTGAGGATCACGCAGGCCGCGATTAGCGCCAGCGCGGCAAAGACCACGATGACGCTGTTGCACAGCGCCAGCGCCTGCCCGAGCGCCGCCACGAGCGGATTGCCCGTAGCGACCTCGGAATGGTCTTGCTGATCCGGAAGCGGACCATGCATCATGCGGCAACGTCGCTGGCAAGCTTGAGCAGATTGGCCGACGTCGCCGTCTTGGCGCTGTAGTCCTTCCACGCGGTATCGCGGGCAATGTCGCGCCACTTGCCGACGGTCGCCACGTCGAGCTTGCTGACCTTGGCGCCGGCCTTCTCATAGACCTTGGCGACCTCGATGTCGTCGTCCTGCGCGCCCTTGCGGCCGAACGCTTCGAGCTCGCTGCCGACCGCAAGGATGATGTCCTGCTGGTTCTTCGGCAGCTTGTCAAAGATTGCCTTCGACATCATCAACGGCTCCAGCATGAACCAGTAGGAGGCGCCGGCGCCCGAGGTCAGGCACTTCGCAACCTCTTCGAGGCGGAACGAGATCAGGCTGGTGGAGGAGGTGATGCCGGCGTCGCAGGCGCCGGTCTGCATCGCAGCATAGATTTCGTTCGACGGCACCGACAGCACCGCGGCGCCCGCGGTCTGCAGCACCATGTCCATTTCCTTCGAGCCGCCGCGGACCTTCAGTCCCTTGGCATCTTCGGGCGCGACGATCGGCTTGGAGCGGCTGGCGACGCCGCCGGCCTGCCAGACCCAGGTGAGAAGGATGATGCCCTTGTCGGCGAGGAAGTCGGTCAGCGCCTTGCCGACCGGCTCCTTCTTCCAGCGCAAGCCCTGATCGTAGGTGGCGACCAGGCCCGGCATCAGGCCGATATTGGTCTCCGGCAGCTCGCCGCCGGCATAGGGCATCGGATACAGGCTGATATCGAGTGCGCCTTTGCGCATCGCCGAGAACTGCGCGTTGGTCTTGATCAGCGAGGAGTTCGGATAGACTTCGGCGGCGAGCTCGCCGCCGGAGCGCTTGGCGACTTCGGCCGCAAACATGCGGCAGAGCCGGTCGCGGAAGTCGCCCTTGTCGATCGTGCCGCCCGGGAACTGGTGCGAGATCTTCAGCGTGGTGGCGGCGTGAGCCGTTCCGGTACCGAAACGAAGGATGGCCGGTGCGGCCATCGCGGATGCGATGAGATGACGGCGTGTCAGCATGGTTCTTCCCCTGCAAAATCGGTTCTTGGGTCGGCGATCGTGACCAGCTTGAGCCCATCATAGCCGGTCTTCGACCAAGGTGGCTCTAGTCTGATAGTTCCACTCGGTGTGATAGGTCGAGGCGGTGCACGACGGCAAGCCCTGATCGTAGCCCCCGACCAAAGCTCCGTACGGTTGCGCCGCTCGCCCCGGGAACAGCCGTTCGCAGAAGACTCCGTCAATAATGCGTCGAACCTCGGGCGCTTGCGGCGCGAAGGCGCCATGAATTTGTCCGTTTCAACTAACCGTGACCGGAGAAGAACTTTGGGAGGCGGGCAGTAACAAACCCGCTCGCAGCCTCGTCCTTGGGAAAGCGGCAGACGTCGCATCTCTGAGAACTCAACCCCAAAGGACGCCCCCATGACCACCATGACCCGCATTAGCCTCGGCCTGTCTGCCGCGCTCGTTTCGATCGGCCTTGCGTTCGCGCCCGCCGCCTTCGCTCAGGACAAAATGGGCAAGGACGACGGCATGAAGAAGGAGACCATGTCCAAGGATGCGATGAAGAAGGACGACGGCATGATGAAGAAGGACGGCATGAAGCACGACAGCATGATGAAAGACGGCATGAAAAAAGATGACGGTATGAAGAAGAACTGAGCTTGGTGTCACTCCGGGATGGTCCGAAGGACCAGACCTCAGATGCGCAATTGCGCATCGGGGAATCCCGAAATTCCGGGTCTGGTGCTAACGCACCTCCCGGGATGACCGAGTCTAGGTAGGCGTGCCAGCATTGACCGCGCCTCTCAGCCTACCTCTTCTTGCCCTTGCTCTTGCGGGCGGCGTAGCGGGCGTCGCGCTTGGCCTTCTGCTCGGCTTCCAGCGCGGCCAGCCGGGCAGCCTCTTCTTCCTTTTCGCGCGCAATCCTGGCGGCTTCGGCCGCTGCGGCCTCGGCCTCGCGGCGCTTTTGCTCCGCCTTTTCGGCTTCCTTGGCCTCTTTCGCCTTCGCGCGCGCGGCTGCGATGGCTTCGCGCTCGGCCTGGCGGCGCTTCACCTCGGGATCGTCAGGTCCCGGCTGGGCGCGAAACTTGTTCAGAATGTTCTGCCGCGCCTGCATCGCGGCCTTCTGACGGTCCGCGAAACCCGGTTCCTTGAATCCACTCATATCGAACAGGCCTTGTCGCTTTCACTCTTGGGGTTGGGCGCGCCACGGGCGCGGGATGCGCCTAGGTAAGTGAAGCCGGGACAAAACGCCAGCCTCGAAAGTGGGCCGGCAGAGCAGGGGAGGCTTGCGTGAAAAGCAAATGGCCCGAACTGATCCTGATCAGAGGATTACGTCAGACGGGCTGGTCTACGGCCACGGCGACCGCAGTCCCCCGGGCTAGAAGCTTTCGCGCCGCCCGCCGGGGCCGAGAACGCGTGCCACGGTCATTGCCGTCATCGCGACTCGATCCGCCATCCGCTGCGCCTCCAGCCTCTCGCGGGCATTTTCCTTGATGATGATCTCGATCAGCTCGAGCCGCTTGGTCTCGTTGACCGCTTCCGCCAACAATTGCCTGTAGCGCTGATAGTCGTAGATCGCTTCTTGGTTGCCTGTTTCTTGCTTGCCCATCGCACGCCCCGCACACGCGCTTGCCCTGATTCGTCAATCTCGATCAACGGTTGCATGCGCGCAACGGATTTGCGCGAGTTATACAAGTTTCCGCGCTTCGCCCGGCCTCGCGCACAAGCCCGTGTAGTGTGAAGCCGTTCACAGGGAGCGCGGAGGGCGGCTCCTATCTTCCTGCCAGTCGAAACAGGAGCGACCCGCCATGCCCCCTAATTGGTGGACCCGCAACAGTCTCATTCTCGCCGCTGCCGTGATCGTGCTGGCCTGCACTTTCGGACTTGCCGCATTCGGCCTGTCCGCGCCGGAGCCGGCCGCAAGCGCGGCACTTGGTCCGGACTGGCAGTGCAGCCGATTGATATTCGTCTTCACGAGCTGCAGCCGGATCAAGCACAGCCAGTCCGCAGCCGTCCGGCTTGCCAAAAGCCCGGCGTGCGGACGGCTGCGGACGTAATAGGATCGGCTCCGGAAAACGGAGCTGGCCAGAATTCGAGTTTCCAAATGCGAGGATTGTCCTGTGTCATGGTGGCTGCGTCGGCAGCGGCTCTCGTGTTCCTGCTGACGCGTGTCGCGCTGGCGCAGGGGGCACCGGGCAGCGAGCCCGCCGCAGCGGCGACGCCATCCACCACCGCGCCGGAAGCTTCCGCTCCTGAAAAGGGGAAGGTGGCGCCAAAGAAAAAGAAGCCGGCCAGGATGACTCGGCCGCAGGAGATCAACCGTTCGATCGAACGCGGAACGGTGCCCGCGCGCTACCGGAACTCAATGCCGAAAGAATATCAGCACTACATTCCCTTCGATAAGCGCTAGAACACAGCAATCGGCGCGCGCAATCGCGGCGGAACGCGACGCGCGTTACGCCTGATGACGGCGTTTTGCCTGTCAATGTCAATCAATTTGTCACACAGCACGCGCGTACGTTGTCTTACCCGTACTCGTACGGATTGGCTGTGCGAGCGAGGCGCATCTATAACGGCGGCGCTTGCAGCGGGGGCAGGGCGTTCGTTCATCACAACGGGCGCTACCACTGGAGGCCACGAGGCCCGGACTCCTAGGCACTCCGGGCCTCGTCTACTTTCCATCGCAGCGGCGCGCGGCTTCGCCGCTCGCTGCGCTTCATCGGCACATCGCATCGTAACAATAATGTGGCAGCGCATGGATTGCACGCGGCCGCCGCTCATAGCGAGCCGAGAAATTGCCAGATGATCAGCAGTAGCACGATCACGAGCATCGCATAGATGACCTTCCGGCCGATCCGCTTCATTGTCCCATTTCCTCTGGCCTTCGGCTGAACGCGATCCTGGCCTTTGCCGGCCTCAACGCCACCATCGGTGGCAGCCCATAACCGGCGGTTGAGCCGGGTTCCAAATTCACCTTAAGTGCGCCTTTTGCTCCCATGGCCCGATTTCGGTGCTAAGGGGTTCTCCATGTGGAACGGTAGGAAAAAAGCGGCAATCGGATTGAGCGCGCTGCTCGCCTTCATCCTGCTTGAGCTGATGGCGGTCGTCGGCGGCATTGCTGTATTCCTGGGCGTCGTTCTGGACGTGGATTTGCCGTTTTTCGCGTTCTCCGAGGATTAAAGCCGTTCGGCAACTGCTATCGAAGTGCCGGTGCCCGACAGCCAAGCTTCAGTTCATGACACGGGAACGCGCCAAGGGCGCCGGTCCATATCCGAGGTAATACGGCTGATTTTTGCGTGTTTTCGTTCCCTTCAGGTTCCAGTGATTGTCCGCGAATTCAGGATCCAGATAAAATCGTTATGATTCAACGACTTTTTAAAGCCTCCTTAAATCATAAATGAGTTCCTGTCAGGGCCGCACCGCCGCGCGGCCCGAATAGCCGGGCGCCGACCCTTCACCTACCCCAGGGAGACGAGCGCTCGGCTATTATGGGCGAACCGGCTTGGACCAGCCGCCGCGGATCGCTTCCGCCCACCCCGGTCCCAATAGCCATCGCAAAAACAGATCCGGCGCGACAGCGTTAGCCTCGCCGATTGATTGGGTTATCGGCCCGCCAGCAGTGGCTCAGGCCGACACGCAGGATGTTGTCGGCGATGTGCGAATTGTAATTGCTGTTAGCAGGCCGCTGCGACCCGTGGACCGGCGTAACGAATGCGCCCGAGACAGTGCCAAGTTGACATAGCGATATTCGAGCTTGCCTGGCCGTGTTGCCGCTGACGACGTCCTCGATGCCGACGCAACAGGAACGGAAGGTTGATGCCGGTCACTCATATGCGGCGCGGCATCGTTCTCGAAATCGGTAACGACGAAGGTGATGCCGAATGCCTCGGTGCGATGTGCGCCGAACCGTGGTGTGAGCGTGATGCTGCTGCGGCGGCATTGCGTTAGTCGAACTCCAGCAACGATTCTCCCAAGCGTATGCGCGGTGAAGCCGGTGGTCGCGGTTGCGATTAGGGAACCGTCAACGAAGAGGCGATTAGTCTACGCTCGTCGCAGGCCTTCGCGTTCGATCAACCAATAGTTGTGTGAGCAAGAGAGGAAATTTGATGCACGCTCAAGTCGATTCCGTTATGGTTGCGTTGTTGGACAAACGGCAACTGCAGCGGAACTTTTTGGCCCGAAAGAGGTTCTGAATCGGCCTTATTCTGCTCATGTTTGATGCCAACGATAACCACTTCGAATCATGATTGGGGACGATCGTGAACCGTAATGACTTCAAATCAATGTCCACGGATGAGTTGTGGGCACTCCACCAAGAAGTAGCCGCGAGGCTTGCTATTAGCCTGCTCGCAGAGAAACGTCTGCTCGAAGATCGCCTGAAGCAGCTCAAGGGCGGCATCGAAGCGGAGCGTGCGAAATCACCGACCGGGCGGCGTCCGTATCCGACGGTCGTTCCGAAATTCCGCAATCCCGATCGGCCGTCGGAAACCTGGGCAGGGCGAGGCAAGACGCCGCGTTGGCTCGCTGCCAAGTTGAAGTCAGGCAAGCGGATCGATGACTTCCGAATCAGGGAAGTGGCGTAGGCGCGCAGGCTTTCGATGCGGCTGCGCTGCAGCCTCCGCGAGTTGATGACCTGAGCGCTGCGTCGTCGGAGTTCTGCGGTCCGCCAACATTCTTCGTGACGCCGATCCGTTCAGATGCTGGCGTCACGGTCTCCCTTCAGCTTGCTCCCCTTGTCGGCTTGCTCTCCGTTGGCTGGCCGCGGCGCAAGCTCTGACGCTCGGTATCGAGCGCTTCCTCGATATTCGCCGCGAGCGCTCTGACGATTCCCATCTACGCGAACAGCATCGGTCCACGATCTTCGGCGGCGTCGATCAGCATCTGGATGGCAAGCCGCCATTCCCGACTCTCGCGTTCCGGCGCGGGAAGGCTCCTGATGTAGTCGGCGGCGTGGCGCAGGGTTGCGCGGGCGGTCCCTTCGGGAGCGCGACAGGCTGAGCAAACGGACGATCCCCGGACATGGGCGAACTCCCGTCACCGATTTCGAACTAGCTGTGCGATTCGCCCCGGCGTCGGGTTGCGTACCGTGGAACCGGCAGGCGAGTCGACGCGGAATCCCACCGTTGGTTCCATTCCGCCGCGGCCGTTTCACGCACCCACGGCGCCCGGGAAGTTCCCAGGATTGCGTGCTACCGATCGATCAGTTTTGAAACGCCACGCCGACGAAATCGCCGTGCCGCCAGATCAGGCGGCACTCGCGCACGGTATGAAATTTGTCGAAGCTCAGTTCGAAATTCAGCGGCAACAGGTTAAGGCTCTGCAGCTCGATTCCAGCCCCGGAATTCGTGATGTCCTGAACGCGGCAGGTGAAAACGCCGCGCTGTTTATCGAAGAACAGCAGCGCGTCTTTCGAAATCGTCGTCCTCGTAATGGATCGGCGTTCGGTTTCCATCTCCTATACCAATATTCCGGCCTGTCGCGGCAAGAGACAGGCTATCCAATTGCGCCCGCGTAGCAACGACGTTCGGTCTTTTTCGTAAACAATCAATTTTAATGATCTCGGAAAGCTGTGCGTTCCGAGAACCTGATTGTCACCAAGACCGACAGTTGCGGCTTAAACACAGCTCCTCTGGTTCCGTGCGCGGAACCCACAATCGGGCTTGATGGATCGAGCGAAGCAGTGACCTCTCTATGACATAGAGGGGAATCGGATGAATTTACGTTGGCTGTGTGTGCTGGCGCTGTGTGTGGGGACACCAAGCGCCGGATTTGCGGGTGAGTCCTCTGGCGTCTTGCGACGGATCTCATGCCCCGTCGTGCGCTATTATGTAGCGAAATACAGTGCGTCTGCCGCCGAGCATTGGGCCCGGTCCAAAGGCGCGAGCGATGCCGAGATCGAGGCCGCCCGGCGCTGCCTGGCGTCGGACGGGACGCGGACGGCGAAGGCGCCGCAGCGCCCACTCGCGCTCGGCACCTACGGCTGGTGAGCGGCGACGCTGCCTGATTCAATACCTGTCGTACGATCGTTGGCGCGGGCGCCTGGACTTCGGCCCGCCATAATAGGGATTGACGACGCACTGCGCTGGGCGTCCCGATGCCGACATCTGACATTGCGCCATCGTCCGATAGGCGCACTCGAAATAATAGTCTGCGATGCCGCCCTGGTAGATCTGCAGGCAAACCGGGTAGGCCGGATCGTAGGTCTGGGCGCGCGCCGGGGCCGCAAGGGTGATCGTGGCAGCCGTCAAGGCAATTGCCGCGGCAACGGCATAGGGCAGCTTCATCCTGATGTCTCCAATTCTTTCCGCTTATCGGTCCGGGGCGGAAACAGCGATACTAGCAGCTTGTTCCAGCAAGTGCCCGGCTTGATCTCCGGCCTTCAGACTTCCCAGTCCTCAAAGCCATATTCCCGATAGATCACGGCGCGGTCGGCATGGGGGTTCAGCCGGCACTTGGCCTGGGCAAGGTGCAGGTTGATCGTCCCGGGCTGACAATTGGCCGCCAGCAGTTTCCGGATGTCATCCATCTGCTGCCGCGATTGCTGGGTCGGCTCAAGCGCCTCGAGCGCGACGAGCGCGGTCGCCAGCGCTTCCGTGACGACCCATTCGTCGTGGCCGGTAATTCCCTTTCTTGGCATGACGACCGCATCCTTTTTCAGGGCAACGGAAGCAATTCCCGGCCGGCATCATAGGCCCAGAATCCCAACCCTGACGAGAATGAAGTCGAAATTGCGGACGGGGCGGAGCCGCACTGGCGGTCCCGGCAGGATTCCAGGTGGCAACCAACTTCCATCTCCAAGGGCATTCGATAACCGATCGGAGAGCAGGGGACCGATTAATGGGCTGCTTTTGACTCGAGTTTGCATGCCCCAACATCCCGGCAATTTGATCAGTCGTTAAACTGCTACGCCTTGGGTCGGAGCTCGCCCGCGCGCACATGGTACGTGTGAGCTTAGCAGCGGAGCTGAACGATGCGTTCTTTCTTGGCCCTAGGCCTTTTGCTTGCCCTCGGTACTCCTGCCAACGCCGCAAAGGTCCGACACGCCAAACCGCGCGTTGACCGTTTCCGCCCGGCTCAACCTGTTGCCGTCCCCAAGAGCATCACAGTCCCCGGCTGGACTGCCGAACAGACGCAAAACTGGCTGAACAGTTACGGTTACGGAACGGACTGACGCGTCGGGTCATCACACCAGGAACAGGCGGAAACTGCAGCAAACCCTGATTTGGCCGGTACTTTTGGTGGCGATCCCGGCAGGATTCGAACCTGCAACCCGCGGAGTAGAAATCCGCTACTCTATCCAGTTGAGCTACGGGACCGTCCGGGCGTTTGCCGGCTGGCAATCGCCCTGTTGTTCGCGCTGGCATTCAGCTTGGCCTTGTCTAGCATTGCCAATATGAAAAATCCGCTTTCCCGCCAAGACGGTCGAACCGATTTCCTCAAGCTTGCGACAAAGCCAGACGGTGGGCCATAGCCTTTGCGCCTGCCTCTGACACATGCCTGCCTGCCGGCACTTCGCCGGTCGGGGCGGGCGGGACCTTTCGGACTGCCAAAGCCATGCATGCGACCTTTTCGCAAGCCGATAATGCCGCCATCAGTCCGTCACGTTTTCGCGCCTTTTTTGATCGTTACGCGGCTGATGTCCGCGGCAAGGAGCCCATCATGATCGGTTTGGTTCGCGCCATAGTGATTTGCGCCACGCTGGCGCTCGGCCTGACGGCGGCAGGGGCCGCCGACAAGGCGTTCAAGCGCGACGAGCTGGCCGATTCGGCCGTCAAGCTGGAGGCCCAGATCAAGAGCGAAGCGGGGCCGGTCGCGAAATCCTCCGCGACGCTGCGCACTGACGCCGATGCCGCGTTCAAGCGCTCCGATTTCCGCGTCGGCCTACAGGTGCTGGGGCAGATCGCCGCCACGACGCCGGAAGACAGCGCAAATTGGCTAAAACTCGCCAAGACCATCTTCCAGATCCGCGCCGCCAGCTCGAGCGAGCAGACCTTCCTGTACGAGCGCGCCGCGACCGCCGCCTACATCGCCTATCAGCGCGCCGGCAACCAGGCCGAGGAGGCCGATGCCTTGGCGGTGCTCGGCCGGGCGATGTCCGAGCGCAAGCTGTGGCGCCCGGCGCTGGATGCGCTCCGTATGTCGCTGGACATGCGCGAGGTCGCCGAGGTCCGCGGCCAGTATGAGAAGATGCGGGACCAGCACGGCTTCCGCCTGCTCGATTATACCGTCGATTCCGACAGCGCCTCGCCGCGCGCCTGCTTCCAGTTCTCCGAAGACCTCGCCAAGCGGGTCGATTTCTCGCCCTTCGTGGCGCAGGCCGGCACCGACAAGCCGGCGCTTACCAGCGAGGGCAAGCAGCTCTGCGTCGACGGGCTGAAGCATGGCGAGCGCTACAACATCAATCTGCGCGCCGGCCTGCCGTCCACGGTGAAGGAGACGTTGCCGAAATCGGCCGAATTCATCATCTATGTCCGCGACCGCAAGCCGTTCGTGCGATTTACCGGCCGCGCCTATGTGCTGCCGCGCACGGGACAGCGCGGCATTCCGCTGGTCAGCGTCAATACGCCCGCGGTGAACGTCAATGTGTTCCGGATCGGCGACCGCAATCTGATCAACACGGTGGTCGACAGCGACTTCCAGAAGACGCTCTCCAGCTACCAGCTCTCCGACCTCGGCAATGAACGCGGCGTCAAGGTCTGGTCCGGCGAGCTCGCCACCGCTTCGACATTGAACCAGGACATCGTGACGGCGTTCCCCGTGGACCAGGCGCTCGGCGATCTGCAGCCCGGCGTCTATGTGATGACGGCAGCGGCCAAGGGCCCCGGCAGCGGCGACGATGACGGCACACTGGCGACGCAATGGTTCATCGTCTCCGACATGGGCCTGACGGCGTTCTCCGGCAATGACGGCATTCATGTCTTCGTCAATTCGCTGGCGTCGACGGAAGCCCTGTCGAAAGCCGAGGTGCGGCTGGTCGCGCGCAACAATGAGATCCTGGCCACCCGCAAGACCGACGATGCCGGCCATGTGCTGTTCGAGGCAGGTTTGGCGCGCGGCGAGGGCGGACTGTCGCCGGCGCTGCTGACAGTGATGAGCGAAAAGGCCGACTACGCCTTCCTCAGCCTGAAGACCAACGCCTTTGACCTGACCGACCGCGGCGTCGCCGGGCGCGTGGTGCCTCCCGGCGCCGACGCCTTCGTCTATGCCGAGCGCGGCGTCTACCGCTCGAACGAGACGGTCTACCTGACCGCGCTGCTGCGCGACGGACAGGGCAATGCCATGGCCGGCGGGCCGCTGACGCTGGTGATCGAGCGGCCGGACGGCGTCGAATTCCGCCGCGCCGTGTTGCCGGACCAGGGCGCCGGCGGCCGGTCGATGGCCGTGCCGCTCAATTCGGCGGTCCCGACCGGGACCTGGCGGGTGCGCGCCTTCACCGATCCCAAGGGCTCGTCGGTCGGCGAGACCACCTTCATGGTTGAGGACTACTTCCCTGAACGGATCGAGTTCGACATTTCGGCCAAGGAGAAGATGATCAGGGCCGAGGGATCGGTCGAGCTGAAGGTCGCCGGCAAGTTCCTCTATGGCGCGCCGGCCTCCGGCCTGCAGCTCGAAGGCGACATGCTGGTTGCCCCCGCGGCTTCCGGTCGCCCGGGCTATCCCGGCTACCAGTTCGGCGTGGCGGACGAGGAGACTTCCTCCAACGAGCGCACGCCGATCGAGAACCTGCCGGAAGCCGACACCAATGGCGTGGCGGCATTCCCGGTCTCGCTCGCCAAGGCGCCAACCTCCACCCGCCCGCAGGAAGCCCAGATCTTCATCCGCATGGTGGAGACCGGCGGCCGCGCGGTCGAGCGCAAGCTGGTGCTGCCTGTGGCGCCGACAGCGGCGCTGATCGGCATCAAGCCGCTGTTCGGCGACAAGAGCGTCGCCGAGGGCGACAAGGCCGAGTTCGACGTCGTGTTCGTCAGCCCGGAGGGCAAGCAACTGGCGCGCGACGGCCTGCGTTATGAGCTGCTGAAGATGGAGTCGCGCTACCAATGGTATCGCCAGAACTCGTCCTGGGAGTATGAGCCGGTCAAGTCGACCAAGCGCGTCGCCGATGGCGACCTGACGCTCGCTGCCGACAAGGCGGCGCGGGTGTCGGTCGCGCCCGAGCCCGGTCGCTATCGCCTCGACGTCAAATCGAATGATGCGGACGGCCCGGTCACGTCAGTGCAGTTCGACGTCGGCTGGTATTCCGACGGCAGCGCCGACACGCCCGACCTCCTGGAGACCTCGGTCGACAAGCCGGAATATGCTTCGGGCGACACCATGGTGGTGTCGGTCAATGCCCGCACCGCCGGCAAGCTGACCGTGAACGTGCTTGGCGACCACCTGCTGACGACGCAGACCGTCGACGTCAAGGAAGGCACCCAGCAGGTCAAGCTCACTGTCGGCAAGGACTGGGGCACCGGCGCCTATGTGCTGGCGACGCTGCGGCGGCCGCTGGATGCGGCGGCACTCCGGATGCCCGGCCGCGCGATCGGCTTAAAGTGGTTTGGCATCGACAAGAAGACCCGCACGCTTGCCGTCGCGTTGTCGCCGCCGCCCCTGGTGCGGCCCGGCACGGCCCTGAAGATTCCCGTCAAGCTCGGCGGATTGAACCCGGGTGAAGACGCCAAGATCGTCATCGCCGCGGTCGATGTCGGCATTCTCAACCTGACCAACTACAAGCCGCCGGCGCCCGATGATTACTATCTCGGCCAGCGCCGCCTGACGGCCGAGATCCGCGATCTCTACGGCCAGTTGATCGACGGCATGCAGGGCACCCGGGGCCAGATCCGCACCGGCGGCGACTCTGCCGGCGCCGAGCTGCAGGGCTCGCCGCCGACGCAAAAGCCGCTCGCGCTCTATTCCGGCATCGTTACGGTCGGCGCCGACGGCACTGCCGAGGTCAGCTTTGACATTCCGGAGTTCGCCGGCACCGCGCGGGTGATGGCGGTGGCGTGGACGGCGAGCAAGCTCGGCCGCGCCACCATCGACGTCACCGTGCGCGATCCCGTAGTGCTGACTGCAACCCTGCCGCGCCTCCTGCTCAATGGCGACAAGGGCACGATGAGCTTTGACCTCGACAATGTCGAGGGCGCGCCCGGCGACTACAGCATCAGTGTGAAGACCTCGGGCCCGGTAAAGGTGACGGGCAGCCCGACCACCACTATGAAGCTGGCGGCGAAGCAGCGGACCTCGATGTCCCTGGCGCTCGATGCCGGCGGCGCCGGCACCGCCAATCTCGACGTCGACATCAAGGGGCCGAACGGGCTGACCTTGGCGCGTCACTATGCGCTCGACGTCAAGGCGGCGACGCAGGTGCTGGCGCGGCGCTCGATCCGCACACTGGCCAAGGGCGAGAGCCTGACGCTGAGCCCGGACATGTTCTCCGATCTCGTCTCGGGCACCGGCAGCGTGTCGCTGTCGGTCAGCCTCTCCACCGCGCTCGATGCGGCGACCATTTTGAAGGCGCTGGATCGCTATCCGCACGGCTGCTCGGAACAGATCACCAGCCGCGCGATGCCGCTGCTCTACGTCAACGACCTCGCGGCCGGCGCGCATCTGGCGATGGACACCGCCGTCGACCAGCGCATCAAGGACGCGATCGAGCGCCTATTGGCGCGGCAGGGCTCGAACGGTTCGTTCGGCCTGTGGTCGGCTGGCGGCGACGACGCCTGGCTTGATGCCTACGTCACCGACTTCCTGACCCGCGCCCGCGAAAAGGGCTTTGCGGTGCCGGACGTGCTGTTCAAGAACGCACTCGATCGCATCAGGAACTCGGTGGTCAACGCCAATGAGCCGGAAAAGGACGGCGGCCGCGATCTGGCCTATGGCCTCTACGTGCTCGCCCGCAACGGCGCGGCGCCGATCGGCGACCTCCGCTATCTCGCCGACACCAAGCTGAACAATCTCGCGACGCCGATCGCCAAGTCGCAGCTCGCGGCGGCGCTGGCGCTGGTCGGCGACCGGACGCGGGCGGAGCGGGTCTATACGGCGGCGGTGGAAGCGCTGGCGCCAAAACCCGTGTTCGAGTTCGGCCGTGTCGATTACGGCTCGCAGCTGCGCGACGCGGCGGCGCTGGTCTCGCTCGCCAGCGAAGGCAACGCGCCGCGGGCGACGCTGACGCAGGCCGTCGCACGGGTCGAAGCGGCGCGTGGGCTTTCGCCCTACACCTCGACGCAGGAGAATGCGTGGATGGTGCTGGCCGCGCGGGCACTGTCGAAGGAGACGCTGACGCTCGATATCGACGGATCGCCGGCAAAAACCGCGGTCTATCGCAGCTACAAGGCCGAGGCGCTGGCCGGCAAGCCGGTCAAGATCACCAACACCGGCGATGCGCCGCTGCAGGCGGTGGTCTCGGTCTCGGGCTCGCCTGTTACCCCCGAGCCGGCGGCGTCCAACGGCTTCAAGATCGAGCGCAATTACTTCACGCTCGACGGCAAGCCGGCCGACGTCACCAAGGCTAAGCAGAACGATCGCTTCGCTGTCGTGTTGAAGATCACTGAGGCCAAGCCGGAATACGGGCACATCATGGTGGCCGACTATCTGCCGGCCGGCCTCGAGATCGACAACCCGCGCCTGGTGTCGTCGGGTGACTCGGGTACGCTCGACTGGATCGAGGACGGCGAGGAGCCGGAGCATACCGAGTTCCGCGACGACCGCTTCACAGCGGCGATCGACCGCGCCAGCGACGACCAGTCGGTGTTCACGGTGGCCTACATCGTGCGTGCCGTCTCACCCGGCAAATACGTGCTGCCGCAGGCCTATGTCGAGGACATGTACAACCCCTCGCGCTATGGCCGTACCGGCACCGGCTCGGTCGAGGTGCGTCCGGCGAAATGAGCGAAGAGGGCAACCATACTTCTTCGTCTTGCAAAGACGCGGGTGCCCGGGCCAAACCCGGGCATGACGGTGGCATTGGACGTGGCCGGTTTTTCCGGATCGCGGTGACTCTCGCCTTCATCCTCATCGTCGTGACCACCGCCTTCGCCGGCTGGGTCTTCTCGCTCGGCCCGTTGCCGCTGGAGCAGGCGCGCAAGGTCTCGACGACGATCGTCGACCGCAACGGCAAGCTGTTGCGCGCCTATGCGATGGCCGATGGACGCTGGCGGCTGCCGGTCGATGCGAAGACCGCGGTCGATCCCACCTATCTCAAGCTGCTGCTGACGTACGAAGACCGCCGCTTCCGGTCGCATGGCGGCGTCGATCTGCTGGCGCTCGGGCGCGCGGCGCTGCAATTCGCTGCCAGCGGCCACATCGTTTCCGGCGGCTCGACCATCACGATGCAACTGGCGCGGCTGCTGGAGCCGCGGCGCGAGCGTTCGGTCTATGCAAAGCTCCGCCAGATGGTCCGTGCGGTTCAGCTCGAGCAGCAGCTCAGCAAGGACGAAGTTCTCGATCTCTATCTGACTCTGGCACCGTTCGGCGGCAACCTCGAAGGCATCCGCGCCGCCTCGATCGCCTATTTCGGCAAGGAGCCGAAGCGGCTGTCGCTTGCGGAAGCGGCGCTGCTGGTCGCGCTGCCGCAATCGCCGGAACGCCGCCGGCTCGACCGCCATCCGGAAGCCGCCCACGGCGCGCGCGACCGCGTGCTGGCGCGGATGGTCGAGGATGGCGTGGTGTCGAAAGAAGACGCGGCGCAGGCCACTGCGGCCGCCGTACCGCGGCTGCGCAAGCCGATGCCGATCCTGGCGCCGCATTCCTCCGATGCCGCGATGGCGACGATGAAAGACACACCGCTCATCAAGCTAACGCTGGATTCGAGCTTGCAGAAGACGCTGGAGGCGCTGGCGCGCGACCGCGCCCTGGCGCAGGGGCCGGATATTTCGGTCGCGATCATCGCGGTCGACAACGAAAGCGGCGATGTGCTGGCCCGCGTCGGCTCGGCGGACTATTTCGACGAACGCCGCGCCGGGCAGGTCGACATGACGCGCGCGGTACGCTCGCCGGGGTCGACGCTGAAGCCATTCATCTATGGCCTCGCCTTCGAGGACGGCTTTGTCCATCCGGAAAGCCTGATCGACGACCGGCCCATTCGTTTCGGCTCCTATGCGCCGGAAAATTTCGACATGACGTTCCAGGGCACCGTGCCGGTGCGCAAGGCGCTCCAACTGTCGCTCAATGTGCCGGCGATCGCGCTGCTCGACCGCGTCGGCTCAAGCCGGCTGTCGTCGCGCCTGAAGCAGGCCGGCGGCAGCCTTGTCCTGCCGAAAGATGAGGCGCCGGGCCTTGCGATGGGCCTCGGCGGCGTCGGCGTCACGTTGCAGGACCTGACGCAGCTATATGCCGGGCTGGCGCGGCTGGGCGCGGCGAAGCCGCTGCGCGAGATCATGCTCGCCAGCGACGATCGCGAGCCGCTGCGGCTGATGGATCAGGCCGCGGCTTGGCAGGTCGGCAATGTGCTGCTCGGTACGCCGCCGCCGGAAAACGGCGTGCACAACAAGATCGCCTTCAAGACCGGCACCAGCTACGGCTACCGCGACGCATGGTCGGTCGGCTTCGATGGCCGCATCACCATCGGGGTGTGGGTCGGTCGTCCCGACGGCGCACCGGTGCCGGGCCTCGTCGGCCGCACCGCCGCCGCGCCCATCCTGTTCGATGCCTTTGCGCGAACCGGAAAAATCCCGGCGGCGCTGCCGAAGGCGCCGAAGGGCGCGCTCATTGCCAGCAACGCCAAGCTGCCGCTGCCGCTCAAGCGCTTCCGCCCGGCCGGAGAACTGATCCGCACCGGCAGCGATCAGATGCCGCGCATTCAGTTTCCACTGAACGGCTCACGGATCGACGTCGATCGTTCCGTGAACGGGCAGGGCGCGCCGATGCCGGTCAAGGTGGCCGGCGGCGTACTGCCGCTGACCATCATGATGAACGGCACCTCGGTCGGCGAGATCGATAGCCGCCGCCAGCGCCTGGTCGATCCGCCCGGACCCGGGTTTGCCCGGCTGACGGTAATCGACGCAACGGGGGCCGCCGACACCGTGGTGATCCGGGTACAGTAGGGAAAAAGCGACTGGGGACAGTCGGATAGGGCGAAATTGTGGTGTTGTTTGCAGTGCGGTTTCAGCGTATGCGAGCAGCATGGTCGAAACCTTGCACCAGCCACGCTTCGGAGCGGGCCAACGCCCTGTAAAACCTGCGCATTCCGGCCGCAGGGTGGCCGCCATATTCGACTTTGCGACCGCGAACCATTTTCGCGCCATTGTGTTCCTTGTGCTCTGCGGCATCGTGCTTTTCCTGCCCGGCTTCTTCAACATTCCGGCAATCGATCGCGATGAGGCGCGCTTCGCGCAGGCGACCAAGCAGATGGTCGAAAGCGGCGATTTCGTCGATATCCGCTTCCAGGATGACGTCCGCTACAAGAAGCCGGTCGGCATCTATTGGCTGCAGGCCGCCGTGGTCGAAACGGCGTCCTCGCTCGGCCTGCCGCGGGCGCAGCTCCGCATCTGGCTCTACCGGATTCCGTCCCTGATCGGCGCCATCGGCGCGGTGCTCCTGACCTATTGGACGGCGCTCGCCTTCGTCACGCGGCGCGGGGCCGCGCTGGCGGCGCTGATGATGTGTGCCTCCGTGTTACTCGGCGTCGAGGCGCGGCTCGCCAAGACCGACGCGATGCTGCTGCTCACCGTTGTCGCGGCAATGGGGGCAATGGCACGGGTCTACCTGTCCTGGCAGCGTGGCGAAGATCCGGCGCGTCCGCCCTGGACGGCGCCCGCGATCTTCTGGACCGCGCTGGCCGGCGGCATCCTGCTCAAGGGGCCGCTGATCCTAATGTTCGTCGGGCTGACCATCCTGGCGCTGGCGATCCTCGACCGTTCGGCGGCATGGCTGTGGCGGCTGCGCCCGCTCTGGGGCCTGATGTGGACGCTGGTGCTGGTGCTGCCATGGTTCGTGGCGATCTTTTGGCGCGCGGGCGAGGCGTTCTTCTCCAATTCGCTCGGCGGCGACATGCTGAGCAAGATCGGCGCGCAGGAGTCCCATGGCGCGCCGCCCGGACTTTATCTCCTGCTGTTCTGGGTCACCTTCTGGCCGGGCGCGGCGCTGGCCGGGATGGCGGCGCCGGCGGTGTGGCGCGCGCGGCGCGAGCCCGGCGCGCAATATCTTTTGGCCTGGCTGGTCCCATCATGGATCGTGTTCGAGGCGGTCCTGACCAAGCTGCCGCATTACGTGCTGCCGCTCTATCCGGCGATTGCGATCCTCACCGCGGGCGCGCTCGAGCGCCGCGTGCTGTCGCGGTCCTGGCTGATGCGCGGCGCGGCGTGGTGGTTCGTCATACCTGCCGGCGCGGCGGTGCTGGTGGTGGCCGGCGCGATCAAGCTGACGCATTACCCGGCGTTTCCGGCCTGGCCGTTCCTGGCGGCGTCTATGATCTTCGGCCTGATCGCCTGGTGGATGTTCGAGGACAGCCGCGCCGAGCGCTCGCTGCTCAATGCAGTGGTCGCGGCGATGTTTCTGGCTGTTGGCATCTACGGCATCGTGATGCCGTCGCTGACCACGATGTTTCCGAGCGCCGAGATCGCGCGCGCACTGCGCAACGTGGTCTGCGTCGGGCCAAAGGCCGCGGCGGCGGGCTTCCATGAGCCGAGCCTCGTCTTCATGGCGGGCACCACCACGCTGCTGACCGACGGATCGGGCGCCGCCGATTTCCTGGGGCAGGGCAGTTGCCGCTTCGCGCTGATCGAGTCACGAACCGAGCGCGCCTTTGTGCAGCGCGCCGAAGCGATTGGGCTGCGCTACAACGTGGCGAAGCGGATCGAAGGCTATAACATCTCGCAGGGCAAGGCGATCTCGATCGCCATCTTCCGCTCGGAAGGAACGGAATAGATGGCTGCCAAGCCCGTTGTCGCCGATTCCCAAAACTATGTCGCGCGCTTTGCGACGCTGAGCTGGCTGTCGCTGGCGCAGCTCGTGCGCTCGCCGTCGCATTCGCGGCGGGCGGAAGCCGCGCGGCGCGCAGCGCGGCATGCGTTGTGGCTGACGACGGGGCTCTGCGCTGCAATCATCGTGCTGATGGTTGCGATCGATGTCTGGGAAATCAACCAGATGCCCAAGCGCGGCACGCCGTCGCTGTGGTGGGTTCGCATCCTCACGGATTTCGGCAAGGACGAATATGTGCTGACGGCGCTCGGCGTGCTCTTGATTGCGGTCGCGCTCGCCGCGCCGGCCTTTCGCGGCATCCAGCGGTCGCTGCTGCTCGGCCTCGGCACGCGCTTGCAATTTCTCTTCCTTGCGGTGGCGTTTTCCAATCTGGTGACAGAAGTGCTGAAATATAGCGTCGGCCGTGGCCGGCCCTTTGTCGGCGGCGAGGCCAACGCCTTTCACTTCTCGCATTTTGCCGGAAATCCCGCCTATTACAGCTTCCCCTCCGGGCATGCCACGACCGCCTTCGCGCTCGCCTTCGCGGTATCGTCGGTCTGGCCGGCGAGCCGGTTCGCGATGGCGCTCTATGCCGTGATTATTGCGGCGACGCGCCTGGTGCTGCTGGCGCATCATCCGAGCGACGTCGTCGCCGGTGCGCTGATCGGCCTCATCGGGGCGATGTTCGTGCGCTACTGGTTTGCGGCGCGCCGGCTGGGGTTTGCGATCCAGCGTGACGGCAGCATCGTGCCCCTGGTCGGGCCCTCCTCGGGGCGCCTCAAAAGGGTTGCCCGCGGCGCTTTCGCCCCATAAAAGCGGACGCCGCCAGGCGGCCCGATAGGCCCCGGTTCCAAGCCCTTCAAACCAACCAGACGAGTGCCGATTTGACTTCTGCCGACAGAGATTCGGTCGCCGTTTCCATCGTTGTGCCGGTGCGTAACGAGGCGGAAAACGTCGCTCCGCTGATTGCGGAAATCATCGCTGCGCTCGACGGCCGCTGGAACTACGAGATCATCTACGTCAATGACGGGTCGACGGATGCGACCGCCGACCGGTTGGCCGATCTGATGAAGCAACACCGCCAGCTCCGGCAGTTGAAACATGCCGCCTCGTCCGGGCAGTCGGCGGCGGTGCGCAGCGGTGTTCGGGCGGCGCGCGGCGCCATCGTCGCGACGCTCGACGGCGACGGCCAGAACAATCCGATATTCCTGCCGGACCTGATCGCGGCGGTCGAGAAGGGAGCCGGTCGCATCGGGCTTGCAGCAGGCCAGCGGGTCGGACGCAAGGATACCGGGTTCAAGAAGCTGCAGTCGAAGATCGCCAATGGCGTGCGCAAGGCAATCCTGAAAGACGGCACCCGCGACACCGGCTGTGGGTTGAAGGCGTTCCCGCGCGAGGTGTTCCTGTCGATGCCCTATTTCGACGGGCTGCATCGTTTTCTGCCGGCGCTGGTGCGCCGCGAAGGCTTCGAGGTCGCCTATGTCGACGTGATCGACCGTCCGCGCCGGTCCGGCGTGTCCAATTACGGCTTCTTCGACCGGCTGTGGATCGGGATCATGGATCTTGCCGGCGTCTGGTGGCTGATCCGCCGCAAGAAGCCGACCCCCGTGGCGACCGAGGTTTCCTGATGCTGATTCAATACGGGCAGGCGCTCGGCGATTACCTCTACGACGTCTTCGTCGCGAAGTTCGATTTCTGGCTGGCTTTCGGGCTGATCGCGCAATTGTTTTTCACCGCGCGCTTCCTGGTGCAGTGGATCACCAGCGAGCGCGTCGGGCAGAGCGTGGTGCCGATGGCGTTCTGGTTCTTCTCGATGGGCGGCGGCGTGATGACGCTGATCTACGGCATCGCCAAGCGCGAGCCCGTGATCATCCTCGGCCAGTCGCTGGCCACCATCATCTACATCAGAAACATCATGCTGATCGTGAAGAACCGCGGCTCAGGTTCGAAGACGCTGGACCGCTGATCAGGGGCGGCCGGGCACCGGCGTCGGCAGCCCCGGCAAATCGGTTTCGGTCCTGCGGTAGGCGGCTAGCTCTCCTGCAGCATCAAGCACCGGATAGGCCACCGAGCAGATGTGCGAGTGGATCCGCCGGAGGTCGCGCAGCACGTCGAGATGCAGCGAGGTGGTCTCGATGGTTTCGGGCCGCCCCTCGCGCAGGCGGTCGAGATGCCGCTCGGTGGCGGCGATCTCAGCGCTGCGCAGCGCAGTCTTTTCGGCCAAGAGCTTTCGCGCCTCGTTGACGTCGCCGGACATGAAGACGCCGAACGCGATCCGCAGCGAATCCATCGTGCGCTTGTGGAAGGCGGAGAGCTCCTCGGCGCCCTCGGCCGAGAACTGGAAGCGGCGCTTGATCTTCTTGGTGGCGAGCTCGCTCAAATTCTTGTCGATGATGTCGCCGATATGCTCGAGGTTAATGGCGAACGAGACGATCTCCATCGCCCGCTGCCCCTCGCGCTCGTCGAGACTGCCGCGGGTGAGCTTTGTGACATAGAGCTTGATCGCCTCGTCGAGGCTGTCGACGCGGTTGTCCATCTCCGAGACCTGGTCGACCAGCGCGCGGTCGTTGGTCATCATCGCCGCCATCACCTTGCGCAGCATGATTTCGACGTGATCGCCCATATGCAGCGTTTCGCGGGCGGCATCCGCCAAAGCGAGCGATGGCGTCTCCAGCGCGCTCTCGTCGAGATAGCGCGGGCCCAGCGCACCGGCTTCCTTGACGCGTTCGGGCAGCAGCTTCTTCAACAGCCGCGCCATGCCGTCGAGCAGGCCGATGAAGACCACCACGGTCACGACGTTGAAGGCGATGTGGAACAGGGCGGTCGCCTTGGCGGCGTCCGGTTGCCACGCGGTGAGCACATCGGCGATCGGCTGCAGGAACGGCGCCACCACCAGGATGCCGGCCAGGCGGTTGATGAGGTTGCCCAGCGGCAGGCGGTAGCTCGCCGGGTTGTCGCGGCGCGCGCCCTCAACCAGCGGATTGATGGCGCTGCCGAGATTGGCGCCGAGCACGAGCGCCAGCGCCGCGTAGGGCGTGACGAAATGCGCATAGGCCAGCGACATCACGAGCAGCACGCTGGCGACGCTGGAATGCACCAGCCAGGTCACGGTTGCCGCGAACAGGATGCAGAGCACGGGATCGCCGGTAATGGCGTTCATGAACACGCGCACGCCCGGCGCGTTCTCCGCCGGCGCCAGCGTATTGAGCAGGATGTGCAGCGCCAGCAGCATCAGGCCGAGCCCGATGAAGACGCGGCCGATATCCTTGACGCGCGAGCGGGGCCCCGAGCGGAAGGCGACGAGGCCGATGATGAACAGCACCGGCGCGACGGCGGCGATGTTGAACGACAGGATCTGCACGATCAGCGTGGTGCCGACATTGGCGCCGAGCATGATGGCAAGCGCCGGGACGAGGCTGACAATCCCTTCGGAGGTAAACGAGCTTGTGATCAGCGCGGTGGCGGTGCTGCTCTGGAGCAGCGCGGTCAGGCCGAGGCCGGCGCCGAAGGCGGTAAAGCGGTTGCTCAGGGCCTTTGCCAGCAACAGGCGCAGGTTCGGCCCGAACGCGCGCAGGATCCCGCTGTGAACCATGTGCAGGCCCCACAGCAGCAGCGCGACGCCGCCCATCAGATCGAGAAGAACCAGACTTCCCATACGAATAGTTTTCCGCCAAATCGAGTCGAGGGGTCAGGCTATCGCCTAACGAGGGGGGATCAACCCTTTAATTTGCCGAAAAATTGCGGGAGGGCGGCCCGCTCCGCCGCGCGGTCGCCTCGGCGCGCCGGGTTCGGTAAACGGAATTCGAATGCATCAGTTACATTGCGAGCCGTCGCGCTAGGCCAATTCCAAGGATTCTTCGGTAAAGCTGATCCACCTTCGAGTGAATCCCATCGAACAGGGACAGGGACGGACATGTTGGCAGCGAACCGCCGCGCAAGCGTACGACGTGCGTGCAGAAACTTTGCGAAAATACAGTTTGCGACCGGCGGACTGCCGCGCGACTGCATGATTACGGACATGTCGGACGGCGGCGTGAAGATCATCGCCGAATATCCGGAAATCCCGTCCGAATTCACGGTGATCTTCTCGGAGGGAAGGCCGCGCCAGTGCCGGCTGGCCTGGCGGATCGGCTGCGAGCTCGGCGCGCAATTCCTCGACTAAATCGCGCGCAAGATGCCTCGACGCCGGCGATCAGCCCGCCGGCGAAGGTCGCCCATTACCGCAAATGGGAACAAATTTAACCCGAATTTAGGGTTAAGCTGAGAACACTGCTGGACAGTTGCCGCCGTGAGTCCAGCTACATGTTCCAGAAGTTGCCCCATCCCTCCCGCGCCGCGCGGCTTCTTGCGTGCATGTCTGTCCTGATGTTCGCGGCAGGACTTGGCAGCTGCACGAGCTCGGGACTGTCCGATATCACCGGCTCGATCGACGAAAAGGCCGAGGTCAGCCGCGCCGGCGATCCGCGGCGCGATATCGAAACCTATCAGGAGCAGTATCGCGCCAACCCGAAAGATGCCGACGCGGCGCTGCGATACGGCAAGGCCCTACGCGCGACCGGCCAGCGCTCGCAGGCGGTCGCGGTGCTCGAACAGGCCACCATCGCCCATCCAGGCAACCGGCTCCTGCTCGCAGCCTACGGCCGCGCGCTGGCGGACAACGGCAACTTCCAACAGGCCTTCGACGTGCTCGGCCGCGCCCACAGCCCCGACGATCCTGATTGGCGGCTGCTCTCGGCGCAGGGCGCGACGCTGGACCAGCTCGGCCGCTATGAGGAGGCACGGCAATATTACGCCAGCGCCCTCAAGATCGCGCCCGACCAGCCCGCGGTGCTGTCCAACCTCGGGCTGTCCTACGCGCTTTCGAAGGAGCTGGCCAAGGCGGAGGAGACGCTGCGGCGCGCTTACAGCCTTGCGGGCAGCGACGCGCGCGTGCGCGCCAACCTGGCGCTCGTGGTTGGCCTGCGTGGCAACTTTGCCGAGGCGGAGAAGATCGCCAAGGCCGACCTGCCGCCCGCCGAGGCCGCGGCCAATGTCACACAATTGAAGCGGATGCTGGCGCGCAGGGACAACGAAAACGCCCGCGCCGAAGCCGGCAAGATGCCGATCGCCGCGGCCGGGCGCGCCGACTAGGCGTCGGCGGCCCTACCGCAGAGATCGGCTCCTGCCTTACGCCCGGCGGGCCGTGGTGCCCTGCAGCTTCCTGATGATCGGCGCCAGGAATGAGGGGGTCCGCGACCGCTTGGTCACCGCGTGTCCCGTCATCCGCTGCGCGATCTGCAGGAACATCTGGGTGGTGCGATGCCTGGACGAGATCTGGGCGATCATCTGGCCGTTGTTGGCAGCGGTGCCGAACAGCTTCGAATCGAACGGAATCGCCGCAATCGGCTGGCTCTCGATCGCCTTGGCGAATTCGCGCACCGAGATCTCGGGACGCTTGTGCATGCCGACCTGGTTGAGGCAGTAGAGCGGCGGACGGTCGTTGGGCCGCGCCGCCTTCAGCACGTTCAACATGTTCTTGGCATTGCGCATGTTGGCCAGATCAGGCTCGGCGACGATCAGGATGTCGTCGGCGCCGACCAGCGTGCGCTTGGTCCATGCCGACCATTGATGGGGCACGTCGAGCACGACGCACGGGGTCGTCATCCGCATCGTATCGAAGATCGCATCGAACGCATCGGCGCCGAAATCATAGACCTGATCCAGCGTCGCCGGGGCCGCCAGCAGATTGAGGCGGTCGGAGCATTTCGCCAGCAGCCGCTCCATGAAAGCCGAGTCGGGCCGTTCCGGCTGGAACACGGCGTTGGCGATGCCCTGAACGGGGTCCTGGTTGTAGTCGAGGCTGGCGGTGCCGAAGGCGAGGTCGAGGTCGATCACGACGGAATCGAGCGCGAGATCGCGCGCGATCGCCCAGGCCACGTTGTGCGCGACGGTCGAGGCGCCGACGCCGCCCTTGGCGCCGACGACGGCGACGATGCGGCCAACCGCCACTTCCTCCGAGGCGGCGTACAGACCGCAGATCGCGCGCACCACGTCGATTGGCGCGACCGGTGCGGTGATGTAGTCGCTGACGCCACGACGCACCAGCTCGCGATAGGGGGTGAAGTCCTTCGCGTTACCGATCACGACGACACGGGTGCCCGCGTCGCAGACGGTTGCGAGCTCATCGAGGCCTTCGAGAATGTCGCTCTCGGGATCGCTCTCGATCAGGATGACGTTGGGCGTCGGCGCCTTGTGATAGGTCTCGATCGCGGCGGTAATGCCGCCCATATGCGCGGTGAGGTGAGCCTTGCCAAGACGGCGGTCTTCGCTTGCCGCGCGCACTGCGGCTGCGACCGCGACGCTGGCGCAGAAGGCTTGCACCGATACGCGCGGCGCAGGCGAGATGTATTCCTCGGGCTGCGCCGCCGTGTCGTCCAATTGATCGTCGGAGTTCTGAAAAACGCGGCTGATCATTTGCCTGTATCGCTGAGTTTGGCCTTGTCGGCTTCGGGGTAGGTGGTCGCGGTCGAAGTGCCCTTGCGGTATTTTTCAAAGGCGGCGCTGCGGCGCGGTGTATAGGCCGCCGTCTCGGAACGTGGCTGTTCGAGATCGGCCGGATTGTCGATCATCGCCGCAAGGTTGCGCTGTGTGGCGCAGCCGAAATTGTGGTAGGGGCGGTTTTCATTGTAACCGGCGTTGTCGATGTTCGGGCCGAGATCCTGCGGCCACAGCCCGCACGGGCCGGCGACGGCGGCAATCTTCGGATAGCTCAGCCGGATCGTCGGCAGGGTCCTGCTGTCGTCGGGATGATAGTGACGCAGCGTGATGGCGCGCGAGGGAACGCCGCCCGCCATCAGCACCGTTCGGATTTCCTGGTACGACGCCGCAGCCGCGCGCGCATTCGCCGTTTCGATCGGCACCTCGGCAATGATCGCGCCGGTGCCTTCGCGCATCCAGTTGTAGGCCAGGCCCGCAACGTCGGTGCGCTGCGGCCCGGAGAGGCCGCCGCGCCCTCGGCCCACGAACACGACGATCGACTGGTCGGCTTCGGTTACCGCAATCGGATGACGCTGGCGGTAATCATTCGGTACGCTCGCGGTGGTCACGACTTCCGTGGACTGCCAGTTGCAGGCGCCGAGCATCGTCGCAAGGCCGATCAAGGCGCCAAATAGTCCTGCAGCCTTGAGCCGTTGGAGCGGTGTTCTTGATGTCATCGTTCTGTCCTCGTCCCCGCGCGGTGAACAGTGCTGCGTTTCAATCAATGATGAAGCCGAAATTGCCCTGAACGCCGGCGACGGGATCGATGCGGGCGGCGACGCCATAGATCCGGTTGATACGGCCGAGCAGCGCGGATTGGGAATCGGACGCCGGCGCGAAGCCGTCATCCGGCCGCGACAGTTCCTTCTGCGCGGCGGCGCGCACGACATAGGGCGTCACCAGGACCATCAGCTCGGTCTGGTTGTTGACGAAGTCCTGGCTGCGGAACAGCTGGCCAAAAATCGGAATTTGGTCGACGCCGGGCATACCGTTGACGGCCTGCTTGGTCTGCTCCTGGATCAGGCCAGCCATCGCCATCGAACCGCCCGAGGGTATTTCCAGCGTCGTCTCGGCCCGGCGCGTCTTGATCGAAGGAATGGTCGTTCCGCCCTGGCCGCCCTGCAGGGCGTTTTCGGTCGAAACCTCGGAGACTTCCGTCATCACCCGCAGGCTGATCCTGCCCTCGGACAGAACCACCGGCGTGAAGTTGAGCGAGATGCCGAATTTCTTGAAGCTGACGGTCTGGACGCATTGTCCGATGGTGCCGCCGGTTGTCGTTTGGCAGGTCACACCGGTCGGAATGGGAAATTCACCGCCGGAGATGAACGTTGCGGATTCGCCTGATATCGCCGTGAGATTGGGTTCGGCCAGGGTCTTCACGACGCCGGCGCTCTCCATCGCGCGAAGCGTCGCCTTGACCGACGGCGCCGAACCGAACTGCCCGATAAGAGCGTTGCCGGGGACGAGGGGAGCGTTGTTTGCGGTGAAGGGATTGTTGTTATTGAAGACCACCGAGGTGTTGCCGACATTCAGGCTGGCGCTCAGATCAATGCCCATCTGCTTGATGACATCCCGCCGCACTTCCGCGACGGTGACCTTCAACATCACCTGGTCGCGGCCGCGAACGACGATCGAATTGACGACCTTGTCGGCTCCGCCGACCAGCCGCGCGGCGATCTCGCCAGCCTGCTGGGCTTCGACCGGACTGGATACCGAGCCGGTCAGCAGCACGCTGTCGCCGACGCCCTCGATCTGAATTCCCGGCATCGACTGCCGCAGCGCGGTCCGCACGCCGTTGAGATCGCGCTTCACGGCGATGTCGTAGGAAGCGATCTGCTGACCATCGCCGTCAAAAAATACCACGTTGGTCTGGCCGACGGCGCCGCCGATGATGTAGGCGCGCTGCGGCGAACGGATGACGGCATTGGCGATCTTCGGATCGGCGACCAATACATCTTTCACGTCGCGGGGCAGATCGACCACCATCGACTTGCCGATGCCGAGCGACAGGAAACGCATCTTCGCCGGGCCGAGGGCCGAAGTCGTTACCGGATCCTTCTCGGACTCGGCTGCCACCACAGGCAGCAACGGGCCGAGCGTCAGCACGGCGGCGGCCGACAACAACAGGGTGCGCCCCACCGCGCTCCGCGTCGCCGACTTATTTTCCCCAAACTTCATTTCAGTCGTCCTTTCGGTCACTTCTGTGCCGTCGTTGGATTAGCGACCCCGTAGCGAACCACGTTGACGCTCTCGCTTCGTCTTTGAACCTGCTCCTCTGGGCGCCCTTCGGGCGCGTTGGCATCGGTGATGCTGCGTAGCGCCAGCGACAGCGTGCCGCTCTGGCGCGCGCGCGCCAGCGTTTCGGCCTGCTCGGGCTTCAATTCGAGCGTCGCGGTGCGGCCGACGAGGGAGTTGCTGCCCTCTTTTTCCTTCGGCGCCTGGTCGATCGCGAGCACGCGGATGTTGGAGAGGATGATTTCGGACTGGACGACGTCGGCTCCCTTGCCGTCCGGATTCTTTTCGCGCTTGGAGAGAATGACGTCGACGCGGTCGTTGGGCAGGATAAAGCCGCCGGCGCCGCTTTCAGGCGAGATCTCGGTCGAGAGTGCCCGCGAGCCGGTCGGCAGGATCGCGGCCATGAAGCCGGAGCCGGTGGCCTTGACTAGCTTCTGCTCGCGGATCGGCTCGCCCGCGAAGAAGGGCGAGCGCGCGATCGAGCCGGCGATTTCCTTGATGCCGTCGGCCCTGCCGGCGCGGTTGATCAGACTGGCACCGGCGGCCGAGGCCGGCCAGGTCTGCCATTGCAGGTCCTCGGGTTTGAGCAGTTGGCCGAGCCCGATGTCGGACTTCGCGACCAGGATTTCAACCGTCGGCAATTGTACGACCGGTTCGGCCGCCGGCTTGGTGTTTTCTTCGGTGCCGCGGGCGAGATAGGCAGCAACGCCGCCTGCACCCAACGCGATGATCAGTACGACGATACGTGCGATGTTCATACGCTTACGATCTACTCTTACGCTTACGCAGGGATGCCCAACCGAACACAGCCACCCCCCACAGGAATGACTAGGCATCAAAGGTATAAGGGAACTTGAGGCGTGAAATTTTTGGTTGATCGGAAAGCGGGATTCACCGTCATGGTGAACGGGTGGTTAGCGGTTGCGGGAGGCTTCTCCGCAAAAAACCGGTAGTCGGCCGGGGGAGGGCGCGAACGGTTGAAGTCGTTAATGGAATTGGAGATGCGCTTTAGCTTGCCAAGCCGGCGCCGGCCTGCCGCTATCAGGACGCGCGCGCTTCCTCTTGCGGCTCGGTTTCTGCGAAGCCGGCCTGCAGGACTTCGTCGCGCTTATGGCGCAGATGCGCACGAAGGATATGCGAGAGCCCAACGCCGTCCCGGCGTTGCAGCGCATTGAGGATCGCTTCGTGCTCCTGCACCGCGAGCGCCCAGCGCCGCGGCGTCATCGGCGTGACGTAGCGCGCACGGCGAATCCGGGCGGTGACGGATTCATAGAGGCCCGATAGCACCGGATTGCCGGCGGCGGCGATGATCGCCTCGTGGATGGTGCGATTGCAGCGGTAGTACTGCAGAAGGTCGCGGTTGCCGTAGTGCTCCACCATTGCGGCATGCGCGGCGGCGACCGCGGCGATTTCGGCGTCAGTAATGCGCTCGCAGGCGAGCTCGCCGGCCAGGGCTTCCAGTCCCTGGCACACCTCGAACAGGTCACGCATGTCCTTGTCGGTCAGCCTCGCCGCGCGCGAGCCGCGGTTCGGCAGCAATTGGACCAGGCCTTCCGCCGCAAGCACTTTGAGCGCCTCGCGCAGCGGGGTGCGCGAGATCTGCAGCCTTTCGCAGAGGTCGCGCTCGGGAATCCGCGCGCCCGGCGGAATCTCGCCGTCAAGCAGTATGGCGCGGACGCGGCCTACGACTTCCTCATGCAGCATCGCCGGAAATCCAATTTGAATGCAAAAAGGGCTATACCATCGGAATCTTGACAGTTCCAGCTTGATAAAACGAGTTTTTGCATTCAGAATTGGTAAAAATCGATTAAGAAAGGGCGGCCGGGATGGAGCAGGAGATAGCGGTACGGCAGGATGACCTCCTGTTCGATCTCGATGACGGCATCGGCCGCATCACCTTCAACCGGCCGCAGGCGCGCAACGCCTTCACCTTCGAGATGTACGAGCGCCTGGCCGAGATCTGCGAGCGCGCCAACCGCGACCACGCCATCAAGGTGCTGCTGCTGCGCGGGGCCGGCGACAAGGCGTTTGCCGCAGGCACCGACATCAACCAGTTCCGGGACTTCAAGACGCCGCAGGACGGGATCGACTACGAGAACCGGATCGACCGCGTGCTCGGCATTCTCGAAACGTGCCGGGTGCCGACCATTGCCGCCATCAACGGCGCCTGCACCGGCGGCGGCGCGGGCGTTGCGGCCTGCTGCGATCTGCGTATCGGCACGAAGAGCACCCGGATCGGGTTTCCGATCGCGCGCACGCTCGGCAATTGCCTGTCGATGTCGAATGTCAGCCGCATCACCGCGTTGATCGGCCCGTCACGGGTCAAGGATCTGATCTTCACGGCCAGGCTGGTCGACGCCGAGGAGGCGGCCTCGGTCGGACTGCTCAACGAAATCGTCGATGACCTCACAGCACTCGACAAGCGCGCCGATGAGGTCGCCCGGCTCGTTGCCGGCCACGCGCCGCTGACGCTGAGCGCAACCAAGCAGGCGGTTGCCCGCTTGCAGAAACGGCTGACACGCGAGGAGGGCGAGGACCTCATCGTGATGTGCTACACCAGCCAGGATTTCCGTGAAGGGCTCGACGCGTTTCTCACCAAGCGCGCACCGCAATGGCGCGGCCAATAGGAGCCCTTATGTCCCTTCAAAACGACTCGACACCACGTTCGGGGCCGCTCGCCGGCCTCAAGGTCATCGATCTCACCCACGTGATGGCGGGGCCGACCTGCACGTTGATGCTCGCCGACATGGGCGCCGACGTCATCAAGATCGAGAAATGGCCGAACGGCGATGATACGCGGCACTCGGTGCCGCCGACGATCGGTGACGAGGCGGCTTCCTTCCTGATGATGAACCGCAACAAGCGGGGAATCGTGCTCGATTTGAAGACCGCGGGCGGCAAGGCAGTGCTGCGGCGGCTGATCGCAGGCGCTGATGTGCTGGTCGAGAATTTCGCGCCGGGCGCGATGGAGCGGCTCGGCTTCGGCTATGACGAACTGCACCGGGATTTTCCCGCGCTGATCTATTGCTCGCTGTCCGGCTTCGGCCGCACTGGCCCGTACAAGCATCGCCGCGGCTTCGACCTGGTTGCGCAGGCGATGAGCGGCATCATGAGTTTTACCGGCGAGCGGCCGGACGGCCCGCCGGTCAAATGCGGACCGCCGCTATCTGATATCACGGCCGGCCTGCTCGCCAGCATGGGCATCCTTGCCGCCTATTCGCACCGGCTGAAGACCGGGGAGGGGCAATGGGTAGAGACCTCGCTCTACGAGGCGGCGCTGGTTCAGACCTATTGGCAATCGACGATTGCGCTCGCCAGCAACGTGGCGCCGCGTGCGATGGGCTCGGCCCATCCGCTCAACGCGCCGTATCAGGCGTTTGAGGCGTCCGATGGCTGGCTGGTGGTCGGCGGCGCCAACAAGAAGCATTGGTTGTTGATGCTCGAGGCGCTCGGCGCACCGGAGCTGGCTTCCGACCCTCGCTTCGTCAACGGCTCCGACCGCATGGCGAACCTGAAGGAGCTCGAAGCCGAATTGAGCGCGCGCTTCCGCAAAGAGACGCGGGCGCATTGGCTGGCGGCGCTGGACGAGAAGGGCGTGCCCTGCGGCCCCGTTCATGACATGCTGGAAGCGCTGAACGATCCGCAGACATTGGCGCGCGACATGGTGGTCGAGGTCGAACATTCGACGCTCGGACCGGTCAAGACGATCGGGCTGCCGGTCAAATTCTCGGCGACGCCCGGCAAGGTGCGTTCAGGCGCGCCCGTCTATGGCGAGCATACGCGCGAGGTGCTCCGCGAGCACGGTTTCGATCAGGCGCAGATCGACGCCTTCGAGCGGGAAGGCGCGATCGTTGCCGCCGCCGGCCGCAAGGAGCAGGTCGCCTGACGAGAAAACGACAATAAGAACGACAACAACAATAATGACACTCCGGAGGAAGCCATGAGGATCACGTCGAAACTTCTGCTGTCTGCGGCAGCGTTCATGCTTGTGGGCGCTATTCCGGCCCATGCGGCCTGGCAGCCGCAGAAGCCGATCGAGTTCGTCGCAACCGCGGGGCCGGGCGGCGGCACCGACAATCTCGCGCGCGCCGTGCAGAGCATCATCACCAAGTACAAGCTGACCGAGCAGCCGGTGGTGGTCGTCAACAAGGGCGGCGGCAGCGGCGCGGAAGGCTATGTATACGGCAAGGCGTCCGCCGGCGATCCCTACAAGGTGATCTTCGGCACCTCGAACGCCTGGCAGCAGCCGCTCGTCTCCAAGGTGGCCTTCAACTACACCGATCTCACCCCGATCGCCGCGATGGCGCAGGATGAGTTTCTGCTGTGGGTGAAGCAGGACGCGCCCTACAAGACCGCGGGCGACTTCCTCAAGGCCGCCGCCGCGTCTGAGTTCAAGATGGGCGGCGCGCAGTCCAAGGATACCGACGAGGTGCTGACGCGGATGATCGAGAAGGCGGCGAAGGTCAAGTTCACCTACATCCCCTTCAAGAGCGGTGCGGAGGCCGCCGTGCAACTGGCCGGCGGGCATATCGATGCCCACGTCAACAATCCCTCCGAGAGCCTCGGGCAATGGCGCGGCAGCACGCAGCGCCCGCTCTGCGCGTTCAGCCCGAAGCGGCTGCCGCAGGGGCCGAAGATCACGGCGACCGAAGGCTGGAGCGACGTGCCGACCTGCGTCGAAGAGGGGCTTCCGATTTCGCAGTACGAGCAGCCGCGCACGGTGTGGCTGCCCGGCAAGGTCACCCCGGAGCAGGCGGCGTTCTATGTCGATCTCATGAAGAAGGTGCAGGCAACCCCCGAATGGAAGGAATACATCGAGAAGACCTCGCAGGTTGACACCTTCCTGACCGGCACCGCGTTCGCCGATTTCATCAAGCAGGATCTCGAACACATCAAGCAGGTCGCGGGCGAGCAGGGCTGGCTGGTGAAGTAGGGCGGGCCACGCGATGATATCCCGACGCGCGCTCGAAATCGCCACCGCGGCGCTGACCGGAACGTTCGGCGCTGTGGTTGTCATATCCAGCCTCGACAACGGTATCGGCTGGTCGAGCGCCGGGGTCGATGCCGGCACCTTTCCGTTCCTGACCGGCATCATCATCGTGCTCGGCAGCCTCTACAACGTTGCCCATGGCGCGCTCGGACGCGGCACGCTGGCCATCGTCAGGACAGCCATTACGCCGTCCGAACTGCGCCGCCTCGCCGGGCTGTTCGTGCCGGCCGCGATTTTCGTCGCGGTTATTCCCCTGGTCGGGATGTATCTCGCCTCGGCCGGTTACGTGTTCGCCGTCCTGGCGGTACCGCGGCGGCAGACGGTGTTGCGTGCGCTGGCCATCGCCGCGGCGACGCCGCTTGCGCTCTACGTCGTGTTCGAGCGCATGTTCCAGGTGTCGCTGCCGCACGGCGCGCTCGGCGCGGCGTTCGGTTTCTGAAGGGGCGGGCGATGGAAAACCTTCAATCGCTGCTGCACGGCTTCACTATCGCGGTTACCATTCCGCATCTGACGCTGATGGTGGTCGGCGTCCTGCTCGGCATTCTCGTCGGCGTGCTGCCGGGGCTCGGCGCACCCAACGGGGTATCGTTGCTGCTGCCGCTGACTTTCGGCATGCAGCCGGTGTCGGCCATCATCCTGCTGTCGAGCATGTATTGGGGTGCGTTGTTCGGCGGGTCGGTGACGTCGATCCTGTTCAACATCCCCGGTGAACCGTCCTCGGTCGCCACCACATTCGATGGCTATCCGATGGCGCGCGACGGCCGGCCGACGACGGCGCTCGCCACCGCCTTCGGCTCGGCGGCGTTCGGGGCGCTGGTCGGCGTCATCCTAATTACGTTTCTGGCCTCCTGGGTGGCCCAGGTGGCGCTCGCCTTCGGGCCGCCGGAATACTTTGCGGTCTATTTCCTCGCCTTCGCCAGCTTCGTCGGCATGGGCGGCGCAGCGCCGATCAAGACGGTGGTGGCACTCGCGATCGGGTTTGCGATCGCGGCGATCGGCATCGATACGGTCTCCGGCAGCGTGCGGCTCACCATGGGGATCGACGAGCTGGTGAAGGGCGTCAGCTTCGTCGTGGCCGTGATGGGGCTGTTCGGCATCGGTGAGCTGCTGATCGCGGTCGAGGAGGAGTTTTCCGCCCGCGCGGTCTCGTCGCGGGTAGACTGGAAGGAAGTGTTCCGGGCGCTCGGCCGGCTGCCGGGCCATGGCGTCGCGCTGTTGCGCAGCGCCGCCATCGGCTGCTGGATGGGGATTACCCCGGGCGGCCCGACCGCAGCTTCCTTCATGAGCTATGGCATCGCCAAGCGCTTTTCGCGCAATGGCGCGCGGTTCGGCACAGGCGAGGCCGAGGGCATCGTCGCGCCCGAGACCGCCGACCATGCTGCCGGCACCAGCGCGCTGCTCCCGATGCTCTCGCTCGGCATTCCCGGCTCCGCGACGGCTGCCGTGATGATGGGCGGGCTGATGATCTGGGGATTGAATCCCGGACCGATGTTGTTCGTCGACCAGAAGGATTTCGTCTGGGGGCTGATCGCCTCGATGTATGTCGGCAACATCGTCGCGGTCGCGCTCGTGCTGCTCACCGTCCCGGTGTTTGCCGCCCTGATGCGCATTCCGTTCGCCGTCATTGCCCCGCTGATCGTCATCATCTGCGTCGTCGGCGCCTATTCGGTCTCGAACTCCTATCTCGACATCGTCCTGATGCTCGGCTTCGGCCTGGTCGGCTATCTCTTCAAGAAGCTGCACTATCCGCTGGCGCCCCTGGTGCTGGCGATCGTGATCGGCGACAAGGCCGAGGACGCGTTCCGGCAGGCCATGCTGATGTCCAAGGGATCGCTCGGGATATTCTTTGCGAACACCCTGGTGACGACGCTCGTGCTGGCCGGGATGGCGCTGCTGTTGCTTCCGCTCGTCCTGCAGCTCGTGCGTCTATCGCGCAAACCGGGCGAAACCGCTCGTGAAGAAGTGAGGATCATATGAACCTGCATAGTCCCGGCAAGCCGGTGATCGCGCTGGCGATGGGCGACCCCGCCGGCATCAGCCCGGAGCTGACCGCCAAACTCACCTGTCTCGAGGAAATCCGTTCGCGCGCACGGCTGATCGTGATCGGGGACCGCCGCGTGTTCGATGAAGGCGCGCAGGTGGTCGGCATCGAGAGCAACCTGCCGAATGTATCGCCATCGGCGGACCCTCGAACAATCGGCAGTGACGCCGCCTTTATGGACCTCGGCCATCTCGATCCCGCGACAATCGCACAGGGGGTCGCCAGCCAGCCAGGTGGCGCGTTCGCACTGGAGAATTATCGTCGCGCGCTGACGATGGCGCGTGACGGACAGGTCGACGCCGTCTGCTTCACGCCGTTCAACAAGAAGGCGATGCGGCTCGCGCGCGCCGAGTATGACGACGAGATCGCCTTCTCCGCCGAGATCGCCGGCCTGAAAACCCCGGCCAGCGAATTCAACGTGCTCGAAGGGCTCTGGAATGCCCGCGTCACCTCACACATTCCGCTCAAGGACGTCGCCTCGCGCCTGTCAGTCGAACGTATTCATCGCGCGCTGAAACTGACCGATGCCTGCATGCGGCGAGCCGGCTTTGCCGACCCGCGGATCGCGGTCGCCGGGCTCAACCCGCATGCCGGCGACGGCGGCAATTTCGGCCACGAGGAGATCGACGTGATCGAACCCGCCGTCAAGGCCGGTCGGGCCGAAGGCATAGCCGCGGAAGGACCGTTCCCGGCCGACACCGTGTTCCTGCGCGCCAGGAATGGCGCCTTCGATGCCGTGCTGACGATGTATCACGACCAGGGCCAGATCGCGATGAAGCTGATGGGCTTTGATCGCGGCGTGACGATCCTCGGCGGTTTTCCGTTTCCGATCTGCACGCCGGCCCACGGCACGGCCTATGACATCGCCGGCCAGGGCGTCGCCTCGGTCGGTGCCAGCCGCGCAGCCGTGCTGCTCGCAGCCGAGATGGCTGGCGCGGCCAAGGCGGGAAATCGGGCGGCGTGAGCTAGCGGCCGACAGTGAGGTGAGTCGGATTCAGTCGACAGTCGACCGTCTGCTGCGCCGGCCGTTGCCGGCTACTGTGCATGGGGTTGTTTTCGATATTTTGTTTCGGGTGGTCCAGGCCGACCTTTAGACCGCCGCCTTCAATGCCGCAAACCCGCGCTCCAGGTCGGCCTTGAGATCCTCGACATTCTCCAGGCCGATGTGGAACCGCAGCGTCGGGCCGCCCGGCGACCATTTGGTCGCGGTCCGGTATTCGTTGCAGTCAAACGGGACGACGAGGCTTTCGAAACCGCCCCACGAAAAACCCATGCCGAACAGCTTGACCTCATCGAGCAGGGCGTCGACGGCCTTCTGTGGCACCGGCTTCAGCACAATGCTGAATAGGCCGGAGGCGCCGGTGAAGTCGCGCTTCCAGATCGCGTGGCCTGGATGGCTCTCCAGCCCGGGATGCAACACCGCGAGGACTTCCGGGCGGCCGGCGAGCCAGCGCGCCATTTCGAGGCCCGAGCGGTGATGCTGCGCCAGCCGCACCTGTAACGTGCGGGTGCCGCGCAGCGCCAGGAAGACGTCGTCGGGACCGGCACACACCCCGAGCAGGCGGATGCCCTCGGCAATCAGCGGCCAGGCTTTTGCGTTCGCCGAAATCGTGCCGAACATGATGTCGGAATGGCCGCCGATATATTTGGTCGCGGCCTGCATGCTGATGTCGACGCCCTGGTCGAGCGAGCGGTGAAACAGCGGCGTCGCCCAGGTGTTGTCGTCGATGACGAGCGCGTCCCTGGCATGCGCGACTTCGGCAATGGCGGGGATGTCGGTCATCTCGAACGACTGCGAGCCGGGCGTCTCGACCAGCACCGCCCTCGTGTTGGGCTTGAACAGCTTTTCGATTCCGGCGCCGATCAGCGGATCGAAATAGGTCACCTCGACGCCGTAGCGCGACAGCATGCCATTGCAGAAATTGCGCGACGGCCGGTAGACGTTGTCGGTCACCAGCAGATGATCGTCGGCCTTCAGCACCGAGAGAAGGGTGGTGGTGATGGCGGCAAGGCCGGATGGCGCAAGGCCGACACCGGCGCATTGCGGGCCCTCCAGCGACATCAGGACGTCCTGCAGCGCCCGCGTGGTCGGCGAGCCGTGGCGCCCGTAGGTGAATTCGGCGCGGTGGGCATGCAGGTCTTCGGCCGTCGGATAGAGGACGGTCGAACCGTGGTACACGGCAGGGTTTACAAAGCCCCTTTGGCCCTTGGTGTCACGGCCGGCGGTGACCAGCCTGGTTTCGGGGTTTTGCGGATTCGAGGCGCCGTCGTTCGAAAAGCTCATGCGTTTGCATTATCCAAGACGTTATGCCGCAGCCGCAACTTGATGGCGAAAACACCGACAGGCGGCGGGTCGGGGCCGGTAAGTTAATAACAAGACACAGAAGTCGGCCGTCAACCCCTTGACCCGGCTCGCCAGTCGTTCTGAGATGCGGCTAACAAAACAATCGCTGCAAGTTGAGGGGCCTGCCGCGATATCCGATCCTGCACCTGACCGTATGGCACGCAAAATGCACGGTCAGGATGACGCTTTTCAGGCGAGGGATCAGCGGGTTGGCCCAGCAACGTCAAGCGTTGCCTAAGAAACGATCTCCGGACGACCCGACCTCTTGAAAGGCCTAGCCCATGAAACGCGTATCTCTGGTTGTTACCCTTGCCGCTGTCGCAACTCTTTCGGCCCAGGCCGCCTCGGCGCAAACCCTCAAGACGGTCAAGGACCGCGGCCAACTGTCTTGCGGCGTCAGCCAGGGCCTGCCCGGCTTTTCGACGCCGGATGATAAGGGCAACTGGACCGGTCTCGACGTCGACATCTGCCGGGCGATCGCCGCTGCCATCTTCAACGACGCGACCAAGATCAAGTTCGTGCCGCTGTCGGCCAAGGACCGCTTCACCGCGCTGCAATCCGGCGAAATCGACGTGCTGTCCCGCAACACCACCTGGACGCTGTCGCGCGACACCTCGCTGGGTGCCAACTTCACCGGCGTCACCTATTATGACGGCCAGGGTTTTCTGGTGAAGAAATCGCTGAAGGTGAATTCGGCGCTGGAGCTGAACAGCGCGTCGGTCTGCGTGCAGACCGGCACCACGACCGAGCAGAACCTTGCCGACTACTTCAAGGGCAACAACATGAAGTATGAGGTGATCGCGTTCTCGACCGCCGATGAAACCGTCAAGGCCTATGAATCCGGCCGCTGCGACGTGTTCACGTCAGACGTGTCCCAGCTCTATGCCGAGCGCCTGAAGCTCGCCAATCCCGCCGATCACGTCGTGCTGCCCGAGGTGATCTCGAAGGAGCCGCTCGGACCGATGGTCCGCCATGGCGACGACCAGTGGTTCGACATCGTGAAGTGGACGCTCTTCGGGATGGTCAGCGCCGAGGAACTCGGCATGACTCAGAAGAACATCGATGAGATGGTCAAGTCCGACAAGCCCGACGTCAAGCGCGCCGTGGGCACCGACGGCAATCTGGGCGAGCAGCTCGGCCTGACCAAGGACTGGCTGGTGCGGATCGTGAAGGCGACCGGCAATTACGGCGAGTCGTTCGAGCGCAACGTCGGTTCCGGCTCCAAGCTCGGCATTGCCCGGGGCCTCAACAACCTCTGGAGCAAGGGCGGCATCCAGTACGCCCCGCCGATCCGCTAAGCGCCGAAGAGAGGGGCTGCGGCGATGGCCATCGACCCCCGAAAACCACCGTCGCAGCTGCTTCCGAGGCTGCAGAAGGCCCTCGGCGGGCGGGCGGGCTGGAGCGGCTTCGTGCTCCAGCTCCTGTTCGTTGCCGCGCTCGCCTGGATCTCGTATGAGATCGTCGCCAATGCCCGCGCCAATTTGCAGGCACAGCGCATCACCGCGGGCTTCGGCTTCCTTGCCAACAATGCCGGCTTTGACGTCAGCCAGAGCCTGATCTCCTATTCAGGCTCCGACCCCTACACCCGCGTCTTTGTAGTCGGCCTGCTCAACACGCTATTGGTCTCGGTGATCGGCATCTTCTTCGCCACCATCATCGGATTTCTCGTTGCGCTCGGCCGGTTGTCGCCGAACTGGCTGCTGGCGCGGATCTCGGGCGGCTATGTCGAGCTGATCCGCAACCTGCCGGTGCTGTTCCAGATCCTGTTCTGGTACCTGGCGGTGCTCGCCGCGCTGCCCAACCCGCGGCAGAGCGTTTCGATCTTCGACAGCATCTTTCTAAGCAATCGCGGCTTGATCGTACCGAGGCCGGTCGGCGAGCCCGGCTTCGAGCCGTTCGTCGTCGCTTTGCTGGTGGCGATCGTCGCCACGATCGCGCTGTGGCGATATGCGCGCCGCCAGCTCTTCCAAAGCGGCAGGGTGATCAAGGTCTGGCCCTATGCGCTTGGCATGATCATGGGCTTGCCGCTGCTCAGCGTGCTGATCTTCGGCAAGCCGGTCACGTTCGAGGTGCCGGTGCTCCGGGGCTTCAACTTCGCCGGCGGCTCGCGCCTCATTCCCGAATTCGTCGCGCTGACGGTCGCGCTTTCGACCTACACCGCGGCCTTCATCGCCGAGATCGTGCGCGCCGGCATTCTCTCCGTGCACAAGGGCCAGATGGAAGCCGGCTCCTCGCTTGGGCTGCAGCGCGGCTCGGTGCTGCGGCTGATCGTGATCCCGCAGGCGATGCGCGTGATCCTGCCGCCGCTCACCAACCAGTACCTCAACCTGACCAAGAACTCCTCGCTGGCGGTCGCGATCGGCTATCCCGACCTGGTCTCGGTGTTCGCCGGCACGACGCTGAGCCAGACCGGGCAGGCCATTGAAATCATCGGCATCACCATGGGCGTCTATCTCCTGATCTCGCTGGTGACCAGCGCGATCATGAGTTTCTATGGATGGCGCATCAGCCGGAGCATGGGCGGATGAGCGACACGACCGCATCCAATTTCGTCCGCCAGGAGCTGGTGCCGGAGCGGGCGGCGCCGGTGAAGACCACGGGCTTCGTCGGCTTCCTGCGCACCCGCCTGTTCAATTCACCCACCAACATCCTGATCACGATCGTCAGCCTGTTGCTGCTGTGGGTGATCGTCTTTCCGGCCGTGAAATTCGCGTTCATCGACGCGGTCTGGATCGGCAAGGACCGCACTGCGTGCCTGCCGAAAAATCCAAACGACGTGGTCGGCGCCTGCTGGCCCTTCATTCAGGCCAAGTTCTCGCAGTTCATCTACGGCTTCTATCCGGAGCCGGAACGCTGGCGCGTCAATCTCACTTTCGCTCTTGCGGCGATCCTCTTGATTCCGCTGCTGATTCCGCGGCTGCCGGCTAAGGGCCTGAACGCCTTATTGTTCTTCGTGGCGTTGCCGGTCGTTGCGTTCTTTCTGCTGCGCGGCGGCGGGCTCGGCGGCTTCGGCGTGAGCTGGACGGCCGGGCTACTTTCGGGCTTCAACGACAGCATCGGCGAGGGCGGCAGAAAGCTGGTCGTCTCCGGCGAGACGACGGCCGTCATCGGCCCGCTGCTGTGGGTGATCGGCAAGCTGCTGGTCCTGCTCAGTACGCTGGTGAGCTGGATACTTCTGCCGTTGACCTGGCTGCGTGACCAGATCCAGGGCTCCCGCGGTCCGGTCTGGCTCGACCTTGCGGCGACCGCTGTGATCGTGTCGGCGCTGCTGTTCTGGCTGACCGGCAGCATCCGCTCCGTCGCCACCAATCTCGCGGTTTTCGTCGGGATCGCCGGCGTCATCCAGATCATGGGTCTGGACCGAGGTGGTCTCCCCGAGGTCGATACGCGGCTGTGGGGCGGGCTTTTGGTGACGCTGGTGGTGTCGGTCGTCGGCATCGTCGCCTCGATGCCGGTCGGCATCGCGCTGGCGCTGGGCCGCCGTTCGACCATCCCGCTGATCCGGATTTTCTCGATTGCCTTCATCGAGTTCTGGCGCGGCGTTCCCTTGATCACCGTGCTGTTCTTCGCGACCTACATGCTGCCGCTGTTCGTGCCGACCGGCTTCACCATCGACGGGTTGATGCGCGCGTTGATCGGCATCGCGCTATTCGCCGGCGCCTATCAGGCCGAAGTCATCCGCGGCGGCCTGGCGGCGATCCCGCGCGGGCAGGCGGAGGCGGCGAGCGCGCTCGGTCTTTCCTGGGCTAAGACGACGGCGCTCATCGTGATGCCGCAGGCGCTCCGCCACGTCATTCCCGGTCTCGTCAACAGCTTCATCGCGCTGTTCAAGGACACCTCGCTGGTCTCGATCGTCGCGCTGTTCGATTTGCTCGGACAGCTCCGGGCGTCGTTCAGCGACCCGAACTGGGCAACGCCGACGACGCTGTTTACCGGCTTTGCATTCGTCGGCATAATTTACTTCGCCTTCTGCTTTGGCATGTCGCGTTACTCGCTGTTCGTCGAGAACCGGCTGAACGCCCATCGTCGCAACTGAGTACATCACATGACCGCAAATTCGATCGTCGGCATCAACGCGCTCAACAAGTGGTACGGCGACTTTCACGTGCTGCGTGACATCAACCTCGATGTCGCCAAGGGCGAGCGCATCGTGATCTGCGGCCCCTCGGGCTCGGGCAAGTCGACGCTGATCCGCTGCATCAACGCGCTGGAGGAATTCCAGGAAGGCCAGATCGTGGTCGAGGGCATCGAGCTCGGCCCGAACCTGAAACGGGTCGACGAGGTACGCCGCGAGGTCGGCATGGTGTTCCAGAGTTTCAATCTGTTCCCGCATCTGACCGTGCTGGAGAACTGCACGCTGGCGCCGATCTGGGTTCGCAACATCCCCAAGAAGGATGCTGAGGCGACCGCGATGAAATTCCTGGAGCGGGTCAAGATCCCGCATCAGGCCAACAAATATCCGGGCCAGATGTCGGGCGGTCAGCAGCAGCGCGTCGCCATCGCCCGCGCCCTGACCATGAACCCGAAGGTGATGCTGTTCGACGAGCCGACCTCGGCGCTCGATCCCGAAATGGTCAAGGAGGTGCTCGACACCATGGTCGACCTCGCCAAGGAAGGCATGACCATGCTGGTCGTCACCCACGAAATGGGATTTGCCCGCGAAGTCGCCAACCGCGTCGTATTCATGGATGCCGGTCAGGTGATCGAGTCGAACACGCCGCACGAGTTCTTCGCCAATCCCCAGCACGCGCGGACGAAGCTGTTCCTGAGCCAGATTTTGCGGCATTGATGGCGCGATAGGGTGGGCAAAGCACGTGCCCACCAGCAGTGCCGATAGGGAGAAAATGGTGGGCACGGCGCAAGAGCGCTTTGCCCACCCTACGAAATCCGCCTCACACCTTCTCGAACGGCACCTCGATCCGGGGGCGCTTCTCCAGCCATGTCGGCACCGGCAGGTTCTTGGAGCGCATGAACGCCGGATTGAACAGCTTTGATTGATAGCGGCCACCGGAATCGGCGAGGATCGTGACAATGGTCTTGCCGGGCCCGAGCTGTTTGGCGAGCCGGATCGCACCCGCTATGTTGACCCCGGTCGAGCCGCCGAGGCACAGGCCCTCGTGCTCGACCAACTCGTAGATCACGTTCACGGCTTCCTCGTCCGAAATCAGAAAAGCGTCGTCGACCTTTGCGGTCTCGACGACGGGCGTGACGCGGCCGAGCCCGATGCCCTCGGTGATGGAGTCGCCCGGGGTCGATTTGGCCTTGCCGTGCTTGAATAGCTCGTACATGGCAAACCCGTGCGGATCGGCGCATGCGTTGATAATGCCGGGGTGCTTTTCCTTCAGATAGCGGCTGGTGCCGGCGAGCGTTCCGCCGGTGCCGACCGAGCAGATGAAGCCGTCGATCTTGCCGCCGGTCTGCTCCCAGATCTCCGGTCCCGTGGACTCGTAATGCGCCTTCGCATTGTCGAGATTGTTCCACTGGTCGGCAAACAAGACGCCGTTCGGCTCGGTCTTGCGAAGCTGGGCGGCCAGCCGCCGCCCGACATGCTGGTAGTTGTTGGGATTGGCGTAGGGCAGCGCCGGCACCTCGACAAGCTCGGCCCCGCACAGCCGCAGCATGTCTTTCTTTTCCTGGCTCTGTGTTTCTGGAATCAGGATCAAGGTCCGGTAGCCGCGGGCACTGGCGACGACGGCGAGCCCAATGCCGGTATTGCCGGCGGTCGATTCCACCACCAGCCCGCCCGGCTTGAGCTCGCCGCGCTTCTCGGCCTCGAGGATCATCCATTTGCCGGCGCGGTCCTTGACCGACTGGCCGGGATTCATGAATTCGGCTTTGCCAAGAATGGTGCAACCCGTCAGTTCAGATGCACGCTTGAGCTTGATGAGGGGCGTGTTGCCGATCGCTTCGATGACGTCTTTGTTGAAGGCCATATTGTTGAAATTGCCGGTTTGTTTTGCCTAATCCCTGGGCGAACCCTAAAGGACCGGGGCTAGCCGCACAAGTAAGCGTTCGGGCCGGGCGGTCAGGCCGGTTTAGCAAACACCACCTGGCGGACATCGATATTTCCCGACAGGAATCCGGCCTCGCAATAGGCCAGATAGTATTCCCACAGCCGCCGGAAGCGATCGTCGAAGCCCGACGGGATCAGGTTGGGCCAGGCCGCGCGGAAATTGCTTCGCCAGATCGCAAGCGTCTTGGCATAATCTTGCCCAAAGATGCGTTCGCGGATGACGGGAACACCGAAGCGTTCGCCAAGTGCTTTCAGGATCTCGGGCGACGGCAGCATGCCGCCGGGAAATACATAGCGCTGGATGAAATCGACATCGCGGCGATAGGTCTGGAACAGGCTGTCCTGGATGGTGATGGCCTGGATCCCGGCAAGTCCTCCCGGCAGCAGGCGGTCGCGCAACTGTGAAAAGTACTTCGGCCAGAACTGCTCGCCGACCGCCTCGATCATCTCAATCGACGCGATCCGGTCGTAGCGGTCGCGCTCGTCGCGATAGTCTTGCAGCTTGATCTCGACCTTGTCGCTGAGCCCGGCGCTGAAGATGCGCGCCTGTGCGAAATCGCGCTGTTCCTTGCTGATGGTGAGCCCGACGACCTTGGCACCAAACGTCCTGGCGGCGTATTCGGCAAAGCCGCCCCAACCGCAGCCGATTTCCAGCAGCTTCTGACCCGGCCGCAGATCGATGGCTTCGGCGAGGCGCCGATACTTGTTGTGCTGGGCTGCGGTGAGGTCCGCCGTGCCTTCTTCGAACAAGGCCGACGAATAAGTCATGCTGGGATCGAGCCACGCCGAATAGAACGCGTTGCCGATATCATAATGCGCATAGATGTTGCGCCGTGCTTGCCGCCGCGTGTTGCGGTTGAGCCAGTGCCTGACGATCTGCAGCGTCCGCGTCAGCGGTGTACCGATCAGCATCTTCTGCATCCAGTCCTGATTGACGCAGAACAGATAGAGGAACTGGGTCAGGTCGGGCGTGTCCCATTCGCCTCGCAGATAGGCCTCCGCAATGCCGATGTCGCCGCCGCGCAGGAGGCGCGAGGCAAAACCGTAGTCATAGATCTTCATCGCCGCCGCGGGACCCGGTCCGTTGCCGCCGAGCCGGACCGTGCGGCCGTCGGACAGCGTTACGTCGAGCGAGCCATGTTGCAGCTTTGAACCGAAGCCCAGCGCCAGCCGGACCAGGCGGGGCAATTCCGGAAACGTCGTGTCTACGGTTTCCGATGTGACCGAAATCAATTCGGACATGTGCGATCCATCGAACGTCGGTTTTACCCGGACTTCGCACGGCCGATCGGCCCTGCTTCAGTCTTCGGCATGGGCGGACAACGTCGGCGAAGTATAATCGTTGCCATCAGCGGTTCTCAAGGTGGTATCGAGCGCGGCGCGCTAACGCGGCACCCAGCCGGATGCCCTTGAGCCACAACTGCAGCGCCTCCCAGTGGATCGCGGCCATGACCTTCATCGTGACTAGTGGCAGCACAAAAACGCGTGCAACAACTCCTTGGTACTGAGCGCGCGGCGATTGCCATTGAAGGTTGCAGCCAGCAGGGGGCCGCTGCGGTCGGTCTCCAGAATTCGCAGTTGCACGCGGTCGCCCGGCGGCCGTATCCGGAAATGGTAGCCCATCGCCATCTCGACGAAGGGCGAGACCTAGAACAGCTTGTCCTGCCGTTGCCGCAGACCGGCGGCGCTGATCTCACCTAGCGTTACTGGCAACACATAGGAATGGGTCTCGCCGAAGGTGTTGCGCACTTCATAGATTAGCAATGCCAGCTCACCCCCAGCGCGATAACACAAGTAAATCGAGAGCGGATTGAAGAAGTAGCCGAGCAGGCGGAGAAAGCTGAGTAGCAGCACCCGCCCGCCCGCGAGGTCGATGCCGCGATCAGCGGCGCAACGCTGCGCAAGGGCACGTAGAGACGATCCGCAGCGCTCGCCATGGTCTGCCTCGTGAAACTGTAGAGCGCGGCGCGGTTGACGCCGAATAGCATCGACTGCCGGTCTGCTTCTGCCAGCCGGTCGAGGTCGATCAAGAGGCTCATCACGCGATAGCGGAAGCGATGGCCGACCGGCTTCAGCCGGGCATGCATGACGTCGCCGACGTAGAGCGATGCGGCCGCGGAAGGTGCGTCAGACGGCTCCGAGAGGAGCGATGGCGCGCGCATGCTACTCTGCGGCCACCGCGAGTTCGGGCGGCACGTCGCGCCACGGTGCCACCGCACCGAGCGCCTCGGCGACGGCCAAGCCGGATCGCAAGCCGTCCTCGTGAAATCCGTAGCCGGTCCATGCGCCGCAGAACCAAGTATGTCGCCGGCCCTGAATTTCGGGCAGGGGTGAGGATGTCGCGGAGCATCCAGAGATGGGAGGGCGACAACAGATTGCTCGGCTGCGCGAACAGGCCGCATGCGGTCTCGAACCAGTTATTGCCGCCGCCCTTCCATTCGAATCCGAGGGTATCGGCCGTCACCGCAAAGCTCATGCAGCTTTCGGCGGTCTCGACGCCGAGATGGGCGAACAGCGCGGTGAGGTCGGGATAGTTCAGCTCGTTGTAGACGATGAAGCCGATATCGACCGCAAGCCTGCTGCAGTCATAGTCGATGCGCACAGTATGGCTGTGGCCACCGGGCCTGAGCTCGCGGTCGTAGACGGTGACCGGAGAATGTTTCGACAAGGTCCAGGCGGTGGCATTGCCGCTGATTCCCGTCCCGACCACCGCGACCCGCATTTTTCGCCCTCCATTGCACGTGGCGAAATACGGGGGGCTGTTCCCGGAGTTTCAAATCGGCCACAGGTGTCGATTCGACTTGAGCTGGAGGCGGATTCGGGCGTCAGAACAGGAGAAAACTCTAGGAAAACCCGAGAAAAACCCCATGAAATCTTCGTAAGATTTCGGTTGCCCCACGGCGTGCCGACATCGCGCAAACCCTATAAAACAAGAGGAGGCTAGCGCTTTGCCGGCCATTTTGCACATTCAGGCAGATCGTCGCCGATAGCCCGCGCGGGGCTGTCCGCGCCCTCTTCGCAAGGCTATTATCGGGCAGGATTCAGCGGAAGCATCACCCCGTGATCGTAGTGCAGACCAACAGGAGACGCGCTCGTAATGCGCCGGGCCGGGATTTGCCCGGTGGAGAACGGGTGTGAGCCAGAGAACTGCAACTGCGGCAATCGGAGATTGGCCTGCGCTCATGGCCGCCGGCAAGCGGCTGGTTCGATCGCTTGCGGTGCTTGGCTGCGTCGCCAGCTCGGCGGGCTGCATCCTGACCAAGGACCTGCCCGACCCCGCGCTCGATATTCCCGAAGGCTACAAGGCGGCGAGGCTCTCGAAGGCCGCCGCTGCTCCGCCGACGCTCGACTGGTGGCGCGGCTTCAGGTCGCGGGAGCTGACGGGCCTGATGGAGGAGGCGCAGACCGTCAATCTGGATATCGCGGCGGCCACCGCCCGTTTCAAGCAGGCCGATGCACAGGCGCGCATCACGGGTGCGGCATTATTGCCGGCCCTCAACGCCAACGGGTCGGAGACTTATTCGCGAACTTCAGGATCGAGCTCCAGCGGACTCACCAATGGCGGACGCGAGGTCGTCAACTATTCGGCGTCTTTCAGCGCCAGCTACGAGCTGGACTTCTGGGGCAAGAACCGCGACGCCGCGCAGGCCGCCGAAGAGACCGCGAGCGCTAACCGCTTCGACCGCGATGTCGTTGCGCTGACCACGCTGACGACGGTCGCCAACGCCTATTTCCAGGTGCTGGCCGCGCAGGACCGGATTCGCACTGCGCAGCGCAACATTGCCAGCGCCGAACGTATCCTCAACGCCATTCGCGACCGCTTCAAGGCCGGCACCGGCACCGATCTCGACGTCGCCCAGCAGGAAAGCGTGCTCGCCAACCAGCGCGCGCTAGTGCCGCCGCTGCGGCAGACGCTCGACCAGAATCTCAACGCGCTGGCGACGCTGGTGTCGCGGCCGCCGGAATCCGTGCGTGTTACCGGCGGCACGCTGAACCAGATCGCCATACCGCGCGTAACGCCCGGCCTGCCGTCGGAACTGCTGACGCAGCGTCCTGACATCCGTCGCCAGGAAGCCCAACTCGCCTCCGCGACCGCCAATGTCGGCAATGCCCGCGCCCAGTTCTTTCCCAGCATTCAACTGACCGGGCAGGGCGGCTACCAGAGTTCGGCGCTATCCTCGCTGTTTCAGCCGCACGCCGCCTTCTTCAGCATGGTCGGCAGCCTGACCCAGCCGATCTTCGACGGCGGCAGGATCCTCGGCAATTTCGAACTGACCAAGGCGCGGCAGGAGGAGCTGCTTCAGACCTACCGCAAGACGGTGGTGCAGGCCTTTGCCGATGTCGACAACGCCCTGTTCTCGATCCGCCAGACCACGGAGAAGCTGCGGTTGCAGCGCGAGGTGGTGGCTGCGTCGCGGCGGGCGTTCGAATTGTCCGAGCAGCAGCTACGGGCCGGAACCGCCGATATCGTAACTGTGCTAAATACGCAGCTGACATTGTTCCAGGCCGAGGATGCGCTGTCGCAGGCCCAACTGGCGCGGCTGCTCGCGATCGTCAGTCTCTATCAGGCGCTGGGGGGCGGCTGGGAGCCCAGGATGGAAAGGCCGGTCGATGCTCTTTAAGCCGGAAGCAAAGGACGACGCGAAGACGGCGGGCAAGCGCGTCGCGCGCGGCATTGGCCGGCGGATGGTGTCGCTGACGATCATGCTGCTGATCCTGGGCGGGCTCGGCTATCTCGGCTGGAACGCGTTTCAGCAGAAGCAGACCGGCCGCGGCGGTCCCGGCGCGCGCCCCGATCTGCCGGTGCCGGTGCTGGCGGCGATGCCGCGCATTCAGGACGTCCCGGTCTATCTCGATGCAGTCGGCTCGGTCCGCGCGCTCAACACGGTAACCGTGCGCTCGCAGGTTGACGGCAAGCTGATCAAGGTGAATTTCGTCGAGGGCCAGGACGTCAAGCAGGGCGATGTGCTGGCCGAGATCGACCCGGTGATCTACCAGGCGCAGTACGATCAGGCGGTGGCCAAGAAGGCGCAGGATGAAGCCCTGCTGGCCAACCAGAAGCTCGACCTCGCGCGCTATCAGCAGCTTGCCACGTCGAACGCCGGCTCCAAGCAGCAGGCCGATACGCAGCGCGCGGTGGTGGCCCAGCAGGAAGCACTGATTCAGGCTGACCAGGCCGCGATCGACAATGCCAAGGCGATGCTCGGCTACACCAAGATCATCGCGCCGCTGACGGGACGCGCCGGCCTGCGCCAGGTGGATCAGGGCAACATCATTCGCGCGGCCGATGCGACCGGCCTCGTCATACTGACGCAGCTGCAGCCGATCGCGGTGCAGTTCAGCCTGCCGCAGCAGCAGATCGTGCGGGTCAACGCCGCCGCCGCCAAGGGTTCGCTTGCGGTCGACGTGTTCGGCAATGACGGCGTGACCGTGATCGACACCGGCATGCTCAAGGGCATCGACAACCAGGTCGATCCGACCACCGGCACGCTGAGGTTGAAGGCCGAATTTCCCAACGCCAAATTCCAGCTCTGGCCGGGGCAGTTCGTCAATGTACGGCTAAAAGTCGAAACGCTGGAGAAGGCGATTGTCGTGCCGTCCTCCGCCGTGCAGCGCGGTCCCGTCGGCACGTTCAGCTATGTGATCGGCCCGGACAATGTCGCGACCGCCAAGCCGGTCGTAGTGACGCAGCAGAACGAGAACGACGCCGTGATCGCTAGCGGCCTTTCAACCTCCGACCGCGTCGTGACCACGGGCTTTGCCAACTTGTCCGACGGCGCCAAGGTGCTGATCGGGACCGACGACCGCGCGCCGACCCCTGATCTGGCGCCGCGCAAGCGCAGCCGCAGCCCGGATGCGAAAGGCGGTCAAGGCAAGGACGGCCAGGCCCAGCAGAGCAAGGATGGTCAGCCCAAGGACGGGCAGGGCGGCGATCACCGCGGCCGGCGCGAGCGCGGCGAGGGTGACCAGAAGGGACAAACCGGTCCGGCTCCGGCCGAGCCGTCGGGCGGCGCTGCGAAATCGCGGCCATGATCGACGCGCCGCAGGCCTGACAATGAATCGCAAGTGAGGGCGCAGCCATGAGCGTCTCCGAACCGTTCATCCGCCGGCCAATCGCGACCTCGCTGCTCGGGATCGCGCTGATGATCGGCGGTGCGCTCGGTTACTGGGCGCTGCCGGTCTCGGCGCTGCCTCAGGTCGATTTCCCGACCGTGCAGGTGACGACGCAGCTGCCGGGCGCCAGCCCCGACGTGATCGCGTCCCTGATTACAGCGCCGCTGGAGCGCCAACTCGGGCAGATTCCGTCGCTGTCGTCGATGCAGTCGACCTCTTCATTCGGCGTCAGCCAGATCTCGCTGCAGTTCGACCTCAACCGCGACATCGACGGCGCCACCCAGGACGTGCAGGCCGCAATCAACGCCGCCGCCGGTATCCTGCCGAAAAACCTGCCGTATCCGCCGACCTACGCCAAGGTCAATCCGGCGGACGCGCCAGTCCTGACACTGGCCCTGACTTCGGACACGATCTCGCTACGTGCGATGAGCGACATCGCCGATACCATCCTGGGACAGCGGCTCAGCCAGATTTCCGGCGTCGGCCGTGTCGCCATATTGGGTGGCCTGAAGCCGGCGGTGCGGGTGCAGGCCGATCTCGCCCGGCTCGCGGCCTACGGCATTTCGATGGAGGATCTGCGTAACGCCATTGCGGGCGCCAACGTGTCAGGGCCGAAGGGCTCGCTTGACGGCGCGCAACAGGCCTACACCATCGCCGCCAACGACCAGATCGCGGCGGCGGAGGCCTACAAGCCGATCATCATCGCCTATCGCAACGGCTCGCCCGTCACCATCGGCGACGTTGCCATCATCGTCGACGGGCTAGAGAACGACCGGACCGGCGGCTGGTATCAGGGCACGCCGGCCGTGATCATCGACATCCAGCGGCAGCCCGGCGCTAACGTCATCGAGGTCGTCCGGCAGATCCGCGCGGAAATCCCCAAGGTGCAGCGCACGATTCCGGCCGGCGTCAACCTGACCGTGGTCTCCGACCGCACCGTCACCATCCGCGCCTCGGTGCGCGACGTGCAGTTCACGCTAATCCTTTCGGTGGTGCTGGTGACGCTGGTGGTGCTGTTGTTCCTGCGCTCGCTGCGCGCCACTCTGATCGCCGGCGTGGCGCTGCCGCTGTCGCTGATCACGAGCTTCGGCATCATGTATTTTTGCGGCTTCAGTCTCGACAATCTGTCGCTGATGGCGCTGACGATCGGCACCGGCTTCGTGGTCGACGACGCCATTGTGATGATCGAGAACATCGTCCGTCATATGGAGAACGGCGAATCCGTGATGGAGGCGTCATTGAAGGGGGCCAGCGAAATCGGCTTCACCGTTATCTCGCTGACGGTGTCGCTGATCGCGGTCTTCATCCCGCTTCTGTTCATGTCCGGACTCGTGGGGCGCATGTTCCGCGAGTTTGCGCTGACGCTGACGATCGCGGTCGTGACCTCGGCGATCGTGTCGCTGACACTGACGCCGATGATGTGCTCGCGGCTACTCAAGCATGTCGGCGAGGAGATGACGGTTCCGGGGCTGGCCGCCGTCAGCCGCTTCATCGACCGCATGGTCGACTTCTACCACCGCACGCTCTTATGGGTGCTGCAGCGCCAGCGGGCGACGCTCATAGTGACGTTCGCGACCGTCGCTGCGACACTGCTGATGTACATCATCGCGCCAAAGGGCTTCTTGCCGCTGCAGGACACCGCCTCGATCACGGCTGTGACCGAGGCCGGTCCCGACGTTTCCTTTGCCGAGATGCAAAGCCGGCAGGCGGAAGCGGCGGCGGCGATCCAGGCCGATCCTGACGTGGTCGGCGTGGTCTCCGTAATCGGCGCCGGCTCGGTCAATCCGACCACCAATGTCGGGCGCCTGGTGATGACGCTGCGGCCGCGCGGCGAGCGACATGATGATATTTCCGTCGTGGTCGACCGGCTGAAGCAGCGCACGGCAAAGATTCCCGGCATGACCATCTATTTCCAGCCGGTGCAGGACGTGCAGATTTCGACCCAGTCGAGCCGCTCGCAATACCAGTATACGCTGACCGGCACCGACGCGGCACAGGTCTCGCTGTGGGCGCAGAAGCTGGTTGCCGAAATGCGCCGCGATCCCCTGTTCCGCGACGTCTCCTCGGAAGCGCAGGAGGGCGGGCTGCGCGCCGCGCTCAACATCGATCGCCAGCGCGCGGGCCAGCTTGGCGTCAGCCTGCAGGCCGTCAACGACACCCTTAACGACGCTTTCGCCCAGCGGCAGATTTCGACCATCTACGGCCAGGCCAACCAGTACCGCGTGGTGCTGGAGGCGATGCCGATGTACCAGCGCGATCCCTCGATCCTGTCAAAACTTTATCTGCCGGGTGGAGCAAGCGCCACCGCCGGTACACCGAACGCGCAGGTGCCGCTCTCGGCGGTGGCGACGCTGGCGCGCACCACCGCGCCGCTGGCGATCTCGCATCTGGCGCAGTTCCCGGCGGTCTCGCTCAGCTTCAACCTCGCGCCCGGGGAGGCGCTCGGCGATGCCGTGGAGGCGGTCAAGAAGATTGAGACCCGGATCGGCATGCCCGGAAGCATCGTCGGCGTCTATGCGGGCGACGCGGCCGAGTTCGCCAAATCGCTGGCTGGCCAACCATGGCTCATCCTGGCGGCGATCGTCACGATCTATATCGTGCTCGGCGTGCTCTACGAGAGCTACATCCATCCGATCACGATCCTCTCGACGCTGCCGTCAGCGGGTGTCGGCGCCATTCTGGCGCTGATGCTGTTCGGGCAGGATCTGTCGGTGATCGGCTTGATCGGCATCATCCTGTTGATGGGCATCGTCAAGAAGAACGCGATCATGATGATCGACTTCGCGCTGGAGGCGGAGCGGCATCAGGGCATGTCGCCGTCAGAAGCGATCGTGCAGGCGTGCTTGCTGCGCTTTCGCCCGATCATGATGACGACGCTGGCCGCGCTGTTCGGCGCGCTGCCGCTGGCGGTCGAGAGCGGTACCGGCGCCGAGCTGCGTTTCCCGCTCGGCATCTCCATCATCGGCGGCCTGCTGTTGAGCCAGCTCTTGACGCTCTATACGACGCCGGTGATCTACCTGGCGCTCGACCGGATCAATCGCAAAATCGAGAAGGCCGTGCCGGATCCGGGGCCGCCCGGGCCGACGGTCGCGGGAGCTACCGAGGGGATGCAATAGATGGCATCGATCTCGGAGCCCTTCATTCGGAGGCCAGTTGGCACCACCCTGCTGGCGATCGGGCTCTTCCTGGTCGGCATCGTTGCCTACGTCTTTCTGCCGGTCTCCTCCGTGCCCAATGTCGACTTCCCGATGATCCGGGTTTCGGCGACGCGGCCGGGCGCGGACCCTTCGGTGATGGCATCGACCGTCGCCGCGCCGCTGGAGCGACGGCTCGGCCAGATCGCGGGGCTCGACCAGATCACCTCGACCAGTTCGCTCGGCACCACCAGCATTCAGTTACAATTCTCGATCGGCCGCGACATCGACCGCGCGGCGCGCGACGTTCAGGCGGCGATCAATGCCTCGCTGGCCGATCTGCCGAGCGACCTGCCGTCGCTGCCGCGCTTCCGCAAGGCCAATCCGGCCGCCGCGCCGGTCTTCGTGCTGGCGCTGACGTCGAAGACGCTGACGACCAGCGCAATGTACGACGTTGCCGATACCGTGATCGCGCAGCGTATCTCGCAGGTGCCAGGCGTCGGCGAAGTCAACGTCACCGGCGCCGACCAGCCGGCGGTGCGGATCGCGCTCAATCCGGTGGCGCTGTCGAACGCGGGGATTGCGACCGACGATGTGCGGCTTGCGATCATCAACGCCAATCCGCTCGGGCCCGTCGGCATCTTCAACGGCGGGCGCCAGAGCGAAACGATTTCGACCAACAAGCAGATGCGCACCGCGGCCGAATTCCGCGACATCATCGTCAAGAGCGCCTCCGGCAACTTCGTCCGCCTCGCCGACGTCGCCGACATCGAGGATTCCGTCCGCAACAGCCGCTCGATTGCCTGGTTCAACAAGCAGCCGGCGGTCCTGATCCAGATCACTAAGCAGGGCGACGCCAATGTGATCGACACCGTCGACCGGGTGAGGGCGCTGCTTCCCGAGCTGAAGCAGTGGCTGCCCGGCGGGGTGGAAATCTCGACCCTGGTCGACCGCACCGGCACGATCCGCGCCAGCGTGCTCGATATGCAGTATACGCTGCTGGCGACCGCCTTCCTGGTGATGGTGGTCGTCTTCGCCTTCCTGCGGCGCGTGACGCCGACGATTGCGGCCGGCGTCTCGGTGCCGCTGGCGCTGGCCGGCACCTGCGCCGGCATGTGGCTCGCCGGCTTCTCGATCGACAATCTGTCGCTGATGGCGCTCGCGATCTCGGTCGGCTTCGTGGTCGACGACGCCATCGTCATGATCGAGAACATGTACCGCAATCTCGAGCACGGCATGGCGCCCTATCCGGCGGCGCTGGAGGGCGCCAAGCAGATCGGCTTCACCGTGCTCTCGATCAGCCTGTCGCTGATCGCGGCCTTCACGCCGCTGATCTTCATGGACGGCATCGTCGGCCGGCTGCTCCGCGAATTCTCGCTGACGCTGACTTTCGCCATCGTGGTCTCGACCGTGGTGTCGCTGACGATTACCCCGATGATCTGCGCGCACTACATCAAGGAGGCGACGTCGGACCGTGCGACCTGGTTCGACCGGCTGGTCGAGGGCACGCTGTCGCGCATCGTCGCCTTCTACGCCTGGACGCTCCGCGCGGTGCTGGGTTTTCCGTTCCTGACCCTGATCGTGTTCTTTGCCACCATCGCGCTGACCGTGGTGCTCTACGTCAAGACGCCGAAGGGCTATTTCCCGACCGACGATTCCGGGTTCGTGATCGGCGCGACGCGCGCCTCGGCTGACACTTCGTTCCAGGCCATGCTCGGACTGCAGCAGCAATTGGCCGATATCGTCATGGCCGATCCGGCAGTCGCCGGCGTCGGCTCCTCGCTCGGCGGCACGGCCGGGCCGGGCGGCGGCGGTTCCAACCGCGGCACCATGTTCATCAGCCTGAAGCCGCCCGAGGAGCGGGGAGGGATGTCGACGGCGCAGGTGATCGATCGCCTACGGCGCAATCTCTACCGCGTGGCGGGCATTCGCCTGTTCATGTTCGCGGCACAGGACATCCGGACCGGCGGCCGGCAGAGCGATTCCGACTACCAGTACACGCTATCCAGCACTAACCTCGATCTTCTGCAGAAATGGGCGCCGCTGGTCGCCAAGCGCATGGAGACGGTGGAGGGGATCACCGACATCTCTAGCGACCGCGATCCCGGCGGCCTGCAATTGTCGCTGGTGATCGACCGCAAAACCGCATCCAGCCTCGGCGTGCGTGTCCAGGACATCGACAACGCGCTCAACAACGCCTTCGCGCAGCGGCAGATCTCGATCATCTATACCCAGCGCAACCAGTACATGATCGTGCTCGAGATTGATCCGAAGTTCCAGAACGATCCGTCCAACCTCGATCGCATCTATGTGGCCGGCGCCAACGACGCGCAGATACCGCTATCGGCCGTGGTGCGCTACCAGCGCGGGCTGTCGCCGCTTGCGGTCTATCACTCGCAATCCTTCCCCTCGACGACGGTCTCCTTCAACCTTCTGCCCGACGTGCCGCTGGAGGTCGCGACCTCGAACATCCAGCGCGCGGTCGAGGAACTGCACATGCCGGAGGGCATCCGCGGCAGCTTCGACGGCAATGCCGGCGACTTCAACAAGACCAGCGGTCGGCAGCCGCTGTTGATCCTCGGCGCGCTGGTCGCGATGTATATCGTGCTCGGCGTGCTCTATGAGAGTCTGGCCCATCCGATCACGATCATCTCGACATTGCCGTCGGCGGGGTTAGGCGCGCTGCTCGCGCTGCAGGTGACGAACACGCCGCTGACCGTGATCGCCTTCGTCGGCATTATTCTTCTGATCGGCATCGTCAAGAAGAACGGCATCATGATGGTCGATTTCGCGCTCGACGCCGAGCGCAATCGCGGCCTGTCGTCGGCGGACGCGATCTTCGAGGCGTGCCGTGCCCGTTTCCGCCCGATTCTGATGACGACGATGGCGGCGCTGTTTGCCGGCATTCCGCTGGTCATCGCCACCGGCCCCGGCACCGAGCTGCGCCGGCCGCTCGGCATCACCATCATCGGCGGCCTGTTCGTGTCGCAGATCCTGACCCTTTACACGACGCCGGTGATCTATCTTCTGATCGACCGGCTGCGGCAGCGGTCCCGGCCGGCGGCTGTGGTGGCGCCCGCCGAATAGTTGGAATTGCCGGCGACTAAGCGTATAGCGGGCAAATGTCAGAACCATCCCATCCGCGGACCGTAGCCGACGTGGAGGCCATTGCGGACTGCCCGCATTGCGGCAAGCCGCTGCCGCTCTGCATCTGCGACAGTGTCACCCCGATCGAAAGCAGGATCTCGCTGCTGATCCTGGTGCACCCACAGGAGCAGGATAAGGCACTAGGCACGGCACGGCTGACGGCGATGCACTTCAAGAACGCCGTCGTCAAAATCGGCCTGTCCTGGCCGAGCCTCTCCAAGGCGCTGGGACGCAGGGTCGATGATCCTTCGCGCTGGGCGGTGCTCTATCTCGGTTCGGCCAAAGCAAGTGATCTCGATACCGATGCCGAGATCGTCGCGATCGACCGCAAGGGCGAGGTCGAGCCGCACCAGCGCGCCATCCTCGAGGACATTGAAGGGGTCGTTCTGCTCGACGGCACCTGGAGCCAGGCCAAGGCGCTTTGGTGGCGCAACGCATGGATGCTGAAGTGCCAGCGCGTGATCCTCGGCCCGAAGCGCCCGTCGCGCTACGGCCAGTTGCGCCGCGAGCCGCGCCGCGACGGCCTTTCCACCATCGAGGCCGCCGGCCTGCTGCTCGCCGGCCTCGAAAAGCGCCCCAAGATCGCAGAGACGCTCAACGCCAGCTTCGAGCGCATGCTGGCGCGCTATCGGCAGGTGCAGGTGGAAATGCCGGCGCTGGCACCCAAGCCGAAGAAGCGTGATTGGCGCCGGCGCAAGCGCGGCTAAATTAGCATTCTACCCAACAATGTCTTTTGTAAATTGCTATATCTGTGCGTGTGCAGCGGTCCTGCCGCCACCTGTTATGTTCTGAGACACCTGCCTGCGGTTCCAATGTCGGCATTAGTGCATATGGCGCTGTGGACAATGATGACATCACTCTTGACGATGATAAGTTCTCCGATTGTGGCGTAACATTTTGGAGCAGGTAAATGAGTTTAACTGCGGAAGTTCTCACAAATTCTCCATTGCTTGACGCTGATGATATCGAAGGGGAAATCGGAAACCTCATCTACAACGCTCGGCGAGGATCTCTCGGCCGTCTGCCTCAGCGGGACGAGCAGCAGTTCGCAAATGGTCCGATGCCGGATTACGTCGAGCACAAGGAAGGCGTCAATCAGGTCGGCAAACTCTCTGCTGAAGCTGTCGTCCGCGAATATGATGCGGCGGTGAAAGAAATCGAAGCGCTCGGCGCGGAATTGTCGGACGCCGCCAAAAAGTGTGAGGCGATGGTTGCCGGCGTTCATGCCATGGTCGGCGAAATCAGGGAATTGGCGGCAAACTATCGCGAGGAAGGCAAGCGCTACTTCCTGCAGATCGAGGATTGCTCGCTGATGACATCCGAAGTGCGCAGTGTTTGCGAGACCCTGAAAAAGAAGATCGCAGGAGGCGGTGGTCTCGCAGCGTAATATTCCGGCTTGGCCGGTCCTGCTGATAGCTGCGCCTTCTCTGTCGCCGCCATCAGTCGGTTGTTTTAGCGGCGCGCTGGGCGTTCAGGCGAAGCACAATTACGCGTCGACGCCATAGCTTGCCTGGACGCTGAGCGATGTGTCGATCAAATGCGCGTGAGTCCGGGCGTGACGTCTGGGGCGCGCGACGCGCCCTCTATGCATTGTGGCGATATGTCGCCAGCGCCGCCATCCCGAATGGGGAGCCATTTCCAAGCTCGGCGATTATCTGCGGTAAATGCATCTGGAGCCGAGCGACCGGGCGCGGCTCATCTCCGACACCTTCATCGCTCTGCGCTCCCTCAGGGAAAGGATATTGGTGCTTTGCCGCCTTCGATCACCTCGCATCTGCCATTCGGTGGCGCCGAACTCAGCCTCCGGAAGAAATTCCGCCTGTTCTTCACGGTCGGGATCATCGTTCTGCTGCTCGGCGGCGCCAAGGCCATCGTTCACACGCTCGAATTGGAGTTCCTCGACCTGAATGGTCTCGTGACATCGGGCATCGGCGGCGCCATCTTCATCATCGGCTTCCTGCTCTCGAGCATTCTCAAGGACTACAAGGAAGCCGAGCAAATTCCGACGGCTCTACGTACCGCGATCGAAGCCATCGACGGCGATCTGGAGTGTTTCGCGCGCACCAACGAGCGCTTCAACCTGAGGGAGACGCGGCTGATCCTGATCGCCGTCGTCGCAAAGCTGCGCGAAGGTCTCGGCCGAGCCTATCACCACAAGAACATTTCGCCCGTACTCGACGAACTCGGCAAGCTGACGCCGATCCTCGGCAGGCTGGAGGGCCTGGGCATGGCCGCGAATTTTGTCGTGCGCCTGCGCACCAGCCAGGATGCGATCCGACGGGCGCTGCTTCGCATCTACACCATCCAGCGCGTCGAATTCGTCCCGTCCGTGCATGTGCTCGTGCAAACGCTGGTCTTCTCGATCATCCTCCTGCTGCTGCTGCTGAAGACGGAGGGCGATCCGGCCGCAGCGCTGTTGTTCGGATTCATCACCTACATGTTCGTCTATGTCCTTTATTTGATCCGGCTGCTCGAGCAGCCGTTTGCCAAGGGACACGGTTCTGTCGATGACGTCAGCTTCTTCCTGCTCGATGAGCTGGAAGCGCAATTGCGGCGCTCGCTAGAGCCCGCCGCTGAACGGCCGCGGCTTCAGGCAATCGAGCGGAGCTAGCAGCCGCGCCACACGTTGCTCCATTCGCTCTCTCGCACTATGACTGACGCGAACGGAGCGACGGCAATGGAATTGGCTCTGCGCCTGTCGAAACAGGCCTGGATCGACCTCGCCTTTTTCGGCGGTGTCCCGATCGTGCTCGCCATACTGTCGGCCGTTCTCGGCCCCTATGTGGCGGTCATGGGCGGCGCAGGAGCGGCCGTCTACGTGGTCGCGCTCGCCCTGGTGCCCTGGTGGCTGACCGGTCTCGCTACGCATCTGGTGAGCGCCGGGGTCGATCGCCGCAGGCTGCCGCTCTGGTTGATCGCGGCCGTCGGAGCCGTGGCCGCCGGTCCCGTCGTGTCGCTCTATGTCTATGCCGTCAATACGGTCGTTGCAGACGTCTGGCCGGCGCTGGATGTCCTGCGCCCGCCGACATTCAGCGCGGCCCATCTCAAATCCGCCGCGCTGTCCGAGGGGCGGGCGATCGTGCTCTGGATTGCCTTCGTAGTCATTTTCCGGGAGACGCTGGGCTGGACTAGGTTTGCCCCGCTCGCCGAGGAAACAGTTCGCGACGAACGTTTTCAACTCAGCGGCGCCGAATGGACGGCGGAAGACGACGCGCTGCTGCGGGTCCTGATCGGCAGCGGCAAGCCGCCGCGGGCCATTGCGCAGGAAATGAAGCGGACCGTCGGCGGCATCCGCGCCAGGACGGCGAAGCTCGGGCTACGGAACAACCGGAATGGCGGCGCGTCCGCGAGTTGAGCGATCTCTCTAGGTCCTAACCGTTCGTCGACATTGTCAGACTGCATCGCCTGATGGTGAGCAGCCTGTCACCTGCATCGGTAAAGTTGTCGCAAATTCAACGCAGCTGCGCTGTGCGGCGTCGCTACGCTTTGGTCCAATCCATCACCGACGCGAGGCCAGGTCATGTTCGATCGTGCGGCGGATGAATTCGTGCGGAGGACGCGATCAGCGGCAAAGCGCAATCCCGGAGCCGAGTGAGCTAGAACTCTACCAAGTTCAACTTAGGACGACACGAACGGGACACGGAACGAGAGCATTTGGCACATATGCCAGGAGAACTTTCGCTTCCGCAACCGTTACACTTGCGACAAGCGACGGAAATGTCTAAGGCATTCGGCGTGGGGCCACGTGGCGGAGTGGTTACGCAACGGTCTGCAAAACCGTGTACACCAGTTCAATTCTGGTCGTGGCCTCCATCCATATAATCAATGACTTAGACCGATTACACGAGAGCCCGTGGCGGGCCGGCGTCAGGTCAACAGACGGCGTACCAGCCGTCGGGAAACGGGACCAGCGGCCAGGACGCCGTGTTGTCGTTGGCTGCGCGCGGCGACGGATAAGAGCGCTGGGTCTGGACCACGAAATCATCCTCCGGTGCTGGCGCAATGGCCGTCTGAACGGCTTCCAGCAGCAAATCGTACTCAACTTCGCTCATCGCGCTCTCCGGGGTTCCGGAGGCGAGGTTGGCAAATCAGTTTTGTTTCCAGATTAGGCGGATCGTTCGAATTTTAACGATTCGGCGACCGGAGCAAGCCTAGTTAATAAAGCGTTCAAGTTCCCCGCAGAACGGTACGCGCGCGGTTGCGGGACACCGTGTGAGACAGATCACATTTTGCAAAATTTACTTCGCGTATCCGGCTGAATGACGGCCGCCTTGTCAAGCGGCGCCATGCTCGGAGACGCGGCGATGAAGGCTAGGTTGGTGCGACGTGCGGAGCTTTCCTATCGCTTCCGCCGGGCTCTGGCGCTCGGATTTCTGTTTGCTGTGATGGAGGGCGGTTCGGTGCATGCCCAGCAAGGCACCCCCGAACAGCGCAAGGCCTGCACGCCCGACGTCTATCGGCTATGTGCCGGCGAGATCCCGAACGTCCGGGCGATCACCGCTTGCCTGCGCCGGCAGAAGGGCAGCCTGAGCCCGGCCTGCGCCGCGGTATTCGAGCGGTAAGCCTCGCTCAAATCTCCAGCGCCGCCAGATTCCTTGGCAGCATCCGCTTGAACAGGTTCAGGATGCGCGCGGCTTCCTTGGCATCCTGCGTGATGGCGTGGCGGACGGTGGCGGCGATCAGCGTCATGATCAATTGTGAAAACGAGGCGAGGGCGGTTGCCTGCGCATTGGGCGCGATCCGCCGCAGCGCGTCGGCGAGCAACCCGGCGAGATAGGCACCATCCTCTTCGTCGAGCCTCTGCAAGGCGCGGTCGGCCTGCGTCGCCTGCCAGATGTCTCGCATAACGGGCACCTCCGCGAACATCCGGTAGTAGCTGTCGGTGATGCGGCACAGCGCCGGATGCAGATCGCGGATACTCTTCACCGTCGCAAGGTCGCGGCGGACGCAGTCGCGGCCGACCGCGTTGTAGCGCTCCGCCAGCGTGCCGATGATCGCCGTCTTGTCGGGAAAATATTGGTAGAGCGAACCGAACGGCACGCCGCTGCGTTCGACGACGTCGCTCATGCGGAAGGCCTCGCTGCCTTTCTCGGCCATCAGCGCCGCCGCGCATTCCAGAATCTTTTCAAACCGCTCGCGGCTGCGCTGCTGGGCCGGGACCAGTCGCGCCAATGCAGGCGCAGCAGGTTCGGCCAGTCTCGGTCCGATCTTTGCCTTCGCCATGGGCTCCTCACAGAAACGCGACTTGACGTTACTAATACGAGAATTTATCGCGTTTAGCAAATACGAGATATTCTCGTATTGCTCTCGAAAGGAATTCCCATGGCAGAACTTCCGATCCTGATCATCGGCGGCGGGGGCAAGACGGATGCGCGCGTGCCCGCGCTCTTGCAGGCGCGTGGCGTCGAGGCGGCGCGGGACCGTCCCGCGCGGATCTTTGCCGATTACGCCCGCCGATCCGCGGCGACCGGTATCTGGAGGGCATGATCATGCTGCAGATACTGCTCACGGGCTTGCTGTGGTTTGCCGCAATCGGCTGCGGCCTGCTCGCCGGGCTTTACTTCGCCTTCTCGACTTTCATCATGACGGCGCTCGGCCGGATCGGGCAGGCGGCCGGCATGGCGGCGATGAATGCGATCAATGTCGCGATCGTACAGTCGCTGTTCCTGCCGATCTTCCTGGCAACGACGGCGGCAGGCGCCGCGCTCGCGGTGACAGGGCTGTTTCGCTTCGGCGAGCCGGGCGCGATGGCGATGATCGCCGGCGGCGTGCTCTATGGGCTCGGCATGTTCGTCGTCACGATGATCTTCAACGTGCCGCTGAACAACGCGCTTGCTGCGACTGATCCCGTGAGCCATGAGGCCGCCGCGCTATGGGCGCGCTACCTGGCGGATTGGACGGCCTGGAATCACGTGCGGACGATCACGTCCACCGCAGCCTGCGCGCTGTTCATCGCCGCAATCGCCGCGCGCTAGGCTGCGACCGCGCCCATAGAAAAAGCCGGCCGGCTCGGGGGCCCTTGTGCGTTACTTCGGCTGAGGCGACCAGGCCGCGGTCAGCGCACTGCCGCTGCGTTTGCGGCGATAGGCCACGACGCCGACAGCGCCGGCGCAACAAAAGGCGCTGGCTCCCCGGGCTGGATTCGAACCAGCGACCATTCGATTAACAGTCGAATGCTCTACCGCTGAGCTACCGAGGAATAGGCGAACAAGAGGTTCGCGATGCGGGGAGCGTATAACAAAGCCTTTCGGGCTTGCAAAGGACCAAATCGCCGTTTGTGCTACGGCCAGAAGCGGCAGCGGAAAATCCCAGCGTCACAACGATTTGTCGTCGTTTCACCCCTGAGCCGAGGGGATCGACGGGAACCGGATGCGCCCGATTTCGTCATCCACAGGGGCCTCGGCCGCGATGTCGGGCGGGCCGCCAATTCGACTCAATCAGGCCAAAAGGCTCGGTCGTGCCGGGCCTCACGGGGAGCTGATTCGATGCCAGCCATTGTGACCGACCAGATCCGCGCGGTGCCCTCGATCGTTCCGGGCGATGTTCCCGCTGTGAGCGATCATGAGATTGACGCCATGAGCGATGACGAATGCCTGCTTCGGCTCGCGCAAGCCGTTGAAGCGCATGATGCCGAACATCTCGATGAGGTGGCGCGGTTGATGGCGCGGCTCGCTGTCACGATCGAGTAGGCGGCGCGCCGCAGCCGGCGGTTATCAGCGCGGGACGGGGGCGCTTGTTGCGTTTTGTGCCCGCTTGTACCAAAGATGACCCAACTTTCAGCTGTTTCGGCGGCCATGCCGCATGCTTTCGGGGTCTTAGCCTATGTCCGGTTTTGCGACCGCGCGCCAGAATATGGTCGATGGTCAGGTGCGTCCTAGCGACGTGACCGATATCCGCATTCTTGATGCCATGCTGGCGGTGCCGCGCGAGGCCTTCGTCCCCGAAAACAGGCAGGCACTGGCCTACCTGGACCTCGATCTCGACGTCAGCGAAGGGGGGGCGGCCAAGCGCTATCTGATCAAGCCGGCGGTGCTGGCGAAGATGCTGCAGGCGGCCGAGATCAAGGCGAGCGACCGCGTCCTGGTGGTCGGCTGCGCCACCGGCTATGCCGCCGCGATCGTCGCGCGGCTTGCCGCGGAGGTGACGGCGACGGAGAGCGATTCGACGCTGGCGACGAAGGCGCAGGCGATTCTGGCCCAGAACGGCTGTGAAAATGTCGCGGTCCGAACCGCAGCGCCGGCCGACGGCCATTCGGCCAAGGCGCCCTATGATGTCATCGTGCTGAACGGCGCCACCGGCATCGTGCCGGAGCAACTCTACGCCCAGTTGCGCAATGGCGGCCGATTGGTCGGCGTTTTTGCAACATCACGGCCGGCGCGGGCGGGCATCGTGACCGCTTCGCACGGCGATTACGGTCATCGTGCGCTATTCGATGCCGCTGCCCCGCTGCTGCCCGGCATGGAACTCGTTCCGGCCTTCGTTTTCTAGCGTTTCAGCCCCTTCCTCGCCCAATATTTGCCCTCCACTGCCGGCTAAATCCCCTTCGAAATCAGAAGTGTGGCCCGTTTGCCCCACGTGAAGAGTTTCGACGGAGTTCGCTTGCTGGGTGGTTCCGTCCGGCTTACGTGCGGACTAAGGTGAGCCGGGACTCACTTCGAGTGAAGCGACGTTCGGTTAACAATCATGTGCGAGCATGGTCATGGGCCGGCGATCAAAATAACGATTGGATTGCTTGGGATGCGTGGGGTGAAGGCATTTACCGGGGCGGCGGCCTCGGCCCTTCTATTATCTTGTATGGGCCCGATGCCCGCCTTGGCCGATACGATCGAGGCGGCGCTGGTGCGCGCCTATCAAGGCAATCCGCAGCTCAATGCGCAGCGCGCCCAGGTGCGCGTGACCGACGAAGCTGTGCCGCAGGCGTTGTCGGGCTACCGCCCGAAGGTCGCGGTCACGGCGAGCGCGGGCTACCAATATACGGATACGTTGAGCACGCAGGGCGGCACCCCGACCAATCTCGTGAAAACCAACATTCACGGCGCCAATCCGCCGCGGAGCGTCGGTGCGACGGTCACGCAGACGCTGTTCAACGGCCAGCAGACCGCCAACCGCACCAGGGCCGCCGAAGGCCAGGTTTCGGGCGCGCGCGAGGCTCTGCGGGCAATCGAATCGACCGTGCTGCTCAGCGCCGCCACGACCTACATGGACTATCTGCGCGATTCGGCGATCGTCGAGGTGCAGAAGAGCAACGTGCGCGTGCTCGAGCAGACGCTGAAGCAGACGCGCGACCGCTTCAATGTCGGCGAAGTCACCCGCACGGACGTTGCGCAGTCGGAAGCGCAACTCGCCGCCGGCAAGACGCAGCTCCTGACGGCTGAAGCCAATCTGACGACGACGCGCTCGAATTTCCGCCGCATCATCGGCAACGAGCCGGAAAATCTGGCGCCGGGCTCGCCGGTCGACCGTTTCCTGCCCGCGACGCTGCCGGCGGCCGTCGAGCTCGGCCTGATACAGAATCCGAACGTCACCGCGGCGATGTTCGGCATCGACGTCAGCTACCTGCAGGTCAAGGTGGCGGAGGGCGCGCTACTCCCCACCGTCACGCTTCAAGCAGCGGTGCAGCAGTCCTACGAGCAGAGCCTGATCCAGTACCGCTCGTTCGGCGCGTCCGTGACCACGCAGCTCAACGTGCCGATCTATCAGGGCGGCAGCGAATATTCGCTGATCCGCCAGTCCAAGGAAACGGCGGCGCAGCAGCGTCTCGTGCTCGATCAGACCCGCGACCAGACCCGCGCCAACGTCGTCACGGCATGGGGCCAGCTCGTCGCCGGCAAGGCGCAGGTCGCCTCCGCCCAGTCGCAGGTGCAGGCCTCTGAAATCGCCCTGAACGGCGTGCGCGAGGAAGCCAAGGCCGGACAGCGCACCACGCTCGACGTGTTGAACGCGCAGCAGGCGCTGGTCAACGCACGCGTCGCGCTGGTCACCGCGCAGCACGATCGCGTGGTGGCGTCCTATTCCGTGCTCGACAAGGTGGGCCGGCTGTCGCCGCAGGTGCTCAACCTGCCGACCACGATCTACGATCCGAGCGTGCATTATCATCAGGTGCGCGACAGCTGGGCCGGCGTTCGTACGCCCGACGGCCGCTGATATCGTCGCCTTCAGGCGCAACACAGGAGCAATATCGTCGCCCGGCGCCTGAAGCGCCGGGCGCTTTGCTTGCAATCATTTACAGCCATGACGTACCGTTTCCGGGGCGAGCTGGGCGATTCGCGCCGCGTCCTCGTATCCGGGGGGCGCGGGTCGTCTTGAGGGGAATAGGGCTCCCGCACGGTTGCTGCGGGTAGGTCTGATCTGGGGAGAAGTCAGGCTTGTGCGGTGAAAATCCCGGCCTGCATATCCGGAACCGGCAATTCCTTCGTGGCTTTGGTGTAAAATGGTTTCGATGTGGAGTCGGAGATGACGCAACCTGCGAAGGTCCAAGAACCCTCGATGGAGGAGATTTTGGCGTCGATCCGTCGTATCATCGCCGACGACGAGGCGAAGCCAGCGGCTGCCAAGCCGGAAGCCGCCGCCGCGCCGCCCCCAAAGCCCGTGATGAAGGACATTCCGCCGTCGGCAATCGCCCCGCCGCCGAAGCCGGCGGCTGCGCCCAAGCCTGCTCCAGCACCGCCGCCGCCTGCGCCGGCCCCAGCAGCGGCCGTCAGCAACAGCCAGGACGACATCGACGCCATGCTGGCGAGCCTCGATGCGGCGGCGCCGGAGCCCGAGGTCCGGCCGGCGCCGCCGCCCGAGCCCGACGTGTTCGAACTTACCGACGAGATGGCGCTGCCTGATCCGGCACCGCCGCCACCTTCGTCGTTCAGCAAGATCGAACCCGCCGACGACATTGAATTCAGCGAATCCAGAAACCGGCAACCGGCCCACGAACCTTCCTACGACAGCACGCCCCAGCAACCGATCTTGTCGCGTACAACGGTATCCGCCGTGGAATCAGCCTTCAATTCGCTGGCCAATACCGTCCTCAGCAACAATGCGCGGACGCTTGAGGATCTGGTCAAGGAAATGCTGCGGCCGATGCTCAAGTCCTGGCTGGACGACAATTTGCCGGGGCTGGTCGAGCGGATCGTCAAGGCCGAAATCGAGCGGGTCTCGCGCGGGCGCTAGTTCCCGCGTCCCAACGAGACGGCTCCAATGCTGCTTTCGGCCGCTCAACTGGCCGTCATCATGGCTTCCTGCCGTCTTCGAAGTTGACTTGTCAGGTTGACTTGAAGCGCTGCGGCGGCTTTCTAGGGGCCGTCCGGCGCCGATCTCGCTAGAACCTGGCGCTACCACGTTGTTTTGAATGCGTATTCCTTGGGCGCGCCGGCGACGGATTGCTCGAGAACGCCCAACACCCCAACTGCACCGTCATGATCGAGAAAAACTACCAGCCCGCCGATATCGAAAGCCGCATGTCCCTGATCTGGGAGGAGAGCGGCGCGTTCAAGGCCGGCCGTCCCGAGCGCAAAGATGCTGCGCCGTTCACCATCGTGATCCCGCCGCCGAACGTGACGGGCTCGCTGCATATGGGCCACGCGCTCAACAACACGTTGCAGGACGTGCTGTGTCGCTTCGAGCGCATGCGCGGCCGCGACGTGCTGTGGCAGCCGGGTACCGACCATGCGGGCATCGCTACCCAGATGGTGGTCGAGCGGCAGTTGATGGAGCGGCAGGAGCCGGGCCGCCGCGATATCGGCCGCGCCAAATTTCTCGAGCGCGTCTGGCAGTGGAAGGCGGAGAGCGGCGGGGCCATCGTCAATCAGTTGAAGCGCCTCGGCGCTTCCTGCGACTGGTCGCGCGAGCGCTTCACGATGGACGAGGGGCTGTCGCGCGCGGTCGTGAAAGTGTTCGTCGAACTGCACCGCGAGGGGCTGATCTACAAGGACAAGCGGCTGGTGAACTGGGACACCAAGCTGCTCACCGCGATCTCCGATCTCGAAGTGCAACAGGTCGAGGTCAAAGGCAGCCTATGGTATCTGCGCTATCCGATCGAGGGCCAGAATTTCAGCCCCGACGATCCCACGACGTTCGTCGTCGTGGCGACCACGCGGCCCGAGACGATGCTCGGCGATACCGCCGTTGCGATCCATCCGGAGAACGAGCGGATCGGGCATCTGATCGGCCAGCACGTCATCCTGCCGCTGGTTGGCCGCCGCATTCCCATCATCGGTGACGACTACGCCGATCCCGAGAAGGGCTCGGGCGCGGTCAAGATCACGCCGGCGCACGACTTCAACGACTTCGAGGTCGGCAAGCGCCATAACCTGCCGCAGATCAACGTGTTCGATCGCGAGGGCTCGATGGCGCTCGTCGACAATGAAGATTATCTGCGCGGATTGCCGGAAGGCGCGCTGACGTTGGCGCAAGAGCTGCACAATGTCGATCGCTTCGCCGCGCGCAAGAAGATCGTGGCGCGGCTGGAGGATTTTGGGTTTCTGGAGAAGATCGAGCCGAACACGCACATGGTGCCGCACGGCGACCGCTCCAACACGGTGATCGAGCCGTATCTGACCGACCAGTGGTATGTCGATGCGCACACCATGGCGCAGCCGGCGATCGCGGCGGTGCGCTCGGGCGCGACGACCTTCGTGCCGAAGAACTGGGAAAAAACCTACTTCGAGTGGATGGAGAACATCCAGCCCTGGTGCATCTCGCGCCAGCTCTGGTGGGGCCACCAGATCCCGGCCTGGTACGGTCCGGACGGCAAGGTGTTCGTCGCCGAGACCGAGGAGGAAGCCGTTGGCAACGCGCTCGGCTACTACGTCGAGCAGGAGGTCATCAGCGAAGAGCAGGGCCGCGAGATGGCGGGAAACCCCGCCAAGCGCGAGGGCTTCATCACCCGCGACGAGGACGTGCTCGACACCTGGTTCTCGTCCGCGCTCTGGCCGTTCTCGACGCTCGGCTGGCCCGACGAGACGCCGGAAGTGAAGCGTTATTATCCGACCAACGTCCTCGTCACCGGCTGGGACATCATCTTCTTCTGGGTCGCCCGCATGATGATGATGGGCCTGCACTTCATGAAAGATGCGCCATTCTCGACCGTCTACATCCACCGCCTGGTTCGCGACGAGAAGGGCGCCAAGATGTCGAAGTCGAAAGGCAACGTCATCGATCCGCTCGGTGTGATCGACGAATATGGCGCGGACGCGCTGCGCTTTGCGCTGGCGCGTGGCGCGGCCCATAGCCACGACATCAAACTGTCGCCGCAGCTCGTCGAGACCAACCGCAACTTTGCGACCAAACTCTGGAACGCCTGCCGTTTCGCCGAGATGAACGGTTGCACGCAGCCGGCCGGCTTCGATCCGGCGGCGGCCAAGGAGACGCTTAACCGCTGGATCGCGCATGAGACGTCGCGCGCCACGCGCGAAGTCACCGAGGCACTCGAGGGCTATCGCTTCAACGATGCGGCGAACGCGATCTATCGCTTCGTCTGGAACGTCTATTGCGACTGGTATGTCGAGCTCGCCAAACCCGTGCTGATGGGCGAGGAGGGTGCGGCCAAGACCGAGACCCGCGCCATGATCGCCTGGGCGCGCGACGAGATCCTCAAATTGCTGCATCCGTTCATGCCGTTCATCACCGAGGAGCTCTGGGCGGTGACGGCCGCGCGCGAGGGCTTGCTCGTGCTCGCCGAATGGCCGCGCAAGGCGAACGCAGTCACGGCCGAGCAGATCGCGTCGATGGCAACCGCAGGCCCCGGCGATGCCCTGATCGCGCCGGCGATGGCCGCGCTCGATGACCGCGATTTCAGCGATCCCGCCGCCGAAGCCGAAATCGGCTGGGTGGTCGATCTCGTCACCGCCATCCGCTCGGTGCGATCGGAAATGAACATCCCGCCGGCGACATTGATCCCGGTGGTGCTGTCAGGTGCATCGGCGGAGACGCAGGAACGCGCCCAGCGCTGGAACGACATCGTCAAGCGTCTGGCGCGGCTCGCCGCCATCGACTTTTCCGACGGCCTGCCGGAAGGCGCGGTGCAGCTTCTCGTGCGCGGCGAAGTCGTCGCGCTGCCGCTCAAGGGCGTGATTGACCTGGCCGCGGAAAAAACCCGGCTCGACAAGGAAATCGTCAAGGCCGATGCCGACATCAAGCGCGTCGACGCCAAGCTCGGCAACGAAAAATTCGTCGCCAACGCGCCCGAAGAGATCGTCGAGGAAGAAAAGGAAAAGCGCGAGGCCGCGGTCGCGCGCAAGGCCAAGCTGCAGGAAGCATTGGAGCGGCTGAAGATGGCGTCCTGACCAACGCGAGGAGCGCTGAACCATCTCCCTTATTGGCAAGGAGCGAAACGACGACTTGTCCGCCGTAGCTCGTAGAGCGAAGGCGGAAGCAATCCATCTATTCGTTCTGCCGTACGATGGATTTGCTTCGCTCGGCTCGCAATGACGGCTGAGAAATGAATCGTCATCGAGGACCTGACCCGATGCTGGACCACGTCTCGATCACCGTCTCCGACTTCGGTGCCGCCGAACGCTTCTACGACGCGATCATGGCCGCGCTCGGCGTCGTCAAGGTTGGACGCAGCGACCGCTGGCTCGGCTATGGCGAGCGGGCGGACGCGCAGTATCCAGATCGAGTCTATATCGCAATCTACCGTGGCCCGGAGCCGGACGAGGCCGTCAGCCGCCACTGGTGCTTCAAGGCGAAGTCACGCGAGGAGGTCGACGCCTTCTGGCGCGCCGGAATCGCCGCCGGCGGCACCGACGATGGCCCGCCGGGCCTGCGTCACTATCACTCGGCCTATTACGGCGCCTTCCTGCGCGATCCCGACGGCAACAAGGTCGAGGCGGTGTGTCATCGGGCGATGTGAGTTGCCGACCTATCGAAAACGGTAATGGCGTAACCCGCGCGAGCGGCGCCCATCAACCTTCGTCGAGGTCACTTCGCGCGATGCACTTGCATTGATCGCAGCGAAAGATCGAGGCCGCCTTGAAGCGAGCAGTCTCGGGCAAATCAGCCACATGCTGCATTTGGTTGCCACACTGACGGCATACGCAATTGCAGGCCCCAACTATCTCAGGATCAACTACGGCGATCGAAGTCTTCATCTTTCGTACCGACGTGTTTTCATGCTGCCCGTAAGGCAGGCAGCAGTTTAATTCATTCAAGCTAGAAAATGGCACGGCGTTCCGCCCGTAGGAATACGGTGCGGAGACGGCCGCCGTGTCCCGGACATTGCATTCAGCCAGTGGCGTCGGCGCGGACGCCGGCGTTGACGCCTACGATTCGCGCGGTCATCCTCTTGGTGAGTTCACCGGGGAGTGGCAGCCATGGGGCAGAACCTCGTAGCCGGATTGGTCGTGGTAGCTTTGATCGTCATGGGCTTGCTTGCCTACGCCCAGAAACATGAGGGGTGCTTGCGCGGTCGCTCGCTCCAAACCTTCAAGCCCTGCGGATCGGTCAGCGTTGACATGTAGCGCCGCTTGCAGGGCTGCGGCGCTTGGCGCCATTGGTGACTACTCACGTCATTGCGATGAGTGAATAGAACAAACAATCCATCTGTCCTCACATGCGGCGAAATGGATTGCTTCGTTTTGCTCGCAATGACGGCTCCAGCATGAGGTAGCGTGAGTGGTCAAAACGGCTTGCTCCAGAACTTCGACCCCTTCAGCCCGTAGCGCCATGGCAGATCGACCGCCTTGGTAATTCCGATCCGCACGCCGGCAACCGTCTCCGCCCTGCCCATGCGCGCATGCAGCGCGAACGGTGGCTGATCGAGCGGCAGTTCATTGTGCTTGATCGTGATGCCGAGCGCCTCGCAGAGCTTGCCCGGGCCCGAGCACAAAGCGCGGGCTTCCTCAAGGCCGCGGCGGCGGCGCATGGCGGGCAGGCCATGGGTCGGCTCGAGCGCGCGGATCAGGACGGCGCTGGCGGAGCCTTCCGCCTCGCAGACGAAGTTCACGCACCAGTGGATGCCGTAGGAACGGTAGACATAGGCAAAGCCGGGCGGGCCGAACATCACGCGGTTGCGCGGCGTCGGCCCATTGAAGGAATGCGCGGCCGGGTCGGTATGGTGATAGGCCTCGACCTCGGTGATGATGCCGCCAACGCCGTCGACCAGCAGCGTTGCCCCGATCAGGTCGGGCGCGACCTCATGCACGCTGCGGCCGAAAAACGAGCGCTTTAGCGGCTTGCCGAGCCGGGGAGCGGTGGACGCGGCAGGCTTCGCGGCATCCTTGGGGTTTCGAGCCATTTCAGGTGAGAATCGTTCGCGGGACGGATGAAATTCGTCATTATGTTGCACGTTTCCACCGCCTTTCGCGAGACGGATTGCAGGCCCGTGCGCAACCGGGTTGCAGCCCCGACCGACACGGATTAGCTAGGTATTCTCGCCATTTCCGGACTTAATATGGTCGTCCTCGTCGATACCGTCTCCTTGAACCAGGTCCGTCCGCGTCACCCAGAAAAGGTGAACCGGCCCGACGCGCTGTCGCCGCCCAAGCCGGACTGGATAAGGGTGCGGGCGCCGAACACGCGCGGCTATGCGGACACGCGCAAGATCGTCAAGGAGAACGGCCTCGTCACGGTGTGCGAGGAGGCCGGCTGCCCGAATATCGGCGAGTGCTGGGACAAAAAGCACGCCACCTTCATGATCATGGGGGACACCTGCACGCGGGCCTGTGCGTTCTGCAACGTCAAGACCGGCATGCCCGGTGCGCTGGATAGCAACGAGCCCGAATATGTCGCGGAGGCGACCTTCAAGCTCGGACTGACCCACGTGGTCGTGACCTCGGTCGATCGCGACGATCTCGCCGACGGCGGCGCCGAGCATTTTGCCCGAACCATCCGCGCCATCCGCGCGCGCTGTCCGACCACGACCATCGAGATCCTGACGCCGGACTTCCTGCGCAAGGAAGGCGCGCTGGAGGTGGTGGCGGCGGCCAAGCCCGACGTGTTCAACCACAATCTGGAAACCGTGCCGGCGCGTTATCTCACCGTGCGCCCGGGCGCGCGCTACTTCCACTCGATCCGGCTTTTGCAGCGGGTCAAGGAGATCGATCCGACCATCTTTACCAAGTCGGGCATCATGGTTGGCCTCGGCGAGGAGCGCCACGAGGTGTTGCAGGTGATGGACGATCTGCGCTCTGCGGATGTCGATTTCCTGACCATCGGGCAGTATCTGCAGCCGACCCGCAAGCACCATGCGGTGATGCGCTACGTCACGCCCGATGAGTTCGCCGGCTACGAGAAGGTCGCCTACACCAAGGGGTTTTTGATGGTGTCGGCGAGCCCGCTGACCCGCTCGTCGCATCATGCGGGCGAAGATTTCGCCAAGCTGCAGGCAGCGCGCATTGCGCGTGGCCGCTAGCCGTCGGATTGAGCCAATGCAACGCGTTCTCGTCATGGGATCGTCGGGGTCCGGCAAGTCGACGTTTGCCATGCGGTTGTCCGAGATTACAGGCATTCCTTTCGTGTCGCTGGACGCGCTGTTCTGGAAACCCGGCTGGGTGGAATCGGACAGGGCGGAGTTCAGGGAGCGCGTGACCGAGGCGGCACGGCAGCCGCGTTGGATCATGGATGGGAACTTCACCTCGCATCTCGTCCAACTGCGCCGCGACGCCAGCGACACCGTGATCTGGTTCGACTTGCCGCGCAGGACCTGCATGTCCGGTATAGTGAAACGAGTCGCTCGCAGCTATGGCCGCGTTCGCCCGGAGATGGGCGAGGGCTGCCCGGAGAGAATCGACTTCAAATTTCTTCGCTATGTCTGGACATTTCGAGAAAAGCAGAGGCCGAAGCTCCTCGCGTATTTCGAGGGATTGCGTCCCGACCAGACGTTCATCACTTTTACCGACCGCATGCAGGCGGACCACTATCTCCGCGAACTTGCAATGATTCCGAACCGGGCGAGTATGCACTGATGCCGCGCTTTTCAAGCAAGCGGCGGGTTCATCATACGGCGTCGCAAATGTTCGACCTGGTCGCCGATGTCGAGCGCTATCCGGAATTCGTGCCGCTGTGCCAGTCGCTGAAAATCCGTCAGCGGACGTCGAAGGCCGACGGCACCGAAGTCGTCGTTGCCGACATGACGGTATCGTTCAAGCTGGTTCGGGAATCTTTCACCAGCCGCGTGACGCTGGATCGGCCGAACCTGAAAATCATGGTCGAATATCTGCGCGGCCCGTTCAGCAATCTGGAAAACCGCTGGACGTTCGAAGCGAAATCGGAAACCGACTGCGACGTCGGGTTCTTCCTGTCCTACGAGTTCAAGAGCCGGATGCTGGCGATGCTAATGGGAACGATGTTCGACACCGCGTTCCAACGCTTCGCCGCCGCGTTCGAGAAGCGGGCGGATGTGATCTACGGCAAGGCGGGGCGGCCTGGCTAGACGTCGGCAAGATCAGCGCGATCGGCCAAGCGCTGCGCAGCGTTATCATAGTGCTTGCGAGCCTTATCCCGCGCCGCGACGGGATCGCCACGTTTAATCGCCTCGACGAGATCCGCCTGTTCTTCGATCGCGACCGCGGCTAGCTCGGTCGCCTTGGTGTTCTTGACGGCGACGGAACGAAGCTTTTCGGCAATCTGGCCGTCAATCATCACGATGAAGTTGAGCGCGTGCTCGTTGTCCGCCACCTTTGCGATGACATGGATGAGCTGACGTTCGGCCTCAAAATGGCGCTCGGCGCCATGTTCGCGATCTCCAATGGCTTGCCGCATCTCCCCCAGAATGGCTTCCATGCGAGCGATGTCGCGCTTGGAGCGCGCCTGTGCGGCGTCCGCCGCGACCTCGATGACGACGCCGTTGCGCAGGCGCAGCAACTTCAACAACTCCTTGCGCTTCTGGAAACACGCGGGGCTGATGCGAAATGCCGTCCGTTCTTGCGGCGGCGCGATGAACGCGCCGACGCCGACGCGGCTCTGGACGATGCCGTCGTATTTGAGCTGCGAGATGGCCTCTCTCACGACCGTCCGTGCAACGCCGAACTCGGTCGCCAAGGCTTGTTCGGAGGGCAGGCGATCGCCCGGCCGAAGTTCGCCTGCGTGCAGGGCGCTGGTCAGGCTGGCGACAATCTCCTCCGGCAATGAGGGGCCGCGCTCAAGGGATTTGAATTTCACCAGATTGTCCTGCCCAAATGGTGCCGCTAGCGGGGACGCCACGACTGTGATCCCCGCCTGCGCGCAGCCATATCGAAATAAGTCAAGGAATGCAATGAATTAATCGAGTTGTCAGACAGCCTGTGAGCGTGATAGCCGAGAAGAGAAAGGCAGTGAGAGCAAATGCTAGCGCTTTGCGAACGCTAGATGTTCCCAAGGGTACGTCAAACCAAGACAAGGGCCGGAGATGACGAAATTTGAACGCGTTGGCTTTATCGGCCTTGGAGGAATGGGGCGCGGGTTGGTGAAGAACCTCGTCGCAAAGGGCGTGGCAGTCACCGCCTACGACCTTAACCCCGCCGCCGTCGCAGTCGCCAAGTCGCTTGGCGCGAACGCTGCGAAAACCATTCAGGAAATCCGCGACACCTGCCGCATCATCATGACCTGCGTCAATGAAGCGGAGGATGTCGAGGCGCTGATGATCTGCCGCGACGGGCTGCTCGCCGGTCCCGCCCCGGGATTCCTCATCGTCGATCACACCACGGGCAGTCCGCAGATGGTCGCCAAGCTCGATCGCATGGTGCGCGCGGCCGGCGGCCGGTACGCCGAGGCACCGATGACGCGGACCCCAAAGCACGCCGATATCGGCAAGGTCAACGTGCTGTTCGGCGGCGAGCGCGATCTACTTGATGACCTCAGACCCTATTTTGAGCTCTATGCCGAAAATATCTTCCATATCGGCCCGCTCGGCCACGCCATCCGCCTCAAGCTCATTCACAATTACATCGCCTTCGCCAATGTGGCGGCGTGGTGCGAGGGATTTGCGCTCGCAGCCAAGGACGGACTCGATCTTTCCCAGCTGATCCGCATCATCTCGGCGGCCGGCGGCAAGAGCGGCATGCTCGATCTCTATGGCCAAGCGACGCTTGATGGCGACTTCACCCCGCTGATGTCGCTGGCGAATGCCCGCAAGGACGTGCGCTATTACGCGCGCTGGCTGGAGGAGGCGGGCCTGCCTGGATTCATGGCCGAGGCTGTGCACCAGACCTACCGGCAGGCGGCGCTGCTGGGGCATGACGGCGAGTCCTGCACCGCCGTGATCAAGGCCTATGAGGCGGTGACCGGCGTTGAGGCACGGGTAGGTCCGAAAGAGCATCAAGGAATATGACCGGCGGCATATCTGGTTTCCCACGAAACTGGTTGCTGGTGCCGGCGCCATTCTTTAAGCCGGTCCCAAATCCGTAATCCCGCAAGCGGAGGGAACGAGGCGATGGACGCAAAAATTCGGACCGGTGGGCATATTCTCATCGAACAATTGGCCCTGCACGGCGCCGACACCGTGTTCGGCGTTCCCGGTGAAAGCTTCCTGGCGGCTCTTGACGGCATGTATCAGAGCCAGCGCGTGCGGTTCATCAATGCCCGGCAGGAGGGCGGCGCCGCCATGATGGCGGAGGCCTATGGCAAGCTGACGGGAAAGCCCGGCATCGTGTTTGCCACCCGCGGCCCGGGCGCCACCAACGCATCTTCCGGCATCCATGTTGCGTTCCAGGATTCGACGCCGCTGATCCTGCTGCTCGGGCAGGTCGGCCGCGACATGATGGAGCGCGAAGCGTTCCAGGAAATCGACTATCGCCAGATGTTTGGCCCGATGGCGAAATGGGTCGCCCAGATCGATGATGCGCGGCGGATTCCGGAGTTGATCTCGCGCGCTTTCTTCACCGCGACCTCGGGCCGTCCCGGCCCGGTCGTGCTGGCGCTGCCCGAGGATATGCTCACCGACACCGCCGACGTGCCAGATGCGCCGCCTTTTAACCCGCTTCCGATCGCGCCCGACGATGGCGGTTTGCGGCAGTTCCATGCGCTGCTGTCGGCAGCGAAGAAGCCGTTCCTGATCGTCGGTGGCGGCGGCTGGAGTGAGCAGGCCCGCCGAGATCTCGAAGCATTTGCCGCAGCGCATGAAGTGCCGGTCGGCGTCTCGTTCCGCTGTCAGGACTATTTCGACAATCTGCATCCCTGCTACGGCGGTCATGTTGGCATCGGCCTCGATGCCAAGATCGCCGAGCGTATCAGGAGCAGCGACCTGGTGATCGCGCTTGGCGCACGGCTCGGCGAGGCCACCACCTCCGGCTACACGATGTTCGATATTCCGAAGCCGAAGCAACCGCTGGTTCATGTCTATCCCGATCCGGAAGAGATCGGCCGCGTCTATTCGCCGACGCTCGGCGTGGTCGCGAGCAGCGCGGCCTTTGCGGCGGCGATCAAGGGGCTGGCGCCGAAGCATCAATCGCGCGCCGACTACGTCAGGAACGCGCACGCCGACTACCTCGCTTTTGCCGAGCCGACCAAGTCGCCCGGCGATGTGCAGCTATCGCAGGTCGTGCGCGGCTTGAGCGACCGCTTGCCCCACGACACCATCATCTGCAACGGTGCCGGCAATTATGCGGTCTGGGTGCACCGCTTCTGGCGCTATCGGCAGTACCGCACCGAGCTCGCGCCGACGTCGGGCTCCATGGGCTATGGCCTGCCGGCCGCGGTTGCCGCCAAGCTGCAGCATCCGGAACGTATGGTCATCTGCTTTGCCGGCGACGGCTGTTTCCAGATGACCGGGTTGGAGTTCATGACAGCGGTCGAAAATCGGCTGCCTCTGATCGTGATCGTATGCAACAACGGCATGTACGGTACGATCCGGATGCATCAGGAGCGGAGTTATCCGGGCCGCGTTTCCGGGACCGATCTCGCCAACCCTGACTTTGCAGCGCTCGCCCGCGCCTGCGGCGGTTTCGGCGCCCGTGTCGACCGGACGGAAGATTTTGCGCGTGCTTTCGACGAAGCCGTCGCCAGCGGCCTGCCGGCCATCATCGAGCTTACAATCAGCCCGGAAGCATTGACACCGATGGCTTCACTCAGCGAAACGCGCGCCAAGGCGCTGGCCGCGCAGGGCCGGGACTGACTCTTAACTCCGCGTTGGCCGGCGTCGCTTGACGGCGCTGCGCCTCGGCGTCCGCGCCACCCGCGGTCGCAGCCGGCTCATCGTCTGGCGCGGTTTGATCGGCGGCTGCGGTCCGCGCGCCAGCTCCATCAACATCCGCAGCGCTTCCACCACGGAGCGCTGCCGCACCGTGGTGCGGCCGATGGCGCCGAAGCGGAACTCGCGGTGCACGATCTTTCCGTCGCGCGAGGCGACCGCGAAATGGACGAGGCCGACAGGCTTGCCGGGCGTGGCGCCGCCCGGGCCTGCGATGCCCGTAATGGATACCGCAAGATCAACGCCGGCCTTTTCCAGCGCGCCGACCGCCATCGCCGTCGCGGTTTCCTTGCTCACGGCGCCGAAGGTTGTAAGTGTCGAAAGCTTGACGCCAAGCATCGCGCGCTTGGCCTCGTTGGAATAGGTGACGAAGCCGCGATCGATCACGTCGGACGATCCGGGGATGTCGGTGAGCGCGCCGGCGACCAGGCCTCCCGTACAGGATTCCGCCGTCGCGATCGTCAGCTTGCGCATCCGGCACAGATCGAGCAGCGAGCGGGAAAGGGCGCGCGCGTCGCTGCCGCTCATTTTACTCGCCCCAACCTTTATCGTTCCAAGGCAGGCGGATGGTGGCGCTCGCGGTGGCGGCGATGCCTTCCTCGCGGCCGGTGAAGCCGAGCCGTTCGCTGGTCGTCGCCTTTACCGCGACGCGGGAGATATTGACCCCGGTAATGTCCGCAATCCGCGCGCGCATGACATCGCGCAGCGGCCCGATCTTGGGACGCTCGCAGATCATCGTGACTTCGAGATTCGCTATTCGGCCGCCGCGCGCCGTGACGCGATCGACAGCGTATTTCAGGAATTTGTCGGAGGCCGCGCCCTTCCACTGCGGATCGCTCGGCGGAAAGTGCGAGCCGATATCGCCGTCCGCCAGCGCGCCGAGGATGGCGTCGACCAGGGCGTGAAGGCCGACATCGCCGTCGGAATGAGCGAGGAAGCCGCGGGTGTGCGGCACCCGTACGCCGCAGAGCATCAGATGATCGCCATCGCCGAAGGCGTGCACGTCGTAACCGGTACCGGTCCTGATGTCGCCGAGCTGAGCGGCGAGGCGAGCTTCCTCGCGGACGAAATCTTCTGGCGTTGTCAGTTTCATGTTTGCAGGATCGCCTTCAAAGGTCGCTACCGTCAATCCCGCCCACTCCGCGAGTGCCGCATCATCTGTGAAATCATTGCGGCCCTCGCGCGCGGCGCGCCGGTGGGCATCGAGGATGACATCGAAGCGAAACGCCTGCGGCGTTTGCGCGATCCGCAGCTTTGTACGGTCCGGAGTCGCCTCGACGTTGCCGGCATCACAGACCCGCTTGACCGTGTCGGTGACCGGAATGGTCGGAACGGCAGCGCCGGTCCGGCCGACAGCGTCGATCGCGCGCGAAATGACGTCGGGTGTAACGAAAGGACGCGCCGCATCGTGGATCAGAACGATGTCCGGCTTCTCCACCGCCAGCGCCTCGAGCCCGGCATGCACCGATGCCTGGCGCGTAGCGCCACCATTGGTTGGCGGCTGATGGCGCAGCCCCGCGACGGCTTCACCGAAGATCGCGGCATCATCGGGATTGACCACCGGTTGCACGGCGAACACGTCCGGATGCCGGCAGAACGCCTGCATGGCCCGGAAGATCACGGTCTGCCCGCCGATCTCGCGATATTGCTTCGGCCCGCCGGCTCCGGCGCGTAGCCCGCGTCCGGCTGCGACGAGGATGGCTGCGGTGCGCTCAGGTTTGGGCATCTGGACTCAATTGCGGAATGAATTGGGGTTGAGGAGGGGTATCGGCCGCGCCGGCGCACAGCCCTTACCATGACGAATACGGAAAACAGAGTGATTCCCATCACCTGTGGGAAAAGCAGTTTTTGTTGCAGTGCACTTGCACAAATGATAGTTCTGTCTAAAGTGTAGGCAAGAAGCTTGACTGCCCAAGATTTGTGCTCAAAATAGGCGTCGACGGTTGCAATGATGCCGCCGCCCCAACCATGAGAACGCCGTGACCGGCCCGGAAAGTTCGCGCTCTAAGCCGTTGAAAATAGGCGAAATTGCTGTCGCCAACCGGGTTCTCCTGGCGCCGATGTCCGGCGTCACCGATGCCCCTTTCAGGCGCCTGGCTGCCCGCCTCGGCGCCGGACTGGTCGTCTCCGAGATGACCGCCAGCGATGAACTTGTGCACGGCCGGCCGATGTCGGTTCTGCGCTGCGAGAGAGCGGGGATCGGACCGCATGTTGTTCAGCTGGCGGGCTGCGAGGCGCACTGGATGGCGGAGGGCGCCCGCGTTGCGGAAGCCGGCGGAGCCGACATCATCGATATCAACATGGGCTGCCCGGCGCGTCACGTCACCGGCGGGCAGTCCGGCTCGGCGCTGATGCGCGATCTCGATCATGCGCTCAAGCTGATCGAAGCCACGATTGCGGCAGTGAATGTGCCGGTGACGTTGAAGATGCGGCTCGGCTGGGACGATCGCTCGCTCAACGCGCCTGAACTGGCTCGCCGCGCGGAGGCCGCTGGCGTGCAGATGATCACCGTGCACGGCCGCACGCGTTGCCAGTTCTATAAAGGCGAGGCGAATTGGAGGGCCGTGCGCGCGGTGAGCGACGCGGTCTCCGTGCCGCTCGTCGTCAATGGCGATATCACCTCATTCGATAAGGCCGTACAGGCGCTGGAGGCTTCAGGGGCGGACGCCGTGATGATCGGGCGCGGCGCACAGGGCCAGCCCTGGTTGCCGGGACAGATCGGACGACGGCTCGAAACCGGTAAGGCCGAGACCGCGCCGGCGCTCAGCGAACAGCTTGCCCATGTGCGCGCCCTCTACGATGAGGTCTGCAGCCATTACGGGCTGCGCATCGGGCTCAAGCATGCCCGCAAGCATCTCGGCTGGGCGCTGGAGATTGCAGCCCAGTATAGCCGCACACCAGCGGAGACATTGAAGGGGTGGCGGCAGAAGATCCTGACGTCAGAGGACCCGCGCCGCGTGCACCGGTCGCTGCAGGATGCTTTCGACGATTTCGCATGGAGTGCTGCAGCATGAGTTCAGCCGCAGAGCATCGCCGCGCCGTGCCCACTGACAGCGAGGCCATCCTCAACGCGTTGCCCAATCCGGTGTTGCTGGTGGCGCCCGATGGCCGCATCGTCGATGCCAATATCGCCGCCGAATCCTTCTTCGAAATCTCGACGCAGTTTTTGCGCCGTCAGTCCCTGAAAGAGCTGGTGCCGTTCGGCAGTCCGCTGTTGGCGCTGATCGACCAGGTGCGCGCGAGCGGCTCGCCGGTCAACGAATACAAGGTCGATCTCGGCACGCCCCGCATCGGCGGCGACCGCCAGGTCGACCTTCACGTTGCGCCGCTCACCGAACGGCCCGGCCATATCGTCGTGATGCTGCAGGAGCGCACCATCGCCGACAAGATGGACCGGCAGCTCACGCACCGGAGCGCGGCGCGCTCGGTGATCGCGCTTGCCGCGATGCTGGCGCACGAGATCAAGAATCCCTTGTCCGGGATTCGCGGGGCGGCGCAATTGCTGGAGCAGGCGGCTTCCTCCGAAGACCGCATGCTGACTCGGCTGATCTGCGACGAGGCCGACCGCATCGTCACCCTGGTCGACCGCATGGAAGTGTTCGGCGACGACCGCCCGGTGGCGCGCGGGCCGGTCAACATCCATTCCGTGCTCGACCACGTCAAACGGCTGGCGCAGTCGGGCTTTGCCCGCAACATCCGCTTCATCGAGGAATACGATCCGTCCCTGCCGCCGGTGCTGGCCAATCAGGATCAGCTCATTCAGGTGTTCCTCAACCTCGTGAAAAACGCCGCGGAAGCCGTTGCCGATCTCGGCAGCGACGCGGAGATTCAACTCACCACCGCATTCCGCCCCGGCGTCCGCCTGTCGGTGCCGGGCAAGAAATCGCGGGTGTCGCTGCCGCTCGAGTTCTGCGTCAAGGACAACGGCTCCGGCGTGCCGGAGGACCTGCTGCCGAACCTGTTCGATCCCTTCGTGACGACGAAGCAGACCGGGAGCGGCCTCGGCCTCGCGCTGGTCGCCAAGATCGTCGGGGATCACGGTGGCATCATCGAATGTGAATCCCAGCCGCGGAAGACGACGTTCCGCGTGCTGATGCCGATGTTCAATCCAGCCAAACAGTTCGACCAAAGCAACCGCGACGGCGTTCCGGGTACGCTGCCGCCTGCCTCACAGGACGCAAGATGAGGAACAATGATGCCCGCAGGTAGCATACTCGTTGCCGATGACGACACCGCCATCCGCACGGTTTTGAACCAGGCTCTTTCGCGCGCCGGATACGAAGTGCGCCTGACCGGAAACGCCGCGACGCTGTGGCGCTGGGTAAGCCAGGGCGAGGGCGATCTGGTCATCACCGACGTGGTGATGCCCGACGAGAACGCGTTCGATCTCTTGCCGCGCATCAAGAAGATGCGGCCGAACCTTCCCGTCATCGTCATGAGCGCGCAGAACACCTTCATGACGGCGATCCGCGCCTCGGAGCGCGGCGCTTACGAATACCTGCCGAAACCGTTCGACCTTAAGGAACTCATCACCATCGTCGGCCGGGCGCTGGCCGAGCCGAAGGAGCGGGTGACGAGTGCGGCCGACGATTCCGAATTCGACTCGATCCCGCTGGTCGGCCGCTCGCCGGCGATGCAGGAGATCTACCGGGTGCTGGCGCGGCTGATGCAGACCGACCTCACCGTGATGATCTCCGGCGAGTCCGGCACCGGCAAGGAACTGGTCGCCCGTGCGCTGCATGACTACGGCAAGCGCCGCAATGGCCCGTTTGTCGCCGTCAACATGGCGGCGATCCCGCGCGACCTCATCGAATCCGAATTGTTCGGCCATGAGCGCGGCGCGTTCACCGGCGCCAATACCCGCGCTTCCGGCCGATTTGAACAGGCCGAAGGCGGCACGCTGTTTCTCGACGAAATCGGCGACATGCCGATGGAGGCGCAGACGCGGCTGCTACGCGTGCTGCAGCAGGGCGAATACACCACTGTCGGTGGCCGCACCCCGATCAAGACCGACGTCCGGATCGTGGCGGCCAGCAACAAGGATCTGCGCATCCTGATCCAGCAGGGGCTGTTCCGGGAGGACCTGTTCTTCCGCCTCAACGTGGTGCCGCTGCGGCTGCCGCCACTTCGCGAGCGGATCGAGGATCTGCCCGATCTGATCAGGCATTTCTTCTCGCTCGCCGAAAAGGATGGCCTGCCGCCGAAAAAGCTCGACGCGCTGGCGCTGGAGCGGCTCAAGCAGCACCGCTGGCCCGGTAACGTCCGCGAGCTCGAAAACCTCGCACGCCGCCTCGCTGCGCTTTACCCGCAGGACGTCATTACGGCCTCGGTGATCGATGGCGAACTGGCTCCGCCGGCCGTCACCTCGGGCGGCAATGCGCCGATCGGCGTGGAGAATCTCGGGGGCGCGGTCGAAGCCTACCTATCCTCGCACTTCTCCGGCTTCCCGAACGGCGTGCCGCCGCCGGGCCTCTACCACCGCATCCTCAAGGAGATCGAGGTCCCGCTGCTCACCGCGGCGCTGGCGGCGACGCGCGGCAACCAGATTCGCGCCGCCGACCTGCTCGGCCTCAACCGCAATACGCTGCGGAAGAAGATCAGGGACCTCGATATCCAGGTCTACAGGAGCGGCGGCTAGGGATTATAGGGCGGAAATCGGTGCTTCATCCGAGGTCCCCAGACGCATTTTCGCGCGCAAAGTGAACGCGATCTTGATGGTGACCAGCACGGGTGCAGCAACGAGAAAGAGAAGGGCGATCGCGACAAACCCGGTATCGAAGGCAATCACGGTGGACTGGCCAATAACGGTCCGGCCGAGCAAGCCCATCGCAGCCCGGCCAGCGGTCATACCATCCATCCCCCGTGCCACGAGCATGGCGCTGGTTGCTGCCAGCCGTTCGTCGACGGCGGAGACGCCTGAGGCAATGCTGGCGGCAAGCACGGTCGCATTGGCGGTGAGATTATTGTCGATGATGGTCTGCAGCGCGGCTACTCCGATCAAGCCGCCGAGCTGACGGCCCGCATTGAAGAGGCCGATGCCGAAGGCGAGGCTGCGGTCGTCAAGATCGCTGAATGCGATCAGCGTAACCGACAGAAAGAGGAATCCGAGCCCAAAGCCGCGCAGCAGGATTGGCACCATCATGTCGTCGGCGCCGCTCTCGCTGGTCGAGCCGGACAGCATCCACATCGCCATCATGATCATCAGGATGCCGAACGGCACTGTGACGATTGGCGAAGCGCCGCGAACCTGCATAAGGAAGGCGGCCACCAGGAGCGCGCCTGCGAAAAATGCGCCGCTTGGCAACAGAAGCTGTCCGGCATCGGTAGGCGTGAATGCGAGGACGGACACGGCGAAGGATGGGATCAGGAACGCGCTGCCGAATAAGGCAGCGCCGGCGACGAAACAGACGATGAAGGCGAAGGAGAAGTCGCCCGACCGGAACACGCTGAAATCAAGCACACCTCGCGCTTTGGACGCCGCCTGCTGACCGAGAAACGCCAGCAAGGCCGTGACGCCAATCAAGATCAGCCAGACAATGCGGGACTCCTCGAACCAGCGCCACCGGCTGCCCTGATTGAAGACATAGGTGAGGCAGAAGAACGCAACCGATATCAGCGCGAGACCGATCCAATCGAGTGGATAACGCTCGTTCGCAAATTGCACCGCGTCGTCCGCGATCAACAGCAGCCCGATCGCGGCGAGGGCCACCGGAACAACGCCGAAGAATATCCACGCCCATGATTGGCTGTCGATGAGCCACCCCTGGAGAGCCGGGGCGATGGTGGCGGGAGCGACGACAGACCCCATTGCAAATAGGGCTTGCAGGATCGGCTGCCGCGAGCGCGGATAGGCAAGGAAGATGATCGACTGCCCGGCGACGAGCAAGGTGGCGCCGCTGAAGCCCTGTATTGCCCGGAGCGCTATCAGCAAGTCCAGCCGATCGGTGATGGCGGCTATTCCGCACGCTGCGCCCATGAGCAACGTCGAACAGATGACCAGGCGACGGAGATCGAAGCGGGCCATGAGCCAGGCAGCGATCATGAACCCGATAAACTTCGTGGTCGTGTATCCGACATCCAGCCAGGCGAACTCGTCAGGAGTTGCATGGGTGTCGCCGATGATGTCGTTGCGGCCGAGCGACAGCGCGGTGCTCGCGATTGCCTCGGTCAGGATAGCGAGCACAATGCCCGCGACAAGGGCGGCTCCTGCGGCGCGCCCGTCAAGACGTCGTATGGTGTTGGCAATCATGGTCATGTGCCGCTGCCACGATCAATCTCGACGCGGGCCGAGAGGCCGGGCACCACGCGGCCGGGCAATGGATTGCTGCTGAAGCGAATTTTCACTGGCACGCGCTGCACGACACGAATGAAGTTTCCGGTGGCATTGTCAGTAGGGAGCAGGGTGAATGCGGACCCGCTGCCGGGTGCAAAGCTGTCCACAAACCCTTCAATCGTCCGGTGTGGATAGCCGTCCACCGTGATGCGAGCCCGCTGACCGGGTCGGATATGTTCGATCTGGGTTTCCTTGAAATTCGCGACGACCCAGACGTCTTTGACGGGGACGATGTCCAGCAGGGACGTGCCGGGCGCAACCAGTCGGCCGAGACGAACCTGGCGGTTACCCACCACACCGTCGATCGGCGCACGCACCACGGTGTTATCGAGATCGATCTGCGCGAGATCGCGCGCGGCCTCCGCCTGAGCCACGGCAGCGACAGCAGCTTCCTGCTGACTGGCAAGGACGACGATGCGTTGTCGCTGGGCCTCCACCGTTGCGGATGCCGCGGATACTCCTGCCTCGGTTCTCGAGAGCGCAGCATCACTCTCATCGACCTGGGCCTGGCTTACGGTGTTGGTGCGGATCAGCTCTCGACGTCGATCGGATGCCTTGTGGGCCAGATTCATCTCAGCCACGCTTGCAAGTCTTTGGGCCTCGGCCTGCCGTATCAGCGCGTGCTGGAGTTTGGTTTCCGCCTCGACGTTGGTAAGCCGGGCTCGAGCGGCTTCAACATTGGCCACGGCTTGCGCAAGGCGCGCCCGATAGTCCCGGTCATCGATGCGGAACAAGACGTCACCGGCGCGAATGGTCTGGTTGTCTTGAATCTCAACGGCCGTGACGTAGCCCGCAACCTTTGGGGCGAGCGAGGTCATCTCGCCTCTGACGTAGGCGTTGTCGGTGAATGTGCGGGTCGAACGGGCATAGGTCCAGCCCCCAGCCAGCACGACGACTGCGCTGAGGCAAAGTGATAGGCCGACTATCTTCTTGTTGGGACGTGTCACGACAGTCTCCTGCAGCTAAAGCCAGGCATGTTCACCCGCGGTAGAGCATAGGCAACAGTGCCGCCGAGTGGAGCAGGGCGGCGCCTGCGGCCCTGCCCCAACAAGTGGTCAGTAGTCCCACCAGGCCGGTACCCAGCGAAAGCCGTCGCCTGCGACCGCCACCCGGCCGACGGATGGGAACGGCATGTGCGTGGCCACCAGCCATGTGCCGGTTTCCGCCAGCTCCCGGAAGAGCCCGAGCCGGACGCGAGTCGCTTCCTCAGGGTCGTGTTCGAAGCCGTTGTGCCAGTCGGGGTGGTCGAACGAGACCGGGAATATGGCGTCGCCGGCAAACATCAGCCGGTCGCCGCCGGACGCCAGACGCACCACGCTGTGCCCGGGAGTGTGGCCGCCGGTGCGATGGACGACGACTCCGGGCGCAACCGCATACTCCTCCTCGAACGGCTGCAACTGTCTATGGTATTCTTCCAGGAATTGCTTGGATGCCCGTTCAGCCAAGTCCGCGAGCGCCGGTGGCATGGCCGTGCGGGAGAAGTCGGGCGACGCCCAGAACTTGACCTCGGCGGCAGCCACGTGAATCCGCAAGTCCGGGCGCAGTCGCTCCTTCACACGCTCAACGAGCAGTCCGCCAACATGATCAAAGTGCATGTGGGTCAACACCACGTCAGTCACCGACCCCAGATCGATGCCGGCGGCTTCGAGCCGCTGGCCCCATTGGCCTGCCCGCGGAAAGTCGGGGTATTCCATCCCGAGCCCACTATCGATGAGTATGGTCTGGCCCCCACTGCGCACCACGACCTCGTTCAGCGCCCAATCGAACGAGTCCCGCGACAGGAACATGTCGTCCAGCCAGGCCGACCGCATGGCCGGATCGGCGTTGGTAGCCATAGATTCGGATGGCGGCGTTAGCACCCCATCGCTGATCACCAGCACGTCAATCTCACCGACCCGCAGCGCGTAGCGCGACGGAACCAACTCGTCGGGCGCCGCTCTGCCGGAATGCGAGGTGTTGTCGAGGGCCTTGATTGTCTTCTGCCTGATGTTGCGGATCATCTCATTCATTTTGAAATTCCTCTGCTCGATGTTTGCGTCGCTCTGCGGTGCTCATCCCGGATGGGCCGTGCTTCCCGCGTGGAAAGCGCGATCAATGCTGTGAAGTGCTCGGAGATCGGTGACTCCGGGTCGGCTCTGATCCGACCCGCGGTCAGTAGTCCCAGATGGCCGGCACCCAACGAAGGCGTCGCCGTCGACCGCCACATGGCCGACCGATGGGAACGGCAGGTATGGTCTGGCTGCCGCTACGCACCACGACCACGTTCAGCGCCCAATCGAACGCATCCGGCGGCAGGAACACGTCGTCCAGCCAGGCCGCCCGGATGGACGGGTCGACTTGTGGGCCAGCATCGCGGTTGGGAGCGGAAGCACGCCATCGCTGATCACCAGCACGTCAATGTCGCCGATCTGCAGGGCGTAGCGCGACGGAACCAACTCGTTGGGACTCTGTGCGCCGGAGTTCGAGGTGTGTGAAGCGTAATCCAGGCTCATGTATTTCTCCTGTTTCATGGGGAGGCTCTTTGGTCTTGGTTGAGAAGGCCGCGCAGCCAGTGCGGAGCGCGGTCCGTATCGCGCGACGGATCTAGAGAAAGCCAGCCACGTCGGTGACACGCTCCGGATCTGCCGACGCCAGCGCGGCGGCACGCTGGGCCTGGGGCGGATAGATCCAGACGGTGTTGATCTCCTGCTTGGTCTTCTTGGCGACGCCGCCAACCATCGCCACCTTGCGCTCCCAGCCGGTCGTGAACAGCGCGCCGGCTTCGCCGAGGTCCAGACAGGTGACGTAACCCTTCTGGTGGTAGGGTTTGGTCGGAACGCCCAGAAGCTCGGCGGCGGCGTTGTTGCCGGCGAAAGCGCCCATCCGCGTGGCATGCTGGCACGACATCAGCGCGTAATTGCCGACGTCGTCGCAGGCGGCGCGCGCGGCGTCTCCGGTGGCGAAGACGCCGGAGACGCCTGGCACGTGCAAATCGCGGTCGACAAGCAGCCGGCCGAAATTGTCGCGTTCGGCGGGGATCTGTGCCGTCAACGGGGCGGCACGAATCCCCGCGGCCCAGATCACGGTCTCGGCTTCGATGCGCTCGCCGCTCGACAAGGTGACGCCGGACTCGTCGAGCGAGGCGACGCCGGCACCGACGCGTGTCTCCACGCCGACTTTGCGCAGTGCCTCTTCGATGACGGGACGGGGGCCTTCGCCCATATCGGGAGCGATGGCCGGATTGCGCTCGACGATGACGACACGGGGCTTGGCATCCTTGCCGAGGATAGCGCGAAGCCGCGCCGGCATCTCAGTGGCCGCCTCGATGCCGGTGAACCCGCCGCCGGCGACGACGACCGTGTCGCGTCCGTTAACGGCCGGCCGGTCGGCAAGACCGTGCAGATGCTTGTCGAGGGCAATTGCATCATCGAGCGAGTCGACACTGAAGCCGTGCTCGGCAAGGCCCGGAATGTTGGGACGGAACAGGCGGCTTCCGGTGGCAACGACCAGGCGATCGTAGGAAAGCGTCCTCCGCGCACCCTTGGCCGTCGTGATCCGCACAATGCGCGAGCTGGTGTCGACCGTCTCGGCGCTGCCCTGCACATAGGCAACGTCGATGGCCTTCAGCACATCGAGCAACGGTGCGGTGAGGGTCTCTGGTTTCGGCTCGTAGAGCCGTGGCCGGACCACCAGCGTCGGCTCCGGCGCAACCAGCGCGATCTCGAGCTCCTCGGGTGAAACGCCCTGGATGTCGCGCAGGCGGGCGGCAGAAAGGGCGGCGTACATGCCGGCAAAGCCGGCGCCGATAATGACTAGTCGCATCTGATTTCTCCTTGGTTGACTTCCAGACAGGCGCATGCTGCCGCCGCACGTGGTGACGACGTTCTCGCGACAACGGCGCGAAGAGGTGAAACGAGGCCGCCGCTAAGGAGCGGGGCAGGCCGACATCAGCGGCGAAGGCAGGGGGCCGTCGCATGCCGCGCTGCATGCTTGAGAGCCCAGCGCCCGGCTGCGGAAGGCAGTCGATTGAACGGGCCGTGGCCAGTCCCTGTAGAAGGTGCGGCCGCCGTCATTGATCATGATGGAAGTGATGGGGTAGGCGCCTCGGGGGGCGGGCGGAGCCACTTCCGTCTCTTCGCCCGCGGCAGAGGTGAAGCGGACGGCCAGTGAAAGCCCGTACACGAGCGCGGTGGTTACGACTTTCCTGCGCGGTCTGATTGCAAGGGGGACGAAGGCTTTCCAGCTCATCGTTTGTCTCCGTCGATTGTTGGCTGAGCACGGTAACGTTCTAGCGAACGAAAACTGCGGCTGCCCCAGAGCGATTGCCGTAGCTGTAGAGCGATTGCGGCTAGCGCATGCGCCGGCGCCAATCGCTCGGTGTTTCACCCGTCAGCTTTCTAAACGCTGCGGCAAAAGCCGTCTGCGAGGAGTAGCCAAGCGCGGCCGCGATCGACACGATCGAATCGTCGGTGTCGCGCAGCATCTTCATGGCCTGCTCGAGTTGGTGCTGGCGGAGCCAGGCATGCGGCGAAAGCCCCGTACTTTCCTTGAACGCACGGCAGAAATGGAAGCGTGACAAGCCAGCATCGGAAGCGAGCGCCGCGAGCGAGACATCCGCATCGGCATCTGAACGCAGGCGCTCGATGGCACGGCCGAGCACTTTCGGCGACAACCCGCCCATCACCGGCTGGATGGTGGTTGGCGAGCCGGTATGCGCAGCCAGCAAACGCGTGGCCAGGAGGTCCGTCAGCTGCTGTCTGAACAGCGCATCCAGCGCCTCATTGCCATCCAGGACATCCGAGGCGCTCAGGAGCAATCGCGATGTGATGGGGTCGGGATGCGCCGTTCGCTCCAGGAGATTGGTCGATGTGGCGGTGCCAGCTTCATCGGCAACCCGCTTGAGGGTTGTGTGAGGAAGATAGAGCTGAACGACATCGACCGGTTTCGGAATATCCCATCGCGAGCTTGATCCTTCCGGAATGATGATCAAAACCCCGGGACGAAACGTTCCAATGGCGACCGATCTTCCCGACCGCCGCTCCATGCGCTGAACCGAGCCGTTGTAGGCCATGATGACGTGGTGGGTCATGGGCTCGACGACGTCGTGCAATGGGTCATGCTGCCAGTGAGCGATCCCGGCGCCGGACGCGTCCAGAGCCATGCGGAGTGGTTGGGTGTGAAGCACGCGTGCCATCTCCGCCTCGGCAGCACGGGACTCGATTGGCGAAGGCTCCGCGTCCGACGCGGTGTGGGAATTCGCTTGCGAAGAATTGCGCAGGATTGGCTTGCTCATGGCGATTGCTCGCTTGGAGGGGGCTGTTCGCTCGCGCCGCCGACATGACTTGCGGTGCTGACGCGAAGCTGTTGCTTCCCGTCTCGCCGTACTGATGCCGCCAAGCGTCGAGAGCTTCCGGCGCGCGTTCTAGGCGCGGAGAACTACGGGGTCTTTCCCAAAGCGGCGGTGCTTTGCCTGATCTTGCTGCAAGCGCACATCAAGGGTTAGTGACCAAAGCCGCGCAATGATTGAGCAAGGGTCGCCTCTGCCGTCGAATGAGGCAAGAAGCTGCTACCAATGCGTGCATTTGTGTTACAAACTGACAGCAACGTTGCCCTTCCAAAGCAAGCGCCTACGCGTGTCGTGTCACAAAGCCCGATGCATTGCGGACTCGGGCCAAACGCCGTAGACGACCGCGCCGTGAAAGCAGATAATAAGCATGCATTTCGCTGGCGGCGCGACGACCGTCCTTCCAATTTCAGAGTGAGATAACGCATATGGCGCAGGCGGGTGCCTTTGGCGCGAGGCTCGGGCAATTCCTGCACCTGAAGGATGCGCCGCCGTCGCTGGTCACGCGGTCACTGCGCGGCGTCGAGCTTGCGGTCACTGAAACACGGGATGACAACCCGCTACCCGGCCTTTCCGGCTCGCTGGCAGCGGAGGATGCCTTTTTGGTCAGCCTGAAACTTCACGATTATCCGGACTGCGAGCTGTGGGAGCGCGGCAAGTGTCTCATGAAGAGGGATGTCAAAGCGGGCGCAACCTATCTATACGATCTCAAGCGCGATCCGCGCTATGTGATCGACAAGCCGTTTCATTCCCTGTTTTTCCATCTTCCGCGCTCAGCGCTCGACGGCATCGCTGAACAGTCCGGCGCGCCGCGCATCGGTGATCTCGCGTGTGAGCTCGGCGTCGGCCACGACGACACGGTCGTCAATCATATCGGTGGCGCGTTCCTGCAGGGATTGCGGCGGCCGTCCGAGGCCAACCAGCTTTTCATCGATCACATGATGCTCGCGCTCACTGCGCACGTTGCCCAGACCTATGGCGGACTGCGGCGCAATACCGAGCTAGCCCGTGGCGGCCTTGCGCCGTGGCAGGTCAAGCGCGCGTGTGAAAGGCTGGAGGCTGACCTCGGCGGGACACTTTCGTTGCAACAGATCGCGGCAGAGTTCGATCTCTCGGTCAGCCACTTCTCGCGCGCCTTTCGCATCTCCACCGGTCTGCCGCCGCACCAGTGGCTGCTCCGCCAGCGTGTGAAAACTGCCAAGCAGCTTATGACGGTGCGCGGCCTGCCGCTGTCCGAGATTGCGGTGTCGGCAGGGTTCGCGAATCAGAGCCACTTTACGCGGGTATTTACTTCCGTGATCGGCGTCAGCCCGGGAGTGTGGCGTCGCGAAAGGCTCGGCGCACCGCCAAACGAGACGTGATCGGAACCGCGCAGCCCCATCCGCTCAGCGACGCCTTGCCTGTGAGATAGCGTAGGCGGCGCGGCGGGCCGCAAACATCTCGTCAGGCGGATAACTGATGCCTTCGGCCAGAGTTGCGGGATTGAAGAACGTATCGTTTGCTGCGACGCCGGTGATCACGATTGTTCCCAACCGCACCGCTTCGCGTCCGTTCTCGTCGGGCCATCGCATGGTCACGTCCATGACGGGGTCACCGGGATGATCCAGCAGCGCCATCACGCTGAACCTGATATCGCGAGCTGCGATCCGGGATTCGAGATCATCGTGCAGCAGCTCGGCAGACTTTATCCTGAGCTTGACCTCCGTCGTCTGTTCGCCAACCGGCGTGACCTTGAACTTGATGAACCTTGTCTCGCCCTTTGAATTCGTCGCGGGAAATGCGTGCACGCCCCAATAGGTTGTGCAGGCCAAGCTTGCGGGCGGCGGATGCGCGGCGATGTAGCTCGCCTGATGCAGCGTCTCGGGATTGGCGGCTGAAAATGCCTCGATCTTTGCCAGGTCCGGCTGGCCGTCGGGACCGGGAATGCGCGCCCGGATGAAAGCCAACATCTGCTCAAGCGTTCTCGCGAAATGAACCGGGGCGCTCTGCGTCAATATTTCCGATCGCTGGCCATCGCTGCCGAGGCGGAAGCTGAAGCCGCGCAGCAACGTGTCGTTGGTGCGGAGGCTTCCTTCCACCGAGAAGCGCGCCAGCACGCGCGATGGCTTGGTGAAGCTGCAGGATTTCGTGATCTCCTTGGCCCGATCTGACGGGGCATAGGTGCCGCGAACGCATCGCCCCCTAGCAAAGCTGGCACGCGCTTTTGGCGGAAGACCAGCCATCGCCTTCATGGCCGTGACGATGGCTGTGGGGCTGGCAGGGCCGCGCGGGAACTTGGGCAGGATGAGACCTCGGGTTCGAAACGTTGCGGCACGTTTCTGGCGCAGGGCACCCCGAGCGTCTTTCCCGAATCCCCCATACCTTGTCCGATTATGCGACAAAGCTTGCCGATGGCGGCTTCACCGATAGGTCGCCGACCCCCTGCGGATGATGGCCACCGTCGATTCGGCGGTTTTGGTAATTTTATCACTCGCCTGAAAAGAATGTCCGTAAGCTATTGAGAATGCGAGCATCTTACTGATGCCGCATTTCGGCAACATTGTGATATGAATGCATCAGTCCGCGAATAGGCGGCCTGTCCTTTCAGCTCACCGATTTCCGGAATGACCACCGAAGCGACGACCTCGGCACCATCATTAAACACGTCGCTTGCCGAATCCGGAGGAGGAATCCTGCGGAAGTGGGTGGCGCCGTTTGCGGTCGCGATCGCGCTGCTGTCGGCATTTCTGACCTTCATGGTGCTGGCCGGCCTGACGCCGATCGAGCCGACCCGTCACGTTGTCTATTCGTTCCTGCTGATCAATGCGGCGACTGTGCTGCTGCTGGTCGTTATCATCATCCGCGAAGTCTGGCTGGTGATCCAGGCGCGGCGGCGCGGCCGGGCGGCGGCACGGCTGCACGTCCAGATCGTCGGCCTGTTCTCCGTCATCGCCGTGCTTCCAGCGGTCGTGGTTGCCGTTGTCGCCAATGTCACCCTTGATCGCGGCCTCGACCGGCTGTTTTCCGGACCGACGCGCGCCGCGATCGAGAATTCGCTGAACATTGCCCGGGCCTACGTCAATGAGCATGCCTATCTGATCAACAGCGACATCCTGGGGATGGCCAACGAGCTCTCGAATGCGCGGCCGCTTTACGACCAGGACCGGCAGTCATTTTTGGAGTTGCTGACCAACAACGCGGCGTCACGCAATCTGCCGGGCGCGATGCTGATCGACAAGGATCGCAACGTTCTGGTGACGGCCCAAACCGGCATCAAGCAGCAATTTGCGACGCCGCCCCAGGAGTTCCTCAACGACGTCAGCGAAACCAAGCCGGAGATCGGGGTATTCCCGGAGGAAAACTATGTCGCAGCGGTCATTCGCCTGCGCGGCTTTACCGACACGTTCCTTTATGTTGCCCGGCTGCTCGAGCCGCGGGTGGTCAGCCAGCTGAAGCAGACACAGGCCAGCGTTGCCGAATATGCCCAGATCGAAGCTCGCCGGCTTGGCATCCAGGTTACCTTCGCGCTGATGTTTGCGGTGATCGCGCTGACGATCCTCATGGCGTCGGTGCTGATCGGATTGAATTTCGCCAACTGGCTGGTAGCGCCGATCCGCAACCTGATGAGCGCGGCCAACATCGTCTCGACCGGCGATCTGCATGTCCAGGTGCCGGTCCACAAATCCGAGGGCGACCTCGCGCAGCTCGGTGAGACTTTCAACAAGATGACGGCCGAACTGCGCAGCCAGCGCGACGAGCTGGTCAGCGCCTCCGACCTGATCGACAGCCGCCGCCGCTTCATCGAGGCGGTACTGTCCTCGGCCAGCGCCGGCATCATCGGCGTCGATGCGTCGGGCAGCGTCGGCATTCTGAACCGCTCAGCCGAGAAGCTGATCGGCCACGCCGAATCCGAGACGCTCGACCATCCGCTGTCAGACGTGCTGCCCGAGCTCGACGACATGATGAAGACCGCGCGCGAGGGCACGCAGCGTCTGGTGCAGGGCCAGATCACGATCATGCGCGACGGCCATGAGCGAAACCTGTCGGTTCGCGTCAGCGCCGAGCAGACCAGCGGCTCGCGCGACAGCTACATCATCACGCTCGACGACATCACCGAGCTGGTCTCCGCGCAGCGAACCTCGGCGTGGGGCGACGTGGCGCGCCGCATCGCCCATGAAATCAAGAACCCGCTGACGCCGATCCAGCTCTCAGCCGAGCGAATCCGCCGCAAATTCGGCAAGGTCATCACCGAAGACAAGAACATCTTCGAACAATGTACCGAAACCATCGTGCGACAGGTCGACGACATCAGGCGGATGGTCGATGAATTCTCCCGCTTCGCGCGGATGCCAAAGCCGGTCATGGAAGGCGAGGACGTCGCCGATACTGTGCGGCAGGCGGTGTTCCTCATGAAGGTCGGACATCCCGATCTCGATATCGAGGCGGATATCAAGCAGGACCCGATGCGCGCGCAGTTCGACCGCCGGCTGATCTCTCAGGCGCTGACCAACATCATCAAGAACGCGACCGAGGCGATCGAGCAGGTGCCGCCTGAGGAACTCGGCAAGGGGCGCATCGACGTCGTTGCCGCGCGCGAAAACGACGACATCGTGATCGACGTCGTCGACAATGGCATCGGGTTGCCCAAGGTGAGCCGGGCGCGGCTGCTGGAGCCCTATGTGACGACGCGCGCGAAGGGCACTGGGCTCGGGCTTGCGATCGTCGGCCGCGTATTGGAAGACCATGGCGGCCGCATCGAACTCAAGGACGCCTCCGATTTCCGCCCCGGACAGCGCGGCGCCTGGATGCGGCTTCGCTTTGCCGTCTCCGGTCACGCGAAGCAGCCGTCCGCGGAAGCAAGTCGGCAGGGCAGTGAAACAAAAGGGTCGTCGAGCGAAACCAATGCGGCGGCATCAGCGACCAATGATCAAGCAAAAACCGAAGCCGCGACAGGCAACTGACAAGACAGGTGTAACCCATGGCCAGTGACATTCTGATTGTCGATGATGAAGCCGATATTCGCGACCTCGTTGCGGGCATCCTGGAGGACGAAGGCTTCAATACCCGCACCGCCCGCGACAGCGATTCGGCGCTGGCGGAGATTTCCAGCCGCCGGCCGCACCTGGTGTTTCTCGATATCTGGCTGCAAGGCTCCAAGCTCGACGGGCTGCAATTGCTCGAGCAGGTCAAGAAGGAGCATGCCGACGTCCCCGTCGTGATGATCTCCGGGCACGGCAACATCGAGACCGCAGTCGCTGCGATCAAGCGCGGCGCCTACGACTTCATCGAAAAGCCGTTCAAGTCCGACCGGCTGATCCTGGTGGCGACGCGGGCGCTGGAGAACTCGCGGCTCAAGCGCGAAGTGAAGGAGCTCAAGCAACTGGCGCCCACCGCGAGCGTTCTCACCGGACGCTCCGCCTGCATGAACCAGTTGCGCCAAACCATCGACCGCGCAGCGAAAGCCAACAGCCGCATCCTGATCGTCGGCCCGTCCGGCTCGGGCAAGGAGCTGGTGGCGCGCACGCTGCACAATGCATCGAGCCGTGCGGAAGGACCGTTCGTCGTCATCAATGCCGCGGCGATCACGCCGGAGCGGATGGAAGTCGAATTGTTCGGCATCGAGCAGACCAATGGCGAGCACCCGCGCAAGCCGGGGGCGCTGGAAGAGGCCCATGGCGGCACGCTGTTCATCGACGAGATTGCCGACATGCCGCGCGAGACCCAGAACAAGATCCTGCGCGTCCTGGTCGACCAGACCTTCCAGCGTTCGGGCGGCACCGCCAAGATCCATGTCGATGTCCGCATCATCTCCTCGACGGCGCGCAACTTGGAGGAAGAGATCGCCGAAGGGCGCTTCCGCGAGGATCTCTACCATCGGCTGTCGGTGGTGCCGATCCGCGTGCCGCCGCTGTCGGAGCGCCGCGAGGACATTCCCGAACTGATCGACTATTTCATGGACCAGATATCGGCGGCGACCGGCCTGCCGAAGCGGCAGATCGGCCAGGACGCGATGGCGGTGCTGCAATCGCACGTCTGGCCCGGCAACGTCCGCCAGCTCCGCAACAATGTCGAACGGGTCATGATTCTGGCCGGTGGCGGCCCGGAGGCGATCATCACCGCCGACATGCTGCCGCAGGATGTCGGCTCCATGGTACCGGCGATGCCGACCAGCAACAATGGCGAGCACATCATGGGACTGCCGCTGCGCGAGGCGCGGGAAGTGTTCGAACGTGACTACCTGATCGCGCAGATCAGCCGGTTTTCCGGCAACATCTCGCGTACGGCCGAATTCGTCGGCATGGAGCGTTCGGCGCTGCATCGCAAGTTGAAGGCGCTTGGAGTGGGTTGAGGCCCTCAGTGAATCGCTTGTTCTTGAGGTGCCCTCAATCCGCGACTCAAATCGCGTCATTTGCACCGATCCATGCACTTGCTTTGGAATATTTATCTCTTTCCGCAGTTTTAGGGAGAATGGCCACTGGGTTCCGGGCAGGCGGGGCCCGAACCGGCTTGCCTTAAAACCGCGCGTACCTTCTAATCAAACCGCCGAGCCGACCGGAGGGGGATCTCAGGGGAAGCCGGCGAGTCGGGGCAGGCTCCGTGAGAGAGCAACAACCGGCTTAACAACAAGAAACACGAGACGGCGGGACAAAAACAATGGCGGCAGACCGCGCACAAAACCTACAAGACACCTTCCTGAATCACGTTCGAAAAACAAAAACGCCACTGACGATCTTCCTGGTCAACGGAGTAAAGCTGCAAGGAATTGTTACCTGGTTCGACAACTTCTGCTTGCTGCTTCGGCGCGACGGTCATTCGCAGCTCGTCTACAAGCATGCGATTTCGACCATCATGCCGGGAGCTCCGATCCAGTTGTTCGAAGGCGGCGAGGACGCTCCGGCTTGAGAGTGAACTGATTGGAACCCCTCGACCGTAAAGGGAGCGCCGACCGTCCGCGGTCGGCAGAGGGTCAACAAAGCGGGCGGGTGATCGTCATCGGCCCTTATTTGCGAATGCGCCGCGGCGATGCCGATGCGCAGGCGAACGATTCCGTGCGCGATTTCGAAGCCCGGCTCGATGAGGCGGCAGGCCTGGCCAGGGCCATCGACCTCACGATCGCCGATGCCGTGATCGCACCGGTCGGGCAGATCCGGCCGGCGACCTATCTCGGCAAGGGCAAGGTCGAGGAGATCACCGGCCTGATCGCCGGCCACGACATCGAGCTGGTGGTGATGGACTGCGCACTGTCGCCGATCCAGCAGCGCAATCTCGAGAAGGCCTGGAGCACCAAGGTGCTCGACCGCACCGGTCTGATCCTGGAAATCTTCGGCCGCCGCGCCAAGACCAAGGAAGGCGCGCTGCAGGTCGAGCTGGCGCATCTGAATTATCAGCGCAGCCGCCTGGTGCGGTCCTGGACCCATCTGGAGCGCCAGCGCGGTGGCTTCGGCTTCATGGGCGGCCCCGGTGAGACCCAGATCGAAGCCGACCGCCGCCTGATCGGCGACCGCATCACGCGGCTGGAAAACGAACTGAAGAAGGTGCAGGCGACGCGGCGGCTGCATCGCGCCGGCCGGCAGCGTGTGCCGTACCGCGTGGTGGCGCTAGTCGGCTACACCAATGCTGGCAAGTCGACGCTGTTCAACCGCCTGACGCGCGCCGACGTGCAGGCGGTGGACATGCTGTTTGCGACGCTGGATCCGACCTTGCGCGCGCTGAGCTTGCCGCATGGCGGCAAGGCGATGCTGTCGGATACCGTCGGCTTCATTTCCAACCTGCCGACACAGCTTGTCGCCGCGTTCCGCGCCACGCTGGAAGAGGTGCTGGAGGCCGACATCATTCTTCACGTTCGCGACATCTCGCATGAGGACGCCGAGGCGCAGGAGCGTGACGTCGATGCCGTGCTGCGCCAGCTCGGAATCGATCCTGACGCCGGCGGACGCATCCTCGAAGTCTGGAACAAGATCGACCGCTTCGATTCCGACGAGCGCGAGAACCTGCGCAATATCGCGTCCCGCCGTCCGCCGGAGCGGCCGTGTTTCCTGGTCTCCGCCGCGACCGGGGAGGGGATCAACGAGCTACTCTCTGCGATCGAAGAGCGGCTGGCCGCCACGCGCACCACGCTTGATCTGTCAATCGATGCCGCCGACGGTGCCGGGATCAGCTGGCTTCATCGTAACGCCGAAGTGTTAGCCAAGGAGCTTCACGACGGCCGCTTCGATATGACGGTGCGCGTCGACGAGACCAAGCGCGACATCGTGGTCAATCGTTTCGCGGCCGTGCCGCGCGTGGCGTAAACTCGAAGATTCAACGCGCGCCCTTCGCCTCGTTCCACAGCGCGTCCATCTCTTCCAGCGTTGCATCTTCCAGCGAGCGTCCCTTTGCTGCGAGCGCACGCTCGATATAGGCAAAGCGGCGTTCGAATTTGGCGTTGGTGCCGCGCAATGCGGCGTCGGGATCGGCGCCGACATGGCGGGCCAGATTGACCAGCGCGAACAAGAGGTCGCCGGTTTCTTCCACCAGTTCCTTCTTGTCGTTGCGATCGAGCGCGGCCTCGATCTCGTCGGCCTCCTCGCGGATCTTGCTCAGCACCGCGCGGGGATTGTTCCAATCGAAGCCGACCGTCGACGCCTTGCGCTGCAATTCCATGGCCCGTGTGAGCGCCGGCAGCCCTGCCTTGACGCTTGAAAGCAGCGACTGGTGCAAAGTTTCTTCCGGCGGCCGGCGGGCGGCGCGCTCGGCTTTTTCCTCGGCCTTGATACGCTCCCAGGCGCTCTTGACGCCGGCAGGCGCGATAGTGCCGTCCTTGTCGGCGAACACATGCGGATGGCGGCGGATCAGCTTGCGCGTGATCGCTTCGACCACGTCGCCGAAGACAAAGGCGTTCTGCTCTTCCGCCATGCGGGCGTGATAGACGACCTGCAGCAGCAGATCGCCGAGCTCCTCGCGCAGGTCGTCGAGGTCGCCCCGCGTGATGGCATCGGCGACCTCATAGGCCTCCTCGATGGTGTAGGGCGCAATCGTCGCAAAGTCCTGCTCGAGGTCCCATGGGCAACCGGTCACGGGCGTGCGCAGCGCCGCCATGATTTCGATGAGCCGTGAAATGTCGCGGGATGGGGTCATGGGACGTCCGTCGTCGAAGAAGGTCGCCCGCTTTATGCCGCAAGCGGGACGCCGATCCCAGCGGAACGCACTAAAATCAAGGCAATTTCCACGGATTGGCCTCAAGGCCCGGGAATGCTATTGGGCCCTTTATGACCGACCCATCCTCCTCCGAAACCGCGCTGGTGCTGTTCTCCGGTGGGCAGGATTCCACCACCTGCCTGGCCTGGGCACTGCAGCGCTTTGCCAGTGTCGAAATGCTTGGCTTCGCTTACGGCCAGCGTCATGCAATCGAACTCGACTGCCGCGAACGCCTGCTGTCCGGCATCACATCGCTGCGGCCGGATTGGGCGGCAAAAATCGGCGAGAGCCATACGCTGGAGATTCCGACGCTGGCCGAAATTTCCGACACCGCGCTGACGCGCGATGTCGAGATCAGGATGGGCGCGGACGGCCTGCCCAACACGTTCGTCCCCGGCCGCAACCTGGTGTTCCTAACCTTCGCGGCGGCGCTGGCCTATCGGCGCGGCATCCGCCACATCGTCGGCGGCATGTGCGAGACGGACTATTCCGGCTATCCGGATTGCCGCGACGAGACGATCAAGGCACTGCAGTCCGCGCTCAACCTCGGCATGGCGAAGAACTTTGAACTGCATACGCCGCTGATGTGGCTCGACAAGGCAGCCACCTGGCAGCTGGCGCATGACCTCGGCGGGGCAGGGCTGGTCGATCTGATCCGCGAGCACTCCCACACCTGCTATCTTGGCGAGCGCGGCGCACAGCACGACTGGGGCTATGGCTGCGGCGAATGCCCGGCCTGCGCGTTGCGAGCCAAGGGCTGGCGCGAATATGCGGGAAAGTGAGGACGTAGACAATTTTATCGGCTAGTCGCCGGGTTTCTGCTGTTCCAGGCCGGGTTGTGAACCAAATCGATAGGGTTTGAACTAAGTGGTTAAGACGGGGAAAATACGGGTTTCGTATAGATTGGCGGAAAGTCGATCGACGCGAATGTGACAAGGATGATGATAGATCGGCCCGCCCGCGACCAGCTTTCCCGAAACATCAGGCTTCTCGTTTCAGGAAAGATCAGCAGCGACCAGTTCGAGGATAGCATCCCCGAGACCAGCGACGCCGCGATCATGGCGTTCGCCGGTATGACTTGGCTGCTCTACAGCGACACCTGCGGGCATCGGCTGGTCGGACGTTACGCGGAGTCGCGCACGCGCCGGGAAGTGCTGCGCTGGGTCCTGTTCCTCGACAGCGACTTTCAGTATAGCTGGCCAAAGATGTACCTGCCCGGGCTCCAGCCATTGCGGCGGGTTCGGCCGGCGCTATTGCGGTGGCTGAGCTGGCCCAATGCAATATCTCCTGAACATGCCGCCGAGTTTCTCACGGCCGGAGATCGCCTCGCATGGCCGTTCATTTCCCGGTCGGAATTCAAGCACGCCTTGAGGGATCCCAGGCGGCTGGCCGGAAACACAAATCGACGACCATCGGAGGCCGGTGCATCGTCGTGACGACTGCGCTATTCCCCAAAATCCTTCGCCGTCAGCTCGATCGGCGCGCCGTGCGGCGTGCGGTCGGCAGCGTGATCCCAGGCATCGCGGTAGCGATGCAGTAGATCCGACGTCGCAACGCCCTTTGCGGCGACCAGCGTTTCCAGCGTCGCCAGCCAATGCTGATAATAGGTCTCGCCCGTATCAGGGTCGCCGGCGGCCTGCGCGCGCTTGATCTGCGCGCCCAGCGTCTCCGCCCATTCCTTCCAGGTGAACACGCCGGCCTCATGCAGCGCCAGTGCCATCGCGAAAGCGCGCGCTTCCCACGGCTCGCGAAACACTGGGCCGTCCTGGTCGCGGGGCACGCCGGGGACGGCGACCGCCGCCCGCATCGCCTGTTGTGGGGTAAGGTTAGTCACACGCGCTCCAGATAGGATTCCCAGGCGTCGACCGAAACGCTGAGCGTCGGGTCGGTGTCTTTGCCCCACAATTCAGGCCCGTCGAACCGCACGGTGTAGAGCCATTGCGGGTCTTCGCCCTTGCCGAGCGAGTTGGTGTCGGGAAAGACGTGGCAGCCGTGATTGTGCTCGATGGTGCCGAGATGGCCGCGCACATATTGTGGCAGCCGCGTATGCGTTACGGGGTGGATATCCTTCATCCGCACGGTCTCACCGACCGCAAATAGTGCAGGGGCGTTCGGTTCCCGCTCGGTCGGGCCGCCGCGCCGGATCGCCGGCGTAACTTCCTCCGGCGCGATCGGCTTGATGCCAGGCTTGGGAGGGGAGAGCACCTTGCCGGCCTCGATCTCCTTGCGCGTGACCAGCCCGCGCTCGATCATCAACGTTTCGAGCCCGGCCAACCAGATCTGGAAATAGCTCTTGCTGAGGTAATCCTCAGGCGGGCGGTTCTCGCGGGCAAACCGCGACATGTCGATGTTCCAGCCGCCCGGGCGTGCCATTGCAACCGTCAGCGCGAAGGCACGGCGCTCCCAATCGCCATGAAACACCGGTTCGTTCGGCTCGGGTACGACCGGGCCAAAGCCCTTGGCGCCGCCCATGTCATGCGCGCCGTCCATCAGGCGACCTCGCCAGGCTGTTTTGGCAGGCCGGTGCCGATCATGCTGTCGCGGGTGACGAGCTCGGCGAGCTGCTCTTCGCTCCAGCCCTCGGTCCCCTCGGGTCGCATCGGCAGCACGAGGTAGCGGATTTCGGCGGTGGAATCCCAGACCCGAATTTTCGTCGCGTCCGGCAGTGTTACGCCAAAGTCCTTCAGCACGCCGCGCGGATCGGAGACCGCACGGGAGCGATAGGGGGCGGATTTGTACCAGACCGGCGGCAGCCCCAGCACGGGATGCGGGTAGCAGGAGCACAGCGTGCACACCACCATGTTGTGCTGCTCGGGGGTATTCTCCACGACCACCATATGCTCGCCCTGGCGGCCGGAATAGTCGAGCTCGGCGATCGCGGCGGTCGCGTCCTTCATCAGCCGCGCGTGATAGGCCGGATCGCTCCATGCCTTGGCCACGACGCGGATGCCGTTCCGGGGGCCGATTTTCTTCTCATAGAGATCGATCAGCAGGTCGAGCGCGGCGGGATCGACATAGCCCTTCTCGGTCAGGATCGACTCCAGCGCGCGCACGCGCAGCTCGGTCTCCGACAATTCGGAATGGTCGTGGTCGTGATGGTGGCCGTGGTGATCGTGTTCATGGTCGCTCATGGGGGTGAGGATAGGCGTAGAATCCGGGCTATGTCGAGGCGGGGACTCTGCTAGCATTTGCATATGGGGATCAAGGCAGGGCATATCGCGGCATTGGTTGCGGCGGGCATTTTGGCCTGGTTTCCGGCGAGAGAGGCGTGGGCCGCGAATGGCGCCTACGCCGTCGACGCGGCCGACATCGGCGAAGCCGGTTCGTGCAAGATCGAGAGCTGGCTATCGGCGGCGTCCAATACCGATTTTTCGGCGGTCGCCAATCCGTCCTGCGTGGTCAACCCGTTCAAGCCGGTTGAGCTGAGCATGCTTACCAATCGCGCGCGCAGCGAGGGCGAATGGAGCATGACGTTCCAACCCAAGGCGAAGATGAACATCGCGCCGACCGGCGTCGGCAGGCTCGGCTATTCCTTTTACGCCGGCGGCTCATTCGATGCGCTCACCGGCGACAATCTCACCGCCTTTGCCGTGGTGCCGGCGACGTTCCGCCTCAGCGAAAACACGCGCCTCAATTTCAACGGCGGCTGGCTGTGGGATCGCAGCATCGACCGTCATTACCTGCTTTACGGGATCGGGTTCGATTGGAAGTTCACGGACACCCTGCAATGGACCATCGAGGCGTTCGGGCAGGCGGGCCGATCCGATACGCCAAGCGTGGTGCAACCCCGGTTCCAGACCGGCATGCGCTACCGCCCCAACGAGATTTTTTCGGTCGATCTGATCTACGGCCGCAACATCGCGGGCGAGAACGCAAACTGGATCACGCTCGGCACCACGATCCGTTTTCCGGTGCCCGGCGGCAAGCCCGATCACCACCGCACGGGCCACCTTTAGCCGGCGTGCTGCACCCCAATCAACGCCTGGTGCGTTAAGATTTCCGGACATAACGGGCAGGGAGGCACTGCGTTGACCGAACATGTGAAGATCGAAAAAGGCCTGGGGCCGGATGGCCGTGTCGCCGTTGTGCGCTTCGATCGCGGCGACGGCATCAACGCACTATCGCCGGACGCAATGCGCCAGCTCACGGACGCCGCGCGCAGCTTTGAGGACGATAGCGCAACCTCGGTCGTCGTGCTGACCGGCGGCGCCAAATCGTTCAGCGCCGGTTTCGACCTGAAAGACCCGGAAGGCCGTTCCCGCGCGTCCATGGATCTCGGCGCGCTGCGCCGCCACCTCAAGCTCGGACCGCGGCTGACGCGGGCCTGGCAGGATATGGAGCAGGTCACCATCGGCGCCATCGAGGGCTTTTGCGTCGGAGGCGGCGTGGCACTGGCGGTCGCGCTCGACTTCCGTGTCATGGCCCGCGATGCCCATATGCGCGTGCCCGAGATCGGGCTCGGCATGAACATGAGCTGGCAGAGCGTACCGCGTATGCTGCATCTCATGGGACCCGCGCGCACCAAGCAGGCGGTGATCCTGGCTGATCAACGCATCTCGGCCACGGAAGCCTATGAATGGCGTCTGGTGGAAGAGGTGGCCGATCCCGGCAAGGCATTTGACGCCGCGATGGCGCTCGCAGGCAAGGTCGCGGCCCAGCCGCCGCTGTCGGTCGCCATGACCAAGCTGACGGTCAACCGCCTCGCGCACGCGCTCGACGACCTCGCCAGCCATATGGACCTCGACCAGTTCGCGCTGGCGAGCATGACCGAGGATCACAAGGAAGGCGTGGCGGCGTTCCTGGAGCGCCGCAAGCCACGGTTCCGGGGAAGGTAGCTCAAGGTCAGGAGTTCAGGCACGGTCTGCCAAGCACCGCGGGCAAACACCGTCGGCAGCCTCGGCGAGCTGGCGCGCGATTGGGAAATATTCGTTATTCGCATAAGGTATATTATGGAATATTTATATGTACAATTAAATCAGATATTTAGCTGGATCTTCTTGCGCACCAAGGCAGCTTTGCAGCTCTCCAGGCGGTCATGCGAGGCCCAGCAATCCTGATCCGCCAAAGCCTGTGTTGCCGTCGCCTGCGGACGCTGCAATAAGCGCGACATCGCTGACGACTCGCATTGGGTCGTCTCAAGAACAAGAACCCTCAAGGGAGGATCTGGAATGAGTTTTTCACGACGCACGCTTCTCAAGGCTTCCGCTGCGTCAGCGGTTTTGGGCGGCATTGGCGCGCCATTGGTGGCGCGGGCCCAGACTGCCGAATTTACCTACAAGTACGCCAATAACCTGCCTGACGGCCACCCGATGAACGCCCGCGCCAAGGAAATGGCTGCGGCCATCAAGGCCGAGACCAACGGTCGGTTCGACCTGCAGATATTTCCGAACAACCAGCTTGGTTCCGATACGGACATGCTGAGCCAGATCAGGTCCGGCGGCGTCGAGTTTTTCACGCTCTCAGGCCTCATCCTGGCGACGCTGGTGCCGGCGGCGTCCATCAGCGGCATCGGCTTTGCGTTCCCGGACTACGACACGGTCTGGAAGGCCATGGACGGGGGTCTGGGTGCCCATATCCGGGGCGAAATCACCAAGGCAAATCTCGTGGTTATGGAGAAGATCTGGGACAATGGTTTCAGACAGACCACGTCGTCGACCAAGCCGATCAACGGCCCCGAGGACCTCAAGGGCTTCAAGATCCGCGTGCCGGTCTCGCCGCTCTGGACCTCGATGTTCAAGGCGTTCGATGCAGCCCCCGCCTCGATCAATTTCAGCGAAGTCTATTCCGCGCTGCAGACCAAGATCGTCGAAGGACAGGAAAATCCGCTCGCGATCATCTCGACCGCCAAACTGTACGAAGTGCAGAAGTTCTGCTCGCTGACCAACCACATGTGGGACGGATTCTGGTTCCTGGCGAACCGCCGCGCCTGGGAAAAACTGCCTGAGGACGTCAGGACTATCGTCGCCAAGAATATCAACGCGGCGGCGATCAAGGAGCGCGAAGACGTCGCCAAGCTGAACGCCGGGCTGCAGCAGGAGCTCGCCGGCAAGGGCCTGACCTTCAACCAACCCAACGTCACGCCATTCCGCGACAAGCTGCGTTCCGCCGGCTTCTACGCCGAATGGAAAGGTAAATACGGCGACCAGGCCTGGGAGCTGCTCGAAAAGTCCGTCGGCAAGCTGTCGTAATTGCATAGCGTTTTCAAACGCGAAGCGGATTCGGTTCGCGTGAAGACAACGCATCAAACGCGTCAAAGGAAGAGTGCGGGCAGCCATCATGGCTCATGCCGAACTGAGTGAGGGACTTGGCGGCGGGGTGGGGTCCCCTCGCCGCCGCCATCTGTTGGCATCGATCGAACAGGCGCTCGGTATGCTGGTCGAGATACCGGCCGCGCTGCTCGTCGTCGCCGAGATCGTCATTCTGTTTGCCGGCGTCGTGGCGCGCTACGCGCTACATCAGCCGCTGATCTGGTCGGACGAACTCGCGTCGATCCTGTTCCTGTGGCTCGCCATGCTGGGCGCCGCGGTCGCATTCCGCCGCGCCGAGCACATGCGGATGACGGCCATCGTCGCCAATGCCAGGCCTGCGATGCGCGCTTATCTCGATCTGGTGGCCACGGCAGCCGCGCTGGCGTTCCTGATCCTGATCGCGTGGCCGGCTTACGAATACGCCTACGAGGAAAGCTACATCACGACGCCGGCGCTGCAGATCTCGAATATCTGGCGCGCCGCCGCGCTGCCGCTCGGCATCGCCCTGATGGCGCTGTTTGCCTTCCTGCGGCTGGCCCGTTCAGTCAATGTCCGCACCATGGTCGGCGCAATTCTTTCGGTCGCGCTCATCATCGGATTATTCTGGCTGCTCAGGGGCACGCTGAAGCCGCTCGGCAACCTCAATCTGATTATCTTCTTTGTCGGCGTCGCCGGCTTCTGCGTGTTCGCCGGCGTGCCGATCGCGTTCGGCTTCGGGCTCGCGACCTACGGCTATCTGGCGTTGACGACGGGCACGCCGTTGATGGTGCTGGTCGGCCGCATGGACGAGGGAATGAGCCATCTCATCCTGCTGTCCGTGCCCCTCTTCGTCTTCCTCGGTCTGCTGATCGAGATGACCGGCATGGCGCGTGCTATGGTGGCGTTCCTGGCAAGCCTGTTGGGGCATGTGCGCGGAGGTTTGCATTACGTGCTGGTTGGCGCGATGTATCTGGTCTCGGGCATCTCAGGCTCCAAGGCTGCCGATATGGCCGCCGTCGCGCCGGTGCTGTTTCCGGAAATGAAGGCAAGGGGCGCCAAGCCGGGCGATCTGGTCGCCCTGCTCTCGGCTACCGGCGCGCAGACCGAAACCATTCCGCCGAGCCTGGTGCTCATCACGATCGGTTCGGTTACCGGCGTGTCGATTGCCGCGCTGTTCACCGGCGGCCTGTTGCCGGGCCTGGTGCTGGCGATCACACTGTCGGCCTTGGTATGGTGGCGCTACCGGAACGAGGACCTCAGGCACGTCACGCGGGCGAGCGCGACCGAGATCGCCTGGGCGTTTGCGATCGCCCTTCCCGCCATCGCGCTGCCGTTCGTGATCCGCTATGCGGTGGTCGAAGGCATCGCGACCGCGACCGAGGTCTCGACCATTGGTGTCGTCTACGCCTTCATCGTCGGCTACCTGATCTACGGCTTGTTGATCTACCGCAATTTCGACTGGCGGCGGATCATGCCAATGCTGGTCGAGACCGCGTGCCTGTCCGGCGCGATCCTGCTGATCATCGGCTGCGCCACCGGCATGGCCTGGGGCCTGACGCAATCAGGCTTTTCGCGGACGCTGGCGGCCGCCATGACGGGCTTGCCCGGTGGCTCGGCGACCTTTATCGCCGTTTCGATCGTGGCCTTCGTGATCCTCGGCAGCGTGCTCGAGGGCATACCGGCGATCGTGCTGTTCGGGCCGCTATTGTTTCCGATCGCCCGCGCGGTCGGCGTCCATGAGGTCCATTACGCGATGATCGTTATTCTCGCGATGGGTATCGGGCTATTCGCACCGCCCTTCGGAGTGGGCTATTATGCCGCCTGTGCCATCGGACGCGTCGACCCGGCCGAGGGCATCCGGCCGATTTGGGGCTACCTGCTGGCGCTGATGGTCGGCCTGATTATTGTGGCGATCTTCCCGTGGATTTCCATCGGGTTCTTGTAGAGTCGAAATTTTGAATGGGACACAGCCGATGAGCGCAGCCCAGAACCAGTATTCCATCGGATTGGACAAGACGCCGGCGAACTATGTGCCGCTAACGCCGCTGAGCTTTCTCGCCCGCAGCGCCGCCGTCTACCCCGATCACGTCAGCACCGTCTATGAAGGCCGCAGCTTTACTTGGGCGGAGACCTATGAACGCTGCCGGCGTTTTGCGTCATGGCTCGCAGGTCGCGGCATCGGGACCGGCGATACGGTCGCGGCCATGCTGCCCAATATTCCGGCCATGAACGAAGTGCACTTTGCCGTGCCGATGGCCGGCGCCGTCCTGAACGCGCTGAACATCCGGCTCGATGCACCGTCGATTGCCTTCCAACTCGATCATGGGGGCGCCAAGATCATCCTGGTCGATCCTGAATTTGCCGGCGTGATCGCCGAAGCGCTGACACTGATGAAGGGGCCCAAACCGCTCGTTGTCGACGTCGACGATGCGGCGTTTGCTGGCGGCAAGCGGATCGGCGAAATCGAATACGAGGCGGCGGTTGCCGCGGGCGATCCGGCCTTCGTCGCCCGGCTTCCCGGCGACGAATGGGACGCGATTGCGCTGAGCTACACTTCGGGCACCACGGGCAACCCGAAGGGCGTTGTCACCCATCACCGCGGCGCCTATCTCAATGCCGTCAGCAATATCCTGGCCGGCAATCTCGGCCAGCATCCGGTCTATCTTTGGACCCTGCCGATGTTCCACTGCAATGGCTGGTGCTTTCCGTGGACCGTCGCTGCATCGGCCGGCATCAATGTCTGCCTGCGCAAGGTCGATCCGGCCAAGATCTTTGAGCTGATCCCCAAGCACGGCGTCACCCATATGTGCGGCGCGCCGATCGTCTACAACACGCTGATCAACGCGCCCGGCGCTCCCAAGGGCGATAAGGCCCGCCGAGTGGTCGGATTGATCGCCGGCGCCGCGCCGCCGGTCGCCGTGCTCGAAGGCGCCGAAAGCATCGGCATCAAGCTGACGCATGTCTATGGGTTGACCGAAGTCTACGGCCCCGCCTCGGTCTGCGCCGAGCAGCCGGGCTGGGACGAACTGCCCGCCGATCAGCGCGCCCGGATGAAGCGACGGCAAGGCGTGCCCTACCCGCTGGAAGAAGCCGTCACCGTGCTCGACCCCGCGACCATGCAGGAGGTGCCGCGCGATGGCGAAACCATCGGCGAGGTGATGTTCCGCGGCAATATCGTGATGAAGGGCTATCTGAAGAACGAGAAGGCGACGCAGGAAGCCTTCGCCGGTGGCTGGTTTCACACCGGCGATCTCGGCGTGCTGGACGAGCACGGCTACGTCATCATCAAGGACCGCTCCAAGGACATCATCATCTCAGGCGGCGAGAACATCTCTTCCGTCGAGGTCGAGGACATCCTCTACAAGCATCCGGCTGTGCTGTTTGCCGCCGTGGTCGCAAAACCCGATTCCAAATGGGGCGAAGTGCCCTGCGCCTTCGTCGAATTGAAGGAAGGCGCCAAGGCGACGGAGGCCGAGATCATCGCCTTCTGCCGCAGCCACATGTCCGGCTTCAAGGCGCCGAAGGCCGTCGTGTTCGGCCCGATCCCGAAGACCTCCACCGGCAAGATCCAGAAATTCATGCTGCGCAACCAAGTGGAGTCGGCCAAGGCGATATCGGCTTAGTTCGCCTACCGTCGTCATTGCGAGGAGCGCTAGCGACGAAGCAATCCATCTCGTCTTGCGCCGGTCGCCCGATGGATTGCTTCGCGGAGCCTGTCATCGGGCGCGCATTCGCGCGACCTGTTGGCTCGCAATGACACCTGGCAGGCTTTGCCCCTGCGACAGCTAGGTCTGCTCGCTTCCGACCGGAGGATAATACTGCGGCGCTTCGGTTCGCTCGTGCATTCCGTAGTCGCGCATCACTTCGAAAACGCGAAAATACTGGACTGTCGGATCGGCAAACAGGCGTGGCCCGAATTCGACGCCGGCGCGATCGTCCGGCAGGTCGACCAGATGCGCAAAATGCTCCTCGCGATAGACGCTCGCGAAAGTATCGCGGCGCCATCTGGTCTCGACCGGTAGCGTGGCGTGCTTCGATTCAGCGATGAGAATGTAGGTCGGCTTGCGCCTTGCCGGATCGTTGTAGGGCGTGCGCCGCTCGGGACGCCAGACCGGTTGTCCCGGCTTTTGCTCGTGGATGACCTGGGCGACGCGGATGCGGTAGTCCGAAAAGACGCGCGCGCGGCCGATGGTCTGGACATCATGATGCCGTGCATGCGCCCGCCAGGCCGTCAGCGCTCCCTCGTCCTGCCAGATCTGGTGGGACAAAAGCACGTTCTCGCGCGAGAGACTTCTGAAGCGGTCGATGAACAGGCAGCCGCCCATCGCCTCGAGGTCTGGCTTCAGCGAGGCCGCAAGATCGAGATATTGATCGCGACGCCCGGGCTTTGTCTGGACTTCAAAGAACAGGCCAATCATCGACGTTCCTCCGCGGCCTGCGAGCGCCTATGCGATGCGCGACCGCCTCTGCTCTTCCCGTGGTTCTCACGCCCAGCTTGGCTCCCTCTTAGGCTGGTATGAGGTCCCGCGAAAGGCCCTGCCGCGGTGTCATTTAGTCTACAATGTGAGTTGGCGAGGATGACGCATCCAGCCGTGCGATTTCACTCGCTGCGGCTCTAGCTAAGCTCTAGCCGCATCCCGTCATAAGCGGGGATGACGCCTACCGGCAGGCTCTGCCGCAGCACCTCGTAATCGAGATCGGAATGCATGTTGGTGATGACGGCGCGCTTCGGCTTGAAGCGCTCGATCCATGACAGGGCATCATTGACGCTGAAATGGCTGGGATGGCCGGCATAACGCAGCCCGTCGACGATCCAGAGGTCGAGATTTTCTAGCGCCGGCCAGCTCTCCTCGGGGATATCGTGGAGATCGGGCGTATAGGCGGCGTTGCCCACGCGGAATCCCAGCGCCGGAATTTTGCCGTGGTGAACCAGGAAGGCGGACAGCTTAACCGGACCGCCCTTCCCTTCGGTGGTATGGCTCTCGCCGGCTTCGATGGAATGGCGCGTCAGGATCGGCGGATAGTCGCTGCCTTCCGGCGAGACGAAGCAATAGGAGAAGCGCGCCATGATGTCTTTGGCGGTCGATTGGTTGAAGTAGACGGGAATGCGCCGGCGCTGGTGCAGCACGACCGAGCGGAGGTCGTCGATGCCGTGGGTCTGGTCGGCATGCTCGTGCGTCAGGTACACCGCGTCGATATGGTCGACTTCTGCGTCGATCAACTGCTCGCGCAGGTCCGGCGAGGTGTCGATCACGATCCGCGTGGTGCCGTGCGCGCCCGTGCGCTCGACCAGCAGCGAGCAGCGGCGGCGGCGGTTTTTGGGATTGTTGGGATCGCAGGCGCCCCAGCCGAGCGCCGGGCGTGGCACGCCGGCGGAGGAGCCGCAGCCGAGGATCGTCAGCGTCACCGTCATGGGGCGGCCTTCGGCGCAGGGACTTTCGAGAACAGCCGGAAGAAGTTCTCGGTTGTCTGCCGCGATATCTCTTCCAATGACACACCGCGCGTTTCCGCCAGCACTTTTGCGACTTCGACCACGTAGGATGGCTCGTTGCGCTTGCCGCGAAACTTGCCGGGCGCCAGATACGGCGCATCGGTCTCGACCATGATGCGGTCGGCCGGCAGTTCGGCGGCGAGCGCGCGCAAGGCTTCCGACTTCTTGAATGTCAAAATGCCCGTAAACGAGATCGACAGGCCGAGATCGATCGCCTTCATCGCAAGGTCACGCCCGCCGGTGTAGCAATGCAGCACCGCCCGGAAAGGTCCTTTGGCAACTTCGTCCTCGAGAATGCTGCCGCAATCCTCGTCGGCTTCGCGGGTGTGGATCACCAGCGGCAGACCCGTTTCGCGCGCCGCCGCGACATGCGCGCGAAAGCCGCGCTCCTGCGCCTCGCGCGAGCCGTGCTGGTAGAAGTAGTCCAGCCCGGCCTCGCCGAGCGCGACGACCTTCGGATGCTTCGCGAGCTCGATCAGCTCGCCGGCCGAGATGCCGTCTTCCTCGTCGGCATGATGCGGATGGGTGCCGACCGAACAGTAGACATTGGGAAACCGCTCGGCGATCGCGAGCAGACCGTCGAGCCGCCTCACCCGGGTCGAGATGGTGACGATCCGGCCGATGCCGGCGGTCTCGGCGCGCGCGACCAGCGCGTCGAGATCCTCGGCAAAATCCGGAAAGTCGAGATGGCAATGGCTGTCGACGAGCATGGCTGGCAAACGGCTTAATCCGCCTTTGGTTCAACGTAGCGCGGAAATACGCCAACCGGCGCCGGCAGCGTCGTGCCGGCCTTGATCCGCCTGCCGATCGCCGCAAAGTCCCGTTCGTCCTGTGGAATGCCAAGGCTGTCGAGCAGCTTGGCTGACGCATCCGGCATCACCGGCTGGGTCAGGATCGCGACCTGGCGCACGACTTCGGCCGTGACATACAGCACGGTTTTCTGCCTTGCGGGATCGGTCTTGGCCAATGCCCACGGCGCCTCGCCGGCGAAATAGCGATTGGCTTCCGCGACGACGCCCCACACTGTGTTGAGCCATTGGTGGATCTGCTGAGTGGCCATCGCAGTCCGCGACGCCCCCAGCATGGCATCCGCCTCCGCCAGGATCTCCTTGTCATTGCCAGTGAACACGCCGGGCTCCGGCAGCACGCCACCGAGTTGCTTGGCGATCATCGACAGCGAACGCTGCGCCAGGTTGCCGAGATCGTTGGCGAGATCGGCATTGATCCGCGCGACGATGGCTTCGTGGTTGTAGTTGCCGTCCTGCCCGAACGGCACCTCGCGCAGGAAGAAATAGCGCATCTGGTCGACGCCATACTGATCGGCTAGGTTGAAGGGATCGACGACGTTGCCGACCGACTTCGACATCTTCTCGCCCCTGTTGAACAGGAAGCCGTGCGCATAGACCCGCTTCTGCACGGGGATGCCCGCCGACATCAGGAACGCCGGCCAGTACACGGCGTGGAAGCGGATGATGTCCTTGCCGATGATGTGCACATCGGCTGGCCAGTAGCGCCAGTTCGGATCGTTCTCGTCGGGGAAGCCGACGCCCGTGATGTAGTTGGTCAGCGCATCGACCCAGACATACATCACGTGCTCGGGATCGTTGGGCACCTTCACGCCCCAATCGAACGTCGTGCGCGAGATCGACAGGTCTTTCAATCCGCCTTTGACGAAGCTGATGACCTCGTTGCGCCGAGAATCGGGCCCGATGAAATCCGGCTGGCTCTCGTAAAGCTTGAGCAGGCGATCCTGATAGGCCGACAGCTTGAAGAAGTAGCTCTTCTCCTCGACCCACTCGACCGGCGTGCCTTGCGGACCGCGCCGCACATCGTCCTCGCCGAGGACCGTTTCTTCCTCGGCGTAATAGGCCTCGTCGCGCACCGAATACCAGCCGGAATAGGCATCGATATAGATGTCGCCGTTCTGCTGCATCCGATCCCAGACCGCCTGCACCGAGCGATGATGATCAGGCTCGGTGGTGCGGATGAAGCGATCGAACGATACGTTAAGGCGCTGGTCCATCTCCCTGAAGCGGCCCGCATTGCGCTCGGCGAGTTCAGCGACACCCAGTCCCTCGTTCTCGGCGGTCTGCACCATCTTCAGACCGTGCTCGTCGGTGCCGGTGAGAAAAAACACGTCTTTGCCGTTGAGCCGCTGAAACCGCGCCAGCGCATCCGTCGCGATCGCCTCATAGGCGTGGCCGATATGCGGGAGGCCGTTCGGATAGGCGATCGCGGTGGTGATGAAATAGGTGTTGCGCTCGGTCGCAACCGTCGGCGCAGCGGCGGGCGCCGCCTGCCCGTCGGGCTTCACTTCGGGCGCCAAAGCGCGCTTCTTCGCTTTCTTGGCAGGCTTTTCCACGGGGGCCTTATTGGATGCCTTGCTGACTGACGTCTTGGCCGCTTTCTTGGCGACTTTCTTCGCTGCCTTCTTCGGCGCTTTTTTTGCGACCTTGCGAGCAGCCTTATTCGACACCTTGCTGCCCTTCTTCGCGACGCGCTTGCTCTTGGTGGCCTTGACAGCCGGCTTTCTCGCCGCGGTCTTGTTGGCGGCGCGCGCAGGCGGCGACTTGCGAACCTTTTTCGCCTTGCGCTTTTTCGAAGCTTTTTTTCCAGCCTTCGCCACCACGAATTCCTTTATTTCAAAAACTGTCGGGATTGTTGTCGGATGATGCGTTACCGCGTTGCTTCCGCGAGCATTCCGAACACCGAGAAAACCAGCGGTTTTCGCTCCAGATTGTAGGATTCGGTGTCGCGCGCGGCGCGGACGATCTTTTCCCACACCTCCGCCAGCCGTGCAAGGCGGGGCAGATTCGCATTGGCGTCGCCATCGCGCAGCTTTTCGCCGATCCAGCGATCGATGCCGTCGATGAAGGCAGCCAGCGCGACCCGGTCGCTGGTGCCGAGTGCTTCGCCGAGCGCATGCAGCTCGCGCGGATCGACCTGCGGCAGCGTCGCCAGCAGCGCCGCAGTCCGTTGCTGCAGTTTCAGCGCGTCGCCGCCGAGCAGCGTCAGCGCGCGAGACACGCTTCCCTCGGAGGCATCGGCGGCCTCTGCGAGTGCGGCATGCCCGGACGCGATGTCGGCAGCCCGCGCCGCCGCGAGAATGACGTCGTCGGTCGCAAGCGGCCGCAGCAGCAGCTTGCGGCAGCGCGACAGGATGGTCGGCAGAGCCCGCGCCGGCGAATGGCTGACGAGCAGGAACAGCGATCGCTGCGGCGGCTCCTCGAGGATCTTGAGCAATGCATTGGCGGCGTTCGGATTGAGCTCGTCGACCGTGTCGACGATGCAGACGCGCCAGCCGTCCACCGCCGCGGTCGAGCCGAAGAACGAAATCGTCTCACGCGTCTCGTCGACGGTGATCACCGTCCGCATCACGCCACGATCGTTGAGGCCGCGCTCCAGGACCAATAGCCCGCCATGCGCACCCGCGGTGATCTGGCGCATGACCGGATCGTCGGGATCGGTCGCAAGCGTCTCGGCGCCCTGCACGACAGGCGCGTCAGGCCTGGGATTGGCGAGCACGAAACGCGCCATGCGATAGGCCAGCGTGGCTTTGCCGATGCCCTGCGGCCCGCCGATCAGCCAGGCATGCGGAATGCGCCCACTGCGATAGGCGCTCAGGAGTGCCGTCTCCGCCTCGCGATGGCCGAACAGATCGGTCGTTTCGCGGGGATGCCTGACCGCTATCTCCTGCTCGGTCTTGCTTGCGCTCATACGGTCCCCGCCCGGGTCGTCGCGAGCACGTGATCACGCAGCGCGGTCCAGACGCGCGCGGCGACCGTATCCGTATCGGCGTTGGCGTCGATCAGCACGCAACGCTGCGGATCTTCAGCAGCGATCTGCCGGTAGGCGTCGCGCAAATCCTGATGAAATTGCAGATCCTCCGCCTCGAAACGGTCAGGCGCGCTGCTGCCGCGGCGGGCCGCTGCGCGCTGCAGGCCGACTTCGACGGGGATGTCGAGAATGATGGTCAGATCCGGTTTGAGATCGCCGATGGTGACCCGCTGCATGGCGTTGAGCACGCCCGGCGAGACTTGCCCGAGACGGCCCTGATAGGCACGGGTCGAGTCGTAAAAGCGATCGCACAGCACCCACGTTCCCTGGTTGAGCGCCGGCTGGATCACCGTGCGAACGTGATCGTCGCGGGCGGCGGCAAACAGCAGGGTCTCGGCCTCCGGGCCAAGCAGCTTGCCCATTCCAGACAGCACGAGATGGCGCATGATTTCAGCGCCCGGCGAGCCGCCCGGCTCGCGGGTGACGATGGCGCGCAGCCTGGCCGCCGCAAGACGCTCGGCAAGCTTCTTGATCTGCGTGGACTTGCCGGAGCCCTCGCCGCCCTCAAAGGTAATGAACTTTCCGCGTCCGGAAGGCCGCTGCAGCGTTGCCTGGTTCATGCTCAGAGCTTCTCTGCGCTGGCCCGGAACATGCCGATGACGAGCTCGCTGGCCCCGTCGATCGCGCGGCGCATGGTAGAGCCGGTGCCGATCGATTCAGCTGCATAGACCGGCGTATCGCCGGCGATATGGGTACCGCGCCACACCCTGACGACGCCGACCGGCTGGCCGGCTTGCACCGGCGCCCGCACCGGGCCGTTATAGACGATCCGCGCGATCAGCTTCTCGCTGCCGTTCTTCGGCACCATCACCTTGACCGGCACGGGGCTCGCAAGTTTCACGGAGCGGCTTTCTCCTCCGAACACTTTTGCATAGCCGACCGGCTGGTCGGCCGCGAACAGCGTGCGCGTCTCGAAATTGCGAAACCCCCATTCCAGCATCTTCTTGGCCTCAGAAGCGCGATCGTCGGGATCCTCGAGCCCGTTGATCACGACGATCAGCCGCGTGTCGTTCTGCACCGCGGAGCCGACCATGCCGTAACCGCCCTCCTTGGTGTAGCCGGTCTTGAGCCCGTCGGCGCCGCTCAGCGTGTTCAGGAGCGGGTTGCGGTTCTGCTGCCGGATCTTGTTCCAGGTGAACTCCCGCTCCCCGAACAGTTTGTACATGTCGGGATAGGTCAGGATCAGGTGGCGGGCGAGCTTCCCCAGCTCCCGTACCGTCATCTTGTTGGCGGGGTCGGGCAAGCCGTTGGAGTTGCCGAAGGTCGACTTGGTCAGGCCGAGCTCGCGGGCGCGCTTGGTCATGAAATCGGCGGCAAAGATCCGCTCGTTGCCGGCCATGCCTTCGGCAAGCGCGATGCAGGAATCATTGCCGCTCTGGATGATCGCGCCCTTCAAGAGGTCGTCGACCGAGACCTTGCTGTTCAGGATGGCAAACATTGTGGAGCCGCCCGCCGGCGCGCCGCCCTTGCGCCAGGCGTTCTCGCTGATCCGGTACTCATCCGTCAGCTTGACCTTGCCTTCCTTGATGGCGTTGAAGACCACCTCGGCCGTCATCAGCTTCATCATGCTGGACGGCGCGCGTAGTTCGTCGGCGTTCTTCTCGAACAGCACGCTGCCACTGGTGGCTTCCATCAGGATCGCGGTCGGCGCGTCGCCGTCGAAGGCGGCGTCATCCTTCTTCGGTGCGCCCTGAACGCTGTTGTTGGCGGCATAGACGATCCCGCCCCACCCGACCGCAATTGCCATCGCGGCCGCCATCATGCCGCGCCATGGGACGAGGCCCGCGGCGCGGGATTTGCGGGGAACGGAAGTCTCTGCTGCCATCGGCAATGTCCTGAATCCGCGCGTTCTAACAGGTAGAAGTATCGCAAACAACACAGGTTTTGGATGCGCCGCCGTTCCGGCCGGATTGCGGCACCGATCCCGGGAACGTATCGTGGCGATGCTGTGACTTCCCGACAAGATACGAAAAACAGGGCGGAAACGCGATGTCATCCTCACGCACCATTTCGGCTAACGGGCTGGACTTCTTCGTTGTCGAGGAAGGCGCGGGACCGCTGGTGCTGCTCTGCCACGGCTGGCCTGAACTATCCTATTCCTGGCGGCACCAGATCCCGGCGATCGCGGCTGCCGGCTTCCACGTCGTGGCGCCTGACATGCGCGGCTTCGGACGGACCAACCGACATCGGCGCCTACACCCTCTTCCACAATGTCGGCGATATGGTCGCGCTGGTGGCGGCGCTTGGCGAGACGCAGGCGGTTATCGTCGGCCACGATTGGGGCGCGCCGGTCGCCTGGCACGCGGCGATGTTCCGCCCCGATGTCTTCACCAAGGTCGCCGGCCTGAGTGTGCCGCCGCCCTTCCGCGGCCGCGCCCTCCCGCTTGAAACCTTGCGGCAGAACGGGATCACCAATTTTTACTGGCAGTATTTTCAGACGCCGGGCGTGGCCGAGGCCGAGTTCGAGCGCGATGTCGCGGCCACGATGCGTATCGTGCTCGGCGGGCGCGGGCTCGCCGATCCGGCAGCCCATCAATTCGTTCACGAGGGCAAGGGATTTCTTGGCGGCGCCGCCCCGAATCGGCCGCTGCCAGCCTGGCTGACCGAGGCCGACATCGCCTATTTCGCGGCGATCTACCAAAAGTCCGGCTTTCGCGGCGGGCTCAACTGGTATCGCAACATCGACCGCAACTGGGAGCTGACCGCACCATGGCAGGGCGCACAAATCCACCAGCCTGCCCTGTTCATCGCGGGCTCGAAGGACGGCGTCATCACCGGGCTGATCGGCGCCAAGCAGGTCAAGGAGATGGGGCGGGTGCTGCCGAATCTGCGGCAGAAGCTGATCCTGGAGGGCGCCGGCCACTGGATCCAGCAGGAGCGGCCCGACGAGGTCAATGCCGCCCTGATCGCTTTCCTGAACGGAAGTTAGTACAGCCCGCGGCCGCTAAGGACTTCGCTCGGGCCCCGCGGATCGACCGGCCGATAAGTCTGGCCGGAGGCCGCGTAAGTAGCGTCATTCTCATAGGAAACGGCACGAAGGTTTTCCGTGGCTCGGCCGCGTGAGCGGCTGGAAGCCGACATTTCCGAGGTGGCGTTGATCGAGGCGTAGTCCGCCGACGTGTTGCCGAGGCTGTAGGGCCGGCCCTCCGGCAGCGGGACCTCCCCGCGGATGCGGGCCGCGGAGGACGGCATCTCGGGGACGAACGGACGGGCCGAAGCGACCCGGACCGTCGATGGCGATGGGGCCGGCTCGCCGGTCCGCAGCGTCGCCAGGAGCTGGCGGTCGTCGGAACCTTCCAAGGGGGCCCGGCCGACATATTCAACCCGAACCCTGGCGACGCCATTCGCTTTGAATTCAAGGAGTTCCGCCGCCTTGTTCGAGACGTCGATCAGGCGGTTGCCGTGGTAGGGGCCGCGGTCATTTACCCGCACGATCAGCGACTTGCCGTTCCGGACATTGGTGACGCGGGCGTAGCTCGGGATCGGCAGCGTCGGATGGGCCGCCGTCAGCGAGGCCATGTCGAAGACTTCGCCATTGGCGGTCAGCCGGCCATGGAAGTCGTCGCCATACCAGGAGGCCATGCCCTCGGCGCGGTAGTTGGGATCCTCTTCCGGCACGTAGACCCGGCCGGCAACAGTGTAGGGTTTGCCGACCCGGTAGGTTCCCCCACCCTTCGGCACGGGCTCGCCGAATTCCACCACGCGCGGGCTCGAGGACACGCCGTATTTGGGATCGATGCGCCTGGCGAACTTATCCGACGAGGCGCAGTTGGCGAGGACAAGGCACGTTACCACGGCAACAGTCGCACGGACTGCCCGAACGATCGTTTTTGGCCGTCGAATCCCCATCACCCCAATTACCACTTTCAGCGGCCTGCTGCCTACGTTGAAGCTCGCGGCCAAACCCCAAGATGCGGCCCACCCTCCGCATCACGTGATGAAGATATCGCAACCGGAACACGGCGGAAATGGGGTGCGGTGGGCGCGTATGAATGTCTGCACGTGCGTGGTGAATGAATGGTTGCCGCGCGCATCCGTTGATTTACGGGCATATGACTATCGATATCCGGCAGGATTCACTGTGTATTGTGTCGCTTTCAGACATTCTGTTGCAGCAAATCATCACTCACGACCGTTCTACGATTCCGTCCGTGAATCTTTTTGACTGTGCAAGGGTGGAGTCGTTCTGTGCGTGCAGGGGCGCATAAGGACGTGTGCGATGATCGAGACGGTTACAGCGGTGATGGGCCTGGTGAGCGCAGGCATTTTCTTGGCTCATGCATTTGAAGGCTATCGTTACAGGGCCTGAGTGTTGAACGTCTGGCGGTTCTGGGGACCGCCGGCCTTCGGACCCATGGTTCTTGTGACGGCTGTTGGTGATTTCGACCTGAAATTTATAAAGCTTTAATAAATTCGGACGAGCATCCGGTCGGTAGGTGTCTGATGCGCAACCTCGACATTGTCTCCAACGGATTCCTTGCCTTGACGACGGCCAGCTTCGTGCTCCTGTGCTCGAGCCTGCTGGCGGTGGCATTCGGCTGAATAGCGCCCGCTCCGATCGCGGCCCTGGCGCCGCGAAGATGCGGCCTGGGCCGGAATGACAAGCGCCCTCTGAATGGTCGCCCGCTTTCATTGCCATGGGCCTTGTTGGTCCGCGCCGTTTTGTTGTTTCGAGCGTTGAGCAACGAGGCCATCGATCATGTTCATGCCCTCGGCATTTCCCGACGAATCGTACTTTCTTCTCTTGTGTTTTCACCTCCGCATCGGCTAAGCGCTTGATCATCAAGGCAAGGAAGGGTGGCCGAGTGGTTTAAGGCACCGGTCTTGAAAACCGGCGTGCCTGCAAGGGTACCGTGGGTTCGAATCCCACCCCTTCCGCCAGTACAGTGTTCTCCGTTGTTCTCCACTGTTCGGAATACCCTGTAAATTCAGCGCTTTCGTCGGCAAGCTATCTTCCATCGTTCGCCGTCGTTCCTCACAATGAGAGCGCAAACCGTAGCTTGGGCCCGTAGGTTCGGAGGACGGTTTTGACTGGAGGAACACGTCGCTGGACGCCCGAAGCCGTTGGAAGTCGAACGCGAAACGAAGCCGGGCAAGTATGCCGACGGTGACGGTCTCTACCTGATCGTCACAGGACCCGCGGCGAAGAACCGGTCTCATCGCTATTGGAAGGACGGACGGCAAAGAACGTTGGCACGGCCTCGGTTCCTTCAAAGACGTATCCCTCAAAAACGCACGACTTGCCCGCGACGCGGCTCGGCTGCGCGTGAAGGGCGATCGCAGCACAGCCGGCGTGGACATCGTCCAGGAACGCCGCGAGACGCGGCAGGAGGCCAAGGCGGCGGAAGTGCAGCGCGCAGCACCGACATTAGAGGAATGCGCCGAGGCCTATATACGCGCGCAGTGGTCGACCTGGAGCGAGAAGCACCGCAACCAATGGCCCTCCTCACTTAAGCGCTACGCCTACCCCACCATTGGAAAGCTGACGATCGCGGAGATCAAGCCGAGCCACATCACGAATTGCTGGAGCACATCTGGGTGATCGAGCGCGAGACCGCGAACCGGGTGCGCGGCCGAATCGAGACGATCATCGCCAAGAACGCAAACATCGACGATCCCGATTTCCGCAATCCGGCCGAGCTGACAAAGCAGCTTCGCGAAAAGCTTCCGAAGCGGCCCAAGCGCGTCATTCGTCACCATCCTGCCCTGCCCTATGCCGATGCGGCGCAGTTGATGAGCGAACTCCGCATCGCCGAGGGGCGCGCCGCGCTGGCACTGCGCTTTCTGATCTTCACCGTGTGCCGCACAAACGAAATCGTCGGCGCCAAATGGACTGAGATCGACCGGACTTGCTGCAGAATGGCGGTCTAGACCTCGAAACCTTCCTCGCACTGCCGCATGTCGCCGTCACGGTGGCGGATAATGAAAGAACGCCCATAGACACCACGCTCGAAACGCTGGGGCTGCGGCGAAGAATAGCCGTCAGCACCCCCTATTTCAGCTGGGTACCAGCGCTGATCTCCGGTAGGCGAAATCTTGCCGTGGTCGTGGAAGACCTTCTGGACGTGCTTCCGGAAGGAAAGTCCCTTGCACGTTTCCCCATCCCGATTGCCGTCGAGCCGATCATGGCGAAAATGGTCTGGCACGCCAGATCTGACGAAGACCTCGGGCATGCCTGGCTGCGCAACCTGTTCATTGCCGCGTCGCGTGACAGCGACCAGGTGGCCGGCGCGGCCTAAGCGGATATACAGCGCGTGAACTCCTAGTTCAGGTCTGTCGACACGCAGCAATCCGCCCCTCCTGCATGTTGGTGAGGTTGATGCCGGAAGACGCGCCAGCGCGAGGGTGAGAACCCGGCTCGCAGGGGGCCATCTGGACCATCTGTTGCTCGAGCCTTCAAAGCTGGAACACGGCAGCGAAAGATGCCGCGCCGACCGCTGACGCTGACCACGCTGGAAGCATCGTTGCTCGCACCCAACTCGCCATGCTGGAACCTCGAGCGAAGGCTTTAAGTCATATGAATGTTCTATTTTAGGGCCTCGAGATTTACGGATTATTGCTGAGGTCGAGATCGACTAATCGATGACAGACGTATTCAACGAGATGCACTTCTATGATCTGCCTTGGCCAAAGGCAGCGCTCGAGCAGCTCGAGAATGAGATCGTCACCATGAAGGTGACGCTCTCCTACTTCATCGGACCAAACCTAACTGGCCGCGCCGCCACGCGGCCCGACACCTATCGATCTTTTGGCCTGCGTTTCGCAATGAAGAAGCGGACTGAAACCGACGCAGCATTCCGGGCGCGCATCAACGCGGCGCAAGATAAGGACGGGACCGCTGCTGGTCAGGAAGCCGATCGCTGGCTGCTCAGTCCGAAGGCTATGCAGGCGGGATCGCTCCATTGCGATCTATGGCGCGGTCGCGCGATTGAATTGAGTGGACATGATGCAATTGCAGTTTATCCGGTCGGCGGATGGTGGAAGTCGCGGCAGCAGCGCGTGGATGACAGAGGACGCTATGCTCTCGTCATATCAATCGCCGCGCCGGAGCACGCGGTTGATTTGTATGCAGAGATCGAGAACGCTGTGCAGCTCGCGGCCGAGATCGAAATTCCGACCGGCTAAAACCTATTGAGAGGATTCGCAATGTCCGCACCGTCGCCCGAAAATATCATGGAGGCCCTCAACGAGTCTGGCTACCTGATGGAGCAGAAAGTCGCGACGGTCCTCGAAAGGCTGGGCTATCACGTGCAGACGAATTTCCCTTTCGAGGATGTCGACGAGGGCAAATCGCGCGAGATGGACGCACGCACGATCAAAACGATCGCGCGCAACGACGAGCACAAGCTCTCCTGCGTTTTCGAGATCATCGTTGAGTGCAAGAACACCAGCAATCCCTTCGTGTTCGTCGGCAGGCCCAAGACTGTTGCGAACGAACTTCGCGCCTGACGAGTACGTGTTCTTCACACGATGGTATGAAGCTCGCAGGTTGCTGGGCAAGGGGTCAAGCAACGTACAGCTAACGGAGCCGTTCCATCATCTCGGCTTCTCGAAGGTGCACTACGCATACCAGCGCCCAGAAAAGGCCGTGCAATTCTGTCGGATCGACCGCAAGGGAAGTGGATGGCATGCAAATCATGCCGGGCTGTATGATGCGATCTTTTTCCCAATGGCAAAGGCTGTCAACTCGCGAGTGAAAGAGGTACCGAGGCAGCCGCGGGACAACGAATGGCATTATCTGTGGTTCTTCGTCCCGCTCGTGGTGGTGAGCGGCGATATCTTCTGGGTCCATTCGATGCAGGAAACACCAGCGCCAGAGGTTCGCCCGTATGTCACGTTCCGGCTGCAACTGCGCAGCAAGACGCTCAGCGGCACGTTCTCTATCGATTTCGTCCGACAAGACTACCTTGCGGAATTTGAATCCGCATGCCTCGGCTCGATTGCGGAGCGCGCGGCAAGGCTAGTCAACGATGAGCCGGATCTCATCTTAAAGAAGGAAATTGCGTGGGACGAAACGCGCTAGACGGGCCAAGCCGCAGCCAGCTTGTGGCACTGCGACCGTCCCAGGACCTTCCGCGAGCAATCGCATTCAACTTAACTTAGTGATCCGGTTGAGCGGCAGGCGAATGGCAGCGCGTGATCGTTTCGAGCTTCAGATATGCTGCCCGCAATGCGGGACACAAGGGGAAGCGAAGGTCTCAGAAGACGACTACCCATTCATGCGCAGTCCGCGGTTTAGGATCGATGAGCTTCCCGCCGGGTTCGTGGTAGTCAAGCAAGCAGCTCATCGGCAGAACACGGTCCTTATCCACACATCTTGCAAGGTCATTTCTGACCGAACATAATTAGCCCAACTGCTCGCTATGCTGCGAGGCTCGCGCGGAACGTCCATCCTCCCAACCCGCCTGCAAAGTACCTTGGAAACATTCAGCTTCTCTGCGCGGGGACTAATCACAATTCATAACCCCGACGGTCGAAAGCTACGGACCCGCGGCTCATTTACTTAGACACGCGTTGGTGCATGGGCGGAGGCACCCTCCTCCTTTATTTTGAGAAAAGCGCTCGAATTTCATCCAGCCGCCGATCACCACCCGCAAAGCCACCTTGATGGGTTCCTGGCTCGCGCAATGAATATTAGTTGGGGACCGGCCGACCCATAAACTGATGTGGAGATCGAGGCTCCGGTGCAAGCGGCCGCATTAGAGAGCGCTGAGCAGTTGGATTCCGCTAGGGACCCATTGAAATCTGAAACCTTCGAGCTACAGGCGCTTCGCACATATAATTTGCACAGCATAAGGCCGGGATTCATAAGGGCCAACGGACCCGCTGAGTGTCCCGGGATGTAGAACGGAACGAACTGCATCGCCACTTCTCAGAGTCGCCACCGAAGCGGATATCGACCGTCGGGGTGACGACGTCCCGCAAATGGCTCCGAAAGCGATCAGGCTGCGTCCGCAGAAATGTGCTAGGGTGGCAGAGACCGATTGCGTTCAACCATGAGCTTCAGATTGCGCGCATTTATAGAAGGCTGTGAATGGCCGACTTTGCGTAACGGAAGATTGGAATTTGCATTGGAGAGACACAATGCGAGAATTATCGGAGCCAAGCACACAATCCTACTCTAGCTTCAAGGCCTTTGAGCACAAGGCGTGGCAAACCGCGACTGATCAGTACGACGCGGCTTTCAGTCGGCTGACGCAGCAAGCGATTCCATCCATCTTCAAAGCTCTCGACCTCAGGCCAGGCGCTAGCCTTCTCGATGCAGCTTGCGGGCCCGGCAATCTCGCTGCTGCTGCGTCACGGCTCGGGGCAAGGGTAACCGGTGTCGATTTCTCAGAGCGCATGGTCGCGCGCGCTCGTATGTTGCATCCCGACATTGAATTTTGCGAAGGAGACGCGGAAAGCCTGCGGGATTTTCTGGATAAAAGCTTTGATCTCGTCGCCATGAATTTCGGCTTCCACCATTTGGAGCAACCTGAAAGTGCACTAAAGGCGATCCACCGCGTTTTGAAGCCGCGGGGCCGGTTCGCTTTCACGGTGTGGGGCCGGGAGGAGACCGTTGCAGGACTTTCATTGCCAAGAAAGGCCATCGCGCTGTTGGGCGACATGGACGTTTTGCCGCCGGGCCCCGCCCCGTTCCATTTCAGCGAACCGGACAATTGTCGAGAGGCGTTCATCAGGTGCGGCTTCGCCGATCCGCAAACGCGGACGGTCGATCAGACTTGGGAATTCGGTTCGCCGGAGCAATACTTCGAGGCGATTTTGCGAAGCACAGTCCGAACGAGCAACTTGCTCCAAGGACAAACCCCTGAACGGCTGACCGCGATACGCGATCATGTTTGTTCAGCTGCAAGTGCGTACCGCAAGGCCGGCAAGGTATTGCTGCCGATGCCGGCAAACCTCGCTTGGGCCACGAAGCCGTGAAAGAAATTTTCCGTTCGCGTGCGGCCACGACATGATTGAATTGGGCGGAGACGGCGCTGCTGGCGGGTTTTGAGTCAATTTCTTGCAGATATTCTGGAACGCTGACGCAACACTGACGAAAAGGGGGCGGAGTTGTCGAAGATTGTCGAGGAATTGCAACACGTAACCGCGCGCAAAAGCGTCAAAAGACGTCCTTTTTCATGCCTCCGTGACCTTCTCTCCGACTATGGGCGAAACGCGCCCAACCGCCACGCCATTCTGGCCCCCGGACGCCTTCCGATGACCTATGGCGCGCTGTGGACACAGGCGAACAATGTAGTTCGCGAGCTCCGGAGCATCGGTGTCGGCCGAACTCACAGGGTCGCGGTAGTGTTGCCGGACGGACCAGAGGCCGCGGTAGCAATGATCACTGTTGCAGCCAATGCGGTTTGCGTGCCGCTCAATTCGGGTTTCACCTACGACGAGTACCAGCGCTATTTCGGCGAATTGCATCTGGCTGGGCTGCTAACGCGCGGTGACTTAGATTCGGCCAGCCGACGCGTCGCCCTCGCCTTGGGCATACCCATCATCGATATATCGAGGCGACCAAACGCGGGGGCCGGCGCGTTCTGGATTGTCGGTCAAACGCCACAGCGCGTGGTCGACGACGAGTTTGCGTCAAGCGCTGACGATGCATTCATCCTCTTGACCTCGGGCAGTACGTCGCGGCCAAAAGCGGTCCCCCTGACCCACGCGAGCGTCTGTCTGTCAGCCCACAATGTTTGCGCCAACTTGGCACTTGGGTCCCGGGACCGATTGCTCGGCGTGCTCCCTCTCTACCATGGGCATGGCTTGATCTCCGGGCTTGTGGCCGCACTGACGGCCGGCTCCAGCGTGGTCTGTACGCCAGGCTTCGATGCAACAGCGTTCTTCGGCTGGCTGACGGAGTTTCGACCAACCTGGTACACGGCGGTGCCGGCAATCCATCGGGCCGTGTTATCGGCAGCGGAACCTGACAAACAGGGCGCGCGGCGGTCCTCCCTTCGACTGGTCCGTTCGGCTTCTACGTCCCTGGCGCCCGACGTACTCGGCGGACTGGAAGCTCTGTTTGGTGTCCCCGTCATCGACACCTATGGCATGACAGAAGCCGCCACCCAGATTGCCGCAAACCCTTTGCATGGGCGAAAGGTTGGTTCAGTCGGGCAGCCGGCGGGGCCTGAGATCGCGATTCTGGACAGTGAGGGTCGACGATTACCACCCGGCAAGCGCGGAGAGATCGCGCTCCGGGGGCCCACTATAACCAGAGGTTACGACAATGATGCCGCCGCTACCGCGTCCGCATTTCGGGACGGCTGGTTCCGAACCGGCGACCTGGGCTACCTTGACGCGGAGGGGTATCTCTTCATTGTCGGTCGCATCAAGGAAATCATCCATAAGGGAGGACAGAAGGTAGCCCCCGCCGAGGTAGAGGCGGCGTTGCTGAGCCATCCGGATGTGATCGAAGCCGCGGTTTTCCCTGTGCCCCACGGACGACTTGGCGCGGACGTCGGCGCCGCCGTCGTCCTGCGTCAGGATGCGAAGGTGGGCGCAGACAGGCTCCGAGAATTTACCCGAGAAAGCTTGGCCCGCTTTAAGGTCCCTGGCCTCATTCGGATTGTGCCGGAGATATCAAAAGGCGCCGGCGGAAAGATCAATCGCAGTGAACTTGCCGCCGAGTTTTCAAAGACGCAGCCAGCCGCAGAGGAACGCAGCGTCGAGATGGCTTTGCCTCGCTCGGAATTGGAGGCGCAACTGGCCGGGATCTGGTCGGAGATCCTGGACATCGATCAGATCGGCATTGACCAGGACGTCTTCGCGCTCGGCGTTGATTCACTTGCGATGATGCAGATGATTATGCGTGTGGAGGAACATTTTGGTGTCGATTTCTCATTCGAGGATATCTTCGATGCACCAACCATTGCGGCTCTCGCGCTTCGCGTTGAGTCATCAAAAAGACGCTCGACAAACTCATTACTATGCTCGCGCGATCCGCCAACGAAAATCGCACGAGCGAAAGGAGATGGCCCACAGCCGGTGTCCGTCGTGCAGGAACGCATGCTGCGGATCGAGAGGGAACTCCCTGGACTACCCCAATTCAACCTTCGCTTCGCTTATCGGCTGCGGGGGCCGCTCAACGTATCCGCACTCGAGCGTAGCCTTGCCGAGGTCGTGCGTCGGCACGATTCGCTGCGCACGGGATTTGACTGGCTGGACGAACAGCCTGCTGCTCTCATTACCGCGGCCGACGACATCAAATCATCCCTCATCGTGGAAGATCTGACCTCTTTGGCACCTGTCGCAAATTCCCGGGCCAAGGCGCTCCTGCTGAGAAAGGCGGAGCTGGCAGCCGAGCAAGAACGCCTGAAGCTCATCGACACCAAGCATGCACCCTTGTTTCGGGCGCGCCTCTTGCGGCTCAGCGCCGACGACCACGTTTTGATTCTGATCGTGCACGATATCGTCATCGACGGCTGGTCGATGGAAGTCTTTGTTGAGGAGCTGTCGGAATTCTATGCCGGGTTCACAACTGGCAAACAGGCGCAGTTGCCCGAACCAGCGCTTCATTTTTCCGACTTCGCGCGCTGGCAGCGTCTGTGGTCCACCAGCGGTGCAGCAACCCGACAGCTCGGCTACTGGAAGGACCGCCTGCGAAAGGCCTCGCCTGCATTTATAACCAATAATGATGTTGCAGGCGAGCTGGCCGCGCGCGTCGCCCTGGAGCGACTTCACATATCGAACGATTTGGTCGCGCGCCTGAGCGCCTTGGGCCATAGCCGAGGCGCAACCCTGTTCATGACATTACTGACCGGCTTCAAGACGCTGCTGCTGCTCCGAAGCGGACGCACTGACATTTGCGTAGCGACCACGATGGCCAACCGCTCTCAACTGGGGAGGGAGCGTGTGATCGGTCCTTTTGCGAACACCACGCTCATCCGCACCCGATTTGATGCTGATCTGACGTTTCAGGAAGCGCTCACTCGCGTGCGCGATGCCGTCTTGGGGGCTTACGCTAGGCAGGAGCTCCCGTTCGACATCATTGCCGCCCGACTGGCGGAAGAAAATGATCTGGATCCAGCATCACTAGTTCAATTCTACTTCGTGCTCCAAGTTGCGTTTCACCGACAGATCAAGCTGCACGACGTGGCGGTCCGACCGTTCGGTTATCGGGAGGGCAAATCGGTGGTCCTGCCGATTGATCGCACCTGGCTCAGAATGAGCCTCAACAAGACACCGTCGGGGATTACTGGCGTATGCAGATGCAAGAACGACTTGTTCGAGCGGATGGGTGCCCGGCGCTGGATTGTTGATTACAAGACAATCCTGACCAACGCGGTCGGGAATCCTAGGAAATCTCTAGGTCGGTTGACCGACCATTGAACGATGAGCGCGGGCACGCTGCGAGGCTTAGTAATAGTGCCTCGCCAAAGTCCAACAAGGTGCAAGGAATCCCCGCCGTGATCTGGCCGCGCTCTCGATTTGGACGCCGGCAATCAGCTTCAACAGATCGGTCATCACGTCGCAAGCTTGCTGCGTCCGATCCTTGGTCTGCGCCGAATCGAATTTTCGGTACACGCAGGCCAAAATCGGATCTCCGGCGATCGCAAAATCAGTTACGTCAGTTGCCAGCCAGCGAGTCCGTTCTTCACGGACGGCTGGATCCTACTTGATCTTTTTAATCGTTTTCTCGAGCGCGTTGATCTTCTTTTGGAGCTCTTTCTTGCGGCTCTCTAGTTCACGCCTGAGCTTTTTCTTTTGGCTTTCAGTCATTGTCTTCATGTCAATATGATTTGCGACAAATTCACACATTGCTCGCCCCTTTGTTCCGGTGACGCGGAGAGCCTCTCAGATGGAGAGGATAATGTGCAGTGTCTCCAAGACGCACGGCATAATAGAGCCGTATAATTCTCGAATCAACTCGAAGCATCCTCCAGACTTGGAACGCCGGCTCGTCGCAAAAAGCGACGGGGTTACCGCATCCGCGGTGCATCAGCCGGGTCGACGAGACCTCCACCACGGCTGGCTGGGTGCGTCTCAGCTCTTCCCCAGCTAGCGTGACCGTGGCCTTCTGATCCCGACGCCGCTTTTTGCCCCGACGCCACGGAGCGCGAACGTGCTTCCGCCTAGCACGCGCTGATCAGGAGCTTCCTGAATCAGCTGGACACTGCCGGTGCGGGGGCGCGCATCCGCCGTGAATGCGACCAGGATCGGCATGCCCTGCCTCCCCACTGGGACCCCAGTGATGGTGCAGCCTTTGCGCGGTGTCGCGGCGATCAGCGCCTCCTTTAGATCGTAGAGAGCGGCCCTCTTTCCGAGCTGCTTGCTGATGCGCGCCTGTTTCGCGGCAGAGACCCGTTTTGCTTCAAGCCCCGTATAAGTGATCTCGGACAGCGGCACTTCGTTTGGCAACACTAGGCTCAGCGACCAGCCCTTCGGCAGCGGACCAAAGCGGAATATGTCGGTCGCGCCGCGCGGATATAACCGGATCGCGTGCCAATGAGGGGACGACACCGCATCGATGATGTGCAGGTTCTTGAGCCCCACTTGCCGGTTCTGCGTCACCAGCGAATCGAGAGCCAGCGAGCTGACGCCCGGAGAATCCCCGCTGCAAGAGGTGATCACTAGCAGGCACGCGTGCGCGGCCACCCCGGAAATCGGCGGCGTCCAGTCCCATTCCAGCACGGCAGGACGTTCCGGTCGCAGCGAAGCGATAGTCTGCGCCGCGCCAATCGGAGTCCATGCGCTCGCCAGGCCGGAATTCCCCGGAAATGCGGTCCAGAAGTCGGCCGGGAGGTCCGGCAGGCCCGGCGCCGCGTCGGCGTAGAGAATCTTAACGACGACGTCGCTCGCGGGCAAAACTCCTCGATTGTGTATCTGGACGTACACGCGATTAAGATTGCCCCGTTGGGGATTCCGGTGTTCGAGCGCCGTTTCGAAGGTGAGGTAGTCGACGGATGCAACAGGCATCTGGTAGAGGCCACCTATCGGCGAATCGACCTTTACATCGGCGCAATTCCACCAGAAAAGCGGATCGCCGAGAATGACCTGCCGGCACGGATCTTCCCAGGCCGACGGCAAGCCGGACGGCGACGGCGTCAGGCGCCCGGTGTCCATCACATGGTCGCGGATCACGATGCGGACGTCGGCAACGCTCGCGACGTCGAGCTTGCGTTCCCAGAGCCCGCGACCGTGCGTCGCGGCGCGCAGCAGGCGGGTCGGCGCATGCAGTTTCAGGTCGTACACGGGGACGTTCGGCAGGCCGTCGCTGAACAGGCTCCAGTTCGCGCCACCGTCCGTGGTTGTCCACACGCCGACATCGGTGCCGACGTACATCGTGTTCGGCGCCGCCGGATCGACCAGCAACGCGTTGGCCGGTGCGTCGGGCAACCGGTTGGGGAACGTGCCGCTCAGATCTTTCCAGATCCAGCTGCCGCCCGAGCGCGCGCCTGTCCAGACGTGCGCAGTCCCGTAGCCGGCCATCGCCAGCACCAGTACTTCATCTCTTCCGGGCACGAGGAAGATGTCCCAGATCCAGCGGGCTGGAAGCGGAGATGCGCTCACCCTGGCCGCGCTCCACCTCCTTCCTGAGTTCACCGCCTTGTAGACGAGCCCGTTGCTGGTCCCACAGTAGATAAGCGACGAACTGACGTAGTGAATCGCCGACACGCAACCCTTGCCGATCCCGGGAAGCGTGATGCTGGTCGGCCAGGCGTCGGTGCCCTGCGCCGCCGAAAGCCGGAGTTTGTTCGTTCCAAACGCGATGTTGCTCGAATCGGTGTCGTCATAGGTCCACGGCGGATAGAACAGCACGGGTGGGCTCAGGCCGCTGCTGATATCATGGTAGGTGCCGAACTTGCCGGCGGCAATGGAGCGCTCAATACCCCTCCCCCTCGAACTGGTGAGGGAAGGGAGCGCGCTAAAGGTGTGGATTACTTTGTTGGGATTTTCGGGATCGATGCCGGCCTGGCCGCCGTCGAAGTCCGCTGAGTGGTAAAAGACGAGGCTGTTGCGGAACATGTCGGTACCATTATCCTGGGTTCCGCCGATGACTAGCGCATCCGACGAGGGATGCTGGCTGATGAACTCGAACTGGGTAATGACCGGTCCCTCGTTGATACTGTCGTCCCAAGTGCTACCGCCGTCTGCCGACCGGTATATTCCGCCGTCGGTGCCAGCGTAGATCTGCCGGCAATTGGTGGGGTGTGAGGCGAACGCGTGGTTGTCCACATGGATGCGCGTGCCGACGTTAGTCACGGTCCACGCGCCGCCGCTTTGCACGCACTTGTAGAGTTCGAAACCGGAAACATAGAGCACGTTCGGAGTGGAGATGTCGACGGCGATGTTTAGCGTGTAGGAGCCCACGACCGTCAGGGACGACGACGGGATGGCGAACCAAGTGTCGCCGCCGTCGATGCTCCCGTACACGCCTTTTGGGGGGGCCTTGTCGACAGGGGTGTCCGCGATCAACGCGAAAATCGCGTCGTGGTTAGAGGGCGCCACGGCAAGCGCGATGCGCCTGATGCCGCGCGCCGGCAGGCCGGTGGTCAGCTTGGTCCACGTCGGCGTTGTGGCGTTGGCATTGTCCGTCCGGTATATGCCGCTCCCCCAGAACGCGCACCAGGCCCGGTTCGCGTTGATAGGATCATAGGAGACGTCGCTGCACGAGATCACCCTGGCCGAGAGCGTCGGAAGACCGCTCGTGATCGCCTTCCACGTGGCGCCGCCATCCTGCGAGCGCACTAGGCCGTAGGTGGTCGCACCGAACAGCACATCGGGGTTTGTCGGATGCACCGCGATGCGGTAGAACGCGGCGCCGCTGAGATCGGCGCAACCGACGTGTGCCCAGGTGTCTCCGCCGTCACTCGACCGCAGCACGCCGACACCGTGGTAGTCCTCGTTTGCGGCGTCGAGCGGGCGGCTATGGACCAAAAAGAAGATGTTGCCCTCGCCCGTGCCGGCATAGAGCCGGTTGTGGTCCGAGGGCGCCATCGCGAGCGCACCGATCGCGAGCGACACTTCGTTGTCGGACATAGCAAACCAGGTCACCCCTCCGTCGACGGTCTTCCAGACGCCGCCGCGCGCGGCCGCCAGATAGATCGTCAAGGGCTGTGTGGGGTCGACGACGATTCCCGTGATGCGTCCTGTCACGTTGACGCGGGCGCCGCTGGTCAGGGAGCCCTGTCCGTTCGGAATGACCGTCGGGCCGAGCTGCACCCAGTTGTTTGCACCAGGCGAAACGGGCGTAACGATCGTTTCGCCCCGCCGGGCGACGGCGGCCGCTTTTTCACGAACGGCATCGAGGCGAAGTCGGGCGAGGTTCTTATCCTCGCTCCCGAAGCGGCGGTCCTGAATAAGTGCAGCATGGCGTTGGTCGGGGCGATCGGCCTCGGATGTCTCGCGCCGATGACTTCGTTGTTTGACGTTCAGCCGTTTGGACCTGTCCGAAGCCTTAGCCTTGCCGCTTGCCGCCCTAGACTTCTGTGGCGCGCGCTTCACCGACGTTTTCTTAGTCACCATACTGCGCTCCCTTTGCATGCCACCATTGGCGCATGCAGCGCGTCTCACATTGCTGTTATGTTGATACGTCTCCTCTGATGCACCATATCCGATAGTTCACAGCGCGGAGATTGACTCTTTAAGGGCTTCGCTGATCGGACCCGCGGTATCTCACGCGATGCACAATCCACCTAAGGAGAACGACCACGACCAACGCGGCCACTCCGATGTAAAGCAGTTCTAATGTGCCATCACCACCGTCCGGTGACACCCCGAACCAGCGTTCAATGAAATCCACGGGCGTTCCTCCGTGTTGTCCTCGGTGTGACCCGTTTATACCACAGGCTGGCCTCCCAATTGAGGCAATTCGGTCAGGCGCTCCGCCATCGTTTCCGCCCCATGTTCGGGGGCGACTGCTGCCCTGCATTCGCTGAGGCCGCGGCACTCGCCAGCCGCTCACGGACGAATCACTCGAAACAACGGCGAGAACGAGAAGCCATGGTCGAAGTTGCAATGAAGGACGCTTGATCGAGCCACCTACGTCGCCCGGGAGGGCGTGGTGTGAAGCCCGAGGTCGCTCAATGGCGGACCGCCTTTTCCATCTTGTCAGGGTTGAACGCCGAGTACCTTAAGTATTGGCTGCCACCGTGCGTAATCTTTCTCATGCATCGCTCGTGCCTCAGCACCGGATCGCCATACCTGCTCAAATCCGACAGTTCGCAGTCTTTCCCGGCACCGCTCGGATGCTTGCCGGAAAATCTCGGAAAGTCGGGCGACTTCTTCTGATGATGTTTCCGGCGGAGCGAAGATGCCGACCCATCCTTCAGTCTCAATCCCGCTGCCGGTTTGTGCAAGGATGCGAAGCGAGTCCTGGAACGGGAGAAAGTCCGGAAAAGGGACGATCGCAAGCGCCACGTGGCCGCCGGCGACACTGAGGATCGCCGGCGCCGATCCCTGATAGGGCACATGCACCATCGGCAGTCCGTAATCGCTGAAAAACTTTGTACCGATGAGGTGAGGAATGCTCCCAGCGCCTGCGGTGGCAACGGTACGATATTTGTCCTCGTGCGACGCTCCCTTCATGTATTCGGCAAGAGTCGCCGGGGAATCTTTTTTTGTGACGGCAACGTATGAGAAGGTCGCCAACACTCCGATGGGGACGAGTCCGCTCTGAGGAGATGTTTTGAGCGACGATGTGGAGGACATGAATAAGAGCGTCTGGGTCCCCCTTTGCCGTAGTACCCAATCCGCCGCTATCGCTCCTCCCGCACCAGGTCGATTTTCCACGAGCGTCGGGCTTCGCGTGATTTGCTCTACTGATTCAGCAAAGATCCTGGCTGCAGTCGAAGAGGTCCCCCCTGCCGCAAATCCCACCACAAGCGTGATCTGGCCATCATTCGGCAGCGCGGGACTGGAAAGCATCACTAGCGCGGCAAAAACTAGCGGCGCGAGTCTCGGCACGTGGCTGATCCTTTTTCGATGCATGTCAGATGTGATCCTGAAATCGACGGCGCTACACCTTTTAATTGCGAACTTCTGAAAGAAACGCATTCTGGCCGGCTCGGCGCCTTATCGCTCTCCGGTAGGACATACCGACCCTGCCGCCCAACGCACGCGGTTCACCTTCAAAAGCTACAGGTAGAAATGCTCCGCGTATAGCCAGCGCGCACGACGATTTGAGCGGCCGATCGCGCCGCAATGACCTTACCAAGGCGGCGCCTCCCATCAGTGCGTCAGCGGCATTCGGCCGGTATTGCGGACACACGAGGGACGGCCGGTCACTGCGAGGCAACGACAACCAATCGTCGCCCTGAACCTAATGCAGCCGTTCCATGTTCGGCGCTCAATGGACACGCTCTGCTTCTGATAATAGAGTCAGATCCCCAAGGTCGGAGCGGATCGGGGCGAGCTGTCATGGCCGCAGGGCGTGTTGAACGACGACTGAGCGCTATTTTCGTGGCCGATGTGGCTGGCTACAGCCGCCTTATGGGCGCTGATGAGGAGGGTACGCACGCCCGGCTGAACGAACATCTGTCCGCACTCCTCTATCCCGAGATCGAACAACACGGCGGGCGGATCATCAGAAGTGCTGGTGACGGAATGTTGGTGGAGTTTGCAAGCGTGGTCAACGCGATGCGTTGCGCCGTTGCCATACAGCGGGGCATGATAGCCCGAAACGCCGACGTGCCAACTGACAACAGGATCGAATTCCGCATTGGCATCAATGCCGGCGACATTATCATCGAGGATGGCGATATTTTTGGGGATGGGGTCAACGTTGCGGCTCGGCTCGAGGCACTTTGCGAGCCTGGCGGTATCTGTGTGTCGCATCGCGTGCGAGAAGATACGCAGGATAAACTTGAAATCGAATTTGAAGATATAGGCGAGCAACAGCTCAAGAACATTGCACGGCCCGTGCGGGTCTATCAAGTGAGGCTCGACGACGCCCCGGCGCGGCCGGCGCTTGCGCTTCCCGACAAGCCATCGATAGCTGTCCTAGCCTTTGAAAATATGAGTGGCGACCCCGACCAGGAGTACTTTGCGGAAGGCATTTCGGACGACATTATCACCGAATTGTCCCGCTTTTCCGACTTGTTCGTGATCGCCCGCAATTCGAGTTTCCGATACAAGGGCAAGGCGGTTGATTTGCGTCAAGTGGGGCGAGAGCTCGGCGTTCGGTACGCCTTGGAGGGCAGCGTTCGTCGGGGCGGTGATCGGGTCCGCATCAGCGCGCAGTTGACCGATGCTGCAACTGGCGTCCACCGCTGGGCCGAGCGCTATGATCAGGAGTTAAGAGACGTATTTGCTATTCAAGATGACGTCGCGCGAACAATCGCAGCAATTCTTGTCGCGCATGTGAACAGGGCGGAAGCCGAGCGCACCTTGCTCAAGCCGCCTGCAACCTGGCAGGCCTACGATCATTTCATGCGTGCCGCGGCTGCATGGGTCTCGTTCCAGTCGTCGTGGCAGATGCAGGATCTATTGGAAGCGCGGCAGCATCTCGCGGATTCGCTATCCATCGATCCGAAGTATGCTCGTTGCTATACGATGCTGGCCAGCACTCATCGGGTGGCTTGGCTCAATCCCCTGAACGACGAATATTTGAACCCAACTGCCCTTGACCAAGCGATCAAATTGGCACGTACGGCGATTGAGCTCAATCCGAGCCTACCCGAAGCTTATGCGGAATTAGGATACATCATAATCCGCAAGCGCGACTTCGACGCAGCTCTTGCCGCCGCCGAAAGAGCCATTGCGCTAAACCCCACTTTTGCTGACTATCGCCTGGCGCAGGTGTTTTACTCAGTAGGAGAACCGGCCAGGGCAATTGCGATCGCCAAAATGCAAATGCGCCTTGATCCATTCCATCCACATTTTGCGCCGCTGATCGCGGGCGTAGCCCATTATCACCTCAGAGAGTATCACGATGCGCAACACTGGATAAGTGAAGCGATCGGCCGAGCACCCAATCACCAGTATGGCCATGCCTTCTTGGCCGCGACTTACGCTCAGCTGGGACGATTGGAAGATGCCCATGCGGAAGGAACTGAGGTTCTGCGCCTGAATCCGAGATACAGCATTAGCGGCACCCAGAAGCGGGTATCCGTTCTCAAACGCCCAGAAGACATGGAGCACCTGGTTGATGGGCTGCGAAAAGCGGGTCTTCCGGAATAACCAGATCAGGTTCAATACAATACCCTTCCTGACAACAAGAGTTCGTATCGAAGTAAAAAACCGGATGCCGTTTCGGCTTACGCACGCTGTCGCCGAACTGCAGCAAGAGGTGAAAGTCCTCCAATTGCCGCTTGAAACGTTGGGGATTGCGGAAGGCGAGACAGAAGGCCGCCACCTTGCCCAGGTCGTCAGCCGTGTGGAGCCCTATATCCCGGTTCGAAAAAATTGGCCGCGCAAATTTCCTCGGTCACCTCGCCGTAGTCGGGACCGTAGATTGATCACGGCTCCAAGCTAAATTCACTGAGATTTCAACGGAGTTGACAGGATACCCATTCCGCCAGAACCTATTGAAATCATTACTGATTATGAATTTAATGATTCGTGCGCACAATCGGGCGTACAAACTGTTTTGGTTGTACTGGCCGTCTGCGCCGCCCTCTACCTGGCATCCGGCAGACGCTTCGATACTCCTTCCCGCCGGATACCTGAGCCGCCTCGCCCCAACTGACCTCGCATGAGCATCCGTCGCCTTCTAGCCGAATAGGAACAGGTCTCGCGCTGTCTTGTTACTGCCAGATGTTGCTGTGGCAGTTGGGATGAAGAAGTTTGAGATCAGCACGTATCGAGTTTAGCGGGCGCATCATCGCCTGTCTTATTCGTAACCAATCCGCAACGGGAGCGGCACTGGAGGTGGAGGACCCCTGGGGCATCCCGACTCAATTCACCCTCTGGATTGCTGAAGACACAAATTTGGGCTGCGCCATCATATGGCGGGTGAGACGATTAATCGGAGTCAAATTCCGATGAGCGCAACTTCGATAGGAACCGGCGGGCCTAAAACTTTCGTTAGGAACTAACGGTGCTACCCATCTGGCCTCCGACCCTCCAGATGCCCCCAAAGCCCCAGAGGCGGAGGTAGGTTCGCGGCCCCGGGCACGACAACCGGGGCCGCGGCTTGGACCGCCAGCGCAATCAGGAAGACGCCCTCGCCGCCAAGCGCTGGACGTCTTCGAAGATCGACAACGCCATCGCCTCCTCGCAGCCGCCGCCCGAAGCGAGTTCGCCACCGGTTGCGGCGGACGAGCATCGCGCGCCGAATGTCTTTCCAATGAGTGCGGCAATCATCGTGCTGGTGGTTGTGGTGGGGATTTCGATCGCCTTGCTGATTCCGCGGCCTATGCGACCTCAACTCCATCTGCTCCGTCACAGGCCAGCATTCAGGGTCAACAGACCCAGAGCAATGGTTTGACCAAGGACACCAACGATTTCCTGCAGCAGCTTTCGCAGCGGCCTGCTATAGCTCCCAAGGGTCGGTCCCATTCGGTTGTCGATTGCCGCGCATCCACCTACCGAGGCGGCCGTCCGGCGTCCGCTTCCTGTCGACGATACACCGGCTGTTCTACAGCCGGCTCATCATCGGCAATCGCCCGCCACCCTGCCCCTTCCAAATCGTCATACTGGCCGTTCTTGAGCGACCAGAGAAAGCCCGCCAGGCCGAGGGCGCCGAGCGTCAGGGCGAGCGGCACGAGAAACACCAAAACTTCCATCAGCCAAACTCCCTGGCGCCGCGATGGGCGCGTAGTGCGTTTAGGATCACCAGCAGCGAGGAGCCGGACATCGCGGCGGCCGCGACCAGCGGCGTGGCAAGGCCGGCGATAGCGACCGGGACGGCAAGCGCGTTGTAGCCGGCGGCCAGCCAGAGATTCTGCCGCATCAGACGCAGCGCCTTGCGCGCGAAGCCGATCGCGCCGACGACGGGCGCGAGGCGGTCGCCGAGGAAGACCAGATCGGCCGTCGCCTGGCTCAAATGCGTCGCGCTGACCGGCGACATCGAGACATGCGCAGCCGCCAGCGCCGGCGCGTCGTTTATGCCGTCGCCGACCATCAGAACCTTGGCGCCCTGCCGCTTTAATTCTTCGATGCGGGCGATCTTGTCCGCCGGCGTCACGCCCGCGCGCCATTCGTGAATGCCGAGCTGTCCAGCCGCTTGGCGTACGGCAGGCTCACGGTCGCCGGACAGGATCTCGACCTGGATCCCGGTCTTCAGCAACGCCGCAATCGCGCTGGCCGCATCGGCCCGCAGGCGCTGCCGCACGGCGAAGACGTGACGCGCCTCGCCGTGACGGAAAGCGACGACGGAAGCCTCCGGATCCCTGCACAGGATCTCATTGGCAATCTGGTCCGCGCCGCAGAATGACGGCCGGCCCAGCCGTACCTCGAGCCCGTCGATGGTGCCGCGCACGCCCTGGCCCGCCACCTCCTCGATCCCGGCGAGCGGCGTCTTTGCGCCCGATGCCCGCGCCACCGCGGCCGCGACCGGGTGATGGCTGGCAAGCGCGAGCCGTCCGGCCAGCTCGAAGACATCATGCGGAATTTCGACGGGATTGGCAACGTCGAGTTCGGGAAGCGTCAGCGTGCCCGTCTTGTCGAACACGACGTGATCGACACCCGCCAGGCGTTCGATCGCATCGCCGGAATTGAGCAGCACGCCGGTGCGGAACATGGCGCCCGAGACCACCGTCTGCACCGCCGGGATCGCCAGCCCGAGCGCGCAGGGACAGGTGATGATGAGAACCGAGATCGCGGTGACGATGGCATCATGCCAGGTGGCGCCGAACGCGGCCCAGCCCAGCATGGTCAAAAGCGCCGCCGCATGCACGACGGGCGCATAGAGCCGCGACGCACGATCGGCGAGCTGCACGTAACGGGAGCGCGCCTGCACGGCGTTGTCAAGCAGCCGGCTGATCTCCGCAAGCAGCGTGCCTTCGGACGCCGCCGACACCCGCACCCGCAAGGCGCCGGACAGGTTGAGCGTGCCGGCATAGACGGCGGTGCCCGGCGCCGCCTTGGCGGGCATGGTCTCGCCGGTGATCAGGCTCTGGTCGATCTTGGATTGCCCCTCGATCACGACGCCGTCGACCGAAGAACGCTCGCCCGGACGTAGCAGCACGATATCGCCAGCATGCACGGCGGCGATCGGCACCACGCTGATCTCGTCAGTACCGACGAATTTCGTAGCGGTTTCTCCCTTCAGCGCGGCCAGGTTTCCAGCCACCGCCCGTGTCTTGCGGCGCATGCTCTGGTCGAGATAGCGGCCGGCCAAGAGGAAGGAGAGCAGCATCACGGCGGCATCGAAATAGGCGTGATCTGCGTGATGAATCGTCTCCATCACCGACATCGCCAGCGCCAGCACGATGCCGATCGAGATCGGGACATCCATGTTGGTGCGGCGGGCCCGCAACGCGCTCCACGCCGACCGAAAGAACGGCTGTCCCGAATAGGCCGCCGCTGGCAGCGCGATCAGCGCCGACAGCCAGTGGAAGAAATCGCGCTGCTCCGGGATCATGTCGGTGACATTGCCGGACCACACCGGGATCGACAGCATCATGATGTTCATGGCGGCAAAGGCGGCGACGCCAAGACAGCGCAGCAGGAAGCTCGCTTGCGCCGTCTCAACCGCTTCGGCGCGCACCGGCTCGAACGGATAGGCCTTGTAGCCGAGCTCAGCCAGGCGGTCGATGAACCGGGCAGGATCGAGCGCGCCCTCCCTCCATTCCAGCGCCACGCGGCGGTGGGTCAGGTTGACGCGCGCCAGCGTCACGTCCGGAAGCGCGGAGAGGCCGCGCTCGATCTTCGACATGCAGCCGGCGCAACTAACGCCCTCCACCGCCAGATCGATATGGGCCAGCCCTGATCCGAGGTGCCGCACGTAATGTGAAAAGTCTCGCGTCGCCTGCATGATCAAGTCTCTTTTTCTAAGCACGATCTTTTCGGAAAACCGGTTTCCACTTTCCGGATCATGCCCTAGTTCAACAACACGCGGTTCTTGGACAGAAACAGCCGCTGGCCGCCTGCCGCGCCTTCGACCACGAGGTCCCATTGGCCCGGCGCGATGGCTTCTGCATTGCCGCGGTAGATGCCGATCCCCACTTCGGCGAGTGAGACTGCGTGGTCGGCGCGGCGGTCGGTCGGCCGTTCGAACCGGCCCTGGAATTTCAGGCCGGACATGGGTCGGCCCAGATTGTCGCGCGCCTCGACCTGCAGCGTCGCGCCGCCCTCCCCGCTGCGTTCGACATGGGCCTCGACCTTCCAGTTACGCGCGCTCTGGGCCTGCGCCGTGGCGATCTCTTTTTGATAGGCAAGGCTGGCGCTGTAGGCGCTGTCCACCTCGGTGCCGGGCAAGGTCTGGATCGCAAGCCGCATCATGATGACATTGACGCCGATCACCACGCCGAAAAACGCCACCATCATGAAGAACACCATGCGCCCGGTGATGGGTCGTGACGGCTGCGCCTGATTCATGTGGATACTCCCAGGGGAATTCATAAGGGAATTCATGGCGACACGAAATGATCGGTGGCGGTGGCAACTTCGCCGAGTCCGATGTCGGTGACGCGGAAGTTCATCGGAATGGATTTCGCGGGATTGTTCTCCGCGGGGGCCGTGACCAGAATCCGCAGCTCGGTCGTCGTGTCGCGCGCCAGGATGATCACCGGCCGGTCCTGCGTCACCGAATCGGCCCCGACGACATGCAGCGTCGCATTGACCGGGCCGTCGACATCGATCGCAATGGCGCGGTCGAAGCCGCGCTTGTTCAATAGGCGCACGGTATAAGCGTTGCGGATCGATCCATCGGAGAGCTTTACCGCGACCGGATTACGGTCGTGCAGCACGTTGACATCGAGCAGCGTGCGCGTCAGCATAGCATAGAGCATGATGGCGCCGACGGCGGCGATCAACGCAGCATAGGTGATGGTGCGGGGTCGCACGATGCGGTAGATCGGCGGCTTGCCTTCCTGGCGACGATGAATGTTGATGTCATTATCGTAGCCGATCAGCCGGGTCGGCCGGCCGATCTTGGTCATGACCGTGTCGCAGGCGTCGATGCAGAGCCCGCACTGGATGCAGTCGAGCTGCGAACCGTTGCGGATGTCGATGCCGGTCGGACAGACCGCCACACACTGGTAGCAGTCGATGCAATCGCCAACCGACTGGCCGAGCGCGCGCAGCTCGTTCGCCTTCTTCAGCGACGTGCGCGATTCGCCGCGATCATATTTGTAGGTGACGTTGAGCGCCCATTCATCCGTGAGCGCCGCCTGGATGCGTGGCCACGGGCACATATAGACGCAGACCTGCTCGCGCATCCAGCCGGCGAAGATGTAGGTGGTTGCTGTCAGGATGCCAATCCAGATATAGGCGATGGCCGGCGCCTGGAAGGTGACGAGCTGCTTCACCAGGGTCGGCGCGTCGTTGAAATAGAGCACCCAGGCGCCGCCGGTCCACCAGGCGATCATCAGCCAGATCGAATGCTTGAGCAGGATCTCGGCGAAGCGCTCGAGCTTCATGGTGCCCTTGGCCGCGTCCTTGCGCATGCGCTCGCGCCGGTCGCCCTCGATCAGCCGCTCGACGGCGTAGAACAAGTCGGTCCAGACCGTTTGCGGGCAGAGATAACCGCACCAGATGCGGCCGCCGACGGCGTTCATCAGGAACAGCGTCAGCGCGGCCACGATCAATAGGCCGGTGAAGTAATAGACCTCCTGCGGCCACAGCTCGATGAAGAAGAAATAGAAGCGGCTGTTCGGCAGATCGACCAGCACCGCCTGGTCCGGCGCGCCCAAGCCGCGGTTCCAGCGCACGAACGGCAGCAGGTAATAGACGCCGAGGCAGAACGCCATCAGCCCCCATTTGGTCCGGCGGAAGGTTCCGGAGACGCTTTGCGGATAGACCTTCTTGCGCGCCGCATAAAGAGGCGCGTTGTCGTCAAGTTCAAGCTCGGTCGGGTTCACGGTCTTGTTCATCGCTGGGTCGATCTCGTAAGGCGTTCACTGTAGACCCAGCCCCGCAACCGCGTTTGATCCACCTCAAGGAAGGCGGTGCCGCAGCATCGCCCGGCGGCTAATTGCCTCCGCCGAGCGAGTGCACATAGACCGTCAGCGCCTTGATCGTGGACGGGTCGAGCCGCCCCACCCAGGCCGGCATGACGCCGGCGCGGCCGTTGCTGATGGTCTCGATCAGCGTTGCCTCATCCGACCCGTAGAGCCAGATCTTGTCGGTCAGGTTCGGGGCACCGAGCTCCTGGTTTCCCTTGCCATTGTCGCCATGGCACGAGGTGCAATTGTCGGCAAAGATTTTGGCCCCGGCGGCGGCGTTATAGCCGGCGGCCGTCGGCAGGCCCGAAAGCGACCGGACGTAATTGGCGACGGTGACGATCTCGTCCTTTTTGAGGATGCCGTCCTTGCCGAAGGCCAGCATGGCGCCCTCATGCGCTTTCGCATGGCCCGAGCGGGCGCCGAACTGGATCGTCTGCATGATCTGGTCGAGGCTGCCGCCCCATAGCCATTCGTCGTCGTTCAGGTTGGGATAGCCTTTGGCCCCTGCCCCGCCGCTACCGTGGCACGGCGCGCAGTTGTCGCCGAACACCGTCTTGCCGCGGGCGCGGGCCAGCGCCAGCAGGGCTGGATTTTTCTCGATCTCCTCCAGCGAGGCGTTGCCGAGCGCAACCATTTTGTCGCCGCGGATCTTCTCCAGATTGGCAAGCTCCGTAGCAACCTCGGCGCGGGTCGAGTAGTTCCAGATGCCGGTCGTATGGCTCCAGAGCAGCGGCCAGGCCGGATACACAATCCAGTAGCCGACCGCCCAGACGATGGTCAGATAGAAGGTGATCAGCCACCAGCGCGGCAGCGGCGTGTTGAGCTCCTTGATGCCATCCCACTGATGACCGGTGGTGGTTGTTCCGGAGACGTGATCGAGATCGCCGTGTTCGGTCATGGCTATATCACTCCTCGCGCAAGGGCATTTTGGCCGCTTCGTCGAAGACAGCCTTGTTGCGCGGCCAAAGGGCGTAGGTCAGAATTGCGATGAAGATGCCGACGAAGATCGGCGTCCAGAACGTCGTGACGAGGTCCGACGCAATGTTGTGGGCCGTGAGAATTGCTTTCATCGTTCTGCCTCAGCGAAGATTGGCTTTTTCGTTGTAAAGCTTGAAGTCGACCAGCGTGCCGAGCATCTGCAGGTACGCCACCAGCGCATCCATTTCGGTCGGCGCGCCGCTCTTGCCGTCGAAATTGCGGGCAACCGCCTTCGGATAGCGCTTGGTGAACGCATCCACGCCCGGGTTATCGGGATCGGCCTGCGCCTTGAGATCGGCGGCGGCGTTGGCGATCTGCTCGTCGGTATAGGGCACGCCGACGGCGCGGTTGGTGCGCAAGTGGCTGGCGACGCTGGCCTCATCGACTTCCGTCTGCGACAGGAAGGAATAACCGGGCATCACCGACTGCGGCACGATCGCGCGTGGATTATTCAGATGCGTGACGTGCCATTCGTCGGAATATTTGCCGCCGACCCGCGCCAGATCGGGCCCGGTGCGTTTCGACCCCCACTGGAACGGATGGTCGTACATGCTCTCGGCCGCGAGCGAGTAATGACCGTAACGCTCGATCTCGTCGCGCAGCGGCCGGACCATCTGCGAGTGACAGAGATAGCATCCTTCGCGCACATAGACGTTCCGCCCGGCGAGCTCGAGCGGCGTGTACGGCCTGACGCCGTCGACCTTTTCGATCGTGCTCTTGAGATAGAACAGCGGGGTGATTTCAACGAGGCCGCCGATCGCGACCACCGCGAGGATGCCCGCGACGAGGACGATCGAGTTCTTTTCGAAGATTTGATGTCGTGACCAGAATGACATGTCTATCGCTCCTCATTCCGCCGGCTGAAGAGCGACGGGCGACTGCACTTCCGATTCGCCGACCCGCACCGTCATCCAGAGATTATAGGCCATGATCAACGACCCGATCAGGAACAGCGCTCCGCCGGCGGCGCGGATGATGTAGAAGGGATGCATCGCTTCCACGGTCTCGATGAAGGAATATTCGAGGAAGCCGAGCGAGGTGTAAGCGCGCCACATCAGGCCCTGCAGGATTCCCGACACCCACATCGCCGAGATGTAGAGCACGATGCCGATGGTGGCGGTCCAGAAGTGCCAGTTGACGAGCTTCAGGCTGTAGAGGCCCTTGCGATCCCACAGCCAGGGAACGAGGCAATACAGCGCGCCGAATGAAACGAAGCCGACCCAGCCCAGCGCACCCGAATGCACGTGGCCGATCGTCCAGTCGGTGTAGTGGCTGAGCGAATTGACAACCTTGATCGACATCATCGGCCCTTCGAAGGTTGACATGCCGTAGAATGCGACCGACACCACGAGCATGCGCAGCACGGGATCAGTGCGGAGCTTGTCCCAGGCACCCGACAGCGTCATCAGGCCGTTGATCATGCCCCCCCAGGACGGCATCCACAGCATGATAGAGAACGTCATGCCGAGCGTCTGCGCCCAGTCCGGCAATGCCGTGTAGTGCAAATGGTGCGGGCCGGCCCAGATGTAGAGGAAGATCAGCGACCAGAAATGGATGATCGATAGCCGATAGGAATAAACCGGTCGCTCGGCGCGCTTCGGGATGAAGTAATACATGATGGCAAGGAAGCCGGCGGTCAGGAAGAAGCCGACCGCGTTATGGCCGTACCACCACTGGAACATCGCGTCCTGCACACCGCCCCAGGCAATGTAGGATTTCGAGCCGAACACCGAGACCGGTAGCGCGGGATTGTTGCCGAGATGCAGCACCGCAATGGTGATGATGAAGGCGAAATAGAACCAGTTGGCGACGAAGATATGCGGCTCTTTCCGCTTGACGACGGTCATCAGGAAGACCAGCAGATAGACCACCCAGACGATCGTCAGCCAGAGGTCCGCGTACCATTCGGGTTCTGCATATTCCTTGGACTGGGTGACACCGAGCAGATAGCCGGTGCCCGCGACCAGGATGAAGAAGTTATAGCCGACGACGACGAACCAGGGCGCCAGATCGCCCGCCAGCCGCGTGCGGCAGGTCTTCTGCACGACATAGAACGAGCTTGCGATCAGAACGTTGCCGCCGAAGGCGAAGATTACGGCCGACGTGTGCAGCGGCCGCAGGCGGCCAAAGCTGGTCCATGGCAGATCGAGGTTGAGCGACGGCCATGCGAGCTGCGAAGCGATCAACAGCCCGACTGCAAATCCCGCGATGCCCCAGAATACCGACATCACGGCCGAAAACTTGATCGGACCCATATTGTAGTTGGGCCGGCCGTTGATCTCCTGCGGCGGCAGGGCTGCCGGACGCGCGAAATACCGGTTGCCGATGGCGATCACCGCCGCGAGGCTGGCGGCGGCCGAGAGCGCCGCATGGAAGGCATAAGCCGGATCAAGCGCCTTCGCCACGGCGAGCAGGCACAGGAACGCGGACAGCGAAAAGACCAGCACCAGACCGGCTTCGCCGTGTGTCATCGATTTTGCGGTTGGAGATTGGATCATCGGTGTGAGTCTCTTCTGCGAATACCAGCTTCACTGATCACAGCTTCGCGATACGGGAATTGATCGAAGTCAATTTCCTTCCGCTTTGCTCAGGTCAGTGCGAATGGGAGTTGGAACCGAACGAATTCAGCAACAGCATGGGCCGATCGGCAGGCAGGGCTCAGCAGCCTTGCCATGTTCTCGGTCGTCATCGAGCTCTGTCACGGCACTCACGCCATCGCGCCTGGCCGATGGCCCGTAAAATTCCGGATGCGAACGATCGCGCGCTTTGGTGCATGCTTTCCTATCGGTCGGATACGCGAGCCTGGCCGTGATCGCCTGCATTCGGCGACCAACAGCGGCAACCAACCTTCCGGCATTTGCGGGCATGATCGTCACAACGATACCTCACGAGACCACGCGAACGAAAAGCGTAGTCCGGCGTCCGATGTGTTGACATGAATCAAGTGAGATAGGGATCATTGTAGATCCGCCGAGCAGATCTCTGCTTGTCGAGCGTCCACAGCGATTGACGACCGATCTGCTCTGGCCGCTGGGGCAGGCGACCGTCGCCGCGGCGCGATCAGAATGCGCGGCGCTTGGCCGTGGAAGAATCGGCCAGCTGCTTCGGCCGTGTCTGCAAGTCGCCCCAGTACAGCACGGCAGCAAAGATCGCGAACATTGCGACGATGCAGATGGTCACGAGTAACGAGTCGATAGGCATACGGCTGACCTCCTCCAATGACGGAGAAAACATGCCTGCGAGCCGGAACCGGGGCTTTGACCTGCATCAAATGCGACGTCGGCTCCCACCGGTGTTCTAGGCCGCGGCCATGGCGGCGGCGCGGTCCGCGTCCAACAGACGGACACCGCCCGTGACGATGATGAGCATCTTCTCGCGCTCGAATCGGGTGAGCGTGCGGCTTACGGTTTCGATCGTCAGCCCGAGGTAATCAGCGATGTCCTGCCGGCTCATCGGCAGCGCGATGGTTTGCCTGACGTCGCCGATCTGGGCCAGGCGTTCGCGCCATCCGACCAGGAAGGAGGCCACCTTCTCTTCCGCCGTGCGCCGCCCCAGCAGCAACATCTGCTCCTGGGCCAACATGAGTTCGCGCGCCGAGAACTCATTGATCCGAAGCAGAAAATGCGGCCGCTGTTCAATGAAATGCGAGAATGCTTCTTTGGGAAGGCGGCACGCCGTCACGGCATCGATCGCATCCGCCGAGAACGTGTAACGATCAGACGGCGCGGTGCCGAGAAAGTCACCCGGCAGTGCAAAGCCGATCACCTGACGCCGCCCATCCGGCAACAATTTATACAGCCGCGCGACGCCTGAGGTCAGACTGTGGACCGAATGCGCGAGCTCGCCCGCCATGAACAGCGCTTCGTTGGGCGCAAGATGAAGATGGCGGGCGATTCGCTCGAACTGGGCAAGATCGGTCTGGTCGAGTACGCCGCAGATGCTGAGTGAGCGGACGGTACAAGCCGAGCAGCGGCCGAAACTTGCCCGATTTGGAGAAATGGTTCGTATCATTACCGCTGCCCGTTCGAGCGCCGGATGGACGCCATGTCGCGCGCGACTACGGCGGGTGCCCGACGACCAGTAGATATAATTCATTGAGCGAATCCACCGCTGGCCGGTTGATCCAGATCAAGTTGATCGGCGGTAAAACCACCACAGTGGGCTCTGGGCTGGAATACGCGCTTTTCCTCGGAGCTGAAGCTGCAATGATCGGACGAATTCTGATTCCGCTGGCGTTTACGTTCATCTCTCTGACGCCGGCCATGGCGGCTTCGCCGCAGGAGCAGCGCGGCAGGACCTTTGCCTTGAACAATTGCGCGAAGTGCCATTCGATCGACAAGGTTACGCCGAGCCCGCTCAAGATCGCGCCGCCGTTCCGCACGCTGCACAAGCGCTATCCGATCGAAACGCTGGGAGAGGCGCTGGCCGAGGGAATTTCGACCGGCCATCCGACCATGCCGGAGTTCCGGCTCGAGCCGGACCAGATCGGCGATCTGCTGGCCTATCTCAAGACGCTCGAATAAGCGGATGGGCCAAGGGCGCGGCTATCCCCTCGCCCTTCGATCGATACGCGAGCTCTGACAATCTAGGAAGCCTGCACCGTCCAGGCGATCATGCTCTTTGCGATTCTGCCGAACGCATCGCCAAATGCGGCGACGGCATCGGTCGGCGCGATGGTCGTGAATTTCTGGCGCTCTTCGAACAGTCGTGAAGCGATGACCTTGCCGTTTTTGTCGACAATCCTGGCCGACAGCGCGATTTCGGCCGCCGGAGCGGGTTCGGTGGTGATCCGGAATCGCCTGACGTCGATCAGCAACTGGAATTCGGCCTGCCCGACATCGGCCGCGCGCAGTGGCGCGTGCGCGATGTCGTAGTTCTCAAAACTTTCGACCAGCCGCGCCTGAATCAGTTTCGGCAGCGCATCGGCCCACATCGCCTCGGCAAAGCCTGGATGTTCCTGCGCCGGCGAGAACAGGAAGCGCTGCGTCTCCAGCATCGCGATGGCCGTCGGTTCCGGAATGGCCCATTGCACGTTGATCACCTTGCCTACCGGACCCGCATCTTGCAGCGCGCGGAGATCGTAGGTGATCTTCGGCGGCGGGCTCGTGGCGCCTGTCATGCGTTCGAGGCCGGCAACGATGCCGTCGAGCTTACCGGTATTGCGCGCCAGGCCTTCCGAAAACACCTTGAAATTCGTGATCGTATCCTTGAGCGCGCCGGAATTCTCGGACAGCACCGTATCCACCTTGCGAAGGGCGTCACGCGCTGCCTGTGTCATACCCTGCCCTGCACCCGGCTCGGCGATGAGCGTCGGCACCTGCCCGCTCTGCGCCACCTGTGTGCCGCCTTCGAGTGCGATCACCGGCACGCCGGTCAGGCCCTGGAACTCCAGGCCGACCTTGGTGTCGGCGCGCACCGGCGTGGTCGACGCAACCGAGATGGTCGCATTCACCCCACGCGGGTTGCCGGGGGTAAGGCCAAGCTCCGTGACCTCGCCGACCCGAATGCCGTTGAACAGCACGGCAGCGCCGACGAGCAGTCCGGGCACCGAGCCCTCGAACTGCACGCGATAGCTGGCGCGCGGGCCAAGCCCGCCGGTATTCTGCAGCCAGTAGACAAAGCCGAACACGGCCATGATGGCTGCGAGGACAAAGGCGCCGACAATGACGAAGGGAGCGCGGGTTTCCATTGGCTAGCTCGCTTTGGGTTGCAGCATTTGGGAGCGCTTGCCGTGAAAGTAGGCCCGCACCCAGGGATGCTGGGATCGAAGCAGTTCATGCATGGGACCAAGGGCGACGATCTTGCCGTCGGTCAGCGCCGCGACGCGGTCGCAGACGGTATTGAGGCTGGCGAGATCGTGGGTGACCATGAACACGGTCAAACCCAGCGTCTTCTGCAATGTCTTGATCAGCGCATCGAAGTCGCCGGCGGCAATCGGATCAAGTCCCGAGGTCGGCTCGTCCAGGAATACGATCGCGGGATCGAGTGCCAACGCGCGCGCCAGCGCCACACGCTTGGTCATGCCGCCTGACAGTTCGACAGGAAACTTGTCACCATCCTCCGCCGTCAGCCCGACCATTTCGAGCTTGGCGGTAGCGATCTCGTCCATCAGGGTTTCCGACAGGTCGAGATTTTCGCGCAATGGAAACTGGATGTTCTGGCGCACGGTCAGCGACGAGAACAACGCCCCCTGCTGAAACAGGATGCCCCATCGCCCGGCCGCGCCCCGCGTGGTGCGGTTGTGATTGATCGCCAAACCCATGACCTCGATCTCGCCGCCCTGCCGCGGGACCAGGCCGATGATGGTCCGCATCAACACCGATTTGCCGCCGCCGGAAGCGCCGACGAGGCCAAGGATTTCGCCGCGGCGCACATCCAGCGCGAGGTGGTCGATCACGGTGTGACGGCGGAAGCCGACAACGAGATCGTGCACTCTGATAGCAAAGGGATCTGCCGCTTCCTGCATCGCTACATCCCGATCGACGCAAAGAACACCGCGAATAGCCCATCGAGCACGATCACCAGGAAGATCGACTTGACCACCGACGTCGTGGTCTGCTTGCCGAGCGACTCCGCACTGCCCTTGACGCGCAGGCCTTCGCTGCAGGCGACGATGCCGATTACCAGCGCCATGAATGGCGCCTTGATGATGCCGACCTCGAAATGGGTGACTGAGACAGCCTCATGCAGCCGCGCCAGGAAGATCGCCGGTCCCATGCCGCCGTAAAACCAGGCGACGAGCCCGCCGCCGTAGAGCGCCGCCATCGAGCCGATAAAACTCAGGATCGGCAGCGCACAGACCAGGGCCAGAATCCGCGGCAGCATCAAGACCTCGATCGGGTCCAGCCCCATGGTCGAAAGTGCGTCGATCTCCTCGCGCATCTTCATCGAGCCGAGCTCGGCGGTGTAGGCACTGCCCGACCGCCCCGCAACCATGATGGCGACGATCAGGACGCCAAGCTCGCGCAGCACCAGGATGCCGACCATGTCGACGACGTAAGAGTCGGCACCGAATTTGCGGAAATGAAAAATACCCTGCTGCGCGATAATGGCGCCGATCAGGAAGGTGATCAGCACGATGATCGGTATCGCCTGCCAGCCGACGCGGTAAAGCTGATAGGTCAGCGACGTGACCCGCAGCGATCCTGGCCGCCGCAGCACGCCGAGAATGGCAAAGCAGAGCGCGCCCAGCATCTGCAGGAACGCGGCGATGTCCTCGCCGGCGCCGATCGTGGCGCGGCCGATATCGTCGAGCTTGGCGATAACAGGATTTCCTGCTCGCGGCCGCGCAGGCGTTCGGCGATTGACCTGGCGGATCTCGTCGATCAGGCCGGCATAATTCTCCGCAATGCCCACGGTATCGGCACGGTGACCGGCAGAGGTAGCCCGCCGCGACAGCTTCTCCAATAGCCACGCGCCGATCGTGTCGAGCTCGCGTACTCCGGTCATGTCGAGCTTGACGGCGGCAGCTTGGTCAAGCTGTGGCGCAACGTCACTGGAAAGTTGCTCCAGCGTTGCCGCATTCGCCGCCGTCCAGGCGCCGGTTGGACGCAATTCGAGCACATCGCCCGATGGCGTCGCCGTTAGCAGAGGTGCGGTCGCCAAGATGGTTATTCCCTCAACTGTGCAGTGCCCCCTTCCTAGGCCGCTGACCTGGAGCCCATGTTGACCTGCCTCAAGGCATCGGGTGCGTGTTCAACAAAGCGGCGGTTGACTCAAATCAAGTAACGCTACGGCCGCCTCGCCTAGGGTTTCCTCACCGGAAAACTGAGCGGACACGATGATCGGATCGGGCGATTTGGGTGATGAACTGCAGGCGCTGAAAAGCGAGACGTGGCGGCTCCTGCATGTATCCGCCGATGACATGCTCGGCGCCGCGAAGAGCGAATCCGAAGCGCTGATTGGCCAGATCAAGGTCGCCCTGGGCGAACTCGGCGAAATCTTGAGCCAGGAAGAGGAGCATGTCGAGAAGCTGGTTGCCGAGCGGCCGATTGCCGCGCTGGCATCTGCCTTCGCGCTCGGCGTCACGATCGGCTACATGTTGAGGAGACATTGATGTGAACAGCGAGAACGTCGTCAAGCATCTACGCGCGCTTTGGCGCACCGACCGCATCATCGCCGAAATCCGGATGCGGCACATGCTGGTCGGGCTCGGCATGCGGGCATTTGCCGCACTGATCGCGGCCTTTGGCCTGCTGATGCTGGAGCTGTCGGCCTATTTTGCGCTGGTGCAGGTCTGGAGCGCGATCTCCGCGGCGGCGATTCTCGGCGTCGTCAATTTCGTGATTGCAGCCGTCCTGTTCGTGATCGGCGGACGACCGCCTGCGGGCCGCGAGCTCGAGCTGGCCACCGAGATCCATGGCTCTTCGGTCGAAGCGCTGCAGAACGAAGCCCGCGCGCTGCAGTCGCAGTTCACCGGCATGGTGCATCATCCCCTCAACAGCGCGCTGCCGCTGGTGCTGGTGCCGCTGATCACGATGATCATCAAGAGCCTGAAGAAATCCAGAGCACACGCGTCAGAGGCAAAGGCCGCAGCCGAGCCGCAATGATCGCGACGGCCCTCGCCTCACTTCCGAACAGCCAAGGAGCTACATCAGATGTCCAAGACCAGAACCAAGACCCAGCCGCAGCCGATCCTGAACAGCTCGCTGCCGCGGCAATTCAGGCAGTTTCGCCTCGCGCTGGCCCGCGAGCCCAGCCATCCCGAGGGCGATGCCGATGTGGCCTATATCATCGTCGCGCCGCTCGATTCCGAAGATCGCATCGATGCAAGATTGTGGCGTGAACATCGGGATGCGTGCCGGGTCGTGCGCCAGCGGCCGGATGAGCAGGACAAGCATGGGCACCTTCTTCACCGCCCCGGCGGCGGCTGGGCCTTCCACTATGACGACCGCGAAATCAGCGTGCCGGACGAAGTCGGCTATCACTTCGCGGACGAGCGTTTTGTCGTCGGCGAGTATGTTTCGCTCAACGAAGGCAGCAAGATGCACACCTATCGGGTGACGGCGGTTTCGTATCTTTGAGTAATGACCCCGTTTTCCGGCCTTACTGAAGCCGATGCGGCGGCCCGGCAAAGGGCCGAGGGGCACAACGAACTCCCGCAAGCGGATCGGCGAACGCCGTTTCGGATCGCGATCGAGGTGCTGCGCGAGCCGATGCTGGCGCTGCTGCTGGTCGGCGGCATCGTCTATCTGGCGCTTGGCGATCTGAAGGAGGCGATCATCCTGGTCGCCTTCGCGACCATGTCGATCGTGATCACGGTGGTGCAGGAGACGCGAACCGAGCGGGTGCTCGAAGCGCTGCGCGACCTGACGAGCCCTCGCGCACTCGTCATTCGGGATGGCGAACGCAAGCGGATCGCCGGCCGGGACGTCGTTCGCGGCGACCTCATCGTTCTCTCCGAGGGCGATCGGGTGCCCGCCGACGCCGTTCTTTTGCGCTGTGACGATTTGCAGGCCGACGAGTCGATGCTGACAGGCGAATCCGTGCCGGTGCGCAAGGTCGCCTGGGACGACCGTGCGACATCCGGACCACTGCATCCGGGAGGCGACGACCTGCCGCAGGTCTTCTCCGGCTCGCTGGTGGTGCGAGGCTCGGGGCTGGCGGAAGTCACCGCCATCGGCGTGCAAAGCGAGATCGGCAAGATCGGTCAGTCGCTGGCGAGCCTCGAAACCGAACCGCCCCGGCTGCAGGCGCAGACGCGGCGGGTGGTGCGTCTGTTTGCCGTTCTCGGCGGCGGCGTCAGCCTGCTCGCGGTCCTGCTCTATGGCTTCATGCGCGGCGGCTGGCTGGACGGCGTGCTGGCCGGCATTGCGCTCGGCATGTCGATGCTGCCGGAAGAGTTTCCGGTCGTCCTTACCGTCTTCATGGCCATGGGCGCCTGGCGCATTTCGCTGGCGCGCGTCCTGACGCGGCGCGCGGCGGCCATCGAGACGCTCGGCTCTGCGACCGTGCTGTGCACCGACAAGACCGGCACGCTCACCGAAAACCGGATGACCGTTGTCGAGCTCAGGCTGAAGGACGGCACCGTCTTTCATCCGTCCGACCGACCGGAAATGCCGGCGCGGTTTCGTGATTTGAGTGAGTTCGGCCTGCTGGCGAGCGCGCCCGAACCGTTCGACCCGATGGAACGGGCATTTCATGCGCTGGCACGTGAACGGCTGAGCGAGCAATCCTATCGGCATCCAAACTGGAAGCTGGTGCACGCCTACGGCCTTCGGCCCGACCTCCTCGCCGTAACCCAGCTCTGGCAAGCGGGTGCCGACCAGCCGGAATACGTCGTCGCCACCAAGGGCGCTCCCGAAGCGATCGCAGGCCTCTGCCGGTTGAAGGCGGCGGAGCGCGCCGCCCTCACGCAATCGATCGACGCGATGGCTTCCGCCGGCCTGCGCGTGCTCGGCGTGGCACGCGCCACTTACGCCGGACCGCATTGGCCGGCCTCGCCGCGCGAGATCGAATTCGAATTCCTGGGTCTCATCGGCCTTGCCGATCCGCTGCACGCCAGCGTCGTTGACGCGGTTCGCGAATGCCGGTCCGCCGGCATCAAGGTCGTCATGATCACCGGCGATTACCCGGCAAGCGCCAACGCGATTGCACAGCAGGCCGGGCTGGAGAGCGGCGAACTCGTGACCGGCGAACAGCTCGAGAAGCTGAGCGAAGCGGAGTTGGCCGGCCGGGTCGAAACCGCAGGTGTGTTCGCACGCATCTCGCCGAACCAGAAACTGCGCATCGTCAACGCCTACAAGGGCAATGGCGAGGTCGTCGCGATGACCGGCGATGGCGTCAACGATGCCCCCTCGCTCAAAGCGGCCCATATCGGTATCGCGATGGGCGGGCGAGGCACGGACGTGGCGCGCGAGGCTTCCGCGATCGTGCTGCTCGACGATGATTTCGGCTCCATCGTCAAGGCGATCCGTCTCGGACGGCGCATCTACGACAATTTGCGCAAGGCGATGAGCTTCATCTTTGCCGTTCATGTGCCGATAGCGGGATTGGCGCTGCTGCCGCTGGTGTTCGGACTGCCCATCTTGTTCGGGCCGATCCACATCGCTTTTCTCGAAATGGTCATCGATCCCGTCTGCTCGCTGGTGTTCGAGGCCGAGACCGAGGAAGACGATGTCATGCGGCGTCCGCCGCGTGCGCCCGATGAGCCGCTGTTCTCGCGTGCGCTGGTGCTTTGGAGCCTGCTGCAGGGGCTGCTGGCGTTTGCGGCGGTCGCAGCCATTTTCATCATGGCGCTGCGATGGGGCATGCCGGTCCCCGAAGTGCGGGCGCTGGCGTTCTTCTCGCTGGTCGTCGTGATCGTCAGCCTGATTCTGGTCAACCGCTCCTTCAGCGCCTCGCTGCTCACGGCGCTGCGGCGGCCAAACCGCACCCTCGCCGTGGTTCTGATCGTCGTTGCGGTCATCCTGGCCCTCACCTTGCTCTGGCCGTTCGCGAACCATCTCTTCGCCTTCGGCCCGCTTCACGCCGACGATCTGGCCCTGACGCTCGGCGCCGGCGGCATCGCACTGCTCGTGCTGGAGATGATCAAACCGTTAATGCACCCGCGGCTGCACGCCGCAGCCCGGCAAACCCGGCCGCTTGCGATGGATCAAACGCCGAAGCCTACGGAGCTCTAGGTTACCGCTCGAAAGAAGGAGAGCCCCCATGGCGTTCAAGGACATTCTGCTGACATTGACGAGTTATCCCGATCCCACCCCTGCCTCGGTCGCCGAGGACGCCGTTGCGATCGCGGCCACTTTCGGGGCGCACCTATCGGCCGTGGCCTGCGAGGTGCATGTGGAAGTGCCCGGACACTTCCTCTCCGGCGCCACCGCCAACATCCCCGGGATCATTGCCGGCGAAACCGAAAAGAGCCGGAGCAACGCCAGGGCCATGCTCGCCGCCTTCGATGCCACCGCCGAGAAGTCGGGCATCATGCATGAAACCTATCTCGAAAAATGCCCGACCTATGCCGTGCCGGATCTGCTGGTGGATCACGCAAGGCTGCGCGACCTCACCATCGTCCCGGTGCCGGAGAGCTACGACCAATGGTATGCGGAAGCGGTGATCTTCGGATCGGGACGGCCGACCCTCGTGCTGCCCGAAACGCCGCGCGCACGTCCGTTCGAATTGGGGACCGTCGCTGTCGCTTGGGATTTCAGCCGCGCCGCGGCCCGTGCGGTTTCCGACGGCATGCCGCTGCTGGAAAAGGCCAGGAAGGTGCGGATCGTCACCGTTGCCAACGAGAAGAAGCTGGACAGCAAGCATTCTGCGGAAACGCTGGCCAGGAATCTCGCGCGCCACGGCATCGACGTGGTGCTCGACAAGGTCGACGCTGCCGGCCGCCGGATCGGCGAGGTGCTCGAAGCCTACACCGTCTCGCACAAGGTCGATGTCCTCGTGATGGGCGCCTATGGCCATGCGCGGTGGCGCGAGTTCATCCTCGGTGGCGCCACCAAGAGCCTGCTGTCAAAGCCGCCGCTTCCGATCCTGTTTTCGCACTGACGGTCAACACCACGGCCACCTCGACGGCCGCGCGGAACACTTCAGCCATAGCTAAAGCGTCAGCCTGACGTTGCAGATGTCGTGCTCTTGCGGGTCCGACTTCACCTCGAAGCCGAGACTCCGGCACATCGACAGCATCACGGTGTTATCGACCAGAACGTCGCCCGAAATGGCCTTCAGCCCCTCGGACTTCGCATATTCGATGATCATCTGCATTAGCGCCCAGCCGAGCCCCCTGCCCTTGAGATCGGACCGCAGCAGGATCGCATACTCGCCGCTCTCGTAAATCGAATCCGAATGGATCCGGACCACGCCGACGAGATCATTGGTCGCCTCGTCGAAGGCGACGAAAGCCATGGCCCGCGCATAGTCGAGCTGGGTCAGGCGGGCGATGAACCCATGGGAAAATTCCTTCATCGGGGCAAAGAACCGCAGCCGCAGGTCGTGCATCGTGACGTGCTTTAACATCTGGTGGATTAGCGGCTCGTCCTCGGGCCGGATCGGACGGACGAACACGCGCCAGCCATCCTTGACCTCGATGTGGCGTTGCCATTGCGAGGGATACGGCCGCACGGCGAAATTCGCCGGGCCCGAACCGCGGAATTTGCGCTCCACCCGCCCGATCACGACCCGGGCATCGACGGCGAGCACGCCCGCCTCGTCGGCGAGCAGCGGGTTGATGTCGAGCCCGCGTATTTCGGGAATATCCGCCGCCATCTGCGCCAGCTTCACCAGAACCATCGCGACCGCATCCTGCTTGACCGCCGGCACGTCGCGATAAGCGCGCAGCAGCCGCGACACGCGGGTGCGCTCGATAAGGCTGCGCGCCAGTTGTAGGTCAAGCGGCGGCAATGCCAGTGCCTTGTCGTTGATGATCTCGACCGCCGTCCCACCGCGGCCGAATACAATGACGGTTCCGAAAATCGGGTCATCGGCAAGGCCGAGAATGAGCTCGCGTGCCTTGGCCCGCACCACCATCGCCTGCACCATCACGCCCGAAATCCGCGCCTCCGGCCGCAATGACCGGGCGCGCGCGAGAATCTCGGCGGTCGCCTTGCGCACGGCGTCAGCGCTGGTGAGGTTCAGCACCACACCACCGACGTCGGATTTGTGTGTGATGTCGCGCGACATGATCTTGAGCACGACGGTCGAGCCTTGCGCGAATATCGCGTTCGCATGCGCGGCCGCCTCGTCGGCATCGGCCGCGGCGAAGGTCGGCACGACCGCGATGTCGTAGGCGTCGAACAGCCGTTTGATCTCGATCGGATCGAGCCAGGCGCGGCCATCGGCAAGCGCATCAGCAACGACCTGCCGCGCGGCATCGATGTCGGGCGCAAACTCACTCGGCATGGCGGGCGGAACCTGCGCCAGCGCTTCCACCAGCTCGCGATGCCGCACCAGATGCATAAAGCCGCGTACTGCGTCGTCTTCGGTCGGGTAGTTCGGAATGCCCGCGCCGCTCAAGAGATCGCCGATCGAAGGCTCGGCGCCGACCCAGACCGCGAGAACCGGTTTTGGCGACGTGCGGCGTCCAGCGCGGTATTGCTGGACCACTTGCTTCACAGCCACGGCGATCTCGTCGGCGCGGGCGATGGCCGTCTGCACGTTCATCACCAGCACGGCGTCGTTTTCGGGATCGGCCAGCAGCGCTTCGAGCGCTGCGGCATAGCGCGCCGCATCGGCATCGCCAACGATATCGATTGGATTCGATTTCGACCATGTCGGCGGCAATGCGGCATCGAGCCTCTCGCGGACCGCCGGCGAGATCGCGGCGGGAATGCCGCCGAGCTCGACCAGGCGATCGACGGCCAGCACGCCAATCCCGCCGCCATTGGTCAGGATCGCGAGCCGCTTTCCAGGTGGCGATTTGAGCCGCCCGAGCGTCTCGGCGCAGTCGAACAATTCGCGCAGGTCCGGCACGCGCAGGATGCCGGCGCGTTGAAACGCCGCGTCGTAAACCGCATCGGCGCCAGCCAGCGCGCCAGTATGGGTTGCAGCCGCCCGCGCGCCCTGCGCCACGCGGCCGGACTTGACCACCACGACGGGCTTGATCCTGGCGGCGGCGCGTGCCGCCGACATGAACTTGCGGGCGTCCTTGATCGCCTCGATGTAGAGCAGGATGGCGTGGGTCTTTTCATCCAGCGCGAAATAATCAAGCAGATCGGCGATATCGACATCGAGCTGGTCACCGATCGACACGATGCCGGAAAACCCGACGGCCCGCTGGGCTGCCCAATCCACCATTCCGGCGGCGATGGCACCCGACTGCGAGATCAGCGCCAGATGTCCGGCCGCCGGCATATGGGCGGAAAAGCTCGCATTAAGGCTGACGCCCGGCATCATGATGCCGAGGCAATTCGGGCCGATCAGCCGCATGCCGTATTTATGCGCCGCCCGCTCCGCAGCCTCGGCTAGCGAGCCCGGTCCGTGGCCGAGCCCCGCGCTGACAATCACCGCTCCTGCCGTCCCGCGCCGCCCCGCTTCATCGATCAGGTCAGGGATGGTTCGGGCCGGTGCCGTGAGCACAACAAGTTCCGGCGCAAACGCCAGCTTGGCAATGCTGCGGACGGCCGCGACGCCGTCGATCTCGTGATAGCGCGGGTTGACGAGGCCGAACTCGCCCTTGAACTGGGCCTTGCGAATATTGTTGAGGATGGCGCGGCCGACCGAGCCATGGCGAGGACTGGCCCCGACCAGCGCGACGGAATGCGGCGAAAGCAGCTTGTTCAGGCGATAGGTGGACATCGTTCTCTGATATCAGGCGGTTGCGGACGTTCTGTGACTTGACGCAGATGTTCAACGCAATGCAACCCCGGCGCGACAGGTTAACCCGGAACGGTCGCTGCGTGAATCGTGTATGGCCGGCGGGCGGAACTAATGGCGAAGGTAGTCGCCGGGCGCGTCGGGCAAGTATTGTGGCGCTTCGACGCCCATGCGGGGCGGCCCCGACGGTTCACCGGATCGTGCAGAAAGCCACTTCGTCCATTCGGGCCACCACGATCCCTCGACCTGCGGTACGGTATTCAACCATTCGTCAGGACCGACATAGGTGGCGTCTGCCGTCTTGGTCTTGACGCGGTAGGTGTGCCCCACCTCGCCCGGGGGCGCGACAATTCCGGCATTATGGCCGCCACTGGTCAGCAGAAACGTCACATCGGCATCGACCTGGTAATGAATCTTGTAGACGGACTTCCACGGCGCAACGTGGTCGCGGACGGTGCCGACCACGAACATCGGCGTGTGAATATCCGACAGCGAGATTGGCTTGCCGTCCACAACGTATCGTCCCCCTGCGAGGTCGTTGTTGAGGAACAGCTCGCGCAAATATTCCGAATGCATCCGGTACGGCAGCCGGGTCGCATCCGCATTCCACGCCATCAGATCGCTTGGCGGTGCCCGCTCGCCCATCAGATAGTCGCGGGTAAGCCGCGACCAGATCAGGTCGTTGGAGCGCAACAGCTGGAATGCGCCTGCCATCTGCGTGGTATCGAGCACGCCGCGTTCCCACATCATGTCTTCCAGAAAGGCGACCTGACTTTCGTTGATGAACAGGGTCAATTCGCCCGCTTCAGTGAAATCGGTTTGTGCGGCAAGCAGGCTGATCGATTTCAGCCGATTGTCGCCATCGCGCGCCATGGTGGCGGCCGCGATCGACAGCAGCGTACCGCCGAGGCAATAACCCAGCGCGTGCACCTGCCGGTCCGGAACGATATTGCCGATCGTATCGAGCGCGGCTTCGACGCCGAGCTTCCGGTAATCATCAAACGCGATCTCGCGGTCGGCGGCATCGGGATTGCGCCAGGAGATCATGAAGACGGTGAAGCCCTCACCCGTGAGATATTTCACCAGCGAGTTCTGCGGCGACAGATCGAGAATGTAGTATTTCATGATCCATGCCGGCACGATCAGGACCGGCTCCGGGTGCACCTTCTCGGTGGTCGGACAATACTGGATCAGCTCGATCAGCTCGTTGCGGAACACGACCTTGCCGCAGGCGGTGGCGACGGTCTCGCCGACGACGAAATTGCCCGTCGTGACGGGACCGAGCTCCGCCGACGCCAGGCGGACCCAGTCGTCGCAGAAATTACGCCAGCCGAGCGCGAAATTATTGCCGCCGCTCTCGAACGCTCGCCGCAGCACTTCCGGATTGGTCGCGGCGAAATTGGAAGGCGACATCACGTCCAGCATCTGCCGGACTGAGAACTCGACGATCGCCTCGTTCTGCTTCGAGACGCCACGCACGCCGGTGGTCGCATTGTGCCACCATTGCTCGCCGAGCAGAAACGCCTGCGCCATCAGATTGAACGGCGGCTGCTCCCATTCCGACCGCCCGAAGCGCTTGTCCTGCGGCTGCGGCCTGATCAATGACCACGGCCCCTGCCCCGGCAAGAAGAACCGCTGCGTGGCGTCGAGGAAGCGCTTGGTTTCGATCAAGGCCTCGTGTCCGATCTCCATTTGCCGCTGCGGCGACGACGCCAGATGCAATAGCCAGTCGGAGTAGGCCAGCAACAGCGCGGCCGGCGAAATGCCGGCGCTGAGGCGGGCCAGCATCGCGTGCACGGCGCGATCGGCCTGATACCTATCGATTCCGTCCGCCCCTTCGGTCGGCGTTGACGGCTGCGGCTCGGCCGGACCAGTCGATTTGCCGCCTTCGCCTTCAGATAGACGCCGGCGAAGCGGCAAAACGACAGCTTCCGCCATCGACGGGTGCGATTTCCCGTGCATGCTAGTTCAGGGACCGGCCATTGATCAGGTTCGACGTGGCCGCGATCATCCGCTCGCCATGCTTGAACAGCCGTTCGGAGTCGCGGCGGCAGAAATCGAGCTGATGCTGGCCGCATTCCTGGCACATCGTCTTGATGTCTCTTACGGAATGCGCTGCCGCCATCTTGGCGAGGAATTCCGTGAACAGATGCATTTCGGTCCGCGTTCGCTCCAGCATCTGGTCGCCGAAGAATATCATCTCCTCGAACATCATCCTCTGCGCGCCGAGCATGAATTCGAGCGCGCCCTGGTTCAGCTTGGTGGCTTCGGCTTCCGCATTTGCGGTTTCCGGAAAGGAACTGGAAGCGGCCCGCGCAGACAGCTCTGACATGACAATCTCCGATTTCTGAGTTCCGCCGAAACGATATTGACCGGTGTCGGTCCAGACATTGAGGTGCATCAAACTGGCGTCATTGCGACATCAGCCAAGACCAAGGCGGCGCCGGACAAATCCAGCGGGGCGAAAGGTCACGTCCCCGCTTCCCTGATCAATGCGACATCAGCACCGGCACGGTCATGCAGTCGAACATGCTACGGGTGACGCCACCCAGAATTCGTTCCTGCAGCCGCGAATGACCGTATCCACCCATCACCAGCAGGCCTATGTTGTTCTCGGCCGCGATCGACAGGATGGCACCCTGAACGTCGCTATGGTCCGTGATCAATTGTTGCGTCCTGGCGGCGACACCGCGTCGGCCAAGATGTGCGACGATCTGATCCGACGAGGCTTCCCCCGCCTGTTCATTGATTGCAATCACTGTGACGACCTTCGCTCCCATCAGGAACGGCATGGCATCCCGAACAGCCCGAGCGGCGAGGCGGCTGCCATCCCAGGCGATGCCGACATGGTGGGCATCGAGCGGCCCCTTATGGATGTAAGGAACCATCAGCATCGGCCCCCCGGAGTTGAACAGGATCTGCTGCGGAATTTCATTGTCATAGCTGGGTCTGGAGGATTCCGGCTGCAGCACGATCGTCATGTCGTAAAGCCGCGCCAGCGCATTGATGGTCTGTCCGGCTTCGGCAGGGATCGCCACCAGCGTCCGGGTGCCATAGGCGATCTTCGCCAGCCTGGCTTCGGTCTCGAACACCGCGATGGCGGCGTCCGCCCTCTCCTGAGCGCGTTCCTGTTCGGCACCCATCACGGCGGCAACGGCGGCGCCGCCACCATCCACGATCATCCCGGCGGCGGTCATCGATTCATAGCCGATGGATATCGCATCGAGATGCGAGCGGCGCGCGATGGTCAGCGCGACAGCGACATCGATCACCGGCCGGACCGGGCGCTCGGAGGGAATATGAACCAGAATGTTTCTGAACATCGCCATTCTCCCACGTTTTGCCAGGAATTGCGTCTCCTTCGCTGGCTGGTTGCGACACGATAATGGTTGGCGGCCAGCCGTGTTTGACGCACATCAATCCCGGGACATGGGCCTACGCGAATGGCGAGGCGGCTCTGGCGTCCTTGAGGTCGCGGTAGGCTGCGATGGCCGCGTTAAGCAGCTTTTCTGTCCGATGACGATAACCCGGGGGATGCTTCCGGGCAGCTTTGCCGCTTCCGGACAGCGATTTGTCGGCATGGTCGGCAAATCGTTTGAGATCGCGGAGGTCACCCAAGGTGCGCTGCAGCTGTTTTGCCGGCCGGTGAAGTTGCTGCAGTTTGTCCCGCCCCCGGAGCGCATCCGTTTCCCTCAGCGCTTCCAGCATATAGCGCAAGCGCTTGGCCTTGATCCGCAGCCGATGGCGGGGCGAGGCTCCCAAAGTCTTCAAGTGCCGTCCCTTGCGGATCAACCGCTTGTGCCAGCAGTCCAGCTCGCTCGTACAATAGCCTCGCAGGGTTTGCCTGTTCTTGCGCTGCGTGTAGCGTTCCAGCCAGGCTCCCCGCCTGATCCAGCCGTCCATCGCTGCTACCAGGCGCTGCGTCCGGCCCGAGCGCAGGCAGCGCACCAGACGGCGGTGATCGCGCATTTGCCGCTGCGCGAGTCGTTGGCCGATCATGTGCTGCGCCCAGGCGCGGTATCGCTTGCGCCGCGAATATTCCACGACGACATCGCTGTCGCGGGCGGCGCCGAGCGGCCCATTCAGCCAGGCGATTTCCTTCTTGAGGCGCAGCCATTCCGCATCGACCACGAACGGCGCGAAGAATGCGACGGCGGCACGCAGTCGCGTGATCGCGATCCGGATCTGGTGCACGGCCTCGGCATCCCCCGCGCATGCGCTGCCGTGGTGCGCCTCGATGGCCGCGACGCAGCCCAGCGCCATTGCCTGAAATGCCGTTGCACAGTCGAGATCCTCGGCCTTGGCGGCCTCGCGGCGGCGCGGCGTTTTGGCCGGATCGGCTCGCATCTTTAGCACTCACCGGGCAGGAAAACCTGGGCCCCCGCCAGCGTCTGTTCCGGCGTTCCCGAGGCGTCGATCATATGCCAGTTCACCGCACCGATGGCTGCGGCTTCCTGTTTCAGGACGACATTTCGTGTCGCGTCGGACGCATCGTCCCTGCGACCTTCGATGCGTGCCAGCCGCGTCGCAAGATCGGCCGTCAAAAACAGGCCGCGAAAGCCTACCCCCTGCTCGGCGGCCAGATCGGCGATTTCCGTCCGCTCGGCCTGCTCCATATAGACGGCGTCAACCACGATCGAGCAGCCCAGAGCCAGGACGCGCCGCGCCATGCTCAAGAGTTCATCATATACCCGCTTCGAAGTATCGGGCCGATAGGCGGATTCTGGCAGGGCGGTCGTTTCATTCATTCCGAAGAGATGCTTGCGAACGACGTCCGAGCGGACAATGAGCGCCCCGGGCGGTGGCTCGACAAGGCCCGCAAGTTCCCGCGCCAGCACCGATTTCCCGGTACCCGACAACCCGCCGATCGCGACCAGCAGTGGCGGCCTGGGCCTGACGAGGCGTCCTGCCAGATCAAAGTAGCGTTTTGCTTGCTGCCAGGCGTCTTCGCGATCTGCCGCGCTTTCGCTCTTGACGAACAGCACATGCGCCCGAATGGCTGCCCGGATCGACAGGAACAACGGCAGCAGGCGCAAGCCGTCGAGATCCTCTTCACCCACCCCCGCAAGGTAGCGGTTGAATACGGCATTTGCCGCCGCGGCCTGCCCGAAGTGAACCAGATCCATCAACGTGAACGCAAGATCGTAAAGGACATCCGTAGTGGCGATCACGGGATCGAATTCGATGGCGTCGAACAATAGCGGCCGGCCATCCACCAAAGCAACATTGGCGATATGCAGGTCACCATGGCAACGGCGCACGAAGCCTTGCCCGGCACGCTGCCTGAGCAGCGGTTGCAACCTCGTCACCCAATCGCGGCTCGCGGCATCGAGTTGATCGACGGCGCCTTTGTCGAGCCCGCGTACGGCGCGAAACTTGGCGGTATTGCGTTCGATGATGGGCAGGATTGACGCCAGCCAGCTTTCACCGTCCCCGCGCGGTGCATTGGCGTGCGAGCGCAGGATCGCATCGGCAAGGGCCGTTGCAAGGGACCGCTCGATCGTCTTCGACGAGGCAACCTCGTCGAGCGTCTCGTCGAACCGCGTCATTTCGACCGCCCATTCGACAGGCGGGCCGAACCCGTCGATTTCGAAGGCGCCGTCGGGCTCGCGCGTAATGGCGACGACCCGGCGGTAGAGTTCGGGGGCGTTGCCGGCGTTGACTTTCAGCTCTTCCTCGCAGGCCCGCTTGCGCTTCTCCAGCGTCGAATAGTCGAGGAATGGCAAGCGCACGGCGCGCTTGATCTTCAATGCTCGTTCGGCGCCGAGGAAGACCATGGAGGCGTGCGTATCGATCCGCTTGCCGCCCTTCGCCGGCCCGAAGCGCGAATTGTCGAGGAAGTCCAGCACCTGCCGCTGCAGGTCAGCGTCGGAGATGGCAATGCCGGTAGGCGATCGTTGGGTCACGGCTGCAGCACCGCCGCACCAGTGATCTCTCCGGTGCGCAATTTTGCAAGGACTTCGTTGGCTTCGCGCAACGGGAATACGCTGGTGTGCGTCCTGATGTCCGCTTGCGCGGCGACCTCAAAAAATTCGATCCCGTCGCTACGCGTGAGGTTGGCAACCGATAGCAGTCGGCGTTCTTGCCAGAGAAGATGGTAAGGGAACGAGGGAATGTCCGACATGTGAATGCCGGCGCAGACCACGCGCCCGCCTTTGCACACGGCGCGTAAGGCCAGCGGCACCAGCGCGCCGACCGGCGCAAAAATGATCGCGGCATCGAGCGGTGCCGGAGGCGGATCCTCGGACGAGCCCGCCCATTCCGCGCCCAGCGATTTCGCAAGACCTTGTGCCTTGAGGTCGCCCGCACGGGTGAACGCGTATACCGAACGGCCCTGCCAGCGCGCGACCTGCGCGATGATGTGGCCGGCCGCACCGAATCCGAAGATGCCGAGCCGTTTTCCTTCGCCCGCCATGACAAGCGAGCGCCAGCCGATCAGCCCGGCGCAGAGCAAGGGCGCGATGGCGACGTCGTCGCCGGCTTCGCCAAGCGGAAAGCAGTAGCGGGCGTCTGCGACGATATGCGTGGCAAATCCGCCGTCACGTGTGTAACCCGTGAAGCGCGGCCGGTCGCAGAGGTTTTCCCGGCTATTGCGGCAATACGGGCATTCGCCGCAGGTGTAGCCGAGCCAGGGAACGCCGACCCTCTCACCGATTGCGAGCGACGTTACGCCGGGGCCGAGGGCCCTCACCCGTCCGACTACCTCATGGCCGGGAACAATGGGATAGGCGATGCCGGGCAATTCACCATCGAGGACATGCAGATCGGTCCGGCACACACCGCAGGCTGCGACCTCGACACACACGTCCCCCGGACCAGGCAGCGGGTCCTCCCGGGATTCAAGGCGCAGCGGCAATCCGGGCGCCGTCAGGACCATGGCGTGCATTTCGTCCGATCCCCTCACGCAAGCGTGCGCAGCCTATCCGGAGCGAGCCGATCGCGTTTGATCCGCATCAATCGCACCCAAGCTGGCTTTTTCTAGCATGGCTGCATCAACCGCGCTGCGCGAGCCGCGGCGCTCAGCCATCTCTGGATGGCATGGAACAGGAGACCATCACATGCGCGCCCACCAGATCATGACCCGCTCCGTCATCACGATCGCACCCGACGCCACCATTCTCGAGGCCGCCAATACCATGCTGCAGCATCATGTCAGCGGGCTTCCCGTTCTCGATAGCGCCGGCAAGCTCGTTGGAATCGTCTCCGAGGGCGATTTCATCCGCCGCAGGGAAATCGCCACCCAGCGCAAACGCGGCCGCTGGCTCAAGGTCCTGCTTGGCGACTCCGCCGTCGATTACGTTCACGAGCACGGCCGCAGGGTCTGCGACGTCATGACCTGCGATCCGATTACCGTCACCGAAGACGCGACCCTCGAAGAGATCGTTGATGCGATGGACACCAACGGCGTGAAGCGCCTACCGGTGATGCGCGGCGAGCAACTCGTCGGCCTTGTGTCCCGTGCCAACCTGATGCACGCGGTCGCAAGCCTGGCGCGCGAAATCCCGGACCCGACGGCCGACGACGACCATATTCGCAGCCGCGTCGTCGCCGCGATCGACAAGAACGATTGGAGCCCGTTCGGGCTTAGCGTCATTGTCCGGGACGGTATCGTCCATCTCAGTGGTGTAATCACCGACGAACGCTCGCGGCAGGCAACAATCGTGGCCGCGCAGAACGTCGCCGGTGTGAACAAGGTTCACGATCACCTGTGCTGGGTCGACACCATGTCCGGGATGTTTTTGAAATCGCCCGAGGACATCGAAATGGCGAAGGCGGGCTAGGCCCGCTGCGCGCTATCTGCGCGCGCTCTCGGTCAGCGCGCGCATGATGTCGCCGCGAGATATGATGCCCACTAGCCGCTGTTCGGCATCCAACACCGGCAGGCTCTTCATCCGGTGATCCACCATCAGCTGGAGAACGCGGGTCAATTTCGTGGCCGGGTCGACATAGATGAACTCCGGCGTCATCACATCAACCACCATTCGCGACAACAGGTCGTCGTAGGCCGGCACCATCCGGCCGGGATTGAAGGCAAAACATTTGAGGAAATCGAAGTTGCTCACGACGCCGACGACGTCATCGCCTTCCCGCACGGGATAGCAGTTGAAATCATCAGCCTCGAACATCCTGTGCAACTCGCGCATGGTCGTGTCGCGGGCAACGGTTTTCACCTCGCGCGTCATGTACTGCCCTGCGGTCGCTTCGAGAAATTTATGCACGGCGGGCCCTCGTCATCTTGGATGCTCAACGAGACAGAAACGCGCAACGTCGCGATTCAGTTGCCAGGTGGCGCGTGACCCCGCTGAGCACCCATTCCCGGAATCGCGAGTGACCGTAGGCGCCCGCGATCACCGCGCCGGCTCCGATATTGGATGCGATCTTCTCGATCTGCCCGCTCACATCGCCGTCTTTTTCGGGAACGACGGTGTTCGCCGCGATGCCGTGGCCGCGCAACCATGTTGCGACGTCGGCGACATGCGACAGCGCGTTCGCACGGCGGCCATCCTGCTCGGGAACCTCCGTCACCGTGACTTCCTTTGCCGCGGCAAGAAGCGGCAGCGCATCGAACACGGCCCGGCGCGCCTCCCGCACATCCTTCCACGCGATCAGAACGCTTCTCAGATCGAGCCATTCGGTCGTGGGTGGCACCACCAAAAGCGGCCTCCCCGCCTGCATCAACAGATCACCGGGATCAGGGGCCGCGCAGGGATCGACCAGGGTCTCGGAACGGGCGCCGACCACGATAAGATCGGCGGCCCTTGCCTGCTGCAGCATGTATGGGACCGGCAAAGCGCGAGCCGTCCGCCATTCCACCTCGCTCGCGCGCTTCTCAGTGGCCGCGCGAAACTCCGATTCAAGCTCCGACAGGCGCGTCTCGATGGCGATGGTCTCCTGGTCGAGCAGCTTTTGCGCAAAGTCGCCATCGGCGAAATACATTGGTGGCCTCAAGTCCGAGGCGGCGACCCCGATGATTCGGGCGCCGAACCGCTCGGCAATATCGCCGGCCACCCTGAGGCAGGCATCGTTCGGCCGGTCCAGCGCCAAGCCGACCATGACGGTCTTGTAGTCCATTGACTGCTCCACTCGAGGGTGAAATGCCGCATGGGCTGTGCCCACGCGATTCATCCTAGATGGCAGGCGCGGTTTGAAGCTGACCTAGATCAAGAATCTTTGTCGGCTCTTTTCGAACATCTGCATATCCGGCGCGGCCGATTTCGGCATCGGCAGCCATTGAAAACGTCGTGCGTTATCAAATGGATATGCGCATTTCGCGATTTTGGTTCTCGGCCATTTCACACGTCCGAGCGAATGCGCTATCTGGTAGGTAAGCGCAGCCTAGAAGCGAAGCATGATCGACGCCGACCGACTCTTCCATGATAAGGGGTTACTCGACCAGCACGCGCGGAGCGGTGCCGAGGGCTCCGGCGTGGGAGCCTGGGACCTTGAATTGTCGACCCGGAAACTGAGCTGGTCCGCGGCCACCCGCGAGCTGTTTGGCCTCCGGCCGGATACGCCGGTCAATTACGAGCTGTTTCTCTCCCTGCTCGATGCGCAGGATCGCGATCGCACCGCGCAAGCCGTGCAACAATCGATCGACACCGGCTGCAATTTCGACATCCAGTACCGGGTCAACCGAAATTCCGGAGACGGTCGTTGGGTTCGCGCACTGGGCACGACCATCAATGGGGCTGACGGCACTCCTGCCCGGCTGAGCGGCATCATGCTCGACATCAACCGCGAGAAGCGCCTCGAGGAGGTGGTCACGACCCGCGAGCGGCACTTTCGCTCGATTCTGGATACGATTCCCGATGCGATGATCGTGATCGACGCCCATGGGATCATGCAGTTCTTCTCGATCGCTGCTGCCCGTCAATTCGGCTACAACGAATCGGAGGCGATCGGAAAGAACATCAGTGTGCTGATGCCGGAGCCCGATCGCAGCCGTCATGACGCCTATATCGCGCGATACCTCAAGACTGGCGAGCGGCGTATCATCGGCATCGGACGTATCGTCACCGGCATGCGCAAGGACGGTACCACGTTCCCGATGCATCTCACGATCGGCGAAATGCATTCGGGCGGCAAGCCGTTTTTTACGGGATTCGTTCGTGATCTCACCGAACAGCAACAGACCCAGGCCCGCCTGCAGGAACTGCAATCCGAACTGGTCCACGTATCCCGTCTCAGCGCGATGGGGGAAATGGCATCCGCGCTCGCCCACGAACTCAACCAGCCGCTGTCGGCGATCAGCAATTACATGAAAGGTTCGCGGCGCCTGCTGGCCGGCAGTACGGACGCCAACGCCGCCAAGATCGGAGCAGCGCTCGATCGCGCCGCGGAGCAGGCGATTCGCGCCGGCGACATCATCAGGCGACTGCGCGACTTCGTCGCCCGCGACGCCTCCGAGCAGCGCGTCGAAAGCCTTTCGAAGATGATCGAAGAGGCCGGCGCGCTGGGGCTCACCGGCGCCCGCGAACAGGGCGTGTTCCTGCGCTTCAATCTCGACCCGAGCTGCGACCTCGTGCTGGCCGACAGGGTTCAGATTCAGCAGGTTCTCGTCAACCTGTTCCGCAATGCGCTGGAAGCGATGGCATCCTCGACGCACCGTGAACTGATCGCCTCCAACACCAGGGCCGCAGACGATATGATCGAAGTCTCCGTTTCTGACACCGGGTCCGGCTTCGCGGGCGATGCGCTGGCGCACCTGTTCCAACCGTTTTTCACGACCAAGGAGACCGGCATGGGCGTCGGCCTTTCCATCAGCCGCACCATCATCGAAACCCATGGCGGCCGGATGTGGGCGGAAACAAATAGATCCGGCGGCGCGACTTTTCATTTCACGCTGCCTGCCGCGCACGGCAAGGATATGACCGATGCCGAGCGCTAAGGTCTATGTCATCGACGACGATCCGGCGATGCGAGACTCGCTGGATTTCCTGCTCGGCTCCGCGGGCTTCAACGTTCGTTTGTTCGATTCGGCGCAGACTTTCCTGGACGAGGTAGCCGGTCTGGAAGCCGGCTGCGTAGTGACGGACGTGCGCATGCCGGGTATCGACGGCATGGAACTGCTGCGCCGGCTGAGCTCAGGCCCACGCAAGCTTCCTGTCATCGTGATGACCGGTCATGGCGACGTCCCCCTCGCCGTCGAGGCGATGAAGCTGGGTGCGCTCGACTTTCTCGAAAAACCATTCGAGGACGACCGGCTAATCAACATGGTGGAAACAGCGCTGGCGGAGAGTGAAAGCGGGTCGAAAAGCGAAGCCTTGCTGGCCGATATGGCCGCGCGCGTCGCCAGCCTTACCCAGCGTGAACGCCAGGTCATGCAGGGGCTGGTGACCGGGCAATCGAACAAGGCCATCGCTCGCGAATACGATATCAGTCCGCGCACTGTGGAGGTCTATCGTGCAAACGTGATGACCAAGATGCAGGCCGGTAACCTTTCCGAGTTGGTGCGGTTTGCAATCCGGGCGGGCATTGTCGAGGATTGAGCCAAGTCAATTCGTGCGTCGACAAAATGTCTATCTTGTCGGCATGACCGAGCCCCGAAACAGCGTCGCCAGCGAAGCCAAGATTAGCGCTGCGCCCAGAAAATCGATGATCTACGTCGTCGATGATGACTACGACGTCCGGACGTCGCTGCGCTTTCTGCTGGAGACCGAGGGGTTCGACGTCCGTACGTTCCGTAGCGGGGTCGCCCTGCTTGGCTCTGCCACCCGCAGTCGCGCCGATTGCCTCGTCATCGACTACAAGATGGCGGAACTCGACGGTTTGGAACTGGCTCTTCGGCTTCGCCGGCTCGACGTCTCTACCCCGATTATCTTGATTACGGGCTATCCAGACGAAAACATCGCGGCCAAGGCGACCTCGGCTGGCGTGCGGCAGGTCCTCCTGAAGCCCAATCTCGAGGGTAATCTGGTCGATTGCGTCCGGAAAGCGATCGACACGGTAGGTGCGGCAGGCCGGGCCTGAAAACGCCGGTCGCAGCCACCTCCGTAAAACCCCGTAAGGGCCTCCCCTTAGGATATCGACCCAAATATCGGGCGGCGAAGTTCCAAGTTACACCCATGCCATCCTGCATCGAGGAGATGGCAAATGCTCACCCAGACGATCACCGCACCGGCAGTTTCGGCAGGCAAGATTTTCACCGCGCCGCGCGTCCAGACTCCTCCGGCCCTCGACCAGTTCAGCGTCATCGCGACCTGTGCGGGTGTGATTGCCAGCGAGTTCACCTACCGCAAGGACGAGGAAATCTACGGCGAGGGCGAGCCTTGCGAGTACGTCTATCAGGTCGTCCGGGGTTCGGTTCGCACCTACAAGCTTCTCAGCGACGGCCGGCGCCAGATCGGCGCGTTCCACCTGCCCGGCGATGTGTTCGGCCTGGATGCCGGCTCGACCCATCGCCTGACCGCCGAAGCGATCGCCGATACCACCGTTCGTCTGGTCAAGCGCCGGAACCTCGAAGCCGCAGCGGGTTCGAATGTCCAGGTCGCTCATAACCTCTGGACCATGACCGCAAGCGATCTACGGCACGCCGAAGATCATATGCTGCTACTGGGCCGCAAGACCGCGATGGAAAAGGTTGCGACCTTCCTGCTGGAAATGGATCGTCGGCTCTCCAAGACCGGTATGATGGCCCTGCCGATGTGCCGCCGCGACATTGGCGACTATCTCGGCCTGACGCTGGAAACCGTCTCGCGCGCACTGTCGCAACTCAGCGACCAGGGCATCCTGGTGTTTTCGAGCGCCCGCCAAATCGTGCTGCGTAACCGCCAGCGTCTGGCAGACATGGACGCATGAGAGTAAGCTGTAGGCGGGATGCTGGAAGAAGCGGGAGTGCAAGATGAACAGCTATCGCGTCTCCTTCTATAAGGATCTATGCAATTCCGACGGCCACAGGTTTAAATGCCTGCAGCGCCAGATCGAGGTCCAGTCGGACGGACCTTCTCAGGCGCTGATGTTGGCCGAGCGGCTGGTCGACAACGAACGCCTCAACGCCGACTGCGTAGAGGTCATGCACCTACCCGGCCATCACGAATTCGAACAGCTGGCGGGCCAGCGGTCGGTTGCCCACAAATCTCCCATGGAAGCGCGCCGAGCAACAGATTGAGCGCGTCGTGGCTCCAAGTGGCTTGAGGACGCGAGCGAGTTCAAAACGCATTTCTCTCCCGTGTTTGATCCACGTCAATGCGCGCGCCGCCGAGTGGGACCAGGATTGAACCACATGATGGCCGACGACGATGTCGACATCATCATTCGGCGATCTCGCCGTTTTCTCCTAAGACTGCCCCGCTCTCGTCGATCGTAGGGTCGCGTTGCGGGGCATTTTTATGGATCAAGGGCATCTGCGGCGGCCCGCTCTGGCGAACAGCGATGCCATGCTCGTTCGCCAGCGCAGCCAGTCCGTCGCGCAACCTTTGCGCACCCTGTCGCCCATGAATGGATCGCGATCAATTCGCGGTCAACTGCGATCCGGTCGAGATGGCCCTTCGCTCGCAAAACCAGTAGAATGATCAACAGGCCGCAGCTACTGCTTGCGCGCCTTTTCCCCAATACGTTTCGGAGTAGCCGTTGAACGTTCGTTGTCGCATTGCCTTCGCTGCCCTCCTTGCCTTTGCATCGCCGGCCGTCCAGGCCACCGCCCTCGCACAAAGCGCAATTGCCGCAGCGGTTGCAAAACCGGTTTCGCTGCCGGACATGGCCATCGGATCCGAGAACGCGCCGATCACCATCACCGAATATTCATCGATGAGCTGCCCGCACTGCGCAGCCTTCGGCCAGAACGTATTTCCGATGCTGCGTTCAAAATATATCGATACCGGCAAGGTGCGTTTTGTGTTTCGCGAATTTCCGCTCGACATCAAGGCCGCCGCGGCTTCGATACTGGCACGCTGCATTGGCAAGGGCGATTCCGAAAAGTATCTCGCCGCCGTCGAGATGCTGTTCAAGCTGCAGGACCAGCTGATGACGCAGACCAAGGCGACGCTGCTCTACGTCGGTAGGCAGCACGGCATGAGCGAAGAGGACGTCAAGACCTGCGAGGAAGACAAGGCGCAGTTCGACAAGCTGAATGCCGACCAGCAATACGCCGTCCGGGAAGTAAAAATCGCGGCAACGCCGACCTTCTTTGTCAACGGCATGCGGCTTCAGGGCTCGATGTCGTTCGAGGAATTGGAAGAACGGATCAAGCCGCTGCTGGCGAAATAGCGTTCCCGCGCCGCCGGCCCCTTGCCGGGCGTCGCGGTCTCGTCGATGATGTCTGCAACAAACATATCGGGGAGAACGCCATGGCCGCGGCTTTACGGGCAGCATTGGCAGCGGCATGGCTGCTAGCCGGCGCCGCGGCAGCGGCGGAGAATTATCCAAGCAGGCCGGTGCGCGTCGTGGTCGGCTTTCCAGCCGGCGGACCAACCGACGCCATCGCTCGCATCGTGGCGCAGAAGCTGACCGACAATCTCGGCCAGCAATTTTACGTCGAAAACATCGGCGGCGCCGGCGGCAACACCGCAGCCGGCCAGGTCGCCCGCGTGACGCCGGACGGCTACACCATCATGGCCATCAGCACCGGCTTCGTCGTCAATCCCAGCCTCTACGCCAAGGTGCCGTATGATGCGGTCAAGGATTTCGCGCCGGTGACGCTGGTTGCGGTCTCGCCGAACGTCGTGGTGGTCAATCCACAGGTCGCGGCCAAGACGCTGCCGGAGCTGGTGCAGCTTGTCAGAGACAACCCCGGCAAATACAGCTTCGCCGGGCCCGGGGTTGGATCGACGCCGCATCTCGGCGGCGAACTGTTCCGGCTCGCCTTCAAGCTCGATCTGGTGCACGTGCCCTTCACGGGTGCCGGCCCGGCCATCCAGGCAACGGTCGGCGGACACACGCCGATCGCCTTCACCGCGCTGCCGCCTGCCCTGTCGGCGGTGCAGAGCGGACAACTGCGCGCGCTCGGCGTGGCGTCAACCGAACGTGCGGCTGGAATGCCTGACGTGCCGACCTTCGCCGAACAAGGCGTGAAGGATCAGGAAGCCGACACGCTCACAGGCATTGTCGCGCCCGCGGGGACGCCGAAAGAGATCGTCGATCTGCTTTATCGCGAGATCGCCAAGATCGTTGCCCAACCGGACGTCAAGGAGCGCCTGACGACGCTCGGCTTCAAGGCGGTTGCGAATACGCCGGAGGAGTTCGGCGCGCGGATCAGGCTGGAAATGGACAAGTGGGGCAAGGTGGTGCGCGACGCAAAGCTGCGGATCGAATAGCGTTCAACGCCTGCCGTCCGCCGGCGGCGGTTCCGCAGTCGCCCCAGCGTCGATAAAGGTCAGACCCACGCGGTTCTGCTGGATCCAGGTGACCCGGCACCGATGCACGATCGATGAATCCTTCGCCATCACCAGGCGAAAAAGCTGCGGGACGAAGGCCGGGTTGTCGACATCGATCGCCGCGCCCTCGCGCGAGATGTTCCGTACCACGCAGGGAATGACGGAGCCACCCGACGAAACATAGGCAGGCTCGTTGATCTCCGTTCGCGGATGCTTTCGTTTTTCTTCCATTTTGTCGCGTCCCCGGATCGATCCCAGCCTGATCGCAAAGCTATCGCAAAATGTTAAACAAGTCGGCGCTGTCGCCGCGCTCCATTGTGCAGGGCGGCACAAAACCCCGATCATGTACGCAGACGCGCTTCGCCTCGCCATGCTCTTGCCGATAGCGGCAATGGCACGATAGCCTCCCAATAATCAGCGCACGGAACGGCAGTGGATCGGCAGGCATGGCCCTGAATACGACAATTGCAAACTCCGCCGATCTTGCCGGCGATCCGGCCATCATTGCCCGGGCCGAAGCCATATGCGCCGACGTCGCGGCTGCCTCAGACGACATCGAGAGCGCGCGCCGGCTGCCGCCCGCACTGCTCGACAAACTGCACGACGCCCAATTGTTCCGCCTGTTGCTACCCCGCTCGACCAACGGAATCGAAACCGACCCTGTCACATTTTTCCACGTCATCGAAACCATTGCGAAAGCGGATGCTTCCACGGCCTGGTGCCTGAGCCAGGCCGGCGGCTGCGCGATGTCGGCGGCCTATCTCGACCTGCCGGTGGCGCAGGCGATTTTCGGCGATCCGCGGGCGGTGCTGGCATGGGGGCCCGGTCCCAAGGTGCGCGCGGTGGAATGCGAGGGCGGCTACCGGGTCACCGGGGTGTGGTCCTTTGCATCCGGCGGCCGGCACGCGACCTGGCTCGGCGCGCACTGCCCGATCTATGCCGCGGACGGTTCACCCAAATGCGACGCCAATGGCATGCCGCTCGAACGTACGATGCTGGTACGCGCCGAAGACGTCGAATGGACCGACATCTGGAACACCGTTGGCCTGCGAGGCACTGCCAGCGACCAGTTCGCGCTCAAGGATTTCTTCGTGCGCGCGGACCACTCGATCATCCGGGAATTCGACCGCGAATGCCGCGAGCGCGGCCCGCTGTACCGGATGAGCAATCATACCTGCTACCAGGTCGGCTTTGCCGGCGTCGCCTGCGGCATCGCCCGCACCGCGCTCGACAATTTCGTCGAGACCATGCGCAACAAGGTGCCGCGCGGCGCCAGGGTGTCCTTGCGGGACAATGCGGTGGTTCAGAGCAACCTCGCCCAGGCCGAAGTCAATCTGCGCGCCGCGCGCGGTTACGTGCTGCAGTCGATGGCCGACACCTGGAAAGATCTCCAGGCGGGCGCGACGATTACCGTGGCGCAACGCATGAACATCCGCATGGCCTCGACCAACGCCATTCACAAGGCGCGCGAGGCGGTTGATTTCGCCTACAATGCCGCCGGCGCGACGGCGATCTTCGAGGATCATCCGCTGGAGCGCCGCTTCCGCGATATCCATACCGTGACCCAGCAGTTGCAGGGCCAGCTCAGGCACTTCGAAACCGTCGGCGCCTGGATGATGGGGGTCGAGACCGACCTCAGCTTTGTCTAGCGTCACCGAGCGGAAGTATGAAGATACCGGCCGATGCAATCATATCGCCTTTGCCGCGACGGATGTCGATGGCGTGCGCGACAGCAGCTGGAAGGGATCCGACTTTGCGCGAGAGCCCCGTGCCGCGCACTGGCGGTACGAGCACCCGATCCGGCCGGCTTAACGACGGCCTGCCTGATGTTGCGGGGCAACACTGGCGGTGAAAGAGCGAAGTTCCCGACAACGCCGCGAGTGCGCCACGACTAAGGCGCCAGTCCGTCAGGGTTCCTCCATCATTGCAGTGAGATTGGAGAGGCCGCGCCGCTGCGGCAGAGTAGCCGGGTGCCGCGCCTTTCAACCTACCCCAGGGCATGCGTGCCCGGCTATTCGCTCGGCCCGCCGGCTAATCCAGCCCGCGCTCGTGGCTCAGCTTGACCATTTCCTGAATGAAAAATTCCTTCTGCTTGTCGCTGAGGCTGGCGAACAGCGGTTCGGCTGCGTCAGCCACGTTGCGCTGATCGACGGCACGGTCGTTGAGGAATTGGGCTTCGTTGCGCATCTGCTCGATGATGTCATCAGGCGGATCGCGCTTGGCGCGGGCGACCCTCAGGTTGAGGCGCTCGGCCCCGTTATGGCCGAGATAGTGCATCGCACTATTGAAGCCGGCCCAATGCTTTTCCTGCTCGGGCGTGAGGTTCAACTCCTTCTTGATCCGCTCGATATTGGCGTCACTGGTGGCGACGATCTGCTCGGCTGTCAGTTGCGGCGCGGCGGGCTGTGTGAGCACGGCCGGCTGCTGCGGTTGCTGCCTGGCAGCGGTCTTCGTCGCCTTGCTGCCCTTCGCCGGTTTCGCGCCATCGCCCTGCTTTGCGACCTCGCCTTGCTTGAGCGCTTCGCCCTGCTTGGAAGGTTCACCCTGCTTGGCATCCTTGGCCGCAGGCGCCTGCCCGCCCTTGTTGTTGCCTCCGGTGAAAACGCCGGTAACGCCGGTGACCACACCGACGACGCCGCCGATCGCGCCGCCCAGCACGCCTCCGACGGGACCGGCCGCCTTGTTGCCTTCTCGCGCCCCCTGCTGCACGCCCTCTACCAGCCCCTGCGCATTGACGGCCGGTGGCGACCTGACGGCCAGCAGGGCGATCGCGCCAAGCGCAACAAGCAATCGCGACGGCATCGCAATGTGCTGAGAACGATCCATTATTTGGTCTCCATCATCGATCGGTAAATTCGGCATGCGGTCGCCGGCGGCGCGTCGAGAATCCCGCCGAGAATCTTGCCGAGAATCCCTTGGCTCAAGCTATCGTTTCCGCCCCAAACTCGTCCACACTTGCACCTGCCGGTTCCACGGCATGAACCGCCGCTCGATATGGGAAGGTTACCCGCGCACCCCGCCTCGCTGCGGCGCAAGCGCACACCCCTTAGGCAATAGCGAAGACAAAGTTTAGGCAATAGCGAAGGCAAAGTGTGCGGCGCAATATTGCCGCGCAAATTATCGACGATCCATAGCGACACGCCATCGTCACTCCCGCTGCCGGGAATTTCCACGCAACGTTAGTTCAATGACAGCGACGATGTGTTTTCTCGACAGAGGCAAACAATTCTGGTCTGATCCAATTACAAAATCTCCGCTGGCTCCGCCTCGACGCGGCTCCCTCCGGACGGAGAAAAAGAACAAAAAGCAAAATATGCTCATCAAAGAGGAAACGCCCCATGTCACGCAGGATGCTTTCTCGCCGACAGTTTGTTGCCGCAACCGCGCTAACATCCGCTGCCCTTATAACCGCGCCTTATGTGCGCGGCGCCCGTGCCGCCGGCAAGCTCTCGATCGGGTTCTGGGACCACTGGGTTCCCGGCGCCAACAAGGCCTCTACCGATATCGTCAATGAGTGGGCCGAGAAGGAAAAGGTCGAGGTCACGATCGACTACATCCCGAGCCAGGGTAACAAGAACCTGTTGACCATAGCCGCTGAAGCGCAAGCGAAGTCCGGCCATGACATCTTTGCGATGCCAACATGGTGGGCCCATGCCAATGCCGAACAGTTGGAAAATGTCAGCGATATCATGAAGCCGATCATCGCCGAGAACGGCGAGGTCAACGGCACGGCAAAGTATCTCGGCACGGTCGGCGAGAAATGGCTCGGCGTTCCCGCTTGTGTCGGCAGCCAAATCAAGGGGCCCTGCTCCCGCATCGATTTGATGAAGAAACATGCCGGCATCGATGTGCAGGCGATGTATCCAGCCGGCTCCGAGCCAAAGGCCGACAACTGGACGCTCGAAACATTCCTGAAAGCGGCCGAGGCCTGTCACAAGGGCGGCGTGCCGTTCGGCATCGGGCTCGGTGAGACCACTGACAACGTCGATACCGCCGGCGCGATTTTCCTGTCCTTCGGCGCGCAACTGGTGGACGCCAAGGGCAATTTAACCGTCAAGACGGATGCCGTTCGCCAGGCCCTTGAGTTCTACAAGAAGCTGATCGCTTTCCTGCCGCCGGACGTGGCCGCTTGGGACGACGCATCCAACAACAAATGGCTGGTCTCCGGCAAAGGCGCCATGATCATGAATCCGCCAAGCGCCTGGGCGGTCGCCAAGCGCGATGCACCGCAGGTCGCCGAGCAGTGCTGGACCCACGGCTTCCCGGCCGGTCCAAAAGGCCGCTTCGCACCCTACCTGCCCTATTTCTGGAGCATCTGGAATTTCTCCAAGAATAAGGAGGCCGCGAAGAGCCTCTTGGTGCAGCTCTCCAAGCCAGCCGCCATCGAGAAGATGGTGAACGCGAGCGGCGGCTATGACTTGCCGGCCTATGAGAAGCTGACCACCCTGAAGGTATGGCAGGAGGAAGGGCCGCCGAAAGGCACGCTCTACCACTATCCAAATCCCTACAAGCACCAGACCCTTTCCATCGCGGCCTCGCCCGCTCCGCCCAAGATCGCACAGCAGATCTATGCCCAGGCGACGCTGACCAAGATGTGCCTGCGCTATTACCAGGGCGAACCGATGGAAAAGACGCTCGCCTGGGCCGAAGGCGAGTGCGAAGGCTTCATGCGAAGCTAGCATGCAAGCATATCGCCGCGACGGCCGTAGCGTATCGGTTGTCGCGGCGAATCCGTCTTACGCAAGGGCAAGGGAGCGCCGCTGCCATGCGGCTCCTCCGGGCCCCCTGGATCTACAATTATCGCCTGAGAAAGGTGCATCATGGCTGATGTGGCATTGCGGCCCGAAAGCGCGGGCGTAACGCAGCCGGCACGAAAGCGGTCCAGCCTGCACAAGGCGTTGAAGCGAAAATCGACCGCAGCGTTTCTGATGACGCTTCCGCTGATCCTGCTTATTGCGATTCTGGTGATCTATCCCGCATTCTACTCATTGCATCTCTCCACCCTTAACAAATCGATGCAGCGGTTCATCGGGCTTGGCAATTTCGAGTTCCTGTTCAAGCGCGACACGTTTTGGCTGGTGGTCAAGCAGTCCTGCATCTTTGCGATCTCGGCTGTGATCTTCAAGGCGCTGATCGGCTTCATCGTGGCGCATTTCGTTCACAACATCCCTGCGAAAGGACAGCGCAAATGGCGCGGCATGCTGCTGGTACCGTGGGTGATTCCGCCTGCCATGAGCACGTTGGCCTGGTTGTGGCTGTTCGATCCCTCGTATAGCGCCTTCAACTATACGCTGTCGTTTTTGGGAATAGGACCGATCCCCTGGACAGGTGACGCTGCCTGGGCGCGCTTCTCGGTCATTCTGGTCAACATCTGGGTCGGCGCCCCGTTCTTCATGATCATGTACCTTGCGTCGCTCAAATCGGTGCCCGACCAGCTCTATGAAGCCGCCGCGATCGACGGCGCCAATTGGTGGCAGCGGATCTGGTACGTCACCCTGCCGATGATGCGTAACATCATCGCTATCACGACGCTGTTCTCGCTGATCGTCACCTTCGCCAACTTCGACATCGTGCGGATCCTGACCGCCGGCGGGCCGCTCGATCGTACCCACATCTTCGCTACCTGGGCCTTCCGCGTCGGCATCGAGGGCAGCGATATTCCGCTGGGCGCGAGCGTCTCCCTCTTCATGGTGCCGATCCTGGCGATCGCGGCGATCTTCATCCTGAGGGACGTCAACAAGCGCGGAAATGAATCCTGATGAGTACGGTCACGATCGACAAGGCGGCGCCGACCCGCAAGGTAAAGTACGGCAGCATGAGCCGCGACCGCACCTGGGCATTGCGATGGTCGTATTTCTTTCTCACGCTGTTCGCGATTTTCTCGCTGCTGCCGCCCCTCTACATGCTGATCACCTCGCTGAAAAGCAGTGCGGAGATATCGGCCGCGACCAACCCCTGGTGGGTCTTCCATCCAACCCTTGAGAACTACACCGGGCTGTTGACGTCGAACCAGTTTCTGCGGTTCTTCTGGAATTCTGCCATGGTGTCGATCTTCGTGGTCACCATCACCATGCTGATCAGCGTGCCCGCAGCGTTCGCGCTGGCGCGGATGCGCTTCTGGGGTTCGGCCACGCTCGCGACCGGCGTGTTCCTGACTTACCTGATCCCGGACAGCCTGCTGTTCATTCCGCTGTTCAAGGTGTTCGCGCTGTTCGGCGACTGGACCGGTATCCAGCTCATCAACCGCTGGTACGTCCTGCTCTTCATCTATCCGACCCTGACGGTGCCGTTCTGCACCTGGATCATGATCGGCTACTTCGCCTCGATTCCCAAGGAGCTTGACGAGGCGGCCATCATCGACGGCGCTTCCTGGTTTCAGACACTGACGCGTATCTTCATTCCGGTGGCATTACCGGGGATCATCGCCGCGACCATCTTCGCCTTTACCGTCTCCTGGGCGCAGTTTCTCTATCCGCTGGTGTTCACGACCTCGACCGACCAGCTCGTGCTCCCGGTCGGAATCATTACAAGTCTGATCAAGGGCGACGTCTTCAATTGGGGACAGATCATGACCGGCGCCCTGCTCGGCGCGGCACCGCCCCTCATCATCTATGCCTTCCTGATGGATTATTACATTGCCGGCCTGACCGCCGGTGCGACAAAGGGCTGATCTCATGGCTGACGTGACGTTGCGTAAGGTCGTTAAACGCTATGACGAGGTCGAGGCGGTGCGCGGTATCGACCTCGATATCGCCGACCATGAGTTTGTCGTGCTGGTGGGGCCCTCGGGCTGCGGCAAGTCCACCACGCTGCGGATGATCGCCGGACTGGAGGATATCTCCGACGGCGACATCATGATCGGCGGCGACGTCGTCAACGACGTGCCGCCGAAGGACCGCGACATCGCGATGGTGTTTCAGAACTACGCGCTCTACCCGCACATGACGGTCGCCGAAAACATGTCGTTCGGGCTGCGGCTGAAGCGCTACCCGAAGGCCGAGATCAAGAGCCGGGTCGACGAGGCCGCGCGCATGCTCGACATCTCAGAGCTCATCGACCGCAAGCCGAAGCAATTGTCCGGCGGCCAGCGCCAGCGCGTCGCGATGGGCCGCGCCATCGTGCGTAACCCAAAGGTGTTTCTGTTCGACGAGCCGCTGTCCAACCTCGACGCCAAGCTCCGCGTGCAGATGCGGATCGAGATCAAGAAGGTGCATCAGAAGGTTCGCACCACCACGGTCTATGTGACCCACGACCAGGTCGAGGCGATGACGCTGGCCGACCGCGTCGTGGTGATGAACCACGGCCGGATCGAGCAGATCGGCACGCCGAACGAACTCTATCACAAGCCGGCGACCAAATTCGTCGCCAGCTTCATCGGCTCCCCGGCGATGAACTTCATTCCCTGCCGCCTGGAGGATCTTGCCGGCAAGCTGCATGTCCGCCTGACCGATCGCATCGCCTTCCCACTGCCGCCGGCCCGCGCTGCCCGTTATCAGGGCGTTCTGCGTACAGAAAAATTGCTGCTGGGGCTGCGGCCCGAGCACATCACCGAGGCCAGACCGCACGCTGAGCCGGGCGTGGAGCCATTCGACGCGGTGCTCGACGTCACCGAGCCGATGGGAATGGAGACCTTGATCTATTTCACGCTGGAAGGCTCCCAGGTCTGCGGCCGGGTCAATCCCAATGCCGGCGCGCAGGATGGCGCCCCGCTGCGATTGGCTGTGGACCTCAACAATATGCACCTGCTAAACGAGGTGACCGGCGTCGTCCTTTGACGACGCACAGGAGATCCAAGGGCAGGAAATGGCGACCAACAAGAAGAAAATCTTTATCACGGAATCGATGTCACAGCAGGGAAGAGCGCTTCTTCACGCGCGCGACGACATCGAGCTCGTCGAATTTCCCAACATGATTTCGCAGGACGATTTCAACGTCAAGCTGAAGGCGCATGCGCCGGTCCATGGCGTCGCCCTCGGCGGCACCCGCTTCGGCGAGCCTGAGCTCGAATCTTCTGGGGATATGCAGGTGGTGACGCGGATCGGCGTCGGCTTTGACGCCGTCGACGTGCCTGCGCTGAGCCGCCGCAAGATCCCGCTGATGGTGGCGGGCACCGCCAATTCGCCTTCGGTCGCCGAGCACGCGCTGTTCATGATGCTGACGCTCGCCAAGCGTGCGACCGAAATGCATTCGCTGGTCAGGGACAACAAATGGGCCGATCGGCTCGGCATGCTGCCCTACGACCTCTTCGGCAAGACGGTTCTCATCGTCGGCTTCGGCCGCATCGGCACCCGCACCGCCAAGCGATGTCTCGCGATGGAAATGAACGTCCTGGTATTTGACCCCTACAAGTCCGCCGCTGACATCAAGGCCGCCGGTTGCGAACCGGTCAGCGACCTCGACGCGACACTGCCGCGCGCCGACTTCGTCACCATCCATTGCCCGAAAAATCCGGAGACCGTCGGCATGTTCAATGCTGACAGGCTCAACCGGATGAAGCCGACCGCCTATCTGATCAATACGGCACGCGGCGGCATCGTCGACGAGGCCGCTCTGCACACGGCGCTGACATCAGGCACGCTCGCCGGCGCCGGCCTCGACGTTTTCGCGCAGGAGCCGCCGCCAGCCGGCCAGGCGCTGCTGGCCCTGCCGAACGTCATCACGGCGCCGCATGTCGCCGGCGTCACCGTGGAAGCCGTCGACCGGATGAGTGAACAGACCGCCCGCAATATCCTGAGTGTTCTGGATGGCGACCCGCTGCGCCAGAACGTGATCAACCAGGATGTGCTCGGCTAGGTCCATCCAATGACACTGGGCGCGGCCGGTCCGCCGACCGGCCGGCAAGCGAGGTGTGCGCATGGCCTTCAAGGAATACGGTAACTACGACGCGGTGGGACTCGCGGAGCTCGTTCGCAACAAGCAGGTCACGGCCAAGGAATTGCTCGACGAGGCCATTGCCCGCACGGCAAAGGTCGACCCGCAGATCAACGCCGTCGTCGTCAAGCACTATGACTATGCCGAGCGCCAGGTCGCCCGCGGCCTGCCCGACGGCCCTTTCACAGGGGTGCCGTTTCTCCTCAAGGACCTTGATCTCTTGGAGGGCACGCGCACGACGTCGGGAGCCACGGTGCTGAAGGACTATGTCGCCGACCACACCGGGACGCTGGCGCAACGCTTCCTCGATACCGGCGTCTCCATTTTCGGCAAAAGCTCCAGTCCCGAATTCGGCCTGATGCCGACGACGGAGTCTCGCCTGTTCGGGCCAACCCGCAACCCCTGGAATCTCGAGCATTCTTCCGGCGGGTCGTCGGGCGGTGCGGCAGCCGCGGTCGCAGCCCGCATTCTTCCGGTCGCACATGCCAGCGATGGCGGCGGCTCGATCCGGATTCCCGCCTCCGCCTCCGGCGTGTTCGGCCTGAAGCCGACGCGGGCCCGCAATCCGCTCGGCCCCGATCGGGGCGAAGGCTGGGGCGGATTTTCCTGCGGCCATGTCGTGAGCATCAGCGTGCGCGACAGCGCAGTCATGATGGACGCGGTCCATGGCCCCGAAGCGTCGAGCCCATATGTCGCACCGCCGCCGGAGCGGCCGTATTCGCAGGAGGTTGGCCGCAACCCCGGCCGGCTCCGCATCTCCTTCACCGACAAGTCGCCTTATGGCGACGCCATTGATCCGGAAATCGCGGCCGCCGTGCGTGAGACCGCAAGCCTGCTGGCGGGGCTTGGCCACCGCATCGAGGAACGTGCGCCGAAGCTTCCCGCCGATCCGGCCGCGACCATCACCACGATCGTCGGCGGCAACACCGCGCTCACGGTGCGGCTGCTGGAGCAGCGCTTCGGCCGGGAAATGACCGACAAGGATATCGAGATCCTGACGCTGGCGCATGCGCACAACGCCAAAAAAGCGACCGCGACCGACTATGTCGCCGCCCAGCTTGCCGCCTTCCAGATCTCGCGCGCGCTGGCGACCTTCTTTGAAGACTGCGACGTCTTCCTGTGTCCGACATTGTGCGCGCCGCCGCTGCGGATCGGCGAGCTCAACACCATGTCGAGCGATCTGTCGCATATCGCCCCCATCCTGCGCCGCTATATGCCGGGGACCTCGATGTTCAACATGTCCGGGCAGCCAGCAATGTCGGTGCCGCTCGCGTGGAACCAGGCCGGATTGCCGCTCGGCATGATGTTCTCGGCCAGGTTCGGCGATGAGGCGACCCTGTTCCGGCTGGCCGGCCAGCTTGAGCAGGCCCGGCCGTGGAGGAACAAAATACCTCCAGTCTGCGCCTAGCCGCGCCCCAAAAAAGCCACGGATTGACAAAGCCCGGCTTTGTTCGGAAGCAAGGTAGGGGCCCGGGGGCGACAATGACGCTGATTCTGCCCCACGGGCTCGATCCGGAGGCTACCCGTGATGCAAAGCGACCCTACCGACCACGCGCTGGCGACCATCGCCAGCATTCTTGATCCGCAGGAAGCCCGTCGCGTATCCGAAAAAACAGCGGCCGCCGAGCCAAAGCCCGCCATGCCACCTCCCATCCCGGCGGCGTGTCCGCCGCTCGAAGCCCACGGCTACACCAAATTCGGCCCCGGCCCGATGGCGGCGATCCGTTTCAAATGGACCGTCCGCCTCGACAATGGCGACTACTATGTGGACGAGACCATCGGCGAGAATTCCACGCCGATCGTCTCCGGCCCGATGTCACGCGAAGCCGCGATCCAGATGGTGGACGACCGCGAAGGCGAGGCCCGCCGTCGCTTCGAGCAGCTACGAAGCGAGATGGCCGGACTTGCCGCCGCCAGGAAAAGCAGCGAAGCGTAACGGGCTGGCGTGGGTCGCTATCTCGGCGGCCCCAAAAAGTCCTTCTTGGCCAGATCGACGCCGGCATGGCGCAGGATGTCGTACGCCGTCGTGACGTGAAAGAAGAACTGCGGGACGCTGAACGTGAGCAGCAGCGACTTGCCGGTGAATTTCCGCTGGCTCCCGTTCTTGAACGTGAAGACGACTTCCTTGTCGGCTGCGGCGTCGATCTCGCCGCGCGGCAAGGCCTGCACGAAATCGATCGCCGCCGATATTCGCGCCTTGAGCTCGGGGATGTCAGGCTCGGTGTCTGAAAACGTGTGAGGTGCCCGCCCCGCCAGCAACGCGCCGGCGACGATGGCATGCCGGTTCGCCTCTCCCACCTGCTGCTTCAAATTGTACATGGTGGGCGCCAGTCGCATGTTCAGCAGCACGGCGGGATCGATGTTTCGGGCCTCGGCATGCGCCGCGGCTTTGTCGAGAAGAACGGACAGATTTCCGAGATACGGCACGAACACACCGACGGAAGCCTCGTGAAGCGAGATGGTCACGTTTCGATTTCTCCGGCTGGCGATTCTTCGGCTGGCATGGCGTGGTGATCTGGTCTAAATCCGCCATCGCTGTTGAGCGATGTCATCAATTTCGCGCGTGGAGAAGACGTGATGTTTCGTGTGTTGGCCAGTCTTGCAATTGCCGTGCTGTGGACCGTCTCCGTCCACGCGCAGCAGCCCGCTTCCCGCCTCGACGACATCATCAAGCGCAGCACACTGCGCGTCGGCATGACCGGCGATTATCGTCCCTTCACCTATTACGACAAAGACAACTCGAAATTCCAGGGCTTCGACGTCGACATGGCCGAAGCGCTTGGCAAGGCGCTCGGCGTCAAGGTCGAGTTCGTCAAGACGGCGTGGCCACAACTGATGAAGGATTTTGAAGCCGACAATTTCGACATTGCGATGGGCGGCGTATCGATCACGCTCGACCGGCAGAAAAAGGGATTGTTCTCGGCACCGATCATGCGCGAGGGCAAGACGCCGATCGCCCGCTGCGCGGACCAGGGCAAGTATGAAACCATCGCCGATATCGACAAATCAGGCACGCGCGTCATCGTCAATCCGGGCGGCACCAATGAGCGCTTCGCCAAGGCGAACATCAAGAACGCCGAGATCAAGGTCTGGAACGATAACGTCACGATCTTCGACGAGATCGCCAAAGGCAATGCCGACCTGATGATGACGGACGCTTCCGAGACGCGCTACCAGCAGAAGCAGCACGCCGGTGTGCTCTGCGCGGTGCATCCGGAGAAGCCGTTCGACTTTTCCGAGAAAGCGTACTGGCTACAGCGTGACGTGGCGCTGAAGGCGTTTGTGGACCAGTGGCTTCACATCGCGACCCAGGATGGCAGCTTCAGGAAAATCTATGCGACCTGGTTCGATTGATCGCGGAAACGCCCGTTTTTGCTGGAAAATTGACCGTCCATGGGGTGCTATTTATTCTCCCCAGCCGAATTTGAACCGAAGCCGCTAGTACACGACTCATGATTTGAAAGTGATCTGGATCACGCTGGCTGAAGCTATTGCTGACTAGTAGCTTCCGGAGATGGGTTTCCTGCTCAGGAGGTCGTTAATGAAGAAGTGCCTCGCTACCGCCGCGCTTTTGCTGGCGAGCGCCGTCACCGCCGCGCAGGCGCAGTACTCGTTTGAGTATAACGGCCGTACCATCACGATCGATCCCGATCGCGGCACGGTTTCCATTCCCGGCGTCTACGACAATACCAAGAAGAAGCGCGTGCGCGGCGAGGAAGGCAATCTCGATCGTCCGTCCCGGAAAGCGCCGCAGCAGGCGAAGACCGCCCCAGCCGCCCCGCAGGCTGCCCCCGAAGCAACGGTTCCAGCCGCGCCGGCGCCGGCTGAGCAGGCGGCCGCACCAGCGGCGGCGCCAGCACCTGCCGCGCCCACTCCAAGCGAGCCTGCCGCTGCAACAACCGCGCCGTCAACATCGACTGCCGCCGTGGCACCCGCCGATACTGCCGCAGCGCCTGCGCCCGCCCCTCCTGCAGCTCCTCAACCCCCACAGGCTGCTGCTCCGGCCGCGCCGCCGGCTCCCGTCGCCGCGCCGGCACCGCCACCGCAACAAAAGCAGGCGGCCGCACCCCCTGCTCCGGCGCCCGCGGCGGCGAACTCGCCGGTCGGCGTGTGGCTGACGGAGGAGAAGGAAGGCAAGGTGCGGATCGAGCAATGCGGTCCCAATCTCTGCGGCTATTCCATCGACAAGAAGTCGAACCAGAATGGCGAGCAGGTCCTGATCAACATGAAGCCCAGCAAGGACAAGTGGAGCGGCCGGATTCTCGATCCGAACAGTGGCAGCAGCTATGATTCCACGATCGCGATGAAGGGCACCGACACCCTGCGCGTTCAGGGCTGCGCGTTCGGCGGCATGTTCTGCGGCGGCCAGACCTGGACCCGCGTCAACTGACCGGCAGGCGCCCCTCGCATCGATCAAAAGCCCCGCCACTGCGCGGGGCTTTTTCATGGTGATGGCAATCACAGTATTCGCGCAACGACTGTGAGAGGCTGAGCGTGTCCAAACCAAAGGGGCACGCCATGATCAAGTCTCGGAAATCCGCAGTCACTGCTTCGCTGCTTGTTGCGCTGGGTTTTGCGACGCCGTCCGTCGCGGCGACCTTCGATGGTGGCTGGAATGTCCAGATCACCTCCTCGAACGCCGCCTGCCCGAGCAACGCGTCGGTCTCGATCGGCATCAGCAACGGTCAGGTCGCCTCGAACACGCCGACCGTCACGGCCTCCGGTCAAGTGGCCGAAGCCGGCGCGATCCGCGTCACCCTGGCAAGCGGCATGAAGCGTGCGGTCGGCTCCGGCGTTCTCAACGGCACGTCAGGCTCGGGCACGTGGCGCGCGGCCCTGTGCTCCGGCACCTGGACCGCGCAGCGGATGTAACTGGCTGGAAGTCAGCCGACCTTCGCGGAGTACTCCGCGTCGGTCACATGCTCCATCCACGTGACGTAGCTGCCGTCGAGCGCTTCCTGCATGGCGATGTGGGTCATGCTGTTGGTTGGCGAAGCACCGTGCCAGTGCTTCTCACCCGGCGGTATCCAGACGACGTCGCCGGGCCGGATTTCCCTGATCGGTCCGCCCTTGGCCTGCACCCGGCCAACGCCCGAGATGACGTACAGCGTCTGCCCGAGCGGATGCGTATGCCAGGCTGTGCGCGCGCCCGGCTCGAACGAGACGCGGGTCGAAGCCAGTCGTGCCGGTGCCTCGGTCTGAATGATCGGATCCTGCAACACCGTGCCGGTGAAATAGTCCGACGGTGCCCGCCGCGTCGGGCGGGAGCCAGCGAGATGGATTTCCATGGGACTTCCTCTGCTCGTTGTTGTTACTTCTTCGAAGCGGCGTAGCGCGCCTTGGTTTCGGCGTTCATGGGATAGAGGCCCGGCAGTGCCGCGCCGTTGTTCACCTCGTTGACGATCCAGGCTTCCATCCGCTCCTGCTCCGGCCCTTCGGCCAGCACATGGTCGAGCAGCGCCTGCGGGATCAGCACCGCACCGTCCTGGTCGGCGACGACGATGTCGTTCGGAAACACCGCAACGCCGCCGCAGCCGATCGGCTCGCCCCAGCCGACGAAGGTCAGCCCGGCGACCGAGGGCGGCGCCGAGAAGCCGTCGCACCAGACCGGGAGGTTGGTGCCGAGCACGCCTTCGACGTCGCGCACCACGCCATCGGTGATCAGTGCGGCGACCCCGCGCTTGACCATGCGCGCGCAGAGAATGTCGCCGAAGATGCCGGCATCGGTGACGCCCATGGCATCGACCACGGCGATGCAGCCGGCCGGCATGGCCTCGATCGCCGTGCGGGTCGAAATCGGCGACGACCACGACTCGGGCGTGGCCAGATCCTCGCGGGCGGGCACGAAGCGCAGCGTAAAGGCCGGGCCGACCAGCCGCTTCTGGCCGGGCCGCAGTGGCTTGGTGCCACGCATCCAGACGTTTCGCAGGCCCTTCTTCAGCAGAACGGTGGTGATGGTGGCGGTCGACACGCCGGACAGGGTTGCGATGGCTTCGGGGGTCAGGGACATCTGGTCTAAAGGCTCCGGAGAGAGGGATGAAAGGTAGCGCATCTTGCGAGGCGCAGGCATCGCGTCAAGGGCCCGCGACGGGCTTCCTGATCACAACATCTTATCGACGGCATGCACATTAATTTATTGAACTTACTTGCTGATTTCGCGCGAAGCGAATTCCACTTCAGCCTGAAACACGCTACAGCTTGAGACTAGCATAGCAGCTGCGAGACAGTTCAGAGGCCATGGCCGCCACGCTCCCCCCGCCCCGCCTTTTGCCGAGTGGCGACAGCGCCATCACGGTGGAATTCAGCCGGAATATCGACGATGCCGCCAATCGTCGGGTGCTGGCGCTCGACCGTGAGCTGGCAGCGGAGCCGATCGCGGGGATCATCGAGACTGTGCCAACCTACCGCTCGCTGCTGGTCCATTACGATCCCGTGCTGATCGGTTTCGAAAAGCTTGGCGCGAAAATTCTGGCGCTGGCGGAGCGGCCGATGCCGGCAACGACCAGGACGCGGCGATGGCGCATTCCGGTGGTCTATGGCGGCGAGCACGGCATCGACCTGGAGGATGTCGCCAAGTCCCTCAACACCACGCCCGACGACATCGTGGCGCGGCATGTCGCCGGCGACTACCGGGTCGCCATGATCGGCTTCACGCCCGGCTGGTCCTATCTGAGCGGGCTCGCTGACAGCCTGCACATGCCGCGGCGGCAGAATCCGCGTTTGCTGACGCCGGCCGGCACGATCTCGATCGGTGGGGTACAGACCGGCGTGCAGTGCCTCGCCGGCCCGAGCGGCTGGCACCTTCTGGGACGCACGGCGGTCCGCACCTACCAGCTCCACCGCGACCCGATCTTCCTGCTCGAGCCGGGCGACAACGTCACCTTTACGCCCGTCGATGCCAAGACGTTCGCCGAGCAGGACCGCGCCGCTGCATCAGGCGAATTCATTGCCGAGCAGATCGCCTCATGAGCAAGCTCGTCATCGCATTGATCGGCCCGGCAAGTTCGGTCCAGGACGGCGGACGTCCCGGCGCGCAGCGCTATGGCCTGGTGCCGAGCGGCGCGATGGACCGGCTGGCGCTGGCATCAGCGAATACGCTGGTCGGCAATGAACCGTTCACGGCGGCCGTCGAAATCGGTCCGTTCGGTGCCAAATTCACCGCGCGCGGCGGCGCAGTGCGCGTTGCGCTGGCGGGCGCGCCGCGCACTGCCGATATCGCCGGCCGCACGGTGGCGCCGAATACATCGGCGACGCTTGCCGATGGCGAGACGCTGACGTTGGGCTTTGCCCGCGGCGGCTCTTTCAGCTATCTCGCAATCGAAGGCGGCATCATCGGCGAGCCGATGTTCGGCAGCCTTGCGGTCAACGCACGCGCCGGGCTCGGCAGCCCCTATCCCCGCCCGCTGCAGGCCGGTGACGAGTTGCAGACCAAGGCCGCGAGCGGCGCGCCGGAGCGGCGGATCGAGCTGCCTGCGGCAACCGATGCGCCAATCCGGGTGGTCTGGGGTCCGCAGGACGATGAATTCGCCGACGAGACCAAAAAGCTGTTCCTCGACAGCGAATGGAAGATCTCGGCGACCAGCGACCGCATGGGCTACCGGCTCGAAGGTCCGATTCTCAAGCACCTCCATGGCCACAACATCGTATCCGACGGCACCGTCAACGGCAGCCTGCAGGTGCCCGGCATGGGCCAGCCGATCGTGCTGATGCCGGATCGCGGCACCAGCGGCGGCTATCCGAAGATTGCGACGGTGATATCAGCCGATCTCGGACGGCTGGCCCAGATTCCGGCCGGGCGTGGCTTTCGCTTTCGGGCCGTCAGCATGGCCGAAGCGCAGGCCGAGGCGCGAAAATTTGCCGAATTGCTGCGCGCCCTGCCCGACCGGCTGCGCGCCATCGAAAGCGTTGATCTCAATATCGAGGCGCTGCACGATGCCAATGTCGCGGGCCACGCCGTCAACGCCATCGACGCCGGAACCTGGCACGCGGTCACCGACGTTGCGGGACCGGATTGAAATCCACTCACGAGAAGCGGACCAACAATATGACCAGCATCGACCTCAATTGCGATCTCGGCGAAGGATTTGGCGCGTGGGAAATGGGCAATGACGCCGCGATGATCGAGCTGGCGACCTCGGTGAACGTCGCCTGCGGCTTCCATGCCGGCGATCCCGACATCATGCGCCGCACCGTCGAGCTTGCCAAGGCGCGCGGTGTCAGCGTTGGTGCGCATCCCGGTTATCGCGACTTGCACGGCTTTGGCCGGCGGCCGATGCCAGGGTTGAAATCGTCTGAGATCGAGAACCTCATCGCCTACCAGATCGGCGCGCTGCAGGCGATTGCGACCGCCGCCGGCTACAAGGTCACCCACGTCAAGGCGCACGGCGCGATCTCCAATGTCGCCTGCGAGGACGACATGACAGCAAGGGCGATCGCCAACGGCATCAAGGCGGTCGATCCCAACCTGATCTTCGTGGTGCTCGCCAACTCCAAGCTGGTAGCGGCGGGCGAAGCCGCCAATCTGCCGATGGTGCACGAGGTGTTCGCCGACCGCGCCTATGAGGACAATGGCATGCTGGTGTCGCGCAAGAAGCCGGGTGCGGTGCTGCATGATGCCAAGCAGATCGCCGACCGCGTGGTGCGGATGGTGCAGGACGGCGCGGTCGTCTCGGTGACCGGCAAGGTGATCAAGATGCGCACCGACACCGTCTGCATTCACGGCGACACGCCGGGCGCGGTCGAGATCGGCCGCGGGGTCAGGCAAGCGTTGAAGGATGCGGGAATTACCGTCGCGCCGTTCAAGACGGCAATTTCATCCTAGAACGGGTGAACCGAGAGCGTGCCGAACACAATCGCGGCAATGAGCGCAAACGCGCTGTAGAGCGCGGCGGTATGAAAGCCGGTGCCGGAACGGCGGGACACCGAACGTGCGTAAAGGTGCAGGCGGGCTTCCGCCGATAGTTCGCGCATGATCGATCTCCAACGCGGCATGGGCTGCTTATGGAATATCGATCAGGCCGGGATGCAAGATGTCGGCAAAAATAGTGACGCGGGCGCTCCAACTCGCTGCTATCAGAGGGGAAAATTCCCTTTCGCCCGCTCAGGGCGAGAATTTTATTCGGGCCGATTTGAGCTAGCGGGAACCCGAATTAGTAAACATCCTGCTGGAACCGGCCGCTCTTCTTGAGTTCGGCCACGAAACTGACCGCCTCGTCGGTCGATCGGGCGCCGAACTGGGCCACGATATCGACCAGCGCGCGCTCGACATCCTTGGCCATCCGCTTGGCGTCGCCGCAGATGTAGACATGCGCGCCTTCGGCAAGCCAGGTCCACAATTCGCGGCCGACCTCGCGCATCCGGTCCTGCACGTAGAACTTCTTGTCGCCGTCGCGCGACCACGCCAGCGACAGCCGCGTCAGGAGGCCCGATGTCTTCATCGCGTTGAGTTCGTCGGCGTAGAAGAAATCGCAATCGCTGCGCTGATGGCCGAAGAACAGCCAGTTCTTGCCGGGCGCGCCGGTTGCGCGGCGGTCGTGCAGGAAGGCGCGGAACGGCGCGATGCCGGTGCCGGGACCAACCATGATGATCGGCGTCTTCGGGTCCTGCGGCAGCGCAAAACCGTGCGCCTTCTGCACATAGGCCTTCAGCTCATCGCCGGGATTAATGCGCTCGGCGAGGAAGGTCGAGGCCAGCCCCAAGCGCCGGCGCTTGTTGATCACGTAGCGCACGCAGTCGACCGTCAGCGACAATCTTCCGGGCGTCGCATTATGTGACGATGAGATCGAATAGAGCCGCGGCTGCAGCGGCTCCAGCGCCTCGACGAAGGCCTCGGGGTGCGGGCGCACGCCGGAAAATTTTTGCAACACCGCCATCACATCGAGCGTCGCGGCGTCGCCATCGGGATCCTCGCCCTGCGCCAGCGCGCGCGCCTTCTCGCGCCTTGCGCCGCCGGTCAGGTACGAGATCAGTTCGAACAGCTGATCCGGCGCCGGCGACAGCGAGACGTCGTCGATCAAGACCTCGCGCAGCGTCTTGCCGTTGACTTTGGTAGTGTGGGAGGCGCCGAGCAGTGCGATGATCTGGTCCACGAGCCCGACATCATTGCGCGCAAAGATGCCGAAGGAATCGCCGACGACATAGTCGAGGCCGGCCGCGGACAGATCGAACTCGATGTGCCAGGTCTCCTTCTCCGAGCCTTGTTTGTTCAACAGGCGCCGTGACAGGAAGGTGGCGGCAACCGGATTATCGCGCGACCGTCCGGGCTCCGTGACGGCGGCAGGCGCGGCAGCGGCCGCTGGCGCAGATGACGGTACCTTGTCGAGCTCCTCATACAGCGACTTCAGCATCCGCGCGGTTTCCTTGCCGCCGGGGACGCAGAGGTTGAGCCGCGCTTCGCTCTTGCTGGCAATCGCCTCGGAATAGTTGTGGCAGTCATAACCGCACTGGCCGCAGTCCTGCTGCGCCATCGCTGCCATCATCCGCCGCCGCAGCGGCCGGCCCTCTGCGAGCTTCATGCGCTCGGCCATCGGCATGGTCTGGTCGTGCCACGGCGCTTCGCCGTCATCGCCATCGCCGACCGCGCCCTGCATGACAGCGGCGCCCTGCTCGGCCGATAACGGCGTGGCATCGGAAAGCAACCCGGCAAAGAATCCATTCAGCCAGGAGCGCTGCGCCTCCGAGAATGGCGCGTTCGATGGAATGATTTCGATCTTCGGTGGCGGCGTGATCTGGTTCATGCGGACACCTCAGCATCGGCAAGCCTGCGCAAGGTCGCGCCGTCATGGCGGCGCGCAAATGTCAGGAATGATTCTTCGGGCGAGACGCGATGCTTGAGATAGGCCTTCAGCAACCTCTCCACCGTCTGAGGCGCATCTTTCGCCTTGAGGTCACGAAAAACCTCCTGCCCGACATCGGCGTCGGGACCAAAGCCGCCACGGGCAAACAAATGATAGCCCTCGACGGTGTCATTGTCCTCGCCGACGGGCACGCGCGCGGCGATCAGGCCGATATCGCTGATGTAGTGCTGGGCGCAGGAGTGATGGCAGCCGGTGACGTGGATGTTGATCGGCGTGTCGATATCAACGCGCGGCTCGCACCAGTCGCCGATCTCGGCGGCGTGGCGCTTGGTGTTGGAAGCGGCAAACCGGCAGCCGGCATTGCCGGTGCAGGCGATCAGGCCGGCGCGGATGTGGGAGGCGTCGACCGCCAGCCCGATCTTCCTGATCGCAGCGATGGCGAGCTCGAGGTTCTCGTCGCGCACACCCGGAATCAAGAGGTTCTGCCAGACGGTCAGGCGGAGATCGCCGTCGCCGAGATCCTGCGCGATCTTGGCGAGGCCGCGCATCTGCTCGCAGGTGACTCTTCCGAGCGGCAATGACACGCCGATCCAGTTCAGCCCGTCCTGCTTCTGTTTGTGCACGCCGATATGCGCCATGCGATCCGCAGGCGGCCGCGGGGCAAATGCTTCCGCCGGCACGCGCGCGAAAGGTTTGCCGAGCCGCTCCTCGACCAGCGCGAGGAATTTCTCGTGCCCCATGCCGTCGAGCACATATTTCAGCCGGGCCTTGTTGCGGTTGGTGCGGTCGCCGAGATCGATGAAGATGCGCACAATGGCGTCGGCCACTTTGGTGGTGTCGGCCGGCTTCACGATGATGTCGGTATACTTCGCAAAGTCCTTGTGGCCGGTGATGCCGCCGAGCCCGAGGCGAAACCAGATGCCGGCATCAGTGCCAAAGCCGTCTTTCACCTCGACCGCCGTGAAGGCAATATCATTCGTGTCTTCCAGCGCGGCGATCTTGCCGGCGCCGTCGAAGGCGACGTTGAACTTGCGCGGCAGCCCGTAGAGCGAGCGGTCGTTGAGAATGTGGTAGTGCCACTCGCGGGCGTATTCGCGCGTGTCGAGCAGTTCCTGGGGATCGATACCGGCGGTCGGCGTGCCCGTGACGTTTCGGATGTTGTCGGCGCCCGTGCCACGCGAGCAGAGGCCGAGATCCTGGATGCCCTCGATCAGCGCCACCGCATGCTTGGGCGGGATTTCCCGCACCTGCAGATTGGCGCGCGTGGTGACGTGGCAGAACGGCCCGCACAGTTGCTCGATGAGATCGGCGAGCCCCGAAAACTGCCAGTGCTTCAGGATTCCGTTCGGGATCCTCAAGCGGCACATGTAGGAGTCCTGCGCCGGCGCGACATAGAACAGGCCGTAATAGCGCCAGCGGAAATTGTCCGCCGCACTAGGCGGTGCATTGTCGAGCGCCTGCTGCTTCAGCCGCGGATAGGCGTCGAACGGATGCTCCTCGCGCTTGAACTTCTCGGGATCCGCGAGCTTCTTGCCGGATGCGATGACCTTGTCCTGCGCCTTGATATGCGCGGCATCCGGCCCGGTCGGCTCAGAGCTTGCCTTGCCCGCATTGCCACCGAGGCCGCGCCCGACCCGGCTGATCTGCAGCCCTGCGGTGAAGCCTTCGAGGTAGCGTTTCTGCTCGTCGGTAAAGTCGACGGAGAGCGTTTCCATTTTCATGCGCGACGAAACTCCTGCGGCCACGTCAGGTGGTGTCAACGGGCGTAATAGACCGCGCGGAATCGGCTCGGCGGAGATGCCGGCGGCGATATTTCCAGCGGTCCGATCAGCTTCGTTGCTGCGGAAATCCATCTTGGACGTCGGTCGGCAGGCTTCAGCGACGACCGACCGCACTGCAACATTCAAGTTGCGTGCCAGTGGGCGTCAATAAAAATTTGCTTATTTTTCAGTGCGTTCCGGGAAGGCACTCAAAATGATGAAGCGCGCTTCACTGCTGCTCCGCAGGCACAGGCGCCCAACAATTAGGCGCTTTCCATTTTTGCCTAATATTGCCTCAGACCGAGGCCTCACGGCTTCCAATGGCCGATCTTGAAGGCCGCCAGATGGCCGGCGATATCGTCCGGGTCAAACGCGGGTCCGACGAACGCTCCGATGGCGCCAGACGCGTCAGATTCAGCCGCTGAACGTCCCATGGCCGCGTCATAAAGATCGGGCCTGAACACGCCGATGGCGGTCTGCAGCGCCTCAGGCCGCATTCCTGTCTGCCCCCAGCGCACCATCTGGGCGTAAAGCCAGGCGGCCTGCGCAGGATCGGGACGGCCCGCCCCCTCGCGCCCGACCAGCAGATAGCGGCTGCTTTCGCGCCTTGCGCCGCCAGGCGAAACCTTGAGCCGGCCATCGAGGGTTCGCTGGATCAACTCCGGATCGACGCCGATCCGCTCGGGCCGGGCCAAAATGCCGGCGGCATCCGCGCGATTTTCGGGCTGTTCGATAAAATCGGCCGCCATCGCGCAGGCCCGCGTCAGCGCCGCCAGCACCTGCGGATTCTTCTCCGACCAGCTCTGTCGCACGGCAAGCACCTTCTCCGCCGCGCGGACCAGAATATCAGATGAGAAATGCAGGATGTGGCCGATGCCGAGATCGACCGCGATCGAATTCCAGGGCGCGCCGACGCAGAAGGCGTCGACCTGGCCGTTGGCCAGGCTGTCCACCATGTAGGGCGGCGGCAGCACCACGAGCCGGACATCCTCATCGGGATCGACCCCGCCCGCCGCCATCCAGAACCGGAGCTGGTAATTGTGGGTCGAGAACGGGAACGTCATGCCGAAGGTCAGCGGTTCCGCCCCGCTCTTGCGCCGCTTCGCCACGACGCGGGCGAGCGCCAGCGCCGTCGCCATCGGATCGAGCGCATCGCCATCGATCTCGGCAATGATGGCCGCATGCAGCGGCGGCGACACCGTAATCGCATTGCCGTTGAGGCCGAGATTGAACGGCGCCACGATCGGCACCTTGACGTGGCCGAGGCCGAGACTGGAGGCAATTGCCACCGGCGCCAACAGATGCGCGGCATCGAACATGCCGATATTGAGCTTGTCGCGGACGTTGGACCACGACACCTCCCGCACCAGCGTGACATCCAGCCCTTCGGCGGCGGCAAAGCCCTTGTCGACGGCGATGATCAGCGCGGAGGCGTCGACCAGCGGAATGAAGCCGATATGCAGCGGTGTGGTCATTTCAGGAGCTCCGACGCCGTCAGGATCGACTGCGCGATCTCGCCAATCTTCTTTTTCTCGCGCATCGCGGTGGAGCGCATCAGCACATAGGCCTCTTCTTCGGTGAGGCCCTTCACCTTCATCAAAATTCCCTTGGCGCGGTCGATCACCTTGCGCTCCTCCAGCGCGGACTTGGTGCGGTCGAGCTCATCCTGCAGCTTGGCGAAGGCGTTGAAGCGGGAAATGCAGAGGTCGAGGATCGGCTTGATCCGCTCCTTCTTCAGGCCGTCGACGATATAGGCGGAGACGCCGGCCTCGACCGAGGCCTGGATCGAGGCCGCATCGCTCTGATCGACGAACATGGCGATCGGCCGCCGCACCGCGCGACTGACCTGGAACATCTGTTCCAGAACGTCACGGCTGGGGTTTTCCAGGTCGATCAGGATGACGTCGGGATCGAGGGCATAAATCCGCGCCAAAAGGCTCTGCATCTCGCTGATATGCACGACGCCGGTAAAGCCCGCCTCCCGCAGCCCCTCCTCCAGGATTGCGGCCCGAATCGGGCTTTCGTCGACAATCACGATTTTCGGCGACGACTCAGCGCTCATCGATCAACTCTTAACCCGGCAGGGCATCCATAGCACGGAAGAAGCGCCCGCAAAGCCTTGTAATTGTGAGCAATTGGGACTAGGTCGTGCCCATCAATCAGGCAGATTTAGATATGCAACAGGCCGCCGCGCCCAAGATCAGCTTTGTTTCGCTTGGGTGCCCCAAGGCATTGGTGGATTCCGAGCGCATCATCACGCGGCTGCGCGCGGAAGGCTATGAGCTCGCCCGCAAGCATGACGGCGCCGACATCGTCATCGTCAACACCTGCGGCTTCCTCGACAGTGCCAAGCAGGAATCGCTCGGCGCCATCGGCGAGGCCATGGCCGAGAACGGCAAGGTGATCGTCACCGGCTGCATGGGCGCGGAACCCGAGCAGATCGAGACGGCCTATCCGGGCGTGCTCTCGATCACGGGCCCGCAGCAATATGAGAGCGTGCTGGAGGCCGTGCACCGGGCGTTGCCACCGGTCCATAACCCGCATCTCGATCTGGTGCCGCCGCAGGGCGTCAAGCTGACGCCGCGTCACTACGCGTACTTGAAGATTTCCGAAGGCTGCAACAACCGCTGCAGCTTCTGCATCATTCCAAAGCTGCGTGGCGATCTGGTGTCACGGCCGGCGGGCGACGTGCTGCGCGAAGCGGAACGGCTCGTTAAGGCCGGCGTCAAGGAATTGCTCGTGATCTCGCAGGACACGTCAGCCTATGGCGTCGACCTGAAATACGCCGAAAGCCCATGGCAGGACCGACAGGTCCGCGCAAAATTCTTCGATCTCGCCAAGGAACTCAGCGAGCTTGGCGCCTGGGTACGGCTTCAATACGTCTACCCGTACCCGCATGTCGACGAAGTCATCGGCCTGATGACCGAGGGCAAGGTCCTGCCCTATCTCGATATCCCCTTCCAGCACGCGAGCCCGGAAGTTTTGAAGGCGATGAAGCGTCCCGCCGCGCAGGAAAAGACGCTGGCGCGGATCAAGAAGTGGCGCGAAGAATGTCCTGACCTGACGCTTCGCTCGACCTTCATCGTCGGCTTTCCCGGCGAGACGGATTCGGATTTCGCCTATCTGCTCGACTGGCTCGAAGACGCCGAGATCGACCGGCTCGGCTGTTTCAAATACGAGCCGGTGGCCGGCGCCGCCTCCAACGCGATCGGTAATGCCGTGCCCGACGAGGTCAAGCAGGAGCGCTGGAATGCGCTGATGGCACGGCAGCAGAAAATCTCCGCCCGCCGCCTCAAGCGCAAGGTCGGCACGCGGCAGCAAATCATCATCGACGAAGTCGGCCCGACGGTTGCCAAGGGTCGTTCAAAGGCCGACGCGCCGCAGATCGACGGCGCGGTCTATCTGTCGAGCCGCCGGCCGCTGAAGGTCGGCGAGATCGTCACCGCCAAGATCGAGCGTTCCGATCAGTACGATCTGCACGGCAGCGTCGCAGGGTTCTGATCCCCTCATGAAGTCGCGCGCGACGCCGGCGGCAGCGCTCCGGCGAGCTTCCGCTTGACATGATCTACGGTTCGGCTGTATGGCCCATCGCCATGAAGCTGAACCGGACCAACCGCCGCGCCTGCCTGCGTCGTCGCTCCCGCGACGATGATGGGGCGCGCCATGTCCGACGACAACGCTGATTAGCTAGTTTTCAGCCACGTTTTCGAGAAGGCCGCACCCTCAAAAGTGCGGCCTTCTTGCGTTTCGGCCTGCCCCCCTTCCGCAAAACCCCAGAGGAGATCGACATGACCCATGCTGCCCATCCGTTCGACGCGCTGATGAACATCACGGCACGCCCGCAGGCCGTGTTCGTCCGCGGCGAAGGCGCCTATCTCTGGGACGACGCCGGCAAGCGCTATCTCGATTTCATGCAGGGCTGGGCCGTCAACTGCCTCGGCCATTCACCGCCTGTTGTCGCCGAAGCCCTCGCGGCGCAGGCCAAGCTGCTGCTGACGCCAAGCCCTGCGTTCTACAACGGCCCCTGCCTGAAGCTGGCGCAGGCGCTGGTCGAAAAGAGCTGCTTCGATCAGGTTTTCTTCGCCAACTCCGGCGCGGAAGCCAACGAAGGCGCCATCAAGCTCGCGCGAAAATACGGCGCCAAGCACAAGAACGGCGCGTTCGAGATCATCACCTTCGAGGGCGGCTTTCACGGCCGCACGCTGGCAACCATGTCGGCCTCGGGCAAGAAGGCGTTCGAGCCGCTGTTCGAGCCGAAAGTATCGGGCTTCCGGAAAGCGAAACTCAACGACCTCGATTCCGTGAAGGCGTTGATCTCGGACAACACGGTTGCGGTGATGCTGGAGCCGATCCAGGGCGAGGCCGGCGTGTGGCCGGCGACCGATCAATTCCTGAAGGAGCTACGTACGCTCACCAGCGAGCATGGCCTCCTTCTGATCGTCGACGAAATCCAGACCGGCATGGGCCGGACCGGCAAGCTGTTTCACTACGAGCATGCCGGCATCGCGCCCGACATCATGACGCTCGGCAAGGGCATCGGCGGCGGCGTGCCGCTCGCCGCCCTGCTCGCAACCAAGGAAGCCTCGTGCTTCGAGCATGGCGACCAGGGCGGCACGTTCAACGGCAATCCATTGATGTGCGCCGCGGGGCTGGCGGTGCTTGAGGAAGTGTCGAAGCCGGAGTTTTTGAAAGCGGCCGGCGATGCCGGCCTGTTTCTTGAGAGCGAGTTGCAGAAACTCTCGGCACGGCACGGCCTTGGCGAAGTGCGGGGTCGCGGCTTGTTGCTGGCACTCGATCTCAAGCTGCCGATCGGCGGAGCGATCGTGGCCGAAGCGCTGGCAGACGGCGTCCTCATCAACTCGCCCCAGCCCGACGCCCTGCGGTTCATGCCCGCGCTCAACGTCACGCGCGAGGAGATCTCGCTGATGATCGATTGCCTTGACGCGGTTTTGGTCAAGGCGGGTGCGGCAAGACGGGTGGCTTAGCCTCTCCTGTCATTCCGGGGCGATGCGCAGCATCGAACCATGGGGCGCTCCGCGCCCCTGAGAATCTCGAGATTCCGGGTCTGGTGCTAGCTAGCGCACCATCCCGGAATGACGGCGACAACCTCTGGCCGCAAAAATCGCAACCGATGACGGCATGGTTCCGTAGCTCAATGGACAGAGCATCGCGTTGCGGACGCGAAGGTTCGAGGTTCGAGTCCTCGCGGGACCACCACTTTGCTGGGTTAACCAGAGCGCGGACTAGTTAGCACGCAACCAGACGCGGATTGATGTGGGCTTGAGGAAGGCCAGGTAGTTGGCCGCCATGGCGTATCGTTTCGCGACACGCCGACATTGCTTCTTGTTGAACAACCGTTTGAATTTACTTCTGCTCTCGGCGCAACAAGGGACCTGACGGGGCCTGCTGCCGGATCGGGCCCGTCGCGAATGACCCCGAAGCGGGCTTCGCCCACAGGTCAATTGAGTTGTATACTTGGGAGGCGAGTACGACAGCTTGCAGCCGACAATACTGCAATGGATCATCTCTCATTCTGCCAGGGAGGATCGAATGCCAACTAACCTCTCACGTCGGGACATTGGAAAGCTCGCAGGTGCTGCCGCTTTGACCGTCACCGCCAATGGACCGGCTTCCGCTCAACAGAGGAAGAACCAAGCGCGGTCGGCAGCCGGTCTCCCGCAGTTTCCCAGAGGCTTCTACTGGGGTGTGGCGACGGCTGCTTATCAGATCGAAGGCTCACCTGATGCCGACGGCAAAGGGAAATCGATCTGGGACGTCTACGCGCACATACCCGGCAAGACGGCGAACGGCGACACCGGCGACGTGGCAATCGACCACTACCGCAGATACAAGGAGGACGTGAAGGTGATGAAGGACCTCGGCGCAAACGCCTATCGGTTCTCCATCTCCTGGCCTCGGGTGGTGCCAACAGGCGACGGTCAACTGAACCAGGCTGGCTTGGACTTCTACAAGCGGCTCGTGGACGAGCTTCTCGCCGCCGGTATCCAGCCCTTTGCTACGCTTTATCACTGGGATCTTCCGCAAGCGTTGCAGGAGAAAGGCGGCTGGCAGTCGCGCGATACAGCCAAGGCGTTCGGCGACTACGCAGCGCACGTGGCGCGGGGGCTTGGCGACCGGTGCAAGCACTTCTTCACGCTCAATGAGTTCCAGAACTTCGTTGATATGGGCCATCGCGGAGTGGAGCTGATGGTTCAGGGCAAGCCGGTCAAAATCGAGCTTGCTCCCGGTTTGAAGCTCGAACAAGGGCCGCTGAACCAAGTCGCCCACCACGCTGTGCTCGCGCACGGGCTGGGCGTTCAGGCGATACGTGCATCAGGTCAGCGCGGCATGAAGATAGGTCCCGCCGAGGTTCTTTTCTGCGCCGTTCCGGTCATCGACACGCCCGAACATGTCAGAGCGGCCGAAGCTGCCACGAGGGTGCTGAACGCCCGCTTCCTGGATGTGATGCAAACCGGGAAATATAGCGATGACTACCTGAGGACGGCAGGCAGAGATGCACCCAGCTTCACCGACGAAGATATGCGGGCCATTGCGTCGCCGCTGGATTTCATCGGCGTCAACATCTACATCCCGAAAATGTACGTCGAAGCGTCAGAAGATGCCCCCGGCTACAAGCAAGTGCCCCTGAATGTGTCGCATCCGAAGATGTTCTCGCCTTGGCACTCATTGTCCCCCGAAGTCATGTATTGGGGACCGCGCCTGCTCAACTCACTCTGGCGGCCCAGAGAGATTTACATCACCGAGAATGGCTGCGCGGCGAGCGACCAGAAGACCGCGGGCGGAAAGGTGTACGATGCGGACCGGGTGATGTATCTGCGCAACGTGATGGCCCAACTACAACGTGCCACTGCCGAGGGTGTGCCTGTGAAAGGCAACTTTGTGTGGAGTGCGTTCGACAATCTCGAATGGACCGGAGGGTTCGGCACTCGCTTCGGATTGGTCTACGTGGATTTCCAGACGCAACAGCGAACACCCAAACTAAGCGCTTCCTGGTTCAGGGAAGCCGCGAGACGGAACGCGGTAGTTTAAGTGCGGAATGTCAGCTCCTGGTGCATAGCGGACTCAGGCAAGCCACTCGATCGAGGTGGATTGCTTCGCGGAGCCTGTCATCGGGCGCGCATTCGCGCGACCCGTTGGCTCGCAATGACGGCGGAGAGAGTTACGGCCGCAGAATCGCGGCCCCGGTCGTCGCCCGGCTCTCCAGCTCGGTATGCGCCTTGGCCGCGTCCTTCAGCGCATAGGCGTGGTTGATCGGCACGTGGAGCTTGCCGTTGATGACGGCGGCAAACAGCGTGTCGGCGCCTTCGAGCAATTCCTTGCGGGTCGAGACGTAGTCGTTGAGCTTCGGCCGCGTCGCAAACAGCGAGCCGTGGTTGTTGAGCTCGGCCAGCGGGAACGGCGGCACCGGGCCGGAGGCGTTGCCGAAGCTCACAAACAGGCCGCGTGGCCGCAGGCACGACAGCGACCCCGGGAAGGTGGTCTTGCCGACGCCGTCATAGACGACGTCGCAGAGCTCGTTGCGGCTGATCTGCTTCACCCGGGCCACGAAGTCTTCCTCGTTGTAGAGGATGACGTGGTCGCAGCCGTTGGACAGCGCCAGGTCGGCCTTGGCCTTGGAACCGACGGTGCCGATCACATGCGCGCCGAGCGCCTTCGCCCACTGGCAGGCGAGCAGGCCGATGCCGCCGGCGGCTGCGTGGATCAGCACGCGATGGCCGGGCTCGACCTTGAAGGTCTTGTGCAGGAGATACCAGACGGTCAGCCCCTTGAGCATCAGCACCGCGCCCTGCTCGTAGGTGATGTGGTCGGGCAGCTTGACCAGCTTGTCGGCCGGGATCACTCGCTCGCTGGCGTAGCCGCCGAGCGTGAAATAATAGGCGACGCGATCGCCGGGATGGAAATTGGTGACGCCCGGGCCGACCGCCACCACCTCGCCGGCGGCCTCGTTGCCGGCGATGAACGGCAGTCCCGGCGCCTTGTAGAGGCCGGTGCGGAAATAGACGTCGATGAAGTTCAGGCCGACGGCGTGCTGACGGATGCGGACGTCGCCCGATCCGGGCGCCGGCACCTCCACGTCTTCGTACACCAGGGCTTCCGGCCCTCCCACCTTGTGCACGCGCACGGCCTTGGTCATGACGGTCTCTCCCTAGGGTATCGGCTCAAGCGCCCATCTTGAGCGCGCAACGAAGGCCATCGCCGCCGCGTTGTCAACTCGCCGGAGGTTTGACGGCCTTCCGGCGGTTGCGCCTGGCGAGCACGTTGAACAGTTCGACGGCGGCCGCGAACAGCATGGCAAAGTAGATATAGCCGCGCGGGATGTGGAATTTGAATCCGTCCGCCACCAGCGCTACGCCGATCAGCACCAGGAACGCCAATGCCAGCATCTTGGTCGTGGGATGGTTGGCCACGAAGCGGGCCACCGGGCCCGACGAGACGTACATGACGGCGCAGGCGATCACGACGGCCGCGACCATGATTTCGAGATCCCGCGCCATGCCGATCGCCGTGATGATGGAGTCCAGCGAGAACACCATGTCGACCACGATGATCTGCATGATCACCCAGAAGAACGCGCTGGCGCTCGGCTGGGCATCGGACTCACCTTCGCGCGCCTCCACCTCGCTATGAATCTCATGCGTCGCTTTTGCGATCAGGAAGGCGCCGCCGGCGATCAGGATGATGTCGCGCCAGGACAGTTCGACGCTTTTGACGATGACGATGGGCTCCGTGAGGCCGATCAGCCACACCAAGAGACTGAGCAGGAGGATGCGGAACACCAGCGCGAGCAGGAGGCCGATCTGGCGCGCGCGCTTGGCCTGCGCGGGCGGGATGCGCGACACGATCACCGAAATGAAGATGACGTTGTCGATGCCGAGCACGATTTCCAGCGCCGTCAACGTGAGCAGCGCCAACCAGGCTTCCGGGCTCGTCAGTAATTCCATCATGCCCTGAACGACTTTATCTGCCGGATGACGGCATCGCTTACAATAACGTAGGCGCCAATGGCGCAAAGCCCGACGACGATGGGAGCGCCGACGTCGAAATCATAGATGAGCGTGTAGATCGCAAGCGCCGCCCCGATGGCCATCAGCCATAGCGTCAGCCAGCGCAGTCGCACCACGCGAACCGGATGCAGAACGTGAAACGGGGCGAAGGTGAGCGCGATCAGGATGGCTATTCCGAGCGTGGACGGGATTGGCGGCAGATGCAGCAAGAACAAATAGAACGCCGCGGCGTTCCATAGCGCCGGAAAGCCGCGGAAGTGATTGTCCGATGCCTTCATGCGCCGGTCAGCGAAATAGAGCGCGCCCGATACCACGATGCCAATACCGAGCAGCGGCGCCGCCACCGGCATCAACAGTCGGCTCGTTGCAATGGCATAGGCCGGAACGAACACATAGGTCACGAAATCGACAACGAGGTCGAGCACCTCGCCTGACCAGTTCGGCTGCAACCGCTCGACCTGCAGCTTCCGCGCCAGCGGGCCGTCGATTGCATCGACGATCAGGGCAACGCCAAGCCAGGCGAACATGTTGGCCCACTGCTCGCGCACCGCTTCCATCATCGCAAGCAGCGCGATGCCCGCGCCCATCGCCGTGAAGATGTGTACGGCGAATGCGGCGGTCCGCATTCGCCCGGTCGCCGGGACGGAATCTGGCTCTGTTGTCTGGTCCATTGCTTGGGCAGTGCTATCAGGAATCGCTCCGATTTGCATATCGGCGCTTGCGGCGTTCCGCCGCGCGATTGGGCGGAAACATTTCGGCCAGTTGATGGCTTGAAAATGCCGGCCCGAACGTCAATTGTCCCGATATGAACAATGCATCGCAAGTTTATGACGCCGCCGTGATCGGCGGCGGGCCGGCCGGGTTGACCGCCGCCATTGCGCTAGCTGCAACAGGCGCGAAAACCGCCCTGCTGGCACGCCGCGTTCCCTATGCCGATAACCGCACCACGGCGCTGCTCGGCGCTTCCACCGATCTGCTCGAACGCCTGGACGTCTGGCCCCGCTGCCGGGACAAGGCTGCCGCCTTGCGGACCATGCGCCTTGTCGACGATACCGGCCGGCTGATCCGCGCCCCGGAAGTCCGCTTCTCCTCGGAGGAGATCGGCCTCGAGCAGTTCGGCTACAATATCGACAACCGCTCGCTGATGGTGGCCCTTGAAGAACGCGCCGCAGCGCTTTCGAACCTCATCCGATTTGATGATGAAGCTATTGCGATCGACCCGCAGGATGAACTTGTGACGATCAATACCGGCAAGGGCGAGCCGCTTGCCGCGCGGCTGGTGATCGGCGCCGACGGACGGCAATCGCCCTCGCGCAAGGCAGCCAGAATTGGGATCAGCCGCCGCGACCTGCATCAATCGGCGCTGACCTTCAACGTCAGCCATTCGCGGTCCCATAACGGCATCTCAACCGAGTTTCACACCGCGCAGGGCCCGTGCGTCTTCGTCCCCCTGCCCGGCAACCGCTGCAGCGTGGTGTGGGTTGCAACGACCCGCGAAGCCGAGCGGCTGATGTCGCTCAGCGACGACGAATTGTCGGAAGCCGCAGAGAAACAGTCGCATTCCATTCTCGGCCGTATCCAGGTCGAGGCCGGGCGCAACCTGTTTCCGCTGACGATCGAACGTCCCGACCAATTCGCCAGCCACCGCGTCGCACTCGTCGGCGAGTCCGCCCATGTGGTGCCGCCGATCGGCGCGCAGGGCCTCAACATGGGGCTGCGCGATGCCGCCGATATCGCCGACATCGCGGGCGAAGCACTCTCGCGCGGCGAAGATCCGGGATCATCGGCGGTGCTGGCGCGCTATCAGTCCGCCCGCCGCGCCGATGTCGCCAGCCGGTTGATCGCAATCGACGTCGCCAACCGCTCGCTGCTCAGCGATTTTCTGCCGCTGCAATCGCTGCGTGCGGTGGGCATGCACCTGCTCGGCTCGTTCGGCCCACTGCGGCGGCTGGCCATGCGCGAGGGGCTGGCGCCGACCTGGAAGCGGGTGAGCTAGCTCCAGGCTACTGTGCATGGGGTTGTTTTCGCGATTTTGTGTTTCGGCGCCCCGCTCTACGGAAACGCCAGCCGCCCGCTCTGGATGAACCACATCACGCTGGTCAGCGTGACCACGGAGGCAAACGTCCCGATCAGGACCGCCACCGATGCCGGTTCGATCCAGGTGTTGTTCTGCCGGGCCATCACGAAGACATTGAGCGCCGGCGGCAGCGCGGCCATCAGCATTGCGGTTGCCGCCCAGGGCTGCGCGAACGGGCCGAACAGCAGCATCAGTCCGAACACGATGATCGGATGGATCAAAAGCTTGATCGCGATTACCCCGGGCACTTCCCAGGGCACGCGATCGAACGGCCGCAGCGCCACGGTGACTCCCAGTACGAACAGCGCGGTCGGCGCAGCGGCGTTCTGCAGAAACAGCAGCGTCCGGTCGAGCACGGTCGGCAACGGAATGTGGAACGCGGCGACGAGCGCACCGAGAACGGCGGACATGATCAGCGGATTGAGCGCGATCTGCCGCGCGGCGACGCCGACCGCATGCAGGAACGAGCGATGCTCGCGGTCGGTCAGCGCCATCAACAGCGGCACGATGGTGAACAGGAAGATGCTGTCGCAGCAGAAGATCAGCGCGGTCGGCGCCGCCGCCTTGGCGCCGAGCACCGCCAGCGCGAGGCCCGGTCCCATATAGCCGATATTGCCATAGGCGCCGGCAAGGCCCGCGATGGTCGCCTTGCGCAGCGACAGTTCGCCGATGATGCGGCCCACCACCATCGCCAGCACGAAGGCGCTCATGGTCGCCAGCGTGGTCGCGATCAGGAACGGCGGATTGTTCAGTTCGGAAAACGGCGTTTCCGACATGATGCGAAACAGCAGTGCCGGCAGCGAGACGTAGAGCAGGAAGAAATTCATCCAGGCAAGGCCCGCTTCCGGGAGCCCTTTTGTCTTGCCGCAGGCGAAACCGATGAAGATCAGGCCGAAATAGGGAAGCGCAAGGTTGAGGATATCGGCCATCGCGAAAACGTCTTTTCGTCAGTGATTTCGGGGGCATGGCGGCAGAAGCAGCCACCTTGCGTAAAGGTTAATTCGTCCTATTGCCCCTAGCATCGGCCACAATCATGGTCTATTCGACAGGACATGATCAAAGCGCGCACCGCCAAATTCCAGATCGGCCAGATCGTCCGCCACCGGGTGTTCTCATTCCGCGGCGTGATTTTCGATATCGATCCCGAATTCAACAACACAGAGGAATGGTGGTTGTCGATCCCCGAGGAGGTTCGTCCTCACAAGGATCAGCCGTTCTATCATCTGCTCGCGGAAAATTCGGAGACCGAATACGTCGCCTATGTCTCCGAACAAAACCTGCTGCCGGACGATTCCGGTGAGCCGATCCGGCATTCGCAGGTCGCGGAGATCTTCATCAAGGACAAGTCCGGCGGCTATCGCCCGCGCAATGCGTCGCTGAATTAGTCGTCTATATCCGCAACGAAAAAGGCGCCCACCGGGGCGCCTTTTGTGTTTTGGCGAATGGCCGCCGGCGCGCTTACTTCGCCGCCGGATTGGCGCCGCCCGCGCCTTCGAGTTTCTTGCGCTGCTCTTCGGCCCGCTTCTGCAGCTCCTCCTGCAGCTTCTTCTGGTTTTCTTCGAACTGCTTCGGATCGGTCGGCGGGCCGTCATAGGCCTTGGCGAATTCGCCGGCGAGCGGCAGCGGCAGCGTCAGCGGCGCGCCGTTGGAATTGATCGCCTGAACAACGAGGTTCTGGCCCTTCTTCAGGTTCGCGATCAGCTCGGGCGTGGCCTCGTAGTCGGACATGCAGCCGTTCTGGAAGCAGATGACGTAGGGGCTCTGCTGCGGCGGGTTGCTGTCGACGATGATGCGGGTGCCGTGCACGAGCTGCATGCCGAGCGGAAGCGTCACGCGCAGCAGCTTCTTCGGCTCGCCTTCCGGCTCGATGATGACGGCAGCGATGACGGGCTGGCCTGATTCGATGCGACCATCCTTGCCGGTGAAGCAGACCTGCTTGGCGCCGGCTTCCTGGCCCTTGAGGCAGAACTTGGTCCAGGGCGCGTAGATCAGCTGGACCTGCTGCTCCTGCGGTTGCGGAGCGCCGGCGGCAGGCGCGCCAGCGGCCGGGGCCTGCTGGGGCGTGGGCGCCGGACCCTTGGGAGCTGCCTTCGGCGCCGCTTTCGGAGCGGCCGGCGCTGGCTGCTGGGCCTGTGCACCGGAAGCGATCAACATTGCCGAGAGCGCCGAAGCCGCCAACAGGGACAAGATCTGCCCACGCGGCTGGCCCGACCCGGCCAAGATACGGAAATTCATTGCGGAAAACCCTTTCTGAACCGGAGCGCCCGAAACCGCTACAGACGCCGACACCTCTACCCGCGCTGAGGCGGCTATCTCGTTGGCAATTGAGGCGGATACGTGACAGGCGTTTCCGCCATCATCAACTGCCCGCCTTCAATACAGCGGCGGTCGAAAAGATCAATGGCGACAGGCTCCTTTGGTGTTCCTCGCAAGCCGGGGCCGGCCCTATGGTAAAGCTTTCCTCGTGCGAATTTTCGAATCAAATCCCGATCTCTCTATGCCCCGTTCCGGGCGTATCCCCCTGCGTGTACTGAGGTGGGCCGCCCTCGCGCTGGGTGTAGCCCTGTTTGCTGCGGTTGGTTCGGCGAAGGCGGCCGAAAGTCACGCGCTGGCGATGCATGGCGAGCCGGCCGTTCCCGCCGGTTTCTCGCACATGCCTTACGTCAATCCCGATGCGCCGAAGGGCGGGCGGCTGGTCTGGGGCGTCCTTGGAACTTTCGACAGTCTCAATCCCCTGATTGTCCGCGGCCTCGCCGTTCAGCAGATCAGGGGCTTTGTGGTCGAGAGCCTGATGACGCGCGGGAATGACGAGGCCTTCACGCTCTATGGCCTCTTGGCCCGGAGCGTCGAGACCGACGATGCGCGCAGCTACGTCACTTTCCGTCTCGACCCCAGGGCACGCTTCGCCGACGGCAAGCCGGTGACGGCCGAGGACGTCCTGTTTTCCTGGGCGCTGCTGCGCGACAAGGGCCGCCCCAACCACCGCCAGTATTATTCCAAAGTCGCAAAAGCCGAGGCGACCGACCCGCTCACCGTGCGATTCGATTTCGGCGGGGCGAACGATCGCGAATTACCGCTGATCCTCGGTCTGATGCCGGTCCTGCCGCAGCACGCAGTCGATCCCGCGACATTCGAGGAAACCACGATGACCGGACCGGTCGGTTCCGGCCCCTACCGCGTCACCGCGGTCAAACCCGGGGCCACCGTCACGCTTACCCGCAATCCCGACTACTGGGGCCGCGATCTGCCGGTTAATCGGGGCCTCTGGAACTTCGACGAGATCAGGCTCGATTACTTTCGCGAGGCCAACAGCCAGTTCGAGGCGTTCAAGCGCGGCCTTTATGATTTTCGCGTCGAATACGAGCCGCTGCGCTGGCATGACGGCTACGATTTTCCGGCCGCCAAGAGCGGCGAATTGATCCGCGACACCATCAAGACCGGAATGCCGCAGCCGTCGGAATTTCTGGTGTTCAACACCCGCCGCCCGATGTTTTCGGACATCCGCGTGCGGCAGGCGTTGACGCTGCTGTTCGATTTCGAGTGGATCAACCGCAACTATTTCTTCGGCCTGTATGCCCGGTCAGCCGGCTTCTTTGCAGGATCCGAACTATCAGCCTATGGCCGGCCCGCCGACGAGCGCGAGCGCGAGTTGCTAAAGCCATTCGCCGAACGCATCCGGCCGGACATTCTCGACGGCAGCTACCGCCTGCCCGTCACCGATGGTTCAGGCCGTGATCGCACGACGTTACGCCAGGCGCTGAGCCTGTTGTCGGAAGCCGGCTACGACCTCGACGGGGCCGTGCTGCGGCAGCGTTCGACCAAGACGCCGCTGACCTTCGAAATCCTGGTAACGGCGCGCGACCAGGAGCGGATTGCGCTCGCCTATCAGCGCGACCTCAAGCGCGCCGGGATCGAGGCCAGCGTGCGCGCCGTCGATCCCGTGCAGTTCGACCAGCGGCGGCTCGGCTACGAGTTCGACATGCTGCAGAACCGCTGGGATCAGTCGCTGTCCCCCGGCAATGAGCAGTCCTTCTACTGGGGCAGCCAGGCCGCCGACATCACGGGCACGCGGAACTACATGGGCGCCAAAGAACCCGCCATCGACGCCATGATCGCCGCCCTGCTCCAGGCACGCGAACGTCCCGCCTTCGTCTCCGCCGTGCGGGCGCTCGACCGCGCCCTGATGTCAGGTTTCTACGCGATCCCTGTGTTTAACGTGCAGGAGCAATGGATTGCGCGGTGGAATCGGATAGAAATTCCTGCAGCGACCGCGTTATCGGGTTACCTTCCAGAGACCTGGTGGCACAAGCCGCAAGCGAAGTGACCTCACCACGTGGTGCAACCCTCATAGAGCCGACGTAACGCCGTGACCCAGCCCACCGCTTCGCCAACCCTCGATACGCTGTTCAAACGCAACCTGGCGCGCCAGCCGGACGCGATGGCGCTGATCGATCCGCCCAACAAGATGCGCGTGACCGGCCAGCCGCCGAAGCGCCTGACCTTCGCGCAGGCCGACCGCATGATCTCGTCGCTCGCGGCGCATTTCGTCGAATCGGGCTTGCCGTCCAATTCGGTGATCGCCGTCCAGCTGCCGAACACCATCGAATTCGCGATCACGGTGCTTGCCGCCTTCCGCGCCGGCCTTGTCGTCGCCGTGCTGCCGCTGCTCTGGCGGCAGTCGGAACTGACCATGGCGCTCAACCGCACCGCGGCGCGGGCGATCGTGACCACCGGCAAGGTCGACGGCGTGAGTTATTCGGATCTCGCCATGAACGCCGCCGCCGAGGCGTTCTCGATCCGTCACGTCTGCGGCTTCGGCAGCGACCTGCCCGAAGGCATGGCCTCGCTCGACAATGCGATCTTCCGGGAATCCCCGACCGCGCGCGCCGTGATCCAGGACGGCCGCAAGCCGGCGCTGATTTCCTTTGACGTCACCGCGGACGGCTTCCGGCCGGTGCCGCGCGCCCATCTCGGCCTGATTGCCGGCGGCCTTGCCATCTCGCTCGAAAGCGATGTGCCGCAGGGCGCGACCGTACTGTCGGCCTTCTCGCCGATGTCGTTTGCCGGCCTCGCCTCCTCGCTGGCGCTTTGGCTGCTGTCGGGCGGAACGCTGGTGCTGCACCATCCGTTCGACGACGAGGTGCTCGAACAGCAGGTCAGCGAACAGCGTTGCGACACGCTGATTGCGCCGGCGGGGCTGGCGCTGCGGCTGGACGAAATGGACCTTGCCGCGCGGATGCCGAGCCTGCGCCATGTCATCGGCCTGTGGCGCACGCCGGAGCAGGTCGGCTCCAGCGCGGGCTGGGGGACGAAAAACGCGACGCTGACGGACGTCTATCTGTTTGGCGAGGCCGGCCTGTTCGGCGCACGCCGGATCGCGGAAGACGGCTCGCCGGCCCCGATTAAGCCCGGCCCCCACGGCGCACCACGCGATTTGCCGGGGGCGTCGATCGCGGGCGAAGTCCTGCTGACAACGCGGGGAACGCTGGGATTGCGCGGGCCGATGGTGCCGGTCGCGGCCTATGCGCCGCCTCCGCCGCCGAGCGACTCCATGATCGCGGCGCCGCCGCGCGACTATGTCGATACGGATTATGCGGCGCGGCTCGACCGCGTGACCGGCGCGATCAACATCACCGCGCCGCCATCCGGCGTGATGGCCGTCGGCGGCTACCGCTTCCTCGCCCAGGACCTGCAGGAATGGGCGCGCCGGCTCGGCCAGGGGGCGCTCTTGACCGCGCTGCCCGACCGCCTGAGCGGCCACCGCCTCGCCGGCCGTGCGCTCGACAACGCCCGCGCTCGCGATGCGCTGACAGAGCTAGGCCTTAACCCCTTGATGGTGGAAGCCTTTCGCGATCGGAGCAGCGCTGCCTGAGCACCTTTTGATGGTCCTCCGTTGACGGCGCATTAAGCGCCGCAAATTAGGATCGGGCGGTCGCAAGTCCGCGCCTGATCCGAGTTTCCAAGATGTCCCAGCAAGGCCCGATCCTCGTCGTGTCGACCGCGAGACGGCCGCCTTTTGCCGCCGCGCTCGATGCCGCGAAGCTGTTTCCGGTGATCGAAACCGAATGGACGGATTCCGCGCGGGCCGTCGAACAGGTGCAGCCCGCTGCCGTGCTAGCCGCCCCCTCTGCCACCAACGAAGCCGAACTGGCTGAGCTGGCAGCGCGGGTCGCAGCGCGCCAGCCTTATCTGCCCCTGGTCGCAGTCGACCCGCCGGCCGCCATTCCGGACAATGTCATTCCGTTCTTTCAGAGCCAGGACGCGCAAGCCCAACAAGGCGGGATCGACCGCCTGGTGGGCCGCCTGCGCGCCGCGCTGCGCATACGGTCGTTGCATGCGACTGTGATGCGCCGCCTCGTCCCGGCGGCACCGATGACGCTGTCGCAGATCGACCCGGCGCGCGACGCCACCTTGCTGCTGGTGGGCCGCGGCGGCGCCTATCCCGCGCTTTCGGTTGCGCTTGGCGAGCGCATCGGCGTGGTCGGCGCGCTCTCGATCGAAGCAGCGGCCAAACATCTCAACGCCCGCGACATCGACGGCATTGTACTCGGCGAAGGCTTCAGCCTTCGCGTGATCGATGCCTTCCTGACCGTGCTGACGGAGGACGCCCGCTTCCGCAACCTTCCGGTCGTGGTGACGGTGGGTGACCTTGCGCCAACCTACGATCTGCCGAACCTCGAAATGATCTCCGGCGACGCCTCCAACGTGGTGGCAACGGCGCTGCCGCTGGTCCGCCAGCACGCCTTCGAGGCGCATCTCGCCCGTACATTGAAGGCCATCGACGCCAATGGCCTGATCGACGCACGGACCGGACTGCTCACGGTGGAGGCCTTCGAGCGCGACTTCGCCAGCGCCGTCTACCAGACCCAGCAACGCGGCGGCGGATTGTCAGTCGCCCGCTTTGCGTTCGATCCCGACCATCCCCGCGCGCAATTCGACGGGGCGCGGATCATCAGCCGCCTGATGCGGCGGATGGATTTTGGCGCCGCCCAGGAAGACGGCTCCGTGGTCGTGGTGTTCACTGAGGCCGACCTGAAGACGGCCCATACCATCGCGCGGCGCCTATCGAGCGTGATGCGCCATACCAGCCACGGCAGGCGCGATACGCCCTCGGACCCAACGGTATCGGTCGCAACGCTGCTGCCGAACGATTCCGCAAAATCGCTGCGGTCGCGGCTGCAGGAGGATGGACGCCGGGTGGCGTCGTAGCCCTATCTCTGGCGGCACCGTTCCCCGGACGCTGCGCAGCGCGTCAGCGGTGACTGCTGATCCGGGGTCCATCCGCAGCCGAAAGTGAGTCCCGGCTCTGCGGCGCAGCGCTTCGCGCCGCACCGCGTCCGGGACACAAGACCAACTACGCCGCCTTCTTGCTTTCCGCGAGGTTGGCGAGCTGGCGCATGATCTCGGTCGTGCCCATCAGCCGCTCCTCCGGCGTCTTCCAGGTCTGCAGGAACACCACCTTCATGTCGGGCCGTACCTTGGCGGCCTGGCCGTGCTGGCGGATGAAGGCGACGAGGCGGTCCGGCTGGGCGAAGCTGTTGTCGCGGAAGGTGATCACCGCGCCCTTCGGCCCGGCGTCGATCTTCTCGACATTGGCCCTGCGGCAATAGGCCTTGATCGCCGCGACCTTGAAGAGATAGCGGACCTCGTCCGGCAGCACGCCGAAGCGGTCGCGCATCTCGGCGGCGAAATTGTCGATCTCCTCGTCGGTTTCGAGATCGGCGAGCCGGCGATACAGCGACAGCCGCACCGCGAGGTCGTTGACGTAATCCTCGGGGATCAGGACTGGCATGCCGATGGTGATCTGCGGCGACCAGCGATCGGCGGCGGGCTCGACCACGCCGGCCTTGAGGTTGAGGATCGCCTCCTCCAGCATCGATTGATAGAGCTCGAAGCCGACTTCCTTGATGTGCCCAGACTGCTCCTCGCCGAGCAGATTGCCGGCGCCGCGGATATCGAGGTCGTGCGAGGCGAGCTGGAAGCCGGCGCCGAGCGTTTCCAGCGACTGCAGCACTTTCAGCCGCCGCTCGGCCTGCGCGGTGATCTTCTGCTGCGCCGGCAGCGTGAACAGCGCATAGGCCCGCAGCTTCGAGCGGCCCACCCGTCCGCGCAGCTGATAGAGCTGAGCCAGGCCAAACATATCAGCGCGGTGCACGATCAACGTATTCGCGTTCGGAATGTCGAGACCGGACTCGACGATCGTGGTCGAGAGCAGGACGTCGTATTTGCCGTCGTAGAACGCCGACATGATGTCCTCGATCACGGTCGGCGGCATCTGGCCGTGCGCAACCGCGACCTTCATCTCCGGCACGTTCTTGTCGAGGAAGTCCTTGACGCTGGCGAGGTCCTCGATGCGCGGCACGACATAAAACGCCTGCCCGCCGCGGTAGCGCTCGCGCAGCAGCGCCTCGCGGATCATCAGGGGATCGTGCGGCGCCACGAAGGTGCGTACTGCCAGCCGGTCGACCGGGGGCGAGGCGATGATCGAGAGATCGCGCACGCCGGTCAAAGCCAGTTGAAGGGTGCGCGGAATTGGCGTTGCGCTCAGCGTCAGCACATGGACCTGCGCCCGCAGCTGCTTGAGCCGCTCTTTGTGGCTGACGCCAAAGTGCTGCTCCTCGTCGACGATCAACAGGCCAAGGTCCTTGAACTTGATCGACTTGCCGAGCAGCGCATGGGTGCCGACGACGATATCGACGGAGCCCTCGGTCAGTCCCTTCTTGACCTGGGTCAGCTCCTTGGCCGGGATCAGGCGCGAGGCCTGCGCGACATTGACCGGGAAGCCGCGGAAGCGCTCGGCGAAATTCCGGCTGTGCTGGCGCGCCAGCAACGTGGTCGGCACCACGACAGCGACCTGCCTGCCTTCGAGGGCGACGGCGAACGCCGCACGCAGCGCCACCTCGGTCTTGCCGAAGCCGACGTCGCCGCAGATCAGCCGGTCCATCGGACGGCCGCTTTCGAGATCCTTCAGCGTCGAGGTGATGGCTCCGAGCTGGTCCTCGGTCTCCTCATAGGGGAAGCGGGCGCAGAACTCGTCATAGACATGCGGCTGCACCGGCATTTTCGGCGCTTCGTGCAGATGCCGCTCGGCGGCGATCTTGATCAGTTCACCGGCAATCTCGCGGATGCGGTTCTTCAGCTTGGCCTTGCGGGCCTGCCAGCCGCTGCCGCCGAGACGGTCGAGCTCGACAGTCGTGCCCTCGGAGCCGTAGCGCGACAGCAACTCGATGTTCTCGACGGGTAGAAACAGTTTCGTGTCGGCGGCGTAATGCAGTTCGAGACAGTCATGCGGCGCGCCGCCGACCTCGATCGTCTGCAAGCCGACAAAGCGGCCGATACCGTGCTCGACATGCACGACGAGATCGCCGGTCGCAAGGCTCGTCACTTCCGAGATGAAGTTTTCGAGCTTGCGGCTCGCCTTGCGCGGCCGCACCAGGCGGTCGCCGAGAATGTCCTGCTCGGTGATAACGGCGAATTCGTCGGTTTCGAAACCGCTCTCCATGCCGACGACCGCCAGCATCGCCTCGTTGCGCGGCGTCGCCTGCACCGTGCGCCAAGTGTTGACGCTGGTGACGTTGGCAAGCTTGTGGTCCCTGAGCATGCTCGCCATGCGGTCGCGCGAGCCCTCGCTCCACAGCGTAACCACCACCTTCTTGCGCTGCGCCTGCAGCGCCAGCACATGCGCCACCACGGCCTCGAACACGTTGACGGATGTGTCAGCGCGCTCCGGCGTGAAGTTGCGGCCCTGCCTTGCCCCGGCGTCGAAGACGTCGGCCGCGCCATCGGGCACCGCGAACGGCGTCATTCGCGCCACGGCGGCTTCGCTCAGGCGCGTCGTCCACTCCGTTTCCGCCAGATAGAGACGATCCGGCGGCAGCGGCTTGTAGATCGCACCCGACCCCGGATGTTCCAGTGCCTCGCGCCTCGCCTCGTAGTAGTCCGCGATCTGCTTGAAGCGTTCGCGCGCGGCGTCTTCGCTCTGCGGCTCGATCGCAATAGGGGCGCCGTCGAGATAGTCGAACAGCGTATCCATCCGCTCCTGGAACAACGGCAGCCAGTGCTCCATGCCGGGATGGCGGCGGCCCTCGCTGACGGCCTCATAGAGCGGATCGTCGCGCTGCGGGGCGCCGAAGGTCGCGACATAGCCCATGCGGAAACGGCGAATGGTTTCGCTGACAAGCTGGAATTCCGAGATCGGCACCAGATCGAGCGCGCGCATGTCGAGCAGCGTGCGCTGGGTTTCCGCATCGAAGGTGCGGATCGATTCCAGGCTATCGCCGAAAAAGTCGAAGCGTACCGGCTGCTCCAGCCCGGCCGGAAACAGGTCGAGGATGCCGCCGCGCACGGCATATTCGCCGGGCTCGCGCACCGTGGAGGAGCGGTTGTAGCCATTGTGCTCCAGCCAGGCGACGATCGAGTCCATCGGCACGACATGGCCGGGCGCCACCGACAGCGCCTGCGCCGCCACCACCTCGCGCGCCGGCACGCGCTGCACGATCGCGTTCACGGTCGTCAACACGATCAGCGGCTTGTCGCTGCCCTGCAGGCGCGACAGCCGCGCCAGCGTGGTCAGGCGCTGCGCCAGGATGCCGCCATGCGGCGACACCCGGTCATAGGGCTGGCAATCCCAGGCCGGAAACTGCATCACCGGCAGATCGGGCGCGAAGAACTCCAGCGCCCGCGCGAGCTGTTGCATCCGCGGGCCATCGCGGCAGACCACAGCAAGGCTCACGGCCGGCGGTTTCGGCTTCGCCGCCACCGCGCGCGCAAGGTCCGAAATAACGAGGCCTTCGGCGCCCTCTGCGACATTGGCGAAAGTCAGCGCGCGACCGGGGGCCAACAGCGCCGCAGGTGATTTGACTGGCGCCTTCATGCGTCGTGGTCCACGGCGCGGAACGCCTTGATGCGCTCGAACAACCGGCCGGTGTATTCCGGCGGCAGCGGCTGGTCGCCGATCAGCGCGGCATAGAGATCGGGATCGGGCACCTCGATCAGGCGTTCGAGCTCGGCTAGCTCATCGTCGCGCATCGCCGCGATCTCGGCATCCGCAAAGCGGCCGAGGATGAGGTCCATCTCGCGGGTGCCACGGTGCCAGCAACGGAACAAAAGCCGCTTGCGGCGGTCGTCTAGGCCGCCGCTCGATCGTGTCGTACCCGTCATTGTCCCATTCCGTTCGAAACGCCAAAAGCCCGGACGTGCCGGGCGGGGTTGATATAGCGGTCTGGATCGGCAATGTCAGCCCTCGCTAAGCGGTGAATTATCACCCATGCCGTCATTGCCGGGCTTGACCCGGCAATCCATCATCTTGAAGAGGGATGGATGCGCCCCACCCTGCTCAATCCCCTGTTTGCACCGGTCACCAGCCTTCCCGGCGTCGGGCCGAAGCAGGATAAGCTGCTGCGCTATCTGCTCTCGCGCGATGATACGCCGCGGCTCGTCGATCTGCTGCTGCATTTGCCGGCGAGCGTGATCGACCGCCGCGCGCGGCCGAAGATCCGCGAGGCAACGCAGGGAACCGTGGTGACGCTGGAGGTCACAATCGACCGCCACCGGCCGCCCCCGCCGCGCAATTCCCGCGCACCCTACCTCGTCTATGCCTCTGACGACACCGGCGATGTCGTGCTTACGTTCTTTCGCGCCAAGCCAGGCTACGTCGAGAAATTGCTGCCGGTCGGCGAGAGGCGCTTCGTCTCGGGCACGCTGCAAATGTATGACGGCATGCCGCAGATCGTGCATCCCGACCGCGTCGTGGACGAGGCGGCGTTTTCGAAACTGTCCGGCATCGATCCGGTCTATCCGCTGACCGAAGGCCTCGCGCTCGGCTCGCTCCGCCGCGCGATCGCGCAGTCGCTGCAGAAGCTGCCGGACCTGCCCGAATGGATCAGTCCGGAAGTGATGCGACGCTGCAGCTTTCCGCCGATCCGGGAAGCCTTGAACCGCGTGCATGTGCCGGTCGAACTCACGGACATTCTGCCCGATGGCCCGTTCTGGTCGCGCCTGGCGTTCGATGAATTGCTGGCCGGTCAGCTGGCGCTGGCGCTCGTGCGCGCGCAACTGCGCCGCCCGGCCGGCGACCGCAACGCCGGCGACGGCCATCTCCGCCACAAGATCATCGACGCGCTGCCTTACGCGCTGACGTCCTCGCAGCGCGAAGCGGTCGCCGCCATCACCGAGGACCTTCGCCAGCCGGTGCGGATGCTGCGGCTGCTGCAGGGCGATGTCGGCTCCGGCAAGACGGTGGTGGCGCTGCTCGCCGCCGCTGCCGTCACCGAGGTAGGCAAGCAGGCCGCGCTGATGGCGCCGACCGAAATCCTCGCGCGCCAGCATATCAAGACCATCGCCCCGCTGGCCGAACGTGCCGGCCTTCGCGTCGCGATCCTGACCGGACGCGAGAAGGGCAAGGAGCGCCGCGAGATTCTGGCCCAGCTCGGGGCCGGCGAGATCGATTTTCTGGTCGGCACCCACGCCCTGATCCAGGACGACGTGATCTTCAAGTCGCTGGCGTTGGCCGTAGTCGACGAACAGCATCGCTTCGGCGTGCGCGAGCGGCTGGCGCTGACCAACAAGGGCGACGCGGTCGATGTGCTGGTGCTGAGCGCGACGCCGATCCCGCGGACGCTGGTGCTGACCTACTTCGGCGACATGGATGTCTCGGAGCTGCGCGAGAAGCCGGCCGGCCGCCAGCCGATCGAGACCCGCGCGGTTCCCGCCAGCCGGCTCGATGAAGTGGTCGATGCAGTCGGCCGCGCGCTCAAGGCCGGCAAGCTGGTGTACTGGATCTGTCCGCTGGTGGAGGAATCGGAGGCCGAGGGCACCGAGCATCTCACCAACGCGACGGAGCGGTTCGACAAGCTGCAGCAGCGTTTTGGCAACAAGGTCGGCCTCGTCCACGGCCAGATGAAGGGCACGGACAAGGACCGCGTGATGGCGCAGTTCGCCACGCACGAGATCGGTCTATTGGTGGCGACCACGGTGGTCGAGGTCGGCGTCGACGTTCCGGCGGCGACCATCATGGTGATCGAGAACGCCGAGCGTTTTGGGCTCGCGCAGCTTCACCAGCTCCGCGGCCGGATCGGGCGCGGATCGGAGGCCTCGACCTGCTTGCTGCTCTACAAGGAGCCGCTCGGCGAGATGTCGAAGGCGCGGCTCAAGGTGATCCGCGAGACCACCGACGGCTTTCGGATCGCCGAGGAGGACCTCAAGCTCCGTGGCGAAGGCGACGTGCTCGGCATCCGCCAGAGCGGCTTGCCCGGCTACCGCATCGCCCGCTCCGACGTCCACGCGCAGCTGATCACGCAGGCGCGCGACGAGGCGCTGCGGATCATGAAGGACAACCCAAAACTCAAGGGCGAGCGCAGTGAGGCGCTGCGCTGCCTGCTTTACCTGTATGAGCGCGATGAGGCCGTGCCGCTGATCGGCGCGGGATAGACCCTCGCTTCAAGCTTGGCAATGCGGCGACGGTAGTGCTCGGTGCCCGCGACGATCTTGTCGAGCAGCGCGTCCAGTGCCCAGAATTTCTCGTGGATGTCGAAAGTGACGGCGCGGCTGTCGGTGCAAGCGAAAGTGCCGAGACGCTGGTGGTAGAATTTTGCCAGTTTCGGATAGCCCATCGGCTCGGCCATCGCCGACAGCGCAAGATGGACCGAGAGCTCGTCCGCCAGATCAGGATGGCTGGCGTGCTCGGTCATCAGCCACTTGTAGAGATCGGGGTGGAAGTTCGTGAACACGCCGGTGAAGCCGCGCGATCCCGACTTCATCGCATCGAAGGCAATCGCCGCATTGGCATTGACGATCGCGAGGGGCGTTCCCTTCGTCAGCGCCACCCGACGTTTAACCGTTTCGAGGTCGCAGGAGACGTCCTTGAGGATGACGAAGCGGCCGCTCGTGGCGCAGAATTTCAGCTCGTCGTCGGTGAGCAGACGGCGATACGGCGCCGGGCATTCGTAGAGACCGAGTGGGATTTCTCTTGGCAGCCGGTCGAGCAGCCAGGTCAGATCGTCGATGAACTTAGCTCCGCCTTCCCGCTTGGCATCGAGCCGGTTGGTGACCAGCACCATGCCGTCGACGCCGGTCGCGGCAATCGCAGTCAATTCGGCGAGCTGATCGTCAAGGCTTTCGCTGATGTGACCGGAGGCGATGACGGGCACCCGGCCTGCGGCGGCTCGTCTGACGAAGGCGGCCAGCGCGACACGCTCGTCAAGACTGAGGAACTGCATCTCGCTGGACTGGCAGACCGCAAATAACGCGTCCGAGCCGTTGTCGATGTACCATTCCACGAGACGGCCGAGGCCGGGATAGTCGATCGCGCCGCTCGCGGTGAACGGCGTGATCATCACGGGAATGATGCCTTCGATTTTTTTGGTCATTGATCGGCCTGTTCATCCGTCATTGCGAGCGCAGCGAAGCAATCCATGCCACGGCATAACGGAGAGGTGGATTGCTTCGCTACGCTCGCAATGACGATGGAGGAACGTTGCACGCCCCTATTCCACCTTCACCTTTGCGGGAGCCGGCTTCAGCCCGGCGGCGGTATTGGCGACGCGCGCGGCGTTCGCCATGCCGGCGAGTGCGGCGTTGCGCTTCTGCGGGTCGGAGCCGGGCTGCACCACGCCGGCGGACATGATCAGCGTCGCGGCGTCCTCGGTGGTCATGTCGACTTCGATGATCTTGCTTCTGGGCACGTAGAAGAAGAAACCCGTGGTCGGGTTCGGCGCGCAGGGCAGGAACACCGAGATATGCTCCTCCTCGCCGGGTAATTGGCTGGCGACATTGGCGCTCGGCGCCTGCGAGATCAGCACGATCGACCACATGCCGGGCGAAGGGAATTCGACCAGACCGACGCGTCGGAAGCTCGACCCCTTGCCCGAGAACAGCGTCTCGAACACCTGCTTGAGGCCGCGATAGATCGCGCGCACGACCGGCATGCGGCCGAGCAACCGCTCGCCGAGGTCGACCAGCGTCCGCCCGATCAAATTGGCGGTGAGGAAGCCGAGCAGCGTCAGCGCGACCACGGCGACGATCAGCCCAGAGCCCGGCAGGCCGAACGGCAGGTAGGTTTCGGGCCGGTAGACCGTCGGCACGAACGGACGGACGATGCTGTCCACCCAGTTCACGAACCACCAGGTCAGGTAGAGGGTGATCGCGACCGGCCCTGCGACAATCAGTCCGGTCAGAAAATAGTTCCGGAAACGGGCCATCAGCCCGGGCGGGTGCCCCTCCTCCGGCAAGGGGGCGTCCGGAGGCGCATTCGGGGGCAGTTCTTCGCGGTTCATCGTGGTTCCAGGTCGGAGCAGCGGCTTGTCTGAGCTAAGCCATCCTAGCAGCTTTTTGAAGAGCCGGCGTGACAGCCAATTGCCACTTGACTATTCGACCGTTACCGATTTCGCGAGATTTCGCGGCTGGTCGACGTCGGTGCCCATCACCACGGCGGTATGATAGGCCAGCAGCTGCACCGGGACGGCATAGACCATCGGGCTGAACGTCGCCGCCATGTCCGGCAGCACGATGGTGACCAGGCTGTCGACGGTGGCTTCCGCCGCGCCCTTGGCGTCGGTCATCAGGATGATGTTGCCGCCGCGCGCCGCGACTTCCTGCATGTTGGAAACGGTCTTCTCGAACACGCGATCGTGGGGCGCGATCACCACGACGGGCATGTTCTCGTCGATCAGCGCGATCGGTCCATGCTTGAGCTCGCCGGCGGCATAGCCCTCGGCGTGAATGTAGGAGATTTCCTTCAGTTTCAGCGCGCCCTCCAGCGCCAGCGGATAGCTGGTGCCGCGGCCGAGATAGAGCACGTCCTTGGATTTCGACAGCTCGCGCGCCAGCTTCTCGATTTGCGGCTCGATGGTCAGCGCCGCCGTCATCAGGCGCGGGATCTCGACGAGACCATGCACGAGCTTGGCCTCGTCCTCATCAGACAATTCGCCGCGCGCCTTGCCGGCCGCGACTGCGAGCGAGGCCAGCACCATCAACTGGCACGTGAAGGCCTTGGTCGAGGCGACGCCGATCTCGGGACCGGCGAGTGTCTGCAGCACGGTTTCGCTTTCGCGCGCGATCGTCGAGGTCGGCACGTTCACGACAGAAAGGGTGTGAGCGCCCTCGGCCTTGGCGTAGCGCAGCGCGGCCAGCGTGTCGGCGGTCTCGCCCGACTGCGAAATGAAGATCGCAAGATCGCCCTTGCGGAGCGGCGCCTCGCGGTAGCGGAATTCGGAGGCGATATCGATTTCGACCGGCAGGCGCGCCAGCCGCTCGAACCAGTATTTGGCGACGTAGCCGGCAAGGTTCGCAGTGCCGCAGGCCGTGATCGAAATGCGCTGGATGTCCTTGAAGTCGAACGGCAGCTTGATCGGCAGCGTCACCCGCTCGCTCGCCATGTCGACATAGCGCGCCAGCGTATGCCCGACCACTTCGGGCTGCTCGTGGATCTCCTTGGCCATGAAGTGGCGGTAGTTCGCCTTGTCGACCAGCGAGGTCGCGGCGCTGTGCTTGACCGCCTCGCGCTGCACGATCGCGTTGTTCTTGTCGTAGATCGTGGCGCCCTTGCGCGTCAGCACCACCCAGTCGCCGTCCTCGAGATAGCTGATCGTATCGGTGAACGGCCCGAGCGCGATCGCGTCCGACCCCAGAAACATCTCGCCGTCGCCATGGCCGACTGCGAGCGGCGGGCCGTTGCGGGCGCCGATCAGCAGATCGTCATTGCCGGCGAAGATGAAACCGAGCGCGAACGCGCCGCGCAGCTCCGATAGCGCCGCCCTCACCGCCTCGACCGGCTTGACGCCCTTCTGCAGAAAACTGTCGACGAGGTGGAGCACGATCTCGGTATCGGTTTCGGTCTTGAAGACCGCGCCCTGCTTCTCTAGCGCCTCGCGCAGCTCGCGGAAATTCTCGATGATGCCGTTGTGAACCACGGCGACGCGTTCGGTCGCATGCGGATGGGCGTTGTTCTCGGTCGGCTTGCCGTGGGTGGCCCAGCGGGTGTGGCCGATGCCGGTGTGCCCCTGCAGCGGCTCGGCGTCGAGCCGCTTCTCGAGGTTCTTCAGCTTGCCCTCGGCGCGGCGGCGTTCCAGATGATCGCCTTCGAGCGTGGCAACGCCTGCGGAATCATAGCCGCGATATTCAAGCCGCTTGAGTGAGTCTACCAACAGCTCCGCGACCGGAGCTTTCCCAAGAATGCCGACAATGCCGCACATGCGGTTCAATTTCCCCAAATCGACGATAGCGCGTCGTAACCCGCTAGTCTCTTAACGGTAATGACAGGCCGACCGGTACTCAATAATTGTTGCGTATTGAGACAGTCTCAAGCAGAAAGCTTAACAGGCGGCCCCGTTCCTTCGAGACCCCCGCTCCGCGGGCTTCCCGGGATGAGGGAAGCTGGGCCTTTCCCCGTCATTGCGAGCGCAGCGAAGCAATCCATCAATCCCCGGGCGATGAGGTGGATTGCTTCGCTGCGCTCGCAATGATGGCGGCTTCCTGCGCTAACCCTGGCCGCCGATCGCCAGCAATCGTGACGGAACATACTCGACATCGATGCTGACGCCGTCGCCGTTCAGCGGGTTCGCCGTGTAGACCGCCGATACCGACAGTTCCAGCGGGCTCGCGATCGACAGGATGGCGATAGTGAGCGGGGCCTCGCCGCTCGGGGCCGGCAGCATGTCGGCGATGCGGCAGCAATCGTCCATCGTCGCCGCCAGCGGCGGAAGGATGATGGTCTCGAGCTGGCGCTTGGGAAGCGCAGCAGGATTCGTGACGTCGGGCTCACGCGCCAGCACGACGCCGTGGATCAACGGTTGAACGAATTTCAGAACCGGCGTCTGCACCAGATTGAAATTCTGGATGTTGACCTCCGTCGCATAGAGGCCAGGCCGGGTCCCTGCGACACAGCAACAGTCCCCTCCGGTCTGCCTGCCGCACACGACCTTGACGCTGTAGGTGAAGAGGCCCCGCTCGCCCGCGGCCGCATGCATCTCGCGAAGGTTATCGAGCAGCGGATGGTTTTGGCGGTCAGCGCTCGCGTGGGTTTGGTTCGTAGCCATCTCGACCTCCAAAGGATTTGAGAGATGAGGGCTGCGAGCTTAGGAGGCTGTTCAACCACAGGTGTATGAGTTGGGTTACATTCCGGCGGGGGCTGCATCACGAAATCGGCACTGTGCAGAGAGTCGTCGATCCATGAAAGCATGGCGCACGTTGACTGCATCGTCTATGACCCCGCTATCGGGTGACGGTTATCAACTCCGTTCCAAACAAAATGCAATTGCGTCGTCGTCCACATGACGCGGCGAGCTGCGCGGATAAGCCCACAAGCCCGGATTCCTTTCGGTCATCCGGGCTACGCCTCCTCCGTAATCCGAACGTCTTGAGCGATAATGGTTGTCATCCGAGAGCGACGCTACGACATGCTCAAATTGGCAGGGTCGGTTGATGAGTGAACGATTTTCTTTCAAGGCGCAACTTGAGCCCGAACTCCTTGTTCACAGCGTCCTGAAGGCGATTGAGGACGCTCCAGGCATCTGCGCTGTCAGTCGTCGTCCTGTGAACCATTCCAGCAATTAAAGTATCTGGGGCCGCGCTGTCACCGCAATTCAACATTGCCGTTGAGATTTTCCTAGTCATGCAGAACTAGATTGCTTCTTCGCTATGGCTCCTCGCAATAACGCCGCGGTTATCACCCCTTCTTCCCCTCCTTCCCCCGCAGCTTCATCTCGCGATACCTTGCCGCGCCGCCCTCGCGGTTGCTCTGCGGGCTGCGCTCCACCGCCATCGCATCATCAGGCACGTCCTTGGTGATGACCGAGCCCGAGCCGATATAGGCGCCGTTGCCGATCTTGACCGGTGCGACCAGCGAGGTGTTGGTACCGACGAACGCGCCCTCGCCGATCAGCGTCTTGTGCTTGAAGAAGCCGTCATAGTTGCAGGTGATGGTGCCGGCGCCGAGATTGGCCTTGGCGCCGACATGGGCGTCGCCGACATAGGAGAGATGGTTGATCTTGGCGCCTGCCTCGATCGTCGCCGCCTTGGTCTCGACGAAATTGCCGATCTTCGCGCCGTCGCCAAGCGAGGTGCCCGGTCGCATGCGGGCATAGGGGCCGACGAGCGCGTTTTTGCCGATCGAACTCTGCACGATGTGCGAGAACGAATGGATCACCGCGCCATCGGCAATCGTGACGCCGGGGCCGATCACCACGAACGGCTCGATGGTGACGTCGCTGCCGAATGTGGTGTCGGCGGCAAGATAAACCGTCTCGGGCGCTACCAGCGTCACGCCGGCGTCGAGCGCCGCCTTTCGCAGCCGCGCCTGCATCACGGCTTCGGCCTCGGCCAACTGCGCCTTGTTGTTGATGCCGCGCACTTCATCCTCGCTGGTTTCGATCACGACGGCCTCCAATCCCATTTCCCTGACAATCTCGACGGCATCGACCAGATAATATTCACTCTTGCTGTTGGCATTGCCGATGCGGTCCAAGACTTCAAGCGCGCGGGCACCCGCGAAGGCCATCACGCCGGCGTTGCACAGCGTGACCTTGCGCTCTTCTTCCGTGGCGTCAGCATGCTCGCGGATCGCGACCAGATGGCCGTTCTCGAGCAGCAGCCGGCCATAACCGGTCGGATCGGCGGCGCGGAAGCCGAGAACGGCAAGCGCCGCGCCCTTGGCCAGCGGCGCGCGCAGTCGTTCAAACGTCTCCGCCGAGATCAAGGGGGTGTCGCCGAACGCCACCACTAAGTCCTCGGCGCCACGCGCGATCGCTTCGCGGGCGGCAAGCACGGCATGGGCGGTGCCGAGCCGTTCGGCCTGGACGAAGGTGGCGACATCGGACCGCACGCGCCTCGCCTCCTCGGCGACCGCCTTATGGTCCGGCCCGATCACGACCGCCAGTGCCGAGCCCGGTCCGTGCGGGGCGGCGTTCAGCACGTTTGCCAGCAGCGACCGGCCGGCGACCTCGTGCAGCACTTTCGGCCTGGACGACCGCATGCGCGTGCCCTCGCCGGCCGCAAGAACGACAGTCAGGCTGGATCGAGCAGTCATTGTGGTCCTTGTCTGGTCCAGTGCGAACGGGGGGTGCCGGCCGTCTTAATTGTTTTCCCGTGGAGATCAAACCGAATCACTGCCCCGAAAAGGTCCGGATTCAAGTGGCGGTCGCTTTTCCTGTTAATCTTTGGCCTGTGATTCGGCAGGCCTTGAGGAGGGCCAGGGGCGCTTGGCCAAGAAAACTGACCATCTCGCGGACCTCGAGGCGGACGACGCCAGCGGGGTGCTTGGCGGTTTGCTGGCCGAGGACAACGAGCTCGACCGCCGCACGCTGTGGCGGCTTGCGTCCTGGGGCGTCGGCGCGACCTGCGCGGTGATCCTGGCCGTGATGGCCAACCAGTCCTCGCTCGGAGTGCGGCGCGAACAGGTCGCCGCCGCCGACCTGATGCGGCAGGCGCAGCAGATCCAGACGGTGGCCAAGGAAACCCACAACGAGGCGCGGCGGCTGGCGGCGGCGATCGAGACGCTCAATACCGACCGCGACCGGCTGTACGCCCGCGTCACCGGCCTGGAACATGGGCTGGAATCCGTCACCGGCGCCATCGCCAGGCAGAGTTCCGCGGCCGGCTCGCCGCCGACGGCCCGCGCGGAACCGCAGGCCGCGCAAAGCCCGCATCCGCCGATCGCGCCGGTTGCAACCGCCCCAGCCGCCGACAAATCTGCCGGCGCCGAGCCGGCGACGGTCTCGGCCGTCACAAAGGATGCCGCGAAGACGGTTACGAACAAGGCGGAAGCCGCAAGGCCTGAAACCGCCAAGTCGGACGCATCGGACGCTGCAAAGTCGGACGCTGCAAAGCCGGATGTTGCAAAGCCCGACGCTCCCGGCAAGACGGACATGGTCAAGTCAGACATGGCCAAACCGGACGCCATGAAGTCGGATACTGCCAAGTCGGATACCGGAAAGCCCGGCCCGGCCACGGCGGAGCCGTCAAAACCATCGCCCGCTACGCCGCTGATCGCTTCCCGTTCGATGTTGGCCCCGCCCGATCCGGCGGCCGGCAAGCTGGTCGAGCCAGGCAAGACGCCGGGCGCGGTCATCGCGGGCCCAATCCCCGATGTCGTGGCGCCCGCTTCGGCGTCGGGCGATGCGGAGTTGGACGACGCGCCGAAGATCGTGCTGCAGCGGACCGAATTCGGCGTCGATCTCGGCACCGCCAATTCGGTGAACGGGCTGCGCGCGTTGTGGCGCGGGCTGCTCAAATCAAGATCGAACGCGGCGCTGGCGGCGCTGCGCCCGATCATCGTGATCAAGGAAGCGACCAACGGGCTCGGCATGCAGCTTCGCCTAGTTGCCGGTCCGCTGCACGACGCCGGCGCTGCCGCCAAGATCTGCGCCGTCATGGCCGAGAACAACCGTGCCTGCGAGACCACGATTTTTGACGGCCAGCGGCTGTCGGTGGATGATCCGCCGGTCGCGGCCAAGCCGCCGCCACGGCGACGCGTCACCGCCAAGCGGGCGGCTGCCGCAGTGGCTGCTATCGAGGAGGTTGCAAAAAAACCGGAAGCGCCGCCGCCTGCACCGCAACCGACCTTGTCCTCCATCTTCAACAAGAAGAACCAGCAATAAGCCTTTGCTACCATCACGTTACGCGGCATTTCTGACCTGCATTATCGCAGCGAAGGAGCGCCTGTTGTTGCAGTTGTCCTTGCCGTCAATCCCGACCATATTGCGCGCATGAAAAAATCCCCGTTCCGGCTTACGCCCTATCAAGTCCAATTCCTGCTGGTGGTCGGCTTTGTCACCGTCGGCTACGCCCTCTATCTGCGCTATCTCGCGGTCGAGCTCTCGACCGTGGCGCTGGCCTGCGATGCCGGGCTGCAGAGCATGCTCTGCAAGGCGCGGTCGCTCGCCACCTACCTGTTCAAGAATTCGGTATTCGGCATCACCGCGCTGGTCATCGCGACGCTTCACGTGATGCGCCCGTCGATCGTGCTGCTCACCGGCGGGCTGATCGCGGCCGGCTTCGGGATCGTGCTCTATAATATCGTGCTGTCGGGACTTGCGATCGGGCTGCTTATTCTGGGATTTGCACGGCCCGCGCCCGCCACAGCGTGAGCGCCAGCAGCAAATAGATCGCGCAGGTCCACATCGACTGCCAGTTCTGGCCGCCCTCGTTGAAGCCCATGAACAGCGCGCACGCGGCCAAGAGGCCGGCGAAGGAGGCTTCGGCGATCGGCCGCGTGCCCTCTTTCGGCCGGTTCAGCAGCATCAGCGCCGCGAACGGCACCACCGCCATCGTCAGCGAGGCGAACGGAAAGTCGCGGTAGCGCGGATCGAACGCGAAGCCGAGCGCGGTTGCCGCCGCGATCAGCGTGGTGACAACAAGCACGAGGCCGAGCAGCGCCGGCAGCACGTATTTGGCCCTGATATCGCGAGGGCCGATCAGTTCGAGGAAGGTCGGCAGCGGCCGTCCCGACATCGCCGCGTTGGCGCACAGCATCGGCGAGGCGATCGCGGCCACGAGCAGCGCGCCCCATTGCAGCCAGCCGCCGAAGCCGTAGCTCTCGAACCACATCTTGTCGGCAGCGACCCCGAACAGCATGCCGGCTGTTGTCGCGGAGGTGCCGACTGCGATCCAGGCGGCTACCCCCGGCTTCCACGGCCGCCGCCGCAGCGTCAGCCAGCCCGAAAGGAACACGAACACGCTGAGCGCCATGCCGCAGCCCATCTGGACCTTCCAGAACGGATAATTGCTGATCGGCTCGCCCGGCGGATATTTCACCGCCCGCTGCGCATCGTCGATCATGCCCCAATAGCCGCCGACGGTGCCTTCGAGCTGCCGCTTCCACGGCTGGTCATAGGCCTCGATCAGGTTGACGCGGAATTTCTCGCGCTTGGCGAGGTCCAGGATTTCGGAGACGACGCGCGCCTGGTTGGTGCGCGAGGGCAGCGCGCCGTCCCGCATCCTTCCTGCGCTCGGCCAGCCGGTCTCGCCGATCAGGATTTCCTTGTTCGGAAACGCCACCGCCATCCGCTTGCGGATGTCGTCGACATGGCCGGCGGCGAATTTCGCGCGCACCGGGATGTCCTCCCAGTACGGCAGGATGTGGATGGTGACGAAGTCGACGGCGTCATAGATCTCGCGGTTGCGCAGCCAGAATTCCCAGACATCGGCATAGGTGACCGGCACGGTCACGCGCGACTTCACCGAGCGGATATGGGCCGCGAGATCCGCCGTCGTCATCTCGCCGCGCAGCAGCACCTCGTTGCCGACGACAAGCGCGGTGATGACGCCGGGATGCTCCTTGGTCAGCTCGATCGCGACCGCGACCTGGGCGAGGTTCTTGGTCCGGTTGCTGGAGAGCCAGATGCCCTGGATCACCTTGAGCCCGACCTTGGCCGCCAGCGCCGGGACCTGGTCGAGCCCGTTGTCGATCGAATAGGTCCGCACGCAGTCGGTGATCTTGGCGAGCTGCGCCAGATCCTGCGCGATCTGCTCCGGTGGGATCTGCGTGCTCGGGATCAGCGGCGTCTGGCCGTTGCGGAACGGCGCGTAGGACACACATTGCAGCTTGGCCGCCGGGTCGATCGGCGCGCGCACAAGCGTGATCGGCGTGGCGAGCCACCACCACAGGGCCGCGATCATAGCGAGAGATGACAGGAGAAGCGCCAGCGGCGTACGAAGAGAAATCGGTTCCATCCTCCGGGCAGGGCCCGTCGATTACCCGTTCACCGGCGTTCTGCCAAGATGCACGATGCTCCAATTGCGCCGCGCGGCCTGCGGCAGTTTAACCGCCGCTGCGATAAAGTTGTGACTTTGCTGGACAAAATCTGAAATACCCGTCATGTGAATCGCTGATGTCTCCGCCGCAATGGAGACCAATTTGGGCGGCAACAAGCCAAACCACCACTGCCCGCCGCTGGCGCGGCCGGAAACTTTGATCGGGGTATGTATGCGTCGACGGATGCTTGATCCAAGAGTTGCGATTTTGACGCGCTTTGCCGCTGCCGGCCTGGCGCTCCTGATCGGATCGGCTGGCGCGCTGGCCCAGAGCGGCACCCCCGCCCCCCAGGATCAAGGCAAGGCGCCGGCCGGCAATGCCGCCGACGCGAACAAGGACAACCAGCGCAAGGCCGACGAATTCGTCGAAGCCCAGCAGGCCATCAACGGCCCAGCCGGCAACCCCGAATGCGTCTGGCTCGGCCGCCGCGTGGTGAGCCTGATGTGGCGGGACGACCTCGATACAGCATTCCGGCATCTCGACCTTTATGACCGGTTCGGCTGCCCCGGCGGTCACGTCCAGGCCGCCTTCCGCTGCCTGACCCGCTTTGGCGGCCAGATCGACCCGAAAGTGGCGGAAACCCTGTCCAGCCGCATCCATGCCTGCTGGATCAATCCGGGGGCCCTGCCGCAGACCGCCGCGGCAAGCCCGGCACCGGCGGCACCCGCCGGCAACGCAACGCCGGCGCCGGCCGCTTCGCCCTCGCCCGCCCCCAGCGCCGCGCCCGCGCCGCCGGCGAAATAGCCTCCCGCGAAATCGATCGCCGGGCATTCAGGATACGTTCACAGGAACGATCCTATCTGTCCGGCGCTTGGATCGGCCGCGCCCTCAACTCGCCGTCCTTAAAAAAGTCATGGCGTCGTACCAGTTGTGAAAACGCAGGGCAGGACTATCCTTATGATGCCGCCGTGCCGGTCGAACCTAGGGGACAGGTTCGCTTCCCAAAAATCGCAGCCCCGTATGGTTTAGCCTCCGATGCGTGCCGTCGTAGCCGTTCTGCTGTTTGTCACCGCAGCTCACGCCGGGCTGTGGGGCCTGTTACAGGACAAGCAGCCCGCTCCCGATTTCCGCGGCATCCTGCCGAGCGTATCCTATGCGCCGTTCGAAGGCAGCGCCCATCCCGACGTCGACAATCTTCCGCAGGTCGAGAAGATCCGCGCGGACCTGAAGAAGCTGTCGACGATGACGCGCGCGATTCGTCTCTACTCATCCACGGGTGGCGTCGAGCTGGTGCCGCCGATCGCCGCCGAGTTCGGCCTCAAGGTCACCGTCGGCGCCTGGATCGACAAGAATTCCGACCGCAATGAACGCGAAATCGACGCGGCGATCACGCTCGCCAAGCGCAACAGCAACGTCAACGGCATCGTGGTCGGCAACGAAACCATCTACCGCGGCGAGCAGAAGGTCGAAGACCTGATCGAGCTGATCAAGCGGGTGAAAAAGTCGGTCAACGTTCCCGTCACGACAGGCGAAATCTGGAACATCTGGCGCGACAATCCGGAACTCGCCTCGTCCGTCGATTTCATCGCCGCCCACGTGCTGCCTTACTGGGAAAACTTCACCGACAAGCAGGCGGTCGATCAGGCGGTCTATCTCTACGGGCTGCTCCGCGAAAAATTCCCGGGCAAGCGCATCGTCATCGCCGAATTCGGCTGGCCCAGCGCCGGCTACAATTTGCGGAACGCCGAGCCCGGTCCGTTCGAGCAGGCCTCGGTGCTGCGCAACTTCGTCACCCGCGCCGAAGCCATCGGCATGGAATACAACATCGTCGAGGCGATCGATCAGCCCTGGAAGTTCTTCGAAGGTGGTGTCGGCCCTTACTGGGGCATTCTCAATGCCGACCGCGAAGCGAAATTCGCCTGGACCGGGCCGATCGTGAACGAGAATTACTGGAAGCTGGCCGCGATCGCGCTTCTTGTCGGCATCCTGATGTCGCTGCCGATCCTGCGGATCGAGCAGCCGACCGTTTTGCAGGCCTTGATGCTGTCAGCGGCCGCCAATGGCGTCGGCGCCTGGGCCGCCACCGTGTTCGCCTACTGGATGGGGCATTATTTCGTGCTCGGCTCGGCCTTTGCGCTGACGCTCGGCCTGATCTTGCTGGTTCCGCTGGTCCTGATCGCGATGGCGCGGATCGACGAGATCGCGGCGGTCGCGTTCGGCCGCGGCCCGCGCCGGCTGATCGCCAAGAGTGCGCCGCTGGCGCCCGCCACCATCGGCGAGAACATCGCCTTCCCGAAGGTCTCGATCCACATCCCCGCGTACTTCGAGCCGGTTGAGATGCTGAAGCAGACGCTCGATGCGGTCTCAAGGCTCGACTATCCGAATTTCGAGTGCGTCTGCATCATCAACAACACGCCCGATCCGGAATTTTGGCGGCCGATCCAGGATCACTGCCGCGCGCTCGGCGAACGCTTCAAGTTCATCAACGCCGAGAAGGTGAAGGGCTTCAAGGCCGGCGCGCTGCGCATCGCCATGGACCGCACCGCCGCCGACGCCGAGATCATCGGCATCATCGACGCCGACTATGTGGTGCATCCGGACTGGCTGAAGGACCTCGTCCCGGCCTTCGCCGATCCGCGCGTCGGCTTGGTGCAGGCACCGCAGGAGCATCGCGACGGCGACGTGTCGCTGATGCACTACATCATGAATGGGGAATATGCCGGGTTCTTCGACATCGGCATGGTCCAGCGCAACGAGCACAACGCCATCATCGTGCACGGCACCATGTGCCTGATCCGCCGCGCCGCGATGGACATGGCCGGCGGCTGGTCGAGCGATACCATTTGCGAGGACACCGATCTCGGCCTGACCATCCAGCAGCAGGGCTGGCTGACGCACTACACCAATGTGCGCTATGGCGAGGGCCTCCTGCCCGACACCTATGAAGCCTTCAAGAAGCAGCGCCACCGCTGGGCCTATGGCGGCCTGCAGATCGTCAAGAAGCACTGGCGGCGGTTCCTGCCCGGCGCGAGCCGGCTGACCCCGGACCAGCGCCGCGAATTCTCGCTGGGCTGGCTGAACTGGCTGGGTGCCGAAAGCCTCGGCGTGGTGGTGGCGATCCTCAACATCATCTGGGTGCCGATCGTGGCGTTCGCCGACATCGCGGTACCGGACAAGATCCTGACGCTGCCGATCATCGCCTCTTTTGTCGTCTCGCTGGCGCACTTCCTGTCGCTGTACCGTCTGCGCGTGAACATCAAGGCCGGCCAGATGCTCGGCGCCATGATCGCGGCAATGAGCGTGCAGTGGACCGTCTCGCGCGCCGTGGCGCAGGGCCTCATCACCGAGCATATCGCCTTCGCCCGCACCTCCAAGGGCGGCCTGTCGCGGATGTCGATCGAATTCCAGGCGTTCTGGGAAGCCGTTATCGGCGTGCTGCTCTTGATCGGCGCCGCCGTGCTGGTCGTCACCAACGGCTTCAAGCAAGTGCGCGAAATCTACATCTTCGCCGGCGTGCTGGTGCTGCAGAGCCTGCCGTTCCTTTCGGCGGTCGCGATCGCGCTGTTGGAAAATTCCCGCGCCAATTCGTTCGCCTGGTGGCGCAACAGCGCGGTGCGGACCGCGGAACTGATCGGGCTGCGCCCGGTCAGCCTGCCGAGCGTCACCAGCCAGTCCCAACCGGTCGCCTCGGAAATCCGCCGCGAGGCTAATTAGGCCCCTGGAGGGCAATTAACCGCAGTGGATGGCGGCCGGCGGACGGTTGAAGAAGCGGACTTAAGCGTTAGCTATCCAAAGGGAATTGTCTTTGGGCAAACTACCAATTTGCCACGCCGGCGCTATTGACCCGCATGGGCTCGCCCCCTACACAGCGCGGCAAGTGAGCGCGTAGCTCAGGCGGTAGAGCACGTGACTTTTAATCATGGGGTCGAGGGTTCGAGTCCCTCCGCGCTCACCATTGATAACATTAATATTTTGCTATTCTCGTGCTTCCAATGAATCGTTGAAATGTCGGTCGGGTAACGTGTTGGGTAACAGTTCGTGATCGACGTAAGCGCTTCTCCGATGGAGAAGTCGTGATGGAAATCGCGCTTTTGATCCTCGCGCTTGGAGTTACGCTGTACGTCGCGCTCCGCCTTCGCCGGATGCATGACTAGGAAGCCCGGCCCCTGTGCAGGGCGGTAGGAGCTTCGGATCTGGAACGGGACCCACGAGAAAGCATTTATTGGTCTCTCAGTCTCTGTTGGGAGCCAGCAGATGCAAGGGTACCGTGCGTTCATCATGGGGCCAGACGGTCATATCCAGGATCGCGTTGATCTGCGGTGCAACGATGAGCTTGAGGCTATCGAGCTCGCCAAGCAGCTCGTTGACGGCCACGACGTGGAGCTATGGCAATTGGATCGACGCATCGGCACGTACAGGCACACGCCCGAGCGGCCAATACTGAGGCAGTAGATTACTGCCGATTGCGCTCGCTTATTTCGGACTCGGCCTGAAGCCAAAAATCCAAGTCGCGGCCTGCAGGGCATCCGTTCTGTTCCCAAATCTCCCGGGCGCGTGCACTGATCGCCTGTCTTGTGCGTCTCGCTTCCAGGCGACCTGCAGCCTCTGCCTTAGCTCCTCGATCCAGGCCCTCAACCGCTCCACGGTCGTCTGGTCATTGATACGCGAAGCAATCCGGGTCGCGTGGTCGATCTGGCGCTCTAGTTCCCGGGGATCTTCAATCTGATCCATGGACCATCTCCATCAGAATAAGACGGTTCAGGTCACAGTTTGTTCACATGGGATGATGGAAACGTTCTAGGTTGCCCGACGAACGACGCTTCCGGACGACATGCGCCAAGCCTTGCCAACTGCGAGGCGCCCCGAAATGGCCTATTCAAGCTCGATCTGATTCTTGAGCACAATTGGGCGCCACCCACCGCGCTTTCGTTCACTAGCGAACAGACGATGCGCGCTAGCTGCGATAGCGGAAACAAGTGATGCCGGTTGGAATGAAGAAACTTGAAATCAGCACGTATTGAGTTTAGCGGGCGCACCATCGCCTGTATGGTTCGTAACCAGTCCGAGACGGGGGCGGCACTGGAGGTCGAGAGCCCCTGTGCTATCCCGGCTCAATTCACGCTTTGGATTACTGAAGATAAAAAATACGGCTGCGCCGTCATATGGCGCGCGATAAATTCAATCGGAGTTAAGTTCCGATAGGGTTACCCCCACCTGAAGCCACGCCTTTGAGACAGCGTTGCCGTAAGACTACGGCCCACACGGCAGGTTTAGCAATTCCAAAACAGATGCTTCCTATCCTCCCTTTTTCTCTGGGGTGGGGGCCCCGATATGGAGCTGTTTCGAGCCGAGAAGATTGCCACTGTCCGTGACCAATCAAACCATGACTGCCGCCGGTGCGGGCGAAGGCTCACGCTTGTCAAAACGTTCGTTGAGGCTGAAAGTGGAGACGTCACTCATATATTCGAATGCCTCTGGTGCGGAGATCGCACGTGGAGCTCCTGAATAGATTCGGTGGGCCTAATGGCGCACGAAGAGAAAATTACCTTCGGAGAGATGCGAGCCTCCGGCGTCTTCCGCGTCGATGTCTTCTGCAGCGACTATCGCTGCAGCCACTCCACTCGCCTGCCCGCTGATGGCTGGCCGGATCAAGTGAGGCTGTCTGATATCGAGCCGCAGTTTGTCTGCCAGGCGTGCGGCAAGCGCGGCGCCGAGTCCGGCCGGACTTCCAACAGGCCAAATGAGGCGCGGTTAGCCGACAACGCGTTTAGGCAGGCGGATCACCTACGCCATGGTGGTGATCCCTGGTATTGGCAAATCGTCTGGCAGGTGCCGAGGACTGCTGCCAACTAGAGTACGGCCCCAGCGGGGGGCGTGGGGGGCTGGGGCCGTAAGTGAGATGCGTCTCCTGTGCCGAGAACAAACTAGCTTCGGCACATTCCCTTGATAGCCAAATGAAAGGCTCCCCGTACTTGCGCTTCAGGCTATCCAATCGGATCTTTCGGGGTGCTCCATGGTGGCCAGCAGCGTGAACCGGCGGGCCCTCGGTTTCGCCGATGGAGTAACGTTAATTTTGTGTTTCGATTGTCGTTAAAATTCTATCGATTATTCTCATCGTAGTCGAAGCGGGGCGCATACCCGAACGATCAGAGGCTGGTCCGAAGAGGGCGATCTTCGCGGCCTCGCCGAAATTCACGCAATGGATCGGTCACGAACCGGCAGTTGCGACAAGAGCCGTCCGGTGACAGCCCGGGCGGCTCCTGCTATTGTTACCCACCAACGGAAACGCGCGGCTAGAGCAAGGTTGCGCCACCAATCTCATCGATTGCCAGCGTGCTGGCTGGGTAGCGGCCCGCTTCGGTAGCGCGATAAAACTGCCGGAAACGCGGGATTTGTCGCGGCGGAAAATCCTGGCAACAGTTGCCGTCGGCTTCCATAAAAAGCCCTGCGTGAGACCGGGCTTTAGGAAAGCCGGCTTGATGTGTCGTGAGCAGCTTTCCCTTGTGCGGCTATCGGACCGATAGGGCCACGAGGGCACACGCGAAGGCTACCACCAGGATGCCCGCTGCCGTGACCGTGACTAGGTCAATGGACCACGGGTGTCCTTTGCCACCGATCAAGTCGAAATGTCTGGAGCGTCTTTCGTCCCTGTAAGTCTGAAGGCGCATGACACGCACCCCTTATGTGCGCGTTGGACGACCCTTCAATCGGCGACAGCCCATACAGTTCCTAGAAATGCGAAATGGACCGCGGCTGGACGCTCGGTCGGCGGTGGCTGTGTCCTCGCGTGCTTGGAGCCAAAGGGCCGAGAGGAGACGCTCCGGAGTTGGAATGCGAGCCTCCCCGCAAGGAATACGGCCGACAGATGCCCCCAGGGCACGGCGACGATCTGACCAAAGGGCCAGCCGGCGTGACCGGCGGATCCCTCTCCTGCTACTCCGCCAAAACCAGTCCTAAGCGCCAAAAGTCCTTGAACCGGTCCGGCGATAGTTCAGTCTAATCAACTGGTACCCAGCCAAGGGAGGCGACAGATGCAGACCATTCATCCTATTCACGCTGGCGACCGTGGCCCGGCAGTGGCCAACCTGCATAATGCCCTTTTGTTTATCTTCTTCCACGAGTCGGGCGTTTCCCACGCCACCCGCAAAGCACTTCGGGACCGGCTTGCACCCGATGTGCTCAATGAGACGTATGGGGACGCGACCACGGAGCTTGTTGGTCTCTGGCAAAACCAGTTGAAGAATTGGCCCAATTACTTTCACCCCCTGCCACGCGAGCTCGCAGAGAGAGTGAGAAATACCTTCTCGCCAACGACCGGGACCGGCAGAGGCAATGGCGACGTCGACCAAGTAACGGCCGATGCTCTGAACTGGTTTATAAGGACGCTCGGCGGCCATTAACTGGTCCAGCCAACCTGTTCGACGCTGCTTTAAAGGGCCTGCCGGCGTGACCGGTGGGTACGTCGAGCCCTGCCCTTCCGGATCTTCGTCGCGATCCCAGCATCGCGCATCACGCGGCGTTAGAGCGTTGTCGTCCATGAAAAAGACCCGGCAGTGAGGCCGGGCCCGTTCTTGCCAGTTGCAGTCAGACGTCAGGCACGTTTCGCCAGTGATCCAAACCTCCTTTGGGTGATCCATCCTAACCAGCCCGATGCCGACGCGGCCCTCAGCCTGCCTGTCGGAGCCGGCGCCGGAAGATCGTGCGCCGGTAGTTGCAGCCTGCCGTCATCGCCCGCAATATCCGAGATAACGTTGAGGAAGCCGTGGTTCTCGGCGAGAGTTGCCCGCGGAATGCGGATCGAGAAGACCGCGTGGGTCTCGTTGATGGCGATCAGTCCAAGGTCAATCGATAATAGGCCTTCCGAGCATTCATCTGTACTGTATTGCACCATCAGAGCCTCCCTTCCTGCCAGAGTTGCGGGAGGGCCTCGGCGATGTTCTCAAGCAAGCCGAGTTGCCAGTCATCCCGCCACGGCTCGCGGCTGGACACTGCGTGCTCGATCAATATCAGCAAGCCCTCTCTGGTCGTGGGGAGCACTTCGAGAAGCGCCCACGCCGCGGCGGCCTCCGCATCCCAGGCCAGCCCAACCTCTCGTTCTGCTTCGATCCATCGCGGATCGTCCGTCTCGACGATTTCCTCGCGGCTTACGTCGGAGCGACGTCTTTCCGCCGGCAGCTCGTTTTCGAGCTTGACGTAGCGATCGACCCACGAGAGCATTTTGGCAGTGGTTGCCTTGTGCGCCTCAATGGCCGCGAGGATTGGATCAGGGGCTTGCACAGCGCCTGCAGCGTTTTCCGGCGCGTCCCCCTTGCCGCTTCCAATGTAGACGGGCCCGATGGTGAGCTTCTTGGGTTTGCCCGCGAAGCGGTAACGGAATGCCCAGGATTTCGCGCCGCCGGTCTGAACCACCAAGTACAGACCCTGGCAGCCCGGGTCGGGGATCTCGAGACGTTTGACGCCCGGCTTGGCGCTCTTGACGGCAACAGGAGTAAGGGGCTTTGCCATGTCAGGAGCGGTCCGGGGTAACACGGGGTAACGGATTACAATTTGCGACCGGCGCGAGCGCTCCTCCGATGGAGAAGTCGTCATGGAATTGCGCTGCTAATCCTCGCGCCTGCCGCTACGCTGTACGTCGCGTTCGCCTACGTTCCGAACGACACGCGCCGGGCCCGTGCCATAGCCGGTCACCCCCGGGAATGGCCAATTCAGGCTGCGGCAGATACTTGGCAAACCTGGCCCATGCCCCGCGAACAGAAGATCACCTTCGGAGAGATGCGGGACTCCGGCGTCTTCCGCATCGACATCTTACTACCGCTGCAGCCCACTCGACCAACTTGGCCGCCGATCGCTGGCCAGGTGTTCGCCAATGTGGATGCCACGGAAGTGGTTCGAGGAGAACGATCCCGGGCGTCGCCTTCGAGTATGAGGTTCTGAAATGAAAAAGGCCGCCAACTGCGGCGGCCTTACTCACCTAGCCATCCAGCGCAGTCGTGCGCTGGAGCAGCTTATCCCTCTATTACTTCTTCATTCCGGACTCGCGTTGACTTTTCTCATATAGCGCGCGGTCGGCGGCACTGACCTGGCCCAACATGGGCGGAGCTGCGCCAACCGTGTTCGTGGTCGTGGCGGCGGCGGCGGCAGGCGCCTTCGGCTTCGCCATTTTCTTGGCTGCCAAAGCGCCAGAAGTGGAGACAGCGAAGATCGCCAGACCGACAAGAATTATTTTCTTCATGCTCAGCTCTCCCTTAACTTGGAAAAAGGACGCGTCGGCAGTCGAGCACAAAGCTCGCATTACGGCAAGCTGGAGTGCCACGCCTTAGGCATTACACGTTCGCATTGCGAAAGGCCCCCCTCTGTCATTCGCATCAGTTCGCCAAGCTTTCGCGCAGCACGGCGCATTTGGCGACGAGCCGATGCGGCATCCATCGTTTGCGGGGATTGGATTTCTCGCCTACCGCAGGAGCTATCGGGCAACCGAACCTACTGCCGCTTGATCGACTCCTAACCCATCAGACACTGGTGTTGGCTCCGCTACAGCGTCCAGCCGTTGGCGTGCCGGTGGCAAAAGCAGCGGGTTTTCATCCAGCAGCAGAGGCGGTGCAGGTGGAGACGCAACGTCGAATGGAGGTATCGGGGCTGATGGCCAATGTGGAGGCAATGGTGGCTACGCAAAAGCTCAGGCTTTTGGCCTCGCGAGCGGAGCAGTTGCACACAGCGAAGCCGTCCTGCTCGGCGTTGATGGCCGATCGGATTTCAATGGTCTGCACAGCCGCAAGTACAATGACAAAGTGCAGTTCTACGCCTTCGACGTGCTCATGATGGAGGGCGAGAATTTACGGCAGCTCCCATTGGACCTTCGTAAGAACAATCTCGCCAGGTTGCGCGCGCGGCGCCAATACCTACACCTTTGCGCTACCCCGGCTCGATGCCGCTGATCGGCAACTCGTCGGGGCTTTTCCGCCCGTCCCAAAGCACGAAGGCGTGTACTTTATTGGCGGATATGCGCTCGACTACGCCGCGTCGAACAGTCCAGTCAAACTTGCCTGGACGCTTGTTGTTATTGAACGCCGCTGCGACGCGCGCGGTGAGTTTTACGCGATCTCCTCGCTTAATCATCCTCGACCTCTGAACTCAACCAAACTCAAACTTGCAAACAGCAACAACTGAGAATGCATCGAGCCATCAATCACAACGCTCGGCCCTTCCCATGTCAGTGATGGTGCGCTCTTCGCCGTAAAATCGGGCGAGTTTCTGTCGCTCAAATCAAATTTTCCTGCCTCACCATCGGACTGTGAGTTCCGCAACCAATCGCAAAAAATGCGCCCAGAACGACGCGCAAAATATCGCGCTTCCGATGAGGCGCGGTAAGGCTACACCGCTACGGAACGAGGGCACTCGATCTTGGAAACCTGCATGAACCCCGACTCGAGGCGGCGCTGATGTCCGGCCAGACTACTCCGGGCAACAAGGAAGCCTGCAAGCGTCAGCCAGCGAAAATAGAAAAGCAGTTTGAGGATCGGTTGGCCGCAATAAACGAGGCCCAGTGCGCCTGGGAGTCCGGGTCACACCGCAACGACCGTTTCCGCGCCTCATGAGGTTCACTAGCCCGCAAGGTGCACCGGCGCATACTGAGTGATGCTCATCACGGTGGTTCCTGGAGGCTGGGTATAGATCACCGACAAGGACGGATTGGTCCGGCCTGGCAAATAGGGGACTATCGGCCATGACTCCACACTTAGACGACCATTCCGATCCAAACTTCGGCAAAGACTACGACCATAATATGCGTCGCGCGCGGCTGGCCGGTTATGTGCTACTTGCGGGTCTTTTTCTTGAGGTTGTGAGCGACATAATCTGGTTCCATGGCGTCCAGAGCTTGGTTTCGATCATATGCATCGCAATGATCGCCGGAGGTGTCTCCGGAGAGATATTCTTTGAGAATAAAGCCCGGCGCGTCAACAAGGGCATCGCCACCATCCCAGTGCGCACCGTCGGCAGGGTTCAGCAGCCGCAGCAAGACTGCAGCTGGCAGCGAGCAGCGTGAACAGGATGGAAAAGAGGCGTTCACTTCGGCGTCGGACTGGCCGAACTCCCTCGCCATCACAATGCGCGTCCTTCCGACCCCGGCTCAGATACAGCGCAATAACAACCGCTGTTGACTCGACAATTCTTCTTCTCGCGTGCTCAACCATTTTGGTGGTCATGGTTGTTTGGAAGGCTGCCTCGAATCTATGAATGCCTGGCGCTCTCTCTACGCAAGCCGGCGCAGAGGAACGATCATTTCGCCACCTCGCAAACGTGGCCTCCGGCCCTTCATCGCAGCCTGGAGGCGGACTGGCGGCCCCGGTGTCGAGAGCAGTCGAGGCCGCAGCTTCGGCATGTGGCCGTGACCAATGGACAACGACTACCGGTCGGGGCGCGGCTCGGCTTGTTCAGGAACAATCGCCGGTGACCCGCATTTACCCCGGCCTTCAGCTTTCTGCCCCCAAAGCCTGCTGAAGGCACGCTGTGGCCCCGGTCTCTCCCCGAGCCGGGGCCGCAACTTAATCAGCCGGGAGCTTCGCAAGATGACCCTACGCCCAGTGTGCCTCGGCCTTTGCCTCGCCGTGTGTGCCCTTGGTGAGCCAGCTTCGGCGGCAGGCGGATGCGGTGTTGGGTGTAGCGTCGCGCCGCGAGGCGGGTGTGTTCGCGATGGATGGCAGCAGGCTCTCCCCGTCCGGAACGTGTGTCCGGCAACCTCCCGGCCAGCCCCACCTTGCGGCCCATATCATCGCTGGGATCGGCGATCGCAGATGTGCGTACCGCAATAATCCGGCACCCGTATCGACCGAATTCCCGCGGCAAGGGAAACGGCTCTGGCGCGGGGCTGGGGGCTAATGCGCCAGAGCCGTCCCTCAAGACGCGCTCTTTCGAGCGCCGAATCACTATGCCGGGCTAAGAAGGCAAATCCGTGTGAGGGCGGCCCGACGCACGACGCTTCCGGACGACACGCGCCGGGCCAGTGCCACCGCCGGTCACCTCCGGAATGGCTAGTTCAGGCTGCGGCCGATTCTTGGCAGAATTGGGCGCATGCCGCGCCAGGAGAAAAACACCAGGATGCGGGAGTCCGGGGCCTTCGGCGTCATCGTCTATTGCAGCGACTATAACTTTAGCTCTCCAACACCCTGCCCGCCGATCGCTGACGGATCGTGTAGGATTTCGAGCACCCGAACCGCACGTCGTGTGTAAAGCCCGCGCGAAGCGGCGGGCCGACGTGCGGCCAGTCTATCCGACGACGTCATCATGATTGTTGCCGGCGGAAACACACGGCCGCAGCTAAGGTATTCATGGTCGCCGGATGCCGACGAGAGGCTGATAATTGATGTACTGGACAATTCCACTTTAGTGTTAGCTAGAATGCTGACCGGCGCTGGGTACCGAGATAGCTTGCGCCGTCGCTATACGATGGAATGAGAAAATTGGGCACTCGGCGCCATGGTGGATAGAATCAGGCGAGCATTCGAGGCATTGGAGCCTCCAATTTGCCCGTCATGTCACATCGACATGAAATGGACGCGGTCCACCTTGGAGGCGCGGGACATGATCAGCCATTTGTTCCATTGCCCGAACTGTGGACGAGTCGATAAAACGACCTCGAAAATTGAGGTGGTAGTGGTCCCGCCAGACAAGCTCTCCGCACCGATGAACCTGGCTGCCTGATTGTCCTGCTCGACGCGCTTCGGGCTTCTGCCAACCTGGTGCTTCCCTTCACCGCGCGGGGATCAATAGCGCTCATTGCACCGGCAGCTTAACGATCCCGCGCAGATCTCTGCAGCCACCGGGCCAGTTCCAGCATTAACCTGCGCGCGGCGCATCAAGCTTAATTGCCAAGCTTAACCATCGAGTCTCGTTGCGGCCGATCCAAAGAGGTCTAGCGTGGCTGCAAGCCGCGCAGATTGGCCTACCCCCCACGTACGTCCTGCGCGAGCCAGGGGCCGCCTCAAGTTGCCCTCGAGGCGGCCCCGCCCTTCCCTGAAAGCCTATCCCTGCCCTGGTTTAGCCGCGAACGGCACATCCCGAGCCTCACCACTCGGTCAGTCTATACCGAACGGTATATTCATGCTGCGTGTGGTTCTTGGCAGACTTGGCCCATGGCATACGAGCAGACAATCACTCTTGGGGACATGCGACGGTCCGGCTCTCGCCGGCTGCATGTGTTCTGCGGCGACTACACGTGCGATCATTCGGTCGTGCTGGACACAGGTTGCTGGCCTGCGAGCCTGCGGCTGTCCGATCTGGAAAGCCTATACGTCTGCACGATCTGCGGCCATCGAGGTGCCGACGTGAGGAGCGACTCCGGCAAGGCGCGGCGGCCTATTCCCCAGACAATGCGCGGCTGATAACGCGGACAGATCCGCCATCGATAGCGCCAGCCGCACCGTCAACTCCGCGTAAGCTGCAGCTCGGCCTGGTTCCTTGCTTTAGCAGCCCTGGCCATACGCCACGCGCCGAGGCCGCTGCCCGGGTTCCTGAGTCAGAAGGCGGACGGACGAAACGCCGCGAAAAGCCTTCACTCCCCTTTGTTGGGAGCGAGCGATGGCATCCTTGGGCTTACCGCATTGGCTGATGATCGGCGGGGTCGTCCTTGTGCTCTTAGGCTTTGCCGGCCTTGCGTGGAGCCGGCATGCGCAGGTCGAAGCGGATTCCGTTTCCCTGCCCAGTGATATCGACAGCAAGGAGCTTCCTGCCGCTGAAGATACGGAGGGCGTGAAAGCCGAGGGTGACGGCATCCAGGCGAATACAACCAGAAGGGCCAGGGGCGTCCGCGAGAAATCAGGAACAGAACTGGGGCATCGCGCTTGATGTTTGTCCGGGATCAAACCGGGCAGACTACGAGTAAAACGCCATGGGCATCGAATCTTCCCTGTTTCTCCTGGCGGCAATGTTTGTCATCGGATTTGCCGCCGGATATTTGTCACGCGCTATGATCTCTGCAAGGCATCGTCGCCAACACGAACGCAATCGCGGCTACCGTTGGCAGAATAGCGCGTGTGCGACCTCTTGATCGTGATCGGCCAGCAATCGGCGCCGCACGCCCTGCCGGCTCCCCCGCATGAATACGGATCCCGCCGCGTCTGGGCGGTTTTTCAGCCTAGATTGGCAAACCTCTTGCTCTTGCACCACAGCAATACGCAAACCGTCCAACCTTGTGCCATCGCGGAGTGACAGATGACCCGGCAGTACCATCTTGAGACAGGCATTGAGCGACCGACCGCCGCCGAGGCCAAAAAGCGTGCCATCGAGGAACGCAAGCGGCTCGCCATGATCGATGCGCTTCAGCGCAACCGGCAGCAGACCGAAGCCGTGGTGCGGGACTTGAAGAATGCCGCTAGCCTGCTCGATCAGAGCATTGAAGCCGAACTGCAGGGCAGCCCCACGCGCGACCCCGGTCACGTCGCGTTTCCCATGACGGCACGCGCCCTGATGACGCGACGGGATAATCTGCGGGCAACCATCGACGCGCTGTGCGACGAGCTCGCCAAGCACAGCCGGAGCCAATGGGTTTTCGCGTAGACCAAGCACCGGGTGGATCGGTTCTCCAGATGGTTGGCTCCAACCTGCCCGGTGAGTTCTCGGCTCTTTCTTCAGCCTGCTTTGCTCCAAAGTCGTGAGCTGGACAGACGATCGCGCCCGAACGGACGTAGGCTAAGCGACGACTGTCCCGCAGCAACTTCGCACAGCTCGATCCGTTAAGGCCCAAGGCACCGCAACCGGATGTCGAACAGCGAGCTCGATACGGTGCGCCGCAAGTGGATGATCGCTAACTACCTGGTCGCCATCGGCGTTGCGACGGCCGGCTGGATCTGTCTGCTGGCCTGGATCGTCCTGCAGTTCATTTGATCTGGCGACATCAGCCCTGTTGCTCGGGGGCACGGCAAATTCATCCCGATAAAGGCCGCGCTGCGGAAAGCTCGCGTGCCGCCCGGATGCAAATAGTCCGGCGGTCATTGGCGACCGCCGGACGCACGCAAATACAGTTTGGCGTGGAAAGCCGTATTAGTCCGGGAAAAAGATGCAACGTCTGTTCAGAAGTGAACGTACCGGAAAGATTTGTTGAAGCTCGTTCTGCGCTCACCGGCGAACCAGTCCCTTGGTCCATCTTCCCAGCGGGCGCGAGATCGCGCTGGGTCTTCCATCGCAATACAAGTCTTTCGGCTCGACGGGCGAAGACACCGCGACCGGTAGGGTTGACTGGTTAGGTTAAGTTGCGAGTTCGGTTGCCGCGCCTCACGCGTTTGCCTAGTGATCAAGCACCGGCGTTCCCCAAGCGTCCGGCCCACACCAGCAAGGCCGTCTGGCGGTCGCCATCGCCGGGCGGCCTTGTCCTCTTAAAGGAAGAGCAGCGTGCCCAGTGTGGCGGAAGGTGAACTATCAGATCGCCGTCGTGATCGCGATGGCCGGCTGGCTGTTTCTCATGATCTGGATTGCAAGACAGCTCATTGAGCGGCTGCAACAAATACGCCGCGAACAACAGAGGCGGTCCCCACATTGCCAGCAGGCTGTAAATCACGAGTTCGATAACGTCCATGTCATCCCCGATGACATGCCGCATCCCAAGCTGCGCTCAGATTCGCATGAGACCAAAGCAAAACCGTTGTGCGCCGCACTCTCACCGTAAAACGCAGGCCCGATGGCCAGGCTGAAATTTCGGTGAGAGGATCATAAATATCCGGAACGATGCTGGTGCATACGCGATCCAAACGATATGTCAGGCGCCAGCGCGGTCGGCAGCGGGCGGCTGATCGTCGCATGCAAGCCAAGCCCTCCTGCCCGGTCCGAGCGGAAAAATCGCCTCGCCGTCCAGGTTGCCGCCGGCATGAAAAAGCGCTGGCCTAACGTCCTGCCGTTTTCGATCTAGCTTCTGCCGCGCCATCGCCGCATTCGCGACTGGCCTCAACTGATAACGGAAACAAAGTGCCCCGTCCCTCGTTGTCAGAAAAACAGGGACGTCAACATGCAACTCATCTTCGATTTCATCTGGAACCAGTCACGCGGCAGATTCCTCGCTGCCATCGGTACGCGGGAGGTGGAGCAATGATCGAACTGTCAGCCATTCTCGCGCTCGTCAGCGTCGGCATCTTCGCTGCGCACGCGCTGGACGCCTATCGCACCGATGCCTGATTTTGCCGGCGAGAACTTCGCCTGAAGCGACGCCCGCGGGAGTCAGCCCGACTGGATCTCCTCAGGCTTAGATTTGTTCTCGCCGGACTTTGCCCAATCGAAATCTAGGTAGCTTGGATCGGTTGCCTGCGCACGCGACTTGAGCGGCACGCCCAACTGATGGGCCTTGAATGCCACGCCGCCCACGGTTCGATCCATTTTTTCAGCAATCGCTTGAACGGAATATTTTTGGGCAAGATTCTTGAGTTCGTCGATATCCTCGGCACTCCAGCGCTTGGCCATCTGTATCCCTCGTCCTGCTCGGGGGCCAAATTCGGGAAGAGTCGGAAAGTTCCAGACCGGCGTTCCAAACCGGCAAAGGCCGGTGCGCTACGGCCGCTTCAACTGCGCAACGGCCTCGGCAACCACGGTGACGAGCGAGGCCATCGTATACGGCTTCGGCAGCCAGCCGAGCGGCGCATAGGGCTCGGCGCGTCCGCGCGTATGGGCGTCGTCATGCGCGGTGGCAAAGATGCAGCGAATGGCGAAGCCCTCGTACAATTCCCGCGCGGCATCGATGCCGTCGCGGCTGCTGGCGAGGCGGATGTCCATCACGGCGAGCCAGGGCTGCGTTTCGCGGGCCAGTTCAACAGCCTCCTCGGCTGTGGTGGCCGGACCGACAACCTCAAAGCCGGCCGCGGTCAGCGCGACTTCGGTTTGCATGGCGATCAGGAAATCATCCTCGACGATCAGGACGCGCAGCGGCAACTGCCTGTCCTCCGTCCGCCGGATCTCTTCGACGGGCGGCGGCGGGCTGCGATCATGTTCGGACGGAGACGCAAACTGCTCCGCGTTCTGCTGCGGCATCATCGGTCACAGCTCTAGATTTTCGCGGCGGGGAAATCGAGGCACGCCCGCGAGGGATTTTTCGTCACATGAAACGTTCCGTGCAATTGACGTGCAAGGCCAAGCACGAGCTGGAGCCCGGACGCTTTCTTGCGTACCTCCTCGAGGTCGAATCCGTCCCCGTCATCCTCGACGCAGAGCGTGAGCCGTTCATCCCGGCTGGTGAGGCTGACCCGGACACCTTGCCTCGCATGATCCTTGACGCCGTGCTTCACCGCATTGGTCAACAGTTCGTTCAATATCAGCGCGAGCGGCATCGCCACATCGTTGGAAAGCACGCCGCGCGCGGCGCCGCACTCGATGCGTACGCCCGCCGGCAGCAACTGGCGGATGGTTTCGCAGACCGCCGGCAGGAATTCTGCCGTCGCGAAGCGGCTCGCATCGCTTCGGCCGTACAGCACGCGCTGGGCCGCCGCCATCGCCGCGATCCGCGCACTGGATTCGTTCAGGACCTTTCGCGCCTCCTCGCTGCGCGCGGTCCTTGCCGCCGCAAACAGCAGCGACTGCAGCATCTGCATGTTGTTCTTGGTGCGATGATTGAGCTCATCGAGGAGCAGCCGCTGCTGGGTTTCCGCCTGCCGTCTTTCGCTGATGTCGACCAGCATGTTGATGGCGCCGGTGATCTTGCCGGATGAATCCCGCAGCGGCGTCGGGAATGGAATGAACGGCACCCGCGTGCCGTCTGGGCGCTCGGCGACCGCCTCGGCGCCGCGCACGGCGCGTCCTTCTTTTAAGGCGATCGCCATCGGGCACTGGTCGTGCGGAAGCGGGGTGCCGTCCGGCAGGAACAGCCTCCACGTCACACACCATTCGTCGCTGCCGAGCACCGGCGTCCGGCCCGAGAATTCGACCGCCGCTTGGTTGAAATAGGTGATCTTCCCCTCTGCATCGGTGGTGTAGATCGCAGCTGGTATGGCCGCGAGCAATTCGGAAAGGCGTTGCTCGCTCTCCCGCAGCTTGCGTTCGGCTTCCGTGCGATCGGTGATGTCGCGGGCGATCTTCGATGCGCCGACGACGCTTCCGCTGCCGTTGCGTACCGGCGACACGGTCAGCGAAATGTCCAAAAGGCTGCCGTCCTTACGCCGGCGAACCGTCTCGTAATGGTGGATGCGCTCCCCGCTTCGTATGCGCGCGAGAATGCCGGGCTCCTCGTCTTCGCGCCCCGGCGGAAACAGAATGGTCACGGGCTTGCCGATCACCTCGTCGGCACGGTAGCCGAACAGCCGCTCGGCGCCGGAATTCCAGGTGCGGATGATGCCGTTCAGATCCTTGCTGACGATCGCATCGTCGGAGGACTCCACGATCGAGGCTAGCAGTTGCGCGCGCTCCTCGGCGATGCACCGCGCCTGTTCCGTCTGCAGCCTGGCGATACCGAAGCCGAGTTGCCGCGCCAGCGTCAGCGCGGCGTCGAGCTCCCGCTCATCGAAGCAATGCGGCCGGTCATAATAGGCCATGAACTTGCCGGCGAGCCGGCCATTGATCACGATCGGAATGAACGCAACGGCCGCGATGCGTTCTTGCGCGATCGTTTGCTTCAACGCCTCGGAAACATCTGATTTCCTGACGTCCTCCAAATAGACCGGCTGCGGATTGCCTTCCTCCCTGCTCCACGGCGAATGACCTTCGACCGCCTGCCGGTAGCCGTCCGACAGGCCGCGCCAGCCGACGAAACGCATCACGTCGCTGTCGTCGAACAAGAGGATGGAGGCGCGCTCGCAGGCGAGCGCCGCCAGGATGGCGTCAAGGGCGGCCGCGTAAACGTCCGGCATCGACGTCGCGTATTGCAGCCTTTCGGAAAAGTGGAACAGCGCCGCCTGCTCCTCGCTGCGTCGCGCCAGCGCCTGTTCGGTTTGCTTGCGGGTGCTGATGTCGTGCTGAACGCGCACCGCGTAAAGGAAATTGCCCGATGCATCGCGGACGCTGGAGGATATTACTTCCGCCCAGACGCACGACCCATCCTTGCGGACGAGACGCTTTTCGATGGTGTAGCGATCGATCTCGCCGGCGATCTGACGCCTGAACTGCGCAAGATCCTGCGCGACGTCGAGGGGCGAGGTTTCATTGAATATGGAGCGGCCGAGCAGATCGGCTGCCTTATACCCCAGGAGCTCGCAGACTTTCTGGTTGACGCGCAGCATCCGCCCGGCCTGATCGATCTCGACGATCCCGACCCCGACATGTTCGTAGGTGACGGCGAGCCTGTCTTCATGCGCGCCCAGCCATTCTTCATGGGGCATGCGGGCAAGCTCTGAGGTGTCAGACAGGCCCTTTTGGAGTGTCTTGGCCGTCCGCTGCTGGAGGTTCATTCCTGTCATCCCTGCCGCAAGGGCAATTTGCAATACGCGGCATCAGCACATGCAGGGACCAGCACGCATGAGTGTTGCGCTTTAACTTCGGATAAGTCCGCCGGGAGAAAATCGTTCCTGTCGCGATCGCGCCGGCCGCTAGCAGCCACGGCAGATGCCAGTGAATGTGCTCATTTGGGGGCGGCCCCGCTGTCGAACCGGCGGCTTGCGCGGATAGGCTTGGCGCGCGCTGTAGATCCGCTGCGACGCGCCGGGCGGCGTCACCGGGCGGGCGCGCGGGGACGGCGTATCAACCGTACGGTTGGACAATACCGGCGGCAGCGGCGGAGGCCGAGGATTGGGCTGCAGCGGCGGAATCCTTGCGGCATTACCAATCCCGCTCGGGTCGGAAAGCGCGCTCGGATTGGCCGGGCCGAACGGCACGCCCGAGATCGGCGAATTACCCGCGCCGGCCGAGCCAGCCGGCGGGGTCAGCTGCGCGAATGCCCTTGCGGGGACGATCAGCGCAAGCGCGACGATGAGAACAAGCGCCGGATAGCGGGTCATCGAACTCTCCAGGGAGCACCAACCATCATGTAGGATGCGCGTTCCCTGCTCTCCAGCGCGGCCTTTTGCGCTCTCCTCTTTGTTACGGAGTAGGCGGCGCAGCGAGAATCAGACCTAATCATGGCGCGATCACGTTTGAGATCCCGACCGGCATGAACCAGCCTGAGGTCCTCGAAGCCGATATCCGCGCCCTGCAGCAATGGCTGCGCGATGCCTGGCAGCAGCTTGGCGACCCCGCCCTCACCACTTTCTCCCGGCGCGAGTTGCGCAACCAGATGAAGCAATGCAGCGCCGACCTGCGGGCGTGCCTGCAAATGGCGGCCGAGCAACGGCCCGAACCCTCCGGGCCGCCGATCCCGCCCTATTCAAAGCCCGCGCTCCGTATCCTTTCGTGGTGACCAGACCTCGCCGGCGAACCCGCGCCGTCAGGGGCTAGCCGGCCGCCCCGCCCTGTTGATAACCCAAAAGCCCCCGGGCCAGCATCGAAACAGCCGGCCGGGGTGTGCTAGGGCATGTCGGCCTGGCTAACGACGGACGGAACATATGCGGATTACCCTGGTCGGTTCCCGCCATTTTGGCGTGACAACATTCAACACCCTGCGCCAACACGGGGTCGATATCGTGCGCGTCGTCGTTCACGATGGCGAGGACCGGCTTGCCGCCGCCGCGCGGGCCGCCGGGATCGATCTCGTCGTGCAGGCCGATCCGAAACGCGTGGCCGCCTCCGAAATCGCTGACAATACCGACCTGATCGTGACCGCGCACAGCCATGCCCGCGTCACCCGTGAGGCGCTGGCTGCATCCAGGCTCGGCGGCATCGGCTATCACCCCTCGCTCCTGCCCCGGCATCGCGGCATCGCCGCGGTCGAATGGACGATCAAGGAGGGCGATCCCATTGCCGGCGGCACCGTCTACCATCTCGCCGATCGGATGGATGCGGGCGCCATCGCCGCCCAGGAATGGGTGTTCGTCAAGAAGGGCGAGACGGCCCGCGAGCTCTGGGAGCGCGCGCTAGCGCCGCTGGGCCAGAAATTGCTGACGGACGTCATCTTCCACGCCAAGACCCACAACAATCTCCCGGCCACTCCGCAGGAGGAGGAATTCGCCACCCAGGCGCCGAGCCTGTCCGACGCCAAACACTGACCTTACCAAAATACCGCAACGCCCCTCGAATCGGGGTCAAATTGGGGGGAATCTGCGGATTTTTTGTTCCCGGCCGGGAACCGGATTCACCTTGATGTGTTTGAAGTCGCAGGAACTTTCCTCAGTGCTGCGTCGCACCTAAGTTTGAACACATTGTGACAAGATAAGGCGCTCCATCACACACATTTCGGGGACCTGACCCATGCGCTCCAACCGCATCCGCAACCTGTTGTTTGTTTCGTTCCTTGCTTCCGCCGCGGCCCTTGCCACCGCTCCCGCCTCCGCGCAGAGCCCCTATGACGGTCTGTGGCAAGTTACCGTCGTCACAAAAACGGGCAGTTGCGATGCGCAGACTACGGCGTCCGTGAATGTCTCCGATGGCAAGATTTCCGGCGGCCCGGTTTCCGGCACCGTCGGCAGCGGGGGACTTGTGCGAGTCTCGATCAATGGTGCATATGCGAACGGTCAACTCAGTGGCAACTCCGGATCGGGGAAATGGAATGGGGCTTCAGCTGGTGTCGCGTGCAGCGGTCGATGGGAAGCGTCCCGTCAGTAAGGCAAGCCAGATTTCGCAATCTTTCGCCAAAGCGCGGCGGCTGACCTTTGCAGCCGTCGCGCTTTTTTGGGCCGCGTCGGTGGCCTCACCGGGTCATGCGCAATCCAGCACTTTCGCCGGCATGGCCGGCACCTGGTCCGGCGGCGGCACCGTGACGCTCGACGATGGCTCGAGCGAACGCATTCGTTGCCGCGCCGTCTACAGGGTGACCGGGGCCAGCATGCAGATGTCCCTGACCTGCGCCAGCGACGCCTATAAATTCAACCTGGCGGCGGATGTCGTCGCAGCCGGCGGCGAAGTCACCGGCCGTTGGAGCGAATCCAGCCGCAATATCGGCGGCGATATTCAGGGCCGCGGCGCCGGCGGCAACTTCCAGGTCGTCGCCCAGGCCGCCGGATTTGCCGCCAACATCTCGCTGAAGACAACCGGCAACAAGCAGCACATCGCGCTGCGCGCCGACAGCCAATTCCGCGCCGCGAATATCTCGCTGTCGAAATAACTCCCCCTCAACGGTCATCGCCCGCGCGAACGCGGGCGATGCTTGATCGAGAGCTTGATCGCGCTCAGCTCGTCTTCGGCTTCTCGAGCTTCGCCGCGGTCTCCTTGATCGTTTTGGCGATCAGGAGCGCCTGCTCCTTATTGAACGCAAAATCCTGCACACCCTTATGCGTGGTCAGCGACAGCACCATGATGTGCGGCTGCTGTTCGGGCCAGCCGGTCGCGAAGGCGGTCACGAAGTCGGCGGTGGTCGGGCGGGAGATGGTCATGTTCGGATTTTTCCTAGCACTGGCGGTTCTTCGCGGGCGCCTTCAGGCGGCAGGCACGAAGGCCGTGACTTCGATTTCGACTTTCGCCCGGTAGTCGACCAGCCCCTCGATATAGAGCAGCGTCGAGGGCGGGAAATTGCGCCCCAGCGTCTCTTTCCAGGCCGCGCCGATACCGGGGCCGGCGGCCTCGTATTCGCTGCGGCTGGTCAGATACCAGGTCAGGCGCACGATGTGTTCCGGTCCCGCTCCGGCTTCGCCGAGCAGCTTGACGATCCGCTTCAGCGCGGTACCGACCTGCGCGGCCATGTCGGGGGCATACTCGCCCCTCTCGTCGCCGCCGGTCTGGCCGGCCAGCACAATCCATTTGCCCGAAGCGCCGAACTCGACGCCGTGCGAGAAGCCGCGGGGTTTCGACCATTCGGCCGGTTGCAAGATGCGCATGCGTAATGTCCTCCCTGATTCTCCGGTCATTCCGGGATGATCCGAAGGACCAGACCCGGAATCTCGAGATTCCGGATCGTCACTGCGCGCCGTCCGGAATGACCAACTCCGTTCGCTTATCATTGAACCGCCGCTCGCTCCCACAGCAAATCTGCAAGGCCGCGCATCGCTGTCCCAGCACATTTGTCCGTTGCAAATTGTGGCGTGCTCACCGATACCGGCTTGCCTCACCCTCTCGCCTCACCCATGGACCGTACGCCCTCCAAACCCCTCGCCGCGCTGTGGATGGCCGGCTGGCTCACCTTGATGCTGGTGATCGCGATCGCCGGACGCGAGGCCGCGCGCGAGATCAATGTGTTCCAGCTCATGGAGATGCGCTCGATCATCGGCTTTCTGATGCTGTATCCGCTGATCCGCGCCAATGGCGGATTGGCAGCGATGCGGACGACGCGCCTGCCGCAGCATGTGGGCCGCAACATCATCCATTATGGAGCGCAGCTCGGCTGGTTTTTTGCGCTGACGCTGATCCCGATCGGCCAGGTGGTGGCCATCGAATTCACCATGCCGATCTGGACCGCGCTTCTCGCCGCGACGTTTCTCGGCGAGCGCATGACGATCTGGAAGATCACGGCGATCGCGCTCGGTCTCATCGGCGTCGTCGTGATCGTTCGTCCCGCCACCAGCGAGGTCGATCCGGGGCAGTTGATCGCGCTCGCAGCCGCCGTCGGATTCGGCATTTCGGTCGCGATGGTGAAATCGCTGACGCGCACCGACCAGCCGGTCGCGATCATGTTCTGGATGCTCGTGGTGCAGTCCGCCGCCGGCTTGTTTCCCGCGCTCTACGTCTGGCAGTGGCCCGCCGCCCATCTCTGGTTCTGGGTGGTCGTGATCGCCTTTTGTGGCACGTTCTCGCACTACTGCATGGCGCGCGCGATGCTGCACGCGGACGCGACTGTGGTGATCCCGATGGATTTTCTGCGGGTTCCCTTGAGCGCCGCCGCCGGCTGGCTGATCTACTCGGAGCGGCTCGACCTGCTCACCGTGATCGGCGCCGCGCTGATCCTCACCGGCAATCTGTTGAACCTGAAGCCAAATGTTTCGCCGGCAGGCGTTCAAAAATGACGCTTGGAATCGGCAGGACCGGATTTTATTTCCCGCGCTGTGATCTAGATCACGTAAGGATGCGTGTCGAGAAGGTAACGGATGGCTCCGGATTTGGTTTTTCGCCCGCTTTTTTGTGGTGCGAAGCAGGCGGTTTTTTGTAAGGTCCCGCCCGCGTTACTGCCAAATCCTTTCGATTCTGCAGGGGGATTCCTATGCGTTTTAAAACCCTCATTTTGTCCGCCGTTTGCATGATTTTGAGCGCGGGGGCCGCCAGCGCCGAGAAGCGCGTGGCATTCGTCGTCGGCAACGGCACCTACAAGAACGTCGCGCCGCTGCCGAACCCGACCGTCGACGCCAAGGCGATGGCCTCGGCACTGCGCAATGTCGGCTTCGACGTGGTCGAGGGTTCCAATCTCACGCGCGACAAGATGACGGAACGGCTGCTCGACTTCGGCAAGAAGGCGCAAGGCGCCGACGTCGCGTTGTTCTTCTATGCCGGCCACGGCATCGCGATCTCGGGCACCAACTATCTGCTGCCGATCGACGCCGACATCAAATCCGAAATGGACGTGAAACTCGGCGCGGCCATCAATATCGACCTCACGCTCGAGCAAACCATGGGCGATGCCAAGGTCAAGCTCGTGTTCCTCGATGCCTGCCGCGACAATCCGTTCGCCGCCAAGATCAAGTCGAACTCGGCGACCCGCAGCGTCAACGTGCAGACGGGTCTGGCCGAAATGAAGTCCGGCGAAGGCACCCTCATCGCATTCGCGACCGGCCCTGGTCAGACCGCGCTCGACGGCCAGGAAGGCGGCAACAGCCCGTTCACGCGCGCCCTGCTCGCCAACCTCACCCAGCCCGGTGTCGAGATCCAGCAGGCCATGACCAAGGTCCGTGCCCAGGTCAATGAGGAAACCAACAAGGGCCAGCTGCCCTGGGGCCACACCAATCTGATCGGCGCGGTCTATCTCAACGGGGCGCCCGCGCCGGGCGCAGTGGCGGCAGCAGCGCCGGCCGCGGGCGGCAAGGGCTCGGACGTCGAACTGGAGTTTTGGCGCTCGATCAAGGATTCCACCAAGCCGGAAGAGTATAACGCCTACCTCACCAACTATCCCAACGGCCAGTTCCGCTCGCTGGCGCTGTCGCGGATCGCCTCGCTCGAAAGCGGCGCGAAGGAAAAGGACGCGACCCGCAACCTCAGCACCGGCATCGACCCCGCGACGTTCAAGGACGAAGCGAACCAGACCACCGAGGATCAGATCGGCCTCGACAAGGGCCAGCGCCGCGACGTGCAGCGCCGCCTGACCGGCCTCGGCTTCGATACCAAGGCCACCGGCCAGTTCGATGCGTCGACGCGGGCCGTGATCACGCGCTGGCAGGCCGCGCGCGGCTATCCGAAGAGCGGCTATCTCAACAAACTGCAGCACAAGGCGCTGTTGACTGAGATCGTCGCCGTCGCGCCGGCGGTTTCCGAGGAGGAAAAGCCGAAGCCGCGCCGCGCCGCCCCCAGCACCGTCCAAGCCCAACCGCAGCCGCAGCAGCCCCCGCCGCAGCGCCAATATAGCGCTCCCGCTCCCGGTCCCGACCCCGCTGGCGCCGGTCGGTTTATCGGCGGCGTCGTCGGCGGCATGCTGCGCTGACTGAACAGATTAAGCAAAAAGGCCCGGGGCGATCCCGGGCCTTTTAATTTCCACCTTGCCGGTCGATTTCGATCGCAGCGTGCTATTTGCCGGCCGCCTTCCGCAGCGCCTCGTTGATGCGATCCTGCCAGCCCGGACCGCCCTCCTGGAACCATTCCAGCACATCCTGATCGATGCGCAGGGTAACCTGCTCGCGGACGCCGGGAACGACGACGGTCTTCGGCGGCGCCTGCGCCACTTTGGCGGTGGCCCGTTTGAAGGCGGCCTCGGCCTCGGTGCGTGCGTCGTTCAGGGTGCGCGGCCGGCGGGGGGGCTGGTCTGCCATCACTAGATTCCTTCAAACAGGGCGGTCGACAAATAGCGCTCGGAGAATGACGGCACGATTGCGAGGATGGTCTTGCCGGCAGCTTCGGGACGCTTGCCGATTGCCAGCGCCGCCGCAATCGCAGCGCCCGAGGAAATGCCGCCGGGGATGCCTTCCATCCGCGCCAGCGCACGCGAGGTTTCGATCGCCGTCGGGCCGTTGACCCTGACGATCTCGTCGATCACGGAACGATCCAGAATGTCCGGAATGAAACCGGCGCCGATGCCCTGGATCTTGTGCGGCGTGTGCTGTCCGCCTGATAGTACCGGGCTTTCCTCCGGCTCGACGGCGACGATCCGCAAGGAGGGCTTGCGCGGCTTCAACACTTGCCCGACGCCGGTGATGGTGCCGCCGGTGCCGACACCCGCGACGAATAAATCGATGTTGCCGCCGGTGTCGTTCCAAATCTCCTCAGCCGTTGTGCGGCGGTGGACTTCGGGATTGGCGAGGTTCTTGAACTGCTGCGGCATGACCGCGTTCGGCGTCGTCCGCACCAGTTCCTCGGCGGTTGCGATCGAACCCTTCATGCCCTGGGCGGCCGGCGTCAGGATGATCTCGGCGCCGAGGAAGGCCAGCATCTTGCGCCGCTCGATCGACATCGACTCCGGCATCACCAGCTTCAGCCGGTAGCCGCGCGAAGCCGCAACGAACGCCAGCGCGATGCCAGTGTTGCCCGAGGTCGGCTCGATCAGCACGGTGTCGGCGTTGATCACGCCGGCCTTCTCCATCGCGATCACCATCGCCGCGCCGATACGATCCTTCACGCTCGCAGCAGGATTGAAGTATTCGAGCTTGGCAAGAATGGTTGCGCTAACACCATGCGCATCCGGCAACTTGCGCAGGCGGACGATCGGCGTGTCGCCGATTGCGTCGACAATGGAGTCGAAAACCCGGCCGCGCCCCGGACGCTGCACTGCACTCGTGGCTGACGACGCATCCATCTCACACTCCTGTCAACGTTGATGTCCGGGAAACTAGCGTTGTCCTACTTAGGAGGCGGTCGCACGGCCGCGCAAGGTGCGAATTGCGGGCACGAAGAATTCGCTGCAATGCAAAACAACAATGTCGCTAAATATCGTGAAACCAACGCATTTGTGTTGCGACATCGTCAAAGATTTCTGTTTATACTTTGGTCGTGACCTGAGCCCTTAAGTTCAGATCGCGAAGGAGATCACGATGGCAGCATTTGCTGAAGTCCGGTCGACTGTAGCGTTTAGGCCCGATCCGCGTGGATCTGATTTGCCGACGTGCCCTGTGTGTGCCGACACCATGGTGGCAGCGGAAGCTTCCGCCTATCTCCATGACAACGTGATCAGCTATCTCTGGACCTGCGACACCTGCGGTTACGGATTCGTGACCAAGCATTCGGTCAAGAAGTTCGCCTGTAACTGACGTGCGAACTCTATCGCGAGCAATGTCACGCGCGCCCGTCCGGCGCGTTTGTTTTGATAGTTACGTAAAATGCTAACCATTCCGCTTCAAGTGCGTCGTCACTGATCATCTGCATTTCACGTCGACGGTCGCGATAACCCTTCCCTACCGAAGAGCATCGCGCCATCTCTGGCACGACATGACAGCAGTGCGAGGCTCCGGCGGGATCTTGGCCGATGGGCGAGTTGAAACCACATCTTTCCCTCTGGAAGCAAAGGCTGGGCGCCGTACCGGATGAGGTATGGCTCAGGACCGACCTGCAGACCCTCGTTCTAGCCGACAACGATTTGACCGAGATTTCAGAACGTGTCGGGGATCTCCGCCAGCTTCGGATGCTCGACCTCGGCCCATAACAGGCTGTCTGAGCTGCCAGCCGGTCTCGGCCTGGCCGTGACGACCTCGGGGAATAGTTTGAACGTGTTCTCACTGATGTTGAGGTCATGAGGGATCTCATTGAGCTTCGTGTCACTGACAATCGCCTGACCGAACTTCCATCGTCGATCTCGGAGCTGGCATGCCTGCGCGAGCTGCATTGCGCAACAATCGGCTGGCGACGCTGCCGGATTCGATCCGTCTAATGCGCGAGTTGCGTCAGATCGACCTTCGCGGTGATCCCGTCACCACCCTGCCCGAGAGCCTGATCACGCTGCCGCGTCTCGAGAAGCTTGACCTTCGCTGGATCAGTACCTTGGACCCGCCGCGATGGTTTTCGGAGCTAGAGGCGACGGGATGCGTCATCTATCTCTGAATTCGCATCCTTGACGCCGAGGTCACTCGCGCGGCGCCATGTCGCCCTTCGCCCATCCGGCGCGGATACGTTCGCGGAAGTCGGCAAAAGAGCCCCGTGCGATCGCGTCGCGCATGCCGCGCATCAGGTGCTGATAATAAGCCACATTGATTTCCGACAGCAGCATCGCACCGAGCGTTTCACCAGATCTCACGAGGTGATGCAAATAGGCGCGGGAGATGTTGCGCGCCGAGGGCCAATCGCTTTCTTCATCCAGCGGCCGCGGATCGTCGGCGTGGCGCGCGTTGCGCAAATTGATCTGGCCGAAGCGGGTGAACGCCATGCCGTGCCGGCCGTTGCGGGTCGGCATCACGCAATCGAACATGTCGATGCCGCGCGCCACCGCCTCCAGCAAATCTTCCGGTGTGCCAACGCCCATCAGGTAGCGCGGACGATTCGTCGGCAAGAGCGGCGCGCTTTCCTCGATCATCGCCAGCATCACCGCCTGCGGCTCGCCAACCGCGAGTCCGCCGATCGCATAACCGTGGAAGCCGAGGTCGACCAGCTCGCGCGCACTGACGTGGCGCAGTTCGGGGATGTCGCCGCCCTGCACGATGCCAAACAGCATATAGCCTTCAGGGGCACTCTCGAACGCCCGCTTGCTGCGCTCGGCCCAGCGCAGCGACAGCCGCATTGCGCGCTCGATGTCGTCGCGCCCCGCCGGCAGCCGCACGCACTCGTCCATCTGCATGGCGATGTCGGAGCCGAGCAGCCGCTGCACCTCGATCGAGCGCTCCGGCGACAATTCGACCTTGGCGCCGTCGATATGCGAGCGAAAGGTCACGGCCTTCTCGCTCACCTTGCGCAGGTCGGAGAGCGACATCACCTGGAAGCCGCCGGAGTCGGTCAGCATCGGCCCGTTCCACCCCGTGAAGGCCTGCAAGCCCCCCAGCGCCGCGATCCGCTCGGCGCCCGGCCGCAGCATCAGATGATAGGTGTTGCCGAGCACGATATCGGCGCCGGCATCGCGCACCTCGCGCCAGTGCATGCCCTTCATGGCGCCGGCGGTGCCGACCGGCATGAAGGCTGGCGTGCGCACCACGCCATGCGGCGTGGTGAGGCGGCCGGTCCGGGCAGTTCCGTCGGTCCCGAGCAATTCGAAATGATTGGGAAGATTCATGGCGGTGCTTATTACGTGCCGGGAACGGCCGATCAACCGCCCAAATGCGCGCTCCCCATGTCCTTCCCGGACGCCCCCGGAGTCGACCTGGCCAAACCGTTGACGACATGGCCATTTCGGCCAGATTCGCCATGACGCCCCTCCTGCCGCGCGTTATAGAGCAATGACTACCATCATGACCGCGCAGGAATCATTGGGCATGGGATTGACTGCGACCAAGGCCAGGCCGGCGAAACGGGACATCCCGAAGTCGCGCGGCGGGCGGCCGACAAAAAGCGCCGCCATCGAACGCGACCAGCGCCTGATCGAGGTCGCCACCCGTCTTTTCCTGGATCGGGGCTATGATGCAACCTCGCTCGATGCGGTTGCCGAGGCAGCCCGCGTCAGCAAGCCCACCGTCTATGCGCGCTACGGCGACAAGCGCGGGCTGTTTGCGGAGGTCTTGAGGCGCGAAATCGACCGCTGGCTGGCGCCGCTTGCGGAGGCGGCGGAAGTGCAGCTCTCGCGTCGCTCGGACATTTCGGTGGAGCAGCGCCTGGTTGAGGTCGGCCGCGAGATGCTGATGTTCACCTGTGGGCCCGATGCCGTCGCCTTCAGCCGCATGATGACGTCGCAGGCCATCAACTTCCCTGATATCGCCAAGCTCGGCAAGGAAGAGGGCTGGCTGAAGGCGGTATCGACGACCGCGCGCTTCTTCGATCATCTGGTCGCGCAGGGCGCAATGGATGTCGAGGATACCGGCATCGCAGCCGAGGTCTTTCTCGACGTGGTGGTCGGTCATGCCCACCGCATGGCGACGTTCGGAACGCCGCTCGAGATGAAGTCCGCCGAAAAGCGCATGCGCTCGGCGATCCGGCTGTTCCTGGCCGGTGCGCTCGGGCCGCCGAGCCGCATTCAGTCCACCAATCCCAAGGGAACGGTCCGGCGGCGCCCTTCCCGCTGACAATTCTGTGAGAACACGTTCACGGATAGCCAGCCTCATTGCCTAAAACAAAACGATACGGTATGGTTTTGTTACAAGCGATGTGCGGGTTCCCGCTTTAACGGGTCCCGGCGGGCGCCCGCGCCGCTTCATCGCCGCAGAAGGTACAGTTCCGTTTGCGGCGCTCCGCGGCCGGCCCGATGTCCCCCAAAGGGTCGGCCGCGCGTTGTAGGGGATGGTCCGGCGGTTCCGCCGGCTGAGACAGGCTCATGGATGGAGACGGCGAGCATGCATAGGCCGGGCTGGAGACAGTTGCTCGCGGTCGTCTTGGTGGCGTTCACCCTCCCTGCCCCGGTCTATGCCATTGCCTCGCCAACCGACGAGCCGGCCGTGCTCCGCAACGAGGCCGAGGATGGCGCGGCGTCCGATCAGAAGGCGATCAGCCGCGAACTCGAACTCTTCCGCGCCACGGGGGTCTCGCTCAGCCAGGCCATGGCGATTGCCGAAGCCCTGCATGCGGGAGCGATGACCGCCGATGTCAGTTTCGACGGCGGGGCTGAGGCCCCGGTCTACCGGGTAAAGATCCTGCACAATGACCGCATCTGGCATTACGCCGTCGACGCCGCGACCGGCCAGGTCGTCGGCGGCGAGGCCGCGCTGCCGCTGAGGGAGCTCGACGCCGAGGACCGCAGCAATCTCGCCGCGCTGAAAGCGATCCGCTATCAACTGCCGGACGCCGTTCGCGTCGCCGAGTACGCGGCATCCGGCAAGGCCATCAGCGGCGGCCTGATCCGCCAGCGCAACCGGCTGAATTTCGCGATCGTCGTGATGAGCGGCGGCGACCTGAAAGAGGTGATCCTCCAGCCTCCCAGCACCGCAAGGCGGCGATGACGGGCTCATCCGCCCCCGCTGCAGCCCGGATGGGCGCCAAAACCCGTTGACGGCGGCGCCAAGCTGCCGCATAAGTCCGCGCCATGACGATCTCGAGCAAAACCACAGCGAAAACCAAAGCACCCTCCGGGGGCTCGGGAGCCGCGCGCGCGTAGTCGTACGATCGCAACATCCGACCGAAGCCCCGCCTGAAAAGGACCGGGGCTTTTTTATTGCCTGCAAACCATCGAATAGAGGACCGACCCGTGAGCTACGAACCCGTTGTTGCCATCGCCGGCGTGACCGGCGCTGTCGGCGCCGAATTCATCGCAACCATGAACCGGCGCAATTTTCCCGTCCGCAAGCTCAAGGCGCTGGCCAGCGCCCGCTCGGCCGGCAGGACCGTCGAATTCCGTGGGCAGAAGATCGTCATCGAAGAGCTGACCGAGAAGTCGTTCGAAGGCGTCGACATCGCGCTGTTCTCGGCCGGCGGCGGCATCTCCCGCAAGTTTGCGCCGGCTGCAGTGAAGGCCGGCGCAGTCGTGGTCGACAATTCCTCGGCCTTCCGCATGGACCCGAACGTGCCGCTGGTGATTCCCGAGATCAACGCGGACCGCATCAGGGATCACAAGGGCATCATCGCCAACCCGAACTGCTCGGCGATCACGGCGCTGGTGCCGCTATGGCCGATCCACCGCCAGAACCGCATCAAGCGCATGATCGTCTCGACCTATCAGGCGGCGAGCGGCGCTGGCGCTGCGGCGATGGAGGAGCTGGTGGAATCGACCCGCGCCTATCTCGACGGACGGCCGTTCACGCCCAAGGTGATCCCGCTACCCTACGCCTTCAACGTCTTCAGCCACAACACGGCGATCGATCCCGAGACCGGCTACAACGACGAAGAGACCAAGGTGATCAAGGAGACCCGCAAGATCTTCGAGGACGACGGAATCGCAATCGGCGTCACCTGCGTGCGCGTGCCGGTGCTGCGCGCCCATTGCGAGGCAATCACCTTCGAATGCGAGAAGCCGATCACCGAGGACGAGGTGCGCACCATCCTGTCGAAGGCGCCGGGCGTCAGGATCGTCGACGACCGTGCGAAGAACTACTTCCCGATGCCGATCGATGCGTCAGGCCAGGACGACGTTTTGGTCGGCCGCATCAGAAAGGATCTCAGCGACGCCTCGGGCCACTCGATCTCGATGTTCGTCTCAGCTGACCAGCTTCTGAAGGGCGCGGCGCTGAACGCGATCCAGATCGCGGAGCTGTTGCCGCAGCGCGCGATGGCGTGAGGATGTTGTAGGGTGGAGCGAAGCGTGCCCACCATTCACATTAACGATGCGGAACGATGGTGGGCACGGCGCTTTCGCGCCTTTGCCCACCCTATCGCACTTACGCTCCCGTCACGCGCCAGATGCAATTGCCGACGTCATCTGCGACCAATAGTGAACCATCCGGCCCGAGCGTGACGCCTACCGGCCGCCCGTAGGAGACCTTCTCGTCGGGCGCGAGGAAGCCCGTCAAAATATCCCGCGCGGGGCCGGAGGGACGGCCGTTCTCGAACGGCACAAACACCACGGCATAGCCGCTCAGCGTGCTGCGATTCCAGGAGCCATGCTGGCCGATCACCATGCCGTCGGGAAAGCTTGGCAGCGTGCCTGCTGGCATCCAGCACAGGCCGAGCGAGGCGGTGTGGCCGCCGAGCGCGTAATCCGGTTGGATGGCTTTCGCGACCATCGCCGGGTCCTGCGGCACGCGGTCGTCCACCGTCTGGCCCCAGTAGCAATAGGGCCAGCCATAGAAGCCGCCGTCGCGCACCGAGGTCAGATAGTCCGGCGGCGTCTCGTCGCCGAGGCCATCGCGCTCGTTGACGACGGTCCAGAGCACGCCAGTGTTGGGCTCAAAGGCGAGCCCTACCGCGTTGCGCAGGCCGCTGGCGAAGATACGGCTGGTGCCGCCTGCCAGATCAAGCTCATAGACCGCGGCGCGGCCTTCCTCGACCTCCATCCCCATCTCCGCGATGTTGCTGAGCGAGCCGACGCCGGCATAGAGCTTCGTGCCATCAGGGCTCGGCAACAGGCTCCGCGTCCAGTGTCCGCCAGGCTTGAAGGTGACGAGCTTGCGTCCCTCGGCGGTGATGCGGTCGCTACCTGCAACATAGGGAAAGGCGACCACGCCATCGGTGTTGCCGACGTAGAACGTGTCGCCGACCAGCGCCATGCCGAACGGCTGGCTCAGCCCTTCCATGAAGATCCCCCGCCCCTCGGCGACGCCATCGCCGTCGCGGTCGCGGAGCAGCGTGATGCGGTCGGCGCTGACGCCGAGCGCCGCGGCGCGCCGCATCGTCGCCTGCATCGCGTAGTGGAATACGCTTCTCGGTTTGCCCGCGATCTGCGTCGCCTCGGCGATCAGGACGTCGCCATTGGGCATGACGTTGATCCAGCGCGGATGATCCAGATCTCTGGCAAACGCGTTGACCTTGAGTCCGGGCGCTGCGGTCGGCTTCTGCCCCTCGCTCCAGCCCTGTGCCGTCGGCATCTTGAGCGTCGGGATAGCGCCTTGCGGCTTGGCCGTGGGAATTGCGGGGGTAGAGCCCCAGGCCGCCTTCGGCTGAGCGCCTTGCAGCCGCCGCCAAAGCAGCGCGCCGGCGCCGACCAGCGCGACCAAGCGCGCGAAAATACCGGAAAAACTCATGCAGGTCCCCTGTTGATCACGCGGCGCGGTGTGCCGAGAGACGGTAGTACTACGATCTTTTCGGAACCGGCCGAATCGAAGACATACAATCTTGGCGCTTGATTGTCAGAGCGCTTCCTCCCTGACCTTTAGCCCGCCCGTTGGCGGGCTCCTTTTTCTGCAACGGCCGTTGCCTGGCGCCGTCGCCGCCTCACGCCCGCGCGCGAAACAACAGGCAGGCATCGCCATAGGAATAGAAGCGGTAGCCGGCGGCGATGGCATGCGCATAGGCCTGCTTCATCGTGTCGAGGCCGGAGAAGGCCGACACCAGCATGAACAGCGTCGAGCGCGGCAGATGGAAGTTGGTCAGGAGAATATCGACCGCGCGAAACCGGTAGCCCGGCGTGATAAAGATTGAGGTCTCGCCCTCGAACGGCGCGATGGTGCCGTCTTCGCGCGCGGCGCTTTCGAGCAGCCGCAGCGATGTGGTGCCGACTGCGACGATGCGTCCGCCCCTGGCGCGCGCGGCGTTCAGCGCCGCCGCTGTATCCGATGAGATCGAACCCCACTCGGCATGCATCTTGTGTTCGGAGGTCTCTTCGACCTTGACCGGCAGGAAGGTCCCGGCCCCGACATGCAGGGTCAGCCGGTGCAGGGCGACGCCCCGCGCGCGCAGCGCCGCTTCCAGCGCCGGCGTGAAATGCAGTCCGGCCGTCGGCGCAGCAACCGCGCCTTCATTCGCCGCGAACATGGTCTGGTAGTCGGCGGCGTCGCGATCGTCAGGCGTGCGCTTGCTGGCGATATAGGGCGGCAGCGGCGGCGTGCCGAGATCGGCGATGGCTTGGTCCAGCGTTGGGCCATGAAATGAGAACGACAGCGTGATCTCGCCCTCTTCGCCCTTGGCCTCGACCTCGGCGTCGAGATGGCCGAGCAGGCAGACCTTGCCCTCATTGCCGAAACGGACGACGTCGCCGGGCGCGAGCTTCTTGGCGGGCTTGACCAGCGCACGCCAGCGCGAGCCATCCAGCCGCTTGATCAGGGTGGCCTCGATCTTCGGCTCGGTCTCGCGGCCGATCCGGCGGCCCCTGAGCTGGGCTGATATCACCTTGGTGTCGTTGACGACCAGCTGATCGCCCGGCTCGAGCCAATGCGGCAGCTCGGCGACGGTGCGATCGCGCAACACGCCGTCGCCCTGCACCACCAGCATGCGCGCGGCATCGCGCGGGCTCGCCGGCCGCAGCGCGATGCTGGTTGTGGGGAGGTCGAAGTCGAAGAGATCGGTGCGCATGGGCTCAAGCCGTCACCGCCCGCCTTGTGCGCAATTGCGCACTGGGGCGGGCGATCCAGTACTCACAGACGTCGCTATAACGAAAGCCGGTGAGTACTGGATGCCCCGCTATCGCGGAGCATGACATTTTAGGTTGTTTCTCGCAGCTCAAGCCGCGTCCAGCGCCATCCGCGCCTTGACGATCTTGTCCGGGTTCTGCACCGGCTCGCCGCGCTTGATCTTGTCGACGTTCTCCATGCCCGAGGTGACCTTGCCCCAGACCGTGTACTGGCCGTTGAGGAAGGCGGCATCATCAAAGCAGATGAAGAACTGGCTATCGCCGGAATCCGGGTTCGCTGCGCGCGCCATCGACACGGTGCCGCGGACGTGCGGTTCCTTGTTGAACTCGGCCTTCAGCTTGTTGCCCGAACCACCGGTGCCGGTGCCGTGCGGGCAGCCGGTCTGCGCCATAAAGCCTTCGATCACGCGGTGGAACACGATGCCGTCGTAAAACCCGTCGCGCACCAGCTTCTTGATCTGGGCGACGTGACCGGGCGCGAGGTCGGGACGCATCTCGATGGTGACGGGGCCCTGGGTGGTCTCAAGGATCAAAGTATTTTCTGTATCAGCCATGCTCTTTTCTCTTCCGGTTTGGGTGGACGTTTACGGGCTCTGAAAGTGACCGCCAAAGGCCGGCCGGCAATCGCACCGCCGAGTCCCTCGGTAAATGGCAACGGCGTACAGCGTTGCAATGTTTCCATCACCGCAATTCGGTACGCGATCCGGTCATTGTCGCCGGCGCCTGCGGTTTCATAGGTAATCCTGGGTTGACCGAGAATGGCCCCTTCGCGGTTGAAACTGACGACGACGGTAATATCGAGCGGGCTGGCGTTCGAGCCTGGCGGCGGTCGCCAGCACGAATGCAATTTGGCGAACACATCCTTGAGCGTGTCGAGCTGCTGCGGCTGCGCCGAAGCAGAGACATCAGACACAAGCCACAGCAGCGCGGTCGCAAACCAGAACGAAGGCTTCCGCAGCGCCGGCCTCATCGCCTCACTTGATGTCGGATGCGACCTGCACCTTCACCATCTTGTCGGGATCGACGACCGGCTCGCCGCGCTTGATCTTGTCGACGACATCCATGCCCGACACCACCTCGCCGATCACGGTGTACTTGCCGTTCAGCGAGGAGCCTTCGGCGAACATGATGAAGAACTGCGAATTGGCCGAGTTGGGATCGCTGGTGCGCGCCATGCCGACGATCCCGCGCTTGTAGGGCACGTTCGAGAACTCGGCCGGCAGGTTCGGATATTTCGAGCCGCCGGTGCCGTTGAAATTCTTGCCGTCGCCGGTCTGCGCCATGAAACCTTCGATCACGCGGTGGAACGGCACGTTGTTGTAATAGCCGTCGCGCGCGAGCTGCTTGATGCGCTCGGCATGCTGGGGCGCGAGATCGTTGCGCAGCTTGATCACGATGCGGCCCTTGGTGGTGTCGATCACGATCGCATTCGCCTTATCGAGACCGGCGGGCAGTTGCTGGGCGATGGCGGGCGCCGCGAGGAACAGCGTGGCGAGAACGGCGAGAATTCGGATCATGAAAGCTCCGCTGATGTGAAAACAGGAAAGCGTCGGGCCGCGCAGGTGCAAGGAGCGCGTCAGCCGGCAAATTTCTTCTTCAGGCTGGCCGCAACCGATGGCGGCACGAAGGCGGAGAAATCCCCGCCCATGCTTGCGATCTGGCGCACCAGCGTCGCGGTAATCGGCCGGACCGCGGGCGATGCCGGGACGAACACGGTATGCACCTCCGGCGCCATGGCCTCGTTCATGCCGGCGAGCTGCATTTCGTAGTCCATATCGGTTCCGTCGCGCAGGCCCCGAATCATGATGGTCGCGCCGACCTGCCGCGCCGCGGTGACGGTCAGATTGTCATAGGTGGTGCATTCGAAGGCGCAGCCGGCCTGTTGCGCGATCGGCTCGCAGGTGGCCCGGACCATTTCGAGCCGCTCCTTGGTCGAAAACAGCGGCTTCTTCCCGGAATGGATACCAATGGCAACAATCAGCCGGTCGCACAGCGGAACGGCGTGCCGGACCACATCCAGATGGCCGTTGGTGATGGGGTCGAAGGAACCGGGGTAGAGCGCGATACGGGACATAGACCCCCGTCTACCCCGCCCGGGGCGGCCCGGCAAGCCACGCCGGTTCCCGCTGGGCCAGCGGCCCAATTTGGGCTCGGCCACTGGACCAATTCCCAAAACCCTTCCCCCACCAAGGAATGTTTCGTGCCACCGGGGCCGACGAAACAAAACTCGGCTGCGACGAAACCATTTTCGGCGGCGGCGAAGACAGCGCGAAACTTGCGCTGGCTACAAGTCCATCCAACGAAACGACGGGGCCGCCAAGGCCCAGGGACAGGGGACCGTCATGATCAAGGCTTTTACCGCAGTCGCCGCTGCCGCATTCATCGCCGCCGCGCTGACCGTACTGCCCGGCTTCGCCCCCCAGGTCGAAGCCAGCGTGCCGCAGGCGCTAGCCAAGGGTGACCGTCTGGACATCCGCACCGTCGGCAAGGATTGCTCGCAGCAGGCTTGGCCGAATTTCGAGGCTTCGTGCCTACGTACCGCCGGCTCCAAGTCGGTGGTGAAGGAAGCCCGCCTGGTGACCGCCGACCGTACGCCGTAACGGCAAGGATTTTCGTTCCAACTCCTCCAAGGAACGCTCTCGTGGCGAGCAGGGATGCCCCCCTGCTCGCCACTGGCGTTTTAAGGGCAGCGGCGCGTCCATCTCAGGCGCATGATTTGGCCTGCCGGTCGCGCCGGGCGATGAGCCTCCTGCACCCCGCGCTTGACAGATGTCTCCGCGTCAATCCTATGGCGCAGAAGCCAACAGGGAGTGAAATGACGGCTGTGGCCAGCACCATGTTCGACAGCGCCCTCTATCGCGACGTTTTTTCCACCCCTTCGATGCGGGCGGTGTTTTCCGACGACGCCCTGCTCAGCGCCTATGTGCAGGCCGAAGTGGCGCTTGCGGTGGCCCAGGGCGAAACCGGCGTCATTCCGCGCGAAGCCGCCGAGGCGATTGCGCGACAGGCCCCGGCGATCGTGCTCGATCGCGGGCAGCTGAAGAGCGACACCGAAAATGTCGGCTATCCCATTGTCGGCCTGGTCCGTCAGCTCTCGCAGGCGCTCGGCGAGCCCGGCCGCTACCTGCATTGGGGCGCGACCACCCAGGACATCATGGATACCGCGACCGTGCTGCAACTGCGCGAGGCGGTCACCCTAATCGAGGCCCAGTTCGCCGAGGTCATGGATACGCTCGCCGGTCTCGCCCGCCTACATCGCGATACGCCGATGGCGGGACGGACTCATCTGCAGCAGGCCCTGCCTGTTACCTTCGGCCACAAGGCGGCGATCTGGCTGTCGGCGCTGCAGCGCTCGGCTGATCGGCTCGCGCAGGCCAAGCCGCGTGCGCTGCAGGCGCAGCTCGGCGGGGCGGCGGGCACGCTGGCCTCGCTCGGCGATCGCGGACTGGATGTGCGTGCGGCCTACGCCCGCGCGCTCGGCCTCACCGAGCCCGACATCACCTGGCACGTCGCCCGCGACGGGCTGGTCGAGATGGTGCAGACGCTGGCAGTGATCTGCGGCGCGCTCGGCAAGATCGGCTACGACGTCATGATTTTGATGGCGACCGAGATCGGCGAGGTGTTCGAGCCGTTCTCCTCGCATCGCGGCGCGTCCTCGACCATGCCGCAGAAGCGCAATCCGATCTCCTCGGAGATCCTGCTGGCCAACGCCAAGGCTTCGCGCGACGCCGCTTCGCTGATGCTGGATGCAATGGTGCAGGATCTCGAGCGCGCTACCGGACCCTGGCATTGCGAATGGCTCTCTTTACCCCAGGCCTGCATGCTGACCGCCGGCTCGCTGGCGCAGGCGCAGTTCATGCTGTCAGGCCTGATCGTCGAGCCGGCGGCGATGAAGAAGAACCTTAATTCCACGCGCGGTCTGATCGTCGCCGAGGCCGTCATGATGGGGCTCGCGCCCGCGCTCGGCCGCCAGAACGCCCATGACGAGGTCTACGCCGCCTGCCGCGACGCCTTCGAGCATGGTGACGGACTGCTCGATGCGCTGCTGCGGCGTCCTGCCATCGCATCCGCGCTGCCGCGCGACCAGCTCGCCGCGCTGTGCGAACCATCCAACTATCTCGGAACGGCCGCGGAGATGGTCGACCGCGTGCTGGCCCGTCAGGCCAAGCGGTAAGTCAACGAGATTTCCCGGATATCTCTCCGCTCATCCGGGCTTCTCGCTTTGTCATCCCGGCTTCAACGCGCGCGCCCCCCCGAAACCGCGGCACGACCGCCCACGGGACGCCATTTTCCCGTTGCTGGCTTAGGCCGATGCGATAGCTTATCGGCGACTTGGGGCAGGCAATGAAAGCTGGCGACAGACCAACCAGATCGAAGAGCCGTGCGACGGCCACGGCAAAGCGCCGCCGTTTGTCCAAGGCCGCGCCCGCCTCCAGCCCTGCGAAAAAGAAGGCGGCAAAAGCCGAAACGTCCGGCACATCGGAGGTTGAACAGCTTAGGCTCGAACTGCAGGAAGCCAGGGAGCGGCAGGCCGCAACCGCCGAGGTTTTGAGCCTGATTTCGGACTCGCCGACCGGCATCCAGCCGGTGTTCGACAGGATCATCAAGAACGCCGCCCGGCTTTGCCACAGCGTGCTCAGCGCCATCTATCGCCGGGAGGGCGATCATGTTCATCTGGTCGCATACGACCAGTTCTCCCCGGAATCGATCGCCGCGGTGGAGAAGGCCTACCCTGCTCCGCTCACCAGCGGCAACCTGATTTCGGTCGCCATCCGCGAGCGCCGCGTCGTGCACGAGCCGGATGTGCTCGTCTCCGGCGGGTATAGCGAGCTGCAGAGAACATCGGGCTATCGCAGCATCCTCGTCGTGCCGATGCTGCGCGACGACGTCGCGATCGGTGCCATCGCCGTGATGCGCCTCGAGCCGAAACTGTTTCCCAAGGCGCAGGTCGAGCTTCTGAAGACCTTTGCCGGCCAGGCGGTGATTGCCATCGAAAACACGCGGCTGTTCACCGAGCTGCAGGCGCGCACGACGCAGCTGTCGCAATCGCTCGAAGATCTCCGCGCCGCTCAGGACGGCCTCATACAAACCGAGAAGCTCGCCGCGCTGGGAAGGCTGGTGGCCGGCGTCGCTCACGAGCTCAACACCCCCGTCGGCACCAGCCTGACGGTCGCCTCCGCCTTCATCAACAAGGCGGACCGGTTCGAAGCCGATGTCGCGAGCGGTGGCGTGCGCCGTTCGAGCCTGACCGAGTTCATTGCGTCAAGCCGGGAGGCGGCATCGCAGGTCATGATCAACCTCAATCACGCAATCGACCTGATCCAGTCGTTCAAGCAGGTTGCGACCGATCGCAACATTTCGGACCGGCGCGGCTTCGATCTGGCAGAGGTGACCGAACAGGTCGTGAAGGGATTGCGGTTCGGGCTGCGCCGCAATCTCGTGGTCAACGTCGCATGCGAGCCTGATCTGGCCATGAACAGCTATCCCGGTCCCTACGGCCAGGTGCTCACGAACCTGGTGATCAATTCCGCGGTGCATGCCTATCCCGACGGTGCGCATGGCGCCGTCCACATTGCGGCCCAGGCGTCGGGCAAGCACAATGTCGAAGTGCTGTTTTCAGACGACGGCTGCGGCATGAGCCCGGAGGTCAGGCGCCAGGTCTTCGATCCGTTTTTCACCACAAGGCGCGACCAGGGCAGCACCGGCCTTGGGCTGCACATCGTCCACAACATCGTGACCAATCGCCTGGGCGGCCGGATCAATCTGGAAACCAGGCCAGGCTCGGGAACGAAATTCCGCATCGTCATGCCCCGCGAAGCGCCGCTGGCGGCTACGGAGTGATATCCGCGCTACGGCGGCCTTAGCCGCCGTTCCCGTTCTCGCCGTTCTCGTCTTCCGAGATATGCTCGACCGACACGACGTGCTCGTCATCGGCGGTATCGAACACGATGACGCCCTGTGTCGAGCGGCCGGCGATGCGGATGTCCTCGACCGGGCAGCGGATCAGCTGGCCCTTGTCGGTGACCAGCATGATCTGGTCGCTGTGCTCGACTGGGAATGACGCCACCAGCTTGCCGTTGCGGTTGTTGACGCTCATCGCCACGATGCCTTTGCCGCCGCGGCCGGTGGTGCGGTACTCGTACGACGAGGTGCGCTTGCCGTAGCCGTTGACGGACACCGTCAGCACCACTTGCTCCTGCGCCGACATCTCCGCGTAGCGTTCCTGCGAGAGCTGCAGCGAGCCCGTGCTCTCCTCGCCCTCACCCTCGACCGGCTCTTCCGCCGCGGTCTCGCCGGCCACCGCGCGGCGCATCTTGAAGTAAGCCGCCCGCTCGTCGGAGGAGGTCTCGACATGGCGCAGGATCGCCAGCGAGATCAGCCTGTCGTTTTCCGCCAAGGCGATGCCGCGCACGCCCATCGAAGTGCGGCCGGTGAAGACGCGCACGTCGGTGACGGGGAAGCGGATGCACTGGCCGCCGGCCGCCGTCAGCAGCACGTCGTCGCGCTCGGTGCAGATCTGCACGTCGACGATCGCCTCGCCCTCGCCGAGCTTCATGGCAATGATGCCGGAGCGGCGCACATCGACGAAGTCGGACAGCTTGTTGCGGCGGACCGTGCCGCCGGTGGTGGCGAACATGACGTCGAGATTGGCCCAGGAGGATTCATCCTCCGGCAGCGGCATGATGGTGGTGATGCGCTCGCCCTGCTCCAGTGGCAGGATGTTGATCATCGCCTTGCCGCGCGCGTTCGGCGCCGCCATCGGCAGCCGCCAGACCTTTTCCTTGTAGACTTGGCCCTTCGAGGAGAAGAACAGCACCGGCGTATGCGTCGAGGCGACGAACAGCCGCGAGACAAAATCCTCGTCGCGGGTCTGCATCCCCGCGCGGCCCTTGCCGCCGCGCCGTTGGGCGCGATAGGCCGAGAGCGGCACGCGCTTGACGTAGCCGGCATGCGAGACGGTGACCACCATGTCCTCGCGCTGGATCAGGTCCTCGTCCTCGACTTCGCCTTCCTGCTCGATGATGACGGTCCTGCGCGGGGTGGCGAACTTCTGTTTCACCTCGGCCAGTTCGGTCTTCACGATCGCCTGAACGCGGGCGCGTGACCGCAGGATGTCGAGATAATCGGCGATCTCTGCCGCGAGCTTGTCGAGGTCATCGGAAATCTCATCCCGCCCCAGTGCGGTCAGCCGCTGGAGCCGCAGGTCGAGGATGGCCTTGGCCTGCTCCATCGACAGCCGGATCGTACCATCGGCGTTGATGCGGTGCCTCGGATCGTCGATCAGCGTGATCATCGCCTCGACGTCCCGCGCCGGCCAGTCGCGCGACATCAGCGTATCGCGCGCGGTGTTCGGATCTGGCGAGGTTCTGATAACGCGGATCATTTCGTCGATATTGGCGACCGCGATCGCAAGGCCGACCAGGATATGGGCGCGGTCACGCGCCTTGTTGAGCCGGAACTTGGTCCGCCGGGTCACCACCTGCTCGCGGAAGGCGACGAAGATGGTGAGTAGGTCCTTCAGGGTCATCGTCTGCGGACGACCGGAATCCAACGCCAGCATGTTGGCGGGGAAATTCGCCTGCAACGGCGTGAACCGATAGAGCTGGTTGAGCACTACATCGGGCACGGTTTCGCGCTTCAGCTCGATGACGACGCGATAGCCGTCGCGGTCGGACTCATCGCGGAGGTCGCCAATGCCCTCGATCTTTTTCTCTTTCACCAGATCGGCAATGCGCTCGACCATCGTCGCCTTGTTCACCTGGTAGGGAATTTCGGTGATGATGATCGCTTCGCGGTCCTTGCGGACCGTATCGATCGTGACCTTTCCGCGCATCACGATCGAGCCACGGCCGAGATGATAGGCGGAACGGATGCCCTGACGGCCGAGAATAATGCCGCCGGTCGGGAAATCCGGGCCGGGCACGATGTTGATGAGATCGTCGATCGTGAGCGCTGGATTGTCGATCAGCGCGACGCAGGCATCGATGACCTCGCCGAGATTGTGCGGCGGGATGTTGGTTGCCATGCCGACCGCGATGCCGCCGGCGCCATTGACCAGAAGATTCGGGAACTTGGCGGGTAGAACCGACGGTTCCTTCTCGGAATTGTCATAGTTCGGCTGGAAGTCGACCGTCTCTTCGTTGATATCGCCGATCACTTCCTGCGCCGACCGGGTCAGGCGCGCTTCGGTATATCGATAAGCCGCCGGAGGATCGCCGTCGATCGAGCCGAAATTGCCCTGCCCGTCGATCAGCGGTACGCGCATGGAAAAATCCTGCGCCATCCGCACCATCGCGTCGTAGATCGATTGATCGCCGTGCGGATGATATTTACCGATCACATCACCGACGACGCGCGCGGACTTGACGTATTTCTTGTCCGGCGTGTGTCCCTGCTCATGCATCGAATAGAGAATGCGGCGGTGCACGGGCTTGAGGCCGTCGCGCGCATCCGGCAGCGCGCGCGCCACGATCACGCTCATGGCGTAATCGAGGTAGGAGCGCTTCATCTCGTCGAGGATGGAAACGGGACGGATGTCGGAGGGCTCCGGCGGCTCGCCGGGCTTGTCGTCTTCGTTATCGGCCAAAGGGGGAATCCAGTCAGTTCTCAGTCGGGAATCATATAGCGCATCGAAGGCCCGATCACCACCCCGGAGCCTTCGGGCGAAGCTGTTTTTCCGCTCGTTTTTTCATGGACTTAACGCATCGCGAGACGATTTTCCGGAGGCTGCCGAGATAGCCATTTCCGGACCGCAATAACCGGATCGGAACGGTGTCTCATTACCTCCATCTCAGGAGCCGAAAACTACCGCATGCATGATCCGCCCGGGCAGGAAGGTGAACGCGCCGGCGATGATCAGCGCGCCGAAGAAGATCGACGTCATCGCCTTCTTGTGGCCGCTGACATTGTGCCGGCGCGCATGTAGCACCGCCAGCGCCAGCATGACCGGCACGAAGACCGACAGGATATGGATCGGACTGAACGGCCCGACCAGGCGGATCTCGTGGATCCAGAGCGAACTGATCGCAACCGCTGCCATCAGCATCACCCAGATCCAGGCCGAGCGTCCTGTGCGGCAGCGTTCCCTTTGGGGCGGCGAACTGCACAATGCCGAGCGCGAACGCCGCGATGGCGGCGAAGGCGTGCAGCGGGATCGTTCCGGGGGCCTCCAGCAGCGGTGCGAGGCTCATGGCGGCGCTCCATCTCGAGTTGGCGATCGAGACGGGGCGCAGTTAATCACTGGCGCGCGGCAGATCGCAGCGCGCCTGCATCCTTCAAGACGCCGCTTCGCGGCGCCTCGGATGATGCTGTTCAGCGCGGTAAACAGCGATAGATTTAGAATGGGATGTCGTCGTCCATGTCGCTGTTGCGGCTGCCCGCCGCGACGGCCCGCCGGGGCGCGGAGCTAGCCGGGCCGCTGGAGCCGAAATCGCCGGCATCGTCGGAGCCGAAGCCGCCTCCCCCACCGCCGCCGCGGCCGTCGAGCATGGTCAGCGTCGAGTTGAAGCCCTGCAGCACGACCTCGGTCGAGTATTTCTCGACGCCGCTCTGGTCGGTCCATTTGCGCGTCTGCAGCGCGCCCTCGATGTAAACCTTGGCGCCCTTTTTCAGATACTGCTCGGCGACCTTGCAGAGGCCCTCATTGAAGATCACGACGCGGTGCCACTCGGTCTTTTCCTTGCGCTCGCCGGTCGCCTTGTCGCGCCAGGTCTCGGACGTTGCAATGCTCAGATTGGCGACCGGCCGCCCGTCCTGGGTCCGCCGGATTTCCGGATCCTTGCCGAGGTTGCCGACCAGAATCACCTTGTTCACACTTCCCGCCATCACAGCTCTCCACTCGATATCGCCGGCAAAAATCACTGCTCCGGCCGCGGCCGTTTCAATTTCTTGACCTGTCGCTTGTCTGACTTCCGCGTCCGCTTCTCGGACCTTTCGGGCCGACCCTATACGCTCGCAGGCCCCGCTGACCCCGCGATCCCTTCGCAAGCCGGCGGTTATCCACATATAGCATCGGCCACGCGAATGTTCCAGCTTTGTTCCACTTGTCCGTTCGGAACACAACGACGCAACCTCGGAGCGAACCACGGGAACCCACGGGGAACCGAAATGAACTCGAAATGGAACCCCGAAAGTTCCCGCCAAAGTTCCAATTTTCTCTAACAAATCATTATCTTGGTTCCATTACACTTGGTTTTCCTGTGTGTCATTTCGGAGACGCCATTTCTGAGCGAGTCACGATAAATACAACCCACCGGCGCGGCGCTCGCGCCCTTGGGGAAACGCTTCGGGACCAACGGAAGCGTGCAATCTGGAGATAGCCATGAAGAAGGTTTGGTTAGGTACAGTTGCTCTTATCGCGTTCGCTGCGCCCGCAGCGGCCGCCGACCTGGCTGCGCGCCCTTACACCAAGGCGCCGCCGCCTGCGATCGCCGCGGTCTATGACTGGAGCGGCTTCTACATCGGTGCCAACGGCGGCTGGGGCTCGAGCCGCAAGTGCTGGGATCTCACCGACGCCGGCCTGGGCCCCATCGTTGCCTTCCCCGAAGGCTGCCACGATGCAACCGGCGGCACCGCCGGCGGCCAGCTCGGTTATCGCTGGCAGACCGGCACCTGGGTGTTCGGTCTGGAAGGCCAGGGCAACTGGGCCGACTTCAGGGGCAGCAATGTCAGCCTGTTCGATCCGACACTCCGCAACGAGTCGCGCATCGACGCCTTCGGCCTGATCACGGGCCAGATCGGTTGGGCCGCGAATAACGTTTTGTTCTACGTCAAGGGCGGTGCGGCCGTTACAGCGGATCGCTTCCGCATCCGTGATGCTGCCACGGGTTTCGTGGTTGCCACCACTGGTGACGACACCCGCTGGGGTGCAGCGGTCGGTGCGGGCCTCGAATTCGGCTTTGCCCCCAACTGGTCGGCCGGCGTTGAATACAACCACCTGTTCATGCAGGACCGCAGCCACGACTTCACCACAGCGGCTGGCGTCTTCTTCGGCACTGACCGCATCCGCCAGGATGTCGATCTCGTCACAGTTCGTGTGAACTACCGCTGGGGTGGCCCTGTTATCGCGAAATACTGACCTGCTGCAGTACTCGGGAATACGAAAAGGCCGGCGTTACGCCGGCCTTTTTGCTTGGTTGTAATTGGGTTCCATCACTACCCGCAACGGTTGCATATTACCTACATTTGCCGCGGATGTGGTTTTTGGGAGACAGGAATCCGGCGCGGCCTCGGCTATACGCAGGAGCAACCTCAAATTGACGGCTGAGGGAGTTGCGTTCGAGAGCCGCGAAAGGAAAAGAAAAGTGAAAAAGATTCTGCTGACGACCACTGGCTTGATCGCGCTTGGGATGGCGCCCGCGATCGCCGCCGATCTTGCCGCGCGGCCCTACACCAAAGCGCCACCGATGGCAGTTGCAGCGTATAACTGGAGCGGCTTCTACATCGGCGCGAACGGCGGATGGGGCACGAGCCACAACTGTTCGACCAACACCGCAGTCCTCGGCATTCCGGTGGCACCGACTTCCTTGGGCTGCCATGACGCCGATGGCGGCACGGTCGGTGGTCAGATCGGCTATCGATGGCAGACCGGAAACTGGGTGTTCGGCATCGAAGCGCAGGGCAACTGGGCCGACTTCAACGGTTCGAACACCTTTGCGCCGCTCTCCAGCAACCACACCAAGATCGACGCATTCGGTCTGTTCACCGGCCAGGTTGGCTACGCCGCCAACAACGTCCTGTTCTACGTCAAGGGTGGTGCTGCGGTCACCGACAACCGCTACGAAGGTGTGTTCGCCGGCGTCGTGATCGACCGCGCCGAGGAGACCCGCTGGGGTGGCACGGTTGGTGCCGGCGTCGAATACGCCTTCGCGCCGAACTGGTCATTCGGCGTCGAGTATAACCACCTGTTCATGGGCACCAACAACTACAACTTCCGCAGCGTTATCGGTGGCATCAACACCCGCAACGATGACATCAAGCAGGACGCTGACCTCCTCACCGCTCGCATCAACTACAAGTTCGGCAGCTACTGATCTCTGCATCAGGAGAGTTCCCGACTGGGAAAAGGCCGGCCTTGCGCCGGCCTTTTTTATGCGTTCCTGCTGACGACTGCTGCCAAAATATTGATGGCACAAAACAATCCGTTGATGATTCGCGCGCGGCACTGGAAATTTCTTACCGTTCTTCCTATGTTCCGACTTTCAATCATCGGCGCCTGATCCCGGTTTCCTGCCTGGCCATGCGCGCCCAACTTGGTGCGCGACCTGCGCGCCTGGAAATGCCGATATGGATGAAGTGCTAAGGGCGAAGCGCCAACAGACCGCCGGCTCCGCATCGCGTGCGATCACCATTCGCGGAGCGCGCGAGCATAATCTCAAGAACGTCGATCTCGAGATTCCCCGCGACAAGCTCGTCGTGTTCACCGGCCTCTCAGGCTCCGGCAAATCTTCGCTCGCCTTCGATACCATCTATGCCGAGGGCCAGCGCCGCTATGTCGAATCGCTCTCGGCTTATGCGCGCCAGTTCCTGGAGATGATGCAGAAGCCGGACGTCGACCAGATCGACGGCCTGTCGCCAGCGATCTCGATCGAACAGAAGACGACGTCGAAGAATCCGCGCTCCACTGTCGGTACCGTCACCGAGATCTACGACTATATGCGCCTCTTATGGGCGCGCGTCGGCGTGCCCTATTCGCCAGCCACGGGACTGCCGATCGAAAGCCAGGTGGTCTCGCAGATGGTCGACCGCGTGCTGGCGCTGCCCGAAGGCACCCGCCTCTATCTGCTGGCGCCCGTCGTGCGCGGCCGCAAGGGCGAGTACAAGAAGGAGCTCGCCGAATGGCTCAAGAAGGGCTTTCAGCGCGTCAAGATCGACGGCACTTTTCATGAGCTGTCGGACGCGCCCGTTCTCGACAAGAAATTCCCGCACGACATCGATGTGGTCGTCGACCGCATCGTGGTGCGTCCCGATCTCGGCCAGCGTCTTGCCGAAAGCTTTGAGACCGCGCTGAAGCTCGCCGAAGGTCTTGCAGTGATCGAATATGCCGACGCGCCGGCGGCGACGGAAGAGAAGAAGTCCGACAAGAAGACCGCCAAGATCCACGACAAGAGCGGGCCCGAGCGCATCCTGTTCTCGGAGAAATTCGCCTGTCCGGTATCGGGCTTCACGATCCCCGAGATCGAGCCGCGGCTGTTCTCGTTCAACAATCCCTATGGCGCCTGCCCGGCCTGCGGCGGCCTCGGCGTCGAGCAGCATATCGACGAGGACCTCGTCATCCCCGACAAGGAGGTGACCTTGCGCAAGGGCGCGATCGCGCCCTGGGCCAAATCGTCCTCGCCCTATTACATCCAGACGCTGACCGCGCTGGGAAAATTCTACAAGTTCACGCTCGACACCAAGTGGAAGGACCTGCCGAAGAAGACGCAAGCCGCGCTGCTGCATGGCTCCGGCGACGACGAGATCAAGTTCTCCTACGAGGACGGCGTCCGCTCCTACGACACCAAAAAACCGTTCGAGGGCGTCATTACCAATCTCGAGCGCCGCTACCGCGAGACCGAGAGCGAGTGGGCGCGCGAGGAGCTCGCCAAATATTTCTCCGACATTCCCTGCGCGGCGTGCTGTGGCCACCGCCTCAAGCCGGAGGCGCTCTGCGTCAAGATCGGCGGCAAGCATATCGGCGAGATTTCCGAACTGTCGGTGAAGCGTGCCGGCGAATGGTTCGAGAGCGTGCCGAAGGCGTTAAACGCGCAGCAGAACGAGATCGCCGGGCGCGTCTTGAAGGAGATCCGCGAGCGGCTGTCCTTCCTGCTCGACGTCGGGCTGAACTATCTGACGCTCTCGCGCTCCTCCGGTACCCTCTCCGGCGGCGAAAGCCAGCGCATCCGCCTGGCCTCTCAGATCGGCTCGGGGCTGACGGGCGTGCTCTACGTGCTGGACGAGCCCTCGATCGGCCTGCACCAGCGCGACAATGCGCGGCTATTGGAGACGCTGAAGCGGCTGCGCGACCTCGGCAACACCGTGATCGTGGTCGAGCATGACGAGGACGCCATTCGCCTCGCCGACTACGTGCTCGACATCGGCCCCGGCGCCGGCATGCATGGCGGCCACATCGTCGCGCAGGGCACGCCCGCCGATATCATGAAGAATCCGAAATCGCTGACCGGCAAATACCTCACCGGCGAATTGTCGGTGCCGATTCCCGAGCGCCGGCCGCCGAACCACCGGCGGACCATCAAAGTCGTCAACGCCCGCGGCAACAATCTGAAAAACGTCTCGGCGGAAATTCCGCTCGGGCTGTTTACCTGCGTCACCGGCGTTTCCGGCGGCGGCAAGTCGACGCTCTTGATCGATACGCTCTACCGCGCCATCGCCCGCAAGCTCAACAATGCCAGCGAAGGCGCCGCGCCGCACGATCGCATCGAGGGGCTGGAGCACATCGACAAGATCATCGACATCGACCAGTCGCCGATCGGCCGCACTCCGCGCTCGAACCCGGCGACCTACACCGGCGCCTTCACGCCGATCCGCGAATGGTTCGCCGGCCTGCCGGAAGCCAAGGCGCGCGGCTACGAGCCCGGCCGCTTCTCCTTCAACGTCAAGGGCGGCCGCTGCGAGGCCTGCCAGGGCGACGGTGTCATCAAGATCGAGATGCACTTTCTGCCCGATGTCTACGTCACTTGCGACACCTGCAAGGGCAAGCGCTACAACCGCGAGACGCTGGAAGTCCTGTTCAAGGGCAAGTCGATATCAGATGTGCTCGACATGACGGTGGAAGAAGCCGCCGAATTCTTCAAGGCCGTTCCCCGCGTCCGCGAAACCTTCAAGACGCTGCACCGCGTCGGCCTGGATTACATCCATGTCGGCCAGCAGGCGACGACCCTCTCCGGCGGCGAAGCCCAGCGCGTCAAGCTCGCCAAGGAGCTCTCAAAGCGCGCCACCGGCCGCACGCTCTACATCCTCGACGAGCCGACCACCGGCCTGCACTTCCACGACGTCGCCAAACTCTTGGAGGTGCTGCACGAGCTGGTCGCCCAGGGCAACACAGTCGTCGTCATCGAGCACAACCTCGAAGTCATCAAGACCGCCGACTGGGTCATCGATCTCGGCCCCGAAGGCGGCGACGGCGGCGGCGAAATCGTTGCGTGGGGCCCGCCGGAGGATATCGTGAAAGCGCCGCGTAGCTACACCGGCAAATTCCTGGCGCCGGTGCTGAAGAAGGCGGATGGCAAGCCAAGGAAGAGCGCGGGGGCGAGTGAGGCGGCGGAGTGAGAACGCACGCTCCAAAGGAACGTCGGGCGGATTAGCGACACGTAATCCGCCACTTATCCTACACCCCCCAATAATGCGGATGCGGCCGCGACCGGTCGCCCCAGTCGAACGCGTCATCGTCCAGCTCGGACGGCCCTGCCCGCAGGTCCTCCACCGTCACGTCAGTCTGGTACGCCTGCCGCGCGGCATCGAACCGCAGCGCGTCCCACCGGATCGGACAATGATGGTGGCTGCCGAGCAGCCCGCCGGTCTTGATGACGGCGTAGGCGACCGTTCCGCTGGTCTTGTCGAGCATCAGGCGTTCGATCGAGCCGAGCCTTGTGTCGCGGCAGTAGACGCTGACATGCTCGACGCGGTCACTGGGCACCAGGGTATGCGGCATGGCGACCTCCCTGTCTTCCGTTGTTCGCCGATATCTTATCACAGTCGGCCCCGGCGTGGTTCGCTCGCCGTGCGACAACTTGCCGGACCCGTTGGCTCCACCAAGGGTCCCCCGCGGCTCACTCCGCGATCGCTGCGTCCACGAATCCCTTCGGGTCCTCGCAAAACTCCCGCATGACCTTGTAATGGTCGGTATCCTTCAGCGTCACCGGCTCCAGCCCGTATTTCGTCAGCCGCAGCAGCGTCGCGTTCGGATAGGCCATCAGCATGGGCGAATGCGTGGCCATGATGATCTGGCAATGGCCGATGTCCTCCATCCCGCCGCATCAGCTTCAGAAACTCGATCTGGCGTCCCGGCGACAGCGCGGACTCCGGTTCGTCGAAGATGAAGATGCCCTGGCGTTGGCAGCGTTCCTCGAAGAAACGCAAAAAGCCTTCGCCGTGAGAATGCGATAGGAAGTCGGGTGGCGGGCCGCCTCCCGCCGGATATTGCTGGGCCATCTGGTCCAGGTAGCGGGCGACTGAGAAAAAGCTTTCGGCGCGGAAAAACCAGCCATTAGTGATTTTGGGCAGCCAGCTCGCCCGCAACGCGCTCGACAATTGGCCCCCCATTTTTTCCAGCGCCCATGAGTGATCGACCGGCATGTAGCCCTTGCCACCCCCGGCCTCGTCATAGCCCGCCAGCGCCGCGATGCCCTCCAGCAGGGTCGATTTGCCGGTGCCGTTCTCGCCGACGATGATGGTAATGGCGCGCTCGAAGCGCAGGTCGAAATCGTCGCGCAGTAGCGGCAGGCAGAACGGGTAGGTCTCGCGGTCGATGATGCGCGAAGACTCGAGCCAGACGCGCTTGAGATAGGGCGCCGGCATATTGATCGGCCGATTGCGTTTGAAAGCCATGTGTCAGATCTCTGGGTCAGATCTCCGGGTCAAATCTCACGGAAACAAAGCCGTTCGTTCTGGTTATACAGGGAATACCATACAATCCTAAATCGTACGCGCCAATGCCGAGCGATACCTACACCCTCTTCCGCAACGCCGTCCTCGGCGCGCAGCAGGTGGTCTGCCTCTATGACGGCCGCCGGCGCGAGCTGTGTCCCCACATCATCGGCACCAGCAAGAGCGGCGAAGAGGTCGTGCTGGCCTGGCAGTTCGCCGGCGAAAGCTCAGGCCCCTTGCCGCAATGGCGCTGCCTGAAGCTGGCGGGCGTCAGCGAGGCATTTGCGCGCGAGGGCCGCTGGCACGAGGGCCGATCGCATCGCTCGGCGCAGACCTGCGTCAGCAATATCGATCTCGACATGAATATTCACGTTCGCAAGCGGCGGTGATCGGTCAATGCGCGTTCACGCGACCCGTTGGCTCGCACTGACACGGATCGGCCGCAGCACGTCAAACAGCTCACATCGACGACGACAAACAGCGATCAACGAAACGCAATCGCCTCTCCTCTCGCGCATATCGCGAACGCGTTTCACGCCACAGCTCGCCGCACTGCCGTCGAAATAGCAACCTGCCGACGTCAATCAGCGGACGCGCTTCGGTCCAATTTTTGCCGGCATGGATGTCGTATAGTTAATCAGCGAACGACGTTGTCACACCCACGCAAATGTCGCTTGCAGACCAGTCTTTTGGGCGCGTTCGCGTCCGCTTCCAAGAACGTTACGTCACCATGCCGGCTCAATCGGTCCATGATGGGGCTCGCAGGGGATCAAACGAGTATTCAACTACAGGGGATAAAATATGAAACAACTACTTCTAGCTGGTGTGGCCCTTTCGGTCGCGACCGCTGCCTCGGCTGCCGACCTGCCGGCGCGGCCCTACGCCAAGGCGCCCCCGGCAGCGGTGGTTGCGGCGTACAATTGGTCCGGCTTCTATCTCGGCGCGATGGGCGGCTATGGTTGGGAGACCGGCGCTGGCAGCGGCGGCTTTGGCGGCGGCACGGTCGGCTACAACTGGCAGCTTCCTGGCAGTCAGTTCGTGTTTGGTGTCGAAGTCGACGCCGCAGGTGCCAGCATCAAGGACAGCTTCACCGAGGACGTCGGCGGCGGCCTCCTGGTCGCGCAGGAAACCAAGATCAATTCATTCGGCAGCGTGACCGGCCGCGCCGGCTTCGCCATCGATGCCGCCCTCCTCTACGCCAAGGGCGGTTATGCGTGGGCCAACAGAAAATGGTCCATCTCGGACGGCGTCGTGACGTTCTCGGACAGCCAGACTCATTCCGGCTACACCATCGGCGGCGGCCTCGAGTACATGTTCGCGCCGAACTGGTCGGCCAAGGGCGAATACATGTTCACCAGCCTCGGCAGCGAGGCCTACAATTTCGGCGGCCCTCCGCTGGTAGACTCCGGCACCATCGACTTTCACACCATCAAGGTCGGCGTGAACTATCACTTCAGGTGAGAATGGTAGCTGCATAGGATGGGCAAGGCGCAAGCCTGCCCACCCTTCAACAGCCAACGATAAAGTGGGCGGGCACGACGCGTTGCGCCGTTGCCCGCCCACTGATTCATAACACCTCCAGCACCAGCTCCATCGTCATTAGCACCGGATTATCGCCGCGCATCAGCCGCCCTTCGGCGATGCCGCCGAGATAATCGACCAGCGCGATATCGAGCTCCGCCCGCAGCGTGCCGTCGGCACCGGGCGCGATGCGGCCAGCCTTGATCGCCAGTTCGGTCGCAAACGGCACCACGGTCCGGCCGTCGGTGAAATGCGCGCCAATGGTGGAGCCGACCCCGCCGTGAATCCGCGCGCGCAGGATTCCATGCTGCCGGCAGAAGGTCTCCAGCGCGGCCGCAAAATCCTGATTCGGCCGCAGCCGCAGCGCAAAGGCCCGATGGTCGGCCTTCACATCCGTCGCGGCGCGCGCGACAGGCCCGAACAATTTGAAATTGGTCTCGCTATCAGGCTCCGCGACAAACATCGCGCCGTCGATGCCGAACGCCTCCACCGCAAACGATTCGGCGACGATGCTCTCCTCGGGCAGAATGTGGCCGCCATGCAGATGGCCATCGGTCTCGGTCCACAGCCCATGGCAGTGGAAGAACGGCGCGCCGTCGCGCTCGCCGAGCGTCATCGCGCCACACGTCAGCCGCGTGATGCCGGCCGGCCGGAAGGTGTCGCTGTAGAACGCCGCATTCGCGCCGGTCTTCGACAGCGCGGGCATCACGTAGGCAAGCGGCCCCAGCGCCCCTCCCCGCATGCTTAAGACGCCGCCCGAGAAACCGGCTTCGGCAAAGCCGCGGCGCGCAGCTTCCAAGAGCGGCAGGCCGGCCTGCAGCGTGAATGAGAACGCGCGGCCGCGCGCCTTGACCCATTGAATGCGTTCGGGCACGGGCGCGCCCGGCTGCGCGATGCTGCGCATCGGCTCAGCTACCCGATTTGGAAATGAGCTCAAGCTGCCCTCGCGCTTCCAGTTCATCGCGGACCAGCCGCTTCGGAATCTTGCCATAGCCGGACTTCGGCAGCGCCTCCCAGAAGAAGAAGCGCTTTGGCATCTTGTAACGCGGCACCTTCGGCGCCAGGAACGCGGCGAGCTCCGCTTCGCTCACCGCGGCAGCGCCTTCGCGCGCGACGCAGACGGCGACGCCGACCTCGCCCCAGAACGGGTCGGGCACGCCGAGAACGGCGACCTCGCCGATCGCCGGATGGGTGAGAATCTTCTCCTCGACCTCGCGCGGATAAATGTTGGAGCCGCCGGAGATATACATGTCGGAGGCGCGGCCGGTGATGTAGACAAACCCTTCCTCATCCATGTGGCCGAGATCTCCGGTCCGGAACCAGCCGTCGCGAAACGCTTTCGCGTTGGCCTCGGGATTGTCGTAATAGCCGGCGAACACGGCGGGCCCGATCACGCAGATCTCGCCGGTCTCGAACGGTTTCAGTTCGCGCCCGTCGTCGCCCTGGATCGAGACCTGCATGCCCGTGCGTTCGAAGCCGCAGGTCCCGATGCGCGCCTGCGGGCCATCCTCCGTGTCGTGCAGGATGGCCGGCATCACCGTGATGTTGCCGGTGACTTCGCCGAGCCCGAAATACTGCACCAGCACCTTGCCGAGCTTGTTCAACGCCGCCTTCTGATCCTCGCGGTACATCGGCGCGCCGGCATATATCACGAAGCGCAGCGAGGAGTGGTCGTATTTGTCGACCGCCGGATGCTCGACCATCATCTTCAAGATGGTCGGGACTGTGAACAGGTTGCTGACGCGATGCGTCTCGATCAGCCGGAACGCTTCGGCGATGTCGAACTTTTCCGTCGGCAGCAGGATGGTCGGCACACCGCGCGCCGCCTGCACGAGCTGGTGCACGCCGGCGCCGTGCGACAGCGGTGCGACCACGAGCGAAGCATCAGTCTCCATCGTGCCCGGCATCAAATCGGCGAGATGATTGGTCACCACAAAAGCCATCTGGCCGTGGGTGAGCACCGCCGCCTTGGAGCGGCCCGTGGTGCCCGAAGTAAAGAAGAACCAGCAGGGGTCGTCATAGTCGACCGCCGCATTCTCGACCCTGACGCCGGCTTGCGCCGCGATGACATCGCTCACCGCGCGCTCGCCGAGCGAGCCGTCGCCGATCCGCCAGGTGAATTCGAGCGCCGGATTGGCGGCTGCCGCGGCATGATCGGGAAAATCGCCGTGACACAAAAACGCCTTGGCGCCGGAGGCGCTGGCAAGATAGGCGACCTCGTCCGGCATCAGGCGGAAATTGGTCGGCACCCACACCGCGCCGAGACGAAAGGCCGCGAACATCGACCAGAACATTTCGTCGCAATTCTTGGAATGAACCAGGATGCGGTCGCCCTTGACCACCCCACGCGCGGCGAGGCCGGCCGCCAGCGCCGAGACGGCGGCATCGATCTCGCGCCAGGTCCAGGATTTGTCGCTCCAGATGAAGCCGGTGCGGTCACCATGACGGCGGGCATTCTGGGTTAGTAGATGGCCTAAGTTCATCACCCGGCGCGACATCCGCGCCAGGCCGCCGCGCGGAATCGGAATAGTCACGGTTTCAGTCACAGGGAGCCAACCATTACGCTTGAAAGACAGACACCCAATGACGATAGCAGAAAGCGCCACGCCTGCTCAAATCCGTAAGCCGGGCGTTTTCCGTCATGATAATTGTGCGGCTGCTACAACCCAACTGACCCGCTTGCGTAAGCCCTCACGCAAAACGATTTGAAGGAAGCCAAATGATTGCCCGCCGAATGCTGATTTTATCAGGCGCAGCCGCCGTGCTGGCCGCGATCCTGCCGCGTCACACCGGCGCAGCGGATGATCCCACCGCCATCCTGACCGCAATCTATACCCGCGTGATCAAGGGCAAGGGCGATGGTGGCGGAACGTTTGTGATCGAGAACAAGGCGGCGCGGGCAAAATACCTGTCGCACGCGCTGGTCACACTCTGGAACAAGGCGGATGCCCGCACGCGCAAGGGCGATGGCGGGCCGATCGGCTTCGACCCCGTCACGAACTCGCAGGATCCCGACGTCAAATCGTACAAGATCGCTGCCGAGAAGCAGACGGCCGCCAAAGCGACCATGGCCGTCACCATCGAGGCTCGCCAACCGGATGCGCGCGCCAACGCGGCCGACAAGACCATCCGCTACGATTTCGTCCTCGAAGGCGGCCAATGGAAGATCGACGACATCAAGGGTGCCGTCGACGGCAGCCCATGGTCGGTCCGGGCCCTGCTCGTCGATTCCTTCAAATACTAGGCACAGGTCCTTGGTAGTTGGCCCCCGCCGGCCACGCTGCGTGGGCCGGCGGGAAACCCACCGCTATTGTGGATGGTTGGCCAGATCCTGATCGCTCAGGCGCCAATCCTGCCAGAGCTGAAGCGCACCCAGGAGAGCGACGATTGCGCCGAGGGCGATGTGCCAGGCGCGGAGCATCTCGTCGCCCGCATAACCGAGGACGAATGGCGAAGCCATCAGCCAGAGACCGAGCGCGATCTCGCCCACCTCTTCCCAGCGCTGCAATGCTACATATTCAAGCTGGGCCAGACCGAACACCAGCATGCCAACCACGAACGTGTTGAGGATCATGGTGCTGCGCTCGGCGTCCATGACGTCGTGACTGGAAAAGGGAAACCACGGCGATACCACGATCAGCACGCCCAGCAGCATGCCGAACCAGTCTTCCCATGTGCGATGCTTACTGAAGAAATTAAAGCCGGACATTGTAGACCTCCCCTCGAAAAAGAAGGCATACGTCGGCGGCCGCGATCACTGCATTTCCGATATCGAGCCAGACCCGGCCGCCTCGGCGGCGTATGTCATCCCAAAGACGTAGGAACCCTGCATCGCCTTGCAAGGCCAGCCGTAAAGAGATCGCGAGGAGAAATTCCCGTGGGCGCCCTATTGCGCCGCACCACGCCGCTGCAGGGCTCCGCGCGCGGTCGACAGGTCTGGATTGAGTTCCTGCGCCCTGCGGAAATCGGCAATCGCGCCCGCCTTGTCGCCGGCCTGCATCCTGCCCAGGCCGCGGTTATTCCAGGAATAGGCATCGGCCGGATCGTATTGCAGCGCCTTGTCGTAATCGGCGAGGCCGCCCTTGATGTCATCCTGATAGAACCGGATGAGGGCGCGGTTGCGATAGCCCCGTGCATCTGATGGGCGCGATCCGCGATCCGGATCGCTTCGCCATAGTCCGCCGCAGCGTGGGCAAGCTGTTCGCCGTGGCGATAGACGGTGCCGCGGTTGATATAGGCCGGCACATGGTCAGCCAGGTCGGGACATGCATGGCCAATCCCCGGCATTCAAGTTCCCCATTCGTCGCCGGTTTGCATCGAGGGGTTCATGTCCCTACATGAGAGGGTGAATCATCCGGGAATCGCCGCATGGCCGCCGTTCGCGACAACAAGGCTCAAAACCGCTTCGAACTCGACGTCGAGGGCACCGTCGCGTTTGCAAACTACCGTGTGACGCCGTCGGCGGTGATCATCACCCATACCGAGACGCCCCGCGCGCTGCGCGGCCGCGGCATCGCTTCCGAACTGATCAAAGGGGCGCTCGAGCTGATCCGCGCCGACGGACGCAAAGTCATCGCCGGCTGCGGGTTCGTCGTGGATTACCTGCACCGGAATCCGGAGTTTGCTGATCTGACGGCGTGAGTTGACAAACCGTCATTCCGGGCGCGCGTTAGCGCGAACTACGATGCGCAATTGCGCATCGGAGAATCTCGAGATTGTCAGGTGCGCAACTGCGCACCATAGTTCGACGCTTTGCGTCGCCCCGGAATGACGTGCGTAGCTGAACGGCAGATCTTACGTAATCCGGATCGACATATCCGGCAGACCCTCGATCTTGCACAGGATCACGTCACCCTTCACGACCGGGCCAACATTCTCCGGCGTTCCCGAATAGATGATGTCGCCCGCCTTGAGCTCGAAGGCTTCCGACAATTTGGAAATCTGCTCGGCCACGCTCCAGATCATGTTTTGCAGGTTGGAGTTCTGCTTGACCGTGCCGTTCACCGCCAGCGAGATCGCGCCCTTGGTGAAATGTCCGGTCTTGACTGCCGGATGGATCGGCCCGAGCACGGCGGAGCGATCAAAGCTCTTGCCGATCTCCCACGGCTTCTTCTCGTCGCCCATCGCCCGCTGTAGATCGCGCCGCGTCATGTCGAGGCCGAGCGCGTAGCCGTAGACATGATCGAGCGCCTGCTCCGGCGAGATGCTGGTGCCGCCCGATTTCAGCGCCGCCACCAGCTCCACCTCGTAATGATAGTTCTTGGTCAGCGAAGGATACGGATGATCCGCGACGGTGCCGATCGCGACATTCTGGATCGCATCGGTCGGCTTCTGAAAGAAGAACGGTGGCTCGCGGTTCGGATCCGATCCCATTTCGCGCGCATGGGCGGCATAGTTGCGGCCGATGCAATAGATGCGCCGCACCGGAAACACGTCGGTCTCGCCGACGATTGGTATGGTCGTCGTGCCAACCGGGAAAATCGATTTCGGGCCGGCCTGTGCCGCGGCCGTCTCGCTTTGGACGGCCGTCCCGGCCAGCGCCAGCGCGCCCGTGGCCAGAATGGTCCTGCGATCGACGTTGCTCATGGGTATCCTCCTCAAGTCTTCTTGCCGGCCCGTATCTACAGCGTTTTTCCTGTGAAGGGGATAGCGTTTGACGTTGCTGCATTGCAATCCGCAAAGAAAAAGCCCGCATCGCTGCGGGCCTTCGCAAGTGAGAGCCGAGGCAAGCGTCAGTGCTTGATGTCAGGCGGCAGCTTGCCGCCATTGGCGGCCAGCTTGGTCATGACTTGCTTGTGCAGCCAGATGTTCATACTCGCGGAATCATTGGTGTCGCCGGTATAGCCGAGCTCCTTCGCCAGATCCTTGCGCGCGCCCAGGCTGGAATCGATGTCGAGCGCCTTCATCAGGTCGACGATCGAGGTGCGCCACGCCAGCTTCTCGCCCTTGGCGGCCACGGCCTTGTCGAGAATCGGCGCGACGTCGACCGTCGCGGCGGCCGGCGCAGCGGCAGCTCCCCCGGATGCTTCTCCCCCTGCGGCTGTCCCGCCGCCGGCCGGCGCGGCATCCGCCTTGCTGCCGAAGATCGCGCTCATGATTTTTCCGAAAATGCTCATCGATCGCTCCCAATAACCTGAGGATGGAGTTAAGTCCCGGCGGCACTGTTTGTTCACAGCACCACGGTCCGCATCGCCTGCAAGTCTAACCAGCCAAGCGAATCTTGCCAATGAAACATTCACCGAAGCGTGAGTGCGTTTGGCGCTGTTGTGGGGTGCTGTTTGGGAGTACGCTGCTGTCACAGTTCGCGACATGGCCAGTTCCGATTCCCTGTCTTCGCGTCTGGCCCGATCGTGATCGTTTTATGAAAGGTCGCATCAGCGTCTTTCAATAGGGGCGCAATGCGGCCGCGAGGGAGACAGCGACCATGGCCACCTATCACGGCAATGTCACATCGATGGCGCAGAGCGGACCTGATGCCGCTCACGCCCCAGTTATCCGAACCATTGGCTTGTCAGAGCTCCATCGGGCACTGCAGCGCGGCTGGGAAGATTTCAAGGCGGTGCCCACCCACGCGATTATCTTGTGCATCATTTATCCCGTGCTCGGATTGATGCTGGCGCGTGCCGTACTTGGCTATTCAGTAATACCGCTGCTGTTTCCGCTGGCCGCCGGCTTTGCCCTGATCGGCCCGTTTGCTGCGGTCGGCCTCTACGAGATGAGCCGGCGCCGTGAGCGCGGCGAACCGGCAACCGCCTGGGACGCGCTCGAAGTCGTGCGCTCGCCGTCGTTCAGCGCCATGCTCGGGCTCGGCGCACTGCTGCTGGCGCTGTTCGTGACCTGGGTGGCTACCGCGCAAGCACTTTACATCGCCGCGTTCGGCTATGAGGGCGCCACCGGCATTTACAATTTCGCCGAACGCGTGCTGACGACGTCGCAGGGTTGGTGGCTGATCGTGGTCGGCTGTGGCGTGGGCTTCGTGTTTGCGCTCGTCGCGCTCTGCATCAGCGTCGTTTCGTTCCCGCTGATGCTCGACCGTCATGCCGGCGTCGGTGATGCAATGGTCACGTCACTGCGCGCGGTCGCAAGCAATCCCGTACCGATGGCAGCCTGGGGTCTGATCGTCGCCGTCCTGCTGGCCGTCGGAACGCTGCCGTTCTTCCTCGGCCTTGCCGTGGTCATCCCCCTGCTCGGGCATGCCACCTGGCACCTCTATCGGGAAACGATCGAGCCAGAACTCAATCCGCGGCCGCTTCCGCCCCGGCCGCACCGTGAGCGCAAGCCGGCCGCCGATTTCCCGGCCAACTTGTTCCCGTGGCGGCAAAAAGATAGCGCATAGGCGCATGGAACCCTGATCGCTCAGCCGCCGGTTCGAAGTCCGACCGGCGGCTTTGCTGTTCACTGCTCACTAACGATGAATTGAGCATGTTCGGCGGAATGCTACCTAGCGCGACGAAATCAGCCTTGTTTTGGCCGATCTTGCTTCGAACATTCGACGCAGCGTTGACACTAACGTTGGACATATCGATTGTGGAGCGAACGGCACGATGACTTCTCGCCTATCCTTGCGCGCTCTGGCTGTGGGCGCCCTGCTGTTGACCTCCGCAGCACCTGCGCTCGCCGCGCCCTGCGGCACGGGTCCGTTCGAAACGTGGCTGGAAGATTTCAAGAAGGAAGCCGCCGCCAAGGGAATTTCGGCCTCCGCGATCCAGGCTGGCCTCTCCGGCGTCACGCTCGACAAGAGCGTGCTGGCCCGCGATCAATCGCAAAAGGTTTTCAGCCAGAGCTTTGAGGAATTCTCCGGTCGTATGGTGCCGCCAAGGATGACGCGCGGCTCCAACATGCTCAAGCAGTACGGCTCCGTGCTCGGCCGCATCGAGCAGACCTACGGCGTGCCGGGTGAGGTGCTGGTGGCGATCTGGGGCCTGGAAACCGATTTCGGCGTCAACATCGGAAAATTCTCGACGCTGCGTGCGCTGGCGACGCTGGCCTATGATTGCCGCCGCGGCGACATGTTCAAGGCCGAGCTGATGGATGCGCTGCGCATCGTCGAGCGCGGCGATATCGCGCCGCAGGATTTGCGCGGCGCATGGGCCGGCGAAATCGGCCAGACCCAGTTCATGCCTTCCTCCTACGTCAAATTCGCGGTCGACTTCGACGGTAACGGCCGCCGCGATCTATTGCGCAGCGCGCCGGACGTGCTGGCCTCGACCGCCAACTTCCTCGCCAGCCACGGCTGGCAACGCGGCAAGGACTGGGAGCCCGGCAGCCCCAATTTTGCGGTGATCAAGGAGTGGAACAAGAGCGAGGTCTACGCCAGGACGATCGCCTCCTTCGCCACGCAGCTTGCGCGAGCCCCTTAAGCCGCGACGCAAGGGGCCGGCCGCTGCGACCGGCCCCTTGTCACCATATCTATTTCGTCGCGCTCGCCTGCATCGCCTTGCTCAGATGCGCCGCGCAGGCGCCGGCCTTGCCGCTCAGCATCGCGTCCTGGGCCGCCGCGATTTCCTTTTGCGCGGCGATCTTGCCCTCGCCATCCGCCATGGTCTCGATCATCGTTTCCGTCTTGCTCAGATTATCGCCGCTGCAGGCCGCTTTGACTCGCGCGGCGTCGGCGGGAGAAACGGTATACGCCAGGGCTGCGATGGCAGCAGCTGCGAGTAATTTGTTGAGCATGGGTAACTCCCTTTTTGTTTTTTGCGCAGACGGCGCCATTGCCGCTGCAGCGACGATTGTTCGCCGAAGCGGAGGAACTTTGAGAATGAACTTCGCGCGAGGTTGGCAGCGTGGCGCGCAACGCCCTTATGCGGAATCTCGTTTTTTCATTACGGTCCCGTAAGGAGGCGCGCGAGGCCCATCGCCATCACTGTCACGTGCGGGCAAATTCATTCGACGCAGCAACAACTCGGCGATCAACGCGCCGTGCTTCGACGCAGCGAAGATTGACCAGCCTGCGATCAAAAGCGTCTCGCCGCCACACATTCGCTCGCGGTCGATTCAGAGCCCGACATGCCTGTTCGTCTCGCCGCGCGGGCACGCGATGCAGCGGCCACTAAGTGGGTGCGGCCATTACCGCTAGGGTCGATCCAGCAGAATCCGAAATTGCCACACCTCCTAATGATGAATACATGTTCATTTTTATTGGATTAAGTGCATGCGATTCGCGCATAAGAAAGTTCCAAAACGGCACCCCCCTGAGCACGTTTTGCCTTCGACGGGTGGCTCCGGTCCTAGGCGGAACCATTCTGAAGCATGACCTATGGAATCCACGGTTAATCGGAGACTTACGTCTAACCCCACAATATTACGGCATTATTTCCGTCACCTGAATGGTTCATGGGATTCGAGCCCGCTTATAGGTGGACGGCGCCAAAACGTTAATCGCATCTTACCATCGCCATGCATTCAAGGCTTAGCTGCATCGCAACATCGGAACTTCTGCACTGCAAAATCTAAGCTATATTCATTTCAACGATGACGCCGTCCTCCAAAGGCTGAATCGTAACTACAAGGAGACTACCATGTTGCTCTCGCTCATCCGCATGATCCAGGCGTTCCGGGATTATCAGCGCAATGTCAGCGAACTTTCGCAGCTCAGCGATCGCGAGCTGGCCGATATCGGCCTCGATCGTTCGGACATTCCGCGCGTTGCCGCAGGAACCTATAACGGCTGACCCTGTTCAGCCGCCTGATGAACGGATAACGCCCGCTCCGTAGCGGGCGTTCTCGTTTGTGCGCATCAAATCCAAAGCGCGCTTCTTGAAATCGTCATGGCAGGTGCGCTTGGTGCGAAAACGCGCTAAACGCTGCGCACATGATTTCCTCCACACCCCAAACTGATACCGTCCATGTGATTGGCGGCGGCCTCGCCGGCTCGGAAGCGGCCTGGCAGGTCGCCAATGCGGGCGTTCGCGTCGTCCTGCATGAGATGCGCCCGCTCCGGATGACCGAAGCGCACCGCACCGAAGGTCTCGCCGAACTGGTTTGCTCCAACTCGTTCCGCTCGGACGATGCCGCCAACAACGCCGTAGGGCTGCTGCATGCCGAGATGCGCCGGCTCGGTTCGCTGATCATGCGCTCGGCCGATGCCAACCAGGTGCCCGCCGGCGGGGCGCTGGCGGTCGACCGCGACGGATTCTCCGCCGCCGTCACCAAGGCGCTCCACGACCATCCCCGGATCGAGATCGACCGCAGCGAGATCGCCGGGCTTCCCCCCGCCGAATGGGGCAATGTCATCGTCGCGACCGGTCCCCTCACCTCGGCCCCGCTGGCCGAGGCCATCCGCGGGCTGACGGATGAGAACGCGCTCGCCTTTTTCGATGCGATCGCGCCGATCGTGCACAAGGACTCCATCGACATGTCGGTGGCGTGGTTTCAGTCGCGCTACGACAAGGTTGGGCCCGGCGGCACCGGTGCCGATTATATCAACTGCCCGATGATGAAAGAGCAGTATGACGCGTTCGTCGCGGCGCTCTTGGCCGGCGACAAGGTCGACTTCAAGGAGTGGGAGACCAACACGCCCTATTTCGACGGCTGCCTGCCGGTCGAGGTGATGGCCGAGCGCGGCCCCGAGACGCTGCGCCACGGGCCGATGAAGCCAGTCGGGCTGACCAACCCCCACAACCCAACTGTGAAGCCCTACGCCATCGTCCAGCTGCGGCAGGACAACAAGCTTGGCACGCTCTACAACATGGTCGGATTCCAGACCAAGCTGAACTACGGCGCGCAGCAGCGCGTGTTTCGCACCATCCCGGGCCTGGAGAGCGCCGAATTCGCCCGGCTCGGCGGCCTGCATCGCAACACCTTCCTGAACTCGCCAAAGCTCCTCGATGGGCAGTTGCGCCTGCGCGCGCAGCCGCGGCTGCGCTTTGCCGGCCAGATGACCGGCTGCGAGGGCTATGTGGAATCCGCCAGCGTCGGCCTGATCGCCGGGCTCTATGCCGCGGCCAATGCGCGGACGCAGTCGCTCGAACCGCCGCCGGTCACCACCGCGCTGGGCTCGCTGCTCGGCCACATCACCGGCGGCCATATCGAAATGATCGAGGCCGGCACGCGTTCGTTCCAGCCGATGAACATCAATTTCGGCCTATTTCCGCCGCTTGCCAGCGCGCCGACCAAAAAGGCCGACGGCACGCGGCTGCGTGGCAACGAGAAATCGGTCGCGAAGAAACAGGCGCTCAGCGCCCGCGCGCTTTCCGATCTCGATCGCTGGATCGCGGATCATCTGCGCGTCGCGGCGGCGGCGTAATCCCATGGGCTTGCCGAAAGACGACGCCGCCACGCTGTCGGCGCGATGGACCGAAGGCGTACTGCTCAAGCGTGACGTGTTCTCGACCGTCGAGCGCGGCCGTTTTCGCGATGAGACCGGCGAGGTCGACGCGGTGCTGCGCCGGCTCGACCAGGTGCCGGTCTGGTCCTATCCGCTGGCGCGTCATCTGTTTGCCCGCGAGCGCCGCGCGCTGACGCTGGCGCGCGATCTCGATGCCGGCCCGAAACTGCTGTGGGCGGGGCAACGAGCGCTGGTGCGCGGCTTCATCGATGGAGTCGCGCTGCACCTGGCAAAGCCGCATGGCGACCTCGCCTATTTCCGCTCCGCCAAGGCGGCGCTGCGCAGGCTGCACCGCGCCGGCATCTGCCACAACGATCTCGCCAAGGAGCAGAACTGGCTGGTAGGCCGCGACGGCCGAGCCTATGTGACCGACTTTCAACTCGCCGCCTGCTTCAAGACCCGCAGCCACCTGTTCCGGATCGCGGCCTATGAGGATCTGCGGCACCTCTTGAAGCACAAGCGCAGCTATGCGCCACAGGCGCTGACGCCGATGGAGCGCAAGATCCTGGCACGCAAATCCTTTGTCGCCAGCCTCTGGCTCAAGACCGGCAAGAAGGTCTATCAGGCTATCACCCGCGGCCTGTTCAATTTCACCGATCGCGAAGGCGGTGGCCGCCGGTTGGTCAACGACGCGCCGGTCCTGATCGAACTGATCCGGAAAAATCCCGAGGTGCGCGACACCGCCATCGTGGCTTTCGCCGACCGCCGGACAGGCGTGGGATTGTATGCTTTTGTCGAGGCCGACGATGTCGCATTGGAAAAGCAGTTGCGCAGCGAGCTTGGCGCAGCCAAGGGCACCAGAGCGCCGGAGCACATCCAGGTGGTGCACGCGCTGCCGCGCGACGCCGCCGGCAAGCCGCGCACGGAGATATTGCAGCTCGTTGCGATGAACCAGGTCGACCTGATCGAGCCGCTGATCACCAGCGACCTCGATCGCGCGTTCATGAAGGACATTCTGGAGAGCCGCAAGAATTTGCGGGACCGCTTCAATTTCGAGAGCAGCGAGTTGAACTCGCAGTCAAACTGACTTTCGTGTCCGGGGCGCGACGCAGCGCCCTTCGCGCTGCGTCGCAGAACCGGGATCCATCTCACGACAACGTGGACCCCGGATCAGCAGCGCACTACGTCGCAAGTGCGACGCGCTGCGCAGCATCCGGGGAACGCCAGAAACATCGCTTACCCGCCAAACACTTTCGTGCGCGAGGCGCGCCACAGCGTCCACAGGATCCGCAGCCGCGACGTTGCATGCGGCACGAACGGGTCGGCATCGGCGCGCGACATGCGCTTCAGATCGCGATCGACCAGCGCCAGCGGCAGGAATACCGGCCGCACCTGCGGCGGCACATGCGCGAGCAGCTCGAAGGCCGTGCGGAGATGGTTTCGTGCCTCGCTGATCAGCTGGTCGACCGCGGCGCGTGTGTTCGGCGTCTGCTTGCCCGAATAGACCTGCTCGACCCCACTGCCATGCTGTTGCAGCAATTGCAGCGGCAGGAATAGCTGACGCCGCGCGGCGTCCAGCGGCAGCGTCGCGACCACCTGCGCAATGCCCTGGGCGAGGCCGGCATGGCGGGCGAGATGGTCGATCGCGACCGAGGGTGGTGCCGCGATCCGCGCGCCGAGCGAGAACAGCGCAGCAGCGGTATCGGTGATATAACCCTCCAGCGCCGCCATTGACGGCATCGGGTCGTTGTAGAGGTCGAACTGATGCTCCTCGATCAGCCGCGATAGCGGCGCGACTGGGAGGCGGAATTCGCCGATCGTCTGTAGCAATTCGGCCGCGACCGGATTGCCCTCGACGCCGCCATGGCCGGCGCCATCAAGCATGTCGGTCCACCATTGCAGCCGCATCTCGCCCGGCAGCGGCTGGCTGACCTGCTCGCGCACCCGCGAGATCTCGACGTTGAAGGCGTAGACCGACAGCAGCGCGCGGCGCTGGGCTGCCGGCAGAAACAGCGTCGACGCATAGCGGATGAAGTCGTGCGTCCGCACCAGATCGGCGCAGAATGTGGCGGAAGCTTTCGACGTCGCGGTCATGGCACCGCGATCAATGCCGCCGCAACGCGCCGCCGCTCGCCCAGCATGATGTTATAGGTGCGGATCGCAGGCCCGGTCTGCATCGCATCGAGCACCACGCGCACAGCGCGCAGCGCCTCACGCAGGCCGCGCGGCGGCACCCAGACCTCGGTGCCGGTGCCGACGATCAGTGTGTCGATGGCGTTGGCTGCCTTGAACACCTGCGAGAGCGAATATTCGTCGATCTCGGCGGGCCTCGTCACCGGCCAGGCCCAGATGCCGTCCGGCAGGCACATCAGCGAGCCGCGATGCGACATGTCGGCGAAGGCGAAGCCGCCCTTGCCGTAGGCTTCGATCGGCGCCGACCTCGGAAGATGGGGAGCGTCCGAGGAACTGGCCATGATGAACTACTTCTTCGCAGGCGTATCCGGGGCATCGCGGTGCTCGCCGACGCCGAGATAGATCAGGATCGGCGCGGCAATGAAGATCGAGGTGTAGGTGCCGACCAGCACCACGCCGAACATCATGACCGCCGTGAAGCTGTGAATCGCATGGCCGCCGAACACGAGCAGCGCAAGCAAGGCCAGCGTCACCGTGACGTGGGTGATGATCGAGCGCGAAAGCGTCGAATTGATGGATTCGTTGAGAAGCTGCGGCATCGGCATCTTCTTGTAGCGCCGCAGCATTTCCCGGATGCGGTCATAGATCACGACCGTGTCGTTCAGCGAGTAGCCGAGAATCGTGAGCAGCGCCGCGATACTGGTGAGGTCGAAATCGACCTGCGAGATCGACATGAAGCCGATCGTCAGCACGATGTCGTGGACGTTGGCGATCATGGCGCCAAGCGCAAACTGCCACTCGAACCGGAACCAGAGATAGATCAGGATCGCGATGATCGCCAGCATCAGGCCGAGCATGCCAAACGCCAGCAGTTCGCCGGAAACGCGCGGACCCACCACTTCGACGCGGCGGTAGTCGACGCTGTCGCCGAGCGCGCCGCGAACCTTGGTCACCGCTTCCTGCTGCGCCTTGTCGCCGCCGGGCTGTTCGGCCACGCGGATCAGCACGTTGCTCGCGTCACCGAACTGCTGAAGCTGAACCTCGCCGAGGCCGAGCGTACTGAGCTTGGCCCGCATCGCGGCAATGTCGGCCGGTCCGGACTTGGACTGCACTTCCAGCAGCGTGCCGCCGCGGAAGTCGATGCCGAAATTCAGCCCGTGGGTGAAGAACAGCACGATCGCGACGATCGACAGCGCGGCCGAGATCGGGAAGCTGATGCGGCGGAAGCGCGTGAAATCGAAATGCGTGTCGTCGGGCACGATGCGCAGCGGCGGCAGCAGGTCGAAGATCGCCACCACGGTGAGCACGGCGATAAGAACGCCCAGCCCGATGAGAACGTATTGTGTCAAAGCCGGCTCCGCATTCTCAAATTGGCACGGTCTTCGGCCGCTTCCATCGTACCCAGCCGGCGACGATCAGGCTGGTCAGCGTAAACGCGGTGAACACTGTGGTGATGATGCCGATGCCGAGCGTGACGGCGAAGCCGCGAACCGGCCCGGTGCCGATATAGAACAGCACAGCGGCGGCAATGAAGGTGGTGATGTTGGAGTCCAGGATGGTCGCCAGCGCGCGCCGGAAGCCGGCGTCGATCGCCGAAATCGCGTTGCGGCCGTGGCGGAGTTCCTCGCGGATGCGCTCGTAGATCAGCACGTTGGAGTCGACGGCGATGCCGACCGTCAGCACGATGCCTGCGATGCCGGGCAGCGTCAGCGTCGCGTTGAGCAGCGACAGCAGGCCGAAAATCATGGCCACGTTGATGGCGACCGCAATGTTGGCGAACACGCCGAACAGGCGATAGGTCACCAGCATGAACACGATGACCATGATCGAGCCGACATAGGCGGCGAGTTCGCCCTTCTCGATCGAGTCCTGGCCGAGGCCGGGACCAACCGTGCGTTCTTCCACCACGGTCAGCGGCGCCGGCAGCGCGCCGGCGCGGAGCAGGATCGCCAGGTCGTTGGCCTGCTGGACCGTGAAGTTGCCGGAAATCTGCCCCGAGCCGCCGGTGATCGGCTCGCGGATCACGGGCGCCGAAATCACTTCATTGTCGAGCACGATCGCAAAAGGCACGCCGACGTTTTCCGAGGTCGCCTGGGCAAACTTGCGCGAGCCCGAACTGTTGAACTTGAAGCTGACGATCGGCTCGTTGGTGCGCTGGTCGAAGCCCGGCTGCGCGTCAATGAGGTCACCGCCCGACACCAGCACCTGCCGCTTGATGACATAGGGGACCTTCGGCGCGGTCGAGCTCATCAGCACTTCGGATTCCGCCGGCACCCGGCCCGCCTGGGCCTGGTCGGGCGGCACCGAGGTGTCGACCATGCGGAATTCCATCTTGGCGGTCTTGCCGAGCAGTTCCTTGAGGTGGGTCGGATCCTGCAGGCCTGGCACCTGCACCAGAATGCGGTCGGTGCCCTGGCGCTGGATGATCGGCTCGACGGTACCGAGCTCGTTGACGCGCTTCTCGACGATCTGGATCGATTGCTCGATGGTCTTGCGCATGCGGTCGAGCATCGCCGGCTGCGGGATCGTGATGCGGATCAGCCCGTTGCCGGCATCGCTCACTTCGAGATCGCGCTGCCCGCTCCCGCCCAGAAGTCCGCCGATCGGTTGCGAGAGGTCTCGGAGCTTGGGCAGCGCTGTCGCCACATCAGCCTCGCGGCTGATCCGGACTTCGACCGCGTCGTTACGGACCGCAAGCCCGGTATAGGCCACCTTGGCGTCGGCCCGCAGCACGCGCCGCACCTCGTCGCGCACCTGCTCGAGCTTCTCCTTCTTCACGTAATTGGCGTCGACTTCTAGCAACAGGTATGAGCCGCCCTGCAGGTCGAGACCGAGCACGATGTGACGCTGCGCCCAGACGGGCCAGGTCTTCACCCTCTCCTGGGAGAAGAAGTTGGGCACCGCGAACAGGCAGACGATCAGCGCGGTCAGAATGATCGCCAGCGCCTTCCACCGCGAGAAATACAGCATCGAGTTGACCCGTCACTTCCAGGAAAATGCACCGCGCAAGCGGCGCGCAAAACTCAGCTCGCGGAGTCGTCCTTGGCCTCACTCTTTTCCTTGGCCGGCTCGCCCTTGGCGCGGACGCCCGAGATCATCTGCCGCATCTGGCGGACACGGACGCCGTCCGAGATTTCGAACTCGATCTGGTCGTCGTCGACCACCTTGGTCACCTTGCCGACCAGCCCGCCGGAGGTCACCACGGTGTCGCCACGGCGGATGTTTTTGACCAGTTCCTGGTGATCCTTCACCTTCTTCTGCTGCGGCCGCAGAATCAGGAAGTACATGATCACGAAGATCAGTGCGAACGGCAGCAGCGACATCAACATGCTGTTGGCATCGCCTCCGGCGGCAGCCTGGGCGTATGCAGGGGTTATCAGCATTCGAACAATCCTCGCTAAGACGGAAAGAACCGGCCATGCCTGGGCGCAGCGGCCTGGGCATGTCGCCGGTCCGGGCAAATTCGCGCGGACTATAGCGGCGGCGGGCCCAATTGCAACGCTGGCTGCCCCCTCATTTAGGCCGCTTGCGGGAGCTTCCAAGGCCCGTTAAGGCTGCGCGGTCAGGAACTCCGTAAATGTCGAAAAAACCCAAGAAATCAGCGCCGCGCGCCGCTCCCAAGGCCGCTTCGCGAGCGCCGGCAAAAACCGCGACAAAACGTCCGGCAAACGCGCTCGACGGCGCTGCCGCCGAGCGGATCGCGATCGCCCTGGAAGCCATCGCGGGCCACCTCTCAGCGGCCGCTCCGGCCACCAATCCTCAGTCATTCGGAGCCGCCGATGCCTTCGTCTGGCACCCGGATGGCCGCCTGTCGCCGGTGCCGCGCGTCAGCCGAGTCGAGCTTGGCCTGCTCAAGGGCATCGACCGGATGCGCGACATCCTGATCGAGAATACCGAGCGCTTTGCCGACGGCCTGCCCGCCAACAACGCGCTGTTGTGGGGCGCGCGCGGCATGGGCAAGTCCTCGCTGGTGAAGGCGGCGCATGCCAGCATCAATATCGACCGCAAGCCGGCCGACCGCCTCAAGCTGATCGAGATTCACCGCGAGGACATCGAGAGCCTGCCCGGCCTGATGGATCTCCTGCGCAGCTCCGATTTCCGCTTCATCGTATTCTGCGATGACCTTTCCTTTGACGGCAATGACGCGTCGTACAAGTCGCTGAAGGCGGTGCTGGAAGGCGGCATCGAGGGCCGCCCCGACAATGTCATCCTCTATGCCACCTCGAACCGCCGCCACCTCTTGGCGCGCGAGATGATCGAGAACGAACGCTCGACCGCGATCAACCCCGGCGAAGCCGTCGAGGAGAAGGTGTCGCTGTCCGACCGCTTCGGCCTCTGGCTCGGCTTCCACCGCTGCAGCCAGGACGAGTACCTCGCAATGGTCCGCGGCTATTGCGGCCATTTCGGCATCGGGATGTCAGATGAGGAGCTGGAGCGCGAGGCACTGGAATGGTCGACCACGCGCGGCTCCCGCTCGGGACGCGTTGCCTGGCAGTTCACGCAGGAGCTCGCCGGGCGGCTGGGTGTGCGGCTTTCGGGGAAGTAGATCTCTCGCGTTCCCCGGGCGCTGCACACCGCGTAGCGGTGCGCTGCAGAACGGGGTCCAACTTTCAGAGCAGTCGCGATGGGTCCCGGCTCTGCGGCGCAGCGTTCCGCTGCACCGCGTCTGGGACACGAGACCTCACGCCCCGTTGAGGAATTGCAGCGGGTCAACCGGTGACGAACCCTTGCGGATTTCGAAGTGGAGCTGCGGCGACCCCACCTCGCCCGATTGACCCGACTTGGCAATGATCTGGCCGCGCTTGATCGTATCGCCGCGCTTCACCATCAGTTCACTCGCATGGGCATATGCGGTGACGTAACCGTTGGAGTGCCGCACCAGAACCAGATTGCCGTAACCCTTGAGCTCGTTGCCGGAATAGGCGACGACGCCGTCCTCGGCCGCCTTCACCGGCGTGCCTTCCGGCACTGCCAGGTTGATGCCGTCATTCGACTTGCCGTTGGTCTTGGCGCCATAGCTCGTGATCACCTTGCCGCGGACCGGCCAGCGGAAGGTCGGCAGCGCGCCGGTGGCTTCGCTGGGCTTGACCGGCGCAGCTTCCACGACGGGCTTCTCTTCCGCGATATTGGTTGTCGCAGAGGCAAGCCGCGCGCTCTGCGGCGGGCCGCCGACCGAGGCGACCTTGCTGGTCGCGGGCGCTGCAACCGGCGCTGCGGGCTGGGCGGGAGCTGCGGCCACGGGCTGCGCCAGCGGAGCAGCCGCAGCCGATTTAGACCCTGGCACCGTGAGCTTCATGCCGAGGCTGAGCTTGGCGGACTGGTCGAGATTGTTGGCCCTGGCGAGCTCGGCCACCGGGACGTGGTTGCGGCGCGCAATGCTCATGAGCGTATCGCCGCGATTGACGACGTGGATGCTCGGCGCGGCTGCCGAAACGGCGATCGGCTTGCTGGCCGCTGGCGTGGGAGTCGCAGCCACGGCGCTCTGGCGCGGAATGATCAGCTGCTGGCCGGGCGACAACACCCGTGGGCCCTTGTAGCCATTGGCCTGCAGGATCGCGGCGGGCGAAACGTTGTAGCGCTTGGCAATAATGTCGAGGGTGTCGCTGGTGCCGACGATGATCGTGGTGCCGCCCGGCGCGGCCGGACGCGCCGCCGCGACCGAACGCGGCGGCACTGTCGCAGTGGTCTCGATCGGCGAACGGGTCGGCGGCGCATAGGACGAAACCCCGCGCCCGCCTCCGGAAATCCCACCGGAGCTGGCGGGATAGGCGCTAGGCGCGGCGACAGCAGGTGGCGGCAGGGATTGGGACTGGAATTGCGGCGCCTGCTGGGGCTGCGGACGGGCGTATTGCGGCAGCTCGCGGCGTTCGGCGGCGGGAGCGCGCACCGTGCCGGTGGCTTCGGGCTGGGAGGCAAAGGGATTGGAGAACGAGCTGTCGGAAAAGCGCGTCTGCATATCGGCGCTGCAACCGGCAAAGCCGACCGACATCAGCGCCAGCACCGCGACCTGCGGCACCCGACGCGAGCGAAGCAACTCGGCGACACGGGACATGGTTACTCACTCGTACGCAACAAAATACTGTTTTGAGTAAACACGTACCGAGTAAATAACGGCTTAACCCTTGGAATAAGATGTTGGCGGGAACCGCCAATCCGGGCTTTTACAGCTCGCGCGCGATTCCCGGCAGCGCCGGGACGAAGCGGACGTCGACCAATTCCTTGCGCTCGAAACCGCTCTCCGTCCTGGTGAAACGGACCAGTGTCTGGGTGCCATGATGCGGGCCGACGGGCGCGATCAGGATGCCGCCCGGTTGCAGCCGCTGCAGCAGTTTTTCCGGGATTTGCTCCATCGCGGCGGTGACGATGATGCGGTCGAAGTCGCCGGCCCCGGGCGGGATGTCGAAGCCGTCGCCCAGCAGCACCTCGATGTTGTAGTAACCGAGGCCTTCAAGCTTGGCGCGAGCGGCATCGGCCAGCGTCCGGTAGCGTTCGACAGTCAGGACATGGGCACATAGCCGCGACAGCACCGCCGCCTGATAGCCGGAGCCGGTCCCGATCTCGAGCACCTTGTGGCCCTTCTGCAGCTGCAGCTGCTCGGTCATGTAGGCGACCACGAAAGGCTGGCTGATGGTCTGGCCGCAGGCGATGCCGAGCGCGCTGTCGCGGTAGGCATGGCCGCGATCGCCTGATGCCACGAACGCCTCGCGCGGCACCTCCTCCATGGTCCGAAGCACCGCCTGGTCGCTGATTCCGCGCCGCCGCAGGGTCAGCTGAAACATCATCTTCTCGGGCGGTTCTTGCGACATTGCGGTCTCGTGGCAGGCGCTGCCGCCAATCGAATGCGTGGGCTCGCCGAGATGTAATAGCGTATGCGCGTTTAAGGAAGAATTTCCTCAACATTTTGGTTCCGCGTTTGGGAACTGCGGCCGCGCCCCGGCGTTGGGGGCCGGGAAAATCCCGCGCGGGTGGTGAACCGCCTCAAGCGTGCCGGCGCATGGCCAGTTCATGTCGAGATTGCACCAAGGGACGTTTTTTGCGAACCTCCACGCTCGGAAGGGCAAGGAATCCATCATGGTAGCGACACGGCCGGCGGGCTGTTCTGTTTTCCTCGTTGAAGACGAGGTCATGATCCGCATGATGGTCGCCGACATGCTGGAAGAGCTGGGCCACAGCGTCGCTGCCGAGGCCGGGGAGATCGGCGAAGCGGTCAAGCTGGTGCAATCGACCGAGTTCGATCTCGCCATTCTCGACGTCAACGTCAACGGCAAGGTCATCACGCCGGTGGCCGAGCTGATTACGGCGCGCAACCGCCCCTTCATTTTTGCGACCGGCTATGGCTCCTCCGGCCTGCCCCAGGAATATCGCGACCGCCCCGCTTTGCAGAAGCCATTCCAGCTCGAAACGCTGGCGCAAGTGATCGCATCGACGCTGAAGAGCGCACCGGTTTAGGCCAGCCACCCACAAACTCAGCCGTCATCATCCGCGCAGGCGGATGATCCAGTATCCCAGAGACCTGCGATAGAATCGAGAAGCCGCGGCGTACTGGATACCGCCTTCGCGGGTATGACGAGCAGGGCTGCCCTCGATTTATTTCAACGTCGTCGTCAGCGCTTCCGAGAACGCCTCGTCGGTGCGGTCGAGCCGCAGCGGCGTCACCGACACGTAGCGCGCCGCCAGCGCGGCAAGATCGGTGCCTTCGGCCGGCGTATCCATCATCGCGGCACGCTCAAAGCCGATCCAGAAATAGGGATTGCCACGGCCGTCGTGGCGCTTGTCGACTTTCAGGAAGCCGAGATTGCGCTTGCCCTGCCGCGTCACGCTGATGCCCTTGACCTGATCGGGCGTGCAGGCGGGAAAATTGACGTTGATCACGGTGTTCTTCGGCACGCCGGCATCGATCACCTTGCGCACGATCTCAGGACCGAATTTCAGCGCCGTTTCCCACAGCGGCGCGTGACGGGTCTCGATGGAAAATTCCTGGCTCAGCGCAAACGACGGGATCCCCAAGATCGTGCCCTCGAGCGCGCCGGCGATGGTGCCGGAATAGACGACATCCTCCGCGACGTTGCGGCCCCGGTTGACGCCCGACAGCACGAGGTCCGGCATCTTCTCGCCGAGGATGTGGCGCGAGCCCATGATTACGCAATCGGTCGGCGTGCCCCGCACCGCGAAATGGCGCGGGCCGACTTCGCGCAGCCGCAGCGGATCGTTGAGCGACAGCGAATGCGAGACGCCGGACTGGTCGAGCTCGGGCGCCACGATCCAGACGTCGTCGGACAGCGCACGGGCGATCTCCTCAACGATCTTCAGGCCCGGCGCATGGATGCCGTCGTCGTTGGTGCAGAGGATGCGCATCCGTCAATGTGCCTTCTGTTTCAGGAATGGTCGGCCTGGCCGGGGGGTCGTCTTATCGCCCTATCGCCGTCGAGGCAAACCGGCCGATTCGCTCATGTTTTCTTCATCCAGACGCGCCAGGGCCGCACGAATTTGGCGCCGCCGTCGATTTCCATCTGCAGGTCCGGCGAGGCCTTCTCCGCCGATTCGGCGGGTGGAGGCGGCGGCGGGGGCGTGGCGATGGCGTCGGCCGCCGGAATGGTCGCGGCCACCGGCTCCGCTCCCGCCTCCGGCGGCTTGTGGCGCGCCCGCGCCACCGCGAGCCCCTTGTCGAAATCCACGGCGTTGAGCCATGCCTTGGCGTGCATGCGTGCGATCAGATCGTCGTCCCAGAGGTGGGCGACCTCGATATCGAACGCGCCCATCAGTCGCTGATCGACCAATTGCATCCCGTAGCCGGTAACAGCCCATTGCTTCCCGATCCAAAGGACGTCGCGATGCAGGGCCATTTTCGCTCTTGCTATTTGTCGTGCTCGATCACTTTGAGGCCGCCCATGTAGGGCTGCAGCACATCAGGCACAGCGATCGAACCGTCTTGCTGCTGATAGGTTTCCATGACCGCAATCAGGGCGCGGCCGACCGCGGTGCCGGAGCCGTTCAGCGTGTGCACGAAACGCGGCTTGCCGTCGGGCCCGCGCGAGCGCGCATCCATCCGCCGCGCCTGGAAGTCGCCGCACACCGAGCAGCTGGAAATTTCCCTGAAGGCACCGCCGTCGCCCTGCCCGGGCATCCAGACCTCGATGTCGTAGGTCTTCTGTGCGGAAAAGCCCATGTCGCCGGAGCACAGCGTCATCACACGATAATGCAGCCCGAGCCGGCGCAGCACTTCCTCGGCGCAGGACAGCATGCGCTCGTGCTCGTCGCGGCTGGTTTCGGGCGTTGCGATCGACACCAGTTCGACTTTGGTGAATTGATGCTGCCGGATCATGCCGCGGGTGTCACGCCCCGCCGCACCCGCTTCGGCCCGGAAGCACGGCGTCAGCGCGGTCAAGCGCATCGGCAGCTCTTTTTCGTCGACGATGGATTCACGGACGAGGTTGGTTAGCGAGACTTCGGCGGTGGGGATGAGGCCGAGACGTTCGGTCTTCAACCGATCGTCGGGAGCGGCCAGCAGCTCGCCCTTGATGGCCCAGAACTGATCGTCCTCGAATTTCGGCAATTGGCCGGTGCCGAACATCACGTCGTTGCGCACAAGCAGTGGCGGATTGATCTCGGTGTAGCCGTGCTCGTTCGTATGCAGGTCGAGCATGAACTGCCCGATCGCGCGTTCGAGCCGTGCAAGCCCCTTCTTCAACACGACGAAGCGTGCGCCGCTCAATTTGGCTGCGGCCTCGAAATCCATGTACCCCAGCGCGCCACCGAGATCGTCATGCGGCTTCGGCGTGAAAGCGTAGTTGCGGATATTGCCGTAGATGTGCCGCTGCACATTGCCGTGCTCGTCCACGCCTTCGGGCACGTCGGCGAGCGGCAGATTGGGAATTGCGGCAAGCTCTTTCGCCAGCTCCTCGTCAGCCGCGTTCGCTGCCGCCTCAAGGTCCGGCATCGTGGTCTTGAGTTCAGCGACTTCGGCCATCAGCCTGCCGGCGCGCGCGTCGTCCTTGGCCTTCTTGGCCTCGCCGATTTCCTTCGAAGCCGCATTGCGCCGCGCCTGCGCCTGTTCTGACGCCAGGATGGCCGCGCGACGCCTTTCGTCGATCGCCAGCAGCGAGGCCGACAACGGCGCCAGTCCGCGGCGCTTCAGTCCGGCGTCGAAGGCTTGCGGGTTGTCGCGGATCGATTTGATGTCGTGCATGCGGGTTCGGTCCTGAGGTCATCACTCTGCGAACATTCAACATTTATGTTGACTGTTTACAGTCCGCCCCAAGTACCACACTCGTCATCACCCGCGAAAGCGGGTGATCCAATATTCCAGAGCCGTTCGAGATAAATCCGCCAAGCCGCGGCGTACTGGATTGCATGATGTGGTCCCCATCCTGGGATGGGGACGCCAGCGGACCCTCGAGTACTGGTCGGGTCCTGCAAGACCGTGGGAATCTTGGGACCGCCGGCGTTACGGTCTGACACGCGTACGGTAGAGAGGGCCTAAGCCCGCATTGCAATCCGGCGTGCCGACCAAGATCCATTGCAGGCCCTGCTCCATGCCGAGACCTGCCGGTGCGACGTGGCGGACAGCGCCATCGTGAGCAAGAGCCTGCGGGCGGTCATGGCCGCCCTCGAGCGTTCGCTGGCTGCCGTCGATAGGGCTATTGCCGAGCGTATTGCGCGCTCAGCGCATGCCGAAAACAGCCGTCGGCTGCAAACCTTCTGCGGTGTCGGCCCTGCCATCGCCGAAACGTTGATCGCGGACCTGCCGGAACTCGGACATCTGTCAGGCAAGAAAATCGCGGCGCTGTGTGGCCTCGCACCGCACACGCGTGACAGCGGCAAGCAGCGCGGGCATGCGTCCACCGGTCATGGCCGCCCAGGCGTGCGCAAGGTGCTCTTCAACGGCGCGCGCAGCGCCATCCAGCATCCGGTTATGAAGGCCTTCTACCGGCGCCTGGTTGACCAGAATCACCGCTTGGGCAAGGTGGCGCTCACTGCCGTCATGCGCAAAATGCTTGTGATACTCAACGCCATGATCCGTGATGGTTCCGATTGGAAGCACGCAGCCAGACCTGCAGCATGATGAGCCTTCGATCATGGCAAGCCGACGCGGCAGCGCGCGCAGCCGGTCAAGGCCGGCTTCGCCGCCGCGCAGCGGTTGCCTTGACGGGCGAGCACGATGCCGCACGCTCGCCCAGGATCGAACCCTTGACGAACATCACGGTAGATTCCGCGCTTCCGCGGGGAATACACCAATCGCGGAGCGCGCTGAGTGCCCTATTCCGCCGGATTGGTTTCCGCCGGCGGGCTGGCGGACGGCGGTGTCGTCGAGGTCTGCGCGGCGGCCTTCTTTTCCACCATGGCGACAGCGATGATGGCGCCCTCATAAAGGGCCAACAGGGGGATCGCGAGCGAAGCCTGGCTGATAACGTCAGGGGGCGTCAGCACGGCGGCGATAACGAAGGCGATGACGATGAAATAGCGCCGCTTCTCCCGCAGCATTTTCGAGGTGACGATACCGATCCGCCCGAGCAGCGTCAGGATGACAGGCAGCTGAAACGCGATGCCGAAGGCGAAGATCAGCGACATCATCAGCGAGAGATATTCGCCGACCTTCGGCAATAACTCGATTTTTGCGGTCTCGTCTCCGCCGAGCTGCTGCATGCCGAGCGAGAAACGCGCCAGCATCGGGAACACAACGAAATAGACCAACGCCGCGCCCAGCACGAAGAAAAGAGGCGTTGCGACCAAGTACGGCAGGAAGGCGTTACGCTCGTGCTTGTAGAGCCCAGGCGCCACAAACATGTAGACCTGCCCCGCCACGATCGGGAACGAGATGAAGGCCGCGCCGAACATCGCCAGCTTCAATTGGGTCAGGAAATATTCCAGGAATGCGGTGTAGATCAGCTTGGCGTTTCCGGGGTCGCCGACGGCCAAAACATATGGCCACACCAACACGTTGAATATTTGCTTGGCGAAGAAGAAACAGAAGATAAAGGCAATCCCGAACGCGAGCAGCGCCTTGATCAGCCGCGAGCGCAGCTCGATCAGGTGATCCATCAGCGGCGCCTTGCTGGCCTCGATGTCTTCGATGGTCATGACGCTTTGGCGTCCTTGAGAACGTCAGGTGAAGCCGGGGCAATATCCTGCTGAACCGGCGCAGTAGCCTCGCGGGTGATCGCCAGCGGCTCGGCAGCGGCCGAATGGGCCTCGGCCTCGACAAACGTCTCCGGCGTCGGTGCGGCCGGTGTCGTCGGGGTGACGGGTTCGCCGATGGCGCCTGCCACCTGGGCATCGCTCGCTTCCGCCGTGGCCGGCTTGTCCGGCTCGCTGATCTGCAGGGCGCTGTCGACGTCCTTTTGCAGGGAGGTCATGAGGTTACCTGAGGACAGCGCGGTGGCGGTCTCCTTGACCTCGTCAAAGCTCTTTTTGAGGTCGGCCATTTCGGCCTCGCGCATGGCTTCCTGGAACTGGCCCTGGAATTCGGCGGCCATCTTGCGCGCCTTGCCCATCCATTGCCCGACCATGCGCAGCACGCCCGGCAGTTCTTTCGGGCCGATGGCGATCAGCGCGACAACCGCGATGACAACCAGTTCACTCCACCCGATGTCGAACATGAATTCTTCCGCTCGCGCGAGACATCCGCGCCCCAATCCATCATAGCCAAGATTTGGGGCCGGCCGCGCCTTTTCTAAAGCCGGCGACGCTCAATTGGCGCCGGGTCCAAGATGCCTGGTTCAGACGGCCTTGCTGCCGACATCCGTGCGCGCCGCCGTCGGCGCCGCGTTGTGTTCGATCGTCTTCGCCGGTTCGGCGGGCTTTTCGGGCTCCTTGGTGTCGTCCTGCATGCCCTTCTTGAAGGCCTTGATGCCCTGGGCGACGTCACCCATCAGATCCGAAATCTTGCCGCGGCCGAACAGCAGCAGGACCACTGCGATCACGACGATCCAGTGCCAAATGCTAAGCGAACCCATCCTGCAACCCTCCAAAAGAGATGGCCGGCTTCCGGCCTAAGCTTGGGCGGAAGGTAGGCCCGAGAGGTATCAAAAACAAGGACCCCCGCCGCGGCAAATCGCTGTCGCGGCTACGTATTATGGCTATCATTAACCCCGCCTGAGTAAGCGGCCGGCGCGCTTCGGAACTAGCTTTCGCTGCTTCCGCTGCCTTCTTCAGGCTCTGCCGCCGGTGCCAGCAGCAGTTCCAGATTGTCCCCGGCCTCGAGTGGGTCCTCGTCCTCACGCAGCGCAACATCGTCGGACGGCGTCGGAACGGAAAAGCCAGACGGCAGCCGCGAGTCCAGTAGCCCCGTACCCTTCAGCTCTTCCAGGCCCGGCAGGTCGCCCAGCGCTTCCAGGCTGAATTGCGAGAGGAAGGCTTCCGTGGTGCCAAAGGTCAGCGGCCGGCCCGGCGTCTTGCGGCGGCCGCGCGGGCGGATCCAGCCGGTTTCAAGCAGCACGTCCAGCGTTCCCTTCGACGTGACCACCCCGCGGATTTCTTCGATCTCGGCACGCGTCACCGGCTGGTGATAGGCGATGATTGCGAGCACCTCGATCGCCGCGCGCGACAGGCGCCGCGTTTCCGTGCTTTCGCGTGTCATCAGCCACGACAGGTCGCCCGCGGTGCGGAACGTCCATTTGTTGGCGACGCGCACCAGGTTGACGCCGCGTGGGGCATATTCCGCCTGCAACTGCGCCAGCGCCGCCTTGATGTCGACGCCATCGGGCATGCGCTTGGCGAGCGCGGCCTGGTCGATCGGCTCGGCGGAAGCAAACAGCAAGGCTTCGAGCAGCCGCAACTCCTCCGGTCGCGCGGCTTGCTCGATATTCTGATTCTGGTCGATGGGATGATCCTCGGCATCTTCCATGCGTTTTTCCGCCAGGCTTGCCATGGCTGGGTCTCCTTCCACTTACTCGACCGTCAGATCCGGCGCGGGCTGTGCTGCCTGCGGCGGGCGCTTGCGAAAATACAGCGGCGCGAACGCCTCTTTCTGGTTCAATTCCATCTCGCCCTCGCGCACCAGTTCGAGCGCCGCAGCAAAGCTCGATGCGAACACGGTTGCTTTCTGCGAGGGATCAACAACGTAGCTCAGCAGGTAATCGTCGAGGCAGCTCCAGTCCTCGGATTCGGTCATGCCGACCAGCCGCTCCAGCGAGGCGCGCGCCTCGGCGAGCGACCACACCGTGCGCTTGGCCAGATGCACGGTTGCCAGCACGCGCTGCTGGCGTTGCGTGGCATAGGCGGTGAGCAGGTCGAACAGCGTCGCTGTGAACTTGGGGTGCTTGATCTCGGCGATCGATTCCGGATTGCCGCGCGGGAAAATATCGCGCTGAAACTGCGGCCGGTTCATCAACCGGTTGGCGGCCTCACGGATCGCCTCAAGCCGGCGCAGGCGGTTGGCCAGCGCGGTCGCCATTTCCTCGGCGCTCGGCCCGTCCGGCGTCGCCGGCTCGGGCAGCAGCAGCCGCGATTTGAGGAACGCGAGCCAAGCGGCCATCACGAGGTAGTCGGCCGCCAGTTCGAGGCGGATCTTTCGCGCCGCCTCGATGAAGCTCAGATACTGGTCGGCCAGCGCCAGGATCGAAATCTTGGCGAGGTCGACCTTCTGCTGCCGCGCGAGCGTGAGCAGCAGGTCGAGCGGGCCCTCATAGCCCTCAACGTCAACCACCAGCGCCGGCTCGCCGTCGGTGATTTCGGCGGGCCGTCCGGTCTCAAACGATAGAATCTCAGCCGTCATGCCGTACCTACCCGATCCATCAACGCTTCAAGTTCGGCCCGCCCCGCCTGCCGGTCGAACGGCTCGGGCGGCTTCCGCGAGGCCAGCGCCCGCCTGGCGCGTTCCAGAGGCTCGCCTGCCAGCTCCGGCGTCTCGCGCGCCACATCGCGCATCTCGTCGAGCTTGCCGTTGCAGTGAAGGACCATGTCGCAGCCGGCATGGACGATGGCGCGGGTCCGCTCGGCGATCGATCCCGCCAGGGCATTCATCGACACGTCATCACTCATCAACAAGCCTTGGAAACCAATTACGCCACGAATCACTTGGCGGATGATTGTCGCAGATGTCGTCGCGGGTTGGACCGGGTCAATCGCGCTAAACACAACATGTGCGGTCATGGCCATCGGCAGGTTCGAGAGCGGTTGAAACGCCGCGAAATCAGTCCGTTCCAGTTCCTCCCCCGGGGTATCAACGGTCGGGAGGCGAAAATGGCTATCCGCCGTGGCCCGGCCGTGGCCGGGAATGTGCTTGAGGACCGGCAGCACGCCGCCTTGCTCCAGACCCCCGGTGACCGCCCGGGCGATCGCTGCAACCTTGGCCGGTTCGGTTCCATAGGCCCGGTTGCCGATCACGGCGTCGGCGCCGGCGACCGGGACGTCCGCCAACGGCAGGCAGTCGACTGATATCCCGAGATCGATCAGATCGGCCGCAATCAGGCGCGAGCTGAGCCAGGCGGCCCGCAGCCCCAGCGCCTTGTCGAGGTCGTAGAGCGCGCCGAAGGTGGCGCCGGGCGGATAGACCGGCCAATGCGGCGGGGTCAGCCGCGCCACCCGCCCGCCTTCCTGGTCGATCAGAACAGGGGCATCCGCCCCGCCCACGAGACTTCGAAATTCTTCAACGAGCGCGGATACTTGATCCGGCGTCTCGACATTGCGTTTGAACAGGATCAGGCCCCATGGCAGTTCGCCACGGAGGAACTCGCGCTCCGCCGCGGTCAGCTCCAGTCCTGATACGCCCGTGATGAATGCGCGGCTTGCCATGGGGGCCGATTAGGCCCCTCACAGCCCTTGGGTCAAGGAATCGGGCGATAATTCTACGGGATAAAGCACTGCCCGCCGGCGGCTTTCAGCTCGGTGCAGAACTGGACCGCCTCCTGCCGGGTCCGGTAGGGCCCGACCATGGCGCGATATTTGGTTTTCCCATCAGCCAGGTTGACCTGCTTGATAACAGGCGAACGGGAACCGAGCACTGACGAGTACTTGCCTTGCACCACGCGGAACGCCTCTCTGGCCGCGGACTCGCTGTCCTGCGATGACACCGACACCAGGAAGCCAGGTGCCGCCTCGGAAGCGGCCGGTGCGGCTTGCGTCGGATTGGTCGCGGCCATCCGGGTCGGAGGCGGCTCCGGATCGCCCGCCTGCGGCGCGATCGACATCGGCGTGTTGGCACTGGCATTGGCCGAGGCCGGATTACGCGTGGGAGCGGCCGGTGCAGGTGCTGCGGCGCTTCGCGTCGGCGGCCTTTGCGTCGGCGCGCTCGCGCCGGCCGGAACGCCGCCATTCTCCGCGGGATCGCCCTTCACCGCGAGTGTCCTGATCCGGCGCGGCTCGTTGTTCGGCATCGTGCCATTGGCACTCGCTGGAGCCATCGGCGCTGACGGCGACACGCTCGCCACCGGCGGCGGGCTGCTGTTCTGGTTCAGCGGCGGAAACACCACGCGCGGACCGACCGACCGTGAATTGACGTCGACTGGCGTCTCTTCGCGCGACACCAGCTTCTCGCCGCCATCGCCTGACAGCAGGCGGTCGGGCGTCTTGGCGGCGCCGCCATCGGCAGGTGCCGGCACCACCTTGGTCGGGCTGTTGTCGGCCCTGATGATCGGCGGCTCGCCCGAGCGGGGCGAACCGACAAAGGTGCGATAGGCAAAGGCAGCGCCCGTCCCCACCACGGCCAGCGCCAGCACGGCGGCAACCGTCACCAGCCCTTTGGAGCGCTTCTTCGGCTCGGGCTCTTCCTCGTACTCGCCCTGATAGGCATAGGGATCATCCGGATAGGCCGGATCGCGCTGATAGTCCTGCTCGCCGTTTTCCAGCCGTCCGTACAGCGCGTCGTCGTAGCGCGACGGGTCGTGCTCCGGCTCGTCGTCATATTGGTGGCGGCCATCGTCATATTGCTGGCGGCTATCGCCATAGTGCTGCGGAGCGTCAGCATATTGCTGACGGCTGTCGGCATATTGCTGCGGGGCTTCGTAATAGTCCTGCGCGGGCAGCGGGGGCGGAGACTGCTGCGCCGAATAGCGATGCAACGGATGCACCGGCGCCGGCTGGTAATCCGGCTCGTCCTCGTACTCCGGCTCCTGTGGCACGGGCGGCGGCACCGGCGGCAGCGGGGTTTCGTGGCGCGCACGCTGCATCCAGCTCGGTGGGCTCCGCGGCGCATCGAGATCTTCCGGCGGCGGAGGATCGTATTGCTGTGGGCGCACATTGGCGCGCGACTGCAGCGGGTGCGGCGCCGGCTTGGCGCCGGCGGCCCCGTAGGGGTCGTTCTGTCCGATCAGCCGCGCGAGCTCGGCAAGCGGATCGTTCTCGCCGCGAGCCTGGTCGGCCGCGGAGTGAAACTGTTGGTTCTGATATCGATCAGCCATCGTGATGATGCATCCCCTACGGGACAGCGCCAACCCGCCATGTCAAACGAACCATGACGACCGGCCCCTGCCAGACACCCCCACGAACCCCCATTCGTGAAGGCCTTCGCCCCTGCCTACCGCATCTCGGTCGGAGCGTGGACGCCGAGAACGGCTAAGCCCGATGCCAGAACCGAGACGACGCCCTGTACCATCGCCAGTCGCGCCCTCGTGATCTCTGCATCATTAGTCATAATGAAGCGTAAATAGGGCAAATCCCGCCCCTTGGTCCACAATGCATGAAATTCACTGGCCAAATCATATAGATAAAAAGCGATTCGGTGTGGCTCATGTGCGACTGCGGCCCCCTCGATAATACGGGGGTAGAGCGCCAGGCGCTTCAATAGGTCCAATTCGGCCGGATCTGTCAGTCGTTCGACCGGGGCGGAGCCCAGCCAGGCGCGCCGCTCCGCGTCGTCCTCCGGCAGTTCGGGAACCACTTCGCGCGCGTTTTTGAAAATCGAATGGCCGCGGGCGTGACCGTACTGCACGTAGAAGACGGGATTGTCCTTCGACTGCTCAAGTACCTTTGCGAGATCGAAATCGAGCACGGCGTCGTTCTTGCGGAACAGCATCATGAAGCGCACGGCGTCGGAGCCGACTTCATCGACCACCTCGCGTAGCGTGACGAAATCGCCAGAGCGTTTCGACATTCGCACCTGCTCGCCGTTGCGGAGCAGGCGCACGAGCTGCACGACCTTGATGTCGAGCGCGGCCTTGCTATCGCTGACGCCCTTCACGGCCGCCTGCATGCGCTTGATGTAGCCGCCGTGATCGGCGCCAAACACGTCGATCATGTCGAGGAAGCCGCGATCGACCTTGTTCTTGTGATAGGCGATGTCGGAAGCGAAATAGGTGTACGAGCCGTCGGACTTGATCAGCGGGCGATCGACGTCGTCGCCATAGGCGGTCGCACGGAACAGCGTCTGGACGCGGTCCTCATAATCCTCGACCGGCTTGCCTTTCGGCGGCGGCAGGCGACCTTCGTAGATGTCGCCCTTGGCACGCAGGAAATCGATGGTTTCGGTGACCTTGTTGTTGCCGGTCTCGACCAGCGAGCGTTCCGAGAAGAACACGTCATGCTTGATGTTGAGCGCGGCCAGATCGCCCTTGATCATGTCCATCATCATGGCGATCGCCTTGGCGCGCACGATCGGCAGCCACGCCGTATCGGCCATCGCCTTTAATTTGTCGCCATGCTCGGCGGCGAGCGCCTGCCCGACCGGAACGAGATAATCACCCGGATACAGCCCTTCCGGAATCTCGCCGATGACCTCGCCAAGCGCTTCGAGGTAACGCAGATAGGCCGAGCGCGCGAGCACATCGACCTGCGCGCCGGCATCGTTGATATAATATTCGCGCGTGACGTCGTAGCCCGCGAACTGCAGCAGGCCGCACAGCGCGTCGCCGAACACCGCGCCCCGACAATGGCCGACGTGCATCGGCCCGGTCGGATTGGCCGAGACGTATTCGACATTGACCTTGTCGCCATGCCCGACCGCGCTTTTGCCGTAGGCCGCGCCCTCGCGCAGCATGGTGCGCAGCTCGTCCGCCCACACCTCCGGCTTCAGGGTCAGATTGATGAAGCCGGGGCCGGCGACCTCGACGGCAGCGACGAGGTCGTCGGCGCGCAATTTTTCCGCGATTTTGTCGGCGAGATCGCGTGGCTTTACCTTGGCGTCCTTGGCCAGCACCATCGCCGCATTGGTCGCCATGTCGCCATGACTGGCATCGCGCGGCGGCTCGACCACGACGCGGGAGAAATCGATGCCGGCGGGCCATTGGCCCTCGGCCGCGAGCTCGGCGCAGATCGCCTGCACGCGCGCCAGCGCGTCGGCAAACAGGTGTTGGGAAGCGGACTTGTCGGACATGGGCCGCCGCCTAACGCAAATCCGGGGTCGAGTCAAAAAGCCTTTGGTGCTCGATCAACGCAAAACGGTCGGTCATTCCGGCGATGAAATTGCCGATCCGTCTGATACGCGCTCCCTCGCTTTCACGCTCGGTGCCCTCGATCCATTCCGGCGGCAGGTCGCCCGGGGAGGCCTGGTAGCGCGCGAACAGATCGAACAGGATGCCTTCCGCCTCGCCCATCACCCGCATGACGCGGTGGTGGCGGTACATGTGCACTTTCAAGAAAGCCTTGATGGCGGCCTCGTGCTCGGCGACCTCTGGCGGAAAGGCGACCAGCGGCTGATGGTGGTGGCGGACGTCATGCGCCGATTGCGGCCTCGCCGCTTCCAGCCGCCTGCCCGCCTCCGCCATGACGGCCGAGATCATGTAGGAGATCAGCTCGCGCACCAGTTCCGCGCCGCGCCTGGCGTCGTCGAGATTGGGATAGTGGCGGTCGATCTCGGCAATGATCGCCGCCGTGAGCGGCATTACCTTGAGATCATCGACGGCAAACAGGCCGGCGCGCAGGCCGTCGTCGATGTCGTGGGCGTCATAGGCGATGTCGTCGGCGAAGGCGGCGACCTGCGCCTCCAGCGAGGCGTAGCTCCACAGTTCCAGATCGAATTTTGCGTTGAAGTCGGCGATACCGACCGGAATGCCGCCGCCCTGATAGGGCCCGGCGGGCGTCCCGCTCCGCTCCGTGAGCGGGCCGTTATGCTTGACGATGCCTTCGAGCGATTCCCAGGTCAGGTTCAGCCCGTCGAACTCGGGATAGCGGTGCTCCAGCGCGGTCACCACCCGCAGCGCCTGCGCGTTATGGTCGAAGCCTCCATGGGCCTTCAGGCATTTGTCGAGTGCCCGCTCACCGGCATGGCCGAACGGCGGATGGCCGAGGTCATGGGCCAGCGCCAGCGTTTCCGTGAGGTCCTCATCAAGGCCAAGCTGGCGGGCCAGCGCGCGGGCGATCTGCGCCACTTCCAACGAATGGGTCAGCCGCGTCCGATAGTGGTCGCCCTCGTGGAACACGAAAACTTGCGTCTTGTGCTTCAGCCGCCGGAAGGCGGTGGAATGGATCACCCGGTCGCAATCGCGCCGGAACGGGCTGCGGGTCCGGCTCGGCGGCTCCGCAAACAGCCGGCCGCGGCTGGAATCGGGGTCGCAGCCATAAGGCGCACGGGGGGCAGCCATTCCGACCGACACGATTTTTTAGTCCTTATCCATTTGATTCCGCAACATTACGCACTTAACTATGCTTGACGCCCTATACCAAATGAATTGGGTACGACGGGGCCGGAGACCGATTGTCATGACCACTGCCATCACCGTCAGCGAGCGGGCTGCCCGCCGCATCGGCGAAATCCTCAAGAGCGAAGGCGACGGCGCCATGCTGCGCATCTCGGTCGAGGGCGGCGGCTGCTCCGGCTTCCAGTACAAGTTCGACGTCGACCACGCCAAGGCGGAAGACGACCTCGTCATCGCCCGCGAGGGCGCGGTGGTGCTGGTCGACCCGGCCTCGGTGCCGTTCCTCGCCGGCTCCGAGGTCGATTTCGTCGACGATCTGATCGGCGCCTCGTTCCGCGTGGTCAACCCGAACGCCACGGCGTCCTGCGGCTGCGGGACAAGCTTTTCGATTTAAGCCGCGATCATGTACCTATCCACGCCAATACGCGTGCGTGTGACGTGCCACGGATTGCTGGTCGTGCCGTAGATCGGCTTGTAAGCCTGGTGGTCTGCGAGCGCGACCGGCACATCGGGTTTGCCGAAAAGCGTGGCATCCGTCTCTAACATCCGCTGCGCCGCGACAGATATCGTCTCGGTGACATTGTCCTTCATCCCATGTTGTGGGCGAGCCCGCCACCTGATAGCTTTTCTTGTCATCGGCACGCCGCGCAGCGGTCCGAGGCGCTTGCCTTTCCTCAGTACACCGTCGGCTGCTTTCGCGCGCTTCCGCGCCTTGTCGCGATCCATCCAGACGATGGCGTTGAGCTTCGGATTGTATTTATCGACGCGAGGAAATGGTCGAGCAGTTCGAGCGCGCTCACTTCTTTCGGCGGATGAGCGAAGCAAGCTCGATCGCCGACTGTGGTGCATTTGGCAAGCGGATCGACGCTGGGGTCCGTGCCCGCATATTGAGATTCCAGCGTGGAAAAATCGTGGTTACAGGATAGACAACACGTCCGCTGAAGACACGTTTTCACAATTGGGACAGTGGCAGTGTCCCTTATGTCATCGTGACCAGGTTCCGCGGCGCAACGCGCCCACCCTAGACGCACTGGCTAGGCGCTTGCGACGCGGCAACTTGGCCACTACAGGCCAAACGATTATTACGCGCTAGGTCGATGACATTAGCATCGGCTCCGAGCGTCACAGGCCAGCGGCGTCGCGCCGGTCAGTATTGATATCCGCCCGGGCAGACCCAGTTGCCGTAGCTGTCGTAGCCGCAGCCGCCGCGGTAATACGCGCCCGCTGCAGCCGCACCGACCGCAGCCGCGCCGACCGCCGCTGCACCGGCGCCGTAGCGGTAGCCACGGTAGGCCGCGCCGCGATAGCCGTAGCGCCCGCCACGCACAGCAACCGCACCGCCCCGGTATCCGCGAGCTGCGACCGCGCCGCCGCGATAGCCTCCTGCGCGCACAGCGCCGCCGTGGAATCCCCCGGCACGCATGCCGCCACCACGGCCGCCGCGGGCGAACGCATCGTCGGGAGCAAAGGTGACCAGCAGCATGGCCGCGGCCGCGGAAGCAATGAGAATTCGACGCAACATTGGCGTACTCCTTCTTACGGAAGCCGCGGACCAACACATCGCTCTGACCGCGGGTCTCTCCGAAGACTCCTGCACTTCCGCTTCGTGCCCTTGACCTGGATCAAGCCTTTACGTTCATCCATGTGAACGGTCGTTCCATCACCCCGCTCCATCGATCGCGTTCACGCTGAGGCAATTCTCGTAACACTGGCCGTCACTATTGTTCGCACAGTCGATTGATTTGTCTCAAGACTTTCCCCGGAGCGTGGCCCAGCCTGACGCGGAAGGCCGCGACGTGTCCAGACAATCGGCAGGTAAGACACGTCTCGGCATATTCTCATTCCGAACAGATGGGTCGGAGCTCGCGGCCAGCGCATCACCTAGTGGTTTGGAGCGTTCCTCGGGCCTAATACGCGAAGCCGCTCGGCAATGGTGACGAGTTGAGGCACCGTTCGAACCTGCATCTTTTCCATGATCAGTTGCCGATGAGCCTTGATCGTTCGCTCGGTGCACCCAAGTTCGCGAGCAGCATGCTTGTTTGTCTTGCCGCGCACGACCATTTCAAACACTTGCCGTTGGCGCGGTGTCAGGCTCGACAGCCGGGCCCGCAGCGCTTCCAGTTCGCCTTTGAACGCGCGCTCCCTATCGTGCCGTGCGATTGCCTTTTCCACTGCGCTCAGTAGCTCATTCGAACTTACCGGCTTGATCAAGAAGTTGTCTGCTCCCGACTTGATCGCCCTGACCGTGGTGCTGATGTCCGGGTAACCCGTCAGAAAGATGATGGGCAGGGTTGAGCCGAGTTCGGTCAAACGCGTCTGCAGCTCTGGCCCGCTCAAGCCGGGAAGCCGCACGTCCAGGAGAATGCATCCCCCGGCGTTTTCGTTCGGCCGTTGATCCAATAATTGCTGAGCCGATGGATAAGTGATGACAGTGTAGCCGGCCACCTGCAGCAGTCGCTGGATGGCTGTTCGGAACGACGCGTCGTCATCCACGACATGGACGATGCCGGGCAAAATGTTCTCCTGAGACGAAAAGTAGCGCTGCGCTTGCTTTTCTTGGTTGATTGATGCAGCGCCTTCTCGCCCGGCCATTGCCAGTCGCGTCGCTCTTGGATGGCAACTATCGATTTAGAATTGGCGAGACAAATTAAATTCCATCCACGGCCCGCAACGGAGACCGGTGTGTACCGTTTTGATCGCAAATGCCTCGCAAATGCAGGCGGTAGTGCGGAACTGGATCAGCGCGCTCCCCGAAAATTACATTCGCCTTGCGGTTGGGCCAGGAGGACTCCGCCGCGGAGCAAGGAAGCACGCGTGCTCGGCACCCCTCGGTCTCTAACAAATGTTGCGGGGTCGATGATTACGTGAAAGTGATAGTGTGCCCACCATCGAGCCGGGCGCGCGATGGTGATTCGTGGGCACGTGGTTTGCGCCGCTTTGCCCACCCTGCGCAGCTCGCGATATGCTACGCTTCGCGGGCGTAGCGCGGCAGGTCGGCTTCCAGCATTTGCAGCACGTCATCCCGCACCGGATCGCGCGTGGCGCGGGTGAAGGCGGCGGCGAGCGGCAGCTTGTTCATGTCGGAGGCGGCAAGGCGGATGAAGCGGACGCCGCGCGTTGCCATCCGCGAGGTCCAGCGCGGGACGATGGCAACGCCGAGGCCGGCGGAGACGAGGTTGACGATGGTCTGCTTCTCGTCGGCGATCTGGGCGACGCGCGCCTCACACCCGGCCTCCGCGAACAGCTTCATCGTGAGATCGTGGCTGTGCGGGCGCGCGCGGCGTTCCGGCACGATTAACGGCTCATCCTCGAGGTCTGCAATAGTCACGCGCTTGCGCTGCGACAGCGGATGACGCTCGGCGACGGCGACGACGGCGGTCTCGTGCAGCAGGAACAGAAACTGGAGCCGCCTGTCGGGCCGCTGCGGCGGGCGGACGAAGGCGAGATCGAGCCGGCCGGACAACAGCCGCGGCAACAGGCGCACGGTCTTGTCCTCGACCAGTTGCACGGTGACATCGGGCCGCACTTTTCGGAAATCATGCAGCAGGTGCGGCAACAGCCCCGCGGCGGCGCTATCGATCGCGCCGACGCGAATGATCGCCGCGCGCTTGCGCCCACGGGTGCGGAACTTGCCGGCGAGCGCGTCCGCCTGCGCCAGCAGCGCCCGCGCCTCCTTGAGCAGCACCGCGCCCTCCTCCGTCAGCGCAACGCTTCGCGTTGTCCGCGTCATCAGGCGCGTGCCGAGATCGTCTTCGAGCAGGCGGATGAAACGTCCGAGCGCCGACGGCAGCATGTCGAGCCGCTGCGCCGCCCGGCCGAAATGTAGTTCCTCGGCCGCCGCCACGAAGCAGCGCAAGTGATGAAGGTCCATTGCTCCTCCCGGACGGGATTATATCAATTTTTTGTATAAACGCGAGGCGGTTGCCTCGCCTTATCGGCAGCCGCAGGATGGCCTGAGAGTTAGGCTCGGCGAGCCGCCTCCGTCATTGCGAGCGCAGCGAAGCAATCCATTTCTCTGCTTGCGGCGCTATGGATTGCTCGCTGCGCTCGCAATGACGGGGATAGAGCGGGGCCAAGGTCATTCCCCGAGGAGACTTCGATGCGTGAATATTCAATCGCCGCCATCCCGGCCGACGGCATCGGCCCCGAGGTAATCGCCGCCGGCGTACAGACGCTGGAAGCGCTGCAGAAGCGCCTCGGCGACGTCAAGTTCAACGTCGAAACCTTCGATTGGGGCTCCGACTACTACCGCAAGCACGGCGCGATGATGCCGGCCGACGCGCTCGCCCGGCTCAAGAAATTCGATGCGATCTATTTCGGCGCGGTCGGCGCGCCCGATGTCCCCGATCACATCACGCTGTGGGGCCTGCGCCTGCCGATCTGCCAGGGCTTTGATCAATACGCCAACGTGCGGCCAACCCGAATCCTGCCGGGCATCATCTCGCCGCTGCGCCATGCCGGCCCAGGCGATCTCGACTGGGTAATCGTTCGCGAAAATTCCGAAGGCGAATATGCCGGCTGCGGCGGGCGCGTGCATCGCGGGCTGCCGGAGGAAGTCGGCACCGAAGTAGCGGTATTCACCCGTGTCGGCGTCCAGCGCATCATGCGCTATGCGTTCAAGCTAGCGCAGTCGCGTCCGCGAAAACTCCTCACCGTCGTCACCAAGTCGAACGCGCAGCGGCACGGCATGGTGATGTGGGACGAGATCGCGGACGAGGTCTCGAAGGAATTCCCAGATGTCAACTGGGACAAGATGCTGGTCGACGCAATGACGGTCAGGATGACGCTGAAACCGCAGAGCCTCGATACCATCGTCGCGACCAACCTCCACGCCGATATCCTGTCCGACCTCGCTGGCGCGCTGGCCGGCAGCCTCGGCGTGGCGCCGACCGCCAACATCGACCCCGAGCGGCGCTTTCCCTCGATGTTCGAGCCGATTCACGGCTCGGCCTTCGATATCACTGGCAAGGGCATCGCCAACCCGGTCGCGAGCTTCTGGACCGCGTCGCAGATGCTCGATCATCTCGGCGAGACGGAAGCCTCAGCGCGACTGATGCGCGCGGTGGAGAAAGTGACGGGCGCCGGGATCACCACGCCCGACGTCGGCGGTACCGCGACAACGAAGGACGTCACTGCCGCGGTCGTGGATGCCATCCATAGCTCCAACGTGTGACTATCGTTCACTGGCACGGAAGATCAGCGCGAGGCAAAAATGCCCGCGCGGCAAATCAGAACAAGATCAGAGGGAAACGTCCATGCACATGAAGGCAACAGCCGTTATTGCGCTCGCGTTCACAACAATCAGCTCGGCAAGCCCGGCGCAGAACTACCCGAACCGGCCGATCACGCTGCTGGTTCCCTTTGCGGCAGGCGGCGCTACCGACACGGTAGCGCGGGTGACCGCGCAGTCGATGTCGAAGATTCTGAACCAGACGATCGTCGTCGAGAACGCCACCGGCGCCGGAGGCACCATCGCCGCGACCCGCGCCTCGCGCGCCGTGCCCGACGGCTACACGATCCTGATCCATCACATCGGCATCTCCACGGCGGCGACGCTATACCGCAAGCTGGCCTACGACACCAAGTCGGCGTTCGCCCCGATCGGCCTCGTCACCAACGCGCCAATGACCATCATCGGCCGTCCGGATCTGCCGCCGAACACGCTCGCCGAGCTCGTCGCCTACATCAAGGCGAACGGCGACAAGATGACGTTCGGCAATGCCGGCTTAGGGGCCGCGTCCCATCTCTGCGGCATGCTGTTCATGACCGCCGTCGGCAAGGAAATCCTCACCGTGCCCTACAAGGGCAACGCGCCCGTGATGAACGACCTGATCGCCAAGCAGATCGACCTCTCCTGCGACCAGACCACCAACACGACGAGCCCGATCGCGTCCAAACTGGTCAAAGCCTACGCCATCACGACGAAGACACGATTGGCGTCGATGCCCGATCTTCCGGCCGCCGACGAGGCCGGCCTGAAGGGTTTTGAAGTCGGCGCTTGGCACGGCATCTATGCACCAAAAGGAACGCCCGACGACATCGTGCAGAAGCTATCCAGGACTCTGCAGGAGGCGCTGCGGGATCCCGATCTGGTGAAGCGGTTCAACGATATCAACACCGAGCCCGTTCCGCAGAACGAAGCAACGCCGGAAGCTCTGAAGGCCAAGCTGATCAGCGAGGTCGATCGCTGGGCGCCGATCATCAAGGCGGCGGGGCAGTTCGCGGATTGACAACGTTGGACTGACGGAAGCTTGAACGGAAATCGGCGGTCGTGATTTTGTTGCGCTAACGCAATTTCGGCGCACCGTTAAAAAATTTGCGTTGCGTTTACTTCTGGACAGACGCTCGGATTTGGTGCCCACTATCATCAAACCTTACATTTTGGTTTTCACTGCCAAACCGGGCTGGGGCGGATGAAGAATTCGTCAGACGAGGCGATGACGCCTCTCAAGAGGCATGCCGTCGATGCACTGCGGCGGGCGCGCAAATTGCCGATCGGCCCGCATCGCAATGACCTGAGGCAGCTCGCCATCGGCCTGCGCCGCCTTGATCGTGACGGAATCGGAGCGGACTTCCACGATCCGGAGATCGGCCTGCAACTGATTACCGCGGCGGCATATCAAGGCTGACGTTCGCAATACGCCAATACCGCTGATTGAAAACTCAGCGCTCGTCGCCAAACAGCACCCGGGCATTGCCGTTCGCGATCTGCGCCGCGATGTTCGGCGGTAGCTGCGCGAGCCACGCGCGATAGCCGGCCATGATCTGTCCGTAGCTGTCCCAGCGCTCGTTGATCCAGGTATCGGAGCCGAGCAGGAAGCGGTCTGGGAAGCGCTCGAACAGTGCGCGCCATTCCACCGTCAGCTTGCCGCTGCTGTCGGTGATGCCGCCGCGGTAAGACAGTTCGCCCCACAGCTTTGGATATTTTGTCAGCATCTCGGCAACACGATCGGCCGGGAGCGAGAAGCCGGTATGGGCCCAGATGATGCGGGCGCGCGGATTGTGCCGCATCAGGATTTCGACGGCGACGTCATCGGCATGGGCGTGCAGATAGAGGTCGTGCTCGACGGCGAAATCAACCGTCTTCTTCACCCATTCGGTATCGGCCGCCTTGCCCGAAATGTGGAATTCGCCGATGCCGCGGTAATAGCCGCGCTTGAACTCGTCTTGTACGAGGTCGAAGATGAAGGGATCGCCGAACCAGGTCTGGATATCGGCGCGGACCCGGTAGGGGCGGATGAACGGGACGATCTGCAGGTCTTTCGGCTTCGCGTCCATCAGCGCGTGCGTGCCGGTATTCGGGCGGCTGGTGGCAAGGATGCCGGTCACGCGGTGCTTCTTGAAGAGTGACAGCACCTCATCGACGCTGAAATGGGGCTTCGGCTCCCAATTGTAGTGTAGATGGGCGTCGAAGATCTCGATCGGCTCGTCCGCGCGTACCGGGCTGGCGAAGCCGATGGCGCCGGCGAGTGCGACCAGCAGCGCAGCGCCCTGCGCAGCCGACCGCATCGCACGTCCAATGGCCGTCATTCGGCAGCGACCACGTGCGGTCGATCCTCGCCTGCTTCCTCGAACTGCGGCTCGAGCTTGCGGCGCAGGCGGCGGTCGATGCGGTCGAGATAGATGTAAATCACCGGCGTGATGTACAGCGTCAGGAGCTGCGACAGGCAGAGGCCGCCGACCACCGCGATGCCGAGCGGCTGGCGCAGCTCGGCGCCGGCGCCGGCACCGAGCGCGATCGGCAGCGTGCCGAAGATCGCGGCGAACGTCGTCATCATGATCGGGCGGAAGCGCAGCAGTGCCGCCTCGCGAATCGCATGCTCGGCGCTGAGACCGACGCGGCGGCGCTCCAGTGCAAAGTCCACCATCATGATGGCGTTCTTCTTGACGATGCCGACCAGCATCACGATGCCGATCATCGCGATAACCGACAACTCCATCCCGAACAGCATCAAGGTCAGGATCGCGCCGATGCCGGCCGAGGGCAGGCCCGAGATGATGGTGATCGGGTGGATGAAGCTCTCGTAGAGAATGCCGAGGATGACGAAGGCGGCGAACACAGCGGCGAGGATCAATACGCCCTGACCGCGCAGCGATTCCTGGAATACTTGCGCGGTGCCGGAGAAGCCGGTCGCGATCGTCGCCGGCAGGTTCGAGGCCTGCTCGAGCTCGGTGATCTTGTCGACCGCATAGCCAAGCGAAACGCCCGGCTGGAGGTTGAAGGAGATCGTCACCGCCGGCTGCTGGGCCTGGTGGTTGATCTGCAACGGACCGACGGTCGGAACCAGACTTGCCACCGCCGACAGCGGGATGGTGACGTTGTTCTGCGTCTTCATGTAGAGCTTGGAGAGGTCAGACGGGTCGACCTTGAACTGCGGCTGCACCTCCAGGATGATCTGGTAGTCGTTCGACGGCATGTAGATGGTGCCGACCTGCCGCGCGCCATAGGCGTTGTAGAGCTGGTTGCGGACTTGATCGACGGTGATGCCGTAGACCGCGGCCTTCTCGCGGTCGATATCGACCGTCATCTGCGGGTTCTTGATGTAGAGGTCGGTGGTGACGTCGAGCAGGCCGGGCAACTTCTCGATCTTGTCACGCATCTCCGGCGCCAGGCGGTACAGCGACTCGGTGTCGCCGCTCTGCATCACATACTGATACTGGCTCTTGGAGATCCTGCCGCCGATATTGAGGTTCTGGATCGGCTGGAAGAACGACTGGATGCCGGGGATCTGGCGCGACTTGGCGCGCAGCCGTGCGATCACGACATTGAGGCTGTCGCGGTCTTTTTTCGGCTTCAGCGCCAGGAACAGGCGGCCGTAATTCGCGGTCGGATTGGGTCCGCCGGAGCCGACGGTGGAGTTGAGATATTCGATCGCCGGATCGGACTTCAGCACATCGGCCAGCGCCTGCTGCCGTTCCTTCATCGCCTCGAACGAGGTGTCGGTCGCGGCCTCGGTGACGCCGATCAGAAAGCCGGTGTCTTCCTGCGGGAAGAAGCCCTTCGGCACGATCATGTAGAGATAGACCGTGCCGCCCAGCGTCGCGAACGTCACCAGCAGCATCACGAATTTCCGCGCCAGCACCCGGTCGAGCGTCCATTCATAGGCGCGCAGCCAGGAATCGAACATCCGCTCGAAGCTGCGAAGCAGGATGTTCGGCCGCTTGGCCGCGTCATGGGCCCGCAGCACGCGTGCGCACAGCATCGGCGTCAGCGTCAGCGAGACGAAGCCGGATACGATGATCGCGACCGACACCGTGACCGCGAATTCGCGGAACACGCGGCCAACGATGCCGCCCATCAAGAGCACCGGGATGAACACGGCGATCAGCGAGAAGGTGATCGAAATGATGGTGAAGCCGATCTCGCGCGCGCCCTTTAGCGCCGCCTCGAACGGCCGCATCCCGTGCTCGATGTGGCGGACGATGTTTTCCAGCATGACGATGGCATCGTCGACCACGAAGCCGACCGAGAGCGTCAGCGCCAGCAGCGTCATGTTGTTGATGGAATAATCGAGCGCATACATCGCCGCGCAGGTGCCGACCAGCGAGATCGGAACCGCTAGCGCCGGAATGAAGGTGGCGGAGGCCGAGCGCAGGAACAGGAAGATGACGAGGATCACGAGGCCGACCGCGATCAGCAGGGTCTCCTCGACGTCGGCGACCGCCTGGCGGATCGAGACCGAGCGGTCCATCATGACCTGCATCGTCACCGATTGCGGAATCTGCGCCCGCAGCGTCGGCAGCTTTGCCAATACTGAATCGACCACCGCCACGGTGTTGGCGTCCGGCTGCTTCTGGATCGCAAGCACCACCGCCCGCTCGCCGTTCAGCCAGGTCGCGATTTTGTCGTTCTCGACGCTCTCATAGATGCGGGCGACCTCGTCGAGCTTGACCGGCGCGCCGTTGCGCCAGGCCACCACGATCTTGCTGTAATCGGCCGCCTTGTCCATCTGGCCGGAGGCCTGCAGGGCGACGTCCTGCTTCGGCCCGTTCAGCGTGCCGACCGGCGTCGACGAGTTGGCGCGCGAGACCGCGGTCCTGATGTCGTCAAGCGACAGGCCGCGTGCCGCGGCAGCTTCCGGATCGGCCTGGACGCGGATGGCGAATTTCTGCGCGCCGTAGATCAGGACCTGCGCGACGCCTGGAATTTGCGACAGCGTCTGGCCGATGGTGATGTCGCCATACTCGTTGACCGCTGACAGGGGCAGCGTCGCCGAGCCGAGCGAGACGAACAGCACCGGGAAGTCGGCCGGGTTCACCTTCCGGAAGCTCGGCGGAATCGTCATTTCGATCGGCAGCCGGCGCTGCGCGATGGTCAGCGCGGTCTGCACGTCGAGGGCGGCGGCGTCGATGTTGCGGTTGAGATCGAACTGGATGGTGATGACGCTGGTGCCCTGCGAGGAACTCGAGGACATCGAGGAGATGCCGGCGATCGTGGATAGCTGGCGCTCGATGATGCCGGCCACCGAGGCCGCCATGGTATCCGCGCTGGCGCCGGGCAACGTCGCGGTCACCGCGATGGTCGGGAAGTCGACCCGCGGCAGCGCCGAGACCGGCAGCAGGCGGAAACCGAAGATGCCGAACGCGATGATCGACGCCGTGATCAGCGTCGTCATGACCGGGCGGCGGATGCAGAGTTCGGACAGCGTCATCGGTCAGGCTCCGGCCTTCTTGGCCCGCGGCTCGACCCGCGTTCCGTCCGACAACAGAAGCTGCCCGTCAACGACGACGCTTTCGCCGCCGGCCAGCCCTTCCGAAATCACCGACATGCCCTGCGCGGTGCGGTCGACCTTGACCGGCTGCACCTTGGCCGCGCCGTCCTTGACCACGAAGACGAAATTGCCGCTCTGGCTTCGCTGCACAGCGACCGTCGGCACCACGATCGAGTCCTCGGTCCGGATGATCAGCTTGGTCGCCACCAGCGTTCCCGGCCACAGCGTCTCGTTCGCGTTGGCCATGATGCCGCGCACGGTGACCATGCCGGTGGTCTGGTCGACGGTGTTCTCGACCATCGCGACCTTGCCGCTCTCGGAATGCTGCGAATTCGGGATGGTGGCGGTGACGCCGGAAACGCCCTTGGCCATCGCCTCGCGCAGCTCCACCAGCACACGCTGCGGAACCGAGAAGGTCACATAGACCGGCGCCATCTGGTTGATCACCGCCAGCGGGGTGGTATCGGCCGGACGCACGAAATTGCCGACCTTCACATTGGCGACGCTAATGCGCCCGGTGAACGGCGCACGGATCGTGGTGTAGCTCTTCTGGACCCGGAGATTGTCGAGCGCGGCCTGGTCGGCCTTGATCGTGCCGGTCAGGATGTCAGACTGCGTCCTGGCGTTGTCGACATTGACCTGCGTTGTGGCGCCTTTGCCGACGAGGTCGTTGTAGCGGCGCAGGTCGCGCTGCGCGCCCTCGAGCTGCGCCTGGTCCTTGGCGAGCACGCCCTCGGCCTGCTCGATCTGCGCGTCGATCTGGCGGCTGTCCAGCGTGAACAGCAGATCGCCTTCGTTGACCTTGGCGCCGTCCTCGAAATGAACCGCGACGATCGTGGTCTCCAGCCGCGACTTCAGCGCGACGCTCGAGATCGGCGTCACCATCCCGATCGCGTCGACATCGACAGGCATGGACTTGCGCTCCGCCTTGGCGAGCTCCACGGACACCATCCGCGGTCGCTGCGGACCCTGCGCGTTACTGCTGCCGCCCATCCACGAAGAGCGGGTGATGAAGCCGGCCGCCGTGGCAATGGCGATAGCGCCGACAAGAAGGATCAAGCTACGCTTTTTCATAATTTTTTTCACGCTCGCCGTCCCCCAAAGGACGGGACGAACTTCTCCGGCCCCTTGACGGCGACTTTTGCGCCTTATTTCTAAACGATTACCACAGCGTTCCTGCACATGGTATGCCACTGCCGGAAAATGTGTAGTTACAGTTCTCTTTCCAGCATGAAACACCGGAAATGCCCGGATCATGCGCCAGCCCGGGTCCCTTTTTCATGCGTGTTGCCACCTGGAACGTCAATTCAATCCGGCAGCGGCTCGAGCACCTCCTGACCTGGCTCAAGGAGGGCTCGCCGGACATCGTCTGCCTGCAGGAAATCAAATGCACGGACGAAGCATTCCCGCGGCTCGAAATCGAGGCGCTCGGCTATAACGTCGTCACCCACGGCCAAAAAACCTTCAACGGCGTGGCGCTTTTGTCCAAACTGCCGTTCGACGAGACCAAGTCGGGGCTGGCCGGCGACGACGAGGACGCCCACGCCAGGTTCCTCGAAGGCGTGGTGACGCTGAAGACCGGCGTGATGCGCATCGCCTGCCTCTATCTGCCCAACGGAAATCCTCCCAATACAGACAAATACCCTTATAAACTCAAATGGATGTCGCGGCTTCTTGAGTATTCGAAGGAGCGCCTTAAAGGGGAAGAGCCGCTGGTCCTTGCCGGCGACTTCAACGTCATCCCGTCTGCTTCGGACGTCTATAACCCCGCCGCCTGGACCAATGACGCGCTATTCCGGCCCGAGACCCGCGAGGCCTTTCAGGCGCTGCTTGGGCTTGGGCTGACGGACGCGCTGCGCGCGGTGACTGATGAACCGAAGCTCTACACGTTCTGGGACTATCAGGCCGGCGCTTGGCAGAAGAACTGGGGGCTGCGCATCGATCATCTCCTGCTGTCGCCGCAGGCCAGCGACCGCCTCGCCAATGTCGGCATCGACAGCTACGTCCGCGCCTGGGAGAAGCCGTCCGACCACGTCCCGGTGTGGGCGGATTTCGATCTGGAAACGGCATAGAGAGCGGACGCGCGGTGCCTGTCCTCGCGCAGAATCGTAGGTGCGCAAAGCACGAGCGTGCCCACCATTCATGTCAGCGATTCGGAGAGATGGTGGGCACGGCGCATTGCGCCTTTGCCCACCCAAAGACAGCGCAGCGTCAATCGCGCTTGCCCTGGACCCAGTGCTCGAGCATCTGCAGCGCGGTGGCGCGGTCGTCGTCGGAGGCCTTGGCGAAGGCGCGATTGTAGCTTTCGCGGATCCAGGTCTCGTCCGGGGCCGCGTTGTCGCGCGCCAGCGTCAGCCACATCAAGCCGCGGGCGGCCTGCCGCGGTAGGCGGTCGCCGTTGAACAGCATCTGGCCAAGCATCGCCTGCGCCTGGTGCTGGCCCTTCTGGGCCGCCAGACCCAGCCAGCGCGCGCCGTAGCGGAAATCGTCCCGCGAGGCGTCGGGCGTCTTCAGGTAGAGCCGCGCCAGATCGTATTGCGCATCCGCATTGCCGAAATAGGACGCGGCATAGGAGAACATCTCCCGGGCGCGATCGGTATCCGGCTTGATCTTCGAATTCGGAATGCCGTTCAAATAGTAGCGGCCGAGCGCCACGAAGGCGTTGGCGACGATCGTCGCCTGCGGCGCCGACGGGCTGTCCTCGGCATGCGCATTGGCGATGCGGCTGAAATATTCGAAGGCGCGCAGATCGTCCTGAACGACGCCGTCGCCATCCGCATACATCCGCCCAAGCTTCCACTGCGCGACCGGATGGCCGCCCTCGGCAGCATACTGCAGCGACGTCAGCGAAGGCGCGTTGACCGACGTTGCCGTCGGAGGTGCCGGCGGAACCTTCTTCAGGGCCTGGGCCGTGACGGCCTGCGCCGCCGCCGGCTGATTCATCACCGGCAGCGTGGCATCGGGCTTCACCGGTGCGCCGTCGAACGCGAATCCGGGGGCTGCCACTGGCGCGGCGCCCAGCATCAACGCAAGAATGATACGCCTAGATGTCCGCATAACATTGTTTCTCGTGCGCACCGCCAGGATGGGTCACAGCCCCATCCACCGCCGGCCCAACCTGTTGGGCATATTTCCACAGCGCACCCGACGTATGGTTTGTCTGTCGGGGCGCCCATTTGGTTTTACGTTCGGCGAGTTCGGCGTCGGTCAATTTTACGTTAAGGGTACCGGCCTCGGCGTCGATCTCGATAATGTCACCATTCTGCAACAGGGCGATCGGACCACCCACCGCCGCCTCCGGCCCGACATGGCCGATGCAGAACCCGCGGGTGGCGCCGGAGAACCGGCCGTCGGTGATCAGGGCGATCTTGCCGCCCATCCCCTGCCCGGTCAGCGCCGCCGTGGTCGAGAGCATCTCACGCATGCCGGGACCTCCGCGCGGACCCTCATAGCGAATCACGATGACCTCGCCCTCTTGGTAGGTTTTCTTCTGGACCGAATCGAAGGCGTCTTCCTCGCGGTCAAAGCACCGGGCAGGACCAGTGAACTTCAGCTTCGACATGCCCGCGACCTTCACGATCGCACCCTCCGGCGCCAGATTACCCTTCAGCCCGACAACCCCACCCGTGACGGTGATCGGGTTGTCGGCGGACCGCACCACATCCTGGTGCGGATTCCATTTCACGCTCTTGAGGTTTTCGGCGATCGTCCGGCCCGTGACGGTTATGCAATCCCCGTGTAGGTAGCCATTGTCGAGCAGCGTCTTCATCAGAAGCGGAATGCCACCAACCTCGAACATGTCTTTGGCAACATAACGGCCCCCTGGCTTCAAATCCGCGACATATGGTGTCTTTTTGAAGATTTCGGCGACATCGAATAAGTCAAACTTAATCCCGCACTCATGCGCGATGGCCGGCAGGTGCAGCGCAGCATTGGTCGATCCGCCCGACGCGGCGACGACGGCGGCAGCGTTCTCCAGCGAGCGGCGGGTGACGATGTCGCGCGGCCGGATGTTGGCCGAGATCAACTCCAGGATCTTCTCGCCGGCGGCGGCGCAAAACGCGTCACGAATCTCGTACGGCGCCGGCGCGCCGGCCGAATAGGGCAGCGCCAGGCCGATTGCCTCGGACACCGTCGCCATGGTGTTGGCGGTGAATTGTGCGCCGCACGCGCCGGCCGACGGGCAAGCCACCCGCTCGATTTCATCGAGATCGGCATCCGACATGTCGCCGACCGAGTGCTTGCCGACCGCCTCGAACATGTCCTGCACCGTGACCTGCTGGCCACGGAAATTGCCAGGCAGAATCGAGCCGCCGTAAATGAAGATCGAAGGTACGTTGAGCCGAACCATGGCCATCATCATGCCCGGCAGCGACTTATCGCAGCCAGCGAGCCCGACCAGGGCGTCGTAGGCATGGCCGCGGACCGTCAGCTCGACCGAATCGGCGATGCATTCCCGCGAAGGCAGCGACGAGCGCATGCCGTCATGGCCCATCGCGATGCCGTCGGTCACGGTGATGGTGCAGAATTCGCGCGGGGTGCCGCCGGCGGCTGCCACCCCCTTCTTGACCGCCTGCGCCTGGCGCATCAGCGAGATGTTGCAGGGGGCTGCCTCGTTCCAGCACGAGGCGACGCCGACGAATGGCTGGTGGATCTGCTGGGTGGTCAGCCCCATCGCATAGAGGTACGACCGGTGCGGGGCACGCTCCGGCCCCTCCGTCACGTGACGGCTCGGCAACCTCTTCTTGATGTCGGCCTTGGCGTCCATCCGCACGAACCTAGTTTCCCTGGCCATTTCCCTGTCGGGTCTCGGGAGCAATTTCCCGTCGCCTCACTGGCGCTGTGGCTAATCAGCTTGAGAAAGAAATGGTTTCATTGAGGGGTGTGGCTAAATAGCGGCGCAAGCAAGAGGCCGCCGGTTCCATTAACCAAATGTTCGATTACTGTTGCGATCACGCAACAATCGTGGCGCGGCGGCAACCATTATTCAGCCTTATTGAGGCCGCCCTGCCAGGTTGCAGCGACGATGGCGGGCCTCGCGCAAGCGACTTCAACAACCTTGAGGTGATCGATCCGCAAGCTACGCCGGCGTGAGTTCGCCGTCGCGCGGGCGAGCGACTCTGGCAAACGTGCGAGAGGCATCACGAATCGCAAACCGGGATTCGGGCTGCCGCATCTGATTGTTCTGCATTCCGTCGCAGTTGCGGATCCAGAAATCGCGGCGCGCGACCTCTCCGTTCGAAAGTGATCGCGACATTTTTGTGCGGCCGGCACTTTTTGCGCCAGTTTTCGTCGCGATGATGTGGCCCAGACCCGTGCGCGGCATCGACATTGTCATTCATAGCCGAGCGAGAATAACGCGGTGCGCGATTTGTCGCAGCGCTTTCGCGCATGGCCGCAAATGAGGCGCAAACGCGAAGCTTGGCCGCACGAGCGCCTTTCGCGTCACCATATTGCCCCCACGAAGCGCAAAACCGCCGCGCACACGTCCAGCCACTGGCCCGTTTTGCTGGTCTTCCTTCGCTGTGGGTGAAGGATCCTGCCTCACGTCCTTTCCCACGCATCACGCGAGGCTTTCCCAGAGTCAGTAGTGATTTTTCTAGTTCGTGGGGCCTCTGAGTAAGAGGTTAGAGTAATGGCACGCTTCAATCTGAACGGATTGTTCAACAACGACCGTTTCGAGGATTTCTTCGCCAGGTTCGGCGGCGGCACTTCGGACCATGATCATCTGAACGGGACCACGGCCAACAACACGTTGTTCGGCGGTGCCAAGGAAGACACGCTTGCGGGCATGGCCGGCAACGACACGCTGAACGGCGGCTCCGGCGCCGACAAGATGTGGGGAGGCTCGGGCAACGACAATCTGTCGGGCGGTTCGGGTAACGATCTTCTGGTCGGCGGCTTCGGCGCCGACCGGATGGATGGCGGCAGCGGCAACGACGTGCTGCTCAGCCGTTCGGATGCCGGCGAGATGGTCGCGGCCCAGGACGGCAAGACGCAGATCTTCGCGGCTGAAACGGCGGCGTTCAAGCAGGTCAACGACACCCTCACCGGTGGCGCGGGCGGCGACACGTTCCGCTTCGAAGGCATGGTCAACGCCAAGGACGAGATCGTCGCCAAGCACGTCAATGCCGACGGCACCATCGACTGGGTCGGCGTCACCGGCGAGAACGGCGCGGTTCACGATCACTGGGTCGACGGCTTCGGCAACGACGTGATCCGCGACTTCAACCGCGCCCAGGGCGACAAGATCGAAATTTCGGCCCACACCGCCGAGGTCAAGTCGATCGAATACAAGGACAGCAATGGCGACGGCAAGAACGACTACAGCGTGATCACCGTCATCAGCCAGCAGGGCAACGCCGGCGCGCATGACGAGGATCTGCTCGGCACCATCACCGTCTACGGCAACCTCGTGAAGCAAAGCGATATCACCGTGACCCAGACGGTGTATGGCGCTTACGAGAAGGTCGGCGAGCTCAACGGCGCGCACTTCGAGCTGGAGGACGACGGCGTGCTGCCCAATGGCGGCACCGACGGCGGCCACCACAACGAAGCCACCGCCATGGCCGGCATGCACATGTAAAACGAGAACAACGAGACACGATCTCGGGCAAGGGCCGCCTCCCGGCCCTTGCTCTCCAGCGTCGGGTTTCGATTCCGCGTCACCGGGCGCTGGACTACGTTTGCGTCGCGGCATGTAGCCGGACTCGGCCACCGGGTCACGCGGACGTGCGCCGAGCGACGAGCACAATTGCGCCCGCGCAGCGGTGATAGGCTCCGGGCATGCGGAAGATCTCGTGAGGCCCCGGATATCGCTTCGCCCATGCTGGGGCTACGACTGCTTGCACGCGGCCTGATCGCGGTCGCGGCATTTGGCCCGGCATACCCGCTCGGCCGAAGTCGATTCGCACGCCGCCAGGTAGGAACTCTTAGGTTTCGCCTTATTTGCGCGCGTTTGTTGCGCTGACGTAACAGTTCCCGCTTCGCGTTGAGGTACGCTTTCGGGCGGTTGGCGCCACGCGCATCATGCGATCTCGTGGTTTGGACGGTGTTTGTGACGTGGCTTTTGCAGGGGGACCATGGAATGAACCGATGCTTGCGTTCGCTGTCTTGTTTTTTCACGCTGGCCGGACTCGCCCTCTTCTCGACGGATGCGACCGCGCGGGCCAACCCTAAGCCCCACGTCCAGAAGGCGCACGAAGCGACCAAGAACGCGGCGAAGGAGGCTCGTTCCCTTCGTAGCGCCGCGCGCGGTAAAAATCGGCCCGCCAAACACGCCTCCGCACAACGCAAGGCGAAGCGGCCGGAGCCTTTGTCTACTCCCAAGGAGGCCGTCGCTCCGCTGACGGGCGATCTTGCGCTGGTGAAAGAAGCCATCGATCTCGCGCGCAAGGCAAAGACCGAAGAGGCAACGGACCTCAGGAACAGGATCGCGGATCCGGCGGCGCAGAAGCTCGTCGAGTGGTTCATCCTGCGCCACCCCGCCACCACAGCGCCTTTCAGCCGTTACGCGGCCTTCATCGCTGCTAATCCGGAATGGCCGAGCGCGGCGTTTCTGCGGCGTCGCGCGGAGGCGCGGCTATGGGAGCAACGCAGCGACGCGGCGACGGTTCGCAGCTTCACTGGCGACAGGCCCGCCAGCGCCAAGGGCAAGTTGGCGCTGGCGCGCGTGCTGCTCGCAGACGGCGATCGGGACGGCGCGGCCAAGCTGGCGCGCGACGCATGGCGGTCGGACGAATTGTCGGAACGCCTGGAGACGGATGTGCTCGAAACGTTCCGCGACCTTCTCGATCGCGACGATCACCGTGCGCGCATGGACCGGCGCATCGGCGCCAAGGATCTTGCCGGCGCGAAGCGCGCCGCAAAGCGCCTTGGCGACGACGAGCTTGCGATCGTGAAGGCTTGTGCCGCGGTCAAGGGAAAAGCGGACAAGGCGAAGGAGTCGCTCGACGATGTCGCCGTCGAGGCGCGGCAGGATCTTGGCTACACCCTTTGTCGCATCCAGTGGATGCTCGCCCAGAATCGCATTGACGATGCAGCCCGCCTGATGCTGGCAGCGGCTCCCGAGACCATGGCGTCGCAGGACACCGATCAATGGTGGCGCGAGCGACGCTCTCTCGCCCGCAAGCTGCTCGATGACGGCAAGTTCCAGACGGCCTACGATGTGATCCGTCCGGCCGTGCTGCCGGCCAATGAATACTACCGGTCCGACTTCCACTTCATGTGCGGCTGGATTGCCCTGCGCTACCTCGACGACCCCGCCACCGCGGCTCGGCATTTCGCCCACATCGATGAGGGACAGGTCAATCCGACCGTTCTGGCGCGGGCGCACTATTGGCGCGGGCGCGCCGCCGAAGCCCTCGGCGAGAAAGATTCGATGCGCTCGAGCTATGAAGCGGCCGCACGCCATCAGACCGCCTATTACGGGCAGCTCGCGCGCGCCAGGCTTGGCCGCGGCCAGATCGAATTGCGCGCGCCTTCACCCGTTCTCGCCTCCGCCGATGCGCTCGACGAACGCCTGCGCGCCGCCGAGATGCTCTACGAGATCGGTGAACGCGATGTCGTCCTCTATTTTGCCGCCGATCTCGGCGAACAAAGCTCCGATGTAACCTTGCTCGAAGCGCTCGGCGAGCTCACCGGCCGACGCGACGACGCCCGGACCATGCTGCAGATCGGAAAGCGCTCGCTCGGCCGTGGACTGCCACTCGACCATTACGCGTTTCCCACCATCGGGATCCCGTCGCACCGCCAGGTCGCTCCTGAGATCGAGCGCAGCATCATCTATTCGGTAGCACGCACCGAGAGCGCGTTCGACCAGCGCGACAAGTCCGCGGCAAATGCGGTCGGCCTGATGCAGGTGACACCGGAAGCGGGACGCGACACCGCCAAGCGCTTTGGCGTCAGCTATGACTGGGACCGGATGGTTTCCGATCCCGTCTACAACACGCAAATGGGCGCCGCCGAACTGAGCGCGCTGCTAAGCGAATACAAGGGCGATCACATCATGACCTTTGCCGGCTACAATGCCGGCCGTGGCCGGGTGCGGGACTGGATCAAGGCCTATGGCGATCCGCGCGACCCCAAGGTCGACGCGGTCGACTGGGTCGAGCGCATCCCGTTTTCAGAGACGCGAAATTATGTCCAGCGCGTTCTCGAGAATCTAGCGGTCTACCGCGTGCGGTTTGAAAGCGACACCGCGGTGGCGTCGAAGACCGACCAGCGTGCCAATACGCAGGAAGTGAATGCGGCGCCTGCGACGAGCTCGCAGTGAGCGGACCTGGATAGAAGAGTGTGCGGCGCGTAATCCACCGCGTCACGCCGAATAACCGCGAATTCCGCCTTCCGCCGTCGAGACGCGCTACGTCCGCCGACCAAAAGCGCCGATTTATCGAGGTGACGTCAATCCACCTTCACATTGGCGGCCTTGATCATCGGCCACCATTTTTCGATCTCGGCCTTCTGCCAGGCGCCGAGCGCTTCGGGCGTGAGCTTGTCCCTGGGCGGCATCTGCAAGCCCAAATTTTCGAGCTGCTTGCGCACCGCCGGATCGTTCAACGCCTCCACAGTCGCCGCATTCAGCTTTGCGACGACGTCCTTCGGCGTATCCTTGGGCACCCAGAGACCCGACCACAGCGTCATGTGGAATCCGGGCAGCCCCGCCTCGTCCACGGTGGGAATGTCGGCGACCGATTCGACGCGCTTGGAATCGGTGATGGCATAGGCGCGGATGTTGCCGGCGCGAACCTGCGGAATCGAATTCGAGGTCTGGTCGACGATCATGTCGATCTGTCCCGCGACAAGATCGTTCATCGCGGGTCCGGTGCCGCGATACGGCACATATTGCAGCTTGATGCCGCTGACGTTCTCGAAATAGAGCCCAGCGATGTGACTGCCGGATCCGGCGCCGGCAGTGCCCGCGGTCGGCGCGGCCGGCTGCGCCTTCAGCCATGCCAGAAACTCCTTCAGCGAGGTGGCGGGAACCGCCTTCTTGCTGACGATGATCATCGGATTGCTCGGTAGCAGCGCGACCGGCTCGAGGTCGGTGACGAGGTCGTAGCCGAGCTTGTAGATCGCGCCATTGGCAACGTGGGTGCCGAGATGGCCAAAGCTGATCGTGTAGCCGTCGGCGGGTGAACGCACCGCGCGGCCGACGCCGACAGATCCGCCCGCCCCCGTCACATTCTCTACCAGCACGGTTTCGCCAAGCGTGAGCTTCATGCGCTCGGCGAGAATCCGCGCCATCGCATCTGATGGCCCGCCGGCGGAGAACGGCACGATGATGGTGATGGGGCGCGAGGGGAAATTTTGAGCGTGTGCAACGCTGGAAAATGCGAGAGCAGCGAGTACAGCCAAAACCATTCTACGCATCGTGACCTCCCCAAGCGCCCACTCCCGTCATTGCGAGGAGTGTGGCGACGAAGCAATCCATATTTCCGTTGGAGCGAGGTGGATTGCTTCGCTGCGCTCGCAATGACGGCCGCTACAGTTTCGCGTAGTCGATCGGTTTGTGACGATCGAGCGTGCGCGTGACCGGCGGCAGCGGGTATTTAAGCCCTGTCGCGCAATTAAACAGCATGACGCGATCGGTCTTGGCAACCCGACCTTCGGCGAGGCTTTGCTGGTAGGCGGCGTAGGTCGCCGCGCCTTCCGGGCACAGCAAGAACCCCTCCTCGCGCGCGACTTCGCTGAGCGCAGCGGAAATCTTCTCGTCCGGCACCGCAATCGCAAATCCCTTGCTCTCGCGGACCGCGCGCAGGATCAGAAAATCTCCGACTGCCTGGGGCACGCGGATGCCCGAGGCGATGGTGTGGGCATCCTCCCAGCGCGGCGCGTGCTCGGTGCCTGCTTCAAAAGCACGCACCATCGGCGCGCAGCCGGAGGCCTGCACCGCCACCATCCGCGGCCGTTTCGAGCCGATGAAGCCGATGGCTTCGAGCTCGGCGAACGCCTTCCACATGCCGATCAGGCCGGTGCCGCCGCCGGTCGGATAGAAGATCACGTCGGGCATCTCCCAGCCGAGCTGCTCGGCGAGCTCCAGCCCCATCGTCTTCTTGCCCTCGATGCGGTACGGCTCCTTCAGCGTGGAGGTGTCGAACCAGCCGACTTTTGCTTTTCCTTCGCCGACAATCTTGCCGCAATCGTCGATCAGGCCATTGACGCGGTAGACGGTGGCCCCCTGCAGCTCGATCTCGCTGACATTCACTTCCGGCGTATCGGCCGGGCAGAAGATCGTGGTCTTGATGCCGCAGGAGGTGGCATAGGCGGCGAGCGCCGCGCCGGCATTGCCGTTGGTCGGCATCGCCATGTGCCTGATGCCGAGCGCCTTGCCCATCGACACCGCCATTACGAGGCCGCGCGCCTTGAACGAGCCGGTCGGCAGCCGGCCCTCGTCCTTGACGATGATCTCAGCCCCGCCGAGCTTCTTTGCGAGCTTTGGCAGGCGGATCAGCGGTGTCGTGACCTCGCCGAGGCTGACGATGTCGGAAACCTTCCGCACCGGCAGCAGTTCGCGGTAGCGCCACATGTCGGCGGGGCGCTGTGCGAGCGCGTCCTTGGTCAGCGCCTTCTTCACGCCTGCGAGGTCGTAGCGCACCAGCAGCGGCTTGCCGGCCTTGGAGAGGTTATGAATCTGGTCGGCGGGATAATGGTCCCCCTCCATCGCGCATTCCAGATGGGTGACGAAGGTCGGGCGTTCGATGGTGAGGTTGTCGTTGTCTTTCACGCTTGGTTTTCTTTCTTGTTTACGTGGCCTCTGAATTCGTCATTGCGAGCGAAGCGAAGCAATCCATCTATCGGCTCGCGGCGCTATGGATTGCTTCGTCGCTTTGCTCCTCGCAATGACGGCAGCGTCAGATGTTGAGCACCCGCCCGTACGCATCGAGCACGGCTTCCTTCATCATCTCCGACAGCGTCGGATGTGGGAAGACGGTGTGCATCAGCTCTTCTTCCGTCGTCTCCAGGTTCATGGCGACGACATAGCCCTGGATCAGTTCGGTCACTTCCGCGCCGATCATGTGGGCGCCGAGGAGCTGCCCGGTCTTCTTGTCGAAGATCACCTTGACGAGGCCCTGGTCCTCGCCGAGCGCGATGGCCTTGCCGTTGCCGACGAAGGGGAAGCGACCGACGCGAATCTCGCGGCCGCCCTCTTTGGCTTTGGCTTCCGTCAATCCCACGGAGGCGATCTGCGGGTGGCAATAGGTGCAGCCGGGAATGAGGTTCTTGTCCATGGGGTGCGGATGCAGGCCCTTGATGGCTTCGATGCAGACCACGCCCTCGTGCTCAGCCTTGTGGGCCAGCATCGGCGGCCCTGCAACGTCGCCGATCGCGTAGATGCCTGGCACGTTGGTCTTGCCATAGCCGTCGATGACGACGACGCCACGGTCGGTCTTGACGCCGAGCTTCTCCAGCCCGAGGCCTTCGACATTACCGACCACGCCGACCGCCGAGATGACGCGCTCGAACTCGACCGTCTGCGGCTTCTTGCCGTCGTCGATGGTGGCGACGACGCTGTCGGCCTTCTTCTCCAGTTTTGTCACCTTGGTGTTGGAGAGGATCTTGATACCCTGCTTCTCAAATCGCTTGCGCGCCAGGCCCGCGATCTCGGCATCCTCGACGGGCAGGATCTGCGGCAGCACTTCGACCACGGTGACGTCGGCACCCATGGTGTGGAAGAACGAGGCGAACTCGATGCCGATCGCGCCCGAACCGACCACCAGCAGCGACTTCGGCATCCGATCCGGCACCATGGCCTCGAAATAAGTCCAGACCAGCTTCTTGTCGGGCTCGAGCCCCGGCAGCACGCGAGGCCGCGCGCCGGTCGCGAGGATGATGTGTTTTGCTTGATACGCGCCCTCACCCAGCGCGCCTTTCGGCGCCTCGACCGCGGACTTTTTCACCGTGACCTTGCCGGGCGCGTCGATCGACGCCTCGCCCCAGATCACCGTGACCTTGTTCTTCTTCATCAGGAAGCCGACGCCGTCGTTTAGCCGCTTGGAGACGCCGCGCGAGCGTTGCACCACGGCCTTCGGATCGAACGACACCTTCTCGGCGGAAAGCCCGTAATCCTTGGCATGCTGCATGTAGTGGTAGATTTCGGCGGAGCGCAAAAGCGCCTTGGTCGGAATGCAGCCCCAGTTCAGGCAGATGCCGCCGAGATAGGATTTTTCGATGATCGCGGTCTTGAAACCGAGCTGCGCGGCGCGGATCGCCGTGACGTAGCCGCCGGGGCCGGAGCCGATGATGATGACGTCGAAGGATGTGTCGGCCATGGCGGCTCCCGTTCAACTCACATAGTTGTTCCGCCGCGCGTGCGGCGATTGATCATAAATACCCTGACCAGCCATTCGAGCGCGCCGATCAGGCCGAGCATCGCCATCGCGGTCAGAACGATCGGCTGGGCGATATTCCGCGCCAGTTGTTCGCCGGCGAAGAAGGCGGAGCGAAGAAAATCGAGCCCGATCGGGTTGAGCGCGATAGCGGCCGTGAGCAGCATCGATATCCAAGGCCAGCGTGTCCGGACATTCAATGCAGCCCCCTACCGACGCGGCGCTCACACCATCATCATCACGGGGTTTTCGATCAGCCGCCTGAACGCGCCGATCAACTCGGCGCCGAGCGCGCCGTCGATGGCGCGGTGATCGCAGGACAATGTCGCGCTCATGATGTGCGCGACCTCGATCTTGCCGTTGCGAACCACCGCCCGCTCCTCGCTGGCGCCGACCGCGAGGATGGTCGACTGCGGCGGGTTGATAACCGCCGTGAAATGGCTGATGCCGTACATGCCGAGGTTGGAGACCGACGACGTGCCGCCCTGATATTCCTGCGGCTTGAGTTTTCGCGTCCGCGCCCGGGCCGCGAGATCCTTCATCTCGTTGGAAATGGTCGACAGCGACTTGCTCTCGGCATTGCGGATGATCGGCGTGATCAGTCCGCCGGGCATCGCGACGGCGACGCCGACGTCCGAATGCTTGTGCTTGACCATGCCGGCCTCGGTCCAGCTTACATTGCAGTCGGGCACCTGCTGCAGCGCGACCGCAAGCGCCTTGATGACGAAGTCGTTGACCGAGAGCTTGTAGAGCGGCTTCTTCTCCTTGTCCTTCGGCGCGGCCGCGTTGATCTGCTCGCGCGCATCGAGCAGACGGCCGATGTCGCAGTCGATCGTGAGATAGAAGGTCGGAATGCTCTGCGTCGCCGCGGTCAGGCGCTGCGCGATGGTGCGGCGCATGCCGTCATGCGGGACGATATCGTAGGAGCCGGGCTCGAACAGCGCCAGGATCTGCTGGTCGCTCATCGCCGGCGCGATGCTTGGCGCTGCGCCAGGCGCAGCGGCCGGCGCCTTCAGGCCCTTGCCGGATTTCGCATCCTCAACGTCGCGCGCGATGACGCGGCCATGCGGACCGGAGCCGATGATACGGGCCAGGTCAATGCCGGCGTCCTTGGCGAGACGACGCGCCAGCGGCGACGAGAAGATGCGGGCGTGCCCGTTGCCCTTCGCGGCGACGGGCGCCGGTGCGACCGGAGCTGGTGCAGGCGCGGCAGCCGGCGCAGCGGCAGCAGGCTTGGGAGCTTCCTTCGTTGCCTCCTTGGGAGCCTCGGCGGGTTTTGCTGCAGGCGCAGCCCCGGCACTTGCCGCCTTCACGTCCTCGCCGTCACCGGCGAGCACCGCGATTACGTCGTTGACCGGCACGTCCTGCGTACCCTCGGGCACCAGGATCTTGGCGAGGGTACCTTCGTCCACCGCCTCGACTTCCATGGTCGCCTTGTCGGTCTCGATCTCGGCGATGACGTCGCCGGACTTGACCTTGTCGCCCTCTTTCTTGAGCCACTTGGCAAGGTTGCCCTTTTCCATCGTGGGCGACAGCGCGGGCATCAAAATGTTGATCGGCATCGTCAGTGACCTTGTTTTGACCGCGGCGTGGTGGAGCCCATGTCGGTCGGCCGGTTGATCTCGGCTTCGAACATATCGACGATGCGCGCCAGCGCCTCGTCCTCGGTGTAACCGCTCTCGCGCGCATAGGCGCGGGAGGCGTGGCGGGCGATATCGACGAGCAGGAGACCCCACATGTCGGGCTCCTCAAAGGCGCGCTGGAACGCGATCGAGAGCCCGCCGTCTACGACGAAGGCACGCAGGACTTCCACGGCATCATCGCGGCCGATGACGTCGGGCGGCAGCGGCTGTTCGTTGGGACCGGCCATCTGAGAAACCTACCGGTAGCAAACGGCCTTGGCGGCCGCGACCACCTCGCCCACTGACGGCAGAGCGAGCTTTTCGAGGTTGGCCGCGTAAGGCATTGGCACGTCCTTACCGGAGATGCGCGCCACCGGCGCGTCGAGATAGTCGAACGCGTTTTCCATGATGCGGGCGGCGACTTCCGCGCCAACGCCGGACTGCTGCCAGCCCTCTTCCACCGTCACCGCGCGGCCGGTCTTCTGCACGGAGGCGATGACGGTGTCGGTATCCATCGGCCGCAGCGTGCGCAGGTCGATCACCTCGGCCTCGATGCCTTCCTTGGCGAGCTCTTCGGCGGCCTTGAGCGCATAGGTCATGCCCATCGACCAGGAGACGATGGTGACGTCCTTGCCCTTGCGCACCACGCGCGCCTTGCCGATCGGCACGACGTAGTCGTCGAGCTTCGGCACCTCGCCGGTGTGGCCGTAGAGCACCTCGTTCTCGAGGAAGATGATGGGGTTGGGATCGCGGATCGCGGCCTTGAGCAGCCCCTTGTAGTCGGCGGCCGAGAATGGCGCGATCACCTTCAGCCCGGGGATCTGCGAGTACCAGGCCGAATAGTCCTGGCTGTGCTGGGCGGCGACGCGGGCGGCGGCGCCGTTCGGGCCGCGGAATACGATCGAGCAGCCCATCTGCCCGCCGGACATGTAGAGCGTCTTGGCCGCGGAGTTGATGATCTGGTCGATCGCCTGCATGGCGAAGTTGAAGGTCATGAACTCGACGATCGGCTTCAACCCCGTCATCGCGGCGCCAACGCCGACGCCGGCAAAGCCGTGCTCGGTGATCGGGGTATCGATCACCCGGCGCGCGCCGAATTCCTGCAAGAGGCCCTGCGTCACCTTGTAGGCGCCCTGATATTCGGCGACCTCCTCACCCATGATGAAGACATCGGGGTCTCTGCGCATCTCTTCGGCCATCGCATCGCGCAGCGCCTCGCGGATGGTCTGGGTGATGAACTCCGTTCCGGCGGGCACTTCCGGCTCGGGCTCGCTGACGGAAGTTGGCGCAGTCGGATGAGCGGCGGCCTTCGGCTGCGGCGCTTCCGCCTTCGCTTCGGCAGGCGGCGCGGACTCCGCCGCCTTGGCGGCAGGCGCCGGCGCCTTGGCGAGATCGGCGGCATTCTCGCCGTCGGCGAGGATCATCGCGATCGGCGTGTTGACGGCAACGTCGGCGGTGCCTTCCGGGATCAGGATCTTGCCGAGCGTGCCCTCGTCGGTCGCCTCGACTTCCATCGTCGCCTTGTCGGTCTCGATCTCGGCGATGACGTCGCCGGACTTGATCGGCTCGCCTTCCTTTTTCAGCCATTTGGCGAGGTTGCCCTTTTCCATCGTGGGCGACAGCGCAGGCATCAGAACTTGAATCGGCATGGTAGCTCCGGAAACTAAAATACTGCGCTTCAGCGATAGACGTCGGTCCAGAGTTCGGACGGATCGGGCTCGGGATCATGCTGGGCGAAATCGGCCGACGCGTTGACGATCTCGCGGACCTCGGCGTCGATCTTCTTCAACTCGTCCTCGCTGACCTTGGCGGCCAGCAGGCGATTGCGCACCTGCTCGATCGGGTCGGACTCGTGGCGGACTTTTTCCACCTCATCACGGGTGCGGTACTTCGCCGGATCCGACATCGAGTGACCACGGTAGCGGTAAGTCTGCATCTCCAGGATAAAGGGGCCGTTGCCGGCGCGGCACCAGGCGACCGCCTCGTCGCCGGCGGCCTTGACCGCGCGCACATCCATGCCATCGACCTGCTTGCCCGGGATGTTGAAGGACGCGCCGCGCTTGGAGAAGTCCGACTGTGCGGAGGCGCGGCTCACCGAGGTGCCCATGGCGTAGCGATTGTTCTCGATGACGTAGACGACGGGCAGTTTCCACAGCTCCGCCATATTGAAGCTTTCGTAGACCTGGCCCTGGTTGGCGGCACCATCGCCGAAATAGGCCAGCGCGACATTGTCATTGCCGCGGTAGCGGTTGGCGAACGCTAGGCCCGTGCCGAGCGAGACCTGGGCGCCGACGATGCCGTGGCCGCCGTAGAAGTTCTTTTCCATGCTGAACATGTGCATGGAGCCACCCTTGCCCTTGGAGTAGCCGCCGCGGCGGCCGGTCAATTCGGCCATGACGCCATTGGCGGACATGCCTGTGGCCAGCATATGCCCGTGGTCTCGGTATCCCGTTATGACCTGATCGCCCGGCTTGAGGGCCATCTGCATGCCGACCACGACGGCTTCCTGGCCGATATAGAGATGGCAGAAACCGCCGATCGCGCCCATGCCATAGAGCTGGCCGGCCTTTTCCTCGAAGCGGCGGATCAGCAGCATGTCGCGCAGCGCGGCCAGTTCCTGCGCCTTGGTGAATTCCGGTGGCGATCCGTTTGCCTTCTCCAGCCCTGATTCCTTCGCGACGACGCTTTTCTTGGGTGCAGCCATGGCATTTCCGGGGGTGAGAAAGAAAGACGGGATCAGCCCTCTCTATCCCAACTCAAACCGCCGTGAAAGGATTGCGTGCGCTTGAGAAAATATTGCTATGCCGCACTGCAACGAGACACGACATTTTCGAAACCGATTTTGCGGTTTTTTGAAATTTGCAGAACCGGTGCCGCCAGCATCGGCCCCGACGCCGGCGTTCGTCACATCGTCGCCAGACAGTCAGTTCGGCTTGTTGATCCGGACGAGGTCGCGCGGACTAGCGTAGTCAAGCTGGAAGCGCGCGCGCTCGTCCAGCATGTCGGGGTCGACCCGGTCGGAGCGCAGCAGCGATACCCGCTGCTCACCCTGCGCCCGCTCGCGCTTCAGCCGCGCCAGCTCGGAAGTGAGGGCGATGATTTCCTGATCCAGCTCCTGGCGTGCGTTCAGCCCGTATTTGCCGGTATAGGCGTTGACGCCGAAATAGCCGACCATCAGCGCCGCCATCGTATAGAGGGCGAGCCCGGTCAAGATGGATTTTAATCGGGTGCGGGAGACCATGGCCCAAGATGCGATGGCCGGGTTAACGGATTCCTAAAACAACGGACACGAACGCGCGCCCCGTCATTGCGAGGAGCGAAAGCGACGAAGCAATCCATCTGTCCGTTATGCCGAGCTATGGGTTGCTTCGCTGCGCTCGCAATGACGGGAGAGCGCGTATTATCCGTTTTGCTTCTCAATGAACGCCGCGAACGCGCCGAGATACTGCTGTAGCACCTTCTGCACAGCTTCCTTCACAAGCTCGCCCTTTTCGTTAAATGCGTCGCCGACGCCGTTCAGGTAGACCTCGGGCTGGCCGAGGATCGGCCCGGAAATGCCTGGCAGGATGTTCTGCAGATGCTTGACCGCGGCCATGCCGCCGAGCGCGCCCGGCGAATTTCCGACGATGCCGACCGGCTTGCCGAGGAAGGAGCTCTTGCCGTAGGGGCGGGAGGCGACGTCGATCGCGTTCTTGAGCACGCCGGGGATCGAGCGATTGTATTCCGGCGTCACGAACAGGACGCCGTTCGACTTCTGCAGCTTTTCGCGCAAGCCCAGCCAGTCGGCTGGGGGCGCAGCTTCGAGGTCCTGATTGAAGAAGGAAATGTTTTCCAGCGTGGTCACGTCGAGCTTGAGCGAAGCCGGCGCCAGTTTGGCGAGCGCATTGGCGATCTTGAGTGAAAAGCTCTCCTTGCGAAGACTGCCGACGATCGTGACGATGGTGTAGGTGGCCATTTGGATTTCCCTGTTGCAGCGAAAGCGCCGACCCTCCCTTAGCCAGATCGTCAGGTAGATGCAAGTGCATGAAAGGCGCGAGCCGGCGCCTTTGATCCGAATTCCGCCGATCCCCGACCGCGGGCCGCGCTGTGGCCGCATGAAGCCCAGCCCCAACGCGTCACAGCTTAAGATAGCGTGATGCCTCCCAGTAAATCCCTGGTAACAATGCGGGATTCCACTAGTTCCGGTTGTGGAACCAGTCCTTCTACGTCTTAGAGCGTACAGACGAAATGCAACAGAGGGTTTAGCCTCGAGCTCTCTACGGAAGGGGCTCACATGCGACAACGATTATCAGCGGAGACGCCAAAGACTCGGTTTGACGTTGCAAAGGCCTATTTCGAATTGCAGCAGATCAGACGCGCTGTCGAACGCGAGGAAGCTAACGTGCATCCCACGCGCGTGCTTTACCAAAAAAGAAAGCCAAAGAACGCCGGATCGAAATCGCACCGATAAATTCAACATTCCTTCTATCTCAGTGTGATTTTCAGCGTTCGAGATGCTTCCATGACATCGAGCAGGCCGCCCGTCCGGACGGCCTGTTTTATTTTGTGCCAGATCAAACGATCCAGCCTTAGCCCTTGCTCGGATTGATCAGAAATTTCTCGCCGGTCGAGCGTTTGTTGTAGACCGCGATATTTTCGAGCTGCAGCGTCTCCTGCAACGACACCACCTTGGTGTAGTGGCTGGCGAAGGTGGTCTTGAGCTCGGACGCCACGCGCTGGCGCAACCGGCCGATTTCGGCGGGGCCGATCTTCTGCAGGAACGGCGTCAGCAGCCAGCCGCCGACGCCCCAGGTCAGGCCGAACGCCCGGCTCAGTTCGGTCGGCCGGTTGTCGAGGCTGCCATAGATATAGACCTGCTTGTACACGTTGGAGCCGTAGCGGCTATATTCCTTGGCGGTCTTGTTGGCCGCGACCTCCATGGCCGTGAGGATCTGCCCCGCGAGCTTGCCGCCGCCAATCGCATCGAAGGCGATGGTCGCGCCGGTTTCCACCAGCGCGTTGGTGAGGTCTTCCATGAAGGTCGCCGCGGTGGAATCGACGACATATTTGGCGCCGATCTTGTGCAGGATGTCGGCCTGCTCCTTGCTGCGCACGATGTTGACGAGGCCGATGCCGTCCTTGATGCAGATCTTGTTGAGCATCTGGCCGAGGTTGGAGGCTGCGGCGGTATGCACCAGCGCCTTGTGATTTTCACGCCGCATGGTTTCGGTCATGCCGAGCGCGGTCAGGGGATTGACGAACCATGACGCGCCGTCGGCCGCCGTGGTGCCCTCGGGCAGTTCCATCACATCCCGCACCTTGATGGTGCGGTACTGAGTGTACATGGCGCCGCCGATCATCGACACGGTCTTGCCCATCAGCGCCTTCGCCGCGTCAGACGATCCGGTCCGGATCACGACGCCGGCGCCTTCGTTGCCGACCGGCATCGACTGATCGAGGCGCGCGCCCATCATCCGTATTGCCGCATCCGGCATCTTCGCGGTGACGACCGGCGCTTCGGCCGTACCCGACACCTTGGCGGTCGACATGTCGGCCGGCCCGATCAGGAGCCCGAGATCGGACGGGTTGATCGGCGACGCCTCGACCCGGACCACGACTTCGTCGTCCCCCGGCTCCGGCGTCGGGACCTCCACCAGCGACAGTTCGAGTTCGCCGCTCTTTTTGAGCAGCGAACGCAGTTGCAGACCGCTTTTGCCGTCGCTCATCTCAATGCCTCCCCTTTGTGTTCGTGTTATCTGGATGCGCCGGCGCGTTACGCCAAGGCCTTCAGCGCCGCCTTCCCTGCATATTTCGCCTGCGTGCCGAGCTGCTGCTCGATGCGCAGGAGCTGATTGTACTTGGCGGTACGGTCGGAGCGCGCCAGTGAGCCGGTCTTGATCTGCCCGCAATTGGTGGCGACCGCGAGATCGGCGATGGTGGAATCCTCGGTTTCGCCGGAGCGGTGCGACATCACGGAGGTGTAGCCGTATTTGTGCGCCAGCTCGACCGCGGCGAGCGTCTCGGTCAGCGTGCCGATCTGGTTGACCTTGATCAGGATCGAATTGGCGCGGCCGTTCTTGATGCCGTCGGCCAGCCGGGTGACGTTGGTGACGAACAAATCGTCGCCGACGAGCTGGCACTTCTTGCCGATCAGATCGGTCAGTTCCTTCCAGCCCTCCATGTCGTCTTCCGACATGCCGTCCTCGATGGTGACGATCGGATAGCGCGCGACGAGGTCGGCGAGATACTTTGCCTGCTCGGAGCGTGAGCGCGTCTTGTTCTCGCCGCCATAGACGTAAGCCCCGTCCTTGAAGAACTCGGTCGCCGCGCAATCAAGGCCGAGCATCACGTCGCTGCCGGCCTTGTAGCCGGCCTTGCCGATCGCCCCCATGACGAACTCGAGCGCGGCATCGGCCGACGGCAGGTTCGGCGCAAAGCCGCCCTCGTCGCCGACATTGGTATTGTGGCCGGCCTTCTTCAGTTCGCCCTTCAACGTGTGGAAGATCTCCGCGCCACAGCGCAGCGCCTCGGCGAAGCTCGCCGCACCCACGGGGAGGATCATGAATTCCTGGAAGTCGATGGGATTGTCGGCATGCACGCCGCCATTGATGATGTTCATCATCGGCACGGGAAGCGTCCGCGCCGAGGTGCCGCCGACATAGCGATAGAGCGGCATGTCGAAGGATTCGGCCGCCGCCTTGGCGCAGGCGAGCGAAACGCCGAGGATGGCGTTGGCCCCTAACCGGCTCTTATTCGGCGTGCCGTCGAGATCGATCATGATCTGGTCGATCTGGACCTGGTCCTCGACCGCGTGGTCGCTCAGCGCCTCGTAGATTTCGCCATTGACGGCCTCGACCGCCTTCTGCACGCCCTTGCCGAGATAGCGCTTCTTGTCGCCGTCCCGCAGTTCGACCGCCTCATGCGCGCCAGTGGAGGCGCCGGAGGGTACGGCGGCGCGGCCGATCGAGCCGTCTTCCAGCACCACATCGACCTCGACGGTCGGATTGCCCCGGCTATCGAGAATTTCGCGGCCAATGATGTCGACGATGGCGGTCATGTCAGAGCTTTCCTGCAAATGGTGGGGTCAGGTTTCGGAGGCGTCTTACACGGCAAGCAAGCAAATGTGAACGCTTGGGCGGCGGCCTTTTCCGCAACGTGGGACCGGGTCAGGATAGACTGGCTACAAGGTTGATCTCAGCGCCCAAACCTTCACATTGATAGAACGGGGTAACGCAATGAATCGCCGCCAGTTTCTTCGGAACTCCGCCGCCGGAATCCTCGCCGCCCCCGTCCTGCTGCGCCACGCGAATGCCCAGGAAGGGCCTTTCCGCGTGAAATATTATCCGATCGAGACCGGCGTGGGCCTGCACGACGTGACGGCCGCTCGCGACGGCGCGATCTGGTTCACCGGTCAGCGCAGCGGAACGCTTGGGCGATTAAACCCAGCGGACGGCACGTTCAAGCTGATCAATCTCGGCAAGGGCGCGGCGCCTCACGGCGTCGTCATAGGCCCCGACGGCGCGCCGTGGGTGACCGAGGGCGGACAGAACGCGATTGCGCGCGTCGACCCCGGCGATCACAAGGTGACACTGTTCCGCCTGCCCGAAAAAGAGGCGTACGCCAACCTCAACACCGGCGTGTTCGACAAGAGCGGCATCTACTGGTTCACCGGCCAATCCGGCATCTATGGCCGGCTCGATCCGAAATCGGGCGACATGAAGGTTTTCAAGGCGCCGCGCGGCGTGGGCCCCTACGGGATCACGGCGACGGCGAAAGGCGAAGTCTGGTATGCCTCGCTCGCTGGCAATCACATTGCCAAGATCGACCTGGCGAGCGGCCAGGCGACGGTGGTCGAACCATCAACGCCAAAGCAGGGCGCACGACGGGTGTGGTCAGACTCGAAGGGCCGGATCTGGGTCAGCGAGTGGAACAGCGGCAACGTATCGGTGCACGATCCCGCCAACGGCTCCTGGAATGCATGGAAGCTGCCCGGGAGCAATCCGCGCGCCTATGCGGTGTACGTCGACGACAAGGACAAGGTTTGGCTTACCGATTTCGGCGCCAACGCCATCGTGCGTTTCGATCCCGTCACGGAAAAATTCAACGCGTTGCCGAGCGACAAATCGGGCGCGAATGTGCGTCAGCTCGACGGCCGGCCCGGCGAGACCTGGGGCGCCGAATCCGGCAATGACCGCCTGGTCGTGATACAGACGCTCGCGTGAAGTTCGTCGCCGTCCTCCTGCTGTTGTTTTTCCTGCCCGCTGCCGCCTTCGCGGAAGAAGAAGGCCCGCGGGCGTTCACGCCCTGCCGCGCCTGTCACAGCCTCGATCCTGCCGACCGCGGCCTGCCCGGCCCCAACCTCGCGGGCCTGATCGGCCGCACGGTCGCCGGCGACGCCGAGTTCGATTATTCGCCGGCGCTGCGCAAGGCGCGCGACGATGGGCTGCGCTGGGACGAAAAGCGCCTCGATACCTTTCTGGCGGATCCCGCCGCGATGTTTCCGGGATTGTGGATGTCGATGCGCGGGATCGAGGATGCGACTGAGCGGCAGGCATTGGTGAAGCTTCTCGCCGCCCCGTTTCCCGGACGCGGCGCAGCACGCCAGTGATGCGACGCAGAGCCGGGATCCATCGGGTGCGTCCCGGCTCTGCGGCGCCGCGTTCACGCAGCACCGCGTCCGGGACACGGCATCACCCCCAGTTGACGAGCGCACCCTGTTGCGGCCATGTCGGCGCGCAAAGGACGATCATGATGGCCAAGAAATCATCCCAGAAATCGTTGCCGCAATCATTGCAGCTAGGCCGCGCCGTGGAATGGCCCGACAGCCCCGAGAAAGCCAGGCTCGACCGCGTGCCCAATCCGCAAGCCGGCACCAATTATCTGGTCCGTTTTACCGCACCGGAATTTACCTCGATCTGCCCGGTGACGGGCCAGCCGGATTTCGCGCATCTGGTGATCGACTACGTGCCGGGCCAATGGCTCTTGGAATCCAAATCGCTAAAACTCTTCGTGGCAAGCTTCCGCAATCACGGCGCCTTCCATGAGGACTGCACCGTCATGATCGGCAAGCGCATCGCCGCTGAGATCAAGCCAAAGTGGCTGCGCATCGGCGGCTACTGGTATCCGCGGGGCGGCATCCCGATCGACGTGTTCTGGCAGACCGGCAAGCTGCCGAAGGACGTGTGGGTGCCGGACCAGGGCGTCGCACCATATCGCGGGCGGGGTTGATGCATCATATGTCCCTGCGTTCGGATCTGTCGGCACTTCGCAAGAGCGCCGCTGGCGGATCAAAGGTCGGTATCGAACCGGAAGTCGTCAGGGTAGCCGAACAATCATTCACGCATGATGGTGGTCCGCGTGAACACGATCTATGGAGAGCGACGTGCCATCGGACGTCCGGTCAGGTCATAGAGTGGAATCCGACGACGTTGCCGTCGGGGTCGGACACCAGCGCGATGTTTCCGTAGGCGCCGATCGAGAATTTGTCCTTTACTATCTTTCCGCCAGCTTCCTTCGCGCGCTTTGCGGTCTGGCCGCAATCGTCGCACACGAAGTAGATGATCGTACCGCCCGCGCCGACCGGGGCGCCATCCATCTTGGCGAGCGCGCCGGTCGCGCCGCTGCCGTCGCGGTTCATCGGAAAGGCCCACATATTCTCTAGACTACCGCCCGACTGCTCTAATCGCGTCAGTGAGATACCCAGAACTTTCTCGTAGAATGCTTTCGCCCGCTCCATATCGCGAACGTAGAGTTCGAACCAGCCAACAGGATTTCTATCGCTCATTCTTTGACTCCACCTTTAATGCTGGACTCAGATCAACGTCACGTCTGCGTGTGGGTTCCAGGCTTATGGCTTAGCTGGCGCCCATCGCTCGGGGTACGGCGCCGTCTCGGGCGGGTGGCTTTCTCTCACTTGAGCTCGATACCGGTTACGTCACGGCTGCATCCGCCGGCTTGGTCTGGCGCAGCAATTTGGCACAGGCAAAACCGAGCACGATCATCACCGTGCCCGCGGCGAGCAAGGTCGGGACCTTGCCGGCGTGCTGGATGCCGAAACCGTAGGCGATCGGGCCGACGGTCTGGCCCATGAAGAAGAAGAATGCGTGCAGCGAAAGCGCAGTGGCGCGCGCTTCCGCCGAGAGTTCGCTGGCGAACACCTGCAGGCTGCCATGGATCATGTAAAAGCCCCAGCCCATGAAGACGAGGCCGAGTAGCTGCAGCCGCCATTCCGGCCCCAGCGCGACCGCCATGAGTTGCACGCCGACCAGCGCTGCGCCGCCGATGATCATGCCGTTGACGCCGATGACAGGCAAAAGTCGCGATACCGTCATGGTGTAGAAGAGACCGCCAACCGCGAAGCCCGCAATGACGATGCCCGCGATCGACAGCGAGGTTTGTCCGAGGTCGAACAAGAAAGAGGCGATGAACGGAAACAGGCCGAGCACGCAGCAGCCCTCGATGAAGACCGCCGCGTAACATATGTACGCGTTCCGGTTGGAGAAGATCGTGCGGTAGCCCTGCTTGAGGGCCGACAGGCTGGTGCGCGGCGGGTGCGTCAGGGCGGCGCCGCGAAACCCGATCGCAACCACGATCGAAGCGACGACGACAATCGCGCCGAGAAAAGCCAGCACGCCGCGCCAGCCGAGGAAGTCGCCGATCAGGCCGGATACCGTCGCGCCCAGCAAATTGCCGGTCATGGCGCCGGCCAGCGTGCGGCTGATCGCGATCTGGCGCTTGTCGGGGCCGACGAGATCGCTGGTCAGCCCAAGCGAAATCGGAAACACGCCGCCCGATCCGATGCCGGCCAGGATGCGGCTCACATACAGCAGCGGAATCGACGTCGCCATCGCGCCGAGAATGTTGGCGAAGCCGAGCAGCGCCAGGGCGACGATCATCAGCCGCGCCTTGCCAAAGATGTCGGCGAAGGCGCCGAGCACCGGCTGGATGATGGCAAAGGTGAAGGCGAAGGCGGCGGCGAAGCTGGCGGCGGTCGCGATGCTGACCGAAAAATCCTCGGCCACATGCGGCAGCACCGGATCGAGGGCGCGGGCGGACAGGGCTGCGGAGAAGGTCGCGAGCGCGATAATGTTGAGCGCCGGCGGCAGGCCTTTGGCGGCGGTCACGGCGCCACCAGCATCATTGCCGACTTCCGCGCTTGGAAAGCGCGTCGAACTCCATCAGCGTTTTCACCAGCGCCTCGAACTCGCGCAGCGGCACCATGTTGGGTCCATCGGACGGCGCCGAATCGGGATCCGGATGGGTCTCGATGAACACGCCGGCGATGCCGACCGCCACCGCCGCCCGCGCCAGCACGGGGACGAATTCGCGCTGGCCGCCGGATGAGGTGCCCTTCCCGCCCGGCTGCTGCACCGAATGAGTGGCGTCGAAAATCACCGGGGCGCCGGTCGTCTGCGCCATGATCGGCAGCGCGCGCATGTCGGAGACGAGCGTGTTGTAGCCGAACGAGGCGCCGCGTTCCGTCACCATCACGTTGGGATTGCCGCCGCCGGTGACCTTGCCGACGACATTGGTCATTTCCCAGGGCGCGAGGAACTGGCCTTTCTTGACGTTGACAACTTTGCCGGTCGCCGCGGCCGCCAGCAGCAGGTCGGTCTGCCGGCACAGGAATGCCGGGATCTGCAGCACGTCCACCGCCTGCGCGGCCTCGGCGCATTGTGCGGGCTCGTGCACATCAGTGAGCACGGGAAGACCGAGCGAAGCACGGATCTCGGCAAAGATCGGCAAGGCCTGCGCCAGCCCGATGCCGCGTCCGGCCGAGACGGAGGTTCGGTTCGCCTTGTCAAAGGAGGTCTTGTAGACGAGCCCGATGCCGAGCCGGCCGGCGATCTCCTTCAGGGCGCCGGCGACTTCGAGCGCATGCGCGCGGCTCTCCAGCGCGCAAGGGCCGGCGATGATCGACATCGGCAGATTATTGCCGAATTTGACTTTGCCGACCGAGACGACCGGGGCTGCGTCGAGTTTCACGTTCAAGGGATGTTCCTTCTGTTGGCGCGGACCATGCCGGTCCGCGACCTCAGGATCAACCCCGTTTAAACCCCGAATGTCAGGGTTGCGCGCGCGGCTATTTTACCGCGGAGAACGCGGTCGGCACCAGGAGCTGGCTGACAATGTTGTCGATGATCTGGCCGTCCTCTTCGCTCTTGGCGCGGCCGGCGATCCAGTCGGGATCGGACTGGAATGCGGTCCATTTCTTCTCGCGGTCGGCGAGCGAGTCCCAGGCGATGAAATAGGTCAGTTCCTGATTGGAGGTGCCGATCAGCGTGGTGTAGAAGCCGGCCTGCTTGATGCCGTGCTTGTCCCACAGTTTCAGCGTCAGCGTATCGAATCGCTTCATCAGCGCCGGCAGGCGGCCCGGCAGGCAGCGATAGACGCGCATTTCCATGATCATTGATGGTCCTCCCACATGATTTCGCGGGCGGTTATAGCGGTTGCCCCGGAAGCTGTCTTGAGCCGATCCCGCGCACCATGCGGCGCACGGCGCATGGCTGGTCGTTGCCCCATGCCAGCCGCCGAGCGCAATCTGGGTCTCCCCTTTAACCCGTTCCCGCAATGCTGCCGCAATGATACTGGCGCTAATTCGGGCCGGTCAGGATATCCAGAGTGCAGGGAATGCGGATATTGCTCGTTGAAGACGAAGTGGAAATGGCGGCGGCGCTCGCTTCGGCCCTGAAGCGCTATGACATGGTGGTAGACCATGTGCCGACGCTTGCCGAGGCCGAAGAGGCCATTGCCGCCGACGTTCACGGCGCGGTGCTGCTCGACCGCCAACTGCCTGACGGCGATGGCCTGGCGCTGATCCCTAAACTGAGGGCGCGGGTCGACGGCGTGCCCATCATCGTGCTTACGGCGCGCGGCGAGCTCACCGATCGGATTGAGGGCCTCGACAGCGGCGCGGACGATTACCTGGCAAAACCCTTCGCGGTCGAGGAATTGCTGGCACGGCTGCGCGCCGTGCTGCGGCGGCCTGCCGGCATGCAGCCGGACATCGTGAAGGCCGGACGGCTTGCTTTTGACTTCAGCCATCGCGAGGCCAGCGTTGACGGGCGGCCGCTTGACCTTCCACGGCGCGAGTTGCTGGTACTGGAAACGCTGGTGCGGCGCCTCGGCCGAACCGTGCTGCGGGCCGCACTGGAGGAATCCGTCTACAGCTTCGATGACGCGGTGCAGTCGAACGCTCTGGATACCCATGTGTCGCGGCTGCGCCGCAAGCTTGCCGACGTGGATGCCTTGGTCGAAATCCACGGCATTCGCGGCGTCGGCTACCTGTTGAGACCGATACCGTGACCGATCAGGCCGAACCCTATTGCCTGCGCTCGCGGCTGAGCTGGCAACTGATCTCGATGCAGGCGGTGCTGCTAGTCACGCTCGTCGTACTCCTGATCGCCGCGTTGTGCGTCTCCGGCATCCTGCTCGTTCCGCGGGACGAGGATCATGTCATCGGCATCGTGCAGCGCGCGCTCGTGCGCGACGCGCAAGGCGGGCTGATGCTGCGGCCGACCGCGGACCTGGAGGATCTCCGCGACAGGACACCGGACCTTTGGTTCCTGGTGCGCGACCGGCAGGGCCATTCGCTGTCCGAAGGCAAGGTACCATCCGAATTCGCCGGGATCGGCGGCGCACTCGATAAGATCAGCCAGGCACGGCTCGGTTGGCAATTGCTCGAGGATGATCCGCGCAAGCCACCGGCGCGCTTGAAGCGTGTTAATAGTGACGCCGGTCCCGTACAGGTGCTCACGGCCACCCAGGAGCCATTATCCAGCGCCAGGACGGTGTTCGCCACGGCGCTGGCGTTTCTCGGCGTCGCGCTGCCCGGCCTTGCCATGATGGCGATTGCGACTTTCATTGCGACGCCGATGGTGGTGCGGCGGGCCTTCGCCGCGCTGGATACGGCGGCAGCGCAGGCACGCCAGATTGATATCCATCAGCGTGGCGCCCGGCTTTCTGCGCACCACATCCCGCTCGAGGTAACGCCGCTTGTTACCGCCATCAACGATGCGCTGGCGCGGCTGGATCAAGGTTATCAGCGCCACCAGCGCTTTGTTGCGGACGCCGCGCATGAACTGCGCACGCCGATTGCGATCCTGACCACCCGGCTGGAATCGCTGCCGGCGGGAGCCGACAAGACGCGATTGCTCGAGGACACCGCACGGCTATCGACGCTGGCCGAACAACTGCTCGATATCCAACGCCTCGATCAATGCCGGCAACCCTTCAGCCGCGTCGATCTCGCGGCTGTCGCGCAAGGAGTCGTCGCCGACCTCGCGCCGCTCGCGATCGCTGGCGGTTACGAACTGGCGCTCGACACGGCAGCCGAACGCGTCGAGATCATCGGCGATCGTTCCGCGCTGGAGCGTGCGCTGACCAACCTCGTGCAGAACGCGATCCAGCATGGAGGCCGGCGCGGAACCATCAGTATTCACGTCGGTTTGCCCGCGACCATCGACGTCGGTGACGAAGGCGACGGCGTTCCGCCGGAACAGCGCACGCTGATATTCGAGCCGTTCTATCGCCTCACGCCGCTCGATCGCGGTGCCGGTCTCGGACTCAACATGGTGCGCGAGATCGCCCGGCTGCATGGCGGTCACGTATCGGTATTCGATGGCCCGAGTGGCGGCGCATGCTTTCGTCTCGCGCTGCCGCCCGCTCCTTCCCTGAATTAGAACTTCGCCTGCCGGTCGCCGCGCAATGCTGTCGCAATGCAGGCAGCGGACATTGGATTACGCCTCGTCATCGAATTGAGAGGCGATCACTTTGTCTGCCGGAGTGCGCATGTCACATGACTTCTTCTCTTTCTTCCTCGCCTGGATGTCGGCGCCTGGCCGCGTTGGCGCGATTGCCCCATCCAGCCCGGCGCTCGCCGAACTCATTACCAGCGAGATAACAGCATCGAATGGCCCGGTCCTCGAGCTCGGCCCAGGCACCGGAGCCTTCACCTACCAACTGCTCAGGCGCGGGGTCCGCCAGCAAGATCTGACGCTGGTCGAATATGGCTCAGACTTCATGAAGTTGTTGCAGGTGCGCTTTCCCGGCGCGCGCGTCGTCTGGATGGACGCAGCGAGACTGGCGACGGAGCGCCTGTTCGACGGCGCACCGGTGGGCGCCGTCGTCAGCGGCCTTCCGCTGCTCAACATGTCAACCCGCAAAATCATCTCGGTGGTCGGCGGCGCGTTCAGCTATATGCGACCCGGTGCTGCGTTTTATCAGTTCACCTACGGCCTTCGCTGTCCGGTGCCGCGTCCTGTCCTCGACCGGCTTGGACTGAAAGCCAAGCTGGTCGACCGTGCCATGCTGAATGTACCGCCCGCGGCGGTCTATCGATTGACGCGCAGGCCGCAGAACAAGCTCGTCACACAGAGCACGGTGATGTCGACTTCTGCGCTGGCGCAAACAAAAACGGTTTAAGCCATGGCCAGAAGTCAGACCAGCCGGCTCTGCTTTGCCGCCGCCTCAATGAACGACGCAAACAGCGGGTGCGGCTCGAACGGACGCGATTTCAGCTCGGGGTGGAATTGCACGCCGATGAACCAGGGATGGTCCTCATATTCGACGATCTCCGGCAGCACGCCGTCGGGCGACAGGCCCGAAAAGCGCAGGCCGTGCTGCTCGAGGCGGTCCTTGTACGCGGTGTTGACCTCGTAGCGATGGCGGTGGCGCTCGGAAATCTCCAGCGCGCCGCCATAGACTTCCGAGACGCGGCTGCCGCGCTTCAGCGTCGCCGGATACGCGCCGAGCCGCATCGTGCCGCCGAGGTCGCCCGACTGCGAACGCTTCTCCAATTCGTTGCCGCGCAACCATTCCGTCATCAGGCCGACCAGCGGCTCTTTGGTCGGGCCGAACTCGGTCGAGTTCGCGTCCTCGATGCCGACCAGATTGCGCGCCGCCTCGATCACCGCCATCTGCATGCCGAAGCAGATGCCGAAATACGGCACGTCGCGCTCCCGCGCGAACTGCGCCGCGCGAATCTTGCCCTCGGCGCCGCGCTGGCCGAAGCCGCCGGGCACGAGGATGCCGTTGACATGTTCGAGGAACGGCGCCGGGTCCTCGTTCTCGAACACCTCGCTCTCGATCCAGTCGAGATTGACCTTCACCTTGTTGGCGATGCCGCCATGGGAAAGCGCCTCGATCAGCGATTTGTAGGCGTCCTTCATGCCGGTGTACTTGCCGACGATGGCAATGGTCACTGCGCCTTCGGGATTGCGCACGCGCTCGTTGATCACGTTCCAGCTCTGCAGCGCCGGCGGAATTTTCGGACTGATGCCGAACGCGGCCAGCACTTCATCGTCGAGACCGGCGGCGTGATAGGCCTCCGGCACTGCGTAGATATTGTCGACGTCGCGCGCCTCGATCACGGCGCTTTCGCGCACGTTGCAGAACAGGCCGAGCTTGCGGCGCTCTTCCTTCGGAATTTCGCGATCAGTGCGGCAGAGCAGGATGTCCGGCTGGATACCGATCGAGCGCAGCTCCTTCACAGAGTGCTGGGTCGGTTTTGTCTTGAGTTCGCCGGCGCTTGGAATGTAGGGCAGCAGCGTCAGGTGAATGTAGACCGCATGGTCGCGCGGCAGCTCGTTCTTGAGTTGACGGATCGCCTCGAAGAACGGCAGGCCCTCGATGTCGCCGACGGTGCCGCCGATCTCCACCAGCACGAAATCAAATTCATCGTTGCCGGAGAGGACGAATTCCTTGATCGCGTTGGTCACGTGCGGCACGACCTGGATGGTCGCACCGAGATAATCGCCGCGACGCTCCTTGCTGATGATGTCCTGATAGATACGCCCAGTGGTGATGTTGTCGGCCTTGGTGGCCGGACGCCCGGTGAAGCGCTCGTAATGGCCGAGATCGAGATCGGTCTCGGCGCCGTCGTCGGTGACGAACACCTCGCCGTGCTGATACGGCGACATCGTTCCGGGATCGAGGTTGAGATAGGGGTCGAGCTTGCGGAGACGGACCTTGTACCCGCGGGCCTGCAGCAGGGCACCGAGTGCCGCCGAAGCCAGACCCTTTCCGAGCGAAGAAACCACGCCGCCGGTGATGAATATGTACCGCGCCATGGGACCCTACCTTTAAGGCCACAGACCCGATTCGCCAAAACGAATCGCGTGCGCGGGCAAACTAATCGCCGGCCTGTGGGTGACGTTAAAATTGAAACGATTTCAGAGGCTTGATGGGAAGTTCTGATGCAGGACGGTAGAGGCCGTCCTGCATAGCCACCCTGCGTTATTGCGAACGCGGTGCCTGCGGGCCCGACGGGGCCTGCTGTTCATCAACTTTCTTGAGCGTGTCGAGCACACCGCCGGAGGTCGGCGGAGCGACCGGCATCGCGCCACCCGGCTGCGACTGCGTCGTCGGCGCACCGAGGATCGAGGCCGGCTTGCGATCGACACCCGCGAGCCAGGCCAGCGCCATGCTGGTCAGGAAGAAAAGTCCGGCCAGGATCGCCGTTGTCCGCGTCAGCAGATTGGCGGTGCCGCGGCTCGACATGAAGCCGGCGCCGCCGCCCATGCCGAGGCCGCCGCCTTCGGATTTCTGCAGCAGCACCGCACCGATCAGCACGGTGACGATCATGAGGTGAACGACGATGATGACGGTCTGCATCTCAAAACCTTCCGTCACAAGCCAAGGGCGCCGGGCTTCGGCTGCAGCAAGCGCTTGCGGGTTTTCCTGAAGTTGCGCGGTGTTACACGATCGGACGGGGCATTGTCACCCCCATCGGCCGCCCCTGAGATAATTGCCGCAGGCGCGGCGACAAGGATATGCATACCCCCTCGCCCATGCGCTCGGCTCGGGACTTGTGGTCGCGGATATTTCTCATATAATAGACGAATGGATACTTTAGTAGACGACCTCAGCACCCGCCTCGCCCATCGCCTCCGGCTGGAACGCGACAGCCGCGGCTGGTCGCTGGCCGACCTTGCTGAACGCTCCGGGGTTTCCAAGGCAACCATCAGCAAGGTCGAGCGGGCCGAGGTCTCACCGACCGCGGTGGTGCTGGTCCGCCTCGCCAGCGCCTTCGACCTCACCCTGGCCGGCTTGATGCTGCGCGCCGAAGGCCAGGGCGACCGCCTGTCGCGGGCCGCCGACCAGGCGGTGTGGCGCGACCCTGAGACCGGCTACCTGCGCCGGCAGGTGTTCAACCGGCCGGATCACCCGATCGAGATCATCAAGGTCGAGATGCCGCCAAAGCAGCGCGTGACGCTGCCGGCCTCGTCCTACGCCCACATCCGCCAGGTGCTCTGGGTGCTGTCGGGTGCGCTCGTGCTGACCGACGGCGGGCAGCGCTATGAGCTGCATGCCGGCGACTGTCTCGGCTTCGGTCCGCCGGCGGAGGCTACATTTGCCAATGAGAGCTCCGCGCCCTGTACCTATGTCGTGGCACTGGTCCGGAGCTGACGCCGATGCGGAATCTCACGCCCATGTCTGATGTCACGATCAAAGCCCTGACGCCCTCGGCCGAAATCTGCGCAGCGCTTAGTGAGATCTTGATCGAGACGGTGGCTAATGGCGGATCGGTCAGCTTCATGCATCCGCTGTCGCGGGAAGCGGCCGAGGCGTTCTGGTCGAAGTCGCTGAGCGCAGCGGAGCGCGGCGAACGCGTCATCCTCGGCGCCTTTGACGGCGACGAGCTAATCGGAACGGTGACGCTGCTGCTCGATCTGCCGCCGAACCAGCCGCACCGCGCCGAGATCGCGAAGATGATGACGCGCGTCAGTCACCGCCACCGCGGCATCGCCACCGCGCTGTTGCGCGAAGCCGAGCGTTTGGCGATCACGCATCAACGCTGGCTCCTGGTGCTCGACACCGCCGAGGATGAAGGCGCGGCCGGCCTCTATGAGCGGGTCGGTTTCAAGCTGACCGGTGTCATTCCCAACTACGCGTTCAAGCCCCATGGCGGGCTGACGGGCACGCTGATCTATTGGAAGCGGCTGGCGGAAAGCGCGCCCGCGTAAGTCAGCAGGCCTCCGCAATCGCCAGGAAATCGGTGGCCTTCAGGCTGGCGCCGCCAACCAGCGCGCCATTGACGTCGGCGACCGCCATCAATTCCGCCGCGTTGGAGGGCTTGACCGAGCCGCCGTAAAGAATCCGGATCTTTCTGCCTTCTGCCTTAAACCGGCTGGTGAGAACGCCGCGAATAAAGCGATGAACCTGCTCGACATCGGCGGGCGTCGGCGTCAGCCCGGTACCGATCGCCCAGACCGGCTCATAGGCCACCACCAGATTGGCCGACGTCGCACCGTCCGGGAGCGAACCCGCAAGCTGGGTGCCGCAGACGTCGAGTGTCTGGCCGGCGTCGCGCTGCTTCTGGGTCTCGCCGATGCAGACGATGGCGGTCAGCCCTGCCCGCCACCCCGCTTCCGCCTTCGCCCGGACCACCACATCGGTCTCGCCATGGTCGGCGCGGCGCTCCGAATGCCCGACGATGACGGCGCTAGCGCCGGCATCGGCGAGCATTTCCGCCGAGAGATCGCCGGTATGGGCGCCCGAGGCCTTGGCGTGGCAATCCTGGGCCCCGACAGCAAGTCTCGAGCCGAGCGCCTTATCGGCGAAAGGCGCGATCAAGGTCGCGGGCGGGCAGACCAGGAGGTCGGCCTTGCCGGCCAGCGCGCCCGCGCCGGCGATCATGGCTTCGAATTCACTCAAGGAAGCCTTCAGGCCGTTCATTTTCCAGTTGCCGGCGATCAGCGGCCGGATGACGTCGGTCATGTCGATTATCCCGCAAAATCAGCGTTGCAGATGCGCTAGCAGAGGCGCGCGGCCAGTTCCAGATACCGGGCGGGCAATATCGGCGCCATTAACCGCTTCAATTCGCCCATTTGGTCGAGGTTGCGGGGGGCCTTTTGCCACTTTATGATGCGTTTTCAACTTGGTGATGCCTTGTTGTGGATTCGGTCCTGAACCGAATTCCCGCAGGTACGACCCGGTTCCCCTCTCCTTAAAAAACAAGTTGGACCCATGCTTCGAGGAATGCGGAAAGCCTCATCAAACTGGCTCGGCAAGATTGTCATGGCCACCGTGATGGGCGTCTTGATTGTCAGTTTCGCAGTGTGGGGCATTGCCGACATCTTCAAGGGATTCGGCCAGTCGTCGCTTGCCAAGGTCGGCAAGATCGAGATTTCGACGGATCAATTCCGCCAGATCTACACCGAGAAGCTGCAGCAACTCGGCCGCAGCTTCGGCCGTCCCCTGACCTCCGAACAGGCCCGCGCCTTCGGGCTTGATCGGCAGGTGCTGCGGCAGACGATTGCCGAAGCGGCACTCGACGAGGAAGCCCGGCGCATGGGGCTGGCGCAGTCGCAGGAAGAGATCATGCGGCTGATCTACAACGATCCGAATTTCCAGGGGCTGGGCGGCAAGTTTGACCCGCAGCGCTTCCAGGCCACGATCCGGCAGTTTGGCTACACCGAGCAGCGCTATCTGAGCGAGCAGCGGCGCGTCGGGCTACGGCGCCAGATCGCCGGCACCGTCTCGGCCGGGCTCGAGCCGCCGAAGGTGCTGGTCGATGCCCTGACGCGCTTCCAGAACGAGCAGCGCTCCATGGAATACGTCAAGCTCGACGCCGCGCAGGCCGGGACGATCGACCCGCCCTCGCCCGAGGCGCTGGCCGCCTATTTCGAGGATCGCAAGACCCAGTTCCGCGCGCCCGAATACCGCAAATTGTCGTTCGTCGTGATCAGCCCCGAAGAGCTCGGCAAATCGATCGAGGTCTCCGACGAGGACGCGAAGAAAGTTTTCGAGCAACGCCGCGATCGGTTCGGCACGCCGGAAAAGCGCGAAGTCTCGCAGATGTTCTTCCAGAACGAGAGCGAAGCGCAGGCCGCGCGCGGCCGCATCACCTCAGGAACGTCGTTCGACGACGTCGCTAAGGAGCGCAACCTCAACCTCGCCGACGTCGATCTCGGCCTGATCGCCAAGAACGCGATCATCGATCCGGCGATTGCGGATGCGGCGTTCTCGCTGGCTTCGGGCGAAGTCAGCCAGCCGGTGCAGGGCCGCTTCGGCGTCGCCCTGGTCAAGGTCGGCAAGATCGAGCCGGGCGTGACACCGACCTATGAAAGCCTCGCCGCCCAGATCAAGAAGGAGATCTCGACCGAACGCGCCCGCGCCAACGTCAACGAGATGCAGAATAAGATGGAAGACGAGCGCAGCGGCGGCGCCAATCTGGTCGAGTCCGCGCAAAAGCTCGGCCTGACCCCGGTCACGATCGAAGCCGTCGACCGCTCGGGCCGCAATCCCGACGGCCAGCCTGTCGCCAACATCCCGCGCGGCCTCGACGTGGTCTCGCAGGCCTTCAACAGCGATGTCGGCGTCGACAACGAGCCAATTCAGTTCGCCGGCGGCTATGCCTGGTACGACGTGCTCGGCATCACGCCCTCGCGCGAGCGGCCGCTCGACGAGGTCCGCGCGCAGGTCGAGGCGAAGTGGCGCGAAGACCAGATCTCGAACAAGCTCCGCGCGAAGGCCACCGAGATGGTGCAGAAGGTCGAGCAAGGCAGCAGCCTTGCCACCGAAGCGGCCGCAGCCGGCGCCAAGGTCGAGACCGCGACCGGCTTCCGCCGCGACGCCTCGCTTTCGGGTGTGCCGAGCGCTGCCGTCACGGCGGCGTTCCGCACCCCGAAGGACGGCGTCGGCCAGACGCCGGGCGCCGGCGGCAGCGAGTGGATCGTCTTCCGCATCACCGACGTGACGGTGCCGCCGGTCGACACCGCCTCCGAGGAATTCAAGCGGCTGAAGGACACGCTGCAGCGCAGCCTGAGCGACGAACAGCTCGCGCAATATGTGGCGAAGATCGAGTCCGAGATCGGCACCTCGATCAACCAGGCCGCCTTCGCGCAGGTGACGGGCGCCAACAATTGAGCATAATGACACGCCTCTCATACCAAGGGGCGGCCACCTGGCCGCCCCTCGCAGGATGAGGCCGCGATTTTGAAAGCCAAGCGATGGACGACCTGAAATCTATCATCGGAAAAGTCGCCACGGGCGCGACGTTGTCGCGTGAAGAATCGGCCACCGCCTTCGATGCCATGATGTCCGGCGAGGCGACGCCCTCGCAGATGGGCGGCCTGCTGATGGCGCTCCGCGTTCGCGGCGAAACCGTCGACGAGATCACCGGGGCGGTGTCGGCGATGCGCGGCAAGATGTTGCGGGTCAAGGCGCCTGACGATGCCGTCGACGTGGTCGGCACCGGCGGCGACGGCTCGGGGTCGGTCAACGTCTCGACCTGCGCCGCCTTCATCGTTGCCGGCGCCGGCGTGCCGGTCGCCAAGCATGGCAACCGCGCTCTGTCCTCGCGCTCCGGCGCGGCGGACGTGCTGGCCTCGCTCGGCGTCAAGATCGACCTCACCCCCGAGCAGGTCGGTCGCTGCGTGGCCGAGGCCGGCATCGGCTTCATGTTCGCGCCGGCGCATCATCCGGCGATGAAGAATGTCGGCCCGACCCGCGTCGAGCTCGCCACCCGCACCATCTTCAACCTGCTCGGCCCGCTCTCCAATCCCGCCGGCGTCAGGCGGCAGATGGTCGGGGTGTTCTCCCGGCACTGGGTGCAGCCGCTGGCGCAGGTTTTGAAAAATCTCGGCTCCGAATCCGTCTGGGTCGTGCATGGCTCCGATGGGCTCGACGAAATCACCCTCACCGGCCCGAGCTTCGTCGCCAGCCTTGATGGCGGCAAGATCACCACGTTCGAGGTGAAGCCGGAGGACGCCGGCCTCACCTGCTGCAATGTCGATGCGCTCAGGGGCGGCGATGCCGACGCCAACGCGCTCGCCCTGCAAAGCGTGCTCAACGGCCATCCGAGCCCCTACCGCGACGTCGCGCTGCTCAACGCCGCGGCGGCGCTGATCGTGGCCGGCCGCGCCAAGACCCTCAGGGACGGCGTTGCGATCGGCGCGAAGTCGCTCGACAGTGGGGCCGCGGCCGCACGGCTGAAGCACCTGATCGCGGTCTCCCGCGGCTGATCCGAAAGGCGTCAGATGTCCGATATCCTGACCAAGATCGAGACCTACAAGCGAGAGGAAATCGCGGCCGCCAAGAAGGCGCATCCGCTTTCCGACGTCGAAGCGCGCGCCAAGGCGGCCTCGCCGCCGCGCGGCTTTGTGCGCGCGATCCGGGAAAAGCTCGCCCGTGGCGATTACGCGCTGATCGCGGAGGTGAAGAAGGCCTCGCCGTCCAAGGGGCTGATCCGCGCCGATTTCGATCCGCCTGTTCTTGCAAAAGCCTACGAGGCCGGCGGCGCGGCGTGCCTTTCCGTATTGACCGACGCGCCCTCGTTCCAGGGCCATCTCGATTTCATGGTGGCGGCGCGCGCGGCGACCAATCTGCCGGTGCTGCGCAAGGACTTTCTGTTCGACACCTATCAGGTGGTGGAAGCCCGCGCGTTTGGCGCGGACTGCATCCTGATCATCATGGCCGCGCTCGACGACGCCACTGCCAAGGATATCGAGGACGCCGCGATGGCGCTCGGCATGGACGTGCTGATCGAGATTCATGACCGCGCCGAACTCGACCGCGCGCTAAAACTTCGCTCGCCGATGATCGGCGTCAACAACCGCAACCTGCGCACCTTCGAGACGACGCTCGCGACCAGCGAGGCACTGGCGCCGCTGATCCCCCACGATCGCCTGATGGTCGGCGAAAGCGGCATCTTCACGCCTGATGATCTCGCCCGCCTTGAACGCGTCGGCATGTCGACCTTCCTGGTCGGCGAAAGCTTGATGCGGCAGGCCGACGTGACGGCGGCGACCCGCGCGCTGCTGGCGCGCGCTCCGGCGCCGCGCGCTACCGGAACCGGCTAGCAGATGGCGCGCAAGGCTTCCAAAGGCGGCGCCGCCCTCACCCATATCGACACATCAGGTGAAGCGCGGATGGTCGACGTCTCCCAGAAGCCGGCGACCGAGCGCACCGCCGTCGCCGAGGGCCGCGTCGTCATGACAAAGGCGACGCTCGACCTGATCATCTCAGGCAATGCCAAGAAGGGAGACGTGCTCGGCACCGCGCGGATCGCCGGCATTATGGCGGCCAAGCGCACGTCCGAATTGATCCCGCTGTGCCATCCGCTGGCGCTTTCCAAAGTGACCGTCGACATCACGCCTGAGAAGAAGCTTCCCGGCTGCCTCGTCCGCGCCACCGTCAAGGTCACCGGGCCGACCGGGGTCGAGATGGAAGCACTGACCGCGGTGTCGGTCGCGTGCCTGACGATCTACGACATGATCAAGGCGGTCGAACGCGGCGTTCGCATCGAAGGCATTCACCTCGTCGAGAAGCTCGGTGGCAAGTCCGGCCATTATCGCGCCAAGCCTTGAACGGGGCCAATGACCTGAGCAGGCTCGGCAGCATTCACACTGGCGTGACCCCGGCAGCGATGAATGAACTCATGTTGCCGGGGTTGCTTGTTGCGAGACGCTCACAAGGAGCAATGCAATGGCGATGTACAGGCTTCTTGGTGCGGCGGCGGCGCTGGCGCTGATCGCGGGGCCTGCGACGGCACAGCACGTCATTGAGGAACCCGGCTATTGCGCCTTCTTTTATCCCAACGCCAATTGCACGAACGAGGGCCCGGGGAACCCCTACAGCGGGGACGCCTGGCTGCGCCTCAAGCAAGACCACGCCAAGCAGGACGGCTTTCAGGCGCCCGGCGTTGTCGCGAAGAAGCGGGCACGCACATCCGCAACGCGCGTCCGCTGATCAGTCCGCAGTGACCGGTGCATCTACCCGGTCCGCTGTCTTCAAGCGTACCGGCCTGTCGCCGGGCTCCGTCGTCGGGCGGCACGCAGCCTTGCCGTTTGCGGCGTTCACGCTTGCGTGACACTGGCCGCGAGGAATGAGCCCACAATGCTGGGGTTGCTTCTTGCGAGACCCTCACAAGGAGCAAAGCGATGGCGATGTACAGGCTTCTTGGTACAGCGGTGGCGTTGGCGTTGGCGTTGATCACGGGACCCGCGACAGCACAGCAGGTCATGAGCGAACCCGGCTATTGCGCCTTCTTCTATCCCAACGCCAATTGCACGAACAAAGGCCCGGGCAATCCCTACACCGGAGACTCCTGGCTGCGCCTCAAGCAGGGCTACGCCGGGCCGGACGGCTCTCAGACGGCCGGCGTTGGCCCGAAGAAGCGGGCACGCACGTCCGCAACGCGCGTCCATTAATCAGTTCGGATTGGGTCGGCATCTGCAATACCCGGTCCGCTGGTCTTGAAGCGCAACGGCCTCTCGCCGGTTTCCATCGCCGGTCGGCGCGCGTCCTTGCGGTTGCCGACGGAAACTCCCACCACCAGGCAACCATTCATTAACCACGCTTCCTAACGCCAATTCCATCTCGGCACGGTATCGAAGTGGAGGCCGGCTTGGGAGAACGCCGCTTCCGGCGATTCAATTCCCGGCAACGATCGCATTCATGGCTTCGACCGGTGTCAGTTCATTGAGGATCGCGTCCGCCTTTCGCGGCGGCCCGATCCGCTGGTTGATCCTGGGAGGCACCCTCCTGATCGCCATGATCGCGATCGGCGCGACGATCCTGGCTGGCAATTTCCGTGAGCGCGCGCTGCGCAACAGCGAGCGCGAACTGGAAAACACCGTCCTGCTGCTCGCTCGTCATTTCGACCAGCAGCTCGAAGATTTCCAGGTCGTCCAGAAGGATCTGATCGCATTCATGCGATCCAACGGGATCGCGACGGTCGAGAACTACAAGCGCCGGATGTCCAGCCATGACATCCATCTGATGCTGAGATCCAAGCTCGAAGCATTGTCCTATGTCGGCGGCATCAACATCTTCGATGCGGACGGCAACCTGATCAATGCGTCCGCCGCCTGGCCAACGCCGGTCGTCAGCGCCACTGACCGCACCTACTTCCGAACCTTCAAGTCCAGCCCGCACTCGCCGGAAATGCTGGTCGATCCGGTCTACAGCCGCATTACCGGCGCCTGGACCACGGTGATCGCACGCAAGGTCACGAGCCCCAAGGGCGAATTCCTTGGCATCATCGGACGGGGCATCGAACCCGCCAATTTCGAAAAATTCTTCGCCACCGTCGCACTCGGCCCCGGCGCCACCATCGCCATGCATCACAGCGACGGCACGCTGCTGGCCCGTTACCCGCATGTGGCCGACCTGATCGGCAAGAACTTCAGGAACGGACCGGCCGCCCAGCGGCAGATCTTCGAGCTGCCGCGCAGCACCTCACGCCTCAAAAGCCCGATCGACGGCGAGGACCGGCTGATCGCCTCGCGCGCGCTGACGAATTTCCCGATCGTGATCATTGCCTCGACCACGACGTCGGCAGCGCTCGCCGACTGGCGCGAGCAGATCGCAATCCTGGTCGCCGTCACCGGGCTTGCGGTGGTGGCGATCGCCGCGTTGCTGTTTCTCGTCGTCCGCAAGCTTTCGCATCAGCATCGCGCGTCGAAACAGCGGCTGACCCTGGAAAAGCAGCGTCTCGATACCGCCGTCAACAACATGACGCAGGGCCTGCTGCTGTTCGATTCAAAGCAGCAACTGATCATCTGCAACAAGCGATATCTGGAAATGTACGGCCTGTCGGCCGACGTGGTGAAGCCGGGCTGCAGCTTCCGCGAGGTGATCGCCCACCGCAAGGAGACCGGCTCCTTCGTTGGCGACATCGATCATTACCTCGACACGGTGCTGCGCGACGTCACGCACCGCAACGTCATGGTGATCTCGACACCGGACGGACGCTCGATCCAGGTCGTCAACGAGCCGGTGGCGGACGGGGGCTGGCTGGCGACCCATGAAGACATCACCGAGCGGCGCCGCGCCGAGGAACGCATCACCCACCTCGCCCATTACGATGCGCTGACCGACCTGCCCAACCGCACGCTATTCCATGAACGGCTCAAGCGCGAATTGTCCCACCTCGCCCCCGGCCGGCAGCTCGCCGTGCTCTACATCGACATCGACGAATTCAAGAGCGTCAACGATTCGCTCGGGCACATGATCGGCGACGAACTCCTGAAATCGGTCGCAGCCAGCCTCGCGGCTTGCACGCGCAAGAGCGATTTCGTGGCCCGGCTCGGCGGCGACGAGTTCGCCATCGTGCAGACCGGCATCGAGGACACCGACGACGTGATGATGCTGGTCAGCCGCATCTTCGAGGCGATCCGCTCGCCCTACCAGTGCCTCGGCCATCAGGTCACCACCGACGCCAGCATCGGCATCGCGCTGGCGCCGCAGGACGGCACCGACATTGACCAGATCCTGAAGAACGCGGATCTGGCGATGTATGCCGCCAAGGCCGCCGGCCGCCGCACCTATCGCTTCTTCGAAGCCGACATGGAAGCCGAAGTCCGCGCCCGCCGCAGCCTGGAGATGGACCTCCGGCAGGCGCTCGTCGACGGCGGCTTCGAGGTCTACTACCAGCCTTGTCTTGGCCTTCAGACCAACACGATCACCGGCTGCGAGGCCCTGGTGCGCTGGCGTCATCCGCAGCGCGGCATGATCTCGCCGGCCGAGTTCATCCCGCTCGCCGAGGATACTGGCCTGATCAACCAGCTTGGCGAATGGGTGCTGACCACGGCCTGCAAGGAAGCGGCGAGCTGGCCCGGCAATATCAGGCTCGCGGTCAACGTTTCTCCGATCCAGTTCAGGAGCGGCACGCTGGCGCTCAAGGTGATGGCGGCGCTCGCCGAATCCGGCCTCGCCTCCAGCCGACTCGAGCTCGAGATCACCGAGGCGGTTCTGATCCGCGACGACGAAGCGGCGCTTGCGGTGCTGCACGACCTTCGCGCCATCGGCGTCCGCATCGCGCTCGACGATTTCGGCACCGGCTACTCCTCGCTGAGCTATCTGCAGCGTTTCCCGTTCGACAAGATCAAGATCGACCGCTGCTTCATATCAGACATCGCCGAGCCGGAAGGCTCGTCCTGCATCGTGCAGGCAGTGGTCAACATCGCCGCCGAACGCCACATGACGACGACGGCCGAAGGCGTCGAGACCGAACAGCAGCGCGAATTGCTGCGCGAGCTCGGCTGCTCGGAAATCCAGGGCTATCTGTTCAGCCCGCCGAAACCGGCGGCCGAGATCAGACGGATGTTTTCCAAGTACTTGCCGCACCCCGAGGCGGCCGCCCAGGTCCGCCCACGCAAGCGGAAGAGCGAGGCGCGTTCGGCTTAGCCGTTACGCTGTGTAACAGCGCTAGAGCCGCGCCTTCTGTGCGAGCGCAATAGTGCTCCGAAGTCGGCCATGTCTGACCGTCGATTTCGATCGGAACGCCGCGAAGTTCGAAAATTCCCGTAAGCGTCCTTGGTGGAGTAGAAGAGGATAACGTGCCCGCTCAGTAACTTGCATTCCATACTTCACCAGGCCGTGTACTCATAACCGGCGGCGAAGTCCGCTTCTCCGATACCGACCTCTTTTACGCAAGCGCAGCAAATGTCCGCGATGGGGCCCAGAAGCGGACCTTGAAGGATGCCGATGGTAGTCAATGAAGGGGTAGAATCTCGCCTAAAAACTTCCTGGTCCGCTCGTTCTGCGGGGCCTTGAAGAAAGTCTCCGGCTCCGCCTCTTCCACGATCCGGCCGTCCGCCATGAAGATCACGCGGTCGGCGACCTGGCGGGCGAATCCCATTTCATGGGTGACGCAGATCATCGTCATGCCGTCAGTTGCGAGGCCGATCATGGTGTCGAGCACCTCCTTGACCATTTCCGGGTCGAGCGCCGAGGTCGGCTCGTCGAAAAGCATCACTTTCGGCTCCAGGCAGAGCGCCCGCGCAATCGCCGCGCGCTGCTGCTGGCCGCCGGACAATTGCGCTGGGTATTTGTCTGCCTGATTGAGGATCTTGACGCGGTCGAGCAGCCGTCGCGCGGTCTCCTCGGCTTGCGCGCGCGGCGTGCCGCGGGAACGGATCGGCGCCAGCGTGCAGTTCTCCACCACCGTCATGTGCGGAAACAGGTTGAACTGCTGGAACACCATGCCGACCTCGCGGCGCACCGCATCGATCGCCTTGCCCTGCGCGCCGAGATGGACGCCGTCGACGACGATCTCGCCCTTCTGACAGGTTTCGAGCGCGTTGATGCAGCGGATCAACGTAGACTTACCCGATCCGGACGGCCCGCACAGAACGATTTTCTCGCCGGCACGGACCGCCAGATTGACGTCTGTCAGCACCTGGTAGGTGCCGTACCATTTGTTGACACCGCGCATTGCAATCATCGGCTCTGCCGAGGCTGCGACCGGCATGGTGATCTCCATTAGCTGGCGGTGAAGGGGATGCCGGGGATGCTGTCGGGGAATGTCGGCAGCGGGTTGTTCATCCACTTTGGATAGATCCTGGCCCATTCGCCGCTAGCGATGATCTTGTCGATGAAGCCATTGACGAAGGCGTTGATGTCCTTCTCGCCGAGCCGCGTGCAGGCGCCGTTGTAGAGCTTCGTGAATTCCAGCTTGTTCTCGTAAACGCCGGGCTTGGATTCGTTGAGACGCGGAACGTAGAAGATGTTGCCGCCGACCGCCTGCACCTGGCCGGACAACAGCGCCTGCATCGTCGGCGCATCGCCGTCGAAGCGGCGGATGATGGTGCCGGGAGGCGCCGCCTTGGTCACGTCGGTGTCCTGCACGCTACCGCGCGCGACGCCGATAACGTATTTGCCCATGTCGGCCGGCGACTTGATCTCCATCTCCTTCGGCGCGATGAAAGTGATGATGTTGGCGCCATAGGGTTTTGAGAATTGCACCGCTTTTGCTCGCTCGGGCAGCATCGCCATGGTCGCAAACAGAATATCGACGCGCCCGGAGGTCAGCGCCGGGATGCGATTGGCGACCGCCAATGGCGTGAACTCCGCTTGTACACCAAGCTCCTTCGCGAACAGCTCGGAGAGGTCGGCATCCAGCCCTTCCTGTTTGCCCGATGAATTGACAAAGCCCCAGGGCGGGTTATCGCCCTGGATTCCGATCAGCACCTTGCCGCGTGCCTTGATCTCCTCCGGCGTCACGGCATAGGCGGCCCGCGGCAGCACGAAGGGTGCGGCGATCGCGCCGGCTCCGAGTGCCAGCATGTGGCGGCGATTGAATTGCGTCGTTCTTGTCATGTTTTCCTCCTCTGGTGTGTTGAAATTCTCAGCGTGAAGCCGTGACGAGCCGCCGCTCGAGCCACGCGCCGTAGAGCGAAAGCGGCCAGCACAGCGCGAAGTAGAGCGCGCAGACCAAGCCGAGCACGAGCAGCGGCTTGAAGTTCTGATTGGAGACGATCGTGCCGGCGCGCATCAGCTCGGTGAAGCCGATGATGGCGGCAAGCGAGGTCCCCTTGATCAACTGTACCAGGAACCCGATCGTCGCCGGCAGCGAGATGCGGATCGCCTGCGGCAGCACAACGTCCTTCATCCGGTCGACGTAGTTGAGGCTGAGCGCCTTGGCCGCCTCGACCTGGCCACGCGGCACGGCTTCGATCGAGCCGCGCCAGATTTCGCCGAGGAAGGCGCTGGCATGCAGCGTGAAGCCGATCGCGACGGAGACCCAGGGATCGAGCTTCAGCCCGGCGAGCGCCAGGCCGTAATAGACGACGAAGAGCTGCATCAGCAGCGGCGTGCCCTGGAAAAGCGCGATGTAGGCGGCGGTGGCGCGTTCGAGCCAGCGCCGTGGCGAGGTTCGCGCGAGCGCGACGCCGAGGCCTGCGACCGAGCCGAGCACGAAGCCGATGGCGGACAGCGCGAGCGTCCATTTGAGACCGCCGAGCAGGAACAGGAGCTGGTTCTTGTCCATGGCCGGCCTCACTTCAGGGGATAGCTGAGGAAGCGCGCGTTGATCCGCGCGAACATCTGCATCAGCATCCAGGACATCGCGAGATAGAGCAGTGTGACGACGCCGTAGACCTCGAAGCTGCGGAACGTGTTGGTCTCGATCGCCTGTCCGACCGAGGTCAGCTCATAGGCCGATATCGCGGAAGCGATGCTCGTGGTCAGCGTCAGCATGATGAATTGGCTGGTCAGCGAGGGATAGATCGCGCGCAACGCCGGCTTCAGGATGATCAGGCGGAATATCAAAGGCCTGCTCAGGCCGAGCGCGAGGCCCGCCTCGATCTGCCCCTTGTTGATCGACTGCACGCCGCCGCGGATGATCTCGATCGCATAGGCGCCGCCGTTGACGCCGAGCGCGATGATCGCGGTCAGCGTCGGATCGAGCCGGATGCCTACCATCGGCAGGGCGAAGAAGATGAAGTAGATCTGGCCGAGGAACGGCGTGTTCCTGATAGCTTCGACGAACGATATGACGAGCCAGCGTAGCACAGGCACGCGGGAATCGCGCAGCAGCACGCCGCTGATGCCGATGACGAGTGCCAGCGCCATGCCTGAAAGCGCGAGGCCAAGCGTGCCGGCGCAGCCCCACAGCAGGTCAGGCAGACCCTCGAATACGGGTCCGAAGTCGAACCGGTAGTTCATCTGGCTCCTCCCTCCGGACCGCCCTCTTGGTGGGGCTTGGTCCGTTCACGTTTGATCGCCGATAGCGAAAGCGTTTCTACGTCCCTTGCTTACTGCCTTGTTCCGTCGCGAGCGCCGCATAGCGTTCGCGTAGATCGATGCGCCGCCCCGAATTGGCGGCTTCTGCAATCGCGAGCGTCACCAGCAGGCTTCGCGCGCCGTCCTCGACCGTTTGTAGCGAGGGCGTGACGTCGCGGATGACATCGCGGAAATGATCGAGTTGGGCGACGTAGGGATCGATCGACGCCGTATGGTTGGCCTGCGCCTGGATCGGCCTGTTCCAGTCCTGCGCACCGCCCTCCTGCGTCCACTGTGTGAGACTCGGATATTCCATCGCGCCGCGGCGGCCCATGATGCGGTAGCTGCTCTGTCCGCTGAACGGGAATTCCGGCGCCTCGCCGAGGCCCTGCTCGGTCGTCCAGGGAGTCACCGCGCAGTCGCTGAGGAAGAAGGTACCAAGCGCCCCGCTCTCGAACGCGATCAGCGCAACGGCGGTGTCCTCGATCGCGAAGCCGCGCTGGCGATTGGCGGCGATGGCCTCCACTGCCGTGACCTCGCCGAGCGTGAAGCGCAAGAAGTCGATCTCGTGGATCAGGTTGATCAGGATCGGCCCGCCACCGGCCTGCGACCGCCACGGCGCGATCTTGAAATAGTTTTCCGGCTTGTGCGTGGCCCAGATGGCGGAGACGCCGACGACGTCGCCAATGCGGCCCTCGGACAGCAGCGCCTTCAGCGTCTTCACCTGCATATGATGGCGGCGATGGTGCCCGACCACCGATTTGACGCCGGCCTTGCGCACTTCCGCGATCAGGCTGCCGGCGGTCTCCAGCGTGTCGGTGACCGGCTTTTCGATCAGGATGTGGATGCCGGCGCGTGCGCAGGCGATGCCGTTTTCGGCGTGAAGCTGGTTGGGCGAGGCAATGATCACCGCCTCCGGCCGCGCCTCGTCGAGCATCTTGCGGTAATCCGCGAAGACGCGCGCGCCGGGCTGTTCGGCTGCGACCTGATCGGCATTGACGTCGGCGATGCCGACGAGCTCGCAGTCGCCGTGCTCGGCGATCTTGCGCAGATGCTTGCGTCCGATCAACCCCGCGCCGATCACGCCAATCCTGATTTTCGTCATGTCATGCATTTCCTGGTCAGGCCCAGCCGCTGCAGTCGCGGCGACGTGTGGCGCGCGGCCGTCCTTCGAGCAGGTGCCTGGTTGCGTTAAAAGCCATTGCGATCCGTTCTCTTGCGTCAAGCGCCGGCATCGGCATCTCGACGCTGAGGTTGGTGTCGGCGGGAAGCGCCTCCAGGAGCGCGCCGAGCGGCAAGGCGCCGTCGCCCGGCGGCAGCCGTCCCTCGCGCGCCTCAGCGATGATGGCGCGCTCCGTCGCCGGCGATTCTGCGGTGGCGTCGCAGAGCTGCGCGCTGCGCAGCCACTGGTCGGGAAGCACAAGCAGTTCGGCAGCCGCGCCGCCCGAGCGCGTCAGATGCAATGCGTCGACCAGGATACCGCCGTTCGATTGATCTGCGTCGCGCACAATGGCAGCGGCTTGCCACAGGTTGCCGATCGCGCGCCAGCGCATGAATTCAAGTTCGACGCGCAGGCCGAAGGACGCGGCGAGCTGACAGAGTTTTGCAAAACGGGCAGTGAGCCGCGCCTGATCCGGGTCGTCGCCCGAAGCGATGACGGAGGCAGCGCCGAGATCGGCTCCCGCCTCCAGACGGTCCGCAAGCGCAGCGATGTCGATGTCGGGTGTGAGCTGAACCAGCTCGATATCGCTGACCCGCACGCCTTCGCCAGCCAGCAAGCGTTTGAGCGTGCGGTGGGCCTCGGTGCCGACCGCGGTTGGATAGGCCGGCCCATCGCTCGTTGCCGGGATGTAGCGCAATCCCACCGCGGCGAAGCCGGCACGCGCAGCTTCCCTGACAAGCGACGATGGCGCGAGCTCCAATGCGGTGAGATGGGCAAGGCCGAGCCGGATCATTGTCGCCTGGCTAATTAATCTATAGGTTAATTATTAATTACCCGGCAGGATAATTGATGTCAAGTGCCTCCGGATGGGCTATAGATGGTTTGAGGCGGCCTGCGGCCGCCAGCGAAGGACCGAACGGCCAGATGCCAAGCGTAAAAAAGCAGCCCGCAAGGGCCGCAAAACCTGCGCCGATCAAGCGGCGCGACCGCGAGCGAACGCGGCAGGAGATCCTCGACATCGCGTTCGAGGAATTTGCCGAGAACGGCCTGTCCGGCGGCAACACCGATGCCATCGCCGCCCGCGCCAACATCACCAAGCGGCTGATCTTCTACTACTTCAACTCAAAGGAAGAGCTTTTCACCGCCGTGCTCGAAATGGCCTATGCCAAGATGCGCGCTGCAGAAGAGGACCTTCATCTCGAGGCACTGACGCCTGAAGCCGCGATCCGCAGGCTTGCCGAATTCACCTTCGACTTCCACCACGCGAATCCCGAATTCGTCCGCCTTGTCTCCATCGAGAACATCCATCGCGGCCGCCATATCGGCGTCAGCCAGAGACTGAAGGAGATGACGCAGCCGAGCATCAACCAGATCGCAAAACTGCTCGCGCACGGCGTTGCAGGCGGCGTGATCCGTCCCGAGATCGACCCGGTCGAACTGCACATGACGCTCAACGCCCTGAGCTTCTTCTCGGTCGCCAACCGCCATACCTTCGAGGCGCAATTTGCCTGGGACATGTCATCGTCAAAAGCAAGGACGCGACGCCGGGCCGAGATCGCCGACCTGCTCTGGCGCTATGTGCGCAAGGCCTGAACGGCGTAGGTGATAGAGCGCCGTGGCTCAAGCCGACATCCGGTCATTCGCAAGTCTGAATCGGGATAGAAGCCGGAGGCAGTCTAGGCCGACTCCATGTCGGCTTTGGGTTATTTTCGACGGTTTCAGCAGGGGTAGTCGTGAGGTTGATGTCCGCTTCTGCCCGTAAGCGCTGGCCGGAGTTGAGCCGGAAGCGTTGCGATTGGGCAGACCCCTGTGATTTACGCTCCTAAACTGGGGCTCGAATCATGCGCGTCTTGATTTCGCGTCGACCGGATGGAGCGTACACATATCAAAGGCAGTGGCTCTCCGCCCTGCTACCCAATGACGATCCGGATAGCCCCATCGGGGAAGCGAGCGAGGAACAAGATGGCGCATGGGGGCCGTCAGGTCCCGATTGCTGAATCTATGACTCCGCGGAGACTGAGGCGCGACTATGCGTGCCGTGGTTAAGGCAGCAATTCAATTGATATAAACATTAGAGCCGCGCCTTCTGTGCGAGCGGAACGCGGAACGTTCTGAAGCCCGCGATATCGGGAAACCATTCGGCGGCCTGCGGCGAGGCCAGTGTCAGCACCGCAGCAGGCACTTCGCCGCGGATCAAGCGGTCGACGGCCCCTTGCTGGCCTTCGCTGAACTGGACCTCGGGGGCGCCTGCCGCCATGAGGGCGGCGCTGACACGGCCGCTCGATGCGGATTGCTTCTCCTCGATCGCGATGTTGCGGTTGTTGAGGTCGGACAGCGAATTGATTTCGGGACGCGCCAGCACAAGCGCCACCAGGTTGTCGGCGTCCTCAGACGATGCGGCTGCCGCCTTGCCGGCATCCTTGATCTCACCGGACGCAGTTTCCGGATTGGCCGATTTGTCGGCCGGCGCCTGTCCCGTCCCGATCGCGGTGACGAGATCGGCCATACCGGTCGCTTCAACGACCTGCTGCTGGATGGTCCGCGGCGCCGGTGCGGGAGCCTCATTGCTGGTGGTGGCCGCAGGCGTCGCCCGCGCGGCAATCTCGAGCGTAGCGGGTGGCGGCAAGGCGAGCTCGGGCGTTACGGTCTCCTTGACGCTCTCCTTGGAAACTTCCGCGGATCGCGGCAGCGTAACGGCCGCGGTCTGGCTCGGCTCCGGCTTGCTGATGCCTTCCGGTCTACCCTCTGGCGCCTCGCTTTGCGCGATCGGCTTGGCTGCGGCCGCGGCCGAGGCGGCCTGAACGCCCTTGCGGGCGGCCGGAGGATTGGGAGCTGCGGCCTTCCTGGTATTCGACGTCCTCGCTTTCGACGCGGCAGCAGCCGCGCGCGGCGCTGCACGAGAGACCCGCGCCGGCTGTCTTCCGACGCGTGCCGGACCAGCATGCCGCGGTCGTTCTATTTCCGCGTCGGCGGGAACCGCAACATTTGTCTCGTGCTGCTCGCGGTATCGGCCGGACAAGGACTGTGCCGACCACGCCATGTAGGATTGGCAGGCGCTGTTGCACGGCTTCCCGTCGATATAGACGATGCCGGGCGAATCCAGCGGATTGGCTTGCAGGGCGCCGGTCGAACCGAGGGACAGGATCAGGGTGAGCAAAATCCGTTTCTTCGACATGGCAACTCCGTTTGAACACGCAATCGGGCGGGAACCGGCGCGATGAAAATCACGCCGTGCCGAAGTACGGCCCGAACGGAGATCAGGTTTCAAACGAAGTGACGCTTTTCGGTTCGCCAGACGCCCTTGCTGATGCAATAACCAGAGCAGGGAATCAGACCAGCGATCGCGTCGATCCCGCGATTGCTGATCGTTTATTGACCGTTCCGCTAATCGACCTACAGATCGGAACTTTAGCTAGCGTGGACTGCTGGTCTCAGAGCCCGGGCCGGTGCCCGCACCTGTCGTGGTCTGGCTGCTCGGATTGGGTTGCCCGGGCGCATGCGCTGCAGACCCCGGCTTTTGCTGCTCTCCCACAAATCCGGATTCGCCGGAGGCGCGGGTCTTGATGCCCTTGTCCGCTTCCTCCTGCATTTGCTTCTGGGATTGAATCTGCTGCTGGCCGGGCGTTGTCGATTGCTGGGCCAGTGCCGGCATGGCGCCAGCGGCTCCGAAAGCGATCATGATGGCGAAAATTGAGGTTCGCATGCGCTATCCTCCCATGGCTTGTCCTCGGCACAACGCGCGAGATCGCGATGGTTTCCAGACCGAATTATGAAGAAGGAAGCGCGCAGGAACCGTGCGGCAGCTCAGAAAAGCAGACCCATTCTACTGTGCATGGGGTTGTTTTCGAGATTTTGTGTCCGCGCCTTGCGGCAAGTCACCGAAACGCATCCGCCGCCCGTCAGTTCGGCACCGCGCGCTTGGCCATCGCCGGACCGTTCGCATTCACGGTGACGCCGCGCAGCAGGTTGAAGGCCGCGGTCAGCGCCTTGTCATCCTTCTCGTTCGGCGGAACATAGGCCTGCGAGCCGGTCTGCTCGGTGCCCTCGGCGGCAAGATGGCCGCGCATCGAGGCTTCGCCCTTCAGATCGGCGCGGCCCTTGAATTCATCGGGCACGTCCTGCAGCACCTCGATGTCGGGCGCGATGCCCTGGGCCTGGATCGAGCGGCCTGATGGGGTGAAGTAACGGGCCGTGGTCAGCGCCAGCGCGCCGTTGCCCGGCCCGAGCGGAATGATGGTCTGTACCGAGCCCTTGCCGAAGGTGCGCGTGCCGATCAGGGTGGCGCGCTTGTGATCGCGCAGCGCGCCAGCGACGATCTCGGACGCCGAGGCCGAGCCGCCGTTGATCAGCACGACGAGCGGCTTGCCCTTGGTGATGTCGCCGCCGCGGGCGGTGAAGCGCTGGGTTTCCTCCGCGGTGCGGCCGCGGGTGGAAACCACCTCGCCCCGGTTCATGAAGGCGCTCGACACCGACACCGCCTGGTCGAGCAGTCCGCCGGGATTGTTGCGGAGGTCGATGACGTAGCCCGCCAGCTTGTCGGCCGGGATCTCCTTGGAGATGTTGGCCAGCGCCTTTTTCAGGCCGTCGGTGGTCTGCTCGTTGAAACGGGTGATCCTGATGTAGCCGATATCGCCGCCGTCGGTGCGGAATTTGACCGGACGCACCCGGATGATCTCGCGCACGATCGCAACCTCGATCGGCGCGGCGCCCTTGCGCACGACCTTCAGCCGGATCTTGCTGTTAGCCGGGCCCTTCATCCGGCTCACCGCCTGTTCGAGGCTCATACCCTGAATCGCCTCGTCGTCGATCTGGGTGATAACGTCGCCCGACAGCACGCCCGCCTTTGCCGCCGGCGTATCGTCGATCGGCGTCACCACCTTGACGAGGCCGTCTTCCATCGTGACCTCGATGCCGAGCCCGCCGAACTCGCCATGGGTGGTCTCCTGCATGTCGCTCCAGCCTTTCTCATTCATGTAGCGCGAATGAGGATCGAGCGCGGAGATCATGCCGTTAATGGCGCCTTCCATCAGCTTGGAATCGTCCGGCTTTTCGACATAGCTGGTCTTGACCCGTTCGAACACGCTGCCGAACAGATTGAGCTGGTTGTAGGTGTCGGAACGGGCCGCGGCCTTTGCCGCCGCGACCAGATTGGCGCCCTGTGGTCCGGCCACGACAAGGGTCAGACACACACCCGTCACCGTGCCGAGAAGAAAGGCGAAATTCCTGCGCATATGGGGCGTCCCTTCCCTAACGGACGCCCACGATTCCCCTGAATCAGCGCCCCTGTCCCGGCACCGCCAACACACAATGGCTTTTTGGTCGGATCAAGGCATGCCCGCCCGGGGCAATACGGCCTCAAGGAGCCCTTATCGGCCTCGAATTGATCCGATTCACCCGAAACAGGAACATTTTCTCACCGAAAGCCGACCGCATTTGCTGAGTTTCCTAATCGAGTGCAAATGTAGGATCGACCCGGCCGGGTTCCGCGGTTCGAAGGGGCAGTCATGGCTGATAGCAACGAAGTGCAGATCGAACCTGCGCTGACCGCGACCGACGAGGTGCGCTCACTCGTCGGTGAGTTGGAGGCTGTGCTCTCCGCGGAGTACTCGCCTGAGCAGCGTCATGGCCTGACGCTCGACGCGATTTTTCAACCGGACGTCCGATTCTTCCTCGCAAGACTGCGCGGAGCGGCGGTTGGCTGCGGCGGCGTCTTCCTCTTTCCCGATTTCGCGGAGGTCAAGCGCATGTACGTGCGGCACACCGCGCGGGGACAGGGCGTTGCGGACGCCATCCTGGCCCGCATCGAAGCCGAGGTCCGCCATGCCGGCCTCACCGTGCTGCGTCTGGAGACGGGAGACCGGCAGATCGCGGCGATGCGGCTCTATGTACGAACGGGATTCCGGGAATGTCCGGCGTTCGGCGCCTATGCGAAGATGGCACCACAATCCATCGCGAGCAGCGTGTTCTTCGAGAAGCGGATCATATAGCCCGGCCATGCGGGCTTTAAGGACTTTGCTTACTTTGCCGCGCCTTCGGCGGATTTGGCCTTTGGCTTGCCGGGTGCCGGCGCCTTGGCGGCGCCTTTCGGCGGGGCGCTGTCGCCGCGCATCGTTCCCCAGGGATCGCTCTTCTGCTGCTGGGGAATGTTGCCGAGCGATCTCTGGTAGGCCCGCTCGGCGTCCTTCTCGGCCCTTATTTCGGCCGGCGTCTTGTCCTTGTCGGTCTCGCCGTAGGCGGGAGGACGGGCCTGCTGACCCCAGGCGGGACCAGCCAAGAATGCAATCACAACGGTCGCGCTCAAAATTCTGCCCACGATTTTCATGCCACCACTCCCTGTTTTGACCCAACGCTTAGCACAGCTCGCGGACCGGCTTAAATGCCGGATCGAGCGGAAATCAGTCCGAGCCGTTGCCCATGCCCAATCAGTTTTGTAAACGACTGCCATGAATTCGCCGCCAGCGCCCCACTCCGCCGACGTCCTGTTGTTCGACCTCGGCCGCGTCGTGCTCGATATCAGCTTCGACCGCGTGATGGCGTGCTGGGCAGGCCATGCGGGCTGCACGCCTGTTGACCTCGCCGCGCGCTTCATTGTCGACGACAGTTTCAAGCATCACGAGATCGGCCGGATCGACGACGCCGCGTTCTTCGCAAACCTGCGCCAGTCGCTCGGCATCACCATCACGGACGCCCAATTCCTGGAAGGCTGGAACGCGATCTTCACCGGCGAGATGCCCGGCATTGCCCCGCTTCTCGCCGGTGCGGCGCGGCGCCTGCCGCTCTATGCCTTTTCCAATACCAATCCGGCCCATGTCGCGCATTTCTCGCGGGCCTATACTGATGTCCTCAGCCACTTCCGCGAGATCTTCCTGTCCTCGAGCATCGGTTTGCGCAAACCCGACGCCGAAGCCTATGATCATGTGATAAAAGCGATCGGCGTGCCGGCCTCGCGGATCCTGTTCTTCGACGATTCAGCCGCCAATATCGAAGGCGCGCGGGCGCGCGGCCTTTCTGCCATCCACGTGACATCGACGGATGACGTGGCAAGGGCACTGACCGCACTTGGAATTTAGGGAGGTCTGCCCGTGGCCTTGATGCCGGTTGCCGATGCATTGTCCGCGATCCTTGATGGCGCCGATCCCCTGCCCGAGGAAATGGTCGCGCTGGACGCCGCCCATCACCGCGTGCTGGCGCGCGACGTCGCGGCGCGGCGGACCCAGCCGCCTGAGGCGATGTCGGCGATGGACGGCTATGCGGTGCGCGCAACGGATGCCGCCGATCTCTCCGCCCGGCTCAAAGTGATCGGCGAGGTCGCCGCTGGCCGCCCGTTCGAACGGAAGGTCGGCCGCGGCGAAGCGGTGCGAATTTTCACCGGCGGCGTCATCCCAGACGGCGCCGACGCCGTCATCATCCAGGAAGACACGGCTGTCGACGGCGATCATATCACCATCACCGAAGCCGCCGTCCCCGGGCGGCATATCCGCGCCGCCGGCGTCGATTTCCGTGAGGGTGACGTGCTGCTGAAGCGCGGGCGCCGCCTCTCCGACCGCGACCTGTCGCTCGCCGCCGGCATGAACTATCCGGAAGTCGCCGTGCACCGCCGCCCGAAAGTGGCCGTGCTGGGCACAGGCGACGAGTTGGTCATGCCCGGCACGATCCCCGGCCCCGGCCAGATCGTCTACTCCAACGGCTATGGCTTGCGCGCGCTGGCGCGGGCGGAGGGCGCCGAGGTCGTCGATCTCGGCCTGGCCGCCGACACCGTTGCCGCCACCACGGAAGGTATCCGCCGTGCCAACGAGTCCAACGCGGATGTCCTGATTACCATGGGCGGGGCGTCCGTCGGGGACCATGACCTCGTCAAGCAGTCGCTCGAAGCCGAAGGGACGACCATGGCCTTTTGGCGGATCGCGATGCGGCCGGGCAAGCCGATGATGCATGGCAGGCTCGGCTCGATGCGGGTGATCGGCCTGCCCGGCAATCCCGTCTCTTCCTATGTCTGCGGATTCCTGTTCCTGGTGCCGCTGATTCGCGCTTTATCGGGCCGCGACCACGTCCATCACGTCAGGGAAGGCGCCGTTTTGGGCCGCGACCTCGCCGCCAACGACCAGCGCGAAGATTATCTTCGCGCCCGCCTGGAAGAGCACGAGGACGGCACGCTGACGGCCGTGCCGGTCACCCACCAGGACTCCTCACTGCTCGGGAATCTCGCTGCGGCACGGGCACTTGTGATACGTCCGCCATTCGCGCCGGCCGCCGTGAAGGGGTCGCGTTGCGAGCTTCTGCGCCTGCCGGAATGACGCGCCGAACGGCGCATCCGGCCGCTATCGCCAATGCGTTCACCTGAAATTAAGTGGTTGCGGAACACATATCGAACATATAGTGTCCGTTCATGATTTGTTTCGAGCGCTAGTGTCTCTGGTTGGGAGTTTGGGGACTCCGGCGATCTGGGCGCTGAAATTCGAGACCGAACGACGATACCAAACCGGGGGATTGCTCGCGATGCTTACGCGCAAACAGTATGAGCTACTGCGTTTCATCAATGAACGGCTGAAAGAGGCCGGCGTGCCGCCCTCCTTCGACGAGATGAAGGACGCGCTCGACCTGCGCTCGAAGTCCGGAATCCACCGCCTGATTACGGCGCTGGAGGAGCGCGGCTTCATCCGCCGCCTGCCCAACCGCGCCCGCGCCATCGAAGTCATCAAGCTGCCGGAGCTTGCGACAGCCGGCAACGGCCGCCGCGGCTTCACGCCAAGCGTTATTGAAGGCACGCTCGGCAAGCGCACCTCAAGCCCGCCTGTTGCCGAGGACGACGGCAATCGTCCGGTCGCCGTGCCCGTGATGGGCCGGATCGCCGCCGGCACGCCGATCGAGGCGCTGCAGACCCGCAGCCATACGATCAGCGTGCCGCCTGACATGCTCGGCTCCGGCGAACATTACGCGCTCGAAGTGCGCGGCGATTCCATGGTCGATGCCGGCATTCTCGACGGCGACATGGCGCTGATCCAGCGCAACGAGACCGCCGACACCGGCGATATCGTGGTGGCGCTGATCGACGAGGAGGAAGCCACGCTAAAGCGTTTCCGCCGCCGCGGCGCCTCGATCGCGCTCGAGCCGGCCAACGCCGCCTATGAAGTCCGCATCCTGCCGCCCAACCGGGTCCGAATCCAGGGCAAGCTGATCGGGCTGTACCGCAAATACTGATCTTTAAATATTGGTCTGTCGGTTGGCGTACATGACGACAACGACATCCAGCCCCGGCCATCGGCCGGGGTTTTTTGCTGCGTGAAGGAACAAAGCCCCGTTATCGCGCTTGTGATTTTGATCGCAGTCAGGCCAGTCGCAGAATTTGTCCCGAACCAAGAAAAGCTTCTGCCAAGTCCACTTGCGATAAAATCCACTGCGATAGAGGCCTGTGCCTCCTTCCAGACACGGGTCAGCTATCTCAAACGAGGGAGCCATCCGATGTGTGACTATAGCCTGCACGCCGTGGCGACGCGCCCTGCCCGGGTCGGCGAGACGCTTGTTACCACAACCTTCCGCGGTACTTCGACCCGCGGCTTTGCGTCAGAGCGCGAACCAGCAGTGGCGGTCTGCATGCTTCCCGGCACCGAACTGGCGTTCGCCGAGGACGTCAGATACGATAACCGCTGGATCTGGACGCGAACCACCGAGTGGCGGGTCGGCAAGTTCAATCAGATCGAGCCCGAAGTGGCCGACCGTCACCATGACGCGATCGAATTTCCCGATGGCAGCCATGTGCTGGTGACGCAGCTTTGCGAAGGCCAGCGGGCGACCGTGCTGCAATTGCCGGTGGTCCAGACCGGCGGCGAGCGCGCCCCGAAAGCCGTCGAAGCGCCTCCGGCCGCTTCTATCGTGACCGGCTAAACGCCGCGCATGTAATCCGCCGGTTCAAACCGGCGGATTACGTGATATATTGCCTGGAAAATCGGCGCCGAGGGCAGTCGGTGGTCAACAAGATTACATGGCAAAGAGCCGGACGCGTCACTGCACCGGGGCGGTACATGTTCCGCTATGGCTGGCTCACCGTCACCGCGGACGATCTCGCGATCTGGCAGCAATTCCCCGACGCCTCGTTCACGTTGGTCAACCTGCCTTCGCAGCCTGACGCGCCGGAGGAGTTTCACCTCGGCGCGTTCGAGATACCGGTCGCTCCTCCGCACGACGATCGCTGAACTCAATTTATTCTTCCGCCTGAAGGTCCGCCTCGGCCGGCGTCGCATCGACGGCCCGCGCCGGCACGCGCGGCGCCAGCACGGTGGCGTCCGGCTCGCGCTCCTCAGCTACGGCCGGCGACCACGGCCGGTCGATCCCGCGCGGCTTGACCGCCTCGACGACAAAGCCTTCCCTGCCTCGCCCTAGCGCCATCGCGCCCTGGCGCCGCAATCGCTCGCCGTCGATCACGGAAGCGCTGCAGGCGGCCGGCGCCTGCCGCAGCGTCACGATCAGCGCCGTGCGCTCGCAATCATCCGCAAACGCTTCCGGCCTGAACGCCTGCGCGACCAGCGGGCCGCCCGCAGACGGCACCACGCAGCCGAGGTCGTCGCAGGACACGCCTGAGGTGAGCGTGGCATCGGTTGCGTTGCGCGCATCGGCATCCGCCGCCAGCCACTCCTTCAGCAGGAACGTATCCTTCGAGCCCTTCACCGCGTGCATCAGATGCAGCCGGCCGTCCTGGCCGCGGACGCCGACATGGCGGCCGTCCGCAGAGATCAGAATATCCGGTGGCGTCACCCGCGCCGCCCACATCGCCGCCAGCACCACCAGCGCGGCGCCCGACCAGCGCAGCGGCGTGCGCAGCAGGCCGAGCAGGATGATGCCAATACTCGCCGCGATCAGCGGGCCGATGCCGAAGGCCGGAATGCGGCCAACCGCGCCGGGCAATGCCGCGACCCATTGCGTGACCGCAATCATCCAGTCGATGCCAAAACCCATGATCGCCCAGAACAGCCCATCGAAGCCGAACGGCATGGCGACGAGGCCGAGCAGGCCCGCCGGCATCACGACCGCCGACACCACCGGCATCGCCGCGAGGTTGGCGATCACGCCATAGGGCGTCACCCGGTGGAAGTGAAAGGCCGCGTAAGGCATGGTCGCAAGCCCCGCCACCAGGGAGGCCAGCAGCAGCATGGTGAACTCGCGGCCGCCCCACAGCGCGGCCCGCGCGGTCGCGTTGTTGTCGGGCGCGGCGAACAGGCGCGGCATGCCGATCTGCACCAGCGCCACCAGGCCCAGCGTGGCGGCAAACGACATCTGGAAGCTCGGATGCACCAGCGCCTCCGGCGCCACCGCCAGCACGATCAAGGCGGCGACCGCGAGCGTGCGGAAGGTGATGGCGCGGCGGTCGACCATGACCGCGATCAGCACCACGGCGGTCATGAAGAACGACCTTTGCGTCGCGACCTCGGCGCCCGAGAGCAGGAGGTAGAACGCGGCGGCAGCGAGCGCGGCGGCCGCCGCCCATTTCTTGATGGCGTAGCCGACCGTGAGCACCGGAAACAGCGCCAGCAGCGCCCGCACCGCAAAGAACACGACGCCGGCGACGACAGCCATGTGGTAGCCGGAGATCGACAGCACATGGCCGAGGCCGGAGATGAACATCGCATCGTTCACCGGCGGCGAGATCGCATCGCGCCGCCCGGTGAGCAGCGCGGTTGCGATCGCGCGTTTGTCGCCTTCCAGCGTGGTCCTGATCCGCGCATCGATCGCGTCCCGCAGGCCCTGCATGAAGGCGGAATAGCGCAGGCGCAGCCCGCCGCCCTCCGGCGGCTCGGCCGTCTTGATCGCGCCCATCACGAAGCCGGAGGCGCCGATGCCGGCGAAAAACATGTCGCGGCTGAAATCATAGCTGCCCGGCCGCACCGGCCCGAGCGGCGGCAACAGCCGCGCCTTCAGCTCGACAAAACTGCCGACATCAGGCGCCGCGCCTTTCTTCACCGACAGCCGCACGCGCTCCAGCTTCAAAGTTCCCCGCGCGCTTTCCATGGTGACGACGCGCAGCACAAAACGGTCGGTGCGCTCGCGGATGTCGCGGGTTTCGACAAAGCCGGTCAGCGACACCGAGAACATCGGCCGCGCCAGCACGCCATGCGCCACCCGCGCCGTCTTCCAGGTGGCGACCGCAAAGCCGGCCGCGACGGCTGCGATCATCACCGCAGCGGGAAAGAACTTCTGCCGCCGCAACAGGACCGCCACCGCGCACAGCACGATGGCCAGGCTGGCGGCCACCGACAGCACCGGCTCATGATCGGCCGCGAAGTAGAGCGCGATGCCCGAGCCGAACGCCACCGGCACCCAGGGCAGCAGCCGCCCGGCGCCGGCTTCGGCGCGGGCCCATGCCCGCACGGTCTCGATCAGCGGCGGCCAGAATGCAGGCGGCGACGGCGCAAGGCCGCCGACGGGCACCGCCGCGCGCGGTGGCCAAGTTCCGGCATAACCGCGCTTTCGGCCCGACGTGTCGTCCTGATCCGCCACCGAGCCTACACCTTACTACACCTTACGATCTCGTGGATGGCGCAAGACTACCGGACGGTGTATCGGGCCCGCTAGCAGAACAGATGCAGAAACCTCAGGAAATGCACGCCGGCGGATAGGTACGCCGCACCGGATAGCGCTGCACAGCGCTTCATCCGCCGTGGAAAACCTCCATTAAGTCAGCCCAACTGCATTTATCGACTCGGCCAGCCGTGCTGGTTTCTGTGCAGTTCAGGTTCGTGGCGGAATACGATGTGAGCCAGTTTTCCTCCGTGCTTCTGCTGATGATCGCTCTGACGCTCACGGTATGTGTCGGAGTGGCGGCTTGGCGCATCTCCGGCGACACGTCGGAGATTACCGGCGGTATTCTGCCGGCATTGAGCGACCCGCGCTGACGCTCGCCCAATAGATGCGTCATATTGAATCTACGGAACCGGAAGAAATACATGCCCGCCGGGGTTACAATTCCGCGCTATGTCTCGAACAGCAGGACAAGAAGTAACGTGAAACATTCGGCCTGGATTGTATGTGCGGTGATCCTGACGCTTTCTCCGGCCGGTGCCGCAACGCCGGAGCAATGCCGCTTCATCGAAGCGCGCGCCGATCGCGAGGCCTGCTATCAGCGCCAGGAGGCGGCGCGGCTTTCCCGGCAAAAGGCGAACGAGGCCAAAGAGGCCGAGCAGCAAAAGCCTCACGAGCCGATGTCGGCCGAAGATGCCCAGCTCGCAAGAGCCATCCGGGGCATCTGCCGCGGCTGCTAGCGAGCTAGTGCAGCGCCGCAGCCTGCTGCATGACCTACCGCCATCGATGTGCCTGTCCACCATCTCAGCATGAAGGGGCGTGGCGCAGCTTTGTGACCATGCTCACACATGATTCCTCCAGATAGGAAGGGATGACGAATGCTTCGATGGCAAACAGGATGACGCCCAATCCGAGTGCGATGGTTAGCCAGACGGCTGGACCGGCCATGCCGAGGACAAACGGCGAAACGACCAGCCACGCACCCACCAACAGGCTGGCAACGTCTTGCCAGTTTGAATGCGCATGATGCTCACCTCCCCTCTCTCATTGATACGGTGGTGCGGCGCTCAAAGCGCATCCGTCCGGCCTGCGTTGTGTTGCCGCCGTGCTTTGGGCCCGGACCGACCAGCCAAACCCGGCAGCGAACCGTCGGGAAGAGCGCCCTTTAAAGCGCTCTGAAGGTGCGCCGCAGCAGGATGCGCATTGTTCGCGCACGACCAGGCGTCAACACGTCTACGCCTCTCGGCTCGACTGGAATTCACGATTGCGTTCAGAACGAGAGAAGCATGCGTGCCCCCTAGACGTGCGCGGAAACGACCGAAAAAATCTTGGTAATTGGCAGTGGGTCAGTTGGAATATGGCAGCCATCCGTACTGGAAAACGCGTGAGCGGAGGCGCATACTTCCGAAATGGCGACCATTGTCAGGTGTAACAATTGCGGCGCCGAGTACCATCGCACTGACGAGAAGTTTCTGGTGCCGCACACTGGTCACGCATCCTGTACGATCTGCGGTGACACGCTGGAGTATTGGGTGGAAGACACCCATGTCGCCATATTCGAGTTGGTCATACGTCCAGACGGAAGCCCTCGCACAGCCCAAACGCCCTAGGACCCAGCCAACTCGCCAGGTCGCGATGCAATGCCGGCAACTTCAAGCACGCGTGCTCTGACATTAATGCCGGGCGGATCCGCCGATGCGATGTCACTGCCCGAACATGAAGGGGTCAGGCCATCGGGTTTATTGGTTCGACAAAATTACTGACCCGCCCCGTCAATCAGCGGGGTCTTGGACGAGACGTGGTGACTGACGATCTTCCAGTCGCCGTCTTCGCGAAGGATGACCCAGGTGATTTTCACGACCAGCGGCTCGGCATCCTGCTCGATTGTGAACGTCGCCGTACCTGCGACGTTGATCAGGTCGGGCGCCGCCTGCGCGGTCCTGACATCGGTGAATTCGACGGACGGCGAGTGCCAGCGCGGCAGGCCTTCGAAATAGGCCTTCACGCCGTCTTTTCCGTGGTAGAGGAGCGGGTTCGAGCCGAAGAAGAACGCATGCTTCGAATAGAGCGCGGCGAGCCCCGTGGCGTCCAGCCGGGTGAACGCCGCGCCCCATCGCTTCATGACGCCGGAGACGATGTCGTGGGGTGCGCTCTGCATCCAGGCGATCCTAGGCCATAGGACTTCAGCCCTTCCCGCCGACTTCCTTGGCAAACGTATCGCGCAGGCCGATGGTGCGGTTGAAAACGGGCTTGCCGGGCGCGGAATCCTTGTCGCGCACGAAATAGCCCTGCCGCTCGAACTGCATCACCTCGCCGGAATTGTCCCCCGCGACCGACGGCTCGATCCGAGCGTCAGGCAGGACCTCCAATGACTCCGGATTGAGGTCGGCGGCAAAATTCGCGGCATTCGGGCTCGGGTTCGCGAACAGCTGGTTGTAGACGCGGATCTCGGCGGGCACCGAGTCCTTCGCCGACAGCCAGTGCATGGTAGCCTTGACCTTGCGTCCGTCGGGGGCGTTGCCACCCTTGGTGGCGGGATCATAGGTGCAACGCAGTTCGACGACTTCGCCGGCACCGTTCTTGATGACGCCGGTGCATTTGACGAAATAGGCGTAACGCAGCCGCACCTCGTTGCCCGGCGACAGGCGGAAGAATTTTTTCGGCGGGTTCTCCATGAAGTCGTCGCGCTCGATATAGAGCTCGCGGCCGAACGAAATTTTTCGCGTGCCGGCGGACGGATCGTCGGGATGGTTGACGGCCTCGAGCTCCTCGACCTGCCCTTCCGGATAATTCTCGATCACGACCTTGAGCGGCCGCAGCACAGCCATGCGCCGCTGCGCCGATTTGTTGAGATGCTCGCGGATGCAGAACTCGAGCATGCCGACATCGACGATGCTGTTGGCCTTCGCCACGCCGATCCGCTTGACGAACTCGCGCACCGCCGCCGGCGGCACGCCGCGCCGCTTTAGGCCCGCGATGGTCGGCATGCGCGGATCGTCCCAGCCGGAGACGTGGCCGTCGCGCACGAGCTGCGTCAGCACGCGCTTGGACAGCAGCGTGTAGGTGAGGTTGAGGCGCGCGAATTCGTACTGCCGTGGCTTTGACGGCACCGGTAGCTTTTCCAGCAGCCATTCATAGAGCGGCCGGTGGTCCTCGAACTCCAGCGTGCAGATCGAATGGGTGATGCCTTCAATGGCGTCCGACTGGCCGTGGGCGTAGTCGTAGCTCGGATAGATCGACCATGTGGTGCCGGTGCGCGGATGCTCGGCATGCAGAATGCGATAGAGCACGGGGTCGCGCAGGTTGATGTTGCCGGCGGCCATGTCGATCTTGGCGCGCAGCACGCGGGCGCCGTTCGGAAATTCACCGGCCTTCATGCGCCGGAAGAGGTCGAGGTTCTCCTCGACCGTGCGGTCACGGAACGGCGAGTTCTTGCCGGGTTCCGTCAGCGTGCCGCGATTAACGCGGATTTCCTCCTGCGACTGGTCGTCGACATAGGCATTCCCGGCCTTGATCAGGCCCTCCGCCCAATCATAGAGCCGCTCGAAATAGTCGGAGGCGTAATAGAGGTCGGTTCCCCAGTCGTAGCCGAGCCAGTGCACGTCGGCCTGGATGGAATCGATATATTCCTGCTCTTCCTTGGTCGGGTTGGTGTCGTCGAAGCGCAGATGGCACTTGCCGGCGAATTCCTGCGCGATGCCGAAATTGAGGGCAATCGACTTGGCATGCCCGATGTGCAGATAGCCGTTCGGCTCCGGCGGGAAGCGGGTCACGATCCGGCTGTGTTTCTTGGAAGAGAGATCGGCCTGGACGATGTCGCGGATGAAATCGCGCCCCGCCTCTGCCGTTACCGGTTCTGTGGTCATCTACGAGTTCCTGTTAGGGATTGGCGAACCTTCTGCCAAATTCGCCCCTGTGAGCCAAGCCTACTTTGCGGTCGCAAAGGCTTTAGTTATGCACCGTTCCTGCTATACACCACCGCCAATTCCTGAACCTCTGCCCCGTCCGGTAATGACTGATCCCGTCGTCACACGCTTTGCCCCCTCGCCCACCGGCTTCCTCCATATCGGCGGTGCCCGGACCGCGCTGTTCAACTGGCTTTACGCCAAGAAGACGGGCGGCAAGATGCTACTGCGGATCGAGGATACCGACCGCGAGCGCTCGACCGAGGCCGCCATCGCGGCCATTCTCGACGGGCTGAAATGGCTCGAGCTCGATTGGGACGGCGAGGTCATTTACCAGTTCAGCCGTGCCTCAAGACACCGCCAGGCGGCCGAGCAACTGCTCGCCAGCGGCAAGGCATACCGCTGCTACGCCACATCGGAGGAACTGGCGGCGATGCGCGAGAAGGCGCGCGCCGAGGGGCGCACCCGGCTCTATGACGGGATGTGGCGGGACCGCGATCCGGCGCAGGCGCCTGAAGGCATGAAGCCGACCATTCGGCTGAAGGCGCCACAGATCGGCGAGACCGTGATCGAGGACCAGGTTCAGGGCCGCGTGGTCTGGCAGAACGAGAACCTCGACGACCTCGTGCTGCTGCGTGGCGATGGCACCCCGACCTACATGCTGGCGGTGGTGGTCGACGACCACGACATGGGCGTGACGCACGTCATTCGCGGCGACGACCATCTGATCAATGCCGCGCGCCAGAAGCAGATCTACGACGCGCTCGGCTGGGACATCCCGAACATGTCCCACATCCCGCTGATCCATGGGCCGGATGGTTCAAAACTCTCCAAGCGCCATGGCGCGCTCGGTGTCGACGCCTACCGCGCTATGGGATACCTGCCGGCGGCGCTGCGCAATTACCTCGTCCGGCTCGGCTGGAGCCATGGCGACCAGGAAATCTTCTCGACGCAGGAGATGATCGACGCGTTCGACCTGCCGGCGATCGGCCGCTCGGCGGCGCGTTTCGATTTCGCAAAACTGGAAAACCTCAACGGCCACTACATCCGCCAAGCCGACGACCGCGAGTTGCTCAGGCAGTTCGAGAGCGTGCTCGACTACGTCCCCGAAGGCGCCGACCTCAAGGCCAAGCTGAGCGACGCCACACGCGCGCAGCTGCTGCGCGCGATGCCGAGCCTGAAGGAGCGCGCCAAGACGCTGATCGAGCTTATCTCGGGCGCCTATTTCATCTTCGCCGACCGGCCGCTGCAGATCGAGGCCAAAGCCGCCGCGCTGCTGACGCCGGAGACCCGCGCCCTGATCGGCCGGCTGCGGACGGCGCTGGATGCCGTTACCGACTGGCGCGCCGAGACGACGGAAGCCGCCATGCGGAATTTCGCCGAGCAAAATAACCTCAAGCTCGGCGCCGTCGCCCAGCCGCTCCGGGTGGCCCTGACCGGACGGACGACTTCCCCGGGGATTTTCGACGTTTTGGACGTCCTGGGGCGGGAGGAATGCCTTGCCCGCCTCGCCGATCAAGCCGGCGGCTAACCCCTACCTTATGCCGGTTTCCGCCCGTCTTGCAGTGCACAGGGCAATAAGCTAACCCATTCAGCGCCGCTTCCAGACAAGCCGGCTCCCTTGCTGCTGCCTTGAAAATGGCACCAGGGGCAGCGCGGTTTTTCGTAACGATTTCATCGGGGATTCACGATGGACGCCAAATCCAGCAACAAGACTGCAACGCTCACGGTAGGTAACAAGACGTACGATTTCCCGATCCTCAGCGGCACAGTGGGGCCAGATGTCATCGACATCGCCAAGCTCTACGCCCAGGCGGGAATGTTCACCTACGACCCCGGATTCACTTCGACCGGCAGCTGCCAGTCGAAAATCACCTATATCGACGGCGATGCCGGCGTCCTCGAATACCGCGGCTATCCGATCGAGCAGCTTGCCGAGCACGGCGACTTCCTGGAGACCTGCTACCTCCTGCTCTACGGGGAATTGCCGACGAAGGCGCAGAAGGCAGACTTCGATAATCGCGTCACCCGCCACACCATGGTGCACGAGCAGATGGCCCGCTTCTTCCAGGGCTTCCGCCGTGACGCGCATCCGATGGCGGTCATGGTCGGCTGCGTCGGCGCGCTGGCGGCGTTCTATCACGACTCGACCGACATCAACGATCCGCAGCAGCGCATGATCGCCTCGATGCGGATGATCGCGAAGATCCCGACGCTGGCGGCGATGGCCTACAAATACACCGTCGGCCAGCCCTTCATTTATCCGAAGAACTCGCTCTCCTTTGCCGAGAACTTCCTGAACATGTGCTTCGCGGTGCCCTGCGAGGACTACAAGATCAACCCGGTGCTGGCTGACGCGCTCGACAAGATCTTCATCCTGCACGCCGATCACGAACAGAACGCCTCGACCTCGACGGTGCGTATCGCCGGCTCGTCCGGCGCCAACCCATTCGCATGCATCGCCGCCGGCATCGCCTGCCTGTGGGGCCCGGCGCATGGCGGCGCCAACGAAGCGGCGCTGGCGATGCTGTCCGAGATCGGCTCGGTCGACAAGATTCCGGAATTCATCAAGAAGGTGAAGGACAAGAATTCGGAAGTCCGCCTGATGGGCTTCGGTCACCGCGTCTACAAGAACTACGATCCGCGCGCCAAGATCATGCAGAAGATGTGTCATGCCGTGCTGAAGGAAACCGGCCATGGCGACGATCCGATGCTCAAGGTCGCGCTGGAGCTGGAGAAGATCGCGCTCTCCGACCAGTACTTCATCGACCGCAAGCTCTATCCGAACGTCGACTTCTATTCGGGCATCACGCTGAAGGCGATGGGCTTCCCGACCTCGATGTTCACCGTGCTGTTCGCGGTCGCCCGCACCGTCGGATGGATCAGCCAGTGGAGCGAAATGATCGAGGATCCGCAGCAGAAGATCGGCCGTCCGCGCCAGCTCTACACCGGCGTCGCCCGCCGCGACTACGTGCCGGTGGACAAGCGCAAGTAAACGAAGTTGCTCACCCACAACAGAAAGCCGGATGCGGCGACCGCATCCGGCTTTCTTGTTTTGTGGACGTGCGTGGGTCCTACCGCCCTACCCAACGATGCGTCGCTTTAGGGGCACACCTGGTATTGAGAACTACGGTTCTTGTCGCCCGCGGCCCAGCCAGACTCAAGTCTGCAGCCCTTTCCCAGGGGGCGACATCCCTGCGAGTCGCAGAATATCTTTCCTGCAGCCTGCCTAGACGGCGTGTCGTCCATTTTTGCGCCTTTGGCCGATTCAGGTCTCGGCTTCGGCTGACCGGGGTTAACGGCCCTTTTCGTCCGGACCTTCTCGCACGAACCAAGATCGTTGAGCTCATAGCCGGCACGGCAGACGATCTTGCGGCAGCCGCTGCCCTCAGCGCGATAGCCAAAATCGCAGGCAAGGGGGCAAATCCGGCCGGTCTTGCGCCTGACCGCGTTGAGCGCATCGGCGCTCGCGCCCTTCGTATCGAACCGCGTGCCCGCGTGGACGTTAAAGAGTTGGAGCGCGCGCTCAGAGGCCGCGCTCCACGTGCCGTCCACGGAAGCTGTATTGCATCCGACACGACGAAGCTCTTCTTGAAGCGAAACCGTCAATTCAAGCGGGGTGGGCTGCTGAACAGGGGGCGACAGGGCTGCAAGCTGATGCTCGACCTTTGCGTCTGCAGGTTTTTCGGCCAGCGCCCCCACCTGCTCCAAAGTAGCGGCCGCCTTTTCCTTCTCGTCCTTCGGCTTCTCCTGTTCGGATCGCGCAGCTTCCACGGCTGCAATCTTCTCAGGCGCAATGCGCTTGCCTTCTTCTACCGCAAAGCGAGCTTCCTCTGCCGCCTTCGCAGCAGCAACGGCTTTGGTCAGTTCGTCTTGTCTTGCCCCCTGCTCAGCGAGACGCGCTCTTTCTTGTTCGGCAAGGCGCGCCTGCTCGGCCGCCGCCACACGTGCATCTTCTGCCGCAATCTTGTTTAGCTGCCCTTTAGCAAGGTTGGCGTAGAAGCCGTCGGCATGCTGCGAAAGAAAGGCTTCCCATCCATCTCGCGTACCAAGCTGGAGTGCCAACTCGTAGTCGCGCCGAACTGCGGATTGGATATCCTGAGGAGCGGCCTTAGAGGCAATCACGGGGACCAAAGAGACATCGTCGCCGCCGAGCGATCCGTAGACATAGGGCTCCTGTTTGTTGCCAGTATTCTTCAACACGTCATCGCGGACATAGCCAAGGGCCCGGCGAATATCTAGGCCGGGTCTGGGCAGATATTCCACGAGTGCAGTGGCGAACGGGCTGTTTTGGAAGTCCCCATCTGATGCAGTCGAACCCGCCTTCGCCGCGAATGCGATCAGCGTGTTCGGGCTTGTTGGTTCGACCTTGGCAAGTCCACGCCAGATGCCACGCGAGGCAACTGTGCGCTTCATTCTGTTAACAAAGGGATTGTCCCGGCAGGCGTCGAGGATGACGAGTCGAAGCCGCTTGGCGGGCTCCACCGCAAATAACACCCGCTCGACCGACACCGTTTCGTCCAGCACATCGCCATCGGTTTGAAGAGCAGCATCGACAGGCACCAGGAAATTGTTGCCGTCCAGCTCGATGCCGTGGCCGGCGTAATAGACGACGGCAATATCTGCATCGCGCGTCCTGCTCGCAAATTCTCGCAGTGCTCTGCGAAGCTCGGTCGCGGCAAGATCGAACTTCAACTCGACCAAGTCGAAGCGCGCTGCCTTGAACATGGCTGCTAGCGCCGTCGCATCGCTCGTGGGGTTGGTGAGGCTCGGAACTTTCTGATAGGCAGAATTACCGACGACTAGTGCAACGCGCGTTTCGGCCAGCGCTGGATGGCGGCCGAGACAGCCCAAACAAATCAACAAAATCAGAAGCCGAACTGTGCGCACGGACAGTCCTCGAACAATCGACTGCAATATCGGCAACAGAGTATCGGAAAATAGAGGACCGTAAAGGCACCTCTGTGAGGCTCATCACACGCACGATGATGTGCAGCCCTTGCGGGCGCGGCTGCCTTTAAGAGCAGGGATTGGCCGGATTGGTTATGGCTTGCTTGTTCTCATAGGCTTTGCACCTGGCGCGAGCGCCAAGCCAAGCGCGGGCCGTTGATACGCGTCACCACGAGGCGCTGGCGCCGCCGGCCTCATGCCCGCCGCTTGTACATCGTTGCCAGCACGATGTCCGCGGCGCGCACGCTCGGCGGCTGGTCGCCGGTCGACATGATCGTGTCCAGCGTGGCGAAGGCCTCGAGCTGCTGCCGGCGCAGCTCTGAATCCGACAGGACATCGGCGAGCGCCTCCGCCAACTTTTCGGGCGTGCAGTCTTCCTGAAGGAATTCGGGAATGACGTCCTTGCCGATCACGAGGTTGGCGAGGATGACCGACGACACGCGGATCGCCCGCCGCAGGATGAATGCTTCGATGGCGCCGACGCGGTAGGCGGTCACCATCGGTACGCCGGCCAATGCGAGTTCGAGCGTCACGGTGCCGGATTTGGCGAGCGCCGCATGCGCGATCCGGAACGCGGCCCGCTTGTCCTGCTCACCGATCACGACCTGGGGCTGGACCGGCCAGCCCTTCACCGCCTCGACCACCGTCTCCTGCAGATGCGGCATGGTCGGCAGCATCAATTCGAATGCGACGCCCCGCTCCTGCAGCAGTCCCACGGCCTCGCCGAATACCGCCATGTGGTGGCGGATTTCGCTGCGGCGGCTTCCTGGCAGCACCAACAATACCGGCGGCGATTCCGCCCGCCGTCTGGCTTCATCCGCGTTCGGGCGCAGCGAGGCCAGCTGCTCGGTCAGGGGATGGCCGACATAGCTGCAGGGGGGCCCGTGCAGCCGCTGATAGGCCTCGGGCTCGAACGGCAATAGCGCCAGCACGTGGTCGACATATTTCAGCATCGCGCGCGCCCGGCCCGGCCGCCACGCCCAGACCGACGGCGACACATAGTCGACGATCGGAATCGCCGGGTTCTTGGCGCGCACCCGCTTCGCCACGCGGTGAGTAAAATCCGGGCTGTCGATGATGACGAGGATATCCGGCGCGGCTTCCGTCACTGCGATTGCGGTTTCCTTGATCAGCCCGAGGATCTTCGGCAATTCCTTGACGACCGCGGCAAGCCCGATGATCGAGAGCTCTTCGATCGGAAACAGCGTGTCGAGCCCTTCGCGCGCCATCGCGCGGCCACCGACGCCTTCGAACCGCACGCCATCGCCAAGACGCTGGCGCAGCACCTTCATCAGATTGGCGCCGAGCCGATCGCCGGATTCCTCCGTCGCGATCAGAAAAATCCTCCGCTCCATGCCGGCGGTCGCGCTGGACGGCGTCACGCGGGAACGCCCTGGATGAACAGTCCGGCATGGTCGGCCGCCGCGATCATGGCCTGCGCGTCGGCGGCAATCGTATGGCCGGCGATCACGGCGATGCCGGCGAGCCCGGCTTTCGCCGCGCCCTCGACCGTCCGGGCACCCACGGTCGGCAGGTCATAGCGCAAATCCTGCCCGCTCTTGGGCGCCTTCACCAGCACGCCGCGGCCCGCTTTGGCTCTGATGCGCCCGGCCTCGCGCAGCCGCGCGACGCGGGCCAGAAGCCCGTCGGTGCCCTCGATATCCTCGACCGCCACCACATGCCCGTCAATCACGACGACGGCCTGGCCGATGTCGAACGGACCGAGCGCGCCGAGCACCTCCCGTCCCCTTGCGATGTCGGCGATATCTGTGGAATCGGGTACGGCCCGGGCAATATTTCCCTCCGGCATCAGCACGTCGGGCGCCACATCCCTGACGCCGACCATCCGGAAGCCGTCCTGTTCGAGGATGCGGCCGATGCCCGACAGCAGATGATTGTCGCCGCCGCGAAACGCCGCAAAGATGCGGCCGAGAACGCGGACCGTTCCCCAGTCCAGCCGGATTTCCGACAGCGCGGGGCGCAGCAGGGTGCCGATGAAGATCAGGTCGCGGCAGCCTTCGCTGCGAAACAGCTTTGTCGCGCGCCCGAGCTGCCCAACCGAGATCCAGTGATGGCGAAAGCGGCCGACGCGCTCCGGATCGCAGGAGCCACGCAGCGCAAAGAGCACCGGCGCAATCCCCCGCGCGACCAGCGAATCCGCGACCGCAAACGGCATCGCGCCGCCGCCGGCGATGACGCCGACCGGTGATGAAATGTCGGAGGCCGCTGAAGTCATGGCTGCGGCGATCCCGTCATCACAGCTTGTTGCTGTCGCCGGCGGGAAGGCAGAGCGGACGATGCTTGCCCTGCGCGATGAAAGCGAGGATTTCGGCAATTGCCGGATCCTCGCCGGCCATCGGCTGCACCGTGTTCAGCCGCTCGGCGAAGACGCCGGGCCCGTGAAACAGCTTCTGGTAGAACGCGCGCACCCTCGCCAGCCGCTCCTTGGTGAACTTGCGGCGCTTCATGCCGATGATGTTCAATCCTTCGAGGCTGGCATATTGGCCGTTGGCGAGCCCGAACGGAATGATGTCGCCGCGCACCCCGCAGACGCCGCCGACCATCACCTGCGGCCCGATCCGGGTGAATTGGTGCACGGCGGAGAGCCCGCCGATGAAGACGAAGTCGCCGATCTCGCAATGGCCGCCGAGCGTCGCCGACGTCGCGAAGATGACGTCATTGCCGACCAGGCAATCGTGCCCGACATGGCTGCCGTTCATGAAATAGCCGCGTTCGCCGACCCGCGTCACACCGCCGCCGGCAACCGTGCCGGCGTTCATGGTGGTGGATTCGCGGATGATGCAGCCGGCGCCGATCTCCAGCCGGGTCAGTTCGCCCTTGTAGCTCAGCGATTGCGGGGGCGTACCAAGCGACGCGAATGGATAGATCGTGCAGCCATCGCCGATCGTCGTCTGCGCAGTGACGTGCACATGCGCGATCAGCTTGCAATTTGCGCCGATGACGACGTTGGGCCCGATGATGCAATAGGGACCGATCGTGGTCCCCTCGCCGATCACAGCACCATCCTCAACCCGCGCGGTTGGATCGATCGTACCCATCACTTAAGCCAGCCCATCCTTGAACGCGAATATGTCGCGTTTTCCGGTGGTTAGCGCGGCATACTTGGGCTGTCTAGTGACGTATGGTTACGGCATGTTTCGAGACATCCGAATAGGATATCCACCAGATGACGGCTCCTTGTCCGACGTCAGAACGAGTCTGCGGCTTCACGTCATGCTGCCGGGCAGGAAGCAGCGGATCGTTATTCCGAGCGTGCCCTTGATCGGCCAGACCATGGTGCGGCCGACGCGGTTCGGCTCGGTAATGACGGCGTCGTCAGGGACATCGACCCATTGGCCCTCGAGCCGCACGCGGTAGTGACCGTCCTTTGATTCCCAGTCGACGTCAGAGACGGCCGAGCCGTCAGCATCGGAGCAGCACAGGCCCTTGCCGCTTTTCAAGCCGTCGAACCAGGATTTGAGCGGGGAATTGGCGTAACGCCCGTCATCGCGCGCAATTGCGTTTCCGGCGAAAACAGCGGCTGAGCCTAGCAGCACGACGGCTATTCCAAGCGATCTCATGCGGCCTCTCGGCACCGATGATCTGCCACCGCAGCTACAAAGTCGCAGCCACGGATGAAGTTCCATCATCATGACGACGTGATCGCGCTGTGACCGCGATCCGACATCGACTGCAGCGGCGTCTCACGACGAGACCCAGATGCCTTTCAGCTGCCCGCCAGCGCGATCCACTCGCTGGCCTGCACGCGCGCGACGAATGCGGCCGGGCCCGAAGCGCTGGTCTTGTAGACGAGCGCCTCGCCCTCGCGGATATCGGCGAACTCCTTGCCGAAGGCGTCGGTGACATTGGTCTTGTGCGTCACGGCCAGATTGTTGACGCCGGCTTTCGGCGGCGCATTGACGAGATCGCGCACGGCACGTCCAATCTTGGCGTTCTTGCCGTCGGGATTGGCCATCCCCGACGAACTGCCCGCGCCGCTGTCGGTCAATTCATCCACCGGCGAGACGTCCTTGCCGCCGATCAGCCTGCCGGTCTCGACCGCGCGGTTCAGCCGGCTGGTATAGACGTCGCCGATCGGCACGCCCAGTTTCGCAAGCGCCGCGCCAAGCTCGCGCGCCATGGCACGGCCCTTATCGTTCAGTTGCCGCTGCGCGCTCATGTCGTCGAATTTGAAGGGATAGACGTCTTTCTGGCTGTCGTCGGTGGCGCCGTGCCGAAACACGATGACGTAACCACCGCCCTTCAGCGAGGCAATCAGACCGTCCAGATCAGCCGCATAAGTTGGCGGCGGAATCAGAAGGAAAGTGAGCAAAAACGAAATGATCGGCACAAGCTTGTTCACGGACGCCTCCGTCAAAAAGCGCGGACACCGAACTGGAAATCAGGCTGGTAAATTTCTCGATCGATCTCGGCGTGGGTTCCACTACCAAAGATTGAGTAGAAATCCGTCAGTTGTATGACGAAAAAGTCCAATCCGACTTAGTCGGTCAGCATCGCGCCTACATCGGCTTCGGCGACGACCGTGCCATTGACCTTGGCGTCGCCGTGAAACCACCACATCGCCTTGCGTCGCCCGATCGAGCGCATGTGATACTCGACGGTGTCGCCGGGCATCACCGGCTTGCGGAATTTGCACTTGTCGATGGTCAGGAAATAAACCGCGCGCGGCTTCTCGGTGCCCTCGACCGACTTGATGCCGATCACGCCGGCGGTCTGCGCCATGGCCTCGATCATCATCACGCCGGGATAGACCGGACGCTCGGGGAAATGGCCGAGAAACGGCGGCTCGTTGAAGGTGACGTTCTTGATGCCGATGCCGCTATAGTCGGTCCGGATCTTGATCACCCGGTCGATCAGCAGCATCGGATAACGGTGCGGGAGGGTCTTGAGGATCTCGTTGATGTCGACGAGCTCGAACCTGACAGGTGCTTCCTCCATCACTCCTTCCCCTCGCCCTTTAAATGGGCTGCGCTATCGCGAGCCAAGCGTTCAAGCGCCAGCGACTCTCGAAACCATTGCCGGGTTGGCCGAGCTAGATGACCGCCCCAGCGTTCGTTGGCAGGAATGTCGTCCTTAACCGCGCTCATGGCCGCGATCTGCGCTCCATCGCCAATCTTGATGTGGTTGTTAAGTCCCGCTTTGGCGCCGATTGCCACGTTGTCCCCGATCGTCAGGCTGCCCGCGAGCCCGATCTGGGCCGCGAGCAGGCAGTGCCTGCCGATGGTCACATTGTGGCCGATCTGGACCTGATTGTCGATTTTGGTGCCTTCGCCGATCACGGTGTCGCGCAGGCTGCCGCGATCGATGGTGGTCGAAGCGCCGATCTCGACATTGTTCTGGATCAGGACGCGGCCGGTCTGCGGCACCTTGAGGTGACCCTCGGGGCCGAAGAAGATGAAGCCATAGCCATCCTGCCCGATGCTGCAGCCGGGATGAATCAGGACGTTGTTGCCGATCAGGGAGAACTGGATCGCGGTCCGTGCACCGACATTGCAGTCGCGGCCGATCTTGACGTCGGCGCCGATCACCGCGCCGGCACCGATCACGGTTCCAGCCCCGATCTCGACCCGCGGTCCGATTACCGACAGCGGATCGACGACGACGCCGTCCTCCAGATGCGCGGACGGGTCGATGATCGCCGACGGCGCAATGCCGTCAACACCGAACCAGGATTGCGGACGAAGCGCATCGGCGTGCCATTCGCGCGCCAGCTTCACGAAGGCGCGGAACGGCTGAGCGGCGCGCAACACGGCGACATGGGCGGGCACCTGTTGCTCGAAGCGCGGGCTGACCAGGCAGGCACCGGCCTTAGTCGCCTTGAGCTGGTCGACGTATTTGAGGTTGTCGAAGAACGCCAGATGCATCGGACCGGCTTCGTCGAGCGAAGCAAGCTCCCGGATCACATGGCCGCCCCGTTTGTCGTCAAGCAATACCGCTCCCGTCAACGTGGCCAGATCGGCGAGCGTTGAGGAAGGAGGTTGTTTGAAGAATATCGGCTGCGCCATTCCACCCGCCGCAGTCCGGCCCTCACATCAGAGCGTCGGCCCCGGTGAACGGAGCCGACCTCTCCCGTTATTCCGCCGCGTCCTCGAAGCGGACCTTAAGGTCCGCCTCGCGTCAAGACGCCTTAGAATGATGTGCCGCCGCCAAACTTGAATTGCTGCACGCGGTCAAACTGACCCTTTGTAAGCGGAACCGCATAGTCGAAGCGCAGCGGACCGAACGGCGAGGCCCAGATGATGCCGACACCCACCGAGCTGCGGACCACGTTGCCGTCGTCATACACCAGTCCCGTACAAGTTCCCGGAGTCGCTCCAGTCGTTGAATTCGCCTGGGTCGGCCTGATGCAGCCCGGCAGATTGATTTCGTTCGTGGCCGCCCACGACGTCGGCCCCTTGTAGTCCCAGAGTCCGCCGGCGTCGGCATAGACCGAGCCCTTGAGCCCGACTTCCTTCGGCAGGAACCAGAACGGCATCTGCAGTTCGAACGAAGCGCCCCAGTACTTGGTGCCGCCGAGTGCGTCACGCGTGCCGTAGGGGTTGATGTCGCGCGGTCCGATGCCGTTCGGTGCAAAACCGCGAACCAGATTCGGACCCATCTGGAAGTGGTCGAGCATGCGCAGCTCGCTGCCGCCGAACTGGTTGAGGATACCGCCCTGGAGATGGATCAAGCCGACGATATCGGCGACCAGGGGGGTGTAGTACTTCGCGTCGATCGCCGACTTGATGTACTTCACGTCGCCGCCGACACCAGCAAAATCCTGCTTCCAGTCGATCAGCAAGCCATCGGTCGGGTTCTTGTTGTTGTCCAGCGTGTTGTAGTTCAGCGAGTAGCCGACCGCCGAAGTCAACGCCTTGCCGTTCTGCAGCTCCTTACGGACTGGCAGCGAGGCTTCGCCATCGAAGTAACATCCCAGACCGTTTGTGGAGACCAGGCTGATCCCGTTCGCGTTCGCAAACGCCGGGCTCGGATTGAAGTTTGGATTCGGAGATCCGTCAGGCAAGAACTGCACGTTGTTACAGTTCGCCAGCTGGCTCGGCAGCGAGATTTCCTGCTGATAGATCGAGTAGCGCAGCTGCAAGGCGAGATCTTCACGCAGGGTGAAGCCGAGCCGCGGGCTGAAACCCAGCGTCTTGGTGCCGTAGGCGATGTAGCTGTTGGCGAGCTGCTCGCGATAGAACAGGTCGAGGCCGAGCGCGACGCGGTAGTCGAACAGATAGGGGTCGACGAATGACAACGAGCCGCCGCGCGCATACTGGCCATAGGTCACGGCAGCCTTCGCGTAGAGGCCGCGGCCGAGGAAGTTGCGCTCGGAAATGCTGACTTCGGCCAGCGCACCGTCGGTGGTCGAATAGCCGCCCGATACCGAGAAGTCGCCGGTCGACTTCTCTTCGAGGTCGACGATCAGGATCACGCGGTCGGTCGACGAGCCGGGCTCGGTGACGATCTTCACGCTCTTGAAGAAGTCGAGGTTCTTCAGCCGGCGCTCGGCCCGATCGACCAGCGCACGGTTGTAGGCGTCGCCTTCGGACAGGTCGAACTCGCGGCGGATCACGTAGTCGCGGGTACGGGTGTTGCCGCGGATGTTGATGCGCTCGATATAGGTGCGCGGGCCCTCATCGACGGCGAACACGATCGAAACGGTGTGTTGCTCGAAATTGCGATCGCCGCGCGGACGCACCACGGCGAAGGCATAGCCGCGCCGCGAAGCCTCGATCTGCATTTCCTCGACGGACTTCTCAAGCGCCTCGGCGTTGTAAACCGAACCGACGCTGACGCGCGAGAAGCTGCGCATCGAGGCGGCATCGAGCGTCGGGATCGAGGTCTGGAAGTCGACGGACGCGACGCGGTATTGCTGCCCCTCATCGATCTTGAAGGTGACGAGGAAGCCCTTCTTGTCAGGGTCATATTCGGTCAGCGCCGCGACGACCTGCACGTCGGCGTAACCGTTCTTGAGATAGAACCGGCGAATCAGGTCGCGGTCGGCCTCGACCCGGTCCGGATCGTAGACATCGGCGCCACCGAGGAAGCTCAGCAGGTTGGATTCACGCGTCTTGATGACGTCCTTCAGGCGATAGGACGAATAAGCGACGTTGCCGACGAACTCGATCGACTTGACGCCGGTCTTGCTACCCTCGGTGATCGTAAAGACCAGGTCGACGCGGTTGTTCGGCTGCTCGATGATCTCAGGCGTGACGCGCACGTCATAACGGCCCGAGCGGCGATAGATTTCGGCAATGCGCTGGGCATCCGACTGGACCATCGGCCGCGAGAACGTGCCGCGCGGCTTGGACTGGATTTCAGCGGAGAGCTGCTCGTCCTTGACCTTCTTGTTGCCTTCGAAGGCAATGCGGCCGATCACGGCGTTTTCGACCACGGTCACGACCAGGCGGCCGCCGACCTGGTTGATTCGCACGTCCTGGAACAGGCCGGTCTCGATCAGCGCCTTCAAGCCGTCGTCGATCTGCGCCTGCCCGAGGCGGCCACCAGGACCCGGCTTGAAATAGGAGCGAATGGTCTCGACCTCGACACGCCGATTCCCCTCAACGGAGATCGACGCCACGGTCTGGGCCGCAGCTGGCGCATTTACCAGCGTACCCCCCATCGGCACGGCAACCATGATCAGAGCGGCCAGCAGGCCCCCCCGCACTCGCATTCCCAACATCATGCGCAACGCGCCCTCGTCATTCCGATGCCGGTCCGTTCCCCAACGAAACCGGCAGATTCCCAAGTTGCATTGCTTGTAGCCAATTTCGACAGGGCGGCAAACCAGACTTAACGCGGCATTTCCAATTTCATTCCAAGGCGTTGCCAATGGGCAACGTCACAAAAAAGCCGCTTCTACGATCTGCCGAAAAGCCCCTTCAGCCACGGTACCTGATGGAAATCATTATAGAAGGCGAACACCATCAGCATCAGGACCAGCACCAGCCCGACCCGGAAACCGTATTCCTGCGATTTTTCCGACAATGGACGGCCCCGGAGCACTTCGGCCGTATAGAACAAAAGGTGGCCACCATCGAGCAAGGGAACCGGGAACAGGTTCAGGAGCCCGATCGAGATGGACAGCACCGCCGCCAGATGCAGCAAGGGAATCAGCCCGAGAGTCGCGACCTGCCCCGAAATCTGGGCGATTCGAATCGGCCCGCCGATCTGGTCTGCGCTAGCCCGGCCGGTAAAAATGTTTCCAATATAGGCAAGCGTCTGCTCGATGACGAAATAGGTTTCCTTGACCCCGAGCCAGAGCGCGGTGGCCGGATCGACCTTCTCGGTCGTGGCTTCGCCCGGCGAGGTGGCGCGGGTGATGCCGAGAATGCCGAGCCGCTGCGTGTTCCCGAACGGGTCCTTTACCTCGCGTAGTTCCGGCGTGCCCTTCAAATCCAAGATCGAATCGCCGCGCTTGACGGTGAAGGTCATGGTTTCACCGGCGCGGACGCTGACGAAGCGCTGCATGTCGGAGAAGCTGCCGATCTTCTTGCCGTCGATGGCGGTGACGATGTCGCCGACCTGGAACCCGGCGCGCTCGGCGGCGCTGCTGGCTTCGATCTTGTCGACCCGCGCGGTGGTGCTCGGCTTGCCGAAGAAGGTGAACAGACAGGTGAAGATGACGATCGCCAGAATGAAATTCGCGATCGGACCGGCGGCGACGATGGCGGCGCGCGCGCCGACCTTCTTGTGGTGGAAGCTCCCCGCCCGCTCCTCCTCGGTCATGCGGGCGAGCGCTTCGGCCGATGCGGGCGTTGAGGCCTCAGATTCGTCGCCGAAGAACTTCACGTAACCGCCGAGCGGGATCGCCGAGATCTTCCAGCGCGTGCCGTGGCGGTCGTTGAAGCCGGCAAGCTCCGGCCCGAAGCCGAGCGAGAACGTCAGCACCTTTACGCCCGCCCAGCGGGCGACCAGGAAGTGGCCGAGTTCGTGAAAGAACACGACGATGGTCAGAACGAACAGAAAGGGGATGATGTAGCCGACGAGCCCATGGCTCAATGTATTGAAGCTATGGAGAAAAAATTCTGACATCAGGTTCCCCTCGACGAAAGCGCAAGCTCCGTCCCCAACCCTCTAGGATGCCTTTAAGGCAATTTGAGGCAATAGGGAGGCGGCTCGATTTCGTGCGTTATGGTCAACGGAAATCGCGTCGTCGGCCGAGCTCAAAGACGCAAGGTTCCCGGCGCGAATCCAGTCGTTCATGGTGGCTTCGACAAGGCGCGCGATCGATCCGAACCTGATCTTTCCGGCAATAAACGCCGCCACCGCCACCTCATTGGCGGCGTTGAATACCGTGGTCGCACCACGTCCGATACGTAACGCTTCATAGGCCAGCCGCAAGCCCGGGAAGCGTTCAAAATCCGGTGCTTCGAAGGTCAACTGACCGATCTTGGCGAGATCCAGCCGCGCCGACGGGCCGACGATTCGATCGGGCCACCCGAGGCAATGCGCAATCGGGATGCGCATGTCGGGCGCGCCAAGCTGGGCAACCACCGAGCGGTCGGAGAATTCGACCATGCCGTGAATGATCGACTGCGGATGGACGAGAACGTCGATTTCGTCGGCCGAGAGCGCGAACAGATAGGAAGCTTCGATGACCTCGAGGCCCTTGTTCATCATCGAGGCCGAATCGATCGTGATTTTCTGCCCCATGCTCCAGTTCGGATGCTTCAACGCCTGCTCCAGCGTCGCCTGCTCGATGTCGGCCGGTGCCCAGGTGCGGAACGGCCCGCCCGACGCCGTGATGATCACGCGCACCAGTTCTTCGCGGTTGCCGGACGAGAGCGCCTGAAACAGCGCGTTGTGCTCGGAATCCGCAGGGAGAATGCAGGCGCCGGCCTTCGCCGCGCGCTGCATGAAGAAATCGCCGGCACAGACCAGGCATTCCTTGTTGGCGAGCGCCACCGCTGCGCCGCGATCGACCGCAGCCAGAGCGGGCTTCAGGCCAGCCGCACCGCTGACCGCCGCCATCACCCAGTCGGCGGGACGCGCCGCCGCCTCGATAATAGCGCTTTCGCCGGCGCCGCATGCGATGCCGGTACCGGCAAGCGCCGCCTTCAGTTCGCCAAGCCGCGCCGGATCGGCAATCGCGGCGAATCGCGCGCCGAATTCCCTGGCGAGCTTGGCCAGCGCCTCGACGTTGGAATTCGCTGTCAGCGCCTCGACCTGATAGCGGTCGCGCGCGCCGCGCAGCAAATCCATCGTGCTGTCGCCGATCGAGCCGGTGGCACCCAGCACCGAGACTGTGCGCGCGGCTGCCGCCGCAGTCTTGTTGTTACGCAATGGAACTGCGCTCATCGTATCACCAAACCATAAGACCGCGGCCGACGCCATCGGCGCCGGCTCGCAAGAAGCCCAAAAGTGCCGCCACGGCGACGGCTGCGACAAAACCATCCAGGCGATCCATTAGACCGCCGTGGCCAGGAATAATGTGACTTGAGTCCTTTACGCCAAACCGCCGCTTCACGGCGGATTCGAAGAGGTCGCCGAGCTGCGACACGGCCGAGAGGACCGCCGAAAGCAGCAATAAGGGCCCTGCCCTGCCCAGATCGAGCGCGGCAAAGCCGCCGGCCACCGCTAGGCTGGCGGCAAAACCGCCGACCGCACCCGCCCAAGTCTTCTTCGGGCTGACGCGCGGCCACAGTTTAGGCCCCCCAATGCCGCGGCCCGCAAAATAGCCGCCGCTGTCGGTCACCCACACGATCAGCAGCACGAAGATCAGGGCGGCGAATCCCTTCACGGGATCGAGACGCACCAGCACCGAGGCAATCTCGGCCGCCGCCGCATACAAAAATCCCGCCGCCGCCCAGTTTCGCCGCTCCGGCGCCATCGTTGCGACGGCGGCAAGCCCGGCCCCCAGCACGATCAGCGCGACATCGAGGCGATGCAGCGCAAGGCAGAGCCCGGCGACCGCAAACGCCGCGACACCCGGCACCGTCATACGCAACGCACCGGAAAGACCCACAATCGCGAGCCATTCCACGAACAGGCCGATGGCGGCAAGCGTCACCAAGACAGTCCAAAGCCAGCCGCCCGCATAGGCAATCGCAACCGCGAGCGGTATCAGCACCGCGGCCACGGCGACGCGCATCGCGAGATTGCGCTTGTCCGATCCGCTCGCTGCCGCCGGTGCGGCCTCGCCCTCGGTCACGATCCGGTTTTCGCGGCCAGACCGCCGAAACGGCGTTCCCGCCTGGCATATTCGGCAATCGCACTTTCCAGCGCCGCCTTGTCGAAATCCGGCCAGTGAATCGGCACGAATACGAGCTCGCTATAGGCCGCCTGCCACATCAGGAAATTCGACAGCCGCTGCTCGCCGCTGGTGCGAATGATCAGGTCGGGATCGGGAATATCGGGCGCATCGAGATAGCGGCCGAGCGTATCGGCGTCGATCGAGGCCGGATCGCGCTTGCCTTCGGCGACCTCGCGCGCCAGCCGCTGCGCGGCGCCGGCGATCTCCTGGCGCGATCCGTAGTTGAACGCGACCACGAGATTGAGCTTGGTGTTGTCCTTGGTCAGTTCTTCGGCTTCGTTCAAGAGCGCGCAGATATCCGCTTCCAGCCCTTCCCGCTCGCCGATCACACGCACGCGCACGCCATCGCTATGCAGTGTGGCCAGATCGTTGCGAATGAAGCGGCGGAGCAGGCCGAAGAGATCGCCGATTTCGGTCGCCGGCCGCGACCAGTTCTCGGAACTGAACGAGAAGATCGTGAGATAGCGTACGCCGAGTTCATGGGCGGCACGAACGACGCGGCGCAGCGCCTCGACGCCGCGGCGATGACCTTCGGCGCGCGGCAGACCGCGCGCTGCCGCCCAGCGCCCGTTTCCGTCCATGATGATCGCCACATGCAACGGAACGGAGCGATCCGGTCCTTCCGTGGCAGGGGCGGCGGCGTTCGGCATCATCAAAATTCCAGAGCCAGTCTTGACCGTTCCAGTCTCAACCCATGAAAGCTGTCATCAAACGGTGAGGATTTCCTTTTCCTTCGCCGCAAGCAACTGATCGATTTCGGCAATCGTTCCGTCGGTCGCCTTCTGCACGTCGTTGGCGAGCCGCTCCTGATCGTCCTCGGAAATCTCGTGATTCTTCTCGAGCTTCTTGACGATATCGAGCCCGTCGCGCCGGACATGGCGGACCGCGACCTTGGCAGCCTCGGCGTATTTATGCGCGACCTTCACCAGTTCCTTGCGCCGCTCGGTGTTGAGTTCCGGAATCCGCAGGCGCAGCACCTGTCCTTCGGTCGCGGGCGAAAGGCCGAGATTGGAATCGACGATCGCCTTCTCCACGGCCTTGACCATCGACTTGTCCCAGACCTGGACGGAGAGCAGGCGCGGCTCGGGCACGCTGACGGTCGCGAGCTGGTTGAGCGGCATGTGCGAGCCATAGGCCTCGACCTGCACCGGCTCCAGCATCGATGCCGACGCGCGGCCGGTCCGCAGGCCACCCAATTCGTGCTTGAGCGAGTTGGTGGCGCCTTGCATGCGGCGCTTCAATTCGTTGATGTCAAAACCGGGCGTGGGCATACGGCTCTCCCCTCCTTAGAAACCAGCCGCCGGCGTGTTGCTGCCTGCGGTCGAAACTGCGCCGGCCTATCAGCCGGCGACCACTGTGCCGTGGCCGGTCCCGCGCAGGATGGCGCCGATCGAAGCCGGCTCGGCGATCGAGAACACGATGATAGGCAGTGACGTCTCGCGGGCAAGCGCGAATGCGGTCGCATCCATCACCTTGTAGCCACCGGTGATCGCCTGCGAATGCGTCAGGCGATCAAAACGCTTGGCGGACGGGTCCTTTTTCGGATCGGCGCTGTAGACGCCGTCGACATTGGTGGCCTTGAGCACGGCCTCTGCCCCGATCTCGGCGGCCCGCAGCACTGCGGTAGTATCGGTGGTGAAAAACGGATTGCCGGTTCCGCCGCCGAGCAGCACGATACGCCCTTCGGCGAGATATTTGTGCGCTGCAGTGCGGGTGAACAGCTCGGAAATCTCGGGCATCACGAACGCCGACAAGGTCCGCGCCGGCGTCCCCTTGCGCTCGATGGCGGCTTCCAACGCCAGGCAGTTCATCACGGTCGCGAGCATGCCCATGGTGTCGCCGGTCGGGCGCGACACGCCGCGCGAGGATACTTCCACCCCGCGAACGATGTTGCCGCCGCCGATCACGACGGCGACCTCGACGCCGAGCTTCTGAGCCGCGATCAGATCGTCGGCGATGCGGTCGACGGTGGGCTGGTCGATACCGAAAGACTGGCTGCCTGCGAGATACTCGCCCGAGAGCTTGATCACGACGCGACGATAGACCGGGTCAGCCATTGCTTATCGCTTCCTTGTCCCGCGCAGGCGACTTCCGATGCATCGCACCGGAAGTCTGTGACCGCAGCGGTTACTTCTTGCCGCTGGCCGCCGCGACCTCGGCCGCGAAATCGGATTCCTGCTTTTCGATTCCCTCGCCGAGAGCATAGCGCACAAAGCCGGCAATCTTCACCGGTCCGCCGACCTTGCGCTCAGCTTCCTTCAGCGCCTGCGCCACCGACTTGCCGGTGTCGTGGATGAAGGCCTGATCGAGCAGGCAGACTTCCTTGTAGTAGGTCTTCAGGCCAGACTCGACGATCTTCTCGATCACATTCTCCGGCTTGCCCTGCTGGCGATACTTGTCGGCCAGCACGTCCTTTTCGCGCTTGACGGTCTCCGGGTCGAGACCGGCCGAATCCAGCGCCAGCGGATTGGTCGCGGCCACATGCATCGCGAGCTGACGGCCGAGCTGGGAGAGCTCATCGGTGTTGCCGGTGGACTCCAGCGCAACCAGCACGCCCATCTTGCCGGCGCCATCGATCACGGCGCCGTGGACGTAGCTCGACACCACGCCCTTACCGACCTCGAGCGAGGTGGCGCGGCGCAGCGACATGTTCTCGCCGATGGTGGCGATCGCATCATTGATCGCGACCTCGACCGTGGCATCGCCGATCTTGGCGGCCTTGATCGCTTCGACGTTTGCCGTGTGGTGCAGCGCGACCTGGGCGATCATCTTGACGAGGCCTTGGAACTGTTCGTTGCGCGCGACGAAGTCGGTCTCGGAGTTGACCTCGACCAGCACACCCTTGGTACCCGACGTCAGGGCGCCGATAAGGCCTTCAGCCGCGACGCGGCCGGCCTTCTTGGCAGCCTTCGACAGGCCCTTCTTGCGCAGCCAGTCCTGGGCGGCCTGCATGTCGCCGGAAGTTTCGGTAAGCGCGGCCTTGCAGTCCATCATGCCCGCGCCGGTCGACTCGCGCAGTTCCTTGACCATTGCCGCAGAGATCGTTGCCATCGTTGAATATCCTTCTTGCCTGTGAGCGGCGGGCCCGGCGCGCTTTGCGCCGTGCCGTCGTCAGCTCCAGGGAATGCTCAAGCCTTGAGGAACAGAACCGGCGGCCGGAAGATCCGGCCACGCGGCGTACCAATTATTCCGCTTCCGCGGTGAGCGCCTTGGCCTGGGCGACCCAGGCATCAGCCCGGCTCGGAAGACCAACCTCTTCGCCGATCTTGTGCGCGGTATCGTGGTCGAGCTCGGCGAGCTGCCAGTAGTGGAAGATGCCGAGGTCGTTGAGCTTCTTCTCGATCGTGCCGGACACGCCGGTGAGCTTCTTGAGGTTGTCGGCGGTGCCGCGCGGACCGGCCAGGCCCTGGAAGCCGGAGGTTTCGGCCGCGGCAATTTCCTCGCGAACCGGCTGAACCGCGGCGCCGATGTCGATGCCGGATTCGCCCTGCGCGCGCGAAATGCCGTCGATGGCGGCGCGGGCCACCAGGTCGCAATACAGCGAGATGGCGCGGCCGGCGTCGTCATTGCCCGGCACCACATAGGTGATGCCCTTGGGGTCGGAATTGGTGTCGACGATCGCGGCGACGGGAATGTTGAGCCGCTGCGCTTCCTGGATCGCGATGTCTTCCTTGTTGGTGTCGATCACGAAGATCATGTCGGGAAGACCGCCCATGTCCTTGATGCCACCGAGCGAGCGGTCGAGCTTGTCGCGTTCGCGCTGCAGCGTCAGCCGCTCCTTCTTGGTGTAGGAGTTGGCTTCACCCGACGACAGCACCTCATCGAGGTGACGCAGGCGCTTGATCGAGCCCGAAATCGTCTTCCAGTTGGTCAGCGTGCCGCCGAGCCAGCGCGAATTGACGAAATACTGCGCCGAGCGCTTGGCCGCTTCGGCGACGCCATCCTGCGCCTGGCGCTTGGTGCCGACGAACAGGATGCGGCCGCCCTTGGCCACGGTGTCCGAAACCGCCTTCAGCGCGTTGTGCAGCATCGGCACGGTCTGGGCCAGATCGATGATGTGGATGTTGTTGCGGGCACCGAAAATGTAATCCGCCATCTTCGGATTCCAGCGGTGCGATTGGTGACCAAAGTGCACGCCAGCTTCGAGCAGCTGACGCATAGAGAAATCGGGTAGCGCCATAGGTATAGTTCTCCGGTTGGTTCCTCCGGAAACGTGTGAGCAAACGAGCCTGACTGGCCCGGTTGCCACCGGACGGCCTTGAGAGCCATGTTTCCGTGTGAGATGGCGCGCTATATAGCCGGATTCCAGCCAGAAGCAAGGAAATACGGCTGAATTTTCCGCCACTGAGCCCTCCGATTTAGGGCCGTCTGGGCCAGATCCCGTGATCTGGCCCGTTAACGATCAGCACCGGGCCCCGGGCGGGCAACTCCTGGCCGGCGCGGCGCGGACCGCCGGTGGCGGTGCAGTCATCCGGGGCGGCGGGGCCGCCATATGCGGCGGTGGCGCTGGCGCGGCCATCCTCGGCGGAGGCGGCGCAGCCATCCGCGGGGCTGGCGGAGGTGCCGCCATACGCGGCGGCGGGGCCGCCATCCTGGGTGGCGGCGATGGCGAGGCCATCCTTGCCGGGGGCGGCGGTGGTGCAGCCATCCTGGGCGGGGGCGGAGCGACCCGCGCGGCCGGCGGCGGAGGCCTTGCCGCGACTGCCGCGGGCGGCGGCGCTCGCCGTATGTCGGGCGGCGGTTGAGGTCGCGGGGCAACGGCCGCGGCTGGCCGCGATGGCACGGCGGCGCTGGGCGGCGGGGCGCCTCTTGGTGACGGGCCAGCAGCCGGAGCCGTCGCGCCAATGGCGGGCCGTGCGCCGGTAACGCCGGGTGCCGGCGGTGGCGTGCCAGGCGCAGTCCTCGCGCTCGGATTGACGGCCGCACTGGGCTGTGGCGGCACGCCGGGCGCGGTCCTCGCGTTTGGATTGATCGCCGCGCTGCCTGGCGCAGGCGGCGCGCCCCTTGCGCCCGGCACCGGCAACGTATTGGTCCTCGGCAGGGACTGCGACGACGGCAGCGCGGCGGCCGGCGCGTTCGCCGGCTGCAGCGCGTTTGGCCGCCCCGCCTGCCCCGCCGGAGCGCCGGGCAAACCGGTTCTCACCGCAGGATTGATCGTGGCGCTCGGCGGCACCGGGGCCTTGCCCTGCTGGATCAGCGTCGCGCGCTGCGCGACAGCGGGCGGCAGGCTCGGCGTGACGCTTCCTTGCGCCGGCGCAATCGCAGGAGAGCCGGGACGTCCGGCTCTGTCGCCGGACCCAGCCGCGGGCGGTGGCGGCCCACGCCGGTTGATGACGCTGTCGATGGCGGCACGGTTGTGGATGTTGGCGAAGATCACGTTATTCGGCGGCGGCGCCACATAGCGCGGCGGCCTGACATAGACTGGGATCGGCACGAACACCGGCTGTGGCAGGATGAATAGCCCGATCGGCGGCGGCGGCGGCTCCAGCACCACGAAATCATCCGGCGGCGGCGGCAGATAGTAGACCGGCGCCGGCGGCGGCGGCACGAAGTCGAACTCGGGATCGCCGAACGCCAGCACCGGGCGATCGACATAGATGATCTCTTCCGGCGGCGGCGGCGGCACGTCGTAATCGAGGACGTCGAAGGTCGGCGGCGGCTCCAGTGGCGCAGTGAGGATGGCCAGGCGGCGGCGCGCGTCGGCGGCATGCGGCCCGCGCGGATAGCGCTGCAGGTACGACCAGTAGGCGTTCGGCGTGTCCGTGCGGTAGGTACGGCGCCATGTGATCGCCTCGCGCCGCGCCGCCGCAATCGCCCTCACCCGCTTGGACAGCGGATCGCTCGCATAGGCGCCGAGGAATTCCTCATAGCCCTGCAGCGTGTCACGCTCCAGCGCCGCGGCATAGGCGTCCTGCACGCCGAGATCGCGGATCGGCTTGTCCTTGACGGCGGCCGTCTGATCCGGCGCCGGGACGGGCGCATCGGGGGCACGCTCGAAGAAGGTGAAGCCGGCGTCGACTTTCTGGCTGTCCCAGGGCACCTGCGCGCCCTTGCTGGCTTCGTTGACGCGGAGCCTGAGGCGGTTGAAAACCTCTGGGAGCGGCAATCCGCCGGTGCGGATCATCTCGGCCAGCGACTGGGCGTAGATGCCGTACGGCCCCTGCTCGGCCGGTGCCACCGTACCGGGCGCGGCATTGAAGGCGATCAGCATGTGCGGATCGGCTTCGACCAAAGCAAGGCCGCTTGCGATCTGTCCATTGACGAAAGGCTGCTGCCGCGCCGCGTCCAGCACGACAATGCCGACCTTGAGCGGTAGCGAGGCCAGCTGGCGGATGTAGTCGCCGGTCCGCAGTGCCTCGATCGGCACGTCGGCCTCGCGGTTGATCGCGGAATCGACCGGCACGAAGTAGTTATCACCCGCCAGTTGCAGCCCGTAGCCGGCCAGATACACCATCGCGACGGTGTCCGGCCCCGAGCTCTCGGCCTTCTGGATGAAATCGCGAAAACTTCTGCGCAGCGTGTCGCCGTCGAGGTCGCGGGCGCCGATCACATCGAAGCCGGCCGCCTGCAAGGTCTGCGCGATCAGGCCGGCATCGTTCGCGGCAGTCGGGAGTGGCGATTTTGCGTAAGCGCCATTGCCGACCACCAGCGCAATGCGCTTCTCGGGTTGCTGCGCAGCGGCATCGTTCAGATGACCCGCCAGAAAGGACATCGTCACGAGACATGCCGAGACGATCGATAAACTTCTCGCTACCCACATGGGATTCCACCCTGTCGCCGCCCGCGCGTCATATGAAATGCGCGTAGCTGAACATTTCTTGAATAATTGCGCTCTCAACAAGGCACGGCAGCCGGCCTCCGTCCAGTTCCGGACAGAATTGGGCATTGTGGCGGCCACCCGGCAGGCGTATCGTTTGCCAATCGTGTTCGCCCGCATCGTGAGGCGACGGCGCGAGTTCCTCCCGGTGTGCGGACTGCCCATGCAATGGAGGAAATCGCATGACCGTTGCCCCGACCCTGCAGAAATACCTGGATCAGAGCGTCACCTACGAACTGATTCCTCACGCTCCCACCATGTCATCGACACGTACGGCCGAAGCCTGTCACGTGCCGGGCGACGCGCTTGCCAAGGCGGTCGTGCTGCGCCGTGACGGCGGCTACATGATGGCCGTGCTTCCCGCCTCCCATCACCTGCATATGTCCGCACTGAAGAGCCAGCTCGGACACAAGGTCGACCTGGCGAGCGAGAAGGAAATCGCCGAGCTGTTTGTCGACTGCGACATTGGAGCCATCCCGCCGATTGGCGAGTGCTACGGGCTCGACGTTATCGTCGACGACAGCATCGATGCTCGAGGCGATGTCTATATGGAAGGCGGCGATCACGCGACGTTGATCCGGGTGGACGGCGAAGAGTTCGCACGATTGACGGCGAAAGCCTGGCGCGGCCACTTCAGCTCGCATGATTGAGGGCGCGCGATCACGCCCGACGGCCCCGCGTCGACTTTGACGCGGGCGCCCTACCGCTGATCGGGGTTGCGTCGCTTCAATGATGCGCCGCGACGTTCTTCACGCATCCGGCCACCAAATCATTAGGTGCCAATCGGCCGACGTCACCCAAACTGATCATGCCGACCATTCGCTTGTTCTTGTTGATGACAGGCAGCCTGCGGACCTGCAGCGCCTCCATGTGATGGACGGCCTTGGCAAGGTCGTCGTCTTCCCGGCAGCAATGGATCCCGTCGGTCATGACATCGCGCGCCAAGGCGCGGTTGGCGTCAAACTTGCCGTTGGCAAGTCCTTTGCAGACGATGTCGCGGTCGGTGACCATGCCGACCAGCTTGTCGTCCTCGCCGATCGGGATGCAGCCGATGTCGTGCTCACGCATCAGCTTGGCAATTTCGCTAATGGGAGTATCGGGATTGACCCAGTCGACGCCCTTGTGCATTGCGTCTTTGACTTTCATGGCGGACCTCCGTCACTGCGATTTCAGGTGATACTCACGTGATGCAGCACAGCTTCCCCCTGGATGTGCGACTATACGACGGATCGGCTCTGGCCGGAATCGCAAAGGCAATGACAAGTTCTTGAAAAACAGCACGACGCGCGGACCGCATTGGCCCGCGCGCCGCACCATCCCCCTGCTCTCACCGATCAGAAGAAGCCGAGCTTCTTCGGACTGTAGCTGACCAGCAGGTTCTTGGTCTGCTGGTAGTGGTCAAGCATCATCTTGTGGGTCTCGCGGCCGACGCCCGATTGTTTGTAGCCACCGAACGCGGCGTGCGCCGGATAGGCGTGGTAGCAATTGGTCCAGACCCGGCCCGCCTGGATGGCGCGGCCGAACCGGTACAGCCGGCTGGCATCGCGGCTCCAGATACCGGCGCCAAGGCCGTAGAGCGTGTCGTTGGCGATCGCGAGCGCCTCGTCATCGTCCTTGAAGGTCGTGACCGAAACCACCGGTCCGAAGATCTCCTCCTGGAAGATGCGCATCTTGTTGTTGCCCTTGAACACCGTCGGCTTGACATAGAAGCCGCCGGCGAGATCGCCGGGCAGTTCGTTGCGCGCGCCGCCGGTCAGCACCTGCGCGCCCTCCTGGCGGCCGATGTCGATATAGGACAGGATCTTCTGCAACTGCTCGGACGACGCCTGCGCGCCGATCATCGTCGCCGGATCGAGCGGATCGCCCTGCACGATCGCCTCGACGCGCTTCAAGGCGCGCTCCATGAAGCGGTCGAAGATCGATTCATGGATCAGCGCGCGGCTCGGACAGGTGCAGACCTCGCCCTGGTTAAACGCGAACATCACGAAGCCTTCGATCGCCTTGTCGAAGAAATCGTCGTCCTCTGACGTGACATCCTTGAAGAAGATGTTGGGCGACTTGCCGCCGAGCTCGAGCGTCACCGGAATGAGGTTCGCGCTCGCGTACTGCATGATGAGGCGGCCGGTCGACGTCTCGCCGGTAAAGGCGATCTTGGAGATGCGCGGCGAGGATGCCAGCGGCTTGCCGGCCTCGAGGCCAAAGCCGTTGACGATGTTGAGCACGCCCGGCGGCAACAGGTCGCCGATCAGGCCGGCCCACAGCATGATCGCGGCCGGGGTCTGCTCGGCCGGCTTGAGCACGACACAGTTTCCGGCGGCCAGCGCCGGCGCGAGCTTCCAGCACGCCATCAGAAGCGGGAAATTCCAGGGAATGATCTGGCCGACGACGCCGAGCGGCTCATGGAAATGATAGGCGACGGTGTCATGATCGATTTCGGAGAGGCTGCCTTCCTGGGCGCGGATGGCGCCGGCGAAATAGCGGAAATGATCAATGGCGAGCGGCAGGTCGGCCGCAGTAGTCTCGCGGATCGGCTTGCCGTTGTCCCAGGTCTCCGCAAGCGCGAGCACATCGAGGTTTTCCTCCATGCGATCGGCAATGCGGTTCAGGATCAGCGCGCGTTCGGCGACGCTGCTGCGGCCCCAGGCCTCCTTGGCGGCATGCGCGGCATCGAGCGCGTCTTCGACGTCCCTCGCCTCGGAGCGTGCGATCTCGCACAGCAGCTGGCCGTTGACCGGCGAGTAATTCTCGAAGTAGCGGCCCGAGCGCGGCTCGGCCCATTTGCCGTTGATGAAATTCCCGTATCGCCGTTCGAACGGGGCCTTCGCAGTTCGTGAAAATTCGACCTTGTTCATGGCTGTTCCTCGCTATGGCGCCGCTGAATGGTGCTCGGGAAAAACCATGACGAAGGCGGGAATTATTGTCTGCCCGTTGAAACCGGATGGTCCGCGCGACTGTCGCAGAACTGCGACAGTCGAATAAGACAATCCTCAATGCGCGCGATGAAGCTCGAGACGGCGCAGCTTCCGGTGCAGGGTCGCGCGGCTGATGCCGAGCGCTTCGGCCGCGGCCGATACGTTGCCGTTGCTGCGCGCCAGCGCGCGCTGCACGGCGGCGCGCTCGGCCTGGTCGAGATCCCGCACCGGACTGGAGGTACCGCCGAGCAGGTCCGCCGCCGGCAGCGGCTTCTTCAGGAAATCCCTGCTGACCCCGAGCGCCAGACGCGCCGACCGCGTCGCGCCGATGACGAGGTCGTCGGCATCGACCGCAATCAGCCCGCCGCCACCGCGGTTGATGTCAGGTGCAAACAGGAAGCGGGCGTCCGGAAACGCCAGGCGGAAATTCTCCATCTCGATCCGCCGCGCGGCGTCACCGACAGCGACTGCGATGAGATTGACGAAGCCCTCGGTGAGGTCGGCGCGGCAGGAGGAGACGTCGAGCGCCGCGGCCAGCCTGCCCTCGTGATCATAGATCGGCGCCGACGTGCAGCTCAAAAGCGTGTTGCGCGCGTAGAAATGCTGGTCGCGATGAACCGTCAGCGCGCGTTGTTCGGCAATGCATGTTCCGATGCCGTTGGTGCCCTCGCACTCCTCGCTCCAGACCGTGCCGGTCCACAGCCCCCATGACTTGAACGTATCGTCGTCGCTAGCCGCGCCTCGCCGGTCGACCGGCACGCCGTTGCGGTCGGCAAGCAGCACGCAGCAGCCGACGCCGCCGACCGCCAGGAACAGCCGGTCGAGATTGGATTGAGCGGCGCGGACCAGCGGCTCGACCTGCTGGCGGGCCGATTCGAATTCGGCCCCGCTCAAGCGCCGCGGCAGGCTGCATTCGGCGGGATCGAGACGATGAAAATTGGATGAGCGGCGCCAAGACGCGACCATGGCCGACGTCGCGGCCGAGCCACGCGCCACCGTCGCCTGCACCTGATCGGCATGCTCCTTGGTGGTCTGCGCCACGCTTCTTCCTCCCGTACAGTATTATTATTCCGCCTGACGCGGTTGGCGAATTGATCCAGATCAAGCGCAGCCTTGACCGTCCCGCCGTCAAGAGCCCGCAACACTGAATGCGCCTGACGATCCTAACAGGTTCGGTTTGAATTCCCCTCAGGACCAAGGAAGTATATTGCTTCAATCGTCGCGAATAGAACGAATGACCCGCGTCGGATTTCCTCTGACAAAGGTATTCGCGGGAACGTCCCTGGTGACGACCGAACCTGCAGCGACGACGGAGTTTTCGGAAAGGCGGGAATCTTCCGGTCAGCTGGCGTCCGCCAACTGCAGATCGGCGAGTGTCGCTCTCGCCGCCGGCTCGTCCAGCGGAATGAGGTCGGCCGGTCCGGTGTTGTCGCTGCCCGACGTTACGACGGAGGCGACAACGGCGCCGGCCAATCCCGCGACGACGGTCGTGCCAGTGACGGCGTCATGCCGCGCGCTGGACTTGACGAGGAAGAAATAGGTCCGGCCGGGCGCGGTAGAGAAATCGCGCCGGCTCTCGCCTGGAAACATCAGTTCGGTCGCGGTGAGTTGATGCGGGCCTGCCGGGAGGTCGGCATAGGCGTAGGTGCCGACCAGCACCTTGCCCATCGGACTGCCATCCAGTCTCACCTCGCAGGCGCAAAGCGACATCGACAGGCCGTCGCGCTTTTGCTGGAGCACGACGACACGGGAATGCCCCGCCTTCGGCGGACCGATCTTTTGCGATATTGCCGCGTAATCCGTCCCGACCTTGGCGGTCATGCACCCCGACAACAGCAGTGCAGCCGACAGCAACGCAATTCCACGCCCCAACATGATGCCCCCAACACTTTCCCCGGAACGAACCTAGCTGGGCGCACTGTCAGGTTGCAACAGTATTTAGGGCGTCATTTGCGCGGTCAGCCGACAGCTGTGACTTTATAGCGTCTGTACGTCCACCACGCCGGCCACCGCCTTGATGGCACCTGCGATCTGCGGCGAGACCTTGAAGCGGCCTGGCAACTTCATTTCGACTTCGGTCTGCAGGTCGAGCATCATGACTAGCGAGACGTCGCCATCGGCGCCGCCGGATGGTGCCGGTGCGGGCTTTGGTGGCTGGCCCTTCGCCAGGCCGTTCGACGGCGTGATTTCCGGCATGTTGAGCCGTCTTGCGATGGATTCCAGCGGCTTGGTGTCGCGCACGAAAATCCGCAGGCCCTTTTGCGTCTTGGCGGCAGCATCATCCAGCGGCTCGGCGTGCAGCACCCGCGCCCGTACGTCCTCGCCCTGCAACTCGGCGCCGAGCTGCAGCAACACGGCCGCCCCCGGTTCCAGCACGTCGCGATATTGCGCGAGGCCTTCGGAGAACAGCACCGCCTCGAAATGCCCGGTCGGGTCCGACAGACCCATGATGCCCATCTTGTTGCCGGTCTTGGTGCGCCGTTCCATTCGCGACACCACGGTCGCCGCGACCTTGCCCGCGGTCGCGCCGGTCTTCACGGCGCGCGAAAATTCCGCCCAGGACTGCACGCGCAGCCGCTTCAACACGGTCGCATAATCGTCGAGCGGATGTCCCGACAGGAAGAATCCGACGGCGTCATACTCACGGCGGAGTTTTTCGGCCGGCAGCCACGGCTCGATCTGCGGCAGCATGATGGTCGGCGCATCCGCGGCATTGCCGAACATGTCGTTCTGGCCGATCGTCGCCGCTTCATGGCTGCGCTGGCAGGCGGCGAGAATGGCGTCGGCCCCGGCAAAGACGCGGGCGCGGTTGGATTCGAGCGTGTCGAAGGCGCCGGCGGCGGCGAGGCTCTCGATGATGCGCTTGTTGATGGCGCGCGGATTGACCCGCGCGGCGAAGTCGGCCAGCGAGGTGAACGCGCCCTTCTTGCGCTCCTCGACGATCTGATCGATTGCCTGCTGGCCGACGCCCTTCAACGCGGCCAGTGCATAATAGATGGTGTTCTCGCCGACCTCGAAGGTGGCGCCGGAGCGGTTGATGTTCGGCGCCTCGACCTTAATGCCGAGCCGCTGCGCCTCGGCACGAAATTCCGAGAGCTTGTCCGTGTTGTTCAGTTCGAGCGTCATCGACGCCGCCAAAAACTCCACCGGGTAATGCGCCTTCATGTAGGCGGTGTGGTAGGACACCAGCGCATAGGCCGCGGCGTGGCTCTTGTTGAAACCGTAGTCGGCGAACTTGGCGAGCAGTTCGAAGATGGTCTCGGCCTGCCCCTTCGGCACGCCGTTCTTCACCGCGCCGGCGACGAAGATGTCGCGCTGCTTGTCCATCTCGGCGCGGATCTTCTTGCCCATCGCGCGGCGCAGCAGGTCGGCGTCGCCGAGCGAGTAGCCCGACATCACCTGCGCGATCTGCATCACCTGTTCCTGGTAGATGATGACGCCGAAGGTCTCTTTTAGGATCGGCTCCAGCACCGGGTGCAGATATTCCGGCTCCTCGTCGCCGTGTTTGCGCGCGCAATAGGTCGGGATGTTGGCCATCGGGCCCGGGCGATAGAGCGCCACCAGCGCGATGATGTCCTCGAAACGGTCGGGGCGCATGTCGATCAGCGCGCGCCGCATGCCCTGGCTTTCCACCTGGAACACGCCGACGACATCGCCCCGCGCCAGCATCTGATAGCTCGGCGCGTCATCGATCGGCAGCGTCGCCAGATCGACATGAATGTCGCGCTGCCGGAGCAGTTTGCACGCGACGTCGAGCACGGTCAGCGTCTTCAGACCGAGGAAGTCGAACTTCACCAGCCCGGCCGGCTCGACCCATTTCATGTTGAACTGGGTCACTGGCATGTCGGATTTGGGATCGCGATAGAGCGGCACCAGTTCGCTCAACGGGCGATCGCCGATCACGATGCCGGCGGCGTGGGTCGAGGCGTGGCGGGTCAGGCCCTCGAGGCGCTGGGCGATGTCGAAGGCGCGCGCTACCACCGGGTCCTCGTCGCGGAACGCCTGCAGCTTGGGCTCGCCCTCGATCGCCTGCGCCAGCGTCACCGGCGCTGCAGGATTCTGCGGCACCAGTTTCGTCAGCTTGTCGACCTGGCCATAAGGCATCTGCAGCACGCGGCCGACGTCGCGCAGCACGCCACGCGCCTGCAACGTACCGAAGGTGATGATCTGCGCCACCTGATCGCGGCCGTAGCGCTGCTGCACATACTGGATCACCTCGCCGCGTCGATCCTGGCAGAAGTCGATGTCGAAGTCCGGCATCGAGACGCGTTCAGGATTGAGGAAGCGCTCGAACAGCAGGCCAAAGCGGATCGGATCGAGGTCGGTAATGGTGAGCGCCCACGCCACCAGCGAGCCTGCGCCGGAGCCGCGGCCCGGCCCGACCGGAATGCCCTGCGCCTTGGCCCATTTGATGAAGTCGGAGACGATCAGGAAGTAGCCCGCATATTTCATCCGCGCGATGACGTCGAGCTCGAAGGCGAGCCGCTTGTTGTAATCCTCCTCCGTCATGTTCGGCGACAGACCATGCACGCGCAGGCGCTCCGCGAGCCCTTCTTCCGCCTGACGCTTCAGCTCGGCGGCCTCGACCGCGGCGGCGTCCGAGCTTGATGCGGCACCGACGGTGAAGAACGGCAGGATCGGCTTGCGCGTCCTCGGGCGGAACGAGCAGCGCTCGGCGATCTCGACCGTCGAGGCCAGCGCCTCCGGAATGTCGGCGAACAATACCGCCATCTCGGCGCGGCTCTTGAAGCGGTGATCGGGCGTGAGCTGCTCGCGGTCGGTCTCGGCGATCAGCTTACCGCCGGCGATGCAGAGCAGCGCGTCATGGGCCTCGTAATCGTCGTTGGACGCGAAATATGGCTCGTTGGTCGCGACCAGCGGCAGGCCCCTGGCATAGGCGAGATCGATCAGGCCGCCCTCGACGCGGCGCTCCTTGTCGATGCCGTGGCGCTGCAGCTCGATATAGAGGCGATCGCCGAACAGGCTCGCGAGACGCTCACAACGCGCGGCGGCGAGCGCAGTGTGATCGGCCTGCAGCGCCAGCGAGATCGGCCCGTCGGGGCCGCCGGTCAGCGCGATCAGATCCTCGGCGTCGCCTTCCAGCCATTCGAGCTTGATGTGCGGCGATTGATGCACCGGCGTTTCCAGGAACGCCCGCGAATTCAGCCGCATCAGGCTGCGGTAGCCGCGCTCCTTGGCCGCCAGCAGCACGATTCGCGACGGCGCAGCAGCCAGCGTGCTGCGTGCATTCGGGTCCTGGTCGCCGAAATCGACCGCAAGCTCGCAGCCGACGATCGGCTGGATGCCGTAGCCGGCCATCTTGTCGGAGAATTCCAGCGCCCCGAACATGTTGTCGGTGTCGGTCAGCGCCAGCGCCGGCTGGCGATCGGCTTTCGCCAGCTCGCCGAGCTTGGCAATCTTGATGGAACCTTTCAGCAGCGAATAGGCCGAATGAACGTGAAGATGAACGAATCCGGCGCTGGACATGATCGCTGAACGGGCTCTTGCATCGTGGTGGGAAGCGATCACCGACGGCTGCCGCACGCCGACTCGCTATCCGCAATGGTGATGCCTCAGACCTGCCGAGTCCACGTCGGACGCGCCCTGCGCGCCCGCCATCCGGCTTTTCCCCAGCCCGGGCGCAGCGGCCCGGGCAAGATCCCATCAAAGCTGCGGAATCACCTGCGCCCAGACCGCGATCATTCCGACAAACAGCGCAATCGAGGCCAGCGCCGCCGCTTCTTCCACGAACATCCGCAACATGATCCGACTCCCTGACGAGATGAGAACATATGAAGAACAATGTTCCTTTTTCGTTCCTAGGAGTCAAGCGTCCTTTCGCAGCCGATCCTGCCACCCTTTGCCGTGTGGTTAACCGGCGGGCCGCAGGGCAACAAAAAAGCCCCGGGACATCGCCCCGGGGCTTCGTTGTTCTGAGTAGCGCGAGCTCAGTACCTCGAGATCGACGGGCCGCCGAACTTGTAGTTCACGCGGGCGGTGATGAGATCGACGTCCTGACGGATGCGGTCAGTGCCGAAGTAGGCGCCGGCCGGCGTGGTGAAGTTGTAGGTACGGTCCTGCATGAACAGGTGATTGTACTCGACGCCAACCGACCAGTTCGGCGCGAAGGCATATTCGAGGCCCGCCCCGATCGTGCCGCCCCAGCGGGTGTCGTCGCCGGTGACACCGATGGTCGCGCCTGCAAGGTTGGAGATGCGGTAGCTGTTCGAGGTCACCGCAGCACCGCCCTTGACGTAGAGCAGCACGTTGTTGACGGCATAGCCGACCTGACCGGTGAACAGGCCGAACGCATCGACGTTCGTGTGGTTGCGGGAGCCGGCGAACACCTGGCTCACATTGCTGCCCGAAAAGTCAGCCCAGTTGCCCTGAGCTTCAAGGCCGAACACGAAGGTGCCAGCCTGCCAGCGGTAACCGACCTGGCCGCCGACGGTGCCGCCGGTCGCGTCATGGGAGCCTTCGGGACCGAGCAAACCGGCCGGCGGAACCGAATCCCAGGAGTTGCGGCTGGAGCCGTAGCCGCCGTTCACGCCGATGTAGAAACCCGTCCAGTCATACACAGCCGCGACCATCGGCGGCGCCTTGGTGTAAGGACGCGCAGCGAGATCAGCAGCGACAGCCGGCGCAGCCGCGCCGAGCGCGATCAGACTGGCCGTAACAAGCAAAACCTTCTTCATTCTTATTCCCGTTCCTTTATTGACAGCCCCCAAGGCCGCGGCATGCTCATAGCATCGTCAGTTCGAATTGCTGTAACCTCGCTGCAACAACGCGCACCAAACGGCCCAACTGTGGACGCAACTTTGTGAACGCAAGTTAATGTTGTCTCACAGGCATTTTTTGAAACATTACGACGTAGCGCCTGCAAAAAGTTCCGTTTTGATATTACAGCAATTGACGAGGGGTGGAATCGGTTGACGAAGTTGCGCACGTGCGGCTTCCTCCGATCACGTGCAGCGCTGCCGCTGAGAAGGAGACAAGAAAAAATGCGTAGAGCTGTTCTGGCTGTTCTGACCGCAACCGGATTGGCCGCCATCGGCTCTGCGCCCGCCGAAGCCGTCGGCACCCGCTACCCGTTCTGCCTTCAGGGCGATGAATATCCGGCACTGAGCTATTGCACGTTCACAAGTTACGAGCAGTGTCAGGCGACCGCCTCTGGACGTTTCCTTCAGTGCATCGCCAATCCCTATTATGTCGGCGAAGATGGACCCCCGCCCGCCGGATATCGTCCGCTGCCGGGCCGCGCGCTTCCGCCGGCTCCGGGCTACGGCAGGTACTAGACCCTATCAAGATTTCGCGATCGCTTCCGCTGTCGCCGCCCAAAGGCATCAACGCGTGAACGTGATTTGACGCGGGCGTTGCCGCGTCGTCTGCTTGAAGACCGAAGATTGCAAGCGTTGCGGCAGAGCGGACCGCGGCTTCGATCGCATAGGAGCTTGTGATGCGCATTCTGGCTTTGGCAATTTTGGCGATCGGCGCAGCGTCGGTAGCCGCGCCGGCTCGGGCACAGACATACGATCCCAGCTACCCGGTTTGCCTGCATGTGTACGGCAAGGTCACCTACTACGAATGCCGCTACACCTCGCTGCCTCAATGCAACATGTCGGCGTCGGGCCGCGCGGCGCAATGCGTGGTCAATCCGTATTACGCGCAGGCCCAAGGGCCGTCGGCGCGCAAGCGGTATCGCAACGTCTACTGAGATTGCCGCTATTCGAGCTCGACGACCTGGCCGTCGACCAGCGACACGCGGCGGTCCATCCGGCCGGCCAGCTCCATGTTGTGGGTGGCGATCAGCATCGCCACCTGTGTGGCCTGCACCAGTTGCATCAGCGCCTTGAAGACATGATCGGCGGTATGCGGATCGAGATTGCCGGTCGGCTCGTCAGCCAGCAGCGCCCGCGGCGCATTGGCAACAGCACGCGCGATAGCGACGCGCTGCTGCTCGCCGCCGGAAAGTTCGGCCGGCCGATGTGAGATGCGATCGCTAAGCCCGAGATAGGCCAGTATCTCCTCCGAACGCTTGATCGTCTCGGAACGTTTGAGGCCGCGGATCATCTGCGGCAGCATGACGTTTTCGAGCGCCGTGAATTCCGGCAGCAGCCGGTGCGACTGATAGACGAAGCCGATGTCGTTGCGCCGGATCTGGGTGCGGTCGACGTCGGAGAGTTGCGACGTCGGCGTGCCCGCGACATAGACCTCGCCGTCGTCGGGGCTTTCGAGCAGGCCTGCGATATGCAGCAGCGTCGATTTGCCCGAGCCCGACGGCGCCACCAGCGCCACCGACTGCCCGGCCCACAGCGCCAGCTTGGCGCCGTTGAGGATGGTCAACGTCGCCTCACCCTGCCGGTACTCGCGTTTTATCTCGTGGAGATAGATAACCGGTACGTCTTCTGCCTCCTCGGCCATCACGTCCTCACTCGTACCGCAGCGCGTCGACGGGATCGAGGCGCGCGGCGCGCCAGGACGGATAGAGCGTCGCCAGGAACGACAGCGTCAGCGCCATGATCACGACCGCGGTGGTCTCGCCGAAATCGACCTCGGCGGGCAGCTTGGAGAGGAAATAGAGTTCCGGCGAGAACAGTTCGGTGTTCGTCATCCACGAAAGGAACTGCCGGATCGATTCGATGTTCAGGCAGATCAGCATGCCGACAAAGAAGCCGGTCAGCGTGCCGACCACGCCGATCGCGGCGCCCGTGATCAGGAAGATCCGCATGATCGAGCCCTGCGAGGCGCCCATGGTGCGTAGGATGGCGATGTCCTGGCCCTTGTCCTTCACCAGCATGATCAGGCCGGAGACGATGTTGAGCGCGGCAACCAGCACGATCATGGTCAAGATCAAAAACATCACGTTGCGCTCGACCTGGAGCGCGTTGAAGAAAGTCGAGTTGCGCTGCCGCCAGTCGACCAGGAACACCGGCCGTCCAGCCGCTTCGGTGACGAACTTGCGGAACGCGTCAATCCGATCCGGATTGGTGGTGAATACCTCGATCGCGGTGACGTCGTCCTTGCGGTTGAAATAGGCCTGCGATTCCGGCAGCGGCATGAACACGAAGCTCGCGTCATATTCGGACATGCCGATCTCGAACACTGCCGCCACCTTGTACGGCTTTATGCGCGGCGTGGTGCCCATTGGTGTCACGGCGCCCTTCGGCGCGACCAGCGTGATGGTGTCGCCGGCATGCAGCGACAATTGATCGGCGAGACGGCGTCCGATGATGACGCCCTGCCCTTCGTCAAAGCCCTCCATCGTGCCCTGCTTGATGTTCTTGGCGATCGAGGTGAGGTTGTTCAGGTCCGCCGAGCGCATGCCGCGCACCAGCACGCCGGCGGCGTTGAACGCGGACGACGCCAGCGCCTGGCCGTCCACCACCGGCGCGGCAAGCCGGATGCCGTCGACCGTACTGATGCGCTCGGCGACGTCCTTCCAGTCGGTCAGCGGTGATTCCAGCGGCTGCACCAGGAGGTGACCGTTCAGACCGAGGATCTTGTCCAGAAGTTCCTTGCGGAATCCGTTCATGACCGCCATCACGATGATCAGCGTGGCGACGCCGAGCATGATGCCGAGGAAGGAAAAACCGGCGATGACCGAGATGAATCCTTCCTTGCGGCGCGCCCGCAGGTAGCGCCCGGAAAGCAGCCACTCGAAGGGCGCAAAGGGCGGAGTTCGGGCTGTCTCGTTCATGGTCTCATCCATTACTCGATAATCCCATGATTCGGACCAAATGTGGCCTCATTGGCCAACATTACCACCACGGTGGATATCCTATCCCGCGATCTTCGCCACCGCTTCCGCCGGGCTGAGATTCTCGCGCGAGCCGTCGCTGCGCCGCTTGATCTCGAGCTTGCCCTCGGCGAGGCCCTTCGGACCGACCAGGATCTGCCAGGGGATGCCGATCAGGTCGGCGGCCGCGAACTTTGCGCCGGCGCGCTGATCGGTATCGTCATAGAGCACGTCGACGCCCTTGGCCTGCAGCTCGCGATAGAGCTTTTCGCAGGCGCCGTCGACCGCCGCATCGCCCTGCTTCAGATTGAGGATCACGGCAGTGAACGGCGCCACCGCTTCCGGCCATTTGATGCCGGCATCGTCATGGCAGGCTTCGATGATGGCACCGACCAGGCGCGAGACGCCGACGCCGTAGGAGCCGCCATGGATCGGCACCTCGACGCCATCAGGGCCGGCAACCAGCGCCTTCATCGCCTCGGAATATTTGGTGCCGAAATAGAAGATCTGGCCGACCTCGATGCCCCGTGTGTTGACGCGCCGCTCAGCGGGCACCTCGGTCTCGTAGCGCGCGGCATCGTGCACGTCCTCGGTCGCCGCATAGACCGACGTCCACTGCTTGATGATCGGTGTCAGATCGCCATCATAGTCGACATCGTCGGGCGGGATCGGCAAATCGAGCACGTTGCTGTCGCAATAAACGCCAGACTCGCCGGTCTCCGCGAGCACGATGAATTCATGGCTGAGATCGCCGCCGATCGGACCGGTCTCGGCCCGCATCGGAATCGCCTTCAATCCCATCCGCGCGAAAGTGCGCAAGTAAGCCACGAACATCTTGTTGTAGGCGCGCCGCGCCGCCGCCTCGTCGATGTCGAAGGAGTAAGCGTCCTTCATCAGGAATTCGCGGCCGCGCATCACACCGAAGCGCGGACGCTGCTCATCGCGGAACTTCCACTGGATGTGATAGAGGTTGAGCGGCAGGCTGCGGTAGGACTTGATGTAGGCGCGGAAGATCTCGGTGATCATTTCCTCGTTGGTCGGCCCATACAGCAATTCGCGCTTGTGGCGGTCGGCGATGCGCAGCATTTCCGGACCATAGGCGTCATAGCGCCCGCTCTCGCGCCAGAGATCGGCGAGTTGCAGCGTCGGCATCAACAGTTCCAGCGCGCCGGCGCGGTCCTGCTCCTCACGAACGATCTGCTCGATTTTCTTCAAGACTCGGAAGCCCAGCGGCAGCCAGGCGTAAATGCCGGCCGCTTCCTGCCGCATCATGCCCGCGCGCAGCATCAGACGATGCGAGACGATTTCCGCCTCTTTCGGATTCTCTTTCAGGATGGGCAGGAAAAACCGCGACAATCGCATGGGTCAACTCGAGGAATCAGTGGGCTAGGCAGAAGAAGGTGCAGTGAAACCGGATCGGGTGCGAAAATACAAGGCCGGGAGCTACGAAAAAGCCTCTGAAAACGAGGATTTGTAGCTCGTTCCATCGGTGAATTGTTAGTTTCGCAGTGTAGGCAAGCCGAGCAAGCCCACCATCTTAAGCCGCGCGCTCCGACGATGGATAGCGGGCGGCAGCGCGCCTGGGCTGCCGCCGCCTCCCTACTTCTTCATGCCGGAATGATCGTGCTTCATCCCGCCCGAGGGTGCCTGCGCGCCGACGCCCTGCACGTCGAGCGACAGCGCAACCTTGCCGGCCTTCTCGAATTCGAGCGTGAGCGGCACCTTGTCTCCCTGCTTCAGCGGCTGCTTGAGATCCATCAGCATCAGATGGTAGCCGCCCGGCGCGAGCTTGACGGTCTTGCCGGGCTCGATGGCGAGGCCCTTGTCGAGCGGCCGCATCGTCATCACGCCATTATTCATCGCCATCTCGTGGATCTCGACCTTGCCGACGATATCGGCGGAGCCGCCAATCAGCCGGTCCGGCGCGGCTCCCTTGTTCTCGATGGTGAGGAACCCTCCCGCAATCTTGGCGCCGCCGGGCGTCGCGCGGCTCCAGGCCTGCGTAATGACGAGGTCGCCGGCCTTGACTTCCTGCGCGTGCGCGGGCGTGCCAAACAGTGCCAACAGGACGGCAAAGGCGAAGAATTGCAGAATAGGTTTCATCGTAGGTCTTTCGATTGATGAAGTATGACCGGCACAGCGGGCGAACCGCCCGCTGCTGCATTAACTTGAGAACACAACGTTAAAATTCACAATAGCGGGAGCGCGGCCTTATTTGCCGGACACCGTTTGCTGGTCCAGCCATTTCTTCAGGTCCGGTATCTCCACCGAGCCCTCGATCGTGGTGACTGTTCCATCCCGCGCGATCAACAGCGTGCGGGGGATATCGCCCTGCCAGACCGGATCGATCTCGAACCGCAGGCGCTCGACAAAGCCGTCGCTGAAGATCCAGTTCTCCGCCGGGCCGAGCCCGGCCTTCTCCAGCATCGCACGGGTCGGGCCGTCCAGGTTCGGAACGAGATCGGCGCTGATCATGACGACATCGAGTTCGGAATGCTCCTTCATGAACTTCCCGAGCAGCGGCAGTTCGACCTTGCACGGGCCGCAGGTGACGCCCCAGAAGTGCACCAGCGTCGGCCGGCCGGCATGCGCGCGCAGCATTTCCTGCCAGCTCCCCCGCACGAACGGCTTGAGCGCAGGCGCAGACGGCGTCTCGGCCATCGACATTTCGCCGAGGCACGCAATGAGGAATATGAGAGCAAGGAGCAGACGTTTCATGATCCATCTCCAATCGGCAGCAGGCGATAACCGTCGGCCTTGGTCATCCAGGACAAGTAGGTTTTCTGTCCGTCGCTGACCAGCATCGGGTGGTCCGACGTATCCGTCGTAGTGGCGATTGTCGACGGCGTCGACCAACTCTTGCCCTCGTCATGCGAGGTCATGGCATTGACCACGGTCTTCTCGCCGTCGAATTCCTTCCAGACCACGGTGGTGCCGTGCGGGCCGGCCAGAACGTAAGGCCGCGTCGGATTGCGGTCGGCGCGGCCGAGCGGAATGGGATCGGAGAAGCTGCGGCCCTCATCCTGCGAGCGGGCATAGAACAGCCCCTTGCGCGCCTTGCCGCTGGTGAACCAGGTGACGTGGTAGGTACCGGCGGCCGAGATCGACAGGCTCGGGCCATGATGCGGGCATGCGGCGATCTGCCAGTCGTCATGGCTGACGCGGCGAACGTCGCCCCGCGTCGCCGGATCGGCAAACGTCATGACGGCATGATCGCGGATGCCGCCTTCAAAAATGTTGCGGAACACGATCACGGGACGGCCGGGCCCGGCGAAGGCCATGCCGAGCCGGCAGCATTCGCAGGTGTTATCCGCGGCCAGTTGTGTTTCGGAATAAGTCGCGCCGCCATCTTTCGATGAGGCAAAGAACACCCCCGCCCCTTCGTATTTCCTGCCCTCCTCGCCCGCCGGCACGCGGTTGCGCTTGTCGATCCAGGCTGCGAACACCGAACCATCGGTATCGAGGCCGAGCGCGACAAACCGCTGGCTCTCGTTATTCGCCGTGATCGGCGTCGGCTCGGCAAAGCTTTGACCTCCATCGGCCGACTTCGTCGCGAACACCTGGCCGTTGAACGCCTTGTCCCGGAAAGTTGAAAACGCCAGCGCGATGCCACCGTTTTTGTCGGGGACAATTTGCGGCCGCGCGTCCGGCCCCCAATCGAGGGTGTACTTTTTCTTCGTCACCCCAACCGGTGCCGAAAAGCTGCGTCCCTGATCCTTCGAACTCGCCACCGAGATGTGCCCGCCCGCCATAAAGGCGAGCCATAGCGTTCCGTCAGGTGCAAAGGCCGGCGTGACCTTCGACGCGCAGCGCAGCGCCGTCTCCTCGCACGCCGTTTCCGAGGCATGCTGGTGATGACTCATCTGCGCATGCGCTACGGTCTGGCAAAGCGTGAAAGCGAGCGTTGCGAGAAGGCTCATTCGTAGCATGGCTTTACTCCTTCTGCAGGGTTTTCCAGTCATTTGAACGCCAGCTTCATTCCGGCGATGAAGGCGCGCGGCGAGCCGGCGTAGATCGAGCCGGTCGTACCCGCCAATGAGCCCGCTCCGTCCTGGATGCCGGTCGCTTGCACCGTGTTCGCGATGTTGTTCGCCGAAGCCACATACGTCCGGTCGAACACGTTTCTGACTTCGAAAAAGACACTCATCGACTTGAGGTAGTCGGACTGCAGGTCCGTCTTGTAGTGAACGTTGAAATTGACCAGTTCGTAGCCGGGCGCCTTCAGCAGATTGGCGTTGTCCATGTAGAACGAGTCTTTCCACTGCACTTCGACAAACGCGCCAAGGCCTGACAAGGGACCCCACATCTGGTCATAGCCGAGCCGCGCCGTCAGCTCATGCGGCGAGATGCCGGGAATCTTGTTGCCTACGCGATTGAAGTTGAAGGCCGCCCCACCTGCGCCGGCAACACGCAGCGTTTCCGTATAATCGGTGTAGTATTGATCGAGATAGGTATACGCGGCCGTGAACCGCCAGCCGGGATAGAACTTCCAGTCAGCAGCCAGTTCGACCCCGCGATGTTCCGACTTGGGAGCGTTGAAGGTGAAGCTTGCATTGGGTGCGCCGGCAGGCGTTGCCTGGGTTACGAGTTCGTCCCTGAAGAACTCGTAGAAGCCGGTCACGCTGAACTTCAGCGCACTGTTCGGCGTCCAGTCGAAGCCGAGATCGTAGCCAAGGTTCTTTTGCGCCTTCAGTTGCGTGTTGTTGCCGCTATTCCCCTGCGCATCGACAAAGAGGTTGCCGACCTGCGGCGTGCCATAGCCGGTGGCGACGCGCGCGCGCAACAGCCACTCCGGATTGAGCTTGTAGAGCAAGGCCAGCTCCGGCGCAGTGTTCTGGAACTGCCTGTCGGCAGACACCAGTTTCGGTATCGCGGTGGGGACGTCAATTGTGGGGTAGCTATAGGAGGTATTGATCCCCTTCAAGATGGTCGTTTCCCAACCGATGCCGGCGACCGCCGTCAGATTCGGCGCGAGCTTGAGTTCTTCACGCGCGCGAACACCGTAGTTGCTGGTGGAGCTCCAGGTGTTGCTCTGCAGAAGGCCGAGCTTCGCATTGCCTCCCGGCATGACGTTGCGCGTGTCGCTCGACGCCGTCAGCGTGTTGTAGAAGGCGCCGAAATACGTCGTCGATTCCAAGCCGAAGAGTTCGCCCCGCTTGGTCACGTCGCTCATGTAGTTGTAGGACGGAAAATCGCCGATTGAGCTCGTGGTGCCCGTGGGCTGGTTGATGTTGCGGTCGTCGAACACGAACTGGTTGCGCCAGGTGGTCGTATTGTCGAAGTCGTGCTCCCAGCGGCCGCCGACGATGGTGCGTCGGTCCTCGCGGCCGAGCCCGGCCTGCATAGCGGTGAGCGGCGTCCTGGTCCCGTTGAAGCCGTTGTTGAAGAGTGAAACCGTTCCGCAGCCGGCGACACCGGCCATGTCACAACCCTGCTGGAACGGGTTCTGATAATACTGGTTAAGCGACAGCCGGATCGGCAGCCTCGTATCGAGATTGTTGTTGATGAATTTGACGGTGAAGCGGTCATCGGGCGTCGCATGCAGCGTGCCGAGGAAATTCACGGTCTGGGTGTTGAACCAGCTATTGCCGATAAAGCCATCGCTGCGCGCGTCGCTGGCGAACAGCGAATATTCGAAATTGCCGACTTGCTTGCCGGCGGCAAGGTAGTTGTTGAGGTAGCCGAATTTGCCGCCCTCGACGCCGTATTCGACCCCGTCGATGCTGCGGCCCGGACGGGTGCGGAAATTGAGCGCGCCGCCGGTGGCATAATTGCCGAACAGCGCCGACGACGGGCCGCGGATGACGTCGATCGCGCCATAGGCCTTGGGATCAATCAGATCGCTGCGGGACAGCCCGTCAGGCTGGGTGACCGGAAATCCGTCGTCGAAGATCACGAGGTTGCGGATGCCAAAGCCGTTGCGGGCGTTGGAGCCGCGGATCGAGATGCCGATGTCGCGCGGGCCGTTGCCCTGCTTCAGCGAGATACCCGGGCTCTCGCGCAGCACGTCGGCCACGGAGAATGCCGGGCGGTTGTCGAACTGGCTGCGGTCGATGGTCGTCCCGGTCTGACCGTTGGGCGCCTGGAACAGCAGCGCGCGCGCCACGCTCGGCGTAATGCCCGCGGTCAGCGACGCCGCGGGCGTGGGGTTGACCGAGGGCGGCCTCACCTGCATTCGGGCAGCGGCTCGCACGGCGGGCTTGCGGGCCGCAGGTCTGGCGGCCGCGGCGCGCGGCGCGTCGACGGTCACCGCCGGCAGTGCCGTCTGTGCAAGCGCGTTCGATGGCATGAGGGATAGCGCACTGCCGAGCACGAGCAGGCTCGCACTTCCCAAGGCACGATGGGGGTACATAAGACATTCCTGACGCCAGCTCTGTGGCCGGCTTGATTCAACTGAACGAACTGGCACAGCCGCGGGCCGCGCCGTTGACGAGGGTCAAGTGAAGTCAGGAAATGGAAGGAGGTGCGCGCGCCTGCGCGTGCGATCCGGCGCGGGCGTTCGTTAGCCGGAAGGCAAAATCGAACCAGGCCATCTGCTCGGCAACCCGATCGACGTCGATCACCGCGAGGTGCGGTACATCGACCGGCGCACCGGTTTGCAGCACGCTGCAAACCGAACAGCATCCGTCATGGGCGCGGTGATTGAGCTGGTCGGTCTGCCCAGCGCCTTGGGCGCCATTGCCGTGACAGATCACGGCGCCGGCGAGCGGATCGGAAGCGGCGATGCTTGCCGCCCAGCATGCGCCGATGGGTGCAAAAATCTGCACCACCAGGGCAATCAGGACAATTGGCAGAAAATGCTTCAGCCGGGCACGCATCACGATTCCATCCGCTTCAGACCTTAATCCCCATTGGAGTCCGAAGTCGAGATGAGGTTCCCGGAACTATGTTGCAGCCTCAAGGAAAGAAGGAGGCGAAAAGCGATGCCTTTTGCAGCAATTGGGGGGCGCCCTACCATGATACCAAGCCTCGGGCGTAGTGCAGCTAAACCCACAACCGATCGTTGCAAATTCCCAATCATTTCGCAGAGTGCTGGAATTTTGAACAAACGTTGCCGAAAATGGTGACAAGAAGAAAAAGATGGTCTACCAATTCAAGCTCAGGCTGGCCGAGAGGCAAAGCTTGGTGGTCCAAGTCTCGGGAGGAGCCCTGACGCGCACAAGCAGCGTCGCCTCGACAATCAAGATCAAATCTAAATTTTCGAGGAAATTAAGGGTCGACACAATTTTTGAGCAGGGCTCCGAGCCCTGCTCTTTTTTTGAGACGATCGCAAACGACAATGACGGCATCGTCAAACCCGATCGAGCGCAGTTTTGAACTCGCCGCGATACGCTGCGAAGATCTGACGCCGCTGGTCTATCGCCAATTATTCGACACGCATCCAGAAGCGCGAACGATGTTCCGCACCGATGGCGGCGAGCTCGTCATGGGCTCGATGCTGGCAATGACGATCGACGCCATCCTCGACTTTGCCGGCGAGCGCACCGGCCATTTCCGCCTGATCACTTCGGAAGTGTCGTCGCACGATTCCTACGGCACGCCGCGCGAATTGTTCGTCGCGTTCTTCGCGATCATCGCGCAGACGCTGCGCGATGTCATCGGCGCCGATTGGTCCGACGAGATCGATGCGGCATGGCGAAAATTGCTCGGCGACATCGAAAGTCTCGTTGCAGCGCAGTGAAGCGGCGCGCACCGATCTCATTGATACCGACGATCAAGTCACCCCGTGGCGCAATTGCGCCGAGTGTGAAAGACTGCCGCGATCCGCGGCGCGTGCAATCGACGCCGACGGCGATAACAATGATAAGCGAGGGAGCAAACGATGTCCGGAACTGACAAATCCGTTACGACCAGGCGTGACCTTCTTCAGGCGGCGGGCGTGGCTGGCGCTGCGACCGCGCTGCTTGGGGGGCTGGGCATAAATCCGGCGCTGGCGGCGGCGGCGCGTTCAGAGAAACCGCTAAAGGCTGCATTTTCCAACGCCGGCCTGCAGGCCACCTGGTGCGCGCAAGGCAAGCAGGCGGCGGAATGGTGGGGCAAGCTGTTCAACGTCGAGGTCACCTGGTTCGACGGCCAGCTCGACGCCGTCAAGCAGCGCGCCGCGATCGACAACATGGCCTCGCAGAAATGGGATTTCGTCGCGATCCAGGCGTTCGGCATCGGCACGCTGACGCAGCCGGTGAACAAAATGATCGATGCCGGCATTCCCGTGATCGACATGGATACGCTGATCGCCCCGCTCGACCAGATCAAGGTTCACTCCTTCCTCGCTCCCGACAACGAGTTCATGGGCGCGTCCGTGACTCAGGCGCTCTGCAACGCGATCGGCGGCAAGGGCAAGATCATCATGACGCAGGGCGCGCTCGGCCACACCGGCGCCCAGGGCCGCGCCAAGGGCTTTGAGTCCGTGGTCAAGCAGTTCCCGAACATCGAGGTGCTCGACACCCAGCCGGCGGACTGGGACGTCTCCAAGGCAGCCCGGCTGTGGGAGACCTATCTCACAAAATATCCGCAGATCGACGCGGCGTTCTTCCACAATGACGACATGGCGCTCGCCGCCGCCAACATCATGAAGGCGCGCAACCGCACCAACATCCTGATCGGCGGCGTCGACGCCATGCCGCCGGCGATACAGGCGGTCAGCGAAGGCCGCATGTTTGCGACCGTCCGCAATCCCTCGTGCCGAATCCATGGCGGCGCCATCGTCGCCGGCGTCGCCGCGGTGACCGCGGGCGAGAAGAGCGGCCAGGGTATTCCGAAGCATGTCATCACGGATGGCCCCGTCGTCACCAAGGCCAACGCGGCCGGCATGCAATGGATGGAGGACCACTTCCTGATCTGACCCCCATGCCCTCGGGACATCAGCCCATCCTTGAACTGAGCGACATCACGAAGGCTTTCGGCGGCGTCGAGGCGCTTCGTGGTGTCGACTTCGCGCTGTCTCCCGGCGAGATCCATGGTCTCGTCGGCGAGAATGGCGCCGGCAAAAGCACCCTGATGAAGATCATCGCCGGCGTGCACGCGGATTTCTCGGGCCGATTCGTGCTGGATGGAAAAGAAACCCGCTTCCGCTCGGTGCGTGATGCCCATGCGGCGGGCATCGCCATGGTGCATCAGGAACTCAGCGTCGCGCCCGATCTGTCGGTGGCCGAGAATGTGTTTCTCGGCAACCAGCCGACCAACCGCCTCGGCCTCGTGCAGTGGCGACGCATGGCCCGCGAGGCCGGCGAGCAGCTCAAGCGGTTCGGCATCGACGTCGATCCGATGTCGCGGCTCGGCGACCTTCCGATCGGCCTGCAGCAACTGATCGAGATCGCCCGCGTGCTGTTTTCCGGCGCCCGCATCATCATCCTGGACGAGCCGACCTCGGCGCTGTCGCCGCCCGAAGTCGAGCGCCTGTTCGCGACGCTAAGGCGGCTGCGCAACGAAGGCACCAGCATCGTCTTCATCTCGCATTTCATCGAGGACATCCTGCGCGTCTCCGACGTCGTCACCGTGTTCCGCAACGGCCGGAAGGTCGCGGAGACGAAGGCGGCCGAGACCAGCAAATCCGCGCTGATCGAGGCGATGATCGGCAAGGGCCGCGAGGCGCTGGAGGAGACCTATACGCACGACATCATGTTGCCGCCGGCCATCAAACGGCCGGTGGTGCTCAATGCCAGCGGGCTGTCGCTCGCCCGCAGCCTGCGCGATGTTTCCTTCGACGTCCGCGCCGGCGAGGTGCTCGGCATCTATGGCTTCATGGGCTGCGGCCAGCTCGAGCTGGCGCGGATTCTGTTCGGCAAGCTCAAGCCGGACCAAGGCTCGCTGGTCGTCGCCGGCCACCAAAAGGCCTTCCGCAGCACGGCCGACGCGCGGCGCGCCGGAATCGCTTTCGTGCCGGAGAGCCGCCGCGACATGCTGTTCCACCAGGAGCCGGTCTACAAGAACATCTCGATCAGCGTCCTCGACCGCATCTCATCGCTGCTGCTCAAACCCTCGCGTGAACGCGAGATTGCGACACGCCAGGTTGATCAATTGCGCATCCGCCCGGCGGCGGTCGAGCTCGACCTCGGCATGCTCTCCGGCGGCAACCAGCAGAAGGTGGCGCTGGCGAAATGGCTGAGCTACCCGCCGCGGCTGCTCGTGCTGTGCGAGCCGACCCGCGGCATGGATGTCGGCGCCAAGAACGACGTCATCCACATTGTCAGGGACCTGCGCGACAAGGGGCTCGCCATCATCGTGCTGTCCACCGAGCCGGAGACGGTGTTGTCGCTCGCCGACCGCGTCGTCGTGCTCAAACGCGGCGCGGTGGTGCGGGAATTTGCCAATGAACGGATCAGCAAGGACCGCCTGCTCGAAGCGGCGTGAGGAGACCGAAATGACCGGTGAAAGCGTGACAGTCCCTGCTGCCGATCGCAAAAGCCCGCACCGGCTCACCGGCTTGCTGCGCGCCCAAATGCGCAACATCGCCCCCTTCCTGACGCTGATCTGCCTGTTCGGCTTCTTTGCAGTGGCCAGCCCGTCCTTCGCGACGCTCGACAACCTCGGCAATATCCTGACGCAAATCTCAGTCACCGGCATCATCGCCGTCGGGCTCACCTTCGTGATCCTGTGCGCCGAGATCGACCTCTCGATCGCGGCGATCGCCAATGTCACCGGCATTGCGGTGGCCTATTTCACGCTGCAGGAGTCCTACGTCAACATCGCCAATGTCCCGATGCCCGGATGGGCCGCGATCATCCTCGCGCTGGCGCTCTGCGCCCTGCTCGGCCTCGTCAACGCGTTCGGGTTGACGGTGATCGGCATCCCGTCCTTCATCATGACGCTGGCGATGATGCAGATCGCAGCCGGCATCTCGGCGCTCCTGGTGCGCGGCCAGATCGCCTACAAGGTGCCGCCGCTGGTCTCGACGCTCGGGTCGACATCGATCGGGGGGATACCCTGGATCGTGATCGTAGCCGCGTTGATGCTGCTCGGCGGCCATCTGGTGCTGACCTACACCCGCTTCGGCCGCTACGTCTACATGGTCGGCGGCAACCGCGAGGCCGCCGAATATTCCGGCCTCAACGTCAAGCTCATCCTCGGCAGCGTGATGGTGATTTCGGCCGTCTGTGCCGGCATCGGTGGCATGCTCGGCGTCGCGCATTTCGGCAGCGCGCAGCAGAACGAGTTCGACACTTACCTGCTCGACTCCATTGCCGCCGTCGTGGTCGGCGGCACCAGCCTGTTTGGCGGCCGCGGCGGCATCGGCAATACCATTGTCGGCCTGTTCGTGCTCGGCGTTCTCAACAACGGGCTCGACCACGTCAACATCGACAGCTTCCTGAAAATATTGATCCGCGGCCTGATCCTGCTGGCTGCGCTGATAATCAATGTCTATGCGCAGCGATTGCGAGAGCGGGCAGTCGAGTGAGACCGGGTGGCCGGTCTTACGCGTCCGTTTTGTCCTGGACCTTGGTCGGAGCTGCGAGCCTGTCTTTCATGTCTTCGCAAATCTTGCGGACTTCCGCCGTCAGCAACGAACAGCTCTCGATCTGATCGAAGACGCGCTTGGCCTCGGCGCGATAGCGCTTCGCGGTTTCCTTCAGTTCGTCGGTCACCACGAGCGCGTCGCGCATCATGGCCTCGCATTGCTTGGCCCGCTCGGTCAGCTCTTCGCCCAGCGCCTCGATGTCTTTCGCAGCAGCTTCATATTCGCGGACGACAGCTTCGGCCGACAGCTTGCCGATCTCCGTGGCGCCGTCGCTGTGCTCGACGTAGTCAGGCATTCCGAGATCCGGCGCGCGTACGGAAGGCGGCGCGAACTCGGTCGGCAGAGAGTCGTGCTGGTCCAACTTGCGAAACTCCTTTTCGATCTCGCGCTCAAGATCGAGCGCGTCCAAAATCGGCGGTTTTACTGCACGTACCATGGGAATGCTCCCTTAACCAAAACAGTGAGCAGAGAGCAAAGCTCTCTCGAAAAAATGCAGCTTTGAGGGTTAGCCTGCCAGCGCAAGCAGGCAAACCGAAACACCGTGGTAAGATTGCTAGTTAACCTTGATGTCCGGCCTGGCGGTTAATTCGGGAACCGATTGCCGGGCGGAACTGCCTGATAGTACCTACGATCGTCGCGCAGGCTAGGTCGGTGCCCGCGTTGGAAGCGTCGTTTCCTAATGCAGCACACGGTTGTCGTACTGGCGGTAGCATGAGACAGTGATGGTGCGCCGTCGGGACCTGGACGGACGACCCCTTGTTAGCGAGTACCTTCAAATGGCTTCACCCGGGAGGTCACGTATGAATTCGCACCTCTTCATCGGTCTATTGCTGGCTGCGGCTGTTGCATTCTCCAGCCCCGCCTCGGCGGCGCCGAAGCGGGTCGATCCAGTCAAGATGTTCGATACAGACAATGATGGCACCCTCGATTTGATGGAGGTGAAGAAGGCGGCGTCCGCCATGTTTGCCAAACTGGACCCGGATCGGGATGGCACGCTCGATGCGCGTGAATTGCGCGGCAGGCTAACCGCCAAGGAGCTGGCTGCGGCCGATCCTGACCGCGATGGCACGCTGACGCTGGACGAATATCTGGCGGTCGTCGAGCAACGCTTCAATGCGGCCAATCCGGACAAGGATGGAACGTTGGACGCAAAGGAATTGGCAACGCCTGCCGGGCGGGCTCTGCTGCGGCTCATGAAATAGCGTCAGCTCGGAACAGGCATCCCCGCCGGGTGTCATCAACCAAAATCCGGCTGCCAATCGCGCACCTCGCGCGCCGCTTTTGTGACGGCTGCGATGCTGCGGAACGAGGCCGCATCGACCATCATGGCCCGGGCCAACCGCAGGCTGCGCGCCTCACAGACGGCACGCCGCTTAGCATCCTCAATCAGTTCGAAGTCGATGTTGTGCGCCAGTCCGAGAATGCGGCGGATGATTTTTGCGGCGGAGAAGCCGACCGTATCCTGGAACAGGTGTTCTATGTAGCGCTGCCGTTCGGCTTCCAGCCGCGCCGCACCCGCCTCGCCCTGGAACAGCGTCGCCGGATACGCGTCCCCGTTTGCCTCGCTGCGCCACAGCGCGAGGAACTTGCGGGAAAACTCCGTCCAGACGCCCTCGACCGTCGCCAGCACCCAGGCCTCGAAGGCGCGGCGGTCGCCGGGCGAGCGCTCATGGCCTGACGAGGCGAGATACGCCATCAGGAGGTTGGCGATCACCGCGCCGATATCGAAACCCATCGGGCCATAGAACGCGAATTCGGGATCGATGACCTTGGTTTCGCCTTCCGTCACCATGATCGAGCCGGTGTGGAGGTCGCCATGGATCAGCGCTTCCGGGCTGCTGAGGAATTTCAGCTTCAGGCGCGAGATCGCGACGTGGAGGTCGAGGTCTTCGCGGAACGCGCTCGCGACGGCATCGAGCCAGGGCTGTGTCCAGCGGTTCTGCTCGGCGACGCGATACGGATCGGTGAAGATCAGATCCTCGGTGATCTTGCAGAGTGCGTGGTTGCCGCCGAAGGCGGCAATCCCCTCCTTCTTCTCGGCGGCCGGTACCGCGAGATCGGACGACAGGAACAGCGTCCGCGCCAGAAAGGTCGTGATGTCTTCGACAAAGCGCGGATAGCTCGTGCCGGCCACCAGCCCCTTGCGCATGATGATGTGCGGCTCGAGCAGTTCCATGACGACGAGTGCGAGTGCCTCGTTGTGGTGCAGCACATCGGGCACCAGCGCGGGCGCCAGCCGCGCCTGATGCGTCAGCGCCAGATATTCGTAATGCGAGCGCGACAGCGGCAGCGGCCAGCTCTCACCGACGAGCCGCACATAAGGTAGCGCCTGCTTGACGGCGATACCGCCCGACGCACCCTTGACGATAAAGACCAGGTTGAGGTTGCCGTCGCCGACCTCGCCGATCGACCATGAATCCGGGACCCCGCCCAGCCGGGCCGCGATCTCGCCAAGCCCTGCGAGATAATTCCGCAGATCGGCTTCATGCAGGATGCGATATTCGCCCTGCCGCGAATCGGCCGATGATCGACGCTGAGAACTCATGCCGGTCTCCCCGTGCCGGCGTGGGAGTTCGCCCCCGTTTCGGAAATTTCGGCCGGCCTTTTCTTCGGCGGATCATAGCCGGAAGGCGCGGGCGGCGGCCAGCATGTTTACCGTCCGCCCTTGTCGCAGCGTCTCAAACGCGCTGCGCCAGCCAGATGGTATGGCCTCCGCAGCCGGGGTCCTCCACGACATGCGACACCACGCGAAATCCGTTACTATCGAGCAGTGAACGATATTCGGCGGCATCGAGGCTCGCATGGTACAGCGGCTCGCCGCCGAATTCTCCGATCGCTTCGCCATGCACGTGACCGCTGGTGAACATCAAGGCCGCATTCGGCGCGGCATGCGCGCGAAACACCGGAAACATCAGGCGCTGATCGTCGTAACCGAGGTGGAAGAAACTGTCCCATGCCAGGATGGCGGAAAAAGTCTGCTGCAGGGAAAGGCGGCGCATGTCGCCGACGATCCATTCCTGCTCCGGGAAACGCTTCCGGCAGGCGTCGATCATGTCCGGCGAAGAATCGACGCCAGTCATGGGATGGCCGAGGCCGATGAGATAGGCCGCCATCGGCACGCCGGAACCGCAGCCGAGATCGAGGATTGCGCCGGACGACGGAAGCAGCACTTGAAGCCGGTCGAGCCAGGCTTTTTCGATCAGCCTGGTGCGCGCGCGACTCTCGATCCAGTCCGCCGCCTTGCGCTGGTAGAGGTCGATGATCCCAGCGGCCTCGTCCGACACCTTTGGGAACTCACGCTTTGCGCCCGCGCCTAGAAGGTTTCCCGTTCCAGGAAGTTCGAGCCGATATCGGCCTTTTTCTTGATCGGGTCGTAGTCGCAAAACACGCTGTCGGCGACCAGCGTGTAGCTCGGGATGATCGTGTCCTTGTCGAGCTTGACCGACGTGAGGCCGATCACGGCGGTCCGCTTGCCGTCGGCCCATTTGAACGGCGTCGTGCTCTGCGCCCTCTCGCAGGCGGCAACGGCGTCGGCAAACACCGCGTTCTCGACGAACGCCTTGACCGTCCGAAGCTGCCCAAGGGTTTTCCAATTCATGTAGAACGACCCGGCAAGCCCGGCGGCGAGCAAAACCATCAGCAAGATTAAAATACGCTGAAAATTCATTCATTTCCCCAAAGCCGGAACAGACCAAAGGAATAAATTAACCGATCCCACCGGATTTGTCAGAAGTCGCATATTACCAGATGAAACCGCCAGCGGGCTATTGTCCCGCTGACCCGGATGTGAGTAACGGTATTGGCTAGCCTCTAACAATCGGATCGGGGACATCCGATGACGACTGACGATCTGGAAACCATTGCGCTGCGGCCAACCGTCATTGGCGGCGCCCGCCAGGACGACGACTTTGAGGTGATTTGGCGCGGCTTTCCAGTCGGACGGATCATGAAGCAGGCCGATGGCCCACATTGGTGGTGGGCTTGCACGGTCTATGGCCTGCCGCCTACTCCCAATGACCGGGGGCCTGCCATCAATTTCAAGGACTGCCAGGTCCGCTTCCGGCTCGCTTGGGCCAGGATCAGGCCGACGCTGACCGATCAAATCATTCAAGCCGCAACGCATCACGCCGAAGGACTGCTGGAGGAACAAACCGCGAAGGAAGCAAAGCCCAAGGCGCCTGAACCGCTTCAGGTCATGGACAATCACCGTGTGGCGCCCCGGCACCGGGTCTTGAAGGCCGGATCGATCGAGTTCAATGGCGGCGTCGTTGACTGCACCATCCGAAATATATCGGATACGGGCGCCCAGCTCGAAGTCGCCAGCCAAATCGGCATTCCCGATAATTTCTGGCTGGTGATCTCGGGCAGCCACACGCCGCGCCACTGCCGGGTTGCCTGGCGAAACGACAAGCGAATTGGCGTCGCCTTCGACTAACAAGGCGCGAAAATCACCAGGAGCTTTCCAGTTTTGCCCTGGCCCGCACGAGATCCGGGGTTTCAAATCCCTCGTCAAACGATCCATAAACATCCCTAAGCAGTGAGCAACACCTGCCGGCATCTGGTCTCAGCTCGTACAAATCGCACATGCTCAGACTAACTCTGAGTTCAAAGGATCTGGCTTTCTGCTCGCGCGCGACTTCCAGGCCTTTGCAAAAATATTGCTCGGCCTGATCCAGATTTTGATTCGATCGGAGACACGTTTCACCAAGCAAGCGATATATTTCCGCCGCATAAAAGCGCGTGGAGTTCTCTCCACTGAGCCTCAATTCCGCCTGTTTCAGAGAGTCGTACGCCTGCCGGTAACGTTTGTTCTTGATGTACGCATCTGCCAACAATCCCAAGGAGTACGACTCCAATACCAAGGCGCCGGTGGCCCGTGCCTTTTCCAGACCTTCTTTAATCTCGGCGATACCTTTCTCAAGCTCGCCTTGGTCGGCAGTTGCCCAGCCGCGGAAAATCAACGCCATGGCTAGATAGTGCACAAATTCATGCTCTTCGCAGAATGCGACGGCAGCGTTGGCCTCACCTGCAACAACTGCAGCATCGCCGCGAAGCTGATGCACGCGGAGCCCTATCGTTCTTGCAATTGCCTCACTGAACGGATGTTGAGATGCATCTGCGTATCGGCGCGCCTCCGCGCAAAGACGCAACGCCCGATCTGGATAGCCCAGCATCCAAACTGCCATGCTGTCGTATGACCTTACATGAACTCGCGGATCTTGTGCCGAGAGTTCAAGATATGCCGCGGCCTTGCTATCCTCGCAGAGGCTGATGCTACGTTCCAGCTCCGCGTGGGCAGCGGAAAATTTCCCTTGTGCAAACAAGGTAAACCCCAAGGCTTCGCGGGCAAGAACATTGTAAACTGAGTTGTCCGCGCTCTCGGTGCTCTTCAGCAAATGTTCGGCAAGGGATTGAGCTTCACCAAGCGAAGCACGAACGAAATTCCAGGTCCATAGACCGAACACCGCAGGCAAGATATGTTCGTCAAGACCACTCTCTTTGGACAGTTGGAGCGCTCGCGTGTACGCATGCTTCACGCTGTCAGTGCTCCAGCCCTTGGTCGCCCGGAGGGAGTTGCCGAGAGAGATTTGGAGCAGCAACTCCGACTTGTTGCGCAGCATCGGCTCACCGATGTTTGGAATCTGATTCAACCCTTCCTTCAGATGACCGATCGCCTCGTTGTGCGCCGAACGAGCCGCAGACTGTTTACCTGCTTCATACCAGTAGTGTAGGGCTTTTACGTAGTTTCTCGCTTGAGTGTAGTGATATGCAACGATCTCGGGCTGAGCTTGCGCTACTTCGGGGAATTTCTGCTCAAGTCCCCTCGCGATAGCGGCGTGCAGTTGCACGCGGCGGCTCTTTAGGAGCCCGGCATACGCGGCATCCCGCACCAACGCGTGCTTGAAGGTGTATACCGCGTTTGGAATTTCTCCCCGGCGGAACACCAGTTCCGAGCGCACCAATTGGTCGAGCGCCTCGTCCAATCTCTGCTTCGGCAGCCCGGCGACGGCACTTACAAGTTCGTAGTGGAACTCGCGACCTGCGACGGCACTAATCTGGGCCACATCCCGCACCGGTGACAGCCGATCAAGGCGAGCCATCAGCGAAGCCTGCAAGGTGGTTGGGATTGCGAATGAAGGTAGAGGACCGTCAAGAACATATTCGCCGTACCGCTCTTGCAGCAACCCGCCTTCGAGCACCATCTTCGTCAGTTCCTCGATGAAGAGAGGCACCCCGTCGGTGTGCGCGAGAATGTGCTCCATGACCTCCTTAGGGAGCGTCTTACCGCCGGTCACCCGCAGCACCAACGCCGCGCCGTCGCGTCGGCCGAGGCGGGTGAGCGGCACGGTTGTGGTGTGAGGATAACTCGGCCACGGGGGAGTGAATTCGGGTCTGGCCGTGATCAGCATCAGTGCCCGGAGCAGCGGCACTTGCTCCACAGCTATTGCAAGAAGTTCAAGCGAGGTTGGGTCAATCCAGTGTACATCTTCGAAAATAAGCAAAACCGGCTGCTGCGCAGCTAACCCATCGAGCTGGGCCAGCAATGCCGCGAAGGTTTTCTCCTTGCGTTTTTGTGGAGTGACGTCCCGCAGTCGGTAATGATCATCGACCGGCAGTGCCAACAAGCTCGCCAGAACGGCCAGGTGTTCGGGATTGTGTGTGGATTGCGCCAGTAGCGCGTCGAGCTTGGATCGCCTCTCCTGAGGTGAGTCGCCGCGCTCGAACTCGGCAGCGCGTTCGAGCTGGTTGATGAACGGGAATAATGCGCTGTGGGTATGATGCTCTGAGCAAAAGTAGCGCAAGGTGATGTGCGATTCACCCTGGATCCGCTCATTAAGCGCCAACGCGATGTGTGACTTGCCGATGCCCGGCTCGCCTGTAAGGGTCACCATCCGACCCCCATCGAAAGTAGCTTGTCTCCAGCGGCGTAACAGTAGCTCTATTTCCTCCTCACGGCCGAACAGAGGCGGCAGCTTGGCAGTGTGCGTCGCCTCGAAGCGACTCTCCACACCGCTCGTGCCCTGCACCTGATATACTTGGAGTGGCTGCGTCCAGCCTTTCAACGCGACGAGCCCGAGATCGCGGTAACAAAACGTTGCTTGGGTGAGCCGACGTGTGCTCGCGCAGATCAACACCGTTCCTGGCTCCGCCATTGCCTGCAGACGCGCGGCGAGATTCGGGGTTTCACCGACGACCTCTCGCTCCGCCAATGTCTTCTCAATCAGAAGCTCGGGAAGAAGCACAGTCCCGGTCGCAATGCCGATGCGTATCTGGAGTGTTTCAGCGACGTTCTGGATACTAGCCACCGCATCAATGAGCGCGAGCGCGGCGCGCACTGCCCGTTCAGCATCATCCTCATGTGCTTGTGGAAAGCCGAAATAGATCAGCGCACTCTCGCTCATATACCGGGCAATAGTTCCGCTATAATGGCCGATGACTTCTGCGATGCAGCCATGATACGCGCCAATCAGCGCTCGCATGTCCTCCGGGTCCAACCGCGCCGCGATGGCTGTGGAGTGAACCATTTCACAAAACATCACTGAGAGGTGACGCCGCTCGCCCTCACCCGCTTGTTTCGATTCGGCTGCTGTTTTAGCTGGTTGAGGCCTGGCCGTGTCTTCAAGCTCCGCAATCGCACGCAGCATCTTACGGCGATGACCTAAAACGACGCCCAGTTCTTTCAGGTCCTGGTCCGTCAGGTCGCAGAGAACCGAGAACTCAATGCCGTTTTCGCCGAAGCGCTCGGCGTACTCCGACAAGCCGATCGACTCGAGCCACTCGGTGACGCCTGTCATGGCGCTCCCTGCTCAGTTCTCGGTCCCCGGAGAGTTGATACAACACAGGATACCACATACGGACAAAAAGTGAATGCGTGACAAAGCAGGTATCGTTGGGACAACGCGATCAGCAACCAACAATGGACTCGTCACGAGTTTGAAACTGTTGGACGTTGCGGAAACGTATAACGATGAACACCGCGCTTAACTCTTCTCCATCACTTCAGATCCGATCGGGAGCCTTCGTTACCCAGCTACCCCATCGACTTCAGCCCAAGAGAACTTCTCGCTGCTCGTGCGAGAATACTAGTCTAATGAAAGTGCGATTCCGCCGCTGGCCCTTCGCGATATGCTGCACCACCCGACCCAGGGGTTGCGAGAAAAGCGACATAGGTTTCGGGTTTCGGCGATTCACGGCTTGACGAAGATGCCGCCCGGCCGCCGTGCCACCACCTCGTTTTGGGGGACATAGCTGATCGGAATGCAATTGCGTCGGTTCAGAACGGCAGCCCCATCAGCTTCGACAGCCGCTCGATGTTCAGATAGCCTTGGTGATAGGCCCACATCCCGATGCCGAACAGCACGGCCGAAATGATCGTGGTCCAGAGCAGCTTCCAGCCCATTCGTGCCATCACCGGCGCGCCGGGATCGGTGCCAGGCGCCCCCTCGCCGTCCTCGTGCTGGCTGCGGACGCCGAACGGCAGCGTGAGGAACAGCACAAGCCACCAGACCACGAAGTAGATCGCAAGCGCCGTAGAGAGGCTATAGGCCATCTAAGTTCAAGCCTGTTCGATTTCGACGAGCGCGCCGGAAAAATCCTTCGGATGGAAAAACAGCACCGGCTTGCCATGCGCGCCGATCTTCGGCTCGCCGCCACCGAGCACGCGCGCGCCCTCGCTGATCAGCTTGTCGCGCGCGGCGATGATATCGGGCACGTCGTAGCAGATATGATGGATACCGCCGTCGGCATTGCGCTCGACGAAATTGGCGATCGGGGAGGCATCGCCGAGCGGCTGGATGAACTCGATCTTGGTGTTGGGCAGCGTCACGAACACCGTGATGACGCCATGCTCCGGCAGCGGCACCGCGCCAGAGATTTCGGCGCCGAACGCGCTGCCATAAATCTTGGCGGCCTTTTCCGCATCCTTGACGGCGATCGCGACGTGATTGAGCCGGCCCAGCATGACACTCCACTCCCTGCCTTCGCGTTTCCCGGCCTACGACCAGTGCCCGCCTGAACCCTCTTATTACCTCAAACCACCAGAACATGAACGAGGCAAATCGGCTTCTTGCCCCAGTGCTCGTTGATCACAGCCCGCACCGCGCGGCGCACCGATTCCGATGTCGCATCCGGGTCGCGCCGCCGCGGCCGCGGCAGACTCTCCACCGTCGAGACCACCGTGTCGAACACGATCTCGTCGATGATCTCGCCGGCCGCGTTCTTCTCGGGGATGCCGACCAGATCGACCTCAGGATCGTCGGCGAGCTCGCCCTTGTCGGTCATGGCGATGGCGACGAAGGCGCAGCCGGCAAATCCCATCCGCCGCCGCTCGACCACGGCGCGGGATCTTGAATCCTCCAGGATGGCGCCGTCCTTGTAGAGCCGTCCCGACGGCAATTCGTCGATGATGCCGGGCTCGCCGGGCCCGAGCTTGACCAGATCGCCGTTGCGGCAGGTCAGCACTTTAGGCACGCCGGCCGCGCGCGCCAGCTTGGCGTGCTCCGATAGATGCAGCGCCTCGCCATGGACGGGGATCAGGAGCTGCGGCCGCACCCAGGAGATCATGTCGCGCAATTCGTCGCGGCGCGGATGGCCGGAGACATGGACGAGATCGGTACGGTCGGTGATGACCTCGATGCCCTGCGCCACCAGCCCGTTGATGATGGCGCCGACCGCCTTCTCATTGCCGGGGATGGTGCGCGACGAAAAGATCACGCTGTCGCCCTTGTTCAGCGTCACCTGCGGATGGTCGTCGTTGGCAATGCGCGCCAGCGCCGCGCGCGGCTCGCCCTGGCTCCCCGTGCACAGCGCCAGCACCTTGTCCGGCGGGAAGTGGCCGTAATAGTCGGCGCCGCGGAAATTCTGCACGCCGTCGAGATAGCCGGTTTCGCGGGCGACCTGCACCACGCGCTCCATGGCGCGACCGACCACGACCACCTCGCGGCCGGCGTCCCGGGCGGCATCCGCCACCGCCTTCACCCGCGCGACATTCGAGGCAAAGGTGGTGACGGCGACGCGGCCCTTGGCGGCGCCAACCAGCTTCTTGATGGTGGCGGCGACCTCGGTCTCCGAGGGCGAGCGCCCGTCTCGCACCGCATTGGTGGAATCGCCGACCAGCGCCAGCACGCCCTCGTCGCCGAGCTCGCGCAAGCGCCGCTCGTCGGTCGGAAGTCCGATTAGCGGTGTTGGATCGATCTTCCAGTCGCCGGTATGCAGCACGGTGCCGGCGGAGGTGTGGATCGCCAGCGCATGCGATTCCGGGATCGAGTGCGCGACCGGGATGAATTCGACGGTGAAGGGGCCGAGATTGATCCGGCCGCCTGAGGGCACCACCGTGACCGGAATTTTGGGCGGATTGCGCTCGGCGGCGCATTTGGCCTCGAACAGGGCGGCGCTGAACTTGGTCGCGTAGACCTTGCACTGCAGCTTCGGCCAGAGGTCGATGATGGCGCCGAAATGATCCTCATGGGCGTGCGTCAGCACCAGGCCCATCAGGTTGTCGCGTTCCTTTTCCAGGAAACCGATGTCGGGCATGATCAGGTCGATGCCCGGCAGATGCTCCTCGTCGCCGAAGGAGACACCGAGATCGACCGCCAGCCAGGAGCGCTGGTGGCGGTTGCCGAGGCCATAGATCGACAGGTTCATGCCGATCTCGCCGACGCCGCCAAGCGGGGCAAATGTTAGTTCATCCGGCCGCGCCATCAGGCCGCTCCCACAGACGCCGCGGTGCCGAAATAGACTTCGCCGGCCGTGATCGGCATGCGCCTGCCCTCCGCGGTGCGGACGATCAGGCAGCCGGTTTCATCGATCGTATCGAACGTGCCTTCCACCGTTGCGGTTCCGGTCTTGATCGCGACCGGCTCACCGACGCCGAAGGCGCTTTCCAGCCAGGCTTTGCGGATTTCACCGAAGCCGCGGCCCTTGTCCCAGATGCCGCGGAACTCGACCCAGGCGTCCGACAGCGCGGCAAACAGCTCCTCCGCGCTGACATGCACCCCAAGCGCATTGAGCGAGATTGCAGGCGTCGGCGTCCCCTCGGGCGCCGCGACGATGTTGGTGCCGATCCCTGCCACGACGGCGAGGCCGTCAGCCATGGCCTCGGCCTCCACCAGAAGGCCGCACAGCTTTTGCCCGCGGACCAGAACGTCGTTCGGCCATTTCAAGAGATAATTCAGTTGATCCGATCCGGCGAGCCGCAGGTTGGCTTCCACGCTGACGCGTTGCAGCGCTGCCGCGTGCGCCAGGCCGAAGGCAAAGCCCATGGTCGCCGCGACGGCCGGAGTAACATCCATGACCTCCAGCACGCTGCTGGCGAGGTTGCCACGCGACGCGACCCACGCCCGCTGCCGGCGGCCCCGCCCCGAGGTCTGTTCCGCCGTGACGAACCATATCGGCCCGCGCTCGCCCTCGCGGGCGCGCGCCATGGCTTCGGTATTGGTGGAACCGATCTTATCGAAGGCGGCGAGACGATAGCCCGCCGATGTGGCTTTGGGACCGAGCGAGAAAGTCATTTCCGGTTTCTGCGCATGATCCGGTGCGAAGCCGAATGTCGGTTTTCGCAGATCATGCGCCTAAAAAGAGCGACTTCGCCGCCGCCGTGGCGACGCTGACCAGCGGCCCCGGATAGACGAAGAAGAAGATGTTGAAGATGCCCGCGACCGCCAGCACCGTGCGCAGCTCGATGCGCATCGGCTCGATCTGGCCGGCCGGCTCGTCGAAATACATCACCTTGACGATAGTGAGATAGTAGAACGCGCCCACGACGCTGGTCAGCACGCCGATCACCGCGAGCGTGAACAGGCCCGCCTTGATCGCGGCGACGAACACATACCATTTGGCGAAGAAGCCCGCGAGCGGCGGGATGCCGGCCAGCGAGAACAGCAGCATGGCGAAGAAGAAGGCCAGCATCGGATTGGTGCGCGACAGACCTGCGAAGTCGCTGATCTCCTCCATCGGCTGGCCGCTCCGCTTCATGGCGAGGATCACGGCGAACGAGCCGAGCGTCATCGCGACATAGATCGCGATGTAGACCAGCACGCCCTGCGCCCCCTCCACTGTGCCGGAGGCAAGGCCGACCAGCGCAAAGCCCATATGACCGATCGAGGAATAGGCCATCAGGCGCTTAATGTTCTTCTGCCCGATGGCGGCGAATGAGCCCAGCGCCATCGAGGCGATCGCGACGAACACCAGGATCTGCTGCCATTGCGGCACGATGCCCGGGAACGCGGTCAACGTCACGCGGGTGAACACCGCAAGAGCCGCGACCTTCGGCGCGGAGGCAAAGAATGCGGTGACCGGCGTCGGCGCGCCTTCATAGACGTCCGGCGTCCACATATGGAACGGCACGGCCGACACCTTGAAGCAGAGCCCGGCCAGCAGGAAGACGAGGCCGAACACGATGCCGACGCTGCCGGTCTTCACGGCCGCTGCGATGCCGGCGAAATCGACCGTGCCGGTGAAGCCGTAGACCAGCGAGGCCCCGTACAGCAGCATGCCGGAGGACAGCGCGCCGAGCACGAAATACTTCAGGCCGGCCTCGGTGGACTTGGCGTTGTCGCGGTTGGAGGCGGCGACGACGTAGAGCGCAAGCGACATCAGCTCGAGCCCGAGATAGAGCATGATCAGGTCGCCGGCCGAGATCAGCACCATCATGCCGAGCGTCGAGAGCAGCACCAGGATCGAATATTCGAAAGTCCGGCTCGACGGATTGGAGAGGAATTCCACGGAGAGGATCAGCGTCGCCGCCGAGCCGATGATCGCGAGAATCTTCAGGAAGCGGGCAAAATCGTCGACGATGAAGCTGCCGCCGAAGGTCGTCAGCTTGCCGGCCGGCAGCATCAGCTCCATCAGGCCCGTGACGACGAGCAGCACCACCGCAAGGCTGGAGACGATCCGGGTCGTGCCCTCGCCGCGATAGGCGCCCAGCATCAACAGCGCCATGGCGCCGACGGCCAGCACCATCTCCGGCAGCACCGGCAGCAACTGATATCCTGCACTGGAAAAGCTCATAGCGACGGGCCTTATTGGACGACCAGCGCGGCTGCCTTCACGGCAGTCACGGCGGCATTATAGTTGTTGACGAGTTGCTGGACCGAGGCCGCCGACATGTCGAGCACCGGCTTCGGATAGACGCCGAACAGGATGGTCAGCGCCACCAGCGGCATCAACGTCAGGCATTCGCGAGGTGTCAGGTCCTTGATGCTGGCGAGCGACGGTTTTGTCAGCGCGCCGAACACCACCTTGCGGTAGAGCCACAGCGCGTAAGCCGCTGACAGAATCACGCCCAGCGTGGCGAAGGTCGCCGTCGGGATCGACACCTTGAAGGTGCCGAGCAGCGTCATGAATTCACCGACGAAGCCGGAGGTGCCGGGCAGACCGACATTGGCCATGGTGAAGACCATGAACACCATCGCATAGAGCGGCATCCGGTTGACCAGGCCGCCATAGGCCGCGATCTCGCGGGTATGCATGCGGTCGTAGACGATGCCGACGCAGAGGAACAGTGCGCCGGAGACGATGCCGTGCGACACCATCTGGAACACGCCGCCGGCGACGCCCTGCGTGCTACCAGCGAAGATGCCCATGGTGACGAAGCCCATATGGGCGACCGACGAATAGGCGATCAGCTTCTTGATGTCTTCCTGCATCAAGGCCACCAGCGAGGTGTAGACGATGGCGATGACCGACAGCGAGAAGATCAGCGGCGCGAAGTCATGCGACGCCAGCGGAAACATCGGCAGCGAGAAGCGCAGGAAGCCGTAGCCGCCCATCTTCAGGAGGATCGCGGCCAGGATCACCGAGCCCGCAGTCGGCGCCTCGACGTGGGCGTCCGGCAGCCAAGTGTGCACCGGCCACATCGGCATCTTCACCGCAAACGAGGCAAAGAACGCCAGCCATGCCCAGGTCTGCAGGGAGCGTGGCACGGCAGTGGTCATCAGCGTCGGGATGTCGGTGGTGCCGGCATTCCAGTACAGCGCCATGATCGCGAGCAGCATCAGCACCGAGCCGAGCAGCGTGTAGAGGAAGAACTTGAACGACGCATAGACCCGGCGCGGGCCGCCCCAGACGCCGATGATCAGGAACATCGGGATCAGGCCGCCTTCGAAGAACAGGTAGAACAGCACGAGATCAAGCGCCGAGAACGTGCCGACCATCAGCGTTTCCAGGAGCAGGAACGCCATCATGTATTCGCGCACGCGCACCGTGACGGACTTCCAGCTCGCGATGATGCAGAACGGCATCAAGGCGGTGGTCAGGATCACGAACGGCAGCGAGATGCCGTCGACACCCATGTGATAGGTGATGCCACTGGCAAGCCAGCTCGCCTTCTCGACGAACTGGAAGTCGGCGCTCGACGGGTCGAAACGCCAGACCAGGATCAGCGACACCGCGAAGGTGATCAGCGTGGTCCACAGCGCGATCCAGCGCGCATTGCGCCGCGCCGCCTCGTCGTCGCCGCGGGTGATATAGATCGCCAGCGCGCCGATGACCGGCAGGAAGGTAACGACGGAAAGTATCGGCCACGTCGTCATTACTGGGCCCCCAAGCCGAACATGAACCAGGTGATCAGCCCGGCGACACCGATCAGCATCGCGAAGGCATAGTGATAGAGATAACCGGTCTGGATCTTCACCACGTTGCGGGTGACGTCGAGCACGCGCGCCGAGACGCCGTCCGGCCCGAAGCCGTCGATGACGAAGCCGTCGCCCTTCTTCCAGAGCTGGTACCCGATCCACTTCGCCGGACGGACGAAGATGAGATCATAGAGCTCGTCGAAGTACCATTTGTTGAGCAGGAACTGGTAGAGCATCTGGTGCTCGCGGGCGAGCTGGACGGGGATGTAGGGCCGGCGGATGTAGAACAGCAATGACACCAGGAAGCCCACGGCCATCATCGCTGTCGGCAGGAAGGCGACCACCGGCGAGATGTGGTGCATCTCGTCGATGATGTGCGGGTGCATCTTCAGCGACTCGCGGAAGAACTCCTCCACGCCATGGCCCGCAAACACTTCCTTGAACGGGAAGCCCGCCAGGATCGAGCCGGCGGCGAGAATGCCGATCGGAACCAGCATCCACATCGGCGCTTCATGGGCCGCCTCATAGTGGTGATGGTCATGCGGCTCGCCGTGGAACGTCTTGAAGATCAGGCGCCACGAATAGAACGACGTCAGGCCGGCTGCGATCACGGTCATCACGAAGCCGTAATAGGCAAACGGATTGTGTGCGACATAGGCGGACTCGATGATCGCGTCCTTGGAGAAGTAGCCGGCGGTGAGCGGGAAGCCGGTCAGCGCCAACGTGCCGATCAGCATCACGCTGTAGGTATAGGGAATCTTGCGCCACAGGCCACCCATGTTGCGGATGTCCTGCTCGTGATGCATCGCGTAGATCACCGAGCCGGAGCCCAAGAAGAGCAGCGCCTTGAAGAAGGCATGCGTGAACAGGTGGAACATGCCGACCGAATAGGCCCCTGCTCCCATCGCTACGAACATGTAGCCGAGCTGCGAACAGGTCGAATAGGCGACGATGCGCTTGATGTCGTTCTGCACGAGGCCGACGGTGGCGGCAAAGAACGCGGTGGTAGCGCCGAAGAACATCACGACGGCCTGCGCGTTCGGAGCGAGTTCGAACAGCGGCGACAGCCGCGCCACCATGAACACGCCCGCGGTCACCATGGTCGCGGCGTGGATCAGCGCCGAGACCGGCGTCGGGCCTTCCATCGCGTCCGGCAACCAGGTGTGCAGCAGGAACTGGGCCGATTTGCCCATCGCGCCCATGAACAGCAGCAGGCAGATCAGCGTCAGTGCATCGGCGTGCCAGCCGAAGAAGTTGATGGTCTTGCCTGATAGCCCCTGGGCGCCGGCGAAGATCGTCTCGAAATCGGTGGTATTGAGCAGCATGAACACGGCGAAGATGCCGAGCGCAAAGCCGAAGTCGCCGACGCGGTTGACCACGAACGCCTTGATCGCCGCCGCGTTCGCCGACGGCTTCTGGTACCAGAAGCCGATCAACAGATAACTGGCGAGACCGACGCCCTCCCAGCCGAAGAACAGCTGGACCAGATTGTCCGCGGTCACCAGCATCAGCATCGCAAAGGTGAACAGCGAGAGATAGCCGAAGAAGCGCGGCCGGTACGGGTCCTCGTCCATGTAGCCGATGGAATAGAGGTGCACGAGCGAGGAGACGGTGTTGACCACCACCAGCATCACCGCGGTCAGCGTGTCGACGCGCAGCGCCCAGGACACCTGCAGGTCACCGGAATTGATCCAGGGGAACAGCGCAATCCGCGCGTCCTGGTGCATGAAGCCGACATTGACCAGCACCACCCAGGACAGCGCCGCAGAGACGAACAGCAGGCCTGTGGTGATCAGCTCGGCCGCGCGCGAGCCTTGCGCCGGCGGCTCGGAGACGTGACGGTCGTCGTGGCCGTGATCGTCATCGCCATGGTCATGGGCGGCGGCCGCATGCGCGTGATCGCCATGCCCATGATCGTGATGCTCGACCTCATCGCCACTCGGGTTGCGCGCATGCGCCCCGAACAACGCGATCAGGCCGGCCAGGATGGCGCCCAGCAGCGGCAGAAAGACGATTGCCTGAACCATGGTGGCGCCCTTAGCCCTTCATCAGATTGACGTCTTCAACCGCGATCGAACCGCGGTTGCGGAAATACACGACCAGCACTGCAAGGCCGATCGCGGCCTCGGCGGCGGCGACCGTCAGCACCAGCAGCGCGAACACCTGGCCGACAATGTCGCCGAGGAAAGTCGAGAACGCGACGAGGTTGATGTTGACGGCGAGCAGGATCAGCTCGATCGACATCAGGATGACGATGATGTTCTTGCGGTTCAAGAAGATGCCGAGGATCCCGGTTGTGAACAGGATGGCGGCGACCGCGAGATAGTGCCCCAGACCAATCGTCATTTCACCCACTCCGCCGCGTCCGAATCCTGCAGCCCCTGCCCCGACGCCACCTTGCGGATGGCCATCGCGATATCAGGCGTGCGCGCGTTCTGCACGTTGATGTCCTGCCGCTTGACCTTCGTCTTGTGGCGCAGCGTCAGCACGATGGCGCCGATCATGGCAACCAGGAGCACCATGCCCGCGATCTGGAAGTAATGGATGTACTTCGTATAGAGCACGAGGCCGAGCGCCTCGGTGTTGCTGACATTGGCCGGGATTGCCGCCGTGATCTGCTTGGCGGTAGCCGGATTCATCACCCAGCCGCCGGCGACCAGCAGCAGTTCGGCCAGGAAGATGCCGCCGATCACGAGGCCGATAGGCAGATATTCGATGAAGCCCTCGCGCAGCTCGATGAAGTCGACGTCGAGCATCATGATGACGAACAGGAACAGCACGGCGACCGCGCCGACATAGACCACGATCAGCATCATGCCGAGGAATTCGGCGCCCATCAGCACGAACAGGCCGGAGGCATTGACGAAGGCCAGGATCAGATACAGCACGGAGTGCACCGGATTGCGCGAGACAATCACCATCACCGCCGAGGCCACGCAGACACCGGCGAAGAGATAGAAGAACAGCGCGGGAAGGATCATGCCCTCACCTCACCGGTACGGCGCGTCAAGCTCGATTGCTTTCGCAATCTCGCGCTCCCAGCGGTCGCCATTGGCGAGCAGCTTGGCCTTGTCATAGTAGAGCTCCTCGCGGGTCTCGGTCGCGAATTCGAAATTCGGACCTTCGACGATGGCATCGACCGGGCAGGCTTCCTGGCACAGGCCGCAATAGATGCATTTCACCATGTCGATATCGTAACGCACGGTGCGGCGGGTGCCATCGTTGCGGCGCGGACCGGCCTCGATCGTGATCGCCTGCGCCGGGCAGATCGCCTCGCACAGCTTGCAGGCGATGCAGCGCTCCTCGCCGTTCGGATAGCGGCGCAACGCGTGCTCGCCGCGGAAGCGCGGCGAAATCGGGTTCTTCTCAAAGGGATAGTTGATGGTCGGCTTCGGCTTGAAGAAATAACGCATGGCGAGAAAGAACGCCGATACGAATTCGGATAGCAGAAGCGCGCGGGCGGTTGCGTTGACGTTGACACTCATGACGGCCTCACTTCGGCGCAATGCCGGCGAACTGCAGCACCCCGGCCACAATCACCACCATCGCCAGCGACAGCGGCAAAAACACCTTCCAGCCGAGCCGCATCAGTTGATCGTAGCGGTAGCGCGGCACGATCGCCTTCGCCATCGCGAACAGGAAGAACATGAAGAACAGTTTCAGCGCGAACCACACGACGCCCGGGATCCAGGTGAAGGGCGGCAGCGCGACCGGCGGCAGCCAGCCGCCGAGGAACAGGATCGTCGCCATCGCGCACATCGTGGTGATCGCGACATATTCGCCGAGCATGAACAGCAGATACGGCGTGGAGCCGTATTCGACCATGAAGCCGGCGACCAGTTCGGATTCCGCTTCCACCAGGTCGAACGGCGGACGGTTGGTCTCTGCCAGCGCCGAGACGTAGAACACCACGAACATCGGAAACAGCGGCCACACATACCAGTTCAGGATGGTGAGCTGCGGCAGCCCGATCAGGCTGGCGAAGCCGCGGGCATTCTGCGCCTCCACCACCGCCGAAAGGTTGAGCGAGCCGGCGCACAGCAAGACGGTGATGATGACGAAGCCGATCGAGACTTCGTAGGACACCATCTGCGCCGCCGAGCGCAGCGCGGCGAGGAACGGATACTTCGAGTTCGACGACCAGCCGGCCATGATGATGCCGTAGATCGACAGCGACGAGATCGCGAAGATGTAGAGGATGCCGACATTGATGTCTGATATCACCCAGCCGAGATCCATCGGGATCACGGCCCAGGCGGCCAGCGCCAGGATACAGGACACCAAGGGCGCCAGCAGGAACACGCCCTTGTTGGAGCCGGACGGAATGACCGGCTCCTTCAAGACGAACTTCAGAAGGTCTGCGAAGGACTGTAAGAGGCCCCACGGCCCGACCACGTTGGGGCCGCGGCGGATCTGCACCGCCGCCCAGATCTTGCGGTCGGCAAGCAGGATGTAGGCGATTGCGATCAGGAGCACGACGAGCAGCAACAGGCTCTGCGCGACCATGACGATCAGCGGCCAAAGAAAGCCGGTCCAGAACGAGCTTGCGAAGAATTCAGCCATCAGATCACGCTCACTCCGCTGCCGTCAGCATTCGTCCGGCCGCCAGCCGGGAACATTCCGCCATCACCGCTGATGCCCGTGCGATCGGGTTGGTCAGGTAAAAATCCTCGACGGGCGATTTCAGCGGGCTCTTGTCGACCTTGCCGTCCTTGCCCGCCACCGCCTTGACCTGCTCGGCCGTGCCCGGCTCGATCTGGTCGATCCGCATCAGATGCGGTACCGCCTTGAATAGCGCCTGGCGCAATGCCTGTAGCGAATCGTAAGGCAGCTTCTTGCCGAGCACGTCCGACAGCGCACGGGCGATCGCCCAGTCCTCACGCGCCTCGCCCGGCGGGAACGCCGCGCGGGCGGCGATCTGCACCCTGCCCTCGGTGTTGACGTAGAGGCCGGATTTTTCCGTATAGGCCCCGCCCGGCAGGATGACGTCGGCGCGGTGCGCGCCGCGGTCGCCATGCGTGCCGATATAGACCACGAACGTGCCCTCCGGCACCTTCACCTCGTCGGCGCCGAGCAGGAACAGCACGTCGAGCGTGCCGAAGGTCGTCATCTGCGCGAGGTTGAGCCCGCCCTTATCGGCGGCAAAGCCGATATCGAGCGCGCCCGCGCGCGAGGCGGTGTCCTGCAGCACGGCAAAGCCGTTCCAGCCGTCCTTTAGCGCGCCGACACCGGCCGCGATCTTGGCCGCCAGCGCCAGCACACCGGCGCCATCATGCCGCGACAACGATCCGGCGCCGACCAGCACGATCGGGTGCTTGGCGCCCTTCAGCACCTCGGTGAAGGAATGCTTGCCGCCCGCGAGATCGTTCAGCGTGTCGGTGCCCGCGCCGAGATAGTCGTAGTCGTAGGTCAGGTCTGCCTTGGGGCCGACCACGCCGACCCTGAGCTGCCCGGTGCGCCAGCGCTTGCGGATGCGCGCGTTGAGGACGGCCGCTTCCTTGCGCGGGTTGGAGCCGATGATCAAGAGCGCGTCGGCCTGCTCGATCCCCGCAATGGTCGGGTTGAAGATGTAGCTGGCGCGGCCGAGTTTTGGATCGAAGGCGTCGCCGCCCTGCACCGCCAGGTTGGTCGAGCCGTATCGGCTAAGGAGATCCTTGAACGCGAACATCTCCTCGACCGCGGCAAGATCGCCGGCGATCGCCCCGATCCGCTTGCCGTCGGTCATTCGGAGCTTGGCGGCGATGGCTGCGAAAGCCTCCTGCCACGATGCGGGGCGAAGCTTCTCGTTCTCGCGGACATAGGGCCGGTCAAGCCGCTGCGTGCGCAGGCCGTCGACGATGTGGCGCGTCTTGTCGGAAATCCACTCCTCGTTCACAGCCTCGTTGATGCGCGGCAAAATCCGCATCACCTCGCGGCCGCGGGTGTCGACGCGGATTGCCGAACCGACGCCATCCATCACGTCGATCGACTGCGTCTTGCCGAGCTCCCACGGGCGCGCGGCGAAGGCGTACGGCTTCGAGGTTAGCGCGCCGACCGGGCAGATATCGACGAGGTTGCCCTGCAGCTCGGAGGTCAGCGCCTGCTCCAGATAGGTCGTGATCTCCATGTCTTCGCCACGGCCGGTCGCGCCCATTTCCGGGGCGCCGGCGACTTCGGCGGAGAAGCGCACGCACCGCGTGCACTGGATGCAGCGGTTCATCGAGGTCTTGACCAGCGCGCCGAGATACTTGTCCTCGACCGCGCGCTTGTTCTCGGCGAAGCGCGAGGTGTCGACGCCGTAGCCCATCGCCTGGTCCTGCAGGTCGCACTCGCCGCCCTGGTCGCAGATCGGGCAATCCAGCGGGTGGTTGATCAAGAGGAATTCCATCACGCCTTCGCGTGCCTTCTTGACCATCGGCGAACGCGTGGAGATTTCCGGCGGCTCGCCCTTCGGACCAGGGCGGCAGTCGCGCACGCCCCAGGCGCAGCTTGCGACCGGCTTCGGGCCGCCCTTCACCTCGACGAGGCACATCCGGCAATTGCCGGCGATCGACAGCCGCTCGTGGTAGCAGAAGCGCGGGATTTCGGCGCCCGCGGCCTCGCACGCCTGCAGCAGCGTGTACTCCGCAGGTACATCGATCTCTTTGCCGTCGATGATGAGTTTGGTCATTGCTGTCTCAAGTCTTTCCCAGCTTGCAGTCTGGCGGTGTAACGCTGGCGGTCTTCAGCGAGGTCGTGATCCATCGCTGGGTATCGGCGCCATAGGTCGTGAGATAGGCGGGCTGCGCCGCGTTCTTCTCGCACAGGAACGGCAGATGCGGCTTCAGGTCATAGTCACAGGACGCCTGCCACTCGCTCTTTCCGGCGAACGCGCTGATCGCCTCCTCGCAGGCGTAGAGCAGATACGTCACGAAGCTCTCGTACTGCACCTGCTCGTCGCGGCCCGCCGCCTTGATCTTCTCGTAGTCCGGCTGCGCGAATTTCGGATTCTTGAACGCCAGGTCGGTGTAGCCCAAAAACGCCTGACGCGCACTGGCGGCGCGGTTGTTGGTGCGGATCTCGTTGATCTGGATCAAGATCGCAACAAAGCCGAGCAGCGCCACGGCCGCCTGCGCCATCTGCGCCAGCGTCCCGTATCTCTGCCACCAGAAGCTCGGTTGCGACATTGCGATCACTCCGCCGCGACCATGTTCACGGGATCGCGCACGCCGATATCGTCGATGTCAGCCTTGTGCGAATATTGGGCGATCCGCTCTTCGATCTCGTGCCGGAAATGCGCGATCAGGCCCTGGATCGGCCATGCGGCGGCGTCGCCGAGGGCGCAGATGGTGTGGCCCTCGACCTGTTTGGTCACCTCCAGCAACATGTCGATCTCGCGCTTGTGGGCGCGGCCTTCGGCCATGCGCGACAGCACGCGCCACATCCACCCGGTGCCTTCGCGGCACGGCGTGCACTGGCCGCAGCTCTCATGCTTGTAGAAATAGGAGATGCGCGCGATCGCCCGGATCAGGTCGGTCGACTTGTCCATCACGATGACAGCAGCGGTGCCGAGGCCGGAGCGCAGCTTGCTCAAAGAATCAAAATCCATCGGCGTGTCGATGATCTGCTCGGCCGGCACCATGCGCACCGACGAGCCGCCGGGGATCACGGCCTTCAGATTGTCCCAGCCGCCGCGGATGCCGCCGCAGTGCCGCTCGATCAGTTCGCGGAACGTCAGGCCCATCGCCTCTTCGACGTTGCAGGGGCGCTCGACATGGCCGGAGACGCAGAACAGCTTTGTGCCGACGTTGTTCGGCCGGCCGATCGCGGCGAACCACGCCGCGCCGCGGCGCAGGATATCGGGCGCCACAGCAATGGACTCGACGTTGTTGACGGTGGTCGGGCAGCCATAGAGGCCGACATTGGCCGGGAATGGTGGCTTCAGCCGCGGTTGGCCCTTCTTGCCTTCGAGACTTTCGAGCAGCGCGGTTTCCTCGCCGCAGATATAAGCGCCGGCGCCGTGCGCGACATAGATGTCGAACGGCCAGCCATTAACGTTGTCCTTGCCGACCAGTTTTGCGTCATAGGCCTGGTCGATCGCCGCCTGCAGGCGCTCGCGCTCGCGGATGAACTCGCCGCGGACATAGATGTAGCAGGCATGCGCGCCCATCGCGAAGCTGGCGAGCAGGCAGCCTTCCACGAGCAGATGCGGATCGTGCCGCATGATCTCGCGGTCCTTGCATGTGCCGGGCTCGGACTCGTCGGCGTTGACGACGAGATAGCTCGGCCGGCCGTCGGTCGATTCCTTCGGCATGAACGACCATTTCAGGCCGGTCGGAAAGCCAGCCCCGCCACGGCCGCGCAGGCCCGAGGCCTTCATCTCGTTGATGATCCAGTCGCGGCCCTTGTCGATGATCGCTTTCGTGCCGTCCCACGCGCCGCGGCGGCGCGCACCCTCCAGCCCCCAATCATGGAGGCCGTAGAGGTTCTTGAAGATGCGATCCTTGTCGTCGAGCATGACTTGAAGCTTCCTAGCGGATCAACGGTTGGATTGCGCGTAGGCAAGGCCCGCGGCGCATCCGCCGAAGGTCAGCGCCCACAACAGGCTGGATTCGAGCGTATTGTTCAGCCCGTAACGCTGCAGCAGAAAGATGAATGCCGCCGCCGCCGCGGCGTGCATGCCGATATAGCGCCAGTTCTTCATTGCGCTGATCCTCCCCGGCCCGGCCACGGGCAATGTGCCGTCACGCCTCATGTGGATTCCTTCAGCGTCGTCGGCCCGCCCGCAGGCGCCGAAAACTGACGGTCAACCTGCGGTCCGGGCTTCGGCGGATTGCCCGAGGCAAAGCCGTCCAGCACCTTGCCAAACGTTTCCTTGGTCAGGTCCTCGTAGGTGTCCTTCCATATCTGCACCATCGGCGCATTCACGCAGGCGCCCAGGCACTCGACCTCTTCCCAGCTGAAATTGCCATCTTTCGACAGATGGAAAGGCTCATGGTGAATGCGGCTCTGGCAGACGTCGATCAGGTCGCCGGCGCCGCGCAGGCGGCAGGGCGTGGTGCCGCAGACCTGCACATGGGCTTTCTTGCCGACCGGCTGGAGCTGGAACATGGTGTAGAAGGTCGCAACCTCCAGCACGCGGATATAGGGCATGTCGAGCATGTCGGCGACGACGCGAATCGCGGCTTCCGGCACCCACCCCTCATGCTGCTCCTGCGCGCGCCACAGGATCGCGATCACGGCGGAAGCCTGCCGGCCCGGCGGATATTTGGCGATCTGCGCCCTGGCCCAGGCGAGATTCTCGTCCGTGAACGCAAAGCTCGCGGGCTGCTGTTCCTTCGGGGCGAGGCGACGTACCGACATCGTTCAGTCTCTCATTGCACGCGGCGCGCGGCTTTCGCATTGAGCGCTTCGATCCGGGCGAGCCAGAAAGCGCTTGCGGTGCCGAACACGTTGTAGCCGACATGGGTTGAAACCTTGATCCGATCGAGGATCGACAGATCGGTCACGGTTTCCAGGCGATGGCTGCGCGGATCGTAGACGATCAGCGTCAGCGATTGGTCGAGGATATAGCGCGAGACGGTATGCCTGGGATCGTTGCCGTGCTCCTCGCACAGCAAGACGCTGTCGCCCTGCATCAGCCGGGCGCCACCCTTCATGGCCTCGATCTCGACGCCCTCGACGTCGAGCTTGATCAGGTATTTGCCGCCAGGCGTGATCTTGCCGTCGTCGAGCAGGTTATCCAGTGCGATCACCGGCACCTCCTCGCCGCCGGGCTGGTCGCCGGCGATGCTGAAGGCCTCGTGCTTGGTGCCCGAGAGCCGCGCGGTGCCGCGCGCGGCACCGATCGCGCATTTCATCGTCTCGAAGCGGTTGCCGTTGATGCGCGCATTATTGGCGAGCTTCGGAAAATTCTCTCCCGACGGCTCGATCGCGATCGCCTTGTGCGCGCCGAACGGCCTGCTCGACACCAAGACCGACCAGTAGCCGTAATTGGCGCCGCAATCGAGCAACGTATAGTCGACGTCGGCAGAATCCTCGAACAGCAGCTCGAGTTCGTTCTCGTAGTGGAAGGTGCGATTGAGCAGCTTGCTCCAATAGCCATCGCCATAGGGAAACTCGAACACGGCATCATCGTTGAGTTTGACCTGGATGCCGCGCTCCGGCAGCGTCGTGCGCAACAGATTGGCGCACATGTTGTAGCCGCGATGCGAGAAGTTCGACGCCACCTTCGACCCCAGCACCAGCGCGACGGCAGCCAAACGCTCCCACGCGTTCGCACCTTCGAGTGCGCCCGATGCCCGGTCAAACTGGATGGGCGCCTGCGCCATCACCGATCGACCTCTCCGAACACGATGTCGAGCGAGCCGAGAATGGCCGAGACGTCGGCGAGCAGATGGCCCTTGCAGATGTGGTGCATCGCCTGCAGATGGGCGAAGCCCGGCGCGCGGATCTTGCACTTATAGGGCTTGTTGCTGCCGTCGGAAACCAGATAGACGCCGAACTCGCCCTTCGGCGCCTCGACGGCGGCGTAGACCTCGCCGGCCGGCACGTGCACGCCTTCGGTATAGAGCTTGAAGTGATGGATCAGCGCTTCCATCGAGCGCTTCATCTCGCCGCGGCGCGGCGGCGCGATCTTGTTGTCCTCGACCACGACCGGGCCCTGCCCGTCAGGCGAGTTCAGCTTGGCAATGCACTGCTTCATGATGCGCACGGACTGGCGCATCTCTTCCATGCGGATCAAATAACGATCGTAGCAGTCGCCGTTCTTGCCGATTGGAATGTCAAAATCCATCTCGGCGTAGCACTCATAGGGCTGCGCCTTGCGCAGATCCCAGGCGGCGCCCGAACCGCGCACCATCACGCCTGAAAAACCCCACTCCCAGGCTTCCTTCAGCGACACCACGCCGATGTCGACGTTGCGCTGCTTGAAGATGCGATTGCCGGTCAGCAGTGTGTCGAGGTCCGTGACGACCTGCAGGAACGGCTCGCACCAGGCATCGATATCGTCGATCAGCTTCTGCGGCAGATCCTGGTGCACGCCGCCGACGCGGAAATAGGCCGCGTGCATGCGCGAGCCGGAGGCGCGCTCGTAAAATTGCATCAGCTTTTCGCGCTCCTCGAAACCCCACAGCGGCGGGGTGAGCGCGCCGACGTCCATCGCCTGCGTGGTGACGTTGAGCAGATGCGACAGGATGCGGCCGATCTCACAATAGAGCACGCGGATCAACTGCCCGCGGCGCGGCACCGTGATGCCGAGCAGCTTTTCCGCCGCCAGGCAGAACGCATGCTCCTGGTTCATCGGCGCGACGTAATCGAGCCGGTCGAAATAGGGAATTGCCTGCAGATAGGTCTTCGCTTCGATCAGCTTCTCGGTGCCGCGGTGAAGCAAACCAATATGCGGATCGACGCGTTCGACGACTTCGCCATCTAGCTCCAGCACGAGACGCAACACGCCGTGCGCGGCGGGATGCTGCGGCCCGAAGTTGATGGTGAAGTTTCGCAGATTCTGTTCATTCATAGCGGTCAGGCCTTCGGCTCAGCCTTCTCATCGCCGGGAAGCGGATAGTCCGCGCCTTCCCACGGCGAGAGGAAATCAAATTTGCGGAATTCCTGGTTGAGGCGGACGGGCTCGTAGAGCACTCGCTTCTCCTGATCGTCGTAGCGGACCTCGACGAAGCCGGTGAGCGGAAAATCCTTGCGCAGCGGATGGCCATCGAAGCCGTAATCGGTCAAGAGCCGGCGCATGTCGGGGTGGCCGGTGAAGATCACGCCGTAGAGATCGTAGGCCTCGCGCTCGAACCAGTCGGCGCCGGGAAACACGTCGATGATCGAGGGCACCTGCGTGGTCTCGTCGGCCTCGGCACGGACGCGGATGCGCTCGTTCAGGGTCGGCGACAGCAAATGATAGACGACGTCGAAGCGCTTCTCGCGGGCAGGATAGTCAACCGCGGTAACGTCGGTGATATTGACGAAACGCAGCGCCGGGTCGTCGCGCAGATGCTTCGTCACCTCGACGATCTTGGCCGCATCGACTGTAATGGTGAGCTGGTTGAATGCGACCGCATGGCTGGTTGCCGCACCGCCAAGCGCGCTAACAATCGTCTGCCCAAGGGCCTCGAGCTTGCCGTCGTCCATTACATTAAAACCTTAGCGTTCGATGGTCCCGATGCGGCGGATCTTCTTCTGCAGCAGCAGCACGCCATAGAGCAGCGCCTCCGCTGTCGGCGGGCATCCGGGCACGTAGATGTCGATCGGCACGATGCGGTCGCAGCCGCGCACGACCGAGTAGGAGTAGTGATAGTAACCGCCGCCATTGGCGCACGAGCCCATCGAGATCACGTAGCGCGGCTCGGGCATCTGGTCGTAGACCTTGCGCAGCGCCGGCGCCATCTTGTTGGTCAGGGTACCCGCGACGATCATGACGTCGGACTGCCGCGGCGAGGCGCGCGGCGCAAAGCCGAAGCGCTCGACGTCGTAGCGCGGCATCGACATCTGCATCATCTCGACCGCGCAGCAGGCAAGACCGAACGTCATCCACATCAGCGAGCCTGTGCGCGCCCAGGTGATCAGGTCGTCGGCAGCGGCGACGAAGAAGCCCTTGTCGGAGAGCTCGTGGTTGACCTCGAGGAAAAACGGGTCATTGGCCCCGACCGGCTTGCCGGTCGAGGGATCAAGAATGCCCTTCGGCGCCTGCGCGATATCAGGCGAAGAGCCTTTTATTGTTTGGCTCAATCCCATTCGAGCGCGCCTTTCTTCCACTCATAAGCAAAGCCGACCGTGAGGACGGCCAGAAACACCATCATCGACCAGAAGCCGGTGGCACCGAGCTTGCCGAACGCGACCGCCCACGGGAACAGAAACGCCACTTCGAGGTCGAAGATGATGAAGAGGATCGCGACCAGGTAGAAGCGGACGTCGAACTTCATACGGGCGTCGTCGAATGCGTTGAATCCGCATTCATAGGCGGAGAGCTTCTCCGGATCCGGCTGCTGGAACGCGACCAGGAACGGGGCGATCAGGAGCGCCAGACCGATCAGGCTCGCCACCCCGATAAACACGACAAGTGGAAGATAGTTCTGCAGGATGCCGGACATCGGCGTGCCTTTTCCCGCGGATTTCGACCGCAGATTCGTTGGATTGGAATTATTCTTGGCTTAGCGCAGCGCAACAGAGGGCGCAAGACGAGCCGCCCTGACGCCCCGACCTGCCCCCGATGCGTCGGCAGAACACCAAAAAGTGTTGCGTTCCTGCCTCTCCGGATCAACGCAGGGCCGGCGGAATGGTCCCAAATTTCAGTTCAAATGCCTCTCGTCAGCGAGCATCTGGGCGGCGGTATCGGTGAGCCGATCGATCTGGTCGAGCAGCACCGCCACCTCATCCTTGCCGAGCTGTTCCAGGAGCCGCCGGTTGCGCTCCTGCGCGCCCGCCACAACGGCGTCATGCGCGGCCAGCCCGGCCTTGGTGAGGCAGACCAGCGTCTCACGATTGTCCCGCGGGTTGACCTCCTTGGCGACCAGCTTGCGCGCGACCAGTTCCGCCAGCGCCCGGCTGATCTGCCCCTTGTCCATGCCAACCGCTTCGGCGAGCCGGATCACGCTCATCGGCGGCCGCCGCCCGAGCGAGGCGACCAAGCCGAACTCCACCGAGGACAGTCCCGTCAGCCGCTTGTAACGCAGGATCGCGCCGCGCTTCAGCACGTTCGCCAGCACCATCAGCCGCGAAGACATCATTGCGGTTATCGGCGCCAGCTCCGCGACATCGTCCGCAGGCGAAGCCGCCGTCTTTTTTTCCAGCTTCCGGCTCATTTGCAAACCTCTGCCAACAAAGCGGCCCGGTGCCAAGACCGATGCTTCCCGTGAGCCCCCGCGAATAAGAGCGCCAAATAGTGCCATTGGATATCCCAATCGAAATTCGTTGACATTGTCATCGATTGTGCTTTCACTGCCTAAAATGATCAACGACCGCGGCGCCAACGCCGTGGCGGGAGGAACGGATGACCATCACGCCGCGGGATCGCGATCTCGGGACCGGCTACGCCATGAAGCCGTCCAGCACCCGGACCGAGCTGACCTCAGTCGGCCGCGGCACGCCGATGGGCGAATTGCTGCGACGTTACTGGCACCCGGTCGGCCTCGTTTCCGACCCCACCGATATCCCCAGAAAAGTGCGCGTGCTTGGCGAAGACCTGGTGCTGTTTCGCGACGGAAGCGGCCGCGCCGGCCTGTTGCACGCGCGCTGCTGCCATCGCGGCACCACGCTCTATTACGGCAAGGTCGAAGCCGATGGTATCCGCTGTTGCTACCACGGCTGGAAATTCGGCGCCGAGGGCCATTGCCTCGAACAGCCCTGCGAGCCCGAGGGCGGCCTGTTCAAGGACAGGGTGCGCCAGCCCTGGTATCCACTCGAGGAGCGCTACGGCCTGATCTTCGCCTATCTCGGCCCAGCCGAGAAAAAGCCGGTGCTGCCGCGCTACGACTGCCTGGAAACCATGGACGACGGCGAGTTCGTCGAGGCCGATGACTCATCGATCGGCGGCGGCGGACCTGCGATCATTCCCTGCAACTGGCTGCAGCATTTCGAGAACGTGGTCGATCCCTATCACGTGCCGGTCCTGCACGGCTCGTTCTCAGGGCCGCAATTCACCACCATGATGGCCTCGATGCCGCAGGTGAAGTTCGAGATGTCGCCGCGCGGCGTCACCGTGCGCTCGATCCGGCACCAGGACGACGGCAAGGTCTTTTACCGCGTGACGGAAGCCGCCCTCCCCACGCTGCGCGTTGTGCCGAACCCGCGTGTTGCGCAATTTGCCCGCGTCGAGTCGATCGGCTGGACGCTACCGATGGACGACACCTCGTTCCGCATCTATGTCGCCGGCCGCGTCAAGAATTCAGGCGACATCGGCCGCATGCGCTCCAAATTCAACGGCAAGTTCTGGTGGGACATGACCGAGCGGGAGCATCAGCAATTCCCCGGGGATTACGAGGCGCAGGTCGGGCAAGGCCCGGTGACGGTCCATTCGGAAGAGCATTTTGGCCAGAGTGACCGCGGCATCCTGATGATCCGTAGAATGCTGAGCGACCAGCTCCAGGCGCTCGCCGCAGGCCGCGATCCGATCGGTGTCTCCTTCGATTCAAATGGGCCGCCGGTCGAATTCGAGGCGGGGAATTTCATCCGCGACGCCTGAAGGCAGCCGTTTCAAAGAAAAACAGACATCAGGGGCAAGCATGGTCGACGTCGCACCGCAGGTCACCCTGCAGAACCAAGCCACTGCCCGGCCGTCAATCCGGCGCTATTACGTGCTGTCGTTGCTCACCATCGTCTATGCGTTGAACTTCCTCGACCGCACCATCTTCAACGTCCTGATCGAGCCGATCAAAAAGGAGTTTGCGCTCAGCGACACCACGATGGGCCTGCTCGCCGGCTTCGGCTTCGTGCTGTTCTATTCGGTGCTCGGCATTCCGATCGCGCGCATCGCCGACCGCTTCAACCGCCGCAACATCGTCTCGATCGCGTTGGCGTTCTGGAGCGCGATGACGGTGTTCTGCGGCATGGCCTCGAGCGTCGCGACGCTGGCGCTGGCGCGGATCGGCGTCGGCATCGGGGAGTCCGGCGGCACGCCGGCCTCGCAGTCGATCATCGCCGACCTCTTCAGCAAGAACGAACGCCCGCGCGCGCTCGGCATCTACGCCATCGGCACCTATCTCGGCGTCTTCCTCGGCTATTTCATCGGCGGCTACGTCAACCAGTACTATGGCTGGCGGATGGCGTTCTATGTCGCCGGCCTGCCTGGCCTGGCGCTCGCCGCGATATTGTGGCTGACGGTCTCCGAGCCGAAGCGCGGCGCGATGGCCGAGACGTTCGCGCCGGAGCCGATCGGGCCGACGCTTTCCTTTCTCGCTTCGCAGCGAACCTTTATCATCCTGCTCGTCGGATTCTGCCTGACCACCTACACCAACTACGCGACGTCGGCCTGGATTCCGCCGTTCCTGGCGCGGGTGCATCATCTCTCCAGCGCCGAGATCGGCACCTATGCCGGCACGTTCAAGGGACTTTGCGGCATCGCCGGCACGCTGCTCGGCGGGGTCGTCGTCGCCCAGATCAGCCGCCGCGACGATCGCTGGAAGCTGTGGGCGCCCGCCGTCACCTCCGGCCTCGCCGGGCCGGTGTTTGCGCTGTGCATGCTGACGCCGGATTTCACCATCATGGTCGCGACGCTGGCGGCGACCTCGTTCCTGGTCGGCTTCCAGCTCGGCCCGATTTTTGCAATCGCCCAGACCGTCGCAAAACCCAGCATGCGGGCGCTGGCCTCCGCGATCATGCTGCTGACCGCCGCCGGCTTCGGCCAGGGCATCGGCCCGCTTGCGGTCGGCATGCTCAACGACGCCTTGAAGAACGACTTTGGTGCCCAAGCCGTGCGGTATTCGCTGCTGTCGGCCGCAGTAACCTCCACGGTCGGCGCACTGCTGTTCATCTGGGCGGCACGGTCGATCCGGAGCGATATCGAGCGGGCGAGCTGAAACGAACGACACGCCTTCCCGGCTTCAACCTTGTTTCTATTACTGTTTTGATGGCACTAGCCTCCCCGCTGCCCCGCATCCGCGCCGGCTACGTTATCCGTATGTGACTTACATCACGGACGACTTGGCAAGAAACCGGCCAAAAACAGGCCGAATGAAACCATTTTGCCGAAACCGCGAAACCTTCCTGAAACACACGCGGCGTATTTTCTCTCGCCAACACAGGACGTCAAAGGCGTCCGGGAGGCATATTATGAACCACTCCATTCATTCCGCGGATCGCGCCACCCATTTGAAGATCGTGGTCGTCGCCCTGGTGGCAGGCATTGCGGTTGCCGCCTTCGGCATTTCGGCCCGGACCGGTGCGAACTATGAGCAGACCGCCCAGGTCGTGAAGGCCGGCAAGCCGGTGGTCGTCACCAGCTCGAGCACCTCGACCGTTCGTTAATCGATATCCAAGCGATCGGAATAAAAACGGCCGCCTGACGGGCGGCCTTTTTGTTTGCAGCGGTCTTCGGGAGACCAGCATCAGGCCATTGAGAAATGGCGCGAGAGACGGGACTCGAACCCGCGGCCTCCGCCGTGACAGGGCGGCGCTCTAACCAACTGAGCTACTCCCGCGGATGCCGTAATCAGATCCTGATCCGCGCAGAACCGAGGGCATAAAGGCCCGCTTCCGCTTAGTCAAGGACGTTGCGCATATCCGCGCCGGAGGCAAATAACGGCCTGTTTTGGGGCAAAACTGCCCCGGCGGCAATTTATCGAATCGTTGAAGGCCTGCATCATCGGGGTTTCATGAAACCTCCGCGGATATTCCGGGTTTCCCGTCACCCGCGAGGCATTTCCGGCGCGTCAGGCGCGCTCAAAAGTCATTCCAGGCAACGAGGAGAAGCCAGACATGGCGAAGAAAGCAGCGGCTCCGGCCACCATCACCCTCAAGCATCTGGCCGCCGCGCTCGCCGAACCCCATGAATTGTCGAAGAAGGCCGCCGAGGCGTTTCTGACCGACATGGTCGACACCATCACGGGACATCTGAAGAAGGGCGACCGTATCAGGATCGTCGGGCTCGGCATCCTCCAGGTCCGCAAACGCGCCGCCCGCATGGGCCGCAACCCCGCCACCGGGGAACCGCTTCCGATCAAGGCCAGCAAGAAGGTCACCTTCCGCCCGGTCAAGGAACTCAAGGAAGCCATCTGAGGCTTTGGTAGCGGAATAGTTGTTTCGCCCGCGGCCCGGTGCGGCGCTTTCTGCTATAGAGCCTTCCTGTCGCTTACCTTTTCCGGATCGTCATGCCCCCTTCGCCCCTCGCCTTCACCCACGACGTCACCGAGCGTTTCCTGCGCTATGTCGTGATCGACACCCAGTCCGACCCGAATTCGCCGACCTGCCCTTCCACCGAAAAGCAGAAGAATCTCGGCCGCCTGCTGGCGTCGGAACTGCAGGCGCTGGGGCTCACCGACGCCCATCTCGACGAGCACGGCTATGTCTACGCAACTATCCCGGCCACTTCAGACAAGAAGGTGCCGGTGATCTGCTTCTGCTCGCACATGGACACCTCGCCGGACTGCACCGGCGCCGGCGTCAGGCCGCAGATCGTGAAGAATTATCGGGGCGGCGACATCGTGCTGCCGGCCGATCCGACCCTGGTGATCCGCGCCGCCGATCACCCCGCGCTCAAAGGCCAGATCGGGCATGACATCATCACGACCGACGGCACGACGCTGCTCGGCGCCGACAACAAGGCCGGCCTCGCCGAGATCATGGATGCCGCGCGGTTCCTGGTTCAGAACCCGCAACTGAAGCACGGCACGATCAAGATCCTGTTCACGCCCGACGAAGAGATCGGCCGCGGCGTCGACAAGGTCGACCTGAAAAAGCTCGGCGCCGACTTCGCCTATACGATGGACGGCGAGAGCGCCGGCCATATCGAGGACGAGACGTTTTCGGCCGACGGCGCCACCATCACCATTGAGGGCGTCTCGACCCATCCCGGCTTCGCCAAGGGCAAGATGGAGCACGCGATCAAGATTGCGGCGGCCATCATCGACCGCCTGCCGAAGGACACCTGCTCACCGGAAACGACGGAGGGCAAGGAAGGCTTTCTGCATCCGATCGGCATTTCGGGAGCGTTGGAGAAGGCCACCATCGGCTTCATCGTGCGCGACTTCACCGACGAAGGCCTGCAGCAAAAGGAAGCCCTTCTGGAAGGTATCGTCAAAGCTGTGATGGAGGACTACCCGCACTCCAGCTACCGGATGGAAGTCAAGCCGCAATACCGCAACATGAAGCAGGTGATCGACCGCCACCCCGAAACCGTCGACTACGCGATCGAGGCGATCAGGCGCGCAGGCCTGACACCGGTCAGAAGCTCGATCCGCGGCGGCACCGACGGCTCGCGGCTGTCGTTCATGGGCCTGCCCTGCCCCAATATCTTCGCCGGCGAACACGCCTTCCATTCGCGCCTGGAATGGGTCAGCCGCCAGGACATGGAAAAGGCCGCCGAGACGATCGTGCATCTCGCCATGATCTGGGAAGAGCGGGCGTAGCGGCCCGCCGGTCCAACGCCTGCCGCCGGCTTGCCTTACGGCAGCGATCCGCGCAGGCCTTTGATACCCCCGATATCCACGGTGGCTCGACCCACACTCTCAGGTGGGGTGTCCCTGCGGACCTCGCTCTGCCCGGACATCGTGAGTATCCGTACGAAGATCACGCCGAACACAAGGACCGCGATCATGATCAGCCCGGCCCGGGCTGGCGTCAGATATGGATTGGGTCCGCGCATCACACCTGCAACTCATGCGCATCCGCCAGCCTGCCGTAATAGCTATCGTTGAGTCGTCAGGCGATTTGGTGGCGTGGCGATGGCGATCCGGCGTTCATTCTGGAGGGCCGCAGACGCAATCGTGTGGCGCGAGCGTGAGCTACGACGCCCCCGCCGTCACGATCCAGACCGACGCCGGCAGCAGTACGGCATCGCCCTTCACAAACGGCGTCAGCGCCTCGCGGATCGACGCGGCGACGGCGGCGCGAAGATGCTCCGGCTGCCCCTCCAGCGCCCGGCTGACCGGACCGATCTCGAACGCCCCTTGCACCGCGCCATCGAGGCCGCGGCCGATGGCGGCATCCAGCAGCAGCGGACAGGCCTCAAGCCCGATGCCGGTAAAGCCGGCCTCACTGAGGATGCGGCGCACCCGCGCCTCCGAGGCGAAGGCGAACGGCCCGGGATCTTCCGGTCCCTGCTGCGGCAGCTTCGGCACGTGCTTGTAGGCGGCCGAAAGCGGCGCCATGAAGAACGGATTTTCGCGCGGCTCGCGCCAGCACGCGAACGCCAGCCGTCCCGTCGGCCGCAGCGCCTTGCGCATGTTGGCAAACGACAGCACGGGATCGGCAAAGAACATCACGCCGAACCGCGAGGCGAGCACGTCAAAACTCGCCGGCTCGAACGGATACACGGTAGCATCGGCCAGCACGAAATCGATCGGCAGGTCCTTCGGCGCCGCCTGCCGCGCCCGCTCCAGCATCGGGCCGGAGACATCGACCCCGAGCACATGGCCCGTTGGCGCGACCTTCCGCGCGAACGCAATCGCCGTGGCGCCGCTGCCGCAGCCGACGTCGATCACGCGCTCGCCCACCTTGAAGCCGGCCCGCTCGATGACGAGGTCGGCAACCGGCTTGAGCAGCACGTCCTGCGCCGCCTGGCGATCGGCCCAACGCTGCCCGGCGGGGCCATTCCAGTAAGCGACCTGATCGGCGTTCTGATCGTGGCTTGCCGGTTTATCCATTTCGCACTCCCTTTGATTTTCGAACGTTCATCGCGCCCATTGACGCCGCATCATTGCCGTATCCTAGCCGTGATGCCGCTTCGCTCGTTCATGTATCCCAAGATTTGGGGTCATAAATATACCTTCGTGCATTTACTTCGGAACGATATCCCGTCTCTCGCGTGATCTATTGCCGCAAGGCAATCGACCGGCACTAGCACCTGGAGGGACCAAGATGAATGGAATGCGCAAATATGTGTTTGGCGCCGCGGCAGCCGCTCTTTTTGTATTTCCGATTTCGGCCTTTTCTCAGTCCATCGAGATTGGACCGGGTGGCGTCCGCGTAGACCGAGGAGGCGGGCGATGCGAGCAACTAAGGCTCGCCTGCGAAAACAAGGACGCGCTTGGAGAGCGTGGCGAAGGAAATTGCCGCAGATATCGGGAGGCCTGCGGACGACCGGTTCGCAGGGATGTGTGCGCCGAACTGAGATCTGCTTGCCTCAACAAGGATCAGCTTGGCGAACGAGGCGAAGGAAATTGCCGTCGGTATCGCGAGACGTGCAGAGGCCGACTGTAGAGGTTAGGAGTTGCGGGGTGGTGCGACATCGCTCGGCACCGCCCCGCGCTACGACCCGGCTGGCTCTTGCCGAGCCGAAGCGCCGTAACGCGGAATTAATCTCATCAGCTTATTATTCCGGACAGTTCTCGTTGAGTGTCGCGTAAAGGAGCCGTCGCAACGGACGATCCAGCGACGGCTCCTTTTTTTGTTTCGCTCATTGGGGGTTAGGGCACGTGACCACGACATCGGAAAAGCAGGACAACATCGAACAATCCAACTCCACCGCGTCGACCAAGCAGACGGGCCGAAAGTCGGTCCTGGCGCTCGCCATCTTCGCTCTCGGAATAAACACCAGCGCGGCCATCTATACCTTGTCGCCGTCCGAGTTTTCGTTGCCGGACATCAGCCATTTGGCCGAACTGCTTCCGCTTCCCAAAGCTTCCGATCCGACGCCGGATCCGGCTGTGGCCACATTGAAGGATATTCAGTCGACCCAGCAGCAGCACGTTGCCGCGCTGCAAGAAAGTAATCTCCTGCTGCAACAAAACACCGCTCTCCTGCAGCAGGACTCCATTGCGCTTGCCTCGCTGCGCCAGAGCGTCGGCGACGAGCAGGCGGGTGTGAAGAAGATATCCTCCCAGATCACGGATCAACATGAAGACGTGAAGAAGATCTCCGCGCAGATTTCCAAGCTGATGGCGAAGGTCGAGACGCTGCAGAATGCGATCACCCCGGAAGTGACCTCCTCCATTCGAACCGAGCACGGGCGTAACCGGCTATCCCGCACGATGCGGAAAAAGATGGTTCGACAGCCTCAACCTTTCGGACCTATTTCGCTCGGCGGAGCCCCGTTAAGCCCCCCGGCGACGACGCACAGTCCGCAAGGCTGAAATGAGGATCGAGAGAGGACAATGCGCGGGGCTTCGGCCCCGCGTTTTGATTCCGCTGCCGGGTGTCCGGAGCCAGATCGCGCGAAGTAACAGCCGCGGCCTTTTCCTGTCCTGAAGGACTCGGCATCACGGCCGCGAAGGCTGGCATGCCGGGCCGAAGCCCCCGCGGGGGCGAAGGCTGGTAGGCGGCGAGAGATTCGAACTCCCGACCCTCTCGGTGTAAACGAGATGCTCTAACCAGCTGAGCTAGCCGCCCGTGAGCCGCCCCTATCTACAGCGCGGGAAGGTGTGAACGCAAGCGAGGCTGGCGCTGCCAAATGGCCCGAAACCGGCAGATTTGCCGCGAAACCGCTGGGCCACGACGGCAGCGCACGAAAACCCTGTTCAGTCTGTCGGCCGCCCCGGCAACGTGCCGATCTCATTGATCCAGGGTGCGGCGGAGCGGCACCAGATCTGCCGCGCTGGCTTGAGCTCGCCGCGCTGGCGGATGCTGCCCCAGCGGATGCCCCAATCGTCCGCCCCGGCCTCGCCGCTGGAGAACAGCGGCGAGCCGCAGGCCTCGCAAAAATGCTGGAAGCGCGTGCGGCCGTTGTCGCCCTTCTTCGCGTAGACCTTTGCCGGCGCGCCGGTCATCCGGATCTGCTCGGCGGAACAGAGCACGGTGACGCGGTACGGCGAGCCTGTGAGGTTCTGGCAGTCGGTGCAGTGGCAGATCGACACCTTCGCCGGATCGATCTCGGCCCGATAGGTCACGCGCCCGCAATGGCATTGCCCGTCGATTTCCATTCGCCTCAACTCCGCCTGATCAAATCCGATCCGTAAAGATTGCTCGACAACCGCTCGCCGTGTCCCGGACGCGGTGCAGCGCCTCTTGGCGGTGCGCCGCAGAGCCGGGACCCAGAGGTGGCTAACTGGGTCCCGGCTATGCGTCGCGGCACCATAGCGCGTCGAAGATGCGCGTGAACGCGCTGATGGTGCCGCGCCGCGTCCGGGACAAGAACCGGGGATGTCCCAGACACGACCTGGGATCAGGTCCCAGCCACGACGACGACGGCGCGCAAACCCAAAAGGAAACGGCGCCCGCGGGCGCCGTTTTATCACTGTTCAGTCTAGTAGATCAGTGGGCGGTCAGGCCGCCGCCGGCTTCCTCGCCTGCGTCGGGCTTGACGGCCACCTTGGTGTCCTCTTCCCAGACGATCGGCGTGGGCGTGCGGACCAGCGCCTTGGCGACCACCTCATCCAGCCTTCCGACCGGGATGATCTCCATGCCGCCCTTGATCGCATCGGAAATCTCCGTGAGATCCTTGGCGTTGTCCTCGGGGATCAGCACCGTCTTGATGCCGCCGCGGGCGGCAGCCAGGAGCTTTTCCTTCAGACCGCCGATCGGCAGCACGCGGCCGCGCAGCGTGATTTCGCCGGTCATCGCGACATCATGGCGGACCGGAATGCCGGTCATGACCGAGATGATCGCGGTGGCCATCGCCACACCCGCCGACGGTCCGTCCTTCGGGGTTGCTCCCTCCGGCACGTGGACGTGGATGTCGCGCCGGTCGAACAGCGGCGGCTCGATCCCGTAGGTGATCGCCCGCGAGCGGACGTAGGACGCCGCCGCCGAGATCGATTCCTTCATCACGTCCCGCAGATTGCCCGTGACCGTCATCTTGCCCTTGCCGGGCATCATGACGCCTTCGATGGTCAACAACTCGCCGCCGACATCGGTCCAGGCAAGGCCGGTGACGATACCGACCTGCGGCTCGCTCTCGATCTCGCCGAAGCGGTACTTCGGCACGCCGAGGAAGTCCTCCAGGGTCTTCTCTGTGACCTTGACCGACTTCTTCTTGGAGATCATCAGCTCCTTCACCGCCTTGCGGGCGAGTGTGGAGAGCTCACGCTCCAGATTGCGCACGCCCGCTTCGCGGGTGTAGCGGCGGATCATCAACAGCAAGGCATCGTCGTCGATCGACCATTCCTTCGAATCGAGGCCGTGCTTGGAGATGGCGTTCGGGATCAGGTGCTTGCGCGCGATCTCGACCTTCTCGTTCTCGGTGTAGCCGGCGATCCGGATGATCTCCATGCGGTCCATCAGCGGACCCGGAATATTCAGCGTATTCGCGGTCGTGATGAACATGACGTTCGACAGATCGTAGTCGACCTCCAGATAGTGGTCGTTGAAGGTCGAGTTCTGCTCGGGGTCCAGAACCTCAAGCAACGCCGATGACGGATCGCCGCGGAAGTCGGCGCCCATCTTGTCGATCTCGTCCAGCAGGAACAGCGGGTTCGAGGTCTTCGCCTTGCGCATCGACTGGATGATCTTGCCGGGCATCGAGCCGATATAGGTGCGGCGGTGACCGCGGATCTCCGCTTCATCGCGCACACCGCCGAGCGAAACGCGCACGAACTCACGGCCCGTGGCCTTCGCGATCGACTTGCCGAGCGAGGTCTTGCCGACGCCGGGAGGTCCGACGAGGCACAGGATCGGTCCGGTCAGCTTGTTGGCGCGCGACTGCACCGCGAGATACTCGACGATGCGGTCCTTGACCTTCTCAAGCCCGTAGTGGTCGGAGTCCAGCACGGCCTGCGCCTGCTCGAGGTCCTTCTTGACCTTGGACTTCTTGTTCCACGGGATCGACAGCAGCCAGTCGAGATAGTTGCGCACGACGGTGGCTTCCGCGGACATCGGCGACATCTGGCGCAGCTTCTTGAGCTCGTGCTGCGCCTTCTCCCGCGCTTCCTTGGAAAGCTTGGTCTTGGCAATCTTCTCTTCCAGATCGGCCAGCTCGTCGCGACCTTCGTCGTCGCCGAGCTCCTTCTGGATCGCCTTCATCTGCTCGTTCAGGTAATACTCGCGCTGGGTCTTCTCCATCTGGCGCTTGACGCGCGAGCGGATGCGCTTTTCGACCTGCAGCACCGAGATTTCGCTCTCCATCAAGCCCAGCACCTTCTCCAGGCGCTGCGTGACGGACAACGTCTCCAGGATGCCCTGCCGGTCCGCGATCTTGACGGCCAGATGCTGCGCGACCTGGTCGCTCAGCTTGGCGAAATCAGTGATCGCCTGAACCACGCCGACGACTTCGGCGGAGATCTTCTTGTTCAGCTTCACATAGCTTTCGAAATCGGACACGACCGAGCGCGCCAGGGCTTCGGCTTCAACCGAATTGGCGTCGGTATCGGCGAGCGCGATCGCGGTCGCTTCGTAGTATTCGGTGCGGTCGGAATACTTCTGCACGCGCGCGCGTTCCAGGCCCTCGACCAGCACCTTCACGGTGCCGTCGGGAAGTTTCAGGAGCTGCAGCACGCTGGCGAGCGTACCGACCTCATAGATCGATTCCGGGCTTGGATCATCGTCGGACGCGTTCTTCTGCGTCGCGAGCAAAATCAGCGCGTCGTTCTTCATTACCTCTTCGAGGGCGCGGATCGACTTCTCGCGGCCGACGAACAACGGCACGATCATGTGCGGAAATACGACGATATCGCGGAGCGGCAGCACCGGATACGAATGGCTTTCGCCGAGAACGATGGTTGGCCGGGTTTTTGGGGTCGTCATGGCCTATTCCTCTTGTTTTGCCCCCTTGCACGCAATCCGCTCTAGCCGGCGCAACTGCCACAAGGTGCCGTAAGTTCCGGTCATTTCAGCTGCTTCGCAGCCGCTTTTACCGGAGGATTTTGCGACGAATCTCGAACGTGATTTCCGCCACCACCGGCATTAGGTGGCTATCGGGTACGGGGGTGTCAAGTCACGGAAAAATGCCCACTATTTCGGGCCAAACGGATGTGGAATACCGGCAACAAAACGGCCGCCGGAAGGTCCGGCGGCCGTCTTATTCACACAACTTTTGGCGAGCGCGCTCAGGCGCTGGCGCTGCTCTCGACGGCCCGGTCCGAACGGTCCGCATAGATGTACAGCGGACGGGCGGTTCCTTCGACCACTTCGCGCGAGATCACGACCTCCTCGACGCCTTCCAGGCCCGGCAGGTCGAACATGGTCTCGAGCAGGATCGCCTCGAGGATCGAGCGCAATCCGCGTGCGCCGGTCTTGCGCTCGATCGCCTTGCGGGCGACCGCGCCAAGCGCCTCGTCGGCGAAGGTGAGCTCGATGTTCTCCATCTCGAACAGCCGCTGGTATTGTTTCACCAGCGCGTTCTTCGGCTCGACCAGGATCTTCTTCAGCGAATTCTCGTCGAGGTCCTCCAGGGTCGCAACCACAGGCAGACGGCCGACGAATTCCGGGATCAGACCATACTTCAGTAGGTCTTCCGGCTCGACGTGGCGGAAGATTTCGCCGGTACGCCGATCCTCCGGCGCCAGCACCTGGGCGGCAAAACCGATCGAGGTCGAACGCCCGCGCGCAGAGATGATCTTCTCAAGGCCCGAGAAGGCGCCACCGCAGATGAACAGAATGTTCGTGGTGTCGACCTGCAGGAATTCCTGCTGCGGGTGCTTGCGGCCGCCCTGCGGGGGCACCGAGGCAACCGTTCCTTCCATGATCTTCAACAGCGCCTGCTGCACGCCCTCGCCCGACACATCGCGGGTGATCGAGGGATTGTCGGACTTGCGGCTGATCTTGTCGATTTCGTCGATATAGACGATGCCGCGCTGCGCGCGCTCGACATTGTAGTCGGCGGACTGCAGCAGCTTCAGGATGATGTTCTCGACGTCCTCGCCGACATAGCCGGCTTCGGTCAACGTCGTCGCATCCGCCATCGTGAAGGGCACGTCGAGAATCCGCGCCAGCGTCTGTGCCAGCAGCGTCTTGCCCGAGCCGGTCGGACCGATCAGCAGGATGTTCGACTTCGCGAGTTCGACGTCGTTGTGCTTGGTCTGGTGATTGAGCCGCTTGTAGTGATTGTGAACCGCGACCGACAGCACCTTCTTGGCATGGTTCTGGCCGATCACGTAGTCGTCCAGCACCTTGCAGATTTCCTTCGGCGTCGGGATGCCGTCGCGCGACTTCACCAGCGAGGACTTGTTCTCCTCGCGGATGATGTCCATGCAGAGTTCAACGCATTCGTCGCAGATGAAAACGGTAGGACCTGCGATGAGTTTGCGGACTTCGTGCTGGCTCTTTCCACAGAACGAGCAATACAGCGTGTTCTTGGAGTCGCTCGTGCCAACCTTACTCATTCCTGTCTCCGTCCGCCGTTCGATCCGTTACCCGATCGACCCATTCCGGTACTGTACCGGACCTCAAGGTAGATAGAGCAAATTCCGTACCAGAAAAGACCCTAACTCAGTTACGCACCGTGCTGCGAATCACGGCTCGAGAATCCCCCGCGATCTTAACCCAGTCCACACAGCCAACCATGCTGGCACCCGACTATCAAGAATTCGCTAATCGGGGCCGGAATGGCTACCCGTGACAATACCGTGATTTGTGGCATTCGCACGGGGCGAAGTTCACGAAATCGACCGAGCGTTGCGGTATTGCCACGCGGCAAAACCGGCACGAAAGCGGAACTTTCGGCCCATGCGGGGGCATAGAAGTGCGCTTTCGGCCGAATTTGCCGATTCAGCCAGCCGTTAAGGTCAATGCGGGGTGTCGCAACCCGTTACCTTACGGGGTTTTCCGTTTACTAGGTTTTCGCCGGGCTCGCCTCTTCCGGACGCTTGTCGATCACCTTGTCAACGAGGCCGAAGTCGCGGGCCATTTCGGCGGTCAGGAATTTGTCGCGCTCCAGCGCATCCTCGATCGCCTTGTAGGGTTGGCCGGTGTGCTTCACATAGATCTCGTTGAGGCGCTTCTTGAGATTCAGGATCTCCTGCGCGTGCAGCATGATGTCGGTAGCCTGGCCCTGGAAGCCGCCGGACGGCTGATGCACCATGATGCGCGAGTTCGGCAGCGTGAAGCGCATGTCCTTTTCGCCGGCCGCCAGCAGCAGTGAGCCCATCGAGGCAGCCTGCCCCGTGCACAGCGTCGACACCGCAGGACGGATGAACTGCATCGTGTCGTAGATCGCAAGCCCCGATGTCACCACGCCGCCGGGCGAGTTGATGTACATCGAGATTTCCTTCTTCGGATTGTCGGCTTCCAGGAACAGAAGCTGCGCGACGACGAGTGTCGACATGCCGTCTTCGACCGGGCCGGTCACGAAGATGATGCGCTCTTTCAAGAGCCGCGAGAAAATGTCGTAGGCGCGTTCACCGCGGTTGGTCTGCTCGACCACCATCGGAACGAGGTTCATGTAGGTTTCAACGGGATCGCGCATTGGTTACCCCAAGGGTTAGGTAGGGACTGAACGGAGGCGAACATCCATCGGCAAGGCAGGCCAATCGGCATGGATTGCCGTGCGCGGACGAACGTCCCGTGATGCAGGACTTCAACTCACAGCTCGCTCCTGCGAGCCGCTCACAGATATGAGCCAATTTCCCGGCGACAAGACCGGGCGATCGAGAGCCGATTGAGCCGAGTTCAAGCTGATTCGCAGGCGATCTCATAGCGGCGGATGCCAGGGCCCCGCCGCTTTCGCCGTTCATCATTAACATCAGGCTGACCCAATCGATCAGGCCGCGCTCTTCTCGTCGGCCTCGTCGTCCTTGAACAGGTCCTCGCGCGAGACCTTCTTCTCGGTCACGTTGGCGAGTTCGAGGATGAAATCGACGACCTTATCTTCATAAATCGGCGCACGAAGCTGGGCCAGCGCATTGGCATTGCTGCGATAGTAATCCCAGACTTCCTTCTCGCGGCCAGGCATCGAACGCGCCCGCTCGATCACTGCGCGGCCGACTTCGTCGTCGGTCACCGTGATCTTGTTCTTCTCGCCGATTTCGGAGAGCACGAGGCCGAGCCGCACGCGGCGGTCGGCGATCTTGCGGTACTCTTCCTTGGCCGCATCCTCGGTGGTGTTCTCGTCGGCAAAGGTCTTGCCTGACGACTCCATCTCGGCCTTGATCGAGTTCCACATCAGGTTGAACTCTTCCTCGATCAGCGAGGGCGGCGCCTCAAACTTGTGGCTGTCGTCGAGACGGTCGAGCAGCGCGCGCTTGACGCGCTGGCGCGTCGCGCCAGCGAACTCGACGACCAGACGCTCGCGCGCGGCCTCCTTCAGCTTGTCGAGCGATTCGAGGCCGAGCGTCTTGGCGAATTCGTCGTTGATCGCAGTCTCGCCGGGCGCTTCAATCAGAGTTGCCGTGGTCTCGAACTCCGCCGCCTGTCCGGCGAGCTTCTCGCTGGCATAGTTCTTCGGGAACGACACTTTCAGCGTGCGGGTCTCGCCGGCACCGATGCCTTCGAGCTGCTCCTCGAAGCCCGGAATGAACTGCCCGGCGCCGATCACGACCTGGATGCCCTCGCCGGTGCCGCCGTCGAACGCCACGCCGTCGATGGTGCCCTTGAAGTTGATGGTGACGCGATCGCCCTTCTCGGCCTTGGCGCCCTCGCCCTTTGCCGTGTAGGGACGGTTCTGATCGGCGATCCGCTTGATCGCCTCGTCGACCTCGGCGTCGGTGACGTCGACCACCGGCTTCTCCACCGAGAAGGTCTTGAAATCGGCGAGCTGGATCGTCGGCACCACCTCGATCGCAACCGTGTAGGTCAGGTCGGTCTTGCCGGCGAGCAGCTCCTCGACCTCTTTGGTCTCGGTCGGCATGGTGATCTTCGGCTCGGTGGCGAGACGGAAGCCGCGGTCGGTGAAGATCTGCGTGTTGGTGTCGCGGATGGTCTGGTCGATGGTCTCGGCCATCACGGAGCGGCCATACACCTTCTTGAGGTGGGCGACCGGCACCTTGCCGGGACGGAAGCCGTTGAGGCGCACCTTGTCCTTGAGATCGACCAGCTTGGCGTCCGCCTTGGCGTCGAGATCCGATGCGGGGACGCTGACCTTGAACTCGTGCTTCAATCCCTCGGCGAGGGTTTCGGTGACCTGCATGGTATCAATCTTCTTCCGCTTGCGCCGGGCTGGAAGCAGCCCGGCAGTGTTCAAATGTCAGAGGCGTGGCCTTGGGGGCCTGACGCCGGTGGTTCGGCGGGCCTTGGCTCCCCCAGGGGAAGCGGGCCCTCCAATATTCGTCATGCAAACGCTTGGAGCGCTTGGTGCGGGCGGAGGGACTCGAACCCCCACAACTTTCGTCACTGGAACCTAAATCCAGCGCGTCTACCAGTTCCGCCACGCCCGCGTGAAGTGCATCATAGGCCCGGCCGCGATGCCCGCGGGCGGCGGCTTATAACATGAGCCACCACCTCCGCAGCAAAAAAATGGCCCGTCCCGACTGCATTGGGCCGAACCGCCGCAACTGGACATCTCACCTTAGAAATGGTCCGGATCGGCCTCATGGCAAGGGAGTTTTCGGATGGATCGGCGTGCATTGATGGCGGGGTTTGGGGCTGCCTCTCTCGGCCTGCTGGTACCGGGCGGCAGCGCCGCCCAAGGACGCCCGGCGGTTGCGATCCGGGCCCGGGAGGGCGCCCTCAAGCTCCATCCCGGAGGCCTGGAAACGCCGGTCTGGATGCTCGCGGCTCCGGAGCTCCGCTTCCGCCGCGGCGAAAACCTTCAGGTCGAATTTGCCAATGATTTGGCCGTCCCGGTGGGCCTCGATTGGCGTGGAATCGATGGCGTTCCTGCCATCGAGCTGCTCGTTGGCCGCCGGCTGCTGGCCGCTTCAGGCTGGGAAAACGTCCGGATTCCATTGCGCCACGCCGGAACCGTCCTGTGCGACATGAGCGTGTTCGCCAACCAAAACGCACTACCGACCAGGGGCCAGCCCGTGGTGGTCGCCGAAAGCGAGCCCGTCGGCGTCGATCGCGACGAGGTGCTTTTGGTCGAGGAATGGCGGTTACGGGCGGATGGGACTGCTGCCGTGCCCGGCACGGACCCGAACGAAACCACGGTTTCCTATACGCTCAATGGGAAGCCCTCAGTGGACCTCTCGGCCCGATCCAACGAGCGCTTGAGGCTTCGCTTCATCAACGGCAGCCGGCGCACGGTCGTCGCGCTGAAATTGGAGTCCCTTGACGTCACCGTCATGGCGATCGACAGCCAGCCGGCCGAGCCGTTCCCGGCCCGCAACGGCGCGCTGGTGCTGGCACCGGGCAGCCGGGTCGACGCTTTTGTCGACGTCACGGGACCGCCAGGCTCGCAGCTCAAGATCCTCCTGCACGATGGCCGGCAAGCCCGTCCCCTCGGCCTTGTCATCGTGTCGGGCGAGCCGCCCGCGCGTGCGGCTCCACTGCCGCCTCCTTCGCCTTTGCCGTCCAACGGGCTGCCGGCGCGGCTTGATCTCAAGGACGCGATCCGCGCCAATATCGCGTTGAACGGGCCTGAGTGGACCGTAATTGCAAACCTGGCCGCGTCGCCACAGCCGGCCTTCCGCGTCAAGGCGGGGCGCATCGTCGTGCTGGCACTGACCAACCGAGCCGACGTCGCAACCGTCTTTCGTCTGCATGGCCATCATTTCCGCCTGCTCGACAAGCTCGACGATGGCTGGAAGCCATTTTGGCTGGACGCGCTGGCGATCGAGCCTGGCCAGACCCACCGCATCGCCTTTGCGGCCGAACATGCCGGGCATTGGCTGATCGAATCCGTCGCGACCGATTGGGCTGCACCGCGGTTCGTGCGATGGTATGGGGTCGAGTGAGGAAACAAAATGAGCAAAACCGTCCCAGCCATCTGCAGCGTCAAGGCGCGCGGTCTCGTTGTGCCGCTCAAGCGTCCCGTGAAGAACGCTTTTGGCGTTATCGATGCCGGGCCGCTGGTTCTGATCGACGTCGAGACCGATCAGGGCGTTACCGGCCGCGCCTACATCTTCGCCTACGCCAAGATTACGCTGAAGCCGCTGGTTCACCTGATCGAGGAGATCGGGCGCGAACTCACCGGCCGGCCGGTCGCACCTTACGATCTGATGGCGGCAATGGATGCCAAATTCCGCCTGCTCGGCTGGCAGGGCCTCGTCGGCATGGCGGTATCAGGCCTCGACATGGCCTATTGGGATGCGCTCGGACAGTTGGCCGGCAAGCCAGTGGTCGAACTGCTCGGCGGTTCGCCGAAACCGATCCAAGCCTATGACAGCTATGGCGTGGTCGATCCGGTCGCCGACGAACGCGCGCTGCGCCATTCGCTCGAACAGGGGTTTCGCGGCATCAAGATCAAGGGCGGCGATGGCGATGCCGCCAATGACGAGCGCGTGGTCAAGGGCGTGCGTGCGCTGATTGGCCCTGATATCGCGCTGATGATCGACTTCAACCAGTCGCTCGCTACAGCGGAAGCCACGCGCCGTATCGCCCGCCTCGCGCCTTACGATCTGCACTGGATCGAAGAGCCGGTGCCGCAGGAAAATCTTCTGGGGCATGCCAAGGTGCGCGAGACCTCGCCGACGCCAATTCAAGCTGGCGAGAACTGGTGGTTCCCGCGCGGCTTTGCCGAAGCGATCGCGGCCGGCGCGAGCGACTTCATCATGCCCGATTTGATGAAGTGCGGCGGCGTCACCGGCTGGCTGAAGGTCGCCGCGCAAGCCGAAGCCGCCAACATTCCCATGTCGAGCCATCTGTTTGCGGAGGCCAGCGCCCACATGCTGGCGGTGACTACGACCGCGCACTGGCTCGAACATCTCGATTTCGCCAGCGTGATCCTCGCCAAGCCCGCCGAGATCATTGACGGCACGATTACTGCGCGCGGGCCGGGCCTCGGGCTGGAATGGAACGAGACAGCGGTGGCGAAATATCTCGCTTAGAAGCATCTCGTTCAATGACAAGATTGACTGCAATACGCGGCGTCTTGCCCGCTCAGTTTGCGGCTGTTAGGGCTGCCGGATGACAGGCGCCGGCAGCGACCATCGGATTCCGGAACTGGATGGCCTGCGCGCCACCGCTATCTTGGTGGTCGTCGCCTGGCATTATCTCGGCATGCAAGGCGGTCCCGATACCTTTGAATGGCAAGTTCTCGCATTCGGGCGGGCCGGAGTTGACTTGTTCTTTGCCCTGTCCGGCTTTTTGATCACACGCATCTTGCTCAAGCACACAGATGCAACGAATTACTTTTCAGCGTTCTATGGAAGGCGGTGCTTTCGCATTCTTCCGATCTACGGCGCGGTCGTAGGCCTTTGGTTGCTGACGAAGATCGGCCGGATGAACGATGGCGATCTGCCGTGGTGGTCGTACATCATCGGCGTGCAGAACTTTTTCATGGCCGCTCGGCAGAGCTACGGTGCGTATTCGCTTTCCGGCACCTGGTCGTTGGCGGTTGAAGAACAGTTCTATCTCGTTTTCCCCATGATCGTCCTCGTCACGTCTCGCAAGTATTTCCTGCCGCTATTGCTGAGCCTGATCATCCTCTGCCCGATTGGACGGGCGATCTGTTACAGCCTTGACGATCGATTTGGCTACTACGTCCTCATGCCGCTTCGCGCAGACATCCTGGCTGTGGGAGCCATTGTTGCGTGGTTCGAATATTCGCCTCCGGGCCCTCGCGTGAAAGCGATGTTTCGAGCGACGTTCTGGGTAACCTTGCTGCTTATGCCCGCCGCTGTTTTTGCAGTGGGCCAGAACGTTTCGTGGGCCTATTGGGTGCACACCTATCTGGTGGCATTCTGCGGCTCCGCCCTGTTCATGACCGTACAGAACAGGGGGGCTCGCGAGCTTGCTTTTCTTCGAACCGGCGCAGCAGCTTTTTTCGCCCGTATCTCCTATGCACTATATCTCGTGCACGGGATCGTGTTTGCGAACATCAACGGAGCATTCAGGAACTTGCCGGAGCTTGTTGTCATTCTTTCATTTGCAATGTCCGTTCTGATCTGCATGGCAAGTTATCGGTTTCTCGAAAAGCCGCTTATCGAGTTGGGGCATCGCAAATACCAGTATCGGCCACCCGCCCAGAATATTGCCGTTGCGAGTATCGCCCGGGCGTAATCGGGCTAACGAGAACTGACGGGTTGCGCTGCGCCCTATCGATCCTGCGGGACTGACGCGCGTCCAGAGATAGCGCGCGTCCGGCTCTTTCTCTTCATTGCCGGCGCCGTCGGTTTCCTCGACGCGTGCAAAGCCCCGCGCTTCATAGAAGCGACGCGCGCGCAAATTGCGCTGAAACGTCCACAGTTGGAGACGATCGAACGCACGCTTGGCGAGATCCAGCAACTCGCTGCCGACGCCGCCTCCCTGCGCCTGCGGCAGTACATAGAGCTGATCGATCCAGCCGCTTCGGAAGGCGATGATGGCGGCCAGCGCGTCGTCCTCGAAGGCGCCGTGTACCTGACATTCTCTGAACATGCGTTCGCGGTAGAACCAGCGGTCTTCGTCCGGCGTGTGCAGGCCACGGAGCCAGGGCAAGGCATGGTCGAACGCCGCGCGATGGACGCGCGCCGCGGCGTCCATGTCGGCGAGTTCGAGTTGCCTAATACTCAATCCCGAACCCGTCATAGAGCCGCCGGAACACCGCGGGCAGCACTTCCGGCAGGTCCTCCGCGATCAGCCCGGGCCCCGCTTCGCCCGCGGCCTCGCCATGCATCCAGACGCCGATGCATGCGGCTTCGAACGCCGGCACGCCCTGCGCCAGCATCCCCGCGATCATCCCGGCCAGCACGTCGCCGGCCCCTGCCGTCGCCAGCCAGGGCGGCGCGTTGGCGGCGATGGCCGCGCGGCCGTCGGGCGAGGCCACCACCGTATCCGGCCCCTTCAGCAGCACCACCGCGCCGGCGCGCTCGGCGGCATCGCGCACCCGCTCCAGCTTGGAGCGACCGGGATGCTTGTTGCTGATATCGCTGAACAGGCGTGGAAACTCCCCCTCATGCGGGGTGAGCACGACCTGCGGATATTCGCTCGCCTTGATTGATTCAAACAGCCGCTCCGGCGCCTCGGCAAAACTCGTCAGCGCGTCGGCATCGAGCACGAGGCCGCGCTTCGTCGACAGCGCGGCATGCACGAAATCGCGCGTGCGCTCGCCGATGCCGGCACCGGGACCGACCACGATGGCGCTGAGCCGCCGGTCGGCGAGCATCTCGGCAAATTCGATCGGCGTATCGACCGCGCGAACCATCACTGCCGTCAGCGCCGCCGCGTTCACGGCGAGCGCGTCGCGCGGCGAGGCCACTGTGACGAGCCCGGCCCCGCCCCGCAGCGCCCCGCGCGCCGCCAACCGCGCCGCGCCGGTCGAGGCCACCTCCCCCGACAGCACCACCGCATGGCCGCGGGCATATTTGTGGCCGTCGATCGCCGGCACCGGGAAGGAGTTTTGCCAGGTCTGCGAAACGTTCTCGAACGTGCGCGGCCGGATTTCCTCCAGCACGCGCGGATCGATGCCGATATCGACGACGCGAACCCGCCCGCAATGTTTCCGCCCCGGCATCAAGAGATGCGCCGGCTTGCGGCGGAAGAAGGTCACGGTCTCCACCGCGTTGATCGCAGCCCCCATCGCCGCGCCCGAGGTGCCGTTGATGCCGCTCGGCAGGTCGACCGCGAGCACGGGCGCGCCGTTGGCATTGATGGCCTCGATCATCTCGAGCGGATCGCCCTTCACGGGACGGTTGAGCCCGGCGCCGAACAGCGCGTCGATGATCAGCGCTGGCTTGCCGATCGCCTGTGGGTTGAACGGCAGCACCGGATATTTCCAGCCGCGTGCAGCGAGCGCCGCGTCGCCCTGCAGGCTGTCGCGCTCGCACAAGAGGATGACCGAGACATCGCGGCCGCGCGCGGCCAGCTCGGCCGCCGCGACAAAACCGTCGCCGCCATTGTTGCCGCGTCCGGCAACCACCGCGATCGGCCCCTCCTCAACAAGGTCCATCGCGGCTTCCGCCACCGCCTGGCCCGCGCTCATCATCAGCGCAAAGCCGGGCGTGCCGGCGGCGATCGTCAGCTCGTCGGCGCGCTCCATCTCCGTCGTGGTCAAAACTTCCATGCCGAATCCTCGATCCGTCAGCCTTTTCCAGAGGCACATTCCGCCGTGTTAGCGGCCTGCTTCGCCCTTGGCTGCATACGAATTGATCGATTTGCCTATTTTATAAGCTTCGCTATCATGCGTCACTCGGCCAGTCCTCTTTCACCTGCCTGTTAAAAGTCTGATAACGTTCCGAAATCAGGCGCATTAACAACTTGGCATAGACCCTGCTTTTGAGGAAGCCGGTTGGAATACCGAGCCCAAGATCGTCGCACGTGAGCGGCGAGAATGAGCAATTCCGGTTTTGCTGGATCATTATCCGGCTTTGCCGAATGCAAGGATCAAACCAGACGGCGCCAGGGAAAGTTCACCAGGCTGCGACATCGACCTATCTGCAATTTTTGGAAATGCCCGGGAGGCGCTCAGTGAAGAAGATTGAAGCCATCATCAAGCCATTCAAGCTCGACGAGGTGAAAGAGGCGCTTCAGGAAGTTGGACTGCAGGGCATCACGGTGACCGAGGCCAAGGGCTTTGGCCGGCAGAAGGGCCACGCCGAGCTCTATCGCGGTGCGGAATACATCGTCGACTTCCTGCCCAAGGTGAAGATCGAGATCGTGATTTCGGACGAGCTGGTCGAGAAGGCGATCGACGCGATCCGCCGCGCCGCCCAGACCGGGCGCATCGGCGACGGCAAAATCTTCGTCTCCAACATCGAGGAAGCGATCCGGATCAGAACCGGCGAATCCGGGCTGGACGCTATCTAAGGGCGGTGGTATCCGAATTTTGCGGCTAAAAATCAAGAAAAGGGCTGCTCCCGCAGCCCGATTTCGTTCGCGGCATCTGTTGCGATCGTCTGCGAAATGTCGCGTTCTGGAAACCGTCCGTAGCCAAAAGGGGTATTCATGAAGACCGCCAAAGACGTCCTGAAATCGATCAAGGACAACGACGTAAAATACGTCGACCTGCGCTTCACCGATCCGCGCGGCAAGTGGCAGCACGTGACCTTCGACGTCAGCATGATCGAAGAGGACACCTTTGCCGAAGGCCAGATGTTCGACGGTTCCTCGATCGCGGGCTGGAAGGCGATCAACGAATCCGACATGTGCCTGATGCCCGACCCGGTTACCGCGACGATTGATCCGTTCTTCGCCGAGACCACCATGGTCATCGTCTGCGACGTGCTCGAGCCGACCACCGGCGAGCCCTACAACCGCGACCCCCGCGGCATCGCCAAGAAGGCCGAGGCCATGGTGAAGTCGTCGGGCGTCGGCGACACCGTGTTCTTCGGCCCCGAGGCCGAATTCTTCGTGTTCGACGACGTGCGCTACCAGACCACCCCCTACAACACCGGCTTCAAGCTCGACTCCTCGGAACTGCCGATCAACTCGGACACCGAATATGAGGGCGGCAATCTCGGCCACCGCATCCGCACCAAGGCCGGCTACTTCCCGGTTCCGCCGCAGGACTCGGTGCAGGACATGCGCTCGGAAATGCTCGGCGCCATGGCCAAGATGGGCGTCAAGGTCGAGAAGCATCACCACGAGGTCGCTTCCGCCCAGCACGAGCTCGGCATGAAGTTCGACACGCTCACCCTGATGGCCGACCAGATGCAGATCTACAAATACTGCATCCACCAGGTCGCCCATATCTACGGCAAGACTGCTACCTTCATGCCGAAGCCGGTCTATGGCGACAACGGCTCGGGCATGCACTGCCACCAGTCGATCTGGAAGGAAGGCAAGCCGGTGTTCGCCGGCAACAAATATGCCGACCTCTCGGAAACCTGCCTCCACTATATCGGCGGCATCATCAAGCACGCCAAGGCGATCAACGCCTTCACCAACCCGTCGACCAACTCCTACAAGCGCCTGGTCCCGGGCTATGAAGCCCCGGTGCTGCTCGCCTATTCCGCGCGCAACCGTTCTGCCTCCTGCCGCATCCCCTATACGGCGAACCCGAAGGCCAAGCGCGTCGAAGTCCGCTTCCCCGACCCGATGGCCAACCCCTATCTCGGCTTCGCCGCGATGCTGATGGCCGGCCTCGACGGCATCAAGAACAAGATCGATCCGGGCCCGGCAATGGACAAGGACCTCTACGACCTGCCGAAGGAAGAGCTGAAGCAGATCCCGACGGTGTGCGGCAGCTTGCGCGAGGCGCTGGAAAACCTCGACAAGGACCGCGCCTTCCTCAAGAACGGCGGCGTGTTCGACGACGACTTCATCGACAGCTTCATCGAACTGAAGATGACCGAAGTCGAGCGCTTCGAAATGACCCCGCACCCGGTCGAGTTCGAGATGTATTATTCGCAGTGATGGTTGCGCGGGGATTTCCGCCGACGTCACCGCCCGAAAGATGCGAAAGGCGCCCCCATTCGGGGCGCCTTTTGTTTGGTCCGGGGGATGCAGTTCCAATATCCCAGTGAAACCAAAACTTCTCCTAAATCGTGGCGCTTTTAGACCTCGCTCGCGAGGTATTGTGGACGCGGGTCAACAAGAGGCGGCATCATTCAAATGGCGACAAACGACGGGTTCCAGCCAGATCGTCCTCCGATCTTTCTCACCGAGCGGACGGAAGAAACCGGGCAGCCGGATATCGGCAAGGCCCAGGACATCGCGATCATCTCGTCGCGAATTCTCAAGGCGAGCATCGTGGCTGCCGCCGCGACGGCGGTCGGCATCGCCGTTCTGTCGATCGACAATCCAGCGACGCTCGTTGCCAACCTGGCGGATTGGGCGAGCGACAAACCGGCGCTTCAGCCCGAAGCCGATCCGCCGCCATCAACGATTCAATCAATCGCAATCGCTGGCACCAAGGATTTGCCGGCGACGACAACCGATGTACCGACACGCGACGAAGTTGCTGCGGCGGTTGACCCCGCCGAACAGCGCCAGCAACTTGCCCAGCCGAGCCAACAACCGGCCCAGCCGAGCCAGGAACCTGCCGAGCCGCGTCAAGCCGAGAGCGGCCAGCCCGTCACTGAGGCCTTGTTCAAGCAATTCCAGGCGTGGGCTGACGAGGAAGAGGCCCGGGCAAAGGCCACCGCCGCCCAACCCGCCCCCGTGCGGGTGGCGGAAGAGGCCCCGGCGCAGGTCCGGAAGAAGCACCGGCGGGTCCGCTCGGTGCAAAATGCACGCGCGGAAATCCGGACCCAGCGAAACCATCGAGCCAGGCTGCGCGAGGAGCAAGATGCACGCGGACAGGTCTCGCCCGCAACCGACCCGCGATTACCGGACCCGTCAGCGCAAAATCCCCAGCCACCGACGTTCCTGCAAAGTCTGGGCTTGAGCAATTAGTCCGCGGGTTGGGGATCGAACGCAAACGTCCCCGGACGAGCGACGCGACGCATCTGCACCGGACCCGCAGATCGCTGCACCGGGCACGTGCAGGTTTCCCGCCGGCATCACGGCTTACGAGAAATACAAAAGACGGTCCCAACGGAGCGCCTTTGTATTGGTGGGCACACATGCGGCGCAGGGCCCTATCAGATCGTGACCTGGGTCCCCACCTCAACCACGCGCCCGGTCGGGATCTGGAAATAGTCCGTGGCGTCGTTGGCGGAGCGGCTGAGGCGGATGAATAGCAGATCCTGCCAGCGCGGCATGCCGGAATGGGCGGCCGGCTTCAGGGCGCGGCGCGACAGGAAGAATGACGTCGACATGATGTCGAACTGCCAGCCGAGCTTGCGGGCGATCGCCAGCGTCTTCGGGACGTTCGGCGATTCCATGAAGCCGAAGCGCAGCGTCACCCGCGAGAAGGTCTCGCTGAGCTGCTCCATCCGCACCCGCTCGGCCGGGTCGATCCGCGGTATCGGCGCAGTTTCGATGGTGAGGATAACATTCTTCGCATGCAACACCTTGTAGTGCTTGAGGCTGTGCATCAGCGCGGTCGGGGCGCACTCGCGGTCGGAGGTCAAAAATACCGCTGTGCCGGAGACACGCTGCGGCGGGCGCTTTTCCAACATCGCCACCAGATCGACGAGCGGGAATTCCAGCTTGCGCGATTTCTCGAACAGCAGCCGGCTGCCGCGCCGCCAAGTGTACATCAGCAGCATCACCACCGACCCCAAAGCCAGCGGCATCCAGCCGCCTTCGAACACCTTCAGCAAATTCGCCGAAAGGAACGTCAGATCAAGCGCCAGAAGCGGTGCGATGATCGCGCCGGCCGCGACCGCCGACCAGCGCCAGACCTTCCAGATCACCACGAAGGCCATCATCGCCGTGACCACCATGGTCCCCGTCACGGCGATGCCGTAAGCGGATGCCAGGGCGCTTGAAGAGCGAAACAGCCCAACGAGCAGCAATACGCCGATCAGCAGCAGCGTATTGACCTTCGGCATGTAGATCTGGCCGATCAATGATTCCGAAGTGTGCCGGATTTCAAGGCGCGGCAACAATCCAAGTTGGATTGCCTGCTGCGTGATTGAATAGGCGCCCGTGATGACCGCCTGGCTGGCGATAACCGTCGCGGCTGTCGCCAAAGCGATCATCGGCAGCAGGGCCCATTCGGGATAGAGCAGGAAAAAGGGGCTCTCGATCGCCTTGGCGTCCGCGAGCACCAGCGCGCCCTGACCAAGGTAGTTGATCGTCAACGCCGGCAGCGCCACGACGAACCATGCGGCACGGATCGGTCGCTTGCCAAAATGACCAAGGTCCGCATAGAGCGCCTCCGCCCCGGTAACAACGAGAAAGACCGCACCCAGCGTCATGAATCCGATCACGCCGTGGGTCAGCAGAAAGCTCAAACCATGGAGCGGATTGAAGGCCAGCAGCACCGTGGGATTTCGCACCATCTGCGGCACGCCCGCGGCCGCGATAGCAGTGAACCAGATGAGAGTGATCGGTCCGAAAAACGCCGCAACTTTCGCCGTGCCGCGCGATTGCACGGCAAACAGGCTGACGAGAATGAGCGCCGTGATCGCAACGACATAGGGTTCGAACGCCGGAGTTGCCAGCTTCAGGCCCTCGATGGCCGACAGCACCGAGAGTGCTGGCGTGATCATCGCGTCGCCATAGAACAACGCGCCGCTGATGATGCCGAGCAGCACCAGGAGCCCACTGCCACCGACGGCGCGATTTGCCAGCGCCATCAATGCGAGCGTGCCGCCCTCCCCGTTATTGTCCGCACGCAGCAGGATGACGACGTACTTGACGGTCACCACTAAAAGCAGCGCCCAAATGATCAACGAAAGGATGCCAAGTACGACCGTTTCGCTGGCAGGGGCATTTGGGCCAACGGCGGCCAGGACCGACTCACGAAGAGCGTATAGCGGGCTGGTTCCGATATCGCCGTAGACAACGCCGATTGCCCCGAGCGTGAGCCCCCAGAACCCTGCTCGAGGATGTTCATGCGCTACCATCTGCTGCGTTTCTGGAGCGGTCAAGTCTGCGGCAGTGGAAACAGTCTCGGTCATTGCGATCCCTCGCGGACGATTTGAGCAGGCGCAAGAGCGCCCCTTGCAGGCTGATGAAGAGCGGCGATCTGGTCGTAGCAAGCCAGTCGCGCCTGCTTGTCGGCGATCACGACGCAGGGAGCCAGCTTTTCCCCGGCCCCGCCTTCGGCGGGCGGCCCCAGCGCCCACATTGCACAGACAACCACGCCTATTCCGATGATGCCGAGAACCACCGGCAGCACGTTGCCGACGGCCGGCAGTCCGCCGGTTTCGTCCAACCATTCATGCTGTCTTTCAGGATGCTTCACTGAAGGAAGGTCCTCATCGAGAAGCTGGCTCATGCTTCCGATATCGAAGGACCCGGCTAAACTCTCAATGCGGAAATCCAGCCCGCCGCATAAAGAACACATAAAGACGTCGCCGATGGCGGGCACGATCAAGGTAAGCGGCGTCTTGGCTGAAGGGCAGAAATTATCGCGTACCGATTTCGGCGATCCGGTAACCAATGCCCGGCTCGGTAATGATGATGCGGGGGTCGCCGGGGTCTTTTTCGATTTTTTGCCTGATCTGGCCGATGTAGACCCGCAGATACTGGGTATCGGTTGCGTGGGCGGGACCCCATATGGCCGCCAATATTTGCCGATGCGTTACCACCTTGCCGGCATGTTTGGCGAGAAATGAAAGCAGTTCGAATTCTTTCGGGGTCAGCCTGACCTCCGCGCCGGCCCGGGTAACGCAATGGCGGACGTTGTCGATTTCAACGTCCGCGGTTCGCAGCACCGGCGTTTCGGCGACACGCTCCATTCGGTGTCGAAGCGCCGTCCTTATTCTTGCGAGAAGTTCGCCGACTCCGAATGGCTTGTTGACGAAATCGTCCGCACCGAGATCCAGCGCTTCAATCTTCTCGGCCTCACGGTCGCGCGCCGACAATATGATGATCGGCACATCGGACCACTGCCGCACTTGCCGGATCACGTCCTTGCCGTCGCCATCGGGCAGCCCGAGATCGAGCACAACGATATCAGGACTTTCAGTTGCAATGCTCTTGATCGACTCAGCGACCGTCCCGGCGCTGATGAACTGGTAATTGTTGGCTTCCAGCACCGGCTTCAGCAATCGAAGGATGGCCGGCTCGTCATCGACAATAAGTGCGCGGATACGGCCGGTCATGGCGGCGACCCAACGGGAAATGTCAGCGTCATCCGGGTTCCCCTGCCATCCTGCACCGGACTCTCGGCTGCAACCGTGCCGCCATGCGCCTCGACGATACCTTTAGCGATGGCCAGTCCAAGACCGGTTCCGCCACGACGCCCGCCAGCGCCGCCTCCCTGCACAAATTTATCGAACACGTGGGGCAGAATGTCCGCGGCGATGCCCGGTCCGCTATCGGTGACGCGGACCGAAATCGATTGTCGACCGACGATCGCATCGACAACGAGCCGCGTTCCTTGTGGGGCGTGTGACACCACATTATTCACCACATTTCCCACGGCCTGCTCAATCAAGCTCGCATCGGCGCGGATCAACGGAAGCGCTCGCGGTAACTCCACCTCGACAGTCAAGGCAGCCCCGCGCCGTTTTGCGAGGTTTATCACTCGTTCGACGACTTCCCGCAAGTCGATCCAGTCCCGCCGTATCTCCAGCGCGCCGGCATCGATCCGAGTCATGGCAAGCAGATTTCGGACCATCTCGTCGAGTTCCTCAGCTTCGGCTTTGATTTCCCGGAGCAGCCCGGTTTTGGCCGCGGCATCCAGCTTGTCACCAAAATCGAGCAGGCTTGTTGCCGATCCCAGGATCGATGCAAGGGGAGTACGAAAATCGTGGGAGACCGATGCAAGCAAGATGTTTCGTACGCGCTCCGTCTCGGCAGCGCCGCGTGCCGCCATCATCTCCTCGGCCAAAAAGATGCGATCGAACGCCGCGGCCGTTTGTTCGGCGAGCGTCGCGAGCAGCGCGCGGCCCTCGGCATCGAACTGGTCGCTGCTCGCGCTTCTTGCGATCCCGACGACGCCGAACGATCCCCGCTGAGTACGAAGCGGAATGAAGTGCCAACGGTTGTCGGGCAAGCTTCCGGTGTCAAAGCCGGCAGCTTCGTTGCGCGAGAATGCCAGCCGCGCGGCATCCCAGGTCGCCGGATCCAAACTATCTTCCGGCGGCCAGGCCGCGGCCAGCGAAAGCTCACCCTTCTGATTGAGGAGAATGACCGCGGGACGCCGCAGACTCACATGAATTTCACCAGCAGCTCCGTCAGCGACGGCATCGATGCTGGTGAGTCCGGACAGCTTCCAGGTAAATTCATAGAGTCGTCGCGTTGCAATCATCCGTTCGTTTGTTGCCCGGGCCTGATCGCGAATCCGTCCGGCAAGCGTGGCCGATACGACTGCAACAATCAGGAATATGATTAAGGACAACAGCTCCGAAGGCTCGGTGATCTGGAATGTATAGAGCGGCTCGATAAAGAAGAAATCGTAGGCCAGGAAGGAAAGGAGGGATGTATAGATTGCAAGCCACTTTCCGAAACTGACCGCAGAAAACAGAACGGCCAGCAGAAAGACCATCGAGATATTCGGCAGCGGCACCATCGCCGTAAATAGGCGGCCGACAAGCGTTACCATTGCAACCGCAATCGTCGACGCGAGGATTGCCACGGCAATATGTGTCCTCGGCGACGATGGTCGCCGGTCTCGCTCGATCCTTGGAGGCCGCAACAAGGCACACTCGCTTTCGGTTCGACTTGGCTGTCGCCAGGGTCGATACTAGATTTAGCAAGATCTGCTGTGAAGAAAAGCTCCTCCATCGCAAACGGCGGCATCGCCGGTGTCGTACTGCCGTTGCAAGTCCAATTCCGATCCGAACGAGCAAACCACTTCGGATTTACAGAACTCGTGTCAAGCGAATAATTGCTGAAAATCAGAAATATTCCGCTTCCATTTGACCCAAATCGGCGGCATAACTGCGCCCGGTCTCACCGCGAGATGAGGGGCGTTGGCCATCGTCACTGACGCGCGGCGGGATGCGATGGACGCGGAGGCCATGACAGACGAGTATGGCTGACGCGTACGGTCAAGTCGTGTGGTTCTGGCGCCGTGGTGCTGGCGTTAAGCCCAAGGGGAGCGAAAGCTTCGCGAGGGCGACGGAGGCAAAAGAGCCGTTCTCCGAGAAGAGTACGAAGTAAGCCGTAAAGCCATTGCGCAGGGAAGGCCGGGATGCTTCCGCCGAACCTGTATGCTCGTGTGCACCTCTTGCCATGCGCATAATGGCACACGAGACCGCGGGTGCGGCGCGCACCCGGTCTTCCCTGCGCCCTCTGATGGAGAGGGCAGAAAGTATCGAGCAAACCTCGGGCAAAGCATGTCGCGAGATCGCCGCCTCATATTCAGTCGTCGTCCTCCGCGAAGGCGGGGGACCCAGTAATCCGAGACGCCAGTGATAGAACCGAGAAGCCGCGGGGTACTGGATCCCCGCCTGCGCGGTGATGACAGCGGAGTGTGCTGCGCCGCCTCCGCATCATTGCGAGGGTAGCGAAGCAATCCATTGTCACCTCAAACGCGGAAAGATGGATTGCTTCGCTGCGCTCGCAATGACGGCGAGGCCGCAGTGTCCGTGCCGTTCTCCCCCCGCCGACCTACTCATGCTTCGGCGGATTCTCCTTCAAGAACCGCTCGACATCTGGCAGCACCGAATATGGCAGCGGGATCGGATCGCCCTGATGATCGATCGCGCGGTCGAGGCAGAGCCGCACCATGCGCGCCAACTCGGCCTTGCGGTAGGGCTTTGCGAGCAACAGCACGCCCTCGCCGAGCCGCCCGCTTCCGCTGAACGCATCGAAGGTGTTGCCGGAGGTATAGAGCACGCGGAGCGGCCGACGCAGTGTTGCCACCTCCTCCGCCAGTTGCCTTCCGTTCATGACGCCGGGCATCACGATGTCGGTGAAGAGCATGTCGAACGCCGTGCCGGCATGGACCACCTCCAGCGCCTGTGCCGCATTGGAAGCCGCAATCACGTTGTAGCCGAGGCTTTCGAGCCGGCCGATGACATGTGCGCGCACCACGTCGTCATCCTCAACGCAAAGGATGGTTTCCGTTCCGCCGCGCAACTCGCCCTCCGCCTCGGGCGGCGCATCGTTTTCGGCGGGCGTGTCCGAAGTGGCAGCGTCGGCCTTGGGCAGAAGAATTCGGAAGCAGGCGCCCTTGCCCTCCTCGCTCTCGACCATGACGCTGCCGCCGGACTGCTTTGCAAATCCGAACACCATGCTGAGCCCGAGCCCGGTGCCGACGCCGAACTGCTTGGTGGAAAAGAACGGCTCGAAAATTCGCTCGCGAACGTCGGATGGAAGGCCCGCCCCGGTATCGATCACCTCGATCACGACATAGTCGCCGGCGCCGAGCCCGCCCATCTCAGGCTCGTGCGCGCCACGCATAAGATTTCCCGTCCGGAACAGCAGACTGCCGCCATCGGGCATCGCGTCCCTGGCGTTGATTGCGAGGTTGACGAGCGCGGAAGAAAGCTGGCTGCGATCGACCAGGGCTGGCCAGACCTGCTCGCCAAGGGCGGTTGCGATCTGAATATGCCGCCCGAGCGTCGGCGACAGCAGTTCGACCACCTCATCGACCAGCGCATTGACATCCGTCTCGCGCGGACGCAGCGGCTGCCTGCGGGCAAAGGCGAGCAAGTTTGCCGTGAGCTGCGAGGCACGATCGGCGGCATCGCCGATCATCCGCGCGATGGAGGCGAGGCCCGGGTCGTGCTTGACGCCCTCGGTCAGGATTTCGATCGTGCCCGTTATCACAGTGAGCACGTTGTTGAAGTCATGGGCGATGCCGCCGGTGAGTTGCCCGACCGATTCCATCTTCTGCGCCTGGAACAGCTGTTCCTCCGCCGCACGCTTGGCGGTGATATCTCGGACGAACGCGTTGACTACGAAGCCCGCCCCGCGGCGAACCGCGGTCAGCGACACCTCGGCGAAGAACTCGCTCCCGTCTCTGTGCAGCAGCAGCGTCTCGTACCGTCCGCCGACGGCATCAGCCGCCGCCGCGCCAAGGAAGCGGTCGACCCATTGACGGTGCAGCGCACGCTGCGTCTCGGGAAAGACCAGTTCGTCCACGCTCCGGCCGACGGCCTCAAGGCGCGTCCATCCCATCAAGGCTTCGGCTTGCGGGCTCCAGTTCAGGATGACGCAGCGTTCGTCGGTCTGCACGAAGGCATCGGGCGTGCCCTCGATGATGGCCTGCGCCATCTCGCCGTCGATCAGCGGCTGTCGAGCGCGGGCCCGGCCGGGGACCTTGCCGGCATCCGCGGGAGCGGCGACGCCGGGCAACGGCCTCGGCCAGAGCCTCGCCAACGCAGCCACGGCCACAACTCCAAGTACCCCGGCTCCGGCGGCAAACGGCCCGCGCGGGGCAACCGATGTCGCCAAATAATAGGTCACCACGCTCACGACGCAGGACGTCACGACGACGAGCAAAATCATCGCCAGCACGAGACGTCTTGGGTGCGTCATGGCTTTACCAGTCTGGAGATGCAAAATGACTTAGCCGACTTCGCGGAACCGATCCCATGTTTTCGGCCCCGTAAAATTACGGATATTGTCGGCCCGGGGGCGCTCGCGCCCGGCGTGTGTCCAGTCAGTTCGCCCGCTTATGCGCCTTGAGCGCCGCCCCGAACGCCTCGAACAAGGCGCGGTTGATCGGGTTGCGCTGCGGGTCGTACTCGGCGTGCCACTGAACGCCGAGCGCAAAGCTCGTGGCGTCCGCGATCCGGATCGCCTCGATGGTGCCGTCCTCCGCGATGCCTTCGATGACGATGCGCTTGCCGGGCTCGAGGATGCCCTGCCCGTGCAGCGAGTTCACCCGGATGGTCTCGCAGCCGAGCAGGTTAGCAAATGTGCCACCTGGCGTCAGGTGGACGTCGTGACGGTCGGCGAACACGACGGTCGGGTCGGGATGGATCTCGCCGTTCTCCAGCCGCGGCATGCGATGGTTCATGCGGCCGGGAATCTCGCGGATTTCCGGATGCAGCGAACCGCCGAACGCGACGTTCATTTCCTGCAGGCCGCGGCAGATGCCGAAGATCGGCACGCCGCGTTCGACGCAGGCTTCCGCCAGCGCCAGCGCAACGTCGTCGCGGTGGATGTCGTAGGGCTCGTGCTTTTCGTGCGGCTCGGTCTTGAAGCGGGTCGGATGAACATTGGCGCGCGCGCCGGTCAGCACGATGCCATCGACGACGTCGAGCAGCGCGCCGATGTCGGTAATGTCGGGCGAGCCGGCGAACATCAGCGGCAGAGCGCCGGCAACGTCGACGACCGCGCGCAAATTGCGCTCGCCGACCATCTGGGTCTGAAAACGGTTCTCGACACGATGGGCGTTCCCGATCACCCCGACCACGGGCCGCTTCATCGCAAATCTTCCGCTGTCATCGTCCTGTGCAAGGATATTCTGGGTTGGGCCATATCTGCAGAAGATAATGCCTCCAGCCGGGCGGCGGATCAATATCCGCAGGGAAGCAGCGGGGCTGCCTTGCTATTTTCGCGTGAAGGCCTCGCGGGCGTCGATGCCCTCGCCGTCGGGCAGGCCTGCGGCCCGGAGCGCTGTGGCGGCACCGCCCTTCTCCCTGAGCCACGGCAATCTGGCCTCGATCCCGCGCGTTACCGGCTCGCCCAGCGCCCCGCCGAAATCGAGCGGCCAATAGCCGTTCGGCACCACCTCCGCCAATATCCCCTGAATGCGGGAGCCCGGGCCGAGCTCGGCCTCGGCATTGCCGGGCGCGACAAGCCGCGCGGTGCCCGGTCGGTCCGGATCGGCAAAGCTGATGAGCAGCGGAATCAGTTCACCCTTGACCGGGACCGTGCCAGTCTGCCGGCTCATCTCGCTGAACGGCACGCGCTTGCCGGTAGCCGCGCCATAGGCACGCAAGGCGACGTAGTTCATGTCGTCGAGCACGAGCTTGTTGTTGTCGAGATGGGCGAGCAGCGCGACGAGATTCCTGCCCTGCCCGAGATCGACGAAGACGGCATCGCCAAGGGTGCGGGTCTGGCCGCGGCGGGTATAGCTGCGATCGGGATGGATGGCGACAACGCCGGACGCCGATTTGCGCCCTTCCGGCGTCTCGACCTCGACCGTCAGGCGATATTTGTGGGCGGGCCGGTTGATTCTGATCTGGTCGCCGATCACCAGCGCCGCCAGCAGCGCCAGCGGGCCGAACCATTTGAAATACATCCTAACACTCGCCGCAGCGCCATAGCCGATGACATACCGATTGGCACAGGGGATGCCGCAGCGTCAAACCGGCGCGTGCGCGCCCGCTTGATCCCGGCGGCATTTTGGCGAATGACTGGCCGGCCACTATTTTGCGAGAAGGAATCAACGTGACAGGTCCCGCTGACAATCGCCTTCAGGCCCGCACCGATCTGGCGTGGGCGATTTCGGTCGGCGGCATCGGCGTCGTGCTGTTCGCCGCCCTGCTCGCCTTCACCTGGCACTTTGCCGCGACGTTGTTTCTGCTGTTTTCCGGCGCGCTGCTCGGCGTGGCGCTCAATGCCATGAGCAACCTGCTCGGACGGGTGATGCGGCTGCCGCATGCGCTGCGGCTGATGACGGTATGCTTGGTGGTCGCGGGGCTGTTGTCGGGCATCGTCTTCCTCGGCGGCACCACCATCGCCCAGCAGACCACGGCGCTGAGCAAGACGCTCAAGTCGCAGCTCGTCAACGTCAAGGGGTTCCTCGACCAGAACGGCATCGACACCAGCTTCTTCGATTTCGGCACGCTGTCATCGACATCGGATGACGGCGCGCCGGCGCCCGCCGCGACGTCGCACGCGCTGCCGAGCGCCGGCACGATCGCGGCGAGCGGCGGCGCCATCTTCAGCCAGAGCCTGAAGCTGATCCTCGGCACCGCCAGCGCGGTCGGAAACTTCTTCATCGTGCTGTTTCTGGGGATCGCCTTCGCGACCCAGCCCGGCATCTACCGTGACGGGCTGTTGTTCATGGCGCCGGCCAGGCATCGCACGCGGGCCATCATGATCGTCGACCGGATCGGCGAGACGCTGGAGCGGTGGCTGATCGCGCAGATCATCACCATGGTCGCGGTGTTCCTGGTGACCTGGATCGGGCTTTCGATCATCGGCATCCAGAGTTCGTTCATCCTGGGCATCCAGGCTGGGCTGCTCGCTTTCATCCCGACCGTCGGCGCTATCCTCGGCGGGCTGATCGTGGTGCTGGCCAGCCTCGCCTCGGGATGGGTCGCGGGCTTCTCCGCCTTCATCCTGTTCCTCGGCGTGCACGCGCTGGAGAGCTACGTGCTGACGCCGATCATCCAGCGCCAGGCACTGGACATTCCGCCGGCCACGCTATTCGCGTTCCAGATCTTGCTCGGCGTCGTTTTCGGCATCTGGGGGCTGGCGCTCGCGCTGCCCCTGATGGCGATTGCCAAGGTGATGATCGATCACTTCAAGGCGGAGGACACGCCCATCGCGATCACGGCGCCCTGATGGTTTCAGTCGGCCGTGGTCAGCACCGTCTCGGTATGCTCGACCTCCGGCGGCGAGGCAAAATACGGCCCGACCAGCGCGCGCCAGGCGGTAAAGTCCTCGGAGCCGCGGAAGTCCACGGTGTGGTTCTCCAGCGTCTCCCATTTCGCCACCAGCCGGTAGCGCTGCGGCTTCTCGATCGATTTGTGCAGCTCAAAGCCCTTGCCGCCCTTGGCGCGCAGGAACAGCGGCCGCGCCTTGGCGACGGCGGCCTCAAAATCCTTCTCGGTGCCCGGCTTGACGTCGATTTGTGCGATTTCAGTGATCATTGCTTGCGCCTTCCCAATTGCTTGCGCCTTCGGATGTGAATGGCCGTGTCTAACCCAGCCGCTCGAAAAGCAAAAGGCAGACCCATACCTCCGTTGCTGCGACGCACGCTGAACCGTCCGTGTGCGTCACGCATGAGGAAATCGCGCGCGTGACATGCTCCCGCCTCAACCCTCGTTTGATGTACGCTGCAACCAAACGAAGAGCGACAAGCTCGCGGTGACGGGGAGAGAGACGATGAATCTCGGTCGGACCCTATTCGCATTCACTATGGCTGCAGCGGCGGGCATCCTCGGCATGTCAGCCGGGCCAACGCAAGCGCAGCAGCCGGCGGTCGCCATCGACAATGACGATATCGGCGGCGTGGTATCCGGACCGAACGGGCCGGAGGCCGGGGTTTGGGTCATCGCGGAGACCACGGAGCTGCCGACGAAATTCGCCAAGATCGTCGTCACCGACGATCAGGGCCGCTACGTGATCCCGGACCTGCCGCTGAACGTGAATTATTCGATCTGGGTCCGTGGCTACGGCCTCGTGGATTCGCCGAAGCTACGGGCCAAGCCCGGCCAGCAAATCAACCTCACGGCAGTGCCGGCGCCGAGCGAAGCGGCCGCGGCGCATTATTACTCGGCGATCTACTGGTACACGATGATGAAGATTCCACCGGCAAAGGATTTCGGCGGCTCCACCGACATCCCGAAGGAGATCACGCAGGACATCTGGCGGCAGCGGATGAACAATGTCGACTGCATCGGCTGCCACCAGATCGGCCAGGAATCCACGCGCACGATCCCGGGCGCGTTCGGCGAATTCAATTCGCACGAGCAAGCCTGGATGCGCCGTGTTTCCTCAGGGCAGACAGGCGAATGGATGGTGAACCGCCTCGCCGGCCAGCTCGGCGGCGTGCCGTTCAAATATTTCGGCGACTGGACCGAGCGCGTCGCCAAGGGCGAGCTGCCGAGATCCAAGCCACCGCGGCCGGCCGGGATCGAGCGCAACGTCGTCATCACCTCCTGGGAATGGGCGACCGAAAAACACTTCGTCCACGATCTGATCTCGTCGGATCGGCGCTATCCGACCGTCAACGCCTACGGCCCGCTATACGGCGCGAACGAATATTCGTCCGACGACATGCCGATCCTCGATCCGAAGACGCACAGAGTGACGTTCTCGAAAATTCCGGTCGCCGATCCTAACGCGCCGGAATCCTTTGGCCCGCCGCTGCACGGCACGGCCCTGCTCAATCCGGTCAGCCCGTCCGCCTATTGGGGCGACGAGAAGATCTGGAGCAACCACGTCAACAATCACAATAGCATGCTCGACAAGAAGGGCCGCGTTTGGCTGGCGGCGGCGGTGCGCGGCATCGAAAATCCGGCCTACTGCCGCAAAGGCTCCGAGCATCCGTCGGCCAAGGCCTTCCCGCTTGAGCGTTCTGGCAGGCAGGTGACGGTGTATGATCCGAAGACCCAGAAATACAGTTTTGTCGATACCTGCTTCGGCACCCATCACCCGCAGTTCGGCTACGATGCCGACGATACGCTCTGGATGTCGGGCACCGGCCCGGTTGCCGGCTGGATCAACACCAGGCTGTGGGACGAGACTGGCGACGCAGTCAAAGCGCAGGGTTGGGCGCCGTTCGTGCTCGACACCAGCGGCAACGGCAAGCTCGACGAATACACCGAGCCGGGCAAGCCGGCCGAGGCCGGGAAGGATATGCGGGTGGCGGGCTCGGGTCCCTATGCCGTGATGCCGCATCCGACCGACGGCTCGGTCTGGTACACCGTCAACGTGTTCGTCGGCCAGCCCGGCTTCATGCGCTTCGATCCTAAGACCAAGCTGTCGGAATTTTATGCCATCCCCAAGGAAGGCATCGGCGTTCGCGGCGGCGACATCGACAAGAACGGCGTGCTCTGGGGCTCCGGCTCGAACGGCAGCCTGATCCGCTTCGACCGCACCAAGTGCAAGGCGCCGCTGAACGGTCCGGAGGCCACCGGCAATCACTGCCCGGAAGGATTCTCCTATTTCAAATATCCGGGACCCGGCTTCGAAGGTTTTGAAAACTCCAGCGCGGAGGCGAGCTATTACACGTGGGTCGACCACCACAATACAGTGGGACTTGGCGAGAACATTCCGATCTCCACCGCCAATCTCAATGACGGCTTCGTTGCGTTCAAGGACGGGCAGATGGTGATGCTGCGCATCCCCTATCCGCTCGGCTTTTTCGCAAAAGGCCTCGACGGCCGCATCGACGATCCGAACGCGGGCTGGAAGGGGCGCGGGCTGTGGAGCTCTAGCGGCGATCGCACGCCGTGGCTGATGGAAGGTGGAAAGGGCTCAAAGCCGCGCGCGGTGCACATCCAGGTGCGCCCCGATCCGCTGGCGAAATGAGAAGGTGAGTTAGCGGAACAGCAGGACGGTGCCGGCCACCATCAGCGTACAGCCGATGAACAGGATGGCAGGCCAGCGCGTTCTGCGCTGATCATAACGCCCCTGCGCACGACGCTCGGTGATGAGCGCCATCTCGAATTCTTCCGAGGTCGAGAACTGACAGCCGAACCCGCCACGGGCGGAAGCCGCGGCCGCTTCGAGCGACGTCAGGGCAGCCTGCGGGTTTCGTCTGCGATGTGAGTCCATGCGCAGATGATGGAATGGAATGGTAAACGGGAGGTTACCGCAGAGCATCGCTCTGGGGACAAGTTCGCAAGTATCGAACCAATCTCCGGAGCTATCGTCCTGTTTGCGCGCGATAATTCGGAAAGGACGCGCACCGCGCCCTAGTCCATCTTGATATTGGCGGACTCAACGACCTTTTGCCAGCGCAGCTCATCTATCAGCCCGACAAGGATCTGCAGCCGATCATGCAGATTAGCGTCGTGCCCAATGTGCTGGTGGTCAACCCCGACAAGATCAAGGCGCGCACCGTGCCGGATCTGGTCGCTTATCTGAAGGCCAATCCAGACAAGGTCTCGTTCGGTTCGGCCGGCGTCGGCACCCCGCAGCATCTGGCGGCACCAGGATGGTGCATGTGCCCTACAAGGGCTCGAGCACGATGCTGACCGACCTGATCAGCGGCCAGATCGACCTTGCTTTCGACAATGTGCCGCTGCTGCTGCCGCAGGCCAAGTACGGCAAGCTGGCGCTGATCGCCTCTGCAACGCCCAAGCGCGCGTCGTTCGACCCTAATCTCCCGACGGTCGCCGAATATCTTGCCCGGCTTCGAGGCGGTCGCCTGGCACGGCTTCTTTGTTCCGGCGGCGACGCCGAAGCCGATCATCGAGAAGCTCTCGGCGGAAATCGGTGCGTTCATGCAGCAGCCGGAAACGCTGCAGAAGATGGCCGAACTCGGCGCCGACGCCCTTGCGTTTCAGCCGAACCGTTCGCGGCCTATATCGCATCGGCAAACGACACGTCACCGGTGCAGAGCACGGCGACCAGCTTGGCGAGGCCCATCGCACTGCCGCCGCCGAAACCCATGACGACATCGGGCGCGGCCTCGCGCGCCATCGCCACCGCCCTGTCCAGATTAGGCAGGCTCGGGCTTGACGTCACTGAATACCCTTGGCGGCTCCAGGCAGCCCGAGCAGATCGACGCGCTGTGCGTTGAAGGAATCCGAAATCACCAGCGGCCGCCGCGCTCCGATCCGCTCCGCGAAGCGTGCCGCCGCGGCGATCGTTCCGCATCCGAACTCGACCGCGGTGGGGCGCAGGATTTCGATCGGCGTGAATGAATTGGTCATGGGACGTCTGCTCTCGTCACTGCGGAGCCAGGGAGGTGCCGGCGGCCAGACGTTCTGCGTAGTCGATGGCCTCGATCAGGCTGTGCTCGTTGGCGATGCCCTTGCCGGCAATGTCGAACGCGGTGCCGTGATCGACCGACGTGCGAATGATCGGCAGACCCAGCGTGATGTTGACGCCGGAAAGCTCCTGCCAGCGGCCGGTCGCGGGATCGACGTGGAATCCAAGCAGCTTCACCGGAATGTGCCCCTGGTCGTGGTACATTGCGACTACAGCGTCGAACTGGCCGGCGCGCAGCTTGACGAAGATGGTGTCGCCCGGCACCGGGCCAACAATATTGAGGCCATCGGCGACTGCCTTGGCAATGGTCGGCGCCGAGACGTCGATATCCTGCCGCCCGAACAGTCCGCCCTCGCCGGCATGCGGATTGAGCGCGGCAATGGCGATCTTGGGTCGCGCGATGCCAAGCCGGCGCAGCGCATCGTCGGTGAGATCGATCACCTGACGAAGCCGCTCCGGCGTGAGCCGCTTCGGCACGTCCTCCAGCGCCACATGGGTCGAGACATGGCTGACGCGCATGTTGCCATGGGCCAGCAGCATCACCGAGCCGCGCACGCCGGTCAGATGCGCCAGCATCTCGGTGTGGCCGGGATAGTGATAGCCGGCCTTGTTGAGCGCCTCCTTGTTCAGCGGCGCCGTCACGATGGCCGCGGTCCGGCCGGCCTGTGTCAGCCGCACGCCTTGCTCGATCGCCTTGTATGCGAAGCGTCCGCCATCGGCGCTCAGTATGCCCGGGCGGATCGGCGCACCCTCGGCGTCGGCCTGCAGATAACAGAGATTGGGCCAGTCATGGTCTTCGGCGCTCACCTCGGGGATCGCAATGCCCGAGCCGAGCCCGGCCTTTGCGCCTTTCAATGCGGCGCCGCTGCCGACGATCAAAAGCCGCAGATCGCCTTTCGCAATCCTGTCCTGCAAGCCAATGCAGGCCTTGACGATGATCTCGGGGCCGATCCCGGCCGGATCGCCCATGGTGATCGCGAGATGGCGAGAGGTCATGTCGGTCTCCCTGTGCTGAGCAAATCGTTGTCCTGGAGCAGATCGCGCCAGAGCTCCCTGGTACCAAATGCCCCGGATTTGGAAATCACCTCGACGCCGGCCCAGCGGCCGCCCTGAAGCATGGAACGCGGCAGCCCCGGCACGAGGCGGCCGGCGACCTGCAACGCCTGTGCGCCGAGCGCGACGCAGACCGCCTTCAAAGTCTCGCCACCGGCGACGATCAGCGTGCCGGGAGGATCAATCGCCGAGATCAGCGCCGTCATTTCACGCGCGATCCGCCGCGCCGCCTCGGCGCGCGACAATTTCTCGGGCAACGAAAACTTCACCAGCGCCACGCCCTCGCCGGCCAGCTTGCGCTGCACCCGGGCGGCGCCTTCGCCCTCGACAAGCGCGATGGTGGCATCGCCGCAAGCCTCAAGCTGCGACGCGGTGACGGCCTGATCGGAGCCGAATAACCCCAGCACCGGCCTCTTCAACTGGCGCGACGCGCCAGCGCGGCTGCCGCGTGTCAGGGCACCTGCCAGGCCGCCGCTCCCGCACCACAGAACCGGCGCGGGCAGGCGCCGGCCGATTTCGATCACGCGATCCAGATCGCCGTCGCTCTCGGCATCGAAGACCTGAACACCGCCATGCGACCACGTGTCGGGTCCACCCTGCCGGGCGTCAACGCCCTCCGCCTTGAGCTGCGCCAGCAGATTCTTGCCGACCGGATACCAGTTGCCCTCCGGCGTGCGCGCGAATTGCTGCGCCTCGCGCGTCCGCCGTCCCTGATAGGCAAAAGCCGGTGCGACGACGCAGGAGGCCCAATGGCCGCCGCGCAAGCACGCGCCAAGTTCGGCGGCCCACGCGCCGCGGAGCAGGCTGTCGATCTTCTTGTAGGCGATCGTGCCCTCGTTCAGTAGCGGCGCCAGCCGTCCGACGATTTCGATGCTGCCGGCCCTTGCAAGCTCGCGTGTGCCGCTGTCGATCGCAAGGCTCGGCGAGGTGGTGGCCGAGAGCGCCGCCGGCCAGGTCACATCGAACGGTCCGCACAGCCCGACGAACTCGGCCGCGGTGTCGAGCGCACCGGTGAGATCGTCAGCGAGAAGGCGGACACTCGTCATCCTCATGCGCTCCCGGATTGCCGGCCGCGAAGATCTTGCCGGGGTTCATCAGTCCGTTCGGGTCGAGCAGTTGCTTGATGCCGCGCATCAGGTCGATATCGAGCGGATCGGCGACGCGTGCGAGCCGGCCGTGATTGGCGCTTCCGATGCCGTGCTCGGCGCTGATCGCGCGAATGTCGTTTCGCTTCGGAAATCGGAATGCGAACATGTGTTATCTGATGTTGCGCTTCCGTAGAACCGTGTCGGCTTCCCGTCAAGGGAGACCGGCCTCGTTCCTTCCGGCAGGTATTGAAATGATGGCCAAGGCTCCCGGGCTCGCGTCGGATGACGGACCGAAGACCGCCAAGAAAAGCCACCAGAGCAGCTCAGCGGGCAATCCGAAGAACTATGTGGCGTCGGTCGGCAAGGCGTTCGCCGTGCTGCGGAGCTTTACCAGCGAAGCCTTCGAGCCAACGCTGAGCGAGATTGCCGCGCGCGCCAATCTCGATCGCGGCACCGCGTTCCGGCTGATCCAGACCCTGGTCGAGCTCGGCTATATCAAGGCCTTTCCGCGGAGCCGCCGGTTTCGGCTCGGCGTGGCCTGTCTCGATCTCGGCTACACGGTGCTTTCAGGGGAACACTGCGCGCGCTTGCCGAGCCGCTGCTGCGCGAACTGGCGTCTTCAGTTTCCGATGCGGCGCGCATGGACATGGCCGCCTTCCGCGACCGCGCCCTTCCGCAACTGAAACGCGCGCCGGCGCTCGTGCAGGATCTGGCGATCAAATCCGGTTGTTAGATCGTCGCCGTCGCCTGACGCCGCGACGCCGCGCTGCCGACCCGGTTGCGCCGCCAGTTCGCCACCGAGAGCGGCAGCTCTTCGGCGACCTCGACCCGGTTTCGGCCGCTGCGCTTGGCCTGATAGAGCGCGGTATCGGCGGCCGCCAGCAACACTTCGAGCTCAGTGCCCGCCGGCCCGCCGGCGACGCCGATGCTGACGGTGGTGACAACCGGCCCTTCCTCGCAAACGATGTTCGACGCCTCGAACGCCTCGCGCACCCGCTCGGCCACGATCACGCCCTCCTCCAGCGGACACGCCAGCAGCGCGGCGAACTCCTCGCCGCCGATGCGTCCTGAAAGGTCGCTGATGCGCAGATTGCTGATCACGACGGTGGAGAACAGTTTGAGGATCTCGTCGCCCGCGGGATGACCGAAGCGGTCGTTGATACCCTTGAAATGATCGATGTCGAAAATCAACACCGTCGCCGGCCGCCCCGCGGCGGCTTCGCGCTCTATCAGTTGGTTACAGGCTTCCGTAAACCCGCGGCGGTTCAACATGCCACTCAGGGGATCGACAGACGCCGCAGTCTTGTGCACGGTGACGGCGCGATCCGACACCAGCATGAAGATCACAAATACGGTGCCGATCGCGTAGAGGATCAGTTCGATCGAGAATGCCGTCACCCAGATACTGCTGGTGAAGGTCTCGTCGTGCGGACGAAGAAGACTGCCGAGCAGAATCGGCAACGCCAGCACGCAACCATGCATCACCGGCACGGCAATCGTCGGCCAGCGCTTCTGCATCGTCCGCCGCCGCTCGCTCCACAATTCGGACGCCGTCAGGGCGGCATAGACGGCGACGATCACGGCGCCGACGATCAGCCGCATGGCCGGATTGAGACCAGGCACGGCCAGCACCGTGCCGACCCAGACGATCGCGCCCAGCAACAGCCCCGGCAGATTGGGCTTGCGGCCGTGAAAGACGCGCGATGCGTTCCAGACCATGCCGCAGGCCGCGAACCCGATGGCATGCAGCGCCAGCAGCAGCGGCTCGCCGAGCCTGGCGCCGCCGATGGTCCAGACCGCAACCGAGGCCGAGCCAAGCAGATACGCCGTTCCCCACCACTTCAAAGCCGGGATGCTTTCCTGCTTGCCGAACAGCAGCAGCATGGCCCCCAGCATGCCTGCAACCATCGTGGCAAACAAATATAACGTTGAAGTATCGAACGACATGGGCTCACCCGAACGCGTGTGATGCAACTTGTTCGGCGCACACTGAAAATGCAATTCGCGCCATTCCACGATCGACACTAGGCGTGCCGTGTTCGAAATCCGTTTGCGCGGGTAAGCAAGTTTTCAGGAAAACCCGTGGTAAGCGATCACTAAATGGTAAGCAAAAAAGGGCGCCGTTCGGCGCCCTTTTCCGTTCGATTGACACAGCGGTATCGCTGCAATTTTAGCGAAGCGGTTAGCGCTTCGAGAACTGGAACGACTTGCGCGCTTTCGCCCGGCCGTACTTCTTGCGCTCGACGGTGCGGGAGTCGCGGGTCAGGAAGCCGCCCTTCTTGAGCACGCCGCGCAGATCCGGCTCGAAATTGGTCAGCGCCTTCGAGATGCCGTGACGCACGGCACCCGCCTGCCCCGACAGACCGCCGCCGGCGACCGTGCAGATGACGTCATACTGGCCGGCGCGCGCGGCAGCGACCAGCGGCTGCTGGATCAGCATGCGCAGCACGGGACGGGCGAAATAGACCTCGACCTCGCGGGTGTTGACCGTGATCTTGCCGGCGCCCGGCTTGATCCAGACGCGGGCAACCGCGTCCTTGCGCTTGCCGGTGGCATAGGCGCGGCCGTACTTGTCGACCTTCTTGACGTATTTCGGCGCTTCCGGAGCGGCCGTCTTCAACGACGCCAACTGGTCGAGCGACTGCATGGTATCCGACATCTTATGCGGCCCTCATGTTCTTGCGGTTCATCGAAGCGATATCAACCTTCTCGGGCTGCTGGGCTTCATGCGGATGTTCGGCGCCGGGATAGACGCGCAGATTGCCCATCTGCACGCGGCCGAGCGGACCGCGCGGGATCATGCGCTCGATGGCCTTCTCGACCACGCGCTCGGGGAAACGCCCCTCGAGGATCTGCTTGGCGGTGCGCTCCTTGATGCCACCGATGAAGCCGGTGTGCTTGTAGTAGACCTTGTTGTCGCGCTTGCGGCCGGTCAGCACGACATGCGCCGCGTTGATGATGATGACGTTGTCGCCGCAATCGACATGCGGGGTGTAGGTGGGCAGGTGCTTGCCGCGCAGGCGCATGGCGACCAGGGTGGCGAGACGGCCGACGACCAGACCCTTGGCGTCGATCACGACCCACTTCTTGTTCACCTCGGCGGGCTTTGCCGAATAGGTTTTCATGTGAGGAAATCCGTGAAAATGGAAATCGGCGCCAGATGCGCCGAACTGGCGGGTTTCTAGAGAACGACGCGCGATCCGTCAACGCCGATATACGTAAATTATGCTTGAAAAAACAGCAACTTATAAATATGGTGCAATACTACCACCAAAAACCCTACATATTTGGAATGGAATAGGTCGCCGTCACATGGGCGATCGGGTCGGGCGACGACCCCGACAGCAGATTGACCTCGCCGACCGCCAGCCGCTTGCCGAGCTTTAGGAGTTTCGCCGCAGCCAGCACGTCCTGCCCCGGTAGCCCCTTGCGCAGAAAATTGATGTTGAGGTTGGTCGTTACCGCCAGCCCCACCGGGCCGATTGCCGAAAGCAGCACCACATACATCGCGAAATCGGCCATCGCCATCAGCGTCGGCCCCGACACCGTGCCGCCCGGGCGCAGCATGCGCTCGTCGTAGCGCCGCCGCAGCAGGCACGTCTCGCCATCGGCGCTTTCGATAGTGATATCGCCCTCGCTGAAGGCTTGCGGAAATTCCTCGCGGAGGAACTTCTCCAGCTCAGCCACGCTCATTTTCGCTTCTGCCATGCCACCCCTGCCCTCGATTAACAGTGCCCATTACATTAGGTTGTCGGCAAATGAAAACCCTGGAGTGAAACGTCGGAAAATGTCCGCCCAGACCGCCCGCGCAGCCACGCCGCAACCGCCGATCCTGCTCCAGGAGAATGTCGGCAGCATCCGCGTGCTCACCCTCAACCGGCCGGCCGCGCGCAACAGCCTTTCCGAAGGGCTGATCGCCGGGCTGCACGGCGCATTGAAGGAAATCCACCACGACAACAGCGTTCGCGCGGTGGTCATCGCGGCCAACGGCCCGGCGTTCTCCGCCGGCCACGACATGAAGGAGCTGACGGCACGCCGCAGCGATCCCGACCGCGGCCGCGCCTATTTCGGGCAGATCATGAACGCCTGCAGCGCGATGATGCAGGCGGTCGTGCATCTGCCAAAACCCGTCGTCGCCGCCGTGCAGGGCATCGCGACCGCCGCCGGCTGCCAGCTGGTGGCAAGCTGCGACCTCGCGGTTGCCTCCGAGGCCGCAGGCTTTGCCACCCCCGGCGTCGACATCGGCCTGTTCTGCTCAACCCCGATGGTGGCGCTGTCGCGCAACATCCCGCGCAAGCAGGCCATGGAAATGCTGCTGACCGGCGAACCGATCTCGGCGACGACGGCCAAGGATATTGGCCTCGTCAACCGCGTGGTGGCCGCCGGCACCGAATGCGATGCGGCCATCGCACTGGCGCAGAAAGTCGCGCTGAAATCCGCCTATACGGTCAAGCTCGGCAAGGAGGCGTTTTATCGCCAGGCCGAAATGAGCCTTGCCGATGCGTATCGCTACGCGGCGAAAGTGATGACCGAGAACATGATGGCGCGCGACGCCGAGGAAGGCATCGGCGCCTTCATCGAGAAGCGCGAGCCGAAATGGGAAGACAAATGAGCCGTCATTGCGAGGAGCGATGCGACGAAGCAATCCATATCGCGGCATAACGGAAAGATGGATTGCTTCGCGGAGCCTGTCATCGGGCGCGCATTCGCGCGACCCGTTGGCTCGCAATGACGCAAGAGGATAGAATGAACCACGACAATTACGACGACAACTATATCCGCGGCATCCTCAACTCCGTGAAGTCAATCGCAATGGTCGGCGCCTCGCCGGTCAACGTGCGGCCGAGCTACTTCGCCTTCAAATATCTGGCGCAGCGCGGCTACGACATGATTCCGGTCAATCCCGGCCATGTCGGCAAGAGCCTGCTCGACAAGCCGTTCGTCGCCTCGCTGTCGGAGATCGGCCGCCCCGTCGACATGATCGACATCTTCCGCAGCTCCGCGCACATCATGCCCGTCGTCGACGAAGCCCTGACATTGTCTCCGCTGCCCAAGGTGATCTGGATGCAGCTCGGCGCGCGTGACGACGCGGCCGCCGCCAAGGCCGAGGCCGCCGGAATCAAGGTCGTGATGAACCGCTGCCCGAAGATCGAATATGGCCGGCTGTCATCGGAAATTTCGTGGATGGGAGTCAATTCGCGCACGCTGAGCTCGAAGCGCGCGCCGATTCCGACGCAGGGCATGCGCCTGTCGCTGAACCGGATGAGCGTCGGCGGCGGCGCAACGGCAGCATCGGATCGGGCGGCAAAGAACAAAAACGAGCTGACCTGAAGTCATGCGACACAATTATTTCGAAGATATGAGCTGACGAGCAGTCCCGTTTCAATCCGCCATCTATGAACGCCTCGCCTTGACGGCGGACGCGGCTCCGATCAGCATGCCGCGCATTTAAAGCAGAGCCAAACAACAGGACGCCAGAATGACCGACCGTCTCCCGGGATTTTCGACCCTTGCCGTGCATGCCGGCGCACAGCCCGATCCCACCACCGGCGCGCGGGTGACGCCGATCTATCAAACTACGTCCTTCGTGTTCAACGATGCCGACCATGCCGCCTCGCTGTTCGGCCTGCAGGCGTTCGGCAACATCTATACCCGCATTGGCAATCCCACGACGGCCGTGCTGGAAGAGCGCATCGCAGCGCTGGAAGGCGGCACGGCGGCGCTGGCGGTTGCCTCGGGACACGCGGCGCAGGTTGTCGTCCTTCAACAGTTATTGATGCCGGGCGACGAATTTATTGCCGCGCGAAAACTCTATGGCGGCTCGATCAACCAGTTCACGCATGCGTTCAAGAGCTTTGGCTGGAACGTAGCCTGGGCCGACCCTGATGATATCGGAAGCTTCGAGCGCGCGGTGACGCCGCGCACCAAGGCGATCTTCATCGAATCGATCGCCAACCCCGCCGGCAGTATCACCGACATCGAGGCGATTGCGGAGGTCGCCCGCAAGGCCGGCGTGCCCTTGATCGTCGACAACACGCTGGCGACGCCCTACCTGATCAAGCCGATCGACCATGGCGCCGACATCGTCGTGCACTCGCTGACGAAGTTCTTGGGCGGTCACGGCAACTCGCTCGGCGGCATCATTGTCGATGCCGGCACCTTCGACTGGTCGAAGGACAACAAATACCCGATGCTCAACGAGCCGCGCCCCGAATATCACGGCATCAAGATCCAGGAGACGTTTGGCAATTTCGCCTTCGCGATCGCCTGCCGCGTGCTGGGACTGCGCGACCTTGGCCCCGCGCTGTCGCCGTTCAATGCCTTCATGATCCTGACCGGCATCGAGACGCTGCCGCTGCGCATGCAAAAGCACTGCGAGAACGCCAAGGCGGTCGCCGAATTTCTCGCCGGCCATCCCGGGGTGGCGTCGGTCAACTACGCAGGCCTTGCCAGCGACAAGTACAACAAGCTCGCGCGCAAATACGCGCCGAAGGGCGCCGGCGCGGTGTTCACCTTCAGCCTGCGCGGCGGCTATGACGCCGGCGTCAGCCTGGTCTCGAACTTAAAACTGTTCTCGCATCTGGCCAATGTCGGCGACACCCGCTCGCTCGTTATTCATCCGGCCTCGACCACACACAGCCAGCTCGACGACGCCGCCAAGGTGAAATCCGGAGCCGCGCCCGACGTCGTCCGCCTGTCGATCGGCATCGAGGACAAGGAAGATCTGATCGCGGACCTGGAGCAGGCGCTGAGCGCGTAGTATCTCCGCCGTCATTGCGAGGAGCGAAGCGACGAAGCAATCCATTCTATCCCCAAGCCGAGAGATGGGATTGCTTCGCTGCGCTCGCAATGACGGTCCCTTTCCAGAGCGGGCGGTCCTCGGACACCTGCCACTGCCCGCCATCACAAGCCTCTCGTTAACTCCCATTCCGGCATAGAGTGGCGCTGAGCTGCCCTCGATGATTCGGAGCCAATGATGCTGCGCTGGATGACGCCATTTCTGGTCGCGATGTTCGCGGCCGGAACCGCTGCGGCCCAGAGCCCCGACGGCCCCGCCGCGGCGATGCCTGCCGGACCTCCGGCCGCCACCAAGCCGGCCGATGCTCCGGCAGCCGCCAAGCCGACCGATAGCCCGGCTGCCGCCAAGCCCGCCGACAGCCCGGCTACAGCAAAGCGTGCCGAGAAAGCTGCCGCCGGCAAACGTGCCGCGGCCAGGGCCGCGGGCCAATTGCCGCCCGGCCTGCCCCGCGCGCACTACAATTATCGCACCACCGTTACGCCGGCGGCAGCTCCTCGCTACGTGCGGCGCGGCCGCGCACTTGTGGTGGTCGAGGAAGACAGCCCCGAGGTGCTGTTGTCACCTACCGGCATCATCAAGGCCTATGCGCCGCGCTTCAACACGCCCCTACTGCCGGGATCATCGACATTGCCCGGCTATTACGGGACCAGCCATTCCTACAGCTATGATGGGCCGTACTATGGCGGCCCCTATGAACCTTATTGGAACCGGCTGCCCTATGCTTGCGGCGTGTACGGATATTGCTAAACGCGCATTAGCGACAACGGAGACGGATAAGCGACGTGGCAGGGGCACCGCGGAAAGCCTTAAAGAAAAACGCAGCCAATGCGATCACGGCGGATCTGGTCGCTGTGCTCGTCGCCGTCACCGACGGCCAACCCAAGATCATGACCATCGCAAACGACGGGGCGCTGCCGAGCGGACCGTTCGAATTCACCCACCGTTCGCTGCAGACGGGATTGCGGGCCTGGGTCGAGGCGCAGACCGGCCATCCGCTCGGCTATGTCGAGCAGCTCTATACGTTCGCCGATCGCGGGCGAGGCGAAGCCAAATCGCCGCACTCGATCTCGATCAGTTATCTCGGCTTGACTCGCGAAGACAAGGTCGGCCAGGGTTTTGAGGCGCATTGGTCCGGCTGGTACGACTACTTCCCGTGGGAAGATCAGCGCGCCGGCCTGCCTGCCGCGCTCGCGAAGACACTGACGTCCCGTCTCAAGGCCTGGGCAAAATCGGCGGCGACGACCAGCCTGCAGCGCGAACGCTGGCAGCGCGCCGCCATCACCTTCGGTTTCGACGATCGCGAGTGGAACGAAGAGCTGGTGCTGCAGCGCTATGAGCTGCTCTACGAGGCCGGCCTGATCCCCGAAGCCGTGCGTGACGGCGCAGCGGCCACATCAGTCGTTCCCGGCAGGCCGATGAAGGGCGACCATCGCCGCATTCTCGCCACTGGCATCGCGCGGCTGCGTGCCAAGATCAAATACCGTCCCGTCGTGTTCGAACTGATGCCGGCGGAATTCACCCTGCTGCAACTGCAACGCAGTGTTGAGGCGCTTGCAGGCCGCCTGGTGCACAAGCAGAACTTTCGCCGTCTGATTGAGCAGCAGCAACTCGTTGAAGAGACAGGCGCAATAGCCACGGAGGCCGTCGGCCGTCCGGCCAAACTATTCCGGTTCCGCCATGGCGTGCTGGCGGAACGAGCCGTCGCCGGAACCAAGCTCCCGCTATCGCGCACTTGACTTCGATTATGCTCAGGATAAGTATAAGCCATCTTATGCTCACGGAGAGTATAAATGGCCAGTCTCAGCTCCGCCGCGATTGCGCGCACCGCCCCGCTCTACGACAAGGTCAAACGGCTCATTCCGCCGCCTGAATGGGCTGTTTTCGCCGAGGATGTCGATGCCATTCTAACGCTCAAACGAGAGCGCAACGCCGTCGTCCTCGCGCACAACTACCAGACACCCGAAATCTTCCACGGCGTGGCCGACATCGTCGGCGACAGCCTTTTACTGGCGCGCGAAGCCACCAAGGTCGATGCCGATATCATTGTGCTGGCAGGCGTGCACTTCATGGCCGAGACGGCCAAGCTCCTGAACCCGGAAAAAACCGTGCTGATCCCCGACCTGGAGGCAGGCTGTTCGCTCGCCGAGTCCATCACCGCAGGCGACGTGCGGCTGATGCGGCAGCGCTATCCCGGCGTCCCCGTCGTCACCTATGTCAATACGTCGGCGGCGGTGAAGGCGGAATCCGATATCTGCTGCACCTCGGGCAATGCGCTCAAGGTCGTGGAATCGCTCGGCGCCGAGCGCGTCATCATGCTGCCGGACGAATATCTGGCGCAGAACATTGCCGCGCAGACCAGCGTGAAGGTCATCGCGTGGAAGGGCCACTGCGAAGTCCACGAGCTGTTCACGGCGTCCGACGTCCGGCAACTGCGCGAGAATCATCCCGACGTGACCATCCTAGCGCATCCGGAATGCCCGCCCGACGTGGTCGCGGAAGCCGACTTCTCCGGCTCGACGGCCGCGATGTCGGATTTCGTTGGCGAGAAGCGCCCGCCCCGGGTCGTGCTACTGACGGAATGTTCGATGAGCGACAACGTCGCGGTGCTGCATCCCGATGTCGAGTTCATCCGGCCCTGCAATCTCTGCCCGCACATGAAGCGGATCACGCTGAAAAATATCCGCGATGCGCTGGCGACGGGCCGGCACGAGGTGACGATCGATCCCGCCATCGCAGCGCCCGCACGGCGCGCCGTCGAAAGGATGCTGGCGATATGAGCATGGAGATTTCAGCGCTGGCGGACCGTCCCGTCATTATCGGCGGCGGCGCGGCCGGTTTGATGACGGCGCTTCAGATGGCGCCCGAGCCGGTCGTGCTGCTGTCGAAGGCGCCGCTCGGTGCGGAAGCCTCCAGCCTGTGGGCGCAAGGTGGGCTGGCCGCGGCGATGGGCAGGGATGATGACCCCGCCCTGCACGTAGCAGACACGCTTTCCGCAGGCGCTGGCCTCTGCGACGAAGCCATCGTTCGCCGGATCGTCCATGCGGCACCGGCGGCCGTCGAGCACCTCGCCAGACTTGGCGTTGCCTTCGACCGCCGAGCCGATGGCGGCTGGCGGCTTGGCCTCGAAGCCGCCCACAGCCGCAACCGTATCGTGCACGCCACCGGTGACGGCACCGGGCGCGAAATCATGCGTGCCCTGATCGCGGCCGTGCGCCGCTGTCCGTCGATCACGCTGCTTGAAGGAGTCGAGGCGCGAAGCCTGATCGTTGAAGACAATTCGATTCAAGGCGTGATCGCGGTGAACAAGCAAGGCCAGTTTGTGATCGAAACCGCCCGCGCCGTGCTGGCGACGGGCGGCATTGGCGGCCTGTTCCTCGAGAGCACTAATCCCGGCGGCTGCTATGGCCAGGGGCTGGCACTGGCCGCCCGTGCGGGCGCAAGACTTTCCGATCTCGAATTCGTGCAGTTTCACCCGACTGCTTTCGACGGCCCATCGCGCCCGATGCCGCTGGTGACGGAGGCCGTGCGCGGCGACGGCGCGATCCTGATCGACGACAGCGGTGAGCGCTTCATGGCGGACCAGCCGGGCGCCGAGCTGGCGCCCCGCGACATCGTCGCGCGCGCGGTCTGGCGCCGTCGCGCCGAAGGACAGCGCGTCTTCCTCGATGCGCGCAAACATCCCGGCGCGGATTTTGCCAAGCGCTATCCGGTGATCTCCGCCTTCTGCAAGATGGCCGGGATCGATCCTGCCACCGATCCGATTCCGGTGCGGCCGGCCGTGCACTACCACATGGGCGGCATCGCGGTTGATATCGAGGGACGCAGCACTGTGGAGGGCCTCTGGGCCTGCGGCGAAGTCAGCCGCACCGGACTGCATGGCGCCAACCGGCTCGCCAGCAACTCGCTGATGGAAGCCATTGTCTGCGCCCAATGGGTCGCCGGGAGCGTCAAGAGCGCGAGCCGCGCTTCGGTGAAGGCGCGCGCGGCCGGCGCGCCGATGCCCGCATCCGATCCTTCGGCCGTTCGGCCGATCCTGTCGCAGGGCCTTGGCGTGCTGCGCGAGCGGCACGGCATCGAACACGCGATCCGCAGCCTCTACCCGATCGCCAATGGCCGCACCGCGGCGGCTGACCCCGCACTGGTCGGGGTGATGATCGCGGTCGCCGCCTGGCGGCGCGAGGAAAGCCGCGGCGGGCACTACCGCAGCGACTTCCCCGACATTCTGCCCGCGGCTGAGTCCTCGTCCATCTCGCTGGTGGAAGCGCTCGGCACTGCCTGTGAAATTCTTGAGACCGAACCTCTGTCTTTCGGGAGCGTCCAGCCGTGACACTGACCCCGCTTCTCCCCCTCATGTATGAGCCGCTGGTTCGAACCGCCCTGCTCGAAGATCTCGGACGGGCCGGCGACATCACGGCGGATGCGATCGTGCCGGCCGACCGGCACGCCTCGCTGGTGCTGCGCGCGCGCCAGGCTGGCGTCGTGGCCGGGCTCGACATCGCCCGCTCGGCTTTTCAGCTCGTTAGCCCTGCGATCCGGCTCACCGCCGAGCGGCCCGACGGCAGCGCCGTGACGCCGGGAGACGTGATCGCCGCCATCGAAGGCCCGGCGCGCGGGCTATTGACCGGCGAGCGGACGGCGCTGAACTTCCTCTGTCATCTCAGCGGCGTCGCCACAGCGACGGCCTCGCTGGTATCGGCGGCGCAAGGCACCAAGGCGCGCATCGTCTGCACCCGCAAGACCACGCCCGGATTGCGCACACTGGAAAAATACGCGGTGCGCGCCGGCGGCGGCAGCAATCATCGCTTCGGCCTCGACGATGCCGTGCTGATCAAGGATAATCACATCGCGCTGGCGGGCGGGGTAAAAACCGCGATCGAGCGCGCCAAGGCGCATGCTGGCCATCTCGTCAAGATCGAGGTCGAGGTCGATACGCTGTTACAGCTCGAACAGGCGCTTGCAATCGGCGTCGACGCCGTGCTGCTCGACAACATGACGGTCGAGGAACTGCGGCAGGCGGTGGCCATGACGGGTGGCCGGGCGATCACGGAGGCTTCCGGCCGGATCACGGTCGAGACCGCCAGGGCGATTGCATCGACGGGCGTGGACCTGATTTCCGCCGGCTGGTTGACCCACAGCTCCGCTGCGCTCGATATCGGGCTCGACTATCTCGACCTCAATCGGCAGGCGGCTTAGCGTTAGATCAGATTCAGTCGATCGCCGGCCAGCCGGCCACTTTGCATGGGGTTGTTTTCGATATTTTGTTTTGGACGGTCTACGCAGCATCGGACCGAACCGGATCTCATCATGCTCTGGCGGCAGCCACTACTCGGCCGCGCGCATCGCGGCCCGGTCCTCGCGCATCAGGCGGTTGTTGCGCTGGACCACCGAATAGCCCGCGAGCACGAACAGAATCACCAGGCCCTGGATCGACAGCGCTTCCATGGACGGATTGAGGCCGATCGCGGTCAGGAACGCCGAGCCCTTGACCTCGGTGACCGTGATGATGGCCTGCTCCTGGAATTCCTGCACGGCTTCGCCGACGAACTTGATCGCCATGATGAACAGGAAGGCTGAGGTGATGATGAACAGCGGCCGCAGCGGCAACTTTCGCGCAATCAGGTTGATGAAATAGAACAGCACGGCAAGGCCGGCCGACGCGGCCACGAGGCCTGCGAACAGGCCGGCGCTCCAGCCGCCTTCGGCCGATGCCAGCGCGTTGATGAACAGCACGGTCTCGGCACCCTCGCGGAACACCGCAAGGAAGGCCAGCGCACCGACCGCCCACACCGTATCCTGCGTCAGCGCCTGATCCGCCTTCTGGGAGAGATATTCCTGCCAGCCGCGCGGATCCTGCTTCACCATCAGCCAGCCGCTGACATAGAGCATCAAGGCGGCGGCGAACAGGATGATGAAGCCCTCGAGGATATCGCTATGTTCGCCCGAGTTCAGCACCGCGAACAGCCAGGCGGCGACGATGCTGGCGCCGACGGCCGCGAGCGCGCCGCCATACAGCGCCTGAACGCGATGCGCTGCGCCGGCCTTGGTCAGATAGCCGGCCAAGGCGGCGATCACGAGCATGGCTTCGAGCCCCTCGCGGAGCAGGATCACGGCGGCCTGGACGAAAGCAGAGGACATGGGACGGGACCTGTTTCCGCCCGTTTTATCCGCCAACCGGTTCAAGTAAAGCGGCGCGAGACCACACAAGCGCGTCAATGCGATCGCGCAGTAGGAAAGCCCTGCAAACAAGGGGTTTTCGGCAAGCGCGCCAGATTAGAATTGCTCAATTTCAGCCGGGCTGCCCGAGCGGGGCACCCAACTTTTGCGGGTCGTGCTGCGTGCGCCGCGCAACCAGACGTTCGGTCTGCAGCACGGCCAGCGTCAGGACAACGATCGCGACGGCCTGATGCGCCAGCGCGAGCTCGATCGGCACCTGATATAGCAGCGTGAGGATGCCGAGCACGGCCTGCAGCACGATGGCCGCCACCAGCCACCATGCGCCTGATACGACCGCACCGGCGCGCGACCTCAGCGCGTCAATTGCGTGCAGGATCGCCAGCACCAAAAGGGCATAGGCGGTCATGCGGTGCTCAAACTGCACGGTCAGCGTATTGTCGAACAGGTTGCGCCACCACGGCGTCTCGAACCACAGCCGCGCCGCCGACGGAATCAGGGCGCCGTCGATCGCGGGCCAGGTGTTGTACACCCTGCCCGCCCGCAGGCCCGCGACCAGCGCGCCAAAGTAGATCTGGAGGAACGTCAAGGCCAGCAATGCCACCCCTGAGACCTTCAACCCGACAGGAACGAGCGGCTGCGGATGCGCGCGCATCCGCCGCAGCGTCCAAACGATCGAGGCAAAGATGACCAGAGCCAGCACCAGATGCGTCGCCAGCCGATACTGCGACACTTCGGTGCGCTGGGTGAGGCCTGACGCAACCATCCACCAGCCGACGGCGCCCTGCAGCGCGCCAAGGGCAAAGATCAGCCACAGCCGCTTCTTCAGCTCGGCCCCGAACGCGCCGCGCCACAGGAAATAGAGGAACGGCAGCAGGTAGGCGACGCCGATCACGCGTCCGAGCAGGCGGTGGCTCCATTCCCACCAGAAAATGGTCTTGAACTCCGAAAGGCTCATGCCGGAATTGAGCTCGCGGTATTGCGGGATGGCCTTGTAGCCCTCGAAGGCCTGCACCCATTGCGCCTCGCTGAGCGGCGGCAGCGTGCCGGTCACCGGCTTCCATTCCACGATCGACAGTCCGGACTCGGTCAACCGCGTAGCGCCCCCGACCAGCACCATGACCGCAATCAGCACGGCAACCGCGATCAGCCACCACCTGACCGCGGCGGCATGCGAGGTCTGTTGTGCGGAACTGGCGGTCATGAACCTGTCTGGGTCGCCCCAAGGCGTGCTTGATTGAAACGGCGCGCCCCTTATAGTCCGCCCCTTCCCGCGCGCAACCCGCCACGAGGCTGACATATCCGCCATGACGATCCGCACCCGCAAATTCTTCGGAACCCTCGCGCTGCTGGCGCTGGTCGCGGTTTGGTCGCTGCTCGGAATGACCATCGCCCAGACGCCATGGCTGGCCAATTCGGGGCTGCTGCAGGCGATCTTCTATGTCGTGGCCGGGCTTGGATGGGTGCTGCCGGCGATGCCGATCGTGAGCTGGATGTCGCGGCCGGACCGCGCGGCCTGATGCAATCCCCTAGACCCAATTGTCCCTGCTCGGCCTGACCGCCGGAAACATGATGCCGGACAGCAGCACACGCATCAGGCGCAGCGAGGTCTCGCGGCCGTCCCAGGCAATGCGCGGCAGTGTGTGCAGATTGGTGTAGCCCCTGGCCTGGACGACGCCCGGGATCGTCGATGCCGCGCTGGCGAATCCTGCCTCCTGCCCCATCATGACGTGCTCCCGGCGCCAGGACTGCCGGTCGCCGAACGGATAGGCGAAATGCGTGACCGCGCGGCGCAGCGCGGTCTCGGCGACCGCCTTGCCCATGGTCATTTCGCGCTGCGCGTCGGCCTCTTTCAGGTTGGACAGCGCATGATAGTTCACCGTCGCGCTGCCGATCGTGACCAGGGGATCGGCGGTGAGCCTGGCCAGATCGTCCCAATTCATCGATGCTTCGCGCGACAGCGCCGCGATATCGACGGAATAGCGTGTGCAGAGGTCATGGATCGCGAACGACAGATCCTGTGGCGGCAATGTCCGCATCCACTTCGCGAGAAATTCGAACGTGTCGTATTTGTCCGGCGCGTTGCCGGTGGCGAAACGCCGCTCCTTGCGGTCGATCACCAGGCTGATGCGTTCCTCCCGCGCGATGATCTCTTCCAGCGCCAGCCACCAGGCTTCACCGATCCCGTCCGGGAACGCCGTCGGCAGATAGACGGTGAAGGGCACACCGTGCTTCGACAGCACGGGATAGGCCTCCTTGATGACATCCTTGCAGCCACCGTCGAAGGTCAGGCAGGCAAAGCGAGTTTTCTTCGGCAGCGTGACCGCACGCCGGCACACTTCATCCATCGTGACCAGATCGAAGTTCCAGCGCTTCAGCGCAGGGATCAGCTGATCGAGAAATTGCGGCGTGACCTCGCGCCACCGGTTGGGCTGAAAGGCGCGGGAATCGCGCGGACGCACGCGCTCGAACCGCAGAATGGCGCCGGCGCCGGCGGTCTTGTGCTGCCTCAGCGCGAAGTAGCCGCTGAAATAGGCGAGCTCCATCCGAACTCGCCGCAAAATCCCGATATCCGACGCCAACGTCCGCCCTCACCCTGCGGTCGCGCTGCTGCGCGGCCGCATCGTATTACCCTTTGTTGACATTTCCCTGCGAAGGTCGCGCCAACGCCAAAATTGTAAACAATTTCATATAGCACGGGCTTTGCGATGACCATGGCTGCCGCGATTGAAGACCGCACCGCGGATCAAGATGCGCGGCCTGAGGCAGGCCGGATCGCCGGCGTCGATATCGTTCGTGATCTCGCCGCGGCCGAAGGCATCTGGCGCGGCCTGGAAGGAGCGCAAACCTCCTTCACGCCCTACCAGCGGTTCGACTTCCTCAGTTCCTGGCAGCGCCAGGTCGGAACGCGCGAAGGCCTCATCCCCTTCATCGTCATCGGCTATGACGCCGAGCGCCGTCCGCTATTGCTGCTTCCGTTCACGCTTCGCCACGCCTATGGCGCGCGCTGCGCCAGTTTCATGGGCGGCAAGCATTCAACCTTCAACATGGCGCTGTTCGACCGCGATTTCGCCGCAAGCGCGACCGAGGCCGACCTCGAAGCTTTGACATCGGCGATCTCGCAGCGAGGTGAAGCCGACGTGCTTGCGCTACATCAGCAGCCGCTGCGCTGGCGCGATTTACCCAATCCGCTCGCGTTGCTGCCGCACCAGCCGGCCGCCAATGATTGCCCAGTCCTCGTCATCGAGCCTGGCGCCGCACCCCCGGCTCTGATCAGCAACTCGTTCCGCCGCCGTCTCAAGGGCAAGGAACGCAAACTGGCCTCCCTGCCCGGCTATCGCAGCTACGTCGCCGCATCAGAGGCCGACATCGCGCGGCTGCTCGACTGGTTTTTCCGCATCAAGCCGCTACGGATGGCCGAACAGAAGCTGCCGAATGTGTTCGCCGATCCCGGCATCGAGGAATTCGTCCGCAGCGCGTGCACCGCAGAACTCGCCGGCGGCAGGCATGCCATCGACATCCACGCGCTGGAATGCGACGAGGAAGTGATCGCGATCTTTGCCGGCGTCGCCGACGGTCATCGGTTCTCGATGATGTTCAATACCTACACCATGTCGGCGAATTCGAAATACAGTCCCGGCCTGATCCTGATGCGCGACATCATCGATCACTATGCCGGACTGGGTTATCGCGCTCTCGATCTCGGGATCGGGTCCGACGACTACAAACGGTTGTTCTGCAAGGACGATGAGCCGATCTTCGACAGCTTCATTCCGCTCAACGCGCGCGGCAGGCTCACCGCCGGCGTGATGTCGGGCGTCAACCGCACGAAGCGGCTGGTGAAGCACAATCCGGCGCTGCTCGAGATGGCGCAGAAGCTGCGGAACGCGTTCGGTTAAAGCACACGATATCGATTCCGCGAAAACACGATTGCCCATTGCCGCCCGCAGAGCTCACGATTTACGAGCACGCGCCTTGCCCGTGACGGACCTCGATACCTCACGAATGCATTCGATGAATTTCTCGGCGACCGGGCTCAGCGTCCGATTCTTCAGCGTTACGACGGCCACCGACAGAACGGGTACTCGCGGGAGCTTCACCGGAAGTACCTTCAGACCCAGATCGCTACCGCTGAACTGCATAATCGAGCTTGGAAGGAAAGTGACGTAGTTCCCCGTCGCGGCCAGCCTGCAGCAGAGGTGAATTGAAAGCGTCGTAAGAGAGGCGGCAGGCACACCTAATCCGCTTTCGCGAAACAGATCCGCAGTCGTCGAGCCCAGAAAAGTATCCGGAGGAGGCAGGATCCAAGCCTCATCCGCAAGATCGGCCAGCCTCAGATTCGACGACCGCCCCCATTTGCTTTGTCTTCCCACGACCACGACCCGCGGATCACTCAAGATAGGCTCCGCTACCAAATCGTCCTCGGCAAATGGAGCCGGAATCCATCCCAGCAACAGATCTATCCTCCGTTCGCGAAGTTCGCTGTAGTGCGTGGTGCCGAGCACGGTTTGCGTTACGTTCAGGCGGATGCGCGGATGTCGTCGGGCGAATCGAGAGATCACAGCCGGCAGCAGGCCGGCCGCAACGCCCTCGGCGCTGCCGATACGCAGTTGTCCCGCAGACGGGTCCGCGAGAAATTCGAGCTCCTGCAGGCCCTGTGCCAATTCGTCGAAAATTACCAGGCCGCGCCTTACGAGCGCACGGCCGTAGGGCGTAGGCTCTATGCCGTTTCGGCTGCGGTCGAGAAGCCGAAGTCCGAGCTCATGTTCCAGGTCGGCTATGGCCCTGGATACCGCGGGCTGCGAGATCGCTAGCTCGGCGGCGGCCTTGGCCATGCTGCCCCGGAGCGCGACGGCAAGCAGGATATGCAGATCGCGCAATTTGATACGGCGTCGGGCTTGGTCGGTGTACTGCATATCCGATCCTTATCAAAACGGTTATGGAACCTTCAGATAGTAGCACTGGACCGATATCCCTGCCTCCATCATCCTGCTGCGGAACGACCAGGGAGGCACGTCATGATGACACGTCGTGATTTGTTGACTGCGTCAGCGGCCAGCGTCGCGCTCTCGGCTGCTTCCGTCGCACGGCCAGGCATCGCACATTCGCGGCTGAAAACCGCGCACATCCTAACGGGCTTCACGCCCGGCCTCCCCGACGCGGTGGCAAGGCTCATCACCAGCCAGATGAAAGATTACGCAGATTCGATCGTCGTCGAGACCCGGCCCGGTGCCACCGGTCGTGTTGCGGTGGAAGCCGTGAAAGGAGCTGCTGCCGACGGCTCCGTCATTCTGTTCGCACCGCTTGGCTTCATAGTGCTCTTTCCGCACGTCTACAAAACGCTCAGATACGAGCCGCAGGATTTCACGCCGGTGTCGACAGCCGCCTCATTCCCGACGCTGCTGACCGTGGGTCCGAAGGTGCCGGGTGAGGTAAGAACCCTCGCCGACTTCATCGCGTGGTGTCGTGCCAATCCAAAGGATGCGACCTACGGTACAGCGGGCGTTGGAAGCACGCTGCATTTTATCGGCGCGACGTTGGGACGCACCGCACGCTTCGAGTTTCTCCACGTGCCCTATCAAGGCGCGATCGCCATTCAGGACGTCCTGAAAGGTCAGATCGCATCGGCCATTTTGCCGCTCGGAAGCTCCTTGGGTCTTGTCCGGTCAGGCGAGCTCCGCGCGCTGGCAACCACCGGTCCCCGCCGGAGCTTGTATCTTCCCGACGTACCGACGATCGCGGAAGCCGGTTATCCCACGCTCGAGGATCTCACATGGTTCGGGTTTTTCGTTCCGGCGAAAACACCGACGAACGCAGTCAACAGGCTGAACAGTGCCATCCAGGAGGCCCTGCGTACCGATGAGGTAAGATCGGGCATGGCAAAATTATCGGTTGAGATCGACGCGATTCCCACGGACAACTTTGCGCAGCTGATTGCATCGGAATCCGAGCGGTGGAAAGCAATCGTGCGAGCATCGGGCTTCACTCCGATTGATTAAAGGTCCCGGCTCTCGCCGCTGTACCGTCACATGCCTGGCGGCGCCTGGCAGTCAAATATCCGCACGTTTTTACGCCGCCACCACCCGCGGGCCGGCCTCGACCGCATCCTCCGCGCCATACGGCTTGCTCAACATCGTGACATCAGAGAAGCCGACCGCGGTGAGTTGATCGCACATCAGCTTGCGCGCATTCGGTGCCATCGACGCTTCGGGCACGACGATCGCCCGCGCCTCCGACGTCAATAGTTCGGCCGGAAGCTCGGAAGCCGTCCCGGCATCCAGCAGCACGTGATCGTAGACGCGCAGCAGCGCATCGACTGCCAGCGTCAACCGCGGCGACTGGAGCTGGGCGCGGTCGAAACCCGGGCGTCCGGCGCTGACCAGATGAACCCGCGACAGCCGGTCCTTGGTGATGATTTGCGCAAACGACGCCTCGCCCTGCATCAGTTCGGCCAGTCCGGGCGCCGTCGGGTCGGCAGACGCCGCCGATAGTGTCAGCGAGGACGCCACGAGATCAACGACCACGACCTTGGCCTGCCGCGCCATCAGCCGGGCCAACGCCAGCGCGGTCAACGTAACGCCGTCGCCGGCGGCGTTGCCAAGCACGGTCACCTTGCGGGCCGCGGCGCCTGCATCGACCAGCGTGTCAGCCAGTTGCGCGACTTCACCGATCTCCGCTGTCGTATCCATGCGAGAGCCATCCACGCGCGGCTCGGGCAACACCGGCTCTGGTGCGTGATCCGCAACGACGAAGTCCGCCACAGGAAGTTCGGGCGCAATCGCCGGCGCGCGCATCCGTTCCGGCGCGGGAGCCATGACGATCTCGGGCTCAACCTCGCGCATGACATGCGGCGACACTGCCGCGCTGACCCGCGGCGCGGTCATGCGCAAGAGCTCGCCGGTCACGATCGCACCCGAGGTGAGCAGCAGGGTCGCCAGCGTCGCGATCAGCACGATCGGCAGCTTCTTCGGATAGGCCGGCGTATTGGAAACGCTGGCGCGCGAGATGATGCGGCCGTCGGTCGGCGTCGCCTCGAGGTTTTCGCGCGCGGTCGCATCGCGGTATTTGGCCAGGAAGGATTCCAGCTGATCGCGCTTCGCCTTGGCATCGCGCTCGAGCGCGCGGAGCTGGACGTCCTGGCTGTTGGTCGAGGACGCCTGCTTCTTCGATTGTTCGAGGCTTGCCATGGCGCTTTCGACCCGGCCGCCGGCAATGCGCGCGTCGTTCTCCAGCGAGCGCGACACCTTGCCCGCCTCCTCACGCAACTGCCGATCGAGATCGGCGAGCTGCGCCTTCAATTCCTTGATCCGTGGGTGGCCGCCGAGCAGCGTGGAAGACTGTTCGGCGAGCTGGGCGCGCAGCGTCACGCGCTGCTCAGATAGCCGGCGGATCAGCTCCGAATTGAGAACTTCGGACGCTTCGATCGGCTTGCCGCTATCCAGCATTTCCCTGATCAGCCGCGCCTTCGTTTCTGCATCCGACTTCAGCGCCCGCGCATTATTGAGCTGGGTGTTGAGCTCGCCCATCTGCTGGTTGGAGAGCGTTGTGTTGTTGGTGCCGACGAACAGGCTCGACTTGGACCGAAACTCCTCGACCCGCGATTCGGCGAGCGAAACCTCCTTGCGCAGTTCGTCGATCCTGCCGGAAAGCCACTGGCCCGCGGCCTTGGCCTGGTCCTGACGGGCATCCTGCTGCAGAACCAGATAGCCCTCGGCGATCGAGTTGGCGACGCGCGCGGCAAGCTCCGGATCGCGCGACTGGAATTCGACGACGATGACGCGGGACTTGTCGACCGCATAGGCCGTGAAGCGCTCGTAATAGGCTTCCAGCACGCGCTCTTCCGGCGTCTGCGAAAACGGGTCGCGCCCGATGCCGATCAGGGAGACCAGCGACTTGATCGGCGAAAAGCCGCGCAGCACCGGATCGAACTCGGGCAGCTCGGAAAGCTTGTTCTTCTTGACGATCTCGCGGGCCAGATCGCGCGACTGCACCAGCTGCACCTGGCTGGTGACGGCCTCAGGGTCGAGTGCGGTGCGCTCCTCGTTGCGGTCGCCGCTCGGCCGCAGGAAAACGTTCTCACGCCCGTCGATCAGGATGCGCGCTTCCGATTTGTAGCGCGGCGTGATCATGTTCACGACCGCGAGCGAGCCTATCAGCACCAGCACCGTCGGAACGATGATCAAGCTCCGCTTGTTCATCAACGCCTGGCCGAGCGTACGCAAATCGAGATCACCGGATTCGGATGCCGCGACGGGCTTCGGCGCCGCTGGCGCGGGCCTTGCCTTCGCCCGCTGCTCCACCGGCTTGTCATTGCCTGCACGCCAGAACGCCAAACGCATCGCACACTCCCGTGGACGCAACTACTGGTCCACTCGACATGGCCGATTACACTTCATTATGGTTGCCGCAGGGTTAATTCGCCTGGTTTGCGCCGGGGGACCAGCGGGGCGTGCGCGCTCGGTCATTTTTTGTTAACCATCAAAGCCCTTAATCGCGGCATAGTTTTTCAGGACTCCCGTCATGCGCGGCGTATTTTTCCGAACTCCATGTCTGGTTGCCGCGCCGGCGCTGGCTAGCTACCCGATGCCGGTGGCGCTTGCTTATGAAGGCGGTTGCGATGCCGCTCATTGACGGTCAGCCGCTTCGAATCCTGCATGCGACGCGCGCCCCGGTCGGCGGCATATTTCGTCACATCCTCGATCTCGCCAACGGCCAGGCCGAACGCGGCCACCACGTTGGCATCATTGCCGACAGCCTCACCGGCGGCGAACGCGCCGAGCAGGCGTTGGCGGAAATCGCGCCGCGGCTCAAGCTCGGCGTTCACCGCACGGCGATCCGCCGCGAGCCGCTGCCGAGCGACCTCCTGGTATGGGGACGGTTTCAGCGCATGATCGGCGAGCTGAAGCCGGACGTGCTGCACGGTCACGGTGCCAAGGCCGGCACGTTCATGCGCCTGCGGACCGCCTCCCGCGACCGTATCCGGGTCTACACGCCGCACGGCGGATCGCTGCATTACCCGCTGTCGACGCTGAAGGGCAACATCTACGCCCGCGTCGAACGCGCGTTGATGAACGACACCGACCTGTTCCTGTTCGAAAGCGCATTTGCGCGCGATACCTATCAACGCACCATCGGCACGCCGAAGGGGCTGGTGCGCTGCGTGTTCAACGGCGTCACCGCCGGCGAATTCGATCCCGTCGTGAAGGGCGACGACGCGACCGACCTGATCTATGTCGGCGAGTTCCGTCACATCAAGGGCGCCGACCTCCTGATCGACGCGGTGGCGCGGCTGCGCGCAAGCGGCCACCCGGTGACGCTGACGCTGGCCGGTGACGGCGAGGAAAGCGCCAGCCTGAAGGCGCTGGTGGAGCGTTTCGAGCTCGGCGAGGCCGTCCGCTTCATCGGTCACGTCAAGGCGCGCTTCGGTTTCTCCAAGGGTTCGCTGCTGGTGGTTCCCTCGCGCGGCGACTCCATGCCCTATGTCGTGATCGAGGCGGCAGCCGCCGGCATTCCAATGGTCGCCGCTAATGTCGGCGGCATCCCCGAGATTTTCGGCCCGCATGGCGATGCCCTGTTCAAGCCGAGCAACGCCGCTGCCATGGCCGATGCGATCGAAGCCGCACTGAAGGACCCCGCCGCGGCGCAGGAACGGGCCAGATCGCTGCGCGAACGGATCTTCATGCATTTTTCGCAGAAGGCGATGGTCGAGGGCGTCTTTGCCGGCTACCGCGAGGCATTTGCCAATCGTTAACCGTTCTTTACCAACGTAACTGTTTCTTCCGATTTGTCCCGTAAGCCGGTGGTGTGGGGAATTCCGCACCGGCGGGCGCATGCCTATGTGCCTGCCATAAGAACGGACGTGGACAGTGGAACAGATTAACGCACGCTCGATGCTCGAGGCCGCGGCGACTGCGACCGCCGCCCGCCCGCCCGTCGAACGGCGCCGAAGGCTTACGCCTGCCGCGCTCGCCGTTGCCAATGAGAAAGTCGGCCGCGCCCACTCCCCGATCGTGATCGCGGGCGTGGTTCGCCTGATCGATTTCGTGCTGCTGAGCGCGATCGGCAGCGCGCTCTATTTCGGATACATGGTCCCGCTTAGGGGATTTCATTGGGAATTCATCGCGGCGATCTTCGGCGTCGCCGTCATGGCGGTAATCTGCTTCCAGGCCGCCGATATCTACCAGGTGCAGCTCTTTCGCGGCCATCTCCGCCAGATGACGCGGATGGTTTCATCCTGGGCGTTCGTGTTCCTGCTGTTCATCGGCGCATCCTTCATCGTCAAGCTCGGCAGCGAAATCTCGCGGGTATGGCTGACCGAGTTTTTCGTGGGCGGGCTCGCGGCGCTGGTCATTAGTCGCCTTATCCTGCGCTCGCTGGTGCGCGGCTGGGCCCGCCAGGGCCGTCTCGACCGCCGCACCATCATCGTCGGCGCCGATCAGAGCGGCGAGCAGCTCGTCCAGGCGCTCAATGCGCAAGAGGATTCCGACATCAAGGTGCTCGGCGTGTTCGACGACCGCAACGACGACCGCGCGATGGACACATGCGCCGGCAGCCCAAAACTCGGCAAGGTCGACGACATTGTCGAGTTCGCCCGCCGCACCCGCATCGACCTCGTGCTGTTTGCACTACCGATCTCGGCCGAGACGCGGATCCTGGAAATGCTCAGGAAGCTCTGGGTGCTGCCGGTCGATATCCGCCTGTCGGCCCACACCAACAAGCTGCGCTTCCGCCCCCGCTCCTATTCCTATGTCGGCGAAGTACCTACTCTCGACGTGTTCGAGGCGCCGATCACCGACTGGGACCTGGTGATAAAGTGGCTGTTCGACCACGTCGTCGGCTTCGTGATCCTGGTTCTGGCGTTGCCGGTGATGGGTCTCGTCGCGCTGGCGGTGAAGCTCGACAGCCCCGGGCCGGTGCTGTTCCGGCAAAAGCGCTTCGGCTTCAACAATGAGCGAATCGACGTGTTCAAGTTCCGCTCGATGTACCACCACCAGGCCGATCCGACCGCCTCCAAGGTCGTGACCAAAAACGATCCCCGCGTCACCCGCGTCGGGCGCTTCATCCGCAAAACCAGCCTCGACGAATTGCCGCAGCTCTTCAACGTCGTGTTCAAGAGCAACCTCTCGCTGGTCGGCCCCCGCCCGCATGCGGTGCAGGGCAAATTGCAGAGCCGGCTGTTCGACGAAGCCGTCGATGGTTATTTCGCGCGCCACCGCGTCAAGCCCGGGATCACCGGCTGGGCGCAGATCAACGGCTGGCGCGGTGAGGTCGATACCGACGAGAAGATCCAGAAACGCGTCGAGTTCGATCTCTATTACATCGAGAACTGGTCGGTGCTATTCGATTTCTACATTCTGCTCAAGACGCCGATCGCGCTGATGACCAAGAGCGAGAACGCGTATTGATGTAAGGAGATATCCTCCGTCATTGCGAGGAGCACAGCGACGAAGCAGTCCATCTGTCCGCTTGCGGCGACATGGATTGCTTCGCGGAGCCTGTCATCCGGCGGCGCTTCGCGCCGACCGGTTGGCTCGCAATGACGGAGTGTGTTGTGCAAGTGTTCAGTAGCGTTTGCGTGAGTAGTCGATGAGCTATGCGGCGACAGCCGGGAATTCTCTCTCGCCGGTGACGGCTGCGCCTGGCGTGCTCGCCTTGCAGCGCGCGCTGGTGTGGCTCGCCGGCGCATCGGTTGCCATCGTCTTCATCGAGCCTTCGCCCTATGAAATCGCCACGCTGGCGGCCACGGTGGTGTTTTTCGCCACGGGCTTGCGGATGCGGCTGGTGTTCATGCCGCTGCTGCTGCTGCTGTTCCTGGTCAATGTCGGCTACACCATCAGCGCGATCGCCGTGTTCGACCGGCCCAACGTGCCGAACTGGATCTTGACCTCCTGGTACATGGCGGTCACCGTCGTGCTGTTCGCGATGGTGATCTCGGAGGATACCACCGCCCGGCTCGACATGCTCCGCCGCGGCCTCGTTGTCGGCGCACTGATTGCCTCGCTCGCCGGGATCGCCGGCTATTTCAACCTCATTCCGGGCGGGCGCGACCTCTTGACGCTCTACGACCGCGCCCGCGGCACCTTCAAGGATCCGAACGTGCTCGGCGCGTTTCTGATCCTTCCCGCGCTGTTCGCGCTGCAAAGCGTGGTCTCCGACAAATTCGGCAAAGCGCTGCGCAGCGCCATCGCGTTCGCCGTGATATCGCTGGCGATCCTGCTGTCATTCTCTCGCGCCGCATGGGGGCAACTGATCGTTACAGCCGGCTTCATGCTCATCATGATGGTGCTGACCGGCCGCTCGCAGGCGCAGCGTTCGCGCATCATCGTGATGGCGCTGGTTGCCGCCGTCATAGCGGCGGCGCTGGTTGCGGTGCTGCTGTCGCTCGACTCGGTAGCGGAGTTGTTCAAGCAGCGCGCCAGCTTCGACCAGAGTTACGACACCGGCCGCTTCGGGCGTTTCGGCCGGCATGTCCTCGGCGCCGAAATGGCGCTCGGCCTCCCGTTCGGCATCGGGCCGTTGCAGTTCCACCGTTTCTTTCCGGAAGACACCCACAATTCCTATCTGAACGCCTTCATGTCAGGCGGCTGGCTCTCCGGCGTCTGCTATCCGGCGCTGGTTTTCGTCACGGTGTGGACCGGCTTCCGCTACATCTTCGTCCGCGTGCCCTGGCAGCCGACCTATCTCGCGGTCTTCGCGGCCTTGCTCGGCACGGTCGGCGAGAGCTTCATCATCGACACCGACCACTGGCGGCACTTCTGGCTGATGCTGGGCGTGATGTGGGGTATGTTCGTCGCCGCCGAACGCTGGAAGGCGGACAGCCATTCCGCAGCCATCGTCCCCGCGAAGCCGTTCTAGGACCGCTTCTTCGCGGGTTTCGGCTTCGGCGCTTCCACCATCGACTTCAATTCCTCGGTCGCGGCCAGCATCGTCTCGTAGCCTTTCGTCGCGAACTCCAGCAGCAATCGCAGTTCGGCGTCCGAATAGGACTCCCAGAGTTTGACCATGGCGCGCTGCATGTGCTCGTAGTAGCGTCCGATCCTGGCGACGTTCTCCGGAACGATCGCGATGAACACCTTGCGACGATCTGCCGGATCGCGCTCGCGGCGAACCAGGCCTGCTTTCTCGAGCCGATCGATGACGCCGGTGATGGCGCCGGTGGTCAGCCCGGTCACTTCCGCCAGCCGCCCTGCAGTCACGCGGCCTTCCAGGTTGAGGAAATCGAGACATTCGAGGTCGGAGCCCGAAATGCCGACCGTGTTCGCTACCGTCTGCCCAAAAATCACGCCCTGCGCCGACGACCGCCGCAGCGCGTTCTCGAGTTCCTGCATCAGCGCAGCCCGCGCCTTCGCTCTTGACAAAGTCGGCCTCGTCTCTTACTCGATATACATCTTAGCTGCTAAGATATTTAGCAACTGTACATTATTATCACCCGACACAGGCATGGAGCAAGGCATGAGCAAACGACCCCGCGCGCTTGTCATCGGTGGCGGCATCGCAGGTCCGGTAACGGCAATCTTCCTGAAGAAAGCCGGCATCGACGTCGAGATGTTCGAGGCATGGCCCTACTCCACCGGGATAGGCGGCGGCCTGCAGATCGCGCCGAACGGCATGCATGTGCTGGCCGAAATCGGATTGGCGGAAGAGATGATCCGGCGCGGATCGGTCGCGGAGTCCTTCGATTTCCATTCGCAATCCGGCGCCCGTCTCGGTTCGATGAACCGGAACATGCAGCAGCGTTTCGGCCAGCCGGCGGTGAACATGTGCCGCGCCACGCTGAACGAAGCGCTGATCAACAAGGCGTGGTGCGAGAGCGTCGAACTGAAGTTCGAGAAGCGGCTTGTCGCTATCGAGGATCGCGCCGACAGGCCCGTCGTCGCGCATTTCGCCGACGGTTCCATGGCCGAAGGCGATTTCATCATCGGGGCCGACGGCGTTCACTCCGCGGTGCGCACGCATGTGGTTCCCGGTGGGCCCAAGCCGTTCGACACCGGGCTGATCGGCTTTGGCGGTTTCGTTCCGCGATCGGTGCTTTCAGATGCGCCGGTCGGCCAGCGCGTCGTCACCACCTTCGGACAAAGCGGTTTCTTCGGGTACGGGCTTTGCAGCACCGACGAAAACGACGGCGTGATGTGGTGGAGCACGCAGCCAGCGCATGGCGTCGATGCCGCGACCTATCGCGCCATGAGCCAGGCCGCGATCAGGCGGCATTTGCTCGACTTCCATAGCGGTTGGCACGATCCGATCCCGCGCATTCTTGAGGCGGCCGAGAATATCGTGGTGACGGCGACGCTCGATGTGGCGACGCTGCCGACCTGGTCGCGGCAACGTACGCTTCTGATCGGCGATGCCGCGCACGCCACCAGCCCGCATGCCGGCCAGGGCGCCTCGCTGGCGCTCGAAGATGCCTTGCGGCTCGGTCGCCTGATACAGGAACGCCAGGAGCTTGGCGTGACGTTCCAGAAGTTCGAGGCCGAACGGCGTCCCCGCACTGAGCGCATCGTTGCGCTGGCCCGCCGCAACGGCAACAGCAAGCGCGAATTCAGCGCCACTGGCGCTTGGATCCGTGACCGCATGCTGAAGCTGGTGCTGCCGCTGTCGGCCAAGGGGATGGACTGGATGTACGCGTATGATCCGCGGGCGGCGTGACGCGGTGCCGTAGGGTGAGCAAAGGAGCGCGAGCGACCTGCCCAACCCGATGACGACGGAATGGTGGGCACGCTGCGCTTTGCCCACGATCTGTGGCTACTTCTCTACCTCAAACCTCAATCCGGCATGATCGACCAGCCGCTTGATCAGCTTGTGCTGCATCGCTGCGCCCGGCGTCCAGAAGCCGGGCGGCACATCAGGCGTATCGTGGAGCAGGCAGATCGCGCATTCGGAAATCATCTTCGAGGTCGAGCCGTAGCCGGGATCGCGATCGCCTTTCACGGCGGCGCGGACCTGACGGCCGTCGGGCGCGATCGCGACGTAGAGCAGATCATAGAGCCCGTTCTCGCGCTCTTCCTTTGACGGGCCCTCGCCCGGCTTCGGCGCGCTCGGTCCGGTCTTTTCGGCGTTTGCGGCCATCACCAGCTTGGCGTTGGCCTCGCCCTTCTCACCGGCGCCGGTCAGCACCATCTCGTCGTAGATGAATTCGCGGCCATAGGGGAATCCCATCAGCATGTTGGAGCGGTGGACGTTGCGCGTGTTGATCAAGGCCATCATGAACGGTGCGGCCCAGGACTGCATGTCCTCCTCATAGGTGGGTTTGTTGCCGCGCGGCTGCTTCGGCCCCTTGAACTCCGGTGTCAGCGCAAAGGGGTCGTTGAGAATGGCGACAAGGCTGAGGTCTTTTGCGACCGCATCAAAGGTTGCCTTGGCACTCGCCGCCGTGCCGCCGGAGAGCGTGCCGCGCATGTCGCGCACGCGGCCCTTGACGCGGGATGCCGGCGCGCCGAACACGCGCCTGGCTTCCTCCTGCACGAAGAATGCGCCGAGCTCGAACGGCACGGAATCGAAGCCGCAGGAGAACACGATGCGCGCCCCGCTCGCCTTTGCAGCGGCTTCGTGCTTGTCGATCATCTGCCGCATCCAGATCGGCTCACCGCAGAGATCGACATAGTCGGTGCCGGCCTCTACGCAGGCCGCGATCAGCTCATTGCCGTAGAGCTGGTACGGGCCGACGGTGCTAATCACGCATTTCGCTTGCCCAACCATCGCCTCCAGCGACGCCACGTCACTTGAATCGGCGACGATCAGCAGCGTATCCGCCGGTGCTCCCACCGCATCACGCACGGAAGCGAGCTTGTCCTTGTTGCGGCCGGCCATCGCCCATTTCAGATTGGCGTCGTCCTTGTAATGCTCGGCGAGATACTCGGCGACGAGCTGGCCGGTGAAACCGGTGGCGCCGTAGACGATGATGTCGAATTTCGACGATGACATAAGCGAGGTTTCCTGGAGAAACGAACTTGGCCTCTTTTGTCATTGCGAGCGAGGCGAAGCAATCCACAATCTCTGCGCAGAAAATGGATTGCTTCGCTTCGCTCGCAATGACGGCTGCGGCTATTTCTTCGGATAGGACACGCCCATCCCGGCGCGAACGTCGGCCTGGATGCCATAGGGCGCGATCGGATAGCGCAGGCCGTTCTTGGCGAGCTGCTTCATGCCGACGATGGCCTTGGCGAGGTGCTCGGGCCTCAGCGCCATCAGCATCTCCTCATCCGGCACGCCGCCATAGCGCCGCTCGGCAAAGCACGGCAGCGAGAGCGACGGCTCGCCGGTCTTGATCGCCCTGCCCCAGGAATCCGCGCAGGCGGTCTCGCCGACCACGCCCCATTCGAACTTCTTGTAGCCGGTATATTGCAGGCCGTTGATCAGGATGATCATCTGGCCAGGGGTCGCGTAGACGAGGCAAATGTCCGGCGGATTGAGCCGGCCGCTGGTGAGCGGGCTCACGGCCATTGCCTGAAATTGGCCGAACGGCACGACGTCCAGCGCCTCCTGGCGCTTGCGCGCATCCTCGGCCGTGCCGTGCCAGACGCCGACATAGTTTTCGCCGGCGAGCCATTTTTCGTCCTGCGGCGCCAGCCCAATCACGGCGCGGCATTGCGCGCCGACGAGATCCTCGCCGGTGATGCCGACCGTCCAGCCGAGCCGCGAGGCCATGCTGACGATCTGGTCGGTGGTATGCACCGCCGAGGGACGCCGGATTTTCGGGATCGCCATCATGTCTTCGGCGCGCGCGAACATCTTGATGCCGACGACCGTCGTTTTCAGCCTGAGCAACGTGTTCAGATCGGCCACGATGGCGGCCAAATCGAACGCTTCCGGCGGCGTCTGTTGTTGCATGACGATAACTCCCAAATCGTGCGCTGCAGGCGCATCTGTTCGTTCGATTGTAGCCCGGCCGGCAGCCCGCGGCTACTTCGCAGGTCCTGGCAACAGTTCGCCGATCTTGCCGGTGGCGCGGTAGGCAATCAGGCCCATCCATTCGCGCACGCCAAGATCAGTCCGGCCCAGCCCATCGATCGCGATATTGGTGAAATTGAGTATGTCGCCGCGGCCGCCGACCCGCCAGTCGACCGGATAGGGCTCGACCGCAAATCCCGCCTTCCGGAACAGGCCGACGGAGCGGGGCATATGGAACGCCGAGGTCACCAGCAGCCAGCGTTCGCCTTCCTTGGGCGCGAGCAAGGCCTTGGAGAACTCGGCGTTCTCCAGCGTGTTGCGCGAGGCCCGTTCCATGATCAGCCGCGATTTGTCGATGCCAAGGCTCTCGAAGATGGCGCCGGCGAAATCGGCTTCCCTGGCGTCGTTCGAAATCAGGTTCGCACTGCCTCCGGAGAAGACGACGCGCGCCTTGGGATAGCGGTGCGCCAGCGCCGCAGCCGCGATCAGACGATCGGGGGAACTGCGGACCACCGGCGTGCCGTGCGCGGTGGAAAGGTCGGCTTCGATCGACGCGCCGAGCACGATGATCCCGTCAGGCGCGCCGCTCGAAGCGTCCCACGGCGGAAAGCGCTGCTCCAGCGGATAGAGCAGCAGGTTTCCGAGCGGCGACAGCCCGCAGATCACGAGCAGCAGCACCGCTGCAATCACCAGCTTGCGGCCAAGCGACGCAAAGCGCGTGAACATCAGGACCGCGCCGACAAAGCCGATGCCGATCAGAAAATTTGTCGGCAGTAGTAGCGCGCCGAGCGTCTTGGAGAGGACGAAAAACAACGGGAGCCTCGCGGATAGACACCCTCGTCATACGCGGGCTTGCGGCCGGTATCCATCCTTCTTCGCACAGGCCTCATTCGAAAATGATCGATTGCCGGATCGGGTCCGGCGATGACAGATTGTGCCGGACAATTCCGGCAAGAAAGTCGCGCAATGACCCATCATCACCTGCACTCCAGCCCCGAAACCTGCCACTGGGGCTATTTCGATGCGGCATTGAAGCCGGCCCTGACCATCGCCAGCGGCGATCAGGTGGCCATCGATACGATCAGTGGCGGCCCGGAGGTGGTGCCGGACCGCAAGCAGTTTCACGTTCCGCCCGAACTCGACGAGGTGCATGCCCGGTGCGAGCGGCAGCTGCAGGGCCATATCCTGACGGGTCCGGTGGCCATCGAGGGCGCCGAGCCTGGCGACGTGCTGGAGGTCGACATTCTCGACGTCCAGCTTCGGCAGGACTGGGGCTGGAATTTGATCCGCCCGCTGGCGGGCACCCTGCCCGACGACTTCCACCAGACGCGGATCCTGAACATTCCGCTCGACCGCGAACGGATGGTGGGCCGGATGCCGTGGGGACTCGACCTGCCACTTGCACCGTTCTTCGGCGTGATGGGCGTGGCGCCGCCGCCGGCCTGGGGCCGCATCACCTCGCTGATTCCGCGCGCAATGGGCGGAAATCTCGACAACAAGGAATTGGGCGCCGGCGCCAAGCTATACCTGCCGGTGTTCGTGCCGGGCGCGCTGTTCTCCTGCGGCGATGGGCACGGCGTGCAGGGCGATGGCGAAGTGTGCGTCACCGCGATCGAAACCGCGCTACAGGGCCGCTTCCGCCTGACGCTGCGCAAGGATCTGCGGTTCACCTATCCGCGCGCGGAAACATCTGATCATTACGTGACGATGGCGATGGATCCCGATCTCGATCAATGCGCAATCCGCGCGCTGCGCGATATGATCGTGCTGCTCGGCGAGAAGCGCAATCTGTCGCGCGAGGACGCCTACACGCTATGCAGCCTCGCCGCCGATCTGCGGGTGACGCAGACCGTCAACGGCTCCAAAGGAATTCACTGTATGATTGCAAAGAAGATCGTGCACGGCTGAGGCCGGCTTCAAAATTCTGACAGAAACTGCAGCCTGGCATGAAACAGCACGCTGGTCTTTCCGACCAGCGCGGTGCCCTGCACCTGTGCGCCATCGGGCGAGTAGGAACCGCTGAAGCCGCAAGTCACCTCGCGCCCGCCGAACAGCGGCAACGCACCCGATGATTTCGTATGCTCATGGGTGATAAGCTCGCCGCGCCATTTGCCGCGCTCGGCGGTGTAGGAGCCGGTGTAATAGAAATACGAATCGCCGCCCGCGAGCCTGCCGTCGCGCAGCACGATGATGCCGTGGGCGCGACCGTGCCCGCCATCCGACATCTCGATCTGGATCGTGTAGAGCCCGTTCGTGACCGTCATTGCGCCCGCCGCCGCCTGCCCTAGGCATTTCGTCATCGCGCGCGGTGCGAGGCAATCGAGAAAATCGTCGCGAGTCTGGATCGTTTTGCCGCGGCCTCGGGCGCCCCTCAGGCCGGTTACACGCGCCGGGTAACACGGCCGCAGCCGGTTCACAGATCGAGATCCCGATTTTAATATTATTTTTCAATTGGATAGAAAGCTATCCACAAGCTATTTGACTCATATGTGCAAAACTAAATAGAGTCGAAATAGTAACTTTTCAGTACAGCGTTTAAAAGTTAGCGTTCCACATGGCTACAGAAAAAGCCGAAACCGACCGCGTTCCCGTGACCTTGGCGCTCTCGACCATCGCGTACATGGAAAGATTGGTGAGACAGGGCACCCACGGCACTAGCGTTCCAGGCGTTGCAAGGACCCTCATCGAGGAAGGCATTCGGCTCGCCATCAAGGACGGGCTGCTTGCAATCCGCGACAACGGCCGGCCGTCCTGACGGGAGCCCGCGGCGGTTTTCACAGAATGTGGAACCGAGAAAATGCTTACGAATCTGCCGACCTGGACCACCGATCGCGTCGAACTGCTGAAGAGTCATTTTGAAGCCGGCCTCACCTGTCGCGAGATCGCGGCCAGCATCGGCGTCAGCCGCAACGCGGTGATCGGGAAACTTGCGCGCCTGCAATTGACGCGCGGACCTGCCCGGGCCGAACCGCGCCCCACCAAGGCTGCCCGAGAACGTTCCAGGAAATCCATTCCAAGGCTGCAGTATCAAATCCTGCAGGCCGTCTACGAAAACCCGCCGCCGATCCAGGAAGAGCCGATCATCAGCGAGCGCCGCTGCTCGCTGCTCGAGCTCAGCAACGAACGATGCCGCTGGCCAATCAGCACACCAGGCGCGGAGGATTTCTGTTTCTGCGGCAACACGCCGGTGGAAGGCATGCCCTACTGCTCCGGGCACACCCGCCTCGCCTATCGTCCGGGCACGCGCGCCCGCGTCTCGCGCGCGTAAACGACGCATACGGTTTAGTGCTCCTGAAACGCGACACAGGAGAAAGCGAGGGCGTCGGTTCTGATCACGGTCAGAACCGACTGCCCGCTAGCCAAGCCGCCAGCCGACCTCCTCGGCAAAGCTCTTGAAGAATTCCGGCGTATAGGCCTTTTCCGGGGCCTGCCGCACCCGCTCATCGAGCTTGTGCGCATCGTCACCGACGAGTATCCGCCAGCGCTCCGCCTTGACGCCGTCGAGGATGATCTTTGCCGCAGCCGCTGCGGTGGTCGGCGCCTCGTCGCGGAAGGAACGTGCACGGTCGAGCGCGATCTTCTGGATGTCGTCGTCAGACATTGGCGCGGTATCGATGCCCATGCCATTCAGGCGCAGCCGCGTCGCCGCGATTTCATTTGGGCTCAGTTCATCGGATTCCGTGCCGCTCTGGATCTTGCGCGAATTGGAAACGATCGAAGTGCCGATATGCCCGGGCATCACGACCGAGCACTTGATGTGGGGCGCATTGAGCCGCAGATCGGTCATCAGCGCTTCGGTGAATCCCTTCACGGCAAATTTGGCGGCGCTGTAGGCGGTGTGCGGCACCCCAAGACCGACCGACGCCCAGAATCCGTTGACGCTCGACGTGTTGACGATGTGGGCCTCGTCCGCCTTCATCATCAGCGGCAGGAAGGTGCGCACGCCGAGATAGACGCCGCCCCAGCAGATGTTGAAAGTGCGTTCCCATTGCTCGCGCGTGTTGGTGAACAGGCTGCCGCCGCCACCGATGCCGGCGTTGTTGAACAGCAAATGGATCTTGTCGGTCGCCTGCTGCTCGACCAGCTCATCGCGAAAACGCTGCAAGTGGGCTTCGATCGAGACGTCGGCGATGTGGGTGGTGACACGCAGCCCCTGCGGCAGCCCTTCCGCCTCGCACAGCCGCTTGGTCTCCGCCATCGCCTCTACCGAGACGTCGCACATCGCGACGTTGCAGCCCTCGGCGACGAGTTGGCGCGCGAGTTCGCGGCCCATGCCCGTGCCGCCACCGGTGATCACCGCAAACTTTCCGGCAAAATCCTTCATTGAGATCGTTACCTCGATTTTTCAGTTCTTGAGTGGGGGCTCGCATGACAATGCAGCCCATGCGGGCAGGACAGTAACAGGTGGGAATGGCCGGTAAAGCCGCCCGGTGATACGAACAGCTCGATTGTCCTGCGGCCGTTTTCGTGCGGCGGAATTATTCCGCTGCCTGGCGAGAGCCGCCGAGCGCGCCCAAACCATCGAGCGCCTTTCGGATGACCGCCTGTTGCGATTGTGACGCTTCCGGCATCGGCGCGCGCGAGAACGTCGCCGGCAACCCCTGCAGCGACTGCGCGTAGCGCGTGCAAGCCGGCAGATTGTCCGAGACGATCGCGTTCCACAATGTCAGCAGCTTCTTGTGCAGCTCGAGCGCGCGGGCGTGGTCGCCGGCCTTGACCGCATTCCAGAGCTCGACGGACGCATGCGGCGCGGCGCTGAGGATCGCGGCGATCGATCCATGCGCGCCGAGCGTATAGGACGGATACATCAGCGCGTCGACCGCGCTGTAGATCAATTTGTCCGGTGCCATCATCATCAGATCGGCAAACAGCTTCAGATCGCCCGCGCTCTGCTTGACGCCGACGACCAGCGGCACCTCGTTCATGATCCGCGTCAGCAGCGCCGGCGAAAGATAGGACCACGGCACGACGTTATAGATGATGATCGGCATGCCGGTTTCATCGGCCATGCGGCGGAAGTGGTCGACCATCGCCTGCTCGTCCGGCTTGAACAGATAGTGCACCGGCGTCACCTGCAAGGCCGCCACGTTCATGTCGCGCACCAGCCTGCCGCGCTGGATCGCATCGCGCGTGGAATCGACGATGATGCCGGCGATGACGGGCGCGCGCCCGTTCGCGGCTTCCACCGTCGCCGCCACCAGGTCGCGGTATTCCTCATGGTCGAGCGTATGTCCCTCGCCGGTCGAGCCGCCGGCCGCCATGCCGTGGCTGCCGGCACCGATCAGCCATTCGACCTGGGGCGCAACGAGCTTGTAATCGATTTCGCCGTCTTTCCGGAACGGCGTCGTCATCGGCGGTATCACGCCTGTGGGGCGCACTTGCATGGGCCTGCCTCGCTGTTTCCATCCGCTGCCGGTGAGGTGTTTCCCTCACTCGCGCCCGAGCCTAGCGAAGCACGGCGCGACGTTCCAGTTGCGGAATCGGCATGGCAGGTCACATGATCCGGCTACGCCGGACCTCATTTGGACACACCGAACGCATCAGCCGCGTTTGCCGCCCGCGACGTAGCCGGCGGTAACCTCGTCCTTGTGCGCGGCAAATGCGGCCAGCACTTCGGCCTTCTCACGCTTCGGCACTTTCGCGAAATCCAGCGTCCGCCCGAGCTCGGCGGCGACTTCATCGAATTCCGCGGGCGAGATCTTGAGGTTGCGATGCGCCTCTTCGAGACCCAGCGGTGTCGCGCCGGGTCGGGTCGCCGTAAACTGAAATGGTCCGCCTGAAACGTTGCAGACCCACAGCGTGCGCATGAACTTGAGGCCGGGCAGCCGTTGCAAATTCTTGGTGTGCCATTCCCGCAATTGCGGATTTTTGGATTTCTGGCCGACGATGGGATTCTTCACGACCGCATCGCTGAAGTGGTCGATCACCGCAGCGATCGCGAACACGCCACCGAGCCGATCATAGAGGCTCTTCTCGGACTTGGCCTGGTTCTCAGGTTTCGTATTCTGATCGGCCTGCGCGCAAGCGCTATTCGTGCCCGTCAAAACCCCTGGCGTTGCGGCCACTGCCAACCCGGCTACCATGCGCCGTCGCGTGATCGAATTCGTGGTATTCCGTGCCATTGGATTCCTCCATCCTGGATCCGTCGCGTCACTGCTCGATGCGCTTGCGCGATCCACATATCCTCCGTCAGCCGACCCACACGGCTGCGGCTGGGCGTGCCGTCACGCCGGCGCGCCCTTGCACCATTGGATGGTGTTGAAAGGAAAAGGTCCCGAAAACGCCGCGGGATTCGGATCAAACCAGCGCCACCTGCGCACGACTGCAATGTCCGATGACGGACAAAGCATTCTCGGCTTCGTCCGTTCCAGGTTCGCGTCTGCAGTCCGCTCCGCTGTTTGAACCTGAGGTCGTCAGACGCGACTTATCTGGAGGCAAGACCCTATCGGAAGACCAGACTTGGAGAGGTCGTCATGAGCCAATGGCGCGATACCATGGTCGATCAACCACAGACCGATGGCGCGACCTATCTGACCGGATGGACAGTCAGCGGACTGGCGGTGCTAGCCACCATCGTTGTCGTCTGGGCCCTCGGTATCTAGGCGGCAGCTGAATTCGGTGATGGAGCGGTGGCGCTCTCGCGCGGGCTGGATGCGACCTGCGGCAGGGCCAGGGTGAAGGCATCGACCAGCCGACGTCGCCAGGGCTGCGTCAGCATCGACAGCTTTCCTTCGAGCAGAGCGGCCTTTTCCCGGGCTCCCATGGTGTCGGTGGTTGCCTTGAGCAGCTCAGCCAGCAGCTTGTTGGTCCGCTCGCATTCCCGCTCGAAGTCGGCCCGATAGCCACTGGCGATGACCTTCATCTCCGCCAGTTCGGTCTGCAGGGTCTCGATTTGCTGCTTTAAGGCGCTGACCAGTTGTTGGCCGGCCTGCGCTTGCGGCTGGCGGTTGATCGGGGAATGGTTGATTTCGGTGAGATCGACGTGAACGAGCGTCTTGCCATCGTTGGCGCGCGAGCGCGGCCAGCGATGTCGTTTCACCAGGGCCCGCGCGGCCTCCGGGGAAATTTTGAGCCTTTCACCCAACTCGGCGTACGACAGCATCTCGACGGGCATAAGATTCGCTCCGCTTGGCCAGGCGGTCACCACCCGGATACAGCAAATAGTAACAATCTTAAGGTTAAGGGGTGGTTTACTCGGGTTGAGTCAGACGAGGCATCGCGGCGATCGATGGCCGCCGGGGAAAAGGCACCTCGGGCGCCCTTCCGTCTTCTTAATTTTATGAACTAAATGGTCGGAGCGAGAGGATTTGAACCTCCGACCCCTAGTCTCCCAGACTAGTGCGCTAACCGGGCTGCGCCACGCTCCGATGCCGTTCCAATAGCTGCGATCAGGGCCCGGCGCAAGGCGCGAGAGCGGCCTCATTGAGGCGCCGGCCGGTGGCCGGTTCCGGCCTGCTCGTTCAGCTATCCTTCAGCACGGTATCCAGCAATTCCCGGCAGGCGACGAGGTCCTGCAGGACCCGCTCGAGGCGCTCGCGGTCGGCATCCGACGAGCCCGGCTTGCCCTTGACGAAGGGCAGCAAAATGCCGTCGTCGTCGGTATCCACAAAGCGGTAATCGATTTCCTTGTCTTCGCTCTCGTAATCAGCGTCCCCATCCTCGTCCTCAGCTTCGGCTGCAACCGGCATCTCGCCCTCATCGGGCTCCTGCAGGCTGAGACCGATCGCCTCCTCGACCGCACCGAACGTGACGGCGGAAGTCTGGTCGGCGAGTCCCTGAACGGACTTGATGCCGTGCTCTTTCAGGATCCGCTGCACGCCGCGGATGGTGTAGCCCTCGCCGTACAAAAGGCGGCGGATACCCTTGAGCAGGTCGACGTCGTCCGGGCGGTAATAGCGCCGCCCGCCGCTTCGCTTCATCGGCTTGATCTGCGCGAAGCGCGTCTCCCAGAATCGCAGCACGTGCTGGGGGATATCGAGTTCTTCAGCGACTTCGCTGATGGTGCGGAACGCATCCGGCGCTTTATCCAAAGGCCAGCTCCTCTCAACTCAGCTCGTTGGGGAAGACGCGGTACTCGCCTTGCTACGCAGCCGTCTTTACTCGATGTCGGTCTTGCTCTCGCCATTGCCGGGCGCGTGCCCGTTGATCCGCTGTTTCAGGATAGCTGATGGCTTGAACACCATCACGCGGCGTGGCGAGATCGGCACTTCGGTACCGGTCTTCGGGTTACGTCCGATACGCTGACCCTTCTTGCGCACCATGAACGAGCCGAACGACGACAGTTTGACCGTCTCGCCCTTCTCAAGGCAATCGGTGATCTCTTTCAGAACGAGTTCGACAAACGCTGAAGATTCCGTCCGCGACAGTCCCACCTTCTGGTAGACGGCCTCGCACAAATCGACGCGTGTGACTGTTTTTCCGGTCCCGGTCATCGCCTGCCCCGCACTCTCGGCGAACAAAATTTATTGCCTGAAATTAAGCGGTTAGCTCGCAATGGTCAACAGCGAGCATCATGCAGACGCATGGAACATGGCGGCAATTTTAGTCGATCCTGCTGTGTGACGTTCACCAGCGCACGAGCGCGGAACCCCAGGTGAAGCCGCCGCCCATGGCCTCGAACAGCACCAGATCGCCCTTCCTCACCCGCCCGTCCTGGACCGCCACATCGAGCGCCAGCGGAATCGAGGCCGCCGAGGTGTTGCCGTGGAGATCGACGGTCAGCACCACCTTCTGCGGTGCAATATGAAGCTTGTGCGCCGAAGCATCGATGATTCGCTTGTTGGCTTGGTGCGGGATGAACCAGTCGATGTCTTCGGCGGTCGCACCGGTCGCATTGAAGGCATCCACAATCACGTCCGTGATCATGCCGACCGCGTGCTTGAACACTTCACGGCCTTCCATCCGAAGATGGCCGACGGTCTGCGTCGTGGACGGGCCGCCATCGACGAACAGCTTCGCCTTGTGCCTTCCATCGGAGCGCAGATGGGTCGTGAGCACGCCTCGGTCGGCAGACGTTCCGGGCTGGTCCTGCGCCTCGAGCACGATTGCGCCCGCACCGTCGCCGAACAGCACGCAGGTGCCGCGGTCGTTCCAGTCGAGGATACGGGAAAACGTCTCGGCACCGATTACCAGTGCGCGCTTGTGGGCGCCGGAGCGCAGGAATTTGTCAGCGGTAGCAAGCGCGAAGACAAAGCCGGAGCACACCGCCTGCAAATCGAAGGCAACGCCGTGATGAATGCCGAGCTCATTCTGGACGGCGACCGCCGTTGCCGGAAAGGTATTATCGGGCGTCGAGGTCGCCAGCACGATCAGGTCGATCGCCTGCGCGTCGATACCGGCATGTTCAAGCGCCGCGCGCGCAGCGTTGATTGCGAGATGCGATGTGAACTCGCCTTCGGCCGCGATGTGGCGCTCCCGGATACCGGTGCGCTGCACGATCCACTCGTCCGACGTATCGATCCGGGCGGCGAGTTCCGCATTGGTCAGCACTTTCTGCGGCAGATAGGAGCCGCAGCCCAGCACGACCGAACGTTTCGCAGTCACGAGACAGCCTCCTGCGCGGTCTGTGCCAGCGCACCGCCGTCGCTGTTTATCATCTGATTAATCTTGGTGAGGAGATCGCAGCGGACCATCTCATAGCCAACGTTGACTGCGGAGGCAAAGCCCTCCGCGTTGATTCCGCCGTGGCTCTTGACCACCACGCCCTTCAGCCCGAGCAGAACACCGCCATTGGATTTGTTCGGATCGAGCTTGTCGCGAAGCGCCTGGAAGGCCTTGCGGGCGAACAGATAGCCGATCTTGGACTGCCAGCTGCTTGCCATCGCGCCGCGCAGGAAGTCCGCCATCTGGCGCGCGGTACCTTCGGCAGCCTTGAGGGCGATGTTGCCGCTAAATCCTTCCGCCACGATGACGTCGGCCGCGCCGCTGCCGATGCCATCGCCCTCGACGAAACCGATATAGTTGAGTTGCGGCAGGTTCATCGCCCGCAGCTTTTCGGCCGCCTCGCGGATTTCCTCGTGGCCCTTGATTTCCTCGACACCGATGTTGAGCAGGCCGACCGTCGGCCGCTCGATGTTGAAGAGCACGCTGGCCATCGCGCTGCCCATCACCGACAGCGTCACCAGATGGTTCGCATCGCCGCCGATGCTGGCGCCGAGGTCGAGCACGACGGACTCACCGCGGGCCGTCGGCCACACGGCGGCGATGGCGGGCCGATCGATTCCTGGCATGGTGTGCAGATGGAAGCGCGCCATCGCCATCAGCGCGCCGGTGTTGCCGGCGGAGATGGCAACGTCGGCCTCACCCTTCTTCACCGCATCGATCGCAAGCCACATCGACGATGTCTTGCGGCCGCGCCGCAGCGCCTGGCTCGGCTTGTCGTGCATGCTCACGGTAACATCGGTATGAACGACGCGCGACGCCTTCTTCAGCGCCGGGTGCGCGGCGAGTTGCTCATCGATCTGCTTGCTGTCGCCATAAAGCAGGAATTCGCTGTCGGGATGCTTCTTCAAAGCGATCGCCGCGCCGGGAATGACGACCGATGCGCCGACATCGCCGCCCATGGCGTCAAGCGCGATTCGAACCTTTTGCGGCATGAACGTCCCGGAAACCTGATCTCTTGCGGCCCTCGTCGAGCCCGGCCGCACCTGGAAGGGCACCGTTCAGCGATGCCTGGCGAAACGCAACTCGCGCCCCCGTCGGGCCGCGACAATAGCGTGTCCCCGTCCTGACACAACCTCTTGACCACGGTCTTTTGGCGAAAGCGGCGTGCTGTGGCCCGAAATCAAGGATATGTAATATCCAATTTAAAATCAATATCTTAGGCAAGATTCTTGGCGAGACAATACAATGATGTCGAAGCGACCGCAGCTTCATCGGTTGCTTTAGCTCCCTGCTACTTGCCCTTGGGCTTTCTGGCTCCCGGCATTTTCGGTGCCACCTTCAGTGCCCTGAGTGCCGCGAACGGATGATCCTCGGGATCAGCGGCTTCGACCACCGGTTCAAATACGGCGCCGGGCTTGCGCGGATAGGGATCGACCGCGAGGAACAGGGCATCGGCGGCGACCTTGCCGAGATCGATCATGCCGTCGTCGATCGGCTCCAGCGGATCGGGCGTCTCTTCGTCGCTCTCCTCGGCCTCATCGACCAGCGCGGCCATCTGCGGCACCTGTTCCGGCGGCGCGAAGATCAGGTCGACCGGCTCGTCGATGTCGTTTTCGATCTCCTCCAGCGTCACCACGCAGGTCTGTCCGATTCGTGCCCGGACGTTGCCGGCGACGTGGAGGCGGCCGCCGCTCCTGGGCGTCACGTCGAACGACGCGTGCGCTGACAGCACCTCGCGCAAGCCGCCCATTTCGGCCAGTGCATGCCGAACGGCCTGGTCGGCCGCGATATCGCGATGCAGGCCGGTCTCGGGGATCTGCGCGACCACGACTGGGACGCGCCATGGGTCTGGCCTTTCTGTCACGCCGGTCTTGCTCATGGCTGCACCTTCTCGGGCACGGGAAATCTGGCCGAACCGCTAATCAGCGTCGCCTCGTCGATATCGTCCAGGGCGGTCATCGCCGCCTCGGCATAGGCCGCCAGCCGGCGGGCCTTTTCGATGTTCTCGCCGTTCAGGATATTCTTGCAGATCGCCTGCGCCAGGGCCTCGCGGCCCTCCGTCAGCGCCATGTCATAGGCCGCCGTCCGGCCATAAAAGGCCTCGCCGAAGGCCTGCATGCGCTTGGGCACCTTGAGATCGCTGACCCCCATTTCGCGCAGATTGTCGTCCATATCGTTGCAAAAATGGTCGAACAGCCCCTGCGAAAGGGCCGCGCCGCCCTCCACCGACTTCAGGCGCCGCAGAACCAGCCACAAATGCAGCAGAAGCAGGTCAAAACGGCCATTAACCGTGTCCGGAACCGCGAAGTCCCGGTAAAACAACGGTTCTCGCGCCTGCGTCACGATCATGCCATAGATGGCCTCGATGGTGCCGCGCAACGGCGTCCGGGGTTTCCTGAAGTGATTGAACGGCCAAAGCATTGTGGGTTCCGCATGCGAGCCCTCCAGATCCTTTGTCCAGAGGCCGCGCGTGTTGCAATCCAGTGTGGTGCCCGGTACGTCAACGCACCGCGCGATGCAAGAGGACGGGCTGATTCCTGATATGACCGAAATGAGCCAGCTGAGCACCTGCGTGCCCTCGACGAGCTGCACGACCGCACCCAGGCGCGGGCTTCGCGCGGCCATGGCCGTGGCACTGGTCTGCGCGGCGCTCACGGGATGCACCGGCGAGCAGTTCCAGAAAGGCTACATCCTGCCGCCCAACGCGCTGGAGCAGATTCCGATCGGCGCCAGCCAGGACCAGGTGCTGATCGTGATGGGAACGCCGTCAACGGTCGCGACCCTGAACGGCGAGGTGTTCTATTACATCTCGCAGCGCTCGGAGCGCAAAGTCGCGTTCATGAATCAGCAGGTCGTCGACCAGCGCGTGATTGCGATCTATTTCGACAAGAACCGTCAGGTGACGCGGCTCGCCAATTACGGATTGCAGGACGGCAAGATCTTCGATTTCATCAGCCGCACCACGCCGACATCAGGCCAGGAGCTCAGCTATCTGACGCCGCTCTTCAAGCTGCTCAGCTTCAATTAGAGCCCGTTAGTTCACAGTCACCGGTTCCGCGGCGCGGAAATCCTGCGCCAAGTCGCCGCTTGCCCCCAGCGCCCGCGCTGCCTACGGTCCCTGCCAACAAGAATCCAAAGCAGGGAGTGAACTTGTGACGATTAAAGCCTTTTCTCGACGCCGCGTTTTGACCGGCGCTGCCGGTATTGCTGCCGCAGCGATTTTGCCGCGCGCGAGCTTCGGCTCCGACTGGCGGCCAACCGAGACCGTGCGGCTCATCGTGCCGGCGGCGGCCGGCGGCAGCACCGACGTGATGGGGCGGCTGCTCGCCGCGCATCTGCAGACCGCGTGGGGCCAGTCGGCTGTCGTGGAGAACCGCTCCGGCGGCGGCGGCACGATCGGCACCGCCGAAGTCGTGCGCGGCAAAGCCGACGGTCATGTCATCCTCGTCGGCAATCCCGGCCCGAACGCGATCGCCTACAGCATCTTCCGCAACATGACCTACAAGGCCGAGCAGCTGCAGCCGGTCAGTAACATGATCCGGATTCCGAACATCGTGTCGGCGCATCCATCGACCGGCATCAAGTCGATTCCCGAGTTGATCGCCTACATCAAGGCCAATCCGGACAAGCTCACCTACGCCTCGTCCGGGGTCGGGCAGAGCCCTCACCTCACCGGCGCCTGGTTCCTGCAGCTCACCGGCTTGAAGATGGTGCACGTGCCATTCCGTGGCGCGGGACCTGCGCTGCAGGCGGCGCTTGCGGGCGATATCCAGATCCTGTTCGACAATCTCTATCCATCGCTGCCGCAGACGCAGGACGGCAAGCTGACCGCGCTCTGCGTCACCACGCCCGAACGCAGCCCGGCGGCACCGAACATCCCAAGCATACGCGAGGGCGTGCCTGAGCTGGCAAAGTTCGATGTCTCGTCGTGGTTCGGCATATTCCTGCCGAAGGCAACGCCCGCTCCCGCTGTCGAAGCCCTCAACAAGGAAATCAAGGCGATGCTGGCGCGCGAGGACGTCAAGAAGACTCTCGCCAACATGGGCGCCACCGCCGACTGGGGCACGCCGCAACAGTTTTCCGATTTCGTGCAGGCCGAGACGACGAAATTCGCCGAGATCATCAAGCGCGAAGGCCTGCAGATGGATGTGAATTGAGATGCCGGTGTATTGCGAGCGAAGCGAAGCAATCCACATCTCCGCGCGGGGATAGATGGATTGCTTCGTCGCGTCGAGGGTCGGTCTCTTAACGCCGATCCCAACTCGCAATGACGCGGTGAGAATTTCCACTGTCCAACAAAAAACCCCGCGGTTCGCACCGCGGGGTTTTTCTTTTTCGATCAGCTTCTCGCCGGCTCAGTGCGCCAGGATCGCCAGCAGCAACAGCGCCACGATGTTGGTGATCTTGATCATCGGGTTCACCGCCGGACCCGCCGTATCCTTGTAGGGGTCGCCGACGGTGTCGCCAGTGACGGCCGCCTTGTGAGCGTCGGAGCCCTTGCCACCGTAGTGGCCGTCCTCGATGTACTTCTTGGCGTTGTCCCAGGCGCCGCCGCCCGAGGTCATCGAGATCGCGACGAACAGGCCGGTGACGATCACGCCGAGCAGCATCGCGCCGACGGCGGAGAACGCCGCCGACTTGCCGGCCGCGCCGCCGCCCGCGATCGCATAGATCGCGAAGTAGACGACGATCGGCGACAGCACCGGCAGCAACGACGGAATGATCATTTCCTTGATCGCCGCCTTGGTCAGCAGGTCGACCGCCTTGCCGTAATCCGGCTTATCGGTGCCCTGCATGATGCCGGGCTTCTCGCGAAACTGGCGCCGCACTTCTTCGACGATCGCCCCGGCCGCACGGCCGACCGCGGTCATGCCCATCGCGCCGAACAGGTACGGCAGCAGGCCGCCGAACAGGAGGCCAACCACGACGTAGGGGTTGTTGAGCGAGAAGTCCGGCGCGACGCCCTGGAAGTAGGGGTTCTTGGCCGAGTTGGCGATGAAGAACTTGAGATCTTCATTGTAGGCCGCGAACAGCACCAGCGCGCCGAGACCGGCGGAGCCGATCGCATAGCCCTTGGTAACGGCCTTGGTGGTATTGCCGACGGCGTCGAGCGCGTCGGTCGACTTGCGGACCTCCTTCGGCAGGCCGGCCATTTCGGCGATGCCGCCGGCGTTGTCGGTGACCGGGCCGAAAGCGTCGAGCGCCACGATCATGCCGGCCAGCGCCAGCATCGTCGTGGTCGCGATCGCGATGCCGAACAGGCCGGCAAGACTGTAGGTGATGAGGATGCCGGCGATGATGACGATCGCGGGCAGCGCGGTCGCTTCCATCGAGATCGCAAGGCCCTGGATCACGTTGGTGCCGTGGCCGGTGACCGACGACGAGGCGATCGATTTCACCGGGCGATAGTCGGTGCCGGTGTAGTATTCGGTGATCCAGATGATCAGGCCGGTGACGGCAAGACCGACGATGCCGCACCAGAACAGCGCCATGCCGGTGAACTTCACGCCCTCCAGCGGGCCGAAACCGATCAGCCAGTTGATGACGGCGGCAACGCCGAGCAGCGACAGCACGCCGGTTGCGATGAGGCCCTTGTACAGCGCGCCCATGATGGACTGGCTGGCGCCGAGCTTGACGAAGAAGGTGCCGATGATCGAGGTGATGATGCAGATGCCGCCGATCGCGAGCGGCAGGGTCATCATGTTCACCAAGAGCGGCGAGTTCGCGAAGAAGATCGCGGCGAGCACCATGGTGGCGACCGCGGTCACCGCATAGGTCTCGAACAGGTCGGCCGCCATGCCGGCGCAGTCACCGACGTTGTCACCGACGTTGTCGGCGATGGTTGCCGGGTTGCGCGGATCGTCCTCGGGAATGCCGGCCTCGACCTTGCCGACGAGGTCGCCGCCGACGTCCGCGCCCTTGGTGAAGATGCCGCCGCCGAGACGGGCGAAGATCGAGATCAGCGAAGCACCGAAGCCGAGCGCCACCAGCGCGTCGACGACGACGCGGTCATTGGCCTTCAGCCCCGCGAGCTGGGTGAGATAGGCGAAATAGATGGTGACGCCGAGCAGCGCGAGGCCGGCAACCAGAAGGCCGGTGATGGCGCCTGCCTTGAAGGCGAGCTCGAGACCGCCGGCCAGCGAGGTCGTCGCCGCCTGCGCGGTGCGCACGTTGGCGCGAACCGAGACGTTCATGCCGATGAAGCCGGCAGCGCCCGACAGCACGGCGCCGATCAGGAAGCCGACCGCAACCAGCATGCCGAGGAAATAGGCGAGCAGTGCGAAGATCACCACGCCGACCATGGCGATGGTCATGTACTGGCGGCGCAGATAGGCCTGCGCGCCTTCGGCGACCGCCGCCGCGATTTCCTGCATGCGCGGGTTGCCGGCGTCCGACTTCAGGACGGACGACGTCGCCCAGATGGCGTAGAGAACCGAAAGTGCTCCGCAGAGCACAATCACCCATAATGCTGTCATTGAAGTTGCCTCAGATGCTCGTTTCCGCCCCACGCCATCCCGCGAGCGCGGCCGGCGCATTTATTGAAGGAGGCCTACCCTCCCCAAAAGGGCGGCCTCAAATCGGCGGGGACCTTGCCAAAATCGCTTTCCGGGCGCAACGCCACCGAGGGCAAAAACTGTCTATTTTTGAAAGGAATCACCGCTAATCGGTCTAAATAATTTGCCGCTCGGCGGGACCGTGGCAGACGGTGCATCCAGACCCAGTCAGAAGTGGCTGTAGGATAGCCGCTCCAGCACGATCTCCCTGCCTTGGCCGTCGACGAACTTCGGCGCGGCGCTTCCCGCAACCACCGCACCGAGGGAACTGACGGCAACGCCGGCGTGCCGCGCCGCCTGCGTGAACGGCCCGACCCTCTCCTCGGCCATCGTGCACAGGATCTCGTAATCGTCACCGCCGGTGATCAGCGTCTCCCGCCCGACAACCCCGCGCGATACCAGATCCTGCGCTGCGCCGGACAGCGGAACCTGCTCCAGCTCGATCACGGCCGAGACGCCGGAGACGCCGCAGAGTTTTGTGAGGTCGCCAGCGAGCCCATCCGACACGTCCATCGACGCACTGGCATGGTCTCTGATGATCTCGGCCAGCGCCACGCGCGGCTGCGGAACGCGATAGCGCCCGACCAGCGCGTCGCGCGCCGCCTTGTCTGTCGTGGCGGCATGAACCTTGCCGCCCTTGAGGACCGCCAGTCCCAACGCGGCGTCGCCGATCGTGCCGGTGACCATCACGCGCTCGCCTACCCTGGCGCCGCTGCGATGGACCATCCTGCCCGGCGGCGCCCGCCCGAACGCGGTGACCGAGACCATCAACGGACCCGGCGTCGATACAGTATCGCCTCCCAAAAGCGGACAGCCGAATTGCGACGCGTCCTCGCCGAGTGCCATCGCGAACGGCTTTAGCCAGGCCTCGTCCGCGCTACGCAGCGCCAGCGTCAGCACGAAGCCGGCAGGCGTCGCCCCCTTCGCCGCGAGATCGCTCAGATTCACCCGCAGCGCCTTCCGCGCCACGGTATCGGGGGGATCGTCGGGCAGGAAGTGCACGCCCTCGACGATGGCGTCCGTCGTCACCACGATATCGTCGCCCGAGGGTTTTAATGCCCCGGCGTCGTCGTCGAGGCCGTACGCACCGGGGTCGGTCGCAAGCGGCCGGAAATAGCGCGCGATCAGCGAGTCCTCGCCGGACGCGGGCTTGCCGCTAGCCACGTGCGAACTCATCGGCGCGGAACTGGCGCGCGATCTGGTCGAGCACCGCGTTCACCATGCCGGTCTCGTCCTTTTCGACGAAGGCATGCGCGACGTCGACATATTCCGACACCACGACACGGCCCGGCACGTCCTTGCGATGCTCCAGCTCATAGGAGCCGGCCCGCAGCACCGCACGCAGAATCGCGTCGATCCGCTTCAGCGGCCAGCCTTTCGAGAGCGCATCGTCAATCAGGGGATCGAGCCTTGCCTGATCACGGACCACGCCCGACACCACGTCGCGGAAAAACGCGGCTTCCGCCGGCAGATATTTGTCGCCCTCGACCTCGTTGCCGAGCCAGTGGCTCTCGAACTCGGCGAAGATGTCGTTGATCCCGGCGCCAGCGATGTCCATCTGGTAGAGCGCCTGCACGGCAGCTAACCGCGCCGCGCCGCGACGGTTGGCTTTCCGTTCGGGGCCTTTGACCGGCTTCTTCTGATCCGCCATCGCCTTAAGCCTTCGTCAGCCGCCGCTTGATCCGCAGCATCGCCAGCGCGGCACGCGCGGCGTCGCCGCCCTTGTTGAGTTCACTGGCGCGCGCCCTCGCCCAGGCCTGCGCGTCAGTATTGACGGTGATGATTCCGTTGCCGAGCGGAACCTTTCGGATGACCGAAAGATCCATCAGCGCGCGCGAGGATTCGATCGAGACGATCTCGAAATGGATGGTGTCGCCGCGCACCACGCAGCCGAGCGCGATTGCCGCATCATAAGGCTTGCCATTCTTTTCGGCAGCATCAAGCGCGATCGCAATCGCGGCCGGAATTTCCAGCGCGCCGGGCACCGTGATGACGTCGTGGGTCACGCCGGCAGCGTTCAGCTCGGCGACCGCGCCCTCCAGCAGCGCGTCCTGGATATCGTCATAAAATCGCGCCTCGACGATCAGGGCGCGCGCGCCTGAAATGTCGGTCTGGTCCTTCAGCGGTGCGCGCCGTGCGTCTGCCATTCTTCAATCCGTTTCACTCATGTACCGGTGCGTTATGTAGTCGCCGCGGGTGGTTAAGCCAAGCATGAACAGGCAGTGTCATTCCGGGGCGATGCGCTAGCATCGGGCCCGAAATCTCGAGATCCCGGGTTCGCGCTAAGGCGCGCCCCGGGATGACGGGCTTTCGCCCGTCACTTCATTTCCGACAGCCGCGCGGCGTAGCGGGCCATCAGATCGACCTCGATATTGACCTCGCTCCCCGCAGCCCATCCGCTGAGCGTCGTGACACTAAGCGTATGGGGAATGATCAGCACCGAAAATGTGACATCCTCGACCGTGTTGACAGTCAACGACACGCCATCGAGCGTCACCGAGCCCTTGGCGGCGATGAAACGCGCCAATTCCCGCGTGGTGCGCAGCTCGAACCGCGCCATGTCGGGCAGATCATCGCGCCTGACAATAGTCGCAATGCCGTCGGCGTGCCCCGCGACGATATGGCCGCCGAGCTCATCGCCGATCTTGAGCGCGCGCTCGAGGTTAAGCCTTGTGCCCTTGATCCAGTGCTTCGCCGTCGTCATGCCGAGCGTTTCGGCGGCCGCATCGACGTCGAACCAGGTCTTGCCGCCTTCCACACCTGAAGCCACCACCGTCAGGCAGACGCCGTTGCAGGCGATCGAGGCGCCATCGGCAATCGTCGTCTGGTCGTAGCGGCAGGCGATCCGCATGCGATGCAGCTGCCCCTGCGCGGTTGGCGTGAAGCCAATGATCTCACCGATATCGGTGACAATTCCGGTAAACATTACGCACGCTCGTAGATCGTAAGGGTGTCCTTCTCCAGGCTTTCGCTAGCACGGGTCTTGAACGCGGGCGAGCCGGTGATTGACGAGAGCGGCAATGCGTCCAGCGCGGGAATACCATCCGATCCGATCGCTTCAGGCCCGCGCAGCAGCCAGATTTCATCGACGAGGCAGCTCGCGATGAAGGACGAGGCGACCCGCGAGCCGCCCTCCACCATCAGCCTTGTGATGCCCTTCTCGGACAGCGCGTGCAGGACGGCCGGCAGATCGAACCCCGGCGGCTTGGTCGTCGCCGCAACCCGTAGCACCTGTGCGCCGGCCGCGCCGAGCTTCATGGCCGCCGGCGCATCGGCGAGGTCCGACGTCATCACCCAGAGCGGCGTTTCGCGCGCGGAATGGACCAGCCGGCTCGCTCCTGGCAGACGCAGAGCGCGATCCAGCACCACCCGCACCGGCGAACGCGGTTCCATTCCGGGCAGGCGGCAGGTCAGCAGCGGATCATCCGCCAGCACGGTGCCGATGCCGACCAGGATGGCGTCGCATTGCGCGCGCAACAGGTGCACTCGCGTCCGCGCCGCTTCGCCCGTGATCGCGACCGGCTTGCCACCTTCGGCAGCGATCTTGTCGTCGGCCGATACCGCGAGCTTGAGGATCACATGCGGGCGCTTGTCGCGGATGCGGCGGAAATGTCCGGCGTGATCGCGCGCGGCTTCCGCCGCGCCAAGCCCGACATCGACCGCAATTCCGGCCGCGCGAAGTTTGGCATGTCCCTGCCCCGCCACTTCCGGATTGGGGTCCTCGATTGCCGACACCACGCGCGCAATGCCGGAGGCGATCACGGCATCGACGCAGGGCGGCGACTTGCCGAAATGCGAGCACGGCTCGAGCGTCACATAGAGCGTCGCGCCCCGTGCTGCTCCCCCGGCCCGCTTCAGCGCCTCCGGCTCGGCATGCGGCCGGCCGCCCGCTTGCGTCCAGCCGCGGCCGACGATGACGCCGTCCTTGACCACCACCGCGCCGACGGCCGGATTGGGCCAGGTCCGCCCCAGCCCGCGACGGCCGAGCGATAGCGCAAGCTGCATAAAGCGCTGGTCCGCCGCTTTCGCTTCCTTGAGCTTCTGCCCGTACTGGTCTTCCAGGATGCGGAAGATCATTTGCGCAACGTGGCGACCCGCGCTTCGTCCTCGCCCGAGAGCTCGCCGAGCACAGCTTCGAAGTCCTTGGCTTCGCGAAAGTTGCGGTAGACGGAGGCAAAGCGCACATAGGCGACGTCGTCGAGCTGACGCAGATGCTCCATCACGATCTCGCCGATCGCCTCTGAGGAGACTTCCGCCTCGCCGCCGCTTTCGAGCTCGCGCACGATCGCCGAGACCATCTTCTCGACCCTTTCAGGATCGACCGGACGCTTGCGCAAGGAGATCTGCACCGAGCGCATCAGCTTGTCGCGGTCGAACGGCACGCGGCGGCCGTTGCGTTTGATGACCGTCAATTCGCGGAGCTGCACCCGCTCGAAGGTGGTGAAGCGGAAGTTGCAGGCGATGCATACCCGCCGTCGCCGGATCACGGCCGAGTCCTCGGTCGGCCGCGAATCCTTCACCTGCGTATCGAGACTGTTGCAACTCGGACAGCGCATCCACTCGCGTCCTTTTGCTACTGATAGATCGGGAAGCGGTCGGTCAGGGCCTTCACGCGTTCCTTGATCGCGGCTTCCACCAGCGGCGCCTTGCCGTCTTCCGACTGCGCCAGCGCGTTGAGCACCTCGGCGATCATGCCGCCGACCTGCTTGAATTCGGCAACGCCGAAGCCGCGCGTGGTCGCCGCCGGCGTGCCGAGACGCAGGCCGGAGGTGACGAACGGCTTTTCGGGATCGAACGGGATGCCGTTCTTGTTGCAGGTGATGGCGGCGCGCACCAGCGCCTTCTCCGACACGTTGCCCTTCAGGCCCTTCGGCCGGAGGTCGACCAGCATCAGATGGTTGTCGGTGCCGCCGGAGACGATGTCGAGGCCGTGGCCACGCAGCGTTTCCGCCAGCGCCTTGGCGTTCTCGACGACGTTCTTGGCGTAGACCTTGAAGTCCGGCCGCAGCGCCTCGCCGAACGCCACCGCCTTGGCGGCAATGACGTGCATCAGCGGACCGCCCTGCAGGCCAGGGAAGATCGCCGAATTCAGCTTCTTGGCGAGCGCTTCGTCGTTGGTCAGGATCAGGCCGCCGCGCGGCCCGCGCAGCGATTTGTGCGTCGTGGTGGTCGTGACGTGGGCATGCGGGACCGGCGAGGCATGCACGCCGCCGGCGACGAGGCCCGCGAAATGCGCCATGTCGACCAACAGATACGCACCGACGCTGTCGGCGATCTCGCGGAAGCGCTTGAAGTCCCAGGCGCGCGAATAGGCCGAGCCGCCGGCGATGATCAGTTTGGGCTTGACCTGCTCGGCCTGCCTGGCGACCTCGTCCATGTCGATGATCTGGTCCTCGCGCCGTACCGTGTAGTGCGAGGCCTTGAACCACTTGCCGGACATGTTGACCGGTGAGCCGTGGGTGAGATGGCCGCCGGCGGCAAGGTCGAGGCCCATGAAGGTGTCGCCGGGCTGCAGCAGCGCCAGAAACGCCGCCTGGTTCATCTGGCTGCCGGAGTTCGGCTGAACGTTGGCGAACCCTGCGCCAAACAGCTTCTTGGCCCGCTCGATCGCCAGCGTCTCGGCGACGTCGACCCATTCGCAGCCGCCATAGTAACGGGCGCCCGGATAGCCCTCCGCATATTTGTTGGTCATCACCGAACCCTGCGCTTCCAGCACGGCCCGGCTGACGATGTTTTCCGACGCAATCAGCTCGATCTCGTGTCGCTGGCGGCCGAGTTCGCCCTTGATCGCGGCGGCGATTTCCGGGTCGGCTTCGGCAAGCGTGGCCGTGAACAACGAGTCGGGCGCGGAGGCGGTCTTGGCGCTGGAGGTCATTGGGCGAAATATCTCCACCGCCGCAGGCCCTTAAGGGCGAAGCGGACGGGTTTGGTGTGGCGGTCGAAAGAAGCCTGCGAGATACCACATCCGGGCCGGAATGGCCAAGGGTTTGCGGTATCCCGCTGGTATTTATGCAAGATATGGTGGGGAGGAAGGGGGTATCGCCCCGAGCTCGCCGTGTCCCGGACGCGGTGCAGCGCCCCCTTGGCGGTGCACCGCTGAGCCGGGACCCAGATGCGGCAACCTGGGAACGGTGGGTCCCGGGTCAGCAACGCACCATTCGCTTCGCTCATGCCGCGCCGCGCCCGGGACACGAGCCTGCCCTCACACAAACCGGTACGGCCCTCCCTTGGCGATCGAGCGCTGGAACGCCGGCCGGGCGTGCATGCGCTCCAGCCAGGCGGCAAGGTTCGGGTAAGGTTCCAGCTTGCCGAACACCTTGGCCATCTCGCCGACGAAGCTCATCTGGATATCGGCCCCAGATAGCGACGGCCCGACGAAGAAGTCGCGGCCCTTCAGCGCGGCGTCGACATAGCCGAGATGGTTGGCCAGCTCGCTGTCGATCCGCGGATGCAGCGGCGCGCCCGCCTCCTTCAGCCTCCCGACATACAGGTTGAGCATCAACGGCAGCATCGCCGAGCCTTCCGAATAATGCAGCCACTCGTTGTAGGCCTCGTAGTCGGCGCTGCCGGCTTCCGGCATCATCGCACCTTTGCCATAGCGGCGGATGATGTAGTCGACGATCGCCCCGGACTCGGCGATCGTCCTGTCGCCGTCGGTGATAACCGGCGACTTGCCGAGCGGATGCACCGCCTTCAATTCCGGCGGCGCCAGCCGGGTCTCGGCGTTGCGCTGGTAGCGCTTCATCTCATAAGGCGTGCCGAGCTCCTCGAGCAGCCAGAGAATTCGTTGCGAGCGGGAGTCGTTGAGGTGATGAAGCGTGAGAATGGGGTTTCCTTTTTGCTTATCGTCAACCGGCCGTGATGCGCGAGAAAGTGTCATTGGGGGCAAGGTGAAGCAATCCATCCATCCGCGTATGAGGTGACAATGGATTGCTTCGCTGCGCTCGCAATGACGGCGAAATGGCCCGGCGCGCACCGCTGTCATCCCCGCGAAGGCAGGGATCCAGTACGCCGCGGCTTAACGGTTCAATCATTGACGTGTCGGATTACTGGTCCCCCGCCTTCGCGGAGGACGACGACTGAGTATGAGGCTGCGTTCTCGCGACATGTTTTGCCCGAGGTTTTGCCAGACAACTTCCGCCCTCTCCGATCAGAGGGCGCAGGGAAGACCGGGTGCGCGCCGCACCCGCGGTCTCGTGTGCCATTATGCGCATAGCAAGAGGTGCACACGAGCATACAGGTTCGGCGGGAGCATCCCGGCCTTCCCTGCGCAATGGCTTTACGGCTTACTTCGTGCTCTCCCCGGAGAACGGCTCTTTTGCCTCCGTCGCCCTTTGGGGCGCTTTCGCACCTGAAGGACTTAACGCCAGCACCACGGCGCCAGAACCACACGACTTCACCGTACGCGTCAGCCACACTCGTCAGTCACGGCATCCGCGTCCATCGCATCTTACCGCGCGTCAGTGACGATGGCCAACGCCCCTCATCTCGCGGTGAGACGAACGGAGTTATGCCGCTGATTTGGGGAAAAACGGAAGCTGAATATTTCTGATTTTCAGCAATTCTTAGCTTGACCTGATTTCTGAAAATCAGAGGTGATTTGCCCGTCCGGGCTGATTTGTCACGGGCCGCAATGCGCAATCGCGCTTGCATGCGAGGCAAGTCAGTTCGCACTCCGCAGGTACGGCGGGTGTACCTCGACTGCAGCAGCGTGAAATGGTCATCCGTATGGATCGTATCCGCTTACATCGAACGGGCTCCTGCAATTTCTGACACGAATCCTGTCCTTCATTTAGTTGGATCAACATTGAACCGCCTCGCCGTTCCGCTGACCTACATCAAGGGCTGGGGAACGGAGGTTTCCCATGACGAAGCATCGGACGATCATCAGTTTCGTAGCCGTCGCTGTCTTTGTCGTGGCTGCGACAGCCGTCACCTCGCGACATTACCGTCGAAGCACCATCCAGCTGCACCCGTCGGCACCATTTTGGTCAGCGAATTGAGCCGCGACGTGAACAGGCTTGCAACTGAAGATTATGACGATCAATCGGTGGTCTATTCGGCCAAACGAAACTAGCCGCAGGTCAGCTCTACGTGATCCAGTTCACAGCGTAACGCCTCGGGCGGGTTCATAAATGCCTGGGGCTGAGAGATGGATTTCCCGATATGGAAAGCTCATTGCCACAGCAGAAACGCCGAGCCATTACACGGCGCTGGCTGATAACGTCGTTCCTGATTTACGGCATGATGGTCGCCGGTCTCCTGGGATATTTTGCAGTTTATTCCCACCGCGTCACCCATGAGGCCGCAGTCGACACGACCGGCGCCATGGCGGCCGCCAAGCCAGGCAGATACGAAGCCGTCATCGCCAACTGGAGCCGCTACCGGGGTAAGGTTGCCAGGGCCGACGCGCGGTAATGCGAAGCTGATCTAATCGAGCAGCAGGCGGCCAACCGGCGCGGCGCGATCGCTGCCACCTTTGACCACGACGATCTCGCCGCTCGCCGGCGAGACGCCGGTCAGCGCAAAAATGTTCGCGCCATGCGTTACGACGAGGAGGTTTCCGCGTCCCGTCCACGCGGCGATGAGCGCACGAGCGCCTGCTGTAAGCGCCTCTCTTTGATCGCGCAGCACGACGACGTTGCCGAATGTCGGCACGGTCTCGACTGCTCCGAGATCGAGCAATCTGGCGGTGTCCACACATCGGCACCACGGCGAGCTCACGATCTTTTCGAACACAATCCCTTCCTGCTTGAGCTGCGATCCGATCTTCTCCGCATCCGCCCTTCCCTTCGGGCTGAGGTTGCGCTGGGTGGCGCAGTTCTCGAGGCGGAAGCCGGGTGGATCTCCGGCGCCACCCGGCGCGTCGGCATGACGCATCAGCGCGACGTGAGCGCCGGCGCGTAGGGCGGTTCGGGCATCGGCCGCCTGATTGGCGGCGGCAGTCCCAGCCGTGCCAAACAGGAGCAATGCAACGATTGCAACATGCATGAGGCCCATGGCGGCGGCCCTCGTCAGAAATCAGGCGGCCCGCGCAGACGGCATAGAGCCACAGCAGGATCGAGATCAGCGCTGTCGCCTTCGCAGCGCCGCGGCTGAGCGGCCTTTCCGTTACAAGCCGGTATACCCCGCCTTCACAGGATCGTTGCTGCCGTCGAGCTGGCGTAGATAGGTCAGGCCGCACACCGTCAGCCGGTGCGGATCCTTCTCGCCGGCCTCGACCAGCGTGGTGAGATAGGCGGTAACCTTGGCGCGCGCCTCGTCGCTTGCCGCGGCGCTGCAATTCAGCAGCAGATCATAGGTCTGCATGATCCGGTCGATCGCGGCTTCCATGGAATTTCTCCTGATGCAGGGGTGATGCTGATAGACGGTCAGGCCGCTATGCGCGCTTCGAATTCGGCGATCGCCTTGTTGGCGAGCTTGAGCCTGTTATATTCGCCGTGCTGAAACATCCTGATGATGATCCTAAGCAACCGCTCGTCGGTGACCATGGTGTGGGGGATGGCGCCGGTCGTGCGAAGGTAGTTTGAGGCTATTGCATAGGCATCGCCCACCACCTCAAAGTTCATCACTTGAATCCCGCGTTCGACGAGCATGCCCCTCACCCGTTTTATGGCCGGGCCGACAATGCGCGAGCGCGCGGATGGTTCCATCATTTTTGGAACCCGGTCCTGAGATCGTGAAAAGCGATCGTATTCGCTGATTTTACTTGCAAATTTTCGGAAGCAGCACGAAGCGCTGTTGCTCGCCGAACATGGGATGCAGTGATGCCGACAAGCCCGTTCCGCCATTGAGCGCAAGACGCTACGATCCTTGCGGCCCGATACGTGCGTGAAGCCTCTGTTTCGGGGATTATGGGCGGGGCCACCGAAGGCTCGTCAATCCGGATTTCCCAAACCGGCAAGCGCCGTTGCCCATGCACGCGTCTTTCCGCGCCCAAAAAAGCAAAACGCACCGGTGCCGGAGGACCGGCGCCGATGCGCTTTGGGCAGGGCTTACTGCCTTGCCAGTTCATGGGTCCGCTCTTCTGCTGCCGGTCTTGTCGATATGGCCGGCTTGGCCGAAAGGCGGACTGAAGTCTTCTCCCGACACGCTTGATGGCGCGCCCCCACGCGCCACGACGCCCGTCGGAAAATTCTCAGAGCCGGTACAGGATCTGGTCGGTCCAGAACCGCTCGAGGCGATGCAGCGACTTGTTCAGCGTCGCGAACTCCTCGTTCGAGATGCCGCCGACCTGCTCGACCGTCTTGACGTGCTTCTGGTAGAGCGCATCGACGATCTTGCGGATCTCCTGGCCCTGCGCGGTCAGGCGAATGCGGACCGAACGGCGATCGACCCGCGAGCGCTGATGATCGAGGAAGCCGAGTTCGACGAGCTTCTTCAGGTTATAGGAGACGTTGGAGCCGAGATAGTAACCGCGCGTGCGCAGTTCGCCCGCAGTTAGCTCCTTGTCGCCGATGTTATAGAGTAGCAAGGCCTGCACCGAATTGATGTCGGCGCGACCGCGGCGATCGAATTCGTCCTTGATGACATCGAGCAGCCGGCGATGCAGACGCTCCACCAACGTCAATGCTTCGAGATAGAGCGGCTGCACGGCAGTTTGACCGGCAGAACGTTCAGCGGTTTCCACCGCCGTCGCAACGGCTTTGATCATGACACTTCCCCTGTCGTCGTTTTTCGACTTATTTCGACGAAACTTCTGTCCCGCCTGATAGGTTCAACTTAAGGGGGCGGATTGAACATCCGCTTAAATAAGACAATAAAGAGATCATGAATTTAACAGAGTGAATTGTGGATTAAGCCCGGCGGATCAACGCCTTTTGCAATGTTTCATTGACGCTGGAAGGGCGATGTTCACGCTTCGTCTGTGGCGGTTGTCGCATCCCGAAACAGGTAGGCCTGAAATCGAAACGCTCGCCTAACAGGTGTGGTGGAACCTTTACGGGCCTTAACGGTGAGCGAAACGTTAACGGGCGGAATCCTTGAAAATTGTAAGGGATGCCGTCGCGATTTCTGCACGCGGATGGATTATGGCGGAAAACTGACGCGTTGCTGCTCTCCTTCTCCCCGCGCTTGCGGGGAGAAGGTCGGGATGAGGGGCTCTATCGAGCATTCCACTCGCGGTGAGACCCCTCACTCCCGCCCTCTGAGAGCAAGCTTCGCCTGTCTCGACAAGAGCGGGGCGAAAGGAGCGCATCAAGCATCCTACGGCGGCCGTTCGCGCGCGGCCATCCAGGCGAGCGCGAGATAGGCGCCGAGCATCACGGCTTCCAGCGCGACGATCGTCAGACTGCCGCCATAGATCCCCGGAAACATCAGCTCGATCACTGCCATCGAAACCACGGTGGTCAGCCACACCACCGCGCCCCAGGGCGTGGCAAGCCAGAGCCCGACGGCAGCGACGAGTTCGATGACGGCGAAATAGACCGTGGCGGTCTGCCAGGCCATCGACTGGTTCTCGAACGCCTCTTCCTCGCCGCCGATGAAGCCGGTGACCTGCGCCCAGTGGTACAGGCCCTTCATGATCGAGATCACGGCCATGACGCGCAGGAACGTCACCAGACGCCGCGTCCAGACATTCTCGTCGGAATCGATCCGCTCCGACGACATGCCAGCCATGGACATTGCGCCGTCCCGGTCCCTGGCCTTGTCCCGCGCGGAATCCCGCGCCGACATGTCAGACATGCCGGCTCTCCTGGCTGCCGACCTCGGAATCGGGGCTGAACGCGTGCTGGAATCGCCTCATGGCCTGATGTCTTGGCCTGCCGGACCGGCAAAATCAATTGCCGATGAGACGGATCAAGCCGCGGTGACGGGGCCGGCGCAAGATGCTAGAATTGGAACAAATCAAAGCTTTCTTGCGCCTTCAGGAGTACCCATCACATGGCGATCAAATTCGGCCGTCCGATCGAGATGCGCGACGCGCCGCGGCGGCCCGCCCTCGCCTCCACCTCGCTCGACCTGACGATCCGCCCCCGCCGCAACCGCAAGGCGGAATGGGCGCGGCGGCTGGTACGGGAAAACGTGCTGACGACGGACGATTTGATTTGGCCGCTGTTCGTGGTCGGCGGGCAGAACACGCGCACGCCGGTGGCCTCGATGCCGGGCGTCGACCGCCTCACCGTTGACCAGGTGGTGCGCGATGCCGAGCGCGCGGCGAAGCTGAACATCCCCTGCATCGCGCTGTTCCCCTATACCGAGCCGTCGCTGCGCGACGAGACCGGCTCGGAGGCGCTCAACCCGAACAACCTGGTCTGCCAGGCGGTGCGCGCGATCAAGAAGGAATTCCCCGACATCGGCGTGCTCTGCGACGTCGCGCTCGATCCCTTCACCAGCCACGGCCATGACGGGCTGATCGCGGACGGCAGGATCCTCAACGACGAGACGGTCGCGGTGCTGGTGCAACAGGCGCTGGTGCAGGCCGAGGCCGGCTGCGACGTCATCGCTCCGTCAGACATGATGGACGGCCGCGTCGGCGCGATCCGCGAGGCGCTCGACGACAATGGTTTCGGCGACGTGCAGATCATGTCCTATGCGGCGAAATACGCTTCCGCCTTCTACGGCCCGTTCCGCGACGCCATCGGCTCCGCCAAGACGCTCACCGGCGACAAGCGCACCTACCAGATGGACTGCGCCAACACCGACGAGGCCCTGCGCGAGGTCGAACTCGACATTGCCGAAGGCGCCGACATGGTGATGGTGAAGCCGGGCATGCCCTATCTCGACGTGGTACGGCGAGTAAAGGACACGTTCTCGATGCCGACCTTCGTGTATCAAGTGTCGGGCGAATACGCGATGATCGCGGGCGCAGCGAATAGCGGCTGGATCGACGGCGACCGCGCGATGATGGAAAGCCTCGTCGGTTTCAAGCGCGCCGGCGCGGATGGCATTTTGACGTATTTTGCGCCGCAGGCGGCGGAGAAGCTGAAGGCGGAAGGGTAAGCCGCTCCGTCGTCGTCCCTGCAAACGCATTGCGTTCGCAGGGACGATGAAAAGCTTGTGACCGCGTCTTCGAACAATTGGAATATTGCACACTGTGAACGTCGCAGGCCCTTGGCGGCGGCATAGCCCGTTACCATGTCATGCAGGGAATATCGGCCTGGAGGACGAACCATGTCTTATAGCGGCTCTGGCAATACCGGCGGCTCTCCATATGCCGGCGGCGCTTGGCGGAACAACGGCGGGGTGCCGCCGCATGCGTTCGATTCGGACCTGCAGCCGGAATTGTTTCGCGGCGTGCTGACGCGGCGGGTTTTTGCGTTCCTGATCGACCTCGTCGTGCTCTCGGTGCCGGTCATTCTCGGCTACATCTTCATCTTCCTGTTCGGCATCATCACGCTGACCTTGGGCTGGATGCTGTTCTGGCTGGCATGGCCGGCCACCATCGTCTGGGCGATCGTCTATTACGGCGCCTCGATCGGCGGCCCGCATTCGGCCACCATGGGCATGCGCGCGATGGACCTGGAGCTGCGCACCTGGTACGGCGCGCCGGGCTATTTCGTGCTCGGCGCCTGCCACGCCGTGCTGTACTGGATCTCGATATCGTTCCTGACGCCGCTGGTGCTTCTGGTCGGCCTGTTCAACGGCCGCCGCCGGCTGCTGCACGACATGATCCTCGGAACTGTGATCGTTAACAGCTCGGTCCGTACTCAAGTAGCGCCCGCGCCGCGCAGCAGCTATTGAGCGAACCGCAAACCGATTGACCATTCGCCCTCGGGGCGCAATGCTAGAGCTGGTCCGTCTCCGGGATGAAATAAACCGGGGCCGGGCTGGCGTTTTTACTTTTTGACGCGTTTTCTTAACGGGAACCGGTGTCTACTGGCCTCGAAAGCGCTATGGTTGATTTGTTTCGGAGGCGTGACGACCCGACGTGACCCAGCACTCGCGTGATACTCCGCAGTTCTATCTGACGGCGCCCTCGCCCTGCCCCTATCTGCCGGGCCGGCACGAGCGCAAGGTGTTCACGCATCTGGTCGGTGACAAGGCCGGCGACCTCAACGACCTCCTGACCCATGGCGGCTTCCGCCGCAGCCAGTCGATCGCCTACCGTCCGGCCTGCGACCAGTGCCGCGCCTGCGTGTCAGTACGCGTCATCGCCAACGAATTCCGCCCCTCGCGCAACTTCAAGAAGGTTTTGGCGCGCAACGCCGACATCGTTGGGGAGCAGCGCAGCGCGGTGCCGACCTCAGAGCAATATTCGATATTCCGCGCCTATCTCGACAAGCGGCACCGCCACGGCGGCATGGCCGACATGACCGTCCTCGATTACGCGATGATGGTTGAAGACAGCCATGTCGAGACCCGCATCATCGAATACCGCAAGCGCGGCGTCGACACCGGCATCACCGGCCGCGGCGAGGAGCTGATCGCGGTGGCGCTCACTGACGTGCTCAGCGATGGCCTGTCGATGGTGTACTCGTTCTTCGAGCCGTCGCAGGCGAGCCGCTCGCTCGGCACATTCATGATCCTCGACCACATCACCCGCGCCCGCCGGCTGGGGCTGCCTTACGTCTATCTCGGCTACTGGATCGAGGGCTCCAAGAAGATGGACTACAAGGGCCGCTTCCTGCCGCAGCAGCGGCTGGCACCGTCAGGCTGGCTGCGGATCGACGCCTCGGGCGAAATGCTGTCCGAGCCGCAGGACTAACGGACTCCTGCTTCTCGTGGCCCGGATTTCGCTACGCGCCATCCGAGCCACGAGACTTATCGATTTGCCTAACGCCGCGCTTCCAGGATCATGTTGAAGGGCGTCTCCGCAGCCCGGCGTACCTTCGAAAAGCCAGCGCTTTGGATGGTCTCGCGCAATTTCGCCTCGCCTGCTTGTGCACCGAGGGCTGCCCCGACTTCCTGCGACCGTGAAGTTGGCAGGCAAATCATTGTGGAACCTGCATAATACAGGCGTCCGACCGGGTTAAGGTTCTGTTGCAGCGTATCGCCTGCCATTGGCTCCACGATCATCCAGGTACCATCGGGTTTCAAGGACTGCCGGATGTGCGCTGCCGCACCTGTGGGATCGCCCATGTCATGCAGACAATCAAGCAGGTGACGAGATCGAAATCCCTGCCGGAATAATCCTTGGCAAGCCCAACGGCGAAGTGCGCATTCGCGGCGACGCCATGGTCCCTGGCGTGTGCCGTGGCGTCTCGGATCGAGTCGGGATGAAAATCGTAGCCGAAGAACTGAGACCTTGGGAACGCCTTGGCCATCAGGACGGTAGACCAGCCGTGTCCACAGCCGACGTCGGCAACGCGTGCGCCAGCCTCAAGCTTCTTCACGACCCCGTCGAGAGCGGGCAGCCAGGACGAGACCAGGTTGTTGTGGTAGCCCGGCCGGAAGAAACGAGCGACCGCGCAGAACATGCAACCGGCCTGGTCGCCCCAGGCAACGCCGCCGCCGGATTTGAATGCCGCCTGGACCTTGGGCTGATTGTCGAGCATGGCCGCCATGAGATCGAAGCCGCCCACATATAGACCGGGCTCTCCTCGTTGGCGAACACCATGGCCTGCTCAGCCGGCATGGCGAATTTGGCGCTAGCGGGATCGTAGGACAAATAGTTCGACGCCGCCTGACGATAGCCATTCGCGCAAATAGCGTTCATCGACCTTTGCAGCCTTGGCCAGCTCCATCGACGTCATCGGCCCATTGGCATGGATGGCCTTATAGAGACCCAGTGTATCACCGAGACGGACCATGGCGATACTGGATGCGCCGCCAAGGTCCGACAGCATCTGGCCAATGAACGTGTTGAGCTTGCCTTCGTCGATGTTCGTAGCGGACATGGCTGTACTCCCTCGATGGTCACTCACTGAATCAGAGAATTTCTGCGAGCATTCGCGCAGCCCGCAGGGCGCCGTCGCTCTCGACCGGCCGGAAACTCACCTGCTGCTTCAATGCTGCGACCATGGCCTCGGCTATCGTTTCCGGCGTAGAAGTCGCGTAATCCATTCGCCTTCCGGCGTTGTAGCGGTCGAGGCGGTAGGCAACGTGAAAATTCTGCTCGAAATGGTTTCTCAGCGGGAAGTAGAGAAACGGCGTGCCACCCGCAGTCAGCTCCATGCAGGTCGTCAGGCCGCCCTGAACAAGCGCCAGATCGCAAACAGCCAGATGCCGATCGAGATCGGGCACGAAGGCATGGACCTCGACACCGCGCGGCGCATCCAGCGAACGGGGATCGATACGTGGGCCTGCGACGAGGATCATCCGCAGTTCCGGCAGCTTGGAGTGGGCCAACGGAAAAGCCTGCAGAATGCGCCGGATGAGATGCGCACCAACACCTGATCCGCCGACAGTAACAATGCAAACGCACTCGCCGGGTCGATAGCCCAGGCTGCGGCGCAGGTCATCGCGATAGCGGAAAACCTGCGGATGCTCACCTATGATGTAGCCGGCGAAGTCGAAGTGCTTCGGCACCCAGTCCCGCATGGATGCAGTCGACTTGCAGTTCGGGGTGAAGCTTGCGCAGCTCGCGCGTAATGGCGATATCGCGCCGACCGTGGCCAAGCCCGATTGGAGACGATAAATAGAGCGCTCTCTTTGTCCTTGAAGGCTTCGCTGCTTTCCTGGGAGCGGGAGTGCCAAGCTTGCGATGGATGAAATTCAGGATCAACGCGTTGCACTTGGCCGGGAAACGCCCCATCGGACTATGGCCGCCGCCGGGAATGGTTACCAGTTCAGCTCCGGTGACCTTCGCTACGGCCTCGGCACGGGTGTGGGGCTGCAGCTGATCGTTATCACCGTGGATCATCAGCAGTGGACAGTGGATCTTGCGATACATCGCCTCGCTGACATCGAACTTCGATGCAATCGACCGCGCCTCAACGATCCTGGCGAGCACAGCTCCGGTGGTTTCGCCGGCCCATTCGATGCCGTCCTCGATCTGTTTGGTCGAGTGTGGATCGCTGAAAATGTTGCGTACGAAAAATTGCGCGAAGTCGGGATAGTCGGCCAGCCAATACTCTCGATTGTATCTGTTCCAACCCTCGAAGCTCTCGTGCTTGGCCTGAAAATGCCCCGGCGCCATATAGGGATAGGAAGGTCCGATGCTCGCGGACGTCCCGACCAGAACAGCCGCCGTGACGCGTTCCGCGTGATGCGCCGCGATCACGCTGGCAATCATGCCGCCAAAGGAAAGCCCCACAAGGACCGCCCTTTCGGTGTCGGTCGCATCCATGACTGAGACCAGATCGGCGACGTAATTGTCCAGGCTGTAGGCCGCCACGTCAGCCGGCCGGTCGGACTTTCCATTGCCGCGACCATCGTAAGTGACGCAACGAAACCGCTCACTGAAATAAGGCAGCTGCGCCTTGTACACACGGGAATGAACGATACTCCATGGCGGCACAAAGACTATCGTCTGCGGCCCGTTGCCGTAGACCTCGTAGTAAATCTTCACGCCATCGCGCTCGACAAACCCATCCTGAACGGGCAGCGCTGCACGCATGATGTCACCCGTTTGCTGAACGACTTTCCGCGATGCGAATGATGTCAAGTGCGAGCTTTAGACTAATTGTCGGCCATCGCCCCTCTCGCCACCATTCGAGAAAGCGATTGATCCCGTATTTCAGAGACATCAGGGATTGAATCGAGAGCCGCAGCCTACCGGGTCGCCCGAACCGGACGATGCCAGCAAGTATGCGTCTTAGCCGAAGAACGTCTCGAACAGCAGCTTCACGTTCAGCGCGACGATGATTCCGGCGACGATCCAGGCGATCACCGCGACGCTCCGCGAGATGACGAACTCGCCCATCTTCCGCTTGTCGGACACGAACTTGACCAGCGGGATGACCGCGAATGGCAATTGCATCGACAGGATGACCTGGCTGAACACCAGGAGCTGGCTGGTGCCGCGCTCGCCATAGAGCGCGGTGACGATCACGACCGGCACGATGGCGATGCCGCGGGTCAAGAGCCGCCGCGCCCAGCTCGGTAGCCGCAGGTCGAGGAAGCCTTCCATCACGATCTGGCCGGCCAGCGTCGCGGTTACCGTCGAGTTGAGGCCGGAGGCGAGCAGCGCCACGGCGAACAACGTCGAGGCGATGCCGAGCCCGAGCAGCGGCGAGAGCAATTCATAGGCCTGGCCGATCTCGGCGACCTCGGTCCGCCCGCTCGAATAGAAGGTGGCTGCGGCGACGATCAGGATCGCGGCGTTGATGAAGAGCGCCAGCATCAGGGCAATCGTCGAGTCCGTCGTCGCCCATTTGATCGCCTCGCGGCGGCCCTCGTCGTTGCGCTCGTAGGCGCGCGTCTGCACGATCGAGGAATGCAGATAGAGGTTATGCGGCATCACGGTCGCGCCGATGATACCGATCGCGATGTAGAGCATTTCCGGATTGGTGACGATCTCACTCGAGGGCACAAAGCCCTTCAGCACCGCGGCGATCGGCGGGGCCGCGGCTGCAATCTGAATCCCAAAACAGACGGCGATGACGATCAGCAGCGAGATGACGAAGGCTTCGAGGAAGCGGAAGCCCTTGTTCATCAAGAGAAGCAGCAGGAAGGCATCAAGCGCAGTGATCAGCGCGCCGCCGATCAGGGGAATGCCGAACAGAAGCTTTAGCGCGATCGCAGTGCCGATCACCTCGGCGAGATCGCAGGCGATGATCGCGGCCTCGCAGGCAACCCAGAGCAGGAAGTTCACGGGCCGCGAGAAGCTGGCGCGGCAGGCCTGCGCGAGGTCGCGGTCTGTGACGATGCCGAGCCGCGCGGCGAGCGCCTGCAGCAGGATCGCCATGAGGTTCGACAGCAAGATGACCGCGAGCAGCGTGTAGCCGAACTTCGAACCGCCCGCGAGGTCGGTCGCCCAGTTGCCGGGGTCCATGTAGCCGACCGAGACCAAATAGCCGGGGCCGAGGAAAGCCAGAAGTCGCCGCGACCAATGCCCGCCAAAGGGCACTCTGATGGTCGAATTTACTTCGGGCAGGCTGCGCTGGGCGCCAGCGGCCGCATCCGCGCGCCATCCGGCGGCAGTCGTGTCAGTCATCGGCAAACTCTCGGCCGTGGTCTTTGGGCCTAATCCGGGCGTTCGGGCGTCCATTGCAACAAGATGGCTGATATTCGTTCTTATTGCAACTCATTTGCAACTGCATCTAGCGATCACGAAAATGCGGCACCTCGACGCGGGGTTCCCACGACTAAAACGGTAAGCGCCGACCGGGCGATGGCAGCGATTGCACGCGTAACGGGTGTGCCTGCTTCCAGCGTGTTCGGCGACAAGGAGCTCGACGAACTCGACCGCCTGCATCGCGAAAAGGAAATCGCAGCCAGGCTTGAAAGGATCAAATCGCAGCAATGAGTGCCGTATCCGACCTGCTGCTGGCGCCCGATGTACGACCCTTCGCAATTGCCGCCGGGATCATGCTGGCGCTCGGTGGCATCGAATTACTGACCACGCTAGTCGGATTTTCGATCAGCGAACTCCTCGGCAAGGATTTCGCGGTCGAGGCCGACAGCGACAGCGACAGCGGCCTCGGTGGCATGTTTCTATGGATCAATGCAGGGCGACTACCGCTGTTGATCCTGATCATCCTCGCGCTCGGCGTATTCTCGATCGGGGGCTTCTTCCTGCAGGGCATCGCGCATGGGGCGGGGCTGTCCGTCCCAACCCCGATCGCGGCGCTCGCCGCCGGGGCCGTCAGCCTTCCGGCCATCCGCGTCACCAGCCGCGGTATCGCCCGCATCATCCCGCGCGACGAGACCTATGCGGTTGATGATGCCGACTTCGTCGGCAAGGTCGCCGAGGTCTCGGTTGGGCCGCTCGACCAGGGATTGCCCGGCCGCGTCCGTCTCAAGGATGTCTTCGGCAACTGGCATTCTCTGGTGGCACGCGCCAGCCCTGATTCCGCACCGCTCCCGGTCGGCGCCAGCGTGCTGCTGGTCGACCGTGACGCCAAGAGCTTTATCGCCATTACCGCCCCCGCAGACCTCATTGCGCAACAACGTTCAGACAGGGCCTAACACATGTGGGAACTTGCAATACCCGTCACCATTGGCGTCATCGTCGTTCTTGTTATCGGCCTTTTGCTTGCCAAACTCTATCGCCGCTCCACCCGTGACGAAGCCTATGTCCGCACCGGTCTCGGCGGCCAGAAGGTCGTGCTCGACGGCGGCTCGATCGTGCTTCCCGTGTTCCACTCCGTCGCCGCGGTCAATCTGAAGACGCTGCGGCTCGAGGTCGCCCGCGGCGGCCCGGATTCGATGATCACCAAGGACCGCATGCGCGTCGATATCGGCGCCGAGTTCTATCTGCGCGTCAAACCCGATACCTCCTCGATCGCGCTCGCCGCGCAGACGCTCGGCAGCCGCACCCAGAATGGCGGCGAACTGCGCGAGCTGATCGAGGCCAAATTCGTCGACGGCCTGCGCTCGGTCGCCGCCACCATGAACCTCGAGGAGCTGCAGGAGCAGCGCGCCACGTTCGTGAAGTCCGTGCAGGACGCGGTCGGCGCCGACATCCAGAACAACGGCCTCGAGCTTGAATCGGTGTCGCTGACGCGGCTCGACCAGAGTGACATCAAGCATTTCAACCCGAGCAATTTCTTCGACGCCCACGGCCTGACGACGCTGACCAAGATCACCAGGGAGCGCGAACAGGAGCGCAACCAGATCGTCCGCACCACCGAGGTCAACATAGCGCAGCAGGATCTCGTGGCGCGCCAGACCACGCTGACGATCGAAGCGACCAAGCGCGAGGCGGAATTGGCGCAGCAGCGCGACATCGCCAACAAGACGGCGGCGATGCGCGCGCAGACCGCGCAGGTCGAGCAGACCGCCCTGCAGAACGAGGCGGAGTACCGCATCCAGCAGGAGCTGGCGGTCGCCAACATACAGACCGAGGCCAACCAGGCCCGCGATACCAGGAAGATCGAGGCCGACCTCGCGGTGAAGCGCCGCAACACCGAAATGGAGCGCGACCTGCAGATCGTCGCGCAGGAAAGCGCCATCGCAATCGCCAACAAGAGCAAGGAACAATCCGAGGCGCAGACGATTGCCGAAACCGCGCGAGCGCTGGCGATTGCGGCGGAGGAAAAGGTCACCACCGCCAAGGCCGTCGAAATCGCCGAACGCGACAAGATCATCAACGTGATCGCGGCGCGCAAGGCGGCCGAGACCGAGGCGATGCCGATCACCGTGATGGCGGAAGCCGAGAACCAGGCCGCGACCAACAAGGCGGAAGCCATCACCATGCTGGCCAAGGCCGATGCTGAAGCTGCGACCACCCGCGCCGCCGGCGTCAAGTCGCTCGGCCAGGCGGAAGCCGAAGTCGCCGCGCTGAAGGCGGAAGCGCGCAACAAGCTCTCTCAGGCGTTGGTCGACTACGACCTCACCATGGCGCGCATCAACGTGATCCCGAGCGCACTCGCCGAAGCGGTCAAGCCGATCGAGAAGATTTCGGACATCCGCATCTTCGACACCGGCGGCATGCTCGGCCGCGGCGGCGGCAACGGCGCCATGAACGGCCACAGCAACGGCCTTGGCCTCGGCGATGGCCTCGCCGCGCAGCTGTTGTCGGTCTCGGCCTTCAAGCCGATCATCGACAAGATTTTGGCCGAAGGCGGCTTTGCCGCCGGGCCGGATGCGCTGACCAGCCTGACGAATGCGCTGGCCGCGCAGCAACTGGCCAATCCGGCCGAACCGCCTGCAATCGAAGCGGATATGGATGATGACGTGACGCCGCCACCCGCCACCATCTCGGGCACAGGCAAGGCGACGCTCGGCCCGAAGTCGTAGCTCACGACCGAAAGTTGGCGCGGTAGTTCTACTGTCATTCCGGGGCGCGCGAAGCGCGAACCCGGAATCCAGCGGTTACCTTGCTCGCTCGAGAGTCTCAGCGATTGCGCACCATAGTTCGATGCTTCGCATCGCTCCGGAATGACGGGCAAACCGAGGCCTGCGCAACTTTGCGGCAGGCCTTTTTTCTTGCGTTGGCGCGCCTGCGCCTTGTCGGGAAACGGGTGGGTTCGACCACCCTGAGTTCGGACAATGCGGACAAGTCGAATCCTCGGGGAATGATGCCATGTCTACCGTCGACACGCCGAGCCTGCCCGCGACCTTCAACCGCCTGGCCTGGTCCAACCTCGCCGCTCAATCGGCCGAGCAAATCGCGCTCGCCGCAGCTCCGATCGTCGCGGTGCTGCTGCTTGGGGTCGGCGAAGGCCAGACCGGCCTGTTGCAGACCGCGTTGACGCTGCCCTTCATCCTGTTCGCGATTCCCGCGGGCCTGCTCGCCGACCGCATCTCGCGGCGCTTTGTCATGGTCGCCTCCGAGGCCCTGCGCGCCGCCGCCCTTGCCGCGATCCTGCTCGCGCTCTGGCTCCGCCTGATGACGCTGCCGCTGTTGTCGGTGCTTGGTTTTATCGCGGTCTGCGGCACGGTCGCCTACAGCGTCGCCGCGCCGGCACTGGTGCCCTCGCTGGTGACCTCGGAACAATTGCCGGCGGCGAATGCCCGGATCGAGCTGGCGCGCACCGTAGCGTTCGCCAGCGGCCCGGCGCTCGGCGGCGTGCTGGTCGGCTGGGTCGGGGCCGCGCCGGCCTTCGGCGCTGCCGCCGCGCTATCGGTGATTGCCGTCGTGCTGTTGTCCGGCATCCATGAGCCGGCGCGCGCGCCGGCCCCGCGCCGCCATCCGCTGCAGGAGGTCAGGGAAGGCGCGGCTTTCGTGCTGCACCACGCGCTGCTGCGGCCGGTGTTCATCACGCAGTTCATTTTCAACACCGCGTCGTTCCTGCTGCTCGCGGTGTTCGTGCCCTATGCTGTGCGCCATCTCGGACTGTCCGCCGCCGGCGTCGGCGTGACGCTCGGGATGTACGGCGTCGGCATGGTGGTCGGCGCGCTGGCGGCGACGCGAGTCATGGCGCGGCTCGCCTTCGGCACCGTGATCGGGCTTGGACCGATCGCCGGTTTCCTCGCTTCCGCCGTGATGGCGCTGACCACGCTTCTGCCTACCCCGTGGCTTGCGGGCCTGAGCTTCTTCCTGCTCGGCGCCGGTCCCATCCTGTGGGTGATCTCGACCACGACGCTGCGACAATCGGTGACGCCGCCATCGCTGCTCGGCCGCGTCTCCGCCATCAACATCATGAGCTACGGCGCCCGCCCTCTCGGCTCGGCGCTCGGGGCCATCGTCGGCGGTCTCTATGGCGCGGAAGCCTGCCTCTATCTGGCCGCCGCGATCTTCGCCGCGCAGGCGCTGGTGATCTGGGTTTCGCCCGCGGTGTCGCTCGCGCAGCAGCCGAAGATGGTGGGCGAACCGGCACGGTGCTAGCCGAAGCAATGCGCTCATGTCCCGGACGCGGTGCAGCGCTTCTGCAGCGATGCACCGCAGAGCCGGGACTCAGAGCCCGTTAAAATGGGCCCCGGCTCTGCAGCGCACCGATAGAGAAGCAATCCATTCTCTCAGCGGTGGGATCACTTGCTTCGCTTGGTTCGCAATGGTGGCGAACCCGAGCAATTTATTCCGAAAGCCATTCCTCCACCGGCGCTTTCCTGACCCGCTTTATATTATGATAACAATCTCATCAAAGCGAGATATGTTGCGACCAGCAGACCGAGCAGCGCCGGCAGATACCGTCGGCGGACTGCCCGGCGCTCTCGGCCTCAGCCATGACTGCCGAAAAGTGACGTTGCGCGATTTCGGTTGCGGACATGCCGGCCTCTCTTGCTGGCGACAGACCGGAACGGGACTGTGCTCCCGGTCAAAACCTTCAGCGTTTCACCGCAGAGGATCGCTAATATCGGGTGCCGAATGGAGACGGCAAAATGGGCTCTCACGCATGACGTGAATCAAGCCTGACCGCCCCGCATTGCAGAGCGGGTGCTGGCGTCTCGAAACTCCTCTAGCAAGGGCCATTGGTAGTCGGGAAGCTTCAGGGTCGGCGATGTCCCTGCCGACCGCAAGCCGGGCCAGGCCGGGAATTGCAAACGCCCTTATCACCTGGTTGCGAAACCACAGGCCGCCCGCGGTTCTCGGCGCAAAAGCCGAAGCGAAGCGCGCCGCGCCCTGCTGTTTGGCGCTGATATAACTCCGCAGCCGGGCTTCATAGTTGGCGAAGGCTTCTTCGTGACGTCCGCCGGCACTGGCGAGTTCGCCGGCCAGCACATAGGCCGAAATCATCGCAAGCGCCGAGCCCTGTCCGGCTAACAGCGAAACGCAAAACGCGGCGTCGCCGGCGAGCGCGACGCGGCCTTGCGACCAGCTCGCCATCCGGATCTGACTGACGCGGTCGAAATAGAGGTCGTTCGTTTCCTTCAGCCGCTCCAAGACCTGCGGACATTCCCATTTACCCTCGCCATAGATCTTCCGCAGCATGGCTTTTTGCAGGTCCGGTGTGCCGGGGAGCGAATCGCCTTCCGCCGCGAAGACGAACAGGAACAGCGTCCGATCGTCATGCAGGGTGAAGCGGCCGAGCATGCGCCCCGGTTGTCCGTACATCAGACACACATCCTCGTCGCGGGGCCGATAACCGGATAGCTCGAACGCGGCGACGACATAGCCAAGATGCTTCTCGAACTCGCGCTGTGGCCCAAATGCGAGGCCGCGAACGGCCGAATGCAGCCCATCGGTGCCGACAACCAGATCGAAACGACGTTCGTTTCCATGCTTCAATCGAACCCGAACGCCATCCGCCTGTTGCTGAAGGCCGACGATCTCGCTGTCGAAAATGACCTCAGCGCTTCGGTCGATCTTCCCGAACAGCAGTCGCGACAGGTCGCTGCGCCGGAGCGTCACATAACGGTCGCCCGTTAATTCGGAAAACACCCTGGTTCCAAATCCGGTTACGCGCCGTCCTTTGTCGTCGACGATCCGCACCTCCCGCACATGGTAGCCGACGCGGTTGATCTCCGCGATCAGTCCCATGCGCTCGGCAATGTCGTATCCGAGCCCCCAGAAGTCGATGACATAGCCGCCGGTGCGCAGATGGGGCGAGCGCTCGATCAGCGTCGGCTAAAAGCCGGCGGCCCTGAGCCAGAACGCAAGCGTCGGCCCGGCGATTCCTGCTCCCGAGATCAATACGGTTTTGGGTTTCATGTCCGCAAACTGCCGAGCGCGGCGACGCGTTCCGCCGCGGATGGCATGTGCCGTTCACATCTCAGTTTGCCAAATATCTCTCGTACTTCCCCGCCACCACTTCATCCGCCGTAATATCCGGATCAAGGGTGTAAAGATCCTGCGCGCGGCCGATGCCGCGCAGCGCGTAGCGGCCGGTGGAGACGAGGTAGTTTCGCCCGGCGGCGTCGAGCCCGTTGCGGAACGCCGACGACATCAGGAGCTCGCGGTCGACCGAGCGGCACATCGAGGCGATGCGGCTGACCTCGTTCACCGCCGGCCCCACGACGGTGAAGTCGAGCCGGTCGTCGCTGCCGATATTGCCGTAGAAGACCTCGCCGACATGCAGCCCGACATGGGCAGACGTCGCCGGGCGGCCCTCTGCGGTCCGGCGGGCGTTCAGCGTCCGCATGTTGCGGCGAAAGCGGTGCTCGGCGCGCAGCGCGGCGCGCTTGGCCTTGGCCATGTTCTCATGGGTGAACATCGCCAGCACGCCGTCGCCGATCAGTTTCAGTACTTCGCCGCCGGCCTCATGGATGGCATCGATCGAGGCCTGGGCGTAATCGTTGAGGAACGGAATGATCTCGCCGGGATCAATGCTCTCGCTGATCGCGGTCGACCCGCGCAGGTCGGAGAACCACAGCACCGTGTTGATCTGTTCGGTGACGCCGCGCGTCATGCGGCCGCGCAGCACCTGCTCGGCGGTGTCGCGCCCGAGATAAACGCGCCCCAGCGTCTTGGTGATGTCGGCCTGTGCTGCGGATTTGATCGCCAGCCCCAGCACCGGCACGAGCTCGCGCAACGCCGCCAGCCCCTGCGCACCAAAACCCTCGTCGCGCCGTGTCACCCAATAGGAATAGACGCAGTCCATCTGCCCCATGGTGCCGGCCTCGCCGAACTGGTGCACATAGGCGACGAGATGCTTGTGGCCCTTGTCGGCGAGTTCGTTGACGAACTTGAAGCGCCGGGCCGCGCCGTCGGCGAGGTCCATCGGCAGTTCCGAAAAGCCCTGTTCGAGCATGTGATAGAAGATCGAGCTGCGCCAGGCTTCCGCGGCTTCGCCCTCATTGGTCGAGCCATATTCGAAGACGTCGCTCTCGTTGGTCTCGGCGTCGTTCCAGCGGAAGCCGCGGCCCTCGAAGATCGGGTGCAGCGTGTCGATGAAGACCATGCCACGCGAGACATGCAGGCCTTCGGCGCAGCAGCGCTCGCAGAAGCCGCGGATCAGATCGTTTTCGGGCAAGCCGGTGAGGCCCTGGCTGACCAGCCAGTTCGTCAGGCGTAGACGGGGCGTGAGTTCCATGCGGCCATTATGCCGCGCAATCGTGACGGGTGGAAGGCTCGCGCCACTGCCGTTCCCCGGATGCTGCGCAGTACGAAGTAATGCGCTGCTGATCCGGGCTCGACTGAGCGATGGGTCCCGGCTCTGCGGAGCAGCGCTACGCGCTGCACCGCGTCCGGGACACGGATGCTAACCCTTCGCGCGCGTCACCGCCTCGCCGTCTTCCTTGACGAACGATTCGACCGGCTTATCGAGCAGGTCGAGCACCAGCTCCGATGGCCGGCATAGCCGCACGCCCTTGCCCGTCACCACGATCGGCCGCTGGATCAGGATCGGATGCGCCAGCATGAAATCGATCAGCTCGTCGTCGCTCCATTTGGGATCGGCCAGGCCGAGCTCGGCATACGGCGTGCCCTTCTCGCGGAGCAGCTCGCGCGGCGAAATGCCGAGCGCTGCTTTCAGCTCGACCAGCCGCGCGCGGCTCGGCGGCGTCTTCAGATACTCGATCACCTCGGGCTCCTCGCCGCTCTGCCGGATCATGGCGAGCGTGTTGCGCGAGGTGCCGCAGGCGGGGTTGTGATAGATCGTGACGGTCATGGCTGCGCCTCCTTGATTGCTGCCCTACCGAGCAGCCAGCCCATGACCGCCAACGCAACAAGCGCCCCACAGGTTTCGGCCACGATGAAACCGGGAAGGTCCACGGGACGAATGCCCGAGAACGTGTTGGTCAAGGAGCGGGCGATTGCCACGGCCGGATTGGCGAACGAGGTGGACGCCGTGAACCAGTAGGCGGCGGTGATATAGAGACCAACTAGCCAGGGCACAGCCGCGAGGTTGAACCTGATGCCGCCCAAAATCGTCACGATCAAGCCGAATGCAGCGATGGCTTCGGCGAACCATTGCGCACCGCCGGTTCGCGTCTTCAGCGAGATGTCGATCAAAGGCAGCGCGAACATCCCATGCGCGATCATGGTCCCGGCAATGCCGCCGGCAATCTGCGCAAGGATGTAAAGCGGCGTCTCGCGCGGGGTCAGCTCGCCCTTCAAGGCAAAGACCAGCGATACGGCCGGATTGAAATGCGCGCCCGAAACAGGTCCGAGAATGGTGATGAGCACGACAAGGATCGCGCCGGTCGGCAGCGTGTTGCCGAGCAGCGCCAGCGCAACGTCCTTGGTCAAGGTCTCGGCCATGATGCCGGAGCCGACCACGGTTGCGACCAAAATCGCGGTCCCAAGTGCTTCGGCTGCGAGCCGACGTGGCAGATCGAATTCCTGCATCAGGATGCCCTGTTCCGACCAGAGGTAGCGCCCTCGCCGCGGCCAATGTCGTGCAGCTTGGCGCCAAGCGACAATTTCTCGATGCTTTGCAGCGGCAGGCTGGTGAAGGCGGCAATTCGATTCTTGAGATAGCGGAACGCCGCGACGAAGGCCGCTTCCTTCTCGATATCCGTTCCCTCGACCGCCGCCGGATCTTCGATGCCCCAATGCGCGGTCATCGGCTGTCCGGGCCATATCGGACAGGATTCGCTTGCGGCATTGTCGCAAACCGTGAAGACGAAATCCATCACGGGCGCATCGCTCCGCGCGAACTCCTCCCAGCTCTTCGAGCGCAAATCGTTTGTGGGGTAATCGAGGCGGTTGAGCACCTTGATCGCGAACGGATTGACCACGCCCTTCGGCTGGCTGCCGGCGGAGAATGCACGGAAGTTGCGGCGACCCTCCTTGCGCAGGATCGATTCTGCCAGGATCGAACGAGCGGTGTTTCCGGTACACAGGAAGAGCACGTTGTAGATGCGTTCAGACATGGGCTTTCCTCCTTGTCTTCGGCGGACAACAAGGCGTGAGGTCTTCAATCAATGGCCCGCAGATTTCGGGGCGTCCGTCACAGCAATCCCGCAGCATGAACACGACCACGGCCTGAAAGGCCTTGAGATCGGCACGATAGACGATCGAGCGGCTGACGCGGCGCGCTGTCACGAGTCCCGCGCGGGACAGGATCGACAGATGCGAAGACATGGTGTTTTGCGGGACCGCCAGCTTCCTGGCGATGTCGCCGGCAGCCAGCCCCTCGGGCTCATGCTTCGCCAGCAGCCGAAAAACGTCGAGGCGCGTCGACTGGGCCAGCGCGGCCAGCGCAAGAATGGTTCGTTCAGAATCCATATATCGAGATTTATCGATATATCGGTCGCTGTCAATCTTTGTGTCGCATATTTCCATAATTCTAGAAATATGGTTGACAGACTTGCCGCGTGCTGTCATCCTGCCGTCATGAAAATAGATGACGCAGCTGCTCATCTCGAAGCACTGGGCAATCCGACCCGGCTCAAGATCTACCGCGCGCTGATCCGCGCCGGCGGCGCCGGCCTCGCCGTCGGCCGCCTGCAGGAGAAGCTGAAGATCGCGCCATCCACCCTGTCCCACCACATCAAGGCGCTGATGGTGGTGGGGCTGATCAACCAAGTGCGCGAGGGGACGACGCTGGTTTGCCATGCCAACTACGAAGTGATGCGGGAGCTTGTGGGGTTTCTGGTTGCCGAATGCTGCACGGAGAGCGCCGAAAGCCCTGATGCCAAGACCGCTGATACCAAGACCGCGGCCTAGCAGCCGCTTCTTTCTCGACCTCTATTTCGGTATTTCTTGTTACATGGGAGGACTTATGAGCGAAGCCAAGACTGTCGCGATCATCGGAGCTGGGCCGGTCGGCCTTGCCGCCGCCGCCCATGTGCTGGAGCGGGGCTTGCAACCGATCGTGCTGGAAGCCGGCGAGCATGTCGGCCACGCCATGCGGCAATGGGGCCATGTCCAGCTGTTCTCGCCATGGGAGTACAACATCGACAAGTCCGCGGCGCGGCTTCTGGCAACAGCCGGCTGGAATTCTCCCGAACCGCAGCAGTACCCGACCGGCGCCGAACTGGTCGAACGCTATCTCGAGCCGCTTGCGGCCCACGCCGCGCTCGCCCCTCACATCCAGACCTCGAGCCGCGTCACGGGCATCAGCCGCACCGGCTTCGACAAGATGAAGACCAGGGGCCGCGAAGCGGCGCCGTTCGAGATCAGGTACCAGAACGGACTGGGCCCCAAGGTCATCAAGGCCGATGCGGTGATCGATGCATCCGGCACCTGGCATTCGCCGAACCCCGCAGGGGCCAATGGCCTTCCCGCGATCGGTGAGCAGGATGTCGCTGATAGGATCGCCTACGGCATGCCTGACGTGCTCGGCAAGGAACGCGCGCGCTATGCCGGCAAGGCGGTCGCAGTGCTCGGCGCGGGACATTCCGCTGTGGGCACGCTGATCGATCTGGCGAAACTCGCCGAGCAGGCACCCGGTACCCGGCCGATCTGGCTATTGCGCGGCAGCGATCCCGCCAAGGCGTTCGGTGGCGGTGCCAACGACAAATTGGTGGCGCGCGGCCAGCTTGGCACGGCGTTTGCTGAGCTGGTAGCCGCCGGCAAGGTCGAACTGCAAAGCGAATTCCGCGTTTCGCATCTCATCGCCGACGGCCCTCGCCTCATCATCGCAGCCATGTCGAACTGCAGCGCCCGGCGAATCATGGCCGATGAATTGATCGTGGCGACGGGTTTCCGTCCCGATCTCGACTTCGTGCGCGAGCTGCGCATCCGGCTCGACCCGGCGATCGAATGCCCGGTTGCGCTGGCGCCGCTGATCGATCCGAACGAGCATAGCTGCGGCACCGTGCGCCCGCATGGCGCGCGCGAACTGGCGCAGGATGAACCCGGCTTCTATTTCGCCGGCATCAAATCCTACGGCCGTGCGCCGACTTTCCTGATGTTGACCGGCTACGAACAGGTGCGTTCGATCGCCGCCGACATCGCCGGCGACCGTGCGGCGGCGGAACGGGTCGAGCTGGTGCTGCCCGAGACCGGCGTCTGCAGCCGCTCGCTCGCGCCAGAGGTCAGCGATTGTTGCGGCGGCCCTGCATTATCGGATGTTGACGCGTGTTGCGTCGCGGATGAAAAAGCAAAGCAACAAGGCAAAGCAGGCTGCGGCTGCGCGGCCTGATCGATCGGGAGTGAGCAGAATCTATCTGGAGGGCCGATCCGTTATTATCGCAATGTGCGTGGGGCAGCTCGGCAGCCTGCTCCCGCATGTCGTCGTGCCTTCCATTCTCGCGGCGTTCCTGATTCCGGAGTGGCATTTGAGCGGCGCGCAGGCCGGCCTGCTGGCGGGCTCGGGCGCCGCCGGATACATGGTGACCGTGCCGGTGCTGGCAACGCTCACGGATCGTATCGACGCGCGGAAAATCCTGATCGCGGGCTCGGCGCTGAGCGCGCTCGGCACGCTGCTGTTCGGCCTGCTCGCAACCGGCCTGTGGTCCGGCGCCCTCTTTAACGCGATGGCCGGCGTCGGTTTTGCCGGCGCCTATATGCCGGGCCTGAAGGCGCTGACAGACCGTCTCGCGCCCGGCGACTCTTCCCGCGCGATCACGCTCTACACGTCGAGCTTCTCGTTCGGAGTCGGCGTGTCGTTTCTGGTTTCGCAGCTTGTGGCCGAAGCCTGGGGCTGGCGCAGCGCGTTTTTCGTCACCGCCGCCGGGCCACTGGTGATGCTCGGCGTGTGCCTGCTGCTGCGACCGGTCAAGCCGGCGCCCGCGTCGGGCAAGCTCTTGGATTTCGCGCCGGTGTTCCGGAACCGGAGCGCCGTGGGATTTGTGCTCGGCTACGGCGCGCATTGCTTCGAGCTGTACGGCATCAGGACCTGGATCGTGGCGTTCTGGACGTTCGTGGCCGCAAGGAGTTCGGACGCTTCGCTCCTGACGCCGATCGTGGTCAGCGTGGTGTTCTCCGTGCTGGCCATGCCCGCCAGCATCCTCGGCAATGAACTCGCGCTGCGGTTCGGCCGCCATCGCGCCATCTCCACCGTGATGTTTGCCTCCGCCGCCGTGGCGATCCTGATCGGCTTCTTCGCCGACAAGTCACCGTGGCTGCTGCTGCCCCTGATCCTGACCTATGCCCTGACCGTTCCCGCCGATTCCGGCGCGCTCACCTCGGGCATGTCGATGTCTGCCGACCCGAACTACCGCGGCGCGACCATGGCGATGCATTCCACCGTCGGCTTCAGCCTTTCCGCGCTCGGTGCCTGGGCGGTCGGCGTGGCGTTGGACGCTGCTGGAGGAGTGCAGAGTTCATCGGCCTGGATGGCCGCATTTTCGGTACTGGCGGCCGGCATCCTGCTAGGGCCGCTGGCGCTCTATTGGTCGAGGCAAGAGACAACGTGAACCGCAGCCAGATTTCCATCATCATCGCGCTCGGCACGACACAGACGCTGGCCTGGGCATCGAGCTACTATCTGCCGGCGATCCTTGCCGATTCCATCGCGCGCGATCTCGGCGTCTCCTCGAACTGGATCTTTGCGGCGTTCTCCGCATCGCAGGTGATTTCCGCGGTGCTGGCGCCGCGGATCGGACGGCAGATTGACCTGGTCGGCGGCCGCTCGGTGCTGTCGATGTCCAACCTGCTGCTCGCGGCCGGACTCGTGCTGCTCGGCTTCACGACATCGATCCCGATGCTCGTGATCGCATGGCTTGTGCTCGGCGTCGGCATGGGCGCCGGGCTCTACGATGCCGCCTTTGCCGCGCTCGGACGCATCTATGGCGACGCTGCGCGCCGCTCGATCACAGGGATCACGCTGATCGCAGGCTTTGCCTCGACGGTCGGATGGCCGCTATCGGCGTGGGGGCTGGAGACGATCGGCTGGCGCAATACCTGCTTTGCCTGGGCTGCGGCGCACATTCTGCTCGGGCTGCCGCTGAACCTGCTCTTGCTGCCGGCGGTGAAGGGCGCGAAGGCGGCGGTGGCCGCGGCCGTCAAGCCGAACATCCCGATCGACCGCACCATGATCATCCTCGCCTTCGTCTTTGCTGCGGCCTGGACCGTCACCGGGGCGATGGCAGCGCACCTGCCGCGCCTGATGGAGGCGGCCGGCGCGACGAGCGCGCAGGCGGTGTTCGCCGGCGCGCTAATCGGCCCCTCGCAGGTCATTGCACGGATTTTCGAGGCGAGCTTTCTCAGCCGCTATCATCCGCTGGTGTCGACCAGGCTGGCATGCCTGACGCACCCGATCGGCGCGGCTATCCTCGGCCTTGCCGGCGGCGGTGCGGCCAGCGTGTTCGCGGTGTTCCACGGCTCCGGCAACGGCATCCTGACGATCGCGCGCGGCACGCTGCCGCTCGCGATCTTCGGGCCTGAGAATTACGGCTACCGGCTCGGCATCATCGGTGCGCCGGCGCGGATGGCGCAGGCCGCCGCGCCGCTGTTGTTCGGCCTCCTGATCGATGCGATGGGCGCGCGCGTCCTGTACGTTTCCTCGGCGCTCAGCATCGCAGCACTGCTGGCGCTGTTCCTGCTACGCAAGCAATCGCCGGCGGCAAAGCCCTGAGCGGAATGCGAACAGGTCGGCCCGCTAGCGCGGGCTTCACATTCAGTCGTAATACTCCGGCGACATCTTCAGGCCATCGCGTTGCGCCTTGTCGTGGTTGATCCACAATTGCGCTTTTTCTTTCGTCAGCGTGTCCGAGATTTTCTGCATCGAGGCGAGGGTCGCATCCTTGTTGACGTTCATGGCAGGGACGCCACGATTGTCCCAATTGGCCTTGAAATGCACGGCATCGCCGGACAGGACAATCGCGCCGGTCTTGGGCAGCTTTACCAGCAACGACTGATGCCCGGGCGTATGCCCAGGCGTGGAAAATATGGTCACGCTACCGTCGCCGAACACATCGCGATCGCCTTCCAGTTTCGTCACGGGGTGTTCGGGCTTGAACCGAGGCTGGTTGTTGGCGGCGGGCCACTCATATTCGGCTTTCTGGACATACAGCATTGTCGTCGGGAACAACTCGACATTGCCGACGTGATCGGGATGCGTATGAGAAATCGCCATCCCCTTGAGATCGGAGGGCTTTACGCCGAGCTGATCGAGCTGCGCCACGAGCGTCTTGGGCCGCCGCCAGTGAACTGCCCTCGGATCGGCCGGCGCCAAGCCGTCGGGCATTGCCGCAACCGCATCGGTGACGCCGGTATCCCAGAGGAACCAGCCCTGCGCATGCTTGATCAAATAGCAATTGTCGACGAAGTCCATTGGCTTGCCTTCGTTGACACCGGGCGACCAACGGGAGATGTCGCCGGCGACGCCCTCACCGCAATTCAGGATGTAGAGCTTCTCGACGCCCGGACTGCCCGACTGCGCATAGCCGCTGCCGATCGACAGCGCACCCGTCAACAGTGCCAGGGCAAAACCCATTGTTCTCTTCATGTTGCTTCCTCCACCATCGACAGGTCCGGTCCCCGGTCCGGGGCCTGAGCCTACCTCAGAGGTGTGGCAAATCACGACGGCTTACGAATTTTTGATCGACACCATCGCCGCTGCGTGAACTTCGTGAACCTATGGCTTCCCGACCTCCGACGTCGCGATCCATATGCCTGCAAACACCGCGACGAGCCCTACGATCAAGTTCGGCGTTATCGGCTCGCCGACGAGCTGGGTGGCGAGCAGCGCCGCCGCAACGGGATTGACGGTCATGGTATTGGCCACCCGCGTCGGCGACGCCCGCTGCAGCGCCAGCACCCACAGGATGAACGCCAGTGCACCGCCGGCAATGCCGAGGTAGACACCGGCGATCCATTGCGGCGCTTCGAACTGACTTAACACGGCAACACTGCCAGTCAGCGATCCCACCAGGATCAGCGCCATGGCGCCTGTCCCCATGCCGACAGCGAGGAAGCCGAGCGCGCTGGAGCGCTGGATGAACGGGCGGGACCAGACGTTGTAGAACGCCATGCAGAGCACGGCACCGGTCATGATCAATTCGCCACGCCACGCGCCCGGCGGCGCGGTCGACAGTCCGGTCGCGAGCGCGGCGAAGACTCCGAACACGGCAATACAGACCCCGATCGATTTCCGTTTCGTCAGTGGTTCGATACCGAGCAGCGCGCCGACCACCATGGTGTGCAGCGGCAGCGTCGCCAGCGCGAGCGAGGCGCGCGCCGCCGTCGTGTAGGACATCGCGATGTTGTAGAGAACGAAGAACACACCGAAAAAAGCGAAGCCGAGGGCGGCGACGGCAGGCCAATCCTGCCGCTTCGGCCATCGCGCCTTCAGCAGTAGCGCTGCCGGCAACACGCAAGCAAAGCCGATTCCCCAGCGCAGGATCGCCAGCGTGATCGGATCGGTGTTGCCGGCAAGATAGCGCGTGATCGCCGCCGCGGTCCCGCCCAGACAGCTCGATAGCAATGCGATCGCGACGCCAACCCATTCGCCCAACGCCGCCCCCTGTTCTATCGCGCCGTCGATCGCGGCGTATGCCGCACATATGGTCGCGTCCCCTCACATGCACGAGTCAAAGCGACCGCCGTGTGATTCTTTTTGAGCGTTGGCAGCATGTGTCAGCAGCTCCAGCGTGTTTCAGCCGGTCGTCATTCGCTTGTGCGAACGAGCGCAGCGCGCGTAACATTGAGGCTCGGGGACATCGCAGCCTCCCCATGAAATGGCGATACCATTCAAGCGCTGTTCGCTTTGGCATGGAGCGGACACATGGATGGATCGACATTCGAATTTCTGGCGTTTCTTGTTGCGACCTTTGCCAGGGCGCTGGTCGGCGCCTTTCCGGCTTTGCCTTCGGCCTCGTCGTTTCGGCCATCTGGCTGTACATTCTCACGCCGCTGCAAACGGCGACGCTGATCATTGCGTTCGGCCTTATCGTGCAGGGCTATTCAGTCTGGAAGCTGCGCTCTGCGCTGGATTGGCGAAGGCTATGGCCAATCATGGCGGGCGCTGCGCTTGGCGTTCCCGTCGGCGTTGGCATCCTGACCTGGGCGAACCCGGCCCATGTGCGCATGGGTATCGGCGCCTTCCTGCTGCTTTATAGCCTCTACGCGTTGCTGCGGCCGGCCATTCCAGCCGTGCAAGCAGGCGGCGCCGCGGCCGACGCCGGCATCGGCTTCCTCAACGGCGTGCTCGGCGGCATCACCGGGCTTGCCGGAATTTTGGTGACGATCTGGTGTGGCCTGCGCGGCTGGCCGAAGGACGCACAGCGCGCGGTGTTTCAGCCGGTGGCGGTTGCAATCTTCGTGATGGGCGGCCTGTGGATCGGCGTCCGCGGCGCACTGACGCTTGAGGTGATCAAGCTGTTCCTGATCGGGTTGCCGGCTTTGCTCGGCGGTACCTGGCTCGGGATGAAATTATATGGGCGGTTGGAAGAAGCCACTTTCCGGAAGATCGTGCTGGCACTGCTTCTGGTCTCGGGCGCGGTTTTGATCGTGTAATGCAACCTTTTTGAACGATTTGGCTTCGATTGGCGCAGGCATCCGCCACATCCAGCTAATTACGCGTCAATCCATTGGTAAATTTCAATCAATTGTCCCAATCCGGCCTAGGATGCCGTCAAGAAGTTTTTGCCATGAGGAACTGCCGGAACCCGCGTTCCGGTGGTTGCGGGGCTCCGGGTTGGAGCCTCCAGGCTCTGGAATTGGGCGATGAAGGAAGCGATCCGCTTACGTGAACTGGAAGCCGAGTGCCGGCAACGCGCGCTGAGCGAACCGGACAAGAAATGGTATTGGCTGGCACAAGCCGCCAAGTACCAGGTGCAGGCAAGCCAGAAGCTCGCCTTTCATTCGGAAGAGGCTGGCGCGCCCCGCACGCCGGAAATCAAGCTGGCGCAATGGTCGCACGTCCGCGACGAGCGGCGCGTGATGGACCCCCTCCCCGACGGACGGAAATCGCCCTGGTAGTCGTGCGAGCCGCGGTTGACGGTGATCTGCCCCTCGAAACCGGAGAACGGATGATCCAACCTCCATGGATCAATTGAAAGTGAGCGCGCGGTCAGCTTCTGGGAAAGTCATGAAGTAACACGCTCGAAATAAAGACTTTCGCGCCGTTCTCGTCGCACCCATCGCAACCGCCGTCGCGTGACTGCGTTGACAGCCCGCTTTAGTGTGGCTGAATACAGCCATGGGGATTTGCGATCTCCCCACGAGGCGTCATGCCCAAGTATCGCGTCCCGGTTTCCCGGAGGCGCATGCGCATGCCCGAACACCTTCCCCTCACATACGAAAATCAACGCTTGGCCGCGCTGCGTCATGCCTCGCTGGAACTCTGTGAGGCGCGACCGAATAGGGGGCGCAAGAAGGAGAACACCATGAAACAGTCCCTCACACTACTGGCGCTCGGCGCCGCGCTGCTGCTGTCACAGGCCGCCCGCGCCGTTGCTATTGATTGGAAGAAGGTAGACGCTGCTCTCGGCAAGACCGCCACTGTAAGCGGCGAAGTACATCGTTACGGGCTGCCGCGATCCGACCTGCACGTCACGCTGGACGGCGTTACGATCAAGCCGGCGCTGGCGCTCGGAGGGTGGATCGCTTTCGCGCCCATGCAGGGACAGGCCATGCTGATGGGCGACCTGGTGCTGCTGGATACGGAAATTACGCCGGTCATGACCAAATTGCTGGACAGCGGGCTGGACGTCAGCGCGATCCACAATCACATTCTCCGCGCCTCGCCCGCGACCTTTTACATGCATGTTGCGGGACACGGCGACCCCGAAAAAATGGCGACCGCAATCCGCGCAGCGCTTTCGTCGGCGAGCAAGACGCCCTTCGACCCATCGGCCACCACCGCCACCGCAGCACCGGCAATTGATCTCGACACCGCCGGCATCGACGCTGCACTGGGCGCCAAGGGTACCGCGAATGGTGGTGTCTACCAGTATGGCATTCCAAGGCGTGATCCGGCCAAGGAAAGCGGAATGCAGGTCAATGCCGCTCTCGGCGGCGCAAACGCCATCAACTTTCAACCGACCGGCGGCGGCAAGGCCGCCATAACAGGCGATTTTCTTGTGACCGGCGACGAGGTCAATCCCTTGATCCGGGCGCTACGTGCCGGAGATATCGAGGTCACCGCGATCCACAGCCACATGCTTGCAGAAGAGCCGCGCATGTTCTTCGTGCACTTCTGGGCCAATGATGATGCTCTGAAACTGGCGCGCAACGTTCGCACCGCGCTCGACAAGACAGACGTCGCGCATCATTGAAGCTTTCGATCGACCGCTAGCGCTTTTCCTCCGGCGGCTTGATATGGCGGAACGAGAACAAGAGCGCCAGGTCGTAGGCGATCTTGAGGGTGCCGCAGACCACCAGCGGCAGTCCGGTAAACGATGTCATCAACAGCGCGCCGGAGATCGCCGGGCTGATCGCTGATGCCAGGCTGCGCGGCACGGCGGTGAGGCTCGCCGCCGCCGGCCGTTCGGCCGGCGTCACCACCGCCATGACATAGGACGTGCGGGTCGGCACGTCCATCTGCGACAGCGCGGCGCGCAGCAGCAATAGTCCGAGCGCGACATAGAGATTCGGCGCGAACGCCGCCAGGATCAAAAAGATGCTGGAGGGAATGTGTGTGAACACCATGGTGTTGACGAGGCCAATGCGTTTGGCGATCCAGGCGGCGACCGGATAGGAGAACGCGCTCAGCGTGCTCGACCAGAAGAAGAACAGCCCGGCCGCCGACAGCGACAGGTCGAAGCGCTCGAACAGCCAGAGCACCAAAAGCGATTGCGCGACAAAGCCGCCGGCAAAGGAATCGATGCTGAACAGCGCCGCGAGCTTGTAGACTGTGCCGCGCGACGGCCCGAGCGGGGTTTGTGGCGCCCTCTCCTCGCCCTGCGTATGCGGTACACAGCGATAGAGCGCGGCGCAGATAACGCCAAGTGCGGCATAGACGTGGAACATCAGGCGGAACGCGGCGAGCTGCGTGCTGCCGCCCGCAACGAGGAAATCAGGCAGCGAGGCCGCGAGCGACCCGGCCGCGGTGCAGAGCGCACCGATCAGGCTGTAGCGCGCAAACACGGTCGTGCGGCGCTCGTCGCTCGCGCTATGGGCCAGCACCGCATGCTCGAGCGGCACCAGCATACCCAGATCGCCGCCGGAGGCATTGATGGTGCCGATGAAGGCCACCAGCGCGATCAGCACAAAGTGCTCGACGGCGGGAAAGGCGATTCCGGTCACTGCCATCAGGCTGGCGCCTGCGATCAAGAGTGGTCTCAGGTCGTGGCGCGGTGCGATCCAGCCGGTGATCAGCGTCAGCAGCGCCGTGCCTGATAGCGAGGCAGTCGCGACGACGCCGACCGCGACGGCGTCGTACCCCAGCGCGGTCATGTAGGCAGGCAGGATGATGACGGCAAACCCATCCCCGAAGCCGCGCAGGCCACGCGCGACATAGAGCAGCCGGATCAGCGCGCTGGCGGTCGAAGCCTTCGATTCAGTCGCGATATCGGTCATTCCGGCAATTCCGTTAGGGCAACACGGTCATCTTCACCTGATCGAAGCGCGTCACGCTGTCGGACTTGGTCCACAGCGCCACGCCGCCGGCCCTGGCAAATGTCTTGTCCGTTGCACTGAACAATTTCCTGCCGTCAAAGGAAACAGTGAAGCAGTCGCCCTCCGCGCGCAGGCCCAGCGTGTGCCATTCATTGGGCGTGACCTTCAGATTGGCACCGGCCAGTTGTTCGCGCCGGCCTTTGACGACGCGATAGAAGCGGACGTTATCTTCCAGCGCATTGGCGCGGGCGACGTAGTAATTGTCGGCGTCCTGCAGCCGCACCGCGATGCCGCCGGCCTGGTCCGTCTTGCCGGCCACGGCCTTAAAACGCACTTCGACGTCGATATCAGTGGCCGACAGGCTCTCGTGGATCGCCAGCGGAAACCGGTAATCGGTGCGATCGGTGCTGGTCTGCTCAATCGCCTTTCCCGTTGGCGACGTAGTGTCTGATGTGACGATCCATTCACCCGCGCGGCCCTGGCCGGTCCGCGCGAAGGAAAATCCCGCCGGAGGCGATCCCGGCGTCATGCGATCGATGGCGATCATGGTGTCTCCCGTCTCGGCGGTCGCGGACAATGGCGCGAGCGCAAGCATCGGCGCGAGAAGGATGACGCCAGGATATCTGATGATTTGAAAAAGGTTCGGCTTGTTTACGTCCATGCGCCATCCTCGACACGTCGAGTGTGCGCAGAGCTTGGACGGTGACCGTCTGACGGGGAGCCTGCTTTGTCCCCGATACGTGTGAAGCTAGGACCGAACGTCAGGTTTCGCAAGCGCTCTTGCGTGTGATGGCGGAACCGTGACGCCCGTTGACAGCGGGAGCAGCCGGCGGCTAATAGAAGGCCATGGGGGCTTTGCGATCCCCCCACGAGGCGACAAGCCCAAGTATCGCGTCCCGTTTTTCACGAGGGCGCAGCCATGTCAGCCTACACCACTATATCCCCAGACAAGCTTTCCAAATTGATCGGTACGGCGAACACGCCTGTCCTGATCGATGTCCGCACCGACCAGGATTTCGCCGCCGACCCACGGCTGATTCCCGGCGCCATCAGGCGCAGCCATCAGGACGCCGGCGAGTGGAGCGACAATTTCTCCGGCAACTCCGCGATCGTTGTTTGCCTGCGCGGCGCCAAACTCGCGCAAGGTACCGCGGCCTGGCTGCGACATGCCAACGTTAGGGCCGAAACGCTCGAAGGCGGCTTCGAGGGCTGGAAGGAAGCCAAGCTTCCGCTGCTCAATACGTCCAAATTGCCGCCCCGTGATGCCAAGGGTCGCACCGTGTGGGTGACGCGCGCGCGGCCGAAGATCGACCGCATCGCCTGCCCCTGGCTGATCCGCCGCTTCGTCGATCCAAATGCGGTGCTCCTTTATGTCGCTCCTTCCGAGGTGATCGAGGTCGGCAAGCGCTTCAACGCCGCTCCCTTTGACATCGAGAACGTGTTCTGGAGCCACCGCGGCGAGCTCTGCACCTTCGACGTCATGATCGAGGAGTTTGGCCTCGCGACGCCACCCTTGCTGAGGTTGGCGGCGATGGTACGCGGCGCCGATACCGGACGGCTTGACCTGTCGCCGGAGGCACCGGGGCTGCTCGCCGCTTCGCTCGGCCTGTCGCGCATGTTCGACGACGATCTCGAACAGCTCGAGGCCGGCATGATACTCTATGACGCGTTCTATCGCTGGTGCCGCGACGCGTCAGGCGAGACGCACAATTGGCCGACCAACAAGGTGAAGCCGTGATGGACGCCGCAATGGAAAAGACGATCGATGCCGGCGCAAGCCGGCATCTCGATCACGGCATCAGCTTCGGCGAGGCTGTCCGGGTCTGGCTCCGGGTTGCCATACTGAGCTTCGGCGGCCCGGCGGGGCAGATCGCGGTGATGCACCGCATTCTGGTCGAGGAGAAGAACTGGATCTCCGAGAGCCGGTTCCTGCATGCGCTGAACTACTGCATGCTGTTGCCGGGGCCGGAGGCGCAGCAGCTTGCGACCTATATCGGCTGGCTGCTGCACCGGACGGCTGGCGGCATCGTGGCCGGCGGGCTGTTCATCCTGCCCGGCATCATCGCCATTATGGGCCTGAGCTATATCTATGCCGCCTACGGCAATGTCAGCTTCGTCGAAGCGGTGTTCTTTGGGCTTAAGGCGGCCGTTCTCGCCATTGTGATCCAGGCGGTGGTCCGCGTCGGCAAGCGCGCACTGCGCAACTGGATGATGATTGCGCTGGCGGCCATCGCGTTCGTCGCGATCTTCTTTTTCGGGGTGCCGTTTCCATTGATCATCGCCGCTGCCGCCTTCATCGGCTTCGTCGGTGCCCGGTTTGGCAGGCCGGAATTCGCGGCTCTGGAACATGGCGGAAAGAATTCTGCCATCATCGACAGCATGCTTGGCGAAGGGATTCCCGAACATGTCCGACCGAATACGCCGCGCATGCTGCGGTTCTTGGCGGTCTGGCTCGCCATCTGGCTCGTTCCCGTCTTTGCGCTCCTCATTGCGCTGGGATCGAACGATGTCTTCAGCCAAATCGCGATCTTCTTCAGCAAAATGGCGATGGTGACATTCGGCGGAGCCTACGCCGTGCTGGCCTATGTCGCGCAGCAGGCCGCCGAATACTACCACTGGGTCACACCACGGGAGATGCTCGACGGCCTCGGCATGGCGGAGACCACGCCCGGACCTCTCATCATGGTCGTCCAGTTCGTCGGCTTCATGGCTGCATTCCGCGAGGCGAGCGGGCTGTCGCCCATGATCGCCGGCACTCTCGGCGGGTTGCTGGCGACCTGGGTGACCTTCGCGCCCTGCTTCCTCTGGATTTTCGTCGGGGCGCCCTACATCGAGGCGCTGCGAGGCAACAAGGCGCTGGCCGGCGCGCTCTCGGCGATCACCGCGGCGGTCGTCGGCGTGATCCTCAATCTGTCGATCTGGTTCGCGCTACACACCGTGTTCCGGCAGACCTTTCCGGTTCAAGGATTCAGCCTATCGTTCGACGCGCCGGTGCTGGCCAGCATCGACCTGCCGGCGCTCGTCCTGTCGATCGCGGCGGCAACCGCAATCTTCCGCTTCAACATCGGGATGCTCGTCGTTCTGGCCGCTTCATGCGTCACGGGCATCCTGCTGCGGTCGGTCGGCATCATTTAGGGGAGGACTAACGGACTGGACCGGATTTCACCTGGGCAGGGTATTACCAGGAGCAAGAGCATGCGCAAACGGACGATCTTCTACGCAACCATCTGGCTGGCGATCGCGGCGGGACTATCACCCGTTTATGCCCTGACGCAGGAGGAACTCATCGCCAAGATTCAGGCGGCCGGTTATTCGCAGGTCAGCGACATCAAGTCGACTGCCGAAGGTACGACCGCCAAGGCGATGAAGGACGGCAAGGAAGTGCGGCTCGTCATCGACAGCAGCGGCCAGATCAAGGAGCGAAAGTAGGCATTCCCCAATGCATGTCGATGCACCGACGGCACTACACCCGCTCGGCCGGTGCTAACTTGCAGACCTCGGCGGCAGCTTCGATCTGCAACGTGGAATGATGGATGTTGAAACGGTGCAACAGCTCCTCGCAGACGCCATGCAGGAAGGCATCGTCCGTTCCGCCCGGCCGCACCAGATGCGCGGTCAGCGCGGTCTCGTTGGTGCTCATCGCCCAGACGTGGAGGTCATGCACCTCGGCAACGCCGTCGAGGCCGGCGAGATAATCCCGCACCTCGACCAGTTCGATGCCGCGCGGCACGCCGTCGAGCGCAAGGTTGACGCTGTCGCGCGCCAGGCCCCACCCGCTCCAGAATACCACTGCGGCGATGACGAGGCTGATGGCGGGATCGAGCCACAGCCATCCCGTCAGCATGATGACGAGCGCGGCCACTACCACGCCGAGCGAGACGCCGGCGTCTGCCGCCATGTGCAGATAGGCGCCGCGAATGTTGAGGTCGCCGTGGCGGCCGCGCATGAACAACAGTGCCGTAAAACCGTTGATGGCGACGCCGAGCGCCGCGACCACTACGACCGTCCAACCCGCGACCGGCGCGGGTGTGTAGAGCCGATTGACCGCCTCGACCGCAATGCCGCCGACCGCCACCAGCAGCAGGCCGGCATTGAACAGCGCCGCCAGGATCGAGGCGCGACGATAGCCGTAAGTGTGCCGCTGCGTCGGCTGCTTCTGCGCCAGCCAAGCCGCCGCCCATGCTAGCAGCAGCGCGACCACATCGGAGAGATTGTGGACGGCATCCGAAATCAGCGCCAGCGAATTGGCGGCATAACCGAAGATCAGTTCGGCAATGACGAAGCCGGTATTGAGCGAGGCGCCGATCGCAAACGCCCAGCCGAAACTGTCGGGCGCATGGCTGTGGCCGGCATGACCCTGGGAATGGTCATGGGCGTGGGAGTGATCGTGGTGAGCGTGATCGTGCGCCATTCCACGGTATATAGCGCGACAACGCCTGAATACTATCACAGTGAGTAGATGCGATGGGCGGCCATCTCCGCTGTCGTCCCGGCCTTGAGCCCGGCCCCATAATCACCGCCCTCAATCGCTAAAGCGAGATGGAGGTTCAGCGAATGCTGACCACGGATGATTGTGGTTATGGGTCCCTGCTTTCGCATGCTTTCGCAGGGACGACAGCAATCACCTCCCGTCACTCCACGCCGCGCAAGAACTTGTTCGACTTCGGCAGGCCGTGGGCGAGACGGCCGGCATCGGCGCGGTTGCCGCGCCAGTCGGCCAAATCCTTGGCGCTCATGCTCTGCTCGCGGCCGGCGGAATCCTTCCAGGTCAGGCCCGCCTTGAGCTCGAACACGGCGACGTCGGAGAGCTTGGCGCTGGAATATTTCTGCAGGCGGACGCCACGGCCCCGCGCCATTTCCGGCACCTGCTCCAGCGGGAATAGCACCATCTTGTGGTTGGTACCGATCGCGGCCACCGTGTCGCCCTGCACGGTGGCGATCGCACAGGCTTCCGCCGGCATGGTGACGTTGAGCACCTGCTTGCCCTTGCGGGTATTGCTGACGCAGTCCTCTTCCTTGACCACAAACCCCTGCCCCTCGCTGCTTGCGATCAGGAACTTGCGCTCGCCCTTGTTGACGAACAGCGACACGATCGCCGCGTCCTGCTCGAGATCGATGAACATGCGGATCGGCTCGCCATGGCCGCGGCCGCCCGGCAATTTGGCGACATCGAGCGAATAGAATTTGCCATTGGTGGCGAACAGCAAGAGCTTCGAGGTGGTCTCGGCGAAGAAGGCGTGGTCGAGCTTGTCGTCGGTCTTGAAGGCCAGGCCCGAGATATCCTCGACATGGCCCTTCAGCGTGCGCACCCAGCCCTTTTCGGAGATCACGACCGTGACCGGCTCGCGCTCGACAAAGGCTTCCTCGATCGCCGCGAGATCATGCTCGGGCGCATCGGCGAACTGGGTGCGGCGCTTGCCGAGCGGCGTCTTCGGCCCAAAGATGTCGCGGACCTTGCGGACCTGTTCGCCGACCTTGGACCATTGCTCGGCTTCCGAGCCGAGCAGCGACTTGATGCCCTTCAGTTCGTTGCGGAGGTTCTTGTCCTCGGTGCGTATCTCGAACTCTTCCAGCTTGCGCAAGGAGCGCAGGCGCATGTTGAGGATGGCGTCGGCCTGGACTTCCGTCAGCTTGAACGCCTTGATCAACGCCGGCTTCGGCTCGTCCTCGGTGCGGATGATCTTGATCACCTTGTCGATGTTCAGATAGGCGATCAAATAGCCGCCGAGGATTTCGAGGCGGTTCTCGATCTGGGTCTTGCGGTAGTTCGAGCGGCGTACCAGCACGTCGCGGAGATGGTCGAGCCATTCGCGCAGGCATTCCGCAAGCCCCACCACCTTGGGGATCTTGCCCTTGATCAGGACGTTGAGGTTCAGCGAAATCTTGCTCTCCAGCTCGGTAAGCCGGAACAAGGATTCCATCATCAGCGCCGGATCGACCGCACGGGATTTCGGCTCGATGATGAGCCGGATGTCTTCGGCGGACTCGTCCCTGACGTCGCCGACCAGCGGCAGTTTCTTCTCGTTCAGCAGCTCGGCGATCTTCTCGACCAGCCGGGACTTCTGCACCAGCCACGGAATCTCCGTGACGACGACGACCCAGGTGCGCCGCGCGCCCTCCTCCTGGACCCACTTGGCGCGGGTACGGAACGAGCCGCGCCCGGTCATGTAGGCTTCGGCGATGCTTTCCTTGGAATCGACGATGATGCCGCCGGTCGGGAAATCCGGGCCCTTGACCCATTTCAGCAGCGACTTGGATTTCGCCTCGGGCTTGTCGATCAGGTGCAGCGCGGCGTCACAGAGCTCGGCGACGTTGTGCGGCGGGATCGAGGTCGCCATGCCGACGGCGATTCCCTGCGCGCCATTGGCGAGCAGGTTCGGGAAGCCGCCGGGCAGAACCACCGGCTCCTTGCTCTGGCCGTCGTAATTGGGGCGGAATTCGACGCCGTCCTCGTCGATGCCCTCGAGCAGGAGCCGCGCGACCTCGGTCATGCGGGCTTCGGTGTAGCGGTACGCGGCCGGGTTATCGCCGTCGATATTGCCGAAATTGCCCTGGCCGTCGACCAGCGGGTAACGCGAGGCGAAATCCTGGGCGAGGCGCACCATGGCGTCGTAGATCGCCTGGTCGCCATGCGGATGGAACGAGCCCATCACGTCGCCGACGATCTTCGCCGACTTCTTGAACGCCGTGCCGGGGTCGAGCCTGAGCAGGCGCATGCCGTAGAGGATGCGCCGGTGCACCGGCTTCAGCCCGTCGCGGGCGTCCGGCAAGGCGCGATGCATGATGGTCGAGAGGGCGTAGGCGAGATAGCGCTCTTCCAGCGCGTCGCGCAGCATCACCTCATGGATTTCGGCCGGCTCTTCCGGCGGCAGCTGTCGTTTTCCCATGGGCAGGGGTTAAACGCTGCTGGCAAATCCGGCAAGATGCGAATAAGGGCCCGTCGCCCCTGCGAACGCAGGGGCCCATAACCACAAGTGTTTGTGGCGAAAAATGGCTAGCGCCACAGCTTCATCGATGGGCCGCGGCGCATGGGTCCCGGCTCCGCCGGGACGACAGGGTGAGGGAGTGGGGTCAACCCAACGAGCTGATTCGCGCCCGCTGCCGCGCCACCGCATTGATGAACCCGCCCCGCGCATCCGAATGGCCCTGTCCGCGCGGTTCCAGCACGTGGCGTAGCAGGAAAAGACCGGTCAGCCGAAAACCGTCCTGAAGGTCCTGGTCCGACCAGCTGTTCGCGCCGCCCTCGCCTTCGCGCAGGAACGGCGGCAGCCGCAGCAGCCGGTCGCGATAGGGCTCGCCGGCCTGCCGCGACACGGCGCCGCCGGATTTCGGCGAGACGTAGATCAAATCCGTGGTCTCGCCGGTGGCCGCGCAGTTTTCCAGGTCGAGGCCGAAGCCGAGCTCGGCCAGCATCGCGAGCTCGAAGCGGATGAGGCGGGCCGCCGCGCCGCCGGCATCGTCGAAATCGTCGAGCGTGCGGTCAAGCATTTCGTAGATGTCTTCATGCGGATCGCGCTCCGGCAATAGCCGCGCCAGCGAGGCCAGATGGGTGACGCCATAGACGGCGTGGGAGGACGCCAGCAGCGTTGCCGCACGCAGCCGCGTGCCTTCGATGGCGTAGGTGCCGAGATGCTCGTCGAGCCGCGCCCGCCACACCGCGGTGACGCTGTTGCCGGGCTGTAGCAGCGGCCGCATCCGTGACGAGGCCCCGCCCCGAACCAGGCCCAGATGTCGGCCATGCTCGCGCGTCAAAAGCTCGACGATGGCGGAGGATTCGCCATGCCGCCGCACCCCCAGCACGATGCCTTCATCGGTCCATTCCATGGGGGGAGTTTAGCGGATTTGGGTGGAGAGCGCAGCTTTTGCCCGAGCGTTCCCCGGACGCGATGCGGCACGCAGTGCTGCTTCGCAGAGCCGGGGTCCATGTCGGCCATATCGCAGCCTCTTGGGTCCCGGCTCTGCAGCGCATCACTTGCGTGATGCGCTGCGTCCGTGACACGAGAGGGCGTCACGCGTTGAACCATCCCACCGCGTCGCCGGTGAACGAAAAATACAGCCCCATCGCCGTCAGCGCACAGGAAATGATCTCGATGCCGCTGTCGAACTGCAGGCCCTTCTCGCCGATGATCTGCACCAGCGAAATAACCGACAGCACGAGGGCTGCAGCCAGCACCCAGCGCGGCCAGTTCTTGCGGTGCTGGGCGGCGAGCCGGACGAAGTAGACCAGCAGCAGGATCAGGCCGGCCGCCATCAGCGTTCCGGTGTTGATCATCTGCTCCGTCATCTTCGCCGTCGGTGTGCGGTCCTGAAACGCCACCGACACGGCATCCAGCGTCAGCGACAAATACAGCAGGACCTCAAACCAGACCACATTGCGGGGTACGTTCATCGTGCCTGTTCTTCTTGTTGCCTGTTTGGCCTGATCATTCCCTGGGGAATTCCAGTCCCATTTCCCGGTAGCGGTCGGGGTCGTCGCCCCAGTTCTCGCGCACCTTGACGAACAGGAAGAGGTGCACGGGCACGCCCAGGATTTCCGCGATCTCCTTGCGCGAATCGGCGCCGATCGACTTGATGGTGGCGCCGCCCTTGCCGAGCACGATCTTGCGCTGGCTTTCGCGCTCGACAAAGATCGTCTGCTCGATCCGCACCGACTTGTCCTTGCGTTCGGTCCAGGTGTCGGTCTCGACGGTTGATTGATACGGCAGTTCCTGATGGAGCTGGCGGTAGATCTTCTCCCGGGTGATTTCCGCCGCCAGATGCCGCAGCGGCGCGTCCGACATCTGATCCTCGGGATAGTGGAACGGGCCCGGCGGCACGCTCTCCGCCAGCGTCTTGCGCAAATCGTCGACGCCGTCGCCCGACAGCGCCGAGATCATGAAGGTGTGCTCGAACTTCATGCGCTCGTTGGCGGCCTGCGCCAGCGCCAGAAGCTTTTCGCGCGGGATCAGGTCGATCTTGTTCAGCACCAGGATCTTTGGATGCGCCACCGTCGCGAGCTTGTTCAGGATCGCCTCGGCCTCTTCGTCGATCCCGGCCTTGGCGTCGAGCAGCACGCAGACGAGGTCGGCGTCATGGGCGCCGCTCCAGGCGGTGGACACCATGGCACGGTCGAGCCGTCGCTTCGGCGAGAAGATGCCGGGCGTATCGACCAGAATGATTTGAGCCTTGTCCTCGATCACGATGCCGCGGATCAGCGCCCGCGTGGTCTGCACCTTGCGCGAGACGATGGTGACCTTGGAGCCGACCAGCGCGTTGACCAGGGTCGACTTGCCGACATTGGGGGCGCCGATCAGCGCGACGAAACCGCAGCGGGTCTCGGCGGGCGACGCGGGTGAAGCTTCAACTGTCATTGCTGCCGCCGGCAACGCCTTCGCGTTCGATCATCACGGATGCCGCCACCTTCTCGGCCGCGCGCTTGGAGCCGCCGACACCCTCGGCGGGCACGAGGCCCGGCAGGTCGACGGCGACGCGGAATTGCGGGTCGTGATGCGGCCCGGTGCGCTCGATCTCGCGATAGACCGGCGTCGGCAGGCCCTTGCTCTGGGCCCATTCCTGCAGCACCGTCTTGGGATCGCGCAGCGGCCGGCGCGGCTTGCGCATCCGCTCAAGCCAGTTGCGCTCGACGAATTGCGAGGCAGCGGCATAGCCGCCGTCGAGATAGATCGCTCCGATCACCGCCTCGCAGATGTCACCGAGCACGGATTTGCGCAGCCGCGCGCTCGCCCCCGCGCCGACCGCGCCCAGCTTGATGTCCTCGAGCAGCCCGAGCGACTTGGCAACGTCGGCGCAGCTTTCCTTGCGCACGAGATCGGCCAGCCGTTTCGACAATTCGCCCTCGTCGGCCCGCGGATAGGCGCGGTACAGCATGTCGGAGATGATCAGTCCAAGCACGTGATCGCCAAGAAATTCCAGGCGCTGGTAGCTGTCGGCCCGATGGCGGGTCGCGGGCTTCAAGGCCGAGACGTGGGTAAAGGCCGTCGTCAGCAGCGCGGGGTCGGAAAAGGTATAGCCGATGCGGCCCTCGATCGCGGCGGTGGCGGCCTTGGCTGCCGCCTTGCCGCGCTTCTTCTTTTTCGGCGCAGCCGCACCGGCGGCGACATCGGTCTGCTGTCCCGCCTCGTCTGGGGTCGCCGTATCGGGAATGATCGAGGTCTCGTCGTTCATCGCACGATGGAGAATAGGCGATTCCAGCGCACCGCGGTCGGCCAGCGCCAGAACATCCAGGCGTGTTCGCCCTCGGCAATCGAGAAGAAGATCATCTGCGCCCGGCCGACGATATTCTCGAAGGGCACGTAACCCACCGCCGACAGCACCCGGCTGTCGGTCGAGTTGTCGCGGTTGTCGCCCATCATGAAGAAGTGGCCGGGGGGCACGGTATAGACGTTGGTGTTGTCGTAGAAGCCGTTGTCGACGCAATCGAGCGTCTCATAGCTGACGCCGTTCGGCAGCGTTTCCTTCCAGCGCTTGACCCGTGCGGTGGCGTCGGAGCCGCAGGGGTCCTCGCCGATGAAGTCGGAAAGCCGCTCGCGCTTGACCGGCTTGTCATTGATGTGGAGCAGGCCTTCCCGCATCTGGATGCGGTCGCCCGGCAGGCCGATCACGCGCTTGATGTAGTCGGTGGAGTCGTCCTTCGGCAGGCGGAACACGACGATGTCGCCCCGGTTCGGTTCCGAGCCGAAAATGCGGCCCGAGAACAAAGGCGGCGACAGCGGAATCGAATAGTGGCTGTATCCGTAGGAATATTTCGAGACGAACAGGTAGTCGCCCACCAGCAGCGTCGCCTTCATCGATCCCGATGGGATGTTGAACGGCTGGAACAGGAAGGTGCGGATGACGAGCGCGATCAGGAGAGCATGGATGACGACGCGGATGGTTTCACCCAAGCCGCTTTCAGATTTTGTGCCAGATGTCACGCTCATCGCTTTCCCAATTCCCGCGGACGCTGACCCGCGCGGTGGCAGAACGTTTTTCGCGCGCGAATCGCCTGCAGGCTTCGCGTCAGGAAAACGATCTTAATACCTGATGTTGAGGGCCAATCCTGGCGCAAACCAGAATCGGCCCTGGCTCGAATATATCGTTGGCGGCGTTTTAGACGGTTGTTGGTGGGCGCGCAATCAAGCGCGTCGTCAAAACTTTATAACCATTTGAACAGTCAATGATTTTTAGTTTTGTTCCCGCTCCCGCGGAAACGCCCGCGCGGCTCACGATTTGCTGGGGCTCACCGCCGAAATTATGACGAAGGCCTGCGCCAGGGGCCAATCGTCGGTGATCGACAGATCGATCCGCGCCTCGAGCCCCTCCGGCGTCAGCGCTTCCAGCCGGGCCAGCGCGCCGCCGGTGAGTTTCATGGTCGGTCGGCCGCCCGGCAGGTTCACCACCCCCATATCCTTCCACCAGACCCCGCGCCGGATCCCGGTGCCGAGCGCCTTGGAACAGGCCTCCTTGGCGGCGAATCGCTTGGCATAGGTCGCGACCACCAGCTTTTCGCTGTTGGCGCGGCGCGCCGCCTTGGCGCGCTCGGCGTCGGTGAAAATGCGGTCCAGGAAGCGGTCGCCGTGGCGCTCGATCACCTTGGCCACCCGCGTGATGTCGATCAGGTCGGAGCCGATGCCGATGATCATGTGTGTCCTGCGAGTTTCCCGCGGCCGCGGTCCATCGCGGCACGCATCTGCCGCACCGTCTCCGGGAGGCCGACGAACAGCGCCTCCCCCATCATGAAATAGCCGATATTGAGCTCGGCGATCTCGGGCAGCGCAGAAATCGTCTCGGCCGTCTGGTAGTCGAGGCCGTGGCCGGCATGGACCTCCAGCCCGGCCGCGCGCGCCAAGGCGGCGCCCTCCACGATTCGCTGCCATTCCGCCGCGGCCTTCGCCGCATGGCCGTCGACCACGGCATCGCACCAGCCGCCGGTATGGATCTCGATCACGGGTGCGCGCAGCTTTGCCGCCATCTCGATCTGGCTGGGGTCGGCGGCGATGAACAGCGACACCCTGATGCCGGCATCGTTAAGCCGCGCGATGAACGGCGCCAGCGCATTGTGCTGGCCGACAACGTCCAGCCCACCCTCCGTGGTGAGTTCTTCGCGGCGCTCCGGCACCAGGCATACGGCGTGCGGTTTGGTCACCAGCGAGATCCGGAGCATGTCCTCTGTCGCCGCCATCTCGAAATTCAGCGGCTTGGAGATCTCGGCCTTCAGACGGGCCATGTCGGCGTCGCGGATGTGCCGGCGGTCTTCGCGCAGATGCGCGGTGATGCCGTCGGCGCCCGCCGCGATCGCGGCCAACGCAGCGCGGACCGGATCGGGCCGTTCGCCGCCGCGCGCGTTGCGCAAGGTGGCGACGTGGTCGACATTGACGCCGAGGCGCAGCGGAGGAACGGGCATAATGGTCTCACAAACTGGCTTGCCGGCCGAAAAATGGCACGGACGTCATGCGCGGGCGTGACCCGCGCATCCATCTACTTGAGAAGGATGGATTGCCGGGTCGTTTAATTCAAGGGACGCGCTTCGCGCTTTTGCCCGGCAATGACGATACCGCCTAGCCATTGACCCGCTCAACCTTGGCGACGACGGCCTTGGCGCGCAATTGCGCGATAATTGCACTGAGATGCTTGAGGTCATAGACCTCGAGGTCGATGGTCAGCTCGGTGAAATCGGGCGAGCGGCGTGACATGCTGATATTGTCGATATTGCCGTCGTGCTCGGCGATCACGGTGGCGACCTGGGCGAGGCTGCCGGGCTCGTTGACGTTGTGCACCAGGATGCGCGCCGGGAAACGTTGCGGCATGGTCTCGTCGATGTCCCAGCGCACGTCGAGCCAGCGCTCCGGCTCCTCCTCGAAATCCTTCAAGGCGGGCGACTGGATCGGATAGATCGTGATCCCCTCGCCCGGCGTGACGATGCCGACGATGCGGTCGCCCGGCACGGCGCCGCCGTTCGGCGCGAACTTCACCGGCAGGTCGGAATTGATGCCGCGCACCGGGATAACCGAGGCAGAGCGCGCCGGATGCGGCGGCTCCGACTTCAGCTTCAATTTCACCGCCAGGCTCTTCTTGGCAGCGCCGTACTTCACCAGCCGCTCTTCCTTGTAGTCCGGATACATCGCGCGGGCGACATCGGAAGCCTTCAGTTCGCCGCGCCCGACGGAGGCCATCACGTCCTCGATCGACGCGCGCGCCAGCCGCGGCAGCGCGCCCTTCAGCTTGTCGTCGGCGTATTCGATCTTGGCGCGGGCGAACAGGCGGTCGATGATGCGGCGGCCGAGGCCGGCATATTGGTCGCGCACCGCGGTGCGGGTGGCACGCCGGATCGCCGCACGGGCCTTGCCGGTGACCGCCAGCGATTCCCAGGCCGAGGGCGGCGCCGACTGCGCCTTCGAGGTCAGGACCTCGACCTCGTCGCCGTTCTGCAGCTCGGACGACAGCGGCGCGAACTTGCCGTTGATCTTGCAGCCGACTGCTGAATTGCCGACGTCGGTGTGCACGGCATAGGCAAAGTCGATCACATTGGCCTGGCGCGGCAGCGCAATCAGCTTGCCCTTTGGGGTGAAGCAGAACACCTGGTCGTGGAACAGCTCCAGCTTGGTGTGCTCCAGAAACTCTTCCGGATTAGAACTTTCCGACAGGATTCCGACGGTATGGCGGAGCCAGGCAAAGGCGTTGGATTCATGCTTGAGCCGTTCGGTCGGAGAGCCCATGCCCTCCTTGTAGAAGGCATGCGCGGCGATGCCGAACTCGGCGATCTGGTTCATCTCCTCGGTGCGGATCTGCAGTTCGACGCGCTGGTTACCGGGGCCGATCACGGTGGTGTGGAGCGAACGATAGTCGTTCTGCTTCGGCGTCGAGATGTAGTCCTTGAAGCGTCCCGGCACCACCGGCCAGGTGGTGTGTACGACGCCGAGGGCGCGGTAGCAGGCCTCGACGTCGGTCAGGATGATGCGAAAGCCGTAGATGTCGGACAATTGCTCGAAGCCGACCGATTTGCGCTCCATCTTGGTCCAGATCGAGAACGGCTGCTTGCGGCGGCCATAGACGCGCGCGGCGATCCCGTTGTTCTGCAGGTTCTTGGAGAGCTGGCTTTCGATCTCGCCGATCAGGTTGCGGTTGCGGTCGGCGAGCGCGTCGAGCCGCTGCTTCACCACCGCATAGGCTTCGGGGTCGAGCACGTGGAAGGACAGGTCTTCCAATTCCTCGCGCATCTCATGCATACCCATGCGGCCGGCGAGCGGCGCATAGATGTCGAGGGTCTCCTCGGCGATACGGCGGCGCGAGGCGTGCGGCACGAATTCCAGCGTGCGCATGTTGTGCAGACGGTCGGCGAGCTTGATCAAGAGCACGCGGACGTCGTCGGCGATCGCCAGCAGCAGCTTGCGCAGGTTCTCGGCCTGCTTGGCCTCGCGCGAGACCAGCTCCAGCCGTTTCAGCTTGGTGAGGCCTTCGACCAGCGCGCCGATCTCATGGCCGAAGATGTTGTCGATCTCGGCGCGCGTCGCCTCGGTATCCTCGATCGTATCGTGCAGCAGCGCAGCGACGATGGTGGCGTCGTCCAGCTTGAGGTTGGTCAGGATCGCCGCGACCTCGAGCGGATGGGAAAAATAGGGATCGCCGGAGGCGCGCGTCTGCGTGCCGTGCGCCTTCATGGCGTAGACGTAGGCGCGGTTGAGCAGGTCTTCGTTGGTATCGGGGTTATAGGAGCGGACGCGTTCGACCAGATCGTATTGCCGCATCATGCGCGAGCGCGGCGATTTCGGCCTCTCGGCCACGGGCGAGCTCGGGGCGACCGCTACCCCGCCGGTTGCGGCCTGCATCTGCCGGGAGCTGCGGCGCCAGTACGCCATCACATCATCGCCTTCTTCCACCAGACCCGTAAGCCGGGTCTCGCCATTTACGTATCTAATGCGGTTTCGAACGGCGATGCACGCCGTTCGGGCCGCAAAGCGGTTCAATTTCGCTTGGGCGAGCCACCGTGCGGTGTCCCCGCCCGATCCGGTCGGACGGACGATTACTCCGATTTCGGCTCGCCCCGACAAGGACGCATCGTAACTTCAGAAATGTCAACAAAAGCAAAGGCCCGGACGGGGTGTCCGGGCCTTTGGCAAATCGGGCGTTCAGGAAGGTCCGGAACCGTCCGGCTTATTCATCTTCCTCAGGCTGCTCTTCCGGCGGCGCCAAGCCTTCGAGACCCTTGAGCAGCTCTTCCTCGGTCATGCGTTCGACCGCAACCTCGGTGTCGTCGGCATCGACGCTGGCACCGGCCGAGCCGATCAGCGGCACGGTATCGGGCTCTGGCTCGTCCACCTCGACGAACTTCTGCAGCGAGTGAACCAGTTCCTCGCGCAGGTCTTCCGGGGAGATGGTGGAATCGGCGATTTCCCGCAGCGAAACGACCGGATTCTTGTCGTTGTCCCGATCAACCGTGAGTTGTGATCCGGACGAGATCATACGGGCGCGATGTGCCGCCAGCAACACCAGGTCGAACCGGTTGTCGACCTTATCAATGCAATCTTCCACGGTGACGCGCGCCATAGACTGTCGCTCCGCTATTTGGGGCCAAATATGTCAGATATGACCGCTAGTTATAGTGGCAAGGGCGGTTTCGCAAGACCAAATTTGTGATTTGCGTTCCCAAGGGGCTCTGGTACCCCAAGTCCGGGGCCAGACGGGCCGGAGCGTCCAGACGCGGCGAGGTTGCCGTACAGGACAAGTAAATCTCTTCATTGCACAGTCAAAAGTCTAGGTTTTTCGCCCTCGCCTCACCATAATTGCAGTGGTGACTGTCGTGGGGCACGATTCACCGAACTTTAGGCAACAGACCTGGAAAGTGCGCGCGGTCGTTAGCCGCTGCGCTAGAAAAGCGAACCACAACGTGAGAACCATTTGATGTCACCAGCTTCCAACAAGATTGCGCTCTTCATTGATGGCGCCAACCTATACGCAACGGCCAAGACGCTCGGTTTCGACATCGATTACAAGCGCCTTCTCAAGGAATTTCAGAGCCGCGGAACGCTGTTGCGTGCGTTCTACTACACGGCGATCATTGAGGATCAGGAATACTCCTCGATCCGCCCGCTGATCGATTGGCTCGACTATAACGGCTACACCGTCGTCACCAAGGCGACGAAGGAATTCATCGACGCTTCCGGCCGCCGCAAGGTGAAGGGCAACATGGATATCGAACTCGCCGTCGATGCCATGGAACTCGCAGAGCATGTCGACCAAATCGTGCTGTTCTCCGGCGACGGCGATTTCCGCTCGCTGGTCGAAGCGGTACAGCGCCGCGGTGTTCGCGTTACGGTGGTGTCGACGATTTCGAGTCAGCCGCCGATGATCGCCGACGAGTTGCGTCGCCAGGCCGACGTCTTCACCGATCTCGTTGAATTGCAGTCCAAGCTCGGCCGCGACCCCTCCGAACGCCCCGCCCCCCGCGAGCCGCGCCATCACTCCCCGCAATTCCTGCAGCGCGCCACCACCGTGGCGCCGCGCGGTGCCGCCGACGACGATTTCGACGATTGAGAATAGGCCACACCGCTGCTAGAGCCTCGGTTCTGATTGAACGCAGAACCGGGGCTTTTTATTTTCGCGCGCATCGGCGGCGCAAGCCGGCATTCGCCACGCTCCATCCGCTTCAGGCTGCCTTTCGAAAGCACTCTGGATACATGACCAGCCTGCCCATCCCCGCTGAAGCCGAACCCGAGCGCAACTGCCCGCTTTGCCCGAGGCTCGCCGAATTCCGCGCCGAGGCGCGCGCCAAGCAGCCGACCTGGCACAACGCCCCGGTCTCATCGTTCGGCAGCGCGGCCGCGCGATTGTTGATCGTCGGCCTGGCGCCGGGCCTGCAGGGCGCCAACCGGACCGGACGTCCCTTCACCGGCGACTATGCCGGCGACCTCTTGTACGCGACCCTGCTCGAATACGGCTTTGCCAGGGGCACCTACCAGGCGCGGCCTGATGATGGGCTGAAGCTGGTCGATTGCCGCATCAGCAATGCAGTGCGCTGCGTGCCGCCGCAGAACAAGCCGCTGCCAATCGAGATCAACACCTGCCGGCAATTCCTGGCGACAACGATTGCGACCATGCCAAAGCTGCGCGCGATCGTCCTGCTTGGCCGCATCGCGCACGATACGACGCTGAAGGCGCTCGGCCTCCGCGCTGCCGCCGCCCCATTTTCGCACGGTGCCGTACACAAGACGGATGGTTTCAAGCTTTACGACAGCTATCACTGCTCGCGCTACAACACGAACACCGGCGTGCTGACGCCAAAGATGTTCCGCGAGGTATTTGCGAAGGTGCGCAAGGAGCTGGATTCGTAGGGCAATCGTAGGTGGGCGCGCTTCGCCACCCTACAATTCAGCACTCTACGCGGGATTCTCCCGCAACCACGCCAGCACGTCGGCGGCGTTACGGTCGGGCGGGAATACCGGGTAGAAGACGTGGCGGATGCGGCCGTCATCGATGATCAGCGCCAGGCGCTTGATCAGCGTCAGTCCGGCGACTTCCATGGTCGGCAGGTTCAGCGCAGCCGTCAGCTTCAGCTTGTCGTCCGACAGCACCGGGAACGGCAGATGCAGCCGCGAGGCCATCTCCGTCTGATAGGCATTATCCTGCGTCGAAACGCCGAAGACCTGCCGGGCGCCGGCGGCTTTCAGCTCGGCAAAGAGGTCGCGGAACGAACAGGTCTGCGGCGTGCAGCCGCGCGCGCCGGGGATCATGTCCCAATCGTCGACCAGGCTGATCTTGCCAGGCTCTCCGGTGCGGGGATAGGCGAACACCACGGTACGTCCGGAAAGCTCGGACAGCGTCACCGAATTGTCGTCGGTGGCGAGCAGCGTGACCGGCGGGATCGCCATGCCGAAGAGATGCCCCGCTCCGCCGTCGTCCTCCGGCGCGGGTATCTTGCTCCAGTCGACGTCGAGCAGATTTTTCTGGTTCATGGATCTCTTCCTCTATCCGCCGTCATTGCGAGGAGCGAAGCGACGAAGCAATCCATTGCGCCGCAAAGAAGATGGATTGCTTCGCTTCGCTCGCAATGACGGGTGAGACTACCCCCGTGCCCGCATCAGGCGGCCTTTTTCGCGGCCCCAGTCGCGCTTCTTCTCGCTCTCGCGCTTGTCGTGCAGCTTCTTGCCCTTGGCGATCGCCAGCAACAGCTTGGCGCGGCCGCGCTCGTTGAAATAGAGTTTTAGCGGGATCAGCGTCATGCCGTCGCGATCGACCGCGCCCATCAGCTTGTTGATCTGCTTACGGTGCAGCAGCAGTTTGCGCGGCCGCTTCGGCTCGTGGTTGAAGCGGTTGGCCTGCAGATATTCCGGGATATTGGCGTTGATCAGCCAGATCTCGCCGTTCTTGGAATCCGCATAGGATTCCGCGATGGTGGTCTTGCCGTTGCGGATCGACTTCACCTCGGTGCCGGTCAACGCAATGCCGGCCTCGATCGTGTCCTCGATTGCATAATTGAACCGGGCCTTACGATTTTCGGCGGCAACCTTGATCGGGCGTTCTTTTTTTTCGGCCACGTTAGCTCTTCTTCAGGAGGTCGCGGATCTCGGTCAGCAACTCTTCCTGCTTGGTCAGTTTGGGCGCCGCAGGGGCAGTCTCTTCCTTGCGCTTGAACTGATTCATGGCGCGGATCACGATGAACAAGACGAACGCGATGATAAGAAAATTCAGCGTCAGCGTGAGAAAATTGCCCCAAGCCAGCACTGCGCCTTGCTTTTTGGCATCCGCCAGATTGTTGGCGGTCACCGTCTTCGCGAGTGGCGTGAAATAGTTGGAGAAATCAAGACCGCCCGTGATGGCGCCGATGATCGGCATGATCACGTCGCCGACCAGTGAGTTCACGATGGCGCCGAAAGCCGCGCCGATGATGACGCCGACGGCGAGGTCGACGACGTTACCCTTCATCGCAAATTCGCGGAATTCCTTCAGCATGTTGGCTTCCCTTCTTCGTCCTTGGGGCGAAGACCGTGCAGCCCTAATTGAGCAGGCCGGCATGCACCATGGCGTCGCGGATCACCTTGCCGGTCGGCGGCGTCACGTTCATCAAGGGCAAGCGCACTTCTTCATCGATCCGCCCCAGCAGTTTGAGGCCATGCTTGGCTCCCGCAAGGCCGGGCTCCTTGAAGACGGCATCATGCAGCGGCGTCAGGCGATCCTGGATCTTCAGTCCGGTGGCGTAATCCCCCTGCATGACAGCTGACATCAGGTCCGAACATAGCTTCGGCGCCACATTGGCGACCACCGAAATGCAGCCATGTCCTCCGGCCGCCATATAGGCCAGTGCAGTCATGTCCTCGCCGGAAAGTTGGATGAAATCCGGCCCCATCGCATGGCGCTGCTGCGATACCCGGGCAAGATTGGCGGTGGCGTCCTTGACGCCGGCAATGTTCTTCAACTCGAACAGCCTTGTCATGGTCTCGACCGACATGTCGACGACGGAGCGCGGCGGGATGTTGTAGATGATGATCGGAATCCCGATCGCGTCATTCACCGCCTTGAAGTGCTGATACATCCCTTCCTGGGTCGGTTTGTTGTAGTACGGCGTCACCACGAGAACGGCATCGGCACCGGCCTTCTCGGCGTGAACAGCAAGGTCGATGGCTTCGCGAGTCGAGTTCGAGCCCGCGCCGGCGATCACAGGCACGCGTCCTCTCGCCTCCTCGATGCACATCTCGACGACCCGATGATGCTCGGCATGGCTCAGCGTCGGGCTTTCGCCGGTGGTGCCCACGGGAACGAGGCCATGGGACCCCTGCTCGATCTGCCAGCTTATGAGACCCCGGAAGGCGGCTTCGTCGAGCGAGCCGTTTTTGAATGGCGTGACCAAGGCCGTGAGCGACCCTCGGAACTTTGTCTTGGCTGCCATGGACTTCCTCCGAACGCTTAAGAAAACGGCACGACCGAAACTGGATTTCAATTCATATCGGGTCTGACGAGCGGGCGAAAGGGCCGTACCATATGGCGCTAGCGCTTTGTTTCGACGCCCTTTCTTGGTCCGGGCCGAACACCGTCCCGCGACAGCGGCTATAGCCGCGATTTTGCCGCGGTGATGGCGTAAACAGGACGGCCGCGACCTTTTTAGCAATTTGTCCACATATTCGGTCAAATAGACCTAGGGCTGGAGCGATTGAATGATTCGCCGCCGCAGAGGAAAGCCGTGACCCTTCCCGTCCGCGCCGCCGCATTGCGATCGACCGCTCTGGCAACCAGCCTGGCGCTGGCGGTCGGGTTTGCCGCCTTCTCTGTGGAAGCCTGGGCCAAGCCAAAGGTTCCACTGCCGAAGCCACGGCCGGTCGCCCGCAACGTCGTCCCCAAATCCGCTGGCACCACCAACACGCCGCCCGCTCACACTGCGACGGCGGCTGCCCCAGCGGCCCGTGCCCCGATGGCGGCACCGACCCCCGCGCCGCCGGTGCTGGCGCCCGCCACGCGCCAGCACGCCGCTTTGCCGCCGCCGCGAAAGCATGTGGCGCCGGCAGCGGTCGCTGCGACGACGTCGACCTCGCAGGCCGACAAGGACGCGCTGGAAAACGTCATCGAGCTCGTGCGCAAACAGAAGGCCGGAGATGCCACGCAGGTGCAGGCGACCATTTCGGACCCCGTCGCCCGCAAGCTCGCGGAATGGCTGATCCTGCGCAGCGACAACAACAATGCCTCGGTCGAGCGCTACCGCGCGTTTATCTCGGCCAATCCGAGCTGGCCGTCGCAGATCTTCCTGCGTCGGCGCATCGAGGCGGCGCTATGGGACGACCGCCGCGATGACAGCGCGGTATGGTCGTGGTTCGAAAACGATTCGCCGATCTCGGCCAAGGGCAAGTTCGCGCTGGCCAAGGCGATGATTGCGCGCGGCGATCGCGCCAATGCCGAGCGGCTGGTCCGCGAGGCCTGGCGTCACGACGGCATGTCGGAAGACACTGAGAGTGCCGTGCTCGACATGTTCGGCGCACTGCTGACCGCGGGCGACCACAAGGCGCGGATGGAATCGCTGCTGTACAGCACCGAGCAGGAAGCCGGCGGCATGCGCGCGGCTAAACGGCTCGGCTCCGGCCATGTCGCGCTCGCCAAAGCGCGCATTGCGGCCAACAAGAAGGCCTCCAACCTCCGCGCCCTGCTCGAGGCGGTGCCGCACGAGCTGCACGGCGAAACCGGCTACCTCTTCGCCAAGATCCAGCTGCTTCGCCGCGAAGAGAAGTTCACCGAGGCCGCGCAGCTGATGCTGAGCGCGCCGAAAGATCCAAACCGCCTGCACAATCTCAACGAATGGTGGATCGAGCGTCGGCTGCTGGCGCGCAAGATGATCGACGTCGGCGAGCATCGCAACGCCTACCTGATTGCGCGGGATGCCGCGCTGCCGACGCGCGACATCTACAAGACCGAGGCGGAATTCACCGCGGGCTGGATCGCGCTGCGCTTCCTGAAAGATCCGGCGCTTGCCGCCCAGCACTTCGCCCGCATCGGCGTCGGCAGCGCCAACCCAACCGCGCTGGCGCGCGCCGGCTATTGGCAGGGCCGTGCGGCGGAGGCTGCGGGCCGCGGCCAGGAAGCCCGCGCGGCTTACGGCCGGGCGGCCGAGCAGTCGACCAGCTATTACGGCCAGCTCGCGCGCGCCAAGCTTGGCCTGCCGCAGCTCGAACTGAATGGCGTGCCGCGCAGCCGCGGAGCGGACCGGCTGGAGATCGTCCGCGCCGTCCAGTTGCTCTACGAGCTCGACGAGCGCGAAATTGCGATCCCGATCTTCAGCGACATGGGCGAGAACGGCGATCCCGAAGCCGTGGCCGGGCTCGGTGAACTCACCGCGCGCTACCATGACGCCCGAGGCATGCTGCTGCTCGGCAAGGCTGCGCTCAACCGCGGCCTGCCCTTCGACCACTACGCCTATCCCGTTGTGGGTATCCCGTCATTCAAGCAGCTCGGTCCCGAGGTCGAGCCGAGCGTCGTCTATTCGATCGCGCGGCAGGAAAGCGCGTTCAATCCGGCCGTGGTCTCGCCGGCCCAGGCCTACGGGCTGATGCAGGTGACGCCGGATGCCGGCCGCTATGTCTGCAAACGCGCCGGCGTCAGCTTCGACCTTCAGCGGATGAAGACCGATTCGGTCTACAACGCTATGCTGGGGGCCGCCGAGCTCGGCGGCCTGCTCGAGGACTACCGCGGCTCCTATATCCTGACCTTCGCCGGCTACAATGCCGGCCGCGGCAGCGTGAAGAAATGGATCGAGCGTTACGGCGACCCGCGCGATCCCAAGGTCGATGCCGTCGACTGGGTCGAATTGATCCCCTTCTCCGAGACGCGCAACTACGTCCAGCGGATCATGGAGAACCTGCAGGTCTATCGCGCGCGCTTCGGCGGCGGCGCCAAGCTCCAGATCGAAGCCGACCTGCATCGCGGCGCCAGCGTTGAATAGCGGCAATGCCGGCCGCCGAGACCAAGGATTTGGCAAAGCATTGTTTCTATTCGACTATTTCACATAGTTCCATTTGATTGGGGCCGATTGTGGTGCGCGTGCCGCAAGCCTCCGGCATCCCATTATAGAGTGTTCGAGATTGCTCCGACGCAGTCGGGTTCCGCGAGATGCGGTAGCGCCCGACTTGCAACGCTCATTGGATCCGGGTTGAAGCCCCCTCCCGGTCGAAGGAAGCCCAATCGGGGCGAAATCGGACCAAAATGACGGAATCCGGTGCGTCCGGATTGGAAACCGGCATCGGGCCCGCCGGCGCCGATGCGATGGTGGCGCCCGCGCGGCGGCCAGAACCGGAAAAGATGCGACCAGAACGCGCACGACCGAGCGGCTATCGGCGGAAAATACCCGCGCCTCTAAATAGCCTTGTCGCAAACCTCATCTGCCGCTTGCGGCTGGCCCTCGCGTCAGGCATATCCGCGCCTATGGAGCTGTGGCCGAGTGGCTGAAGGCGGCGGTTTGCTAAACCGTTATAGGCTTGTAAAGGCCTATCGAGGGTTCGAATCCCTCCGGCTCCGCCATCTGCTAACGCTCTGGCACCTCCGCAATCAACCCAACCACTGAAGGCGGATGCTGCACTGGACCAGCGGAGCGGCCAGGCGGTTGGTCGGCCTCACTCCTTTCCTATGCGGAAGGCACCGACCTGAGGTCGCACGTTCGGAACGAGAGGCACATTTCTTCATTGCCGCAGCCATTACGCTATTTGCGACGATGCTGGAACGGTCCTAGCGCGCTTGCGAGATCGGCTATCAGGAAATCGCCACCACCTAATTGGCGGAGCAGCCCCAAATTGCGTGCCGTTCTGCTGCGGGCTGCCGATGGCGAACCATTGTCGGATGAAGACAGCCTGCTGCTGTTCCGCGGGCTTCACATTCTCGGAGGCGCGCGTGACCGAGAATCATACCAGCCGCTCCTCCGCCTGCTGCGCCGGCCTTTCGATGAGATCGACGATCTGCTCGGCAACGGCATCACTGAGAGCCTGGCAAAAATTGTCACTGGCGTGTTCGATGACGATGCTGAGGGCCTGTTTGCTCTGATGGTCGACCGCTCGATCGATAAGTTTATCCGCGAAGCTTTGTTCGGCGCGGCAACTTTTCTGGCATGGGAAGGCCGCATCCAACGCGAGCGGTTTCGGCAATTTCTTGTCCGATTTCATGAAGAGAGGTTGGCTGACAACGGCGATCAGGCTTGGGCGGGCTGGCTGCAGGCAATCATGCTGCTCGGGCTGCGCGATCTGGTGCCGCTCGTTGATGAGGCCTGGCGCGAAGGCCGCTTATCCGAACAATGGATCGATCGTTCGAATTCGATGACGAACTTGCCGCAGCCGAACGCGCGCCTGACAACATCGATCGCTTTACGCAAAGGTACCTCGGCTACATCGAAGATGTGCTCGTATCGCTCGATTGGACCCGTGGCAGCGAAGACGAGTTCGAAGGCGACGAAGAGCAAGACCCATGGGCTGATTTCGATTATCCCAACGAGCCGGTCAGGAATCCCTGGCGGCACGTCGGGCGTAACGATCCATGCCCTTGCGGAAGCGGCAAGAAAGCGAAGAAATGCTGCCTTGCCAACGGCGAGCCCCCGCTGTGACCTGGCCAGCCGCTGGCATTAGCGCGCGGTCATCCAGGCGCGCGCTTCGCGCTGCGCGGCGGCGATCTCTGCATCCGACATCATGGCCGCGACCTCGCGGCGCATCGCGATCGCGTCAGTGCGGCCCTTCAGCGCGGCGAGATTGAACCATTTATGGGCCGCGACCAGGTTAACGACGCCCGAACGGCCGCTCGCCCAGTAAAGGCCGCGCTCGAACAGCACGTCGGGAACCGCGGTCGCTTCCACCCGAATGGCCGTGTCGAGATCGATCTGCCCCTGAAACATTATAGGTCCCCTTGTTATCGTTGCCGCTCTCCCCCGAGTGCGGCCCCCGTCCACTATCTGCTTGCATCTCCAACGCCGTTTTCCGGTCTGTTGTTGAGGCGATCATGGCCGATCAAATTTGAAGGGCAGTTTAAGGTTCGCGATGAACGGGGTGTAAACGTGCAAACGGCGCGGCCGCGCCAGAATCGCAAAAGTGCCTGGGCACAAGCAGAAGTCGGAAATCGTGAAGACCTGTTTACCGTCCGGTTTCGCACAACGATAACCATTGCCGGCGTGTGTCGTATCTCGCTCCGTCCCTCGAGCGGACCGCTTAGCCGCTCAGGTTCCCGGCGCCGGGTTTGAGCCATCCTCGATCGACCGCGTCCTTGATGACCGCCTCTGCCGCGCGCCAGAGCGTCGGCGCGCCTTCGGCGATACGGCAGGTCAAGGCGCGCTCGCGCGCCTCGTCCACATCATAGTCGGTCCACGTACCGCCGCCGACCGCGTGGTTCAGCAGGATGGGCTGCAGACGATCGACCGACTTGGCGAACCGCGCATCCGCCGTCGCCGCGGCCTCGAACTCCTGCCACAGCGAGAAGATTTCAGCGGCCTGGTCCGCCGGCAGTAAGCCGAACAGCCGGCGGGCGGCGGCCGTCTCACGCGCCGCCTGCGTCGCGGATCCGACCGCGTCGTACAGCAGCGTATCGCCACAGTCGATTTCGACGACATCGTGGATCAGGAGCATCGAGATCACGCGGAGCAGATCGATCCGCTCCGCCGCGTGAGGCGCCAGCACGAGCGCGAAGAGCGCGATATGCCAACTATGCTCGGCGGTATTCTCGCGGCGCGAGCCGTCGGCGATGCGGCTGCCGCGAACAACGGACTTGAGCCGGTCGGCCTCGAGCAGGAAGCGCAGCCGCGAAGCGAGCGGTTCGGCAAGCTGCAGCGAATTAGGGGGCCTAACGCCCTGTTCCCAAGTCATGCTTCCAGCTTGAAGGAGCCCGCCGGCGGGCGCCACGCATAAGATATGCGCGCATGAAGCTAGACCGGGAGGCCGTCGGGCGGGCTTGTGACGAGCCGCGCCGGCGAACCGTCGGACAGCAGGATGCGTTCCCAGATCTGCACACCGGGCACGATGCGCAGTTCGGCGAGCCCGTTGGCGCCTGTCACGAAAGTCAGCGCGTGGGCTCCGTCGCGCTCACCCCAGCCAAGATCCAGCAATTGCGCTTCGGCCGATCGGATCGCCTCGCTCGCAAACCGCCACAGCGGATGGCCCAGCAACTCGCCGGCAGCGCGTCGCCACTCACGCTCGCGAGGAGCGGAAGCGGCCAGCAGCCGATGGGTGAGATCGCAGACGAGATGGACGGGGCTTGCGGAGCCTTCGACAAGACGACGAAGCGCCGCGTCGCGCGCCGGATGGATGCGGGCGGAGACGAGATCGAGCAGCCGGTTTCGCAAGGCGCCCGCCGGCTTCAGCTCACCATGCTCGATGCGGCTGACGGTCGACTGGGTTACGCCGAGCAGTTCGGCCGCATGCGCCTGCTTGATGCCGCGATGCCTGCGGACAAGCCTTAGCGTTAACGCGAGCGAGCAAGGGTCTTCTCGGCGGACCTCGACCATGCGCCAAGCATATGCCCGACCCGGCCGGGGATTCAACGAACGAGGCAGCTAGAAGCGCCGCACGGGCCCGCGATGATGCAGGTCTCTGATGGTCGGGCTGGAGATGTCGGGATTGCGAAGGATTGTGGCCCAGATGCCGGGAGGCGCGGCCATCGAAACGATCGGTTTGGGAAGCGGGTCGTTCCGGGGGAAGAATACGCCCGGAGGGAACGAGGGCGTCGGCGAACACGTCAGGACCAGATTTCGCGCCGGGCGTGGGCCCGGTGAAATTGCGGATAGTTAAGGATACCCGCACCGAACGAAGAAAACTCGTTTCTTCTGCCGGATCTTTTTGAAGTGCGATCCGACCGTTGACCTGATGTCTCGCCGACACCCTCTTTCGTCGACAGAGCCTTCAGATGTTCATCCGGGGCTCGTGTGACGTGCCGGCATCAAGCCGCCGGCAATTCTCAAAGAAGCGAAGTTACTTCTTCTTGGCGACCTTGCGGGTCTTCTTCGCAGTCTTCTTCACTGCGCTCTTCGCCTTCTTCGCCTTCTTAGCTTTCTTGGCCATGTTGCCCTCCAATGTGTGAGATGGCTTTAGTCTGCTGCGTGCATTCGGGAATCGAGATGCACTCCATTCCGAATACACCAACACGTTCAAAAAAACAGCGTCCCGCTTAAGGAAGTGTTGACACGGCGATGAGAGAGCGCGCGAAGCACCGACATCGGCGACTTCACAACACGTCCGCATCTCGATGCAAAAAGTCCCGCGACGAGGAGCGTTGGCTTTCGTGAATTTTGCAGGAATCGCCTTTACTGCAGCGCTTTTTTGAATTCACGACAACGACGTTCGATGCACGATCAATGGAATAACGACTCAGCGATGCCGCGAAAATGCCGCGTGCACGGACTCTGAGTCGCAGGGTTTGGCAACAAAAAAATTTTCATGGTCACAGCGCTGAAGTCTCGCCGACGCGCGCCAAAACGAACTTTCCGGACGAATCGCGACCGCCGATTCGGAAGCATGCGAGCGGTCGCGACGCTCACGTTTTGGATCGCGATGAGCGATCGATGCATGCGCGCACACATCGATCGCGACGTCGCCGACGTTGCCAGCATGTCCCGTTACGGGACGATTCAGATGCCGAGCTTCGTCTTCAAGAGGTCGTTGACCGCCTGCGGGTTGGCCTTGCCGCCGGACTGCTTCATCACCTGGCCGACGAACCAGCCGGCGAGCTGCGGCTTGGCTTTCGCCTGCGCGACCTTGTCCGGATTGGCGGCGATGATCTCGTCGACCACCTTCTCGATCGCGCCAAGATCGGTGACCTGCTTCATGCCGCGGCTTTCCACCAGCTCGCGCGGGTCGCCACCTTCCGTCCAGACGATCTCGAACAGTTCTTTTGCGATCTTGCCTGATATCGTGCCCTCGCCGATCAGGCCGACGATCGCAGCGAGCTGCGCGGCCGACACCGGCGAATCCCCGATGCCATGGCCTTCCTTGTTGAGACGGCCGAACAGCTCGTTGATCACCCAGTTGGCCGCGAGCTTGCCGTCGCGCGTCTTGTCGGCGATCCCTTCGAGCACGGTCTCATAGAACTCCGCGCTTTCGCGCTCGGCGACCAGCACGCCGGCATCATAGGGCGACAGGCCGAGGCTCTCGATGAAGCGCGCCTTCTTCTGGTCCGGCAATTCCGGCAGTTCCGCCTTCAGCCCATCGACATAGGCTGGCGTGAACTCGAGCGGCAGCAGGTCCGGGTCCGGGAAGTAACGATAATCGTGCGCCTCCTCCTTGGAGCGCATCGAGCGCGTTTCCCCCTTGTTGGGGTCGAACAGGCGCGTCTCCTGGTCGATCGCACCGCCCTCCTCGATGATCTCGATCTGGCGCCGCGCCTCGTACTCGATCGCCTGGCCGATAAAGTTAATCGAGTTCATGTTCTTGATTTCGCAGCGGGTGCCGAGCGGCCCACCGGGCTTACGCACGGAAACGTTCACATCTGCGCGCAGGCTCCCCTTCTCCATGTCACCATCGCAGGTGCCGAGATAGCGCAGGATCGAGCGCAGCTTGCTCACATAGGCCTTGGCCTGCTCGGAATCGCGAATATCTGGCTTCGAGACGATCTCCATCAGCGCCACGCCGCAGCGGTTGAGGTCGACAAACGTCATCGAAGGCGACTGGTCGTGCAACAATTTGCCGGCGTCCTGCTCCAGGTGCAGCCGCTCGATGCCAATGGTGGCGGTCTTGCCGCCGTCCAGTTCGACAACGACCTCCCCTTCGCCCACGATCGGCGACTTGTATTGGCTGATCTGATAGCCTTGCGGCGAGTCCGGATAGAAATAGTTCTTGCGATCGAACACCGAGCGGAGGTTGATCTCTGCGTTAAGACCAAGGCCGGTGCGCACGGCCTGCCGCACGCATTCCTCATTGATGACAGGCAGCATGCCCGGCATTGCGGCATCGACCAGCGAGACATGGCTGTTGGGCTCGCCGCCGAACTCGGTCGGGGCCCCCGAGAACAGTTTTGACTTCGAGGTGACCTGGGCGTGCACCTCCATTCCGATCACGACTTCCCAGTCGCCGGTCTGGCCTTTGATCAGTTTGCCCTGTCTGGCTGACGCGCTCATGCTTTTCCACCCCCGAGCAGCGCGGACACGATCCGCTCCCATTCGGCTTCCAGAGAATCCTTCGCGACCGGCTGACCGGCCTGCCGGTACCAGTAGCCGGCATTGCCGAGATCGCCTTCGACGCGGTGCAGATAGGCGTGCACCCAGGCGGCGTCACGCGTGCCTTCATCCTGCACGATCTTGTGCGCCCGGTCCCAATCGCCCTTGGCCGCCCACCACAGCGCCGCCAGCGGCGGTTCCAGGTTTGACGCGGGCACGGCGTCCTTGAGGCTGGCGCGGAAATCGGCCATCGCTACCACCACCTCTGCGGCGTGAAGTGACCGGCTGCCTGCTCCACCACCGCGCCGAGCGAGAACAGCGTCTCCTCGTCGAACGGACGGCCGATCAGTTGCAGGCCGAGCGGCAGGCCCTGCGCGTCCTTGCCGGCCGGCACCGCGATGCCCGGCAGGCCCGCCATGTTCACCGTCACCGTAAAAATGTCGTTGAGATACATCTCGACCGGATCGGCGCCGCCCTTTTCGCCAACGCCGAACGCTGCCGACGGCGTCGCCGGTGTCAGGATCGCGCTGATGCCCCTGGCGAAGCAGTCCTCAAAATCCTTCTTGATCAGCGTGCGGACTTTTTGCGCGCGCAGATAATAGGCATCGTAATAGCCCGCCGAGAGCACATAGGTGCCGATCATGACGCGGCGGCGAACTTCGTCGCCAAAGCCGCTCGCGCGGGTGTTCTCATACATGTCGATGATGTTGCGCCCCTCCTCACGCAGGCCATAACGCACGCCGTCGTAGCGCGCGAGGTTGGACGAGGCTTCCGCCGGCGCCACGATGTAGTAGGCCGGCAGCGCATATTTGGTGTGCGGCAGCGATACCTCGACCAGTTCGGCGCCGGCCGCCTTCAGCCACGCCGCGCCCTCGGTCCAGAGTTTTTCGATCTCCGCCGGCATGCCGTCGAGACGATACTCCTTGGGAATACCGATCTTCATGCCCTTCACGGATTTGCCGATTGCGGTCTCGTAATCGGGCACGGCGATCTCGACCGACGTCGTGTCCTTTGGATCGTGTCCGGCCATCGAGCGCATCAGGATCGCGGAATCGCGCACCGTGCGCGCGATCGGCCCGGCCTGGTCGAGCGAGGATGCGAAAGCCACGATGCCCCAGCGCGAGCAGCGGCCATAGGTCGGCTTGACGCCGACGGTCGCGGTGAACGCGGCGGGCTGGCGGATCGAGCCGCCGGTATCGGTCGCGGTCGCGCCCATGCAGAGCAGCGCCGCCACGGCGGATGCCGAACCGCCGGACGAGCCGCCCGGCACCAGCGTGGTGTTGGAACCCTCGCGCCGCCACGGGTTGACGACAGGGCCGAAGCACGAGGTCTCGTTCGACGAGCCCATCGCGAACTCGTCATTGTTGAGCTTGCCGAGCATCACAGCACCGTCGCGCCAGAGCTGCGAGGTCACGGTCGATTCATACGGCGGCACGAAATTGCCGAGGATCTTCGAGCACGCGGTGGTGCGCACGTCCTTGGTGGCGAACAGATCCTTGATGCCGAGCGGAATGCCGGCCAGCGGCCCACCCTCGCCCTTGGCGATCTTCGCATCGACCGCACGCGCCATTGCGCGGGCATGGTCCGGTGTTTCCAGCACGAAGGCATTGAGCGAGCGGGCCGCTTCCATTGCGGCGAGATGCGCATCCGTCAATTCAAGCGAGGTGAAAGACTTAGCCGCGAGGCCCTCGCGGGCCTCCGCGATCGTCAGGGATGTCAGGTCGGTCATTTATTGATCGGGCTGCAGAAGAATGGAGAAAGCGTCTTGTCGTCGGCGGGATCGTTGGACTTGGACCGGGTCCTTTCATTGGCCTCGAGCTGATCGAGGACAGCGTCCATCGCCTTGTCGGGATCGGCGGCCTTGCCCTGCCGCTCCATCGCGTCGAGATAGTTCATGTAGGCCTGATAGGCCTTTTCATCGTCGCAGAGCAGACACATCGGACTTCCGATCTCTAGACTTCATTGTTTGACGCGCCTCTTAACGCGAACCGGTACCCACTTCGCTCGAAAACGCCATCGCCGTTATTCAATGACCTTCGGCACCAGGAAGAAATGATTTTGCGTCTCCGGCGCATTCCCCACGATATCGTCGGGAATTTCGCCGTCGTTGACCACGTCGGGCCGCTTCTTCATTTTCATCGGGGTCACCGAGGTCATCGGTTCGACGCCGTCGATATTCACCTCCGAAAGCTGCTCCACGAAGGCCAGCATAGCGTTCAGCTCGCCCTGCAGGTGGGGAACCTCGGTGTCGGTGACTGCAATTCGCGCCAGATGCGCGATGCGGCGAACGGTAGCGGCATCAACGGACATTAATATAGGCCTCAAACGGAGATTTCGCACCTGCCGTATAGCAGAGGCCGCTTTTGCGCCGCAACCGGTGGGAACAGCCTGCGGCGGCTCCTTGGCGTCCTGCCCCAACAGACAAGTTTTCGTGTGCGAGGCGCCGATTACCTCGCAAAAACGCCTGACGAAACCATTTCTAGCCCATGACGTAGTCGTCCTGAAACAGACGGGGAATGTAGTCGCGGCCAGAACATCGGGAGGCCGTGTCATGTCGACCATCGAAAATGACAATGCCGGGTCGGAAAGCTGGGATCCCGCCCTATGGTCCATCGGGACCGTGCTCGGTATCGCGATCGTCTATCTCGCCTGTTTGACCTGACCGAATGGGAGCAGAGTCGTGTCCCAGGCTAAGATCCTGCAAGAAAAGGCGGAAATGTTCGAACGCCGCGCCGAAAGCGCGACCGATCCGATCTCCAGGCAGCATTACAAGGAGATGGCCGCGCATTACCGGTCGCTGGCGGCGGAACATCTCGACGTCAGACGCGACGAACCGGCGCACTAACGCGAAAAGTCCGTATTTCCGGCGGTACGACTGGCTGGTTTGGCCGGAGCGCGAGCTTGCTTCTGCGCGGCCTTATTGGCGCGCCGTACCGGCCGTCGCGGTTGCCAAAGACGGGTCTTGCGCCTCACCCCTCTCCCGATTTGAACTTGGTAGCGCCTCCGCTATCGTATGCCTCGTGTCTCGAGGTCGACGCGGGCCCTCGCTCGCCGGGTGACAACAAAAAGATGAAAAGGATACCGGGAGCGAAGCATGGATTTCGTCGAGGCCAATGGCGTCGCCCTGCGCTGCGAACTGAGTGGTGCCGGCGACCGCACGCTGGTGCTGGTTCATGAAATGGGCGGCTCGCTCGAAAGCTGGATGAAATCGCGCCGCGCTTCGCCGGATCCCGCCGTGTCCTGCGTTATGATACCCGCGGCGCCGGATTGTCGCAGAAGGTGCGTGGCGAGCTTACTCTCGATACAATGGCCGGCGACATCGCTGGCCTGCTCGATCACTTCGGCATCACCGGCAAGGTCGCGCTCGCGGGCATCGCCGTCGGCGGTGCGATCGCCCTGCATTTCGCCGCTCGATACAAGGAACGCACCAGCGCTGTCGCCGTGGGCAGCCCGGCTACGGGCATCGCCGCCGAACGGCGCGCGCCCGCCCTCGAACGCCTGCTGAAGATCGAGGCTGGCGGCATGGCCGTCGCGGTCGAAGACGCCATGCTTGGTGGCTACGGGCCGGAGCTTCGCGGCGACGTGGCGCGGTTCGAGCGCTTCCGGAGGCGATGGCTGGGCAACGATCCCTCGAGCTATGCGACGATCTGGCGAATGCTGGCCGCGGCCAAGATGGGGGACGAACTTGCCCGGCTGGCTTGTCCGGTCCTCGTGATCGGCGGCAGCCTGGATCGGGTGCGCCCGCCATCGCTGGCGCAAGACGTCGCCAAGGCTATTCCCGGCGCCCGCTACACCGAGATCCGCACCGGCCACTACATGGCGGTGCAAACTCCCGATCTGCTCGCCGAGGGCATCGACGAGTTCCTGCGATCGGTCGGTGCCTGACCGGACCCGCCGCTCAAGCTCCGAGGATCTCCAAATGCATCAGCACCCCACACAGCAGATTGCCGGCGTCTATCATCGCCGCATCGGAGACCTCGTCGTCACCGCCATCAGCGACGGCTATCTGGACGGCACGCTCGACGTGATGCGCAACGTCGACCTCGAAAAGGCGCGTCAAACCCTCAGCGACGCCTTCCGTCCGGCGCGGCGAACCAGCGTCAACACCTTCCTGATTCATTCGAAGGGACGCATCGCGATTATCGACACCGGGTCAGGCAACTATCTGCAGCCGACCGCCGGCTTCGTGCAACGCAGCCTTACGGCTGCCGGCATCGATCCGAAATCAATCGACACGGTATTACTGACTCACATGCACCCTGATCATTCCGCCGGCCTGGTCGACATGTCGAACGGCCAGCTCCTGTTTCCGAACGCCGAGCTGGTGATGCACGAGAACGAGCCGGCGCACTGGTTCGACGACGGCGCGATGGCCAAGGTCGACGAGCGATCGGCAAAACTCTATTTTCTCGCCGGCCGCGAACAGGTCGCGCCTTACAAGAGCCGGACGCGGTTGTTCAGGGAGGGTGAGGTATTCCCCGGCGTCACCGCTGTGCCGAGCCTTGGGCATACGCCGGGCCACACCGCCTATCTCATCGCCTCAGGCAACGAGCAGCTGATGATCTGGGGCGATACGGTGCATGTGCCGGAAGTGCAGACCGCGTTTCCGGAAGCCGGCATGGCCTTCGACACCGACCTCGCCGCGGCAGCAGTCGCGCGCAAACGCATGTTCGACCGCGTCGCCACCGATGGCATCCTAATCGCCGGAATGCATCTGCATTTCCCGGCATTTTCGCGCCTGGCGCGACGAGGAAATGCCTATGCGCTGTATCCCGAAGCCTGGGTCCACGCGTTGTAGGCGACAGCGGCAGTCTACCCGCCCAGTGCGCTCAATCGCGCCAGCGCCGCGTTCGCCAGCGATCGGGTCAATTCAGCCGCGGGCATCTCGCGGCCCAATCGCACCGCCTGCCCGGCCCAGAGATTGGTGAAATCGACCTTGCCGAGCTTTTCGGCCGCGGCCTTCAGCGGCCCAAGCGCGGTGGCGGCGTGCGGGAATGCCGGGGCATCCGGCGAGATCGGGCCGACCTCGCGCATGATGCGGTTGGCGACGCCGCGCGCGGGACGGCCGGTCATCACATTGGTGATGACGGTAGTATCGTCGTGCGCGGCCGCCAACGCGGCCCGCGCAGGCCCACTCACCTTGGATTCCGGGCAACGCAGATACGCGCTGCCGATCTGCGCGCCGGCCGCACCGAGCGCAAAGGCTGCCGCGATGCCGCGTCCGTCGGCGATGCCGCCGGCTGCGATGACTGGCACCTTCACCGCATCGACCATCTGCGGCACTAGCGCAAACGTGCCGGGCTGCTCGGCGATGTTGTCGGTCAGGAACATGCCGCGGTGGCCGCCGGCTTCCGCGCCCTGCGCGATGATGACGTCGGCGCCGTTCTCCTCCAGCCAGATCGCTTCCTTCACGATGGTTGCCGACGACATCACGATTGAACCCGCCGCCTTGACGCGCTTGACCAGCGCGGGCGCCGGCAGGCCGAAATGGAAGCTGACGACTTCCGGCTTCAATTCTTCGACGACGGCGCACATCGCCTCATCGAACGGCGCACGGTTGGCGGCGCTGATCGGCGCGGCCGGATCGACGCCATATTCCCTGTAATAGCCGCCGAGCCGCGCCTTCCAGCCGGCCTCGCGCGCCGGATCGGTATCGACAGGCGTGTGGCAGAAGAAGTTCATGTTGACCGGCGCAGAAACGCGCTGGCGGATGATGTTGACCTGCTCGCGCGCCTTCTCGGCCGTGATCATCGCGCAGGGCAGCGAGCCCAGCGCGCCGCCGTGCGCGGCTGCGATCACCAGCTCGGCATCCATGATGCCGGCCATCGGGGCCTGCACGATCGGAAATTCGGTCTTGAAGAGGTCGATGATCCGGCGGTCTGGCCACATGGTTTCTGCTCGCTTGAGTAACTGGAGGTCTGGATCAGGCGGCGACGGAATTGCGCCGTCCGCTCAATATCTGCTCGGCTTCCGTGACGATCCTGCCGACGATCACGGCGGCCGGCGGAATGTCATGGATCAGCCCTGCGGATTCTCCGGCAAAGACGGCGGCGACATCGAAATTGCCGGCCGCTTTCGCCGCGGCATAGTCCGCTGCAATCTGCTCCGCCCGCTGCATCAGCTCGATCTCGCGGCCGGTCCAGGTCCGCACATGGTCGTTGATCAGCGAGCGCGCGGTGAATGGCGCCGGCCACAACAGCTGTCGCGACCAGTCGAACACCACGCCGCGCACCGTCTCGCCACTGTTGGCCGCACAGATCAATTGCTTTGCCCGCTCGGCGCCGTCGGCCTCGACGCTCGCATAGAAGCGCGTGCCCATCAGCACGCCAGAGGCTCCCAGCATCAGCATCGCTGCCAAGCCGCGCCCGTCAGCAATGCCGCCAGCAGCGACGACCGGAACGCGTCCGGCCGCCACATCGACGATCGCGGGCACGATATCGAGCGTGGTGCGCGAGGCGCCGTGTCCACCCGCCTCGGTTCCCTGCGCAATCAAAACATCGGCGCCGGCATCGAGCGCCTGACGTGCCATCTCCTCGTTCTGGACCTGGCAGATCAGCAACGCATGCGCCGCCTTGATCTTTGGCGCGAATGGCGCGGGATCGCCGAACGACAGCATGATGGCGCGCGGATCGGCGCCAAGCGCGATGTCGAGAAGTTCGGGTTTCTGCGCGAGGCTCCAGGTGATGAAGCCGATGCCGAATGCCTCGCCGAGATCTTTCAGCTTCGCGGTCTCGGCTTCGAGTCGGAGGCGATCTCCATAGCCGCCGCCAAGGATGCCAAATCCGCCGGCTTCACTCACCGTCCGGGTTAGCCGGCTGCCCGAGATTGTGTCCATCGGCGCCAGCAGAACCGGATGTCGGATGCCCAGAAGTGCCGTCAAATCGGTGCTGATCGGCATGCGCTCACTCCCCTCGTCTGGACAGCGATCCTAGTCCGATCTACCATTCTATAAAAGTGAATACTAGAGAATGCTACGATCTCTAAAATGAAACGGCACGCATCATGGAATTGAGCGATCTCCAGACCTTTTCCGCCGTTGCCCGCCTTGGCGGCATCACCCGCGCCGCCGACGAGCTCAACACCGTGCAGTCCAATGTCACCCAGCGCGTCAAGGCGCTGGAAGCCCAGGTCGGCACCGCTCTGTTCGAGCGGCACAGCCGCGGCATGACGCTGACCGGCGCCGGCCGCCGCCTGCTGCCCTATGCCGAACGGATGGCGGCGCTGTCGCGCGAGGCGCTGCTCGCCGCGCGCGACGACGGCGAGCCGAAGGGACCGCTTGCAATCGGCTCGATGGAGACGACGGCGGCCGTCCGCCTGCCCTCCCTACTCGCCGAATTCCATCGCCGCTTCCCGGCGGTGCAATTGAGCCTGCGCACCTCGACAACGGCCGAGCTGGTCGCCGGCGTGCTCAATGGCACGTTCGACGGCGCGTTTGTGGCAGGCCCGATCGAGCACGCCGAACTCACTGCGACAGTCGCTTTCCGCGAAGAGCTGGTGCTGGTCACGGCGCGGCGCTGGCAAAGCCTTGCCGCTCTGCGCGCGGGCACGCCGGGTTCAGGCCCGACGGCGCTGGTGTTCCGCACCGGCTGCACCTACCGCCAGCGGCTCGAGCAGGTGTTTTCGGAATTCGGCTGGCCATCGGCCACGCGGTTCGAGCTCGGCACGCTCGACGGCATGGTCGGCTGCGTCGCCGCCGACATGGGCGTGACGATGCTGCCACGCGCCGTGGTCGGGCGTAATGACAGCGTGAGCATTCACACGCTGAGTCCGGCGCAGGCGCAGGTCGAGACGCTCTTCATCACCCGCCGCACCGCGCATCGATACAGCGCGCTACAAGGGTTTGCGTCCTGCCTGAGCGACCATGGCGAGGTTATTGCCGCCTGACATGCCAGTGGGGCGGCGCTCGGCCAGCCGCGCTTCAAGGGCGGCGTGCAGAGCACGATCAACCCGGTTGCGATCCGATAGCTCCCCTTGCCAGGGAACGGTGCGGCCTCTTCCGAGTTGCCGCACCGTGATCTGTGCCCCGGCTGAGCGTCGAGCCAGCCGGCCGTCCCTCTCGATTGCCCTGATGGAGCGATGGTGAAGGAAACCAAATTCTTTCGGAAGCAGGCCGACAAGGCCGAACGCATGGCGCGATCTGCCTCGGACGAGCAAATCGCCGGAAGTTTCCTCAACATGGCGCGGGGCTACCGCGCCCAGGCTGAGGTTTTGAAGACCGAGAAGAAAGCCAAAAAGAAGCGCCGCCAGGCCTAGCGTGACGTCCTCGCATGCGACGCTGTACCGTCATCTGTTTTGCGCGCATGGCGCGCCGGTGGTATGCGGGAATATGCCCGCCCCTATCCTCCCCCTGATCGATGCCGCCGCGCACTGGCCCGCGCGCGGCGCCCTGATCGGCATCGATCTCGGCACCAAGACCATCGGCGTCGCCGTGTCCGATCCCGACCGCAGGCTCGCGACCGGGGTCGAGACGATCCACCGCAAGGCCTTCAAGGCCGACGCCGCGCGGCTATTGGCAGTATCGGGCGAACGCCATGCCGCCGGCTTCGTGCTCGGCCTGCCCATCAACATGGACGGCAGCGAGGGACCGCGCGCGCAATCGACCCGCGCCTTCGCCCGCAACCTCGCAAACCTCACGGACCTCGCGATCGGACTGTGGGACGAACGGCTTTCGACCGCGGCCGTGGAGCGCGAACTGATCGGGATGGACGTTTCCCGTGCCCGCCGCGCTGAGGTGATCGACGAGCATGCCGCGATCTTCATCCTGCAGGGGGCGCTGGACCGGCTCAAGAAGCTGCGCGGAGAGGCTTGAGGCATGGCGGTCGTCATTGCGGCCCTGCTGCCGGTATTTTTTCTGATCGTGCTCGGCTTCATCCTGAAGCGGACGCTGATGCGGCTCGACACGCATTGGCACGGGCTGGAGCGGCTGACCTATTACGTGTTGCTCCCGGTCTTTCTGATACAGACGCTGGTCAAGGCCGATCTGAGCACGGTGCCGATTGGCGGCGTCGGGGGCGCGCTGCTGTTGTCGGCGCTCGCGGTATCGCTGCTCTGTCTTGCGCTGCGCCCACTGCTCGCGCGCGCCGCCATCGATGGCCCAGCGTTCAGCTCGATATTCCAGGGCGCGACGCGCTGGCAGACCTATGTTGGGCTCTCCGTCGCCGGCAGTCTGTTCGGCAATCTCGGGCTGGCGATCGCATCCGTCGCGATGATCGCGATCGTGCCGCTGGTCAACGTGCTCAGTGTGACTGTGCTTGCCCATTACGCCTCACCGGAGAAGCGCTCGGCCGGTTCCATTGTCCTGACGGTGGCGGGCAATCCCCTGATCTGGGCCTGCGCCGTCGGGCTGGCGCTCAACGTCACCCACATTCCGCTACCAAAACTCTGGCACGAGGTGGCGGACGCGCTCGGCCGTTCCTCCCTCGCCATCGGCCTTTTGGTGACCGGCGCGGGTCTGCAGCTCAAAGGCCTGTTCAGGCCAAGCCTCGCCGCCAGTGTCGCGGTGTTCCTCAAGCTGGTGCTGATGCCGGCGATCGCCGTCGCGCTGGCGCTGCAGTTTGGCGTAACTGCTTCCAACCTCGCCGTCGTGACGATCTGTTCAGCGGTACCCACCGCATCGAGCGCCTATGTGCTGGCACGGCAAATGGGCGGCGACGCGCCGCTGCTGGCCCAGATCATCACGCTGCAGACCATTTTGGCCGCGGTAACGATGCCGATCGCGATTGCGCTGGCGACCATGCGCTAACTGGAGCCCGCCAGCCAAAACGTCTGAATCGTCGCCGCCAGATTATTGATGCCGTGCAGAACAATGGTGAGCCACAGCGAATTGGTGCGGTAGCGGAGGTATCCCAGCAGGAGGCCGATCGAAAACACCTCGCCGAAGAAGAACCAGTCATACTGCAGATGCAGCGAGGTCCAGGCCAGTGACGACAGGAAGATGGCGCCGCCGACGCCGAGTTTTGATTCAGACCAGCCGCGATAGAGAAAGCCGCGGGCAAAAATTTCTTCCCACATCGGCGCCGCGACGCAGAACGCGATTACCAGGAGCCACAGCGCGCCATCGGCCTGCGCGGATTTCAGCACCTCGCCCATGAAACCCGACGTCACCTCGCGGCCCAGCGCCCGTGACAGCAGGTCCCAACAGCCGACCAGGATGGCGAGCGCCGCAAGGCCGATGAAGGAGTTGCGCCATGAGGTCCAGCGCAAGCCGAGATAATCGGCGAAGGATATGCGGGTCGGACGGATAGCGACCCACGTCGCCAGCAACACGGCGGGTAATCCGAGGATCACCGAGAGCGAGATGGTGAGGCCGCCACCGACGACCCGGATCGCCTCGGCGACATCGAATGATCCGCCTTGGCGCAGCACGAAATAGATGATGACCGCGAGCTGGCCGAGGAACATGGCGGCGAAGATGAACAGACCCCACAGCGCGGTGCCCCAGAATTTCCAGATGCGTGGCGGCCGCGGATCGGGAAGGACGGGTGGGACGGCAGCAGGGCTTGCGGTGGTAAGGGAGTCCATCAAAGGGTTCTCATGACTAGGGAGACTATCTCTCGTCGTCATACCCGGGCTCGACCCGGGCATCCACGTGGCCGCGGCCAGGAAGAACGTGGATGGCCGTGACAAGCCCGGCCATGACGGCTGATGTTGTGGTCAAGGCAGCACCCGCTCCAGCAGGCCGCGAATATCTTCGGGAGCGAGATCAACCGCGCCATACATGCCGGCGTGATTGCCGGCAAGCCGCGTGGCCGCGAACAGTTCGGCATGGCGGGGCGATACCGCATTGAGTGCGGCTGAGGCCGCCAGTAGCGCCAGCTTCTCGACCGCCAGCCGCGCCACGCGTTCGTTGTCCGGCCGGCGGAACGCCTTGCCGATGAAGCTGGTTGCTTCGACCGCGCCCGGCAGGCCAAGCGTCTCGCCGGTCAGCTCATGCACGATGCCGGCCGCCGCCTCCGGCTCACGCGACACCGCGCGGAGCACGTCGAGGCACATGACATTGCCCGAGCCTTCCCAGATCGCGTTCACAGGCGATTCCCGGTAATGCCGCGCCAGAATGCCCTCCTCCACATAGCCATTGCCGCCGAGGCACTCCATCGCTTCATAGAGAAAGGCGGGCGCGCTCTTGCAGATCCAGTATTTGATGGCGGGCGTCAGCAGCCGCATATAGGTGGCTTCCCTGGTATCGAAAGGCGAACGGTCGAACGAACGGCACAGCCGCATCACCAGCGCGACTGTTGCCTCGACATGCAGCGCCATGTCCGACAACACCGCCTGCATCAGCGGTTGATCGGCAAGGTGTTTTTGGAACACGCTGCGATGCCGCGCATGATGCAGCGCATGCGCAAGGCCCGAGCGCATCAGTCCGGCGGAGGCGATCGCGCAGTCCTGCCGCGTAAGCTGCACCATCTGGATGATGGTGCGGATGCCCTTGCCCTCGGCGCCGACGCGCTCGGCATAGGCGCCGTGAAACTCGACCTCGGACGAAGCATTGGACCGGTTGCCGAGCTTGTCCTTCAGCCGCTGGAACCTGATCGCGTTGACCGCGCCGTCGGGCGTGAAGCGGGGCATCAGGAAACAGCTCAGGCCCTCCTCGGCCTGCGCCAGCACCAAGAAGGCGTCGCACATTGGCGCCGACATGAACCATTTGTGGCCGGTGATCTGATAGGCATTTCCGTCGCGCTCCGCCCACGTCATGTTGGAACGCACGTCGGTGCCGCCCTGCTTCTCGGTCATTCCCATGCCGAGCGTCATGCCGCGCTTGGTCCACCACGGCGCAAAGGCCGGATCGTAGGACCGCGTTCCCAGCACGGGCATCACCCGGGCCAAGAGATCCGGCTGCTCCGCCAGCGCGGCGACCGAGGCCCGTGTCATGGTGATCGGACAAAGATGCCCGGTCTCGACCTGCGCGGCGATGTAGAATTTTGCCGCGCGTATCACTTCCGACGCGCCCCCCGCCGGCTTGCCCAGGGATGTCCAGGTCGAATTATGCACCCCGGCATGCGCGGAGTGCGCCATCAGCTCATGATAGGCCGGATGAAATTCGACCTCGTCACGGCGATGGCCCCTCGAATCGAAGGTGCGCAGTTTCGGCGTGTTCTCATTGGCGAGACGGCCCCGCTCGGCCATCGCCGCCGAGCCCCAATGTCTGCCGAATTCAGACAATTCCTCCTCAGCGGCAGCGCCGCCATTGGCAGCGACAGCGTCAACCAGCGGCCGGTCGGCCGCATAGAGATCGACATCGCAGAAGGGCGGCGACTGGTTGAAGACCTCGTGGGTCGCGAACGTTGCCTGGCTCATGTCTGATCCTGGAACAGTGAATCATTTCCGGGGCGTGATCGGGAAATCATAGGCTTGCCGGCCTGTTCCGGGCAGCGAAAAGTGCCACCATTCCTTCGAATAGTTTACAAACCCTCGCCGCGCCATCGCCAGAACCAGCCTCTCCCGCCAGCGGCGCTGGGCTGCCGTAATGGATGTCGCCGACGTATTGGCCTTGACGTCGGAGCAATCGTAGCTGGTCCCCATATCGACACTACCCTCCGGTGCGCGCAGATTCACGTTGGCGGTACAGTCGGCATAGTCCTTGTTGGGATCGAAGACGGCTGAGTTGTCGGCCTTCAGATCGACCAGCGTCAGGTCGAGTGCGGCTCCGGTGGAATGGCCGGAACGTTCGGCGATATAGCCGAGGCGAAACAGATCAGTCTTGCTGAACGACGGATTGTAGCGCTTTTGTGCCGGTGTCTCGCGGCCGTCGCGCGACCACGCCACCATGTCGGCCACCGCGCGCGCCGGCCGGTAGCAGTCGAACATCTTCAGCGACAAGTTCTGCAGCGCGAGCTCCTCCTGCACGCCCTTCAGGAGCAGGCCGACCTCGCGCTTCACCACGCATTCGGCGGCCTCATAGCCGCGGAGCGGACGGCCGACAAAATTGTTGGAGCTGGCGTAGCGGATGTCCTGGATGATTGTTGGATCGATGTCGCGGAGGTAGACGAACCCGCCGGGCAGTTTTTGCGCCTGCGCCGCGACGTCCGCTGCGCCGATGACTGCGAACATCAGGGCAAGTGCGGCGCGTCTTCCCGCACCGCTGCCAGACATCGTCAGAACCGGCAAGTTGATCCGGATTGATTGAGCGAAATCCCGCACGTTCTTCATGGCCCGATACACCCTACGCACCCTAGCGGAATCCCCCTTTCGGGAACACCAACGGGCGGCGTTTACCCTGCGCGGAAGCCCCTAGTGGATAAGTCCGGTAGGTGGATTTGCCGCTTGCCCTGCCCGGCATCTGCACCTATAGCTCTGGCTTTAATGACCCCTATCTCGAAATCGACCTTCGTCCTCGGGCACCGGCATTTGCTGGGAATCGAGGGGCTTTCCGCTTCCGACATTACCGGCCTGCTCGACCTTTCCGAGGAATATGTCGAGCTCAATCGCCAGGTGGACAAAAAGCGCACCTCCTTGCGCGGTCGCACCCAGGTGAACCTGTTTTTCGAGGCTTCGACCCGCACCCAATCCTCGTTCGAACTGGCCGGAAAGAGGCTAGGGGCCGACGTCATGAACATGTCGGTATCCTCGTCCTCGATCCGCAAGGGCGAGACGCTGATGGATACGGCTGTGACGCTGAACGCCATGCACCCTGATATCCTGGTGGTGCGGCACCACGCCTCCGGCGCGGTGGAACTGCTGGCGCGCAAGGTTGACGGTTCCGTGATCAATGCCGGCGACGGCAGCCACGAACATCCGACGCAGGCGCTCCTGGACGCGCTGACCATCCGCCGCAACAAGGGCCGGCTCGAGGGCCTTGTCATCGCGATCTGCGGCGACGTGATGCACTCGCGGGTGGCACGCTCCAATATCCTGCTGCTCAACACGATGGGCGCGCGCGTCCGCGTCGTCGCCCCCTCCACACTGCTGCCGCGCGGCATCGAGCGGATGGGCGTCGAGGTTGCGCGCGACATGCGCGAGGGCCTCAATGGTGCCGACATCGTGATGATGCTGCGACTGCAGCGTGAGCGCATGAACGGCTCCTTCGTGCCGTCGAGCCAGGAATACTTCCACTATTTCGGCCTCGACCAGAAGAAGCTCGCTTATGCAAAGCCGGATGCGCTGGTGATGCATCCGGGGCCGATGAACCGCGGCGTCGAGATCGACTCGATTGTGGCTGATGGCGCGCAGTCGCTGATCCGTGAACAGGTTGAAATGGGAGTGGCGGTGCGGATGGCGGTGCTCGAAGCGCTCGCCCGCAACCTGCCGAATGCGTAACATCATGCTGACCGAACGCCGACCGATCCTGCTGGCCAATGCCCGCGTCGTCGATCCCTCCAGGGATTTTGACGGCCCCGGCGACGTCCTGATTGCCGACGGCACGATCCGCGACAGTAAACGCGGCATCGGCGCCGCCGGCGTGCCCGAAGGCACCGACATCATCAACTGCGCGGGCAAGATCGTCGCCCCCGGGCTGATTGACATGCGCGCCTTCGTCGGCGAGCCCGGCGCCAGCCACCGCGAGACCTTTGCCTCCGCAAGCCAGGCGGCCGCGGCGGGCGGCATCACCACGATCATCTGCCAGCCGGATACCTCGCCCGTCATCGACAATTCGGCCACCGTCGACTTCGTGCTGCGCCGCGCCCGCGACACCGCCATCGTCAGCATCCACCCGATGGCGGCGCTGACCAAGGGTCTGCGCGGCGAGGAAATGACCGAGATCGGGCTGCTCAAGGCCGCCGGCGCGGTCGCCTTCACCGACGGCGAGAAGAGCGTGACTAACGCGCAGGTGATGCGCCGGGCGCTGACCTATGCCCGCGATTTCGACGCGCTGATCGTGCATCACACTGAAGACCCGGATCTCGTCGGCGAAGGCGTGATGAACGAGGGCGAATTCGCCGCCAGACTTGGACTTGCCGGCATTCCCAACGCGGCCGAAGCCGTCATCCTCGAACGCGACATGCGCCTCGTGGCGCTGACCGGCGGGCGTTATCACGCCGCGTCGCTGTCATCGATGGAGTCGCTGGAAATCCTCAAGCGCGCCCGCGAGACCGGGCTCGATGTCAGCGCCTCGGTGTCGATCAACCACGTCACGCTGAACGAAAACGACATCGGCCCCTATCGCACCTTCTTAAAACTGTCGCCGCCGCTGCGCACCGAAGAGGATCGCAAAGCGCTGGTTGCCGCCGTCGCCTCGGGTCTCGTCGATGTGATCATGTCCGATCACAATCCGCAGGATGTCGAGGTCAAGCGGCTGCCGTTCGCAGAAGCGGCCTCCGGCGCGGTCGGGCTGCAGACCATGCTGCCGGCGGCGCTGCGGCTGGTTCATAACGGCGAGATGGACTTCAAGACGCTGATCCGGGCGATGTCGACCCGGCCGGCCGAACTACTAGGCCTGGCCGGCGGCACGCTGCGGGCCGGTTCCCCGGCCGACGTCATTGTCATCGACCCCGATACGCCCTGGGTCCTCGATCCGGCCGACCTCAAATCGCAGTGCAAGAACACCCCGTTCGACGAAGCCCGCTTCTCGGGACGCGTCGTGCGTACTATCGTGGGCGGGCGCACCGTCTATGAGCACGTCTGAGTCGGAAGGACGCGCTGCCGCGGTAGGAGCACGTTGATGTCTGATGCATTCCTCATCGTCGCCTTCCTGGTCGGCTATCTCTTTGGCTCCATCCCGTTCGGCCTTGTGCTGACCAAGCTCGCCGGCACGCAGGATCTACGCTCGATCGGCTCGGGCAATATCGGCGCCACTAACGTGCTGCGCACCGGCCGCAAAGGCCTCGCCGCGGCAACGCTGATCGGCGACGCGCTCAAGGGTACGGTCGCGGTGATCATCGCGGGCTATTACGGCGGCGCCAATGCGGCGATGCTGGCGGCGCTTGGCGCGTTCCTCGGCCACCTCTTCCCGGTCTGGCTGAAATTCCAGGGCGGCAAGGGCGTCGCCACCTATATCGGCGTCTTGATCGGCCTGTTCTGGCCGGCCGCCGTGATCTTCTGCCTGATATGGCTGGCGACCGCCTTCACCTCGCGCTATTCGTCGCTGTCGGCACTGGTCGCCGCCTTCGTCACCCCGCTGTTCCTGTGGTGGTTCGGCCACCCCGCGCTGGCGTCACTGTTTGTCGTCCTGACGCTGCTGCTGTTCTGGAAGCACAGCGAGAACATCAGGCGGCTGCAGGCAGGGACCGAGGGACGGATCGGGGCGAAGTAGGCTTTATTGGCGCGCGATCGCCTGCTCGACGAACCGCGCCGCGGCGAGCACCTTGGCATCAGCGCCGTATCGCGCAATCACCTGCACACCGACGGGCAAATTGCCTTCAGCCACATACGCCGGAACGTTGACGCACGGCACGCCCATCAGCGTCCAAAGCCGGTTGTAGCGGGCATCGCCGGTAGAAGCCAAACCCTGCGGCGCCGCACCGGGAGCCGACAAGGTGAGCAGCACGTCGACCTCGTCGAACGCTGTTTCCAGCGCCTGTCTGGCACGGTGCGCGATCGCAATCGCGGCATCATAGGCAGCGGGCGTCATATCCCTAGTCTCGTCAAGCTTGGCGCGCAACAGCGGCGCCATCGCGTCGTAATTTTCGCGATACTCCCAGGCGAGCGCCTGGTGCGCCTCGAATTCCTGGATCATTGGATGCAAGCGCCACGCTTCCGCAATGATCTCGGGCACGTTCAGTTCACGCACCGAAGCGCCCGCGCGCTCGGCCACCTTCGTCGCGATCCGCAGCGCCTCTCCGCCTGACGCCTCCGAGCTACCTGCGAAATCCTGGGTCACCACGCCGATACGCGGTGTCGGAATCTCCGGCGGCAGCAGCAATTCAGGCCGGCCGGTCATCGCAGCCAATCCGCGCGCCACGTCATCGACGCCGGCCGCGAACAGACCGACCGTATCGAGCGTCCACGAGTAGCATTTGACGCCGACCGTCGGCAGCAAACGGTAGGACGGCTTGATCGCAGCGACGCCGCAGAACGAGGCCGGCCGGATCACCGACCCACCGGTCTGCGTTCCAAGCGCGAGCGGGATCATCCCGGCCGCGACCGCCGCCGCCGAACCGGATGATGACCCGCCCGGCGTATGGCCGTGATTGTGCGGGTTCAGCGTCGGCGTCGGGTCCACGGAGGCAAAAGCCGTCGTCGTGGTTTTGCCGACAATGCTCGCGCCAGACTGCTTCAGCAGCATCACCACGGCGGCATCGCCGCGCGAGCGGAATCCCCGGTAGATCGGCGATCCCATTTCGGTCGGAAACTCCGCCGTATCCATGATGTCCTTGATGCCGACCGCAATGCCGCGCAATGGCCCGGCACTCGCCACGTGCAGACGATCGGCATGGCAGACGAAGGCGCCGATGGTCTTATCCTTCGTGCGGGTCGCTTCCAGCGACTGCGCAACGGCGGCCTCTGGGGAAAGATCGCCAGCATCGATGCGGCGTTGGAGTTCGGCGAGTGAGATCATTGGGACGTACTTTCGGGCGTGCGGCGGACCAATTGACGGATCAGCAGCATTGGAGAAGGCGTTGATGGCCGGGTCAAGGCCGCCCATCCTGATTGCTTGAAACAGCTTGCTCGCAATCTCAGGTTGGGCAAAGCTGCGTTCGCATGCACGACCGCACCCACCAGACACTTCACCTCACCGACGCCGAACGGATCGACCGGCTGCGGCTGATCCGGTCCGACAATGTCGGGCCACGCACCTTCAACTCGCTGATCGCCCATTTCGGCTCTGCGCGGGCGGCGCTGGAGCGGCTGCCCGATCTGGCGCGGCGCGGCGGGGCCCAGCGTTCGGGGCGCATCTGCAGCGAGGAGGAAGCGCGCGCCGAGCTTGCCGCAAGCAAGAGGATCGGCGTCTCGCTGGTTGCGCCCGGCGAAACCGCCTATCCGCCGCGGCTGGCGGCGCTCGACGACCCGCCGCCCTTGCTCGGCGTGCGCGGCAATCCCGACACGCTGATGCGGCCGATGATCGCCATCGTCGGCTCGCGCAACGCCTCCGGCGCCGGGCTGAAATTCGCCGGCCAGCTGGCGCGCGACCTCGGCGATGCCGGCTTCGTCGTCATCTCGGGCCTGGCCCGCGGCATCGACCAGGCTGCGCATCGCACCACGATCGAAAGCGGCACGGTCGCCGTACTCGCCGGCGGCCACGACCGGATCTATCCGCCGGCGCACGAGGATCTGCTGGCGGCACTGCTCGAACGCGGCGGCGCCATCTCCGAAATGCCGCTCGGCCACGTGCCGCGCGCCCGCGACTTTCCCCGCCGCAACCGCCTGATCTCGGGCGCATCGCTCGGCGTTGTCGTGATTGAGGCCGCGCATCGCTCCGGCTCGCTGATCACGGCGCGGATGGCGGCCGAACAGGGCCGTGAAGTGTTCGCCGTACCGGGCTCGCCGCTCGATCCGCGCGCCGCCGGCACCAATGATCTGATCAAGCAGGGCGCGGCGCTGGTCACCGAGGCCAGCGACGTCATCAATGCGATTGCCCCGATCATGGAGCGGCCGATCGTGCTCGCGGCCCGCGAAGGCGATGACGAGCCGCTTGACTTCGACACCGATCCGGACCAGCGCGAGCGCATCGTTGCGCTGCTCGGACCGAGCCCTATCAGCCTCGACGATCTGATCCGGATGTCGGGGCTATCAGCCGCGCTGGTGCGCACCGTGCTGCTGGAGCTCGAACTTGCCGGCCGGCTGGAGCGCCATGGCGGCGGGCTGGTGACCCTGGTCTAAGGCACGCCCAAACAAAATATCGAAAACAACCCCATGCACAGTAGCCGTCAAGGGGGGCGCGTAGCAGACGATCTGGCTGAACCTGATCGGATCAGGCTCTAATCCTTCAGATTGCGCGCGTCGAAATTGGTCCGCGCGCCCTGGATCTCCGGCAGGTGCTCGAACGCCCATTTGCCCAGCGCCTGCACGGGCTCGGCCAGACCGCGGCCAAGATCGGTCAGCTCGTAATCGACGCGCGGCGGGATCGTCGGAAAGATCGTGCGCGTGACGAGGCCGTCGCGCTCCAGCCCCCGCAGTGTGAGCGTCAGCATCCGCTGCGAGATGCCGCCGATCTTGCGCTTGAGCTCGTTGAAGCGCTGCGGCCCGTCGATCAGCATCATGATCACGAACACGCTCCATTTGTCGCCGACCCGCGCCAGCACCGATGCCACGGCGCGGCAGTTTTCCCCGTCGTGACCGTGGGGCGGCAAGGCAGGAACATTGATGTGCTCGGGTCTCATTGCTGTGCTCGGGTGAAAAAAATGTGCGTTCTTGCGGGCTTATGCCACGGTCACTCATATAGCGCCAGTTACAAACCTATACCAAAGGGTGACCCCTCCATGAAACTCCTGCATCTCGATTCCAGCGTCCTCGGCCCCCACTCCGTCAGCCGCCAGGTTTCCGCGGCCATCGTCGAGCGGCTGCGCCAGGCCAATCCCGGGCTTGAAACCGTCTATCGCGACGTCACGGCTAAGCCGCTCGGCCACCTCACCGGCCTGCACCTCGCCGCCGGCCAAGGCGCCGCGCCCGAGCCTTCGCTGCGCGAGGACATCGCCACGGGACAGGCCGTCCTGGACGAGTTCCTCGCCGCCGACATCATCGTGATCGGCGCCCCCATGTACAACTTCACCATCCCGAGCCAGCTCAAGGCCTGGATCGATCGCATCCTGGTCGCGGGCAAGACCTTCAAATACGGCGCGGAAGGCGTCGTAGGGCTGGCCGGCGGCAAGCGGGTCATCGTCGCGATCTCGCGCGGCGGCTATTACGGCCCGGGCACGTCGGCGGCGGCCGGCGAGCACCTCGAAACCTATCTTCGCTGGGTGTTCGGTTTCATCGGCATCAACAATCCGGAATTCATTGCCGCCGATGGTATCAAGGTCGGCCCCGACCATCGCGAAAAGGCGGTGGCGGGTGCGCTGCAAGCCGCAGGCAATCTCAACGCCGCTTGATCCGAAGCATAGTAGCTGCCGTCGCAGCATTCGAATGCGACGGCAGTCCTTGCATGATCATGAAGTGCACGGTCAGAAAAGACCGCGCATGCGGCAGATGACGATGACGAGGGAGATCAGGAGGCCAATGCCGGAGAACAGCGCAGTTGAAGCGAATTGAGCGCGGTCCGAAGCCTGCAAGGCGGACGAAAGGACGCCGACCCGTTTCGGCATGATGGCAGCTCTCCAGTTCTCTCCGTCAGAAGACTCCTTTATTTTGTCCGGCAAACGGCGTCGTGGTTCAATGCGCCCTTCCGGCTCAGTGCCAATCCGCCGCAGGGCGCGCGGATTGGCCGAAAGTCAGTTTGCAGTGGGCAAGTCCTACCCCCGATAAATCGGCGCGCCGCTCGGAGAGGCGGTGGCACCGCCGTCGACGAACAGTTCCTGCCCCTGCACATGGGCGGAATCGTCTGACGCCAGGAACAGCACCGTCTTTGCCACATGGTCGGGTTCGCCGAGGCGGCCGAGCGGGGTCGATAGCGCGATGCGCTTTTCGAAGGCCTTTTCCGCTTCCGGCGTCGCGATCGCCGGCCCCCAGATCGGCGTGCGGATCGCCCCCGGGGCGACCACGTTGACGCGGATACCGCGCGGCGACAGTTCCGAAGCCATGATCCGCGCCATCGCCCGCACGCCGGCCTTGGCCGCGCCATAGGCCGAATAGCCGGGAATGCCGAGCACAGAGATGACCGAGCCGTTGAGAATGATCGAGGCGTTATCATTCAGATGCGGCAGCGCGGACTGCACGGTGAAGAACACGCCGGTAAGGTTGGTGCTGATGACCTTCTCGAAAGTCTCGACGTTGGCAGCACCGAGCGGCGTGCCGCCGGCAATGCCGGCATTGGCAAACAGGATGTCGTACTTGCCGAACTTGTCGGCCCCATTTCCGATCGCGGCTGCGGTGGCGGCGACATCGGTCGTATCCGCCGCCAGCGCGAGCGCGTTTGGGCCCAACTCCCTCGCGGCAGCGTCGAGCGTTGCCTGATTTCGCCCGGTAATCACTACCCTGGCGCCTTCGGCCACGAACAGCTTCGCGGTCGCAAGCCCGATGCCGCCGTTACCCCCTGTGATCAACGCCGTCTTGTTCGCAAGCCTCATGGCCCTCTCCGATGGTTGCATAATTAAACTAGATTGCCTACGTAGGGCATTAGGTTTAATGTTGCAACTACACAAGGCTGTGATCATTCGAGGAGCCCGTCATGGTGAAACGCACCAGCTTCGAGCGTGACGATTGCCCGATTGCGCGCTCACTGGACGCGCTCGGCGATTGGTGGTCGATGCTGATCATTCGCGAAGCGCTGTTTGGCGTCCGCCGCTTTGGGGAATTCCAGAAGAAGCTTGGGCTCGCCAAGAACATCCTCACGGTGCGCCTGCGCGCGCTGGTCGATCAGGGCATCCTCAAGACGGCGCCCGCCTCCGACGGCAGTGCCTATCAGGAATATCTGTTGACGCCGAAGGGCCGCGGCGTCTTTCCGATCCTGGTCGCCTTGCGGCAATGGAGCGAGGAATTCGACGCCCACCCGGAAGAGATCGCCACCATCCTGGTCGACAAGGAAAACGGCCGCCCGGTTCGCAAGCTCGAACTCCATGCGCAGGACGGGCGGCTGTTGAGCGCGGCGGATATCGCGCTGAAACCGAGGCCGGCGGGGAGGCAAGCCAGACGCGCGACGGCGTAGGCTGGATCTTCTCCCTCTCCCCGTTCTTACGGGGAGAGGGTTGGGGTGAGGGGCTATCTCCGCGCGCTCCATGCCAGCGAGTATTTGGAAGCAGCCCCTCTCCCCGACCCTCTCCCCGCGAAAGAGCGGGGAGAGGGAGAAGACGACGGCGCGCATCCGGATTGACCTCTCACGACAGCTTGTGCTTGCTTCGGGTACGCAGGCGCTCTTCCGCTTCGAGCTGCGCCATGCCAAGCAAATGGGTGAGCACCTCGAGCCGGTGGCGCTCGGCCAGCTTGACCAGTTCGGCAACGGTTTCGGCAATGAAGGCCACGGCCTCATCGGGGCCGCCTTCCTCACCTCGTTCGGGCACTTCGGTTGGCGAGTCCGGTTTCTTGCCTGAAGCCTTACGCTTCCGGCCGCCAGCAGCTTTGCTCAAAAAATTTGCATCCCAAGATACAAAGTATGACCAAGAAATAGCCCCTTTGAAGTCGCAACTCTAGGGCGTATTTCGCAACTCACTAGATATTAAGTCGCGCCAAAAAGTTCCCGCGCAGCATTTGCTGATTTGACAGGGGCCGCCTCACCACCCATGTTCGGGTCCAAACGGTGGGCCGCGAGTCTCGTGGAACCCGCCTTTATCTTTTCCCGTAAGCCCTTGGAATGACATGAATATCGTCATCGTGGAGTCGCCGGCGAAAGCCAAGACGATCAATAAGTATTTGGGCGCCTCCTACGAGGTTCTGGCCTCGTTCGGCCATGTCCGCGACCTCCCCGCCAAAAATGGTTCCGTCGACCCGGAGGCCAATTTCCAGATGATCTGGGAGGTGGATCCGAAGGCGGCCGGCCGACTCAACGACATCGCCAAGGCGCTGAAGGGCGCCGACCGACTGATTCTCGCAACCGACCCTGATCGCGAGGGTGAGGCGATCTCCTGGCATGTGCTGGAGGTGATGAAGGAGAAGCGCGCGCTAAAAGATCAGAAGATCGAGCGCGTCGTGTTCAACGCCATCACCAAGCAGGCCGTGACCGACGCGATGAAGGCGCCGCGCCAGATCGATGGCGCGCTGGTCGACGCCTACATGGCGCGCCGCGCGCTGGATTATCTGGTCGGCTTCACGCTGTCGCCTGTGCTGTGGCGCAAGCTGCCGGGCGCACGCTCGGCGGGCCGCGTGCAGTCGGTGGCGCTGCGGCTGGTCTGCGACCGCGAGCTCGAAATTGAAAAATTCGTCCCGCGCGAATACTGGTCGCTGGTGGTGACGCTGACCACGCCGCGCGGCGACGCGTTTGAGGCCCGCCTCGTCGGCGCCGATGGCAAGAAGATCCAGCGCCTCGACATTGGGTCCGGCGCCGAGGCCGAAGACCTCAAGAAAGCCATTGAAGCCGCCAGCTTCACCGTCTCGACCGTCGAAGCAAAACCCGCGCGGCGCAATCCGCAGGCGCCCTTCACCACCTCGACGCTGCAGCAGGAGGCCAGCCGCAAGCTCGGCTTTGCGCCGGCGCACACCATGCGGATCGCGCAGCGGCTCTATGAGGGCATCGATATCGGCGGCGAGACCACCGGCCTAATCACCTATATGCGAACCGACGGCGTGCAGATCGATCCCTCCGCGATCACGCAGGCGCGCAAGGTGATCGGCGATGATTACGGCAAGGCCTATGTGCCGGACGCCCCGCGCCAGTACCAGGCCAAGGCCAAGAACGCGCAGGAAGCGCACGAAGCGATCCGCCCGACCGACCTGTCGCGCCGCCCCGCCGACATGCGCCGCCGCCTCGATCCCGACCAAGCCAGGCTTTACGAACTGATCTGGATTCGCACCATCGCGAGCCAGATGGAATCGGCCGAACTCGAACGCACCACCGTCGATATCGAAGCCAAGGCCGGCTCCCGCGTGCTGGAACTGCGCGCCTCGGGCCAGGTCATCAAGTTCGACGGCTTCCTCGCGCTGTACCAGGAAGGCCGCGACGACGAAGAGGATGAAGATTCACGCCGCCTGCCCGCCATGAGCCAGGGCGAACCCTTGAAGCGGCAGGATCTCGCCGTCACCCAGCATTTCACCGAACCGCCGCCGCGCTTCTCCGAGGCGTCGCTGGTCAAGCGGATGGAAGAACTCGGCATCGGCCGTCCCTCGACCTACGCCTCGATCCTGCAGGTGCTGAAGGACCGCGGTTACGTCAAGCTGGAGAAGAAGCGGCTGCATGGCGAGGACAAGGGCCGCGTCGTCGTCGCCTTCCTCGAAAACTTCTTCGCGCGCTATGTCGAGTATGATTTCACCGCGGCGCTGGAAGAGCAGCTCGACCGCATCTCCAACAACGAGATTTCCTGGCAGCAGGTGCTGCAGGATTTCTGGAAGGGCTTCATTGGCGCCGTCAACGACATCAAGGATCTGCGTGTTGCCGAGGTGCTGGATGCGCTCGACGACATGCTGGGGCCGCACATCTACCCACCGCGCGCGGATGGCGGCGATATCAGGCAGTGCCCGACCTGCGGCACCGGCCGTCTCAACCTGAAGGCCGGCAAGTTCGGCGCCTTTGTCGGCTGCTCGAACTATCCGGAATGCCGCTACACCCGGCCCTTGGCCGCTGATAGCGAAGCTAGCGCCGACCGCGTGCTCGGCAAGGACCCGGAGACCGATCTCGACGTGACGGTAAAGGCCGGCCGCTTCGGCCCGTACATCCAGCTCGGCGAGCAGAAGGACTATCCGGAAGGCGAAAAACCCAAGCGCGCTGGCATTCCGAAAAACATGTCGCCCGGCGACATGGAGCTGGATCTGGCGCTGAAGCTGCTGTCGCTGCCGCGCGAAATCGGCAAGCATCCGGAAACCGGCGAGCCGATCACCGCCGGCATTGGCCGCTTCGGCCCGTTCGTGCGGCACGAAAAGACCTATGCGAGCCTGGAAGCCGGCGACGAAGTGTTCGACATCGGCCTCAACCGCGCGGTGACGCTGATCGCCGAGAAGGTAGCCAAGGGTCCCAGCGGCCGCCGCTTCGGCGCCGACCCCGGCAAACCGCTTGGCGAGCATCCGAGCCTTGGCGGCGTTGCCGTGAAGAACGGCCGCTATGGCGCCTATGTCACCGCCGGCGGCGTCAACGCGACGATCCCGAGCGACAAGACGCCGGAGACGATCACGCTCGCCGAAGCCATCGCGCTGATCGACGAGCGTGCCGCCAAGGGTGGCGGCAAAATCAAGCGTGCAGCGAAGAAGGCGGCGCCGAAGAAGGCTGCCAAGACAACAGAAAAGTCGGCAGAGAAGCCGGCCGATCCGGATACGCCAAAGCCGGCCAAGAAAGCCGCGGCGAAGAAGGCTGCGGCAAAGCCGAAGTCGGATTCCGTCAGCAAGGCGCGCGCGCCGGTCGCGTCCGCCGCCAAGACGTCGGCGGCCAAGCCCGCCAAACCGTCCAAAACGCCCGCCAAGAAAAGCGCGGGCAAGGCCCGGGGATAAGTGAAGAAAACACACGACCATGGCTTTCCGAGCCGGGACGCCATCGTTGCCTATATCCGTGCCCATCCCGGCAAGATCGGCACCCGCGAGATCGCCCGCGAGTTCGGGCTGAAGAATGCCGACCGCGCCGAGCTCAAGCGCATGCTGCGCGAGCTTGCCGACGCCGGCACGATCGCAAAGCGCGGCCGGCGCATTCACGAGACGGCGGCCCTGCCCCCGACCGTGATCGCCGACATCACCGGCCGCGATACTGACGGCGAATTGCTCGCCGTCCCCACCGAATGGGACTCTGAAGAGAGCGGCGAGGCGCCAAAGATCCGCATCGAGGTCCCGCGGCGGGCAAAACCCGGCACGGCTGCCGGCGTCGGCGACCGCGCGTTGCTGCGGATCGAACAGGCCGAGGACGGCGACAACGCACCCTATCGCGGACGCGTCATCAAGGTGCTCGATCATGCCCGCACGCGCGTACTCGGCATTTTCCGCACAACCCCCACCGGCGGCGGCCGGCTCGTGCCCGTCGACAAGAAGCAGGCCGGGCGCGAGCTGAACATCGCACCGTCAGACACAGCCGGCGCCGAGGACGGCGACCTCGTTGCCGTCGATCTCATTCGCTCGCGCGGCTATGGGCTCGCCGCCGGTCGGGTCAAGGAGCGGCTCGGCTCGCTGTCGAGCGAAAAGGCGATCAGCCTGATCGCAATCCATGCCCATGACATTCCGCAGGCGTTCTCGCCTTCCGCGATACGTTTGGCCGAGGCGGCAGAGCCTGCGACGCTCAGGGGACGCGAGGACTGGCGCGACCTGCCGCTTGTCACCATCGATCCGCCCGACGCGAAGGATCATGACGACGCAGTACACGCCATCACCGATCCTGATCCGAACAACAAGGGCGGCTACATCGTCCACGTCGCGATCGCCGACGTTGCCTTCTACGTGCGGCCAGGCTCGGCGCTCGACCGTGACGCGCTGCTGCGCGGCAACTCGGTGTACTTCCCCGACCGCGTTGTGCCGATGTTGCCCGAGCGTATCTCCAACGATCTCTGCTCGCTGGTGCCGGGCGAGCCACGCGGCGCGCTCGCCGTGCGCCTCGTGATCGGCCCCGACGGCCGCAAGCGCTCGCACAGTTTTCATCGCGTGCTGATGCGCTCGGCTGCAAAACTGCATTACGCGCAGGCGCAGGCCGCGATCGATGGGCGGCCTGACGACACCACCGGCCCGCTGCTGGAGCCGATCCTCAAACCGCTCTACGCGGCCTATGGGCTTGCAAAACTCGCGCGCGATGAGCGCGATCCGCTCGATCTCGATCTGCCCGAACGAAAAATCCTCCTCAAGCCCGACGGCACCGTCGATCGCGTCATCGTGCCGGAGCGTCTCGACGCGCACCGGCTGATCGAGGAATTCATGATCCTCGCCAACGTCGCAGCGGCGGAAATGCTTGAAAAGAAGGGGTTGCCGCTTATCTACCGGGTGCATGACGAGCCGACGCAGGAGAAGGTTCACAACCTCCAGGAATTCCTGAAAACGCTCGATCTGCCGTTCGCGAAGAGTGGTGCCCTGCGCCCTTCTCTGTTCAACCGCGTGCTCGGCCAGGTCCGCGGCGAGGATTACGAGCCGCTGGTCAACGAGGTGGTGCTGCGCTCGCAGGCGCAGGCGGAATATTCGGCGGAGAATTACGGCCATTTCGGCCTCAACCTGCGCCGCTACGCACATTTCACGTCGCCGATCAGGCGATACGCCGACCTGATCGTGCATCGCGCACTGATCCGCAGCCTGGGCCTCGGCGAAGGTGCGTTGCCGGAGAGCGAGACGCTGGAAACCTTGAGTGAAGTCGCCGCGCAGATTTCGCTGACCGAACGCCGCGCCATGAAGGCGGAACGCGAGACCGCCGACCGGCTGATCGCGCATTTCCTCGCCGATCGCATCGGCGCGACGTTTCAAGGGCGGATTTCCGGCCTCACCCGCGCCGGGCTGTTTGTGAAGTTGTCCGATACCGGCGCCGACGGGCTGATCCCGATCCGAACGCTCGGCACGGAATATTTCAACTATGACGAGACACGCCATGCGCTCGTCGGCTCACGCAGCGGTGCCATGCACCGGCTGGGTGACGTTGTCGACGTGCGTCTGGTAGAAGCTGCACCGGTAGCCGGCGCGTTGCGGTTCGAGTTGCTGTCGGAAGGCAAGGTAGAAGGCAAGTTCATTCCGCGCGGCAGAAAACGCGACGGCACGAAAGTACTTACGAAATCGCGTCCGGGCCGCAGCCCGCGCGAGAAGGTTCGCAAAGCGCGCAAGGACAAGTCGGCCAAAACCAAGTCCGGCAAATCGAAGAAAGGCAAGTCATGGAAACGGTGAACACTGTGACGACAGTCTGGACCCGCGACACCGTGCAGGCCGAGAAGCGCGATGTCTGGAGCGCGATGAAGCGCGGCTTCCGCTGCCGCTGCCCGCGCTGCGGCGAAGGCAAGCTGTTTCGCGCCTTTCTGAAGACCGCTGACAATTGCGACAAATGCGGCCTCGATTTTTCCCCGCATCGCGCCGATGATCTGCCGGCCTATCTCGTCATCGTCATCGTCGGCCACATCGTGGTACCGGCGGCGCTGTGGATCGAGACCAACTATTCGCCGGCGGTGTGGCTGCAACTCGCGATGTATCTGCCGCTGACCTTCATCTCCTCGCTTGCGCTGCTGCAGCCGATTAAGGGTGCCGTGGTCGGATTCCAATGGGCGCTGCGCATGCATGGCTTTGACGAAAACGCACCTGCCGACATTCCTCCGGTCTAGCTGGAGCCGAGGCAACAAGAGCATAAAAATGGGGATGGAATGAGCGACGCTGCGACTGACATACAGGAAGGAAAAGAGGCCGATCACCATCCTTACTTTCGGCCGAAGGACGCAGCCACGCTGATCCTGATCGACCGCTCCGGCGCAAAGCCGAAGGTGCTGGTCGGCAAGCGCCACGACAAGGTCGTGTTCATGCCGGGCAAGTATGTCTTCCCTGGTGGCCGCGTCGACAAGTCAGACAATCGCGTGCCGGTCGCCGCTCCAATTTCACCCGAGCTCGAGGCCAACCTGCTCAAGGGCAGCCCGAAGATCACGCCATCGCGGGCGCGCGCGCTGGCGGTCGCTGCCATCCGGGAGGCCTGCGAGGAAACCGGCCTCTGTCTCGGCTGCAAGGTCGACAAGAAAGTGACGCTCGACGGCGCCTGGCAGCCGTTTGCCGAGGCAGGCCTGCTGCCCGATCCGTCCGGGCTGTTCCTGATCGCGCGCGCGATCACCCCGCCCGGCCGCGTCCGCCGCTTCGATACGCGCTTCTTCACCGCCGATGCATCGGCGATCGCCCACCGCGTCGAAGGCGTGATCCACGCCGATGCCGAACTGGTCGAGCTGGTATGGGTCGAGATCGGCTCGCAGCCGCTTGCCGACGCCCATGCCATGACCAAGAACGTGCTCGCCGAACTCGACCGCCGCCTCGCCACCGGCCCGCTCCGCCACGATGCGCCGGTGCCGTTCTTCCATTTCTACGGCGGCAAGATGCAGAAGGACGTGCTGGGGGCGTGAGGCCCCGCTCTCTCCCTGTCATTCCGAGCGGAGCGAAGCAATCCATCTTTCTCCGTGCAGAGGCATGGATTGCTTCGCTCCGCTCGCAATGACGGTATTAGCGCCGTCGAACTGTTCTCCCCTAGTCCCTTAAATTGCAAAATTCTTCTCGGCGCCGCCCGCTGGCGCCGCCCTCGGCCATCCCTATCTCTTTCCCAACAACAACAGCGACGGAAGCGGGGCGATGGCACAGCGGCAACTCAAGCTCGGCGCGTTCATGCGGCCGGTCTCCATTCACACCGGTGCATGGCGCTATCCTGGCGCCTGGCCTGACGCCAATTTCAATTTTCAGCATATCAAGCGGCTGATCCAGAAGCTGGAGGCCGGCAAATTCGACGCCTTCTTCATGGCCGATCATCTGGCCGTGCTGAACATGCCGATCAATGCGCTCAAGCGCAGCCACACCGTCACCTCGTTCGAGCCGTTCACGCTATTGTCGGCGCTGGCCGGCGCCACCGAGCATATCGGCCTGATCGCGACGGGATCGACGACCTTCGACGAGCCCTATCATGTCGCCCGCCGCTTCGCCTCGCTCGACCACATCTCGGGCGGCCGCGCCGGATGGAATATCGTCACCACCTCGAACCCGGATGCGGCGCTGAATTTCGGGCTCGACGACCACATGGAGCATGCCGAGCGCTACAAGCGGGCGCGCGAGTTCTATGACGTCGTCACCGGCCTGTGGGACTCTTTCGCCGACGACGCCTTTGTGCGTGACGTCGAGAGCGGGCTCTATTTCAATCCCGACAAAATGCATGTGCTCAATCACAAGGGCAAATATCTCTCGGTGCGCGGGCCGCTCAACATCGCCCGCCCGGTGCAGGGCTGGCCGCTGATCGTGCAGGCCGGCGCCTCCGAGGACGGCAAGCAGCTTGCGGCGGAAACGGCGGAGGCCGTGTTCACCGGCGGCGGCAGCCTCGCCGACGGACAGAAGCTGTATGCCGACATCAAGGGCCGCATGGAGAAGATCGGCCGCGATCCCGAGCATCTGAAGATCCTGCCCGGCGCCTTCGTCGTGGTCGGCGACAGCGTCGAAGAAGCCAAGGAGAAGCGCGCGCTGCTCGACAGCCGGGTGCATTACGACAGCGCCATCGCCTCGCTCTCGGTGCAGCTCGGCACCGACGCCTCCGGCTTCGATCCCGACGGGCAACTGCCGCCGATTCCGGAGACCAACGCCAGCAAGAGCGGCCGTCAGCGCCTCGTCGATCTCGCCGCGCGGGACAAGCTCACCGTGCGCCAGCTCGCGCAGCGTGTCGGCGGCTATGGCGGCCTCTCCTTTGTCGGTACGCCCAAAACCATCGCCGACCAGATGGAGGACTGGCTGACGAGCCGCGGCAGCGACGGTTTCAATATCATGTTCCCGTTCCTGCCCGCCGGGCTCGACGACTTCGTTGACAAGGTGATTCCGGAACTGCAGAAGCGCGGGATTTTCCGCAAAGAATACGAGGGCCGGACGCTGCGGGAGAATTTGGGGCTGCCGAGGCCGAAAAACCGGTTCTTTGAGGGTTAACGCGCGTATTCCGCAAAAGTGGACACCGGTTTTGCGATCAGAATACGCGCAAAAACATGGATTCTATCCCGGATCGGGGCGGTTTTTGCCCCGAAAACCTTGACTTTGGGCGATCAGAGGCTAGGTTGCCCGGCAAATGCAGGCCGGTTTGGCCGGCGCCTGACACCCCTATTTTGAGGTTCTGAACATGGCCAAAGCGGTCACCATCAAGGTCAAGCTCGTTTCCTCGGCGGACACCGGCTTCTATTACGTCGCCAAGAAGAATTCGCGCACCATGACCGACAAGCTGGTCAAGAAGAAGTACGACCCGGTCGCGCGCAAGCACGTCGAGTTCAAGGAAGCGAAGATCAAGTAACGTCGCAAGCCATTGCTGACGGTTTGAACGGGGCCTAGCGGCCCCGTTTTTGATTCCGTGCTCTGGTGCCCCGGACGCGGTGCAGCGCTTCTTCAGCGGTGCACCGCAGAGCCGGGACCCACACGGCGCCAAAAGATGGACCCCGGATCAGCAGCGCACCGCTTCGCGCTGCGCAGCGTCCAGGGAACGACCAGATCGATCACGCCGCCTGCATCTGCGGCGGCCGGCCCGGCCGGATCAGCGCGAACGCAACCTGGATGATGCCGCCGGCAAGGCCCAGCGTGACGCCGATGCGCCACGCCATGGTGTAGGAGCCGAGCGCGTCATAGAGCACCCCTCCGCCATAGGCGCCGAGGAAGCTGCCGATCTGGTGGCTCATGAAGGCGAGCCCCTGGATCATCGCCTGCCATTTCAGGCCGAACATTTCTGCCACCGCACCTGCGACCAGCGGGCCGACGCCCATCCAGAGGAAGCCCATGATGGCGCCGAACAATAGCGTGGTTGCCGGTGTCGGCGGCAGCGTGAAGTACCAGGCGAGCGCGAGCGAGCGCAGGATGTAGATGCCGCCGAGCAGCGCCAGCTTGTTCCAGCGCTGGCCGGCCCAGCCGAAGAAGATGCTGCCGAGCACGTTGAAGCCGCCGATCATGCCGAGCGTCTGCGCGCTCAGCATCGGATCCATGCCGCAGATCGCCAGATAAGACGGCAGATGCGTGGTGAGGAAGACGAGCTGCATGCCGCAGACGAAATAGGCCCCGGTCATCACCACAAAGGACGCATTGGAGAATGCCATCTTCGTCGCGACCGCCGCTGACGCATCGTCGATCTGATCGTCGGCGGGCTTAGGCAGCGGGATCCTATCTACTTTGCCCGCGTACCATGCGGCCGGAATCATCAGGAGCGACAGCACCACGAAGCCGACAAGGCCCATTCGCCAGCCATAGCCCTCATTAAGGATCTGCCCGATCGGCGCCGACAGCAGCGCGCCGAGCGATCCCACGCCCGAGACAAGGCCGAGCACGGTCGAGCGCACAGAGGCCGGCACCGCGCGGGCCGCAACCGACATCGCAATCGCCGCTGCAGTGCAGGCCAGCGACATGCCGATCAGGACTCCGCCGCCGATCATGACGCTGAGAAGCCCGTTTGCCCCTGCCATGAGCGCCAGCCCGGCGACATAGAGCAATGCGCCCACCACCATGACCGCGCGAAACCCGTAGCGCACCGTCAGCGCGCCGGCGAACGGCTGCAGAAAGCCCCAGGCGAGGTTCTGCACGGCAAGCGCCAGCGTGAAATCGGAAACCGAAATCCGGATGTCCTGCGTCAGCGGTTGCATGAAAAGGCCGAGCGATTGCCGCAGGCCCATGCTGATCGTCAGCATGACGGACGCTCCAATCAGAATCGGCAGCGTCGGACGCAGGATTTGCAGCAGGGCCATTGTTTTTGTTCTCCCGAAGGTGCGCGGTTCGAAAGCCGCGTTCTGCAATTGACATCTGAAATAGGTACACAGACCTGTGTACTTACGCTATAAGGGGGTACTGCTGTCAAGCTAACGGCGACCCGCGCATTCGCATGGCACCCCTGCCCGCCAAACCCGACATGAAGGACCGCATTCTCGAAACCGCGGACAGGCTGTTCTATCTGCAGGGAATTCGCGCTGTCGGCGTCGACACCATCGCGGCCGAAATCGGCATCAGCAAGCGTACGCTGTACAATCACTTTCCGTCGAAGGACGCGCTGATCTCGGCCTATCTGGCACGCCGATTCGTCGCCCCGCGCCCGTCGGACAAGTCGCCGGTGGACCAGATTCTCGGCACGTTCGATTCGCTGGAGCGGCGCTTTTCGGCCAAGGATTTTCGCGGCTGCCCCTTCGTCAACGCGGTCGCCGAGCTCGGCGAGGACCGCGCGGTCCGCAAGATCGCCGTCGCCTTCAAGGAAAGCCGTCGGCTCTGGTTTCGCGATCTCCTCGTGCAGCTCGGCGCCAGCGATGCCGACGCGCTGGCGACGCAGCTCGCCTTGCTCGTCGACGGCTCGATCGCGCAGGATCTCGTCCGCAACGATCCCGCGATGGCGCGCGCGGCCAAGGAAGCAGCGACGGTGCTGCTGAGGAATGCGGGGGTGAAGGTTGGCGGGAGCACGGCAAAGAAACGGCGGTAAGGACCGATCTCTTGAGGCTCGCTCCGCCGTCGTCCCTGCGAACCCATACGCCGTGGCTTTTCAATGGGCCGATGTGGTAGTTACCTTCCTACAACAACAAGCGCTGGTGGTTATGGTCCCCTGCTTTCGCAGGGACGACAGATAAGGCACGGCGACACGGGAGCGAAAATGGAAGACCTGAAAGTGACCGCCGATGGTTACGACTTCAAACCGGCCCGCGCGGCGATGCAGCGCTATATCGACAACAACCTGTTGTCCGGCATTTCCTGGGCGGTCATGGTCGGGCGCGAGCTCGCTAATGTGAACTGCGTCGGATGGGCCGACAAGGAAGCGCAGGTGCCGCTCCGCACCGACCATATCTTCCGCGTCTTTTCCAACACCAAGCTGATCACTTCCTGCGCGGTGCTGTTGCTGTTCGAGGACGGCAAGCTCAAGCTCGACGACCCCATCGAAAAATTTATTCCGCAGCTCGGAAATCGCATGGTGTTGCGGCCGGGCGCTACCGCGCTCGACGACACCGAGCCCGCGAAGGGTTCGATCACCATCCGTCATCTCCTGACCCACAGTTCGGGGCTGAGCTACGGCTTCTTCGATCCGGGCACGCTGATCTACAAGGCGCTCAATGACCGCGGCGTGCATGACCCGCGAACGACGCTGGCGCAGATGGTCGACGTGCTCGCCGACATGCCGCTGATCTATCATCCCGGCACGTCCTGGGAATATTCGCTCGCCACCGACGTGCTGTCGCGGCTGGTCGAGGTCGTCAGCGGCCAGAGTTTTGATAAATTCATCCATGCGCGCATCTTCGCTCCCCTCGGCATGGTCGACACTGGCTTTGTCGTGCCGGAAAAAGATCACGGACGGCTCGTTGCGTATTACGCCGGCGCCGACCTGATGGAGCCGATGAAACCGGGATTGACCCGGACCGACAACGCGCCATTTCCCGGCGCTTATCTGCGTCCGATCGCACGGCTCAGCGGCGGCGGCGGGCTGGTGTCGACGCTGCCTGACATGGTCGCTTTGATCCGCAGCCTGCTGCCCCGCGGGCCCACCCTGCTCAAGCCGGAAACGATTGCGCAGATGACGTCGAACCAATTGCCGGAGGGACAATGGATCCGCTTTGCGCTGCTGGGAGAACAACCCGGCAAGGGTTTTAGCCTCGCCGGCGGAATGATCCTGCAGCCTTCGCCGTTCGATCATCCCGATGCCGCGGGCGAACTTTATTGGGGCGGCGTCGCTGGCACGCAGTGGTGGATCTCGCCCAAGCGCAACATGGCCGGCGTGATGATGGCGCAGCGTCAGATGTCGTTCGTTCACCCGTTCTCGTTCGAGTTCAAGCGGCTGGCCTATGAGGCGGTGAAGCAGCACGCCGAAGGGATGCGCCCGTCGGCTTAAGCAGCCACACAATGGCCGTCATCACCCGCGCAGGCGGGTGACCCAGTATCCCAGAGACGTCAATGATTGATCCGAGAAGCCGCGGCGTACTGGGTCCCAGCTTCGCGGGGATGACAAACTGAGCAAGGCAGCGCTAGCTCGCGCTACAACTACGCCGCCGCGGAAACGACCCTGTTCCGACCGTCGTTCTTGGCACGATAGAGCGCGGTGTCAGCGCGCTTGAGGACGTCGGCGACCGGCTCGCCCTTGCGGTCGAGCGTTGCAAGGCCGATCGAGATCGTGACGTCGATCCGCTTGGTGCCCTTGTTGACGGCAAAGGTCTCGCTGGCGATCGAGCGGCGCAGGCGCTCGGCGATCAGGCCTGCGACCTGCATGTCGGTCTCCGGCATCACAATGACGAATTCCTCGCCGCCGTAGCGGCAGGCGAGATCGATGCCGCGGATCGACTTGCGGATGCGCACAGCGAATTCGCGCAGCACGTCGTCGCCTGCGTCATGGCCGTAGGTGTCGTTGATGGATTTGAAGTAGTCGATGTCGAGGATCATCAGCGAGAGCGGCTTGGCGCGGGTGGATGCCTGCTCGCCGAGCGTCGCAAGATGGCTCTCCATGTAGCGGCGGTTATGCAGCCCGGTCAGCGCGTCGGTGATCGCCATTTCGATCGAGTTCTGCACATTGTCGCGCAGGTGGTCGGTATAACGCCGCTTGCGGATCTGGGTGCGCGCCCGCGCCAGCAGTTCGTTCTTGTCGACCGGGCGCAGCAGATAGTCGTTGACGCCGATCTCCAGCCCGCGCAGCAGCCGCGCATTGTTGTCGGCATCTGATATCGCAAGGATCGGCAACTGGCGGGTGCGCTCAAGGGAGCGAGCCTGGCTGCATAGCCGCAGCCCGTCGTAATTTTCCAGGCTGAGGGAGACGATCAGGAGATCGTAATTGCCGTCGGCGGCGTGAAACAGCGCCTCGGCCGGATTGATCTCGACGTCGACGGTGTGCTCGGCTGCGAGGATCGGCGCCAGCCGCTCGTAGGACGACGGCCGGTCGTCAACCAAAAGGATGCGGCCGCCGACGCCCTTGTCGGCGATCGCGCTGCGCTCGGGCGCTTCCATGCCGATCTCGAGCGAGGTGATGGCGCGCATACGCAGCTCATCGGTCATCATCTTGAGCCGCGTCAGCGAGCGAACGCGCGCGATCAAAACGACGTCGGACACCGGCTTGGTTAGAAAGTCGTCGGCGCCGGCTTCCAGCCCGCGAACGCGATCAGCCGGGCTGTCCAGTGCGGTAACGATGACGACGGGAATGTAATGGGTGGCGGGGTTGGACTTCAGGCGGCGGCAGACCTCGAAGCCGTCCATGTCGGGCATCATGACATCGAGCAGGATGATGTCGCATTCGGAGCGCGAGCAGAGATCGAGCGCCTCGGCGCCGTTGGAAGCCGTCAGCACGTCGAAATATTCGGCCGACAGACGGGCTTCCAGCAGCTTGACGTTCGCTGGAACGTCGTCGACGACAAGGATACGCGCAGACATTGAAACTCCATTCCTACCCGATAAAACGCCGCACTGTTTCAATGAACTTGCCGACGGAAATTGGCTTCGACAGATACGCCTCGCAGCCGCCTTCGCGGATGCGCTCTTCGTCGCCCTTCATCGCGAAGGCGGTGACGGCGACCACCGGAATGGCGCGCAGCTCCGGATCGTCCTTGATCCAGCGCGTCACTTCGAGGCCCGACACCTGTGGAAGCTGGATGTCCATCAAAATCAGGTCGGGGCGCAGCTTGCGGACGAGATCAAGCGCCTCGAAACCGTTGCTGGTACCCGAGGTCTGATAGCCATGCGCCTCCAACAGGTCGCGAAAGAGCTTCATGTTAAGCTCGTTGTCCTCCACGATCAGGACGGTTTTTGCCATCCCGTCCCTCCCCTCATCTCAGGAAACAAGTCCGGCCTTCCAGTCCTTCGGCACCACCCCGGCTTGCCGAAAAGTGAATTCAAACTAGCGCCAGATTCGCTCTAAGCGGTTAAATCGATGCGCCAAGTTTTACGAAGCGGTCCGATTATTGAACACACCACGTAGACTCGGGCATGATGGTTCCAAATTAGAGCCCATAAGTTAACGGAAAGGCAAATCATCTGTTGAAAAAGCCTGTTCACAACCCACGCGAAGTAGCTGAAATCGTTGCGGTTCAGGCGCTGAGTTTCATCGCCGGCGACCCCGAGCGACTGGGGCTTTTTTTGGCCGAAACCGGCATCGGCCCGGAGACGCTGCGCACGGCGGCGGCGGACCCGCAATTTCTGGCCTCGGTGCTCGATTTCGTGCTGCGCGACGACGCCACTGTGAAGGCGTTTGCGGCCGCCTCGCAACTGCATCCGACGAACATCGCCGCCGCCCGGGAGGTCCTCGGCGACCCAGACTGGGAGCGCGACGTGCCGTGACCGCAGCCGCGCCCGCGCTCGATGGTCCGCGCGCTTTCTGCCGGGATTGTCTCGGCGACCTCGATATCAAGGCCAGGCGCTGCGGCACCTGCGGTTCCCCGCGCCTCGTCCGCCACCACGCCCTGCCCGCGCTGACGCTGGCGCATATCGATTGCGACGCGTTCTACGCCACGGTGGAGAAGCGCGACAATCCGGAACTTGCCGACCGGCCCGTGATCATCGGCGGCGGCAAGCGTGGCGTGGTGTCGGCCGCCTGCTACGTTTCGCGTACCTATGGCGTGCGGTCGGCGATGCCGATGTTCAAGGCGCTGGAGCTTTGCCCGCAGGCCGCCGTGATTCCGCCCGACATGCCGAAATATGTCCGCGTCGGCCGCGAGGTGCGCCGTGCCATGCAGACGCTGACCCCGCTCGTGGAACCGCTCTCGATCGATGAGGCGTTCCTCGATCTTTCCGGCACCCAGCGCGTCCACGGCATGATCCCGGCCAAGGTGCTGGCGCGCTTCGCCCGCGACGTCGAGCGCGACATCGGCATCACCGTGTCGGTCGGCCTGTCCTGCAACAAATTTTTAGCCAAGATCGCATCCGACCTCGACAAGCCGCGCGGCTTTGCCGCCCTCGACCAGGACGAGGCCAGAGAGATGCTGGCGGACAAGCCGGTTGGCTTCATCTACGGCGTCGGCCCGGCGACCCAGGAAAAGCTGCTGCAGCGGGGTTTTCGCAGCATCGCCGATCTGCAGCGCGCCGACGAGGTCGAACTGATGAAGCAGTTCGGCGGCGAAGGCCGAAGGCTGTGGCGGCTGGCGCGCGGCGTCGACGACCGCAGCGTGGTGCCGGACCGCGGCGCCAAGACGATCTCGAGCGAGACCACTTTTGAGACGGACATCCGGGATTTTGCGACGCTCGAACGATTGCTATGGCGGCTGTCAGAAAAAGTGTCATCGCGGTTGAAGAACGGCAATCTCGCCGGCTGCACCATCACGCTGAAGCTGAAGACCGCCGATTTCCGCCAGCGCACCCGCTCGCAATCGATCCAGGCGCCCACCCAGCTCGCCGCGAAGATCTTTGCGGTGTCGCGCGAGATGCTGGCGAAGGAGATCGACGGCACCGCCTTCCGCCTGATGGGCACCGGCGTCAGCGCCCTGCGCGAGGGATCGCGGACCGACGACAGCGACATGCTCGACCGCCGCTCTGCGCATGCCGAGCGCGCGATGGATGATTTGCGGAAGAAATTCGGCAATGCCGCGGTGATCCGGGGCATTGCGTATAAGGGGCCGGCGAAAGAGGAGACTGACGAGGAAGAGGAGTAGATCACTCTCTCCCCGTCATTGCGAGCGCAGCGAAGCAATCCACCTCACCGCCCGGGGATAGATGGATTGCTTCGTCGCTTCGCTTCTCGCAATGACGGAACGAACATCAATCGACGACGGCCACGGCCTCGATCTCGATCAGCCACTCCGGCGCCGCCAGCGCCGAGACGCCGACGAGCGTGCTCGCCGGCGGGTCCATGCCTTCAAAGAAGGCGGAGCGCGCCTTGCCGATGATGGGGCGAAGTTCCGGCTTGTAGCCGACGACGTAGGTGGTGATCTTGACGATATCGGCATAGGTCGCGCCGGCGGCTTTCAGCGCCAGGCCGATATTGGTCATCACCTGCGTGGTCTGCGCGGCGATATCGCCCTCGCCGACCACCCGTCCCTCCTCGTCTGTGGAGACCTGCCCCGAGAGATAGATCGTGCGCGCACCGGAAGCCGTAACGACGTGCGAGTAAGCCGGATTGTTGTGAAGTCCGCTCGGTCGAAGTTTCTCGATCTTGCTCATGTTTGCGCCTTCCTGACATGCATGATGAGCGGCAAGCCTATCCGGGTCCGGCGCTCTCGGCCAGCGCTCTCGAACAGACTAATCGATGGGAAGCTGAGCGCATCCTAGAGCCTGATTAGGTAGGTCGTTTACTCATAAATCACGAAGCTCGGCGAGGGCATATTTGATGTCCGCTTGGCCCACAGCAGCGGCACAAAAGCGGACATCGCTGGAGGTCCGACAAGGGCTAGGACCACACATAGTTCGGGAAATCCTGTTCCAAGAGCACGCGGGGCCGGCTGCCATGCCCCGCACCGTGGCCGTGTCGCGGGCATGCGCATAGGGGAATTGGTGTTGGGTCTAAATGCTGTTTTAATGATGAACGGGGATCGCCATTTTGGTACGTGCGCAATGACTGGAACTGCCTTGAACGTTGTGTCCTTCCTGTTTCTCGGCTTCTTCCTCGGGATGCGGCATGCGACCGACGCTGACCACGTGGTCGCCATTGCCACGATCGTCAGTCGCGAGCGCAGCATGGCGGGCTCGGCGCTGATCGGCGCCGCCTGGGGCATCGGGCACACCATGACGGTGATGGCGGTTGGCGCAGCGATCATCGTGTTCGGGGTCGTGATCCCGCCAAAGGTCGGTCTGTCGATGGAGTTCGCCGTCGGCATCATGCTGGTCCTGCTCGGCATTCTCACCTTGACCGGGATGGGCCGGGCGGTCGGCGCTGCCCATGCCCATGCGGATATCCCCGGCGGACATACCCACGACCTTCACGATCACCTGCATGCGCATGGCGACTATGTGCACACGCACCCACACGGTCATGACTCGGATGCGCACGGGCACGCCGAAGACCAGACGCCGCTGGCGCGGCTGGACCGCAGTGCGTTTGGGCGAATGGCGTTCTATCAGTGGCTGCGACCGTTTGTGGTCGGCCTCGTGCACGGTCTTGCAGGATCGGCCGCCGCGGCCCTGATGGTGCTGTCCATCATCCGCGAACCGGTCGCAGCGCTTGGCTATCTGCTGCTGTTCGGGCTCGGCACTGTGGTCGGTATGATGCTGATCACGCTGATCTTGTCAGCGCCGTTCGCGCTCACCGCCGTCAATTTGCCGAAATTCAATTGGCGGCTCCGTGTGGCGTCGGGCCTGATCAGCTTCGTCTTCGGAGTGATCCTGATCTATGCCATCGGCTTTGCCGAGGGCGGCCTGTTCACCGACGCGCCGAGTTGGGAACCGCACTGACGGCTGGCGCACGACTGGTGACCAACGGCAACATGCGTTTCCGCAAGACCTGTTTCGGTTGACCGTCGCGGAAACCGAGAGGTACAGTGTCGCAACTACAAAGAATGGAGGATGCGCCATTCGGACGATCGGCATGCCCGGTAGGCGGCCGTTGTTGCTGGTCGGCGTCGTTGTGGCGCTCGCGGCAACCACCGGTGCCGCGTGGCTGCACGAGATACGGCCGCGGTCGGTGGCGGAACCTACGGCGCAAACCAGCGGAGCACGAGCCGAGAAAACCCAGCCGCCGGCATTGACCGCCGACGAGGAACGCTTCGCGACAGAATTGTGGGCCCTCCACCGGGAGGCAACCCGGTCGGCGGTAGCGATGAGCTTTGCCGGCATCTCCTATCAGACCGATGATCGGGACCCACGCGCGTTCGCGCGAAAGATCGAGCCGCTGGCGAAATTCTTCAATGCCGCCGAAACGCGGGTCCGCACCATGAATGCGCCGCCGTCGCTGTCCGGGACGCAGGCGCAATATGTCAGCGCCATGGCGCTCTACGCCAATGCCGCTGCCGAAATACTTAAATTCACGGAGGATGGCGACGCGCAACGTCTCGGCGAAGCCCACCGCATGGATCTGAAGGCCTCCGAAGACATGCTGCGCGTCGGCGAAGTGCTGTGGCCGGGACAATACAAGCCGCATTGAAGCGTTTCGGCTGAAGTGGAGGCCAGTTCGCATCGAGACAAGATAAGGCCATCGAATCGCAGGAGAAGAGACCAGCGCAGTCCAATCTCAATCGGAAAAGCTCAAAGAAGCTGCAGGGAGGAAGACGATGAGAAAGCGTGCGTTACGAACCCGTCCGTTCGCGTGGGCCGCAATGATGGCGGGGCTGGCGTGCCTGTTCAGCGCGGCTGCACAGGCCCAGCAACCGGTCTGTTCGGCATGGCTGATCGAGAGCAGCCGTTTCATGAACGTCCCGTTCGGATCGTTCATGCCGGATCGTGCTTTCGTGCCCGGCAGCACCAAGCCGGAGAGCAACATTCCGAGCGTCGATCTCCCAGTCAACATCGGCGTGATCAAGTGCGGCAACGAGTTGATCCTGTATGATACCGGCTGGAAGCAGCAGGACTATCTGAAGATGACCGGGTCGGAGCACTGGGCTCCGCTGCCGGACCAGTTGAAGGTTCTCGGCTTGAATGCCGCCGATGTCACCAAGGTAGTGATCGGCCACGCCCACTGGGATCACGCCGGCCAACTGTCCGACCTGCCTAATGCCGTACTCTACGTCCAGCGCGAGGAACTCAAGGCGATCGAGTGGGCGCTCAACTATCCAGAGCCGCACATTCGGGCGATCAACTCCGATCCGGGCGGCTGCAATCGTACGCCTGCTTGCGGCTACATGCCGCTCACCGTCGAGGAAGTCTACGGCAAGGTGCTGAAGGGCAAGGCGGTGATCGTCGACGGCGAGATGGAGATCCTGCCGGGCGTGCGGATTCATCCGGCGTTCCGCGCCCATACCGCTGGCTCGCAGCTGCTCGAGGTGCCGACCAGCATCGGCAAGGTGGTGTTCGGCTCGGATGCGTTCTCGTCCTACGAGGGCATCCGCGACTGGATGACGGCGAACGTGCAGCAGACCGACACGGTCCAGCAGTTTCTCTCCTACGAGAAGTGCTACAAGATCACCGGCGGATACAACAACTGCGTCGCCGCCCACGAGCCGCTGAGCTACACCGACAAATATCCGCTGACGAAGAATTCCTGGGTCGCGTTGAACGGCGGACGGATGGCCGAACTTGCGCTGGCGCCGGGTGAGAAATCGCGCAAGCCATGAATGGTGTGCTCGGGGTGGGACCAGCCTTCCCACCCCGACCGCCTCTTATTGAAGCTGGAAAAAACCAGATCGGGTTGCGCCAGTTGGCCCTATGGGTGCGTCGGTTGGCGTTCGTGCTCGCCTGCACGCTGTTCTTGCTGCCCGGCAGTGCGTCGTCGCATGATGCGAGCAGCTATGGCGGCGTGTTTCGTTCCCGCGATCTCGGCGCGGCTTGGCTCAATGCGGATGTCGGTCTGTTTCTCAATGCTGCGCTCGTCATTGCTGTCGATCCACGCGATTCATCGCACCTGGTGGTCGGTACCGATCTCGGTATCCTGAGTTCGCGCAACGGCGGGCGCAGCTGGGTGCCGGAGGGGCGCGACGTCATCATCGGCGCGGTATTTGCGCTCGCCTTCTCGCCGGACGGTGAACTGGCCATGTGTGCGGCCACCAGCGGCGTTTTTCTTCGTGACCAGAACGGCTGGCGGCGCGCCGAAGCGCCTTCTTCCGCGATCCCTGCGCGGGCGCTGGTCGCGGGGGCAGCGAAGGATCACTTCTATCTGCTCGGCCGCAGCCGGCTGTTCGCGAGCCAGGATGGCGGCCGCAGCTTTGCCGTCGTGCCCGGATTGTCGCAAACGAGCGAGATGACGGCGCTGGTGGCGATCCCGGGACCGGCCGAACTTCTGGCGGCCGTGATCGACGGCCGGGCGATGATCAGCGACGATGGAGGGCGCAACTGGCGCAATACCGGTTTTGGCGGCGCGGATGCGCCGGTCGACATGATCGCGGCCGATGCGACGCGGCCGCAACGCATCTGGGCGGCGGCCGGCGGCCGGATCGTCGTCAGCGATAACCTCGGCGCCGATTGGCATCCCATCGGACGTTCGCTCCCTCTGGCGGGAGCGAGGGTGCGCGGCATCGCGGCGAGCGCCGACGCAACCACACTCGTGGTCTCGTCCGATCGTGGCGTCTATCGCAGCGAGGACGGCGGTCAAACCTGGGCGCCAAAAGAAGACAACCTTCCTATCCATATCGAGGCCGGGCCGCTCGCCCGCGATCCGAACGATGCGGGTGTGATCTACGCGGTGTTCTCACTGATGCCCTATGCCGAAGTCTGGCGCACGGCCGTCGAAGGCGGCAACCTGCTGGCGCGCATCGACACGATCAGCCTCGCCGGCGGGCTCTCGTTCTGTGTGCTGATGCTGATCGGCGGCCTTCTCGCGGCGCGGCACCTATCGCGCCTGCGCACCACCACACATTCGCCGCGATGATCCGCGCATGGCCACTGATGCTGCGAATATCAGCCGCGGTGCTCGGCATCGCGGTGTTGGCTGGAGTAGCGTTTCTCATGATGCGCGCCGTGCCGGTGCAAAAATTTGTCGAGTACCGCATGAGCGAGCCGCAGGATGCGCCGATCGCGATTGCGGCGGGCGCCGACGGCAGCATTTGGTTCACCATCGACCATGCCGATGCGATCGGCCGTCTGCGCGACGGCCGCGTCGAGCGGCTGCCGACGGTAAACCGCAACGTCGAGCCGCTTGGCCTGGCGGTCGCGGCCGACGGCAGCGCCTGGTACACCGACCCCGCCGGACGCGCCATCGCGCGCCTCAGCAGCGCCGGCGAGATCGCGCGGTTTGCGTTGGACACCCCGATTGCGCGCCCCGGGCGACTGACGCTCGCGCCCGACGGCGCGGCCTGGTTCGCCGAGCCGACCGGCTATGGCGTGACCCGGCTGAAGGACGGCGTTTTTACCCGCCACCAGATCGATTCCGCACGCGGTGGACCCTATGGGATCGCCGCGTCGGCCGACGGCGCCATATGGGCGACGCTGCAGAACGGCAACCAGCTGCTCAATCTCGCCGCCGACGGGACCAGCAGGACAATCGATCTCCCGCGCCGCGGCGCCGTACCGACCGATGTTGCCGTCGGCTCCGACGGATCGGTGTGGTTTCTGCAGTTCCGCGCCAATCGCATCGGGCGCTTCAAGGATGGACAATTCTGGGATGTCGAGGCGGCTCGCGAAAATGCAGGCCTCAGCGGCATTGCCGTATCTCCCAACGGTGACGTCTGGTTCGGCATGATGCGCAGCGCAAGCCTCGGGCGGTTGCGCGACGGCCGCATCACGGCCTTTGCGCTTCCCCGCGACAACGCCCGGCCGTTCAGTGTTGCGGTCGATCGCGACGGCAATGTCTGGTACGCCGACATTAGCGGATATGTCGGCATGCTGCCGGCCAGCTATGCGGGTGCACGGTAGCAGTGGATTGGATTTGGAGTTTCTATGGTACTCGCGGCAAACCCAGTAGGATGTGCCGCTAGGTGGTGCGAACTACGGAATCAGCCCGCCGGCAGCGCTGCCAGCTCGGACACGGCGCGGATGGTCAGCACCACGCCCATGCCGACGATCAGCAGGCTGGTGCCGATCTGGAGGCGGATCATCCAGATGCTGGCCAGCCAGTCGAGCACCTTCTCGCCGACCTTCGCGGCAACGATGCCGACCACCACGAGTGTTGCCGCGAAGCCGAGGCTGAACATTAAGACGGTGACTAGGCCTAGCATGACTTTTCCGCTCGACAGCGCGCCGAGCAGCAGCGCGAGCGCGGCTGGATCGGGGAGCAGGCCGCCCGCAATACCCAGCGCCAGCAGCACTGGCAGTTTCGGACGGTTTTCGGCCACGACATCCAGCCGGTGGGCGTGGACCTTGCCGTATCCGTGGCTGTGCCAGACCACAGGCTCGCCGTGCCCATGGCCAGGCGGGTGGTCGTGAGCCGCGTCATGCGCGTGGTCGTGAGCATGGCCCTGCGCATGAGCATCCGCTCGATTGGCGACATCGCCTGGCTCGCCCATCGCGAGCGCCACCAGATCGCGCTGCGTCCACAACATCCATAGGCCGAGCACGATCACCAGGATGCCGACCGCGGCCGCCAGGTAGGCTTCGATGCGCTGCGGCCGGAGCCAGGTCGAGCCGAGTGAGGCGAGCACGCCGACCAGCACGATTCCGCTGGTGTGGGACAGCGTCACGAAAATTCCCAGGATCACCGCATCGATCGGCTTGCCGCGCGCGCCAACGATGTAGGCGGCCGCGATCGTTTTGCCGTGCCCCGGCGTCGCCGCATGCGCGGCACCCGCCCAGAAACTCGAAACGAAGAAGAACAGGAGTTCCCGCATTGAGGCAACCGTCAGTTGGCCGGCTACGGCCGTGGGATTTGCCACTTTAACTCGGTCAAGAATCCCATCAAGGCGGCCAAGAGACTTTGGGTGTCACTGGCCCTTGTCTAACAACAGCCCGTTTCGGTCGTTGTCCGCTCCAGCAAACTGGCCCCGGCAAGTTATGCCGGAAGGACATTCCTACATTCGCGGACCGAGCCAACTTCCGCGTTGGGTCACAAGCGGCGGTCGAAAGATCGCTCATGCGAAGTCCAGGCCGCGATTTCCGGGTGACCATGCTTGCGGTATAGGCTGGCAGTTTTCTTCATCAGAGCGTGCGGGAACCCGCACATTCCTCCCACGGCCATCCGGAAGGCCGGACCACAGCTTGAGGGCGTGCCGGCGATATGCGAATGGCTTCTAGCCGACAAGCGACCACAGTCACGTCGCTTCGCTCCGCCTCCCTGTCATATGGCCCAGCAGATCCATCGGCAGCGGAAACACCACGGTCGAGGATCGCTCGCCGGCAATGTCGTGCAACGCCGCGAAATAGCGTAACTGCATCGCCTGCGGCTCCCGCGCCAGCGTTCGACCAGCTTCGACGAGCTTCTCGGCGGCTTGCTGCTCGCCCATTGCGTTGATCACTTTGGCGCGCCGCAGCCGCTCCGCCTCCGCCTGCTTGGCAATTGCGCGCACCATGGTTTCATTAAGATCGATATCCTTGATCTCGACGGTGGTGACCTTGATGCCCCAGACGTCGGTCTGCTGATCGAGGATCTCCTGGACATCGGCATTGAGCCGGTCCCGTTCGGCGAGCATCTCGTCCAACTCGTGCTTGCCGAGCACCGAGCGCAGCGTGGTCTGCGCCAGCTGGCTGGTCGCGGCCATGTAATCGCCGACCTTGATGATCGCGCGCTCGGGATCGATGATGCGGAAGTAGAGAACTGCGTTGACCTTGACCGAAACGTTGTCACGCGAAATCACGTCCTGCGGCGGTACCACCTGTACCATCACCCTGAGATCAGCCTTCACCATCTGCTGCACGACCGGAATCAGGATAATCAGTCCCGGCCCCTTCACGCCGGTGAACCGGCCGAGCGTGAACACGACGCCTCGCTCGTATTCCCTGAGGATGCGAATGGCCGAGGACAGAAACAGGACTACGAGCACCGCGAGCGTCGCATAAGTCAAATAATCAAGCATCATCACGTACCTCCTTTGCGGGCGGTACCGGTCGGCGCCGTACCACCAGCGTCAAATCCACGATGTTGGCAACCTCGACGACTTCTCCGGGCTTGAAGGCTTCGCTGCCGCGCGCCTGCCAACGCTCACCATGGGCGAAGACATGGCCTTCGCTCCCGAACCAGTCGAGGATTTCGGCTGACAGCCCGCGCATGGCTTGAGCGCCGAGCCGGACAGGACCTTTTCGGGCACGTCGAAGCGAGCTGAGAACCGCCAGAAGCAGACTCACGAACAGCGTGGCTGCGATGCCGATCACCGGCCATGACAGCCGGAAACCGGGCGCTTCGAGCTCGAACAGCATCACCGCACCGAGCACGAATGCGATGATCCCGCCGAGACCGAGAACCACAGTCGGGTTGTAGACTTCGATGACCAGGAGCGTGATCCCCAACAGGATCAGGGCGAGACCCGCATAGTTGACGGGCAGCATATTGAGTGCATAGAGGCCCAACAGCAAACAGATCGTGCCGATCACACCGGGCGCAACCGTACCAGGCGAGGAAAACTCGAAAATCAGCCCGTAGATGCCGACCAGCATGAGAATGAAGGCAATGTTGGGATCGGTAATCACCCTCAGAAATTGCGAGATCCATCCGGGCTCGATCGCTTCACGCGTGGCATCGACGGTCGCCAGACGCCGCGTCCCGCCACCTGCAATCTCGACCGCGCGACCATCGATTTGCGCGAGCAGTTCGGCCTGGTCGCGTGCAACGAGGTCGATGACTTTCTCCTGCAATGCGGCTTTGGCGGAAAGGCTGGCGGCTTCCCGCACCGCCTTCTCCGCCCAATCGGCATTACGGCCGCGTAGCTCGGCAAGACTGCGGATCAAGGCGACGGCGTCGTTGGTTGCCTTCGCGGTCATGGCATCCTTCGTCTTCGGCTTCTGCTCGCCGCCGTCCTTCTTGTCCTTGTCGCTCTTTTCGGGGGTAGCGTCCGGCAGGCCCGGCAGCGGGCCGCCAATCTGCACCGGCGTCGCCGCTCCGAGATTGGTCCCCGGCGCCATGGCCGCGATATGCGTGGCGTAGAGGATATAGGTTCCGGCGCTGGCCGCATGGGCTCCGGAGGGCGCAACGTAACCGACGACGGGGACGCGCGAGGCCAGCACGTCTGTAATGATCTCGCGCATGCTGGTTGAGAGACCACCCGGCGTATTCATGCGCAGGACGACAACCTCGGCACGGCGTTCGCTTGCCTTGGTCAGCGCGTCCCTGACGTATCGGGCCGTCGCCGGCCCGATCGCTCCATCGACCGAGATGGTCAGCGCAAGCTTACCGTTGCTCTCACCCGCCGGGGCAGCAAGCGGGGAGACCAAGAGAGCAACCGCCGCAGCGGCCGCGACAAGAGCCGTCTGTACGTTCTGCACAGCAAAGACTCCCTTATCAGACGGATATGGGGGCCTCTCGTAAGATCTCAATATGCCCGGGGATTGGCGGCCCGGCGGCGATCCCCGGTGAAGCGCGCCGGCGGGGATCAGCCACCATCATCGTGGAAGCGGTACGCATTCAGTGATATGTCAAAAGGCATGGCAAATGGTCATGTTGTCCTCGTAACAACTGAACCGTTGGGAGGCGGTGCACCCGTTCGCTCGATCTACTATGTGGCTGAACAGGACCCGGCAAAGGCCGAGGCAATTATCGCGGCAATGATGGCCCCGAATGAAAGGGTCGAAGCCTGCGGGGCGCTTCCGGAGCCGGCAGTCAAAGCGCTCGGATTGAAACCCGGCGACTTTACACGTGGATGAAATCAACTGAATATTTGATACGCTCGCGCGCGGGTCCGGTTCGACGGTGTCGTCACTTGCAGGGTTTGGAATCCCTGACGTCGAAGCGGCCCATCGCGCCCGCGATCACGAAATCGTTGTAATCGAGCACCAGCGCGCGGGAGACGCCGTTCTCGAACAGCTCGAACGACATCGCGTAAACCGGCGTCTGCTCGCCTTCCTTCGTCTTGGCGTCACGGTCGTAATAGCTCACGGTCACCGGCCAGCGGGTCAACCCCTTCATCTGGTCGTTGTCGGTCGACGGATCGGGCGTCGTGATGCTGCGGGAACCTGGGATCGGCTGGCCGATCACCGACAGCGTGTTGTAGACCTTCTCGCCATTGTCGGAGCCGTCATAGACCATCAGCTCCAGCACCGATTTGCCTTCGCGCGCAGCGGCGATGATGTGCTGGATCTGCTCGGTGGGAAACACGGTCTTGCCGTCGAGCTCGAACGTCTTGTTGACCGGCTGTTTCAGCTTGACCTTGATACGGTCGCCGACCCGTTCGGCGATGCCGTCGACCGGCGGGGACTCGGCGTCGTTCATCCGCGTGTCGATCTTGAAGCGGTAGCTCTTGCCCGCGGCGTCTTCCCAGGAATGCGAACGCAGGTCGCTCAGCGTCAGCTTGCCCTCGCCGCTGTCGAGCTCCGAGACCTGGCGGAAATCGGAGGTGTAGCCTTCGCAGGCGCTGCCCGAGAAATTGTAGAGAATGCGGCCCCGCGCGCCCGATATCGCGTTCGTTCCACGCGATTTGACCAGCTTCAGCTCGTAGAGCGCCTGATGGGAGAGAAACGGCCCGCCGGCGCCGGCCTGCGCCGGTTCGTTTGCCAAGGGCGAGAGCACAACGGCCGCAGCCGAGAACACCAAAGCACGAACCGGAATCGGAAACGAGCGAGCCATGTCCTGTCTTTTCCTCGGTGGAGATTCGCTACATTAGTGATGGCTCCATTGCGTCGCAACTAGGGCACGCTTCTGGAAACGCGGGAATTTGACACCATCAGCCTCGTTTTTCAGGATTTTTGCGGGAAATTGCGCCAGCGCGGGGCGACGCACCGCCAAATGCTACCTCGCTTGCAACAAACGGCGCGATGCGCGAAACAGTCACGCCTGATCTGCGGGTCAGAAACAGTCACATCTCGAGTGGGGACAAAAGCAATGGCGGGTACGGTCGAACAGAAGCTAGCGGAAAAAGGCATCGTCCTGAACGAGCCGCGCACCCCCATGGCGAACTATGTCGGCTTTGTCCGCTCCGGTAATCTACTGTTCGTATCTGGTCAGGTCTGCGCCAATGCCGAGGGCGGCCTGATCGCTAAGGGCAAGTTAGGCGCTGGCGTCACCATCGAACAGGGCTATGCGGCAGCCCAGGGCTGCGGCGTCAACCTGCTGTCGCAGGTCAAGGCCGCGCTCGGCGACCTCGACAAGGTCGTGCGCGTCGTCCGGCTTGGCGGCTTCATCAATTCCGCGCCGGACTTCCTCGACGGGCCCAAGGTGCTCAACGGCGCCTCCGACCTGATGGTCACCGCCTTCGGCGACAAGGGCCGGCACGCCCGCACCACCGTCGGGGTCGCCTCCCTGCCCGCGGACGCCGCCGTCGAAGTGGACGCGATCTTCGAAGTGGCCTGAACGGAGCGCTTCGTCATGCGCGCGCCGGATTGGCTGACGGCACGGCCGGTCGCCCATCGCGGCCTGCACGACATTTCCCGCGGCATCGTCGAGAACATGCCGGCGGCGGCGCAGGCTGCCATCGACGGCAATTTCGCCATTGAATGCGACATCCAGTTGTCGTCCGACGGCGAAGCGATGGTGCATCATGACAATGCGCTCGGCCGCCTCACCGAGGGTTCCGGCGCGCTGCTCGGCAAGACCGCCGCCGAGCTCAAGGCGGTCACGTTCAAGAACACGCCGGAGCGGATGATGACGCTCGGCGATCTCTGCGCGCTGGTCGCCGGCCGCGTGCCGCTGGTGATCGAGGTCAAGAGCCATTTTGACGACGACCGGCGGCTGGTGAAGCGGATGGCGGAGGTGCTCGCCGCCTATGATGGCCCTGCGGTCGGCATGTCCTTCGATCCGGACCAGGTGATGGCGCTGCGCGAATTGATCCCTACCCGCGCACGCGGCATCGTGGCGGAGCGCGAATATACCGCTGAGGAATGGCCGGAAGCCTCGCCCGAACAGCGCCGCGGCATGACGCATCTGCGCCACGCATGCCGAAGCCGGCCGCATTTCGTCGCCTATTGGGTGGACGAACTGCCGGCCGCCGCGCCCTGGATCGCGCGCAACGTCTTCGGCCTGCCGCTCTTGACCTGGACTGTGCGCACGCCGGAACAGCGCGCCCGCGCCGCGCGCCATGCCGACCAGATGATTTTCGAGGGGTTCCTGCCGGGAACCTGATGCGCGGCCCCCACCTTGAACTCGCGCCGCCGATGCACGATCTTTGCAGGGGCGTTGGTCACCATGGCGATGGCTGATCGCATGATGGGACCGGTTTGAATTTCTAGATGGCATCATCCGAAATCACGCTCGAAGCCGTCCCCTCCGCCAGCGACATTCCGGCTGCGGATTGGAACGCCTGCGCCAATCCGACCGGCGATCCGAACAGTCTCGAACATTTCGATACGTTGGCGCCGCGCGAGGCAGATTCCTGCGCGGTTTCAAAGCCGGCCTATAACCCCTTCGTTTCGCACGCATTTTTCGCGGCCGCCGAGGCCTCCGGCTCGGCCAGCCCGCGCACCGGCTGGGCGGCCCGGCATCTGCTGGCGCGGCTGGATGGCGATATTGTCGGCGTCGCGCCCTGCTATCTGAAATCGCATTCGCAGGGCGAATATGTCTTCGACCGCGGCTGGGCGGATGCCTATGAGCGCGCCGGCGGGCGCTATTATCCGAAGCTGCAGGTCTCGGTGCCGTTCACGCCGGCGACCGGACCTCGGCTGCTCGTCCGCGACGGCGTCGACCGCGCGCAGATCGGCTCGGCGCTCGCGCGCGGGCTGATGGCGCTGTGCGACGCCACCGGCGCCTCCTCCGTGCACGTGACCTTTGCCCGCGAGGCGGAAGCCAAGCTTTTGGGGGCGCACGGCTTCCTGCAGCGGAACGACCAGCAGTTTCACTGGCACAATCAAGGCTACGCCACGTTCGACGATTTCCTGGCCTCGCTGAACTCGCGCCATCGCAAGGCGATCAAGCGCGAACGGCGCGAGGCCGTCGCCGCCGGGATCACGATCCACCATCTGACCGGAAGCGACATCAGCGAGGAGGCCTGGGACGCCTTCTTCACGTTCTATATGGAGACCGGCTCACGCAAATGGGGCCGGCCGTATCTGACGCGGAAATTCTTCTCGCTGATCGGCGAGAGCATGAGCCGCGACGTGCTGCTGGTGATGGCCAGGCGCAACGGCCGCTGGATCGCGGGCGCGATCAATTTCATCGGATCGGACACACTGTTCGGCCGCAATTGGGGCGCGGTCGAGCATCACCCCTTCCTGCATTTCGAGGTCTGCTATTATCAGGCGATCGATTTCGCGATCCAGCGCGGCCTGCAAATCGTCGAGGCCGGCGCGCAGGGCGAGCACAAGCTGGCGCGCGGCTACCTGCCGCAAACCACCTACTCCGCGCACTTCATCGCCGATCCCGATCTGCGCCGCGCGATCGCCGATTACCTTAAGCGCGAGCGCGCCTATGTCGCCGAGGTCGGGCGCGAGTTGACTGAGGCCGGACCGTTCCGCAAGACCGCCGACGAAGCTTGACCTGTCCGGCGAGCGAACCGAAATTGGGATCAAACTCCGAGGGAACAAGCCATGCCCGCTTATGACACCAACAACCCCTTTGCAAAAATCCTGCGCGGCGAGTTTCCCTGCCACAAGGTCTATGAGGACGACCATGTGCTGGCCTTTCTCGACATCATGCCGCGTTCGCCGGGCCACACGCTGGTGATTCCGAAAGCTCCTGCCCGCAACATCCTCGACATCACGCCTGAGGATTACGCCCATGTCGCCCGCGCCGCCCACAAGATCGCCTCCGCCGCAATGAAGGCGTTCAAGGCCGACGGCATCACCGTGCAGCAGTTCAACGAGCCGGCCGGCGGCCAGGTTGTGTTTCATTTGCACATGCACGTGATGCCGCGCCACGACGGCGTGGCGCTGCTGCCGCCCGCGAGCCGCAAGGAAGACGTGAAGGTGCTCGAAGAAAATGCGACCAAGCTGGCCGCAGCGCTAGGGTAAGCCCTCGACCCGCCCCTTCGAGGGGCGGGCGAAGCAAGCAGCAGCACCTACTCCGTCTGGAAATCCCCGGGTTGCGGCGGTGCCAGTGGCGTGAACTCGCAGCGGTCGGGCTTGACGTCGAGCAGCGGCGTCTCGTCGAGACAGTCGAGGCCACGCACAAAAATGACATTGCCCTCGATCTTGACGAATTTGACGATCGAGGTGCCGATCGGGTTCGGCCGCACCGGCGAGCGCAGCGAGAAGGTGCCGCGGGTCTTCTGGTTGTTCTTCGGGCTTTGCAGCACCATGTCGCGGCGAGACTGATGCAGCCAGTAGATCACCTCGAGATTTTCGTAGAAGTCGACGCCCTTGATCGCTGGCACCCAGGGCTCGAAAATTTCCAGCCGGCAGACCGGGCCGTCATGGCGGCCCTGGCGCGGCGTCTCCAGCCGTGACTTCCAGGGCGTGCGGATGCGGCCGATAAAGACCAGACCGGCATCGCGCGCCTGTGGCATATCGACGATGACTTCGCCCTCGCGTATTTCGCTTTCTCGAACCATTCTCGATTTAATCCAGTGAAATGTTGAGCGCTTTTATCACGCCCGCCCACCGCGCGCGATCGGTTGCAACGAATTTGTCGATCTCGGCCTGGCTCTGCGGCCGCAGCGGCGGGAAGCCGACCTTGTCGAGCGAGGCGCGGAACGTGTCATCGCCGAGCGCCTTGTTGAGGCTGGCAATGAGCTTCTGTGCGACATCGTCAGGCAATCTGGCCGGCGCAGCGACGCCGTACCAGACGCTGACACCATACTCGGGATAGCCGCTTTCGGCCATGGTCGGCACATCGGGCAGATCCGGAATGCGCTGCGCGGAGGAAACCGCCAGCGGCCGCAGCAGGCCGCCCTTGACCGGCGGCAGCGCGGTGCCGAGCGTGTCGAACATCAGCTGGATGTTGCCCGACAACAAATCGGTCAGCGCCGGTCCCGCGCCTTTGTAGGCGACGTGGACCATGTCGACGCCGGCCATCTGCTTGAACATTTCGCCGGCCAGATGAATGGTGCCACCGGTGCCGGCCGATCCGAAATTGAGTTTTCCGGGATTCTGCTTGGCGTAGGCGACGAACTCCGCAACCGTCTTGGCGGGTACGGATGGATGCACCTCCATTATCACGGGCAGGTCCGTGACCACCGTGAGCAGGCGGAAATCCTTCTGGGGATCGTAGGGCAGCTTCTTGTAAAGCAGCGGGTTGAGCACGAAGATCGAGGCCGCCGTGAAGAACAGGGTGTAGCCGTCGGGCTCGGAACGCGCCGCAGCTTCCGCGCCGATCGCGCCCTGTGCGCCGGCCTTGTTCTCGACCACGACCGCCTGCTTGAGGTCACGGGCCAGATAGTCCCCGACCACGCGTCCCAGCACATCGGTCGGGCCGCCTGCAGCATAGGGCACGATCAGCTTGATCGGCCGCACCGGATATTCCGCAGCATGGGCTTGAGGCATCGCGAAGATCAGCGCGCAGGCGAGCGCCGGCAATTTGAACCAGTTCATTTGCGTTTCCTCGGGCGTTTCTTATGCGCCGGAGAGTAACGGATTATCGGCTGCCTGCAATCAACCGAGCCATGCTTTGCCGGCCAGCAGCATCACCTCGCCCGCAACCACGCCGGCGAAGATCGAGCGCCGCGTCAGCATGAATACCGCAAAGCCGCCGGCGACCGCGCCGTAGCGCAGCCAGTCCGGCACGCCGGCCAGCGCGCCCGGCGGCTGCACCAGGATCTGCGCGATCACGCCGGCGAGGATCGCGGTCGCCACCGCCCTCACCCACACCAGGACTTCGGAGCCCTCGTCGACGCCGGCACCGAACCACAGCCCGGCCATGCGCCAGATCTCGTTGGGCAGGAAGCCCGCGAGCACCAGCACCAACAGCGCATGCGGGCTGCCGAAGAACTCGCTCATGTGCGCGCCCTTTCCCGCCAGCAGTGCGCGCCGTAGGCGATGGTGCCGGCGGTGACGCCGCTGATTAGGATATCGACGCCGGTATGCAGCATCGAGATCAGCGGAAACAGCGCGAGCCCGAGCACCAGCGCCAATACGTCCGAAATCTCCTTGCAATTCCGCGCGGTCGACAGCAGGAACGCCAGCGGCGTCAGCAGCAGGATCGCGGCCGCAAACAGCGGCGGCAGGTTGGCGGCAAGGCCATAGCCGAGCGTGGTCGCGACCATGCAGACCGTGAGAAGCCCGCAGCCGAGCCCGTGCGTGAACGCGATGCGCCGCTCGCGCGGCACTTTCGGCAGCAGCCGGTAGCATTCGACCCACAGCGTCACCGCGATGAAATGCGTCACCAGCACGAGATGCCGGCGCCGCGTCCTCGGCGTCTTCACCAGTGGCAGCACCGAGACGACCATCGGAAACAGCCGGATCGCGCTCACTGTCACCGCGATCGCCGCCTGCACCACGGTCGCGCCCGACCCCAGCGTCGAGATCAGGATGATCTGGGCAGGCCCCGCCCAGACCAGGATTGTCGAGACTAATGCCCAGCCGAGGCTGAAATGGCTATCATGGGCCAGCGCACCGATGCCGAGATAGGTCGCAAACAACACCAGCGTCAGCACGGTCGAGGCAACCGAGCTCATCCCCCATGCGAAGGCGCGAATGGGGCTTTTCCATTGGGGAGAAGAGAGCTGAGGTAATGGCACGGGTGACCGGATTGAACGATGAGTAGTCGTTGGCATAGGGCTGGCGAAAGCAGCCAGCGTCAAGCAACGCAGGATTCAGGGCAGTTATGCAGGACAGCCGTCCCGTCGTTGCGAGCGAAGCGAAGCAATCCGTAGCGCTATTTGCCGAGACACGGATTGCTTCGCTTCGCTCGCAATGACGCTGAAATAGCACCGCACACCGCTGTCATCCCCGCGAAGGCGGGGATCCAGTACGCCGCGGCCTATCCGTCCAATCACTGCTGCCTCTGGCATACTGGGTCAACCGCCTTTGCGGGTGACGACGACTGAATGTGTGTCAGCGATCTCGCGACACAATTCTCCTCACCCCGCCACGCCCCTGTTCCTCAGCACAAAACACGCCCCGCCTGCCTTGCGGATGCGATTGCAGAGATCGTCGGCCTCGGGCCGGGTGTCGGCCCCGAAGCGCACCTGATAAAACGTCGCCGGGCCGCGGCTGCGCATCCGCGAGGCGAGGATCGAGGGATCGCGATTGCCGATCACGTTCGAAAGGCGCGAGACCGCGCGGCCGTACATCGCGAGTGCCTTGTCGCGGGAAAAGCCGGCGGCGAGCTGCACGCCCCATAGCTTGGCGGCAGCGAGCGTCACGCGCTGCTCCAGCCCGGCGATGAAGGGATTGGGCGCCTGTTTCAGCAGCGCCATCAATTCGCGACAGCTCGATGTCCTCTGGCGTTCGGGCGCCTTGCCGCCCTTCCCGGCCTTCGCCCAGTCCTCCACGGGCGAGCCGGTGATGGCGAGCACATAGTTGCGAGTTTCCTGCGGCATCGCCCCGGTGCCGGCCAGCCATTCCCGCACACGGCGCGGACCGGCATTGTAGGCAGCCGCCGCGAGCCCGAGATTGCCGAACTGTTCGCGCAGCTCGGCCAGAAACTCCGCGGACTTCGGCAGCGCCTGCACGGGACTGAAGGGATCGAGCAGACCGCGTTCGTTCGCGGTTCCCGGCATGAACTGCGCGATGCCCTGCGCGCGCGCGCCGCTGCGCGTCACAGGCCCCACCGCGCCGGGCTGGAAACGGCTTTCCTGCCAGATCACGCGCGCGAAAAATTCGAGCGGCAGCCCGGACTCCCGCGCCGCCGATTCGATCATCAGGCACATCGCCTCGCGCGCGCCACTTTCGCGCTCAGGTGCTTCCGTCTTCTGGAATGCTGTCGCGCTCGACCGCGTCGCCTCCCCTGCATCCTCGGCGCGTGCATTCGTCAGGGCGCACAACAGCGGCACCGTGCAGCATAGGGCGCGAAGAAACCAACCTCTTTGCATGGCAGTTTGCGATCCAACAGCATCTCGCGGTCAAAGCGTCGGTTAACGATTATCGATGGCAGGTCGATCCGCCGGTGCGACGCTTCGGCCCGCCATTTTGCGCTGCAATTGCTCCGAAATGCGCACAATTGGAGCCGCCGTTAATTTACGTTAATGCCGCATTTTGCGCCCGCCGGACTTCTGCGCGCAACAAAGCGCGTTAAAAGTCTCCTCACTTTGTTGGGAGACTTTCAAATGCAGGACCGGCGCGAGAGCGTGCGCGATAAAGTGATGTATGGCGGCGTCGCCGAAATCGGCGAACGCGGCACGACGCACGAATGCATCGTCCGCAACATCTCCGACAAGGGCGCGACCATCGAGTTTGGCCGCGACTTTCAGTTGCCCAAGGAGCAGCTTTCGCTGCGCATCGCGCGCAAGGGCCGCTCCTTCCTGGCCAAGGTGATCTGGTGGCGCGACAATTTCGTCGGCGTCGCGTTCAGGGGGAAAGCCCCGCGGCGCCCGTCTCCGATATCGAGGAGCGGCTGCGCAAGAGCGAGATCAAGAAGCGCCAGCTCCAGCGGCGAATCGAGGAGCTGCTCGGCGAACGCTGAGCGCCCGCGGCGATCCGTGATACAATAGACATCCTGTGCTGCCGCAAATTGCCCACGGTGGAATTCGCATGTCTACAAAACCGCCAGATGACCTGCCTGTTTATCGCCTCCTGACCGGCAAGGATGACGCCGCCTTCTGCCGGCGCGTCTCGGAGGCCATCGAGCTCGGCTATGTCTTGTACGGCTCGCCTTCCCTGACGTTCAACGGTGAGCATGTCGTGGCCGGCCAGGCGCTGGTTTGGCCGGGCAGCTAAAGCGGGACGAGATGGGGTTGAATCATCATCGCGCTTTAGCTCTTTGTTTGCGCATGATCTTTTCGGAAAACCGCTTCACACTTTTCCGGATCATGCTTTAGGCGCAGCAAAAAGCCGGCGGTGTTGCGACACGCCGACTCTTCGTTTCGAATTGCAGCCGTTTACACCTTGACCAGCGGCCCCTTGGAGGCCGGCCCCTTGGAGCCGCCGCCACCGCCGCCATTGTTGGGGCCGCCCGACTTCGGCTTGCGCTTGCGCGCCACCGGCAGCTTCTCGGGCTTCGGCGTGACCGGACCCTCGACGAACTCGAAGCCGATCTTGTCCTTCTCCTCGGCGTCCTTGACCAGCACGACGCGGACGTGGCCACCGCCCTTGAGCTGACCGAACAGCACCTCGTCGGCCAGCGGCTTCTTGATGTGCTCCTGGATCACGCGGGCCATCGGCCGCGCGCCCATCTGCTCATCATAGCCATGCTCGATCAGCCAGGCCTTGGCAGGCTCCGACAGCTCGATGGTGACGTCGCGGTCGGCAAGCTGCGCCTCGAGCTGCAGCACGAACTTCTCGACCACCATGCCGATGACGTCGGCATTGAGGTGGGCGAACGAGACGATCGCGTCCAGCCGGTTGCGGAATTCCGGCGCGAACTGGCGGTTGATCGCCTCGTGGTCGTCGCCTTCCCGCTTGTTGCGCGTGAAGCCGAAGGCCTGACGCGCGAGCTCGGCGGCGCCGGCATTCGTGGTCATGATCAGGATCACGTTACGGAAGTTGACCTGCTTGCCGTTATGGTCGGTCAGCCGGCCGTGATCCATGATCTGCAGCAGCACGTTGTAGAGATCCGGATGCGCCTTCTCGATTTCGTCGAGCAGCACCACGCAATGCGGATGCTGGTCCACGCCGTCGGTCAGAAGGCCGCCCTGGTCGAAGCCGACATAGCCGGGAGGCGCGCCGATCAGTCGCGACACCGTGTGTCGCTCCATATATTCGGACATGTCGAAGCGCAGCAGCTCGACGCCGAGCGAGGCCGCGAGCTGTTTTGCCACCTCGGTCTTGCCGACGCCGGTCGGTCCGGAGAACAGGTAGGAGCCGATCGGCTTCTCCGGCTCACGCAAGCCGGCGCGCGCCAGCTTGATCGAGGCCGACAGCGACTCGATCGCCTTGTCCTGGCCGAACACCACGCGCTTGAGCGTCTGCTCGAGATGCTTGAGCACCTCGGCATCGTCCTTCGACACGCTCTTGGGCGGAATCCGCGCCATGGTCGCGATCGTGGTCTCGATTTCCTTGATGCCGATGGTCTTCTTGCGTCGGCTCTCGGCGACCAGCATCTGCGCCGCGCCCGACTCGTCGATCACGTCGATCGCCTTGTCCGGCAATTTGCGGTCGTGGATGTAACGCGACGACAATTGCACCGCCGCCTCGATCGCCTCATTGGTGTATTTCAGCCGGTGGTAATCCTCGAAATAGGGCTTGAGGCCCTTGAGGATCGCAATGGCGTCTTCCACCGTCGGCTCATTGACGTCGATCTTCTGGAAGCGCCGCACCAGCGCGCGGTCCTTTTCGAAGTGCTGACGGTATTCCTTGTAGGTCGTCGAGCCCATGCAGCGGATCGTGCCCGACGCCAGTGCCGGCTTGAGCAGGTTGGAGGCGTCCATCGCGCCGCCGGAGGTGGCGCCGGCGCCGATCACGGTGTGGATCTCGTCGATGAACAGGATGGCGTTCGGATGCGCCTCCAGTTCCTTGAGCACCTGCTTCAGCCGCTCTTCGAAATCGCCGCGGTAACGGGTGCCGGCGAGCAGCGTGCCCATGTCGAGCGAGAACACGGTGGCAGCGGCCAGCACTTCCGGCACTTCGGAATCGACGATGCGCTTGGCGAGCCCTTCGGCGATCGCCGTCTTGCCGACGCCGGCCTCACCCACGAACAGCGGATTGTTCTTCTGCCGACGGCATAGCACCTGGATGGCGCGGTTGATCTCCGAATTGCGTCCGATCACCGGATCGATCTTGCCGTCGCGCGCCTTCTTGTTGAGGTTGACGCAATAGGTTTCGAGCGCCTCGCCCTTCTTCTTGGCGTCCTCGTTGCCCTTGGTCTCGGTCTCCTCGTCGACGCCGCGCACGGGCCGCGCTTCGGAGACGCCCGGCCGCTTGGCGATGCCGTGGCTGATATAGTTCACCGCGTCATACCGCGTCATGTCCTGCTCCTGCAGGAAGTACGCGGCGTGGCTTTCGCGCTCCGCGAAGATCGCGATCAGCACGTTGGCGCCGGTCACTTCTTCGCGACCGGAAGACTGGACGTGAATCACCGCGCGCTGGATCACGCGCTGGAAGCCCGCGGTCGGCTTGGCGTCGTCTGCGCCGTCCGTCACCAGATTTTCGAACTCGGTCTCGAGATAGTTGACGAGGCTGGTGCGCAGCTTGTCGAGATCGACGCTGCAGGCACGCATCACCGCTGCCGCATCCGAGTCATCGATCAGCGACAGCAGAAGATGTTCGAGCGTCGCATATTGGTGATGACGCTCGTTAGCAATCGCCAGCGCACGATGCAGGGATTGTTCAAGGCTTTGGGAAAAAGTTGGCATTCGCGTCCTCTATGGCCCCCGGTCATCATGATCGCCATTACCCGGTGAGGCAACAACAACCTTCGTCATCCCCTGTCACATAGCGTCATATAGTTACAAACGATCGTGGCGAAAGACCGGTTCCGCAAGCGTGGTTTTCCTCTAAATTCGCGGCCGTGCCAGCGGCATTCGCACCCCTCCCCCGAAAAACTATCGGGAATACGATCGGCTCGCCTCAGCGCCTATCAATGCAAGACCCGTTCCTTTTCGCCGGCCGGGTCGCGCCATGCGCCGCTACTTCTTTTCCATCACGCATTGCAGCGGGTGCTGGTGCTTGCGCGCGAAATCCATCACCTGCGTGACCTTGGTCTCGGCGATCTCGTAGGTGAACACGCCGCACTCGCCGATCCCATGATGATGGACATGGAGCATGATCTTGGTGGCCGCCTCGACGTCCTTCTGGAAGAACTTCTCCAGCACGTGAACGACGAATTCCATCGGCGTGTAGTCGTCGTTCAGGATGAGGACACGGTAGAGGTTCGGCCGCTTCGTCTTCGGCTTGACCTTGGTGATGACCGACGTCGACGGCCCGCCGGTTCCGGTGTTGCGGTTTTCGTCATTGCTCATTCGCGGAGCGGAAGCAGATGACGTTGCCAGCACGGACGAACAAGCTTTGAAGGTTGACTGCAACATGGCTCAGGCGTTCGAGATTCCAAAAGGGGTGACCGCAGGACGCATACCAGCATACCCGCGGGTCGGCTCTGCCGTGAACCGCCGCCAAGCACCCGGCAACGTCATTTTCCAGATCGCCGCTCCCGACCCGACCCGTGGCCGGATCGGCACCTGGAATATGGGTCCGCCGCCTGATCGCCGCAAGCGCGTTAACACCGCCCTTGCGCGCTCCTCGGCCAGCCCGATTCCCGGCTCGGCTATCCGCCTCAAGGTTAATCGTTTCTGCCGGATTTGACAAAGGATCCGATTCGGCCGTTTGGCCGCTCGCGAGGAATAATAGGTCCACTCTTAGCGGCCGGCCCGGCGATGCGCCGAACGCCAAGTCCGGCACGAGCGGGGCGATGGACGAGCAAGCGAGTCGACTCACCGGTCGCGTTGGTGCGGGAACATCAAAGAACAGTGCTGCAAGTCGAGCATGCCCCGTCAGATCACCGGTTTGATGTTACTGTTTTCGTCGGGGGCGTGTTCGCGTACCACGATGCGTGATCTCAGCGACGCAGACACTGCATGAAAAAGCCCGACCATCGCGGCCGGGCTTTGTTACGGAAGCGCTTCGCTGAATGAGTGACATCAACCGTTGACGTCAACCGCTAGTGTGCCGCCGAGGTGTACTTCGAGACCAGGCCCTCGTAGGGCTTGAACGTCTGCTTGGCGAGATCGGTGTAGAGGCCCGCGATCTTCTGCGATTCAGCGACGAAGGTCTCGTAGGACGAACGGGCGAATTCGGTCTGCGCCTCGAGCGCCTTATCCAGCGACTTTACGCCGGAGAGCTTCTCGACAAACGACTTGGTGTCTTCGAACGACTTCTTGGCATAGTCGCCGTAGGCCGTCGCGATCGCCTGAACGCCGCTCTGCAGGTTGCTCGCGGAAGCGGCAACGGTTTCGAGATGCTCTTTGCCGTAGTTCTGAATGTCTTCAACCTTGACCATCAATGGAGTCCTTTCCCAGACTGCAGGTGCAAACCGATGTGCCGGGAGGTCCCGGCTCCCTGACGCATCACATATATGTGCACTGCACAATAAAGTCAAGAATTGTTGTGCGGCGCACAATGTGACGTATTAGCGGAAAAACCAGGGGTCTTGCGCAACGGTTAATTAATCTTTTGGAAACTCGCTCCGCCTAACCTGATTCCTGGACATGTTCGCCTTCCGACAGACGACATGAAAGTCGTTTGTGAACAGCAACTTAGCTAGAACAGCGACCTAATCGACCGAGCCGGCCGTCCACCAAGGCCAGACCGGCATCTCGAACGGGGAAATCTCAGCGGTTGTTGGGCACAATTTTGCCTCACGGGCCGGTGATCAAGACAGAAATTGGGACGGGGAAGTAAATGCTTCGTACAACCTTGGCTTCCTCACGCGCTTTGCGCGTGTGCGCCCTCGGACTGATTACCTTCACGACAACGATCCTGATCTCGAGCGAGAGCGCCGAAGCGCGCCGCTACAAGCACCGCCGCCACCATCACGTCGTGCGGGAAAGCTACAGCCCGCAATTCTCCTCGATCATCGTCGATGGCAATTCCGGTGCGGTCCTCAGTTCCAACAATCCGGACGGTATCCGGCGCCCGGCGTCGCTGACCAAGATCATGACGCTCTATCTGCTGTTCGAGCGCCTCGAATCCGGCAAGTTGAAGCTCGACAGCGAGATGGACGTTTCCGAGCACGCCTCCGAACAGGCGCCGACCAAGCTCGGCCTGAAGCCCGGCCAGACGCTGCGGGTCGAGGACGCCATCAAGGGCCTGGTGACGCGTTCCGCCAACGACGCCGCCGTCGTGATCGCGGAGGCGATCGCCGGCGATGAAACCGAATTCGCCAAGCTAATGACGCGCAAGGCGCGCGCGCTCGGCATGAGCAAGACCACCTATCGCAACGCGTCCGGCCTGCCCAACGACGAACAGCTGACCACGGCGCGCGACCAGGCCACCCTCGGCCGTGCGATCCAGGATCGCTTCCCGCGCTACTACCGCTATTTTGCGACCTCGGTGTTCAATTATCGCGGACAGGCGATCCGCAATCACAATCGCCTGCTCGGAAATGTCGAAGGCATTGACGGCATCAAGACCGGCTACACCCGAGCCTCCGGCTTCAACCTCGTCAGCTCGATGCGCCGCGGCAACCGTCACCTCGTCGGTGTCGTGCTCGGCGGCCGCAGCGGCGGTTCGCGCGATGCCATCATGCGCAACCTGCTCGCCGAAAACCTGGACAAGGCGGCGACCAAGCGCACCGTTGCCGCGATCACCGAACGCAATCCTTCCGCTGACGGCGCCGTCGACGTGGCGGAAGCCGAAACGGCCCCCTCGCGCATGATGGCTGAGGCACAGTCCGAGCCGGGCCTTGCCGCCATGCCAACGACCCGCTCGATCGCCCCGGCAAAGCCGTCGCTGATGGCCGCCGCCGCGGCAGCCCTCCCTGCGCCGCCCGCCAAGGTCGAGCCGCAGGCCAAGCCCGAACCCGCCCCGTTGACCAGCGGCGTCATCCAGACCCAGCAGATCTCGGCAATCCCTGGTTCGGCCGAACCGATGAAGCCGGTCAAGGTCAAGACGGTCCAGGTCAAGGCCGGCCCGATGAAGCTGGCCGCCGCCGGTCCCTCGCAGCCGGTAGCTCCGCCAGTCACCAGCGCGATTCCGGCGCGTCCCGAAGTCGCCGAAACCTCCAGCGCCGTCGTCGAAAAAGCCGCGGAGACCAAGGCGGAAGCTGCCAAGGAAGCTCTCCGGGCAGCCATGCCGCCGCAGCCGGCAGGTCATGGCACCGGTAACGGCGTGCTCGGCGTGTTGCCCGCTTCCAGCCTGACGCAGGCGCCCTCGCAGGCCCCGCACGCACAGGCGCTCGCCTATGCCGATCCGTCCCCGCGGCCGCAGCCTGTGGCCGCGCCGCCGAGCGAGGCGGTCAAGCCGGCTGTGGTTCGCACGGGCTGGATCGTCCAGGTCGGCGCGCTCGAAAGCGAAAGCGAAGCCAAGCAGCGGATCGATCTCGTCCGTAGCAAGGCGAGCAGCCTGCTCAGCAAGGCCGAGCCCTTCACCGAAACGGTCGTCGCCAAAGATCACCGCACGCTCTATCGCGCCCGCTTCGCCGGCCTCGACCGCGATCAGGCCGAGGCGGTCTGCAAGACCCTGAAGCGCGCCGACATCTCCTGCATGACCGTTCGCAACTGATCATTTTTCTTTTGAAATTTTCAAAGCCGGCGCCGCAAGCGCCGGCTTTGTTGTTTTCGGGGCACAGAAATGGCGACGCGCGCGTGATCTTGCAGAACGCGCCAAACGAAAACCTCTCGTCAAGAATTTGCCGCTAGGTTCCTTGTAACGAAGAGATCGACCACGCCGGAACAATGGCGGGCGATACGGGGGCTCAATAAGAGAACAGCAGCAACTCGCGGTTTGTAGCGTCGGTGGCGTGAGCCGGAGTTAGCTAGAGATGCGTGCGAAGAAGGGTATCCTTGGCCTCGTTTACGCGGGCAGCGAGATACGTCGAGCCCCCCTGGTCGGGATGCAGTTTCTTCATCAGGGTGCGGTGCGCCCGGGTGATGTCGTCGCGCCCCGCGCCCGGCTGCAGGCCAAGGATCTGATAGGCCTCCTCATTCGTCATTTTTCCGCTCGCCGCCGTACGGCGCTGCCCCCCTGCCGCGTCGCCTTGCGCGTTCTGACGCCAAGCGGGAAACCGGCGGTCAAGATAGCTTTCAAGTAAGGCGACGCTCTCGGCGTCGAAGGCGGCGGCCATCGCCAGCAGTTGCGGCAGGTCGAATTCGTCGAGCGAGCGGCCTGCATTCGGCCCATCGACGATCCGCCCGGACAATTCGCCGCTGTCGTGATCGAGCATCATCTCCAGAAACTGCGAGCGGACGCGCGAGGCCTGGCCTGACGAGCGCTGCGCCCCGCCGCCGAAAATCCCGCCGATATTGCCAAAGCCGCCCGGGCCGAAAGGCGACCAGCCGAGCAGGCCGGCGCCGAAAATGCCGAGCGGAATTGCAACGGCCAGCTCGCCGCGCAAGCCGGTATAGGCCGCAACGGCCAGCGACAGCACGCCGCCCGCGATCTTGATCGCGCGCGCGAGAACGACCGGATTGGCCGCCCGAAACATCTGCAGCAGCAAATACAGAACGACAACGGCGACGACGCCGGCAATCAGGGTTGGCATGGCGACAATATAGCCTTACCGATTCCGAAAAGCATGGTGCCCCGCACCGCGGCAACCAAAGTCGCCATCACTTCATCTGACCAATCAGCGCAGCCGCCCCGCCGGTCGTTTTCGCCAGGCGCAGCAGCGCTTCACGCCCGCCGGCGGCATAGGCCGCGGCGGCGCGCAGGAGCTCGCGCAGCTGCGCCGCAGCGCCCGGATCGAATCTGCACCACGCGCCGCCGGTGAGCCGCGCAATCTCGCGGAACGCCTGTTCGGCGACGGGATCATGGCCCTCCTGAAACATGAAGACGGGCACCTTGAGCAGGCCGAGCTCGCCGGCCCTGGCACAGAGATCGTCGACCTTCTCCTCCATGGCGTCGCCGACGAACACCACGGCGCGCACGCCTGATGCCACCGCCTCGCGGCGCGACTCCGACAGCACCTTGCCGATCTGGGTATTGCCGCCCTGGCAGTCGATCTTGCCCATCAGCCTCGCCAGTTGCGCCGAGTCGGAGATCCACCCCGTGGCACGGCATTCGTTGAAGCCGCGGTAATAGACCAGGCGGATGTCGAGGCTGCCTAGCGAAGCGGCCTCGCGAAACATGTCGGCCTGCAGCGCGCAGGCCATGTCCCAGGTCGGCTGCCGGCTCATGGTGGCATCGAGGGCGAACACCAGCCTTCCCTTCGCGCCGGCGCTATGCGGCGACATCGCGCGTGCTCTTGCGACGAAGGCGGCGATATCCTCCGATGTCGACGGCTTGGTTTCAGGCAGCGAGCCGTCTCGACGTGCCTTTGTCGAGGCAACGTCGCCGGCCGATTTCGGTTTGGTGGGCTCGCCAGCCATAAGCGCTCGCAGGGTAGCTGCAAGCCTTATGTGGGATGGCTGGAGGTGCCGGTCAATGCGCCGTCAATGCGGCGCAGCGGCGACGGTGCGACGGCTGTCGGCGGCCTAGTTCGTGACCGGCTTGTTCTTCGGCTGCGGATTGCTGGCCAGTGGGGTCGAAAGCGGCACCGGTCCCGGGCTGCTGCTCAGCACGTCCGGCACCTTGGTCGGCACCGGCTTCAACGCGCCGCTCTTGTCGGACTCGTCGAGGAACTTGTCGAGCATCGACTGGATCGACGACTTGGCGGCCTCCGGTCCGGTGTCGCGCATGTCGTTGTGCTGGAAGCCGGTGTTCACGACCGTGATGCCAGCCTGCTCGCACTGTTCGTCGTCAGGCACGACGCCGGGGTCCGCCTTGAAATGCGTATCCTTGGAACGGAACGACAGGATCTTGAACTTGCCGTCGGTCAGGAACGGAACGCGCAGATTGTCGAGCGTCACGACCTTCTTGATCTCGTCGGGAAACTCCTTGGCGAAATACATCGAGATGTCGCCGCCCATCGAATGGCCGACCATCGTCACCTTCTCATAGTCGGCGTTGGGCTGGATCTTCTTCATTTCGTGGATGGCGAAATGGATGTTGGCGACGCCGCGCTGAATCTGCGGCAGGCGGCCGACATAGGGTTCACCGATCTTGGTCACCATCGGCGGATCGGTCGGCAGATCATGCTGCGGGCTGATGGTGAGATAACCGCGCCAGGCGAAGATGTTCGCGAGGAACGAATACTCGGTGTTCTTGACGGTATTGCCGTGGTTGAGAATCGCAACCGGCAGCTTGATCAGGCCGGTATTGGCCTGCATCTCCTTGTCGCGACGAACGGCGATCTGCACAGCGACAAGGCGGTTGTCGCGGTTGGCATCGTGGAAGGCGATCGTCTCGTGACGGATCGCCCACTTGCTCGCGGTAAAATACGCGACAGCGACCAGCACCGAGAGTGAAAGCAGAACCAGAATTCCACGTTTCATTGTCGTCCTCGAGCCCGGCGAGGGGCCATCCCTGTTTGAGACTCTTCGGTCCCTTGTTGATGATATATGTCACGATGGCGTGACATAAAGGCCAAATGTTGTGTGTTGACCGCCTGATCGTTGTGCGGCGCACCTAGATATTGGGCACCGCTCAATCCCCACAAATTGACCCCGTTTTTACTTACGACGGCTCCTCTCAAGCTTTGGTTCGACCGCTGGATAAAAGTCTAATGAAAACGGGATGCTGCCCTCCCGGTTCCCAAAAATCCGCAAGGTGGAACAATACCGGCGCTAAGCCGCCGTGTAGATGACCAGCTTTAGCGCCGGATCGTCATTGGCTTGAAAGCTTACATACTCCAGTTTGAGCCGACCCTTTTTGGGATGGATCAAGGATTTCCGCCCCGCCGCTACGCTACTCACGTCATGGGCTTCCCACCAGCCTGCAAATTCGGGGCAGCCCTCCTCAAGTCGCGCCAGCAGATCGCGGAAGGCGGGATCGCCGGCCCAGAGGTCGTGCGTCGCCCGGAACTGCGCCACCATGCGCCTTGCCTCATCCGCCCATGACGCGCCGAACAGGCGCCGCGTCGCCGGATTGGTCAGCACGGAGAGCAGGCTATTGCGATCGGCTTCCGCCAGGCGACTGAAGGCAAAGATCTCGTCGGCCGCCGCATTCCAGGCGAGCACATCCCAGCGCCGGCCGGTGACGTAGGCCGGCAAATTGAGCTGCTCGACCGCGCGCAGGATCGCGGCGGGAACGCTCTCGCGGGCGAAGGTGCGGCGGTCGGCGTTTTGCGTCAGGTCCTTCAGATGCCGGTGCTCGGCCTTTGTCAGCCGCAGCGCGCGTGCGAGGGCGTCGATCGTCGCCGCCGAAGGGCTGACGGAGCGTCCCTGTTCGAGGCGGATGTACCAGTCGACGCCGATGCCGGCGAGCTCGGCCACCTCTTCCCGCCGCAGCCCTGGCGTGCGCCGCCGCCGGCCAACCGGCAAGCCGACCGCCTTCGGCGTCAGCTTCTGCCGCCGCGACCGCAGGAAGTCGCCGAGTTCGCTCTGCCTAGAATTCGCAATCGATGCGGTCATGCGCGCAAGTCCTGAGAGGGTCTGACAGTCCTAGGATAATACCAGGTCTTGTTGATCCCCTGAAGCTCGCCGAAAATGCGGATCTCACCGAAATGAGGAGGCCCCATGAAGGCAGCCGTTCTGAATGCGCTCGGATCGCCGCTTGCGATCGAAACCCTGCCTGCCCCGACGCTCGGCACCGGCGAAGTCATTGTCGATGTCATGGCGAGCCGCGTGCTCGCCTACGCCGGCGACGTGCTCAGCGGAGCGCGCAAATATCTGATGGAACTACCCATGGTGCCCGGCCCTGGCGGGATCGGCCGCGTCAGCGCCACCGGTCCCGATGCTACTCGGCTTCGTCCGGGCGACTGGGTCTATTGCGATCCAACGGTACGCTCGCGCGACAATGCGCTAGCGCCGGATATCGCGCTGCAGGGTCTAACCAGTGGCAGCGAGAGTGGCCTGCGCCTGCAGCGATATTTCCACGACGGCGCCTGGGCCGAGCAGATGCGCCTGCCGACCGAGAACGCGGTTCCGATCGGGACCATCGCGGAGAAGGACGCGGCGCGATGGTGCGCGCTCGGAACCCTGCTCGTTCCCTACGGCGGATTCCTGGCCGCGGAACTGCACGCCGGAGAGATCGTGCTGGTCAACGGAGCCACCGGCAGTTTTGGCAGCGCGGCAGTCGCTGTCGCCTTGGCAATGGGCGCGAGTTGCGTCATCGCAACCGGACGCAACGAGCAGGCGCTGGCAGCGCTGACACGGCGGTTCGGCGGCCGCGTCCGCACCGTGGCGATGCGCGGCGATGAGGCCGACGATCGCGCGCGCATTCTGCAGGCGGCGCCCGGCCCGATCGACTGCGTGCTCGACATCCTCCCACCCGCGGCCAACGCGGTGCAGGTGCGGACGGCGGTCATGGCGGTGAGGCCATACGGACGGGTGGTGCTTATGGGCGGCGTCGGCAGCGGTCTCGACTTGCCCTATTCCTGGATGATGCGGAACTGTATCACGGTGCTCGGGCAATGGATGTATCCGCCACATGCCGCCGTGCTGATGACCGGCCTGATCCGCGCCGGACTGGTCGACCTCGATCAGTTCGAGGTTACCACCTTCGCGCTCGACCATGCCAATGAGGCGGTCGCGCATGCCGCAGCTCACACAGGTCCGTTCAAGATGACGGTAATCCAGCCGCGATAGGCGGCGCAGCCCGCCGGCCGGGTTCAGGCGCTGATGATGTCGCCGATCATGTCGTCGACTTCGAGCGGCTTGTCGACCTGGGTAAACCATTCCGCCCGGTTGGCGGCCCGGCGGCGGCCACGCTCATCGAGCGGCAGCTTGAGCTGGCGCAACAGGCTGGTCACCTCCTCGCGCGCCGTCACATGGCCCATGCTCGGCCGCGTGCCGAGCGTGGCCTCGTCGATGTCGTCCAGCGCCGTCAGGCCGCGCGGGAAGAATTCCCGGTAGACCACCCGCTCGGCAAACCCGTCGATCGAACGGAAGCCGAGCCGCAGCGACAGGTCCTTCAGGCTGTCGGCGACCAGCTGCTTATTGCGCGAACCGATCATCGACAGGCGATTGCGCACCACGATCCAGTCGGTGGTGGCGCCGTCGAGCTGGCGGCGCTTGCGCCTGACATCGCGGACCATCTCGGCATAGTGACTCTCCCCAGTCACAGTATAGGTCGCGGGATCGACCGTGCCGAGCACGTCGAAATCGAGGAAGCTGTCGTTGATCGGGGTCACCAGCGTGTCCGCCATCGAGTGCGCCAGCCGCATCAGGTAGGAGTCCGAGCCCGGGGTGTCGATGACGATGAAGTCGAAGGCGCGCTCGACCGAGCCGACCGCCTCGGCGAATTGCTGGAACTCGGAATTCTCGTTGTCGGCGATCTGCATCGTCTCGCCGAGCTTGATGCAGTAATGCACCGGGATTTCGAGATCGAGGCCGGTGCGGCGGGCCCACGCGTTCCGGTTGGCGATGTAGCGGGTAAAGCTCTTCTGGCGGCAGTCGAGGTCGATGGTGGCAACGCGCTGGCCGGCCTTCATCAGGGCAACAGCAATATGCAGGGCGGTGGTGGATTTTCCGGATCCGCCCTTCTCATTGCCGAGCACGACGACATGCGCCGAACCCAATTGACCCTGACTCGCTTGCAGCAACATGACTCAACCCCCGCACGATATCTTCAAATCACGCGCGACTGCGCGTCAAGTGAAATGCGTACCGACGCATTCAATTCGCGCGTGGTGTGTCTTAATCATGAATCCCGATGGTGCGGTTTTCGTTCCGTCGCAGCGATCGGCGCGCAACGATTGCTCTGGCCTGCGCCAATCTCGGCGTTGAGCTGCCGCAAGCTTGCCATGTCAGCGCAACCTTGGCGGCAATGCTCCGGCCTTATAAGGTCGGCGCGCCCGCCGAACCGATCGGGGCTACTCGCCCCCGCGCCCCACCACCAGCCGCAAGAGATCGAAGCCAGATGTCGCGAAGTCCCATGGTCGTCCGTACCGTTCCCGCATTGCGCCGCGCCGTCGAGGCCTTGCGCGCCCGAAAGGCCGCCGTCGCGCTGGTGCCGACCATGGGTGCGCTCCATGACGGGCATGTGTCGCTGGTGCGGCTCGCCAGGCAGCGCGCCCAGAAGGTCGTCGTCTCGATCTTCGTCAACCCGACGCAGTTCGCGCCCACCGAAGACTTCGGTTCCTACCCGCGGACCTGGAAGGCCGATCTCGCCCGGCTCACGGAGGAGAAAACCGACCTGATCTGGAATCCGGACGTCAAGGTGATGTACCCGGACGGCTTCGCCACCAGGATCGTGCCGGAAGGTCCGGCGACCGTTGGGCTGGAAGATCGCTTCCGGCCGCATTTCTTCGGCGGCGTTGCCACCGTGGTCGGCAAGCTGTTCACGCAGGTACGGCCGGACGTTGCGATCTTCGGCGAGAAGGATTTTCAGCAATTGCGGGTGGTGACCCAAATGGCCAGCGACCTCGACCTCGGCGTCAAGGTGATCGGCTCGCGCACGGTGCGCGAGCGCGACGGGCTCGCGATGTCCTCGCGCAACGTCTACCTGTCGGCCGAGGAGCGGCAGATCGCGCCGACGCTCTATCGAGCCATGAAGGAAACCGCCAAACGGCTGAAGGCCGGCGGGGATTTCGAGGCCGCGATGGCCGCCGGCCGCGAACAGATCGCCGCTGCCGGCTTCGCGCTGGACTATTTCGAAGCCCGCCACGCCGCGACGCTGGCCCCGATCGCCTCGATGAAGGAAGGACCGGTGCGGCTCCTCGTTGCCGCCAAACTCGGCACCACCCGCCTGATCGATAACATCGGCGTGTAAGCCGCCGGGGCCTGCTTGCGCGGTGCCGCCGCCGGATTGAAAATCCTGCCGCAATGGATTTGTCCGCTGCAGGAACGGCCGATGTCGCTACGCGCTGCAATCCTCGGAGGCCTGATCGGCGTGATCGCGGCGGGGGCCGCGCAGGCCCAGGACCCACGACGGCCGGCGGTCGGCGGGATCGGTTCGCCGGTCGACGCCATGATCTTTTATGTCGCGCGCGGTGCAGATGGCGCCTGCGGGCCTGGCTGTTCTGAGTGGATCGCCGCCGAAGGCACCGTGCAATGGGACACCCACAAGCGGCTGATCGCGATCCTCGACCGCCAGGCCGGGCGCAAGCTTCCGGTGATCATCCACGCCTGGGGCGATTCCAACCTCAACGTCGCGGTAAGCCTCGGCCGTATCCTGCGCGACCACGGCATCGACACGACCGCGGGCACGACTGACGTCGAGGCCTGCAACGGCAAGAGCGAGGCCGAGTGCTTCGCGCTCAAGCGCCCGGGCGGGCCGCTTGAGGCCAAGGTGACGCTGACGGGCACGCGCTGCGATCTGGCGTGCGTGCTGACGCTGGCCGGCGGCGTCCATCGCACCCTGCCCGCCGGCACCCGGATGATCCTGGGCAGCATGTCGATTTATAATCGGCTGGCGCCCAATGTTTCGGAAGAACGGCGCCAGGGCCTGACCGCCCTTTTTGGCGATCAGTTCCGGCGCTACCTCAAGGAGATGGGGATCGAGCCTGAATTGCTCGACATCGTCGACCGGAATTCAGAAACCCGGCGCCCGACCGAAATGCCACCGTCCGAATGGCTTCGGCTGCACATCGTCACGTCGGCGGCGCTGTGAACGCTAAAGCAGACCGAGATCGCGCAGTTCGCGCCGCATCGGCTCCGGCATCGCCGCCACGCTGGCAGCGGAGGATTTGGTGAGGTCCGGCGGCGCGGAATCCGCGGTCAGATAGCGCCAGCCCTGGAACGGGCGCATCGGCCGCGGCGAGACGGCGAAGACCTTGGGCTGCATCACCAGGCGGCAACGTCCGATGCCGTCCTTATCGCGGAACGGCTCGATCGCGATGATCTTTTCGCGCGCGGCGATTTCGCCCTTGATCACCCAATAGAGCGAACCGCCGGCAAGGATTTCCACGTCGCGCTTCGGCGTCATCCGGGTGACATGAACGTGACGGATCGGCAGGCCTTTTTTCTTGGCGGTGGCCATGCGTTCGGCAACCCAGCCCTTGAGTTCCTTGACCGACTCGCAACCGACAGCAAGCTTGATGAGATGAAGCGGCATGATCACGCCGATTTAGCGGGCCGTGCGCGCTTTGGAAAGATCACTGCCTGTGGAGATCACTGCTCGTTTTCAGAAGCGGCCTGCCCTGACGGCGCGAGCTGCACCGGCGCAGTGGCCGGCCGCTTCGGCGCAGGAGGCGGTTTCTTGGCGGCGGCCGCCGCGGGGGATGGCGCCGGAGCCGGCGGCGTCGCCGCCGTGACCGAGCGCTGGGGAGGCGGCGATGCCGGCGCGGCGGCTGCGGGGGCCGACGGCTTTGCCGGCGGCTCGGGCGTCATGATGCTGACCGGCGGGGTGGAGGCCGAGGTCGGGAATTCGGCATTGGTCGGCTTGCCCGTGGGCGCGGATGACGGCAGCGCAGCGACCAGGCCGGCCCCGTTCTGCCCCGGCGCAGTCCACGAGGATGCATAACGCATGATCAGGCTTTCGTAGACGCGATCTTCCATATTGGCGGCGATCTGCCGCGTCTCGGTCAGCGAGCGGAACGCACGGCAGGACGACGGCGTGCAGCGGTCGCGCACCATCAGCACATAGGCCATCAACCCATAGCGGTCGCGCTCGACGGCGCGGCGCAGCGCCAGCAGGTCGGAGCCGCCTCCCTTGTTCGCGGTCGCGACATCGCCGAGCGAAGTCAGCAGCGTGATCTGGGACGCCGCGTAAGCCACGGCCGCGGCGATCGACTCGGCCGAACCGAACAACACCTTTTCGCACGCGGCCAGGACGGCATCGCCGGCGAGTTCATCGATGCATGAAAGCTGCGGCAACGGAGCAGTCGCCGTTTGGACCGGGCGCACCTCGGCCTGCTGCGGCACGGGCGCCGGGCCGAAGCCGCGGAAGGTCACCGCGCCCGCGACCCCGACGGCAAGCAGCGTGATAAGCGCCAACACGCCGGTGGCCACGGATCTCTCCGAGCGCAGCAGCGTGATCAGCACGACGATCCCGACAAATCCGGCCGTGGCCAGCGTCAGGTACAATGGAAGGTTCGGCGAGCGCCAGATCTGATCCAGCGAGACAGCCCAGTCCCAGTTCATGCGCGGTATCCCCTAGCGCAGCATCAATCGCAGTCGAAACAGGAATGCGACTTTCTCGCATTCGCTTTTCGGCAGAATGGTTCTGCGAACGGGGCCTTTTGACGGCGCTTAGATTGGAACTCCGTCAACAGGCTGGCTTGCACACAAATGATTCAGGAAATCGCGAGCTGGCTTTCCTTGGCGACCCGTTCGAAAGCTTCGGTCGAGCTTTTGATGCGATACTGGCAGTCGTCGCCATCGGTCGGCAACAGCCGGACGACCTCATAGGTGCCGCTGGCGGCCGGACGGGCAACATTGCTGGCAGTAAAATAGACAGTCTCTCCAACGGAGTACTTATGCTTCAACGCCCTCTCCATTACGCAAGAACGCCGGCCGCGCTCACGGTCCCGCTAGCTTTCGGCCGACTTGAGAACCCTGCGGCAACCTAGCACAGCCGCCTGCCCAAAAGCCAGCAGCATCGAGGCATGGCAAGCAGGTAAATTCCGCATATTTTTCAGGGCGGTAAGCGGTAATTTTTAGGGTTCCCGGGAAACCCGGGGCCCGCTCCCGCGGCCGGTTTTCCCAATTTAGGACAATCCACCTGGAATTGATCGAATGCCGCGGGCCGGCAGGCGCGGTCAGCCGGGCTGCCCGTCCGCAGCTCCCTGCCCTAATCAGACCGTCTCGAACCGCTCGATCACGAGCGTTTCGGCGAGACCGGCGCGGGTCCATTCCTGAAACGCCGGCAGCGACATCATCGCATCGTAGTAGTGGCCCGCCTCGCCCTTCACCTCGATCGCATAGGTGCGGAAACGGTGCACGACCGGCGCGAACATCGCGTCCGCGCCACCGAATGCGCCGAACAGGAACGGGCCGTCCTTGCCATAGCGGCGATGGCAGTCGGCCCACATCTCTTGAATGCGCGCCACGTTGGCACGCGCATCGTCCGACAGATCGATGGCGCCAACAGGACGGTGCAGATTCATGCCGCATTCGTTGCGCAGCGGCAGGAAGCCGGAATGCATTTCCGCCGAGATCGAACGCGCATGCGCCCGGCGCGCGCGGTCTTCCGGCCACAGCTTCGCCTGCGGGTATTTCTCTGCGAGATACTCGATGATCGAAAGCGAATCCCACACCGTGACGTCGCCGTCGATCAGCGCCGGCACTTTGCCGGAATCGGAAAAGCTCAAGATGCGATCCTTGTCGGCCTTGTCGTTGGTGTAGAGCGGGATGAACACTTCCTCGAACGGAATTTCATTGGCGCGCAGCGCCAGCCATGGCCGCATCGACCATGACGAATAGTTCTTGTTGCCGATAACCAGTTTCAACATTTGCGGGGAAATCCTGTTGGAACCCGCATCTTGCCATAGTGCACCGCACGCGTTCAACCTGTAGATCACGGTGCTAGCCACGCCATCATCGGAGATGCCGCCGCATGGCCGCCTATTGGGTCGATATCGCCGCCGTCGCCTTCTTCGTCGTCGAATGGCTGGCCTATGGCTTTACGCTCGAGCACACCGCCTACGGCCGCAACAGCCTGTCGGCGCGCATGAATGCCTATCGCGAGGTCTGGGTGCGCAACATGCTCGATCGCGAGGCGCGCATGGTCGACATGCAGATCATGGCCTCGCTGCAGAACGGTACCGCCTTCTTCGCCTCCACCAGCCTGTTCGCGATCGGCGGCGCGCTGGCGCTTTTGCGCGCGACCAACGACGCGCTCGCGGTGCTGCGCGAGCTGCCGGTCAATCTCAGCCCCTCGCCGGCGCTGTGGGAGATCAAATGCGTCGGGCTGATCCTGATCTTCATCTATGCCTTCTTCAAATTCGCTTGGTCGTATCGCCTGTTCAACTATGTTGCGATCCTGCTCGGCGCGATGCCGCCTTCATCACAGCGCGACACCGCTGATGCGGAAGCCCATGTGATGCGCACGACGCGCCTGTTCGAGGCGGCGGGCCGGCACTTCAACCGCGGCCAGCGCGCCTTCTTCTTCGCGCTCGGCTATCTCGGCTGGTTCGTCAGCCCATGGGTGCTGCTGATCACGACGGCGCTCGTCGTCATCGTCACGTGGCGGCGGCAGTTCGCATCGAACGCCTGGCGCGCGATGGGGAGTTAGGGCGCCTTCAAGCGAACCTGCCCGCGCAAACCAGTTTCAAATTCAGATGGCTGCCCCCGCCAGCAAGGAGGCGCCGCCAAGCGCGACCAGCGTGAGGCCAGGCCAATTCGATTTGAACCCAAAGCCGCCAGCCGGTCTTTCTGGTTCCAGGGTGTCGCCGGGCTGCCCGGCGCGAAGTCGTCTCCTACCGCTTAGTCGGCCACGCCAGATGGGCTGATAGGCCATCTGCAACACGCCGCCGAGAACAAGGAGCACACCAAGCCAAATGAATGTCATGCTCGTCTCCCGCCAGTGAATGGGCCGCGAGATTGCCCCCCTCAATGGCTCGAGGTCCCTGTTAGTCGGTTATGTTTCAACGTCTGGCGGGGGCTTTCGGACCATATCATTTTGTATCATTCCGTTTCGGAGACCGCAGTTCCATTTGGCCCCATGGGAATCGAACGCCTAGCCGGCGATGACGAGGCGCCCATAAAGCCTTTGTTGCCGTCTCCCGGCCGGGCATGTTATCTCCTCCGTCACCATGATGATGATCCGCATCAATATCGCTTCGGTCTTTTTCCTCAGCCGCTAACGGCTTGCCCGCACCGACGGGTGAACGGATGCGCCAGCCGTTTTCGGCAATGGCGCGTTCAAGGACCGAAATGAGCCGCCGCTAACCTCGCTGCGCGAGGTGATACCGGCTGGCCAGGCGATATGAGGACTTCATGCCTTCAAATACAGATGCACAACTGCGTGCGCTCAGCGACGCACAAATTGACCAATTTGTTGGAGATGGGTTTGTCCGGCTGGACAACGCCTTCCCGCGCCAGTTGGCCGAGGAAGGGCGCGCCATCCTCTGGCGCGATACGGGATGCGATCCCAACGACAGCAAGACCTGGACGCGACCGGTCGTGCGTCTCGGCTATTACGGACAGGGGCCGTTTCGGAAAGCGGTCAATACACCGGTGCTCCATGCTGCCTTTGACCAGCTCGTCGGCCGCGGGCGCTGGCTGCGGCGCGGGGACCTTGGCAGTTTTCCCGTGCGCTTCCCGCACGCGGATGATCCCGGCGACACCGGTTGGCACGTCGATCTCAGCTTCCCCGGCCCATCGGTTGATCCAAAGGAGCGGAACGACTTCGCTTCATGGCGGGTGAACGTCACCTCGCGCGGCCGCGCGCTACTGATGCTGTTCCTGTTTTCCGACATCAGTGAAGCGGATGCGCCGACGCGAATACGCGTCGGTTCGCACCTCGATATGGCGCGGCTGCTCAGTCCTGCCGGAGACGCCGGGATGTCGCACCTGATGCTCAGCGAGGTGTCCGCCGATCGTCCGGAAGCGCTGGCGACCGGCGGGGCAGGCACGGTCTATCTGTGTCATCCTTTCCTGATCCACGCCGCACAGCCGCATTGGGGATCGTCGCCACGCTTCATGGCGCAGCCGCCGCTGCATCCCGCCGAGCCTTTGCAGCTCGAACGGAAAGACGGCGATTATTCACCGGTCGAACTGGCGATCCGCCGCGCCCTGCAGGAACGCTGAGACGCGATGCCTCAAGGCCGCCCGGCATCCGGGCGGCCGCAATCCTTGTCAGCCGCTGAAATCATGCGGCGTAAAGCTGAGGTCGATCACTTTCCATTCGCCGTAGCGGTCTGCCGGCAGCATCGCGTAGGGCTGGCACGCCTGTAACGCCCGGATGGCGCCCTGCATCAAGAGCGGACCCTTCATGGAGGCGCTGGCCTCGATCAAGATCGGGTCTGCCGCGAGGCGGCCGTCGGGCGTCATCAAGACGCGCAGCTTGACCCTGACATCGTCATTGCTGGCCAGCGAAGCCGGCAGCTTCGAACAGGTCTTGAGATGCCGCCGGAATTCCGCAACGACGCTGCTCGATAGATCGGCAGCCTCGGTCGCCGGCCCATCGAAGGCATCGTCGCCCCTGTTGTGGGCTTGTGCCGATGTCGGCGGCATTGGCGAGAGGTCCGGCGGCAGGCCGAGCAGCACCTGATATTTGATCGAGACATCGGGCTCGGGCTGCTTGTAGGCCGGGGCCGCCGGCTGCGATGGAGGCGGAGGCACCGGCTGGGGCGCAGGTGGCGTGAGTGCCGCCTGCTTCTGCGGCCGTGCGGCTGGCGCAGGTTGTGCGACGGGTGCAGGCTGTGCGGCTGGCGGTGGAGATGCCGCGGCAGGCTTGTCAGCCGGCGCGAAATCAGGTGGCGGCTCCGGCCTGGTCTCGGCCGCCTGTTGTTCAGGCGGGTTCGGCTGCTCGGGCACGTCCTGTGGCGTCACGATCTCGACCGGAATCTGTTCGGCGGTCACTGTGCCGAACGGATGCACCTCGGAAAACAGCACGAGCAGCGTCAGCAGCGATACATGCGCAACCGCCGACGCCGTGATGTCAGAGGATATGATCCGCCGCAGCTCCATCGGATCGCAACGATGTTCGCTAGCCCCCTAATATCCTCCAGCATAGCGTCCGGCGGCGCCCGTCCTCAATCCCATTTCGGCGCAAAGCCGAAATCGGTGAGCCGGCCGCTGGCGCTGCCCATGGCGGAAATCTCCTGCATGTCTTCGTCCGACAGCTCGAAATCGAAGATCTCGATGTTTTCCGAGAGCCGCTCGAGCCTGGAGGTTCGCGGGATTGCCGCGACGCCCTGCTGCACCAGCCAGCGCAGCGAGACCTGCGCCGCCGTCTTGCGGTAGCGGTCACCAATCCGTTGAAGCGCGCGGTCGTTCTTGATGCGCCCCTTGGCCAGCGGATTATAGGCGACGACCGCCATGCCATGGCGCGCGCAGGCGTCCTTCACCTTGGTCTGGTCGAGATAGGGATGGTATTCGACCTGGTCGCACACCAGGGGTTCCGAACACGCGGCCACCGCTTCCTCGATCAGGGCGACGGTGAAATTGGACACGCCGATATGCCGCGCGAGCCCCTGCCGCTTGACCCGCGCCAGCCCGCCCAATGTCTCGACCAGCGGCACCTGTGGATTCGGCCAGTGCAGCAGCAGCAAATCGACCTCGGTCAGGCGCAGCCGCACCAGGCTTTCCTTGGCGGAACGTTCCAGATCATGGGGCGCGAAATGCGACGGCCAGACCTTGGTGGTGATGAAGACCTGGTCGCGCTTCACGCCCGCGGCGCGCAGGCCCTCGCCGACCTCGCGCTCGTTGTCGTACATCTGCGCGGTATCGATGTGGCGATAGCCGAGCCGGAGCGCCTGCTCGACGAGCCGCGCGCAAGCGCGGCCGCGCAATTCCCAGGTGCCCAGCCCGATCGCCGGAATCTTTGCGCCATTGGCTTCGACAGACAGCATCGGTTGTATCCGCGAGATCAGCCCCATTATGGGCTGCGTAAACAGCCGTGCCAACAGTTACCGCGGTGGGCGAGCGCATGCCACGCATCGATCCCTGGTAGACCGGATGACTAGGCGGGCGCTTGTTCCGGTGCAAGCGCAGCGAAGACTGTCTCCGGCGAATGGGCGATCACCGCGAGGAGCGCCCGCGCCGGTCCGCGGGGCACCCGCTTGCCCTGCTCCCAGTTCCGGATCGTTTCGACGGGCACGCCGAGCCTTGCCGCGAATTCGAGCTGCGTCAGCTGGGCACGGCGGCGCAGATCGCGCACCGCGGGCGGCGGCGCAGTTTCGCAGGGGGCCGGAGCCGCGGTCATCTCGACAAGCGCCGGCGCGAGCGGGAACTCCTGCCCGTCCCGCAGTTCGACGATCCGTCCGTCCGCTTTCAGCCGCAAGCGCTGCATATTGACCCCGCGAGCCAACATCATGGGCCAAGCGCGTTAAGGCGCGATTAACGATAAATACGGCGCCTGACCGATTACTTCAGCCCGAACCACAGCGTGGCGATGCCGAGGAAGGAGAAGAAGCCGACCACATCGGTGATGGTGGTGACAAAGGTTCCGGATGCCACCGCCGGATCGGCGCGGACCCGTTCCAGCACCATCGGAATCAGGATGCCGCCGAGCGCACCGGCGACCAGGTTGCAGATGATGGCAAGGCCGATCACGACGCCGAGGCCTGGGATCTTGAACCAGGCGACCGCGGCCACGCCGGTGATGATGGCGAAGGCGAGCCCGTTGACGAGGCCGACCATCGCCTCGCGCAAGACGACGCGGAACGCATTATTGGAGCCGAGTTCGCGGGTCGCCAGCGCCCGCACCGCCACCGTCATGGTCTGGGTCGCGGCATTGCCGCCCTGGCTCGCGACGATCGGCGCCAGCACCGCGAGCGCCACCATCTTTTCGAGCTGGCCCTCGAACAGGCCGAGCACGGAGGACGCGAGGAACGCGGTTGCGAGGTTCACCAACAGCCAGTTGAAGCGGCCGCGCGCGATGGTCCAGACATTGTCGGACAATTCTTCGTCGCTGGTGACGCCGCCAAGCGCCTTCAGGTCCTCATCCGCCTCTTCCTCGATGACGTCGACGACGTCGTCGATGGTGATGACGCCGACCAAACGGTTGGTGGTGTCGACCACGGGGGCCGCGACCAGATTGTATTTGCCGAACATCCGCGCGACCTCTTCCTGGTCGTCCAGCACCGAGACGCGGCGGCGGTCCTCCTCGATCAGCTCGGCGAGCGGCACCGGGCGGCGCGCGCGCAGCAGCGTGTCGAGTGAAACCGCGCCCTGCCAGTGCTTGTCGGCATCAACCGCGTAGATCTCGTAGAAGCGGTCCGGCAGATCGGGCGTGTCGCGCATGTAGTCGATCGCCCGCCCCACGGTCCAGTCCGGCGGCACTGCGATGAACTCCGAGCTCATCCGGCGGCCGGCGGAATTCTCCGGATAAAGCAGGCTCCGCTCCAGCGGCTCGCGCTCGGCCGGCGGCAGCTTGTCGAGGATCTCTTCCTTGTCCTCCTCGTCGAGGCCTTCGAGCAGTTCGACGGCGTCGTCGGATTCCAGTTCGCGGACGCCCTCCGCGACCGTCTCCGGTTCGAGTTCCTCGAGGATCTCCTCGCGGACGGCGTCATCGACTTCATTCAGCGCCGAGAAGTCGAAATCGGTGCCGGTGATCTCGACGAGGGTGACGCGATCCTCCGGCTCGAGCGCCGCGATCAAATCGCCGAGATCGGCCTCGTGCAGTTCCGCCACCACCTCGCACAAAAGCGGCCGGTCGGCAGCGTGGATGGCGCGCGCGATTTCCTCGACAAACTCGTGACGGAGCTGCCCCTCCTCGTCCCGCATCAGGAGATGGTCAAGCACGGAGCCTTGCGCTGACAGCGCGTCGGCTTGGGCAACGTCGATATTCTCGGCCATGCCGCGCCTCGCCGGTTTGACAGATTGCGGGAACTTGTCTGATTACGTTGCACGCTTACCCAATCGGCGACACAAAGCGCAATGCCAAATATGTCGAACTGCAAATGACCCGATATCTCAGCGCGGCGCTGGCCTCGGCGGCCCTGGCATTGACGAGTTTCTTTGCCGGTGCCCAGGCTGGCGAATGTCCCCGCAAGGATGCGCTCGGCACCTCACGCGTTCTCACGGTGGACACGGCCAGCTTCCCACGCGTCGGCCTCAAGAGCTTTCCACAGACGCTGCCTCTGGAAGACCGCGAGGTGGTGCTGACCTTCGACGATGGGCCATGGCCGCCGACCGACAAGAAGATCCTGGCCGCGCTGGCACAGGAATGCGTACGCGCCACCTTCTTTTTGATTGGAAGGAACGCTGTGGCGCACCCCGAACTGGTGCGACGAATGGCAGCCGAGGGCCATACCGTCGCGCACCACAGCTTTGCCCATCCCAATCTGAAATACCTGAAGCCCGATGCAGCCATCGGCGAGATCGACAAGGGTATCGCGGCGGTCGAGACTGCGCTTCACGGGACAGCCACGACGACGCCGACGACGCCGTTCTTCCGCTTCCCCTATTTTGAAGCGACGCCAGCTACGCTGGAGGCGCTGCAGAAGCGCGGCATCGCCGTGTTCGGTGCCGACCTCTGGGCCAGCGACTGGAATCCGATGAAGCCGGCGGAACAACTAAAGCTGCTGACCGAGCGGCTGCAGGCCGCCCGCAAGGGCATCATCCTGCTGCACGATCCCAAGGCGCAGACGGCCGCCATGCTGCCGGCCTTCCTGCGCTACCTCCGCGACAATCATTACCGCGTGGTCCATCTCGTTCCACCCGGTGCCAAAACCGTGTCCGGCAAAGCACATTAGATCACGAAGTTTTTGCTTGGCGCCGTTCTGTGGTCCGGATCACGTTGGCATTCCAAATTAAGTCTGGAATTCAGACGATTAAGGCGGCATTCATGGCGGCGCTCGCAAGCCGTTTGCGTGCTCTTGGAATGAAGCCGGGGTTCAATGATCGCTAGCGTATGTGGGGAGCTACGGCGTCGTCCTTGGACCGCCCTGTGCGTGTGCCTGGGCCTTTTGGCCGCCCTTCCCGCGCAGACGGCGTCGGCCGCCGATTGCCCGGGTCATCCCGATGCCATCGGCACGTCGCGCACCCTTGTGGTCGATCCGCACGCCCATCCGACCATCGGTACCATGCAATACGGCAAGACGCTGCCGCTCGCAGACCATGAGGTGGTGCTGACCTTCGACGATGGTCCGCTGCCGAAATACAGCAACGAGATTCTCAACATTCTCGCCGCCCACTGCGCCAAGGCCACCTTCTTCCTGGTCGGAAGCCAGGCCCATGCCAATCCCGAAGGCGTGCGCAAGGTACGCAATGCCGGCCACACGGTGGGCACCCACACCCAGAACCATCCGACCGGTATGGATCGCCTGCCGTTCGAACGCTCCAAACAGGAGATAGAGCAAGGCATCGCCTCGGTTACCGCAGCGCTCGGCGACGGCGGCGGGCTGGCGCCTTTCCTGCGCATTCCTGGCCTGCGCCGCACCGAAGAAATCGAGGAATACGCCGCGTCCAAGGGGCTGCAGCTCTGGAGCGCCGATTTTCCCGCCGACGACTGGCGCGACGTCACGGCCAATCGCGTCTATGAGCTCGCGATGCAGCGGCTGGAGAAAAAGGGCAAGGGCATCCTGCTGCTGCACGACATCCAGCCGCGCACGGTCGCGGCGCTGCCGCGGATCCTGAAGGAAATGAAGGCGCGCGGCTATCGCATCGTCCATGTGGTGCCGGCGACGGCGGAGCGTCCGGCGACGCCGACCGAACCGCAGCAATGGCAGTTGCACCCGGCCTCGGAAGTGGTGGCGACGTCGCGCTGGCCGAATATCCCGAACTTCGCTTTTGCCAGCGGTCCGGCGCTGCCCGCCCCGGCCCTGTCCAATCTCGACTGGCACACGAGCAATCTCGGCGCGCCACACCGCGGGCGCGGCGTCCCGCTGCCGCCGGTTGCGCCATGGCCGCGCCGGGCGGCATTGCTGCCGGGCACGACGCTGGCCGCGCTGCCGGCTCCCGCGGCGGACGTTTTCAAAATGCCGGAATCGGCACGGCTGATCCTGCTGGCTTCGTCCGCGCGCCGGGCGGCGCCGGTGCCGCAGGCGCGTTCAACGGAGGTCTCCTCCGCAAAGCTCGATGGGAAATCGCGCCGCCAAGGCCGCGCGGCGGCAGCGCAGGCGGCGACGACCGAACCAACCGCTCAGGCACCGCGAGGTGCCGCCAGCGCGACGGCCGCCAAGCCCGCAAAAGACGGCAAGCGGACCACGCGCGTTGCCGGCCTGAAAAAGCGGTGAGCGCTGCGGCCCTAGCTGATCGGACCCAGGACCGCGCTTCAATCATCTGTTTGATTGATTTTCCTGGCGAGCCCCTCGCGCGGCCGGCAATCGGATGACGGCTCAGCTGGCGACGATCTTGGCGATGCAGAGCAGGATCACGATGGCGAGAAACAGCAGGTCGATATAGGCTTTGATCTCACCGGCCTGGCGCAGCGCGCTGACCTCGGTGATCACCTGCTTCCGCGTCGATGTCGAATTCGGCCCCTCGCCCAGTGCCGCCACGAGACGGCGCGCCTCCAATTCCAGACGTTCGATGCGCTGGAAGAAGTGAAACGAGCGCAGCGCCGACGCCGCGTGCATGCCGGCATAGATCAGCACGAGGACCGCGACCACCACGCGGTGCTGGTACTTTTCGAGAAAGTTCAGTGCGAAATAGACCAGCGCCAGGAACACGAAGTTGGAGAGGACCCGATAGGCGTAGCTCAGAAACAACATAGAAGAGGCTCCGGGTGGTCTTGGAAGCGCTGACGGTGACGATCGCCAGCCGGCCGGTCTTCTTAGCTTACGCGGGTGGTACGAAGGTAGGAGTAACAACGCAGCAGGCAGCAAAGGACTTGCGGTTCGTGTCATTGCGGACACGCAAAATGCTCGCCGGACCGATTGTAGTACGCCCGAACCGCCACGTTACGGTTGCGTCCGGCAAACCTGAGCACAGCAAGCCAACCACAAACCGGGTGCGGACCCGCCTGATCAGCAACTGCCATTACTGGCAGCGCCGTGAGGCTATTCCGACTGTCGGATACCGCAGAAGAGGACCCGCCATTTGCGGCGGGTGCAAGGTCAGGGAGGAGCTGCAAACTAGGCTGATTCGCGGCACTGACATGTACCGCAATTGACACACGCTATTTGAAAAACATCGCCTCCCGCGCGGACGGCGAACTGATGATACAACTATGCTTTGCCTTCGATCATCTTGAGTTTGACGCTCTCGCAGGTCTTGCGAACCTGCTCGGTGAAGATCGCGCATTCCTCGATGCGCTTGAAGATCTTCTTGGCTTCCTCGCGATAGCAGGTTGCGGTATCGCGCATGAAGGCAATGGCGTTGTGCACCTCCGCGGTCATTGCCTCGCACCTCTTCGCTGCGCTGATCAACTCTGCCCCCATGGCTTCGATTTCCTTGGCGGCGGCTTCGTAGTCGCGCACCACAGCTTCGGCACTAAGCGCGCCGACGCGCGTAATGCCCGCTTCGTGCTCGACGTAGTCGGGCATTGGCTCCGATGGAGCTGCCCTGATCGCCGGAAGGCTCCCCACGACATCTTCCTCAAGTTTAGCCAGGTCCAGCGGCGCAGTTTTGTGAAGTCGTTCGATGCTCGCCATTGGCGATCTCCATGACTCAAATGAACAACCCCCAGGCCGCGCGAGCATGGCGACCGATTCGTGGCGAAATCCCGGACTGAAGAAAGCAACTAGAAGGCGAACTTGTGAATACAGGCAGACCTGACCCTGCCGGCACATCGAGCCGCACATGGCGAGGCTTAATCGGCGCTTAACGGTTTTGCATCAATGATCGACGTTCCAGCGCACCATTTCTCAAGCCGCAAGAATTGCGGGGCCCACTCAACCTCTTCAGGAGGATCGATTGAGGACGCTTGTCATTTGCGCGCTGGCGACGGCCCTGGCCGGTTGCAGCAACCAACCCCCACCGCAGTCATCATGCGCGGGGCTGAACCCGCTGGCCTGCCTGACCGCGGTTCCTGTGCCGATTGAACCTGCGGGACAGGACAACAATCCTGCCGCAGAAAAACCCGTATCCACCGTTGCCTGGCGTGACCGGCCTTCCCCGTCCCGTTCGGACCACACCATCCGTCGAACGCCGAGGCCAGCCAAGGTAGCTAAAGCCGCGCCTGCCGTGCCCCTGCCGCTTCCCTCTCCGCAAACGAGCCAACAGACAACGGATAGTGCTGTTGCTTCCGAAGGCGGTCGTGCAAGCGCCGTCGATCCGCATTCAACGGCCGACGTTCCGCCGAGCCGAACGACAGAGCAGCAGGTTGCGGCCGCCTCCGCCGCCGCCGAACGAATGACAGTTCCGACACTGGATGCGTCGCTGGACACGCTCGTAGCCATCCTGGTCACAGGTCCCGAGGTAAAATCGGTCTCCGACCTGGCCGGCAAGACCATTGCGATCGACGACAGATATTCCGACGCGTCGATTGGCAGGGTCAGGACCGCGATGATTGCGGCCGGTGCGCCCGACATCGAACTAAGCAAGGGCCAGGCGACGGCGATCGGCCGGCTGGTCAGCAAGGAGGTTCCGGCCGCGGTCGTAGGGCTGGTCTCGGTCGGTGCCGCCGACAGCTTTCCCGAGCTTGCACGGCTCCGGATCTTTCGAGTCCCGCTCGCGCCTCGCGCCACGAACAAGCAACCGTAGGCGTGCCGCGGTCGTGGCTTCGCGACAGGAAAGCGCATTCCGGTCAAGGACGAACAGAGCCAAAATCCAGCAAAACCAAAGCTGGCTTGCTGATCTTGCAAGCCCTAAGGAGCCCTCGCTCCCTCCGCGAAGTAGCCTTTGTCTCGAAATCACCCAAGGGATCAACGTCGCGACCTGCGTTCGCGGAGGTATCGCGCCTGATGGCGAACCATTTGCCGACGGTTGATCCGGCCAACACACGCTGCAGACCGACCAGCATTTGCTCGATGCGTCAAAATCAACACCATCGCCCGCTCTCCCCTGGGGTATTTGGATAGTGGATTAGCTTGCGGTACTTCCCCGCGAGGCGTAATTTTCAACCCCACGTAGTTCCTCCGAGAGAGATCTATCTGATACGGCTTGGCGGGAGAGAGCGATGGCGGATGTCCCATGGCACCTTTCCGGTGACTTTTTCGAAAATTGCAGCTGCAGCATCGCACGATCTTGTCGTCGTGCGTCTCGGGCATTACCGGGGCGCTTCTTACGCCGCTCCAGGTTTCAGCAAGGCGCTCGCGCTGTTGGTCGAAGTGGTGTCAAAAACACAAAAGGCCCGGCCCCCAGAATTTGACAACTGAGGGCACAACGGGAGAGGCGAAGGAAACATAAAACGATCCAGGCTTCACTTCGCTTGGGGTTGGCCGTGCACGTCCCAAAGCGCCGACTGATGGGTCCCATTCCGGGCAAAGCGGAGCAATGATATGGCCAAGAACGTTGTGATACTTTCGGACGGAACTGGCCAAGGTGCTAGCATGCCAAAGGCGGTGCGCACCAATGTCTGGAAGCTATGGGACGCAACGGAAAAGGCTGCCCCTGCTCAACAGGTAACGTTCTATGATGAAGGGTTGGGTGCGGAGCACAAGCGCGAGTGGTGGCGTTGGGCGTACGATCTCGCCAGCCGGGCGACCGGCCTCGGAATCTCGCAAAATATCAAGGACTGCTACACAGCTCTCATCGAACACTATGAACCTGGTGACCGCGTTTTTCTGTTCGGATTCAGTCGTGGTGCCTTTACCGTACGTAGTCTCGGCGGCGTGCTGTCGCTTTGCGGTATTCCGCAACGCGACGCCGCCGGAAATAATCCCTGCGACCCTCAGAATAAGAAGGGTCGATTGGCCCTTGTCGAGGAGGCTGTTGAGACTGTCTACAAGCACTACGGAGACAATGAGAAGCAAAAAGAGCGCATTGCCCTTGGCCTGGAATATCGCGACCGTTACCAGAGCCTTTCTATCGATTCCAGCAACCCTCCCTTTCCCTATTTCGTTGGAGTCTGGGACACCGTGCGCGCGCTCGGCATTCCAGGCTCAAGCGGATTGGTCTTGTGGCGTCACGCCTTCCACAATGCCTCGCTAAATCCCTACGTCCCCTACGGACGCCAAGCGCTCTCTATTGACGAGAACCGCGAAATCTTCGCGCCGGAGATCTGGGATGAATCGGAAGAATCGCCGGAAGCCAAAGCGCGTGCTCGCATCAAGCAGGTTTGGTTTCCCGGTGTGCATTCCGACGTGGGCGGCGGCTATCGCGAGACGGGCCTATCCGATTTGGCGCTGGAGTGGATGATCAAGGAGGCAATGGCAGCCGAGCATCCGCTCATCGTGGACATGACCAAGCTGAAACTGGAGCCGTCATTCGCAGGCATTCAGCACGACGAGCGGACCGGATGGGGTCGCGTCTGGACCGAGGGCACCAGGGAAGGCGTGCGAGACGGCGACGGGCCGGACATCCTGCATGAAGACTTTGTTCGCAACCGCTTTGGCTTAGCCAAGGCGCGTTGCGTGACCGGCGACGGCCCCTATCGTCCAAGGGCACTGGCGAAGCACCGCGATTATTTGCGTTTCTATTGAATTCAAGTGGCGCACGAGGAGAGCCCTATACCTGAGCAAGCAAACCCGGGAACAGTCTTACCGCAAGTTCGGATTGATCAGGCCGGACCGAAGATGACGCATCGGAAGTGGCGTCCCCCTGTAAGCGCGGTCAGTCGCGCCGGCCGAGCCCACATGCGATAGCGACGAGGTATGGGTGCCCATCGGAGGCGTTGTGGCGTTACCTGAAAAGCGCCGAAAGCGGGTGAAGCGCATCTTGCGCAATTTCCGAGCACCACAATGATTTCAACTCTAAAGTGGGTATGGTGCGCTCGGAGGGCGGTCGCATTGACTGTGATTTCAGTGACTTGTCCAGATAGACAAACACATTAGGTCCATTTCGTGCCCGAAAGTGCCTTTCAAAAAGGACGCGCAATCGCCATGAAATCCAACGGACATTAGCGGCCAGCGCGAGCATTCCGCCGCCACTTGAACAAGAGATCCCCGAAGCTTTCCTCATGGGTCTATGTCGGGGCCCTGAGACAAAGTGACTGCAAACATTCGCCGACATGGCCATTCCGGCCTTACGGCGGGCGAGAAGCGAGCCATTCTTGCCTCATGGGCATCGGATGCGTCTGCGATAGCGTCCTGCCCGTCGATGCGCTCGCCTGCCGGACTGAAGCGGCCCGTCTCAATCGACGAGATCCTAGAGGCCTGTGCGAACTGGACGGCGTTCCTCGTAACCTCCCGGCGGAAAGCATCGACCGAACGTGCCACCGCCGCCTGAAGCTTGGATTGATTATCAGGAGAAACCGATGATGATCGACGAGAACTTGGCGCGGTTGCGGGCTCATCGCAACAATGTACATCGATACCGCAGGCTGCTCGCAACCCGGCTTTCGGATCTTGAACGTGCCCACACGAGCGCCGACTAGCTGAAGAGCAGGTTTGCATGGAAGCCCTTTCCCAGGAGACGTTTCCGTAAAGCCGGCCTGCTGCATGTCGCAGGTGTCGAGACCGGCCAAGATAGCCGCCATGTTTGAGTTGGACGCTTTCCGTTAATATCTTCGGACCGAGAAAGCAGGTCGCCTGTTTGCAGACGATCTGGCTAGGCTTTATTGCGCTTAGCAACCAATCGTGCCTCTCGGTGTTTGCCAGTGGGATGCCTCTCAGGGCATGCCCCCTGTGGAGATATATCTCGGCCGCTTACCGGTGCAAGCGATCGGGGCTCATCTTACGCGTCAAGGACGTGTTCCCATGAAGATTGCGATCGTATGTGCCATAGCGTTGCTATTGTCCGGCGCCAGTGTCTATGCGCAGGGAAATCCGTCGGGCCGTGGCTCGGTTACTGGAGATCCGGCTGCCAGCTCCGCGAATCCAAATGCAGAACCGACACCGCGAGGCAGGTCCACGAATAACCCCAGTGGCAGCGGCACCTCTACTTCGGGCGGCCGGGACGATAATGCCGATCAAGGCCGGGACATGATGCCGGAAACCGCCCGGCAACCTACGCCCCAAAGCCAGCAAGGGATTGCCGAAATAGTGCCCTGCGCGATCCCGCAACGTCAGCTAATCAAAAACAACCGACGTTTCACCTCCGACAACTGCGGTCATTGGTCCGCGAGCACGTGATCGCTCCCCCGCGAGCTTTGTCGTCTACAGGACATGCTCACGTAACCTGTCTGATCGGTATATTAGATATTTAAACGATGCTCCGCGACACCAGCGCTCCTGCAGCAAGACCCAGCGCAAGGCCTGCAAAAGCGCCTGCCATCGATTTCCTGGACAACGTCAGCTCCCAGCCAGGCGTCAGTCGCTTTGGCGTTATGCCATAATCGACGATCGCTGCGATCATCGACATCACGGCGGCATCTCGCGCTAGTTCGACAGGTGACCGAGGCGGATGAGCCGCCAACCAGGCCTCAAACGGCAGTGCCCAGAACAGCGCTGATGCATGATGGGTGGCGAGCCCTACGCCAGTATGTGCAGCGTCGATACGGGCAACGCGGGCTGCCTTCTCGCCGTGGAGCCAATGGCTGGTCGAGTTCACGGGTTGCGCAGCGTGTTTCCCTTCCATTTTCGCCAGAGCGGCAAGCGCGGCGATCGAAACGACGCTGGCTACGCTGCCGGTTACGAGGGTGGAAGCCAACAATTGCGCGGGTTTCATGACTGACCTGAGTTCAATTCGATCGCGACGACAAGTGCAAAGCGCTTGCAAACGTTCCTGACGCCCGCCCTGCTGCGAGCGCACCAGTTCCGTCCCGAGGAACGATCGCAGCCACCCTGCTTTATCCGTCCGCGCATTTTGCCATGGAGACCTGACATGGGACCCGAGGAGGTCCTGCGAGCGATGCTGATGTATTTTGTCCTGCCGCTTTGGCTGGCCGCTGGCTTTGCCGATTACCTCTGCCATCGCGCGACCCACATCGAAAAGACCAGCGGCTGGAAAGAATCCGTTCTGCACCTCGCCCAGTTTGCCGAGATGGCCGTCCCGGTGCTGGCTGCGCTTTTCCTCGAAATCACCTCGGGCGTGATTCTCGTGATGATGGTGTTTCTGGTTCTCCACGAAGCCACCGCTATCTGGGACGTCAGCTACGCCTCGACAAGGCGTGAGGTTTCGCCGACCGAGCAGCACGTGCATAGCGTACTCGAGATGCTTCCCTTGACCGGATTGCTGCTCGTCATCGCGCTTCACTGGCCTGCATTTGCGGCCTTGTTCGGCCATGGAACGCCCGACTTTTCGTTCAGGCTGAAGCCCTCGCCGCTCCCCCTGACTTACATTGTAACGATGCTGGCTTTGACCGCGCTGTTCGAGGTTCTGCCGTACCTCGAGGAATTGATCCGCGGCCTGCGATACCGCGACCTCCGAAGGAAGGAGTAGTCGATGCGTGTCCTTCTCGTTGGCGGCACTGGCCTGATCGGCTCGGCGATTCGTGCAAGGCTCTCCGCCGAAGGGCATGAATGCGTATTGGTGTCGCGCCATCCGACGGCGGTCCCTGATACCCATCACATCGCGCTCGATATGGCACGGACGACCGATGCTTCGGAATGGAAGGGCATTCTTGCAGGCGTCGACGCCGTTATCAACGCGGCGGGCGCCCTGCAGGGGCAGGATATGCAAGGCGTTCATGTCGCCGGCAGCGCAGCGCTCTATGCGGCCTGCGAAAACGCGGGCGTCCGCCGCGTGATCCTGTTCTCGGCGATTGGCACCAATCGCGATGCGCGCAGCGATTTTTCCCGGACCAAGCGGGAAGGCGAAGCCGCCTTGATGGCGCGCGACCTTGATTGGGTCGTGCTGCGGCCTTCCGTCGTGGTGGGCCGCTCCGCCTATGGCGGCAGCGCGCTGCTGCGCGGGCTGGCGTCGCTGCCGGTTCTGCCTGATATGCCCGACACGGCAGCCATTCAGCCGGTACATCTCGACGACATCGTCGAAACGGTGCTGTTCTTTCTGCAACCGGGTGCTCCTTCAAGGATCGCACTGGATCTGGCCGGTCCTCGGCAGATGGCCTTCAGCGACGCTGTCGCGCTGTTTCGCCGCTGGCTGCGCTGGCGGCCTGCTTACCGTCTGCACCTGCCCGCGTGGGCGGTTTCCGGCGCTTACCGCGCGGGAGACGTCGCGCAATTGCTGGGTTGGCGAACGCCCGTCAATTCGACGGCGCAGGCGGAAATGCGGCGAGGCGCGACCGGCGATCCCGAGCCCTGGCGTCAGATAACGGGCATGACGCCACGCGATCTTGAAGCCGCATTCTTAAGCGAGCCCGCCTCGGTGCAGGAACGCTGGTTTGCGCGGCTCTACGTCCTGAAGCCGCTGATATTCGGCGTCTTCGGCCTGTTCTGGATCGTCACCGGCATCATCTCCCTGGGGCCGGGCTGGGACATCGGCATGTTGTATGTCCGGGAAGGCGGACTGGGAGAAACGTTCGCCGCACTCACCGTCGTCGCGGGCGCCCTCGCCGATATCGTCATCGGCCTCGCCATTCTTTGGCGTCCCGCGAGCCGCTATGGGCTCTGGGCAGCGCTGATCATCTCGCTGACCTATGTCGTGATCGGCACGACGCTGGTGCCGCGGCTGTGGGCCGATCCGCTCGGGCCGATGCTGAAGATCTGGCCGGTCTTGATGCTCAATCTGGTCGCCATGGCGATTCGGGAAGAGCGCTGATGTTCTATTTCCTTCTCAAGTTGGTGCATATCATCGGCGCCGCCGTCCTGCTCGGCACCGGCGCCGGCATCGCCTTCTTCATGCTGGTGGCGCATCTGCGCGGCGAGCCGCGCGAGATCGCCGGGGTTGCACGCACGGTGGTGCTTGCCGACTTCCTGTTCACGGCGAGTGCCGTGATCCTTCAGCCGATCACCGGCATATGGCTCGCCTGGTCGAGCGGCTATTCACTTCGCGATGGATGGATTGCAGCGTCGATCGCACTCTATGTGGTGACCGGCGCCTTCTGGCTGCCGGTGGTGTGGATGCAGATGCGAATGCGCGATCTTGCCGTTCGTGCGGTCGAGACGCATGCCAAGCTGCCCGCCGAGTACCACCGCCTTTTCCGCTGGTGGTTCGCCTTTGGCTTTCCGGCGTTCGCGGCGGTGCTGGCTATCTTCTGGCTAATGATAGCCCGTCCATCTATTCCGTACTGGGATTAGGGCGCGTATTTCTCTTGCGGCCAAATGTGCATCCATCATGATCACCGGCAGGCGCTCGGCAGATGGAGGCAGGCGCTGATCTGTTTTGGGGCTTGTTAATTTACTCGAGGGCGCTTTTTTGGGCTGGTTAGTTCCGAGCTCAAGCCGAAATCTTTTGAGTGAGCGCCTTCTTCGGCCTGTTGGAAGCCCTCTGCCACCAATCCACGCCTGAGTAATTCTCGCACCGCTGATGCGCGGCTCGGCATCCGCTTCAAGAATCGCCAATTGTCGACCAGCTTCAATTCGGCTGATTTCAACATGATCTGAAGGCGTATCTCTCGAGTGAGCACACTCATTGTCCTCTCCTGCGTGTGCGAAATTTACTCACTAGAAGTACAAAGCATCAATAACGTTCCTAACTAATTAGGGGGCTTACGGTGCTCAGCCGCCAAAACCGTACAAGGCTCAACTCATTGCGAGCACTGAGATTTATTTGATTGTGTCGACTGCCGGACGGACCGGGCCTGCATGGCGAGATACCGTTTAAACCATCACCGCGGGGCCTCGCTGCATTCATCCGAGATGAGAACGCAAAAAAGATCCCGCCGTCATCCACAGATGGAGTTGGGCATGATCATCAAGCGTCGCCGTTTCAAGCAAACTCAATCCCTTGAGGAGCGTCTTGCCCAAGACACAGCGCAACTACTCGAGCAAGCTAAGGCGCTACCGTCAGGACCCGACAGGCGGCATATCATGCGCAGGATCAGACAGAACGAGACAGCCACTCATATGAGCGAATTGCTTCGCTCCCCACCGTTGCAGCCTACCAAGTAACGGAGTCTTGGTTGGTCAAGCATCAGGCGTACTTGGTCGGTGCAGACGGGCAATTCACGCTCTGTCGCGCGTTTGCGTGCTATACGTGACGAAGCGAGTAACGGACGAACGGCCGGCGGAGCTTCCATGCGGCGCGACTGGTGAGCGTCTTCCTCCGGACGATAATCAGTCCATCACATAACCATCGCTCGTGATCTAGGTTCATGCTCCATGAAAAAGTCTATGCCGTTAAGGCGTTCACCTTCGCGACGCTGATTTCGATGAGTCTTTGGGTAGGGCGCAACACCAGCAGGCAGTTTGGCCACACCCGGCAATGAAGGTGTTCGCAAACCAAGATGCCGCAGGGACTGGTTCGAGGAGAACGATCCTGAGGGCGTCGCGTTCGAGTAAAAAGTGCTCGGATGGAGGCCGCCAACTGAGGCGGCCTCGCCGACATCTGCTTTACTCCATTTCGGCGGCAACGGAATTTTCTACTTCCTTGGGTGGCTGGAGACCGGGCGAGTTCAGCCATTTATCAATGTGAGCGGCCGTCTCAGCTTGTCGCGCTCGCCGCAACAGCAGTTCTCGCGCCATACCAGGAGCAGCTTCTTTTGCCGCTTCCTTGAAGCGTATGGCCTCTTCGATTAATCGCGCGCGGAAGGTTTTTTCGTGTTTGATACGACGGCGACGCTTGATCATGCGCTGCTCCATTCCGTTTGAGGAAGGCGGGAGCGCAACAAGCGTTCTCATCACCGATAGAAGCCGGGGACCGCGCGGTGATGTCCTATAATTCATGGCTATCACGGGCAGTTCTCCCGCAAATGTTAACTTTGGGATGAGAAATCCAGAATTCCTTCTAAGACCCGCCAGCGCTGCGCGGCGGTCAGCACTTGCGCCGATCAATCTCTCGGCGCTGGAGATGATCACGCAGGGCTCAGCGCTTTGGTTTTTACCTCGTACCGAGACCGAGCAACACGACGACGGTGGAGGGTGGCAGGCTTGGGATATCGACCTTCTGCCGATAGGTCCGTACCGCCTCGATGAGTCCATCTCGGCTACGGACCCACCCGACATCACTACGACTCCAGATGGAACGACTGTGCCGTACCGTTTGCTAGTGCTGTGATGCGAATCCCTACGTAACTGGTCGTGCGGCTTCCTTGACCGCCTGACCTGTGGTCGCCATTCCGGCAGCGTAGGCCGCACCGGCACCAAGCAGCAGTGCGCAGAAGCTTGCAAACATTACATAGGCGAAGTGTTTGCGCGCTTCTTCGATTTGCGGTTGTGTCGGAGACCGGACATTCGAGCCGACGGTTTCGCGGTACGGCACTCCGGACAGAGCCGCGATGCGCGCGCTCGCCGCGTATGAGGGACCGACAAGGTTGCTGGCAATGCTGGTGGCGGACGCCGGGATCATCGCCGCAGCCGCTACTACGACCACGGTGGCGACCGACCACGCGGCCAAGGCATGCCCCACCCGCCCAAGACCGGTCTGATCGGGCGAGTTGGCCGCCGCGACCGCGCCGCCGATAAAGGCAGCGATAATGCCCGATACAGCCCACCACACGAAAGCAGCCCAACCGGCGCTCGCAGGCGCGGATTGGGCGGTCGGGACGTCGATCGCGAGCAGGCCAACGCCGAAGCCCAGCATGGTCAACAAAATCTGGACAACCAACGAGGCAAACACGCCGGCCAGGACGGCCGACCAGGTCCAGCCGAAAAAAGCGTTAGGCACTGTACGTGGGGCCATGATGAGTTCTCCTGAGTTTCACCATACTCTGCCGCCCAACGCTGCGTTCAAACTTCCGTTCCTATATTGGAACTGGCGATCCGCTTCTCCGTTTGGGCTCTGGAGAGACCTGCAAGAGGAGTTGACAAATGACGTTTGGCAGAGGCGCCCTGCTGTGGCTCTTGGGCATTCCGCTTCCCGTCATCCTGCTGCTCGCGTTGTTCTGGCGTTAGCTGCGAGAACGCGTAGCACGACGGAGTTTCCGCGGTCAGGACGAGCAAATTCTGTTCCGAATATCTGCAAGGAAGGCAGTCAGCAGATCGTCTGCGCATGCTCCGCTTTCGGGCGTCAGCAGCGTAATTCCCCAGCGCGGGAGCATTGCCTCTTGCAGGGGATTCGATGAAGGCATGAACACAAACAACCGCGGGCGGTGGTCGCGGTGGCCTGATCTTTCCCAGGTTTGCCAGATGCCATGCAGCAGCAGCCGGATATTGGGGTCAGACATGCTGTATCCAATGAACAGGATGGTGTGACCCAAGGCATCCCATCGAGAAAATCGGTCTCGGTAAGAACCAGCGACGCATCGTCATCAAAGTCGCCATGATACTTGACGATATGCGTCACCCCCTCCGCAGCTTCCGCCATCTGCTTCGCGTTCGCGATCTTTGCGTAAGGCTTCTTGTGAACCTCGGACGCCGTTTCGAGATTGCGGTCATAATTGGTGGTGTAGATCGTCGGAAAGTCGAGTTCGACGATGAGCTTGTGAAGCTGCGAGGCCGCGACGCGATCCGCAGCGACTTTCCAGTTTCGATCCAGCCGGATTCGTAACGGACCCATCCCACCCTGCTTCAGGCGATAGAACTCGGCCAGCAATTGATACCCGTCGCTCATCCCATCGATTACATCGGGACTGAGATCGAGCTCTTTCAGCAAGTGGTCGATCAGGCTTTGCCAATACGGCAACCCCACAGCCATCGAAACGCCTGCACCAACGAATAGGATCGCGTGACGCCGCTTGATTGCATCTGCCAAGAGATGCCTGGGAGATGAATTTCGCTGCTCTAGGTCTGCTTCTGAATTTTTCATCAGTTTCAACAGGTCCGGATTCCTCCGTTCATATTCGCAGTGTGATCAGGACCACCAAGCTTCAGTCCATGTTGTTGGTTCGTAAGGCGGCTCGGTGATTGCATAGGCCGCGAAGCACCGACATATGATGCTCCAGCGAGGAACGTTCGACGCAGATCAGAGTATTCAGCTGAAAGGAGCAAGAGAGCGATGGCTTACGCCCTTTTCAAGGACGACCAGAAATTGAGCCGCACCTTTCCTACAAAGGAAGAGACGCTGAAGAAGGCTGAAGAGGCAGGCTTGGTCGATACGATCAACGACAAGCCAGTCCTCGAGGACAATCTGACCGTCAAGCCGTGCGCACCCGATGCCGAAGGCAAGGGCGACGAGGACCTTGACTGGGCGCCTGACAAGCCTTGACCTGCTGATCGGGCCAATTCCTGCAGGAACGCCCTTATCCGCTCGCCGTTTAAGCGGGATGAAGAAGACTTTGGCTCACGAATTCGCAGCCTTTACCCAGCCTGGCGCGCTAATCGCGATGTTACTGGTATTGCTGATGATGGCAGCCGGCGGCGCGGCAATGGCAATAGCTGCGCGGGGATGGCCGTTATAATTCCTGCAAGAACCAGCCGTCCAGCACACTCGTAACCTCAAACATGGCGCGGTGCGCTCCGCATGAGCGCTCCCGATAAATTGGAACCTTCGTACCTCTGCGCGGTTTCGCCGGTCCGTTGCAGATGAGTTCGGGACAAAATGGCTGTCTGGTTGAGATCGGGTGTCGCAGTTACCGCCACTTGCGTCCTCACGTCCTGTACGGGATGGCAGTCGTCCCTCAACGCGCAGGCCGCTCAATCGGCGGAGATCAAGCGCATCCTTTTGATCTTCTTTGCGATATCCACCGTGATCTGGATCGGCGTAATGCTGGTCCTGTTGTTCGGCCTGATCCGCCGCAAGGCCATCCGCGAGCAGCCGCTCGAGCTCCATGAGGCCTTTGAGCGCCACGCCGGGAGCGTCATCCTCATAGCCGGGATTGCCACAACAATTACAGTGCTTGCTCTCTCCGTCGTGAGCTATGGCGCACAGCGAACCGTATTCGCCAATGACCCCGGCGCGGTGACGGTAAAGGTGACCGGACATCAATGGTGGTGGGAGGTCCAGTACCAGGCCGACAGCCCTCACCTGAGCTTTGCGACGGCCAACGAAATCCGGGTGCCGGTCGGCCAGCCGATGACGATCGAGCTGGAGAGCGCCGACGTCATCCACAGTTTCTGGGTACCGAGCCTGACCGGGAAGATGGACTTGGTTACCGGTCAGCAGAACACAGTACAGTTCACCGCGACAAATCCAGGCATTTACCGTGGACAATGCGCTGAATTTTGCGGCGTACAGCACGCCCATATGGCGTTCACCGTCACCGCGCTGGCGCCGGACGACTATCGCCGCTGGCGCGATCACCAAAACCAGAGCGCGCCAAGCCCGAGCGATCCGCTCAGCATCCGCGGGGAGCAGCTGTTTCGCGGCCGCGGCTGTGGGCTCTGCCATACGGTCCGCGGCACGCTGGCCGGCGGCCAGCTCGGCCCGGACCTGACGCACGTCGCCAGCCGAGAAACGATTGCTGCCGGCACGCTGCCGCGAAATACCGGCAATCTCGCCGCGTGGATCGCCGACCCCCAGCACATCAAGCCGGGCAACCTCATGCCGAAGATGTCGCTGCCGTCGGACGAGTTGATCGCCATCGTTCACTATCTGGAGCAGTTGCAGTGAGCGACCTTGCAAGAGAAGCCGGCGATGTGCGCGACAACGGCTTGGAGCAACCCGAACTCGCGGCGGTCCTGCAGCGGATGTGGCAGACGCCGGCTGGCTGGCTCGGGTCATTGACGTCGGTCGATCACAAGGTGATCGGCAGGCGTTACATCCTCACCGCCTTTGCATTTCTGATTCTCGGCGGTTTACTTGCCGTGCTGATGCGGCTGCAGCTTGCTGGCGCCGAGCGCAGTCTGCTTTCGCCGGACCTCTACAATCAAGTCTTTACGATGCACGGCTCGACGATGATGTTTCTGTTCGCCGTTCCTGTCATGGAAGCTTTCGCCGTCTACTTCGTGCCGCTGATGGTCGGCACGCGCAACATCGCCTTTCCCCGGCTCAATGCGTTCAGCTATTGGATTTTCCTGTTCGGCGGATGCTTCCTGTGGATCGCGTTCCTGTTCAATCTCGGTCCTGACGTCGGCTGGTTCGCCTACGTGCCGCTGTCGAGCCTTCAATACAATCCGACCAAGCGCGCCGATGTCTGGGCGCAGATGATCACCTTCACCGAGGTCGCGGCGCTCGCGGTCGCCGTCGAGATCGTCGTTACCGTATTCAAGCAGCGCGCCGTCGGCATGACCCTCGATCGGATCCCGATCTTCGTCTGGGCGATGCTGGTGACCTCGTTCCTTGTCCTGTTTGCAATGCCTTCGATCATGGTCGCCTCGACGACGCTGATCCTGGACCGGCTCGTGAGTACGCATTTTTACGACACGGCGTCGGGAGGAAACGTGCTGCTGTGGCAGCATCTGTTCTGGTTCTTCGGTCATCCGGAGGTGTACATCATCTTCATTCCGGGCACCGGCATGGTCTCGATGATCATCGCCACCTTCGCCGGGCGTCCGGTGGTCGGCTATACCATCATCGTACTTTCGCTGATTGCCACTGGCTTTCTGTCGTTCGGGCTGTGGGTGCACCACATGTTCGTGACTGGCTTGCCGCAGCTCGGCGCCAGCATGTTCACGGCCTCGAGCATGCTGATTGCCGTGCCAAGCGGGCTACAGATCTTCTGCTGGCTTGCAACGCTCTGGGATGGACGTCCCGTCTACCGCACGCCTCTGTTATTCGTGCTCGGTTTTTTCGTGATCTTTGTCGTGGGTGGTCTCTCCGGGGTCATGGTCGCCTCGGTGCCGATCGATATGCAGGTGCATGACACCTACTTCGTCATTGCGCATTTTCATTACGTCCTGATCGGCGGGGCAGTATTTCCGCTCGTCGGCGCGGTCTACTACTGGTTTCCGAAGATCACGGGGCGGATGCTCGGTGAGACGTTCGGGCGCTGGAATTTCTGGCTCGCCTTCATCGGCTTCAACGTCGCGTTCTTCCCAATGCACATTCTCGGGCTGATGGGCATGCCGCGGCGCGTCTACACCTATACGCCGGAGATGGGATGGGATCATCTGAACTACCTGTCGAGTGCCGGCGCCGCGCTGTTTGCCGTTAGCTTTGCGGTGCTGATAGCCAATGTCATTTTCAGCCTGCGCCGCGGTGAGCTCGCAGGCGACAATCCCTGGGGTGCATCGACGCTCGAATGGGCGACCAGCTCGCCCCCGCCGGCCTACAACTTCTCGCGAATTCCCGTGGTGACCCATCGCGATCCGCTGTGGGCCGACGCCGGCAACCTGCCTGTGGTTGCGGGCTTGAGCGTCGAACGGCGCGAGGTGCTGCTCAGTTCGATCGCGGATGCCGAGCCGCACACCCGCGAGGCATCGCCGGAGCCGAGTATCTGGCCGCTACTCACGGCAATCACCACCACAATATTCTTCATCGGCTCGATCTTCACACCATGGGCGGTGGTCTGGGGTACGCCGCCGATCGCCATCGCGCTGATCGGCTGGTTCTGGCCGACCGGCAGCAAGGAGGACGAGGCGTGAGGCAAACCATCGTCCGCGACGTCAAAGAGATTCCGACTTACGGCTTCGGCTCCCAAACCGGCCCCTGGTGGGGGGCGATGGCCTTCATCGCGCTCGAAGGCATGGGATTCGCCGTGGCGATGGCAGCATATCTTTATTTGTACGCTGTGAACTCCCAATGGCCGCTCAATTCGCCGCCACCTGATCTATGGCCGGGAACGCTCGCGACCGCCGTGTACCTTCTCAGCATCATCCCGAACCTGATCACGGACCGCTGGGCGCGAAGGCTCGATCTGCGCGGCGCGCGGATCGGCCTCGTCATCATGTCGCTGATCGGCCTGGTCCTGCTGGTAATCCGCGGCTTCGAATTCGCACATCTCAACACGCGATGGGATCTCGACGCCTACGGCTCCATCGTGTGGTTCGTGCTCGCCCTGCATACGACGCACCTGGCGACGGATGTTGGCGACACGCTGGTGCTGACAGTCCTCATGTTTACGCATCATGCCACACCGCGGCGGTTCAGCGACGTCACCGACAATGTGTTCTACTGGAACTTTGTCGTGATCGCGTGGCTGCCGCTGTACGTTCTGCTGGATTGGATCCCACGGCTATGAACGCGAGCAGCGCACCGAGAATTCCGCTCTATTGGCTGGGGGTGGCGCTCGGCCCCGCAGCCTGGGGGATCAATCTGCAAGCGATATACGCGCTCACGCCCCACGTTTGTGCCAAGCCAAGCTCGACCACGATCGTTCTTTCGATCGTCATGGCGATTGCTGCAGCCTCCGGGTCGTTGATTTCATTGCGCGCCATCCGCAGCGACGCGGCGGCGGAGTGGACCGAAGCGCAGGGCGGCCGCGCGCGCAACTTCATGGCCTGGCTCGGGGTCGGCAGCGGCGTGATATTTGCGCTTGTTATCCTGAACCAACTGGTCGCGGCGCTGATGATCAGCCCGTGTTTGCGATGAGATCGCTCGTAACCGTCCTGCTGATGCTGGCTGCCACGCCTGCGACCGCCCATGATGTATCGGGCGCGCTCAACTCCGCCTCGGCGTGGAGCTACGATCCCTGGCTGCTGACGCCACTCTATGTCGTCGGCATCGCCTTCTACGTCGGGACGCAAAGGGTCTGGCACGTAGCCGGATTCGGTCATGGCGTGAAGGTCGCGCAAGCTGCCGCATTCTGGACGGGTTGGCTGGTGCTCGCGCTTGCCATCACCTCCCCGCTGCACTGGCTCGGCGAGAGACTGTTCAGCGCACATATGATCGAGCATGAGCTGATGATGGTCGTAGCCGCGCCGCTCATGGCGTACGCACGGATCAATGGCGCGCTGCTGTGGAGCTTGCCTCGGCGTTGGCGACCTTCGGTGGGGCGCCTTGTCACCACCGGCGGGATTGCAGGCTGTTGGCGTGCGATCAGCCACCCCATTACCGCAACTGCACTGCATGGCCTTGCGCTGTGGCTGTGGCATGCCCCTCCGCTCTATCGCCTGGTGCTCGAAAACAGCGCCGTGCACCGCACGCAGCACATCAGCTTCTTTCTCACCGCACTGTTGTTCTGGTGGGTGCTGTTCTACGGCCGAGGCGCGGGCCGCAGCACGCACATCCGCGATGGAATCGGCGTCGCCTGCCTGTTCGTCACCGTACTCCATTCCGGCCTTCTGGGTGCCCTGCTCACGCTCTCACCCCGCCTCTGGTTCCCGCAACAGGGGCTCCTCGCTCCAGAGTTCGGCTTGACGCCGCTGGAAGATCAGCAGCTTGCGGGACTGCTGATGTGGATTCCGATGGGCACGCTCTACACCTGCGCCGGCCTGCTTTTTGCGCATCGCTGGTTGTCGCGATCGAGTATGGCCACCCGCCCAACCGTTCTTCGCGAACAGGAACATTGCCCTACTGATTTTGTTCAACCCGCGTCCGCACAAACCTTCACAGGAGTTTGATACCATGCGCAAGGTTGTCATCCTGGGCGCGCTGCTTGCAATCGTCACTGCAACGTCTGCGGCCGCGCAGGCGCCGAGCAACCCTTCATGCCCGGTGGAACATGATCGCCTCGCCGACATCCTGAAGAAGAGCGTCAAGCCGAGCGGCGGACCGAGCAATGGCGGTCTCGACAACAACGAATGGGCCGCCGTCGTCAACCGCGAGGGGATCGTGTGCGCGGTAGCCTTCAGCGGCAACAAGGCCGACGATCAGTGGCCCGGCAGCCGCGCCATCGCAGCCGAGAAGGCCAACACGGCGAATGCTTTCAGCCTGCCGAACAAGGCGATTGCGACCGCCAACCTCTACGCCCAGGCCCAGCCCGGCGGATATTTGTTCGGCGCCGCCCTGAGTAGCCCGCCGAACCCCGCCACGCTGTATGCCGGCCAGTCTTCGGAATTTGGCACCGCGCAGGATCCCTTCGTCGGCAAGCCGCTTGGCGGCGCCATCGTGTTCGGCGGTGGCCTGGCGCTTTACGACAGCAATGGGGTGGCAGGCGGACTTGGCGTGAGTGGCGACAGCGCATGCGCGGATCACAATGTGGCGTGGCGCGTGCGGCATCTCCTCGGATTGGACAAGGTCCCGGCCGGCGTCAGTCCAAACATGAAGGATGCGATCATTTACGATATTGGCCCGGACGGAAAGAGCACGTCGGGCTTCGGCCATCCAAAATGCGATGGCAGAGAAGACCAGATCGCCGTCGATCTCGGTGCAGGGGTCAATTCGAATGCGGTGAGATAGCAAAACACGGGATCGCGGGGTTTGCGCGTTAGGAACGATCGTCGCCAAAAAGGATTGTAGGTTCCGTCTGGACGGAGCTTCCGTCGGATGTTGCGTGTCCTGCGGAGTACCCTCGATGATCTGGACCTGCCTTCGAGATGCAGCTTTGGCGGCAGTCTGGATAGCGCTGATCCTAATATCCTGGCGGGCGGATCCAGCTTCCGCCCAGGCGCCACCAAACGAACTGGCAGCGCGGATGAAGGATGCCGGCCAGTGGCCGATGGCCGCGCGCGACTATGCCAATACCCGCTACAGCGAACTGGACCAGATCAACACATCAAACGCTTCCCAGCTTCAGATCGCCTGGACATTCTCGGTCGGCGCCGATCGCGGACAGGAGGCTGCGCCGATCATCGTCGACGGCACTATGTATGTCGTCGGCCCGTATGACGGCCCCTATCCGAACCGGGTATTCGCGCTCGATGCCACGACCGGCGAATTGAAGTGGTCCTATGCCCCGCGCCCTGAGCCCGCGGCAAAGGGCGTGGCATGCTGCGACGTCGTCAACCGCGGATTGGCCTTCAACAACGGCAAAGTCTTTCTCAATACGCTCGACAATCACACCGTCGCCATCGATGCGAAGACCGGCAAGGAGCTCTGGCACACGAAACTGGGCGAGATCAACCGAGGCGAAACGATCACGATGGCGCCGGTGGTCGTAAAGGGAAAGGTGCTGGTCGGCAACAGCGGCGGTGAGCTCGGCGTTCGCGGCCGGCTCACCGCGCTCGATGAGGAAACCGGGACGATCAAATGGCGGGCGTATTCGACCGGACCGGACAGCGACGTGTTGATCGGCGATGACTTCAAGCCCTTCTACGACAGTCTCAAGGGAAAGGATCTCGGCGTCACAAGCTGGCCGGCCGATCGCTGGCAGGTCGGCGGCGGCACGGTGTGGGGCTGGATCTCCTATGATGCTGAGCTGAACCTGATCTACTACGGTACTGCCAACCCAAGTCCATGGAATGCCAATCAGCGTAGCGGCGATAACCTCTGGACGACCGCGATCTTCGCGCGCGACCCGGACACGGGGCGTGCCAAATGGGCCTACCAGATCAATCCGCACGACCTCTTCGATCATGACGAAATCAACGAAAATCTGCTTGTCAATCTGGAGATCAACGGCACAACGCGAAAGGTGCTGATCCATCCTGGCCGCAATGGATACATGTATGTGATGGATCGTGCGACCGGTGAAGTGATATCCGCCGACGCCTACGATGACGTCAACTCGTACAAGGGCGTCGACCTGAAGACGGGCCGCATCATTCCCAACGGCGAGAAAACGCCAATCCTTGGCAAGACCATTAACGACATCTGCCCAGCGGCGCCGGGCGCCAAGGACTGGCAACCGTCAGCCTGGTCGCCACGGACCAAGCTGCTGTACGTACCGCACCAGCATCTGTGCATGGATTTCAAGTCCAGCGAGGTCGGCTACATCGCGGGAACGCCCTTTGTCGGGGCTTCCGTCGACATGTATGCCGGGCCGGGAGGTTACCGCGGCGAATTCATGGCGTGGGATCCGGTCGCCAAAAAGAAAGTCTGGGAAATTCACGAGAAGCTTCCAGTCTGGACTGGCACGCTCGTCACCGCGGGCGACGTGACGTTTTATGGCACGATGGATCGGCTGTTCAAGGCCGTCGACGCCAAAAATGGAAACGTGCTCTGGCAGTTCCGCGCCGGCTCCGGCTTCATTGGCCAGCCGGTCACCTATCGCGGCTCCGACGGTCAGCAATATGTAGCGATCCTGTCTGGCGTCGGCGGCTGGCCCGGCGTGGTCGCGAACGCCGAAGTGGATCCGCGCGTGCGTAACGCCGCCCTGGGGTTCACCGGCGCAACACAGGACCTCCCTTTCTATACCGCAGGCGGCAGCGACCTCCTCGTGTTTAAGCTTGGTCCTGCCGGACCAAAGGACGGCAACAATGCGCAGCCGCGTTAGCTCGCTATTCGTGCTTGCGATGTCGGCGTTGCCGCTGTCCGTGCTCGCGGCCAAGCCCGATACTTTACGCGTCTGCGCCGATCCCAACAACATGCCGTTCTCGAACCAGGCAGAAGAAGGCTTCGAAAACAAGCTCGCCGGGATGGTGGCGAAGCAATTCGGCAAAGCCGTTTCCTACACGTGGTGGGCACAGCGTCGTGGCTTTATCCGACAAACGCTGAAGGCCGGGGTTTGCGATCTGGTCATGGGCATTCCCGCAGGATATGACCTTGTGGAAACCACCCGCCCCTATTATCGCTCGACCTATGTTTTCGTCAGCCAGGCCGCGCGCCACCTGCAACTCGATGCCATCGATGACCCGCAGCTACGCAGGCTCACGATCGGCGTGCATCTGATCGGCGCTGACGGCAACAACACCCCGCCCGCGCATGCACTGGGGCGGCAAGGCATCGTCGACAATGTTCGTGGCTTCATGATCTATGGCGATTACCGCGAACCGGACCCGCCGGCTCGCCTTATCGAGGCCGTCGAGAACGGAGAGATCGATATCGCCGCGGCGTGGGGGCCGCTGGCCGGGTACGCCGCGAAACGATCCGGCGTTCCACTGACGGTTACCCCCATTATTGCGAGCGAGCAATTTTCCCCCCAGCAATTCCAGTTCGAAATTGCCATGGGCGTGCGGAAGGGCGATCACGCTCTCCGCGACGGGTTGAACGATTTCATTGACGAACACGGTGCGGAGATCAGGACCTTGCTACAAGACTACGGCGTTCCGCTTGTGGAGCATCGGCATTCTTCGGCAGGAGAGCATCGATGAGCGCACGATTGGCAGCATGCAATCTGGCATTGTTCCTTTTCGCGCTTGCCTCTGCCGCACCACCTGCCCTCAGTCAACAGAGCCTGCCCCAATCGCAGCAGGCCCAGCAACCCGCCGTCGCGGTGCGACCCGATTTCGGCGAGGCAGCCGGGAATTTTCAAGCCGGCCTGTTCATGCAGGTGCCAATCAGCCCGCTCGCACCCGGCGCATCGCCGGCCCGCCCCATCATTAAGAACCCAGCTCAGGGCGATCAGCAGGCTACCACCCGCGGCATGCAATACTTCATCAGCTTCAACTGCAACGGATGCCATGCTGATAACGGCGGTGGCGGCATGGGGCCTGCGCTCAGCAACAACATCTTCATCTACGGCTCGGAGCCGGAAAACATCTATCTTTCGATCTACCAGGGACGTCCGAACGGGATGCCGGCATGGGGCGCCGTTCTTCCCGATGCCGTAATCTGGGATCTCGTCACCTACATCGGAAAGCTGAGCAACGAGCCTAACCGGCAATGGGGACGCACTTTCGCGCAGCAGCCACTGATGCCGGATGTGGAGCAGCTTCCATCACAACAGACTACAACGCCAGATCCATGGTCAGGCACACGGAAGTTCGGGTTCGGACAGAAGCCCTGAGAATGGCACAGGAGTCACGGAGGCCTGGGCCGCATGAGGACAACGCCGCGCAGAGCTTCTTCCGATTGGCGGAAGCGGACGCCTTACAGGGATATCTCCGGTAACCCTGCGCGCCTCGTCGCTGTCCGAGCGCTACGATCGCTTCCCGCCCTCGCCTGCGCCTGCCTCGTGCTGGCAGGCTGTTATGCCAAATCGGAGCAGGGTCCGCCGAATTTCGGAGATGCAAAGCGGGGTATGGCCCTGATCAAGCACTATGGCTGCGGTGGCTGTCATCTCATTCCGCAGATCGCAGATGCAAAGGGGAACGTCGGCCCGCCGTTGCTGCATGTCGGAACGCGCACCTATCTGGCGGGCTTCATCAGCAACTCCCCTGAAAACATGGCGCGGTGGATTCAGAATCCACAAAAGGCCCTCCCAGGGAATGCCATGCCGCAAATGGGCGTGACGCCGCAGGAGTCTCGCGACATCACCGCGTTCCTTTATACGCTCAAATAGTGGCGCGAGGAACCAGCGTACCTCGTCGCCATTGTTTGGGCGGGCGACGACCGATGGTCCCCGTGCACGGCTCTGTTTGTGAACCGTGCCCTCGACTTGGAGCAACCGATGACGCAGCCGACAGAGAAGGAAATCAAAGCTCGCGCTTATGAAATCTGGGAGCGCAATGGCAGGCCTGAAGGCCGCGAAGACGAGTTCTGGCAACAGGCGGAGCAGGAGCTTCGCAATGAGGACAAGTCTTCGCCTTTACGGACTCCGGATACGCTTTAAGCGAACCGAAGTACGCACAGATTCGAACAGGGCGCCTTGACCGGCTGCTGCAGTCGCTTTCGCTCTGAGCAGCCTTGCACAGCGCCATCGTGGAACGAATGCCACCGGCCGTTGTTCAACAGTTTCACCGACCGAGACCTACAACGCTGCGGAGATCGTCATGAAGGCACTGGTTTGGCATGGCACCACCGACGTCCGCTGCGACAGCGTTCCCGATCCCACTATCGAACACGAGCGCGACGCGATCATTAAAGTCACGAGTTGCGCAATCTGCGGCTCGGACCTTCATCTCTACGATCACTTCATGCCCGGGATGAAATCCGGCGACGTGATGGGCCACGAGACCATGGGCGAAGTCGTCGAGGTCGGACCGGCGGCGCGCAAATCGCTCAAGGTCGGCGACCGCGTGGTCATCCCCTTCACCATCATTTGCGGCGAATGCGAGCAATGCAGGCGGGGAAACTTTTCGGTCTGCGAAACGACCAACCGCAACAAGGATCTTGCCGACAAGGCTTTCGGGCACGCCACCGCTGGGCTATTCGGCTACACCCATTTGACCGGAGGTTATCCCGGCGGTCAGGCGGAGTACCTGCGCGTTCCCTTCGCCGATACCACACACATCAAGGTCCCGGACGGGATTCCCGATGAGAAATTGCTCTTCCTGTCGGACATCTTCCCCACCGGCTGGCAGGCCGCCGTGCAATGCGACATCCAGCCGACGGACACGGTGGCAATCTGGGGCTGCGGCCCTGTCGGCCAGATGACCATCCGAAGCGCGGTGCTGCTCGGCGCTAGGCAGGTGATAGCGATCGACCGGCTTCCGGAGCGTCTTTCGATGGCAAAAGCGGGCGGCGCCATCACAATCAACTTCGAAGAGGAGAGCGTTGTTGAAAGGCTGAACGAGCTCACCGGCGGCAAGGGTCCGGAGAAATGCATCGACGCCGTCGGCCTGGAAGCGCATGCGACCGGTTCGGTGGACGCGATGTACGACCGGGCGAAGCAGGCCATGATGCTGGAGACCGATCGCCCGCATGTGCTTCGCGAAATGATGTATGTCTGCCGTCCCGCCGGCACGCTCTCGATCCCTGGGGTTTATGGCGGGTTGCTGGACAAGATTCCACTCGGCGCGGTCATGAATAAGGGACTGACCATCCGGACAGGCCAGACCCACGTGAACCGTTGGACCGACGACCTGCTCAGCCGCGTCCTCGAAAATCAGATCGATCCATCTTTCGTCATCACACATACCGAGCCGCTGGAAAGCGGACCCGAGATGTACAAGACGTTCCGCGACAAACAGGACGGCTGCATCAAGGTGGTGCTGAAACCCGGAATGAACGGAGGGCTCCATGCTTGATGTGGTTGGTAGAAGCGCATTGCCAGTGCGTTCGCAATCGCCGAACGACAGATTGGCACGGGGGCTCGGCTATTTCTCCATTGCACTTGGCGTGGCTGAATTGGTCGCCCCTGCAGCAATCTGCAGGGCAGCCGGCATGAGGGATCTTGAAACCGTCGTTCGCAGCTATGGCGCGCGCGAGATCGCAACCGGCGTCGCTATTCTGGGCAGTCACGATCCTGAGCCTTGGATATGGACCCGGGTAGCTGGCGATCTTGCCGACATCGCAACCGTCGCCGCCGGCGCTCAGCAGGATAGTCATAGCAGGGGAAGAAGCGCGTTTGCGCTCGCCACGCTCGGAGCCGTGGCGTTGGTGGATCTGGCCTGTGCCACCGGATTGCAATCGGAGAAAGGCAACCGGCGCACGGCAACGCGGGATTACAGTTATCGCAGCGGATTTCCACGAGGCCTGCAGGCCGCGCGCGGGGCCGCTCGGGATTTTCAGGTGCCGCCCGACATGCGGACGCCCGAATTGCTACGCCCGTGGGACCGCTAACGGCGCCCTAATCGTGAGGGAGCCGGCAAGACGCCGAGCGATCAAGAACGATTTGGCGACCAGCAGTGACCAACCCGTGGGGCTCGGGTTAGCGTCTTCGGGCTCCGGCAGCACACCTGAGCCAGGCGTCTTGTCCGGATCTGTCAGCTTGGGATCGGCATGCGGCCCGGGACTTGGTAATCTTCTTCTCGGGCTGCCGGCGCTCGGGTTGTTTGTCGTGATCCATCTCGGGCAGTGCACAGGAAACGCTCTCGTTCCTGCGCCGCATCGTGTACGGCACTAGCCAACCTATGTACGCCGCGCGACAACGAGTTCATCTCTTGAGTTCAGCCCGATCGCATGTTCCATGTCGAGTATGCGGGCGTTTTTCGCATGGAGCGCAGGTCATAGAAGCTGCTGCCGGAACCTTCAGGATTTGTATTTAGCGCGAGCCGCCGGATGCCGAACTTGCATGTAGACTGTCTGCTCGTGTCAGGTCGGCAACGACGACAACGTGAGGCTGACATGTTTCGTGGTTGATATGTCCACTACATAACACAGCCCCATGGCCGCTAATGAACGTCGGGCCATGCGCTCCGTGCTTTCCTCGCTATCCGCTGCTTCAAGCGGCGCTTTGGAACGTTCATACAAATCTGGCGTTCCTGCGGAAGTTAGCTGAGTGCACACCAAGGCGTAACCATGAATCGTTCGAAGCGCATCACGGCGTTCTGCTTCTCCGGCAAGACGGACCGTTGCATTGCCTCCAGGTAAGGCCGGCCATGGAGACCGGCCGCCCCTACTCACGACTGCTGCTTCGCCTTGAACGGCTGAACGCGCTCTCGGCTGATGACAGGCAGCGGATCGCCGACCTTCCCTTTAAGCTGGTCAACTACCCTGCCGGCCGCGACGTCGTCTCGCATGGCTACTCGCCATCACAGTGCACCCTCGTGCTGGACGGCTTCCTGTGTGGCCACAAGCCCGCCTCCGGATCCCGCCGTCAGATCACCTCGTTCTTCGTTGCTGGCGACATTGCCGACCTCGCGACGTTGCACCTGCCGGCCGTCGATTACAGCATCACGACCGTCGGACCCGCGGTGGTGGCGTTCGTGCCACATGCAGCGCTCAAGGAAGCAGCGAACGGATCAACGGCACTGGCACAGGCATTCTGGCGGGAGACATTGATGCAAGCGGCCATCTCTCAAGAATGGATCGTCAACCTGGGGCGTCGCGACGCCTTTGCACGGATCGCACATATCGTCTGTGAACTTACCGTCCGCCTGCAAGCCTCGGGGCTGGCGCGCGACCTCTCGTTCGCCATGCCGTGGACCCAGATGGACGTCGCCGACGCCTGCGGCATTTCAAACGTTCATGCCAATCGCGTCATTCAGGACCTGAGGCATTTGGGACTGGTGGATTGGGATTCGCGACGACTAAAAATCCGTGACTGGAACTCGCTGACCCGATTGGGGGATTTCAATGACGACTATCTGCACTATCGGTCAAACACGAACAGAATCTCTTCGCTTGCGAGCCAAAATGTCGTCGACGCTGATCCGATAAGGACAACGCCGTCAACCCCGGTCAGAGGAGTGACGGGTGCTGCCAAAACGGATGGTTGACAGCGCAACGAGCAAGCTCGGCGCGGAACTTCGAAGCACTACCGAACAAACCTTTGTCAGATAGCGAACAGACGAGCTAGACCGCCGACCTCTAGCGTGCAATCGGGGACGGACTAGCATCATGGCGATCGCAATGGAGGGCAGTGCTGTAATGCCTCGAGTAACCTCCCGCAGTTGGACTGCTGACCAGATCAATCTCCTTTGCGCGCTTGTCGAGCGCGGCGTTTCGCCAGCCCGCGCATCCGTTGTGTTGAAGCGTCCGCGGCTTGCTGTTCAAAGCAAAGCGCGTGCAATCGGCAAGCCCTTCGCGGATGCCAGGGTCGTAAGGATGGCCCGGTTGACAAGGGAAACCGACGAACGAAAGGCGATCGAAGCGCGTGAAGCAAAGATCGTTCAATATTGACGGTCGCCCGGCCCTCTCCTTTTAATGCGGAGAGAACGCTCCACCAACCACTTTCGAACTACAGGTCAGCTCCTGATGACAGACGACGCTGCAAAATGCAGTGGCCGGCAGCTGTTGTCGCTGCTGGCAGCATCGTACTGATTAAGCCGACTTGCGCATGCATATCCGATCGAGCACGCTCCGCTCGGCCGCAATGAAATCCCCATGAGTAATGCCGCCGTGCGCGCGCTTCAGATCAGCTTCTTGGCGCCCGCTCGGCCAGAGCCGAACCGACAGCCTCGATGACGTGCGCCCAGTCGCCGGATTGGCGCTGGTGGAACAATCTTGCGCGGGGATACCAGACCGAGGTCCCGGCATGGGCGGGCCAACGCCAGTCGCAATCCCGATGTAGCATCACCCATGGCTCGCAGCCGAGCGCACCTGCCAGATGTACCACCATGGTGTCCACGCTGATCAGGAGATCGAGCTCCCTTAGGCGATACCCGAGCTCCACGATATCGGGCGTGCTGATATCTTTTGCGCCCGGCTGGTCGGGCGCTCCGGGCGCTATGTTAAGTTGCAGCGAGTAAAGCTGGATTTCGTCGCAGCGGAGGCCTTTGAGCAACCGCGCTGGGATGGCTCGGCGCTTGTCCCAGTTCCCGACTTCCCAGACCAGCCCCACCGCAAGCGCTCTCTGTCTGCCGATACATTCCGATCCTTGGCGTGGCGGCAGCGTCAGATAAGGCTTCCGCAGTTCGATGAGATCCCGGCTCGCTCTGAGCGCATGGGGGATTTCCATGATCTCGATGTCGACCTCGAAATCGGCATCGGGCGTGCCGTCATGGAGTGGTATCGCCCGACCGACACCCTCGATCGGTTCGATGAGAGGTATCAGTTCCGGCTGACACCATACTGTGAGCGTCCGGACCCTCTCCGCAAGCGGCGCCAGAAACCGGGCGAACTGGATGGTATCTCCAAGGCCGTGATAGCACCGCACCAGAACCTTCCTGTTGCGCAGTTCCTCGCCTCGCCAGATGCGCTGCAGATGCCGTGGCCCAACATGCTTGTCGCCACTTGCCCAACGACAGCTGGCGAGATCCCGATCGGTGACCACCCACGCTTGCTCGAATTGCCCGGCGCGCATGGCTGAAACCCAGTCACCGTCACTTCCGCGAACATGGCTCATTTGGCGGAACGCCGGACGAACTTGTGAAACCGGCTCAGCTTTCCGTCTTTCGTCCGGTCCTGGTACAGGAACGCGAGTTCGGACTCATCGAACTTGCGAAAGAACTCCTCCCATTCGATTTCTTCCAGACTGTCTTCCTTGGGGCCGAAGTCGATCCGAAGGATACCGGCATCGCCGTGCTCCTCGGTTGCGCGCACGGTAGCCGGCCGGCCATCGCGCTGTTCGACCCATTGCCTTATCAGCTTGTGATCCGTTGTCCTCTCGCCTTCGCTCATTTGCGATCTCCGTTCTACGGTTACGATGTTCGATGATCGTGACGATCGTCTTTGCCTGTGAAACGCCGCAGCCGGTCGTTCGTTCTTCGCAGGGAGCGACCAGCATCTTCTTCATCATCTACTTCTACCGCTCCCTTCGTTCCTGCCGAGACCACCGCCGCGTTAAACCAAGTTAATGTTTTTGATTTTTTCCCCACGAAATCGTTTGTCGTCCTGATGGATCATCGCCAAGGCAGGAACGAACATATCGAAAGCACGTTCGGCCGACGTACTTACGTTTGTGGTCGAACTCCCGGAGGCACTGATCGATGCATTCACGTCTTCAAGAGAGGCGGCGCGTTCGCGTCGGCGTCGTCGGTGTCGGCAATTGCGCAAGCTCGTTCGTTCAAGGCCTTACCTATTATCGTGACGCGCAGTCCAACGAGCCGGTACCTGGACTGATGAATGCAGATCTCGGCGGCTATCACATCAGCGACGTCGAGATTTCGTCGGCGTTCGACGTCAATGCCAACAAGGTCGGCCTCGACGTCTCGAGCGCCATCTTTGCCAGACCAAACAACACCCATCGCTTTGCCAGCGTTCAGGAGTCCGGCGTGATTGTCCGGCGCGGGCCGGTGCTCGATGGCATCGGCCGCTATCTCGAGGATGACGTGCCGATTTCCGACGAACCCGAAGCCGATGTGTCGGATGTACTGAGGAAATCGAGAACCGACGTGGTGGTTTCCTACCTGCCCGTCGGATCGCAAAAAGCGAGCGAGTGGTATGCAAAGCGGGCGATCGAAGCCGGCTGCGGCTTCGTCAATTGCATTCCCGTGTTCATCGCTTCCGATCCCGCCTGGCGGCGCCGCTTCGAGGAAGCAGGCCTTCCCGTGATCGGGGACGATATCAAGAGCCAGGTCGGCGCCACGATTCTGCATCGCGTGCTCACCAACCTGTTCCGCGAACGCGGTGTGCGGCTTGATCGGACCTATCAGCTCAACGTCGGTGGCAACACCGATTTCAAGAACATGCTGGAGCGAGAGCGGCTGACTTCTAAGAAGATATCGAAGACCCAGGCCGTCACCAGCCAGTTCGACGTTCCGCTCGAGGCCGACAATATCCACGTCGGGCCCAGCGACCATGTCCCTTGGCTGACCGATCGCAAGCTCGCCTATATCCGTCTGGAAGGTACCACGTTTGGCGGCGTGCCGCTCAGCGCAGAAGTGCGCCTCGAAGTCTGGGATTCGCCGAATTCAGCCGGCGTGGTGATTGACGCCGTGCGCTGCGCCAAGCTTGCGATGGATAGGGGTCTCGGTGGCGCGCTGACGGGCCCATCCAGCTATTTCATGAAATCTCCGCCGGCGCAATTCACCGACGAGGAAGCGCGCCGCCGGACGCGCGCGTTCATCAAGGACGAGGCTTGAGACCACATGACAAAAGCGATTCAGCTCGTCCGCCACGGTCATCACGGACTGCTCGGCGATCGGCTTTGCGGCAGGATGCCCGGCGCGCAGCTTGACGATCTTGGTTGCCGCCAGATGTCGCGTTGCGCCGAGATGATCGAGCGACCAGCGGTGATCCAGTCGAGCCCGCAACGACGGGCACAGCAATCCGCCTCCATTCTCGCCTGGCACTTCGGCCTGCCGGTAGAGATCGCTCCTGAAGCCGATGAGATCGACTATGGAGAATGGACGTCATGTACCTTTGCCGAGCTTGAACGCGATCCGAGATGGCGTCGATGGAATACGCGGCGCAGTGCAAATCGCCCGCCGGGCGGTGAGAGCATGCAGGCGCTGCAGCGGCGGATCGTTCGCCATCTGGAGCAGCTTCGTGGCATTCGGGCCGATGGCGCAGTTGTCATCGTCAGCCATGCCGAGCCAATCAGAGCGGCTCTGCTGTACTACTCGCGCATTCCACTGAATGATTTCCTCTCGATCGACGTCGCGCCGGCGAGCGTTAGCACGCTTGCGGTGGATGGATCGGGCATTCGTATCTCGCGGATCAATCAACAGGTGCCGGCGTGAGAATTGTCATATTCGGTTTGACCATCTCGTCCTCATGGGCAAACGGTCACGCGACGCTATGGCGTGGGCTCTGCAAGCACCTCGTTCACGCCGGCCATTCAGTCACGTTCTTTGAGCGTGACGTGCCTTACTATGCGGGCGCCCGAGACCTTTTCGAAATTCCGGGCGGACGGCTCGTGCTGTACGGATCCTGGGACGAAGTACGTTCGATCGCACGCAGCAGCATAGCCGAATGTGACGCCGCGATCGTGACCTCCTATTGCGCCGACGCGCTGGCCGCAACCGACCTGATCCTGTCGCAGGATCGTGCCACCCCTGTCTTCTATGACCTCGACACGCCAATCACGCTCGCAAGGTTGCAGGCGGGAGAGCCCGTCCCCTACATTGGGCCGGCAGGTCTCCAGGACTTTGCGCTGGTATTGAGCTTCACGGGCGGACAGCGGCTCTTCGACGAATTCCGCCGCAAGCTCGGTGCGCGGGATATCAGGCCGCTGTACGGCCACGTCGACGCCGACGTTCATCGCCCTGTTGCCGCCAAGCCGCACTATCTGGCCGATCTGTCCTATCTCGGAACCTACTCGGAAGACCGACAATCCGCCGTAGAAGAACTGTTCGTCGCGCCAGCCCGTCTGCGGCAGGATCTCCGCTTCCTGATTGGCGGAGCACAGTATCCACCGGATTTTCCATGGTCCTCGAATATCTATTTCGTCCGCCACCTGCCGCCGTCCGAGCACGCGCCATTCTTTGCCTCCGCGCGCCTGACGCTCAATGTGACCCGTCGCGCGATGGCGGATATGGGATGGTGCCCATCCGGCCGCTTGTTTGAAGCCGCGGCCTGCGGCGCGCCTCTGCTCAGCGATCGCTGGGCGGGGCTGGAGGATTTCTTCGAGCCTGGCGAAGAGATCCTGCTGGCGAGCCAATCCAGCGATACGCTGGCGGCGCTGGAGTTCAATCCGGAACAACTAGCGACGATCGCCAGACGCGCACGCGAGCGAACGCTGGATCAGCATAGTTCGAGCAAGCGCGCCCTCGAACTCGTCGAACTGCTCGAACAGGCGACGAGCCGCAGCCTCTGCCAAATCGAAACTCAGGGAGTATAGCATGTGGGGCATCGTTCCAGCCGCCGGCCGTGGCAGCCGCATTCAACCCCTGGCATTCTCCAAGGAGCTCCTGCCCGTTGGCAGCCGCAGCGAGAGCGGAATGGACCGTCCTTGCGCCGTATCGGAATATCTTATCGAACGCCTGATTCTGGGCGGAGCCGACAAGATCTGCTTTGTTATCTCGGCCGGAAAATCCGACATCCTCGAATATTATGGTGATCGCTACGGCGACGCCGAACTCGCCTATGTTGTTCAGCCACAGGCCTCTGGATTGTGCGATGCCGTGTTCAGGGCGCGCACCGTGGTCGGTCCCCGAGAGGACGTGCTTGTTGGTCTTCCCGACACGGTCTGGTTTCCCAAGAACGCGCTGAGCGCGCTGCCCAATGCCGAGCTCTCATTCCTGCTATTCCCGGTGGAGCATCCGGAATTCTTCGATGCAGTGGTGCTCGATGGCGAGCGCGTGCGTGAAATCCAGGTCAAGCAGGCGGGTGGGAAGTCGCACTGGATCTGGGGCGCCTTCAGGATGTCCGCTACCGGCTTCCATGATCTGCACCTGCTCTGGCGGCAGCGCGGCTGTCGGGACGAATATTTCGGCACGCTGGTGAACGGCTACATCGAGGCCGGCGGGCGCGGCATCGGCGTCAAGGCCGGTGAATCCTATGTCGATGTCGGCACCGTCAACGGCTATCGAGCCGCGATGGCGCTGCTGGCCGATATGCAGTCTAGCCGGGAAAGGCTGGATGCGGCGCCGATCATCGGCATGGATGGCGAAACACGGTCGTCCGCCGGGAACGGAGGCATATCATGACGACCGTGCTCTCCAGGGAGGAAATCCGCCGCCGGGTTGATGCACTCGGTCCCTGGTTTCACAACCTCGACCTGAGGGGCGTCAGCACCGCGCCGTCGCACTTCCTCGGCGACTATCCCCGCGTGAAATGGCGCCGTTTCGCCGGCGTTGTCCCTGACGATCTTCAGGGCAAGACCGTCCTCGACATTGGCTGCAATGCGGGCTTCTACGCCATGGAGATGAAGCGGCGGGGCGCCGATCGCGTGCTCGGTCTCGATACCGACGATGAATATCTGGCGCAAGCCAGGTTCGCAGCCGATGTCAGCGGACTTGAGGTCGAATTCCGCAAGATGTCGACATACGATGTCGGGCAGCTCGGCGAAAAATTCGATCTCGTGATCTTCATGGGTGTTCTATACCACCTTCGTCACCCGCTGCTCGCGCTGGACCTGATTCATGAACATGTCGCGCGCGACCTGCTGCTATTTCAATCCATGCTGCGCGGCTCCAGTGAGGTGGACACCATTGAGCGGGACTACGATTTCTGGACGACCTCGCATTTCGACAGTCCCGGCTATCCCAAGATGCATTTCATCGAACACAAATACGCCGACGACCCCACCAATTGGTGGGCACCGAACCGCGCTTGCGTGGAGGCCATGCTGCGCAGCGCGGGTTTTGCAATCGCCGCTCACCCCGAGGAAGAGGTCTATCTGTGCAGGAGGGCCAGACCAGGCGCGGCGATGCCGGTTGTGCCGCGAGGTGCCGTCCGATGATCGAAGCAGTGAAAATCTGGAACGAGCCCAACAACAAATCGCATTGGGACCTTCAGCTTGATCCGGACTGGGAAAAGTTCGCCGATCTGGCGATCGCCGCTGGAAAGTCCATTCGCGCCGTTCATCCGACGCTACCCCGGGTGCTCGGCGGAATCTCCCCGATCGATCCTTCATTCATTGAAAACATGAAGGCCAAAGGAGTTCTCGATCATGTCGACGTGATCGCCTTGCACGGCTTCCCGCTCGACTGGAACCTGTGGCAGATCGACGAATGGCCGGACAAGCTCGCGGAAATCCAGTCGCTCGTCGCGTTGCCGGTCTGGGTGACCGAAGTCGGCGTGTCCTCGTTCGGCGCAGAGGAGGTGCAAGACTGGGGCGTCCGCCGAACTGCCGAGTTGCTGTGCGGCCGTGCGCCGCGGATCCACTGGTACAGCCTTTATGACCTTCCCTCGACGTGGGAGGCGACGACGCGACACCGGGAAGCCGAGGGATCGTCCTACTACCGACACTTCCACATGGGACTGCTGCGCCAGGACGGCAAGCCAAAGCTCGCCTGCAAGACGTTCGAGCAGTATTCTGACATGATGGGTCTATGCCAGTGGTTTCACTTCGAGGATCACCGTCTCGATGAAGCCGTACGCTGGATGCGCCGCCTCGGCGTAACCCATCTCAGGACCGGGCTATCCTGGGCCGACAGCTTTCGTCCCAATGCGATGGACTGGTTCGACCGGCAGATGGACGCGTTGGCGGAGTTCAAAGTGACGCTGACGTTCTGCTTCACGCCGGAACATCGCGGCATCGCTCCACACCACACCAGCCCACCGCTGGCGCCCCTCGAATTCGCCGAATTTTGCGGCCGCATGCTTGAACGTTACTGCGAGATGCCAGCGGCAATCCCTTCCATGCCGCCGCAGCTCGAACCCGCAAAGGACGCGATATGCGCGCCCTGATCCTCGTCATGGACTCGGTCGGAATTGGCGCTGCCCCGGACGCAGCGGCGTATGGGGACGATGGCGCGGATACGATCGGTCACATTGCCGACGCCTGCGCCGGCGGCGATGCCGATAATGACGTGCGCCAGGGCCCCCTGCATCTGCCACATCTCGTCGAACTCGGCCTTGGCGAGGCCCATCGCCTTGCGACCGGCCGTCAACTTACGGGATTGGCTTATCGCGGCGAGGTACGTCCGCAATATGGATGTGCCAGTGAACTGTCCAAAGGAAAGGACACACCGTCGGGCCATTGGGAGATCGCCGGCGTCCCTGTCCGGTTCAATTGGGGCTACTTTCCAAGGACTGAGCCCTGTTTTCCGCCGGGTCTCATTGACGCCTTCGTGCAACAAGCCGGTCTGCCGGGGGTTCTTGGCAATCGTCACGCCTCGGGCACCGATATCATCGAAGAACTCGGCGAGGCGCATCTGCAGTCCGGAAAGCCGATCTGTTACACCTCGGCCGATAGCGTGTTCCAGATCGCGGCCCACGAGGAAACCTTCGGGCTCGAGCGGCTCTACGAGGTCTGTGCGGTGGCGCGCGGGCTGGTCGATCACCTCAACATTGGTCGCGTGATCGCGCGCCCCTTCACTGGTGCATCCAGCCGGAATTTCAAGCGAACCTCGCATCGGCGTGATTTCGCGGTGCCGCCCCCGGAACCGACCATTCTTGATATCGCCAAGGCGGAACATCGCGAAATCGTCTCGATCGGCAAGATCGACGACATTTTCGCGCATCGAGGAACTGGCCTCAACAAGCGCGGTGACGGCAACGACGCGCTGTTCGATTGCATGCTCGAGGGTTGGGATCATCTGGCAGACGGCGGGCTGTTGTTTGCCAATTTCGTTGATTTCGACAGCGTCTATGGTCACCGGCGCGACGTCGCGGGGTACGCAGCCGCCCTCGAGGCATTCGATGCCCGCGTTCCCGAGCTGATGGAGCGACTGAAGTCCGGCGACCTGCTGGTGATCACCGCCGATCACGGCTGTGATCCGACTTGGCGCGGCAGCGATCATACCCGCGAGCAGGTCCCTGTGCTCGTTTCCGGCGCGCCACGTGGGTCACCGATCGGCAAGCGCCGTGGATTCGCCGACATCGGCGCGACGGTCGCACGCCATCTTGACCTGCCGCCACTCGCGCATGGCTCGCCCTTCTAAAGCGATTGAGCTCACGCGATTCACCCATGTTATTGATCCAGGTTAGCAGAATTTTTGTTTGTACATTTTCGAGGAACGAACATTCCTTGCCCTGCTTCTGATTCATCATGTGATTAGCGCGCGGTCAGCCGACCTGAATTTGCAAAGTGCGCTTTCCACTCCACCGTTGACCGGTTGCAAGACCGTTCTGATGTCGAGCAAGGAGAGCCAGGAATGGCAAGGGTATTGATTACCGGAGGGGCCGGCTTCATCGGCTCACATGCGGCGAGTGCCCTATTATCCGCCGGCTACGAAGTCGGGCTGCTCGACAATCTCGCGCCGCAGGTCCACGGGACGGAACGTCACCGTCCGTCATATCTGAACAGAGACGCCGAGCTCATCGTAGGTGACATCACGGATAGTCTCGCCGTCGAGCGTGCGTTGCGGGGGGCTGATATGGTCCTGCATTTGGCTTCCTGCGTCGGCGTCGGGCAGAGCATGTATGACATCGCGGCTTACGTGCGGACCAATGAGCTTGGCACCGCCGTCTTGCTGGAGGCTCTTTCAAGACGTCCGGTCGAACGTCTCGTGGTGGCATCGTCGATGAGCATCTACGGCGAAGGGCTTTGCCGCTCGATTGATGGCCTCACGCTTGCGCCTGCCGAGCGCCCCGTTGCACAACTCAAGCAGTCACAGTGGGAGCTGACGGATGAGCAGGGGCGCCTCCTCGACCCCATACCGACGCCGGAAACCAAGCAGCCAACGCTCAGTTCGATCTATGCGCTGAATAAATATGCGCAGGAGCGGATGTGCCTGATCATGGGCAAGGCATATGGCATTCCGGTTCTCGCGCTACGCTTCTTCAACGTGTTCGGGCCCCACCAGGCGCTATCCAATCCCTACACCGGCGTATTGGCGATTTTCGCAGCGCGGCTCCTGAACAAGCGTCGGCCGCTGGTGTTCGAGGATGGCCTTCAACGACGCGATTTCGTCCACGTCCAGGACGTCGCGCGCGCCTGCCTGCTGGCGCTGGAGAGCCGCCATGGCGACGATGTTTTCAACGTCGGATCGGGACAGAGCCGAACCATTCAATCCGTGGCATGCGATCTCGCGCGCGTCATGGGTCGGCCGGACCTCACACCTGATATCACGGGCAAATATCGCGCCGGCGATATCAGGCATTGCTTCGCCGATATCGAAAAAGGCCGCGGGGTCCTCGGTTTCGAACCGCAGGTAGCTTTCGATGACGGCCTTGACGAACTGGCCGGCTATCTCGCCGACCAGATTGCCGAAGACCGCGCCGAGAAAGCTACCGAGGAGCTATTGCAACGAGGGTTGGTGGCATGACGGAAACCCTGAACAGGCCCGTTCTCGTCACAGGCGGCTGCGGCTTTATCGGCTGCAACATCGCCGATCGCCTTGCGAGCCGGGGTCGCAACGTAGTCGTCCTGGATAACCTCGTCCGGCCCGGGGTCCGCGAGAACGCGCAATGGCTGAAGTCGCGACACGGCGAACGCATCGCTATCGTTATAGCCGACATTCGCGACCCGATATCGGTCATCGACGCCGTCCGTGATGCCAGCGCCGTCATTCACCTTGCCGCCCAAGTGGCGGTCACCGACAGCATCGCAGACCCCGTCGCCGATTTCGAGATCAACGCACGCGGGACGGTAAACGTTCTGGAGGCTATCAGGCTCCACAATCCATCGGCGCCGCTGCTGTTTGCATCGACCAACAAGGTCTACGGCAGGCTGATCGACGACACCGAGATCGTTCGCGAAGGAGAACGCTACCGACCTGCCAGCCCCGTATTAGCCGATGGCATCTCGGAGAACGCGCCGCTCGACTTCTATAGCCCCTATGGCTGCTCCAAGGGAACGGCCGATCAGTATGTGCGCGACTATGCCCGTGTCTTCGGATTGAAGGCCGTCGTGATGCGCATGAGCTGCATCTATGGCCCGCGGCAATTCGGCACCGAGGACCAGGGCTGGATCGCGCACTTTCTGCTCAGTGCGCTGCGCGGTGAGCGCCTGACGATCTACGGCGACGGATATCAGGTCCGCGACGCGCTTCACGTTTCGGATGCAGTCGATGCCTGGCTTGCCGCGCTGGACCACATCGCGTTGGTCCGAGGCCGGGTGTTCAACCTCGGCGGCGGACCTGCGAACTCGATCAGCCTGCGTGAACTGATCGGGCTGCTAAGCGAGCTGACGGGCCACGAGATTGCCTATTCCTTCTCAGACTGGCGTCCGGGTGACCAGCCTTGGTACGTGACCGATACGCGCGCGCTTCACACCGCGCTCGGCTGGCAGCCGAAGACATCGCTGCAGGACGGCTTGCTCTCGCTACACCAATGGCTTGCCCTCCGCTTCATCGACGCTTCCAAGCGCGAGGCCTTGGCATGACCCGTGTCGCGCTGATCAATCCAAACTGGAGTTTCGACCGGAGCATCTATTTCGGCTGCCGTTCGCCGCATCTGCCGCTCGAACTCGGGATCAGCGGGCACTATCTGCAGCAAGCCGGACATCCGATGCTGTTGCTCGACGCGCACATGTTCGACCTCTCCTTCGCCGATCTCGAAGCCGAACTCCGTGCCTTTCGGCCCGACATAATCGTGCTCACGACGGCGCCGACCTATCTGTTCTGGCGCTGCGCACCGCCAGAACTGCGCGTGCCGCAGGCGCTGGCATTGGCGGTGCGCGATCTGGCGCCCATGCTCGTTGCCGTCGGGCCGCACGGATCGACGACGCCGAGGGCCGCCCTGAAGAAGCTCGCCGTCGATATCGTCGTCATGGGCGAGTGCGAACAGTCGCTGCTGCGTCTTGCGAACGGCGAGCGGGATTTTGCCGGGCTATGTTTCGCCCAAGACAGCACGATCCGTGTCATTGGCGGACCGCAAGCCGCGAGCTTTAGAGATCAGCCTGCGCTCGCTTGGCCCGATGGAATGGTTAGGCGCCACCATCACCACCACCACCGGTTTGAAGCCGAACCGGTCGGCCCGGGCGCCGAGATCGAAGCATCACGCGGCTGTCCCTATAACTGCACGTTCTGCGCCAAAGAGAATTTCCGAAATCTGTACCGCAGGCGGCCAACCGATGTCCTTCTTCAGGAAATCGACCGGCTTGGCGAACAGGGCGTCGAATACATCTATTTCATCGACGAGATCTTCCTGCCCAACGCGGAGCTGCTCGAAGGACTGGTATCTCGCGCATTGAAGTTCGGCGTGCAGACCCGCATCGATCTCTGGAAACCCGACATGCTGGAGCTGCTCGGCCGGTCGGGATGCGTCTCGATCGAGGCCGGCGTCGAGAGCCTGACGCCTGAAGGCCGCGCCGCGCTCGCCAAGAACTGCAAGATGACGACGGACCAACTCGCAGACCGGCTCGTCGAGGCACGACAACATGTGCCGTTCGTGCAGGCGAACCTGATCGAGGTTCCTGAGGATGACGACCCCGTCGTGCAGAGCTGGCGGAGGCGTATGCAGAACGCCGGCGTCTGGGCCAATGATCCCGTACCACTCTACCCGTATCCCGGCTCGCCTGATTACCGAAAGCTGTGGGGCGAGCCGGACGATTTCGCCTGGGAGCGCGCGCACAAACACTATCTAGCGATGTTCGATAAGTTCAGCGACGTCCAGGAACAGCGCCCCGCTCCCCTTAGTGCGCTTGAACTGCAGGTCGCGCCATGAGCCCACCTGCCTCAATCAGAGTTCTGATGACGACCGACGCTGTGGGGGGCGTGTGGACCTACGCCACGGGTTTGGCCTCCGCCTTGGCCGCCATGGAAGTCGAGGTCCATCTCGTGACGATGGGCCCGCCGCCGCAAGGCGAGAAGCGCGGCATGCTGAGCGACAGACGCGTTCGCCTGATCGAGAGCCGCCTCGCCCTCGAATGGCAGGACCCGGCCGGTGACGATTTTTGCAACGCCCGGATTTTTCTTGAGGATCTTGAGGACGCGATCGAGCCCGACATCGTTCACCTCAACAGCTTTCGCGAAGCCAGTTTCGATTGGCTGGCGCCCATCGTTGTGGTCGCCCATTCCTGCTGCAACTCTTGGGGCGTCGCCTGTAACGATACCGCGTGGTTGTCGGAGCCGAGATGGCAGTATTACACGCGCGCCGTCAGCTCTGGCCTGAACAGGGCAACGGCTTGGGTCAGCCCAAGCCAAGCGCTTCATGACGTGATTTGCGACCTTTATCGGCCGGGCTCGCCCGGCGCCGTGATCTGGAACGGCGTGTCCCCGGCCGCCTCGTCTGCCAAGCAAAAACGCCGTTTCATCCTGGCGGCAGGCCGGATGTGGGATTCAGCCAAGAATCTCACAACGCTCGCACGAGCGTCCAACGAACTGGATTGGCCTGTCTTTGTCGCCGGACCGACGCCGAACTCAGCGGCAAAGGATTTCCGCGAACTCACTTTGATAGGCGATCTCTCGCACAACGCCCTGCTCGACCGCATGCAGCACGCCGCCATCTTTGTCAGCCCAGCTTTGTATGAGCCGTTTGGCCTCTCCGTTCTCGAAGCCGCTTCGGCCGGTTGTGCCCTGGTCCTTTCCGACATCCCTACGTTTCGGGAGTTCTGGAGCCAAGCCGCGCTGTTCGTCGATCCGAAAGACGATCGCGCTCTGCACGATGCCCTCGGCAGGCTATGCCGCGACGATAGCGAACGCGCACGGTTACAGCTCGCTGCACGGGAGCGCTCGCAACACTACTCGCTCAACCGAACTGCGGACGCCTATCGGACGCTCTACCGACGCCTGCAGGCCCTGCATCCACGTTCCATTCCAGCCCAAGCGCGGGAGGTGCATGTATGAAGTTCGTATTCTTCTGTCACGCGCTGACGTCCTGCTGGAACAATGGCAACGCCCATTTCCTGCGCGGCATTGCACGTGAGCTGCGGGCGCTTGGCCACGATGTGACGGTTTACGAGCCGGACAACGGATGGAGCCGCCTCAATGCCATCAGAGATGGCGGCATCGGATCGCTGCAGCAGGCGCAGGCGCTACTGCCCGGGATCGATATCAGGCAATACGAAACGGCTCCTGACCTCGATCAGGCGCTCGACGTCGCGGATGTCGTGATCGTGCACGAATGGAATGCTCCGGACCTGATCGGAGATATCGGCCGGCGGCGCATCGAAGGTGCCCCATTCACCCTGCTCTTCCACGATACACACCATCGCGCGGTCACCGCGCCGGAGCAGCTTGATCGCTTTGATTTGCAGGGCTTTGACGGCGTGCTCGCCTTCGGCGAGGTGCTGCGGCAGATCTACCTCAGACTTGGCTGGGCCAACCGCGCCTTCACTTGGCATGAAGCCGCAGATACCGAGTTGTATCGGCCGCATTGCGAGATCGAGCCGACGCACGATGTGATCTGGATCGGCAATTGGGGTGACAATGAGCGAAGCGCCGAGCTGAACGAATTCTTGCTCAGGCCGGTTGCCGAGCTTGGCCTGCGCGCCCGGATTCATGGAGTCCGCTACTCGCTCGACGCCCTACGCGCGATTGAAGCGGCCGGCATCGAGTATTGCGGTTGGCTGCCGGCCCATCAGGCGCCCATTGCCTTTGCCAGCGCCCGCTTCACCGTCCACGTACCGCGAGGACCATATGCCCGGTCGCTGCCGGGCATCCCGACCATCCGGATGTTCGAAGCGATGGCGTGCGGCATCCCCATCGTATCGGCACCTTGGGATGACGCCGAACTTCTTTTCCCTTCCGGATCATATCTGCGTGCCGCAGATGGCACGCAAATGAAAGAGGCCATGCGGACTCTCCTCGAGGATCAGGCACTTGCAGCTGACTTGGTCAAGACCGGCCTCGAGGCTATCCAAAATCGGCACACCTGTCGGCACCGCGCGGCCGAACTGATCGAAATCGTCTCATCGGTACGTGGCGCACGACGCGCCCCGCCAACAGCTCAGTTCGAGGAGGCTATGCCATGAAGATCTGCTTCTTCGGGTCGAGCCTCGTATCGTCCTATTGGAACGGCGCTGCCACCTATTATCGTGGCATGCTGAAGGAAATCGCAGCGCTCGGGCACGAGATCACGTTTTTCGAACCCGATGCCTTTGAGCGCCAGGCCCATCGCGACATTGAAGATCCTACCTATGCACGGGTCAGCGTCTATCCGGCATCGCAAGACGGCTGGCAGCGTTCGCTGGCGGAGGCGAGCCGATCCGCCGATCTCCTGATCAAGGCAAGCGGCGTCGGAGTGTTCGACCGGGAACTGGAAATCGCAATAGCGCAAGCGCGACCAGCCGCCATTCGCATCTATTGGGATGTGGATGCACCGGCCACTCTGGATGCGATCGAGAACGATCCCCACCATCACCTGCGAGATGCCATTCCGCGCTACGATATGGTTCTGACCTATGGCGGGGGTGACCCTGTCGCGTCGGCTTACTGCAAAGTCGGAGCGCGCGGCTGCGCGCCGCTGTATAACGCGCTCGATCCCGAAACGCACTTCCCTGTCGCGCCAAGTGCGCGGTTCGCCTGTGACCTCGGTTTGCTTGCTAACCGACTTCCCGACCGGGAATCGCGCGTCGACGACTTCTTTCTTGATGCTGCAAGACATTTGCCTGCGCAGCAATTTGTCCTCGGCGGCTCGGGGTGGAACACCAAGCAGACTCCGCCAAACGTCCGAAAGCTCGGCCATGTCGGCACCGGCGACCACAACGCCTTCTTCGGATCATGCCTGGCGACGCTCAACGTCAATCGTAACAGCATGGCCAAGTACGGGTTTTCTCCGCCCACCCGGGTGTTCGAAGCTATCGGCGCTGGCGCATGCCTGATCACGGATGAATGGCAAGGGATCGATTGCTTCCTCGAACCAGATCGCGAGGTTCTAGTCGCAGTTGATGGTGCCGAGGTCGCCGAGCATTTGCGTACGCTTGATGGAGGCAGGGGCCGCGTCATTGCCGAGCGCGCCCGCGCTCGCGTTTTGGCGCACCACACCTACGCGCAACGCGCACGACAATTCAACCAACTGCTCGAAGGGATGAGCGCAAGGATCGAGGCGGCGGAATGACTCTCAACATCGTGATCATTGGGCTTTCGGTAACCTCCTCCTGGGGCAACGGCCATGCCACGACATATCGCGCGCTTATCGAGGCACTGACCAACCGCGGCCATGAGGTCACGTTCCTCGAGCGAGACGTTCGATGGTACCGCGACAACCGCGATCTCATCAAACCTTCCGGCTGGAACGTTGAGCTCTATCACTCGCTGCAGGATCTGCCTCGGCGGTTCACCCCGCACGTTCGCGACGCAAACCTCGTCATTGTCGGATCCTACGTTCCAGATGGCGTTGCGATTGCCGAATGGGTAACGGCGCACGCCGAGGGGATAACCGCCTTCTACGACATCGACACGCCGGTGACGCTGGCCGGGCTTGATCAGGGCCTCGAATACCTTTCGGCAGCCATGATACCGCGCTTCGACCTCTACCTTTCCTTTTCGGGCGGGCCGGTGCCCGACATGATCGAAGACAGCTACGGCAGTCCGATGGCGCGCGTGCTCTACTGCAGCGCCGATCCCAACTTGTACCGCCCTCACCGCGCTGAAAAGCAGTGGGAATTGGGATATCTCGGCACCTACAGTGGCGATCGCCAACCCTCCGTCGAGCGCCTACTGCTGGCCCCCGCGAAGGCAATTCCGGATCGACGGTTCGTGGTGGGGGGATCCAAATATCCCACGCATCTCATCTGGCCCGACAACCTCGAGCGGATTGATCATCTGCCTCAGCACGCGCACGCGCCGTTCTACTCGCGGCAGCGATTTACCCTCAATGTCACGCGGGCGGACATGCGTGCATTGGGCTTCTCGCCAAGCGTACGGCTGTTCGAGGCCGCGGCATGCGGAACGCCGGTGATCTCGGATCGCTGGCCCGGCATCGAGACGATCTTCGAACCCACGACCGAGATCCTGCTGGTTTCGGATGCGCGCGAGGTGATCCAGATCCTGCGCGACCTTTCGGAAGAACGCCGGCTGGCGATTGCCGACCGGGCACGGCGGCGGATCCTTGCGGAGCACACACCCGACCACCGCGCCCGGCAGCTCGAAGCCTACTACCTGGAAGCGGCCGGTCGGCGGCAGCGCAAGCTGTCTTGTTCCGCTGCAAGCCGCGGCGCCATTCAGGTTGCCGAGATGTGAACGGAGACGACGTGACCATGCAACCTCGCATCAATGGCCAAAAATATCCCTCCCGCCCTCGCCGCACCATCGTCACCGGTGGCGCTGGCTTCATCGGGTCCCATGTCTGCGATTCGCTGCTGCTGCGAGGCGATCAGGTCATCTGCGTCGATAATCTGTTTTCAGGATCGCTGCGCAACATTCGCCCTTTGCTGAACCATCCACATTTCAGCTTTCTTGAGCATGACGTGAGTGAGCCGCTCGACATCGAGGGTGGCGTCGACCGCATCTACAATTTGGCGTGCCCGGCGTCACCACGGCATTACCAGCGCGCTCCCATCGGCACGATGCGGACTTGCGTCATCGGCACCATGAACATGCTCGAACTCGCCCGGCGCAAGTCAGCCCGTCTGCTGCAGGCCTCGACCAGCGAAGTTTACGGCGATCCGGAAGTTCATCCGCAGCCCGAAAGCTATGTCGGTCATGTCAACGCCATCGGTCCCCGGGCCTGCTACGACGAAGGCAAGCGCGCTGCCGAGACGCTGATATTCGACTACCAAAGGCTTTACGGCCTCGAAGTAAAGATCGCGCGGATCTTCAACACCTACGGGCCGCGGATGCTGGAGAATGACGGACGCGTCGTTTCCAACTTCATCGTACAGGCATTGCGGGGTGAGCCTGTGACGGTCTACGGCAAGGGCACCCAGACCAGGAGCTTCTGCTTCGTGGATGATCTGGTGCGCGGCCTGGAACTCCTGATGGAGAGCCCGGCCTCCTTCACCGGGCCCTGCAATCTCGGCAATCCGCACGAGATCACGATCGAGGCGATCGCACGCGAGGTCCTCGCCTCTACCCGCTCGACATCGCCTTTGCGCTTCGAGCCGTTACCCGAGGACGATCCCAAGCGGCGCAAGCCAGTGATCGAAATCGCGCGCCGCTCCTTGGGCTGGCGTCCGACGGTCACACTGAAGGACGGTCTAAAGGCGACTATCGCCTATTTCCTGCTGCACAACACCGCACCGGAACTCGCCATGGCACCACGCCGCGCCCCGCCACGACGCCCATCCGGCCGCGGCCGGCTTTCGCTCGCCAGCCAACGATAAGAAGGAACTCGAAATGCGGATTGCGGTACTCGGCACAGGTTACGTGGGACTCGTTTCGGCGGCATGCTTCGCTCACGCTGGCCAGCACGTCACGTGCGTCGATATCGATGAAGCGAAGATTTCCCTGCTGCGCAGAGGCAAGGTGCCGATCTACGAACAGGGCCTGCAAGACCTCATCGCCGAAGGTCGCCGGCACCGGCGACTGCATTTTGTGTCGCATGCCGCGGCGGCGGTGTCGAATGCGGATATCGTCTTCATCGCGGTCGGAACGCCGACGCGCGCAAGTGACGGTCACGCCGACCTTTCGCAGGTCTATACGGCGGTCGAGAGCGTTGCCCCCTCCTTGAAGGCGGGCACCATCGTCGTGACGAAGTCGACGGTTCCGGTGGGTACCGCGGACCTGATCGAACATCTGATCCGGAACATCTGTCCGGAGCTGGAATTTGAGGTGGCCTCCAATCCTGAATTTCTTCGCGCTGGCCGAGCTGTGGACGACTTCCTGAGGCCCGATCGCGTTGTCATCGGCGTCGAGAGCGGCTTTGCGGCAGCGCGCCTGCTTACGCTCTACCGCAGCGTCGGTATCGAAAACGAGCGGATACTGCTGACGGATCGCAGATCGTCCGAACTGATCAAGTATGCTGCAAACGGCTTTCTGGCCACCAAGATAGGCTTCATCAACGAAGTAGCCGACCTGTGCGAGAAAGTCGATGCGAGAATTGGCGACGTCGCCAGGGGGATGGGATTGGACCAGCGCATCGGCATCAGATACCTGCAACCAGGTCCGGGCTTTGGCGGCTCCTGTTTCCCGAAGGACGCCCGAGCGCTGGTCAAGATGGGCGAAGATCACGAAGCTCCGATGCGCATCATGGAGACCGTCCTGGCCTCCAACGATGCCCGCAAGCGATCCATGGCTCGGAAGATAGCGGCGATTTGCGGCGGCACCGTACGCGGCAAGACGATCGCGCTGCTCGGCCTTACCTTCAAGGCTGATACCGACGACATGCGTGAGGCCGTATCTATCCCGCTGGCGCAGGCCCTGATCGATGCCGGCGGCATTCTGATGGCCTACGACCCCGTTGCCAACGGCCGCGCAAAGGCTCTCTTGCCGCAATGTGTTCGCTATTGCAATTCGGTCGCTGAAGCGGCTGAGGACGCCGACGCGGTCGTTGTCGTAACCGAATGGCAGCAGTTCGCCGAAATTGATTTCCGAACGCTGCGGCAACGGATGCGGTCGCCTGTCATTATCGACTTGCGCAATTTCCTCAACGAGAAGCAGGTCCAACGCGACGGGTTCAAGTATTTCAGCATCGGTGGCCCGCGCAGGCAGGCGTTCGAAACGATGCAGCCACAGACGAAATCCGAAAAGCCGCTTAGGACGCATGACAGCAAGTGGGTGGCTGCTGATTCCCTTGAAGAACAAATCGCGGCGGCTGAATAGCTCCTATGGAGCGCAATCGCGGTTGATTGCGCCGTCGAGGAACTAACAGTCGCGCACCTTATTGAACACCGGACTCACTGCGAGCAAGGTGTTTACTGGTGCGCCAAACGTCGGAGACCGCGTCGAGATCATCTGACAGTCCCCCGAAGGATGGCAAGCGCCGCGGCTTTATGCGCGCGATCGGCCTCGGAGTGGTCACAGGCGCCGCCGATGACGATTGCTCGGCCATCGGCACTTACGCTAGCGCGGGCGCTCAATTCGGGACATCGCTGCTTTGGACCGCGCCAGTCACCTTGCCGATGATGTTCGCGGTCGTTTATCTGTCGTCCAAGCTTGGGCAGGTAACGGGCAAAGGTCTATTTCACGTCATCAAGGAGAACTATTCCGGCTGGATATTGTGGCCAATATTGATCGCTGTTCTGATCGGCAACACGATTGAAGCGGCGGCCGATCTCGGCGGAATGGCAGCCGCTCTCAACCTTCTCATTCCGCTACCCATCCCATTGATCGTCATTGGCGTAGCCGCCATCATTCTCAGCCTCCAGATCTGGGGCTCCTACAAGCTCATTCGCAATGTTTTCAGATGGCTGGCACTGGTATTGTTCGCCTATATCGGCGCCGCCGTGCTGAGCAGACCCGACCCATGGGACGTACTGCGTGGCACTTTCGTACCGACGATCGAATTTTCCCGGGAGTTTCTGTTCATTTTGGTCGCCATCATCGGCACTTCGCTATCGGCCTATCTTTATACATGGCAGTCGAATGTCGAAGTCGAAGAAGAAATTGCGCAAGGACGCACGAGGCTGGAACAGCGAGAGGGCGCTACTGAGGCCGAGCTGCGCCAGTCTCGCATCGATATCCTGATCGGAATGCTGTTCTCCAACCTGATCATGTACTTCATTATTCTCTCGACGGGCGCAACGCTTCACAAGGCTGGGGAAAAGAACATCGAAACGGCCGCCCAGGCTGCTGAAGCGCTACGCCCTCTTGCCGGAGACGCCGCGGGAATTCTCTTCACGCTCGGGATCGTCGCCGTCGGCTTTCTTGCGGTTCCGATCATGACCACAGGCGCGGCTTACGATCTGTGCCAGGTGCTCGGATGGAAGAGCAGCCTGCATTCCAAACCGCAGAATGCGGGCAAGTTTTACGGCTTGATCGTTGCGTTCACGGTCATCGCGGTCGTCATGAACTTTCTTGGCTTCAATCCGATGAAGGCGCTGGTCTATTCCGGCATCGTCCAAGGGTTTTCCACGCCGCCATTGCTGCTGTTCATCCTGCTGATGACCGGTAGCCGCAGGCTAATGGGCGACAAAGCCAATGGTGCTTCGCTCAAAGCGCTTGGATGGACGACAGTAGCGGCTATTTTTTCAGCCAGCGCCGGGCTGGTCGTCTCTTGGTTCCTGTGACCCGAGCGCCAACACGCAAATAGACCGCGACCTCGTATAGTGCCCAATAACAATGCGATCTAAGTCACCTGGATCAATAGGGTGGTTGTACGTTCCGATTTGCGAAGCTCAGGGTCTTCGGAAGGTGACTTTAACATATGGAGCGGCGTTTCACCATTTCTGCGGTTGGGCATAATAGAGGAGCCAGCCATGCGAAGGTATCTTCAAAGGTATTTCAACAAGCCATACGCGATACCTGCATTGGTCTTCATCTTATGTTTGATTGCACTGATGGTTTGGATGCTGAACCCGCCAACCTCTGTGCGCACCAGTCCCATCTCAACAAACCAACCATCACAAAGGGCAAGGCCGGTTTCAAAACGATCGCCGAGAGTGGGCGCGCTACGGACGAATTAAACGGCCCCGGTGCTGTGACAGCGCCAGGGCCGTCAACCTTGTTGACCAAGATTGTTTCTTCCGGCTGGAGCTTTGGGCGACACATACCGGAAGCTCAAGATCGACTCCTCTGGACGGTTATCGTTCCTAAAGGAGTCAAGGTCGGTCTCGATCGAAGCTTTTGCTGAACACTACCGCGACCATGGCTTCTTCGTCGTGGATGACGAGATCGACGTCAGTTCGGGAAGCCAGGAACTGCACCTGTCTCAAGCCGCGATCGCAGTGATCAGTTGGCTTGGTCTCGACGAGACATGAGCTGTGTCAGATTATCGGCCAGAAACGAGAGCGCCATCTCGGCCGCCACTTTTGGAAGCTTTTCGGTGAGGAAGTCCGCCGCTCCGATGCGGGCGCGTTCATCCTGCCGGCCTCAAGCGAGGCGACTACCTCTGCTGGCAGGCAGCAAAACCTCAATTACGCGAATCGCCTAAAAGAAGAAGCGCTGAGATCCGTCGCGCTTGCTGGCACGCGTGCGAGCCCGCCGATTTCCACTCCGGGCTACGCCACGGCCCATTCGTCCACAAATAGCAGTTTTCCTTGGCGGTGCGTCGGTTCAAAGAAGGCTATGCCGACCACGACTGCAAACGCTCCGCCAGGAAGGGCAAGCATGGAAGATTGGCGAAAGAGCATCAAACGTTTGCTGCGGGTAACAATGTGGGAATAGACGACGCCAAAATTCCTTTAGCGGCAACTACTTATGCCACTTGGTGCGCTCGGAGGGACTCGAACCCCCACGATTTTACTCACTGCCACCTCAAGGCAGCGCGTCTACCAATTCCGCCACGAGCGCTTGGGATACCGGCTGGAGCGATGCGCCGCCGGATCAACGGCGCCGATGTAACAAATCAGGGATGGAGGGACAAGGAAGTTTTGTGCCCGGATAACTACCTGACATCAGGGGATTTCGGCAGCATTTGCTTGACTTCGACGGCGATGCGGTTGCGATCCACCAGAACGACGCCGGAAGCCACCGGCAGGTTGTTGGCGAGGATCTTGACCTCGTCCGCCTCGGTAGCGTCCAGTTCGATGATGGCGCCGCGGGAGAGCCGCATCACCTGGTGGATGGGCATGGTTGTGGTGCCGAGCACCACCATGAGATTGACGCTGACTTTATCGAGGGTCGCCACTTCTGAACCGCCACAGAGGGACTAGATTGCTGTGGTTCCACCTGACCACGTTATGGTTAGCCAATGGTTAATGACCGCCAAAGCCTTGATTTGACGACGTTCGCGCGCGCCCAGGGCGGCGGTGAGGTCGAATGGCGGATTTCGCCCGGTTCCGTCCCCTACCTCGAGGCCGTCGCCGAGATGGAGGCCCGCGCGGCCGCGATCGCCGACGGGAAGGCAACCGATCTGGTCTGGCTGGTGGAGCATCCCCCGCTCTACACGTCCGGCACCAGCGGCAAACCGGCCGACCTGCTCGACCCGCGGTTTCCGCTGTTCACCACCGGCCGCGGCGGCCAGCTCACCTATCACGGGCCCGGCCAGCGCGTGGCCTATGTCATGCTCGACCTGAAGCGGCGGCGGCCCGACGTGCGCGCCTATGTGGCCGGCCTGGAGGAATGGATCATCCGCACGCTTGAAGCCTTCAACGTCCGCGGCGAGCGCCGCGAGGACCGTGTCGGGGTCTGGGTCAAACGCCCGGACAAGGGCGCGGGCTACGAGGACAAGATCGCGGCGATCGGCGTGCGTCTGCGGCGCTGGGTGTCGTTCCACGGCATCGCCATCAATGTCGAGCCGGACCTGTCGCATTTCTCCGCGATCGTGCCGTGCGGCGTCGCCGATCCGCGCTACGGCGTCACCTCGCTGGTCGATCTCGGCCTGCCCGTAACGATGGAAGACGTCGACGTCGCGCTCCGGCAGGCGTTCGAGGAGGTATTCGGCGCAACACACGCTCGGCTGACCGAGGCGACCGCCTGAGATAACCGCCGCGTTGCTACGAGGGCTTCCGCTACGGCGATCGCGGCCACATATCAACGGGCAGGTGTGGCGTACAGAGGAGGTCGCGATGACGTCGCGCAGGCTTCCCTTCGAGAACCGCTGGACCAACAACGCAAACGCGCTGCAATGGAGTTGCGAACTGGAGCATCTGGGCGTGGCGGTCGTCCGGGCGATGCTGGTTGATCACGAACTGCGACATCCCACCCGGCGCTACGTTGTGCAGGATGTTCCGGCCGGTTTTGTCAGGGATTGGCTCGCCTTCCAGGATCGCCGCGCGGCGCGCCAACAGCTGCTTTGGCGCGCCACCGTAATTGCCCTCTCTTTCATTGCGGCCTCCGCAGCGGTGTGGGGCGTGCTCCGGGCGTGAAACACGCCTCGCGGACGAGGCTCAAGCAGTCGCCTTCCGCGGCGCGACCTCGAGCTTTCCCGCGATGTAGCGGCGTTCCTGCGTGAGGCCGCCAAAGCCGTAGGCGTCGCCCTTCACCTCGTCGACATGGGCGTAACTCTCCTCGTGCAGCGGCCCGAGCAGCTCGCCCATCCGCTCGAACAGCGCGGCGAGATAGGCCGCCTTCTCGTCCTTGGTGTTGGTGCCCTCGCTGACGTGAACGTCGAGCCAGAAGCTCGCAAGGCTTTGCGCGGCGAGCGACGTGCCCCCGGCGAACCAGTCGGCGGCGTCGACCGTCTTCACGATGACGGCGGTGACCTTGGGGTCCTTGCGCAGGATTCGCGCGGTGAGATCGCTGACGGCGGAGGCAATCTCGGCCTTCAGCGACGGCGTCTTGCGGACACTGGAATAGGTGACGGTGATAAGCGGCATGGTAATTCTCCTTTAAGGGCCGCGCTGGCATCGCGCCCCCCTGTATCTAGACCCGCCGCCATCATTTTGGTATCTTATCTGTCCTCATATCAATGATAACCAATGATGATGATGCCATGACCATGCTGGACATCGATACGGTGCAGGCGTTCCTCCGCGTCGCCGAGCTGCAGGGCTTTACCCGCGCTGCGGAAGCGCTTGGCACCACGCAGGCCGCCGTCAGCATGAAGCTGCAGCGGCTCGAGAGCGTGACCGGCAAGCGCCTGGTCGAGCGCTCGCCGCGCGCGGTGGCACTGACGGCCCAAGGCGCCGCGTTCCTGCCCCACGCCCGCGCATTGATGGAGGCGCACGACCGCGCGCTGTCGGGCGATGCGCCGGTGCGCCAGCAACTGTCGCTCGGGATCAGCGATCACGCCGCCGGCGGCGAGCTGGTGCCGCTGCTGGAGCACCTGCACGCAATGTCGTCGCAGCTTGCGCTCTCCGTGACGATCGGCTTTTCGCGCCAGATGCTGGATGCCTATGATGCCGGCGAACTCGACGCCGTGGTGGTGCGGCAGGAAGGCAGCCGCCGCGGCGGAGAAAAGCTGGCGGAGGATACGTTCGGCTGGTTCGCCGCCAAACGCCTGGCCTGGCGCCGCGGCGAAAAGCTGCCGCTGGCCACCCTGGCGCCGCCCTGCGGCGTACGCGCCCTCGCCATCCGCGCCCTCGACAAGGCCGGCATCCCCTGGAGCGAGCGCTTCGTCGGCGGCGGCGTCGCCGCGGTGGCCGCCGCGGCCCTGGCCGGCCTCGCCATCGCGCCGCTGGCCCGCCGGATCGCCCCGCCTGGCCTCGTCGATATCGGGCCGGCCGGGGGGCTGCCGCGGCTCCCCTCCTCCAAGGTGATGCTGCACTCGAAAGTGGCCGACCCGGCCAAGCGGATGGCGCTCCGGACGCTGGCGGCGACCTTCAAAAGCGTGGCGGCCGGTCGGTAACCCACCATTTCGTTAAAAAGCCCAACTGCCGTGGAACCAATCGGCGAGACACGCGTTTGCGCCAGTTAAATGGGCAGGTCGGATGTCGAAGAAGGATCAGCAGCAGCAAAGGGATCTGCTCGAAAGCGAACGTAATTTCCGACTCCTGGTTGAAGGTGTTGCCGACTACGCGCTTTACATGCTGGATCCGACCGGTGTCATCACGAGCTGGAACATCGGCGGCGAGCGGATCAAAGGCTACGCTCCCAGCGAGATCATCGGGCAGCACTTTTCCCGCTTCTATACCGACATCGACCGTGCCAACGGCAAGCCGGCCCGTGCGCTTCGCATTGCCCGCGAACAGGGCCGCTACGAGGATGAAGGCTGGCGCGTCCGCAAGGACGGCACGTTCTTCTGGGCCAGCGTCGTCATCGATCCCATCTATGAAGACGGCCGCCTCGTCGGCTTCGCCAAGATCACCCGCGATATCACCGAGCGCCGCGAAGCCCAGCTCAAGCTGGAGCAGATGCACAAGCAGCTGGCGGAATCGCAGAAGCTTGACGCGCTCGGCCAGCTGACTGGCGGCGTCGCGCACGACTTCAACAATCTCCTGATGATCATCAGCGGCAGCCTGCACACGCTGAAGAAGGCGGTCGGCGACGACGTCAAGTGCCAGCGGGCGCTGTCGGCGATCGAGGGGGCGACCAGGCGCGGTGCGTCGCTGACCAGCCAGTTGCTGACATTCGCAAGGCGGCAGAGCCTCAACCCGCAAGCGGTCGACGTCGCCGAACGCATTGATGGCGTGCGCGAAGTGCTCGATGCCGCCGTCGGCAGCGCCGTCACCCTGAAATTCGACATCGATCGCGGCGTCTGGCCGGTCATGGTCGACGTCACCGAATTCGAGACAGCCCTGGTCAATCTCGTGATCAATGCGCGTGACGCGATGCCGGGCGGCGGCGTAATCACAATCTCGGCACGCAACGAGAAAACAGCCGGCGAAGCCAGTACCGGCGGACATGTCGCGATCTCGGTCGAGGACACCGGCGCCGGTATCGCACCCGACGTGCTCGGCAAGATCTTCGACCCGTTCTTCACCACAAAGCCGATCGGCAAGGGTACGGGTCTTGGGCTGTCGCAGGTCCACGGCTTCGCCCATCAGGCCGGCGGCACGGTCAAAGTGGCGAGCGAACTCGGCAAGGGCACCAGCATAACGATGCTGCTGCCGCGAAAGGACGCGGCGGCCGATGCCGAGGATGTCGCGGCTGTCGAAACCAGTGGTAGCGGCACCGTGCTGCTGGTCGAAGACAATCCGGACGTCGCTGCCGTCAGCACCGGCCTGCTCGAACAGCTCGGCTACACCGTCCGCCGGGTGGCGAATGCCGAGGCCGCCTTGCGCGAGATCGAGCTCGACGGCATAGACCTCGTATTCTCCGACATCGTGATGCCCGGCAAGATGGACGGCCTCGGTCTTGCCCGCCACCTGAAGGCGGTGCGGCCCAGGCTGCCGATCCTCCTGACCAGCGGCTACAGCGATGCGGCGCTGAACGTGCGCGGCGATTTTCCCATCCTGCGCAAGCCCTACGAAATCCACGAACTCAGCCAGGCGATCGCGAAGCTGCCGCGCTGACCCGCCTCACAGGATCGCTTCAAAGGCGCTGCGCAGCGTTTCGTGCCGAAACACGAAACCGTTGCTGAGCGCCTTGTTCGGCAATACGCGCTGGCCGCCCAGCAGTAGTTCGCTCGCGAAGTCGCCGCCGACCCGCCGCAGCAGTGCGTCGGGAATGCGGAACAGCGCGGGCCGGCGCAGCCTTCGGCCAAGCTCTTCGGTAAATTTCAAGTTGGTGACCGGCATCGGCGCCGTCGCATTGACCGGGCCGGCAATTTCCTCGCGCACCATCACGTGAGCGATCAGGCGGATCAGGTCGTCGCGCTCGATCCACGACATCCACTGCTTTCCCGAACCGAGCGGCCCGCCAAGGCCAAACTCGAACGGCGTCAGCATTCGCGTGATGAAGCCGCCGTCCGTGCCGATCACGAGACCGATCCGCAGATAGACTACCCGTACGCCATGCGTTTCCGCCGGACGCGCCGCGCTCTCCCAGGCGTCGCAGAGTTCGTGGCTGAAGCAGGCATGCGATTTCGCCGATTCGGTCAGCACCTGGTCCTGCCACAGCCCGTACCAGCCGATTGCCGAACCCGAGACCAGAACCTTCGGCTTGCGTTCGAGCCGTGCGATCAGGGCGATAACGTCACGGGTCATGTTGATGCGCGACTCCAGAATCTTGCGGCGCTTGGCCTCGGTCCACAGCCCGTTGCCGATCGGCTCACCGGCCAGATTGACGATTGCATCGGTCCTGGTGTCGGCGGGAAGCTGGTCGAGGCTCGTGATCAGCGTGATCGGTGGCGGCAGCATGTCGGCTTTCGCGGGATTGCGCACCAGCGCGATCACCTGATGTCCCGCGCCACTCAGGCCGGCAATGAGGCGGCTGCCGATGAAGCCGGTGGCCCCGGTGACCAGCACGGTCTGCCGGGCGGGCAGTTTCTCGACCAGCGCCGCCGCTGGCGCGCTGGTCATGCGCGCAAGACGCTTCGATGCGGTGAAATCGCGCAGGCCGCACAGCGCCGCGCCCATGGCTGCCGCCGCCGCGATCAGGCTGAGCCAACCCGCGTAGGCCGAGGTGACTCCCGTCGGCTGCATCGCCCAACCGATCAGGACCGGCAGCAGCAGCACCAGGATGGCGCCGTAATTGATTGCAAGCAGCGTGTGATTGATACGCTCGCTGGCCGGCAGTTTCCGGCTCATGTCCTCCTCGACGAAATCCATCAGCGTAATGACGATTTCCGCGACCAGAACGGCGATGATGAGCATCGCAAGGATGCCATGTACCTCCAGCCAGCCGAGAACCAGGAACAACAGCGCATAGAACATGTTGCGCACGGCATGGAGCTGCAGCTCATAGCGCTGCGAGGGACGCCAGGCGAGCCGCTCGGTCAGCTCATGGTGATAGAACGTGTCGAACACGCCCATCACGATCTGAACGGCGACCAGGATCCAGAGCAGCGACGTCATGATGCGGCTTCCATGAACACCGCAGACTGACGAATGAGTTTTCCAAGGCGCGGATGAACGATATCGAGCGAGAAGCGGAACTTGGCGCCGCCGAGGTCGGAATGGGTCACGGTGAGATCGCCCGGCGTCAGCAAAGCCGGCAGCGGCAGGCGCAGCGGCCCAATCTGCAGCGAATATCCGACGCTGCGAAACACCAGCGCCTCGTGCTCGACCGAGATCGTCAGCGCCATGCTGACGCCATAGCCGACATATTCTTCCAGCCCGGTCGGCCCGGCGAAACGTTTTGCGGAGTGAATGACCTGCGGAAATCCGTCGCTGCGCGCGCAGATGCGGGTCCAGATCTGGCCGCCGCTCGCTTCCGTCACCGTCACCACCATGGGACCGCCGGTCTCCCGGCACAGCGGCAGAGGCCCGCCGATGACGCGCGCGAGCTGCGCCAGCCACCAGCCGATCGGTGTGAAGGTCGCTTCCTCGATGGTGCCGACATAAACAACGGTCTCGCCGTCGGCAAAGCGTTTTGAGAAGCGCCGCCAGATCGCCAGCGGCAGGCGGCCCCATGCCTCGTCGGGCAGGAGATCATGGAAGCGGCGGTCGTCGAGCAGGATGGTGTTCGAGGCTGAGGTTGCGGGAGACCTTGGTATTCTCGTGGATGCCATCACACACTCCTGCTCGGTCCCTCGCCCTACTTGTTTTTCCCCGCCGGCAAGAAGCTGACGATCTTCTCGCCGAGCTTGATCAACGCGACCAGGCGAGGCCGCGGCACGTTCAGCATCTGCGTGTACCAGCGGTCGACCAGCTCGGTGAAAGCCAGCATCTCCTTCAGCCGCTTCGCGGCGACCGGGCTGATGGCCGGGTCATCGGCCGCGTCGGAAACGCAGGCGCGCAGCGCGTCAACGGCGGGATCGATCTCGCGCTCCTTGCGGCCGGCGGCGATCCGCGCCGCCACTTCCCAGATGTCGGTTTCCGCCTCGAAATGATCGCGGCGATCGCCGAGGATCGGCACCCGGCGGATCAGCCCCCAGGCCAGCAGTTCCTTGATTGAGTTTGACACGTTGGAGCGCGCCATGCCGAGCGTCTCGGCAATGTCCTCCGCCGTCATCGGCGCCTCGGCGAGGTAGAGCAGGCCGTGGATCTGGCTAACGGAGCGGTTGACGCCCCACTCATCTCCCATGTCGCCCCAGTGCAAGATGAACCGCTCGACGACGGCCGGAAGTTTCTTTTTGCCGGTTGTTTCTGTCATAACAGAAATATCTGACGGAACTGGGCGGATGTCAAGGCCTGCGCGATGCCCAGCCCACGCCCGGCGAGGCTTACGTCGAGTTCCGTGGATGGAACCGCTGCGCTCCGTGTTTTCACGGCCGATCCGTTAACCAGCCAGTACCGGTCGCACCCTAGATTCGTCCGCGCGCTCGACCGGCATGAAAACCGGCACGGTCATCAAGGCACGGAATGCCCCATCGATATCCTCCAGAGCCAGGCGGGCCACTGCGGCGGCTAACATCGACGGCCGTGGTCATCATCTTTGCGCTTATCATGACCGCCTCCGTGCTGGGCGTCATGGCCTGGAAGGCGCTCGATGCCAAGAAAGCGGCGGTCGCGAGCGGCGGCGCCGACATCCAGAACCTCGCCCATTCGCTGGCCGAACACGCCTCGCACGCCATGCAGGCGGTCGACATCGCGATGGCCGGAATGGTCGATTTGCTGAAATACCGGAATCCCGAGCCCGACCGGTTCAACCGATACCTTGCGGACACGGCGAAAACGCTGCCGCAATTGCGCGGCATCGGCGTCGCCGACGCCAAGGGCGACTGGATCTATTCGTCATTGCCTGAGATGCCGCGCCACACGATCTCGGACCGCAGCTATTTCGCCTATCATCGCGATACGCCTGACAGCGCGATCCGGATCAGCGAGCCGATGCAATCCCGTGTCGACGGCCAATCTTCCATGATCGTTCTCTCGAAGCGTATCACCAAGCTCGATGGCAGCTTCAGCGGAGTGGTCGCCTCGGCGATCGACAAGGATTATTTCAATGGCTTCTACCGCACGTTTCAACTGGGACCTGACGGCGGCATCAGCCTGATACGGAATGACGGCACCCCGCTGATGCGCTGGCCGGCGTCCGACACAAGCGCAAATCTCTCCAAGACTGACTTGTTCACGAAGCATCTCAAGCAGAGCCCGGCCGGCTACTACAAGATCACCTCCCCCTTCGACGGCATCGTCAAGCACCTCGGCTATGAGCAAACTTCGAACTATCCCATGGTGGTCACCGTCGCCATGTCGGAGGATTGGCTGCTGTCCGAATGGTGGAAGGGGTTGCGGACAGACGCGATCGTCGCCGGCGTGCTGTTGTGCATGATCCTGATGCTGGCCGCGGTGCTTGCACTGCAGTTCCGCTTCCGTAACAAGATCGAACGCACGCTGCGCGAACGTGAGGCGCACTACCGGCTCTTGGCCGACAATATCGCCGACATCATCATCGCAATCGATGCCAACGGTCTACTGCGTTACGTTTCCCGTTCGGTCGAGCCGGTACTCGGGCTACACGCCAAGGACCTGATCGGAAAATCGTGCTTCGCTCTGGTACCCCTGGAGGATCGAGAAAGCGTTATGCAGGCGACGAAGCGGCTTGGCGGCCCTGATAATGTCAGCACGGTCGTGTTCCGGCACTATCGCGGTGATGGAACGCTGGCCTGGGTCGAGAGTAAATTCAAGCTGGCGTTGAAAACCAGCGATCCCAAGCAAATGGAATTTCTCTGCGTCATCCGAGATGTCACCGAACGCAAGCGGATGGAAGACGAGCTGACGCAGCTCAACCGCCGACTCACCCAGCTCGCCGCGACCGATGGATTGACCGGGCTGACCAACCGCCGGACCTTCGACGGTTTTCTGCGGCGCGAATACGAGGCCTGCGAAGAAATTGCGGTGCTGCTGTTCGACATCGACAATTTCAAGGGCTACAACGACAGCTACGGCCATCAGGCCGGCGACCGCTGCCTGCAGGCGGTTGCCAGGGCCATCGGTGGCGCAACCGGCAACACCTCGGGCCTGTCTGCCCGCTATGGTGGCGAGGAATTTGCCGTCGTGTTACCGAACAGCACCGAAGATGCAGCCTTGAAAATTGCCGAAGCCATCCGCCTCACGGTGCGCGCGCTCGGCATTCCCAACACCGCCTCGAGCCGCGGATACATCACCATCAGCGTGGGCGTCGCCACCAAGACGCGCTCCACGATCGACGAGGCTGCGCTGGTCGGCGAAGCCGATACCGCGCTCTATGAAGCCAAGCGCCTCGGCCGCAACCGCAGTGTCGTGTATTCTTCGGTCAACCTGCAATATATCGAGAGCGGCTCGATCCAGCCCGACGGCGAAGTCGCGGGAAGCGAGCCGACGCATCAACACTAAACCTTCGGCAGCACCGTCGGGAAGGCGTCCATCATAGGCCGGCAGGTGAACCAGATCACATCCATGCGACGCGCTCCGCGTTATGAATACCCTGGGCGCTAGACCGCATGGAGGGTCATGATGACCGCTATCGCACGGGCGCTTTCGCGCGTTGTTGGTGCCGTCAATGATATCGATGTTCTGAAGCAGCTCGTGCTGTTCTGCGCGGCCGGCCTGTTCGTTGCACTGCTGATGTTGACTTACGGCCTCGATTTGAGTCCCGGCTTGTTCTAGGACATCCGGTTATGAGCGGGCCGAAATATCTGCGGCGCAGCCAATATCCGCCATCGGAATAAATCGATTTCAAAAACAGCTTATTTCTTCTTGAATTCGAACAGCTCGATCAGGTTACCCGAGGGATCCTCCAGAAGCCTGGCGCGACCGGCCCCCGCCTCGCTGATTTCTCCTCTGAATTTGGCCCCACCAGCGTTCAGCCGGCCAATGAGGCCGTCTATGTCTTTCGTAATGATCATGAGCCGGTTCCAGCCCCCAGGCTCCGGATTGCCGCCGGCCGTTCCTCCGCTACCCGCCCCCGGGGCGCTCAGGTAGAGCGTCAGATCATCGCGTATCAGCGCCGCGAACTTGCCGGGATTGTGCATGTCCACCGAGAACGCGAGTTTGTCGCGATAGAATTCGACCGATCTATCGATGTCCGTCACAATGTATCGGATGGATGCCATTGGCCGCGCTCCGTCTTCGCCGCACAGCTAGGTCAACGCACAAGCCTGCGCTTCCGTTTCACGAGCGCAGTGCTTCGTTCACCTCGTGGGTGCTTTCTCGGCCATATGTCAGATCGTTGGCAGCACCGGGAAGTGCTCGCCTGCCCGCTGCAGCTTGCAGCATTGGGGACCGGCAGCTCCGTCCCGAGCCGTGTCGCGTGCTATTTCGTCGCCATTCGCGCCGGGATCACGAATTCAAGGACGGCGCTTCGGCCCACCGGCTGATGATTGGCGTTGACGGGCGTGATCTCGACCTTGTGCGGCCCCTCGGGAAGACCGGCGATGATGATCGGCCCGCCGCTGGTATCGGCCCAGACCCAGGAGGCACCATCGACTGCCACATGGAGATGCCCGATGCGGGGCGAGACATCAAGCGCGTTCGCGCCAAACACCGGGACGACCTGCAGGTTTTCGGTGCGGTACTGGATGAACACGACGCCCCGGCTCAGCGGCTCGGCCAGCGGGGCATCGACCACGAGTTTCGCCGCGGGCTGCGGCTCGGCGGGCTGGGCGGCGGCGCTGGACGACCACCAAACAGCGATCGCTACGACAATAGCAATGAATGCGTTGGTCATTCCGGTTTCTCCCTATCAGGATATGGCCGAATGCTGCGCGAATTTGGCAATCGAAAGATAGCACGCCGCGATGCGCGCGCGCATCGTGAAGGTCAGATCGTCGGCAGCACCGAGAACTGCTCCCCTGCCCGCCGCAGCCTCAGCATGTCAGGTCCCGCGGCTTCGTCCTGAACCGCGTCGACCCGCGCCGATGACGGTCCGCGCCGGCAGGCCGCGACCATATCGGCCACGACGTCGATCGGCCCGGCGAACACGGCCTCGACGCTGCTGTCCCGGCGATTGCGCACCCAGCCCTCAAGATCGCGCGCGGTCGCCTCATCCTCGACCCAGGCACGATAGCCGACGCCCTGCACCCGGCCGCGGATCGTGACGTGGCGGACCTGCTCGCTCATCTATTTCTTCACGCCCAAAAATGCGGCGCTGCGCGCCTTGGTCTCGCTCTCGCGCATCGCGCGTCCGGTGAGTTCGGCGGACGCGATACCCTTAAGATTCTTCGGCGAGGTGCCCTCGCGCAACGCCTTCAGCGTGTCATAGACGGCCTGCGTCGCGGCGGCGAACGGCGCGTGGCCCTGTAGGGCGATCCGCACGCGCTGGCTCGTGAGATAATCGAGCGCGGTCATCTCCTCGGGCGCGCCGCCGAGCACGATCGGCAGTTTCGTTGCGGCCGATACCGCTTCCAGCTCGCCGCGGCTCCTGATGCCGGTGAAGAACAGCGCATCGACGCCGGTCGCCTCATAGGCTTTCGCCCGCGCGATGGCGTCGTCGAGCCCGGTGATGGAGACCGCACCGGTGCGGCCCATGATGACCAGCGAGGGATCACTGCGCCCGTCGAGCGCTGCCTTCATCTTGCCGACGCCCTCCTCCAGCGAAATCAGTTGCGTGCCGGCCTGTCCGAACGCCGGCGGCAGCAGCGTATCCTCGATCGTCAAGCCGGCCGCGCCGGCGGCCTCGAGCTCCTGAACCGTGCGGCGGACATTGAGCGCGTTGCCATAGCCGTGGTCCGCATCGACCAGCACCGGCAGAGCTGAGGCGCGCGACATCCGGCGCATCTGCTCGGCGAGCTCGGTCAGCGTGATCAGCGCGATGTCGGGATCGCCGAGCACGACCAGCGAGGCCACCGAGCCCCCGAACATGCCGAGTTCGAAGCCGAGGTCTTCGGCAATGCGGATCGAGGTGGCGTCGTAGACCGAGCCCGGCCGGATGCAGATCGGGCCATTCAGGACGGAACGCAGTTTTTCGCGGCGTTGACGGAATGCCATGGTGCCCTCAGTTCTATCCGCCGTCATTGCGAGCCACCCGGTCGGCGCAAAGCGCCGCCGGATGACAGGCTCCGCGAAGCAATCCATCTATCCTCGTGCTGAACCATGGATGCTTCGCTAAGCTCGCAATGAGCGATTAGATCTACGCAAACTCCAGGATCAACGCATCCACCGCCAGCGTCGCGCCGGCTGCGGCGTGAATCTTCTTCACCGTGCCGTCGCGTTCGGCGCGCAGCACGTTCTGCATCTTCATCGCCTCGACCACGGCCAGCGTCTCGCCGCTCTTGACTTCTTGCCCTTCGCTCACGGCAATCGAGACCACGAGCCCGGGCATCGGACAAAGCAGCTTCTTGCCGGTGTCGGCCGCGGACATTACCGGCATCAGCCGCGCGGCGGTAGCCTCGCTTTCGGTGAAGACGTTGACCGCTACCTCATAGCCCTGATGCGCGAGACGGAAGCCGTTCGGGATCGTGCGCACCTGCATCGCGACGAAATGACCGTCGATCGTGCCCTGCCAGACCGGCTCGCCCGGCGTCCAGCTAGAGACCAGATTGTGCGGATTGCCCGGCAGGCCATCGGCGCCGATAAAGCGCACCGCGATGCCATCAGCTTCGCGGGCCACGTCGAGCCCGATTTCATCACGGTCGAGCCACACCGCGCGGCGGCGCTCACGTTGCACCAGGCGGCCGGTTAGCTGCCCCGAAATCTGCCGCTTGCGCTCACCCAATACATGATCGATCGCAGCGCCCACGGCTGCCAGCCGCCGCGCTACCTCGCCTTCCGGCGCGCGCGCTGCGAAGCCCTTCGGGAATTCCTCCGATATGAAGCCGGTCGAGAGCTTGCCTTCGCGCCAGCGCGGATGGTTCATCAGCGCCGACAGAAACGGGATGTTGTGCCTGATGCCATCGACGTAGAACGCGTCGAGCGCGGTCGACTGTGCCTCGATCGCCGCCGCCCGCGACGGTGCGTGCGTGACGAGCTTGGCGATCATCGGATCGTAATGTATCGAGATTTCGCCGCCTTCCTGCACGCCGGTATCGTTGCGGACGGTGACGCCGTCCTGGCTTGCCTCCGCCGGGGGGCGGTATTTCACCAGGCGGCCGATCGACGGCAGGAAGTTGCGGAACGGGTCTTCGGCATAGACGCGCGATTCCACCGCCCAGCCCGTCAACGTGACGTCCTTCTGCGCGATCGACAGCTTCTCGCCGGCGGCAACGCGGATCATCTGCTCGACGAGGTCGATGCCGGTGATCAGTTCGGTGACGGGATGCTCGACCTGAAGGCGGGTGTTCATCTCCAGGAAGTAGAAGCTCTTATCCTGGCCGGCGACGAACTCGACCGTACCGGCGGAATCGTAGTTCACGGCCTTGGCCAGCGCCACCGCCTGCTCGCCCATCTTGCGGCGGGTGGTCTCGTCGAGCAACGGCGACGGCGCCTCCTCGATGACCTTCTGGTTGCGGCGCTGGATCGAGCATTCTCGTTCGCCGAGATGGATCACGTTGCCATGCTTGTCGCCGAGCACCTGGATCTCGATATGGCGGGGATCGACGATGAACTTTTCGATGAAGACGCGATCATCGCCGAAAGATGATTTGGCCTCGGCCTTGGCGAGATTAAAACCTTCGGCGACCTCCGCTTTCGAATGGGCGATTCGCATGCCCTTGCCGCCGCCGCCGGCCGAGGCCTTGATCATCACGGGATAGCCGATCTCGTCGGCGATTTTCACGGCGTGCTTATCATCATCGATGACGCCGAGATGTCCCGGCACGGTCGATACCTTGGCCTTCGCGGCGGCCTTCTTGGATTCGATCTTATCGCCCATCGCGGCAATCGCGCCGGGGTTCGGACCGATGAAGACGATGCCGGCTTTCTCGAGCGCGCGCGGAAACGCCTCGCGCTCGGACAGGAAGCCGTAGCCGGGATGCACGGCCTGCGCGCCGGTCTTGCGGCAGGCCTCGACGATCCGGTCGATCAAGAGATAACTCTCGGCGGCGGCCGGCGGGCCGATCAGCACGGCCTCGTCAGCCATCTCGACATGCAGCGCGTCGCGGTCGGCCTCGGAATACACCGCGACCGTCTCGATTCCCATGCGCCGCGCAGTCTTGATGACCCGGCAGGCGATCTCGCCCCGATTTGCGATCAAAATTCTCTTGAACATGTTCTTCTTGCTTGAGCTCTAGGCGGGATCCTCCCCCGCAATGGGATTGCGGGACGCGGGTAGCCCACCCGTCGTACAGCAAAAATCGATGGAGGCAACGGTCTCGTATCGGCTTGGCTGGGCCAGCTTCCGGCCCTTCACCCCGAATAGGAATTGAACCGCCCGCGCGCGTAGGCGCGGGATACCGCCTTCATCAGCTCGGCGAGCTCCGATTCCAGATATTCATTGGCAACGATCAGCGCCCGGACCGTCGCCCGCATGTTGCCGCCGCAGGCGGAAATAGCCTGATCTACAGCAGCTTCCAGCTCATCCCCCTCTTTGAATTTGGGCTGTGAAGAGGACGACATAGCGACATTTCCGTAGTGAGGACGACACGGATGTTCTTATTTTGTTCTCACGAAGTCAATGGCGCCGTTCGCTGCGGTGGCATAATTGGCGACAGCTTTCCCCAGCCCTCGACAGGTCGATTAGCAGGAGTGTCTAGGTTCAATCACACCGCCTTATGCTAGAAGGCGATCGCGGTGGAAATTGATTTGAAATGAAACAGATGCGGTCACGAATTTTCTTGTTTACGGCGCTACTGGGGATCGTCCTTCCGACCAGCCAGGGTTCGGCCGCCACCGCCATCGTCCGGGATGGCAGCACGCTTCAACTGGGCAATGTCAGCTACCGCCTCGACGGCATCGATGTCCCGGCGATCGACCAACTCTGCATCGACGAACACGCCGATGTCTGGACCTGCGGGATCGAGGCGCGCGATCAACTGAGCAAGCTGATCGACGGCAAGCAGGTCCGCTGCGACGATCTGGGCGCCGATCCAACTTATGAGAAACGACGCATCGGCGTGTGCAAGATCGAGGGCGACACCACCAGCCTGAGCGAATTGCTCGTGCAAAAGGGCTTTGCTTTGAACATCGAGGCGTCCGCGAGCGGACGCTTCAAGCCGGACGAAGCGCGCGCCCGGGACGACCGCCTGGGATTATGGAAAGGCTGCTTTGTCGCACCGCGCGAGTTCCGCGCTGCCAACAAGGATGGAGCTCTGCTCGGCGCGGCATGCCGCACCGATCGCGAACGTGAAATTCGCGAGGCCATCTTCCCCGAAAATCTGGTGATGCCGGCGGGCTGCAACGTCAAGGGCAAATACGCCGTGCGGGCCCGCGTCACCGGGAACCTCGGAATCTATCACCTGCAGGCGTGCCGCTCCTATCCCGGATTGAAGCAGGATCGCTGGTTCTGTTCCGAGGAACAGGCGCAGGCGGACGGGTTCCGCCGGGCCTACAACTGTAGATCACCATCAAAGAGCAAATGAAGCTGGAAAATCCGCCGTCTCCTGTGTGAAAGTGCCGGCAGAGGTTGCCGGCACGCATGACCCCTTCCGATACGACGAACGTCCTGCCTGAAATTGCCGCCGCCGAACGCTTACGGCAGCATCTGCAGGAAATCGCAAACGAGCGTGACAGAGCCCATCGCGACCTGCAGGCGCGCGAGGCGGAGCTCGCGCGCATCCAGCGCATCGCCGGCGTCGGCGGGCTCGAAATCGATTTCCGTGACGGCGTCAAGAATCGCCGATCTCCCGAATATCTCCTGGTGCACGGGCTGCCGCCCGAGGCGGCCAACGAGACCTTTGAGGAATGGGTCAGCCGAATCCATCCCGAGGATCGCGAGCGAACGGTCCAGCATTTGTTCGGCGTGCTGAAGAGCGAGAGCGAGGACTATTCGGCCGAATACCGCATCGTGCGGCCGAATGACGGGACGGTCCGCTGGATCCGCGTCGTCGCCAAGATCGAGCGCGAGATGGACGGCCGCGCGCTGCGCCTGGTCGGCGCCGATCTCGACGTGACAGCGCAAATGATGGCGCGGGAAACCTTGCGTGAAAGCGAGGAACGCTTCCGCCTGATCGCCAACTCAGCGCCGGTGCCGATCTGGGTCACCAAGCTCGATCGCACCCGCTCCTTCGCCAACCAGGCCTATGTCGATTTCCTCGGGCTGCCATTCGAGGAAGCGATCGTGTTCGACTGGCGCAAGCGGCTGCATCCGGACGACCAGCAGCGCGTCGTGCAGGAATCCATCGCCGGCGAAGCCTCGCTGAAACCGTTCGTGCTGGAGGCCCGCTACCAGCGCGCCGACGGCGAATGGCGCTGGCTGCGCTCGGAATCCCAGCCGCGCTGGGACCCGAACGGCAATCACATCGGCTTCATCGGCGTCGCCCACGACATCACGGCGGCGAAGCAGGCCGAGCACGATCTGCGCCGGCTGAACGAAATCCTCGAATTGCGGATCACCGAGCGCACCGCGCAGCTCGAAGCCAGCGAAGCCCAGATGCGGGCGATCTTCGAGACCAGCCACCAGTATCAGGGGCTGCTGAATCAACATGGCGACGTGCTCTATGCCAACGGCACCGCACTTGCCGGCATCCGCTGTGATGCCAGCGCGGTGGTCGGTCAGCCGTTCTGGGATACGCCATGGTTCTCGGCGACGCCAGGCATGCGCGATGCCGTCCACGACGCCTTCATTGCCGCGATGCGCGGCGAAGAGGTCCGGATCGAGATGCAACTGCATCTGCCGATCGGCGACCGCTATTTCGACTTCGCGATGCGCCCGCTGCACGATCGCCACGGCACCGTGATCGGCGCGGTGCCGGAGGCGATCGACGTCACCGAGCGCCGCCAGGGCGAGGAAGCGCTGCGCCAGTCGCAGAAGATGGAAGCGGTCGGGCAACTGACCGGCGGTGTCGCCCACGATTTCAACAACCTCTTGACCATCATCCGCTCGGCGACCGATTTCCTGCGCCGCCGCGAACTGCCCGAGGAGCGCCGCCGCCGCTATATCGACGCGATCGGCGAGACGGTGGAGCGTGCCTCCAAGCTGACCGGCCAGTTGCTGGCGTTCGCGCGACGGCAGCCGCTCAAGCCGCAGGTGTTCAATGTCGGCACCCAGGTCGAATCCGTCGCGCAGTTGATCCGCCCTCTCGTCGGCGCCCGGATCAGGATCGACGTCGAGATATCGGACCTCAACTGTTTTGCGATCGCCGACGTCGCGCAGTTCGAGACGGCGCTGATGAATCTCGCCGTCAACAGCCGTGACGCCATGGACAGCGAAGGCCATCTGACCATCCAGGTCCGCAAAGTGAACGCGATCCCGCCGCTGCGCGCCCAGCCCGCCCGCAGCGGCGACTTCGTCGCCATTACCGTGACCGATACCGGCATCGGCATCCCGTCCGCCCTGCTCGAAACCATCTTCGAGCCGTTCTTCACCACCAAGGAAGTCGGCAAGGGCACCGGCCTCGGGCTCAGCCAGGCGTTCGGTTTCGCCAAGCAGTCCGATGGCGACATCGCTGTCATGAGCGAGCCTGGCGAGGGCGCAACGTTCACGATCTACCTGCCGCAGGCCCCGGCGCCGGCCGATGCCATGCAGGCGGCGGCAACCGGCAGCGAGCCCGCCACGCGCGGCCGCGGCTACCGCGTGCTCGTGGTCGAGGACAATGACGATGTCGGGCAGTTCTCCACCGAACTGTTGGAAGACCTCGGCTACACAGTCCGCCGCGTCGCCAGCGCGGACGCTGCGCTAGCGATCCTGGCCCAGGATGAGTTTTCCGCTGACCTGGTATTTTCCGACGTCATCATGCCCGGCATGAACGGCGTCGAACTCGCCGGCGTCATCCGCGAGCGCTATCCCGGCCTGCCCGTGGTGCTGACCTCCGGCTACAGCAACGTGCTCGCCGAGAGTGCCCATCGCGGCTTCGAGCTGATCCAGAAACCCTATTCGGTGGAGCTGCTGTCGCGGATCTTAAGGAAAGCCATCTCCGAGGCGCGGCCTTAAGGCGTGATCCGAAGAATACCTTACGCCGCCGCCTCGACGGCAGCCTCCCCGAGCAGCGCGCGGACTTCCTCGGCCGGGCGCGCTGCGCTGAACAGATAGCCCTGCATCTGCGTGCAGCCGAGATTCTGCACGGTCTCGCGCTGCTGTGGCGTCTCGACGCCCTCTGCGGTCGTGATGATGTGGCGGTCGGCAGCGATGCTGACCACGGCGCGGATGATCGAGGCCGATGACGAGCTGCGCGTCACTTCCTTGACGAAGGAGCGGTCGATCTTGATCTTGTCGAACGGAAAACGCTGCAGATATTGCAGTGACGAATAGCCGGTGCCGAAATCGTCGAGCGCGATGTGGATGCCGAGGGCGCGGAGCTGGTTCAACGTCGCCAGCGCCGCGTCGTTGTCGGCAATCAGCACGGCTTCGGTGATCTCCAGCTCGAGCCGGCGCGGGTCGAGCCCGCTTTCGGTGAGCGCGGCGGCGACCTTCAGCGACAGCGTGTCGGAACGGAACTGGATCGGCGAGACGTTGATGGCGATGCGGACATGCGCCGGCCACTTCGCCGCCTCAGCACATGCGGTACGCAGCACCCACTGCCCGATCTCCTCGATCAGGCCGGTCTCCTCCGCGACCGGCACGAAATCGGCCGGCGATACCATGCCGCGCAGTGGATGGCGCCAGCGCAAAAGCGCCTCGCAGCCAGTGACGCGGTCGCTGCCGAGATCGACCTGTGGCTGATAGTGCAGCTCGAAACTGCCGTGCGCCAGGGCCTCCCGCAGATCGGCCTCCAGTTCGCGGCGATGATTGGCCTCCTGCTCCATCTCCGGATCGAAGAAACGATAGGTCCTGCGCCCCGCCGACTTCGCCGCATACATCGCAAGGTCGGCGTTCTTCAGGAGGTCGAGCAAATCCGAGCCGTCGCGCGGCGCGATGGCGATGCCGATGCTGGCATCGCTGGAAAGCTGATGGCCGTCGCAATCGAACGGAGTGCGCAGCGCAGAATAGATCCGCGCGACCAGCGCATGCACGTCCGCGGCGCTTTCGATGCCGTTCTGAAGGATGGCGAATTCGTCGCCGCCGAGGCGCGCGATGAAGTCGTCGGGACCGACCGACTGGCGCAGCCGCTCCGCCACGCCCTTCAGGAACTCGTCGCCGATCAAATGGCCCAGCGTGTCGTTGATACGCTTGAACTCGTCGACGTCGATATAGAGGATCGCGAACTGCCGCCCCTCGGTCTCCAGCAGCAACCCTTCGGCGTGACGCTGGAACAGCGTCCGGTTTGGCAAATTGGTCAGGGCGTCGTAATGGGCAAGATGCTCGATCCTAGCCTGGTCGCGGCGGCCCTCGGTGACGTCTTCCAGCGTGGTGGCCCAGCCGCCGTCCGGCGACCGCTTGAAGATCAACCGGATCGTGCGGCCGTCGGGCGTCGAGGTCACGGTGTCCTGAACCAGGCTGCTGTTGGGATCGAGAAAGCGCGCGCAATAGGCGTCGACATCGCCGACGAAGGAGCCGCGCTCCTGGCGATGCCGGATCAGGTCGCGCAGATGGCAGCCGGGTTTGACCACATCGGGCGACAGCCCGAACATGTCGATATAGCGATGGTTGCAGATCACCAGGCGGCCCGTGGAATCGAACAGCAGCAGGCCCTGCGTCATGTTGTTGATGGCAGTGTCGAGGTGCTGGCTCTTCTCGGAAAGCTTCGCCTGCGCGGCGGCATGCTGGCGGCGGAGCTGGCGCACGATCAGGAAGACCATGACGATCACCACAACGATCGCCAGCGCCGCAGCGAAGAATTGTAGCCTGGTCTGCGCCCGCCAGTCGGCCAACGCCGCCTCCGTTCGCGTGGTCGCGACGATCAGGATCGGAAAGTGCTTGAGCGACTTGACCGCGCCGACCTTGTCCTCCGACAGCCTCGCGCTGGTGAATCGCCCCGAGAGATTGCCGTCGACCGCCAGCGCGCGTTGAAAAGCCGCGGTGCCGGCAACATTGAAGCCGATCAGGCCGTCGTCCTTGGGGTAGCGCGCGATAATGGTTCCGCTGCGGTGAATCATCGAGATCGCCGTATCGCTGCCCAGCTCCAGCGATCCAACAAACGCGTCAAAATGCGAAGGCTCGACGCCGCGGCTGGCGAATCCGATGATCTCGCCGTTGCGGCCGGTGATCTTGCGCGCAAACAGCGTGGTCCAGTTCTTCGTCACCTTGCTGGTGACAGGCTCGACGATCACGTCGGGCATCGGCCGCCCCGACTGGAAATCCCTAAAATATTGGCGGTCCGCAATGCTCACATCGGGCACCGGCCACATCTCGGAGGAATTGATTAGCCACCCCTTGGCGTTCCACAGGTTCAGCGCGCCGACATGCGGCAGCGTCGCAAGTTTTGAGCGCAGCATCTCATGCGCGCTCAAGCTCGACATTTTCTGTTCGAATTCGTCGGAGGTATCTATTCCTTCGGCATACATGCCGGCGACGACGTCCTCGTGCACGTGCTGGAGATCGCTCAGTTGCTGGTCGAAATGCCGCGACAGCAAGAGCGCGGTGTTGTTGAGCTCGCGCTCGGCAACTTCCAGGGCCCGTTCGCGGTACTGCATCGCGAAATAGAAGGTGCCGAGCATGATCGCGAGCACCAGCGTCCCGGCACTCAGGATCAGCCATTGGATAGCCCCGAGCCGGGTCCGCCACGGCATGCCAGCACTCCTCTGCGCGGCGACGTCTAGCGATGAACGTTTCAGCATTTTCGCTGCCCCCACAGGCGCTTCTTGTAGGGAACACAACCCAAGAGGGCGTTAGCAAAACCAGTTATCGAAAGGTTAAGGCGGCCCGCGGAATCAGGCGGGCTCCGCCACCTCGGCTTCCTTGAGGCTGCATTCGATCAGCGCGCCGCCGAGCGTGAACTCCGAGAACAGCGCGCCGGGCGCCGAGGCCCGCAGCGCGGCAAAGAACTGCGCATCCCCGGGGCTCCTCAGGAAGAAGCGAATGTGGCTTGCGGTCATGGTATCCCGCGACAGCCAGACAATGCCGGAGAACAGCGCCACCATCATCTGGGCGTATTGGCTGCCGTCCGCGATCCCCAGTTCGTAGATCGGAGATACCACGATGAAGCGCGCGCGCAGGATGGGATTGGGAAATTTGCTCATCATCAGGCGGCTGACCTGGCAGGCCGCATGGACCCGCTCGCCGTCGGAAAGGCAATAAAGGTTGGGGTTGTCGCCGTCCTTGGTCAGGGCGTCATAGGACGCGAAGATACCCGTTGAGAATGTCGAAAAGTCCTCGCCGACGCTTTCAGCGTCTTTCTTCCACTGGCCCTTGATCGACCGCCAGGACCTGTCCGGCTCTTTCATCGGCAGAAGGCGCATGACTAACCAGAGATTAATAGAAATATTGATTGCCGGCATTTTACGGGCAGCGGCTAAACGTTTACTTACGTTGCGGCGAATAACGCAAATATCTGTTTGGTCACGTAAAATTACTACCTCAGCGGGCGTTTTAGCGACGCGCTTCTTCCAGTTCAGCCGCGTCGCATCGACGCCTTGCTGGTCCCTTGTCGCTCCTGCAGCTTGTGATGGAGCACGTAGCCGGTAAGGCAGGTGCCCGTGATGTTGGCTGCGATGATGATCCAGTCGGCCTTGAGGAAGCCATATACCACCCAGAGCAGCAGCCCGGATGTAAGAGCGATCAGCGTGCGGGATGAAAGATCCTCAGTCGGCTGACCGGCCCGGACCTTCTTCACCTGCGGGATATACGATAGCGACGTCAGCATGGCTGCGATGACGCCGATGACGGTTTCAGGAAACTGCATTCTTTTCGTTTTGCTGCACGGCTAGCGTCGCCATTGAGGGCACCAGCTACGACGTCCGTGGAAGGCGATCGTTCCTGCCGTGGCGGTGCATCGGTTCCCATTGCCTTTGGAACGATCACACGCGCTCCGGGTTTTGCTGGCATCGGCGTTTCCTCCCCCCGCAACGTCGAAACTTGAGCCCCGCAGAAAATCCCACGGACGGGGTTGGCGGGGCTCCTTTTATCTGAAGAGGGCGACGAGGCAGACGATGGCGTTGTTTCGCATACGGCCGACCCGGGCCGACATCGAAATCGCGGAGCGGGTGGCCGATCATGCCAACCCGCAGGTCGAACAGCTCTCGAAAATTCTCACCTGGGGCGCCGACGAGCACGTCGTTTGCGCGCTCGCAGTCGCCTGGTGGCTGTACTGCAGGCAAAAAAGTCCGCAGGCCCGCACCAGCAGCAACCATATCCTGCTCACGACGATCGCCGTATCGCTGCTGCCGCATCTGCTCAAATCGATCTTCGACCAGAAGCGGCCCGACCGCGTAATGGTCCGCAGCCATCTGCACGGCGTGCCGTTCTCGGGAAAGACGGAGGATGCCTTTCCGTCCGGCCATGCCATCCATGTCGGTGCGATGGCGTCAGCCGCGACCGTGCTGCCTTCAGGCAAGCGCAATCTGGTCTGGTCACTTGGAGGGGGCTTGGTTTTGACACGGATCGTGCTGTTGGCGCACTGGACCAGCGATGTGATTGCAGGACTTGCAATCGGAGCCGTGGTCGAGCGCCTGCTCAGGCACTGGACCGGCTTCGGATTGGCCGGCCGCGAAACGTCGGGATCGGATCGCAAGCAGCAACCGCGGCGCCAGGGTGCCTCACGCGCTGGCAAGATCGATCAGCGCAATTCCGAGATCGGACCGCTTTCTTCGTCGCAGCGTTGACGGCACTTCGGTCACGACCACCTCGAGCGTCGGCCTCACGGTGCCCGCCAGGAGATGGCCGCCGCGGGTTGAGCCATCGGCGAGCCCCAGCACGATGTGAATATGCAGGCTGGGCTTGCCGTCATCGCCGACGGCGATGTCGCCGATCGCGCTGAGAACCTCGCACTGTTCATTGACTTCGATTTTCCAGTAGCTCTTCGAAGCAATGTCGAACCAACCGACCGTTGCCCGCTCGAATGCGCCGATCGCCGTCAGCGAAGCTGCAGAAATTCCCGCTTCATTGGCAAACCGAGTGAGGGCCGCGAACGCTTCCTCGCCTGTATCCAGAATTGCGACGTGAACCTGTGTCTCGTCATCGGCGCCGATACGTTTGCTCTTCATCGAGATTCCTCCAGGTTCCGATTGTACAAAACCGCACCTAGCGACATCAGCGATCCCATTGCGTCATTGCATCGCTGAGGCCTGCATCTACAGCGTTTCGGTCAATCGGCACTGATTGACATCGTTCCCCTCGGCGCGCTTCGGAACCCGGCATTAGCGGGATTGTTAGTAACCGGAGGCCACAATGGACGTCGAAAGCCGGCTAAAGACTGCACTGGATGAATCGAGGCTCCTGATCCTCGGCGCTCAGGTGCTTTTCGGATTTCAGTTCGAAGCGGTGTTCCAGGAACGCTTTCCGCAAATTTCCGTGGAAAGCCAATTGATCCACAATGTGGGACTGGTGCTGTTGCTGATCAGCGTCAGCCTTCTGATCGCTCCTTCGCTGTTTCACCAGATCATCTTCCGCGGCGAGAGCAAGGTTGCAGCGATCGACGTTGCAACACTGCTGGCCGGCGCCAGCCTTTTGCCGCTCACCGTAGGGCTTGGGATCTCCGCGTTTGTCGCCTTTGACCATCTGTTTGGACGCACCATAGGCGTCACGATCGGCACCGTCCTCACGGTGATCGGTCTGGCGCTGCTTTACGGATTGGGCTTTGCGCTAAGACGGAATGGGAAAACGCCCATGCAGGAAACTTCGAAAGCTACGCCACTGAAAACCAAGATCGAGCAGATGCTGACGGAAGCGCGCGTCATCATCCCCGGCGGCCAGGCCCTGCTCGGCTTCCAACTGATTGCGACGTTGACGAAGGCGTTCAACGAACTGCCCGCGCTTTTCAAGTACATCCACTGTGCGGGCTTGTGCGCGGTTGCACTGGCCGTCGTGTTGCTGATGACTCCCGCCGCAGTCCATCGCCTCGGCTTCCAGGGTGAGGACGATTCCGAATTCTTCAAGATCGGCTCGCGCCTCGTCATCGCCGCCACGATCCCGCTCGCGATCGGCATCTCCTCCGACGTCGCCGTGGTGTTCTTCAAGACGACGGGGAGCACAAGCGTTGCCCTGAGTGCCGGCGCGATTGCGTTAGTTGCATTGCTCGGATTCTGGCTGGCATATCCGATCTGGCATCGCATGCGATCCGCGCAGCAAATCGCCTGACGCCGAATCGATGCAACCGGAACGATGATTGCTTGTTTCAGCAAAGTGAAAACCGGAACTGAAACCTCACATCCGTTTGAAATGAACCGATCACGATATCGGAACGGCCACTATCGCTATTTGTTGGCCCGACGTCACTGAAAACGGAGGCAAATGATGAACTTTAAGTTCCTGACCGCAGCTGCAGTTCTTTCCACGGCGCTTGCGGCGCCGGCGCTGGCGCAGGACGCTCACGGAAGGTCCGACGCGATCCGTCAAACCTCGACCCAGCAGCGGGTCTATCATCATCACAGCGGATTCTGGCCGGCTGATGTAGCCGCCGGCGTGGTCGGCGGCGCGATCGGCACAGCCGGTGCGATTGCGACTGCGCCATTCAGAAACGACGTCTACGCCTATAACGACGGCTACTATTACGGCGGCTACAACAGCGGCTTCGTCTGTCAGCCTGGCACGACATTCATAGGCCAGGATGGTCGACGCCACATCTGTCAGTAATCGCACAGCGTCGTTGCGCAAAGAAGAGAGGCGGCTTCACGGCCGCCTCTCTTTGTATGATCTCGAATTCTACAGCCGGCACACCTAAGCCTTCTTTCCGGGCGGATCGCCGCCCTTGTCGACCCGGCTGACGCGCTGGGCGCGCTCCTTGTCCTTCGGCTGCTCCTGTCCACGCTCGTCACGAACGATACCCTGGTCCTTGCCGCCAGCGGGTGATGGCGGGTCGGTCGCTTCCCTTTGCTGTTCCTTGCCTTCCTTCACCAGCAACTCATCGCCGAGCATCTGTCCGATGATTTGCTTGGTCTGGGCTTCGGCTCTCTCCTGGAACTTGCTCATGATGGCCTCCTTCCAACCAAGAACGGGCGTGACGCAGCAATGTTTCCGCTTCGGGTCCCAAACCGTCCCGGGCCACGGCTCCGCCCTTGAGGCCGGTTCCGCACAATGTAACAATCCTGTCGCAGAGCGAAATTAGACGGGAGCGACGGCGAACCGCCGAAAACCGCTTTCCGCGTGGGGGAGATTCTTATGCGCCGCACAATCATATTGCTGACCGCTAGCCTTGTTGCGCTGACCGCAAGCGCCGCCTCGGCGCAAAATGCCACCCCGCGCAACCTGATCCTGTTCGTGCCGGACGGCTTGCGCGGGCGCATTGTAACGCCACAGACCGCGCCCGCCATGGCGGAGTTGCGCGACAAGGGCGTCAATTTCCAGAACTCGCATTCGCTGTTTCCGACCTTCACCATGGCCAACGGCTCGGCGATGGCGAGCGGCCATTACCTCGGCGATACCGGCACCTTCAGCAATACGATCTATACGGCGCGGCCGATTGCCCATTCCAACAACACCGTCACGCCGTTCCTGGAGGTCAATCCTGTCCTGCTCGAGGTCGACGAGCATTTCGGCGGCGACTATCTGAACGAAGAGACGCTGCTGAAGATGGCCCGCGAGAAGGGTTTCAGCACCGCGGCGATTGGCAAGCATGGCCCGACCTTCATCTTCGACCATACCGACAAGGTCGGCACCGCCGGGCTGCATTCGATCATCATCGACGATGCCACCGGCGGCAAGAACGGCGTGCCGCTGTCGGATGAAATGAAGGACGCCCTGACCAAGGCGGGCCTGCCGCATGAAACACCCCCGCGCGGCGAGAACAGCAAGGCCGGCGACGCCAAGACGCCGGGCACCACCAGCGCCAATGTCCCCCAGCAGGCCTACATGGCCGATGTCGCGACCAAGGTCGTGCTGCCGATGTTCAAGGCTCGCAACAAGCCGTTCGTGCTGGTGTTCTGGTCGCGCGATCCCGACGGCAGTCAGCACAATACCGGCGACAGCCTCAACACCATCACGCCCGGCATCAACGGGCCGACCTCGATGGCCGGCATCAGGAATGCCGACAATAACCTCGCCCAGCTCCGCAAGGCGCTCGACGAGCTCGGCCTCGCCGCGTCGACCAACATCATCGTATCCTCCGACCACGGTTTTTCGACAATCTCAAAGGAGAGCAAGACCAGCCCCGCGGCAAAGATCTCCTATGAGGACACACCAAAGGATTTCCTCCCAATGGGCTTCGTCGCCATCGATCTGGCCAAGGCACTCGACCTGCCGCTGTTCGATCCCAACGACAAGAACGCCCGCGTCGCCGACAACGCCCATCCGAAGGTCGGCAACGGCTTGCTCGGCAAGGACCCCGCCAAACCCGATGTCGTGGTCGCGACCAATGGCGGATCGGACCTGATCTATATCCCCGGCAAGAACCGCAAGCTCGCGGACCGCGTGATCAAGGCGATGCTCGAGCAGGATTATGTCAGCGGCATCTTCGTCGATGACGAGTTCGGCAGTTTCCCGGGCACGCTGCCGATGTCGCGGCTCGGCCTCAAGGGCAACGCGGTGGTTCCACACCCCTCGATCGTGGTCAATTTCCGCTCCTGGTCATCGGGCTGCGACGTGCCGACCAACTGCTCCGTGCATATCGCCGACACCGTGCTGCGCCAGGGCCAGGGCATGCATGGCAGCTTCAGCCGCGGCGATACCCTGAACTTCACGGCGGCCATCGGGCCCGATTTCAAATCGGGCTACATTGACCTCCTCCCCGTCAGCAACGCCGACGTCGGCGCCACGGCGGCGAAGCTGTTGGGCCTGACGCAAAAGGCCAAGGGCAAGCTGCTCGGCCGCGTCATGACCGAAGCGATGCCGAACGGCGTTACGCCAAAAACTTCCTCCGGCACCCTGAGTTCGAAGCCGGCGGCGAATGGCCTCCGCACCGTGCTGAACGTTCAGCGTGTCGGTTCGCAGCGCTATTTCGATGCTGCCGGTTTTCCGGGCCGCACGCTGGGGCTTGAGGCTGGAGAAGGCAAGCAGAAGACCGCGGGGAAATAGTCGCCACGTGATCGGATGTGGGGTGGCCAAGGGAGCGCAACGACGTGCCTACCATCTCGCGAGAACGCAGCCCCCATGCAATCGTCATCGTCCGCGAAGGCGGACGATCCAGTATTCCAGAGATAGCCGTGATTGAACCGAGAAGCCGCGGCGTACTGGATCCTCCGCCGGAGCCTGTCATCGGGCGCGCATTCGCGCGACCCGGTGGCGGAGGATGACAGCTCGTAAAGTGGGTAGGGAGGGCGTGCGCTCGACCTCTCCTACAAAGTTACCGAATAAAACGGCGGAGCCCTGCCCCGCCGCCTTGAAACCGATGATCGCCGGATGAACTTACAGCATTCCCATATCCAGCATGCCCGGCAACTGCGCGAGCGGCAGTGCGGCGACACCGATCAGGGTTGCGACCAGCGCGGCAAGGCGCTGATTGCTGTGGCGCTTGCCGCGCATCTGGCTGGCGATCCATTCCAGCACCTTGGTGTCGACATTGGCGGCCTTGGTCGGCGCCCAGCTCTCGATGTCGGTATCCGGCGACAGCGCAATCGTGCGCGGCGGCACCGGCAAGCCGGATTGGGAGGCCGCGTGATGGGCGACTGCCTTGGCCAGGAGATCGTCGAAGCGGCCATCGTCGGTGCGCTCGGCGGCGGCATCGCTGATCTCGAACAAAACTTCGATCTCGGCGCGGCTCAGCGGCTCGTGCACGACCGCGCTTGCGGTCAAAATGCGCGCGCACCAGGCGGCGTCGTCGGCATCGAGTGCGCGGGAAAAATGGATGCGGCCCTTGGTGGTGGGGCCTTCGCCGGTGATCACGCCATCGCGCACGATGGTAAGCGCATGAGCGGCGGTCTGGCAGCAGGATGGTTGAAGGGCACCAGATATTTCAGCAGTAGTCGGGGCAGACATAGTTGCACTTCTCAATTTCTAACTTCAGTCCAGAATTTCCATACCGGGCATGAACGAGCGGTTAACGATTCAAATCCCGCATGCCGAGATTGTCAGATGGTTGCCAATTGGTCGCTGTGAGGTCCGTCACGGTTCAGGCCAATGCACTTCCCGCCCGGGAAAGGCGGGCCCGGCGTGATGGGGGCGATAAAAGGCAATATCGGGGCAGCAGCGGCAAAAAGGTGGATCGGTGATGAAAAGATCGCGATCAGGCCGTAGGTTATCGCCAAAGCTTGGCAGCCTCCTTCGAATGCAGGAGCCGAGCGGTTCGTTTCGTCGAAGAGGCGCGGACCAAAAGAAGATGCTAGGAGTTCCGGGCTCGCGGAGAAGGATCTCACCTTTCGCGCTAACCGGTTCACTTAACCGCTCCACACTCCTATAATGTTAGAGACGAATTTCCCTGTAACTTGAATAACATGAGGTGAAACCATGGCACTCCAGATTGGCGCAACTGCCCCCGATTTCGAAGCCGAGACCACGGAAGGCAAAGTCAAATTCCACGACTGGATCGGCAACAGCTGGGCACTTTTGTTCTCGCACCCGAAGGATTTCACCCCGGTCTGCACCACCGAGCTCGGCGCTCTCGCGAAGTTGAAGCCGGAATTCGACAAGCGCGGCGTCAAGCTGATGGGACTGAGCGTCGATCCGGTCGATCGGCATTCGAAGTGGTCCGAGGACATCAAGGAGACGCAGGGCGCGGCGCCGAACTATCCGATGATCGGCGACACCGATTTCAACGTCTCCAAGCTCTACGACATGCTGCCGGCCTCGACCTCCGGCGATCCCTTGATGCGCACGCCCGCCGACAACCAGACCGTCCGCAACGTCTTCGTCATCGGACCGGACAAGAAGATCAAGCTGGTACTGGTCTATCCGATGACCACCGGCCGGAATTTCGCGGAAATCCTGCGGGCAATCGACTCGCTGCAAATGACGGCCAAGCACCGCGTCGCGACGCCGGCCGACTGGAAACAGGGCGAGGATGTCATCATCGCGGGCTCGGTCAGCGATGACGAGGCGAAGACGATCTATCCGCAGGGGTGGAAGTCGCCGAAGCCCTACATCCGGATCGTGCCGCAGCCGAAGTGACCGCGTAGCGGTCATCCCGGAATGGTCCGACAGGACCATATCCGGGATCTCGAGATTCCGGGTTCGGTGCTTACGCACCGCCCCGGAATGAAGGCTCAAGCCTTGACCGCCACCCAATTCGCCACGAGCAATCCGGCGGTCGACGCGACCGCCGTCACCACCGCGCCCCACACGACATCGACGGCCGCTAACTTCCAGCTCCAGTGCTTGAGCCGCGCCAGTGCCGCCAAATCAAACGTCGCGTAACAAAACAAGCCGAACAGGGCGCCATAGAGCAGCGTCGATGACCACAGCGCTCCTGCCCCACCGCTGACGAAGATCACGGTGCCCGCCACATAGAGCAGATAGAACAGAACCGCCGGCCCGGGCCTGATCCCGCCCAGCACGCTGCCGACCTGGGAGGCGAAGAAGTCCTTGGCGGTAACGCCGAGGAGCAGAAAATCAAGCGGCACGATGACGAGCAGCGTCGCCAGATAGAGCGCGCCGTATCGGTCACGGAAAGCCTCCGGCCCGTCAGCGACGGGCAAACATTCGCAAGTATGGGCAAACTACGAATGCGAAGGCTTCAGGTTTGAGCGGCGGCGATCCGCCGCCACGGCTCAGGCGGCGCGGACGCGGTCGAGGAATTTGTCGACCTCGGCCTTCAGATGCAGGCTCTCGCTCGACAGATTCTGCGCCGAGGCAAACATCTGGCTCGACGTCTCGCCGGTCTCCTCGGCACCCTGCGCCGCGTTGCGGATGTTGGCGGCGACGTCGGCCGTGCCGCTGGCGGCCGCCCGAACGCTCTGCGCAATGTTCTGGGTCGCGCGGCGCTGCTGCTCCACCGCCGCCGAAATTGAGGTAGCGATATCGCTGATGCGCTCGATGGTCTGGCCGATCGCCTTGATGGCGCTGACCGACTCTTCAGTAGCCAGCTGCATGCTGCCGATCTGGCTGGAAATCTCCTCGGTCGCCTTCGCGGTCTGGCCGGCGAGACTCTTGACCTCCTGCGCCACCACGGCAAAGCCGCGGCCGGCATCGCCCGCGCGCGCCGCCTCGATGGTGGCGTTGAGCGCCAGGAGGTTGGTCTGCTCGGCGATCGAGGTGATCAGCTTCACCACGTCGCCGATCCGGGCGCCGGCTTCCGACAATTCGTTGATGCGCTGGTCGGTGGCGGCGGCCTGCTTGACGGCGTCGGCGGCGATGCCGTTCGATTCCTGCACGCGGCGGGTGATTTCGGCGATCGAGCTGGAGAGCTCGTCGGAAGCTGTTGCCGCGGTGCGGACGTGCTCGGAGGCGGTCTCGGAAGCGCCGGCCGACTTGCCCGACAGGCTCGCGGTGGTGCGCGCGGTGTCGGTGAGCTGGCGCGCGACGCGCTCGAACTCGCCGGAGGCGTTCATCACCTTGTCGATGATACCGCCGACGCTGGTCTGGAACTCCTCGACGAAGCCGCGCAGTTCGGCCTTGCGCTGCTCGGCCGAGGCCACAGCAGCCGCAGTCTGTTCCTCGCGCATGCGCCGGCGCTCGAGCGAGTTGCTCCTGAAGATCACGAGACTGCGCGCAATCTCGCCGATCTCGTCCGTCCGGTCATCGCTGGCGATCTCGACATCGGCCTTGCCATTGGCGATCGCGGTGAGCGAAGCCGTGACCGAGGTCAGCGGCTTGGTCACCCGGCGCACGAGCAGCAGGGTCAGCAGCATCACCAGCAGCATGGCGAAGCTGGCAGCGATGGCCATGTTCTGAATGGCGTGCGAGAGCATGGTCTCGTAGTGCGCCATCGGAATACCGGCATAGAGAAGCCCAATCACTTTGCCGGCCGAATTCACGATCGGATAGTAGGCCGTCATGAAGGTCTTGCCGAACAGCGTCGCCGGGCCGCGATAGGCCTCGCCCCGGCGCACCACCGCCTGCCCGGGATGATCGGGCGCGAGCTGGGTGCCGACGGCACGGTCGCCGTTCTCCTTCTTCACATTGGTGGTGCGGCGGACGAACTGGTTGCTGGCCTCGTCATAGACGAACAGCGTCGCGTTGCCGCCGGTATAGCCCACGGCGCGGTCGACGATCGCGTGGTCCTTAAACTCGGGCATCTTGGCAATTTCGGCGCGGGCGACGGCCCCGTCCTTGATCGTGATCTTGGCGTCGCTGTAAGTCTCGGCGAACGCCAGGCCGAGCGTGCGGAGGTTGATCTCGATGTCCCGGAGCGCCCGGTCGCCGAATTCCGAGGTCAGCGACCAATAGGCCGCTCCCACCACGAGCGCGGTATTCACCCCAATCAGGAGGATGGCGGAGATCACAGCCTTGGTGCCGAGTCGCAGCTTGAGCGTCGGCAGGAACTTTCCAGTGGAACGCGTGGTCATAACGAGAAATCCCCCAAAATCGTGCCCAATCTGCCCCGTTTTGCTTACGATCGCCTTAATAGGCACAACTCAGGGAAACTACTGACACGCCTAGTGAAATTTACGCGTGCATGACGCCGCCACGCTCTACTTCAAACTGAGCGGCGGTTGACCAGCAGCACCGCCGCCGCGCAGGCGGCCATGCCGGCGACGGAGACAGCGTCGAGCCGTTCGCTGAACAGGACAAAGGCCATCAGCGACGTCACCGCCGGCACCAGATAGAACAGGCTCGCCACCGAGGTGGCGGCCGAGCGGCGGATCAGCCAGTAGAGCAGTCCGATCGACCCGATCGACAGGACGACCGCAAGCCAGGCCAGTGCCAGGATGAATTCGGTGGTCCAGTGCACGACGTTGGTCTCGAACAGCCAGGCGCCGAGGCCGAAGAAGATCGTCACCGCGACGTATTGCATGAGATTGCCGGATCGCCAGTCGATCGCGCTGCAATAGCGCCGCTGGTAGAGCGTCCCCAGGGTGATGCTGACCAGCGAGACCGCCGAGGCCAACCAGCCCCAGCCCGCCTCGCCGCCCATCGGCCTGTCATGCAGGATCAGCCCGACGCCGGCGAGCCCAAGCAGCAACCCACCCCATTGCAGCGGCGCAATGCGCTCGCCGAGCCAACGGCTCGCAATGGTCGAGGTGAGGATCGGCTGCAGGCCGGGAATCAAAGCCGAGAGCCCGGCCGGTATCGAATGGGCGATCGCGATCGCCGTGCCGCCGAGATAGATGCCATGCACCAGAATGCCGGCGACGGCGCTGTGCACGATGCCGATACGATCCGGCCAGCGTGGCCGCGCGACCGCGACGATGATCGTCATCAGGCCCACTACGCAAGCCATACGGATCGCGAGATAAGTTAACGGCTCGGCACCACCAAGCGCATATTTGGTGCCGATGAAGCCGGTGCTCCACAGCACGACGAAGATCGCGGGCGCCGCGCGCGCGGCAATTTTTTCGAAGTCGCCGGTCATTTCGGGCCCGTGTTGCCCGATCAGGTGCTATGCGGCAAGCACCGATCGAGGTTGGCCACGCATCTTCGCGCGAGCCGGACGACGACAACTGGAAAGTTGAGGCAGACTAAGCGGCGGGCCGAAATTCACCACTCTTCCGGACAGGGATCGACGATCTTCCACAGCTCGGTGCCGTTCTTGATCTTCTTCATCTCGGTAGTGAGCCCGCCATTCCTGCGGATCCAGTCCTTCACCGTATCGGGATAGTAGGACATCAGATCCGACGTCCCCTCCAGGCTCGTGACCTTGATGCCGAAGGTGAAGGCCTTGTCGTAATAGGCCTGGTGGAAGCCGAGGCTTGCTTTCGGCGTGACGCAGATCTTATTCATCGGCACGATGCCGAACACCAGCGTGCACGCCGAATTGCAGATACCGTCAATGATCACCCGCTCCTTGCGGTCGCGGATTCGCTTGTACTTGGTCTTGTATTCCTCGACATAGCCGCCGTGATCGCGCGTGATGTGCAGGTCAGCGCGCGCCGGGCTCGCAACCACCAGCGAGAGGAACAGCAAGGCAAGGGGCGTGATGCGCATAGGTCGATCGGGAAACCGGGTAAGCCTTCAGATTCGGGATAGCTCGGCCCGCTGGCTCGGGGACCGGACAGCAAAAGTTTGGCCGGACTGTGTTGGGAATTCGTTAAGCATCCCTTGAGGCCAAAAATGGGCACGCTACGGTGGTTTTCCGCAGCTTTTCCGCTCGCCGGGCCTAGAATGCGCGGCCTGCTCAGGCAGAATATCGAGGGAACAAGCTCCAACCGAATCACAGATAAAGCCTCTATCTTGTTGTTTTAACGTGATTTCTTCCCTCAAGCGGCATCAGATCGAGGCGAAAATGCGATCGTTCAGTAGGGACTTCCGGAGAATCGAAATGACCAAAGCGAAGTTTTTCGTTGCCATGGCCCTCCTCTCCATCGCGGCCCTGGCCCCAAGTCTGGCGGACGCCCGCCATAATCGGCACCACCTCCACAACTGGGGCCTGCCTTACCCGATCAGTTTCCTCCACAATTACGGCCCCGGCCCGCAACCCGGCACCTTCGCCTATTACGACGGCCCCTCGACCGTCCTGTGCCGCCAGAGTGCGGCCGCCTATATCGGCCAGGACCGCCGCCGGCATCCCTGCTACTAGCATCGAGCGGCTGGCTCTATCAGATCAAGTCTGATACGAGCCAGCGCGAGGCGCTCGTAGCTCAGCTGGATAGAGCATCGGATTTCGATTCCGAGGGTCGGAGGTTCGAATCCTTCCGAGCGCGCCATTTTCCGCAACGCAGCTTGCTCAGACGATTGCTCCCCCTCATGCCACTTTAGACCCGAAACAGCGTGCACCCTGCGCGCTGATGATCTTGCTCGATCCCAGTTGAGGATCGTTACGGACAAGCCTGTACAAGCTGGGGGATGCGATGAAGAACGCGGAAGGATGGGCGATAGAGCTCAAGGGGGAAACGATCGATATCGGCGATGCCCGCGAGGTTCTTCAACCGCCATTTGACCCTTGGGTGGAAGATTATCTGGCCGGCGACGGCGTCGTGGTCCCACTGCTTCGGACCAGGGCATGGGCATCGATCATCAAGGCTGCAGATGTCACGCGGGATGCCAGGCGGATCGTCGAGCGTCTGAACGGGGCAGCTATTCTCGTTCACAGGGACGCCAAGCCGCTCGGCATTGGTCTCGTCTTGAAGTTCGATGCCGCGGGGAAGCGCATACCTATCCTTTCCGCTGCTTCCGCCAGGCTCACCTTGAACCTGGAAAGAACACGGGATCGAATGCCGGCGGCTGCATCCACGACACCAGCCTCATCGGAATCATCCGTACAGCGCTGGCTAAGGGAAGCCGACACTGACGATAAGCGCGCAGCGCTGTTCTCGCATCTAACGCGGGCGGATAATTGGTACGATATCTTCAAGTCCGCGGAACTGGTCCGGAAGTTGGCCGGAGGAGAAATTGCGCTAAAGGCCGCTCTGGGGCCGGATTGGACGTATTGGAAGCTGATGTTTCGTACCGCGAACTGCTACCGGCACGCGCCCGATCCGGAAAAATATCCGCTCCCAGTTCCACCCGCTGAATTGGAAGAAGCCCGTAAATTTCTCTTTGGCGTGGCGCCCCGCTTCCTTTAGCTGCGGTCAAGACGCAACGCCACGACATCAACGCGTCGCTACGGCGCTTTGGCTACAATAGCGGGACCCGTGCCCTCCTGGGCATGAAGCCAGGCCCGCGAGTCGATGCGCGGCGTGTGCGCGGTCCGCCGCGGCGCCACGCCCCGCACAGACGCGCCCGTCACCGGACGGGCAGTATTCTCGTCACGAACAAATCCAAATAATCGCAATTGCAATCGGAACACCTAAAGCGAGTGCACCGAATATCGCCGGGATGAACTCCGAAAGCAGGCTTATGTGGTCTCGTACGCCAGATGATGACATGACGTTACTCCTTGGAGCCCCGCGAGCTTTTGCCCGCCCCCAAGATGAACGATCAATTTGCGCTTAGGACCATGGTCCGCGGCGACTCTCTATGAAGAGGCAATGCTGGGGCGTTATGGTTAACAAGTGGTTAATGTTGGGAGATTCGTCGACGGCGCCCCTTGAGGACGCACATCTCATCTTCGATCGTCCACGATGGCTCGGGATGCCGTTTCGATCGGCGATCCGGAAACCGAGGCGGCCAAGGTCGCGCCAGGTCTTCCATCAGCGCGCTGTCCAGGAGTGGCATCCAATCGATGCCACTCCCTTTTCAGCACCGATCAGAACGAGCAGCCATACGCCGTGAGCGAGGCCTTCGTCGCATCCATCGTCTGCTTGCAGGTCGCTTCCATGGTCGCCTTCGCCGAAGGATTCTTGGCCATGTCGACCCACGCCTTGCGCGTCTGGTCGATCTGCGTCTTGAACGTCGCGCGCTGCGCCTCGGGGATCTTGGAGCCCACGCAGGCGTCATACTTAGTCAGGAACTCATCGCAGGCGGCGACCCCGGTGCTTTGCGCGTTGGCGGCGGTGAGGCCGACCAGCAAGACGGCACCCGCGATGCCCGCCGCGAGTGCTCCGACCTTCGATGTTGCTTGACGCATAATTCTAACTCCCCTGTATCAACCGAATAATTTGGAATGCCGGCAGACGAGCATCTCGCTCCTATCGAACGCCCACAGCATCGCGCGCCGACAACCGGTCGGCGTTTGGATATTGTGTGGTTCGAGCGTTGATTAGTTCGAGGCGAGACTGGGCACCACCGTGCCGACGACGAATAAATTATCCTTCAATTTGGCGAGATTAAGGGTGACGGCCACGTGACGTTGTGACGGCCTCCCGGTGGCGAGAGGCTGTCACCATCGTGTTGGCTTCTAGTTTGAGTTGCGACCGATTTTGCTGCTGGCGAACGTGAGTGAGCGGCCCGGACTCACGCCGCCGACGTATCAATCGAGCGGCGGATCACTCGCCGGACCTCGGCGTTCGACAAGAACAGATCGTGGTTGATGACTCCCCAGCCGGAATCGGACGCATCGATGACGCGGACCCCGAGCCGCTCGATCACGGCCTTTTCGGCGGCGCCGACCCGTGTCATGCCGCCAGCCAGCCGCCCCGACAGCGCCAGCGCGCGGTCATTCGTCGCAGCGACGACGGTGATCTTGCGGCCGAGCGGCCCCATGCGGGTAACCGACGACGAGAATACGTCCATGTCGATGTCGGGCGAGGCGAACACAATGGCGCCGATCTTGTCCAAAACCGCATCGCCATGTCGCGCATAGAGCTGGCGCAGGCTCTCGAGCGTAAGCATGGTGCCCATGCTGTGCGCGACGATGTGAACGCGCCCGGCGCTCGGGCTTGTGACGACGGAATTGAGCACGCGCTCGAAATCGTCGCGGGACCACATCGCGCTGTCGCGATCATAGGCATAGTCGAACAGCCCCGCCTTTGAAGGCCAGGAGAACGCCATGGTCTGGCCGCGGAATCTGATGCCGTCGGCAAGATGCGCGGCATCGAGCGCCGACGTCTCGAATGTTTGCTTGAAGCCGTGCACATAGATCAGGACGTCGCCTCCGGTCAGGAGATCGCTGATCTCGGCGGCAGGCTCGATCGCATCGAGACGCCAATCGCCGAGACCGGCTGCGGCGAGCGAGAAACGACTATCGTCGGGCGGCACCAGTTTCGCACGGGCGATGGTCATCCTTGTCGCGCGCTCCGGCCCGAACCATGGCTTCGTGCGCCCGCCATTCACCGGCTTGCGCGTGGTCGCGACGAGCAATGTCGGCTCCGTCGAGAGCGACGCAGCGTCGTAACGTGCGCCCGTCGCGGCCATGCTGGTGCATCCGCCGAGCGCAAGCACGCTGGCCGAGGAAACAATCCCGCGCAGGAAGGTGCGGCGGGACGCTTGACTCTCATGTTGCTGCAAATGTCGGACGATCACGTAGGACCCTTGGGAACCTGCCCCTAAGCACCGGCCCCGCACGTCTCCTGAATTAGCATGGCGAGAAAAGGGCGGGCATTGCCCACGGTTAATGCAGCTGGCCCCTGGCACCAATAGTTCCGGTTCCTTCGCGATTCCGTGATCGCGAACTGGGCGGGACGAAACCATTCTCCCGCGCCGCGAAACGCTCCGGAAACAGAGGGCCGCTACGGTCCCGCCATCGAACAGCGGGGTTAGATCATGTTGGTATCGGTCCTGAACCTCATCTACCGCGAATTCCTCAAGCGTGCCCTTGTCGGCATGACCATGCAGGGAGGAAAGCTATGACAGAAGTCGTAACGGCAGTCCTCGTCTTCGTGAGCATCGGCGTATTCCTGGCTCACGCGTTTGACGCCTATCGGCTGCGCTAGATTTGCCGTCGCGCCGCGTCATGTAGCAACGGCGGCCGTCCCGTTAGCGGCTCCCATCCTTGGCGGCGACGAACACGTCCAGGTCGGGGAATTTTCCGAACACTTCCGCAGGCTGACCGAAATTCGTCGCAAGCACGTCCTTGGGGTTCGCCGCGATCCATTGCGACAGGTCGATGGTCTCGTAGATCCCGGCGTTGAATCCGATCAAAATCCGCGCGGTGCGACTGCCGACGTTCTCGATCGAATGACCGTAGCCCTGCGGGATGTAGCCGACGTCGCCCTTCTCCAATTGCTCGATCCGGAAGCGCCCGTGTGAGCCGAACAGGGTGACGCTCACCTCGCCGTCGATCACGTACTGCCATTCGTCGGCATTAGGATGCCAGTGCAGCGTTCTCAGCGCACCGGGATCGAGATCGAGGATGACGCCCGTGATCGTTTTCGCAATCGGAAAACGGCTGGAATCAACGCGCCACTCGCGGCCGCCCGGGTAGCTTGCGTGCGGCGGCTGCGTCAGCAGCCGGTATTTGTGGGTCTCGGGCGGCAGCTTCCAGCCTTGCAACGGCACCGACGGTTCTGCGGGCGGCGGCATGCCGCGCGCGAAATACACCTCCTCCTTCGGGAAATTGGCGAAGGTTGCTTCAGGCAGGCCGAAATTCTTGGCCAGCAGCGCCGGCGGCGTGTGTCCGACCCAGTCGGTGATGCTGAAAGTGCCGAACTCGGAGAAATAGCCGTTGTCGAAGATCAGGATGAAGTGACAGGGCCGCTCGCCCAGGCATTGCAGCATGTGGCCGTGGCCGCGCGGAAAATACCAGACGTCGCCGGGGTCGAAATCGTTGGTCTCGGCAAGGCCGTTCGGATCGACGACGGTGGTACGGACCCGCCCCTCAAGGACGAATGCCCATTCGGCGGCGGTGGCGTGCCAGTGCAGTTCGCGCATCGCGCCGGGCTCGAGCCGCATCGAGACGCCCGCGATCCCCTTGGAGATCGGCAGTTGCGTCACCGTCGCCTCCTTGCCGTAGCTGTTGCCGATGACCTTGCCGTCGGACTTCTCCAGCGCGAATTTGAAGGTCGGCAGGTCCTTGCCCGCCAGCGTCGGGTCCGGAACATTGTTCATGAAACTTGGATCGCCTGCGGCGGCCGGCCGAGCCGCTCCCAGTGCCGCCAGCGAGGCGATGCCTGCTGCGGCGAGAAACGCGCGGCGTTGCTGATCGGACATGGTGCACTCCCTGGGGACCAGACACCTCCGGCGGCCTTCAGGAGCACGCCGAGGCCGGTCCAATAGAGCACAAGTTTGATGCAGCCGGATCCCTCCCGCCGGGGCCAGGCCGTCAAATCCCCACGACCAGAGGTCACAAAATATCCCCCGACGGCCTGCGGTCCGCCGCCGGTGGATTCGAAAAGCCATTAAATCAACGGGTTAGACAGACGCGCGGGGATGGTGCTAGAGATCGCTGGCGCCGAACGGGATTTCGATTCCGAGGTCGGGAGTTATGGTCTCTCCAGGCGCGCGCGTCGCTAACGGCTATTCGGACATTTTCAAATGAGAAAAATCATACTGGCGCTGGCGGTACTGTATCCGGCCGCCGCCTTTGCGCAAACGGCGGCCCCCGCCAATCCTCCGACGGTCGGTGGCAAACCTCTGGTTCAGGTCGGATCCAAAAAGGCGGCGGCGGGCAAAAAGGAAGCCCCGGCGAAACCCCTTTCGGCCGCCCAGAAGTTGCAGGCCTGTCAGGATATTGACGATGGAACCAAGGAGCGCCTGAGTTGCTACGATGCCGTCTACACGCCGCAGCCCAAGGCGAAAGCGGCGGCGGCGAAAAGCGTCAGCGACTGCCGTTACGTCAAGGAAGAGGACGAGCGGCTGACCTGCTTCAACGGTTTTGCGGACAAGATCCCGAAGCTGCCGCGCTAAACAGCGCGGCCTGACTTACCAGGTGGAATTCCAGCTCGGACCGCCGAAGAAGCCGTAGTGCGACTGCTGCGCAACCCGCATCTGCGGCTGTGCGAACTGCATCGGCGGCGCTTGACGGACCTTGGCCACCTTGCGCTTACGCTGGACCTGCGGCTCGGGCTTCTTGGCTTCCGGGACCAATTGAGCAAATGTCTCCCTCGCCCGGGCCGGAATGTCAGCCACGACAGGGGTAGGCGGGGGCGGTGTGGCGGCCTTGGCCGTCACCACCGGCGGAACGATGGTCGGAAGGCTGGTGTCGTAGACCACGCGCTCCGGCGGCTTCTGGTCCGAGCGGATGCGCACGACGGTCTTGTCGATCGAAGGCGCGGCCTGGCTGACCACGGCCGCCTGCTGCGGAAACAGTGCGTCGATCGCCACCAACAAGGCGAGCAGCATGCCGCCGACAAACAGGAAATAACGGGCAATGGGCATTGGTCTCGCTCCCCCCGCGCGAGCCACGCGCGGTTCAACCGTCCCAACGGGCGATATAGAGATTAGTTCCTGGCCAACCGGCAAGGTTCAAAGGCGCAAGCAACATTTTCCGGGATGTGGCGCGAAGTTCTGGCGCGAAAGGTTAAATGCGGCTGGCCGTCACCAGCGAACATTTCGCCTTATTTGCGTTGACGTTGACGAAACCGACCAGCACGCCGGCATATCGCTTCCGGCTCTTCATGTTCACGGTATCGGGAATGATGCGCCGGCGGTCGGTCAAATGGCGGCCATCGCGCCGGGTGAAGGTGCAGGCAATCTCGACGTCCTTCACGGCATAATCGTTGGCGTTGCGAAGCGTGAAAGTCACCAGCGCTTTCGAGCCGAGCCCTCCCCTGCGCCACGACTGCGAGACGATTTTCAGACCGTCGAGCGGCGATGTGGGCAGCGTCGTTTCGGGTGGGGCAATATCCTCCGGCGCAGCGGCGGTGGCCGGATTGGTATCGGCAGGTGCTGCTGATGATGGTGGCGTGCCCGACAGCGTTGCCTGAGTTATCACCTCGGGCGGCGTCGCCGCGGAATGGCTCTCGGCATCGCTTGCCTGTGGAAGCATCAGCCAGATGGTGCATCCGGCGATGGCGATGGCCGGCAGCACAGCGAGCCGTGCTTCGGGCTTTCCGAACGACCACCCGGCAATTCCCATAGCCGTGTCCTCACCCGGCAGAACCGGCGGTTGCCGCGCCGCGCATGAAAAAAGCCCTACGGGCGTTTTCCCGTACGGCTTTGTCACGACCGCCGCTTATGGATCCCGCCGCCCGTCAACAATCATCGAGAGAGCAAATGGTTTCATGCCACCTTAACAATATTGCGACGACGGCCCAAGGCTTGCCACACACCCAAGGCTTGCAAAATGGAAAGCCTTGCACGATGGATTTGTCGATGCCCGGCGGCTGGATCGGCTGGCCGCAGCCGGCCTTCAGCGCCGCAACAACAACGATGGGGAGACCAAGATGCCGACCGTTATCTGGGACCATGTTCATTTGCGCAGTCCTGACCCCGAGGCGACCGCCACATGGCTGCAGGACGTTCTCGGCGGCGAGATCATGCGCGCGCCGGGACGGATCGACGTCAAGCTCGGCGGTGCCAATGTCTTCATCGCACCTGTCACCGCTGGCGATGGCGTCAACACCCCGCCGGTGACGCCCTATCAGGGGCTGGACCATTTCGGACTGACGGTAAAGGACATCGACGCAGTCGCCGCCGAGATCAAGGCGAAGGGCGTCGAGTTCACGAAGGAGCCCACCACCATCCGTCCCGGCGTCCGCATCTGCTTCATCCGCGTACCGCAGGGCATTTCGATCGAGCTGCTCGAGCGCGACAAGAAATACGCGTGACGCGCTTTGGCGTGTTGGCCGGTCAGAGCTCGCGTTAGGTCATGCTGCCTGGCATGAAGCAGCGGATGGTCAATCCCTGATAGCCGCGAACCGGCCAGACCATGGTTCGCCCGACACGATTCGGCTCGGTGATGACGGCGTCATCCGGCACGTCATACCATTCGCCGTCGATGCGAACGCGGTAATGCCCGCTTTTGGATTCCCAATCCACATCGCTGACGGCACTGCCGTCCGCGTCGGAGCAGCATGGCCCCTTCCCGCTCCTCAAACTGTCGAACCACTGCTTCAGCGGTGAGTTGGCGTGACGGCCGTCGGGATCGCGCGCCTCGCCGGGTGTGAAGGTCAGCGGTGAGATCAGCACCATACCACCGACGATCAGCAGCTTTCTCCAGCGATCCGCGCGATCGCGGCCCATGGTTTGATGGTTGCGATTCGCTGCGCATGAAGACGGCACGTGGCCGCCGGAACTCATCCAGTTGGTCACCTGTTTTTCTTGCTCCAGCACCCGCCGGCCGGTGCCATGGCAAGCTATGCATTTCGCGGGCCAAGGTGAGTCGCCGTCATCCCAGTGTCACGCCGGGGTGGCACGGTTGGTGTTTTGCCGCCTGCGGAAATGGGCAAGTCAACCTGACGCGTTGACGGTGCCGGCTGCGCTTTGGCATAACTCCTTGACCGGCCTCGGTGGGCGCTGCGGCCGGCACCTGGGACGTCATGAAGAACGGGCTTTATTCGATCCACGTCACCCTGCTGGATGGGCGCATCGGGAAGGGCAGTGGCGTTATTTTGTTCCGCGATGGCCAGATTCTCGGCGGGGACGCCTATCTGTTTTACACCGGCAGCTACACCGTGAAGGGCGATACGTTCAAGGGCGAGGTGCTGGTGCAGCGTCACACGACCCCGCGCGACAACGACAATCCGCTGTTCGGTGGGCCGAACCCGGTCGGCATCGGCGTATCCGGTACGTTCACCGACACCCGCGCCACCATGAATGGAACCGCCCTCGTCGGCAAAGCGAGCCAGATCTTTGGGGCTACGCTGCACAAGCTGGCCGATATCAACTAGCGCAACGGTCAACCAAGGCGGCCTGCCCGCCTACTCCGCCGCCTGCTCCAGCGGCGCGGTGCGCGGCAGGATCATCTGAATGCGGGTGCCGCCACCCGGCTCGGAATCAAGATCAAGGCGTCCGCCGAGCCGGGTCGTCACAATGCTGTAGACGATATGCAGGCCAAGCCCAGTGCCGCCCTGATCGCGGCGCGTCGTGAAGAACGGATCGAAGGCGCGGCGGCGGACGTCGAGGCTCATGCCACACCCATTGTCGGAAAAAATCACCTCGACATTATCCTTGCCGGACTCGCGCACCTGGATGTCGACCGTGCCGGGCTTGCCGTCCGGAAACGCATGCGCCACCGAATTGAGGAACAGGTTGGTGAGCACCTGGCCGTACGGCCCGGGATAGCTGTTCATCATCAGGTTGGGCTGACACTCGACATTGAGTGTCAGATTGTGTTTGCGCAGGCCCGGACGCAGGCTCATCACCACCTGCTCGGTGAGATCGCCGAGGTCGAAGGTGCGCTGGTCGGAGTAGTTGCGGTCGGCGGCAACCTGCTTGAACGACTGGATCAGTTCGGCGGCGCGGTTGAGGTTGGCAACCAGTTGCGACGATGCGTTACGGCTGGTGTCGAGAAAATCGTTCAGGCTGGAGCGTCGCAGCTCGCCACGGGCAACCTCGGCCGCGAAGTTCGACGTCTTGCGCTCCAGTGCGGACGCGACCGTGAGGCTGATGCCCACGGGATTGTTGACCTCGTGCGCGACACCGGCCACAAGGCGCCCCAATGCCGCGAGCTTCTCCGCCTCGATCAGCGAATTCTGCGTCTCGCGCAGGTTACGCAGCGCCCCTTCCGCCGCATCCTTGGCCTTGCGCATCTCGGATTCAACGCGCTTGCGCTCGCCGATGTCGAGCGCGACCGTCACGATGTTCTCGATCTCGCCGGCGCCATCCAGGATCGGCAGCTTGTTGACCAGCCATTGCCGCATCTGGCCGGACGAATCCCGGTATTCCTCCTCGTAGAAGCCGAGCTCCTTGCCGACTGCCAGCACCCGCTTGTCGGGCTCATCGGTCTTTTCCGCGCCGTAGCGCGACATCAATTCGGCCGTGGTACGTCCAATCGCATCGCTCGGCTCGACGCCGAATATGCCGGCCATGTAGCGGTTCATCAGGACATAGCGAAGCTTCTTGTCCTTGACGTTGATGACCGCGGGTACGGTATCGATCACCATTTGCAGCAGGCGGCGGCCTTCGGCGATCGCATCCTCGGCGCGCTTCTGGTCGGTGATGTCGCGCACCGTTCCCTCGTAGCGGATGATGACGCCGGCCTCGTTGTGCACGGCGCTCGCGCTGTCGGAGAGCCAGAGCACCGAACCGGTGCGCGTGCGAACCTGGTATTCGTATTCGCGCACCATGCCGTCGCGCTGCATCAGCCGCTCATATTCCGCCCGCGCCTCGGCATGGACATAGACACCTTCCGCGATGTCGCCGATGCCGCTGATCAGATCCTGCGGCGTGGCATAACCCATCATCCGCGCCAGTGCCGGGTTGGCGTTCAGCAGCGCTCCGCTCGGCGTCGTGACGTAAATTCCATCGACCGAGGATTCGAACAGCTTGCGGTAACTCTCCTCGGCAAGCCGCTGCTCGGCAAGCGCGCGCACCGCCGCCTCGCGCGCGGCATCGGCGTCGACCAGCGTCTGCCGGAATACCTCGGCGGCCCGGGCGATGTCGCCGATCTCGTTGTCGACGTCGGTCGCCGGGATCGAGGCATCCTTTTTGCCGCCGGCGACCGCGCGAATCGAGCCGGCAATCGCGGCCAGCGGGCGGACGGTGCGGCGAACCACCAGCAGCGAGGCGAACAGCCCGATCAGGACGCCGGCGGTGCCAAGCACGATGCTCTGCCACTTCGCCTCACTCAGCGTTCTGGCGAAATCGCGCGAGAGAACGCGTCCCCGCCGCTCGCTGACGTCGCGCAACAGTTCCGTCACGCGCTGGATCAGACGGCCCTCGGCGCCCAGCACTTCCCTGTCGATGTCGGATATCTGCCGTTCGCGGATCGAGATGTTGGAAATCGCCAGCGCATAGTCATCGACAATCGCGCGCAGATTCGCGTCAGCGATCGTCATCGAGCGCATGCTCTCGGCAGCCTGCTCGGCTGCGGAGGGGTTGTGCGCCAGCAGCGCCGAGGCGATGCGGCTCTGGCTCTGGGACAGCGCCGTCGCAAGGTGCAGATCTGACGACTCGGCGACAGCGGCATCGAATTTTTCGCGCAAGGGAGGCAACGTGACGATCATTTCCGCACGGCGGTTGATCAGCGCAGAAATCCGCTCGATGCCGCTGCGATAGGTCGACAGGCGCTCGGTGACGCCGTCGATCATGTCCTGCTGCTCGGGCGCGAGCTCCAGCCGGGTCTTCTTCAGCACCTCGCCAAGCGCGGTCGCGGCCTCGGCGACCTGGAGCGACTGGTTGCCGGGGTCGGTGACGAAATCCCGCGCCGCGAGCCGCAACTCGTTCATGCGGCGGTCGATATCCTCAGCAAGATCGCCGACGGCCTGCAGCCGCTGCAGTTCGGCAAAGGTCGAATCGATATGGCGGATCGCAATGACGCTGGCCGTCGAAGTGATGATGATCACCGCCAGCACCAGCATGAAGCTGCCGAAGGTCAGTTGGCCGATCGAAAGCGAGAACGATCGCGGCGGCGTCGAATTCGGCGTTTCAGCGGTCATGTGGTCGGGGCCGGCTCCAGTCGGGCCCCAGTATATACAATGGCTTTCGGGCCTTAGGGAACATGCCGGGAACGATGGTAAAGCCCGGCCAAAGCGCTTTCCCGACGATTCGGGCCCGTCGACCCTGTTCAGGCGGCCACTTCGGACCGCTTCCGCGCCGGGATGGTCATGGCGGCAACACCGACAACGACGCAGCCGAGCCCGATCCAGGCGGTCGAGCTCAACTGCTCGCCGAGGAACACGACGCCGACCGCGACGCCGATCGGCACGCGCAGATAGGCCTGTGCCGTCGTGCCGACCGAGCCGAGGGTCCGGATCAGGCGGAAATAGATCACGAATGCGAGCGCGGTGGAGAATGCCGCGAGCGCCAGCAGCGCCAGCACCGAAGCCATTGAGGGCTGCAGCGTCCAAGGCCGTTCCGCGACCAGGCTCACGGGAAGCAGGACCGCCGCGCCGCACAGCAGCGAGCCGGCCGCCGGCACCATCGGGTCGAGATCCCGAAAGCCGCGACCGAAGATGGCCGCGCCCGCGTAGCAGATGGCGGCCAGGATCATCACGATCTGGGCCACCAGTTCCTTGCCGAAGCCGGACAGTGCCTGGACGCCGACGATCAGGCAGATCCCGGCCATGCCGGCGACGACGCCGATCAGCTTTCGCGACGTCACCGCCTCGTGGCGGGTAACGGCGAAGGTCAGGAAGAACGTGAATATCGGCGCGGTGGAATTGAGGATGGTCGCCACCCCCGCGTCCAGCGTCTGCGCGCCCCAGGCGACCATGATCCAGGGGATGACGCTGTTGAGGCAAGCCTGGAACAGGAAGCGCCGCCAGCTGGCGGCATCGAGGGGCATCCTCACGCTGCGCCAGCGCATGACGACCAGCAGCAGCAATCCGGCAATCAGCGTGCGGCATGCGATCAGGGTGACCGGCGGAATGGTTGCGACGCCGACCCGGATGAAGGTGTAGGACGCTCCCCACAACGTCGCGAGCGCCAGCAGCAACACCAATTCGCTCGCCATGCCGGCTTGCCGGGGATGCGTATCGCCCATGTCCGTGTTTCCCGATCGCGGTGAATGCCGGGACGGACAATACAGCCGGACGCACCCTAAATACTTCGCTATGCATCGAAGTGTTGATGCAGCGCCCGCCCGCAGGCAGGCTTCAGGCCCGGCCGGCGTCAGCCGACCGAGCCGACCTCGAACACGTCGCCGTCGTAGCCGGCCTCAAGCGGAATGCGGAGTTGCCGGCCGCCATTGTTCCGGGTCATGACCGGCGTCACCGTGACGATCGATTTTCCCCTGGAGTCCTCCAGCGCCGCCTGCACGCTCGCCTGCTTGCCGAGCTTGATCAAATTGCGCGTAGTCGGGAACGGCAGCTTGAAGCGCCCGGTCTGCCCGCCCTCGAGCGCCTCGCGCGGCGACACCCAGATCGAGTCGGTGGATTCCTTGCCGTCATGGGCGCCGACCTGTTCGGGCGGCGCGGCGGCGAGGAAGAACCAGGTGTCGAAACGCTTCGGCATGCCCTCGGGCGTGATCCAGTGCGCATAGGGCACGAGTTCGTCGAGCGCCAGCACCATGCCGTTGTCGGTCAGCACCTTCAGGAATGTGATCTTGCCGTCGCAGAGATCGGCGCGGTTTGCCGCCTCGATCTCGCTGGCGCGCCTGGCCTCGACCAGCGCCGTCGAGCCTTTGGGCCGGGCCAGCAGGATACCACTTTCCTCAAACGTTTCGCGGATCGCGGCGATGCGGAAGCTGAGCGTGGCCTCATCGAACCCCTCGCCGCCCGAATAGAGTTCGGGCTTCGCGATGATCTCCTTGTCGCCCTTGTCGACGCTGCCGCCGGGGAACACCAGCGCGCCGGAATTGAAGTCGATCTCATAATGGCGAACCATCATGAAGACCTCGATCTCCTTGGTGTCAGCGCTGTCGCGCAGCAGCAGGATGGTGGACGCGGCACGCGGGGCGACGGTTTCGGCCATGTGATTAACCCGCCGCGCTCGATTGCGGTTGCAGATTGGCGCGGCGGTCGACGCGCGCCACGCGCGACAACAGATAGTCGACCTCGGCCTTTGCGGTCGCCGTGATCGTCGCGCCCGGCTTGCGCTGCGCGCTGGAGGAAATGATGCCGCGCTTCTGCAGCACGTATTTGCGCACGGAAAGTCCCGCGCCCGGCTGCTGCTCGTAGCGGATCAACGGCAGATGCGCGTCGAACAGGTCGTGCGCGGCGTCGCGCTTGCCGGCCTTCGACAGCTTGACGACGTCGATCAGCAGTTCCGGGAACGCGTAACCGGTCATGGCGCCGTCGGCTCCGCGCTCCATTTCGAAATCGAGGAACAGGCCGCCATTGCCGACCAGAATGGACATCGGCTTCAGCGAACCGTCCTTCTGGAAATTTCGCAGCGTCGTGATCTTCTCCAGGCCGGGCCAGTCCTCGTGCTTGAGCATCACGCAGGACGGCGAATCCATCACAATCTTGCGGATCACGGCCGGGGTGAAGATGACGTTGAGCGTCAGCGGATAATCCTGCAGCACCCAGGGAATCTCGTCGCCGATCGCTTCCTGTGCCTGCTTGAAATAGCCCGTGATCTGGTCGTCGGTGCGCAGGTTCGGCGGCGGCGCGATCATCACGCCGGCGGCGCCGGCATCCATTGACGCCTTCGCCAGCGAGCGCATCGAGGCGAAACCGGGCGCCGAGACGCCGACGATGATCTGCATGTTCTTGGCGCGCTTGACGAAGCGAACGGCCACCTGCTCCGCCTCGGCCGCATCGAGCTTCGGGGCCTCACCCAAAATGCCGAGCACGGTGACGCCGTCGCAGCCGACTTCGGCGTAGAAATCGGTCAGCCGGTCGATCGATTTCTCGTCGATCCGGCCGTCATCGTGGAACGGCGTCGGCGCGATCGCAAAGGTGCCTGCGGCCTGGGCGGTGAGTTTCATGATTACCTTCTTTGGCGGGGGCTTACGGAACGGAATATTCTGATCATGGATAGCACCGCCGACCTGCCCCTCAAAGCGGCAGATTGAGCCTCGGAATGAGCCTGTTCGGGATTGAACCCGACGGAACAAGGCCGTCGTCGACCGCTCCCATGCGGCGGTAAAATTCGGCCGCGTCGGGATCGGCCTCGATGACCAGCGCCGTAGCGCCGGCCGCGCGGGCCGTCGCCTTGGCCCAATCGAGCAGCTTTCGGCCGGTGCCCGACCGGAGCATGGCCGGCTCGACGAACAGCTTTTCGAGCTGGGCCGTGTCGCCGGCGGATTTCACCTCGGCAACCCCGGCGAGACGGCCGTCGAGTTCGGCCACCTGCACCTGCGAAGTCCGGATGCTTGCCGGCGTCAGCGTCAGCTCCTTGCGGCAGGCCGCCATGAACGCGTCGTCATAGCCCCAGACCGCCTTGAAGCGCAGGCAGAGCTCGGTGAGTTCTGCACCTTCCTCCGGGCGCGCGGGCCGCAGTGCAAGCATGGCACCTCCATCAGCCGGGGTTCAGAACCGTCGCGCGCCCATCTTGATCTGCTCCTCGGAGAAGAAGATCTCCTTGGCGTGGGTCACGATGTCCTCGGCCTTCCAGCCCGTGAACGGCGGCTTCCAGCCTTCCATTTCCATCATCCGCATCTCACGCACGCCGCGTGGGCCGGAGACGCCGAGCACCTTGCCGGTCTGATCGCCCGAGAGGTCGCTGACCATGTAGAGCACGGCCGGCGCGATCCCGTCAGGGCCGAGCGCGGCGCCGGGATTCTCCTTGTAGCGCGGCAGGTCGGCGGTCATGCGGGTCAGCGCGCCCGGCGCCAGCGTCCAGATCCGGATGTTGTACTTGCGGCCTTCAATGGCCAGCACGTTCGACAGTCCCCAGATACCGCCCTTGGCCGCGCCGTAATTGGTCTGGCCGAAATTGCCGATCAGCCCCGAGGTCGAGGACGTGTTGACGATGACGCCGCCGCCGTTCTCGCGCATCCATTTGAATACCGGCTGGGTGCAGCAGAAGGTGCCTTTGAGGTGCACCTTGATCACCTTGTCCCAGTTGGCTTCCTTGGCTTTTGCAAAGGTCTCGTCGAGCAGGATGCCGGCGTTGTTCACCAGGATATCGGCGCGGCCGAAATTCTTGATGGCGTCGTCGAACACCGATTGCCCGCCGGCCATGGTCGAAATGTCGGCGCCATTGGCGACCGCACGGCCCCCTTCTTCCTTGATCGCATTGACCACTTTCTGCGCCATCGAGACGTCGGCGCCGGAGCCGTCGCGCGGACCGCCGAGGTCGTTGACCACGACTGCCGCGCCCTCGCGCGCGAACAGCTTTGCGTAGGCCTCACCAAGCCCGCCGCCGGCGCCGGTGATGATGGCGACTTTGCCGTCGAGTAGTCCCATGGTGTTTTTCTCCCTTCTTCATTCTCGTGTCCCGGACGAGATGCAGCGTGCAACGCTGCTTCGCAGAGCCGGGACCTATCGCGGCATGGGCCCCGGCTCAGCAGCGCACCACTACGCGCTGCGCTGCGTCCGGGGCGCGAGATTTAGCCCAGCACCGTCTTGCCGCTCTTGATCACCGTCACGCCCCTCGCCTTCACCTTGGCTTCGAACGAGACGACATTGCCGTCCTTCCACAATTCCATCGTCACAGTCTCGCCGGGATAGACCGGCGATGAGAACCGCGCGACGTGCTGTTTGAAGGCGGATGGATCGTAGTCGGCGTAGGTCTGCAGCACGCCGCGACAGGTGATGCCGTAGGTGCACATGCCGTGCAGGATCGGCCGCGGAAAGCCGGCCTTCTTGGCGAACTCGGGATCTGAGTGCAGCGGGTTGCGATCGCCGCACAGGCGATAGACCAGCGCCTGGTCCGGCCGCGTCGTGATGTCGACGATCTTATCCGGCGCACGCTCCGGCACCTTGTGCGGTTCAGGCTGGCCTTCCGAAGGCCCGCCAAACCCGCCGTCGCCGCGGGCGAAGCGCGAGGCAACGAGCGTTGCCAGCTTGTCGCCGTTCTCATCCTTCAGCACGGTCTGGTGCCGGATGACGGCGCCCTTGTCCTTGCCCTTGTCGAATACGTCGAGCACGGTTGAATCGGCGGTGATCTTCGCGGCGGCCGGCAGCGGCTTGTGGAAGGTGATGTCGCGCTCGCCGTCGACTACCATCACGCGGTTCAGATTCATCTCGCCGGGGTTCGAGCCCCAGGCTGCCACCGACGCGAATGTCGGCACCACCTTCAGCGGACGCGGGGTGAAGGTGCCTTCGTTGACGAAAGCGAGTTCCTTCTCGTCCATGGGGTCAGCGCCCATACCGATGCCATACGCATACAGCATCACCTCGCGATCGGTATAGGCATATTTCTGGCCGAGATTTTTCAGGGCCATCAGTTGTTCGTAGTTGATCGGCATTTCGTTTCTCTCCCGAACCTTCTTCGCGGTGCCCGTTGCAGCGCCCTCTCCCCTTGTGGGAGAGGGCGGCTCCGGCCGTGCCGCAAACTCGCTTGGGTGAGGGGTTCGCGCCGCAAACGCTGTACTCCGTGGATAGAACCCCTCATCCGGCGCTTCGCGCCACCTTCTCCCACAAGGGGAGAAGGGAAAAAGCCTACGCCGCCGTGAAGAACGGCAACGGTGCGCCGTCGGTCGGCTTCCACACCAGCTTCACCTTCTGGCCGATCTTCAGTTTCTCCAGATCGCAATCGACGATGTTGGTCTGCAACGACGGGCCTTCCTTCAGCGTGACATAGGCAATCGCATACGGACCGGTCGGCGATTTGCGCATCAGGCTGTAGGTGTAGATCGTCGCTTCGCCGGACGCCTCCTCCCACTCAGTCTTGTCGGAGGCGCAGAATGGGCAGATCGAGCGCGGGAAATAGTGCCGCTCGCCGCAGGCGGTGCAGCGCTTGATCATGAACTTGCCGGCCTTGGCCGCTTCCCAGAATGGCGCGGTTTCCGGATTGGTCACCGGCGCCGGATATTTCTTTGCTTCTGCCATCACACGCGCTCCAGAATGCAGGTTGAGGCGGCGTGACGCACGCCAAGGAGTCCGCCGGTGCCATGGGCGATAGCGAGATCGCAATTTGGCACCTGCACTTTCGGATGCGCTTCGCCGCGCAATTGCCGGACGGCTTCAAGAATCTTGGTCATGCCGCCGCGGTTGACCGGGTGATTGCTGCAGAGGCCGCCGCCATCGGTGTTGAACGGCAGCTTGCCGACGCCGGAAATCAAATTGCCATCGGCGACGAACTTGCCACCCTCGCCCTTCTTGCAGAAGCCGAGATCTTCGAGCTGCATCAGCACCGTGATGGTGAAGCTGTCATAGATCGAGGCGTACTTGATATCCTTCGGCGTCACGCCCGCTTCCTCGAAGGCGCGCGGGCCGGACCACACGCCGGCGGAATAAGTGAGGTCGAGATCCTTGCCGCCGCGCGGACCCTTCATCGCTTCGCCGTGGCCGATCAGCCGCACCAGCGGCTTCTTCAGGCTTTTGGCGATCTCCGGCGTGGTCACGATCATCGCGCCGCCGCCGTCGGTGACGACGCAGCAATCCATCCGGTGCAAGGGATCGGAGATCATCGGCGAGTTGATGACGTCCTCAACGGTGACGACCTCCTTCAGCATCGCATGTGGATTGTATTGCGCGTGATGGGACGCCGCGACCTTGATCCAGGCGAGCTGCTCGCTGGTGGTGCCGTAGTCGTGCATGTGGCGCATGGCACACATGCCGTAGGCGTTGTGGGTGGTCGCCCCGTACGCCGCCTCGAAATCGGCCTCCGCACCGGCCGCGCGGGCCGGCATCGGGCCGGTGCGCGGCTTGCCAGCGAGCGTCACCAGCGCCACCGAGCATTTGCCGGCGGCGATCGCCTCGGCGGCGTGGCCGAGATGGATCAGATAGGAACAGCCGCCGGTCTCGGTGGAATCGACGTGGCGCAGCTTCTTGGTGTTGAGGCCGAGATAATCGACCATCGGCCACAGCCCGCCCGGCGCGTCGCCGGCGAGGAAATAGCCGTCGATGTCGTCCTTGGTCAGGCCGGCATCCTCGATCGCGCCCTTGGCGACCTCGGCATGGAGCTGTGCGGTGGATTTATCGGGTGCGTGCCGGGTGGGATGCTCATAGATCCCGGCGATGTAGGCTTTGCCCTTGATAGTCAAGTCGATCTCCGCTGGCGTTTCTTCTTCGTAGTTTTTTCTGGCCTGTCAGACCGGCCTTGGCAAGCGCCATGATATTCCGCAGGGCGAGACGGTAGCGCCTGGACTCAAGTTGGGTCGCGCACTGAGAGCGCCAAAACACGCCTGTCATCCCCGCCACCGGGTCGCGCGAACGCGCGCCCGATGACAGGCTCCGGCGGGGATCCAGTACGCCGCGGCTTATCGGTTCAGTCACTGGCGTATCTGGAATACTGGATCCCCGCCTTCGCGGACGATGACAGGTGAATGTGAGGCGGCATTCTCGCGACATGAACTGCCCGAGGTTTGCATCTCATTTGCCCCGCATCGAAATGAGGGCGCAGGGAAGACCGGGTGCGCGCCGCACCCGCGGTCTCGTGTGCTGTTTGCGCATAGCAAGAGATGCACACGAGCATACAGGTTCGGCGGAAGCATCCCGGCCTTCCCTGCGCAATGGCTTTACGGCTTACTTCGTGCTCTCCCCGGAGAACGGCTCTTTTGCCTCCGTCGCCCGCAAGACGCTTTCGCCCCTTGAGGACTTAGCGTCAGCACCACGACGCCAGAACCACACGACTTCACCGTACGCCTCAGCCACACTCGTCCGTCGTGACATCGGCGTCCATCGCATCTCGCCGCGCGTCAGTGACGATGGCCAACGCCCCTCATTTCGCGGTGAGACGGACGGAATATGCCGCTGATTTGGGGGAAAACGGAAGCGGAACATTTCTGATTCTCCGAAATTTTCGACTTGACACGACTTCTGAAAAACAGAAGTGATTTGCCCGACGACCGGCAATCGCAGCCAAGATCATAGGTGCTGTAGTGTGGGCAAAAGCGTGCCTACCTCACGCGGCGCGCTCGATGATAGAGCGTGGGTACGTCGCTTGCGTTTCTTTGCCTATCCTCTTGGAGATAAGGTTTTGATCGCCAGGTTCTCGGGCCCCGGACGCAGCGGGCGCGAGCTGCGCTGCTGAGCCGGGGTCCATGCAGGCGGCGAGATGGGTCCCAGCTCTGCGGCGCTTAGGCGCTGCAGCGCGTCCGGGACACGGGAGCTATTCCGCCGCCAACTGCCTTGGTGCAGGCGGTGGGCTGGCGAGATCGGCGGTGAGCTGAGCGTGGCGTACTTTCGCGTCCTCGACAGCCTTTTCCTTCACCGGGCCGTAGCCTCTGATCCGGTCCGGCAAGGACAACAACTCGACGGCGGTGTCGTGCGTAATGGGCGACAGCAGGCCGAGGGCAGTGTCGACGTCCTTTTCGTAAGCCGTGATCAGCTCACGCTCGAGCTTGCGGTCGGCCGAGTAGCCAAAAATGTCGAGCGGGGTGCCGCGCAGGACGCGCAGTCTCGCCAGCGTCCGGAACACGGGCATCATCCACGCGCCGAAGGCGCGCTTCTTCGGACGTCCCAGTGCATCCTTGGCGCCGCCGAGGATCGGCGGGGCCAGATTGAAGCTGAACTTGAAGTCCCCTTCGAACTGGTCGCGGAGCTGCTGTTCGAACTTTCCGTCGGTGAAGAGACGCGCGACTTCGTACTCGTCCTTGTAGGCGAGAAGCTTGGCGTAGTTGATGGCGACCGCGCGCGGCAGTGCCTCGCCGTAGCCACCGTCGGTGGCGGCATTACGTACCCGGTCAACCAGCTTGCGGTAGCGCTTGGCCAATCGCGCGCTTTGGTAGTCCGTCAGCAGGCCCATCCGATGCGTGATGATCTCGTCGAGCGTCATCGCGTCCAGCGTTTTCGCGGGAACGACGGCGTCGTGGTCCTTCATCATCTCCTTGAACCGCGCCGGATCGGCGGCAGCTAACCGGCCGAGCTGGAAGGCCTGCGTGTTCATCTTGATGGAGACGCCGTTGACCTCGATCGCCTGCTCGATCGCCTTGGCCGACAGCGGCAGCAGGCCGCGCTGATAGGCGTAGCCGAGCATCATGATGTTGGTGGCAATGGAGTCCCCTAACAATGCTTCGGCCGGCGTGGTGAAATCGAAGAAGGACGAATCCTTGCGCAGCTCGGTCTCCAGCACCGAGTTGAGCTTGCGGGTCTGGAAATTGAAATCGCGGTTGAGGATGAAATCCGCGGTCGGGATGACATGGCTGTTGATGATGCCCACGGTGCGGTTGGACTCGCACAGCGTCACCATGTCCTTCGATACCGCCACTACCTCGTCGGCCGCCATCACGAGATCGGCGGTGCCGGTGACGATGCGCGAACAGGTGACATCAGCGGTGTGTTCGGAAAGCCTGACATGGCTGAGTACCGCCCCGCCCTTTTGTGCGAGGCCCGACATGTCGAGGATCATGCTGGCCTTGCCCTCGATATGGGCGGCCATGCCGAGCAGCGCGCCGATGGTCAGGACGCCGGTGCCGCCGACGCCGCCGACCGCGATATTGTAGGGCCGATCCAGCGGCGGGAACGAGGCCGGCTCCGGCAGGTCGCCGATATCGCCGAGGCCTGCGGGTGCGCGGCGGCGCGGCTTGCCGCCATCGATGGTGACGAAGGACGGGCAAAAGCCCTTGAGGCAGGAATAGTCCTTGTTGCAGGTCGACTGGTTGATGGTGCGCTTACGGCCCAGCTCCGTTTCCAGCGGCTCGACCGAAATGCAGTTCGACTGCACCGAGCAATCGCCGCAGCCTTCGCAGACGGCCGGATTGATCATGACGCGGCGCGCGGGGTCTTCCATCAGCCCGCGCTTGCGGCGGCGGCGCTTTTCGGCGGCGCAGGTCTGCACGAAAACGATCGCCGAGGTGCCCTTGATCGCGCGACATTCCTTCATCACCGCGTCGAGTTCGTCGCGATGGCGCGTGATGACGCCGGGGGCGATATCGGACGCCGGATAAAGGTGCGGATTCTCGGAGACGAGATAGATGTTGCGGATGCCTTCGGAATGGAGCTGGAAGGTGATCTGCTGCGGCGACAACTCGCCGTCGACATGCTGACCGCCGGTCATCGCGGTCGCGTCGTTATAGAGGATCTTGTAGGTGATGTTGGCACCCGAGGCGATCGCCTGACGGATCGCGAGGCTGCCCGAGTGGAAGTAGGTACCGTCGCCGAGATTGGCGAAGACGTGCTCTTCCTTGGTGAAGGGGGCGACGCCGACCCACGGCACACCCTCGCCTCCCATATGGGTGTAGGTCTCGGTGTTGCGGTCCATCCACAGCGCCATGAAATGGCAGCCGATGCCGGCAAAGGCGCGGCTGCCTTCCGGCACTTTTGTCGAGGTGTTGTGCGGACAGCCCGAGCAGAAATACGGGGTGCGGGTGACGGGCGCGACCGCCTGCATCTGGGTCGCCTGTCGGCCATTGAACCAGTCGGCCTTGGCGCGGAGCATCGCGGCGATTTCGGGATTGAGATTAAGTCGAAGCAGACGTTCCGTCAGCGAGCTTGCGAGCGAGGCGACGCTGAGCTCGGCGGCAAAGGTGAGGAAGCGCTTGTCGTGATCGTCCATCTTGCCGACGATGCGCGGGCGCACGTCGTCGCGCCAGTTGAACAGCTCCTGCTTGACCTGGTTCTCGACGATCTCGCGGCGCTCCTCGATGATGAAGATTTCTTCGAGGCCGACCGCAAAGTTGCGCACGCCTTCCGGCTCCAGCGGCCAGGGCATGCCGATCTTGTAGAGTCTGAGCCCGATCTTGGCGGCGATCTCCTCGGTGATCCCGAGCTCGCGCAGCGCCTGGCGGATGTCCTCGTAGCTCTTGCCGGAGGCCATGATGCCGTAACGGGCGTTCGGCGAATCCATGGTGATGCGATTGATCTTGTTGGCGCGGGCAAAGGCGATCGCGGCGTAGCCCTTGTAGTCCTGCAGGCGCAAATCCTGGGCGAAGCGGTCATCAGGCCAGCGCAGGTTGAGGCCGCCCGGCGGCATCTCGAAATCGGACGGAATGATGAAAGGCTTCATCTCGTCGGTGAGGTCGATCTCGGCGGTGGTCTCCACCGTCTCGGTGATCACCTTCATGCCGACCCAACAGCCGGAGTAGCGCGACATCGCGATACCCAGAAGACCCATCTCGATCATCTCATGGATGCTGGAGGGATAGAGATAAGGCATCAGCGCAGAGATGAAGGCGTGGTCGGATTGGTGCGGGACGGTGGAAGATTTTGCGCCATGGTCGTCGCCGGCAAGGCAGAGCACGCCGCCGTTTTTCGCGGAGCCCGCTGTGTTGCCATGGCGGAAGACGTCGCCGCAACGGTCGACGCCGGGGCCCTTGCCGTACCAGATGCCGACCACGCCATCGTGCTTGGCGCCGGGCGAGAGATTGAGCTGCTGCGAGCCCCAGACGGCGGTCGCCGCGAGGTCCTCGTTCACACCGGGCTGGAACTTGATGTTGTACTGCTCGAGATGCTTTCGCGCGGCAAACAGCTGCTGGTCGTAGCCGCCGAGCGGCGAGCCGCGGTAGCCGGAAATGAAACCGGCGGTATTCAGGCCCATCGCGCGGTCGCGGCGGATCTGCGCCATCGGCAGGCGGACCAGCGCCTGGATGCCGGTCAGAAAGATGTGGCCGGTCCCTTGGGTATATTTCTGATCGAGACTGATCGGACCCTGGTTGATTCCCATTGCAGCCCTCTTTGGCCTTGAGCCTTGATCGCGACGACTGCTTTTTAGCTAGTCATCTCTGCTTGTTAGAACCAGTCTATGTCGGAATTTTCCGTGCGCGCAGCATAAATCTCGCCGCCAAAGCCATGGTTTGAAAGATCGCAATTTCGTGCCGGGAATAACGGCAGGGCATTTCGGTTTGTGTCGTCCGGGAGCCCCGGCGCGAAACGGCATGACGTCCCTCCCCGCTCGTCTTCGCGCTATAACGCCCCGGGAGCCAGATGGTGCAGGGATTCATGCGGACGATTCTCGCGGGCGTATTTTTGTGCACTGCGTTCGCGGTCGCTGGCGGCCATGCCCAGTCCAGGGTCGAGTCGCCGGCCGAACCGACCACCGAGGACATCGCGCGCGGCAAGGCGCTGACGGTGGCCGGCAACTGTGCAAGCTGCCACACCGCCGATCCGGCGCGGCCGTTTGCCGGGGGAAAGCGGATCGATACGCCGTTCGGCGGCATCTATGCCCCCAACCTGACGCCGGATCGCGAGACCGGGCTCGGCGCGTGGAGCGACGACGATTTCTACCGCGCGCTTCGTTTCGGCGTCGCACGCGACGGCTCGCGCTATTACCCGGCCTTTCCGTACCCGAATTTTTCGAAGCTGACGCGGCAGGACATTTTCGCGATCCGCGCCTACCTCGCGACACTGACGCCGGTGAACAATCCGCCGCGCCCTCCGGAGCTGCGCTTTCCGTTCAACTACCGCTTTGTCATGCGCGGCTGGAATTGGCTGTTCTTCAAGCCGGGCATTTTGATGCCGGACCAGACCAAGAGCGCGGGGTGGAACAGAGGCCGCTATCTGGTCGAGGGCGTCGCGCATTGCGGCGCCTGCCATACGCCGAAAAACATGTTCGGCGCCGACCGGCGCGGCCGCAGCCAGAGGTTGGCTGGCGGCATCGTGCAAGGCATGTTCGCGCCGCGGCTGGACGGCGCCGAGCGTAGCGGCCTGAAGAGCTGGAACGTGGACGACATCACCGAATATCTGCAGAGCGGACGCAACGCGAAAAGCCATGCCGGCCAATTGATGTCGGAAGTCGTGGTCAACTCGACGTCGAAAATGAGCGAAGCGGATCTCCGCTCCATCGCGGTGTATCTGAAAAGCCTGCCGGCCGGTGTGCCGGAGCCGACGACCACTCCGCCCTCGCCGGCGCAGATGGCCGCCGGCCAAAAACTCTACAACGGCGCCTGCGTCGCCTGCCATGAGGAGGACGGCTCGGGCGCGCCACGGATCTACCCGCCGCTGCCCGGCAACGCCAATCTGCAGTCATCAGATGCGTCGAGCACGCTGCGCATCATTCTCGACGGCGCCGAGACTGTGACGACGCCGCGCGCGCCCAACAAGGGCTCGATGCCGGCCTATGCGGCGAAGATGACGGATCAGGAGATCGCTGACGTGACCAACTACATCCGCAATGCCTGGGGCAATGCCGCGCCGCTGGTGACGGCGGATCAGGTCGCGAAGGCGCGACGCGCGAAGTAGCTTCGCCACGGCCTCACCGCTGATCCTCCGTAAAGATGAATTTCGGCATTTCCCATTTGTAGCGGATCGCCAGCAGGCGGAGCGTCAGGCCCAGCGCAAAGGTCAGCGCGGTCCAGAGGTGATCGTTGAGCTTGAGCCCGAACGCGGTGGCATAGAACAGCCCGGTCACAACGGAGACGCTGGCATAGAGCTCCGACCGAAACAACAGCGGTACGTCGTTGCAGAGGATGTCGCGCAGCACGCCGCCCGCGCAGCCGGTGATCATGCCGGCGACGATCACGATCGGCAGCGAGGCGTTCATCTGCCAGGCGACGTCGCAGCCGGCCATCGTGAAGACAACGAGCCCGATCGCATCGAGCACCAGGAACGAGGTGGCGAGCCGATGCACCTGCCGCGCAATCAAAATGGTGACGAAGGCCGCGAGCGCGGTCAGCGCGAGATAGAGCGGGTTCTGCACCCAGACCAGCGGATAGTGCCCGAGCAGCACATCGCGGATGGTGCCGCCGCCGAGCGCGGTGATGCAGCCGAGCATGCAGACGCCCGCCCAATCCATGCTGCGCTTACCGCAGCGAGCGCGGCCGTCATCGCCTGCGCCGTCAGCGCCACGTAAGTGAGCAGGTTCAGTATCGTATCGCCGGGCGGCAGGGTCCACATGGCAACCTTACATTCGGAACCGCAGCGGAATCACAGGTTCCAACATTACGGGGTTGCAACTTTGGCGCGGAACATCCCCGCGCGCCAATACTTAGCTTTCGGATGCTGCTAACGGAGGAACCCATTCATGGCATACCAACCCAACCCGAACGATCCCTACCGTACCGGCCTGAGTGATGAAGAAATCCGCCGTCAGGCCCAGCTCAACAGCCTCGATAATGAGTTACAGCCCGATCCCGCGCTCGGCGAAGGGGCGCCCTCCGGCGCGAAGGTCGCGATGTTTGCCGTTGCCATCGCCGTCGTGCTCGGCGCGCTGTTCTATGGCCTCAACAACACCACCGTGAACCAGGCCGGCACCGCGCCGCCGAATCAGACCGCGCAGACCACGCCGGCCAATCCGGCCGCACCTCCCGGCATGCGTGACGTAACGCCGAAGGCCAACACCGAGCCGGGAACGACCACGGGCGCCGCGACCAATCGTCCGACGCCGGCTTCGCCGAACCCGACGGGCACCGAGGTCGATCGCGCCAAGCAGTAAGAGTTGATCTTTCAAAACACGAGCAGCAGCGGGCTAACCAGCCCGCTGCTTTTTCGATCCGTGTTCGCCTAGCCAAACATCTTGTTGAGTTCGCCGCCGGGATAGCCATTGGCGAACTCGCCAAACGTCCCCTTTTCCGCCATCTCCTTTGACGCCTTCATGAAGCCGGCCCAAGCCATCCGCGCCAGCGCGCCGCCGACGCTGATGCGGCGCACGCCGAGATCGGAGGCTGCCTTCAGCGGCGGGCCGGCCGCGCCGACCAGGAGGTTGACGGGCTTCGGGTGCACTGCCTTCACGACGGCCGAAATCTCTTCAGCGGTTGCGATCCCCGGCGCATAGAGGCAATCGGCGCCGGCCTCGGCGTAAGCCGTGAGCCGGTCGATGACGAGCTTGAGGTCCTTCTGCCCGCGCAAAAATGCCTCACAGCGGCCGGTGAGCAGGACGCCGCTATTGTCGGCATCGATCGCCTGGCGCGCCGCGCGGATACGCTCGAATGCCAGCGCGCGATCGAACAGCGGCTTGGCGGCATCCCCCGTATAGTCCTCGATCGATAGGCCGGCGACGCCGGTCTTCACCGCACGCGCGACATTGACGCCGACTTTTTCGGGCTCATGCGCAAAGCCGTCCTCAAAGTCGGCATTGACGGGGATATCGACCGCCGCAGAGATCGCTGCGAGGTGATTGCAGACGTCGTCGACGGTGACGCGGTTGTCGGCCTTGCCTAGCGTCCAGGCAAAGCCGGCGCTGGTCGAGGCCAGCGCCTTGAAGCCGAGATGCTGCAGGGCCTTTGCGCTGCCGACATCGAAGGGATTGGGGATGATGAAGCACCCGCTCTCATGCAGCTTCTTGAATGCGGCGCGTTTGTCAGCAGTTGTCAGCATTGATAGCTCCCCTCTGTTGTTCGTTGGCGCCGCGTAGATAGGAACGCTGCGCCTGCTCTGCCAGACGTCACGTCACGACCTTGCGCAGGAATGTCCGCTCCTCGGCCAGAATGAACTTGTGTTCCTCGGCGAAATTGAAGTTGGCCATGCCATCGCTGTCGGCGCGAAGCCGCGCCCGGTAGGCCTCATAGGCCGCGAGGCTGTCGAACGAGATCAGGGCGAACGCGATGTTGTTGGTGCCCTCATGCGGCATCCAGTAGCCGAGGAGATCGCCGCCGCATTTCGGGATGATGGTGAGCCAGTTCTTCGAGTACTGCTCGAACAGCGCGCGCTTGAAGGGATCGAGTTGGTAGCGGATGAAGACGGTGACGGTCATTGTAGGGCTCCGATGCTTGAGGCCGTCATTGCGAGGAGCGAAGCGAGGAAGCAATCCATTCCTCCGCTTGCCGCGGCATGGATTGCTTCGCTGCGCTCGCAATGACGGCGCCTGTGCTTCGACCCAGAGAATACCCGCTTGCCTTACCTCGATGCTTCGGCTATCATCGAACTATGAAAGCAGGCCCTGACATTGCCGTGGTCGCTTCGCTGGTCGGCGATCCCGCGCGCGCCAACATGCTGACCGCGTTGATGACAGGCCGTGCGTTGACGGCCAGCGAGCTGGCGCAGCAGGCCGGCATCACGCCGCAGACCGCCAGTTCGCACCTATCCAAGCTCGAGGCCGGCGGGCTGATCGAGCCGGAGAAGCAGGGCCGGCACCGCTACTACCGCCTCACCGGCCCCGACGTCGCGCATGTGCTCGAGGGCCTTGCGGGTCTTGCCGAGCGGGCGGGCCATACCCGTGTGCGCACCGGGCCGAAGGAGCCGGCGCTGCGGCGAGCGCGGATCTGCTACGATCATCTCGCCGGCGACCTCGGCGTGCAGATGCTCGACAGTTTGCGGCGGCAGAAACTGGTCCGGCAGACCAAGCAGGCGATCGAGCTGACCGGCGAAGGCCGGCGCTTCATGGCCGAGGCGCTGCAGATCGATACCGATGCGCTGGCGCATCCGCGCCGTCCGGTGTGCAAGGCTTGCCTGGATTGGAGCGAGCGGCGGCACCATCTCGCCGGCACGCTCGGCGCCGCCGTGATGAACCGCTTCACCGAACTGAACTGGGCGGCGCGCGATACCACGCCGGGCAGCCGTGTCGTCAACTTCACCCGCACCGGCGAAAAGCGCTTTGCTGCGCTGTTCGGGAGCGAGCCGGCATAACGAACACGGCGCCCGAAATCGGCCCCTTCAGTTGGACACGCCCAATACCGTCAAAGACCGCTTGTTGTGGCCCGGCGTGTGAAACTCGATCGCCTGGCCAACCGATAGACCGATCAACGCAGCTCCAACCGGCGTAAGAACCGAAACGCGCTTTAACGTTATGTCTGCTTCGTGCGGATACACCAACACAACGTCACGGACTTCACCGGTCTTGTCATCGCTGTACCGGACCTGCGAGCCCATGCGCACCACGTCACGCAAATCGGAATTGTCCGCCACCACGCTTGCACGCTCCATCTCCTGTGCAAGGAAATGGGCCACCCGCGGGAAAAGCACCGCGCTCGAACTGGCCAGGGCGTTCAGGCGCCTGGCCTCATCCTCCACCACCGTGATGGGCGGCAATACGGTTTCAGGTTTACGCTTGTGATCAATATTATTCATCGCCTTCTCTCCTTTCCTAAGCTGCTGATGGCCCCGGATCATCGTCATGAAAGGGCTTTTTGCCCTTGACCATCGGGTTGCAAACCAGAGCCCTGACAACATCGTTCGGACCACCTCGACTGACGCGTTCGACCCTGACGAGGTTGGTGCGCCCTGCGGTGAAGAACGGGATATCGCTTCCGACCTTCAGGCCCACCAGCGCTGCGCCTAACGGCGACATCACGGGAATTTGGGTTCTTTCGGACGTGTAGTCTTCGGGGTACACCAGTCGCCTCGTCGCGGGCGGGAAGCCCCAACTCACCCAAAACGTCACCCATGAACCCATAGTGACAATGCTGTTCAATCTGGCTGCGTGATCGGGGACGATTTCCGCACGGTTGATTTCACTCAACAGAAAACGTGCATCGTTATCGCCTTGGTCGGCGCCGACCCGCGCAAGCTGTTCCAAGCGGCGATGATCTGACGCCGGAAGGGTGACATCCGGAATAGAGGGATTGCTCACGACATGCCTCCTTGTTTGGGTTTTCCTCACGGGAGCCACACATCAAATCGGTTGATGAACGAGAGAGGTATCCGGACGGCAAAAGCTACCGTCCGGCTAAGCTCCTGCTTGGAGGCGTCCGGCGTGCAAGCAGCGGCGCGCAATGCGCGGATCGATGTCGAGAATGTGTGTCATCGTATAGCTAACATAGGACGTTCTGCCGCGCCCTGCATCGCGACCAAAGACCGCACATCTGCGCCCTTGCCGCTGCAGCATTCTTGAACTTTTCCGGCGGAAGCAAAGACCAAACCGGTGTTTGCACTTCCGACGAGATTTTCATGAACCGTTTGCTTTTTCGAACCCTCGCCGCCGCGATGCTGGTCGCATGCTACGCCCAGCCCGCGCCAGCGGAGGAGCTGCCGAAATTCAGCGACCACAAGGTGACGGTCTATAAGGGCAAGCGCGCCAAGCCGCGGCTTGACCATGAATTCTGGCGTGACCGCAGCGAGACCTATCGCGGCGCGATGGAAGACGACAAGATCAATGCCGGCGGGCGCTTCATCGTCGTGATTCTGCCCTGCGGCACCGAGTGCCAGGCCCCGACATTCCTCGACGTCCGCACCGGCCGGATCACGCAGCACTTCGTCGTATCCGATTGGGGCAACGTATCCGAGGCGTTCAAGCCCGTGGTCAGCCGCGCCGACAGCCGCCTCATCGTCTTCCGCGGCATGCGCAATGAGGAAGGCATCAACGGCAATCACTATTACCTGATCGACGACAATGGCGGTCTGAAGCATCTGCATACGACGGACACGAAAGGCGACTTCAGCGCCGCACTGAAGGTCAAATGACGCGAATGCCGGCACACTCTCCGACCTCATCCTGAGCTCTCGCCAAAACGTGAAGCCGCGCGGGCTTTACCGCGCGCATCCCTCGCATCAATAAGGCCCGACCCAAAAGATGGAGCCTTGCGATGCGGCGCGTCATCATGGTCTGCCTTTCCCTCATCGTGGGTGGCCTCTCCTGCGCGCACGCGGCCGAGCCGGCGACGCGCGAACCGTACGGCATCGCGCTCGAAGGCTTTGCCTATCCATACCCCGTTCACCTGCTGCCGCTGGTGAACGACGGCGAAGAGCTGCGGATGGCCTATATGGACATCACCGCCGCGCAGCCCAACGGGCGCACCGTGGTGCTGCTGCACGGTCGCAATTTTCCGTCGAGCTACTGGGCGCCGGTCATCAAAATGTTGAGCGAGGCCGGCTATCGCGTGCTGGTGCCGGACCAGATCGGCTTCGGCAAATCCTCGAAGCCGCAGGGCGATCTGCATTTCGATACGCTGGCGCGGAATACGATGGCCCTGCTCGATCATCTGCAGATCGCCAAGGCCGATATCGTAGCGCATTCGCTCGGCGGCATGCTCGGCGTGCGGATCGCGCGCGCCTATCCTGACAGGATCGCCCATCTGGTGCTGACCGCCCCGATCGGGCTGGAAGATTACCGGCTCTACGTGCCGCCGACGCCGACCGAGAAGATCATGGAGAACGAAGACAAGCTCACCGCCAATGGTTACCGCAAACAGCTCGAGGCCAATTACGCGCTGAAGCTGCCGCCCGAGCAGGTCACGCCGTTCATCGACGCGCGGTTCAACATTAAAGGCAGCGCGGAATATAAGCGATGGCTGCGCGCCTTCGTCAGCTCCGCACAGATGATCTACCGCGAGCCGGTCGCGCACGAGATCCCGCTGATCACGCAGCCGACGCTGTTCGTGATGGGCGCCGACGACCACAACGCACCGGGAAGAGCCAGTGCGCCGGAAGCGTTGCGCGGAAAGATGGGCCAGAATGCCGAGCTCGCCAACGCGCTCGCCGGCAGGATGGCGAACGGCCGGGCCGAGGTGATCCCGAATACCGGCCATCTGGTGTTTCTGGAAGCGCCGGACAGATACCGCGAGCTGGTGCTCGGGTTTCTGGCCGCGGCCCGATGACGCCGCCGCCTCAGGACAAAGCCCGATGACAAATCACGACATTCATGTTCCATTCAGACGTTCGTGACTAGGTTCCGCACCGAGCCGCGTCGCGGCCAAGAACGGGAGAAAACATGAAGTACCTTTTCGCAGCAGTTTTGGCCCTGGGCACCGTTGCCAGTTTCAGCGCGGCGGAAGCCGCCGGTGGATGCGGTCCCGGCTGGCACCGTGGCCCCTATGGTGGTTGCCAACCCAATCGCCGGGCCGTCATTGTTCGGCCGGCCCCGGTCGTCGTTGCGCCGGCTCCTGTTGTCGTGGTGCGGCCCGGCCGCGTGTGCCCCCCTGGCACCGTGTGGCGCTACGGACGCTGCCGCGTTTACTGATTTCTTTTCAAGCAATGACAAAAAGCCCCGCTTTCGCGGGGCTTCTTATTTTGCGATGACGATCACTGGCGGTGCCTTACCAGTAGTAACGACGGCGCCAGTACCGGCGGCGCCAGCGACGGCGGCGGCGGTGCCAGCCCCAGTAACGGCGGCGGCGCCAACCCCAATAGCGGCGACGACGCCAATGCCGGCGACGCCAGCCCCAATGACGGCGCCCCCAGCCGCGATGACGGCCGCGGCCCCAGCGCACTTCCTCGGCCGTGAGCTGCTCGACCTCCTCACCGCTTGTGACGGCGGATTGAATATCCTTGTCGGCGGGGAGCTTGGCATCGTCGGCGAGCGGTGCCGGCATCAGAGGAGCGGCCTGCGCGCTCGCGGCAAGCGCGACGCCACCGGCGGCAAATCCAAAGGCGAGTTTCAGAAAGTGGCGGCGTTCCATCACATCTCCTCCTCCGTCTGCTGTGTGCGAGAGAAGATGAGTTTCGATCCATGTAGATGAACCCGTGCTGAATTGCGCGTTCAGCTTTGCTGCGAACAGGGGCGATTCGAACTATTCTTTGTGCACCGGTCATGCGCAGCCGACATTTGTTGTGAGTGCCGCATTTCTGCATCACGTGCAGATGCGACGCGCCATCCTTGCTGCATGCGCTCGACTGAATACGATCGAGCGACCTGGATCACGCGACAAGTTCCTCGGCCAACACGAGGACATCCCGCGTGCGCGTGATATCGGGCCAGTCCCGGTTGAAGTCGGCGACCAGACGCTTCGTCTCCGGCCCTTCGATCGCACGATCCAGCGCGGCCATGTCGGGAAACTGGTACATCGCCACATGCTGCGACGGGTCGCTGGCACTCCAGTAACGCCACGCCTTTGCTGCGCCGAACGATTTCAGCGCATCCGGCAGATGCTCGCGCGAATACCAGAAGTCGAAGGACTCGCGCACAGCAATGTCTGGGACCGTCGCACGGACGACGAAGAAGGCTGCAGACATTTGGTTTCTCCCTTGAAGTTTTTGTAGGGTGGGCAAAGCGCAGCGTGCCCACCATTTCTTGCACCGTTGTTGATGAGTGGTGGGGCACGCTTCGCTTTGCCTACCCTACGGCACCGCTGCAATCTCAACTCACAACTGTCACATGCTCTGTGATATCAAGACCGTGCGCAACGCGTTATCCGAGGTGCCACCTATGCTTGCCCGCCCTTGCTCCATCGTCCTGTCCGCGCTCTGCCTGCTGGCGGCGGCCATTCCTGCGAGTGCGCAGGACATTGCCCTGCCGCGCGAGCCGCAGATCGGACCGCGGCCGTTCTATCTCGTCGACAAGATGAGGGACGGGCCGCTGAAGACGGAGCTTGCGCAATGCACCGGCCCATTTCGCAGGACCGACTTTTCCATCGGACACCGCGGCGCGGCGCTGGAATTCCCTGAACATACCAGGGAATCCTATGTGGCGGCCGCCCGGATGGGCGCCGGCATCATCGAATGCGACGTCACATTCACCCGGGATCGCGAGCTGGTCTGCCGTCACTCGCAATGCGACCTGCACACCACGACCAACATCCTGACGGTGCCGGAGCTTGCCGCCAAGTGCGCCCAGCCCTTCAGCCCGGCCGATCCGGCCACCGGCAAGAAGGCATCGGCAAAATGCTGCACCTCCGACATCACGCTCGCCGAATTCCGCCGGCTCTCGGCCAAGATGGACGGCTTCAATCCGGATGCGAAGACGCCGGAGGAATACCAGAACGGAACGCCGCGCTGGCGCACCGACCTCTACGCCAATTCCGGCACGCTGATGACGCATGACGAGAGCATCGCGTTGATCAAGAGCATCGGCGCGAAATTCACGCCGGAATTGAAGGCGCCGGAAGTGCCGATGCCGTTCGACGGCGACTACACGCAGGAGAAATATGCCAGCCAAATGATCGCGGCTTACAAGAAGGCCGGCATTTCGCCTAACAATGTATTCGCGCAAAGCTTTGATCTCGCCGACGTGCTCTATTGGGTGAAGACCGAGCCGGAATTTGGCAAACAGGCGGTCTATCTCGAAGAGCGCTACGAGAAGCAAGGCCTCGATCCGAGCAAGCCGGAGACGTGGAAACCATCGATGGCGGAGTTGAAGGCGCAGGGCGTTGCGATCCTCGGTCCGCCGATCCCGATGATGCTGACGCTGAACGCCAGCAAGGAGATCGTGCCGTCCGAATACGCCAAGGCGGCGAAGGCGGCGGGCCTCGACCTGATCGGCTGGTCGCTCGAACGCGACGGCCCGCTGCACCAGGGCGGTGGCTTCTATCACCGCCCGATCAGGAGCGCGATCGACCGCGACGGCGACACGCTGACGGTGCTGGATGTGCTAGCCAAGCAGGTCGGCGTGCGCGGCATGTTTTCCGACTGGCCGGCGACGACGACGTTCTATGCGAGTTGTACCGGGATGAAATGAGGGATCGGCAAGAACCCACTTACTCCGTTCTCACCAAACCTGCTTACTAGGCGTTCGCCGTCGGCCGAGCTTGATCCCAACTCGTGTCCCGGACGCGGCGCGGCGCGAATTGACGCGACGCAGAGCCGGGACCTAGGCTGCATCTGGGTCCCGGCTCTGCGGCGCATGGCCAAGAGGCGCTGCGCAGCGTCCGGGACACGAATTAAGAAGGGTCGGCACGCTTGCGCCTTCCTCACGCTACTCGCTACTTCCCGCTACACCGGTTCCAGCCCGAGTGCCTGCGCGCTTTCGATCCACGAGGACAATTCGCGCTGGTACAGCGCATTGCTTTCCTTGGTGCCGAGCGCCGGCTCCAGCACGAAGGTGGCGAGAACCTCCTTCACCTTCGGATCATTGTTGGCGGCGACGCAGAGCTCGGAGAGCCGGTCAACGATCGGCTGCGGGGTGGCCTTCGGCACCGCCCAGCCGGTGAAGCCGCTAAGAGTAAAGAACTTCGATGTCGCGCCCTGCTCGGGCAGCGTCTTGACGTCGGGGATCGCAGCCACCTTCTTCGAATGCACCGCGAACACCACGCCGTTGTTACTCTGCAGCACGGCCTGCGCCGCAGTAAAGCTGCCCATCGCGACATCGAGCGTGCCGTCCATCAGGCCCGTCCACATCGGCGCTTCGCCGCGGTAATGGATCGGCTCGATCTTCAGACCATATTGCTTGTTGAGCTCGTTGATCGTGATGTGCGGGGCCGAGCCGGCGCTGTAGGTGCCGAAATTCACCTGGCCCTTCTTGCGCGCGAACGCGACGAAATCGTCGAGCGTCTTGACGCCGGACGCCTTGCTCGCAATCAGCAGGAGCCCGGCACCTGGAATGACGCTGACGAGCGCCAGATCCTTGTCCATGTCGTAACCGGGATTCTTCATCATCACGCGGTTCATCACATAGGTGGCCGAGATCGAGCACAGGATCGTATGGCCGTCCGGTGCCGCGCGCGCAACTTCCGCCGCGCCGATCGAGCCGGAAGCACCTGCCTTGTTTTCGATGACGACGGTCTGCCCCACCTGCTTGCCGATGTAATCGCCGAATGCGCGCGCCAACAGGTCGGTCTGCCCGCCCGCCGGATAGCTGCAGACCATGCGGATATTGCGCGACGGCCACGCGCCTTGCGCGGAAGCCCCGCGGCCGAGGAAAGGCGTCGCGACGGCAGCTGAACCGGCGGCAATGAAATGACGGCGATTTAGTTTTAAGGGCATGTCTCCTCCTTGATTTTTCAAGAAGGGTACCGCATCGCCCGACTTCTGCCATAACAGAATGCCGGGACAGATTGGCGCAGCGAGGACAGCATTTGCAACTGCAATTTTCCGAGAGCTGGAAAATAGACCCGTGGCGCTCGGTTTGGATCAGCTTAAGCGTTCAGGATGGCGGCCGCAGCATCGGCGTCAGCACCGGAGAAGAGCCGCTCTGGATTCGGCCGGTGATCTTGAAGCCGAGGCGTTCATAGAAGGAAATGTTGCGCGGGTTCGAGCTTTCGAGATAGGCCGCGATACCCTCCTCGTCGCAGCGTCTAAGCGCGTGTTTCATCAGCAGCGTGCCGAGCCCTTGCCCGATCCAGCTCGGATCGGCGGCGATAAGAGGCAGATACCAATGCGGCTCGGACGGACGATGTTCGGCCATTCCCTTCACCACGGCCGTGATATCCTCTGATATCGCCGGGCGCAGGGACTCCTGCATGATTGCGTCCATTTCTGCCTGGTCCGGCTCGATGCCTGGCGGCAGCCACAACGCGGCACTACGCACCCCAGGCGTGACGTAGGCTGTGCCATGCTCGAAAGCCCGACCGCCGAAGGTGTCGAAGAACCGAGGCGTTATTCTGAGGTATTCGGACGCATCAGGCCAAACCCAGCGCGCCATCGGGTCGGACGCAAAGCCGAGCACAACGGTACTGATTGCGCGTGCGCGGATGTTCGCGTCCGCGGATTCGACTTCTGGCGCCGCCGACATTGTGTCGTTCCCTCGATCACTCGCCCTCAATGTAAATACCGGAGGCCTTCCTGCCAGTCGTTTGCATGCGATCACAATTTCCGAAATGGGCGGTCATGTCCCAAAGGTACCAGCCGCCCGGCCTTCCGCCCCCAATGTGCCCAACCGGCTCCTATTTCCTTGAACGCGTAAAGGGCACAAAGCGCACGAGGGCGACGGCGCGCGTCGTCGTCTTGTCGGGCGCCGATTTTTCGACGACCGTGAGGTGCTGCGAGGCGTAAGCGGCCCCCACCGGCATGACGAGCCGGCCACCCACCTTGAGCTGCTCGATCAGCGGCGGCGGTACCTCGCCAAGTGCGGCGGTCACCACGATGGCGTCGAAAGGACCGCATTCCGGCCAGCCGACGAAGCCGTCGCCGAGCCTGACGCTCACATTGTCATACCCGGCGTCCCGGAGCGTTTTCGCGGCAACCTCGGCCAACGACGGGATGATCTCGATGGTGCAGACCTTCCGCGCCAGGTGTGCGAGGACGGCGGCCTGATAGCCCGAACCGGTGCCAATCTCGAGCACAACGTGATCTGGCGCGACCCCGGCCAACTCCGTCATCAGGGCGACGATGAACGGTTGCGATATGGTCTGGCCATGGCCGATCGAAAGCGGCGTGTCGGCGTATGCGGTAGAGCAGGACCGCTCCGCGACAAACAGATGGCGTTTCGTGCGCCGCAAGGCCTCAAGAACTCTCTCTGATAACCCGTCCTGGCCCAGCGCGTTGACGTGTGACCGGGCATAGGCGCTGACGGTTTCGACCATGGCGGCGCGTTCGCGGACGCATTCAGCGTCCTGTGCGGCCACTTCTTGCGTGACCGCAACCATGGACAGCAGCAGCGGCAAGATCTTCGCGATCATGCGGTCCGCCATACGAGATCAACAGCATTCACTATCGCTGCGGGCTCAAGAACGTTGGCCTTCGGCCTACGGCGCGGCGATAAGGCCTATTGTTGCCGGGGCTGCAATCTCACCGGCGGGCGCGCTTGCGCCCTGGCTTCGGTTGGCGCAAGCGCCGACACTGGCTTGCGCGCCGGGTTTGCAGCCGGCAGCGGCGGAGCAACGGACGCCCGGCGCAGATTCTGTTCGGAAACAGCCGCAATCGCGCGCGCCGTTTGTTCCTGAGTCTCCTTGAGTTGCTGGGCATTCCCAGCCGTTTCGCGGGTCAATGCTTCCTGGCCAGCCTTGAGCTGCTCGATCTCCTGCCGCATGTTTGCAAGATCGTGAGCCATTGTCTGAAGCAATTGTGTGGTCTCGGGAGGAATCGGGTTCCCCGCGTCCTGTGCTGCGGTCTGAGCCGAGGACGGTAGTTGCGAAATTGCCGCATCCACAGCGGCGACCTGAACAACACGCGGCGTATCGGCGGCGAGCTTCGGTGTTTCGAAAGGCAGCGACGAAGCCGCGGCCAGTTGCGGCGCCCACTGCGCGATCATCGGCCTCACCGTCTCACCATAGGAATGCCAGGCGAACGCAGCGGTACAGATGCCCGTTGTCAGCAACAGACCGATAAAGCCGCGCAGCGCCGGCCTGCCTCGCGATGATCGGCGCGAGCTGTTCTTCCGCGCGCCCTCGTTCTCCAACTTCGAAATCTGTTCATTGACACGCGCGAGCTGCTCATCCGCGAGAGCGATCTGTTCATAAGCATGCGCGAGCCGTTGGTCGGCGCGCGCGACCAGCTCCGCGTCTTGCGTAGACAGTCCCGGACTCACTTCGCGAGGATCGGTTGGGCTGATAGTCGCCGAGGAATCCATATTTGGCCTCCTGCCAGTTTTGCCGTCAACTGGACGGGCGATCGTCGGATTGCAGACACACTTCCTACCGCCGATTTGACCAAAGCAGGGCTGGTATGGGGCTGATTTTGGGCAATAGATCTTGGCGGCGGGGTCCAGGAGAGGACCAGCGAACGTCCAGCGAAGGTCGCCTGGGCTAGCCGGCGCCGCTCACATCAGTTTCATCGGGCTGTCGGCGACGACGCGAAGGTCGATCCTGCCGATCAGGTCAGCGCGCAGCAGCTCGGCGGCACTGATCGCGTCCAACGTCTGCTGCAATGTGCTGACGTTCGAACCGAGCGAAACGATGCCACCCAGCACCAGCGCGATCGAGCCGAGCGCGGTGGTCTGACTGCCGGCGAACAGGCCGAATATCGTCACGAGCAGCAGCGCGATGCCCGCGCCGATCGCCGCCTTGGACGCCAGAATGATCTTCCGGCAGCGCTCGGCGGCTTCGGCGAGCCGCTCGAGCCGCTCCTCGATCTCGGCTATCTCGTCTGCGGGATCGTCCTCAATTGTCGAATTCAAGATCGAGCATCCATGTGTCGGTTGCTTCCATCAGCCGGGGCGCGAAGCCCGCTTGTGGCGCCGTCAAGCGGATGGATGCTACCGGTCCGTGGCCGTGCCGACAACGGATGCCGGATGCCGGTCAGGAGGACTTGCGGCCGAGGAAGGACGGGATATCGAGAACCTTTTCCTCGACAGGCGTGCGCACGGGCGCCGCGCGGCCGAATGAATCGAGGCGTTGCGACGGCGCCGGCCGCAGATGTTCCGCGACCGCCGTTCGCGCTTCGAGGTGGCGGGCCGTGGGAGGCGACGGCGGCGGCACGCGATCGGCAACGCGGCGCCGGTCGTGGCTCAGCCGGCCGGCGAGGTCCGAAAGCATGCCCTCCCCCGGATGCGCCGCGCCGGCTGCCTCGAGATTGTCGATGCCGGTCGCCACGACCGAGACGCGGACAACACCTTCGAGGTCGGCATCGAAGGTCGCGCCGACGATGATGTTGGCATCCGGATCGGCCTCGTCGCGAATACGGCTCGCCGCCTCGTCGACCTCGAACAGCGTCAGGTCGCGGCCGCCGGTGATGGAGACGATCAGGCCGCTGGCGCGCTTGATCGAGGGATTCTCGATCAGCGGGTTGGAGATTGCGGCGATGGCGGCATTGAGCACGCGCTTGTCGCCGGACGCCTCGCCCCTGCCCATCATCGCCTTGCCCTTCTCGCGCATGACCGAGAGGACATCGGCAAAATCGAGGTTGATCAGGCCTTCCTTCACGATGAGGTCGCTGATGCAGGCGACGCCGGAATAGAGCACCTGGTCGGCCATCGCAAACGCGTCGGCAAAGGTCGTCCTCTCATTGGCGACACGGAACAGGTTTTGGTTCGGAATAATCAGCAGCGTGTCGACCGCCTTCAACAGCTCGGCAATGCCGGCTTCGGCATAGCGCATGCGGCGCTGGCCCTCGAACTGGAACGGCTTGGTGACGACACCGATGGTGAGAATGCCGAGGTCACGCGCGGCCTTGGCGATGACGGGTGCGGCGCCCGTGCCGGTGCCGCCGCCCATGCCGGCCGTGATGAACACCATGTGCGCGCCGGTCAGGTGATCGCGGATCTCGTCGATGGTCTCTTCCGCCGCGGCGCGACCTACATCGGGCTGCGCACCCGCGCCGAGACCGCCGGTCACCTGCGTGCCCATCTGGATGACACGCCCCGCCCGCGAACTGGTGAGCGCCTGCGCATCCGTATTGGCGACGATGAACTCGACGCCTTCGAGCCCGGAGGCGATCATGTTGTTGACGGCATTGCCGCCAGCGCCGCCGACCCCGAACACGATAATACGGGCCCTGAGCTCGCGGATGTCGGTGCCAGTCATTTTTGCCCCACGGTTGCTCCGCTCAACCGCGGAATGAGAGAAATGGATTGCTACCTGCGAGAAGCCTTGCGATCTGCTTCCACCAAACTCGCAGCCAGATGTCCGACCCGGCGCGCTGAATGTCCGTGATTCTCGTTGGAATCGCCAGTTCGGACCAAGGTTCGCAACGCCGCGACTTCGCCCTCGAGCCGCGCCGCGGCTTCCCTGGCCGCCATGGTCTTGGCACTCGCCTGCTGCAGCTCGGCCGCCAGCCGATCGGCGCGCTCGCGTTCGTGCTCGAAATCGGCGCGATGGGTAGCCGACCTGATCTCAAGCTGCAGGATCTCCGCATGCAGCGTCGCGATCGTCGTCGTCAGTTGCGCGACGTCACCTGCCTTCCGATAGGCCGTCGGATGTGGCGTGTGCCTGACTTCGGCCAGATCGACGCTCACGACGGCCTTCCCATCATCCGAAAGCGAGCGCGGCAGCCGGAGCCGCCTGGCAAGCGAGCGAGCGGCCGCCGCCGAGATATTGAGGCGGGCGCCCAAGGCTGCATAGGTCAGAATCTCAACGGACATCGGCTGTTCTCCTCGAACGACCGCGCTGGAATCGGCTGATCATGACCGGATAGTGAAGCGAGGCTACGGCCGCCATGGTTAACGAATAGTTAACGCGCCATGTTTGGCGGCTCCTCACGGGCGACGTCGTCCGTGGCTGCCCGATATGTTAAACTTACCACCATCCGGGATCGCGAAAAGCTGGTGGAGGATCAACGGCTTGCGGTACAATCCGGCATCGCGACCGAGGCGCGATCGCTATGGACGAAGAACAGCTCGCTGACATGCACAAATTCCTGGCCGACTACCACCGCCAGCTCGCCAAGGAAGCGGTGCTCGACGTCGTGCAGCAATATCACGCCGATCTCGCGCAGCGGCTCGCCGATGAAGCTGCGCTGATACCAAGGCGATCCGCGATCGCGCAAAGGCTGCGCGAGGGCGAGCAGCGCAAGCGCCAAGAGATGGAGTGAAGACGTCGCAGGGCAGGCGCTTTGCCTACCCGACGGCTCCGGTTTCGTGAATGGCAGCGGACGGCTATCATCGCGCGGCGATGGGGCGGACGACAAGGAGGCCATCATGAACCAGCCGCAACCGGTCAAGGACGCCAGTCACCTCTACGAAGTCGAACGGCGCGCCGAGCACGCCACCCGCCCCGGCTTTCGCATTATGGAGTTGCAGCTCTCCGCCACGCAGAAGGTGCCGTGGCACACCCACAGCAAGGTCTCCGACACGTTTTACGTTCTCGAAGGCCAGATGCGGTTGTTCCTGCAGGAGCCGAAAGAGGAAGTGAACCTGAAGCCCGGCGAGGTCTATGTCGTCCGGCCGATGCGGCCGCATCTGGTCACCAATGGCGGCACGGCGTCGCTCACTTTCCTGGTTCTGCAAGGCGTTGGCGAATACGATTTTGTGCCGCTCGTGCCGCGTTAGGTCGCAGGTGGTGTGAGCCCGGCCGCGTCGTAAGCCCCTCTTGGCGAGGAGCGCCAACGGGTCCGCGCGCGGCGCGGCCCGATGAAAGGCTCCGCGCGTCTCCGGACGATGCTCTGCATCGCCGGGAGAACCATGAGGCTGAATGCGCCGAGATTTCTCCGCGAGGCTGCGCGGGAGGACGCGGAGCGAGCCGTCGAGGCCGCGAGGCAAGGCAAGCTCGCAAAGCTCGGCCAGTGATCTGACGAGCGCCGGCGATAGGCTGCGCCGGATATCAAGCCAGCCCCTGCTCCTTCAGCGCCGCCCAGAAGCCGAGGAGCTGATCGTTGATCCTCTGGTATTGCTCCAGGCTGTTGTATGGCTTCGACATGTCGTTGCTGGCGATCAAGTTCTGCATATAGCCGTTCCAGTCAAAATCGCCGGAAAAATCCCGCCCCTTGATGCTGCCGCCATCGAGGCTCATGGACGCTCCACTCAGCTTGAACGACAGCGTCATTGCGTCTCTCTCGTTCATGCCGGAAGCCGTCTTCTCCCAGGCTGCGCGCAGCTCCGGCGAAGCGTTGACCGGCGGGAATGAGGATGTCAGCGCGGCGCCGACCTCGATCATGCCGTCGCTGTTGAGATCGACCGCTTCCGTCGGCGCCAGCAACAGATTCTCCGCTCCCTCTTCCGTGAGGGTGGAAACATTGACTGATACAGCGAGGCTTGCAGCCTGCTGCAACAGCGCCAGCGATTGCGTATCCAGTGACGCCAGGAAACCCCGGCCCTGGCCGCCCTGCACCGCGGCGCGCGCCTTGGCGTAGAGCGAACTCACTGCATCCTGTTGCCCTTCGCTCATGCCGCGCATCGACAACACCTGTCTGTCGTCCTGGCTCAGCGCGAACGGCGCGGAAAGATCAGGCGCATGCCGCCCTTTCATCAGAGGGTTCTGCACAAACACGCCACCGGCAACCGAAGACACCGTCATCACTTTCCTCCAGGCAAAATCTGCCCCTTGATCAGCTCCAGCGGCAGAAGATTCCTGCAAACGCCACATAAAGCCGTGTAGGCTGCGACACCAGCAAAACTCGCGCCAAGATTGATGCACGTCAGGATTGAAGGCGCGGAAGCTTCCTAGGATGGATGGCGCGACGAAAAAACTTGTCGCCGATGTCGGAACGCGCGCCCTTCGCCCGTCCTATGCATGAAACAGAACATGGAGATGCCGGATGGCCGACCTGACGCTGACCACCTTCGATTGGGTTCCCGAGATGCCGCGGGGTCTTGTGCGTGATCTCCGCGTGCGCTGGGCGCTGGAAGAGGCGCGCCTGCCCTACCGCGTCAACAGCGTACCGTTCGGCGACCGCGGGCCTGAGCATTTCGCGCATCAGGCGTTCGGCCAGGTGCCGTGGCTGACCGATGGCGACATCTCGATCTTCGAGACCGGCGCGATCCTGCTCCATTTGGGCGAACTGAGTCCGGCGTTAATGCCGGCCGAGCCGCGCGGCCGCAGCGAGGTGATTAAATGGGTGTTCGCCGCGCTCAATTCGGTCGAAATGGCGGGCCTGCCCTGGGCCATGTTCAAGTTCACCGGCGAGCCGGCATCGAAGTTTCTGGACGAGTTCCTCAAGATCCGGCTCAAGCACCTGGAGCAGGTACTCACGGGGCGCGAATGGCTGGCGGGATCCTTCTCGGTCGCCGACATTCTGATGTCCGATGTGCTCCGCCCCATCGATCGCTTCGACGGGCTGGCGGGTCATCCCGCCTGCCGCGACTACATCGCGCGCGCCACGGTCCGGCCCGCTTTCGTGAAGGCGCATGCAGATCAGATGGCGCATTTCGCGGCGGGAGATCGGTCACGCTAATTCGGTTTGCTGACTGGGTCAGGCGTGCAGACACATGCGGAACCCTCGCCGCAGATCGCTGGCCCGGAGCCGTCACATTTCGCGCGGATAATTTAGCGCTCGGTTGCAGCAAACCGATTTGCTCGCTCCGCGTTATTTCCGGTTCGTTCAACGCCACAGGAGACTGCCATGGCCGCGAAAGTAAAACCGATCCCAAAAGGGTTTCACACCGTGACCCCCTATCTCATCGTCGAGGGCGCGAAGAAGACCATCAGCTTCATGGAACAGGCGCTCGGCGCCCAGCATGATCATGAGCCGACCTTGCGGCCCGATGGCACGGTGATGCATGCGACGCTCAAGGTCGGAGATTCCATGGTGATGATTTCCGACGCCTCCGAGCAGGTCAAAGCGATGCCGGTGATGCTGTATCTCTACGTGCCCGACGTCGATGCTGCCTATCAGCGCGCGATCAAGGCCGGCGCGACCTCGATCATGGAGCCGGCGGATCAATTCTACGGCGATCGCAGCGGCGGCGTGAAGGATGCCGCCGGCAACAGCTGGTTCTTCGGCACGCATATCGAAGACGTTTCGCCGACCGAACTGAAGAAGCGCGCGGAGGAAGCGTTCAAGAAAAAGGCGGCGTAGCGCTGAAGCTTCGTAGGGTGGGTTAGCCGAAGGCGTAACCCACCGGCCGAGCTAACTGCATGTAGAGACTTTGGTGGGGTACGGCTTCGCCTAACCTCCCTGCTTGCTTGGCCTAACTCGCCCGACGCGCTGGTGGTCGCCAAAGATGGCGGATTACGCTTTGCTATTCCGGCCTACGCTGCTACGGCGGACGAGTCGGCCAACTCGCCCACGCACTCATTCGTCTCTTGCATCCTGCTTGAGAAATCCGAAGAATTCAAAATTAGGCGGATGCGAGAACACTACTTCCCTTTGCGTAACAAGCTTCCGTTTTTCACCCCATATTTGAAGTTCGTCTCGCGTTACGTATCGTCCGGTCAATTTGATGGGACTCGCGTCGGTATCCGGAAAAGTGCAAGTTGCCCGGACGATGCCGTCAGATCCCAACGTACCGCTAATCTTAATCGACACATAGCCTAGCTGGCCGGGCGCACTGTCCTTCAAGTCATCAGTGTAGGAGGCTTGAATGTCGACACGACCATCCTTCATTTGGATCGCCGCCTTTCCGCTTCGGGGCTGCCACTTCGGCCCCGCCACGAAACTCTTTCCCACCCTTATGAAATCCCACAGCTCAGCGGCATTCCCTCGGGGAATGCCCGCGATCAATGCTGCAATGACCAAGAGAGCCAGTGCCATTGGACGGCTCTCCGACATTGGTCGTGAAAAGTGAATGCTGGAAGGCCACCCGCACACGGTGAATGCGCTTTGTTGGAGCTACAACGGCAAATTGTCGTGCTTCTTCGCCGGCATTTCCACCTTCTTGTCTTTCAGCATCGCCAGAGCCCTTGCAATCCGCCGCCGCGTCGAATGCGGCATGATGACGTCGTCGATGTAGCCGCGCTCAGCCGCGATGAACGGTGACAGGAAGCGGTCTTCGTATTCCTTGGTGCGCTTGGCGATCGCCTCGGGATCGTTCATGTCGCTGCGGAAGATGATTTCCACCGCGCCCTTGGCGCCCATGACAGCGATCTGCGCGGTCGGCCAGGCGTAATTCATGTCGGCGCCGATTTCCTTTGAGGCCATGACGTCGAAGGCGCCGCCATAGGCTTTTCGGGTGATGACGGTGACGAGCGGCACCGTGCATTGCGAATAGGCGAACAACAATTTCGCGCCGTGCTTGATCAGGCCGCCATATTCCTGGCTCGTGCCCGGCAGGAAGCCCGGCACGTCGACGAAGGTGACGATCGGGATATTGAAGGCGTCGCAGAAGCGGACGAAGCGCGCCGCTTTCCGCGAGGCGTCAGAGTCGAGCACGCCCGCCAGCACCATCGGCTGGTTGGCGACGAAACCCACAGTGCGCCCCGCAATGCGGCCGAAGCCGGTGACGATGTTCTTGGCAAAAGCTTCCGAGATCTCGAAGAAGTCGCCCTCGTCCACGACCTTAAAGATCAACTCCTTCATGTCGTAGGGCTTGTTCGGATTGTCGGGGATCAGCGTGTCCAGGGACATATCGACCCGGCCGATGTCGTCAAAGCTCGGCCATTCCGGCACACCGTCGGTGTTGTTGGAGGGCAGGAAGTCGATCAGGCGGCGCATCTGCAAGAGCGCCTCGACGTCGTTCTCGAACGCGCCGTCCGCAATCGAGGAGCGTGTCGCATGCACCGAAGCGCCGCCGAGTTCTTCCGCCGTCACCACCTCGTTGGTGACGGTCTTCACGACGTCCGGGCCGGTGACGAACATGTAGCTGGTGTTCTTCACCATGAAGATGAAGTCGGTCATCGCCGGCGAATAGACGTCGCCGCCGGCGCAGGGCCCCATGATGACCGAGATCTGCGGGATCACGCCCGAGGCAATCACATTGCGGCGGAACACATAGGAATAACCCGCGAGCGCGGCGACGCCCTCCTGGATGCGCGCGCCGCCGGCGTCATAGAGGCCGATGATCGGCGCCCGCGCCTTCATCGCCATGTCCTGCAATTTCGTAATCTTCAGCGCGTGGGTCTCCGACAGCGAGCCGCCGAACACGGTAAAATCCTTGGCGAACACAAACGTCTTGCGGCCGTTGACCGTGCCCCAGCCGGTGACGACGCCGTCGCCCGGCACCTTGGTCTTTTCCATGCCGAATTCGGTCGAGCGGTGCTCGACGAACATGTCGAATTCCTCGAACGAGCCCTTGTCGAGCAAGAGCTCGATGCGCTCCCGCGCGGTCAATTTTCCGCGGGCGTGCTGCGCCTCGATGCGCTTTTCGCCGCCGCCAAGCTTGGCGCCGGCGCGCCGTGCCTCGAGGGTGTCCAGGATATCCTTCATGCTGCTTCCGCCCGTTCAGGTGCCATTTTGAGAGGCCTTCTAACACGGCATTTTCGTGACAGGAAACACCCCGTCCCGCCTCTGGTACCGCCGTGGCGCGGCCCTTATATGCGCATCCTGACCATGGGGACCGGAATGACCGAAATTGCCAGCGCCGACGCCTCGGGCGCCGCCACAGGGGGTGTGCGAACGGTGCTTCGGCTGGAAGGATTAGCGCTCTTTATCGGAATGACGCTGCTTTACTATGTCTGGGATGGCGACTGGTGGGTCTACGCGGCCCTGTTCTTCATACCGGATTTGAGCTTTGCCGGTTATCTAAGCGGACCGCGGTTCGGCGCCATGATCTACAACGCGGCCCACAGCTATCTGGCGCCGATGGCGATGATGACATCAGGCTTTGCCACCGCTTCGCCGCTGATCCTCTCGGTCGCGATGATCTGGCTGGCCCATATCGGCTTCGACCGCGCGCTCGGCTATGGGCTGAAGTATGCGGCCGGGTTTGCCTCGACACATCTCGGGCGGATCGGCAAGCCCACGAATTGACAGCCGGTTACCGGCTTGTTGTAGTCCCATCGAAAGCCGTCGCAGCGCAGTCACGCAATCGCAGTATCCGAGAAGGCGAAGGCGGCGTCTTGATGAACGCCGAAACGAACGCACCCTTCACCTATAAGGACAACTGCATCGCTCAACCCGGCAACCATCGACTGCAAAGGAAGCACAGAAGGCGGTCAGTGAGTTCCGGCAGGCACTGCTCAAGCTCGGCTAAATTCATCGGCAAAAGGAAGCCAGCCTCACAAACACGTGCCGACAGCGGAACCATAGACCCGTGGCTGGCTTGGGACGTTAATTGCCCAACCGAAACGGAGGCCATCCGATGTGTACCAATCTCACACGAACAGCGCTGCTCCTGGCGTCGCTTAGCCTGACCGGCGGCGTGGCGCTGGCCGCGCCCGCCTCGCCGTTTGTCGCCATGGCGGGTACATGGTCAGGCGGCGGCGTGCTCAGCACCAGCGATGGACAGCAGGAGCAATTGCGTTGCCGCGCGGCGTACGATGTCGCCGGCAGCGGCGAGCAGCTCCGGCTCAATCTGAGATGCGCCAGCGCCAGCTACAATTTCGATCTCGCCAGCGAGGTCGAATACCGCGGCGGCGCGATCTCGGGCTCGTGGAGCGAAGCGAGCCGCAATGCTTCCGGGACACTTTCCGGACGTGCGGCCGGCGATCACGTCGAGGCGGCGGCTAGAGGCGACAGTTTCTCGGCCAACTTGTCGCTCACGACGCGCGGCGGCCGGCAGACGGTGTCGATCCATCCTCAGGGCACCAACATCACGTCGGTCTCGCTGGCGCTGAGCCGGCGCTAGCCGGCGGGTCAGATCGCCACGATATCGGCGAGGCATTGCTGCACGACGGCCATGCGCGCGGCGACGTGGCTTGGCTGCTTGCAGTCCATGTTCATCGCGAACACGGTTTGCTGGTTGCCCTTCTCGGCCCAGCCGACCATCCAGCCCAGTGAGCCCTGCTCGGCACCCAAAAGCCCGCTCTTGGCGCGGATGGTGGCGTCGCCGACCTTGGTCACGGGCAGGATGTCGCACGTCAGCTCCTGGCTGCGCTTGCCGACCGGCAGCACGCCACGCCGCAGGCGATCGACGAAATCGATCTGCTGCACCGGATCGATACGCAAGGCGCCGGTCAGCCAGAACTGATCGATGCCGCCGCCGATGTCGCGGTTGCCATAGTCGAACAGGTCGAGATATTTCTGCATCCGCTCGGCGCCGATACGCCGGGCGATTTCCTGATAGACCGGCACGGCGGAAACCGCGATCGCCGAGCGCAGCGTGTGGTCCTTGTTCCAGGCCTCGATGCTGCGCGTCACGCCGTCCCACTTGAAGACGTCCTTGTCGGGGTCCTCGACCACGCCGGTCTCGAGTGCGATGACCGAGTTCGGAATTTTGAAGGTCGAGGCCGGCAGCCTGCCCTCGCCCGAGCGAACCTTGTCGCTGGCGATGATCAGGTAATCGTCGACCTTGTAGGCCACGAAGGTCCCAACCGTGCCGAGATCGAAGAAGCGCCGGGAAAGATCGTCGCGAAACTCGCTGCGCTGATAGGAGACGTTGGCAAGGGCGCGCGTCGGCACGAATGGCGTCGCGGCGAGAAGACCGAGCGCATGGCGGCGAGTGATCACGGGCATGTCCGACGCTGGTTTGAGGAGACGGCGCGACGATGTTGATGGCATCGTGGAAAAACTTTGACAAGCAGGTTTGGTTCGACGGATGCTCCGGCAGTGAAACCGACATCCGCTCGCACAAATCAGCGCACGCGGCCCGACAGCCGCAGCACGAAGATTAGCACTTCGGCGACTGCCTTGTAGAGCTCCGGCGGAATCTCGTCGCCGATCTCGACATGGGACAGCGCGCCCGCCAGCACCTCGTTCTCCTCGATCGGAATGTCATGCTCTTTGGCGAGTTCGACGATCCTGGCGCCGATCGTGCCCTTGCCCTTGGCGACGACGCGCGGCGCGCCGGTCTTGTCGTAATGCAGCGCGACCGCGAGCTTGTTCCTGGTGTCGACGCTCATAGCGCGCGGTCCAGGAAATGGCCGGCGCGCGCGGCGGGTGCGGCCTGCGGCGGCGTGCCGTCGCGGATCACGATGTCGCCAGGCTGCAGTTCGGCGCGGGCCAGCGCCTGGCTGAGCTGGGGCATTCCGGCGCGGAGTTGCTCCGCCGTCGACGGCCGCTCCGCCCAGAGCCGCACCGAGGTCTTGTCAGAGGTCAGCGAGATCAACGCATGCACCGGCCCTGCCGGCTCGACGTCGAGCGAGAACCGCGCGCGCCAGACCCGTTTTGCCGACTCGACTTCCTCATGGCCGTCGTCGCGCGAGATCTCGAATTGCGCCATCGCCGTGCCCTGCGACGTCGCAAACGGGATTTCGAAATGCCAGCGCGGCGCGGTCGAGTCCGGCCGAGGCGACGATGTGTCGACGCGATCCGGTAGGGAGGCGACCTGCAGCAAGGTCTGGCGCGCAATGGCAGCATCGGTGTCATCGAGCAGATGATGCGCAGTTGTCTCGAGCGGCGCCTGCGGTTGAAGCGTCGGGGTAGCGACCGGCTGCGCCGCCGGCGGCGCACCGCGAACCGGTGGCGGCGGCGTGTTGGTGTGGAAGGTTGCGTCAGTGCCGCGAATGTCCTTCAGCACGGCGGCGGCCGCCCGCATCGGCATGCCGAATTCATGCAGCGCTTCCTGCAGCAGGTTCAGCGTCGCCCCGGCCGAGCGTTCGGCACCCGGCGAAGGTGCAAGCGCGCCTCTCGCAGCCTGGGACGCCAGCGCGAGATTTTCCTCTGTGGGCAATCGCAACTGCGGCAGCACCGGCGCATCGATATTCGGCGCTAGAGGCGGCGCAGGGTTCACGGTCGCAGCCTGCGGCGGCACAGCGTGTTGCGCCGTGGCCGGCGCGGCCGGTGCCGCGGGCGATGCCGGCGTCGCATTGAGCCCGAGGGCCGACTGCAGCGTCTGGCGCAACACAATCAGCGCGGCCTTCAGATCGGGGGCGCTATTCTGCGGGAGCGTGCCCGCGGCAAGCGACGCCTCGAGAAAAATTCCGGACTTCTGGAACGCCGTCTTGATGTCGGCGCCGTCGAGGTTCTGATCGAGACTGGTCTGCTGCGCCAGCACCTGCGCGATCGCCTCGCGCAGTTTCGGCGGCAGGCCACTGAAGGAGACGGCTGCGCCGAGATTGGCAAACAGGGGCGCGAGGCTGTCCTGTTCGCTGACGGCGGCCTGGGCTGCCGCGGAAATCGCGGCGCGCTCGGCCGGCGTCAGCACGATCTTCGGGGCGGTGGCGGCTGGCTGATTGGCGGGCAGATCGGCCATCGCGTCCGGTGACAGCGTGACGGCGTCGGCCGCAGCGCCGGCGGCGCCCTGCCCGACCACGGCAAGGCGGATGCCGTCCTTGGTCTGGGTGGCCGCAAGCTGCAGGTTCTGGCCCTGCTGCAGCGGGACTTCCGTGGCCACATCGATCGAGAGGCTGGCGATCGCGATCCGCACCAGATCCTCGGACAGCACTTTCAGCACCTGGGCGTTGACCACGCTTCCCGGCTGCAGCACGAGTTCGGGCGCAATGCTGCCGGCCTCCTGGGAGGCAAGCACCGGCAGAACGGGATTGATCGAAATCGCCATGGTTGAGGTCTCGGCCAGAGTCAAGAAGGCTAACCCGGCGCCGTAAACCTCTCCTTAACCGGACGGGATCATCAGCCCTTCAGGGCGTCTAGAACGGTTACCGCGGCCCGGAAATCGATGAACCGGGCTGCCCGGCGGGCCGCGACCTCCTCATCGACGCCCCATTTCTCGACGTTCCAGTCATCGTCGACATGGGCGGCCGCCCAGACGTCGTCGGAGTCCATGGCGCCGCGGAATAGCGCCAGCGCCAACAGCGCCGAGCCGGTCACGGTCGTCACCACATGCAGCGCCGCCACGGACCAGGGGTCATCAGGGAAGACGGCGCGGGCAGCCTTGATCGCCTGCTCGGGCTGGGTCACATGTACGATCCCCTCGGACAGGATGAAATGCGCCCCGAAGCTATTTGCGGCCCAGGCCAGCACCGGGTCCCAATAGGCGGCCTCGCGGGCAACCAGCGCCTCGGGATGGCCAGCGCGATAGAACAAGAGATCGGTGCCGAGATATTTTTCGACATCGTCGGCTACCGCATCGACGCGCTCGGTGACCTCGCCGACCGAGTTGGCAAAGCGCGTCAGCGGCATGGTCAGGGGATCGATGGTCTCGCCCTGCGCGTTCCATTCGGCGGCGATCTGTTCGGCAATGAAGCTGGTCGGCGCAACGACCTGGCGGCCGGACGGCGTGCGGATCGGCTTGCCGTCCAGCGTCACGGCAAAGCCGCCATCGGCCTCGGCGATACCAGCCTCCTTGTAGAACCGCTTGCGCTGCGGCGCGCGCGTGGCGCGCCGCACCGCCTCCTGCGGATCGAGCGGCGACTGTCCGGCGACTTCATCGAATAGTTCACGCATGTCGTGATTCAGCTTGCCAGGATCGAAGGAAAATTCAGCGCTGACAATACGATAAGGGTCGACGCAAATAAAGCTGATGAGGCCGTTGCAACGATCAATTGTGATATTGGTTTGGCTCGGTTCCCTCGACCGGGGGTGAATGGCTCAGGGCTTCTGATAGATCACCTTGCCGGCGCGGATCGTATAAGCAACCTTGGCGAGGTTCCCGACATCGGCGATCGGGTCGCCGTCGAGCACGACGAGATCGGCGTCGAACTCCTTCTCGACCCGCCCTTTCTTCGCCGCCTTGAAGTAGCCCGCCGGATTGGTCGTCAGCGCGGCCAGCACTTGCCGTTCCGACAGCGCCCGGCGCATCAATTCATATTCGAGCGTGGTGTCATAGAGCTGGATATAGCCGACATCGGTGCCGAACAGGACGGTGTTGCCGTTTTCCGAAAAACGCCTGAGCTGGCCGACGATGTTGTCGACGATGCGCGTGACGATCTCGGGCGGTAAAGGCAGTTTTGCAAACAGCGACAATGTCGGGGTCAGCGCCGTCCCCTGCTGCTTGAAGCGCGCGAGCTGATCGGGAAGGTAGCCTCGCTGACTGGCGACGGTGTGGGCCATCACGTCGACGCCGGCGGCGATCACGGCCTCGATGCCGGCCGTATTTTGCGGATGCGCGAACACCGGCTTGCCTTGCGCATGCGCGACATCGACCGCCGCCTTGGCGACGGCCACGTCCATGTTGACGACCGGCTTGTCTTCTCCCTTGTAGGAGCCGGTGAACAGCTTGATGCCGTCGAGGCGGAGCTCCATGTATTTTCTCGCCATCTCCGCGGCCTGCTCCGGCGTCGCCGCCTCAGGAAGCTGCATTTCTGCCGGCAGGTAAGCCGGATGGCCATCCTTGGGGAAGATGCTGCCGGCGAAGAATATATTCGGACCAGGGATTTCATCCGCATTGATGCGGCGGCGCAGCCCGGCGATGTTCGTGTTGGAGCCGAGACTCCACACCGTGGTGAAACCCCAGCGCGTCAGCATCTCCTGCATATGCGCGGTGAGCGGGGCGGCCGGCGCGTCGCCGGCGTTCCTCCACACGGCTTCCGTGAAATGGACGTGACTGTTCCAGAAACCGGCGACGATGGTCTTGCCCGAGCAATCGATCACCTGTGCATCGGACGGGATTTGCACCTCGCCTTCACGCCCGACGGCGGCAATGACACCGCCTGTCGTGACGACAACGGAATTGGAAATCGGCGCGGCATTGGGTGAGGCATAGGCACTGCCTCCCTTGAGCACCAGCGTCTGGGCTTGCGCGGCCGCGCCCGGCAGGGCGGCAACAACACAGGCGAGAAGCGCGGCGTTGAGCCAATTGCGGATCATGAGCAAAGCTTTTCCGAACAATTGCGCCCTGCACGTTACAGGAACTGCACGACACTGCCTTGATCGATATTGCTGCGCGCCCGCTTGACGAAGGCCGCCCGCCCTATTCCTCCGGCGCATTCTCGATCGGATCGAACCGGTCGGCTTCGAGCCCGAGCAGATTCCAGGATTGCAGCATATGCGGCGGCAGCGGCGCGCTGACGTCGATCACGCCGCCGCGCGGATGCGGAATCACGAGCCGGCGTGCCAGGAGATGCAGCCGGTTCTGCAGGCCGCCCGGCAGGTCCCAGTTCTCCTTGTTGAAATATTTGGGGTCGCCGATGATGGCGTGGTCGATATGCGCCATGTGGGCGCGCAGTTGATGGGTGCGCCCGGTCACCGGCTTCAGCGATACCCAGGCCAGTTTTTGCGCCGAGGTCTCGACCACCGCATAGTAGGTCACTGCGTGGCTGGCACCCTCCTCGCCATGCTTGGCGATCCGCATGATGCTGTCTTCCTCACTCTCTTCCTTGGCGAGATAGGTGGAGATGCGGCCCTGCTTCGGCTTCGGTACGCCGGCCACCAGAGCCCAGTAGATTTTTCGCGCCGAGCGGTGGCGGAACGAGCCGGTCAGCGCGGTGGCGGCAAAGCGGGTTTTTGCGATCAAAAGACAACCGGATGTTTCCCGGTCCAGCCGGTGCACCAGCCGCGGCTTCTGCCCCTTGGCGTCGCGCATCACTTCCAGCATGGAATCGACATTGCGCGTGATGCCGGAGCCGCCCTGCACGGCAAGCCCCGCCGGCTTGTTCAAGACGAGAACGTCGGCATCCTCGTAGATCGTCATCTCCTTCAGCGCCTGCAGCGTCTTCGCCGCGGCTTCCGAGAGCGGGCCTGCACCCTTCGGCGTATCAAGCCGCAGCGGCGGAATGCGGACGCTCTGGCCTTCCTCCAGCCGGTCCTTGCTGTCGGCGCGCTTGCCATTGACGCGTAATTCGCCCTTCCGGACGATGCGCTGGATGTGGGAGAACGACAGGCCCGGGAAGCGCGCCTCGAGGAAACGATCGACGCGCATGTTGTTTTCGTCTGCGGTGACGACAATGGTCTGCACTTTTGTCGGCAGCGGCAGTTCGGCCTTTGCCTTTTCGGGCTCGGCCACCACAGGAGCCGGCTTTTCCCGCCGCGGCTCGGCAAACCGTGCGGGCTTGCCACCAGGCCCGTTGCCCATCGGCCGATTGCCCTGCTTCTTGTCGCGAAACGGCGCTGCCCCCTTGCCGAACCCCTTGGCAGGCCCTTTGGCGCGATCGCCTTGGGGGCGCGACTTGGCTAGCGGTTTTCGATCGCGGCGGCTCATCTGGTTCGGCTCCAAGAGTGAGCCTTTCGGTAGCGCAAATGCAGCGAATCGTCACCGTGAAATCGGTTCAAATTGCCGGCTGTATCGGCCATGTTAGGCCGAACACGAGGAAGTAGCCCCCGGAAATGATGGGAGAAAGCCGATGCGCACCATCACACGAATTGCGCGACGCCGTGGCCTACGGACCAGTTCTCTTTCGCAGAAGCGAGGATGTTCACGAATATGTCCTCCGGCCGGATGCCAGGACGTTCGCCGAGCAGTTGCGCGATCCGCCGGAACAGCGCGTGCTTCTGCTCTGATGTACGGGTGTCAAACACGGTGATCTGGATGTAGACGAGATCGTCGCTGCGCTTGACGCCGAAGGCGTTGCCGTAGCGGAAGTTCGCCGCATCATGCTCGGTGATGGTCATGAACTGGTCGTCTTCGGGGACGTGGAGCGCCTCGCGCATTGCGCGGTAGAGTCCGTCGAAGATCGCCTGCCGGTAGGCTTCCGGCTTTCCCGAATGTAGCGAGATATGAATGAGCGGCATCGCGAATCCTTTCGCATTCCGCGCGACGGGCTCTCGCGCGGGTGATTCACTTCAGGTGCGAAATGAGCTACCAATAGTTTTTGACACGATATCAAAAACAATTTTTGACGCCTTGTCAAATATTATCCGACAAGCGTCAGGACTGTTTGGCACGAAGGAGCGAGATTTGAGGCCGCGCGAGTTTGACCATGACGACGTCCTGCGGATCGCGTTCGAGCAGTTCTGGCGCAAGGGCGTGCGCGGCACGTCGCTATCGGATATCGCGCGCGACGCTGGCGTCCAGCGCGGCAGCCTCTACAACGCTTTCGGCAGCAAGGAAGCGCTCTTTCTATGCGCCTATGAGCGCTACGCGAGCAAATATCTTGCCACGCTTCAAAAGGCACTTGGCTCGGGCACGTTGCGCGAGCGGCTCACCGCGCTGTTCGACGTCACGATCAGGAATTTTCGTTCCGGCTCCCCGCCCCGCGGATGTCCGACGACGCGCGGGCTGATGGAGTTGGCATCGGGCGAAGGCGAAGGCCTGGACGAGAATGCGCGGCAGGCTTTTGCGGATCTGGTGGCGCGCGCCACCGCTCTCATCGAGGACGCGTTTTCCGAGGGCAAGAAGCGTGGCGAGTTCAGCGGATCGCCGGAGGTCGCGGCATTGCACGTCGCGACCGTCACGCGTGGATTGGCGGTGCTTGAGCGCGCGTTCGGCGATGAGGCCCAATTGCGCAAGATCGCCGGGCACACGATCGATCTCATCCTCGGCAAGGATAGCCGCTAGCGGACCCTAGCATCGCCCCCGCCTGACTTGATATGATCTTCGGACTGTAGCCTGAGGTCACAGGAATCTACTTACTGACATTGGCGCTTCGCAGCGGCGTCATCTTCAGGCCGTTTATCTGGAACTTTGGAGCCGGCCTGATGAACGACACCTCCTCGCAATTGTTCTATTTCTATAATCGTCATCCTATCTCGCGCGATATCATCGTCGCCAAACTGCGCGCAAGCCGCGGTCATCTCGACAACCTGCGCCCGGAAGACCTGTATGCCCACGACCAGGACCACTATGGTGGTCTCAACGCCACGGACGAACTGGCGCGAGCGGCGCAGATCGGTCCCGGAACGGCCGTCGCCGACTTTTGCGCCGGTCTTGGCGGGACCGTACGCTATCTCGCACACAAATACGGAGCCGACGTTACCGGTGTCGAATTCACGCCTGTGCGCGCTGCAGGCGCGCAAGAGCTGACGGAGATGGTCGGCCTTCAGGAGACGGCGCGGATCGTTGAGGGCAACGTGATGGACGCTCCACTGGCCGATGCGAGCGTCGATGCGATCGTCAGCCAGGAATCATTCTGTCACGTCCCGGATGTGAAGAGGGCGCTGGCGGAAGCCCGACGCATTCTGAAGCCAGGCGGCCGACTGGCCTTCACTGATTGGGTCGCCAATCAACCGCTCGCAGCCGCCGACACGGAACTGATGTGGGACGGGATGGCAATTCAACCGCTCCGTTCGATTCCGGACTACCGGCACCTGGTCGAGGGCGTCGGTTTGAAGGTGCTTTCGGTCACTGACTTGACGGAGGAATGGAGGCCGATACTCAAAGAACGGCTCGCCATGTACCGCCGGCTGCGCGAGGAAGCGAGGCAATCCGGAACACCCGTGGGACACGATGCATTTCACGAGTCCTACATTCGATTTGTCGACCTCGTTCAACAACGCGAGCTCGGCGGCGTCCGGATAGTAGCGAACAAGTAGACGGCAGCTATTTGCACTGCGCGAGGTTCTTCACCGTCATCAGGTCCTGGCTGGAATTGTTGGTCGGACGGCGCTTGAAAGCCTCCTCCACCGCAAGGCAGGCGGCGGGAGCATTGCCGTTCTGGAAACGCGCTACTGCGAGGTTGGTCCAGGCATCGCCGAATTCCGGCGCATCCTTGACCGCCTGCTCCAGCACCGGCTCGGCGTCACGCGGGCGCTTGGCGATCAAGAGCATGCGGCCGTAGTCGGCGCGCAGCGCCTTCACCGGATCGGGCTGCTTGAGCGCGATCTTGAACAACTCATCCGATGCTTCAAAGTCGTTGAAGCGGAATTGCGCGACCACGGCAAAGCCGTGATAGACGGCGCTCTCGGCCGGTGAAATCAGGAATGCCTGGTTGAACCGCAGCGCGGCCTCGTGGATCTTGCCGGTGTTGAGCGCCCGCCAGGCGCGCATGGTGATTTCCTGGAACGCCTTCTCGCGGCTGCCGGTCGCAGCCACGATGGCGCTGACGAATTTCTCGTCGCCCGCCTTGTCTTCCGCGTTCTTGTCGGCAAATCCAAAGAACGGCTGCTCGTTGGTCGGCGCCTTGTAACTCCGCTTCGTCACCTGCACGCCGGGTGCCACCTCGACAGTCTCAGCAGCGGCAGGCAGCGCCATTGCCGCGACGAAGGCGGCTGCTCCGGTGATCCGGCCAAAATGCTTCACTAGACATTTCATTCTTGCTGGCCTCGTTCCCTGCGCAGCTTGGCCCAATAATCCAGCCGCTTGCGGATTTCCCGCTCGAAGCCGCGGTCCGGCGGATCGTAAAAGGTCTGCCGCCCCAGCGCTTCCGGAAAATAGTCCTGCCCGGAAAAGGCGTCCGGCGCGTCGTGATCGTATTCGTAGCCGGCGCCATAGCCTTCCGATTTCATCAGCTTGGTCGGCGAATTGAGAATATGCTTCGGCGGCAACAGCGAACCGCCCTCCTTCGCCGTCCGCATCGCCGCGCCAAAGGCCATGTAGGCGGCGTTCGATTTCGGCGCGGTGGCGAGATAGATCACGGCCTGCGCGATCGCAAGCTCACCCTCGGGATGGCCGAGGAAGTCGAAGGCATCCTTGGCCGCATTGCAGATCACCAGCGCCTGCGGGTCGGCAAGGCCGATATCCTCGACCGCCATCCGCACCACGCGGCGCGCCAGGAACAGCGGGTCCTCGCCGGCATCCAGCATCCGCGCCAGATAATACAGCGCCGCATCCGGATCGGAGCCGCGCACCGACTTATGCAGCGCCGAGATCAGGTTGTAATGACCATCGGCGGATTTGTCGTAGATTGGGGCGCGGCGCTGCAGGATCTCCTGCAGCTGCGCGGCATTGAAGATCTCGCCCTTGCGCGCGGCGCGCCAGACTTCTTCGGCCAAGGTCAGCGCGGCGCGGCCATCGCCATCGGCCATGCGCACCAGCACGGCGCGCGCCTCGGCATCGAGCGGAAGCTTTCGGCCCTCGATCTTTTCGGCATGGGCATAGAGCTTTTCGATCGCGGCGGCATCAAGCGAATGGAATACCAGCACCCGGGCGCGCGACAGAAGCGCGGCGTTGAGCTCGAAGGACGGATTTTCCGTGGTGGCGCCGACCAGCACCACGGTGCCGTCCTCCATCACGGGCAGAAACGAATCCTGCTGCGCGCGGTTGAATCGGTGCACCTCGTCGACGAACAATAGCGTGCCCTTGCCCATCTCGCGCCGGGCCCGCGCCGCGTCGAACACCTTCTTGAGGTCGGCGACGCCGGAAAACACCGCGGAAATCTGCTCGAAATGCAGCTCAGTGGCATCGGCCAGCAACCGCGCCACCGTGGTCTTGCCGGTGCCGGGCGGTCCCCAGAACACCAGCGAGCCCAGCGTGCGCGTCTCCAGCATCCGCGTCAGCGCGCCGTCGGGGCCGAGGATGTGATCCTGCCCGACGACATCGGCGAGCGAACGCGGCCGCAGCCGATCGGGAAGCGGACGCGGCGCATCCTCTTCCATCCCTGCCGCGGCAAAGAGGTTAGGCGCTTCGCGGGGCTGCTTCGGACTCATCCGCCCAACGTCACGTTGATCTGCTGGCCGCCGCGCACCACGACGATGCGCCAGAGTCTGGAGCCGGCCCTCGATACCTTGTCGAGATCGCTTGTCTTGGCGATCTTCTGGTTATTGACGGCCAGGATGATGTCGCCCTTCTGGAAGCCAACACTGGCCGCCGTGCCGCCGTCGGCGAGGTCGATCACGACGACGCCCTCGGTCTGCGAATCCAGGCGCAACTCGTCGGCAACCGCCGGCGAGATGTTGGCGACCTTGGCGCCCTGGAACGGCGAGCGTCCCGTGAGCACGATCTCTTCGCGGTTGGTGTCGGGCGCGGTCTCCAGCGGCACCGTCAGCTTCACCGTCTTGCCGCTGCGCTGCACGTCGATCTGCGCCGCGCCGCCGAGCGGCCTTGTGGCGAAGCGGTAGTCGAACGCGTTCGGATCGTCGATCGTCTGGCTTTCGACCGCGGTGATCAGGTCCGACGGCTTGAGGCCGGCGCGGGCCGCCGGGCTGTTCGGTGACACATTGGCAACCAGGGCACCGTTCGGCAGCTTCAGCCCCAGCGTCTCGGCGATCTCGGGCGTTACCGCCTGCAGCTTGGCCCCGAGCCATGGCCGCTTCACTGCCTTGCCGCCGCTCTTGGCGGAGGCCACGACCACGCGCACCATGTTGGCCGGGATCGCAAAGCCGATACCTTGCGAGCCGCCGGAGCGCGAGAAGATCGCGGTGTTGATGCCGACCAGCTTGCCGGTCATGTCGACCAATGCGCCGCCAGAATTGCCGGGGTTGATCGCGGCATCGGTCTGGATGAAGAACTGGTAATCGGTGATGCCGACCTGGGTGCGCGCCAGCGCCGAGACGATGCCATGGGTCACGGTCTGGCCGACACCGAAGGGGTTGCCGATCGCGAGCACGACGTCGCCGACCAGAAGTTCGTCGGAATTGGCGAAGTCCAGCGTCGCAAATTTCTCCCTGCCATCCTTGACGCGCAGCACCGCCAGATCGGTCCGGCTGTCCTTGAGCACGATCTCGGCCTCGAACTCGCGCTTGTCGGCAAGCGAGATCTTGACCTGATCGGCGCCCTCGATGACGTGATTGTTGGTGACGACGAGCCCGGCCGGGTCGACCATCACGCCGGAGCCGAGCGAGCGCTGCATCTGCTCGGGCTGCTGGCCGGGCACGCCGAAGAAGCGGCGGAAGATCGGGTCGTCCAGCAGCGGATTGCGGTTCTGCACCGTCTTGGCGGCATACACGTTCACCACGGCCGGCTGCGCGCGCTGCACGATCGGCGCATAGGACAGCCGCAGCTCGGCGCCCGACGACGGCACGCGGCGGTCCTGCGCCAGGGCCGGCGTTGCAACGACGACGAAAGCCAGCAACAGGACGGCGGAACGGATCAAATTCATCTCGAAAACCTTGGGATTCAGCGCCACACATATAGATGCGGGGCGGCAACGATAGAAGATAAAGCGGTACACAATAACGGCTTCTACGCGGCGCGATCGGACGCTTTGTTGGTATCCGACGCCGGCCCACAGGATAGCCGTTCCTGGTGGCCCTCGCCCCAAGCCCTGAGCGTCTCGATGACGGGACGCAGGCTCGCGCCGACCTCGGACAGCGTATATTCGACCCGTGGCGGTACCTCGGCGTAGACCTTGCGGATCACCAGTCCATCCTCCTCGAGCGCGCGGAGCTGCTTGGTCAGCATGCGCTGGGTAATCCCGGGCATCCGGCGCCGCAACTCCCCAAAACGCTGGGTGCCGGCCAAAAGATGAAACAGGATCACGCCCTTCCACTTGCCGTCGATCAGGTCGAGCGTGGCTTCCACCGCACAGCCCGGCCGACGGGCAAAATTTCGCCGCTTCATGAGATTTTTCCGGGATTTTCCCAATAGTATCCAAACGGGGACTAGTTCCCTGAATTTACAGTACTTGCCAAGTGGATGCCAGCGGGACAGGTAGGAAACGAACTCATCCACAAGGAGGCTCGCATGAAGGCCGTCGGATATCGCAAATCGCTCCCCATCGAGGACGTCAACGCGCTGATCGATTTCGAGGCCCCAAAGCCGGAACCGGACGGTCGCGACATCCGCGTCGCCGTAAGAGCGATCTCCGCCAACCCGGTCGATTACAAGGTCCGCAAGCGCGCCGCCCCGCCCGAGGGCGAGACCAAGATTCTGGGCTATGATGCAGCCGGCGTCGTCGATGCCGTCGGCGCCGACGTCACCCTGTTCAAGCCGGGCGACGAAGTGTTTTACGCCGGCTCGATCCTGCGCCAGGGCACCAATGCGGAATATCACCTGGTCGACGAGCGCATCGTTGGCCGTAAGCCGAAATCGCTGTCCTTCGCGCAGGCCGCTGCCCTGCCGCTGACCTCGATCACCGCCTGGGAGTTGCTGTTCGACCGGCTCGGCGCCGTGCCCGGCAAGAGCCTCGATCCACGCACCCTATTGATCACCGGCGGTGCCGGCGGTGTAGGCTCGATCCTGATCCAGCTTGCCCGCCGCCTCACCGGCCTCACCGTGGTCGCCACCGCCACGCGCCCCGAATCGCAAAAATGGTGCCTCGATCTCGGCGCCCATGCCGTGATCGACCATGGCAAGCCGATGAAGGAGCAGATCGAGAAGCTGAAGCTGCCGCCGGTCGCGCTTGTCGCCAGCCTCACCTTCACCGACCAGCACTACAAGGCGATAGCCGAGTTCATGGCGCCGCAGGGCAGGTTCGGCCTGATCGACGATCCCCCGGAATTCACGATGTCCGCCTTCAAGGGCAAGGCCATCTCTGTGCACTGGGAATCGATGTTCACGCGCTCCTCGTTCCAGACGCCTGACATGATCGCCCAGCATCATTTGCTCAACGACGTATCCGACCTTCTCGACAAGGATGTGTTGCGCACCACGCTCGACCAGACGTTTGGCACCATCAACGCCGCCAACCTGAAACGGGCGCATGCGCTTTTGGAAAGCGGCAAGTCGCGCGGCAAGATCGTGCTGGAGGGATGGTAGTGCCCAACAAGCGGGGCGATGGTGCCCAATAAACAGGGTTGATCGCGAAGTCGATTCAGGGAACCCTGTTGCCATCGATCCGGGATAGCCTGTCGGCAAAACCCCGGCGCGAATTGCCGTGGATTTTGAAGACAGGAGGCCTGTTTCGATATGGTGCGTAAGTTTCTGGCGGCCGCGATTGCGTCGGCCTGTGTGGCGGCGTGTCCGTCGATTGCAGCGGCGCAAGCCAACTACCCCGAAAAGCCGCTTCAGCTCATCGTACCCTTCCCAGCCGGCGGCGCCTCCGACGTGGTCGGGCGCATCGTTGCCGGGGAGCTCGAGGCGCGCCTCGGCAAACCCGTGATCGTGATCAATCGCCCCGGCGGCGGCACCACGATCGCCGCCAAGGAGGTCGCGATCGCGGCTCCCGATGGATACACCCTGTTCTCCAGCTCGAATTCGACCTTCACCTTGCAGAATGCGGTGAAGGAGAACGTGCCCTATGACAGCGCCAAGGATTTCGAGCCGATCGCCCAGACCGGCACGATCACGATGGTGCTGGTCACCCATCGCGACAATCCGATCAAGGACGTTGCAGCGCTGGTCGCGGCGGCCAAGGCCAATCCCGACAAGCTCTCGCTGGCGTCCTTCGGCGTGGCGACCATTTCGCATTTTGCCGGCGAGCTGTTCAAATCGAGCGCCGGCATCAAGATGGTGCACCTGCCCTATCGCGGCAGCGCGCCGGCGATGAACGATTTGATCGGCAAGCACATCGAATATCACGTCGATACCGTGATCGCGATCAGGCCGCAGATCGAAGCCGGCACCGTTCGCCCCCTCGCGGTGTTCTCCGCCAAGCGCTCGCAGTTCCTTCCCGACGTTCCGACGCTCGCCGAACTCGGCTATCCCAACATCGACCTTGTCTCCTGGGGCACCGTCGTCGTGCCCAAGGGGACCCCGACAGCCATTCGCGACCGGCTCGCCTCGATGCTGGAAGAGGCGATCGCGAGCCCTTCGGTGATCGAGCGCTTCCAGAAGGTCGGGTATGAACCGGGCTTCAAGCGCTATTCGGACTGGCCTGGCTTCATCGCCAAGGAAACCGCCGAGATGAAGGAGTTGGCACAGGCCGCCGGGATCAAGGAAGAATAGGCCTGGCATGACAGAGCCGTGCGATCTGCCCGCCGTCACGGCGCGGGCGCTGATCGGCGAGCGCAAGCTTTCGCCGGTCGAACTCATGGACAGTTGCATCGGGCGTATCGAGGCGATCGATCCCGCCGTCAATGCGATCGTCGCGCGCTCGTTCGATACGGCGCGCGAGGCGGCGCAGGAGAGCGAAGCCGCGATGATGCGCGGCGACGATCTCGGGCCGCTGCACGGGCTCCCGCTCGCCGTCAAGGACCTGATCGACGCCAAGGGGCTGCCGACCAGTTTCGGCAGCGTGCTGTTTGCCGACAATATCGCTGCGGCGGATGAGGCGATCGTCGCGATGCTCAAACGCGCCGGCGCCATCGTCGTCGGCAAGACAAACGTCCCCGAATGGGGCGCCGGCGGCAACACCCGCAACGCGCTGCATGGCGCCACCGGCAATCCGTTCGATCCCGAGCGCTCGGGCGCCGGCTCATCCGGCGGATCGGCGGTGGCGCTCGCCACCGGCATGGTGCCGCTGGCGACCGGCTCGGATACCGGCGGTTCGGTCAGAAATCCCGCCGCGTTCTGCGGCGTGGTCGGCTTCCGGCCCTCGCCCGGCCTGATCGCCAGCAACAGCCGCAACATGGCTTGGCTGCAGATCTCGCAGCTCGGGCCGATGGCGAGAAACGTATCGGACGCCTGCCTGATGCTGTCCTGCATGCTGGACCGCGACGCGCGCGATCCGCTGTCGGCGATCCTGCATGCCGGTGGCACGCCCGATGCGGCAGCCTATCGCGATCCGCCGCGAAGCGATCTCGGCAATCTGCGCATCGCCGCGACAACCGACTTCGGCTTTGCGCCAACCGAGCGCGTGGTCGCCGACGCCTTCAGATCGAAGCTCGCTACATTTGGATCGGCCTTCCGCGGCGTCGAATGGACCCACCCTGACTGCAGCAACGCCGATGAGGTGTTCGCGGTGCTGCGCGCCGTCGCTTTCCTCGGCCGGCACAAGGACCTGGCAGAAAAGCATCCGGACAAGGTCGGCCCCAATATCCGCGACAACGTCGCCGAGGGGCTCGGCTATTCGGCGCTCGACGTGGCGCGCGCGCTGTCGATGCAGACCGAGATGTATCGCCGCTGGCAGAGCTTCTTCGGCGTGCATGATTTCGTTCTCGCGCCGGCGATCACGATCAGCCCGCGGCCGTGGTCAGAGCTTTACCCAGCCGTTATCGACGGCAAGCCGACAAAATCATATTTCCACTGGCTGGCGATGGCCTATGCCGTCACCAATGTCGGCCATCCCACGGTCGCGATCCCGGCGGGCCGCGATGGCGCCGGCATGCCGTTCGGCATTCAGGTGATCGGCCCGCGGGGCGGCGATGTTGCAACGCTGGCGGTGGCCCGTGAGATAGAGACGCTGCTGGCCGCCAACCCCGACACCGCCCGCCCTGTTCCTGATCTCGCCTGGCTGGGCCGTCAGCCGCCGATGTCGTCGCGTCCGGGTTTTCGCGACTTCGACTGAGGCGCTTGTCGCGAGGCATCTTCGCCGATTTAAGCCGCCACCGACCCCGCCGGCGCGCGCGCCGCGCTCGATCTTGCGCAACGCGAGCTCGACCGCTTCCTGCTCCCCGTCAATCCGCACTGGCATGGCACCGAAAGCGCCGTCGCTCGCCAGCTTCGCGTGCGGGTGCCCGTAGGTGCGGCGAAAATTCGACGAAAGGCGCACCCGGCGATTTCGCCGCAGCCAGATCAGCCCGGCTCACGCAGCCTTGAGTTCCAAAGTGCTGGGAATTTGACGATTCTAGTCGGCATGGATGGCCCTCGGCTTACGCACCGTCCTGAACACATGTTCATCAAAGTTAAATTTGGCAGTGACGCTTTTGGCGGCGAGCGCCCTGAGAAACGAACTTCACCCGAAAGTGTTTAGCGACTGTCTGACTACGGAAAGGAGTTGTTCATGAGGAAAGCACCTTTGGCTTTGGCTGCGGCAGCGGTCCTGGGCTTGACGGCAGTAACAGCACCTTCGCCAGCGGAAGCCCACTGGCGCGGTGGCGGCTGGGGCTGGGGCGGCGCCCTGGCTGGTGGATTGCTCGCCGGCGCGGTGATTGGCGGACTGGCTTCGAACGCCTACGCCTATGGTCCGGGTTACGGATATTACGGCGGGTATCCCGACTATTACGGCGGGTACTATGGCGGCTATGCGCCGGCCTATTACGGCGGCTATTACAGCGAACCCTACTATCCCGTCGTTCGCTACCGCCGCGTGATTCGGCCCGCTTACGCCTATTATGGCGGCCCGCGGTTCTACGGTCCGCGCTTCTATCATCGACGTCACTGGCATCACTGGTGACGTTTACAAATGAAAAGGGCCGCCGGAAATGGCGGCCCTTTTTGCATGGAGCGACAGAGAATGCCTCAATCGATCTCATGCACCACGGTACGCGTGGCGGGATCGACCAGCATCACGCGGTTGTTCGAATAGACATAGCGATATTTCGTCACCGACGGACCCCAATCCGAAGGCACCGCCTCGAGCTCGACGTCGGTCGGCACCTTGGCGCCAACCACGATCCGTTCGCGTGTTTCGACCGGGCGGATCTTGTGCTCGGTCACGTAGCTCTTGATCCTCGTGCGGTATTCCGGCTCGATCCGAACCGCGGTGCCGGCAGCACCGGTCGTGGTCTCGGTGGTAATGGTCGTCTGCGCGCTGGCCATCGTCGCAACCAGCGACGCGGCCGCCGCAATCATGAACAGCTTCTTCATCTGCTTTCTCCTCAAACCGCATCAGCGCGGCCTTCGAGGAAACAGATTTTCCAGCCTCTTGTTCCGGCCAGAATTGCGCGCTGTAACGCGTTGAACATGCAAACGATACTGCCGTGGCGCGCCATGACAGCGATATTTCGTTGCAAAGCTCAGGCAGGCGCAATCCCAGCGACGAAGATCAGCCGCCGGTCGAACGCAGCCTGCCGCAGCTTCAACGCCTCCGCATATTCCGCCGAGCCGTACCACTCGCGCAAACGCTCCATCGTCGGAAATTCGACGACGATGATGGTTGTCGGCGGCAGGCGGCCTTCGATCAAACGTGCTGCGCCGCCACGGATCAGATAGCGCCCGCCATATGCCGCGATCGTTTTCGCTGCGGCCGTCCGGTAGAGCTCGAACGCTGCCGGATCGCGCACGTGATCGATTTCGGAAATGACATAGGCCGACATCCTCACCTCGCCGGATGGCTGTTGCAGATCACCGGATTTCCAGGATCTCCGCCTCACCTCCGGCGATGGCGACGACGTCGCCGATCGACTTGCCGAACAGCGCGCGCGCCAGCGGCGAGGCGTGCGAGATCGTGCCGCGTGCAGGATCCGCTTCATCCTCGCCGACGATGCGGAAGGTCTGCCGGCGGTCATCCTCGCGCACGATGGTGACGGTGTGGCCGAGCCGCACGACCGAATTGTCCGCGGGTTCGGGGGCGACCCTCGCCGTGGCGCGGCGCGCACTCCAGTAACGCAGATCGCGGCGAGCGCTGGCCAAGGCCGCGCTATCCCCGGCGGATTGCGCCGCAGCCTGGTTCGCCTCGGCAGCGGCCAACGCCTGCTCGATCCGGTCCAGACCTTCAGCCGTGACGTCATTCGGAAGATCGGAGATCGGCCGGTCAGGCAGATCCTCGACGTCCGCGGTTTCCTTGACGAAAGCTCTGCTCATGGAACGTCAACGCTTGGTGGCCGGCGCGGTTCCTATGTCATCACGCAGTGATGACGGCGCGGGGTGCGCCTGCCAACAAAAAAGCGGCGCCGAAGCGCCGCTTTTGACTGAACCGATCCGAAAGGCTTACGCCGCTTCCTCGGCCGCCTTTTCCTGCACCGGGCCGGAATCCTGGCCCTTGGCGTCGACGTCGCGGTCGACGAACTCGATCACGGCCATCGGGGCGTTGTCGCCATAGCGGAAGCCGGCCTTGATGATGCGGGTGTAGCCGCCCTGGCGGTCCTTGTAGCGCGGCGCCAGCGTGTCGAACAGCTTCTTGACCTGGTCCTTGTCGCGCATCTCGGAGATCGCCTGGCGGCGCATGGAGAGACCACCCTTCTTGCCGAGGGTGACGAGCTTCTCCACGATCGGGCGGAGCTCCTTGGCCTTCGGCAGCGTGGTGACGATCTGCTCGTGCTTGATCAGCGCGGCGCACATGTTGGCGAACATCGCGCGGCGATGCTCGGCGGTGCGGTTGAGCTTGCGGTGAACCTTGCCGTGACGCATTGGACTATTCCTTCTTCAATTCTGTCGCGGTGGTTCAGCGACAAGTATACAGGTGGGCTTCCTGCGTTCGCCCAGTCATTCCGGGGCGATGCAAAGCATCTAACCCGGAATCTCGAGATTCCCCGATGCGCAATTGCGCATCTGTGATCGCCGCTTTCGCGACGTCCGGAATGACGAATGCTCAGTAGTGATCCTCGAAGCGCTTGGCCAGCTCGTCGATGTTCTCCGGCGGCCAGCCCGGCACTTCCATGCCGAGATGCAGACCCATCTGGGCCAGCACTTCCTTGATCTCGTTCAGCGACTTGCGGCCGAAGTTCGGGGTGCGGAGCATTTCCGCTTCGCTCTTCTGCACGAGGTCGCCGATATAGACGATGTTGTCGTTCTTCAGGCAGTTGGCCGAACGCACCGACAGCTCGAGCTCGTCCACCTTCTTGAGGAAGGCCGGGTTGAAGGCGAGATCCGGGATGATCTCCTGCGCGACTTCCTTGCGCGGCTCTTCGAAGTTCACGAACACGTTGAGCTGATCCTGCAGGATGCGGGCGGCATAGGCCACCGCGTCCTCCGGGGTGATCGCGCCGTTGGTCTCGATCGTCATGGTCAGCTTATCGTAGTCGAGTATCTGGCCCTCGCGGGTGTTCTCGACCTTGTAGGAGACCTTGCGCACGGGGGAGAACAGGCTGTCGACCGGGATCAGGCCGATCGGGGCATCCTCGGGACGGTTGCGTTCGGCGGCGACATAGCCCTTGCCGGCGGCGACCGTGAACTCCATGCGGATTTCCGCGCCCTCGTCCAGCGTGCAGAGCTGCAGATCGGGATTGAGCACGACGATGTCGCCGACGGTCTGGATGTCGCCGGCGGTGACGACGCCCGGGCCCGACTTCTTCACGACCATGCGTTTGGGGCCTTCGCCCTGCATCTTGATCGAGATGTCCTTGATGTTGAGCACGATGTCGGTGACGTCCTCGCGAACGCCCGCGATCGAGGAGAACTCGTGCAGCACGCCGTCGATGTGCACCGACTGCACCGCGGCGCCCTGCAGCGACGACAGCAGGATGCGGCGCAGCGCGTTACCGAGCGTCTGACCGAAACCGCGCTCAAGCGGCTCGGCGACGACGGTGGCAAACCGGCTCGCGTCGGAGCCCGCCGTCACCTGCAGCTTGTTCGGTCGAATCAGTTCTTGCCAATTTTTCTGGATCGTCACTTTGTCACCCATGGGCCAGTCGATGGTGGTCCGATCACTGGCGTTGGAGATCGCGGATCAGTCCGCGGAAAATTCCAAAAACAATTGCGGGCGGCAGGACCGCCCGCAATCGAACATCAAACCCGCCGGCGCTTGCGCGGACGGCAACCATTGTGCGGGATCGTGGTGACGTCGCGGATCGACGTCACGGTGAAGCCCGCCGCCTGCAGCGCGCGAAGCGCCGATTCGCGGCCCGAACCGGGGCCGGCAACTTCCACTTCCAGCGTGCGCATGCCGTGTTCCTGCGCCTTCTTGGAAACGTCTTCGGCCGCGACCTGTGCGGCATAGGGGGTCGACTTGCGCGAGCCCTTGAAGCCCATCGTGCCGGCCGACGACCAGGCGATGGTGTTGCCCTGCGCGTCGGTGATGGTGATGGTCGTGTTATTGAACGACGAATTCACGTGCGCGATGCCGGAGGCGATGTTCTTGCGTTCGCGGCGGCGTACGCGGGTGGCTTCCTTGCCCATTATCCTAAAACCTTCCTGTGATCTCAAACGCCGCCGTACTGCCAGCGGCTACACCGAAAAAAAGCGAGTGGCTGACGGCCAGTAGCGAATAGAACTATTCGCCACTCGCTATCAGCTATTCGCGAAACTTACTTCTTCTTGCCGGCAATTGCCTTGGCCGGGCCCTTGCGCGTGCGCGCATTGGTGTGGGTGCGCTGGCCGCGCACCGGCAGGCCACGGCGATGACGCAGGCCGCGATAGCAGCCGAGGTCCATCAGGCGCTTGATGTTGATGCCGGTCTCACGGCGAAGGTCGCCTTCGACGAGATAATCGCGGTCGATCACTTCGCGGATTTGCAGGACTTCCTGGTCGCTCAGCTGGCTGACGCGACGATCCAGCGGGATCTTTACCTTGTCCATGATGTCGGCGGCGTTCTTCTGGCCGATGCCATGGATGTACTGAAGCGCGATCAGAACGCGCTTGTTGGTCGGGATATTGACGCCGGCAATACGGGCCACGGAATTCTCTCCTGTCGCCGGCCATCCGGCCGGAAATTTCGTTTAAGGCGCTCGCACGCCTTGTCTTTGGTTGAGCATGATCTTTTCCGAAAACCGGTACCCACTTTCCGGGATCATGCTCTAGCTCGGGCAGGTGTCCACAAACGCGAACACGACGCCCTAACCCCTTGGTTTCCCGGGGCCCGGCATCGTCTGAAAACTATCCGATCTGGATGCGGGGCTTATTAAGGGATTCAAACGGGTTTCGTCAACCGATTCTAGCGTTTAGCTCGCTTTTTCGTGACTTTTTTGGCAGCCTTTGGGGCAGCCCTTTTGGCCGCCTTCCTGGCCTTTCCGGCACCCCGCCCCTTGGCCACCGCAGCCGCTCGGCTGGCTTTCTTGACGGACTTCCTGGCCCCCGTGGGGGTCGATTTAGCGGCTTTACGGGCCTTTTTGGCCGGTTTGGCGGCCTTTTTAGCCGCAGGCTTGCCGGTCTTTCTGGCGACCTCCTTGGCCTTCCGGGCCGGCGCCGCCTTGGGTTCCAGCGCGCCGACGGCAGACAGGATCCGGTTAATCTCGCGCGTCACCTGCTCGATGGTCATCATCCCGTCGACGGTCGCGAGCTTGCGCCGCTCCGAATAGTAGTGGATCAGCGGCTCGGTCTGCGACCGGTAGGCGGCAAGCCGCTTGGTCAGCACCTCCGGCGTGTCGTCGACACGCACCTCTTCGCCGCGCGCGCGCATCTCGGCGACGCGGGTTTCGACACGCTGCAGCAGCGCGCTCTCGTTGACGCGCAGTTCGACCACCGCATCGAGCCGGAGATGCTTCTTCTTCAGGAGTTCGTCGAGCGCCTCGGCCTGCGGCACCGTCCGCGGGAATCCGTCGAGCACGAAGCCCTTGGCGGCGTCGGGCTGGTCGATGCGGTCGGAGATGATGCCGACTACGACCTCGTCAGGAACCAGCTGGCCATTGGCCATGAGGTCCTTGGCCTTCAGCCCGACCGGCGTCTCGGCGGCCACGGCCGCACGCAGCATCTCGCCGGTCGAGAGCTGCACGATTCCGTAGCGCTGCACCAGCCGGTGCGCCTGGGTGCCCTTCCCCGACCCCGGCGGTCCCAAAAGGATCAATCTCATGACTATTCGCCCCCCGGCGCTTGGTGAGCGAAACGCCGCACACCTTGTTATTGAAATTTCAGACCGTGCGTGCCCGCTGATCAGCGGCGGCGGCCCCTCAGCTTGGACTTCCTGATCAGTCCTTCGTACTGATGGGCGAGCAGATAACCCTGCACCTGCGCCACCGTATCCATGGTCACGCTGACGACGATCAGAAGCGACGTGCCACCGAAATAGAACGGCACCGACGCATAGGAGATCAGGATCTCGGGAATCAGACAGACGATCGCCAGATAGATCGCGCCGAGCACGGTGACGCGCGACAGCACGTAATCGATATATTCGGCCGTGCGCTCACCCGGACGAATGCCGGGAATGAAGCCGCCGTGCTTCTTCAGATTGTCGGCGGTCTCGGTCGGGTTGAACACGATCGCCGTATAGAAGAAGGCGAAGAACACGATCAGCGCCAGATACAGGAACAGAAACAGCGGCCGGCCGTGGCTGAGCTGGGTGTTGAGCCACTGGAACCATTCCGGTCCCTTGCCGGCGTTGAAGTTCGCGACCGTCGCCGGCAGCAGCAGCAGCGACGAGGCGAAGATCGGCGGAATCACGCCCGAGGTGTTGAGCTTGAGCGGCAGATGCGAGGACTGGCCCTCGAACATCTTGTTGCCGACCTGACGCTTCGGATACTGGATCAGCAGCCGGCGCTGCGCACGCTCCATGAACACAATGAAGGCGATCACGGCGACCGCCATCACGATGACGATCAGGATCAGGCCGGTTGACAGCGCGCCCTGGCGGCCCAGTTCCAGCATATTGGCCAAGGCTGAAGGCAGCTCGGCCACGATGCCGGCCAGAATGATCAGCGAGATGCCGTTGCCGATGCCACGCGAGGTGATCTGCTCGCCCAGCCACATCAGGAACATGGTGCCGCCGGTCAGCGTGATCGTGGTGGAAAGCAGGAAGAACACGCCGGGATCGCTGACGACGTTGCCGGCGCCCTGCAGGCCGACGGCGATGCCGTAGGACTGGAATGCGGCAAGGATCACCGTCAGATAGCGGGTGTACTGGTTCAGCGTCTTGCGGCCGGCCTCGCCTTCCTTCTTCAGCGCTTCGAGCTGCGGCGAGACCGTGGTCAGGAGCTGAATGATGATCGATGCCGAGATGTACGGCATGATGTTCAGCGCAAAGATCGCCATGCGGTGGATGCCACCGCCGGCGAACATGTTGAACATGCCGAGAATACCGCCGGCCTGCGACTTGAAGACCTGTTCCCAGATCGCGGGATCGATGCCGGGCAGCGGGATATAGGTGCCCAGCCGATAAACAAGCAGCGCACCCAGCGTAAACCAGATGCGCTTCTTCAGTTCGTCGGCCTTCGCCAGAGCGCCGAAATTGAGGTTGGCGGCCAGTTGTTCTGCTGCTGAGACCATGTTCAGGCTTTCTCCCGTCGCCTCCGAGGCCGAGGCCCCATCCGGGGCTATCGGCAGACGCCGGACATTATTTGGTGCTCGGCTTCGATAAGTCCATCATCCCGCGGTGCGGATCGCCTGCCCATTTGCGGGCAATGACGCAGATGTTACGCCGCCTCGCCTTCTTCCTTAACCGGAGCCAGGATCTTGACCGTGCCGCCGGCCTTCTCGACCGCGGCAACCGCGGATTTCGAGGCGCCGTACACCTCGATCGCCAGCTTGGCCTTGAGTTCGCCGCGGCCGAGCAGCCGCACGCCGTCCTTAGCGCGGCGGATCACGCCAGCCTTGACCAGCGATTCGGCGGTCACGGTTTCCTTGGCGTCGATCAGCTTGGCGTCGATCGCGTCCTGCAGGCGATCGAGATTGATCTCGGCGAATTCGAGCCGGAAGATGTTGTTGAAACCACGCTTCGGCAGGCGGCGATGCATCGGCATCTGGCCACCCTCAAAACCCTTGATGCGCACGCCCGAACGCGCGGTCTGGCCCTTGCCGCCGCGGCCGGACTGCTTGCCCTTGCCGGAACCGATGCCGCGGCCGACGCGCATGCGCTTCTTGCGCGAGCCCGGATTGTCGGCGATATCGCTGAGCTTCATCGTTAGCGTCCTTATCCTTTGAGCATGACCTTGACCGGAAACCGGTTCCCGCTTTTCGGGATCACGCTCTCACTTAATCTGACTTACTTCTCGCCGACGACGCGGACGAGATGCTGGACCTTGGTGATCATGCCGCGAACTTCCGGCGTATCCGGAAGCTCGGCAACCCGGCCGATCTTGTTGAGCTTGAGGCCGATCAGCGTCGAACGCTGCGAGTGGTGGCGGCGGATCGCGCTGCCGGTCTGCTCGACCTTGATCGTCTTTGCGGCCTTGGCCATCGTCTTAACTCCAAAAAGCGCGTTGGAAGCGCCGGTTATTCAGCCACCGCTTCAGCGTCGCCGCCAACGCGGCGCGACTGCAGGGTGGACACCTTGATGTTGCGGCGCGCGGCCACCGAACGCGGCGAATCCTGATGCTTCAGCGCGTCGAAGGTCGCGCGAACCATGTTGTAGGGATTCGACGAGCCGATCGACTTCGCCACCACGTCCTGGATGCCGAGCGTTTCGAACACCGCGCGCATCGGGCCGCCGGCGATGATGCCGGTGCCGGCCGGAGCGGCACGCAGATAGACACGGCCGGCGCCGTGGCGGCCGGCGATGTCGTGATGCAGCGTGCGGCCTTCGCGCAGTGCCACCCGCGTCAGGTTGCGCTTCGCCGACTCGGTCGCCTTGCGGATCGCTTCCGGAACTTCGCGCGCCTTGCCGTGGCCGAAACCAACCCGGCCCTTCTGGTCGCCGATCACGACCAGCGCCGCAAAGCCGAAGCGCTTGCCGCCCTTGACGACCTTCGCCACGCGATTGATGTGGACGAGCTTGTCGACGAACTCGCTGTCGCGCTCCTCGCGATCCCTGCTCCGTTCGCGTCCGCCGCGTTCGCGTTCACCTGCCATGGTGTTTTCCAATCTTTAGGGGAAGAAAGCCCCTGTCCTCGTAAATGTCCAAAAACCGGTTCGTTAGAAGCTCAGTCCGCTCTCGCGGGCCGCATCGGCAAGCGCCTTGACGCGCCCGTGATAGAGATACTGGCCGCGATCGAACACCACTTCCTTGACGCCGTTCTTCACGGCGCGTTCCGCCAGCAGCTTGCCGACGGCCTTGGCCGCATCGATGTTGGCGCCCGTGTTGCCGCTCTCGCGCATGGTCTTTTCCAGCGACGAGGCCGAAGCCAGCGTTTCGCCCTTCTGGTCGTCGATGACCTGGGCGTAGATGTGCTTCGACGAACGGAACACCGACAGCCGCGGGCGTCCATTGGCGGACCGGCGCAGCGCGTTGCGCACGCGCTGCTTGCGCCGGGCATTCGTGACCTTCAGTGACATGACCGGCTCCGTTACTTCTTCTTGCCTTCCTTGCGGAAGATGAATTCGTTGGCGTACTTCACGCCCTTGCCCTTATAGGGCTCCGGCGGACGGTAGGCGCGGATCTCGGCGGCGACCTGCCCGACGCGCTGGGAATCGGTGCCCGTAATCGTGATCTCGGTCGGCTTCGGCACCGCGATGGTGATGCCTTCCGGGATCGCGTAGACGACGTCGTGGCTGTAGCCGAGCGCGAGTTGCAGGTTCTTGCCCTGCATTGCGGCGCGGTAGCCGACGCCGGTGATCTCGAGCTTCTTCTCAAAACCCTTGGTGACGCCCTCGACGAGGTTCGCGACCTGGGCGCGCGCGGTGCCGTACATGGCCTGGGCGCGGTTGGTCTTGAACTTCGGCGCAACCTTGACCGCACCGCTCTCGAACTTCACCTCGACGTCGTCATGCACGACGAACTGCAGCTGGCCCTTCGGGCCCTTCACCTTGACGGTCTGCCCTTCGACGGTCGCCGTCACACCGGACGGGATCGCCACAGGCTTTTTGCCAACACGTGACATGGCTAAAAATCCTTCCTCAGAACACCGTGAAGAGAACTTCGCCGCCCACATTCGCGTCGCGCGCGTCGTGGTCGGCCATGATTCCCTTCGGCGTCGACAACACCGAAATGCCGAGACCGTTGTTCACCCGCGGCAGGTTCTTAACCGAGGCGTAAACCCGGCGGCCCGGCTTGGACACCCGCTCGATCTCGCGGATGACCGGCTCGCCGTCGAAATACTTCAGCTCGATCTCGAGCTCGCTGCGGCCCGACGCGTGTTCGACGCTGGCGTAGCCGCGAATATAGCCTTCGCTCTTCAACACCTCGAGCACGCTGGCGCGCATCTTCGAGCCAGGGCTGGAGACCTTGGACTTGGAGCGCATCTGCGCGTTGCGGATGCGGGTGATCAGATCGGAGATTGGATCGTGCGTTGACATCTTGCCGACCCTCCTTACCAGCTCGACTTCACGAGCCCGGGAACAAGGCCCTTGGAGCCGAGTTCACGCAGCGCGATGCGCGAGAGCTTGTTCTTGCGGTAGTTCGAGCGCGGACGACCGGTCAGTTCGCAACGGTTGCGGATCCGGGTCGTCGACGAGTTGCGCGGCAGCTGGGCAAGCTTCAGCGTCGCCGCGAACCGCTCTTCCATCGGCTTGGTCTTGTCGGCGATGATCGCCTTCAGCTTCGCGCGCGCAGGCGCGGCGTTCTTGGCCATCCGCTTGCGCCGGTTGTTCTTCTCGATCGAACTCTTCTTTGCCATGCTTGGCTCCTAGGTTTCCGCGTTTGAGAGGCTTTACAGGCGTCTCACTGCCGGAACGGGAAATTGAAAGCGGTCAACAAGGCGCGCGCCTCGTCGTCGGTCTTGGCCGTGGTACAGACCGTAATGTCCATGCCGCGGGCTTCCGAAACCTTGTCGAAATCGATTTCGGGGAAAATGATGTGTTCCTTGATGCCGAGCGAGTAGTTGCCGCGGCCGTCGAAGCTCTTGGGGTTGAGGCCGCGGAAGTCGCGCACGCGCGGCAGCGCCACCGTCACCAGGCGGTCGATGAACTCGTACATCCTGGCCTTGCGCAGCGTAACCTTGCAGCCGATCGGCTGGTTCTCGCGCAGCTTGAAGGTCGAGATCGCGATCCGCGAATAGGTCACGACGGCCTTCTGGCCGGCGATCATCGACAGCTCGCCGGCGGCGACCTCGGCCTTCTTGCGGTCATTGACCGCGTCGCCGACGCCCATGTTGAGCACGACCTTGTCCAGCCGAGGCACCTGCATGACGTTGGCGTAGCCGAACTTCTCAGTCAGCTGGCCACGAATCGTCCGGTCATACTCCGCGCGCAGGCGCGGCACGTAAGCGGTATCAGCCATCGATCTCTGCTCCCGAGCTCTTGGCAATGCGTACCTTCTTGCCATCAGCCTGAATCTTGAAGCCCACGCGGGTCGGCTTTCCATCCTTGCCGACATAGGCGATGTTGGACAGGTGGATCGGCGACTCCTTGGAGATGATGCCGCCCTCCTGGTTCTGGGTCTGCTTCTGGTGACGCTTCACCATGTTGATGCCACGCACCAGCGCCGTGTTGTCGGCGGGGCGGACCTCGTAGACTTCGCCGGTCCGGCCCTTGTCGCGGCCGGTCAGTACCATGACCTTGTCACCCTTGCGAATCTTGGCAGCCATCACAGCACCTCCGGCGCAAGCGAGATGATCTTCATGTGGTTCTTGGCGCGCAGCTCGCGCGGCACCGGCCCGAAGATACGGGTGCCGACCGGCTCCGACTGGTTGTTGATCAGGACGGCGGCGTTGCGGTCGAAGCGGATGACCGAGCCGTCGGCGCGGCGGATGTCCTTTCGGACCCGCACCACGACGGCTTTCATCACGTCGCCCTTCTTCACCTTGCCGCGCGGAATCGCTTCCTTGATCGACACGACGATAACGTCGCCCACGGTGGCATAGCGGCGCTTGGAGCCCCCCAGCACCTTGATGCACATGACACGGCGTGCGCCTGAATTGTCGGCCACGTCGAGGTTGGTCTGCATCTGAATCATTGATGCACCTCGTCCTCTTTCTGCGCTCTATCGCGCTCAAAATTTTCCCTGAATGATCTCGGCCAGGCCGAAATTATCAGGCGGTTTTCTTCTGCTCGCCCCGGACCACGGTCCAGCGCTTCAACTTCGAGATCGGCTTGCTTTCCTCGATCCAGACCATATCGCCCGGCTTGAACTCGTTGTTCTCGTCGTGCGCGTGGTAGTTCTTGGAACGGCGGATCGTCTTCTTGTAGATCGGATGGGTGAAGCGGCGATCGACGCGCACCACCACCGTCTTGGCTTGCTTGTCGCTCACGACCACGCCCTGAAGGGTACGTTTCGGCATAGGCGGCCTCTTACTTCTTCTTCGCGCGGGCTTGCGCGGCGATGGTCTTGATACGGGCGATGTCGCGGCGGGCTTCGCGCAGGCGCGAGGTGTTCTCCAGCTGCCCGGTGGCGCGCTGGAAACGCAGGTTGAAACGCTCTTTCTTCAGATTGAGGACGGCGTCCTCCCTCTGATCGTCGCTCATCGCGCGGATGTCTTCCACTTTCATCGGTGCCATGACGATTACTCCGCAATGCGCGCGACGAAGCGCGTCTTGATCGGCAGCTTTGCGGCGGCGAGCGTCAGCGCTTCCTTCGCGGTCTGCACGTTGACGCCGTCGATCTCGAAGATCACGCGGCCGGGCTTGACCCGCGCCACCCATAGTTCCGGCGTGCCCTTGCCCGAGCCCATGCGGACTTCGGCGGGCTTCTTCGACACCGGCACGTCGGGAAACACGCGGATCCAGACGCGGCCGGCGCGCTTCATGTGACGGGTCAGCGCGCGGCGCGCGGCTTCGATCTGACGGGCGGTGACGCGCTCGGGCGCCATCGCCTTCAGGCCGAACTGACCGAACGACAACGTCGCACCCGAAGACGCAACGCCGTGGATACGGCCCTTATGCGCCTTCCGGAACTTCGTTTTCTTTGGTTGCATCATGGCTTTAAGCCCTCAAACCTTCTGTAATTTCTCACGCTGCGGCAGCGTCACGGCGCGGACGCGAGCCACCGCCCTCGCCCTCGGCCATCTTCTTGTCCTGGGCCATCGGATCGTGCTCGAGGATCTCGCCCTTGAAGATCCAGACCTTGACGCCGCAGGTGCCGAAGGTCGTGAACGCGGTCGCCACGCCGTAATCGACGTCGGCGCGCAGCGTGTGCAGCGGCACGCGGCCCTCGCGATACCACTCCATGCGGGCGATTTCCGCGCCGCCAAGACGGCCCGAGCAGTTGATGCGGATGCCCTCGGCTCCGAGGCGCATCGCCGACTGCACCGCCCGCTTCATGGCGCGGCGGAACGCGACGCGGCGCTCGAGCTGCTGGGCGATCGATTCGGCGACCAGCGTGGCGTCGAGCTCCGGCTTGCGGATTTCGACAATGTTGATGACGACGTCGGAAGCCGTGATGTCGGCAACGCGCTTGCGCAGCTTGTCGATGTCGGCGCCTTTCTTGCCGATCACGACGCCGGGACGCGCCGAATGGATCGTCACGCGGCACTTCTTGTGCGGACGCTCGATCACGATGCGGGCGACGGCCGCCTGCTTGAGCTCCTTGTGCAGGATCTCGCGGATCTTGACGTCCTCATGCAGCAGCTTGCCGTACTCGCTCTTGCCGGCGAACCAGCGCGAATCCCAGGTGCGGTTGATGCCGAGACGCAGCCCGATTGGATTGATCTTTTGACCCATCGTTTTCTCCTGCGCCGCTTTAAGCGCTTGCCTCGGCCTCGACCTGACGAACCACGATGGTCAGGTGCGAGAACGGTTTATAGATACGGCCCGAGCGGCCACGGCCGCGCGGCGAAAAGCGCTTCATCACGATGCCGTTGCCGACATGGGCCTCGGCGACGACGAGATCGTCGACCTCGAGGTCATGGTTGTTCTCGGCGTTCGCGATCGCCGATTCCAGGCACTTCTTGACGTCGACCGCGATCCGCTTGCGCGAGAACTGCAGGTCGGCCAGGGCCGCCGACGCCTTCCGGCCGCGGATCAGCTGCGCGACAAGATTGAGCTTCTGCGGGCTGACGCGCAGCATCCGGGCAACCGCCTTGGCCTCGTTGTCCGCGAGGCTACGTTCGCGCTTTGGTTTGCTCATCGTCTATTCCTCAAGCCTTCTTGGCTTTCTTGTCGCCAGAGTGGCCATGGAAGGTACGGGTCGGCGAGAACTCGCCGAACTTGTGACCCACCATTTCCTCGTTGACCGAGACCGGCACGTGCTTCTGGCCGTTGTAGACGCCGAACGTCAGGCCGACGAATTGCGGCAGGATGGTCGAGCGGCGGCTCCAGATCTTGATGACGTCGTGACGGCCGGATGAACGCGCAGCATCTGCCTTCTTGAGCACAGAGGCTTCCACGAACGGGCCTTTCCAGACTGAACGAACCATGTCCGGCGTTCCTTACTTCTTCCGCTTGTGGCGGCTTAGGAGGATGAATCGGTTGGTCGACTTGTTCGACCGCGTCTTCTTGCCCTTGGTCGGCTTGCCCCACGGAGTAACCGGGTGGCGGCCGCCCGAGGTGCGGCCTTCGCCGCCGCCATGCGGGTGATCGATCGGGTTCATGACGACGCCGCGGTTATGCGGGCGCCAGCCCATCCAGCGGGTGCGGCCGGCCTTGCCGATCGAGATGTTCATGTGATCGGGGTTCGACACCGCGCCGATGGTGCCGCGACAGCGACCGTGCACCAGGCGCTGTTCGCCCGAGTTCAGGCGCAGAATGACGTAGTCCTGGTCGCGGCCGACGATCTGGGCGTAGGTGCCGGCCGAACGCGCGATCTGGCCGCCCTTGCCGATCTTCATCTCGATGTTGTGGACGATGGTGCCGACCGGCATGTTGCCGAGCGGCATGACATTGCCCGGCTTCACGTCGACATGGTTGCCGGCAACGACCGTGTCGCCCGCGGCGAGCCGCTGCGGCGCCAGGATATAGGCCTGCTCGCCGTCCTGATACTTGATCAGCGCGATGAACGCGGTGCGGTTCGGATCATATTCCAGCCGCTCGACGACGGCAGGAACGTCGACCTTGTTGCGCTTGAAGTCGATCAAGCGATAGGCCTTCTTGTGGCCGCCGCCGCGGAAGCGCACGGTGATGCGGCCGGTGTTGTTGCGGCCGCCATTGCCGAGCTTGCCCTCGGTCAGCGCCTTCACCGGCTTGCCCTTGTAGAGGGCCGAACGGTCGACCATCACCAGCTGGCGCTGGCCCGGCGTCGTCGGATTGTATGTTTTCAATGCCATCGCTAAGTCGCCTTATAGTCCGGTGGTGACGTCGATGCGGTGGCCCTCTTCGAGGGTCACGACCGCCCGCTTCACGTCCGACTGCGAACCGAAATTGCCGCGGAACACCTTGGTCTTGCCCTTGCGGACCAGCGTGTTCACGCTCTTCACCTTGACGTCGAACAGCTTCTCGACGGCTTCCTTGATTTGCGGCTTGGTCGCCTTGTTGGCGACCTTGAACACGACTTTGTTGTGCTCGGAGGCAACCGTCGCCTTTTCGGTGATGACGGGTGCGACGATGACGTCGTAATGGCGCGGATCGATATTCTTCATTTGAAGCGCGCCTCCAGCGCATCGACTGCCGCCTTCGTCAGCACGAGCTTCTGACGACGCAGAATGTCGTAGACGTTGATGCCCTGGATCGGCAGCACGTCGATATTCGGAATGTTGCGGGCCGCGGTCGCGAAACCGGCGTTCAGCTCGGCGCCGTCGATGATCAGCGCATTGGTCAGGCCGAGGCCGGAGAAGTGGCCGACCAGCGCCTTGGTCTTGGCTTCCTTGACCTGCGCATTGTCGATCACGATCAAGCCGCCGTCCTTGGCCTTCGCCGACAAGGCATGCTTGAGCGCGAGCGCCCGCACCTTCTTCGGCAGGTCGGTCGCGTGCGAGCGAACCACGGGACCGAACGCACGGCCACCGCCGCGGAACTGCGGCACGCGGGCCGAGCCGTGACGGGCGCCGCCGGTGCCCTTCTGCTTGTACATCTTCTTGCCTGTGCGCCAGACGTCGGCGCGGCCCTGCGCCTTGTGCGTTCCGGCCTGGCGCTTGTTGAGCTGCCACTGCACGCAACGTTGGATGATGTCGGCACGCGGCTCGAGCCCGAAGATCGCGTCCGAGAGCTGGACCGAACCGGCTTCCTTGCCTTCAAGGGTCGTGACTTTCAGTTCCATCTCACGCGCCCTCCTGCTCGGCCGGAGCCTGAACCTGCTCGCCGCCGGCGACCTTGAACTTGCCGGGCTTCGGAGCATCCTTCGGCAACGGCTTCTTGATGGCGTCGCGCACCGCGATCCAGCCTCCCTTGGAGCCGGGTACGGCGCCTTCGACGAGGATCAGGCCGCGCTCGACATCGGTCTGCACCACGCGCAGGTTCAGCGTGGTGATGCGGTCAACGCCCATGTGACCGGGCATCTTCTTGTTCTTGAAGGTCTTGCCGGGATCCTGGCGGCCGCCGGTCGAACCGATCGAACGGTGCGAGATCGAGACGCCGTGGGTGGCGCGCAGACCGCCGAAATTCCAGCGCTTCATGCCGCCGGCAAATCCCTTACCAACTGAGGTGCCGGTGACGTCGACGAACTGGCCGACGACGAAATGGTCGGCCTGAATCTCGGCGCCGACCGGGATCAACGCGTCTTCCGACACGCGAAACTCGGTGACCTTCCGCTTCGGCTCGACCTTGGCGACCGCGAACTGGCCGCGCTCTGCCTTCGGCAAATAGACGGTCTTGCGGGTACCAGCCCCGAGCTGCAGCGCAACGTAACCGTTCTTCTCGGTCGTGCGGTGGCCCAGCACCTGGCAGTTGCCTAGCTTGAGCACGGTCACGGGGATATGTTCGCCGGTCTCCGTAAAGACCCGCGTCATCCCGACCTTTTGTGCGATCACTCCGGAGCGCATCGGCGTGCTTCCTGTTCTTTCTGTCCGCTAACGTCGGACGATCTGAAAATTAGAGCTTGATCTCGACATCGACACCGGCGGCCAGGTCGAGCTTCATGAGAGCATCGACGGTCTGCGGGGTCGGGTCGACAATGTCGAGAAGGCGCTTGTGGGTGCGCATCTCGAATTGCTCACGGCTCTTCTTGTCGACGTGCGGCGAACGGTTGACGGTGAACTTCTCGATGCGGGTGGGCAGCGGAATGGGTCCGCGAACCTGGGCACCGGTACGTTTCGCCGTGTTCACGATCTCGCGGGTCGACGTATCGAGGATACGATGGTCGAACGCCTTGAGACGGATGCGAATATTTTGGCCGTTCATTGCCGTTTGTCTTTCTTTGTCGCGTAGGGCGAGTGGTGAGCGGCAAGCAGCGAATGGACCAGGTCCAATCGCTACTCGCCATTCCCTATTCGCTTTTACTCAATGATGGCGGCGACGACGCCGGCGCCGACGGTGCGGCCGCCTTCGCGGATCGCGAAGCGCAGCTTTTCTTCCATCGCGATCGGCACGATCAGGTGCACTTCCATCGCGATGTTGTCACCCGGCATCACCATCTCGGTGCCTTCGGGTAGGTGCACAACGCCGGTCACGTCGGTGGTGCGGAAGTAGAACTGCGGCCGGTAGTTGGTGAAGAACGGGGTGTGACGACCGCCCTCTTCCTTGGTCAGGATGTAGGCCTCAGCCTTGAACTTGGTGTGCGGCTTGACCGAACCCGGCTTCGCCAGCACCTGGCCACGCTCGACTTCCTCGCGCTTGGTGCCGCGGAGCAGCGCGCCGATGTTGTCGCCGGCCTGGCCCTGATCGAGCAGCTTGCGGAACATTTCGACGCCCGTGACGATGGTCTTCTGGGTGTCGCGCAGACCGACGATTTCGATTTCCTCGCCGACCTTGATCACGCCGCGCTCGACACGGCCGGTGACGACGGTGCCGCGGCCCGAGATCGAGAACACGTCTTCCACCGGCATCAGGAACGGCTGGTCGATCGGACGCTCCGGCTGCGGGATGTACTCGTCGACATTGCGCATCAGCTCGAGGATCGCGTCGTGACCGAGCTTCTTGTCTTTGTCTTCGAGGGCGGCCAGAGCCGAACCCTTGATGATCGGAATGTCGTCACCCGGGAACTCGTACTTCGAGAGCAGTTCGCGGACTTCCATCTCGACCAGCTCGAGCAGTTCCGGATCGTCGACCATGTCGCACTTGTTGAGGAACACGACGAGCGCGGGCACGCCGACCTGACGGGCGAGCAGGATGTGCTCGCGGGTCTGCGGCATCGGGCCGTCAGCGGCCGACACGACCAGGATGGCGCCGTCCATCTGCGCCGCACCGGTGATCATGTTCTTCACGTAGTCGGCGTGGCCGGGGCAGTCGACGTGAGCATAGTGGCGGTTGGTGGTCTCGTACTCGACGTGAGCGGTCGAGATCGTGATGCCGCGCGCCTTCTCTTCCGGCGCCTTGTCGATCTGGTCGTACGCCGTGAACGTCGCACCGCCGGTTTCAGCCAGCACCTTGGTGATCGCTGCGGTCAGCGAGGTCTTGCCATGGTCGACGTGACCGATGGTTCCGATGTTGCAGTGCGGTTTAGTACGTTCAAACTTTGCTTTGGCCATTTGACTCTCCGTTCAGTCGTTAGCTTGAACCAACGACAATCAGGCAAACTTCTTCTGGACTTCTGCCGACACGTTCGCCGGCGCTTCAGCGTAGTGATCGAATTGCATCGTGAAGGTCGCGCGTCCCTGGCTCATCGAGCGCAGGTTATTCACGTACCCGAACATGTTCATGAGCGGCACCATCGCGTTGATGACGTTGGCGTTGCCACGCATGTCCTGGCCCTGGATCTGACCGCGCCGCGAATTCAGGTCGCCGATGACCGAGCCGGTATAGTCTTCCGGGGTCACCACCTCGACCTTCATGATCGGCTCGAGCAGAACGGACTTGCCCATCTGCAGCGCCTCGCGGAAGCAGGCCCGCGTGGCGATTTCGAAGGCCAGTGCCGACGAGTCGACGTCGTGATACTTGCCGTCGATGAGCTGCACCTTGACGTCGACCACGGGGAAGCCCGCGACCACGCCGGACGAAAGCACGCTTTCCAGACCCTTTTCGACGCCGGGGATGTATTCCTTCGGCACCGCGCCGCCGACGATCTTCGATTCGAACTCGTAGCCCTTGCCGGGCTCGTTCGGCTCGACAATGATCGTCACCGCCGCGAACTGACCGGTACCGCCGGTCTGCTTCTTGTGGGTGTAGCTGTGCTCGACGCGCTTGGTGACACGCTCACGGAACGCCACCTGCGGCGCGCCGATATTGGCGTCGACCTTGTAGGTGCGCTTGAGGATGTCGACCTTGATGTCGAGATGGAGTTCGCCCATGCCCTTGAGGATGGTCTGGCCGGACTCGTGATCGGTCGACACGCGGAAGGACGGATCCTCCGCGGCGAGCTTGGCCAGCGCCACGCCCAGCTTTTCCTGGTCCGCCTTCGACTTCGGCTCGATCGCGATCTCGATCACCGGCTCCGGGAATTCCATCTTTTCAAGGATGACCTGATGGGTCGGATCGCACAGCGTATCGCCGGTGCGCGCTTCCTTCAGGCCGGCCAGCGCGACGATGTCGCCGGCATAGGCTTCCTTGATGTCTTCACGGTTGTTCGCATGCATCAGCAACATGCGGCCGATACGTTCCTTCTTCTCGCGGGTCGAGTTCACGACGCCAGTGCCCGACTGCAGGATACCGGAATAGATGCGGCAGAAGGTGATGGTGCCGACGAAGGGGTCGTCCATGATCTTGAACGCCAGCAGCGACAGCGGCTCCTTGTCGTCCGCCTTGCGCACGACTTCGTTGCCCTTGTCGTCGGTGCCCTTGATCGCGGGCACGTCGAGCGGCGACGGCAGATAGTCGACGACGGCGTCGAGCAGCGGCTGCACGCCCTTGTTCTTGAAGGCCGAGCCGCACAGCACCGGATAGAACGCGCCGGTCAGCACCGCCTTGCGGATCAGACGCTTCAGCGTCGCCTCATCCGGCTCCTTGCCGTCGAGGTAAGCGGCCATGGCGTCGTCGTCGAGCTCGACGGCGGCTTCCACCATCTTCTCGCGGTATTCCTTGGCCTGGTCGACGAGGTCGGCCGGGATGTCGACATAATCGAACTTGGCGCCGAGCGATTCATCGTTCCAGATGATGCCCTGCATCTTCACGAGGTCGACGAGACCCTTGAAGTTGTTCTCGGCACCGATCGGGAGCTGGATCGCGATCGGCTTGGCGCCGAGGCGGTCGACGATGTCGGCAAGACACTTGAAGAAGTCGGCGCCGGTCTTGTCCATCTTGTTGGCGAAGACGATGCGCGGAACCTTGTACTTGTCGCCCTGGCGCCAGACCGTCTCGGTCTGCGGCTCGACGCCCTGGTTGGAATCGAGCACGCATACGGCGCCGTCGAGCACGCGAAGCGAGCGCTCGACCTCGATGGTGAAGTCGACGTGGCCGGGCGTGTCGATGATGTTCAGGCGCTTGCCGTTCCAGAATGCGGTGGTCGCAGCCGAGGTGATCGTGATGCCACGCTCCTGCTCCTGCTCCATCCAGTCCATCGTCGCAGCACCTTCGTGCACTTCGCCGATCTTGTGGCTCTTGCCGGTGTAATAGAGGATGCGCTCGGTGGTCGTGGTCTTGCCGGCGTCGATGTGCGCCATGATACCGAAGTTGCGGTAGTCCTCGATGGCATGTTGGCGGGGCATGGGCTGTTCCTTAAATCCGGTCTTCGCCGTTACCAGCGATAATGCGAGAACGCACGGTTGGCTTCCGCCATCCTGTGCACGTCTTCACGCTTCTTGACGGCGTTCCCCCGGTTGTTCGACGCGTCGAGCAACTCGGCCGAGAGCCGCTCCGTCATCGTCTTTTCGTTGCGCTCGCGCGCTGCGGTAATCAGCCAGCGAATGCCCAGCGCCTGACGGCGAACCGAACGCACCTCGACCGGCACCTGGTAGGTGGCGCCACCGACGCGGCGCGACCGCACTTCGATGGTCGGCATGACGTTTTCCAGCGCCTGCTCGAATACCGTGAGCGGCCCCTGCTTGGTCTTGGCCTCGATCATGGCGAGCGCGCCATAGACGATGTTTTCGGCGGCGGATTTCTTGCCGTCGTACATGATCGAGTTCATGAACTTCGTAATGATGATGTTCCCGAACTTCGGATCCGGGTTGACTTCACGCTTTTCGGCAGAGTGGCGACGCGACATCTGGTCTGTTCCCGCTTACTTCGGACGCTTCGCGCCGTACTTCGAACGGCGCTGCTTACGGTTCTTGACGCCCTGGGTATCGAGGACGCCGCGGAGGATGTGGTAGCGCACGCCCGGCAAGTCCTTGACGCGGCCGCCGCGGATCATGACCACCGAGTGCTCCTGCAGGTTATGGCCTTCACCCGGGATGTAGCCGATCACCTCGAAGCCGTTGGTCAGGCGCACCTTGGCGACCTTACGAAGCGCCGAGTTCGGCTTCTTCGGGGTCGTGGTGTAGACGCGCGTGCAGACGCCGCGCTTTTGCGGCGACTGCTGCAGCGCCGGCACCTTCTTGCGCGACTTCTGTACCGTACGCGGATTTGCGATCAGCTGGTTGATCGTCGGCATGTAGCCTTCACCCTTTAGTTCACGCGAAACCTTGAATGGCTTTCGCAAATTCTTCTCGGAACTAGCCGTTCCGTTCGGCCCGCTTCGCGCGAAGAAAAACATTCACGCAAAACGAAATCGCGCCAACCACCCATCGCTGAGCGGAAAGCGCTTCGACGCCACAGAGGACCGCGAGTAAAGACCGATCAGCTTTCGCTGTCCGGCCCGGCTTCGAGATCATGCATCCGAGTTCACTCTCAAGAGGACGTGCTCAAGAGAACTAAAATCGTCCTGGCATTGCCTAGCAGTATGATCGACAGCGTTTGAGCGGCATTCGTCGAGGTTGGTGCCCGTCTCAGTCCAATAAGGATTTGATTGGGTGTTCCGTTCCGACGCTGGCGTTGCTCACCGCCTGTCGTTAAGTGGCCGTCTTCTATAAGCGGTGGATAGCTAAGTCAAGCAAAAGGAGAACGCTGGAAATGCCTATGCCGCTTGCGGATTCAGCGCTTGCCGTAAATTCGGGAAGTCCGAAACAACATCGCTCCTCCCGCCGTAGCGCGGCGGATAAGGATTTTTTACCCGGGTAAATATCCGTTCGGCACGGCAATTATTGGTTCCAGTTTTTCCCAGCTAAGCATTTGTTTGCCTTTCGGGGTGCAAAAGTGTCGCACCCCGGGTGAGATTCCAGATGAAATATACCGACATTGCGATCATCGGGGGCGGCCTCGCCGGCTCGACCGCAGCCGCCATGCTCGGACGCGCGGGAATTTCGACGGTCCTGATCGACCCGCACCAGGTCTACCCTTTCGACTTCCGCGTCGAAAAAATCAGCGGCGAGGAGCAGGTCGGCCGCTTCTACGAGACCGGAATCGCCGATTCGGTGCTGCGCTCGGCCACCCATGACGGCGAGAACTGGATCGCGCGATTCGGCTATCTGCTCGACAAGAAGCCGAGCCGCCAATACGGCATCATGTACGATGCGCTGATCGCCGCCATCAGAGCCGAAATCCCGCCACCGTCCGAGCTGATCTACGCCAAAGCGGTCGACGTCTCGACCAGCGCCGAACGCCAGAAGGTGACTTTGTCCACCGGCGAGGTGATCTCGGCGCGGCTGGTGGTGCTGGCCAACGGGCTGAGCGTCGGGCTGCGACGCAATCTCGGCATCGAGCGCCAGGTGCTCAGCGCCGGCCATTCCATCTCGGTCGGGTTTGACATCGTGCCGGTCGGCCGCCCGGCCTTCGAATTTCCTGCCCTGACCTATTTTTCGGAACGGGCCAGGAAGCGCACCGCCTATGTGACGCTGTTCCCCATTCAGAACCGGATGCGGGCCAACCTGTTTGTGTACCGCGAGGTCGACGACCCCTGGCTGCGCGAGATGCGGCGTCATCCCGCCGAGACCATGAATGCCGCACTGCCCCGGCTGCGGCGGATCACCGGCGAATATGCCGTTGAAGGCGACGTCAAGATCCGGCCCGCCGACCTCTATGTTTCCACCGGCTACCGCCAACCGGGTGTCGTCCTGGTCGGCGACGCCTTTGCGGCGACCTGCCCGGTAACCGGCACCGGCACCGACAAGGTGTTCACCGACGTTGCGCAGCTCTGCAACGTCCACATCCCCGCCTGGCTTGCGACCGAAGGCATGGGGGAGGACAAGATCGCCTCCTTCTATGACGATCCGGTCAAGCAGGCCTGCGATGCCTGGTCGATGGGAAAAGCCATCAGTTTCCGCAAGGTCACGGTCGAGAACGGACTGTACTGGCAGGCGCAGCGCTGGGCGCGCTTTTTGGCCGGGTTCGGCGAAGGCGCCTTACGGCGGGTGCGGGGCCGGATCAGCGCAGGGTCAAACCGCTCTGCTCACTCCTCGTCATCGTCATCATCTTCTTCATCGTCCTCATTGTCGTCGTCGGCCTGAGACGCAGCATTGTGCGGCGTATGGCCCTGGTCGTCCCAGAGCTTGCGATAGACACCGCCCGCCGCCAGCAACTGGGCATGCGAGCCGCGCTCGATCGCCTTGCCGCCCGAGATCACGATGATCTCGTCCATCTCGACCACGGACGTCAGGCGATGGGTCGACCAGATCATGGTGCGCCCTTCCGCCACGTTCAGAAGCGTGCGGTTGATCGCGGCTTCCGTGGTCTGGTCGAGCGCCGAGGTCGCCTCATCGAGCAGCAGCAGCGAGGGATTGCGGATGATGGCGCGCGCGATCGCGATGCGCTGGCGCTGGCCGCCCGACAGCGTATCGCCGCGCTCGCCGACCGGCGTGTCGTATTTCTGCGGCAGGCTCATGATGTAGCGGTGGATCTCGGCCTTGCGCGCGGCCTCCTCGACCTCCTCGTCGGTAGCGCCTTCCTTCCCGAGGCGGATGTTCTCGCGGATCGACATGTTGAACAGCATGTTCTCCTGGAAAACGATCGCCATGCCCCGGCGTAGCGATTCGCGAGTGACACGGCGGATATCGACGCCGTCGATGGCCACCCTGCCCTCGTCCGGCGTGTAGAGGCGCAGGATCAGGTTGAGCAGCGTGCTCTTGCCTGAACCGCTCGGACCGACGATCGCGATGCGCTTGCCGACATTGAGCTTGAGGCTGAAATTGTCCAGCACCGGCGTCTCGCTGCCTTCATAGGCGAAGGTGACGCGCTCGAAGGAGATGTCGTTGGTGAGCGGCGGCAAATCCGGCGCGCCCGGCCGGTCGGCGCCGCGAGTCGGCTCGTCCAGCAACTCCTGGATATGCCGCACGGCCGCCGCCGACTGGATCGACACCGGAATGAAATGCATCAAATGGGCGATGTTGTAGGACACTTCCCAGAACGCACTCTCGAAGGTGACGAAGGTGCCGATGGTGATCTGGCCCTTGGTGGCGAGATAGGCGCCGATCGCCAGCACCACGAGGTGCAATAGCAGCACCGAAATCGTGACGGTGCGCTCCACCATGGTCGACAGGAACACGGCGGACGCCGTCTTGATGCGCACATCCTGGTTACGCATGGTGAACCAGCCGAGCGTGCGGCGCTGCAGGCTGAACGCCTTGACCACCGCCTGCGCCGCGACGTTTTCCTGCACGGTGCCGAGCAGCGCCGATTCGTTGAGCTTCTGCTCGTAATTCGCCTGCACTGCCTTCGGCGTAAGGATCCGTGGCCCGATCAGCGTGATCGGAAACACCAGCAGGGCCACCGCCGCGAGCTGCCAGTTCAGGAACAGCATCAGGATGATGCCGGCGACCAGCTCTAAGAATGGCAACGCGGCGCTGTTGGCGAAACTCTTGACCGAGCCTTCGAAGGCCGCAAGATCAATCGAGAAGCGCGACAGGATTTCGCCGCGCTTGGTGCGCGCGAAATAGGACGATGGCAGGTTCTGCACGTGCTCGAACAGCCGCGTCCGCACGTCGGCGATGATGCAGGCCGCCAGCCGCGCGTCCCAGCGCTCGTACCAGACCGCGATGATCGAGGTGATGATGCCGGCGGCCGCGAGCACACCGAGGATCTTGTAGAGCGCCTGGAAATCTTCCTCGCCGAGTGCGTCGTCAATCAGGAATTTCAGGCTCAGTGGCATGATGACGTTGAACAGCGTCTCGACGAGCACGCCGAAGGTCACGAAGACGAGCAGCTTCCGGTAATTGCTAAGATACGGCCGGACGAAGCCGACGATGGTCGCCATCGCGCCAGCGGCTTCCTTGGCGGTGAAGACGACGAGATCCTCGTCATCATCATCGTCGTCGAACTCCAGCTCGTCGTCCTCCTCGTCCTTGTCATCGTCCGAAGCCGCGCCGGCTGCCTTGCCGGCCGCAACGGGCGCCGCGGCCGCATCCAGCGCAAGTTTCTTGGCGAGCTCAGGATCGTCCGCGGGAACGGGATTCTGATCATCCGAGGAAGGAGGCTTGGGCGCCATGAAACCAACCGATGCTGCACGGCCGGCCTGACCGCAAAATCGAACGCGGCAGCGAAGAAACGCTACCGCGCCGATTCTATGCGATCAGAATGAATTCGGCAAAACAAATGGAACGGCCGGTCCTGACCAACCAGAACCGGGCGACACCCTCTCAATCGTCGGATTCAACCTTGTCGAAGAACGAATAGCGCAGGCTGTCGGCGTCGGCGTACCACTGCCCCGGCCCCTTGTTGGCCGCCAGCGTCGCCGCCCATACCGCGTCGGTGCAATCGCGGCGGTGCATGGCAAGGTCGAATCCGTTGCCGAAGAACAGTTCGGACCATTCCCACCAGGTGCCAAGCTTCTTCACGCCGCGCAGCAGGTCGTAGCGGTCGATCAGCGCCGGCGCCATATCCGAGGTCACCGAGCCGAACACCAGGCCGGTCTTCACGACGCGATTGAGCTCACGCACCGCCCGCGGCACCTGCTTCTCGGACACATGACACAGGCTGGTCTCGAACACGAAATCGAACGTGTCGTCCTTGAACGGCATGTCGACGATGGAGCCGAGCTTGTTGAACTTCTTGAGCGCCTTCGGCGTTTTGGCGTGGATCGCCTTGTTGTTCTCGATGCCCCAGGCGTCGATGCCGCGTTCGCGCAGCGCGCCGACCAGCTCGCCGCTGGCCGAGCCGGCGACGAGCAGCTTGTAGCCCTTGGCTCTGTTCCAGACGATCTTGATCAAATCGGTCAGATAGGCCGGATCGGTGAACTGGCTCCAGACTTCGCCGTAGGGTCCGACGCCGCGGTAATTCTCGAAATAATCGCGATCGATCTTGTCAGATGACGCCTCGCCCTGCTGCGAGCGGGCGCGGCGCAGCCGCATCATCTCGGTCAGGATGATGTCGGTGGCGGCATCGGAGGAGTCGAGCAGACCGTTCAGCGTCGAATCGAACAGATAGTCGCCGACCACGACGATACCGGGATGCTCCTTCGGTTCGGGCCGGTGGTTGGTCATGACGTCGCGCACCGGCAGGCCGCCGGGCAGCGCGTTCACCGACGACAACCAGCGGTGGATCTTGCCTTCCATGAAATGATCGCGCGCATTGCCGAGCGAGGGCGGCAGCGACTTCAGCGCCGCGTCGATCAGTTCCTGGTCGCTGAGATTGGCAAAGGCGAGCGCGTCCGAGCCCGCGATCAGCCAGTTGAGCACGCCGTGCTTGCCGACATCGTGGCGGGCACCTTCATTGTAGACGCAGCAACCGCCGAACGCTTCCGACATGAACCAGGCGCCGGGGATCTTCTCGCCCCAGAACGGTTCGTCGAACAGGATCGAAACCCGCAGGTAATGCGCAGGACGGTCGAAATAGGCGACGTGCTTGACCATCGACTTGCGCAGCTCTTCGCCATCCCAGCGCATGGTGGCGAGCCAGGAATGCGGCAGGCACATCAGCACGAGGTCGAAGTCCCTGACCTCCGGCCCCTTTCCGTTCATCATGTTGAGCTGATAGCGGCCGGCGGCGGTCTTGCCGACCTTGAGCACGCGATGATTGAGCTGGATGTCGGCATCGACTTCCGAGCGCAGGCATTCGATCAGTTGCTCATTGCCGTTCTGGATCGAATACAGGCCGATATAGCCGTCGATATCCATCACGAAGTTCTTCAACGCGTTGAGGCCGTTGGTGTTGTGGCTCTCGGTCGCGATGTCGGAGCGCGCCATCACCTTGAAGAAGCGTTTGGCGGTGGGGTCGGCGACCTCCCTGTCGAGCACCTCCTCGCAGCTCATGTAGGCCCAGGGGTGCTCGTTATCGTGGGCACCGACGCCCTCGTAATATTCGACTGGCGACACCATCTCGGTGCAGCGCTTGCGGAACGCCTCGATCGCCGCCGCGGTCTTCTCACCATATTTGCGGCGCATGCCCGGCACGTCGCGGAGCAGCTCCCCATCGAGATGAACCTGCTCGGCGTCCATCGGGATGGTCTGCAGGCCGAAATGCTGGATCAGTTCCCGCAAGGGATCCGGCCCGGTCATCGAATAATCGTAGATTTCGGCGACGCCGGCCTCATACATCGCGGGCGCGGAATCGAATTTGCGGGAGACGATCTTGCCTCCGAGCCGATCGGATGCCTCGTAGATGGTGACGCGGCAGAGATCGCCGAGCTTTTTCCTCAAATACCAAGCGCTCATCAGCCCGCCCGGGCCGCCGCCTACAATTGCAAGGTCCAACATGTCGTTTCCGTCGCCCTCCGGCCCCCCTGCCTATGGGAAATCAGCCGGTCTAAACCGCATTAGCAAAAGCGCTTTTCACCCTGAAGGGAAGATGAACAAAGCAGGCCCTCCGCAACGCAGCAATGAAACAAAGCAGCAAAAAGGCCGGCTTGCGCCAGCGATTTGTCTTCCCACCGTATTCTTGCGGAAGCGTTATGCAGCCTATGGGGAACTAGCCATACCGCCGCCGGAGCGCGGCCAATCAGCCGTCCCGCAGCGCCTTGCCGGCAAGCAGGCTAACCAGTTCCTGTTGGCGCGACAGGCCGGTCTTCGATAGCACGGCCTTGAGCTGGCTGCGCACCGTTTCCCGGTTGACGCCGGTCGCATCGGCGAGCGCATCGATGGTCGCGGCTTGGCCGATGCCCCGTGCCACCCGCGCTTCCGCCGGCGTCAGGTCGAACAGGCCTTGCAGGACTTCCGCGGTTGGCACCGCGGCGCGGTCGACCGGCGTCACCACCAATAGCGCGCTGGCCTGCGTGAAGATGTCCCGCGCCGAGCCGCGCACGGGAACGACGTGCAGCACCATCGGCACGTGAGCCGCTGTAGCGGCGACCGCGATGGATTTTACGGCGCGGCTGCCCGCGAGCGGCAGCGTATCGAGCGCTTCGCCGAGCAGCGCATCGGCCGCGGCATCCGCGATCGTCACGCGCTGGGCGCGATCCTGAAACAGCGACGGGATCAGCGCATCGAACAGACCATTCGCGGCAAACAGCCGCCCCGGGCCGCGCAGCACCGCGCTCGGCAGGCCCAGTGCCTGCAATGCGTCGACCTGCGCCCGCGCCCGCTCGAAGCCGAAGCGATTGGCGGCAAGCGAGGCGCGGGCCAGATGTGGCCGCAAGCCGTCCAGCAGATCGACGACTTCCTGCGGCACCCGGCCGTTATCCTGATGCCGCGGCAGCACGATCGCGATCGAATCGCCGATCGGCATCGGAATAAGGGTTCCTGCCCGGTAACCGATGCCGTGCTTGCGGTAGAAATTGCAGTAGACGTCGTTGGTCGCGATCTCTTCCTCCGAGAGGAGGTCGTAGTCGGTGACGAAGCCCGCGCGATTGAGCGCAATGGCGCGCGGCAGAAGCGGATCGCGCTCGCTCCATCCCTCCTTCAGGAAGATCGGCATCATGTGATCGTATTCGACGGAATTGACCGCGCTGACATACCCCTCGCGCACGCCGAACAGAAAGCCCCCATTGCCGCCGACCGCAGCACCGAGGTCGCCGAGCAGCGTCGGCCAGAGGGAAGGAATCAGACCCGCCTCGTAGATGCGGTCAATCAGAGCTTCAAGATGAGCCGGGTCGCTCATGGGCACGTGCAAGCATCACCATTACGGGCAGGACGTCGCTCAATTAATAGCAGGCGTCATCTGACCGGGTGAAGACTGCCACCTACGTTCGTCAAAAGAAAAAGCCGGCCTCGCGGCCGGCTTTCTTGTTGATCGGACGGAACTCTTACTCCGCCGGCGGCAGCGCCAGCGGTTCCGCTTCCGGAGCCGTCGGCACGATCGCCGCCTGCTTCTCGCGTTCGTCGAGGATCAGGCGGTCGCGCTTCATCGCGACTTCGCGGATCTTGGCCATCGAGGCGCCGGTGCCCGCCGGGATCAGCCGGCCGACAATGACGTTTTCCTTGAGGCCTTCCAGCGGGTCCACCTTGCCGTTGACGGCGGCTTCGGTGAGCACGCGGGTGGTCTCCTGGAACGAGGCCGCCGAGAAGAACGAGCGGGTCTGCAGGCTCGCCTTGGTGATGCCGAGCAGAACCGGCGTTCCCGTGGCGGGCTTCTTGCCCTCTTCCTTGGCCTTCAGGTTGAGCGCATCGAACTCGATCTTGTCGACCTGTTCGCCCGAGATCATGTCGGTGTCGCCCTGGTCGGTGATCTCGACCTTCTGCAGCATCTGACGGACAATCACCTCGATGTGCTTGTCGTTGATGAGCACGCCTTGCAGCCGATAGACCTCCTGGATTTCATTGACCAGATAGGCAGCGAGTTCCTCGATGCCCTTGATCGCCAGGATGTCGTGCGGCGCCGGATTGCCTTCGACGATGAAATCGCCCTTTTCGACGATGTCGCCGTCCTGCAGATGGATGTGCTTGCCCTTCGGGATCAGGTACTCGCGCGTCTCCTCGGTCTTGTCCATCGGCTCGATCGAGATGCGACGCTTGTTCTTGTAGTCGCGGCCGAAGCGGATGGTGCCGGCGATTTCCGCGATGATCGCCGCGTCCTTCGGCTTGCGGGCCTCGAACAGTTCGGCCACCCGCGGCAGACCGCCGGTGATGTCACGCGTCTTGGCGCTTTCGGTGGAGATACGCGCCAGGATGTCGCCAGCCTTGACCTTGGCATTGAGATCGACCGACAGGATGGCGTCGACCGACAGCATGTAGCGGGCGTCGCCGCCGCGCGCCAGCTTGAGCACCTTGCCGTCCTTGCCCTTGACGACGATCGCCGGACGCAGATCCGAGCCGCCCCGCGACGCACGCCAGTCGATGACGACGCGCTTGGCGATACCGGTGGATTCGTCGAGCGTTTCCGAGATCGACTGGCCCTCGACCAGGTCCTCGAAGCCGATCGTGCCCTCGACTTCGGTGAGGATCGGACGGGTGTACGGATCCCACTCCGCGATGCGCTGGCCGCGCTTGACCATGTCGCCCTCGTCGACGTGCATGCGCGCGCCGTACTGGATGCGGTGGGTCGCACGCTCGGTGCCGTCACCGTCGACGATCGCAACGACCATGTTGCGCACCATCGCGATCAAGTGACCTTCGCTGTTGCGGGCGATCGACTTGTTCTTGATGGTGACCTTGCCCTCGAAGTTCGACTCGACGAACGACTGCTCGTTGATCTGCGCCGCGCCGCCGATGTGGAACGTACGCATCGTCAGCTGCGTGCCGGGCTCGCCGATCGACTGGGCGGCGATGACGCCGACCGCCTCGCCGTGATTGACCGGCGTGCCGCGGGCCAGATCGCGGCCATAGCACTTGCCGCAGATGCCGTTGACGAGCTCGCAGGTCAGTGCCGAGCGGATCTTCACCTCCTGGATGCCGGCCTGCTGGATGGCGTCGACATGCGACTCCTCCATCAGCGTGCCGCGCTTGACCACGACCTTGTTGGACGCGGGATCGCGCAGATCCTCGCCAGCAACGCGGCCGAGAATACGCGAGGCCAGCGACGCCACGACCGTGCCGGCATCGACGATGGCGCGCATCTTGATGCCGAGCTTGGTGCCGCAATCGTCCTGCGTGATGATGCAGTCCTGCGCCACGTCGACCAGACGGCGGGTCAGGTAACCGGAGTTCGCGGTCTTCAGCGCGGTGTCCGCGAGACCCTTGCGGGCGCCGTGGGTCGAGTTGAAGTATTCGAGCACCGAGAGGCCTTCCTTGAAGTTGGAAATGATCGGCGTCTCGATGATCTCGCCCGACGGCTTGGCCATCAGGCCGCGCATGCCGGCGAGCTGACGCATCTGGGCCGGCGAACCGCGCGCGCCCGAATGAGCCATCATGTAGATCGAGTTGATGTCGGCATCCGCACCCTGGGCATTCTTCTTGGTGACGGAGATCTCCTTCATCATCGCTTTCGCGATCTCTTCGCTCGCCTTCGACCAGGCGTCCACGACCTTGTTGTACTTCTCACCATGGGTGATCAGACCGTCGTTGTACTGCTGCTCGAAATCCTTGGCGAGCGTACGGGTGGCGTCGACGATCTTCCACTTGCCTTGCGGCACCACCATGTCGTCCTTGCCGAACGAGATGCCGGCCTTGAACGCGTTGTAGAAGCCGAGCGCCATGATGCGGTCGCAGAAGATCACCGTCTCCTTCTGGCCGCAGTGACGGTAGACCTGGTCGATCACGCCGGAGATTTCGCGCTTGGTCATCAGCTTGTTGATGATGTCGTACGAAATCCGCGGGTGCTTCGGCAGCACGTTGCCGAGCATGACGCGGCCCGCGGTGGTCTCGATCCAGCGCTTGGCCGGCTTGCCTTCCTCGTCGGTGCCCTCCCACCGGAACTTGATTTTGGTATGGAGGTGGATGACCTTCGAGTGCAGGGCGTGCTCGAGATCGGCCATGTCGCCGAAGATCTTGCCCTCGCCGGGCAGGCCTTCACGCATGATCGAGAGATAATACAGGCCGAGCACGATGTCCTGCGACGGCACGATGATCGGCTGGCCGTTCGCGGGGTGCAGGATGTTGTTGGTCGACATCATCAGGACGCGCGCTTCGAGCTGCGCTTCGAGCGACAGCGGAACGTGCACGGCCATCTGGTCGCCGTCGAAGTCGGCGTTGAACGCGGCGCAGACCAGCGGGTGGAGCTGGATCGCCTTGCCCTCGATCAGCACCGGCTCGAACGCCTGGATGCCGAGGCGATGCAGCGTCGGGGCGCGGTTGAGCAGCACCGGATGTTCGCGGATCACCTCGTCGAGGATATCCCAGACCTCCGGACGCTCCTTCTCGACCAGCTTCTTGGCCTGTTTCACCGTGGTGGACAGGCCCTTGGCGTCGAGCCGCGAATAGATGAACGGCTTGAACAGTTCGAGCGCCATCTTCTTCGGCAGGCCGCATTGATGCAGGCGCAGCTCGGGACCGACCACGATCACCGAACGGCCCGAATAGTCGACGCGCTTGCCGAGAAGGTTCTGCCGGAAGCGGCCCTGCTTGCCCTTGAGCATGTCGGCCAGCGACTTCAGCGGACGCTTGTTGGCGCCGGTGATGACGCGGCCGCGGCGGCCGTTGTCGAACAGCGCGTCGACGGCCTCCTGCAGCATGCGCTTTTCGTTGCGGATGATGATGTCGGGCGCGCGCAGCTCCATCAGCCGCTTCAAGCGGTTGTTGCGGTTGATGACGCGGCGGTAGAGGTCGTTGAGATCAGACGTCGCAAAGCGGCCGCCATCGAGCGGCACCAGCGGACGCAGATCCGGCGGAATCACCGGCACGACGGTCAGGATCATCCATTCCGGCTTGTTGCCGGAATAGCGGAATGCCTCGACGATCTTCAGGCGCTTGGCGAGCTTCTTGTGCTTGATGTCGGACTCGGTCTCCTGCATTTCGGCGCGCAGGGACTGCTCTAGCTTTTCGAGCTCAAGCCCCTTCAGAAGCTCGCGGATCGCTTCGGCGCCGATCATGGCGGTGAACGAATCCTGGCCGTATTCGTCCTGTGCCTTCAGGTACTCGTCTTCCGACAGGAGCTGACGGTCCTTGAGCGCGGTCAGGCCCGGCTCCAGCACGACGTAATATTCGAAGTACAGGATCCGCTCGAGATCCTTCAGCGTCATGTCGAGCAGAAGGCCGATGCGGGACGGCAGCGACTTCAGGAACCAGATGTGGGCGACCGGCGCGGCCAGCTCGATGTGGCCCATGCGCTCGCGACGGACGCGCGACAGCGTCACCTCGACCGAGCATTTTTCGCAGATGATGCCCTTGTACTTCATCCGCTTGTACTTGCCGCACAAGCACTCGTAATCCTTGATCGGCCCGAAGATGCGGGCGCAGAACAGGCCGTCGCGCTCCGGCTTGAAGGTCCGGTAGTTGATGGTCTCCGGCTTCTTGATCTCGCCGTAGGACCAGGACAGAATCTTCTCCGGGGACGCAATCGAGATCCGGATCTGGTCGAAGACCTGGGCCGGAGTCGTCGGATTGAAGAGATTCATAATTTCTTGGTTCATCGTCTTCTCCTCGCGTGCCGATCGTCACCGGCAGCAAATTCGAAATTCTTCTCAGGCGCTCCCCGCTCAACGTCCGAGCGGAGCGCGAATGTCCGGCCCTTGTGCGAAGCGCTCCTCGCGTCGGGCCGGACATGGAATCTTCTGCGTTACTCGGCTGCCTCTGATGTCGGTGCCGGTCCCATCTTGGAATTGTGCAGGTCGACGTTGAGGCCGAGCGAGCGCATTTCCTTGACCAGCACGTTGAACGATTCCGGAATACCCGCCTCGAACGTGTCGTCGCCGCGCACGATCGCCTCGTACACCTTGGTACGGCCGGCGACGTCGTCCGACTTCACGGTCAGCATTTCCTGCAGCGTGTAGGCCGCGCCGTAAGCTTCCAGCGCCCACACCTCCATTTCGCCGAAGCGCTGGCCGCCGAACTGCGCCTTGCCGCCCAGCGGCTGCTGGGTAACGAGCGAGTACGGACCGATCGAACGCGCATGGATCTTGTCGTCCACCAGATGGTGCAGCTTGAGCATGTAGATGTAGCCGACCGTCACCTTGCGATCGAAGGCATCGCCGGTGCGGCCGTCATAGACGGTCGACTGGCCGGAGGCGTCGAAGCCCGCGAGCTTGAGCATCTCCTCGATGTCGGCTTCCTTGGCGCCGTCGAACACCGGGGTGGCGATCGGCACGCCGTGGCTCAGGTTCTTGCCAAGCTCCATCAGCTCGTTGTCGTTCAACGACTTGATAGTTTCATCGTCGCCATAGATCTTCTTCAGGGTCTCGCGCAGCGGCTTGAGATCCTGCTTCTGATAGTAGCCGTCGATGGTCTGGCCGATGCGCTTGCCGAGACCGGCACAGGCCCAGCCGAGATGCGTCTCCAGAATCTGGCCGACGTTCATGCGCGAGGGCACGCCGAGCGGATTGAGCACGATGTCCGCGTGCGTGCCGTCCTCGAGGAACGGCATGTCCTCGATCGGCACGATCTTGGACACCACGCCCTTGTTGCCATGGCGGCCGGCCATCTTGTCGCCGGGCTGGATCTTGCGCTTCACCGCGACGAAGACCTTGACCATCTTCATCACGCCGGGCGGCAGCTCGTCGCCGCGCTGCAGCTTTTCGACCTTGTCGAGGAAGCGCTGTTCGAGGCCCTTCTTCGACTCGTCGTACTGCTTACGCATCGCCTCGATTTCGGCCATCAGCTTGTCGTTCGGCGAGGCAAACATCCACCACTGCGACTTCGGGTACTCCTCGAGCACGGCGCGCGTGATCTTGGTGTCCTTCTTGAAGCCCTTCGGACCGGCGATGCCCTGGCGGTTTTCCAACAGGTCAGCAAGGCGGCCGTAGACGTTACGGTCGAGAATCGCCTGCTCGTCGTCGCGGTCCTTGGCCAGACGCTCGATCTCCTCGCGCTCGATCGCCAGCGCACGCTCGTCCTTGTCGACGCCGTGACGATTGAACACGCGCACTTCCACGATCGTGCCCTGCACACCCGGAGGCACGCGGAGCGAGGTATCGCGGACGTCGGAGGCCTTTTCGCCGAAGATGGCGCGCAGGAGCTTTTCCTCCGGCGTCATCGGGCTTTCGCCCTTCGGCGTGATCTTGCCGACCAGGATGTCGCCGGCGCGGACTTCCGCACCGATATAGACGATGCCGGCTTCGTCGAGGTTCTTCAGCGCTTCTTCCGAGACGTTCGGAATGTCGCGGGTGATTTCCTCAGGTCCGAGCTTGGTGTCACGGGCCATCACCTCGAACTCCTCGATATGGATCGAGGTGAAGACGTCGTCCTTCACGATCCGCTCGGAGAGCAGGATCGAGTCTTCGAAGTTGTAGCCGTTCCACGGCATGAACGCGACCAGCACGTTGCGGCCGAGCGCGAGCTCGCCGAGATCGGTCGAGGGACCGTCGGCGATGATGTCGCCCTTCTTGACGATGTCGCCGACCTTCACCAGCGGACGCTGGTTGATGCAGGTCGACTGGTTGGAGCGCTGGTACTTCATCAGCCGGTAGATATCGACGCCCGACTTGGTGGGATCGAGATCCTCGGTGGCGCGGATCACGACGCGGGTGGCGTCGATCTGGTCGATCACGCCCGAGCGCCGTGCGGCGATCGCCGCGCCGGAGTCCCTCGCCACCACGCCTTCCATGCCGGTGCCGACGAACGGCGCCTCGGCGCGAACCAGCGGCACCGCCTGGCGCTGCATGTTCGAGCCCATCAGCGCGCGGTTGGCGTCGTCGTTCTCGAGGAACGGGATCAGAGCTGCGGCGACCGAAACGAGCTGCTTCGGCGACACGTCCATGTAGTCGACCTTGTCGGGCGTGATCGGCAGCACTTCGCCGGCGTGACGGCAGACGATCAGGTCTTCGGTGAAGCGGCCCTTGGCATCGAGCGGCACGTTGGCCTGCGCGACGCGATAACGGCCCTCCTCCATCGCCGAGAGATACACGACCTCGTCCGTGACGCGGCCGTCCTTCACCTTGCGATAGGGAGTCTCGACGAAACCGTACTTGTTGACGCGCGCGAACGTCGCCAGCGAGTTGATCAGGCCGATGTTCGGACCTTCCGGCGTCTCGATCGGGCAGATGCGGCCGTAATGCGTCGGGTGCACGTCGCGCACCTCGAAGCCGGCGCGCTCGCGGGTCAGACCGCCCGGGCCAAGCGCCGACAGGCGCCGCTTGTGGGTGATCTCCGACAGCGGGTTGGTCTGGTCCATGAACTGCGAGAGCTGCGAGGAGCCGAAGAATTCGCGCACGGCCGCCGCGGCGGGTTTCGCGTTGATCAGGTCCTGCGGCATCACGGTATCGATGTCGACGCTCGACATGCGCTCCTTGATGGCGCGCTCCATGCGCAAGAGACCGATGCGGTACTGGTTCTCCATGAGCTCGCCGACCGAGCGCACACGGCGGTTGCCGAGGTGGTCGATGTCGTCGATCTCGCCCTTGCCGTCGCGCAGGTCGACCAGCGTCTTGATGACGGCCAGGATGTCTTCCTTGCGCAGCGTACGGTGGGTGTCGGGCGCATCGAGCTCGAGGCGCATGTTCATCTTGACGCGGCCGACCGCGGACAAGTCGTAACGCTCGGCGTCGAAGAACAGCGACTGGAACATGGCTTGCGCCGAGTCGAGCGTCGGCGGCTCGCCTGGACGCATCACCCGGTAGATGTCGAACAGCGCGTCCTCACGCGTCATGTTCTTGTCGGCATTCAGCGTGTTGCGGATGTAGGCGCCGACATTGACGTGGTCGATGTCGAGCAGCGGCAGCTCCTTGTAGCCCTGCTCGTTGAGCGCCTTCAGCAGCTTGTCAGTGATCTCTTCACCGGCTTCCGCGTGGATTTCGCCGGTCTTCGGATTGACGAGGTCCTCGGCGACGTAGTTGCCGACCAGCTCCTCATCCGACATGCGAAGCGCCTTCAGCCCCTTCTCCTGGAGCTGGCGGGCGGCGCGGACGGTGAGCTTCTTGCCGGCCTCGAGCACGACCTTGCCGCTGTCGGCGTCGATCAAATCGTTGACCGTGGAATAGCCGCGGAAACGGTTGGCGTCGAACGGCACACGCCAGCCGTCCTTGGCGCGCTTGTAGTTGATCTTCTTGTAGAAGGTCGAAAGGATCTGCTCGCCGTCGAGACCGAGCGCGTACATCAGCGAGGTCACGGGAATCTTGCGGCGGCGGTCGATGCGCGCGAACACGATGTCCTTGGCGTCGAACTCGATGTCGAGCCAGGAACCACGATACGGAATCACGCGCGCGGCAAACAACAGCTTGCCTGACGAATGGGTCTTGCCCTTGTCGTGGTCAAAGAACACGCCGGGCGAACGGTGCATCTGCGAGACGATGACGCGCTCGGTGCCGTTGACGACGAAGGTGCCGTTCATCGTCATGAGCGGGATATCGCCCATGTAGACGTCCTGCTCCTTGATGTCCTTGACCGACTTGGCGCCGGTTTCCTCGTCGATATCAAACACGATCAGGCGCAGTGTCACCTTGAGCGGCGCAGCATAGGTCATGCCGCGCTGGCGGCACTCGTCGACGTCATATTTCGGCGGCTCGAACTCGTAGCGGACGAATTCGAGCATCGAGGTGCCCGAGAAATCCGAGATCGGGAACACCGAGCGGAACACCGCCTGCAGGCCCTCGTCCAGCCGGCCGCCTTGCGGTTCGTCGACCATCAGGAACTGGTCATACGATGCCTTCTGAACCTCGATGAGATTCGGCATCTCGGCGACTTCCTTGATGTGTCCGAAGAACTTGCGAACGCGTTTGCGACCGGTGAATGTCTGCTGCGCCATCGTGGCCTCTCATTTTCGTCGCCCTTGTGGGCGAACCTTCCGAAGCGCGACTGCCATCGCCCCCGGGTTGAATTGTCGAATCGCTTAAAGGAACAAAGCCCACTTTCAGGAATTTAGTCCTGAACCCGCACTTTAGACCTTCAGAACGCAAAACGACGCGCGGGGCACATGACTGCACCCGCCCGTCCTAACTGGTCGCTTCACGGACTGAAAAAGCCCGAAATCTGACTGTCTCCCAACGGCTTACACCAGGAACACCCTGCCGTCCCCGCCGCCTGCCGTATTTTTCCTGCTGCCTCCCCGATATGGGGCGGAATCGTGGAGATTCGAGGGGCTAACCCCGCGAATCCCCACACTTTTCTGTGTAGTACGCTTACTTCAGCTCGACCTTCGCGCCAGCCTTTTCGAGCTGGGCCTTGATCTTGTCGGCTTCTTCCTTGTTCACGCCTTCCTTCAGCGGCTTCGGAGCGCCTTCGACGAGGTCCTTGGCTTCCTTCAGGCCGAGGCCGGTGATGGCGCGGACTTCCTTGATGACCTCGATCTTCTTGTCGCCGGCAGCGGCCAGCACGACGGTGAAGTCGGTCTTCTCTTCAGCCGGAGCAGCAGCAGCGCCACCGCCGCCCGGGGCGGCAACGGCAACAGCGGCAGCGGCGGAAACCCCCCACTTTTCTTCGAGGAGCTTCGCGAGCTCGGCGGCTTCGAGCACGGTGAGGCTCGAGAGGTCGTCGACGATTTTCTGCAAGTCAGCCATTGATCTTTTTCCTTAAACGTTTGGTTTCGAACCAGGTTTGAGATTAGCGAAGGGTCAGGCCGCTTCGCCCTTTGAGGCATGAGCCTGAATGACGCGCGCGAGCTTGGCCGCGGGCGCAGTGGAGAGCTGAGCGATCTTGGTCGCCGGCGCCACGATGAGGCCAACGAGCTTGCCGCGCAGTTCGTCCAGCGACGGCAGCGAGGCAAGCGCCTTCACGCCGTTCACATCCAGGACGGTTTTACCCATCGAGCCGCCGAGAATGACGAACTGCTCGTTCGTCTTGGCGAATTCGACGGCAACCTTCGGCGCCGCTACCGGATCGTTCGAAGTGGCGATCACGGTCGGCCCCTTCAGCAGGGAACCGATGGCAACGACGTCAGTGCCTTCAAGAGCAATTTTGGCGAGACGGTTTTTCGAGACCTTCACCGACGCACCCGCCTGCTTCATCTGCATGCGCAGCTTCTGCATCTGGGCCACGGTGAGGCCGGAATAATGGGCGACGATCGCGACGCTCGTGGTCTTGAAGACCCCATTGAGCTGTTCGACCGCGTCCTTTTTTGCCGCTCTTTCCACAGCAAGCTCTCTCCGGTTGGCGGCCTTCGCGCGAACGAGACCGCCGGGTTGCACCCATCGTCTCGCCCAAAACCTGACCTCAAGACACCAGTCCTCAGGACACGCCGGGCAGACGACATCTTAAAAGCCTGCCCTCCCGAACCGGATGGCGCGGGGTGTCGAGGTTCGAACCAAATCAGCCATCGCGCCGCTGACAGCGACATTAAGGCAAAATCCGGTCTTCACCCGTCTATGCAGGCCATACAATTAAGCCGTTGGAAAACTTGAATTTCTCCGCGGGCGCCTGCAGTCTCGGACAGGATCGAGGTCATTCGGCAAGCCGAAGACCCCTGCCGCACTCCACCGAACCGATGGGCTTTCCTTCCTTTCGAGCAATCCATGCGGATGTCCTGAAAGGAATGATCTCCTACCGTAGCGGGTTTTCGGAATGCGAGCACGGACGTGCCAGCAACGGCCAGCACGCCCGGAAGCCGTTGTTTACCGAGTCTTGTCGGGCTTGCCAAGAGCAAATTTCACACCAGTTTGCCGGGCCGCCCGGAGAAAAAATTCTCGCTCTGGAACCGCTTTTTTTGACCTGTCCTGTCACACCGGCCCTGCCTGGCTCGTCTTGGCCGCAGGAGGTTACCATGCGGCGTCAGCTAGCGGCCATTCTCGCCATCCCTACGGTCCTGAACGGGCTCATCATGCTCGTTGCCGGCCCCTTTTGGTACGAAACCGTGCCCGGGGTGCCGGACACCGGTCCGTTCAACCCGCATTTCGTCCAGGATATCGGGGCCGCGTTCCTCGTGGCCGGCCTGGCGCTGGCTGCGCGAGCCTGGCAGCCCCGGTACTGGCCGGCCGCCGTCGCGGGCGCCGCCTTCCTCGCCGTCCACGCCCTGCTCCATGTGGCGATCCTGGCCGGCGGCCATAGCCACTACCCCGTTTTCGATCTCTTCGCGATCGTGCTGCCGTCGGCAGCCGCCCTCTATTCCGCCTTCCCCAACCAAGGAGAACATCATGCGTAGTTTTATCGCGCGCCGCAGCCTGCGCGCCTTTGCAAAACGGTACGGATACGACGTCAGCTATTTCGAAATGCTGCTGAACGAATCCCCAGCCGCCTTCTTCAAGTTAGCGCCGCTGATGAAGGCGGCCGCGCATCGCGAGGTGGTTCCGGTCGAGGCCAGCTTCGCCGCCAAGATCGTCGGCGCGCTGGCCGAGGATTGCGGCCCCTGCACGCAACTCGTCGTGGACATGGCGCTGGAAGCGGGCATGGCCAAGGATCAGATCGAGGCGGTACTTCGCCGCGATGTCAGGGCGATGAATGAAGCGACCACGCTCGCCTTCCGGTTTGCCGACGCGGTCGTGCGCCGCTCGGCCAACGACGAGGAATTTCGCGATGCGGTGAAGGCCCAATGGGGCGAGAAAGGCGTGATAGATTTGACGATGGGGCTGCAGCTCGGCCGCATGTTCCCGATGGTGAAGGCCGGGCTCGGCTACGCCAAGGAGTGCCGCCGCGTCACCGTGAGTGGACATAATGTCGACGTCGTCAAACAAGCCGCATGATATTGACCCGCTGGCGCCCCATCGCGGGCGCCTGCTCGGGCTCGCCTATCGCATGCTCGGCAGCCGCAGCGACGCGGAAGACGTCGTACAGGATGCCTACATACGCTTTGCCGGCGCGCAGGACGTCCACAATCCGGAAGCCTTTCTCGTCACCGTGGTGACCCGGCTCTGTCTTGACCGCCTGAAGAGCGCGAAGGCGCAGCGGGAGATTTATGTCGGGCCATGGCTACCCGAACCGGTGTTCGATGCCGAGGGCCTGTCGGCCGACGCCCCGACCGAGCTCGCCGACGACCTTTCGTTCGCGCTGCTGCTGGCCCTCGACCGGCTGTCGCCTTTCGAGCGCGCCGCGTTTCTGCTGCACGACGTGTTCGACACGCCGTTCCCCGCGATCGCCGCCATGCTCGACCGCACCGAGGCGTCCTGCCGGCAACTGGCCTCCCGCGCGCGCCGCGCCGTGCGTGACAATCGCCCGGCGCCCGCGCAGGCGCCCGACAATCACGCTCGCCTGCTGCAGGCCTTTGGCGAAGCGGTGGCCAGCGGCAACGTGGCCCGGCTCGCCGCCCTCCTGCGCGAGGATGCGGTGACGCTGACCGACGGCGGCGGCCGCAAGACGGCAGCGCGCAATCCAATCAGGGGAGCTGAAAAGATCGCGCGCTTCTTCATCGGCATCGCCGCCAAGAACGCCGGCCATGACATGCGCATCGAGCCCGCCATGATCAACGGCGCCGCCGGCGCCCTGCTCTATCTGGACGGCGAGCTCGACAACACCATGAGCATGGTCCTCGACGGCGACAAGATTGCCGCGATCTATATCGTGCGCAATCCCGACAAGCTGCGCCACGCCCCGCATTGAAGACCGGACCGGTCAGCGGGATCCGATCCGCATCGACAGTTCAACGTCCTCGCCGAATGGCATCGACATATAGCCGCTCGCGGGCGCGCGCACCTGTGTCAGGTAGTCGGGGCTGTCATCGGCATTGTCGGCAACGATGATGGCGCCGGGCCGGAGCCGGCTCTCGACCAGGCTCAGGATGTCAGGATAGAGCGCCTTGGCGCCGTCGAGCAGCACCAGATCGACCGTATCGGGAAGACCGGTGCCGAGCGTGTGCAGGGCGTCGCCCTCCCGGATCTCCACGAGGTCGATGAGACCGCCTGCCGTCAGATTGGCGCGGGCCCGCGCGACCTTGGATGGTTCGAACTCGGTGGTGATCAGATGGCCGCCGCCATTGTCCCTGAGCGCTGCGGCAAGATGCAGGGTCGAGATCCCGAACGACGTCCCGAACTCGACGATCGTCCGAGCCTGGGAGCTTCGCGCCAGCATATAGAGCAGCGTGCCGGTCTCGCGCGAGATCGGAAGCGGCGCATTCTTCAAGCGCCCATAGAGGTCGCGGTATTCGGTCTTGCTCCGCATCAGGCGCGCCCTCGCCTCGTCCGAGAGATCGGCCACAGCTGCTGAAGTGTCCGCCCGGGCCGCATCGGCCTCGGCGAACAGATGATTTAGCAGAGGTGCAAGCGGGGTCGTGGTCAGGGTGGTCATGCCGGTCTCCGGTCTGAGGAAAGCGCGCGTCCTTGCGCCAAAACAGAAATACGACTAATTATTCGCGTTTTCTAATCGCATTCCCTAAAGCCAAATGACCGATCGCCGAAGCCCTTCAATTTCCTCGCGAAAACGGCCCCAACAGACCCGCTCAACCGAGCTTGTCGCGGCGATCCTGGAAGCCGCTGTTCAGGTTTTGGCGAAGGAAGGCGCGCAGCGCTTCACCACGGCGCGGGTGGCTGAGAAGGCCGGCGTCAGCGTCGGATCGCTGTACCAGTACTTCCCGAACAAGGCCGCGATCCTGTTCCGGCTGCAAAGCGACGAGTGGCGGCAGACGACCGAACTGCTGCGCGGCATTCTCGAGGACACCTCCAGGCCGCCGCTCGATCGGCTGCGCAGGCTGGTCCATGCCTTTATCCGCTCGGAGTGCGACGAGGCCGCGGTGCGTGTGGCGCTGGATGACGCCGCGCCGCTCTATCGCGATGCCCCGGAAGCGCACGAAGCGAGGGCAGCAGGCGCCCGCACCGTCGAGACATTCATGCAAGAAGCGTTGCCCGGCGCAGCGGAGGCGACGCGCGCGCTGGCCGGCGACCTGATCACAACGACGCTCAGTGCGGTGGGGAAACAGTTTTCGGAAAGTCCCCGAGCTCCCGCGGAGATCGAGACTTATGCCGAGGCCATGGCCGACATGCTGTGTGCCTACCTCAAAGACCTCGCCCACCGCTGAGAGGCAATCGGCCAGCACATCCCATCTGGATCAGCTGGCCCTTGACCTCACGGGGTAAGCGAGCGGCTTGCCGGCGAAGAACGCGTCCAGATTGGCCAGCACGCAATTTTGCATCGCCACGTGCGATTCCAGCGTGTGGCCGCCAATATGCGGCGAGAGCACGACGTTCGGCAGCGCTGTCAGCGTATCCGGCGCGTGCGGCTCCTTGGCGTAGACGTCGAGGCCCGCGCCGGCAATCGTCTGGTCCGTCAGCGCCGCGACCAGCGCCGCCTGATCGATCACCGAGCCGCGCGAGATGTTGACGACGTAGCCATCCTTGCCGAGCTTGCGCAGAATGTCCGCATTGACGACGTGATGGGTATCCGCACCCGCCCGCACCGCGATCATCAGCACGCTGCACCATTCGGCCAGCGCATCGAGCGTCGGAAAATACTGGTACGGCACATCATGCCTGCTGCGGCTGAAATAGCCGACCTCGGTCTCGAAGGCGGCAACGCGCGCGGCGATCTTGCGGCCGATCTCGCCCATGCCATAGACGCCGATTTTGCGGCCGGGCATTCCGGCCTGCGGGCGCATCATCGGTGAAGGCTTTGCCGCCGCCCAGCTCCCGCCGCGCACGTAATCGTCTGCCGCCAGCAGCCGCCGCGTGGCAGCCAGCATCAGGGTGACAGCGATATCGGCGACCGACGCCGCATTCGCACCGGGGCTGTGGCCGACGGCGATGTTGCGCTTTGCCGCCGCGGCGAGATCGACGCCGTCATAGCCGGTGCCGTAGCAGACGATCGCGCCGAGCCTGGGCAGCATGTCCATCGCTTCGCCGCGAAGCGGCGTCCCGCCCGCGGTGATCATCGCACGAATGTCGGCGAGCTGGTCGGCCGGGAACACTTCATTGGGCGGCTTGCCAGCCGCGTTCAGCACTTCGAACCGTTTGCCGAAACGCTCTATCTGGGCCTTTGGAAAACGCGAATAGATCAGGACCTTCTCGGGCATTTGTTCTTCTTTCTTACCAAGTCCGGCGCGGCGACGATTACGCAAATGCCGCATCAAAAGCAAAGGGCGGAATCGGTTGCCCGATTCCGCCCTTCTCTATTCACGTAAACCGCGCGGAACTAGCCGAGCAGCGTGCCGGGCTCGACCTTTACGCCCGGGCCCATGGTGGAGGAGACCGCGACGCGCTGGATGTAGGTGCCCTTGGCACCCGCGGGCTTTGCCTTCGACACCGCATCCGCCAGCGCCTTGACGTTCTGCACCAGCTTCTCCTCGGAGAACGACGCCTTGCCGACGCCGGCCTGCACGATGCCGGCCTTCTCGACGCGGAACTCGACCGAGCCGCCCTTGGCGCCCTTCACGGCCGAGGTGACGTCCATCGTCACGGTGCCGATCTTCGGGTTCGGCATCATGCCGCGCGGCCCCAGCACCTTACCGAGGCGGCCGACCAGCGGCATCATGTCAGGGGTGGCGATGCAGCGATCGAAATCGATGTTGCCGCCCTGCACCTTCTCGACCAGGTCTTCGGCGCCGACGACATCAGCACCTGCGGCCTTGGCTTCTTCCGCCTTGGCGCCACGAGCGAACACGCCGACGCGCAAGGTGCGGCCTGTGCCGTTCGGCAGGTTGACGACGCCGCGGACCATCTGGTCGGCGTGTCGCGGATCAACGCCGAGATTGATCGCGATCTCGATCGTCTCGTCGAACTTCGACGTGGCGCGTTCCTTGACCATCTTGATGGCATCCGCGAGTGGATAGAGCTTCTCGCGGTCGATGCCTTCGCGGACCTTCTTCAGACGCTTTCCGATTGCCATGGCCCGTTACCCCGCAACTTCCAGACCCATCGAACGGGCCGAGCCCTCGACCATCTTCATGGCCGATTCGATGGTGTCGCAATTCAAGTCCTTCATCTTCTTCTCGGCGATCTCGCGCACCTGCGCCTTGGTCACCTTGCCGGCCTTGTCGCGGCCCGGAGCTTTCGAACCGGATTGGATCTTGGCGGCCTGCTTGAGGAAGTGGGACATCGGCGGCGTCTTCATCTCGAAGGTGAAGGAACGGTCCGCATAGATGGTGATGATCACCGGGATCGGGGTGTTCTTTTCTTCCTTCTGCGTCTGCGCGTTGAACGCCTTGCAGAATTCCATGATGTTGAGGCCGCGCTGACCAAGCGCGGGACCGATCGGGGGCGAAGGATTCGCCGCACCGGCCGGGACCTGAAGCTTCAGGTATCCGGTCACTTTCTTTGCCATTTATCACTCCTGTTGCGCCGGCAGATCGCCGGCTGGTTCAGGTTCCGTGGTTCGGTTCAAGCGCGGCTGGCAACCGCCCTCTCCTCCCACGGCCTCTCTTCTCCCTCGCCCCGCTCTTGCGGGGACAGGGCCGGGGGTGAGGGGCAGCCCCGCGCACCGAATGCGCGGAGAGTCCCCCCTCACCCGGATCGCATATGCGATGCGATCCGACCTCTCCCCGCAGGCGGGGAGAGGTAAGCAGACAATCAGACCTTCTCGACCTGACCGAATTCCAGTTCGACGGGCGTGGCGCGGCCGAAGATCGACACCGCGACCTTAACGCGCGAACGCGCCTCGTCAATTTCTTCAACCACGCCAGAGAACGAGGCGAAGGGGCCATCGGCCACCCGCACGTTTTCGCCAATCTCGAACGACACCGACGCCTTCGGACGTTCGACGCCTTCCTGCACCTGGTGCAGGATCCGCATCGCTTCCGACTCCGAGATCGGCATCGGCTTGTTTTCGGCGCCGAGGAAGCCGGTCACCTTGGGCGTGTTCTTGATGAGATGGAACGCCTCGTCAGTCAGCTTCATCTTCACCAGCACGTAACCGGGGAAGAACTTGCGCTCGGCGTCGATCTTGCGGCCGCGGCGCACTTCGGTGACCTTCTCGGTCGGCACCAGAATCTGGTCGAACAACTCCTCGAGGCCGCGCTGCTTCGCCTGCTCGCGGATCGATTCCGCGACCTTCTTTTCGAAGTTCGAATAGGCGTGAACGATATACCAGCGCTTGTCCATCGTAAGGGTTCCGGTGCTCATCAGTGGACGCCCAGCAGCAAGGTGACGAGATAGCGAATGATCTGATCCGAGGCGAAGAAGAAGATCGAAGCCAAGGCAACCATCACGAACACCATGATCGTGGTGATCGTCGTCTCGCGGCGGGTCGGCCAGGTGACCTTGGCGGTCTCCGAGCGCACTTCCTGCAGGAATTTGAACGGGCTGAAAGCCATCGTTGGTTACCGCATCCTTCGTGAGACGATTGTGATTTAACGCGAATCCAAACAGCCCTATTACGCCCAGCCCTCTCTCGAAGGATGAGCCGCAAAGCGGGCTCGATTGTTCGGGGGAATTCAGAGCCGCGCCGGATATCCGTTAAACGGGCCGGCAGCAGGTAGCGGCTATCTACTGGCAGAAGGGCAAAAGGTCAAGGTACGGGGTGCCGCGGGCCATTTCCGGCACTTTGACCGAGACGCCGCAAACCCATTGGTTAATCGGGGGTAATGCCTCCCATCAAATCCTCATTCCAGCGCGATCCTGATCTTAAAGCCTGTCCGCTATTCTCGTGATCCATAAGAGGGGTAGCGAGGGAATGGCAATGGCGCTGTCAGGGCAGGACCAGGAGAGATTTTCGGGCGAGACGGCCTGGACCGTTCTCGATGCGGCGAACGATCTCGGTGACACCATCACAGTCGATGCGTGCCGACGGGTGATCGATGCCGATCTGCGGGGCGAAATCCCCGCCGGATCGGACATTGCAATGCTTTCCGCCTTCTTCAGCTAGGCTATCAAGCAGGAAGCCCGGCCAAGTATTTGACCGGCCTATCCATTTAGAGAACTGGGCCGGGCCCCTTGTCGGAGCTGACCTTTTCGCGGGCGGCCTCCATGGCGTCCCGGCCGGCCTGTTTGACCCGATCGGCATACTCGGCGCCGGCATCCGTGAGTTCCGCTTTGAGCGTATCGGACGCCTCCCGGACACTTTGCGAAACGGCCCCGGCCCGCTCCTTCAGGTCTTCCTTCAGGCTATCGCTCAGGTTCCCGACCCACTCGTCCTCGACGCTCGTCCTCGACACCGCGCCCGCCACGGCGGCCCCGATGGCAAGGCCGACCGCGCCGAGTACCAGCGGTTGCCGTTCCAGGAGGTCGGAAAGCGAGGATTGCGCCTGCATGAAGGTCTCCTTCCGCGGCAGCGCCCGGCCCAGCCGATCGAACATCTCCCGCGCCCCGGCCACGCCTTCGTCGAAACGCTCACTCATGGTTTCGGTCGCGCCTGAGATCGCACCCGAAGCGGCCGCTCTGGACTTACGGGCCGTCTCGTTAACGCCGCGGATGGCCTCGTCCTGCATTTGAGAAGCGCGCTTGCGCATGGAGCCGTAAGCGTCTTCCCACTCTTCCCAGCTCGAGGCAGCGGATCTTTGGGCGCGCGCGCCGAGATCGGCGAGTGGCGCGGCCGCCGACGTCACCGAGCCGGCGGCGTTCTTCAGCCTGTCGCTGCCGATCAGCAGCCACAGCGCGCCGCCTCCGATCAGCGCCGCCGCGAGCGGGTTGTCCCGAACGGCCATGGACAGACCGTCCATGAAGCTTTCTTGTGAGCCCTTCATCGCACCATTCCCTTCACCGTATCCTTGTCCTTTTCGAGCTGGCGGAGCGTCTCACGCGGCGCCAGCTGGCGCGCGTCGAGCCGGTTCATCCCCACCGCAAACAGAATGCCTGCGAGCACCGCGGCAACGATCGCAGAGATCAGATAGGCGACCGGCTGCGACCATCCGCCCGCGATCAAAGCCGCCGACAGCGCAAACAGCGCCATCACGATCGCTGGAATGACCAGCACGGCACCCGCCGCAATAAGGCCTGCGGCGCTGCCGATTTGCTGGACTTTCTCGCCAAGCTCGGCCTTGGCGAGATCGACCTCGTTCTGGAACAGCTTTGCGAATTGCGACATCGCATCGCCAAAGAGATGCGAGATCGTCCGGAAATCGGTCTTCGTGCTCATGACGCCTCACTCTTGTAGGATCCCGAGCTGTAGGATGAGGACGGATTGTATGGCGGCGGCGTGTGCGACGATGGCTGATACGACGATGATGAGCTCTGACTTGAAGAGCTCGCACCTCCCGACGCCTTCAGGAAGCGCACCACGGCAAATCCGGCCAGCACCGAGAGACCGAGGAACGCCGCCGGCTGTCGCTTCGCAAAATCCGTGGCGCCATCGACGATATCGCGGAAGCTCCCGTTGCGAATCTTGTCCGCGGCCTCGTCGACGTAATCGGCGGCCGAATTGATGCCGCGCGCGGCGAACGGCACGTCGTTCTCAAATGCGCGGGCAGCCTCCCTGATGTTGCCGGCAAGCTTGCCGACAAAGTCGGCGCCTGAACGCTGCTGTTCGCGCGCCTGATCCTGCAAGCCGTCCGCGGCTCCAGCTACTGCGCCCTTGGCGGCATCCGTTGCTTCCTTGAACTTCTCGCGGGCCGTATCGGTCGACGACCTCAGTGCATCGCCGGCGCGCTGCTTGATCTCGGCGCCGGCATCGGCCACTTGATCCTTGAGGTTCTGGGACGTGCCAGTGTTCTGGCCCTGGCCAAAGTTCTTGTTGCGGGTGGTAAGATCCATATCGCTCATGACAGCCTCTTTAAATTAATTGTGCTCGTTCTGGGTTTGGGAAGGATCGAAGGCCGTCGTCACGACATCGTCGGCCACCTCTTTCAGTCTTTCAGTCACGCCTTCGGTGATACGGCTGGCGTGTCCGCCAAGGTCGGCATCGGAGACGCTTTTCGCCGCAGCCTCGGCAGCGGCAAGCGCGGCGTCTTTGGCGGCCTCGAAGCCGGATTGCGCCGCCGTGCCGGCAGCGCGCTTGACGCTGTCGCTTGCCTTCCCGACGACCACAGCCTCCGCCTTTGTGCTGGGAAGGGACGCGGCAATGATCGCGCCGATCGCGACGCCGAGGCCGCCGATCAAGGCTGCATTATCGCGGATCACCTTGCTCGCGGTCTCCGGCGCCGTGTTCGCGACATTCTTTGCTGTCGAGCGAACCTGCTCCATTCTCTCCTTTGCCATATCCGAAGCGGCATCCATTCCGGATCGGACCTTGCTGGCCACGGCGTCGGCGGCTTGCGACGCGCGGTCCCTGAGATCGCCGGCCACCCCGCTCGCTGTACCTGCCATTCCGCCCGCGGTTTGCCGAGCCTCGTCGGCCATGCCGGCAGCCTGACGCTCAGCACCGGACATCGCCTTCTTCATTCCATCGCCGAGGGATTGCGCGCGTTCGGTAGTCTCCTCGAAGACCTCCCTTACCTTCTCAAGGGCGGGCTCAGCAGCCTCCGCGGCGCGGTCGCGAACGGTCTTTGAGGTCAGTGCGAGGCCGGCGCCGATCATCAGGAGCGGCAGCGGGAAGCCGCGGGCGAGGCGCAGCACGGGGACGGCTACCGCCGTGCCAGCAGCGACGGCCTGCATCGGGTTGTCCATGGCCTGCTGCTTCAGCGCATCCAGCCAGCTATTGGTTTTGTGGCTAATGAAGCCAGTCACCTCGGCCTTGATGTGCTCTGGGGAGACTTTGTAGCGGATGTCTTCCGCCGTATCGGCAATCTGCTCTCTCAGCCGGTCGACGGTTGCCGCAAGCTCTGCGCGGCTCTGCTCGGAATCCCGCCGAAGCTCCTCTACGGATCGTGTCATATCGTCACCGCCTCTTGGTTCGTGTCGTTTTGAAGCGAACTCAGGCGATATCGAATTGTTCCTCGCCCTCCTCGCGCGCCGCAGGATGGCGCACATCAAAGATCGCTTGGGTCAGTTCTGCACCGAACAGGAAGATCTGTGCGGAGTAGTAGACCCAGAACATCAGGACGATTAAAGCGCCGGCCGCGCCGTAGGCCGAACTGGGTGCCGCCTGACCCAGGTACCAGCCGATCAGCGATTTACCGAGGGTGAACAGCACGGCTGTGACAAATGCGCCCAGCAGCAGATGGTGCCAGGAGATCGTCGCATCGGGCATCACCCTGTAGATTGCTGCGAACAGCAGCGTGAAGATGGCCAGCGATACGAGCGTGTTCAGCGCACTGAGCACCGCCTTGCCGGCAGACCATTGTTCCAGCGCCGATAGCGCGGTACTGGCCGCCAATGAGACGATCAGCATGAAGCCGAGCGCGGCCACCAGGCCAAGGCTGGCGGCCCGGCTGCGGATCAGCGAGAAGATCGGCTCGGCCGCCGGCTTCGCCTTGAACGTTAAGTTCAGTGCGGTGCGCATCTCGCCGAATACGCCGGATGCGGTTATCAGCACGGTGACAACGCCGACGACGGTCGCGGTCGCGCCGGACGTCGGATCGCTCGATCGGGCGAGGATGGACTTGATGAAGTCGCCGCCGGACGGCCCTAGCAATCGGCCGAGTTCTTCACTGATGGCGGCGCGCGCCGCATCTTGCCCGAACGCCAAGCCGGCGACGGCAACGACAATCAAAAGCACCGGCGCCAGGGACGTGGCTGCATAGAAGGCGATGGAAGCGCCACGGCTCAGGGCATCGTTGGCCACATAGCCGGAGACGGCGGCTTTCACGATCCGCCATAAGGCTCCCATTGGGCCTCCACCTCCTCGAACGGCGCAGCAGGCCTCACGCGAAGCTGCAACGAATGAAGTTCGTGGAAGGTTTCCTCACCGCGTCAAAAACTCCCGCGTCAGCGTTTCCTTCGGCGCTGCTAGGCGCCGCGCGGCGGCAGGAAGGCTGCCGCGGACCATCCGATCCGTGACTGACGCCGGGACGGCAAGCGCTAAAGGTCTCCAGGCGTTTGCTGCCCGCCGGCCAATTTGACATGGCTCAAGCGCTGCCCCGGCCGCCGCCTCTAGCATCGCGCTTCGGACGCTGTCCGAAAGCGTCCCTCAAACTCGAATCTGTCGGAGACGGGCTGGTAACGATGCGGGTCGAGCTTGCACTTCCACCGTCGACGCGGGACTTGCGGCTGGACCTGTTTCGCGGCCTCGCCAACTGGCTGATGTTTCTCGGCCATATCTCGACCAGCGTTCTGGCCTGGTTTTCGTTCCGAAACTACGGCTTCAGCGACGGCGCCGACCTGTTCGTATTCATTTCCGGCTACACCTCGGCCCTCGTATTCGGCAGGCGGATGCTCGAAGGCGGGTTCATCTTTGGAACAACGAGGTTGCTGCGGCGCGTGTGGCAGATCTATGCCGCGCATATCCTGCTGTTCGTGTTCTACCTGGCTTCGGTCCATTTCCTCGCAAGCAGCTTCAACGCGCCCGTTCTCATCGATCGCTTCAATGTCGCACCTTTGTTGAACGCGCCAGTCGAAGCCATTACGCAAGGGCTGCTGCTCCGATACAAGCCGCTGAATCTCGACGTGCTGCCGCTTTACGTTGTCCTGATGGGCGTCTTTCCGCCGGTGCTCTGGTTGATGCTGCGGCACCGCGACTGGATCATGCTGGCATCGGTGTTGCTCTATTTCGCCGCACGGCAATACGGCTGGAACCTGCCGTCCTATCCGGCGGGGGTTTGGTATTTCAACCCATTCGCGTGGCAGCTTCTGTTCGTGCTGGGCGCGTGGCTGGCACTGGGCGGTGCCAAGCCGGTGCATTTCCTGGTGCGCTCCAGGTTGGCCCTGATGATTGGGCTGGCCTATTTGATCTTTGCAGCCGTCCTGACGCTGGCCGGGCTGCTACCGGAACTGCAGAAGTTGCTTCCACTACCACTGTTCGAAGCCTTTAACCCGAACGACAAGACCAATCTGGCGCCCTACCGCTTTCTTCACCTCGCCATCGTGATTGTGCTCGGCGCGCGATTCATCCCCATCGATGCGAAGGGACTTCAGGCTGCCATCTGGAAGCCGCTAATCAAATGCGGCCAGCAATCGCTCGAAGTGTTTGCCGTCGGCATCTACCTGGCGTTCATCGGCTACTTCATCCTGAAGATGACATCCGACGGCGTCGTCGCTCAACTCCTGGTCGGAACTGCCGGGATCGCGATCATGACAGGCGTTGCCTATTATCGGTCATGGTGGAAGCGGGTTGAAAAAGCCCCCCACTCCCACCCCCGCGGCAATCAGCCGCCCCTCGGCAAACACAGGGTGCCCGTCGGCGAGCCCGCCTGACTCGGCTCAAAATTTGGCTTAAGCGCTTGATTTAGCTGGCAGGAGTGGCAGGGCTCGAACCTGCGACCCCCGGTTTTGGAGACCGGTGCTCTACCAATTGAGCTACACTCCTGCAGGGACCGGCGGCGTGCGCCGGTTCGCGCCGTTTCAAGCATAGGGCATACCCCAAATGCAAGGGCGAAGCGGTTGATCGGCTATCCAAAGCGGGGCTTATGCGCCACACTTTGTCCTCCTTACAACAACAAGCGCCACGGGAGAGACCATGAACGCGCAGACCGCCGCCGCCCGGCCAACATCCGCCCCCCGGACCCCTGCTCTCCCCCATGCCAAGCCCGAGACGATCGGCCTGTCGACCGTCCGCCTGCAGCGGATGTCGGATGCCTTTAAACGCGAGGTCGACAAGGGAACCCTGCCCGGCGCCACCGTCATGGTGGCGCGGCGCGGCCAGATCGGCTGGTTCGATGCGGTCGGCCGCCAGAGCCCGATGGCATCTGCGCCGATGGCCCATGATTCTATCTTCCGCATCTTCTCGATGACCAAGCCGATCGTCTCGGTCGGCATCATGATGCTGGTCGAGGACGGCCATTTCATCCTCGGCGATCCCGTCGCCAAGTTCATTCCGGAATTCGCCGAACAGAAGGTCGGCGTCGAGAACAACGGCAAGCTCGATCTCGGGCCGGTGAAACGGCAGATGACGGTGCAGGACCTGCTGCGGCACACCTCCGGCCTGACCTATGACCACACCGGCAACGGCCTCGTCCAGCAGCTCTACCAGCAGTCCCGGCTGCGCAGCCGCAAGATCACCAATGCCGAACACGCCACCATGATCGCCGGCATGCCGCTGATCTGCCAGCCGGGCGCGGAGTGGAACTACAGCCGCTCGACCGACGTGCTTGGCCGGATCATCGAGGTCATCTCCGGCAAGTCGCTCGGTGCGTTCCTCACCGAGCGCATCCTGGCCCCGCTGCAGATGGCCGAGACCGCGTTCCATACGCCGGAAGCCAACGCCGGACGCCTCGCTGAAGCCTTCGCCAACGATCCCTGGAACGGCGACAAGGTGCAGCTCTTCAACATGCTGGAGAAGCCGGCGATGGAATCCGGCGGCGGCGGGCTGGTCTCGACCACGATGGACTATGCGCGGTTCTGCCAGATGCTGCTCAATGGCGGCGCGCTCGACGGCGTCAGGATCATCGGCCGCAAGACGCTGGAGCTGATGGCGTCAGATCATCTCACGCCGAACGTGAAGGTGGATTCGCCGCTGATGCCGCCCGGCCACGGGTTCGGGCTTGGCTTCGCCGTCCGCACCCAGCGCGGCGTCGCGCCGTTCCCGGGCTCGCTCGGCCAGTTCTTCTGGAGCGGCATGGCCGGCACGTTCTTCTTCATCGATCCCGCCGAGGACCTGTTCACGGTTTTCATGATGCAGGGCCCCGGCCAGCGCGAATACATCCGCAACCTGCTGCGGGATCTGGTGTACGCGGCGGTGGAGTGAGATTTACCCTGGCGCTTACCTCGCCGCTGTCGTGCCCCGCGAAGGCGAGGCATCCAGTACGCCGTGCCATTCATGGGAGCCGAGACGGCTGCGTTTACTGGATCGTCCGCCTTCGCGGACGATGACGACTATTGTTGGTGACGCGTCCGGGACGCGAACTCAACTGATCGTAGCCCCGCCGTCGATCACGATGGTCTGGCCGGTCATGAAGTCGCCGGCCTTCGATCCCATCAACACCGCGGCGCCCGCGATCTCGTCGGGCACGCCGATGCGCAGCAGCGGCGAGCGCGCGGTGGACGCCTTCAGCGTTTCCGGATTGTCCCACAGCGCTTTTGCGAAATCGGTCTTGATGAGGCCGGGCGCGATGCAGTTCACGCGGATATTGTGCTTGCCGTATTCGCAGGCGAGGTTGCGCGCGAGCTGCATGTCGGCCGCCTTCGAGATCGCGTAGGCGCCGAGCACGGTCGAGCCTTTCAGGCCGCCGATCGAGGAGACGATCACGATCGAGCCGTCTTTGCGCTCGATCATCTGCGGCACGACCATGTTGATCAGCCAGTTGTTGGCAACGATGTTGTTGTCGAGAATCTTGCGGAACTGGTCGTCGGAGATGCCGGCGAGCGAACCGTAATAGGGATTGGACGCCGCGTTGCAGACCAGCACGTCGATCTTGCCGAAGGCGCGATTGGATTCGTCGACGAGGTTCTGCAGGTTTTCCTTGTTCGAGATGTTGGCGGCGATCGCAACCGCCGTGCCCTTGCCGAACTTCTCGTTGATCTCCTTGGCGACCTGGTCGCAGACATCCTGCTTGCGCGAGGAGATCACAACCTTAGCGCCGTGCTCGGCCATGCGCTCGGCGATTGCCCGGCCGATGCCGCGCGTGGAGCCGGTGATGACAGCGACTTTCCCGGTCATGTCGAACAAGCTCATGTCTCTCTCCCGATGTTGATCCGGCGCGTTGCCGGTTGATCTTGAATTCGAGCTAAGCAGCCTTTGCGGTCCGCGACAATCTCGGCCTTACGCGAGCTTCGTCTCTGGCGGCTCGATCTCCGGCCCTGCCGGCTGATGCATCGCCCTGTGCGAGGCGTCGGCGATCCATGGCTGCTGGTTGACCATCGGCAGCCGCCAGCCATTGTAATTGGCGCTCAGGAGATGATCGAGCCGCGTCACCGAGCAATTGTCGATGTCGAAGGCAAGACCTTTATCCGGCTGACCGCCGAGCGCGAGGGCAACGGCGGCCCTGATGGTGCCGCCATGCGCGACCACCACGATATCCCTGCCCGCCTGCTCGGTATTGATGCGTTCGATGGCGGCGCAGGCCCGGTTATAGAGGTCCATGAAACTCTCGCCGCCGGGCGCGGGTTCGTCGATGCCGGTAAGCCAGTTTCTGCCGGGCGGCAGCTTCGCGTAAAATGCCGCGCGATTCATGCCTTGCAATTCGCCAAGATGCTGTTCGGCGAACGCGTCGACATGCGGCATCGCCGCAGGTTTTGGAAAACCGACGGCCCAGATCGCCTCGGCGGTCTGATGCGTGCGCTTCAGGTTGCTTGCATACCAGACCGCGTTACGCGGCAGGATTTTGCCGACCGCCTCGAACACGATGCGGTCGCTACAGTCGCAGCCGAGATCCTTCTGCCCGTAGATGCAGCCCTCATCTTCGCGAACCGGCGCGTGGCGAACCCACCACCATCGCGTCGTGGTCATCTTCGGTTTGTCTGCATTGGACATCGCCAAAACCCTTCAATACTGTCCGTCGTCGCTGTACGTCAGAGCACCGATCGCCTCAAGTGACTTTGGTAGGCAACTCGGACGTTTGAAATTTTGTTTGAATTCCGCAAGGCGGCTGAAATTTTGTTTGAATTCCGCAAGGCGGCAGACGCTGACGCGGCAATCGCATCAGGGAGAGAAACATGGGCCGCCTCGAAGGCAAATCCGTTGTCATCACCGGTGCCGGAAGCGGCATCGGCCGCGCCGCATCGGTGCTGTTCTCGAAGGAAGGCGCCAAGCTCATCATCGTCGACAAGACCGAGGGTGTGAAGGAGACGGCGAAGCTCGTCAGCGGCGCCGGCGGCGCCGTCGAGGCCGTGATGGCGGATGCTGGCTCGGAAGCCGACGTGAAGGCCTTCATCGACAAGGCGGTCGCGAAATATGGCCGGCTCGATGCGATCTGGGCCAATGCCGGCGTCAGCGGCGGCCTGGTGCCGCTCGCCGAGCAGACCGTCGAGCACTGGCAGGAGGTGCTGCGCGTCAACCTGATCGGGCCGTTCCTCGCAATCAAGCACTCGATGCCGCACATGATCAAGCAGAAGTCCGGCTCGATCGTCTGCACCGCCTCGGTCGCGGGCCTCAAGGCCGGCGCCAGCGGTCACCCTTACGGGGCGAGCAAGGCCGGCGTCATCAGCCTGGTGCAGACAACCGCCTATTCGCTGTCCGGCACCGGCGTGCGCATCAATGCGGTCTGCCCCGGCCTGATCGAAACCGGCATGACCAAGCCCGTATTCGACCGCGCCAAGGAGCGCGGCACCCAGGACAAGATCGGCCAGCTCAATCCGCTCAAGCGCGCCGGCCAGCCACACGAGCTCGCGGCGATGGGACTGTTCCTTGCCAGCGACGAGGCGTCCTACGTCAACGGCCAGGCGATCCCGGTTGACGGCGGCCTCACCGCGTCGATGCCGTACACGGGCAAGCCGGTTTAATGAGATCCTCGTGCCCCGGACGCGACGCAGCGTGCAACGATGCGCCGCTGAGCCGGGGCCCATGGCTTGCACCGAGCGGGAAGTTGGGTCCCGGCTCTGCGGCGTGTCACTTCGTGCCGCACCACACCCGGGACACGAGACAGAGCGCCTAAGCGGATGGCACATCACGATCACACCCCCTCCGGCGGCGAGCCGGAGGATTCCGCTGCCAGCGCGCGGTGGCGGATGCGCTCGCGGTAGAAGGCGTAGAGGCCGGAGGCGACGATGATGGCGGCGCCCGTCACCATCATCGCGTCGGGCACGTCGCCGAATACGACATAGCCGAGCATCATCGCCCACAGCAGCGCCGAATAGCGGAACGGCGCTACCGCCGAGATGTCGCCGGTGCGCAGCGCCGAGATGATGCATTGATAGCCGATCACGATCAGCACGGCGGCCAGCGCCTGCAGGCCGAGCGCCGCTGATGACGGCGGACTCCAGCCGCCGAGCGGAACCAGGATGACGCCGCCGGCGCTCGTCACCGTCATGGTCGTCAGCAAGGTGATGAATAGCGAGGGAATCTTGGCGGGTATCCGCCGCGTCGCGAGGTCGCGCAGCGTGCAGAAGGCGACCGACACCAGCGCGAACAAGGAGTAGTAGCTGAAGCCGGCAAACCCGGGCCGCACGATGATCAGCACGCCGATGAAGCCGGCCGCGATCGCCGACCAGCGCCGCCAGCCGACCGGTTCGCCGAAGATCAGCGCGGCGCCGAGCGTGATCGCAAGCGGCAGCGCCTGGAGGATGGCCGAGGTATTGGCGAGCGGCAGCTGGGCGAGCGCGGTCATGAACGCGATGGTGCCGCCGATTTCGCCTACCACGCGCAGCGCCACCGGCTTGATCATCAGCGTTTGCAACGGGCGCAGCGCCCCCTGATACCAGGCGAACGCCGCGACCAGCAGAATCGCGAACAGCCCCCGCATCAGGATCACCTGGCCGAAATTCATCTCGGACGACACCACCTTGGTGATGGAATCGTTCGTGGTGAACGCCGCCATGGACACCGCCATGAGCAGGCTGCCGCGAATATTCGGGGAGAGAGCCAAGCCGCTAACGGCGCGGGTTAGGTCGCGCCGGCCTTCTGTGCGTATTCCCAGGAAGATTTCGATAGCGGCACGGTGCGCGCCGCCGATTCCAGCGCCTTGGCATTGGCCGCGGTGCCGTCGCGAATCCGCCCCGCGATACCCTGCGTGATGCCGGCGAGTCGGAACATGTTGTAGGCGAAGTACCAGTTGAGATCGGGCACTTCCATGCCGGTGACGTCGCAGTAGATCTGCGCCGCCTCCTCCACGCTCGGAATGTTCAGCGCCTTGAGATCAGCGCCGGCGAGCCCTGGCATGGTCCACTGCATCAAGAGATAGGTGAAGTCGGCCATGGGATCGCCGAGCGTCGACAATTCCCAGTCCAGCACCGCCTGAACGCGCGGTTCCGTCGGGTGGAAAATCATGTTGTCGAGGCGGTAGTCGCCGTGAACAATCGAGACGCGCTTCTGCTCCGGCACCGTCCGCGGCAGCCATTCGGCCACCTTCTCGAATTCCGGAATGTGCTGCGTCTCGGAGGCGCGGTACTGCTTGGTCCAGCGGTCGATCTGCCGCGCGAAGTAATTGCCGGGCTTGCCGAAGTCGCCAAGACCGATCGCTTCCGGATTGAAGACGTGGAGCTTGGCCAACGTCTCGATCTTGCTGGTGAAGATTTTTCGCCTGTTATCCGGCGTTTGGCTCGGCAGCGTCGGATCCCAGAACACGCGCCCCTCTTCCATCGACATGATGTAGAAGGCGGCGCCGATCACGGCGTCATCGGTGCAGAGCGCATAGGCCTTGGCGACCGGAAAGCCCTGCTTGCCAAGCGCGGCGATGACGCGGAACTCGCGATCGACCGCATGCGCGGACGGCAGCAATTTGCCGAACGGTTTTCGGCGCATCACGTAGGATTGCGCCGGTGTTTCCAGCTTGTAGGTCGGGTTGGACTGGCCGCCCTTGAACTGCAGAACCTTCAGCGGGCCCTGATAGCCCTCGACATGCTCGCGCATCCAGGCATCGAGGCTTGCCTCGTTGATGCGATGGCGCTCCTCGACTTCCTTGGTGCCCGAGAACTCTTCGTCTTTCCTGACGCCGTCCGCCACGATGACGCTCCCCTAGGTTTCTTCTTGGAGTTTGGGGAGCGCCCTCGCTAGCGGCTCCCGTTAGTGCGTAGCGTTTGCATACTTCCGAAGTTCAAGTCTGGCAATGGCGCGGTTATGCACCTCGTCCGGACCGTCGGCGAGGCGCATGGTGCGCATCGAGGCATAGTCGCGCGCCAGGCCGGCATCGTCAGAAACACCAGCGCCGCCATAGGCCTGAATGGCGTTGTCGATGATCTTCAGCGCCATGTTCGGCGCCGATACTTTGATCATGGCGATTTCAAGCTGCGCGGTCTTGTTGCCGACCTTGTCCATCATGTCGGCGGCCTTGAGGCACAAGAGGCGGTTCATCTCGATATCGGTGCGGGCCTCGGCAATGCGCTGCTCCCAGACCGAATGCTCGATGATCTTCTTGCCGAAGGCGGTGCGCGAGGACAGCCGCTTCACCATCTTCGCCAGCGCCTCCTCGGCCTTGCCGATGGTGCGCATGCAGTGATGGATGCGGCCCGGACCGAGACGGCCCTGCGCGATCTCGAAGCCGCGGCCTTCGCCAAGCAGGATGTTGGCCTTGGGAACGCGGACGTTTTCAAGCAGCACCTGGGCATGGCCGTGCGGTGCGTCGTCGAAGCCGAACACCGGCAGCATCTTCTCGACCTTGATGCCGGGGGTGTCGAGCGGGACGAGGATCTGCGACTGCTGCTGGTGCTTTGCGGCCTTCGGATCGGTCTTGCCCATCAGGATCGCGATCTTGCAGCGGGGATCGCCGACGCCCGACGACCACCATTTGCGGCCGTTGATGACATAGTGATCGCCGTCGCTCTCGATGCGCGTTTCGATGTTGGTGGCATCGGAGGAAGCAACCGCCGGCTCGGTCATCAGGAAGGCGGAACGGATTTCACCGTCCATCAGCGGACGCAGCCATTTGCGCTTCTGCTCCTTGGTGCCATAGCGCATGAACACTTCCATGTTGCCGGTATCGGGCGCCGAGCAGTTGAACACTTCCGAGGCCCAGCCGATATGGCCCATCTCCTCGGCGAGCAGCGCGTATTCCAGATTGGTCAATCCCGCGCCGCGGAATTCGTCGTCCTCATGCGCGTTCGGCGGCATGAACATGTTCCAGAGGCCTTCGGCCCGTGCCTTTTTCTTCAGGTCTTCCAGGATCGGGATCACCTTCCAGCGCGGCCCCTCCTCGTCCTGCTGCCGGTAGATTGGCACCGCGGGACGGACATGCGCGTCCATGAACGCGCGCACGCGGTTCAGCCAGTCCTTCTGCTTCTCTGACATATCGAAATTCATGGGGCGCTCCTCGTCGTTCTGAAACCGTTATGCCGCAACTGTCCGCCCGCTGCCGATGGCCCGCAAGCCATTTTGCCGAGGCGCGTGACAATTTCGGCCCGCCGGAGATGCGACACGTTCGCAGACGTTCTTGACATTTCCGACCTTCAAACGATAGTTTCATACAACTGTTTGAATTGCAACTCCCGAACGGAAGCCAGGCATGTCGAGCGATCGGACCAGGTCTGCCATCCTTGCCGCCGCGGAAAAGCTCTATGCCGATCGCGGCTTCGGCGACGTGACGCTGCGCGACATCGTCGCGGAGGCGAACGTCAACCTGGCCGCGGTGAACTACCATTTCGGCTCCAAGGACGAACTGATCGCGGAGCTGTTCGTCACCCGCAGCCTTGCCACCAACCGCGAGCGGCTCAACGCCTTGAAGCTTGCGGAGGAAAAGGGCAACGGCCGTGCCCCGATCGACGCCATCCTGCACGCGCTGGTCGGCCCTACCCTGCGCGGCTGCCTCGGCCCCGACCGCGAAGGTTCGACCGCGGCCCGCTTCATGATCCGCGCCTCGATCGAATCGGTGCCGCCGATCCGCCGCATCAAGAACCGCGAGGTCGATCATTTGCGGAAGTTCATCGCCGCGATGCGCCGCGCGATGCCGGGCCGTGACGACGCCGATCTCTACTGGGGCCTGCATTTTGCGCTGGCAATGTCGCATCACACCATCCGGGAAAAGGAACGGCTGATCCGACTGTCGGAAGGCAAATGCGACCTCAATGATGTGGATGCCATCGTCGACCGCGTGGTCGCGGTATCCGTGATGGCGCTGACGGGCGGCGAAGCCCCGGCGAAGAAGCCCGCGCGGTCGACAATGCCGCAGGGGCGGCTGACGCGGCAGGATTTGTGAGCGGATCGTTCTGGCGCGGTCGGGTCGCGGACACGGATGATTGCCTCCATCATTGCGAGCGAGCGACTCGGGATTTTGTAGGATGGGTAGAGCGTAAGCGAAACCCATCAATCCAGTACGCGGACAGATGATGATGGGTTTCGCTGCGCTCTACCCATCCTACGCACTACGATTTCGTAGCCCGCATGAGCGTAGCGATATGCGGGAAATGTTCCCGGGGTCGCTTCGCTCGCCCGGGCTACGATTGCCGCGGATTGCTCACGCCAGCCCGGCCTTGCGCATCCCCGCGAGGAAATGCTCCATCAGCTCCGGCGTCTGATAGGGCACGCTGGATTTGATCCAGTCGATCGAGAGCTGGGGCTGTTCGAGGCGCACGGCCGCGAGAGACTGTCGGGCCTCTTCCACCCTCCCCATCTGGGCCAGGCTCGCGCAACGCAGGCGTTGCGCGCCGTGAAAGCCCGGGCGCAATCGCAACAACTGCTCCGACGTCTCGAAGGCGTCGGCGTATCGGCCGGCGAGATAGTTCGCCACGGTGATGCCGCCGAGAAACATCGCCGTATCCGGGTCCAATGGACTGAGGCGGATGGCTTCCTTGCCGTGCACGATCGCCTCATCACACCGCCCTGCGAAGGCGAGCCCGTGACTGAGATAGCAATGCGCGGCCGCCGAACTCGGATTGAGGCTGACCGCCCGCCGGAACGCGGCGAGCGATTCCTCGGTGCGCCACGCCATCATCGACCAATAGCCGAGCGCGATCTGCGCCCAGGGATCGAAATCGTCGAGCGCAATCGCGCGCGCGATATGCGGACGGGCGGCCTGCAAGCCGCGGTCGATCCAGCCATTATGCGCCGAGAATACCAGGCAGAAGCCAAGCAGGCTCCGCGCGGGGGCGTAGTCCGGATAGGCATCGACCGCGCGATTGAGTGCCTCGATCGCGGCTTCATTGTCCGATCGGGTCAGCCGCCAGACATGGGTCTGCGCCCGCGCCACCAGCTCCCATGCGCCAAGATCGCCCGGCGAGCGTGACAGCGCGCGAACACCCTCTGCTGCGAGCAGGCGGGGCTGGATCGAGGCGATCACGCTGCTGGTGATCTCGTCCTGTATCGCGAAGATGTCGCCGAGCTCGCGGTCGTATTGCTCGGCCCAATGATGGCCGCCCGTTATCGCATCAATCAGCTGTGCACTGACGCGGAGCCGCTGGCCGGCCCGGCGCACGCTGCCTTCGAGCACATAGCGGACGCCGAGCTTCGCCGCGATGTCCCTGATATCGACGGCGCGGCCCCTGTAAACGAAGGTTGAGTTGCGGGCGATGACGAACAGCCAGCGGACGCGCGACAGCCCGGTGATCAGATCCTCGGATATGCCGTCGGCGAAATGCGCCTGGTCCGGATCGCCGCTCATATTGTCGAACGGCAGCACCGCGATCGAGGGACGATCGGGCAATGGCAGCGCGCGGCTTGCATCGGTGTCGATCGCGGTGGTGCTTGCCCTCGATGCATGTTCGCCGTCGCCGTCGAAGGCGATAACCGGTGGCGCAAACAGATAACCGCGCTTCGAGACGGTTTCGATGATCGCCTGGCTGTCGTCCTGCAGCGCCTGGCGGACCTCCTTGATGCACTGAACCACCGAATTCGACGTGACGTTGACGTTCGGCCAGACGTTGTCGATCAACTCCGCCTTCGCAACGAGCCGGCCGGGGTGCTGCGCGAGATACACCAGCACATCGAAGGATTTTGGGCGCAGCGGAACGGCGATGCCCTCGCGGCGCAAGCAGGCCGATTGGCGATCGACCAGGAATGGACCAAAGCGGTAGCTCTTGATATCGGCCATATCTGTGATGCGCTGGCAAGCCCGGGCTCACGGGCAGTCCAACGCATTTCATCACAATTTCACCCGATCTTCACGGCTGTCGTGCCCGTGAATGTGGGACTTTTCCGAGAAGCCCGACTTTTTGCGGGCGACATGCAGGAGAGTTCCCATGAAGCCAGGATCAGGACTTTCGCAGGCCCTCCGGATCGGCAGCGTGCTCGCCGCCATGCTGTTTGCCACCGTCGCCCGCGGCGACGTCATCATGGACTGGAACGCCAAGGCCGACGCCCTCGCTGCCGACAAGCAGCTTCTGAACGCGCCGAATAGCCGTGGACAGGCGATGCTCCACATCGCGATGTTCGAAGCGGTCAATGCCATCGAGCGGCGCTACGCACCTTACAAGCTCAACCTCAGCGCCGATAAGGCCACGTCGAGAGAGGCGGCGGCGGCCGCAGCGGCCCACGACGTGCTGCTGGCGCTGCATCCCGACAAGAAAGCCGACCTCCATGCGGCGCTCGCCGCTTCGCTCAGTGGGATCGCCGATAACGAGACAAAGTCGAAGGGTATCGAACTCGGCAAACAGGCCGCCGCCGGGGTGATCGCGATGCGCGAAAATGACGGTAGCAACACACCGGAGGAATATCGTCCCAGCGCCGCGGCCGGTATCTATGTGCCCACCACGATACCGATCGAGTCCACGAGCCCGAAGGTCAGGCCGTTCGTAATGACCAGCGCGTCGCAGTTTCGTGCCCCGCCTCCTCCCACCCTGACATCGGAAACCTGGACGCGAGATCTGAACGAAATCCGCGAGATCGGCAGCAGCGTCAGCGCCAAGCGCTCGCCTGAGCAGACGACCATCGCTCGCTTCTGGTTGTTCACGGGACCCCGGACCTATAATGCGATCGTCCGCCAGATCGCTACCAACAGGAAGATGGACCTGGTCGACTGTGCCCGCCTCTACGCACTGACCTCGATCGCCACCGCCGACGCCTTCATCGCGGTGTTCGATGCCAAATATGCCTACAATCTCTGGCGTCCCATCACAGCCATCCGGAATGCTGACCTCACGTCGAACCCGGCCACCCCGCGCGAGGCCTCATGGCAGCCGCTCGGCACAACGCCAATGCACCCGGAATACCCCTGCGCCCATTGCATCGTCTCCAGCACCGTTGCCACGGTTTTGCAGAATATCGTGGGCGACGAGGTCGGCGAGATCACGCTGACCAGCCCGACCGCGGCCGGTGTCACCCGCAAATGGACGCGGCTGCAGGACTATAGCGACGAGGTTTCCAGCGCCCGCATCTATGCCGGCTTCCACTATCGCTTCTCCACCGAGGCCGGGCGGGAAATGGGAAAGAAGATCGGCGATCTGACGGTGGCGACGCAGATGCGGGGCGCTGTCGCAGACGCGCAGCAGCAGCGCTGACCGGTGCGGACCACGCGCGAAGAGGCCGCGAGACCGGACGGCCTCTTCCATCATCGGGCGGCCAATGCGCGGACGCCCGGCCGCGCCTACATCACGGCGACGCAATCGATCTCGATATCGAACGGCGCGAACCATTCGGGGACGCAGACGAAGATGCGCGCCGGCGGATCTTCCGGAAAGTAGCGGGCGTACACCGCATTGACGGCGGCGAAGTGCGCGGCCAGCGTGCAGTAGACGTTGCATTTCATCACATTGCGCAGCGAGGTGCCCGCGGCCTCGAGGCATCGTTTCAATTGCTCGAGGACAAGCTCGGTCTGCCGCTCGATCGGGCCGACGAAGAGTTCGCCGGTGCCGGGATCGAACGGCGGCAGGCCCGAGACGAACACCATGCCGCCGCCGCGCGTGACCGGCGAGACCGGCGCGTTCCGTTTGGCGAGCCAGGACGACATCGGTTCGACGTGAATGATTTCGCGTTTCATCGCTGCACCTTTCGGATGGATGGATCGATGGTGCAACGCTAGCGCAATTCTGGTCAATCATGCTTCGAGTAACATCGAAGTATTGATGTCCGAGACAACGTATGGACCGCGGAACATTCCGGATGGTTCTGTCGTTGCGGTGGGAGATCACCGCACGGAGCCCTCGATGCCGACCCAGCCGACCATTGCCCGAATTTGGCGCGGCCGCACGCTGCCAGAAATCGCCGACGCTTATGAAGCCTACATCCGAGCGGAAGGAATTCCGCCGCTGGAGAAGACGGCGCTGGGTGTGCAGCTGTTCCGCGAGGACCGTGACCAGGAGAGCTGGTTCACGACAATCTCCTACTGGAGCGACCTTCAATCGATGACCGCCTTCACCAAAGGCGAGCCGACCAAGGTGCACCATCTGGGCCGCGATCCGGAATTCCTGATCGAGCTGCCGGAGTACATCCAGATTCACCGGATCGTGGTGGATCGACAGGGACTGCGTTGAATAGCGCACCATGACCGGGGGCCGGCTCGCGAAGCGGGAATCCGGAACCATTCACCAACGAGCTCGCGGCCCCATGGATTCTCAGCCGCGCAATTGCGCTCCGTAGTACGCGCCCCGGAATGACAAAAAACTAGCTAGGAATGACGGAGGAAAATCAAACGATCTTCTTTTCCTTCAGTTCTGCCAGCTTCGCTTCGTCATAGCCGATCGTCGCCAGCACATCCCTGGTATCGGCCCCGAGCAGTGGCGGGGCGCGATATTCCTTTATCGGGGTGCCGGAGAAGGTGATGGCGTTGCGGATCAGCGACAGATCGGGCTCGAAGGGGTGATTGGCCTTGACTCGCATGCCGCGCGCTTGGACGTGCGGGTCGCTAAAGACCTGCTCGAAATTGTTGATCGGACCCGAGGGCACACCGGCCTTCTCCAGTTCCTCCAGCCAATACGCCACGGGCTTTTTCAGGAATAGCCCGGCGAAGATCGCCATGATCTCCTTGCCGTGCACGACACGGTCGTTGTTCTTGAGGAATCGCGGATCCGTCGCGAGCTCGGGCGCGCCGAGCACGGCGCAGGTGCGCTGGAACTGGCCGTCATTACCGACCACCAGCATCAGCTCGCCGTCGGTGCAGCGGAACACGCCAGCGGGCATGCCGCCGTTGCCCCAGGTGCCGCGGCGCGGCGGGGTCTGTCCGTTGACGAGATAGATTTGCAGCCAATGCGACAGCGAGGCGATCACGGTATCCATCAGGCAGACGTCGACATGCTGCCCCTCCCCACCATTGGCCTTGCGGTGGTAGAGCGCGGCCAGGATGCCGATCGAGGAATTCATGCCGGTCATGTAGTCGACGATCGAGGGGCCGACCTTCATCGGTCCGGCACCGGGCTCGCCGTCGATATGGCCGGTGACACTCATCAAGCCGCCCATCGCCTGCAGGATCGCATCATAGCCGGCGCGCGGAGCGTAAGGGCCGGTCTGGCCGAAGCCGGTTACCGAGCAGTAGATGATGCCGGGATTGATCGCCTTGATCGACTCGTAGTCGAGCCGGTAGCGCTTGAGATCGCCGACTTTGTAATTCTCCATCATCACGTCGCAGCTCTTGGCAAGCTCGCGGACGATGTCCTGCCCTTCAGCCGTCGCGATGTTGACTGTGACGGATTTCTTGTTGCGGTTGGCGCAGAGATAGAACGAGTTGTTATTGTTGCTCTTGCCTTCGGGGTCCTTCAGGTAGGGCGGACCGAAGGCACGGGCGTCGTCGCCGCCGCCGGGACGCTCGATCTTGATCACCTCGGCGCCGAGATCGGCGAGCATCTGCGCCGACAGCGGGCCCGCGAGCACCCGCGTCAGGTCGAGAATCTTGATGCCCGAAAGTGGCAGAGCCGACATGAACTTCCTCCGAATGATTTTGGCGTAACGGCGCAGGACCGTGTCCGGCGCTTTGCTGCTTGCCGATACACTATTTTACGCGCCTGAGCCCTGCGTTGTCGGCATAACGCCATCCATTCGCCGCCTTCTGCCGCCGCTCCGGCCGGACGAAACCGTAGGCAGGAGATCCGGTTGGACGCGGCGTTCCAGGCAGCAACTGCCAGTCTTGCCCCCAAAAAGCGACGGCCCGCCGAAGCGGGCCGTCATCGTCGTTGAAACCTTCTATCCGCAAACTAGCGCGGGGCCCCGCCCTTGGCGCGGTTGGCACGCCACTCCAGGAATTCGCGATAGAGCGGATCGCGGTCCTGCGGCTGGAACGCGGTAGCAGCCGGTGGCATGGCCGACGGCGCCGGCGGCGGCACCGCCGCCGATGCCGACGATACGGCCGCGCCCGATGCCAGCGGCATGTTGCGGTCGAGCCATTCCTGCGCCGCCTTGAAGCGGGTCCAGCCCGACACCGTCGCGCGCAGGGCCATTTCCTTCCACTTCGGATGGAACGGCGGCCGCTGCAACTGCGCAACCTTGTCGAACATGGTGTCGACGAGCAGCGCCAGGCGGCGGTAGCGGTCGCTGTTCGGAGCCCAGTTGTACGAGGCCAGCACCGCTTCGGCCGAGATCGTCTCCACAAAGCCTCCTTCAGGCACGAGGCCCGGATAGTCCTGCGACGAAAGCTTGGAAGGCAGATACTCTTCCTGCAGGGTCTTGGCGTAGTCGACCGGCACCAGATGCAGGTTGCGGTCGGTGACCTGGTTCAGCCACTGCAATGGCTTGCCTTCGATCGCCACGATGGCGTCGACCTCACCCTTGCGCAGCATGTCGAGCGCCAGGCGCGGCTCCTGATAGATCAGATGCGGCCTGATGTTGAGACGTTCGAACACGTTGATCGCGGTGACGAAGGTCGAACTGTCGGGCAAGTCGACCACCACGGTCTTGCCGTCGAGGTCGCGCATGTTGGTGATGCTTCTCGGCGCGAGGACATGCATCTCCTCATTGAACATCTTCGCCACATAGACGAACTGGTTGCGGATGTCCTTGGCAAAATCCTTGCGATCGAGATAGGCCAGCGTGTCCTTGCGTACGATGCCGGCGTCGACGCCGCGCAGCAAGAGAATGTCCGACACCGCCTGCACCGAGCCACGGCCCATCACGGGAAGGATCCGCAGGCTGGTGCCGTTGTCGAGCACGGAGGCGAGATCGGCGCCGACCTGCGCATAGGTCGAGCCGAACGATCCGGTCATCAAGCTCACCGTGTTGGCGTTGAGCTGGTTGGCCAAGTCGCGCTTGGTCGCGGTGCCGTACTTGAAGATCGTCTTGAAGGAATCGCTGACCGCGCCCGGATCGATGCCACTGCGCACCGGGCCGAAGTGCTGCCACTGGCCGTTGGTGAAGCGCATCATGCGCATCTGCTCGATCGGCGCGTGGTCCGACGGGCTGGTGTTGATCAGAATGCCCTGCACCATCATCGGAAGCTGCAGCCCCTTGAGGCCGCGGGCCTGCTTCATGATGTTCTCGCGCGACAGATCGTCGCCGCAGTTCTTCAGCACCTCGACCACCGACCGGCCGACGAGGTAGCCGAGAACGGCCTGGCCGTTGACCTTGCTCACGCTCGGGACATAGCGCTGCATGAAGGCGGTCCATTCGCGGAACACCGCCTCGCCGGCCGCGGCCGCGTCTTCGCCCTCGAGACGGTAGGCCGCCGACATCAAACCTTCCGCATTTTGCGCGCCCGCCGGCTGAATCACCGCCGAATAGGAGTTGGAGACCGACGCAACGAACTGGTTCGGGCGCCAGCCGAGCTCGACGCTTCGCCGGATCGCCATCGTCGCAAACTTGGGCGTGGTGAATTGGATGAAGACATCGGCATTCGAGGCCTTCAGCTTGGCGAGCTGCGGGTCGATGTTGGCGTCGGTGACCTTGTACGTCGCCTCCGCCACGACCGGAATCTTGCCGCTAAGGCCGTCCTTCAGGCCCTTCAGGTATTCCTTGCCCATGCCGTCGTCCTGATAAAGGACGGCGATCCGGCTGCGCGGATGGTTTTCCAGGAGATATTGCGCATAGATCTGGGCTTCAGCCGCGTAGGTCGGCAGGAAGCCCATGGTCCAGGGAAACTCCTGCGGCTGGTCCCAGGCCGCAGCGCCCGACAAGGCAAACAGCTGCGGCACCTTCTTTGAATTCAGATAGGGCTGGATCGCCGCGTTGGTGTTGGTACCGACGGTCGCCAAAGTGAAGAGGACCTGGTCCTCTTCGACGAGCTTGCGGGTTGCCTCCATGACCTTGGTCGGTTCATAGCCGTCGTCATAGACGACCATGCTAACCTTGCGGCCGTTGATGCCGCCTTCGGCGTTGACCTTGTCCATGTAGGCCGCGATCACCTTGGCGATGACGCCATAGGCCGAGGCCGGACCAGTCAGCGGGGACGTGACGCCGATGCGGATCTCATTGCTGGCCGGCGGCGCCGCCTGGCCCTGCGTGGCGAACGTCGCTCCCGCCACTGCAGCGAGCGCCAGTGCCGCTGCCGCGCTGCGTCGCGGCGCAGTGAAAAGCCGATGTAGGACGTCCCGGGCTACTGACCCGGACCAATGCCCCGCCCCACGAGTGTTCATCAAAACCCGCATCCTGCCCCCTTTGAGCAATTCGATTGTGTGATTTTTCGAGCTGCGAAAATGTACCGTTTCAGGCCGACTCGAAGACATTGTGTCTCAATTGGATTGATTTTGTGTCAAGGCCAGACGTGTCACGCAGTTAGTCGCTCGTGTGCTCAGCGGCGACAATTTTAGGGCTTAGCGTTACTAAAATCGCACGCCGCAGCGCGCGTGCAAGCCATGCGCGCGTCGGTTGCGTATATCCATGTCATATTTGGATTCGCGAATTGGCGTTGGCCCGGCCGCGATCGGGCGGCACAAAACAACTGGCGGTTGGCCAAATTAAGGCGACCCGCCATGCAGCGGGCCGTCCATCATCTTGATGTTGTGCCGTGGCGGTCGCGACTATCGGCCACCGGCCGCCTTGGCGCGATTGGCGCGCCACTCCAGGAATTCGCGATAGAGCGGATCGCGATCCTGCGGAGAAACTACAGCCGACGGGAGCGGCGGCACGGCCGCCGATGCCGACGATACGGCCGAGCCGGACGCCAGCGGCATGTTGCGGTCGAGCCATTCCTGCGCCGCCTTGAAGCGGGTCCAACCAGCGACCGTCGCGCGCGGCGCCATTTCCCGCCACTTCGGGTGGAACGGCGGCCGCTGCAACTGCGCGACCTTGTCGAACATGGTATCGACAAGCAGCGCCAGGCGGCGGTAGCGGTCGCTGTTCGGCGCCCAATTGTACGAGGCCAATACAGCTTCCGCCGCGATCGTCTCGACAAAGCCCCCCTCAGGCACGAGGCCCGGATAGTCCTGCGACGAAAGCTTGGACGGTAGATACTCTTCCTGCAGGTTCTTCGCGTACTCGACCGGGACCAGATGCAGGTTGCGGTCGTTAACCTGGTTCAGCCACTGCAACGGCTTGCCCTCGATCGCCACGATGGCGTCGACCTCGCCCTTGCGCAGCATGTCGAGCGCAAGCCGAGGCTCCTGATAGATCAGATGCGGCCTGATGCCGAGCCGCTCGAACACATTGATCGCGGTGACGAAGGTCGAAGAGTCGGGCAAGTCCACCACCACGGTCTTGCCGTCGAGCTCACGCACATTGGTAATCGATCTCGGCGCGAGGACATGCATTTCCTCATTGAACATCTTCGCCACATAGACGAACTGGTTGCGGATGTCCTTGGCAAAATCCTTGCGATCGAGATAGGCCAGCGTGTCCTTGCGCACGATGCCGGCGTCGACGCCGCGCAGCAGCAGGATATCTGCCACCGCCTGCACCGAACCGCGGCCCATCACGGGCAGGATCCGCAGGCTGGTGCCGTTGTCGAGCACGGAGGCGAGATCGGCGCCGACCTGCGCATAGGTCGAGCCGAACGATCCGGTCATCAGGCTCACGGTGTTGGCGTTGAGCTGGTTGGCCAGGTCGCGCTTGGTGGCGGTGCCGTATTTGAAGATCGTCTTGAAGGAATCGCTGACCGCACCGGCATCGACGCCGCTGCGCACCGGGCCGAAGTGCTGCCACTGGCCGTTGGTGAAGCGCATCATGCGCATCTGCTCGATCGGCGCGTGGTCCGACGGGCTGGTGTTGATCAGGATGCCCTGCACCATCATCGGAAGCTGGATACCCTTGAGCCCGCGAGCCTGCCGGATGATGTTCTCGCGTGACAGGTCGTCGCCGCAGTTTCTCAAGACTTCGACCGTCAGCTTGCCGACGAGATAGCCGAGCACGGCCTGGCCATTGGTCTTGCTGATGCTCGGGACGTAGCGCTGCATGAAGGCGGTCCATTCGCGGAACGCTACGTCGCCGGCCGCTGCCGCGTCTTCGCCCTCGAGCCGGTAGGCCGCCGACAAAAGGCCTTCCGCATTTTGCGGGCCTGCCGGCTGGATCACGGCGGAGTACGAATTGGAGATGGAAGCGGCGAACTGCAGCGGCCGCCATCCGAGTTCGGCGGCTCGCCGGATCGCCATGACCGCGAATTTCGGCGTGGTGAACTCGAGGAGGACGTCGGCGCCGGACGCCTTGAGCTTGGCGATCTGGGCGTCGATCGTGGTATCCGCCACTTTGTAGGGCGCCTCGGCCACGATCGGAATCTTGCCGCCAAGGCCGTCCTTCAGGCCTTTGAGATATTCTTTGCCCATGCCGTCGTCCTGATAGAGGACGGCGATCTTGCCGCGCGGATGGTTCTCCAGGAGATACTGCGCAAAGATTTGGGCTTCGGCCGCGTAGCTCGGCAGGAAGCCGACGGTCCAGGGGAATTCACGTGGCTGGTCCCAGGCCGCCGCACCCGACAGGGCGAAAAGATGCGGCACCTTCTTCGAGTTCAGATAAGGCTGGATCGCCGCATTGGTGTTGGTGCCGATCGTGCCCAGAGCAAGAAGAACCTGATCCTCTTCGACGAGCTTGCGAGTAGCCTCCATCGTCTTGGTGGGCTCATACGCGTCGTCATAGCTGATCATGTTGACCTTGCGGCCGTTGATGCCCCCCTCCGCATTGGTCTTCTCGAGATAGGCTGCGATCACCTTGGCGATGACGCCGTAGGCCGAAGCCGGTCCGGTATAGGGCGCGGTGTTGCCGATCCGGATTTCGTTGCTGGCCGGCGGCGCGGCGACGCCTTGCGTGCTGAACGCAGCTCCCGCCATGGCGGCGAGTGCAAGCGCCGTTGCCAGGCTGCGCCTTGGCACGGCGAAGAGCCGGCGCGCGCCTGGCCGCATCCGGGACATTCGTGTGATCTGTCGACGCGAATCGATCCTGGCCCGCATGGCGGTCCCCCCTATGTTTCCACACCCATGTTTTTTGCGCGTTATTTGGACGGGCAGCGTTTCAACGCTACTCGCCAACATTGTATCTCAATCGGACTGATTTTGTGGCAAGTCCAGGCGCGCTGCACAGTTAGTCGATCGTGTGTCCGGTCGCGACAATTGGAGGCATTAGCGTTACCGCGCCGTTGCGCGCCCTGGTTGTGCAGTGACCGTTCGTATTTAATCCGTGAGAATGGGCGTGGTCGCTGCGACCGCGCACTCGCGCGACCAAACGAGTCGGCCCGCCATGCGGCGGGCCGTCTTGTCATTCTTATTTCTATTCCCGCCGTGGCAGCCGCGATCATCGGCTGCCGGCCGCCTTGGCGCGTTGGGCGCGCCACTCCAGGAATTCGCGATAGAGCGGATCGCGCTCCTGCGGAGAGAGCGTGGCGGCAGCCGGCGGCGGCACGGCGCCCGATGCCGCGGACACGGACGCGCTTGCCGGCATGTTGCGGTCGAGCCATTCCTGCGCCGCCTTGAAGCGGGTCCAACCAGCGACCGTCGCCCGCGGCGCCATTTCCTTCCACTTCGGATGGAATGGTGGCCGCTGCAACTGCGCGACCTTGTCGAACATGGTGTCGACGAGCAGCGCCAGGCGGCGGTAGCGGTCGCTGTTCGGAGCCCAGTTGTACGAGGCCAGCACCGCTTCGGCCGAGATCGTCTCGACCGAGCTGCCATCTGCCACCAGGTTCGGGTAGTCCTGCGACGAAAGCTTGGACGGCAGATACTCTTCCTGCAGGTTCTTGGCGTACTCGAGCGGGACCAGATGCAGGTTGCGGTCGGTGATCTGGTTCAGCCATTGCACCGGCTTGCCTTCGATCGCCACGATGGCGTCGACCTCACCCTTGCGCAGCATGTCCACTGCCAGCCGCGGCTCCTGATAGACCAGATGCGGCCTGATGCCGAGCCGCTCGAAGACGTTGATAGCGGTGACGAAGGTCGAACTGTCGGGCAAGTCGACCACCACGGTCTTGCCGTCGAGATCACGCACGTTGGCGATCGTCCGCGGCGCGAGGACGTGCATCTCCTCATTGAACATCTTCGCCACATAGACGAACTGGTTGCGGATGTCCTTGGCAAAATCCTTGCGGTCGAGATAGGCCAGCGTGTCCTTGCGCACGATGCCGGCGTCGACGCCGCGCAGCAGCAGGATATCGGCCACCGCCTGCACCGAGCCGCGCCCCATCACGGGCAGGATCCGCAGGTTCGTGCCGTTGTCGAGCACGGAGGCCAGATCAGCGCCGACCTGTGCATAGGTCGAGCCGAACGATCCGGTCATCAGGCTCACGGTGTTGGCGTTGAGCTGGTTGGCGAGGTCACGCTTGGTCGCGGTGCCGTACTTGAACAGCGTCTTGAAGGAATCGCTGACGGTGCCCGGATCGATGCCGCTGCGCACCGGCCCGAAGAACTGCCAGTGGCCATTGGTGAAGCGCATCAGGCGCATCTGCTCGATCGTGGCATGGTCGGACGGGCTGGTGTTGATCAGGATGCCCGGCACCATCATTGGAATCTGCAGACCCTTGATCGAGCGGGCCTGCTTCATGATGTTCTCGCGCGAAAAATCGTCGCCGCACATTTTCAGGACTTCGACGATGAGCCTGGCGTTCAGATAGCCGTAGACCGCCTGGCCGTTCGACTTGCTGACGCTCGGGACATAGCGTTCCATGAAGGCGCTCCACTCCCGGAACACCGCGGGTCCGGCGGCCTGCGCGTCCTCGCCCTCCAGACGGTACATCGCCGAGATAATGCCTTCAGCGTTTTCGACACCAGCCGGCACCATCACTGAGGATACCGATTCGGACACCGAGGCGAGGAAATGGATCGGCTTCCAGCCGACCTCGGCATTTCGCTTGATCGCCATGGTGGCGAATTTCGGCGTTGTGAACTGCATGAATATGTCGGCGCCCGAGGCCTTCAGCTTGGCGATCTGGGCGTCGATATTAGTGTCCGTCACCTTGTAGGACGCCTCGGCCACGATCGGAACCTTGCCGCCCAAGCCGTCCTTGATGCCCTTGAGGTAGTCCTTGCCGAAGCCGTCGTCCTGATAGAGCACAGCGATCTTGCTGCGCGGATGGTTCTCCAGGATGTACTGCGAATAAATGTGGGATTCGGTCTGGTAGCTGGGCAGGAAGCCCATGGTCCAGGGAAACTCGCGCGGCTGGTCCCACATCGTCGCGCCCGAGGCGACGAACAGCTGCGGGATCTTTCGCGAGTTCAGATAGGGGTGGACGGCCTGGCTGGTGTTGGTGCCGAGGCTCGCGAAAATAAAGAGAACGTTGTCTTCCTCGACGAGCTTGCGGGTCGCCTCCATCGTCTTGGTCGGATTGTAGGCGTCGTCATAGGAAATGAAATTGATCTTGCGGCCCCTGATCCCGCCCTCGGCGTTGACCTTGTCGAAATAGGCCGCCAGCACCTTGCCGATCACGCCATAGGCGGAAGCCGGCCCGGTGTAGGGCATGGTGTTGCCGATCCGGATCTCGTTATCTCCGGGCGCTGCCCCTGCCTGATCCGTTAATCCCGGTGCCGCAATTGCGGCCAGCATCAGCGCCGCGGCTGCCCGGCGGAAAGGCGCGGCGAACAGCCCGCGCACCGCCTTCCCTACCCCGGTGCGGGAGATTTGCCCAATTTGAAGACGAGAATCGGTATTAGCCCGCATTGCGGTCCCCCCTTGTGTCCCTTGCCCATATTTTTCTTATTGTGCGCGTTGCGCAGACGTGCAGGTTTTCAACCCTGCTCGCCGACATTGCGCCTGAATCGGAGTGATTTTATGGCAAGTCGAGGCGCTACATGTGACATGGTTATTAGGGACGCTTACTCGAGCGCGGAAGCACGGAATCCCCGCTAGCCGTTGGGAGTGCATAACCATTCTACACCTGCGCGCAAGCGCGGAAGACAGGGGCGCATCACCCGGCGCGGGGTCGAGGAATCGGCGCCGGTCCCACCAAATTGCGCAATCCGACTGAAATGATCACTCTGTGCGGAGTCGGCCCATCTTCCCGACGACGTCCTGGAACCAGTCCGGCTTTTCCAGGTTCATAGGCTCGCGCTGCGGGCCAAGTGCAGCAGCCAAACGTAATCAAGAACAAGCCCGTTAGCCGCACGCCCGGCGGCAGGACTGACCTGGACCGTACAAACGGAGGGATCAAATGAGGATTGCGCAGGTAGCTCCGCTGTTCGAGAGCGTACCGCCGCGGCTCTACGGTGGAACGGAGCGGGTCGTTGCCTACCTGACCGAGGAGTTGGTTCGGCAGGGGCATCAGGTGACGCTGTTTGCGAGCGAGGATTCCATTACTTCCGCCGAACTCGTCCCCTGCGCGCCCCGGGCCCTCCGCCTTGATCCCGACGTCCGCGATCCCCTTCCCCACCACATGATCATGCTGGACAAGGTGCGCGAGCGCGCCGACGAATTCGACATTCTACACTTCCACGTCGATTATCTGCACTTCCCGCTGTTCCGGTCCGAGCGCGGCCGGACGTTGACGACGCTTCACGGTCGGCAGGACCTTCCCGATCACATGCCGTTCTACCGGCGGTTTTCCGACATGCCGCTGGTCTCGATATCGAACGCACAGCGCACGCCGCTTCCGGGCGCAAATTTCGTCGGTACGGTCTATCACGGGCTGCCGCTCGGCCTGCATGCGCCGAGCCTCGACCGGCACGGCAGCTATCTGGCCTTTCTCGGCCGCATCTCGCCAGAGAAACGCCCCGACCGCGCCATCGCGATTGCCCGCGCGGCGGGGCTCCCGCTGAAGATCGCAGCCAAGGTTGATAAGGCGGACCAAACCTATTTCCGCACCGTCATCGCGCCGATGCTTGATGGCGGCGACATCGAATTCATCGGCGAGATCAATGACAATGCCAAAGATGAATTCCTCGGCCAGGCGGCGGGCCTTCTGTTCCCCATTGACTGGCCTGAGCCGTTCGGCCTGGTGATGATCGAAGCGATGGCCTGCGGCACGCCGGTTCTGGCATTCCCGAGCGGATCGGTGCCGGAAATCATTGAGGACGGGCTGACCGGGCGGATCGTCTCCACTATCGACGAGGCCGTGCGCGCCATTCCGGAGTTGCTGGCGCTGGACCGCCACGCGATTCGCGCCCGCTTCGAGGAGCGTTTCTCGGCTGCGCGCATGGCAGCGGATTACGTCAAGATCTATCATAAAATGCTGCGTAAGCAGGCCGCTCCCGAACGTCAGATCTCAGCGATGGCAGCGCATTCGGTCAACAGCATCGAGGCCTCTCCGGCGGGTGCCCGCAGGGATAATTGAACCGTCGCATCCGGGTGGCCCACGAGCAATCGCTGATGACGGCCCCCCAGTTCAGAACGATGCGGGCGAGGAACGGCTATCGACGGGATCGAACCAGCCGTTGCGATCGCGCGCAGTGCCACGGCCGGCCGCTTCGTAATGCGTCCGAGGGTCGCACCTCTTGACCCCGTGCGGACCTCTCCCAAATCGATCGCCGCCAAAGCGTTTGCGGGTTTGGCGCGCCGTATCCGCCAAGGAGACAGCGCCAGAAAGTCCACGTTGCTTTCAGGAGGATGTGGTTATGAAGACGACGTATCACGCTCAGTTCGTGCTGAAATGGAGCACGGCGATTGTTCGTCTGCTGGACCGGCTGGTCAGTCGGATAGCCGCGGCATTCAGAAGCTACCCCGTCAGGCTCGCTCGTCGCAACAGCTAAGGCGGGAGGAAGCGATGCGCAGTTTACTCGCAGCTCATTGCGTCCGCCGTGCTGTTCACCGCAAGCGGAGCGGCAGATGCGGAGCGGGATAAGTCCAGGCAGCAGAGCAGCTCGAGCCCAACTGTTCACGCTGACGCACCGCAACGACCAGTTTCCGGTCGGAATACAAGGTCCAAAAGCAGAATCAGCGCGAGCCCGACTTTTCGGGCCGAGGACATCGTCCCGGATATCTGCCGAGGGCGCTCCTCCTGACAAGCCTGCGATCTGTTCGCAATGGCCGTGAATGACATTCACTGATTGAAGTGGTTTTCCTTCGCCAGAAGTAGGAGAGATAGAATGGAGATGGTCTCGACCGGTGGCTTGAGGAGGATGAAATCAGGAGCGGCGTTCGCCGCCAATGACAATCATGGGTCTGATGGGCGCTTAACCCCATCCCCGTTTCCAAGAGATGCGGTCGCTCGCATCTTCCGGCCGCAGCGATCAGCAACGACCTCAGGAAAGGCCTGCAGCAAGGGTTGGCGGCTGGTCTTCGAGCGGCGCAGCGCCCCCTATGTCGAGCCCCTAATGGGATGGACCGCCGATGATGATCCGCTCGCGACCGTCGAGCTCAGCTTCCCGAGGCTCAAGGCGGCGATTCGCTACGCCGAGCGGCGGCGGATCCCGTATGTGGTTCAGAGCGCGGAGGGCCAGCACGAAGAACGACAGGGTAGGCCGCGTAAGGTGACGCGTGCTTTCTCCGATGGGACGCTGGAACGGCTCGGCCTTGGCTCCCTTCAAGAGAATTACGATAAGGCCGTCCCCGGTGCGGAAGCACGGCACGATCGCGGTGGCGATGAGGGTTGGACTTCACCGATGGCGGTGGTGCGCGACGCCGACCTTTCCCTGGATGCGAAACGCGCGATCCTGATCGACTGCGCCTAGACCGAATATTTGATCGACCAGGCTACCAACGAGGGCATGCCAGAGAACGGCCGGCCTTCGCGCCTGCACGAGGTTGAACTGGCGCTGCTGGCTCTCGAGCGCGAGAACGCCAGGGCGTGCGCCGCGCCGGCTTCAGAACGCCCAGCCTAAGCAGCGTCGCCCCGGCTGCCGTCTGCACCAGTGCGGCGCCGATGCCCTCGACATTCAAATCCAATTCTCCACGGAACAATCCGGAAGTTTCGACATTCTGTGGACGCCGCCGGCTTGACGCGCTTGGGCGCCTCTCCGGGTCCAAGCGGAATGCCCGGTAGCTCGCACCCACTTTGCTCTCAGGAGGAATTGGATATGAGCACCCTGTCTGTTCTCTCGAATCTGCCTGCACTTCATTCGGAAGGCGGGCTCTCCCGCTATCTCACGGTCATCCGGGAGTTTCCGCTGCTGAGCGCGGATGACGAAGCCATGTACACGCGCCGCTGGCATGAACACGGCGATCGCGACGCGGCCTATCGCCTGGTGACAAGCCACCTCAGGCTGGCTGCGAAGCTGGCGTTGCGATATCGCGGCTACGGGCTTCCCGTAGCGGACCTGATCTCGGAAGCGAATCTAGGCCTGATGCATGCGGTGAAGCGGTTCAAACCCGAAAAAGGTGTTCGGCTCGCGACTTACGCGATGTGGTGGATCAAGGCGACGATCCATGAATACATTCTGAGGTCCTGGTCGCTGGTGAAAATAGGCACGACCGCCGCCCAGAAAAAACTGTTCTTCAACCTGCGCAAACTGAAGAACCGGATTTCCGCAGGCGAGGACGTCGATCTATCGCCCGAACAGGTCAAATACATTGCCGACGAGCTGAAGGTCGATTCGCGCGAGGTCGTCGAGATGAACGGCAGGATCCGCGGGGACATCTCGCTCAACCTGCCCACATCCCGGGAAGACGGTTCCGAAGAAATGCAGGACTGGCTGATCGATCCGGCGCTGGACTCCGAAAGCCTGCTCTTGGAGACACAAGATAGCAATCGGATGAGGAGCGCACTGAAGGAAGCGCTCGCTTCGCTGACGGAGCGCGAACAGTACATCATTGGCGCGCGCTTCCTTGCCGACCAGCCGAAGACCCTGGAGGAACTCGGCGCCACCTTTGGCGTCTCCCGTGAGCGAATTCGCCAGATCGAGATTCGTGCGCTGCAAAAGATCAGACACTCGCTGTGCGCTCGCCTCGACGGAACGCTCCTCTCAATGACGGTCGCCAGCTGCCGATCTCCGGCGCAGTTGCATTGACCAAGGAGCGCGAGTGCCGCGCCTCGGCGTTACCAATCGGCGAGCGCCGACAGCAGAGAGCGTGAAGGCACAATGAAAAACCCCCGGCAGTTGCCTGCCGGGGGTTCTCCTAGTGTTTCAAGTCTTGCGGGATCAGAAGTTACGCTGAGCGCGAATGTTCAGGAACACAGTGCTCTGGTCCCGGAACTCGTATGTGGCAACCGGCTTCGGGCTCGTCGCGCCCGCAGCTTGTGCCGTGATCGCACCCGTCATCTTCTGGTCGAGGAAGAACGCGCCGACTTCCGCCGAGAACGTCAGGTTCTTGACAGGGGTCCAGCGGGTAACCGCACCGACCATCGCGACATTGAAGTCGGGATCGCAGGTGAAGTCAGCACTGAAGGCGCGGCCACTTACCGCAGCGCCACCCGGGACGGGGCCCGTAAAGGCAGCACAGTACTGGGCAGTCGCCGTACCATTGTAGCGAACCTGGGAGTAGCTGCCCCAGAGGCTCGTCGACCAGTATGGATCCCAGTTGTGGTTGAAGGCACCACGGACACCCCACGCATCCGTAAGTTGGATATCACCACCGGGAACGTATACGCCGTCACTGGTGTAGCCAAACCCGTAGCTCTGATAAGCTCCCGGACGGCTGGTACCACCGAACATTCCGAAGCTCGGCGAAGCGCCGCTCGTGGAGATCACCGCCTTGGTGGCGCCGTGAGCGTAGGTGGCGTCGATCTTGAAGTCGTCGCCCGGACCGGTCGGCAGGTTCTTGATCTGCAAGGCAGCCATCACCGCACCGCCCCACTTGCTTTCGGGGTGACCGGAGATTTCCGACAGAGCCGTCGGCAAGCCGGCCGAGGTCAGCACGTTGTACGAACCATTCACGAGATGGGCCAAACCTGAAATCTGGAACAGACCCCAAGCCTGGTCGACCCGGATGTTACCGACGATGTCGGGAGCCCACACGCCGCCATAAGCGTTTGGCGCAATGCCGAGCGTCGAGACCGAGCTGGCCGGGTTGACGGCCAGTGCCGTGGCAGTAGCAGCTGTGGCCGGGAAGGTTGCAAGATACCCAAGGCTCGTCCGACCGTAGACGGTCGGTTCATCCAGACCGATGGTGCCCGACACGCCATTGCCGAACTGAGCGGTGTACTGGATGTTGTTGACGCCGGTCACGTAGTCCGGACCGCCGATCAGGAATGAGTTGTTGTTACCAGGATAACCGTTCCAAGGCGTCGCAAAGGCCGACACCGACTTACCGAAGGTGAAGCCGGCGAACTGCAGGAAGATCTGGTCAACGGCGACGTAGCCGGCGCCAGCAGCGTCGAGCAGGTTCGTGTTGTTGCCCAGGTTGGTCGCCAGCGAGTTCGGGTTGAAGGTATTGTTGCCGAGCGTGCTGAACTGGATGTTGGCCTGACCAAAGGTGCGGACAACGCCGTATTCGGTCGCGGTGCGGGTATCAACCGTCAGCGCAAGACGCGAGCGGGCCGCGAAGTAGTCACGGTAGCGGTTACCTTGAGCGATATCGCCGCTCCAGGCGGGGCCGCCGTAGATGCCGCCGTTGAACGTGGTGTCGACGCGCAGATAACCACCCAGCTTGAGGCAGGTGTCGGTGCCCGGGATATAGAAGAAACCCGCGCCGTAAAGGGAGCAGATCCTCACGTACTCGACCGCTTTGGCCTTGACGGGAAGATCGGCCGCCTGTGCTCCGCCCATGGCGATCAAACCCGCCGCTGAGCCGAGGATAAGGCTCTTAACCATCTTCATGTTAAACCTCCAAGTTGCTCTGTAGGGAAGGTTCCGGATCCGCTGGGTGAAACACCCTAAGGTTGGTTCCCTTGTCCCCTGAAACCCGCTTAGCCACTTCGCGCCTTCGGACACTCCCGCATGAACGCGAGGGACTTAAGCGAACCACCTAAAACGGGACGACCTCGGGATGCCCCCCTCCGTCGCGCCAACGATATGAAACGAACAGTTCCGAACAAGCAACAAAAGACAGCTTCGCGATGGCTCAGTCGGCCCGTTTTGTAGGCGCTTGTTGCATAATTGCCACGTCACCAAAACGTGAGCAGCCGCAATAAGTTTTTGAAATAACTACACATTATCCGGCGGCGGCTTCGGGCACAACGCACACCGTAAAGCTGCGGGCGAACAAGCATGAGAGCGCAACAACCACCGCAAGCGCAGAATCACACGCCACTGCAGCGACCGAATCTAACGAGACTGAAGTGCGCGTTCGTCGAGGTTTATCGGGGCTGAGGGACGACCTTCGTCGGCTTCTCGCTGCCGCCGCGGGCCCGGCCGGCGTGACGATTTATTCCGTGGTCTTGCCCACTTCCCGCCGGTCCACCGACCAACCTTCCCGCCGATCTTCGTCCAATTATGGCAGAGGAAACCGGGCGAGCACGACGGTGCCTACGGCCGCCACGAGCACCAATGACGCAAGCAGAACTTTCAGCCTGACTTCCGAAAGCACTGGCGCGAGCGCGTTCACGACTGGCGCATACTCTTTGTCGCGCCCGTTCTTGCTCATGTTACCCGACGCGAACAGTAGCCCTGCTGCTGCGTAGAAGGCGCGCCAACTCCTGGGCCTGTCCAATGTCGGTTCCATCCGGCAGGTCGAAGATGATGTGCTTAGTTCCAAGTCCGATATCTTTGTCTGCGTTGAGCAAGACGAAACACGGCTGACCCGCCTCATGCTCTTTCACTTCAGCAACGAACGATGAACTTTTCATATGATGCTGCTGAGAAGCGATTTCATCGACTCTAGGCGTCAACCCAAAGCCGCCTGCTATGTCGGTCTTTTCATGTGGATTGTGGAGAACTTACTTTCCGAAATTCGCAGGGCACCCTGTAGAGCACCACGGAGGAAGCTGGTTACCCTGAATAACAGATTCAAATGTCAAAGGAATTTTGGAGCGGGTGAAGGGAATCGAACCCTCGTATTCAGCTTGGAAGGCTGCTGCTCTACCATTGAGCTACACCCGCGCTTGCGCGTTGACCTAACACGCCGTGGAGACGGCCTCAACCCGGCCCGCCGTCGCTGTTCCGGGCCTACTGCACGCCGCCGGTCACCGGTCCGGCCCCTTAACAGGGGTCGATTCGCCCCCTATATTGATGTTTCCACCAACAACGAAAGGAGGTGATCCAGTGTCTTATACCAAGCGCTGTCACCTCGCTGGGATCGCCCGCTAGGCTCTAATCAGGCCTGGCATCGGGGCGCTCTCAGCCCTGGCCAGCGAGACAACAATTGGGGCGCGACGGGAGCCATCCCGCCGCGCCTTTTTGTCGGCCTGCCTTTCCGGTCAAAAGCCGCAGAGCTTGACCAAGCGAGGGCGCCGCCCCCGGCGGCTCTCCGTGATGCGCTCGCCGCCATTGATGGCGGAGCTGCCGTAGTAGCGGTCGTGGCCGGTAACCTCGTGCCAATCGCCTAACAGCGACGAGGCTGACGGTGCGCGTACCCTCGCGGCATCGCAGATGATCGTGACTGGCTGGCGTCGCATGACCGTCTCCTTGCATGGGCGCGTTATCGCGTTCTGCTCATCAGTCGGGAACCGGCCGCAGCGCGTTCGAGGGCCATCCGAACTATCGTGTTTCCGGAATGTTTCGTCGCGGCCATTTGGCGGGATGAAAGGGGCGAAATCGTCCTGTAAGGAGCGGCCGGTCCGCCGCCCCCCATCAAGGAGATCATGATGCTCTATGCCATTCTCGCCTATCACGTCGAAGCCGAGGTGATGTCCTGGACGCCGCAGGAGGACGCGGCCGTGATGAGCGGCCTGCTCGCGGTGCATGACCGGCTCAACGCGAACAAGCTGCTGGGTCCCGCGGCGCGGCTCGGCGGCACGGCGGAAGCCCGCACCTTGCGGGGACCGGGCGACGGAATCGTGATCGACGGGCCGTTCGCCGAGACCAAGGAGCAGCTGCTCGGCCTTTATGTGGTGAATTGCGCCGATGAAGGTGCCGCGATCGCCATTGCCCGCGACCTGCGCCGCGTCAATCCGTCCGCGGTGTATGAGATCCGGCCGATCAGGCTCTATCTGCCGGGCGAGGCGCTGCCGGAAACCTCGAATGAACCGGGTCAGGGCTGACCTTCGCATCAAGTGCTGCTGGTCTAGAGCGTGATGGAATAAGATTGATCCCGACCACGTAGAAGGCGCTCCCTCTCCAGCTTGCGGGCACCCTCCCTCAACGCTTTGGCCGATCTTCATGTGGCTGGGCTTGATCTCATCTTGAGGTTGCGAGACAATCCAGCAAGGAATTGGTCAAGAGGGGCGAACGTGCGGTACTTGTGGCTTGTTATTGTCGTGGTGGCGCTCGCAGGGTGCCTGGAAACAACGAATACTTCATTCGTTGGTCCATCAGGACGCACCGTAAGCACCGCAAAATGTAACGCATCCTCTACCGAATGCCTGCAAAAGGCCGCTCAGGTGTGCGGCGGTTCGTACCAAGTCATTGATAGCGAAAGTCACGCAGGGGGTATGCTAACAGACGCAACAGGTCCTGGACCTTTCACTTGGTATTCGATGACCTACCGCTGCGGTCCATCTGATGGGCAGATGCCGACGTTCGCATTCAGGGGCCGCACTATGTCGAGCCGCCACTCACAATGGTAAATGTACGGGGAATGACTAGTATTCCTCTGCCAAGGCATTGGGAAAATTTGGCCTGCCTGGCCCTACCTAGCGGCAGCCTTCTCTCGCTTCGCGAGCGAAGACGGAAAGAATGTGGATGTGGAAGCGAGGGATGGCTGACCTAGCCCGTAGCTCGCGGCCACGGCCCGCCTACGCCCGCTGACTACCAGAGGCGTTTCCTAGCAAAGGCGTGCCCGGAGCCGGATTTGAGATAGCGCTCGAACGTGCGAGCCTTTTGTTCGTCGGAGAAGGCGATGTATGTAACCAGCTTCCAGGGGAGAAACTTCGAGGTGTGTGGAGATTTTCCGGCATTGTGGTCGGATAGCCGTCTTTGAACGTCCGACGCCATTCCCACATAACGCTGGTCGGAAAAGCTCTCGCCCTCCTTCGCCAAGGCTTCGGAGGGCATCCTGCTTCGCGGTCGGGAAGGCTGCAATCCTGCGAAGCGCCTCGGCGCGAAGCAGGATGGTGGGGAAGGAAGGACTCGAACCTTCGAAGCCATACGGCGGCTGATTTACAGTCAGCTCCCTTTGCCACTCGGGACACTTCCCCGTCCGTCAGCGTCAGGAACCGGCCGCCCGAGTGGCGGAGGACCGGACCATGGAGTGGCGCTGAGGCCAAAAGCGCGGTTCGAACCGGCTTCGGCCGGCGCGTTTATGGGCGAAGGGGGGTGGCAAAGTCAACCAATGCGGCACACCAAAAACGCCCTTGATGGGGGGCAAATTGCCATATTCGGGCGCGCGTGACACAAGCTCCCCATGAGCGATCGCGACCGAAAGCCGCCATTTCGCCGGGGCGGCGGCAAACCCTTTGAAAAAGGACGAAAATTCGCCCGTTCCGCCGACCGGCGGGCGCGCGATTCCGGCACCGACGGCCCGGTGATTCTCTACGGCTGGCACACCGTCTCGGCGGCGCTGGCCAACCCCGGGCGGCGGATCCGAAAACTCCTTCTGACCGAAAACGCCGCCCGTCGGCTGGCGGACGAGCATATCGAGACCCGCATCGCCCCCGAGATCGTCCGCCCGAGCGTCATCGATCAGCGGCTCGGCCCCGACGCCGTGCACCAGGGGATGCTGGCGGAGGCCGATCCCCTGCCCCCGCCCGATATCGATACGCTGCCGCAACAGGGTATCGTGCTGGTGCTCGACCAGATCACCGATCCGCACAATGTCGGCGCCATCATGCGTTCGGCGGCGGCGTTTGCGGTGAATGCAATCGTCACCACCGCCCGCCACAGCCCGGAGGCCACCGGCGTCTTGGCGAAATCCGCCTCCGGCGCGCTGGAGCTGGTGCCGCTGGTGACGGTGCAAAATCTCGCCCGCGCGCTGACCGAGCTGAACGACCGCGGCTTCATGACGGTCGGGCTGGACAGCGAGGGAATCGAGGATCTCGGCGCGGTAGCTTTGCAGCAGCCGCTCGCGCTGGTCCTGGGAGCCGAGGGTAAGGGCCTGCGGCAATTGACCCGCGAGACCTGCCGCGTGGTGGCGCGGCTCGACTTGCCCGGCGAGATCAAGAGCCTGAACGTCTCCAACGCCGCGGTGCTGGCGCTTTATATCGGCGCGAGCCGGTTGGGCCTGATGAAATGAAAAACGCCCGCTCGCAACATGCGAACGGGCGCTGAAGCTTTCAAATTAGCGTCGGATCAGTAGTAACGGCGCAGCACCGGCCGGCCATGGTAGTAGCGGCCTGAATAGCTGTAGCGGTGCGCGCGATAATGGTACGGCCGGTTGTAGCCATAGCCGTAGCCGGAGACCGTACCTTCGCGATAGACCGGATAAGGCGCAAAATTACCCGGGCCGGTATAGGTCGGGCCCTGGTTGACCCAATAATATTGCTGCTCCGGATCGGGCAGACGCTCGCGCACCCCCCAGCAGGGATTGCAGCCGCCATAGCCAAAGCCCACGACCGGAGCCGCATAGACCGGCGCGGCATAGACCGGCGCACCACACGGCGCGTAGCCGCAGGCCATCGCTGGGGCGGCGACTATTACGGCAACTGCCGCGATCAATCCCCTAAATATCTGACGCATTACTCTCTCCTGTCGGTATTTTGTTTGATCTTCTTAACGTGGAACGTGGTGCGGTCCGCGCCGGTCGAAGTTCGGCGCGTAGATGATCGCGGGCGGCTCGGCCGGCACGTTGGATTGCGCCGGCAGCGGCGCCGACTGCGCCGACCAGGATTGGTGATAGCTCTCGGCCGGCTGCGGCAATTTGCGGTTCGCCGGCGGCTCGATTTCCAGACGCCCGTAACCGGGCATGCGGCCGGCGCTCGGATAATAGTGACCGACGTTCGGGACCGGATCGATGTAACGACCGCCGTAGATGGTCGGCTGGACATGAATACGCTTGGCCAGCCCCCAGTCGCCCTCGACCACCGCATAGGAGGCGTCGATGCCGTTAATGATGACAGGAACTCCGGGACGGCCCGGAATCACGATCTCAAAGCCGCCGCCGGCCAGAGCCGACGACGTCGTCGCGATGAAAAGTGCCAGTGTGACGCCGATACGCATCCCTTGGACCCCGGTTTCCTCGTCCCAATTTAATCCAACGCAGCCTTTCAAGGGTTAAGGCATCAGGCCAAACTGCAGGTAAGGCTAACGTACGGGGCTGGATCGCCGCTCAATTGCGAGAAATGGCGCTATCCATTCGTTAACGGCGCTTTACCGGCTGGCCGCGCAATTGTTATCTGCGCAGCGATATCGCCCCTCCCACCCCCAGTCCCGAAATGACGTCCAAGACATCAGCGAAGAACGTGCTCTGGATCATGTGCGACCAGCTTCGCTACGACTATCTCGGCTGCACCGGCCACCCTGTGCTCAAGACGCCGAACATCGACGCGATGGCCAAACGCGGCGTGCTGTTCAAGAACGCCTATGTGCAGTCGCCGATCTGCGGCCCGTCGCGGATGTCGTTCTATACCGGCCGCTACATGCGCTCGCACGGCTCGCACTGGAACGGCTGGCCGCTGCGCGTCGGCGAGCCGACGCTCGGCGATCATTTAAAGAAGATCGGCGTGCGCAACGTCCTGGTCGGCAAGACGCACATGGCGCCCGACCTCGAAGGGCTGAAGAAGCTCGGCATCCCCGCCGACTCCATCATCGGCGTGCACGTCTCGGAATGCGGCTTCGAGCCCTATGAGCGCGACGACGGCCTGCATCCCACCGGACGGCCGCGCCCCGCCTACGACAATTATCTGCGCCAGCATGGCTTTGATGCCCCCAATCCCTGGGAGCACTGGGCCAATTCCGGCGAGGCCGAAGACGGATCCTTGCAGAACGGCTGGCTGTTGGTGCACGCCGACAAGGCCGCGCGGGTGCCGGACGAGCATTCCGAGACGCCTTACATGACCCGCCGCGCGATGGAGTTCATCGCGGAAGCCGAGGACGATGGCCGGCCCTGGTGCTTGCACCTGTCCTACATCAAGCCGCACTGGCCCTATATCGCACCCGAGCCCTACGCCAGCATGTATGGACCTGAGGACGTGCAGCCGGTGATCCGCTCGCAGGAGGAGCGCGCGAACGCCCATCCAGTGTTCGCCGCCTATATGGACATGCGCTACTCCCGCAACATGTCGCGCAATGAGGCGCGCGAAAAGGTCATTCCGACCTATATGGGCCTGATCAAGCAGATCGACGACCAGATGGGCGTCTTGATGCGCTTCCTCGAGGCGCGCGGGCTGCTCGACACCACCATGATCGCGTTCACGTCCGACCATGGCGACTATCTCGGCGATCACTGGATGGGCGAGAAGGATATATTCCACGAGCAATCGGCAAAAATCCCGCTGATCGTGATCGATCCCTCGCCCGCCGCGGACGCCACGCGCGGCACGGTGAGCGACGCGCTGGTCGAGGCGATCGACCTCGCCCCGACCTTCATCGACTATTTCGGCGCAACGCCGCCGGATCACATCCTGGAGGGACGCTCGCTGTTGCCGCTGTTGCACGGCGGTATGCCGGCCGACTGGCGCAGGATCGTGTTCTCCGAATACGACTACGCGATGCAGGATGTTCGCGTGATGCTGAACCAGCCGATCGAGCGCTGCCGCCTGTTCATGGTGTTCGACGGCCGCTGGAAATTCATCCACGCCTCCGGCTTCCGTCCGATGCTCTACGACCTCGAAACCGATCCGCAGGAATTTGTCGACCGCGGCGCCGATCCCGCCTGCGCCGAGATCATAGCGCGCCTGCAATCGGAACTGTTTGACTGGGCGTTGCATCCGAAAATGCACATCACCACACCGAATGCGAAGATCGCGGCCTACGCCGCCCAGCAGTTGCAGGTGAAGAACGGCGTGCTGATCGGCATCTGGGACGAGGCCGAACTCGGCGCCATCCGCGCGCGAATTGCGACGTCATCGGGACCATGAATTTCATGCAATGATGGTGAACACGCATTCAAGAAAGTTTCTTGCTGTTCCCTGCAACAGACAATGGCGGCATTCGTTTTTCCTCAGGCAACAACGAGTGGAGAGGAACAATGAGGAAGCTTTCTTACGTGCTGGCCGCTTTGGCGACCCTCGCCGTTGGCGTCCCCACGGCAGCAAGCGCAGGCGGTTTCGGTGTCTATGTAGGCGGTGACCGCGACTATTACGGCGACCGCTACCGCGGTCCACGCTTCGGATTCTATGAGCACGATCGCGGCTTGCACCGCGGATGGTATCACCGCAACTATTATGGCGACCGGGATGTTGTGATCCGGCGGCACTACTGGGATGACTAGCTACTGACAAATGAAAATGGCCCCTTCTCAGGGGCCATTTTTTTGGTCGGTGCAACCGGGATGCTCACTTAGTTCGTGAAAGGGCGCCCTCGGCCCTCATAGTTCCAACGACCGCAGATCGCCCCAAGGCACGACTTCGTTCTGCCTGGCCACTCCGTGAAAACCGTGAAGGATTGGAGCTGGTGTTGCGGCGGGGACACGTCCTATTGGTAAATTGGAGCCGCTTACACCACATTTGTTGCAGTTCCGAACGCACGGGCGCTACCGTCCGGCGAACACTTCGCAGTCCGTCGAGGAGCGCAATGAGGCCATATCGTCGCTGGTTATCCCTTCCCGGCCACGGATCGTGGCCTCGCTTGCATGCGATCGCGCTCCTGCTGCTCCTGCTGATCGGCGCGAGTCCCGCAGCGGCAGCACCGAATTCGGTATCTGCGGCCTCGACTGCGCACGTCTATCTGCTCCGCGGCGTGCTCAATATCTTTTCGCTGGGCCTCGATGACATTGCGGTACAACTGCGCGCGCAAGGCATCCCGGTTACCGTCGCGAACTTCGCCTTATGGTCGTCGCTCGCCGACGAAGCGGCACTCGCATACAAGAGCGGCAGGATCAAAACCATCATCCTGGTCGGCCATTCTTCGGGCGCGACCGCGCTGCCCGACATGGTCGCCAGGCTGGATCAGCTTGGCGCACCCGTGACGCTGGCCATCGGCCTGGACTCGGTGTTTCGCACCAAGCTCTCCGGACGGGTGGGACGCTACGTCAACTTCTACATCGCCAACGGCAACGGCGAGCCGGTCGCGAGGACCGCGCAATTGCAGGGCAAGCTCGAGAATATCAACGTCCAGGACGTTCCCGGCGTCGGGCACATGTCAATCGAGAAGAACCAGATCATGCAGCGGAAGGTGATCAGCGAGATCGACGCGGTCGTCTTCGGCCGATCTGCCCCGGCGTCGCGTATCCAGAAGCCGCGGCAGCCTGGCGCGGCCGGCGCGGCGCGTGCTGGGATGGCCAATACGGCGGCGGTACATCAGTAGCGCGCCCCGCCGCGTTCCAGGACTGTCGCCGAAGCCCCCGCGTGCCGTAAATTCTGCCTATTCCTCGAGGATAGATTACCCTACGCGGCTGGGCGCGTTGGGGTGTGCTTACGCTTGGAATCGCCAATGGAGCGCGCATGAGTAGTCGGACGCAGGTTGCCGCCGTGGCGATCTGGACGGCCCTTGCCGCCCTCGTCTTCTCGCTCGGTTGCGATCCGGCGCAGGCTGGTCCCGCCGCGCGCTCATCCGACACTGCGGCCACATCGGCGCCGCCGATCGCGACCCAGCCACCGGCGCGCGTCTACCTGTTCCGGGGCGCCCTCGGCCCGATCTTTTCGCGCGGAATGGACCGCCTCACCGAGAAACTCCAGGCAGCCGGTATCCGCGCCGACGTCTACGAATTTACGATTTGCCGGCTGATCGCCGATCAGGCGATCCGTGACTACAGGGACGACGGCGCGCCGATCGTTCTGATCGGCCATTCGATGGGCGGTCTTTGCGCCGTCACGTTCGCGGGGATCCTGAAGGCTGAAAACATCCAGGTGAGCCTGGTCGTCACCATCGATCCGGCCCACGCAACCCCGAAGGTGCCGCTGAACGTCGAGCGCTTCATCAACATTTTCCTGTCGGACAGCATATTGGGTGGCGGCGATGTGATTGCGGAGCCGGGCTATCAGGGACACTACGCGAGCTTCGACCTGAAGCAGCACGAGGAAGTCAGCCACATCAACATCGACAAGATGGATTCCATCCACCAGCAATTGGTGACGGCGATTGCGCAGCTCGCGACGATCCCTGCCCCGGCCGGTGGAGAAGCGATGCCGCTTCGCTACGTGGTTCCTCCCGATGCGCCGATCGAACTGTGGGACAGCGGCACGCCGCAAATGACCAGGTCGGGCGACACGCTGGAGAAGCTCGCGGCATTCAACCACGTACCGCTGTGGTCGCTGACCCAGGCCAATCAGTATTCGGAAAGCACACCGCTGCCGATCGGCCAGCGGGTATTGATTCCACGCCGTCTTGCTACCCCCGTCGCGATCGATGGGGCGCGACCGAAGCGGCAGTCTGCAGCCAATCAGGTGAACGGAATCAGCATCGGGACGCGACGGCAATATGAGCCATAGGCGTCTTCGCCAAGTTCGGCCGTGAGGAAGCCTTCCTCCATGCGCGCCTTGAGCGCCATGCCGAGCGAGATCAGCGCCGCACCCAGCATCGCGGTCACGGTTCCGACCGCAATTCCCGTCACCAGCATCCCTGCGATCAGCCCCGTATAGATCGGGTGTCGCACCAGCCCGTATGGACCGGTGTCAATGAGCTGATGGCCTTCCTTGTGCGTGATCGAGTTAGACCAGAAACGTCCGAGATGAATTCGCCCCCACCATGTGAACGCGATCCCGGCAAGCACGAGACATGCCAGCAGGTAGATTCCAGCGCTGCCAAACTGCCAGAGCGGCTTTTCACCCAGGACCTTTCCGGTCAATGGCAGGAACAGTAAAGCTCCCAGGTAAATGAGAGCGCGGTATTTGAGGGAGTCCGAGCTCATTACATTCTTCCTGGTCTGACCGGACCAGAACGACGCCACGACCCAGCTGATCACCCAGAGGATCCAGATGATGGCGAGCAACTGCGTCGGCCACGTCGTGGTCCAGCCGCTCAGGGCGAAAGCGAACCATTGACCAGGATTGTTCAACATATCGTGGACCGCATGAGGTTTGAGTCAGCCGCCAAGCCGGCGCTCGGCGTGAAGGGGTCGAGGGCGCGTATTGGGCGTTGAGCCCCATTCGCCCTGATTGTCACCGGCACCCAGCAAGTGCGCTATGGTTTCCCGCAACACCGGCTCGATGGGGCTTGGCGCATAGCCGAGCTCGCGTTGTGCTTTTTCGATCGACAACGCCCCCGCTCGCAATGCGATGCGAACGCCTTCGGCCGTGCCCGACGGAGGCCGGCGCGTCACGTGATCGGCAATGAACTCCAGCACTGCCGTGACCATTTCGGCGACCTTGCCGTTCACTTGAATGCGCCGGGCACGACGGCGGCTGATTTCGGCCATGATATCGAGGATCTGCTCTAGCCGCATGCTTTCGCCGCCGAGAATGTAGCGGTGTCCAGCCTGTCCGCGCTCCATCGCAAGGATCAGCCCTTCTGCCGCGTCGCGCACATCGACGAGGTTCACGACGAAATCAAGATGCAGTTGAAGGCGTCGATCGAGGAAATACCGGAGCATCGCCGTCGGCGGGGTAATATTGTGGTCGTGGGGCCCGATCGGCATGGTGGGACAGCCGACGATCACCGGATAACCGGAGGCGGCCGCCTGCATCGCGAGACGATCGGCCAGCATCTTCGAGCGCGTGTATGGACCCGGCATGTCGTCGGAGAGCAACGCATCATCGGGAACAGGGACCATCGTCGGTGAAGCGCGAAATAGAATCGATTCCGTCGAGCAGTGCAGCAAGCGCTTGATGCCGCGCTTACGCGCTGTCTCAATCACGATCTCGGTGCCACCGCAATTGACGGTGTGAAAATCGGCCTTGCGGGGTAACCACATGCCGGGCAGGCCGGCAAGATGATAGACTTGTTCGACCCCATCCATCGCCCGGTGCACCAGGTCGCGATCGAGCACTGATCCGCTGACGTGCTCAACCTGCGGCAGAATGCTGGGCGGCGGCTGAAGATCAAGCACCTTCACCCGCTGTCCCTTCGCGATCAGCGCCGCGACGAGATGCTTGCCGATAAAACCACTGCCGCCTGTGACCAGCACGCGCTTCATGCTATGGGTACTTCAAGCTGGATTACTCGCAATCAAGATGCAGCTACCTGCGGATGATCCTCAATGATGAGGGCGAGATCGCGCCGAAAGCCCAGCGCAATAAATAGCTTCGCCATAACAAACATTGGTCCAAGCAACAGGTGCGTCGGATTGTCGACCAGCGCCGGCTGTCGCCGTTCGAACACGCGGTGCCCGATGATCTGCGATGCAACGCCGACGACAATCAGGATCGCCGTGAGTGACCACAGGCTGGTCGTCGTCGCATGACTTGCGATCACGGCAGCTACTGAGAGTAACATGATTGCGGCCGCAAGGATCGCGGCCCCGAGGGCGAAGTCGAGCAAGAACCAGTACATGAGCACTGGTATGACGGCGATGGCCGCCGCACTGGTTTGGAACCCGAAGATGGTGATGGGCCACAGGCTGAGCGGAAGAACAGCGGCGAGGAACAAGAACACGATACCGAAGACATGCATCGCGCAATTCCGTGGATCGCGATGGTATTCAACGTAATCCGCAAGCTGCCGCCGAAAATATGAACCCATGCGGTGCTTTCCTTCTGTTGTCGACCGGCGGGCCAGGCAGGTCATCCGAGACCCGACGCATCTGCTTCCATGTCCCAACTCCCACCAGGAACATTGATGGTAGTCAAAGCGCAGAAGCGGCACCTTGTACAGTCCGTCGAGGACGCCAAGCCTCTGGGAGCCAACATTGGCAATTTATGCAGTAATTCAGGCGACTAGCGCGGTATAGGGTCCCGGGAACCAGCTGTTGCGACAATTTTCCCCAACTGCTTGCCGGATGGCGCGGGTTGAGCGAACGAATTCTGTGGTTCCGGGCGATTCGCAGGCCCGGGAGACGGCGAGCGCTTTCAATTGGTGATCTTGTATCCCGTCGCCTTCACGATCGGCTGCCAGAACGCGGTGTTGGCGGCGAGTTCCTGCGTCAGGCCTTCCGGCGTCGAGCCGACCGGGATCAGGCCGATGACGGAAAGCTTTTCCTTCACTTCAGGCTTGGTGAGCGCGGCGGCGACCGCCTCGCTCAGCTTCTTCGCGAAATCCGGCGGGCTGCCGGCCGGCAGCCACATGCCGTACCAGCCATCCGCCACCAGATCGACGCCGCTCTCCCGCAGCGTCGGCGCCTCCGGCAAAAACGGCGAACGCTCCGCGCTGCCGACCGCTAGAATCCGGACATTGCCCGCGCGATGCTGCGGGATCGCGTCGGTCAGCGTCGAAATCGCGAATGGCATATGGCCGCCGACGAGATCGTTGATGATCGGCGCGCTGCCGCGATAGGCTACGCGCGTCAGCTTGATGCCGAGCGCCTCTTCGAGCCGCGAGCCGGTGAAATGCGGAATGGTGCCGTTGGACGGCACGCCGAAGGTGGCGTTATCCGGATTGGCCTTCAGCCAGTCGACGAATTGCTTGAAATCCTTGACCTCGGCCGGAACGGCCTTGCCGACGAAGACGCAGAACTCGAACCGCACGAGCTGGCTGACCGGAACGAAATCCTTTGCCGCGTCAAAGCTCGGCGTGGTCTCGACCATCGGCAGCAGATACATCGTCGGCCCCGTTGTGACGAGGATGGTCGTGCCGTCGGCGTTGGCGCCCTTGACCGCCTTGATGCCGATCAGCCCGTCACCCCCGGTGCGGTTTTCCACGATGATGTTGCGGTCGAGCGATGGCGCGATGTGCTGGGCCAGCAGCCGGCAAAGCGCGTCGCCACCGCCGCCCGCCGCAAACGGAAACACGATCCTGGTAAGCGGCCCGGCCTGCGCGAATGCCCTGCCCGTCATCGCCAGCACCGAAGCTGCGGCACCTACGGCCAGAAAATTCCGACGCTTCATCCTGTTTCCCCTCCAAACTCTTATTGTTGTTCAGCCCGTCGCTCAGCCGTTCGCCGCGACGCCGTGTCAGGCCGCGACGGTCTCGACCACCGTCATAATTCCTATCGCGACGGTGGCAAGACCGACGGCGCCCTGCAGGGCGCGATTGGCATAGGTGAGCGAGCGGGCGGAGACCACCAGCGGCACCGCGATCACCGTCGACAGCGCCCCCATGCCGATCATCGAGCCGATGCCGAACAGCGCGACATAGCCGAGCCCGACCATCGGGCTGGAGGCCTGCGTCACCGCGAGCACCAATAGCGCGGCCGAGCCTGCCATGCCGTGCATCAGGCCGACTAGCAGCGTGCGCCAGCGGAAGCCGTGGTCATGGGCATGGACGCTGCGGGCGTGCGGCGCGGTTTCGCCGGCATGGCTACGGTCATGGAAATGCACGGTGCCGTCGTCATGACCGTGGCGGTGAAAATGCACGCGGTCGTGCCGCAGCCGCCACAGCACATGGGCGCCGAGGCCGATCAGCATCACGCCGACCGCGGTCTCGAGCGGCCGGGCGACGTTTTCCGGTATAGCCCGTTCCAGCAGAATCGCGGCGCCGGCGAAAGCGAACAGCGTCAGCGTGTGGCCGAGCCCCCAGGTCAGCCCGTGCTTGACGATATCGGCGACGTGGCTGCGGCGCGCGGCGATGCTGGAGACGGCGGCAATGTGATCGGCTTCGAGCGCATGCTGCATGCCCAGCAAAAACCCCAGCCCCAGAATTCCGAACATATGCCCCCTGCTCGCCTGTATCAGTTCATCGAATACCGGTCGGAAGCCGTTGTCAGGCCAACACTTCCGAGCGGGCTCCGCAGCGCTGGCGCAGGAGCGGTGGTCGGCAGAATTTCTCACGGTGCTTCAAACAACAAGCAGATGAAACTTCACATCTGACAAGAGATTGCACAACCGAAATCGCAAGCGCCTCGCCCTTCTTCGCAGCATCACGGCGGTTTGACGCAGGGCACGCAGGGGCGCAGCGGAACGATCGGTCGCAGGAAGCCACAATGGAGTCATCCCGTGACACGATCAGCGGTTCTCGCGGCCACAGCGATCCTTGCGTCCGCGGTCGTAAGCAAGCGGCCGCGATTGCCATGCGCCGGCCGCCATCGTCGGCGGCCCGATCGGCGGCGACGGATAGGCCCGGCGCAACGGCTTTACCTGCACTCCCGGCACCTGGTTCCGAGGCAACGACGGCCGACGGCATATCTGCCAATAAGGCGGCCCTTTCGCGGGAGCGTTCTGTTCTGAAGGGCGTATCGAGGTTCTGGCCCTTTGCGAACAAGTCTGGTATTCGAGCCGTCGGCATCGCGCCTTCCCGGCGGGTTTCCGCCGGTCGCGGATCGCTTCAAGTTTGCCGGTTTAGCTCAGCGGTAGAGCAGCGGTTTTGTAAACCGAAGGTCGGGAGTTCAATCCTCTCAACCGGCACCATTTCAAAAAGCGTGGGATAGTGGCGATTGCACGGCAACGAACCTCAAGCGGAGTGCCGCCATCATCTTCGTCACCGGAAAACCGCGGCCCCGTCTCGGATGAAAAGCCCCCGTAGAGATGCGCCCGCTCTATTCCAGATGCGACGGCGATTGCGGTGACATTCTGTGCCCGGACCGCACTACCGAGGGCCAGACAAACCTGACGACTATCGGCGGTTTCGAACACCCGTAGTTTTACGGCACATAAAGCGGCATCTGGCGAGTTTATCGCCGGCGGAGTTTGTTACGGCCCAATGTGATGGAAAGGCAATTTCAAAAGTAGCACTCGACCATTGCGCAACCTATGAGAGCTCTGCCGCTGGCTCTCCGCTTCGGCTCTTGAGCCGGTGCCGCTGCGATTTGCCCCGCTTCCGGCCAGACAAGTCACAAGCTGTGAGGCAATGGAGCTCACAAGCCGCGAGGCAATGGAGCGCCGGCGTTGGCCGGAACAGTCCAGCTTGGCATCCGGTCCGGCCTCCGCGAGCGAACACTACGCGCGCCCTGCGCGATCGGAACCATCCCTCAATCGCCGTGTTTTCCTACATGAAAATTCGCGAAGAAAATTGCAATATGGTTCTGCTCGCAGTGGTCACCTGCGTCAGCGTGGCCATAGCCGGCGGTGCAAGCCTGCTGGGATCTGGCGAGAACAAGCCGGTCCGCCTTACTGACCGGACCATCGGCCGCATCGAACAGACCGCGGAGCCCGACAAGCGGATCATCCATATCGCGGACCAGCCGCCCGTGCGTGTGATCGGCGCGCCCTTTGTCCTGAACACGAATCCGCACGAGCGTTGACAGCCGCCGTCTAGTGCACGCCGCCGGTTACAACTGTCACCGTTTTATCACCTTGCGGCGCAAAACCGCGGCACTTATCCACCGCTGCCTTCGCGCCGGCTTGATTCCACAAACGCCGTTTGATGGAGTGGATTCGGCCGAGGGCTTTTTCCATGAAATGGATGAGGGAACGCGATCTCCTGATCGCGCAGACGATGGCGTTCGTTCAATCGGTAACTGGTAAGCCGCCGGAAGCCGTGAAAACGATGACGACATCGGCTGCCGTGGTGACGATCGAGACATCCGAAGTAGCCGCCGAGCCCGCGCCGCTTGCCGAGATCGCCGCCCTGCTCGCGCAAAAGATGCCGACTTCCCTCGCGCCGGCGCCGGCGCCAACGGAAACGCCGCGGGAGCTATCGCGGCCAACCCCGCTCCCGCGTCTCGACCTGCGCGACGATTTTCAAGCCGAGATCAAGGCGCGGGTCGCCAGTTTCCGTGCCCATCAGGAACGCTTCAACCGTGAGCGCGAGGCCTATTGCAGCGCGACCATGGCCAAGGTCCATGAAGCGCTGAAGGATGGCAATCAGCCGACACGCCCCGCCAAATAGCGCTCGCTCGCCGGATCTTAATTCCTGCCGATCTTCTCCAGCACCGGCAGCAGATAGGTCAGAAACGTCTGCGGGTCTTCGCTCATCGGAAAATGGCCGAGCCCCTTCATGATGGTGACGTGGCAGCCGGGAATGCTGTTCGCCACATCCAGCGTTTCCTCCGGCGTACAGGAATAGTCGTACTCGCCGGACAGGAGATACAACGGACAGCGCCTCGTATCGATCTGCGCGACGCGGCCACGGATATCCCCGTCCAGCTTGTAGAAATAGAGATCGCCCTTGAACACGCCGGGACCGCCCTGCATGTAGTGCCACAGCGTCTCCCATCGCTCCTTGTCCGGCGCATCAGGGCCGACCAGTCCGGAGACGATGGCGCCGCAGACTTCGCCGCCATGCACGTCCGCGCGGTGCAGGAAGTTGAGGTCATAATACGGATCGACATGCGCGCCGGCCTGCAAGCCGATGATGGCGCGAAATCGCTCGGGGTGCTCGAGCGCCAGATGCAGCGCGATGCGGCCGCCGATCGAACAGCCGATCAGGATCGGCTTGTCGAGGCCGAGCGCGGCCGAAATCTCCAGCACCATGGTCGTGTATTGCGCCAAGGTGAGCTGATACTCCTCATCATGCCAGCCGGCCGGCGGCGAGGATTTGCCGTGCCAGGGCATGTCGAAGGCGATCACGCGGTGGTTTTCGGTGACACGCGGGTCGTTCATCAGGCCGCGATACTGCCGCCCGTCGCTGCCCGCGGTGTGGAGGCACAATAGCGGCGTCCCCTCGCCGGCTTCCTCGATGTAGATCCGGTGCGGCCGGCCGAACAGATCAAGGTGCATGTAGCGGCCGGTAACCGGCTCGAATCTCGCGCTCATGCGGTAGCTCCTTCGCGCAGCTTGGCAAGGGCTTCCTTGAAGTAGCGCAGATGGGCCATGAAGACCTGCAGATTGCCCTCGGCCTTCAGCGTGCGCCGCTTGATCAGCGCCATCAGGTCGTTGGAGCCCGGCGGCGGGCGCCGGCTCCAGAACTTCCGCCATTCCTCTTCGGACGCCCGTAGTGCAAAGGAAGAAGACGGCATCACGAAGGGTCCTTGCGTCACCGCGACAATACGGCCCTCGAAGATGGAGATCATCCAGGGCGTGGTGCCGATCTCGAGAAGGAAACTGGTGGTGAGATAGCGGCCGCGCCGGACCAGGCCTGGATCGTTATTGACGCGTTGCTGAAGCGTTTCGATCATTTCCTGCCCTTCCCTGGCCGCTTGCCGGCTTCTCACCGTTACCAGTCCAGCGGAATGAGGCAGCCGTCAATCGGCCAAAGAATCGGCCGGGGCTAGAGCCAGGCGCATACCAGCGCCATGTTCGCCACGCAGGCGACCAGCAGGCATACGGTCACCTTGAGGTGAACGTACTGGCCGGAGGTATGAAGGCTCGTTCTCATGGCCGGGAACATCCGGCGATTCTGGCTGACGAGTCTCGGGGATTCTTTTTTCGGGCGTTTACGGCTCGTTAAAGACTCAGAGACACCACGAAAATGGGCCGAAACGAGCCAATTTGCTCCCGAAACAGCCGGTGGAATGGCGGAAACCCGGACCCCGCTTCCGCGTTGACCGTCTTTACCGGAGCTAGCAATGCCCTACGCGCTGTTCTCGAACGATGCCAAGCTGAGCAAGGCCTATCCCACCGCCGCCGACGTCTGGAAGATCGCCCAGAAGAGCGGCCTCGTCGTCGATGTCGTTTCCGGCGAAGACAGCACTGGCCCCCATCCGGTGCTCGACCATGACTACGAGATCAAGCCGTGCCAGCTCGAGCCTCATGAAGACCCCGCCCGCAATAAGGCCGACGCTGAGCGCGAAGCGCAGACGGAATTACAATTGGCCTCATAATGAGAAATGACGCAGGCAGGCCGGCACGCAAACAACACCTCTCGGCGTATAGGTCCCCTTCGCCGGGACGACATCCGAGACGTAGATCGTTTCTAGGGCGTCGCCGAGACCAGCGATGCCTGCTCCGAAGCCAGAGTGACACAGGCCTTGCGCCGCTGCAGTCCCCGGATCGCGCCGGTTACCTTGCGCACCTTGCCGACCCCGCACGAGGGATCCTGCACAAAGGCGATTTCATAGGGAGCAAGGATAAGCGGTTCAGATTTCAGGACAGTTTGAGCAAGGCACGGAAACGCCGCTGCGGAAATGATCAGCCCTAACGCAAATGCACGCATGTTTGTGGTCCCACCAGCCGGCCGGAAACATAATATCGGATCGTGACGAAAAGTTGCATGCAGCGCGAAATTTTTTCGCACTCGCCAAAAAAACTCCCAGGCTCGGACGGCCCAACAAACCTTCCAATAAAAAAGGCCGGCATATTGCCGGCCTTTCTCACGTCGATACGCAGCGTATCAATATTTGCCGACGGCCGGACCACCCCAGCCGAACCGGTAGTTCACGCCGACCTTGGCGGTGTGCTCGTCGTTGCGGAAGCTGCGGCCGGCGATGTCGGCCGGACCGGAGGTAAAGGTCGTATCGCCGAAATTGTAATACTGGTACTCGGCCTTGGCCGACCAGTTCGGGGCGAACATGTATTCGAGACCGCCACCCACGGTGTAACCGTCCTTGTGGTTGCCGTTGGTCGTGAAGCCCTGCGGCACCCCGGCCACCGTCACGCCGAGATTGTTGCCGTCGCGCCAGGCGTAACCGCCCTTGGCGTAGAGCAGCGCCGGTCCCCAAGTGTAGCCGAGACGGCCCGTTACCGAACCGAGTTGGTCGGTGTTCGAGGTCACGAGCGTGCCGCCCGGAAACAGCGTGCCATTATTATTGCCGCCCGACAGCCAGCTATACTGGGCTTCAGCACCCACCACCCAGTTCGGTGCGAACTGATAGTCGAAGCCGCCCTGGACGCCACCCAGGAAGCGGGCGTCGCTGCCTTGCAGGGAGTTGCTACCTGCAAACGCGCCGCCGACATGGCCGCCGACATAAAAACCGGTCCAGTTGTAGACCACCTGAGGCGCCGTATAGGCAGGCGCCTTGGTGTAAGGCCGCGGCGGCATATCGGCCGCAAAAGCCGGCGCCGCCAGGGCGACCAGCGCGGCAGTGCCGAGCAGAATCTTCTTCATCTACTAATCCCCGTTACAGACGTTGCGGATACCAATCCAAACAACGTGACCTCATTTAGGTTGCTTTGCGGCAATCGCCCGCGACCGGATGGCGCGTCGGCGTGACCTCACAGCAACAGATCGTTTTGGTTCCTCGCATATGGGGCTTTTTTTCCCCGTTAAGGGCGCGGTTTTCCGCTGTATTTGTGTCCGGAATCACTAAGACAAGGTTCAAGGCTCGCCGAAAAGTGATCTGAATTCGTTCATGGTTCCGCCCCCGGAACGCCGGAGGAAGGACGGCCGGCAGGCCGCACAGCGGCCTGCCTCGGGCGGCGCTTCGTCAGCCGCGCGCCACTTCGATAATGGCGTCGGCGAACGCCTGCGGCGCTTCCTGCGGCAGGTTATGTCCGATGCCCCCGGTGATGAGGCGGTGGACGTATTTGCCGGAAAATTTCCTGGCATAGACCTTGGGGTCCGGATGCGGCGCGCCGTTGGCGTCGCCCTCCAGCGTGATGGTCGGGACCGTGATGACCGGAAATTCGGCGAGTCGCTTTTCCAGCTCGTCAAACTTCGCCTCGCCCGGCGCAAGACCGAGCCGCCAGCGATAATTGTGGATCACGATGGCGACATGGTCAGGGTTGTCGAAGGAGGCTGCGCTGCGCTCGAAGGTGGCGTCGTCGAACTTCCATTTCGGCGAGGCAAGCTGCCAGATCAGCTTGGAGAACTCGCGGCGGTACTTCTCGTAGCCGAGCCGGCCCCGCTCGGTGGCAAAATAATACTGGTACCACCATTGCAACTCGGCCGACGGTGGCAGCGGCTTGCTGTTGGCTTCCTGACTGCCGATCAGATAGCCGCTGACCGAAACCAGCGCCTTGACGCGCTCCGGCCAGATCGCCGCGACGATGTCGGCGGTTCGGGCGCCCCAGTCGAAACCGGCCACCAGCGCCTTGTCGATCTTCAGCGCATCCATCAGGGCAATCACGTCGGTGGCGAGTGCAGCCTGCTGGCCGTTGCGCGGCGTATCCGCCGCAAGGAAGCGCGTTGTGCCATAGCCCCGCAGATGCGGCGCGATCACCCGGAAGCCCGCGGACGCCAGCAGCGGCACCACATCAACGAAGGCATGGATGTCATAGGGCCAGCCGTGCAGAAGAATGACCGCAGGGCCATCGGCGGGGCCGGCCTCGGCATAGCCAACATTGAGGACATCAGCCTCGATCTGTTTCACTGCGTCAAATGAGGTGTGGGTGCCCACTTTCACCCCGCCTCCGCCGGGCTTCGCCTCTCCAGACTGCGCGAACAGGCGGCCACTCCCCAGGAACGGCCCAGCCGCAAGCGCCAAGGCGGCTGCACCGAGAAAACGGCGGCGATCAGGGGTGACGTGTTGGGACATGACTCTCTCCGTATTAACTCTTATGCGATTAGGTCGCATGCGATGTACTAGGCGACTGCCTGCCGGTCAACCTGTTCGACCTAATCGCCTGCGCTTTATGCATCACACTCTCGTGTGGGGCGCGCCGGGCAAAGATTGAAGATATCTGCGGGGAGCAATCCGCTGACAGGCTCTCGGTGTCTTCTGGGTGTGCGCGCCTGAACGCTAGCGCGTCATCTTCTCCAGTTCCGGAAATGGCGCGTAGGCCAGCCCCGCACAAGTCTCGGCGGCGTTTTCGACGATGCGGTCGAGCCGGCCGTCGACAAACATGATGGCGCGTTCGCGCGGCTCGCGATAACCCCCGTCGGATTCACGGGCCGAGAACCTGACGCAGGCGACATAGCGCTGCCGTCCGCCGATCACGCGCTCGACCGGCTCGGCCATGACGGCGTCGCGCACGCCGACGGGATTATTGAGATAGGTCCGCAGGAATGACTGCACTTCGGTGCGGTAATTCTTCGGAAACGGCTGGCTGGAAACGCCGCGATCCTCGGTAAAGGTAATCGGCTTGCTTTCATCAACGGCGGCGCACGCCGACAGCATGACCGGCAGCAACATCATCACCGCAATTTTGATCGAACGCCCCAAGCGAAGTCTTCCCCTCAATCCGCCATCTCTTAGACTGCTTGGCGCAGGAATGGAATTCGCAACTCGGTTATCTCATCGCACTGCTCGCGAAAAATTGAGCAGCGCCAGCCCACCGCCATTAGCGAAGCAATGGCGCATGGACTGGCCTGATATTCGCCGGCGCCGGGGCAATGGGGGCGAAAACGCGCGCCGGCGAATCAGATTCAGCTACGCTTCGCGGCCGGCTTCATGTGCTTGGCGGCAGCGTGTGATTTTCCTTTCACCTTGTGCGCGCTCATTTGCTTGTGATGGCGATCTATCTTTGCATTGGCATTGAGCGCCTTGGCCTTGCCCTGCTCCGTCGTGACGGCAGGAGCCTGTGCGGCTTTGTTCGCAGGAATTTGCGTGGTCTTGTTCGCCGGGGCCTGCGCAGCCTTACCCGCGGTACCTGCAAGTGCGGGTGCGGCGAGAACCGAAACGGCAACGAGCGCTGCGGAAATGGTCTTGAGCATGGTTGTCTTCCTCTTCCTGTGTCTGTGTCCCGCCCCATCGGACCTGCGGGCATTTTCCGATTGATGGCCAGGGCTCGCCGATCATGTAGGCGATGCTAGCGGCCCCGCACTGAACCCCTCCTGAAGCGTTCGTTCATCTGAATGACACCTTCATCATGTCCGCTTGATCACGGGACGCCGATGAAAATTGGCGAAATCGAGATGAAGGGCGCGGGAATGCTCTTGCGAATGTCTTTGGGAATGTTCTCGGGCGCCAGGGGTTTCAACCACGGGCTTCGGTGTAGGATCGCCGAACCGCCATCCAGGAGACTTGCATGAACAAACTCGCGATCAGACTTCTGACTCTCGCAATGTTGTCACTCACACTTGCGGCAGCCCCTGTCGTGACCGCCGTCTACGCCGCCCCCGACAACGATCCACCGCCGCCCGACAAGAAGAAAAAGAAGTCCAGCGAAGCCCGCCCCGGCAGCGAGCAAACCGCATTCGCCGACGGCTATCGCGCCGCCTATGCCGCGATTTACGAGCGCCACGACTATGCTGCGGCGATCGCGCAGCTCAAGGCGCTCGGCCGTGACGATAGCGCCGCCGTCGCCAACCTGATCGGCTACTCCTATCGCCAGCTCGGCGACTACAAGGTCTCGCAAGTCTGGTACGAGCGCGCGCTCAAGGCCGATCCGAACCACGTCAAGACCTGGCAGTATTACGGCCTCTGGCAGGTCGAACAGGGCAACCGCGATCAGGCGCAGTATCACCTGAACAAGATCGCGCAGCTCGCGGGCACCTCGAGCGAGGAATATCGCTCGCTGGCGGCTGCGCTGGAAAAGGCGCCGGGCACGGGACTGGTTTACTGAGGCACCGCGCTCTCCGCGTTATTGCGAGCGAAGCGAAGCAATCCATTGCGCGGCATAACGGATGGATGGATTGCTTCGTCGCTTCCGCTCCTCGCAATGACGGAAAACAATCACCGGCGCAGTCCTCGAAACTGCGCCGGTTTTCTTTGCCTCACTTCATCGCCTTCTCGACTTCCGCACGGAAGGCCTGACGCGTGGTGTCGCGCGAATAGAACATGTGGCCGCCTGGATAGACGACGAGCTTGACGCGGTCCGACCTTGCAAAGGCCGGCAACTGGTCGAGCATCACCTTCGAGGCAAAATACGGCGTGGCGAGATCGAACAGCCCGTGGCCGACCAGCAGTTTCATGTTCGGGTCGAGCGCGAGAATCTGGCGAAGCTGCGAGATCGACTCCGAAGGCCCGCGGCCGAAATCCCAGGCCTTGTACACGGCTTCGTTGAGCAGATGATACGAGCCATCCGGCCGCCAGTTCAGCTTGCGCGTGGTGAGGTCGACCGCCGCGCTGGTCAGCGGCGCCATTAGGCTGTCGCCGGAAGGATCGCCGAAATGCGCGGAGTTCGAATCCGGATAAGGGTCATAGCCTAACACCGAGCCGTCGTAGCGCCCTGTGACGCGACCGTTGCGACGATCGAATTCGCGGCGAAACTCGCCGACTTCGAAGCGTCCCGCAAGGCGCCGGCTCACCGCCTGATCGATGCCGGTCAATGCCGCCACCTTGTCGGCGAGCCGCGTCGACGCCGTGCTGTCAGCCTGCCCTTTAATGAGGTCGGTCAGAAACTCGCCTTGCGCATAACGCTCGATATCGGTGAGATCGGCGCGCGTCACCTTGGCCTCCCCCTTGGCCTCGCGCGCCACCGCCGCCATGCTCGGCAGCGTGTACATGTATTGCAGGATGCTCGAGCCGGAAAAATCGCGATAATCGAACAAGGGCGAGACCATGATCAGCCCGCGCACGCCGACGCCCTGCTGTGTCTGCAGGTTGCGCACCACTTTCGGCCCGCGGATGCCGCCATAGCTTTCGCCCGTGACGTATTTCGGCGACAGCAGGCGGTCGTATTTCTCCAGCCAGCGCCGGATCACCAGCGCGATCGCGGCGACATCGCCATCGACGGAATAGAAGCGCTTGCGCGCGTCGTCACCGGTCGCGACAAAACGGCTGTAGCCGGTGCCGACGGGATCGATGAAGACGAGATCGGTGAAGTCGAGCCACGTCTCCGCGTTGGGCAACAGATCGGGCGTCGCCGACGACACCGCGCCCTCGCCCGTGATCGACACGCGCCACGGCCCGGCAGCGCCGAACTGCAGCCAGGCCGAGGACGCGCCGGGGCCGCCATTGAAGAAGAACGTCACCGGGCGGCGCTCGCGATCGCCGCCGTCGAGCTGATAGGACGTATAGGCGATGTCAGCCTGCGGCTCGCCCTTGTCGTCGAACAGCCGGATCGAGCCCGCGGTGGCGGTGAAGTTGAGCGTGCGGCCGGGCAGCGCCAGCGCGTGCTCGGTGGTGGAATCCGGCGGCAGGCGATGCTGCTCGGCCGTGGGTGTCAGAGCTGCCGAGGCACCGCGTACCGGTCCGCCCTTTTGACCGGGCGGAGATGGCGAGGCCGTTGCCGAAGGCTGCGGCGCCGGGTCTTCGGCGCGGGCCGCGAGGCTGCCGCACAGGATCAAAAGCATGGCGGCAAGGCGCAGCGCCGCCCCTGGTCGAAAACTCATGTCGTTTGCTCCACGCGCGTGCTCCCTGGGCGCCGCGAACCGGTGCGTCGGATTCTGCCGCAACAGTGCGACAATCAGGCGGTGCTGCACAACACGCGGAAACCTGCCGGAAAATCACAATCCCGACAGCTTCCCCTGGGAAAATGGCCGCTACGCCCGGTGGTTGTCCCCCTCGGCGGTTAGGTGCTATCGGTCGGTTCCGCCGGGGAAACAGCCGAGTATAACGACCAATATTTTCGATCCATCCATGAAACCATTCCGGCGCTGGCGCGACTAATGAACCTGCGCTTTTCAATGGGGATTTATACGATGAAACGTACGATTGCTGTTTGTCTCGGCCTCGTGGTGCTGGCATCGAACGCCGCCGCCCAGTCGCCGGTTGCGGTCGTCGAGGACATCAAGGGCAAGGTGACCGGCGCGGAGTTCATGGACTATGTGGCGCCGAAAGCGGTCATCAAGATCGGCGACGGCGGCTCCGTCGTTCTCAGCTATCTGAAATCCTGCCGGCGCGAAACGATCAACGGCGCCGGCACCGTGACCGTCGGCACCGACGAAAGCACCGTGGAGAACGCCGGCGTCCTGGTCGAAAAGACCGATTGCGATCCCAGCCAGATGAATGTGGCGACGCGCGAGACCCGGGCGGCCGCGGCCACCGTGCTGCGCAGCGTCGACACCAAGGCGCTGCCGGAGCCGCAGCTCACGCTTTACGGTTCATCGCCCTTTATCGAAGCCAGGGGACGCGGCACGCTCACCGTGCGCCGCCTCGATGTCCCCGGCGAGAAGCAGCAGATCAATCTCGGCGGCACCCAACTCAAGGGCAAATTTGTCGACTTCGCCAGTGAGAACGTCGCGCTCGTTCCCGGCGGTCTCTACGCCGCCAGTTTCAAGCAATCGCAAATCGTGTTCCGGGTAGACGCACAGGCCAAGCCCGGCGCGACGCCGATCGTCGGCCGGCTGCTGCGGATGGAATAGGCGTGACGGACCTGCCCGCTTGAGAATACGGCGCAGCACGCGCAATAGGATGGTCGTTGCCGCAATCGCGCTGGTCTGCGCGGCGGCTTCGGTATCTCCCGTGGTCAGGCCGATCCGCGGGCTCTCGCTCGATATCCTCACCGCGCTGCGTTGGGAGATGTTCGGCCGCCGGCAGGATCCGGCCGCCTCTCCTGCGGTCGTCGTCGCGATCGACGAGGAGAGCCTGCGCGCTCCGCCCTTTAAGGATTCGCCGATGCTGACCTGGACCGGCGAGATCGGCCGCGTGCTGGCGGCAACGCTCGAAGGCGGCGCCAAGGTCGCCGGCTTCGACGTCGTGATCCCGGCGTCGATCGAGCAATCGCAACTGCCGTTCGGCGAAGGCATGCTCGGCGACAAGGTGCGCGGCTTCGATCGTGACTTCCTGAGGGCGCTGGCCGCCGCATCAACGAATGGCAAGGTGGTGCTGGGCGAAATCCTCGGCGGCAACCAGCCGGTCAGGCCATCGCCAGGCCAGCGCGTCGCGGTGCGCCAGCACCTGAATATTCGGCCGCTCAACGTTTTCAACGATCATGACGATATCGTGCGCCGCCTGCCGCTGAGCTTTGCCGTCAACGGCACCAAGATGCCGTCGATGGCGGTCGAGCTGGCATCACGGGCGCTCGGCGCCGCGCCGGAATTCGACGCGAGCGGCAGGATGACGCTGGCGGGCTACCAGGTGCCCGGCCGCGTGCCTGATACAATGACGCTGAATTTCGAGGGCGGCGCCGACGACATCCCGACCTTCTCCTTTGCGGATTTGCGCGCCTGCGCCGTCAAGAACGACAAGGACTATTTCAAGCGCTGGTTCGCCGGAAAGGTCGTCATCTTCGGCAGCGTGCTCGATATCGAGGACCGCAGGCAGACCTCCAAACGTTTCGCGACCGGCATCGAAGGCGCGCGCACGCCGCGCTGCGCCGCGGAGACCACGCCGGTCACGGCGGGCTACCGGATCAGCACGATCGCGGGCGTCTATATCCATGCAACCGCGGTCAACAACCTGATCCAGCGCAACGCCGTAGTCGAGCCCGGCCCGCTGGGCCGTTTCCTGATCTCCGCCTTGTTTGCCGCGCTCGCGGCGATTGCCGCGTGGCGCTTGCGGCCGCTCAGCGCGGCGCTGGCCTGGGCGGCGGTGATCGCGATCAGCGTTACCGGCGCCACGATCGCCTTCAACCAGTCGCTGGCACTGCCGGTCGCCGAGCCGTTGCTGGCCAGCCTGTTTGCGCTGGCCGCCACCATCGGCTTCCGCTTTGTCGTCGCCGACAAGGACCGCCGCCTCTTGCAGAAGAGTTTTGCGCTCTATCTCGCCCCGCATGTCATCAACCGCATGCTGTCGTCGAACAAATTGCCAGAGCTCGGCGGCGAAACCCGCAACGTCACCGTGTTCTTCTCCGACATCGAAGGCTTTTCGCTGATCGCGGAAAAGATGTCGCCGGACGGCCTGATGGAGCTGATGAACGAATATCTTTCGGCGATGACCGACGTGATCGAGCGCCATGGCGGCTATGTCGACAAATATATCGGCGACTCCGTCGTCGCGGTGTTCGGCGCGCCGGCCGACGATCCCGACCACGCCGCCAATGCGGCGCGCGCAGCGCTCGATTGCTGCACGCAGCTCGCCGAACTCAATACGAATTCGCCCCTCTTCCAGGGATACAAGCTTGCGCAGCGGATCGGCATCAATTCCGGCGAGGCCTTGGTCGGCAATTTCGGATCGCGGCGGCGTTTCAATTACTCTGTCATGAGCGACGCGGTGAACCTCGCCTCGCGGCTGGAAGGTGCCAACAAGTTCTACGGCACCACCGTCATCGCCTCCGAGACGACGGTTGCGCTGGCGGGCGGAGACTTCGCCTGGCGCGAACTCGACGCCATCAGGGTCAAGGGGCGGACCGGTGCGCTGAAGATCTACCAGTTGCTGGCGCGGGCGGCGGAGCTGACCACCGCCCAGCAGACAATGATCGACAATTATGCCGACGGGCTGGCGCTTTGGCGGGCCCGCGAATTTGAAGGCGCGGCGGAATGTTTCGCCCGTTCGGCCGAGATCGACCGCCCCGCGTCCCTGTTTGCGGCGCGAGCGCGGGAATTGGCCCAAAATCCGCCCGAAGCGGGTTGGGACCCGATCCGGACCTTGCAGGAAAAATGACGCCCCGATGACCGCCGGTTTAGGTTACCGACGCGAAAGAGCCGCCTAACCATCTCGACAAGCCTGCCCAAGGTGTATAGACGAGCGCGGCGCAATCCGGCGCTATTCGCGAGCTCGTCGTCCGATGGCCACCCCCAAGCGATACGAACGGATCGCCTTCGTCGCGAGCCCAAGCGACGAGGCGCAGGCCGCGCTGGCGCAGCTCACCAAGCTCTACGGCGATCATGATGCCGGCGCCGCCGATGTGGTGGTGGCGCTGGGCGGCGACGGGTTGATGCTGCAGACGCTGCACGCCCACATGCGCACGGGAAAGCCGATCTACGGCATGCATCGCGGCACCGTCGGCTTCCTGATGAACGAATTCACCACCCACGATCTGCACACGCGGCTGGCGGCGGCGCGGGAATCCCTGATCAACCCGCTCTTGATGCGCGCCACCGACGTCCATGGCGTGGTGCATCTGCATCACGCCATCAACGAGGTCGCGCTGTTCCGCCAGACCAACCAGGCCGCGCATTTGCGCATCCTGATCGACGAGCACGAGCGGATGGCCGAACTGATCGCCGACGGCATCCTGGTGGCGACGCCGGCCGGCTCGACGGCCTATAATCTGTCGGCACAGGGACCGATCCTGCCGATCAACGCCGCGCTGCTGGCGCTGACCCCGATCAGCGCGTTCCGTCCACGGCGCTGGCGCGGCGCCCTGCTCCCCAATTCAGCCTTCGTGGTGATCGAGGTGCTGGAGGGTGCGAAACGTCCGGTCGCGGCCGCCGCCGACCATGACGACGTGCGCGACGTCCGCCGCGTCGAGGTGCTGTCCGACAAGACGATCTCGATGCGAATGCTGTTCGACCCCGGTCACAGTCTCGAGGAGCGGATCCTGCGCGAGCAGTTCGGTTCCTGACGTCTGTCGTCCCAGCCTCGAGCCGGGACCCGTACCCACAGGCGTTGGTCGTTGCAAACGTTGTCGGTTCATGCCCCAAACTGCACGGGCCGCGGCGTATGGATCGCGGCTCAAGGCCGGGACGACCCAACGGCTTTGTCGGCCCATCAATCTGTGCCGCAACCATTCCTTAATGGGGCCGCGATATGGTTAACGCCAGTATACTGTTTGCTGGCCGGACCCGACCATGTATCGCATTGACTTCAACAAGCTGCGATTTCTGATTTGCGACGACAATCCGCATATGCGTCGCATCCTGCGCACGCTGTTGCATTCGTTCGGCGCGCGCGAGGTCTATGAGGCGGAAGACGGCGCGACCGCGTTGGAAATGTACAGCCACTATGTGCCCGACATCGTCATCACCGACTGGGCGATGCCGATCTTCGACGGACTCGAGCTCGCGCAGATGATCCGCCAGCCGGAAGGCAAGGGTAACCCCTATGCTCCGATCATCATGCTGACTGGGCATTCGGAAAAGCGGCGCGTGACGGTCGCGCGCGACGCCGGGGTCACCGAGTTCCTGGCCAAGCCGATCTCGGCCAAGGGGCTCTACCAGCGCATCCTCAATGTCGTCGCCAATCCCCGCCCCTTCATCAAGACCAAGACCTATTTCGGCCCGGACCGCCGGCGCAACACCGCCAATGCCTATATCGGCCCCGAACGCCGGGTCGGTGGCGAAATGGAAGTGCTGCAGCAGCCTTCGCTGCTCGATAAGGCACGATCGAACATCTGAGCTCTGGCCTGGAGAGACCATCATGGCAAAGGAAAAGCCAGGAACGCAGAAGGCAGGAACGGTGCAGATCAGGTCGTTCGCCGATCACCATGTGATCACGCAGCCCAATCCGCTGCGCAAGGTGCTGCTGCGCGTGCCCGAGTCCGATCTCGACGACCCGGTCGGGCGCGCGGAAAAGGCGCTCGCCGAACTGTCAGGCGAATTCAAGAACTGGATGACGATCGAGGCCGACCGCCTCTCGGCCGCCCATGCAACCGTTCTGCGCAACGGCTTCACCATCGAGAGCCGCGAAGAGCTGTTTCGCGCCGCCCATGACATCAAGGGCGATGCCGCCACGTTCGGCTTCCCTTCGGCGGCGGCCGCCGCCGAGAGCCTCTGCCGCATCATCGAGCATGCGCCCGACCTCGACCAGGTCCCCGAGGAGCTGATCACCCATCACATCAATGCCGTTCAGGCGATCGTGCGCGAACGCACCAAACTCGATACGGCTGTCATGGCGAGCAAGCTGAGCAGGCAGCTCCGCGGCGTGGCCGATGAATTTTTGCTCAAGGTCAACCGCGACCGCCCCGATCATCTCGAAGCGATCCTGGCGCCGAGTATCGTTCCGGCAGAGTAAGCCAAACGGGATTATCTCCGCGCGTCGTCCCTGCGAACGCAGGGACCCATAACCGCCAGCGCTGACTATTTTTAAAGCTAACTGCCACATCGCCCTGCGGATAAGCCGCGGCGTATGGGTCCCTGCGAACGCAAGGGACGACATCGATATTCGTGGCAGCGTCGACTTACGCCGCGATCAGATCGCGCGGGGCCGGCACAAAGGCCTCATCGGCGACCAGTTCCTCGCAGAACGCGCGGGCTTCCTCGCGTGCGGATTCGGTCGCAAAGCGCCGCAGCAGGATCAATAGCGGCTCGGCGGACTTGCCGTCGGTCTCGCAATGGGTCAGCGCGCGCTCCACCATGCGGCGGCGCAGGCGCGCGGCTCCGACGAGGGTATCGACATAGCCGGTTTCGCGGCTGGCCTCGAGCGCCACACGAAACGCTGCGAAGGTCGATTCTGGCAAGCCCGCGCGGATCAGCAGCGCCTGCAGGCTGGCGCCGCCGCGGTCATGCAACAGCGCCGTGACGCGGGCCATCGGCAGATCGGCCAGCTCCGCCAGCGCCGCCTCGAACAGTTCGAGATTGCTCGACAGCAGCGCACGCAGGATCAGGCCGGCGGTCAATTGGTTGGTGGCGCGCAGGTGCTGCACGAGGCCGGCCATCTCCTCGCCGCGCGAGCGCGCCGCGATATTGAGGGTCGAGCGCTCGCGCGCTTCGTTTGCCAGCCGCCCTGCCCGGTCTGCGCTCAGCCAGTTGCGCGCGACGACGAACTGCGCCAGCGTGTCGGACAGCTTTGCGACCAGCGCGGCGCGGGTCGCGGCCGGCAGGCCTTCGAGCAGCAGCATCGATTCCCTGATCGCGGCGAGATGGCCATGACGTTCGACGATGCGGTCCCAGGAGAACGGCGCCAGCTCGGCATAAGCGTTTTCAATGAGCTCGAGCGCGGCGGCGGCCGAGCCGACTTCGGCGATCGCGGCGGAAACCGACGGCGGCAAATTAATGCGGCGGGCGATTGCGCATTGCATGTCGCTGTTGCCGGTGGCGACGATGTCGACGAGGTCGGCATCGATCAGAAGCGGCGAATGTTCGAGCACCGGCAGCGCGATCGCGGGCTGGTCAAGCGCCAGCGCCTGCACGATCGCGGCCGGCGCCTCGGAACTGCGCGCGAATACTTGCGACATCGCCTGGCGTACCAAAGGCGATGGATCGTCGAGCAGCATCAGCAGCGCGCCTTCGGCGGCGATGCGGTCGTCCTCGCTGAGATCTGAAATCAACCAGGCGCGCGCCAGTGCCCGCGTCGCCTCTGCCCGCTCGCCTGCCGGAGCGGTACGAATCCAACTGATGAACTGCCGAACGATCATGGTCCTGGCTACGCAACCTCAGACGACACCGGAACGCGATGCCACTATTAGAAAAAATAAACCATGACACTTAATAAAGGGTTCACCATAAACGGCTGGTTCTATTGACGTTTTGTTAAGGGTGCGACAACGCCTCATTAATATTTGGCATACCGCATGCCCGCCGACGCGTGGGCAAGCGCATTTTCTCGCCGCCTTTTTCGGTCAGCTGCTGAAGGTGCCGAAGCGGTCGCTGAAGAGATCGAGCCGGCCGGGCGCGCGGACGTCCGGCGTCGCGGATGCGACCTTGCCCCACAATTCCTGCACCGTCGGCGAGATCGGCTGGGTGCGTTCGCCGGCTTGGAACAGCGAGCGGAACATCGGCTCCGACGACGCAGTTTGCGACGTTGCCGCGACCGGCGTTGCCGCCCGCGAATCCGGAAAGCTTGCGAGATAGGCGGCGTTGTCGATGGCGGTCACCGCAGGCGTAGCGCTTGCGACGGTGACGCGCCTGGGCAGATCGCCGCCGGCGGCCGCCATCGCGGTTCGCGTCACCGGGGAGTTGGCGGCCGCGGCATAGCGCGTGCTGAGCACCGAATAGACCTCGGAGACGCTGCGCGAGCGTCCCGCGCGATCATAGAAGATCGACTGGTTGGCCGCCGCCGCGTTCGGAAACATCTGCGCGGCCGAGGCGTTCGGATTATCCTCGGCGTTCTGGATCAGCTTGCCGGCGCCGCCGACGCCCATGAAATGCGCCATATAGAGTTCGGCATCGCTCGGGCGGCGGCCGATCTTGCCGGTCAGCTTGAAGCTGTTGGACTGGGTGAGCACCGCCGCCATCTGCGAGGCGGCATCGGGATCGTCGCGCAGCCGCATGATCGCGGCCTTCATATCGGGATCGCTGACCGAATAGCGGCCGTCGGAATCCCTGGTGATGGCGTCGGAATATTTGCCGTAGCCGAGATGGGCGCCTGCCTCCTTCACCGTGCCGAGCCAGGTCTGGTCGATGAACTGAAACAGCCCACGCGCCGACGAGGTGGTAGCGGCGGCATTCGGGTTGAAATTGGATTCCATCTTCGCGGTGGCGAGCAAATATTCGAAGCTGGCACCGGTGGTGGATGCCGCCTGCCTGATCGAGCCGGCGATCTTGGCGCGCGTGGGATCGACACCTGCCGCAGCCGTGGCACTTATCGTGTCGATCGCCATGTCTCAGGTCGCCCCGTTCCTCGCGAAACTCGCGCGGGCTTTCACGGCGCTGGCAATTCAGCACCCGTTCGAGGTTGAGACTGCGGCAAGTATGGTTAATGGGGGGTTAATGCGGGGCGGTGTCCCGGACGCGGTGCAGCGTCACTTCGACGGTACACCGCAGAGCCGGGACCCACGGTGCGCAACGGGCCCCGGATCAGCAGCGCATCACTGCGTGCTGCGCAGCATCCGGGGAACGGACGACGTCACTTCCGATACACATCGTCCGGATCGAACTGGCGCTCAGCATCGACGAACGACACCCGCGTGCCGCCGTCCGCCGCCTCGACCTTGCGATAGAAACACGAATGCCGCCCGGTGTGACACGCGGCACCCTGCTGCGCGACACGGATCCAGATCGCGTCCTGATCGCAATCCATCCGCATCTCGACCACGCGTTGGGTCTGACCCGAGGTCTCGCCTTTCCGCCACAACGCGTTGCGCGAACGGCTGAAGTACCAGGCGTCCCCGCTCGCGATGGTCTTGCGCAGCGCTTCCTCGTTCATGTGCGCGACCATCAGCACGTCGCCGGTCGCCGCATCGGTGGCGACACAGGTGACGAGGCCGGACGCGTCGAATTTCGGCTGGAAGACCAGCCCCTCTTCACGCTCGTTGGTCGCTGCGGATGGGGACACGGTGACCCTCGCGAAAAGTTAAGCGAGGTTACCGGTTCGGGCCTCGCACCAGGGACAGGAAGCGCTGCTGCTCCGCCGGATTGTCGCGGAACATGCCGGTGAAGCGGCTGGTGAATGTCGTCGCACCGTGCTTGGCGACGCCGCGCACCGACATGCAGGTATGCTCCGCCTCGATCAGCACGGCAACGCCGCGCGGCTTCAGGACCTCGTCGATCGCAGCCGCGATCTGGGCGGTCAGGTGCTCCTGGGTCTGCAGGCGACGGGCAAAGATGTCGGTGAGTCGCGCCAGCTTGGACAATCCCACCACCCGTTCCACCGGCGTATAGGCGATATGCGCCTTGCCGTAGAACGGCATCATGTGGTGCTCGCATTGCGAGGTGAATTCGATGTCGCGGACCAGGACGAAATCGTCGTAGCCGGCGGTCTCGCCAAACGTGCGGTCCAGCACCTCGGCCGGGCACTGATGGTAGCCCTGATAGAGCTCGTCGAAGGCTTCGACGACCCGGCGCGGCGTGTCCAGCAAGCCTTCGCGCGAGGGGTTCTCGCCGATATAGCTGAGCAAGGTGTGCACGGCGTGCTCGGCCTCCGCGCGCGAGGGGCGCGGCAGGTCGGCACGGACGGCGGCGGCCAGGAACTCGGCGGGATCGAGCTCGGCAGGACGGGCATCGGGGGCCACATCGGGCGATTTCACATCGGTAGGCTTGGCGTCAGAAGGCTTGCCGGGGCGGAGAGTTTTGATCAATGCGTCCATGTCTTCTCCGTTCGACCGGCCTTGGGGCCGGAGTGTCACCGGGCAGACGGGGCGGTTTGACCGCCGGGCGCCTGAGTCCCATCCACAACACGCCAAGGGCCGATCCGGTTTCCGCGCCGGCTCGGCTTCGGCGAACGGCGAGGCTGTTTTTCCGCCGTTCCTGTCCATATATAGGACGATGAAACCCAGCCGCCAAGGGCTCGGACAAGGGCGCTCGGACCGTCGCCCCGGACACCTACGCACATGCTGAATGACATCTACAACAAGCGGATCATCGAACTGGCGGGCAATATTCCCCGGCTCGGCCGCCTTCCCGACCCTCACGCCAGCGCCACCGCCCACTCCAAACTGTGCGGCTCGACTGTCAAGGTCGATCTCAAGATGGATGGCCCCGTGGTCTCCGACTTCGCCCATGACGTGAAGGCCTGCGCGCTCGGCCAGGCCTCCTCCTCGATCATGGCAAGGCACGTCGTCGGCTCGACGGCTGAGGAGTTACGTGACCTGCGAGAAACTGTCCGTAAGATGCTGAAGGAAAACGGCAGTCCGCCGCAGGGCAAATGGGCCGAGATCGCCCTGCTCGAGCCGGTGCGCGACTACAAGGCCCGCCATGCCTCGACGATGCTGACCTTCGACGCCGTGGTCGACGCCATCGGCCAGATCGAGGCCAGGGCCAAGCAGACCGCGCAGGCTTAGCCCCGTCCACCGTCGTCATACCCCGCGCAGGCGGGTATCCAGTACACCGAGGATTCTCGTTCGATCACAAACGCCGCGGCGTACTGGATCATCCGCTCCAGTGCGCAATTGCGCACAAGGCGGATGATGACACCGTTTGTTGGGATGGAGCCTACTTCTGCCGATGCAGCTTATTTCTGCGGCGCGGCCGGCTGCGCCGGCGCGCTCGCCTTGCCGCCGGTCGGAACCGCGGCCTCCGCGGTTTTCGTCGACTTGCCCTGCTGCGGCTGCATATCGTCCATTGCGGAGCTGACGAACCGGTCCTGCGGCTTGGACGGCTTGGCTTCCGCCATCGGCACGCCCGCATTGTCTTGCGGGAAGACGTCCGCGGCCATCTCGGTCGTGGTGAGATTGGCCGAGCGCAACTCGATGCGCGACAATTCGTGGAGATCTTCCCACGGCGGCACGCTGAGCGCGAGCGACAGCAAATCGCCGGTTCCGCCCATGTCGAACGTGTATTTGGTCAGGCGGCCGATGTCGCGCTGGACGATCATCAGATCCTGCGCGGAGTAGCTCGAGGCCTTGGCATCGTCGGCGCGGTCGCCCATCCAGATCTGGTGCACGCGGACATGCGCGACCGGCGGCACGTAACGGGTCTTGCCCGAGAGCAGCAGGAACACGCACATCGACTCGCAATAGGCTTCCGGCACAACGCTGGCGCGTTCGCCATTCGGCGTCTGTGTGCGCACGGTGGCGCCGACCGTGGTCAACGCACCGAGACTGCGGAACTTGCGGCCAAGCGTGATGGAATCATTGACCGAGCCGCCGCTGGAATCCAGCACGATGGTGGCGCCGGCCAGTTGGCGGCCCTTGGCGAACTCCTCGAACTCCCGCGGGCTGTCTGACGTGACGATGCCGACCGCCGAGACCCAGCCCTTGCAATCGCCCTGGCATGCATTCCATTTGAAATGCATCGGCTGCTTGCGTTCTTCGAGGGTGCCGCCGGCATACGCTGAATTACCCAGCGTCGTGATGGCGCCTGGCAATGCGAGACAAAAGGCGGCGGCACCGAGAAGAGCCCATCCGCGGAATTTCAGCGATGTCACAAAGCTCAATTTGGTTCCTTCCCCCAAGCCCGGTCTACGACTCGCAGCAATGGCCCCATCTTAGCGTGATACGATTCTGTCATCGATCCGTACGAAAACGGTAACTGTGCTGACGTGTGCCGTCCATAATACCTTGGCTTGCAGCGTTACTTTGCAGTGCGATAATTGCGAAGTGTGGCTAAATATCTGCACGAATTAAGTTCCTTGCTTTGGAACTCCCGCAAAACTACGTACATAGTTCTGCATGGCGCGCGCGAAACATTCATCCTCACACCAAAAACAATGCATGGACTGTGCCAGCACAGCGCGTCGTCTGCCGCGAAATGCAGGACGCGCGCTGATCTGGATCTACCGCCACACGCTGTCGCCGCTGGTCGGCTACAACTGCCGGCACCTGCCGACATGCTCGGTGTATGGCGACGAAGCGATCGAGCGTTTCGGCCTGTGGGGCGGCGGCTGGATGACGCTGGCGCGGATCCTGCGCTGCCAACCATGGGGCACATCCGGCATCGACAATGTGCCGCTCATCACACCGCCGGGTGCGCGATGGTTTCTGCCGTGGCGCTACGGACGCTGGCGCGGTGTCAACTCGACTGCAAAGCGTTCGGATTCCACCGCCTAGCGCCAGAAGAAAAATCCATCCCCGCGCTGCGGCCACCAATCCGGCAGTGGCCGCGAACCTATGTAGGCCGGCGTCCGCGGCTTTCGCGGCGGCGGCGGTGGCGGCGCCTCGGCCGACGTCGTGGCATCGATGGCGGGCGATCCATCGTCCGGCAGTCTCACCGCCAGCAACACGTTCGTTTCAGGCGTGCGCCAGCGATAGCCGATGCCGAAATCGATCGGCTGCGCGCGGCGGAACAGTGCGGCGTAGGATTCCTGATAGCGCCCCGGAAATTTGTCGACCGGCCCGAGATAGCGGCCGAACGGAAACAGACGCCACTTCTTCGTGCTGTAATAGCCAAGCGGAATTCCGGAATCATCCTGGATGATGGTGGCGCTGTTGTTGAGCAGGAAGTTGCGCACCGTGGTGAAGTTGCCGGAGTGCAGCAGATAGGACGCACTCTTGATCAGGCTGTTGGCGGGCGCGAGCGTCTCGCAGAATTTCAGGAAGCCGCTCGCCTTTACGCCGGAATTGGAAAGGTCGGTCGAGAAGTAATACAGCGTCTTCTCCTGCCCTTCGGGACCGGCGAAGATGATGCGCACACCGCGGACGGCATTGGGGCCGGGATTTTCGCCGGCGAAATAGGCTGCGCCCTTGTCATCGAGCGAGACCGGCGTGGCGCTCTTCACCGTCATGCCCGAGCGCGCCAGGAATACGTAGAGGATCGGCAAGGTGCCGCTGATCTGGCCCGCCTGCAGATCGGTCTTCATCTGCTTGGTGATGAAGAAGCTGAAGCTCAGGATCGATGAGAGCGAACGCTCGACGTTGTAGAGCGCCGATGCGATGCCGCCGCGCGGAAGTCTTGTGAGGTCGGGGACCGAACCCACCGGCTCCAACGCGCTCAGCACATAGGTCGACGCCTTCGGATGAAAGGCGTTGGCATAGAGAAAATCGGGCCCTGAGAACATGTAGAACATGGTCGGCTTCGGCGCCGCCAGATTGATATCGGCCCAGGCGCGGATCCGCGACAGCTGGCGCTGCTCGAGCTGGCCGAACGCGCTGTCGAAAAATTTGGCGTGGCGTTGCCAGGCCGCCTCCTTGGTGAGCGGCACCAGCGGCGAATCCGCCGACGGCATCATGCCCGCCAGGAATTTCGCGGTGTCGTCCAGCGTCGCGGTCTGGGCACGGGCGCAAGCCATGGCCGCCAGCAGCAACCCAGCCGCAACTGTCACCATTCTCAGGGAATGCCGCATGCTCACTCGCTGCCCACGGCGGCCGTCGGGACCGGATCTGTCCGCTTGCGGAAGACGGCGTAAATCAACAGACCTGACGACATGATCAGAAGACTTAGGAACGAGCGCAGCGGCTGTTCCTTCAAGAGATAGTACATCATGAAGCCGGTCACGAGCAGGAAGACCAGCGGCGTTACCGGGTATCCCCAGGCGCGGTAGGGCCGCGGCAGATCCGGATGCGTGATGCGCAGCTTGATGACGCCGAGCACGGTGAAGAACGAGCAGAACAGCAGCGAGAACTGGATGAATTCCAGCACCGCCTCGAAGCTGCGCGTGAACAGCATCAGGCTCGCGACCGTGAGCTGGAAAAGAATCGCATAGGCCGGCGCGCCGCCGGTCGACCTTCGCGCGAACAGGCGCAGCACCGGAAGGTCCTCGCCCATCGTCATCATGACGCGCGGCCCGATCCACATCATCGCGCTGATCGAGGAGATCAGCCCGAAGCAGATCATCGCGCCGACGATGCGGCCGCCGAACTCGCCGAAGATGTAGCTGCCGGAAATGCGGGCGACGTCGAGCTGGCCGGCAAGCTTGTCGATCGGCGCGGTGTGCAGGAACACCGCATTGAGCGCGACGTATAGCACGAGTACGATCAGCGTGCCGATCAGCATCGCCCGCGGCACGTTGCGTTCGGGCAGCCTCACCTCGCCGATGATGTAGGTCGCCGCGTTCCAGCCCGAGAAGGAATACATCACGAACACGAGGCTGATCGCGAATGGGGCGCTGACGATATGGGTGAAGTCCGCGGCCTGCGGCGCAAAGGAGGCCGGCTGCGCCGTGCCGATCACGAAGCCGCAGGCCAGGAAGGCCACGATCAGCACCACCTTCAAGATGGTCGCGATCAGCTGAAAGGTCGAGGAATGCCTGATGCCGGCGAGTTGCACGAGCGACACCAGCCAGACCACGCCGACCGCAAGCACCAGCGGCGGCGCATCCGGAAATACCGACCTGCCGTACTCGCCGAAGGCCATGGCGGCTAGCGCGACCGGCGCGGCGAAGCCGACGGTCGCGGATACCCAGCCCGCCACAAAACCGAAGGCCGGGTGATAGGCGCGGCCGAGAAAATTGTATTCGCCGCTCGAGCGCGGAAACATCGCGCCGAGCTCGCCATAGGAAAACACCCCGCATAACGCGACGATGCCGCCGACGGTCCACAGCAACAGGATCGAAAAGCCTGACGGGATGTCCTTGACCTGAAAGCCGAGGCTGGTGAAGACGCCGACGCCGACCATGTCGGCAACGACGATGGCAACCGCCACCAGGACCGAAACCGTGGAGCCGCGTCCGGAGAGCGAACCGGACCAAGTCCCCGTTTCTGATGCCGCCATCTCGGAGCCCACCCTCAAGCGCCCGCAGCCAGGAGACGCATCGTGCAGGCTGAAACGATCCAATTCAAGCAGTGTTAACAAGGGTTTAAATTGAGAGGCAAAATAGGTCTCATGGTACCGCCAGACGCCACCGTGCCACTACTGGATTGCGAAAACATCGTGGCGGTCCCACAATCGGGACACGATTGCATGGTCTCTTGGGGCGTCCGGAAGTGGGGAGTTTTTCCGGACGCTTAGCGTCGCCTAAACGCGTTCAAGTTTACGCTGGTTGACGGTGGATCTTGGGACATTGGGGTGGATGGTCGGAGCTAATCCGAAATTCCAGACGATAGATCGCGCTGCCTGGACGGCGCGATCTATCGTGCTGCGCCACGTCCTGCGACGACCATGGCCCTGGGTCGCGATGGCTGCGCTGCTTGTGCCACTGTCCTTTGTTCTCGCTCAACGCGGCAAGGCGCCCGATGCCGGCACGCTGGCGGCGAACACCGACGGCGCCAAATTGCACGCCGGCAAGTCCAAGTCGCAGGCTTCTGTCGACAGGTTCGAAGACCGCTTCCCGCAGTTGCAATTCGCCGATCGTTTCCCCAGCGCCAGCGAAAGCTTGCCGCAGATCCAGCGCCAGGTCGCGCTGATGCCGGAGGCGCGCGCGGTACGCACCGAGCCGGTGCGGGTCGCCGCGTTGACGCCGGCGCTCACCTTGCCGCGACCTGAGCGCGAGGAGCTGACCACGCTGGTCAGCATGAAGTCCTCCGCCTTCCCCTATTTCGGCACCAACCCGAACTCCGAAGAGCCCTTCCTCAACATCACCAAGGGCGAGCGCAAGGGACACAAGAACTATAGCGGGCGGGTCTATTGGCAGGACGAGACCTACAATGACAGCCGCGTGCTGGTGCACGTCCCCGAAGCGTTCGATGTCAAAAAGCCGGGCGTGATCGTGGTGTTCTTCCACGGCAATGGCGCGACGCTGGAGCGCGACGTCCGCGACCGCCAATTGGTGCCGCAGCAGATCTCCGATTCCGGCGCCAACGCCGTGCTGCTCGCGCCGCAGATGGCGGTGAATGCCGCCGACTCCTCGGCGGGCAAGTTCTGGCAGCCGGGCGGCCTCAAGCGCTTCATCGATGAATCGGCGGGCCACCTCGCCCGCCTCTATGGCGATCCGAAATCGGCGCAGGCGTTTGCCAACATGCCAATCGTGATCGTCGGCTATAGCGGCGGCTTCCTGCCGACCGCATGGAGCCTCGAGGTCGGCGGCCTCTCTGGCCGCGTCCGCGGCGTCGTTCTGCTCGATGCCGTCTATGGCGAGTTCGACAAGTTCGCGTCATGGATCGAGAAGAACCGGACCGGCTTCTTCGTCTCCTCCTATACCCGCCACACCAAGCGGCACGACCTCGAGCTGATGCAGATGCTCCGCGACCGCGGCATCGCGGTCAGCGAAAGCATGGACGGGTCGCTGCGCCCCGGCAGCGTCGTGTTCGTGCAGACGCCCGACGGCGTCACGCATCGCGACTACGTGACCCAGGCCTGGACCGAGCATCCGGTCAAGGAAGTGCTGGTCAAGATGGCCGCAACACCGGCGCTGACGCGGATCGCCAGCGCGCCTTACGTGGGCCGGTAATCTCCCTTCTTTGACCGACTAACTCAGTATGAATAGACCGAGCGCGGCGCGAACATCGCGCAAAGTGGCATCGGTGATCTCCCGCGCTCGCGCAGTGCCACGCTGAACGACCTGCAGCACATAGCCCGGATCACGAGCGAGTGCGCAGCGACGGTCTCGGATTGGCGCAAGAAGTGCCTGCAGCACATCATCTAGGCGTTTCTTGACAATGCTGTCGCCCAAACCGCCGCGGATATAGCGTGCCTTCAAATCCTCAACCGTGATGTGATCTTCGTCGAACGCATCCAAGTACGTAAAGACCACGTTGCCTTCAACGCACCCCGGATCAGACGCCTTTAGATGGTTTGGATCAGTGAACATCCGCCGGACAGCCTCACGTATTTCATCGGCTGTTGCTGATAGCCGGATAGTATTGCCCTGCGACTTGCTCATTTTGGCTTTGCCGTCGATGCCTGGAAGACGTCCGATGCGAGGAATAAGCGCGTGAGCTTCTGGCAGCACGTCAACACCAGCTTGGCGATTGATGCGGCGAACAACCTCATTGGTTTGCTCAATCAATGGAGCTTGATCTTCTCCAACCGGGACAATCGTCGCTTTGAAGCCGGTTATGTCTGCGGCCTGGGCGACGGGATAGCAGAGAAAGCCTGCAGGAATATCTCTGCCGAAGCCTCGCGCCTGAATTTCGTCCTTGATGGTTGGGTTGCGCTCAAGCCGCGCGACCGTGACAAAGTTCATGTATAGCAGGGTCAAATCGGCCAGTGCCGGAAGATGCGATTGAAGACAGATCGTGCTCTGGTTCGGGTCGATGCCGACAGCGAGGTAGTCTGTCGCGATCTCAATCACATTGTCACGCACCCGGCCGGGATTGTGCGCGTTGTCCGTGAGTGCCTGGTTATCCGCCAGCAGCAGGTACTGCCGGTGTGTAGTCTGCAGGGCGACGCGGTTCTTCAACGAGCCGACGTAGTGCCCTAGATGCAACGGTCCGGTTGTTCTGTCACCGGTCAAGATAACAGGGAGGGTGGCTGACGAATCTTGCATCGCGGTTCTCCGGATCAGGAGCCGCCGTTCAATCGGACTTTGATGAAAGCAACCTCGCAAGCCGATGAACGGCGGCGACGGTTGGGTGAATGACAAAGCCGTGCCGCTCCTAAGGGGAGCGCCACCACAAGTTCGCAAGCGTGATCACGACGACAGTCATACGGCCGATATTGACGAGACCTCAGAGGAAAGCAAGTCGGCTTGATGCCTCAAATGGAGTCGGAAGCCGACACTGGCGTTATTCTCGACGTGCCCGCGATGAGCCTGAAAGTGGTCGATGCTGCAACAGGCATCGGCGCCATCCGCGTGGCAAGGTGATCATCAGCGATCGGCAACGGAACTACAAAGCAGACATTGGCGGCCTATGACTATGCGCTCCGGCTCTTCCTCGGCCTGGTCAGAACCACCGTCGTCACCGCCAAAGCGACGAAGGCCGTGGCGACATAGCCGGAGGCATTGAGGAGATCGCGCGCGTAGAGGAAGCCACCGATCGCCGAGCCGATGGCCTGTCCGATATAGAGCACCGATGTGTTGAGAGACACCGAGGCGGCGGCGAGCGCAGGTGCGGCGGCGACCAGCCTCACCTGTTGCATCGAATTGGTGGACGCAAATCCGATGCCCCAGATCGCGACGGAAACCGCCATCAGCGGGTAGATGCCGGCGCTGAGCGCCCAGCCGCCGAGGCCCGTCAGCAATATCGACGTGAACAGCATGGACGTCTTCCAGGCGCCCCAAGAGTCGACGATGCGGGTCGCAATAACAGTGCCGATCACGCCGCACGCGCCGTAGCAGGCAAACACCAGCGCGATCGGGTCCGGCCCGGCGCCGGTGAGCCGCGCCAGCAGCGGACCCATATAGGTGAACACCACGAACTGGCCGGACATCTGCAGCGTCGTGATCAACAGCAGCAGCAGGATCATCGGGTTGCGGCCGATCGCGGCCCAGGTCTTGAGATCGACCGGCGCGCTGATCAGCCCGCGCGGCAGCCGCCAGCCCAGCAACAGGAAGCTCAGGCAGCTCATCGCGCCAATCGCGGCATAGACCGCCGGCCAGCCATAGCGGCTGGCGATGAACGTGATCGCCGGCAGGCCCACGGCCGCCGCCAGCGACCAGCCGAGAAAGATATAGGCGATGGTGCTGCCGCGCTTTTCTTGCCGAACGATCAGCGCCGCGGTTCCGGCGGCCTGCGGGGTGTAAAGCGCGCCGATGCCGAGCATGAGGAGACGAATGGCCAGCAGGCTCGCGTAATCAGGCGCAAAGGCGGAGGCGAGATTGGTCAAGGCGAGCACGGCCAGCGTTGCCGTCAACAACGTGCGGCGCTCGATCCTGGAGGTCAGCCAGGCCGTGACGGGCGAACCGACGCACAGCATGATCGCACCGAAGGTGATCAGAAGCCCGGCGGTACGGACCGAGACGCCGAGACCAGCAGACAGTTCAACCAGCATGCCCGCCGGCGCCAGCACCGAGCAGCCGGTCACGAGGTTGCCGAGCATCAAGGCGGTGGGGGCGAAGCGGCGTTCGGTTTGGACGGGCACGGGCACATGTTTCATGCACGTGCATGTACGGTCCACGCCGCGCCAAGAAAAGGACGCGATACCGGATTATTTGTCATCGCCGTCATGAGTTTTATTGATTTGACGGCGCGGACACCCATGCGCCGCCGCGACGGAGAACCGGTCTTCTTTTCCGGGCGATGGGGCCAAGTGTAGCTCCCGCGGCCGCTCTCCCATCACGCTATTTGGCGAAATTGCCCGATTGCAGGAGCCGAATCCCCTGCTATACCGCTGCTTCCCGCTTACCTGCGCTCGTTCGCAGGAGTGAGCTTTAGGAGACGACAATGCCTGACCAGAATACGCCCCCATCGGGCTTCCAGTTTGGCCTCGCCAATCTGAAACCGGCTGAACCCTTGGAAAAGATCACAGTTACCTTCCCCGACGGCGCGAAACGCGACTACGCCAAGGGCACCACCGGCTTCGATGTTGCCAAGGGCATTTCGCCCTCGCTTGCCAAGCGCACGGTCGCGATGGCGCTCGACGGCGTGGTGACCGATCTCAACGATCCGATCTCGCAGGACGCCCGGCTCGAACTGATCAACCGCGAGGACCCGCGCGCGCTGGAGTTGATCCGGCATGACTGCGCGCATGTGCTGGCGGAAGCGGTACAGTCGCTGTGGCCGGGGACGCAGGTGACGATCGGCCCGGTCATCGAGAACGGTTTCTATTACGACTTCTTCCGCAACGAGCCGTTCACGCCGGAAGATTTTGCGGGAATCGAAAAGCGGATGCGCGAGATCATCGCGCGCGACAAGCCGTTCACCAAGGAAGTGTGGGACCGCGAGAAGACCAAGCAGGTGTTCCGCGACAAGGGCGAGGCGTTCAAGGTCGAGCTGGTCGACGCCATTCCCGGGAATGAGCCGATCAAGATCTATTTCCAGGGCGACTGGTTCGATCTGTGCCGTGGCCCGCACATGAACTCGACCGGCAAGATCGGCAACGCCTTCAAGCTGATGAAGGTGGCGGGCGCCTATTGGCGCGGCGACGCCAACAACCCGATGCTGACGCGCATCTACGGCACCGCCTTCGCCAGGCAGGAGGAGCTCGACGCTTACCTCAAGCAGATCGAGGAAGCCGAGAAGCGCGACCACCGCAAGCTCGGCCGCGAGCTCGACCTGTTCCATTTCCAGGAGGAAGGCCCTGGTGTTGTGTTCTGGCACCCGAAGGGCTGGACCATCTTCCAGGCCTTGATCGCCTACATGCGGCGCCGCTTGACGGGCGACTATGACGAGGTCAACGCGCCGCAGATCCTGGACAAGGTGTTGTGGGAAACGTCGGGCCATTGGGACTGGTACCGCGAGAACATGTTCGCGGCGCAGTCGGCCGGCGACGAGGCCGAGGACAAGCGCTGGTTTGCGCTGAAGCCGATGAACTGCCCTGGCCACGTACAGATCTTCAAGCACGGCCTGAAGAGCTATCGCGACCTGCCTCTGCGCCTCGCCGAATTCGGCGTGGTGCATCGCTACGAGGCGTCGGGCGCGATGCACGGCCTGATGCGCGTGCGCGGCTTCACGCAGGACGACGCGCATGTGTTCTGCACCGAGGCGCAGCTTGCGGAAGAGTGCCTCAAGATCAACGAGCTGATCCTGTCGACCTATGCCGATTTCGGCTTCGACGGCGAACTCACCGTAAAACTCTCGACCCGGCCGGAGAAGCGCGTCGGCACCGACGAGATGTGGGATCATGCCGAGCGCGTGATGGCGACCGTGCTGGCCGAAATCCAGGCCAGCGGCAATAACCGCATCAAGACCGCGATCAATCCGGGCGAAGGCGCGTTCTACGGGCCGAAGTTCGAATATGTGCTGCGCGATGCCATCGGCCGCGACTGGCAGTGCGGCACCACGCAGGTCGACTTCAACCTGCCGGAACGTTTTGGCGCCTTCTACATCGATGCCGACGGTTCGAAGAAGGCACCGGTGATGGTGCATCGCGCGATCTGCGGCTCAATGGAGCGCTTCATCGGCATCCTGATCGAGCACTTTGCCGGCAACTTCCCGCTCTGGCTGTCGCCGACCCAAGTTGTGGTCACGACCATCACCTCGGAGGGCGACGAATACGCCAAGGTAGTTGCCGCTGCCGCGCGGCGCGCCGGCCTTCGCGTCGAGATCGATTTGCGCAACGAGAAGATCAACTACAAGGTCCGCGAGCACTCTCTGGCAAAAATCCCTGCCCTGCTCGTCGTCGGCAAGAAGGAAGCCGAGACCCATACCGTCTCGGTCCGCCGGCTCGGCAGTGACGGCCAGAAGGTGATGCCGACCGACGAGGCGATCGCCGCCCTCGTCGAGGAAGCAACGCCACCGGACGTGAAGCGGGCACGCGCGGCTTAGGAAGAAAGTGTGTGGAGCGGATTATGTTTTTTCCGCTCCCATACTTCCACTCGACGAACCAGATCATCGAGCCGCTTGCCCTTGGGCGAACCAATCCGGGCATTCATTAATCCCTCGATCTCTTTGAGAGCTCGGCGATACTCGCGGTCAGATTTGATTGGCCTGCGCACGGTCGAAGGCTCAGGTAAAGGTGTGTCGGCTGATATTATCACAATCGATCTAAATTGGCTTCCATAGGCTCCGAAGCCACCTATCTCGGTGGTACAAATTCCCAGATCGACGAAAGAAACCCTTGTGCCCGACGCTATCGAACTCCTGAAGATCCGCCGCTCGGTCAAGCCGCGCGAGATGAGCGGCCCCGGCCCGACGGCGAGCGAACTCGAGACCATCCTGACCATCGGCGCGCGGGTGCCTGATCATGGCAAGCTGGCGCCGTGGCGCTTTATCGTGTTCGAGGGCGACGCGCGGGCGCGGGCCGGCGACATCATCGCGCGGGTATTCGCCAAGAAGAATCCGTCCGCCCCCGCCGCCGACATCGAGGTCGAGAAACGCCGGTTGATGGATGCGCCGCTGGTGATCGCCGTGGTCAGCTTCACCAGGCCGCATCCGAAGGTGCCGGCCTGGGAGCAGCAATTGTCCGCCGGCGCCAGCGCGATGAACATCGTCACCGCCGCCACCGCGCTCGGTTATGGCGCCAACTGGCTGACCGGCTGGTTCGCGTTCGACCGCGACGTGCTCGACGGGCTCGGACTGAAGGCGGACGAGAAGCTCGCCGGCTTCATTCATATCGGCACGCCTTCGAAACCGGCCGAGGACCGCCCTCGCCCGGCGCTGCCGGATATCGTGACGCGGTTCTGAGGCCGGCACGCCGCGGTAACGGCAGACCTCTGCTGTCCCGGATGGAAGCGGGATGAGCACCGAGAGCCGGGGCAAATCCTGCTTTGCATGGGGTTGTTTTGCGATTTTTATCGGGGCAGCCCGGCGCCAAGCCATCCGCGGCTAGCGCGCGATGACCTCGACCTCGGCATCGACGCCGTTGACGACGTTGAAGGGCCGCTCGAACACCTTGCCTTCATTCTTGGCGATCGCCCGGTATTCGCCCTCGGACAGCACCACGCGCGGGAACGCTCCGATCGATTCCTTGATGACGTCACCGCCCGGCGTGATCACCGACCATGCGGTGTTGGCGAGCGCCTCGCCACCCTTGTCGCCGACGAGCTTCAGCGTGATGACAGCGGCGCGATGGCTGACCGTCACGTCGGTCAGCTTGCCAGCCTGGACGCGGATGTCGGAGCGCACGACGGAGTTGGCATCGCCATAGTTGGAGATGATGTAATAGGTGCCTTCCGGCAGCAGCGCGACATCGCCAGCGGCCACGTTGGGAATCAATGAGGAGCGCTCGGCGCCGCCTTCGAACTGGCTACCCTTGTAAAGCGCGAACGAAATCTGGTTCGGCGGGATCTTGCTGGAGCCGACACGGCCTTCGATGCGCAGCCCGCCGGCCGGCAGCACGAAGGAGACACGGTCGGTCTCCGCCTTCAGGCTCACCGCACGTACCGCGCTGACGAGGCCAAGGGCGACGTGGACGACGTAATTGCCGGGCGGCAGCACGATGTTCGGCGTCGCGCCGCGCTCCTCCCGGATCAGCTTGAACGTACCGGTGTCGTCGGGCTTGTCGGCGAAGACCCGCCATACCAGCCCGCCATTGATGACAGGCAGGTCCTTGCCATAGCGCGCGTTCAGCGACAGCACGGCCTGGTTGGGGGTTGGCGCCCCCGGCGGCGGGACGACCGGCGGCACTGCGGTAACCTGCGGCTGAACGATGGTCGGCTGGGTCAGCGGCGTCGAAACCGGCGGCAGCCCCCTCGTATCCGATGGCGGCGCCAGGTTCATGGCAGGCCCGGACTGGCTCTCCGGCACGGCGGCGGGCGGCACTGGTGGCGGCCGGTCCGAGAACCACTGGGCCGAGGCGGTGGTCGGAATCAGCAGCACCCAGGCAAGGGCCAGTGCCGGGAAAAGCCATCGGCCCCGCCCGCTTCCAACGATACCGTGATCGCCCGAAATCATGGCCATGCTTTTCACCGAAAACGCGGCAAATTCAAGCCTCAGGCGCCCAAGTCCGGGCAGCTACGGGGTTCGGAACCGGTCCTGGCACCCAATGTTAATGCGGCGGTCGTGGTCCAGTCACATTCCCTGCCTAGGCCGCTTCCTTGGGGCGTAAACCATGCGCCCGGATCGGAATAGGCAGTTCTGGCGCGTCCGCGCCGCGGCGAATATCCTCTGAAGCCGCAGGAGAGTTTGCGTGTTGGATAGCTGGATGGGCCGCGGCCAGAAGGGCTCTGATGCCCAAAACGAAGCTCAAGACAAGGCCCAGGACAAAGTGGGGCTCGGCAGCATTCGCCGGCCGGTGATCGGGCTGGCGCTGGGCGGCGGCGCCGCGCGCGGCTTTGCCCATATCGGCATCGTCCGCACGCTGGCCGCCCATGGCATCATGCCCAATGTCGTTGTCGGAACGTCGATCGGTGCCGTGGTCGGCGGCGCTTATGCCGCCGGACACCTCGATACGCTCGAGGAATGGGCGCGCAGCCTGCAGCCGCGAACCGTCCTCTCCTACCTCGACATCCGCCTGAACGGTTCCGGCCTGATCGGCGGCGCGAAGCTTGCGGCCGAACTGGAAACTGCGCTCGGCCAGAGCCTGATCGAGGAACTGCCGGTGAAATTTGCCACTGTCGCGACTGAGGTGCGCACCGGCCACGAGATCTGGCTGACCCATGGCCCGATGGTGGATGCGATGCGCGCCTCCTACGCGCTGCCTGGAATTTTTTCACCGGTCCTGGTCGGCGACCGCTGGCTGGTCGACGGCGCACTGGTGAATCCGGTGCCGGTGTCGGCAGCGCGTGCGCTCGGCGCCGAAATCGTCATCGCCGCCAATCTTTCCAGCGACGTCTTCGCGCACTCCACCACGATCTATTCGCATGGTGCCGTGCCCAGCGTTTCGGTATCGGTGATGCCGGAGGTAGCAGCCGAGCCGGAGCCGCGCAGGCGCGGTATCGGAAAATTCTTCTCGGCCGAACGCACCATGAAGCGCGAGTTCTTCGGCGGCGGCGGACGGCCGGGCATCTCCTCGGTCATGGTCGATGCCTTCAACATCATGCAGGACCGCATCACCCGCGCCCGGCTCGCCGGCGATCCGCCCGATCTCTTGATCTCGCCCCGCGTCGGCAAGATCGGCTGGTTCGATTTTCACCGCGCCGACGATTTGATCGCCCACGGCGTCAAGGCCGCCGAGCGCGCAATCGATTCGATCCAGGAGGCGATCCACATTCTGGCGCCGCCGGCGGCCGTAGCCGAACCGCCGGTCGAAAAGGCGGACAAGGAATAACCTAGCGTTTTCGCATCAAGAAAACGCGTCAAAAGAAATCAGGCCGTCTTGATGTAGTCGCGCAGCGCTTCCTGCTCGGCCTCGTATTCCTGGACACGGCGCTTGACGATGTCGCCGATCGAAATCAGGCCGACCACCTTGCCGCTCTCGACGACGGGCAAATGGCGGAACTTGCCGATCGTCATCATTTCCATGATGCCGGCGACGGTATCCGACTCGCGGCAGCTCACGACCTTGCGCGTCATGACAGCGCTGACCGGCTCCTCGAGCACCCTGGCGCCGCGCTCGCCCAGCACGCGGACGATGTCGCGCTCCGACAAGATCCCTTCGAGCCGTCCCTCGTTCATCACCAGCACCGCGCCGATCTTGCGCTCGCCGAGAGTCTTGATCGCAGCCGAAAGCTTGGCGTCCGGCTCGACGCTCGTGATCTGATGGCCCTTGGTGTCGAGAATTGAACGTACCGTCATTGTCGCCTCCTGAATCCGTTCGCGCCCGAGGGCCCGACTTGTTCGCGAGTCTTCAATCAACAGTTCCCGCGCCGGTTTCGTTTCAGGCCACGGTCTGCAAGCGCGGCTGCATGGCAGCGGCATTGGCTTGCGTTACAACTTTTGTCGCAGATGATGGATGAAATCGCCTCTCGCCGCAAGCGGCGATCAGACGCGGCCTGGCTCGTCCGGCGATGCCGCGTGCCGCATGCCGTGCGGCACCGGATCGAACAGCGAAAACAGCATCAGGCCGGCGAGAAAGCCGCCGATATGCGCCTGCCAGGCAACAGTTGCACCTTCGGCACCGATCGAAATCGAACCCAGGCCGAAGATGATGTTGACGCCAAACCACACCGCCAGAAATCCAAGCACGCGCGGGTTGCGCAGCGCACGCGCCAGCGACAGCGCTGGAACCTTGGCGGCGGCATCGGCATCACCCCGCCGGAACGAAAGAAAGCTTCCCCGCACGAAGGCAAAGCGGATGGCGGCGGCCATGGCGCCGGAAACCGAGGCCGAGGCGCCGATCATCGGTGCGATGGCGTGCTCATGGGTGACGAGATGCGCCAGCGCGCCCGCCGCCGCCGTCACCGCCATGAAGGTGAAGAATCTCACCGGGCCGAACCGGCGCGCCAGCGCGCTGCCGAACGGCAGCAGCCAGAGGACGTTGAAGCCGATATGGCTGAGATTGGCGTGCAGCAGCGAATAGGTGACGAAGGTCCAGACCTTGGCCCCCGCCCCGCCCGGAAACCTGATGTTGAGCAGCGTGGAATCGTAGCGCTTCGGGATGAACCCGAACACGTCGATGGTCCAGTTCTCCAACTCCGGCGGCAGCAGCACCCGCAAATGAATGATCGCGATCAGCGCCACATAGGCCGTCAGCGCGCCCGGCAGCGTCAGGATCGGCTCATGCGGCGCGTCCGGCGGCTCGACATCGGAGGAGTAGGGCTGGGATTGCAAGGGGTCCAGGACCTTAGCTGGGCTTGAAGGCGTATGGGTCCAGATAGGCGGCTTTGCCCGCCCTGTGCAAGTGCGCAAACACAGCTTTCGCGTCCCGAACGCGGCGCGGCACGCAGTGACGCGGCGCACCGCCAAGGGGCGCTGCGCCGCGTCCGGGACACGGATATCGCCGCCCAGAGAACAAACGAAAAAGGGAGGATGCTGAGAACATCCTCCCTTGTCCTGCTGATCTTCTCACGCCCCAGGAGTGAAGGATCACATCCCCACCCCTCCCCGCGCGACGACCAAACTGTTTGACGCCACTGTGTACCAACTGCGCCGGAGTTACCCTGAGATAAGCCTGCGCCGTCCGATGCGTTCCACCCTATGCGTAGCGCCTCGCCCTCGCCAACCTCATAGTTAATTTAACGTTAACAACACAAAGCCGCGCCCGGCGAGGCCAAATCGGCTCAACGGCATGGACGCTGCAAAGCCCGTTCTGCACAACAGCCGAGGGAAGGCGCGTTGCGCAAAAGCGGGACAGAAGTGTCTCGCGGCAAGCAATCCGGGGGCGAAGGACAAGGACATGAAACACCCATCGAGCCGCGAGTTCTTCGCCTATTGGAATGCGAAGCGCGGCGATGCCCGGGCGCCGGACCGCAGCGAGATCGAGCCGGGCGCAGTGCGCGAACTGCTCGGCGACATTTTCGTGCTGTCCTATGACAACTCCGCCGGCTATCCGTTTCGCGTCGCCGGAACCCGGGTCAGCGCCCTGCTCGGCCGCGACCTCAAGGATGCCAGTTTCTCCGCGCTGTTCACCGAGCATAGTCGCGGCGAGATCGAGGAAATCATCACCTATGTCGCGGAAGAAATGCTGCCAGCGATCGCCGGCGTCACCGCCACCTCGGACGATGGCAAGACGGCGCATCTGGAGTTGTTGCTGCTGCCGTTCAACAACCGGGCGCATGCGCCGATCAGCCTGACCGGATTGCTGGCGCCATTTGAAGACAACCTCACCACGATCGGCGATTTCAAGTTGACGTCGTGGCGCTATGTGCACACGCCGCAAAAGTTCGTCCCCCGCGCCCTGCGCAAGCTCGCCATCGCGCGCGGCTTCATGGTCTATGAAGGCCTGCGGTAATCACGAACCACTGGTTCGCTGACATAGCATGGTCCGCCTGACCATGCTCGAAAACGCTCCAGAAACAGCCCTCAAAAAAAGCACGGCCGAGCATTGCCTAAACGCGAGGCGTCAGGCAGGGTCGAATCACGACGTGGAGCCGGGCCACATCGCCGAATGATGCCCCGAGAGAAATCTCGCAGGGCACGTTCCGTTGTAACCTCGGAGATCCAAGAATGCCGTTCAAGAAATTGTTGCTCGCCGCCGCAATTGCCACTGCCGCGGTGGCGACGCAGGCCCATGCCGACGCCCTCGATAACATCATGAAGTCGAAGGTCATCAAGGTCGCGGTGCCGCAGGATTTTGCGCCGTTCGGCTCGGCCGGGCTCGATCTCAAGCCGCAGGGCTACGACATCGACATGGCCAACCTGATCGGCAAGGAACTCGGGGTGAAGACCGAGATCATTCCGGTGACCAGCGCCAACCGCATTCCCTATCTGCAGACCAACAAGGCCGACCTCGTCATCTCCAGCCTCGGCAAGAACGAGGAGCGCGAAAAAGTCATCGACTTCTCGATCGCCTACGCGCCGTTCTTCTCCGGCGTGTTCGGCACCAAGGCCATCGCTGTTGCGAGCGCCGCCGACCTCAAGGGCAAGACCATCGGCGCCACCCGCGGCGCGATCGAGGAGCAGTCGTTGACCGCCATGGCGCCGGCGGATGCCACCGTCAAGCGCTTCGAGGACAACAACGCCACCATCGCCGCGTTCGTGTCCGGCCAGGTCGACCTGATCGCCACCGGCAACACGGTCGCGGCTGCGATCGCCGAAAAGGTCCCTGCCCGTGCGCCGGCGCTGAAATTCGTGATCAAGGACAGCCCCTGCTATGTCGGGCTCAACAAGAACGAGCCGGCGCTGCTTGCCAAGGTCAACGAGATCATCACCAAGGCAAAGGCATCGGGCGAGATCGGCAAACTGTCGGAGAAATGGCTGAAGGCACCGCTGCCGCCCGGCTTCTGACGTAAGACCGGGGGCGGCCGAGTGTCCTACAAGCTGCAATTCGCCGAACTGCTACCCTACTGGAACGTGCTGCTGTATGGGCTGGTCTTCACGATCGTGCTGACGATCGTGTCGACCGTCGCCGGCATCGCCGTGGGCACCGCGGGCGCCGCGGCGCGCACGTTCGGACCCGTTTGGCTCGGCCGCATCGTCGCCGTCTATGTGGAATTGATCCGCAATACGCCGTTCATCGTGCAACTGTTCTTCATCTTCTTCGGCCTGCCGGCGCTGGGGCTGAAGCTCAGCGAAACCACCGCGGCCTTCCTTGCGATGGTGATCAACCTCGGCGCTTATTCCACCGAGATCATCCGCGCCGGCATCGAGGCGGTTCCGAAAGGGCATATCGAGGCCGGCCTCAGCCTCGCCATGACCAAATGGGAAGTGCTGCGCCACATCGTGCTGAACCAGGCGTTCCGGAAAATCTATCCGGCGCTGTCGTCGCAGATCATCATCGTCATGCTGGGCTCGGCGGTGGTGTCGCAGATCTCGGCGGAAGACCTGACCTATGCCGCCAACTTCGTGGCATCGCGGAACTTCCGCAACTTCGAGGTCTACCTGCTGGTCGCGCTCGCCTACCTCGTACTCGCAATGCTGATGCGCGCCGCGCTGCGCGCGCTCGGCCGCGTCATCTTCAAGGCGAGGTGAACCATGCTGCAGTTCAGTGTTTGGGACATACTCTCCAACCTGTTGATCGCCACGCAGTGGACGATCGTGCTGTCGCTGATCGCGTTTGTCTGCGGCGGCATCGTCGGGCTGGTGCTGTTGTTCATGCGGACGTCGCGGATCGCGCCGCTGGAATGGTTCACCAAGGTCTACATCGAGTTCTTCCAGGGCACGCCGCTGTTGATGCAGCTATTCCTGTTCTTCTTCGGCATCGCGTTGTTCGGCGTCGAGGTCTCGCCGTGGGCTGCCGCGACGCTGGCGCTGACATTCTGGACCAGCGCGTTCCTGACCGAGATCTGGCGCGGCTGCGTCGAATCCATTCCAAAAGGCCAGTGGGAGGCCTCCTCCAGCCTGGCGCTCAGCTATATCGAGCAGATGCGCTATGTCATCCTGCCGCAGGCCTCCCGCATCGCGGTCGCGCCAACCGTCGGCTTCTCGGTGCAGGTGATCAAGGGCACCGCGCTCGCCTCGATCATCGGCTTCGTCGAACTGACCAAGGCCGGCACCATGCTCAACAACGCGACCTTCCGGCCGTTCCTGGTCTACTCTCTGGTCGCGCTGATCTATTTCTGTCTTTGTTTCCCGCTGTCCTGGTGGGCGAAGAAAATCGAAGGCCGCCTCAATGTCGCTCGTTAGCATTCGTGACGTCAGGAAGAGTTTTGGCCAGAACGAGGTGCTGAAAGGCGTCTCGCTCGATATCGCCAAGGGCGACGTGGTCGCAATCATCGGCCGTTCCGGCTCGGGGAAGAGCACCCTGCTCCGCTGCATTAACGGGCTGGAGACCTATCAATCCGGCAGCATCGTCGCCGACGGCATCGAGGTCGGCGGCGCCGCTACCAATCTGCGGGAGCTGCGCCGCCACGTCGGCATGGTATTCCAGCAGTTCAACCTGTTTCCACATCTCACCGCGGCCGAGAATGTCATGCTGGCGCCGACCGTCGTCAACAAGACGTCCAAGGCCGAAGCCCGCGCCACCGCCGCCGAGGTGCTGGCCAAGGTGGGCCTGTCGGAAAAGATGGATGCCTATCCGAGCGAACTCTCCGGCGGCCAGCAGCAGCGCGTCGCCATCGCCCGCTCGCTGGCGATGCGGCCAAAAGTCCTGCTGTGCGACGAGATCACCTCCGCGCTCGATCCCGAGTTGGTCAACGAAGTCTTGCGCGTCGTCGAGCAATTGGCGCGAGAGGGCATGACGCTGATCCTGGTCACGCACGAAATGCGCTTCGCCCGCGACGTCGGCACCAAGCTCGTCTTCATGCACCACGGCAAGGTGCATGAGGAAGGCGTGCCGAAGGAAGTGTTCGCCGCGCCGCGCACCCCGGAACTGCAGCAGTTCGTCGGACAGGTCGGCTGAGCAAGGGCATTCGTCAAGCCCGGCACCGCGGCCAGTTGCTTGAAGCTCAAGACAACGTCACATTGTCGAGAAATGGCTGCCACGAGCGCGCCTCTTTGCTGGCCTTATCAAATTGTCCATCCTCTAACAGCTTGCCGACACATCTGAAGTACTCGCAAAGGAATGACGCATCCGGCAATTGGTACACGTGCTCGTCCGGGACCCACAGATGAAATTTCCTGGCGGAGACGAATGCAGACATGATTGCCGGTTTGAGATCAGGCACATTGTCCGGCCAGCCTGACGACGCGGTCCGATTTTTGAGGCTGTCTGAAAGACTGCGAAATTTAGAGCCGAGGCTCCGGAGCTCGGAAGCTCTCTTTTCATCCGACTTCCGGTTTAGCCACTCTAATGAGACGCCAAGTACGATACCGGTCCAGAAGACCACGGCAAATTTGAACCAGCGCTGGCGGTCCAGTGCGACAAGGTCTTCAAAAACTGTCGTAGCCGCCGCGTTCGGATCGGAGAGGACGCTTTCGACCAGCCATTTTCCAAGGATAGGCGCGATCAGCGGGATCAGCAGAAGACCCCAAATTCCAAACAGAAACTGTTTATGCCATTTGGACATGGAGTCTTGTTGTTTAGCCCAACTGAACAACCATCCAGCCGAATTAAAAGTTCCACGCGTATCGCGCGCCAACCCATGGCCATTCTGCTATGCGATCGGCAACCGTTCTCGACCTTGATGTTGCGCGATCCTTTCTCAGCGTCCGGTGAAGACGGCGGCGCGTTTCTCGATGAACGCATTGCGCCCCTCGAGCGCGTCGGTGCTCAGGCGGATCTCCGCCTGCGTCTCGATCTCGCGGCGGAACTGGTCGGCATAGCTCGCGTGCTCGCTCTCGTCGATCAGACGGCGCGTCGCGACCAACGCACGCGTCGGCCCGCTCGCGAGCTTGCGGGCCAGTTCGAGCGCGCCGTCGGGCAGCGCCGCGTCATCAAACACCTCGCGGACCAGGCCCCACTCCTTGGCCTGATCGGCGGATAGCGCCTCGTTGGTCATCATCAGTTCGAGCGCGCGCTGCCGGCCGATAAGACGCGGCAACAGCCAGGTTGAACCGAGATCAGGGACCAGCGCGATGCGGCTGAACACCTGGATGAAGCGGGCTGAACGCGCAGCGACGATCATGTCGCCGGCCATCGCAAGGCTGAATCCGCCGCCCGCGGCCACGCCGTTGACGGCAACCACGATCGGCACGCGGCACTCGCGCATCGCCTTGAACGCCGGCCAGTAATATTTCATCACGCCGGCCGCGATGTCATCGCCGAGGATCTGCGCAGCCTTTAAATTCTGGCCCGAGCAAAAGCCGCGGCCGGCCCCCGTCAGCACCAGCGCCCTCACGTCTGGATCGCCGGTCGTCTCGGCAATCGCAACGGCGAGGTCGCCCAACAAATCGGGCGTCATCGCATTCAGGCTTGCCGGCTCGTTCAATGTCAGAATGCCGACATTACCGTGTCGCTCGCGTTTCACCCCCGGCATTTTCCCTCCGTTCGCTAGCATTTTTGGCCGGCCCGGATAGGGGCGGCAGATAGCCCTAATGCTACCGAAGCGATGCGACGAAGCACAATCGTCATTCGCAGGATTTGCCGAAATCACTGCTCTTGGAGAGTGTCGCCGCCCGGAACGGTGGGCTGTGCGCCTTTCCCCACACGTAGCCCAGCCACCTCCAATACGTCGCAGCCAGCACCATCACGAGCACTAGCGCAACCGCGGTCAGCGCCAGTCCGGTGCGGACGAAATCGCGTGCGCTGAACGTATCGGTACCATAGGCGACCATATTCTGCGGCGCGTTCACCACCAGAATGAAGCCGAAGCTCACCACGAACTGCAGCAGCATCGTCATGCCGATGATGTTGATTCCCGGCGTCACGACGCTCTTCAGCACAGCGATGACGATCGGGATCATCGCCGATGCCAAAGCGGTGGCACTCGCAAAGCCCAAGTGAATCACCACCAGGAACAGGCTCATCACGGCAAGAATGAACAAGGCCGTCGCGTTCTTCAGGCCGAACGCCGTGACGACGATATTGGCAAGCCAGGTCGCCGCGGTGGTTTGCAGCAGTGCCGTGCCGAGGCTGATCCCGACGCCGAACAGGATGATCGTGCCCCACGGTATCTTCGGCTGCGCCTCCTTCCAGGTCATGATGCCGAATCCCGGCAGGAACATCAGCGCGACGGCGGTGATCGTCGTCGTACTGGTATCGAATTTGTGCAGCACGCCCTCGGTCGCCCAGAATCCGATCAGGACAACCGACAGCAGCAGCAGTTTGATCTCGGCTGATGTCATCGGCCCGAGCTCCGACAGCGATTTGCGGATTCCCTCACGGCCGCCCGGCACCTGCGCAACTTCCGCCGGCATCATCCGCGTCATTACGAAATACAGCGCGATGCACATCACGAGCGAAGGGCCCGGCTGCGATCAGCCAGTCCAGCCAGGTGATGGTCCTGCCGGACGCCTTTTCAATGAAGCCAATGGCCACCATGTTCTGCGCTGCCGCTGTCTTGATGCCGACATTCCAGATGCTGGCGGTCTGCACCGTCGTGATCATCAGCATGCCGGCAACGGCACCGCGCCTGTCGACGCCGAAGGCGGCGATGATGCCGAGCGTGATCGGCACCAGACAGGCGACGCGCGCAGTGGTGGACGGCACCATCAGCGCGATCACGAAGCCGACCACGATCGTACCGATCACGACATTCCTGGTTTCCGTGCCAACCCTCGACAGGATGGTGAGCGCAATTCGCCGGTCCAGCCCGGTTGAGGTCTTTGCCGCAGCCAGAAACAGCGCGGCCGCCACCAGCACCAGCGCGGTGTTGGCAAACCCGCCGAACGCGAGACCGAGCGCCGCGCTCGTACCCGTCAAGCCTTGGGATTGGCGACACTCGGCGCCAGCCCGAGCAAGATGCCATCAGCGCGGCGATGACCACCGCCGACACCGCGTAATCGATCGCCTCGGTCATCCAGATGATCACGGCGAAGCCGAGAATGGCGACCATGCGATGGGCCGCGACCGGCAAATCCGCGGGGGTCGGCAGCAGAAGGATGCCGGCAAGCACCGCGGCGATCACCTGTTTCCGAATCTGCACACAAGAGAAGTGCATGAGCATGAAGACTCCTCCACGCATGCGCAGGGAAGCGACGCGCCGGGCCGCGTTCATCAGTCGACGGGCAGCGCGCGCAGCTCCATCGAACAGACCGACTGGCACGATGAATCCGAACGGCTGTTCTTGAAAACGCTCGCCGGCCGGCTCGACACGGCGATCACATCAGGCGAGACCTCGGCCCTGACGATGGTTGCATCGCCCCGGGCGCTTGGCATGATCAGAACGGACTATTCGGCCGTGGTGCGAAAGGCCCTGCATGGCGAGATCGCCAAGGATCTGATCAAGATGCCGGTCTATGAAATCGAGAAGCAACTTCTCGCCTGACGGCCGAGCAGCGCGCGGGTTGTTCAGCCGGCGCTGATCAAGAAATTCGCCCGGATGAGCGCGACGCAACCTTCATCCGGGTCGATCACCTGCTTTTGCAACTGCTGATAACACATCGTTAACCCTGTCGGCCTTAGGGTCTTGGCGACGCCGAAAGACCGGCTGTCTGGTGGCGAAGAATGTCGTTTGCGCAAAAGAAAACAACCACGGTCCCGTCCGCAGAGGAGCGGCGGCGCTTTCAGCGCGTCAAGGTCCACCTGCTCGGCCGCTACATGCTGCCCGATCGCCGCGAATTTCCTTGCCAGATCATTAACATGTCGCCGGGTGGCCTCGCGCTGCTGGCGCCCGGCATCGGCAATGTCGGCGACCGCGTGATCGCCTATCTCGACCATATCGGCCGCGTCGAGGGCAAGATCACCCGCATCATCGACAATGGCTTTGCCATGACGGTCGGCGCCACCGCGCGCAAGCGCGATAAGCTGGCCGCTCAGCTCACTTGGCTCGCCAACCGCGATATCCTCAACCTGCCGGAAGACCGCCGCCACGACCGTATCGTGCCGCGCAACCCGATCGCGCTCCTGACCCTCGAGGACGGCAGCAAGATGACCTGCCGCATCATCGACCTGTCGCTGTCGGGCGCCGCGATCGCCGCGGAGAACCGCCCACCCCTGAAATCCCTGGTCATGCTCGGCAAGGTCCAGTCCCGCGTGGTGCGGAACCTCGAGGAAGGCTTTGCGCTCGAGTTCGTCCACGAGCAGGTCGCCGAGACGCTCGAAGACGCAGTTACCGCGCGGTAAAGCGCCAGCCGGCAAAAAATCCCGACTTTTCAGCCTCAAAGGTGGTATCCGCGCGATAGGATGCCGCCTTTTCGCTGTTTGGCACCGGCCAAAGTCGGTTAATGCCGTCGCCTTTTCCGTCAGCAACGCCTGCGGTTCCAGCGTCCCCGGCGTTAATAGATAAAATTTGAATCAATTGCAGTTGTCTCAGATTTTAGTCGAGTTCGATGCAAGCATAGTTTCGAATTCGCTGCGCGCTTTACTGGCATTCGCGTCAAATCTACTTGCCTGACTTAGCAGCGGCGCAAATCCTTTGTGCGAAACGTGGTCCCAACAAAAAACGGGGGCCACAATGTCATTCAGGGGACGGGGAAAGGGACTGGCTGTTATCGCCGCCCTTTTAGGGATCAGCGCTTCGATGTGCGTCTCGGCGAAAGCCGGCGACGTGCTCTATGCCAGCCTGGGCGAGACCGCACGTGCGCCGATCGGCTGGGTCGAATTCTGCGCTGAAAACGCCAGCGAATGCCGCGGTGGCACTTCGCAGCCGCGCGACATCGTGCTGTCGCAGACGGCATGGCGGGATCTGCTGCGGGTCAACAAGTGGGTCAACGAGACCGTCAAGCCGATCACGGACATGGATCATTGGGGCGTGATCGAGAAGTGGTCGTTGCCGACGGACGGTTACGGTGACTGCGAGGACTATGTGCTTCTGAAGCGCAAGATGCTGGTCGATGCCGGATGGCCGCGCGAAGCGCTGCTGATCACGGTGGTGCGCGACAAGAAGGGCGAAGGCCACGCAGTGCTGACCGTGAAGACGGATAAGGGTGAGTTCGTGCTCGACAACCAGAACGAAAACGTTCTGGCCTGGACCGAGACCGGCTACCGCTTCGTCAAGCGTCAGTCGCAGAGCGATCCCAATGTCTGGGTCTCGCTTGGTGACAGCCGCCCTGCCGTCGCCACCGCTTCGTCACGCGATCGATAACGAGACAAGGAATTTACGAACCCGCGACCCGGTCACATCCCCACCCCTCCCCGTCCCAGACCGGTTCGCGCGCGGCCAGGCTTCCCCCAAAGCCTGGCCGCAACCTTTTTGGGATATGGGTAGCGCCGAAAGCTCACGCCGCCAGCGCCACACGCGAGGTCGATTTCTGCCGCATCGGCTTGCCGCCAGGCGGGCCTGAGGGCTTGTGGTCGAGCATCGAGAGCGCTTCGAGAATCTCGTCGATTGTCACGATGCGCCTCGTGCCCGCCAATTCGCGTAGCGCGGGATTTGACGTTACCGCAGCCGCATCCGACGCCCAGGACGCGAGGATTGCGCGCTTTTCGGCGAGCGAAAGCGTCTTGTCGGCGACCACATCAAGGGGGTGATCGAACGCAGTGCCCGGATGCAGCACGGCATTCAGATCATAGACATTGTCTGCCTGATCAATCATCGATTTTGTCCTCCCGAGTATAGAGAACGCCTCCCGCCCGACAGGCTCGGGCGGGCGCCTGCGGTTCTATCGCGGGGCGTGGCGGGCTTAGGCCGCCTTCGCCTCGATCTGCTGAACGTTGTTCGGCGCCGTGCCGTTGATCGCGATTTGGCGCGGCTTCATCGCTTCGGGCACTTCACGGAACAATTCGATCCGTAGCAGGCCGTCCTCGAAGGACGCGCTCTTCACCTGCACATGATCCGCAAGACTGAACTGACGCTTGAAGGGCCGCGCGGAAATACCCTGGTAAAGATATTCGCGCTGCTCCTTCTCGGACTTGCGGCCTTCGATCGTCACCGTGTTCTGCTCGGCGGTCACGGAAATCTCGTCGACGGCAAAGCCGGCCACGGCGAGCGAGATCTGGTAACGGTCTTCGCTCAGCCGTTCGATGTTGTAGGGAGGGTAGTTATCCTCGCCGGCGCGTTGCGCGGTCTCGACGAGGTCGAAAAGGCGGTCGAAGCCAATGGTCGAGCGCCAGAGGGGTGAGAAGTCGTATGTGCGCATAGCCAAATCCTCCATGGAGCAAGTTGGTTACGAGCGGCACCGGACACGACCGGTGCCCGTCTCAAGGCCGGGCCCGTCAGGCGCCCGGACCGCCCAGCGGCGGCAGCAAAAAAATTAGAAAAACCGGATTTGGTTTCAAGGGGGATGCTAAAATTTTTTTGGCGGAGCCCTAGGAGCCCCGACCCGGGTATCCTGGCTTTCCCTCAAAGCCGAGGCCCAGAGATTTACGAGCGCGCGCCTAGTGACGATAATGCGCCGGCCGAATCCTGGAAGGAAAGCGCCGCCCGATGGACATGCTGGTCAAGCTTTACGCGCTGCCTTCCTCCCGGGACGCGTTTGAGCGTCTCGGCAAGGCCGGCATCACGACGCGGCGGGCGCTCGCCCCCGAAAAGCACAAGGTGGTCGCCTGGGTCCGGCAAAACTTCAGCGAGGCCTGGGCCAGCGAAGTCGAGGTGGCGTTTTCCCGACAACCGGTCTCCTGCTTTATCGCCGTCAGGCAAAAGAACATTTTGGGATTTGCCTGTCATGACGCGACCTGCCCCAACTTCTTTGGGCCGACGGGCGTGGACCCGAACGAAAGGAAGCACGGCATCGGCAGGGCACTGCTGTTCAATTGCCTCGAAGCCATGAAGCAGCAGGGATATGGCTACGCCATCATCGGCGGAGTCGGTCCTGCCGAATTCTATGCAAAGACGGTCGGCGCGATACCGATCGAGGGCTCCGAGCCCGGCGTTTATCGCGGGCTGTTGTAGCGCGGACGGTCCGGGAGGACGACATGGCCGAACGCGAAATCGATGCCATCCGCAAATTGCTGACGTCAAAGCCGCGGCCGGTCGGCTGGTCGGAACGGCGTGAACGTCTCGACGAAGTTGGCTCGACTTGGCCGGTGGCGCCGGACGTGCGATGCGAGGCGGTCGATTGCGATGGCGTTACCGGCGAGTGGTCGATTGTTTCAGGCAGCGTACCTTCGCGCGTGCTGCTGTATTTTCATGGCGGCGGATACTGCTCGGGCTCGATTCTGAGCCATCGCCGCCTGGTGACGGAGGCCGGGCGCGCGGCGGGTACGCGCACGCTGGCGATCGACTATCGGCTTGCTCCCGAACATCCCTACCCCGCCGCCCATGAAGACGCCCTCACCGCGTGGCGCTTTCTGCGCCGACAGGGCATTGCGGCATCAAGCATTGCTATCGGCGGCGACAGCGCCGGAGGCAACCTGGCGCTCGGCTTGATCCAGCGCCTGCGCGCCACCAACGAAGAATTGCCGGCCTGCGCCTGGCTGCTCTCGCCGTGGACCGACCTCACGATGTCAGGCGGCACGCTAAGGACCAAGGACGCCGTCGATCCGCTGATCCACAAGGCCTATCTCGACGAACTGGCGGACGGCTATGCGCCGCCATCGATCGATCGCCGGGACCCGCTGATCTCGCCCCTGTTCGCCGATTTCTCGCGATTGCCGCCCATCCTGATTCAGGTCGGATCGGCCGAGACATTGCTGGCCGACGCCACGCGGCTTGCCGAGGCCGCGGGCGCGACTGACGTCGATGTGACGCTGCAAATCTGGCCGCACATGATCCATGCGTGGCCGGTCTGGAATGCCCATCTCGAGGACGGCCGCCGCGCGCTGGCACGCGCCGGCCAGTTCATCCGGGCGCAGATGCGTTAGCCCAGGCGTCCGCTGGGGCCATTCAGAAGCTGTTTTGTTCGCGATTCCAGACATTTCCGGCAAATCCCGGGTTTTAGCCGAGTCCGCCCTGTGCTATTTTGGAACTTTGGAATCACGTCCGGATTTGAAGTCGCATGATCGAACTCGGCCCCCGGAGTGCCAGCCCCATCGTGCGTTTCGGCGGTCAGCCGATTGCGATCGCCGCTGTGGCTCTCATTGCTGTTGTACTTGGAGTTAGTTCTATCGCCCTCTGGCGCGCCTATACCGGCAGCGCGCCGGAGACCGATCGCGCGGTTGCGGCCCGGCAGTTGCAGGCGCGCGCCACGCAGGCATCCGAGCAACTGGTCGAGAAGACCAAGGGATTGGAGGCGACCCAGCAGGAATCGATCGACCAGTTGCAGATGGTGCAGGATCAGCTGTTGACGGTGCGCCGCCTGCTCGCCGCGCAGCAGGCCGACACCAAGAAGCTTTCCGAGCAGCTCGGCACGCTGACCGAAGCTGTCGACGGGCTGCGCCAATCCTTCGCCAGTGCGCAGGCCTCCGAACCCGCCGCCGCCCCCTCGCCGCGCAAGCGGTCAGTCAAGGCAGCGCCCCGCTCAGGCAGGTCGGCAAACCGCGGCCGTGCCAAGGCGCGCGGCTAGCTGCCCCGGGGCGACGCCTCCCCACGCGACGGGCCGATATGACGGGCCGATATCCTGTGTTCGGCAACATTGGCGTGCTCCTTTCACAGGCTAGGCCCGCCCGTGGCCTCGTCGGCGGGATACTTTCCACCGTTAAGATATCCGATGTCGCAAGTTTTTTGCGCCTTTGTGAACTGGTTCACATATCCCCGCAAGATTCCCGGTCATGCTGAAATTCACCGGATGGCGTGAGCCGATTTCAATATCCGGGGCTGGCAAGGTCGTTGACGGTATACTGCGTCGACGGCCTTGTTTTTTGCCTGATTTTTGGACGATCGAGCTCCCCCGGCCGGCGGCCCTCTCGCAAGCCGGTGATTTGCGTTCGCGCCCGTTTGCAAGCTGAATGCGCCTCCCCAAAAGGAGGACCTGCCAATGAGCGCCGAACCCCAACTGACGTCAGATGTCATCGGATTGACCAAGGTCGCGCCGTTCTCGCGTCGCGGTTTCATGACGGCATCCGCCGCGGTGACCGCAGGCTACACGCTGGCGGCCGGGCCGGTGCGCGCCGACGCGATCAAGACCGATACCGGCGGGCTTGCCGACGGCGAGGCCAAGATCAAGGTTACGGACGGCGAGATGCCCGGCTATTTCGCGCGGCCGGCCGGCGTCAGCAATCCGCCGGTGGTGCTGGTGGCGATGGAGATTTTCGGCCTGCACGAATACATCAAGGACGTGACGCGGCGCCTCGCCAAGCTCGGCGCGCTCGCAGTGGCGCCGGACTATTATTTCCGCAAGGGCGACCTGAGCAAGATCACCGACATTCCGCAGCTGATGCCGCTGGTGAATTCGAAGCCGGACGCCGAGCTGTTGTCCGATCTCGACAGCACGGTTGCCTGGGCCAAGTCGCAGGGCGGCGATACCGCGCGGCTCGGCATCGTCGGGTTCTGCCGCGGCGGGCGAACGGTCTGGGAATATGCCGCCCACAGCGGTACGCTCAAGGCCGGCGCCGCGTTCTATGGCTCGCTGGTCGATCCGCCCAACCCGGCCTGGCCGAAGAGCCCGACCCAGCTCGCGGGCGAGATGAAGGCGCCGGTCATCGGCCTCTACGGCGAGGCCGATGCCGGAATCTCGGTGGCGCAGGTGGAAGCCTTCAAGGCGGCGCTGGCGGCCGACAAGAAGACCGCCGAGCTCAAGATCTACCCCGGCGCCCCGCACGGCTTCCACGCCGACTATCGCCCGAGCTACCGCAAGGACGCGGCCGAGGACGCCTGGTCCCAGATGCAGGCCTGGTTCAAGAAGTACGCCGTGCTCGGCTAGCCGGGCCGCCTCAATAGCCGTGTGCGAGGGGACCAAAATGAGACGGCGCCAGTTTGTTTCACTACTCGGTAGCGCCGCGTTGGCGCCGCTCGTTGCCCCACGTGTCTACGCCGACGTGGCCGACGACTGCGGCGTTCCGGCGGCACGCCACGACGGCTGGCCCCTCGCCTCCGGCAATGAGGACAAGCTCATCGACCGCGCCGCGCTGTGCAGGATGGCCGATCGGCTCGTGGCTTCCGGCGCCAACGTTCATGCCGTTCTCGTCGCACGCGGTGGCAAGCTGGCGTTCGAACGCTACTTCCGCAATACCGACGAGATCAGCGGCCGCCGCGTCGAAAACGTAGCTTTCGATGCCGGCACGCTGCACAACGTTAAGTCGGTTACGAAGGGCGTCGCGTCACTTGCGCTCGGGATCGCGATCGATCGCGGCCTGATACGCAGCGTCAACGAGCCGATCTTCAGTTTCTTCCCCGAATTGGCCGACTTGCGTTCCCCCGAAAAGGACCGCCTCCAATTGTTGCACGTGCTCACCATGTCGCTGGGTCTGAAATGGGTGGAAGCCATCCCGAGCAACGAGGGCAACAATGACGAGCAGCGCATGCATGTGGCGCCGGATCCGTGTCGTTATGTCCTCAGCCTTGCGTCGGCTGCGCCGCCCGGACAAGAATTTTTCTACAACACCGGCGCGCTGACGCTGCTGTCAGCCATAGTCCGCAAGGCCACCGGAGTCCCTCTCGACGAGTTTGCCCGCGAAGCGTTGTTCGGGCCCCTGGGTATTACCGAGTTCGAATGGATCAGGGTGAAGGGCGATTCCGATGCCGGTGGCGGATTGCGTTTGCGACCGCGTGATATGGCGAAAATCGGCCAGCTTGTTCTTGCCGGCGGCCGATGGAACGATCGTCAGATCGTTTCGAAGGCATGGATCGACGCTTCGATGAGACCACGGCTGGAAGCCACGGGTCCATATTTCTATGGATATCTATGGTGGCTCGGCCGCTCGCTCGTCAATGGGCGCGAGATCCACTGGGCCGCCGCGCTCGGTCGAGGCGGGCAGTCGATTCGTATCGTCCCGGAGCTCGATCTCGTTGTCGTGGTGACTGCGGGGTACTACCAGGACTACAGCACGCAAGCGTTTCAAGTTCAGGCCGGCGTTTTCAGGGATGTCTTGCGAGGGATCTCGCTGCCGGGGTGAACATGTGGGCGCCAACCCGCTACGTGATGCCCTCAATAGCTCATCGAGGCCTGCACCGATACGCGCCAGGAGCCGGCCCGGCTATATTGCCCGTCACTCATCGCCCTCGCCGCCAGCAGTTTTGAGTTGAAGTTCGTTCCTGCCGCAAAATCCAGTCCGGCTCCAAGCGAGGACAGCGTGGTGTCGCGCCTGGAGAACAGGTCCCGCCCCCACCCGGCGTCGGCGAGTAAAAACGGCGCCAGCGTGCCGGGCATCCAGGACGGCAGGCCGGGCGAGGAGAAATAGAGCGAGTTGCGCAGGATCAGGGCTTGGTCGACCACGCCGTCCTCGGTCACATAGCCGCGCACGGTGTTGATGCCGCCGAGCGAGACACGCTCGGTGTCCGGAAGCGGCTTGGAGGACGCCAGCACGGTGACTTCCGATTTCAGCGACAAACCCTTCGGCAACGGCGTCACGCGGCCATAGTCGAGGGCTACGAGATTGGTCTGCACGTTGGTGACGCGCCCATTGGTGAAGGCGCTCCAGGCCGTAGAATTGTTGCCGGAGAGGATGCCACTGGGATTGGACTTGAGACGGACGTCCAGAGTGTTGGTGCCGAGATTGTCCGACCAGCGCCCGTTCCACCCCACCACCAATTGGGCGACGTCGGCGCTGCCTTCGGCGACCGGCGTGCCGTCGAAGATGGTCGTACGCAGCTGATGCTTGAGCTCGACGCCGCCGAGCAGATCGCCGGTTGCCTGCGGCGCCAGATTGGAGAGCGCCGTGCGAATGATCGCCGACGCCTGGCTCGTCTGCGTCTTGATCCGGAACAGCTCGTTCGGCCGCTCGTTGGTCAGCACGTGATCGCCGACCACTTCGAGGCTGGTGCGCAGCCCGAGCGGCGTGAGCAGCCGTCCCGCCTGACTGACATATTTCGCATCGTCGGGCCGGTTGAACAGCCCGTCATCGACCCAGAAATTGCTGCTGCCGGTGAGCTGATAGGACGCAAAGATATCGGCCGAAGGCGCCCCGTTGGCGCCGACATAATACCGGTTACGATCCGTCGCGCGCGTGCCGCTGTTGGCGTAGCCGGCATAGACCTGCCACGGCTTGCGGTCTGTTACCTGGATGTTGACGTCGGTCATGCCGAGATCCTTGCCGGGGCCGAACACCGCTTCGACCTGGCGAAACGGATTGTGGTTGGCCCAGTCGAGATCGGTCTCGAGCTTGCGCGCATCGATCTCCTGACCGGGAACGAGGCGGATGCGGTCTTGCGGATAGTTTTCCGCCGCGGCGCCTGTCACCCTGATGCCGGCGACCTTGAACGCGATGACCCGCAATTGAAGCACGCCGCTCGATACTTCCTGCGGCGGCAGCGTGATCGATACGAATGGACGCCCGGCTTCGCGATAGACCGCGGCCACCTTCGCCTGCACTTCGGCAATCAGCTTGCGGCTGAACGGGCGATCAAGAAACGGCGTGAGCTGCTCGCGCAGGCCGACGGCGTCGATGCCGCTGACCTGACTGACATCGATGCCCTTCGCGCCGGCAGCCGGTTTTGCGTTGGCGTCTGGACCGACCAGGACGATGCCTTGAAGATTCACGCCGAGCGGTGTCGCGTCGTCGCTCCTCAGAAGATCGTCGGTGCCGAGCTTGATCGCGCTAGGACGGCGCGGCGGCTCCGGCGGCAGATTGCGTTCCACCATCTGCGCCTGCACTGCGCGGTCAGGCGCGGCCGCAACAGCGCAAGCCATCATCAGCGCGCAACCGATGCGGATGCCGCGCGCGCGACGCGCCACGCGCGCTCCGCCGTGTTGCGGAAGCCGCGGCATCATGACGACCGCAACCCGCGCAGGCCTTGCGGTGTCGACGTGTGGGTTCGCATGAGTCTGCACGTTCCGACGTTCTGTCGCACACACGGCGAACAATGAATGCGTCAACCATTATGGTTGATCACTTAATAACGGTTTAAGTTGAGTTCCATATGCGGCAGAACTACAACGTGTAAATTGAATCGCGGGCGATAGCACCAATCATTGCGTGTGCTGATGCGTTTGGAGGTCTTCCTGAAAGCACAAACGCCACTTCCGAAAAGACGAATATTCGATATCAACACGCGATGCGTGTGGTCACGCACAGACAGAAATCAATTGTCGGCAAACGCCGGCAAACGATCGCGACTGACCGTCGTGTCGATGAACCTGGCGCGCGTACCGATCCGCCGGTTATGGGGATGAGGCAGTTCAAGACATCGCCTGGAATTGCAGGTGATCGCCGGCGATGACTCTTCGAGGCCTTCGGGAAGCCGCAACTGCTCGGGCGGCTGCGGCGCAGGCAGAGACACCCGCGATCTCGCATACGATGCGAGATCCGCGGTCGGCGCGCGCGGCGTGGCCGCCGGCGTAACCGTGAGATCAGCACCAACGAAGGAGAAGGCATAGTTCGATGACGCCGCGAGCGTACCCTGCGTGATGCCGTAGACACCGGCCGCGCTGGAAATGGTCGCCGATGTCGCGAGCGCGCCGGAGAGCGTATCGCCGTTGACGAGGCCTGCCCCACCGATCCGATAGGTCAGCGCCGGATTGGCATCGCCAAAGGTGCGGCTCTTGGCGTCGGCGGTCACGGTGATGGCGCGCGGCGTCACCGTGAGGTTGGCGCCGATGAAAGAGGATATCGCATAGTTCGGTGAGCCCAGCGTGCCCTGCGTGATGCCGTAGACGCCGACATTGCTGACCGCCGTCGCCGGTGTCGCCAGCGTGCCCGACAGCGTATCGCCGTTGACGAGGCCGGCTCCGCCGACCCGCCAGGTCAGCGCAGGGTTGGCATCGCCATAGGCGCGGCTCCGGTTGTCGGCCGTCACCGTGATCGAACGCGGCGTAATGGTCAGCGTGCCCGGTGTATCGATGAAGCGATAGGCCTGCCCGGAAACGCTGACGGCGCTGCCGCCGGTGGCAGTGATGGCGTAGACACCGACACCCGACGTCGACGTCGCCGCCGTCGATACCGAGAGTCCGTTGATGACTCCGGCCGTATTGCCGTCATGCAGCCCGTATACCGAATAGGTGAACGCCGGATTGGCATCGCCATAGATCCGCGACGCGTTGACCGGATTGACCCGCAGCACGAAATTGACGCCGTAGAGCTGCGGGTAATAGCCGATGCTCGGCGCCGACCAGACGGTGGAAAAATCCCAGCCCGCGTAAGTCGACGCGAAGTTCGCCGGATTTTGCATCTGGCCGGTGGTGAGGCCGGTGATGCCGGCGCTGGCGCCGCTGCCAACCGCGTTCGTCTTTCCGGACGTATCGGTGTCCCAGTAGGTCGACGTGATCGCGCCGGTGCCGGTGCCGGTGACCGATCCAACCAGGCCGCCGGCCATCGCGGTGCCGGATGCCGAGACGGCGCTCGCCGCTCCGGTCGCGTATGTCTGCGTGACCGTGCCGCTGCTGGTGTGGCTGCCGATCAGTCCGCCCGCCATCGTTGACCCGGCAATGGAGGTGGCACCGGCCGCACCGGTCGCGTAGGACTGTGTGACAGCGGCCGCGCCGACGCTTCTGCCGATCAATCCCCCTGCCATGGCTGAACCGGCAGCGGAGGTAGCGCTGGCTGCACCGGTCGCATAGGATTGTGCGAGCGTAGCCGTGCTGCCATTGCTGCCAAGCAGCCCGCCCGCAGCCGTGGCGATGGCCGCCGCAGACGTCGACGAAACGTCGACGCCGCCGGTCGCATGGGATCGGGTGACGGCTCCGGAGTTGCTGCCAACCAGTCCACCGCCCGACAATGTGGTGGCGGTTGACGACGTCACGCTAACAGCTCCGGTCGCGTAGGACCGGTCGACGGAAGCTCCCACCGAGTTGATGCCGAGCAATCCCCCGCCGAACGATGTGGAGGTCACGGCACCGGTCGCATAGGACCCGATGATGGCTGCACCGCTGGCGTTGTAGCCGACCAGTCCTCCGCTGAACGCCGTGGAAATCACAGCCCCGGTCGCATGGGAATCAACGATGGTCGAGACGTTGTAGCCGACCAGGCCGCCGACTCCCTGGCTGCCGCCGCTGACCGCTCCGGTGGCATAGCTCCTGAGAATGCTGCCGTTGCTCTGAGCGGTGAGGCCGCCGGCGCGCGTACCCCCGCTGCCGGCCGTGACGTCGCCCGTCGCGTAGCTGTCCTGGATGATGCCGCCTGCGTTATTCCATCCAATGAGACCACCCATGGAGGAACTGGTCGTGGTAACTCCAGCTACCGTGACGGCCGCCCAACTGTTGGCGACCTTACCCCCACTCTCACCTGCCAGTCCGCCACCAAGGCCTGTGGCTGCAACCGTACCGGTCGCCGAGGCATTGCTGATGGTCCCGTTTGACAGGCCGACCAGGATGCCGACGCGATTCAGTCCGGTAAGATTCGCGGCCTGCAAGCTGATATTGCTCAGCGTGGCTCCGGCTGAGGCGTAACCGAACAGTCCGACATAATTGGTCGATGGCAGGTTGATCGCAAGGTTCGAGATCACGTGGTTCTGACCGTCGAAACTCCCGATGAACTGGCTGGATAAATCGCCGATCGGCGAGAAGCCGGCGGACGACCACATATCAGGATATTTGCCGCCGGAAGCAAGGCCGTTCGAGAAATCAACGTTCGATGTGAGCTTGTAGCTCGCGCTGAGGTCCATCGCCATCAACTGGAGCTGATGGGCGTTTGAAATATTGGTGGCATATTCCCACTGGCCGAATGGTCGGGTCCGGCCGTCGACCATGAACCAACCGCTAGCGCTCTTGCCGGCGGTGAAGTCGAAACCAACATAGGCGCTTTGCCTGAACGCATCGTTTGCCGCACCCGACTGCGCAGGGTCGCTCGTCACTTCCATTACGCCGCTCGACGCGGTGCCGGTGCCAATTCCGGCCGCCTGACCCGTCGTGTAGCTGTCCCAGTAGGACTGCGTGACGGTGCCGCCATTGTCGCCGATCAGCCCTCCGACACCGGAAGCGCCGTTCACCGCTCCGGTCGCGTAGGATTGCGTGACAGTGCCGCCGTTGTAGCCGACGAGCCCACCGACCTGATTGGTGCCGGTGACGGCTCCAGTGGCATAGGACTGTGAGATGGAGCCGCTGTTGCCCCCGACCAGACCGCCCACATTGCCGTCACTGGCCGTGACCGCACTGGTCGCATAGGACTGCACGACAGCACCAAGGTTGGCGCCGGCGAGCGCTCCCACCGATCCGCGACCGGTGACGGAGCCGCCGAGCAGCCCGACATTGCATACCAACGAGCCGCTATCGAGGTAGCTGAACAATCCGACAAAGTCGCTCGACGGCCGATTGATGAAGAGGCCCGCGATCGCGTGGCCCTGGCCGTCCAGCTTTCCGGCAAAACTGTTGCCGGTCCCGATCGGCTGGAACCCGGCGCCGCTATTCCAGGTGGATGTGATGCCGGCATCGACGTCGCGGCCGAGCGCAAAGGTGCCGGACAGATTGTTCTGCATGTTCTGCAGGTCGTAGACGGTGTTGACCAGCATATAGGTATTGAGCGTGGCGCCGCCGATGACGTTGCCGGCGAAGCTCGTCTGTGTCGGCGCCGTATATTTGGTGGCGTTGACGGTCGAGCTGCTGCCGATCGGACTGTAGAAGATCGACACCGTTCCCGCGGTCGACACCTGGCCGCCGCCGAACGTCACGGTGCCGGTACCCGTGGCCGCATTGTCGGCATGCAGCACGACACCGCCGCCACCGGCGCTCGCGATGTTGGCGTTGATCGCAATGTTCCGATAGGCGCTGAGCGTCAGCGTCGCATCGCTCGCCCAACTTATCCCGCTTGCCACCGTGATGTCGCCATTGCCGCCGCTGCCGGATGCGTTCGTCTCCTGGGTGACGTTGCTGCCGCCGTTCAGCGCGGTCGCGATGGTGCCGGCGAGCGTCGCATCGATCGTCAGATCCGCCGGATCGAGCAGCCAGGTGCCGCCGCGGCCGGCATTGACGCTACCGCCGGCGAAGTTGAACGCATGCCCCGAGGTCTCGATGAAGCCGCCGCGCAGCCCGGTAGCGCTGATCCTCCCGCCGAACGCGGTCGTGCCGTCCGACCACACGACGACGTTGCCGCCTGCGCCGGAGGTGCCGTCAGCCGTGATCGTCGCCCCCGCCTCGATCGTCGTGTTCTGCGCATTCGCGATGGCCTGCGGCAGGAATTTTCGCCCCGCGTCCGATCCGCCGGCGCGGTCGCCGCCGATCAAGACGGTGCCACCGGATGTACCGGCGGCGTCGATGCGTGCGGCGGAGGTCAGCGTGACGTCCTTGCCGGTCACCACCACGGTGCCGCCGGCACCGCCTTTGCCCTTCGCTTCGATCGTGCCGCCAACCAAAACCTTATTGCCGCTGACAACGACGTCGCCGCCGCTGGACGAGCGCGGCGGCGCCGTATCTGCCTGCAGACGCCGCGCCACGACCTTTTGCGTCACCTTGACCGAGCCGCCCTCGGAGGTGAGGAATATCCGCCCGCCTTTGTTCGCAACGCCGGTTGCCTTTATCGCGCCGCCGGTATTGCCGGCCAGCGCGTAGATGTTGCCGCCATTGGCGCGCAACTCGACTTCCGTGGCGCGGATCGCACCGCTGTTGCGGATCTCGCCATCCTGGGCCGCCCGCCGCACCATGACCTTGCCGTTGCCGAGCGCGCCGTCGTTCAGCAATACCTCGCTGCCGGAGGCCATCGCCGCGGTGCCGTTGCGCGCGTTCAGCGACCCTTCATTGCGGACCTGGCGCGCAACCAGAACGACATCGCCGTTCGAGGAGCCGATCTTGCCAAGGTTCACCACCGAGGCGTTGCTGTTGCCGCTGAAGGTCAGCGCGCCGCCGGCGCGGAAATCCGCATCCTTCACATCCAGCGTCGAAGCGACGAAGCTGCCGCCGGTCTTGACCACGCCGGTCGGCCCGACCACAACTCCCGACGGATTGACGAGATAGACCGAACCGGTTGCCGAGACGACACCGTTGATCGACGACGGCACATTGCCGGTCACGCGGTTGAGCGTCGCCCCGCTGCCGTTATTGAACTGGACCTGGTTGCCCTGCCCGACCGAAAAGTTCGACCAGTTGACGATGCCGGTCGCGCTCGATTGCGTGACCGTCAGGCTAGTCGGCGACGTCTTGCCGATCGCAACGCTACCACTTATCACCGTGCCGCCGCTCGGCAGCGACTGCGCCATCAACGGCTGCGCGCATCCAAGGCCGAACAACAGCGCAATGGAGCTGACGGAAGTTCGAAAATCCCGGGTGCACGATTTGATGGCTGACGAGAGACAGGACGTGGATGAGACGATCATCGAACCACCATCCGCTTAAGGCGGCACCGCAAGGCTTTCCATCTCCGCAAGTTCTTTGTCAGACGCATACGAGTTCCATGCACGGAACCGCACCGTGGCAAGCGACCATCTAAGGATGCATCAAAGAACAGACGCAATTTTTCAGAAAATTGCGAATACTGGACGGCAACGGAAAGGCGCGGGCCAGCTGGCCAAGCGCAGCAAGGTGCCGGGATGGCTAGCCGAGGGGACCGCCGTTGCGATGTGGTCTCGGCATCCGGCGTAGCCGGGACATCGTTCGCTCGATCTCCCAGAACATCCAGACGAATGCCGTACCCAAGCCAACCACGACAATCAAAAACATCAACGTCAATTGGGGCGCTGTAAGCATGTTCAACATCCCCCATCCGATGCGTACGGCGCGTCAGCGAACGATATCAATAGCCGCCTCGATACAATAACAACGAGGCCGCCCTATTCATCCGGATCAACCGCAGACCTGCACGCGCCGGATACGCCAGCCATATGGCGTCAGCACACTCCGTCGAACGATGTAGCAGCCGTCATCGCCGTAGTAGTAGGCGTCTGCATAGTCTCCGTAATACGGATAGCCGTAATCATAATAGTCGTTGTAGTAGCCGTAGCCCAGGCCAAGGCCGATGGCCGCCGCGGCAAACGGGAATCTCCGATGGTGGAAACCGTGATGGTGGAAGCCACCGTGGAAACGATTGACGGCAAGCGCGCCGCTCCTGAATCCAGCCGCGGGCAAGGCGGCCGCACGGAAACCACCGCCACCGATTGCGGCGGCCCGGAAGCCGGCACCACCCATGCCGATCGCGCCACCGCGGAAGCCGCCGCCACCCATTCCAATGCCGCCGCCCCGGAAGCCTCCGCCGCCATGGAATCCGCCGCCGCCGTGGAAGCCGCCACCCCCAAAACCGCCACGGGCGAAAGCCATGTCCGGTGCCAGCATGGCGACCGAGGCGAATGCGAACGAAGCAATCATCAGTTTGCGTAGCATAACCGTCCTCCCAGCCGCGCGTATGGACGCTCGACGCTTTCGGCGTCGGATCCCGAGAGATCCCACGGAATTCTAGGACGAGTTCTGTGACTTGGCTGAGCAGTCTTGCTCACTTCTGCGCGACCATATCGGCAGATCAGCAACCGCGGCAGATGCTCTTGATCTTGCGATCGACTTCCTTGTTCTCTTCGTTGATCGCGGCATCGCCACTCGTCTGCGGGCCGGTGACCGTCGTCCCCGATCCCGACGACCTCGCCGAACCGGTTGTTACGCCGCTGCCGGTGTTGACACCGCCGCCCGATGACTGCGCGGTGCCGGCGGTGTTAGTGCCGGGCGCTGGTGGCGATGCCCGCCTTACCGAGTTCGCTGCGCCGCTTGGATCCTCGCCGGCGTTGTTAAGGCCGCCGGGAGCGGCGGGCCCGGGAGGGACGCCGCTGGTAGCTTGCGAGCCGGCTCCGGCAGAGCCTGCGCTCGGCGAGCCAGCAGCACTGCCGCTGGTGCTGCCAGACGATGATCCACCGGATGACCCACCTGAGCTCTGAGCGAGCGAAGCGACCGGGGATATCAGAATTGCAATTGCCGCAACGGCGATGGTTGCAGACGCGAGCTTCATCGGAAATCTCCTTTTTGGAGCAACGACGGCGCCCCTGTCCTGGTTCCTGCCGGAACGAATCCGCGCCCGGATCATTCATTCACATCCGCTCGACAGTCCGGAGTGGTCAGAATTTGCGCAAATTGATTGCCTTCGACGACGACACGCTCGGCAAGCTCACTCAGCTTGGGCGCGACCGGATGGCGACATTTCAGGAATTGGCGGACGAGGCCTTTGCCGACCTGCTCAAGAAGCACGGCATTCCCGTCGACCTCAAGGATGCCCTGCGAAAGAGCGCGCGGTTTTCGAAGGACGAGGCGCCGAAGAAGACACGCGCGAGAAGCGGAAGGACGCCATCATGAACTCGGACCCGGACCCTTTCGAGCAGGGCGAGCGCGCGGCGCGCCAGAACATCCCGGCGGAAGCCAATCCGTATCGGGACGGCAGCGAGGAGCACGCCCTCTGGGCCGCCGGTCATGAAAAGGTTGCCGGCGCCCGCGAGGCCAATGAGAGTGAAGGCACCTGAGCACGCTCGAGGAATATCAGATGCGGACCGGCGTTCTCAACCGATCTTCGTCAATCCGCTTTTGAATCGCGGCCCATTGCGCTGGTAGGATTTCGCGGCACGTCCCATTGCAGTCGCCTGCTCGGGTGTCAGCGTGCGGATCGCGCGCGCGGGCGAGCCGATGATTAGCGAATATTCGGGGTATTCCTTGCCTTCGGTGATGACCGATCCCGCGCCGACAACGCTGCCGCGGCGGATCCGCGCGCCGTTCATCACGATCGATCCCATGCCAACGAGCGCGTCGTCTTCCAGCGTGCAGCCGTGCAGGATGACGTTGTGGCCGACGGTGCAGTTCCTGCCGATCGTCAGCGGAAAGCCGGGATCGGTGTGGCAAGTGCAATTGTCCTGCACGTTGGAACCTTCACCGATCTCAATCCACTCATTGTCGCCGCGCAGCACTGCGCCGAACCATACGCTGGCATTGTCCAGAAGACGCACCTTGCCGATCAGGGTGGCGGTGTCCGCAATGAAATAGTTTCCGTCCGCAGGGAGTTCAGGTCCCTGCCCGTCGAGTTCGTAGATCGCCATGACAAAAAGGCCTCCGTTGGCGGAGACCTTGGCACAGCCGCTGGCAGCGGATCAAGCGAGCAGCTTCAGGCCAACAAGCCCGTGGCGCGCAGCGTCATGATGAAGAACGTGCCGGACATCATGCTCCAGAAGCCCGAAAGTACGGTCGCCATCATCACGAATTCGAAGCGCCGGCGCTCGATCTTCGCGCCGCGCAGGGTGTTGCGCATGATGATGAACGGCGCGGCGAAAACCAGAAACGGCACGGCCGCAAATGTCTTCGGCGCGACGCCTTCGCCGAGCAGCCCGAACCCCGCCGGCCGGGCCGCCATCGCCTGATAACCGCTGGCGAGCGCGCCCGCGAACGCAAAGCCGATGCAAAGAGCGAACAGGGAATTCAACGCCTCTGGCGACATGATGCTTCCGGAAACTCGAAAAAACCGCGCGCCCTGCTTTCGCAAAATTGCCCGGCCCCCGCCATAGCATCCTTAAGGAAAGGTTAATGGCCGGCGACGAGAACCCGGTTCGCGCATGGCTGACGAGGCCCGAAAGCCGGCGAAATCATGCTGAAATCGCCGGCATCGTGGCATATTCGCCAAATGATTCGCGTGTTCCACCATCGACCAACGCTTCGTTCATGACCCTGCTTTCGACGGCCCAGCACCTTGCCCGCGACACCCGCAGGGACCCGCGCTCACACATGATCCTGATCGTGGCGGCCGTGACCATCGCCGCGGGCGCCGTTGCACTGGTTGCCTATCTGTTGTGGCCGACCTGGGTTGCGCGTCCTGCCGGCGGTCCGGATCGGCTGCCGGTCAGCGTCGGCACCACGCTCTTCAACGTGCCGACGGCCGCGATCCGCCGCAAGATCCAGCGACACTCCGGGCCGCAGGAGCGCGTCGATCTCAGTTTCGTCTTCCCCTCGCTTGAAGTGCCGGATGCGCCAAAGCACGTCAGTGCCGACACGATCGAAGACAAGGTGCAGCCGATCGACCGGATCTTCGTCTCGATATCGGCCCATCATGATGCGCTGGCACCCGACATGCGCCTGCGCACGATCTATCCGCGCTACCTCGATCAGGCGGCGACGCCGATCAATGACGGATTGACGATGCGCGCCTTTCGCGACGGCTCGCCTTACGCCAACGAGGATCTGTTCTCCGCCGCCACACCTGGCTTTAACGCGCGCTGCACGCGCGACGGCCTGACGCCGGGCATGTGCCTCAGCGAGCGCCGCGTCGACGGCGCCGACCTGACGTTCCGTTTTCCGCGGAGCTGGCTGTCACAATGGCGCGACGTCGCTGACGCGATGGACCGCCTGACGGCGCAGATGCGCGGGCCGAGGGGATAGGCGCCGACTTTGTACAAGGGTGGGCGAAGGCGCGCAGCGCCGTGCCCACCACAAGAACTCGCAATTCGAGAAAGACAATCGGTGGGCACGCTTCCGCTTTGCCCACCCTACGACGTCTGTGATGCGAGCACGAAATGCGCGGCCTCAGCCGACGTCAGCTAGGTCTTCCTCGAGGATCGCCATCTGAAACTGGAACGAGCGATCATCATCCTCGTCATCGACGAACAGCACGCCGACGAACTCCTCGCCGATATAGACTTCGGCGGAGTCGTCCTTTTTCGGCCGCGGCACGACACGGATCTTGGGATTGCCGAATACGCGCTTGAGATAAGCGTCGAGCTTCCTGACTTCCTGAACGTCCACGACGGTCTCCATCGGATTCACTGAATTTTCCGGGAGGTTTTTAGGACGAGACGACACAGACTACCAGCCGTAAGTTCACAAATAGGGCTGGGAGAAAGTGTGGAAAATCAAAGCCCGATGGCGCCGAGCATCTGATCCATCGTGCGCGACGGCTCCGCACAGCCGGCTTCGCCCACGATCTTGGCGGGAACGCCGGCCACGGTGACGTTATGCGGCACCGGCTTGACCACCACCGAACCTGCGGCAATGCGCGCGCAGTGGCCGATCTCGATATTGCCGAGAATCTTTGCCCCCGCCCCGATCAGTACGCCGCGCCTGATCTTCGGATGACGGTCTTCGTTCTCCTTGCCGGTGCCGCCGAGCGTGACGCCGTGCAGGATCGAAACGTCATCGTCGATGACAGCGGTCTCGCCGCAAACGAAACCGGTCGCATGATCGAGGAAAATGCCACGGCCGATCTTGGCGGCGGGATTGATGTCGGTCTGAAACACCGCCGAGGAGCGGCTCTGCAGGTAGTAGGCGAAATCCTTGCGGCCCTTTTGATAGAGCCAGTACGCCAGGCGATGGGTCTGCAGCGCGTGGAAACCCTTGAAGTAGAGCAAGGGATCAATGAAGCGCGAGGTTGCGGGATCGCGGTCGTAGACCGCAACGAGATCGGCGCGGAACGCGTTGCCGAGATCGGGCTCGTCGCGCAGCGCCTCGTCATAGGTCTGGCGGATCAGATCGCCCGACAGCGCCGAATGATCGAGCCGCTCGGCGAGACGATGCACCACCGAATCTTCGAGGCGGTCGTGGTGCAGCACGGTCGAATAGATGAAGGAGGCAAGCTCGGGCTCGCGGCGGACGATATCCTCCGCCTCGCCCCGGATTCGGTCCCAGATCGGATCGAGTGCGGCGAGCTTCGACGCTTGCGGATTGACCTGATGCACTGCCATGATGGCTCTCGCAAATTCGCTAGGGTCTGCCGATATGATAGCACGGCGGGCGGGCTTCTGTCCCGGGCAGGCCCCGGCAAAGTAAACCGTTGCGGAACGCCGTTCGGGGTCAGTTCAAGGTGGTCAGTCAATTCCGGAATTCAAGCCGGATCATGTCCGACTATTGATCAATTTCGGCCGGCCGGCCATTCCCGGATGCTGGGACCTAATGGGGGAAAGTCAGATCAGCACGCAGATATTGCAGGCGCGGACCGCCGCGGCTTCGCGGTCGGCCTGGATCGCGGCCATTGCCATCCCATTGATGTTGCTGGCGCCCGCGCTGTGGAATGGCTACCCACTGCTCCAGTGGGATACCGGCGGCTACCTCGCGCGCTGGTATGAGAGCTATCTGGTGCCGAGCCGCTCGACGACGTTCGGGCTCTACCTTCATTTCGGCGAGGATTCGAGCTTCTGGATCAATCTCGGGATCCAGGCGCTGGCGACGCTGTGGATTCTGCAGCTCTTGCTGCGCGTGCTCGGCATGCCGCAGCCGTTGCGGCTGCTTGCCATGAGCATCGCGCTGGCCTTGACCACCTCGCTGCCCTGGCTGACCAGCACGCTCTTCACCGACATTTTTGCCGGCCTTGCCGTGCTGGCGCTCTACATTCTGGTCGCGCAGGGCAAGCGAATCTCGATCCCGGAAAAATGCCTGTTGTTCGGCCTCACGGCTTTCAGCGCCGCATCGCATAGCGCGACGCTCGGCGTGCTGCTCGGGCTGTGCTGCATGGGATGGATCGCGCGCCCTTTTCTGCGCGGGCAGATTTCCGTTTCCGGCTTAATGCAGGGCAGCCTCACCGTCGTCGCGGGGGCCGTGCTGTTGCTGTCGACCAATTTCGCGCTGTCCGGAAAGCTGGCATGGACGCCCGGCGGCTACGGCGTCGCTTTCGGCCGGATGCTGCAGGATGGCATCGTCGCGCAATATTTGCGCGATCACTGTCCGACACAGCATTTCAAACTCTGCCCCTATCGCGACCAGCTTCCCGCCACGGCCGATCAGTTCCTGTGGGGCAACAGCATGTTCAACACGCTCGGCCGCTTTCAAGGCATGAGCGACGAGATGAGCCAGATCGTCCTGCATTCACTGGCTGAATATCCGGCCTGGCAGGCCAAGGCGGCGCTGACGGGTACGGCGCAGCAACTGGTGCAGGTCGGCACCGGCGAAGGTGTCGGCGTCTGGCTCGGCCATACCTACGGCATCATCGAGCGTTTTCTGCCAGCGCAGGTTAACCCGATGCGCGCGGCGCAGCAGCAGCGCTGGCGTTTCGACTTCACCGCGATCAACGCGGTTCACATTCCCGTCGCGCTGGCATCATTGCTCCTGGTCGCTGTTCTGTTCGGCCATGGTATGCTGCGCCGGCCGTTCGACGAGCTCACGCTGCTCGCCGGCACGATCACATCAGCCGTGCTCGGCAACGCGTTCATCTGTGCCGTGATATCCGGCCCGCACGACCGCTATGGCGCACGGATGGCCTGGCTGACGACCACGGTCGTGCTGATCGCGGCCGTCAGGCTCGTCACCGGCGAGGCGGCATCGCGCGACCGTTCATTGCCGACGCGACAGGAAGTCGATGACGCCGGCTTTATAGACCTTGTCCCCGACCGCGCGCATGTGATCGCGGTTCGGAATGTCGAGCACCTTGGCGCCCGGAATGATTTCCCCGAGCGCCGCGGCTGAGCCTGCGATCTCATCCTTGGTGCCGACGGCGATCAGCACCGGCACATTGATCCCGGCGGCCTCTTCCGCCGTCATCAGCCGCCGCGAGCCGCGCAGGCAGGCAGCCAGCGCGCGGCGGTCAGAGCGGGTCTGGTCGGCGAAGGCGCGAAAGGTCCGCCCCACCGGATCGGTGACATCTTCGAGCGACGGCGCCTCCAGCGCGAGCGCCACGCTCTCGCCGGGACCGCCACCCTCGATCAGCCCGATCCCGATTCCGCCGAAGATCGCCGAGCGCAGCCGCTTCGGCTGTTCGCGCGCCAGTATCGCCGTCATCCGCGAGCCCAGCGAATAGCCCATGACATCGGCGCGCTCGATGCCGAGATGATCGAGCAGCGCGATGACGTCACCCGCCATGATCGCGATTTCATAGTCGGCGCTGTCGTACAGCTTTTCGGAATCGCCGTGGCCGCGATTGTCGAGGGCGATGACACGGCGGCCGTCCTTCCTCAGATCGGAGACCCAGGTCGGATAGACCCAGTTCACGTTCTTACTGGAGGCAAAGCCGTGCACCAGAACGATCGGATCACCTTCCCCCTCATCGAGATAGGCAATTTCGACAGCGCCGTTGTGAAAGCTCGGCATCATCAGTTCCATTTTTTGGGGGATCGAAAGAAGCAGGCTTGCGATGCTGCAAGTTTAGCCCTGCGGGACGGCACCCGCCAGAGCCGGACCGGACGGCATGCTCGCGGCCGCCGCCTGCCTTCGTAAGCGCCGCGCCTTGCTTCGACGCAGCCAGGCTTCGGTAGCCCGTTCGGTCATCGCCTTGATCGATGACAGGAAACCGAACAGCGCCAGCAGCGCGCCAAAAATCCACATCGTCAGGTTAAATGTGCCGGCGGCCAGCAGCAGCGCGCCGCGGCCGAGCACCTTCAGAATCGCACGGGTCTGGCCACCCTTGGATTCGGCAAGCCGGGCGGCGCGGGCAACATCCTTGGGCCCTTGCGCGATCCGCAGCGTGTCGAGTGCGCCGCGCGTGCCGGCCCTCTCGCCGACGCGGCCGACGTCCTTCGCCAGCCGCACCAGTCCGCCAGCCTTCTCGGCACGGAACGCCGCCTTGATCGCACTGGCGGTCTCGCCGGGCCGCAATACCGAGCCCTTCGCGACAGCCTGCTGCAACATCGGCGCGTCGACCACCTCGCGCGCGGAACGCCCGGCCCACCGCGTCAATCCCTCGCCGAGCCGCCCGACCTTGCGGGCATCCTTGACCATCGAGAGGCCGGCGCGAACCGGACCGAGGCCGCCGACGGAAACGTAGGTCGCGGCGGTGACCGCGAGCCCGACGGTTGCCAGGCCGAGCACCAGGCGGTCCGCCTCTTCGCCGGTCGCCAGGTGCTTGCCCTCGCGCACGACGTCCCTGATGTCACCGAACACGAAGAGATCGCCGGCGACGGTGCCCGACAGGCTCGCGACATCTTCGGCATTGCCGGTGACGAGACCCGTCGCAAAGCGCTTGGCAAAATGCGACGCCGAACCGGCGTCAGTAACGGCGTCGCTGACGCGCTTCGACAATTCGTCGCTGACCGCAATGCCCTTGTCGCGGGCGAGCTCGACGAAGCTGCTGGCGAGATCGGAATCGCCTTCTGCGAGCGCCGCCTCGATATGTTCGGCGACCAGTGCCTGATTGGCCCGCAAGGCGGAATTGATGTGGATATCGGACAGCGCCGCGGGGTCGTCCTGCGCCGCCAGGATGGCGCCGGCCTCGCGGGCATGCGGCCACAGCGCTGCGCACACCGCAACACTGAGCGCCATCCCCGCCAAAGCCAAACCGAGCCGCAACCGCCTCATCCAAAAAAGCCCAATGTTTTCGTCAATCTCAAGATGGTGTGCCGTTTTTAAGACACAACTGCCCCGACGAAAGAAGGGCTTTTCTCCGACGACAAGATTGTGTCGAATTTGCATGAGCGAATGTGCGGTGGGGACCTCCAGGAATCGCTGGCCAACGGCTCTAGGAATCATCGGCACCCCCCACTATGGTGCGCGGCGTTTCGGGTTTGCCGCATCGTGTTGATTGCGTCCGCCTACCGTTGCTATCCAAGGTGAAACTGATGTCCGACCATGTCGTCCCGCATTTCCACAACGACGCCGGCGTCTCGGTAATCGAGATCGGCTCGCAGGAATTCATGTGCGTGGGCGCCAACCCGCCGTTCGACCATCCGCACGTGTTCCTGGACCTCGGCAACGACAACGAAATCATCTGCCCGTACTGCTCGACGCTGTACCGCTTTGCCGCCGACCTCGGCGCGGGTGAGGCCCGCCCGCCGGAATGCGTGCTGAAGGACAAGGTCGCCTGACCTTTCGGTGGCTGCCGCGCGCACCATCATCGTTGCTGGTGCCGGGATCGGGGGACTGACGGCAGCGCTGTCGCTCGCGGCGAAGGGCTTTCGCGTCATCATCCTGGAGAAGACCGAACGGCTGGAGGAAGCCGGCGCCGGCCTGCAGCTTTCGCCCAATGCCAGCCGAATCCTGGTTGACCTCGGCCTGCGGGCGCGGCTCACCTCGCGCGCCGTGACCCCGGAGGCCATCGCCATCATGAGCGCGCGGGCGGGCGGCGAGATCGCTCGCGTGCCGCTCGGCGAGGCTGCCGGCCAGCGCGCCGGTGCGCCCTATTGGGTTATGCACCGCGCCGACCTGCAGGCTGCGCTCGCGGCGGCAGTGAGCGAGCACCCCGACATCGACCTGCGGCTCGGCTGCCAGTTCGAGGACGTGACCTCGCATGCCAGGGGACTGACGGTCGTGCAGCGCCGCGGCGACACGCGGCAGCAGGAGCTGGCGGCGGCGCTGGTCGGCGCCGACGGCATCTGGTCGGCGGTGCGGAACCATCTGTTCCCGCAGACACAGCCGCAATTTTCGGGCCTGATCGCCTGGCGCGGTACCCTCGATGCGACGACGCTTCCGCGCGAATATACCGCGCCCCGGGTCCAGCTCTGGATGGGCCCGGATGCGCATCTGGTCGCCTACCCGATCTCGGCGGCGCGGCAGATCAACGTGGTCGCGATCGTGCCGGGAACCTGGAACCGGCCGGGCTGGAGCGCCCCTGGCGACGTCAACGAACTCAAGGGCGCGTTCGCCTCAAAGGGCTGGCCTGCGACGGCGCGCATGCTGCTGGGTGCCGTCGACGGCTGGCGGCGATGGGCGCTGTTCACGCTGCCCGACCTCGGCCAATGGACGGAAGGCGCCGTGGCACTGCTCGGCGACGCCGCCCACGCGATGTTGCCGTTCGCCGCCCAGGGCGCCGGCATGGCGATCGAGGACGCCGCCGTGCTCGCGAAATGCCTCGGCGAAGCCCCGAGCAACAACGCCGCCGGCATCGCGGCCGCGCTGGAGCATTATGCCCGCCTGCGGCGCGGCCGCGTGCAGCGGGTGCAGCGCACGGCACGGCAGCAGGGACATATATATCATCTGACCGGGCCGCTGGCGCTGGCGCGTGACCTCGCCATCAAGGCGATGGGGCCTACGCGCATGCTGGCGCGGCAGGACTGGATTTACGATTGGCGGGTGTGAGCGGGAATTCCAGCCCCGACGGACGAGATCGGGTCCGGCCCGAGGCCGCGCTGACCGCCCAAACCAAAATATCGAAAACAACCCCATGCACAGTAGCCGTCAAGGCCCTGCGTAGCCGGCGATCGACCGAGCATCATCTCATCGAAGTCTAGTTCGCGGCCCGTTTGGCTTTGGCCCGACCACCCTTCGCAACGGGAGCCGACTTGGCCGGGGGCGGCGCTTCCGGCTTCGATTCCACGCACCTGTTCTTCTGCCAGGCTTCATCGGCTAGCTTCGATTGTCCGCGCAGCGCAATGTATTCATTGCGGTAGGCGAGCTCCGCGACCACCGGGCCGGCGACGCCGGTTTCCGCCTTGGTCATCAGCCCCTGCAATTCCGCTGTACGGCCGGCGAGGGTCTTGCGCTCCGTTTCGAGCTGCTGGCAATTGTAGAGATCGTATTTGGCGGGATCGGCGAAGGCCGGCGCAATCGTATCGCTCATCCCGGCGCAGCCGGACAGGCCCGCCCCCAGCGCAACCAGCGCCAGCGCGGCAAGGCAGCCTTTGAACGACCTGTCGTGGAGCAGCGATATCGGCATCGACCCTCGCCCAAGCGGATAGTATTGAGATTGCCTAAAACAGGGCCAAAGTGTCCGCATTGAGGCTTTGCTTTGGCAAACGCCCTCGCTTAAAGCAAAGCACGCGCCTGGCTGGAGAACATGCCGATTTTACTTCTCCAATAAAGGCGCTAAGTATCTGATCTCCTGAGTAAAGCGGACGTGGCGGAACTGGTAGACGCAAGGGACTTAAAATCCCTCGATGGCAACGTCGTGTGGGTTCGAGTCCCACCGCCCGCACCAGCCCTCGCGCGCGAAGCGAGTGAAGGCTGCCGCGCCGAAGCCGACAGGCGAAGGCGGGCACGGCCGAGGTGTTCTCTCGCTCCCACGATTCACGAGATACGGGACATGGGTTTTCGTGGTTACTCCGATATGCAGCGTAGGGGTGCCGACGGTCGCGGTCACGCGACAATGCCAAAAAGTTCGCGGTCAAAATGCCGGAGCCGATCACACTTTGTTGGGTCGCGAACCTAGTGGGGAACTGGTATGTGCGCTTCCCCGCAACTAAAGGCAGAATGCCCATGGGATACGCGTCGTGCCTCGAAAATAATATCGAAAAAGTCTACGATAACATACACATGCGCGGAGGCTATCGGCCCGAACCCGAGCCGAAGCCCGTATTCGTTGCCACTTCCCCACCGTTGCAGCCTGCTCTGACCAGCGTAGTCATACCGCTACCGCCCCGGCCCGACCCAACGGCTATTGCAGAGCGAATGCGCGCGCAGCGCGAAAAGCATGTCTTGGCACTTTATGAACTGATGCCGGGTAAAAACTGGCGACATTGACCGGCCAGCAGCCCGGCCGATCTCGTCGTCCGTAGCTATCTTTCGCGCCTGTACTTCGTCGCGAGGCAGGCGACAGCGCGGGTGCGAGCCGATCAAGAAAAGCCAGTCGGGAGTTTCTAGTCCCATGGCTCATAAAAGTTCGGCTTTTCGTAGTACGAGACAAGCTCATTCACAGCCGAGTATGCGAGAGGTTCGTTCCGCTGGCGCAGATCAGAAATCATCCGCGCAACGTATTCTTCTCCCGACCACTTTCGCCACACGCGCCGAAATAGCTTTCTGAGTCCGAACGACTCAGCTGCGGTCAACGCTAGATCACCCGGCGGCCAATTCGACTGATAGAAACTGTCTACAAGGTTTCGCCTCAAGCCCTTCGCACGATCCCAATCGAAGGATAGGAGGCTGTTTGCTTCGTCACTGTATGGAGATTGCTCTGCAACCGCTTTGTAAACGTCGGGAAAGGCGCAGCGAACGATCGAACTTACCGGCAAATAACCACTCCCGAACGAAAAACTTAGCGCCTGGACGCAATGACGCACGTAGAAGCGCGGCTCACAAAGATTTTTCGCGCGATCGAGGGCGCGCCACCAGGAGCTCGTAATCTCATGCGTCCAACTGACGTTAGGCTGCCTAAGCAGTTGACCTATAACCGCGACCGTTACAACCCTTCGGGAGCGATAGAAAGCATCAGGGGCTTCCGCAAGGACAAGCCATGCGCGACCATAAAGTTCTCTGTTGCGCGCAATCTCGGCGCCGAACAAGTTTGCGTACCGCGAACTATCAGCCTCTAGCACACACGTCGCGAGGCTCGGTATCTGATCAATCTGCTTCAATTCGATAGTGTCGCCTAAGCCGCGCAGGGCTCCTACGAAAATCGTGCGGACGAGAAGCGGCGGCAGATCCGCCGGTATTGGACTGGCAGTCCAACTCCGGATTGCTGGAAGCAGCATGTCCATCGCTTCGAACGGCAGAACATCCAATTCTCTCAGAATGCGCGAGAGCACATCACTCGCGCCGTTAAGCTTGGCCGACGCAGCATGCACAAGATCGACGACTATTTTTGGTCTTTGATCGAATGCCTCTCGCAACCAATTCGGGAAATGGGCGTAGTAGGGAAGGCGCGCCAAGAACTGCACGAGAATCGCAACTCTGGTTGTCTCATCCGCCGTCTCATAATCCAGCAATTCGAGGATTCCAGAAAGAGACAGATCAAATGTCGAACTAGCAATGCGGATGCTCTCCGGCGACTGAGGCTGTAAAGCAAACGCCCATCGCCGGACCATCGGCGAATGCGTCGGAACGAAATACTTCTCTATCGCATGCGCAAGATCGCCGCTTAGCTGCGAAGCTTGAACGCCGAGAAGAAGATTGCCGACATCAGCACCGGACAAGCGAGGAAAACATTCCCCGAAAAGCTGATCGTCAACCGCTGAGGAATCGGCCATCGAACTTAGCATCCCGGCCCAATCGGGCCAGTTCACATCACTAGACCGGTTCTGAAGCCACCGCTGGAGATCCTTGGAGGGGCGAAAATCTCCCTTCGCCGGAATCCCCAAGTAGCTCCTTCCGATACTCGAATGGAGAGGAACGATTTCGCCAGCCGCAGCGTCGAACCTGTGTAAAGCAATGAGACCGTGCGAACCCTGTTCCCCGAGCCACTTGATACCGTCTATGAGGCCAGCTCGAAACGAACGTCGCGCAGGCTCCTCCGCGCTAGTCCGCCCCATCAGCTCTTCATAGCTAGCAAGCGTTTGCTCTAGCGCCTCGTATCCCCATTTCCCGACACGACGCCGCAAGTCGACGAGAACCCCTTCACCGATCTGTGCATAGGGCGAATGCGAAAGTCTCTCACAGACAAGCTGCAAGAATGATAGAGCCTGCCGCGCATCGGCAATTTGGTCTCCCGCCAACAATGCCGACTCAGCGACCGCCCCCTTGAGATGCACCTCTGACGAAGGGTCGGGGCACAGCCTCTCAACAACGTCCATTGCGCCGAGTGCCGCATTAGGCGACTCTTGCGTGCGGGCGCGAAGATCATTCAGCAGATAAAGCCATCGAATGGCCGTCGGTTCAGGGCCCAGAGCGTTGTCAAGATGCGGCCAGTCGAGAGGAATGGGAAGCGGCCGCGACGAACTAATCAGTTGAGCCAACTCCATCATCCATTCTTCGGAAACCCGACGCTGCTTTCCGGAACGAGAACTCTCAATCAGGTTTTCACGCGCGATTTTCGAGTACCGAGAATAGACAGCGGTTGGCGCAAAAAGGAGATCGAATGGCGCATTCGACAGACTGCGCGGCTGCAAGCTTAAGGTGCATGCTGCGAAACGCCTACGAAGCTGAGGCCATAAGACGCGACAAATCGACACGAGAATGTCGCTCGCATCGCCATCGCGCAACCAAACGATCGGCCTGATCCCCTCGCCAAAGTATTTTGCTACAAAGGCCTCTATCTCCACCGGGGGCGCTGGTACGTGGTTGGATGGAAGCGAGCTTGTTTCTATCTCTAGCGGATGCTGGACCAGGCTTCTGTCATCCCGGCTTGGCGGTGAAAGCGCGTTCAATATGTCGGGCAAACAGACATCGCCCGCTAGCCAGCCGGCCATCCCAACGAGCGCGGTTCGCGTCAGTACGCAACCACTTCGGGGCGCATCCTTATCCAACCATGTCTTCGCTATCGCATAGTGCGTTCCGGATGGCAGCGGATAAATTGTCAAATAAGGCTCGAAGCGCACATCGCTCTGAAGCGTGCCCGATAAATCGCTCAAACGAGCAACCAACTCATCATCGACCGCAGGCAACTTCACGCTACCCGCAAGCAGCTCATGGCCATTACGGTAGCCGTGCAGCAGTTGGTGGACCTCTGGGAGAGACACGCTCTTAGCTTTACCTTTCCGCCTCGAAACCCATGATCCAAGAAATCGGCAGCGTCATATCTTTCGCAATGGCGGGCGCTCCACCTAGCTCATGCATAACATAACCGCCGGAAAGAGGATCATCTTGACCTAAGCTCTGTTCTTTGAACCCTGGCTGATGGTCAAAGTCTCCACCCGCGACGGTTACCCCAAATACCGCAAAATCGAATTTATCATCGTTGGCTTCCACAAACTGCGAAAGCAACGGAAATTCTTGCGATAAGTACGCCGCTGGACCCGCTCCCTGAGTATCCTTGGGCACACGGTCCCAAGCCGAGACAACAAGCGCAACCCGTGGACGGTTACCACCGTTCCTTCGGTTCGCGAAGGCCACATCGAAAAATTGTAGCCAGTCCGTCATTACTACTTGTGTTGGTGCTACCCAGTCTTGTTGAACGCCATCAATGACCGGCGCGCCCCACATCTGTTCACACTTTATCCAGTCGAGCGGACTGACCACCTGATCTGATGCGGCACGTACAAACATCAAGATTCCGCATGGTTGGGAGATTCGATCCTCCCAATCCTTGCTCCACTCCCGCTTGCGATAGATGGCCATCCATCTTTCACCAAAGCAATCGGGAACGATCAGCTCTCCGGAATGGACCAAAGTTCCATCACCGATCTTGAATGGAATGATGTTTTCACTGAAGACATCGTGCGGGGTGTGCTGTGCAAACTCACCCTTCAGTAACGACTGGCTTCCCGCTTGAAGATAATCCAAATGATCCGGCAGGCCGTCACACGTAATTTTTCCCCTGCCCTGGTTCATCGCAAGCCAGAGCCGGAAGATGTAATTGCTCTTTCCGCTATCAGGCCCTCCCACCAATACGACCGAAGAAATTGGCGCTGCGTTGGCGCTCATGTTCAACCTCGAATCCGCGCGAAATTACGACCGCCTGCTGTGTCCGTGAAGGCAAACGCTGGCATGCTCGAAGTCGCACGTCTTCCCAAGATGTACTCAATGACGTCCATAACGCCCGTACCCGATTTAACTTCGGCGGGCTTCCGCGAAATTGCAGCAACCGGAATTACCTTTGGCGAGAAACCCGCTTGGCGCGCGTGTTCTTCGAGAGACGCAACAAAGGTGGGCACCTGCATCCCAACCTCGTCGGCTTTGGTGACCATCAATACAAAAGGAAGCGAGCGATCGACATTAAGCGTATCGGCTAACCGACTAATGAGCAGCTTTGCGTTCTGCGCTGCCGCGTGTCGCTCAGGGCCATTGAGTATCGGGCCGTCTAACGCAATCACGACGCCATCCGCTCGCTTCAAGAACGCAAATCGGTCCGCAACGCCAGCATCCTTGATAAGGTCAGTGGACCACTCACCGGGAAGATCCGTAATCAGCAGGTCGTATCGCCGCCTATCGCTCGTCCGTTCACGAAGCCCAAGATGGACGATGGCAGGCTTTCGTGGGTCGGCCAGCACCGTATGATCAGCGAGTTGCTTCGGAAGTGCACCATCTTTCCACTCGCGCAGTCTCCGCGCGCGTGTTTCGAGCCCGTTCAACGTCAAGCTTCCTGCGAAGCCCAAGTCATCACCGATGCCGCGACATGCCGTCATCAGATAGAGCGATGCGAGAAAACAGGTCTTACCTGTGTCGTACTGCCCTAGCACGGCAATCACAGTACCATAGCTGGCACGCATAATCTCGGCTGCGTCTGAGGTTCCAAGTTCGAAGCCCGAGAAAAAGACGCGGCCGACTTCTTCGGCTTGAGACTCTTCCACGGACGCGGCCACGTCGACCGGAGCTTGTTTCTCGTCATTATCTTGAACAATGACATTCGGGCAAGTCTCTGGCGGCTTGTGCAGCAACAAGCACGTGCCGGTGGCCGCGACGGTGCAATCTTGTTTCGAACAGGCAAGCCGCATGGATCACTCGGTGATGTTTTTGTAAAGCCGCTGCGCGATTTTTTCCTGAAAAATCTGAAACGCCAAGCGGTCAGGCCTGATCTTTCCGGCCGGGTCCCAACCCGTCGCCTTTTTCATATCGGACAGGAACGAGTTGTCCTCAGCCATCCGACGGCAAGCCCATGAAATCGGGAATACCGCAGGGTTACCCTGCACCAGAGCAGCTACGTTCGCATCATCTGTGACGCACCGTTCAGCGGCCGCCTTATCCCAATGACCCAGGAGATCCTTCAGGTTCTGCTCTTCAAGGTCCTCCGGCCGACGACCCACCTTCAGCACGCGGTTCAGCAGGAACGGTGTGTTTGGCAGCGGCGGCAGCAAAACAAGCCCGGAAAGCTCCGTCGCGCCGTCGAGGGCGGCCAAACCCGCTGGCATATCGGCGAACGATGTTTCCGTGCTCGTCGAGGTGCCGTTAAAGGCCCACCATAATGTATCAAGTTCCTCGCGGGTTACCTGCTCGTTTGCCTCAATCGAATTAGCCAAGTGCAAGAAATGCTTTTTGGCTTCCGTCCAGAAAGCCGGGACGTCGCCAGCCTCCTTAATATTGTTGATATAGCGGGGGAGAGACCATCGCTGATGGCGATATCCCGCAGAACTTTTGGTGGCGCTCTTACAAATTTCCAACAATTCGGCCAGCATCTCACGGAGATGCCTTTCCGAGGGAGGTCGTCTGTTCGCAAGAGCTGCCAGGACGATCGCCGCCATGGCATCGCAGTCCGCTGAACTTCCCCCTTTTTTTCTTTGTCTCTCGGCCAGTTCACCGACAATAAGGGCGCAGCACGACCGCAGATTCATCGCGTTTTCGCCTATCGCCTCCGGCGTCGCAGGTTGCTCGTTCTTTATTGCGGCGATCACTTCGGAAATGATCGGCGTGTCTTGAGCGAAGCGCGCCGTGACGCCCGCAGCCGCAATGCATGCGCAGTCGATCCTACGTCCGGAATCTGTAGAAAACGCCTCCACCAACGCCGTAACAACCGCCGTTCGCTTTGCCACAAAATCGTCTTCAGGAGCCGGATGAACAATTCGGCTCCACTCAAAAACCTTAGAAAGCATTCCCCCCTCCGTCTCAGAATGGATTTTGTTGTCGCTCTGCCGCAGGAACGTAAGCCATCACTTCGTCCCAAACCTCGGCAAGCTTGTTTCTGTCTCGTGCGGTCGAAAGCGCGCTCCGTTCCACAAGCTGCGGCATCGGCCGTTCTAGGCCCTTCGGCAACACATCCACCTTCGTGAGAACTGCGTATCTTTGGCGCCAATCGAGGTACCTCCAGAAGAAATAGAGAAGTCTCGCAAACCGCTCTTCATCAGGCATGGCTGCGATCTCCTCCTCGTTTACGCCAACCGGAGTTACTGACACGGTCTCGGCCGCTGGAGCCTCAGCGATCTTGGTATAATTCCGGCAGGGAACAGAGAACCGCAGGGACTCAGCGCCGTCGGTTCGCTCTCGATCCGTATCGAACTCGGCTTTGCCGTGAATCCACTTACGAGGGAACACCGAAACGCCGAGCGAGAAATTATCGTTCGCCTCGGACAGATCGAACTCTATCCAGTTGTAGCAAAAGGGGGAGCGTTGCTCGCTTCCTGGCGGCGTTGTCGCGCCAGCGTCCAACATGAGGTATTCAGTATTGCCTTCCATCACCTTCCGGAAGCGTGGTTGGTGTTCATGCCCCGCAAGCAAGACCCGTCCTCGCGTAATTATACGAGGCTGCGCATTGGCCTCGTCCTTGAACCATGGGAGCGGGTGATGGCACATCACCACATACTCAACATTATCCTCTTGTTTGAAGATGTACTGGCTGCTGCCGAGGATCATCGTGCCTTTAGCGTCATTCGCGTCGCAAACTTGAACGCTTGTCATACCGAAAAATCGCAAAATATGACCAGTCGGAAACTTAATCTCTTTAATGCAGACGGGCCGCCGTTCACTTTGAAAATCAGATTCGTATCGATTTGAGAATTCGCGGTAAGCGGCAAGCTTCTCAAAGAAGGACACTGCGCTGCTACTAAGCCCTTTCGGATCGTTGCCCAAAATCTTTGCAAGTATGCTGTCTACGTCGTCGGGCGAACATTTGCGTAAGTCTTTGTGTAAGAGTTCGACACCGTAATCGATCTTCGACCGATCGACATCGTGGTTTCCCGGAATAATGTGAACAGCCCGCCGTTCGCAACCAACGATGTCGCAGATGTTATCCAGCCAAACTCCGGCCCGATCGTATTCGGCTTTCTTGCCTGCATAGGCAATATCCCCCGTCACGAGGATGCCATTGGCTGGCCCTAGCTTCCCACGCATTACCTTGCAGTCACGCGTCACGGCGTTCCGCACGTCTTCCTGGTGGTGGAACGTGCCGTCCTTATCCTCTTGGCCAAAATGAATGTCGGATAGATGAACCATTCGGATCCTGGACATGCGCCTTGCTTCCGGATTTGCTTCTTGGCAACGCCTCAATAGCGTCAGTTGTAGATTACCGAAAAACGCTACTTTAACGCTAGGACATTCTTTAGACCGCGTATCGGGTTAGCTCTCAAGGGGTTTTGCTCGGCCGAACTTGGCTTTCCCCAATCAAACTGAGCTGACGTGAGATGCCTAGACATTGACATCCAGTGTATGCAGGACGCGACAAAATCGTGGGTTTATCGAACATGCCAAGGGACTTAAAATCCCTCGATGGCACCGTCGTGTGGGTTCGAGTCCCACCGCCCGCACCAGCCGTCGCTCGCGAAGCGAGTGAGGGCTGCCGCGGCGAAGCCCACAGGGCGAGGGCGGGCCTATGGCCGTGAGCCACGGCTGGGCAAGCCACGCTCTGCCGGGGCCTAGCTTGGGTGGGCGGGACGCACTGGGGAACTGGGGAGACCACATTGCCGCAAACCGGCATGTTCGAGATGCGTCGGCTGGAGATGCTGAGCAACACCATCTTTGGCGTTGCCATGACGCTGCTCGCCTATGACCTGCCCAAGGCGTCGAGCTTCAAGCAGGCGCCGTCCTGGATGGATCTGGTACACGTCTATGCGCAGCCGGTCATCGCGCTGATGATCAGCTTCATCGTCGCCGGCATGTTCTGGTTCAGCCATCACCGCCGGCTCGCGGTTGCGCCGGAGGGCGGCCGCGGCGTGGTGTTTCTTAATCTGTTTTTTCTGCTCTCGATCATCCTGCTGCCGGTGACGAACGGACTCTACGGCACCTATCGGCTCGATGGCGTGCTGGCTGTCCTCTACGGGGTTCATCTGACCACCATCGCCGCGCTGAATGCGGTGCTGTGGGTGCTTGCGCTCGGGGGTCGGAGGGATCCGCACTTGCTGACGACGGCGCTGTTTCCGGTGGTCGTGTTCGTCCTGGGAACGGCTGCCGCCGTCGTCGCGCCGGAGGTTGCGCAGTACACGTGGTGCCTGGCATTCCTCGCGCCGTTCGCAGGCTGGCTCGCGGCGCGCCGCGCGAGATAAGACATGTACTCATTAAGCGGCTGGCCGACTGAAGTCTGGTCAACTCTAACAGCGGCCCCAGAGCGAACACTCTCCAAGGTCGCAGATGGGCCAATTGGGACATCCGATTGCTCATCCGACCAACTCGACGGCCATTCCTAGAGTTGGAATTTGGGCGAGCTGTCGAGACCCTCTGGCAGCGTGATCAAAATCAAGCGCTGCTCCTCTTTGGTTGACTAGATGTGAACCGATTCCATGCATCCTTCACCAACATAGAACCACCGGCCGAAATGCCGCACCTCTCTATGGCCCGTCTTGCCATCCGGTGTGGGGAAGATGCGCATATCGCAACCTCCGAATAATCGAACTCTCGAAAGAGCCGGAAGGCTTCCTTCCTCATCATTTGGGGAGCCCGGCACGCCGCAATGCTTCTTCGTATCGCGAGATGTCTTCGGCACGCCGATAAGGTCCCAGCACGCTTTTGAGGTTGGAAACCCGCAGTGTAGGATTGAGTTGGCGCAGGCGCACGATCGCCTTCTTCGCTTGACCCAGCCGTCCCGCCATCGCATTACTCGCAGCGCCAATACGAAGTAGCGGTTGGGAGTTTGGATTGTCCTGCAACGCCATTGCCGCCCACGATGCCGCTTCATCATAACGACTCAGAAAGAAATGTGCATGCGCAGTCCCAGCTCGCATCGGTGCGATCCACGGATCAAGTGGGCTCAGGCGTATGGCACGCGTGAAGCGCTCGATCGCTAGCTCGTACTCGCCGAGCCAATTCTTCACCCAACCACCGCAATCCCACGCCTCGGCCACATTGGAATTAAGCGCAAGCGCGCGATCGATCAAAGCGGCGCCTCGATCGAGATCGCGAACAACATATGCCAATGCCCATCCGCTATCAGCGAGCGCGATCGCATCATCCCTACCCAACTCAACCGCTCGCTGAGCGAGCCGCGATACCTCGGCAACCTTTTCCGGTGTGAGTGAAAGCCAGCCAAAGGCTTTGGCATTGGCATAGCAAAAGGCGGCACGCGCGTAGGCTGCCGCAAAGTCTGGGTCGAGCTTGATCGCGCTGTAAAATAGGTGAAGTGCTTCACTGCACGCCTGCTGACTGGAGTCTTGATAAGACTTAGCTAAACCGCGCAAGTAGTGTTCATAGGCGTCGAGACGCTCAGTCGGCTTGCATCTGGTGCGCTCGATCTCGGCTTTTTCAACCGCCGGCGCTATTGCTCCGACAATGCTCTCCGTCACCTGGTCCTGGAGATCGAAAATGTCGCCGATCCCACCATCAAACCGGTTCGCCCAAAGATGCGCACCAGTTGCGGTGTCGACAAGCTGACCCGTGATGCGCACCCGATTTGCGGCCTTGCGAACGCTTCCTTCCAACACATACCGCACTCCTAGCTCACGCCCGACTAGCTTCATGTCAACGGCGCGCCCCTTGTATGTGAAGCTGGAGTTACGGGCGATGACGAACAGTGCCTTGAAATGAGATAGCGCCGTGATGATGTCCTCGACCATTCCATCGGCAAAGTAGTCCTGTTCTGGATCCCCGCTCATGTTGGTGAAAGGCAATACGGCAATCGACGGTTTGGTCGGCATCGCGAGTGCGGGGTTGGCCGATTGCGTCCCCGGTCCGACGTCCGGGGTTGCAATCCGGAAGACGCGGACCGGGCGGGCGATGTTTTTGAGCTGCCGTTCGCCTAGATCCTCGAAGCCCAGACCCAGCTTGTCGCGCACCTGATCGTGTACGACCCTGCTTACGCATATCCCATTAGCTTCGGCGAGGCCTTCGAGCCGTGCCGCAACATTAACGCCATCGCCATAAATATCGTCGCCGTCAATGATGATGTCCCCGAGATTGATGCCGACGCGGAACTCGATGCGATGGTCCGCCGGCACGTCTGAATTACGCTGTTGCATCGCGCGCTGGACCTCGACCGCACATTGGACGGCTTCGATCACGCTCGGGAATTCGATCAGAAGGCCATCCCCAGTTGTCTTGACTATGCGGCCCTGGTGCTCGGCAATGTTCGGGTCGATCAAATCTCGTCGATGCGTCTTGAGCGCCGCCAAGGTCTCGGCCTCGTCGACACCCATCAGCCGGCTGTAGCTGACAACGTCGGCAGCGATGATGGCGGCCAGCTTCCGGGTCATGCGCGCACCCGTTCCCGTTCGGGAGCTTAGGCAGCCCGTCTACCCGACGAGGTGCTGACGGTCATCCGGTCCGGGGCGCGGTTCCGGAATTCCGTTAGGGGTCGGTTGCGATGTTTCGATCGAAGGCCGATCACTTCGCTCTTCCCCGACTAGTAGACGTCCTAGCAAACCACTCGAAAATTAATCGGTAGATCACGCTACGTGTGTGAAATCGCCCACACCCATAATTTTATTTTGGCAGCGATGAGCTGCTTCGTCTCTGTAGAGGGATCGTTAACCGGGAGCCGTGGGCAGCCGGAAAAGCCAGTCGACGTTCCATTGCAGAGGAGCGGCACGAAGCCGGCATCTCGGTCGCGCGTGGGCCAGCTTCGGAGGACTCGATTCAGCGGTTGCGATTGGCCTTTCCATCGCAAGATGGATTGGGCTCGGAATAGAAGCAGCGATGCCGGCCAAAATGGGCTCGCTCATAGATGCCGCTGCAATCGTGATCATCACTGCAGATACTAAGACGACGAGCACATCGGTCATGATGCGCCTCGGCAATTGCTTCGTCATGACTTGAGCCCTCACAACCGAATTGAAGTACGTGCGCAGTTACAATCTAGTTCGTACGTAAATGGTATGTGAACGGGTGATCACCGCGCGTGGCGGATCATCCCTCTAATAGGCTGGCAGTGCCGGATAGTGTAGCAGCGATCCAGACCTAATAAGCCAATCCGCCCGGTTTCCAGATCCGTCGAGATTGATCTTGCGTCATACCTCTATCTCTAGCGTATGCAGCGAAGGGCACTTTCAATTGGCGCGAGCATTATTCGTGCGGTGGCGGGATTTGGTTGAGAGCTCAGAAATTGCCGTGGTTAGATCAGCAGGCGCCAACGGCTCGTTCAGGAGCAAGCTGTTCGGCACGCTTCTTGTGTTTGAGTCAACGCACCGAAGTTCTGCTTCGAGTCAAAAGCGGCGGTCCGGCCGCTCATCTCGTCAGGTCCGGTTCTCCTCTGACAGCGGCCTTTCGGCCGCTCAAAGCCAGTTCGGCTGAGGGCTACTAGCCGACGTAGAACGTGCGGCCTCGCATTCACCCCGTCGAGACTCCATCCATCGCAAAAAGAGGAAAACTACCGCGACAAGTAGTCCACATCCTAGCGTACCTTCGCCTCACTCACCCTGAGCAAACGGCTCGCCTCCTCCGCAATCGCCCGCTCCATCTTCTCCTGGAATTCCTTGCGCGGCAGGCCGGGCGCGATCGGCGGCAGGAAGGACAGCGTGATGGTGCCCGAGTGCATCATCAGCGTCTTTTTGCCCCAGAACAGGCCGGAATTGCAGGCCGCCGGCACCACGGGGATTTCCAGATTGGTGTAGAGCGCGGAGATGCCGGCGGACTGGAATTTCACCGGTTCGTCGATCGCCTGGCGCGTGCCTTGCGGAAACAGCAGCACCTTGCGTCCCTCGCCGGTCGCGCGCCTTGCTTCATCGACCATCTGGCGCAGCGCGTGGCGGCCAGCCGAGCGATCGACCAGGATCATCGGATAGCGCTCGAGGAACCAGCCGACCAGCGGCAGCTTGCGCAGCTCCTTCTTGGCGACGATGCTGGCGTCCGGGAAGATCACGCAGAGCGCCGCGGTCTCCCACAGCGATTGATGATTGCAGGCGATGATGCAGGGTCCATCCGGAACATGCTCGCGCCCCTCGACGCGATAGTCCAACCCGATCACGTATTTCATCAGCAGCATGATGCCGTTGGCCCAGACCTGGGAGACGGCGCGAACCGTTTTGCTGCTCGCGTTGAACAGCGCCATGAACGGCACCGACAGCGAAACGAGCACCGTCAGGATCACCACGGCGGCATCGAACAGTATGGACCTCAGATAATGCAAACGTTCCGTCCTCTCGGGCTGGTGCGGCTTCCAATACAGCACTTTTCCTGCCTTGCACAATTGCGGCCGCCCCGCTGAAATACGACTGAAAGGCGCCGACCATGGATCGGCCCGATTGTCCCTCCAGGATCGCCGCATGCCTGACAGCGAAAAGATCGCCATCGCGCCGCATCTCGTCTTCGACGCCATCACCGCGGGCGCGCCCGGCGCCCCGCTGGTGCTGCTGCTGCACGGCTTTGCGGAATCGATGCATTGCTGGCGCGCCCAGGTCACGGCCCTTGTCGACATGGGCTACCGCGCCATCGCGCCCAGCCAGCGTGGCTATTCGCCGGGAGCCCGGCCCGATCCGCGCGAGTTTTCGCACTACCTGATCGACCGCCTGATGGACGACGCGATGGCGATCGCGGCGGCCTGCGGCTATGGCGAGGCGCGCTTTCACCTCGTCGGCCATGATTGGGGCGGCAGCATCGCCTGGGGCATCGCCGACCGCCATCATGCGCGGCTGGCTTCGCTCACCATCCTCTCCCGTCCGCACCCCAACGCCTTCAACCGCGCGCTGGCGACCGACGGCGAGCAGGCGCAGCGCTCGAAGCACCACAAGGCGTTTCTCGAACCGGATGCCGCCGATATCGTGCTGGCTGACAACGCCAGATGGCTGCGCGATCGCCTCGCCGCCAATGGCGTTCCCGCTGAAGCCATCGAGCGGCATCTCGCCGTGCTCGGCAACAAGGATGCGATGGAAGCTGCGCTGGCCTGGTATCGCGCACGCGGCGCGATCCGCGGCCCGCTCGGCCCGATCCGCGTGCCGACGCTCTACATCTGGGGCGATGCCGACGACACCGTCGGCCGCAGCGCCGCCGAAGGCACGGTTGATTTCATCGCCGCGCCCTATCGCTTCGAAGTGTTACCTGACGTCGGGCATTTTGCGGCCGATCAGGTGCCGGAGCGGGTGAACGAATTGTTGCTGGAACATATCGCGGCGCATCGGGCGTGAGGAACGCAACGCACTCGAAAATGTTGTCATGCACAAAATGGAGCATGACGAATGGCCGAAGACGCCCTGGATAAGCCCGCCGCGGACGGACGTGAACTACCCGAAGATGAGGACTTGGAGCAATCGCAAGCGCCGCGGATTCAACCGCCGTTTCTGAGCGACGGCCCGGAACTAGAGCGAGATAGTCATTGCTGACTTGCGCTTCTGAATAGCGAAAACGCGACGGAGGACAAAACCTCCGTCGCGTTTGTCGTTCGACCTGAAGATGATTCTGGTTAGATCGCTTTAGCAGCCGGCCCGCCCACCTCTCCCGCTTGCGGGGGAGGTCGGCGCGAAGCGCCGGGTGGGGGCTCTCTCCTCTTGGGCAGTCTCTCCGTGGAGACACCCCCACCCCAGCCCTCCCCCGCAAGCGGGAGAGGGAGCGCACCTTCTCCGTGGTCGCAATCAAACCTCACATCATCAGGATTTAGTGCTGTTACGCCCTACTCGCTCTTGTCGATGTTCCAGAACACCGGGGTCGCCGGGCCGTCGACGATGCCGGTCAGCGATTTACGCCAGCCGCTCGGGATCGTGTACTGGCCGAGCGGGATGTAGATCACCTGTTCATAGGCATGCTTCTGCAGTTCGGCGGCAATCTTCTTCTGCTCGTCCGCGGAACCGGAGCGCGCAAACTTGTCGCGCAGCTCTTCGATCTTGGCGTCTTCGGCCCAGCCGAACCAGCCGCCGTTCTTGCCGCGGCCGCCGACGGAAGCGTTGGCCACGGGATTGGAGACGTCGGCCGCGACCCAGTTGGTGAAGAACATGTTCCAGCCGCCTTCCTTCGGCGGCTTCTGGCTGGCGCGGCGGGTGACCACGGTCTGCCAGTCGGTCGCCTGCAGGTCGACCTTGAAGCCGGCTTCGCGGAGCAATTGCGCCGCGACGATCGGCTGCGCCTTCAGCGTCACCACGTCGCCGGGGGCCATGATGACAACAGGCGTGCCGTCATAGCCAGACTCGGCGAGCAGCTTCTTCGCCTCCGCCATGGCGTTGCCCTTGACCAGGGTCTCGCCACCGACATCGGTCTCCAGCGGCGTGCCACAGACGAAGATCGCACCGCAGGTCTTTTGGTACTTCTCATTGCCGACCAGCGCATCGAGCACGTCCTTCTGCTTCATGGCGAGGAAGGCGGCGCGGCGAACCTTGACGTTGTCGAAGGGCGGATAGAGGAAGTTCATCCGACCCAGCGTCTGGAAACCGAACTTGTTCAGGACGTCGATCTTGATGTCGCTGTTCGCCTCCAGCACCGGCAAGAGATCGAACGGCAAATTCTCCATGAAGTCGATGTCGCCCGATTGCAGCGCGTTAACCGCGGTCTGCGCATCCGGCATTGTGATCCATTCGACACGATCGACCTTCACCACCTTGCCGCCGGCAGTCCAGCTCGGCGGCTCCTTGCGCGGCACGTAATCGGCGAACTTTTCATAGACTGCCTTCACGCCGGGCTGGAATTCCGCCTGCACGAACTTGAACGGACCGGAGCCGATCTGCTCCTTGATCTGCTGGCCGGCCGGTGTCTCCGCGAGGCGCTTCGGCATCATGAACGGCGTGTAGGACGACGGCTTGCCGATGGACTCCAGCACCAGGCCATAGGGCTCCTTCAGCTTGAGCGTAAACGTCTTGGCGTCGACGACATCGAGGCTGGCGGTGAAGTCCATCAGCTTCTGGCCCATCGCGTCGTTCTTGCCCCAGCGCTTCAGCGAGGCGACACAATCCTCCGCCGTCACCGGCGCGCCATCATGCCACTTCAGGCCATCGCGCAAGGTGAAGGTGTAGGTCAGCTTGTCGTCTGAGACTTTCCAATCCGCCATCTGCGGCTGGATCTTGAAACTGGAATCGGTGGCCAGCAGCGTGTCGTAGACCATGTAGCCGTGGTCACGGGTGATGTAGGCGGTGGTGAAGCCGGGATCTATGACGCGCAGGTCGGAATGCATCACTGCGGTGACGGTCTTCTTGCCGGCCGCCATGGCTTCCGACATCGCGCCCAGCGATGTCAGCGCCACCGACAACGCAAGCGCGGATAGTACCGATGCTATCGTGGGACGTTTCCGACGCATGATGGGGAACATTCGATCTCTCCTGACGTGAAACTGGTCAAAGTCCGCTGATTCATTATGCATGCGGTTCGTTATTTGGGCGAACTAACACGCTGTAAATCCTGACTATTTGAAGACTTGCATCAAGCACGCGGCGCGTCAATCGGCATCTGGCGGGCCCGCCCTTGCGGATGCGGCGGCCCATGCGGTCATGTTTCACTTTACAAATCCGCCGCAGATCATTCTCGTAAGCCGCGCCCGGCCATGCCGGCCGCTCGCAAACCAACATAAGAAACCCAAGAGAAGTCCATGAACCCAGCCAATCTTCCCTTTGATTCCGAGGCCATGTTGCAGGGGCTGCGTACCTGGGTGGAGTGCGAGAGCCCGACCTGGGACAAGAGCGCTGTCGAGCGCATGCTCGACCTCGCCGCGCGCGACATGGCGATCATGGGTGCGACCATCGAGCGCATCGCCGGCCGCCAGGGTTTCGCCGGCTGCGTCCGCGCCCGCTTCCCTCACCCAAGGCAAGGCGAGCCCGGCATCCTGATCGCCGGGCACATGGATACCGTTCATCCCGTCGGCACCATCGAGAAGCTGCAATGGCGGCGCGAGGGCAACAAATGCTTCGGCCCCGGCATCTTCGACATGAAGGGCGGCAATTACCTGTCGCTGGAGGCGATCCGTCAGCTGGCGCGCGCGGCGTTCACCACGCCGTTGCCGATCACCGTGCTGTTCACGCCCGACGAGGAAGTCGGCACGCCCTCGACCCGCGACATCATCGAGGCGGAAGCGGCGCGCAACAAATATGTGCTGGTGCCGGAGCCCGGACGGCCCAACAACGGTGTCGTCACCGGGCGCTACGCGATTGCGCGCTTCAACCTGGAAGCCGTCGGCCGCCCCAGCCACGCCGGTGCGACGCTCTCCTCGGGACGCTCCGCGATCCGCGAAATGGCACGCCAGATTATAGCGATCGACGGCATGACGACCGAAGATTGCACATTCTCGGTCGGCATCGTGCATGGCGGCCAGTGGGTCAATTGCGTCGCCACCACCTGCACCGGCGAGGCACTGAGCATGGCCAAGCGCCAGCAAGATCTCGACCGCGGCGTCGAGCGCATGCTGGCGCTGTCAGGCACCAGCAACGACGTGACCTTTACCGTGACGCGCGGCGTCACCCGCCCGGTGTGGGAACCGGATGCCGGCACCATGGCGCTCTACGAAAAGGCGCGCGGGATCGCCGCGGAGCTTGGCCTCGAGCTGCCCCATGGCAGCGCCGGCGGCGGATCCGACGGCAATTTCACTGGCGCAATGGGCATCCCGACGCTCGACGGTCTCGGGGTCCGCGGCGCCGACGCGCATACGCTGAACGAGCATATCGAGGTTGACAGCCTCGCCGAGCGCGGCCGCCTGATGGCGGGGCTGTTGGCGACGTTGGAGTGACGGTGCTCTATCCGCCGTCATTGCGAGGAGCGAAGCGACGATGCAATCCATGCTTCCTCGCGGCCCAATGGATTGCTTCGCTGCGCTCGCGATGACAGCTAGGAGGCGTTCCATACCGCTTAGCTGCACCGCAAAAAACGCAAGTGCAATGGCACGGGACTTGCTCAAATGCTACGCTGGCGGCGTGGACATCACGTTCAGCACCGGCGCTGCCCAATCAACCCACAACTGATGGATCAAGATGCTCGGATACCTGCTTCGCCGCATTCTCGCCGCCATTCCCGTGATGGGCGTGGTCGCGCTGTTTGTGTTTCTGCTGCTGCGGCTGACGCCCGGCGATCCCGCGGCGATCCTGGCCGGTGATAACGCGACGCCCGAGCAGCTCGAGCGCATTCGCACCTCGCTCGGCCTCAATGAACCGCTCTACACCCAGTTCTTCACCTGGATCGGCAGGCTGTTGCAGGGCGACCTCGGCACATCGCTGATTTCCAACGTGCCCGTGCTCAAGATGATCGGCACGCGCATCGAGCCGTCGATCTCGATCGCGCTTTCCACCATCGTCTTGGCCATTTTGGTCGCCGTGCCGCTCGGCGTGATCGCGGCGTGGAAGCACGGCACCTGGATCGACCGCTTCGTGATGGGCCTGTCGGTGGTCGGCTTCTCCGTGCCGGTATTCGTGATCGGTTACATGCTGATCCAGATTTTTGCGATCGAGCTGCGCTGGGTGCCGGTGCAGGGTTTCCGCAGCATCACCGCGGGCTTCGGCCCGTTCTTCGAGCGCATCATCCTGCCGACCTGCACGCTGTCCTTCATCTATGTCGCGCTGATCGCGCGCATGACGCGGGCGGCGATGCTGGACGTGCTCGGTGAGGATTACGTGCGCACCGCGCGCGCCAAGGGCATCAGCGAGACCGGCGTCTTGCTGCGCCACGCGCTGCGCAACGCCGCCGTACCCGTCATCACCGTGATCGGCACCGGCTTCGCCCTTCTGATCTCCGGCGTCGTTGTCACCGAGAGCGTGTTCAACCTGCCGGGCATCGGCCGCCTCACCGTCGATGCCGTGCTGGCGCGCGATTATCCGGTCATCCAGGCGATGATCCTTCTGACATCGCTGATCTACGTCACCGTCAATCTCCTGATCGACGTCGCCTATACCTTGCTTGATCCCAGAATTCGTTATTGAGGCTCGCTACCGATGGCGATCGATACCCTTCCCGAACCGTCAATCCCGGTCACCACGCCGTTTCGGCCGAAACTTGGATTTCTCACGGCAACGCCGATCATCGCGGGCGCGACCATCTGCCTTGGGCTTGTCATCGCCATGGCGATCGCAGCTCCCCTGCTCGCGCCGCACGATCCGCAATTGCTGGCACCGGCGCAGCGGCTGAAACCTTCGAGCGCGCAGTTCCTGCTCGGCACCGACGCCTATGGCCGCGACCTCTTGTCCCGCATCATCTATGGCGGCCGCATCTCGCTCCTGATCGGCCTCGGCGCCGCGATCTTCTCGATCGGCATCGGCCTTGTGATCGGCCTCGTCTCCGGCTTCTTCAAATGGGTCGATGCCGTGATGATGCGGGTGATGGACGGCCTGATGGCCATCCCCTCCATCCTGCTCGCGATCGCCGTGGTGTCGCTGTCCGGCGCCAGCCTGATGACGGTGATGGTGGCGATCACCATTCCCGAGATTCCGCGCGTGGCGCGGCTGGTGCGCTCGGTCGTGCTGTCGGCGCGCGAGGAGCCCTATGTAGAAGCCGCGATCTCGGTCGGCAGCAGCCTGCCCAAGATCATGTGGCGGCATCTGATGCCGAACACGGTGGCGCCGCTGATCGTGCAAGGCACGTACGTCGCCGCGTCAGCCATTCTCACCGAGGCGATCCTGTCGTTCCTCGGCGCCGGTATCTCTCCGGAAACGCCGACCTGGGGCAACATCATGGCCGAGGGCCGCGCCTACTTCCAGGTCAAGCCGTCGCTGATCTTCTGGCCGGGTTTGCTGCTCTCGATCGCGATCCTCAGCGTCAATTTGATCGGCGATGCCGCCCGCGATGCGCTCGATCCGCGCATGAAGCAGCGGGAGGCTGGGAAATGAGCACGACCTCTCCCCTCATTGCGAGCGAAGCGAAGCAATCCATCTCGCCGCGCAAAGAAAGAATGGATTGCTTCGTCGCTACGCTCCTCGCAATGACGGCTAAGAATAAACAATGACCGACATCATTCTAGACATCGACAATCTCGTCGTCGGCCTCGGCAAAAAACCCGGCGGCCCGCGCATCATCGACGGCATCTCCCTGCAGGTCCGCGAAGGCGAGACGCTATGCGTGGTCGGCGAAAGCGGCTCCGGCAAGTCCGTGACGTCGCTGACCGTGATGGGGCTGCTGCAAAAGGGCGCGCTGACGCCGACCGGCGGCAGCGTCAAGCTGGTCGGCGAAGAACTGCTCGGCGCCTCCGACCGCCGCCTGCGCGAACTGCGCGCCACGCGGATGGCGATGATCTTTCAGGAGCCGATGACCGCGCTTAATCCCGTCGTCCCGGTCGGCCGCCAGATCGACGAAGTGCTGCGGGTCCATACCAATCTCGATACGCGGGCGCGCCGCCAGAAGATCCTGGCGATGATGGAGCACGTCCGGCTGCCCGACGTGGAGCGCATCTTCGCCTCCTACCCGCACCGGCTCTCCGGGGGCCAGCGCCAGCGGATCATGATCGCGATGGCCCTGGTGCTAGAGCCGAAACTCCTGATCGCGGACGAGCCGACGACCGCGCTCGACGTCACGACGCAAAAGCAGATCCTCACCTTGATCCGCGACCTGCAGCGCGACCACGGCACCGCCGTGCTGTTCATCACCCACGACATGGGCGTGGTGGCCGAGATCGCCGACCGCGTCGCCGTGATGCGCTACGGCAGGCTGGTCGAGACTGGCACGCTCGATACCGTCCTGCGCACGCCGACGATGGAATATACCCGCAACCTGCTGTCGGCGGTGCCGAGCCTGGTGCCGCGACCGCCGCGGGCGGAAACCAGCGAGCCGGTGGTGCTGGAAGCCAATGAGCTCGGCAAGGTCTACCGCGAGCGCTCCTTCCTCGGAAAGGCGCGCGAAGTCGCAGCCGCCAAGGACGTCACCCTGACGCTACGCAAGGGCCGCACGCTCGGCATCGTCGGCGAGAGCGGCTCGGGCAAGTCGACGGTGGCGCGCTGCATTGTGCGGCTGATCGACCCGACGTCGGGCGGCGTGCGCCTTGCCGGCCGCGAGATCTCCGACCTGTCGCGCCGGCTGCTGCAGCCACACCGCAAGAAGATCCAGATCATCTTCCAGGACCCCTATCGCTCGCTCAATCCACGCGTCACCGTCGGCGAGACCATTGCGGAAGGCCCGATCAATTACGGCATGCCGCGCGCGGAGGCCTTGGCGAAGGCGCGGGAACTGCTCGAGCTGGTCGGCCTGCCCGCCGATGCCGTCTCGCGCTATCCGCACCAGTTCTCCGGCGGCCAGCGCCAGCGCATCGCGATTGCCCGCGCACTGGCGCTCGATCCCGATGTTCTCGTCGCGGACGAAGCGGTCTCGGCGCTCGACGTCTCCGTGCAGGCACAGGTGCTCGAACTGCTCGACGAAATCCAGCAGCGGCTGGGTATCGCGCTCCTGTTCATCACGCATGACCTGCGTGTCGCCGCGCAGATTTGCGACGATGTTGCCGTGATGCAGCATGGCCGGATCGTGGAACAGGGACCGGCCGCAGAGGTGCTGACCAACCCGCAGCAGGCCTATACCAAGGCCCTGCTCGATGCCGCTCCGGGCCGCGGCTGGGATTTTGCCAATTTCCGACCGGTCGAAGTGGCGGCGGAGTGACGCGTCCGCCCAGCCCCGTCATTGCGAGGAGCAAAGCGACGAAGCAATCCATGTCTCCACAAGTGGAAAGATGGATTGCTTCGCTTCGCTCGCAATGACGCGGCTGATTGCGGTGCAAGACAACTACGAACGCCCACGCGGCATGCAAAACGGAATTGCTTCAATCCTTGCACTTGCCACGATGTCCCGCTTAACGTCCCCCCAACCAAGAACACCGGCTGAGAAAAAATGACCCGCATCGCCGTCGGCGGCTTTCTGCACGAGACCAACACCTTCGCGCCGACCAAGGCGACCTATCAGGACTTTGTTCATGGCGGCGGCTGGCCGGCGATGGCGCATGGCGCTGGCGTGCTCAAGGTCATGCGCAAGATCAATGTCGGCCTGGCCGGCTTCAATGAGGCGGCAGAAAGCCATGGCTGGGAGCTGGTCCCGACCATTTCGGCGGCCGCCAGCCCCTGCGCGCATGTCACCAAAGATGCGTTCGAGCGCATCATGCAGGAGATGATCAGCGGCATCGCCAATGCCGGACCGATCAATGCCGTCTATCTCGATCTGCACGGCGCGATGGTGACCGAACATTACGACGACGGCGAAGGTGAAATCCTCGCCCGGGTGCGCAAGGTGATCGGCAAGGATTTGCCGCTGGTCGCAAGCCTCGACCTGCATGCCAATGTCTCGCCCGAAATGATCGCGCATGCCGACGCGCTGATCGCCTACCGCACCTACCCCCACATCGACATGGCCGACACCGGCCGCGCCTGCGCCAGGCACCTTGCGCTGCTGCTGAAATCGAAGACGCGTTTCGCAAAGGCGTTCCGGCAATTGCCGTTCCTGATCCCGATCTCCTGGCAGTGTACCAACGACCAGCCGACCCGGGGCATCTATGAAAAGCTCGCGGCGCTCGAAAGCGATGATGTGCCGACGCTGTCGTTTGCGCCTGGCTTTCCAGCGGCGGATTTCGCCCATTGCGGGCCGAGCGTGTTCGCCTATGGCAGAACGCAGGCCGATGCGGACGCCGCCGCCGACAGGATCGTCGCCCTCGTCGAGGGCCACGAGGACGATTTTGACGGCCGCATCTATTCGCCCGATGACGGCGTGCGCCTCGCCATGGAGTTGGCAAAAACCGCGAAGAAGCCGATCATCATCGCCGACACCCAGGACAATCCCGGCGCGGGCGGCGATTCCGACACCACGGGCATGCTGCGCGCGCTGGTGCGCAACAACGCCTCCGGCGCGACCGGCGTGATCTACGATCCGGCGTCGGCGAAAGCGGCGCATGCCGCGGGTGTCGGCGCCACGGTGACGCTTGATCTCGGCGGCAAGTCCGGCATTCCCGGCGATGCGCCCTACCACGAAACCTTCGTCGTCGAAAAATTATCCGACGGACAGTTCGTGGCGCCCGGTCCCTATTATGGCGGCCGCGATATGGACATGGGACCCTCGGCCTGCCTGCGCATCGGCGATATCAGGGTCGTCGTCGGCTCCTATAAGGCGCAGCTTGCCGATCAATCGATGTACCGCTATGTCGGCATCGAACCGACCGAACAGAAGATCCTTGTCAACAAGAGCTCGGTGCACTTCCGCGCCGATTTCGAACCGATCGCCGAAAAGCTCTTGATCTGCGCCGCACCCGGCGCGATGCCGGCCGATACGGCAACGCTGCCCTGGACGCGGCTGCGTCCGGGCATTCGCATCAAGCCGAACGGCCCGGCCTTCACCCCATCCGCCTAACCAGCCATACACGGGATCACAGACATGCCTACTATCGAACGCATCGACGGCTACGCCGAGGAACTCACCGCCATCCGGCGCGACCTGCATGCCCATCCCGAGATCGGCTTCGAGGAAGTGCGCACCTCCGGCATCGTCGCCGAGAAGCTGAAGGGCTGGGGCATCGAGGTGCATCGCGGGCTCGGCGGCACCGGCGTGATCGGCGTGCTCAAGGGCAATGGCAGCGGCACCAAGCGCATCGGTCTGCGCGCCGACATGGACGCGCTGCCGATGGAGGAGAACACCAACCTGAAATGGCGCTCGACCATCCCCGGGCGCTTCCACGGCTGCGGCCATGACGGCCATACCACGATGCTGCTCGGCACCGCGCGCTATCTGGCTGAAACCAAAAATTTCGACGGCACCGTGCATTTCATCTTCCAGCCGGCCGAGGAAGGCCTCGGCGGCGCCCGCGCCATGATCAAGGACGGCCTGTTCCAGAAATTCCCCTGCGACGAGGTCTACGGCCTGCACAACGCGCCCGATCTCAACCACGGCGAGATCGCCATCCTGCCGGGCCCGGCGATGGCCGGCGCCGACTTCTTCGACATCACGATCAACGGCTATGGCGCGCATGGCGCGATGCCTGAGCGCTCCAAGGATGGGGTGGTGATCGCCACCACGCTGGCGCAGGCGCTGCAGACCATCGTCAGCCGCAACGTCGATCCGTTGAAAGCGGCGGTGCTCTCGATCACCCAGATTCACGCAGGCTCGGCCTATAACGTCATCCCCGGCGACGCGAAACTGTGCGGCACGGTGCGCGCATTCGACGATGACGTACGCGCGCTGATCCGCGAACGCATGCGCGCGATCAGCGCCGGCATTGCCGCAACCTTCGACTGCGAAATATCCGTCGATATCCGCGACGGGTTCAGCGTGCTGGTCAACGAGGAAGAACAGTCCAGGGTGGTCGAGGAGGCTGCGAAGACGATCGTCGATCCGGCCAACGTGTTCACGCGGGCGACGCCGAAGATGGGCAGCGAGGATTTTGCCGACATGATGCAGGTGGTGCCCGGCGCCTATTTCTGGATCGGCCATGACGGCTCGGTGCCGGTGCATAATCCCGGCTATGTGCTCGACGACAAGATCCTGCCGATCGGCGCCAGCGTGTTCGCCCGCATCATCGAAACCCGTCTCCCGGTAGGTTCGCATGCATAGACCAGCCGCCGAAGAAGAGATCACCTCGCTGCATGACCTGTCCGCGACAGACCTGATCGCAGGTTATCGCGCCAAGCAGTTCTCGCCCTCGGAAGTGCTGGAGGAAATCATCGCGCATGTCGCGGCGTGGGAACCGCACATCAAGGCGCTCTATCTCTACGATCCCGACGGCGCCCGCGCCGCCGCGAAGGCCTCGACCGACCGCTGGCAACTCGGAGAGCCCGCCGGCTCGCTCGACGGCGTGCCTGTCACCATCAAGGACAATATCGCAACCAAGGGCCAGCCGATTCCACTCGGCGCCGCCAGCGTCAAGCATGTGCCGGCCGAGCGCGATGCGCCGCCCGCCGCGCGGCTGCGCGAATCCGGCGCGATCATCTTCGCGAAAACGACGATGCCGGATTACGGCATGCTGTCGTCGGGCCTTTCCAGTTTCCATCCCCTCACCCGCAATCCCTGGGACCTGACCAAGAATCCTGGCGGCTCCTCCGCCGGCGCCGGCGCGGCCGGTGCCGCCGGTTACGGCCCGCTGCATCTCGGCACTGACATCGGCGGCTCGGTGCGGTTGCCGGCCGCCTGGTGCGGCCTCGTCGCGCTGAAGCCGAGCCTCGGCCGCGTTCCGATCGATCCGCCCTATGTCGGCCGCGTCGCAGGCCCGATGACCCGCACCGTCGACGATGCGGCGTTGATGATGTGCGTGCTGGCCAAACCCGACCGCCGCGACGGCATGAGCCTGCCGGCCGACACCATCAACTGGAAGGCGCACGACAAGTCGCCGCGCAAGCTGCGCATCGGCCTGATGCTCGATGCCGGCACCGGCCAGGCGCTCGAGCCCGAAGTGCGCAGCGTTGCCGTCAAGGCCGCCAAGGCGTTCGAATCCGCCGGCGCCGTTGTGACCGAGATCGACGGCATCCTGACGCGCGAGATGCTCGACGGGCTCGATAATTTCTGGCGCGCCCGGATGTGGGACGACCTTTCAAAGCTCTCGCCCGAGGAACGCGGCAAGGCGCTGCCCTACATCCACAAATGGGCGGAAGCCGGCGCAAAACTTTCCGGTGTCGATGTCATCAGAGGTTTCAACGCGACCATGGCGATCCGCGCCGCCGCGGCAAAATTGTTCTGCGAACACGACTACGTGCTTTCGCCGGTATCGCCGGTGGTGAACTTCCCCGCCGAGTTCGCTTCCCCGATCAACGATCCCGACAAGCCGTTCGAGCACATCTGCTACACCGTACCGTGGAATATGTCGGAGAACCCGGCCATCTCGATCAATGGCGGCTACGACAAGAACGGTTTTCCGATCGGCGTGCAGATCGTCGGCCGCCGCTTCGACGATCTCGGCGTGCTCGGCATGGCCAAGGCGTTCGAAGGCCTGCGCGGCCCGCAGCGACCGTGGCCGACGCCGCCGGGAAAATAAATCCATACCTCCGTCATGGCCGGGCTTGTCCGGGCCATCCACGTCTTTACGCTGTCGATGGACCGAAAACCGTGGATGCCCGGGACATCTTGCGCAAAGACGCGCTTTGCGCTTTAGCCCGGGCATGACGACGTGTTGAGCAATCGAACAAGAAACACAAACGAAGGAAACGCCCATGGCGTATGAGACCATCAAGTACGAGGTCAACGATCAGATTCTCACCGTCACGCTGAACCGGCCCGACAAGCTCAACGCCTTCAACGGCACCATGCAGCAGGAGCTGATCGACGCCTTCGACGCCGCCGACAAGGACGACAATATCCGCGCCATCATCGTCACCGGCGCCGGCCGCGGCTTCTGTGCCGGCGCCGACCTCTCTTCCGGCGCCAATACGTTTGACCGCGACGCGCGGCGCGGGCCGGTCAGACGCCTGCCGAGCGGCGCGGTGGATTACAGCGATCCCCAGGTGCGCGACGGCGGCGGTCAGGTGACGCTGCGCATCTTCAAGTGCCTGAAACCCGTGATCGCGGCGGTGAACGGGCCTGCCGTCGGTATCGGCGTCACCATGCAGCTCGCGATGGATATCCGCATCGCCTCCGAAGCGGCGCGCTTCGGCTTCGTGTTCTCCCAGCGCGGCATCGTGCCGGAGGCCGCCTCGAGCTGGTTCCTGCCGCGCATCGTCGGCATCTCGCAGGCGCTGGAATGGTGCTATTCGGGCCGCGTCTTTCCGGCGCAGGAAGCGCTGGCCGGACGCCTCGTCAGCAAGGTGGTGCCGCCGGATGATCTGCTGCCGGCCGCCCGCGCCCTCGCCAAGGAATTCGCCGCCAAGACCGCGCCGGTTTCCGTCGCGCTTATCCGGCAGATGATGTGGCGCATGCTCGGTGCCGACGACCCGATGGAAGCCCACAAGGTCGACAGCCGCGGCATCTACACCCGCGGCCGCTCGGATGATGTGAGGGAAGGCGTGGTGTCGTTCCTGGAAAAACGCCCGGCGCAGTTCAAGAACAAGGTGTCGAGCGACATGCCCGACTATTTCCCGTGGTGGGACGAACGGGAGTATAAGTGAGCGAGCGGCCGGCTTCGGTTGATGCGAGACAAGACGGCGTCGTCCTGCTGCACGGCATCAGCAGGACGGCGCGATCTTTTCGCAAAATGCAGGCGGCGTTGGACGCCGACGGCTATGCAACCCTCAATCTGGACTATCCCAGCCGCCGGAAGGCGCTTGAAGGGCTTGCGGAAGACATCGATCCCTCCGTTCAACGATTTGCGGATGGCATCGACGGCTCCATCCATTTCGTCTGCCATTCGATGGGCGGCCTGCTGGCACGGGTTTACATTGCGAGATATCGGCCGGAACGCCTCGGCCGCGTCGTCATGCTCGGCACGCCGAACAGCGGCAGCGAGATCGCCGATCGCCTCGGGCATCTCAGGCTCTACCGCGCCTTCTTCGGACCGGCGGGGCAACAGCTCGGCACGCGGCGGGATGATGCAATCAATGCGCTGTTTCCTCCAGTTGACTATCCGGTCGGGATCATTGCCGGAAACCGGTCGATCTATCCGATCGCGTCAACATTCCTGCCGAAGCCGCATGATGGGCGCGTGTCGGTTGCCAACACCAAACTCGACGGGATGACGGCTCACATCGTAATCCCCAGCTCGCATCCTTGGCTGGTGCGAAATAGCGTCGCGGTCGCGCAGACGATTGCGTTTTTGCAGGATGGGAAGTTTACCACCTCCCGTCATCACCCGCCAACGGGTCGCGCGAATGCGCGCCCGATGACAGGCTCCGGCGGGTGATCCAGTATTCCAGGGGCGTCGGTGCTTGATCGATCGGCCGCGGCATACTGGATGCCCCGCATGCGCTGGGCATGACAGTCATCGGGTGGGCAGAGGAGCGCAAGCGACGTGCCCACCTCTTTTGCGGCGACAATGGGCACGCTTCGCTTAGCCCACGATCTCAGCGCTGTCGTCCCGGCCAAGCGAGCAACGCGAGCGCGAGCCGGGATCCATAACCACCCGCTTTAGTTTCGCGCCGGGGCGTCCGCCAGTTTGCCTTCTCGATCGATCACGCGGTATGATTCCCGCCTTCGCGGGGACGACGGAGAGAGTCACCCATCACCAGCGCCACGCGCCCGATCGCCTTGCGGTCAATGAGAAGCCGCATCGCCTCGGCGTAATCTTCCAGCGGCAGGCGGTGCGAGACGTTGGGGCGGATTTTTCCGGCCTCGGCCCACTCGGTGAGTTGCCTGATCCTGACCTCGCCGAGTGCGGGATTTCTCCGCACCGCCTCGCCGGCCCGGACGCCGAGTACGCTCGCGCCCTTGATCATCAACAGATTGGTCTTCGCAAGGCCGATGCCGCCGGTGAAGCCGATGACGAGCAGCCGCGCGCCCCAGTTGATGCAGCGCATCGAGTTCTCGAACACTTCGCCACCGACCGGATCGAACACGACGTCGGCCCCTCGCCCGTCGGTGATGCGCTTCACGGCGTCGCGGAACGGCTCACGATCGTAGCGGATGAGATGATCGGCGCCCCTTGCTTTCGCAATCGCCAGCTTCTCGTCGCTCGACGCCGTGGCGATGACGACAGCACCGAGCATCTTGCCGATCTCGACGGCGGCGAGCCCGACGCCGCCACCGGCGCCATGCACCAGCAGCACCTCGCCCGCCCGAAGCTGCCCGCGGTCGATCAGCGCGTGATAGGCGGTGCCATGGCCGGCCAGGAACGTTGCACCCTCGGCATAGTCGAACGTCGACGGCAGCTTGATGAGCTGTGACGGCGTGGCTACCGCCTCATCGCAATAGGCGCCGTGCCGCATCCTGACGATCACGCGCTCGCCCACCGCGACACCTTCCGCCGCGTGGACCTCGACAATATCGCCCGCGGCCTCCATGCCCGGCGTGAACGGCAGCGGCGGCTTGAGCTGATACTCGCCCGCCACCATCAGCACGTCAGGGAAATTCAAGCCGGCGGCCCGGATGGCGACGCGCACCTGCCCCGGCGCCAGCGGCGAGGAGGCAAATGTTTCCAGGTGCAGATTCTCGGGCGGGCCGAGCTCGCGGCAGACGACGGCGCGCGGCATCAGGCGGCCTGCACCTTCAACCGCTCCAGTGCCTCGCGGATCAAGGGCATGCGGTCGTTGCCGAAATACATGTCGGTCTTGCCAACGAAGATGGTCGGCGACCCGAACCCGCCGCGCGCCATCACCTCGTCGGTGTTGGCCTTGAGCTGATCCTTGATCGCCTGCTGGCCGATACCCTCGAAAAACTTCACATGGTCGATGCCGACCTTCTTGCAGATCTCCGTCAACACGGAGTCCTGCGAGATGTCCTTGTCGTCGCCCCAATAAGTCTCGAACACCGCGCGCGCGAACGGCACCATGTCGTTGTTGCCGAGCCAGATGCAGCCGCGCATCGCCTTGACGCTGTTCACCGGAAACACCGTCGGCGGCATCTTGATCGTGAGCCCAGCCGAACGCGCCCAGTCGGCGAGGTCTTTTTTCATGTAACGCGCCTTGAGCGGCACCGGCGTCTCGCGGGAGGCGTAGACGCTGGGGTTGACGGTATTGAAGATGCCGCCGACCAGGATCGGCCGCCAGCTGATCTCGACGCCGAGCTCTTTTGCGAGCGGCTGGATGTTGTGGAAGGCGAGATAGGTCCAGGGACTGGAGCAGTCGAAGAAGAATTCGAGCATGGGTGTTTTCCTTTTGTTGTTGACCCTCGTCCTGAGGAGCCGCGCAGCGGCGTCTCGAAGGATGCAGGCCCGTCTGTGGCCTCATGGTTCGAGACGCGCGTTCCGCGCTCCTCACCATGAGGGGATAGAGTGTCACTTCCTCTCCGCCAGCTCCTTCGCTCGCGCACCGAACATATTCCGCCGCGCTTCCTCGTCGAACGGCTCCTTGACGAACTTGCCAATTGCCAGCCCCGCCTGCACCTTCGGCCGCGCGCGGACCTCGGCGTACCAGCGCCTGACGTTCGGGTAATCGTCCAGCGTAAAGCCCTGCGCCTTGTGGGTCATGGTCCAGGGGAAGCAGGCGATGTCCGCGATCGAATAGTCGCCGGCGACATAGGCGCCAGTCTTGCCGAGCTGGCGGTCGAGCACGCCGTAGAGCCGCGCCGCCTCGTCGCGGTAGCGCTCGATCGCATAGGGGATTTTTTCCGCCGCATAGAGCGCGAAATGACCGTGCTGGCCGAGCATGGGCCCCAGCCCACTCATCTGACACATCAGCCATTCCATCACGCGGGAGCGTGGGCGCGTCTCCTTCGGCAGAAAGCGCCCGGTCTTGTCGGCGAGATAGATCAGGATGGCGCCGGTCTCGAACACTGAAAGCGGCCCCTGCCCATCGGCCGGCTCATGATCGACAATGGCCGGAATCCGGTTATTCGGGCTGATCGCCAGAAATTCCGGCCTGAACTGCTCGCCGGCGCGAATGTTGACCGGAATGACCCGATAGGGAAGCCCGAGTTCCTCCAGTATGATCGAGATCTTCCAGCCATTCGGCGTCGGCGCATAATGCAGGTCGATCATAGCTCCCCTAGCTGCCGGTCACGGGGAAGCCCCAAGGCGGCGACTTTTGTTGTTCTGTACCTCGATCCTAAGACATGGCAGACAGGCGCTCAATCAGAACTGACCGGGAGGCTCCCATGCTGTTTCCAACCACGATCGCAGGCTCGTTGCCCAAGCCAGAATGGCTGGCCGAACCCAACATGCTGTGGGCGCCCTGGAAATCGAAGGGCGACGAACTGGCCCGCGCCAAGCGCGACGCCACCATGCTGGCGGTGAAGCTGCAGGAGGATGCCGGCGTCGATATCGTCACCGAGGGCGAGCAGGCCCGCCAGCATTTCGTCCACGGCTTCCTGGAGAAGGTCGAGGGCATCGATTTCGCCCACAAGGTCGAGATGGGCATCCGCAATGATCGCTACAAGGCGATGGTGCCGCAGGTGATCGCACCGCTGACGCTGAAAGGCCGCGTCCATGCGGATGAGGCCCGCGTCGCCCGCACCCACACCACCCGCAAGCTGAAATTCACCCTGCCCGGCCCGATGACCATCGCCGATACCGTCGCGGACAAATATTACGGCGACAAGGTCAAGATGGCGTTTGCCTTTGCCGAGTTGCTCAACGCCGAGGCCAAGGCGTTGCAGGCCGACGGCGTCGACGTGATCCAGTTCGACGAGCCCGCCTTCAACGTCTTCATGGACGAAGTCTCCGACTGGGGCATCAAGGCACTGGAGCGCGCCGCCGAAGGGCTGACCTGCACCACCGCCGTCCACATCTGCTACGGCTACGGCATCAAGGCCAATACCGACTGGAAAGAGACGCTGGGAGCCGAGTGGCGGCAGTACGAGGATATTTTCCCGGCGATTGCGAAAAGCCCAATCCAGCAGGTGGCGATCGAGTGCCGCAATTCAAAGGTGCCGCTCGATCTGCTGGCGCTGCTACCGGGTAAGGTCGTCCAGGCCGGCGTCATTGATGTGGCCAGCGATACGGTCGAGACCGCCGAGGATGTGGTGAAGGTGATTGAGGCGGTCGCGAAGTTCGTGCCGCTGAGCAACATCGTCGCGACGACGAATTGCGGCATGGCCCCGATGCGGCGGGATATTGCGGAGGCGAAGCTGGTAGCACTTGGCGCAGGCGCGAAGCTGGCGCGGCAGAAGTTGGCATAGTCGTCATTGCGAGCGCAGCGAAGCAATCCACCGCTCCACACGGGGATAGATGGATTGCTTCGTCGCTTCGCTCCTCGCAATGACGAGGTGACCGCCTATTTCACCGCACTCGGATGCAGCACCGGCCGATATCCCGCGCCGAACGCGCGCAGCGTTGACGGCGGCGTCAGCAGCAGCGCGTCATCGATCGCGACATCTATCTTGCGATAGCCAGCCATCGACCATTGCAGCACCCTTTCCGCCACGATCACAAAACTCTCTTCACCCCGCACCACCATCGCGCCATCAGGCAGTTGTGTCACGGGAACCGGCAGCGGATGCAGCCGCTTCCTGCCGCGCTCCAGCCGCTCCTGGTGCAGCACGGCGTCCATCTCCCGCGCGCGAATGTCCGAAACACCGTTGCCCTTTTCCCAGCAGCTACGAAAACGGTTGGCGTCGTCGCGGCGGCAGAAGAAGCATGGGCGGTGGCCGGCGGCGAAGGCGGTGGCTTCGTCGAGAAAGAACAGCTCGGTCCAGCTGCGCCGGCCCATCACCGGCCGTCGCCAGCCTCTGAACTCGCAGAGGCAAGTGATCCACGCCGGGCTCGACCAGCGCTTTTTCAGCAAGGTCTTCGTTGCGGGATCGTGGATGATGCCGCGATTGCCGGTGAAGAGGCCGCGATGCGGGGTGGCGATGATGTCGCCGGTGGGGGTGACGCGGTTCTGCAGGGGCATGGGGCGTCATTCCATCGTCATTCCGGGGCGCGCCTCTTGGCGCGAGCCCGGAATCCATACTCACGATGGTGGTTATGGATACCGAGCTCGCCTCTTCGAGGCGCCCCGGAATGACAGAAAGCCATCACGACCGGATCGGCGGCTGGTACGACAGCGCGGTGTCCCAGGGAAAATGGATCCAGGTGTCCTGCGACACTTCGGTGATGAAGGTATCGACCAGCGGCTTGCCCTTCGGCTTGGCGTAGACGGTGGCGAAATGCGCGTCGGGCAGCATCTGGCGCACCATCCGCCCGGTCGCGCCGGTGTCGACGAGGTCGTCGACGATCAAGAGCCCCTTGCCGGTGCCGCCGCCGAGTTTGGCGACGTCGGCAGAGACGCTCTTGAGCACGTGCAGGTCGCCCTGGCTGGTGTGGTCGTAGCTGGCAATGCAGACGGTATCGATCACGCGCAGGCCGAGTTCGCGGGCTACGATCGCCGCAGGCACGAGGCCGCCGCGGGTGATCGCGATCACGGCATGAAACGGCCCGACCTCGTTGAGCCGCCAGGTCAGCGCCCGGCAATCCCGATGAAACTGGTCCCAGGAGACCGGAAAGGGCCGGCCTGCCCGCGCCTCGGCGCTCGGTTCGGAAGTGTTGTCTGCCATCTTGGTTCGCCTTGTCTTACCGCCCTGCTAGCGCGCCACGTTCAATCCCGCCAGCATCTCCTTCACCGCGGCCATGGCGGCGTTCAGCTTGTCAGGGTCGCGCGAGCGGACGACGAGGTTGGTGTTGGGCTTCTTGTCCTCGTCCATGAACGGATAGCTGCCGATGATGGTGTCGGGATGGGCGTTGGCGATCTCGCGCAGCGGCCCGCCAATGTCGCCTTCCCGCGCATTGGCCGTGACCGAGTCCGAGAGCATCCGCGCGCCGGATTTCAGCTTGGGCGCGACGATGTCCATCATCGCCTGCATGATCGAGGGGATGCCGGCCATTACGATGACGTTGCCGAGCTTGAAGCCGGGCGCCAGGATAGTGGCGCTCTGGATCAGCTCGGCGCCGTCGGGCACGCGGGCCATCCGCAGCCGCGCCTCGTTCAGGTCCTGCTCGCTCCAGCGCTCGCGGAAGCGCGCCACGACTTCCGGATGATGGTCGATCGCAACCCCAAAAGCCTTGGCGACGCTGTCAGCGGTGATGTCGTCATGGGTCGGCCCGATGCCGCCGGTGGTAAAGACGTAGGTGTAGCGATTCCGCAGTGCATTAAGTGCATCGACGATGTCGGTCTCGTCGTCGGCGACGATGCGGACCTCCCTGAGGTCGATGCCGATATTGGTCAGGTATTCGGCGATGAAGCCGATATTCTTGTCCTTGGTCCGGCCGGACAGGATCTCGTCGCCAATGACCAGAATACCCGCCGTGACGATCTCGCTCATGACTTCTCCCCACCTGTCCCGGTACTTTGCGCAAGCAACGCATTGAAGTCACGGGGATTTGCTGCCGAAATAAGCACCCGGCAGCCCTTTTTTAGGGCAGCGCGGCGAGCTACCCCCTCGAAATGCCGCGAGCCAATGCATATCGCGCTGGCCCGAGCCTTGCTACCATCCCGTGAAGTCATGCACTGTGCCGCATGGCTTCGGGGGATAGTCAGGGTTTATGGCAGTAGCCTTTGATGAAATGAACGGGCCCGGCGGCGACCTCCGTCCGGCCTATCAGGAGCTTTCCCGCTGGCTGAAAGAGACGCCGCCGGAGGCACTGGAATATCGCCGCCAGGAGGCGGAACTCCTGTTCCGCCGGATCGGCATCACCTTCGCCGTCTATGGCGATGCCGAAGCCCAGGAACGGCTGATCCCGTTCGACGTGATTCCGCGGATCATGTCGGGCAAGGAATGGACGGTGCTGGAAAAGGGCCTGAAGCAGCGGGTCCGCGCGCTCAACATGTTCCTGCGCGACATCTATCACGGCCGCGACATCCTGCGCGCCAACATCATCCCCGATGACCTGATCTTCCAGAACCCGGTCTTCCGCCCCGAGATGAACGGCCAGAGCGTGCCGCACGACGTCTATGTGCACATCGCCGGCATCGACATCGTCCGGACTGACGCCGAGAATTTCATCGTGCTGGAAGACAATGCACGCACGCCCTCCGGCGTGTCCTACATGCTGGAAAACCGCGAAATCATGATGCGGCTGTTTCCGGACCTGTTCGCCCGCCACCGCGTGGCGCCGGTGGAGCGCTATCCCGACGAACTGCTGTCGGCACTGCGCTCGGTGGCGCCGCTCTCCGCCTCGGCGGAGCCGACGGTGGCGCTGATGACGCCCGGGGTCTACAACTCCGCCTATTACGAACACTCCTTCCTCGCAGACAAGCTCGGCATCGAGCTGGTCGAGGGGCGCGACCTCATCGTCAAGAGCGACGAGGTGTTCATGCGCACCACAGAAGGGCTGAAGCGCGTCGACGTGATCTACCGCCGCGTCGACGACGACTTCCTCGATCCCCTCACCTTCCGCCCGGATTCAGCGCTCGGCGTCCCCGGGCTGATGTCGGCCTATGCCGCCGGCAACATCACGCTGGCCAACGCGGTCGGCACCGGCATCGCCGACGACAAGGCGATCTATTCCTATATGCCGGACATCGTAAAATTCTATCTCGGCGAGGAGCCGATCCTGAAGAACGTGCCGACCTGGCGCTGCCGCGAGCCAAAGGATCTGGCCTATGTGCTCGACAACTTAAGCGAACTGGTCGTCAAGGAAGTGCACGGCTCCGGCGGCTACGGCATGCTGATCGGCCCCGCCGCGACCAAGGCGACGATCGAGGCGTTCCGCGACAAGCTCAAGCGCGAGCCGGAAGGCTTCATTGCCCAGCCGACGCTGGCGCTCTCGACCTGTCCGACCTGCACCGCGTCCGGCCTTGCGCCGCGCCATGTCGACCTGCGGCCGTTCGTGCTGACAGGGAGCAAGCACGTCACCATCGTGCCGGGCGGGTTGACGCGGGTGGCGCTGAAGGAAGGCTCGCTGGTGGTCAATTCCAGCCAGGGCGGCGGCACCAAGGACACCTGGATACTGGACGAATAGAGATGCTGTCGCGCACCGCCGAAAACCTGTACTGGCTGGCCCGCTATGTCGAGCGCGCCGAATATATCGCGCGCACCATCGACGCGACGCTTCGCGTCACCGCGCTGCCCGCCGCCTATATCGGCAAGACCAATGAGTGGGAATCGGCGCTTTTGACCGCCGGCGTCAGCGAGAGCTTCTTCGAAGCCTATCTCGAAGCCAACGAGCAGAACGTCGTCGAGTATCTCGCATTCTCGCCGGCCAATCCCTCCTCGATCAAAAACTGCATCGAGGCGGCGCGGCTGAACTCGCGCTCGGTCCGCACCGCGCTAACGTCGGAGATGTGGGACACCATCAACTCGGCCTGGATCGAATTGCAGGAGGTGTGGGGCAAGGGCACCTCGAGCCGCGAGGAACTGGCGCGCTTTCTCCGTTTCGTGCAGGAGACCTCGCTGCGCTTCGACGGCTCGGCCTACCGAACCATGCTGCGCAACGACGCCTACTGGTTTTCGCGGCTGGGCGTGCATCTGGAGCGCGCCGACAACACCGCCCGCATTCTCGACGTGAAGTATCACGTGCTGCTGCCCGAGGAGGAACATGTCGGCGGCCCCCTGGATTATTACCAGTGGACCTCGATCCTGCGCTCGGTATCGGCAACGACCGCCTATCACTGGGTCTATCGCGAGACGCTGAAGCCGTGGCTGATCGCCGATCTCCTGATCCTCAACGACACGCTGCCGCGCTCACTGGCGAGCTGCTACAGCAACCTCGTACGCAACCTCGACCAGATCGGCGTCGCCTATGGCCGCCAGGGCCCCTCCCAGCGCCACGCCCGCGGCGTGCGTAACCGGCTTGAACACAGCCATATGGACGATATCTTCCAGCACGGTGTGCATGAATTCATCCAGGAATTCATCGCCGACAATTCGCGGTTGGGTGAGATCATCACCAGGCAGTATTTGATTTGATCAAGCGCCGTCATTCCGGGGCGGCTCGCAGAGCCGAATCCGGAATCTCGAGATTCTTTGGGGCGCAAGGGCGCCCCAGAGTTCGCTTCGCGCCCCGGAATGACGAAGAGAATACGAGACACAAGATGCGCCTGCGAATTGCCCATACCACGACCTATCGCTACGAGCCGGCCGCCTCGGGCGTGATCCAGATCCTGCGCATGACGCCCGGCAGCCATGACGGGCAGTATGTCGCCGAATGGCAGATCGACGTCTCGACCGATTCGCGGCTCGATATGCACCAGGACGCATTCGGCAACCTCACCCATGTGCTCACCTATGGATCGATCGCCGACCTCACCATCCATGTCGAGGGGCTGGTCGAGACCCACGACACCGGCGGCGTGCTGCGCGGCACCGACGAGCGCTTCCCGGCCGGCCTGTTCCTGCGCCAGACCGCGCTGACGACGGTCAACCCGGCGATGGCAACCTTTGCCCGCGAGCTGCGCGCGGAATCCGACGGCGACGTGCTCGGCTTCCTGCACGCACTGATGGTGCAGATCAACGAGCACATGACGTTCGACGAGGACCCGACCAATTCAGGCACGTCGGCGGCGGAAGCGTTCGCCCTCAAGCGCGGCGTCTGCCAGGACTACGCCCATATCTTCATCGCCTGCGCCCGCTCCGGCGGCGTGCCGGCGCGGTTCGTCTCCGGCCATCTCTTGCGCGCAGACGGCACCGTGCATCAGCAGGCCGGACACGCCTGGGCCGAAGCCCATGTGCCCGACCTCGGTTGGGTCGGCTTCGACACCGCCAATGGCATCTGCACGACGGACGCGCATGCCCGCGTCGCCATCGGGCTCGATTACCTCGGCGCCGCCCCCGTGCGCGGCACCCGCTATGGCGGCGGCAGCGAGACGCTGACGGTTGCCGTGAAGGTCGAACAGGCCGGACGGCCGGGGCAATGGCAGAACCAGTCGCAGTAGGCCGGCGCTTTTCCCATCGTCATTGCGAGCCAACGGGTCGCGCGAATGCGCGCCCGATGACAGGCTCCGCGAAGCAATCCACGCTACAACGCGGGGATAGATGGATTGCTTCGTCGCTTCGCTCCTCGCAATGACAGTGGACGATCGTCACTTATCCAGCCACACATCCTCAAAGCGCAGATTGTTGTACTGGCTGTTGGCATGGGGGCGGAAATTCTTCACATGGGGCTGCCAGCAATTGGCGGCCGAGGAGTGCAGGATGACGGGCCGCGCGGCGTCCTCGACCAGCAGCCGCTCGATCTCCCAGACCATCTTCTTGCGCTTGTCCGGGTCGAGCTCGCTTGATTGCGCCGCCAGCAGACGATCGACCTCGGCATTGCAATATTGCGTGTAGTTGCGCTCCGACTTGCAGGAATAGTTCTCGACGATATTGCCGTCGGGATCGTCAACGCTGACGCCGGTGACGTTGAGCCCGATCGTGTAATCCTTCTTGGCGAGCCGCGCGTACCAGCGCGGCGTGTCGAGAATGTCGAGCTCGCCGACGATATGGATCTTCTTGAGCTGGTCGATCAGGATGACAGCGGGATCGCGATAGGTCGGCAGATTCCGCGTCTGGATCTTGATCTGTAGCGGCTTTGCGTCGCTATAGCCGAGCTTCTGCATGATCGCCTGCGCCTCGGCGATGTTCTTCTCGGTTTCGGGACCGTAGCCAGGAAGCTGCGACAGCATTTCCGAAGGCATGCCCCATTCGCCTTCGGGCTGCGCCAGCATCGCCCCGCCCATCCGCGCCAGCCCCTCCATCAGGATGGTGTTGAACGGCTTGCGGTCCAGCGCCAGCGACATCGCCTTTCGGATGTCCGGATTGTCGAACGGCGGATTGACGCGGTTGACCATCAGGTTGATCAGCGTCCCTGTGGTGGTCATCTCGCAGATCGCATTCGGCGCGCGCGCCTTGATGTCCTTCATCAGGGGAATACTGACGTCGGAGGGAAAGGTGATGTCGTATTCGCCGGTCGAAAACGCCAGCATGCGCGTGGCGCGGCTGTCGATCATCCGGAACGTGATCTCGTCGAGATACGGTCGGTCCTTTTTCCAGTAGTCGGGATTGCGTACCAGGCGAACGGACTCGCCGCGCTTGAACTCCACAAACCTGAACGGTCCGGTGCCGACAGGCTTGGTGCGCATCACCTGCTGCGGCACATGGCAGGGATAGACGGGCGAAAACGCGCTCGCCAGCAGCACCGGCAGGCTCGGCTGCGGCTCGCTCAGCTCGAACGTCGCCTCATAGTCGCCATTGATGGAGACGTCCTGCAGCTTCGTGTACCAGACCTTGCGCGGGTTGCGTTTGAAGTCCTGGGTCTCGGTCTTGCCGATCAGCATCCGCCAGGTGCACTGCACGTCCTTGGCGGTGAACGGCTGGCCGTCGTGCCACTTCACGCCCTGCCGGAGCTTGAAGGTCAACTTCGTATTGGTGGAATCCCACGACCAGCTTTCGGCGAGATCGGGAATGACGGTGTCGATGCTCTCATGCACCTTGGCCGGATCGAACACGACCAGATTGTTGAAGATGGCCGCGAACGGCGTGACCGAGGCAATCGTCGCTTCCTCGTGCAGCGAGGCCGAGGGCGGATTGTCGTTGTGATAGAGCCTGAGCGTGCCGCCCTTTTTCTGCGCCACGGCAGGAACTGCCGTGAGCAAGGCGGCACAGAGCGCCACCATGGAGACGGTGAGTTCGCGTGATAGCCGCTTGCCGCGCATGATGAGGCCTCCCGATATTTCTTGTTGTTATGGAGGGACAGCGTGCCGGAGGCGGCGGACTCAAGTCAATATTCACAGGCGCGATAGTTCGATGCGGCGCAGGCATCCGCCATGGACTTCGCCTGCGACATTTCCGCAGGGGTCATCGTCTTCGACATTTCACGCAAGCCGGCCCTCGCCTTGGCATCGCCACGCCTGGCGGCGACGCTGAACCACATGAAGGCGCGGGCCTGGTTCGGCGCCGTGCCCTCGCCCTTGCGATACATGGTTCCGATCTGGGTCTGCGCCTTCGGATTGCCCTGTTCGGCCAGCGGGCGGAACAGCCGGATCGCGGGCAGGTAGTCGCCGCGATTATAGGCCACCATGCCGTCTTCCCAGGGGCCGGCCAGCGCGTGGGCGCTGCTGAGCAGGAGCGTCCCCGCCGCTATGGCTGCCAGAGCTGATTTCCGCATGGGCTCCCCCCGGCCTTCTCCCTGCCTTCTCCTGGGACATGGTACCCAGCGGGAGCATGCCGCGCCACGGGAATTGGGGTTGGATGCCCCATCGAAATTGGCTACTAGTTTGGCGCCGAAAATGAATGCGTTCGGGGACGTGGAATGACCTATTGCTGCGGAATTCTGGTGCGGGACGGCCTCGTCATGATCGCGGATACCCGCACCAATGCCGGCCTCGACAACGTCTCGACCTTCCGCAAGCTGCATATTTTCTCAAAGCCCGGCGAGCGCATCATGGCGATTGCCTCGGCCGGCAACCTCGCGATCAGCCAGTCCGTGCTGTCGACGCTGACGGAGGGCATCGAAGACCCCAACACCGGCGACGTCGAGACGCTGATGAACGCGCCGACCATGTTCCAGGCCGCGCAGCGCATCGGGCGGGCAATCCGCATGGTCCATGCCACCGAAGGCCCGGCGCTGCGGTCCGAAGATGTCTCCTTCGACGTCTCCTTCCTGTTCGGCGGCCAGATCAAGGGCTCGCGGATGCGGCTGTTCATGGTCTACACCGCCGGCAATTTCATCGAATGCACCACCGACACGCCGTACTTGCAGATCGGCGAGCATAAATACGGCAAGCCGGTGCTGGACCGCGCGATGCATTACGACGTCGAACTCTACGAGGCGCTGAAGACCGGCCTGATCTCGATGGATTCGACCATGCGCTCCAATCTCGGCGTCGGCCTGCCGATCGATGTTCTGGTGGTGCGCACGGACGCCTGCGAGGCCGATCTCAACCACCGCATCGAGGCCGGCGAGCCATATTTCCACGACCTGCGCTCGCGCTGGTCGGCGGCGCTGCGCGCGGCGCATCAGAATATTCCGAGACCACCCTACAAATCCGAAACAGAAGCAAAGAAGTAAGGCGAGGAAACAATGGCCGACGCAACCAACAAGATCGCACTCGTCACCGGCGCAGGCACCGGCGTCGGACGCGCCGCATCGCTGGCGCTGATGAATGCCGGTTACACCGTGGTGCTGGCCGGGCGCCGCATGGAGATGCTGGAGGAGACGAAGAAGCTCGGCGACAATGTCGGCAAGAGCATGTGCGTTTCCGCCGACATGACCAAGCCGGAGTCGATCGCGGCGCTGTTCGCCAAGGTGAAGGACACCTATGGACGGCTCGACGTGCTCTTCAACAACGCCGGCATGGGCGCGCCGCCGGTCAATTTCGAGGACCTCAGCCTGGAACAGTGGCAGGCGGTGGTCAACACCAACCTCACCGGCCCCTTCCTGTGTACCCAGCACGCCTTCCGCATCATGAAGGACCAGAACCCGCGCGGCGGCCGCATCATCAACAACGGCTCGATCTCGGCGCACGCCCCCCGCCCATTCTCCGCGGCCTATACCTCGACCAAACACGCCATCACCGGCCTGACCAAGGCCTCCAATCTCGACGGCCGCATGTATGATATCGCGGTCGGCCAGGTCGACATCGGCAATGCCGCGACCCCGATGACCGACCGCATGGTCGCCGGCCCCGGCGTGATGCAGCCGGACGGCACGATGAAGCACGAGCCGCGCATGGACGCGAAGGCGGTTGGCGATGCCGTCGCCTACATGGCCAGCCTGCCGCTCGACGCCAACGTGCTGTTCATGACGGTGATGGCAACCAAGATGCCGTTCGTGGGACGGGGGTAACCTCTCGTACCCCGGGCGCGACGCAGCATGAAATGCTGCGTCGCTGAACCGGGGCTCATACTAGCGGCACGATAGGTCCCGGCTCTGCGGAGCAGCGTGAAGGACGCTGCACCGCGTCCGGGACACGCACCCTCCAGCTAATTCACGCGTAGCACTCGCTCCCGCAGGAGCCGCGGCGAACCTCATACATCTCGTAATTGTGAAAGTAGCCACGCGAACGACGTGGTGTATGCTCCTTTTCGGCTCGCGTCGCGCTCGCACTGTCGGAGCCCGCCATGTCCTCGAAGGAACCACACAAGCGCGAGGGGCGCGATCCCGTGCTGGTAGATCTCGCGCTGCAGGGTGGCGGGTCGCACGGCGCATTTACCTGGGGCGTGTTAGATCGACTGCTAGATGAGCCGTGGCTGCGCATTGAGGGGATATCGGGCACATCGGCCGGCGCGATGAACGCGGTGGTGCTGGCGGCGGGTTTCAAGAACGATGGCCCTGCCGGCGCGAAGTCTGCGTTGCGGGCGTTCTGGCGGCGGGTCGCCGACTCGGCGCGGTTCAGCCCGATCAGGCGGACTCCACTGGACGTCGTGCTCGGCCGCTGGACGCTTGATACGTCGCCGTTTTATCTCGCCTTCGATATGGCAAGCCGCGTGTTCTCGCCTTATGATCTGAATCTATCCCGCGCCAACCCGCTGCATCACGTTCTCGCCGAGTCCGTCGATTTCGGCCAGGTCGCGAACTCTCCGATCCGGCTGTTCGTGACGGCCACCAACGTTCACACCGGTCGCGGACGCGTGTTTCGCAACGCTGAGCTGACACCTGATGTCCTGCTCGCTTCCGCCTGCCTGCCAACGCTATTCCGCGCGATCGAGATCGATGGCGAGCCCTATTGGGACGGTGGCTACGCCGGCAACCCGACGATTACGCCGCTGGTGCGCGAGACCGACTCGCATGACACGCTCCTGGTCGCCGTCAATCCGGTCGAACGTCAGGGGGTACCGCGCTCGGCGCGCGAAATTCTCGACCGATTGAACGAGGTCTCGTTCAACGCGACGCTGCTCAAGGAGCTGCGCATGATCGCGCTGCTCCGACAGGTCGTGGACGCGGGAAGCTCCGAGGGGCGCAAATGGGCCGAGATGCGCGTTCATCTCATCGCCAGCAAGATGCTAGCCGAGCTTGGCGCATCCTCGAAGTTCAACGCCGAATGGGATTTCCTTTGCATGCTGCGGGATGAGGGCCGCCATGCCGCGGAGGCCTTCCTTGCGGCGAGCGGCCAGAACATCGGCCAGCGTTCGTCGGTGGATCTGGACATCCTGTTACAGCACGTTTGACGACAAGAGGTTTGACGGCATGGGTCTCGTCGGAATCCTTGTTGCCCTTGGCCTCCTTGTCTGGCTGTCGTTTCGCGGATGGAGCGTGCTCCTGCTCGCGCCGGCTGTGGCGATCGTCGCTGCGGCCTTCGCCGGAGAGCCCCTGCTCGCCCATTGGACCCAGACTTTCATGGGCAGTGCGGCGAACTTCATTGCGCAATTCTTCCCGATATTTCTCCTGGGCGCGCTGTTCGGCAAGCTGATGGACGACAGCGGGTCGGTCCTTGCCATCGCCCGTTTCATCAGCAGCAGGCTGGGGCAGCGCCGGGCGATCCTTGCTGTCGTGCTTGCGGGCGCGCTCGTCACTTACGGCGGCGTGAGTCTTTTCGTCGCTTTTTTCGTTTTGGCGCCGATGGCACGGGAATTGTTTCGTGCCGCCGATATCCCGCATCGGCTCATGCCGGCCGCCATCGCGCTCGGCACATCCACCTTCACGATGTCGGCGATGCCCGGAACACCCGCGATCCAAAACACAATCCCGATGCCTTTCTTTGGTACGACGCCGTTCGCAGCACCTGGACTGGGAATCATCGCTTCGGCCATCATGCTTGCCTTCGGGCTATGGTGGCTCGCCCGCGCCGAGGCGTCGGCACGCAAATCCGGTGAAGGCTATGGCGGAGATGCGGAGCCCAGCACCGGCACCGTTGCTGACGATCAATTCATCCGGGAACGCGCCACATCGTCCCACGAGTTCGATACGGCCGAAATAACCCATGGCAAGCGCAGCGATGTGCCGCCGCCAATCGGCACGGCAATCATCCCACTCCTCGTCGTTGTCGGCGTGAACCTCCTGATGTCGGTCCTGATCCTGCCACGCCTCGACTTCTCGTTTCTTGGGGAGGATCGCTGGGGCGCCACATCGCTTGCGGGTGTGGCCGGCGTGTGGTCGGTCGCCGTCGCGCTCGCCGCCGCCACCGCAACCCTCATTGCGCTCAATCGAGCCCGTCTGGCAGACGTGCGGGCGAGCATGGATGCCGGCGCAAACGCCTCGGTGCTGCCGATCTTCAGCGTGGCCAGCCTGGTCGGCTTTGGCGCTGTCGTCGCCGCGCTGCCCGCCTTTGCGCTGGTGCGCGACTGGGTGCTGTCGATTTCCGGCGGCCCTCTCGTCTCTCTGGCTATCGCGACGAACGTCCTTGCCGCCTTGACCGGCTCGGCTTCCGGCGGATTGACCATCGCGCTCGATGCGCTTGGCGAAACTTACCTGCAAATTGCCAGGACGGCCCAGATCGACCCAGGACTCATGCACCGCATTGCCGTGATCGGGTCCGGCACGCTCGACAGCCTGCCGCACAACGGCGCCGTCGTGACGCTGCTTGCGGTCTGCGGCTCGACCCATCGCGACAGCTACTTCGATATGGTGATGGCCAATATCGTTGGGCCGGTCATTGCGCTGGTTGCTGTGATCGCCTTGGGCTCGACGCTTGGGTCTTTCTAGCCGCACCCGCCGGCCGCCCTACTCCAGCCGCTCCACCTTCCGCAGCGACGGGAACAGTTTCATCCACAGCAGCGCGACCGCGATGGTGCCGACGCCGCCGATGACGGCAGCCGGCACGGTGCCTAACAGCGCGGCCGTGACGCCGCTTTCGAATTGGCCGAGCTGGTTGCTGGCGTTGATGAACAGGAAATTGACCGCGCCGACCCGGCCGCGCATCTCGTCGGGCGTCGAGAGCTGCACCAGCGAGAAGCGGATAACGACGCTGATGGTATCGGCGGCGCCGAGCAGTGCCAGCGCCAGCACCGACAGCCACATCCATTGCGACAGCGCAAAAATCACCGTCGCCGCACCGAACACGATCACGGCCTGGAACATCCGCAAGCCGACATGGCGGTTGATGGTGTGACGGGCGAGATAGGCGGTCATCAAGAGCGCGCCCACCGCGGGCGCGGCGCGCAGGATGCCGAGACCGAGCGGGCCGGTCTGCAGGATGTCGCGCGCATAGATCGGTAATAGCGCCGTAACGCCGCCGAGCAGCACGGCGAACAGGTCGAGCGAGATGGTGCCGAGGATTGCCGGGTTGTTGCGGATGAAGCGGACGCCGGCATATACGTCGTCCGACGTCGTGTCGGTCTTCGAAAGCTCCTGCCGTTCCGCCCTGATGAAGCCGGTAAGGACTGCGCCCGCCAGCCAGAATACGACGATGACGAGATAAGGCAGGCTCGGCGCGAAGACATAAGCGAGGCCGCCGAGTGCCGGGCCGGTGATGGTCGCGATCTGGGCAGCGCCGGAGGAAATCGCGGTGGCCCGCTGCAGCGAGCCCTTTGGCGCGATCAGCGGCAGCAGCGCGGCGGTGGCCGGGCTTTCGAAGGCGCCGGCGATCCCGATCACGAAGGTCGCGATGAAGATCTGCACCTCATTGAGCCAGCCGGCAAAGGTGGAGACCGCCAGGAACAGCGCCGTCATGGCTTCCGCGATCTGGCAAAGCTGCACCACGCGCTTGCGCTCGAACCGGTCGGCCGCATGGCCGGCCACGAACACCAGCAGTGCCGTCGGCAGGAACTGCACCAGCCCGACCATGCCGAGATTGAAGGCGCTGCCGGTGAGATCATAGATCTGCCAGCCGATCGCGACCGCGGCGATCTGGCTGGAGAAGCGCGAAAGGCTGCGCGACAACAGGAAAAACAGGAACGGCCCGTGCCTGAGCAGTTCGCGGGCACCCACCGGTAGCGTTGAGGACATGGCTGTGACGGGTGGCCGAGCGGCGAGTTGTTGTCAACGGCCGGAGGCAAATGGCTATCGTGTCCCGGACGCAGCGCGGCACGAAGTGCTGCGCTGCTGAGCCGGGACCCATTCCCGTGCGTTGACAATGGGTCCCGGCTCAGCGGCGCAGCGCCAAAGAGGCGCTGCACCGCGTCCGGGATACGGACCGGGTTTTCACAGCGCGGCGGCGCTGGCATAATCCCGTCAGGGGCTTCGGGGGATCTATGCTGCAACTGCAATCGGCGTTTGGCGTGCTGGCGCTATTGGCCATCGCGTGGGCGCTCAGCGAAAACCGCCGCGCGGTCTCGTTGCGGCAGGCGGCGATCGGCCTCGCCGCCACCGTCATCACCGCACTGGTGCTGCTCAAATTGCCGCCGGTGGCCAAGGCATTCGGCGCCATCAACGATGCCGTGGGCACCATCTCGGCGGCGACACGCGCCGGCACCTCCTTCGTGTTCGGCTATGTCGGCGGCGGCGCGCCCCCCTTCGATCTCAAGGCGCCGGGCGCAGATTTTGTGCTGGCGTTCCAGGCATTGCCGATCGTACTGGTCATGAGCGTCCTGACCACGCTGCTGTTTTATTGGCGCGTGCTGCCGCCGATCGTGCGCGGCATGGCCTGGCTGTTGGAGCGCACGCTCGGCGTCGGCGGCGCGGTCGGGCTCTCGACGTCGGCCAATATCTTTCTCGGCATGGTCGAGGCGCCGCTGTTCATCCGCCCCTATCTGGCGCAGCTCACGCGCAGCGAATTGTTTCTGGTGATGACTGGCGGCATGGCCGGCATCGCCGGCACCGTGCTGGTGCTCTATGCCACTTTCCTGGCGCCGCTGATTCCGGATGCTGCTGCGCACTTCGTCATTGCGTCCGTGCTGGGCGCACCGGCGGCGATCCTGGTCAGCCTGATCATGGTGCCGGAGACATCAGACAAGCGCACCGGCGGATCATTGGAAGACCCCGACATGCAGACGTCCTCGACCATGGACGCCATCGTCAAGGGCACCACCGCAGGCCTCGAGCTGCTCCTCAACATCGTCGCGATGCTGTTGGTGCTGGTGGCGCTAGTCTATCTCGCCAATGCCATTCTCGGGCTGCTACCCGAGATCGGCGGCGCCAGGATTTCGCTGCAGCGGCTGCTCGGCTATCTGATGGCGCCAGTCTGCTGGCTGATGGGCTTGCCCTGGCCGCAAGCGATCACCGCGGGCAGCCTGATGGGCACCAAAACCGTGCTCAACGAGCTGATCGCCTATCTCGAGTTGTCAAAACTCGGCACTGAGGCGCTCGATCCACGCTCGCGGCTGATCATGCTCTATGCGATGTGCGGCTTTGCCAACTTCGCCAGCCTCGGCATCATGATCGGCGGCCTCGGCACCATGGCGCCGGAGCGGCGCGAGGAAATCAATGCGCTTGGATTGAAGTCGATCGTGTCGGGGACGATCACGACGTGCCTGATGGGTGCGGTGGTGGGGGTATTGACTTAGGACCGTCATTGCGAGCGAAGCGAAGCAATCCGTATCGCGGCGTAACGGATGGATGGATGCTTCGTCGCTTCGCTCCTCGCAATGACGGCGGAGATGCCTTTAGGCGTTCCCCGAGCGACTGTGCCTCAAGCCGCCAATTCCACCGTCTTGAAATCCGCTGGCAGGATCACTTCCAGCAGTTCCACATCGTCGGAATAATCCATGATCAGGTGCTTGATGCGCGGCGGCTGGGTCCAGGCGCTGCCCTCTTTCATCAGCGTCTCGCCCTGCCCTTCCATGTAGGTCTTCACCCAGCCCTTGAGCACGTAGACCATCTGGAATTCGACGTCGTGGTAATGCAGCTTGGAGACTTCCGCCGGATTGCAGGGCCCCTGCAGGCGGATCACATGGGCCTGCGCCAGGCCGTGGGTCGCGTCCTTGATGCCGAGGTCGCGGTATTTTGCGTAAGTGCGCAGGCCGTCCGCCTTAAAATCCTCTTCGCGGTGATGGCTGATGGCGATGGTCTGCTTCGGCCGCGCCTTCTTGGCCGGCCTCGCCTTCGACACCCGTCCCTTGGATTTGATGGTCTTGCGGGTCGAGGATTTGGCCGCCGTCTTGTGACCCGACCATTTTTTCTTCACGGCGGGCTGTGCCGCGGGCCGTGATGTCACTTTCTTCCTGGCCATTTGTGCCTCCCTTTTCCTTATTGTTGTCGAGAGAGGCTAACACGAATTCGGTTGCATGGGTGGGCAAAGGCGCATTTGCGCCGTGCCCACCATCAAGAGCGCGATTACATTGGCAATGGTGGGCATGCGGAGCCTGTCATCGAGCGCGCATTCGCGCGACCCGGTGGCTCTGCCCACCCTACACTTCCGCGCAAGCCTCAATGCAGCTGAAACACCCCGTCGACCGCGCGCAGTTCGGTCGGCTTGATCAGCTTCGAATGGGCGACGGTCACGGAAAACAGCGGGCCATCAAGCTTTTCCTGCCAGAAAGCGAGGAAGTCCTTCAGCGCCGGGAATTTCGGAAAGAGATCGTAGTTCTGCCAGACATAGGTCTGCAGCAATGAAGGGTGATCCGGCATCCGATAAAGAATCTGCGCCGTCGTCAGCCCATACCCCAGCACCTGTTTCCGGAAGTCATCGGAAACAACACCAACCCGCGAGACCATGCGAATACCTCCATTTCTGGAGCGCATGTCGTGGTGGCCCTGCACCGAGCCACCCCTCGAAGATGCGCTCACATGAGAGAATTGTGACGCACGCTACCAACCCATCACAAGCCTAAATGTTTAATGATGTGTTGAAAATTCCAGCGTTAGCAGCAGCTTAGCGCACGTGCTAATACGGGAATCGGACGGTGACCGGCCGGTCGTTAAGCATGCCCCAGGAATTTTGGCAGAGCCGATATTTGAGTGCTAATTTTTCTGCTAAAAGCCCTTGTCCCCCAAACAAGTCTGGCCTAAATCTGCCGCAGCCGTGCTGGCACTCGCTGGTGCGGACTGCTAACAATCTAGAATTCGACAACATTTACAGACGTTTAGGAGGACTGCATGACCTTCCGTCCGCTTCACGACCGCGTCGTGGTCAAGCGCATCGACGCAGAAGAGAAGACCGCTGGCGGCATCATCATTCCGGACACTGCCAAGGAAAAGCCCTCCCAGGGCGAAGTCGTCGCCGTCGGCCCCGGCGGCCGCGACGAATCCGGCAAGCTGATCCCGATCGACCTCAAGGTCGGCGACCGCGTGCTGTTCGGCAAATGGTCGGGCACCGAGGTCAAGATCGACGGCCAGGAGCTCCTGATCATGAAGGAGTCCGACATCATGGGCGTGCTCGACGTTTCGGCCGCCAAGAAGAAGGCCGCCTAAGCCTTTTCGCCTGCAACGCTCACCCTGAGGAGCGCCGCAAGGCGCCCCCCTCCAAGGGTGAGAAACAAAGATCAACTCAGGGAAACCAAATATGTCAGCCAAAGAAGTCAAATTCGGCGTCGATGCCCGCGACCGCATGCTGCGCGGCGTCGACATCCTCGCCAATGCCGTGAAGGTCACGCTCGGTCCGAAGGGCCGCAACGTCGTCCTCGACAAGTCGTTCGGCGCTCCCCGCATCACCAAGGACGGCGTCACCGTCGCCAAGGAGATCGAGCTCGACGACAAGTTCGAGAACATGGGCGCCCAGATGGTGCGCGAAGTCGCCTCGAAATCCGCTGACGCGGCTGGCGACGGCACCACCACCGCGACCGTGCTCGCGGCTGCGATCGTCCGTGAAGGCGCCAAGTCGGTTGCCGCCGGCATGAACCCGATGGATCTGAAGCGCGGTATCGACCTGGCGGTGGAAGCCGTGGTCGCCGACCTCGAGAAGAACTCCAAGAAGGTCACCTCGAACGAGGAAATCGCCCAGGTCGGCACCATCTCGGCCAACGGCGACGCCGAAATCGGCAAGTTCCTCGCCGACGCCATGAAGAAGGTCGGCAACGAGGGCGTCATCACGGTTGAAGAAGCCAAGTCGCTCGAGACCGAACTCGACGTCGTCGAGGGCATGCAGTTCGACCGCGGCTACATCTCACCCTACTTCGTCACCAACGCCGACAAGATGCGCGTTGAGATGGAAGACGCCTACATCCTGATCAACGAGAAGAAGCTCTCCTCGCTGAACGAGCTGCTGCCGCTGCTCGAAGCCGTGGTGCAGACCGGCAAGCCGCTGGTCATCGTCGCCGAAGACGTCGAAGGCGAAGCGCTCGCCACCCTCGTCGTCAACCGTCTGCGTGGCGGCCTGAAGGTCGCGGCCGTCAAGGCTCCGGGCTTCGGCGATCGCCGCAAGGCCATGCTGCAGGACATCGCGATCCTGACCGGCGGCCAGGCGATCTCGGAAGATCTCGGCATCAAGCTCGAGAACGTCACGCTGCAGATGCTCGGCCGCGCCAAGAAGGTGATGATCGACAAGGAAAACACCACGATCGTCAACGGCGCTGGCAAGAAGGCCGACATCGAGGCCCGCGTTGCCCAGATCAAGGCGCAGATCGAGGAAACCACCTCGGACTACGACCGTGAGAAGCTGCAGGAGCGTCTGGCCAAGCTCGCGGGCGGCGTCGCGGTGATCCGCGTCGGCGGCGCGACCGAAGTCGAGGTGAAGGAGCGCAAGGATCGCGTGGATGACGCGATGCATGCGACCCGCGCGGCTGTTGAAGAAGGCATCGTGCCGGGCGGCGGCGTCGCCCTGCTCCGCGCCTCCGAGCAGCTCAAGCGCATCAAGACCGCCAACGACGACCAGAAGACCGGCGTCGAGATCGTGCGCAAGGCGCTGTCCGCGCCGGCCCGCCAGATCGCGGTCAACGCCGGTGAAGACGGCTCCGTCATCGTCGGCAAGATCCTCGAGAAGGACCAGTACAACTACGGCTTCGACTCGCAGACCGGTGAGTACGGCAACCTGGTCTCCAAGGGCATCATCGACCCGACCAAGGTGGTCCGCACCGCGATCCAGAACGCGTCCTCGGTCGCGGCTCTCCTGATCACCACCGAAGCCATGATCGCCGAACTGCCGAAGAAGAACGCTCCGGCCGGCGGGGGCATGCCCCCCGGTGGCGGCATGGGCGGCATGGACTTCTAAGGCGACGAAGTCGTCCCGGACGCGGTGCGGCGCGAAAGCGGTGCACCGTCGAACCGGGATGTCGCCCCACAAAATGCAAAACCCCGGCAGCGATGCCGGGGTTTTTGTTTGGAAACAACGATGTAAATGTTTGTCACAACACGGCGAATGCCGACGCTGGCGTTGCAACGCTACGCTGAAGAAAAGATTTGCTTCCGCTCGAGATATCCCTCTTATGCACAGCGCGGCGTAAATATACGATCGTTTGTGTTGACAATCTCAAAAAAACTTTTGGCGAGAGTCGGAATTCGAACCGACGTTTCGTTGCTCTTGGCCCAAAGTCGTATCGGGTAAGGGGCTAAATCAAAGCTCATCCAAAAATCTGATCGAACACGGAGCGTGAGCTCCGTGACGCAAGCGAGCGTCGCGGAGAATGCTTTCGCCCGGAAGGAGTAATGTTGCGTGAGTGAAAGCGAAATGAAAGCAACCGCCAACGGAACCAAAGCAAACGGGAACAATCTCTTCGGAATGCCGCTGCCGGACTTCTCCAAGATGGCGCTGCCCGGCATCGCCGGCAGCGAGCAGGTCCTCGCCCGCACACGGGAAGGCTTCGAGAAGATCAAGGCCGCCTCAGAGGAGATGACGGAAACGCTGTGCCAGACCTATTCGGGCAACGCCAGGAGCGCGACCGACTACGGGCTGAAAGTGTTTGAACTTTCAAGCGCCAATGCCGCCTCTACGCTGGATTTCATGATCGATCTCTGCGGCAGCAAGTCGGCGACCGATGTTGTCGCCTTGTCTGCGGAGCAAACGCGCAAGGCCTTCGTCGCTGCTTCCGATCAGAACAGAGAATTGTGGGCACTTGCACAGAAGCTTGCGACCGAAACGGGTGAACCGATCAGGAAGCACTTCAACAAGGTTTTCCACCAGACAGGCTAGAGAGCCCGCTCAATTCACGTCCAAGGACATTCGAGGATCCGGCCGGTTGGAACAGCCCGGCGAGCATGAGCCCCACCACCCCTGCTCGACCGAACGAGGTGCGCGATGCCCCCCAAAGTAAAGCCGCACCGACAAGGCAATCCAACCGGCCGGTGCTTTTCGACAATCTAAAGCGATCGCAGGGAGAGCGACATGGGTATGGTGATGGTCAAATGTCCCCAAACCGGACATGCGATTCCCACCGGTATCAGGACTGATCGTGAAAGCTTCGGCCGCCGCCCGGTATTCTTCTCGCGCACCCGTTGCGTGATCTGTCATACCGATCACCCGTGGTTTGCGCGCGAAGCCTGGGTCGAGGAGCCCGCCAACCGGGTTCAGCATCGTCGCGCGAGCGCCACCGCGTAGTTATTCAGGCTGATCGGATGATCATCGCGATGGAGGTCGTGCGAAACGCCTTCATATCGCATCGCGCGGTTTGACTTCAGGCAGAACGGTGGCGCGAGATTGAGCCGAATTCGACGAGAATATCTCCTCTACCTCGAGACGCATGGCGTTGTGACATTCGCAAGCCGCCGCCGCCAGCCGCCCCCGATTGATCTCGATCATGCCTCGCCGATCGGACCTGATCGCGCCCAGCGCGCGCAGATTCCGCATCACGAGCGTCACGGTCGTGCGCCGCACACCGAGCATTTGCGACAGCGCGTGCTGGGTGAGCGGGAGCGCATCATGGTCGACGCGATCGCGCAGCTGAAGCAGCCAGCGCGCCATGCGGGCTTCGACCGGGTGTAGCGCATTGCAGGCCAGACCGAGCTGGAACTGTATCAACAGCGCTTTGATGTGAGTTTGAACCATGCGCCTGATCGCCGGACTTCGGTTGAAGGCGCCGAAAAACCGCGATGCAGGAATCCGGAAGGCCGTGCCGGCGGCGCGAACGACAGCCGTAACCGCCGAAGGTGATGGCCCCAGCACCGAAAGCAGGCCGACGGCTCCCTCACGTCCAATTGCCGCGGTGGCAACCGTGTGGCCGTCCGCCATGTCGATCATCAACGTGATGGCACCGCTGTGGGGGAAGAGGACATAGTCGATATCGTCACCCGCCCGCGAAACGACCTTGTCCTGATTAAGCGCGATCACCTCAAGATCGGGTTCTAGCAGACCGAGATCCGGTGCAGGCAATGCTGCGAGAAGGCGATTGCCCATTCCGCCGCGAGGCGTCACTGCGACATACCCGCAGTGACACGTCTATGGCGCCCTCCATTCGGAGAAACGCGAAACGATCGTCTCAACATCGATTAAATTTGCTCTCTACTCACACAACACGCTGACACGCTGGCAATTCCAAACGCCCGGCTGCGCGGCAGACTTTCTGCTCCAGAGCCTAAGCAAGTTAGATGCAAATGGATCACTGGACGCAACCCGCAAATGCGCATGGGTAATACGGTAACAGTCCGTGAAGTCTGGTTCCAAATTCGGCAGGCAGCAATGGCTCTGGATCTCAGCATCTGCTTTGCGGTTCAACGGAGCTTTTGATAATCGCGGCGTAGATGCATGTCCCGCCGCGCGACTTCAAGATCCGCCGAGGACTGTGAGCGATATCGGCCCTTCGGATGATCACCCCTTTTTCTTCGAGCGATTCACCGCGCTTGCGATACCGTTTTGCGAATTCATTTGGTGCGATACCGTACCAATTAGCTTAACTTGGACCAATAAAGGAAGCCGCCGGTCCCGCGCGGGTCGGCCCTGAAAGCAGGCTTCAGAAACGGGGGAGAAGCAATCATGCGCAACATCGCTTTGGCATTCCTGTTGGCGACGGCCACCGCGCTCGCGGCACCCGTCCCCTCCTTCGCACGCGATGTCGCGATCGAGACATCCGCGTCACGGGCGGGCTTCGATCCCGCGAAGCTGAAAGCCGTCGTGACCTGGCTGAAGGAGGACGTCGACAAGGGAAGGATTCCGGGCGCGGTAGTCCTGATCGCGCGCGACGGACAAGTCATCCTTCACGAGGCTGTGGGATGGGCGGACAAGGACAAGAATGTCCCGATGCAGCGCGATTCGATCCATCCGATCGCCTCCTCGACCAAGCTGATCACGACCGTCGCCGCGCTCCGCCTGTTCGAGAAGAACCAGCTCTCCGTGATGGCGCCGATCGCGACCTATCTTCCCGAGCTGAAGGATCTCAAAGTCTCCGTCGAGAAGAAAGACGCTGGCGGCACCGCGACCACCGAGCTGGTGGCGCCCGCGCGCCAGCCGACGGTGCACGATCTGATGACGCACCGCGCCGGCTTCACCTATTCCTTTTTCCCGTCCAATCCGCTGCGCGCCAAGTACAAGGAGCTCGGCATCGATCGCGTCGACAACATGACGGCCGACGAGATGCTGCAGAAGCTCGCCACGTTGCCGCTGGCGTTCGCGCCGGGCTCGTCGTTCGAGTATTCGATTGCGACCGATCTGCTCGGCCACATTGTCGAACGCATCACCAAGAAACCGCTCGACGTCGCGCTGAAGGAGCTGGTGCTCGATCCCCTTGGGATGGGCGAGACCAGTTTCTTGGTCAAAGACGAGGACGTGCCGCGCTATGCGCGGCCCTTGTCGACCGATCCGGACCAATGGGTGTTCGACTGGCTCGACGTGACACGGCCGCCCAAGCGGTTTTCCGGCGGCGCCGGAATGGCGTCCACAACCACCGACTATTTTCGCCTGCTGCAGATGCTCGCCAACAGCGGAACGCTCGATGGCACTCGCCTGCTCTCCCCGATGACCGTGCGATGGGCGCTGAGCGATCAGATCGGCACGATGCGCGGCTTTGCACATCCAGGCGACGGTTATTCCTGGAGCCTCGTCAATCCGGTCAGGGTCAGCGCCGGCGGCGCGCCCTTCCAGGGAAGCGTCGGCGACCTGTTCTGGGGCGGCATCACGGGCCCGCGCTACTTCCTCGATCCCAAGGAAGACCTGATCGGCCTCGTCTTCGTGCAAGGCCCCTCGGTCCGCACCGCCTATCACGCCGAATTGCGCGCGATGGTCTATGGCGCAATGATTTCGAGCAAGAGCGAGAAGTAAAAAGCGACGGTGTAAGCGCGAACCCGGTAGCGCTGGCGGGTTTTTTGTTTTGGAGAGTCCCTCTCTCGTCATTACGGGGCGCGCCTCCTGGTGCGAGCCCGGAATCCATACCCACGCCGAAACATAAAAGTGAAGGGCCGCCCGTGGGCGACCCCTCGTCTCATGCGTTCTCGGCCGACTTGATGCGGACCAGCTTGCTGAGCAGCGCGTCGAGGCCCTGCCCGTCGCCTGCATGCAGGTCGATCCGGCCGACCTTCTCGACCAGCCGCTCCAGCGACTCCAGCTCCTTGAGCCGCAGCAGCAGCGGGTTTTCCTCCATCAGCTTGGCGGTGTTCAGGAGCGAACGCGTCGCCGCAGTCTCTTCCTGACGGCGGATCAGGTTCGCCTTGGCGACCCGCTCCGCCTCCACCACCTTGTTGACGAGCTCGCGGATCTCGCCGGGCAGGATCACGTCCTTGACGCCGAGCTCCGTGACCTCCACGCCGCTGTCGGCCACGCGCTCACGCACGTAGTCGCGCAGCTCCGCGTCGAGCGCCGCCTTTGCCGACAGCACCTCGTCGAGCGTGCGGCCGGCGACCGCCTCGCGGATCGCGAACTGCACCAGGCGGTACAGCCACGCATCCACGTCGGGCACCGCAGCGACCACCCGCTCGGGATCGACGATCCGGCGGAATGCCGTCAGGGTCACGCGCAGCGCGATGCGATCCTTGGTCAGCATTTCCTGCGCGGTGATCTCGACCGCCTGCGGACGCAGATCGAGGCGCTTGACCTCGATCTTGCGGCCGGCGATCCAGAACGCGTGCCGTCCGGGCGCGAGCCGCTCTACCAGCCGGCCCTCGACATAGAGCAGACCGGCTTCGTGGTTCTCGACCACCGCCTCCGTCACGATGGTCGGACGGTTGCGCTCGATCATCGCCAGATGACGCTCGGTCACCCTGGGATCGCGGCTCACATCGATGCGCTCGACATCAACAGAGGTCGCAACCTTCCAATAGACGCGCGCCTGCCAGGGCGTCATCAGGTGCACGGGACGGCCGTCGAGGCTGACGATGGCGATCTCGTTCGCCTTCGTCTCCACCGCCTCGAACAGCTCGGCAGCGAGATCAGGCTGCGCGGCCTTCAGCACCGCGTAACGCTCCGCGGGGAATTCGGTACGCACGACGTTGAAGATCTCCGCCGCCAACTGGCGCCGCAAATCGAACAGAAGGTGACGGCCAGGTTCGAGCACGCGCTCGAGCCTGCCGTTACGCGTCAGCAACGCGCGCTCGCCATCCTTCACCGTCAGCGTCTTCATCAGCAAATGCCAGGTCACGGCACGCCTCCATGGTTTGCGCTCCGGCCCTGAAGGGGTCGAAGTGCGGGTTTCGTTTTGCAAAGGACGTGAGGACGCGGACGACGCTTCCTGAAAGCTCGGCGGGCCGGGTTTGAGCTTGTGCGATGACGGGCGCACGCGGTCGATCGCACGACCTGCGCCGCGCTGCCAACACGTTGCCACCCGGCATCAACGCAAGCGGTATCCACCGCGGCGCAAAGCCGGTCTCACAGTGTCTTAAGTTCGGACGAAAAGCCTTTCGGCGATGCGGCCGGACTGCGACTGAAGCGCGCGTCCGGTCCCCTTCAGAGGTATCAGCTTATCAGGCTGAAACGGAGCGCTGGAACGGGATTCGAACCCGTGACAGGATGATTCACATTCATCTGCTCTACCAACTGAGCTATCCCTTGTGGTGTGATAGACCGGAATCGAACCGGCGACCTTCGGGTCACCCCGACGCTCTGCCGCTGAGCTACTATCGCGTCTTCACCCGGCGGAACACGAAACCGAAGACCGGCCCGCGCCAGTCGGGATCACAACGAGCCCGAACCGATGGCCAAAGCGAAGGAGCGCGGACATAAAGGAACCAGCGCGAGATTGCAAGAGCACCGGGCAATTTTTTTCATGATCGAAGATACGCTATATAGACAGCATCACAGCGTTAACGAACTTCGTTGGGTGGGCAAAGGAGCGCAAGCGACGTGCCCACCATTCCATCGGCGGGCGCTTCCAAATGGTGGGCACGCTTTCGCTTTGCCCACCCTACGCGCCACGTACTTGAAAGTCGCCTACTGAAATGCGACTTCCGCAAAACTTCTGAGCTTGCGCGAATGAAGCCGTTCGGATTCCTGGTGCTTGAGCCGTTCGAGCGCCTTCAGGCCGATCTCCAGATGCTGGCCGACACGCCGGCGGTAGAATTCGCTGGCCATGCCGGCGAGCTTGATCTCGCCATGCAGCGGCTTGTCGGAGACGCACAGCAATGTGCCGTAGGGCACGCGGAAGCGATAACCGTTGGCGGCGATCGCCGCGGACTCCATGTCGAGCGCGACAGCGCGCGATTGCGACAACCGCCTGATGACCGACGGGCCGCTGATTTCCCAATTTCTGTTGTCGACGCTTGCGACCGTCCCGGTGCGCATCACCCGCTTGAGCTCGAAGCCGGTCAGCCCGGTGACCTCGCCGACCGCCTCCTCGAGCGCCACCTGCATCTCGGCGAGCGCCGGGATCGGGACCCAGAGCGGCAGCTCGTGATCAAGCACGTGATCCTCGCGGACGTAGCCATGCGCGAGCACGTAGTCGCCGAGCCGCTGCGTATTCCGAAGGCCGGCGCAATGCCCCACCATCAGCCAGGCATGTGACCGCAGCACCGCGACGTGGTCGGTGACGTTGCGCGCATTGGACGGACCGGTGCCGATGTTGATCAGGGTGATGCCGCGATAGCCGGGCTCGACGAGATGAAAGGCAGGCATCTGGGGGCTACGCTCGAGCGCCGTCCCGGTCGTGCCGCCGCCAAGCCGCGCATTGCGCGTGATGGTATTGCCGGGTGCAACAAACGCCTCGGGGCCGACGTCGCCCGATGCGAGCCGTTGCTGGCACAGCTGCACGAAGGCATCGACATAGAACTGGTAGTTCGTGAAGATCACGAAATTCTGGAAATGCTCGGGATCGGTGCCGGTGTAGTGATAAAGCCGGCGCAGCGAGTAATCGACCCGCGCCGCACGAAACAGCGACAGCGGTTCGGGTGCGCCGGGGGGCAGCTCGAACGTGCCGTCGACGATCGCATCGTCCATCGCGCCAAGGTCGGGCGTATCGAACACGTCGCGCAGCGTTCGCGTAAAGGCCGAGCTATCGGCAATCGTCAACGCCGCCTCGATGTTGATGTCGCGCCGATAGGCGAAATGAATCGGAATAGGTTCGTTCGACTCGCCGATTTCGACCGGCACGCCGTGGTTCTTCACCAAGAGCTCGATCTGCTCGGTGAGGTAGGTGCGGAAAATATCCGGGCGCGTCACGCTGGTCTCGTGCATTCCTGGCCCCGCGACAAAGCCGTAAGCGAGGCGCGAATCGAGCCGCGCATGGGTCGCGGTCGTCATCCGCACGAACGGATAGCAGGCGCGCACCCGCGTCGCGAACGTCCCGCCATTGACATAGGCTTCGAACCGGTCGCGAAGGAAGCGGGTGTTGCGCTCATAGATCTCTTCGATCCGGGCAACGGCCGCGCCGGCATCGACGAAGGCTTCGCTCGCGATGTGCGGTGGAGTTTCGACGAGCATTGCGGAACACATGTCGTTTCCCGCCAGATTGGTTGCCAGCGCGAAAGACTCACTCTGGATCAACAAATATAACCACAATCGCCTCTCGTGCCAGAGACGTCTGCCCTTACTGGACCTTCGCCAGCACCGCGAGGCGGCGGATACCCTTGTTCTTGTAGGCGTCGAGGAAGGCGTAATAGTCCTTGAAGGAGACGCAGCCGTTGGATTGTCCGCTCGGCCCGAGCATGTAGGTGTGGGCGAGCAGTCCGTCGCGGTTGAAGATCTTGTCCTGGCCGCCGATCGGCGTCAGCCGCAGCGCCGGCACGCCGTGAAACAGCGCTTCGCGCGGCTTCAGTTCGTAGATGTGCGGCGGCGTCACGCCCTGCATCCGCACATGCGCGGAGCGAACGTCGTCCATCCTGGAGCCGAGGCCGGAATGCGCCTCCAGCCTTGTGCCGTCGGGCAGATAGACCATCTTCGCGGAAATGTCGTAGACCGCGGTCTGCCGATCATAGGGCGGCGAGCCGCCGAGCATCGGATTCTGGCTGCGCGTATCGATGATGCTGCCGGTGACGCTGGCGTCGGCCGAGGCATAGGCGAGCAGCGAGTTCGCCGGCTGCTTGCCCCACAGCTTCTCGACCATGTTCGTTCTATCGCTCGAGCCGATCGACATGACCGCCGCCTTGGCGCGTTGCGCCATGTCGCGGAAGGAGTTGCCGGACGGTTTCGCCGGCTCCTGCGGGGCCGCGGCCGGTACATTGAGCGCGAGCTGAGTCGCGGGCGCCGCAGTTTTCGGCTTCGGCGTTTCCGCGCGCTTGGGCGCCTCGACGGCCTTCGGCGCTGCAGCCGGCGGCGATGCTTCGGCCAGTTTCGTCGTTTCGACGGGTCTTGCTTCGCCAGCGCGCGACGGCTCGCCTTGCGCGGCTGCGGCAGCGAATCTCTCGTTGAACATCAGCGAGCTCGCGACGTTCTCCGGCGCCGGCATCACCAGCGGGCGCTGCTCGAGCGAGGCGAATATTTCGTTGAAGGCCGGCTGCACCGTGCGGGCGGCGATCGTCGTAGTGTTGCTGGCGGCGGGCGCCTCATAGGCGGCGCTGCTCACCGACGGATAGATGCTGGCGCCGATCACGTTGGTGTAAACGGTCCAGGCGCAACCCAGCACGAGGCCGCTGACCGCGACACCGCCGAGGAAATATTGGGGAATAGCTTTACGAGAGGATTTCCTGCGGTTGTGGGCCGCAGGGCCGAACGCACGCGTACGCTTACTCATTCACACAACGCCCAGAACAATTCCACCAAGTCCCCCTTTGATGCCGCGTCCCGACGGGTCCCATGCAGCATCTCGCAGAGGCACAGAGCGTCATTAAGGCGAATTTTAGTTAAATCAGGCTTAAACGCGGGCGGAACTAAGGCGGGTTCAAATAGCTGGAACTATTGGGGAAATTATCCCCGCAATACTCCGGAAAATGGGCGCGATCAGGGCTATCCGGCGTCGAGTTACGCCGGATGTCCCATATCGGACCAAGTTCGGCCTCAATCCTTGAACGGGTCGAATTCGTTTTCGCCGGCCATCGCCACCGCGAACGGCCGCAGCGTGTGCTGCACCCGGATCGAACCGGCGTGTTCAGCCAACACCTCCGGCAGCCGGCGATAGGCCATCGGGCTTTCGTCGAGGTCGGCCCCTACGAGCGTGACGCCGTGCCATTGCAGCCACGCGTCCATCTCGGCCCGCGTGAACCGACGCTTGGCCTCCTTGCGGCCGAACAAACGGCCGGCGCCGTGCACGGTCGAATAGAGCGAAGCTTTCGCTTCCTCGCTGTCGACGCCTTCGACGATCACGGCGTCGTCGCCCATCGATCCGCCGATGAAGCCGCGCTGGCCGGGAAATGCCGGCGTGGCGCCCTTGCGCACCACCCACAGATCCTTGGCCCATGCATCGCCGCGATGTAGCGCCGCCCGATCTCGCTGTCCTCGCCGATCACGGCCGGCGGCACGTTCATGCCGTCCTTGCCGCCCGCGCCTTGAGGTAGCGGGTCGCGCTGGTGTGGCCGAGGCCGCGGCTGCCGAAGTGGACGCCGATCCAGACAAAGCCCTCCTCGTCGCGGAGCAGGTCGACATAGTGGTTGCCCGACCCGACGGTGCCGAGCTGCGAGACCGCCTTCTGCCGATAGGCGTTCATGTCGGATTCGCGGCATGCGTCGGCGTCGTCGAACAGCGCATGCTCGACGCGCTCGTCATTGCTGCGGCCCACGCCGAACGAGATCACGTTGTGCACGTCCTTGATGATGGTACTGACGTTGTTTTCGATCTGGTTAAACGTTGTATCGAGGCGCACGGCCATGTTGCCGCAGCCGATGTCGTAGCCAACGCCGGAGATGCTGATCTGCTTCTCATAGGCAATCACGCGGCCGACCGGCTGGGCATAGCCGAGATGGCCGTCCGCGCAAATCACGCCGGCAACCGCATTGCCGACCGACATGCAGTTGCGCATCTGCGCAATCGTTGCGTCCTCGTGCGTGCCAAAAATCTTCAGCGGGCTGTTCTGGTATTGCGCCGCCTGCGGCTTGCTGGCGATGTCGCCGGCAACCGCCTCCGCATCGCGTGCAAGCTTTTCCTTACGCGCGGCATCGCGAAACAGGCACCAAGTCGGCATCGACCGCTGGCCGGGACGGTCGATCTTGGCGTCAGGGTTGAGCCCAGCCTCAACGGCCAAAGCCCGGGCGCGCTCCTGGTAGTGATCGGATCGCATCTCGTTCTCCTTCACAAGCAACACGATACACCGAAGTCCGTTCGGAACTTTCGGTTCGTCCCATGTCAGTCGCAACATTGGGACGGTCGGGTTTGCTGGCAGGGATGAACAATCTGCGATTATGAGCCTCCACGGGTTGCCGGCGCTAGTAGTTCAGGCGCGGATACCAATCCTTGCCGCGCCCTTCCGGCGTGGTGTCGAGGATGGTCCATAGCGGATCGAAATCGGGCGCACCGCGCGGGTCCTGTCCTGGATCGGCGGTCGATGCTCCCATTTCGCCCGACCAGAAATGCCGAGTGGTGCCATCGTGCCGCGTGAACACATTGTAGCCCGGCACGTCGGCATCCGCCGCGCTGACATAGTCGCGCGTGTAGTCGCCCAACATATCCGAATAGATCCGGTGCTGCGTCCAGCCGCGCGCCTTCTTCGCCTCGATGAGCCGCGCGATGGGCGAGCGCGCCACGAAGACGAAGGCGATGCGCTGCTCAAGGTCGGGCAACTTTCCTTGCCAAGTGCTCATGAAGGACGTGCACATCGGGCATGGCTGCTCGCGCTGCGGACCGAACATGTAACTGTAGATTACCAGCGTCTGCTTGTTGCCGAACAGGTCCGACAACGTCGCCTTGCCGCCCTCGCCTTCGAATTCATAATTCTTCGTCACCGCGCCGCCCGGCGGCAGCGCGCGGCGCAATGCGGCGACGCGTTCGATGTGACGGCGCAGCTCGATCTCTTCCGTCAGCAGCTGCTCGCGGGCGTGGCGATACTCGGCGCTCTCGTTGGGAAAGCGCACGGCGTTTGCGCGTGCGAGTTCGGCGGCGGGCTTCAGGGTGGAACCGGGCATGGGAACGTCTCCTGTTGCGTTTGGATGATTGGAAGACGTTTCAACCCCGGCTTCGCCGACAGCAGCGGCGGGTAAAAATCCGGTGTTAAACCCGCGGCTTCACGCTGTTTTGGCAATGTTTGGGCCTGCTTTCTCGCATTGCAGCCATCGCCGAACCTTAATCGCTGCCCGCAGACACATTAACGCCGGCCATTGGCTTTGCGCTGGAGAATGGTGCGTGATACGGTGCCGTATCACGCCCTTCTTCGCTGTATTCGTCCGTACCCAGGGGAGCTGCCATGAGAATAACGCTGGCACGCGCCGGATCCATTGCCTTCGCGGGCACCCTGCTGCTGCTGCTCGCCGGGGCTGCGGCGGCGCAGCCGGCAATATCAGGCTGCACGTCCACGCCGACGGCACAGGGAACCCAAACCCTGCGGTGTGAAGCAGCTATCACAATCGTGGCCGAGAGCGGTGCTAAGTTCGAGCTCAGGGACCGCAACCGCGACGGCCATGTCGATTCCGTCGAGCTCAGCAGCAAGGCCCTGTTGCTCGAGGTGCCGAAAAAGCCGGGCCGCGCGCGGTTCAATGTGACGACGCCGCAGGCGATTGCCGCGGTGCGCGGCACCAAATGGGCTGTCGATGCCGAGAGCGGAAAAACATCCGTCTTCGTCGTCGACGGCCGCGTGAGCGTCGCGCGCTCAGCCGGCCGCGGCAGTGTCGTGCTCGGCCCCGGCGAAGGCGTCGACGTCGAGACCTCAGGCGATCTGGTCGTCAAACGCTGGGGCGCGGCGCGCGTTGCGGCACTGATGGCAAGATTAGGACAATAGAAAAGAAACGACGCGAATGAGCCACCGACGTCTTCATATTCTGGTTGCGTTGCTCTGCACGGGATTATGGGCGGGCGCGATATGGCTCGGCCATTCGAACGGCTATTTGCGTTTTCTCGACCGGCTCGAAACGGCACTGACCGACGTGCGAACATTGATGCGCGGCGTGAAGACGCCGCCGGACCTCGTCACCGTCGTTGCGATTGACGACAGCATCGTCAAGCTCGCCGGCGCCTACCCGCTGCCGCGCGCAGAGATCGCCGGGATCGTCGAGGCGATCGCACGGCTGGAGCCGAAGGTCATTGCCGTCGACTTGCTGCTGATCGACAAGGGTCCCGCCGAAGGCGATGCGGCGCTGGCGAAATCTTTCGCGGCCGGCCCGACCGTGCTCGCGGCGGCGGCCGTATTCCCGAACACCGTCCAACCGCCGGCAGAGAGCGACGGGCCGCTGGCCGGCCTGCCGAAGGCCAGCCGCTTCCTGCTGCCGCTGCCGGCCTTTACCGAACGCGCGGAAGTCGGCATCGCCAATGTGGCGACGGGCCAGACCGGCACGCCATTGTCGGTACCGATGCTATTCCGGACGCGCGAAAACATCGAATTGTCGTTTCCGCTCCGCGTCGCCTCGATCGCGATCGGCGAGAAACTGACGATCGAGCCCGACCGCCTCAGATTCGGCGACCGGCCGATCGCGACGGCTGCCGACTATGCGCTGCCGATTTCCTATTACGGTCCGCGCCACACCATTCGCACGATCAGCGCTGCAAACCTGATCGACGGCCACGTCGACAAGGAAGCCATTCAAGGCAAGATCGTCGTCCTCGGCGCCACCGCGACCGGCGCCGGCGACTTTTTTCCGACGCCGTTCGACTCGCTGATGCCGGGCGTGGAAATCATCGCAACAGCGATCACGCATCTGCTGGCGGCTGACGGCGTCGTGCGCGACCGCCTGGTTCGCATCATCGAAGCCGTGACGACGATCCTGCTGCCGATGCTGCTGGTCGGACTATTGGCCTGGCGGCGAAATGCCGTCGGTCTGTTCGCGGTGAGCGCGGTGCTGCTGGCATGGGCGGCCGCAAATGCGATCGCCTTTGCGCACGGCCTGTGGTTCAACGCCGCAACGACCATCGCCGCCGCCGCGCCGCCGCTGATGCTGTTCGGCGGCATCCAGCTCTGGTCGGGCCGGCGCAGCGCGCAGCACCTGGCCGCACAAAACAGGCTGCTCGAGCAATTCCATACGCCGGGCCTGCAGCAATGGCTGACGCGCGACCCCGATTTCCTGCTGGCGCCGGTCAGGCAGAACGCCGCCGTCGTGTTCGTCGATCTGTCCGGCTTTACCTCGCTCAGCGAAACGCTCGATCCCGACGCCACGCGCGGACTGCTGCAGGAGTTTCACGCCCTGGTGGACAAGGAAGTGATACGATGCGGCGGCGTCATCACGAGCTTCCTCGGCGACGGCGCCATGATCCTGTTCGGCCTGCCGGCGGCAGCGGCAGATGATGCGGCGCGCGCCGCGCAATGTTCGATCGCGCTCTGCGTCAAGACCGAACGCTGGATTGCGGCGTTGCCGCCGCAAATCTCGCCCCGCATCGGCTTCAAGATCGGTGCGCATTTCGGGCCGATCGTCGCCTCCCGCCTCGGCGGCCGCAACCACCAGCACATCACCGCGACCGGCGACACCGTGAACGTGGCGAGCCGGCTGATGGAAGTGGCGGCGCGACATGATGTCCGGCTGGCGCTGAGCGATACGCTTCGCAGCGCGGCCGAACGCATCGGCGCGCGGCTGAAGACCGGCAGCCTGACCGGCCCCGTCGAGGCGCAGATTCGCGGCAGATCCGGCTCGCTCGCGGTCTGGCTGTGGCGGAACGAACATCCGACGGTCAACCAGCACACGCGATCCAACGCTGCCGAGTGAACCGGCTCTGCCGCCTACTGCATTTCCGGCGGCGACGTGCGATCGAACACGTCGCCCTTCGGCCCGCGCAGAAGATGCAGCGCATAGGTCTCGATCACGAGCGGGCCGCGCCTGCGCTCGACCTCGCCGATCTTCTCGACGCTTGCGAACGCGCCACTCATCTCATCCGCGCCCGGGAAAACCTCGCGCACATACAGGAGTGGGCCGGCAAGCTGCGCCGCGTCAGGCTCGGGCATGTTGACCCAGCGGATGCGCTGGCTCTGCTGCGCGACGCATGTGCCCTTCGGCAAATGGAAGGCGAGCCAGCCGGTGGTGCCGTAATCCGAAGCCAGCACGCAGGTCGCGCCTGTTCGCGCCCTCACCGCCTCGATCGCGGCGGCCGTTTCGCGCCAGCCGATGCCGATGCTGCGCACGGTGGCGTCGCGGCGATAGTCCGACAGCAGCCCGGTGTCGGCCTGCACGACCAAAGCCACGAACATTACGATGCCGCCAGGTGCCGCCCAGCGCCGGCAGAAATCGGCCACGCGCTGCCAGCGCGGCTCCCATTGCACCAGATGCGCCGCAACCGCCGCGGCGATCGCAAACGCCGGATAGACCGGCGCGAACCAGTTGGCCTCGACGCGGGCATGCAGCGAATGCCAGATGAAATAGGCGACGATGATCCAGAACATCGTATTCACAAGCGCCCGCGCCGGCAGCGCACCGGCGCGGCGGCGGAGCAGCGCATAGAGCCCCATCGTGCCGAGCATCCAGACCAGCGGCGTCGCAAAGGCGATCTGCGTTGGGATCAGTTCGGCAATGTAGATCGGGCGGAATTCCTCGATCCGCGCCCGCCCCATCTGCTTGATGAAGGAAACCCAATGATGATCGGCATTCCAGAGAATGACCGGCGCAAACAACAGCAGCGCGACGAGCCCGCCGAGATAGAGCCAGGGCGAGATCAGCCAATGCCGCAGCTTGGGGACCGCGATCAGCCAGATCAGGATGGCGGGTCCGAAGAACAGCGCGGTGTATTTCGACAATAGCGCGCAGCCGGCGGCGGCGCCGACCGCAAGCCACCACACGCCCCGGCCGCTCTGCAGCACCTTGGCGAGCGAAAACAAAAGCAGGCTGGAAGCGACCAGGAGCGGCGCATCCGGCGTCACGATCATGGTGCCGACCGCAGCCATCAGCGTGATGTTGAGCAGGATCGCCGACGAGGCCGCGACGCGGCGGCTGCCGAACAGAATGGCGGCGGACTGATAGATCGCCCAGCTCATCGGCAGCGCCAGCAGGATCGATACCAGCCGCACCCCGAACTCGGTATCGCCGGCGATCATGGTGCCGAACCGGATCACGACGGCGACCATCGGCGGATGATCGTAGTAGCCGCCGGCCAGATGCTTCGACCACATCCAGTAATAGGCTTCGTCGAAGGTGATCGGGGTGAACCAGGCTGCGATCAGGCGCAGCGCCACGAGCGCAAGGATTGCCAGACTCGTATTAAGGGCTACCCGCGCCTCGTTCGAGGTCATTTTGAAGCCTTCTCACCCTCACATGTCATCCCCCCGAAAGCGGGGATCCAGTACGCCGGGAAGACTGTGATCAGATCGAACGGCCGCGGCGTACTGGATCGCCCGGTCAAGCCGGGCGACGACAGCGGAATGGAAGGCGCGCGCCTCATCCCATCATCCCTCACCCGAACCTTCGCTTGAAAGCGCCACGGGCTATCGCTTGCGCCAGACGAACAGGCCTGACATCGCGTAATTCCAAACCACGCCCATCAGGGCGCCGGCAAGCCCGGCGAGCCACCAGATCGGCTCCTGGTCGAAGACCGCGAAGGCGACGCCGACATTGGCGAGGAGACCGACGCCGCAAACCAGATAGAACAGCAACAAGCCGCGCAGGATCGCAAATCCCTTCAGCCGCTGGTCGCGATAGGTCAGGAAATTGTTCAGGATGAAATTGCTGGTCATGGCGACCAGCGCGCCGGCGGCCTGCGCCTCGGCAAACGGGGCCCTGAAGATTTCATGGGCGATGAACAGCGCCACCAGATGCACCACAAGGCCAGTGCCGCCGACCATCGCGAACAACAGGAAGCGCAGCGACACCACGTCGTGCGTCAGCTTGGCGAGCACCAGGCCGAGGAAGTCCAGCGCCACCATGGAATCGAGCTTGCTCTCGCCGTGCTGGCGCGAGCCGAAGGTGTAGGGAATTTCGACGGTCTTGAGCTTGCCTTGCGCGGTTGCGATGACGTCGAGCAGGATCTTGAAGCCCTGCGTCGAGAGCTGCGGCGCCAGTTGCTCGAAACGGTCGCGCCGGATCATGAAGAAGCCGCTCATGGGATCGGCGATCTCGACCTTCAGCGCGCGCTTGGCGACCTCGGTCGCAAGCTGGCTGGCCCCTGCCCGCTGCTTGTTGAAACTGTCGGCGCTGCCGCCCTCGATGTACCGGCTGCCGACCACGAGTTGGGCCTCGCCGCTGCGCAGCAGCGCAACCATTTTCGGCAACTGTGTCTCGTCATGCTGCAGGTCGGCATCAATCACCGCCGCATAGGGCGCGCTGGAGGCCAAAATGCCTTCGATGCAGGCCCCCGACAGCCCACGCCGTCCGATCCTTCGGATGCAGCGGACGCGGGAATCCTTCCGGGCCAGCCCGCGCACCACATCCCACGTGCCATCAGGGGAATTGTCGTCGACAAAGACCACTTCCCAGGCGATGCCGGCCAGCGTCGCCTCCAGCCGCCGGTACAGCACGGTGACGTTGTCACGCTCGTTGAAGGTCGGGACAACGACCGACAGCTCAGGCAAACCGGCCTGCGACGGGGCCTCAAGGCCCGGTTTGATGGCTTGATTCATGACCGGCAGCGTATATCTGCAGCCGGTTGACATGCCAAGGCGAGCCTCAAGAACGAGGTGACCAGACGGTGAAAAACGGGGCGAAATCGATCCGGCAGCTGTACGGCGGCGGCGAATCAGTGCCCGTCCCAGAATCGGATCCGGGCGCCTGCGTTGCTTGAAAATGCTCTGAAAATGCCAACGACCACGAACAGAGGCGCGCGTACATCCGGCGCAGCCCGGCTATTCATGGTCGTCCCAGCGCCGGAGCTTTTTACGCGTCAACGTCGCCGTTAAAAGCTAGATAGGAACGCCCCGCGCATTCCGCAAGAGGGCCGGCTAATTCGGCACCTCGCGAATCACCGGCCCGCGCGGGGCTGGTGCCGCGGGAACCGGCTGCGCTGGCGCGGCTTGCTGGAGGCTGGCCGGCTTGGCGGGCTTTCCATACTGGCCGATCGGCCCGTAAGCGATTGCCACCACCATCACAATCGACGCGACGATGGCTCCCAACAGACCAGCGACTGATTGCGAATTCATACCCTTTATCCCTACTTGACCGGGAACTGTTATCACGGAAAAACCGCGGCGAGGAATAGTCCCAGTGTGAATCGGCGGTAAAATCGGCGGGTAAATGCCGGCGTTCAAAATCTCACCACGCGAGTGCCGCGCAAGCGACAAGCAAGAACCGCGATTCCAGCGCAAACATGGCGGAGTCTCGACCTTTAATTTGATAGGGAATAGGGGAAAGCAATGTCGACGACAGATGACACCAAAGCGGCCGGCAAATCCGGGCGGCGCAAGGGCAAAGGCAAGAAGAAGCCGGACGCCCGCCAGAACCCGGCACCGGTCGAGTTGCAGACCCCGGAACCTGTCGAGCCACAAAGCCCGGACCTGAGCCTGCAACCGCAGCCGGAGCAATCTGTCGTCGAAAGCCCGCCGACGGATCAGGCGCCGCTCGTTGCCGAGCCGGCCGAAGCTGTCACCGCCGAGCGGGTCGAAGCGGTCCGCGCCGCGCCCGAGCCCGAGCCTGCCCCCGCTGCTTCGGCCCCCTCGGACGCCGAGCCCTCGTCAGCCGAGCGCGCGCCGGCCGCATCTGCGTCAGCCGAGCCTGCGCCGGTGAGCCTGCAGACGATCGCGAATGCCTACCGCGACTACACCCGAAAATCCTTCGAGGAGTTCGGCTCGTTCGTCGAACAGCTCAGCGGCGCGCGCTCGCTCGACAAGGCGATGACGGTTCAGACTGAATTCGTGAAACGAGCCTACGAGACCTCGGTCGCCGAGTCGCAGAAGATCTGCGAACTCCACACCCGGCTTGCAAAGCAGACCCTCGATCCCTTCAAGAGACTCGCGGGCAAGGCACCGCCAACGCAGGGCAAGCGCTGAGATCCCGGCCGGTTTGGCAAGGCCACGAGATCAGAGGCTCCGGTTTTCCGGAGCCTCTTTTTTTTTGGCAATCATGCCTGCGACGCTTGGCGCTGGCTTCGCTTCGAGGCAGGTCCAGCGCCGCGCATGTAATGCCGCTCCGGCCGGTAGCGCCCGGCCCAGGCCCGCATGATCGCCCGGGTGATAGTCGATATCCAGTGCATGATGGTCATCGATTGATCCTTCCGTCCTGCAACGCTGCAATTCACGCGCCAAGCTGGCCGGTGAGCCGCTGGTGAAACGAAGAGCTGCGCTGATCTAGCCCGGTGAAAGTGACGGTCGCGCCATGCTCGCGATACTTGTTCTCGATCGAATCGAGCGCCGCCACGCTCGATGCGTCCCAGATCTGGGAGTGGGTCAGATCGATCAGGACCCGCTTGGGATCCTCGCCATAGGAGAACCGCTCCACCAGGTCATTGCTGCTTCCGAAGAACAGCGGCCCATGGACGCTGTAGCGCACCGATGCGCCGTCCGCGCTCACGGCGCGCTCGGCGCGGATGACATGGGCGACGCGCCGCGCGAACAGCACCATCGCCAGCAGCACGCCAATCGCGATGCCGACCGCGAGGTTGCCGGTGACAACGGTAACGATGACCGTCATCACCATGACCGTGGTTTCCGGTATGGGCATGCGCTTGAAGGTCGCCAGGCTGAGGCTGTGCCAGTCGATGGTCTTGAGCGCGGCGATCATCATGACGGCGGCGAGCGCCACCATCGGGATCTGCGCCATTAAATCGCTCAAGCCCGTCACCAGCACCAGCAGCACGATGGCGGCGACCGCGGTCGATATGCGGGTACGGCCCTGCCCGATCTTCACGTTGACCACGGTCTGCGCGATCATCGCACAGCCGCCGATGCCGCCATAGAAGCCGGCGGCGATATTGGCGACACCAAGCGCCCAGGATTCCTTGCCCTTGTGCGAGCGCGTGTCGGTGAGATCGTCGACCAGCTTGGCAGTCAAGAGCGTCTCGAGCAGGCCGACAAAGGCAACGCTGATCGCGGTCGGCCAGATGATGCGCAACGTGTTGAGGTCGAGCGGGACCGCGAATGCGGTGATTCCGGGCAGCCCCGGCGCCATAGCGCCCTCGCCGCCGACATTGGGGACGGCCAGATGCCCCATGATCACGATCGCGGTCACCACGATGATGGCGACCAGCGGCGCCGGCACGGCGGTCGTCACGCGAGGCATCACCAGCACGATCGCGATCGTCAGTGCGAACAAGGGATAGACGAGCCAGGGCACGTTGAAGACATGCGGCAATTGCGCAGCGAAGATCAAAATGCCGAGCGCATTGACGAAGCCGATCATCACCGAACGCGGGATGAAGCGCATCAGCCGCGCCAGCCCGGCAACGCCGAAGGCGATCTGGATGACGCCTGCCAGCAAAATCGTTGGCAGGATGTAGCCGACGCCGTGCACCTTCACCATCGGCCCGATCACCAGTGCGATCGAGCCGGCGGCGGCGGTCACCATGGCGGGCCTGCCGCCGAGCACGGACATCACGAGACACAACACGATAGAAGCTACCAATGCCACTTTGGGATCGACGCCCGAGACGAAGGAGAACGAAATCACCTCCGGAATCAGCGCCAGCGCCGTGATGATACCGGCGAGCGATTCGCGAACAACCAGATTTGGCGCGCGGAGTACCGAAAGGATCGAAGGTGTGTCTTCGAAGTCGGATTGTGGTGCAGCGGGGCTGGCGACTTGCATGATATTCCAGAATGTTGGCGGTTCAGTCCCGTTCGGCGGAATTCACGCGCCGGGCGGTTTGCGCAGGATGCAGCGGAAGCCGATGTGGCAGGTTGAGGAGTCGACCGTTTCGCCCTGCCGGGCCGACGGCCGGTAGCGCAGGCAGTAATTGGGGGCACAAAGATGCGAGCCGCCCTTCACCACGCGGCGCGTCGAGCGGTCGTCGCCGGCATTCGGGTGGCAGCAGGATTGTGGCGGCTGGTCGGGCGCCGCGTCATAGAGGCTAGTCGTCCATTCCCAGACATTGCCGACCATGTCGAACAGGCCGTAGCCGTTGGCCGGAAACGCATCGACCGGCGAGGTCCCCTCATATCCGTCCTCGGCGAGGTTTTCGTGGGGGAAACGGCCCTGCCAGGTATTGGCGAGAAACCGCCCTTCTGGATTGGCGGCGTCGCCCCATGGATAGGCCTTGCCTTCGAGGCCGCCGCGCGCGGCAAATTCCCATTCGGCCTCGGTCGGCAATTCCTTGCCGCGCCATGTCGCGTAGGCGAGCGCGTCCTCATAGGCGACATGCACGACGGGATGATCGTCGCGGCCGGCGATCGAACTCGCAGGTCCCTCCGGATGCCGCCAGTCCGCGCCTGGCCGGTACTCCCACCAGGCGAGATTGTTACGCAGGCTGACCGGGCCATCCGGTTTGATGAACACCAGCGAGCCCGGCACCAGCAACGCCGGGTCCGCGTCCGGATACATCGCTGCATCCGGCGCACGTTCGGAATAGGTGACGTAGCCCGTCGCCTCGACGAATTTCCTGAACTCGGCATTGGTGACGGGATGGATGTCCATCCAGAAGCCTTCGACGAAGGCCGGACGAACCGGGCGTTCCTCCCGATAGAAGCTGTTGGAGCCCATCAGGAAGTTTCCGCCCGGAATCCAGTTCATGAATTCCGGCTTGACCGCTTCGGGCGCATGGCCCGCCTTGGCCTTGCCGGAGAGAGCGCAGCAGCTCTCTCCCCGGCGATGGCCGGCTGCACCCAGCGCGATCGTTTCCGCTCTCGTCGGTGCAGTCATCGCGGTCAGGCCTTCGCGTGGCGCTTGGGCACGAAATCGAGCGGAGCGCCCGGCGGAATCAATTCCTCCTTCTTGGCACTCTCCTCGAATTCCCTGATGACGCGCTGGGCATGCTGCATCACCCACCAGCGCACATAGCGCTGGTTGACGGCCTCACGCTCCTTGGGGTCTTCCTGCAGATGCGTGATGCGGGCAAAGCCGAGCGGCAACTCCGGATCGTGGAAATGCTGCTGCCGCTTGAAGTTGATCTTGAAGTCCTTCCACTTCACGGCGTGCAGTTCGTCCTTCAGCCAGACGATGCAGGACTCGCGGTTGGAGGCTTTCTGATGGCCCATGAAGAACGGGCTCTGGTCGACGCCGTCGATCAGGCGATCGGCGGGCTTCTCGCAGCCGGTCATCGAGAGCAGCGTGGTGAACATATCGGTGACATGCACCATCTCGTTGCTTTCGATGCCTGCCGGAATACGGCCCGGCCAGCGGATCAGCAGCGGCGTGCGGATGCCGCCTTCAGCCGAGCTGAAATAGGAGCCGTCGAAGAAGCCGCCGGTGCCACGGCCGGCGAGATGATCCTCGGCGCCGTTGTCGCCGCACATCACGACGATGGTGTTGTCGGCGACGCCGAGTTCATCGAGCTTGTCGAGCAGCACGCCGAAATCATGGTCGAGCATCAAGAGGCAGTCGCCCCAATCGCCATTGGTGCTCTTGCCGACGAATTCGTCACGCGGGCTCATCGGGAAGTGCATCAGCGAGTGGTTGAAATAACAGTAGAACGGCTTGTCCGCCTTGACCGACTTCTCCATGAACTTGATGGCGCGCTTCTGATACTCGAGGTCGCAGGTCTTCTTGGTCTCCATGGTGAGCTGCTCTTCCATGATCGGCCAGGCGCCCTTGCCCTTCACGCCCTCATGCATGTGCGAGAAGCCGTCGCGCTCCGCCACGTAATGCGGGTCGGTCAGCCACATGCATTCGTCATAGGTGCGCAGCGGGCCGTACCATTCGTCGAAGCCGTGATCGGTCGGGAACCGGCCGTCTTCGGCGCCGATGTGCCACTTGCCGTAGATCGAGGTGGCGTAGCCGGATTCTGACAGGATCGCGCCGATGGTGCGCTCCCACTTGACGATGCCGCCGCCATTGCCGCCGAGCGCGATCGTGTGGTTGCCCGAGCGGATCGGGAAGCGGCCGGTCATCAGCGCCGAGCGGGTCGGCGTGCACTGCGGCTCGACGACGTAATGCGTCAGCTTGACGCCTTGCTTGGCGAACGCATCCATGCGCTTGGTATCGGCGCCGCGCAGAATGCCGCCGCCGTAACAGCCGAGCTCGCCCATGCCGAGGTTGTCGACGTGAAAAAACAGTATGTTGGGTCTCTTTGCCATTTAATTCTCCGATCCTGACGCAAGGCGCGGGTCATCGTTGACGCGCACGCCTGTTCGCGTCTCCTTGGTTACTGTGATTGATTGCTATCTCGCGCCTGTGCGGCCGCGACGTTCAAACGGATGTCAGAAGATTTCGCCTACTCCTTTCGGTCCCACTTTCATCCCGAAGCCTGAAAGGCCTCGATCCTTGATTTCAGGCGCCATGGCGGCCAGCGACTCCTCGCGGATCAGCCCCTTGAGCTCCTGCACCAGGTTCATGAATTCCGGCGTATCGGTCATTTCTGCCGTGCGCGGGCGCGGCAGCGGCACCTTGATCTCCGCCTTGATGCGGCCCGGCCGCGCCGTCATGACGTAGATGCGGTCGGAAAGAAAAATCGACTCCTCGATGTCGTGGGTGATGAACAGCACCGAGATCTTGAACTGCTGCCAGATGTTGGTCAGGATTTCCTGCATCACGACGCGGGTCTGCGTGTCGAGCGCGCCGAACGGCTCGTCCATCAGCAAGACCTGGGGACTGGTCGCCAGCGCGCGGACGATGCCGATGCGCTGCTTCATGCCGCCGGAGAGCTGATCCGGATAATGGTTCTCGAATGACCGCAGCCCGGCGAGATCGAGCAGCGCCCGCGCGGTCGTGTTGCGCTTGCCTTGTTCGACGCCGGCCATCTTCAGGCCGAACTCGACGTTCTTGCGAACCGACAGCCACGGAAACAGCGAATATTGCTGAAACACCACGCCGCGGTCGGAGCCCGGCTTCGTGATCGCCCTGCCGTCGAGCTTGGCTTCGCCGCGCGTCGGCTTGACGAAGCCGGCGACAATGCTGAGCAGGGTCGACTTGCCGCAGCCGGAGGGGCCGATCAGCGAGACGAACTCGCCGGGCTGGACGTTGAGCGACACGCTGTCGACGGCCACGACCTTGTTGTCGTTGGCGCCGAACGTCACGCCCATGTCGCGAACGTCGATGAAACCCTTTTGAGCTTCGGCCGCCATTGTCATCGCTTGCCTCCCGGTGCAAATGCCAGCCACGGCATGAGGAGATTGCCGACCATGCGGATGATGCCGCTGCAGGCGAGGCCAAGGCATCCGATGGTGATCATGCCGAGCACGATCGCGGGATAATCCACCAGCGAGTACGCCTCCCAGGTGAAGTAGCCGACGCCGAACTGGCCCGAGATCATCTCGGCGGCGATCAGCGACACCCAGGCGACGCCCATGCCGACCGCGAGACCCGTGAAGATATGCGGCAGCGAGCCCGGCAGGATCACATTCAGGAACAGGCGGAACTCGCTGGCACCAAGACACCGCGCCGCCCGGATCAGCACGCCATCCAGCGAATGCACGCCGTGGATGGTGTTGAGCAGGATCGGAAAGAAGGCGCCGATGAAGGTGATGAAGACGATACTGGCCTCGTTGTTGGGCCACAGCATGATCGACATCGGCACCCAGGCGATCGCCGGGATCGGCCGCAGCACCTCGACCACGGGCATGAACAGGTCACGCACCCGCGGATATTTTCCGATCGCAAGCCCGAGCGGCACGCCGATCGCGATGGCGATCAAGAAGCCGGTCAGGATGCGGCGCACGCTGATCGCGATGTTGACCAGATACTTGTTCGACAGCCCGACCTGGGTAAGCTGCTGGTACACTTCATAGGGCGTCGGAACGTTCTTGAAGCGGATGTAGAATTCGAGGCGGTACTTGGTCCCGAGATACCAGAACAGGAACAGCGCCCCGAGCGACACGCAGGCGAGCGCAGCGGTTATGATGCGCTCGCGGGTGATTTTCGCGAGCAGATGGCGGGACACCTTGGTCAGTGAAACCGTCGGGATGGTCTCCGGCTCACTCGGCGTCATTTCCGAAATGGCCGGCACGACCGCGCCGGCGGCGTTCGTATTATCCGCGATCACCGCCGCGACGGGCTTCGCAGCCGGCGGCTGGTGCTCACTTTCCGGGTCGATCATCGGAAGGACTACAACCTTCGCACTTGCCGTACCGCCCATGGGCCTACCTGCCTATTGTCCGATGTTGATGGCGCCGAGCACTTCGGCGTAGGTCGCGAGCTTGGCCCCGTGCTTCGACGCATATTCTTCGGCGTCCTTCTTGAGCAGGAACGGCACCACGTCCGGCTTCTTCGGATCGCTGCCGCCGACCGAATAGAAGGCGGCGTCGGCGAAGACCTTGATGCCGAGCTGATGATCGACGAGATAGACCGCGTTGAACTTCTTGCCCTCCGCGCCGTACTTCTTGACGCCAAGCAGCGTGCAGACCGGCGAGCTGAGCGCCACGATGTCGCCGCCCTGGATCCAGATCTCGCCGCTCTGCCTGGGATTGTCGACCGGCGCGTTGCAGATCGGGTCAGTGCCCTTCACATTATAGGTGTCGAACGAAGCGAGCTGCTTGTCGTAGTCGAGCCCCTGCCCCTTGAAGGCCTGCCGAACGAATTTGTCATTCACCCATGCGCCGACATTGAGCTCCTTGATCATGTTCAGCTTCTGCAGGATCGCGTAGTTCGCGCCGACCGCTTCGATCCATTTCGGCTTGATGGTCGCATCGAGCGTGTGAACGCCGCCGGGACCTAAGAAGATGTAGACCACCTCCTTGTTGATCTTGGTCCACTCCTCGATCTTCTCGGCGGCAAGCTTCGGATTCTTGCGCATCCAATCGTTGGCCTCCATCAGCGCGGTGATGTAGGCGACCACGATCTCGGGGTACTTCTCGCCGAAATCCTTGCGCACGACGACGCCGTGGAATGTCGGGGTCTTGGTTTCCGCACCGTCATAGATCTTGCGGGCGAACCCTTTGAACGGCAGCAACTCGGCGAACGGCACGAAATCGCCATGCGCGTCGATGCGCTTTTCCTGAAGGTTGGTGCTGCCGACCTCGGGCGATTGCGATACCAGATTCCAGAAGTCCGGCGGCAGCCCGCGCTTCTGCAGCGAAGTCAGCATCATGCCGTGGGCGGCCGAGCCGAACGGCACGGAGACGTTCTTGCCCTTGAGATCTGCGAGTTCATAGAATGGTGAGTCCTTATGGACGACGATGCCGTTGCCGCCGCCGACGGCGTTATAGGCGATAATGGCGATGAGCTGCGTTTCGTTCTTGGTGGCCTGCCCGGTGGCGCCATTCACCATCAGCGGGTAGTCGCCCATCATGCCGATCTGGATGTTGTTGGCCATCATGCCGTTGGTGATCGGTGGGCCCGACGTCGCGTTCTGCCAGCTCAGCTTGTATTGAATGTCCTTGTACTTGCCGGTTTTCGGCAGATGCTTTTCAAGAAGACCGAGCTCCTTCAGCACGACACCACCGGTCACGGTATTGGTCGTCGTATTCTGCGTACCGATGCCGATCTCAAGAACCTCTGCGTTTGCCGTCGCGGGTATCAACCCAAGGTTTGCGGCAAGGAGCAGCGGAAGGAAGCCAGGGAGTTTGGACGCAGGGCCGACGCTCATAGAACAAATCCTTTCGAACCGAACTGTGCTGGACTTTGTGCGATGCCCAAGCGAGACGCCCCGACGGCTATTGCGGAAGGCGGCTGAGCTGCTCGGCGTTGAGCAGGTGGACTGGCTTGATGAGTCAAGTGTGCAAGCGACATGCCACGGGGAACCCTGCTGACGACCTGCAGAGGCTCCGGTTCGCGTTGGCCCGGTCCGCGACCGGTACGGCTCAAGAAGGAAGTTGACGTCATGTGCCGTGAACTCGCTTGCTTCCATCCCGGACCCCGAAACGTCCGGCAAGCGAACTCTGAACGGTCTCCTCAAAATCGGAAACGACGAACGCTTCGATCCAGCAAGCTATTGCGAAGAAACATCGGATGCTCAATTTATGAACAGGAAAGCCGTCCGTTTTGGCTATCGGATGGGCGCGGTGGCTAGAAATTAGCCACGCGAGGCCGGCATCGGCCTGGTCCGGAAGGCCCGGAATTACAAGCAAGCGAGTTTGTACCGGTGGCGGTTTGACGCGGGCTTATCGCCTTGCCGGGCTCCTCAGACCTCGTCCGAGGCCGCGCCCTTGCCTAGCTTGCCGTCGCGAATTTCACCGAGCAACTCGGCGTTCTTGATGACGAGGTTGGCGCCGTGCGCGGCGAGGATGCCGAGCTCGGTGAACTTCTTGAGGCTGATGGTGACGGACTGGCGTGTCACGCCGGTCATGTGCGCGAGGTCGGCATGGGTGAATGAGGCGGCGATCAGGACGCCGTCGCGCTCTTCCACGCCATAGAGATTCATCAGATGCAGCAGCAGCTGCGCCAGCCTTTCCGTCGGCGAGCGCGTGCCGAGCATCTGCGCCAGCGCCGAATAGCACTGGCCCTTGAAACTGAGGCCTTCGATAATTCCAATCGCAAGCGCAGGGATCGTCATCACCATCCGCCGCAGTACATCGCCCGGCAAGTGCAGCACCGCGCTGTTGACGGCGGCCTCGCCCGACCAGACATGCAGGCCCTGCTTGAACACTTCGGGGCCGCCGACGAAATTGCCGGAGTGCCAATAGGCGAGCGTGATCTCGCGTCCCGAGGGCGCGGTGTAGAATACCTTGATGCGCCCGCTTTCGATCAAATAGATGCCATCCTGCGGGCTGCCCTGGCTGAAGAGCTGCGCGCCGCGATAGAGCACCTTGCGCTTGCCCGAACCTATGACATGCGCGATTTCGGATTCAGTCAGTCCGTTGAACAGATATGGCGGCCCGCTCCGCTGCGCGCCGCTGTCTGTCATCAGCAATGCGCCGAATTGTGCCGGCGCGCCGGCCTTGCCCGGCTGGGCCGCCGGTTGCAGGAGTTGATGCTTTCCAGTCATGAATCCGCTCGAAGCCAAACCCAATCCCAACTTGCGTCGATCCAGACGGAGAGCACCGGGCAGGACTGCCAGATCCCCGGCCGGCACCGGCCCGCGACGTTGCATGCTTTGCAATTGACGCGCCAAGTGCCGCGCTCATTCTCTGTCGAAGGAACTTCCCTGTCCATATCTGGGGTGGTCGCGCCAGCGGGCCCACCATGTTTCCCACGTGTTCGCCCGCTGCTGCGACAATCTGGCAAATCGGGGCCGGTTTGGTTAACATCGCCCGTCCCCTCCTCCCATTTCCCGATGAGCGATCCCCGTGAGCAAGCCTACGAAATCGACCGCAAATAAGAGCGGCAACATCTATATCGGCATCGGCGGCTGGACTTTCGAGCCGTGGCGCGGCGTCTTCTATCCGGAGAAGCTCGCGCAGGCGAAGGAGCTGTCCTACGCCGCGTCGAAGCTGACCTCGATCGAAATCAACGGCACCTATTACGGCTCGCAGAAGCCGGAGAGTTTTCGCAAATGGGCGCGTGAGGTGCCCGACGGATTCGTGTTCTCATTGAAGGGGCCGCGCTTCGCGACCAATCGCCGTGTGCTGGCGGAAGCCGGCGATTCCGTAAAGCGCTTCTACGATTCCGGCGTGCTGGAGCTCGCCGACCGGCTCGGTCCGGTGCTCTGGCAGTTCGCACCGACCAAAAAATTCGACGAGGCCGATTTCGGAAAATTCCTCGAACTGCTGCCGCGCAAGCTCGAGGGGCGCGCGCTTCGCCATGTGGTCGAGGTGCGGCATGACAGTTTCTGCGTGCCGGAGTTCATCGCATTGATACGCGAGTTCGAGACGCCCGTCGTGTTTGCCGAGCACGGCAAATATCCGGCCATTGCCGACGTCGCCAGTGACTTCGTCTATGCGCGTCTGCAGAAGGGCAACGACGAGATCAAGACGTGCTATCCGCCAAAACAACTCGACGCCTGGGCCAAGCGCTTTCAGGACTGGGCTGGTGGCGGCGAGCCCGACGATTTGCCGCGTGTCGACAAGACCAAGCCGAAGAAGATGCCGCGCGACGTGTTCGCCTATGTGATCCATGAGGGCAAGGTTCGCGCGCCGGCGGGCGCGATGGAATTGATCGAGCGCGTGAAGTGACTGACACGCTCAGTCAAGCCTGATCCCGGCTTCGCGGATCAGCTTGGTCCGGCTCTCGTATTCGGAGGCGACGAAGGCATCGAGTTTGTCGTCGGCCAGATCCCACACCTCCCCGCCGCTCTTCTCAAAGCGCACCTTGAGTTCGGGCAGCGTGGCGCGGATTTCGCGGCGCAACTTTGCGATTATCTCCGACGGCGTCCTGGCAGGCGCAAAAATGCCGAGCCAAAAATCGACTTGAGGCCGGAAACGCAGCCATGTGAGCATCCGGCAAAATCGGTTCATCGTATCCCCCGCAAATGAGCCTTTTTGCAGGCTCTTTCAGCGGGACTATGCGACATGGCGTATCCGGCGGCAACGCGGCATATGGCAATCGTCCTCGCGCGTCCCTAGCTTTGCTGGCGACTGATCAGCGCAGTGGATATCGACATGGCCCGCAAGACCAAACGCCTCTTCACCATCGGTTATGAGCAGACGCCGGCCAAGGCCGTGCTCGCCGAACTGGAGCAGGCCGGCGTCAAGCTTTTGGTCGACGTGCGTGCCGTCGCCTCCTCGCGGCGGCCGGGTTTTTCAAAGAAACAACTAGCCGCGGGGCTCGACGAGCGCGGCATCGCCTATTTACACCTGAAGGGCTTGGGTACGCCGAAGGAGGGCCGCGAGGCGGCGCGCAGCGGCAAGTTTGATGTGCTGCAGCGGATCTACTCCAAGCATCTGAAGACGGCGCAAGCCAAGGAGGAGCTCGACGAGCTGTCAGCGCTGGTGAAGCAGGCGGGGCCGGTGTGCATCCTCTGCTATGAGCGCGATCATACCCATTGCCACCGGCACTGGATCGCGGAGATCATCGAGGAGCGCGATGGCGTGAAGGTGGAGAACCTGGTTGCGCCGCAGGTTTAACCGAGATCTCATTGCGAGAAGCGAAGCGACGAAGCAATCCATCTATCCCGGGGCCGAGGCATGGATTGCTTCGCTTCGCTCGCAATGACGGCGAGACGCCGTGGCTTCTCACCCCTTCCCCTACAGCCGGAAAGTTCCTTCCATCATCTTCACGCAGGCGCCGCCGACATGGATCGACGCGACCTTGCCGCCCTGCTTGCGGACGCGCGTGAGCAGCAGGCTTGGCCGGCCCATGTCGACGCCCTGCCCGATCTTCAACTTCAATTCACCGTCCTTGGTAGCGTCGAGATCGGCGAGCAGCGCTGCGGCTGCCGCCGTCGCACTCCCGGTGGCAGGATCTTCCGACAATCCGCTTGAGCCGGGATGGAACATCCGCGCCTGCAAGTCACAGGGCTTTTCACTTGCCGGCACATCGCGGGTGTAGAGGTACACCGCATCGCTACCGTCACATGGAAACGTTTTTTCGAATGCGGCAGCATCTGGCTTCGCCTGCCGCAGCGCCTCGCGCGAGGCAAGCTCGACGGCGATGAAGGACAGCCCCACGGAAATGACCTGCGGCGGGTGGCGGTCGGTTTTCACATCGCTTGCCGACAGCGAAAGCAACGCCGCCGCCGCATCCGTGCTGACATGCGACATCCGCTTCAAGGGCTGCGGCGCCGTGAATTCGGTGCTGACGACTCTGCCCTGCTCGGTCGCAATCTCGACCGGCACGAGCCCAGCCTCTTCCTCGAACAACAGCCGCGCCGGCGGCTTTGCCGCCTGCGTCGCCAGCACGAAGGCGGTGCCGACGTTGGGGTGGCCGGCAAAGGGTATCTCGCGATTCACGGTGAAGATGCGGACTTGCGCATCGTGCGCGGCATCGCGCGGCGGCAGCAGGAAGGTCGTCTCCGAATAGTTGAATTCGCGCGCAATCGCTTGCATCTGCTCGGTCGAGAGACCACCGGCATCGAGCACCACGCCGAGCGGATTGCCGCCAAAGGCGCGGTCGGTGAACACGTCGACGGTGATGTAACGTCTATTCATTTCGACCCCTATGCAAGTCGCCACACGGCCATCGGCCGCTCATAGCCCCTGACCTCGACCTCGCCGAGCGAGACGGCGTCTCTGCAGGCGTCGCCGAGTGCATCGTGCACCGCCTCCGAGATCAGGAACTGCGAATTGAAGTCCTTGTTGAGCGCCTCGAGCCGCGAGGCAAAATTCACGGTGTCGCCGATCACGGTGTATTCCTTGCGCCTGGGCGAGCCGATGCTACCGGCGACGACTTCACCGAGGTGAATGCCGATGCCGATGCGCAGCGGCCAGCTCGTCGCTTCGTTGACCCGCGCATTGGCCTCTAGCATCTCGCGCGCCGCCGCCACCGCCCGGTGCGCCGGGTCCGGCGCTTCCAGCGGCGCGCCGAACAGCGCCAGGAATCCGTCGCCCAGGAACTTGTTCACGATGCCGCCGTGGCGGTCGAGAATATCGACCAGGATGGCAAAGGCGCCGTCGAGCCGATCCACCACCTCCTGCGGCGAGCGGGTACGCGCGCCCGCGGTGAAGCTGCGAAAGTCGACGAACATGACGGCGACGCGGCGGATGTCGCTGTCGGCCTTGGTGCCCTCGGCCATCAGGCGTTCGACCACCTGCGGGGAGACGTGCTGGCCGAACAGATTGGTGATGCGGTCGCGCGCGGTCGCGGCCTTGATGCTGGCTTCGAATTGCCGTCGCAACTGCAGGCCGACAGCGCCAGCCAGCATGCCGCCGATCAGCAGGATCAGGCTGCGCGCGGCGTGATAGAAAACGCTTACCTCCGGGCCAGGATCCGGATGATAGAAAAGGGCCATCAGAAACAGCTCGGTCGCAGCGACGAATCCGGTGAAGGTAGAGAGCCAGAAATCGAGCCGCAGGGTCGAGAGGATAATGAAGATGAAGTAAGTCATCGGGACCACGAAGCCGAGCGCGGCTACCGAGCCCATGGCGTTGATGTGAAGCGCCAGTGCAACCGTCGGCATCGACGTCTCGATCAGCGCGCCGAGGTAACGCCGGAACAAGGGCAGATCACGCCCCTCACGCATGTGCCGCGTTATCGCGCCGTGCACCCACAGTTCGAACAGGATGAACGGCACCATGACCGAATAGAGATAATGCGGCTTAAGATTGCCGTGCCAGACCTGGCTCACTTTTTCGGGCGCGAGGAAGTAGACGGTCCAGAGGATGACGGACAAAAGGACAGTCGTTCCGATCAGCGCCTTGATGCGCAACAACTCGGTCGCCATTACCTGCTGCGTCAACGCGCGCTGGAAGTCGGCCGACACGCCGATGTCTTGGTCTTTCTTCCCCGTGCCCCACAACCCAAACATCATCGCCCCTTGTCATTCCGGGGCGCCTCGAAGAGGCGAACCCGGAATCTCGAGATTCTCAGGTGCGCAAGTGCGCACCATAGTTCGATGCTGTGCATCGCCCCGAAATGACGGGTGTGCATATAACCTCAATCCAGCGTGCGACGGAAGCGTGTCACGGCGATCGTCATCGCCACCAGCATCAGTACAATGAGTGCAATCGTATCGTATTGCAGGTTGGACGGCACCGCGCCCTTCAACATGATGGCGCGCACGATGCGGATGTAATGGGTCAGCGGCAACGCTTCGCCGAGATACTGCGCCCAGACCGGCATGCCCGCGAACGGAAACATGAATCCAGAGAGCAGGATGCTGGGCAGGAAGAACATCATCGACATCTGCATCGCCTGCAGTTGGTTCTGCACGATGGTGGAGAAAGTGTAGCCGATCGACAGGTTGGTGGTGATGAATAGCGTCGTCAGCAGTGCCAGCAGCGTGACGCTGCCGAGAATCGGCACCCCGAACAACAGGACTCCGATGCCGACGATCAGCGTCGCCTGGATGAAGCCGACGATCACGTACGGGATGATCTTGCCGAACATCACCTCGACCGGCTTGATCGGCATCGACAGCAGGCTCTCCATGGTGCCGCGCTCGATCTCGCGCGTCACCGACAGCGCAGTGAAGATCAGCATTGTCATGGTCAGGATGGTGCCGACCAGGCCCGGCACGATGTTGAGCCGGGATTCGGCCGCGGGGTTGTAGCGGGCATGCGCCCGGATCTCGAACGGCATCGCGGGTGGGTCGCCGATGTGAACGTCGTGGGCGAGCGCGGTCTGCACCAGGACGCCGAGCGATCCGAGCGCCGCGCTGGCGGCGACAGGATCGGTCGCATCCGCCGCGACCAGCAGCGCCGGCTTGTCGCCGCGCCGTACCGCCCGCTCGAAGCCGCGCGGGATCTCGACCCCGAACAGCACCTTGCCGGACTGCAGGAGGTCGTCGAACTCGGCGACGCTGTGGACCTCGCGGGTGAAGCGGAAGTAGCTGGTATTCTCAAGTGCCTTCAGCACCGAGCGCGCCAGGTCGCTGTCCTCCTGGATCAAGACCGCTGTCGGCAGATGGCGCGGCGTGGTGTTGATGGCGTAGCCGAACAGCAAGAGCTGCATGACAGGGATCATCACGATCATCGCGAACGAGACGCGGTCGCGGCGAAGCTGGATGAATTCCTTGACCAGCATCGCATAGCTGCGCCGCCAGAAGCCGAAGGCCGGCTCCCTCGCCGCGCCGGCGGGACGAACGGTGTCGGTCGCACTCATTGGAAATTGTCCTTTGAGCGGTTCATGAGATCGATGAAGACGTCTTCCAGCGACGGCTCGCTATCTTCCCAGCGCCATCCCTTCTTGGCGCGGTACGGCGCGATCGTTGCCTCGAGCGCCGCCTTGTCGCGCCCGGAGACGTGCAGGCTGGTGCCGAACGGCGCCACCATGTCGACGCCGGGCTTGCCGCTAAGCTCAGTCGCCAGCCCGTTGAGGTCGTCGCCGGAGACCGTCCAGGTCGAAAGCGCCGATTTCGCGATCACATCATCCACCGTGCCATGCGCCAGCAGGTGGCCATAGGCGATGTAAGCGATCTCGTGGCAGCGCTCGGCCTCGTCCATGTAGTGCGTGGAGACCAGCACCGTCAGCCCTTCCGCGGCGAGCGCGTGGATCTCGTTCCAGAAGTCGCGCCGCGCCTTGGGGTCGACGCCGGCAGTCGGCTCATCGAGCAGCAGCAAGTGCGGGTTGGGCAGCGTGCAGGCGCCGAGCGCCAGCCGCTGCTTCCAGCCGCCGGAAAGCTCGCCGGCCAGTTGCTCCTCGCGGCCGCTCAGGCCGATGCGCTGGATCATGTCGCCGGCCGCGCCCCGCGCATCGCGCAGACCGTAGAGCCGCGCGACGAATTCGAGGTTCTCGCGCACCGAGAGATCCTGATACAGGCTGAAGCGCTGCGTCATATAGCCGACCAGGCGCTTGATCTTGTCGGCGTCGCGGCGAATGTCGTAGCCGAGGCAGGTGCCTTCGCCGGCATCCGGCGTCAACAGCCCGCACAGCATGCGGATGGTCGTGGTCTTGCCAGAGCCGTTCGGGCCGAGGAAGCCGTAGATCGAGCCGCGCTTCACCTGCATCGAAAGGTCATGCACGACCTCGCGGCCGCCGAAGGATTTTGAAAGACCTTCGACGTTGATGGCGATGTCGGGGGCTGATGCGGGCGCTGGATTCATCGCTTGTCCGCCACCGGCGTCCTTGGATTGAGGAATACGCTGATCGGCTGGCCGACGCGCAGCACGTCGGGCCGGCTCGGCCGTGCCTGGATCAGATAGACCAGCTTGTTGCGTTCATCGAGGCTGTAGATGACCGGCGGGGTATATTCCGCCGTCGTCGCGATGAAGTAGATCTTGGCGGTGAGATCCGCCGCGCAATTGTCGCAGGTCACCCTCACCTCGTCGCCGATCGCAAGCTTCGGCAATTCGGTCTCCGGCACGAAGAAGCGGATCTTCATGTTGCCGGGCGGCATGATCGACAGCACCGGCCGCTGCGCCGGGACCATTTCGCCTTCGCGGAAATAGATCTGCTGGACCGTGCCGCCAACCGGCGCGAAGCCGCTGCGCCGCGCCAGCCGCGTTTGCGAGGTGTTGACGCGGGCTTCCGCCACGCGTAGCGCCGAGGTTGCGGAGTCCAAATTGGCTTGCGTGCCGGAGCCGGTCTTGCTCAGCGAGGCCGCGCGATCAAACGTCTGCTGCGCATTGGCGAGCGTCGCCTTATTCTGGTTGAGGTCCGCCTGCTGCAGATCGTCATCGACGGAATAAAGGTGATCGCCGGGCTTGACCTCGTCGCCCTCGCGCACATTGAGCTTGATGACACGGCCGCTCTCGTCGGGGCTGACAAAGATCATGTCGGCTTCCACCCAGCCCTGAAAGCCCGGGTCCCTGCGCTCCTTGCAGCCCGCAAGCGTGGCGGCGAGCGTCAGCGCGGCCAGGATATTTATCGTTCGCGACGCAATCATGCCGCTCTCCGTTCGCCAAAAATCAAATCGAGATGAACACGAAACATCGCGATCGCATCGAGCGGCGCGTGCCGCGCGAAAAGGCTCTGCCAGATCACCGCGATTAGCGCCGGCGCGACCACGATCTGTGGAAACTGCACGAGCTTGGTTTGTCGGATCTCGCCGCGTGCGATGCCGAGCTCGATCAGGGCGCGCATGCCGGCCAGCCCCCGCGACACCACTTCGCGGTAGTAGAAGTCGGCCACTTCCGGAAAGCGCGGCCCCTCGGCCACGATCAGCCGCACGAGATCGCCGCGCCGTGTGGTCGCCACCTCCTCGATGAAGGTGCGGGCAAACCCCTCCATCAGGTCGCGCACGGATGCATCTGGCTTGGGCGGCGTCGCCCAGAGACGGCTGATCATCGGAACGATGGCGGTACGGATCAGTTCCTCGAACATCGATTCCTTGTCCTTGAAGTGCAGGTAGATCGTGCCCTTGGCGACGCCGGCGCGCCTGGCGATGTCGTCGAGCCGCGTCGCCGCAAAGCCGCGGGCGATGAACTCGTCCATCGCCGCCGCGATGATCGCCCCGCGCCGCTCGGCCGCACGTTCGGCGCGGTTGGAAGCAGGCTTTTGTGGCGGGCTCGACGCTGCCGATGCCCTCACCCCGGGGCGGCGATCGGCCGGCTTTGCAGCGGATTTTCGGGCGTTTTTGGCGACTTCCTTTTTCATGCTTCATTTATGACTGACTGGTCAGTCATTGTCAATGCGCGCGCAAAACGGATGCTCTCACGTCGGCGTGACTGACAGAGGCGGCGGCCCACGGACGTATTTTGGCGCGGCTCCTATCGGCTTTCCCATCCCACAGATACGGGTGTCTCTCCGCATCTCGCTCGCGGCGGTCTGCCGGACGGCGATGGCGACCTGCTGAAAGGTACGCTCTAGGCGGAAGTAGAGTGGCCAACCGATTGCGCATGGCTATAGTTGCAGGAGACATGCCGCTCATCCTCAACGCGCGTCAGGACGGCGGGACGAATTGCAGACAGGGGAGAACGCAGATGGGCAAACTTTCGAGCAGCTGTTCCTGGCTACGTTGGTCACGGGGCAAGAAAAGTGCTGACGCGGCGCTTTCGTCGAAACCGTTTGAAGTCGGCGACCGGCGCCAGTTGCTGCAGGCTCTCTCCGTGATGGCAACCGGCGGCGCCCTCGCCGCGATGTCGCAACCAGCCGACGCAAAGGATGCAAGCGAGCTGCCGCCGCCCAAGCGGGCGCTGACCGGCCGCAACGAGGCCGGCAAGTCGGTGTTCAAGTCCTTTGACGTCACGAGTACGGTGGTGGAAATCGATTCCAATCCGGGGCTGACGTTCTACGAGCTTTACAGAACGGAAGGCGTGCCTGATCTCACCGGCCTGGAGGCGGACCCGATGCTCCCGGGCACGAAAGCCTTCCCCGGCCCGGGCGGCACGATATTCCGGCTCATCTCATATCCGCCGAAACGTCCCGAGGGTTACAAACCACCGCCGGGCGTCACCTTCGAGAGCGGCTTGAAGGAACTGTCGGACAAGCTTCCCGGCATGGGCGATCACTTCGAAAGGGGCGGCGGCGGCATGCACACCACCGACACGATCGATTACGGGGTCGTGGTTCGCGGCGAGATGACGCTGGAATTGGACGACGGACAGAAGGTGCATCTGCGCCAGGGCGACTGCATCGTGCAGAACGGCACGCGCCATCGCTGGCGCAATCCGCTGCCGGAGCCCTGTCTCATGGCTTTCGTCTCGCTCGGCGGCAAGCGGGCCTGAGGCTGGTCTCCGACCAAAGCCCAATGGCACAAGACAGCGCACGGTATCATCATAAGCTGCCGCTGAAAGGCCCTCGCCCGATGATGGGAAAAGAAGGGGTGATCGCATGACGCCAGACGGAGTGGCCTTAGCTGCCATTGTCATTCTGCTGTTTCCGATAGGCTACTTCTTTCTGGCCTCCCCTGCTTTTCTATTGGTGAAGCTCGACATCCCGCCCGTCACCCAGTTGCTGGGCGGCATGTTCAGCGTGCATTTTCTGATGCTGCGCGTGACCACCGTCATTGCGATGATGGTTTTTGCAGCGACACGCCGACCGGCTTTCGCGCTCGGCGTCGGCCTGATCGCGGCGCTGGCGTTCTGGGGCCGCGGCTGGTTCATGCAGCGGTGGAATGCGGCGCTTAGCGCCCGGGATGCCGGCAATCCCGATGCGGTGCGACGGCTGCGCCGTCTGCACTGGACCGGCATGCTGTCGAATGCCGTCGTGCTCGTCGCCGTCGTCGCCAGCATTCCCTATGTCAGCGCGTCGTCGAGTTGAGCGGCTGCGAGATCGCTTGTCAGCGATGGATCGGGGCCGGTGCGCTGACGCGCTCTCGCAATTGATCGAACTCGCCGGAATGATAAGTCGCGCCGTCGGGGGTCACGATCTCGACATTCCAGCAGCCGTCCGACATCAACTCGGCGGCCTTCTTCAACGCGGCCGGAACGGACTCGCGGTTGAGAGTGATATTTCCTGCCGTATCCAACCCCGTAATCAAAAACCTCATCTGACCGTCTCCCGGCGCGAGCTGCCGGCCATTCTGGACCGACGTGCAACGGCGTCAAGAGCGGCGTCGAAGCCTGCGGTTCTGATCGAATCAGAACCGCAGCATCAGGGTGGTCTATTCGCGCCGACCGAGACTATTCCTCAGACCGTCCAGACATCTGACGACGAAGCTGCTGGGCTTCGTGCCAGGTCGCGAGCGCCTCTTTCCCGAAGCGGGCCAGCGTGGTTGCGAACTGCGCGAGGATGAGTGTGATCATGGCCGGCGCCCCCCGTTGGCGAGCAGATGCCCGATCGCGCGCTCGGCGTCGTCGGTCAGCGCGCGCCCATGGGTAGCAAGATACTGCTCGACCGCACGGTCAGCCTGCCGCTGCCGGGCTTCGAGATGAACGCGCAACAATCGAGAGAAAAATGAGGGCTTTTTGGTCGGGGCAAAAAACGCGGCCCCAGTGGTGAGTACGTTCGCCATGGATGGCTCCTTTTATCGGAGTTGTCCCTGGGCGACTTCCTTCCCTGACGCGAGAAATAGGTACTGGTGCCGACGATTGCGAGACCAAATACCTCGCAATCATGCATCAATTTTGTACCTCAGAGGTTAACAAGGCGCGGCGCCGTCACATGGCTGTAACGTCAAATACGCATGCACGCCGCATCGCGCGAATCGAGTTCACCGTAGTCGCGAACCTTAACCGCTCACTTTGCGAATGGATTCACCCAACCTCCCCTGCCCGCCGGCGCGCGCGGCGGATAGGCCGTTTCGAGATAATTCAGGATCACTTCGCGATCCTTGTCGTCGAGCGGCGGCATGCTGTGGCGGCGGACCATCAGGTTGATCGAATCTTCCCACTGCGCACGCGTCATGCCCTGCTGCGCCACGAGCTTGAAGCCGTGACAGGCGGTGCAGGCATAGAAGGTCTCGTTGCGGCCTGCGCCCGCGACGAACTCCTCCGGACTTTCGTCGCGGGGCGAGAAGGCCTGCTGCGCCATGGCCGGTGCTATCCAGAGCGCACCGGCCAGCGCTAACAACACAAGGCGCTGCATCATCCGACCAGCACGGCGATGCGATGCATGGCGTTGCCGCCATAGCCTTGCGGATTCCAGAAGCCGGCCTGATGCGGCTGCATCGCGCCCTTGGAATCGGTGGCACGCGCCCAGATCTCGAAATAGCCGTCGGTCGGCAGCTTCACCGTCGCAGTCCAGCGCTGCCAGTCATATTTGTTCTTCGGCTTCTCCAATGTGACGCGCTGCCAGCTCGCGCCGAAATCAAGCGAGATGTCGACCTGCTTCACCGTGAGATCGCCCGCCCAGGAGGCGCCGCGCAGTTTCAGTTCCTTGGTGCCGGCGGCGAATTTCGCGCCGTTCGCAGGACTGGTGATGATCGAGCGCACCGGCATCGATTCCAGGATACGGAAGTTGGCCGGATCGGCCTTGGCCCCGGGCACCATCGGCTTGATCGCGGTGCGATAGGAAAACTCCGTCATGCCGGGGCCGTCATGCTCGCGGTCGCGGATGGTGATGCGCGTCAGCCATTTCTGCGAGGCCGAGCCGGCCCAGCCCGGCACGATCAGCCGCACCGGCCCGCCATGGATGTTCGGCAGCGGCTTGCCGTTCATGGCCCACACGATCATCGTGTTCGGGTCCATCGCCTTCGCGATGCGCACGCCGCGCGAGATGCTGGGCTTGCCGGCCTCGCCCGACAGATGCAGATCGGCGGCATAATGCGCGGTGTATTTCGCTGACGGTTTGAGGCCGGCCTTCTTGAGGAGATCGGCGAGCGGGACGCCGGTCCATTCGGCACAGCCCGCGCCGCCATTGGTCCACTGGTTGCCGCGCGCCGGCGGCGAGAAGCCGGCGCGGCCGTTGCCGCCGCATTCCAGCACCATGCGCCGGGTTACCGCCTTGTATTTCGATTTCAACTCCCCGACCGTGATCTCGATCTTGTTGTTGACCTCGCCATCGATGGTGATCTTCCAGGCGTCGGGGTCCTTCGCCTCCTCGGGGATCTGTCCGTTATTGCGGATGTAGAATTTCTCGATCGGCGTGGTGTCGTCGTCGAGCAGGCTTTCCGGCGTCTCGGCGACCAGCGGCTTTTCGCCGAGCACGACGAGCCCTTCGTTCTTGCCGGGGAATTTCAGATATTGCGGCCCCTTGGCGGGCGCGGGTGACGCGGCCTGCGCATGGGCCTGCGGAATGCCAAATCCGTCGCGCGAGAGCGGCAGCGCGCCGCCGATCGTGGCGCCCAGCGCGGCCAGCGCCGAGCCTCCCAGAAATCTGCGCCGATTGGTATCGAAATGGCTGCCTTCAGCCGCACTGCCCCCGGCTTCCCAAGTCATGACGTTCTCTCCCGGTTGCCCGCTCCCGGGCTTTCTTGGCCGGGCTTCCCCTCGGGAGCCCAACTGAAGAGGAGTATTTGCATTTTGCGACTGCACCGCAAGATGCCTGTACGTCGGCTGCAACTGTTTGGCGCGCACATGCCGTCCTGACCTGGATCAAGGACACTGCCACCATCCTGGTTACCAATGGCTCCTGCGTAACGTGCGGGAGTCGCTGACGAGAAGAAGCGCCTGCGCTGGATCGAGGAAATGCGCCAGCATGGCACGCATGGCGCCTAAGACGATGACAGGTCGGGCCGATATTTCGACCCGACTTGCTGGTTGGCGATATTGCCTGCGCGCAGAACGCCTCAGCCCTTGCGCGTCTTGCTGAGCAGATAATTGTCGTAATAGTTTTCCGCGATCTGCGTGTAGAAGAGCAGTTCCTTCATGTAGGCGTCGTGGCTCTCCTTCGTCTTCTTGAACAGCGGGTTCTTCTCGGCGATCTCGTTCAGGTGATCCTGCGTCGCCTTGTGGCAGGCCTCCATGACCGGCTGCGGGAAGGCGCGCAGCTCCGCACCGCCGGCGACGAGCCGCTTCAGCGCGGCCGGATTGACACTGTCGTATTTCTCGATCATCCACGCGCCCGCCGCCGAAGCCGCCTGGTTGACGATCGCCTGGTATTGCTTGGGCAACGCGTTCCACTTCTCCTCGTTCACGACGACGTGCAGCATTGCCCCGCCTTCCCACCAGCCGGGGAAGTAATAGTACTTTGCGACCTTATAGAAGCCGAGCTTCTCGTCGTCATAGGGGCCGACGAACTCCGCGGCATCGATGGTACCGCGCTCGAGCGCCGGATAAACGTCGCCGCCCGCGATCTGCTGCGGCACAACGCCCAGTCTTGCCAAGACATGGCCGCCCATGCCGGCAATGCGGAATTTGAGGCCCTTGAGATCGTCGACGGCCTTGATCTCCTTGCGAAACCAGCCGCCCATCTGCGTGCCGGAATTGCCGCACAGGATCGCATGGGCCTTGAACGGCTTCAGCGCCTCGTTGGTGAGGTCGGCGCCGCCGCCGAACGACCACCAGGAATGCTGGTGACGATGGTTCATGCCGAACGGCGCGCCGGTCGCGTAGGTCAGCGCCGGCTCCTTGCCGATGTAGAAATAGAGCGGCGTCTGGGCCATCTCGACGGTCGCCGAGCCGACGGCATCGAGCGCCTGCAGGCCGGGCACGATCTCGCCGGCCGCAAAAGTCTGGATCTGAAACTTGTTGTCGGTGGCATCGGCGACGTATTTCGCAAAGGTCTGCGCCGTGCCGTAGATGGTGTCGAGCGACTTCGGAAAGCTCGAGGTCAGCCGCCACTTGATCTCGGGCGAGGTTTGCGCGATCGCGGGTGCCGCAACCAGCGTCGCCGCGCCGGCCACGGCGCCGCCTTTGAGGAATGTACGGCGTTTCATCGTATATTACTCCTATAAAATGCATGTCCCTTCGCGCGGGGGGAAGGCCTTCGCGGATCACTCATCTCTTATCATAACGAACATCGAGCCATGCTTGGAAGCGTTACCTTGCCGTGGCATGACGGATATCCGGTATAGCTTGGACGACCCGCCTCCCGCACTCCCGGCGCCCTATGGACAAGACCTGTAAGATCGCCTTTTTGTAGTGACACCTGCAAAAACAGGGCGTAGCTTTTCGGTAGCTGCTCAACCACAAACTGTGTGGGCGCTGAGCAAGAATTATCAGCATGACGGACGGGGGCTTCTCGAACAGGAGGAACTTCCATGAAGCTTCGAATAGCGTTGCTTGCGACTTCGCTTGCCGGCGTCGCCGTCATGATTTCCCCGGCGCGCATCGCTGCGGCTGAGCCCACTGGCAAAATCACGATCCTCTACGACGCGTTCGGCACTGATGCTTCGATGAAAAAGGACTGGGGCTTCTCAGCGCTCGTGGAAGTCTCCGGCAAACGGATCCTGTTTGACACGGGCAACGACGCGGACATCTTCGCGGCGAACATCAAGGCGAAGAACATTGACCTCACCAGCATCGACTTCGTCGTTCTGTCACACCGCCACTCCGACCACATGGCCGGCCTGAACCATGTTCTGAGCGTTAATCCGACGGTGAAAATCTACGCGCCCAAGGAAGGATTCGGAATCTACGGATCGTCGCTGCCATCGAGCTTCTACCGTAAGGACGAATCCTTAGCCCCGGAGATGCGCTACTACGGTGGCAAGCCGCCGGAAGTCATGAAATTCGGCGCTGCCTGGCAGCACGCCAACATCGAGCCGATCGACAAGACGTCCGAAATCGCTCCAGGGATCACGTTGATAGCACTTGTGTCGGACGCCCCCGGCACGAAGGAGTTGAAGGAGCTGTCGCTCGCCGTCGAAACCGCCGATGGCGTCGTGCTCGTGGTTGGTTGCGCACATCCGGGCATCGAAAAAATCGTCGAAGCCGCCAAGGCCATCAATCCCAAAATTCGCTTGATCGCGGGCGGCTTTCACCTCGTCGTCGCCTCGGACGAAGTCATTGCCAAGGCCGTGGCGGCGCTCAAGGATGACTTCAAGGTAGAAAACATCGCGCCGGGCCACTGCACCGGCGAGCCGACATTTGCAGCATTGAAGCAGGCGTTCGGTGACCGATATCTATATGCGGGAGTTGGCACCGCGCTGCCGTTGGGACATGGCACGGGCTCTGTTGGGCGACGTGGCGAGGGACCGGCAATCCAGGACGATGATCTGGCAACCTACCGGAAGTTGGCCCAAAGAGAAGACCCCTTCGGCATCCTGCGGGCACGGCAACAAAGAACGAAGCTTTCGCATCTTTGAAGGCGCACATCCATGCATCAAAGTTCGTAGCCCGAATAGAGCGAAGCGCAATCCGGGCTACGACTTGCGATATCCACGCGCTGCTAGCTGTGAAATTTCAGCCCATCGACGATCTTGTCGATCACCTTCCGCTCGGCGCGCATGGCGATTCCGACCAGGTTGAGTTCGGCGCGGATCACGGCCCGAACCACCTCGCGGTTGGCGGCATCATGCGTGGTCTTGAACATGTCCTCAGTATAGACCGCCGGCGTGACGTTGCGGGCGAGCGAGCGCTCCAACGCGCGGGACAGTGCCGCTCGATCGGCGCCGTAGATCAGGATCGGTTGGCCGATCAGCGACAGATATTGCGTGCCCGAGGCGTCGCCATAGGGCTCGCCGATGCATTCGGGAAATGCCGCCGCGATGCCGCCAGCGAGGAACGACGCGACGTTGAGCTTCTGCCAGGCTTCGAGGTCGGTCCGGATCACGACCGCGATCTTGGTGTCGAATTGCATCTGCGAATTACCGATAGCTGGAGGGTTGGAAAGAACAGGGTTCCTCATGGTGACGAGGCGCGCAAGCGCCGTCTCGAACCATGCGGCCCGGCTGGTGGCCTTCATCCTTCGGGACGCGCGTGCCGCGCTCCTCAGAGGATGAGGATCAACCTATCACCCCTTCGCGTCGCAGGCCCAGGCGCGGATGACGCATTCCTTGCCGCCGAATTCGTAGCACTTCTTGGTCGCCGCGTTGAGCGAGCTGGAAATTCTGGGTTTCACGACATAGCCATGCGCACCGCACGGGTTGGTCATGTCGACGGCGAGCGCGGCACAGGCGCGCTTCATGGTCACCGCAGTGCAGGCGCCCTTGCATTGCCTGAGTGCCGCGGCCCGCGCGTCCGCCTCGGCCGGATAGTCATAGGCCTGGCCGTAAGCACCGCATTTGCCGACCGCGAAGGCGCCGGCCGCCCATGTCCTGCCGATGAAGCCCGAGACGCCCAGTATCAGTGCCATCACAAGGATAAAGAGCGCGCGGCGCTTTGCCGCGACGTTCGAAACAATCAAATGCCCCTCCCCCGAGGTAACACGGCAGAATCTAAGGCGGGGGAGTTTCCAGTTGGTGAATGAGGGATTTGGAGGAAGAGGAATGAAGCGCCGGTCATTCCAAGATGTCGTCCCGAACGCCCGGACCCATAACCACAGGATTACGTGGTCACGGCACCCTGCAGCCCCACTCTTCTCACAGCAATCATGACGGTGCGCGTGGGTCCCGGCTCAAGGCCGGGACGACAGCCGTGAATGCCTCATGATCTGCGCGCCGCTTCCAAGGCTTGCGGCGTATCGATATCTAAAAACGCGCTCTGGCCGTCGACGGGAACTTCAGCGACCGCCTCCGCATGCTTGGCGATCAAATGGCGCGCGCCGACGTCGCCGTCGAGCGTCATCAGCTCTTTAAAGAAGCGGCGCGACCACAGCACGGGATTGCCGCGCCGGCCCTCGCTGACGGGGACGGCGATCAGATGGCCGCGGTCCGGGGCAAAGGTTTCGATCAGCTGATCGATCAGTTTTGCCGAGATCAGCGGCATGTCACCGAGACAGACGATCGCACCATCGGCATTATCAGGCACCGCCGCGATGCCGGCCTTTACCGAGGACGCGAGGCCGCCGGCGAAATCGGGATTGCGAACGAATTTGACGTTCAGCCCCGCCAGCGCCTGCTCGACCAGTTCGGCCTGGTGGCCGGTGACGACGATCACCTCGCTCGCCTTCGAGGCCAGCGCCTGCTCGGCGACAATCCGTACCAGCTTCTTGCCGTCGATTTCCGCGAGCAGCTTGTTCGGGCCGCCCATCCGCGTCGAGCGGCCGGCGGCGAGCACGACGGCGGTGACGTGGCGGTTGGCCTCCCCCTCGAGATGGGTGCGCGGCTGCGGCCGGGTCACGATTTCCATCAAGAGGCCGCCGACGCCCATGCCGGTCAGCTCGGCGCGCGTGACCTTCAAGCCGGCAAGCAGCCGCATCAGCACCCAGTCAAACCCGTTTTCGACCGGCGAGCGCGCACAGCCCGGCGCGCCCAACACAGGCACCTCGCCAGCGCTGCCGATCAGCAGCAAATTGCCAGGATCGACCGGCATGCCGAAATGCTCGATGCGGCCACCCACTTCCGTGATCGCGGCCGGAATGACGTCGCGCCGGTCGGCGATCGCGGACGCCCCGAACACGATCACCAGCTCGGCGCCGAGGCCCAGCAATTCCTTGATGGAGGCCGCCAGCGCCGCCTCGTCGTGCGGCACGCGCCGTTCGGCGATGATGCTGGCACCCGCAGGCGCGAGCCGCTCCGCGGTGACGCGCAGGGTTTTGTCGATCACCTTTGCTGCGAGCCCCGGCAGCAGTGTCGAGACCACGCCGACGCGTTTGATGACGTAGGGCGCGATCCGCAGCGCATCCTTGCCCGCGACTTTGACGGCGGCGTCCCGCAGCTTCCCCTCGACGCCGAACGGGATCAGCTTGACGGTCGCGATCATCTCGCCCTCGACCACCGGCTTGAAGGCGGCGAGCGTCGCGAAGGTGATGGCTTCATCGACGCCGTTGATGCGGTCGACCGCGGCGCGGTCCACCACCAGCACGCCGGCGCGTGCCGCAAACAGATTGGCGCGACCGGTAAAGGCACGCTCGACATTGACGCCCTCACCCGCGACGGCCTGCGCGACGCTGGCGGCGGCCTCGTCCTCGGAGACGTCGCCCTCTTCCAGCCGCACCACGACGATTTCTTTCACGCCGGCCTTGTTCAACGCTTCGACCTCGGCAGGCCCGATCGTGGTGCCCTTCTTCAGCACCAGCGAGCCCTGCCGCAGCGTGTGCACGGTGACGCCGCCAATCGCGTCGGCCGGACTGGCTGGGCCGAACTTCATGCCGCCTGCACCTTCGCGGTCTCTTTCGGCAACCGCAGCCCGGCGGTGATCTCGGCCATGATCGCGACCGCGATTTCCGACGGCGAGACCGCGCCGATCGAAAGCCCGATCGGGGCATGGATGCGCGCGATATCGGCGTCGGATGCGCCCTGTGCCTTTAGCCGCTCCGCCCGCTTGGCGTGGGTCTTTCGCGAGCCGAGCGCGCCGATATAGAAGCAGTCGCGTTCGAAAGCGTGCAGCAGCGCCGGGTCGTCGATCTTGGGATCATGCGTAAGCGCGACAAACGCGGTGTAATGATCGATGTTGAGCGGCGGCAGCGCCACGTCGGGCCATTCGGCGATCAGCGGCACGTCCGGAAAGCGCTCGGGGCTGGCAAAGGCGGTGCGTGGATCGACCACCGTCACGTCGTAGTCGAGCGATCGGGCCAGCGGCGCCAGCGCCTGGCTGATATGAACCGCGCCGACAATCACAAGCTTCGCGGTCGGCGCGTAGACATTGAGGAACAGTTTCTTGCCGCCGCTCTCGACCATGGCGCTCTTGCCCATGCGAAGCTGCTTCGAAAGCTCGCCCGCAAGCGGATCGGTCGCGATGTCCTTTGCCTTCACCAGCCGTTGATCGCCCGTAGCGACGTCGGTGACCACGATGACGGGGCGGCGCGCAGCGCGCTCGACATTGACTTGAGTGAGGGTTTCCAGTTTCACGACTGCCCCACCTTCTCGACGAAGACGCGGATGGTGCCGCCGCAGGACAGCCCGACATTCCAGGCGGTCTCGTCGGCAACACCGAATTCGAGCATTTTGGGCTTGCCGCTGGCGATGACGTCCAGCGCCTCAGTGACAACGGCGCCTTCGACGCAGCCGCCGGAGACGGAGCCCAAAAACGTGCCGTCATCGTTGATGACGAGGCTGGAGCCGGCCGGCCGCGGGGCCGAACCCCAGGTCTCGACCACGGTTGCCAGCGCCACGCCGTGGCCGGCCTTCTGCCAGCTCTCGGCGGCCTGCAGAATGTCTTCGTCGCGGTTGAGCATTAGGAGACCCTCCTTCAGGCGGCCGAGCGGATGCGGCTCATGTGGTGGGGCGGGGGCGGCGCAGAAAGCGCCTCGATCAGCCCTTCCATTGAGGTCAAGTTATGCACCGGGCGGAATTCGTCAACGTGGGGCAGCATCATTTTGATACCCTGGGCCTTGGCCTCAAAACCACTGTACCGCAGCAGCGGATTGAGCCAGATCAGGCGGCGGCAGGAACGGTGCAGCCGGTCCATCTCGAAGGCCAGCTTGGCGTCAGCCTCGCGCTCCAGCCCGTCGGAGATCAGGAGGACGATGGCGCCCTGCCCCAGCACCCGGCGGCCCCATAGCTTGTTGAAGCTGTGCAGCGAGGTGGCGATGCGGGTGCCACCAGCCCAATCCTCCACCGAGGACGAACAGCTCGCCAGCGCCTCGTCGGGGTCTTTGGCCCGCAGCGCGCGTGACACGTTGGTCAGCCGCGTGCCGAACAGGAACACGGAAACGCGCTTGCGGGCATCGGTGATGGCATGGAGGAAATGCAGGAACAGGCGGGTATATTCGCTCATCGATCCCGATATATCGAGCAGTGCCACGATCGGCGCCGGCTTCTCGATCCGGCCGAGCTTTCTTATCTCGATGATTTCGCCGCCGGTGCGCAACGAGCTACGCAAGGTCCGGCGCATGTCGAGCTTCAGGCCCTTGGCGTCGGGCTGGTAACGGCGGGTGCGCAGCTCGGCCTGCGGCAACTTCATATTGGCGATGGCGCGGGTGACCTCGGCGATCTCCGCCGCGCTCATCTGCGCAAAATCCTTTTTCTGCAGGATCTCCTTGTCGGAGACCGACAGCCGCAGCTCCTGCTGCTCGGCCTGTTGCGCTTCTTCGCGCATCGAGGGCTGTGCCAGCGCTTCCTGCACGCGGCGCGAGGCCGGCGGCGGCTTCTTCTTGGCATGGTCCGGCAGCGGCACCGAATCCAGCATGTGCTTCCAGTCTTCGGCGGCGCGGAAGAACAGGTCGAACGCCTGGGCAAAGATCAGCGCGTGCTCGTGGCGCTTGACGAAGATCGCCTCCAGCGTGGCGTAGACGTCGGCGCGGTTGCCGATCTCGATCATCTGCAGCGCGTTCAGCGCGTCGATCACCGAGCCCGGGCCGACCGGCAGCCCGGCCGCCCGCAAAGCGCGGGCGAAGCCGATGACGTTATCGGCCATGTGGCCGGTGGGCGGGTTGAGGTGATCGATGGTGGTCATCGAAAGATCTCTCTACCTCGTCATTCCGGGGCGAGCGAAGCGAGAGCCCGGAATCCATTTCTCAGGGATCTGCGCGGCTCGATGGATTCCTGGCTCGCGCCAAGTGGCGCGCCCCGGAATGACGGCTATTCGCTCGTCGCGTCCTTCAAAACCTTCTGCAGCGCATCGCCCTGCATGCGTGCGATGTCGTCCTGGTATTTCAAGAGGGCGCCCAGCGTGTCGCCGACCACTTGCGAGGTCAGCGAGCGGGCGTCGAGCTCAGTCAGCGCGGTCGCCCAGTCGATGGTCTCGGCAACGCCCGGTGACTTGTAGAAATCCTGGTTGCGCAGCGCCTGGACGAAGCGGACGACCTGCTGCGACAATTTTGCGGATATCCCCGGCACGCGCGACTTGACGATCGCAAGCTCGCGCTCGGCCTCCGGGTAATCCACCCAGTGATAGAGGCAGCGGCGCTTCAGCGCGTCGTGAATCTCGCGGGTGCGGTTCGAGGTGATGATGACGATCGGCGGCTGCGGCGCCTTGATGGTGCCGAACTCGGGGATCGTCACCTGGAAATCGCTGAGGATTTCGAGGAGATACGCCTCGAACGCCTCGTCGGCGCGGTCGAGTTCGTCGATCAAGAGCACCGGCGCGCCGGCAACGTCCGGCTCCAGCGCCTGCAGCAGCGGGCGCTTGATCAGAAAGCGCTCGGCAAAGATGTCCGAGGACAACTGCTCGCGATCGGTATCGCCAGCGGCTTCCGCCAGGCGGATCGCGATCATCTGCGCCGCGCTGCTCCACTCATAGACGGCGGAGGCGACGTCGAGGCCTTCATAGCATTGCAGGCGGATCAGCTTGCGCCCGAGCGCCGCCGACAGCACTTTTGCGATTTCAGTCTTGCCGACGCCGGCCTCGCCTTCGAGAAACAGCGGCCGGCCCATCCGCAGCGACAGATAGGCCACCGTTGCCAGCGAGCGCTCGGCGAAATAGCCGCGCGCGTTCAGGAGGTCGAGCATCCCATCGACGGATTTGGGCAGCGCCGATGCACTCATGGTATCGCCAATCTTGATGCGCCTGTAATCGGCAACTACTTCGCCGTCGCCGCTTCGACCGCGCGCCGCGTCAGCACGCCGATCAGGTGCGCGCGGTATTCGGCGCTGCCGTGTAGATCGCTGTTCAGCCCCTCCGCCGAGGCGGAAATGCCGTCCAGCACCTTATGCGAGAAGCGCTTCTTCAATGCTTCCTCGAACGCGGTGGCGCGGAACACGCCATCCGAGCCGGCGCCGGTCACCGCCACGCGCACGTCCGACGGCCGCTTGGCGACGAACACGCCGACCAACGCGTAACGCGACGCCTGGTTGCGGAATTTGATGTAGGCGGCCTTCTTCGGCAGCGGGAACATCACCTTGGTGATGATCTCGTCACTCTCCAGCGCGGTCGTGAACAGGCCTTGGAAGAATTCCTCCGCCTTGAGGCGGCGCTTGTTGGTGACGATGATGGCGCCGAGCGCGAGCACGGCGGCGGGATAATCCGCCGTCGGGTCGTTATTGGCGAGCGAGCCGCCGATCGTGCCCTTGTGGCGCACCGCTGGATCGCCGATTCCGCTGGCGAGTTCGGCGAGCGCTGGAATGGCCTCGCCGACGATCGGCGAGTTGGCGACGTCGGCATGCTTGGCGGTGGCGCCGATCACCAACGACCGGCCCTTCATCTCGATGGCATCAAGCCCCTCGATATGGGAGAGGTCGACCAGATGCGGCGGGCTGGCGAGCCTTTGCTTCATGACCGGCACCAGCGTGTGGCCGCCGGCGATCACCTTGGCGTCCTCGTTCTTCACCAGGAGATTGGCGGCCTGCCGCACGGTTGCCGGACGATGATATTTGAATTCGTACATGGAGAACTTCCTGATCGCGGGTCGCGATGAAAATCGATTAAGCGAACGTGTCGATTACTTGACGGTCACTTAGCGGTCACTTGGCCATCGCCTTGGCGCCGGCGGCGATCGAGGTGACGATATTCTGGTAGCCGGTGCAGCGGCACAGATTGCCCTCGAGCTCTTCGCGAATGACCTCGTCGGAAAGATCATTGCCCTTGCGGTTGACCAGATCGACCGCGGTCATGATCATGCCGGGGGTGCAGAAGCCGCACTGCAGCCCGTGATGCTCGCGGAAGGCTTCCTGCATCGGGTGCAGCGGCGCGCCGTCGGCGGCCAGGCCCTCGATGGTGCGAACCTCGTGGCCGTCGGCCATCACCGCCAGCGTGGTGCAGGATTTGACCGCCTTGCCGTCGAGATGCACGACGCAGGCGCCGCACTGCGACGTGTCGCAGCCGACATGGGTGCCCGTCAGGCGGAGATTTTCCCGCAGAAACTGGACCAGCAGGGTACGGGGATCGATATTGGCGTTTACGGGATTACCGTTCACGATCAGGGAAATCTTGGCCATCAGCACTCTCTTGGCTGCACTGCCGCATATCGGCTGTGCAGGTGTTTATAGTCATTCCAAAGCCCATAATATGGGCCATCCCGGTAATGAGCAACCTCAGGAGCCCCTCGTTTGGGGCATGGCCTGAGTGACTTGACGGGCCTGTCTAGCCGGTCCGACGCGAAGGAATCAGCCGTGTCGGGGCCTTGATGTTGGGGCTCGGGCGTCAGCCGCGGATCACCCTTGCACAGCCTTGCCGAAATTGCTGAAGAACTCGTCGGCCAGCTTCTTGGCCGCGCCATTGATCAGGCGCTGTCCGAGCTGGGCCAGCTTGCCGCCGATCTGCGCCTCGACATTGTAGCTGAGGAGCGTGCCGCCATCCTTCTCCGACAGCGCGACCGTCGCGCCGCCCTTGGCGAAGCCGGCGACGCCGCCCTCGCCCTCGCCCGTGATCTTGTAGCCGTTGGGCGGGTCAAGATCGCTCAGCATCACCTTGCCCTTGAAGCGGGCGGAGACCGGGCCGACCTTCATCTTGGCGGTGGCGCGGAAGCCATTGTCCTCGGTCTTTTCCAGCTCCTCGCAACCGGGGATGCAGGCCTTCAGCACGTCCGGATCGTTCAGCTTGGCCCACACAGCCTCGCGCGACGCCGCAAGCTGGACCTCGCCGTTCATCGTCATCGCCATGGGGGTGCCTCCTGAAATCTACGCTTAACCCGATCTCCCAAGTAAAGCACGCAAGGGGCAAAAGGAAGGGCGATAAGCGATGCAAATTCGCACCTGCAACACGTGTGACGCGACAAGGGCATTGGCATTGACAGGCCGGGGTGGTTAGGTCGCACGGAAGATGAGCACGCCCCTCTCCCCATTGCTTGCCCCGATGCTGTCGAGCACCGCGATGCGCGCGGTCTGCGACGATGTGGCAGCCCTGCAGAACATGCTGGATTTCGAGGGCGCGCTGGCGCGCGCCGAAGCCGCGGCCGGGGTGATTCCGGCAAGCGCCGCGGGACCGATCACGAATGCGTGCAAGGCCGAATCATTCGACCTCGCGGCGCTGGCCGATGCCGCGACAAAGTCCGGCAATCTCGCCATCCCCCTCGTCAAGGCGCTGACCGCGACTGTCGCCAAGGCAGACGCCGATGCCGCGCGCTACGTGCATTGGGGCGCGACCAGCCAGGACGTAATCGACACCGGCGCCATGCTCGGCCTTCGCGCCGGGATCGACGCCCTGCTTGCCGACTTAGATCGTGCGATCGATGGCTTTGCCGCCCTGGCGCGCCGGCACCGCGATACCCCTGTGGTTGCCCGCACCTGGCTGCAGCATGCGCTGCCGATGCCGTTCGGACTGAAGCTCGCCGAATATGCCGCAGCCCTGCACCGCTCGGGGACGCGGCTGAGGCGCCTGCGCGGCGAGGCGCTGGCGCTGCAGTTCGGCGGCGCCGCCGGCACCCTCGCCGCGCTCGGCGACAAGGGGCTGACGGTCGCGGAAAAGCTGGCTGCGGAGCTGAAGCTGCCGCTGCCCGACGCGCCCTGGCACACCCAGCGCGACCGCATCGCAGAAGCGGCCTCGGTGTTCGCGATCCTGGCCGGCACCTGCGGCAAGATCGCGCGCGACGTCTCCCTGATGATGCAGACCGATGTCGGCGAGGCGTTCGAGCCGTCGGGCGAAGGCCGCGGCGGCTCCTCCACCATGCCGCACAAGCGTAACCCCGTCGCATCCGCCAGTGCGCTCGCCGCGGCAACCATGGCGCCGAACCTCGCCGCCACGATTTTTGCGGCGCAGGTGCAGGAGCATGAGCGCAGCGCCGGCCCCTGGCATGCGGAATGGCCGACGCTGCCGACGCTGCTGCTTGCGACATCGGGCGGATTGGCGGCGATCGTCGATATCGCGGAAGGGCTGGAAGTCGACGCCGCGCGGATGCGGCAAAATCTCGATATGACAGACGGGCTGATCATGGCCGAAGCAGTGGCGATGCGGCTGGCTGAGAAGATCGGCAAAAGCGAAGCGCATCACCTTGTTGAGGCGGCGAGCAAGCAGGCGGTCCAGGACAAGCAGCATCTGCGGGAGGTGCTGACTGCGGACGCCAAGGTCACCACGCAACTCGGCGCTGATGAGATCGCAAAACTATTCGAGCCGACGGCCTATCAAGGCGCCTCGCAGGCCCTGATCGACCGCCTGCTCGCTTCGCTCGACAAGCGCTGATGTCATTGCCGGGCTTGACCCGGCAATCCATCACCTTGAATAGAGTCTTTTGTTTGGATGGATGCGCGGGTCAAGCCCGCGCATGACGAAGGAACAAAGCCATGCCAATGATCGACGCCGAGGGGTGTCTGCTCAACGTATCCGTCGAAGGCCGCGACGGCGGACCGACGCTGATGCTGTCGAACTCGCTGGGCTCGACCATGCAGATGTGGGAGCCGCAGATGAAGGCGCTGACGCAAGTATTCCGCGTCGTCCGCTACGACCGCCGCGGCCACGGCAAGTCGGGCGTGCCGCCCGGACCCTACTCGCTGGAGCGCTTCGGCCGCGACGTGCTGGCGATTCTCGACGACCTCAACATCGCGAAAGCGCATTGGTGCGGGCTGTCGATGGGCGGCATGGTCGGGCAATGGCTCGGCGCCAACGCGCCCGAGCGGTTCGGCAAGATCATCCTGGCCAACACCACCTGCTATTACCCCGACCCGACGCGCTGGAACGACCGCATCAAGGCGGTGAAGGAAGGCGGCATCGCCGCGGTCGCCGATGCCGTGCTGGCGGGCTGGCTGACGGCGGATTTCCGCGAGCGGCAGCCGCAGCTCGCCGCCAACATGAAGGCGATGATGCTGACGACGCCGGTCGAGGGCTACATCGCCTGCTGCGAGGCGCTGTCGACGCTCGACCAGCGCGAGCTGTTGCCGCGGATCAAGAGTCCGACGCTCATCATCACGGGCCGCCACGACATGTCGACGACGATCGCCGACGGCGAATTCATGCGGAGCCGGATTCCGGGCGCGAGCATGACCATCCTCGACGCCGCGCATATTTCCAATGTCGAGCAGCCGCACGCCTTCACCGACGCGGTGATCGGATTTCTGACGCAACGGTAGTGACCGCAACTAGAGGCGTCATTGCGAGCGCAGCGAAGCAATCCATTTCACCGCTTGCGGAGAGATGGATTGCTTCGTCGCTTCGCTCCTCGCAATGGCGGAAGGAGAGAGTATGGACGACAACCAACGCCGCGACGACGGCATGGCGCAGCGCCGCAAGGTGCTCGGCAATGAGTGGGTCGACAAATCGATCAAGCACCGCAATGCATTCAACACCGACTTTCAGGACCTGATCACCCGCTACGCCTGGGGCGACATCTGGACCCGGCCGCATTTCGACCACCGCACCCGCCGCGTGCTCGTAATCGGCACCATGGTGGCGCTCGGACAATGGGACGAATTCCGCCTGCATGTGCGCGCGGCACTGGCGGAGGGAGGCTTCACGCCCGACGACATCAAGGAAATCCTGCTGCAGCAGGCGATCTATTGCGGCGTGCCGGCGGCCAACCACGCGGTGAAAGAAGCGAACGCGATCATCGCCGAACTGGGTCTGCTGCAAGGCTAGGTCGGTCGGCGCCACATCGACCTGCCGAACTCTCGTGTCCCGGACGCGGCGCGGCATGAAATGACTCGACGCAGAGCCGGGACCCAGACCGCTCCCTGGGCCCCGGCTCTGCGGCGCATCACCAAGAGATGCTGCGCGCGTCCGGGGCATGAGGTGCAATCTAAAGGCCATAACGGCTCCGTGCCCCACAAAGAAAAACCCCGCCTCCCGGCGGGGTCTTCTTCAAGTCTGTATCCGGTCAGTCCGGCTAGCGGTCCTGATCGGGCATCTGTCCCTGACGATTGGGGTTCTGTCCCTGACGGCCCGGATCCTGTTGCTGCTGACCCGGCTTCTGACCGCCGCCCTGCTGCTGCTGACCGGGCTTCTGGCCCGGGTTCTGGTTCTGCTGGCCCGGGTTCTGGTTCATCTTGCTCATCGAGGGATCTCCGTTGTTTAGACGTAGACCGACATAACGAAGCGCCGCGGCCATGGTTGCCGGGAACAACGGTTCCGATGCGAGGATCGCACGGCAAAGGCATGGCCGGACCGTGGCAGTGGAACAACTGCGCAAAAACTAGCTCTGTACAAGCCAATTAAGCCGCACCGAGCGCTGTTGCCGCCCCCGGTTCCCACCTGTTAGAAAACGGCACGACGCGTCGTCATGGGCTGCCGGAGCTCTCGCCGCGTCCTCCTACAAAAAACGGCAGCGCATGGATTATTTCGCCCAACAACTGATCAACGGCCTCGTGCTCGGCTCGATCTACGGCCTGATCGCCATCGGCTACACGATGGTCTACGGCATCGTCGGCATGATCAACTTCGCCCATGGCGACATCTTCATGATCGGCGGCTTCATCGCCCTGATCACCTTCCTGATCCTGGTTTCGATCGGCCTGACCGCGATCCCCTTGATCCTGCTGGTCGTACTGCTGGTGTCGATGGCGATCACCGCGCTTTATGGCTGGACGGTCGAGCGCATCGCCTACCGGCCGCTGCGGCATTCGTTCCGCCTGGCGCCGATGCTGTCGGCGATCGGTATGTCGTTCGTGCTGACCAATTATTCGCAGGTGGCCCAGGGCGCCCGCGTCAAGCCGGTGCCGCCGATCATCACCGGTGGCCACACCCTGCATGAGGGCACTGACGGCTTCGTCGTGCAGCTCTCCAACATCCAGATCATCGTCGTCATTACCACCGTGGTGCTGCTGGCGCTGTTCACCTGGCTGGTATCGAGCACAAGGCTCGGCCGCGACATGCGTGCCTGCGAGCAGGACCAGACCATGGCCTCCCTGCTCGGCGTCGACGTCGACCGCACCATCTCCATGACCTTCGTGATCGGGGCCGCCCTCGCGGCGGTCGCCGGCATGATGTACCTGCTCTATTACGGGCTGGTCGATTTCTTCATGGGCTTCGTCGCCGGCATCAAGGCATTCACGGCGGCCGTGCTCGGCGGCATCGGCTCGCTGCCCGGTGCCATGCTCGGCGGGCTTCTGATCGGCCTGATCGAGACCTTGTGGTCGGCCTATTTCTCGGTTGAGTACAAGGATGTCGCCGCGTTCTCGATTCTCATCGTGGTGCTGATCTTCCTTCCGACCGGCCTGCTCGGCCGGCCCGAAGTCGAAAAAGTCTGATGGGCGATCGCGTGAGCGCAACCCCCGCCGCCCCAACCTCGCGAGTCCCCGGCGCCGCCTTCATCCTCAAGAAAGCGCTCATCAGTGCCTTCGTGGCGCTCGTCCTGTTCTCGCTGATGATCGGCGTGCGCACCGAGGCAGGTCCGCAAGGGCAATTGGTCTACTGGACGCGCTTTGGCGACCTCGCTGCCATGGTCGGGGCCGTGTTCGGCGGCAGCATCATCATCGAGTTGCTGCGGCAATGGTGGGGACCGGTCGACGCGGTCAAAGTGGTGCCGGCGTCGGTGCAGAGCGCGCTGTCGCTGGCTGGACGGTTGGTCGCACCGGTGCTGCTGGTCTTCACATTCCTGGTGCCGGTGCTGTTCTACAACGAGCGCTACATTCTCGACCTTGCTATCCTCGTGCTGACCTACGTCATGCTCGGATGGGGGCTGAACGTGGTGGTCGGCCTCGCCGGCCTGCTCGATCTCGGCTATGTCGCCTTTTACGCGGTCGGCGCCTATTCCTACGCGTTGCTCGCCACCAATTTTGGCCTGTCGTTCTGGATCTGCCTGCCGCTCGCCGGCGTTCTCGCCGCGTTCTGGGGCGTGCTGCTCGGCTTTCCCGTGCTGCGGCTGCGCGGCGACTATCTCGCCATCGTGACACTCGCCTTCGGCGAGATCATTCGCCTCGTCATCATCAACTGGCAGAGCCTGACCGGCGGACCGAATGGCGTCACCGGCATTCCCCGGCCGACTCTGTTCGGCATTCCGCTAACGAATGACGACAATGGCCTCGCGGCGCTGCTCGGCATCGAATTCTCGCCGACGCACCGCATCGTGTTCCTGTTCTACCTGATCCTGGCGCTGGCGCTGCTTACCAACTGGGTCACCATCCGGCTGCGACGGCTGCCGATCGGCCGCGCCTGGGAGGCGCTACGCGAGGATGAGGTCGCCTGCCGCGCGCTCGGCATCAACACCACCACGACCAAGCTGACCGCGTTCGCGACCGGCGCAATGTTCGGAGGCTTTGCCGGCGCGTTCTTCGCGACCAGGCAAGGCTTCATCAGCCCGGAATCCTTCACCTTCCACGAATCGGCGCTGGTGCTGGCGATCGTGGTGCTCGGCGGCATGGGCTCGCAGCTCGGCGTGGCGCTGGCCGCGCTCACCATGATCGGCGGCTTTGAGCTGTTCCGCGGGCTCGACCAGTACCGCATGCTGGTGTTCGGCATGGCGATGGTGCTTTTGATGATCTGGCGGCCGCGCGGCCTGATCGGCCATCGCGCGCCGACCGTATTCCTGCAGCGCCAGGAAGCGATCTCGTCCGACCTCGTCAAGGAGGGCCACGGATGAGCGATGCTCCGATCCTCTCGGTCGACCGGCTGTCGATGCGCTTCGGCGGTATCGTCGCCGTCAACGAGCTCTCCTTCGACGCCGAGCGGCGCAAGATCACCGCGCTGATCGGGCCGAACGGCGCCGGCAAGACCACCGTGTTCAACTGCATCACCGGCTTCTACAAGCCGACCTCGGGCGCGATCCGCCTGACGCAGGATGACGGCCATGTGACAAGGCTCGAACGTCTCAACGATTTCCGAATCGCCAAATTCGCCCGCGTCGCGCGCACCTTCCAGAACATTCGCCTGTTTCCCGGCATGACCGCGCTGGAGAATTTGATGGTGGCGCAGCACAATGCGCTGATGCGTGCCTCCGGGCTGACCTTCCTCGGCCTGATCGGCGTGCCGTCCTGGCGGCAGGCCGAACAGGCTGCCATCGACCTGGCGCGAACCTGGCTCGACCGCATCGGGCTGCTCGATCGCGCCGACGATGCCGCCGGCAATCTGCCCTATGGCGACCAGCGGCGCCTGGAGATCGCGCGCGCGATGTGTACCCAGCCCGCCCTGCTTTGCCTCGACGAGCCGGCGGCCGGCCTCAACGCGCGCGAGAGCGCGGCTTTGAGCGAATTGCTGCTCTCGATCCGCGCCGATGAGGGCACTTCGATCCTTTTGATCGAGCACGATATGAGCGTCGTGATGGAAATCTCCGACCACGTCGTGGTGATGGACCACGGCGTGAAGATCGCCGAAGGCACGCCGAAGGAAATTCGCGACGATCCCAAGGTGATCGCCGCCTATCTCGGCACCGACGAAGAAGAAGCCATTGCGGTGATGGAGAGCGGTACGTGATCCGGTCTCTCCACTTTTCCCGGATGCGATGCAGCGCGGAGCGATGCTCCGCTGATCCGGGATCCATGAACGGACGCGGGAGATTGGGCCCCGGTTCTGCTCGGCAGCGCCATAGCGCGTCGACGACGCGCGTGAACGCGCTTATGGCGCCGCAGTACGCCCGGGACACGGGAGCAGCAGCATGACAGCGCCCCTGCTCGCGATCCGCTCGCTGCGCGCGGCCTACGGCAAGATCGAGGCGCTGAAGGGCGTCGACATCGACATCAATGCCGGCGAGATCGTCGCGCTGATCGGGGCCAACGGCGCCGGCAAGTCGACGCTCATGATGACGATCTTCGGCCGTCCGCGCGCCCGTTCCGGCCGCATCGAGTTCGACGGCCAGGACATCACCGGGGTGCCGACGCATGAGATCGCGCGGCTGCGCATCGCGCAGTCGCCCGAGGGCCGCCGCATCTTCCCGCGCATGAGCGTGGCAGAAAACCTGCAGATGGGCGCCGATGCGACCGACTCGAACGAGAGCGACCGGGCGAGCGGGCTGGAACGCGTCTTCGCGCTGTTCCCGCGGCTCAAGGAACGCATGACCCAGCGCGGCGGCACGCTGTCCGGCGGTGAACAGCAGATGCTGGCGATCGGCCGCGCTTTGATGAGCCGGCCCCGCCTCCTGATGCTGGACGAGCCCTCGCTTGGGCTCGCCCCGCTGATCGCCCGGCAGATTTTCGATGCGATCCGGACGCTGAACCGGCAGGACGGCCTGACCGTCCTGATCGTCGAACAGAACGCCAACCATGCGCTGAAGCTGGCCCATCGCGGCTATGTCATGGTCAACGGCCTGATCACCCTGTCAGGAACCGGCAGCGAATTGCTGCAGCGCTCGGAAATCCGCGCCGCCTATCTGGAAGGCGGCCGGCGGGAGTAGCGTCCGGCGCGTTCCCCGGATGCTGCGCAGCACCGAAAGCGCGTTTAAGGGCGTCTTCGACGCACTATGGTGATGCGCTGCTGATCCGGGGTCTATCCGTATGGTTAGCGATGTGGGTCCCGGCTCTGCGGAGCAGCGTCAAGGACGCTGCACCGCGTCCGGGACACGGCGCGCTGCGGCAAGATGCTGCGAACGGGCCGTGGATTTGCCCGAAAATTGCCGATGACTTCGTCATAAAATCAGCCGACAATGGGCATGATTTTCGTACCCGGCCCGCCGGGTATTCCCCGAAATCGACTGAGCTGCGAGGATATCTCATGAAATCACTGAAACTCATCGGCCTGGCATTGGGCGCATCGTTGGCGCTGTCGACAACGGCGCTGGCGCAGGACATCTCCATCGCAGTGGCCGGCCCGATGACGGGCGGCGAATCCGCATTCGGACGGCAAATGAAGAACGGCGCCGAACAGGCGGTGGCCGACATCAACGCCGCCGGCGGTGTGCTCGGCAAGAAGCTGGCGCTGCAGGTCGGCGACGACGCTTGCGATCCCAAGCAGGCGCGCTCGGTGGCCGAAAAGTTCGCCAGCGCCAAGATCCCGTTCGTGGCCGGCCACTTCTGCTCGTCCTCGTCGATCCCGGCCTCCGAAGCCTATGCCGACGGCAACGTGCTGCAGATTACGCCCGCCTCGACCAACCCGCTCTTCACCGAGCGCAAGCTGTGGAACGTGGCGCGCGTCTGCGGCCGTGACGACCAGCAGGGCCTGGTCGCCGCCGACTACATCGTCAAGAACTACAAGGGCAAGAACATCGCCATCCTCAACGACAAGTCGACCTACGGCAAAGGTCTCGCCGACGAGACCAAGAAAGCGCTCAACAAGGCTGGCGTCACCGAGAAGATGAACGAGTCCTACAACAAGGGCGACAAGGATTTCAACGCGATCGTGTCGCGGCTGAAGCGCGACAACATCGATCTGGTGTTTGTCGGCGGCTATCATCAGGAAGCCGGCCTGATCCTGCGCCAGATGCGCGACCAGGGCCTCAAGACGGTGTTGATGGCGGGCGACGCCATGAACGACAAGGAGTTCGCCTCGATCACCGGTCCGGCTGCAGAAGGCACGCTGTTCACCTTCGGTCCCGACCCCCGCAACAAGGCGAGCGCGAAAGCGATCGTCGAGAAATTCAAGGCCAAGAACATCGATCCCGAGGGCTACACCCTCTATACCTATGCCGCGATGCAGGTCTGGACTCAGGCGGTGGCGAAGGCGAAAACCACCGATCCGAAGAAGGTGATGGAGACCATTAAGGCCGGCGAATGGGACACCGTGCTCGGCAAGCTCGGGTTCGACGCCAAGGGCGACATCAAGGTGATCGACTACGTCGTCTACAAGTGGGACGCCAAGGGCAACTACGCCGAGATCAATCCGAAGGGCTCTTGAATCTTCTCGGCCACCGCAAATGCAGACGCCCCGGCTCACTCCGGGGCGTTTCGTTTTCAGAAATCCAAAAAAGTTCCGCGATGAGTGGAACCATTGGGTTCCCCGCGCATTGAGGAACCCGGGCTGGGTTCCATGTCATTGATTTCCCATACTAACCGTTGTTCCAACTTGATCTGCAAAGGGGCAGTCGGTTCTATGACTGGAATCGCATCACTGCACGATTTTTTGCGCGATTGGCGACCGAGGAAACACCATGAGTGACCTTTCTCCCGAAGCACCCGCCGTTCGCCGCGTTCCCAAAGGCAAGACCCCCATCAACGGACAAGCCGATCCCTTGCAGGATCTGCTGCATGCGCTGCAGGCGATGCGCGCGGGCGATTTCTCGGTGCGCATGACCGGCGATCACATCGGCATCGAGGGCAAGATCGCCGACACCTTCAACGAAATCGTCGCCGCGAACCAGCGGATGGCGCAGCAACTCGAGCGCGTCGGCCAGGTGGTGGGGCGCGAAGGCAAGACGCGCCAGCGCGTCAAGTTCGACCTTTCGAGCGGCTCGTGGGCGGACATGGAAGGCTCCGTCAACACGCTGATCGACGATTTGCTGTGGCCGACCCGCGAAGTCACCCGGGCGGTTGCCGCCGTGGCCCAGGGCGATCTGTTGCAGACCGTGCAGCTTGACGTCGACGGCCGCCCACTTGGCGGCGAATTCCTGCAGTCGGCCAACATCGTCAACACGATGATCAAGCAGCTCGGCGTGTTCACTTCCGAAGTGACGCGCGTCGCGCGCGAGGTCGGCACCGAAGGCAAGCTCGGCGGCCAGGCCCAGGTGCCGGAGGTGACCGGCGTCTGGAAGGACCTGACCGAGAGCGTCAACTCGATGGCCAACAATCTCACCGGCCAGGTCCGCAACATCGCCGAGGTCACCATCGCGGTGGCGAACGGCGACCTTTCCAAGAAGATCACGGTCGACGTCCGTGGCGAGATCCTGCAGCTCAAGGAAGCCATCAACACGATGGTGGACCAGCTCCGCTCCTTCGCCTCCGAAGTGACGCGCGTGGCGCGTGAAGTCGGCACCGACGGCAAGCTCGGCGGCCAAGCGATCGTCCCTGGCGTTGCCGGCACCTGGAAAGACCTCACCGACTCCGTCAACGCGATGTGCGGCAACCTTACCGCCCAGGTCCGCAACATCGCCAACGTCACCACGGCGGTGGCGCGCGGCGACCTGTCGCGCAAGATCACGGTCGACGTGCGCGGCGAAATTCTTGAGCTGAAGGACACCATCAACACGATGGTCGACCAGCTCAACGCCTTCGCATCGGAAGTGACGCGCGTGGCGCGCGAGGTCGGCACCGAAGGCAAGCTCGGCGGCCAGGCCCAGGTCCCGGGCGTCGCCGGCACCTGGAAGGACCTGACCGACAACGTCAACTTCATGGCCTCCAACCTGACGGCCCAGGTCCGCAACATCGCCGACGTCGCCACCGCCATCGCCGGCGGCGACCTCTCCAAGAAGATCACGGTGAACGTTTCAGGCGAAATCCTTCAGCTGAAGGAAACGCTCAACACCATGGTCGACCAGCTCAACGCCTTCGCCGGCGAAGTCACGCGCGTCGCGCGCGAGGTCGGCACCGAGGGACGGCTCGGCGGCCAGGCCAACGTGCTCGGCGTCGCCGGCACCTGGAAGGACCTGACCGAGAGCGTCAACTCGATGGCATCGAACCTGACGGCGCAGGTCCGCAACATCGCCGAAGTCACGACGGCGGTCGCCAATGGCGACCTGTCGAAGAAGATCACGGTGGACGTGCGCGGCGAAATTCTCGAGCTGAAGGACACCATCAACACGATGGTCGACCAGCTCAACGCCTTCGCCGGCGAAGTCACGCGCGTCGCGCGCGAGGTCGGCACCGAAGGCAAGCTCGGCGGCCAGGCCAACGTGCGCGGCGTCGCCGGCACCTGGAAGGACCTCACCGACAACGTCAACTCGATGGCCGGCAACCTCACCGCTCAGGTCCGCAACATCGCCGACGTCGCGACCGCGGTGGCCAAGGGCGACCTGTCGAAGAAGATCACGGTGAACGTGTCGGGCGAAATCCTTCAGCTCAAGGAAACGCTGAACACGATGGTCGACCAGCTCAACGCCTTCGCCGGCGAAGTCACGCGCGTGGCGCGCGAGGTCGGCACCGACGGCAAGCTCGGCGGCCAGGCCGAAGTGCCCGGCGTCGCCGGCACCTGGAAGGACCTCACCGACAGCGTGAACTCGATGGCCGGCAATCTCACCGCCCAGGTCCGCAATATCGCCGAAGTCGCGACCGCCATCGCCGGCGGCGACCTGTCGCGCAAGATCACCGTGGACGTGCGCGGCGAGATTCTGCAGCTCAAGGAAACGCTCAACACGATGGTCGACCAGCTCAACCGCTTCGCGGGCGAAGTGACCCGCGTGGCGCGCGAGGTCGGCACCGAGGGACGGCTTGGCGGCCAGGCCAACGTGCCCGGCGTCGCCGGCACCTGGAAGGACCTCACCGACAACGTCAACTCGATGGCCGGCAACCTGACCGGCCAGGTCCGCAACATCGCCGAAGTCACCACGGCGGTGGCGAAGGGCGACCTGTCGAAGAAGATCACCGTCGACGTCAAGGGCGAAATTCTCGAGCTGAAAAACACCGTCAATACGATGGTCGACCAGCTCAACGCCTTCGCGTCCGAAGTCACCCGCGTGGCCCGCGAGGTCGGCACCGAAGGCAAGCTCGGCGGCCAGGCCCAGGTGCCTGAAGTCGCCGGCACCTGGAAGGACCTTACCGACAACGTCAACTTCATGGCCTCGAACCTGACCGCGCAGGTCCGCAACATCGCCGAGGTCGCGACCGCGATCGCCGGCGGCGATCTGTCCAAGAAGATCACGGTCGACGTCCGCGGCGAAATCCTGCTGCTTAAGGACACCCTCAATACGATGGTCGAGCAGCTTCGCTCGTTCGCCGCCGAAGTGACGCGCGTCGCGCGCGAGGTCGGCACCGAGGGCCGGCTCGGCGGCCAGGCCGTGGTGCCCGGCGTTGGCGGCACCTGGAAGGACCTGACCGACAACGTCAACCTGTTGGCGGCCAACCTCACGACCCAGGTCCGCAACATCGCCGAAGTCACCACGGCGGTGGCCCGCGGCGACCTCTCCCGCAAGATCACGGTCGACGTGAAGGGCGAAATCCTCGAACTGAAGAACACCATCAACACGATGGTCGACCAGCTCAACGCTTTCGCCGGCGAAGTGACGCGCGTGGCCCGTGAGGTCGGCACCGAGGGCAAGCTCGGCGGCCAGGCGCAGGTGCCCGGCGTCGCCGGCACCTGGAAGGACCTGACCGACACCGTGAACTTCATGGCGGCCAACCTGACCGAGCAGGTTCGCGGCATCGTCAAGGTGGTGACCGCGGTCGCCAACGGCGACCTGAAGCAGAGCCTGACGGTGAAATCGAAGGGCGAGGTCGCAGCGCTCGCCGACACCATCAACAACATGACCGCGACGCTCGCGACCTTTGCCGATCAGGTCACCAGCGTGGCGCGCGAGGTCGGCGTCGAGGGACGCCTCGGCGGCCAGGCCAACGTGCCCGGCGCGGCCGGCACCTGGAAGGACCTCACCGGCAACGTCAACCTGCTCGCCGCCAACTTGACCTCGCAGGTGCGCGCCATCGCCGAGGTCGCGACCGCCGTGACCAAGGGCGACCTCACCCGCTCGATCCAGGTCGATGCCCGCGGCGAAGTTGCCGAGCTCAAGGACAACATCAACACGATGATCGGCAACCTGCGTCTGACGACGCAGGTCAACACCGAGCAGGACTGGCTGAAGACCAACCTCGCCAGGTTCACGAACATGCTGCAGGGCCTGCGCGACCTCTCCACCGTCGGCCGGCTGCTGCTGACCGAGCTGGCGCCCCTGATCGACGCGCATATGGGCGCGATCTACCAGGTGGAAAATGCCGATAGCCCGCAGCTGCGCCTGCTCTCCTCCTATGCCGGCGACGGCGCCCATCCACATCCGCAGGCTATCCAGTTCGGCGAAGGGCTGATCGGCCAGTGCGCCCTCGACAAGCGGCAGCGGCTGGTATCGAACATCCCCGAAGGCACCGCGCCGATCAACTCGGCCTTGCTGCGCGTGATCCCGAGGAACATCGTCGTATTTCCGGTGCTGTTCGAGAACCAGGTGAAGGCCGTGATCGAGCTTTCCTCGATCGGCTCGTTCACCACCTCGCAGCTGACCTTCCTCGAACAATTGACCGACAGCATCGGCATCGTGCTCAACTCGATCGAGGCCACGATGCAGACCGAAGGCCTGCTCAAGCAGTCGCAGCAGCTCGCCGGCGAGCTGCAGACCCAGCAGAAGGAACTGCAGCAGACCAACGACCAGCTCGAGCAGAAGGCCCAGCAGCTCGCCGAACGCAACGTCGAGGTGGAGCGAAAGAACCAGGAAATCGAGCAGGCCCGCCGCGCGCTCGAGGAAAAGGCGACAGAGCTGGCGCTGACCTCGAAGTACAAGTCGGAATTCCTCGCCAACATGTCGCACGAGCTGCGCACGCCGCTCAACAGCATCCTGATCCTCGGCCAGCAGCTCACCGAAAATCCGGAGGGCAATCTGTCGGCCAAGCAGGTCGAATTCGCCCGCACCATCCACGGCGCCGGCACCGACCTGCTCAACCTGATCAGCGACATCCTCGACCTGTCGAAGATCGAATCCGGCACGGTGACCGTCGACGCCGAGGAGATCCTGACGTCGAACCTTTTGGAAACCGTCGGGCGGCCGTTCAAGCATGAGGCCGAGAACCGCCATCTCTCGTTCAACATCAGTTTCGATGAAAGCCTGCCGCGCAGCATGGTGACCGACTCCAAGCGCCTGCAGCAGGTCCTGAAGAACCTGCTGTCGAACGCCTTCAAGTTCACCGCGGAAGGCGGCGTCAAGCTGGACGTATCGGCCGCCGTCGGCGGCTGGAGCGCCGAGCACCCGATCCTCAACCACGCGCCGGCCGTCGTCGCCTTCGAGGTGACCGATACCGGCATCGGCATTCCTCTGGAGAAGCAGAAGCTGATCTTCGAGGCGTTCCAGCAGGCGGATGCCGGCACCAGCCGCAAATACGGCGGCACCGGCCTCGGCCTTGCCATCAGCCGCGAGCTCGCCAGCCTGCTCGGCGGCGAAATCCATCTGCGCAGCGCGCCCGGCAAGGGCTCAACCTTCGTGCTCTATCTGCCGCTGAAATATTCCGGTCCCACCGTTGCGCCGCGCGCCCCTGCCCCCTCGCCCTTTGCCCCGGTGCCGGCGCTCCAGGTCGCAGCGACGCAGGAGCGGGTCGTCGAGCAGTTGCCGGACGACCGCCTCGAGCTCGCGCCCGGAGATACGATCCTATTGATCGTCGAGGACGATCCGCACTATGCGCGGGTGCTGATCGATCTGGCGCGCGACAAGGGCTTCAAGGTGCTGGTGGCAAGCCGCGGCGCCGAGGCACTCGAACTCGCCAAGCAGTTCCAGCCCGCCGCGGTTTCGCTCGACGTATTCCTGCCCGACATGCTGGGCTGGACCGTGCTCAGCCAGCTCAAGCACAATCCGCTGACGCGGCACATCCCGGTACAGATCATCACGCTCGACGAAGACCGCCAGCACGCGTTGGCGCGCGGCGCGTTCTCCTTCGTCAACAAGCCGACGACGACGGAGGGCGTCAGCGCGGCGCTGTCGCAGATCAAGGAATATGCCAAGCCGCGCCGCAAGCGGCTCCTGATCGTGGAGGACAATGCCGCCGAGCAGATGAGCATCACCGAATTACTCGGTCATGACGACATCGAGATTGTCACCGCCGACACCGGCGCCGACGCGCTGTCGACGCTGCGGAACCAGCCCTGCGACTGCGTCGTGCTGGACTTGCGGCTGCCCGACATGAGCGGCTTTGAGGTGCTCGACAGGCTGCGCAACGATGAAACGCTGTCAAACGTGCCGGTCGTGGTGTTCACGGGCCGGGAACTCTCGGCCGAGGAAGACGCGGAACTTCACACCATGGCGCGAAGCATCGTGGTGAAGGGCGTGGAGTCGCCGGAACGTCTGCTCGACGAAACGTCGCTGTTTTTGCACCGTGTGATCACGGAATTGCCGGTCGACAAGCAGAGGATGCTCGAAAAGCTCAATAGTTCCGATGAGGACCTTGTTGGCAAGACCGCGCTTCTCGTCGACGACGACGCACGCAACATTTTCGCCCTATCGAGCGTTCTCGAACGGCGCGGAATGAAAGTGCTGACCGCGACGACCGGCCATGAGGCCATCGCGCTGGTCGAATCCACCCCGAATATCGCAATCGTGCTGATGGATATCATGATGCCGCAGATGGACGGATATCAGACCATTGGCGTTATCAGGCAAAACCCGTCCTTTGGCCGCCTGCCGATCATTGCGCTGACCGCCAAGGCGATGAAGGGCGACCGCGAGAAATGCCTTGAGGCCGGCGCTTCGGACTATCTCGCCAAACCCGTCAATACCGAGCAGCTATTGCTCGCCATTCGAATGTGGTTACACCGCTGACGCAGAAGTAGATGATGGACCAAGAGAAGGTAAACATTCTTCTGGTTGACGATCAGCCGGCGAAGCTGCTCGCCTATGAAGTCATCCTGAAGGAACTCGGCGAGAATCTGGTCAAGGCCTCCTCGGGCCGCGAGGCGCTCGAATTTCTGCTCAAGAACGATGTGGCCATCATCCTGGTCGACGTCTGCATGCCGGAACTCGACGGCTTCGAGCTCGCCGCGATGATCCGCGAACATCCCCGCTTCCAGAAGACGGCGATGATCTTCATCTCCGCGATCCAGGTCAGCGATATCGACCGTCTGCGCGGCTACGAGATGGGCGCGGTCGACTACGTGCCGGTGCCGGTCGTGCCGGAGGTGCTTCGCGCCAAGATCAAGGTGTTCGCCGAACTCTATCGCAAGACCCGGCAGCTCGAACGCCTCAACCTCGAACTCGAGGACCGCGTTCGCGCCCGCACCGCCGAGCTGGAGGAGTCGCATGCCCGTCTTCTGGAAAGCGAGCAGCGCCGCAGTCTCGCGATTGCCGCCGGCAAGATGGGATCCTGGGACTGGGACTGGGTCAACGGCGACTTCATGTGGGACGAAGGCCAGTACCAGATCCTCGGCCTTGATCCCGGCAAGTTCGAGCTGACGCCGGCCAACATCCAGGCGCTGTTTCATCCCGACGACGTTCAGGAATTGCACGATGCGTGGGCGAGCTTCGCCCGCGGCGCGAAATCCTATGAGACCGAATTCCGCATCGTCCGCCCCAATGGCGAGGTGCGCTGGTGCGCGGGAACGGCGGCGGCGAGCACCGACAGAGGCGGCCGCGTCATCCGCGTCAGCGGCGTCACCGTCGACATCACCGAGCGCAAGCAGGCCGAGGAGCGGCAAAACCTGTTGGCGCGCGAGGTCGATCACCGCGCCAAGAACGCGCTCGCGCTCGCGCAGTCGATCGTCCGCCTGACGCGCGGCGAGAACGTGAAGACCTATATCCGCTCGGTCGAGGGGCGGATCAACGCGCTGGCGCGGGTACACACGGTGCTGTCGCTGTCGAGCTGGCAGGGCGCCGAAATCCGCAAGCTGATCGACGAGGAGCTGGCGCCCTATTCCACCGGCGAGCAGATCGACCTGTCCGGCCCGGAGGTGAGGCTTGAGCCAGCCACGGCCCAAACGATCGCGCTGGCGCTGCACGAGCTCATCACCAACTCGGCCAAATATGGCGCGCTGTCGACGCTGTCAGGCCGGCTGGCGGTGAGCTGGGAGGACCAAGCGGACCTGCTCAGGATCACGTGGGTGGAGACCGGGGGGCCGCGCGTCGAGAAGCCGGTATCGCGCGGGTTCGGGACCAGAAGCGTGATCGCCAGCATCGAGTCGCAGCTCGGCGGCCATGCGGAATTCGATTGGCGCCCGGAAGGCCTCGTCTGCCGCCTGTCGGTCCCGCTCTCGCAACGGCGGTTTACCGCCGAACCGGTTTCGCTTCGCGACGTTGCTGCTGATGGCAACGGCCTGCGGCGCGCCGAGCGTTAACCCCGCGCCACGCTCGATGAAAACCCTTTGCACGATCCTGCTCGCGCTATCCGGCCAACGCGGAAGCTCCGCAAGCATTATTCAGCCGATCGGTAAGGAGGTGGTTACGCCGGTCGGCTCTTAGACCTCGCTTAGGGATGACCTCGGGTTGATTCCTTCCGACGTCCAGTTAGCGTAGCCTCAAGGAGGCGCGATTCCCGCGGCATTCAAAGATGCCGACCTGTTCCGCCCGCGTCGCATACGTTGCTTTGATGCATTTCATTATACTTTTGTCCAGGCGCGTTCGCTGCCAGTTTGCCGGAGACGCCATTGGGTAACGAGCGCAACATCTTTCTTTCGACCATGCCCGCGACTCAAGGCGATCGCACGTTCGCCCTCGCCGTGGTCAGCGTCTCCGCTATCCTCTTCGCCTGTGCCGTGCCGTTCGCCGGCGTGCCGCTTACCCCGGTTCCGGCGTTCGTGGCGAGCTACCAGTCCGCGCTCGCCATCAACGACCTGATCACGGCCGTCCTGCTGTTTTCACAATTCGCGATTTCCCGCTCGCGCGGGATGCTGCTGCTCGCGAGCGGATATTTGTTCACCGCCGCTGCGGCGATCGTTCATGCCCTGAGCTTTCCCGGCCTGTTTGCCCCCGGCGGCGTTCTCGGCCCCGGCACGCAGACCACCGTCTGGCTCTACATGATCTGGCACGGCGGATTTCCGCTGGTGGTCATCATCTATGCGCTGCTCAAGACAAGAGACGAACGGACGAAAATGCGCGGCTCGATCAGCGGCGCCATCATCACCAGCATCATCGCGGTCGCGGCCGCCGTCGCCGCGTTCACCTGGGTCGTCACCGTCAAGCACGACCTGCTGCCGATACTCTTGAGCGGCGGCCATTATACGCCGGCGATGCTCGCCGTGGTGTCGACGGTGTGGTGTCTCAGCCTCGCCGCGTTGATCGCTTTACTGCTGCGGCGGCCGCAATCCGTGCTCGACATCTGGCTAATGGTGGTAATGAGCGCCTGGCTGTTCGACATCGCGCTATCGGCAATCCTGAACGTCGCGCGTTTCGATGTCGGCTTCTATCTCGGCCGCATCTACGGCCTGTGCGCCGCGAGTTTCGTGCTCGCGGTGCTGCTGATCGACAATGTCGGCCTGCAGGCCAAGCTCGCCCGCCTCCTCGGGGTCGTGCGCCGCGAGGCCGCTTCCGAAAAGGACCGTCGTGCCGAACGCGACAGCCTGTTCAGCGCGGTCGTGGAGTCTTCCAACGACGCGATCATCACTCAACGGCTGGATGGAACCATCACCGGCTGGAACGGCGCCGCGCAGCGGCTGTTTGGATTCGCAGCCACCGAGGCAGTCGGCCAGGGCATCGATATCATCGTCCCGCCGGAGCGGCGCGACGAGGTCCGCGACATCCTGGGCCGCGCCGGCCGCGGCGAGCATGTCGAGCATTTCGAAACTTCGCGGGTAGACAGAGACGGCCGCGCCATCGACGTTTCGCTGAGCATCTCTCCGATCCGGTCGGCCTCCGGCCAGATCATCGGCGTTTCCAAGACGGCACATGACATCACCGAACGCAAGCGGACGCAGCAGGCGCTCAACCAGGAAGCCGAAGAGCGGCGACGCATATTCGAATCGTCGAACGACCTCATCCTGGTCAGTGATTCCATGGGAAATCTGATCCAGGTCAGCCCGAGCGTCAGGGATATCCTCGGCTACGAACCTTCCGAAATGGTCGGGCACAACGCGATTGCATTCATCCACCCCGACGATCTCGAGCATACCCGCAAGGAAATGCGACTGGGACGGCGGGGACGAAGCAAGCGCAATTTTGAGACCCGCTATGTCAGCAAGGACGGCAAGGCCGTCGCGTTGAACTGGACCGGCACGTGGTCGGAGCCGGTCCGCCGCCATTTCTTCATCGGCCGCGACCTTACCGAAAAGCAGGCCGCCGATGCGCAGTTAAGGCATGCGCAAAAGATGGACGCGGTCGGCCAGCTCACCGGCGGCGTCGCGCACGACTTCAACAACATCCTGACGGTGATCACCGGCACCATCGGCATCCTGGAGGAAGCGGTCGCCGGTCAGCCTCAGCTCGTCGCCGTTACCAAATTGATCGACGAGGCCGCCGAACGCGGCGCCAATCTGACCAGGCATCTGCTGGCGTTTGCCCGCAAGCAGCCGCTGAAGCCACTCGAGATCGACATCAATGCGCTGGTGCTGGAGACGGCGAAGCTGTTGCAGCCGACACTTGGCGAGCACATCGAGATCACGCCGCTGCTCGCCGAGGACGCATGGACGGCGCTGGTCGATCCCAACCAGCTCACCACCGCCATCCTCAACCTGGCCATCAATGCGCGCGACGCCATGCCTGACGGCGGCAAGCTTGCGCTCGAGACCAGCAACGTCGTCCTCGACGAAAGTTACGCTGGCATGCACAGCGAGGTCACGCCAGGCCATTACGTGATGATCGCGGTCAGCGACACCGGCGCCGGCATTCCGGCGGCGCTGCTCGACCGCGTGTTCGAACCGTTCTTCACGACCAAGGAGGTCGGGCGGGGCACCGGCCTCGGGCTCAGCATGGTGTTCGGTTTCGTTAAGCAAACCGGCGGACACGTCAAGATCTACAGCGAGGAAGGCCACGGCACGTCGGTAAAACTCTATTTGCCGCGCGCCACAGGCCTGCAGCAGACCGACGCGGAAGCGCAGGTCGCGGCCGACCTCCAGGGCGGCAGCGAAACGGTTCTGGTCGTCGAGGACGATGCATTGGTGCGGCGCTATGTCATCACCCAGATCGAGAGCCTGGGCTACACCACGCTGGAAGCAGCCAATGCTTCGGACGCCCTGCGCATCATCGACGACGCCCCCATCGATCTCTTGTTCACGGATGTGATCATGCCCGGCGCCATGAACGGCCGCCAGCTCATCGACGAAGCGCTGAAGCGGCGGCCCGAGCTCAAGACGCTGTACACCTCGGGCTATACCGAGAATGCAATCGTGCACCACGGCCGGCTGGATTCCGGCGTGCTGCTGCTGGCAAAACCCTATCGCAAGTCAGAACTCGCCAAGATGATCCGCCTGGCGCTGGCCAGTTGAAGCCTCGCGGCAGCTGCTATATCCGTGGATGCAACGCTAGAACCACGGACCACGCTTTGAAAAACTTGCTCACCGATATTGCCGGCGTTCGCGTCGGCCACGCCCAGGATGCGGCGATCGCCTCCGGCGTCACCGCGATTCTATTCGATACGCCCGCCGTCGCATCGATCGACGTGCGCGGCGGCGGGCCCGGCACCCGCGAGGACGCCCTGCTCAAGCCTGAAAGCACCCTTGAAGCGATCGACGGCATCGCCCTTTCCGGCGGCTCGGCGCTGGGCCTCGACGCCGCCGGCGGCGTGCAGGCCTGGCTTGCCGAACGCGGGCGCGGCTTTCAGGTGCGCGGGGCTGTTATTCCAATCGTGCCGGGGGCGATCTGCTTCGATTTGCTCAACGGCGGCAACAAGGCGTGGGGTCGCTTCCCGCCCTATCGCGATCTTGCCTATGCGGCGGCGAACGCGGCGGGCGAGGACTTCGCGCTCGGCAGCGTCGGCGCCGGGCTCGGCGCGACCACCGCGAATTTCAAGGGCGGCCTTGGCTCGGCTTCGGCAAAGACCGAAGGCGGCGTCACCGTCGGCGCGCTCGCGGTGGTCAATGCGGTGGGTAGCGTCACCGTCGGCGACGGCCCGTGGTTCTGGGCAGCGCCGTTCGAGCAGGACAACGAGTTCGGTGGGCGCGGACTGCCGCCCTCGTTCACGCCTGATATGCTGCGGGCGCGTCTGAAGGGGGGGCCGGCGGTAACACCCGCGGAGAACACCACGCTGGTGGCCGTGGTCACGGATGCCGTGCTGACGAAAGCGCAGGCCAAGCGGCTGGCGATGATCGCGCATACCGGCATGGCCCGCGCCATCTATCCCGTCCATGCAACGACGGACGGCGACGTGGTATTCGCCGCCGCGACCGGCAAGAAGCCGATCGATCCGCTATTCGGCATGACCGAACTCGGCATGGTCGCCGCCAACACGGTGGCACGGGCGATTGCGCGCGGCGTTCACAGTGCGACCGCGCTACCCTTTCTGGGTGCGCTACCGGCGTGGAGCGATCGCTTCAGTTAGAGCATGGTTCGGAAAGGTGGACACCGGTTTTCCGAACCATGCTCACGATTTAAGGCCGCAATCTGAAGCGATCTCACCGGGTCTCGCGATCAGGCGCTCATCGAAACCGATGCCGTGGCGGCAGACGAAATCGCCTTGGCCTCGCGCTGGATCATCTGCTCGATGAAACTGTAGGACGACGTCGCTGACGAGGACGAGCTGCCGGAGGCTGGCGAGATCATAGTCACTTTCGATCCGTCCGCATAGGTCAGCGAGGTCGTCACCGAGCCATCGCTATTGGTGACCGTCGTGGTGGTCGCGCCCTGCCGCAACTGTGCCAGCGGATCGGAGCCCGCGCCATCGCTACTGGAAGCTTTGTCGTCGTCGCGATCGCGATGTTTCCTGGCCTTCAGCGCCGTCGCCAGTTCCTTGACGCTGACCGAGCCGTCGCCGTCCTGATCGAGCTGGCCGAACACACGCTCGGCGTTCGCAACATTGGTGCCACCGGCGCCGAGCGCCTCGTCGAATTCCGCCTTGCTGATCTTGCCGTCGCCGTCGCCATCGATCTGCCCGAACAGATCCTTCAGCGCGGCGTGCCGGCTCTTGGTAGCCGTTCCCGATTGGCTTGCGGCCTGGCTTTGCGCGTCGAGCAGCGCGCTCATGGTTTCCGGCGATATCGGCGCACTGCCGGTGCCAGCCGAACCAGCGCCGGAGGAGCCGGTTGCCGATCCGATCGAAGCCGAGGCGTTCGAGGACAGGAAGGCAAACGGGTTTTCTGAGGCCTGGCTTGCGCCAGTGGTTTTCGTTGACGACTTCGACGACGTCAGCGCCTTGAGGGCATCGATCGCCGATGATGCGGCGCCCAAAGCAAAGAACATGGCGGAACTCCAACAATGCCGCGCAGAAGAAGCGGCCGATAACCCCGTGCGCTTTTCTCAGCAAGCGGCATGCCATGAAGAAAAACCCAATAAAACCAGTCTTTCCTGCGTTGCGTCCCGCCCGTTCAACCCGGCAATAGTTGCCCGCCCCGGCAGATTTTTCCGCCCACAGGAGAGCTCGGGCCGCCGCATTGCCCCCGGCCCGCCTGCATGTTACGCGGGGCCATTCATCCCCTCGAAGAGATTGGGAAAGCGCACATGTCCCAGCAATTTGCGTCGCGTCCCCTGGTCATCGCACCGTCGATCCTGGCGGCGGATTTCGCCAAGCTTGGCGAGGAAGTCCGCGCCGTCGACGCGGCCGGCGCGGACTGGATCCATCTCGACGTGATGGATGGACATTTCGTGCCGAACATTTCCTACGGCCCCGACGTCATCAAGGCGATGCGCCCGCATACGAAGAAGATTTTCGATGCGCATCTGATGATCTCGCCCTGCGATCCCTACCTCGAAGCGTTTGCCAGGGCAGGATGCGATCACATCACCGTCCATGCCGAGGCTGGCCCGCATCTGCACCGCTCGCTGCAGGCAATCCGCGCGCTCGGCAAGAAGGCCGGCGTCTCCCTCAACCCGGGCACGCCGGCGAGCGCGATCGAATATGTCATCGATCTGATCGACCTCGTGCTTGTCATGTCGGTCAATCCCGGCTTCGGCGGCCAGGCCTTCATCAAGTCCGCACTCGGCAAGGTCAGCGACATCAGGGCGATGACGGCGGGACGTCCGATCGACATCGAGGTCGATGGCGGCGTCGGGCCCGACGTTGCCGGCCAGCTCGCCGCCGCCGGCGCCAACGCGCTGGTCGCGGGCTCGGCGGTGTTCAAGGGCGGCACGGTAGAGTCCTACACGGCCAACATTTCCGCGATCCGGGGCGCGGCAGCGCTGGCGCGCGGCGAAGCGGCTTGAAGCGGGTTGCCCGGGTCCCCTTCTCGAACTTGCGCAGCCAACGCGGCCCAAGCGCGATCCGCGACATTCTGGAGCGCGCACGCCGCCGAAATGGCGGGCAGGAACCGTAAAGTCCACGCTGCGGCCACAAAGCGTCACGCATCTCGCCATAAAGGCAGATCAGCATCCCGCCATTCAAGGATGGGACACACATATGATTAAGGCCCTCGCCACCGCTGCATTGCTCCTGGCCCTCGCACCCTCTGCCGCATTCGCGCAGCGCGCGGGTGATGCGGCGCTCGGCGCGGTAGCCGGTGCCGTCGTGCTGGGCCCAATCGGCGCCGTCGCCGGCGCTTTTGTTGGCTACACGGCCGGCCCGTCGATCTCGCGCTCCTGGGGGCTGGAAGGCTCGCGTTCGTCGCGGCACCGCAGGCAATCTTCCAGAGACAGCGTGCGCGGCGCTCGGGCCGAAGCCATGGGCCCTGCCCCGGCGGAACGGAGCGGCCGCATCGCCAGCAATCCCGCGCCAACCCCACCGCGTTCAAAAGCGCCGCCCGTCCAGACGCTCGAGTGAATGCCGTCGTCAGCTGTCAGCTCGCGCTGCATCAAGCCGCGCGCTGTGACGCCTTGCGAATGATATTGTAAACCAGCCGCGCATCGGCGACGGCTTCCATCTTGGTCGCGCCAGAAGTTGTGGCGTTTCCGGCGTCGGCGCCGCTGCTTTCCCCGAAATGGATCGTCCCGCTGCCGTCGGATTTCTCCGTCAATGTGATCGCTCTAATCTTGCGGTATTCGATCGACTGGATCGTCCGGCTCAACAGGCTGGTGCGCACAATCACGCGCTGGTTGGTGACGGCATATTCGGTGTAGCGGCGACAGAACGCGCTCCAGAAGAAGTGCCCGACCGACAGGTACAAGCCGGCGGCAACAAACGGAATCGACCATAGCGTCGGAAAGACGGTGCTTTCCTTGCCTGCGGCCAACAGGGAGCCAACAGAAATGCCCAGGAAGACAAATCCGAAGGCCGATTGGAGCAGATGGCCGAATTCGATCCGAATGTCAGACAATGGCCGCCCGCTCCACAGCATCCGCTCGCCGGAATCGAGCTCCTGCTGGAGCGTTGCACCCGAATTGGCCATAAGCTGTCTCGCACCTGAACCGAATGAACGAACATTTGTCGGCCGGTGGAGGTCTGAAGTTCGGTCCGGCTATGTGATTTCTTCCGCCAGCGGCCCCACCCCCGACCGCGGTGGCCGCACCACCGTCACGCTGCAGGCGGCTTCGCCCGCGACCTTGGCCGAGACGCTGCCGAGCAGCGTGCGCAGCATCGAATTCTGCCGAGCGCCGATCACGATATGATCGACCTGGTTGACGCGGGTGAATTCCAGGATCGCCGCTGCCGGATCGACCGCCTCCAGCACATGCACCGTCAGCCGGCTCTCGTCGAGCTCTAGCGGCTGTGCCCAGTGCCGCAGCGCGACCATGCGGTCGATGTGCTTGTTGTTGCCCTGCTCGTCCAGCGTCCTGTCGATGGTGACGCGGCCGAGCCGCAGCACGTTCAGGCAGGCGAGCCGCGCCGACGGCAGGGTTGCGAGGAGCTGTGCAGCGGTCCGGCGCAGACACGCGTTGAGCGCTGTCGATGCTTCCTCGGTATCGATCGCCACGACCATGATCGGCCCCGATGCCAGTTGGGCCGCGACGTCGGATTTCGGCTTCGGCAGCGTCACGCCGCGGTTGAAGCGGCGCCGCCACACCGTAGAGAGTGGATCGCGCTGCAGCCGCTCCGAGCGCGCCGTCAGCTTGACCTGGTTGGGATGGGCAAGGTCGAACGCCAGTTGCGAGGCCGTCGGATGGCGCCACACCGGCTCGATCTCCAGGCAGCGCAGCACGATTTCCTGCAGCCAGGGCGGATAGCCGGGCCTCAGCTTGCGCGGCGGATAGGGGTCGCGCCACAGCCGACGTCGCATTCCGCGCAGCGTTTCGCTCTCACCGAACGGCCGCACCCCGGTGGTGAAGAAATACAGGAGCACGCCGAGCGAAAACAAATCGCTGCGCGGATCGTCGCGCACGCCGAGCAGCCGCTCGGGCGCCATGTAGGGCGCGGTACCGTAGGGCAGCCGGAATTCTTCCTGCAACAGGTCCGGCAACTGATTGTGGTGCGACAGGCCGAAATCGATAAGCACGCATTCGCCTGTGGGGCGGAACATGATGCTGCTCGGCTTGATGTCGTGGTGAATCACGTTCTGCCGGTGCAGGTCGGCCAAAGCGGTCGCGATCTTGCCGCCGAGCAGCCTCGCCTCTTCATAGGGGATCGGCAGCTCGTCGATGCGGCTATAGAGCGTTTTGCCGGGAATGCGCTCCATGACGACGTAGGCCTGCCGGTCGAAATCGCCGGTGCCGAAGCAGCCCGGCACGTGCGCACCCGCCAGCCGCGGCAGGATCATCTGCTCCATCTCGAACGAGACGATCGCCGCGGGGTCCTCGCCCTCGGCAATCCGCGGCACCTTCATCAATAGCGGCACGGGGATGCCGGGATGCGTCACCGTCCACAGCGTCGCCATGCCGCCATGATGGACGCACTCGCCGACCGTGAAGCCATCGAGCACCGTCCCCGGCGCGATTGCAGGCCTCGCCATCGGCCTCACCTCCCGATCAGCAGACGATCGGCCAGCCAGGGCGGCAGGCCGTTTGCGCGGATCCGATCGGCAGCCGCCTCGACATCGTAGGGCACCCGGCAATAGGTAATCTCACGCGAAACCGTGTCGAGCATCACGAACGATGCCGCCGGATTGCCGTCGCGCGGCTGGCCGACGGAGCCGAGAACGGCGAGCCAGCGCCGGCCGCCGAGCAATTGCACCGGCACGTCATTGGTCGGAGTGAAGCTCGTCATCTTTGCCGCCGCCGACATCGAATAAAGCGCCGGACGGTGGATGTGTCCGCAAAAAGTGACATGGGCGTCGGTCGCCTCCAGGCTGCGCGCGGCGTCCGAGGTTCCCCGCACATAATGCCATCGCGCCGGGTGTGATGCTTCCGAATGCACATAGAGGCGATCGTCCTCGCGTCGGGTCAGCGGCAGTTCGGCGAGAAAGCGCCGCTGCGCCACGCTCAGCCGGCCGCGCGTCCATTCGATCGCCATCTGGGCTTCGGCATTCATGGTTTCGGAGGGCGTAGAAATCGCATGATCATGGTTGCCGATGACGGCGACCGCGCCGTCATCGACGAGGCCCATCACGGTATCTACCGCCCACTCCGGATCGGCGCCATAACCGACGATATCGCCGAGGCAGATCAGCCGCTCCGCGCCATGCGCGCGCGCCGCATCGAGGCATGCAGCAAAGGCCTGCCGGTTGGCGTGGATGTCGGCAAAAATGGCCAGCCGCACCGCGTCGTCTCCCTTCATCCATCATCGCGCCGTGACTGCGCGTGCCTTGATGGATATCAAACAACAGGCGGCTTGCGGATTGCAATCAGAGGAAGGCACGCCGGCTGTGCGGCGGGGAACGGCGATCAATTGACAGGAGCGTCAGCCTTGCACGGCGCTTCCAGACCCTTGAGCAGCAGCGCCAACAGCGCATCGATCCGCGCCGGGGCGCCCGGTTCCTTCCATTCCTCGGCATGGGCGGGATGGTGGAAGCGGCTGGTGGCGTCGAAGATGGCGCGCGCGGTCACCTTGATGTCGGCGACCTCGAAAGCGCCCTGCTTGACGCCGTCGGCGAGGATCAGCGCGATCTGATCGACCAGGCAGTCCTTGTGGCAGCTCACGGATTTGCAAGCCTCGCGCGCCAGCGCCAGGTAGGTCGCAAACATCTCGGGATCGTCGCCAAGCCGCTCGCGCTTGATCGCAAACATCGTACGCAGCCACTTGTCGAGCCGCGCCGACGCCGGGCCTTCGCTCTCGGCGATCTTGAGCAGCGGCGCGCTGAGGCGGTCGAGCCAACGCTTGGCGACCGCCTCGCGCAGCGAGGCCTTGCTGGGGAAATGGCGATAGACGCTGCCGTGGCTGACATCCAGCGCACGGGCAACGTCCACTACGGTCGCCTTGGCGAGGCCATAGCGGCGCAAGACGTCCTCAGTAACCTCCAGAATCCGTTCGGGGGTCAGAACCACGACTTCGTTCATGCGCGCACCTTTGATGCGATCGGACGGCTGGTCATCTAGTCCCCTCTACTACTGCCCCTGTAAACCCCGGGTGGGGTTAATGTTTCGCCGCCGGCTCAAACCGCTCGGCCTGGGCGGCCAGATGCCGAGCAACGCTCTGGTCAAGCCAACGCTGAATTTGGGTCGCAAGTTGAATGAGATGGGTCGTCATAACGGTAGTCCTTTGCAAGTCCCCGGCTCCGAACCAATTGGGCCGGGTAACGCCCTAGTACCGGCGTCGGAAATGCATATAGCATCTCGCGCTGACAGATTTCAATATCTGTCAGACAATAATCCGTGAGGTAACGGGGTGGTCCAAGAGCCGGACACCGGCCGGTGACCTCCTATTGCTCATCTTTCGGGGGCATCCGCGGCGGCAGCAGCGGGGTAAAGGACACCTCGTCGCCGTCGCGGGGCGTGGCCAGCAGCCCCCCGCCTGTCGAGGGATCACCGCCGGACGTGTCCAGGATGGTGCCGGGCGTGATGTATTCCCGGGCGGCCTGCAGCAGGCTGCCCCCGCCGTCGCCGAAATCGGCGGCCCGGCCGCCCTGCGGCCGGCCGGCGGCGATCTCGGAAGCCGCCTTGTCGCTCTTCTGCGCGAGGCTGTCGGTATAGGCCAGGCGGTAAGCCCGCGGGATGCCGCTCGGCCGGTTGCCGTCGTCGAGCGCCTCGACCCAGAGATAAATCGAGCCCCGATCGCCCTCCAGCGAATGCGGCTCCACGATACGGACCTGCAGCACCTTGAAGGTGGCCGGCAGGCGGTCGATCGTCGCCCAGCCAAGGAGGCCCCGCGCGCCAATGAAGCTTGCAATGTAGAACGCGCTGGTCACGACCACCGCCACCGCCTTGGCCTGCCATGGTAACCGCGCATAGACTAGAACGACCAGCAGCAGCGCGCCGATCAGCGCGTAGCTGATGGAGAGCGTGAGGACGACTGATTGCAGGTTACTCACGGCGCGGCATCCTGACGCCGGTTTTCGGATCGATGTCGGCGCCGTTGGCGCGGACGTTGCGGAACGTCTCCATCAGCGATTTGGGCCGCTGCTGGACGTCGATCACCTTGCCCTCCCCATCGAGCCAGAAGCGCAGCGCGGTCTTTTCGTGGCCGGTGTGGTCGACGGTCAGCTTGTTGTCGAAGATCACCTGCGCGGTCGGATTGAGCTTCTGGACCTTCACGTTCACGGTGACGGGCTGGCCGGTGGTGGCCTGGAAATGCGAGACGTTGACGGTGTACTCGCCTGGCACAATGCCGCGCACGGTGACGATCTCCTCGCGAATCGGCGACGGGATCTTCTTGCCATTGACGACGATGAAATCATTGGCGCCGCCGCGGTCGTCACGGTCGAGGGTGAGGAAGCCAGCCTCGCGGCGGCGGTACCAGGCGATGTTGCCGGCGGGATCCTGCACGAACAGGTCGAGATCGTCAGGATGATTGTCCGGCCAGTCCATGGTGATGATGAACTCGGCGTTGGAATCGATCTTGCCGTCCTTGGCATCCGGCGAGACCGCCAGCAGCGCCAGGAAGAACAAGAACGCGATCACCTGCAGCGCCTTGAACAGCATCACGCCGAGCGGATCGAACGGCTCCTCGCGCGGATAGAGGCCGAAATCATCCATCATGGCGGCGTTCCAGCGCGGGCGTGACATGCGTCTCGGTCAACACGACGGCGTCGGAAAACACCCGCTGGGTCGCAGCATCCAGCATGTAGTATTGGATCTTGACGAGGATGGAGCCGATCAGGCCGGCCAGCGTCGTGTACATCGCCACCGCCATGCCGTCGCTCATCAGCCCCATGGAGGACTTCATCGCGACCTTGTCGGCCGCATCGAGCGTTGCGATCGGCGCCAGCATGATGATGAAGCCGATGATAGTGCCGAGCAGGCCGAGCTTCATCAGCGTATCGGAGACGAACGCACCAAACCCGTTGGAGCCGCGCAGGCGGTCGGCGAGCGAGCGCAGGAGGAGCGTCTGGTCGATCCGTCCTGCGGTCTGCGCCTCCGCCTTCTGCACGAGGCTGCGGATGTGATCCGGCACCAGCCCCGTCGGCAGCGCATGCGCGTCGGCGAGCGCCCTCGCCCCGCCCGGCGCCGACAGGATGGCGCGGCAGCGCCGCGCGATCTCGCCCTCGCGCGCGATTGCGCGGCTCCGCCAGAAGCAATGGAAGCACGTGACGAAGTAGAGGACGGCGATGACGCTCGAAATATAGGTGCGGTCGGAGACGACCATCAGGTGAAGCAGCCCGTAGCGCCAGAGCACGACGCAGGCGAACACCGATAGGCCGGTGAAGATCATCCATAGCAGGAGAACGCTGCGCTCCGAGGTGTCCGCGGAGGAAATGGTTTCGGCGCTTGCCGTGACACTCATGCCTGCACACAGCTCCTGTAAGCCGTCACCTTCTGGCCGGCACCGAACCTTTGTTAGATCAGCCGTTGCAGCGCCGTCCAAAGAGATATGCCCGGGGTTTGCTGGGAAAATTTCCCAAGCTGGACCTCCCGCCCCGCTTGCAATTTGGCACCGGTCGGCGGTGCTGTTAGGCTCGCCGGCACTGCCCGCGGAGTGATCGCATGCGCCTTGTGCTTCAACTCGTCGCCCGCCTGTTCATCGTCGTCATCCTGTGCCTCGGGGCCGCCACCATCTGGGCGACGATCGATGCCTACCGCAGCGTCGACCGCGCCACGGCCGCTTCGGCCGAGCGCGTCTCGGTCGCACTGGAGGCGCTGTACTGGCGCGAATTGCTGCTCCGCAGCAGCAGAATGCGCGAGCAGCTCGTGCCGACGGCGGAATGGCGTACCATTCAGACCATGAGCCTGATTTCGCCCGGCATCTGCGTCCGGATCGAACCATCAGGTGCGTTCGAAAGGCCGCTCTGCGGCCAGAGCAAGGGTCTGGGCCAGACCCCGCCGCGCTGGTTCGCAGCCACGGTGGAGACCGTGCTTGGCAGTCACGCCCCGGTCGTCCGTCCCATCAGCGCGCGCGCCGCCAATGCCGGCAGCATCTCGGCCACGGCCGATCCGCAGGCCGCGATCGCGCTGGCGTGGCAGCACGTGCTCGACAACATCCACCTTGCTTTGCTGATGGCGGTCGCGATCGCGCTGCTCGCCTCGCTGGCGATTGCGCATACGTTGGCGCCGGCGCGGCAGATCGTGACCGCCCTGCAGCGGATGGCGCGCGGCGAGTACCGGACACAGCTGCCCCGCTTCCGCTCGGTGGAACTTGCTATGATCGGCCAGGCCGTCGGCGAGCTTGGCGACCGCCTCGCGCTGGCGACCGAAGAGCGTGCCGCGCTGACGCGGCGCCTGCTTGAAATCCGCAGCGACGAGCGGCGCGCGCTGGCCCGCGAGCTGCACGACGAGTTCGGGCAGAACCTGACCGCGATCCTCGCCTTTGCCAACACGATCGAGGCCGCCAGCGCGCTGGAGCATGGCGAGAACGAGGTGGCGCAGGATGCGCGGATGATCTCACAGGCTACCCACCGGATCATGGCCTGCCTGCGGGACACGCTAAACCGCCTGCGCCATCCGCCGGCCGAGGAACTTGGGCTGGAGGCCTGCCTGATCGACCTCGTCGACGGCTGGCGGTCGCGGAATCCCGCGCAGCCGATGATCCAGCTCGATCTCAAGGGCGACCTCGCCGACGTCCGTGGCGCGGTCGCTGCGGCGGCCTACCGGGTGGCCCAGGAATGCCTCACCAACTCGCTGCGGCACAGTTCGGCGCGTGAGATCGTGCTGCGGATCGAGCGGCGCAGCGGCGCGGAAAACGCGCTGCTGGTCCATGTCGAGGACGACGGCGGCGGCAACGCCGCCAAGGTTGCGGCGTCGACCGGCTTCGGACTGACGGGCATTCGCGAGCGGATCACCGCACTGGGCGGCTCGCTGTCGATTGCGGACGCCCATCGCGGGGTGCGCGTGGCCGCCACGATCCCGCTTGCGGCCTGATGACCACCTCACCAACTCAGGGCGTTTCGACCCAAGCGATGTCAACTCAAGGCATTTCGATCCTGCTGGTCGACGACCATCCTGTCGTCCGGCAGGGCTACCGGCGCGTCCTCGAACATCAGGACGATTTTCATGTGGTGGCTGAGGCCGACAACGCGGCCGATGCCTACCGGGCCTTCAAGGCGCATGTCCCCGACGTCGTGGTGATGGATATCTCGATGCCGGGGCCCAGCGGGCTCGAGGCTCTCAGGAACATCCACTCCCGCAGTTCCGGAACCCGTATTCTTGTCTTCAGCATGCATAGCGAGGCCGCTCAGGTGAAGGCCGCCTTCAATGCCGGCGCCAATGGCTATGTGACCAAGGGCTCCGCCCCGGCCGAACTGATCCGGGCGATCCGTTCGATCGTGCGCGGCGAGCAGGCGATCAGCGATGACATTGCCCGCGTCCTGGCGATGGAAAGCCTGTCCCCCTCACGCTCGCTGCTCGACCAGCTCGGCGAACGGGAAATCGAGATCCTACGGCAGCTGGCGGCCGGCGCGACCACGGAACAGATCGCGACGAACCTCAATCTCAGTACGAAGACCGTGCAGAACTATCACTACCTGATCAAGACCAAGACCGGCATGCGGACCGACGCCCAGCTGGTCCGGTTGGCCGTGGAATGCGGCCTGGCCAGCCTGTAGCAGCGGCATTTACCGGTGGGCTTTCGGCCTCTGCCGCAGGCCCGGTTTTCCCCTGTCCGTGGGCCGTACGGGTGGCTTCCCCCGGCGCAATTTGCTAAAGCGCGGCGTAAAAACAAATCGGCCGGGGACCGCCTCGCGCGCCCCTGCCCGTCCGGAGTTTTCGATGATCCCCCGCTACACCCGCCCCGAAATGGCTTCCATCTGGGAGCCCCAGACCCGCTTCAAGATCTGGTTCGAGATCGAGGCGCATGCGGCTGATGCGCTGGCGGAATTGGGCGTGATCCCGAAGGAAGCGGCGAAGACGATCTGGGCCAAGGCCAGGGACGCCACCTTCAACGTCGCTCGGATCGACGAGATCGAGCGCGAGACCAAGCACGACGTCATTGCCTTCCTGACCCATCTGGCCGAGATCGTCGGCCCCGAGGCGCGCTTCGTCCACCAGGGCATGACCTCCTCCGACGTGCTCGATACCTGCCTCAACGTGCAGCTCACCCGCGCCGCCGATCTCCTGCTATCAGACCTCGACAAGGTGCTGGCCGCGCTGAAGAAGCGCGCCTTCGAGCATAAGATGACGCCGACCATCGGCCGCTCCCACGGCATCCATGCCGAGCCTGTTACGTTCGGGCTCAAGCTGGCCTACGCCTATGCGGAATTCTCCCGCGCCCGCGAGCGCCTCGTCGCCGCGCGCAAGGAAGTCGCGACCTGCGCGATCTCGGGCGCCGTCGGCACCTTTGCCCAGATCGATCCACGCGTCGAAGCGCATGTCGCCAAGGCGATGGGCCTAGTCCCCGAGCCGATCTCGACCCAGGTGATCCCGCGTGACCGGCATGCGATGTATTTTGCAATACTCGGCGTGATCGCCTCCTCGGTCGAGCGACTCGCCATCGAAATCCGTCATTTGCAGCGCACCGAGGTTCTGGAAGCGGAAGAATTCTTCTCCGAGGGCCAGAAGGGCTCGTCGGCGATGCCGCACAAGCGCAATCCGGTGCTGTCGGAAAATCTCACCGGCCTGTCGCGCATGGTGCGCGCCTATGTGACCCCGGCGCTGGAGAACGTTGCGCTCTGGCACGAACGCGACATCTCGCATTCTTCCGCCGAACGCATGATGGGCCCTGACGCCACCGTGACGCTCGACTTCGCCCTGATGCGGCTTGCCGGCCTGATCGAGAAGCTGCTGGTCTACCCCGCCAACATGCAGAAGAACCTCGACCGCCTCGGCGGCCTCGTGCATTCGCAGCGGCTCCTGATCGCCCTGACGCAGAAGGGCGCCAGCCGCGAGGACGCCTACAAATACGTCCAGCGCAACGCCATGCCGGTCTGGCGCGGCGAAGGCGACTTCCAAAGCCTGCTCAAGAAAGACCTTGATGTGAAGAAGCACCTGACCGATGCCGAGATCGAGGAGCAGTTCGACCTCGGCTATCACTTCAAGCACGTCGACACGATCTTCAAGCGGGTGTTCGGGGAGAGCTGATCATTCGGCTGGCGCAGGTGTCGCGCCCTTCGCCGGGGCGCCGTAAAGCCGCATCAGCACGAAGGTCACCGCCAGGATCGCCAGGTAGACGGTGAGCTGCATTGCTGTGGGCTGGTCGGTATAGCCGATCAGCGTGTGCAGCGCCTTGCCGAGCAGGCTGGAGTCGGAAAGCAGCCAGCTCGAATCCCAGACGACACCGTCGAGCGCAGTCAGCCAGTTCGCCCGTTCGAGGAACGCGGTCGCCTGCGCCGCCATGCCGGCCGACAGCAGCGCGATCAGTACCGTCGTGGTGGTGAACAGCGCGCGCGGCGGAATCCGCAAGAGCCCGACATAGGTCAGCCAGCAGACCAGCGCGCCGAGCACCAGCCCGGCAAAGCCGCCGACCGCCACACCCCATCCTGTGTCATTACCGGTCGCCAGCACGCCGTAGAGGAACAGCACGACCTCGCTGCCCTCGCGCAGCACGGCTACGCCGACCACGACGGCCAGCGCCAGCAGCGATTTCTCGCCCGCGACCACGGCCTGCCCCGCCGCGCGCAATTCGCCGGCGAGTTCCTTGCCGTGCCGCGCCATCCAGACATTGTGCCAGGTGAGCATCACCACGGCGAGCGCGAGGATGCCCGCGTTGAAGACCTCCTGCCCCATGCCGGCAAACAGGTTCGACAGCGCGCCGGCACAGGCGGCGACCACGCAGGCCGCAAGGACGCCCGCGACAACGCCCCCGCCGATCCAGCCGTTGCGGTGCGGCACCGTGCGCGTGACCGCGAGCACGATGCCGATGATCAGACCGGCCTCGAAGACTTCACGAAAAACGATGATCAGGGCTGCGATCACGGTCGGCTTCTTGTTCTTCCTTACTTCACGACCAGCGCGCCGCGCGCCACCTTCTCGTTATACTCGTCGAAGAATTCGTAACGGCCCGGCTTCTGCGCGCGGACATTGATGGTGGCGTCGCTGGAACCGGCGACCACCTTCTCCACCTTCAAGGTCTTGCTCTCGAATTCCATCGCCTTGGCATCGAGGTTCTTCAGCTTGATCACGATCGGCGTGTTGGCGGGCGCGCTGATCTCCGCCGGGTCGAACTTCTTGTCCTTGTAGCTGAGCTGGATCTCGGTAGCGCTCTGCGCGCTTGCCGGGCCGGCTGCGGCCAATGAGACGAGCGCAAGGGCGACCAACAGGGTGAGCTTCGGGAAGGACATGCTTGGCTTTTCCAATATGGCTGACGATATCCGGCGCTGGCATACTCTGCCGGCAGCCATGGCGTGAAGGGGCAAAACGAGGGTATAAGTTGGAGAAGTTCTAAACAGTGCAACTGCTTGGCAGGGCTGCTATGGTATTCCAGCCGATGCCGCCGGTGGCGGCCTCGGTCACGATCCCAGCAGTTTCCCGGCCTTGCCAAGCCGAATTAAATCATTCCAAATTGTCACTGATGCCGTCGACAACCTTAGCGACCCCCTCGCCGGCCGTTGTAGCAACCTAACAGTAACCGCGGATCAACTAAGGTCACAGCGTGTCATCCCCGCCGAAAATCCTCGTCTTCGACTCCGGCCTTGGCGGCCTCACGGTCCTGCGCGAGATCGTCCGGGCCAGGCCCGACGCGCACTATGTCTATGTCGCCGACGACGCGTTCTTTCCTTACGGCCATCACAGCGAGGAACAGATCATCGCCCGCGTGGTGCCGCTGATCGGCGAACTGATCGCGCGGCATTCTCCCGCGCTGGTGGTGATCGCCTGTAACACCGCTTCCACGCTCGTGATGTCGCATCTGCGCAGCGCCTACAGCGTGCCGTTCGTCGGCACCGTACCGGCGATCAAGCCGGCCTGCGCCAGTTCGAAGAGCAAGCGCGTGTCCGTGCTCGGCACCAGGGGCACCGTGAAGCGCGAATATACCCGCCGCCTGATCGAGGATTTTGCGCAAGGCTGCGAGGTGACGCTGGTGGGATCGGGCGAACTCGCCTCACTCGCCGAATCCGCCCTCAGCGGCAACGACGTCCGCGATGCCGATATTGTCGCCGAACTCGCCCCCTGCTTCGTCGGCCAAGGCGCTGAGCGCACCGACACCGTCGTGCTCGCTTGCACCCATTATCCGCTGCTGCTCGACCGCATGACCCGGCTCGCACCATGGCCGGTCGACTGGATCGATCCGGCGCCCGCCATCGCACGGCGCGTATCGGCGCTGCTCGGCTCACCCGGCCGGGCCAACGACGACGCCGGCGCCGAGATGATCTTCACCTCCCAGCGCTCGCACACGCTCGCCCCCGCGCTGATGCCGTTCTTCGGCGGACGCGTGCTGGTGTAACGGCCCGACCCCGAGGGCTATCTGCGCATCGACCAGAGGATGGCGTTGGTGAGCAGCCGCTGATAGCGAGCATCTTGCCAAACCGACGGTTCATGGCCGAGCGCCGTGTAGAATACGCGTCCTTCGCCATAGAGGCGGGTCCATGCGAGCGGCCAACCATAGAATCGTCGATGCACGCCGCTCTTGCCAAGGTCCACCGAGCTTGGGTCGAGGCGCAGCAACACGTTTGATCCAAGATAATCGAAGTCGCTGATCTGGTAGATCTCGTCCTCTATTCGCGACGAATTCCCGAGAAAATCCACTAGGGGATCGCCAGGATCGACCACGTCGATGGTCACGCTCTGATGCCACGGGTGACCATTAAAATAGCCGCCGATCAGATCGAGGTAGTCCGGCCAAGTGTAGAACGTGTCCGTCGCCGAATGAATACCGACGAACCCATGGCCCGAGCTGACAAAGTTGAGAAGAGCTGTCTTTTGCGCATCGCTCATCGGAAGTTCGCCGGACGTGTAGAACATCACGGCGACGTAGCGTCCGAGATTTTCGGCTGAAAGTTCAGAGGTGTCTTCCGTTGCAGTGACTTCAAAGACACCCGAATTGCTTCCGAGCTGCGTCAGGATTGTCTTGGAAAGCGGTATTACTTCATGCCGATAGCCGGCCGAGTGACTGAAATAAAGAACGCGCTTTGTCATCGGACGCTCCGCATGCGCGCCGAGTGGCCGAACTGCCGCCGCGCCACCAAGGAGCGCGATGAACTCACGTCGTCTCACGGTCCGCTCCACGAAACCCAAGCAATCGTGCGGAACAAGATTAGCACGGTGGCGTCTGAAATCATGACGCCGCGCAAAAACAAAGTGGCTCGATAAGTCGTGAATTTGCCCCTATGGTCCCCTCGCCGAATGATATGCAGTCATTTCAGCAGGGAGTTGCCGCTGTGACCTCCGCAAAGCCTGCGCCGCTCAACCGCCTGCGCCAGCTCTGGCGCGAGGGGCGCCCGACCTTCGGCGCGATCGCGACCATTCCCTCGATCCAGACCGTGCAGATCATGGGCCGTTCCGGCATCGACTGGATCATCATCGATCTCGAACACGGGCCGATCGATCTCGGCGCAGCGCATGCGATGATCACGGCGACATCAGGCACGCCCTGCGTGCCGATGGTGCGGATTGCCGCCAACGAGCCGTCGCTGGCAAAAGCGCCGATGGACCTCGGCGCGCTCGGCATCAACTTTCCGATGATCTGCAGCCGGGTTGAGGCCGAAAAGGCGGTGCGCAACGTGCGCTATCCGCCGAAGGGCGACCGGCTATGGGGTCCGTTCCATGCGCCGTTCCGCTGGGGCGTTTCGATGGCGGACTACATGGCGACCGCTGATGACGACATGATCTGCATGATCACCATCGAGCATGTCGAGGCGGTCAACCGCATCGACGAGATCATGGCGACGCCCGGCATCGACCTCGCGGTGATCGGCCCGGGCGACCTTGCGACCTCCATCAACAAGCGCGGCCTGCCCGATGATCCCGAGGTGGTGGCGCTGATGAAGCGCGCCGAGGAAGGCATCCTCAAAAGCGGCGTGCCGATCGGCGGCGTCGCCCGCACCGCCGAGCAGGCCAATGCGATGATCGCGCGCGGCTATGTGGCGCTGGCGCTCGGCTTCGACTGGTCGCTGTTCCAGCGCGGCATCGCGGCGAGCCTGGACGGAATCAAGCGATAGGTAACGAGATGGCGGCAAGCCCCTCGAAATCCTCGAGGTTTGCGCCGCCCTCGGAGGCCACGTCGAGCGCTGGCGGGGCGCTCGGGGGTGCGAACCTTCTGGCGTCAAATCGCCTTGTTCGTGCTAGATGAGGTCCTGCAGGCCGCTCGCCGCGGCTAGCCAGTTTCTGATTTGCCTATTGTGGAGACCCGGGCAGAGCATGCGCGGAACGGTTCGAAAAATCACACTGCCGCGCCGCCTCGTCGCCGACCTCATGCACGCCTCGATCCGCGTGCCCTTTGTTTCGCTGACCCGCCCCCTCAACCTCCGCGTCCTCTCGGAGGCCCGCGCCCAGGCCGCCGAGCGGCCGGGCTGGGCTGCGATCTTCGTCAAGGCGTTCGCGCTGGTGGCGAAGGAACAGCCGATCCTGCGCACCCTCTATGTCAAATGGCCGCTGCCCGCCTTCTATGAACTGCCGCGCAGCGTCGCGATGGTGGCGATCGCCCGGATCGAGGACGGGCAGGATTGCGTGCTGCCGCAAAAGGTGGCCGCCCCGGATGAATTATCGCTTGCCGAGGTCGACGCGCTGATCCGGCACGCCAAGACGGCCCCGATCAACGAGGTGCCGGCGTTTCGCAAGATCCTGCGCACCACCCGGCTTCCTTTGCCCCTGCGTCGCCTGTTCTGGGCGATCGGGCTCAATTTCGGCCGCCAGCGGGCCAATTATTTCGGCAGTTTTGGCGTCACCTCGGTGGCCGCCTATGGCGCCGGGCAGCTCCATGCCGTCAGCCCCGGGCCGTTCGTCCTGAGCTATGGGGTGGAAAAGCCCGACCAGACCATCGAGGTGGTGCTGCGCTGGGATCACCGGGTTACCGACGCCGCCCCAATGGCCAAGGCCCTGAACCGGCTGGAACAGGTGCTGAACGGGGAAATTGCCGCCGAATTGCGCGCGAATCGGCAAACCGAGCCCAAACCCGTCCGGGCGGTCGCGACCTGACCACCGCTTGGCGGTCATTCCAGGTTCGCCTCTTCGAGGCGCCCCGGAATGACGGGCCTGGAAGGACCCCTTTTCGTTGACAGGACGGCAGTTTCTCCTTAATACCCCGCTTGCTCGCGGGCCGGTTTCGGCCCGCGATGCGTTTCGCGACCCGTGGTTCTCCCCGAGCTTTCGAGGCGGATCTGTCGGCCCCGGCCCTGCCGGTGCACAGGAGGGCGCGTTTCCTCAAAACTCAAACGTACGCAGAGGACGCGATGACAAAGCGCAGTGAGGCGAAATACAAGATCGATCGCCGTATGGGCCAGAATATCTGGGGCCGCCCGAAGAGCCCTGTGAACCGCCGTGAATACGGCCCCGGCCAGCACGGCCAGCGCCGCAAGGGCAAGCTGTCCGACTTCGGCGTCCAGCTCCGCGCCAAGCAGAAGCTCAAGGGCTATTACGCCAACATTTCCGAGCGCCAGTTCCACGGCATCTATGTCGAGGCCGGCCGGATGAAGGGCGACACCGGCGAGAACCTGATCGGCCTCCTCGAGCGCCGTCTCGACACCGTGGTCTATCGTGCCAAGTTCGTGGCGACGATGTTTGCCGCTCGCCAGTTCATCAACCACGGCCACATCAAGGTGAACGGCCGCCGCGTCAACATTCCGAGCTACAAGCTCAAGCCGGGCGACCTCGTCGAGATCAAGGAAGCCTCCAAGCAGCTCACACCGGTGCTGGAAGCCAGCCAGCTCGCCGAGCGCGACGTGCCCGACTTCATCGAGGCCGATCACGCCAAGATGACCGCGAAGTTCACCCGCATTCCGGCGCTGTCGGACGTGCCGTTCGCGGTGCAGATGGAGCCGCATCTGATCGTCGAATTCTATTCGCGCTGATCGGTTTTCAGCTCCGAGCTATCGAAGGCCCCGGTTCTACCGGGGCCTTTTTGTTTGAGGGGAGTTATTGACGAAGGCGCATTGTATCCTATAGGATACGTCATGTTCGAGATACTGACGACCGATGAGTTCGATCGATGGCTTTCAGATCTCGCAGATGAAAGGGCCAGGACCAAAATTGCTTCGCGCGTAGCGCGACTGCGCTTTGGGAACGCCGGCGACGTCAAGCCAGTCGGCGAAGGCGTCAGCGAAATGCGCGTCCATCATGGCCGGGATACCGCGTCTATTACAAGCAAATGGAAAGAACGATCATCGTCATTCTGTGCGGTGGAGATAAGTCGAGCCAAGCCAAGGATATCAAGCGAGCGAAGGAAATTGCTGCTGAATTGTGAGAGGACCGCCATGATCAAGATTTCGAAATTCGAGGCCGCAAATTACCTGAAGAGCCCGCAGGCAATGGCCGATTACCTTTCCGAGGCGCTGGCAACGGACGATCCGGAATTCATCTGCGACGCACTCGATACGATCGCCCGGGCCAAAGGCATGACTCAGGTTGCGAAGGAGACCGGCCTCTCCCGAGAGAGCCTCTACAAATCGCTGAGCGGTACGACAAAGCCTGAATTCGACACAATCAGAAAAGTAATCAACTCTTTCGGACTTCGGCTCGTTGCTGAACCTATCGACAAGACCGAAGTAGCTTGACTGGCGCTCCGGAAGCGCCCATGCGACGCTAACCCGAACGTCGTCGTAACAAGCGCCAAAATGCGTGCTTCTGCTGGCCCATAACAATGTGAGCGAGAGAATCCTCCATGCACTATACCCCTGCCCCGCGCGATCCCAAGGCTGAACCCATCCGCATCAACCTGCTGTCGGACACGCAGACGCGTCCCACACCGGCGATGCGCGAGGCGATCGCGCGGGCGGAGGTCGGCGACGAGCAGATCGGCGACGATCCGACCGTGAACCTGCTCTGCGAACGGGTCGCCGAGCTGCTCGGCAAGGAGGCCGCCGTGTTCATGCCGTCAGGCACGATGTGCAACGTCGCGGCGACGCTGGCCCATTGCCGGCCGGGCGACGAGCTTCTAGCCCATGCGACCGCGCATATCATCGCGCGCGAAGGCGGTGCGCATGCGGCGCTCGGCGGCTTCCAGGTCACGCAACTACCCGGCGATGGCGGGCAGTTTACCCCGCAAACGTTCCGCGCCGCCCTGCACCCGCGCTCGCGCTACCAGCCGCCGCAGACCCTCGTCAGCGTCGAGCAGACCGCCAACATTGGCGGCGGCACGATCTGGAAGAAGGCCGCGCTGGATGAGGTTGTGCAGATCGCCAAGGCGAACGGGCTCATCACCCATATGGACGGCGCGCGGCTGCTGAATGCCTGCGTCGCGACCGGCATATCGGCGCGCGACATGACGGCGGGATGGGACTCGGCCTGGATCGACTTCTCGAAAGGCCTCGGCGCGCCGATCGGCGGCGCGATCGCCGGGAGCCGCGCCTTCATCGACGAGGTCTGGCGCTGGAAGCAGCGGCTCGGCGGATCGATGCGGCAGGCCGGTATCGCCGCCGCGGCCTGCATCTATGCGCTCGACCATCACGTCGACCGCCTCGCCGACGATCATGCCAATGCGCGGGCGCTGGCACGGGGCCTGTCGCAGATCAACGGCATCGAGGTGCAGGAGCCCGAGACCAATTTGGTGTTCTTCAAGCCTGACGGCGCCGGCGTTCCCGGCAACAAGATGGTCGAGGCCTTGCGCAAGCGCGGCGTACTGCTCGCCATGATGGACGGCCGCATCCGCGCCTGCACCTATCTCGACGTCAGCGCCGACATGATCGAGGAGACTGTCGGCCTCGTGCGCGAAATCGTGCGCGGGGCTTAAAGCCGGCTCGAATTCAGGCTGTGGCCGGCGTGCGCCCTCGCCACAGCGCGCTGCCGAGCAAGAGATAGGCGGCACCGGTCCACAGCGCCTGCCAGTTCTCAAAGCCCTCGTTGAGCACGACATACAGAGCGGAAAGCGCGAACAGTCCGGCAAATACGGCTTCCGAAAGCGGCCGCTCGCCGGATTTCGAACCGTTGAGGAAGGCCAGCGTCCAGAACGGCACCACGGCCATGGTCAAGGCGGCGAACGGGAAATCGCGCCAGCGCGCGTCGAAGATCAGGCTGAGCGCGGTCTCGCCCGCAATGAGCGTCGTCACGATCAGCGTGATGCCCAGCATGTTGGTCATGAACAGCGGAGTGAGGCCCTTGGGTGGCCCCAACACTTCGAGGAACGACGGCAGCGGCCGCCCCGACATCAGCGCGTGGGTCGAAAGCAGCGGCGCCGTCACGGCCGCCATCAGCATGAAACCCTGGATCAGCCAGCCGCCGAGCCCGTAGCTTTCGAGGAGCATCTTGTCGACGCTGATCCCGAGCAATGTCCCGCCGACGATGGCGGATACGGCGACCGCGATCCATGACGCCAAGCGCGGCGGCGACGGCTGCTTCTTCGGTGCGAACATGGCGACAGCGAATATGCAGATGCAAAGCAGCAGCCCGCCCGCCATCTGTAGCTTCCAAAAGGGGTAGTTGCTGATGGCGACGCCGGCCAGATATTTCAGCTTGCGCTCGGTCCCGTCGAACAGTCCCCAATAGCCGCCGACGGTGCCTTCCCAGCGGCGCTTCCACGGCTCGTCATAAGCCTCGAACAGATTGACGCGGAAATTGTCCCGCCTCGCGCGCTCGAGAATCTGGGAAATGAATCGCGCCTGGTTGACGCGGGAAGCCAGCGCACCGTCGCGCATCCGCCCAAAGCTCGGCCAGCCAGTCTCCCCGATCAGGATCTCCTTGCCGGGAAAGGCCGCCACCACCTGCTTTCTGATGTCATCGACATGCGCGGCCGCGTCTTCGGCACGCGGCGGAACGTCCTCCCAATAGGGCAGGAAATGCGCGGTGACGAAATCGACATCGGCGCCGACTTCCCGGTACCGCAGCCAGAACTCCCAGACATCGGCATAGGTCACCGGCACACTGACGCGCGGCTTCACCGACTGGATGGTCTGGCGAAGGTCGCCCACCGTCATGTCGCCGCGCAGCAGCACTTCGCTGCCGACGATGATCGCCGCCACCGTGGTGGGATGATCCTTTGCCAGCGCGACCGCGATGTCGCAGAGCTCTGCGTTCTTGGCGCGGTCGCGGCCGAGCCATATGCCGAGCAGGACCTTCAATCCCGCCCTCGACGCCAGCTCGGGCACCTTGTCGAGGCCGTTGTCGATCGAATAGGTGCGGATGCACTTGGAAACCTTCGCGAGCTCGCGCAAATCCTCCGAGATCTGCTCGGGACGGACGATGAGCGTCGGATCATGCGGGGTCTGCTCGTTGCGGAACGGCGCGTAGGAAACGCATTCCAGCTTCGCCGCATCGTCGATCGGCGCACGCGTCAGCGCGACGGGAGTGGCGAGCCACCACCACACCGCAACGACGATGCTCAGCGATAGAATCAAAAGCGCCAGCGGCGTGCGGATGCCGATTGTCCTGCTCCCCAAAGCGTAAGTAGATCGGCCTATTTAGCCCCGCATGACAGCCCTGTCGACCGCCGATGCGGCCGCGTTGCGCTCGATCACGGAAGAAGTGATAGTAGATTGCATCAAACGCAAAGCATGAGCGCTGCCTTGTTTTGCTCAAAATTGATCGGGGCATAGCGATTGGAATGATGTCGTTCAAGAGATTTTCCCGGCGGCAATTCGGCAGGATCGCAGGCTGGTCGGCGCTGGGGATGTCGATGCTGCCGGCGGCGCCTGGATTGACTCAATCGGACGCGCGGAGCGGAGCGCGAAACATGCCCGCCTCTTCCGGCTTTCCGAACGGTTTTCTGTGGGGCACGGCGACTTCCGCCTATCAGATCGAGGGCGCCGTGAACGAGGACGGTCGCGGCCCATCGATCTGGGACCGTTTTTCCCACACGCCCGGCGCGATCGCAGATGGCAGCAATGGCGACACTGCAACCGACCATTACCGTCTCTACAAGGAAGACATTCACCTGATGAAGGAGCTGGGGACGAAGGCCTATCGATTTTCGATTGCATGGCCGCGCGTCTTTCCGGACGGGACCGGCTCGCCCAATCCAAAGGGCCTCGATTTTTACAAGCGCCTGATCGACGAATTGTCGGCGAACGGCATCGAGCCGTTTGCGACGCTCTATCACTGGGACCTGCCGCAGGCGATGCAGGAGCGCGTCGGCGGCTGGACCTCGCTCGAGACGCCGAACGCATTTGCGGACTACGCCGGCTATGTCGCCCGGCAGCTCGGCGATCGCGTGAAGTATTTCTTCACGATCAACGAATGCTCCCGGCTCGTCCATCTCGGCCACGGCCTCGGCGGCGATGCGCCGGGCCTCAAGCTGCCGCCATCCGGACTGAATCAGGTCCGCCATCACGTCGCGCTCGCCCACGGCCTTGCGGTCCAGGCCATCCGCGCGCAAGGACGCAGCGGCACCAAAGTCGGCCCGGCCGAGAATGTCGTGAGCTGCATCCCGGCCATCGAAACACCCGCCAACATCGGCGCCGCCGAAAAAGCAACGCGCGAGCTCAACGCTGGCTACATGACGGTCATGATGGAGGGAAAATATACGGACGCCTATCTGGAAAAGGCCGGCCGCGACGCGCCGAAATTCACCCCTGAGGACTTGCGCGTCATTTCATCGCCGATCGATTTCGTCGGGCTGAATGTCTATACGCCCGACCACTACGTCATCGCCGCCGACAACTCTCGCGGCTTCACGCTGGCGCCCTTCCCCGCCTCGTTCCCGCATATGAAGGCGGACTGGCTGCGGCCCGGACCGGAGGCGATCTATTGGGTGCCGCGGCATGTCGCCAAATTGTGGAACGTGAAGTCGATCTACATCACCGAGAACGGCACCTCGGGAAGCGACAAGCCGGCGGCGGACGGCACCATCTACGACGTCGATCGCATCATGTACCTGCGCAATTATCTGACGCAGTTGCAACGCGCGACGTCCGAGGGGCTGCCCGTAACAGGCTATTTCCTGTGGAGCCTGATGGACAATTTCGAATGGTCGGACGGATATGAGCAGCGCTTCGGCATCTATCACGTCGATTTCGAGACCAAGCGCCGCACGCCGAAGCTGAGCGCGTCATTCTATCGCGAGACGATCGCGCGCAACGCGGTAGTCTAGACGCGTGCCGGTCAGTCCTTGCGCAGACCTTTGCCCAGCGCCTCGTACATGATCGTCTTCAGCGCAAGCTGAATCCGGCCACCCTGCGTCGGGGCCTGCACCATGAAGACAACGAGCAGGTCATCCACGGGATCGACGAAATAGAAGCTGCCCCCCGCCCCGTCCCACCGGTATTCTCCGAGCGGCCACGTCGTATTCGGCGGGGGCGCGGTACGTATCGCAAAGCCGAGGCCAAAGCCGCTGCCCGGTCCCGGAAAGTAGAAGGGGTCATGAATGATCCCGGTCTCCGGGCCGATCTGATCCGACGTCATCAGTGCGACCGTTTCGGGCTTGAGATAACGCTTGCCGTCCAGTTCGCCGCCGTTCAGCAGCATCTGCAGGAAGCGGGCGTAGTCGCCAGCCGTCGAGACCAGGCCGGCACCGCCGGATTCCCAGCGCCGCGCCTCCGTCGCATCCTTGATGCCGGCCACGCGAAAACGATCAACGGGATACGCCTGGGCGATCCTCGGCCATTTGGCTTTGTCCGCAACATAGTACGCGGTCTCGGACATGCCGAGCGGATCGAACAATCTCTGCTTTTCGAATTGAAACAGCGACTGCCCTGAAGCCACCTCAACGACACGACCAAGCACGTCTGTGGAATGGCTATAGTTCCAGCGCACCCCCGGCTGATCGGCGAGCGGCAGTGAAGCGATCCGGTCGGCGAATTCGGCATTGTCGTAGTCGCCGGCGTAGAGCTTAGGATCGGCATAAAGTTTCTGCACCTGGGTTTCGCCGAAGAAGCCGTAGGTAATACCCGAGGTGTGCCGCAGCAGGTCCCGAATCGTGATGGGACGCTTGAGCGGTTCGAGCTTGAGCGGATACTTTCCTGCTTCATCGGAAAGATCGACGCCGACCTTTGCATCGGCAAAGGAGTGAATGTACTTCGACACTGGATCATCGAGGGACAGTTTGCCGTCTTCCACGAGCATCATCGCTGCGACCGAAGTGACCGCCTTTGACATCGAATAGATTTGGAAAATGCTATCCGGCGTCATCGGCTGCTTGGAGGCAGGATCGCGCACACCGAAACATTCAAGATCCACCAACTTGCCATGCTGCTGGATCAGCAGAACTGCGCCGGGAATCTTACCGGTCGAGATCTCGTTGCGAACGTAATCGCCAATACGGTCAAGGGCTGCCCGTGAGAATGTTGACGCGTCTGGCGTCTTCTCGCTTCCCAACGCATGGGGTGAGCTGCCGAGAAAAACCATTGCGAGCGCCGCCGCGACCAAGCCGTGCCCGATGGCGCCATTATTTCTCCAGCGCTTCATAGACCAACTGCTTCAGGGTCCGCTGGACACGCTGCCGCTCCGTCGGCGTCTGTTCGAGCACGACGAAGAACAGGTCCTGCTTGCGGTCGATGACCATATAGCATCCGCTGGCGCCGTCCCATTTTAGCTCACCCAGCGATCCCGGCGGTGGCGGTTTGGCGTTGCCGGGATCGGTGCGTACGGCAAGCCCGAGTCCCATACCAAAACCATCACCCGGAAAATAGAAATAATCCCGCGCAACTCCGGAGTCCTTGCCGGCATGATCCGAGGCCATCAGCTCGAACGTCTTCGGGCTGAGATAGGTCTTGCCGTCAAAGGCTCCGCCATTGAGCAGCATCTGCGCAAATTTAGAAAAATCCGACATGGTCGAAACCATGCCGCCGCTGGCGGATTCCCATTTCTGCCGGACCTCGGTCCGGTAGAGGCGGCCGACACGGAAATCGCTGTCGTTCGGCAGCGGCTGGGCGAGCCGTTGCAGCCTCTCCGGCTCCGTCACGAAGAAGTTCGTATCGACCATGCCGAGGGGATCGAGCAGCCTTTCCTTCTCGATCTCAAGCAGCGATTTGCCGGACACGATCTCCATGATCCGCGCCAGGATGTCGGTGGAGTGTCCGTATTGCCAGAGCGCGCCCGGCTGGTTGTGCAGCGGCAGCTTGGCGATGCGCTCGGCGAATTCGGCGAGGTCGAATTCGCCAGCATAGAGGTTGGCCTCCTTGTAAGCCTTGCGCACCAGGCTGTCGCCATAGAAGCCGTAGGTGATGCCCGAGGTATGGCGGAAAAGGTCGAGGACCGTGATCGGCCGCTCCAGCGGCACGAGCTCAAGCGTCTTGGTGCCGTCCTCGGCCTTCTTCTCCACGCCGACCTTCATATTCGCGAAGGAGGGAATGTATTTCGAGACGGGATCGTCGAGCTTGAACTTGCCGTCCTGGACCAACTGCATCCCGACAACGGAGGTGATCGCCTTGGTCAGCGACGACAAGCGGAAGATGGTCTTGTCCGTGATCGGCGCTTTCGACACCACGTCCTGCACGCCGAAGGTTTCGTGATAGACCGCCTTGCCATGCTGCTGGATCAGGACGTTCGCGCCGGCGATCTTGCCCGTCTCCACCTCGTTCTTGAAGAATGCGGTGATCTTGGCGAGCTTTTCCTGATTGAAATGCGCGCCCGCTGGAATATCGAATGTGCCTTCGGCGCAGACAGGCGATGCCGCGAGCAACAGCGCGCCGGTGGCCAGCGCGCGCAGGATTTGGCGTGAATTCATTGGACCCCTCTCCCCGGAATTCAGGAGGGAGTGTAACGGAGGCGTGATCAGGGACAAGGGCTGCCGAAGGCCTCCAGAACATCCTGATGCAATTCGCCGCTCGGCCTGGAAAAGCAGCAGAAAACCACGCGCATCAGGTGGGGCGCTGAGGCCAGGGCATCGACCACCGTCTTGACGGCAATTCCGGCGGCCCTGTCCGCCGGAAAGCGGAACACACCGGTGGAGATGGCTGGAAAGGCGATCGAAACAAGGCGATGCGCCTGGCAAAGCTCGATACTGCGACGATAGCACGATGCGAGCAGCGCATCCTCATTGCGCGTACCACCGTACCAGATCGGTCCGACGGCATGGATCACATGTCGCGCAGGGAGCCCGTAACCTTTGGTGATCTTGGCGTCGCCGGTCTCGCAACCGTTCAGCGTCCGGCATTCGGCCAACAGCTCGGGCCCGGCTGCATCGTGGATCGCACCATCGACGCCACCCCCGCCCAGGAGCGACGAATTTGCCGCGTTGACGATGGCGTCAACGCGCAATGTGGTGATGTCGGCAACGATGACTTCGAGCCGCGCCTGGCCGACCTGGCGCGCTGATGCGCTCAGGCGGAGGCCGCCGCGTTGAGGGTGACGCCTTTATCGGCGAACATCTGCTGCAATTCACCGGCCTGGAACATCTCGCGGACGATGTCGCAGCCCCCGATGAACTCGCCCTTGACGTAGAGCTGCGGGATGGTCGGCCAGTTGGAATATTCCTTGATGCCGTTGCGAAGCTCGGCGGATTCCAGGACGTTCAGGCCCTTATAGCCGACGCCGACATGGTCGAGGATCTGCACGACCTGACCGGAAAAACCGCACTGCGGAAACTGCGGCGTCCCCTTCATGAACAGCACGACGTCGTTCGACTTCACTTCGTTGTCGATGAATTGCTCGATGCTCATATTCGCTTCCTTTTAGGGCGCACAGCCCCTCTTGGCTTCACCCGTGGGCCGGCTCGTCCATGTAACCCGGTTACTTCGCCTATATGTAGCGCAAACCGTTGTTCATCCAAAGTAAAATGGCGAAGAGCTGGCATGCGCCGGCCGGCTCCGCATACCCGGGCAGCCATGCCCCATAGTCTGAGGGCATTAATCTCATAGCGGCGGAAGGCTTTTTTCCCGGAACATAGCCCCTATTTAGGACGGACTGCCCGCCGGGAACCAGTTAAACGGCCTAACGTTCTCTCCCCCTGACCGGAGATGCCCGTGACGAAACCTGTAGCCGCCGAGTACGCGCCATCCGCCCCGTCACTTTTCTCCGATTCAGGCACCCTCGCCCAGAAATTGGTGGAGGCCTATCTCGCCGTCCGCGGCGAGACCGAGCGGCGCTGCGCCCCTCTGAGCCCCGAGGACCAGCTTATCCAGTCGATGCCGGATGCCAGCCCGGCCAAATGGCACCGCGCCCACACCACCTGGTTCTTCGAACAATTCTTGCTCGGCGAGCATTGCGAGGGTTACCAGCCCTTCCACCCTGATTACGCGTTTCTATTCAATTCCTATTATGTCAGCGCCGGCCCGCGGCACGCCCGTCACGCGCGCGGCCATTTGACCCGCCCGAGCGCCGATGAGGTCACCGCCTATCGCCGGCATGTCGATGCCGCCGTGGTGAAGTTCTTCCAGGGCGCCGGCGAGGAGCGCCTCGCCAAATTGGTCCCGCTGGTCGAGACCGGCCTCAACCACGAGCAGCAGCACCAGGAACTGATGCTGACCGACATCCTGCACGCCTTTGCCCAGAACCCGATCCCGCCGGCCTATAATCCGTCCTGGCGCTTCCCGGCATCGGATCGCGGTGGCGATGAGTGGATCACCCTCAACGAGGGTATCCACACCGTCGGACATGCCGACGACAGCTTCCACTTCGACAATGAGAAGCCCGCGCACCGCGCCCTTGTCGGCCCGGTCAGGCTCGCCCGCAACCTCGTCACCAATGCCGAATGGCTCGCCTTCATGAAGGACGGCGGCTACGGCACGGCGACGCTCTGGCTGATGGACGGCTTTGCGGCGGCGACCAATGAGGGCTGGCAGGCGCCCGGCCATTGGCGGCAGGTTGGCGGCGAGTGGAAGATCATGACGCTCGGTGGTCTGCAGCCGGTCGACCCCGCAGCTCCGGTGTGCCACGTCAGTTATTACGAGGCGGACGCGTTTGCGCGCTGGGCCGGCCGCCATCTGCCGACCGAAATGGAATGGGAAGTCGCCGCCCGCGCCGGCCAGCTCAACGATGCCTTCGGCATCGTCTGGCAGTGGACCCGCAGTTCTTATTCGCCCTACCCCGGCTACCGCGCCATCGAGGGCGCGCTCGGGGAATATAACGGCAAGTTCATGGTCAACCAGTTGGTGCTGCGCGGCTCCTCGCTTGCAACTCCTGCCGGCCATAGCCGTATCACCTACCGTAACTTCTTCTATCCCTTCCATCGCTGGCAGTTCACGGGGTTGCGCCTCGCCGACTACACCTGATGTTTCCGACCATAAAAGCGCGCCGGAAAGCGCGTTCAGGAGAGTACCATGAATGTGCACGCCGCCGCTTTGGCCCAAACGCAATTTGATGAGCAAACCTCCGCCTTCGCCGGCGACGTGATCGAGAACCTGTCGAAATTTCCAAAACGCCTGTCGCCGAAATATTTTTACGACGTGGCCGGCTCCGAGCTGTTCGAGCAGATCACGGTGCTGCCGGAGTATTATCCGACGCGTACCGAGCTCGGCATTCTGCGCAGCCGCGGCGACGAGATCGCCGCCATCATTCCGAAGGGCGCTGCGCTGGTGGAATTCGGCGCCGGCGCCACCACCAAGGTTCGCCTGTTGCTCGAGCGCTGTAAGTTCAGCGCCTACGTCCCGGTCGACATTTCCGGCGACTTCCTGAGCGCGCAGGCCGGCGGCTTGCGCAAGGATTTCCCCGATCTCGGCGTCTATCCGGTCGCCGCCGATTTCACCGCGCCGTTCAGCTTGCCCGCCGAGATCGAAGGGACGCCCAAGGTCGGCTTCTTTCCCGGGTCGACGCTCGGCAATTTCGAGCCGCATGAAGCGCGCGCCTTCCTGCGCAGCGCGCGCGACATCCTGGGCAAGGATGCGCAGATGATCATCGGCGTCGATCTCGAGAAGAACGAGCGCGTGCTGTATGACGCCTATAACGACGCGGCCGGCGTCACCGCGAAATTCAATCTCAACGTCCTGGTTCGCATCAACCGCGAGCTCGGTGGCAACTTCGACGTTTCCGCCTTCATGCACCGCTCGGTCTACAATCGCGAGCGGCACCGCATCGAGATGCACCTGATTGCCAAAAAGGCGCAGACCGTGCGGATCCTGGGACGGAATTTTTCATTCCGCCCCGGCGAGAGCATCCACACCGAGTCGAGCTACAAATACAGCTTCGAGCGGTTCACCGCGTTGGCACGCGAGTCGGGCTGGTCGGTGCGGGAATCCTGGACCGACCGTGAGCAGATGTTCTCGGTCCACGCGCTGATGGCGTCGGACTGAGGTGCCGCCGCTCACTCTACCGTTCACGTCTTGCAGAACGATCGCCGGCGATCGGGTCGCATCCGGCGCGTGGGTGCGATCCGCGGCGCGACCGATATCCAGTCGTCGGACAAGCGGTCCGCGCCGAGGAGCCAGGCGTGAATGATCCGCCACTTGTCCTGCCCGCGCGACTGGAAGTCGAGCAGCGATGATCCGGTGTCCTGCAGTTCGTGGTAGAATTTCAGCGAGTCTTTTCCAGTGGGCCCGTCCGGCTCGATCGCTTGCGTCAAAATCCAGCGGTCCCACTCCTGGATGATGCGTACTCTTGCTTCACTCTGTTTCATAGGCGCGTATTCCCGGCCACGGCACCCCCGTGGGCACTGAGTTGATCGCGCTGGTCAAGGTTTGTTGGTAAAGGTGCCTACGCCGCCGCGCGTCCCCGCACCTTTGCCGGAACGCACTATAACCAAACTTCTTAACAAGTGTTCATCTTTATAGCCCCGCCCGCAAAAGGGTCCATCTACGCTCTCGTTTGCCCTCCGAAAGGTCCAATTTTTGACGCGGACTCAGCCGTATCTTTTCAGGCAGCATGGGGCGAGTTCGTTTCAAGGGATGTCAGTCATGGGGAATGCGTATCCAGCGTCGAGCAGCCACGGGCCATGTGCCGGATCGCGGTCTCATAACGATACGGACAGCGACTGGGATGATGGTGCGGACACCGAGCGGATGGCGCTCATCGAGGAAAATGCACGGCTTCGGGCACTCGTCGTCCAGCTCTCAACGCTCGTGCTCAGAAACGTCGTCGATCAGCCCAACGCGTCGCCACCGATGCCGATGATGCGGCCAAGGCTCGACTAACCAACGCCAGACTGAAGAGACTGGATTGAAGCGGCTATTTGGCGTGGCCGGGTCGCAGCGATATCGTTTCCCATGCCGCGACGATGATCATGATCGCAGTGGTCAGGATCGACAGTATCAGCGGCGACATCTCGCTGGCGAACCATGCGAGCACGCAGAGCGCGATAATACCAATCCCGTGCGAGAGTTGGAGGAAACCGGGAAAGCTGTGCTTGAACAGCATGGTCCCGAACAGGAACAGCAAGGGACCGCCGATCGCGCTCGTCACCGTCTTCAGATCGGAATGGCCGCCCGGGTGCTTCAGCACCAGTTCGTCCGCCACCGCCGCGACGACGATGCCCGCCACGATCGGCATATGCAGGTAGGTATAGGCAAGCCGCGCCAGCCTGCCCGGCTCGCTGGATTTTGAAAGCTCCTCGGAGCCGGCCTCGGCGCCGATATGGAAATAGATCCACCACATCGCGATGCTGCCGACCAAAGCCGAGACGAACGCCGGAACGTTTTCGCTGGTCCAGGTGAGTTCGGCAAAGGTCGCACCGGTCACGACGATGGATTCGCCGAGCGCGATGATGATGAACAGTGCGCAGCGCTCGGCCATGTGGCCGCCTTCGATCATCCAGTCCGCGACCGAGGACGCCCCGAAGCGGGGAATCCAGAACCGCACCGCCGGCGAGATATATTCGATGACGAGCGCGATGGCCCATAGCACCAATCGCGACTGGCCTTCGGCGATGCCGCCGGTGATCCAGAAGATGGCCGACGTCGAAAGCCAGGCCGCGATCCGGATGGCGTTCATCCTGGTCCGCGGGCGCGAGGCCGGCGTCGACAGCCACAGGAAGATCGTCTTGCCGACCTGCATCGTCGCATAGGCAAGGGCGAACCAGAGGCCGCGCTCGTCAAACGCCTTCGGGATCGACGTTGACAGCACCAGCCCGCCCAGCATCATCGCAAACAGCAGCAGCCGGACCGGGGTCTTTTCCGGATCGAGCCAGTTGGTGATCCAAGAGGTGAAAACCCAGACCCACCAAACGGCGAGAAACAGCAGCGTGACCTGCAGCGCGCCGAGCAGCGTGAAATGCGCCAGCAGCGTGTGCGATATCTGGGTAATCGCGAAGACGAAGACGAGGTCGAAAAACAGCTCCGCGTAGGTGACGCGGCTGTGCTGATGCGGCACGATCACGCGAAACATCGCGCCGTGTGGATTATCCGTCATCGGTGCCCCCGCCTCGCCGGATCGGGGACTAACCTCCCGGCACTCCGGTCTGCAATGCGAGTGCGTGCAGCACGCCGCCCATCTGGCCCTTGAGCGACTGATAGACGATCTGGTGCTGCTGCACGCGCGACTTGCCGCGGAAGGATTCCGAGATCACGGTCGCGGCGTAGTGGTCGCCGTCGCCTGCGAGATCGCGGATCGTCACCTCGGCATCAGGGATCGCTGCCTTGATCATCGATTCGATATCGTGGGCGTCCATCGGCATTCCAGCATGTCTCCGTCAGGTGCTTCGAATCACGGCCGGCTCGCGCGGCTGTGACAGCCAAACCTAGCGCGTACGCTCTTCTAGGTCACGCCTGGCGCCACTATATTCCGCCCCGACCGCTTTGACACCGCGACATCCCGCCCGCCCGATCACGTCGGGCTGACCAAAAAAGAGGCCCAGAATCATGAAATTGCCCGGCCCCGACCATCCGATCACGATCACGGCAAACCCGCGGCGCATCAGGGTCTCGGTCGACGGCGTCGTCGTCGCCGACACCACCCATGCCCTGACGCTGAAGGAAGCCAGCTATCCGGCAGTGCAATATCTGCCGCGCGAGGACGCCAATATGGCGCTCTTGGCCCGCACCGAGCGGACCACGCACTGCCCCTACAAGGGGGACGCCAACTATTTCAGCATCAATGCCAATGGCCGGCGCATCGAAAATTCGATCTGGACCTATGAGACGCCCTTCCCGGCCATGGCCGAGATCGCCGGGCACCTGGCGTTCTACCCGGACAAGGTGACGATCGAGGAAGTGGCGTCGTAAGCCCGATGTCATTCCGGGATGGCGCGAAGTGCCAGACCTCAGGTGCGCAGTTGCGCACCGGGGAATCTCGAGATTCTCAGGGGCGCAAGTGCGCCCCATAGTTCGATGCTTCGCATCGCCCGGAATGACAGCAGGAGCTACGCTCTGAATATCGTGAGCCCGAGGATCAGGAGCACCAGGAAGATCACGACGAAGACATAGAACAGGAAGCGGGCGATGTCGGCGGAAGCCGCCGAAATGCCGGTAAAGCCTAGAATGCCGGCGACGATCGACACCAGAAAGAAGATCAGCGCCCATTTGAGAATTGTCATTGCCTGCTCCGCAGCCTCTCTACAGCCATGCCCAATGGCGACCCATCAAGAACGGCGGGTTGCGCCGCCGGTTCCGAAGCGACGAACATGCGAATTAGCTGGCACGAATCGGCCTTGCTGAATCAAGGTTCCCAGCGGCAACATTTGACCAGACAGCCCGGCCGGGAGGCCCGTATGACATCGATTTCCACCGTGGGGCATGCCGACGTCAGCGCCGTGCCCACAGCCAAAACGCGAAACCTTTCGCTCGATCGCGCCCGCACCTTCCTGACACTGGTGGTGCTGCTCCACCACGCCGTCATTCCCTATACCTATTTCGGCCATACCGACGCGAAGTCCTTCTTCGGCTTCGATATGATCGTGCTCGCCACCGACAGTTTCTTCATGGCGATGTTCTTCTTCCTGTCGGGGCTGTTCGCCTGGTCAGGTATCGCACGGAAGGGCGCGCTGAGCTATCTGGCGGACCGCCTGCTTCGGCTTGGCCTGCCTTTCGTGATCTGCGCCTTCACGGTCATTCCGCTCGCCTATTATGCCATCTCGCTCCGGCACCATCCCGAGGTGGGCTTTTCGGAATTCTGGTGGAATCTGGTCACGAAGGGCCCGTGGCCGAGCGGGCCGATCTGGTTCCTCTGGGTCCTGCTCGCCTTCGACGTGGTCGCCTGCATCCTGCACCGATTGTCGCCCAACCTGCTCGATCCGATCAATCGCCTTTCGCTGTACGGCCGCCGCCGGCCCGCCGCGTTCTTCGCGGTCATGTTGGCCGTCACCGCCGCGTTCTATGTTCCCGGGCTGATGATTTACGGGCCAAGCAGTTGGTTCGAGTTCGGGCCGTTCTCGGTCCAGCACGGTCGCGTCATGCTCTATGCGAGCTACTTCTTCTTCGGCGCCGGCATCGGGGTTGCGCAAATGGATCGCGGCCTGCTCTCGGCAGACGGCCGGATGGCGAAGGTGAGCTGGGACTGGATGGTGCTGGCGATCGTGCCGTATTGCCTGCTCTGGACGCTGATCTTCATCAAGCGCCAAATATTGGGCAACCCGTCGCCATTGCCGAACTGGTATGAGGGACTCTATGCCGTCTGTTTCGCGGTCTTCAGCGTCGCCATCCTGTTTCTGATCCTGGCCTTTTTCCAGAGGTTCAGGCAATCGGGCACAGCCAGGCTGCTCGATCCGATGCAATCGGACGCCTACGGCATGTTCCTGGTGCATTACCCGATCGCGCTGTGGCTGCAATATTGGCTGTTCGACTATGACCTGCCCGCGATTGTGAAGGCGACCGTCGGCTTCGTGCTGACGGTGGCGTTCAGCTGGGCGCTGACACGGGCGTTGCGACAGATCCCCGGCGCGACGAAGGTGCTGTGACCTCACCCGTCATTCCGGGTCTCGGACCATCCCGGAATGACGGCAAGCTTACGACGCCTTGCCGCTCATATAGGCCGGCAGCCAGTGCTCGAACGCGGTCTTGAGCGTCTCGACCGCGACCTGCCCCTCACCGGCCGCCGTGAGCGCATCGCCGCCCGTGGTGCCGATCCGCGCGCAGGGCACGCCGGCGCCCTTCATCTTGGCGAGCACGAGGCCGGCATCCGCCGCCGGCACGGTGACAATGTAGCGCGCCTGATCCTCGCCGAACCAATAGGCATGCGGCACGATCGAGGCTGGCGCCGCAAGGAGCTGCGCGCCGATGCCACCAGCGATCGCCATCTCGGCGAGCGCGATCAACAGCCCGCCATCGGAAACGTCATGCACCGCGGTCGCAGTGCCGGCGCGGATCATGCCGCGCACCACGTCGCCATTGCGCTTTTCGGCGGCAAGATCGACTGGCGGCGGCGCGCCCTCTTCGCGGCCGCAGATATCGCGCAGATAGACGGATTGTCCGAGCCAGCCGTGGGTGTCGCCGATCAGCAGGATCGCCTCGCCGGCCACCTTGAACGCCAGCGTCGCCGATTTGGTGAAGTCATCGAGCACGCCGACGCCGCCGATCGAGGGCGTCGGCAGGATGCCGCGGCCGTTGGTCTCGTTGTAGAGCGAGACGTTGCCGGAGACGACCGGGAAGTCGAGCGCGCGGCAGGCTTCGCCGATGCCCTTCAGGCAGCCGACGAACTGGCCCATGATCTCGGGCCGTTCCGGATTACCGAAATTGAGATTGTCGGTGATGGCGAGCGGACGGCCGCCGACCGCAGTGATGTTACGCCAGGCCTCCGCCACGGCCTGCTTGCCGCCCTCGAACGGGTCAGCCTCGCAATAGCGCGGCGTCACGTCGACGGTGAGCGCGAGCCCCTTCGGCCCGTCCTCGACGCGCACCACCGCGGCGTCGCCGCCCGGACGCTGCACGGTATTGCCCAAAATGACGTGATCGTATTGTTCCCACACCCAGCGCTTCGAGCACAGCTCGGGCGTTGCGATCAGCTTCTCCAGCGCCGGCATGATTCCGACCGGCGGCTTCACCTCGCGCGCCTGCACCACTGGCAAGGCTGCTGACGGCACATGCGGCCGGTCATACACCGGCGCCTCGTCGCCAAGCTCCTTGATCGGCAGGTCGGCCATGACGTCGCCGCCATGCTTGACCACAAAACGCTTGCTCGGCGTGGTGTAGCCGACGATGGCGAAGTCGAGCCCCCACTTCGTGAAGATCGCCTCGGCCTCTTTCTCCTTCTCGGGCTTGAGCACCATGAGCATGCGCTCCTGGCTTTCCGATAGCATCATCTCATAGGCGCTCATGCCGGTCTCGCGCGTCGGCACATCATCGAGGATCAGATCGACGCCGAGATCGCCCTTGGCGCCCATCTCGACCGCCGAACAGGTCAGGCCCGCCGCACCCATGTCCTGGATCGCGATCACACAGCCCTTTTCCATGATCTCGAGGCAGGCCTCCAGAAGCAGCTTTTCGGCGAAGGGATCGCCGACCTGCACGGTCGGACGCTTCTCCTCGGAATTATCGTCGAACTCGGCCGACGCCATCGAGGCGCCGTGGATGCCGTCGCGCCCCGTTTTCGAGCCGAGATAAACGATCGGCATGTTCACGCCGGAAGCCGCCGCATAGAAGATCTTGTCAGCATCGGCGAGGCCGACCGCCATCGCATTTACTAGGATGTTGCCGTCATAGCGGGTGTGGAAGCGCACCTGGCCGCCGACCGTCGGCACGCCGAAGGAATTGCCATACCCGCCAACGCCGGCGACCACGCCCGACACCAGATGGCGGGTCTTGGGATGCTCCGGCGCGCCGAACGACAGCGCATTGAGGCAGGCAATGGGGCGCGCGCCCATGGTGAAAACGTCACGCAAGATGCCGCCGACGCCGGTGGTCGCGCCCTGATAGGGCTCGATATAGCTCGGGTGGTTGTGGCTCTCCATCTTAAAGACCACCGCCTGCCCGTCGCCGATGTCGATCACGCCGGCGTTCTCGCCCGGGCCCTGGATCACCCAGGGCGCCTTGGTCGGCAGGCCCCGGAGATGGATGCGCGAGGACTTGTACGAGCAGTGCTCGTTCCACATTGCCGAGAAAATCCCGAGCTCGGTGAAGGTCGGCACCCGCCCGATCAGCTTCAGGATGCGCTCATACTCGTCGGGCTTGAGACCATGGCTGGCGACGAGTTCGGGAGTGATCTGGGGCTCGTTCATGGGTGCCTTAATAGGAAGATCGACGGGAGGCGAAAAGGCCTTTTATGGCGCATTTCGGCCCTGTCCAGAGCTTTGCGAGGGGGACCTTGCAGGATCGGCGTTTGCACATCGTTCCCGGATCAGATTTAAGGGCGCAAACATCTGGTTGAAGGGCCTTTTTTCGTGAACGAACTACCCAAAAATGCATTTCAGAACCGCCCCGACCTTCACGTCGAAACCGGGGGTGAGTTTGCGGGTTGGCGGACCTGGACCCGCGACAATTTTGAGACCCATACCGGCCCTTTCTGGCACCGGATGGATGAGAACGGGAAGGTCCGCTGCGCGTTCCGGGTCGAGAAGAAACACCTCAACGGCCAGCGCAACGTCCATGGCGGCTGCTTCATGTCGTTCGCCGATTACAGCCTGTTTGCGATCGCCTCCTCCGTGCTGGAGGGCCCGGGCGTCACGGTTGCGTTCGCCTGCGAGTTTCTTGATGCGGCGCGCGAGGGCGAGCTGATCGAATGCGATGGGGAGATCACCCGCGCCGGCCGCTCGCTGATCTTCCTGCGCGGCGTCCTGAAATCCGGCGAGCGGCCGCTGTTCACCTTCTCCGGCACGATCAAGCGCGTGAAGTGGAAGAAGCCTGCGGACGCTGGCGCCGTTGCCAGCTGACGCGCCACAGCCCCGCCGCACCTGGCGCGACTATCTGCTGCTGCTTGCGCTGGCAGGCTGCTGGAGCTCGACCTATCCGCTGACCAAGATCGGCCTCAGCTCGATCCCGCCGATCACCTTCATCTCGGCGCGCTCGCTGTTGGCGGCCGCTTTCCTGTTCGTGATCCTGCGCGCCCGCGGCCTGCGCATCCCGACCGACGGCAAGGCCTGGAAGCTGTTCGCGCAGCAGCAGACCATCAATTCGACGATCCCGTTCCTCTTGATCACATGGGCGCAGCAATATGTGCCGGCCTCGAACACCGTGGTGCTGGCCTCGACGACGCCGATCTTCGCCTTTCTCATCACCTGGGGCATTACGCGGCACGAGCCGGCAACGCTGCTCAAGCTAGTCGGCGCCATTCTGGGACTGGCCGGCACGGCCGCGATCATCGGCCTCGACGCGCTCGCAACCCTCGATGCCAACATCCTGGCCGAGATCGTCATCCTGCTCGCCACCATCTCGTTTGCCTTTGCCACGATCTACGGCTTGCGGCTGACCGAATACGATCCGATGGTGGTCGCCGCCGGCTCGCTACTGTTCGGCGGGCTGATCCTGCTGCCGCTGGCGCTCATCGTCGATCATCCCTGGACGTTGCGGCCGACGGCCGAAGCGCTGGCCGCCACCGTCGCGATGGGCATCTTCTCCAGTGCCTTCGGGCTGATGCTGTTCTACATGTGCCTGACGCGGCTCGGCACGCTCACCACCAATGCGCAAGGTTACTTGCGGATCCCGATCGGTGTCGGCCTGTCGGTGCTGCTGCTCGGCGAATCCGTGCCGGCCAATCTTGCGCTCGGCCTCGTGCTGGTGATGGCCGGCGTCGCCGCCATGACCATTCCGGCCACGAGCTATCGCAAATGGATCAACCGGCTGCTTTCCCGGTAACCGCGCCACCAACGCCGCCAGCTATTGCAGGCCGACCAGCGTGAGATCGACGAACCAGGATTGCGGCGAGACGAACCCCTTGATCTTAGGGCTCATCGCCCGCGGGTTGAGATCGTGGACGATGAAGAGCCAGGGCGGGTTGTCGACGATGCGCTCATGCGCCTTGCGATAGGCGGCGGAAATCGTCGCGGGATCGGTGGCTTCCGAAATCGTCTGCAGCGCGGCGTCAAATTCGTCGTCCTTCCACTGCTCGAAGTTGAAGCCGTTCGGCGAAAAATTGGCCGACGAGAAATAACGCGCCATGACGCCGGCATCGGAGGAAGGCGAGCTGATATTGAGTACCATGGCGCCCTGCAAGGTGGGGCTGTGGGCGTGGCGCGGGCGGCGGTCAATAGCACCTGCCATTCGATCACGTTGAATTCGACGTTGACGCCGCAGGCCTCCTTGAGATTTTGCTGCAGGAATTCGTTCATCGGCAGCGGCAGCATTTGCCCGAGCCGGAATTCGAGATCATCGCCTTGAACGACAGCGGTTTTGCCGCCGTATAGCCGGCTTCCGCCAGCAGCGCCTTGCCCTTGGCGGCGTCATACTTGTAGCGATTGACCGGGGAGCCGGGGATCGCTGGACTTGAGCCAGCCGACCGAGGGCTCTGCCGTTCCGTTGAGCAGCGAGACCAGCCCTTCCCGATCGATGCAATAGTTCAACGCCTGCCGCACCTTGACGTCTTTGAACGGGCTGTTCGCCGCGCCGATATTATAGAACCACGGCCAGACATGCGGGTAGGAGCCGGTGGTGATGGTGAAGCCGGCCGATTTCAGCGACGCGAGGCCGTCGGGCGGCGGCACCTCGATCCAGTCGACCTGTCCGGAGCGCAGCGCGGCCAGCCGTGAATTTGCCTCGGGGATCGGCATCAGCACGACATTGTCGACCTTGGCTTTTTTATCCGGGTCCCAATAGCCGTCCCAGCGCGCCAGATCCGCCTCCTGCCGCGGCACGACTTTCGTGATGCGGAACGGCCCGGTGCCGGCCGCCGGCAGGGTGGCGACCTTGGCCCATTCCCTACCCGCCTTCTCGAACGAGGCCGGCGAGGTGAACAGCAGATAGACCGCCATATACGGGAAATCCGAGGCCGGTTTGGTCGTGGTGATCGCGACGGTGTCGTCATCGACCTTCCGGTAGGACCCCATGATCGGGACACGCGCCCGCGACATCGCCGAACTCGGCGGCTCGAATTGCGGGCTGTTGTTGTTGAAATAGCGGTCGAGATTCCAGATCACGGCATCGGCATTGAAATCCGTGCCGTCATGGAATTTCACGCCGCGGCGCAGGTGGAAAATCCAGGTCTTGTTGTCGGCCGGGTCCTGCTCCCACTTCTCCGCAAGGCCCGCACGCAAGGTCGCCAACCTGTCGGTTTGCGTCAGGTCCCACAGCACCAATCCTTCGAAGATCGGGTAGCCGAGGAAACGCATGCCCTCAAAGCCGTTGTTGGGCAGCCCCGTCGCCGTCGGGATATCGGACGCCGTCATGGCGATGCGTAGCGTCGCCTCAGCCATCGCTGCGTGTGACGACAGCAGCGCTGCCGCAAGCGCAGTCATGCAGGATGGCTTGCGAATGAGCATGATGCCTCTCCCGTCCAGCGATTGGAAAATCCGCATTGCGGATCAGGAGAAACACCAGCAATTTTCAGGCCAGACGCGGCAGCGGCTCACGCCGACAATTGCTTCTCGGCGATCGAGAGCCACTCGGCCTGTGCGTCGCGCAGATATTTCGGCGCCCGCCGCATCTGCAGCAGCAATTCGTTGAAGACCACCCTCGCCTCGGCGGTGCGCCCCATCATCTGCAGCAGCATGCCGTAGCGCACCCTGGCCTCGGCGCCCGGAAAATAATCAGATAGCGCCTGGTACTCGTCGAGCGCCTCGTCGATGCGCCCGACCTCCACCAGGGCCCGGGCATACAGCAGGTGGCGTTCGGCCGATTCAAAATCGGACCAGTGCTTCTTCAGATCATCCAGTGTCGCGAGCGCGTCGGCCGGACGCGTGAGACCGAATTGCGCCTGCGCCTTGCCCAGCGCGTAGGCCGGCTCTCTCCCCATCGGCAGCGTGAGGACGTGTTCATAATGCCGCTCGGCCTCGTTGAACCGCCCGATCCTAAGGCATTCGGCGGCAATCGCCTCGCGATTGGCGATGGTGTCGCTGCCAGCGAGCCGGTCGGTCAGTTGACGGTAGCGCTTTTCCGGATCGAGCCTCTCTGCCATCCGCCTGCGCGCCTGCTGCGCGCCCGGGCTGCCAAGCCACCCCGGTATCAGTTCGACGACGATATAGGCGAGCGCGCCGACCAGCGGGATCATCAGGATGATGAAGGCCCAGGGCTGCAGGCGCCCGGTCTTCGACGCGTGCCAGATCAGCGTGAGGTCGAGCAACAAGACAACGAGAGCAACGGGCATGGCACATTCCAGGCAAACCGAGTGGACGGTCCTTAGTGGGGTTGATAGCGCGGCAAGTTCATTCGAACAATCTTCAGTTGCGTCATAAATGTGAAACCTATCGGACGGCGATGGCCGTTTTCCGCTCTTTCCGCGGCGAGACCTGCGCTTGCTTCGAGCGCGAAGTTTTTCCATGGAACAGCAACGATCTGTGATTGCGCACGCAGGAACGCATGCGAGCGCATCGTGTTGCGCCGATACGCGAACCACAAAAGGAGCAACCATGAAACTCGCGACATTGGGATTGATGACGGCGCTGGTATTCACAAGCAGCATGGCGCTCGCGCAGTCGGGCGGCGGCGCATCAGGCGGCAGTTCGGGCACCGGCGGCGCGGCAGCAAGCGGTGCGACAGGATCCTCTACCAGCGGAACGACCGCCGGAAGTGGAGCAGGCAATAATGCAACCACCGGCATGAGCAATGACGCCGGCAGCGCCGCGGCCGGACGCAACAGTGCCGTGAACCCATCCGGGAACACCCATATCAACCCGTCGCCGAGCGGCTCGACAATTTCGCCCACCGGCCCCGGCTCAACCACCGGCCGATAGCAAAAAGCCCCGCGATGCGGGGCTTTTTCATTGACGCGATGCCGGAGCGCTACTTCTTCTCTTCCAGCAGCTTCCGGTATTTTTCGACATCGCGCGTCACCAGTTGGCCAAGCACCTCGCTGGCGTGCTCGTTGGCATCGGGCGCGACGGTGGAGAGATCGCGGAAGCGCGTCTTCACCGCCTCGCTCTCGACGGCGCTCTTGGCGGCCGCGTTCAGTTTCGCAACGATCGCCGGCGGCGTGCCCTTTGGCGCGAACAGGCCGTTCCAGCCCTGCGCCTCGAAATCGGGGAGCCCGGCCTCGGCCGACGTCGGCAGGTTGGGCAAGGTTGCAAGCCGCACCGTCGATCCGACGACGAGGCCCCTCACCAGCTTGTCGTCAATCGCCTGCGACACCGAGGCGGCGCTGTCGCAGACGCCGTCGATCTGGCCGCCGATCGCATCCGTCAGCGCCGGCGCGGCACCGCGATAGCCGACGAGTTGGACCTCGATGCCGGCGGCCTGCACAAAACTCTTGCAGATCAGGTAATTCGAGGAGCCGACGCCGGCATGGCCGAGATTGACCTTGCCGGGATTCTTCTTTGCGAACGCGATGAACTCCTGCAGGTCCTTGGCCGGAAAGTCCTTGCGCAGCGCGACGATGCCAAAAGTCTTTGCGACCACCGCGATCGGCACGAAGGATTGTGGCGTGAACGGCAGCTTCGGATAGATCGTATAGGTCGCCGCGCTGGTGCCGGCATTCCCGATGGCGATGGTGTAGCCGTCGGCTTCTGCGCGCGCGGCCCGCGCCAGCGCGGTCGAACCGCCGGCGCCCGCGACGTTCTCGATCACGATCGGCTGTCCGAGCGACTTGCTCATCTCTTCCGCGACCACGCGCGCGATCACGTCGGAGGTGCCGCCGGCCGCGAACGGCACGATCATGGAAATGGGACGCTTCGGATAGTCCTGGGCATGCGCTGTCGTCGCCAGAGACACCGCCGCCAGCGCGACCGTCAATTTACCAATGAATGAATTCACGCTGCTTTTTCCAGATGCGCGGCAAGACCCGCAAACAGGCCACGGCCGTCGGTGCAGCCCATGATGTCTTCAACGTGGTTTTCCGGATGCGGCATCATGCCGAGCACGTTGCCGCGCTCGTTGACGATGCCGGCGATCGATCGTGCCGCGCCGTTGATGTTGGATTCCGCGTCGACGACGCCCTCGGCCGTGCAGTAGCGATAGAGCACGCGCCCCTCGCCTTCCAGCCGCTTCACGGTCTCTTCATCGGCCTCGTAATTACCCTCGCCATGCGCAACCGGCACGCGGATCACCTGGCCGGCATTGTAGCCGCGCGTGAACGGCGTATCCGAGCGCTCGACCCGCAGATGCACGTCCTTGCAGATGAATTTCAGCCGCGCATTGCGCATCAACACGCCCGGCAGCAGCCCCGCTTCGCAGAGGATCTGGAAGCCGTTGCAGACGCCGAGCACGAGCCCGCCGCCATCGGCATATTTGCGCACCGCGTCCATCACTGGCGCCCGCGCGGCAATTGCGCCGCAGCGCAGATAATCGCCATAGGAGAATCCACCAGGCACGACCACGAGATCGGTGCCGTTGGGCAGCTCGGTCTCGGCGTGCCAGACCATTGCCGCCTCCTGACCCGAGACGAGCTTGAGCGCGCGCGCCATGTCGCGCTCGCGGTTGATTCCAGGAAAGACGAGAACGGCGGATTTCATGTGTGCGGTACGTCGCTCAACTCAAGACGCTTCTCGATGCGATCAAGACGACCTTCATGGCGAACCAGAGTTGCGTGCACGCCCGAAATCTCCTGGAGAATGCTGATCTGCGATGTTCGCAGGGCCTGAGTTGCTTGTGTGAGTTCATCAATCTTGCCATCCACCTGTGCAAGCCGGGCCTGGACCGATTTCAACACCTCAAACATCGGCTCCATCGTCACGTCGGCCATCTCTCAGCCCCTAAGCCTTCATCTCGATCGCATAATTCTCGATCACCGTATTCGCCAAGAGTTTATCGGCGGCATCCTTCAATGCCGCTTCCGCCTTGGCCTTGTCGGCGCCTGCCAGTTCAATGTCGAACACCTTGCCCTGACGGACGCTGGCGACGCCATCGACGCCGAGAGATTTCAGCGCGCCTTCGATCGCCTTGCCCTGCGGATCGAGGATGCCGGATTTCAATGTAACGGTAACGCGTGCCTTCACGAGACTTGCCCCTTAGCTCAGCTCTTCACCAGCACCGGGCCGGTGCCGGCCGGGCGCTCGTTCTCCATCAGAATGCCCAGGCGCTTCGCCACCTCGGTATAAGCCTCGAGCAGGCCACCGAGATCCCTGCGGAAACGGTCCTTGTCGAGCTTCTCGTTCGACTTGATGTCCCACAGCCGGCACGAATCTGGCGAGATCTCGTCGGCGACGATGATCCGCATCATCTCGTTTTCAAACAGCCGGCCGCATTCCATCTTGAAATCGACTAGGCGGATGCCGATGCCGAGGAAGAGGCCGGTCAGGAAGTCGTTGACGCGGATGGCGAGCGCCATGATGTCGTCGATTTCCTGCGGCGTCGCCCAGCCGAACGCCGTGATGTGCTCTTCCGACACCATGGGGTCGTTGAGCTGGTCGTTCTTGTAATAGAACTCGATGATCGAGCGCGGCAGCTGCGTGCCCTCCTCGATGCCAAGGCGCTGCGACAGCGAGCCGGCCGCGACGTTGCGCACCACCACCTCCAGCGGCACGATCTCGACTTCGCGAATCAACTGCTCGCGCATGTTGAGGCGGCGGATGAAATGTGTCGGCACCCCGATGTCGTTGAGGTGCTGAAACAGGTACTCCGAAATCCGGTTGTTGAGGACGCCCTTGCCCTCGATCACCTGGTGTTTCTTGGCATTGAACGCGGTCGCATCATCCTTGAAGTGCTGAATCAAGGTTCCGGGCTCCGGGCCTTCATACAGGACCTTGGCCTTGCCTTCATAAATACGGCGTCGACGGCTCATTGGGATGTACCGTGTTTTGTTGAAATCCATGAAATTGGTGTGCTCCGGATGACAAGGGTTTGTGACCACGACGGAGCTGCCGTGAAGGCAAGATCCCGAACCTAAGCGACCGGAAACAGAACAAGAACCTCGCCTACCGGCAACCTATCCGATTGGCCCATCCAGCACAATCGACCCGGCCCGATTGGGCCAACTTATCCCGGTTGCCTGCGGCCTAACGGCCCGTTGTTTTACCGATTCGCCCCCTCTATCTAGGTAGGCGATCGGGCCGCGACAACGCTGGCCCCATTCACCATTTGCGGGGATTGGAACCGAAGAATGACCACTTTCGACAAGCGCGAGGAAGGATTTGAGAAGAAGTTCGCCCTCGACGAGGAGCAGAAGTTCAAGGCCGAGGCGCGCCGGAACAGGCTGCTCGGTCTTTGGGCAGCGGAAAAGCTCGGGCTGACCGGCGATGCCGCAACGGCCTATTCCAAGGAAGTGGTCGCCGCCGATTTCGAGGAAGCCGGCGACAAGGACGTCGAGAACAAGGTGGTGAGGGATTTTACCGCCAAGGGCGTCGCGATCTCGGCGCCGGAAGTGCGCGCCAAGATGGACGAGCTGATGGCGGTGGCGGCCGCCCAGGTAAAGGCGGGGTCTTAGGGCCCTTCAACTGTCATTCCGGGATGGTTAGAAGGACCAGACCTCAGCGGTGCAATTGCACCCCCGGGGATCTCGAGATTCTAAGGTGCGCAAGCGCGCACCTTAGTTCGCTTCGTGCCCCGGAATGACATTGCCATCGCAGGGCGACGGTAACGTCATTCCTCCTTAAACCCATATTCCGGCACGTTGCCACTCGCGCCGTAGTACTTGTACGGCAGGAATTTGCCCGACATCGTGATCTTCACCCGGTCACCCTTCGGATTGGCGACGCGGTCGATCGCCATGTCGAAATCGATCGCCGACATGATGCCGTCGCCGAATTCCTCCTCGATCAGCGCCTTCCAGGCCGGGCCGTTGACCATCACCATTTCGTAGAAGCGGTAGATCAACGGATCGGTCGGCGGCATCGGTGTGCCGGTGCCGCGCATCGGCACCTCGTTGAGCATCGCGGTTTCCGCCTTCGACAGCCCGAACAGTTCGCCGGCATTGGCGGCCTGCGGCTTGGTCAGCTTCATCTGACCCATGATGGCGCCGACGATCAGCACGTCGGAATAGCCGCCGATCTTTTCGCAGATGTGCTTCCAGCTCCAGCCCTTCTCGCGCTTGATGTCGAGCAGCTTCTCGGTGAGGTCTTCGCGTTTCATGGATGGTCTCCTCTATTCGTATGCCCGGGCTTGTCCCGGGCATCCACGTTCTATTGGCTGGCCTAGGAGCAAGACGTGGATGGTCGGGCCAGGCCCGGCCATGACGCCTCAATAGGATCGTCGCCTGTCGATGCCACGATGAGCTCCGGCTTGCCGATCCGCACCAGCGGCACATTGCGTGGATCGTGGTCGGTCACGGTGGCCGCAAAGGTCTTGCTGCGGCTGACCAGAAAATCGACGATGTGGTTGCGCAGCGCGTAGTAAAGTGGATGGCGGTGCAGATCGATGCGGCCGCGGTCCTTGGGCAGTGGGTTCTCGACGATCTCGGCCAGCACTGCGCCGGGCCCATTGGTCATCAGGAAAATCTTGTCGGCGAGATAGATCGCTTCATCGACGTCATGGGTGATCATGAACGCGGTCTGTCCGGTCTCGAGGCAGATACGGCGAACCTCGTCCTGCAGCGTGCCGCGCGTCAGCGCGTCCAGCGCCGAGAACGGCTCGTCCATCAGCATGATCTTTGGTGTGATCGACAGGGCGCGTGCAATGCCGACCCGCTGCTTCATGCCGCCGGACAGTTCCGACGGCCGCTTGTGCTCGGAACCCGACAGCCCGACCAGATCGATAAACGTCTGCGCATGCGCCTTGACCTTGGCGCGGTCCCAGTTGCGCCATTTCGAGCTCACGGCATAGGCAACGTTGCCGAGCACCGTGCGCCACGGCAGCAGCGCATGGCTCTGGAAGATCACGGCGCGGTCGAGGCTGGTACCCTCAATGGCCTGTCCGTCGACGATCACGGCGCCCTCGCTCGGCTCGTCGAGGCCCGCGAGAATGTTAAGCACTGTGGTCTTGCCGCAGCCGGAATGGCCGATCACGCAGCCGAACTCGCCGCGGTTCATCGACAGCCACAGGTTCTCGAACACCGTCGTCTGTTTGCCATCCGCGCCCGGATAACGCCGCGCGATGCCTTCGATGGAAATGAACTTGTCGGTCATGCCTATATCTCGTGTCCCGCGCGCGGTGCGCCACGCAGTGGTGCGCCGCAGATGCGGGACCCACACTGCCGCACTGGGTCCCGGTTCTGCACGGCGGCGCGCTGCGCCGCGGTGCGCTCGGGACACGATTGCATTTGTCGCGTCACCATCGCCTCACTCCGGAAACGTAACCATGTGCGTGAACCGCGCCAGGATCTGATCGAGCAGCATGCCGACGAGGCCGATCATCAGGATGGCGATGATGACGTTGGTGATCGAGAGGTTGTTCCACTCGTTCCAAACGAAGTAGCCGATGCCGGTGCCGCCGACGAGCATTTCGGCCGCGACGATCACGAGCCAGGCGATGCCGATCGAAATCCGCATGCCCGTGAGAATCGTCGGCGCCGCGGCCGGTAGGATCACGGTGAAGGCACGCCTAACGGTGCCGACTTCCAGCGTGCGCGCGACGTTGATCCATTCCTTGCGCACGCTAGCGACGCCGAACGCAGTGTTGAGCAGCATCGGCCAGACCGAACAGATGAAGATGACGAAGATCGCCGAGATCGAAGAATCCTTGATGGTGTAGAGCGCGAGCGGCATCCAGGCGAGCGGCGAGATCGGCTTCAGCACCTGGATGAAGGGATCGAGCGCCTTGCTGATCAGCGGCGACATGCCGATCAAAAAGCCGAGCGGGATCGCGATGAGTACCGCGAGCAGATAGCCGAGACCGACGCGCGCGATGGAATAGCCGAGCTGGATCCCGAGCCCCTTATCGTTCGGCCCCTTGTCGTAGAACGGCTGCTTGAGGTGCTCCCACAATTTCGCGCCGACATCAAGCGGCCCCGGCATCGCCGATTTGCCCTGCGTAGCCGTCAGTCCCATCAGCTTGGCGTATTCCGGTGACATGTTGGTGGCCGCAGCGCTCGGGCGCGTGGCGAGATGCCAGATGCCGAGAAAGGCGGCGAACAGCGCGATCGAGACGACCGCTGCGCGGAAGCGAAGCGAGGCGTTCATGGGATATAGTCCCTCAGCACGTCGTCCCGGCGAACGCCGGGACCCATACGCCGTGGCGCCTCTTTTAGGCAGGATGTTAGAGACCTTCCTTCATTACTAACGCCGCGGAGTATGGGTCCCGGCGTTCGCCGGGACGACAGCGGCAAACGTCGTTGCGCCTCTGCCATCACGACGCCTTCCTGATCTTGAAGCTGGCGAGATAGTCCTCGGGCTTGGCCGGATCGAAATTCTTGCCCATCACCGAAAAGCTCTTGGTCGTCGCCGTCGGCGGCGTCAGCCCGGCTTCCTTCATCAGGCGCGTCGCGTCGGTCGCGAGATAGACCTGCGCGGCGATGCTGGCATAGTCGATGTCGCCCTTGATCTGCCCCCAGCGCTTCATCTGGGTCATGATCCACACCGCAAACGACTGCCACGGGAACGGATCGAAATCGACGCGGTTCGGCTGGTTGACGATGTTGCCGAGCCCGTCGGCGAAGGTGCCGGTCAAAATCTGCTCCAGCACGATCGGCGGCTGGTTCAGATAGTTCGCCGGCGCGATCGCGTTCGCGATCTCCTTGCGGTTCTCGGCCTTGTGCGCATAGGCGGTCGCCTCGATGATCGATTTCAACAGCGCGCCGTAGGTATTGGGCATTGTGGTGACGAATTCCTTCGAAGCGGCGAAGGCGCAGCACGGGTGCCCTTCCCAGATATCCTTGGTCAGGATGTGGATGAAGCCGGCGCCGTCGAATACCGCGCGCTGGTTCATCGGATCGGGCCCGAGGAAGCCGTCGATATTGTCGGCGCGCAAATTGGCGACCATTTCCGGCGGCGGCACCGCGCGGATCTGCACGTCGGCATCGGGATCGAGGCCGTGCTCGGCGAGATAGTAGCGCAAGAGATAATTGTGCATCGAATAGTCGAAGGGCACCGCGAATTTGAAACCCTTCCAGCTCTTCGGATCGCGCTTGTCCTTGTGCTTGATCGACAGCGTGATCGCCTGCCCGTTGATGTTCTCCACCGCCGGCATGGTGAAGGGAATCGGATTGGAGCCGGCGCCCATGGTGATGGCGAGCGGCATCGGCGACAGCATGTGCGCCGCGTCGTATTCCTTGTTGAGCGTCTTGTCGCGGATCACAGCCCAGCCGGCCGTCTTGATGACTTCGACGTTCAAGCCGTTCTTGGCATAGAAGCCCATGGGCGCCGCCATGATGATCGGCGTCGCGCATGTGATCGGGATGAACCCGACCTTGAGGTCCTTCTTCTCCAGCGGCCCGCCTTGCGCAAACGCTTCGGTCGCGGTCTTCAGCGGGAAGAATTGCGACACCGCCGCCAGCGCCGTCGCCGCGCCGACCGATTTCAGGAAGGCGCGCCGCGCGACATCCTGCGGAAACATCGCGCGCATCACGGCGGAGGCGACCACGCCCTCGTAGCGCTTCTGCTCGTTCGCGATAGTGGCCTCGATCTGCAGCTCGGCGGCCTGATGCTCGGCCTCGCTGACATGCCGGCCACACGAGCAGCCCCCGGAATGAAGGCGGCGGTTGGGGTCGAACGGGTTGTCGAACGTAGACATCAGCCCTCCTGCGCATCGTTGCATCCTAATTAAGCAAGGCACATGCCAGCGCCGTTCGGTCGCGAGGGCATTGAGATCGCTAGGATTCTGCGGAGATTGGCGATTACGAAAATTCGTGATAAACGAAAATTCGTAATTTAATTACGAGATTTCGGAGTAGCATTCAGATGGATCTCGCCCTCGGTTCAACCGCCCCGCCGCAGGATGCCGAACTGCGCGCCGCCGCCTTCGAGTGCGCGATCGAGCCGGCGTTGCTGCTCGATCCCCACGCTGACCAGATTCTCGACGCCAACCCGGCCGCCTGCACCCTGCTCGGCTACGACCGCGGTTTGCTGCGGCAGAGCAAGGTCTCGACGCTGCACTCAGGACAACTCCCCGCGCTGATCGTGTTCACGCAAGCGGTGCTCGACAAGGGCGCGTACTGGACCAACGCGCTGACCCCGCGCCACGCCACCGGCCAAAACCTGCGGCTCGAATATGCCGGCGCGCTCGTCCCTGGCGACGGCCGCGCGCTGGTGCTGCTGACCATGAGCGACCTCGATGCCCGCCGCCGCCGCTATGTCGACGCCGCGGCCGAGGACCATATGCGCGGCGGGATCGCGACCTGGCAGCGCGTCGAGCGCGTCTTCCAGGACATCGAACGGGAAAACCAGCTCATCCTGCGCGCCGCCGGCGAAGGCATCTATGGCGTCAACGCGGAAGGCAAGACCACCTTCGTCAATCCCGCGGCCGAACGCATGCTCGGCTGGAGCGCGGAAGAACTGGTCGGCAAGGCCATTCATCCGATCGTGCATCACACCCATCATGACGGGCGGCACTATCCCGACCACGACTGCCCAATTTACGCGGCGTTTCGCGACGGCGCCGTGCACCAGGTCGATGGCGAGGTGTTCTGGCGCAAGGATGGCACGCCGGTCTGGGTCGAATACACCTCGACGCCAATCCGCGACCGCGGCGTCGTCGTCGGCGCGGTCATCGTGTTCCGCGACGTCAGCCAAAGGCGCGAGGCCGACGAGAAGCTGCACGCCGCGCTCACCGAGGTGGACCGCCTGCGCGAGCGGCTGGAACTCGAAAACGCCTATTTGCAGGAAGAAATCCGCATCGAGACCAACCCGCGCGGGATCATCGGCCAGAGCGAGGCGATCCAAAAGACGCTGCGGCAGGTCAAGCTGGTGGCACCGACCACCGCCGCGGTGATGATCACGGGGGAGTCCGGCACCGGCAAGGAACTGATCGCGCGCGCGATCCATGAAGCGAGCAGCCGCCGTGACCGCCCGCTGATCCGCGTCAACTGCGCGGCGATCCCGCGCGAACTGTTCGAGAGCGAATTCTTCGGCCATGTCAGGGGCGCCTTCACCGGCGCGATGCGCGACCGCATCGGGCGCTTCGAACTTGCCGATGGCGGCACGCTGTTTCTCGACGAGGTCGGCGACATCCCGCTGGAGCTGCAGGGCAAGCTGCTCCGCGTGCTGCAGGAGGGCAATTTCGAGCGCGTCGGCGAGGAGCGCACCCGCGCGGTCGACGTGCGCGTGATCGCCGCCACCAACCGCGACCTCAAGCAGGAAGTGCAACGCGGCCGCTTTCGCGAGGATCTCTACTTCCGTCTCAACGTATTCCCGGTGGAGTCAGTGCCACTACGTGAGCGGCGCGAGGACATCCCGCTGCTCGCGCAGCATTTCCTGACCCGCGAGAGCAAGGCTCTGAAATCCGAGCTGCGCTTGTCGGAAGGCGATGCGCGCCGCCTTTCACGCTACGACTGGCCAGGCAACGTCCGCGAATTGCAGAACGTGATCGAGCGCGCGGCGATCCTCGCCCAGAACGGGCGGCTGCGCATCGACCTGCCTGATGTTGAAGGCGCTCCGCTCTCTCTCAGCGCGGCACGGGTGAAAGCAGACAGCCCCGCGGTCATGACTGCATCGGAAATGCGCGCCCACGAGCGCGCCAACATTCTCGCGGCGCTAGCGGCCTGCTCCGGAAAAGTGTTCGGCCCGGGCGGCGCGGCCGAAATGCTCGACATCAAGCCGACCACCCTGGCCTCGCGCATCAAGGCGCTGGAGATTGTGAATGGACGCCGCTCGGTTCCCTTCACTGTATAAAGATTGGCTGGCCTGTCGCGGATCGGCGGCTCATCAGAGACCCCCTCGCGGCACGAAGAAGCAAAGCTCAACTCCCGTGTGCCGGTTAATGAACAGCACGGGGAGATGATCGGGAGTATCTTCTTCTTTTATGATGTCGGGCGGGATGATTTTCCACTCGCCATCTTTCAAATATTGCCACTGGTCTGAGCGATCTTCGCCAACCCTGAAACGGGTCTTGAATACGTCGCCATTGTCGCAGCAAGATTTCCAGGGAACTCCAAGTCGCTGGCGAGCCGCGGGGTTCATTTCCTGCTTGTTGAACCATTCGTGGTTCGGCATCGACGGGTCGTGCGCGTCAACCCGAATGGAAAACAAGACAAGGAGACCGACGATCACCGGTACGCGACCGAACGCTTTCATGGCAGCCTCCATTGTGGACTGTCATCAAACTTAGCATCCGCGAATCACACAAACTTCCGGCAACCAATCAGGCCACATTCAGAGGAAAATGGAATCTCATTTCTGATCGGCCCTCTCGTTTACGTGGCGCTGTTGTTTTCCCGTTTGTTTTTGACGCACGCGCTCCGCAAAATTACGGGCCTCCTGAACTTTCTCCGCTGCCGGTGATGCTCATTGCACACCGGAACGCTCAAGCAAAAAAGGTCCGGTGCTCCGTCTCTGCATCAAGTAACCGTGAGACGTGAGATAGTTCACATCTGAAAATCGCGCGTTGACCTAAGGCGTTGGCAAAACCCGGTTTCGGGAGGCGTGCGATGCTCTCGTCCAACAGCCAAATCCAGGGATTAGGTACCACCGTAGCGGTCGAACTTCTCGCCTTGCTCGCACTTGCGTTTGCCGTTGTCAGCTATGTCGAATGGTCGTCGAACAAGGCCGTGGCCGAATTTATGAGTGCATCCGATCCGAACCAATCCGCCGGATCTTCAGCCCCGGTTCAGCCCGCCAACGGACGGACGGGCTGCCCCAAAGGTAAGAAAGTGCTACCAACTCAATTAGCGCCCTTGCCGTGATCTGCGCGCCAATTCGGCCTGGCGCGCCTACGGCGCGCATCGTGCGATAAACTCGACCGGCGTTCGGTAGAGCTCGTTACTGTCACAGTCAGTGACGCGCACGGCCCATCCGGTCGAACACAGCTCAGGACGTACGATGCGAAGTTCGCTCGCAAGGCTCTCAGCCTTGTCGATCGCGTTTTCGGTATTTTCGAGGATCATGCCGCCTTGGCATTTGAATTCCGCGCCAATGACGAGATCAAAATTGAAGTATGGCATTGCAGCCCCCTGCCAGATTCCAATCGCAGGAAAACTAACCTGAGTCTGGCAGGTTCCTTCATTACATCTCTGATTTCGAAATCTGATTGTAGCCGGCTGTTGCGTTTCGGTATCGCGGAACTGCGTGCATCAATCTCGACGAGACACCGACGGATCATTCGGTTGCAGCATCCGGGTTATGAGAGTCTGTCTCGAAGACGCCGCGCCTCTGGCGACGTGCGACATGCTTCAATACTGGGCCTGATCAAAGCGGACGTGACGTAGCTATCGACCCGCTAATAGCGGCGGCCACCGACCGAGAACGACGACGCGCCGGGCAGCGCGTTGATCTCGCTGTCGATCCGGCCCGTCTGCTGGACGACGCCCACCCCGAGCGAGAGGCTGAGATTGGACGTCGGCTGGAATTCGACGCCGGCATAGGCGCTGGAGACGGGCAGCGTGCCGGACTTGGAGTCGAACGGCGCGAACGCGGTGCCCCCGATCCCGCTATTGTATTTCAGCGTGTCGAAGCCGGCATAGAAGGTGACGGGCGGCCCGCCGGCATTCTTCAGGCTGTAACCAAACTGCGTGCCTTCGCTGTAGATCGAACCGAAACCACCGAACGCACTCTGGCTGAGACTGCCGAAGCCCATGGTGTTGCGCTGGCTGCCGACAAAAAAGCCGTTCGAAAAATTGTAGCGCGCATAGGACGAGCCGTTGCCGAGGTCGCGGAAGTCGAAGCTCGGAAAGCTGCCGTAGGCGTTCGGGCTCTCGCCCGCCGCGCCGCTGAACCCCATCGGCCAACCCGGGATCCAGTAATTCACCGCCGCCTGCGCGTGGGCCGCTGGCGCGCCCAGTCCCAGCGTTGCCGTGAATGCGAGAGCAAATTTGCGTGAGAGCTTCGACATCTGCGCGACCACCTGATTGTGCCGCGATTATACGCAGAGCATATCGGGAACGCCAGAGTGGCGCGGCGGCGCGGTTCCATCGGCTCCCGCCGCATCGATCGCCACCTGTGGCGCAATGACTTCAATTTCCCGGCATGATGGCGGCAAACGCAGGCAGGAGATCGAGATGGATGACCTGATGGTGCGGACGGCGCTGCAGCGCCATTGGGACGCTTCGGATGCGAACGATTTCGAGACCGAGCATGAAATCTACCGAGAGGATGCCGTGCTTGATTATCCGCAATCGGGTGAGCGGATTCGCGGCCGGCGCAACATTCAACAGAGCCGGTTTGTCCAGCCCAACAAGAAGCGTTTTACGGTCCGGCGAATCATCGGCAGCGGCGACCTCTGGGTCACGGAATTCGTGCTGAGCTATGACGGCATCCCATCCTACGCGGTAAGCATCATGGAATTCCGCGAAGGCCTGGTGGCCAACGAAACGCAATATTTCGCCGATCGGTTCGACCCATCACCCTCGCGTGCGAAGCTCGTGGAACGGACGAACTGATCCGTCGGGCGTCGCAGTCCGATCCCGCGGGATCGGACCGCAACTTCGGACAGATCGTTACGCCGCCTTGGTCAGCTTCGCCTCCATCGGCAGCCCCTCCTCGATCGGCAGCGCGGGATCGCGCGACCACTCGTTCCAGGAGCCGAAATACATCCGCACATCCTTCACGCCGGCATTTTTCAGCGCGAGGAACGTGTTCGATGCGCGCGCGCCCTTGAAGCAGTAGAGATAGACCGGCGTGCTCTCGGTGATGCCGACGGTGGCGCATTCCGCCAGGATTTCGTTCTTCGACTTGAAGCGCGGCCCTTCCGCGGTCGGCTTCATCATGCGGTACCATTCGAGCCAGACTGCGCCGGGGATGCGTCCCTTGCGCGGGCAGAAATCCTTCCCGTAAGGCGACGAGCTTTCGCCGATCCATTCGTCGATGTCGCGCACGTCTAGGATGGCAATGCCTGGCTTGCCCACCGCCGCGAGCATGGTCTTGGCGTCGATCAAAATATCTCCCGCCTCGGGCAGAACTGCGAACGACGCCTTCACCGGCGACGGCACATCGGTCGTCACCGGCAGGCCTGCCGTCGTCCACGCGTCGAAGCCGCCGTGCAGCACCTTGACCTTGGGATAGCCGAGCATGGTGAGCAGATAATAGCCGCGGCAGGACTGGCCGAAGCCGGAATTCATCGACTGCTCGTAGATAACCGCCGTCTCCTTGCCGGAAAGCCCGGCGGCGCCGAACGCGTCGGCGAATTTGGTCTTCAGCTCGTGAATGCCCTCCGGCGTCGAGGTTGCGAGATAGGTGAAGATTTCATGGACGTTGACGGCGCCGGGGAGATGGCCTGCGCCATAGGCGTCGGGATTGCGGGTGTCGATGACGACACACGGCTCTTTCTTGAGGAATTCCGCGAGTTCGCCGGCAGTAATCAGAACGTCCGTCATGGCAGGCCTCTCCTGTTTTTGGGTTGCGGGTTGGTCGGTCGGAAGTCAGTGCTGGTCCAGCATCTTGCGAAGCTGCTTGGTGGCGGGGGTGACGATGGCGACGAAATAGGCCTCGCGAAGCCGGCGCTGGGCGCGGTGGCTTTGCAGATAGCCGCGCGCGCCGCAATGGAGCATCGCCGCATGCGCCGCCGCGACGCTGGCATCGCCGGCGCGCAGCCGCAGCGCCACCACCCGCCGCCAGTAGCTGTCGTCGCTGTTGTAGGGATCGCTCGCCAGCGCCATCGCCTCCTTCTCGAACTCGGCATGGAGCTCGCGAAACTGTTGCGGCTGCTGCGGCAGATAGCGGTTGACGTGGCCAAGTGGCGTGTCGACCTCGTCCATGATCTGGACGCAATCCTTGATCAGGCCTAGCGCCAAGCCGGTCTGCAATAAAATGAACCCGGCGCGAATTTTTTTGACGAATGGCCCTGCCGGCTCTGCCAGAATAAGTTCATCCGGCACGAACACGTCGCGGAACTGCACGGCATAGGTCCCGGTACCATCCATAGCCAGGAATGGCTTGCACGGCTGCAGCGTGATCGCGGGATCAGCGCAGTCGGCGAGGAACATCACGATCCCGGTGCCACCATCCTCGTCCTCGCGCTCGAAGATGGTGCCGAAGAAATGGTCGGGACCGAGGTTGGAGACCCAGGGCAGCGCGCCGCGCACGATGTAACCGCCCTCGACTTTCCGTCCCTTCAGCTTCAGCTTCTCAATGCCGAAAAAGCTTTTCATCGGGTTGGACAGCCCGGTGCCGCCGAGCAGCCTGCCGCTCGAAAAGCAGTCGCCGAAGCGTTTTGCGAGCTTCAGGTTGGTGGAATTGGCGACGTACCAGACCAGCGTCATTTGGCACCACGCCATGAAGGCGGAGGCGCCGCAGACCTCTCCGATCGCTGCCATCGACTGGATCGCGCAGCGCAGATCGGCGGGCCCCTCCTGCGGGACATGGCTGCCCCAGACGCCGACCTTGCCGAGGCGGCGCAACAGATCGCCTGGATAGTGCGAGCCGGCATCGATGGCGGGGGCCAGCGGCGCCAGCTCGTGACGCGCGATCCTCGCCACCTCGTCGACAATCGCAGGTGCGGGCTGATCCGATATTTCGACCCGCGATAAAGCCAGTGAACCCATGTTCGCCTCCCGCACCTCTTGCACGCGCCTGTTCGTCAGATCCCAACTTCGAGATTGACCGGGCGGATGAATGTGTTGGCGACCGGCGACCACTTCTTGACATGTGCGACCAGCGCCTCGATCTCGGCCGGCGCAACGCCCTCGCATTCCATATCGACCTTGACGCGGACATCGGTGAACCCGACCGGCTTCTCGCTGACGTCGCCGGTGCCCCACACCGCCGTGATGTTGAGATCGCCTTCCAGTTCGAGCTCGAGCTTGTTGACGATCCAGCCGCGGTGAACGGCATTGGCATGCAGGCCGACCGCAAGGCAGGAGCCGAGCGCGGCGAGCGAGGCCTCCGACGGATTGGGCGCGGTGTCGTCGCCCAACAGGCCCGGCGGCTCGTCCACGATGTAGGGCGCGAGGTTGCGGATGTAGTTGGCGTGGCGGAACTTGCCCTCCGCGACCGTCTTGCACTTCAAGGTCTTGATGACCTTCGGATTGGCCTTGCCGTTGGCGATGAGCTGCTCGAGCCCGCCTTTGTCGATCGGCGCGAGGCAGCCGGTGAGCACTGTTTTCTGGGCGACCGCGGTCATCATTTCTCTCCCTGAGGTAGGATACTGAACGTTCTGTTTCCTGCATTAAGCGTGCCAGAACCGGCCTAAATCAAAAGCCGAACGTCTTAAGCCGCTTACGGGCCCCTGCCCGGAAATTGATCAGCGGCGGGCTGCTCACGCGCGGTGCAGTTGCCGCACGCGCGCGATTATTTTCCGCGCAAAGATCAGCTTGATGATTGCGCCGCGGTTCGCTTAACTGGCGCGCATGGGCAAATCGGTTTCAAAGAAGAAGCAGTTCGCCGCGGGCGACGAGGAATCCGCGCGCGGCCGCCTGCTCAGCGCAGCGACGCATCTGTTCTGCAAGAACGGCATCAACGCCACTGGCATCGACGCCATCATCGACGAGGCCGGCACCGCCAAGACCACGCTCTATAAATTATTCGGCTCCAAGACCAACCTCGTCAACGCCGTGCTGGAAAGCGAAGGCAAGGCGTGGCGCGAATGGTTCATCGGCGCGATGGAGGATGGCGGCGGCGACGCACAGGCAAAACTGAAGCGGATCTTTCCGGCGCTGAAGCACTGGTTTGCCGAGGAGCGCTTCTACGGCTGCCCCTTCATCAATGCGGTCGCCGAGCACGACAAGCACGCGAAACAGTTCCGCACCATCGCGCTGCGCCACAAGAAGGTGGTGCTGGCGCACATCGAAAAGCTGGCGGGTGAAATGGGCGCGGCCGAGCCGCAGATGCTGGCGCATCAGCTCGCACTGTTGATCGACGGCGCCATCGTCGCTGCCATGGTTTCGCGCGATCCTTCGGTCGCGGATACCGCGGGCCTCGCGGCGGGCAATCTGTTCGGACCGGCGAAGGCAAAGAAGCCGAAGCGGACTGGCAGCGTTGCGGAGTTCGCCGCGGTCTGAAGGATCGGAATTGCTGATCGCGCTAAAGTGAAATTGAGGCAGGATCGACGTAGCCGCGGGCGAGCACGATCCCGCCGGCCACGATCAGAAGGATCCCCGCGGCGCGGCTGAGCCATTGGTGATGCGGCATCAGCTTCTCGAATGCGACATAAATCGCGACAGCCGCGACCCAGGCGAGATTCATGATGCCGACGACGAAGAGCAGCGCCATCAGAAACCAGCAGCAGCCGACGCAATAGCTGCCATGGCGAACACCCATGCGTAGCGCGCCCAGTGCATTCGGTTGCCAGTAGATCGAGAGAAACAGCAACGGACTCTGGCAATAGCGCAGACAGGCGCGCTTGATCGGCGTCATCTGATAGAGCCCGGCCGCTATCAGGATGACCCCGGCCAGCACATGGCTGGTGCTCGCCATCATCCCCGACAGCAGCCCAGCCTGATCAAGCGCCCACTGCAGCGAGACCGCGACGACGCTGAAGCCTGCCCAGATCAGGAGATAGCCGGCAAGAAACAGCCAGCTTGCGATGACGGGACTGTCTGTCGCCGCCTGCCGGCGCTTGACGGTGGCGAACAGCAGGATCGCGGGGGCGGCGCTGGGCACCATCATCGCGATCATCATCACCCACCACATCGCGAACATCAGGAGCGCCTGGCCCGCCGACCACGGCTCAGGGTCCATCGGCATGTCGGCCATGCTCGTGTCGATGCCAGCGCCGGCAAGCAGATAGCCCCAGGAGAACGCCACGACGGTGGCTATTCCGATGGCCACGATGAGGCGATCGTGTCGCAAGGTTTGCTCGAGCGACCAGATTCCGGTCATGAATCCGCCCCGCTGCTGGAACGGCACATCGCATTGACTTCGGGCGCGCGGCTAGGCCACGACGCCCTCGGGCGTCTGCACGACGTTGGCGAGCGAGCTATGCGTGCCCTGCGTCTCGAATTTTATGGCACCGTTCGAGCGGATGTTGGCCGAGGCAACCTCGGCAGCCCGGTGTTCGAAACCCTCCGGCATGACGACCTGAATGCGGTGCGGCAGTCCTGTCACCGGATTCTTGATCGGCTCGACGTCGGTTTCCAGCACGCCCTTGGCTGCCATGCGCGCAACGCGCCCATCCCTGTCGAACGAGAACTCGAACGGCGCGAACACCGGCTCGTGGATTTTCGTCACAATCAGGCTGAGGATCTGGAATAGCGTTCCCTCGGCGGAGAACTTGCCCGACATGATGTTGAACAGCGCCTCGCGCTGCTCGCCCGTCGCGCGCTCGTCGATGATCGGTTGCAATTGGCCATTACCCTCGTGCAGCGCACCGGGAAAATGCACGACGGCCGCAAATACCAGACCGTCGAGCGCTGTGTTTTCGAAATGCCCCTTGGTGATCCGCATGCCGACGGCGCCCTTGCAATAACCTTGCGTTGGCTTGGCATTGAAATCGCACGGGCAGCCAAATGCGCAGTTACAGTTCTTGATCCATTCGCCTTCGAGACGCCAGTCAGATGTCGCCATTGCACACCTCCTCTTGCGTTTTCGATCGGACTGCAGCCGCTTGAAATGCTCCTGGGCCGTCAAAGGCTCGACAATGCGAGCGGGATCAGGTCGGTGAAAAGCTCGCTGATTGGCGTCTTGCGGCGTCTGGTCCCAACAAGAGAAGCTTACGCCGTTTGTGGCCCCGAGGACAGCGACCGATGGGTGTGCAATGCCGCCCGGTCGCGCGAATGTGCGCCCCTCATACCTTACGCGTCTGCCACCAGGAGGGTGGGCGTGGCGCTAGCGCGCCTGTGCCGCTACGGCTTTTTCCAGCCGCGCCAGTTCCGTCGCGAGATCCGCTTCCACATCCGCCACCCGCATCTCGACGACGCGGTAATCACGTGCCTCCAGCCATGCCTTCCGCGTCGCGCGGTCGGCGACGATGGCGTCCGACTCGTTGGGGTTGACGAGCTCGATCGCAAGCCGATGAACGAAGGAGACGAAATCCGGGATATGGCGCCCGACCGGGGTCTGGCGCTTGAACTGGCCGGCGAAGCGGCGGTCGCGGGTCAGCGATTGCCACAATATCCGCTCGGCATCGGTCGGATTGCGGCGGAGCAACCGGGCGAGCCCCCGCACGGTCGAACTGTCGCCGGGCGCCGATGGCCCCTGTCCGTGCTCGGCGAGCAGCGCCCGCAGCCGGGTCGCCTGCTCGCCGTCGAGCACGCCGCCTTTGGCCGGCCCCTTGCGCCCTTCCGCAATCGCCATGACGACTCCATGCAGCGTGTGCATGTCCTGCTTGGTCGGGTCCATCCGCGTAAAGATGTTGCGCAGGTTCACCAGCATGGTGTCGCGCTTCTCCTTCGGGCGGAGGAATTCGACCTTGTCGAGTTCCCGGACCAGATTGTCGAAGAAGGCCTGCATCTGATGTTGCGATGCCGGTTCGGAGCGCTCCGGCATTGCGAACGGCAGCGCGCCGCCGGTCGAATGCTTGAACCACTCGTAACCGACCAGCAACACCGCCTGTGCGAGGTTGAGCGAGGCAAAACCCGGATTGACCGGAAAGGTGATGATCCGGTTGGCGAGCGCGACCTCCTCGTTCTGCAAACCCCAGCGTTCCCGGCCGAACAGGATGCCGGCTCCGCCGCCCGCCCCAACATGGGCCACGATCTCGCTCGCCGCCTGTTCCGGGCCAACCACCGGCTTGGCCTGATCATGGGCGCGGGCGGTGGTGGCAAACAGCAGCGTCAGGTCCGCGACCGCCTGCTCGACGGTCTCGAACAGCTCGGCCCGCTCCAAGATGTGATCGGCGCCCGCCGCCGCCCGCTGCGCGGCGATGTTCGGCCAGCCGTCGCGCGGATTGACGATGCGCAGCCGCGACAGCGCGAAATTGCCCATCGCCCGCGCGGCCATGCCGATGTTCTCGCCGAGCTGCGGTTCGACGAGGATCACAACAGGTCCGGCCAAGTCCAAACCAGTTTTGGATTTATCGGTGCCGGACATTTCGTGACGTCACTTTCTGATTCAACTTCCGAAGTTGATTCGATCTTTGAAGGTTTCGAACGCGACGCGCGACGATTCAAAAATGGCGAAGCGTCGCCAGTCGGACGGCGGAGCCAATTCGCAAAGCCCGCCGAGCGGCTTACTAGCCTCTCTGCAGGCTTGCTCAAAGCCTTAAAGGCGGCTCGATCGCTCCGTCGCTTGCGCGCGTTAGACTTTCGGATAGGCTAACAATCACAAACAAAGCGAAGCTGCAAACCAGCCTGAAAGCCGGGTTCAACGGCGGAATTTGGGGAGGCGTCCATGCGCGGCAGGTGGTCGTTGGCGATTGTCAGCATGGTCCTGATCCTCATGGGCGGCCTGCTCGCCCATTTCACCCAGACCGCCGGCGATATCCGGATCGAGGATATCAGCTTCAAGGGCGCCAAGGGCAACACGATGAGCGCCCTGCTCTACATCCCGCCGAACGCCACGCCGCAGATCCCCGCTCCCGGCATCCTCGCCGTCCACGGCTACATCAATTCACGCGAGACCCAGGACGGCTTTGCCATCGAATTCGCCCGCCGCGGCTATGTGGTGCTGGCGCTTGACCAGACCGGTCACGGCTACAGCGACCCGCCCGCCTTCGCAGGCGGTTTTGGCGGCCCCGACGGCCTCGCCTACCTGCGCAGCCTTGAGATCGTGGACAAGGACAATATCGGCCTCGAAGGCCACTCGATGGGAGGCTGGGCCGTGCTCGCTGCGGCAGCCGCGATGCCGAACCTCTACAAATCGATCGTGTTGGAAGGCTCCTCGACCGGCAAGCCATTCGCCGCTGAGGGCACGCCAAGCTGGCCGCGCAACATGGCGGTGGTCTTCGCCCAGTACGAGGAATTTCCGGTCCTGATGTGGGAGGTCGACAAGGCCCGCGACGTCGTCAAGAGCCCGAAGCTCTGGGCCGTGTTCGGCACGCAAGGGCCGGTGGAGCCAGGCAAGGTCTACGGCGATATCGCGCAAGGCACGGCGCGCGTGCTCTATACCCCCGCCATCACCCATCCGGCCGAGCACATCTCGCACCAGGCCATCGGCTACAGCCTCGACTGGTTCGCCAAGACGTTACAAGGCGGCACGCCTCGCCCGGCCAGCGACCAGATCTGGTTCCGCAAGGAAATCGGCACCGGCATCGCGCTAATCGGATTTGTAGCGCTCCTGATCGGCGCCTTCGACGCGCTATTGGAAGCGCCGATGTATTCCCGCCTGCGGCTGCCCGAAATCGCAGACGGCACCATGCCGGAGCATGTGGCGGCAACCGGCCGCCGCTGGACCGCGGCCTTCATCCTCTCGGCCTTTATTCCGGCGCTGACCTATTACCCGGCGTTCGCGCTGGGCGGCACGTTCGTAAAGCCATCCGCCGTCCTGCCGCAGGGCATCACCAACCAGGTCCTGGCCTGGGCCGTCATCAACGGCCTGATCACGCTCGGCCTGATGCGGTTTGCGCCGAAGCGCGCCAGCCGTTCCGGCATCGTGCTGCCGTCGGTCGTGATCGCGATCGCCAGCGTCGCGATAGGCTATGCCGCGCTATGGCTTGCCGACCTCGCCCTCAAGATCGACTTCCGGTTCTGGATCGTCGCGGTCAAATTGATGAGCGCGAAGCAGTTTTTGATCTTCCTGATCTATCTCGTACCATTCACGGCGTTTTTCGTCATTGCACTGCATGTCCTGCACCGCAATTTCTCGACCATGGCGGCACCCCGCAGTGCTCTATATCTGACCAATGTCCTGGCGCTGACGCTGGGCTTCATTGTGCTCGTCGGCGGGCAGTACGCCATCCTCTGGCTGACCGGCGCGCTGTTCAACCCCCTGCCCGATCCCGGCTTCGTGCCGCTCTCGACCATCGTCGCCATCCAGTTCATACCGTTGCTCGCGATCTGCGCCGTGATCGCAACCTTCACTTGGCGGCGAACCGGCTCCAGCCTGCCGGGCGCCCTGATATGCGGCCTGTTCGTAACCTGGTATGTGGTGGCGGGGACCGCGACCCAGGCGGCGTTCTGAAACTATCGGAGCCGAACCGGGTCCGCGCGCGGAAAACCAAGCCTCATGTCTTCGCAACACCAGCGCTTTCGCCATACGCCTGCCCCTTCAGGTGCATCCTTGATCGGCCGCCAGCGCGCCGGACAATTGGCGTCGAGCGGTACCACTGGGGCGCTGCAGGCGGCACGCGCCTGCCCGGATGCGTGGTACCGCGTCCAGGCCCTCGCCTCGGTCGCGGAATACGCGGACGGGAAATTGGCCGCCTCGATCCTGGAAGAAGCGGCGCGCGAGGCGCAATCGTGTCACGACGCTTATGGCACCGTCGCCGTGATGGCGTGGCCGATCGGCGTGGCGTTCAGGCGGGGACTCTCCGCCTTCGCCGGGCGCGAGCTCGCCAAATGTCTTGAACTGGCATCCCAGATCGAGCCCCGCGCATCGCAGGCTTACGCGCTCGAAAAGCTGTGGTGCGCCTGCTTTGCGGTGGATCCCGGCCTTGCCGATCTAGTGTGGCGCCGGATTCTGGAGCTCTGCCCTCCGGACCGGAGCTGGCGCGCCGCCCGGCTCTATCTCCACCTCGCGGAAATCCACCACGGCCATAATCGCAGCGCCGCCGCCGTGATCCGCGCCATGCCGCCGGGCAAGACGCGACGCTGGCTGGAGCGGCGCTTCGGGCTTGCCTGAAACCGGCCTTGCCGGCAGCGCAACTCCCTTTTAACCCCATGCAATCCGAGCCTGAAAGATGAGCTAAAGTGGGGCCCGCACCAGCTTCCGCCGGCCGGTTTGCGGTGGTATAGGCCCCCCTATAATCACCCACCCCGCCCCAAACGCGCGGTTTTCCGAAAAAGGCCCCCTCCGTCATGGCAAAAATCAAGGTGACCAACCCCGTCGTCGAACTCGATGGCGACGAGATGACCCGGATCATCTGGCAGTACATCAAGGACAAGCTGATCACCCCGTTCCTGGATGTCGAGCTCTTGTATTTTGACCTCGGAATGGAATACCGCGACCAGACCAACGATCAGGTCACGATCGATGCCGCCAACGCCATCAAGAAGGTCGGCGTCGGCGTCAAATGCGCCACCATCACCCCCGATGAAGCCCGGGTGAAGGAATTCGGCCTGAAGGAGATGTGGAAGTCGCCGAACGGCACCATCCGCAACATCCTCGGCGGCTGCATCTTCCGCGAGCCGATCATCTGCAAGAACGTGCCGCGCCTGGTTCCGGGCTGGACCAAGCCGATCATTATCGGCCGCCACGCCTATGGCGACCAGTACCGCGCCACCGACTTCAGGTTCCCCGGCAAGGGCACGCTGACGATGAAATTCGTCGGCGAGGACGGCACGGTGATCGAGAAGGAAGTGTTCAAGGCCCCCGAGTCCGGAGTCGCGATGGGAATGTACAACCTCGACGATTCCATCATCGACTTCGCCCGCGCCTCCTTCAATTACGGGCTGCTGCGCGGCTACCCGGTCTATCTCTCGACCAAGAACACCATCCTGAAAGTCTATGACGGCCGCTTCAAGGACATCTTCCAGGACGTATTCGACCGCGAATTCAAGAAGGAGTTCGAGGCCAAGCGGCTCACCTACGAACACCGCCTGATCGACGACATGGTGGCCTCGGCGCTGAAATGGTCCGGCGGCTATGTCTGGGCCTGCAAGAACTACGACGGCGACGTGCAGTCGGATACGGTGGCGCAGGGCTACGGCTCGCTCGGCCTGATGACCTCGGTGCTGCTGACGCCCGACGGCAAGACCGTGGAAGCCGAAGCCGCCCATGGCACGGTGACCCGCCACTACCGCGAGCATCAGAAGGGCAAGGAGACCTCAACCAACTCGATCGCGTCGATCTTCGCCTGGACCCGCGGCCTCGCCCACCGCGCCAAGCTGGACAACAACCCGCAGCTCGCGAAATTCGCCGACACGCTGGAGAAAGTCTGCGTCTCGACCGTCGAGGAAGGCTACATGACCAAGGACCTCGCGCTCCTGGTCGGCGCCGACCAGCGCTGGCTGTCTACGACCGGCTTCCTCGACAAGGTCGCCGCCAACCTCGAGAAGGCGATGGCGGCGTAAGCCGTCACCCGCAAAAATCCTACCCTCGGCGTTGCGAGCCGACGGGTCGGGCGAATGCCCGCCCGATGACAAGCCCCAACAAGCAATCCCTCGACCTTAAGTCGGTGGATTGCTTCGTCGGTTCTGCGCAAAATTGCTTTGCAATTTTGTCGCGGGCGGCTCGCCGCGACGACAATAACAACGACGGAGCAAATTACCGTGTCGCTCACCAAGCGCATCGCGCTCATTGCCTTCTTTCTGGCCGGCTCGCTCGTCAGCGCGACTGCCCAGGCAACGCTTCCCGACGCCATCGCCGCTCCGGGCGAAACCGCGGTTCTCACGCTGCACGCCGAAGGTGCCCAGGTTTACGAATGCAAGACCGGCCCCGACGGCACACTCGTCTGGGTGTTTCGCGAGCCGATCGCGACGCTTTTCCAGGACGGCAAGACGGTCGGCCGGCATTATGCCGGACCGAACTGGGAGTATAGCGACGGCAGCGCGGTGGTCGGCCAGGTCACCGGCACCGCCCCCGGGCAGGTCGCCATGGACATTCCCTGGCTGAAGCTTGCCGTCAATGCCCGGCGGGGCAACGGTGTTCTCAGTCCGGTGACGACGGTGCAACGGATCAACACAGTCGGTGGAAGGCTCACTAGCGCCTGCTACAAGGCGGGCACCTATGAAAGCGTCCCCTACTCGGCCGATTACGTGTTCCTGCGCAAGGGCTGATGCGGCGCAGGCCATTCGCCAGACGGCGGGTGCCACCGGCACGATGACGGGCTGCCGCCGCTGGCGAAACTACAAACGTCTGGCTGCGAAGCAAGGCGCTGCCTTGCGCGCTATTTGTCGGAACGCGGCAGCATCCGAAGAAGCGTGCGGTCTCGAAATACGCAGTGATGGATCAGTGCGGCGGCTGCGTGAAAAATCGCGAGGACTACGAGCGCATGGGCCAGAACTTCATGTACCTCCTTCACGCTACGGGCGAAGGCACGATCCTTGAGCCACTGTCCGTCTCTCTTCCGACGGTTTCAGGACCAGAAACGTGTCGGTTTGATTAAGTCCCATCGGATCGAGGCCGAGTTCGTCCGATCCGGTACTGGCGACTATTCCCGCGACATCAGGTACGCGCGACAGAATGGCGGCCTGAAGTCCCGCATTGATCGAATTGGCCTGATCGAGATTGACCGACGGAATTGCTTCAACGCTGACGATGATGTCGCCTTCGTCCATGGTCGGCATGAACGTCTTGCCGAGTTGGGTGTAGGCAAAACCCGCGGCAATCAGGGCGACCATCGCCGCACCCATCACCTTGCGCTCGTTGGCCAATGCCCAGCCGAGCGCGGGCGCATAGCCTCGGGAGGCCAATCTGAGGAGCCATGGCTCACGGTGCGGGGCCGCCTTGAGCAGAAACGAGGTTGCAACCGGGATGACCGTGAGCGCCAGCAGCAATGAGGCGCCGAGGGCGAAGATAATCGCGAGCGCTACGGGAGTGAACAGCTTTCCCTCAAGCCCCTGCAACGCAAGCAGCGGCACGAAAACGATGATGATGATCAGCACGCCCGTTGAAACCGGCTCCAGGACTTCGCAGACCGACCGGAACACTGTGTGGATAAGTGGTGTCGCCACCCGTTCCTGATCCTTGCTTAGATTTCCGACGATGTTTTCGACAACCACCACCAGCGCATCGATCAACATGCCGATGGCGATCGCCAGACCTCCCAGACTCATCAGATTGGCCGACATACCCACGGCTCGCATGATCATCAGTGCGATCACGATCGCAAGCGGCAGGCTAACGGCGATCACCAGCGAGGCTCGCCAGTTGCCTAGGAATAGCAGCAGCAGAGCGATAACCAGAACCGTGGCTTCGCCCAGCGCCCTCACGACGGTTCCGACCGCGCGACCGACCAACTGGCTTCGGTCATAGAACACGTTAATGGTAACGCTCTTCGGGAGATTAGGCTGCAGTTCCTGAAGCCGCTGGCGGACATCGCGCACAAGCTGACCGGCATTGGCGCCGGGCAAGCCAAGCACAAGTCCTTCGACCGTTTCGCCGCGGCCGTCGACGGTGACGGAGCCATACCGCGTCAGCGAGCCGATCTGAACCCGTGCAACGTCGTTGACCCGGATTGGAATGCCGTCCCGGTTTTCGACCACGATGGCCTTGATATCGTCGATCGAGCGAATGCTTCCTTCGATGCGGACAAGGGCGCTGTCCTCTCCCTGGTTGACGCGGCCGGCGCCATCGTTGCGGCTGTTGGTCTCGATCGCCCGCCGAAGCAAATCATACGAAATGCCGCGTGCCGCCAGGGCATCGTTGAGCGGCACGATCTCAAAAGCCCGGGCATGTCCGCCAAGCGAGTTGACATCGGCGACCCCGGGGACGGTTCGCAAAGCAGGGCGGATCACCCAGTCGAGAAGGCTTCGCCGCTCAGCCAGCGTTAGATCCGGACTGTCAATCGTGAACATGAACATTTCGCCCAGCGGACTCGTGATCGGGGCAAGGCCGCCCGTCATGCCTTCCGGAAGATCGCGCGCAATATTGGACAGCCGTTCAGAGACTTGGTTGCGCGCCCAATAGATATCGGTGCCGTCCTCGAAATCGATGGTGATGTCGGCGAGCGCGTATTTTGTCGTCGAGCGAAGGATCTTCTTGTTGGGCAATCCCAGCAATTCAAGCTCGATCGGACCCGTGATCCGCTGCTCAACCTCCTCGGGTGTCAGACCCGGTGCCTTCATGATGACCTTCACCTGCACAGGCGAAACGTCAGGAAATGCATCGATCGGCAGGCCGGGCAGAACGGCAACGCCGGCACCGACAAGCAGCAGGACGCTCAAGGCGACAAACATGCGCTGCGAAAGCGCGAAGGCGACCAGACGCTCGAGCATCACTCCGCTCCGAGCCGCAGCAAAATCCCTCGCAGGGCGGTGATGCCGCTGACCGCCACTTCGTCCTGTTCCGTAATCGCACCGGACACCACCACGTGGTCCTGGTCCTCGGCGAGGAGCGTCACGGGCTCCAGCCGAAATCCACCCTCGATCGCAACAAAGACCGATGCCTTGTCCCCGCGGCGCACAAGCGCGCTGTAGGGAAACTCCCAGGCGCTTTCACCAGCGGAGAGAAAGCTGACTCGCGATGCTGCGGTTTGCCCGGGTCGCAGTTCGCCCGAATTCGGCACTTCTGCTCGCACCAAGACAGTCTGGGTCGCTGCATCTGTTGTCTCCGACACCAGCACCACCCTGCCAGGCGACGCGTACCCCTCGATTTCTACCCGCGCGCCCGGCTTGATGGCGCGAATGCTCGACGCCGGAATCGCAATCTCGGCCCACAGCGTCGACAAGCGTGCGAGCTTGACGAGCGGCGCCGCCTGCTCAACCCGCTGGCCCGGGGAAACCACGATTTCCACCACGGTCGCCTGCTGGGGCGCGGTTACCGAAATCGTCGCCATGATGGCCGTCTCGCTGGTGAGGCGCGAAATTGCCATATCCGACAGGCCGCTTAGTCGAAGCATTTGCCGCCGTTCGGCCAGCACGATGCTCGCCTGCCGGGCTTCGGTCTGGCTGGTCTCCAGGACGCGTTGCGGTATCGCTTTCCCTTCGAACAGGTCGGCGTTCCGTTTCAGTTGCTGGGCAGCAAGCACGTCCTGCGCGAAGGCGTGCAGGTAGTCACGCTGAAGCGACACAAAGCTCGGGCTCTCAAGCGTGACCAGCGCCTGGCTGGAGTCGACCCGGTCGCCTCGTGCGACCGACAAGCCATTGACCATGCCGGCCACCGGAGCGCTCACGACCCACAATTGGGGAGTTGGGATAACTATCTGAGCGGGATATGCCAGTGTCTGGTCGGTCCGGCTCGAAGCAGGATGTACGACACGAACGCCCAAGGTTTGTGCCTGAGCAGGACTGACCTTTACCAAGTCCTCAGCGAATGACGTGCTTGCAGGACCAATCAACGCAAGCCCTAGCCAGGTTCGAATCAACCACCGCCATGAGCCAACATCCTGGATCGCCTGAGCGACACTCATCGGCAAGAAACCATGTGATATGCAACGCCGCTAAGTCGTGGGTTCCGGACGTCTTGATTAGTCCATCCCGGTTGCTGTGCCTTGATTTGCGTCAAGCGATGACGGGCCGGACGCGGCTCGCTGTGCGGTTTCGCCTGGGCGTTCTGCGAGCCGGTCGCAACGCTGCGGCTCGACGGCAAGACCGTCGACCGACACCGTTTCTCGACGGGAAGTAGCTGATCGCTCGTGCTATGGCTAACCCATCGCCACCTTGTCGCCCCGGTGCTCGCGTCCGTCGAGCCACATCGTGCCGAGCGCAAAGGCCAGCCAGCCGAAATTATAGACAAGGCCGATCATCAGAACGATCCAGCCGGGAATCGGTCCGACCGCGGCGCGATCGACAAATTCAGCCACGGTTGACGCGGGCGCCGGATGGATCGCGATCTTGCCGTAATAGGCAATCACCTGGACGGCGAGAATCCAGACATAGTTGCGGCGCAGCCGCCGTCCTGCCGCGCGGACAAACGAAATGTGGTGGCGGGGCGCGGTGTAGTCGCGCCCGAGTATCACCTGCCAGCTATTGTCGCGGGCCTCGCCGGTGAAGATTGGCGCGTAGAAGTTCGTCTCCATCCACCGCGCCCGGGCGCGCCAGACATTGAAGTAGCGATAGCGCCGCGCCTCCATGCCAAGGAACACGGCAATGAGCAGGCCTACGAGAAGCAGTGGTAGCGGTGAGGCCTCCGGGCTCGAAAAGGTCGTCGACAGGGCGATGCCCATGGTAACGATCGCCCAGTTGGTCGTGTTGTCGAGCCGCGTTCTCCAGATCGTCGAGCGGTAGACCTCGCCCCGGTAGAGATGAGCGATGGCGCCCATTTCGGCAGAATTGAAGCTATGTTGGTGCTGTATTTCGCTGGAAGCCGTGACAGACATGGCGGGACTCCGGTTGTCCGAACCGCAGATCACCGGCGCTGACCGGCAGAGTCCACATCATCAACGCCGATGAACCTATCCGGAATTGTGACACCGCAACTATGCTCGCCCTGACTCCGAATTGCCAGCGACAGATCGAGCAATAGAACGCTGCACCGCACCACTCCACGTCCGCATTGGGTCGCGCGTTCTGGCTGCAATGACGATGACATCGCCAGTGATCGTGAAACACGTCCGTTGCGTGCGCTTGAGCCGCTTACGGGGTAGCTTCCCACTTGTGCTTATCTACCTCAGCGAGGGAGACCTTCGTAGTCCCGGCTAAGCCAAGCACACGGGCGGCTCCGGTCGACAGGTCTATGCACCTTCCCTTCACGAATGGGCCGCGATCATTTATCCGAACGGTGACGCTTCGCCCGTTGGAATGTGAGGTGACCGTGACGTGGGAGCCGAACGGTCTGGCGCGATGTGCCGCAGTCATCGCATTTGGATTCATGCGCTCCCCCGATGCGGTTCGGCCACCACTATAGCCATAGCGAGAAGCAATACAGGTTTCGGCGAATGCCGGCGCAGACAGACAGGCGAGCGCCAAGACGGCGCTGATCGGACGGATCATCGTTACCCTTCCAGGATCGAGGCCCCATTGGCGAACTGCCAACTTTTCCCAAGCCTCTAAGTTCCAGTCAGAGCGTCAAAGAGACACAGCATCGCACGCAACAAGATCGTCCGAGCGCAGACAAACGGCCGTATCAGCCGGTGCATGAGTATGGTTCGATCGATAAGAGCCCTGAGGCGCCCTACCTCTTGGCCGCAAGATACGTCGTCCATACGGCGCTGGCTAAAGTCTGTGATGTTTTGCGAGCGCATGCTTTTTCGACTTCCGCAACGATCGAAGACACGCCGATTTTTGGCTGCGTTTGGTCACTCGCCGCGGCAACGTAATTAAGTCCCGTCCAGAAACCGTGAATCCAGACAGTGCCCTCCAAAATACGCTCCTGCGTAGATCGCCAGTGCGCGCAACTCATGCTTCCCACTCCGATCATCTCGACTGAAACCTTGCTGTCCTGCGCGGACGCCACGCAGGTCGAAACGCCAAAGACGATCGACGCAAATATAGATGGCTTTATCATCCACCAGGTCATGCTGGCACCTCTCGAACGCCCACAGTCGGCTGTTGCGTAAGTCCAGCGATCGGATTGTTTACGAATGCCGTACCTGTGATGCCTGCAAGCTTCGCGGCACCACGAGGGTTCGATCCACGTGGATGCGCTACAGCATCAGGACGAATTAGGCCGCAGCGTGACGAATGAAGGTGGCGTCTGCCCTTCTGCCGCTTGCCGGTTGAGGCGTTAATCCCGCTCGGCCTGCGCAATCTCCGCAGGCGCGATGTCGCCCTTCAGCAGTTCCGCGGTATCGGCCAGCCGCGCCTCGGCGGTTTCCTTCACATGCGCCGCCAGGTCGGGTAGCCGCTCGATCAAGGCGTGAAAATCCTGTGCATCGAGCGCCAGCAGCTTTGTCTTGCACGTCGCCGTCACCGTGCCGCTGCGGTTGGTCCGGTGCAATAGCGCGATTTCGCCGAAGAACGTGCCGTTCGAAAGCCGCACGCGCTGGCTCGGCAGCTCGATCTGAACTTCGCCCGCCGTAATGAAATACATCGAAGAGGCCGGATCACCGCGCCTGACCAGCACCTCGCCCGCTTCGATGGTCTGCGCCCGCAACAGCCGCATGATGTCGACGATCTCGGAGGCGCCGAGATGCGAGAACAGCGGCACGCGCGCCAGCATGGCCCAGGTGACGATGAAGTCCCGCCGCCGCACTTCGTCGGTGAAGGCGCGTGAGATGATCGCCACCGGCAATGCGATCATCGCGAAGCCGACGACGATAGCAAATACCGAGACGGTCTTGCCGAGCGGCGTCACCGGCACGACATCGCCATAACCGACCGTGCCGAGCGTCACGATCGCCCACCACATCGCCTGCGGGATGGTGCCGAACTTGTCGGGCTGGACGTTGCGCTCGATCGCATAGAGCAGTGTTGCGAACAGCAGCACCGCGCCGGTCAGGATGACGATGCAGCCGAACAGCGTTCGGCGTTCGGAATGGAACGCGGCGAGCAGCGAGCGCAGGGCCGGCGAATAGCGCACGAGTTTCAGGAACGGCAGCATCCCGAACAGCACCAGCGCCGATCGATCGCCGAGCGCCAACGCCACCGCCGATGGCAGGAATGCCATCAGGTCGATGATGCCGAGACTGGAGAATGCGTATTCCAGCCGCGCCCGTGCCGGCGTCACGGCACGCAGCGAATGCCCGAACACGCTCCAGAGCCGGGCCAGATATTCCAGCGCGAATGCCGCGACCGCCGCGATTTCGATTGCGGTGAACAGGGGGCCGAACCTGGCGTCCAGTTCCGGCACCGAAGCCAGGATCATCGCCAGCACGTCGAGGACGATGATCGCGACGATCGCCTGCGCGATGCGCGAGCCAACCGAATGCGGCAGGTGATCGTGCTCGAGCAGTTCGTAGAGCCGGTCCTGCAAGTCCGGGCTGTTGCTGCTGCGTTTGCCCGGGACAGCGGCCACCTAGGCGCCAGCCATCGCCTGTTCGATCGCCGACAGCGCCGCATTGGCCTTGGCGCCATCAGGCCCGCCGGCCTGCGCCATGTCGGGCCGGCCGCCGCCGCCCTTGCCGCCGAGCACTTCGGAGCCCTTGCGCACCAGCTCGACCGCGTTGAAGCGCGAGGTCAGGTCGGCGGTGACGCCGACCACGATGCCGGCCTTGCCGTCCTCGGTGACGCCGACGATCGCAACCACGCCGGAGCCGATCTGCTTCTTGCCGTCGTCGACCAGGCTCTTGAGGTCCTTGGTCTCGACGCCCTCGACCGCACGCGCCAGCAGCTTGACGCCGCCCGCTTCGCGGACGCCGCCCGCGGCACCGTTGCCGGCGGAGGCGCCGCCGCCCATCGCCAGCTTCTTGCGCGCGTCGGAGAGATCGCGCTCCAGCTTCTTGCGCTCTTCCATCAAGGCCGCGATGCGCGCCGGCACATCTTCGATGGAAGTGCGCAGTTCCGCGGCCGCCGTCTTCGCCAGCGCCATGGTGTCGTTGGCGTGCTTGCGGGCATGCCGCCCGGTCAGCGCCTCGATACGGCGCACGCCGGAGGCAACCGCGCTTTCGCTGGTCACCGAGATCAGGCCGATATCGCCGGTGCGGCGCACATGGGTGCCGCCGCACAGTTCGACCGACCAGCCGAGTGCGTTCTGACCGTGCTCGCGGGACTGCTTGCCCATCGAGACCACGCGCACCTCGTCGCCGTATTTCTCGCCGAACAGCGCTCGGGCGCCGGCCTCGCGGGCATCATCCACCGCCATGATGCGGGTGGTGACCTCGTCATTTTCCAGCACCACCTCGTTGGCGATGTCCTCGACGCGGGCGAGCTCTTCCGCCGTGATCGGCTTCGGATGCACGAAGTCGAAGCGCAGCCGGTCCGGCGCGACCAGCGAGCCGCGCTGGGCAATGTGATCGCCGAGCACCTGGCGCAGTGCCTCGTGCAACAGATGCGTCGCCGAATGATGGGCGCGGATCGACGAACGGCGCGAATGATCGACTTCGAGCTGCAAGGCGGTACCAGCTTTGAGCGTGCCCTGCTCTACCGTGCCGGTGTGCACGAAGAGATCGCCGGCTTTCTTCTGCATATCCGTGACGCGGAACTTGACGCCTTCGCCGGTCAGCACGCCGGTGTCGCCGACCTGGCCGCCGGACTCCGCATAGAACGGGGTCTGGTTCAGCACGATCGAGCCGGTCTCGCCGGCCTTGAGGCTGTCGATCTCCTTGCCGTCCTTGACCAGCGCGGTGACCACGCCCTCGGCGCTTTCGGTGTCGTAGCCGAGAAATTCGGTCGCACCGAGCTTTTCACGCAACGGGAACCAGACCGATTCATCCGCCGCTTCGCCGGAGCCGGCCCACGACGCCCGCGCCTTCTCGCGCTGGCGGTCCATCGCATCCGTGAACGCCGCCTGGTCGACGCTGATGCCGCGTGACTTCAGCGCGTCCTGCGTGAGATCCAGCGGGAAGCCATAGGTGTCGTAGAGCGTGAACGCGGTATCGCCATCGAACATGTCGCCCTTCTTCAGGCCACTGCTCTTCTCATCGAGAATGGCAAGGCCGCGCGCCAGCGTCTTGCGAAAACGAGTCTCTTCCAGCCGCAGCGTCTCCTCGATCAGCCGTTCGGCGCGCACGAGATCCGGATAGGCCTGCCCCATCTCGCGCACCAGCGCCCAGACCAGGCGATGCATCAACGGCTCTTTCGCGCCGAGCAGCTGCGCATGGCGCATCGCGCGACGCATGATCCGGCGCAGCACGTAGCCGCGGCCCTCGTTTGACGGCAGCACACCGTCGGCGATCAGGAACGCCGAGGATCGCAGATGGTCCGCGATGACGCGGAACGAGGCGACATTCTGTTCCTGCGGCCCGCTGCCGAGCGCCGACGCGGTCGCCTCGATCAGGTTGCGGAACAGGTCGGTCTCGAACACGCTGTCGACGCCCTGCAGGATGCAGGCCATGCGCTCCAGTCCCATGCCAGTATCGATCGAGGGACGCGGCAGCGGCACGCGCTCGTCCGGCGTCACCTGCTCGAACTGCATGAAGACGAGATTCCAGAATTCGAGGAAGCGGTCGCCGTCCTCCTCGGGGCTGCCGGGCGGACCGCCCCAGATGTGCTCGCCACGGTCGATGAAGATTTCCGAGCACGGGCCGCACGGACCCGTATCGCCCATCGCCCAGAAATTATCCGAGGTCGGGATGCGAATGATGCGGTCGTCGGAGAAGCCCGCGACCTTCTTCCAGTACGTCGCCGCCTCGTCGTCGGTGTGATAGACGGTGACGAGCAGCTTGTCCTTTTTGAGCCCGAACTCTTTGGTGATCAGGTTCCAGGCGAGCTCGATCGCGCGCTCCTTGAAGTAGTCGCCAAAGGAGAAGTTGCCGAGCATCTCGAAGAAGGTGAGATGGCGCGCGGTGTAGCCGACATTGTCGAGGTCATTGTGCTTGCCGCCGGCGCGGACGCATTTCTGCGAGGTGGTGGCGCGCTGGTAGGGCCGCTTCTCGACGCCGGTGAAGACGTTCTTGAACTGCACCATGCCGGCATTGGTGAACATCAGGGTCGGGTCATTGCGCGGCACGAGCGGCGACGAGGCCACGATCTCGTGGCCGTTCTCGCTGAAGAAATCCAGGAATTTTGACCTGATCTCGTTGACGCCGCTCATGTTCGTCTTCACGCCGCTCATGTTCATCCACTCGGAAAAAAGGCCGGGTCAGGTCGGAACTAACCTTAATCGTCCGGCGGAACGCTTTTAGACATTGCCGCCCGCACTGTCCAGAAACTGTGCAGGCGGATCATAGGCTTGCTGCAGCACACAAGATGGGCACGCAACTCCCGTTGATAAAGCCGTCCCCGCGTTGACAGGCTTGGCAGGGCTGTGTTTCCGTCATATTTGTAAGACGTCACGTCGGGAGAGATCGGCTTCAGCGCCGGCGCCGAAGGAGCAACCGCCCCGGAAACTCTCAGGCAAACGGACCGCGTGACGGGATAGCATCTGGAAAGAGACGCCGGGCCGCATGTGCCCAGGGTGTCCGCCGACGGGATAATACTCTCAGGCACAGCGACAGATGGGGCTTTCTTTGGATCTTTCGGAGCGGTCTCCGGAACCCTTGAGGGCCTTGACGATGCTGGAGCGCGACGAATCTTCCTTGAATCGTACCCCTTTGCACGCGCTTCATGTCGCGCGCGGCGGCAAGATGGTTCCGTTTGCCGGCTACGAGATGCCGGTGCAATTCGCGCCCGGCGTACTCAAGGAGCATCTGCATACCCGCAGCGCCGCCGGCCTGTTCGACGTCTCGCATATGGGCCAGCTCGCGCTGCGCCCGAAATCGGGCCGGGTCGAGGATGCCGCGCTGGCGCTGGAGCGGCTGGTGCCGCAGGACATCGTGGCGATCGCGCCGGGACGGCAGCGCTACGCCCAGTTCACCAATGAAGACGGCGGTCTCCTCGACGACCTGATGGTGGCAAATTTCGGCGACCACCTGTTCCTAGTCGTCAACGCCGCCTGCAAGAAGGAGGATGAGGCGCATTTGCGCGCGCATCTCTCCGATAGCTGCACCATCGATTCCCTTCGCGACCGCGCGCTGATCGCGCTGCAGGGGCCGAAGGCCGAATCGGCGCTGGCACGGCTCGGCGCCGACGTCACCGCGATGAAGTTCATGGATGCCGGGCCGCGCAAGGTCGCCGGCTTCGACTGCTTCGTCTCCCGCTCCGGCTACACCGGCGAGGACGGTTTTGAGATTTCGGTACCCGGCGCCCAGGCCGAGGCGCTGGTGACGATGCTGCTGCAAAACCCCGACGTGCTGCCGATTGGGCTCGGCGCCCGCGACAGCCTGCGGCTGGAAGCCGGCCTCTGCCTCTATGGCCATGACATCGACATCGCGACGACGCCGGTCGAAGGCGCGCTGGAATGGTCGGTGCAGAAGAGCCGCCGCACGGGCGGCGCCCGCGCCGGCGGATTTCCGGGCGCGGACAAGATCCTTTCCCAGTTCGAAAAAGGCGCCGCGCGCCGCCGCGTCGGCCTGCTCGCCCAGGGCCGCGCGCCGGTGCGCGAAGGCGCGCTGTTGTTTGCGGATAGCACCTCCAGCGAGGCCGTCGGCAAGGTCACCTCCGGAGGCTTCGGGCCGAGCCTCAATGCGCCGGTTGCGATGGGTTATCTGCCGACATCGCTTTCCGCCAACGGCACACAGGTTTTTGCCGAGGTACGCGGCCAGCGCCTGCCCCTGCTGACAGCGCCGATGCCCTTCGTTCCCAACACTTACAAACGCTGATTCTGCAAACGCTGATTCACAGAGGACCACTTCATGACGACGCTGTTCACCTCCGACCACGAATGGATCCGCATCGAAGGCGATGTCGCCACCATCGGGGTCACGGACTATGCGCAATCGCAGCTCGGCGACGTCGTGTTCGTCGACCTGCCAAAGGTCGGCCGCGCCCTGAAGAAAGCCGAAGCCGCCGCGGTGGTGGAATCGGTGAAGGCCGCTAGCGACGTCTACGCGCCGATTTCCGGTGAAGTGCTCGAAGTCAATGAGGCCCTCGCCGCCGAGCCCGCTTTGGTCAATTCCGACCCCGGCGGCAAGGCCTGGTTCTTCAAGCTGAAGATCGCAGACAAAAGCGAACTCGGCGGCCTGATGGATGAAGCCGCCTACAACGCGCATACGGCGTGAGGATGATGCAATCTGCAACCCAACGCTCGCTGTCATCGCCCGGCTTGACCGGGCGACCCAGGACGCCGTGGCCTATCGGTTCATCGCAGGCTTCCAGGCGTACTGGATACCCCGCCTTCGCGGGGCATGACACCGGTGGTTGGTATGACGGGCAATACTGAGGAAAAACCCATGAACGCGCCGCTGAAAACCACCGCCGAAGCCGCCACCGATTTCGTGCGCCGCCATATCGGCCCCTCGCCCCGCGATATCAGCGCGATGCTGGAGAGCGTCGGCGCGAAAAGCCTGGCTGAGCTGATGAGCCAGACGCTGCCGTCCTCGATCCGGCAGAAGGAGCCGCTCGATCTCGGCCCCGCCTTAAGCGAGACCGAGGCGCTGTCGCATATGCGCGAGCTTGCCGGGCAGAACGAGGTGTTCACCTCGCTGATCGGGCAAGGCTATTCCGGCACCATCCTGCCCGCGGTGATCCAGCGCAACATCCTGGAGAACCCGGCCTGGTACACGGCCTATACGCCCTATCAGCCGGAGATCAGCCAGGGACGGCTGGAGGCGCTGTTCAACTTCCAGACCATGATTTGCGACCTCACCGGCCTCGACGTCGCCAACGCCTCGCTGCTCGATGAAGGCACCGCCGCGGCCGAAGCCATGGCGCTTGCCGAACGCGCCTCGCAGGTGAAGACGAAAGCCTTCTTCGTCGATTCGGAAGTGCATCCGCAGACGCTCGCGGTCATGCGCACCCGCGCCGAGCCCTTGGGGTGGAACGTGATCGTCGGCGATCCCCTCACCGATCTCCACAAGGCCGACGTGTTCGGCGGCCTGTTGCAGTATCCGGGCACGTCGGGCGCCGTGCGCGACCTCCGACCCGCAATCGCAGCGCTGCGCGCCAAGGGCGCGCTGGCGGTCATGGCGGCCGACCTCCTGGCGCTGACGCTGATCGCCTCCCCCGGCGAGCTCGGCGCCGACATTGCGATCGGCTCGGCGCAGCGCTTTGGCGTACCGATGGGCTATGGCGGCCCGCACGCGGCGTACATGGCGGTGCGCGATGCGCTAAAACGCTCGCTGCCGGGCCGCATTGTCGGTCTCTCCGTGGATTCGCGGGGGCAGCCCGCCTATCGCCTCGCGCTGCAGACCCGCGAGCAGCACATCCGCCGCGAAAAGGCGACCTCCAACATCTGCACCGCGCAGGTGCTGCTGGCGGTGATCGCCTCGATGTACGCGGTCTATCACGGCCCCGAAGGGCTGACCCACATCGCGCGCACCGTGCACCGCCGCGCCGTCGTGCTAGCGGCGGGGTTGGCAAAACTCGGCTTTGCACTGGCTTCGCCAGCATTTTTCGATACGATCACGGTGGCCACAGGCGGCAAGCAGGACGAGATCGTTGCTCACGCGCTCGCCGAGAAGATCAACCTTCGCATCGGCGACGGCACGCTCGGCATTGCCGTCGACGAGACCACGACGCCCGCGATCGTCGAGGCGGTGTGGCGCGCGTTCGGCGGCAAGCTCGCCTATGCCGATGTCGAGCTGACCGTGCGCGAGACGCTGCCGCTCGAATTGAAGCGCGGCAGCGGGTTCCTCACCCATCCCGTATTCCACACCCATCGCTCCGAGACCGAATTGTTGCGCTACATGCGCAAACTCAGTGACCGCGATCTCGCGCTCGACCGCGCGATGATCCCGCTCGGCTCCTGCACCATGAAGCTGAATGCGACCACGGAAATGATCCCGCTGACCTGGCCGGAATTTGGCGCGCTGCATCCGTTCGCGCCGCACGAGCAGGCCGCCGGCTATCACGCGCTGTTCAAACGGCTGGGGCAATGGCTGTGCGACATCACCGGCTATGACGCAATCTCGCTGCAGCCGAATTCCGGCGCGCAGGGCGAATATGCCGGCTTGCTCGCGATCCGCGCCTATCATGCGGCACGCGGCGAGCCGCACCGCAAGGTGTGCCTGATCCCCTCCTCCGCCCACGGCACCAACCCGGCCTCCGCCCACATGGCCGGCATGGAAGTGGTGGTGACGGCGTGTGACGCGCGCGGCGACGTCGATGTCGACGACCTCCGTGCCAAGGCGGAGAAGCACTCGAAGAATCTAGCCGCGGTCATGATCACCTATCCCTCGACGCATGGCGTGTTCGAGGAGCACATCACCGAGATCTGCGACATCGTTCACGCCCATGGCGGCCAGGTCTATCTGGACGGCGCCAACATGAACGCGCAGGTCGGCCTTTCCAGGCCCGGCGATTACGGCGCCGACGTTTCGCATCTCAATTTGCACAAGACGTTCTGCATCCCGCATGGCGGCGGCGGCCCGGGCATGGGCCCGATCGGCGTCAAGGCACACCTGGCGCCCTATCTGCCTGGCCATCCCGCAACCGACGGTGCAACGCCGCTTCCGGTCGGACCGGTATCGGCCGCGCCGTTCGGCTCGGCGTCGATCCTGACCATCTCCTACATCTACATCCTGATGATGTCCGGCGAAGGCCTCCAGCACGCCACCGAGGTCGCGATCCTCAGCGCCAACTACATCGCAAGCCGCCTCGATCCGCATTTCCCGGTGCTGTACCGGAATGCCAAGGGCCGCGTCGCGCATGAGTGCATCGTCGACCCGCGCGCGTTGAAGACGACCAGCGGCGTCACCGTCGACGACATCGCCAAACGCCTGATCGATTACGGCTTCCATGCCCCGACCATGAGTTTTCCGGTGGCGGGCACGCTGATGATCGAGCCGACCGAGTCGGAATCCAAGGCCGAGCTGGATCGCTTCTGCGACGCCATGATCGCGATCCGAAGCGAGATCACGGAGATCGAGATCGGCCGCTGGAAGGTCGAAGCCTCGCCGCTCCGCAACGCCCCACATACCGTGCACGACATTGTCGATGATGCCTGGAATCGCCCCTACAGCCGCGCCACCGGCTGTTTCCCCGACGGTGTCTCACGCACGGACAAATACTGGAGCCCGGTCGGGCGCGTCGACAACGTCTATGGCGACCGCAACCTGGTGTGCTCGTGCCCGCCGGTCGCGGACTACGCGCAGGCCGCGGAGTGAGGTCCTTGTAGGATGGGTAGAGCGAAGCGAAACCCATCGCTTCTATCGCCGCGTGATATCGCCCGATGATGGGTTTCGCCGCGCTCTACCCATCCTACGCGCTACGGCACGAGCAGGACGGGGTCCCAGCGCCAAAGCTTCTCATTGGTCAAATGCGTGCCGCCCCACCAGCGGTCGATCGGGTTGTGGCGGGAAAAATCCTCCTTGTGGGCGAGCACCGCCTTGCCGAATTCGGTGATCGAGAGCCGGCTGCGCAGATACGCCGCATGCCGGTCGCGCAAATTTTCGCGGTCGAGCGTGCGCAGCTCCTCGTCGAGGCCCGCCACCGCGGGACGTGGGCCGAACGCAAGCCCATCCAGCAGATAACCGTATTCCCACTCGCCGAAGATGCGCGTCTGTCGCAGCTGGCGGAGATGGAAGAGCGCATTCGTGAGCCGGTATCCTCGCGCGATCAACTCGAGCATCCGCATTTCCGAGGCGCCGAGCCCTGTTGAGCTTGATGGCAGCTCATTGAGCAGATCGAGCAAGACAGGTTTGAGCAGCGGGAGCGCGCTCAAATCCTTGCTGAGCAGATCGAAACAGGCAGCGGGCGTAGGCGATCGCCAAGCCTGCCAAGCCGCGCTCGCCGTCGCCAACTCCGCTTCCGTGACATCGACGGCCGGCGGGTCCCACCGGCCGAATTTCTCAAGCCCGACCATCTCCAGATCGACGAGACGCAGCTTCAGCCTGTCAACGGTTTCCGCATAAGCGTGGAAGTAATCAAGCAGCCAGATCAGTTTCAGCTGCGCTTTCGGCTGCACGTCGAACCATAATTCGACGGCTTCGTATTGTTGGCAGAACTCGGCAAGGCTGAGATCGCGGTGCTTCCTATTTGCGCTCTGCTTCCATTGGCCGCCACCCCAGTCCGACCAGTGTGCGCCTCCGGCGTGGTTTGCGGTGCGGGGACCAAGATACGTTGCGAGTTGTTCCGCCGAGGGCTGCGGCCCCCAGGCGAAATCGAAGAATGCCAAGTCCAACACAAGGTCGCCGTAGCCACTCCTCATGAAGTCCGGCGTCATCCAGCCGGTCAGGATCAGAGGCTTCATCACACCCACCTACAACTGACAAACAAACGGCTCAAAAACAAAAACGGGCGCTGCGAACGTCGGCAACTCAACGTCCGCAGCGCCCGTCTGTTACGCTTCAGGCCTTAACCCCTGAAGCGATTCTCAAATTTATTCTTCTTCGCCGGGCTCCTCGCCGTCGGCATCGCGCTCTGCGGGACCAGCCAAAATCTGCTCGGCGATCAGGCCCGAGTTCTGGCGGATCGCCATCTCGATCTTGGCGGTCATGTCGGGGTTGGCCTTGAGGAAGGCTTTTGCGTTCTCGCGCCCCTGCCCGAGCCGCTGGCTGTCATAGGAGAACCAGGCGCCGGACTTTTCGACGAGGCCGGCCTTGACGCCGAGGTCGAGGATCTCGCCCATCTTGGAGACGCCCTCGCCATACATGATGTCGAACTCGACCTGCTTGAAGGGCGGCGCCAGCTTGTTCTTCACCACCTTGACGCGGGTGGTGTTGCCGACCACCTCGTCGCGCTCCTTGATCGCGCCGATGCGGCGGATGTCGAGGCGGACGGAAGCGTAAAATTTCAGCGCGTTGCCGCCGGTGGTGGTTTCCGGCGAGCCGTACATCACGCCGATCTTCATGCGGATCTGGTTGATGAAGATCACCATGGTGTTGGACTTGTTGATCGAGGCCGTGAGCTTGCGCAGCGCCTGGCTCATCAACCTCGCCTGGAGGCCGGGCAGCGCATCGCCCATCTCGCCCTCGAGCTCAGCCTTCGGCACCAGCGCCGCGACCGAATCGACCACCAGCACGTCGATCGCACCGGAGCGCACCAGCGTGTCGCAGATTTCCAGCGCCTGCTCGCCGGTGTCAGGCTGCGAGATCAAGAGCTCGTCGATGTTGACGCCGAGCTTGCGGGCATAGACCGGGTCGAGCGCGTGTTCGGCGTCGATGAAGGCGCAGATGCCGCCCTTGCGCTGTCCCTCGGCCACGCAATGCAGCGCCAGCGTGGTCTTGCCCGACGATTCCGGTCCGTAGATCTCGACTACCCGCCCCTTCGGCAGGCCGCCGACGCCGAGCGCGATGTCGAGCCCAAGCGAGCCGGTCGAGACCGTCTCGACATCCATCGAACGGTCGTTCTTGCCCAGCTTCATCACCGAGCCCTTGCCGAACTGGCGCTCGATCTGGGAGAGCGCGGCAGACAGGGCCTTGGTCTTATCCATGGAGGATCCTTCAACGATACGCAGGGCAGTGGCGGACATCTTTACGTGCTCCTTATGGCGGGGATTCGCGAGCGGGACAAACGGCGGCGAGAAGCTTTTTGGTTCGATTTCGTGTGGGAATCTTCGTACCACGTTTGTTCTATGTTCGCAATATGTTCTTTCCGCAGAACGGCACTTATCCCTGCTACGCGCCCCCTTCCCCAATTCAAGGTTGCGGATTTCCTAACCTCAATCCGGTCGCAGGGCGCTATTTCGAAACCACTAGAGCCAGTCGGCAATGAGGACCCTTAGCCGCCGGAAAGACTCGGGCGACCAGACGTGGAAGCAATCCTCACAAACGTAAAACGGTTCTCCATCGGGGTTCGGACGTTCCTTGCCGCAATAGTTGCCACGCAGGCTGAAACGGGCTGCGGGATGCCCCAATCAGGCGGCATCCGCCCTCCCCAGCTACGCAATCATACGGAAGTGACCCGGCCGGCAGGCTCTGCTTAGTCGAACGAATGGGTCGTCACATCCTTTTCAAATGCCCTCAACTGGGCACGAATGTTCAGCATTGGCTTCCGGAAACCTCCCCGAAGGACGAGCCGAACGCCTATGTGTCGGTCGTCTGCCTCGCCTGCACCCGGCTCCATTTCATCCACAAGGAAACCGGCAAGCTTCTCGGCAAGGAGTGATGCCAGGCCGGTCCCCCGGCCGACCCCGCCCCTTGCACGGCCGCCACAAAGTTCACTTTTGTACTTTTCCTCCCGGAACGGATTCCGCCGCAGCGCGTAGTCGGAGCGGGTGCGGCAGGTAGTGACGGGGAACCATATTGTGCCGGGTAAAAAATATCTCTCTGAACAAGCCGCGACTTTCCTGAAGTTTGCAATGGCCACCACGAATCCGGATGTCGCCGCCGGCTTTCTCGACAAGGCCGCCGACCTTTCCGCCAGGAGTGAAGAGGCGCCGGACGCCAGCCCCCGGCCGCCTGATGTAGAGCAGCCGGATGGCTAGCTCTCGCGATGAGGCCGCCACAGCGCGGCCTCATCGTTTTTCCGGACGTCATCTCCAAGCTGAAGTGCAGCTCGCGCATCGCTTACAATTTTAGGCATGCTTGCGGTTTCGTCTGAACCGTCCGTCAAGTGGGCGACTTTATGCTTGGCACCATGCACACACAGTTCGCCTTGCCCCATCAAACCCTGCCGACGCTTCAACAGCTTGGCGCCCGTTTCCTCACCCGGCCCTTCAGCCTCAGCCGCAACCCCGACCCCTCGCGGGTGCCGCAGCCGATCCGCGGCCCGGATACGCCGTCGCGAACCCATATACCGCCGCGGCAGCCCTATCCCGCGCGTCAGGAATAGCGCGTCCGGCGGCAAGCCTCCGCCCGTGCGGCATGCCTGGCAGACCGGCGGCCGGGACGAGCGTCCCCGCGGCGACGCCGCGGCGCGCAAGCCCCAACGACCCCGCCACATGGGGCTATGCAGCGAGGTCGCCGACGGCGCGGAAATCCAAAGACCGCCCCGCCCTTAGCGACCAGATACAGCCTGCCCTAAGCCCCCGTTTCAGGGCCCAAAATCGTCCGCCCGATACGTCGCGTCCCGCGTTGAACCTTTTGGCTGTGGCCCAGACCAAATGCTTGCCTGGGACATTGCATCACTCGGGGAATAGGCCTGCGCCGCCAAGCGATCATATTCCGCTTGTGCGGCGCAGTGTTTTGCCGGGCCCAGCTTCCGATATCGGAATTCAGCCACCCGTACGGGGTTAGACCTGCCGGAGGAACGCAGCGCCACGGCGGGCATTGCTACCGGCTGGAGCCTAGGAAAATTTACGGCCCTGATGGCCGGCCGTGCGGGAATTTCGCCTTTACCTGCCGTCCGCCGCTGCATCCATCGGCGGCGGTGAAATCTCTTTAGTTGTATTGATTAATAGTTGCAATTTTAAGTACGAGGTCTGAATTTGAAGCGGTGAGGCCGCAGCGGGATTTTCGTAATGAATCATAAGGGCGTCGAATACACCGTCACGGCGGTCGCGCCGGGCATCTGGAAATGGCAATTCCGCATCGGCGACAAGGTCGTCACGGGCAAGACGGAAGCCAAGCTCAACCTGCTTGCCATTCGGCGGGTCCAGCTCCGGATCGATCGGGAACTAAAAAAAGCCGAGCGGGAATGAGCCACTTTGCGGCATGGCCTGCGATCGGCCGCGTCTGGTGTCCGAAACGCTGCAGGGAATCGGCGGAAAGTTGCGCTGACTGGCTTTAGGCGTGCGCCTTGTGGGAAGCCTTGTCCGGCTCGCTTGGCGGTGGCGTCCCCTGCCGCAATTCCCGCGCGGAGACGAAGCGGACGCCAACCAGTTCGCCCCGGCGCCAGATCAGGCTGCAGACCCGCCGCACCTCGCCACCCGCGGTGAGCGAAAGGCCGAACATCTTCGGCACGGCGAGGTCGCCGACATCCAGGCAGGCGCCATTCTCGGAAATATCGAGGATGTAGCATTCGATCCACGGTGCATCGGGCGCCGGAATTAGAAATCCCGGCTTCTGTAGGTCGACCCGGACGAACTTGCGGGCACCGAGGTCTTTGCGGTCTCTCGCCATGATTTCTCCTGTCCGCAGAAATACTAGGCGCAACACCTGAATACCGGGTTATCGGTATTCGGCAAAAACCGGGGTATCGGTGATTTATCGCAGGGCGCGCCGCCGCCTAATCGGCGCTGGCAAGCCGGCGCATCGTGAACTCGATGTCGCCGCCGGGCAGTTCGCGCCAGCTTTCGACCGAACTCATATAGGCGGCCTTGGGATAGCGGTTGAGGAAGTCGCGCGCCCTCGCCCTGGCCTCTTCCCGCGGCAGCGTAAAAGTCTCGCGCAAATAGCCGTCGCCCGGCTTGCGCCGGGCGGCCATCCGGCTCGCGAGATCACGCGGGCGAAAGACCATGTCGCAACTCCAGACACCATGACGACAGGTCTAATATAAGGGTGCCGGCGGACGAATCCTACCCGCTCGGCTACCCCGGCGCCGTCACTGATTGCTGCTGCCGGTCTTGCTCTTCTTGGCCGGCGCGGCAGCCTTCGGCGCCTCGGTGCTGCGGACGGCGCCCCAGGGATCAGAGGACGTTTTGGCGTCGGGAATCTTCCTCAGGGAGTCCTTGTAGGCTTTGTCCCTCACCACTTCCTGCTCCTTTTCCTCCGGCGACAGGGTCTTCACTTCCGGCATCAGGTTGATGTTGGGGGTCTGCATCTGTGCGAAGGCCGGCACCGTCAAACATACGACCACCGCGGCCGCGCTCAGCACTCTCATTGAAACTCTCCTTTGGGCACTTCAGCATCTGCCTGGAAAGATATCACCAGCCCAATGGTGCCGCCAAGCGCAACCGCCCTCGCCTTTGGTTCGACGGCACCGCTGTTTCCTTCGCCGCCATGACCACTACAATACGCCGACAACAAGACGAATGAGGAAACCGACGTTCATGCAACAAGAGCCACAGGCGGCGGAATTCGGCATCGCGGACGCGCGGCGCGTGCTCGGCGAAGTATTTGCGCCATGGGTGATGGATCTCAATCTGTCCGTCGAACGCTTTGACGTGACGCCATCCGGCGACGCGGCCGAGTGGCAGCCGGGCGCGATCCTGCGCCTGCCGTTCTCGGAGCGGCTGTGCCGCAACGGCGGCACGGTCTCCGGCCAGGCGCTGATGGCCTTTGCCGACACCGCTATGGTGATTGCCAACCTCGCCGCCATCAGAGGCTATCGCGCGATGACCACGGTCGACCAGACCACGCATTTCATGCGCGCGGTCTCGGCCTCCGACGTGCTGGCCGACGCCCGCGTGGTCCGCCTCGGCCGCACCATGAGCTTTGGCCGCGTCACGCTTCTCTCCGCGGCCGATAATAAGCCGGTCGCGATGGTCTCGAGCGCGTTTGCGATGCTGTAGAAAACCGAAGGGTGGGCAAAGGAGCGCAAGCGACGTGTCACCATGAAGACAAGGCTACCGCATGATGTGCGGCCTTCGAGTCCGCGACCGTAGTTGTACGGACTACTCCAACCCTACGAACCGATTGTAGTGTTGGTCTACCCAGCGCGGTGTTTTCATCCCGAACAATTTGGGGCTGGCGGAGGGCCGCGCGAATGCGCGGCCCTTTTGCTTTTGGGCGGTTCGCATTACTCTGGCGGCCGCAGGTCCGGCGAAGGCGTGCGCGTCATCAACGCGAAAAATAAAAAGCCGCCGCCTGCATTCCCGCATGCGCGGGAATGACGATATGCGGTGCGCGTTACGCCCTCACCCTGCGCCGCCGCCAGCGCCACACGAACGCTGCCATCGCCAAAACCAAAAACCCCACTGTGATCGCGCCGCTCATGAAGCGTCCACCCGGCCGATCGATCGTGCGCGAGCGGAGCGAGGGCGACTCTCCGGGCCGCGCCAGGCGGAATGCGACCACGCTGTCGCCGATCGTGGTGCCGGACTCCGAATGACCGCCGGCGCCGATCGCGACATATTGCTCGCCCTTCCACATGTAGGTCATGGGATTGGCGACACCCGGCACCGGCAACCGCCCCTGCCACAACTCGCGTCCCGACCGCGCATCGAAGGCGCGCAAATACGCATCCATCGCTCCGGTGAAGACGAGCCCGCCCGCGGTGATCGCAACCCCACTGACCAGCGGCGTGCCGAATGGAAAAGCAATGCCGAGCGGCGCGCGGTCCTCCGTGGTGCCAACGCGGGAACGCCAGAGGACCTTGCCGCCCTTGAGATCGACCGCGACCATCTCGCCCCATGGCGGCTTGTTGCAGAGCAGCCCCAGCGGCGACAGCGCCACTGCGCGGGTCATCGCAAACGGTGCGCCCTGCTGCCGGCCGAAATCGTGCCCGGGCGGCGGCTCGAAGCCTTGCGTCTGGGCTTGCGGGATCAATTTGACGATGTGGATCGCCCGCGTCGTGTTGGCAACGAGGATCTGGTTGACGGGATCGAAGGCAGCGCCGCCCCAGTTCACGCCGCCGCCCGTCATCGGAAACACGACCGTGCCTTGTGTCGAGGGCGGCGTATAGAGGCCGTCATTGCGGGCGGCGGCGACCTTGGCGCGGCAGACCTCGCGTTCCCAGAACGGGATCAGGCCGAACACGTCGTCGGGCGAAATCTGCTGCGGCAGCAGCGCCGGCACATGGGTCGGAAACGGCTGCGTCGGCGAGAGCTGCTCGCCTTCGGCGCCGCCCTGCGGCACGGCGCGCTCCTCGATCGGCCACACCGGCTTGCCGGTGTCGCGGTCGAGCACGAAGACAAATCCCTGCTTGGTGGGCTGGATCACGACGTCCCGCTGACCGTCACCGGTCTCGATGCGCGCCAGCGTCGGCTGCGCCGGCAGGTCGTAATCCCAGACATCGTGATGCACGGTCTGATACGACCATACGAGCTCACCGGTCTCGGCGCGCAGCGCCACCACGGAGTTGGCGTGCGCGTTGTTGCCGGGCCGCTTGCCGCCCCAGAAATCCGGGCTCGGCGAGGACGTCGGCAGGAATACGAGGCCCCTCTCCTCGTCCGCCGACATCGGCGCCCAGACATTGGCGTGGCCGGCGCTGATGCCGCTGCGATCAAGCGGATCAAAGCTCCAGCGCGCGTGCCCGGTACGCGCATCGAAAGCGCGCACGGTGCCATGAGGCGCATCGACCCGGCGATTGTCCGCGATCGCCGAGCCGACGATGACGGTGTCGCGCGCCATCACCGGCGCCGACGTGAGCTGGAATTCGCCGGGCCATTCCAGCGGCATGCCGATGTCGATCTTGATCTCGCCATTGGCACCGAAATCGGCGCAAGGCGCGCCGGACCGCGCATCGAGCGCGATGACGCGCGCATCATTGGTGCCCATGAAGATACGCGCGCGGCAGACGGCGCCGTCGGCCGCCTTGGCATCGACCCAATAGGCGACGCCGCGGCAATTGTAGCGGTTGGCCGGGCGCTGATTGGTCGAAATTTTCGGATCGAACCGCCACTTCTGCGCCCCGCTGGCCGGATCGAGCGCGATGACTTCGTTGAACGGCGAGCAGAAGATCAGGCTGTCCTCGACCAGCAGCGGGGTCGCCTGAAACTTGGAGCGCCGTATCGCCTCGGGCGGCCGGCTGTCGAGATCGCCAGTGCGAAATTCCCAGGCGCGGACGAGGCTGTCGACATTATCGGGCGTGATCTGGGTGAGCGGCGAAAACCGCGATCCGCCGCGATCGCCGCCCCAATGCTCCCAGGCCGGCGCCGGAAGCGAAACACAGACGCATAATATGACAACGAAGAAAGCAAGCAGACGAACTGGATTTCGCATTCCACCCCCCGCAAGCGCGTCGCAACGCTTGCGGGATCAATTATCCTATCGCTACCTCAGTAGCCACCCCTGCGATAGCCGTCACCATGCTGGCCGCCGCCATAGTGGCCGCCGCGGCCGCCGCCAAAACCACCGAGACCACCGAGACCGATGCCGATACCGATGCTGACCGGCGGCGGTGGCGGCGCATCGTAGACGACGCGCGGCGGCGGACGGCGGACGACCACCTCGTCATCATCGGGATCGCTCCGGCGCGGCGGCTTGCGATCGGCCCGCTTCTTCGGAGGATCGGGTTCGACGCGCCGAACCGGCGCATTGACCTTGATCGGCTGCTGCTGCGGCGGCTGCGCGTTGCAGGGACAGGTCAGCGCGACGTTTTGCGGGATCGCGGCGTTGGCGGCCGCGACAGCCGGCGTGAACTCGGGCCGGTTGCGCAGCCGCTGTTCGAGCTTGCGGGCGGTCGCGCTGAGATCGGTGTCGGGGAATTTCGTCAGGAAGGAGCGATAACCCGACGCGGTGTTGATCAGCACGGCATCGTTCCACGCCACCATGCGACGGTGCCGGACCAGCCATTCGCGTGCCAGCCGCCCGAGCGCCGTCTGCGGATAAAGGCCGGCAAACGCCTCATAGGCCTCGTCGGTGCCGTCAGCCACGATCAATTCGTTCGCCGCCTCGACCGGCTTGCCGTTCAGGTCGCGCGTCCACTCGGCCACCGTCTTCTTGGGTGCCGCGGCGGGCTTCGGTGCGGCGACCGACGTGCCTACAAATCGGAAATCCTCGGTCAGCGAAGAGCTGTCCCACGGGGTCTGCCGCCCCTCGGTGACCTTGTTCACTGCAAGACGCACCCGCTTGAAGGTCTCCTCGATCGGAATGTTCTGCTCCCGGCCCGCCGCCAGCAGCGCAGTCGTATACGGGCTGTTGGAACCGCTGCCGTCCTCTGCAACCGCACCGGGCGAGGTCGAGAACGACAGGAACGTGCCGGGCGCACCGACCTTGGCGTCGACCAGCGCAAGGCCGCTGCCGGCCGTCTTCAGTTCCGGGAATGGATTGTTGCGGCAGGCGTCGAGCATCAGGATTCGCATCCGGCTCGGCACCGAGGTCAGCGTATTCAGGATGTCGTTGAGGCGAACCGCCTGGAGCGGAATGTCGGCCTCGCGCTTGGCGTCGATATCGACCGGAATCAGGAAATTCTCGCCGTCGACCTGCAGGCCGTGGCCGGCATAAAACACCAGGGCAACGGTGTCGGCGCCCTTGGCCGCCACCTTGCCGGCGAATTCGCTGACCGCCTCGCGGATCTGATTCTGCGAAAGGTCGGAGGCGGTCGACACTTCGAAGCCGGAATCGGTCAACAATTGCGTGACCGCCCTGGCGTCATTGGCGGGATTGGGCAGCGCCGGCACCGAGCGGTAGGCGGACTGGCCGATCACCAGCGCGAGACGGCCCTCGGCGAAGGCCGGGTGTGCTCCCAGAACAAGCGCGGCGGGAATCATCAGCTTGAGCAGCGCGTGACGGAACATGATGCCAGCTCCAGACAATACAGGTTAGCGATTGGTCACGGCCTTGCGGCCAAAGGTTCAGGCCGGCCGCGCAATGAGAGGTGTGACAAGAAGCCCGATTCAGCGGCGATGTTGTCGCAGGCCCAGGTCCTGCGAAGTGATGTGAATCACAGTCGCGGGATCGTTATGTTGACAGGACCGCAATGGCCTGTCCGGAACGCTGCCTTCGGGCTAAGAACAACCTTGGATGCGGCGGATCGGGTTTCACATAGCGCTGGTAGCGGGCGCAGCGCTGGCGCTTGCGGGTTGCGGCTTTGCCGACACCCGCTCGCCGGTGCCAGAATTCATGCGCGCCAAGGCGCCCGAGCCGGCTCCGCTCGAGCCGCCGCCCAACGTCAAGCGCTTGCTGAAAGAAAAGCTGGACTCGGTATTCGTGGCGGCCTCGCAACCGAGCGATGTCCGCGTCTCCGAGCCGCGTCCCAACCTCCGCGGCCCCGGCTGGACCGCATGCGTCAAGGCCGAGGTGGTTTCGGTGACCGGCAAGCCGCTGGGCACGCAGACCTATCGGATCGAGATTTCCGACGGGGTGATCGCCGATCGCCGGCAGATCGAGCCGGAAGATACCTGCACCAGCGAGAACTACGAACCGATCTAGAGGCAGCGGGTCGCTGCGCGGACCGGACAAAGCTTCAGCGCGCTCGACAGCGAGAACAGCACGCGTGCGCCGCGGGTCGGATTGTCCGGCGCGCGATAGCTGAGCGGCATCGCGACGCCGATGTCGGCCTGCAGGCCGTCGAGCATGAAGAAGCGGACGCCGGCGCCGGCCGAGACGAGCGTGATGCCATCGCTGGGGCGATACCCGTCATTCCAGGCAACGCCGCTGTCGACGAAGCCGTAGAGCTGATAGCCGCTGAGATATTGCAGGCTAGTCTTCTGGTCGAAGCGCAGTTCGACGGAACCCGCAAGGCCGTTGTCGCCGCTGATCTCGGCGCTGCCATAGCCGCGCCCGAACGCGAAACCACCGAGATAGAATTGCTGCGAGGTGAACAACGGGCCGGATGCGGCTTGGCTGGCCGCGGCCAGTTTCAACGACCAGGCATCCGCCAGCGCCTGGTAGCGCGTGAACCAGAAGTTCAATGCGGAGAAATTGCCGGATGCGCCGACGCGCGACAGATAGTCGTCGCCGCGGTGCGACGCACCGAAGATATCGAGACCCTGGCGATAATTCACCGTCAGATAATTGGTGCCGCCGAAATTGTCCTGCAGGCGGTAGTCCGCCGTCAGGCTCGCCGTGCGGATGCGATCGGCATAGATCGGGCCGAAGACGTCGTTTTCGTTGGCATTGGTGAAGCCGGCGGCCGCAGTGAGCGTCAGCGCGGATTTCTGCGACTGCAAGGGCACGACGCTGCCGCGTATCTCGAACGATTCAGTCTTGATGTTGTCGCTGTAGAGGTGACGGTAGTCACCGGGCCAGACCTCGCTGTAATAGCCCGACGCGCCGATGCGGGCGCCATCGGTGCCGACCGGCATATCGTAAGATAGGCGGCCGAACGCAAGCTGGCGCACATCGCCGGGCGTGGTCGAGAGATTGACCACAAACGAGTCACCTGGCGTCAGATAGGAATTGAACGCGGCCGTGCCGTAGCTTTGCCACGGACCGACCGACGACGATCCCAGATTGTCGAAGCCGAACGACGTGAAGACGTGCCAGGTTTTAACGGAGAGGATCAGGCGGAATTGGCCGCTCGCGGTGCCGATCTCCTCGATCGCGGTGTCCTCGATCCGCACGCCGGGCCGGCCGTTGATCAGCAGCAATTGTCGTTCGAGCGTCGCGAGCCGCGACGGCCGTTCCGCCAATACAGCGTCCAGCATCGAGCGGACGCCAAATTGTCCGGCAGCATCTCCTTTCAGCGTCAGATCCGTGATGCTCCCTTCAATGACCTGAATGCGCAGCCGCCCACTCTGGATGTCCTGCGGCGGAACAATTGCCCGGCTGAGGTGAAAGCCAGCGGCGCGATAGGCGTCGCTGACCGCACCGGCGATCGCCGCCAGATCTGCCTGCGATACTTTTTTTCCGAGATAGGGTTGATACGCGCTCACCAGCCTGCCCTGCGGTATCGCAATGGCGCCGCTGATCGCGACATGCCGCAGCACAAAAAGCGGCTTGGACTCCCCCTGCCGGTCCGCTCCTGCGAATTGCGCCGATGGCAGTCGAGGCCGTCCACTCGCGCCCTGGCTCGTTTGTTGATCCTCGAAGCGCTTTTCGGTCTGCCTCGGATCATAAGCTGGCTGGTTTGCGTGCTGCGCATGTGTCGGAAGACACGCGGCAGTCCACAAACCGAGGCTGAGCAGCGGCAGGCAATATCGGACGACGACGGTTGCACCCGCGCTTCTCCGTACATCTACGGAGAGGAACCTCTTCTCATGCGCGGAACTGCTAGCCATCTGATTTTTAATAGTTTTTTATGGTTAATGGATGGTTAACGCGTCCCGCGCAGTACACGCTTCTCGCTCACTCAATCTTGAAACATTTCCGATAGCATGCCGGGACAAAGCGGTAATCGGAGAGAGTTTGATGCGTGCGATTCCTCACGTCGCAAGAGCCTTGGCGGCGGCTTTCATCCTGTCGACGGCCCCGGCCGCTTTCGCTGCCGATGGCGACGCGTGGACGGTCAGCAAGTTCTCGGGCGAGGTTTGGGTCGGCGGCTCGGGCGTGCAGCAGGCATCGCTGAAGCAGGAGGACGTGCTGAAGCCGGGCCACACCGTGCGCACCGGCCGCAACGGACGCGTGCTCCTGAGGCGCGGTGAAGAATTGATCATGGTCGCGCCGAATTCCGAGATCGGCATCCCCAGCGAGAAGAAGGACGGGCTCGCGACCACGATCGTGCAAAAGGCCGGGTCGATCCTGCTCGACGTCGAAAAGCGCAATGTCAAGCATTTCGAGGTCGAGACGCCCTATCTCGCCGCCGTGGTGAAGGGCACGCAATTCCGCGTCACCGTCAACGCCGGCAAGACCACTGTCGACGTGATCCGCGGCCAGGTCGAAGTTTCCGATTTCAAGTCGGGCCAGATCGCCCAGGTGATGGCGGGCCAGCATGCGACGGCCTTCGCCAACGGCAAGCCCGGCCTGTCGCTGGGCGGCACTGGGACGTTCAGCCCGATCGAGCAAGGCAAGCCCCGCGCGCCGTCGATCGAGCGCATTCCGGTGCCGCGCAACGGCTTCGCCGCGCCACGCCATGCAGCTAACGGGCAGAACATCGCGCCAAGCCGGACTGCCGTCGCGCATTCGCAAGGACATGGCGTGACCCGCATCTCATCCTCGATCGGAGAAGTCCGCCTCAACGTTCACCGCGTGACCAATGGTCTGGCTCATGACAAATCGGCAGCTCATGGCGGCGGGCGCAAAGCCGCCGGGAGCGAGACGGTCTGGAGCTCGTCCGATGGCAGCACATCCACCAATAGCCCGGCCAATAGCGCCAACAGTGCGGCAGGCGTAGCCGGCACTTCCAGCGTCAGCGCTGCGATAGCGACTTCCAGCGGCTCCGACGGCGGCGGGAACGGCAAAGGCAACGGGAATGGGAATGGGAACGGTGCCAATGGCAACGGCAAGGGTAACGGCAACGCCAATGGGCACGGGAACGGCAATGGGCATGGCAACGGCAATGGCCGAGGCAGAAGTTAGAGCCAACCACAACTGAAGCCCCACGCACGCCATTGTCGATGGCGTCACATCTCGAAGCACCAGAATGGTGAGCTAAGTGAAACGATACCGCGCGCATGTGTTCGCGATGATTGCATTGGCAATCGTCGTGTTGGGCGGATGGCATAACGGCCTGCGCCATGACTTGGCCGATCTGAGATTTGCCTGGCAGTCGCGCCAGGCCAGCGGCGATGTCGTCGTCATTGCAATCGACGCCCCGTCGATCGACAAGGTCGGCGTCTGGCCGTGGCCGCGCCAGCTTCACTCCGAACTGCTGCGGCAGCTGCAGAAGGCGGACGCGAAGGACATCGCGCTCGACGTCGACTTTTCCACGCCATCGGACGCCGCATCCGACCGCAACTTCGCCGAGGCCTTGGAGAGCGCGGGCGGATCGATCGTGCTGCCGTCCTTCCAACAGCCCGGCGCCGACAGGAAGCAGCTTCACGTTAACCGCCCGCTGCAGCAATTTGCCGAACATTCATGGCCTGCGCTGGTCAATGTCGAGGTCGGGCCGGACGGCCTGGTTCGCCGTTATCCGTTCGGCGAGAAGATCGATGGCAAGTTCGTGCCCTCGATGGCAGCCGTGTTCGCCGGACAATATGCGGAAAAGCGTGCACCCTTCCTGATCGACTTCAGCATCCGGACCACCGGGATTCCCAAACTATCCTACGCCGACGTCCTGCGCGGCGATGAAGCGACGCTCCGCAAGCTGACCGGCAAGAAAGTCATCGTCGGCGGTACCGCGCTCGAGCTCGGTGACCGCTTCAGCGTCCCCAACGGCGTGATTCTGTCCGGCCCGGTGCTGCAGGCGCTTGCCGTGGAATCGCTGCTGCAGAACCGCGCGCTGCAATGGACCTCGGGCATCGTCACGGCGGCCGGCCTCGCGCTGCTCGTTCTCGTCATGCTGGCAACGTGGCGCCGCCTGTCCGCCGGCAGGCGGATGACGCTGCTCCTTGCGATGGCCGTCGCGGTGGAAGCCGCCGCATTCCTGTTGCAGGCGATACTCCCGATCATTCCGGACACCGCGCTGTTTCACATCGCTATCGTGATCTACATCGCCGCCGTCGCGCTCGACGAAATCGATATTCGCAATCTGCTCGGCCGGGTCGCCGAAAGCCGCTTCCAGCGCGTAGCGATGTCGCTGGGCGACGGGCTGATCTGCACGGATTCCCGTTACATGATCACGGAATGGAATCCCGGTGCGACGGCGATTTTCGGCTACCAGCCCGAAGAAATGATCGGCCGTCCCTTCGACGAGATCTGCTCCCGGGGCGAAACCGTCGCAACCGCCGCCTTTTCGATCAGGGACGCCGCGGCACTCGCCGCAGGAAGCGTGATCGAATTCGATGGACGGCGCAGCAATGGCGAGGTGTTCCCGGTCGAAGCCAGCTTCTCCGGCTGGCAGGGCACCGACGGATTCCAGTTCGGTGCGATCCTGCGCGACATCTCGGTGCGCAAGCGTGAAGCCGAACGCATCAGATACCTGGCTGAGCACGATACGCTGACGGGGCTGATCAACCGAAACACGCTCCACGACCAGCTTGAGGCGAAAATATCTGCGGCCGAAGCAGGCAGCCGCGACGTGGCATTGCTGGTGATCGGGATCGACGGATTCCAGCAGATCAACGACATGCTCGGCCACACCTGCGGCGATCTCGTGCTTCGCGCCATTTCGAAGCGGCTGACGGCAGCCATTCCACCGACGGGCCTGCTCGCGCGCTTGAGCGGAGACGAATTCGCCATCGCCGTCGCCACAAGCGACGTTGGAGAAGATCTCGGCCGCTTTGCTGAACAGATCGGCGACAGTTTTGACGCGCCGCTGCTGGCCGGAAACCGCCACCTCCGCGTCAAGGTCAGCATCGGAGCCGCGGTTTGCCCGGGCGATGGACGAACGGCCGACGAACTGCTCAGCAACGCACATATGGCCCTGAGCCGTGCCAAGGCGACCAACCGCGGCGGCTATGTGCTATTCGAGGATTCGATCCGCCGCGAGCTGGAGAAGCGCCTGACGCTGGAAGCCGAACTGGCGCTGGCCGCGGACCGCAATGAGTTCGAACTGTTCTACCAGCCGCAATTGCATCTGGCCGATGGCCGCCTGGTCGGCGCCGAAGCCTTGATCCGCTGGCGTCATCCGATACGGGGCCTGGTCTCGCCGGGCGAGTTCATGCCTGTCGTCAACACCTCTCCGATTTCCGAGCGGATTGCCGAATGGGTGCTGCAAGCCGCCTGCGCCAAGGCAGCCGCCTGGGAGCGCGCGGGACACAAGCTGCGCATTGGCGTCAACCTCTCGCCCTCCCAGATGGAGTCTGGTGGCCTTGCCATCTCGGTCGCGCAGGTGCTCGCCAATACCGGCTTGGATCCTACCAGCCTCGAGCTCGAGGTCACCGAGGACATCCTGCTCCACGATGAACAGGGCGCGCTGAATACGTTCCGCGAGATTCAGGAGCTCGGCGTTCGCCTCGTGTTCGATGATTTCGGCACCGGCTTTGCCAGCCTCAGCTATTTGAAGAAATTCCCGCTCGACGGGCTGAAGATCGACCGCTCCTTCGTGTTGGGCCTATTGACCAATCCGGACGACGCCGCAATCGTCAGCTCGACAATCGGCCTTTCCAAGCAACTGGGCCTGTCCGTCATTGCCGAAGGAATCGAGGACCGGGCGACGGCCGACTTCCTGGTCCGGATGGGCTGCGAAGAAGGACAGGGCTATTGCTTCGGCCGCCCGATGCCGGCCAGCGAGTTCGATGCCAAATTCCTGACCGCCCCGGCCACCGCAGAGGTGGCCTGACGGCCGCGCGGCCTGGCCAGGCTGAACAGACCGTTAACGCGACCGCTCAAATCGCAGCGTCGCAGCAACGCTATTTTCCACCTCTTTCCACTAGCCTTGCCCCCGTGAACGCGAAGGCCGTGACGCCCCGAAGGCGCCGTCGGCCGCATAAGTCGCGAACGGGGATACGGGGAAGTGGCTGACATAGCCGACACATCGACAGTACGTCGTGCGTCAAGCACGGACGCGAACGCACGTACGGCGGAATCCGGCGCGGCGCTGATGCCGCTCGCCGGCGTCTCCGCCGCCCAATGGCGCGCGTTGTCCGAGCGTGCCGCCGAGCCGAACGGCTATTATCTGCCCGAATGGGAATTGGCAGTGAACGCGTCGGCGCGCGGTCGCGGTGGCGCCGCCGCGCTCGGCGCATGGCGCGATGCCTCGCGCCTGATCGGCCTCATGCCCGCGATCTCGATGTGGCGCGCCTACAAGATTCCGCTGCCCGCGCTGGTCAGCGCCGATCCCTATGGCACACTTTGCACGCCGCTGCTCGATGCCGAGATGGCCGAGGAAGCCGTGACGAGCCTGCTGCAGCAGGCGAAGCAAGCCGGCGCGCATGCGCTGATCTTCCGCGCCACCTCGCTCGAGGGCCCTGCCATGAAGGCCTTCACCGACGTGCTGCATCGCGCCGGCATGCAGCCCCTCGTGCTGCAGTCGCATGTTCGCGCCTGCCTCGATGCCTCGGCTGATGGCGACGAGGTGCTGCGCGAGTCGCTTGGCACCAAGAAGCTGAAGGAGCTGCGTCGCCAGCGCAATCGCCTCGCCGAACACGGCGCCGTGCAGTTTGACGTGGCCCGGACGCCGGCCGAAACAACCACAGCCCTCGAGACATTCCTCGAGCTGGAAGCCAGCGGCTGGAAGGGCCAGCGCGGCACCGCGCTCGGCCAGAACGATGGTGATGCGACCTTCATCCGGCGGGCGGTCCCCGCCTTGGCCGACACCGGCCAGTGCCAGATCGTGAGTTTGCGCGCCGGCGGGACGCCGGTCGCGGCAGCCATCGTGCTGCGCCATCGCAGCCGCGCCTTCTACTTCAAGCTCGGCGTCGACGAGCGCTTTGCAAAATTCTCTCCCGGCGTTCAGCTGACGCTGGATCTGACCCGGCATCTCTGCGCCGACCCCGATATTTCGACGGTGGATTCCACCGCGAGTCCTGATCATCCCATGATCAATCCGATCTGGCGCGGGCGCCTTGCGATCGGCGACGTCCTGATTCCGCTGCGGCGGAACGATCCGGTGGTTGCGCTGATCCGCGCCGCGCTCGCATTGCGCGGCACCATCCGCGAGCCAGCGCGCCGCCTCGTCCACTTCGTCAGAGCCCGGCAGGAGAAATCCTAGATGAATACGCTTACAGCCGTCGCGCCGGTGATCACGGCCGACCGCGACGCGCTTCGCCGCGATTTTCCGATAAAGCCGTTCGCAATCCGCCACAAGCTCGCCGGCCATCCGCTGCTGACGCTGCCGCGCATCGCGCAGCTGGCGTCCGAACTGCCGCGCGATCTGATCGAATATAATTCCGGCAAGGTCGCCATCAGCCAGGATCCGGATGCGATCCCGGCCGTCGACTTCGACCCGATCGAAGTGGTGAAAAGCATCGAGACCGCCGGCGCCTGGATGGTGCTCAAGCGTGTCGAGAATTCGCCGGCATATCGGGCGTTGCTGGAGGATACGCTGCTGTCTGTCGCCCGCGCGCGTGGCTTCAACAGCCTTCTCGATGCCGGCTTCGAACAGGTCGAGGGCTTCCTGTTCGTGTCCTCACCGAATTCGACCACGCCGTTCCATCTCGACAGCGAAGACAATTTCTTCGTGCACATCCACGGCGAAAAATACTTCACGATCTTCGACAACACCGACCGCTCGATCGTTTCCGATGACGAGATCGAGCGCTCGATGACCAAGCATCGCAATTTGAAATACGCCGAGTGCATTGCGCCGCGCGGGGTAGAATTTCATCTGTTCGCGGGCGACGGATGCTATGTGCCGTACCAATGGCCGCACTGGGTGCGCACCGCGGACTCGTTCTCGATCTCGATGGCCATCACCTGGAAGACGCGCGAAGTCCGGCGAATGAACGATCTGCACTTCTTCAACTCGATGCTGCGCGGCATTGGCCTGCCGCAGCAACCGCCAGGCGAGCAGCCGATTCGCGACGCCCTGAAGCTTATGTTCTATCGGACGGTGACGACCGCAATCAAGCCGCTGCGCGCCTCGATGGCGATGCGCCGCATGCTGCGGCGGATCGCGCTCGGCAAACGCGCGAATTATTATTTGAAGGGCACCTGAGCGTCCACCTCACTGTAGCGGTGAATGCGGCGCCGGCAGCATGATGGTCGAGTGCATCTCTTCCAGGAAGCCCGGCCCCTTGCTTAAGAATTCCTGCCACGCCGGATCCTTCATCGCGTTGCCGCGGGCCTCAGTGCGCGCGTTCAGGCTAGGATAGGCCCAGATGTGGCAGGCCTCGTTCGGTTGCCCGGCTTCAGTGGTCCAGAGGCCGACGATCTTCGAATATTTTTCACGCTCCGGGAGCACGACCGTGAACGCGTCGAGCCACTGCTTGAGGCCGCCCGCCGCCTTGGCGCGGTAGTTGCGGAGTTCGTAGACATTGCCCGTCGAGGACGGGGCGACCGGAGACCGCACCGCGTTCATCAGACGGACCTCCTGACGCACCAGCAAAGGACGGATCAGCGGAACATACTCGCCGGTCCAGCGCGGATTCTGGGCTAGCTCCGCACGCAACCGCGCACGCTCATCAAAGCTGTTGTAGCTCCACATATGCAGGACCTGGTTAAGCGGTCCAATTTCGGTGAACCAGTAGCCTTCCAGCTTGCCGTAATCGTCCTTGCGGATCTCGCGCGAGATCGTGCTCGCGGCCTTGACCATGTCGCCGAGCGTGCCGGGCTTTACGGTGTAGGTTCGCAGTTCGTAGATCATGACGCCTCCCCAGTTGTTGTTGTGTTCCCCGGATGCTGCGCAGCGCGTTCGGGATCGCGCTTCGCGCGACTCCTACGGTGCGCTGCGGGTCCGGGGTCCATCGCGGCGGCTGGTCCCGGCTCGGCGGCGCAGTGCGCCGCACCGCGTCCGCTACACGCAAAATCACTCCGCCGCCTGCGCGTTGATTTCGCCGGAAACCTGCCGGATCGCGCGGGCGAGTTGCTCGGCGGGCTGCGCGCCAGAGACGGCGTATTTCTGGGCGAAGACGAAGGTCGGCACGCCCGAAATGCCGTTGTCCGAGGCTTCCTGCGCCTGGACCGAGATCATCGCGACATCCTCGTCGGTGGCGAGGCGCCTGCGCACATCGTCGGCGTCGAGGCCGACATCGGCCGCGGCCTGCACCAGCACGTTCACGTCGGTCAGATCGCCGCCATCGCGAAAATACAATTCCATCAGGCGCTGCTTCATCTCGGCGGCCTTGCCTTGCGGTTCCGCCCAGTGGATCAGGCGGTGGCAATCGATGGTGTTGGGCTGCCGCTTCACCAGCTCCGGCCGGTAGGTCAAGCCCTCCTCGCCCGCGGCCGCCACGACGCGGCCGGCAATGCCCTTGTAGGCCTCCACCGAACCGAATTTGGTGGTGAGATATTCTTCGCGGCTGATGCCCTCGCGCGGCACCCAGGAATTGAGGAAGAACGGCCGCCAGCGCACCTCGACGGGAACATCCGGCACCAGCGCCAGCGCGTTCTCGATCCGGCGCTTGCCGATATAGCACCACGGGCAGACCACGTCGGAGACGATGTCGATCTTGAGGGGTTTTAGGGTGCTCATCGGGGGCGTCCTCGCTGAATGATCGCGGGAAGGTAGTCCGATCCGAGGGGGAGACAAGGGCGATATCGGCATGTCTCGTATCACTTCACCTCCGCGGTTATTGTGGCGCCCGCCCGGCCTTTCTAGAAACTCCGCACCATCGATTTGAACCGCGGAGCCACGCAATGACCGCCATTTTCAAGCCTGAAGGCGCCCTGTTTCGCGCCACCGAACATGCCGGCGGGCCTTGGTCGCCGGATATGCTGCAGGGCAGCGCCACCGCGGCGCTGATGACGCGCGAGGTCGAGCGGATTGCTGGGGCATCCGGCTTTGCGGTCCGCCGCCTCACCTTCGACCTCTGGCGACCGGCTGGCCTGCGTGCCTTCGGCCTTGCGACGGACATGCTGCGCGACGGCCGCAAGGCCAAAACGATCCAGGTGCGCCTGACGGACGGCGATGTCGAGATCGGCCGCTGCACGGCGCTGCTAACCGTGCAAGGCGGCGAGTCCCCCGCCGATCCCTTCTCGGAAGACGGTGCTGACGCCGCGCCGGAAACCGGCACGCCGCCGCCAGCTTTCGCCCAGAAATGGAGCCGCTATTTCCAGAACGTCTCGGTGCGGCTGATCGAGGGCGCGCTGGAGAAACCCGGCCCCGCGGCGGCGTGGATGCGGCTCGACGTGCCGATGGTCGAGGGCGAGGCCAACACGCCGCTATTGCAGGCGGTGCAGGCCGCGGATTTTGCCAGCGGCGTCGGCCAGATCGTCGACATGCGGGAATGGACCTTCATTAATCCCGAGATCAGCCTGTACTTCTTCCGCCCGCCGGAGGGCGACTGGATCCTGATCCGCTCGCGCACCCGCGCCGGCGCCGACGGCGCGGGGCTGACGATGGCGAGCTTAAGCGACCGCAAGGGCCCGTTCGCCGAAGTGCTGCAGGCCATGACCTTCGAGCGCCGCGCCGCGCAGGCTCAGGCGTCCTGAGCCGCGAGCGCGGTGAGCACCGCCTCGGAAGCGGTGTCCGCCGGCATGAACATTTCGACGCGCAATTCCTGCAGCGTGACGTCCTGCGGCGTGCCGAGCGTCAGCACCGCTCCGATAACGCCGATGCTGATGTCGCCCTTCTTGAAGCGCACCTCGCAGAGCGGACCCGGCGTTTCGCCATCGCCGAGCTTGGGCGCCGGCATATCGGGCAGCTTCAGCAGCTCTCGCCACGTCGATTGCAGCGCCAGATCGAGCGGCGCGGCCATCGCTTCATGGCGGGCGCGCGCCAGCAATGCTGCCGCGACATCAGGCCAATCCACCACGAAGGGACGAAATTCGTCTGGAGCGAGAAACATTCGCATGTGATTGAGCGGCCGCGTCATGCGCGCTTCGCCGAGCAGCATCGTCATCAGCCGCGCGGCGGCGCGGTTGGCCTGCATCACGTTCCAGCGTCGGTCGGTGACGATGGCCGGAAACGGCTCGTGCCGGCGCAGCAGCAAATCGATCGCGCGCTTGGCGTCGGCAACTTCGGGCGCAGAAAGATCGCGCTCGCCATATTGCCGTGCGAAGCCGCCGGCTTCCAAGAGCGCGTTGCGGTCACGCAAGGATAGACCGAGTGCAGTGGCCAATTGCAGCAGGATGTCGCGGCTACCCGCGGCCTTGCCGGTTTCGACATAGCTTAAATGCTTGATCGAGATGCCGGCCTCGAAGGCGAGATCGGCTTGGCTCATGGCGCGGCGGCTGCGCCAGCCGCGCAGGAGATCGCCGACCGGATTGATCGGCAGCGGTGCATGTTGGCGCGAGTCCATGCGGCGATTATGCGGAGCGGGCGCGCGAGTGTAAACGGCTCGTGACGCCGCGCCTAACCGAGATTGGCCGCAATCTGCCGCATCCGCGCGGCGGTCAGATCGTCGGCAGGAAAGAAAGTCTCCAGCGCCAGCTCCTGCAGCGTGATGTCGACCGGCGTGCCGAACACCATGGTGGTCGAGATGAAGCTCAGCACCTCGTCATTGCGGCGCAGCTTGAAGGGGATCGCGACATTTTCGGCCGAGATGGGACCCGAACGTGCCGGCATCCGGTAGGCCTTCAGCTCCTGATAGAGCTTGAGCAGTTCGGGATCGGCGGTCGCCTCGCATTGCCGGTGCAGCCGCTCCAGAAGATGCGCGCTCCATTCGGCAAGGTTGACCGTGCGCGGCGCGAGTCCCTCGGGGTGGAAGGCCAGCCGCAAAATGTTGAAGGGCTGCCCGAGCAGATGCGGTGGCAAGCCTTCGAGCAGCGGCGCCACCATGCGGTTGGCCGTCACCAGATTCCAGTGCCGGTCATAGGCCAGCGCCGGATTGGGTTCGTGCGCCTTCAGCACCAGATCGATCGCCTGCCGCGCCGATTTCAGCGCGGGATCGTCCAGCGAGCGTTGCGGAAAGGCCGGCGCAAAGCCCGCGGCAACCAGGAGCACGTTGCGTTCACGCAAGGGAACCTCCAATCGCTCGGCGAGCTTCAGCACCATTTCCCGCGACGGCGCGGCGCGGCCGGTTTCGACGAAGCTGAGGTGACGCGCGGAAATCTCGGCGTCCCCCGCCAGATCGAGCTGGCTCAAGTGACGGCGTTGGCGCCACTCGCGCAGGTGATCGCCGACATGGAGGGGCTTGGCTCGTTCGGCTCGCGCCGTGGCAGCATGTGCGTTCATGGTGGAAAATCTACCATGCGAATTTCCGCCATTCCATTACGTCCGAGGTAATCGATATTGATGCCTAACGACCTGAATGTGCAGGAGTTTGTTTCGCCAGCTCTGACCGTTACCAACACAAATACCAACATCTCGAAGTCAACTGCCAACAAGAGAAAACTTGGCCCGCCGATTGGCCACCGGAATGAAGCGAGCGCCCCCGCCCTAACGCCGCCTCGATCCCGAAGCCCCCAAGAGCACGTCAATTATGGCGAGGTCCGCGTCGGCTCTATTCAGCCTGCGCGCTGGCGTCGGCGGCACCATCACCAGGGTTGGGCCTGACACCTTCCCGACAACCGCAGCACTCTGGCGATCAAACTGCAGCCACTCATCGATGAGGTCTGGCTATCGGGCCAGTTGAGTCGAGAACCGCCAGTAACAGCGCCATCTGGAAATCGCAGCGAGGCGGCTTCTAGGTTAGAAGTGACCTCTAAAATCCGGGCTCCGGGAATAAGCGAGGGTCGAACCTTCTTGCCTGCGCGCTGTAGCGCCCAAGCCCACAATTTTTCCCGTGGATTGCCGAGGCTTTTGCTTGAGTTGTGACGATTGCGGAAATACTACCGGTTGCAGTTGATATTCCGACTTGGAGAAGGACAACGACCCCGCTGCAGTGCAGCGACGGGCAAAGTCCCCTGCAATTTGGTCCCTAATCGGGGCAAAGTAGGTCCCCTACTCGGCGCCTCCGGCGCCGAGGTGTTTAGACAGAGACAAAAACAGAGAAGGATCAGGTGTCATGGCTAAACCGCCCCATCCGGCGCACCCGCAGCATCCGGACGTGCCTCCGGGCCCTCCCAGCGAAACACCAGGCAAGGGCCCGCCGCGCCCCACCACGCCGCCTGATCATCGTCCTGTGGGTTAATAGTTGGCCAAGCACAAAGAACCCCGCGCAGACCACGATTGGTGGACGCTCTGGCCGACGGTTCTCAACGACGAACTAGCAGCGTTCGCACGTCTGGGGATTTCTCCCCGCACGATCCAGAAACGAAATGGGGTGCTGATTCTCGAAGCGGACTGGCCGGCGCAAGGCCAGTCCGCTTCGATGTTGTTGCGGATCGGATATTCCCCGCTCCACCCCTTTTTCCGTCCAGCGGTGGCCGCTCCAAACGCGAATTTCGATCGTCATCAAAATCCGTTGACGCGCGAGTTGTGCCTGCTCACGCAGGAAGCGGGTCAATGGAATTCGAACCAGCTTGTGGCCGATTTCATTCAGGAGCGGCTGGACCAGCTTCTGCGCACCCTTGCAGCAAGAAATGAAGGGCGTTGGGAGGATGCGGCCAAGCTCGAGGAGCAGGTTCCCGACCCCCTAATGCCTTACTTCACGGGCCTCGCGGAAGATGACTCGGTTATCCTCTTTGACGGACAGGCCACGCTGCCGGCTGCGCGGCACGGTCTGATGGAGGTCGTCTACACTGATCGCGAAACCTGGAGGAACCCCGCTGCGTTCGAAGGTGTGGTGCGACAGCTGAAGGACAGCCAGGGCGCGTCTACTGGCAAACGGTTCGGATTTCCGAACGAACCGAAAGACGCGCAGGTGATTACCGGACGGTGGGTCAAGTTCACGCCGCCCCCGATCACGGACGCCGGAGAATTGCTGCGCTTGGCCGAGGAAGAGCTTGGACGCCACGCGGTGCTGCAGCCGGGCAGCGTGCAAAAACTCAACGAAACTACGCAGGGCCCGTTCTCGATCACGGGCATCGCGTTTCCAGACGAAGCCGAATACGGCTCGCAGAAAAACGGCGCCGGGTGGTTGTTTCTGGTGACAAGGCGCGGTCCCACGGGAGACGCGGAAACTAGGTTGATTCTCGGGGAGCGGGCCGGGAAGGACGATGTGTTTTCGCGGCTCCCCGTCGCGAGATCTCTTCTCACGAAGAAGGTGCTCGTTGTCGGTTGCGGTGCCATCGGCGGTTTCGCTGGCCTCGAACTGGCCCGCGCTGGGGTCGGGGAAATTGAGATCCTCGACTTCGACACCGTTCAGCCCGGCAACAGCCTGCGCTGGCCTCTAGGCCGTTCCGCTTGGGGAAGCGCGAAATCAATCGCTCTCGCCAAGTTCATCGCCGCAAACTATCCGTGGACTAAGGCCATTGCCGTCGGCACCAGAATCGGAGCGGCTGAAACCGATCCGGACCGCCTCCCCGGCGACCAGAAAGGCCATGTTCTGGCGCCGATATTCGATCTACTGCGTGCCGCCCATGTCGTAGTCGACGCCTCGGCCTCACCGGAGGTCCACCTTGCGCTGTCGCACTACTGCCGGCGGTTCAGTGTACCGTATGTGATGGGCTACGCCACACTCGGCCTGGCGGGCGGTATCGTTGCCCGCCACGTTCCCGATTCCGAAGGTTGCTTTGTGTGTCTCCAAGAACACTTGAAGGACAAGCAGGAAATACCAAGGCCCCGCGTCGATGATGCAGGTATCGTAATCCCGGTCGGATGCAATGCACCGACGTTCACCGGGGGCGGCTTCGACCTGCAGGAGATCTCGCTGGAAATTGTGCGCACCGCAGTCGGGCTGCTCTCGGATGGGACCTATGATCCTGGCGGTTGGGAGGTAGCCGTACTGACGCTCAAGGGCGATGGAGGCGTGCGAATGCTGCCTCACTGGGAGGGGTACCAGTGCCCGGCACATCCGAGATGCTGCGGAGCCAGTCTGTGATCGTCTGGCTCTCTTCACATGTTTTGCAGTCGATGTGCAGATACGCGCGAGATCTGTCCCCGCTTGAGAACGGCGGGATCCTTCTGGGGTGGCGGTCAGGCCAGGACCGCGTCGTTGCGGATATGCGCGGGCCCGGGCCGCACGCGCTCCATGGCAGGCATTGCTTTGTTCCGGATCACGGCTGGCAAGTAGCGGAAATCAACCGTGCGTTCCAGGCGAGCCGCGGCGATCTCGATTATCTCGGTGATTGGCACTCGCATCCGGACGGCGTCGCCGAAATGAGCGATCTCGATTCGGCAACGCTCCTTCGGATAGCCCGACGGGTGAGTGCACCGCTGATGCTCATCGTGGCCGGGAGCGAAACGGAGTGGACACCGCAATGCTGGAAGGTGCAGGTCGTCCGTCCGTTAATTCGGCAACGATTGATTGCCACGCCGCAGGAGCTCAAAATTTTTGATCCTCCCTCCGTATAGCCGAGGTCAGGAAAATTTAGCGGCGAGCTTGACGACGACTCAAAGGGCTGCATCGATGAAGTGACCATGATGGCTATCGGAGTAAGACGGTGTTTCGATACGCTCACATCGGTCTTACCGGCAGGCCTCAAGCTTGGGAGGATCGCCATCAAGGCCGCAGTAGCTTTGGCCGCTCTCGCTGCGATCGCAGTTTTTGTGTTCTTGGATCTGGATTGTTCGCGAGTATGGCTACTGGATCTGCATACCTTTGGGCTAGATCCCAGCTTGCATCTTCGCGCCGTTGTCTTTCGTTCCGGCGCTCATCGTGGCGACGATGATAGTCATCATTGCCGCGTTTTTTTGCAGGTCCCGCTCTTCTGATGGCGCCATTTTCCCCCTTGCGCATGACGCACTTTCCGGCGTGGTATATTTTGTCCTTGCCGGGTGCGTGGCGATAGCTGTGTATAGGGTGACTCGCGCGGGACCCTAAGAATTCATAACAGCGCATGCCGCCGAGCGATCAACTCGAAGTTGATCTAATTTGACTTTCTATGCCTTCGTGAACGAGAATCGGTGAATCAGAGGCAAGGAGTCGATCTTGGCAGGTTTAGGATTTAACATCAGCAAGGGAGCGATCTGGTTCTGCGCCCTTGAGGGTTCGGTCAATTACCCGACCTATGCCGAGCATGGGCGGCAACGCTTCAATCCGGACCAGTCTCGTCCGGACCTAGCCAACTACTGCAAACAGACGTTCGGCGAACTGATCGACCGCTTTCCTTCGTTCAAGATTGCCTACCGCCTAACCCTGAATGCCAAAAGCGCCGATCAGGTAGCCTATCATTGTTTTCCCTTCGGCATCTTAAACCTAGTCGCCCATGAGCGTGGGCTCCAAGTCAAGGAATACACGACGCCGTCATTCTCGAAGAAGGCGCTCGGCTACACCGGAGACAAGCTCGACGCCTGCGACACGCATATCGGCGGCCGTCCAGCGAAGTGGGACCGCGACGCGAAACTGGCCGCGCTCAGTGCCTGGATGGTGCTTGGTGACTGATCTTGCCACGTTTATCTTGCAACCCGGTCAAGTCGTCCTCAACAAGTATGAGGTGATACGCCCGCTCGGGGCCGGCAACTTTGGCCAGGTCTTCCAGGTACTCAACCAAAACCTTCAGCAACACTCTGCGCTGAAGGTCGTCTTCGTGGCGGACCCGGCGGCGCACCGGGCGGTTGTCGAAGCTCAGGTTATGAGCCTGTGCGGCCACGACCACGTTGTGAAGATACTGACCGCCAACGTCTTCGAGGACCATGTCCTCATCGAGATGGAATACATCCACGGCGGCTCCCTTGGGGACCGTCTCAACCGCGAGTTCGTGCCGGTCGTAGACTCAATCAACTATGTGAAGCAGATTCTCTTCGCTCTGGAGTTCGCCCATAGCCGCGGGTTCGTACACCGCGACGTGAAGCCCGGAAACATCATGCTCGGACCAAGATACGCGAAGCTTTCCGACTTCGGCACAGCGATGCATCCCGCCTCCGGCATCGCCGCCACCGAACTCTTCTATAGGCCTCATGCCCCTCCGGAGGCCGTCAATAACCTCGAATTTTCGCCCCTGAGTGATGTCTATGCGGCCGGAATGACCTTGCAACGCGCCGCGAATAACAGGCCCATGTGGGGCGACCTACGCAAAGACGAAGCCGCATTCCGTCAGGACATCCTTGATGGAAAGCTGGCTGGCCGACTCGGACACGCGCAGTGGGTGCCGCGCTCACTCAAGACCGTCCTGAACCGCGCGTGCGCAAGCGACCCGGGCAAACGCTTCCAGAGCGCCGTCGCTTTCCGCCAGGCGCTCGAAGGCCTGAGCCTAGTGCGGCCGTGGACGCGGATTTCGGCCGATGAGTGGAGTTGCGAGCATGGCGGGCGATCGGAGTTGTTGCGTTACGTCCTAAAGGGACATCGGGTCGAGCACTTGGTCAATGGGCGCCGAAAGCTAGAGAACTGCAAGTCATACGCTACCGAGCGTGAAGCCCGTCAGGGTTTGGAGCGCGCAGTCGCCGAGCTCACGAGCGGTTCACGCTGAGGGTGGCTAAATCATCCGGGCCGCCGGCCGACTTCGTCAGCCCCAACGCACATTGGATCGCACGCGCATGCTCTCTAAAGTTTGCATGTAGAGGGTGATGACTAGAGCAGAAGCGCTCACGGGCTACCTCGGGGAGCCGGTCGTCGGCTCTATCTGCGACGACCTCCAACAGTTGCTCGACACCCCTGCGCCCGACAGGGGCGACAATCCCGAACTCGGCCAGATAGGCGCGGATTGAGTTGATCACGGCAGTCTGCTGGCGGATGAAGAGATGGCGCGCACGATGAAGCATCAGACAGCTCTGTTGCTCAACCATTTTGGTCGGCACGAACCGCATGTTAGGTCTCGTGACCGCCTCGCAAATCGCCTCCGCGCCCGTGGTGTCGTTCTTCTGCCGCTTGACGTAGGGCTTCACATAGCCGGAGGCATCAATCGCACCGCATGCCCCAACGCCTGCAGCTCGCGGGACCAATAGTGCGATGAGGCGCACGCCTCGATGCCCACCAGGCATGGCGGCAGTTTCTGGAAAAATGCCAAGACCTGCCGGCGTCTCAACTGCCGGCGCAGGACCACTTGGCCGGCCGCATCAACGCCATGCACTTGAAAGACTGACTTGGCGATATCGAGACCGATTGTCGAAATCGACTGCATAGCTAGCTCCTCCGAATCGTGGGAGCCTTAAAACGGCGCCCATGTCTTGGCACTCTCGTGTCCGTGGAGGAGCCGTCCACATGGGGTAATCGCGGGAGCGCGTCGCCCCTGAATCAGTCCGACCGACAATGGAAGCTGGTGGCTGTTCCCCGATAGGATGGAAAACGGGCTCACGACTGGACGCCGGGCCCAGGCATCGAATGGAGAACAGCCATGGAAGAATATATTGGTCTCGATGTGTCGATGAAAGAGACGGCGGTCTCGATCCGCCGAGCAGGTGAACGGATCTGGCGCGGCAAGTGCGCATCTGATCCCAGCATTGTCGCCGAGCTCATCCGCAAGCGGGCGCCATCCGTGAAACGCGTGGTATTCGAGACCGGACCCCTGTCGGTTTCTATCATTCTCTGCGCACCGAAGGGTTGCCGGCGATCTGCATCGATGCGCGCCATGCTAAAGCGGCGCTCGACATGGCAACGAATAAGACGGACGCGAACGATGCCGATGGGCTGGCGCAGCTCGCGGAAGTCGGGTTCTTTCGTGAGGTGCGTGTGAAGGGATTCGACAGCATGCTGACCCGCACGCTTGTCGCAGCGCGGACGCGGCTGGTCCGAATCACTACCTAGCTTTCCAACCAGATCCGCGGTGTCATGAAAACCTTTGGTCTGCTCGTTCCCGCCGGAAAGGGAAGCACCTTCGAGAAGAATGTGCGGAGCCTTCTTGCCGACCAGGACAGACTTGCCTCTATCGTGCTACCGATGCTGGAAGCTTGGCGTGGCATTCGCGTCCGCGCCGCCGAACTCGGACGCCAGTTGGTGCGGGACGCGCGCCAGAGTCGGGCTTGCCGCATCCTCATGTGGATTCCTGGCATCGGTGCAATCACCGCAACCGCCTTTACCACGGCTATTGAGGAGCCTGACAACTTCAGGAAATCCCGATCTGTCGGTGCGTGGATCGGCCTAACAACGCGCCGCTACCAATCCGGAGAAGTCGATTATAACGGCCATATATCCCGACGTGGCGACCGCCCCTTGCGAGGGCTTCTCTACGAAGCGGCGGCGGTCATTCTGACGCGCAGCTCAACCCACAGCACTCTGCGCACGTGGGGTCTGCAGCTCCGGGAGAGGATCGGCTTCAAAAGAGCTGCCGTGGCTGTGGCGCGCAAATTGGCGGTAATAATGCATACGATGCTTAAGACCGGCGAGCTGTTTGATCCGAATGCCGGAGCCGCCGAATAAGTCCGGATAGCGTTCAGAACCTGAACGCCTAAGGCGTCCCTGCCGGGACGTGAGCCGAGCCATTCCGATGATGCTGTTGCACTGCTGACTCAGCAAAGTGCGTCGTCCACATTGAAGGCTCGTCCCGCGAAGCTCCATCATGCGGCGGCCAATGTCGACCGCGAAGACAACCATGCACCCGGCAGCGTCTCCTCAGCGAAAAATTATGTGCTTGACGCCCCGGCAGCGATTAGACAACAGCATCAAAAGCCGACGTCACGAGTGGCCGAGATTGCCTAAATCTTCTTGTCGGTCTGCGCGAGTTCAGATGTGATCCAGTCCACAAAGGTGCGCGAGGCGCGGCGCTGACGGCTCGCGCGAGGGAAAACGAGATGATGGCCAACATAGCGGATGTCGGTCGAACGACCGGCCAGCGGCGCGATCAGGCGCTGCGATTCGATTTCGCGTTCGGCCAGTCGAGTTGACTCCAAAGTCACGCCAACGCCGCCGCATGCCATGGCTATTGCGAGGAAGCTCCGATCAAATCGCATTCCGTGGACCGCAGGAGGCTCAAGTCCGTTCGCGTTAAACCATTGATGCCACTGAACTTGCTTCACGTCTGAGCGGATTAACACCTGGCTCAACAGATCTTTTGGCTGGCGAATCTTCTTCGCGATCTCGGCAACGCATAGCGGGGTCACAGTCTCCTCACCAAGTGGGATCACTTCGAGACCCTCACCACGAGGCGTACCGTAGACGATGTCCAGATCGAAATCGTCGTTGGTGAAGCGGGCGTACTCGGTGTTAGCGGCGAGGCGAACCTCCAATTTCGGTTCGGCGGCGAAAAACCGGGTCAAGCGCGGCGCCAGCCATTGCGCTGCGAAACTTGGCGCACAATGCACCCTCAAGAGGTGCGGCCCGCGACCAGCAACTTCTTCGATACCACGTCGCAGATTATCGAAAGCCGCGCCGGCATGACGCATCAGGTTTTCGCCCGCCGGCGTCAGACGGACGGAACGTGCACTCCGCTCGAACAGCGTAGTGCTCATCGAGCTCTCGAGCTTGCGGATAGCGTGGCTTACTGCGCTCGGAGTCAAACGCAATTCGTCAGCCGCGTCGCTGAAGGAGCCGGTGCGCGCAGCCGCTTCGAAGGCTCGGATAGCCGAGATCGGGATGCTCGACAGCAGCATACCCATGAGTGAACCAGATTCATATATCCAAGACAACAGCGCGTTTGTCCCTGAAGCGCCTCGGACCTAAGAATGGGATCAAGAGGACCGGCTGCCCACCGCAGCGTCTGGGAAGAATAGACACAGGGAGGATCGAATGCTGCTTCGCGGCAAAACAGCAATTATTACAGGTGCGGCTTCGCCCCGCGGGATTGGCCTCGCGACCGCCAGACGGTTTGTGGAAGAAGGCGCTCGCGTTGCCATCCTTGATATCGATGGGCCCGCCGCAAAAGCCGCTGCGAAAAGCCTGGGCGACGCGCATATCGGGGTGGCCTGCAACGTAGCCGATCAGGCCTCTTGCTTGAAAGCAGTCGAAACCGTCGCCGGCATCTTCGGTCAGATCGACATCTTGATCAACAACGCCGGCATTACTCAACCGGTGAAGTTCCTCGACATCAAGCCCGGCGACTGGGACCGGATTCAGGACGTCAATCTCAAAGGCATACTGTTTCTGTCTCAGGCGGTGATCCCTTACATGCAGAAGCGCAAGTCCGGATCGATTGCGTGCATGTCGTCGGTGTCAGCCCAACGCGGGGGCGGCATTTTCGGTGGTCCACACTACTCGGCAGCAAAGGCGGGCGTCCTTGGGCTTGCCAAGGCGATGGCGCGGGAATTCGGCGCTGACGGAATTCGCGTCAACTGCGTCACGCCCGGATTGATCGGCACCGACATCACGTCCGGCAAACTTACAGACGAGATGCGGGCAAAGATCCTGGAAGGCATTCCGCTCGGAAGACTCGGGGAAGCGAACGATGTCGCGGGAATCTATACGTTCCTCGCTTCGGACCTTTCCGCGTACGTCACCGGCGCCGTGATCGACGTCAATGGCGGGATGCTCATTCACTAAGGGAGCGATGGAGAGAAGGATGTCCACGACTACGCTTGCCAACGCGCCGACCCTAGCGCAGCGCGCGCGCAACATTCGCCGTAACGCCCTGCGCATGGGCGAAGTTCAAGGACAAGGGTACATCGCGCAGGCGCTCGACATCTCCGACGTGCTGGCGGTCGCCTATTTTCACGCGATGCGCTACCGGCCCGAGGAGCCCAACTGGGAAGATCGCGATCGTTTCCTTCTTTCCAACGGTCACTACGCCATCGCCCTTTATGCCGCATTGATCGAGGCCGGCATTATCCCCGAAGCCGAACTGGAGACGTATGGCTTCGACGAAAGCCGCCTTCCGATGTCCGGCATGGCCTCCTACACGCCCGGCATGGAAATGTCCGGCGGATCGCTGGGCCTCGGACTGAGCATCGCGGTCGGCATGGGCCTGGGCTTGAAGCGGAAGGGCTCCAAGAGCCGCGTCTTCACGCTGTTCTCGGACGGAGAGCTCGACGAGGGTTCGAAGTGGGAGGCGATGATGTCGGCGGCACACCACAACCTCGACAATCTGATCGCGATCATCGACGTCAACAACCAGCAGGCCGACGGCCCCTCAAAGCAGATGATGGGATTCGAGCCGCTGGTCGACAAGCTCGAGGCTTTCGGCTGGTTCGTACGCCGGGTCGACGGCAATGACCTCGACGCCGTCGTGGCCGCCTTTGACGCGGCAAGTTCGCACCCCGAACCGCAACCGCGCGTGATCGTCGCCGACACGCTCATGGGAAAGGGAGTTCCATTCCTGGAGCAGCGAGAAAAGAACCATTTCATTCGGGTTGAGGCGCACGAGTGGAAACTGGCGCTGGCAGAACTCGATGCGGGAGACAAGTCATGAAGCCGACAATCTCATCCACGCCCGGAAAACCGCGGCTCACCACTTCTGCGATGATCGCGTCGATCGCGGCAGAAGGCCAGAACACCAAGCCCGCGCCCTTCGGTCACGCACTTGTCGAACTGGCCCGGAGCCGTCCCGAGGTCGTGGGACTCACCGCCGATCTCGGCAAGTACACGGACCTGCATATTTTCGCGAAGGAGTTCCCCGACCGCTACTACCAGATGGGCATGGCTGAACAACTGCTCTACGGGGCGGCTTCGGGCATGGCGGCCGAAGGGTTCATGCCCTTTGCCACGACTTATGCGGTGTTCGCTTCGCGCCGGGCCTATGATTTCATCCACCAGACGATCGCGGAAGAAGACCGCAACGTGAAGATCGTCTGTGCCTTGCCCGGTCTCACATCCGGTTACGGCCCAAGCCACCAGGCGGCGGAAGACCTCGCCCTGTTCCGCGCAATGCCAAACATGACCGTGATCGATCCCTGCGACGCTCATGAAATCGAGCAGATCGTTCCGGCCATCGCGGCCCATCATGGGCCGGTCTACATGCGCCTCTTGCGCGGTCAGGTGCCACTTGTATTGGACGAGTACAATTATCAATTCAAACTCGGCAAGGCATCACTCATTCGCGACGGTCGGGAAGTCCTGCTCATCTCCTCTGGGATCATGACGATGCGGGCGCTGGAAGCCGCAAAGGAACTCGCCGACGACGGGGTGGATGCGGCCGTGCTGCATGTACCGACGATCAAGCCCCTCGATCACGAAACAATCTTGCGCGAAGCCGGCAAGCCCGGTCGCCTCGTCGTGGTTGCAGAGAACCATACAATCATCGGCGGCCTTGGCGAGGCGGTCGCAACAATGTTGATGCGATCCGGCGTTTATCCGACCTTCCGTCAGATTGCATTGCCCGACGAATTTCTTGCCGCTGGGGCGCTTCCCACGCTGCATGATCGCTACGGCATTTCTACTGCCGAAGTTGCACGGCAGATCAGGGAGTGGCTGCGCTAAGCGCGCAGCGCCATTCGTCAAGTCCGATTGAGGAAACATCGCCTGCGCGGCATCGCCGCGGAGAACGATGGCCACTGCCCTGACGGCCGGCGCCCGAGAACCGGCCGGAGCTGCAGACAAGTGCCGCTGCCGATGAACATACCGATTCGTCTCAACAAGGAGGAAGCAATGACCCAACGCAAACCGACTGCCATAACTCGTCGCAAGTTGCTCCTGGCCGGCGCAGCCTTTCCGTTATGCGCAGTACTCAGCCGCCCCGCCGCGGCGGCGGAATTTACCTACAAGCTTGCGACCGGGCAGGACCCGACCCATCCGGTGAATGTTCGAGCCAAGGAGGCTGCCAATCGCATCAAGGAAACGACGGACGGGCGCCTGGAGATCAATCTGTTTCCGGCCAATCAGCTCGGCTCGGATACGGATCTGCTGACGCAGGTCCGCAACGGTAGCGTCGAGTTCTTCAACCTGTCCTCGCTGATCCTCGCCACCCTCGTGCCGGCCGCCGGGATCGTGAACCTCGGCTTTCTCTTTCCGAACTACGATGCGGTCTGGAAAGCCATGGACGGCGAGCTCGGTGCCTATATCCGCGCGCAGATCGCCAAGACGCCGATCATGACGGTCTCCAAGGCCTGGGACAACGGCTTCCGCCACATCACGTCGTCGGGCCGGGAAATCAAGTCGCCGGAAGACCTCAAGGGATTCAAGCTCCGGGTGCCGGCCGCGCCGAACTTGACTTCCTTGTTCCTTGCTCTGGGAGCAGGCCCGGCGCCGATCAACTTCAACGAGGTCTATTCCGCGCTGCAGACCAAGGTCGTTGATGGTCAGGAGAATCCCCTACCGATCATCGCGACGGCGCGCCTCTACGAGGTGCAGAAGACCTGCAGCCTGACGGGCCACGTCTGGGACAACTACTGGATTCTCGGCAACAAGCGCGCCTTCCAGAAGCTGCCGCCGGACGTGCAGGCAATCGTCACGCGCGAGTTCGACCGCTCTGCCAATGACGAGCGGAGTGACATCGCAAAGCTCAGCGAATCCCTGCGCACCGATCTGACCGCAAAGAGAATGCAGTTCCTCGAAGTGGACCGATCGATCTTCCGCCAGGCGCTGGCGAAGACGAGCTTCTATGCCGACTCGAAGGCCAAGTTCGGTGAAGAAGCCTGGGCGCAGCTCGAGAAGACTGCCGGCAAGCTGGGATGAGCACCATGGAACACGGACACATAGACGGAGCGACGCTTGCCCTCCCAGAGCCGGCTTCCGGGTGGCGCAAGGCCATTGTGAGCCTGAACAAAGCTCTCAAGCCTGTCGTCGCCATTCCTGCCTCGCTACTGGTCGTTGCCGAGGTGATCGTGCTTTTCGTAGGCATAATCTCCCGCTACGTACTCCACGCGCCGATCGTCTGGTCGGACGAGCTTGCTGGCATTCTGTTCTTATGGCTCGCGATGCTGGGATCGGTTGTCGCCTTCCAGCGAGCTGAGCACATGCGGATGACGGCAATCGTCGGCATGATCCGCCCCGAAGCCAGATTGTTCCTTGACGTCTTCGCGACGGCCGCATCGTTCGCGTTCCTGCTTTTGGTCATTCACCCGGCGTACGAATTTGCGGCCGACGAAGTGTTTGTCACCACGCCCGCCCTGGGAATCGTCAACACCTGGCGCGCCGCTGCGCTACCCGTCGGCATTGGCTTGATGCTGATCGTCGCAACGCTGAGGCTGGCGGCCGTCGCGAACCTCAAGCACCTTGTCGCGGCCCTGGCTGCCGTGGGAGCGCTGATCGCAGCCCTCGCGCTACTCGCGCCGGTCCTGAAACCGCTCGGCAATCTCAATCTGTTGATCTTCTTCGTGCTCATCGTGGGCGCCATGGTTTTTGCAGCGGTGCCGATCGCCTTCGCGTTCGGCCTGGCGACCATCGGCTACATCACGCTGACGACCAGCACGCCGGACGTGGTTGTCATCGGCCGCATGGACGAAGGCATGAGCCATCTCATTCTGCTGGCGGTGCCACTGTTCGTGTTTCTCGGCTTGTTGATCGAAATGACCGGCATGGCCCGCGCCATGGTCGGGTTCCTCGCCAGCCTGCTCGGCCACGTTCGGGGCGGCCTGCAGTATGTGCTGGTCGGTGCGATGTACCTGGTCTCGGGCATCTCGGGATCCAAGGCGGCCGACATGGCGGCAGTAGCGCCCGTGCTCTTCCCCGAGATGACCAAGCGCGGCGCAAAGCGCGGTGACCTCGTCGCACTCCTGGCGGCCACCGGCGCTCAGACCGAGACAATCCCACCGTCCCTGGTGCTGATCACGATCGGATCGGTGACCGGCGTGTCGATCGCGGCGCTATTCACAGGCGGGTTACTCCCGGCCATCGTGCTCGCGATCGGGCTGTGTGCGGTCGTATGGTGGCGATACCGTGGGGAGGACTTATCGCACGTCCAGCGGGCGACTGGCAGTGAAATTGGTCGTGCCTTCCTGATCGCGATCCCCGCCATCGCCCTTCCTTTTGTGATCCGCGCCGCGGTTGTCGAAGGGGTCGCGACTGCCACCGAGGTCTCGACGATAGGCATCGTCTATTCCATTTTGGCTGGGCTTCTCATTTACCGCCAATTCGACTGGCGTCGCCTCTATCCAATGTTGGTTGAGACCGCAGCTCTCTCCGGCGCGATCCTCTTCATCATCGGTGCGGCGACTGGAATGGCATGGGCTTTAACCCAGTCGGGCTTCTCGGCATCGCTTGCGAAGTTCATGACCTCCTTGCCTGGTGGCGTGCCGGTATTTCTGATCGTCACCATCATCGCGTTCGTCATCCTGGGGAGCGTCCTCGAAGGCATTCCTGCCATCGTGCTCTTTGGCCCGCTGCTTTTCCCCATTGCTCGTCAAGTCGGCGTGCATGAGGTCCACTACGCAATGGTCGTCGTTCTGGCGATGGGAATTGGTCTTTTCGCGCCGCCATTTGGCGTCGGCTACTACGCGGCCTGCGCCATCAGCCGGATCCATCCCGACGAAGGCATGGGTCCGATCGTGGCATACATCGTGGCGCTGCTGATCGGCACGCTTATCGTCGCGGCAGTGCCATGGATTTCCATCGGGTTCCTGTAGGCACGCGAAAGTGCGAGGTGCGGAGGTCATCCGCACCTCCGTTCTGCCCAGCCTGGGAAGGATAGAAGGTGAGTCTTGACGAGCCAGACGGCCTGTTCGAGCAGTTCTTTGCCCTAGTTGAGGTAACCGTTCGCCTTCCTCCGCGTACGCTGCGACGCGTTCAGAGACATACGTGACTACGGATCACGCATCGATAAGATCGGCGCGCGGCTTCTAACGCCTGACCGGAGTTGCTTTCGGACCGATTCCCAAACACTTTGGTATTAACTAGGCTGGATCCGGGATCCGGAAGGCGGAAAGGCCCAGCTTCGTATCATGACACAGCTTGCGGCACGTCACCGAGTATTCGCTCCAGGTCAGTTGTCTTTGGCCCACCTCCTCAGGAAGAGCATTAGGCGGCAGACGCTCGATCGGCCGAGTACTCACGCTACCAATTGCCGTGCTGGGACCTCCACTTCTTCTGAAGGTTCCGAGCTGAGGGGAGCTCTTTCCTCGTTCAACTTCTGTAGTGATCCCATGATACCTCTCGAAAAAAGAGCGAAACGATAGTCAGGATCAGGCCAACAAAGATCGGCACATACACGATATAGAGCGAAATAACTTCGGTAACAGGATTAGATCAGCAACATGGTCGCGGGTACGGGGGTCGAACCCGCCACTCGCCTTATGAGAGCCGGCCCCTTCCCTGCCGAGGCCCAGCGAGGAATTGGTAAGCGCGGCAGGACTCGAACCTGCGGTGACCGGAATCAAAATCCGCTGATTTATCCTTATTTTTCAAGGCCGCCGCCCGAACTTTCCCGCTATGTTCACCCGTTGATGATGCTAACGAAGTTCGCGCGTTCGGAACAAATGGAGCGCGTTTCACCAAACAAAAGCCCGGCACTTTGGCCGGGATTCTGTGGTCAGGAGAGAGATTTCAGAGCAGCCAACATCTCCGCACCGGCAGGTGTTCCGGGACTTACCATCGCATCCGTGCGGCAATACGCTTGAAGTTCTGGATGAAAAGTTCCAGGAATTCAGAGTCGCCTTTCGCAAAGCCCGCTTGTACGAGCTCTGCCTTCATCACCTCCGATTGCAGCTCCGATACAAGCCTTTCGGCATTGCTCTCATGCCAACCAATGCGGCCGACCGGCATCCACGCCCAACCGTTCCGTGCGTCGCCAGCCAGCTGCTTCTGCACGCCCGCCTTCTCCTCTTGTTCAAGATGGGCTAGCGCCCCCAGCATCTCAAAGCGTTCAAACAAGAGCTCGAAGTCGGGCGTCAGCCCGATGAAACGCTTACCCCACTCTGAAATCAGTGTCAGGAGATAATCGCTCAACGGCGTCTTGCGCTGCTCAAGCCCTTCGATCTGCTTCCAGGCATCGCCGTCCGCGCCGCGCCAACCATAGAGGAAGAGGGCTTGAACCGCACGGACGGGCTCCCGGTGCTTGCGGTCGATCGGGGCTTCGAAAAGCTGATGAAGCGCTTTCCAGCGACCGGCGCGTGTCAGGCCAAGCCCGCAGGCGGTGAACACCAACATGGCGGGATAGGATCGCAGCCCGAGATAAGAGACGATCCCACTCCCCACTTTATCTGCATGGGCATAAAGAGTTCGGATGATGTCCAGCACAATGGAAAGGTCGCCGTCATCGCCCCATCTGCCGACCACGCCGGCCATGCTCGCGAGCGCTTCGACTGCGGATTCGTATCTTTTCACGTACGCGCGAAAGGTTTCCCGATCCCAACTTGATGGCACGGCAAGCTCTGGACTATCCAGCCTCGCAAGAACATGGTCCATCTCCTGCGAAAATAACTCATCTAGTTGAATCCGGTACTCAGGCTTCGACAAAAAGCGCTTCGCGCTGTTGACCAGAAGCTCGATGCCGAGCGGATTTTGGCGCTGGCTCTTTTCAAGGATTTCAACACGCTGCTGCAGCGTCCGGAAGAAGCTGTCCGCGTCCGTCACGGGAATGATCCGGGCGCGCCGATGATCGATAAGCTCTTGCGCGCCGCTGCCTGGCGTGCCGCGCGCCGCCCAAAACATGGAGTAACGGCGGTTCGGTGCGCGAAGAAATGCTGCCCGGAGTGCATGATCCCATTCGCCGGACCAGCCGGAGACGATCAGGCCATGCTCGTCGAGAATGCGGTCGAGCAGCGCGTCGTAAGGCGCGGGATAACCGCTCAGCTCGGCTTCCGTGTTGAGAATGCGCGCATCCTTGTAGTCGCCGTGAAGCTTAAGGATATAGCAAGAACTATGCGTGATCGGTTCCGCGCCAGACAGCGCATCAACCGAGGAGACGATGGTGGGCTCAATGCCGCGCTCGCGCAGCGCGTTTTCCATCAGGCGGTCGAAGTTGGTCGTGATAATCACACGGACAAAACCGCCTCGCACCAAATCGGCGACGGCATTGTGGGCAGCAGTGGGGATCTTCCGCCCCTCCTCCCGGTCTTCGTCTGTCGGCTCGATATAGCTGTGCAGGATCGAGCGCCGTTCTTCCGGCGATGAGGCCAGCTCCTCAAGCAGCGTGGAGTAGTTTGGCTCATCGCCGGTCTTTTCCCGGTACCACGCCGCCCAATTGGGCTGATCCTGAACACCCTGCGCCAGCGCAACGCGGCGGATCAGGTCGAGCGTGATTTCCCAGCCAGTCGGAATCTCGGCGGCCCTCGACAGGCCCGAGCCGAGAAGCACGGCGAAGACGCCCCTGTTCTCGTAAACCGAGAATGCAAGCTGCGTGAGAGGATCACCGGAAAGGATGCTCATGCGAAATTGTCCACTACCACGCTTAAAAAGAGCCCGGCCGACGGCCGGGCTTCTGTTCAGAACAAAGGCGCTTATCGGCGTCCCTGCAGTTGATCAAGCTCTTTTTGCGCTGCCGCGCGGCGATCGTCAATCCACTTCGCAAGGTCTAACAAGTGAACGCCGCGCGCGGCCTTCTGGCTCGTCTCGATCCTGACCACCGGCAAGTCGATCTCGCCATCGGTTGCCTTCCTGGTGAACTGGACCGGCGTCAGGTGGCTGAAATAGTCCTTGCACACCAATTCCAGCGGAATGATCGCCGCGCCCTGGTACTGCGCCATAAGTAGGAACGCGGTGTTCATCAAGCCGCGATCTCCAGAGGCTCTAGGAAGCAATCCAAGCCATTGCCGTCCAACCAGGCCGAGACCCGTTGCAACATCTGCGCACCCACCTGCGTAGACGCCTCATACAACGACATGGATTTCGCAAGGCGCTCCACCGGTGCTATCGCCCACAGGATTGCCTCGTGCTCTTCATCGGGCCGCGCGGTTTCCGGAATGGCGCTGATCTCCGCTTGCGCAAGCCGCGCGGCCACCTGAAGCTTGCTGAATTTTGAAATCAGATAGCCGTCGCCGCGAGTGACGGTGTTAGCGAAGGTCGACATGGCAATCCATCCTTTCATGGTTGCGTTAGGATGCAACCTTATTTCATGTACACGAAACGATGTCAAGTATCATGTACATGAAAAAGCGGCATTGACTAAATTTCGTGTACATGCAAATTGCCGGGTTATGGGTCGGAAGAAACTATGGGGCGAAAATATCAATCTCACTTTGCCTGAAGGGGCAAAGGAGAGGATGGATGCCGTATTGGAGCCGGGCGAGAATAGGCTAGACATGATCCGCTCCGCGATTGATCGAGAAGTAAGTCACCGAGAGCAAACCCAGACGCGGAAGAAGTCCCCATCTCGGAAGAAAGAATAGCAGGCGTCTATACTGAAATCGGTCTTTACCCGAGTCGGCGGGCCGCTGGCCGCAGGCAAGATCGCATCACTTGTTGCTGTTATCGAAACTTGTTGCGATATTCGCATCGGTTGGAAACCTGCAGGCAAAAATGTTCGGAACGACTAATGACCAAGCTACCATTAGAACCGCGCCTCGATTCATACCGAGGATCAAAGGAAAATCTGCAGCGAAAGGCGGCCGAGCATAATGCCATGGCACGGCGGGTGGTTGATCACCTCAACACTCTAATCGCAAATGATCCCGCCGACATGCAACAATATCTCTACCACGAGATCGCTCGCGATCTTGGATTGACCGTTGAAGATGTCGCGTCAGTGGTCATGTATGGTGGCCATAACGGAATTACCGTCGGTGTCAGCGAAGATGGGCGACGAGCGCTGGCCCCATACAAAAGTAGCGCCATCCGCAGAGAGGATTCCCACCAATGAGCGAGAAGATCCAACTAGCCGACGGCGACGAAATCATCTTCAAATTCGAAAATGGCAAGTGGAAGATGCACGTGAAGTACAAGAGTGGAGGTACTTCCGGACGCTTGACGCCCTATAACTCGCTCGATGAAGCGGTTGCAGACTTAAAGCAAATGCTCGCCAGTGGGTAAGTCCACGTACTCCAGGTCATGCCAAGCGGGCAGCCACTCTTCGTTTAATCGGGGTCATGCTAAGGCCGCGTGGCCTTTTCTTCATATCCGAGTAGATACTTCAGCGCCGAAACATCCTTTCCCTCCACTGCCGCCAAGCGGTAATTGAAACGTGTTGCGATCTTCGCAAACCGCTGGCGTACCGTTTCCAGCCTAGCTTCCAGTCGGCGCGCGCAACTACGAAAGTCGCGTCAGGGTCCAGCCAACCGTCCCCGTAAAGGCTGCAGTTGTATTGATATTGAAGCTGCCGACGGCCTTGGAAGAAACCCAGAATAGCTGATTGGCTGGAATGTCCAGCGCAACAACATAGTTCGTGCTCGGCTGATTAACCGGGAAGGTGACGGTGCGCTGTGTGTTTCCAGAGAACGAAACCGTGCCGGAAAGATCCTGTGGCCGGTCGGTGGAATTGATGCGAATGTTGTTGGGGTTCGATATCGGAGTGGGCGTTCCGACGAACATGTTTCCATGAAGCTCTGGCGCAGCAAACGGCGCTTGTTGGTTGGCGTTGACAAAGATAACGCCTGCTTGGGACATAGACTCGAACCTGCAGTTTATGATCTTCAGTCCATCTGGAGCGGTATTTGCGTTGCCTAAAACGCCATTAAAATACACGCCATATGACCCGCTCTCGAAGGAAACGCCATCAATTACGATATTGTTCGAGCTATAGAAATTTGGACTCGTTCCAGGATAAATAGATACTGACCGAAGATTGCCGTTGATCAATCCACCAATAACCCGGCATTGGTTTGCAGCTCCGTCAAATAGGACGCCGAAGGGGACCAGATCGGCCGTCGTCGTGAATATCTGGGGATCCTGAACGACGTTCCAGAACGACCCGGTCGAACTATTTCCCGGAGTGCTTTCCGTTATGTAGATACCGATGTAGTTGGCGTTCGTTGTCTGGCCGGCTTTAATCACCGGCTTTATGATGCGAACGCAGCCCGCTCTCGCGAGCTTGAACGCACCGAGCACTGCATTCTTGTTCTGGTGGTCGAACGAAAACCCTTCCAGGTCCATACCACCGGAATAACCTCCCCCCGTGACGGTGAATTGCCAAATCGCACCGTTGGTCGTGAAGATCGCTCCGTGAGCTCGAACCTTGGTGCGCCACAACAGTGGGACCGTGATCGCACACGAAGTGGCGAACGTATACGTCTTGTGAGAGGCAACTGCCCCCTCGGCACCAACCGTATTGACGTAGTCGAACAGGCGAGCCCACATCAAAGCATCGTTGCCCGCATCAGTCGAGAGTTGAAACATTTCCGGGGTCACGATCGGCTCAAGCAATTTGACCCAGCGTCCGCTCGCCAGTTGGAACGCACCCGGCTGCGCGGGATCAGAGGCAACCTGGACATAGGTCGCCCCGCCATAATCACCGATCGCCAACTTCCCCCGCGTGCGAATGATCGTCTGATCAGAAGTAGCCGCCGTGTCCGCAGCAAGCGCTGTCGCGGTATCGTACGTCGGCACTAAATCTCTTCGGGTTTTAACTAGCCCCCAATATTGGCCGCCTGCGTCCTGAAACGCGCCGGGGCTGCCGTTTGTGCCCTTGATATAGGTGGCACCGCCGCCATCGCCGGCCGTGGTAAGGCCATGGGTTCGAATGACGTTCACGCCTGCCGGAATGATCGCCGCTGCGGCTAGCGTACGCGTATCGTACTGATGCGCCTGATTGCCCAGCGCGGACGCGGAAGCCGCCGCCTGATCGCGCGCGACCTCCGTCGCGGTACGGTTGAGGCTGACGTTGATGACATCGTTGATAAGCTGGTCCGGATCATAGTCAGGCGTGGAGGCCGGGATCAGGATCGCGCGATCGATCCGCTCGCTCAATTGCTGATCGCGCATGGCCGAGAGGTCAAGCGCCGCCTCGATCGTTTCCGCGAAGTATGCGCCCTGATTTTCAAGGTCAGTTTCTTGCGTGAACGGCGCATTCCGCAGGATAGTGATCTTCTGGCCAACGGCCGGGGCAGTCGTCATGGTGATTGACCCGCCACCCGACAGGCCGACGCCCGAGACCGAATAGTCCGCGCCGAGCGTCAATTCCGTCTCGATACCATTCGCGTCGGCGTGGACGACCCTGATATGTGCCTCATCGAGAATGCGGAAATCATAGTTGAATACTGTCGCCGAACCGTTCCCGATGTAAGGGCCAGATCGGTTTTCTTCGCTCGCAACGGTCATGTGGTCCTGCCAATTTCTGAGATCGGTGGGACGATGAGCCGCTAACAGTTATTTCTTCCAATTTTCCTCAGGTGCGCCCTGCCAGCGTGAACCGGTGAGGCTTGCTCCCATACCTGTGGATGATTTAGCAGATTCCACTTTCGTTGGATTGCACGCCTCCTTCCGCCCTGGTTGCATCCGCGTGCGAATTAAACCAGGGGGGAGATTAGGAAATGAAACAGATCATCTTGGCCGCCGCTTTGGCTCTCAGCGCGACCGCCGCGCATGCGCAGCTTTACGGTACCGGCTCGAATTCGCGCAGCCACACCATTTCGCCGTACGTCAACAGCCAGGGCACCTATGTCGGGAGCTCTCACGCGACGAATCCGAACAGCACGCAGATGGACAACTACTCCACACGCGGCAATGTGAACCCGTACACCGGCGCAGTCGGGACCCGGACCCCGCGATATTGATTATGAAGGCATCTGTACTGTTTGCGGCCCTCGCGACGCTGGCCGGTCTAGCATCAGCCATCGAGTGGTGGCGAGCTAGCACCGTGAAGCCAGCCGCGCCAATACCACCCGCTCCACTTCCTGTTTCCGCGCCCCCGGCGGCCGATCGGCCGCCAGGAATTCCGGCGGGTGGGATCTCCATGTTTGGCATGCATTCGCAGGCCCAACGCAGCGGCGAGATCAATAGCCGGGCAGCTTTGTATTCAGGTATCGGAGTGATGTTCAGCGGAGTGGCGTCTATCCTTGGCGCTCACGGCTACTGATGAGCCTGCGCGTGCACGCCAGCGCGCGCAGGCGGAAAATCCCGACGAGGAAAAGGCCGTCCGCTTAGGACATCGCTGCTCAGCCGTTGCCTAAATGTGAAACCTGCTTTCTACGTGGAAAGTCTATCGAAAAGACTCGCTCTAGTTGCGTTTTGCTGATCGAATTCAGATGCGTGTTGATTCGCGCCATCGCCTATCCGTGTCCTGGCTATACGCGGGGCCGCGGCCCGGAAAGGAGGTGATTGGAATGGCACGCATCGGTCGTAGCGCCATCAATGGGCGCTTCACCACGGTCAAAACGGCGCAGGGGAAACCCAGCACACACGTCGTTGAGACCATTAAAAAACCGAAGGGCAAATAGCCCCAAGTTTTTCGGCGGTGTCCGGCTCAGCCCCGGCCCGCCGTTTTTCTGTAAAGTGATTCGCGGAAAAAAGATTCCACTATTTTTTTATTCCGTTTCCTGACGCGCTGCAGTTTAGCCGGCAGCAGGGCGCTGCCGGAGACAGGCGCGCTGATCCCGCGTTACCGACCCGCCGCATCCGTCGCCAGATCATGGAGCTTCGCCGCGATGTTGGAATACCAAGAGCCGTACGCCGACCCTGCACCGTCGCCGTTGCCGCCAGCCGCTGCCGTCGCCGCGTATGCCATCAGCGTTGCGTCTTCGAACGACGGCTGACCGGCAAGGGCGTCGGTGAGCCGCCGCTGCAAAGCCTGCTCTTCGGCGGGGCCGACGAGGCCGGCCGAGGCAATTTGCCTGGCCTCACTTCGGAGTTTTTGAGCGAGTGACATTGCTAGTCCTTTCTCATTTCCATGTGCTCCGGGAAAACGATACGATAGCCCTGCGCGTAGCCTACATTTGGGATAGCGATGCCGACATTCTTCAGTCGCCTGCGAAGACGGCAAAGCTCAATTTTGAAGTCGTTATAGGTGTGGCTCTTCACGTCGAGGCCTCGATCCATCGCGGCGATGATCATCTCAGTTTGAACCGGCTGACCTTTGCCCTTGCACAGCGCACCAAGAATGCGAGCCTGCATCGGAGGGAGCTTGCAATGGTCGATCACGATATCCAGCGATGGAAAGCGTACAGCCTTCTTGCAGCACGGGCAGGAGATGGGGTCAATTTTCATGATGAACCGCGCGTAGCGTATTGTCTGAAGCCCGTTTAAACGTCAGGTCGCAATCACATCGTCAAGCGATAGCGCTGAGACGGGCTGCTTGCATAGCGCGCAACCGGTCATCGATACCCACGCCTCTTTGCCTCGGCAATCGCTTTCCGGATTAGTCTGATGTCGTTGCCCGCACCGCTCCTCTCCAGCGTGTACAACGTCCCAGGCGCGACAGTTTCGAGGTCAGCCACGAAACGACGCGCAATACCGAGATCAGCATCAGTGATACCTTCCGCATAGCAGGCGGCAAGCCCATCAGCCATGCGCTGCTCCACCTGTTCCGGCGTGGCTTCTGAGATGGTGTCGGCCTGCCGTTCCTTCACCACGGTCATCGCCTCAGCCAGATCAGCGATGTCCATGCCATGAGCCTTCGCGTCGGCTAGGACGCCATCCCGCGCGGCCTCGATCGCTCTGGAGCGCTCGCCACGGTCGTTGTCGGCGATTGCGCTGTTTGCGAAGCCGCCGAGAATTTCCGCCACTTCGTTTGCACCGCGATCGACCGCGTCATCTTTGAACAAGACGGATGCAACGTCGGGCTTGGCGGCATCGGCGGAACCGGCAGTGGACGAAGGGTCGCCGTTCGTGCCCGTTGCCGGCACCTTCACCGGCGCACCACCGTGCTCACCTGCCAAGCGCAGTTCGGCTGCGGTCTGCCCGGCCTTGAACCAGTCCGGTGGCTGCTGCGATTTCGGCGCGTCGTTTGGAAAAAGAACATGCGCGGCATTGGGCTCAGACATGAGGTGTCTCCTGAGATTGGAACTCGATCTGCGTCGCCGCCGCGATTGCTTTTTCGATGATACCTGGATCGTTGGCGATCATCTGGATCGCGATATCAATGTCGACGGCGTCAACCTTCCGGACGGTAGCTAATGCCGTCCTGCCGGCCGCCGACGCTGTCGCCTTGACAGCGGCGACGAGCAAGATTTTCCTCTCGGCTGCCGACGAGGGCACTTTCGACCCACCGCTCAGCCTAATTTCATCGACGATCTCGCCTCGGATTAGAGCGACTTTTTTGGCAATGAACCGGATAGCGACCATGACGTCATCGCCATCAAACTCCTCCATTTCAGACATCGGCATCGTCTGTCGCTTTGAGCAATTCCGACCACGCCACTGCGGCGACCACCGCGACCGGGCGTTGGTGTCGAACGTGCTTGTTCAGGCGATCGACGACCTCGCGCATCCGTGCGACGGCGATCTGGCTTATACCGCGCCTACCCACGACAGCGTCGCTGGGCTGCGCTTTGGCCTCCGCGAGAGCGCGCCAAAGATGCTGATCTACATCTAATAGATCGACAAGCAACGCATCGAACTTATCGACCAACTCATCCGCTTGGCTCGATAGCCGAATGATCTTAGCGGCATCATCGCGCGCGATCTGCAGATGATGAGCGCGCCGTTCCGCATCTCTCGCCTCGTCGGCCTCTCTCTTCTGCTCTACTGCTGTGAACCTTGCGCGATCCAATACCGCCAAGTCAGCAACAATCTGGCTGATCTGCGCATTGATGCCAGCGAGCGAGGCAACGGCGTCCTGGTCGCCGGACACCGCAGGCAGAGCAAGGTCCTGCGCCTCCTTATCCAGAGCCGCGAGCCGCTCCCGCGCGGCTCCGATCTGCGTCTCGACTTGGTAGATTGATGACGTATTCATATCAGCTAACTCCTGTCCATGCCTCAGCCGCAAGAGCGGCAACGGTCTTGCCGCCGTTCAGCCCCGGGTTTCCCATCAGCGCGTGAGCGTATAGAGCCAAGCGAATGCGGCCCGCGCGCGCGTGGTGATTTGCGGTGGGCTGCGCCTGCCGAATTTCGTTCTCAGCCGTATCAATGAGCGCCTTCGCCGCCAGGAACTGAGTGACGAGGCTGTCGAGCACGGCCGCTTGCGTCGTGATCGTTGTGATGTTCTGGGCAACTGTCGCCATTAGAGAGCCTTTCGTTCTCAGGTGGTTGGGTCGTAGTCGGTGGCGGCGAAGCCGCCGAACTGCGGCCACGGCGCCGGTTCAGGTGCACGCGGCATGATCGATTGGTACTGTTTCGGCGGCGGTGCTGGCGGTGACGGCGCGGCGGGTCCGGGCAGGCCTGTCGGCGACGCTTCCGACGCCGGTGCAACGTTCGCGGCGGGCATGGCCGGCTGTGCTGGCAAAGCTGCTGCAGTAGCGGGCGCAGCAAGCCTATCGTGCGCATTGGCACGATCCTTCGCCCGCGCAATCCTTTCGCTCAGCCCCTCGACGGCGCTGACCTCCAGCCGATCGTTGTAGAGCGACAGGTGGCGCGCAAGCTGATCCAGCGCCTTAGACTTGTCCGCTAGTTTGAGCGTAAGGTTCTCGTTGCGATCCCAACTCCAGCCGACGATCGCACGGCGCACGTTCTCAGACAGACCGGCAATGTGTGCAGGCGAGGTTATGCCGCTGACCGCATACCGCTTGCCGCCCATCTCAATGACGCCCTCGCCCTGGCGGCATTTCTCGCTGCCTGCTAACTCGCGAGCGATGCCGATCAAGTCGGCCGGGTCGTAGAACGCCATGGCGGCGATTTCTTTAAGGACGCGAGCGGCGTCGATCTCGGTTCTCTCGGATCGTTCGATCTTGGCCGCATCAATCGCGGCCTTTACCTCGGCGTTGCTCAGCAGCCGAGGCCCTTGCTTATCGGCCGTTCCCTTGGAGTAGCCAGCACGGATCGCTGTAAGCCCCCGGTGAGGGCCGCCTTCCCGGATTGTGCTCGGGCGTGAGATGATTTGCTCATTAATTTGCAAACAAATGAGCAAACGTGACGAGGGTTACGGTTCTGTCCGGTCCAGAGCGGCGACGGCGGTGGACCACTGCCGAGAAGCTTCGGATCGTGGAGGAGAGTCTGGCGCCTGGGGCCAGTGTTGTCGAGGTTGCTCGACGACATGATGTTCACCGCAATCTGGTCACGGCTTGGCGGCGGCAGGCGCGCACTGGCGTGCTCGCTTTCGAGCCCGGGCCGATGCAGCGTCAAGCTGACGAAGTCCGTTTTGCGGCAGTCTCCATTGCGCCAGAACGGCAACCGTTGACGGCACCCTCTGGGACCTGCGGTGCGATCGAGATCGAGTTCGCGGCCGGGGCTCGGATGCGGATCACGGGCGCGGTTGACGCGGCGACGCTGAGCGCAGTCGTGGCGGCGCTGACTGACGGACGGCCACGATGATCCCGTTGCCGGCCGGCGTGCGGGTATGGCTCGCGACCGGCTATACCGATATGCGGAAGGGCTTTCCGTCGCTGGCCTTGCAGGTTCAGGAGATCTTGCATCGCGACCCGTTGGGTGGCCACCTGTTTTGCTTCCGCGGTCGTCGCGGCAATCTCTTGAAGGTGATCTGGCATGACGGCCAGGGCGCCTGCCTGTTCACGAAGCGCCTGGAGCGGGGCCGCTTCATCTGGCCGAGCCCGGCCGAGGGCGTGGTGACGATCTCATCGGCGCAGCTCGGTTATCTCTTGTCCGGGATCGACTGGAGGCACCCACAAGAGACCTGGCGGCCGACCTCGGTCGGATGAGGCTTTGCGCTTCCCGGATCGTGATGGATGTGATTCCATCGCTTCGTGACCACATCTGAATCGCTTCCCACCGATCTTGCCGCCGCGCATGCGATGATCCGCGCGGAGCGCGCCGCGCGCCTTCAGGCGGAAGCGGTCGCGGCGAGCGCCAAAGCGGAAGCTGCCAACGCGAAGGCGACCGAGGCCCTGATCGGTTACCTCAAGCTCGAGATCGAGAAGCTGCGTCGCCAGATTTACGGCAGCCGCTCGGAGCGCAAGGCACGGCTCCTGGAGCAGATGGAGCTTCAGCTTGAAGAGCTGGAAGCAACCGCAACCGAAGCCGAGCTGGCGGCTGAGAGGGCGGCGGCTCGGACGCAGACCGTCAAGTCCTTCCAGCGCAAGCGCCCGTCGCGCAAACCGTTCCCCGATCATCTGCCGCGCGAGCGGGTCGTCGTCGCCGCACCGGAGAGCTGTCCCTGCTGCGGCTCATCGAAGCTATCAAAGCTGGGCGAAGATATTACCGAGACGCTGGAGGTCGTTCCCCGGCGGTGGAAGGTGATCCAGACGGTGCGCGAGAAGTTCTCGTGCCGGGACTGCGAGACGATCACCCAGCCGCCGGCGCCCTTCCACGTGACTCCACGCGGCTTCGCCGGCCCCAACCTCCTGGCCATGATCCTGTTCGAGAAGTTCGGCCAACATCAGCCCCTGAACCGGCAGAGCGAGCGCTACGCCCGGGAAGGCATCGATCTGAGCCTGTCGACACTGGCCGACCAGGTCGGCGCCTGTGCGACCGTCCTGCAGCCGCTTTATCGGCTCATCGAGCGCCATGTCCTCGCCGCCGAGCGGCTGCACGGCGATGACACCACGGTGCCGATCCTGGCCAAGAGCCAGACGGTCAAGGGACATATCTGGACCTACGTTCGCGACGACCGGCCGTTTGCTGGCCGGGCGCCGCCGGCCGCGCTCTATTACGCCTCGCGCGATCGACGGCAGGAGCATCCCACGCGGCATCTCCAAAGCTTCACCGGCATCCTGCAGGCCGACGCCTATAGCGGCTATAACGAGCTGTATGACGCCTCGCGCGCGCAGGGACCGGTCACGCCCGCACTCTGTTGGGCGCATGCCAGGCGGCAGTTCTTTGAGCTGGCGGACATCGCCGCCAATGCGAGACGCGGCAAGAACGCCACGGCGATCTCGCCGATCGCGCTGGAGGCGGTCAAGCGCATCGACGTGCTGTTCGATATTGAGCGCGGCATCAACGGCCAAAGCGTCGAAGAGCGGCTGCGGGTGCGCAAAGAACGAAGTGCCCTGCTTTTAACGGCATTGGAAGCGTGGCTGCGCGAGCAACGCGCTCGGCTGTCGAACTCGTCCGCGGTCGCCAAGCCGATCGACTACATGCTGCGCCGCTGGGACCGGTTCGCTCGCTTTATCGATGACGGGAGGATCTGCCTGACAAACAATGCGGCGGAGCGCGCGCTCCGCGGCTTTGCCCTCGGCCGCAAGTCCTGGCTCTTCGCCGGCTCCGAACGTGGTGCCGACCGCGCCGCTATCATGGCGACGCTAATCATGACGGCAAAGCTCAACGACATCGACCCGCAGGCCTGGTTGGCGGACATCTTGGCCCGCATCGCCAGCACCCCGCAAGGTCGGCTCGATGAACTGCTGCCTTGGGAATGGAAGAATACCCCTGTTCAGTCCGCTGCTTGATCGGACCATCGCGCCACGCGACTACCCGTGCGGCCCTCACCGGCTTTCAATTACCCACAAATTCTCCTCCAACCATGACGCCCAGCGCGATGTCGGTGAGGCGTGACAGCCCGCGCCACATGAGGGTATTGCCGGGCGGCGGATCGCTGGCGCGGGCGAGATAACCGCCGAGCCGGGCGATCTTGATCAGATAGTGCGAGAGCGTTTTCTGTCTTACTTTTGGTTTGTCGTTGACGAGGCGATCGAGCACGCAGATTTCAGTCGCAGTCAACGCGAGGGTTGGCGGTGCGTCTGGGGCGGAACGGTTGAGCATCGTCATCCAGAAGATCCGCCAGCTCAGGATGCAAAAGAGCGAGATCAGATTGGTCAGACGCTGGGCGGTCCTGAGTTTCGACTCCTCAGCTTTGCAGCCCGATTTGAGGATCTTGTGGAACACCTCGATCTTCCATCTCAAAGCATACCATTCGAGCTTCTCAATGGCGTCGGTGCGGGAACCAACAGGCAGGTCGGTGATCAGCTTCCAATCGATCTTCTTTCTGTTTTTCGGCGTCCCGCGCTCTTCGGCATGGATCACCGTCAGGGTCAGAGCGGGATAGCGCTTCTGCTTTCCGATCGGCGGCAGGACGCGAATCTTGCGATACCTGATCTCAAGAACGGCCTGGTCGGGATCGCCGTTGCTGTCTCTGACCCCGATGCGATGGAGCCCTTTGACGGCGACCTCGTCCATTTCGTCGGCGATCGTGTGATCCCCGTCTCCAGCCAAGCGGTCGACGCAGGTCCTGATCAGGAAATGCGTTCCGATCTCCTGTGCTGCGCAGAAAAGCTCGTAGATGTCACTCTCGCGATCACCGATATGGATGCATCGTCCCGGATGATCCAAGAGTTGCGTAGACTGCTTGAGATTTTCCAACCACCGGACGCTTTCCTTTTTCTCGATCGGAATCCGGGTCGGATTGATCTTCTTTTTAAGCGCTGCCGTCCCCTTGAATTTCTTCCGGGTCCAGAACTTAATGGCCGCCAGCCCCAGCGGCACACCCTCGATTGTAACTGCGAGGCTCGAATGCATCAGGATGCCGCAAACCGTGTGCGATCTGAGGCGGCCCGCCTTATCTCGTCCACTGTTTATGCGCTTGGTGATGCCGATCGCTTCTGACTTTTCGCGTTGATAGCTAAATTCGGTTGTGTCGTGTAGCACAAGAACGAGACCTTCAGCGGCGGCGGCACGATCACGTGTCGATTGGAAATGGCCGGCCAGAATGTCCGCTTCGCTGACCCGGTCATTAGAAAAGAAGCGGTAGGCTGCCTTGGTATTCGCCCAATCCTGGCAGACGAGCGGAATGCTTTGTCCCATGGCGCTTCCAATCTGCGTGAGCAGTTTGCGGAATCTGTCGCCGAGCCGCGCGTCCCTAAACTCGCATCCACTGGTCTCTCGATCAATCCAACATTCACCTTCCAAGGATCGCAAACAGCCTTTTGTCGATCGATCCCTTAATCTCAGCCCCATAGAGCACCCCCTCGCGAATCAGGTGCTCAGCAAGGAATCACAAGTGATTCTTTCGACTCAAGATTTCGCCGATCAGCGGATCAGTCCGAGTGGTCAAAGTTATGGGTAATTGAAAGCCTCACCGGACGGTTACGGATCGCCGCCTGGGTGGCGTTCAAATCCAGTAAAAATTCCTGGATAAATCGTTGCTGCTTTGCGGTTAGAGCCATGCGTCGAGACATGGCCCGGCAATGGTTGTTTCATAAACAACTACTGCATTTCCCTACATGTCAGTTCGCGGCGGTCGTCGGTGGCACACATTGCACACTAGTGCAGCACCTGAAATGAAGACTTCTTTCTGCAATCAACGGCTTATAATAAAGTGGTACACTTCTTTTCAAAAAATCCCAGTACGCACGAAGATATAGCCGGTTATACATCGACGTATCCGCGGCCTATATAGAGGTTTGCCCTCAGAGTGCGTCACTTGCCGATAGGCCTTTGATATCCACAAGACTTAGACAAATTGGGTGCTGCACTGGTGTGCCACCAGTGTGCAATTAACGTCACCCGGTGCGAATATGCGGCCGAACAAAAGTTGGGGCGGGGGGCTGGAATGAGAGGCGTCAATCGAATTCCGTGGTGGGTCTGGCCGATCACGGCCGCGCTCTTGATCATAGCCACGTTTAACTTGCCCTATGGATATTACACGATCCTTCGAATTGTGGTCTGTGGCTTTGCGGTGGTGGTTTTCTTTCATACCTGGGAGAACGGCACGCCCACTCGCATATGGCCGTTGACCTTTGTGGGGATGGCAATCCTGTTGAATCCGCTTGTGCCGGCCCACTTGGACCGCTCCACGTGGTTCTATCTGGACATAGGCGCGGCGCTTGTAATCGTTGCGCACTTATTCGCCGTGCGGATTAAGTCGACTTAGAAATCGGAATGATGTGAGTAGTCCGTGTCACGTCGAACCCGAACGCCGAACGCCTGATTGTGGTCGCATCGCCGGCAGTCGAACCAGTCCTGGCCCTCCGTTTTGTGCGAAAACTGCAAGATGCTGATTTTTCCTTCATTGAAGCACTTTGCGCACGCCCGGTGGTGCGGCTCCCCGCGAGATTCTGCAGGCTTCAGTTCGTAGGCAAAGGTACCGGCGCCGTAGTCCTTAAGCTGGTACCGGTTACGCTCGTCAGCCTTGCTCTTTATGGCGGCGAGTTCTTTCTCCAGTTCGTCAACGCGCTTCGACATTTCGAATTGCGCCTGCTGGGCGGACAGGATTTTCTCTTGCAACTCGATAACAGCAGCGTTCCGTGTGGCGGCGTCGTTGATGTCCTTCAGCGCTTTAGCCATGTCGAACGCTGTTTTCAGCGCGCTCGCGCCGGCCATTGCTTCACTGATCATCTCATATCTCCTCCGGATTGTGAGGACGGCGAAGCGACGCGAAGCCGCTCCGCCGACCGACTGTCATTTGCGATAGAGGGCCGGCTTGGCCTTGATACTGGGCCACAATTCGCGGATTTGCTGGCAGGCACCACGAATATCCCTCATTCGCACGCTGTGGTCCGAGGCCGGGCCGATGCGCTCACCAAGCCGCACGTCGGCGACGAAGAACAGATCGCGATCTATCGTTCCGAGGCCTCCGTCTTGCTGATCGAGCAGCATGTACATCATTGCAACCAGATACCGGGCCATGTCGCGACGGTTCTCGCCCCGCCGAGCCTTTGTCTCGTCACGCTTGCAGGCTCCGGGGTCGGGAGCCTTCGCGACCCGCAAGAGGCCAGCCCCGACGCGAGCACCGCCGCGACCGCCGCCGACCAGGAAATCCGGCTGGATCGAGACGGTAACGCCTTCGATGTTGATCGCGGGGAAGTCGGGCGCTTCGCTCAGGGCCATCCTGCGCATACCAAGGGCGTTCTCGCGCTGACTGAAAAGATCAATGATCTCCAGGCAACGCAGAGCATCCTCACGCCCCTTTGGCTTGATGGTTTGGTCCCGGGCTTTTATGGTTAACGCTTCCTTAACCCGAACTAGGGTTTCCTCCGAGCGTCGAGGGTCAGCATTGTATGCGCGTAGCGCCCGTAAAGCGTCACCATTCGCAGTCACGATCGGTGGTCGCGAAAATTTGCAATCGTGCAGCACGTTCTGCTGTCCGTTGGGGCGCATTATCAGATACTCGGCGAGCGCAGCAGCAGACATCCGCGGTTCCCGTCGCTCGCGGACGGAAGGATGGAGAACAGGACTTAACGACATGGACGAAGACCTTTCTATCGCAATTGATAACCATCGAACCCTGTGGCTGACCGAAATCTCGCGCGCCACGTTCGATGATCAAGCTCTCGATGAGCTCGGTGGAGATGGAGGTGTGTTCGTCGTCTTGGAGGATTGCGCTGAGGGCAGGTTTGAGGTGCTGGCAAAAGCGGCCTCAATTTGGGCCGGACAGAACTTGCTGAACCTGTTCGCTGCGAGCCTTCGCCGAACGCAAACTCACCTCTCGGTGGTTTCGTAATTATCGGCGTTGAACGTGCTATGTGGTCATCGTGCGCAAGACAGCCTCCGGCAGTAGGGCCTCTTGACCTTTCAGAATCAGGCGTGCAGTGATACTCCACACACGCTGAAGAAAGGCCAATACGGCCGCAGTCGTGATCGAGATGAAAGGCCGGGCGGCCTGGGGAGGATTTGCCCGGCTTTTCATTGGCGAATCAGCACCGCCGATTCGCAAGTATGATGGTGCGGATGGGCTCCGGAGTCCACGCGGGCTGCGACCGTTCCCCACATTTCGGTGCAAAAAAGTGCCTCTTAAAGGGGTTATTCACCGGCCCGTCGAGAATTCCCGTTGACCAAGCCGAACGAATCAAAGGCCCCTACCAGGGCAAGCCTACCAGCCTAATCCCTACCGCAACCGAACCGCCTGAGCGGCGGCTTATCTGTATGCCATTGGCTTTGAGGCGCTGCGAGAACGTGTTCACTGGCGGCAGAAAGCGTTCGTTGTGGCCCTCATCCAATGCCCAACCCTTGAAATTGGCGTAGAGTTTTCCGGTCGTGAGCCAACCACCGGCAGGCTCATGGTCGGCTTTGGCTGTCTGCCCTGCCAACCATTCGTTGACCGGGTCCAGCATGAGCCAGTTTTGCAGGGCTTCCTTAGAGGAAGCAGGTATCGTGTAGGTCTTGTTTCGGATCAGCCTTTGCGCGCCAGCGACGGCGAACTGAAGCAGCAAATGCAGTTCATCGCGTCGAATACGCTCCGCTATGTCAGGAATGATCTCGTCTTCCGGTATCGAGCGGTTAAATCTGACGACCACAAGACGACGCTGCAATCCACGGTCAAGGCCGCCGTTGAAACGAGGCAACGTGTTCGTGGTGAAGCAATGCAGCGCCCTGGGCGAGAAGGTGACAGCCGAGCGGTAGAGGTCGCGCCCCTCAAGCGGATCGCCGGTCACTGCTGCTTTGAATGCCTCGCCAGCGATTGCGCTAGCGGAAAGCTCGTCCGCGACATTTGCGGCCTTGCCGGCCAGATTGATGATACGCCGTTCATCTCCGAACGCTGCGGGCGGGATCGACGAGACAGAGCCGGCCGGCAAGAGACATGAGAGCAGGCGCGCGATCGTGCTCTTGCCATTGCTGGCGGTCTCGCCGAGGAACACGAAAGCCTTTGGCTGAGGCAGTCGCGTTGCTAAGCCAAGCGCTGCCGCACCCAACATCTCACCGAGAAGCTGCTGCTTTTCGGGCGCGTCATCATCGCCGCGGAATGCGCCCGAGACGAGGTTATGCAGGTACGAGCCGTCAGGCGGCTCCATGTCATCATGGGCTTTGAAATCAGCCGGGATCGTAAAGCGGAACCGATCGTCAGCGCTATGCGGCCGAAGGATTGGATCACCTGCCTCATCAAAGGTGACGACGCCGTTCGCGGCGTTGATCCCAACCGTCGTATGTTCGAAATAATCAGGCTTCCCGAGCTTCGCGCCCAACTCCGACAGGACGCCATCGATCATCCGCCGGCCGACCTTTAAGGGTGTTCCCTTGTCGCCAACGCGCGCACCATCGAACATATGAACCATAAGCCGCATGCGCTGTTCAGGTATCTCGGACCATTGGGTCCTCTCGAACGCCCAAAATCCGCCCTCGGCGCGCACAACGTGGCTGCCACGATCGCTCGACAACTCGCGGGCCAGAATGCCCGCAATCTCGACTTCGCTACCCCACACGACATGATGCGCGGGGACCATCTGGGCAAGTTGACTATCGGCCTGCACGTCGACAAGCGGTCGCGGCTGGACCGGGCCGTTGTCGTCACTCTGCTCTGGCCGTTTAAACTCATCCATCTCAGCGAGGCAGGCGGGCTTTGCCGGCGCGGCCTGCGGGCTAGTACCGACACGAGTTGCAAGCTTACTGGCGGGCGTCTCTGGCGCGGGCGATTTCGGAGGCGTCCACGGCCGGACGGTTTCGCGCATGAACTGATCGAGCCGCGCCTTGTCCCATCCATCGCGGATCGCATCAGCGGCGCTCTGGATGGCGTGCTCATCCGCGGCGGCCATGACGCGCACGGTGCATTTGAGCTTGGTCAGGATGTTCGCGATCTCATCCGCTGAACCGTCCACGCCGGGCCAGATCACGACGTTACGCCCGCGCAGCGGCGTCCAGTCGGTATGCTTGACGCCTTGCGTCCCGCCCGGCCAGGACACCACCACCCTGCCCGTCACCGTCGCCAACACGTCGCGGCTTTTCTGGTCCTCAACGACGATCGCCTGTCGGGCGTCGCCGATCGCCTCCAACCCGTAGAGCGGAAGGGTTTCAACAGGGGGATTCATCTTCGATCACCGCCTGCAGAGCAGCCGCCGGAAATTTCTGCGGCGAGCCGCCCACACATTATGCAGCACATCGTAACGATGGTGGATTTCTTCCTCCAGCCCGAGCCGCCGAACCACACCAATCAAACGCTGTTGCGTTTCCTCAGTGTCGCAGGGATGATCGATGCTGCCGTAGAGGAAATGTTGCTTCTTGAACTCGATCCGGGCCGCGCGATCGAGATCGAGCATGGGCAGAATTTGCACCGAGCCATCCCGCCGCTTGCGAGCTAGGGGATGATATCGCCGGTCAAAGACTACGAACGCACCGTCTTTCTCCGTCCAGTAGCCATAAGGAAAGAACACCCATCGCCTTGTGCGATGCAGCCTGCGTGCCTTTTCGGTGATCCGCGCATCGATTGTATCAAACGGATCGATATCGAAGACATTCCAATCGTCCTGATGAACGTGAGCGTTCATTGCGTGCCCTTACATGTTGCAAGGGCGGATCTGTTGTGCGAATATCGCAACTGCTACGGTGCGATTTCAATTAACGACCCGCCTCGGTTCAGAAATGGGCCGAGGCTTTTCGTTGCCTCGACCGGCGGGTTATGCAGCTTCGCTGGTTGAACGTATCGGCTTGGACAAGGCCGACGCGGCAAATGCGTCCAGGTCTGCGCTTGAGTAAATGACGCGGCGAGGTCCATCCTTACGGAAGACGGGCCCCTCGCCCTTACAGGCAAGCATTGCGAGAGTTGCGGGCGTGCGGCTTATGCCATGATGCTCCAACAGATAGTCGGACGCATCCTTGCGTGAAAAGTATCGAACGGCGCATTGCGAATGGCTCATCGGGAGCGGTCTCCGAAAGTTAAGATCGCGCCGAATATCAATTGAGATGGTTGTCTTTCAAAATTGGTGATCGATAATCAATGGTGATTATAGAAAACAACCATCTCCGGTCATGACTGGCGGCAACCTCAATTCTCGACCGGAGAAGCAATTTGAGCCGCGCTCGACCAGCCGCCATCCCCCCAGGATCATGGCCGCGCCGCATGCCCGCAGCGTTCGCAGCCGGCTATTGCGGGGAGTCCACGGTAGAGGCATTCTTGCAGAGGGTTGGGAGCGAGTACCCCCAGCCACGCGTTTTGGAGGGGCGGCGGAAACTATGGCTGAGGGACGATCTGGATGCAGCGATAGCCCCGGGCGTGCCAGGCGACATCGCAGAGGATTTGTGACTTTGCAGCTTCCCCGCCACGTTCGGATCAAGAGGCTGAAATCCGGCGCGACATCGTTCTATTACGAGGTCCCGACCAAATATCGCAACATGAAGTGCCCCGTACCTAGCGAGCCTTTAGGCTCTGACTTCGCGCTCGCGCGCGAGAAGGCTGACACCCTCAATGCCTGTTCGACGAATGGAACCGGCAGCGTAAGGGACAACCGATCGAGACACCGGCAGCGCCGAAGATCGGGACCGTCGATTGGCTATTCCGCGAATACAAGCAGAGCTTGGCCTACACCAAGAAAGTCGCCGTCCGCTCGCGACGAGACTACGAATGGGCCATGACCCTGCTTTGCGACGCTCTCACCAAAAGCGGTGACAGAGTTGGGTCTAGGCCGATCAGGACCATCACACCGCGAGGCGCGGACAAGCTTTATCAGAAAATAGTTATCGGCCCGAACGGGCGTCGCGACCGCACAGCCGAGAAAGTCGTGAAGTTATGCCGCAAGGCGTGGCGTGTTGTACATCGGCTGTTCCCCGACGAATTCGCAAAGGACGTGCCGAACCCCTGGTTAGGCGTCACACTCGAAAACCGGGTGAAGAAAGCGAAGCCGGCCGTCACGCGTGATGACGTCTATGACTTTGCGCACGGCTGCATCGCCGCGGGCGAGCCGGAAGTAGCCGCCGTAGCCGTGATCTGCTTTGAGTGGCTACAGCGCCCCGAGAACGTCATCGCCAGCTACATCAAATGGAGCGACTACCGCGCGCCGAGTGCGCCGACGATCATCCGGGTGGCTCATCACAAGACGGGTACCGTCGCCCCTCACCCTCTGGAGGAAGCGCTACCAGACGGCACCACGATCAAGTTCTACGCTGATGCAGAGGAAGTGCTGGCAGCAGTGCCGCGGCGCGGCGTGTCGATGATCCTGCGCGAGGTTTCAAAGGGCGTCGCCAAGCCGTTTGCCTTCCCGACGATGCAGCACAAGGTCCAGCGCATGCGAAAGAAGCTGGACCTCCCGGCGCACTTCACATTGGACGCCTGCCGGCATGGCGGCATGACCGAACTGGAGGAAGCGGAGTTGACGGACGGTCAGGGCCGCGCGCTGTCAACGCACAGGACACAACAGTCCTATGAGGGCTACGCGAAGCGCACCGCCAAGCGCATGCTATCCGCGACGCGCAAACGCCATGCGCACCGGCTGGCAGAACAGAACGAACCGGGGGATTCCGTTCGGAATGAGGCACCGGAAAGCGTTCGGAACGGCACCCCAGAACAAAAGAAGATTTCCACGTAATATCAACTGGCTGGGGCGGGAGGGATCGAACCTCCGAATGGCGGAATCAAAATCCGGCGCCAGCTTGGGTACGCACCCATGAATTTGGTCCTGCCCACGGGAGTTCAACCCGCGAAGTCCAGCGTTGAAAGCGGCGCGAGAAGGCGTAGTTTGCGATAACGAGAAGCACTTGTATCCTAGGGAGAGTAGACGGGCCTGTACTGGTGCCAGCAGCCGCTTCCAATTGAAACTTATCCCGACCCTTCGGTCTCGGAGCCCTCGCGACGGCGGTTTGGCACTTCGTTCAACAACCCGGCAAGTCGCAAGCCTTCCAGAACTCCGTTCAGCCGCTGCTCACGGATCATCGCGGCAACCATCGCAACGGCGTCCTGCAGTTGGATCGTGAAGTTCACGTGGGGCAATTGCTCAGACATCGCCTCGAACAATGTCTGCGGATTTGTGACGTGATCCCGGAGCGCAGACGCAGCGTCCTGCGCAAGGTAAGTCGCGAGATCGCCATCGGTCATCCCACCGAAATTGAAGTCATAGTGGGTACGGTCTTTTATCGATCGCCGAATCAGCTCGCCCTGCTGCTTTGCCTCCATGAACAGCAAGAACACCGCATCCGGCAGATTTTCGCGCGGCACTTTTTTCAAGGCAGCGATCCGGGAATAAATAGCCTTGCCGGCACGCTGGTTCCGCTCGAGTCGCGCCTGAGCCTCCGCGGCTTCATGCTCGCGCAGATTCTTCTCTCGCCGCCCTTTTCCAAACATTCTTGTGCCCTCCGGGCCGCGATATAGGTTGCTTCTCGCGCCATAGGAAAGATCAAAATCACCTCTGCGGGTGGAAATAGCTCCGCTGGATGCCGGACCGTGCGGGTCGACAGCCCAGGGCTGGGCAGATTCACGGTGGACAAGCCGACAACTCGGCAGCCCTCTCCGCTACTTAAAGCGGGCGTCCATCTGGGGTGATGGCGCTCGACCAGCCGTGGAGAACACGGAAAGCTTCGCTGAGCGTCGCCTAAAGCTCCCCTGACGAGCAGCACTCACCGCCCGCTTTTTACATATCTCGCTTAAGAGGAGTTCCGAGCTGGAGCGTTGGCCTTCACCCGGGAAGGCGTTGCCGAAATTGCGGCGGAGACTTCACTCGGCGCGGACTAAGGTCGTGAATGACGGCCGAAGGTCGCTTGAGGTTAGCTCCAAAGTAGCCAGTGTGACGGGCAGCCTGAAACGACGTGACCCAGCGCTACCAGGATTTAGATATAGCACGCCGTCAATCGTTTGGATCTGCGGTCGGTGCGAGTGGCCGGAAACGATTACGTCAATTCGGCAAACTGCTGGATCAATCTGCAGTTCCTGAAGGTCGTGCAAGATATAGAAGGATCGCTCCCCGAGCCGTACCACCTGAGTGTCGGGATAACGTTCCGCCCAGTCGCCGGTATCGATGTTTCATCTAACCGCAGTGACAGGCGCAATCCGACGGAGTCTGACGAGAACGTCCGCGCGACCAATGTCGCCAGCGTGGATGATATGCGCCACGCCGGCAAGCCCCTGCTCGGCCTCGGGCCGCAGCAGCCCGTGGGTGTCCGAGACGATTCCAATCCTCAGCACCGCAGCATCCATCAAGGCGCGCCTAACGGCGGTGTCCAACCAACTCGATCACGCATAACACGGCTAACCAGACGCATCGGCAATTGGAGCGCTGGTGACCTGCCACTGAGTATTTCCTCCAGAAGGAGTTAGAGTCCGCCCCGAAGAAGGACGGACGGATGAAGCGAGCAAGGTTCACGGAAGAGCAGATTATTGCTGTGTTGAAGGAGCATGAGGCCGGGGCGAAGACCGCCGATCTGGCTCGCAAGCACGGGATATCGGAAGCGACGATCTACAACTGGAAGGCCAAGTTTGGCGGCATGGATGTCTCCGAGGCCAGACGGCTGAAGGCGCTGGAAGATGAGAACGCGAAGCTGAAGAAGCTGCTGGCCGAGCAGATGCTCGATGCGGCTGCGCTACGCGAGCTTCTTTCAAAAAAATGGTAGGGCCCGCCGCGAAACGCGCTGCAGTGGCGCATCTGGAGGCCAAGATGGGCCTGTCGGAGCGGCGGGCCTGTTCGATTGTGGGCGCGGACCGGAAGATGATCCGCTACCGCTCCTGCCGGCCGCCAGACACCGAGCTTCGCGCCCGGCTACGCGAACTGGCCAACCAACGCCGCCGGTTCGGCTATCGCCGGCTATTCGTCCTGCTGCGGCGGGAGGGCGAGCCTTCGGGCATAAACCGGACCCACCGGCTTTATCGGGAGGAAGGGCTCACAGTCCGTAAGCGGCGGGCCCGCCGCAAGGCCACGGGGAGCCGGGCGCCGATCTTGGTGGAAGCGAAGCCGAACGCACGCTGGTCCATCGACTTCGTCTACGATCAGTTCGCCAATGGACGGCGCCTCCGCGTCCTCAACATCGTCGACGATGTCACCAAGGAATGCCTGGGTGCGATCCCGGACACGTCGATCTCCGGACGGCGGTTGGCTCGGGAACTGGCGATGATCGTCGAGCGGCGCGGCAAGCCAGGCTCGATTGTCTCCGACAATGGCACCGAGTTCACCTGCAACGCCATGCTGTCCTGGTGCAAGGACACCGGCATCGACTGGCACTTCATCGCGCCAGGCAAGCCGATCCAGAATGCCTTCGTCGAGAGCTTCATATATAGACGGCCCCGCGGATGCAAGGGATTTCAGCAGCACTATAGAAACCGGTCGGGTGCGTTCATGTATACGGCCTGTTAGTGCGACCGATACTATGGTCGCTGGCCCTGATGGAGATCGCGGATCGAGGCCTCATCAACGGGTCGCGCTTGTTGCGCTTAAAGCTCTTCGGGCTTGCTCGATCCCCAGCTCCGCCGGTGTCCATCATGCTGTCATTTGCCCTCACACCATTAGGTGGCCAACATACGCGGAAGGTCAGGCCGCGAGATTAGGCCGATAGAATTCCCCGGTCGTCATCATCGCCCAGACGATCCGGGCCAACTTGTTGGCAACAGCGATGGCGACGACCATGGGCCGACGCCGTTCAAGCAGGGCTTCGATCCAGCCGCCTCCAACCCGCGAGCGTGCCTTTGGGTAGCGAACGACGTTACGTGCTCCGATGACAAGCAAGTGCCTGAGATAGGAATCACCCTGTTTCGTAATCCGGCCGAGCCGATCCTTCCCGCCGGTGGAATTCTGCTTAGGCGTCAGGCCAAGCCAGGCCGCGAACTCCCGCCCGGAGCGGAACATTGTCGCGTCCGGCACGGTCGCGGCGAGAGCCGTGGCCGTTATGGGACCGATCCCGGGAATCGAGGACAGCAACTTCGCCATCGGATTTACTCGCTGGATCTGAGCCAGCTCGCGCTCGATGGTCTCGACCTGCTGGTCCAACTCCTTCAGTTGGTTCACAAGGACGGCTAGTGCGATGCGGGCGTGGGCCGGTAGCGTCAGTTCCTCGTCATCCAACAAGTCCACCAGACCATCCACCCGTTGCCGGCCTTGCCCGACAATGATTCCGAACTCAGCAAAGTGAGCCCGAATGGCGCAGGCTGTCATGGTTCGTTGGCGGACCAACAAGCCTCTTGCACGATGAAGCATCAAGAAGCCCTGGTTCTCGACGCTTTTGATTGGAACGAACCGCATATTGGGACGGGTGACCGCTTCGCAGATCGCGGCCGCGTCAGCGGCGTCATTCTTGGCTCCTCTTCGTACGTAGGGTTTAACATAGGCTGGCGGGATCAATCTCACATCATGTCCCAACTGCCGAATCTCCCGGGCCCAGTGGTGAGCAGTCGCGCAGGCCTCAATGCCGACTAGGCAAGGTGCGAGCGAGGAGAAGAACGACACGATCTCGCCTCGCCGGAGGCGTTGGCGACCGGCCACTTGGCCTTGGCCATCAACTGCATGGATGTGAAAGACGTGCTTCGAAATGTCCAACCCAATTGTCGCGACTTCCATTGGTGAATTGCTCCTGTTAGCGGGTTCGTCCATCGCCAGTATATCGCCGCGCCGAGGGAGCGGGGCCGTCTTCCCCATCAACGGTCGCATGCGCGATGAACTGCTCAACGAGACCCTGTTCTTCGATCTTGACGACGCCAGGACGAAGATTGCGGTGTGGGTTGCCTACTACAACAGCGACCGTCCGCACTCTTCGCTGAAATACCTCACCCCGGCGGCCTACGCTGCCACATTCACCGCAACGGGCGATCGGCAATCGACCGCCGATTTTGCTGCAAAACCACGTCGGCGCACCCAGCCCGCCAACGTGACAGACGCGCAAAACTCTAGTTCTCGGTGGTCCAAACTTCGGTCTCGCTGCAACAAACCCGGAGACTCTAACCGCCAATGGATGAAAATTCAGAGGCAGGTCACTGCTTTGATGCATGTCTCCCAAATTCACGTGCCGTGCCCCCACTTCTGAGAGCCGGCTCACATTGGCTGCCATGAGATTTTTCTTGATCTCCGGGTGCACACATCGTGCACACGCTGCCTTCTAACCGATTGAAAACTTGAACTCTCGCTCCAATCCATCATGGGCCAACTTGAGCTAGTTAGACCCAGAGAGATACAAGCCAATCAGCCCACGTGGGGCGTAGATCCGGATCGCGAGCCGCTTCTAGGCGACGGCCTGCGCTACAAATTGAAACTGAATTAGAAGATCTTCGACATCATCAATCGATGTTCCACGCGAGACGAGCGTGGTAATCTCAATCGTCCAATCTACTATCGGCGATGCATTGTACAGCACTTGGGCTCCCCCAGCGTCTGGTGTTCGGTTACTCTCTCGGAAGCTGACGTTTCCGATATTACATGATTGTAGGTGAGCTTGCTCCAACCGCCGTTCCAAGCCTAACTTATCTCGAACAATCCCAACGGTCGGTGAACTCACCCTTACCGCCACTATTCCGTTACGCGCCTTCCACTCGGAAAATGCAAAAATGCCACGCATTCTCACGTTACAGAATCGATCAAAGTCGTTGTGAGTGAGTCGAAAATTCCATTTTCCGGTCCGCCTTCCCTCTGCCCAACTGGCCTCTCCTACTAAGGCGCGAACTGACTTTTCAATGGACACCTGCTGATCTCGATCAATGAATCTCAATACCGCGGCGATGTGGTCGCGAACAAATGTGACGTAGTCGTCTAACGGAGCCTTTAATACTTGGTCATCAGCCGAGGACATTGAACGCTGAGATGACCCACCGCTCGTCAAGCTAGTCAACGCTCGACAACTTTCAGTGTCTCCGTGCCGGCGCCATTCACCAACGTGATCGAAGGAATCATTACCGCGCTACTGAGGACAAAATTCGGGAAGCATTGCAGAGTTGTGATCAGACAGCTTTGGAGACCGTCATTGAGGTCTACGCCGACTCAGGAGGCTTCAGACATTTAGAGGCCAACTTCAACGATTTTGTTCAGCCGTTCGTCTCTGCATCGATGTTGGATACGACCAGTTCGGGTGAACTATTGCATGCAGTGGGCGATAACGGACAAAACTGGGATGCTGCTGAAACGCCACGCTTGTTGACTAACACGATAGCCTCTCTTCGTCAGCAGGACTTCGCGGCGCCTCGGGCACGGGACGACTTCTATAATGAGATGCGACGGCACCACAGAATCCAATCCTTTGACAACTTGTGGCCGATTTTTGCCAGGGACGGCTGGACTCCGCCAGCTGCGCCCTAGGAAGCGCACCTGACTGAACAAAAGAACCCGGGCAACGCGGCCTTCTGCCGCGTTTCTGCCATCACCCGCTGGGCCGACGCTTGAACTCCCGGGCATGGTCGCCAGAACAAAAACGCAAATGCTCACTCTTGTTCGCGAGTCCGATAAAAATCGGCCTAAAGCCCTTGCCACGGTCTTTATCATCAAAATGTCGGGAAACGCCTTCAGTCAGGGCGAGGTTTAGCGCCGAGCCTGCGTCCGTAACGTAAGTATAATGCGGGTGAGTGCGCAGGCTCTTCAGGACGCCAATGCCGGAGTCAGCGACGACAAATTCAAAGTGTCCGGGCGTGGCATCATACACGATATAGCCGGTGCCGGCATTCTCACTATGCTCCTCAATGTTTCCGCGTAGCTCCCCAATCGCCCCGAACAATTGACCCGCCATATCGGGGGCAAACCCCGCCAGGACTGCGGCCTTCTTTCCTCGCATCGCGAAGTCGGTCCAGTCGCTATACTGCCCGAGAATTTCCAACATCGTGACGAAGCCCTGCATTCCCGAAGCAGAGAACCATTTCTTACCCGCGGACATGGCCCGTAAAAGCTCACCATGCCTTCCGACGTTGAGCCAGGGCTGCTGGAGCGAAATTCGCGTATGATAAAGTTCGGCCAGCGGACCAAAATCGCAAGCATTGATCTGCAAATCCGCGCCGAAATCCACCCTACCAGCAAGCGCAAGGGCGATATCGTTAGCCAGATCAAATGATAGTTCGTGGATCGCTCGCACTCACCCCGCCTCTCCCGCGAAGTAAAGCGCGCGCAGCAGCGCCATCCGTTCGCGGAGATTGTGAAGGAACAAGCCGTCCAGTGCATCGCCGGGCTTAGTTGGGCTGGGAACCCAACGCAGTGCATTGTTGCCGTCACGCTCAGCGCGCTGGCGTTTCAGCGTTTTCATGAAGGCACTCGTTTCTAAATAGATCACCTTGCGGAAGTGTCCGCGCAGGAACTCGATCACTTCGGGATCGCCCCGCACAACGATGTCAAGATCACGACCCGCTGCAGCCGCAAGGCCGGCGAGCTGATCCAGGTGCCAGTTGCGGCGGGCGCGTCGCCCAGGGCCGGTCGTGAACTCGTACGACAAGGTCTCGACCTCGGTGCGGGTCGAGATCTCAACCGCCCAACGCTCGAAATCGCGCTCGGTCCGGCCATGTGCATGCAGTGCGCAAGGGATGCCGCCTTTGGCAAATTCTTCGAATGCGATCAGGATGCGTTTCAGCGCGTGCATGTCGTCGGTACGCGGTTGATCCAGCACCACACTGAAGTTCGGCGTCGTGACCATGTCGATGCCAATGCGCCGCATGCCATCGATAATGCTGGTACGGTCCGCGCCGAGAGTCCACCAAGGCTCGATGCGATGATCCTGATGCACGCCGCTGAGGATTAGCTGGGCATCCACAGGAATGCGGTATGCGGCGCAGAGCGAAGCGCGACTGCTGAATTTCAGCGCCCTTTCGCGGAAATTGACGACGTCGGGCAGACGTAAGGCGAAGGCGGAGCCCGTGAGCTGCCCAACGCGACTGCTTCCGTGATATACTAGCGGAACGATATCATCGCGAATCTGATGTTTGACGATCGGCGCGCGCGGCACATCACCGAAGTCGAAATTATTGATCTCGCGTAGCTGATCAGCAAAGCGGGCGCTTGGCGCCTTTCGGCAAACCCGAGTGCAATTATCCGGATCATTGCAACAGAGGTCGAGGCAGTCGAATAGTGGCGCCTTCACACACAATCCGCCGCAGACTGCGAGGTGATGGCAGCCGTGACAGCCGAGCGCGACGGGAAACGCTTTCGGGTCGTGAGTCAATGAATCGATGACGGTCTCATCGCTACGTGCTTCGAAATGAGCGGAAATCATTTAATCTTCACCTCGACCGTGTTCGAAATCGGATTGATGCGAATGATCTCCCCGACGGCAATGCCGGCGCCAAAGTTGATGGCATTCAGAATGTCCGGCGGCGCGCCCGTGGCAGAAAAATGCACCGAATTTCCGACACATCCCATCAGCTTGCCTTTGTTGGCCTGCAGGATGTGGTCACTGCCAACGGCTGGAGTGATGCCCTTTTCCATCACAGCGATGAACGAGCGCGGCTGGTCTTCCGGCATACGGGTAAACAGGTCGAGTGTCGCAAGAGCAACGCGCTGGCGGTCGATATACTTGTCGTGCGAGCGGCGGCGCTTTTTAAGTTCTTCGGCTCCCATTAATTGGCCTCCGTGAACAAAGGTTGATAAAATTTCGCGCGACCCTGTGTGAACTCCAAGATCAGGCCCGCTGCGGCGAGCGATGCGAGGCGGTTATTCCAGGCGGTCGGCGCGCTTACGCCGTCAGTTTCGCCGAACATGCGCTTCAGATCGCCGGCAGTTGTGCGGCCAAGGCTGGTGACGCGCTCAAGCGTCGACGCTTGCTTCGGGTCGAGCTGACCGACGATTCGCTGATTTTTCACTTCTCCGGAGGCAGAGATATCAGCAACCAGCACGTTCTCATTTCTCGCGTCCGCGATTACAGCGAGCTCCTCCAGCACCGTCGGTTTCGCGTTCGCGACGACCGGGTAGTATTTTGAGTTCGAGGTGCGCAGGAAGGTTTTGAGAGTGAAGACTGCTTCGCGCAGGTAGCTGGCGGTCGCGACCGTGATGCCAGCAAAGTCGATGATGAGGGGCGTCGGGTTTGACGGCTCTGTCTGCGTCTTTTCAAGCATGGCCTTAAAACCTGCCCTGCCGTCCGAGGCGCTGGACAGTACGTCCAATCCGGCCAGCTCCAACATGTCGATACAGGGGTATCTCATCTATCTCACTCCTTATTAGTGAAATATATGAGATCTGGAGGCCAAAATCAAGCTCGATCGCCACCCCCGCTAAGCAACTGATAATATTGATCCACACCGCTCAAGGAGGCCCCCTCCGCACCTCCCGCACGCGTGCGGAACTCTGGGCGTTACCAGCCGAATCAATTCGGCGTTCTAATGGGGTTCTGACAGTGTCAAGCAGCCCGTCGGAGTGCGCAAGAGAAGCGGAAACGATATCCGCCGGTGATAGAATACGACTTGCCTGTGTCGCAAAGCGCGAGGCGACAGCTGCGGACACCGCGGAACGGGACGAGGCGAAAGCGCCCCGCTAACGCTCGCGAGCGCGTCAGGATAACATCATGAAACGAATAAGCGCCGCCAGCACCGATGAACTGAGAAACATTCTTGCAGGATTTCAGGGCGAATTTCTGTTTCGAGGACAGACATCGCACTACGAAAAGAACGGCATGCCTTCTGTTGTAACGTCCTTCGACCGTCAGGGCTGCATCCCCAGCGAGACGGTGAAATGGATACGCTACGCGCGGGGAGTGCTGGAGGCGTATATCGGCGAAAAAGCCGATACGCTTCCGTTCTGGCAAGCGCTGCTCCAGCATTATGGCTGGCGCTCGTTTTTCGTGGATTGCTCGACCAGTGCCGCCGTTGGGGCCTGGTTCGCGAGCCACAAATACTCGGACACTACGATGTTCGAACTATGTGAAGATTTCGAAGAGCGTGCAGTCATGCTTAAGAAGCTGATGGCGCGCTACGAGTTCACGGAGGGTCAGGGCCACCTTTACGTCCTCGACAAAGCGCTCTCGGAAAGGCTCGTCGGGGCCGTTGACCTCGCTGCTCTTAAGATCGAGGGAGCCCACCCAAGGACCGAGGCACAGAGCGCGTGGCTAGTCGGACCGCTTAGCAACACAAACCTGCCAGCCGAATGCTTTGTAGCGCATATTACTGCAAGCAAAGCGACTTTGCGCGATTACGCGGCACGGGAAGGATTAGTGACGACAGAGGACCTATTTCCCTCACGCAAGGACGATCCTCTCCTACGAGCGTTGCTCAGCCTGCCTTGGAGGAAGATCGAAAACCAAGGCCACGACATCGGCCTGCTGTTCTTTCGGCGCGCGCTCGAGCTTCCCGAATACCATGAGAGCTTCGTCAAGATCTCGGCAGCAGGTACTGCGTTCTTTCAGGGCGCAAAAGTTGCGGAACGCGGCAGCATCGAAGGCATCCCATACAGCGGAGTAACGGTTACTGTGCCGGAGACGGCGATATTTGGTAGCGCCGATCAGGCACCGCTGCGCTTTCCAGAGATTGTAAAACTACTCACAGATCATCGAAGCGTGGCATTTGAAATCGACGAGTTAATTCAGCATCCGACCATGCGCGGACGAACACTTTATCAGAAAGGGGTTGCTGCAATCGCTCACGATCCCACGCTAATTGAGGTATCTGAGCTTGTAGTCGAGCATCCTGGTTTGAGTTTGACTCGCGCTGGTATAAATCGCGGCTGGTTCTATAGGATTGGCAACGATGGTTTGTGGACCCGCGAGACTCATCCAGATCAATGCGATTGCGGGCATGAACGCACTCACCTTCGTCATATCTCGGCATTGCACATCATCGAGTACCATCTTGCAAACCCGAACTCGTTCCGATGACTGCTTGGCGCAATAGCAGTAGCAACAGCCATCTGTACCGCCTCTAATCCGGCGATGCCTAAGGGGCTGTCGAACTGGGCGTCTGCTGCAGCCCGCTTGAGAATTTCTCAATCGTCGCTCGAATCTCATCGAAATACTTGTCGAATTCTTGCCGCGTTGCAACTGGTCGACGATGGCTATCGGGTGGACCGAAAGCTTCAAGTCAAACATTGTGGCATCGTCCTTATCAGCCAGCCCCTCATCTTTCTTGCCGGAATAGACGTACACCCTGCTCACACGGAAATGATGCACAACCGTATTCGGCAACACCGACAGCAGCGAGTGAAACTGACTTTCATCTTCTACTTCGATGATCAGAAGAGCATCGAACAGATGAGTAACGTCTGCGCCAATGGTTTTAATGATGTCGGACCAAGCGTAACGGCGTTCGAACTTAGGAACACTTTCAATGCCGGCATTAACCGAGCGAATGATGCGTAAGAACGGCAGCTTCTCAAATGCTTTCACCATTGCATTGAAAGCCGAGTCTTTCTCAGAAGTGGCCTTCTTCTCTAGTTCAGCGATCTCCTCCTCGGTCGCCCATTTTCGGTCCCAATCGCTTTCGTCGCGACGCACTCCATCCAGAAAATTGGGCATGTATCGGACATAGTAGTCGTAATGATCACGGTCATAGTGATCGCTATAGGGCCAATACTGAACGAATTCGATGTCCCAATGATATATCTGACCATCTTCCAAGGCCCAGCCGTCGTGGAGCGCATGGGCTAGCTGAGCTTCGCTGACCGTTGGGCGTGACTTGTTTGGATACATGTAGTCGATATACCATTTGAATCCGCCATTCTTGTCGTCGTACCAGACAGCCCTGGGACGTAAGAAATGCTCCTTCGGAAGCTTCGAGGAAATATCCTCTAGCTCGACGCTACGAGCCTCTACGCTGGCAAGCAGATGGCCCGTCGAAGACCCGATGCGGTTCGTAAGGTTGAAAACATAACCTTTATAATGGGCAACGAAGTTATTGGGGCGTTCGGTGGCGTATATTCGCCAATGGCCCGCCGAAACTGGAAAGAAGCGCTGTGCGATTGCCCAATGGCGAGGCTGCGACAAAAGCCGCTCAATCGTTACGCCGTCCCAAAACGTTGCCATGACTAAATTCGCGGGATTCGCAGTGATGCCCTCAAGCCGGTTGACGACAGAAGACGAAGGTTGCGTTGAACATGCGAGCAAATATCCTGTCGCATTGTGATGCGAGCACGAGTCGACGACGTTATCGAGATCGTCCACCCCAACACTTCGGTTTGCATGCGCGAAATGTTTGCACTGAACAAGCCACGTTCGGCTTGTAGGAGCAATAAGGCTTTTGAGCGCTTCACGGCAGATAAGATCGCGCCCACCGTCGGGACCCCGACCGCTCCACTCCACGGCCATTCCATAACTAAACAAGAGCTCTCGAACCAACTGTTCGAACGCTTCCCCGTCCTGCGGCAGTTCCTTGAAATCCAGCATAGTTGCCCCCTTCAATGCGCAACAATACTTGCACTAGGGGCTGCTAGCAACTTGAGGGCGTTGTGCTACACCTATTTGACCACGAGTTATTGTGAAGGGCGGCCGCTGCGGCATGGGCGGAGGCGGCTACGCTATCGCCCCAGCTTTCGAAAGCAGATAGACTGCCGCAACGAACGAACAGTGCTCAAATGCCCCAGTGTATTTTTTGCGACAACGAGCTAGACGCGACGACCAAGCCAGAACACATCCTGGCCGACGCTCTCGGCGGCAGAATGAAAACGCGCGAGGCGGACTGCTCTGATTGCAATAACTACTTTGGCGGCTCCATCGACAAGGCCCTCACCTCTCAAGTTGAGGTTATCCGCAATCTACTTCAGCTCAGGTCCGGATCGGGTGACGCTCCGCCCGGCCTCAGGAACATCATGGCGGGGTCTGAGAAAATCAACATTGGAAACGACGGGCGGCCAAAGCTGAAGGCGCCGCCGTTCGTGTTCACAGAGCTTCCGGACGGCAATGTTGACGTCAAAATCCAGGTCGAATCGGAAGAGGAACTTCTTCGGTACTTGCCGCATCTGGCGGCCAGGCTTCGAATAACAGAAGACGAAGTTAAGCAGCTGGTTCTTGGCGGCGGCGCATCAAACACCGAGAGGCGGCCCGGCGGCATCCATCATCATATCTCGCTCGGAGGCGAGGATGAATTGAGGTCAGCCGCAAAGTCGTGCCTGGTATTGCTTGCAACAAAAGTTGGTACGGCCCCTCTCAAATCCGATGCGTTCGCAGACGCGCGCGAATTCGTTACGACGGGCTCGGAGACATTCTACAAGACCAGCGTCTTTCTCGATCCGCGCGAGCTGCCGTACGCGGCGCAGCTCGCAGCCCAGTTCGGTGAATTTTTCAATCTGATCCATGTTCAGAGCGACGGCAATGGCCGCGTTATCGGCCATTTCACGCTCTACAATATGGTCGGCTGGCAGATCATTTTGGCCGAGAAAGATGGGCCCAAGGACGTGAAGGTTACCCTTGTGTCCAATCCCCTCAATCCGTCCAACTGGAGCGGGCGTTTGTCGGTCGATGTGCCCTTCGACTTTCTGAATACGGTCGATAATAGCGATAGGCTGACGCGCGCACGCGAGCGCCTGATCGCGATGTCACAGCGACATGTCGATCAATCCCGCGAAACCGAAATCGGGCGCATCGTTGACAGCGTCTGCGCACGATATGGCGTCGTAGGCGACGATACTCCGATAGACGCGTCTTACGTTGGCGACATAATGGCGGAGGCGTTTGCCCGCGTGGGGGCGCACGCAATGAACCTGCCGCATGAGGAAAAGATTTCTCCGGCGCGGTTGAAACAGTTGCTTGGAATCGCCGACCCAGAGACGCCTGACGAAACTTGAAAGAATTGCTTACGGGATGCCGGTCAAGGCCCTAATACGAGAATCCCTCGTAAACGAATGCGCTCTTGATTGTTTCGGCATCCTTCTCCGTGACGCCTTGTGCGAGCACAACGTCATACCAGGTCGAGCGGACTCGCTCGGTCATCTCTGAAACGATTGCTTCTGCCTCTTTCGTTTCAAGCAGAAAGCGGAGGCTTTGCGAGACTAAGTTCTTCGCGTTCGCATAGCGTCCCTGATCGCCGATTTGCATTGCGAGATCGCGGCGTTCTTGCGCGGCCTGAGGCATGGGCGTCAGATCGTATGCCGGCGAAAGCTTCCATGCCGTTTGCTTTGCGATCAGCGCGTGATTGCGTGGATGATCGTCAATGTTCGAGATCAGAGCGTTGAACGTCATCCGGCGAAACAGCTCTTGTGCGTCCTTTTTGGGTTCTTCCACAACCCGGCGAAGTTCTTCGGACATAAGGACATAGGACCAGCGCTCGCGCGAGCCCGCGGCTTCGTCCGCGCGCAGGAGCGTGAGCCCGCTAATCATTCTTGCCCGCGTGTATCCGCCTTGCGACTTGTCGCGGTCAAAGCGTTTAACGAGGATCACGTCTTTGCCGCCGATCGTTTCGACACGGCTCGTCGCAACGCTCATGCCGCAAGTTTTGGCGAGCTCCAGCATGGCGTGCTCGACGCGGGTATTGTTCCAGCGATCGTCAGGACGGTTGAATTTAGCCACCCAGAGGCCTTCGCTATCTTCGACGACAGCTTTCGGGCGGGCCCCGCCCATAGATGTGCCGAGCAGCATCAGGTCTTGAACTTGCGGCGCTTCTTCGGTTTGTACGTCTTCCTCACGCATAAGCGCTTCAGCGACGGACTGAAGCTTAGCGAGCTCAAGCGTTTTATTGAACTTGCGGCGGGGTGCCGGCGGGTTCTGATTGAGCCCAAACCGCAGCGCTCCCGCACGGTCGTCTGCGGAATTGAGCAAGTAGTCGAGCTCTCCCAGCTTGGGTACGCCCGCATGCTTTTCAATGACGCGGCGGCCCCAATAGTCGGGACCGGCATCACGCAGCGCGCCGAACACGCCGTTCAGGCGCGTCGTCTCGTAGGTACTGCCAGACAGCTTGAGTTCGACAGGGTCGATCGCAACGGCGTTGGGGCGCGCCAGATAGGATTTGCCGTAGACGAACCGGCCCAGCGCGTTGCCGAGCCGGTCCTTCGTGATCTCGAAACGGCCAGCAGTGACGGACTGTGTTTCACCCGGCAGGGTGATGTACACGTAGCATTCCGCTGGGGACTTAGAAGTCATTGTCTAAGCCTCCGCTTTTGCGGACACGCTGCGGGGATTTAGAGGCTTCATGGGATAGGCCTTCTACATCCTTCAAAGGGTCAGCAAGCGATCCTACCGGTTCAAGCAGATCGTAGAGCCACAGCAGCGCCGAGTAGACGACGATGCCCGTGGAGGGCTTCCCCTTCTCAGCGTCCGCGACAGCCCGGATACCGGTCCCAATCTTCTCCGCCGCCTCTTCGATCGTGAGGTTCCGGCGCATACGGGCGGTACGCAGATTCTCGCCCAGGCGCTTGAGCGCTTGCTCGACAGGAAATGGAGGGGCCTTCTGCAGTTTGTTTAGGGCTACCATATGCTCTCAAGAGCTCCTTATAAGCGATTAGATGCTCTTAAGAGCATATCCGAGAACTACAACTTCAGCAATATATATGCTCTTGAGAGCATATTAATTTGGTTAAGATGCTCTAAAGAGCAGAATTGAGTGTTTTGGGCTATTTAGGACCCTGGGAGCCTTATTTGGCGCCCCGTCTTGGCTTGTTCAACGACGTGAATCTGAGCGATCAAGAAGGCGCCCCACAACATAGAAAAGAGGCCGAGCTGCTCTTCAGTCAGGGTGTCTTCGGCATCAATAAGCGCTCCCCTTAGGGCATCTATCCAGCCCATTGGCTCGCTCTTGATCTGACTGAAATGCTCCTTCGCAAATATCAGTCCCACCTCTTCATCGGATATTGCGACCAAGCAGGCGCCCAAAACATTCCGCGCGTCGGAGCGTTGAATCTCATCATATTCCTTCGGGAAGAAGGACATGATGCGGCCGATCAGATCATCAAGCGACATGGCATCTTTCATCCGCTTCTCCGCTTATTCCGATCCAATACGCTCCTTTTGATGGCTTACCCTAGCGCTGGTAGCGCGGGATGCCAGCACAACTATTGACTGAGTACGGCGCGAAACTTCACTGATCGCATCAGGACGCGTCTTAGCCGCTGTGTTGCGTCTCTATCTATGCCGATAATGCGAGAGGACGCGTTCGCTGCAAGGGCGAAGCCCTCGGCTTACCGGCAAGCCGGGCCGCATCGCCGCCATGGCGATGTTCCGCGAGCCGCTATCTCCCCTCGCCTTCGCTTCGGCATGGAGACGGCAATCACGGCGGCTCAGAAAGCGAAGGTGCTTCAATGATTATCAGAGCAAAGAATTTTCGGTCCTGGTTCAGAGCCATCTGCGCGAGAGCGCGCGCGACATTGCGAACCACGGTGCCGATTGCGGGTATCCATATATTACGTACGTATCGGACACGGTGAAGATCTTCGACAGATTCGGCGGCGAAATCTGGGACATGGCGGTCGAAGACGCGAGCGACATGGGCAACAAGAATGTTTGCGAGTTCATATCGGGCTTCACGCGTGCCGACATGCTGGACGATTTGGATCGCTTCAAGAACCTTATGGTTTGGTACGCATGCGAGAAAGTCGCCCGAAATCGCGGGCGACTGCTGAAGCCGCTTAGCGAGGCCGCAATTCCGGCCTCGCTAGAGCCTTGCGGATGCTCAGCAGGTTCGCGTGGGCAACGCGAAGCTCGTGCGAGTCTTCCGGCAGGTTCGGCAGCTCGCAGACGATCCTGTGCAGCAGCGCCGAAAGCTCGGTGCTGCGGAGCCGCAGCAGTTCGGATTGCGAAATCACTCTCATTGTTTCCTCCATCGTTCCTGGCCGCGACCGTCGCGGCCTTCGTGAGGACCGGGATGCGACTTCGATGGCTGGCTGCACCCGCAGGTGCCGCAACGCAGTGCAGGAGTGCCGTGCACTTGCGGCCATCAGGCCGTGAAGGTGCGAGAGCGAAACACAAAAGAAGGCCGCGGTTAGACGCGGGCAGTAAAGAGTTATTGGAGGAAGAGGCAGAGTGACGGAATCCGGATTATGCCTGGCTCAGAGCGTCACGTTTGCGATGATGAAGGTCGTCGTTATGCCCGGGCTGCCGATCAAGACTTACGGGGTCGCCCTTTGATGAGCTCATAGTCACCGCGAGCCCAGCTCACTTCGGCAAAGTGATACATGGCTTCGAGGTTCTCGTAAGGATCGCCGTGGCGCTCCGCCCGCTTTGCGAGATCGTAGGCGATCAGCGCATTTACCGCGGCCGACCGGTTCGAAAGGTCGATGACACCCATGTCTGGAAGGATCGAGTGCGGATGGCCGTGGCGACTGATCGAGTCGACGATGGCGTCAGCACCCGGAAGCCCCTTGCCGAGCAGCGTCGCCGCTGTCCCCGCGATGATGTCGGCGAGCTGGATGGAAGGATGCGCGCGCGAATCCACGAACGCGATGGGTTCGGCAAGCTTCCATCCAAGCGGTTCGGGATTGTGCTTCTTGCGCGCCTGCCGAATGGCGGGATCGTTGTCGTCCCCCGTGAACACATGGGCAATCGATTTGAGAGGCTTGCTGTCATCGGAGCGCACCGAGAGCAGCTTTCCGGTACGGCCCCAATGATTGAGGTGGCTCCAAAGCCCGGACGCCGAGAGGTCGAGCGTCCACTTGCCCTGATCGGGCAGGATGATATCGAGCTTTGCGTTGTCAGCCGTAATGATGTCGCGGTAGCCGTAGGCAAAGCGCAGGATCGACTCGAACGGATGCTCGATGCCGTCTTCCGAGAGCGGCGGGCGCGGATTGTTGAAGAGGAACGGTGCATCGGCGGGGTCGCGCGAGCGCATGTATTTCTGGAACTCCTCGATGGCGCGCTTCGCGTCGCTCGTCGGGTCGGTCATCCAGAGATAGGTGTACATCGCAACGAAGCGATGGAAGTTCTTCTCGTAGAGGAGACGCAGGTTATCCTGGTATACCGGTTCGTAGATGTATTCGAAGAACCAGCCGCACAGCGAGAGCAGCTTGTCGTTGACGTTCACGACGTAGCGCCCATCGAGCGCCTGGAGCGCCTGAGCGATCAGGCCGCGTCCCCGCTCGCTGGCGAGCAGCTTGCTTGCCTTGAGCTCGGGCATCTGCACGGGAAAGTCCGTCCGCGCCTTGCGGATGATGTCGAACGCCTCAGCGTCGGTCACGGCGACCGAACTGAAGGCGAACATGCGCTGTTCCTTCTGAAGAAGGTCAGAGCCAGTGTGACCGGCTTCATCGCAGGCGATTTCGAGAATTTCAGACATGCACGAATTATATAAGGTCGATGGACGTAAGAGCCAGTTTTAGCGCGCGCGGCCTAGCCGCGCCCGGCTCTATTCGCCTGAAGGCTCACCGAACCCGCCAGATCCCGCAAAGCGCGGGAAACGGTTTCGGCCCATGCGGGTGACGATCCGTCGCGCAAGAAAGGGCAAAGCTTCCCTTCGGAGCGCTAAGGCACATCGCCGCTTGGACCGCCGCCGATGCCGTACGGCTTATTGAGGAAGTACTCGCGTTTGCCGGTGGCCGCTTCCGCGTACTGGTCGATTGCTACGATAATTGCGTGGACATGCCAGTAACACCACCCCTCCCGCGCCGCCATCCGCCTGACCGTGTTCAGCTCCTTGAGGAACGGTGAGAGATCAGGTTCGTCGCAGAAGTATCTGGCCGGGCCTCGCGGCATGTTTCCTCCGCAGCAAAAGACCTCAGCGCGCCGACGATCGAGCAGAAGCTCTGCCGTGGCCCTGCCCAGCCCGGCTTGCTGAAGCTGACGCACCGAGGAAGCGAGTTCGAGCAGCTACTAGACGCAGCTTAGCGGGCTGCAGCCGCCGCACGCAGGGGCAATACGAACGGCGCAACTGCGATTAGCTCCCGGACTCCCAGCCGCGCCCGCTCACGCGCCTCTACCGGGTCGTCCCTCCGGGCTGCAGGTAGGGACTCGGCACCTTCGTTCCCGGACCGATGCGTTGAACGGCAGCGCCGGGCGGCGCCCCCTTCCTTTTTCCCTCAAGAAAGCTCTTAACATCCGCGTTGAAGGCTTCCTCGTTGAAGCAGAGGTTGCTCCCATTGCCGTGGGGGCACAAGCAGTAAGTCCGTATCGCCGTCGTGTTCACCGGATCGAACTCGGCGATCATCAGCTTGGCGAGCGTAGCGCACATAACCGGATCTTGAGTCGATATCTGACTGGTGGCTTACAAGGTCCAGGTCGAGTTGATCTCCTGATCCTTCTTGGACTCGCCTGGCGGTACGAAGGCAGGAGGCGTGATGAAGTAGAGAATGAACAAAGTAGTAGGAAATACGCCTGCGTCAGCCATGACACCATTCCACGATTTACTGCGCGACAGTTCTCAGATTTTGAAATTGCTGCCTGATTTGCTGGAGCGACGATTGCTGGTCTTCCAGAATCGAAACGGCGGATACGAAGGTGCGGCCCTGATTTGCGTCGGACCTGCCGGGACCACCCACCGGCAACGTCACAACATGGACGGTCTTCGATTTGGTGGTAAAAGTAATATTGAGATTCTCGTCCAACTGATAATAACCGCTGAGGCTGAGCAAATTCGTGCCGGGCGGGAATGTGTAAGTCCAATTGCCGGTGCCGTTGAATTTGATCACAACCTCAGCCGTAAAACTGGGGTTGTCGATTTTCGAGGAAGTCACTGCCGTGGCCTGGACGGCGCGAACGAGCCAATCCTTAATCGCCAAATGCTTGGTCAATGAATGATATGACGGCGTGTCCTGATTGCATGGCAGCCTGTCGTTGGCCATCAGAGCGGCAGAATCGAATTTGAAATCCACGCTCCCCGTCCGGTTACCGCGCATTTCAGTCGTGACGCCGTTGCCGGGTCCGATGACGAGATTGCTGAACGTGTCGGTCCTTGAGGTTGTCAGTCTGCGAGTGAGACCGGCGCCAGGTTGGATATCCGCGTCCACTTTCGGATTGAGCGTGACTTTGATGTTCCAACCGGCGGGATCGAAGAGTTTGGGATCGGTGTAAGTGCTGATGTCGCGAAGCGCGAATTGAAGCTCGCACGCCGTGTGCAAGAGAATTTCCTGCATCGGGAGCGCCCAGTCGGGCGGCAGGTCCGGCATGATCGCGCAGCTACCTGCGCTCAATGAAATCGCGACTGCTGCGCCCCTGGCCAAATACGACACGATAATGCACCCCGGTGTCCTATTCCCGAGGCACCCTAGCCCTGCGCCGGTGGAAGAGTCTGTGACACTCTCGCAACAGTTGCAACAAGTTGGGAACACCCTGGAAGCGGCAAGGAGCGCCCATAACTAGCGCGCGCGGCTGTGGCCGCGCCCGGCTCTATTCGCCTGAAGGCTCACCGAACCCGCCAGTCCCGCCAGCGGGAAGCGGTTTCGGCCCATGCGAGTAACGATCCGTCGCGCAAGAAAGGGGTCAGGAAGGGCGCTGCCCTCCCTCCCTTGCAATGCCTCCTGCTCGACCGGCAGGGATCGCGTCCGGCGCAAGGCTGCGAGCCTCGCCCCGGCCGCATTAATTGCTTGGATCATAAGTACAGTCGAGACGAAAGCTCCGATGTCCTGAGCGTGGCTGATGGCGGCGTATCGGTCGATCCAGAGAAGGTCGTCCTCTCCTTCGGAGACGACCGAATAATTCCCCTGCGTCTGTCCCATCCACTCGGTCTGCTCTGCTCGCAATCCCACATTGGCCGTGATGGGATTTTTCTTGATCTCCCGGTGCACAAGTTGTGCACACGCGGCCTTCTAACCGGTTGAAACGCTTGAACTCTCGTTCCAGTCCATCATGGGGGCTACGGAAAAGAGATAGTCTTGCGATTCCAATGATTTACCCTACTCTCTCAACGAGATGAAAGAACAACGTGTGCATTCCAAACTAGTCAAAATTGCACACGTTTGTACCCGTTTTGAACTCTCGGTGCACACATAGAGCACACGAAAGGCGGAGTGCACACACGTGGCGACCCGTCACTCAGTTGGCGTCTGGAAACTGGTGCGTCCAGGTCCGCCGCAAGTGCCGTTATGCGGCCGAGACATTCCGACGACGCAAGGGCCACCGCGAGGGTCCGCAGGGCCGGTCGCAAGCAGCGCCGTCGTGAGGCGGGTGTCGGCCGCCGCGTCGCCACACAGCGAAAACCTCGACGCTGCGCTTGCGGGCAACCTCAACGGTGCGGACGATCAGCGCCAGCACCCAGCGCAGCGTTCGCAGCCACCATGCGCTGCTCGAACAAACGACGCGTCTCCGGCTCGGGATCGAAGATCACGCTTCCTGCGTCGCCATCGACCAGCGCCAACGCCGGCGGCTGCCCGTTCCACGACAGTGGGCCGAGCCCAACCACCATGGGGGTCCCGCGCGCTCGCGCCAACGTCGCTACATGCGAGGAAGGTGAGCCCGCAGCCAGCGCGATGGCGCCCCCATGCGACCAGTCGGCGGCAAGAAAAGCGGACGGCGTGATGTCGTCAGCCGCAACGATCGAACCACCGATAACCCTGGCGACCGTGTCCACGCCGCACAGATGCGCGAGCACGCGGTCGCGGATGTCGACGATATCGGCGGCACGGGCACGAAAATATTCGTCTTCAGCATCGCGGTAGCAAGCGATCTCCACGTCGAATGCCAAGCGCCAGGCACGGTCAGCTGTGATCCCCACCGAGATGACCTCATATGCCGCAACTGCCAGCGCATCATCTTCAAGCATGGCGGCATGAAATTCCAGAATGTCGACCACCTCGGCCTGAATCGTCTTGATCTGCTTGGCGATCTCCGCCCTCGCGCCTTCAATCGCCGCCCGCAGCGCCGCCGCCTCCTGCGCGGGATCTTCGCTCGCCGCCCGCCTGGTCACAGCCGCAGTCAACATGGTGACCGGCCCGATCGCGAGACCCGGCGAGGCAGCACGGCCGATAAGATAGGTCTCTGCCACCGCGATCAGGCCTCACCGAAACCGTCATGCACGGCCGCAAGCATTGCCTTGCCATCGGGGCCGGCGACGCGGAAATGCAGCGTCGCTCCCTGCGATGCCTTGACGTGCATCTTCGCATCGGCCCAGGGACCGTCCGGCGCAAGCGCGAATTCGATCTCCGGCGCAAAGCGTTTCGCGCACCCGTTGTGGCATGCACCTTGACCAAGATCTCGCCGGCCTTCGGGCTTCGAGATGCCGCGCATCCTGCGGGCGTCCGGCGATTCGTTCCGTGTATTGACCGCCGCTTTCATGGACTCACCAACGATTGCCGCAGGACGTCGTTGGTCATCTCGGACGCGCTGACGTGTCGTCTGGATCGCTGAGAAAATGGTCCACCCGAGCAATTCTGCGAAGCCGACGTTTCGGCTGTTGTCAGCGGCCGCAGTTGCCGATGAGGCAAATCTTGATATTCAGGACCCGGCCTCGGCCCAGCCCTGCTGCATACCCTTGAGCCCGAACTCATAAACCTCCTCCTTGTTGGGAGAGAAGTCGCGCCACACGCGGGTGGCGGCGGCGAGCGCCGGAACGGCGCGGCCGAAGGCTTCGATCGTTAGCCTGCCATCATATTTTGCGGCCCTCAGCGCCTTGTAGGTCAGCCCCCACGGCACATGACCCTTCCCCGGGGTGCCGCGATCATTCTCCGAGATATGGACATGGATCATGTGCCGCTTGATTGTACTTATGGCGGCGACCGGGTCCTTCTCCTCGATATTGGCATGGAATGTATCGTACATCCCTTTGATCGCGGGATGATCGACTTCGTCCAGATAGCCGGCCAACTGATCCATCGTGTTGAGGAAGTAGCATTCGAATCGGTTCACCGCTTCAAGGGCAAAGCGCACACCATGCTTTCCGGCATGATCGCCGGCGCGGCGATGAAACTCGATCCCGCGCCTGCGCTCGTCCGCCGTTGGCGCCTTTCCGGTGAAACGACCGAGTTCGGAGTGCATCGGGCCGGCGATGATCGATCCTCCAAGCGCCTTGGTGCAGTCGATGACCCATTTGGCGCGCTCGACGGCAGCCTGCCGCTCCATCATGTCGTCCGAGAGCGGATCGTGCCCCGCACCCAGCACGCTCGCGGTCGTGACGTCGAGATCCATCCTGGCAAGTTGCTCTCCGAGCCTTGCGTAGGACTCGATCGTGCCTTCGAAGATCGGAACCTCTACGCTCTCATAACCCGTCCTCTTGAGCGCCTCCAGCACAGGCACGTGTTCGTCGGTGACATGCCCTGTCCAGAGCAGCAGATTGAATCCGTACTTCATCCGCGCCGTCCCATTGAGCTTTCCCACAGAAGCGATCCGGGGCCAGTTCCGCGGCCTAGCCCCTTGCCGGCACCAGCTGCTTCACCATCGCGTCAATCAGGCGCGGCAGGTCATAAGGGAAACGGGCCGTAATCAGGTTGCCGTCGACCACGCACGGTTCGTCCAGCACCGTAGCGCCGGCGTTTTCGAGGTCGATCTGTATGTTCCACACGGCTGTGGCGCGCTTGCCTTTGAGAATCTTGGCGCTCACCATGACCCATTGACCATGGCAGATGGCGCATGTGGGCTTGCCCGCTTCATACATGGCGGACACAAACGCGCGCGCATGCTCGTCCATGCGTAGCGCATCAGGGTTCCAGCATCCGCCCGGCAGGAGCACGGCATCGTAATCCTCCGCCCTGGCTTCGTCCGTGTAGCGATCGATCTTCAACCAACCCGCGTTTTCCATGAGGCGGATGGCAAGCACATGGGTGGCGCATTGGGGCGGGAAGCGGAGGCCGAGCGTGGGATGAAACTCACCTATGCGGGGCGAGACAACATGAACAGTGGCGCCGTGCTCGGTGAGCCAGCGATGAGCCCCGAGAATCTCCACTTCCTCCACGCCATTGGTGCAGCAGATGGCGATGCGCTTGCCCTTGAGCAGACCTGGATTTGTAGGTGGATCAAGCAGGAAGCTCTTGAGCTCCCGGTTCAATTCGCCGTCGGCCGTCACCAGCAATTCAGTCGAAATAGATGGGACCGGCGAAGAGGACATTAGCTGCTGCATGCGGTTGAAGGCCGAGGCTTGCGGAGATGCGCTCATCTTTCATGCTCCTGAACGAGGTTGATTGGCACATTAGTGACTAGAAGTATCAGAAAACGATCCACCCAAATGCACGGGTCTGTTGGTTGAGGGCGGTTTATCGGCAGGCATGGAATCCGTGGATGCCTTGAAGCTGCAGGTTCACTCCTTGCGGCGGCTCTGCAGCGTGATGAGGCCGGCCAAAGCACCAGCGATGATCGCGATCGTCCATGTGAAGCCATGCATGTACCAAGGCGTTGCGTTGAGCTGAACTCTGCCTAGCACGGTGTTGGGATCCGGCGATTTAAGGAAGAATACGCCGTAGAGGTGCGCGACAACGATCGAAGCGAGCAACACCATGCAAAAGATCATGGCGACGACCATGGCCACCGTTGCCAGCGAGCGCTTAGATACACCAGATTGCGCCAGAGGCAGGACGTTGTTGACAAGCCCAGCCAGGACGATCAGCGCGCAGCCAACCGTGAAAAGCGAGATGTTGAACGGTTGAAAAATCATCAGAAGCGCGAATACGCCAAGCCCGATGATGCTGTATTCCAGCGTCCGCGCCGCCGTCGGCGTCAGCCCGCCGTTGCCTTGCTCGCGATCTCTCATGCGCGCACCGCCTTTCCGTCGTCTGCGAACACGTGGGTTTGCGCGGGATCCGGAACGAGGTGGAGCGCCTCGCCAACCTTCACTTTTTTGTCACGCGGCACGACGACCCGGATGTCGCTGCCCGTCTTGGTGCGCGCGTGAATAAGTGTCTCGGCACCCATTGGCTCAATGAGTTCGGCCATGGCGTCGATCGTGTCCCTGGTTTCTTCGGAGCCAACGGTGAAAGCGCGCGGGCGAATTCCCACGGTGACCTTTCCGGCCTTCAGGTTTGCGACCGCGGGATGGACGCTCAGATCGACATCATGTTCGTCGAAGACCAGTTTCGCCTTGCCGTTGCTGTAGCTCTTGAATTGTGCGTCGATCAGGTTCATCTGCGGCGTGCCGATGAAGCTCGCAACAAAGACGTTGGCAGGTTTTGCGAAGACCTCATGCGGGCTCCCCACCTGCTCGATCAGCCCGTCGCGCATGATGGCAATGCGGTCTGCCATGGTCAGGGCTTCAAGCTGGTCGTGGGTGACGATGACAGTGGCTTTCGTGAGGTTTGTCAGCACGGCCTTGATCTGGCCGCGCATGGAGTGGCGCAGCTCCACGTCGAGCCGCGAGAGAGGTTCGTCGAACAGAAAGCATTTGGGATCCCGAACGATGGCGCGGGCAACAGCGGCGCGTTGCTTCTCGCCCTCCGAAATCTGTCCCGGCAATCGGTCCAGGATATCGCGAAGATGCAAGATGTCAGCCACCTTCCTGACGCGAGCGGCCGCTTCCGTGCGCCCAATGGCTTCGCGGTGAAGCGGCATTGCGATGTTCTGCCCAACGCTCAGCGCCGGATAGAGAGCATAGAACTGGAAGACCATCGCGATGTCGCGCTTCTCCGGCGGCAGGTCATTCACGCGCTGCCCCGCAATGACGACGTCCCCTGCCGTGGCGCGTTCGAGGCCGGCAATCGTGCGCAGCGTAGTCGTCTTGCCGCAGCCCGAAGGACCGAGCAGACAAACAATTTCGCCTGCAGCCACGGAAAGGCTGGCATCCTTGACAGCAACAAATGCGCCGAACTTCTTGGTGAGATCGCGTATTTCTATAGTCGACATGATCACTTCCTGACCGTGCCGAACGTGACGCCACGCAGCAGGTGATCCTGCAAAAAGAAGGTGGCTAGGAAGACGGGAACAAGAAACAGGGTTTCAATGGCAGCCAGCAGCGTCCAGTCCGTTCCGCGCCCGCCGGAAGACACGGCCTGGTTCATGGCTACAGGCACGGTGCGAGTGTCAGGGCCCGTCAGAAGCAGCGCAAACAGGAACTCGTTCCAGGTGAGGATGAGGCCGAAAACGAATGTTGCGGCAAGACCGGCGACAACCTGCGGCAGGCTGATCTTGAAAAACACCTTGATTTCTGACGACCCGTCGATACGAGCTGCATCCTCGACATCTGTCGACAACTCGTCGAAGAAGCTTTTCATCATCCAAATGGTAAATGCGAGATTGAAAGCCGTGTAGAGCATGATGATGCCGAGATAGGATCCAGAAAGACCCATTGCGCGGAACATCAAGATCACCGGAATGATGACGACGATTGCAGGCAGCATACGGGTCGTCAGAATGATAAAGAGATAGGTATCGTTGCCCCTGAGTGGATAGCGCGAGAAGCCATAGGCGGCCAACGTGCCGATAACGAGGGCAAGCAGGACGGAGGCCGACGCGATCACGATCGAGTTGAAGAAGAATCGGTCAAACCCGGTGGACTCCGGCTGGCCACCCGCCGTCATGACGCGGGAAAAGACCGAGGCAAAGTTGTCCAACGTCGGTGTGAAGACAAACTGATCGGGAATGAGACCAAAGAATGAGGTAGGCGAAAGCGTTGGCGGCACCGAAAGCGCCAGCCCCTGCGGTTTTATGGCCGTGAAGATGATGAAGAGGACTGGCAGGAAGTAGATGAAGCTGACGACCGCCACGACGAGCGTGCGGCCCCAGCCCGCCTCCGCGATGCCGCCGACGCGACGAAAGCCAACCCGCTCCCAGAAAGAAACGCTGTCTGTCATAGCTCAGGTCTCCCTTTTCTTGGGATTGGCAACGTAGAGATAAAGGTTCGTGAGCACGATCACGATGAAGAGGATGATGTAGGAGATGGCCGCTCCCTCACTTGTCTTGTTCTGTTCGTTGGCGATGCGGAGCAAGTGGTAGGAGATCGTCATTGTGTCGTTTCCGCCCTTGGTCAGCACGATCACAAGGTCTGCCAGCTTGAACGCTTCGATGGTGCGGAACAACAGCGCCAACATCAGAAGCCCGCGGATATAGGGGAAGGTGATGCTCCAGAAGCGCCGCCAGGCGGACACCCTGTCGATGGCGGCTGCCTCGTAGAGATATTTCGGCACGGATACAAGCCCCGCCAGCACAAGCAGCATGACGAAGGGCGACCACATCCAGGCGTCGGCAAAAACGATAGCGGCCACAGCGCCCGCCTTGCTGTCCATGACGATGAACTGGCCGCCCGCGAGGCTATTGATCACATAGCTCAGGATGCCGAAGGTGGGGTCATAGTAGTAGGTGAAAAAGACACCTGAGGCCACGACAGACAGCATCATCGGTGTGAGAACCAGAATCAGCAGATATTTCCGCAGCGGGAACTGCTTGGCAAATAGCATCGCCAAGAGAAACCCCACGATCATCTGTACAGAAACCGTGCACACCGCGAACATGGCGGTATTGATGAGGGCGTTCCAGTTGGCCGGAGCCGCGACCTCGTCGGTCAGAACCTTGATGTAGTTGTTGAGGCCGACGAAGCGGATGGACTGCAGGTTCGACTGGTAGGCAAAAAATGAAAGCCCCAGGGACCAAAGCAGCGGGAAGATGTTCATCACGAATAGAACGGCGATGGCCGGCGCGACCAGGAGCCCGCCATAATAGCGACGGCGATAGGCATTTACCGCGAATGCCGCAGCGACCAAGGCCGACATAGCGCCAACGACCCAGAAAGAACCGGACGCCGGCAGCGTCACCACCGCAAGCGTAGAGACAACGAGCCCCACGAGAACTGCAAGCCGCCAATTGTTGGCCGAAAGCTCAAGGAGAGCCGGTGCAGTCTTGGCAGATTGTACGGCTGACATCAGTTGCATGAAACTTCCGTGGAAAAGCAATTCCTGTACGTTGCTGAGCGGCCTCGTGCGACCGCGGTCGGCGTCTGGCCATGTCTTTCAAGTGGCCGGGAAAGGAGACGAAATCGCTTCCCGGCCAAGCCTCGTCATTGCCGCCGCTCGCGGCGCTCACGCGTCACGTTACTTGATCAGCCCCGCCTCCTTGAGCAGGCGCTGCTGGAACTTGGCGATATTGTCCTGAGTCGTCTTGGCATCCTGCCGACCAGTAATGGCGAGATCGTACTGGTCTTGCTGCTGGGTCAGCAATTCGAAGAACTGCGGCACGTGCCACACGTCCTTCTGCCAATCCAGCGAAGGAGCCCAAGCCCTGTTCCAGGGGCGGTAAGTTACGTACTTCGGATCCGAGTACACGGACTTGATGGCAGACTGACCGCCGGCCGCCGCAAACTGGTGCTGGATGTTCAACGACAGCCACCACTTCACGAACTCCACGGCCTCCTTGATCTGTGTGTCGGTCGTCCAGGTGGTCAGCACGAAGGGCTGGCCGCCAATATTGGACCAGCGGACCAGTTTGCCATCCGGACCTTTGGTTCCCGGCATCATGCCGAACACCAGATTGTCTGAGACCCTCGACGTTTTCGGATCAAGCGAGGCTTCGGCAAGGCCGATCCAGTTAACGCTCATGGCCACCTTACCTTGGCGGAACAGCTCATCCGACTTGAAGATGTCCATCGTGCCCGTCTTGGCGAGGGGCGGCATGTATGCGATCAGGCTCAGATACTTCTCCAGCGCCTTCACGGCCGCCGGTGAGTTCACGACACCTTCCGCCTTGCCGTTGGGCGCCTGAGTCTCATCCCAGATGTCACCACCCATTTGCCAGATAAAGCCGTTGATCTGCATCGACGAGAAGTCGTAGCTCTTGCCCGCCTGAAACGCGATGCCGTAGAAATCGTCTTCGGCAGGTTTGCCGGCCAGCATCTCGCCCTTCTTGCGGCGAAAGAACTCGCCGACGTTCTTGAAGTCGTCCCAAGTCATGGCGTCGAGCTCTTCGCCCGTGCAGGGAAGCTTCTTGTTGAACTTCGCCATGAAGTTCTTCTGTTCTGTTTCGTGGCAGATAATGTCCTTTCGCGCGAAGTTCACCAGCACATCGGGAAACTGCGGAAAGCCATAGTAATTTTCCGACTTGTGCGGATAAGTTGAGTAGGCATTCAGCGTGTTCGGATGGATGTCCTTGAACGTCTTCATGAACTCGGGATCCGCATTGAGCAGATCGTTGATCTTCCGGAAATAGCCACCCTCGACGAACGCACCCAGCCACTGCGAGTCCGATACGATGAAGTTATATTTCTTCTCGCCCGATGTGAGCGACGCATTCACGCGGGTATAGAAGTCCGGCCACGGAATGAAATCCACCTGGAGCTTCACCGTGTTGCCGGACTTCGGCTTGTACTGCTCGTCGAAAAACTTCTTCATGATGCGCGTTGGTGGCCAGTCCGGCACAGCCATCGTCAGCGTCACATCGGCAGCGAAAGCAAATGTCGTTCCCAGCACCAGCGAAGCGGCAAGCCCGGCCGCCATCACTATGCTGCTGATCACCCTTATCGCGGTCATCCTGGTTTCCTCCGTTTAGATTTCATTTTTTTGTTAAATCACTCGTCTCAGACCATCATCCGTCCACTCGAAGCGCGGAAGATGTAGAATTTTCTTGGATCGAGAATAACTGCCGCCTGTTGGCCGGGCTGCAAACCCGAGGCAGCGGATTCCGGCAGCACCATGCGCAGCGTTTCGCCGCCGGTTTCCACGGATACGATCGTGACGTCCCCCAGCGGCTCAAGCATGGCAATATTGGCCTTGAGGCCTTGCTCGCCCTTCCCCGCAAAGCGCACGTCGCTCGGGCGGATGCCGACCACGGCCGCTTCGCCTGCTTCGGCAGCCTGCAGCTTTTTCACGAAAGGTAACGGCCCAATTGCGGATTCGAGGGCGGCGCTGTCTGTAGCCAGCCTGCCCTTGATTATGTTCATGTGGGGCGAGCCGATCTTGCTTGCCACATACAGATCACACGGCGCTTCGAAGAGCTCGTCCGGCGTTCCGATCTGCACGACGCCGCCATCGCGCATCACTGCGATTTCCTCACCCATCGAGAGGGCTTCGAGCTCATCGGGTGTGGCGTAGACGATGGTGAGACCAAATTGGCGGTGAAGGCGCTTCAGTTCCGCGCGCATCTCATGGCGGAGCTTTGCGTCGAGATTGGTCAAAGGCTCGTCCAGCAACAGGATCCTCGGGCGACGTATCAAGGAGCGACCCAAGGCCACGCGCTGCTGTTCACCACCCGAAAGCGTATTGGGCTTTCGATCGAGCTTCATGTTGAGCCGGAGCATCGTCGCCGTCTCCTTTACGCGGCGGTCGATCTCCTCACGCGGGCGCTTTTCTTCGGTCAGCGGATAGGCGAGATTGCCGTAAACGGTCAGGTGCGGATAGAGCGCGAAGGACTGGAACACCATTGACACGCCCCGCCCCGCGATCGGCTCATGGGTCCAATCCTTGCCAAAAATCTCGACGTGCCCTCGTTCCGGAGCGATGAGACCAGCGATTGTGCGAAGGGTCGTCGTCTTGCCAACTGAACTCGGCCCAAACAATACGAAGAAACGACCTTCCGCGACCCTGAAGGAGAGGTTTTCAAGAGCCCGCACGCGGCCATATGACTTGGCAACATTTGTCAAACGCAGTGCAGTTTTCTCAACCTGCCCCATTGCCATTCCCCAGACCGCCGCCGTAGCAAATTCCAATTCGCCACCGGCACGCACTCACTTCGCGCTCCGCGAGCACGGTCACTGAACCGTATTGCTTCGAGAGCTTCGTTGCCCGACGGACGGGCTCAACTACCCTCGTTTCGCTACTTCCGAGCCGCACGACCTCTTTTCCTCTGTCTATGGCGGCGTTTATCGACATCGGGGGGCGGCCTAATCGAACGCTGACAGCAGGCGATCGCGAGAGCGTTCAATATGAACGCGCATCGCTTCTTCGGCAGCCACAGGATCCGCAGCCGCGAAGGCGGCCAGTATGGCTTCGTGCTCGTCGAGAGCCTCTTCGGTGACGCGCGAATGAAACATGAGGCGAAAAATGTGAAAGTGAGTGTGCTGGAAAGCGATGGCTTGGCGAATGAGTTCGTTCTCAGCGCAGGCCAGTATCTTGTCGTGAAAGTCGGCGTCCTGCCGCGCAAAGTTCGAGTACCGCAGGCGCTCGTCCTTGCCTTCCCGGCGGGCCATCATGCCGGCCGCCTCGCGAAGCATCACCAGTTTCGCCTCGTCCAAACGCACCGCCGCCTTCGCGGCGCTGTAGGGTTCGAGACGCAATCGAAGCTCATAGATCTCGTCAAGCTGGCGCTTGGTGATCTGCGGCGCCGCGCGAAAGCCGATCAAGTGCGTCTTCAGCACCAACCCTTCACCCTCGAGCCGACCTAGCGCCTCACGGATAGGCGTTTGCGAGACGTTGAATTCGCGGGCGAGGCTATCAACGGTGATGCGCGCGCCGGGCGCGATCTTGAGCGACATGAGCTGTGCAAAAATCGCCTCATACACGTCACCCGCCAGACTGGTGGGGCGATCGATCTGCCCGCCGGCGACCCCGGCTGGCGAAGGATTGGTGGCGTTCATCGATTTCGATCTGCCTCTTGACACAAGCTTGCCTCTAGCACGACCTTGCGCGATATTCAATCCTATATCATATAGGATTTGATTTCACTACGGTTGAACGGTGCCAAACCCGGGCGCGGGAGTGGGCCTGCTCATGGAGCGGATGCCTTGGAAGAAAATGAATTTCACTACGCCGACGCGCTCATTGAAGCCAAACAGGGCCTAAAGGTCGCGACGCTCGCAGGTTCAGCGCCCGATGTCCGCGGCATGCTCGCAGCGGAATTCGTCTGCAAGGGCGTCGTCATCGTCGCGATAGATCCGGACTCCGCTTCGGAATTGGTACGGAGACTCTCCGGCTATCCGGATCTGGTTCGCGCTGCGCCGCCCATGCGGGCCGACTCGCCTGTCGGCAGCTCCGGCGATAGCGCCGCCCGCCTTCGCGCCGCGAAGGGCTTTGAGAACAAGCCTCGCCTCTGGAGCGAACTCAACGGTTTCGCGCGATCTAATTCGTCCGTCGCCAGAGGATATGCATTATGACGCTGTTCGCCGCCTTGAGGCTGCCCCGCGAGATTTTGTTTGGCAGGGGGCAGCGCCATGCGCTTTCCACCGTCGCCATTAAACATGGGCGTCGGGCGCTCCTGTGCACCGACGAGCGGTTCGCCGGCACCGCCGTTTTTTCCGAAATCGTCGCGAGCTTGAAGGCGTCGTCGGTCGAGATTTTCGTTCATGATCGCGTGCAGCCGGACGTACCGGTCGATTCGGTCGGCATCTGCGTTGAGGAAGCGCGGAGCTTCATGCCCGACATGGTGATCGGCATCGGCGGCGGCAGCTGTCTCGACTTTGCAAAATGCGCAGCCTTGCTGATCAGCCATAGCGGCAAGCTTCAGGACTATTACGGTGAGTTCAAGGTGCCGGGTCCCATCCTGCCCGTGATCGCCGTGCCGACCACAGCAGGCACAGGTTCGGAAGTAACGCCGGTCGCGGTGATCTCCGATCCTGATCGATTTTTGAAGATCGGCATTTCGAGCCCCCACCTGATTGCCGCTGCTGCGATCTGCGACCCGGAACTGACGATGACGTGTCCGCCGTCCCTGACGGCAATTGCGGGGGCCGACGCCTTGACCCACGCGATCGAGGCCTTCACTGCGGTTAGACGCAGTGTCGCTTCCGACCTGCCGCAGAAACATGTTTTCATCGGCAAGACGGCGCTTACCGATCACTTCGCCCTGCTTGCCATCAAGCTCCTGGGACGCAGTCTCGAGAAGGTCTGCCGCGATGGCGCCGACGAAGACGCGCGGGCAGATGTGATGATGGGCGCTCTGGCGGCCGGCTGCGCGTTCGGAACCGCGGGAACAGCGGCCGCGCACGCGGTGCAATATCCGATCGGCGCCTTGACCCACACGCCGCACGGGCTGGGCGTCGCAACCATGCTGCCTTATGTGATGAATTATAATTGCTCCGCGGCGACAACCGAAATCGCCAACATCGGAGTAGCTCTCGGCCTTGAGCGATCGAGCCGGAGCGACGGCGAGATGGCCCGCGCGACGATTGAAGAAATCAGCCGCATGTTCGCGGCGATTGGGATCGCTCCTACATTGGCCGGTCTTGGACTTCCCGCCGACAAGATCGATTGGACCGCCGAACTTGCTCTCGGAATCGATCGGCTGATCAAAAACAATCCCCGCCCCTTCGACCTTCCCGCGATGAAACGACTGGTGAAAGCCGCCTACGACGGCGATCTCGCCGGCAGCGCCATCTGAGCTGACAGGACCCCCATGATGAACATGTCCCAGAGCACGTTCAGCACCGACCAGGAAACCATCGACCTCCGCACTTATGCGCGCGGCCTCTACATCGACGGCCAATGGCGGCAGGCCGCTGACGGCCGGCTTATCGAGGTCGTCGATCCGTCCACCGAGCACGTGATCGCCGAGGTTCCCGATGCGGCCATGGTCGACGTCGAGGCAGCGGTGGAGGCCGCCGCCCGGGCGGCGGCCGGCTGGAGCCAGACGCCGCCGCGCCAACGATCCGAAATTCTGAGGCGTTGCTTCGAATTGATGACGCAGCGTTCCGAAACGCTTGCCGCGCTGATATCGATCGAGAATGGCAAGGCTTTGCGCGATGCGCGCGGCGAAGTCGCCTATGCCGCGGAGTTCTTTCGCTGGAACGCCGAGGAAGCCGTACGAATCACCGGCGAATTCGGCCTCGCTCCCTCGGGTGCGAACCGCATCATCGTCGACTATCAGCCGGTCGGCGTCTGCGTTTTGATCACGCCCTGGAATTTCCCGGCGGCCATGGCGACGCGCAAGATCGCTCCCGCCCTTGCAGCGGGCTGCACGGTTGTTCTCAAGCCCGCGAGCGAGACGCCCCTCACCGCCTACGCGCTCGCTGCGCTATGTGAAGAAGCCGGCGTTCCCCCCGGCGTCGTCAACGTCCTTACGGTTTCCAATCCTGCTCCGGCCACCGCCGCCATGCTGGCGGATCCACGGGTGCGGAAACTGTCGTTCACCGGTTCGACAGGAGTTGGCCGCCTCCTCCTTGCCGAAGCGGCCAAGCACGTCATCTCCTGCTCGATGGAACTCGGCGGCAACGCGCCATTCATCGTCTTCGACGATGCCGATCTCGAGGCTGCGCTCGATGGCGCCATGGTGGCGAAAATGCGCAACGCCGGCGAAGCCTGCACCGCCGCAAATCGCATCTATGTGCAATCCGGCATTCACGACGCCTTCGCCGAAGGGCTTCGAAAGCGCATGACGGCGCTCAAAGTGGGCGCAGGCATCGAGGCCGCCACCGAATGCGGTCCGATGATAACGAAAAAGGCGGTCGATAAGATCGATCGGCTGGTCCGGAACGCCGTCGCACGTGGCGCGCGCGTTCTGTGCGGCGGCTCGGTCGGGAGCGGAACGGGTTTTTACTATCCTCCGACCGTCCTTTGCGACGTGCCGGCCGACGCCGAGATGGCGCACGAGGAAATCTTCGGACCTGTGGCGCCGATCTCGCGCTTCGAACGGGAGAGCGAAGCGATCGAGCGGGCGAACGACACGGAATACGGGCTCGCCGCCTACATCTACACCCGTGATCTCGCCCGCGGCATGCGTGTAGCCGCGAAGATTGAAACGGGTATGATCGCGCTCAATCGCGGCCTCATGTCGGATCCGGCCGCCCCGTTCGGCGGCGCTAAGCAGAGCGGCATCGGACGCGAAGGCGGGCAAAGGCATGGCATCGCCGAGTTCATGGAAGCGAAATATCTCGCCGTCACGATGTAGACAAAGGACAGATGCAGCGCGATCCCTTCCACCGTGATCATATCGCGCCGTGGGGTAAGAAGCAGAACTGCGGTGGGGTCAGAAAGCCGTCAGGCCAGGCCCTTCGAAGACAGGACAGAGGAGACTAATTGTGCGCACCATCAAGGGACCGGCAATATTCCTGGCTCAATTCGCGGCCGAAGCTCCTCCTTTTAATACGTTGGACAGCATATGCGCCTGGGCAGCGGATCTCGGATACAAGGGCGTGCAGATACCGAGCTGGGTTTCCAGCTTTATTGACCTGGAAAAGGCTGCGACGTCGAAAACATATGCGGATGAACTGCGTGGCACAGTCCATCGTCATGGACTCGAGATTTCTGAATTGTCGACGCACCTTCAGGGGCAACTGGTCGCTGTGCATCCGGCCTACTCCAGTGCTTTTGATGGTTTCGCGCCGGCCGCGGTCCATGGCAATTCCTCCGCTCGGACGGCGTGGGCGATTCAACAATTGAAATGGGCCGCAAAGGCTTCGAGCAACCTTGGTCTGAATGCCCACGCAACTTTTTCGGGCGCGTTTGCGTGGCCTTTCATCTACCCTTGGCCCCAACGCCCCCAGGGCCTGATCGACGATGCCTTTGGTGAGCTTGGCCGCCGATGGTTACCAATTCTCGATGAGTTCGATCGCAATGGCGTCGACGTTTGCTATGAATTGCACCCGGGCGAGGATCTACATGACGGGGTGACTTTCGAAATGTTCCTCGATCAAGTGAAGAACCACGTTCGCGCCAATATTCTTTACGACCCAAGCCATTTTGTGCTGCAGCAACTCAAATATCTCGACTTCATCGATTTCTACCACCACCGCATCAAGGCGTTCCATGTCAAGGATGCCGAATTCAATCCAACCGGCAGGCAGGGAGTCTACGGCGGATTTCAGTCGTGGGTTAACCGCGCCGGACGTTTCCGATCGATTGGAGACGGTCAGGTTGATTTTCGATCGATTTTTTCAAAGCTCACGGCCTACGATTACGCGGGGTGGGCCGTGCTGGAGTGGGAATGCGCGCTGAAGCATCCGGAAGATGGCGCTCGGGAAGGAGCCCGGTTGATCTCCGATTACATCATACGGGTCACCGAGCGAGCTTTCGATGACTTTGCAGGCGCCGGCACAAACAGGGAAGCAAATCTGAGAATGCTTGGTCTGAGGTCAGATGAGGGCATGTCATGAGAAGCAGCGAGACGTCGCGTATCCGATTGGGAATGGTCGGTGGCGGGATCGGAGCATTCATCGGCTACGTGCACCGGATTGCATCGCGAATTGACGACGATTATGAACTGGTTGCGGGAGCTCTGTCTTCCGATCCCGATCGGGCTCAGGAATCTGGTAGAAGGATTGGGCTGGCCGAAGACCGGATATATACAAGCTTTGCCGAGATGGCGGCGAAAGAGGCTGCCCGCGAAGACGGCATTCAGGCCGTCTCGATCGTTACTCCCAATCACCTGCATTTTGCGCCGGCCAAGGCATTTCTTGAGGCTGGAATTCATGTGATCTGCGACAAGCCGCTTACGTCAACGCTCGATGAGGCCCGTGCGCTCGCCAAGATCAAGCCAAAGAACGGCGCGAAGTTTCTATTGACGCACAATTACACAGGTTATCCCCTGGTACGACAAGCGCGTGCCATGGTGGCGAATGGTGACCTCGGCAAGATTCGCGTGGTTCAGGTTGAGTATCCGCAAGATTGGCTAACTCGCCCACTTTCGAACAAGCAGGCGGATTGGCGCACGGACCCTGCTCGCTCAGGACTTGGCGGTGCGATCGGAGATATCGGTACGCACGCTTATAACCTTGCGCGATTTGTGACGGGTCTAAAAACGGTGGCCGTAAGTGCGGACCTGTCGACTTTCGTGGAGGGCAGACGGCTCGACGACAACGTGCACATACTGCTGCGGTTTGAAGGCAATGCACGCGGGATGCTGTGGGCCAGCCAAGTTGCCGTGGGATGCGAAAACGGTCTGCAACTGCGCGTTTACGGCGAAAACGCCGGGCTTGAGTGGCGCCAGGACAATCCGAACCAGATGTGGTTCACGGAATTTGGCAGGCCCAAGCAACTTCTGACGCGAGGCGGCGCCATCTCCGGTGACGCTCCTCCGACTCAGGTTCGACTGCCGAGCGGGCACCCCGAAGGATATCTCGAGGCGTTCGCCACACTTTATAGTCAGTTTGCTCAGTTGATCCGCTCCGGAGACGCTGCCTGTCCTGACCTGCCGTCGCTCGCTGACGGAATTGAAGGAATGGAATTCATCGCCGCCGCGGTCCGATCGAGTAACAATCAGAGCATGTGGACAAGCCTCAGCGACGTGTAAGGCGCGGCCCAGATCTAACGCCAAGGGAACTCACGACGCGCGTCTTGGTGGATCGCAGCCGACATAATCGCCGAAATTCCCAGCCGCGATCGCAAAGCCGTCCTGCGTCTCGCGCGAATTAAGATAGCCATGGACCGCAAGGATCCCCGGTGCAGGTGCACCGGCTGGAATATAGACAAGGGCGCTCATGGTGTTGCCCTTGGCGCCCTTGAAGCGGACGTCTTCGATACGAATTCCATTCGCGGTCTGGGTGAAGTGGGCGAGCAACCCGCCGAGAAGGATCAGAACGGCGCCGATTCCTGCCAAAGTCCCTTTTTGAATCATGACGTCCCCCCTTATAGCCCTGACAGGAATGCCTTCCTGCCGTGGCGACTTACGTGGCAACTCAGGCATCGGCGACTTCGCCCGCCGGAACGCGGTGATGACCGCGCGCTTCGACAGCGGCACCCCGCAAACGATCGAACAGTCGAAGCGGCTGCTGCGGCACGGCGTCCCCCCGCCAGGCGACATGGGTGTCCGGCCGTACAATCAGCAGGCCTTCAGGAGCGCGTGCTGTCGTCCTGTTTCGATCGACATCGAGGACCGCGAGCGGAACGCGAGATTGCGCAGCCGCGTCGGTCAAGGCCGCAACGTCGATTGACGGGTCGAAGCGAACCAACGTGTACGCCGGACCAAGTCCGTCCAGCAACGAGCGACCATCGGGCAGCCACGCATGCGGCACCCTCGCCCCTGGCACGGTCGAGGCGGTAAAGCTGCCCATGCTGTAGGGTGGCGGCGTCTCGCCATCATAGGCAATGATCGGCGATCGGTCATAGTAGTAGCCGAAGTTCAAGCCAGCGCAGCAATACTGCTGAACGTTGAGGTCGTAGGCCGCGCGTCCGACTCTGTCGCGCACCTCGTCTCCGGCCGGTCCGTCCGCCTCGATTTCCGGTGGCACAGCCCGCCGCTGATCCATGACCGCGAGAGCATGGTTCATCGCGTATTGCGAGACCTGCTCAGTAATCGGCTGCCGTTCGGCCTCATATGCATCAAGCATTGCCGGATCGGCCCAGCCTTGCAGGACCGCCGCCAGGATCCAGCAGAGATCGACGGCGTCGGCTATTCCGGCATTCATTCCGTAGCCGGCGTAGGGAATCCACAGATGGGCGGCGTCGCCGCAAATGAAAGCGCGCCGGTCCCGGAAACGATCGGCGACCAGACGGCGGCCGATCCAATCTTCCTTGCTGAGGACCTCGTACCGAAACCGATCGTCCACGCCGAGAATCGCACGAAGCGCCCAATCCCGGTCGACGCTTTCGAAATCGGTTTCGTTGGACGCAAGATGGTTGTGTATCAGCCATCTGTCTTCGCCGTCGATCGCTACGGTCGTTCCACACCGGCGCGGATTGAGCGACATGGTCATCCAGGCCGGCTTTTGGACGATCATGTCCTTTAGCTGCGGCGCATAAATACAGGTGGACTGTACCCGCTGGACGACTTCGGTGCCCGCAAACCGCGCGCCAATCGCCTTGCGCACCATCGACCGGCCACCGTCGCAGCCGATCAGATAATCCGCGGCAACAGTGATTTCGTCGCCACTGTCGAGGTCGCGCCCGTAGGCCAGTACGCCGTCCTGGCTTTGGTTGAATCGCTCGATCTGCATGCGATTGAGAATCCTTATCTGCGACCGCTCCCGGGCGCAGGCGAACAGGACCGGTTCGAGATAGATCTGGTTGATCCGGTGTGGCGGTTCGGGAGTCGGCCACCCCGTGTCCGGTCCCTCCGTCGCAGTGTATCGGTCGGCCCGGGACGGAATCGGGATCCGCGTCAACTCACGGCCGACAACCGCCGTGCGATAGGCGCAATCGTTCGGAAAATCGGCCGGCAGACCGCCGTCCCGCACCCGGCGGACGATGCCAAGACGGCGAAAAACCTCCATCGATCGCGCAGAGACATGGTTGCACTTGACGTTTGGCGGCTCGCCGGCGCTGCGGATTTCGGCCACGACGACCTCAATGCCGCGAGAGGCCAAGTCCATCGCCGCCGTCAATCCCACCGGACCGGCGCCCACCACAAGAACCTGGGTCTGTATTCTCTGCATCACTTCTCTCGGCTGGCCGGATCAGGCCCGCTCGCCAGGCAGCGGGCCAGACTGATTTTCACGTCGGGCACTTTCCGGAAATATCTTGCAGGTTCCGACACTTCAGATTAGTCACAAAATTCTCATCGATTCATAAGGTGAACTCATGATGCCGACGATGCGGCAGCTCGAAGCCCTCGTTCTGGTCTATCGCCATGGCAGCCTCACCAAGGCCGCTGCCGAACTGCGCGTGACCCAATCGGCGGTCAGTCTGCTGATCCGGCAGATCGAGGAGAACTTTCAGCTCAGATTGTTCGACCGCACGACCCGCGCGCTGCATCCGACGCTAGCTTGCAAGGATGCGGTGCCGATTGCGGAACGGATACTGGCCGGCGCCAACGGATTGGCCCGGCACATGAGCGATCTGGTCGAGGTAAAGGCAGGTCGGATTGCCATTGCGGTGTCGGCAGGAGTTGCGTCTGCGTTGCTCCCCCGCGTCCTGGCCCGATTTCGGGCGGACTATCCCGACGTTCGCGTCGAGCTGTTCGATGTTGCGCCTGATGACTTGCTTGCGTTCGTCACCGCCGGAGAAGCCGAATTGGGCATCGGAAGTGTTGAAGATGCCGATACGCTCGACGTGAAGATCGAGACACTTACGCATAGCTCGCTATCGGCGATCGGGATCAAGGACGGCCGCTTTGAGAAAGCTTCCCGACTCACTTGGGACAGCCTCGAAAATTGCGACCTGATCACAATGCGCCGCGGAACACGGATCAGGTCGCAAATTGACGAGGCCCTTGCCAGGACCGGTCGTCAGCTAAAACCAAAGCTGGAGGTTTCTCTCATCACGACCGCACTGGCATTGACGGTGGAAGGCGCTGGAATAAGCATCTTGCCCGCGCATATGCTTCCGGAAGCGCAATTCCCAACTCTCACAGCCGTTCCCTTGTCTCGCCCCGCGATCATCAGACACGTTTCTCTGGTAAGCCGGGCGGATTTCGTCCGCTCACCGGCGGCCCAGCGCTTCGTGGAGACAGCGAAGCAGGTCTTGTCAGTTCGACGCGCTGCCGACCGAAGAGGCGACGCGCCTGCGCATTCAAAATCGAAAAGCAAACGACCAATTCGGAGAGTTCCGTAACCGGAGCTGTGGCGAAGTCGGCTGGTGCACCGCCTCGACGAAAGACCCTATGCCTACGTCAACAGGCTGCAGCTTCCCAATGCTGCATTGCAGGATTCATGAGGCAACCTGATCAATCGATGAGTATTTTCTGGCTTACGCGAGACATCGGGAACTCGCAATATGATCTGATGCGGGTCACCTGCGAGGGAGGGAAACGATCATGGGAAAACTGCTGTTGGCGCTCGTTCTATCGACGATCCTTCCGGTGTCCGCAGTTGCGGGGCCGAAGGAAGATGCGTTCAAGGTCATCGAGCAGTTCAAGGCGGCATTCGATTCAGCCGATGTTCCAGGCGTTGTAAAACTGTTCGCGCCCGACGCGGTCTTTCTCGGCACCGTCAGTCCCAAGTTAGCTACCAAGACCGCGGAGATCGACGCGTACTTCCAGGGGATCAAGGTCGATACACCGCGCAAAGTCGAGTTCGGGGAGTTCTCGACGATGGTCATTTCCGATACCGCCGTCGCGTTTGCGGGAATGGACACTTTCTCAAGCACGCGCGACGGAAAAACAATCGAGCGTCCCGCTCGCTTCACCTTCCTTGTCACCAAAGGCGACCAGGGTTGGAGTATCAAGCATTTCCACTCGTCCTGGCTGCCGGGACAATGACGATCTCGTGCAAGCGAGAGCCTGCATCTCTGGAATTCCAAATCTGTTGGCTGCGCTCGGGCCTGACAGGAAAGCACCGGTAAATACCATGAGAAGAATTTCCGGCGTAGTGATCGCCATCGTGCTCGCGTGCCATTGCGCCGCGGTTGGCAGTGGTAAGGCGGCGGACGCCTATCCCGAACGTGCGATCCGCCTCGTCGTCGGCTTTCCCGCCGGCGGCAGTTCCGATGCGATCGCACGCATCGTGCAGCCGAACGTCGAAAAACAACTGGGGCAACCGTTGGTGATTGAAAACCGCCCGGGCGCAGGCGGCGCGATCGCGCTCGGCATGGTCGCCAAAGCGCCGCCGGACGGGTACCTGATCGGGCTCGGCGGCGCGGCGGGGCTGGGCGTAAGCCTCGGGGTCCAGGACAACATCACCTATGACGCGCACAAGGACCTTGCGCCGGTTACCGGCCTCGCAGCCGTGCCTTTCATTCTGGCGGCTTCGAACTCGCTGCGGGGAAAGACACTTGGCGACATCATTGCCATGGCAAGGCAGCCGAACAAGCTGGCGGTCGGTCACGGCGGTAACGGCACGCTGATGCATCTCACCAGCGAGATGTTCAATCAGATGGCTGATACCAGGCTCGAACTGGTACCCTATCGGGGGATGGCGCCGGTCGTTACCGACCTTATCGGCGGGCATATGCCCCTCGGGATCGTCGATCCTCCGTCGGCGATGACCGCGATCGAGGGCGGCCTGATCACGCCCGTGGCCGTCTCCTCGGCTCATCGCTATCCACGCCTTCCCAACACGCCAACCTTTGCCGAACAGGGCCTCCCCGGTTTTGAGGCGACCGGCTGGTTCGGCATCGTCGCGCCGGCGGGAACGCCCGGCGATATCGTCGAGAAAATCAACTCGGCGTTCGTGACGGCACTGAGCGATCGGGCGATCGTGGAGCGAATCCGTGGACTGGGCTCTGACCCGATGCCGATGACGCCGGAGGAATTTTCGCGGTTCATCGCCAGTGAGGCGAAGAAATGGGGAACTGTTACCGCCAGGGCAGAGAAAAAATAGAACTCGTTGCGCTTCCGTTTCGCTATCCTGCGAAGCCAGCGCGGGTGTGGAGACCGCCCTTGTCCGCCAGGAAACTGGCAGGTGCGGCGCCGACGTCACCCTCGTAGAAGGCCCGGGCGCCTTCGCGGCCGATCAGCTATTTACGCCTTGCTTGGGCGTTCCCCGTGGAGGCGGGCAAGCACGATAGGCAAACGGTGACGAGAACTCGGCGCAAGAGGCGACGCGCTTAGAGAGATTCCAAACGTGCTTGGACGATTCCAAATGCTCTTGAAACTTCCAGGAAGAATGGGAGAGCAAGTGCGAGCTGACATCGCGACGGATGATGACGAGGTTCCGCGCATTTCCGGAGAGCGAATGGCCTCACCTTCCCCGCAAGCTTGCCTTTCCATCGGCAGCCGCGTCGAATTGCGATCTAACCCGTCCCTTCAGCCTCCGAACCGGCGCGGCGGCGGTTTGGCACTTCATTCAACAATCCGGCCAGTCGCAGGCCTTCCAGGATTCCATCCAGCCGCTGCTCACGGATCGTCGCGGCGACCAGCGAAACGGCGTCCTGCTGCTCGATCGTGAAGTGCACGTCGGGCGTTTGCTCGGAGATCGCCTCGAAGAATGTCTGGGGATGTGTGACGTGATCCCGCACCGCATGCGTCGCGTCCTGCGCGAGGTAAGTCGCGCGATCGCCGTCGATCGCGTCGAAATTGGAGTCATGACCGGTGTGGTCGTTTATCGATCGCCGAATCAGTTCGCTCTGCTGCTTGGCTTCCATGAATAGCAGGAACACCGCATCCGGCAGATTTTCGTGCGGCACTTTCTTCAATTCGGCAATTCGGCCGTAAATAGTTTTGCCGAGGCGCTCGTTCCGCTCGAAGCGCGCCTGAGCTTCCGCGGCGTCACGCTCGCGTCTGTTCTTCTCTCGCCGCATTTTTCCAAACATGCTTTTGCCCTCCGGGCCGCGATATAGGTCAGTTCGCGCACCATAGGAAAGATCAAAATCGCCACAGCGTGCGTGAACAACTCCGCTGGATGCAGATGCACATCACTCGATGCGATCAAGGTCGTGTATCACCGGCCGAAGGCCGCTCGCAGTTAGTTCCAGCGTGGCCAGCGTAATCGGGAGCTTGAAACGCCGCGGCCCGGCGCTTCCAGGATTCAGATAGAGCACACCGTCTATCGTTTCGACCCGCGAACGATGCGAGTGGCCGGAAACTACGACATCAATGCCACAGGCGGCCGGATCGATCTGCAATTCCCCAAGGTCATGCAAGACGTAGAAGGAACGCGCCCCAAGTCGTAACGTCAGGGTGTCGGGATAATCTTTGGCCCATTCGCCGGTATCGATATTTCCTCTGATCGCAGTAACAGGCGCAATCTGATGAAGTGCGGCCAGAACATCGGCACGACCGACATCCCCGGCGTGGATGATATGCGCCACGCCGGCAAGCCGTTGCTCAGCCTCTGGCCGCAAGAGCCCGTGGGTATCCGAGATGATTCCGATCTTCAGCACGGCGCTGTCCTTTGCGCGGTCGAATGACGTGTCCGGACTTATCTCCAGGCAGTTCACTCCGCCTCTGTGCCCAGTTGCTGGCGCTTAACCGGATCGAGGCGTCGCGGAGGCCTTACGAAATCGAGCTACGATTGCTCAACCCCGTTGCATACAATTCGCGAACGGTGCCCATCATTTAAGCACATGACGCGCTGCACAAGATTCGATCGAACGGTCGGATCGAAACAGATTCAACTACTTACGACAGAATCCGCGAAGCGTAATCTCTGGCACGAACATTGCGACATCCCTTAGGGCTCCGCCGTTTCGGCGCGGCTGCGAAAGAACAGGCGACCCAGTCGCCAGAGGGGAGCAGGCAATGGATTTTGGCAGGATTTCACGACGGCATTTGTTGCAAGGCGGCGCGGCCCTGACGCTTGGTTCGGCGCTTGGTGCGCGTTGCGCGCAGGCCGCCGACACCACGATCGGCTTCATCTATGTCGGGTCGCGCGACGACTACGGTTACAACCAAGCCCACGCGCAAGGCGCGGCGGCGCTGAAGAAGCTGCCCGGCCTCAAGGTGGTCGAGGAAGAGAAGGTCCCCGAAACCGACGCGGTCGAAAAGACTATCGAGTCCATGATCAACCTCGACGGCGCGTCGCTGCTGTTCCCGACTTCGTTCGGCTACTACAACCCGCACATGATCAAGATGGCGAAGAAGTTTCCAAAGCTTCGCTTCCAGCATTGCGGCGGCTTGTGGAGCGACAAGGATCCGACCAATGCCGGCAGCTATTTCGGCTATATCGACGAGGCCCAGTACATCTCCGGCATCGTCGCCGGCTATTCGACCAAGAGCGGCAAGCTCGGCTTCGTCGCGGCGAAGCCGATCCCGCAGGTGCTGCGCAACATCAATGCCTTCACCCTCGGCGCCAGGCTTGCCAACCCGAAGGCGACCACCCAGGTGATCTTCACCGGCGACTGGTCGATGCCGGTCAAGGAAGCAGAAGCCACCAACAGCCTGATCGACCAGGGCGTCGATGTCCTCACCTGCCACGTCGACGGCCCGAAGACGATGGTGGAGAACGCCGCGCGACGCGGCGCGATGGTCTGCGGTTATCACGTCAACCAGTCGCCGCTGGCGCCAAAAGCCTATCTGACCGGCGCAGAGTGGAACTGGGAGGCGCTGTATCCGAAATTCGTCAAGATGATCGCCGCCGGCGAAACGATTCCAAACTTCTATCGCGGCGGGCTGAAGGAAGAGATCGTGAAATGCTCGCCTTATGGCGAGGTGGTCTCGGCGGAAGCGCGCAAGCACGCCGACGACATCAAGGCCAAGCTGACCGAAGGCAGCTATACCATCTTCAAGGGCCCGATCATGGACAACAAGGGCAAGGCCGTGATTACGGCCGGCACCGACCGTGGCCAGAAAGACCCTGAGCTGGAGAAGATGGACTATCTGGTCGAAGGCGTGATCGGAGCGACTTCATGACGACGGAGGCTGCGGATCCGGTCGAGGCGGTCGCAGTCTCTCCGGCCGCGGACCCCGGTTTTCTCCAACGTTACGGCACTTCAATCGAATACATTCTGATACCGGGCGCGGCGCTGGTCGGCGCGCTCGCGGTATTCGGCGTATTCGTGGCGCTGTTCGGCAAGAACCCGCTCGACCTGTATTTCTACATGTATCAGGGCGCGTTCGGCACCTGGTTCTCCTGGCAGAACACGCTGACCCGCGCGGCGCCCTTGATCTTGACGGCGCTGTGCACCGCCCTGCCCGCGCAGCTCGGCATGGTCATCATCGGCGGCGAAGGCGCGCTCTTGATCGGCGCTTTGTCGGCGACCTCGATCGCGCTGGCCATGCCGTGGGCACCGCCGCTGGCGGTACAAATTGCGATGGTCTGCGCTGGCGTCGCGGGCGGCGGGCTCTGGATCACGCTTGCGGGCGCGCTGCGGCAATACCGCGGTGTCAACGAGACGATCTCGAGCCTGCTGCTGGTCTACATCGGACTTGCCATCCTCAATCATCTGGTCGAGGGCGCGATGCGAGATCCGTCCAGTCTCAACAAGCCCTCGACCCGCGAAATCGGCGCCGCCAACATGATTGGCACTATTCCCGGCACCGATGTGCACTGGGGGCTGGTGTTCGGCGTCGTCGCGGCCCTCGCCTCCTATATCCTGATCTATCACACCGTATTCGGCTTCGCGGCGCGCGTGGCCGGCGGCAACATCCGCGCGGCAAAGATCGTCGGCCTCAGCGTCGGCAAACTGATCCTGACGATCTGTTTTCTCGCCGGCGGCGCGGCCGGCCTTGCCGGCATGATCGAGGTCGCCGCGGTGCAAGGCCGCACCAACGCCAATCTCGCCGCGGGTTATGGCTTTACCGGCATCCTCGTCGCCTTCCTGGCGCGGCAGAATCCGCTCGCCGTCATTCCGGTCGCCATCCTGCTCGGCGGCATCGGCGCCAGCGGCGGGCTGCTGCAACGGCGGCTGGGTTTACCGGACGCTTCCGTGCTGGTGCTGCAGGGGATCATCTTCGTCTTCGTTCTGGCCAGCGACGCGCTGTATGGGCGGATCGGCTTCCTGAAGGGAAAATCCTGACATGGCGGATGCAACGCTCGGACTCTGGACCGTCCCGCTCGCCGTGCTCGGCGGCGCCATCCGCGTCTCGACGCCATTCCTGTTCGTCAGCCTTGGCGAATGCATCACCGAACGCGCGGGCCGCATCAATCTCGGCCTCGAGGGCACGCTGATCATGGGCGCGATGAGCGCCTATGGCATCTCCTATCTCTCGGGCTCGCCTTGGCTTGGCGTGCTCGCAGCCGGCCTCACGGGCGCGCTGCTCGGCGCGCTCCATGCCGGCATCTGCTCGCTGCCGCGGGTGAACGACATCGCCGTCGGCATCGCGCTGATGCTGTTCGGGACTGGACTGGCATTCTTTCTCGGCAAGCCGCTGATCGAGCCGACCGCCGCGCGCCTGCCGGCGATTGATTTCGGCTGGTGGAGCGACATTCCGCAGGTGCGCGCCGCGCTCCGGATCAATGTGCTGTTCCTGATCGGGGTGGCCATCGCGCCAGTTTTGTTTTGGGCTTTCCGAACGACGCGCTGGGGCCTGTTGATCCGCACCGCCGGCGAAAGCTCGGATGCCGCGCGCGCGATGGGTTATTCCGTGCTCTGGATCCGCCTGCGCGCGACCATGGTCGGCGGCTTCCTCGCCGGGATCGGCGGTTCGTTCCTGTCGCTGTTCTATCCGGGAAGCTGGAACGAGGGGCTTTCCAGCGGACAGGGCATCACCGCCGTGGCGCTGGTGATCTTCGCGCGATGGGACCCGATGCTGTGCCTGTGGGCGTCGCTCGCCTTCGGCGGCGCGGCGGCGCTGGGGCCGGCGCTGCAGTCGGTCGGCGTCACTTCCGGTTATCACCTGTTCAACGCCGCGCCCTACATCCTGACGCTGGCCATCATGATCATCACCTGCTCGCCGAAGCGCACGCTGACCGGCGCGCCGGCCGAACTGTCCATCACCCGATAGGCGAGAGCGAGCCATGTCCGAGCGCTACATCAAGTCCGAACCCTATGCGTGGCCCTATAATGGCGATTTGCGCCCGGAGAATACCGCGCTGATCATTATCGACATGCAGACCGACTTTTGCGGCGTCGGCGGCTATGTCGACAAGATGGGCTACGACCTCTCGCTGACACGGGCCCCGATCGAGCCGATCAAGCGGCTACTCGCGACGATGCGAGCCGGCGGCTTTCACATCATTCACACCCGCGAAGGACATCGTCCCGACCTCGCCGACCTGCCCGCCAACAAGCAATGGCGCTCGCGCCAGATCGGCGCCGGCATTGGCGATCCCGGCCCGTGCGGCCGCGTGCTGGTGCGCGGCGAGCCCGGCTGGGAGATCATTCCGGATCTGGCGCCGCTGCCGGGCGAACCCATCATCGACAAGCCCGGCAAGGGATCGTTCTGCGCCACCGACCTCGAGCTGATGCTGCGGCTGCGCGGCATCCAGAACATCGTGCTGACCGGGATCACTACCGATGTCTGCGTCCATACCACCATGCGCGAAGCCAACGACCGCGGCTTCGAATGCGTGCTGATCGAGGATTGCTGTGCGGCGACAGACAAGAGCAACCACGACCACGCGCTGAAGATGATCAAGATGCAGGGTGGCGTGTTTGGCGCGGTCGCCACGTCCGAGTCGTTGATCGGAGCCCTGTCATGATCATCGGCGAAACGCCCCTGCCTCACGGCGCGCTGGGCGTCGATGCCATCGCCATGACCATGCGGTTCGGCGATTTCACCGCCCTCGACAATGTCGAACTCAAGGTGCGGCCCGGCTCGTTCCACGCGCTGCTCGGCGAGAACGGCGCCGGCAAGAGCACGCTGGTGAAATGCATCATGGGCTATTACCACCCGACCGAAGGCAATATCCTGGTCGGCGGCCGCGAGCAGGCGATTGCGAACCCGAAGGACGCCCACGCGCTGGGACTTGGCATGGTCTACCAGCATTTCACGCTGGTACCGGCAATGACGGTGGCCGAAAACCTGGTGCTGGCGCGTGACGACGTGCCCGTTGTGGTGGATTGGGCGAAGGAGAAGAAGGAGCTCGCCGCGTTCCTGTCGCGGATGCCGTTCAAGGTGCCGCTGGATGCCAAGGTCTCCGACATCTCCGCCGGCGAGCGGCAGAAATGCGAGATCCTCAAGCAGCTCTATTTGAAGCGGCGCTTTCTCATCCTCGATGAGCCGACCTCCGTGCTGACGCCGGGCGAGGCCGATGAGGTGCTGGGCATGCTGCGTGCCATGGTGGTGGCAGGCAATCTCACCATCCTGATAATCACGCACAAATTCCGCGAGGTGATGGCGTTTGCCGACGAGGTGACCATCCTGCGCCGGGGCAAACTGGCCGGGCACGGCAAGGTCGCCGAGCTCACGCCCGACGACATGGCCCGCACTATGATCGGCGCCGAGCAATTGACGGTCCAGCCGCCGCGCCTTGGCGAGGTCGGAAAACCCCGGCTTGAACTGAACGGGCTCACCGCGCGCGACGATGCCGGCGCCATCGCTGTCCACGGCGTGTCGCTCACCGTGCGCGGCGGCGAAATCGTCGGGATCGCCGGCGTCTCCGGCAACGGCCAGCGGCAACTCGTTGAAGTGCTTGCCGGCCAACGCCAGGCCGAAGGCGGCGAGATCCGCGTCGGCGGCGACCTCTATTCGGCGAGCCGCGAGGAGATGCGCCGGCACAAAATGTCCCTGCTCCCCGAGGAGCCGCTGAAGAACGCCTGCGTCGGCGGCATGAGCGTTGCCGACAACATCGCCTTCCGCGAATTCGACCGGGCGCCGTTTGCCAGCGGCGGCTGGTGGCTCAACCGGTCGGCATTCCGAAAAGACGCCGAGCGCAAGATCGGGCTCTACAAGATCAAGACCCGCACGCCGGACACCGCGATTTCAGCCCTGTCGGGCGGCAACGTGCAGCGCGCGGTGCTGGCCCGCGAACTCGGCGGCGAGGTCGAGGTGCTGATCGCAGCTAACCCCTGCTTCGGGCTCGACTTCGCCGCGGTCGCGCAGATCCACGCCGAGATCATGGCAGCCCGCAATCGCGGCGCTGCCGTGCTGCTGGTTAGCGAGGATCTTGACGAATTGCTGGAACTGTCCGACCGCCTGGTCGTCATGTTTCATGGTGAATTCGTCCACGAGGCCCGCGCCAGCGAAGCCAATCTCACCGAAATCGGACGGCATATGGCGGGGCATTGACGGGTCAAGCTAATGGTTGATGTTGCCGCGCTGAATCAACTGGAACGCGATCTGCACTTCCTGCGGCGATCGTTCGACGTCGCCCGCCGCGCCGTGAGCCACCGCAACCACCCTTTCGGCGCCCTGCTCGTCGACCAGAGCGGCACCGTGCTGATCGAGGCCGAGAACGGCTATATGCCGTCACGTGATGCGACGGCGCATGCCGAGCGCCTGCTGGCGACACAGGCCTGCAGGACCGTCGCGCCAGATACGCTGCGCAGTGCCACGCTGTATTCGTCCGCCGAGCCCTGCGCGATGTGCGCGGGTGCAATCTACTGGGCCGGCATCGGCCGCGTTGTCTATGGGCTGAGCGAGCATCGGCTGCGGGATATTACCGGCAACCATCCGGAAAATCCGACGCTCAACCTGCCCTGCCGCGACGTCTTCGCGAGCGGGCAACGCGCAACCGAGGTGGCAGGCCCGCTGCTCGAGGAGGAGGCCGCGGCGGTGCATTCCGGGGTTTGGGATAAATAGCTCGGCGCGAGGGCTGGTGCTTTCCCCTGCTTTCGTACCCGCCTAAACTGGCCCAGTATTGACGCTTTCTGTTCCTTTTGACCGTGAAAACGCATGTTGGATTCGACGCCCGCCGCGCTGCAGGCCGGTGCCATACCGCTGCTCCAGACACTTGGTCTGACCAAGCGCTATGGCACGCTCCTCGCCAATGAGGCGATCGATATCGATATCTGGCCACAGCAGATCCACGCGCTGCTCGGCGAGAACGGCGCGGGCAAATCGACGCTCGTCAAAATCATTTATGGGTTGATCCAGCCGAGCGAAGGCGAGATGCGCTGGCACGGCGAGAAGATCGTTCTCTCCGGACCATCGGACGCCCGCAGCCGCGGCATCGGCATGGTGTTCCAGCATTTCTCGCTGTTCGATAATCTCACCGTGGCGGAAAACGTCGCGCTCGGGCTGGGTGGCAAGGAATCCTTCAAGGACATGTCGGCGCGCCTTGAGGAAGTGTCCCGCGTTTACGGGCTGCCGCTCGATCCGAGGCGCGAGGTCTGGCAACTATCCGTCGGCGAACGCCAGCGCATCGAGATCGTGCGCGCGCTGATGCAAGACCCGAAATTTTTGATCCTCGACGAGCCGACCGCGGTGCTGACGCCGCAGGAGGCCAATCAGCTCTTTGGCGTGCTCGAGCGCCTCAAGGCCGAGGGACGCGCGATCCTCTACATCAGCCACAAGCTGGAAGAGGTGAAGCGGCTTTGCGACACCGCTACCATCCTGCGCGGCGGCAAGAAGGTCGCGACCTGCAATCCCAAAGCGGAAACCGCGGCTTCGCTCGCGCGGATGATGGTTGGCGGCGAGGTCAAGGAAGTGAGGGCCACCGCCCACCCGAAAACCACAGCGCCGCGGCTCGTCGTTGGCGACCTCAGCCTAGAACCGGACGATCCGCACGGCGTCCGGCTAAAACATATCTCCTTCGAGCTCAAGGGAGGAGAAATCCTGGGCATCGCTGGTGTTGCCGGCAATGGTCAGGATGAGCTTTTCGCCGCTTTGTCCGGCGAGCGGCTGGCGCGGGACCCCGGCACCATCGTCATCGACGGACGGCCCGCGGGACACCTTTCGATCACAGAGCGGCGCCGGCTTGGTGCGGCCTTCGTGCCCGAGGAGCGGCTTGGCCACGGCACTGCGCCGCGCATGAAGCTGTCGGAGAACGCGCTGCTGACCGGCCACGCCGCCTCCGGCATGGTCCGACACGGCTTCGTCAATACCGCTGCAACACTTAGGGCTGTTGACCGCGCGACTGAGGCGTTCGACGTGCGGAAGGCCAAGCGCGATCCGGAAGCCGCCAGCCTCTCCGGCGGTAACTTACAGAAATTCATCGTCGGCCGCGAAATCCTGCGCAAACCGGGTTTGCTTGTTGTGAGCCAGCCGACCTGGGGCGTCGACGCCGGCGCCGCCGCCGTAATCCGGCAGGCCCTTTTGGATCTTGCCGCCGGTGGCGCCGCGGTGCTGGTGACGAGCCAGGACCTCGACGAACTCACGGAGATCACCGATCGCATCGCCGTGATGTTCCACGGCCGTCTGTCGGAGCCGCTGCCGACGGCTGGTGCGAGCCGCGAGAAGCTCGGCCTCTTGATGGGCGGCAGCAGTCTGGACCAGAAGGAAGCGGCGCATGCAGCTGGTGCTTGAAAGACGCGCCGAGCGGTCGCACACGATCGCGCTCGTCTCCCCGTTGATTGCGATCGGCATGACGCTCGTCACCATGAGCATCCTGTTTGCGATCCTCGGCAAAAATCCGGTCACCGCGCTCGGCGTCTATTTCATCGATCCCCTCACCGACGGCTATTCGCTGCAGGAGATCGCGGTGAAGGCAACGCCGCTGGTGATGATCGCGACCGGCCTCTCATTCTGCTACCTCGCCAACGCCTGGAACATCGGCGCCGAAGGACAATTCCTGATCGGTGCCGTCGCCGGAAGCTGGCTTGCGGTGAAGACGCAGGGCGGCGACGCCGGCCCATGGGTGTTGCCGGCGATGATGCTGCTGGCTGCCGCGGCCGGGGCGCTCTACGCCCTGATCCCCGCGATCTGCAAGGTCCGGTTCGGCGCCAGCGAAATCCTCACCAGCCTGATGCTGGTCTATGTCGCCGATCTCCTGCTCGACTATCTCGTGCGCGGTCCCTGGCGCGACCCCAAAGGCTTCAACTTCCCGACCACCGCCGAGTTCGATCCGGTCGCTACCGTACCCGTGCTGATCGAGGGCGGCCGACTGCATCTCGGCGGCATCATGGCTCTGGTGGTGGTCGGCGCCGCCGCCGTGCTGCTCAGCAGGACCATCACGGGGTTCGAAATCCGCGTCGTCGGCGCCGCGCCGCGTGCCGCGCGCTTCGGCGGGTTCAATTCCAACCAGTTGATCCTGCTGACCTTCGCGATTTCGGGCGCACTCGCAGGTCTGGCCGGGATCATCGAGGTCGCAGGGCCGGTCGGACACCTGCAGCCAGGGATTTCCCCCGGCTACGGTTTCACCGCGATCATCGTCGCGTTCCTGGGGCGGCTGAACCCGGTTGGAATATTAATTGCAGGACTTTTCCTCGCACTCACCTTCATCGGCGGCGAGCAGGCGCAGATCGCCATGAAAATCCCGCTTGATGTCACCAAGGTCTTCCAGGGCATCCTGCTGTTCTACGTGCTCGCCTGCGACTCCCTCATCCTCTACCGCTTCAAGCTCATTTTCACATCGCCAAAGGTGTCCAGTGGGGCTCATTGAGGCCATCATCCTCGCGGTGCTCGCGGCTTCCACGCCGCTGTTGCTGGCGGCGACCGGCGAGCTCGTGACCGAACGCGCCGGCGTGCTCAACCTCGGCGTCGAGGGCATGATGATCGTCGGCGCAGCCTGCGGCTTCGGCGGCGCTTGGCTCACCGGCTCGGTCATCATCGGCGCGCTCTGCGGCATCCTCGCCGGCATGCTGATGTCGCTGATCTTCGCGCTGATGACGCTGGGGCTTGCGGTCAACCAGGTCGCGACGGGCCTCGCGCTGACCATTCTCGGCATCGGCCTTTCCGGCCTGATCGGCTCCCGTTTCGTCGGCGAAAAGATTTCGCTGGCGCCGCATCTTTATGTTCCCGGTCTGACGGACATCCCGCTGGTCGGGCGCATTTTGTTCGGCGAGGACGCCTTTGTGTATCTGTCGCTGGCGCTGGTGATTGCCGTCTGGTTCTTCCTCTACAGGACGCGGCCCGGCCTGATCCTGCGTGCCGCCGGCGACAACCATACCTCGGCGCATGCGCTCGGCTACCGCGTGCTCAGGATCAGATTGTTCGCGGTGCTGTTCGGCGGCGCTTGCGCGGGCCTTGCTGGCGCCTATCTGCCGCTCGCCTACACGCCGTTCTTCATCCCGGGCATGACGGCCGGGCGCGGATGGATTGCGCTGGCGTTGGTCGTGTTTGCGTCATGGCGGCCGGGACGCCTCGTGATCGGCGCCTATCTGTTCGGCGCGGTGACGATCCTGCAGCTTCATGCCCAGGGCTGGGGCGTCGGCATCCCCTCGCAATTGATGTCGGCGTTACCCTATCTCGCAACCATCATCGTCCTCGTCCTGATCTCACGTGCACGAAGTGGCGGCTCGACCGCGCCCGCAGCGCTCGGCACCGTGTTCGTGCCCGACCGGTAAACATGCTCGATGCGCGCGCGACGGGGCGCCGCGCATCGGGAGAGACAGTCCACCCGTCAGTAAAACGGAGAGTTCCATGAAGAAGGTTCTCATCGCCGCGGCCGCAGCGATGCTCGTCACCGGAGCGGGCCTGTTCGGTGCGTCCGCCGCCGACAAGCTCAAGGTCGGATTCATCTATCTCGGACCCGTTGGCGATCTCGGCTGGACGTACCAGCACGACCTCGGACGCCTCGAGATGCTCAAAGAACTAGGCGACAAGGTCGAAACCACGTATCTGGAGAACGTCAACGAAGGCCCGGACTCCGAACGCTCGATCGAGCAGCTGGCGCGCGCCGGCAACAAGCTGATCTTCACGACATCGTTCGGCTATATGGAGCCGACGCTGAAGGTCGCCAAAAAATACCCGAACGTGCATTTCGAGCACGCCACCGGCTACAAACGCGACAAGAACGTGTCGACCTATTCCGGCCGGTTCTACGAAGGCCGCTATATCCAGGGCATCATCGCTGCCAAGATGTCGAAGTCCGGCGTGCTCGGCTATATCGCCTCGTTCCCGATTCCGGAGGTCATCTCCGGCATCAACGCCACCATGCTCGGCGCCCAGACGATCAACCCCAACATCAAGGTCAAGATCATCTGGGCCAACACCTGGTTCGACCCCGGCAAGGAAGCCGACGCCGCCAAGGCGCTGCTAGACCAGGGTGCCGACATCATCATGCAGCACACCGACAGCCCGGCCGCCATGCAAATTGCCGCCGAGCGCGGCAAGCTGGCATTCGGCCAGGACTCCGAAATGATCAAGTTTGGACCGAAGGCACAGCTGACATCGACCATGAACAGTTGGGGCCCGTACTATATCGCGCGCGTCAAGGCCGAGCTGGAGGGCACCTGGAAATCGGAAGATTACTGGGGCGGCCTGAAGAGCAAGCTCGTCGTCATGGCGCCCTATACCAACATGCCCGATGACGTGAAGAAGCTGGCGATGGAGACCGAAGCCGCTCTCACGGAAGGCAGACTGCATGCGTTCAAATGCCCGGTCGTCGGCCAGGACGGCAAGGAAGTCGAATGCAAAGGCGGCACCCATCTCGACGACGGCCAGATCCTCGGCATGAATTTTTATGTCAAGGGCATCGACGAGAAGATTCCCGGGAAGTGAGGACGGGCGTCGCTCTTACCTCTCCCCGCAAGCGCGGGGCGAGGGAGCAGACCAACTCACCCCATATGCATCGCGCGCGCGGCGACGCTGTGGCGGCGGATCAAATCTGATACGTCGAGCCCCGGAATCTTCCCATCCTTCACCACCCAGTTGCCGCCGACCATCACCCGGTCGGCGCGGTGCGCGCCGCATAGCACCAGCGCGGCCAAGGGATCGCCATGGCCGGAGAAGCGCAATTCGTCGAGCTTGAACAGCGCAAGGTCAGCGGCCTTGCCGACCGCGATCTCGCCGAGCTCGGGGCGGCCGATGCAGGCCGCCGAGCCCTCGGTGGCCCAGCGCAGCGCATCCTTGTGGCTGACGCGGGAAACGCCGTAGCGCGAGCGCTGCAGCAGGAACGCGGCACGGACCTCCTGCATCAGGTTGGACGCATCGTTCGAGGCCGAGCCATCGACGCCGAGACCGATCGGCACCCCCGCCGCCTCCATCTCGCAGACCGGGCAGCAGCCCGACGCCAGAATCTGGTTGCTGCAGGCGCAATGGCTGATCGCAGTCCCCGCCTTGCCGAGCCGCTTCATCTCCTCGGAATTGAAGAAGATGCCGTGCGCCAGCCAGGTCCGTGCATTCAGCCAGCCGCATTGCTCCAGATAATCCAGCGGCCGGCAGCCATGCATCTGCTCGCAGAACCTGTTCTCATTCTCCGTCTCGGCGAGATGCGTATGCAGGCGAACGTCGAGCTTCTCGGCCAGCTCGGCCGTCGCACGCATCAGCGAAGTCGTCACCGAAAATGGCGAGCATGGCGCCAGCGCGATCTGCACCATCGCATCCTCACCGCGCTGATGATGCTTGGCCACTGCGCGTTCGCTGCCGGCCAAAATCGTGTCTTCGTCCTGCACCACGCTGTCGGGCGGCAGCCCGCCATCCTTCTGCGACCGGTTCATCGAGCCGCGCGTCAGCAGCACGCGGATGCCGAGCCGCCTTGCGGCCGCGACCTCGATGTCGACGGCCTCCTCAAGCCCGGCCGGGAAAACGTAGTGATGGTCGGTCGTGGTGGTGCAGCCCGACAGCAGCAATTCCGACACCGCCACGGTGACGCCGAGATCGAGCGCTTCAGGCGTCAGCCGCGCCCAGACCGGATACAGCGCCTGCAACCACGGAAACAGTTCGCGATCGAGCGCCGCCGGCAGCGCCCGGGTCAGCGTCTGGTAGAAATGATGATGGGTGTTGATCAGGCCGGGCAGCACGACATGGGCGCCGGCGTCATATACGGTGGCATAGGCAGCCGCAGGTTCCCGGCCGCGTGGCACCAGCTCGACGATCTTGCCGCCCCTGATCACAATGCCGCGTTCGGCACCGTCGGCGAAAATAGAAAGCGGATCCTTGATCCAGATCGCCTGCGTTTGGTCCATAATCCCACCTGATTTGCGAAAGGCGTCTCGCTTCACGCAATGCAAACGCCATCCCGACGGCATTGGCAATTGGCGCTGGTCTTGTAAGACTTCATAGTCGCAGACGCACCTGCTTGAAAGCGTATCCATGGACCTGAACAGCATCACCGCGGTTGCGCACCCGACGACACGGGACCAATTGCCCGTTTGGACGCCAGGCGATGCCTGGCTCGCGGGCGGCACCTGGCTGTTCTCGGAACCGCAGGTCCATCTGAAGCGGCTGATCGACCTGACCGACCTGAAATGGCCGGCGCTGACCATCAGCGAGACCGGTCTCTCCATCGCGGCGACCTGCGCGGTAGCGCAGCTCGATGCGCTGGCCTGCCCGCCGGACTGGATCGCCTCCCCGCTGATCAACCAATGCTGCCGCGCGTTCCTCGCTTCCTTCAAGATCTGGAAGACGGCGACCGTCGGCGGCAATATCTGCATGTCGCTGCCGGCAGGGCCGATGATCTCGCTGACCGCGGCGCTCGACGGCGTCTGCACCATCTGGCCGGCCAGCGGCGGCGAGCGGAAAGTCCCCGTCGCCGAATTCGTCACCGGCGAGCAGCGCAACGTGCTCGCGCCGGGCGATCTGTTGCGGCAGGTCGATATCCCGCTTGCAGCCTTGCGGCGGCGCTCGGCGTTCCGCCAGATATCGCTGACGCCGGTCGGCCGCTCGGCGGCGCTGCTGATCGGCAGTCTGACCAGCGACGGCGAATTGGCGCTGACGGTAACGGCATCGACCAAGCGGCCGGTTCGATTGTCCTTCGCAGCAATCCCCAGTGGTAAGGACTTGCGCGAAACGATTTTGCAGCACATTGCCGACGATCTCTATCACACCGACGTTCACGGCAAGCCGATATGGCGCAAGCACATGACGCTGCGGCTTGCGGAAGAGATCCGGCTCGAATTGCAGGGCACGGCATAAGCCATGGCTTTCCAGATCAACGGCAAGGAGTTTCCCGAAGCGCCGCGGCCCGGGCAATGCCTGCGCACGTTTCTGCGCGAACTCGGCCATTTTGGCGTCAAGAAGGGCTGCGACGCTGGCGATTGCGGCGCCTGCACGGTGCTGATCGACGGTGAGCCCGTGCATAGCTGCCTGATCCCGGCTTTCCGAGCCGCGGGCCACGCCGTCACCACCATCGAAGGCCTGGCGCCCGACAGCGCCGTCCATCCGCTGCAGCAGGCGTTCCTGGATGCGCAGGGCTTTCAGTGCGGGTTCTGCACCGCTGGCATGATCCTGACCTGCGCGTCGCTGAACCAGGCACAGCGGCAGGATCTCGGCGCCGCGTTGAAAGGCAATATCTGCCGCTGCACCGGCTATCGCTCGATCGAGGACGCGCTGAACGGCAAGACCAACATCGAAGACGACGCCGCAGGCACCGCCTTCGGCCGCAGTCTCCCTGCCCCCGCCGGACCACAGGTCGTACGCGGCGCGGCGCGCTATACGTTCGATGTCGCGCCGGAAGGCCTGCTCCACATCAAGATGCTGCGTTCGCCGCATCCGCACGCAAAAATCATTTCGATCGACAAGAGCTCGGCACTCGCCGTATCAGGCGTGCACACGGTGCTGACGCATGAAGACGCGCCTGATAGCCTGTTCTCGACCGCCCGGCATGAATGGGACTGGATGGACCCTGATGACACCAAGGTGCTCGACAATGTCGTCCGTTTCATTGGCCAGAAAGTCGCGGCTGTCATCGCCGAGACCGAAGCGGCCGCCGAAGAAGGCTGCCGCCGGCTGAAAGTTCGGTACGAAATCCTGCCGGCCGTGGTCGATCCCGCGGCCGCCATCTCACCCGGCGCTCCCGTGCTGCACGGCGACAAGACAACCGAAAATCGCGTCGCAAACGCAGGCCGGAATATCGTGGCGGAAATCCACGGCGAATTCGGCGACGTCGCGGCAGCCCTGGCGCAGGCCGCCGTCACCTACAAAGGCACGTTCACGACCCAGCGGGTCCAGCATGCGGCACTGGAAACCCATGGCGGCATTGCCTGGGTAGACGCTGATGGAATCCTCAATGTCCGTTCCTCGACGCAGGTGCCATTCCTCACGCGGCGCACGCTGGCCGACCTCTTTGGCCTGCCGCCCGACAAGGTGCGGGTATTTTGCGAGCGCGTCGGCGGCGGATTCGGCGGCAAACAGGAGATGTTCGTCGAGGATATTCTTGCGCTCGCAGCGCTCAAGACCGGCCGGCCGGTCAAATTCGAACTGACGCGGGAAGAACAATTCATCGCGACCTCGACACGGCACCCGATGCAGGTCACCGTCAAGGCGGGCGCCGACAAGGACGGCAAGCTCACGGCGCTGCAGCTCGACGTGCTCTCGAACACCGGAGCCTATGGCAACCACGCCGGCCCGGTACTTTTTCATTCGGTCAACGAATGCATCGGCGTCTACAACTGCCCCAACAAGAAGGTCGACGGCATCGCCGCCTACACCAACACCGTGCCCGCCGGCGCGTTTCGCGGCTATGGCCTGCCGCAAACTCTGATCGCCGTCGAGGCCGCGATCGACGAACTTGCAAAGCAGCTCGGCATCAGCCCGTTCGACATGCGACGCCGCAATGTCGTCAAGTCAGGCGATCCCATGTTGTCGCCGCCGGCATCCAAATATCACGACGTGCTCTATGGCAGCTATGGCCTCGATCAATGCCTCGATCTCCTCGAGCGCGCGATGGCCGCCGAGGCGCCGACGCGGCCCCTCTCCGCGGACTGGCTGACCGGCGACGGCATCGCGTTGACCATGATCGATACCGTGCCGCCGGCCGGTCATTTCGCCGATTGCAGCATTTCGCTGCGCGAGGATGGCGGCTTCGACCTCACGGTCGGCACCGCGGAATTCGGCAATGGCACCAGCACCGTGCATCGCCAGATCGCCGCGTCTGCGCTGGCGACGACCGTCGATCGCATCCGTCTCTTGCAATCCGACACTGCGCATGGCGGACACGACACCGGCGCCTATGGCAGCGCCGGGATCTTTGTCGCCGGCCGCGCAACGCAGGCCGCGGCCGAGGCGCTGGCTGGGCAGCTCAAGCAATTCGCGGCGTCATTGCTGGGCGAAAGCCCTGACGCGTGCAGCCTCGACAACGATGCCACCGTCTGCGCCGGCCACCGCATCCCCTATGCCCAGCTCGCCGCGTCGGCGCACGCGCTCGGAAAGGTTCTCAGCGGCAGCGGCAATTCGACCGGCACGCCGCGCTCCGTCACCTTCAATGTGCAGGGCTTTCGTGTCGCCGTGAACAAATACACCGGCGAACTCAGGATTCTCAGAAGCGTGCAGGCGGCCGATGCCGGCCGTGTCGCCAATCCGATGCAATGCCGCGGCCAAATCGAGGGCGGTGTCGCGCAATCGCTGGGGGCTGCGCTCTACGAGGAAATGCTTGTTGACGACGACGGCCGCATCATCAATCCCAAATTCCGTGACTATCATCTGCCATCCTTCGCCGACGTTCCCCGTACCGAAGTGCTGTTCGCCGACACCTCGGATGCGGTGGGGCCGATGGGTGCCAAATCGATGAGCGAAAGCCCTTACAATCCGGTCGCCGCCGCACTCGGCAATGCGATCGCTAACGCCACCGGCATCCGCTTCACCGCGACCCCGTTCAAGCCGGACCGGCTATGGCCGCTGCTGCATGAGAAGTTTGGCGCCGGCTGACTGAATCGAACAGTCGACATCGGGTGTTTTGGAGGCCCGCGTTCTGCCACTGAACTAAGCCGGTATCTGATCCTGACTGGGAGAATCGAACTCCGCATCTCCCGGTCCACAACCGAGTATCCTGCCATTGAACGAAGTCAGGAGAGATTAAGGGGGCACCGATCCCGTGATCGGCGACAAAAAAGGTCGCGGGCGCGGGGGTCGAACCCGCCACTCCAGCCTTATGAGAGCCGGCCCCTTTCCCTGCCGAGGCCCCGCGAGAATTGGCTAGCGCGGCAGGACTCGAACCTGCGGTAACCGGAATCAAAATCCGGCGCCTTGGCCAGCTTGGCGACGCGCTCAGAAATTTGTTCAACAATTTGGTCCTGCCAACGGGAGTTCAACCCGTGAAGTCCAGCGTTGAAAGCGCCGTACCCTTTGCACCAGGCGATGGCACGTTGGCGCGGGCGGCCGGGATCGAACCTGTCTGAACGGATTCAGAATCCGTCACCTCGCCGATCGCTCAGCGCGCGATGATGGTCAGCGTGGGTGGATTCGAACCACCGATCCCCTGCTTCCAAGGCAGGTAGGGACGACCAGGCTCCCCTACACGCGGACGATGATTGGCTTTCCGGGCAGGACTCGAACCTGCATACCTTCGCGTTCGTAGCGCGCTACTCATCCAGTTGAGCTACGGGAAGCTAATTATGGTACTGCCGGCGGGACTCGAACCCACGCCGACCGGCTGAGAACCGGGTGTCCTTGCCGCTAGACAATGGCAGCGTGTTGATTCTTTGCCGCCGAAGGAGGCAGCGAAAATTAGAGCGAGGACGCATGAATCAGATGTCCTGATGCACGGTCGCGACGTCCCTCTTGCGCTTTAGAGTAGACATTGGCACAGCCTGCCGGAAATATCCGGATGGGGCCAGAAGCAGAAGTACAACTCCGGATTAACGAGGAAACGGCCCCGGGGCGGAAACCTGCAGCGGTCCGTCAGCGCCTGCCGACTCGATCGACCGGACCACCACGATTCATCGGAGTGCCACTCGCGCCGCAGCTCGCGCGACCGCCCGCGGTCGCAACACCACGTCAGGCCTCACGACGCAACCGGCGGGATAATCCACGTATTGGCAATAAACTACAGCTCCCGCCGGAGGCGTGTTACTAATTTGAACGAGAGACTGACGCTATTGCGTCTTGATGGTCCCGTTCGCGTTGAAGTTGTTCTTTGGATCATACCCTGAGTCGCGGAGATTTTTGATATACTGGGTGCGGTCGCTGTCACTCACACCGCCAAACGCCGCGGTTGGGTAACCGCCGTAGTAGGCCGCCCTGGCGCCCCGAACATTCGCACCGTAGTAAGGACCACCTGCGTAGTAACCTGTGCCTGTTTGGTAGGGGGTGCCTCCCCATCCCCACATAGGTGAGGTGGCCGCGACCGCGCCAGCCGTGCCGATCGCGGCGGCCGTTCCGACCGCTGCGGCGCCTGCACCGGCTATACCGGCGCCGTAATCAGCCCGTCGGGTTTGCCGGCGCGCAACACCGGCAGCGCTCATGGGAGTTAGCGGGCGACCCACCCGCGCCTGAGCGCTCTCGATTGACAGCGAGATGCCGCCTTGCTCAGACCAACCGAAGGACAACACTGCCGCACACGTGAAGGCAGAAGCTGCAAGGACCGTCTTTCGGGCATGTTTCATGGGCTTTCTCCATTGTGCACAGAACATCAATGTTGCACGCGTGTCACCGCGCCTGCCCCAGATCGATTCTCCGCCTTTTTCGCGATAACATTGATAACGTTCATGTTACTGCAATGCTCGGATAGCGCTCTCCGCGCCCCACTTCCGCAACGGGTCAATCGCGTCGCCCTCTGTGGATAGGTAGCGGCCTGTCGATTTCCGCTATGCCCCGTTCGCGACCGAGGTTGTGCGGCGGCGCAATATGTCGCGAAAGGACACAAGCCGACATTGGCCGCCGGTACGCTTTGCTCAACCTGATCGGCAAGTCGTTGCGGGTTCAAATGCTGCTTTGCGCGATCGCACCTCAAGTTCTACGGCTTTACGGGCAGTCTCCCATGGTACCGCAAACGTGCCCGTCATCCTATCAATTGTAAGTTTGCCATCGAACTGAATGTCGCGCTTTTTACCTTCGTCCCAGTCAATCGAGACTGAAAAAGATAATTGGCCGGACCCTCGATCGTAGCTGGTGACTTTAGCGGCGACGGGCTGCTTCAGTGCGCCCTCAGACCAACTTAGCCTGATCACCGGGAAAAGCTTACCGTCCGAGACGATCGCAACATAGCCGCCGATGTCGCCGCTTTCCTGTTCCACGCAACTGTCAGTGTAATAGACGGTCTTGTCTGCAGATGCAGGAGAACAAGTCGCTCCCATAATTCCCAATGCGCTTGCAAACCAGCACACGTCGTGTTTGAGCCGTATTGGTAGCACAGTCGACCTCCTTACTTGTCGAACTACCACACGGACTGGGCTTCCGTCAGCGGGCGCTAGTGATGTGGATGTGTCGAAATGACCGATCCGGGTCACAAGCGGCGGTCCGGCCGCTCATCAGATCAGGTCCGGTTTTCCTCTGAGAGCGGCCTTTGCGGCCGCTCAGAGGCAGTTCGGCTAAGGGCCAAGAGGGTGCATCGGCGCGAGAGCCAACAGCTGGTGTTAAGTTGTCCGCTCCATGATACAATTTCACCATGGCACAGCTTGCGACATCACTCTACGACCTCAGCGTTCCGACCTTCCTGCAGACCGCAAGGGCCGTCGGAGGTTTTCTCGACCGCACGACCAAACATTGCGCCGAGACCGGGGCCGGCCTAGAAGAAGTTGTGGAGGCCCGCCTCTTCCCCGACATGGCACCTTTCCACTTCCAGATCGAAGCCCTGACGCATCATGCGGTATGGGGGATGGAGGCTGTGAAGACCTGCGTGTTCGCCCCACCGCCCCTGGTCGGCGCGATGCCGTTTGCAGACCTACGAACGATGGTCAGCCACGCAATAGTGGCGCTGGAAGCGTTCTCTCACGACGAGGTCAATAGTTGGTCCGGCAAGAATCTGGATATCGAAATCTATCAGCCGCTAGACCTGGACAATCCCACAACTTCGGGCTGGGTCCCGCGGACATTGGCCCTCACGGCAGAGACTTTCCTCCTCTCGTACTCACTACCCAACTTCTATTTCCATGCTGTGACCGCGTACAACATCCTGCGCACGCGGGGCGTGCCGCTGGGAAAATATCATTTCCAGGGACAGTTGCGCACCAGACCGGTCTAAGCCACCGGCACATGCACGCTAATGGAGGCGAGTAGTCGGCTAGCAGACCATGCATCTTGCCGACGGCACGCGCCCATAGATGCCCGCTCCGGGGTCAAAATCCGGAAGGCTCACATTGAGCGCAACTGGTCTGCTGCGCTCCCGGAAGCGGACTTCCGATCCGGTCATTCATAAGTGCGCCCTGGTCTCGGGCCAACCAGGGCAACGATCGCGCTAGGCCGGATGTACGCCGGCGCCGCCGGGGAGTTTGCAGCCTTTGCAGCAGACTTGGCACTCTTTGTCGCAGGCTGATCGGTTAGGTATCCATGTGGTCCCATAAGCCGCGTTGAGCCCGGTGCAACCCCGGGGCCTGCAACCAATCTGGGTAACGTCAAGTCTGGGGACTGAGCGGGCCTGTAAAGCCTGCGCCTTTGTGCCTGCCTGGTTCGATTCCAGGGTTAACCCACCACGTCAAATGCGGACGTAGCTGGAAGGTCGAGCACCTGAGTGCCACTCAGGAGATTCGGTTTCGATTACCGACGTCCGCGCCATCTCGCCCACTTAGCAAATCTGGTGATTGCACGCGCTTGAAGACCGCAGGAGGCCAGTTCAAATCTCGCGCTGGGCACCATTTCGGGGGCAGGCAGCGGGCTGCAGTTGATCCTTGCAAGATCGACGTCCGGAGTTCGACTCTTCGTTGCTCCACCATCTCATTCCCGTCGAGCCATCTCGGTGAGGGCGCTCCGCTGTTAACGGAGGAAGGCACGTTCGAATCGTGCGGCGGGAGCCAGTCCACCACTTCCGATCTCGGCGATTGGTCGAATGTCACCTTTTGGCGCATAGCGGACCGTTCAACGGGTTGAGGCCGATGCGTGCTATTGACCCAACTGAGACATTGGGCGACCCCCAAGATATCATATTGGACCGGTCCAAAGTCTTCCAATTATCGCAACGCACACGCGCCCGCCCCAATCGCCGCGCACAACAGAATGCCATGAGAGCACAAAAGCGGCGCCCCGCTTGTTGCAATTGAAGGACTAAGTGATTGCCAGGGTTGGAACCAAATGTGCCAGATCCTCTTGCCATAGCCTCTCTAACAGGGAGTGTGGAATGCTTACGGGCGATCGAGAGTCTTGGACGCTAACCGGTGCGCAATGCACAGCACTTGCGGAGAAATACAGGAGGCTGGCTAAAGCGCCTAATATTTCGGACGACCGATCGTATCTGCTGAGAAATGTTGCACGCAGTCTCATCGGCGTCGCGGGCCAGTTGGACAGGCTTGAAGCCATCAGCAGGCGTGAGGAAAGCAGTTGCAGCCGAGATCCTAAGCACCGCACCGCCTAGGTGACACAACGAGGCGCCAAATAGTTTAAGTTGCGAGAGCACAAGGCGAATTCGCCGTAATTTCCTCTTGAGCAGAACGCAAAGTTGCCTCTGCTACGTACTCGGTTCGTCCAGATTTATCCGCGACCGTTCCAGAGCGAAATCGCAGATGGAGACGGCCGATGGAATTACTTCGCGCCGAGAAAATCGTAGATGTGAAGGACGCGTCAAACCGGATGTGCCGCTGCGGCCAAAAGATGGAGCTTGTTCGAACAGTGTTCGAGATCAAGGATGGGAGGCTCACTCACCTGTTCGAATGTCGATGCGGGAACCGCGTCTGGGACGAATAAAACACGCAGCGCGTCTGATTATGGCAGCACTACCCAGGGTCTCGCAGTGGGCAAAACTCGTTATCGCGCGGGCCTTCAGAACTCCCGTCAGGGCCGCTTTTCACTAAACCCAGACGTCCAGGAACCAGCGCCTGAGACCGCTGGCGGCTCTGGATTGATCGCGGAGGTCCTCATACCGCGAGAGTAATGCGTAGAGCCGTCGCTGATACGGCCCAGCGGCGGCTTTCGCCTTTTTGACGTCCAACCGGAGGTTTTCAAAACGATACGCCGCCGGCTAGCAAATAAGCTGTCCTCGACGGCGCCCTGTCTCAGACTGGGCTCTGAAATCCCAGTCACCAAATCATGTGCAATGCCTGTGCCACACGCGCCTGCCATGGCGTGGTGGCGGGCGAAGCCGCGGCCCCGGCTATCGGCACCAGGGCCGCGAACCTACCTCCGCCTCAGCGTACTTTGGGGGCATCTGGAGGGGCGGAGGCCAGAGTCTATATTGGTCGATAAGCTTCGTTCCTAAGGCCCACCGGTTCACGCTGGCGGGCCTGTTGTTGCGCCAGATCAACAAAGGAACGCTGCTCTAGACGACACGCAATTCCTACGCCAGCAGGCTGGGATCGTTCCTCGGCATCAGTTTTGGCTTCAGGCGGAATCGGAGATCAGCGAGCGCAATCGGCAGTAATCTACTGCCTTAGTATTGGTAGTTCAGCACAGGGGCCGACGGGTAATCGGAATGATGTCTCCCTGTGGCCGATTCCGTTGAAAAAGGCCGGCAGTATTTAGTTGTAATAGCTCCGTCGCGACGTGGCCGAACTGCTCAACCGCCCCTATGCGAGCCTCGGCCTGGGCATCGGGATCAGCTTGGCCATCTTTCGAAGGTTCTGGGCGGTGGCTGCGAGGATGAACTCGTCACGCGCGCCGTTTGGACCTCGTAAACGCAAACGGTCGAGCTTGAGAATGCGCTTGAGGTGCGCGAACAACATCTCGCTTTTCTTGCGGAGCCGGCGCGAGGTGCCTCCCTCCCACGATCTCGCGATCTGGCGCGCCATGTCGCGAGCGCCCTCGTAGATCGAGCGCGGCACTCTCCGTGAAGCCTGCTTGGGGCAACACCGAGCCTTCAATGCGCATCGATCACAATCGCGCTTGCTGGCGAGGTAAAGCATGGTGGCACCATCATTCACCAACGTTCCGGTCGTGGTAAGAACTTTGCCACCAGGGCAACGATAGATGTCCCCGGCATGGTCATAGGTGAAGTCGTCGCGCGAGAAGATCCCATCTGTGCGGGCCGACTTATCGAAGACTGTAACGTGCGGCTCGATGCCGCGCTCATAGAGCAGCCAGGCGAGCATCTCGGCCGAGCCATAGCCGCTGTCACCGAGGAGCCGGCTCGGTTAGAGATCAAACCGCTCCAGCGAACGCTCGATCATGCGCTTAGCGGCCAATACCTCCGCCTGCCGAATTGCCGTCGTTGCCTCAACATCGACGATGATCGCGTTCTCGATGTCGATCAGGTAGTTCGTCGAATAGGCGAAAAACGCTTGGCCGACGTGCGCCCCCGTCCAGCGCGCCGCCGGGTCGGAGGGCGATACGAACTTCGGGGTAACCTCGGTCGCAGCTCCGAAAGCAGCATCATCGAGGACAGCCAGATACTCATCGATTGCTCGGCCGGCAGCCTCCGGCGGAAGTCCCTTATCGCCTTCGATCCCCTTCTGCCGATTGGCATCGGCCTTGATTAGGCTCGCATCGACTGCAAATCCTTCACCGCCGACCAGTCGTTCCTCGATGCAGCGCCGCAGCACGCTGTCGAACACGCGACGGAAGAGGTCGCTCTGCCGGAAGCGGCCATGCCTGTTCTTGGAGAATGTCGAGCGAGAACTCATACAACAAAGCAGCCTGTTCGACTTGCCGATGCCCCATCATGATCTTCAGTCCTGCCAATTAGACAGACTGAATCACTGCTATCCTTGAGTCGCAACTGCCGCCTTTTTCAACAAAATCGGCCCGTAACGGACATCCCGGCATGTTCGCCTTTGGGCCGCTACCAGCGTACAAGCGGGCCTCAAGCTCGCCGCCAGCTTTAGTCTAAATTGGCGGAGAGCCGAGGAGCTGAGCCTCACACCTTGCGTGCCATTGGTTTTCGAAGCCGTGCCGGCGCGCCTCTCCGGTTGACTCTCCAAGGTGGCGGACAGCGGAGGCCCTGATCCCCAGCGCCGAAGCGCCCACTCGATTTCCAATCGACCGGCAGCGCGCGGTTCACTGTCCGGATGGCGGAGTGACGGCGGGCTTGCACCGCAACGCCTCGCGGCGCCCATCTGCTTTCAAGGCAGCGCCGGCACGCTTGTCCGGTTCGTCATCCCTGCGCGTTCAGCGCATCTGATATGGCCACCACGACAGGAATCGAACCTGCATCCTCGACCTTCGGAGGGTCGTACTCATCCAGTTGAGCTACGTGGTGATGGTACGCCGGCGGTCGCAACTTGCCGCCGGCGCAGTTACTTCTCGAGCTCGACATCCCAGTACAGACGGTCGCGCCAGGTCTCGTGCAGAAAGTTCGGCGGGAACAGACGCTGGGCCGCCATCAGCTCGTGCTGCGTCGGCTCGAATGGCTTGCGCAGCCGCTTGAGGTGGAGGCGGTCCTTGCGCGTGTTGCAGGGGCTGCAGGCCGCCACGATGTTGGTCCACGACGTCTGGCCGCGCCCGCCCGCGGGACGACGTGGTCGAACGTCAATTCGCCGCGCAGATGCTGCTCGCCGCAATACTGGCAGCGGAAGCGATCGCGGAGAAAGAGTTGAACCGCGTGAAGGCGACCCGAAGCGGCGGCCGCACATACGCACGAAGTGCGATGACCGACGGCAGCCGCATCACGGCCGACGGGTAGCGGACAACCTGGTCATACTCGGCGACGACGACATGCGATCCCTTGACGACCGCCTTGACGGCGTCCTCCCAGCCAAACTGCGACAGCGGGAAGTAGCTGAGCGGCTGGAAGTCGGCGTTGAGGACAAGAGCCGGGTTGCCTGCGAACATTGCCCTCTCCTGCACAATTTGTGACAACTCAGCGCTCAAGCGCTGTCGATGATTTCAGGTCGCAAACGCAGCCCAACCCGGGCTCGATATGCGGTACGGCTTCGACCAGTTCGCGTGTGTAGGCGGTCTTCGGATTGTCGAACATTGCCCGGCTCTCGCCCTGCTCGACAATGCCGCCGTTTTGCAGAACGATGGTCCGATCGCACATCATGCGAACGACGTTGAGGTCGTGGCTGACAAAGAGGAAGGCCAGATTGTCCTCGCGCCGCAACCGGTCGAGCAGTTGCAGCACCACCGCCTGCACCGAAACATCGAGCGCCGCCGTCGGCTCGTCCAGCACCAGAAGGCGCGGCCGGCAAGCGATGGCGCGGGCGATTCCGACACGCGCCTTCTGGCCGCCCGAGAGTTGGTGTGGAAACCGCGTCAGTAGTTCGATCCCCAGCCCCACGCGCTGCGCGCACTCTTCCACCCGCTGCCGCAAGGCATCGCCCGGGCGCATGCCGCCAAGCCGCAGCAGCGGGTGCGCGATGCAGTCAAAGGCAGTGAAGCGCGGATTGAGACTGTCGTTCGGATCCTGGAAAACGATCTGGATGTCCTTGCGGAACGGCGAGCGATGGAAGTCGCGGGCCGGGATATGGCCGATCGACTGCCCCTCGAAGGCGATCTCGCCGTCGCTCGGATCGATCAGCCGGCAGATGATGCGCGACGTCGTGCTCTTGCCGGAGCCGGATTCGCCGACCAGGCCGACGCTCTCGCCGGCATTGATCGCCATCGAAAAGTCCGCCACTGCCGCAGCGCCCTGATCGAACCGTTTTGCGAGCTTGTGTACCTCCAGCAGCGGCGCCGCGCCCGGGGCGAGCTGTGGCTGCGATCCGGCCGGCATCGCCGCGTGCCGTCCCCTCTCCTCTTCCGGCACGAGGTCCGCTATCCGCGAGCTCGCCGTGGGCGAAGCCGCCACCAGACGCCTGGTGTAGGGGTGCTGCGGTGCGCGGAAGAGCGTCGTCGGCTCAGCTTCCTCGACCAGCCGGCCCTGCTCCATCACCACGACGCGGCGGCAGTAACGCGCGGCCAGACCGAGGTCATGGGTGATCAGGATCGTCGCCATGCCGCGCTCGGCCGCAATCCCGGTCAGAAGATCCATCACGACTTTCTGCGTCGTGACGTCGAGGCCGGTGGTCGGCTCGTCGGCGATCAGAAGTGCCGGATTGCAGGAAATCGCCATGGCGATCATCACGCGCTGGCACATGCCGCCGGAGAGCTCGTGCGGGTAAGCCGCCATCCGCTTCTCGGGATCGCGAATTTGCACGGCGCGCAAAAGCTCGAGCGCCTGCGCGCGCGCCTGATCGCGCGGCATTCGCTTGTGGGCCACGATCGCATCGGCGATCTGCTCGCCGACGGCGCGGATCGGATTGAGCGCGGCGCGCGGGTTCTGAAAGATCATCGCCATCGCTGCGCCGTGCAGGTGACGGAAATCGCCCGACGATATCCGCGTGATGTCCTGTCCGCGAAACCGGATGTTCCCTGCCGTGATGCGGCCGGCCTTATCGAGCAGCCGCGTGATCGCAAAGCCGGTGACTGACTTGCCCGAGCCGCTCTCGCCAACAAGGCCGAGCATCTCGCCCTCACCGAGCGACAGGGTGACACCGCGCACCGCCTCGACGAGGCCACGCCGTGTCGAGAAGGTGACGTGCAGGTCGCTCAATGCGAGCAGCGACTGGGTCATGTTCGCATGCGGGGGTCGAGAATATCGCGCACCCCGTCGCCCAGCAGGTTGAAGCACAGCACCGTCAGCATCAGCGCCAGGCCGGGAAAAGCGACCAGCCACCATTTGCCGGTGGAAATGAAGCGCGCGCCCTCCGCGACCATGATGCCCCATTCCGGCGTCGGAGGCTTGACGCCGAGACCAATAAAGGAAAGTCCGGCCGCATTGAGGATCGCCCAGCCGAGATTGAGCGAGATCTGCACCGCCATGGCCGGCAACACGTTCGGCAGCAGGAAGCGCAGCACGACCGAGAGGTGGCTGTCGCCGCAGGCGCGCGCCGCTTCCACCCAGCCGACATTGCGGCGGACATTCACCTCTGCCCGCGCAAAGCGGATGTAGAACGGCAGGTTGATGATGGCGGTCGCGATGACGATGTTCTCGACGCGGTTGCCGAGTGCGGCGACCATTGCCATGGCCAGCACGAACAGCGGAAAGGCCATCACGACATCGACGAAGCGGCCGACGCCGCGATCGAGCCGGCCGCCGACATAGCCGCAGATCGCGCCGATAACGGCGCCGATGGCAAAGGAGATGCCGACCGCGGAAATCGCAATGGCGAGATCGAGCCTGGCGGCGACGATGAGGCGGCTGAACACGTCGCGGCCGAGCTGGTCGGTGCCGGCGATATGCGCCGCGCTCGGCGGCATCAGGGCCTGCGACACGTTCGAGGCGATCGGATCATACGGCACGATCCACGGCCCAAAGATTGCGATCAGCGCGAGCAGGAAGACGCCGGTGGCGGCAATTGCGGTGAGCGGGTTGCCGCGCAAAATCCAGCCGGCATGGCGAAGCGTTGCTGAGGTCATCCGATGGTCACCCGTGGATCGGCGATGCCATAGAGGATATCCACCAGCAGATTGACGATCACGAACACGGTAGCCATCAGCAGCACAAAACCCTGCACCGGCGCATAATCGGAGGAAAGCAGCGCATCGAGCGCGTACGAAGCAACGCCGGGCCAGGAGAACACCTTCTCCACCAGGACGTTGGCGCCGAGCATGGTCGAGAACACGATGCCTGCGATGGTGATGACCGGCAGGATCGCGTTCCTTAGCGCATAGGTGACGACGACACGCCACCAGGGAAGACCGACGGAGCGCGCAGTGCGGACAAAATCGCTGCCCAGCGAGACCAGCATCGAAGCCCGCGTGATGCGTGCCAGCGGCGCCACCACGAATAGCGCCATGCTCAATGCCGGCAGGATCAGCTGCCTGAACGCGGCCCACCAGCCGTCGAAATCGCCGGCGAGCAGGAAATCGACCAGCAGGAAGCCGGTCTGCCGCGGCGGTAGCGATGCAAAGATATCGACCCGGCCGGTCGGATCGGGCGCGAGTCCGAGCAAGTAATAGAAGACGTAGATCAGTAGCAGACCGGAAACGAACGTCGGCACACAGACGCCGAGTGCGCAGAAGAACCGCACGCCGTGGTCGATGATCGAGCCCGGCCTCAGCGCCGCCAGCACGCCGAGCGGCACCGCCGTCAGCAGTGCGATCAGCAGCGCCGTCAAGGTGAGCTCGAGCGAGGCCGGCAGCCGCTCGCGGAGATCTTTCGTGACCAGTTGCCCGGTCATCATCGACCTGCCGAGATTGCCGCTGCCGACATCATAGAGATACAGCATCAGTTGTTCCGGCACCGGCTTGTTGAGGCCCATCTGCTTGCGGATGACCTCGATCTCCTCCTTGCCTGCATTCGGCCCGGAAGCGAAGAACACCGCCGGATCGCCCGGCAACACCCGCATCAAGAGGAAGGTGAACACGAGCACGCCAAAGAGCGCCGGCAGCGAGGACAGGAAGCGCCTGCCCGCCCGTATCACCGTTGCTCCAAGCGCCTGCATCTGCCTGACCGGTTACTTTCGATTGAGATCGCGATAATCGACCTGGCGGTGGAATTGGTAGGTGTAGCCGTCGACCGAAGATGCCATCACAGCATCCTGGCTAGGCTGCCAGAGCGGTATCTGCGGAATCTCGCTGAAGTGGATGGCGTTGAGCTTGACGCCGTCTTCCTCATACTTGGTGGCATCGGGCTCGAAACGGGCTTTCTGCGCGATCTCCACCAGTTCCGGATTGTTGATCGACGAGTAGTTCCAGCGCTGATTGCCGGTGTAGAAGTTGCGGTAGAAATAGTCGGTCGACGGCAGCCAGGCGACGATGCCCTCGGTGAAGAACGGAAGCTTCTTCTCATTGATCTGCGTCGACATCTGGGCGTCCGGGAGCTTCTGGATATCGACCTTGATGCCAATCTTGCCCAGCGACTCCTTCACCAGCGCCGCCATCGGCTCGGCTGTCGACGCCTGGCCGACATTGAAGCTGAACGTCGTCGAGAAGCCGTCAGGCATGCCTGCCGCCTTCAGGTATTCCTTGGCCTTTTCGAGATCGAGCTTCAGCGGCTGCGCAATCGGATAGGCGCCGCTCGTTGGCTTGCCATCCGCCCATGTCGCGCCGAACAGCGGCGAGCCGCGGCCGAACAGCGCCGCCTTGAACATGTCGTCGTAGGGCAGCGCAAAGGCGACGGCGCGGCGCACATTGACATTGTCGAACGGCGGGATCTGGTTGTTCATCGAGACGAAAGTGACGGCATTATACTGCGGCGTCGAGATCACCTTCAGCTTGCCCTTGGCTTCGAGCGACTGAACGTCGCTCGCCTGCAGATCGATGACGAGATCGGCATCGCCGCGCTCGACCAGATTGGCGCGCGTCGCCGGCTCCGGCACCGACTGCACGATAACGCGCTTGAAGAATGCCGACTTGTCCGCCGTACCGCGATTCCAGTCCGCGTTGCGCGACATGATCACCTGCTCGCCGGGCTTGAACGTCTCGATCTTGTAGGCGCCGCTGCCGGCGGTGTTCTCCTTCAGCCACGCCAATGCCCAGGGATCATCAGCCGTCGCATGCGCCTTGGCGACCTTGGAGTTGAAGATGATCGGATAGACGGTAGCGAGATTGGGCAAAGCCAGCTTGTCCGGCTTCGGCAGCGTCACCTCGATGGTCAGGGGATCGAGCACCTTGAACTGATCGGCCGATGTCATCGATCCCGTCAGGAGTTGCGCCTTGCCGAGAACCGGCGCCGTGACGACACGGTCAAGCGACCATTTCACGTCTTCCGCCGTCACCGGCGTGCCGTCCTGAAACTTGGCGTCCTTGCGTAGGCGAAACGTCATCTTCAACCCGTCCGGACTGACTTCGTACGTTTCGGCCAGCTCACCGGTGATCGTGCCGAGATCAAACACCCACTTGCCGTTGAGTTGTTTGCGGCCGAAGGAAACCAGCCGGTCGTAGGTGCTCAGACTGACCGCAAAGGCTTCGCGGGTCGAACCCGGAATGTTCGGATCGAGCGTATTCACTGATGCGCCGGTCACGTAGCGCAATGTTTCGGCGCGCGTCTGCGCCTGCACCGATCCAGCAGCCAGTGAGAACGCGATAAAGGCAGCCACCGGAAGCAGACGCCTGGACCCCAAAACGTTCATCGGACTTATTCCCTGTTTTGCCAAGTTTTCTGAGTGAGAACATCAACTTAAAGGCAAGGGATATGCCAAACAGACCCGCGAAAAGCATAAGCATAGTAGGTATGAGGCCCGCTTCCCAGCGCCTTCGACGAGACACGCTCACCGTTTCTCGCGCGCAGCCGGCGTCATATGCCTTGAATGAAGCCCAGTGCCGTTCGACGTCCGCGCGAAACAGGCCGCTTGTCAACCCATACACGAGCTTCGGCACGGCGGTGGTCATCGCATTGATCGACGAACCCGAAGCACCGAAGCTCATGGTGGAAGCGATTGCGAAGACATGGACATCCGCAATCCAGGGCGTTTGGCCGGCGACGCGCTCCATCAGTGCGTAGTCGTCAGCAAGATAGGGAAAACGGCCGAGGCGCGGGCTACGCTCGTCCGGCGGCGGCTGGTAGCGATCAGCCCAGGTCGCGATGTTGGCCGCGCAGTTTCGCAGTTCCGACCGGCCGGCAAAATTCATGTCGATCCCGGTGCCGCAAATTACAAAGTCGGCCGCGAACACGCCCCTCGGCGTCTGCAGTTCGACGCAGCCAGCCGTCTCCCTGGCGGCTTCGATCGGCGCGCCTTCTTCCAGGCGAAAATTGGCATGACGGGCACAGCGATCGTAGGTCGCCTGCGGAAACCCTTCCCGCATTTCCAGAACGGCGCGCATGAAGCGCCAGCGCCAGGCATCATCCAGATCGCAGAAATGCCGAAGGAAGCCACGGAACGTGAGCCAACGGTAGGGCTGGATCACCTGGATTTCCGCCCTGCGGCAGAACAGATCCACCGCTGCCGCACCTGTCTCCAGCGCGACAGCAGCATTATCAAAGGCCGAAGCGCCGGCGCCGATCACCGCAACCCGTTTGCCGCGCAAGCGCGCGAAGTCGATCGGTTGCGCTGCATGCGCGCAAAGCGATGACGGCAGATCGCGTAGCGGCTCCGGAACGGTCCAGTCGCCCATGCCTTCCTGTCCCGTCGCCAGCACGATCTTCCGCGCGAAGACAATCTCAACACCAGCATCGGTCTGCACCTTGGCCGCGAGCAGTCCATCGGACGCAGGCAAAATTTCGACGACCTCGCAACCATTGCGCACCGGCAGGTGCAGGACGCGCCTGAACCACAGCAGATATTCCGCCCAACGCTCGCGCGAAATCAGGTCGAGATCTTGCCAATCCGCCTCGCCGAAGCGTGCCTCGTGCCAAGACTGATAGGTAAGGCTCGGGATATCGATATCGGGCCCGGTAAAATGCTTCGGACTGCGCAGCGTCGGCATGCGGGCGTATGTGAGCCACGGCCCTTCCCAACCTTCCTTGCATTTGTCGAGCACGAGGATGTTGCTCACTCGCGAGCGCAGCAGGCCGAACGCGGTCGCGAGACCCGATTGCCCGCCGCCCACTACCAGCACGTCCAGCGCCGGTTTGCCGTCCGGCCCGAGCTTCGGCGCGAGCCACGCGGCGTCAGGATGCGCGATCTTGGCGAGATCGGTACGGATCTGGGCTTCGAGAGCGATTAGTGCGCTGTTCATGCCACGAGCCAACCGCCATCGACCACCATCACGGTTCCCGTCGTAAAGGACGAGGCATCACTGGCAAGATGGAGCGCGGCCTCGGCCACCTCCTCGGCTCTGCCAAATCGTTTCATGGCATGGCGGTTGCGCGAGGCTTCGCGCACCGGCTCGGGCTCGGCGTGACGGGCAAAGCTACGTTGCAGCATCGGCGTGTCGATGGCGCCTGGTGCGATCGCATTGACGCGGATGCCGTCGGCGGCGAAATCGAGCGCCATGGTTCTGCTAAGGCTGATGATCGCCCCCTTTGCGGCGACGTAGGCGCTGTTGCCCCTGCCGCCGGCGATCGCGAGTTGCGATGCCAGCGTGATGATCGAGCCGCCGCCCTGCCGCTGCATCTGCGGCACCGCCGCGCGTGACCAAAGCCAGGTGCCGCCGACATTGGTGCGGAACACCGCATCCCAATCGGCGGGATCGGTGGTCAGCACCGTACCGCCGCAGGAAAAGCCGGCAGCGGCCATCAGCACATCCAGCCGCCCGCCCCGCGCGATGACATCGGCCACGGTATCTTGCGCAAAATCAGCCTCGCCGACATCGCCGATGTGGAGCGATGCCTCGCCTTGGGCGCCCTCAATCACCGCCAGCGTCTCCTGCAAGCCCGCACGGTCGCGATCGACCAGCGCAACGAAGGCGCCCTCTTTCGCAAATAGCACCGCGCTGGCACGGCCAATACCGGAGCCTGCTCCGGTCACAACAGCAGTTCGTCCGGCCAACCTCATCTCAGGCTCCCTCTCCGTGCGCCGTCCACCAACGGCTGAGATCAGCGGCTGAGTCCACGCAGCCGAACCGCGCACGCCAGCCGAACTCTTCCGCCAGGCGGACGACCGACAGCGGTGCCCGGTCGGCTGGACTGTGCAGGTCGACCGTTGCCACCTCACCGGCACCGGCCAGCCGGCAAACAAATCCCGGATGCAGCGCGGCCAGTTCCTCGCCCCATTGCAACGCCGACCATTCAGCACCGGTTGAAATGTTATAGAGCCGATGCTTCGGCTTGGCGGCCTCGATCAGCAGCGTCACGGCTTCCGCGACATCCACGGCATGAATCCAGTCCCTGACGCCCGGACGTTGCAACACCGCCGCCCGGCCCTCCTGCATCGCGGCCAAAATCTGCGCCTGCGGGCTGGGCGTATCGCGCACGTCGTTGCTCCGCTCCCACGGGCCGAACACGGCACTCAGCCGCACGCTAATGATTTCCTGTTGCCAGAGACCCGCCAGCCGAGCAGCAATTTTCTCGGAAGCGAATTTGGTAATGGCATAGAGCGAAGCCGGATCGCAGGGCGTTTCTTCGTCGAGCAGCGCATTCCGGAATGCGCTGGCGCCATAGACCGCCGCGGACGACAGATTGATGATGCGTCCAACGCCGCTGGTTCGCGCCGCGATCAGGATCGGCGTCTGCGCCAGTAGGTTGACCCGTAAAATGGTCTCGGGATCACTCGCCTCCCGCGCCGGGCCGGCGGTGATCGCGGCTCCCAGAATGATGGCGTCATAGCCCGACGCGATTACAGCTTCCACGGCTTGATTATCGGTGACATCGCTCTGAATCGCCGTCAGCCGATTGCCGAAAACGGCGAAGTCGCTCCCTGCCTCGGGCGGCACGCCCGCCCGGTCGAACAATGTCACGGCATGACCGCGCGCCAGCAGCGCCGCGGCGATATTGAGCCCGACAAATCCGGTACCGCCGAAAACGAGGATTCTCATGGATGGATCACAGCAACCTCGCGCCAAAATTCTGCTCGGGGTCCATGTCCGGCATCAGGCGCCCGGTCGGTTTCGCCGCCTCGCCGCCGTTGCGCGGAAGGAAACGCCCCGATCCCGCTCCAACCGAACGCTTGCCGTCCGCCACGATGACGCGCCCGCGCGACAACACCGTGACCGGCCAGCCGCGCAGTTTGCGGCCGGCGAAAGGCGTATAACCGGTGAGATCATGCATCATCGCGTCGCTCAGCGTGACCTCGCGTGCCGGGTCCCAGATCGCGATATCAGCATCGGCGCCGACCGCGACCGAGCCCTTGCGCGGATGCAGATTGTAGATCTTTGCCGGCGCAGTCGCGGTCAGCTCGACGAACTTTTCGAGGCCTAACCTGCCGTTCGAAACCATGGCATCGAACAGCAGCGGCAAGCGGACTTCGAGGCCGGGCAGACCGTTCGCCACCTGCTTGAAATTGGGGTTGGGACCGGCGCGCAGCTTGCCGGTCTCATCGAACCGGTAGGGCGCGTGATCGGACGAAACGGTCTGGAGATCGCCGAGCGCCAGCGCCTGCCACAGCGCCTCCTGGTCGGCAGCGCGGCGCGGTGGCGGGCTGCACATCCATTTGGCGCCTTCCACGCCGGGCTTGTCGAGATCGTCAGCGGTGAGAAAAAGATATTGCGGACAGGTCTCGGCGAATACCTTCAGCCCCTGCCCGCGCGCATCGCGGATCACCTTGGCGCCTTCCGCTGTCGATACATGAAAGATCATGATCGGCTGGTCGATCAGCGCCGCCATGGCGATCAGCCGGTTGAACGCCTCCGCCTCCGAGACGCGGGCATGGCTGATGGCGTGATATTTGGGATCGGTATAGCCGCGGGCCAGCAGCCGCTTCACCATCCAGGAAATAATCCCGTGGTTCTCGGCGTGTGCACAGAGCATCGCGCCGCCATTGCGCGCCGCAAGCAGAATATCGAGCAGCGGCTCGTCGTCGATCTTCAGGCGATCATAGGTCATGAAGATCTTGATCGAGCCATGACCCTGCTTGATCAGGGCGGGCAGATCCGTCTCCAGCGTCTCCCTGGTCGGATCGGCGATGATCATGTGAAAGGCGTAGTCGATGACCGCGCCCTTTCTCGCGAGCGAGTGATACTCTTCTAGCACCTGCGGCAATTTCATGCCGACATGCTGGGCCGCAAACGGAATCACGGTGGTGGTGCCGCCGAATGCCGCCGAAACGGTCGCGCTCTCGAACGTATCGGCATTCATGATGCCCGCGGCCGACAACTGCTCGATATGGGCGTGGCTGTCGACGCCGCCCGGCAGCACCAGCTTGCCCCGCGCGTCGATCTCGCGCCGCGCCCCGGACAGGCCGCGCCCGATCGCGACGATCGTCTCGCCGGAAATGGCGACGTCGGCATCGAACACGTCGCTCACCGTCGCGACACGTCCGCCGCGAATAACAAGGTCGTAGGCGGGCTCGGTCATGGCACACTCCTCACATATCAAGTCCTAAAATCCTAAGTCCTGGATGCGCCGGATGAAAGCACAGATCGTGCCGTTACACGCCCTTGCGCTTTCGCATCAGACAGTGGACCATGCATCGCTGGATGGCATGGTCGTTGCTTGCTTGCGTCTCGTTGCGCGCCGATCTCATGCCATCGACCGGCACGTCAATTCCGCAGGAAAAATACCATGTCCCGGCCGCGCATTCTCGTCATCAATCCCAACTCCAACCAGCTCGTGACACAGGGGCTGGAGCAAGCCTTGAAGCCGCTCGACTTCGAGGGCGGCCCGGAGATCGTCTGCGAAACCCTAGCCGAGGGTCCCTATGGGATCGAGAGCCAGGCCGATGTCGATGGCGTGGCGATGCCGCTGCGCCGCCTCGTCGAGGGCGACAACCAGTCGGCCGCTTTCGTCATTGCCTGCTACAGCGACCCTGGTCTGCATGTGTGCCGCGAAGCCACCGACCGACCCGTGTTCGGCATCGCCGAATGCGGCGTGCTGACGGCGCTCGCCCGCGCTGAAACCTTTGGCGTCATTGCCATCGCGCAGCGCTCGATCCGCCGCCATGTCCGCTACCTCCGGCAGATGGGCCTGATGGATCGCTTGACCAGGGAGCGGCCGCTCAACATGAGCGTAGCGGAGACCGCATCAGGCGAAGGAACGTTGGTCAAGATGATCGAGGTCGGACGCGCGCTCAAGGACGAAGATGGATCCGGCGCCATCGTGATGGGCTGTGCCGGCATGGCGCGTCATCGCCTTCCGCTGGAGCAGGCGCTCGGGATTCCCGTGATCGATCCGACCCAGGCGGCCGTCACCATGGCGTTGGGCACGGTGCAGTTCTCGCATCACTGACTTCGGTCGGATGGTCTAGTCGGTCCATTGTGCGCGGCGCAAAGGTATCGGGCCGGAAGCGTAGCGATTGCCGGACATCTAGTTTTCCGGTGGCAGCACCACGCCGGTCTGTCTGGTGATCAGGCCGTAATGCTCGATGCGGCGGTGGAGCGCGAAATTGAAGATTGTGTTTTTGCCGAAGATCGTCGCGTCGAGATCGCAGGGGTGAACCAGCAGTTCGTCCTCTTCGGTCTTGGCCTCGGCGACGATCTCGCCGTCCGGATTGACGATCAGGCTGCCGCCGATCAAGGGATGGCCATCCTCGACGCCGGCCTTTGCAACGCATACGACCCAGGTCGAGTTCTGATAGGCGCCGGCCTGCGCGGATAGCCGGTTGTGGAACAGCCGCTTTTCCGGTCCCTCCTCGCTCTTCTCGGCATTGACCGACGGCGTGTTGTAACCGATCAGCACCATCTCGACGCCCTGTAGTCCCATCACACGATAGGTCTCCGGCCAGCGCCGGTCGTTGCAGACGGCCATGCCGAAGATGCCGCTAAGCGTGCGCCAGACGTTGAAGCCGAGATCGCCCGGCTCGAAGTAGCGCTTCTCCAGATGCTGGAACGCGCGTTTGGTGTCGAACTCCGAATGGCCGGGCAGATGAACCTTGCGGTATTTGCCGACAATTTTTCCGGACTTGTCGGTGAGGATGCAGGTATTGAAATGATGCCCGTCTGCCGTCAGTTCGGCATAGCCAAAGTTCATTGCGATCTGGTGGTGAGCCGCACGTTCAAACAGCGGCCTCGTCGCCGCATTTGGCATCTCGCGTTCGAACCATGTGTCGACCTCGGCCTGATCTTCCATGTACCAGCGCGGAAAGAACGTCGTGAGCGCGAGCTCCGGATAGACGATCAGATCGGCACCCTTTGCCTTGGCTTCATCCATCAGCGCGATCATGCGCTTGACGACGGCTTCGCGGCTGTCGGCTTTCTGGATCGGACCCAACTGGGCGGCAGCAACATGAATGACGCGCATGGACTACTTTCTGGATGCTTCCATTTGAGGCGGCGCTTGCATGAAAATGCAGCAGCCTGCAGAGCTCGGAGTCTTCTCCATTCAACCGACGTGAGCAGTTAAAATTTTGGCTCATACGAAGTCAATTGCGGAGACGGCCGGCACAATGCACGTCAGTTCTGCGTTTCTGCTCTGCTAGCCACGAGCGGGAGTTCTGATGGGCCGAGGATCGCCAACGCCACGAAGCGAGAGGTTGTTGTTCGGTCAGCGCAACCGAGGTCCTATCGGCGTCAAGCACAAGCCAACAGCCCCAATGCTCGATCCGGCCCTCGCGCCGCCCTTGAGGACGCAGGAACCGGTAGCCCCGATCTCCGCGCCGAAAAGGTTAACGGCGGGTGCGGCCCCGGCGTCAAATCGCCGTTGTGTTCGGCCGGTATCTGATTATACTACTGTCTCAGCCGCAACCGCTGCTGAGATTTGAAATATTGGTGACCGGGCCCGTCTGTTCAGGCGGGCCGTCGCCGTTTCAGGGTTCGTGGCGATGACTCGTTCCAATCGGATTGATCATATTCGCATTACGTCGCACCCGGCACCGGGTGCGAAACTCAAATTCCCGATCACCTGGGGCGCGGCCAGCGCACGCGAGCGCGGACCCATTATCGGCACGGTATCGCGCCCGGCCGACCGCAACGTGATCGGTACGCATGGCGGCTCCTACTCGGTCTATCGCGCGCTGGCCGTATCATCCGGTGCGCTCGACCCTCTCAAGCGGCCGGATCTGACCAATACCCACCCTGCCGAGACGATCGGGCCGTTTCCGCAATGGTCCGAGCCGCAGCGGATCGTCTCGCTCGATCCCTGGGGACATCTTGCCGCGGAGACCTTCGCAAGCGAGATCGCCGAGGGCGTCGACATCCGTCCAAGCATCGCCATCACGCGCGCCCGTCTCGATCTGCCCGAACTGCAGGCCGCCGTCGAGGCCGGACGGCTCAAGCAGGATGGCGACGTCGTGCACAAGAATGGCAGCGTCTCCGTGGTCAAGATTGCGATCGACCCGGTCTGGTATCTGCCCGGCCTGGCAGCGCGCTTCGCGACCACCGAGAACAATCTGCGCCGGCAATTGTTCGAGCAGACCGCAGGCATGTTTCCCGAACTGGTGACACGCCCCGACCTGCAGGTCTTTCTGCCGCCGATCGGCGGCACGACGGCCTATCTGTTCGGCGACGTCAGCAAGCTGCCCAACCACACGACCAGGATAACCTGCCGCGTGCATGACGAATGCAATGGCTCCGACGTATTCGGCTCCGATATCTGCACCTGCCGCCCCTATTTGATTCACGGCATCGAGGAATGCGCGCGCGCCGGCCAAGACGGCGGGCTCGGCATCATCATCTATAATCGCAAGGAAGGCCGTGCGCTCGGCGAGGTCACGAAGTTTCTGGTCTATAACGCCCGCAAGCGCCAGGAAGGCGGCGATGCGGCAGCCCAGTATTTCGAGCGCACCGAATGCGTCGCCGGCGTGCAGGATGCCCGCTTCCAGCAACTGATGCCTGACGTCGTGCACTGGCTCGGCCTGAAGCGGATCGACCGCTTCGTGTCCATGAGCGACATGAAGTACGACGCGCTGACCGGACAAGGCATCGAGATCGTCGAGCGCGTGCCGATCCCCGACGACATGATCCCGGCCGACGCATATGTGGAAATCGCGGCAAAGAAGGCCGCGGGATACTACACGCCCGAGCCGCAGGATCCCGACAATCCGGTCGGTCGTCCGCTCGAAAAATATTGAGAGGCGGCGGCCTTGTCCCTTGCCAACCCGGAGGCGTCAGCCGCTTTGACGCTGTTGAGCGCGAAGGCGGTGCGCGAGCGCGCGCATCGTATGCTCGCGATCGGCCTGGACGACCGGCTTCCGAACTTCCGCATCGATCTCGATCGGCTGGACGACGCCACCGATCTGGTGCTGGAAACGACGCGAAAAGCCTACCCTTCGTTGGATGTGCCGTTCCATTCGCGCTGGCGGCACTTCGTTGCTGACGGCGACAACCGATGGGCCGCTGTCGCCGACCGGACCGATTGGCTTGACCGCGCGGGCCGCGCCCGCGCTGAATTCGATCTGGCCATCGTCAGCGTCTTCCTCGATGCCGGCGCCGGCCCATCCTGGCGCTACTGCGATCCCAAAACCCGATCGGCCATCGGCCGTTCGGAAGGCTTGGGACTGGCCAGCTTAGCCATGTTCACGGGCGGCGCCTTCTCGGCCAGTCCCCTCGAGCCCTTGCGCGTCGATGCCGACGCCCTCGCGAATCTCAGCGTTGCCGACCTTGAGCGCGGCATGCAGGTCTCGGAGGCCAATCCACTTATCGGAACGGACGGCCGCGCCGACCTGTTGCGTCGCCTGGGCCGACTGGTCGCTTCGAAGCCAGACATCTTTGCCAGCCACGACACACCACGGCCAGGCGGTCTGTTCGACCGGCTTGCGATGCTGGCAGAAGGTGGAAAACTGCCTGCGCCGACGATCCTGACGGAGTTGCTGCAGCAACTCGGGCCGATCTGGCCATCGCGGCTGACGCTGGGCGGCGTCGCACTCGGCGACTGCTGGCGGCATCCGGCGCTCAAGACCGCAGACGCGACCAGTGGCCTGGTGCCACTGCACAAGCTCTCGCAATGGCTGGCCTATTCTCTCATCGAGCCGCTGCAGACATCAGGCGTCGACGTAACAGACATCGACGGCCTCACCGGCCTTGCCGAATATCGCAATGGCGGGCTGTTCGTCGATAGCGGCGTGCTCGTGTTTCGCGACGCAGAAGCAGCGCAGCAGGAGCACGAGGTATCTTCAGCGCTTGTCGTAGAGTGGCGTGCGCTGACGGTGGCGTTGCTCGACCGCCTCGCAGATGGTGTACGGCGCCGGCTTGGGCGTGATGCGGCGTCGATGCCGCTGGCGAAGATCCTCGAAGGCGGCACGTGGGCCGCGGGACGACGGTTGGCGCGCGAACGCCGCGCCGATGCGTCCCCTCCCGTGAAGGTCGTCAGCGACGGCACGGTTTTCTAGTATCCGAGGTCACAGAAATGGAAGGCGTTACGATCGTTAGTCACCCGCTGGTACAGCACAAGCTGACGCTGCTGCGGAAGAAGGATATTTCGACCAAGTCGTTTCGCGAACTCCTCAAGGAGATCGGGATGCTGCTTTGCTACGAGGTCACCCGCGACCTGCCGCTCGCCGATATCGAAATCGAGACACCGCTTGCGGAGATGAAATCGCCGCAGATCGCCGGCAAGAAGCTGGTGTTCGCGCCAGTGCTGCGTGCCGGCGTGACGTTTGCCGAAGGCATGCTCGACCTGGTTCCGACCGCACGCATCGCGCATATCGGCCTGTACCGCGAACCGGAAACTTTCACGGCGGTGGAATATTTCTTCAAGGCGCCGAGCGATCTGCACGAGCGCCTCGTGATCGTGATCGCGCCGGTGCTGGCAACGGGAAACGCCGCCGTCGCCGCGGTCGACCGGCTGAAAGAGCGCGGCGCCAATGACATCCGGCAGGTATGTCTCATTGGAGCGCCGGAAGGCGTTGAGCGCATGCGCGGCATTCACCCTGACGTTCCGATCTGGCTCGCGGCGATCGATGAAGGGCTCGACCGCAACGGTTTCATCCTGCCGGGCCTCGGCGACGCCGGCGACCGCGCCTACGGCACGAAATAGGCTGGCGACGGTTCAACACAGGGGTTAGTGCGCGGATGCCGGCGCTTCCGGCAGTGCCTCGAGATGGCACGCCACCCATTCATCGCCCTCGGTCAGTCGAAGCTCCGGCACTTCGGTCCGGCAACGATCGAATACGAACGGACACCTGGTGTGGAAGCGGCAGCCGCTCGGCGGATTGATCGGGCTCGGAACGTCGCCTTTCAGGATGATCGGATTGCGAATAGCCCCGGGCTCAGGCACCGGAACGGCCGATAGCAGCGCTTTGGTGCAGGGATGCCTCGGCGCGGTGAAGATTTTCCGCTTCGGCGCCATCTCGACGATCTTGCCGAGATACATGACAGCGACACGGTGCGTCATATGCTCCACGATCGCCAGGTCGTGGCTGATGAACAGCAGCGCGAGGCCAAACTCCCGCTGCAGATCCTGCAGCAGATTGACGATCTGCGCCTTGACGGAGACGTCCAGCGCCGAGACCGCCTCGTCGCAGACGATCAGTTCGGGCTCCGCGGCAAGCGCGCGGGCGATGCCGATGCGCTGGCGCTGCCCGCCCGAGAATTCGTGCGGCCGGCGGCCAAGCGCGTCGCGCGGCAGCCGCACGGTGTCCATCAGCGCCGCGACCTTGGCCTCGAGCTCGGTGGAAGATTTGGCGAGGCCGAAATTGCGGATCGGCTCCGCCAGAATATCGCGGACGCGCATGCGCGGATTGAGGCTGGAGAACGGGTCCTGGAACACCACCTGGACGCGGCGGCGCATGCTGCGCAGCCCGCCGGGCGAAAGACCATCAATGCGCTGGCCATCCAGCACCACCTGGCCGGCAGTGATGTCGAACAGCCGCAGGATGGCTCGCCCGACCGTCGATTTGCCGCAGCCGGACTCGCCGACGAGGGACAGCGTCTCGCCACGCTCGACCTCAAAGGAGACGCCGTCCACCGCGTAGACCCATTTCGACGCGCGGCTGAACAGGCCGCCGCGGACCGGAAAATGCTTCTTGAGATCGTTGACCTGGAGCAGCGGAACGCTCATGCCGCGACCGCCCTTGCGCGCGTAATGACAGGCGGCGATGTAGCGAGGCGCCTTCTCTTCCAGCCCAGGGGCAACCTGCCGGCAGAGATCGGTCGCCAGCGAACAGCGCCCGGCAAAAACACAGCCCTCGATATGCCCCTTGAGGCTGGGCACCTGGCCGGGGATCTCGGCGAGCCGCTGCGCCGCGCCCGTCAGCGAAGACCCAAGCTTGGGCACGGCGCCGAGCAGGCCCTGCGTATAGGGATGACGGGGCGAGCGGAACAGCTCGGCCACCGGCGCCTCCTCCACCTTGCGGCCGGCATACATGACCATGACGCGCTCGGCGATCTCGGCGACCACGCCGAGATCATGGGTGATCAGGACGATCGCCGCCCCGACGCGGCGCTTGAGGTCCAGCATCAACTGCAGGATCTGCGCCTGGATCGTGACATCGAGCGCTGTGGTCGGCTCGTCGGCGATCAGAAGCTTGGGATTGCAGGCGAGCGCCATGGCGATCATCACGCGCTGCCGCATGCCGCCGGAAAGCTGATGCGGATATTCGCGCACGCGCCGCGCCGGCTCCGGGATGCCAACCAAGCTCAGCATCTCGATCGCGCGGGCCTCCGCCGCCGGCTTGTCGAGCCCCTGATGCATCCGCAGTGTCTCGCCGATCTGGCGGCCGACCGTCAGCACCGGATTGAGGCTCGTCATCGGCTCCTGGAAGATCATCGAAATGTCGTTGCCGCGAATCGCGCGCATCTCACGCTCGGAGAGTTGCAGCAGATCCTTGCCCTGGAAGCGAATGGAACCTGCAATCTTCCCCGGTGGTTCGGCGATCAGCCGCATCAGCGACATCGAGGTCACCGACTTGCCACAGCCGGATTCACCGACGATCGCCAGCGTCTCGGCGCAGATATAGGTTGCCTGGACCAGCATCGGCGCCAGCGTGTTGGGCAGGATGTGGCGCAGGATGATCATCGGCGTTCGCGTGCCGGAGGCTGTGGCGGCATCCACATAGGGCTGCTCGCGCAGCGACAGCACGACACTGCGCACCAGCCGCGAGACGCGCGGGATTTCGGCAACCGTGATGGCCAGGATGACGTTGCCGACGCTCGCGCGCGTCAGCGCCATCAGCGCAACCGCGAGCAGGATCGGCGGGATCGACATCAAGCCGTCCATGAACCGCATCAGAATGCTGTCCGCCCATCGCACGAAGCCCGAGACCAGCCCGACGGCGAGGCCGGCGAGCGAGGATAGCACGGCCACCGACAAGCCTACGGTGAGCGAGACCCGCGCGCCGTAGAGCAGGCGTGAATAGATGTCCCGGCCCAGCACGTCGGTGCCGAACCAATAATCCGCAGACGGCAACCGCGTACGCTTGGCAGGCGCGAGCGCGGTCGGATCGACCGTCCCGAGCCAGGGCGCGAAGATTCCCATCAACAACCGTCGAAGTGCGATACTGCAACACGGCCTGCGTGCTTGCGGCCGCCGGCGTCGGCGCCGCCGTCGTCGATCCGTTTTCACCGCGCCAGAGCGGCGGCCAGGGTCTCGTAGTTCGGCCGTTCACCCCGAGGACGGTGGCCGTTGCTTACATGCTGTGGTCCGAGGCGGAGCCTCTATCGCGCCTGGCCAAGGCGTTCCTGAATGACTCCGGCGGGCGAGCCGCTCGCTCGACCAGGATGCCTCTTGAGAGCTGTCGTGCGACATTTGCGTCCCGGCGCATCAGCGTCAGCAATTCCTGCGGATCGGCCCGGCAAGGCGATGCGTTGCCACGGCAATGGCTCGAACAGATTGAGCAGCCGCACAAAGACCTGGTAGACGCTCACAAATTGTTCTGCAGATATTCGAATACGTAGTCCGCGTCGTTACTCGAATTGAAATTGACCTCGTAGTTGACCTCGCCATCCTTGAGCGCGACCGTGCGCTGCGGTCCAAAGCTGCAAGTCAAGTTTTTGATCTTCTGTTTGACGGCTTCCTTGCCCGCCTGGGAGTCACAAACGCGCCGCATGGCCTCGAGCGCTGCGCCGCAGTAACCATAGGCGCTGTAGATCTTGCGCTCCTCCGGCGCCGGCGGCTTCGACCAGTCAAACTTCGCCGTGAGACCGTTGCCGCACCGTTCGTTCGTGGTGGTGACCTCTCCGGCGAGATACTTCTCCTGGTCCGCGAAATACTCCTTGTCCTTCAGCGATTGCGCAAACGCGATCGAGGATATGATCGAGAGCGCGACGAGGGCGACACCGACGTGGATATTCATGGCGGATAACTCCGAATTGGATGTTCATGCGCGCATCCCGCGCGCACCGTGCCCAGCCATTGCGGCGGACCTGGGGATGGACGGACAGCAGCCGCGATTTTCCAGCATCACACCTGACGCGACGCATCTTGACTGAAATATCTTGAAGAATGCATGAGCCGCGTCGAACGCGGATATCGGCCGTAAAAACTCCGTATTTGTTTCTCATCTCTCGCGGCGCTCATCAGCGATCCGCATTCCGCGGATTGTCGTGATGCCGTGAGGTCTGCCATGCCCGGACGTTTCCGAGCGGCCGTCGTCGGCGCCGCCCTCAGCGTGATCGCTGGCCAAGGCCCCCTCGCCGCGGAGAACGGCCCGCCGCTCCGCATCGGGCATTACAGCAGCGGCAACGGTTTGATCGGCTTCGTGATCGAACGCATGGGCACACCGATCAAGCTGCGTTTCGACGGCTCCGACGAAATCCTGGCTCTGACCGCCGAAGAGGCGCCATACAATTCGATCACGCTCAAGCGCGACGACGGCGTCTCCGTTCTTCGGATCTAGGACACGGGTCGCATCCTGATATTCAGCGACAAACTGTCGGGCGGTTCAGCCGATGCGTACCGCGACCAGGACGCCGAGCCGCTCGTTGTCAGGAAGGCGACGAAAGAACAGGCAGAGAGCGTCGCGGATTCGCTCGAGCGCAAGCTCAGACGCGCGGGCGCCCCGGCGCTCGCGATCTCGCTCGATGCGCCGCGCCTTTCCGCCGACGCCACCGAATGGTCCGCCCTGACGGACGCCATCGCCGTCACCGGGATAACCCTGGCCGAGATGCTCACCTCGCCGATCGCACGCGAGATCATCGTCACGAAATTGCGGCGCATCGTCATCCGCGACGCCGACCAGGCCGATATCAAGCTGGTGGACGACGCCCTGATCGTGGAGGTCGAAGCCAAGGCTGCGATCACCGGCCGGCCATCCTCGGCCCGCCTGAAGTCCGCAATCGGGGATCTCCTGTAGCCGGATCGATAGCTCGGCACGGATTAACAGCAGCCGCGCGAAGAAAAATGCTCACCCGTCCGTCTGTCTATCGTGATGCGTGGCGACGGCCGGGGTCCGTCTCGAATCTCACCGCAATATCTGCACTATCTTGTCAAGAAAGAGAGGAATCCAATGTCAGGTCTGATTACTGGGCTGGTTTTGCTCGCGCTTGGCGCTCTGGCGTCCGCTTCGAGCATCGTCGCAAGGCGTCCGGACGCGAAGGAATATATCGACATGATGGTGCCCTACCAGGGATGGTTCGGGTTCATAACCTGCCTGTGGGGGGCCTGGATCATCATCAGCGCAATCCTCCACCTGAATTGGTTCAGCTACGTGCCGGTCTGGTGGTTGACCTATCTGGCGACTGGCCTCCTGAACGCCTCGCTCGGCCTGCTGCTGGGCTATGCATTGCTGACCAAGCACATTTTCAGCCGCAACGCCCAGGCGGCGGAGCGCGGCGAGCAGATCAGAGCCATCATCGTGCCCTATCAGACCGTGCTCGGCTATGTCGCGATCGGACTCGGCTTGTGGACGATCGCCGCCACATTCCTCTATCGTATCGCCTAGGGCCTGACCCCCTCAGGCCACGCCCCGACGGGAGCACACCGCGTTTCCAAAACAAGCAAGGCGCGATGACAACTCGTCTTGAACTCATCGCGGCCAGAGCATCGGCGAGAACATCCATGTCGAAAATAAACGCGTGCCTTGCGATCCTCGCGATCAGCGTCGCGATCGGCTTCGCCACGACCGCGCGCGCGGAGAAGCGCATCGCCCTGCTGGTCGGCAACAACGCCTATCAGAGCGTTCCACGGCTGCAGACCGCCGTCAACGACGCGCGCGCGGTCGGCGCCGCACTGCGCGGGCTCGGCTTTACCGTGATCCTCGCCGAGAACCAGTCGCGCCGCGCCATGAGCGAAGCCCTGCTCGCCTTCGACAAGGCGATCGAGCCGGGCGATATTGCGCTGTTCTTCTTTGCTGGACATGGCTTTGAGATCCGCGGCCAGAACTACCTGCTGCCGACAGATATCCCGGAGGTCCGTGAAGGACAGGAAGAACTGATCCGCGACTCCGCGTTTCCAGCCGATCGGATCATCGATCGGCTGCAGGCGCGGGGCGCCCGCACGGCGGTGCTCGTGCTCGACGCCTGCCGCAACAATCCGTTCGACCGGCCGGGCGGCCGCGGGCTCAAAGGCAGCGGCGGGCTTGCCGCGATGACGCCTGCCGAGGGCGTGTTCATCATGTTCTCCGCCGGCGCCAAGCAGACGGCGCTCGACCGGTTGTCCAACGCCGAGCGCGCCGCCAACTCGGTGTTCACGCGAAACCTCGTCCGCTGGCTCGCGGAGCCGGACCTGACGCTGGTGCAGATTGCCAAGCGCCTGCAAATCGAGGTCAAGCAGTTGGCGGCGAGCGTCGGCGGCGACCAGACGCCGGCCTACTACGACCAGGTCGTCGGCGAGATCATCCTCAACCGAACGGGGCGCACCCCGCTCGCTGGCCCGCCGACACCGCAAGCCGCAGCGCTGCTTGCCGACGTCGACAAGCGCGCCGCCGAGGCCGTACCGGCTCCTGCGGCGGATTCTGTGATGGCGGAACTCGACGCGTTGGCGGCCGCAAAAAGCTGGAGCGAACTCCGCGGCCAGCTGACAACGGTGAAGCCGACGGCGCGCGACGCCCACTGGGCTTCGTTGGCCGAACAAGCCGCAATCGGGGAATTAACGCCGCTTGCAACATCGTCGCGTTCATATGGCGATCGGCTTGCGGCGCTCGAGCACTATACCACGACGTTTCAGGTCCTGACCGACAACCCGAAATTCCTGGCCCTGCGCACGTCGGTCGGCCTGTCCGCGTTCGGCGACTGCCTCGATGAATCTTACGGGGCCTCCGACTGCCGTCGGGGACTGGAGGAGTTCGTGCGCACGACGCCCAAGAGCGTCGGGACGGCGCGTGCCGACCTTGCGCGTGATGCCGCCCGTCTCATCGGACGCAAGCTCAACCGCTCGGCTGCCGCGCCGTTTTTCGCCATGGCGATCGAGTCGCCCGGCGAAACGAATGAGGCGGTCTGCACGGATCCGGACCTCTCGACCGCCGTCATTGCCGCACTCGGCCGGCCTCCCGACTGGAACGAAGCCAAGGCCGCCGCCGCGCTCACGGACGCGTGCTGGAAGGCACTCGGCACCGCCGTCGTGGCGCAGGTCGCGCGCGAGACCAGCGATAATAGCTACTACCTCGGCAACACCTGCCCGATACTGCTGAAGCGCGACGCTTTGACGGGACTGCGCGAGGCCCGTTGCCGGGAGATTACATCGCGATAGGCGAAGCAATTGCCTGGAGCGCGATCAATTCAAATTGAATCGTCGTCACGCTCCAGTTTCTTAGCGCATGATCCGTTTCGGAAAGCCGACATCCGCCCATCGGGCCATGGCCCGATGGGCTTTTCCGGATCATGTTCTAGCAGAATGAAGCGCAGCCTCTTCGCTGCGACGTGAGCTTCGTTAAAAAGACGACTGCGCAGCCTTCCCGGCCGCTGCTACATCAGAACGAGCAGCCGAAGCTTTGCAGCGAGGTCTTGATCGCGTCCATCGTCTGCTTGCACGTTCCTTCCATAGTCGACTTCGCCGACGGATTCTTGGCCATATCGACCCACATCTTCCGCGTCTGGTCGAGCTGCGCCTTGTAGGTCGCGCGCTGCGCTTCCGGAAGCTTCGACGTAACGCAAGTATCATATTTTTGCAGGAATTCGTCGCAGGCGGCGATGCCGGTGCTCTGCGCGCGTGCGGGCCCGGTCGCGGCAATCGCGAACAGGGCGGCGGCCGTCAAATGCACGAGAAGCAACGCCCTGCGCATGCTCGAGTGTGACTCGATCGCAGCCTTCGTCATTGTGTAACGCATTATCTCTTGCTCCTTTGCAGCGTGAGAGTTTTGGATGACAACATTGGAGCAGACGGACAGGATCTCACTTTTGGTCGCGAACTATTGTGGCTCTTCTTTCAACCCGTCGTAATGGGAATGCGATGCACCGCCCGCAGCCGAGATGCGGACGTGACCAATCCAGGCGTGGCATTCAGATCAGTTCGCCCCTGCGGGAGCACGGCGCTCTTGCTTGCCGGCACCTGATGGCTTCGGCCCGCATGGATCATTGCTTTCGGCCGGCGCCTCGACCGGACGTGCCGCGCCATTCGCGGTCGCCGGCGTTGCAGTACGGCGATCATTCCCGGTGTTATCGGGTGTCGGCTTCCTGGCCGGCTCGTTCGCGTCAATGCACGACTGAGCATCTTTCTTCTTGGTCGGATTGGACGGGCTCGCCACGATCCCGCGGCTGAACGTGTCACCTGGGTCGCCTGGCTTGACGGCGACCGGCGTGCCCTCTCCAGCCATTTTCAAAACAGCCGGCACCGCGACAACAGCCAAGGCAACGAGGGCGAAGCTGGACCACGCCATCGAACGCCGGTACCAGGCAACTGAGGCGACCGCGGCCGACACACGCGGCCGGCCTTGTTCCGATGCCGCAAGAACGCCGGCCGCCCGCCCTATCAATTCAGCTGGGACTGTCGCTGGTTGCGCCTCGATTTCGTCGAGCAATGCCACCGCGGCAGCCAACTCCGCACGCGCCACCGGATCTTTGACAAGTCTCGCGGCGACCGCATCCCACTCCGCTCGCGGCAGGGAGCCGTCGAGAAGCGCGGCAATCTGCACATTGTCGATATCGCCCCCCTGACCCGCGACGGAACCCTGCTCCAGACCCTCGGAGATGGTCCGCGACAGGTGCGCGCGAAGCAGCTCAAGCGCTTGCAGCCGATCGGAACGGTCATCGTCCTCGGCAGGCAGAGACGCCGGTTCGTGACTGAGGCGTTCGATCATCGGGCAGAATTCCAGTACCCCTGTTCAGACGGACATATTGGCATTTTTTTCCAATTGCACCGTGATTTCTTTCAACCACCTTTGGGTACGCTGCTTCAAGCGATAGACCTCCTCGACCGGACAACCCATCAGCCTCGCGATGCCACGTGCCGGTAGCGGCTCAATCGCGGAGAATACAATCTGAAGATACAATCGTTCATCAGTCGGAAGTTTCTCTGCCGCCGCATTCACGGCGGCGACGAGGGCCGCGCGGCGCTGTTCCTCCTCAAAGAGCAGCAAGTGGTCCTCGGGTGTTGGCGACGAATCCGCGACCGAAAGACCTCCACCTTCGCCGAGCAATGTCTCGAGCGAGACAGGCTCGGTGGCCGGCGACGCGCGCTCAAGCCTTGCGATACCGGCAACTCGCGCCACCGACTCGGCGATGTCGGCGGCTGCCGGATCATGCTCCAGCCGGCCACGCAGGACAGCAGCCAGCCGATCGGCGTCCGGCGGACACCCCTGCCACACCACCGCTGCGTAGATCGCCTGGTCGAGCGGCGCAGAACGAGCGACCGCAGCCGGCATACGTCGCCGAGGCGCTTCACGCCGCACGAGATCGATCAGGATGCGATCGACCACCGTCAGAATATAGCCGGTGAAGCTGCCGCGGCCATCATATGAGCGGATGCGGCGAAAATCATTCTCGATCAGCTTGAGACATACTTCCTGATACGCGTCCTCGCGACCAGCCCGGCCGAGCTTGCTTGGCATTTGTCTGCCAATCCGACTTCGAATGTCAGTCTCGAAATAACGCGAGAATCGCTCCCATGCCTCGTGCGGCCTGCTGCTGAATTGTCCTGCCAGTTGATCGGCGAGAACATCGCGGGCGACGAGCGACAGATACGTTGCAAGCCGTGAGCGTCCATCGAACCCCCGCAGCCGCGCGTAATCGTCAGCCTTCAGCGCGGCGACGATGTGAAGGAATGCAGCCTCCCCGTCGGCGCCATTGCCCGCCAGCTTCACGACGACCGACCACAACGGCGTCGACACGTGTTCGAGAAATTTGCCGGCCGCGCCAGCCTCCCCGGACAGGACGGCATTGACAAGCCCTTGTTCGAAGCTGCCGCTTGGCGACGACCGCATCTCGGAGATTGACCGTTCAGCGACCGCATCGGCACTGTCGGCGTCGCTATCGGGTGGCTTCGCCTTTTTCGGGACCAACAGATTCTGGACCAGCAGGCTGCGCGACCACATGACTTCTTCCCTGACAAACAGCCGACCCGCCGAACGACAGTTGAACAGCCAGAGACTGCGGCCTTCCCGAGTTGGCGTTTTCGTCGCCAAACAACTGGTTTTTGTCGGTAGACAACTGGTACGCCAATCTGGCGAGATTATGGATTGCAGCAATATGGCAGCAAGCGCTGAGATTGAATCGCCAGAGCACGTGCGGCCGAAGCCTGGGCAGAGCTCCATTGGCTATACAAGCGACATCTGCTCGCCGTATCTGCCCTGAGACCGCAGCAATCCTGTCACAAACATGCGCCCGCGAACGCCACGGACTGCGTTGGGTTGATTTCCTCGTTGAACCGCAGAGTTACTGCAGTCGGCCTTTCGAAATCGCGGGCGGCCGGGACGCCGCCGTCCGCTCCGCACCTATTCCCAGGACCAAGCGGAAAAATCGTTCTCGAATTGCGGGACTTCCTTCCACACGCCCTTCAGCTTCTTGGCCGCAACGGTGATCCACTGTGGCTGGAACAGGAAGCCGGCGACCGCGTCGGTGGCCAGCATGCGCTGGGCGTCGCCGAGCAGCTTGGCGCGCTCGGCCTCGGCGGGCGTTGCGGTGATCTGCTTGTAGAGCGCGTTGAAGGCCTCGTTGTTATAGCCGAGATAATAGTCGCTCTCGGTTATCTTCACGAGATCGAACGGCTCGACATGCGAGACGATGGTGAGGTCGAAATTATGCGGGCCGTTGCCGGCAAAGACCTGCGACAGCCATTGCGCCCATTCGACGTTCTCGATCTTGGCTGTTATCCCGACCTTGGCGAGCATGGCCGCGAGGACTTCGCCGCCCTGCCGCGCGTAGGGCGGCGGCGGCAGCTTGAGGCTGAGCTCGAGCGGCATCTTGACGCCGGCCTCCGCGAGCAGCTTCTTGGACTTCTCGGGATCAAAGGGATTGATGCCGGTGGTATCGACATAGCCGAGCGATCCCGGCGTATAGAAGCTGCCGATCGGGGTGCCGAAACCGTCGACGGCGCCGTCGATCATCGCCTTGCGATCGATGGCGGCAAGGATGGCGCGGCGAACCCTGATATCGTCGAGCGGCTTCTTGCGGTGGTTGATGCCGACGATCGTCTTGGCCCTGGAGCCGCCGATCAGCACGCTGAAGCGCGGATCGGCCTTGAGCTGGGCGACACTGCGCTGCACCGCGGCGCGCGGAAACACGTCGATATCGCCCGACAGCAGCGCCGCGACCTGTGCGGAGGGATCGCCGATGAAGCGGATGGTCACCTTGGAAAGCTTGATGGCGGCGGCGTTACGATAGTCGGGCCATTTGGTCAGCGTGATCGACGAGCCCTTGGCCCAGGCGCCGAGCGAATAGGGGCCGGTGCCGACCGGCTGCGTCGCGTTGGTCGCCGCGCTCTTCGGCTCGACGATCGAGCCGCCCGCCTGCCCGAGCAGGAACGGCAGGTTCGGCTCGGAATATTTCACGGTAACAACAACCGTCTCCGGATCGGGCGCGGTCACAGACTCGAACGCCTGATAGAGGCTCTTGTCCTTGTTGGTCGAGGTCGGCGCCGCGTTGCGCTCGTAAGAGAACTTGACCGCCGCGGAATCGAACGGCGCGCCATTGTGAAATTTCACGCCCTTGCGCAGCTTGAACGTATAGGTCTTCAGGTCGGGCGAGGCCTGCCAGCTCTCGGCAAGCAACGGCGACACCGAACCGTCCTCGTTGATCTTGGTCAGCGGCTCATAGATGTTGTAGAGCGTGACCTCGGCGATCGCTGCAGCCGCCGCATTGGTGGGATCGAGCCCCGGCGGCTCCAGCGTCATGCCCATGATGACGCTGTCCTTCTTGCCCTGCGCCAGGCACGGCAGCGGCGCCGCGGCAAACGCAGCGGCCACCGCGACAATGGTCAGTTTCTTCAGCATGTCCAGCTCCCGCGACCTATCTCAAACAAGCTAGTCCAGTCCCGCGCAAAAGGCTAACCCTCCGCCGCCACCAGCGGCAGCTGCATCACGGCCTCGGCGTAATGGCAGGCGGCAAGGTGCGCCGTGCCGACACTCCGTAGCGGTGGCGCGGTGTCGCGGCAATGCTGGTCGGCCAGCGGACAGCGCGACGCGTACGCGCATCCCGTCGCGCCGGTCGACTGCGACGCGATCTGTTGGGCGCCGCGGCGGCGACGTACCCCGCCGGCACGGGCGCGCGGCACCGCCTCGAGCAGCGCCCTTGTATAGGGATGGGCGCAATGTGCGAACAAATCTTCGGGACTCCCCTGCTCGACGATCCGTCCGAGATACATCACCGCGATCTCATCGCAGAGATAATCGACTACCGCGAGATCATGGCTGATCAGGATGTAGCTCAACCCGAACCGATCCTGCAGGTCCTGCAGCAGATTGAGCACCTGCGCCTGCACAGAAACGTCGAGCGCGCTGACCGGCTCGTCGGCGACGATCAGCTTCGGCTGGGTGATTAGCGCCCGCGCAATCGCGATGCGCTGGCGCTGGCCGCCGGAGAATTCATGCGGAAACTTGTCCATGTCGGCATCGCGCAACCCGACCTGCCGCAGCACGCCAGCAACCCGCGCATTCAGCGTCGCGCGATCCATGCGCCCGAGCGCGGTCAAGGGCTCCGCGACGATGCGCGCAATGGTCTGCCGCGGGTCCAGCGATCCGTAGGGGTCCTGAAACACCATCTGGAAATCCCGCCGGGCGCGGCGGAGCTCATCGGCCGGCAGCCGGTTCAGATCGCGGCCCATCAGCGACACCGAGCCTGACGACGGCCGCTCCAGCGCCATCACCAGCCGCGCGAAGGTCGACTTGCCCGATCCGGACTCCCCGACCACGCCGAGGCTTCGGCCAGGCATTACCTGCGCGGTGACGCCGTTGAGCGCATGTACCTGCGCGGCCGGCTTGAACATGCTTTCGCGCGGCAGCATGTAACGCTGCGACAGATCCCTGACATCGAGCAGCGGCCGTTCGGCGGCCGGCAGCGCCTGGTCAAGCATGGTCATGCACCCACCGCCCCGATCCTCTCGGCCATTGAAACGTCTGTCCGGATACAGCGCACGCCGTGGCCACCGCCGACGTCGACGGCGGCCGGCAGCGCCGTGCGGCAGCGGTCCTCGACGATCGCGCAGCGGTCGGCGAAGGTGCAGCCAGCGGGCAGATCGGCCAATTCAGGCACGGTGCCGGCGATGGTCTGCAGCCTGGTGCCCTTGCGCGCACCAAGGCACGGGCGGGCGCGAAACAGGCCTTGCGTATAGGGATGCCCCATCCGCGTGAACACGGCATGGGTCGCGCCGCTCTCGACGACGGTGCCGCCATACATCACCATCATGCGCTGCACATTCTCGGCGATGACGCCGAGATCGTGCGAGATCAGGATCATCGACATGCCGCGCTCGGCGACGAGATCGGCGATCAGGTCGAGGATCTGGCCCTGGATGGTGACGTCGAGCGCCGTGGTCGGCTCGTCGGCGATCAATACGTCGGGCTGGCAGGCCAGCGCCATCGCAATGGTGATGCGCTGACGCTGGCCACCGGAGAACTGGTGCGGATAGGCATCGACCCGTTTCGCCGCATCGGGAAGACCGACACGATCGAGCAAGGCAATGGCTTCCTTGCGGGCCTCCCCCGTCGAGCAATTGGTGTGGCGCCGCAGCGGCTCGGCCACCTGGCGTCCGATCGTGTGCATCGGGTTGAGCGCCGTCATCGGTTCCTGGAAGATCATGCTGATGCGGTTGCCGCGCAGCTTGCAGTAATCCGCATCCGACAGACCCACCAGCTCATTGCCGTCGAGGCGGATGCTGCCGCTGACGACGGCGCTCTCGGGCAACAGGCCCATCAGCGCGAGCGCGGTGACCGACTTGCCGCAGCCGGATTCGCCGACCAGCCCCAAGGTCTCGCCGCGCTTCAGCGAAAAACTGACGCCGCGAACGGCCTGCGCAGGACCACGGCTGGTGTTGAGCCGGACACCGAGATCCCTCACTTCGATCAAGGGTGCGTTGGTGGATACGCTCATGTTCAACGCTCCCGCGCCAGCCGGGGATCGAGCAGATCGCGCAACCCGTCGCCGAGCAGATTGAGGCCGAGCACGGCAACCGCGATCGCAGCGCCCGGATAGACGGCAAGCATTGGCGACTGGAACAGCAGCGTCTGCGCGTCATTGAGCATGCGTCCCCAGGACGGCTGCGGCGGCTGCGTGCCGAGCCCGAGATAGGACAGCGCCGCCTCAGCGAGGATCGCGAGCGCGAACTGGATCGTAGCCTGCACGATCAGGATCGGCAGCACGTTCGGCAGCACGTGCTCGATGGTGATACGGAAACCGCCCTTGCCCGCGGCGCGCGCGGCCAGCACGAATTCCCGTGCCCAGATCGCGTTGGCCGATCCGCGGGTCAGCCGCACCAGGGTCGGAATCTGGAAAATGCCGATCGCGATGATCGAGGTCACCATGCCCGGCCCGGCGACGGCGGCCAGCATGATCGCCGAGAGCACGGCCGGAAATGCGAAGGTGAAGTCGCTCATCCGCATGATCAGCTCTTCCGTCCAGCCCTTGCGCGCGGCGGCGATCAGCCCGAGGCACACCCCGAAGGTAAGGCCGATGCTGACGGCGATAACGCCGACCATGATCGTGGAGCGGGCGCCGACCAGCAGCAGCGAGACGATATCGCGGCCGAGCACGTCGGTGCCAAGCCAGTGCGCGGCGGACGGCGGCCGCAGCTTGGCGGTCATGTCGATCTCATAGGCCGACCACGGGGTCCACACCAGCGAGAGCAAGGCGGCGCACAGCACCATCAGGCTGAGCGTGCCGCCGACGACAAAGCTGCGATGGCGCAGCGCACGGCGCCAGAAGCCGGTCGTGGGCCGCGAACCCACGATAGCCGTACCACCATCGATCGGAACGCTCGGGGTGCTCATAGGTTATGCACCTTGATGCGCGGATCGATGAAGGCATAGAGCACATCGACCACGAAATTGACGATGACGACGATGCCTGCGAGCAGCATCACGCAATTGCGCACCACGATCAGGTCGCGGTTGGCGATCGACTGGAAGATCAGCCGGCCGAGCCCCGGCAGATAGAACACGTTCTCGATCACGATCGTGCCCGCCAGAAGGTTAGCGAATTGCAGGCCCATGATCGTCATGACTGGGATCATTGCATTGCGCAGCACGTGCCGCCACAATACGTCGCGCTTGCTCAGGCCCTTGGCGCGCGCGGTGCGCACGAAATCCTCGCGCAGCACCTCCAGCACCGCCGAGCGCGTGACGCGCGCCAGAATCGCCGCCTGCACCACCGATAGCGAGATCGCCGGCAGCAGCAGCGACTTGATTCCGGCAATGATGCTGTCGTCCCATCCCGCAAATCCGCCGGCCGAAAGCCATTGCAGCTTCACTGCGAATAGCAGGATCAGCAGAATGGCGAACCAGAAGTTCGGAAGCGCGATGCCGAACTGCGTCAACGACATCACGCCGACATCGCCGAGCTTGTTGTGGTTTGCCGCCGTATAGATGCCGGCCGCAAGCGCCAGCACGACCGTCATGGACATCGACATGATCGCCAGTGGAATGGTCAGCGTGAGCCGCTCCGCGATCAATGCTGCAACAGGCGTGCCGTAGACATAGCTGTTGCCGAGATCGCCCGTCAGCATGCCCGCGATCCAGTGGAAGTAGCGATAATAGAGCGGCTGGTCGAGCCCGAGCTTGATCGTCATCGCGCGGACCGCGTCGGGCGAAGCATCGGCACCCATCAGCATCTGCGCGGCATTGCCGGGCAAGGCATCCAGCACCAGGAAAATGATCAGCGACGCGCCGAAGAGCGTCGCGATCAGCGTCAGAAAGCGGCGCAAGATGAAGACGCTCAAGTCCCTGATCCTTTCAAGCTGGCAACAGCCACGTCTGCATTATCAGGCGAAATTCGGCCACCGGGCGAGAAGATCTTGCGAAGCCTCGAACAGCGCGCTGACCCGCAGCAATTCGACATCGCCGCGGAATTTTCCGACCAGTTGAATCGCAACCGGCAGACCGTCCGCGCCAAAGCCGCAGGGCAGACTGACCGCTGGATGGCCGGTCATGTTGAACGGCATGGTCCAGGGAAACCAGCTCGGCCGCACGTCGCTGAACACCCGGCCGTCGATTTCTATCGTGCCGAACAGGTCCTGGTCGATCGGAAGCGCTGATCGAGTGATGGTAGGCATCGCGAGAATATCGACCCTCTGCAGCAATGTCTGGATCCGCCGAAACAGCGCGGTACGGTCAAACATCGCCTGCTGATAGTCAACACCGCTAACCTTGGTCGCCAGCGCCAGTTGCTTCATGAAGGTCTCGCTGAGCACCTCGCCATGATCGGCCGCAAGCTTCTCGAACCGTGCGCGCCACGCAGTGTGGTTGATGGCGCGCCAGATCGGCTCGATCTCAAATCCGTCGGCAGGCATTTCCTCGATTTCGGCCCCGAGCGCCTCCAGCCTGGTCAGTGCGACCTTGAACGCCGCGGCGACATCGGCGGCGACCGGCCGTCCCAGCGGAGCGAGGCAGAACGCAATCTTGCGCCCGCGCAGATCGCCGTTCGGCGCCGATCGCTCGACAAAATTCCCTGGTGGGAATCCGATCGACCACGGATCGGAAGCGTCTTCTCCGGACATCGCCTGCATCATCAAGGCGGTGTCGGCGACGGTGCGCGTGGTCGGGGTCACATAGGTCTGGTTGCCGAACGCATCCTGCACCTGGCTGTGCGGAATGACGCCGTTGCTTTGCTTCAACCCGACCACCCCGTTGCAAGCGGCCGGAATCCGCGTCGAGCCGCCGCCGTCGGTTGCGATGGCAAGCGGTGCGATGCCGCTGGCAACGGCAACCGCCGCACCGCCGCTCGAACCACCGCTCGAGCGCGCCGCATTCCACGCATTGCGCGTGCGGCCGAACAGCGGCGAATCCGTCAGGCACTTGGTGCCGAACTCCGGCGTCGTGGTCTTGCCTATCAGGATGGCACCCGCTGCCCGCATTCGCGCCACGGCGACCGCATCATGGTCAGGGACGTTGTCCTTGTAAGGCACCGCGCCGAACGTCGTGCGCACCCCCTTGGTGTTGACGAGATCCTTCACCGTGTAGGGAATGCCGTGCAGAAGCGGAAGCGGCGTGCCGGCCATGACCTCACGCTCGGCCTTTCTCGCCTCGGCCATCGCCTCATCGGCGCATAGCGTGATGAAGCAGTTCAATTCGCCCTGCAGCCGCTCGGCGCGCGCCAGCACGGCACTGACAATTTCTACCGACGAAACCTCCTTGCGCGCAATCCTTGCGCGGAGCTCGCTGGCAGGCAGGAAGCACAGTTCGTAAGTCATGGTCCTTAAGCCCCACGTGGGATCGACGACAGAAGCATGACATTCGGATTGACTTTCCGTCCAATACCATCGCACAACCGAGCTATACGAGATGGGTATAGCAAAAATGGACCTCCGGCGCCTTCGCTATTTCGTTGCCGTGGCCGAAGAGCGCAGCGTCGCCCAGGCGGCCGTACGCCTGCGCATGGCGCAGCCGCCGCTGTCGGTGCAGATCCGCAAGCTGGAAGCGGAAGTCGGCACCTCGCTGTTTCGCCGCGGGGCGCGGGGAATGGAGCTGACCGCAGCCGGCCGCGCCTTGCTGTCGCGCGCACGCGAGGCGCTGGCGCTGGCGGCCGAGGGTTTTGAGACCGCCCGCGCGGTGGCGGCGGGACGCCATGGAAGACTGTCGGTCGGCTACATGTTCGCGCTCGCCCATGCCGTGTTGCCAAGGCTCGTTCCGGAGCTGCGAAGATCGCTTCCCAAGGTCGATCTCGAGTTCATCGAACTGAGCGCCTCTACGCGGGAGGCGCGCCTGCTCGACCACAGCGTGACGGTTGCGCTGTGCATGCCCGCCATTCGCCATAGCGAGATCGAGGTATCCACGATCGGAAAGCAGCGGTTGATGCTGGCGATGCCGGCCGGTTCGCAGCTCGCGCGCGGGGCGGCGGTGCCGGTGAAGAAGCTGCAGGGCCGTCCGCTGATCAGCCTGCCCTGGCCTGCCGAAGATCCCGCGACATCCGTTGTCACCTCACTCCTGAGGCGGCATCAGGTCAGCATGCCCGTCGCGAACCGGGTGGAGACGGTGCATTCGGCGCTTAGCCTGGTCCTTGCCGGAGAAGGCATGGCGATCGTTCCCGCCTGCGCCCAGCTCGGCGCCCCGACCGGCGTCGTGTTCCGGCCCTTCCTCGACGCTGACGATGCCATGGACGTCGCGGTTTGCTGGCGGAGGGATTCGCTCAATCCGCTCGTCCGCAATTTTCTGAAATGCGCGGAGCGGGTGATCCGCCAGGTCTGATCTTCAAGCCGCCAGAATCGTCTCAGGCTCCGCCGCAGGCAAATTCTGGCTGTCGGCCACCGCGCGATTGGTGATCTGCCCACGGTGCACGTTGAGGCCGGCGCGCAGATGCGGATCCTCGATCAGCGCACGGATTCCCTTCCCGGCCAGCGCCAGGCCGAACGGCAGCGTGGCATTGTTGAGCGCGTGGCTCGACGTCACCGGCACCGCGCCGGGCATGTTGGCGACACAATAATGCACGATCTCGTCAACGAGATAGGTGGGCGCCTGATGAGTGGTCGGCCGCGACGTCTCGAAGCAACCGCCCTGGTCGATTGCGACATCCACCAGCACGGCGCGGCGTTTCATGCGGCCGAGCTGCGCGCGCGAGACGAGTTTTGGCGCGCTGGCGCCCGGCACCAGCACGGCGCCGATCACGACGTCTGCCCCGATCACCTCCTCCTCGATCGCCTCCAGCGTCGCATAGCGGGTGCGAACGCGCCCCTGGAACATCTCGTCGAGCACACGCAGCCGCGGCAGCGCGCGGTCGAGGATGGCGATGTCGGCGCCGAGGCCGGCCGCCATTCGCGCGGCATGCGTGCCGACAACGCCGCCGCCGATCACCGCGATCTTGCTTGGCGCGACGCCGGGCACGCCGCCGATCAGCTTGCCCATACCATCGGCCGATTTCCGCAAGGCCGCGCCGGCTGCCTCGATCGCCAGCCTTCCTGCCACTTCGCTCATCGGCGCCAGCAAAGGCAGCCCGCCATGGGCATCCGTCACCGTCTCATAGGCAACCGCGGTGCAGCCGGATACGGCAAGCCCCCTGGTCTGCTCGGCGTCCGGCGCCAGGTGCAGATAGGTGAAGAGAATCTGGTTCTCGCGAAGCTGACGCCATTCCGCCGGCTGCGGCTCCTTGACCTTGACCACCATGTCGGCGGTCGCAAAAATTTCTGCCGCCGTATCCACGATCCCGGCACCGGCCGCACGGTAGACATCATCGCCTGCCCCGATGCCGGCCCCGGCGCCCTGCTCGACGATGACCTCGTGCCCCCGCGTCACATATTCCCGCACCGAAGCCGGCGTCAGGCCGACGCGATACTCCTCGACCTTGATTTCCTTGGGCACGCCGATCCGCATGGGCTTCTCCTTCTTGACGAGGTTGTCCGGCTGGCTGAAAAATTACGTCCGAACCGGCAGCGCTTCTCTGCGAATTGCGGCTTGCTGGGATTATTTTCCGCATATAGTCTGCGCTTCGGCGGCAAAAATTAGTGATTTATGGCGTGACCGAGCTGGATCGCATTGATTTACGGATACTGACTGAACTGCTCGCCGACGCCCGGGCGAGCCAGATCGAGCTCGCCGAAAAGGTCGGGCTGTCGCCGACGGCCTGCGCGCGCCGCATCCGCCAGCTCGAGGAAAGCGGGATCATCAGGGGCTATCGCGCCGATCTCGAACCGACCGCGCTCGGGCTGGTCACGACCGTGGTCGTCACCATCACCTTGGAAAAGCAGAGCGAGGATTATCTGGCCGCGTTTGAAGCTGCGATCGCGCGCTGCCCGGATGTCGTGTCCTGCCACTTGATGTCGGGCAGCGACGACTATCATTTGCAGGTGATCGCCCGCGACATCGCGGACTTCGAACGCATCCACAAGCAGCATCTTTCACGGATGCCCGGCGTGGCGCGCATCCATTCCAGCTTTGCGATGCGCGAGGTGGTGCGCCGCGCCATTCCCGAGACCGCACTACGGCGCTAGCTTCGGCTCGACGCAATCTGCGGCGCGAGACGATCCGGCACGGGCTTTGGCGCATCACCACCATGATAGCGCGCGGCCATCGCCTGTGCGATCTCCGCCATCTTCTCGCGCAGTTCGGCCGGCTCCAGCACCTCCGCCTCGGCGCCGAAGCGCAGCAGCTCAGTGGCGGCGTGCCATACCGTCTTTCCGATCGGGAGCACGGCGATGCGCCAGCCGTCGCTATCGGGAGCGTCTTCGATACGCATGCGCGCCTTTACATAAGGCGGGCTCAAGGCATTGAGCAGTTTGACGCCGAACGGCGACAGCCGCAGCGTGACGGTGTTCGGATGAAGTTCGGCCTCGAGCCGCAGCGTCGCGGCTTGCCAATAAGCGGCGAGATCGAAATCCGCGGGGCGGACGAAAGGCTCGTCCAGAACGCCGCAATCCAGAATCCGCGCGACGCGATAGGTGCGCACGCTGCCGTCGACCCTGCCGGCGAGATACCAGCTGCCGCCCTTCAAAACGAGGCCGAGCGGTGCGACACGGCGATGCTTTTCCGCCTGCCAGCTCCGGTAGCGGATCTTGATCAAGCGTTCGCGCAGCAGCGCGCCGGCAATTGCGCGCAGATGCACGGGCTCCTCAGCCTCGCCGAACCAGCTCGGCGCGTCCAGATGAAACCGCTTCTGCATGCGCCCGGCGTTTTCGCGCAAATTGGCCGGCAGCGCCGCCATCACCTTGTTATGTGCGGCCATCATCGCGGCATCCAGGCCCAGTGCAGCCGCGGGACCCGGCAGTCCCGCCATGAAGAGCGCTTCAGCCTCCGGCGGCGACAATCCGTTCAGCCGCACGCGATAGCCGTCGAGCAAACGGTAGCCGCCTTCCGCACCACGGTCCGCATAAACCGGAACGCCGGCCGCCGCGAGCGCATCGATGTCGCGATAGATCGTGCGCACCGACACCTCGCAGGCTTCTGCCAGCTCGGGCGCGGTAATCCGCCCCCGTGCCTGCAGGGTGGTGAGGATGGACAGCAATCGGCTAGCGCGCATGGCTCCTTAAACCATACCTGACACAGGATGTCAGGTATGGGCAGGCATAGAAAGGACCCGACCAAAGGTAAGCTTCAGGAGATCCGCCGATGACCAAATCCGCCCCCATCGCCCTCTATTACTCGCCCCAGACACGCGCCACGGGCACGCGGGTATTGCTGGAAGAACTGGGAGCTCCCTACGATCTCCATGTTCTCAACATGAAGGCGGGCGAGCAGCGGCAGCCCGCCTATCTCGCTATCAATCCGCTTGGTAAGGTTCCGGCGATCCGTCACGGCGGGGCACTGGTGACCGAGCAGGTCGCGATCTACATCTATCTGGCCGACCTGTTTCCGGAGGCCGGTCTGACGCCAGCGCTCGACGATGTCAGGCGAGGGCCTTACTTGCGCTGGATCGCCTATTACGGCGCGTCCTTTGAGCCTGCCCTGATCGACAAGTTCATGAACCACCCGCCCGCGCCGGTGACGCAATCGCCTTATTCCGACTACGAGTCCATGCTCGGCGCACTCGAGGCGCAGCTTTCCAAAGGCCCCTATCTGCTCGGCGACCGCATCACCGCAGCCGACATTCTCTGGGGCGTTGCCTTCAGCTGGACGATGATGTTCGGCCTCGTGCCGAAGAACGACGTGTTCGTGCGCTATGCCGAGCGCATCACCTCGCGCCCCGCCTTCCAGCGGATCAACGCGGCCGACGACGAAATGGCGGCGCAGCATGCCGCAGCCGCCGGCGGGTGATGGGCGGCTTGCGAAATCTCCGGCACACGCACGGCTTTGTTTGTGTTGCGATGATTGGGTGGCGCTTCCGCGCGCCATCCGACTTTAGTTGATGGGCCTGCCTGCTTCACAGCGCATTCCACAGCCGCCCCCTAAGCCCGGCGCTGGTTGACTTCCTTCCGCATTGTCCAAATACTTGACCAAAACCGGAAGAACCGGTCCCGGCGATAATAAAAACCAGTGGGAGGAAACACGATGTCGACTTCACGCAGGACGCTGCTGAAGACTTCCGCGGCTGCCGCCGCCGCTTTCACCTTCGATTGGACCCGCGCGCAGGCGCAAGCCGAGACGGTGCGCATCGGCCTGATTTACGACCTGACCGGCCCCTTTGCCGCCGGCGGATCGGTCGCCTCCTCGATCGGCGCGCAGATCGCGATCGATCTCGTCAACGAGAAAGGCGGCATCGGCGGCAAGTACAAGGTCGCTCCTGTCGCCGCCGATTCCCAGAGCAAGCCCGACGTTGCGATCAATGAGGCCAATCGACTGATCGATCAGGAGAAGATCGACATCATCAACGGCGTCTATGCCAGTTCGCACGCCGTGCCGCTCGCAGCCAAGGTCGAGCAGCAGAAGAAGATCCTCTGGATCACGACCGCGGTTTCGACCGCCGTGTTCAAGGACAAGAACCTGCAATACGTCTTCCGCGCGCAGATTCATTCCGACCAATACGGCCAGGCATTTGCAAGCTTCCTCAATGAGCACGCCAAGGCCAAGCTCGGCATCGAGCCCAAGGACGTCAAGGTCGCGCTGATCCACGAGGACGGTCCCTACGGTGTCGGCGTTGCCGCCGCTGACGAGGCCTACGCCAAGGAGGCAGGACTTCAGGTCGTGCTCAAGGAAGGTTATTCGGCGTCCGCGCCCGACCTTTCGGTCTTGGTGACCAAGATCAAACGCGCGCGGGCCGACGTGATCTCGCATGCGGGATACAATCCCGACATCACCCTGTTCCTCCGCCAGGCACGCGAGAACGGCCTCAAGTTCAAGATGCTGTTCGGCGCCGGCGCGGGCTACAGCCAGCTCGACAAGCTGCGGGCAACCTTCGCCGCCGACATCGACAATTTCTGCAACATCGATCCGGTGCCGGCACAACTGCTCGATCCCGCCAAGCTCGCGCCCGGCATCGGCGATCTGACCAAGACCATGGTGGCGCGTTACAAGGAGAAGACCAGCGCGACGGATGTGCCGCCGCACTGTTCGATGGGCTTCAACCAGACCTGGGTCCTGCTCAACAACGTGCTGCCCGTTGCCAAAGAGAAATACGGCGGCTTCGATCCCGAAGCGGTCCGCAAGGCGGCGCTTGATGTCGATATCCCCGTGGGCGGCACTATCCAGGGCTACGGCGTAAAATTCTATCGGCCCGGCACGCCGCTCTCGGGCCAGAACGAGCGTTCGACCCCGGTCGTGATGCAAAATGCCGGCGAGCATATTTCAGTGGTCTGGCCGACCAGCATCAGAACGCAGGACCCGGTCTTCCCGCTGCCGAAATCATCAGTGTATGCGGCCTAGGGAGTTACGAACACGCGTCGGCTTCTAACCTCTCCCCGCCTGCGGGAAGAGGTCGGATTGCATCGCCAGATGCAATCCGGGTGAGGGGGTACAGGTCTGTCGACATTCCGCGCTCGCGGTGAGAGCCCCTCACCCCACCCTCTCCAAAGAGCGGGGCGAGGGAGTGCACGATCGGCGCGCCCCTCACAACATCACCCGCCGCCCCTCTTCCGCCGCCCAATAGCCGGCGTAGTTGACCTTGATCGTCTCGAAAGCCAATGCGATATCCGCAAGCGGCTGCCGGCCGGTCGCGACGCATTCCATGAAATCCTGGATTTCCTGCGTGTAGCCGCGCGTCCATTCTTCCTCGAGGCAGACGTACTGCCAGCCGGTTTTGCGATCGACCTTTTCGGTGATGTAGACGCTGGCGAGTTTTTCCTCGCTGGTCTGATAGCTCATCATGTGCGTGTTCGGCGTGATGTTGGCGAACAGGGCGCCACCGCTGGTATAGGTTTCGATGAGGTTGCGTACGCCGCCCGCGATCATATCGCCGGAAAATACGGTCGCCTTGGTGCCATCGGAGAAGGTGACGGTCAGCACGCCCCAGTCCTCGACGTCGACCGGGTTTGACTTGATGACGCCGCGCTCGTCCGGGCGCAAGCACGCCGCCACATTGCCCACGTCGCAGGTGACGCCGGCAACGCCAATCGTCTCACCGCGCGCCGTGGCCTCGACCTGCTTGAGATAGAGCACGGCCGAAAGCGGATGGCACCCCATCCGGATCAGCGAGCCGCCGCCGGTCATCTCCCATTGCGCGGCGTGCGCCGCATGCGAGCCGGAGTGGCTCTCCTCGCCCTTCATGAACAGGATCTTGTCCTTGGTGGCTCTCAGCATCTCGGCCGTCTTGGTGATCGCCGGCGCGTAGATCCAGTCCTCCGCATACATGAAGAGCCTGCCGGTCCTTGCGATCGCCGCGCGGGTTTTTTCCATTTCCTCGAGCACCCGCTCGTACATCAGCGCCTTCGGCACATGCTTGCCGATCGGCGCCTTGTCGCCGTCACGCCCGAAATAACCTGCGAACGGCTTTTCGCAGATCACATGTTTGCCAGCCTGCATGGCATCGACGATCATCGAGGCGTGCAGATTGGGCGGGGTGCAGATGTCGATGACGTCGATGTCGGCTTCGGCGATCAGGTCGCCAAAGCTGCGATACACCGTCGCGATCTGGTGACGGCGGGCGAACTCGACGACATGGTCGCCTCTCGCCGCCACTGCGCGAACTTCGACATTCACGCCGTAGACCCGCCGGTAGGCGTGCATATGCAGTTCGGACACGAAGCCGCAGCCGGCGAGGCCGATCCTGATCTTCGCCATGCCCGGAACGCCTCCTGTCTATCGCTCAACGCCCTTGCGGCGCATCAGGGCGGCGAACAGTTCGGTCAGGCCGAACTTCCACGGCTCGCAATCGCCGCTGTGACGCATGCGGTTGGTCAGCCGTCCCAGCTTCGGCGTCGCGACCGTCACCAGATCATTCTCGACGTGCGTAAAGCCCTGCCCCTTCGCGAAACGGTCCTGGATCGGGGCGAACATGGTGCCGAGGAACAACACGAATCCGTCAGGGTATTGATGGTTTTCGTTGATGGTCTGCCCGACAATATCGGCCGGATCGCGGCTGATCTGGGTCAGCGAGGATGCGCCGTGTAGGACAAAGCCTTCCGGCCCCCTCACCTCCAGCGTGATCTCCATCTTCCTGATATCGTCGAGCGTGAAGGTCGCATCGAAGAAGCGGACGAACGGCCCGATGGCGCAGGAGGCATTGTTGTCCTTGGCCTTGGACAACAGCAGCGCCGAGCGTCCCTCGAAGTCGCGTAAGTTGACGTCATTGCCAAGCGTCGCGCCGACGATGCGGCTATCGCTCGTCACCACCAGCACCACCTCCGGCTCGGGATTATTCCAGGTCGATTTCGGGTGCAGCCCCGCATCCACGCAGGTGCCGACTGCGGAAAGCACGGGCGCCTTGGTGAACACCTCAGCGTCGGGCCCGATGCCGACTTCGAGATATTGGCTCCAGGCATTCTGGGAGACCAGCACGTCCTTGACATGCTGCGCCTCCGCCGAGCCCGGCTTCAACTGCGAGAGGTCGGTGCCGACGATCCGCGTCACTTCGGCGCGGATCGCTTCCGCCGAATCGGGATTGCCGCGCGCCCGCTCCTCGATGACGCGCTCCAGCATCGACACGGCGAATGTGACGCCGGCCGCCTTGATCACCTGCAGGTCGATCGGAGCCAGCAGCCATGGCTTGGTCGGATCGCGGGTGTCCGGCGGCGTGTTGTTCAGGAGATCCTGCAGCGCGCCGACCCGCTCACCGCGCGCCGCGTGGAGCGCCTTGGCCGGATCGGCGGCGGCCGCCAATTGGCTGGCGGTCGGGAATTCGTCGGTGACGTCAAAAACGCCGTCCGGGCGGATGGCGACCACCGCCGGGCCGGCCAGATCGGGACGCCAGATCCGCCCCATCAGCGCGGCGCCGGCGGAATCCTCGGGCAGAATGAAAGCGGCGTCCGTGGCGATGGGCATCGTGAAAATCCTTTGCGGGGCTTCGGTCGGGTCGATCTCGTCCTTAGAAGGAAATCTCGCGGCCGGTCAACACCGTCGCAGCCATCCGCATCGCGGCGCAACATGCAAAATCAGACCACCGGTCAAGTGCGGACGCGCGGCAACCCGCCCGCGGACGGCACGGCGACAGGTGGCCTATGGAGGAATTCGATGCCGCAAATTGCGCGAGGGTCTCGGCGGCCGAGCCGCTGATCTGCAGTGGCAACAGCAATGGCCGGCAAGCATTTCGCCCGCCGGCCGCAGCTGAGGATGGCGTGATTGCAGCATCTCCGCCGATGGTGAGGGGGTGCCATCGGCGCAAGCTCGAAGCGCGGAGGATTGCCCCGCGCCGCCGTCAAGCCCAGCTCAGGCTGCTTTTGCCTTGGACTTGGCCACGTGACTTGAGATCGCATCCATCAATGGCGGCGACAGGCAGTCATATGGCTCCAGCCCGAGTTCCTTCAGCCTTGCCCTGATTCCAGCCATCTCGCCCGGCTGGACGCCGGACTCCAGCACGGACGACACGAAGGCTGCGAAGCCCGGCGCTGCCGACCCAGCTTCCTGGAACAGTTCGGGATGGATGAAGTCGAGGCCGTAGAAGGGATGTCCGGTGTTTTCGATCCGGCCATACATATGGGTGCCGCAGGCCTTGCAGGCATAGCGCTGGATGGTCGCCGCCGGGTCAACGATCTGCAGCTTGTCGCCGTTCTCGATCACCTTCACATTGTCGCGCGGGACGACGGCGACCACCGAGAAGGTCGCGCCTGAGGGCTTCCAGCATTTGGTGCAGCCGCAGGCATGGTTATGGGCAACGTCGCCCTTGATGGCGACCTTGACCGGCCTGTCCGTGCATTTGCAAACAAGGGTGCCGCCGGCGAAATTGCCAGACCCCTGCTTGACGCCGTTATCGACCGATGGGTGGATATGAACAGTCATGGGCCTATCCTCCTGTGTTTGACGTTCTTTGTTCAGAACACGACTACCGAGCGGATCGACTTGCCCTGGTGCATGAGATCGAACCCCTGGTTGATCTCTTCCAGCTTGAGGACATGCGTGATCATCGGATCGATTTCGATTTTTCCGTTCATGTACCAGTCAACGATCTTGGGCACGTCGGTGCGGCCGCGGGCGCCGCCGAACGCCGTGCCCTTCCAGACCCGGCCGGTCACGAGCTGGAACGGCCGGGTGGCGATTTCCTTGCCTGACTCCGCAACCCCGATCACGACGGAGACGCCCCAGCCGCGATGGCAGGATTCGAGCGCCTGCCGCATCACGGTGGTATTGCCGGTACAGTCGAAGGTGTAGTCTGCGCCGCCGTCGGTGAGCCCGACCAGATGCTGGACGATGTCGCTGACCTTGGTCGGGTTGACGAAATGGGTCATGCCGAAACGACGGCCCCAGTCTTCCTTGGCATCGTTGATGTCGACGCCGACGATCTTGTCGGCTCCCACCATCTTGGCGCCCTGGATGACGTTGAGCCCGATGCCGCCGAGACCGAACACGACGACGTTGGCGCCCGGTGTCACCTTGGCCGTGTTCACCACGGCGCCAACACCCGTGGTCACCCCGCAACCGATGTAGCAGCTCTTGTCGAAAGGCGCGTCCTCGCGAATCTTCGCTACCGCGATTTCCGGCAGCACGGTAAAGTTCGAGAACGTCGAACATCCCATGTAGTGGTAGATCGTGTTGCCCTTGTAGCTGAAGCGCGAGGTGCCATCCGGCATCAGGCCCTTGCCCTGGGTGGCGCGGATGGCGGTGCAAAGATTCGTTTTCTGGCTCAGGCAGCTTTTGCACTGGCGGCATTCCGGCGTGTAGAGCGGAATCACATGATCGCCTGGCTTGACCGAAGTCACGCCCGGCCCGACCTCGCGGACGACGCCGGCGCCCTCATGACCGAGGATCGACGGAAAAATTCCTTCGCTGTCGAATCCGTCGAGCGTGTAGGCGTCGGTATGACAGATGCCGGTCGCCTTTATCTCAACGAGCACTTCGCCAGCCTTCGGACCTTCCAGGTCGAGCTCGACGATTTCGAGAGGTTTCTTCGCTTCGAACGCGACTGCAGCGCGGGTCTTCATCGTAGGCTCCACATTTGCTCTTCAACCGCCGCACGGGGCGCAGCGAAACTCACACCGCGGATGTTCGGCATGATCATTTGGCCCCCATGCAGGCTTTTTCCGCCTCAGTGTAGGCGTCGGGCTTGTCTTCACGCTTGGCGGGCCGCACGCGGCCGACCGCGTCATATGCGCGAGCGCGCAGATAGACGTAGAGGTCGTCCATGTAGCAGGCGACATTCGGATTATCGCCAAACGCCGGCATGACGCTTTCTTGCGCGGTGTTGACGTTCTTGCGACCACTGGCGACGACCCCGAGGAAATCACCGTAGCTCATCGTCTTCAACGATTCTTTCAACGCCGGCGCGTAGGTCGATCCCATCCCGTCAGGGCCATGGCAGACATGGCATTCGGAGTGATAGCGGCGGTAGCCGGAGTAGGTGTACCAATCGACCGTTCCGTCGGCCGCAACGTGGAACGTCGGGTTGCCTTCCTTGTCGAGATATTTGCCATCCTCGGACTTGACGGCCGTCGGATCGGTCGCCTCCGCAAAGGCAAGAGTTCCAGGCGCCACGAGCACGAGAGTGGCTGCAATCAACCAGATTTTACGCAAGAGCTCATCCTCGATAACAGATCTAGATCAACCGGCGCGTGGAACGAGCCACGCGCCGGACGAGGTGGTCCTGCTTTACTGCGGCAGCGCGAACACTGTGAGCGTGCCGCCGAGTGCCGTGTAGTTGCTCAGCGCGGCGTAGCCACCGACGGCGCCGAGGCCCGCGGTCGGATCGGTCAGACCTGCGGCAAGGCCGATACCCGCCCAGCCACCGACGCCGGACAGCACGGCCACATACTGCCGGCCATTCTGCTCATAGGTCGTGACGTTGCCGATGATGCCGGACGGAGTCTTGAACTTGTAGAGCTCCTTGCCGGTCTTGGCGTCGACCGCCTTCAGGTAGCCTTCCAGCGTCCCGTAGAACACCACGCCGCCTGCCGTCGCCAGCGCACCCGACCAGACCGAGAACTGCTCCTTGTTGGACCAGACGATCTTGCCGGTCTTGCCGTCCCAGGCAATGAAGTTGCCCATGTGGTTCTCGCCTTGCGGCGGAAACATCGACAGCGTCGCGCCGACATAGGGCTGACCCGCGGTGTAGCTCACCTTGAACGGCTCATAATCCATGCAGACGTGGTTGGTCGGCACATAGAACAGCTGCGTGTCCGGCGAATAGGCTGCCGGCTGCTGGTCCTTGGTCCCGAGCGCGGCCGGGCAGATACCCTTGGTGTTCTTGTCCTCACCGCCCTTCTCCGTCGAGAACTGATCGACGACCTTGGGACGTCCATAGGTCGGCGAGCTCTTGTTCATGTCGACGCCGGTGGTCCAGTTCACCTTCGGATCGTACTTCTCGGCGACCAGCAGTTCACCGGTGGCACGGTCCATCGTGTAGGCCAGACCGTTGCGATCGAAATGGGTCAGCAGCTTGCGCTCCTGGCCGCCGACGTTCTGGTCGCTCAAGATCATTTCGTTGACGCCGTCATAGTCCCATTCGTCATGGGGCGTCATCTGATAGACCCAGCGCGCCACGCCGGTATCCGGATTGCGCGCGAAGACGGTCATTGACCACTTGTTGTCGCCCGGACGCTGCTTCGGGTTCCAGGTCGAGGGATTGCCCGAGCCGTAATAGACCAGGTTCAGACTGGGATCATAGGACATCCAGCCCCATGTGCAGCCGCCACCAATCTTCCATTGGTCGCCCTGCCAGGTCTTGACGCTCGAATCCTTTCCGACCGGCTTGCCGTGCTCGGTGGTCTTCTCGGGATCGAACATGATCTGATCGTCCGGTCCTTCGGAGAAGGCGCGCCATACCTGCTTCCCGCTCTTGAGATCGTAGGCAGTAACGTGGCACTGCACGCCGAATTCGCCGCCGGAAATTCCGATCAAGACCTTGTCCTTGACGACGAGCGGCGCGGACGTGCCGGTGGCGCCCTTGCCCGGATCGCCGTTCTTGGTGCTCCAGACCACCTGCCCGGTCTTGGCATCAAGCGCGACCAGCGTGGTGTCGGCCTGGTGCAGGAAGATCTTGCCATCGCCATAGGCCACGCCGCGGTTCACGGTGTCGCAGCACATGACGGGAATAACGTTCGGGTCCTGCTTCGGCTCGTACTTCCAGACGATCTTGTTGTCCTGCGAAAGGTCAAGAGCATAGACCTTGTTTGGAAACGGCGTGTGGACGTACATCATGTTGCCAATGATCAGCGGCCCGCCCTCGTGGCCGCGCAGCACGCCGGTCGAGAAGGTCCAGGCAACCTGGAGCTTGCCGACATTCGACGCGTTGATCTGATTAAGCTTCGAATAGCGCGTATTGGCGTAGTCGCCGGCCGGCTGAACCCAGTCTTTTGGGTTCTGCGACATCTTGATCAGCTCATCATTGCCGTAAGCGGCGCCCGCGGCGAATGCCGCCATGGCGCCAAGACAGGTCGCGGATAGCACCTTGCGCATAGTGGTTTCCTCCAGGATACGAGATTTGGGTTTCCGCCGAAACGGCCCACTTCTTCCATTGTTGGTCCTTCTTCCTATCCCGGTCCGAAATAGGAAACTTGCCCAAGAGCGAACCGTGTTTGCTCAATAGCGAAAACCAATTGAATTTTTCGATTTCGGCGTTCCGGCTCGATCCGCGATGCTGCGAAGCATCATTCCGTGGGCCTGTTCCCACGTGTTTTCCTGCCCGACTGCCGCCTGAGGTTTCCCTTGACGCCGTCAAAACTAAGTTGGAGGATTGTCAAAGGGATATTGGGAAGAATCTGCGCTACTTCCCGAACGACTGTCAAAATTGGGACCAAATCTCACGACCATCTGACCGACGCCTTGGCGGAGGTTGTAGCCTGTTCTCAAATCGGTGGCTGGGCAATGTCTGATACAGTTCGTTCACTCAGCACTTCCGGATTAGCGCCGAAAAAGCAGATCCAAACTTGGTCAGACGCACTGACGGATCTCTGTGGCCAGTTTGACGTCGATCCGCTCGAAGGTTCCTCGCTGGAGGGAAGGATCAATTACACCACGGTGTCGCAGCTGAAGCTGTGCCAGATCGAGGCAAGCCAGCATCGCATCGCCCACACCATCTCGGGCACGAAGCTGAGTGAACATCCCTACGTCAAGATATTGTTCCAGACCTACGGCATCTCGCATTTCGAACAGGCTGGCCGTCGCATGGACATCATGCCCGGCGACTGCCTCGCCTATGACGTCTCCTGTCCGCATACGATCATCAGTCCATCGCTGACACGGCATGAGGTCGTGATCGTTCCCAAGGAACTGCTTCACGAACGGGGCTTCCGTACGGCGAAGATGCTGCCGTGCAAGCTCTCCGCGCGTAACGGCACCGGCCGTATCGCCTACGACTTCGTGCACACCGCGTTCGACGAAGCGAAAAGGTTGTCGCCCTATAACGCCATCGGGGTTGCCGATTCGCTGATCGATCTGTTGCTGCTGCCCCTACGCGAAGCCGACACGATGTTCGATCGCGTCGGCCCTGAGGCGATGTACATTCGCGCGCAAGCCTTCATCCGCGAGCACTTGCGTGATCCGGAGTTGTCCATCGACCAGATCTCGGCGGCGCTCGGCTGCACCAAGCGCTACCTGCACATGCTGTTCAGCGACAAGGGCATGACGGTCAGCGACTACATCTGGCGCGCGCGACTGCTGCATTGCCGGCAGGAGCTGGAGACCCAGCACGGAAAGACGATCACGGATGTCGCGTTTTCGTGGGGCTTTTCGAGCTCGTCGCATTTCAGCCGCGTGTTCCGCAAGCATTTCGGGGTCGTGCCGTCAGCCATCCATAAGGCGCACGCCAACGATTCGGTGCCGGACGCGTCCTGAACATAGCGCCACCTGGCGGTCTGCCGGCACCGCACCTGAGACATCAATCCGCTCACACCCGAAAACCTGAGGCTAGAAGGTTGCCTTCAGCCCCGCGTAAAACGCGCGTGGCCGCGCCGGGCTCACAGAACGAGGGTCCGTGAAATCCAAACCGCCATTGGCGAAATTGGGCACATTGCCGGTCTCGAAGAACGTCCCATAGGTCGCGTAGCGATTGTCGAAGATATTATCGACGCGGCCATAGATCTGATACGTCTTGTTGATCTGATACGAGGCGTGCGCGTTGAAAACCGCATACCCAGGCAGCCTCGCCGCCTGGTTGGATTCATCGCCAACAAAATACTGGCTGCCGACGAACAACGCATCGCCGCCGATCTTGAAGGCATCGGTGACTGCATAGTCGAAGCCAAGCTTGACCCGGTTGCGGGGGATCGCCGGAATTCGGTTGCCGGGCAGGACCTGGATAAGGCCGGTCGTTGGATCGGCGAACGGGCTGTGAGAGTTGAGCTGCAAGACGTCGAGGAAGCGTGCATCCACGAGGGCATAGCTGGCATAGAGCTGCAGCGTCTTCGACGTCAGATTGACCTGCGCCTCGATGCCCTGACGCCGCGTGCTGCCGACGTTCTGGAAGTAGCCAAAACCCTGCAGCTGGCTCGGGATCGCCAGGATGTCGTCGGCATTGGTGGCGCGGAACGCACCGATTTTCCATCCGAGCGTTCCAACATTCAGCTCCTTGGTGCCGCGGAAGCCTGCCTCGACGGTTCGCGACACGACCTGCTTCAGTGGCGGGTCCGCGATCAGGAAGGCGCCGACGATACAGGGGCGCGCCGGATCGGCGCACGCGAGTTCCAGCGGGGTTGGCGCCCGATTCGCCTCTGAATATCCGGCATAGGCGGTCAATTCCGGAGTGATCTTGTAGGTGCCGCCGATCATGGGATTGAAGCGGCTGAACGTATGGCTGCCGTTAAGATCGGTACCGATCAGATCTTGAAGGTTGATGCTGGCATAGTTGAACCGGCCGCCGCCCGAGATGGAGAAGCGGTCCGTTACGTCGAACGTGTCGACCGCATAGAGGCCGGTGTAGCGGTTGGTGGCTCGCAGGGAGACCGGACCGATCGAAATCGGCTCACCCGATCGGCCAAGGAATATGCCACTGCCGCTGACGACGTAGCTTGAGCCGATCGTGCCCAGTTCGGCGGTCGCCCCGAAGCGGGTGACGCCGGAGTCGAAACTGGCGCCGACCATGAACTGGTTGTTGTGGCCGAACAGCTGGTCCGTATTGGTCGCCTGCAGAGTCGCCCCGGTCGTCGTCGAGCGGGTGGTCGTCCGATCGATCTGCCCCAACACGGCATCGGCGGGGAACGGATTTACGATCGGAACTCCGTTGACGCCGTTGGCAAACGAGGTGTCGCTGTTGAAGCAAAGCAAGGCGTCATCAGGGGGCGCGCACCGCTCGGTCTCTGTCGGATTTCCGTCCACCGTCTTCTGCTGGTATCTGCGGACGCGCGCCGATCCTTCGATCGTCCAGGTCGGCGTCACCTCGACCTTTCCAGTCAAATTGGCGTAGGCCACGCGATTGTCATGGGTTTGCGGCGTCGTATAGGTCGCGCCCCAATAGTTCTGCAGCAATTCCACGGGGACCGCGGCAGTCGCGCCGAAATTGTTCTTGGCGACACCGAAGTTGAGGTGGAACTCACTGGCATCCGTCCGGTAGCCGACGTCTCCATAAAAGCGACGGATTTCCGATTGCGAGAAATTGCGATAGCCGTTGTCGCGCAGGCCTTCGAGCGCGCCGTAGACCGACCAATTGCCGTACTGCTGACCATACTGCGCCGAACTCTGGATGCGTCCGAACGAGCCGCCCATCGTGTTGATTTCAGCCCCCTTGTAGTTGAAGCCGTCCTTCATCAGTACGTTGACGGCGCCGCCAAGCGCATTGAGGCCGAATGCCGGGTTATTGGTCACGACTGTTACCGACCTGATCGCGGCCGTGGGGATCAGGTCCCAGTTAACGGTGTCGCCAAAGGCTTCGTTGATGCGCGCCCCATTCTGGTAGACCGCCAGCCCCTGCGGTGTGCCGGCCACCGGAGATGCGACAAAGCCGCGAAACTCGATATCCGGCTGAAACGGGTTGCCCGTCGTACCGCTGGTGTTGATGCCCGGCACCTGCTGCTGCAATGCGTCCGCAATGTTGAGCGAGCCCGTTCGCGCGATCTGCGCGGCACCAACGGCGTTGATGGCGGCCGGCACCTTGTCGACATCCGTTCCCGAGCCGGCCGTCGGCGTTGGCGCGGTTGGATAGACATAAACCCTGCGCACATTTCGGGGTACGGCGCGCGGAGCGCCTCGGCTGCGGGTTGGCTTGGCGCTCGTCGTCGGAGCGACCACCTCGATGGCTGGCAAGACCTCGCTATCACCGGATGCGGCCTGGGCCCGAGCGCCTTCGTTCCCCGGAACCAGACACAGCGATATCGTCGTCCCGACGATTAGGCACCGAGCACCCATTGCATTCCATCCCCATTCCCTTCCGGCCGCACTGATACCCCGCCGGTTGGTTGCGGATGATCTTAAGGCGCGCCGATCAGGTTGCGCACCATTCAAAACGTCTCGTTTGCCCGGTATTTCTTTTCCCGGATAGAACCGGGAAAAATTCCCGGCTCAGCCGTGCCCGTCGCTGGGAATCACGGCTTCCACGGTGACGCCGCCGTCGCCGGAAGCAATCGTGAGCGAGCCCCCCAGGGCCAGAATGCGCTCGCGCATGCCCGTGAGCCCGAAGCCGAGCTTGTGATCCGGCCGCAATCCGCCGCCATTGTCGCTGATACGCACCCGCGCGCCGCTCCGGCTGTCGCGCGTCGGTCCCGGCGATAGCTCGGTCGGTTCGACGGTGACGTTGACGCGGGTCGCGCCGGCGTGACGAAACACGTTGGTCAGCGCTTCCTGGATGGTGCGATAGATCGTCAGGTCGGCGGTCTCCCCGCTCTCGCCGAGCGATGGCGAAATCGACGTTTGGATCGCGACATCTGGATGCGACTCGCCCCACAGACGTAGCAGTGCTCCGAGCGCATCGCGGAGCCCGAGTTCGGTCAGCCCCACCGGCCGCAGCTTTTCGAGGACCCGCCGGTTGGTTTGTTGCAGGGCATTCACCTGCTCCAGAATGGCAGCGCCATGCTTTCGCTTGGCTTCCAGATTCGGCTCTCCCGCGTCCGCCGTCCGCGTCAGTGCGCTGGCGTGCGCCCGCAAGGCAAACAGATGCGGCCCAAACTCGTCGTGCAGCTCGCGTGCAATCTCCTTTCGTTCGACGTCCTGCAATGAGACGACGCGCTCGGCCAGGCGTCTTTTGTCGTCGACCGCATTGCCCAGCGTCGCCGCAAGATGATTAAGCTTGTCGCAGATCGCAGCCAGCTCCGGCGGCCCATCCGGCTTTACGCGTGTGTCGTAGCTCCCCGCCTCGATCTTCGTCATCGCGCCGGAAAGCGTCTCGATCGGCGCCAGCGCCCGGCCGACGACCCTACTGGTGATGAGAAACAGAATGATTGCTATCACCGAGCCGATCTGGAGCTGGGAGACAATGCCATCCCAGATCTCGCTCATCTCATCGTTCGGATGAGAGGTGATCAGGAGCGCGCCCGGCCTTCCCTTGACCGAAATTGGCACGGTAACGGTCGTCTTTTCAGGATGAACAAGCGCGACGAACCACGCCGGAGGCGAGCGCGCATCATCGCCACCGCCTGAACGCTCCCTGTTTCCAGATACCTCGGCCGTATCACCCTGCCGCGTGATGCTGACGTGACGAAGCCGGTTGAGGTCGCGAACGATTTGGGTCAAACGTGCATCGGGGTCCGGTGCCTCGTCCAGCCCTGCTACAATGGTTTCGACGAATTCGCGCGCCAGCCTCGTGACGCTCTGATCCTCGGCCTGAACACGCGGCCCCGCTTCGAGAACAAGACGCGCAATGTTGATGGCCAGCCCCAGTGTGAGGACGAGCGCAAGCAGCAGGTTGATCCGGGCGCGTAATGAAAATCGTTGCCACATGGCTGGTGTCCACGAGTACGGTGCCTACGGTTCCGCCGAAGGAAGCGTTGACAGATAGAAGAAGGCGGCTATCTAATCGAACCGTACAGCAACATTGCGCGGGTTACACAATCCGTCGATGGGTGAGCTTCGCGGCGGCGGTGATCTGATGCGGTGCAGCAAGTGAATTGACGCAGCTATCGGGAGCCGACCAATGCGCGTTCTGATCGTCGATGATCATCGCATCGTTGCTTCGGGCTGCCGTGCGTTGTTTGCGGATGATCCCGGCATCGACATATTGGAAGCCGCCGACGCAGAGAGCGGCGAGCGCGTATTCAGTGAACAGCACCCGGACATCTCGGTGCTTGACATCAACTTGCCGACGGTATCCGGGTTTGAGTTGGCAAGGCGCATCCTCGGACACGATACGTCCGCGCGCATCATCATGTTCAGCATGAATGACGACCCGGTATTCGCCAAGCGCGCCATCGAAGTCGGCGCCAAGGGGTACGTGTCCAAGACGGGAGATCCGCAAGACCTCGTCGAGGCCATTCGCGAGGTCGGAGATGGCGGCGTTTATCTCCCGCCCGCCATGGCGCGGAGCATTGCCTTCGCCGGCGCTTCGTTCTCACAGAGCCCGCTCTCGAAGCTGACCTCGCGCGAGATGGAGATATTACGGCTACTCAGTGCAGGCAAAAGCCTCTCTGAGATCGCCTGGCTGGTCCACTCCTCGTACAAGACGGTCGCCAACACGTCGTCGATCATGCGCCAGAAACTCGGCGTACGAACCTCTGCCGAACTGGTGCGGCTGGCCATCACGAACGGCGTCGGTTAACGACAGCGCAGCGCTAAAGTGGCAGAGGCATGACAATTCAAACCGTTTCGACCAACAAGGCCCATGACGGCATTCAGGGTGTCTACCGGCACGCCAGCCGCGAGACGCAGACCGAAATGACCTTTTCGGTCTATGTCCCCCAGCACAATGCGGGCGCCAAGCTGCCCGTGGTCTACTATCTCTCCGGCCTGACTTGCACGCACGCCAACGTGACGGAGAAAGGTGAATTCCGCAGCGCCTGCGCCGAGCTCGGGCTGATCTTCGTTGCGCCCGACACCAGCCCGCGCGGCGAAGGCGTGCCCGGCGATCCCGCCAATGCCTATGATTTCGGACTTGGTGCAGGCTTCTACGTCGATGCGACGCGCGAGCCGTTTGCCCGCAATTATCGCATGTGGAGCTATGTCACGGATGAATTGCCAAAACTGATCGGCGAACATTTTCCCGTCGATTCTGCCAGGCAATCCATTCTTGGCCACTCCATGGGCGGTCACGGCGCACTGACCGTCGCGCTGCGCCATCCCGGCCGCTATCGCGCGGCCAGCGCATTTGCGCCGATCGTTGCGCCCTCGCAGGTGCCGTGGGGCATCAAGGCGCTCGGCGGTTATCTCGGCAGCGATCGTCAAGCATGGCGCAAGCACGATGCCGTCGCACTGATCGAGGATGGCGCGAGGGTGCCCGGTCTACTCGTCGATTACGGCGATGCCGATCAATTTCTCACCGAGCAGCTGCGGCCGGAACTGCTGCAGGTCGCGTGCGAGAAAGCGAACATCCCCCTCACCCTGCGGCGACAGTCCGGCTATGACCATAGCTACTACTTCATCTCCACCTTCATGGCTGACCATCTGCGTTGGCACGCCGAGCGCCTGACGGGCTGAAACGCCGCGGGCAGAATTGAGTTGCAAGCCAAGACAATTCGGTCATGGTTCAAGCCACAAGGCCCTCCCTCCCGTGAAATCGAGAGGACCTATCAGGGAGAAACCATGATCCGATGGGTGGTCGCTGTGACCTGCTTGAGCATCGCAGCCACCCCTGTGCGCGCGGCCGACCCGGTCGAGATCGGCATCGGCTATCTCGGCAATGCCGGCGTCAGGCCGAAATTGTCGCTGGTCGAGCTGCCGGCCGAGAATGACGGGGTCGCCGGCGCCCGCCTCGCCATCGAGGACAACAACACCACAGGCAAGTTCCTCAATCAGCAGTTCAAGCTGGAGGAAGTCCGGCTCAAGGACAATGAGGATGTTGCCAAGGCGGCCGCGGCGCTCGCCGAGCGAAATGCCTTCATCATCGCCGATCTTTCGGCGGACGATCTCTTGAAGGCCGCCGACGCGCTGCGCGATCGCGGAACGCTGCTGCTCAATGCCGGTGCGATCGACGATCGGCTCCGCGAGCAGGATTGTCGCGCCAATGTCATCCATGTCGCGCCAACGCGCTCCATGCTTGCGGATGCGCTCGCGCAATATCTGGTATGGAAGCAATGGAAGCGCTGGCTGTTCGTCGTCGGCTCGCATGACCAGGACAAGCTCTATGCCGAGGCCCTGCGCCGCGCGGCAACGCGCTTCGGCGCCAAGATCGTTCAGGAACGAGTCTTCGAGGACACCGGCGGCGCGCGGCGCACCGACAGCGGCGTCACGCTGATCCAGCGGCAGATGCCGGTGTTCACCCAGCAGGCGCCGGCTTATGACGTGCTCGTTGCCGCCGACGAAAGCGAGGTGTTCGCCGCTTATCTGCCCTACCGCACCTGGGATCCGCGCCCGGTTGCCGGCTCGGCGGGGCTGGTTCCGACCAGCTGGCACGCCGCGCAGGATCAATGGGGCGCGGTCCAAATCCAGAACCGGTTCGTCAAGTTGAACTCGCGGCAGATGACCGCATTGGACATGCAGGCATGGACGGCCACGCGCATGATCGGGGAAGCGGCGTCGCGCACCAGGTCCGGCGATCCGAAGGCGGTAGCTGACTTCCTCAAGGGGCCCGATTTTTCGATCGCTGCGTTCAAGGGCCGGCGGCTGACCCTGCGCGACTGGAATCTGCAGCTTCGTCAGCCGATCCTGCTGGTCGATGGACGCATGGTGGTGTCGGTTTCGCCGCAGGAGGGATTTTTGCACCAGGTATCGGAACTCGATACGCTGGGTGTCGACCGCCCCGAAACCAAGTGCAAGCTGCGCTGAGGGAGGAGAGATTGCAGATGTGGCGATGTTGCCTCGTTTCCGGAATGGCCATCTGGCTCGCGACCGCGGTCCCCGCCTCGGCCTTCATCGCCTATGTCTCCAATGAGAAAGGCAACACCGTATCGGTGATCGATACGAATAGCTGGACCGTCACCAAGACCATCAAGGTCGGCCAGCGGCCACGCGGTATCGAGTTCACCAGGGACGGCAAGTTCGTGTTCGTAGCCGTCGGCGACGACGACAGTATCCAGGTCATCGACGTCGCCAGGCAGGAGGTCGTCGACACCCTGCCCTCCGGTCCTGACCCCGAACTGTTCGCGCTCGATGCCGATGGCAAGCTCCTCTACGTCGCCAACGAGAATGACAACACGGTGACCATCATCGACGTCGAGAAGCGCGCCCGGCTCGGCGAAATTCAGGTCGGTGTCGAGCCGGAGGGCATGGCCCTCAGCCCGGACGGCAAGACCCTGATCAATACGTCCGAAACCACCAACATGGCGCATTTCATCGACACCACGACGCGCCAGATCGTCGCCAACGTGCTGGTCGATGCGCGCCCGCGTTTCGCCGAGTTCAAGCGCGACAATTCCGAAGTTTGGATATCGTCGGAGATCGGCGGTACCGTTTCGGTGATCGATCCGGCCAAGCGGGAGGTGACGAAAAAGATCACTTTCGAGGTTCCCGGTCTGCGAAGCGAAGCCATCCAGCCGGTCGGCATCGGCATGACCAAGGATGGCAAGACTGCGTTCGTCGCGCTCGGCCCGGCCAATCGGATCGCGGTCGTCGATGCCACCACCCACAAGGTCACCAAGTACCTGCTGGTGGGTCAGCGGGTCTGGCACATGGCATTCACGCCGGATGAGAAATATCTGCTGGTCACCAATGGCGTTTCGAACGACGTTTCGGTGATCGACGTCGCCGCGCAAAAGGTCATCAAGACAATCCAGGTCGGCGAGCTGCCCTGGGGAATCACGATCGCACAACCATGATGGCCGCTGACGCATCCTCCGCCGGTCAAGATACGCGGGACATCCCTTCCCGGCATGAAGCCGCGGAGATGCCTGCGCTGTCGATCGACGGCGTCAGCCATTCCTATGGCGCGCGGCGCGCCCTGATCGGCGTCGGCTTTTCCGTGGCCCCGGCGAGCTTCACCGCGCTGCTCGGCCTGAACGGCGCCGGCAAGAGCACGCTGTTCTCGCTTGTTACGCGGCTGTTCGGCATCCAGCATGGACATATCGGAATTTTCGGCCACGACATCGCGCGTTCTCCCGGCGAAGCCTTGCGGCTGCTCGGCGTGGTGTTTCAGCCGCGCACGCTCGATCTCGATCTGTCGGTGACGCAGAACCTACTCTATCATGCCGCCCTGCACGGCATCGGCCGGCGCGAAGCCCGCGCGCGAAGCCACGAGGTGCTGGAGCGCATCGGCCTTGCCGACCGCGCCGCCAGCAAGGTGCGCGACCTCTCCGGCGGCCAGATGCGAAGGTTGGAAATTGCACGGGCGCTGCTGCACCGGCCGCGTCTGTTGCTGCTCGACGAGGCCACCGTCGGCCTCGACGTCAAGGCGCGCGCGGATATCCTCAGCCATGTCCGCCAGCTCGTTGCCGAGCAGGGCATCGGCGTACTGTGGGCGACGCATCTGTTCGACGAGATCGGCGCGAGCGACGATCTCGTCGTGCTGCATCAAGGCCGTGTATTGGCCAAAGGCAAGGTAGCGCGCGTCATTGCCGATGCCGGCGGCAGCGACATCAACACGGCTTTCATGCGGCTGACCGGCTCCGCCGGACCGAACGGAGGCCAGGCGCCATGACATCCGAAGCCATCGCACCCGCCAGAACCGGCTTCTCGTCCGCCGAATATTTCACCTGCCTGAGTGGCATCGTGTGGCGCGAGGCCCTTCGCTTCCTGCATCAGCGTGAGCGCTTCATCTCTGCGCTGGTGCGGCCGCTGGTATGGCTGTTCATCTTCGCTGCCGGCTTCCGCCAGGTGCTCGGCCTTTCCATCATCCCGCCCTACGAGACCTACATTCTCTACGAGGTCTATATAGCGCCCGGCCTGATGGCGATGATCCAGCTCTTCAACGGCATGCAGTCCTCGCTGTCGATGGTCTACGACCGCGAGATGGGCAACATGCGAACCCTGCTGGTCAGTCCGCTGCCGCGATGGTTCCTGCTCTCCTGCAAGCTGCTGGCGGGAACCGCCGTCTCGCTGCTGCAGGTCTATGCTTTCCTGATGATTGCCTGGTTCTGGGATATTGCGCCACCGCCGTCAGGCTATCTCACGGTGCTGCCGGCGCTGGTGCTGTCAGGCCTGATGCTCGGTGCGCTCGGGATGCTGATTTCGTCGGGCATCAAGCAGCTCGAAAACTTCGCAGGTGTGATGAACTTTGTCATCTTCCCGATGTTCTTTGCCTCGTCGGCGCTTTATCCGCTGTGGCGCATCCTCGAGAGCAGCCCACTGCTCTACTACGTCTGCCAATTCAATCCGTTTACGCATGCCGTGGAATTGATACGCTTCGCACTGTACGGACAGATCAGCTGGATCGCGCTCGCGGTCGTCGGTGGCTGCACGATTGCATTCATGATCGGCGCCATCCTGGCATATGATCCATCGCGTGGCCTGATCCGCCGCGGGCCGGCCGGAGGCGAAACATGAAATATCGGACCCCGATCGCCCTATGTCTCGCCGTTGTGGCGACGAGCACCACGGTGCACGCGGCCGACCCGCGCTATCCGGACTGGCCGTGCACCCAGGCCAAGGTGCCGGAGATCTCGCTGGCCGCGGTATGGGCCGGCCCGCCTCTCGACGACGTTGCCGGCAAGTGGAAGGACGATGCCAAGGTCAGCGCGCTGGTCGCGAAACTCGCGGCAAGGCGGACCCCACTCGAGGAAGCGCAAAAGGCGATCACGGAATATCTGAACAGTGCGTCCGACAAGACGACAAGCGGAAAGCTGCTGTTTGCCGGCCTGTTCGAGACGCTCAATGCCCAGCGGTCCCAGGTCATGAACGGGCTAGAGCGCGCTACCCGCAAGCAGCGTGAGGCGGCGGACAAGATTCGCACCGATACGCTCGCGTTGCAGGCACTCCAGGGTGAAGCGCAGCGCGACCAGGCCAAGATCGGCGAGCTCAGCAATCAGCTCACCTGGCAGACGCGCATCTTCGAAGACCGGCGCGGCGTCATCAAATTCGTCTGCGAGGTGCCGACCGCGATCGACCAGCGTCTGTTCGCCCTCGGCCGAACGATTCAGCAGGAAATAGAATAGCAGCTAGGATCTGGTGAGATCAGGTTCAGTCGGTCGCCCGGGCTGCTCCGGCCGTTGCCGGCTACTGTGCATGGGGTTGTTTTCGATATTTTTGTCTGGGCGCTCAACGAAGCACCGGAGCGGACCTGATCTCATCATGCTTTAGCGCGGCGACGAGGTCTCCTCGACCGTCCGCGGCACGGGTTGCGCCTCCACCAATTCCAGGCCGGCCCGTTCCCAGCCGTCGGTCCCCTCGGGGTACCAGGACACGTTGGCATAGCCGTAGGTCCGGATACGCTTTGCCGCATTCCATGACATCCAGCAATCGGCCATGCAGTAGACCACGACCAGTGCGGCGCTGTTGCCCCCCGTCGCCTGGACAAGCCCGCGTTTCAGGTAATCCTCCGTCACCGCCGCGAGTTTTCCGTAGCCGGTGTCCGGCAGCCAGATGCTCCCGGGAATGTTGAGCCGCGGCTGGTCGCGCCAGATGGTCCCTGCGGGAAGATTTGGCGGCTTTGGCGCACGCGGCATGACGTCGACGAAGACGCCCGCCTTTGCCCGCCAGATCGCCTCGGCCTCCACGGTCGTCAGAACGCGCACCCCCGCAAGGGTCGCCGGAACCGGCGCACGGTAGTCTTCCATGCGATACGCATCCGGCTCGGGAGGTTTCCCCTGCGCGATCGCTGGGATGACGAAGGCAAATGCCGCAAGGATCAGGCCTGCGAGCACCTCTCTCATTGCGCTTTCGTGGCTGTCTCCGCGCCGATCGGCCGGTCGTTCTCATCCAGCAAGGGAACACCAAAATCCAACAGTATCTTGTTGATGGCGGGCTGGTTCTCCTGGATCAGGCGATTGAGCGATCGCTTCCAGTTCTGGTCTGCCGCGCGCACGCCCATGCCGATGCGAAATGCCAGCCGCGGACCGGTCTTTTCCTTCACCAGCGGCGTGACATGCAGCGGCGGATTTGCCTTCATCGCATGGAAGCCCGCCATCGGCCCCCAGAGAATGCCGGCGTCGATCTTGCCCGACGTCAGGTCGGCGATCATCGCTTCCGCCGACGAATCCAGGCGGGTATCGACCATCAACGGATACGGCTTGGCATTCGCCATCAACCCGTTGACGGCCATGTTGGTGGCGGGCGGCGTGCCGGCCACGATGCCGATATGCTTGCCTTTCAGCCGCTCGTCTTCGAGCGTATCTACATTTTCAAGGCCGCTGCCCTGCTTGGCCACCAGCGCATAGGCGGTGCGGTAATAGGGATTGGTGCCCTGAACCAGTTCGTCGCCCTGCGGAAAGCCCATGATGACGTCGCAGCGATGGGCGCCAAGCGTCATCCGGACGAAGCCGGTCGCCTGCGGGAAATACGTATAGTCCAGCTTCTTATGCAGCTTCTCGGCGAACAGCTCGGCGAGCTTGTTCTCGATGCCCTCCCCTTTGTCGTTGGAGAACGGCAAATTGTGCGGGTCGGCGCAGACGCGCAGCACCTTGGGATCGACCAGCTCGATCGAGAGATCGCCGTCTTCCTTGATCTGCGCCAGCGCAACGTCGCGCCCGAACATGACCGCGAGCACCGCCAAGGTTGAGATCGTCAGCCAAAACTTCCGTCTGGCACATGTCATTGAAAGCTGCTGCACTTCCGGCTCGCCGTTGTTGCCAATTCGCAGATTGATATCGGCAACCTCGACGAACGAAGTTCCGTTGAAGCCGCAGACAGGCAAAATGCTATGCTTGTCAATTAGGGCGCGCAACAGGAATAATCCCGGCGAACGTGTCGCCCGTGCTGCGACGCAAACGCAGCGCACGATGAGAATTCGAATTGCCGACAGCGCTTCGCGAAGAGACGAAGGCCGAAATATGGCGCATCCCACATTGATCCTGGCCGCGCTCGCAACGATCGCCTCAGCAACCGTCTCGTTCGCGCAGCAACAGCCGCTGCCCGTCAATTCCGTTGCAGATGGCGTATTCGTGCATAATGGCCAAACCGCGCAGATGACACGCGAGAACGCCGGTGCGATCGCCAATGTCGGATTCATCGTTGGCGAAGACTCCGTCGCGGTGATTGATACGGGCGGTAGCCTCCGCGAGGGTCGGCAATTGATGGCCGCGATCCGCGCGCGGACCGGCAAGCCGATCCGCTATGTCATCAACACGCACGGCCATCCCGATCACATCTTCGGCAACGGCGCTTTCGTGCAGGATGGAGCGACCTTTGTCGGGCACGCGAACCTGCCGCGTATGCTGGCCACACGTGGGCAATTCTATCTGGAAGCGTTTCGCCGCACGATGGGCGATGAGCTGATCGACGAAATACGCATCGTGCCACCCACCCTGCTCGTGAGCAGAACGCTCACCCTCGATCTCGGCGCGCGCCCTCTCCTCGTGCGGGCATGGCCGGCCGCGCATAGCGATTGCGACCTCACCGTGTTCGACGAAAAGTCCGGAACCCTCTTTGCCGGCGACCTGGTGTTTCTGACCCATACGCCGGTGCTCGACGGCAGTATCCGCGGTTGGCTCGGTGTCATCGGCGAACTTGCCGCCCTTCCCGCGCAGCGCGTGGTTCCCGGTCATGGTCCGGTGAGTGGATGGCCGGCCGCTCTGGCCGACGAGCGCCGCTATCTGGAAACGCTGGCCTCCGACATCCGTGGGCTCGTCGCCCGTGGCGAGCCGATCGCGGCGGCGGCAAGAACGGCGGCGGTATCCGAGCGGCCGCGATGGGAATTATTTGACGATTTCAACGCCCGCAACGCAACCGCAGCATTCTCTGAAATTGAATGGGAATAGCGCGGGCATTGCCCTATATTGCCGCCGTTGCTTCATCCCTGCGAAGGTGGTGACCATGCCCGGGTCTCTTTTCCGACTGTTCGGCCTCGCCGGCCTTGTGCTGGTCGCAGCACCGCTGGCCCTTTTTGCCGCGCCGGACACGACTGATCCCTGGCCGGGCCTGGTCCAGGACATCTTCGACAACCGCCCCATGAACGACGGCAGCGATGTCATCGGCATTGAAATGCCCGTTCGCGCCGAGGATGCCGCGATCGTCCCGGTCACGTTGCGCAGCAAGCTTTCGCCTGGCGACAGCCGGCAGGTGCGGAGCATTACGCTGGTCATTGACCAGAACCCCGCCCCGATGGCGGCCAAATTCCAGCTTGGACCGGATGCGAAAGTTTCTGAAATTTCCACCCGTGTCCGTGTCAACAATTACACCGACGTTCATGCGGTCGCCGAACTCTCGGACGGCAAGCTTTACATGGCGAAAACCTATGTGAAGGCGTCCGGCGGCTGTTCGGCGCCCGCCGCCAAGAACGCCGACGAGGCGAAAGCCAGGCTTGGCCAGATGCGCTACCGGCAGTTCGCGAAAGCCGGCGAAGGGCCTGCCAGCGTCGCCCGCGAGGCCCAGATCATGATCGGACATCCCAACAATTCCGGCCTGCAGATGGACCAGCTCACGCAGCTATATGTCCCGGCATTCTTCATCAACGAGCTACGGCTGTGGCAGGACGACAGCCTCGTCCTGACCATGGAAGGCGGCATATCGATCTCGGAAGATCCCAATATCAGGTTCACCTACGTGTCCAATGGCGCGAAGCATTTTCGAGCCGAAGCAAAGGATACCGAGGGACACGTCTTCCAGCGCGAATGGCAGGTCGACAATTCCGGGATGTGATGCAGGCACCGCACGCGCGGCGCTTAGAAGCAGCGCACTTCCGCTTCCGCCTGCGCGCGCCTGAGATCGTTGAGCGCGCTCGCCGCCTGCTCGGAGGTGCGGAATGGGCTTCCCATATCGCCCCGGACCTGGGACATGCTGAGCACGGTTTCAGCCGTGACATAGCGTTGATAAGGCAGGAGCGAAGCCAGAACGTCGATCGAACAGGAGCATTGTTCGATCGCCTGCCGCGTTTCGCCATTTGCTTTCAGGCAGCCGAAGACGTATTCGACACGCGCAGACGTCGGGTAATCGTTGAGATCCTGAGCGTGCGCGATCACCGCCATCGCCGCTAGCACCATCAACGCGGCGACAATACGTCGTACCGATCCAACCAGCGCCATCGTTTTCCTCCAGCGGCTAACCATGCAAGCTATGCTATGACTGATCCGTTGAAAAGCCGACGCTCGAGGAAACAGTTCAAGGCCCCATGATGCATTTTGTTCGCATGCTGCTTGCTACAGTTGTCTGGATCGCGGCCGGCACGTTTTGCAGCGCCGATGAGCTGCGCGTTGCGGTGCAGAAGACCGGAACATTTGCCTGGGAACTCGCGGTAATCCGCGCGCACGACCTCGACAAGCAGGCCGACCTCTCGGTCAAGGTTCTCGAGCTGGCGAGCCCCGAGGCGGGCAAGATCGCGCTTCGCGCCGGCAATGCCGACATTATCGTCACCGACTGGCTTTGGGTGTCGCGTGAGCGCGCCCTCGGCGCCAAGCTGACCTTCTACCCCTATTCGAGCGCGCTGGGTGCCGTGATGGTCTCTGCCTCCTCGCCGATCAAGGTCCTGGCCGATCTCAAGGGCCGCAAGCTCGCCGTCGCGGGCGGCCCGATCGACAAGAGCTGGCTGCTATTGCAAGCGCGGCTGAAACAGGAAGGCATCGACCTGAAGTCGGATGCGACAATCGCATACGGTGCGCCACCGCTATTGACCGCAAAGATGCTCAGCGGCGAAATGGATGCGACCGTGAACTACTGGAATTTCTGCGCGAGCCTGGAAGCAAAGGGCTTTCGCCGTATCGCCGGCATTGAGGATCTGCTGTCAAAGCTCGGCGCCAAAGGCCGCACCGCGATGCTCGGCTACGTCTTCGACGAAAAATGGGCGAATGCAAACCAGGACAAGGTCGCCCGCTTCATCGCAATGGCCCGCAAGGCGAAGGAAATCCTGGCGACCTCGGATGCAGAATGGGAGAAAATCGCGCCATTGACCGGCGCCCCGGACGCCGCAACGTTGCATGCCTATCGCGATCGCTATCGGGAGGGAATTCCGCGTCGTCCGGTCGCCGACGAGGAAGCCGATGCGCGTATTCTCTACCGCGTGCTGGCCGAGAGCGGCGGGCCCGAACTGGTGGGACCGGCGCCTGAGCTCGCTTCCGGGACATTCTATCACGCGATACCTGGAGGCTGAGGTGGCGCGCCTGTTGTCATTCGCCGTGTTCCTCACCATGTGGTGGATCGCCGCGCTGCTAGCCGGTGATGCAAAGCTGCCGCCGCCCGATACGGTGCTCAGGGTCATGATCGCGGAAGCAAGATCAGGCGACTTGTTCCTGCACCTCGGCGCGACATTGGCGCGCGTCACGCTCGCCTTTACGCTGGCCATGGCGCTGGGCGCCGCCATTGGTTACATGATGGGACGGGTGCGGCTTGCCGACCGGCTCGGCGATCCCTGGCTGATCCTGCTGCTGAATCTGCCGGCGTTGGTTGTCATCGTGCTCGCCTATATCTGGGCGGGATTGACGGAAGTCGCCGCCATCGCCGCCATTGCCATCAACAAGCTTCCGACCGCCGTGGTGACGCTGCGCGAGGGGGCACGCGCCCTCGACGCGGCGCTTGACGAGATGGCGAGCATGTTTGCCCTGCCACGCTGGAGCAGATTCCGGCACGTCGTTCTGCCGCAACTGTCGCCCTATGTCGCAGCCGCCGCGCGCTCCGGCCTTTCGCTGGTCTGGAAGATCGTTCTTGTCGCGGAATTGCTCGGACGTCCGAACGGCGTCGGTTTCGAGATTGGCGTGGCGTTCCAGCTGTTCGACATTCCACTGTTGCTCGCCTACTCGCTTAGCTTTGCCGCGATCGTGCTCCTCATCGAAACCTTGCTGGTGCAGCCATTTGAGGCCCGGGCATCCCGGTGGCGTCCCCGTGCGGCTTGAGGTCGAGATCACCGGCAAGACGTTCAGGAGCGCGGCGGGCGAACAGCACGACGTGATATCAGGCGCATGCTTTGCGCTCGACGCGGGAGAGGTTGGCGTCCTGGTCGGTCCGTCCGGCTGTGGCAAGAGCACGATGCTGCGGATTATCGCCGGTCTCGACCACGACTACCAAGGCTGCGTGTCGCGTCCCACCGGCGCGCGGATCGGCTTTGTGTTTCAGGAGCCGCGGCTGCTGCCATGGCGGTCGGTCGAGGACAACGTGCGCATTGCCGCGCCGGCCGCCGACGAAGCGAAGCTTTCGGCCCTCTTCGAAATTCTGGAACTGAAGGCGCATCGCAACCATTTTCCCGGCGAGCTGTCGCTCGGCCTCGCCCGGCGCGTTGCGCTGGCCCGCGCCTTCGCCATCGAGCCGGAGCTGCTTATTCTCGACGAACCGCTCGCCTCGCTCGATGTCGCCCTCGCCGCCCGACTGCGCGACGAGATCGCGATATTGATGGAAGGCCGCTCCATGATCGCCCTGCTGGTCACCCACGACTTGGATGACGCGGTCCGCCTCGGCGACCGCGTCCTCCTGCTCTCGTCTCGGCCGGCTCGAGTCCTCGCCGACCTGCCGATACGCACGCCACGAAGCGCCCGTGGGGAAGCCGAGATCGCGGCGATCAGGGCGGACATCATGCGGAGGATCAATGGTTCGTCCACCGACCAAGCTGCCTCATAGGCAGCGCCCGGCGCCGGTGCTAGGATGCGTCGTCGATTGGGATTGAAGATGAAGCGCTCGATCGGAATCGCGTTGCTTGGTCTTGCTGTTGCGGCCATGACAGCGGCGGCGCAGGACATGATGCGGCATGTTGACCTGTTGTCGCCAGACATGGTCTCGGCCGAGATGACGCGCGGCGAGGTCGAGGCCGCATTGAAGGCGGCGGCCAGCGCCGCGCCCGCCGATTTCACCGCCAAACGAATGTCCGGCCTTGATCTGTCCGGCCTTGACTTGTCCGGCGCGATCTTCCGCGCGGCCAAGCTCAACAAGACAAAACTTGCCGGCGCCAAGCTTGATCGCGCCATCCTCGACCAGGCATGGCTGCTGGAAGCCGATCTCACCGGTGCAAGCCTCAGGAGCGCAAACCTGTTCGCTACGCAGATGCTTCGCGCCCGCCTCGACGGCGCCGATCTGTCAGGAGCGCGGGTTGCCGCCGATCTGAGCGGCGCCAGCCTCGTCGGGGCTTCGATCGCCGATGCCAATCTGGGCGCCGACATGCGCAACCAATCGATGGGCCTGATGCGCGCGGTGCTCAGATCCGCCAATCTGGAGCGGCTCAACGCCCGCGGTGCTGACCTGTCGCGCGTCGACCTCGAATTCGCCGTGCTCAGGGGTGGCGACCTCACAGGCGCTTCGCTCAAGGGCGCCCAGCTCGGCGGTGCCGACCTGACCGGCGTCACCTTCATCGATACCGATTTCGACGGTGCCGATCTTGATTCAGCACGGTTGATCGGTCCAGTCGGACTCGACAAAGCGAAAAATTTCGACAAGGCGAAAAATCGAGATCGTTTACTAAGGCAATGAGGGTCCACGCGGCCCACGATGAAAGGATGGCCTGATGCGGTGGATTCTGGCTTTGATGCTCTTGGCGGCTAGCGCCAATGAACTCGCCGCCCAAGGGAAAGGAAAAGGCGTCCGGCTTTGGAACCTGACCAGCGCCACTATTTCGGAGTTTCAGCTCTCTCCGGCCGGCAAAAACGATTGGGGCCCCAACCAGACCCTGAACGACAAGGACAAGGAAGTCGATCACGACGAACGCCTGCGCATCTCCGGCGTCGAGCCGGGACGCTACGATGCCAAGGTCGGCTATCGCGGCGCCAAGCACTGCTTTGTCCGAGACATCGAGATCAGGGCCGATGCAGTGTTCTCAATCGCAGACAAGGACCTGAAAGACTGCAATAAATAGCCGCGTCGCTGATCGCACTCAGACCATCGACCAAACCGGCTCGCCAGAGGCCTTCTGGTTATTGCTTGGATATTCGCAGCGCCACTTGACCGCGGTCCATTTCGGATGTTCGCCGATCCACTGCGCGATGTAGGGCTGCGCGGCCATGGCACATTGCCGCGGCGAAACGGCTGAAGAAAAGACCAGATGGGTTTCCTCGCAGGTCGTCGGCGACGCCAACGCACAGACGGTTATGATCAAATCTATCGCGTTCATGCCTGATATCCCTTTGAGCAGTTCCTGAATGGATAACACGGACACATACGCTAACCGGCGAATGGAAGTTTCACTACGGCGTGAAGACCGGAACTCCAACCGGGCGGCCTCCCCGGCTCCTAAAAGTTCACGCCAAATACCAACCGGGCCTGGTGACGGTCGAAATTGACGAGATCAAGGCTGGCCGTCGAGCCCGCCGGACGTCCCCACGCCTGAATGCTCCAGCTCGCCGTCAGCCGCGAGGCCTTCGAGAGTTGGAAATACGCCGTTGGACCGACGAACAGCGCCTGCCCCGCCAGCTCCTCCAGGCCGATCCCTTCATACTTTCGCAAATACCGCGCCTCGCCGCCAAGCAGAAAGCCCGGGCGCACCTGCGCCAGCACGCCGAGCGCCGCGCCGGCGGTGGAGTCCTTTTCCATCAGGCCGCTGCCGACAACGCGCGTCCATTCCGGCTCATAGAGCAGGTTGAAGGCCGCGATGATCCGATCGGGCACCAGCTCACGGTCGAATGCCAGCCTGAATTCGGTCCCGAAGCTCCTGACCGATTCTGCCGTCGTCTCATCGACGCGATGCCCGTGCAACTCCGTCGCGAAGGTGAGCCCGAATGGCCCGCTTTCGCGATCCAGAAAGCGGTAGCGAAAGTCGATCGACCCGCCCTGCCACGACAGCCGGCGCTGATCGTCAATCCCCGGCACGCCGCTGATGAAATGCGACGCAAACGTTGAGCCCACCTCGATGCGAAAATTCCTGAAAGGCACGAACTCCAGCTCGAGCTCCTGGCCGACCGCACGATACGTGCCGCCGCTTCTACCGAAACGCCCGGTCGTTTCGGTTTGAAACTCCCGCTCGCCGAGGGTGCCGACATCGGCGCCGATCATGAAGGCGAAGATATGCTCGGTGTCGAACCCCTCCGCGTCAGCGCATGCTGGCAGCAACGCAGCAATCAACACAACCGCCATCTGGAAGGTCTTTGCACGCGTCAGCATTGTATTCAGTGGTCAGAGGGAAATTGGGTAGGTCAGCCGAGAATCCACCCTAGCACGGCGCTGGGACGATCGGCGAGATCGTAGGAATGCGTGATGGAGGGACTGAATACGATTTGCGGTGCTATTTCGGGGTAATTTTGCGCGGTGCAGCGGCACCCTCGCCCAGCGCAGCCAGCAAACGGTGGAAAATTTTTCGGAGAGATAAATTTTTCGGAGATATACAGCTTGCCCGGCTCGCGGCAACAGGCCGTTGGCGGAGCCGAGCAAGACCGTTTCGACGCGTTACTTACGCGCCGCGCAGGCGTACATGTTGATTTCCATGCCCACCGGCACTTCCACAATCTTCGGAGTTTTCCAACTCATCAAGGTCCTCCCAGGAGTGTGTTTGGCACGATGCCCGTGCCGGATCAAAACTAGGTTGGCCTCGTCCTTAGCGCAAGCGGGGAAGACCGTTCGTTCCAAAGATCTGCACGCGTGTGGCGCCAGACACTTCCCTCTTGGACAAGCCTACTTCGCTCTTGGACAAAAATGCGCAAAGCAGCGGATTGATGCAGGCCGGATCGATCCGGCCATGCATCAAGACTTCAGCTTCTCGCCTCAGCAGTCCTTGCCCGCGGTCTTCTGGTCACCCTTGGCACCTTCCGCCTGCTGCGCAGCCGTCGGCTGCCCCTGCATCTGGCGCTGTGCATCCTGCGAAGAAGCAGCGGTGTTGTCAGTCGACTTGTTCATCGTTTCGGTTGGCGGATGCTGCCCCGTATTGCTGGCCATACCGGTCGTCTGTTCGCCGGTCCTGGCCGGTCCGGAGCCGGCATCCTTCGCGCTGGCGGCGCGACTGGTATCGCACGGGCCCGCCAGTGCCGCACCGGTGCTCAACACCAGGACGGAGCAACCCGCAAGAATGAGCTGTTTCATCTTCATGTGTCTCTCCTTTCTTCGTGACGCACGCACGACATGACGAGAGGCAACCGACCCACTGCTCCCAGGTTCCGGGTGGCTGCGTGAATATCGAAAGGTTTAATCTTGCGAGCGAACTCTTCTGGCGAGGTCCGCTATGGAACCGATTCACCTGAGGTTGATCAGCTTGCTTTTCGCCGCGTGCATTGCATCAACGGCTTTCGCGCAGGACAGGCAGGTTGACCAAACCACGCCCAATGCCGAAACGGCTGCGCCCGCCAACGGGCCGTCGCCTACCGGCAAAGAACGCATGGGCAGGAAATGGATGGACGAGCAGCGCATCGACAATTGCAACGTGCCCACCGACAAGCGCGGCAGCAAGCCGCGCCCGGGCAGCTGCCTGCATTCTCCGTCGGGATGACGCGCAACCAGCGCGACGCTATCGCCGCTGGTTGTAGACATCGAGGCAAACAGCGCCGAGCAGCACCAGGCCCTTGATCACCTGCTGGTAGTCGATTCCGATGCCGAGGATCGACATGCCATTGTTCATGACGCCCATGATCATGGCTCCGATCACCGCGCCGCCGACCTTGCCGACGCCGCCATAGGCGGAGGCGCCACCGATGAAGCAGGCCGCGATAACGTCAAGCTCGAAGCCGGCACCGGCCTTCGGCGTTGCCGTATTGAGCCGCGCGGCGAACACGAGCCCGGCAAGCGCCGCCAGAACGCCCATGTTGACGAAAGTCAGAAACGTCAGCCGCTCGGTCTTGATGCCGGACAGGCTGGCCGCCCTCGCATTGCCGCCGATTGCATAGATATGGCGGCCGATCACGGTGCGGGTGGTGACGAAGCCATAAAGCGCGATCAGCGCCGTCATGATGACAAGCACGTTGGGCAGGCCGCGATGCGAAGCGATCAGTCCGGCGAAGAACACGATTACAGCAAACAGCACCGCGCTCTTGGCGACGAAGAATGCAAACGGTTCGACCTCGATGCCATGCGAGGCCTGCCGTGCCCGGGCCTTGGCGCTGGTAAAGACCAGCGCCACCGCCAAAACGGCCCCGATCAGCAGCGACGTCGGATAGAGCGTGCCGGCGCCGGGAAACAGTTCGGGGATGAAGCCCGAGGACAGTTTCTGGAAAGTCGGCGGAAACGGCCCGACCGACTGGCCGGCCAGGATGGCGAGCGCCAACCCCTTGAACACCAGCATACCAGCCAGCGTCACGATGAAGGACGGAATCTTGAAGTAGGCAACCCAATAGCCCTGTGCGGCGCCGATCGCCGCGCCAACGATTAGGCACGCGATGAAGGCCAACGGATAGGCCACGTGGTAGCGCACCATCAGCACCGCAGCGACGGCGCCGACGAAGCCCGCGACCGAACCGACCGACAGGTCGATATGGCCGGTCACGATGATCAGGAGCATGCCGAGCGCCATGATCACGATATAGCTGTTCTGCAGCACCAGATTGGTGAGATTGAGCGGCTGCAGCAGCGTGCCGTCGGTCATGATCTGGAAGAACAGCATGATCGCAAACAGCGACAGCAGCATGCCGTAATTGCGCAGATTGTTCTTGATGAAGCCGGTGTGCGAAGGCTCCGGGAGCGAAACCGTCTTGTCGGTCATATCCGTAGTTCTCCCTCGACTTCCTTCCTGGCTATCCTCTTGTTGCGCATGATGGCGCGCATGATCCTTTCCTGGGTGGCCTCAGCGGCGGCGAATTCGCCGACAAAGGCGCCGTCATTCATGACGCAGATGCGGTCGCAGACGCCGAGCAGTTCCGGCATTTCCGACGAGATCATCACCACCGCCTTGCCGGCCTCGGCAAGCTCATTGATGATACAATAGATTTCGTATTTTGCCCCGACGTCAATGCCGCGGGTCGGCTCGTCGAGGATTAATACCTTAGGATCAGTCATCAGCCATTTCGACAGCACCACCTTCTGCTGGTTGCCGCCGGAGAGTTGTCCGGTCTCCTGATAGACGTCGGAACAGCGGATCCGCATTCGGTTGCGGTAGTCGCTGGCAACGCGCAGTTCGGATATGTCGTCGATCACGCCTTGGCGCGCCACCCGGCCGAGGCTGGCCAGCGTAATGTTCTTGCGCACGTCGCTATCCAGGATCAAGCCGAGCTGCTTGCGGTCCTCGGTGACGTAGGCAAGGCCGGCATCGATCGCCGCCGCCACGCTGGAGAGGTTCACTTCCTTGCCGTCGAGCCACACCTGGCCGCTGATCCGCTCGCCCCAGGCATGGCCGAACAGGCTCATGGCGAATTCGGTGCGACCGGCGCCCATCAGTCCGGCAATCCCGACCACCTCGCCGCGCCGGACCTCGAAATCGACGCCCTTGATCACCTGCCGCTCCCGGTGCTGCGGGTGATGCACGGTCCAGTCCTTAACCGCAAAGACAGGTTCGCCGATTCTGGGGGTGCGCTCCGGAAAGCGATGCGCCAGGTCGCGGTCGACCATGCTGCGGATGATCCGGTCCTCTTCGACCGGCTCGGCCCGGCAATCGATGCTGTCGACCGTGCGGCCGTCGCGCAGCACCGTGATCCGGTCGGCGACGCGGGCCACCTCGGATAGCTTATGAGAGATGAGGATCGAGGCGATGCCCTGGGCGCGGAACGCCAGCAGGCGATCCAGCAGCGCTGCGCTGTCATTCTCGTTCAGGCTGGCGGTGGGCTCGTCCAGGATCAACAGCTTGACCCGCTTGGACAGCGCCTTGGCGATTTCCACCAATTGCTGCTTGCCGACGCCGAGATCGGTCACCAGCGTATCCGGCATCTCGGTGAGGCCGACCTGGGCGAGCAGTTCCTTGGTCCGGCGGTACACCGTGTCGCGGTCGATCACGCCAAGATGCGAAGGCGGATGCGACAGAAAAATATTCTCCGCGATCGACATCAGCGGAATCAGCGCCAGCTCCTGATGAATGATGATGATGCCGAGCGCCTCGGAATCATTGATGTCGCGAAAGCGCCGCTCCTCGCCCTCAAAGATGATGTTGCCCTCATACTCGCCGTAGGGGTAGACGCCGCTGAGCACCTTCATCAGGGTGGACTTGCCGGCGCCGTTCTCGCCGACCAGCGCATGGATCTGCCCGGCCTCCACCGTGAAATTGACGTCACGCAGGGCCTGCACGCCGGCAAAGCTCTTGCTGACGCCGCGCATTTCGAGAATTGCGGTCATCGCACCATCATGTCCTTCATCTCGCTGCCCACCGCTCAGGCAGGCCGGTGGCGGCGCCGGTTGTCGCCGGCGCCGCACTCCTGCTCACTCGATCTGCGACTTCTTGTAATATCCGCTCTCGATCAGCACCTTCTCCCAGTTGCTCTTGTCGACGACGACAGGCTTCAGGAGATAGGAAGGTACCACCTTGACGCCGTTGTTGTAGGTCTTGGTGTCGTTGACCTTGACCTCCTTACCGCTGAGGGCTGCATCCACCATGTCGGCGGTAACCTTGGCGAGATCGCGGGTGTCCTTGAAGATGGTCGAATACTGCTCGCCGCGCAGCATCGACTTGATCGAGGGCACCTCGGCATCCTGGCCGCTGACCACGGGCATCGGCATGTTGCCGCTGCCGTAGCCGACGCCCTTCAGCGACGAGAGAATGCCGATGGAGAGGCCGTCATAGGGCGAGAGCACCGCATCGACCCGCTTGCGGCCATAGAACGCGCTCAAGAGATTATCCATGCGGGCCTGGGCGGTGGCGCCGTCCCAACGCAGCGTCGAAACCTTGTCCATGCCCTTCTGGCCGCTTCCGATGACCAGCTTGCCACTATCGATATAGGGCTGCAGCACCGACATCGAGCCGTTGTAGAAGAAATAGGCGTTGTTGTCGTCCGGCGAGCCGCCGAACAGTTCGATGTTGAAGGGTCCCTTGCCGTCCTTCAAGCCGAGTGCCTGCTCGATCGATTGCGCCTGCAGCACGCCGACCTGGAAATTGTCGAAGGTGGCGTAGTAGTCGACATTGGGCGTGTCGCGGATCAAGCGGTCATAGGCGATCACGACGATGCCCTTGGACTTTGCTTGTTTCAGCACGTCCGACAACGTCGTGCCGTCGATCGCGGCAATCACTAGCACCTTGACACCCTTGGTCACCATGTTCTCGATCTGGGAGAGCTGGTTCGGAATGTCGTCCTCGGCATATTGCAGGTCGGTGCCGTAGCCGCGCTCTTTGAGGATCTTGACGATGTTGTTGCCGTCGTCGATCCAGCGCGCCGACGATTTGGTCGGCATCGCGATGCCGACGGTGCCCTTGCTTTGGGCGAAGGCCCCGGTCACCGCCGCGGCGGCCATGGCTGTTGCCAGCGCCAGGGCCGACAATGTCGTCTTCAGACTAGTCATGCTTCTCTCCCTTCCTCATCGAGGATCTCTGGTTTTTGGATCGTCAGCCCGCTCGAGGCGGTTCTTGAATTCAGATCATCTTGCGCGTTTGGTTGCCGCGCTTTGCCGTCCTCCGTCAAGCGGTTGCAAGTTTCACGTCTGGCTCTGGGCGGCCGTTTACTCCGACGTCGAGTACGAAGGTGCGGCCATGATCGGGATCGGCGTGTTTCGCATCCTCGGCCATTCCCTGCCAGGCCGACGTCACGAGCAGACGCGAGAAATCCCGCCCAATAAAGGCAGGACAGCTCGATTGCCGTGCCGGGACGCGGAGCGTGCGCAGATGCTCACCTAGCGGGCTATAGACATCGATGCAGCCGCTACCCCAGCGCGCATTCCAGATCAGCCCATCGGCATCGACCACCGCACCATCGATCCCGCCGCCACCCCGCCGCGTGACCAGCGCGGCCGGCTCGCCGCGCGGCAGGCCGGTCGCCGCATCGAGGTCGACGCGGTACAGCACATTCTCCCCCGTATCGGCGAAATAGCCGACGGTCCCGTCCGGCGAAAAGCAGATCGCATTCGGTATGGTGACGTGCTTATAGAGCCGCGTCAGCTCGCCGCGATGTAGCGCATAGATGGCGCCAAGCCCGCGCTCGGCCTGTCGCCCCATGGTGCCGATCCAGAACGTGCCGGACGGGTGAACCCTGGCGTCGTTCGAACGCGTGGCGGCGTTATCGGCTTCGAGCGGACGGTAGAGCGACATCCGCCCGTCCGCCCGCTCACGAAGATAGACGCCGTCGTCCGCGACCAGAAGCTGGCGATGCGCATCGATCCGGCCGAGCGCGCTGCCCATTACTTCGAGCGGATGGATGGTGATCTGTCCGGCATCGAGCCGCGCCTCGAATAGCCGGCGCCCAATAATGTCGAACCACCAGGCCGTATCAGTCGCAGCGTCGTAGGTCGGTCCCTCGCCAAGATGGCACCGTTCGCCGCAAAGCACGGTCGTCGGCACCTCTTCCATCCTCGGCCTCCCGATCATCGTCCACTCCCGTCGGACAACTCTACCTGGGATTGTGTTCCGATTGCGTCTTGGATGGGCCCCTTGATCGCATGCGTGAAACGGTATGACGTGGTGTGACGATAGAGCTCGCCGGGATCAAGTCGGGCGGTCGGAAAGTCCGGCCGGTTCGGCGTATTCGGCCAGGCGTGCGGCTCGAGGCAGATGGCATCGGATTGGCGGTAGAGACGGCCGCCCTTCCCGGCCGTGGTGCCGTCGAGGAAGTTGCCGGAATAGACCTGCAGGCCGGGCTGGTTGGTGAACAGTTCCAGCACACGGCCGGAGGTTGGTTCGGCGAGCCGCGCCGCAAAACGAGGCTCATCGCCTGCCGGTGCGAGGCAGAAATTGTGATCGTAGCCGCGACCCACGCGCAATTGCGGATGGTCGTTGCGGATGCGCGCGCCGACCTCAAAGCCATCGCGGAAGTCGAACGGCGTGCCGGCGACTTCGCTCGGAGGTTGCGGCAGCGGAATCGCGCCGGCATCGATGGCGAGGAAATGATCCGCCGCCACGGTGAGGTGATGGTCGAGAATTTGCCGGCCCGAGCGCGCACCGGCCAGGTTGAAGAAGCTGTGATTGGTGAGGTTGACCACGGTCGAACGATCGGTCCGCGCGGTCATATCGAGCGATAATTCCATCGGCCCGGCAAGGCGCCAGGTCACCTCGACATCCAGCGTGCCGGGATATCCCTCCTCGCCATCAGCGCTGCGATAGGCAAGCGTCACGGCCGGATGCTCGCCGCGGTCGATACTCACAACGCGCCAGTTACGTCGATCAAATCCCTCCAGCCCGCCATGCAACGCATTGGCGCCGTTATTGGCCGCAAGCTGCACCTCGGCGCCGTCGAGTGCAAAGCGCGCACCGGCAATCCGGTTGGCGTAGCGGCCGACGGTGGCGCCGAAGAACTGCCGGCGGGCGAGATAACCCTCGAACGCGTCATGGCCGAGCACGATGTCATCGCGCCGCCCGGCGGCATCCGGCACCAACAGCGCCTGCAAGCTCGCGCCATAGGTGATGATGGATGCTACCAGCCCCTCAGAGTGCTGCAGGACGACGCGCTCGACGTCGCTGCCGTCAGGCAGGACACCGAAGCGGGAACGCGACACGCGAGGGACCGACGGATTGCTCATGCTAGTCCTCGAATGGCTCGACCGCACGGCGCCGTCCCAGCAGGAACGCGTCCGCGACGAGCTGAAGCGGTGCGAGATCGACGTCGCTCTCGCCAGTCGCGGTAAGTTCGCGGAAGCGGCGATAGAGCCCGGCATATTCGGCCTCGGGAGCATCGACGAGCTGCTGTTCCCCTGCTCTTAACTTTGCGCCGCCGCGCGAAAGCGTGACCGGGCCGTCGTCGGTCTCAATATCAATGTCCCAGCTCTGCGGACCGGTCTGGAGGAAATCGAGCTCCGCTGTGATTTTAAGCCCCTGCGCATCGCCAAGCGCAAGCTTGGCGGCGATCGGCGCATCGCGGTTGGCAGGAAACGCGAGATCGGCCGACGTCACGAATAGCGGCTGTGGCAGAATGCGCGTCAGGATCGACAGCGCGTTGATGCCGGGATCGAACACGCCGAGCCCGCCTGCCTCGAAGATCCAGACCTGCCCCGGATGCCAGACCCGGACGTCTTCCTTCCAGGTGATCTTGACGGACGTAACCTTCCGGCCGGCCAGCAGCCGCCGCGCTGGTTCGACGGCTGGCGCGTAGCGCGAGTGCCATGTCGCGAACAGGGTGCGCTGCGCTGACCGCGCAGCGGTCACAAGCGGGGCGATTTCGGCGACCGTGGCGCCCGGCGGCTTCTCCAGCATTACATGCTTGCCGGCGGCCAACGCCGTCGCCGCCTGGGCGTGGCGGACCTGCGGCGGCGTGCACAGCGCGACCGCATCGATCTGCGGGCCGTTGCGCAAGAGCTCGTCGAGCGTCGCCGCATGTGGGATGCCGGGAAGAGAGGCGTTGCGGCTGGCGATAGCGACCAGCTCGACGCCCTCGGTCGCGGCGATTGCGGGCACGTGCTGGTCGCGGGCGATCTTGCCGAAGCCGACGATGGCGACGCGAAGCGGGTTCATGATTGTTCTCCGGGCTCGGCGGTCGCAGGTATCGCAGACGCAGCGTCGGAGGATGCCGGCGTCTCCTCATGACGGCGGAGCCCATTGTGGATCACCTCGGTCATGGCTGCGGTGGCCGCCTCGGCATCGCCATCGGCGATCGCATCAACAATGCGCTGGTGCCACAACAGAACCGTCTCGCGGTCCTGTGTTTCAACGGGCGCACTGAGCAGGAACGAAGCGCGCAGCGCCGCCTCGATGACGTTGCCGATCGAGCGCATGAACAGATTGCCGGAGGCATTGGCGACTGCCAGATGCAACGCCAGGTCGCCATCGGCAAAGCCGACCGAGTCGGAGGCCTCGCTCCGCATTCGCGCCATACTGCGGTTCAGCTCGGCGATGTCGGCCTCCGAGCGGCGGCTGGCGGCGAGCGCGGCTGCACGCGGTTCGACCGCGAGGCGGATTTCCGCGAGATCGTTGAGAAAGCGGCGATCGATGCCGGCGTCGAGATGCCAGGCCAGTACATCTGCATCGAACATGTTCCAGGCGCCGCGCTCGCGCACGACGGTGCCGACCCGCGCCTTGGTGGTGAGCAGGCCCTTGGCCACCAGCGTCTTGACGCTCTCGCGCAGCACCGGGCGCGACACGCCGAACATCGCCGTGAGTTCGGCATCGCCCGGCAGGCGGCCGCCTTCGGCATAGCGGCCGGCAATGATGTCGATGCCGATGCTGCGGGCAACCTCGGCGTGGTTGGAATGGGCGCGCCGCGTCGGGATGACGACAAGACGGGACGTCATGATTTGAGGACTCCTGCCTTACGGGGGCCGGTGCGGCGGGCGATGCCTAGCATGGCCTGCTGCAGCGCAATGAAGGCAAACAGCAGGATACCGGTCACGATCTTGGTCCACCAGCTCGACAAGGTTCCATCGAAATTAATGTAGGTCTGGATCAAGCCCTGAATCAGCACACCAAGCAAGGTGCCGACCACCGAGCCCTGGCCGCCGGTCAGCAAGGTGCCGCCGATCACCACGGCCGCGATGGAATCGAGTTCGACGCCGACCGCGGACAGCGAATAGCCCGCCGCGGTGTAAAAGGAGAAAACGATGCCCGCGAGCCCGGCGAGGACGCTCGACAGCATATAGATGCGCACCGTCATCGATCCGACCGGGATGCCCATCAGGGCGGTGGTCGTGCGGCTGCCGCCAAGCGCAAAGACATTGGCCCCGAAGCGGGTGAAGTGCAGCAGCACGGCGCCGGCCCCGACCACGGCGAGCATGATCAGGGCAATGGGGGTGAGCCGCCCCCCGCCCGGCAGCCGCCAAGCGAAATCCGATACCGCCGAATAGAGCGGCGCCGATATCGGTGTCGATTCCGTCGACATCAGAAAGCTGGCGCCGCGGGCGAGGAACATGCCGGCCAAGGTGACGATGAATGGCGGCATATCGAAGATATGGATGATCGCACCCATCGCCGCGCCGAAGGCGGCACAGAGCAACAGGATCGCCGCAAAGGCGACAAATGGCGGCACGCCGAGGCGCTCGATCGCCAGCGCGACGAACACGGTGGTAAAGCCGATCACCGAACCGACCGAGAGATCGATCCCACCGGAAATGATCACAAAGGTCATGCCGGTCGCGACAATGCCGAGGAAGGCATTGTCAGTCAGCAGATTGGCCACGACGCGCGTCGAGGCGAAATTGGGAAATTGCGTCGTGCAGAGCGCAAACCCGACGACGAAAACGATGGCGGTGATCGCAACCGGCGGCAGCCTTCTCACTGGCGCGCCCTCCCCAGCATCGCGCCGGCATGGGCCAGGCGCGGCGACTGCAGCAGCAGGACGACCAGCACGACGGCCGCCTTGACCAGGAGGTTGAACTCCGGCGGATAGCCCGACAGCAGGATGCCCGTATTCATGGCCTGGATGATCAGCGCGCCGACCATGGCGAGCACCAGGCTGAAGCGGCCGCCGAACAGCGAGGTACCGCCGATCACCACCGCCAGGATCGCGTCGAGCTCGAGCCAGAGCCCGGCATTGTTGGCATCCGCGCCCATGATGTCGGCGGCGGCGATCACGCCAGCGAGCGCCGCGCACAGGCCACACCAGACATAGACCGCAAGGACCATCGCGCGGGTGCCGATCCCGGCCAATTCACTCGCCCGTGCATTGCCGCCGGTCGCCTCGATCAAGAGGCCGAGCGCGGAGCCGCGGACCACCACGCCGGTGACGATCAGCATGCCGATTACAACGGCCACGGGCGTCGGGACGCCGAGCACCGCGCCATTACCGAGCCAGACAAGATCGGGCGCGGTGAAGGTGACGATCCGTCCCTCGGTAATGAGCTGCGCGATGCCTCGCCCGGCGACCATCAGGATCAAGGTGGCGACAATCGGTTGGATACCGAGCACCGCGACGAGAAAGCCATTCCAGAGGCCACAGAGCAGTCCGGCCCCGAGAGCGGCGGCGAGTGCAATCGGCATTCCGTGCGCGTCGGCAAGGCTCGCGGCAATCGCGCCTGATATCGCCATGACCGCGCCGACCGACAGGTCGATGCCCCGCGTTGCAATGACCAGGACCATGCCGAGCGCCAGCAGCGCGACGGGCGCGCCGCGGTTGAGGACATCGATCAGGCTGCCGAACAGCCGCCCGTCCTGCATCCGCAGATCGAAGAATTGCGGCGACACGGCGCGGTCGATCGCAAGGATCACCAGAAGCGCGATGATCTGGGGAAGGCCCCGCTGCAATCTGGCTATCATAATTGCCCGGCCTCCGTACCGGCGGTGCCGGCGGCAATCGCCGCAAGGATATTGGAGACGTCGACAGCTTCGCCTTCCAGCTCGTCAATGTGGACACGATCGCGCAGCACGATCACCCGATCCGAATAGGTCACGATTTCGTCGAGCTCGGACGAAATCACCAGCAGCGCCAGCCCCTCGTCGCAGAGTTCTCGGATCAGGCGGATGATCTCGGCATGGGCGCCGACGTCGATGCCGCGGGTCGGCTCATCCAGCACCAGAAGCCGCGGCGATGTCGCGAGCCAGCGGGCAAGCAGCACCTTCTGCTGGTTGCCGCCGGACAACAGGCCGATCGGGCGCTCCGGCTCGGGCGGGCGGATGTCGAGCAGCTGGATGAAGCGCATCGCGATCTCGTCCTGGTCGGCGCGCGACAGCGGTTTGGCGAGGCCGCGCTTGGCCTGCAGCGCCAGCACGATATTCTCGCGCACGGTGAGATCGGCAATGATGCCCTCGGTCTTGCGCTCCTCGGGGCAATAGCCGAAGCCATGGTCGACCGCATCGCGTGGCGATTGCAGCCGCACCGGCTTGTCCTCAATGGTGACGCTGCCCGTGTCGGCGCGCTCGGCGCCGAACACCAGCCGCGCAGTCTCGGTGCGTCCCGATCCGAGCAGGCCCGCGAGCCCCACCACTTCGCCGCGGCGAAGCGAAAGATTGAACGGCGCGACATAGCCGGCCTTGCCGTAGCCTTCGAAGCGCGCGCAAACTTCTCCCGCCTGCCGCGCCCTCGCCGCTGCGCGTTCGCTTGTCGTCTCCGCAAGCTCGCGGCCGAGCATCATACGGATCAGCTCAATCCGCGGCAGCTCGGCGGTCGCCCGCTCGCCGATCAGGCGGCCGTTGCGCAGCACCGTGATGCGGTCGCAGATCTCATAGACCTGATCGAGAAAATGGGTGACGAAGAGGACGCCGATGCCCCGCTGCGCGAGCTTGCGCATCACCGCAAAGAGAATCTCGACTTCATGGCGATCGAGGCTTGCGGTCGGCTCGTCGAGAATCAAGACGCGCGCCGACTGGTCCACCGCGCGGGCTATCGCCGTGATGTGCTGGACCGCGACGGAATAATTTCCGAGCGGCTCGGCGACGTCGATATGCAGGTCGAATTCCGCGAGCAGCGCGGCGGCGCGGCGGCGCATCTCGGCCTCGCGTACCAGGCCGAACCGCGTCGGCTGCCGTCCGAGATAGAGGTTTTGCGCCACCGACAGGTTCAGCAGCAGGTTGACCTCCTGATAGACAGTCGCGATTCCCGCATCGACCGCGGCCTTCGCCGAGCGCGGCGCGACCTCGGCGCCGCCGAGCCTGACGATACCGGCATCACGCGGAAACACGCCGGTCACCGCCTTGATGAGGGTCGACTTGCCGGCGCCGTTCTCACCGAGCAGCGCATGGATTTCGCCGGCCCGCAGGGTGAAATCCACTTCCTGCAGGGCCCGTAGCGCGCCAAAACTCTTGCTCAGGCCCCGCACTTCCAGCAGCGCTGGGCCAGGGTTGGAAGAAGCATTCATGCCGGCATCACTCCACCGACGTTCGCATCGGGCGAACGCCTGGCATGTTCGCCCCGTGAGGCGGATTCGTCGAGAAGGCTTTCGCCGCCGGGCCGGGGCTGGCTTGAGACCCGGCGGCGTGGCGCTGGCCGATTAGTAGCCGAGGCCCTTCTTGCTGTCATAGATCTTCTGCGGATCGTCGGCGGCCGTGTAGAGTTTCGACTCTGTCTGGATCCACTTCGGTGGCACCGTGCCCTTCGCCTTGTAGGCCATGATGGCGTCGAGCGCCGGCCCCGCCATGTTCGGCGTCAGTTCGACGGTGGCATTGGCCTCACCGGCCGCGATCGCCTTGAAGATATCAGGCACCGCGTCGATCGACACCGTCAGGATGTCCTTGCCCGGCTTGAGGCCGGCTTCCTTCATCGCCTGGATCGCGCCGACCATCATGTCGTCGTTGTGGGCATAGACCGCGCAGATATTCTTGCCGCCGCCTTCGGCCTTGATGAAGCTTTCCATCACTTCCTTGCCCTTGGCGCGGGTGAAGTCGCCGGTCTGGCTGCGCACCACCTTGAGGTTGGCGTTCTTAGCGACGACGCTGTCAAACCCCTTCTTGCGGTTGGTCGCGACGCTGGCGCCGACCGTACCCTGCAGTTCGACGACGTTGCACTGCTTGCCACCTACGGCTTTCGCCAGCCACTCACCGGCGACCGCGCCTTCGTGCACGCTGTCCGAGGTGACGGCGGTGAGGTAAAGCTCCTTGCCGGACGGGTCGATGTCGCGATCGAGCAGCACGACCGGGATCTTGGCTTCCTTGGCCTCCTTCAGCACCGCATCCCAGCCGCTCGACACCACAGGCGCGAGGAAGATGGCATCGACGCCCTGCGCGATGAAGGAGCGGATCGCCTTGATCTGGTTCTCCTGCTTCTGCTGCGCGTCGGCGATCTTGAGGGTGACCTTGCGCTTGCTGGCTTCCGTTTTGGAGACCGACGTCTCTGCGGCCCGCCAGCCGGATTCGGACCCGATCTGCGAAAAGCCGACGGTCAGTTCAGCTGCAGCTGCGGGGAGCGAGAGGGTAATGGCGACGAGGGCGGTAGCCGCAAGAAGGGCTTTGGTGGTCATGAGGCGCGTTCTCCCAGATGTTGCAGCGGTGCCTCATCCCCGAAATCGGTATTTTGGCACCTTTTGCGCTGTCCATTGGCGACAGCGCGGGCAAATATTTCACGGAAGACCGGTTCTGACTAGTAATATTATTTGACTATTTGGTTCCAAATCGACATCGACACTTCTCTCCGAATTTATTCCTATGAGGGCGTCCACCGAGCCCCTGCCCCGGCCGACCTTTGCCCAAAGCCCACTTGATCCGTCGCTTGGTTTGACCTCGATTGCCTCGATCATGCCGGGCAGCTACGCGTTGCCGGACGCAGCCATTGAGGGATTCGACATGCAGCCCGCCGCCGCAAAACCGCTCTACATCCGCATGCACACGGACGACAATGTCGCGATCGTCGCCAACCGCGGCGGCTTGCATCCGGGCGCCGAATTTTCCTGCGGGTTGCGGCTGATCGAGCAGATCCCGCAGGGACACAAGGTCGCGCTCGCCGACATCGGCGAAGGCGAAGCCATTCGCCGCTACGGCGAGATCATCGGCCATGCCGCGGCATCAATCGCCAGAGGTAGCTGGGTCAAGGAATCGCTGGTTCAAATGCCCGACGCGCCGTCGTTCGACCATCTGCCGAAGCCAAACGGCGGCGCGACCAGGCTGCCACCGCTGGAAGGCTACACATTCGAGGGCTATCGCAATGCCGATGGCTCGGTCGGTACGCGCAACATCCTCGCGATATCGACCAGCGTGCAATGCGTCGCCGGCACGGTCGAGTTCGCGCTCGACCGCATTCGCAAGGAGCTGCTGCCGAAATATCCCAATGTCGACGACGTCGTCGCGGTGACCCACGCCTATGGCTGCGGCGTCGCCATCAACGCGCCGGGCGCGGCCGTTCCGATCCGCACGCTGCAGAACATCGCCCGCAATCCCAATTTCGGCGGCGAGGTCATGATCGTCGGCCTCGGCTGCGAGAAGCTGCAGCCCGAACTGCTGCTGCCCGAGGGCATGCGCGCCGATGACGAGATCATGCGGATGCAGGACGAAGGCCTCACCGGCTTCGGCGACATCGTCGAGGAGATCGTGCAGATGGCCGATGCCCGCCTCAAGATATTGAACCAGCGCCGCCGCGAAACTTGTCCGGCGTCCGCGCTGGTGGTCGGCATGCAGTGCGGCGGCAGCGATGCGTTTTCGGGCGTCACCGCCAATCCCGCGCTCGGCTTTGCCGCCGATCTCCTGGTGCGCGCCGGCGCCACCGTGATGTTTTCCGAAGTCACGGAAGTGCGCGATGCCATCCATCTCCTGACGCCACGCGCGGCGAACCAGGACGTGGCCGACGCGCTGGTGCGCGAGATGGCCTGGTATGACCGCTACCTCGCCGGGGGCGAGGCCGACCGCAGCGCCAACACCACGCCGGGCAACAAGAAGGGCGGCCTCTCCAACATTGTAGAGAAGGCGATGGGCTCGGTCATCAAGTCTGGAACCGGCCCGATTACGGGCGTACTCGCGCCCGGTGAGCGCGCCAGCCAGAAGGGCCTGATCTTTGCAGCGACGCCGGCAAGCGATTTCGTCTGCGGCACGCTGCAGCTTGCCTCGGGCATGACGCTGCACGTCTTCACCACCGGCCGCGGCACGCCTTATGGCCTTGCCGCGGTGCCGGTCATCAAGGTTTCGACGCGCAGCGAGTTGAAGCAGCGCTGGCACGATCTGATCGACGTCGATGCCGGCAGCATCGCCACCGGTGACGCCACGATCGAGGACGTCGGCTGGGAGATCTTCCGCCTCATGCTCGAGGTCGCCAGCGGCCGCCAGACCTGGGCCGAACACTGGAAGCTGACCAACGCGCTCGCGCTGTTCAATCCGGGCCCGGTGACCTGACCGATGCAAGGCCGGCTGCTGCGAATTACGGCGTCGCTAGGCCGCCATCAGTCGCTCGATATCGGGGATCGGATGGGACGTTAGCTCCTTCGGAATCTCGCCAACGATCCGCTCCGTCACTTCGGCATGAAAAGCCTGGCGGAGATTGCCGAGCACTTTTGCCGGCGCCACGACGACCAGCTTGTCGAAGCGGTTGCCATGGGCAAGGCGGTAGAGCGCGTCGGCAATGGCGCCGGCGAACCGCTCTTCCGCGATGTAGTGCCAGTCGACCTGTTCCATCGCACTTCGCGCCGTTCCGACGCTCCCGATCGATCGACCGGGACGATCGGTGCCCTGCTCTCGTGTTGCCGGATTATCCTGCTCGAGAACCTGCTCTACTTGCAGGCTGAGCTGCTGTGGGGTGCCTTTGTTACGTAGAAAGAGCGCCTTTTGTCCATCGCCGATGAGAATGAGGGTGTTGTGCGAAATGCGGGGTTTCGATCCAGCGGTCATTGTTGTTGCTCCATGCGGGCCAACGCATGAGGTGCTGCTTAGGTTGCCTGGCGGACAATGGAACCTTTCAAGCCGCCTCGCGCCGCACGAGTCACATATGCTCCCTCGCCCCTTCTCTATTGCTCACCGTTTTAATAAAAGCCGAAAAACCATGTCCGTCGACACAGCAACATAACAAAAGAGAGGCAGCCGTTGGGCTGCCTCTCTCCTCGGACTCTCTCGCATCAATCGTCGATTTCCTCGATGATCCGGCGTTCGCCGGGCTCGATGATATACGTCCTGTTCTCACGCTCGATATAGCGATACTCACGCAGCCGCGGCGATTCCCGATACACCTCGTCGGGGAAGGACCTGATCTCCACCGAGTCAGGCAGGCGGTCTCCAACGCGAACGCGCGTGGAAGCGACGCTGCCCGTGGTACGCTGCTCGGTTCGGCTCGGGCGCGGCTCTGTCCTGGACAAGCGGGCATGCTTGCGAACGGCTTCCCTCTCGCTGTCGGAGAAGGTCGCCTTGCGCGGCGCAGGCGCAGCCGCGGTCGATTTGCCGCCGCTCGGCAGCACGTCGACGATCTTGTAGGTCGCTGGATCGACGATCACGATGTCCTGGCGAACCAAAACGAAGTTGAAACCGCGATACTGCGGCATCACCTCGACGACGTCTGCCGGCAGCCGTTCGAAATGCACATCGCGCGGCACGGCGGTGCCGATCGCCAGCGAGAAGTTCACGTTGGTCACCGGCTTGACGTTCAGCCGGCTGATCGACGTGCTCACACGGGTACGCTGACTCTCGGAAAGCGAAGCCGAGACGTTGACATTTGTGTGTGACTGCGTGGTGTTGGTCTGTGCAGTGTTGCTCTGGCTGCCCGAAGGCTGAGCCGCCGTATTGGTTGGAGGCTGTGCAGCTCCGCTGCTCGTCGCATTATTGGTACCGGCCGATCCGCTCGGTTGTTGCGTGCCTGTCGACTGGTTGCTCGCCGGCGCTCTATCGCTCTGCGCCTGCGTCGGTTGTGAAGAGGAGCCCGGTTGCTGGGCAGACTGCGTCTGCGATGGCTGTTGCGAGGGCTGCTGAGCCTGCGGCTGTTGTGCTGGCGGGTTCGCTGCATTGCCTTCGGATTTCGCCTGCAACGCCCTGCCGGCCGGTGATCCGGAGCTGGGCTGATTTGACTGCGCCTGCGGACGTGGCTGATCTGCCGTGGCATTCGTCGGTTGCTGTGCGCTCGACTTGTCGCTTTGAGTATTTTGTGTGTTTTGCGACGGGGCAGTCGATGGCGATTTCAATTGGTTTTGCGCCGACGGCGTGTTCGTTCGCTGCTGATCGCTCGGCGATTGCGCGAATGCGCTTGTGCCCAGCATCAACCCCGCGATTGCGCCGGATAACAAAGCTCGTTTCATTTTTGCTCCTTGTTCCGTTCTCGGAAGATTGTGTCCAGTGGTGAAATAACTCTGCATTGTTCGCCGCTGTTCCGGGCAAACGCGGCGGTCGGAACCAACTTCCGTTGCGGGCGACGCCGGAACCAAAGGCGGTGCGACGCTTTGTGCATCGGGCAGCATTCGAATCAGGAGGAACTTATGAGAAAGATCACTATCGGCTTGTTGGCTGGCGCTGGAGCGCTTCTGACCGGAAGCGCAAATGCATCTGACATCTATACGGCCGACGCGTATTCAAACGCCGACTTGATCCAACAGGTCCGTATGGTCTGTGACGAGGATGGACGCTGCTATCGCACCCGTGGCGGCAGCCGTGTCATCGTCCGCGACTCCTATGCCTATGCGCCGCGCGAGCGATATATCGAGCGTCGGCACTATCGCGATTGGGATGAACCGCGTGCGGGAGTCGGCATCCGTGCTCCCGGCGTGAGCGTGGGCGTCGGCGTCGACAACGACCGTTGGTAAGACAGCCAGGAGAGGCTTCGGTGGCCTGAGGTCTCTCCGCTCCGCTTCCGGCAATATTTCATCCGCTGCAGGAACGGCGGTCCGCGACGCCTGTTAGCCGGTGAAGCAACGGGCAACAACGGAGAAAATCATGAAAGTTTCCGATGCGATGACACCAGAGGTTCAGCTCTGCACTCCCGACGACACGTTAAAGGACGCCGCACAGGCCATGGCAGCGCTCGGCGTCGGATTGCTGCCGGTGACGGACAATGAGCGGCTGGTCGGCATGGTCTCCGATCGCGACATCGCCATCCGCGGTATCGGCATGGGCCGCGGACCGGAGGCGCGGGTCGGCGACGTCATGACCGCCGAAGTCAAATATTGCTACGAAGATCAGGATCTCGACGACGTCTGTGCAAACATGGGCGATATCCAGGTTCGTCGTCTGCCGGTGCTCAATCGCGACAAGCGACTGGTCGGCATCATTGCGCTGGGCGATATCGCGCTGGTCCAAGGCGGCAACGGAACGGGCGCAACGTTGGGCCGAATTTCGCGCCCCGGCGGTCAACATGCGCAGATGTGATCGCCACCAAACCCGTTCGGAATAAACGACGATGCAGCGCTTTGATGGAAAAGTCGTCATCGTCACCGGGGCGGCCTCAGGCATCGGCGAAGCCACTGCGCGGCGCTTCTCATCGGAGGGTGCCCGCGTGGCTTTGGTTGACCGCAACGAAGCGCCACTGGCTGACGCCGCAAAGAATCTGCCGGCGCAGCTAACGCTTGCCCACATTGCCGATGTTTCGGACCATGAAGCGGTGGACGAAATGGTAGCAACAGTAGTGAAGCGCTTTGGGCGGCTGGACGTCCTGGTCAACAACGCCGGCGTCTACGAAGGCGGCGACCCGGCCAAGATCACCAATTATCAGTGGCGCAAGGTGATGGCTACCGACCTTGACGGCGTCTTCTTCGGCTGTCGCGCCGCCCTGCCCCACCTCGAAAAGACGAAGGGCTCGATCATCAATACGGCATCGGTCTCCGGAACCGGCGGCGATTGGGCGACAAGTCCCTACAACGCCGCCAAAGGTGCCGTCGTCAACCTCACGCGAGCGCTGGCGCTGGATCTCGGCAAAAAGGGCGTCCGGGTCAACTCCGTCTGCCCCAGCCTGACCCGGACCGGCATGACCGCCGACATGATGGAAGACGAGGAATTGCTGGCCAAGTTCCGCGAACGAATTCCTTTGGGTCGGGTTTGCGAGCCGCATGAAGTCGCTGCCGTCATAGCGTTCCTCGCCAGCGACGACGCAAGTTTCGTCACGGGTGCAAATGTCGCCGTCGATGGCGGCGTTTCCGCTTCCAACGGCCAGCCGCCGCTAGCCTAGCGAGCCGTCCAGCCCTGCTTTTTCAAGTAGCCACAGGAACCCCGGTCAATCGCCCGCCGTTCTATACCCACCGAGCGGACGGGGCGAGCCGGCGGAGCGGCGCATACCGATGACAGCCAAAACGACATTCCCTCGCAACCGCAAAACCTCTCCCTCCCGAAATCCCGAGCGTTATCGATTTCGTGCGCTCGATGATTTCGGGGACGAACTACTGGACGATTGGATGGTGGCTTATCCAGCGGCCGATCTGCCTAGGTCGGATTGATCGCTCAGGACTTTCTCGACCGCTTCTTCGAACGCTTCTTTGAGCCCTTCTTCGGCACCTTGGCCCCCTTCTTGCGGGCTTCAGACAAGCCGATCGCGATTGCCTGCTTCCTGCTCTTTACCTTCTTGCCGGAGCGTCCACTCCGCAGCGTGCCGGATTTGCGCTTTTTCATCGCGCGACCGACCTTCTTCGACGCACCCTTTGAATAACGACGCTTCTTTGCCTTCTTCGCCATCTTGCTATTCCTCAATCTCCAGACGCGCGCGCGGGCTTACTGCCGGTAACCCGCGCGCGTCGGGGCAAGCTCACAAGTAACCGCAAAGCTCTCCTAGTTCTTTCCAACCGTCTTGCCGGACGCGAGACCCTGCGCCATTTCGAGATGATGGCGCAGCGTGGGTAGCGTCTTGTCCGCCCACTCCTTGAGTTTCGGATTGTCGCCGCCCTTGGCATAGCGTTCGAACAGCGACACCGCGTCCTTGTGACCGCTCACCTGATCGAGCTGATAGCGGGCGCTGAAATCGCCACCTTTGAGCGACTTCAATTTGTCGATCTTGGCTTGGTGGGTGCTGTCGAGCTCGGTCGGCAGAGCCATCTTTAGATCACCTTCCGAGACCATGGATTTCAGCTCGCCTGTCGTTTTGCCGTGATCTTTGATCATCGTGGCGGCAAAGGATTTATCAGCCGCATCGCCGCGCTCCTGCGCAAGCTGGCTGGACTGGATCTCGAACATATCGCTGATGGCGACCTGTTTGACGAAATCCTCTGTCCTCGGGGCAATGCCAAGGGTCGAATTAATGCCGGTCTTCTCTCCGACCGACTGCGCCATGGCGGGCGTCGCCAGGAGAGCAAGTGCCAGGCACGGGGCAAGATATTTCATTTTGATGTCCCTTCTCTCTGCAGCCGGGCGGAGCCGGCAACTGCCGTATCAATCGGCGATATTTCTCATTGTTCCCTCGGTTGATGGCGCCCTAATCCACGACCGAGCACTTGCCGGCCCCTCGGTTGCAGGAATTTTCGTCCGAATGGGCGCTCTCCAGCCATGCCTTCGAGAACCGGGCCTTCGAGAACCGGGCCTTCGAGAACCGGGCCTTCGAGAACCATGTGTCGGAGATCGGACAGACGAACGGCCAGTGCCGAGCTACCTTTCCGCGCGAGGCAGCAAGATGCTTGTCTCTTGCCGATCGAACGTCCGCCTTCGTCAGATGCGTGACCCGAATGCGATTGGCTAAAATTGTCTTAGGTGCTGGCCATTCCGAAAGCGGATATTCGAATGCGCGAAGTGCGGTGCCACCGAAACCAAGTTCGTTGCGGATCCGCTCAATTCCGACGAGCTGACGCGACGGATAACCTCAGGCCGCCAGGATGAGCCTTACCCTCATTCGAATAACGATGCGCATCGCAATGCCCTGCGCCATTGTTGCCGTCGGGGTCGCTGGCCTCCTTATCGCCCTTAGATTTGCTGCCTGGATGGGATGATGCTGGCGCCTGCAATTTTCACCCTGGATATCGGCGGAAAGCCAACGCTCGCCTTCGAGGCCAAGAACTTGAAGGAATCCCAGCAGCTCTGCCACGAGTACTGGCTTCGGCGCGACATTGCCGACCTGACGTCGAACGGCACACCGCTATGGGATGGCAAGGCGCGGCTCCGAGCCCGGCGTTCGACCGAGGATGAGATCGCCGCATACCGGGAAGTCGAGCGGGATGCCGCTCAGCCGCAGGACGATTTGCTGCTCGCCTATCTGGTCGAGCTGGATGGCTCGGAGAAGACGCCGGACCGCACGTAGAGCTCATACTCCTGGGAGGCGAAAACGAATTAGAACGGAAAACTCTCCCCTGCGCCTGGCGTTCCCCATGGAAGGCGCGGGAACAACCCACCGCAATCGATCGTTCCTCGTCGACCAATGTACGATCAATGCGGAGAACCTCGACGATGAAAGCGCTGATGCGGATCAGCACCGAGAGATGCCACAGGTCCTGATCGGCACATCAGGCTGGCATTATGACTCCTGGCGCGGGCCGTTCTTTCCCAAGGGACTGCCGCTCAAGGAGCAATTGCAGTTCTACGCCAGCCAGTTTCCGACAACCGAATTGAACGGCGTGTTTTACCGGACACCAACGCCGGAAGCCGTCAAAGGCTGGCGCGCGCAGACCGACCGCGATTTCGTATTCGCCTGGAAGGCGTCGAAGTTCATCACCCATTGGAAGCGGCTATCGGAGAATTCGGTCAACAGTCTCGAGCTGCTCGAGAGCCGCCTGTCGCTGCTCGGCAAGAAAGCAGGGCCAGTGCTGTTTCAGCTGCCGCCGAATTTCAAGGTCAATGCCGATCGCCTCGCCACCTTCTTCAAGCTGCTCTCGAAGAAGCGCCGCTACAGCTTTGAGTTCAGGCACCCAAGCTGGTATGAACCGGCGATCTTCCGCCTGCTGCATGAACAGAACATCTCGCTCTGCATTTCCGATCATCATGACGCGCCGGCGCCGTGGAAGCGTACGGCCGATTTCGTCTATGTCCGCGGGCACGGGCCACAGGGCCGCTACAAGGATCATTACGGCGACGCCGCTCTCGGTGATTGGGCGCGCCGCATCAAATCCTGGAAGCGACAGGGATGTGACGTCTTCGTCTATTTCGACAACGACCAGAAGAGCGCCGCACCGGCCGATGCCCGGCGATTGATCGAGTTGATGTGACCGCCGAGTCGCCGGCGGAACCAAAGGAACCAAGGTGTCGATCTGCCGTTGGCCCTTCGAGACAGTTCTTGATTTATCGGGTTTCGGGATGAGCCATTTTTCCGATCGGCGCAGCACGTCCATATGGATGGACGTCGAGGTAGCTCCCAACGCGGCACAGCTGCGTGGTGATGCCGAATGCGACGTCGTCATCGTCGGCGCCGGCATCGCCGGAGTATCCACCGCCTATGAACTCGCCCTTGAAGGCTCCCGTGTCCTCGTGATCGATCGCGGCAAAATCGCGGGCGGTATGACGGCGCGGACCACGGCGCATCTCGGCGCGCCATGCGACGACGGCACCTCAGTGATGACCGAACGACGCGGCGAAGACCTTTCGCGCCGGTTCTACGAAAGTCAGGCGGCAGCGATCGACCGCATTGAACAGATACAGAGCAAGGAATCCATCGATTGCGGTTTCCGTCGTCTGGATGGATATCTCTTCCAGGCGGTCAATACCGATGCCAAGATCATTGAGGATGAGCTGGATGCGGCTCGCAAGATTGGCATTCCCGTCCACCGGTTAGTCGGCGTCCCTCTTGCGCACTGCGAGCAACAGCACGTTTTGCGCTATCCGCGCCAGGGCACGTTTCACCCTCTTGAATATCTGAAGGGCCTTGTTCCCGTCATCCAGGCAAGGGGCGGCACGTTTCACGCAGATACGGCCGTCGAGAGCATCGAAGAGCGTGACGACGGCAAGGTCGTGGTCTCAGCGGCCGGCGGCAAGGTCGTCGCCGGCGCGGCGGTGGTGACGACGAATTCGCCGATCGTCGACCGGTTTGCTCTGCATACGAAAACGGCGCCCTACCGCACCTATGCCATGGCATTCTCGATTCCGAAGGGCGCGATTCCCGACGCCCTGTACTGGGACACGCTTGATCCCTATCACTACGTGCGGCTTCAGCCGGGCGACGATCGCACCGACTATCTCATCGTCGGTGGCGCCGATCACAAGAGCGGCGAAGCCGACGACGCCGAGGTGCGGTTTCAGGCACTTGAGGCCTGGACGCGCAACCTCGTCCCTGCCGCGCAGCAAGTCACCCATCGCTGGTCGGGCCAGGTTCTCGAGACCATCGACCATGCCGCCTTCATCGGCAGGAACCCGGGAAACAATAACATCTATGTGCATACAGGCGATTCCGGCCAGGGCATCACGCATGGCGTGGTCGGCGCCATGATCAATTCATCATTGATCCTGGGCCGCGAATGCAAATGGGTCGACGTCTATGAGCCTTCACGGAAGACGCCGGCGGGCATCGGCACGTACCTGAGTGAGAATGTGACGCCGCTGAAGAATTTTGCTGAATACCTCGCGCCTGGCGAACTGAAATCCGTGAGCGAGTTGAAGGCCGGACACGGCGCCATCATACGCGATGGCCTGAGCAAGATCGCCGCCTATCGCGACGAGAACGGCAAGCTTTATGCCCGCTCGGCCGCTTGTACGCACGTCGGATGTCACCTGCACTGGAATTCCTTCGAAACGTGCTGGGACTGCCCATGCCACGGCTCTCACTTCGCTTTCGATGGGACCCCGCTCAATGCCCCGGCCGTTGGCCCGCTGGCCGAGATGGACGTCAAGGATCAGCCCTAAGCCACTGCCTCCACCATCAGCGAAAATTGCGCGGCAGGCTGTTATGAATGTGAGTGGCTGCGACCGCGGCATGACCCGTTGCTACTGCGATCTGGTGCAGATCAGAAACCGCATCTCCAACAGCGTACAATCCCGGGACATTCGTCTGCTGGCAGGCATCGACTTCGAGACATCCAGTTTCATTATGACGAGCGCCGAGCTTCCTGCCCAGTTCGGAACGAACCTCACAGCCCAGGACCGGATAGATCACATCGAAAACCTCAGATGTCCCATCGCTTAGCGACACGATCATCTGTTTGTCTTGCCTGCGGAAGCTCACCGCGCGCGCAGCGAGAACGCGAACGCCCGCTTCCGACAGTTCACGGGCGAGTGGCTCGCGGCACTCCGCGCCATCCAGCGTCATCAGTGTGACATGCCTGGAATAGGTGCGCAAAAACAACGCCTTCGTGCCGACATCGTTGGCGCTGCCGAGGACGCCGATGCTCAGGTCGGAGGCCTCGAAGCCATCGCAGATCGGGCAATATCGAACCAGCCCGTCTGGGACCGCCGCGCGCAGCACGGAATCGCCGAGATCGCGGTCGACCAATCCGCTGGCCATCACGACCCTTTTGGCTCTGATTATGCCTCGCGAATATCTCGCCTCGAAGTCGCCCCTGAACTGCAACTCCGTAACCCGATCCTTGATGATCTCGACGCCGTAGATCTTCGTCTGCAATGTGAGAGCCTCCAGCAATTTCGGGCCGCCAATGCCGTCGGCAAAGCCCGGATAATTATGCGTTTCGGGGATCAGCGCTGCCCGGCTTTGCCCGCTGTCGACGATCACGGCCTTACGTCGGTAGCGCGCCAGATAGATCGCGCAGGTCAGCCCGGCCGGCCCACCACCCACGATCAACGCGTCGAGATCCCTAGGCTCAAATCCTGACATTGCGGTTGTCGCCTTTCGTGCAGAACCAAGCCCGAGACGGTTCGCAACGTTCCCGTGCAGCCGGCGATGAGAGCGCCGGCACCGCACGCGCCCCAGGAACGATGGCTCCGATCGAACATTAGTGCGGACCGAAGCTACACCGCACGCAGGCCATCACCATGGGTACGATCAAACGAGCCGCCCGACAGGCCAAAGGCAAGGCCAAGGAGGCGATTGCCGAGGTCCTCGGCGACGGAAAGCTGCGAGAAGAAGCCAAGGCTGAACAACGCGGGAGCGAGCAAGACGACAAGGAACCCGGCAGCCTTAATCCACTTGGAAACCTCGATCGACTGACTTAGCCGCGCCACGATCTAGCCACGCCAAGATCGCGCCGGCCGCGCATCCACCGGAGAACGACAATGCTGCATTATCCGCGTCCGCCCTTTCCCAGCCAGCATCAGCCCATGCCGGGCAAGACGGGGGCCATGAACCCGCTGCCGGACCATGGCGAAGCTTCCTACAAAGGCAGCGGCCGGCTCAACGGCAAGAAAGCGGTGATTACCGGCGGCGACAGCGGCATCGGCCGCGCCGTCGCCCTCGCCTACGCCCGGGAAGGCGCAGATGTCCTGATCTCCTATCTGGATGAGCATGACGATGCCAGGGAAACGGAGCGGCTGGTGACCGACGCGGGTCGCAAGGCCCTTCTTGTTGCAGGCGATATCCAAAGGGCCGATCACTGCCGCGCCGTGATTGCGAAAGCCGTATCGGACCTCGGCGGCATCGACATCCTCGTCAACAACGCCGCGCACCAGGCGAGCTTCAAATCGATCGACGAGATCAGTGACGAAGAATGGGAGCTGACCTTCAAGGTGAACATCCACGCGATGTTCTATCTCACCAAGGCCGCCGTGCCCTATATGAAGCCCGGAAGCTGCATCATCAACACCGCATCGATCAATTCGGATGTGCCCAACCCGAGCCTGCTGGCCTATGCGACGACCAAGGGAGCGATCCACAACTTCACGGCAGGATTGGCGCAGATGCTGGCCGACAAGGGCATCCGCGCCAACGCGGTCGCTCCGGGGCCAATCTGGACACCGCTTATTCCCTCCACGCTTCCAGAGGATTCCGTGTCGAATTTCGGCAAGCAGGTGCCGATGAAGCGTCCGGGCCAGCCTGTCGAGTTGGCGACCGCTTACGTCATGCTGGCCGATCCGCTTTCCAGCTATGTATCCGGAGCCACGATCGCGGTCACCGGCGGGAAGCCGTTTTTATAGACGGACGCGATCGCGCAGATATTGAATTAGAACGACCGTCTTTACATCGACGATTTCGGCGGTCGCGACCATTGCAGCCGCCTGCTCAAGCGTGGTCTCGACCACCTCGATATCCTCGCCCTCATCCTTGAGCCCGCCGCCGCCGGATACCTTGTTCGCCGTCGAATATTTGCAGGTAAAGAGAACGACCTTTTCCATGATTGCGGCGGGACTGACATAGAGTTCGAACAGCCGCTCGACGTGCGAGACCTTGTAACCGAGCTCCTCCTGCATCTCCTTCACAATGCGCCGTTCGGCCTCCTCCCCGTCGAGCTTTCCGGCGCAAGCCTCCACGGTTCGCTCGGTCCCGTCCTGCAAGAAGATCGGCAGGCGCAACTGCCGGGTGAGCAGCACGGTCTTTCGCTCGGGATCGTAGGGAAGAATGACGGCCGAGTTGCCGTTGTCGTAGATCTCGCGCTTGCGCGTTTGCTGTTCACCGTCTCGCCGGCGTTGCTCGTAACGCACGCTGATAAGCTTGCCCTTGGCGTCAGCAATGACGTCAATGCCGCAGACCCGTACGCTCTCGCCTTCGATTCTCATGAGCCCTCGACGCGCCGGCCATCAAGCGGCGAATGCCGCCATCCATCCACGGATAACGGCATTCGACAGGGGACTATTTGCCACCAGGTTGCGGGCCGGCATTGTTGTTGGTGCCCGGTCCGACATTGCCGCTGCTGGAAGGCGCGCTGGACGATCTGCCGGGCTTCATCATCTTGCCGCTGGCCATGCCCGTCGTCGTTCCCTTTTTCATATGGGTATTTTTCAGATGGGTATTTTTCATCGTGCCATTGGTGCCGGGCCCGACGTCACCGTGCGCTGCGCCGCCCGGAGCGGGCTGCATTTGTGCGAACGCGCCGCCGGTCGACAGCAGCAGGGCGCAGGCGCAAGCCAGGATCGTTTTCTTCATGAGGAAACTCCTTTGGTTGAAGACCTCCTTCAACAAGCGCTCGCGCAAAGGGTTCCTAACACCGGAACGGCATCACGCTGAGGCGAGGATCGGATGTTCGGTCTGTCGCCTGAACTGCTGATAGGCAGTGATGGCCTTGTTGGCGAGCATCAATCGCCGCCGCTCGCCGCGACGCACCATCACCTCGATTACATCGCTGAGAAAGCGGCCCGCCGCCATCGCGTCCCCCAACTCCCCGGTGCGCTCCAAATAATCCCAGGCGATTTCAATCGAACTCTCGATGAGTAAAGGCAGCGGTAATTCTGTCATTTCAGCTTCCAAGTCATTTCGAGGAAAACGTCCGCCGCCAGTCTCCGTTCCTGCGCGTGCGACGCAGAGCCGTCAGGGCCCTCCTGCCACGGCGCCAGCAATCACCATCGTTAGATCGTCGAGGTCGATCTTGCCGCGCACGACGAGACCCTCGGATTGCTCGACGCTCAGCGACTGCGGATCATTCGCCGCCTGCCTTTTCAGCTCCGCAACGATTGCTTCCTTTAATTTCTCTTCAAGCATCCGCGGGTCTCCAATCATTACGCTGCGGCCGGCTAATGCGTGTTAGTCTCCTGCCACTGCTCCAGATCAGGCTTCACCGGTCCCGATCTCTGATCTTTCTCCGGCTTCTCCTTCCAGGGCTTGTCGGTCTGACGGTGCGAACCCCAGTCGTTCCGCTGACGCGGATCATCGGTTGGCTTTTCTTTGCTCATCGGTCACCTCCTGTATGGGGGAAGCGGAAAACCGGTAGTTTAGTTCCTGTGCACAGCAGAGTTCCAACGTCGGGAACCGAGCAGACAGCCGATCGCGCCGCCTTTTAAACTTTTTGAATGGACAAGAAGAAAGGCGACGATCGACCGAGCCGGGACTTGCATCTCGAAGCGCTGGCGGCGCTGGAGCAAGCGCGTGCCATGCCTCAGGGCCCGGCTAGAAGCGAAGCGCTGAAACGTGCGGGGCTCCTTCAGAACGCGGCCAACATGCAGGGATTGACGTTCGCGAAGCGTGGGCGTCCACCGAAGAGCTGAGTTCCCCAGCGCTTGTCATCGGAACCTGGAAACGGGCTTCCACGTTGCTCTTGCTGATAGCAAGGAGGCAACAATGGGATTGGCGGAGTACATGATCGTTTCCAAGCCGGACGGTTGGACGGTCCTCCATGACGGAAACGCGCCGCACAGCTACGATACAAAGGAAGCGGCTTTCGAGGCGGCGGTTGCCGCAGCATCTCTCGCGATCCGCGAAGGCCACGAGGTACACGTCAGCGTGCCAGGCCGCGACGCCGGCAACAAGACCGCGCTTGGTGTCAAGGATTCTCGCAGCCCACAGTAGTGCACGTGAACGCACTCGCCCTCCGGCCGGTCATGCCAGAATTCGGCTCTATGATTGGTTCTGGCGGTATCGCTCCCGCGTGATTTCTTCTCCGACCCGCGTTGCCGCCCGGTTGCGGTAACGGTAGCTCAGCGTGCCATAAATGAGCGCCGTCAGAAGTACGAGCGCGCCGACGAAGTAAAGCGATTCAAGTCCCATCTCGTTCTCCCGATCAGTTTGTCCCCACGACGACGCCGTCATTCATCGCGGCCGTGCACTTGCGCCGGCGGCGCCGTCGCCTCAACGGCCGTGAACGGCTCAAGAATGCGATAGCTGTGTTCGGCATGCGCGGGTACGAGCCAGGAATCGCCCGGCTCGAGCTTTATGGTCTGCCCCTCGATAAGTAGCTCGGCGCGCCCTTTCATGACGTAACCAACGGTTTCGTAATCCCGCTTGTCGGAAACGTCAGTCTGCGGCGGCTCGTTTTCCCACATCCGCATCGAGAGACGCTTGCCGGAAACAAGATAGGTCTGACCCATCTTTCCTTTGGGCGCAGTCTTGCTGGAGACTTTCTTCACCGTGCTATCGGTCATCTGTCGCTCCATCGCGCGATCGCCTTGCGAGTCAATCGGGCGCGGCACCGGCAGTTCCAGTTTCAACGTTTCAATTTAGCCTGCTGCGCCTGGCGGCCGCGGAACACGGTCCTTTCATCCGCGTTTTGCGTGCATGGAAACTGCCAAAACCTCCGGAGCGACCATGAGCGACTTCAGAGACGTTCAGCACGGCGTCAACGATCCCGTCGATGGCGTCGACGTGAAGCGAAAATTCGATGACAACCAATCCGCGCACGAGCGCGCCCAGTCCGCGGCGGATGTGCGCTCCAGCGCCCTGCCCGCCGCAGACGAGGAATTTCTGCCGGAAGCGCTGCGCCGTGCGCCGACCGGCCCACTCAATCCGCGCACTGGCCGTCGTTCAACGCCGTGAGCAGTTCACGCTGCACGCACGTATCGATGCCACGACTTGGCAAAACGACAGCTGGCAGCCTCTCTTCAATTCAACCTGAGATAAACGCCGGCCCGGCAGTGGAACCGGGACATCGCAAAAACAAGATCGTGATAGGTGATTCAGGCCACATTCACGAATGACCGTTGGCCGTAATGCGGATGGCACAAGTCACACTGCATTTCGAACCAGCGGAGTTTTCCATGAAGCGCCTGTTGATTTCCGGATTCGTGGCAGTCGCCCTGCTCGCTATTGCAACCACGATGCGTTCGTACTCAATTTCCTATGGTCCGACGGTAACCACCGGCGTTGCGCTGTCGAAGAAATCTCCGGCCTCCGCGGGCGTAACCAGGCTTCCGATCGAGGAGTTCGAGGATATGTCGCTGGTCTTCTCGACACCGCCCGCGAAACATTAAAAGGCGGAGTAATCGCCGCCTTGACGCTTATCGCCTGGTCGCGCGCTCCAAGAATTGCACCAGGGCCGCGCGGTCCTGCTCCGAACCGATGCGCTGCTCCGGCATCTTGGTGCCGGGCGTGTAGGCCTGCGGGCCAACCTCGAACAATTTTGAAATTGTCTCCGGCGTCCAAACGATGTCGAGATGCTTGAGCGCTTCGGAAAAATTATAGCCCGGGGCCGTGGCGATGCGCCTACCAAATATGCCGGCCAGCGTCGGTCCCGCCCTGTTGCCCTGGTCCGCGGCGAGCGTGTGGCAGGCGACACAGGCGCGAAAGATTTCCGCACCCCGGTCGCCGGCATAGGCGGCGAGCGGATCACCTGCCGTCTCCAGAAGAATCGGATCGATCGGCTCACCCGTCGCCGCGTTCCAGCGGCGAATGATGTTGTCGGCGCCGCCGGTCAGCAAAGTGCGGCTGTCGGGCATGAAGACCATCGACCAAACCGGCAGCCCGGGCCCGACCAGCGTGCGCGCCAGATTGCGCGCCTTGCGATCGATGACGCCCACCGCTCCGCCGATGCTCGCGGCGGCAACCTGCGCGCCATCAGGCGAGATCGCAATCGAGATCACGGGCCTCGGCCCGGCCGCGACCTCGCCGGTCCGCGCGCCCGCGTCTGTCAGAAAGTAAACCTTGCCGTCGGCGCCGCCGACCGCGATCTCACCATCGGGACCGACGGCCACGGCATTGAGCGGGGTCGGCATCGGAACGACGGTTGGCGTTTCTGCGCCCGACAGTGGCCAGATTCGAACGCTCAGATCGTAGCTGACGCTGATCAGAGCGTGACTATCGGCGGTAAACGCCACGCCGTTGACGTTCTGCGTATGCCCGTCGAGCACGCGCGGCGCCCCGCCGGCGAGCGGCCAGAGTCGCACCGTGCGGTCCCACGAGGCGGATGCCAGCGCAGTGCCATCGGGCGATGCCGCCAGCGCGACGATCGGCGCCGTGTGGCCCTCGAGCACCGCGTCGGGCTCTGTCCTTCCAAAGGTCCAGATCGCAATGCGCCCATCGGCGCCTGCGGTCGCCGCGCGCCCGTCTGCGAGTAACACCACTGCATTGACGGCATCGGAATGAAAACGAAGCACCTGCTCGGCCGCATTGCGCGTCAGGGACCAGCGGATCGCGGTCGAATCGAAGCTGCCGGATATCGCACTTTGCCCGTCCGCGGAAATCGCCAGCCCCCGCACCGGCCCGCCATGGCCGCGCAGTTGCGCAAAGGCGGCCGTTACTCCGATGGGCAGCACGATCAAGGCCACCGCGGTCAGAAGCGCGAACCGGCCTCGTTTGGCCGGCAACGCGTTCGCGCCCTGCACCATCCGCATCAGCCTCAGCGCACGCCCGGTCGATCGCGGTCGAGGCCCTTGGCCTGAAGATCGTCGAGGTAGTCCTGAAAGCGCCGCTCCGTATTCTCGCCGAGATCGCGCAAAAATGCCCAGGAATAGATGCCGGTCGAATGCATATCGTCGAACCCCAACCTGACGGCATAGTTGCCGACAGGATCGACCGAAAGGATGGCGACATTGCGCTTGCCGCCGACCGTCTTGCGTTCGGCTTCGGAATGCCCCTGCACTTCGGCAGACGGACTGGTCACCCGGAGCAATTCGGCAGGGAGATCGAATGTCCTGCCGTCGTCAAAGCTAACCCGCAGCGTGCGGCGATTCTTCGGCAGGCGGATTTCGACCGGCCACGCCACAGACATATCAGGTCCGCTCACGCGACGCTCCAGGCCCGATCAACCGGGACCGACAAGGTTGTGGCCGGGATCGCCAACCCGGGCGCTGCCCGTCGCGAAGGCCTCATAGCTCGGCCGCTGAACCGAATTCAGCACCATCGACATTCCGGCCGCGACAATTGCCGCAAACACCAGGGCCGCAAAAAAGACTTTCATGGCACTTCCTCAAATATTGACCCGGCCGGCTCATTCGGCCGGCGCGGTCCGCGGCGCGCCACCTGCGCGAGCCTGCTCTTCCTCGAGCCAGAGCGCGTGATGCTCCTTGGCCCAATTGACATCGACCGTGCCGCTGCCCATCGCCTCGAAGGCCCCTTCCATGCCGATGGTGCCGATGTAGATGTGCGCCAGCATCACGGCCACGAACAGCACCGCCACGATCGAGTGAACAACTTGCGCCCATTGCATTCCCTCGATCCCGGACAGGTAGAACGGGAACATCAAGAGATAGCCGCTTACCGCAACGGCAGTGCCGCCGATGATGACGATCCAGTAAATCGCCTTCTGTCCGGCATTAAAGCGATAGGCCGGTGGATGGTCGTGGCCGACGATGCCGCCGCCTCGCTTGAGCCAATCAACATCCACCCTGTTCGGGATATTTCCGGCGATCCAGATCAGGAAGATCACCACAACGCCGATGGTGAACGGGAAGCTTAGATAGATGTGCGCATATTTCGCCCATTGCGACCATTCGGAAAACGCCTCGAAGCCAATGAGTGGCAGGAGCAGCGGACGACCAAACGTGATGTTCAGTCCCGAGATGGCCAGAACGATGAAACAGGCCGCGGTCACCCAGTGCACGAAGCGCTCGAATGCCGTGAAGCGCACGATGGTACGCCCCGAGCGACCGCTCTCTAGCCGGACCATGCCGCGGCTGAGATAGAAGATCACAAGCACGGCCAGCATGCCCAGGATGGCGATGCCGCCGATCCACCGCAGCGTCACATTACGGAATTCCCGCCAATCGCGACCGGCGGGTTGTACGAGCACGCCAGAACGCTGATCGGGAATGCTGACGCGACCGTTGATCCGGTTCAGCTCCTGCAAGAGCTGCTGCTCCTTGACCGAGCTCGCGGTCGGATTCACCTGCTGGGCAACCGATGGCGCCGGCAACGCGATGACCAACAGAAGAAAGGCCCACGCACCGATCGTGAGGCGGATCAATCTTGCAAACGACGCCATAGGTCCCTCTCCCCGATATCTGCGCGATCGCGGCCGACGCTGTCCTCAGGACTCAATCGTCTCGCGATAGGCGGTCTTCCAGCCCCACGCCCCGGAGCCGTATCCGCGCTTCATCACGCGTTCTTTGTAAATTTGAGCGATGATGTCGCCGTCGCCCGCGAGCAAGGATTTGGTCGAGCACATTTCGGCGCATAGCGGCAGCTTGCCCTCGGCAAGACGGTTCGCACCATACTTCTCGTACTCCTCCCTGCTGCCGTCAGCCTCGGGCCCACCGGCGCAGAAGGTGCACTTGTCCATCTTGCCGCGCGAGCCGAAATTGCCGACCTTGGGATATTGCGGCGCACCGAACGGACAGGCGTAGAAGCAATAGCCGCAGCCGATGCACAGGTCCTTGGAGTGAAGCACGACGCCGTCGGCTGTGGTGTAGAAGCAATTCACCGGGCAAACCGCCGCACAGGGCGCGTCGGTGCAATGCATGCACGCCATCGAGACCGAACGCTCGCCCGGCTTGCCGTCGTTGATGGTGACGACGCGGCGCCGGTTGATGCCCCAGGGCACCTCGTGTTCGTTCTTGCAGGCGGTGACGCAGGCGTTGCATTCGATGCAACGGTCGGCGTCGCAGAGAAATTTCATACGTGCCATGGTCGTTGCTCCTTATGCCGCCGCGATTTGGCAAAGAGTGACTTTGGGCTCCTGCATGCCGGTCGCGGGATCATAGCCGTAGGTGGTTATCGTGTTCGCGCTTTCACCGAGAACGATCGGATCGGTGCCCTTCGGGTAGGCGTCACGAAGATCCTTACCTCCGAACCAGCCGCCGAAGTGGAAGGGCATCCAGGCCACACCCTTGCCGACCCGCTCGGTGACTAGCGCCTTCATTTTGGCCTTGGAACTGCTCTCGGCGCCCGTGACCCAGACCCAGCCGCCGTCTTTGATGCCGCGTTCGGCGGCATCGGCCGGGCTGATCTCGATGAACATCTCCTGCTGCAGTTCTGCGAGCCATGGGTTGGTTCGGGTCTCTTCGCCGCCCCCCTCATATTCGACGAGACGACCCGAGGAGAGGATGAGCGGAAACTGCTTTGCGATCCCCTTCTCAACCGCCGCCTTCTGCACGGAGAACCCGATGTTGGGCACGCGGAACTGCTTGGCGTCCGGCCGCGTCGGATACTTCGCCACCAGATCCACGCGCGGCGTGTAAATCGGCTCGCGGTGCACCGGGATTGGGTCCGGCAAGCCGAAGGCATTCATGCGCGCCTTGCCATTGCCGTACGGAACACAGCCGTGCTTGAGAGCCACACGCTGAATTCCGCCCGATAGATCGAGCGACCACGACACCGCGTCGGGATTGGCCGGATTGACCTTGTTGATGACCGCCATCTCGGCCTCGGTCAAGTCCGTGTCCCAGCCGAGCTTCTTGAGGCTCGCCAACGTGAACTCCGGATAGCCATCCTTGATCTCCGAATCCTTGGAGTAGGACCCATCCGCCAGCAGGCTGACCTTTCGCGTCGAGCCGTCTGGAAGCTTATCCTCACGCTCGACGCCGAAACGCGGCCGGAACGTGCCGCCGCCGTCCATCACCGCGAGATTGGTGTTGTAGAGCAGCGGCGTGCCAGGATGCTTGACTTCCGGAGATCCCCAGCACGGCCAGGGCAGTCCGTAATAGTCCCCGCCGACCTCAGGATCGTCCTTGGGCGCCCGCATCGTCAGCATGTCGAACTTCGCCTGGTTCTTCATGTGCGCCTTGAGCCGCTCGGGCGATTGCCCGCAATAGCCGGTCGACCAGCTTCCGCGATTCATCTCGCGCAGCACATCTTCGGCTTCCGGAAGGTTATTCTCGACCTTGATGTTCTTGAACATCTTGTCGGCGAATCCGAGTTTCTTCGCCATCAGATAGATCACCTCGAGATCGTCCTTCGATTCGAAGATCGGCTTGACGATCTGTTCGCCCCACTGCAGCGAGCGGTTCGAGGCAACGCGCGAACCCTTGCACTCGAATTGGGTGGCGACCGGCAGAATGTAGACGCCATCCTTGCGTCCCGCCTCCACGGCGAGCGAGGCCCAGGTGGTGGGATGCGGGTCGGCGATGACGAGCAACTCGAGCGCCTTCAGGCCGTTGAGGGATTCAGGAATGCGCGTGATGCTGTTGCTGGCATGTCCCTGCACGAACACCGCCCGCACATTGTCTTTCTGCGCGACTTGATCTTTCGGCAGCGTCACTGCGTCAAACCAGCGGGTGAGCGGGATGCCGGGGGTTTCCATGATCTGCTTGGAGTCGAAGCGCGACTTCAAGAACTCATAATCGACTTCCCAGACGCGCGACCAATGTTTCCAGGCGCCTTCCGCAAGGCCGTAATAGAACGGCAACGTGACGATATCGAGCCCGACGTCGGTTGCTCCCTGCACGTTGTCATGGCCACGGAAGATGTTGGCCCCGGCGCCGGCCCTGCCAACATTGCCGGTCATCAACAGGGCGATGCAACTCGCCCGCACGTTGGCGGTACCGACGGTCTTCTGGGTCTGGCCCATGGCCCAGATCAGTGTTGCCGGTTTTTCCGTCGCAAACAGCTTGGCGACGCGCTTGAGTTGTTCGCCGGGAACGCCGCTGACGCGCTCGACCTCTTCCGGATTCCACTTCTCCACTTCCTCGCGGAGCTCGTCGAAACCGTAGACGCGCTGTTTGATGAACTCCTTGTCCTCCCAGCCATTCTTGAGGATGTGCCACATCATGCCGTACAGCACCGGGATGTCGGTGCCCGGCCGCATGCGCACATACTCGGTCGCGTGAGCCGCGGTTCGCGTCATACGTGGGTCGATGACGATAAAATTGGCCTTTTGAAGCTCCTTGCCCTCGAGCAGATGCTGCATCGATACCGGATGCGCCTCGGCCGGATTGCCGCCCATCACGATCTGGGTCTTCGCATTGCGGATGTCGTTGAAGCTATTGGTCATCGCGCCATAGCCCCAGGTATTGGCTACACCGGTGACGGTCGTCGAATGGCAGATGCGCGCCTGATGATCGGTATTGTTGGTGCCCCAGAACGCGCCGAGCTTGCGGAACAGATAGGAGCCCTCATTCGTCATCTTGGCCGATCCCAGCCAGTAGACGGAATCGGGGCCCGATTTTTCGCGAATTGCCGTTATCTTGTCGCCGATCTCGTTGACGGCCGTCTCCCACGAGACGCGCGTCCACTGGCCGTTGACGAGCTTCATCGGATAGCGAAGCCGGCGCTCGCTGTGGACCAGCTCGCGGACCGATGCGCCCTTGGCACAATGCGATCCGCGATTGATCGGGGATTCCCAGCTCGGCTCCTGGCCGATCCAGACCCCGTTCAGCACCTCGGCGGTCACCGTGCAACCGACCGAGCAATGCGTGCAGATGCTCTTGCGGACGGTCGCTCCCGAAGTGAGCGGACCGGCCGCGGCGGCTTCCGCCTTGCGGACGCTGCCGACCGGCAGCGTGCTCAGCGCCGCCAGCGCACCGCCGGCGAGACCGGAGCGGCGCAAGAAAGCACGGCGATCGAGACCGCCGCCGCCCTGCCCCGACAAAGCCTGTGCAACTGATCCGCGACGGCCGGATTCGGAACGTTGTTCTGTTCTCCTGATCAGCACGATCGCCTCCTCAAGCCGGATAACGATTGACGCGGTAAAAGGCCTTCACGTGGTCGGTTTCCTTGTAGCGCGCCTTGCGCTTTTCATCATTGTTCTCGCTATCGGCATGCGCGGGCGCGATCAATGGTGTCGCCAGCGTCGCGCCGGCGCCGACCGCGCCCGCGCCGACCGTTCGCAAGAAATCGCGGCGACCAACTGTCGTTTTCTTCTCGTTCTTCATCGCATCTCTCCCGGACCAGCGCCCCTGGTCAGTTGGCGAAGGTAAAAGCCTCAGCTTCGATTTGCATGAATACTCGGCCGAGCGTCCCGACCGATTTGTAAAACTTCGCACTCGTTGCCCGCTCCATGTCGGCGAACATGCGCCCCATCCACGAGACGACGTGCTTGTCGAAGAAAGCGCGCTGGGTTTCTGCCGATGCCGGGAAACGGCCAGCCGCGAATCCAGCCATGATCTCGCACAAGATGCCCGCATGATCCTCGGGTTCGAAATTGTTCTCGACGCGCTCGATGCCGAGTGCGGCGAGATCATCGCGGAGACGGGAAAGCGGGCGTTCGTTGAGAAAGCCGGTCAAGTAGTACGACGCATAAGGCAACAGTTCGCCACGCCCGAGACCGACGAACAGATCGAAATATTCGCGCTCGACGCCGCTCGTCACGACGTCAGATGCGGCCTCGGCCAAGGCGGCATGGGCGCGACCAAGCGGCGTTGCGTCGCCGCGCAAATGCGCGATCTCACGCAGCAAGGCGTTCGATGGCGGACAGGAAAGCAATACGGCAAGCAGTTCGTATTCCCGCGCGCGAGCGGCGTCGACGGGATCGACATCATTACCAGGCACAGCGAGCTCACTATAGAGATCGGGACGAAGTTGTTGACGCGGCACGCCGGTCGCGGTCTCCACCGCAATCACCCTTCCAACCGGAACTCTGTTCCAAGTTGAGACCGAAGGCTGTGCAATGCCAATTTTGCGGGCGAGCTGAGCAACGCCGCCTGCCGCATCGATGGCACGCTCTAGGCCCGCATCACGCATGAGGACCTCCATCCCAGGTGCCAAGCGCTTGATTTCGTTTAGTTGGAAGAATTCTAAACGCGGGTTCCCGGGTGGTCAATCGATAGGTATAGTCTGAGCCTATAGCATTTCGTCGCAAGCTAGCGAGGTCGCGCACCGCCGTGTGTGCGGCGCCGAACGGAAGGACTGTCGCTTGTCTCTGCGGGCGATGGTTGCGACGCAGCAGAAACGATCACCGGTTCAGCCAGCGTGGACTCCTCCATCGTGCTCGGCGCGCCTATCGCTTCTCTCGGATTCGGCTCTTTCGCAGGATCACGCCCGGAAGAAGCCGACCGCTCGACTTCCTTGACCTCTGCGAGTGGGTCCGTGAGCGCCTCGGCGGCCTTCTTGACACCTCCGACGATTCGGTCGACGAGCCCGCTAAGCTCTGCCTCTGAACAGTCGAGCGGTCCGAATCCAGGCATCGCATTCGGATCGTTGAAATCCCAGGCGTTCTCCGCAAGGCCGATAAAGTCCCGTATGGCGGGATCGGCGGTCCAGGCGCGACGAAGCGCCGCACGGCTCAATTCCTGTGGAATCCCTTTGCGGAGGAATGCCGCGATGTCCGTGCCGGCCTCGATCGAATCGATCGGCGGCAAGGTCGACAGATCGATTTCCGGCGCTTCAGGATCTTCAACTGCATTGGCGGGAGGGGCCGGGCTGGGCGCCTGCGTCGGTTCGGTCGGCTGCAAAACCTCTTCGCCGACCCTCGTCTCCCGCTTCAGGCGAGACCAGCGCGCAAGGAATTCCTCGTCGCTCATTCGTGCCCGCCTTCCTGATGCCGCCGCGCGAGCGCTTCCGGATCCGCGCGGCCCAGCTTTCGCTTGAAGAATTCTCGTTCGATGTGGTGCTCGCCAATGAACTTTTCAATCGCCTCGCGAAACACTTCGGGCATCGGCACCGCTTCGACAAGATTGACGCCGGATATGGTGAACGCTTCCCCTTCCGCGGGGTCGGCGGTGGCCGCCAAAACCGCGTAGGGCCAGGTTCCTTCTGAAGGGCTCAACACGACCCAGATGCTGGGCGATCCGGACGCAAGGTTATCTCGATAGCGCTCCGTTTCGGACCGGTAGAGATCGACGGTGGCGCTGCCGGCATAGTAGATCGCCGTCTCATCCTGCTCGCGTAAAAGCGTCCAAGGCTTCATCTCAGGTTCATCCGGCAACACGCCTACGCCGCGCCAGACGAAGTCAATCCATGGCGAATCGGCCTTGCGGCGTTCGATAACGACGCCTGCTGGAATGCGCAACAAGGGTGTCGCGGGGGAGTTCAACTCAGCAGCTCCATGCCGACTTCACGGACAATTCGATCATTGCCATGCACGATCCTCCTTCTGATGACGAGTCACGTGACATTCGCGGCCGCCGCAAGCGGCAGCCCCGCGACCAGGTTTTGCGGCTTCAATCTCACCACCTTGTCGGCGCCCATGGCAAGGATGAGATAGACCGGCTTGTCGCCGACGCGCTCGTCCACCAGCCGCGTGTCTTCGAAGGTCAGGCGCATCAGGGCGACGATGCGCTCGGCAACGCTGTTTTCGAGCCGTTCGCCGCGCCACAGCGCATTGCCGATCCGCGTTGCCTCGCTGTCGAGGCCGACAAACCAGCGCCAGTCGCGGTCCTCGATCGCCGCGATGTTTTCGACGCTGACGGTGACGCCGAGCAGATGGCCGATCCAGCGTTCGATGACCCGGCACAGTCCGGCGCGCGCCTTGGCGTTGCCGCCGATATTCATGGCCATCGCGTGCGCATCCGACCTCGACCAATAGGTCCAGGCATTGTCGTCGTCCATGACGTCCATCTCGCCAAACGACTTCGGCTGCTGCAGCATGGCCGTCAACGGCGATGAATGCAGGTCGTGCTGGGCATGCTGCTCCGCCTCGATCACCTCGGCGTCAGCGAGCAGTAGCGTGCCCTCATGAAGCGCGGCGAGCTGGCTCCGATAGAACAGCTCTGCTGCACGCAATATATATGGGTCGTCGCAGCCTTCGAGCGCATTGCGCAGGATCAGATGACATAATTGCGACACGAAGATCGGCGGCAGGTCGCCGGCCCCCTTGCGCGCCAGCGCGACATAGACCGCCTCGAGCGACGGCGCCGCCATCAGGCGGTCACGGAAGCTCATCATGAACGACCAGTTTTCCCGCGCGTCGGCGTCGGCAAGCGCAGCGATCTCGGTGCTCGTGACCGGGCGCAGCGGATCGGCCATCAGGCTCGCATGCAGGGCGCGCTCGGCGTCGCAGGCATCGGCTGGCGGCATCAGTTCGGGCCGCGCCAGATAGGCCATGATGAGTTCGGGCGTCGCGACAAGGCCGCCGTGGTCGGCGCGGCGCGTAAGATGATGGCCCGAGGCGACCCAGAATTCTCTCATCTACGATCCGTCATGTATGATCCTTGCTGCCCGCGTCAGTCCTGATTAGCCCGAGAAGATCGACCTCTTCGGCAGGTTCATCATCGCCCTCCACTTCATGGAAGGTAAAGGCGCGGGCATGGGCGTGCAACCGGTCAGCATCTGCGGCAGCGGCGCGCGGTTTCAAGGTCCGAAAGCGCTCGCGGATTTCGCCTTCTTCGATGCTGCGCTGAACGGCAAGCAGGGTCTGCGGCGGATGTTCGCAGAGCGAGGCGGCGAACGCGACCTCCTCCTCCGCCGCGTGCCGGGCGGCCTCCGCACCAGGCGCCCCGAATTTCTCCACGAGCTGGCTTGCGAGCCGCGCGATCATCGCCTGCCGCTCGGCTTCCGTTGCTTCGGTGACGATGGCCAGCGTCGACCATCCCAGACTGTCGATGCCGAGAAAACCAGATCGCAACGCCACGCGCTGCTTCGGCCCGAGTGCCGTCAAATCCCGGTTCCAGAATACGAAGGCGCCGGACACTGCCCATTCGCCGGGTTCCGCCGCGCGTTCGAAGACGAACGTATCCGACGGGTCCAGCCTGATGGTTCGCGGAAACTTCAGCATGTCCGCCTCAACCGAATTTCGGACCGCGCGCCTGCGGATCATACCAATCAGCGCGCCCAAGCGCATCCACCAGGCTGGTTCGATCAGGCGCGCCGCGGCTGTTCGGAAGGCTCACCAGAAGATCGCCGTTGACGTCGATGCGGCGGCGCTCGCCGGCTTTGCTCTTGGGAAGCCGCTCCAGATAGTCCCGTGCAATCGCCTCAAAGCCGCGCTCCTTCCAACGATCGAAGGCGGTCATCAAGTGGCGGCTGAAGCTTTCGATGATCGCGTCGGTGTCGACCATCTCGAAGCCTTCGCTCAGCAGTGACACGCCCGCGGCGACCTGCACCTCCGGAACATGTGCCATGGCGGCGGCGCGCAGGATCACCCCGAAAACGAGCCATGGCGGAACCTGATCTTCGGCACAATCCGTCGGCCAGGCCAGCCGCCCGCCGCCGAGCAGACCAGCATCGAACCTGACGGCATCCGGCCAGTCGAAGGTGACCTCCCGTTCCGGCGGACAATGCGCGGCAATCGCATCCGCCAGCGCGTTCATCCCGGCAAACAACGCCCGGCGCGCCGACCTCAGCGGCTCGTCAGGTTCGAGCACCACGGCGAACTCGACAAGGTCGTAACGTCGCACCCAGACCAGCGTCCCGGCCCCCGCCTCCGCCGCGATCCCGCAGGCATGGGCAAAGGCGTCGCCGAGCTCGCGCAACGCGACCAAAGTATAACCGGGCGGCAGATCGAGCGTCTGTTCCGTATCCCCTGGACGAGCAATCACGAATAACTATTTCCTCATTGCGTCACGGGCGGCCTGTGTATGCTAACCGGCGTAGGCCAGCGGCGCGAGCGACCTTCATGCTTGCAGATATCCGCCCGAGCGGTTACCGCAGAAACATAGGAAGAAGCAACCATCCGACCGGTGCATCGGGTTTAAGGTATTTCGATATGAGTGCGGCGACGTCTCGCCTCCTGATTTGCAGTTGCGAGAAGACCATGCCGCTCGATGCGGAGGCGATCGCTCGCGGCTGCACGGCCAAGGTCACGCAGGCCAATCAGCTTTGCGGGCTCGACCTCGATCGCTTCAAGGAGGCGCTTGCCACAGGCGCCCCAATCACGGTTGCCTGCACCCAGGAAGCACCGCTGTTTCGCGAAGTCGCCGAAACTTCCCCGCAGGCCGAGCTCACCTTCGTCAACATCCGCGAGACCGGCGGCTGGTCGAAGGATGCCGCGGCGGCCGGCCCGAAAGCCGCCGCGCTGATTGCCGCGGCCGGCGAACAGATGCCCCCGCTGTCATTGGTGACGCTCGAGAGCTCCGGCGTTGCCCTGATCTATGGCCGGGACGACGTTGCGATCGAAGCAGCGCAGCGGCTCTCTGATCGGCTCGACATCACCGTGCTCTTGAGCAAGCCCGGGGACGTGCAGCCGCGCCGCACCAACGAATTTCCCGTTCTCAAAGGCACGATCCGCAACGCCCGAGGGCATCTCGGCCAGTTCGAACTTGCCATTGACGACTACGCGCTGCCCTCACCTTCGTCGCGCAGCAAGCTCGTGTTCGGCGCTTCGCGCGACGGCGCAAAATCCACGTGCGATCTGATCCTCGATCTCTCCGGCGGCACACCGCTGTTTCCCGCGCATGAGCTACGACCCGGCTATGTGCGCGCCGATCCGCGCGACAAGGCCGCTGTCGAGCGCGCGATCGCGGAGGCAGGCAGCCTCGTCGGCACCTTCGACAAGCCGCGTTTCGTCAATTTCGAGCCGTCGCTCTGTGCGCATTCGCGCTCATCCATCACCGGCTGCACGCGCTGTCTCGACCTGTGCCCGACCGGCGCAATCACACCGAACGGCAACGCGGTCGCGATCGACGCCAATGTCTGCGCGGGCTGCGGCTCGTGCGCATCGGTCTGTCCGACTGGCGCGGCCTCCTATGCGCTGCCGAGCGTGGACGCGCTGATGCGGCGGCTGCGGACGCTGCTGCAGACCTACCGCAAGGCCGGTGGGAGCGACGCCGTGGTGTTGTTTCACGACGGCGAGCACGGCGAAGAGATTATCGATGCATTGGCGCGGTTCGGCGACGGCTTGCCGGCGAATGTGCTGCCACTGCGCGTCGACGAAGTGACGCAGCTCGGGCCGGAGATGATCGCTGCCGTTTTTGCCTATGGCGGCAGCGGCGTTGCTTTAGTCACACGCGCAAAGCCCCGGCACGATATTGTTGCCCTTCGCCGCGCCGTCGATACGTCCGATCAAATCGTATCGGCGCTCGGCTTTGGCGCCGGCGCAATCGGGATCATCGAGACCGACGATCCCGACCAGTTGCGCGCCATGCTGGATGCCGCCCCGCGCGGCGTCGCGTCGCAGAATCCGGCCGGCTTCGTGCCGCGCGGTGCGAAGCGCGGCGTGCTGGAGACGACGTTCCGCGAGCTTCACCTCGCCGCCCCCGCACCGGTCGATGTGGTGCCGCTGGCCCCGGACGCGCCGTTCGGCACCGTGAAGCTGAATGTCGAGGGCTGCACGCTGTGCCACGCCTGCGTCACCGCCTGCCCGACCGGCGCGCTTTCAGACAATCCCGATCGCGCGATGCTGCGCTTCACTGAAAGCCTCTGCGTGCAATGCGGGCTCTGCGAGGCGACCTGCCCCGAGAAGGTGATCACCATCGAGCCACGGCTCGACTTCCAGGCCTGGAATTCGCCGCAGCGCGTCTTGAAGGAGGAAGAGCCGTTCAACTGTATCGCCTGCGGAAAACCGTTCGGGACCAAGAGCTCGATCGACCGCGTGCTGGCAAAGCTCGGCGAGAAGCACTGGATGTTTCAAGGGGCCAACGCACGGCGTCTCGACGTCATCAAGATGTGCGCGGACTGCCGCGTCGAGGCAGTGGTGAACGAGAGTTTCGACCCGCACGCGGCGGCGCAGCGCCCGCCCGTGATGTCGACCGAAGATTACTTACGTGCGCGCAATGTGAAGAAGGACGATCCGCTTGGATCGTAAGCCGTCCGTGTCCGCACCCCCTCCAGGTCCCCAGGCCCGCGCGACGTCGAAAGCATCAGGCATTCCCGGCGTCAAACACATCATTGCGGTCGCCTCCGGCAAGGGCGGTGTCGGCAAATCCACCACCTCCTGCAACCTCGCACTCGGCTTCGCCGCGTTGGGGTTAAAGACCGGCCTTCTCGACGCCGACATCTACGGTCCGTCGCAGCAAAAACTGTTCGGACTGCGCGGCAAGCCGCGCCAACTCGGCCCGCGCATGCTGGAACCCTTGGAGCGGTTTGGCGTCAAGGTGATGTCGATCGGCTTTCTGGTCGAGGAAGACAGCGCCATGATCTGGCGCGGCGCGATGGTGATCTCGGCGATCACGCAGATGCTCCGCGAAGTCGCCTGGGGCGATCTCGATATTCTCGTCGTCGATCTGCCGCCCGGCACCGGGGATGCCCAGCTCACCATGGCGCAACAGGTGCCGCTCGCCGGCGCGATCATCGTCTCGACGCCGCAGGACATCGCCCTGATCGATGCCCGGCGCGGCATCGCGATGTTTGAGAAGGTGAGCATTCCGATTCTCGGTCTGATCGAAAACATGTCGAGCTTCTGCTGCCCGACCTGCAACCACATCACGCCGATCTTCGGCCATGGCGGTGCGCGCACCGAGGCCGAGCAGCGCGGCATTCCCTATCTCGGCGAAATCCCGCTCGACCTGCAGATCCGGAAAACCTCCGACGATGGCCGCCCGATCGTCGCGATGGAACCCGACGGCATCCACGCGAGGCGGTATGTCGGCATCGCCCGCGACATCTGGACGTCGGTCGTCACCGGCGCGGCGCATCGGCCACCGCCGCGCATCGTGATCGAGTAAATATCGAAAACAACCCCATGCACAGTAGCTGTCAAGGGGCGCTCTGGCAGGCGATCGACCAAAAAACTAGCTAACGCGCCTCTTCGAAGCCACCCAGCACAGCGGTCAGATTGGCGCCGAGAATGTCGGACAAGTAACCTCCCTCCTGCACGAAGACCGTCGGAAGGCCCAATCGGGCAATCGCCGCGCCGATGCGGCGGAAGCCGGCCGTGGTCACGGCAAGACCGGCGAGCGGATCGTGCTCGGAGGCATCGAGACCGAGCGCCACCACCAGCGCACCGGGCGCGAAGGCGCGGATGGTTTTTTCCGCTTCCCCGATCGCCTTGATGTAGTCGTCGTCGCCGGTGCCCTTCGGCAACGGGATGTTCAGGTTGGCGCCGAGGCCGGGACCCGCGCCGCGCTCATGCGCGTATCCCCAGACGAACGGATAGAAGAACACGGGGTCGGCGTGGATCGACACGGTGAGAACGTCCGGCCGCTCATAGAAGATGCCCTGCGTGCCGTTGCCATGGTGCACGTCGACATCGAGAATGGCGACGCGCTCATACGCCAGCCGCAGGTGGGCGGCTGCCACCGCGCTGTTGTTGAGGAAACAGAAACCGCCGGCCATGTCGGCATAGGCATGATGCCCAGGCGGCCGGCACAGTGCATAAACCGCGTCTTCGCCGTCCACGACGAGTTGCGCCGCCGTCGTCGCGACATCGGTGGCGGCACAGGCGGCGGCATAGGTGCCCTTGCCGATCGGAGCGCCGGTATCCGCCGCGTGCCAGCCAAGGCGGCCGACGATATGGGTCGGATAGGTCGCGCCGTAGCGAACCGGGTGGACGTTGGGGATCATCTCCGCGCCGGAGTCGCCGAGCGCGACCCAGGCGTCCCAGGCCTCCTCCAGAAAGCGCAGATATTCGGCGCTGTGGATGCGCGCCCGCGGGCCCTGACCGAACACGGTGGGCTGGACCAGCGCGTGCTTGCCGGCCCTCAACCCCGCCAGCAAGCGATCGGCGCGCTCGGGCTGCTCGGTGGTGCGCTTGATCACGCCACGCACCAGGAAGAATTGCGGGTCGTGGCTGCGATGCAGTTCGGTGTAGACGGCCTTCACACGGTTACTCCGTTGGTTGGAGAAAGGATGCCGCTCGGCGGCTCAGTAGCATTGCCGATCGCCGGCGTGAGCTCTCGGACCAGCTTGCCGACCTCCCGCCAGGCATGGCCGATATGATAGTCGATATGCGCGGTGATGCGCTCGGGATGGCCGGCTTCGATCGCCGCCAGCAGCGGCTCGTGCGTCCGCGCGATCTCATGCGGGTCATCATAGAGACGGCCGATCAGGCCAATGACCATGCGCAGCTCCGCGGCAAGATCATCGAACAGCCGCAGCAGCCGGCGGTTATCGGCAATCTCAAAAATCAGCCGGTGAAAGCGGTAGTCCTCCTCCACCTGACGGGCGGCGTCGTCGAGATCGGCGGTCCGGTGCAGCACATCGATCTGCCGCCGCAACGCCTCGCGCGATTCCGGCGTCAGGCGTTTTGCCGCCAGAACGCCGGCGTGCCGCTCGATACAAAGGCGCAAATCGTAGATCTCGTCGATGTTTCTGATTTCGAGCTTGCGGACGAAAAAGCCGCGCCGCGGGCTCGCAACCAGAAGCCCCTGCTTTTCCAGAAGCCGCGCCGCCTCGCGTACCGGCGCTCGGCTGACGCCCAGCTCGCGGGCAATCCCTGCTTCCACTACCTTGGAGCCCGGAGGCAAGCGCCCCTGGACGATCGCCTGCATGAGGATGCGCGCGATCTGGCCCACCAAATCGCTATCCGCGATGGCCGGTAATCCAACAGGAAGAGACATAGGCCGCATCGGCTAAACCCGCGCCAGTCCGTGCATATTTTTTAATCGTCGATTGTCGACACTTTAATCTTGCCCAGGGGTTGCACCGCACGCAAGCTGAAAATGTCGAAATTCAGCGAAGGCGGAAATGACAAGCGCAGCGCACAGCACCGCAAAGGCATGGCCGGCGGTGGACGACCAGACCCTCCAATTCCGGATCGACCTCGCGGCGGCCTACCGCCTGATTCACCGGCTTGGTCTGGACGACAGCATCTACACCCACATCTCGGTTCGCCTTCCCGGCCGGCAGGACCGCTTTCTCATCAATCCCTATGGCCTGCGTTTCGAGGAAGTGACGGCGTCCAACCTGGTGACGGTCGATCTCGACGGCAACGTCATCGACGATCCCTTGGGGCTCGGCATCAATCCGGCCGGCTTTACCATTCACAGCGCGATCCATGCCGCGCGGCATGACGCGATCTGCGTCCTGCACACGCACACGGTCGCGGGTATCGCGGTGGCCTGCCAAAAGCGAGGCCTGTTGCCGCTCAATCAATGGTCGCTGCAGTTCACCGGTTGTCTCGCCTATCACGACTATGAGGGCATCGCGCTCGATCTCGATGAGCGCGAGCGGCTGGTCGCCGACCTCGGCGATAAGTTCGTGATGGTGCTGCGCAGTCACGGCATGCTGACCTGTGGACGTTCGGTCGCCGAAGCGTTCAAGCTAATGCACAATTTGGAACGCTCCTGCCGCGCGCAGCTCGCGATCCAGTCATCCGGCGCCGAGATCATCGAGCTTTCCGACGCGGTGGCCCGCAAGACGGCCGGCCAGTACGCGACCTTTTACGAAGCGATCGAGCTCAACGGCGTGCCCGACAGCGAATGGGCCGCCTTCAGGCGAATGCTCGAGAAGACCGATCCCGACTTTGCGAAGTGACACCTGCGCGCCCCCTCGATTTGGCAGCGCCAAGACCCTTTTCTTTAAACGAGGTATGTAATGTCCAAGCGTAAGATCTTGATAAGCCTTGCGACTTTGTGCGTCCTGATTACCGCTGCGGCCGCTGATGGGCCAAAGCCGGGCGGCGTAATCAACGCCGTGATCCAGCCCGAACCGCCGAGCCTGATGATCGGTCTGGTTCAGAACGGACCGACGCAGATGGTCGCCGGCAATATCTATGAAGGTCTGTTGCGCTACAGCCCCAAGCTCGATCCCCTGCCCGGCCTCGCCGAGAGCTGGTCGGTCAGCGAGGACGGCAAGATCTACACCTTCAAGCTCGTCAAGGGCGTGACCTGGCATGACGGCAAGCCGTTCACCTCGGCCGACGTGCTGTTCTCGATCGAGTTCCTGAAGCAGACCCATGCCCGCGCCCGCGGCAATCTCGTGCAGCTCGACAAGGTGGAAGCCCCCGATGAATCCACCGTGGTCTTCACGCTGAAGCAGCCGTTCGGCCCGTTCATCGGCATCTTCGAGGTCGGCTCGCTGCCGATGATCCCCAAGCACATCTATGAAGGCACCGATTTCAAGACCAATCCGGCCAACAACACGCCCGTCGGTACCGGTCCCTTCATGTTCAAGGAGTGGCAGAAGGGTTCGTTCATCCGTCTCGTCAAGAATCCGAGCTACCACGTCAAGGGCAAGCCCAACATCGACGAGATCTATTGGCACGTGATTCCGGACGCCGCGGCGCGTTCGGTCGCCTATGAGACCGGCAAGGTCGATGTACTGCCGGGCGGCTCGGTGGAAAACTTCGACGTGCCGCGGCTCACCAAGCTCAAGAACACCTGCGTCACCGGCGCCGGCTGGGAATTCTTCAGCCCGCATTCCTGGCTTTGGCTCAACAACCGCGCAGGCCCTACCGCCAACAAGAAATTCCGCCAGGCGTTGATGTTTGCGATCGATCGCAACATGGCCAAGGACGTGGTCTGGAACGGCCTCGGCAAGGTTGCGACCGGCCCGTCCGGCTCGGCGATCAAGTACTACACCGGCGCCGTGCCAAAATACGATTACGACCCGGCCAAGGCGAAGGCCCTCGTGAAGGAGGCCGGCTATGCCGGCGAGAAGTTGCGCATGCTGCCGCTTCCTTACGGCGAGACGTGGCAGCGCTGGGGCGAAATGGTCCGCCAGAACCTGCAGGACGTCGGCATCAACGTCGAAATGATCGCAACCGACGTGCCAGGCTGGAACCAGAAGGTCTCCGAGTGGGACTACGACATCGCTTTCACCTATCTCTATCAGTACGGCGATCCCGCGCTCGGCGTCGGCCGCAACTACGTGTCCAGCCAGATCACCAAGGGCTCGCCGTTCAACAATGTCGAGGGCTATTCCAACCCCGAGATCGACAAGCTGTTCGCCGACGGCGCGGTCGCCTTCCCCGATTCAGCGCGCGAGGAAATCTATGCCAAGGCGCAGAAGATCCTGGTCGAGGATGTGCCTGTCGCGTGGATGCTCGAACTGCAATTCCCGACCATCACCCGCTGCAGCGTCAAGAACCTGGTCACGACGGGCATCGGCGTGAACGACGGTTTCCGCGACGCCTGGATCGAGAAGTAACCGTACACCCGGGCGTCGGCCAGAGGCCTGACGCCCGGACACCCTCCAACGCAAGCACAGCCCATGGTCTCCTTCATCGCGCAGCGGCTCGCGAAGGCCGTCATCGTCCTTCTCGCCCTCGTCGTCATGAATTTCTTCCTGATCCGGATGGCGCCGGGCGATCCGGCGCTGGTGATGGCGGGCGAAGCCGGCGCTGGCGATCAGCTTTTTGTCGCGCAACTGCGCGAAAAATTCGGCCTCAACCAACCGCTGCCGGTGCAGCTGTTCCTCTATGTCAAAGGCATCCTCAGCCTCGATCTCGGCTTTTCGTTTCGCCAGCAGATGCCGGTCTCGAAGTTGATCCTCGATCGCCTGCCGGCGACGCTATTGCTGACAGGGACTGCGTTCGCGATCTCGCTCACCTTCGGCATCCTGTTCGGCGCATTGGCGGCCCGCTTTGCAGGCACCTGGGCGGATACCGCGATTACGGTCGCGGCGCTGATCTTCTACGCCACGCCGCTGTTCTGGGTCGCGCTGATGGCGATCCTGCTGTTCTCCGTCACGATGGATTGGCTGCCGAGTTTTGGTTACGAGACGGTCGGCGCGGGCTACACCGGCCTTGCCCATGTGCTCGATGTCGCCGCGCATCTGATCCTGCCGGCGACGACGATCGGGCTGTTCTTCATGGCCACCTACGCCCGCATGACGCGCGCCTCGATGCTGGAGGTGAACCGGCTCGATTTCGTCAAGACCGCCCGCGCCAAGGGCCTCTCCGATGCCGTGATCCAGCGCCGTCACGTGCTGCGCAACGCGCTTTTGCCGGTCGTTACCCTCGCCGGCCTGCAAGCGGGAACGCTGGTCGGCGGTGCCGTGCTCACCGAGACGGTGTTCGCATGGCCCGGCATCGGCCGCCTGATGTACGAGGCGCTGCTGCAGCGTGATTACAATCTTCTGCTCGGCGTGTTCGTCGTCTGCTCGGCGATGGTGTTGGCCTTCAACCTGATCACGGACCTCGTCTACCGCTCCGTCGATCCCCGCATCGAGTTCGCCACATGAAGCGGGTCTGGCGAATGCTGGTGCGCAATCCCGGCGGCATGATCGGCGTCGCAATCCTGAGCATCGCGATTGCCGTTGCCCTGTTCGGCCCGCTGCTGTTTCCGACCTCCCCCTGGCGCATGGTGCAGCGCCCGTTCCTACCGCCGCTGACGATATCAGGCCTGCCGCTCGGCACCGACGCGCTCGGCCGCGACGTCATGGCGGGGATCATCTACGGCGCGCGCGTCTCGCTGCTGGTCGGCCTGATCTCGACGCTGGCCTCGCTCGTCATCGGTATCCCACTCGGTGCGGTGGCCGGATATTTCGGCGGCAAGATCGACGACGCATTGATGCGCTTCACCGAGTTCTTCCAGACCGTGCCGAGCTTTGCGCTCGCCATCGTGCTGGTCGCGATCATGCAGCCGTCCATTGTGTCGATCGTGGCGGCCATCGCCATCGTGAGCTGGCCGCCGGTGGCGCGGCTGGTGCGCGGCGAGGTGCTGTCGCTGCGCACGCGCGAGTACGTCCAGGCCGCGGTCGTGACCGGCCAAACCAATTGGTGGATCATCTGGCGCGAGATCCTGCCGAATGCGCTGTCGCCAGTCATCGTGCTAGCCTCGTTGATGGTCGCGACCGCAATCCTCCTGGAATCCTCGCTCTCCTTCCTCGGCCTCGGCGATCCCAATCTGATGTCGTGGGGCTACATGGTCGGCGCCGGCCGCACCGTGATCCGTCAGGCCTGGTGGATCACCGTCTTTCCCGGCATCGCCATCCTCATCTCGGTGCTGGCGCTGAACCTGGTCGGCGAAGGCCTCAACGACGCGCTCAACCCTCGGCTCGCCAAGGGAGGACGCTGAGCATGACCGTCGCCGTCAAGAATCTGAAGCTGGCGCTGCCGCCCAGCGGCGACCGCGAATATGCCGTCGATGGCGTGTCGTTCGAACTGTCCGCCGGCAAGATCCTCTGCGTGGTCGGCGAATCCGGCTCCGGCAAGTCGATGTGCGCCCATGCGCTGATGGGGCTATTGCCCGACACGGTGAAGGCCGCGTCCGGGGAGATCCTGTTCGAGGGCAAGAACCTGCTCGCGCTCAGCCCGGCGGAATGGCTGTCGCTCCGCGGCCGCGGCATCGCGATGGTGTTCCAGGAGCCGATGACGGCGCTCAATCCATTGATGCGGATCGGCGAGCAGATTGCCGAGATGTTCGAGGCGCACGGTTTGCTGATGCCGAAGGAGCGTCAGCAGAAGGCCCTCGCTTTGATCCGCGAGGTCGGCCTCCCCGACCCAGAGCGCGCGGTTCGCGCCTATCCTCATCAACTGTCCGGCGGCCAGCGCCAGCGCGCCGTGATCGCGATGGCGCTGGCGCTCGAACCTGCGGTGCTGGTGGCGGACGAGCCGACGACGGCGCTCGACGTCACGACGCAGGCGCAGATCCTGAAACTGATCCGCGACCTGCAGCGGCGGCGCAACATGGCCGTCATGTTCATCACCCATGATTTCGGCGTCGTTGCCGAGATTGCCGATCGCGTGGTTGTACTTCAGCACGGCAAGGTGGTCGAGCAAGGCACCGCGGACGATGTGCTGTTGCGTCCGCAACACGCCTACACCCGCGCCCTGCTGGCCGCCGTTCCTACCTTGCAGCCGCCGCAGCGGACGCCGCTGTTCGATCGTAACAAGGCGGTGGAGGTGATCGGTCTCGGCAAGACCTATGTCAGCGGCGGCGGATGGTTTCGCAGCGAACGGCGCGTGCAGGCAGCCAAGGATGTCAGCTTCGACATCTTCCGCGGCGAGACGCTCGGCCTGGTCGGCGAATCCGGCTCCGGGAAATCCTCGGTCGCGCGGCTCGTGATGCGCCTGATCGAGCCCGATGCCGGCACCGTCCGCATGGGCGACGTCGACCTCACAAGGATCGGCGGCAAGGCGTTACGCGAGCAGCGCCGCCGCATCCAGATGGTATTCCAGGACCCGTTCGCCTCCCTCAACCCGCGCCGCAAGGTCGGCAACATCATCACTGACGGACCGATCGCCCATGGCGTCGACCCGGCAGTGGCACGCAAGCGCGCAAGTGAGCTGCTCGGCCTCGTCGGCCTCAATGCCAGTGCGATGGAACGCTTTCCGCACGAATTCTCCGGGGGGCAGCGGCAGCGCATCGGTATTGCGCGGGCGCTGGCGCTCGACCCCGAAATCCTGGTCGCCGATGAGGCGGTCTCGGCGCTCGACGTGTCCGTGCAGGCGCAGGTTCTGGACCTGCTCGAGGATCTGAAAGCGCGGCTCGGCCTCTCGATGCTGTTCATCACCCACGATCTCAGGGTTGCCGCGCAGATCTGCGACCGCATCGCGGTGATGCAGCACGGCGCGATCGTCGAGCTCAAATCCGCTTCGCTGCTGTTCGCGGCCCCCGAGCATGCCTACACGCGCGAACTGCTTTCCGCCGTTCCCGGCCAGACATCAGCGTCCAAGGCGGCATGAACGCGATCGCCGACATGCGCTGCGTCCTGGTCAGCAAAAGCCTCGACCTTCGCCGTTATCTCGGTCCGCAATTCGCACACGCGGCCGACCAGGTCGAAATCGTCAGCCATCCGCACGAAGGTTCGGCAGCGGATGTCCGGCTGGCAGTGGCCTGGCATCCGCCGGACGATGCGTTCGAACGCTACCCGAATCTTAAGGCGGTGTGCTCGATCGGCGCCGGCGTCGACAATATCCTGGCATGTCCGAGCCTGCGGCCCGATATCGATGTCATTCGTGTCGTCGATCCGGCGCAAGCGCAGATGATGTCGAGCTTCGTTATCTGGCACGTCATCGGCCATCAGCGATGTTTTGCGACCTATCAGGCCCAGCAGCGTGAGCAACGCTGGCGGCGGCTCGGGCTTGGACAGCGCCGGGCGCAGGACATGCCGGTCGCCATTTTGGGCTTTGGTGAGATCGGCCGCCGCGTCGCCACCGATCTCGCTTTTCTCGGCTTTCCGGTCATGGCGTGGAGCCGCACCGCAAAGCCGATGCCGCAAGGCATTAGCGGCTTCGATGGCGCCGATGGCCTGGATGCCATCCTTGGTCAGACCGAGGTGTTGGTGAACTTGCTACCGCTGACGCCGGAGACACGGGGCATTCTCAACCGCAGGACTTTTGCCCGCATGTTCCGCGGCGGCTACTTGATCCAGGTCGGCCGCGGCGAGCACCTGGTCGAAGCCGATCTGCTCGCGGCGCTGGACAGCGGCCAGCTTGCCGGGGCCGCGCTCGACGTGTTCGCGACCGAGCCATTGCCGCCGCACCATCCGTTCTGGCAATACCCCCGCATCGTCGTCACCCCGCACGACGCCTGCGAAGTCAGCATGGAAGCGATCGGCGCGACGTTTCGCGCCACCGCGGAAGCGATCCGCGCCGGCCGGCGTCCACCGCATTCCATCGACCGCGAACGGGGTTATTAAGCGAGAGAGTTAAACGTGCTGTCGAAGCGGCTAAAGGCGCCTGCGCCTCAAGCGCCGGCGGACGGCAGGCTGGCGGCGGCGATGGCCACGATCTCCGACAGCCGGCGTCCAATCCGGGAGGACGCGCTGCTCAGCAATGAACGAACCTGTCGCATCTCTTCATCTTCCATATGCGCCGGGGGAAAGGGCGCGCACAAAGAAGATGATATTGTCAGGCTAACTAGTCGAGATTGCTGGGAAAATAGCAATGAGCGCTTCGTCCGGAGGCTCATCGGCAGTGGATTCATTGCCGTAATCGCCCTCGCGGCGAACAACATTTTCTCCCCGGATTCGGCGCGTCAGCCGGTGATGCGGCTGTCGACCGCCTTCGGCGACGATGTTGTATCGAGAAACCGTCGCAGCGATGCCAGCACCACATCGAGCCGGTCGTGATGCAGCCAGTGGCCGGCGCCCGCGATCTTCTCCATCTCCGCTGTCTTGAAATGCCCGAGCAGCCCGGCGGCTTCGGGATCGGGCAGAAAGCTTTCGTCGCCCCACATCAACAAGGTTGGACAGGCGATGCGTGACCACAGGCCGGCATAATCCTCCGATGACAGCCGGTATGGCGCCCTCGCCCGCTGGTAATGGTCGAATTTCCAGCGATAGAGGCCGTCATCTCCCTTCCGGACGCCGTGACCGGCCAGATGAAGCGCCAACGCCGGTGTCAGGCGCTTGTTGCGCGTGGACAGCCGCTTCGCCGCCTCCTCGATCGATCCGAACGTGCTCTCCTGATGATCGCCGATACGGTCGAGCTGGGTGATCCAGCGCGACATTTGCTCGGCGATCGGCGCGGCTTGTGAGTTCGACAAGAACGCGCCGTCAAGTACGACGAGGCGCGATACTTTCTCCGGATAGGTGCCGGCATAGGCCAGCGCGACCATGCCGCCCATGGAGTGGCCGACGATCGCCGCATCCTGCAGCTCCGCAAAGCGCATGAGCCGGGTCAGGTCATAGACATTATCGGTCAGGCTGTAGCTGCTTCCCTTCGCCCATTCGGAGTCGCCATGGCCGCGCAGATCCGGCGCCATGATGTGAAAATCCGGCTGCAGCTCCCGCGCGATCGCGTCCCAGCTGCGGCAATGATCGAGCCCGCCGTGAATCAGGACCAGGGGCGGCGCCGACACATTGCCCCAGTCGACATAGTGCAGCCGCAGGCCCTGGGACTCGTAGAAGCGGTCTGCCGGCTCGGTCATCGTGAATCGTCTCTCGCGGGAGGTGCCAGCCTATTTCGGCGCGAAGCCGAATATATGTTCGAAACGCTTCGCATAGGCCGGCCACACCTCGGGATTGACGACGCGCGGCGGACGCTTGCCGTCGAGCGCATCGAGTATCTGCTCGGCGGCGATCCTGCCCATGTTGATGCGCGCTTCCTTGGTGACGCCGGCGGTATGCGGGCTTGCCAGCACGTTGTCGAACTGCAGCAGCGGATGCTCCGGCGGCGGCGGCTCCTTGTCCCAGACATCGAGCCCCGCGCCGGCGATCCGCTTGTCGCGCAGCGCCTCGTACAGCGCCTCCTCGTCGTGAATGAAACCGCGCGCAGTGGTGACGAAGAAGGCATGCGGCTGCATCAGCGCGAATTCGCGCGGCCCGATCATGCGGCGATTGTCCTTAGTCAGCGGGCAGGAGATCGAGACGAAGTCCGAACGACGCATCAGGTCGGCAAGCTCGACCTTCTCGCCGCCGCGGGCTGAGATTTCTTCCGCACTGAGATAGGGATCGTAGGCGATCACCTTCATGCGGAGCAGGCCGTTGCAGAGCTCGGCAATGCGGCGGCCGACATTGCCGATGCCGACGATGCCAACGGTCTTGCCCTGAAGCTCATTGCCGATCAGCGAATTCCGATTGACGTTGGCCTGGCGGCGCAGCGCGCGGTCGGATTCGAGGATGCGCTTGGACAGCGTCAGCATCATCCCAAGCGCGTGCTCGGCCACCGAATTGGCATTGCCGCCGGATTGGTTGACGACCAGCACGCCGGCCGCCGTGCAGGCATCGACGTCGACGGGATCGAAGCCTGCGCCGTTCGAGGATACGATCAGCAGGTTCGGCGCCCGGCGCAGCAGATCCTGATTGACATGGAAATGCCCGGCGATCTCGTCACGCGCCGCGCCGACCTGATAGGCATGCGCGGCCGACAGGATCGGCGCCGCAACGGTGTCAGGGCTGTCGTTCTCCAGCCGGTCGAGCCGCACATCGGCGCGTGCTTTCAGGATATCGATATAGATCTCATGGGCGAGATATTTGACGTAGAACACGCGCTTGTTGTTGACGGTCATTTTTCCCTGGCAGCTTTCGGTTGAGCAGAGCCTAGCGTTCCCTAGATCTTTATCCGCTTATCTCACATCGTCGCACGTCTGATGTAGCGGCGCGCGGCGCAGAGCCGGATACGTTCGGAACATGTTGACAATCTCGCCGATGGCGTCAAGTTCGCCGCTCCAGGAATGAACGCCACGAACAAATCGGCGCGGGTAAAGGGAGACCGAAATGGCGGTTGCAGAGGAAAAAACCTCGCCTCAGACCTCCGACAATAGCTGGCACGGCGTGGTGCTGCAGACGCTCAAGCGCAACGACGTCCGTCTGGTCCCCTACGTGCCCGACCGCGTCCTGACGCCGCTGATCAAGAACCTGCATGCCGACCCGTTTTTCACGACCTTCGCCACCGCGCGCGAGGAGGAAGCGGTCGGCATCGTCTCCGGCGCCTGGATGGGCGGCATGCGCAGCGCGGTGCTGATGCAGACCTCGGGGTTTGCCACGCTTGCGAACGTGCTGGCGTCGCTGGCGATCCCCTATCAGATCCCGCTGATCATGTTCGTCTCCGAGCGCGGTACACTCGGCGAGTTCAACTACGGCCAGTCCCTAGTCTGCCGCACCATGCGACCGGTGCTGGATTCGCTTGCGATGGAGCACCACACCATCACCCGATTCGACGAGCTCGAATTCATTGCCGACCGCTCGATCAAGCAGGCCATCACCACGCAGGCGCCGGTGGCGCTGATCCTCTCGCCGCTCTTGACCGGCGGCAAGGTCTTCGACAAGTGAGCGATCTCATGAACAGCGCTAGTCCCGTCCGCAACACCAAGGTCATGAACCGCTTCGATCTCACCTCGCGGCTGATCGCGAAGCTCAGAAACGAGGAAGCCGTGATCGGCGGCATCGGCAACACCAATTTCGACCTGTGGGCCGCCGGCCACCGGCCACAGAATTTCTACATGCTCGGCAGCATGGGCCTCGCCTTCCCGATCGCGCTCGGTGTCGCGCTGGCGCAACCGGACCGCCGCGTGTTTGCGCTCGAAGGCGACGGCTCGCTATTGATGCAACTGGGGTCGCTGACGACCATCGCGACATTGGCGCCGAAGAATCTCACCATGGTGGTGATGGACAACGGCATCTACCAGATCACCGGCGCCCAGCCGACGCCGGCGGCTTCCGTCGCCGACATCGTCGCCATTGCGGTGGCAAGCGGGCTCACCAACAGTAGCTGGGCGGCGGACGAAGAGGATTTTGAGCGCCTGATCGAGGAGGCCCTGTTCGCCACCGGCCCGGTGCTGATCGGCGCGCGCATCGACGACAAGCCGGGCAACGGCACCACCCGGCGCGATCCCGTGCAGATCCGGGAACGCTTCATGCACGGTATGGGCGTAAGGGAGCCGCTCTGACGGGTTAACCACAGGCACCGCCTCGTTCACGCGCATGGACCTACCGCGCGGAATGTGTGTTATGCCCTGCCCATGACGATCATCCTTCGACTTGCCGCCTGGGGCCTTGCCGCAGCCATTGCCTTCGCAACCCTCGGGCCGGCGGAACAGCGGCCACATTTGAATCTCGGGCAGAACGGCGAGCACGCGCTGGCCTTCGTGCTGTTGGGGCTCGCCTTCGGGTTGGCCCATACCCGCAGCCGTTCGCTGACGGCAGCCTTCGTCATTGCCTACACCGGCCTGATCGAAATTATGCAGTTCTGGGCGCCCGGCCGGCACGCACGGATGGAAGATTTCGTCGTTGACGCGCTGGCGGGCTCCCTCGGCCTGGTGGCTGCTGCGGCGTTCGACTGGACGCTGAAGCGAACGCGCCAGAGCGCGCCGTGATAAAAAAATCCCCGCGGGACGATGCCCGCGAGGATGGTTCAGCAAAAGCTTACGTTCCTTAGTCGAGGATCCGGACCACCCTGCGGGTGCGCGGCTCCACGATCACGCGGCGATCATTGACGACCGCATAGCGGTATTCGGTGTGCTGCGGCACGGTGCGCAGTTCGACGGTTGGCGGCAGCGGCTCGCCTACCACCACCTGCTCGCGCACTACGACCGAGCGGTCACGCGGGATCGACGTGATCACGGCGTTCGGAATTTCCACGGCCGCGCCGACAGCAGCACCTACCGTGCCGCCGACGATCGCGCCGACCGGACCTGCCGCTTCACCGCCCCGCGCGGCGCCTTCCGCGGCGCCTTGGGCGGTGGTGGATTGCGCAAACGCCGCGCCGGGCAGCAGCAACGCAGCGGCAATCACAGAAACGGCCAAACGATTATTCATTGCACCCTCCAGTAAATTGATGATGCATTTCAACTACTGGAGGCGTGATAAGGTTCCGGTTCCATGGTTGCAGAAAAAGCCCGCGCCGAAGCCTCGACGCGGGTTCCAGTCACGGGGAGTTCCCAATCAAATCGGTCAGCCCTTTGCGACCTCGTGGCTCGCCATCATTTCGAGCGCGCGCACCATGCCCGAATGATCCCACGCCTTGCCGCCATGGGCCGCGCAGGAAGAGAACAATTGCTGGGCCAGCGCCGTGCTCGGCAAGGAAAGGCCGAGCGCACGCGCGCCCTCCAGCGCCAGGTTGAGATCCTTCTGGTGCAGCTCGATGCGAAAGCCCGGCTCGAAATTGCGCTTCACCATGCGCTCGCCATGGACTTCGAGGATCCGCGACGAGGCGAAGCCGCCCATCAGCGCCTTGCGCACCAGCGCCGGGTCCGCGCCAGCCTTCGACGCAAACAATAGCGCCTCGCCGACCGCTTCGATCGTCAGCGCCACGATGATCTGGTTGGCGACCTTGGTGGTCTGCCCATCGCCATTGCCGCCGACGAGGGTGACGTTCTTGCCCATCTTGTCGAAGATCGGCTTCATGGTTTCGAAAGCGCGTTCCGGCCCGCCGACCATGATGGTCAGGCTCGCTGCCTTGGCACCGACCTCGCCGCCGGAAACCGGCGCATCGAGATAGTCGCATCCGAGCGCCTCGATCTTCTTGGCAAACTCCTTGGTGGCGAGCGGCGAGATCGAGCTCATGTCAGCGACGATCTTGCCTTTCGAGAGCCCGGCCGCGACGCCGTCAGGCCCGAACAGCACGGCTTCCACATGCGGCGTATCTGGCACCATGACGATGACGACATCGGACTTCTCGGCGACTTCCTTGCCTGATTTGCAGACCACCCCGCGCTCGGCCACCAGCTCTGGTGCGATGGGGACGACATCATGCAGGAATAGGCGGTGGCCGGCGGCCTGAAGATGGACCGCCATCGGGCGTCCCATGGTGCCGAGACCGATAAAGCCGATATTGGTCATTTCACACTCCCCTTCGTTTCTTGGTTGTCGGTCAGGTATCGAGCGTCAGCGCCGCGTGCCAGCCGAGACCATCGACCGTAGTCGTCCGCGGCTTGTATTCGCACCCGATCCAGCCACGATAACCAATAGCGTCGAGATGCCTGAACAGGAAGGGATAGTTGATTTCGCCGGTCCCCGGCTCGTTGCGGCCGGGATTGTCGGCGAGTTGCACATGGGCGATGCGGGGCAAGTGCATTTGCAGGGTGCGCGCGAGGTCGCCTTCCATGATCTGCATGTGATAGATATCGTACTGCACGAACAGATTGCTCGAGCGCACGTCCGCAATGAGCTGCAGTGCCTGCGCTGTTTTGTTGAGGAAGAAGCCGGGAATGTCGATCGTGTTGATCGGCTCAATCAACAGCTTGATCCCCTCCTTGGCGAGCGCATCCGCCGCAAAGCGAAGATTGCCAATCAACACCTCGTTCAGATCGGTCACGTCAGCGCCTTCGGGCGCGATGCCGACCAGGCAGTTGAGCTGGCGGCAATCGAGCGCCTTTGCATAATCGATGGCGCGCGCCACGCCGTCGCGGAACTCGTCCACCCGGTCAGGCAGGATGGCGATGCCGCGCTCGCCGGCGCCCCAATTGCCGGCAGGCAGATTATGCAGCACCTGGGTCAAGCCATGCTGGTGCAGCTGTTCGCGCAGCTCGGCCTTGTCGAAATCATACGGAAATAGATATTCCACCCCGCCAAAGCCGGCGGCCTTGGCGGCGGCGAAGCGATCGAGGAACGGCACTTCGCCGAACAGCATGGTGAGATTGGCGGCAAATTTCGGCACGATCTGTTTCTCCTCAGGCTTCAGGCCGGCAGCAGCGTGCCGGGTTTCGGCGCGTTCGATTTTGCCGGCGTATCGTCCAGCGGCAGATCGAGCACCTCCTCGAATTCGATGACGTTGTCGATCTCGGTGCCCATCGAGATGTTGGTGACCCGCTCCAGGATGAACTCGACGACGACAGGCACCTTGAATTCTTCCATCCATTCGCGCGCGGTCGCGAACGCCGCCTGTGCATGGTTCGGATCGGTGACGCGGATCGCCTTGCAGCCGAGCCCCTTGGCCACCGCGACGTGGTCGACGCCGTAGACCCCGATCTCGGGTGCGTTGATGTTCTCGAACGAAAGCTGGACGTGGTAATCCATGTCGAAGCCGCGCTGCGCCTGGCGGATCAACCCGAGATAGGAATTGTTCACGACGACGTGGATGTAGGGCAGCTTGAACTGCGCGCCGACCGCGAGCTCCTCGATCAGGAACTGGAAATCATAGTCGCCCGAGAGCGCGACGATCTCGCGGCTGGGATCGGCCGCGCGCACCCCGAGCGCCGCCGGCAAGGTCCAGCCGAGCGGACCCGCCTGCCCCGCATTGATCCAGTTGCGCGGGCCGTAGACGCCCAAAAACTGCGCGCCGGCAATCTGCGACAGGCCGATCACGCTGACATAGCAGGTGTCGCGGCCGAACGCCTTGGTCATCTCCTCATAGACGCGCTGCGGCTTGATCGGCATGTCGTCGAAATGACTCTTGCGCAGCATCGTGCGCTTGCGGTCCTGGCACGCCCCTGGCCATGCCTGCCGCTCCCTGAGCTTGCCGGCCGTGCGCCATTCCTTCGCAACGGCGACGAAGAGTTCGAGCGCCGCCTTGGCATCCGACACGATGCCGAGATCCGGATTGAAGACACGCCCGATCTGCGTCGGCTCGATATCGACATGCACGAAAGTGCGGCCCTTGGTGTAGGTCTCGATCGAACCGGTGTGCCGGTTGGCCCAGCGGTTGCCGATCCCGAGCACGAAGTCGGATTGCAGCATGGTCGCGTTGCCATAGCGGTGGCTGGTCTGCAGACCCACCATGCCGGCCATCAGCACGTGATCATCGGGAATGGCGCCCCATCCCATCAGCGTCGGCACCACGGGAACATTGATGGTCTCGGCGAACTGCACCAGCAGATCGGACGCATCGGCATTGATGACGCCGCCGCCCGCCACGATCAGCGGCCGCTCCGCCGCGTTGAGCATCTGAAGCGCCTTCTCGATCTGCTTGCGGGTCGCCGCGGGCTTGTAGACCGGTAGCGGCTCGTAGGTCTCGTCGTCGAACTCGATTTCCGCAAGCTGCACGTCGAGCGGTAGGTCGATCAGGACGGGCCCGGGGCGGCCCGAGCGCATGATGTGGAACGCCTGGCTGAACACGCGCGGCACCAGCGCCGGCTCGCGCACGGTGACCGCCCATTTCGTCACGGGCTTGGCGATCGATTCGATATCGATGGCCTGAAAGTCTTCCTTGTAGAGCCGTGCGCGCGGCGCCTGCCCGGTGATGCAGAGGATCGGAATCGAATCCGCGATCGCCGAATAGAGCCCGGTGATCATATCGGTACCCGCCGGCCCCGACGTGCCGATGCAGACGCCGATATTGCCGGCTTTGGCCCGGGTATAACCCTCGGCCATGTGGGAAGCGCCCTCGACATGGCGCGCCAGGATGTGGCCGATCGAGCCGCGCTTCTTCAGTGCGGAGTAGAGCGGGTTGATCGCGGCGCCGGGAACGCCGAAGGCGATGCTGACCCCCTCCTTTTCCAGGATCCGCACGGCTGCATCGATCGCTCGCATCTTCGCCATTTCGCACCTCGCTTCGAACAGGGTTGGCTCTGAATGCGATCTTCGGGGCGGCGACAGGCGATCTCAATGCGGGCGATTTTATTTCCCGCGGAGTGGGAGGGGCTCAAAAAAAACGCGGATAATCAGACGCTTGAGTACATTGCACGATGGAAATCCAGGGCAGCATTCATTGATGATACAAATGCGGCCGAGCGGTGCCTCATTGTTCGACGAAGGAACCGAAGCCGTCGGGAAAACCGAGTGTCCGAAAGTACCCTGCAGCGCCTGCTGTCGACCTCTTCGATATCGCGATCCAAGCTGCTACAATGGCCTCCGGGACGGGGGGCCAGCATGAGGCGGGGCGGGTTCATTGGTATTCTCGGTGGCATTGCTCGGGGATTTTGGCCACGCCGCCACGCCCTCGTCGCCGCGATGACTGCAATGGTGCTTCTACCGGTCGAGGCCAGCGAGGCCGGCTGGCTGTCGGACGTCTTCAAAGGCACATCAAAGCAAGCCAAACCGTCAAAACAAACGAAATCGCCGAAGCGAGTCACTTCGCGCAAGCCGGCCGCTTTGCCGAAGCCGGCCGCCTCGCCGAAGGCCCCTGGCGTAAAGCTCGCCGCCCTGGGCCCGTTCGGCCTCAACCCTGCCGCTTTCAAACCAGCCGCCAACCGGTGCGAGCCTGCCAAACTCCGGATCGTTCTGGATGTCGGGCATACCGCTGAGTCGGAAGGCGCGATTAGCGCCCGCAACGTTTCCGAGTTTGTCTTCAACCTCCGCCTAGCCAAGCGGATCGAGGAGAGACTGAAGGCAGAGGGCTTTAAGGAAACCAAATTGCTGCTGACTGAGGGCAAGGCCCGGCGCAGCCTCTTCAAACGCGTCGACGCTGCCAACGATCTGCCCGCGGATCTGCTGCTGTCGATCCACCACGACTCCGTGCCCAACAAGCTCCTCGAGGACTGGGAATTCGAGGGCAAGAAAAGCCGTTTCAGCGACCGCTTCAGCGGCTATTCCGTCTTCGTCTCCCGCGACAATCCGGACTTCAAGACGAGCCTCTCGTTCGCCGAACTGATCGGCAAGGAAATGAAAGCCCAGGGCCTCGAATATGCCAAGCAATATACCCTGCCAATCATGGGCCGGTATCAACACCCGCTGCTGAACAAGGAAACCGGCGTCTACAGCTACGATGAGCTGATCGTGCTGCGAAAGACCCGGATGGCCGCCGCGCTACTCGAGGCGGGCTCGATCATCAACCGGGATGAAGAGCTCAAGATGAGCTCGCGTGAGCACCAGGACATCATCAGCAGCGGCGTTGCGTCGGCAGTGAAGGAATTCTGTGAGCCCCGATGGGGCATGCTGGGTCCGCTCTGACGGCACCTCAACTCTTTGATCCCGCCTTGATCTCCTCGAACTTGGCCAGCGCGCGTTCAAACTTCTCGTTGAAGAGCCACATCGCATCGAGAATTTCGCGGAAGGTTGCTGAAGTCCTGGCCCTATCAGCTTGTCCAAAAGTGAACATGCTGTTGTTTCGCAGGTAAGCCATGATCTTCGGATCGGATATTCTGTAACCGGCCAGGTCGCGGGAGGCGAGCGCGGACTTCGTCGGGCTCGGAATGATCTGGATCAGTTCGAAGAGCTTCATCTGGTCGATCGCATCAGGCAATGTTTTCACGATCGACGGCACCTGCGGAAAGATATCCGCGTGCGCGTTCATCAGGCCATCGCGCACGGCGGTCCAGTGATTGAACCGGTGATCCTGATTGCCGGCCCGCGCCTCTTCCCTGTCGTCCCGATCACTCAGTGCAGGATCAAGGGCCGCGATCTTGTTTTTTATCGCCGACCATTTCCTCCGGCCACTTTGATCTTCGGGTACGCCGGTCTGCAAACTGCCCTTGTATTTGTTCGAGCGCGCATTGCCAATGTTCTGATTGCCATTGGTCTCGGCGAAGAACAGCCCGAGGCTGATACGGCCGGCCGCTTCGGCATTGGCCGCATCAAGCCCCCTGGCCCGCGCAATGGCCGTGCCGAGATCGACGACATCCTTGAACGGCGTATCCGATTTTTGCGCATTGGCCGGCGGCGCCTGCATGAGGTCGAAGAGTTTTTTGTACTCATCGAGCAGTGGCTCGTTGCCGGCATCGAAATACGCCGGCGGGATTCCGTATTTATTCGGCCCGCCAATCCTGGACGGAAGCGCGTCGGTAAGATCCTTGTAGGCGCTGATCATGTCGTTGCGCGCAAGGTAGAGCGCCTGTCCCGGCAGGTTCGGCAATGCGTTCGAATGGATCTGCGCGCGCCGCTGTTTCAGGACCTGCTCAAAATGGGAGCGCGAAGCGTTGTAAGCGCTGAGCGCATCCGATTGCTTTTTCGTGAGCGCCGCCGGCTCGCCCATGGCGGGCGCGATGAAAAAGAGCCCGAGGGCAAGTGCTGCAAGGGGCCCGGCAATATGGCTTCTTACGCCCATGGCGATTTCCCCACCCCGCACACGCAAACCGGCTTAGTTCAGCCGCAGCTCCGTGATGTGCCGCGGATCGGGGCTCAGCTCGCCGCGCTCCACGCGCTTGACGATGTCGGTCAGCGCAGCATTTGCGCTGCAGGTATGGCCGATCTTCTCGCCCTCCCGCACGACGAAGCCGTTGAGGAACTCGATCTCGGTGCGGCGCCCCTTCTGCATGTCCTGCCCCATCGAGGGTCGCTGCGCCGAGGAAGTGCGCTTACTGTCCTTGAAGCGCTGCTCGTCGCAGGCGCGCTTTGCCGCCTCGTCGCCCTCGCCGGCGCGCGCAATCGTCTCCGGCGGCAGGTGCAATATCTCCTCAAGCTGATAGCCGAGCGCTTGTCCGACGCGGATCGCCTCGCTGCCGAGCCGGGTGGAGAACCGGCGCAGCGGCTCGCTCTGCAAGACCTCGCCGCCCGGCAGCCCGGTGCAGGCGGAAAGTCCGTTGCCCATGACGTTGGCCACCAGCTTGGACCAGCGTTCGCCCCACAAATTGTCAGTGACCTTGGCGCTGTCGGAATAACCGACCAGGCGACAGACCTCCTCCACCCGCGGCGTGATCCGGCCATGCACCTCGCCGGCACGAAATACCGTATGCGCCGCCCCGCCCTTGCCGGCGCCGCGGTGGACATGGCCGGGTTCCGGCAGGTTCACCGTGATGCTGCTGGCAATGCAGCCCAGTGTCTTGCCCCAGCCGACGACGCCAGCAATCGTCTCCTCGTTCATGCAGTTCTGCAGTGATACGACAAAGCCGTCCGGCGCCAGGTATTGCCTGATCAGCATGGTGGCCCAGGCGGTGTCGTAGGATTTCATGCAGACAAAGGCGATGTCGACCGGCTTCTCCTTAGCTAACTGCTGCGCATCCGTGACATGGATCGCGCGCACCGGAACCGAGAACTCCGCAACGTCCATCGCATGGGTCACGCGCAGACCATGTTTCCGCATATGGTCGACATGCTCGGGCCAGGGATCGATGAAGGTGACGTCCTCCCCCGCCTGCGCCATATGGACGCCGGCATAGCCGCCGACGGCGCCGGCTCCGACGATTGCGATCTTGCGGCCCATGCTTCTCTCCCCGTTTCTCGGCAGGACGCAAACGGCCCTACCTCTTCGTTGGCAAACACCCTAGCGCATCGGCATCGCGCTATGAACTGCCGTTGGGAGAAAGCGCATCCGCGCCCTGGTACCGCGACAGCGATCAGCCGCAATTCCAGATCGGGCCGATCGGCGTACGGGTCCAGCATGGGCCGAAGCTGCCGCCATTATAGCGACCGCCGTAAAAGCCGGGCCGGCCGAAATAGTGCCAGTCGCCATCGTAGCCGTAATAACTCGGCACCGGATCGATATACCAGGGACGCCGGTTGTTTCGCGCCATGCGCGAAACGGCTGCTTTCTGCTTGTAGGCTGGCAGGCTGTTATTCGGCGGCTGCTGATAGCCCGGCAGGAAGCCGTAGCCGTGCCAGCGCGGCGCCGGCCGTTTGTTCGCCGGGGCGGCCGGGGCGACGGCCGGCAGCAGCGACAGGATGATAGCGATCGATAGCAATACAAGGCGCGACATGAACGCACCGTAGACGGCCCGCCGTCGGAAGACGATTCAAATCTGAGTGCGTTCTGCAGCCGTCATGGATTGCTTGTGGGATTCTTGTCGGTGAAGAGGGTCAGCCAGCCTTGACGGCCGGCATCACGCCGCCGAGCGCCGCCGTCAGCTCGGCCGCCACTTCTCGCACGGTCTGGCCGAGCTGCGGCAGCCGCTCGTCCGTCAGGCGGCCTGTCATGCCGGAGACGGAGATCGCCGCGAGCGGCTCGGCGCAGTCGTTGTAGACGACGGCGGCGACGCAGCGCAGGCCCATGCAGGCCTCCTCGTCGTCGACCGCATAGCCCTGGCGGCGGATTTTCTCGAGCTCCTTGAACAACTCACCGGGTCGTACGATCGACTTCTCCGTCAGCCGCGGCATACCGTGGTGATGGATGATGGCCCTGACATCCTCATTGGAATAGGTCGCCAGCACCGCCTTGCCGACGCCGGAGGCGACCATGGCGACGCGGCCGCCGAGCTTGGTCAGCGAGCGCATGATCTCGCGGCTTTCCATCCGCGTCAGCACGACGATGAATTCGTCGTCGACCACGGCGAGATTGGCCGTCTCCCGCGTCAGGTCGCGCAGCTTGCGCAGATAAGGGATCGCCTGCGCTGCGAAATTGCGGCGGCGGGCAAAGGTCGCTCCCACCGTGAAGCAGCGCGCGCCGACATGCCATTTCGATTGGCTGCGGTCGAATTGCACGAAGCGGCGGTTTTCCAGGGTCGCCAGCAGGCGGTGGACGGTGGAGGTCGATAGCCCGGTGCGGATCGCGAGGTCGCTGAGGCGATAGCCCTCATCGTCTTCGGCCAGCGTTTCGATAATCGACAGCGCGCGGTCGACCGACTGGACGCCGCTGTCGCGAACGTCGGCCTCCTCCGCATTGGATCTTGGCTCGATGGCCTTGCGCCGGATCACGTCTTTTCTCATCGCGACCTGCATGCGTCAGTCAAGCAAAAGCGCTAGTCGACTCCCTCTCCCCGTCCTTCACGGGGAGAGGGTTGGGGTGAGGGGCTGCCTCGGCAAATTGGAAAGACGTGAGTACGCGGAGACTCCCCCTCACCCGGAATTCAAGCTGCGCTTGAATTCCGACCTCTCTCCGCACGCGGGGAGAGGTCGGCTCAGGTTTTCAGAGCAGGCCCGCGCCACGCGCCCACTTGTACTTGGCGCCGAGCACCTCGACCGGCAGTTCGGTCGAATAGGCATAGGCCGGGATGCCGTTCTGGTAGAGATATTCGGCGGCTTCCTCGACCTCGACGTCGCCGGCGAGCGAGGCGACGATCGGCTTCACGAAGCCTTTCGCCTCCATCTCCTTCTTCACCTCGACCATGTTGCGGGCGAACACCATCGGCGGGGTGACGATCGTGTGCCAGTAGCCGAGGATCAGCGAGTGGATGCGCTCATCCGACAGGCCGAGCTTCACCGTGTTGATGTAGGTGATCGGCGGCTCGCCACCGGTGATATCCACAGGATTTCCGGCCGCGCCGAACGGCGGGATGAATTTTCTGAACGCGGCATCGAGATCCGGCGGCATCGACATCAGCGACAGGCCGTTGTCGACGCAGGAGTCCGACAGCAGCACGCCCGAACCGCCGGCGCCGGTGATGATCAGCACGTTCTCGCCCTTCGGCGTCGGCAGCACCGGCACGCCGCGCGCGAATTCGAGCAATTGCCGCAAGGACCGGGCACGAATCACGCCCGACTGCTTGAACACGTCCTCATATATCTTGTCATTGCCGGCGAGCGCGCCGGTGTGCGACGAGGCCGCCTTCGCGCCGGCCGAGGTACGGCCCGCCTTCAGCACGATCACCGGCTTCTTCTTGGCGACGCGCTTGGCGGCTTCCGCGAAGGCACGGCCGTCCTTGAGGTCCTCGCAGTGCTGCGCGATCAGGTTGGTGTTGGGATCCTGCTCGAAGAAGGCGAGCAGATCGTCCTCGTCGATATCGGACTTGTTGCCGAGGCCGACGATCGCCGAAACACCCATTTTCGCCGAGCGCGAGAAGCCGATGATCGCCATGCCGATGCCGCCGGACTGCGACGACAGCGCCGCATGGCCCTTGACGTCGTAGGCGGTGCAGAACGTGGCGCAGAGGTTCGACCACGTATAATAAAAGCCGTAGATGTTCGGCCCCATCAGGCGCACGTTGTACTTCTTGCCGACCTCGACGATCTCGGCCTGCAGCTCAGGCGCGCCCGCTTCGGCAAAGCCCGACGGAATCAGCACGGCACCGGGAATCTTCTTCTCGCCGCATTCGGCGAGTGCGCCCGCGACGAACTTGGCAGGGATCGCAAACACCGCGGTGTCGATCACACCGGGCACGTCCTTGACGCTCTTGTAGGCCTTGTAGCCCAGGATATCGGCGGCCTTCGGATGGATCGGATAGATCTCGCCCTTGTAGCCGCCGTTGATCAGGTTCTTCATCACGGAGTTGCCGATCTTGCCGTCCTCGGCAGAGGCGCCGATCACGGCGACGGCCTTGGGCTGCATGATGCGGTTCATGGCCGACACGATTTCTTCGGTCGGGCGCGGCGCCGGCCGCGGCTTGTAGTCGAAATCGACGACGATGCGCACGTCGGCGGCAATCGCGTCCTTCTTGGTAGCGAACACGGGGTTGAGGTCGAGCTCGACGATCTCGGGGAAATCGCTGACGAGCCGCGAGACCTTGACGATGACATCCGCCAACGCGTCGCGATTGACCGGGTCACCGCCGCGCACGCCCTTCAGCATGTCGTGGGCCTGGATGCCGTCGAGCATTGACAGCGCATCTTCCTTGGTGGCGGGCGCGAGACGGAAGGTGATGTCCTTGAGCACCTCGACCAGCACGCCGCCGAGGCCGAACGCCACCAGCTTGCCGAACGAGCCGTCGGTGATCGAGCCGACGATGACTTCGGTGCCGCCGGCCAGCATCTGCTGCACCTGGACGCCTTCGATCTTGGCGTCGGCCTTGTATTTCTTGGCATTGGCGAGAATGGTCTCGTAAGCCTTTTCGGCATCAGCCGCGGTCTTGAGGCCGACCACGACGCCGCCCGCCTCGGTCTTGTGGAGGATGTCCGGCGAGACGATCTTCATCACGACCGGGAAGCCCATGCCCGTGGCGAGCTTGGCTGCATCGGCGGCGGACTTGGCCACGCCTTCCTTCGGAACCGGGATGCCATAGGCATCGCAAACGAGCTTGCCTTCCGGCGCGGTCAGGCTGGTGCGCTTCTCGGCCTTCACCGTATCGAGCACCCGGCGGACAGCCTCGTGGGCGCTGGGCTCGGCGATCTTGCGGGCCGCATCTGCAGAATTTGACATTGGCTTCCTCCTGGGGCTAATTTTATGGCATTTGGTATGCCAGAGATTGGATTGTCAAGACAAACTATCGCGCAGAAATCGCGAAAAATCGGGCATCTTGACATCCTGGTATTTGGTATGCCAAAAATATTGGACTGTTTCTTCTGCTAAGAAGACGTCTCCAAAACAGGGAGGAGACGAGTCGTGCCCGCACGTAAACAAACCAAGGCGCCGCCTGTCATGGCTGATGCAGATATCGCAATCGTCCGGATTGCGCCTGAGACGAGCTTCAAGAACAAGGCCTATGAGGCCTTGAAGGAAGCCATCCTCAAGATGGACATCTATGCGACGCCCGAGCCAGTCATGCTCGACGAGCGCGCGCTGTCCGAACGGCTCGGCGTCAGCCGCACCCCTATTCGCGAAGCCATCGCGATGCTGGAACAGGATGGCTTCGTCAAGACCGTGCCGCGCCGCGGCATCGTCGTAGTCCGCCGCACCAAGACTGAGATCGTCGACATGATCCGTGCCTGGGCCGCGCTCGAGAGCATGGCCGCGCGCCTGATCACGACCACCGCGCGCAAGAAAGACATCACGGCGCTGCGCGATTTCTTCAAGGACTTTGGCAAGGATCGCCTGCCGCAGGATCATATCGAGGAATACTCCAAGGCCAATATCGCCTTCCATCAGGCGCTGATTTCGCTGTCGGAGTCGCAGGTGCTGGTCGATATGACCAACGATATCCTTCTGCACGTGCGAGGCTACCGCCAATTGACCATCGGGCGAAAGGATCGCACCGCGACCTCACTGCCCGAGCATCTCGGCATCATTGAAGCGCTTGAAGCGCGCGACACGGAACTCGCCGAAAAGCTCGCGCGCGATCACACGCTCGGTCTTGCCACCTATGTCGAGACCCACGGGCAGGAACTTTTTAACTAGACGCAACTTCGCACCAGAAGACGACCAAAAATCGTCCAACACCGCACGATCAGGGAGATGAAGCCCATGCTGAATACCGCGATTAAGTCCGAAGCACCGGGCTCCGAGCAAGAGCTGACCGATGGCTTTCATCTTGTCATCGATGCGCTCAAGCTCAACGGCATCAACACCATCTATAACGTGCCGGGCATCCCGATCACGGATCTGGGCCGCATGGCCCAGGCGGCGGGTATTCGCGTCATCTCCTTCCGTCACGAGCAGAATGCCGGCTATGCCGCGGGCATCGCGGGCTTTCTGACCAAGAAGCCGGGCGTCTGTCTCACCGTCTCGGCGCCCGGTTTTCTCAACGGCCTCACCGCCCTCGCTCATGCCACGACCAACTGCTACCCGATGATCCTGATCTCGGGTTCCTCCGAGCGCGAGATCGTCGACCTGCAGCAGGGCGACTATGAAGAGATGGACCAGCTCGCGATCGCCAAGCCGCTGTGCAAGGCGGCCTATCGCGTGCTGCACGCCCAGGACATCGGCATCGGCCTTGCGCGTGCGATCCGCGCCGCCGTCTCGGGACGTCCCGGCGGCGTCTATCTAGACCTGCCCGCCAAACTGTTCGGCCAGGTGATGAATGCCGATGCCGGCCAGAAGTCGCTCGTGAAAGTGATCGATGCGGCGCCCGCGCAGATCCCGGCCCCGGCCGCCGTCAAGCGCGCGCTCGATGTGCTCAAGAGCGCGAAGAAGCCGCTGATCATTCTCGGCAAGGGCGCGGCCTACGCGCAGGCCGACGAGGAGATCAAGAACTTCGTCGAGAAGAGCGGCGTGCCCTTCCTGCCGATGAGTATGGCCAAGGGCCTGTTGCCCGACACCCATCCGCAATGCGCCGGCGCGGCCCGCTCCACGGTGCTGAAGGAATCCGATGTCGTGATGCTGATCGGCGCGCGGCTCAACTGGCTGCTGTCGCATGGCAAGGGCAAGACCTGGGGCGAAGCGCCGAAGAAGTTCATCCAGGTCGACATCGAGCCGAAGGAAATGGATTCCAACGTGGAGATCGTCGCGCCCGTGGTCGGCGATATCGGCTCCTGCGTCTCCGCTTTCACTCAGGCGATGGGTTCGGGCTGGAGCGCGCCATCTGCCGACTGGACCAAGGCAGTGCAGACCAAGCGCGAAGAGAACGTCGCCAAGATGGCGCCGAAGCTGATGAACAACAAATCGCCGATGGACTATCACGGCGCGCTCGGCGTGTTGAAGAATGTCATCAAGGAGCGTCCCGACGCCATCCTGGTCAACGAAGGCGCCAACACGCTCGACCTCGCCCGCGGCGTGATCGACATGTACAAGCCGCGCAAGCGCCTCGACGTCGGCACCTGGGGCGTGATGGGCATCGGCATGGGCCAGGCGATCGCCGCTGCGCTCGAGACCGGCAATCCCGTGCTCGCGGTGGAAGGCGACTCAGCGTTCGGCTTCTCCGGCATGGAGGTCGAGACCATCTGCCGCTACAACCTGCCGATTTGCGTCGTCATCTTCAACAATGACGGCATCTATCGCGGCACAGACGTCAACAACGCCAACGCCGATCCCGCGACGACGGTGTTCGTCAAGGGCGCGCGCTACGACAAGATGATGGAAGCCTTCGGTGGCGTCGGCGTCAACGCCACCTCGCCGGACGAACTAAAGCGCGCCGTGAACGAGGCGATGGATTCCGGCAAGCCGACGCTGATCAATGCCGTGATCGACCCGGCCGCCGGCTCGGAGAGCGGCCGTATCGGCAACCTCAACCCGCAAAGCGTTCTGAAAAAGAAGTGAATTGAGCAACCCATCGGCGTCATTCCCCGCGCAGGCGGGGAATCCAGTAACCGCCGAACTATCGTGTGACGAAGGCTGTGCCCGACTGAACCGACGGTGATTAGTGGATGCCCGCCTTCGCGGGCATGACGGCAACAGATAGTAACAGGAGAGAACAAATGTCTAAGGCGCTTACGGGCGTTCGTATTCTCGATTTCACCCACGTCCAGTCGGGCCCGACCTGCACGCAATTGCTGGCGTGGTTCGGCGCCGACGTGATCAAGGTCGAGCGCCCCGGCGTCGGCGACATCACCCGCGGCCAGTTGCAGGACATCCCCAATGTGGACAGCCTGTATTTCACCATGCTGAACCACAACAAGCGCTCGATCACGCTCGACACCAAGAACCCGAAGGGCAAGGAAGTCCTGACGGCGCTGATCAAACAGTGCGACGTGCTGGTGGAAAATTTCGGTCCCGGCGTGCTCGACCGCATGGGCTTCCCCTGGGAGAAGATCCACGCCATCAACCCGAAGATGATCGTCGCCTCGATCAAGGGCTTTGGCCCCGGACCGTATGAAGACTGCAAGGTCTATGAGAACGTCGCGCAGTGCACCGGCGGCGCGGCCTCGACCACCGGCTTCCGTGACGGCCTGCCGCTCGTTACCGGCGCGCAGATCGGCGACAGCGGCACTGGGTTGCATCTCGCGCTCGGCATCGTCACCGCGCTCTATCAGCGCACCCACTCGGGCAAGGGCCAGCGCGTCACCGCGGCGATGCAGGACGGCGTGCTCAACCTCGCGCGCGTCAAGCTGCGCGACCAGCAGCGCCTCGCCCACGGTCCGCTGAAGGAATACAGCCAGTTCGGCGAAGGCATTCCGTTCGGCGATGCCGTGCCGCGCGCCGGCAACGATTCCGGCGGCGGTCAGCCCGGCCGCATCCTCAAGTGCAAGGGCTGGGAGACCGACCCGAACGCCTATATCTATTTCATCACCCAGGCCCCGGTCTGGGAGAAGATCTGCGACGTCATCGGCGAGCCCTCGTGGAAGACCGATCCGAACTACGCCAAGCCGCCGGCCCGCCTGCCGCGGCTGAACGAGATCTTCGCCCGCATCGAGCAGTGGACAATGACCAAGACCAAGTTCGAGGCGATGGAAATCCTCAACAAGGACGACATTCCCTGCGGCCCGATTCTGTCGATGAAGGAGATCGCCGAAGACCAGTCGCTGCGCGCCACCGGCACTGTGGTTGAAGTCGATCACCCGACCCGCGGCAAATACATCTCGGTCGGCAACCCGATCAAGCTGTCGGACTCCCCGAGCGAGGTGACCCGCTCGCCCCTGCTCGGCGAGCATACCGACGAGATCCTGCGCCAGGTCCTCGGCTTCTCCGATCACCAGGTCGCCGAAATCCACGATTCCGGCGCCCTCGACCCGCCGCGCAAGCAGGCGGCCGAGTAGGCCCACCTTGTCCTCAAAAATGCCAGGGCCGCCGGTTTTCGGCGGCCTTTTTCGTCTTGGAATGCCAAATCGGTTAATTTTGCTGCAATGCAGCGGGCCAATTGCTGCTATGCAAACAAGCCTGTTGTAGGTGGCATCTGGTATACATACTCTGTTCCCTGACACGACGCGGAGCTGCTCCGCTGCTTTAGAAAGGGGACATACATGTCCAAGACTGCTTCCATCGGCCTCCTGCCCTCGAGCACCCTGTTCGGCCGCCTGATGGCTTCCATCGACCGCCTGCTGACCCAGAGCAGCCGCATTGCCGTCCGCAACGGCGACCTGCCCTATTTCGGTCTCTGAGCCTTAAAACATAGCGTTTGCGCGCATAAGCGCGCTTCCAGCGAGCGCCGCCCTCGACGCTCGAACAAATGGCCCCGGTTTCCGGGGCCATTTTTCGTTTGTACGAGGCAAGCCGTCTTCGCCAATATCTGCGACAAATCAGCCCGAACGGCAATCTGGAGTAATATTGGGTTTGCCTCCTGGCATATCGCATACAAAAATGTCCCCGGCGCCAAACCAAAGAACTAAGGGCGCATTTGGGGGACGGCCTTGCGACACGGGGACAGGCAGCCCGATCGATTTGGGAACATGGGCGCGTCCCGTGACTTCCCTTTGCTGCATATCGCAAATTCACAATTGGCCGAAAGAAGCGGGTGCCGCATCGGCGGAGCCCCCTTACAATTCAATCGGATGAGCGTTCGGAGAAGAAGACGCCGCTGCGGCATTAAATATACAACAAAGGGAAGCCGGCGAAGACTGGCGCAACCATAAATCGATGGGAGTGAAACACATGAAGCACACTGCACAAACGGCATTGGGCGCAATTGCTGCCTTGTGCGCGGCCGGGATCAGCATTCCCGCCAGCGCAGCATGGGAGCCGGTGCGACCCGTCGAGTTCATCGTGCCTGCCGGGACCGGCGGCGGCGCCGACCAGATGGCGCGGACGATCCAGGGCATCGTCACCAAGCACAATCTGATGAAACAGCCTCTGGTTGTCATCAACAAGTCAGGCGGTGCCGGCGGCGAAGGCTTCCTTGACGTCAAAGCCTCGGCCGGCAATCCGCACAAGATCATCATTACCCTCTCCAACCTCTTCACCACCCCGCTTGCCACCGGCATCCCGTTCAACTGGAAGGATCTCACGCCGGTCGCCATGCTGGCGCTCGACGAGTTCGTCCTCTGGGTGAACGCGGAGAAGCCGTACAAGACGGCGAAAGAGTATGTCGACGCCGTGAAGGCCGCGCCCCCGGGCTCGATGAAGATGGGCGGCACCGGCTCCAAGCAGGAAGACCAGATCATCACCGTTGGGGTCGAAAAGGCCACCGGCAGCAAGTTCACCTACATCCCCTACAAGGGCGGCGGCGAGGTTGCCGTTCAGTTGGTCGGCAATCATCTCGATTCCACCGTCAACAACCCGATCGAGGCCGTAGCGCAATGGCGCGGCGGCAAGCTGCGTCCGCTCTGCGTGTTCGACAACCATCCGATGGCCTATGACGAGCAGATCTCGGATGGCAAGAGCTGGAAGGACATTCCGACCTGCAAGTCTCAGGGACTCGACATGGAATATCTGATGCTGCGCGGCATCTTCATGTCGCCGCGGGCGACCAAGGATCAGGTCGAATATTACGTCGAGCTGTTCAAGAAGGTTCGCGCGACGCCGGAATGGCAAGATTTCATGAAGACTGGCGCCTTCAACACGACCTTCCTCACCGGGGCCGACTACGCCAAATGGGTCGAGACGGAGGAAAAGCGCCACGAGACGCTGATGAAGGACGCGGGCTTCCTCGCCTCCGCCGGCAACTGATCGAAATGCCGGCCGTAGCCGGCCATCGCAACGCAGACGCCGGACCTTGAGCGACCTCAGGCCCGGCAGCGGATGGAGTTTTGATGACGACAGGTAGCTCGAGCAAGCCCGGCCCTGCCCACAGGCTGGTGGAGGCAGGCGTCACGTTGCTGATCACCCTTTTCGGCGTGATCGTGATCATCGGTAGCGTGAAGGCCGGGATCAATTGGGGCGCGGAAGGCCCGCGCGCCGGCTTCTTTCCATTCTACATCGGCATCTTCATCGTCGCCTCGAGTGCGATCAACTTATGGAACGGGCTGCGCGAGGACAATGACGAGGTATTCGCCGAATGGGGACAGCTTCGCCAGGTCATGAGCGTCGTCATTCCGACCGCCATCTACGTCGGCGCCATGCCGTTCACGGGACTGTACCTCGCCTCGATCATCTTCATCGGATGGTTCATGCGCTGGCTCGGCAAGTACCCGTGGCTGACCGTCGTGGCGGTTGCGATTGGCATGCCTGTTGTCACCTATCTGATTTTCGAGCGCTGGTTCCTGGTCCCGCTTCCGAAGGGGCCGGTCGAAGAGTGGCTCGGTCTTTGATTTAATCGCAAGGTTGGGACCCAGGGATGGAAGAACTCGTCAATCTGTTTCACGGCTTTGCGGTCGCGCTGCAGCCCTTCAACATCATGGTGATGCTCGTCGGCATCGTGCTCGGCGTCATCATTGGTGTGCTGCCGGGACTGGGCGGCGCCAACGGCGTGGCGATCCTGTTGCCACTGACCTTCAGCATGCCGCCTACATCGGCCATCATCATGCTGTCCTGCATCTACTGGGGCGCGCTGTTCGGCGGCGCCATCACCTCGATCCTGTTCAACATACCCGGCGAGCCATGGTCGGTCGCGACGACGTTCGACGGCTACCCGATGGCGCAGAAGGGCAAGGCCGGCGAAGCATTGACCGCGGCATTCACCTCGTCGTTCGTCGGCGCACTGTTTGCAGTGGCCATGATCACGCTGGTGGCACCGCTGGTCGCAAGCTTCGCGCTGCAATTCGGACCGGCGGAAAAGTTCGCGGTCTATTTCCTGGCGTTCTGCAGTTTCGTCGGATTGAGCAAGGAGCCGCCGTTCAAGACCATTGCGGCAATGATGATCGGCTTTGCGCTCGCCGCCGTCGGCCTCGATTCCATCACCGGACAGTTGCGGCTGACATTCGGCTTTACTGAATTGCTCAACGGCTTCGACTTCCTGATCGCCGTGATCGGCCTGTTCGGCATCGGCGAGATTCTGTTGACGATGGAGGAAGGGCTCGCCTTCCGCGGCGGCAGCGCCAAAATCAACCTGCGCGTGGTGCTGCAGACCTGGAAGGAATTGCCGGCCTACTGGATCACCTCGCTGCGCTCCTGCGTAATCGGCTGCTGGATGGGCATCACGCCGGCCGGCGCTACGCCGGCGTCCTTCATGAGCTACGGCATTGCCAAGCGCGTCGCCAAGAACGGCGGCAATTTCGGCAAGGGAGAGATCGAAGGCGTGGTCGCGCCGGAGACCGCGGCGCACGCCGCCGGCACCGCGGCGCTGCTGCCGATGCTTTCGCTCGGCGTGCCGGGCTCGCCGACCGCAGCCGTGTTGCTCGGCGGCCTTCTGATCTGGGGCCTGCAGCCGGGACCGATGCTGTTCGTCGAGCAGAAAGAGTTCGTCTGGGGCCTGATCGCCTCGATGTATCTCGGCAATATCGTCGGCCTGCTGGTCGTGTTGACCTGCGTGCCGATCTTCGCCGCGATCCTGCGCGTGCCGTTCTCGATCATTGCGCCGCTGATTCTCGTGCTGTGCGCGATCGGCGCCTATTCGGTTCACAGCTCCACGTTCGACGTGATGCTGATGCTGGTGTTCGGCGTGATCGGGTATCTGCTCAAAAAGTGCAATTATCCGCTCGCGCCGCTGGTGCTGGCGATCGTGCTCGGCGACAAGGCGGAAGAGGCCTTCCGACAATCATTGCTGGGATCCCAGGGATCGCTCGGCATCTTCTTCTCCAACGTCTTGGTTAGTTCGATCATGGTGTTGGGATTGATCGCGCTGTTCTGGTCGGTGATCCAGCAGGGCTACACCCGCCTGCGCGGGATGGCGGCCTGAGACGTCAGCAATAATCGACTGTAAAATCAGCGACATTCTTGTTTTGACGATGGGCTGCAGGGTGCGCGGCCCATTTTCTTTCGCGCCTGCAGCATGGCTCGCACGCAAACGAATTGTGATAACTCGATAAGATTCTGCTTGTATACTGGCATAACATATACCAAACTTCGCCCTTGAGCTGTCGGCTAACAGATAGAACAGCCTTTGGAGGGAAGATGACGGACACAGTGCACGGAGCGGCAGCCCCAGTGGCAGCCCGCGTCAGCGACGCCTACCGCTGGACGCAACTAGCCATCGGCGTCCTCGCGATGGTGATGATCGCCAACTACCAATATGGTTGGACTTTCTTCGTCCCCGACATCCAGAAGAAGTTCGGATGGGATCGCGCCTCGATCCAGTGGGCATTCACGCTGTTCGTTCTGTTCGAGACTTGGCTGGTGCCGGTCGAAGGATGGTTCGTCGATAAATACGGCCCGCGCATCGTTGTCCTCGTCGGCGGCGTGCTTTGCGCCCTCGGATGGGCCATCAATGCCCAGGCGACCTCGCTCAACGGCTACTATCTCGGCATGATCATCGCAGGCATCGGCGCCGGTGGCGTCTACGGCACCTGCGTCGGCAATGCGCTGAAATGGTTCCCTGATAAGCGTGGCCTCGCCGCCGGCATCACTGCCGCCGGCTTCGGCGCCGGCTCGGCGCTCACGGTCGCGCCGATCCAGGCGATGATCAAGGATTCCGGCTTCCAGACCACCTTCCTCTATTTCGGTCTCGGACAGGGCATCATCATCGTGCTGCTCGCCTTCTTCCTGTTCGCGCCGAAGTCGGGACAAGTCCCCGCGGTCGTCCAGAACGCCAACATCATCCAGAGCCGGCGCAACTATCAGCCGACCGAAGTGATCCGTCAGCCGATCTTCTGGCTGATGTATTTCATGTTCGTGATCGTCGGCGCCGGCGGATTGATGGTCACCGCCAACCTCAAGCCGATCGCCGTCGACTGGAAGGTCGACAGCGTGCCGGTGACGCTGATGGCGGTGACGATGACGGCGGTGACATTCGCTGCCACCATCGATCGCGTGCTCAACGGCCTCACCCGTCCCTTCTTCGGTTGGATCTCCGACATGATCGGCCGCGAGAACACCATGTTCATCGCGTTCGGCATGGAAGGCATCGGCATCTGGGGCCTCTATATGCTCGGTCACGATCCCGTGTGGTTCGTTCTCTTGTCCGGCTTCGTGTTCTTCGCCTGGGGTGAGATCTACTCCCTATTTCCCTCGACCTGCACCGACACGTTCGGCGCCAAGTTCGCGACCACCAATGCCGGCCTGCTCTATACGGCAAAGGGCACCGCGGCGCTGCTTGTGCCGGTTGCGAACTACATGCAGCAGTCGTCGGGCACCTGGGACAGCGTGTTCATCGTCGCAGCCGGCGCGAATATCCTGGCCTCGCTGCTGGCGATCGCGGTGCTCAAGCCCTGGCGCAAGGTCGTGGTCGAGAAGTCGCAATTGCCGGCCTGATCTCGCCACCCGCTAATCAGCAAGACGCGCTCATCCTTCGGGGTGGGCGCGTTTTCTTTTGGCCTGCCAAATCTGGCATACCTGAATGGATTTATGAACTCGCCTGCCATCCGGCATCGCCGGCCCTACCCGCATCCCTTTCAAAAAACGTCAGCAATACTGCCTATTTATCTTGTATCCCGCGCATGATTTCTACCACGAAGCGTGTTGACAATTGGCATTATGTATACCAGACTTTCAGTATAATCCACCCCAAGGAGGTTGCCATGCAAGTCGGAGATATCCTGCGCAAGAAAGCCGCCCGTGTCGCAACGGTCCGCATGAACGAGACCGTCGCCATTGCCGCGCAACTGATGCGCTCCGGCAATATCAGCGCGCTGGTCGTCAAGGACGTCGTCCGCACCGAAGGCAACACTCCAGTCGGCATGTTCACCGAGCGCGACGTGGTGCGCGCAATCGCCCAGTATGGCGCGGCCGGCGCCAACATGAAGGTCTCGCAATTCGTCTCCGTGCAGCAGCTGATCTCCTGCACGCCGTCAGATACGCTCGAGCACGTTCGTCGCGTGATGAACTGCGAGCATATCCGCCACCTCCCCGTCATCGACAATTACAGCCTGATCGGCGTCATCAGCATGCGCGACATCCTGGCCGCATTCGATGAAGAGGCCACCGCGAAAGAGACGGTCTACGCCGCCTGACCTCGCGCTCCGCATGCCGGTATTCTTGTGGCCACACGGCACAGGGAGAACCGGCATCGCACCGCAAGCTTCCGCTTAACTCCTGTCGCAAACCGGGCGCTGGCAAAGCGCCGGATTCGTGGTGCGCCAGAAAACATCATCGATGGAGGGCGCATGGCGCGCAACGTTCTGATCCTCGGAGCCTCGTATGGCTCATTGTTAGCGACGAAGCTCTTGATGGCGGGTCACAACGTGACCCTGGTTTGCCGCAGGCAGACCGCAGAGCTCATCAATCGCGACGGCACCGAAGTTCGCATCAAACTGCGCGACGAGGCGACCCATCGGCCGATCTTCTCGCGCAATCTGCCCGGGATCCTGGACGCGGTCGAGCCCGCCAACGTCGATCCTCGCCGCTACGATCTGGTCGGTCTTGCGATGCAAGAGCCGCAATACGCAGCTCCTACGATGCGGCTGATGCTGATCAAGATCGCCGAGGCGAAGCTGCCCTGCCTTTCGATCATGAACATGCCGCCCCTGCCTTACCTCAAGCGCATCCCGGCGCTGGCGGAAATGGACCTTGAGAAAGCCTATACCAATGCCGCGGTGTGGGATCGGTTCGAGCCGGGCCTGGTCTCGCTCTGCTCTCCGGATCCGCAGGCCTTCCGTCCGCCGGAGGAAGCGGCGAATGTTCTTCACGTCGGCCTGCCGACAAATTTCAAGGCCGCGTCATTTGCCGATGAGAAGCACAATTTGCTGCTTCGGGAGCTGGAAGCCGACATCGACGCCGTGAGGCTCGACGGACAGGACGTTCCGGTGAAGCTCAAGGTGTTCGATTCGATGTTCGTCCCTCTGGCCAAATGGTCGATGCTGCTCACGGGCAACTACCGCTGCATCACGCCCCACGAGCCGCGATCGATCCGCGACGCGGTGCTTGGCGACATCAACCTCTCGCAGTCGATCTATGAGCATGTCGATGCTGTCGCCCAGCGACTCGGCGCCGATCCCAGCGATCAGGTACCTTTCCAGAAATATGCCAAGGCGGCGGAAAGTCTTCTAAGACCCTCCTCGGCGGCGCGCGCAGTCGCTGGCGGCGCGCCGTTCATCGAGCGCGTAGACCTCCTCGTGAAGCTGATCTCGCACCAGCTTGGCATGCCCAATGCCGAAATCGACCGCACGGTCCGGATCGTCAATCAGAAACTGGGCGAGAGCGCCGAGGCCATATCAGCTTAATGGCCACCGGCGTCGCCACGTCCGAGATGGGGCTTGCAATCATTCCGGGAGGCCTGCTTCGCGAAGCCCGTTGGCAAAATGGGCTGCGTCCTCCGGTCGACGAAATGGCGCAAGATCTCCCAGGTTGGAGAGGCGTAGATCCGGATTGCATTCGCGTGCACGTGCGATCCCTTTCCGAGCTACCGCAAGTCGTCCGGCGAGCGCGTTGCTGGCTGCGAACATGACGATCGCCAGCAGGAACTCGGAATTGTCGCGCAGTGATTTTTCGGCGGACGACGACGCCGAGTCATAGTGGCCCATAAGAAAATGAGCATACGCCACGGCTCCATTCATGGCGTACATGGATGGGTCAAGCGGGCTCAGACGCATGGCACGCGCAGCGTAATCAACTACAAGGTCGGGCTCACCTCGGAAAACTCTCACCCAGGCAGCAAGATTCCAGGCCAGCGTCGAGTTTGGATTGATTGCCAGTCCACGATCCACGAATGCAATGGCGTCGTCGAATTCATGGGCAATGAAGGTGAGTACATATGCCCCCAAGGATAGCGCGGCCTCGTCATCGGCACCCAGATGCACTGCCCTCCGGGCAAGCCGCGTCGCTTCGGAGCTCTCTTTCTCACTATCGATCATCCAGCGGCGCGCCTTGCGCTGGATGTAGCACCATCCGGCCATGCCATAGGCGCACGCCAGGCCGGGATCGAGCTCAATCGCCTTGCTGAAGAGCTGGAGTGCCTGGCTGTTCGCATCCTGCGTCCAGCGGCGGATGCTCGCCAGGCCACGCAGGTAATAGTCGTATGCATCCAGATTCTCGGTCGGCTTGCGCCTAGCCCGCCTGACTTCCTCACGCAGCAGCATGGGCGCGATCGCGCCCACGACGCTGGACGTCATTTGATCCTGTAGTTCGAAGATATCTTCAAGCGCACCGTCAAAACGGTCCGCCCAGAGATGTGCTCCCGTTTCAGCATCAATAAGCTGACCAGCGATGCGAAGGCGCCTTCCGGCCTTGCGTACGCTACCCTCGAGCACGTAGCGCACCCCGAGCTCCCGGCCAACCTGCTTGACGTCCACGGACCGACCTTTGTAGGCAAAACTCGAATTGCGCGCGATCACAAACAGCCAGCGGAAGTGAGACAGCGCAATCGTGACATCTTCAACGACGCCATCGGCGAAATACTCTTGCTCCGGATCGTTACTGAGGTTCTGGAACGGTAGCACCGCAATCGACGGCTTATCGGGTAGCGAGATGGGCGGCTTCTGCGCTCCTTTAGGAGCGTCCGCCATTGCACTCTTTTTCGACGCCCATTCTTCCCGGACAGCGCCCACGAAGCGGAAACCCTTCCGTGGCAAAGTCCTGATGAGGCGCTGTTCCTCGCCAGAGTCGCCGAGCACGCTACGGGCAACGTTGAGGCGGGTCGTCAGCGCAGCATCCGAGACGGAACGCCCATTCCAGATGGCGCCGATGAGATTATCTTTGCTGACGACACGCTCCCGATTGCTGATCAGGTAGTCCAATAAGTCAAAAACCTGCGGGGCGACGGGGACGATCTCCGCCCCGCGATGCAGTTCACGCCTTTCGGTATCAAGCGCGAAGTCCTCGAAGAGATAGCGCAAGTTGCCATTCCTTCTCAGGGTTACTGCTCAAACCCAACCGAAAGCCGAAGAATAAGCCGCCGGTGAGGGAAATGTAAGGCTTCAGTTAAGCGTGGCGACGAATCTTGCGGCAACCTTTGCATGGTGAAACGGTTCAGACAGGACACCGCCATGAGCACGATATGCGGGACCACCGAGCTCCGACCGGCAACGGCAAATCGTCAGGTCTACAGTCCCTTTGAAAAATATTGGTATGCATTTTTAGAGTGGCGCAAGCGTGATAGGCTGCGTGCAGAATTATGCCATCTGACGGACAGCGAGCTCGCGGACATCGGTATCTCGCGCGGTGAAATCGACTACGTTGCATCGCACCGGGACACAGACCCGCGAAGCATCCTATCCGCTGGCTAAAGACGCCGACATCCACCACCGCTTTCGATACTCGTGAACAGCATTCCCCGGTAACGCCGCCGTACTGCCGAGACTGACGCATTGCTGGCCCTCCGTGAGCGGGCAGCAACAACCGTCACAGAAGCAGATCTGCGTGCTGCAATATTAAGTGGCCGTTCGCTGCTCGCGCGGTTACCGCTGCGCTCGCACCGGACGTTTGCGCAGCAAGAGGGCTGGCGAGATACCCGTTCATCGATGAGGCGTGGCAATTTTCCGCTGTCATGCCATATCGATGTGTCGCGAACGCACGAGGAACGCGCGGCAACGAAAGCTGTGAGTTTCGTGCCTGACAACGCGGGTTGAAGGCGTCAATAGAGTCTGATTGCAGGACAGCGAGATCGCACCGATCGCGTGTCGCAAATGATCGCGTGCATGGCCATCAGCACTCAACGTTCGCGCGCAGATTCACCTGAAAAAATAAGTACTTAAAGGTGAACGAGCTCACACCAAAAGCTCGGGCGGCAGGTCCATCTTGCTGGCTTGGGGTGAACCAGATGCACGACCGAATTACCATCCCCCAGTCAGCGGTCGGCGAGTTGCCGGAGCTCAAAGGCCAAGGACGCGACCTGCGTATCGATGCCTGTCGAGGCATCGCGCTCTGGTTCATCTTTCTCGACCATATCCCCAACAACATCGGAAGTTGGCTGACGCTGCGGAACTATGGCTTCAGCGATGCCGCCGAAGTATTCATGTTCGTCTCAGGCGTAACCTGCGCGCTGGCTTACGGTGCGGCGTGGCGCCGCGAGGGCTGGAACGGAGTGATCAGCCGAACACTGCGGCGAAGCTGGGACATCTATGTCGCATTTCTGCTGGTTACCCTCGCCTGCGTCATCCTGGTTCATCTCACAGGTCGTCTTGCTGACGAGAGCAACACGCGTATCCTGTTGGACCATCCCGGCACGACGCTCGCGCGCGCGGCGATACTGCAATACCGTCCAGTTAATACCGACGTATTGCCGGCCTTTGTGCTCCTTCACCTCTTGTTCGCGCCGCTGCTGTGGCTGCTGCTGCGAGCGCCGAACGTGACGCTTGGCGCCTCGCTGGCGCTTTATGTATCGGTGCATGTTTTTGGCTGGGCCGTCCCGGCATGGCCGGACGGACACTGGGCTTTCAATCCACTGGCTTGGCAGTTGCTTGTCGTGCTCGGAGCTTTATGGATGATCGAGGGCAAGAGAGTCCAGCCGTGGGTGATGTCACGCACGACGCTCATGCTCGCCATACTGTATCTGCTCTTCAGCCTTGTCATCGCATTGAGCTGGCGCATCGGACCGTTGGAAGCATTGATTCCGCCGGCGCTGGCCCAACAGCCAGTGGACAAATCGAATCTCCCTCCATTGCGACTACTGCATTTTTTGGCCCTAGCGGTTGTGGCGGCATGGTTCGTGCCCCGCAATTGGCGAGGACTGGCAACGCCGGTAATGCGCGGTGCGATCCGCTGTGGCCAGCACTCGCTGCCAATCTATTGTCTCGGTGTTCTCTTGACCTTTGCCAGCCATCTGGCGCTGCTCGAAATTTCAGCCGGACTAGCGATGCAGATAGCGTTGAGTCTCGCCGGTATCGCAGCGATGATCGCGATCGCGACACTGCTGAACTCGATCAGCACCAAACCCAGGCGATCATGACGTCAAGCGATCATGATATTTTGGCCCTCCGATCGGCAAGAATCCGTTTCAAAGATCTGGAGGTCGTGCTGTGCAGCACCGCCGACAAGTTCACGGTTCGAGGATAACCGGCGCCCGGAGCCTCATTCGTCCAGCCTCTCCAGAAAATCCTCGATCCGCTCGAACGGTTTCTCATTTCCGTTGCCGGCATAGATCACGCGATCGCCGTCACGCTCGAGCCATTTGGATTTCGACCTCGATTTGCGTAAGCGGCCGGGCAGGAATGTCGCAGCGACGGCTTCCGGTCCGACGTCCAGCCTCACGATGCCCCGGCGCCTGCAATCGAGCCTGAGCCTTGCCGCTGCAAAGAAATCGCGCGCCTCCTGCGGCAGCCGGCCGAAACGGCGCGCGGTCTCTTCTTCCAACTCCTCCAGATCCTCTTCGTCCCGACACCTGGCGACGCGTCCATAGATTTCGAGCCGAACCGTTTCCGACTGCACGTAGCCCGCTGGCAGCATATCCGCGACCGGCAGATTCAGATCGGGCACCCAGAAATCGGCTGCCTGGTCATCGGTCTTCTCCGAGGCCCGCTTCAGGAGATGACTGTAGAGCACGGGTCCGAAAACCTGCACATGGCCCGACTGCCGCTCCGAGAACAGGTCGCCCGCGCCTCTGAGGTCGAGATCCCGCTCGCTAATCGCAAAACCCGCCCCGGGCCTACTGAATTCTTCAAGAATGGCGAGACGCTTTTCGGACTGTTCCGAATTCGACTCGGTCAAGAGATGCGCGAAAGCCCGCGTGCCGCCGCGGCCCACCCGCCCCCTGAGCTGATGGAGTTGCGCCAGACCGAATTTTTCGGGCCAGCAGACCACGATGGTATTCGCCCTGGGGATGTCGAGGCCGCTCTCCACGATATTGGTCGCCAAGAGAACATCCGCCTCGCCTTCCACGAAGCTCATCATCCGGTCGTCGATCTCGTCGGCCGGCAGCTTGCCGTGAAGACAGACGATGCGCAGATCATGGGCTGCCGACTGCAGGCGCGCCAACATCGGCTCCAGATCCTGAATGCGCGGGCAAATCAGAAAACTCTGTCCGTGACGCCTCTGCTCGCGCAGCAGTGCAGCGACAATGGCCGCGTCCGACAGCGGAGCGACCTTGGTGACAACAGGCAGCCGGTGAACCGGCGGCGTTGCGATAATGCTGAGATCCCTGAAGCCCGCGAGGCCTGCTGCAAGCGTGCGCGGGATCGGCGTTGCGCTCATCCAAAGCGTATGCACGCCTTTGGCCAGACCCGAGAGTTTTGCCTTCTCCGCCGCGCCAAAATGCTGCTCCTCGTCTATGATGACAAGGCCGAGGTCGGCGAACTTCACGTCCTTCGCGGCGAGCGACTGCGTGCCCACCACGACCTTCAGCTTGCCGCGGCGCAGGCCTTCCTTCGTCTCCCTCGTTTCCGGCGCGGACGTCGCCCGCGACAGGCTGCCCACCTCGATGCCGAGCGGACCGAAGCGTTTGCGGAAGGTCGCGACGTGCTGCCGGGCCAATACGGTGGTCGGCACCGCGATGGCGACCTGTTTCCCCGACAGCGCCACGGCGGCGGCCGCCCGCAAGGCGACTTCGGTCTTGCCGAAGCCGACGTCGCCACAGACGACCCGATCCATCGGATGACCGGATGCGAGGTCGGCCAGGACGTCCTGAATCGCCTTCGCCTGGTCGATCGTCGTGAAATACGGAAAGCGCGCGACGAACCTCTCATAGGCCGGCCCCGGAGCGACCAACCTGGGCGCGCGCCGCCGGCGCCGCTGGGCGATATGTTTGGCAAGGTCCTTGGCCGCGATCTGGATTTCCCGCTCGGCCTCGCCGCGCCGCTGCCACCACGTGCTTCCGTCCGCCTTGTCCAGCGTCAGCTTGCCGAGTTCGGTCGCGTAAGGCCAGATCAGCGCGAGATCGGCGGGCGGAACGAGAACGGCATCCTCCCCCGCGAACTCGAGCCTGATCATCTCACGCGATGCTCCTTTCCCCATGTTCAGGGCCTGCAAGCCATCCAACAAGGCCCGCCCACGCTGGAGATGAACGACGACCGAGCCTCGCTCCGGCACATCAGGGTGATCGAAAGCCGCTGTCCAGGCCCGGGCCATCGGCTGCGGATGATGGGCTCTGCTGCCGAGCACGTCGGACGCCGTCACGACGACAGGAGGCCTCCTGCCAGAGCCGACGAAGCCGGCATCGAAGTCGGCCAGCAGCGCGCCCTCGCGACTTCGGCCTGAACTCGCCTCGTCCCAACCTGCGAAACGCTCCGCCTTGATCCCGCTCATACGCTCCATCGCGCGCAGGTCCTCCTCCACCGCCGCGACAAAGAGCAGCCGCGATCCCGCGGCTTGCGTCTCGGCGACAAAGGCGCGGAGCGCCTTCCTGGGCGCCGCCATCTTCGAGAAGTCCGGCGTCGCCGCAAAAGCTGCCTTGCGGGGCAGCACGTTCATGCGCTTCGCCAGCTTTTTCCAATCCGCTCGCCCGAGATATTCGCGTTCCGCGTCCTTGCGGCCGGCGGCCTCCTCGATCGTGCTCAGCCAGCCATCGGCATGAACGGGAATGCCTGCGTCTGCGATCCATCGCGCCCGGCCGCAGTAATCCGACAGCATCGCGCGCTGTCCCCGCCTGCCTGCCAATGCAAGCCGCTCGGACATCGGATCGACCAGCAGTTCCCTGGCCTCGAACAAGACATCGTGCTCTGCCGGGTCGACGGCCAGAATTTTGCGGATCGTCCCTCCGGAATGCTCGATTCGGAATGGACCGAGCGCGCCCGCCGGAAAAATCTCGAAAGTCTTGCCGTGAAACAGCGCCGTGCCCGGATATTCCGCCTCTTCGTCGAGATCGTATCCGAGCGCCTCCAGACGGGTCTTGAGATCCTGTTCGGCATGGGCCGCTCCCACCTTCAGGCTGATGCTGAGGCGCCCCCAACTCGCGGGCAAGGGCAGCCGCTCCATGATCGCCTCTGCCGTCGCCACCAGGAACACGGACTTCTTCGTCTTGGCGAGCCGCCGCAACACCGAACTCCGTCTCCCGGCAATCTCGCGGGACGGCTCCAGCCCATCGAATGGCAAGGTGTTCAATCTCGGGAACACCAATACGTCGAGCGAGGGATTGAGCGAATGGAGCACGCTCCCGAGTCGCTCCGCCCTATTCTCGTTTTCAGCGAGGAATACGATGCCGGCGCGGCCTGACTTTCTCCATTCTTCGAGGAGATGGAGCGCCAACATGCCGAGCGGCGAGGAAGAGGAGACCGCAGAACGCTGTGAACCCTTGCTTTTCTTCATGGCGCCGACACCGCCGGCCTTCTTGGCTTTTCGCACTTAATATCCATTACCGTTTTTGAGAACACAGTCGGCCGGACCAAAGCTCGATATTCAGCAACCCTGCAAGGCCTGTGTTGTTCTATTGCGACTCGGAAACGATCGCCCCGGGGGCTTTGTCGGCATGACGGCGGCACCCGGCCGCTGCCCTCTCCCATAGGCCTTGAATCGCAAGTCCGGTCCCGCGGGGGCTCGATTCCTGTCAGGTTTTCAATCTATGATTACCTCTGTGACTGCTCGCGCATGTCAGCGCGCGCCGATGGGAGGCTGTCAATGCATCTCTGGGTGGTGGCCATTGCCGCACTGGTTGCGGGGTTTCAGTACGTCGCTGGACACAATGCGGCAAGTGCCGCGGCCGACGGCCAGGATCGGCCGCAAGAGCAACAGGAAGTGTGGCCGACGAAATCCTGGCCCGTTTCGACGCCCGAGCAGCAAGGCATGGACTCAGCCGGCCTTGCCCGGCTGATCGAGACTGTCGGCACCTACAGGCAAGACAGCCTTATGATCGTCCGGCATGGCAAGATCGTGGCTGAAGCCTACTATGCGCCCTACGTCGCCGGGATCAGCCACGACCTGAGATCGGTGACCAAAAGCGTGGTCGGCACCCTGACCGCGATCCAGCTGCAGAATGGTAACCTCGACAGCGTCGACCATCCCGTGATTGATCTGTTTTCCGACAAGGAAATTAGGAACGTCGATGAGCGCAAAAAGGCGATGACGGTGCAGAGCCTGCTCGACATGACCTCGGGCATGGAGTGGGTGGAGAGGTTCTATACCCCCGACGAAACGCTGATGCGGATGTACAGGAGTCCCGATCGCACCGGCTTCGTGCTCGACCAGCCGATGGCCAGTGCGCCCGGCGCCAAGTTCAACTACAATGGCGGCAACCCCTATTTGCTGTCCGCGCTGATCAACAGGAAGTCCGGGCAGAACGCGTTCGATTTCGCAAAGAAGGAGCTGTTCGAACCGCTCGGCATCAAGAGCGCCAAATGGGGCACCGTCGATGCGCAAGGCGTCACGATCGGCGAAGCCGGACTCTTCCTTTCACCGCATGACATGGCGAGATTCGGCTATCTCTATTTGCGCAACGGAATGTGGGAGGGAAAGCAGATCATTCCGTCCTCGTGGGTCGAACGCGCGAAAGACGGCAAGGTTGCCGCGACCAATGGATTTCAATATGCGAACCTGTGGTGGTCGCTTCCCGATAAGGGCGCCTACATGGCGCGCGGCCGTCATTCGCAGCTGATCCTCATCCTTCCCAAACTGGATATCGTCGCGGTCGTGACGGGTGTCCTGCGGGATAACGAGTTCTATTCGGTCTCCGGGCTGATCGACGATATTTCGCGAGCGGTCAAATCCGACAAGCCGCTGCCCGCCGATCCCATTGCGGCGGCGTTGCTGACCAGCGCGATACAGCTCGCCGCAACAGAAAAGCCGTCGGCCGTCGGCGGCACGCCGGAACTGGTCAAGATGGTTTCGGGAAAGACGTATCAGTTTTCCAACATTCTGCGCGTGAAGAACTTCACGCTGAATTTCCTCGGTTCGGATTCGTCTTGGGTGATCACCACCTACACCGACAAGACGGATCGTCCCACCGAACGGTTTACCGGGCTGTTCGGTCTGGATGGACGCTATCGAAAGTCTCCCCCCGCGCTTTACGGAATCAACGCCGCCAAGGGACGCTGGATCAACGAACGCACCTTTGCGATGGAGCGGCGAATCCTGGGACGCGGGGAAATCCAGAACTGGTCGCTGACCTTCGACGCCGACAAGGTGACGGTCAACTTTGAAAATACCGACGGATTCAAGGCGGAGCTGCACGGCGAAATGAGCGAATGAGATGCTAGCCGATGCCGCTTTGGTGCGCATTACGTCCACCACCCGGGCATCTCACTTCCGACAAGCATCCGAAGCAAACTCCCGCGCCGCCGCAATATGGCGATTTGTCTCCGAGCCCCCCCGGCGAAATTCGGGAAGGGTCCCTCTTGCGCCTGATACGCTGCGAGTGGTCAACTCGCTGACCGGAGTACTCCTGCACTGTTGGAGAAGAGGTGATGCTCAAGAAGATTGCGATCGTGGCCGGTCTGGGACTGGCCCTTTCCGTCGCGGCGGAGGCGCAGACACCGCGCAAGGGTGGCACCATTCGCATGACGGCGCCCTATGGCTCCAGCTTCTCCAGCATGGACATTCACACGACGCAGCGCGCCCAGGACGAGATATACGCCAAAGGCCTGCATCGCTCGCTCTACATCTGGGATTCCGCCGAGGGCAAGCCGGTTCCGGAGCTTGCCAGGGAGGTTACCGTCTCGGGTGGAGGTCTTGTTTACACCTTCAAGCTGCGCGACGACGCCTATTTCCATCACGGCCGCAAGATGACGGCCGACGACGTCATCTGGAGCTTCAATCGCATCATGGACGGCGCCAAGGCCTATCCCGGCGCGCGTTTCGTCCGCGTGATCGAGGGCGCGGCTGAGGTCGAGAAGGGCCAGGCCAAGGAAATCTCCGGCCTGAAGAAAATCGACGATTTCACGCTGGAAATGAAGCTGACCGAGAAAGTCGATCCGAGCTTCTACTTCTTCAACGCGATAACTTCGATCTATCCCGCCGACGAGGGTGCGAAGGAAAGCTTCCTCCAGAAGCCGATCGGTCTTGGGCCATTCAAATTCGTCGAGCATGTGCCGGGATCGCGCGTCGTCCTGGAGCGGTGGGACCGGTTCTACAAGCCCGGCAAGCCGTACGCCGACAAGCTGATCGTATCGGTGATGGGCGAAGCCGCGGCGCGGGATGTCGCCTTCCGCAACAAGGAAATCGACACCTCGGTGCTGGGACCTGCGCAATATGTCGCCTATCAGGCCGACCCCAACCTCAAGGGCACGATCAATGAGGTCGCCGAGGTCTTCACGCGGCACATGGGGATGAATCCCAATTTCAAGCCGTTTGCCGACAAGCGGGTCCGGCAAGCGATCAACCATGCGATCGATACCGACCTGATCATCAGCAAGCTGGTCAAAGGCAAGGCCTATCGCGCTACCAGCTGGCTGCCCCTGACCTCACCGCTCTACGACAAGACGATGAAGCCCTACGCCTTCGATCCCGCCAAGGCGAAGCAGTTGCTTGCGGACGCCGGCTATCCCAGTGGCTTCGAATTCGAGTGGACGACCAGTCAGAATGAAAGCTGGGGCCTGCCGATCGTGGAGGCCGTTATCCCGATGCTGGATAAGGTCGGAATCAAGGTGAAGGTCAAGCAGGTCGAGACCGCGGTGCTGGCGGAGGCAATCAAGAAGGGCGAATTCCAGGCCTATGTCTATTCCATGGCGACCGGCCCGGATCCCCAGGCGGCGCTGAAATGTTTCTACTCGTCGACACCGCAATCAGCCTGCAACTACACGACATTCAAGAACGCGGATTTCGACAAGATGATCGACGAGGCCGGGCAGACAGACGACGCCGCCAAGCGCGACCAATTGCTGCGAAAGGCCAACGCCCTGCTCTATGACGAAGCTCCGGTCTGGTTCTTCAACTACAACAAGGCCGTCATGGCCGTGCAGCCGTGGCTCAAGGGCATTCAGCTGAACGCGACGGAACTGACCCATCAGAACGTCGAAGACCTCTGGGTCGACGAGACCTCGCCCGCCAAGTGACACGCGCCCTCACCCTCCCTCCATCGCCACAAACGACGGAGTGAGCGAGGAACAGTTGCAATGCTCGCCTTTCTGATCCGCCGTCTGCTGCAAGCCGTTCCGACCGTGCTGGCTGTCGTGCTGGTGGTCTTCGTGCTATTCAGCGTCGTTCCCGGCAGCATCGTATCGAGCATGAGCGATGACGGCCGGGGTGCGGCGGATCCGCAGGTCGTGGAGCGCATGAAAAAGCAGCTCGGCCTCGATGATCCCGTCTACATTCGCTTCGGCGCCTATATTGCCAGGCTCGCGACGGGTGATCTGGGGACGTCGTTCCGGACGCGCGAGCCGGTTACCACCATGCTCGCCAAGCGGATGTGGCCAACGCTGCAATTGATCTTCGCGTCGATGATGTTTGCGATTGTGATCGGCGTGCCGCTCGGCTTCGTCGCAGCGCTGCGGCCGGGCAGCATCGCCGACACGATCTCGATGGTCGTGGCAGTGTCGGGCCTTTCAATGGCCAAGTTCTGGCTCGGGCTGCTGCTGATGTACCTGTTTGCGCTGAAACTCGGCTGGCTGCCGAGTTTCGGCTATGGCGATGGCGGGCTCAAATATCTGATCCTGCCTGCCGTGACGCTCGGTGTCTCGCCGATGGCGCTGCTGGCACGGACGACGCGGGCCGCGGTTCTCGAGATCATGACCGCCGATTTTGTCCGGACGGCGCGCTCGAAAGGCATGAGCGAAACCCGGCTCGTGAAGTGGCATGTGATGCGCAATGCACTCGTCATCATCCTGACGACGATCGGCCTGCAGTTCGGCGCGTTGATGGGACAGGCGGTCGTCGTCGAGAAATTGTTCTCCTGGCCGGGCATCGGCTCGCTGCTTGTCGACAGTGTCCTGCAGCGCGACATTCCCGCCGTCCAGGGCTCCATTTTCGTCGTGGTACTGTTCTTTCTCGCCATCAATATGCTGATTGACGTGCTCTATGGCGTGATCGATCCCAGGATCAGATACGCATGAGCGCCCGCCGGCCCTGTCACGCCTGTGCGCGATCGACTGAACCGCCCGCCGCGACGGGGTGGCTGCGATGAAGCTCGGAGCCAGTCTCATCATCGGCGGAGCGCTGTTCGCGCTTGCGATCTTCGTCGGCGTGTTCGCGCCGTGGCTGGCGCATGCCGATCCTGTCATGGATGCCAATCTCATGAATGCGGAAGAGCCGCCGAGCTGGATCTGGTGGTTCGGCACGGACGCACAGGGCCGTGACATCTACTCCCGCGTGGTGCACGGCGCCCGCATCTCGCTGACGGTCGGCATCGTCTCGCAGCTCGTCAACAGCGTCATCGGCGTGACGCTGGGCCTGACCGCGGGCTATTGGGGCGGCTGGTGGGACGACTTCGTCAACGCCTTGACCAATCTCATGCTCGCGATCCCCTCGCTGATCTTCGCCCTTGCCATCATGGCGGTGCTTGGACCTGGCCTGACCAGCCTCCTGATCGCGCTCGGGTTGACCAACTGGTCCTTCACGTGCCGGATCGCGCGGGCATCGGCGCTGTCACTCAAGAGCCAGGGCTATGTGCAGGCGGCAAGGGTGCTCGGCTACGGCGATATGCGCATCATGCTCACCCAGCTGCTGCCGAACATGCTCGGACCCATCATTGTCATCGGCACGCTGGGCATGGGCAGTGCAGTCCTCGCCGAGGCCGCATTGTCGTTCCTTGGTCTCGGGGTCCGCCCACCCTATCCAAGCTGGGGCAGCATGCTGTCGGAGGCCCGCGACCAGATCACCACGGCGCCGTGGCTTTCGGTTTTCCCTGGCCTCGCCATATTCCTGACAGTGCTCGGTCTCAATCTGCTCGGCGATGGTTTGCGTGACGTTCTCGATCCACAGTCGCGGAGCCGGCGCACATGACGAGCCCTCCCCTGATCGAAGTCGAAGACTTGCGCATCGATCTGGGCGACCGGTCCGGCCACGTTGCGGCGGTCGATGGCGTTTCGTTCCGGATCGATCGCGGCGAGACATTCGGACTTGTCGGCGAATCCGGCTGCGGCAAAAGCATTACGGCCCTCGCTTTGATCGGCCTGTTGCGTCCGCCGCTTTCGATCGGCGCCGGCGCGATACGATTTGACGGCCGGCAAATCCAGCGACTATCGGCCGCCGAGCAACGCGTGTTGCGCGGCAAACGCATCGCCATGATCTTCCAGGAGCCGATGACGGCGCTCAATCCGGTCTCCCCTGTGGGCCGGCAGATCGCCGAGATGTTTGTGCTGCACAAGGGCAAGGACTGGCGGGAAGCCAACCGGCTGGCGGTCGAGGCGCTGGCCAGCGTCCGCGTCCCCGCGCCCGAACGGCGCGTGAAGGACTACCCGCACCAGCTTTCCGGCGGCATGCGCCAGCGCGTGATGATCGCCATTGCCCTCGCCTGCGGCCCCGATCTTCTGATCGCCGATGAGCCGACGACCGCGCTCGACGTGACGGTGCAGGCTGAAATCATCGAGCTGATGCGGAATTTATGCGCCGAGCGAGGTACGGCTATTCTGATGATCAGCCACGATCTCGGCCTGGTCGCCAATGTCTGCCGCCGCGTCGCCGTGATGTATGCCGGCCGCATCGTCGAGGAGCGCAGCTCGGCCGATATCTTCCGCGCCTGCTCGCATCCGTACACGCAAGGCCTGGTCGACTCGCTGCCGCGGCTGGGAAGCCGCGCGGCGCTTGGCCGGACGCGGCTCAAGGAGATCGCGGGCGTTGTACCGGCGATCGCGGATTTCCCGGACGGTTGCCGGTTCAATCCGCGTTGCGCGCGGGCGACCGAGATTTGTCGGACGACCGCGCCGGAGACGACACTGCTCGGTGCCGGCGGGTTAGTCAGGTGCCATCACCATGCATGAACCTGCCGGGAAACTTGGCGACGATATCATCCTCAGCGTAAAGGATCTCGCCGTCCATTTTCCGGTCGGGGGCGGCTTGCTGAGCGGGAGCCCGCGGCTGCTCCGTGCGGTCGACGGCGTCGATCTTGAACTGAAGCGCGGTGAATGCCTTAGCCTCGTCGGCGAATCCGGTTGCGGCAAGTCGACGGTCGCGCTTTCGATCCTGGGGCTGCTGGCGCCGACGCGCGGCCGCATCGTGCTGGAGGGACATGTCGTGACCGGCCGCCAGTCGGGCGATCGGAAGGCATTGGCCCGCATCGTACAGATGGTGTTTCAGGATCCCTATGCGTCGCTCAATCCACGCCAGACCGTTCGCCGCACGCTTGAAGATCCGCTGCGCCTGCACGGCGTGACGGCCAGAAGCGAGATCGACGGCCGCGTGGCCGAGATGCTCAGGCATGTGGGCCTGCGGCCCGAACAGGCTGGCCGCTACCCGCATGAATTCTCGGGCGGCCAGCGCCAGCGCATCGGTATCGCACGCGCGCTGATCCTCAATCCCAAAATTGTCATCTGCGACGAACCGGTGTCGGCGCTGGATGTCTCCATCCGCGCCCAGATCATCAATCTGCTGCTGGAACTGAAGGAAACGCTCGGCCTTTCCTACATCATGATCAGCCATGACCTCGGTGTCGTCGAGCATATGAGCGACAGGGTCGCGGTCATGTATCTCGGCCGCATTGTGGAAACCGGCGGCTGGCGCGAGATTTTCGAACGGCCGGCACATCCCTATACCCAAACCCTGATCGCCGCCATTCCCGATCCGCTGCGCCGGGCGCCGCTGGCGACGGCCAAGGGCGAGCTTCCCAATCCGCTCAATCCGCCGGAGGGATGTGCGTTCAGTCCGCGCTGTCGCTATGCCGAGGCCGTGTGTCACCGCGCGCCAGTGCCGCCACTTGAAACGCGTCCCGATGGGCACTCGGTCCGCTGCTGGCGCGCCGACGAGATTGCCGGTCAGATGGCGTTGGCCTCGACCGAAAGCGCGTATCCGTAGGACACGTCTGCCTTGGTTCAAAAGTGTCGATCTTGCGCGTCGGCAGGATGTCCGGTTCCCGGATGATCTCGGCAGCGCCAGACCCAAAGCCTGCTTTTGCATGATGGCGTTGCCCTGGCCACCGCCCGCCCCCGCTGACTTTTACAGGGGGTGACGGCATCCTGCCGCTCGAAATCTCACAATCGGAGTCGGCGTCATGAAGGAGCCGGACATTAGCCACCGACGAGATCGGCGGGTCACCAATGGGTTGGGCTCTAGCGGCGGTTTCTTTTCGGCTTTGGCGAAGCCGCCGGCGCCCGCGCGTTGGCATCGAGCGATGTTGCCGCCACGGGCTTCTCATCCTTGGTCGTCCCTTCGCGTCCTATTTCGCGTCGTGGCCAGGTAAAATCGTCGGCGCGACCAGCGGGCGCAAGCAAGGGCTCGCCTTTGATCAAGAGCCGCGCTGCCTGCGCATCGATCGCGACCTGTCGCGAACCCGGAGCACCGAGCAATTGATCCGTGCCCACAGAAGAGGCCACCAAGGGAACGATCGGCCCGGCCAGCGGACGCGGCACCGGCTGATCCGGCCGCGCGCTGACGTCGGGGGTTGCCGGTTCGGTGGGCAACACGATCGGCGCGGAACGCGCAGCCAACAGCCGGTTGAGTTCGCGCTCGGCATAATGCGCGAGCTTGAGTGCGCCGGCCTTGGTGAAGTACACGCCATCGGAGGAGCGCAGCCGGCGGATCTGGCCTTCGAAATCGGGGCCTTGCTGCAAAAAGTGCCCGGCTTCATCGACAAATCCGTCCCAGACGTCGACATAGGTGATGCTCGCCTTGCCGGCCGCATCGCGATAGAGCGTATCCAGAAACGCGGTGTCGGCGGTCGCCTTGGCGCCACGTACCGCCGGCAGACCCACCCACAACACCGGCACCCCCTTGGCCTTGAGTACGCGGATCATCTCGTCGATCTTTTCTCTGTAGAGTTCGACCCAGCGTTTGTCGCGAAACTCATGGAGGCCGCTCGGCGAGCCCGCACGCTTCCCCGATTCCATGATCCGCTGCGCATCGCTGTTGTCGGCGGAATCCTCTGGCGGCAATTCGGGATCCGCCGCCCTAGATGCGCCATCCAGCTTCGCCGCTGGTTTTTCACCGGAAGGCTTGCCGTCGGGCCTGGCCTTGCCGTCCTTGTCGCCCGGTCTATTGTCGGATTTATCGGCTGCCAGCTCGCGGATTGCGATGCGGTCGTCGAGCCCGAGCATGACGACAATGGCATCCGCTTTCTCGGTGGCGAGAATGCCTTTGGCGGCGGCGGCCCAATCGGCCGGATTGCCCTTCGGCTGATACTTGATCAGGCCGGAGGCTGTCTTGTGTTTGCGGATCACACCGATCTCAGGCTGATCGGCATAGACGTCCTCAAGCCCGTATGCCAGCCAGTCCGCCATGGAGTCGCCGAGCACAACAATTTGGCGCTCGGGTATGGTGTTGCGCTTCTCGGGCGGCGGCGCCCTTGAAAAATCCTCGCGCGCCGCCTGGGGCGCTTGCCGCCCATGGGAACGAGGCGGCAGGTACTGCTGCTGGTACGGCGCATACGGGTCGTTGCCAAACCAGCCGCCACCGCGTTGATCGTTACCGAACCAGCCGCCACCGCGTTGTTCGTTACCAAACCAGCCGCCACCACGTTGCGGTTGCGGCCGCTGTTGATATCCGCCGAAATTAAAAAATTGTGCAGAGGTAGGCCCGGCCATGCCCAGCACCAACCCCACCGCAACGGCCAGCGCAATCAGCCGACCACGCTCGGTAAGGGTGCCTAGCTTTTTTGGATCCTTTGGCATGCGCCTGGACCGCACACACGCAGAACTTGCCTCCCCAGACTAGCACGATCGTCATGTGTTGGGTCTCAGTTTAGCGTGAAGTCTTTGGCACGGATCAAGCAAGCAACAGCCCATCTGGCTTCGGCGCGCTCCGCCATCCGGCATCGCCGTGCATGATGGCGAGATGTTCGGCACCGCGAAGCCGAGCGGAGCCTTCTCGCTCGACAGCTTTTGTCAGTCGGCACGACAAGCATCGGCGAGATCGTGAGAGTCCTCACCGGCTCGCTCTGCGGCTGGCCCAGCGCCTCACAAGCCCAAAAGGCCGTGTTTCGCTTGATGGAGTGGGAAAAACTGTCGTTCTCGTCCTGGTGTTCGCACTGCGGAACAAGGCCGCGCTTTTGCATGATGGCGTTGCCCTGACCACTGCCCGCTCCCGGTAGACTTTTGCCGGAGGCAGCGGCATCCTGCCCATCGAAATCTCACAAGATGACGTGTGCCGGCCGTTGCGGCCGTGCCGGGGAAACAGAGGGCAGACATGATCAAGACGCGATTCACCGAGCTCGTCGGCGTCGAGCACCCGATCGTCCAGGGCGGCATGCAATGGGTCGGCCGCGCCGAGCTGGTCGCTGCCGTCGCCAATGCCGGCGCGCTCGGGCTGATCACCGCGTTGACGCAGCCGACGCCGGAAGACCTCACCAAGGAAATCGCGCGCTGCCGCGACATGACCGACAAGCCGTTCGGCGTCAACCTCACTATCCTGCCCGCGATCAAGCCGCCGCCCTACGCCGAATACCGCCAGGCCATCATCGAGGCCGGCATCAAGATCGTCGAGACCGCCGGCAACAAGCCGCAGGAACACGTCACCGAGTTCAAGAAGCACGGCATCAAGATCATCCACAAATGCACCAGTGTCCGTCACGCGCTGTCGGCGGAGCGGATGGGCGTCGACGCAATCTCGATCGACGGTTTTGAATGCGCCGGCCATCCCGGCGAGGACGATACGCCCGGCCTGATCCTGATTCCGGCCGCCGCCGACAAGGTCAAGATACCGATGATCGCCTCGGGCGGCTTCGGCGATGGCCGCGGCCTCGTCGCTGCGCTCGCGCTCGGCGCCGAGGGCATCAACATGGGCACGCGCTTCATGTGCACCAAGGAGAGCCCGATCCATCAATTGGTGAAGGAACGCATCGTCGCCAATGACGAGCGCGAGACCGAACTGATCTTCCGCACCATGCGCAACACCTCGCGCGTCGCCAAGAACGTCATCTCGACCAAGGTGGTGCAAATGGAGAAGGAAGGCGCCAAATTCGAGGACGTCCGCGAGCTGGTTGCCGGCGCCCGCGGCAAGATGGTCTACGCGACAGGCGATGCCGATGAGGGCATCTGGTCGGCCGGCCAGGTGCAGGGCCTGATCCATGACATCCCGACCTGCGCCGCGCTGATCTCGCGCATCGTGCGCGATGCCGAAGCGATCATGCGTGGCCGGTTCGAAGGCATGCTGTCGGGGGCGCAGCGCCAAGCGGCCGAGTAACCAGCTTTCGCAAGACAGAGGCCGCCGAATGGCGGCCTCGAGCCAAGACCGAGAAGAGCCCATGAAAGCCTATGTCTACGGCGCCAATGGCGCTGAAATCACCGACGTCGCAAAGCCCACCCCGAAGGGCACGCAGGTGCTGGTCAAGGTGCATGCCTGCGGCCTCAACCGCGCCGACCTCGGCATGACCAAGGGCCATGCCCATGGCGCTGCGGGCGGCGTCGGCACCGTGCTCGGCATGGAATGGGCGGGCGAAGTCGCCGAGCTCGGGCCCGATGCCAAGGGCGTCAAGGTCGGCGACAAGATCATGGGTTCGGGCGGCGCGGCGTTTGCCGAATATACGCTGGCCGACCACGGCCGGCTGTTCCGCGCACCCTCGAACATGAATTTCGAGGAGGCTGCCACCCTCCCCGTTGCGCTTGCCACCATGCACAACGCGGTCGTGACCAACGGTGCGCTGCAGCCCGGCCAGACCGTGCTGATCCAGGGCGCCAGCTCCGGCGTCGGGTTGATGGCGATGCAGATCGCCAAGCTGAAGGGTGCAAAACTCGTGATCGGCTCCTCGACGGACGCGATGCGCCGCGGCCGCCTGACCGAGTTCGGCGCCGACCTCGCGATCGATTCCAGCGATCCCGCCTGGGTCGATCAGGTGCTGAAAGCCACCGGCGGCGAAGGCGTCGATCTGATTGTCGATCAGGTCTCAGGCCCGGTCGCGAACCAGAATCTGAAAGCCACCAAGGTCAAGGGCCGCATCGTCAATGTCGGCCGGCTCGGCGGCACCCATGGCGACTTCAATTTCGACCTGCACGCCGCCCGCCGCATCAACTATATCGGCGTCACCTTCCGTACCCGCACCATTGAGGAAGTCCGCGAGATCTTCGACGAGGTCCGCAAGGACATCTGGGGCGCGGTGGAATCGCGAAAACTGCAATTGCCGATCGATAAGGTCTTCCCCTTCGCCGAGATCGGAAAGGCCTTCGAGCACATGGAAGCCAACAAGCACCTCGGCAAGATCGTGGTGACGCTGTAGGTGATGACGTTGCGTTGCCTGCTCGATGGCGGCCGCTACTACGAGGGGCCACGCTGGCATGCGGGCCGGCTCTGGTTCGTCGACTGCATGGCGCGGACGCTGCTCAGCGTCTCGCTGTCGGGCGATTGCGAGCAGCATGCGAAGGTCGACGACGATACGCCCTGCGGCCTCGGCGTGCTGCCGGATGGCACGCTGATCGTGCTGACGATGTTCCGCAAGCGCCTGCTGGCTTACCGCGACGGCAAGCTTTCGCTCTATGCGGACCTGTCGGGCGTCGCGACCGGCACGATCGACGACATGATCGTCGACGGAATGGGCCGAGCCTATGTCGGCGACCTCGGTTTTGACTTGCCCCCGCCGCCCGATCGCGGCGCGCCCGGCCGCATCATCCTGGTGATGCCCGGCGGCACGACGCGGGTTGTCGCGGAAGGATTGCGCTTTCCGAACGGGATCGCGATCTCGGCTGATCACAACCGGCTTGTCGTGGCGGAGATGGATGGCGAATGCCTTGCCGAGTACGACATTGCAGCCGACGGCGACCTGAGCTTTCGTGGCCGGCTTGGCCAGATGAAATCGCCCGACGGTATTTGCCTGGACCGCGACGGCGCGGTGTGGGTCGCAGCCTTCGAGGAAGACGCTTTCCTTCGCCTCGACCGCAGCGGCCGTGAATTGCAACGCATCGAGGTTCCAGGCCGGCGTGCCCTTGCCTGTGCGCTCGGCGGCGCCGATCGGAAAACGCTATTTTGCCTGAGCGCGGCGACGTCGTATGAAGAGCTGCGGCAACGCAAATCGTCTGCACGGATCGAGGTCGTCGATGTCGAAGTCGCCGGCGACGGTTATCCCTGACGAACTGCAGGATAATACATTTTACGCACCGATCATCGTACCTCGCCGGCGAACGTCTGTCGCAACGCCGCCAGCCGATCAAGCGCGGCCTGCGGCAGCGGGCCTTTCTCGACCGCAGCGAGCGCGTCCTCGAATTGCCCCGGCGTCGCCATGCCGACCAAAATGGTTCCCATCGCCGGATGAGAGAGCGCGCACCGCGTGGCGGCTTCGGTCAGGCTGGCGGCGAACCCCTCCTCCACGAGCGGTATCAGGCGGCGTGCGCGATCGATATCGGCGTCATAGCTCATCGCAGAGCCGATCGGCTCCGGCGCCGGCCCCGCGATCGGGTGACGCTCGGCCGAACCGGATAGCGCGCCACCGGCCAGCACACGAATGCCGACGACGCCGACGCCCGCCGTCTGTGTCGCATCGAACAGCCGCCCATAATCCTGCGCCGGATAGTTTTGTGGCAATGCCTCGGCGGCGGATGGATTGAGCATGTTGTAGACGACCTGTGCGCTGTCGAAGACGCCAGCGCTGATCACTTCATGCAGTGCCGCCGTGTCGCCAAGCGCCGTCAGGCCAAGGAACCGGATTTTTCCCTGCTGGCGCAGCCGCTCGAAGGCCGGTACCACTTCGCCGAGCACCTGTCGCGCGCTCAGTGCCGATCCTCCGCCTTCGCCGGCGATCGGGTTGTGCAGGTGCAAGATGTCGACGCGGTCGAGCTTGAGCCGCGACAGGCTGCCTTCGAGCGATGTCGTGATCGCATCGTTAATGCGGCCGAGGTCGCCGGGTGCCAGGCGGACCTTGGTGCCGACGACAACGTCCGCCGGCTTCAGCTTCTGCAGCACGCGGCCGAGGTTCTTTTCGGATTCGCCGTCGCCATACAGCACCGCGGTGTCGAAGTAGTTGACCCCGGCGGCAATTGCCCGCGCGACGGCCCGCTCCTGATCGGCGGCATCGCCGCGCACTATCAGCCCGCCCACGGCGCCGCAGCCGAAGCCGAGTATCGAAAGCCGCATGCCGGTGCGGCCAAAGGTTCGAAACTCCATCGTCATTTCCTCCCGCGTGGTAGTGCAGGACAAACACCTAAACATCTCCCGCTCAAGGCTGGGATGGGGATTTCCGCTGTCTTGGCCCGCATGGGAGGTATAAATATTCCGCGGGCGTTGATAACCCGACGATCGCGTAAGCTTGCACAGCCGCCGGAGCCGAAATGCCGGCCAGGAAAATGCGGCACTGCACGCGGCCGGGGGCAACCATGTCGGATGATCTGAAGTTCACGGTCCAGCGCCCGCCGGCCTATGGCGAATTGACCGACGTGCTGCCCGGCCTGTTCTGGGTACGGCTGCCGATGCCGACGCTGCCCAACCACGTCAATTGCTGGCTGCTCGACAACGGCCCGGGATGGACGCTGGTCGATTGCGGCCTCAACACCGACGACACCTTTGAAATCTGGGACAAGCTCTGGCGCGGGCTGCTGCGCAGCCGCCCCTTGCAGAGCCTGGTCCTGACGCATGCGCACCTCGATCACGCCGGGCTCGCCGCATTCCTGGTGAAGGAGATGAAATGCACGGTGCGCCTGCCGCTGGCCGAATGGCTGAGCGGTTGGAAGATGTGGCACGAGCGAGAGGAACAGCCGGACGAGCAATTTGGCGCCTTCATGAAGCGAAACGGCGCCTCCGCCGACGACGTCGCACAGATCATGGACACCCAGCGCCGCCCATCCTATCTCGGCCTGCGCCCGGTGCGTGAATTCATCCGCATCCGGGACGGCGACATCGTCGCCATGGGGCAGCGCGAGTGGCGGGTGATCACCGCGGGCGGGCATTCGCCCGAACATGCGTTGTTCTATTGCGAGAGCGACAAGCTCCTGATCGCGGGCGACCAGATCCTATCGCACATGACGCCGTCGGTCATCGTGCCCTCCGCGCAGCCGGAAGCCAACCCGATGAAGGAGTACCTGGATTCACTGGCACGGCTCGAGCAGTTCCCGCCGGATACGCTGGTGCTGCCATCGCACGGCCTGCCGTTTCAGGGGCTGCACGCGCGGCTTGCGCAGATGCGCGAGCACCATCTGGCGCGGCTCGACGACGTGGCGTCCGTCATCACCGGCAAGACATCAGCGCTCGCGGTCGCGCGGGACGCTTTCCCGCGGGTGCTCTACGCCAATCCACGGCAGGCTTTTGGCGAGTCGCTGGCGCACCTGAACATGCTGGCCTCAATCGGGCGGCTGACGCGCGATGTCGACGCCGATGGCGCGATCACCTTCGCACCGGCCTGATATCGGCAGCGTCCCGCGTGGCTTCCGCGACTGAACCCGACCCTCTCAATGCGCCGGCCAACCTGCTCCACTCGAGGGGCTGGCAGATCGCCATGATCGGGCTCGGCACGGCGACGGCGCAGCTCGACACGTCAGTCAACATCGCCTTCCCTGCCATCACCCGGGGATTCGACCTCGCGATCGGCGATATCCAATGGGTGGTGATCTCCTACGTATTGACCTACGCCAGCCTGTTATTGTCGCTCGGTCGCATCGGCGACACCATGGGCCACGCCATCGTTTTTCGGATCGGCTTGATCTGGAGCGCGGTGGCGCTGCTTCTCGTCGGCTATGCGCCGAGCTACGGCGCGATGCTGTTCTTTCGCTGCCTGCAGGGAATTGGCGCAGCACTGGTGCTGAGCTGCAGCGTGGCGTTGGTGACATCTCTCTACGGCGAAGAACGGCGCGGCCGGTCGCTCGGCATCTATACGATGATGATGGCGCTTGGCCTGATGCTCGGTCCCCTGCTTGGCGGCATCCTGACGGCAATCTGGGGCTGGCCCGCGGTCTTCTGGTTCCGGATTCCGATCGCCATCGCCGCACTGGTGATGCTGCGCGGTGTGCCGGTATCGCGGCCACCCATGACCAGCGGTGGCTTTGACATCCTGAGCAGCATCGCCCTGATCCTGGGGCTCGTGACCATGCTGATGGCGCTCAACCGTCTGCGCGAACCCGCTGCCGTTTGGCTCGGACTGCTGTCGGCATGGGCCCTTGCAGGCTTCATGTTCCGTCAATCCCGCTCGGAAGAACCGATCATCTCGATCGAGATTCTCAGGCTGCCGGGCTTTGCGCTGCTGAACCTTGTCAGCGTGCTGGCCAATCTCGCGGCTTTTTCGGTCTGGCTGCTGGTGCCGTATCACCTAGCACGGATACAAGGCTATTCGGTCGCGGAGAGCGGCGCCATCCTGGCTGCGGGCGCGGCGGGCGCCGTGCTGGCCTCTCCAATCGGCGGGCGCCTCATCGAGCGTCAGATCTCCCCTCAGCGGCTGGTGACTGCTGGTGCAGCTACGATCGGCGCCGGACTTCTGCTGCTGAGTGCATGGACGGAGCAGACCCCAACGATCCTGCGGATCGCGGGGCTGGTCGTGCAGGGTGTCGGCCTCGGCCTGTTCCAGCTTGCCTATGCTGATGTGGTGACCGCAGCACTTCCGCTCAGGGACCGCGGCGTGGCGGGAAGTCTCGCCTTGCTCACGCGAACGCTGGGCACCGTAACCGCTGCCTCGGTTATCCTGATGCTGTTTGAGGCGCTGCAAGTCGAAGCGGGCTTCCTTGCAGCGTTCCAGCAGACGTTTCTGGTCGCTGCCCTGCTGGCGTTTGCTACCGCGGGACTTCTGGCACTTTCACCGCGTGTGCCCGGCAAATCGTAGACTGGGCCAGGTGCCCTCGCGCTGCGGGCCCATGCCCACTCCCCGACAGCAGACAGACATTCGACGACACGATGGGCACGTTGACCGTGCGTATTGAACGTCGGCTCCCGATCTTCGCGCGCGCAACGCTCGATCGCGAGAATGCGAGACTCGACAAGGGACAAGTGCTAGCGTCCCGGCGCGACGAGCCAACGCGGCGCCGTGTCCGCGTCGCAATATCGAAGCCGGCGCCAAAACAAAAAAGAGCCTCGGGAGGGCTGCGCGGGCAACACCCGGGCTTAAGCACAAAGGGAGGCTTCGATGTATCGAAAGGCGATAGGAATGATCTTCAGCATAGGCGTTGCGGCTGCTGCGGTGGATGGCAGCGCGAGCGCACAGAATTCGGCCGGCAGCGCGGCCCTCGACGCCAGCCTGCGCGGAGCGGTCGAGCGCAAGGACGTGCCGGGCGTGGTCGCTCTGATCACGAACCGCGAGCGCGTGCTTTATCGGAGCGCCTTCGGTGTCGCCGATGTCTCTACCGGCCGTCCCCTCGCCGCCGATGCGCTGTTTCGCATCGCCTCGATGACCAAGCCGGTAACCTCGGTCGCCCTGATGCAGCTCGTCGAGCAGGGCCGCCTCGGCCTCGATGATGCCGCCGAAAAATACCTCCCGGAGCTGGTGGGACTGAAGGTCTTCGAAAAGTTCGACCCGGCGACCGGCGCCTATCAGCTCCGCCCGGCCGCAAAGCCGCCGACGGTCCGGCACTTCCTGACGCACACGTCTGGTCTGGCTTATCCGTTCACCAGCACGATCTGGCGCGACTTCAAGCCGAAGGCCGGCGAAACCTATCCGTTCGGCGGACCGCTGCTGTTCGATCCCGGCGAGCGCTGGCACTACAGCACCTCTACCGATGTCTGCGGCAAGCTGGTCGAGGTGATCTCCGGCCAGAAGCTGGAGGATTATTTCCGCCAGCACATCTTCGCCCCGCTCAAGATGGACGACACCTCCTACAATGTGCCGGAAGCCAAGAGTCCGCGCCTCGTCGCCCAACAGCAGCGCGCCGGCGCGCGCATGGACGGCGACGTTGAATTGCAGAGTCCGCAGCTCGGCCTCACCATCGCCTCCCCGATCGGCGGCGGCGGCCTTGCCTCGACCGCCGATGATTACGGGCGCTTCGTGCGCATGCTGCTGAACCGCGGCGAGCTCGACGGCGCGCGCGTGCTCAAGGCCGAAACGGTCGATCTGATGGGCCAGAACCACATCGGCGCGGTTTCGGTCCCCGCGCTGAAATCCGCGCTGCCGCGCAGCGCCGATTTCACCTTCATCGCCGACGGCCGCGACAAATGGGGTCTCGGCTTCCTCATCACGACAGACCAGGTGCCCGGCAAGCGTTCGCCCGGCAGCCTGAGCTGGGGCGGCATCAACAACACCTTCTTCTGGATCGATCCCGCCCGCGGCATCGCCGGCGTGATCATGATGCAGTATCTGCCGTTCGCCGACGCCAAGGCGCTGGCCGTCTACGACGCCTTCGAACGCGGAACCTATCAGCTCGTCAGCGCCGAACGGTAAAACTGCGTAGGGCGGATTAGCGCAGCGTAATCCGCCATATTCGAGACGGAGCGGCGGATTAGCCTTCGGCTAATCCGCCCTACGGCCTGCTACGCCTTCTTCGGTGACCAGCCGTACGCCTTCATGCACGCGCCGCCCATCAGCATGGCGCGCTCGCTCTCGCTCAGCCGGCTCGTCGTGCGGAACGGCTCAACGGCCTGCTCGTAATTGACGACGGCGAATGCCCGCGTCCAGTCGGTGCCCCACAGGCAGCGCTCGAAACTCCAGGCATCGAAGATCCGCGCCAGCGGATCCCAGATATCATTGAACGGATACGGCTCGCGCGACAGCGTGCATGCGCCGCTGATCTTGATCACCGCGTTCGGCCGCTTGGCAAGCTCCAGCACCTTCGGAAGCGTGACCCAGGGTTCGGGCGGCGCCGGCGGCACGCGCGGTTGCAGGATGCCCATATGGTCGATGATAAACCGTGCGTTGGGATAGCGATCGATCAGCGCCGCGGCCGCGTCCAGATTGTCCCAGCAGTGCACATTCACCGGGAAGTCATGGCGCACAGCCGCCCGCACAATCCGCTCGATACCAGGATCATCCGGCGCGCGGTTCGCATCCCTTGTCAGCCAGACGCGAATTCCTACCGTGCCCGGCGTTCTCTTCCACTCCGCGACCACGTCGGCGGCGGCGGGATCGTCGGGATCGATCGGCTTGACGATGGCTAGCCGGCCGGGATGGGCCTGCGCCACCTCCACGGCATAGGAAGCGTCGTAGCGATACAGTGAAAAGGCCGAGATGAAGATCGCCCCGTCGACGCCAACCCTGTCCATCGCCGCCACCATCTCGTCCCCGGTGACGTGATCGGGCCAGTTCGGCACACTGTGCCAGGGCCGCTTCGGGCTGTTCGCCTCGTAGGCATGAACCTGGGAATCGACAACGATCATCGGCGCCTCCACTTTTATTATTGGGTGAGTTTGGACAGTGCGGCCGGCTCGTGTCCAGAGGGCAGGAACGCGGCGCTGCAATGCGTCCGGCGGTACGCGAGATCAGCGCCCCTAGCTGCCGTATCCTGAAAAACGTGACCGGAACGCGCGATCAATGAAGCTCGGCAAGCAAAGCCCTGGCCTTGCGCAGATCGCTGGTGTTGGATCCTTCGGTGAACCAGTCGTAGACGGGCGCAAGACGGTCACGTGCCATTTTTCGCTTGCCCTGATGGCTGAGGAGCCGGGCCGAGCTGGTGGCCGCACGCAATTCCCACGATTTCGCATCCTGCGCCCGGGCAATGGTCAGGGAATGCTCGAAATGCTCTTGCGCCTTCGCCTCGTCCCGCCGCGGCCACCTGAGTGCGATTTCGCCGGCAACGCGGTGGACCTCGGCCTCGCACCATCTTTCCTTGGTTGCCTGCATCGCCTTCATGGCGTTGCCGATGCAGCGCCAGGCGTGATCGAACTGGCCGGAATCCGCGTGCGCGATGGCCAGCATGAACTCCTGCTCCGGCGTAAATATTGTCGATCCGGCCGACCGCCACAGATCGATACCCGCCGTGACGGTCTCGACGGCTTTCGCGGCTCCCGTCAGCGTCAGGATATAGCCCCGCCGCAATACGCCCTCCGCTTTTCGGAACGGGGCACCCTTCTCCTCGGCCAGCGCGACAAGCTCGTTGAGATGCTCGTTTGCCGCGTGGTAGTTCCCACAATAGGTGTTCACCAGAATCGGGAAATTCAGCGTGAACATCAAGGTCGCGGCATGCTCGATCTGGCGCGCTTCCGCCAGCGCGCAGTCCGCGTCATCAAGCGCGGCCTGCGGATAGCCGAGCAGCCAGGCGTTCATCGAACGAAAGGCCAGGCACGTCACCCGGAGATCCTGGCCAAATCGCGTCATCAATCGCCGGTGCTCGGCGGGCCGATAGAGCGCCAGGGCTTCATCATAGTGCGCCTTGGCGTCAACGATGTCGCCCCTCAAGGCGAGCGTACTGGCCATGGTGCGGTGCCCGATCATGAGCGGGACCGCCGCTCTCTCCTTTTCGCCAAGCTCGAGAAACCGTGCCGCGAGCTCCCGCGCAACGTCGCCATCGAAGGCGATGAAATTGACGATCCACTGGCCGAAGAGGGCCGAGAGCAGCAACGACGGGTCATCGGGCGACTCGCCAAGCTGTTCGGCCTGTTCGATGAACGCCCTCGCCTGCGCCACGGCGGCCTTGGTTTCGGGAGCGCCATATCCCCTGACATGCATGAGCGTGTTCAACAGCGCGACTTGCAGGATCATCTGCTCGCGCCGCAGGTCGGGCGTGCTGGGCAGCGTTGCCATTTGCGCCAGCGCCCGGTCAAGCTGTTCTGCTGCTTCGACCAGCGCCGAGCGCTCCTGTGATCGCAGTCCCGCCTTGCCCCACAGGCGCGCTGACTTCTCGATCAGGTCGGCCTTTGCGCAGTGGCGCGCGAGCAGTTCGGGCTGGCTCTCGGCGATTTCCGGGAACTGGCCTTCAAGGATTTCGGCGATCCGCGCGTGCAGCGCGCGCCTCTGCTCCCGCAGCAGCGTACCGTAGGCGACGTCCTGCACCAGCGCGTGCTTGAACAGGTAGCGCGCATGCGGCGGGATACCGTGTCGAAACAACAAGCCTGCGGCAATGAGCCTGTCGAGGTCGGCGTCCAGCTCTTCCTCTGGCTTTCGCACGAGTGCGGCCAATAACAGGTGGGAAAACGACCGACCGATCGCCGCACCGGCCTGCGCCACGTTCTTCGCCAGTCCCAGCCGGTCGAGCCTCGACATCAGCGAGGCCTGAAGGCTTGCCGGAACCGCCACAACGGACGTCGGCGCCCCCGCGCAAACCCGCTGCGCATCATCCTCACCCTCCGCGTCCAGCACCGCCTTGGTCATCTCCTCGGCGAACAGCGGAATGCCGTCGGTACGCTCGATGATGTCCTGGCGGATGCCGTTCGGTAGCGAACGGTTGCCGACGACTCCCTCGATCAGGAAATCGATGTCGCGCGGCGCCAGCCGGTTGAGGGTCAGCTCCGTCACGTGCCGCCGTCCAATCAAGGATGGGCTGAATTCCGGCCTGAAGGTAACCAGCAGCAGGAGCCGGTGACTCACGGCGAGGTCCACCACCTTGACGAACAATTCGAGGCTGGTCGGATCGGCCCAATGCGCATCTTCGAAGATCACCAGCAAGGGGTTGATGCGCGCCAGCGCCTCGATCTGCGCACCAAGCGCTTTCAACGTTTTCTGACGACGGAGCTGCGGCTCGACTTCAACCGGGGGGTAACGTCCATCGCTGGGCAGCGACAGCATTTCGGCAAACAGCGCTGCATCCTCCGGAGGGGTCGAGCTTTGCGCCAGCAAGGCGTCAAGCTTGTCCATTTTCACGCGCTGGCTGTCATCGTGCGCAAAGTGGGCGGCGCGCTGCATCTCGCCGATCACCGGATAGAGCGTGCTATCGGTATGCTGCGGCGAGCAGAAACAACGCAGGCGTATATGCGGTTCGCGAGCCAGCCGTTCCAGCAGCGCAACGGTGAGCCGTGATTTGCCGATTCCTGCCTCGCCGGAGAGCAGCACCACCTGGCCTTCGCCGCTCCTGGCCCGCTTCCATCGGCTCAGAATCAACTCCATTTCTTCATCGCGACCGACGAGCGGCAGCAAATTGCTGCTTTGGAGAGCGTGCGATCGGGTGGTTACCGCTGTCTTGCCTGCGACTTGCCAGGCAGCGATCGGCCTTGCGAATCCCTTGACGTCGACTTTACCGAGATCGAGGTACTCGAATTGCGGCCCTGCGATCGTCTTTGTGCTCTCCGAGATGACAACGCTGCCCGGCTTCGCGAGCGATTGCAATCGGGCGGCAAGATTCGGGGTGTCGCCGAGGATGCCGTGCTCCTCCGAAATGGCGCTATCGGACATATCACCGACCAGCGCGACACCGGTTGCAATACCGATGCGCGCGCTCAGTTTCTCTTTCGCGGGCAAGGCGACAATCGCCTGCACCAAAGCGAGGCTCGCTTGAACGGCGCGCTCTGCGTCATCTTCGTGCGCATGAGGATAGCCGAAATATACGACCGCGCCGTCCCCATGATGTCGCGCGACGAAGCCGCCGAAATGGCTGACGGTTTCAACGATGCAGCGCCGGTAGCCTGCAATGATGGCGCCGAAATCTTCGGGATCGAGCCTCGCGGAGAGTTCGGTCGATCCGACGAGGTCACAAAACAGTACCGTAAGCTGCCGCCGCTCGAGCGGCCGCGAGTCCTGGGCTTTCGGCGCGGTAGACTCCACGTGCAATTTAGCCCCGCAGTCGACGCAGAACTTCGTTGGAGCGGGATTTACTGCACGGCAGGCCGGGCAGCGCCGCACCACCGCCGCTCCGCATTGCCAACAGAATTTGCTTTGCTCCGGGACTTCGGCCGCGCAGTTCGTGCAGTGCATCCGGACCTCGAGGGATCGATTAGCCGCGACACAATGCGCTGGAAGCCGAGGGAACCCGTATGATCTCGGTCACACCCGCAGGTGTTCCATCTCAAGGGTTCGTTGATGGTTTCTAAAGGGATGGCCGACGTTTTAGTTGACCATATCAGGTCCATTTTCCGGAAGGCGGACGGCCTTCAGGTCCCTGCGCGCGCCTGCTCGCCGGGCAAATGATTTTGCAAAGCCGCTCTCACGCCGGAATTGTGAACGTGCTTGCCGAATGCCAGATGGAGCGCGACGACGCCCAAGCCATGTTGTATTCACCATCGATCTTCACCCAATGCGTACGGGTCGGCGCATCGTTCCCCTCAAGGGAGTAGCAGGTGCACGTCGCCCTTTCTCGAATGATGGCGCCGATGGCGGAGAACTCGATGTGAGCTATGAACACATCTCTATATCCCCCGCCGCTTGAACGGTTGAGGCCCTTGCCCTGGGCGACTCAGTTATGCCTGAGGCGGCCGTGATCGAATCGATGAGCCGCGGAGTCCTGGGTCCTCCGCGGAGGACGACAGCAACAACGATTCGCTCCTGCAAGTGATTGGCGATTGCGCCTTCAACACCGCTTTGATCTTGCATAATGCCCTGCTAAACCGCCTGCCATGACCAGCCCTCCTACCCTCAAGACCAACGTCGCGGCGATCTCGATCTTTGCCAGCGCCGGCATGGCGGCGACCAAGTTCGCGGTCGGCATCGCGATCGGCTCGCTCGCGCTGATCTCGGAAGCCCTGCACTCCTCGGTCGACGTGATCGCAACCGTCATCACCTGGCTGGTGGTGCGGGTATCCGATCAGCCGGCCGACGCGGAGCACCATTACGGCCACGGCAAGTTCGAAAGCCTGTCGGCACTCGGCGTCATCGCGCTGCTCTACGTGCTGGCCGGTGGCATCCTGGTCGAATCCTGGAGCCGGCTGAGCGAGGGCGCGCCGCCGCCGACGATCTCGGCTGTTCCCTTCGTCGTGCTGGTGATCGACATCGCCGTCAATTTCTGGCGCGCGCGGGCGTTGCACCGCACGGCGCGCGAGACCCAGAGCCAGGCGTTGGCGGCGGATGCGCTGCATTTCGCATCCGACGTGCTCGGTTCGATCGCCGTCATTATCGGCCTCGTGCTGACCGGCCTCGGCTTTGCGTGGGGCGATTCGGTCGCGGCCATCGCGGTCGCCGTGATGATATCGATTCTCGGCCTGCGGCTCGGCCGCTCCACTATCGAGACCCTGCTCGATCGCGCGCCGGAGGGCGCCTCGGAAAAGGCGACGCTGGCGATCCGCTCGGTATCAGGCGTGGTCGGCGTCGAGCGCGTGCGCGTACGCATGGTCGGGCCGACGCATTTCATCGATGCGATCGCCAAGGTGCCGCGCACTTACCCGATCGATCGCGTCGAGGCGATCAAGAGAGCCGCGCAGGCGGCGGTTTCCGAAGCGCTCGGCGACGCCGACCTCACCTTCACCGCGGTGCCGGTCGCACGCGACAACGAGAGCGTGCGCGAGCGCATCATGGTGATCGCGCGCAATTCCGGCCTCGCGGTTCATCACGTCACCGTGCACGATCTCGGCGACAAGCTGACCGTCAGCATCGACCTTGAGGTCGACGGCGACATGGAGCTGAAGGCCGCGCATGACATCGCCCATGCGCTCGAGCGCAGCATCCGCGAGGATTTCGGCGAGGATGTCGAGGTCGACACCCATATCGAGCCGCTCGAGCCGGAGCTGCCGCACGGCACCGACGCCTCGCCCGAACGCGTCGAGACCATCAGGAAAGCGCTCTCGCAATTTGCCGGCAGCGGCACGATCCACGACATTCATAACGTGCGGGTGCGCGATACCGAGGCCGGCGAAATCGTTAATTTCCATTGCCGCGCCGCACCGTCGATGAGCGTGATCAAGGTGCATGAGAATGTCGACGAGATCGAGCGCGCACTGCGGCGCGCGTTCCCATCGATCAAGCGCGTGATCAGCCACGCGGAACCGCCGCGTGCGTAATTTTGCGGACACGTTCTCGTTTCGGACTCGTCTCGCCGGCGCCTTAATTTGTATTGGACAACATTTATTTCGATTAACGAATTGTTGACTCTCGACAGCCCCAAAAAAGTGGATTCAAATCGCTGTGATTCGGAAGTTGTGTGGGGTACTTCCGGAAAGTGTGCAAATGGGCTTTCGGCGGGGGTCTAAGGCATGGCGCGAGCGCACGCGGAGAACGCGTACGTTCAATCCGACTCGATTAAAGGATTGGCGCAATCGATCGCGAAACCTGCCTATCACCGGCTGCTCATTGCCGAGCCGGCGCTTCGTCGCGCCGTCCCGACGCTCATCATCGCCTTCCTGATCACCATCTGCCTCGGCGCCTTCGTGCAGGTGATCGACCAGAGCCGGCAGAAGCGCGCTGCGATGAAGCGCGATCTCTCCGCGCTGACCGACCTGCTCGCTGAACGCCTCGACCGCCTTGCCTCGGTGCGGCAGGACCGCATCGCCTATATTGAGCGACTGCAGAGCCTGCTGCCCGACCTGATCCCTGCCTGGGGCGTCGCGAGCGGCCGCCATGTCATCATCACCGGCTCGGATCATCGCATCCTGGCGCGCGTCCCCGTCGAGAGCGGCCTCGGCGGCAACGATCGCGTCCTCGATATCATCAGCACGGCGCAACTGATCGCAGCTCCAGGCCAGCAGGGCGTCGTCACCGACATGACGCTGCCAAATGGCAACGGCGCCGTGGCGATCTCGCGGCTGGTCAAGGCGCTGCCTGGCCAGGTCATCGTGATCCAGGAGAAGAACGAGCCGCTGTGGGGCTCCGACGCAGCGCTGTCGGTGACGCTGTCGGCCACCACCGGCTTCGTCGTGCTGATCCTCGGTTTCGCCTTCCACTGGCAGTCGACGCGTGCCCGCGAGGGCGACCTCATCAACGACGCGGTGCGCGGCCGGATCGACACTGCGCTCAACCGGGGCCGCTGCGGGCTGTGGGACTGGGACCTGTCCCGCGGCCGGATCTTCTGGTCGGCCTCGATGTTCACGATGCTCGGCCTCGACTCCCGCAACGATCTCCTCACCTTCGGCGAGGTCAACGCGCTGGTGAAATCCGACGACATCGACCTGTTTGCGATCGCCGACCAGATGATCGCCGGCGAGATCGACCACATCGATCAGAGTTTTCGCATGCAGCACACCGACGGTCACTGGATCTGGCTCCGGGTGCGCTGCGAACTCAGCCATACCCAGGCCGACGGCGGCCTGCACCTGATCGGCATCGCCGTCGACATCACCGAGCAGAAGAGCCTCGCCGAGAAGACGGTGGAGGCCGACCTTCGGCTTCGCGATGCGATCGAGACTATCCCGGAAGCTTTCGTGCTGTGGGATGCGGAAGATCGCCTGGTGCTCTGCAACTCGCATTTCCAGCGCCTGCACAAGCTGCCCGACACCGCCGTGACCCCCGGCACGTCCTATGAGACGGTGATCGAGGTCGGCAGCATGCCCGAGGTGCGTACCCGCCTGCACGAGACCGGCGCGCCGGTGCCGGGCGCCCGCACCTTCGAAGCGCAGCTCGACGACGGCAGTTGGCTGCACATCTCCGAGCGCCGCACGAAGGACGGCGGCTACGTCTCGGTCGGCACCGACATCACCCGCATCAAGGAGCACGAACAGAAGCTGATCGAGAACGACGCCCGCCTCCGCGCCAACGTGATCGATCTCAAGCGCTCGCAAGCCGAGCTCGCCGACCTCGCGGAAAAATATTCGCGGGAGAAGAACCGCGCCGAGGAAGCCAACCAGGCCAAGTCGAAGTTCCTCGCCAATATGAGCCACGAATTGCGCACGCCGCTGAACGCCATCATCGGCTTCTCCGAGATCATGGGCAGCGGCATGTTCGGCGTGCTCGGCTCCGACAAATATCAGGAGTACTGCCACGACATCCTGACATCAGGGAAATATCTGCTCGAGGTCATCAACGACATCCTCGACATGTCGAAGATCGAGGCCGGCCGCATGAAGCTCGACAAGGAGCAGCTCGACCTGTCCAAGCTGCTGGCGGAGTCGCTGCGCGTGGTCTCGGGACGCGCCGAGGACAAGAACCTGACGCTGGACGCCGACATCGAAAGCACCATTTCGGTTGTGGCCGACCGCCGCGCGGTGAAGCAGATCTTCGTCAACCTGCTGTCCAATGCCGTGAAGTTCACGCCTGACCACGGGCGGGTGACCGTGCGCAGCCACATGCTGCCGGACTCGATCGTGCTGATGATCGCCGATAGCGGCATCGGTATCGCCCCCGACTCGCTGCGGCGGCTCGGCAAGCCGTTCGAGCAGGTCGAGAGCCAGCTCACCAAGACCTACCAGGGCTCCGGCCTCGGCCTCGCCATCGCGCGCTCGCTGACCAGCCTGCATGGCGGCACGATGCGGCTGCGCTCCAAGCTCGGCTCCGGCACCGTGGTACGCATCGTGCTGCCGCGCGAGGCGCAGCGGCCGCAGGCCAAAAGTCAGGTCGCCGCCTGACCCCTCCCTACAGGCCCTTCTTCGACCGGGTCGACGCGACCAGGACCAGCATGAAGGAGACCGCGGTCATCAGCGTCGAGATCGCGGCAATCGTCGGGTCGATCTCGTCGCGAAGCGCGGTGAACATCCGCTTGGTCAGTGGCTGATACTGCCCCCCGGAAATGAACAGCGCGACGATGGTCTCATCCATCGCGGAGATGAAGGCAAAGATGCCGCCCGCGATCACGCTGGCCTTGATCTGCGGCAGCGTCACGGCGAAGAAGCTGCGCAGCCTGTTCATGCCGAGGCTGCGCGCGACCATCTCCTGTGTGGCGTCGAAGCTCTGCAGCCCCGCCACGACCGAGATGATGACATAAGGCAGGCCGAGCATGACGTTGGCGAGCACAAGTCCCGTCATGGTCGCGACCAGGCCGACCTTGGCATAGACGAAGAAGATGCCGACCGCTGTGATGATGATCGGCACCACCAGCGGCAGCAGCAGCGTCACATGGATCAGCCGCATGATCCGCGATGTCGACCGGCTGATGGAATAGGCGGCGGCGACGCCGAGCGGCGTCGCGATGACCACCGTGAGGATAGCCACCGTGAACGTCACGCGCGTCGCCTGCATCCAGGCCGAATTCCCGATATATTCCTGATACCAGCGCAGCGACAGCGATGGCGGCGGGAAGCTGAGGAAGCGCGCAGCTGAAAACGACATCGGCGCGATGATCAGGATCGGCAGGATCAGATACAGCAGCACCAGCGCGCAAAACAGCAGGAGGGCGATGCGATACAGGCGCGGCATCCTCATCTCTGCCCCAGCACGCGATCGAGCGGAATGAACTGGCTGACGGCGAAGAAGATCGCCGCGACCGCCAGAAGCAGCACGACACCGACGGCGCTTGCCGCGCCCCACTGGTCGTAGAGCTCGACATTGCGACTCACCAGCATCGAAATCATCACCGTGCGGCCGCCGCCGAGCAGTTCCGGCGTGATGTAGAATCCGAGCGTGAGCACGAACACCAGCGTGCAGCCTGCCAGCACCCCGGGCAGCGAGAGCGGCAGGAATATCCGCCAGAACGTCAGGACCGGCCCGGCGCCGAGGCTGGCGCCGGCCTGCATCAGGTCGCGCGGAATCTTTTGCATGGTGGCGTATAGCGGCAGCACCATGAACGGCAGCAGGATATGCAGTGTTGCAACGACGGTGCCGAACGTGTTGTGCACCAGCGCCAAGGGCTCGTCGATTACGCCGAGCTGCCGCAGCACCTGGTTGATCACGCCGGTCCGCTGCAGCAGCGCAAGCCAGGCATAGGCCCGCACCAATACGCTGGTCCAGAACGGCAGCACCACCAGAGCGAGGATGACGATGCTCCAGCCGCGTGGCGCGATGCTTGCCGCATACGCGATCGGATATCCGAGCAGCAGCGCCAGCAGCGTCACCAGAAGGCTGATCTCGAACGTCAGCGCAAAGCTGCGCCAGTAGATGCCTTCGCTCCAGATCCGTCGATAATTCTCCAGCGTGAATCCGTCGTGATAGACCGACTGCCAGGCGAGCCACCCGACCGGCAGCACGATCAGGAACAGGATTACCAGCAGCGCCGGAGACGCCAGCGCCAGCATCAGCCGCCCTTCACGACGCTGATGCCGGAGCGAGATGTCTGGTACCGGGCTCTGCACGACCACGATCTCCGCTGTGAGGCTATTTCTGCATGAACGAAACCCAGCGCTTCTCGGCCGCCTCGCCGGCCGGCGACGACCACCAGGCATAGGACATCAGCGCCTGCTTCGCTGCGTTGTCGGGCGCACTCGGCAGCTGCACGACGCGTTCCGGCTTGATCACGCCGGTGTTGAACGCCTTGGGGTTGGCCGGGCCGTAGTCGATGTGCAGCGGCAGGTTGGCCTGGTTGACTGGATCGACCGCTTCGTTCACGAAGCGCACAGCGGTGGCGAGATTGGGCGCGCCCTTCAGGATGCAAAGTGACGTGCTCTGCAGGATTCCCTGATTGAAGGTGAAGCCGACCTTGGCGCCCTCGCCCATCAGCGCGCTGACGCGGCCGTTCCAGGCCATCACCATGTCGACCTCGCCGTCATTGAGGAGCTGCGCCGACTGCGCACCCGAGGTCCACCACACCGTAATGTTGGGCTTGATCTCCTCGAGCTTCCTGAACGCGCGATCGACGTCGAGCGGGTACAGCTTGTCGGGCGCGACGCCGTCCGCCATCAGCGCCGCCTCCAGCGTCGCGAACGGGTGATTGCGCAAAGCGCGGCGACCCGGGAATTTCTTCACATCCCAGAAATCGGCCCAGCTCGACGGCGCGGCATCCGGGAATTTCTTCCTGCTGAAGGCAAGCACGCTCGAATAGAACTCGTAGGTCACCGAATAGGCCGAGCGATAGGCTTCCGGCATCGCCGCCGCGTTCGGCAGTTTGGCGAAATCGAGCTTCTCGACGAGCCCCTGCTCGCCGCCGCGCAGGCAATTGCCGGTCGGCATGTCGACGACGTCCCAAGTCGGCTTGCCGCTCGCCGCCTGCGATTTGACCGCGGGCCAGGCGTCGGGAATGCTGTCCTGATTGATGGTGATGCCGAGCTTCTTGGCGGCGGGGTCGAGAATCGCGACGGTCTGCGCCTTCTGATAGGCACCGCCTTGCGAAACGAAGGTGATCTGGTCCGCACTGGCCGGCAGGCTGGACAGCGTAGCGAGGACGCCAACAGAGCCGCCAAGCAGTGCACGTCGACACAGAGACGCAATCATCATGTTCAACCCCTCTTGTTATGACCGGGCGCGCAATGGCTAACGCCCTATCGCATCCAGAAACTGGTACCAGCCGGCCACCGCGCGGACGGCCGGTTCGCGCAGCGGATAGAATGGAATGGTCCTGACACGGCGCGCGTCGAGCAGGCCGAGATCGACGGCCTCGCCGCGCACCAGGGCCGCGAGATAGCGGCCCATCAGGCTCGACATCGCAACACCGGCGCCGTTGTAGCCGACCGAGTAGAAAGTACGGTCATCGAGGCGACCGACATGCGGCACGGAGTCCAGCGTCATGGCGACGAGGCCGGACCATTTGAAGGCGAGCGGGATGTCCGCAAGCTCTGGAAAGATTCCGACCATCGCCTTGCGCAACGCGTCGAATGCACTCTCTGAATCCTGTTTGCCGAAGGCGCCGCGCCCACCGAAGATCACGCGATCGTCGACCTTGCGGAACCAGCGCATCATCCGCTTGGTCTCGGTATAGGTCCGTCCTGTCGGCATCAGGCTGCCGGCGAGATTCGGCGACAATTTTTCGGTGGCAATGATGGCGCTGCGGAACGGCACCAATGTGCGCTGCAGCCGCACTGTTGCCGACGTCAGATCGGAATAGGAGTTGGTGGCGATGATGGCCTGACGGGCACGCACGCTGCCGCCTTGCGTCTCGGCGATAACGCCATCGCCGTCGCGCCGGAGCGCGAGCACCGGGCTCTCCTGAAATATCGGTACGCCGCGCTTGGCAACACCCCCAGCGAGACCGCGCAGGTAGTTGAGCGGATGGATACCGCCGGAGCCTGGATTGAGCACGCCGCCGACGAAGACCTGCGAGCCGGTTTCGTCGCGCACCTGGTCGCGGTCGAGGATCCGCACCTTGGCATCGCCCATCTCGCGCGTCATCCACGCGGCCTCATCGATCGCGGCCTTCAAGGTCGCATCATTGTGCGCCGCCTTGACCTGTCCGCTACGCGTCAGCCGCGCGCTGGTGATGCCGAATTCGGACACCAGTTCCTCGACGATATCGACGGATTCATACGCGATGTCGTACATGCGCCGCGCCATGGCGCGGCCGTGGGTGGCGTCGATGTCGCGGAACGACAGCCGGAACTTTGCGGTGATGACGCCGCCATTGCGACCGCTCGCGCCCCAGCCGGGCTGACTGGCTTCGAGCACGATCGGCGCGAGGCCGCTTTTTGCGATGTGATGCGCCGCAGACAGTCCGGTATAGCCCGCACCCATGATGACGACGTCGGCCTGCCGCTCGCCCACCAGCTTGGGAAAGGTCGGCAACGGCTCCGCCGTAGCGGCCCACAGGGAAGCCGCCGGGGCTATCGGGGTCCAGGCGTCCGCCATCGCCGCGTCTCTCTAATTGCCGACGGCGGCGTCGGCGAATGCCTTCATGGAGGCGAAATGGAAGTCGGGCTTCGTCAGCTCCGCCACTTCCGGCGTGCCGCCGAATCCCTTCATGCCCTGGCGGCGCTCGATCCAGCACACCTTGTAGCCGAGCTTTCGGGCGATCCCGATGTCGTGGTGCTGGCTCTGCGCCACATGGAGGATGTCGGACTGCTTGTAGCCGAACGCCGATTGCCGACCCTTGTTGTAGGCGAAAAATTCCGGATTGGGCTTTGCCACCCCGGTATCGTCGGCGCAGACGCTGTCGTGGAAGGGGTTGCCGAGCGCGTGCGCATAAGCCGACAGCGCGACGCGGTCGGCATTGGTCATCGCGACCAGGCGGAACTTGGTGCGCAGCCGCTTGAGCGCCTCGACCGAATCCGCGAACGGCTGCCAGCGCAGCACCGCAAGCTGGAAGGCATCGCAGGCGGCGTCATCCGACGGCAGGCCCAATTCCCGGGCGAGGTAGCGATAGACGTTGAACATCACTTCGCTCGACCGCTCGGGATGCGCGTCGCGGCCGCGCTTGTAGGGGGCGAAGATCTGGTCGTCGCTGAGATCGGCCGCCTTGGGGCCGCCAATCCGGCGCACCGCGTCGAGCACGCCGGCTTCGAAATCGATCAAGGTACCGACGACATCGAAAGTGAGAACCTTGAAGCTATCGTAGGACATGTTCATCTCTGTTGTTGGACTTTCGCCTGGGGAATTCATTGCCGCGCCTTCGGCACGACGATGGTGTCTTCGGGGTGAAGAGTGACGGTGAGCTCACCGTCGAGCGGAGGAATGCGGCGGGCCGCCTCGTAGTGGCTTGGCTGGCGCAGGCTGAGGCTCGTGCCGTCGGCGAGTTGCAGGAACACCCGCAGGCTTTCGCCCTGGTAGACGATGTCGGTGACCTTGCCGGTCAGCCGGTTGCGCCCCGCATCGCCAGTGCCGTCATCGATCAGGAGCTTTTCGCTGTGGACGGCGAGCATCAGATCGTCGCCATCCGGGATCGCGCGGGTGCTCCGCAGGATCGACGGGCCTAGCGCGACGCTTGAGCCATCGACCCGGCGGACCGGCAACAGGCTCGCCTCGCCGATGAAGCTCGCCACGAAGGAATCGGCGGGATGATCGTGCAGCCGCTGCGGCGCGTCGATCTGGACCAGCCGCCCGTCCTTGAGGATAGCGACGCGATCACTCATGGTCAGCGCCTCCCGCTGGTCATGAGTGACATAGATGATGGTGGCGCCGATCCGCCGGTGCAGTTCGCGCAGCTCGATCTGCATCGCCTCGCGCAACTGCTTGTCGAGTGCCGACAGCGGCTCGTCCATCAGGATCAGGCGCGGCTCGAAGATCATGGCGCGCGCGAGCGCCACGCGCTGGCGCTGGCCGCCCGAGAGCTGGGAGATACCGCGCGCCTCATAGCCGGCCAGGCCGACCATCGCCAGCGCGGCCCGCACCTTCTCCGGCCAGTCCGCCTTCGGCAGGCGCCGCGCGCGTAGCGGAAAGGCGACGTTCTCGCCGACGCTCATATGCGGAAACAGCGCGTAGTTCTGGAACACGACACCGATGTCGCGCTTGTGCGGCGGCAGCAACGTCACATCCCGGCCGCCAAAATGGATCGAGCCGGACGAAGGCAGGATGAAGCCGCCGAGAATGCCAAGCAGCGTGGTTTTGCCGGAGCCGGACGGACCGAGCAGCGAGACGAATTCGCGGGGCGCGACGCTCAAGGTCACGTCATCGAGGGCGCAGACCGCATCGTAATGCTTGCTCGCGGACCGGATGTCGACGCTCTCTCCGCCCTTGCCCAAGGATCTTCCCCGTTAGCCCGATGGCAGCGCTCCGATGCGCGTCATCGATGCCGCTTGCGGCGTGCCGCAATCGGCCAGTGAACCGGCATGATCTTGTCTTATAGACTGGCCAGACCGCACAGCTCCGGGGAGCTTCGCCGCCGCGCCAGATTTTGACGCCTGCCCTTGCGGAAAGGCTGTTCTGCCAATGCAATCAGACTTGCCCCAGACGGGCAATTGCCAAATTCTCACCGAAGGCATAATCTGAAGTTATGCCAGATCTACGCCGCATGCTGCCTTCCAGCCACGCCCTGTTCGTCTTCGACGCAGCGGCGCGCAATGGCAGCTTCACGGCTGCCGCTGCCGAACTCAACGTCACCCAGCCTGCAGTCAGCCGCATGCTCGGCCAGTTCGAAGATTATCTCGGCGTCCGCCTGTTCGACCGTGCGGCAGGCCGCGCGGTGCTCACCGAGGAAGGCGAAATCCTCTATCGCCGGGTATCGGACGGATTCCGCAGCATCGAAAGCGGCCTGATCGAGATCGACCGCCGCCGCAAGGGCACAGAGACCGTTACGCTCTCGGTCTCCTCGGCCTTCACCACGCATTGGCTGATGCCGCGCATCGACAAATTGCAGCGGGAATTTCCAGCCGTCGACCTTCGGTTCCAGTTGATCTCCGGTCCGCTGCGTGGACCGGTTGACAATGTCGATCTCGGCATGCGCTTCCGCGACCGCTTCGATCCCGAGCAGAACGGCGCGCTGGTGATGAAGGAAGTGATGCTGCCGATCTGCACCCCTGCCTATCGCGATGCCATTGGCACCGATGGGGCCCTCGAGGCCAATACCATCATCCGTCTGGCCGACACGCCCGGCGACTGGGCCGCGGAATACCCGACCTTTCACACCAGACGATCCGGCCCGGCGAAGTCGCTCAGCTTTTCGGACTACGCGGTGGTCGTGCAGGCCGCCCTGCTCGGCCAAGGCATCGCGCTCGGCTGGCTCACCGTCGCGTCGCACTGGCTATTGACCGGCGCGCTCGTGCCGGCGTCGGAGACGCTGACCACGACACGGCGGCTGTGCGAACTGGTCTATCCGCCCGCCCGCTCGGTGCGGCCGGTGGTTGGCGAGATCAGGGACTGGATCATTTCCCAGATGCGCAGCGACATGGCCGCCATCGACCAGCTTTACCCGCGCCTGAAACTGATGGCAGCGAGCTACTAGTTGCTCTCCAGTGCCGGCGCCACTTCCCGCGCGACCTGCACCAGCGCCGCGATCAGCGGCGTCATCGGATCGCGCTGCGGCACCACCAGGCCGATGCTGTAGTCGACGACGGGATCGACGATCGGAATGGAGCGAACGGAGTCCGAGAGGCCCAGCGTCTCCGCAAGCTTGGCCGGCATGACGCTGGCCCAGCGCCCGGTCTTCACATGGGTGTAGAGCACCAGCAGCGAATTCGAGGTCAGCGTCGGCGTCGCCTCGGCGCCGACGGACGCCAGCGCGCGATCGATGATGCGGCGGTTCTGCATGTCTGGCGTGAGCAGGCACAGCGGCACCTGCCCGACTTCCTTCCAGGTGACCTTGTCGCGGTCGCCGAACATGGCGTCGGGCGCGGTCAACAGGCGATAGCTCTCATTGTAAAGCGGGATGGTGCGCACTTTGCCGATCGGCTCGTTCTCGATATAGGTCAGCCCGGCATCGACCTCGAGATTTTCGAGTAGCCCGAGCACGTCGGCCGAGGTGCAGGACTGGATGCGGAAGCGCACGTCCGGATAGCGTGCGCGATACGGCGTCGTGAGCTGCGCCACCATGCCGAGCACGGTCGGGATCGCCGCGATCCTGATCTCGCCGGAGAGCTTATCCTTGAGGCTGTTGATCTCCTGTCGCATCGCGCGAGCGTCGCCGACGATGCGCCGCGCCCAGTCGAGCGTGCGCTCGCCCTCCGGCGTAAAGCCCTGGAAGCGGGAGCCGCGCTGCACCAGCATGACGCCGAGAATTTCCTCGAGCTGCTTCAGGCTGGTCGACATCGTCGGCTGGGTGACGCCGCAGGCTTCCGCCGCCCGTCCGAAATGCCGCTCCTTCGCGAGCGCCAGCAGGAGTTCAAGCTTGTCGATCAAAGGGATGGCCCCGGAAGGTTTGGTGCTGCAGGAGGAGCAGAAATAGCACGGCCTCAGGATAGCCCAAACTTCAAAAACAGCGTTCCGGACCGCTGGATTTTCGGGGTAATTCGGCTCTCATATCACCCGATTGCCCAACCTTATCAGCCGATGCAGGTCACTGCTCGCCTCGGCAACACGGGCGGTTGCTACGTTGTCTCCGCCAGCGCCAAACCTTGACGCGGTCGCTCCAAATCTGATCGTCCATCAGGGCCTGCAAGGCCCGCTGACGCGGGCATGTCCCTGCCGATCACGGCGAAAATCTCCAGCGCGCGATCATAGCCCTTGATGGTCCGCTCCCCGATCGAGGCGAGATCAAAGCCATTCCCGACCCGCTCATGGACCTCGCTATCCAGCAAGACCTGCCCGTCACCGGCCAGGCTGCAGAGACGCGACGCCAGGTTGACGACATTTCCAATGGCCGTGTAGTCGAGGCGTCCCTGATAGCCCAACGTTCCGACGGCGGCGGGTCCCATCGCGACGCCGACGCCAAAGCCGATTGCAGAGCCGCCCGCGGACCAGGTGCCGGCCAGCGATTGCACCGCGGCCTGCATGTCGATGGCCAGCCGAACGCCCCGATCGGCCGGGTTCTCGCAAGTGACGGGTGCATTGACGAGGACCATCACCCCGTCACCGGCAAAGCGGATCAGGGTGGCTTCATGCCGGGCCGTCACGGCGCCGATAGCCTCATAGTACTGCCGCAGCACGGCGAGAACGGCATCCGGCTCGGCACGCGCGGAGAACGCCGTGAAGCCCCTGAGATCGCCGAAGATGGCGACCACCTCTCGCCGCTGCCCATCCAGCAGCCGCGGGTCGGAATGCTCGACCAGTTCAGCCACCTGCGGCGCAAGGAATTGCTTGAGCCGATTGATGCGCTCGGACTTCTGCTGCGACGTCCCGAGCTCCTCCGCCATCTGGTTGAATCGCACCGCCAGTTGCTCCAGTTCGTCGCGGCTCTGGATCGTGATGCGATGGTCGAACTGTCCCATGCCGATCCGCTCCACGCCGTTTTCAAGCTGCCGGATCGGTCCCCACATGCGGCATGCGCGCCAATAGGCGAGCACCAGCGAGAAAACGATACCGATGAAGATGAGGATCGCGGAGCGCCACAACGCGGCCCGGATCGACTCATACGCCTCCAGAACCGGCTGTTCGGCAATTACCGTCCAACCCACATTGGGGGCACGCACCGCCAAGGCAACAACCGAGTTGCCGTCCTCGCCGGTGGTGGAGACCGCCGATCCATTGGCTTCGCTGACCGCAGACTTCAGCCGGTTGAGGTCCCCTGCCCCTGCTCCGCTGCGCAGAACCAGGCTGATGTCGGGATGGGCAATCAGGCGCCCCGCGTCATCGAGCACAAGGGCATGACCGGTGTCGCCGATCTTTATTGCTGCGATGATGTCCCAGATCAGTTTCAGGTTGATATCGGCCACCACGACGCCGGCCGCAGCGCGGTTGCCGGCGACCGCGATCTGCATATAGGGCTCGGAATCGCGACGATAGTGCACCGGCCCATACCAAACCCGGTTGGCGCGCGCGCCGATCACCGCGGGGGCCTCCGACATATCGGCGCCGCGCCCGGTTCGGTTCATGCTGACGCGGGAGACGAAAACGCGTTCGGTGCCATTCGGGTCGATCATCGAGAGCGAAACAATCGCCGGCACCTGTTGCAGCAAGCGCAATCCATCGATCCGGCGCCGATCGTCCTCACCTTCCGTCCAGGGAAACTGCACGACCCAGCCGAGCTGATCGCGAATTCCATCAGTGAACGCCTGGATACGTTCGGCGGCCGAGCGCGCCTCGACCTGAAGGATCTCGTTGAGATAGAGCCGATTGTCCCGAAAGGCGAACCACGCTTCGGTGATCGCGCCAAGCACGAGGGGCACCACCACCGCGACGAACAATGTGATGAAATATTTGAAGAACAGGGAGGGGCGCGGACGGGTCACCGGAGCAAGGTCCGACAACACAAGCCGCACACCAATATCGGACGTGCCCGCCTCATTCGATCACCCGATTGGCTCGAAACAGGATGGAGGATTTGTCGAGGTCAATGCCAAGCCGCTCGGCGGTTCTTAGATTCACCACCAGTTCGAATCTGGTGGGCTGAAATACCGGCAGGTCCGCAGGCTTTTCGCCGCGCAGGATCCGGTCGGCGTAAGTCGCGAGCCAGAAATAGGTCGCGCGCTGGTTGGCGCCGTAGCTCAACAGGCCGCCGGCATCGCAATACTCGCTCCAGCCGAACATCGAAGGCAGCCGATGCGCGATGGCGAAGTCAGCGATCTTGGCCCGGTGCACCATCGTGAGGACGTCCGGGAAGACCAGCAAAGCTTCCGCGTTGACGCCTCCCACCTTCTCAAGCGCAGCGTCGAGCTCGCCTGCGCCGGAGAAAGGAACGTAGATCGGCTCGATCCCGAGCTTTTGAGCAGCCTCCCTGGTCGCGCGCCATTCCGACTGCTCGCCCGGATGATTGGCGTTCGAAAACACCGCAAGCTTGCGCAGGTTCGGAAGCACCTCCTTCAACAGCTCAACCCGCTTTCCTGCCAGTTCCAGCGACAGGAAGGTCGAGCCGGTGAAATTGCCGCCCGGCTCACCCAGGCTCTTGACGAGACCCAGTTCCACGGGGTCGCCGCTCAGGGCAAACAGGACAGGCACTTCCGCGACTGCCGTCATCGCCCGTGTCGCCGGGCCGCTCGATACCGCCAGGTCGACCTTGCCGCGCCTGAGTTCGGAAGCCACTTCGCGCAGCGCCTGCGGATTACCGATCGCATAATGCAGTTCAAGGACGACGTTCCTGCCCTCGACATAGCCCTTCGCGCGCAATCCCTCCCGAAACCCGTCCAGGAACGGATCGGGCTGGGCTTGCGTGGAAAGCCAGTAGATGCGGTAAACCCGCGCCCGGTCCTGCCCCAGTGCAGTGGCCGGACAGGCGAGCGCAGCCCCCATCAATGCAATGAAATCGCGTCGTTTCATGCCGCCAGCATGGCACAGCCCGGCTTTCGGCGCTTAGAGCCAATATTCAGATAATCTGCAGATAATCTTGATTTTGGCCCCCAGCCCCGGCGGGCCGATCATCACGACGCAGGAACGCGCGCGGGGCCTCCGGCAACGTGGTATCATGCGCGCATCGATACCCGCTTTGTCCTGCGACGTCGCACGCCGATATGGGGGTTCGGATGATCACAATTCCGGAACTGGTAGCGCAAGCCCTCGGATCGTTTCTCACCTTGGAAACCAAGAGTCGATTCGGCGCCTCCCAAGCCCGCTTGGCCGAGTTCTTGCCCTATGCCGCCCGCCTCACGCTGGAATGCATCGGCAACAGCGATGCGCTTTATCACAACGTCGAGCATACCCTGCTCGTCACCTTGGCCGGTCACGATATCCTGATGGGACGGGCGGTGCTGCGGCCGACGACGCCCGACGACTACGCCAATTTCATCCTGGCGTGCCTGACCCACGACATCGGATATGTCAGAGGAACGGTTCAGGGAGATGACGGCGAGTCCTATGTCGCAGATCTCAGCGGCCGAACCATTCGCCTGCCGAGAGGCTCGTCCGATGCTTCGCTGGCGCCCTACCATGTGGACCGCTCAAAGCTGTTCGTCTTCGAACGCCTCGACACTGAGGAGGTCGACGCCAGCCGGATTGCCGGGGCAATCGAATATACCCGCTTTCCCTACCCGGAAACCTCGGGCGACGATCTGGTCGATGAGGAAGGACTGCTGCTGCGTGCGGCCGACCTCATCGGGCAGCTCGGCGACCCCAACTACCTGAAGAAATCGAACGCGCTTTTCTATGAATTCCTCGAGATCGGCCTGACCAAGCAACTTGGCTATGAGACGCCGGCTGATGTCGTCTACAAATATCCGCAGTTCTACTGGAACAACGTGGCGCCGCAGATCCAGACAGCCATCCGCTATCTCAACGTCACCTCAAGGGGGCGGCAGTGGATTGCAAATCTTTACAGCAACGTGTTCCGGGCCGAGCGTGAGATGAACCTGTCCGGCCCGCAGCCGTGATCATGGGGCCGCGGGCCGCCCGGCTTTCGGTATGCCGGCCACGCGCAGCCCTTCGACGAAGCGATCGATAAAGCCGACATCGTTGCAGAAGAAGAATTCCTGCCGCGCCGTTCCGGCGCTGTAGTTCGGCTTGCGCTGCAGAAGCTCGGCGACCGCCGCTTTCGCCTGCGTTGCGTCACCGAGCAGGCCGAGCGAAGCGGCAAGCGTCGCAAAGGCCTGATAGGTGACGTTGGGTTGCCGGGTTGCCCGCCGGGCGAACTCAACCGCGATGTCGTACTCCCCGAGCGAAAAGTGCGCCCAGGAGCGGACGTGGTGGAACGCGGAAAGATGGCTATCGCGCGGGCTCAGCATGGTCGCGCGATCGAGCAGCGTTTCCGCCTCGATCTCCCGCCCATACCACAACATGTTGAAGCCTTGCGCGAAATAAGCCTGCGCAAAACTCGGATTGAGTTCCAGCGAGACGTCGAGCGCCGCCAGCGCCTCGTCGTTCTGGTGGGTCAGGCACAAAGCGCGTCCAAGGGCGCAGTGGCAAAAACAATCAAGCTCATCCAGCGCCACCGAATGACGGGCCTGGCGCAGCGCCGTCTCCAGCCGCGCCGCACGGTCCTTCGGCTCGTCGATAAAGGCACGCTGCAGATTGACATAGCTGAGTGCGCCATGGCCGCGCGCAAAATTCGGATCGGCATCGACCGCGCGCTGGAAATATTCCTCGGCCAAGTCGAACCCCGGCGTGGTGAAGCGCCACAGGTTCCACAGGCCTCGCTGGTAGCAATCCCAGGCGTCGAGGCTTTCCGGCGCCTTGCGCGCAGCGAGCTGCTGCTCGACTTTCGACAGCTCCGGCTCGATCGTGGCGGCGATCTGGCGGGCCATCTCCTCCTGGATATCGAAGATATCCTCGAGCTGCAGGTCGTATTTGTCGGCCCAGAGCTGCTTGCCGTCGGCCGCGCGGACGAGCTCGGCCGTGATTCGCACCGCATCCCGGCTCTTGCGAACGCTGCCGACCATCACATAGCGGACGCCAAGCAGCTCACCGACTTCGCGGGCATCGACGGCCCTGCCCTGGAATGCGACGGTCGAGTGACGCGAGATCACTGAAAGCCACCGGTTGCGCGCCAGGAGGCGAATGATGTCCTCGGTCAGCCCATAGCTGAAATAGTCGTTTTCCGAATCGTCGGACATATTCCCGAACGGCAACACCGCGATCGACGGCCGCGTGTTGGCCTCGGCCTTCACCGATTCCGATACGATGTCATCGAGGCGGGACACTTCAGCCGATACCGAAACCCGGGCGGGAGGATCGGCCGGTTTCGTATCGGGAATAAGCGGCGCAGCTTCCACATCGACTTCCGGCGTGCTGACGGCCTGAACATCGCCGATGAAACGAAAACCGCGCTTGTGCAGTGTCCGGATGAAGAGCTGATCGGTTCCGTTGTCGCCAAGCGCGCGGCGAGCACCATTGATGCGGCTGGAAAGCGCCGCTTCCGAAATGATCCGCCCGTTCCAGACAGTGTCGATCAGCTCGTCCTTGCTGACGATGCGGTCGTGGTTACGCACGAGGTGCACGATGAGGTCGAATACCTGAGGCTCGATATGCACGGATTCGCCAAGCCGACGCAGCTCCTGCTGGCTAAGGTCAAGCTCGAACTCGGCAAATCGGTACTGCATTACCACCTCTACTGATGTTAATGCGATCCGTGCCCTCGCAACCACCAGAGAAATCAATGAAACAAATTGAGCAAAAACAACCGCTTCAGGAAGGAAAAACCAAGGTCTTCTGAAGGTCTCCGCCAAGCTTGCAGGAAGATCTCAATCTACAGACGGGTCAACGCTCATTCAACCGGAGACGGCGCATGACCCGCCTGCTTGATCTCACCAATTCCAATGCCTCGCCAGAAGGCTTGATGCCGCAAGGCCCCACGTCCGGGCGCCTGTGGCGATTGTTCGAGCATTGGGCTGCTGCGACCACCGCCTATCGTGAGCAGCAGACCAGGCTGTGCGCGTCGCGCCGCCTCGAGGGCCGCAGGCTCAATCAAGCGCGCATCTATCGCGGCCCACTCGATCGCGTCGTCGAAAAAGCGGCAGAGCTCCGCAGGCGGCGCCCTTGCTGACCAAGATCATTGCCAGACATCACCATTTCAAACGGAAGGAGATAGTAAATGTCGATTACTCTGCACCATGGACCAAGCAATCCCACCGCGGCTTCTTTCGCGACGAGATTGCTCACGCTTTGCTACGGCGGTCTCGCCTATCTGATTTTCCTCGGCACGTTCCTCTACGCGATCGGCTTCGTCTCGCAATACGTCGTGCCCAAGGACATCAACACCGGCGCGGCGCCTTCGTTGATGAAGGCGCTGCTCACGAACCTGGTGCTGATGTCGATCTTCGCCGTCCAGCACAGCGGCATGGCGCGGCAAGGCTTCAAGCGGCTGTTCGCGCGCTTTGCCTCATCGGCAATCGAGCGTTCCACCTACGTGCTGCTGGCAAGTCTCTCGTTGATCCTCTTGTTCTGGCAATGGCAGCCGATGCCTTCCGCGGTCTGGCATATCGACAATCCTGTCCTCGCCGGCATCGCGACCGCGGGCGGCGCCGTCGGCTGGCTGATCGTGCTCTATAGCACATTCCTCATCAGTCACTTCGAGCTGTTCGGATTGACGCAAGTGGTCTCACATTTCGCCGGCCGCATGGTCGAACCCATGAAGTTCAAGACGCCGGGCCTCTATCGCATGATCCGGCACCCGATCTATCTCGGCTTCATCATCGCGTTCTGGTGCACGCCGACGATGACGCTCGGCCACCTGCTATTCGCTGCGGTGACGACGGCCTACATCTTCGTCGGCATCTATCTCGAAGAGCGTGATCTGGTGACGATGTTCGGCGATCAGTATCGGCGCTATCGCGAAAAGGTCGCGATGCTGGTGCCCGGCATTTTCTGAGTGATTTCGAAATGTGCAAACGCGCCCGTCGGGTCAGGCCTGGCGGGCGCGCTCCGCTGTCGAATATGACGATAGTCGGGCGTTAACCTCGATCCGGCTGCTATCAGCCCATAGGCATTGCCTATGTCCTTGTCTTGATTGGGTTTTGAAATCGCAACATGAGACAGCTTTATTGATATTGCCGGCGATTCCCCTACTCATCGGAGCACACAACCTCTGATGAGAGCGCGGAAATGACATCGGCATACGAACCCTGGAACGAAGCGCGCGGCGCCGAGATCATCGCTGAGCATGGCAAGCTCGAAGGCGCGACGCTTGTCATCCTGCATGCGATGCAGGAGGCATTCGGTTACGTGCCGGAGCCAGCCATTCCGATGATCGCCTCTGCGCTCAGCCTGTCGCGCGCCGAGGTGCATGGCGTGTTCACCTTCTACCATGATTTCCGCCACAAGCGGGCCGGCCGCCATGTGCTGAAGCTATGCCGCGCCGAAGCGTGCCTGGCGGCAGGCGGCGATGCGCTCGCCGCTCGCGCGGAAGCCAAGCTCGGCATCGCGCTCGGAAACACCACGGCGGACGACCGCGTGACGCTGGAGCCGATCTATTGCCTCGGCCTGTGCGCCACCGCACCGTCGGCGATGCTTGATGGCCGCGTCGTCGGACGCCTCGATGAATCGCGCCTCGATGCGCTGGTCGCGGAGGCGCAGCGATGACGATGCGCATTTTCGTATCCCGCGATGCCGGCGCGGTTGCTGTCGGCGCTGACGAAGTGGCCATCGCGCTGGAGCAAGCCGCGATCATATCGGGCATCCCCGTCGAGATCGTCAGGACGGGATCGCGCGGGCTCTACTGGCTCGAACCGATGGTCGAGGTCGCGACATCGCAAGGCCGCGTCGCATTCGGACCGGTAATGGCCGCGGACGCGCCGTCGGTCTTCGATGCCGTGGCCACTGGCGCGCCGCATCCGCTGCGGCTCGGCGTCACCGACGAAATCCCCTGGCTGAAGCGGCAGACCCGCCTGACCTTCGCGCGCTGCGGCGTGATCGATCCCCGCTCGGTCGGCGATTACCGCAGCCATGACGGCTACAAGGGGCTGGAGCGGGCGCTGACGCTGACCTCGGACGAAATCCTTGCCGACGTCACCGTATCGGGCCTGCGTGGCCGCGGCGGCGCCGGTTTTCCGACCGGCATCAAGTGGAAGACGGTGGCGCAGGCCAGCGCCGACCGCAAATACATCGTCTGCAACGCCGACGAAGGCGATAGCGGTACGTTCGCTGACCGCATGATCATGGAAGGCGACCCCTTCGTCGTGATCGAGGGCATGACGATCGCCGGCATCGCCGTCGGTGCCACCAAGGGCTACATCTACATCCGCTCCGAATATCCGCACGCGGTGGCGGCGATGAATGCCGCAATCGCGGCCGCTAGGCGCACCGGCTACCTCGGCGAGCGCATCGTCGGCTCCGAACACACGTTTGATCTCGAAGTCCGGGTCGGCGCCGGCGCCTATGTCTGCGGCGAGGAAACCTCGCTCCTGGAGAGCCTGGAAGGCCGCCGCGGCATCGTCCGCGCCAAGCCGCCGCTGCCGGCGCACAGGGGGCTGTTCGGCCGGCCGACCGTGATCAACAACGTGCTGTCATTCGCCGCAATCCCCTTCATCCTCGCCGGCGGCGCCAAAGCCTACGCCGATTTCGGCATGGGCCGCTCGCGCGGCACGATGCCGATCCAGCTTGCCGGTAACATCAAGCATGGCGGCCTGTTCGAGACCGCTTTCGGCGTCACGCTCGGCGAACTCGTCGACGACATCGGCGGCGGCACGTTAAGCGGCCGCCCCGTCCGCGCCGTGCAGGTCGGCGGCCCGCTCGGCGCCTACTTCCCGCGCGCCCTGTTCGACACCCCATTCGACTACGAGGCCTTCGCCGCGCGCGACGGACTGATCGGCCATGGCGGCATCGTCGTGTTCGACGACAGCGTCGACATGGCAAAGCAGGCCCGGTTTGCGATGGAGTTCTGCGCGTTGGAATCCTGCGGCAAGTGCACGCCGTGCCGGATCGGCTCGACCCGCGGTGTCGAGACCATCAACAAGATCATCCATGGCGAGCGCGTTTCCGAAAACCTCGCCGTGGTCGAGGACCTCTGCAACACCATGAAATTCGGCTCGCTCTGCGCGCTCGGCGGCTTCACGCCCTACCCCGTGCTGAGCGCCTTGAAGCATTTCCGGGAAGATTTTGGCCCGGCACCGGCCACGCTGCAGGCCGCGGAATAGGAGACCGACCATGTCCTTAATCGAAGAGATCGACTTCGGCACGCCCCGTTCGAAATCCGAGGCGATGGTGACGCTGACCATCGACGGGCAAAGCGTCACGGTGCCGGAGGGCACCTCCATCATGCGCGCGGCGATGGAAGCCGGCACGCAGATCCCGAAGCTGTGCGCGACCGACATGGTGGATGCCTTCGGCTCCTGCCGTCTCTGCCTGATCGAGATCGAGGGCCGCGCCGGCACGCCGGCCTCCTGCACCACGCCGGTGATGAACGGCCTCGTCGTCCATACCCAGACCGAGCGGCTGAAGAAGCTGCGCAAGGGCGTGATGGAGCTCTACATCTCCGACCATCCGCTGGACTGCCTGACCTGCGCCGCCAACGGTGATTGTGAACTACAGGACATGGCCGGCGCGGTCGGCCTGCGCGACGTGCGCTACGGCTATGAGGGCGAAAACCACGTGTTCGCCAAGTCGCATGGCTGCGATAATGACCACTGGATGCCGAAGGACGAGTCCAACCCGTATTTCACCTACGATCCCTCGAAATGCATCGTCTGCTCGCGCTGCGTCCGCGCCTGCGAGGAAGTCCAGGGCACCTTCGCGCTGACAATCTCGGGGCGCGGCTTCGACAGCCGTGTCTCGCCCGGCATGAGCGAAAGCTTCCTCGGCTCCGAATGCGTGTCCTGCGGCGCCTGCGTGCAGGCCTGCCCCACGGCGACGCTGACGGAAAAATCCGTCATCGAGATCGGCCAGCCCGAACACTCGGTGGTCACGACCTGCGCCTATTGCGGCGTCGGCTGCGCCTTCAAGGCGGAAATGCGCGGCGAGGAAGTCGTGCGCATGGTGCCCTGGAAGGACGGCAAGGCTAACCGCGGCCATTCCTGCGTCAAGGGCCGCTTCGCCTGGGGTTACACTACCCACAAGGAACGCATCCTCAAGCCGATGATCCGCGAGCGGATCGAGGACCCCTGGCGCGAAGTGTCGTGGGTTGAGGCGTTCAATTTCGCGGCGGCCAAGTTCAGGGGTATTCAGCAGAAATACGGCCGCGATGCCGTCGGCGGCATCACCTCTTCCCGTTGCACCAATGAAGAAACCTATCTGGTGCAAAAACTGATCCGCGGCGGCTTCGGCAACAACAATGTCGACACCTGCGCCCGCGTCTGCCACTCGCCGACCGGCTACGGCCTGTCGCAAACCTTCGGCACCTCGGCCGGCACGCAGGATTTTGACTCGGTCGAGCATACCGACGTCGTGATGGTGATCGGCGCCAATCCGGCCTCCGCCCACCCCGTGTTCGCCTCGCGGCTGAAGAAGCGGCTGCGGCAAGGCGCAAAGCTGATCGTGATCGATCCGCGGCGCACCGAGATGGTCGAAGGGCCGCATATGAAGGCGCTGCACCTGCCGCTGATGCCCGGCACCAACGTTGCCGTGCTCACCGCGCTGGCGCATGTCATCGTCACCGAGGGCCTGGTCGATGAGGCCTTCGTGCGCGAGCGCTGCGACTGGAGCGAGTTCGAGGACTGGGCCAGCTTCGTGGCGCTGCCGAACAACAGCCCGGAAGCGACCGCGATCATGACCGGCGTCGATCCCAAGGTGCTGCGCGAAGCCGCGCGCCAGTTCGCCACCGGCGGCGACGGCGCGATCTATTACGGCCTCGGCGTCACCGAGCACAGCCAGGGCTCGACCACGGTGATCGCGATCGCCAACCTTGCGATGGCAACCGGCAATATCGGCCGTCCCGGCGTCGGCGTGAACCCGCTGCGCGGCCAAAATAACGTTCAAGGCTCCTGCGACATGGGCTCGTTCCCGCACGAACTGCCGGGCTACCGCCACATCTCGGGCGATGCGGTGCGCGACCAGTTCGAGGCGATGTGGAACGTCAAGCTCAATCCGGAGCCGGGCCTGCGCATTCCCAACATGTTCGACGCCGCGATCGAAGGTACCTTCATGGGCCTCTACGTGCAGGGCGAGGACATCCTGCAGTCGGACCCGAACACCAAGCATGTGGTGGCGGCGCTGTCATCGATGGAATGCGTCATCGTGCATGACCTCTTCCTCAACGAGACCGCGAACTACGCGCATGTGTTCCTGCCGGGATCGACCTTCCTGGAGAAGGACGGCACCTTCACCAATGCCGAGCGCCGCATCCAGCGCGTCCGCAAGGTGATGACGCCGCGCAACGGGCTCGCCGACTGGGAAGTCACCATCGGGCTTGCCAAGGCGATGGGCTTCGAGATGCGCTACGACCACCCTTCCGAGATCATGGACGAGATCGCAGCGCTGACGCCGACCTTCGCCGGCGTCTCCTATGCCAAGCTCGACGAGCTCGGATCGGTGCAGTGGCCCTGCAATGAGAAGGCGCCGGAGGGCACGCCGGTGATGCATATCGGCGGTTTCGTGCGCGGCAAAGGCAAGTTCATCATCACCGAATATGTCGCCACCGACGAGCGCACCGGTCCGAGATTCCCGCTGCTGCTGACGACGGGGCGCATCCTCAGCCAGTACAATGTCGGCGCGCAGACCCGTCGCACCGACAACGTGATCTGGCACAGCGAGGACCGGCTGGAAATCCACCCGCATGACGCCGAGCAGCGCGGCGTCCGCGACGGCGACTGGGTGCGGCTGGCAAGCCGCGCCGGCGAGACCACGCTGCGCGCGGAGATCACCGATCGCGTGGCTCCGGGCGTGGTCTACACCACGTTCCACCATCCGGACACCCAGGCCAACGTTATCACGACGGACTTCTCCGACTGGGCCACCAACTGCCCGGAATACAAGGTCACGGCGGTGCAGATTTCGCCGTCCAATGGTCCGAGCGATTGGCAGAAGGCCTATGACGAGCAGGCCCGCCATTCGCGGCGCATCGTGCCTGCGGAAGCCGCGGAGTGATCATGTACGGTCCGGTCTACAGCGCCGATCGGCGGATCTGGCGCGACGGCCAGCCGGGAGGAGGCGCGCGCCTGATCCCGGAGGAGACGGCGATCGCCCTCACCTACAATGGCGGCACCTATGCCGTCATGATGGGCACGCCGCAGGATCTGCGGGACTTTGCAGTCGGCTTCAGCCTCAGCGAAGGCATCGTGCAGTCGCCAGACGAAATCGAGACGCTCGATATCGTCGAACTCAACGACGGCATCGAGCTCAGGATGTGGCTGAAGCCTTCCAGGGCGGAGCTTGTCAATGAGCGACGGCGGCATATCGCGGGGCCCACCGGCTGCGGCATTTGCGGTATCGAATCGATTGCAGAAGCCGTCCGTCCCGCCGCGATTGTGCCGAAGGGGCGCAGCTTTGCGCCATCCGAGATCATGGCCGCCATGGCTGGCATCACCGTGCTGCAGCAGATCAACATCCAGACCCGTGCGGTGCATGCCGCGGCGTTATGGATGCCGGCGCAGGGCATCGTGGCGCTGCGCGAGGATGTCGGCCGCCACAATGCGCTCGACAAGCTCGCGGGCGCGCTGGCGCATGTCGCAGTTGCCCCCACCGAGGGCATGGTGCTGCTGACCAGTCGCGTCTCGGTCGAGATGGTACAGAAGACCGCCGCCATCGGCGCGCCGCTGATGGTCGCGGTGTCGGCACCGACGGCGCTGGCGGTGCGGACCGCGGATGCCGCCGGCATCACGCTCGCGGCCATCGCCCGGTCGGACGGCTTTGAAATCTTCACCCATCCGGAGCGGATTGCGCTCACCCAAAATACCGGCGTTGCGGAGGTTACCCATGTCGCCTGATCGGCTGATCTACATGGCCAACCAGATCGGGAAATTCTTTCAGAGCCAGGGGCACGACAAAGCCGTGCCTGAAATCGCCGAGCACATCAGGAAATTCTGGGATCCGCGGATGCGCAACGCGATCTTCGCCCATCTGGATAGCGGCGGCGCCGGACTCGATCCATTTGTCCGCGATGCGATCGAGACGCTGAAGAAGGCGTGAGCCCCCTGATGGCGCCCAAATCGCCGCAAGGGTCTGCCGGCTGCACCAGCCACCGGCAGAACCGGGCCTTCCCCGAGATTGCAGCGCCCGGCTACATTCCCATGATGGCGATGTCCTTGACCGTGCCGCTGACGCCGGCGATCTTTGCGGCCTCGGTTGCCTTTCCGGTCGCGAGGTCGACGCTGTAAAGCGTGCTATCAGCCAGCAGCCAGGCTTCGTTCTTGCCGGCGCCGTCGGACCAGATGTCGAACGCCACGGTATCCGCCTTGATGCCGAGCTTGCCGATCGCACCCAGCACGCCGTCATTCGGCGGCGCCTGCTTGATCAACCCGCCAATGGTGCCGTCGATATTGAACAGCGCCGTCTCCTTGGCCCCCTTCACCGAATTGATGTAGGCGCCGGCGATGATGTTCGGCTTTTCGCCCTTGTGCATGTCGCCGTCGGCAAACCTGTGGTCGCCGTCCTTGGTCACCTTGCCGTCGTCCACATTGGCGCGCAGGTTCATCCCGTCCGCGCCCATCACGCGCAGGCGGTCCGCTACCGGATTGAAGTCCACCGTCGCGGCCACGCCCTTGGCAAGCATAGTGTCGAGCTTCGACTTCGTCGTGGCCTTGCCGTCCGTTGCGATGGTCACAATGGTGCCATCGTCGACCAGTCCATAGAGCAGGCCATCGGCCGGACGGACGTCGATGCCGACCAGCGCGCCGGAAATGCCGGTGACCTTGACCGAGCCGGTCGCCTTCTTCTGCGCGGTGTCGACCATCGCAATGGTGTCGCCGCCGATCAGGGCCGCGACCTGTGCGGCGTTGGCGGCTACGGACGACAGCAATAGCGCCGTCGAAGCGGCGAAAATCGAGCGAAAATTCATCGTAAGACTCCCTGTATTCCCTGATCCCCTCGGGACCAACACAGCGGGTACCGGCGGCGCGGCTAAACGGATGCAACACATCGAAAATAATTTTCGGCAGATGCACCCAAATGCCGCATCTCAAGGTAGAACGTAGACATGACGGGAAATGGCACTATCACCGCCAGCGCGCAGGCTCCCGCCGCGCTCGATCAGGAGCGTGAGGCGCAGCTTGCCGCCGCGCTCGTGCGTTGCGCGGCCGGCGACCGCGCCGCATTGCGCCTGATCTACGATAGCGAGGCGCCGCGCATGACCGGCATCGCCCGCCGCATCCTGTTTCGGCAGGACCTTGCCGAAGAGGCGGTGCACGACGCCTTTATAAGGGTTTGGCGTGGCGCGGCCGGCTTTGATCCACGCCGCGGCAGCGCGCGCGGCTGGCTCTATGCAGTGGTGCGCAACCGCGCGCTGAGCATTCACCGCGATGAACACCGCTATGAAGCATCGGATGAAGCCGCCCAGGACGTCGACAGCGAAGCCACCCTGTCGCGAATGCCGGAGACCAGCGCCCTGCGCCGGTGTCTGGAGCAGATCGACCGCCCCCGCCGCGACGTCGTGGTGCTGGCCTATGTCCACGGCATGAGCCATGGCGAATTGGCTGCAAGGCTCAAGGTTCCGCTCGGCACGGTCAAGAGCTGGGTGCGGCGCAGCCTGTTTGCGTTGCAGGAGTGCATGGGATGAACCCGCACGACCCCGATAATGACATGGCCGCCGATTACGTGATGGGCCTGCTTGACGGTGCCGAGCATGCCGCTGCCGAACAACGCATCGCAACCGATCAATCCTTTGCCCAGGCTGTCGCCACGTGGCGGGAACGGCTTGCGGACCTCGATCTCACCGCCGAGGAAACCCCACCGAGTCAGGCGCTCTGGTCGCGCATTGCGGACGCCACCAAGATCGCGCCGATCGATGCCCTGCCCTCCGCACGCGCCGCGCTGCGGGGCACCACGCTGTGGGACAACATCCGGTTCTGGCGCGCTCTCGGTATCGGCGGCGCCTTCGCTGCAGCGGTTTTTGCCATGATCATGATCGGCGCGCTGGCGACGTCGCGCCAGCTTCGTCACGACATGCTCGCACTCGCCCAGCGCAAACCGGTTTACGTCGCCGTGCTGGTAAGCGACACGACCAAAGAGGCCGGCGCCATCGTCAACGCGTTTTCGAACGGCCGGGTCGAGCTGATACCGCTACGGCCGATCGAGGTTCCTGCCGGCCGCACCCTGCAGGTCTGGACCCTCTGGGATCGCGCGGTCGGCCCGAAATCGATCGGCCTCACCGGTCAGTCGCGCACGCTGCAGCTCGACCTCGAGGCGCTGCCGGAAACCGTGCAGGATCAGTTGTTCGAGATTACGCTGGAGCCGGAAGGCGGCTCACCGATCGGACGGCCGACCGGCCCGATCCTGTTCAAGGGCAACGCGGCACGGGCGTTGTAGTCGCGCCTGCCGCCACCATACGTCTCCGGCGTCAAGGAATCGTCGTGTCGCCGGCGGGCAGTAGGGCGGAATAAGCTCGTCATTCCGCCCTACGGTACTCCAGTTTCAGCACCAGCCCTTCTTCCAGTGACCGGGAGGGCAACCGCGTCCACGCCAGCCAACCTTGCGGCCGCGGCTCCAACCATAGGGGTGAAAGCCGTGCCCACGGCCCCAACCATGGCCGTGGCCGTGCCCGCCCTTCACCTCAACCAGATCGGCCCTGACTTGAGCGTGGCCATTCACGTGGCCAGCGGGTAGCGCCAAGGCTGCCGGGGATACAAATACAATTGGCATTGTGGCTGTGATCGCGAATAGTAGCTTGCGCATGGCCCAACCGGCTCCCGAGTTGAAACGAGTCACCCTCGAAACAGGAAAAAGTGGCAATAGTTTCACTCGATTGAGGTGGACGCCGCCGGCGCGGAATCTCTACCTTCAAAACAAGAATGGAGGCCGTCCATGAGCATTCCCGTCATCCAACAGGCCAAGATTCAGGCTCAGGTTCTGGTCCCGCTCGTGAAAGCCTTGCAGGCGGAATTGGGCGAGGAACGCGCCAGGAAGATCGTTCGAAAGACGCTCGGCGACCTCTATCGTCAGTTTGGCGTAGAGTTCTGGCGGGCGAAGAACGAGCCGAACCTCGGCAAGGCCATCGGATCGGCGTTTACGACCTATGCGCGCGACGATGCGCTGCACTACGACGTGATCGAGCAGTCGCAGGATGCTTTTGCGTTCGACGTCACCCGATGCCGCTATGCGGAATTCTACAAGGAGCTTGGCGAGCCCGAGCTTGGGTTCCTGCTGGTTTGCTCGGCCGATTTCGATACGGCCGAGGGATTTGGGCCGGATGTCGAGCTGACGCGAACCCAGACCATCATGCAAGGCGCCAGCCATTGCGACTTTCGCTACCGGCGAACCGCCGGCGGCGAGTCGTCGGATTCGTAGGATGGGGTAGAGCGCAGCGAAACCCATCCTCTTTCCCTGGGATCGAATAGATCCTCGCTCCACCCTTCCCATGGTCTTCCCGATTTTTCGGACCGAGCACGAAAAGACGGAACGAGTCTCCAGCTTGCGCGTTGGAGACGTGAGCAGATAGATCAGGAAGGAGAAATCTTTTCAGAAATATCAGCTCAAAAGCCCCGTCAGTTATTGCGATAGCTGGCGGGGTTTTGATTTTGGGAGGGGCAAGTGGCTTACGCGCTGTTCAATGACGACAAGCAGATTGGCCCCGGCCTGCCAAGCGAGCCGGAGGTCTGGAAGCACGCGCTCGACGATGGTCTGATTTCCGACATTCCCGTTGCCGACGAAGCCGGCGGACAGGTTCTGCCCGCGCGTTACCACGTGAAGGAAATCAAGCTGGAGGAATGTTGCGCGCCGGATCCGGCCTGGGAACTTCCGAGCGAGATTTCCTGACGCGACCCGGCCGCGCCCCTAGTGCGCCTGCTTCAGAAATGTCAGGCCACTCACGGCCAGCCGTTCCTCGCTGGTTTCGCCTTCGGCCACCAGCGCTTCCAAATGGGTTTCGAGTTCCGGCAGCTTGCGGTCGAAGTCGGCGCCAAGCCCCATCAATTCGTACGTCCTCCGGATACGCTCGATGGGTTTCTCGAAGATGTTGATCTCTGTATGCATCCCGGCCTCCTGTTCCCGCTACAATTCATAATGGCCAGCGGAGTTCCAGCCCAATCGCTGCCTGGCAGGAAGCGCTCAGGAGCGACCGCCCGGTGGTGATCGAGGTATCGAGGTCAAGACTGATCCGGAGGCCGTGCCGCTTCCGCCTCACGTCACGCTGAAGAGGCCCGCGGCTTCATGTCGTCGGTGATCAAAGGAGACGGGGGCCACCGGACACATCATCGGCGAAACCGCCGGGCAGGTCTTTGACGGACTTCTTGGCAAACGGGACTGAGAAACGGTCGCAGCTATTCGTAACAATATAACGCTCACGGTAACCATGTCGGTACCGCCGCATTGCGGTATTGAATTCCCGGTTCCCCGGCGATATCTAGTGCGTACTTGTGGCGCCATCGGACTGTGATGTTGATGCAACGAATTATGTGCATGCTGGGAGCTGCGATCGTCTTGATCGTGCTTTCATTCGTGCCTTCTGTTGCGCAAGCCCACGTCGGCCATCCGCACCATGCTGTCGCTCACATCCATGGCGACTATGGTCATGCCATCGTTGTTAGATCTGAGCGGTCGGCGACGCAGGTCGTGTTGCAACAGGCTCCGCGCGGGCAAACCGAAGTACCGGCCTCTTCGGACCGGAATTGCGTCGGCGCCTGCTGCACCACGGTATGCTCCGCTTGCAGTGCCGCCGGATTGCCGAATTTCGCGCAAATCGTCCCGTTGCCGCGATCGACAACACGCGTTGCCTTTGTCCCGGCTCAAATGAAACCGGTTCGCGCGCCTGAGTCCCTCAGGCGCCCTCCCAAACACTTCATCTGAACGAACAAGATCAGTGAATTCGCGCGGCCGGACGTCACGGCCGGCAACTGACAGTCATTCAGACTGAAGGATTTTTGGTATGTTTTCCCATTTCGGGCGTGCCCTGCGCGCTCTCGTGCCCGTCGCAGCCCTGTGCGCTGCGGTCGTTCCCGCTTCCGCCCATGAGGACCACGACCACGACGAACCACCCGCGGTCTCGGCAACCGCGTTGCCGCGTGGCGAGACCGATTCCAACGCGTTCGAGATCGTGGCCGTCGTCCGCGGCGACCATCTCGAAATCCATATTGACCGGTTTGCCACGAACGAGCCGGTGATCGGCGCGGTTCTTGAGGTTGAGACGCCGGCCGGCTCGGCCAAGGCGACCGCAAATCCCGACGGTACATACCACCTGCCGGCGCCCTGGCTGGCAAAGAACGGCCGCACCGACCTCATTTTCACCGTTGCAGCCGATGGCACGACCGACATTTTGCCGATGACGCTTCAGACGGCGCGTGATGCGGCGCAGAGCACTCCACAGAAAGACGCGGCGCTCGGCGATCACATCGGTACGACGTCGCTTCTTTTCGCGCTGGGCGGTCTGGTGGCGGGCGCGCTGCTGACGGCCATCGCGATGCGCCGACGGCGAGCGGCTGCCATTGTCGTCATCGTCGCAGCACTCGCGGGCATTCGCGAGACGAAAGCAAATGAAGGTCCCCATGATGGCCACGGCCATGAGCAAGATAAGGCGCAAGTCGCCATCAACGTCGTGGCAGGCGAACGCGCCCAGCGTCTGCCTGACGGCGCGGTGTTCGTGCCCAAGTCCGTGCAGCGGATATTTGCGCTGCGGACGCTGGTCGCCGAACAGGCCAAGCAAAGGAAGGTCAGCGAACTGCCGGGCAGGATCATTCCCGATCCCAATGCCAGCGGCTACGCGCAATCTGCCGTCGGGGGCCGGCTTTCTGCGCCACCGGACGGCTTCCCTCGCCTCGGCACGCGGGTGAAACAAGGCGATATCCTCGGCTATGTCACCCCGCCGATCCAGGCGATCGACGTCTCCGACATGCGCCAGCGACAGGGCGAGCTCGATCAGCAAATCTCGATCGTGGAGCGCCGCTTTGCGCGCTACGAGCAGCTCGCACCGTCAGGCGCCATTTCCCGCACCCAGCTCGAGGATACACGGCTCGAGCTGGAAGGGCTGCGCGACCGGCGCGCATCTATCGAAAAAGCGTCGCGCCGCGAACCCGAAGCGCTGATCGCCCCGGTCGCGGGCGTCATCGCGGAAGGCAGCGCGGTGGCCGGCCAGATCGTCCAGCCGAGCTCGATCGTCTTCAACATCATCGATCCCGCGCGGCTGTGGGTGGAAGCGCTCTCCTTCGAGAATGTCGAGCCATCGCAGGGCGCGCGGGCATCGACCTACACCGGAAAGAACTACGACCTCGTCTATCGCGGTACCGGCTTCGCCGATCGCAGCCAGTCCGTGCCCGTGCATTTTGCCATCACGGGCGACACGGCGGGCCTCAGGGCCGGCCAGTTCCTCACCGTACTGGTCGCCACTGACGAAACAAAGGAAGGCCTCGCGCTGCCCCGCAGCAGCGTGGTGCGTGGCTCGAACGGCCAGGATTTCGTTTACGAGCACGTCAGCCCTGAAAGGTTCGTGCCAAGGAGCGTGCGCACGGAACCTCTCGACGGCGATCGCGTGCTGATCGTGTCGGGCATCGCTCCAGGCAAACGGGTGGTGTCGCAAGGCGCGGACCTGCTCGATCACGTGCGCTGAGGAATACATCCATGTTCACGTTCCTGGTCAGCGCCTCGCTTCGCAACCGCCTGCTTGTGCTGGCGCTCGCGGGCATCCTGGTCGTGCTCGGCGCGTATACCGCGCGCCAGCTGCCGGTCGATGTATTTCCCGACCTCAACCGTCCGACCGTCACGATCATGACGGAATCGGAAGGCTACGCCCCGCCCGAAGTCGAGCAGCTCGTCAGCTTTCCGATCGAAACCCAGATGAACGGCGTGCCCGGCGTCAGCCGCGTGCGGTCGGTCTCCGGCATCGGGCTTTCGATCGTCTACGTGGAGTTCGACTGGGGCACCGATATCTATCGCAACCGTCAACTGGTCGCGGAGCGGCTGGCGCAGGTGCAGGGCCAGCTCCCCCTCAACGTCACCCCGCAGATCGGCCCGATCAGTTCGATCATGGGGCAAATCCTGCTGGTCGCGGTGACCTCGAAGACGGCGTCGGCAATGGAGGTGCGCGAGATCGCCGATTTCACCATCCGGCCGCGGCTCCTCGCGATACCGGGCGTCGCGCAGGTGATCCCGATCGGCGGCGAGGTCCGCCAGTACCGGATTGCGCCGCTGCCTTCCGCGCTGCGCGCACTCGGCGTCGGCTATGATCAGGTCGAGCTCGCGCTCCGGCAGTTCGGCACCAATACCGGCGGCGGCTTCACCGACCAGAACGCCCGCGAATATCTGATCCGCAATATCGGCCGCACCACCAGCCTTGAAGACCTCCGCAACATCGTCGTTACCACCGTCGAAGGGCGGCCCATCCTGCTGCGGCAGGTGGCGAACGTGGATTTTGCGCCGAGGGTCAAGCGCGGCGACGCGGGCTATATGAGCCGGCCAGCCGTGATCGTCTCGGTCGAGAAGCAGCCCAATATCGATACGGTGCAGCTGACGCGGCAGATCACCCAGGCGCTCGCCGAGCTGGAGCCCTCCCTGCCCTCCGGCGTGAAAGCGAGCGAAGTCATCTTCAGGCAGGCGGATTTCATCGAAAACTCGATCCAGAACCTCTTGCGGGTGTTGCTCGAGGCCGCGCTCGTCGTGGCGGCGATCCTGTTCGCGTTCCTGCTCAACTGGCGTACGACGGCCATTTCGCTCACCGCGATCCCGGTCTCGATCCTGACCACAGCCATCATCTTCAAGCTGCTCGGCCTGTCGATCAACACGATGACGCTCGGAGGCCTTGCCATCGCGATCGGCGAACTCGTCGACGACGCCGTCGTCGATGTCGAGAACATCTTCCGGAGGCTGCGCGAGAACAGGGAGCAAGGCAATCCCCGTTCGGTGTTCGACGTGGTGGTTTCGGCATCCAACGAAGTGCGATCAGGCATCGTCTACGCCACGATGATCATCGTCCTGGTGTTCGTGCCGCTGTTTGCGCTTTCGGGCATCGAGGGACGGCTGTTCGCACCGCTGGGCCACGCCTACATTATCTCGATCCTCGCGAGCCTTCTGGTTTCGATCACACTGACGCCGGTGCTGGCCTATTACCTGCTGCCGGGGATGAGGCGGCTCGCCGAACGGGAGAGCTGGCTTGTCCGCAGGCTCAAATCCGTCAATCATGCGGCGCTCCGGTTTGCTTTCGTTCACAAGGGATTGCTGGTCAGCGTCACGGCGCTCGCGGTACTGGGCGCCGGTGCCGGCGTATTCGCCTTGAAGCGCGCGTTCCTGCCCGCCTTCAACGAGGGCACGTTCACGATCAATATCGCGTTCGCGCCGGGCGTTTCGCTGACGGAATCCTCAAGGGTCGGATCGATCGCGGAACGCCTGCTGCTCGATGTGCCTGAGGTCATCAGCATTGGGCGAAGGACCGGCCGAGCCGAATTGGACGAGCATGCGGAGGGCGTGCATTCCTCGGACCTTGAAGTCGACCTCAAGCCCTCGCAGCGGCCAAAACCCGAGATCGTCGCGGATATCCGTGCCCGGCTTTCGGTGCTGCCGCTCTCGATCAATGTCGGACAGCCGATCTCGCACCGGCTCGACCACCTCCTCTCCGGCGTCCGCGCCGAACTTGCCCTCAAACTGTTCGGCGACGACCTCGACACGTTGCGCAACAGCGCGGAAGAGCTTAGTGCACGGCTCGCCAGGATCGACGGCATCCAGGACCTCCAGATCGAAAAGCAGGTGCGCATTCCGCAGCTCGAAGTCCGCGTCGACTATACGCGGGCTGCCCTGTACGGCGTACAGCCCGGCGCCGTGACGGAACAATTGTCTCGGCTGTCGAGCGGCCGCGTCATCTCGCGCGTGGTCGACGGCTACAAGCGCTATGATGTGGTCATGCGGCTGCCCGAGCGCCTGCGCACCACCGAAAAGCTCGGCGAACTCCTGATCAAGACCCCTTCGGGGTGGATCCCGGCACGCCAGATTGCGGACATCAAAGAGACGGACGGGCCGAACCAGATCTTGCGGGAGAACGGCCGCCGGCGCATCGTCGTGCTCGCGAACTCCGACGGCAAGACCGACATGGCGGAGATCGTGCGCCGCATTCGCGCGGAACTGGACGCAACCAGCCTGCCGCAGGGCGTCACCGCGAGTCTCGAGGGCACGTTCAAGGCGCAGGAGGAAGCCAGCCGCACTATCGCCATCCTTTCCGCCCTTTCGCTGGCGCTGATCTTTGCGATCCTCTACAGCCGCTACCGCTCCGCCGTGCTCGCCCTGATCGTCATGGGCGGGGTGCCGCTCGCGCTGGTCGGTTCGGTCGCGGCGCTGGCCTTGACCGACCAGCCACTATCGGTGGCCAGCATGGTCGGCTTCATCACCCTGACGGGAATCGCGACGCGCAACGGGATTCTCAAGATAAGCCATTACATCAACCTCGCCCTGCAGGAGGGGATTCCGTTCGGGCCTGAGCTTGTGATCCGCGGAAGCCTCGAGCGCATGACGCCGGTGCTGATGACGGCGCTATCTGCGGGGCTTGCCTTGCTTCCGCTGCTCGTTGCGGCGGACGAGCCTGGCAAGGAAATCCTGCATCCCGTCGCGATCACGATCTTCGGCGGGCTTATCAGCGCGACCTTGCTCGATGCGCTGATTACGCCGGTGCTGTTCCTCATGTTCGGCAAAAAGCCGTTAATGCGGCTGATGCAACGGCAGCCCAACGAATCCGCTGTGAGTCATGCCGCTTCACATTCCTATTGATCACGCATCTCAAAAGGACATCATCATGAAATTCAAATACACAGCAGCTCTCGGTGCCGTCCTGCTGGCCGTGATGCCGGCCTATGCGCACGACGCGAAGGGTACACATGGCGGACGGATCAGCGACGCGGGCGCCTACCATGCCGAGCTCGTCGTCAAAGACAAGACGGTCGAGATATTCCTCATCGGCGAAAACGACAAGCCGGTTGACCCGAACGGATTCAAGGGCATAGCCATTTTCAATCTTGGCGGAAAGGCAGAGCGGATAACGCTCGCTCCTTCGGAAAAGAACGCGCTGAGCGGAACAGCCGCCACGGCCCTGCCGGCCAACCCCAAGGGGGCGGTTCAGCTTACCGCGCCCGATGGCAAGGCAGTAGCCGCGCGGTACGATTGACGCGCTCTCGGCAGCAGCGGATGCGCCCCTTCTACTCCCCATCCACCAGCGCCCGGAACACCCGCCTCACCTCACCTTGCGTCTCACGCACGCGTGCTTCCAGCGTCGAAAAATCAGGCGTGTCGCCAGCGCGCGCCATCACGCGCAGGAGGTTCTCGCCCGCCGTCGCCGGATTGAACTTGCCGATGACGCAGAGCCTGAGGATCTGCGTCAGATCGTGATAGAGGCGCGCGGCATGGCGCAGGATTTCGGCGTCGGACTGCGGCAGCACGCCAAGCCGCGCCGCATTGTCGAGCACCTGCAGCGTCGAGACGCTGAGGATATCGGGCTTGTCAGCGGCGTGGGCGAGCTGCAGATATTGCGCGATGAAATCGATATCGACGAGCCCGCCAGCGGCGAGCTTGAGGTCCCAGATATCGTCCTCGCCCTTTTCCTGCGCAATCGCCCGCCGCATGTCGGCGACGTCACCGGCTGTGGAAGCCGCATCGCGCGGCCGCGTCAGCACGCTGCGGATGATGTGCTCGATCTTTTTCCGAAAAGCCGGCGATGCCGAAATCACCCGCGCCCGGGTCAGCGCCATATGTTCCCAGGTCCAGGCTTCGCGCTCCTGGTAGTCGGCAAAGGAATCGATGCGCGACGCCAGCGGGCCGGCCCGGCCTGAGGGACGCAGCCGCATGTCGACGTCATACAGCACGCCGTAATTGGTGCGCGTAGTGAATGCCGAGATCAGCCGCTGTGTCAGGCGCGCGAAGTATTGCGCGCCATGCAGCGAGCGCGCGCCATCTGAATCGGGATTATCCAAGTCGAAATCATAGAGCAGGATCAAGTCGAGGTCGGAGGACGCGGTCATCTCGCGGCTGCCAAGCCGGCCCATCGCGACAATCGCGGTCTCCTGCCCCTTGATGCGGCCATATTGGCTGGCGAACTGGTCCGTGACCAGGCCATGCACGGTGTGCACGATGCCCTCGGCAACGTCGGCAAAGGCGACGCTGGCCTGCTGGGCGGAGACCGTGCCGGACAGAATGCGCGTGCCGATCAGGAACAGGCTTTCCTGCCCGAACAGCCGGAGGCGATCGAGAAAATCTTCATAGGAGTCCGCGTCTTTCAGCGTCGCCGCCAGCCGCTCCGACAATTCTTTCTGGTCAGGCATCGCGCCGAAGAAACGCGGATCGATCAGGCCGTCCATGATCTGCGGCTGCCGCGCCAGCATGTCGCCGAGCCGCGGCGCGGCGCCGAGGATCAAGGCTACCAAGGCAACGAGATCGCGGTTCTGGCTGAGCAGCGAGATCAGCCGGCCGCCGCGCTGCAACGCGCCGAGAAAGCGATCGAACGCAATCACGGCATCATCAGGGTCCTCGGCATGGGCGAGCCCGTCGATCAGGCCGGGCACGAACTCGATGAAAGCGGCCTTGGTCGCCTCGTTGCGCAGCGCGCGGTAATTGCCCTGCATCCAGAGCTGCAGCGTGCCGGCGAGCGCAACCGGCTTCTTGAAGCCGAGCGTCGTCAGGTGATCGACGAGGCGCGCATCCTCGGGGCCCGCGGCGTAGTTGAGCTGCGGCAGCTTCACGGTGCCGGTGGGATCACCCTCGAACAGTTTTCCGTAATGGCCCTGCACGATGTTGAGATGACCAAGCAGGTCTTTCGCAAAGGCCGCGCGGCTCTCATAGCCGAAGAAGTTCGCAAAGCGCGCCACCGCCTCGGCGTCTTCCGGCAACGCGTGGGTCTGCTCGTCGCACATCATCTGCAGCCGGTGCTCGACGCGGCGCAGAAACTCATAGGCTGCCGTCAGCTCATCGAAGGCCTGGAAGCTGATCCAGTTGCTGGTGGCCAGCACCTGCAGCGCATGCAGCGTCGGGCGCACCCGCAATTCCGGATGGCGGCCGCCGGCAATGAGCTGCTGCGTCTGCGCGAAGAATTCGATCTCGCGGATGCCGCCGCGGCCGACCTTGACGTTGTGGCCTTCGACAGAGATCTCGCTCTGGCCGCGATAGGTTTGCATCTGCCGCTTCATGTCGTGGACGTCGGCAAGCGCCGCAAAATCCAGGTGCTTGCGCCAGACAAACGGCGCAAGCTCGGCGAGCAGCGCCTCGCCGGCCCTGGCGTCGCCGGCGCAGACGCGCGCCTTGATCATCGCGGCGCGCTCCCAGGTCCGCCCTTCCCGCTCGTAATAATGCAGCGCCGCCTCGGTCGAGATCGCCACCTGCGTCGACGCCGGATCGGGCCGCAGCCGCAGGTCGACGCGGAACACGTAACCTTCGCCGGAGCGTTGCTGCAGCATGCGGGCCAATCCCTGCGTCACGCGGACGAAGAACGGCGCCGGCTCGATATCAGCGGCGAGCGACGTCGCCGCGGGATCGAAGAACACGATCAGGTCGATGTCGCTGGAATAATTCAGTTCGCCCGCACCCATCTTGCCCATGGCAAGCACGATCAGGCCGGAGCCCTCCTCCGGCCGATCATGGTTGGCCGCGCTCATGCGGCCCCGTGCGATCTCCTGGCGCAGCAGGAAGCGCAGCGTCGTCTGCACGGAGAAGGTCGCCAGACCGGTCAACTCCGCCGTCACCCGCATCACCGGCCAGACGCCGCCAATGTCGCATAGCGCAATCAATAACGCCGCCTCCGACTTCATGCGGCGAAGTAGATGCATCACGTCGGCTTCGCTGGTAGCGGCCAGCACGTCACGCGAGGTCTTTTCGATCAGCGCGGCGAGATGCTGTTCCGGGTCGCATGCCAAGAGGCGGACCAGCCGCGCGGCATCGGCGCGTATCAGGTCGAACAGATAGGGCGAGAACTCGGCGATGCCGAGCAGGATGGCGCGGACATGCGGACTGTCCAGCCACGCGCGGACCTCAGCCGCCTGCGCCGGCTCCAGTTCGGCGAGCCAGTCTATGAAGCGTTGTTCAGCGGCACTTTCGGCTGGAAGATGCGGCCCGCTGACGAACCGCGCGGCCAAGGCGGAAGAATTCATGCCACCTTCTGTGGCACATCCGGCGTTTGCGCGGCAAGCCTGTCGGCCGCGGCAGATAGCGCCGGGATGACCAGCGTCGCGGTCAGGCCCGGATGCGAATCGCCGAGCTGCAGCTCACCGCCATGCAGGGTGGCAACGGCGCTGGCGAGGCTGAGGCCGAGGCCGGAACCCGGCAGCGTTCGGCTGGCCTCGAGGCGCACGAACCGCTCCACCGCGTGCTTGCGATCCCCTTCGGGAATGCCGGGTCCATGATCGATAACGCTGAGCAGCACGCGGTCACCCTCGCGCCGCGCCTCGATCAGGATTTCGCGGGTACGCGCCGCGGCGGAAGGGTCGAGCGGCTGCACCACCGGTGACGGCTTACCGTATTTGATGGCGTTCTCGACCAGATTGGCGAGCGCCTGACTGATCAGTTCGCGGTTGCCGTGCAGCCGCGCCGTCTCAGCATTGACGCGCAGGGTCATGCCATCGTCTTCGGCCAGCGGTTCATACAATTCGTGAATGCCCTTGGCGACATCGGCGGCATCGAAATCATCCATGTTGCCGCGCGCCTGCCCGGACTCCGCGCGGGCGATCATCAGGAGTGCATTGAAGGTGCGGATCAGGCCGTCAGATTCGTCGATGGTCCGCTCCAGCGCCGCGCGATATTCCGCCTCGCTGCCCGAACGCGCCAACGCTTCCTCGGCGCGATTGCGCATACGTGTGAGCGGCGTCTTCAGATCGTGGGCGATATTGTCGGAGACTTCCTTCAGCCCCATCATCAGCGCCTCGATGCGCTCCAGCATCGCATTGAGGTTTTCCGCGAGGCGATCGAGCTCGTCGCCGGAGCGCCCGACCGGCAGCCTCCCTGAGAGATCGCCGGCCATGATGCGCCGTGTGGTGCCGGTCATGGCATCGATCCGGCGCAGCACCCGCCGCGCCACGAAGATGCCGCCGCCGATGCCAAGCACGATCACGACCAGCAGCGACCATTGCGCGGCTTTGGCGACGATGCCGAAAATACGCCGCCGCTCCTCCAGATCGCGTCCGACCAGGAGGCGGAAACCGTTGGTGAGTTCGGTGACGCGCACCAGCGCGCGATGATGCGCCGTGTCCTGCTCGTCGAGCCGGCGATAGGCGGTCTCGGACCAGCCGATCGAGGCCATTACGCCCGGCGACAGCGCATCGACATTGCCGCGGATCGCTTTCCCCTCAGGCGTGGTGACGAGATAGAGATTGGCCCCCGGCCGCAGCGCCCGGTTCTCAATCGTGGGGACGAGTATGCGCAAGCCGCGGCGCGTATAGATGTCGACGAGCTCGCCGGTTTCGGCATTCACCGTGGCAGTGATCTGTTCATTGATCAGCCGCCGCGTATTCCAGGCGAAATAGCCGAGCAGCGACGCGGCAAACAGCGCAAACAGAAACAGATAGACCAGCGTCAGGCGGAACGCCGTCGTGCGGATCAGTTTACCGAAGGCCGTCACGGATCATGTATCCGGCGCCGCGGATCGTGTGTAGCAAGGGCCGCTCGAAGCCCTTGTCGATCTTGGAGCGCAGCCGCGAAATATGCACGTCGATGACGTTGGTCTGCGGATCGAAGTGATAGTCCCAGACGTTTTCCAGCAGCATGGTGCGGGTCACCACCTGGCCGGCATGCTTCATCAGATATTCGAGCAGGCGAAACTCGCGCGGCTGCAGCGTGAGTTCATCCTTGCCGCGCGCGACGCGGTGCGAAAGCCGGTCGAGCTCGAGATCGCCGACACGGTAGGTCGTCTCTTCAGCCGGGCCGACATTGCGGCGCGACAGCACCTCAACGCGCGCCTGCAGCTCGGCGAACGAATAGGGTTTTGGCAGATAGTCGTCGCCGCCGGCACGCAGGCCCTTGATGCGGTCGTCGACCTGGCCGAGCGCGGAGAGGATCAAGACCGGCGTGCGGTTGCCCTTCTCGCGCAGCGCGCCGATTACGGAGAGACCGTCGCGCTTGGGTAGCATGCGGTCCACCACCAGCACATCGTAGTCGCCGCCATCCGCCATCGACAGGCCCTCCTCGCCATCGCTGGCGAGATCGGCGACATGGCCGACTTCACGGAACGCCTTGACCAGATAGTCGGCGGACTCGCGGTCGTCTTCGATGATCAGCAGGCGCATTTGCGGGGCAGTTGCGGTCACGGGATTGGCTTTCTGTCACCATGGCGCGACCGCCCTGCACATGCAAGGCGGCCGGCCGCATTCTCGCTGAAGTGAAAAAAGCGGGCGGTGAAGCTGGGGGACCTCACCGCCCTTTGGGCCTTCCGACGGAGGGGGGCGTGTTCCGAAGGAAGGTTGCCAGTGGGAGCGAGTTTTGCACCCGCTCCCCGGAAGGAGACGTCGGCGGGGGCGACGAATGCCGGCGAAACCCTCCATCTGATATCTAGTCCTCGTTTAGCCCTTCGCCAGCGGCACCGCGACAAAGCGCGACGAACCGCCGCTCTTCACGCGCATGAGAACACTGTTCTTGTTCTCGGTCCGCGCGGTATCGATCGCCTCGCGCACCTCGCCTGCCGTCGCGACGCTCTTGCCGGCGACCTCGAGAATGACGTCGCCTTCCTTGAAGCCGCGCTCGGCCGCCGCGCTCTTCGGGTCGACCTCGGTCACCACGACGCCTTCCCGGCCTGCGCCGGCCACGCTGTTGGCAGGGGCTACCGTCAGGCCGAGCTTCGGCACGCCGGTTCCCTTGGTGGCTCCGCCGCGGTCTTCCTTGTCGTTGTCAGCCTTGGCCTCGACCGTATTCGGCAGCTGGCCGAGCGTCAGGTTGAAGACCTTCTCCTGGCCCTTCTGCAGCACGTTGAGTTTCACGGCAGTGCCGGGCGGCAGACCGCCGATCGTGCGGGCGAGCTCCTTGGCATCCTTGACCGGGGTACCGTTGACACCGGTGATGACGTCACCGGACTGGATGCCGGCCTTGGACGCCGGGCCATTCGCCTGCGGTTCCGCGACCAGCGCGCCTTCCGCCTTCTTCATGCCGAGGCTGTCGGCGATGTCTGAGGTCACCGGCTGGATCTGGACACCGATCCAGCCGCGGCTGACCGTGCCCTTGTCCTTGAGCTGGGCGACCACGTTCTTGACCGTGGAAGCCGGGATCGAGAACGCGATGCCGACGCTGCCGCCGGACGGCGAGTAGATCGCGGTGTTGACGCCCATCACTTCGCCATTGATATCGAACGCCGGACCGCCGGAGTTGCCCTTGTTCACGGGCGCGTCGATCTGGATGAAATCGTCATACGGGCCGTTGCCGATGTCGCGGCCTGATGCCGAGACGATGCCGGCGGTCACGGTGCCGCCCAGGCCGAACGGGTTACCGACCGCCAGCACCCAGTCGCCGATCCGCGGCTTGGAGTCCGACAGCTTGGCGAACGGGAAATCCGTGCGACCCTCGACCTTGATCAGCGCCAGATCCGTGCGCGGGTCGGTGCCGATCACTTTCGCGGTATAGGTCTTGCCGTCGTCCGTCGTGACCTCGACCTTGTCGGCGCCGTCGACGACGTGATTGTTGGTCACGGCATAACCGTCAGGCGAGATGAAGAAGCCGGAGCCCTGCCCCGTCACCGGGCCACGGCCGCCACGCGGTCCGCCGCGCAGGCCGGGCGGCAAGCCATCCGGACCGCCGAAGCGGCGGAAGAAGCGCTCCATTGGCGAGCCCGGCGCGAACGGCGAGTCCTCGTCCTTGTTGGCGCTGTCGTCCTTGCTGCTCTTGTCGGCGATGTTGATCTTGACCGAGATCACCGACGGCTTCACACGCTCGACAATGTCGGCGAAGCCGATGGGACGCTCGACCTTGCGGACCTCGTTATTGACCTGCGCATGCGCCGCGCTGGTGAAGACATCAATCGGGCCCTGCTGCGGGCCAAAGCCGTACACGGCAGCGCCGAGGCCGGCGACGACGGAAGCCATCAGCGCGAACTTGCGTGCGGAGAATAGCGAGCGGCGCGGCGCGCCGCGGGAGGGTAGCTGCGAAAGATCTACGGGACGTTCGGTCATTCTTGAAATCTCCAGAGCCTGAATTCTTCATTTTCAACGGTGCGGGGGCTGGGCACCTGACAGGACCTGAAGATGGGGTCTGCCGCCTTACCGCCCGCTGGCTGGGGCATTAAAGTTTGGTAATGCTGAGGGATCGGCGTGCGGCAGAATAGCGCAGGCAATCAATGGCTTAGCCGGGGCCGAAAAAGGCATTCGGCGGGCGAAACGCCCCCGGTCTGGATGCAGCAATACAAGGCCACAGAGGCTTGGCCCCAGCGAGCGAACCGGCCAGTGCGCATGCCGATATGCGGCTAGGTTTCCAACCTCAGCCCTTCATCTTCAGCCGCCCCATGAAATCGCGCTTGCCGAGCGGCACGCCGTTGGTGCGCAAAATGTCGTAGGCGGTGGTGGCGTGGAAATAGAAATTCGGCAGCGAGAACGACATCAGGAAGTCTTCTGCCATGAATGGCAATTGCCGGTCGGCAATGTGAAAGACGACGTCGCGGCCGCCGAGCGCGTTGACGGCTTCGGGCGTCCAAACCGACAACGCCTCGCGGGTTTGCGCGACCAGCCCTTGTAGTCCGGCGTAGTCATAGGGCGTCTTAGACGCCGGCGGACGAAACTCTCCGCTTTGCACGCCCTCGATGGCGCCGCGGGAATGTTGGGCGACGGAGATGATCTGGAAGCGAAGCGGCAACATGTCAGGCGCAAGCCGTGCCTCCACGATGGTTTCCGGATCGATATTGTTGTCGCGAAAATGCTTGAGACCGCGCTCGAGGAAACCGCTGACCGCGCCGAGCGTCTGCAGATAGTTCGCCACGGTGGCGTCGTAGAGCGAAAAGGCCATGTCCGGTTTCCCCCTGCCTTGATTGTTTTGCAAGGGAGTCATAGCGGAAGCCGGCCCGCTTGCAATGCATGCGCTCAAGCCTTCCTGTCCGCGGCATCGGCCGCTAGCAGGCGCTCCAGCCTTTCCTCTTCCTCCTCGGTCAGGTCGCGCAACGACGGATCGGCGGCGCTGCCGGGGGCCGGACGGCGTCGGCCGTAGTACCAGAGCGCCAGTCCGCCGCCGGCCAAGGCGAGCGGCGGCAATAGCCACAGCAACAGCGTATGCGGCGAAAAGCGCGGTTTAAGCAGCACGAACTCGCCGTACCGCGCGACCAGGAAATCGATCACCTGTCTGTCGCTGTCGCCGCCCGCGATCCGCTCGCGCACCAACAGCCTGAGGTCGCGCGCCAGCGGCGCATCGGAATCGTCGATCGACTGGTTCTGGCACACCATGCAGCGCAGTTCGCGCGACAGATCGCGCGCGCGGGCTTCCTTCGCCGGATCCGCCATGATCTCGTCGGGCTGCACGGCGTAAGCGGCCGGCGCACCCGACAGCAGGGCGGCAACGAACAGACTGGCGAGAAGCTTGTTCACGAGCTCACTCCGCCGGCTGCAGCGTACGCGCGGCCTTGGCCGGCTTCGGCGCGCCGACGCGCAGGCGGCGGTCGGACAGCGACAGCACGCCACCGAACGCCATCAACACAGGCCCCCACCAGATCAGCAGCACCAGCGGCTTGTGATAGATGCGGACCGCGATCGCGCCTTCGGCATTGGTGTCGCCGAGCGAAATATAGAGCTGGCTGGCGCCGCGGGTCAGCAGCGCGGCCTCGGTGGTCGAGGCGCCGCGCGTGGTGAAGTTGCGCTTCGAGGGCGTCATCACCTGCAGCGTTTCGCCGTCTCTGCTAACCGTGAACTGCGCGATCATCTCGCGGAAATTCGGTCCCTGCCGCTGCGTGATGCCGTCGAGCTTGAGTTGATAGCCGGCGACGCTCGCAACGCTATCCACCTTCATCGTACCGATATATTCACTGTTCCAGGTGGTTTCACAGACGACGCCGATCAGGGCAATGCCGAGGCCGGCATGCGCGAAGGCGGTGCCCCAGGTCGCGCGCGGCAAGCCGCGCCCGCGGCGCAGCGCAGTACCAAGGGGAACCCGGAATAGCCCGATGCGCTCGGCAAGGTCGCTGACGGCGCCACCGATCACGAAGATGGCAAGCCCGATCGCCAGCGGCGCGAGCGTGGCGCCGCCTTGGGTCCACGCAAACAGCACCGCAATCGCGACCAGCGCCACGAGGCCGGCTGCCGTCAGCCGCTGCGCCGCGCCGAGGAGATCGCCACGCTTCCATGCCAGCAGCGGGCCGAACGGCACCGCAAGCAGCAAGGGCACGAACAGGGGACCGAAGGTCAGGTTGAAGAACGGTGCGCCCACGGAAATCTTGTCGCCGGTCAAAACCTCCAGCGCCAGCGGATACAGCGTTCCGATGAACACGGTGGCGCAGGCGGAAGTGAGAAAGAGATTGTTGAGCACCAGCGCGCCTTCGCGCGAGATCGGCGCAAACAGCCCGCCCTGCTTCAGCGTCGACGCGCGGAAGGCGTAAAGCGACAGGCTGCCGCCGATGAACAGGCATAGGATCAGCAGGATGAAGACGCCGCGCGCCGGATCGGTCGCAAACGCATGCACGGAGGTGAGTACGCCCGAACGCACCAGGAAGGTGCCGAGCAGCGACAGCGAGAAAGTCAGGATCGATAAGAGGATAGTCCAGACCTTCAGCGCGTTGCGCTTCTCCATCACGACCGCGGAGTGGAGCAGCGCGGTGCCAGCGAGCCAGGGCATCAGCGACGCGTTTTCAACGGGGTCCCAGAACCACCAGCCGCCCCAGCCGAGCTCGTAATAGGCCCAGTAAGAGCCCATGGCGATGCCGAGCGTGAGGAAGATCCACGCCATCAATGTCCACGGCCGCACCCAACGCGCCCAGGCGGCGTCGATGCGGCCTTCGATCAGCGCGGCAACTGCGAACGAGAACGAAATCGAAAAACCGACATAGCCGAGATAGAGCATCGGCGGATGCACCGCGAGACCGATGTCCTGCAGCACCGGATTGAGGTCGCGGCCCTCGATCGGCGGGCTTGCAATGCGCAAGAAGGGATTGGAGGTGACGAGGATGAAGAGATAGAAGGCGGCAGCGATCCAGCCCTGCACAGCCAACACATGCGCCCGCAGCGATAGCGGCAGATTGTTGCCAAACGCGGCGACGAGGCCGCCGAATAGCGCCAGGATCAATACCCACAGCAGCATCGAGCCTTCGTGATTGCCCCACACGCCGGTGATCTTGTAGAGCAGCGGCTTCATCGAGTGCGAGTTCTCGAACACGTTGGCGACGGAGAAATCCGAGACCACGTGCAGCATCGTCAGCGCCGTGAACGACGCCCCCACGAACAGCAATTGCGCAAGCGCGGTGGAGCGCGCCACGTTCATCAAGGCATGATCGCCCCAGCGCGCGCCCAGCATCGGCACGATGGACTGGATCAGCGCCAGCGCGAGCGCCAGCACCAGCGCGTAGTGTCCGGCTTCCGCGATCACTTCGTGGTTCCCCCTTGGGGTGTTCCTTGGGCCTGTGCCCCCGGCTTGGCGTAATCGTCCTTCCAGTGCCCCTGCTTCTTGAGGGCGTCGGCGACATCCTTGGGCATGTAGGTCTCGTCATGCTTGGCGAGCACCGTGTCGGCCTTGAACACGCCGGAAGCATCCAATGCGCCCTCGGCGACGACGCCCTGCCCTTCGCGGAACAGGTCCGGCAAAATGCCCTTGTAGGCGACCGGCAGCGTGGCGCTGCCGTCGGCAATGGAAAAATTCACCGCGAGATTGTCGCCCTTCACCAGCGAGCCCGGCTGCACCAGGCCGCCGAGGCGGAACCGCTTGCCGGCTGGAATGTGCTTTTCGGCCGCCATGGTCGGCGTGGAAAAGAACACGATGGAATCACGCATGGCGTTCAAGACCAGTGCCGCCGCAATCGCGAGCACCGCGAGCGAGCCGCTGATCATGGTCAAACGCCGTTGCTTGCGCGTCATTTCTGTTCCCTACTTTCCGTTATTTGTGCTGCCGCCCTGCTCATCCATCCAGCCCAAGTTTCTTCAGGCCGTCATTGAGCTGCCGCAAGCGTTCCGCGTCGCCCGCAACCGCCTGACGCGCTTGCGTTTGCGCGCTCACCGCCTTATCGCGCTCCCCCATCACGATATAGGCCCGCACCAGCCGCAACCATCCCTCGACATCGTCGCCGTTCTGCTTCAGCCGCGTCGCGAGGCGATCGACCATGCCGCGGATCATCGCGTTACGGTCGTCTTCATTCATGTCCTTGGCGGCAGCCATCGCGTCGCTGGAGACCGCCGGCGCGGCTGGCGCGCCGACCCTCGCCAGGGCCGCCTGGAGCAGCGGCCGCCATGGCGCGTCGGCCGGCGCCTTGGCCAGCATGCCTTGCCAGATCTTAGCCGCATCGGCCGGGCGGCCGTCCTGTTCGGCGGCGAGCCCGAGGAAATAGCTGGCCTTGGGCTCATCGGCGTTTTGCGCGACCGCGCGTTCGAACTCGGCCTTGGCCTCGGCGGTGACGACGCCCCCTGCCGCGCCCGCCAGGGCTTCGCCGAGGTCGGAGCGGCGGTCCGCACTGTCGCCGGCATAGGCGATGACGTTGCGATAGGCCCGCACGGCATCGTCAAACCGGCCGAGCCGCGCCAGCACGGGCGCCAGCACGGTCCAGCCGCGTCCGTCGGTCGGTTTTTTTTCCAGATGCGCTTCGACCTGCGCCACCATGTTCTCGATCGGCTGGTTGGCGTCGGCGGTGCGGGTGCGCGCGGCCAGCGGAAAATCCCCAAGATACGGCGAACCCAGCGACAGATAAAACGTCACCGCCACGATCGGCAGCCCGATCAGCGCCACGACCGCAGAGGCGCGGCGCAGGCCAAGGTTCGCGCGCGACGGCAGGTCGCGCTGGCCATCGGCGGCGGCGAGCAGGCGGCGGCCGATTTCCACCCGCGCGGCTTCGGCTTCGGCGACGCCGATCAGCCCGGCAGCCGCGTCACGCTCGACCTCGTCGAGCTGATCCTTGTAGACGGCCGCTTCATTGCCGCCATCAGGCGCGGAGGCCCCGCGGCTCAACGGCCATAGCACGGCGAAGATCGCCGCGACCGTCATCAGCGCGAACACAAACCACAGCGTCATCAAGCGGTTCCCGGAGGCGGAACGGCAGCTCAGGCGAGCCGCCAATGCGCCGCTTTACACCACGGGCGGCAAGCCCGGCAATTGACATTGCGCAATTTGATCACGGCTCCGAAAGGCTTCCGGAGGTCAGGTCAGCAGCGAAACTCAGCGAAATCTCCGGTCTAGCCAGCCTTGGTCGTCTTGCGCTCGCCGGTCACGGCGTTTTCGGCTGCCCGGTTCATCAGCGACGCATAATCGTGGCCGAACAGAATTTCGCAGAAGCGAATCGCTGCCTTGGCCTGCATCTGGCGGTAGGCGCGCGCCTTGGCGTCGCCACCGCGAAGCGCCTGCACCAGGCTCTCGGTGGAGTGCTCGACATAGTGCTGGAGATCGGAATAAGTCCGCAGCGTCACCTCGTTGATGGCCAGCTCACTGGCATAGGTGCGGCACACCGCGACGAAGTCGATCAGGGCGGCGATCTCCTCGACCTCCGCCGAGTCGATCTTGGGTGCGGAGGCGATATCCTTGTCGGCACGTTGCCGCAGCAGGCGGCGGACCCGGCCGGGCACGCTCTCGATTTCCGACTGCAGGGAATTGGAAATATCGGCACGGATCGAGGTGAGCTGGCGGCCCCACGCAGAATCGTTGCGCAGGTCGAGCTCGGTACGCAGCCCGCGCACGCCATCGTGCAGGATTTTCAGGTGGTCGCCGACATTGGTGAACTGACTGCGCCTGATGTCCGTGCGCAGACAGGCGGTGAGGAACGAGAGATCATGCAGCGCGATGGTGACGGCGACGCCGTAGGGTGTGGCGGCCACCCGAACCTCGTCGTCGGATGCCGCCATTTTGACCGCGAGGCGAATGATCTGCCACGGCGAGGCGAGGCGCTGCATGATCAGCGACAGCGCGAACGGCAGCAATTGCGGCGTCTGCAACGAAGGGACGTTGAGCGCCGCGGTCACGGTCTCAAGCTGGGAGGCCGTCAGCGCCCGCAGCTGGCTGGGAAGCTTGCTGCCGAGCACCTCCATCGGCTCGCGGGCCCGCAGCACCGCGCCGATCGAGAGCAGATCCTCGACAACATTTGGCGGACCAATCCGGGAGAGCACACGCTGCCGGTCGTCGCCCTGAGCGGGGCCAGCGACCCGGGCGATGGCCTCGGCCGCGGCGAGCTGGAATTTTCGAGTGGCGGCTTCCAGACCGGCGGTCGAGTCGCTCTGCCTGATCCCGGCGAGCGCGGCTTCGAAGGCTGCGACCGCCTCGGGCGCACCCTCGCGGCTGAGCCACTGCCAGACCGGCAGCAGCGAGGTGCGCCTGATCTGCCCGGCCCGGATCGGAAAGTTGCTTTCGACCAGAAACGGCTCCAGCGGACGGAACAGCAGCCGCGCCGGGTCGTCGGTCCGCGGGCGCGCCTCGTCGTCTTCCTCGCTGCCGCGCACGACCTTGCGAAGCTGTTCGAGCACGAAATTGGCGACGGCGACGTCCTCCCCGCGCTCGATGGCGCGCTCGAACTCGCGCATCAGCAGCGCCTGCGATTGGGGCGGGAGCTGTGCGAGATAGTCCCTCAGCCGCTCGGTCGATGTCTGGCTCATTCGCCTGGTGTGGATGCGTGGTGTCATACGGACGGCAAAAGGCGTCCGCCACCGATCTTAGAAGCGTGCGCGTTAAGAAGCCCTTTAGGAATAATGAAATCAAGCCCAGGCATTGCCAGCCGCCATCCCGTCAACTGCAGGTAATTAGCCTCCGATTCAGATGCCGGGCAGCACCAGTTCCGCCCGCAACCCGCCGATCGGGGCATCGCCGAGCACGAGGCTGCCGCCATAGAGCGCGGCGAGATCGACGACGATCGACAGGCCGAGCCCGGACCCGGGTTTGGACTCGTCCAGCCGCTGGCCTCGCCGGGATACCTGGGCGCGCTCGGCAGCCGACAGCCCGCGGCCATCGTCATCGACGATGATCCGCAGCCGCGGCCCGGTCCCGGGCTCCGCCGGCGGCTCGGCCCGCACCTCGATGGAGACCTGCGAAGCCGCCCATTTGCAGGCATTGTCGACGAGGTTGCCGGCCATCTCTTCGAGATCCTGGCGCTCGCCGCGGAACTTGGCCTGCGCGTCCGCCTTCACCGTGATCGTGATTCCGCGATCGCGATGGATCTTTTCCATGGTCCGCCGCAGCGCCTCGATGGCGGGCGCGACCTCGGTGACGGTGCCGACGATGGTGACACGGGCGGCGATGCGGGCCCGCTCGAGGTGGTGGGCGACCTGATCCCGCATCACATCGGCCTGCTCCAGCACCTTGCTGGCAAAGGGATTTACCGCGTGGGCGTTGGCTTCGTTGACGATGACCGAGAGCGGGGTCTTGATCGCGTGGGCAAGGTTGCCGACATGGGTGCGCGCGCGCTCGACGATCTCGCGGTTGGCGTCGATCAGCGCATTGGTCTCGCGTGCCAGGGGGGCGATCTCGACCGGAAACTCGCCTTCCAGCCGTTCGGCACGGCCGGAGCGGATGTCGGCGATCGCCTCCGAAATGCGCTTGAGCGGCGCCAGGCCGAAACGGACCTGAAAGATCGTGGTCAGGAGCAGCACTATGCCGAGGGCCGCGAAGGTGCCACCGAGATAATAGTCGAAGGCGCGGATCTCGTCGAAAATCTCCGATGCGTCGCCGGCCACGCTGACCAGAAACTTGCCATCGGCCCCGAGGTCGATCGGCCGTTCGACCACCCGCAGGCTTTGCCCCTCAGGGCCGTCGATGTAACCAAGGCGGATGCCGGCCGGCGTCAGCTCGGCGCCCTGCTCCTCCATCTTCGGTAGCTTTTTGTCCCACAACGAACGGGACGCCTTCGTCTCGGCCTTCTCGTCGGTGCGGACGATCTGCCAATACCAGCCGGACAACGGCAGCTCGAACAGCGGCTCGCCAAGCGACTGGAACTGGTGGTCGGGCGGCTCGTCCGGGGTCGCAACCTCGGCAATCAGGGTACGAAGATAAAGGTTGAGGCGGCGGTCGAAGGCGCGCTCGGTGGCGTTGCGATAGACCGAGGACAGGATCACGCCTGTTATGAGCAGGATCACGACCACCCACGCGGTCGCCGACAGGAACAACCGCGTGGCGAGCGAACTTCCGCGCATCAGAGCACGATCCCGAAAAGCACATCCCCAAGCCCCGATCCAATCGAGCGAGGCCTGTTTTCGGATAAGATCACGCTCGAATAAAAGAGCAAGGCTCATCAGGTTCCGGGCGTCGGCGGCGTCAGGAGATAGCCGAGGCCGCGCACGGTCTGGATGATGTCGACGTCAAGCTTCTTGCGGATGCGGCCGACGAACACTTCGATGGTGTTGGAGTCGCGATCGAAGTCCTGGTCGTAGAGGTGCTCGACCAGCTCGGTGCGCGAAACCACGCGCCCGGTGTGGTGCATCAGGTAGGCGAGCAGCCGGTACTCGTGCGAGGTCATCTTGATCGGGTTGCCGGAGACGCTGACGCGCCCGGTGCGGGTATCCAGCGAGACCGGACCGCAGGTCAGTTCCGACTGCGCATGGCCGGTCGAGCGGCGCAGCAGCGCGCGAATTCGCGCCAGCACCTCTTCGAGATGAAAGGGTTTGGCGACATAGTCGTCGGCGCCGGCGTCAAAACCCTGCACCTTGTCGCTCCAGCGGTCGCGTGCGGTCAGGATCAGGACCGGCATAGCGCGGCCGTTGCGCCGCCACGCCTCCAGGACCGAGATGCCGTCCATCTTGGGCAGCCCGATGTCGAGCACGACGGCGTCATACGGTTCGCTGTCGCCGAGGTAGTGCCCCTCCTCGCCGTCGAATGCGCGATCGACCACATAACCGGCATCCGTCAACGCCGTCGTAAGCTGACGGTTGAGATCCGGATCGTCCTCAACAACAAGCAGGCGCAAGCTGGCCTCCGAAAGTGAACCCTACGATATCAGGATCGCCAGATGAGGCCCACCGGCGTGAACGGCCCATGAACGGCGGATATGAGGCAATGTTACTTTTTTGTCATGGGGGCTTCCCCGGTCCCGCCCAGGAGACCGAACGCCTAACATGCCGTATCGGAGGCTCCAGGCGGGCTCGCAAAGGCACCCGCGCCCGTTGGTCGCACCGCCGGGCCAAAAGCTGACGCGCCTTGCCGATCTCCGGGAAAGGCAGGCTAACCGGCCCGCAGGTCAGATCCTCAGGTGCGGAAAAATACGAACCAGACGATACCCAGGATCAGGACTGCGAGCCCGGTCGACACCGACAGGAGGGCGAGCACCGACGGGCCGGGTTCGGCCTGACGCGCCTCGGTCGGGGTTTCGACGATCTGGCCATGCCGTTGCGTTGCCATGGTGACCTCTTCGAGTAAGTGCCTGTAAATGCCAGCGAATGCTTCGACACCGGCCGTTAAAGCAACGCCTGATCGGAAATGATGTTCCGGGCTTCCGATCGCCTCGCATTGAACCGTCAAAAAAGGACCCTCGCCCGCGCCCACCAGGACGGTTAACGCCAATCGGCGATTCCCGGCCCGGCCATGTTTGAGACCGGGCGATCCGATGGTATCGTCGCCCGATTGTCTGTTGCGTTTTCCGGAGTAGCCCATGGCCCCCCGCGCCAATTGGAAGGGTTTTCTGCGCCTCTCGCTGGTGACCTGCCCGGTCGCCCTCTATCCGGCGACGTCGGATACCGAGAAGGTCTCGTTTAACCAGATCAACCGCAAGACCGGCCATCGCATCAAATATTCGAAGGTCGACGCCGAGACCGGCGAGGAAGTGGCCAACGAAGACATCATGAAAGGCTACAAGGTCGACACCGATACCTACATCGAGGTGTCGAAGGACGAGCTTGACGACATCGCATTGGAATCGACCCGCACCATCGAGATCGACGAGTTCGTCCCGCGGACCGACATCGACAGCCGCTACGTCATCCGCCCCTATTATCTCGTGCCGGACGGCAAGGTCGGCCACGACGCATTCGCTGTCATCCGCGAGACCATCCGTAACATGGACAAGGTCGCGATCGGCCGCGTGGTGCTGACCAACCGCGAACACATCATCGCGCTGGAGCCGCTCGACAAAGGATTGATGGGAACGCTGCTGCGCTATCCCTATGAAGTGCGTAGCGAGAAGGAATATTTCGAAGACATCCAGGACGTGAAGATCACAAAGGATATGCTTGATCTTGCAAAGCATATCGTCGAGCAGAAGTCCGCATCATTCGAGCCGGAGCAGTTCGAGGACCGCTACGAGCAGGCACTGATCGACCTGATCAATCAGAAGCGCAACGGGCTCAGCACCAAGACCAAGGCGGCGCCGAAGACTTCCGGCAACGTCATCAATCTGATGGACGCGCTCAAGCGCAGCCTCGCCAGCGAAACGCAGGCCGCCCCTGCCCCCGCCGCCAAGGCGAAGGGCAAGAAGCCGAAGAAGGCCGCCGCCGGCCAGCGCGAGATGCTGTTGCCGATCAGCGGCAGCGGCAAGCGCGCCGCCAAGGAGACGGCGAAAGAAGCGCCCAAGAGGGCGGAAAAGCCGGTGCGCACCGCCGGCCGCGCCAAGAAGGCCGGATGATCGCGCGATAGACAGCACCGTCTAGCGCGCGATGCCCTGGTCAACCCCGTTCGATGATCCGATACCGCTGCGCGGCGGCCGCAGGCTAGTGACGCTGCAGCAGGCGGCCGATCATGTCATGGCTTTGCCGGAAAGCGTGCAGCACGAGGCGCACTGGCAGACCGCGATCGAGAATCTGATCAAGGCGGCCGAGACCGGCGGAGGCTGGCTGATGTTTGCGCGGATCGCGATGATCCGGGCGCTCAATACGGACGGCAGAAAAACAGGCTAGCCGGCGGCTGCAATTGTCGCCGTTCCTTCCCGAACTACTTGATCGACGTGCCGATGTCGACGAATTTCGTGTTCAGCGCGCTGCCGACGCCGTTGACCGCCGTGATGATCACAATGCTGATGCCGACGGCAATGAGGCAATATTCGATGGCGGTCGCGCCGCATTCATCGTCGACAAATCGTGCCAGTAATCGACGCATGAACAAACTCCTGTCGACGCTCCCCGGAATTTCTCCCGCGCCATACTGGTTAAACTCTAGGACGGAACGGTTGAAGAGCCCTTGAGGAACAGAATGAACGATTGATTAAGGCGATGACACAATCGCAGGGGCCGGCGTCGTACGGTAAGGAAAATTTACCATCGGTTGCTCACCGAGCGTTCATCGTACCGTGATCGGCCTGCGGAGTGAGCGGACATGAGTGCGCAGAAGCGCGACACGGGAATTACATCGACCTCCTGCATGAGAAGACCGATGAGCGGCGCATTGCCGGCATATCGGCGGCCGCGTGATATCCGATCATGGATCACATGCTCGACCTGGTGGTCGCGCTGTTCGGCGCCGCAGCGTAACGAGGTAACCCCGCTCCGCGCGCGGCGCCAAAACAAGGGACCGGGCCGTGGCCCGGTCCGAAACGTCGTTCTCAGAAGTTACGCTGGACGCGGGCCTGGAACAGAACGGTGTCCTGGTCCTTGAACTCGTAGAGCGCGTTCGGCTTCGGAGCGGTCGCCGTGAACACCGACGAACCCGACATCTTCTGATCGAGATGGAACCACTGGATTTCGCCTGAGAAGGTCAGGTTCTTGACCGGGGTCCAGCGGGTCACGATGCCGAGCTGCGAGACGTTGAAGTCGGGATTGCAGGTGTAGTTACCCGCCGCATTGCCGGCCAGCGCTTGGCCTGGATGGCTGGCAGCGAAGGCGGCGCAATAAGCCCCCTTGGCCGTGGTGGTGCCGGCACCGAGCAGGTTGTCGTTCGCACCGCCGTCGTAGCGGACCGCGGAATAGCTGCCGAACAGGCTGGTCGACCAGTTCGGATTCCAGTTGTGGTTGAACGCGCCGCGGACGCCCCAAGCCGTGGTCAGGACGAGGCCGTTGGTGCCGCCGGCACCGGGCATGTAGACGGCATCGGTGGTCGCGCCGAAGCCGGCGCTCTGATAGGCGAAGCCGCTATTACCGAACATCGCAAAGCTCGGCGAGGTGCCGCTGGTAGCGATGACATACTTGGTCGCGCCCTTCGCGTAGGAAGCGTCGATCTTGATGTCGTCGCCCGTGCCGGTCGGCAAGTTCTTGATCTGCAGCGCCGCCATCACCGCGCCGCCCCACTTGGTGTCGGGATGGCCGCTGATTTCGGAAAGCGCAGAGGGAACGCCGCCCGCGGCAAGCGTGTTGTACGAGCCGTTCACTTCATGCGCAGCGGCCGAGAACTGCAGCAGACCCCAGGCCTGATCGATGCGGATGTTGCCGACGATATCGGGCGCATGCACGCCGGCATAGGCGTTCGATCCGGTGCCGTTGACGCCGATCGCCGACGGAATGCCGAGATTGTAGACAGCGGTGCGATCCCACACGGTCGGGTCGTCGAGACCGATCGAGCCTGATACGCCGTTGCCGAACTGAGCGGTGTACTGGATGTTGTTGACGCCGGTATCGGTGTTCTGGCCGCCGAGCAAGGACGAGTTGATATTGCCCGGGAAACCCTGCCACGGCGTGGCGTAGGCCGAGGCGGACTTACCAAAGGTGAAGCCGGCGAACTGGATGAAAACGAATTCGACCGCGACGTAGCCGTTGCCGGCTGTATCGAGCAGGTTCGGGTTGTTGCCCAGGTTGGTTGCGAGGGAGTTGGGGTTGGCCGTGCTGCCGCCGAGCGTGGTGAACTGAATGTCGGCCTGGCCGAAGGTGCGGACCACGCCGTATTCGGTCGCGGTGCGGGTGTCGACCGTCAGCGCAATGCGGGAGCGGGAGACCATGTAATTTTGATAACGGTTATGCTGGCCGATATCACCGTTCCAGCCGGGGGCGCCGTGCGCGCCGCCGTTGAACGTGGTGTCCGCGCGCAGATAGCCGCCAAGCTTGATGCAGGTGTCGGAGCCCGGGATGTAGAAGAAGCCGGCGCCGTACAGCGAGCAGACCCGCACATATTCGACTGCCTTGGCCTTGACCGGAAGGTCGGCCGCCTGTGCCCCGCTCAGGGTCATCAAGGCTGCCGCCGAGCCGAGTATGAGTGTTCGCGCCGTAATCATTAAAGTCTCCTGTCCCGCGATTCATGCAGCTGCATGCTGCACAGGTAATCCAAAATTCCTGATCTGGAATGACAAGCTTGTGATGCCGCGACACTTTGAGGCGCGGCTGTGATGTTTTCGCCACGGCATGCCGGCGGGCCGATGCAAAGACTCTAATTTCGTTTTGCGCCTGAGGCGCCGGAAGCAAGAAAATTCTCCACGGGCTTGCTCTCAGTATTTCTACTAGAGGGGCCTCGCAGTCGGCCAAACGCATATCAGCACTTCCGGGCGCACGCGCCGCGCGCGCTTTACCGCGCGATAAAAGCCTGCTCCAACTGTCGGCAATGGGCCGGATCGAACCGGCTTGCCAATCAGGGGGAGAGACCGTCATGAAGCTCGGCGCCGCCATCGCGGAAATCATGAAGCGCGAGGGAATCGAAGTCCTCTGCGGCTATCCGGTCAATCACCTGATCGAATACGCCGCCAATGCCGACATCCGCCCGGTGATGGTGCGCCAGGAGCGCATCGGCGTTCACATGGCGGACGCGATCTCGCGGGTCACCTCGGGCCGCTCGATTGGCGCGTTCTGCATGCAGCACGGCCCCGGCGCCGAGAATGCGATGGGCGGCGTGGCGCAATGCTACGGTGAATCCGTGCCCGTGCTGGTGCTGCCGATGGGCTATGCGCGCCGGCTCGCCAATATCGACCCGAATTTCAATTCCAGCCAGGCGATGAAGGCGTTCTCGAAATCGTCCGAGCCGGTCAACATCGCGACTGAAGTCTGCAACATCTTCCGTCGCGCCTTCACCAAGCTGAAGAACGGCCGCGGCGGGCCGGTGATCGTGGAAATCCCGGCCGACATGTGGAACGAGGAAGTGCCGGAACCCTTAAACTACACGCCGGTACTACGCACCCGCTACGGCGCCGACCCGGTTCATGTGAAGGAAGCAGCCGACCTACTCGTCGCCGCGAAACGCCCGGTGATCTATGCCGGCCAGGGCGTGCACTATGCAAAGGCCTGGCCGCAGCTCAAGCGTCTGGCCGAGCGCCTCGCCATCCCCGTCACGACCAGTCTGGGCGGCAAGTCGTCGTTTCCCGAGACGCATCCGCTGTCGCTGGGATCGGGCGGCCTCGCCGTGCCGCGCGCGGTGCCGAAGTTCCTAGAGCAAGCCGACGTGATCTTCGGCATCGGCTGCTCCTTCACCGAGACCTCGTTCGGCATCGCCATGCCGAAGGGCAAGACCATCATCCATTCGACGCTCGATCCGAACCATATCAACAAGGATGTCGAGGTCAAGGTCGGGCTGGTCGGCGATGCCGCGCTGGTGCTCGATGCCTTGCTGGAAGAGATCGGCAAGACCGTCACCGCGGATCGCGACGCGACCGCCGTCGCCGCCGAGATCGCCGCCTCCCACAAGGAATGGCTGGCGAAATGGATGCCGAAGCTGACGCACAACGAGGCGCCGCTCAATCCCTATCGCGTGCTGTGGGATCTGCAGCATACGGTGGACATCCACAATACCATTATCACCCACGACGCCGGCAGCCCGCGCGACCAGCTCTCGCCGTTCTGGAAATCGGTCGAGCCGCTGTCCTATATCGGCTGGGGCAAGACCACGCAGCTCGGCTACGGGCTGGGCCTAGCGATGGGCGCCAAGCTGGCAAAGCCCGACAAGCTCTGCATCAACGTCTGGGGCGACGCCGCGATCGGCTTCACCGGCATGGATTTCGAGACCGCGGTGCGCGAGCGCATTCCGATCATGTCGATCCTGCTCAACAACTTCTCGATGGCGATCGAATTGAAGGTGATGCCGATCTCGACGGAAAAGTATCGCTCGACCGACATCTCCGGCGACTACGCCGCGATGGCGCGTGCCTTCGGCGGCTATGGCGAGCGGGTGACAAAACCGGAAGACATCATCCCCGCCATCAAGCGCGGCATTCAAAAGACCCAGGAGGGCGTGCCGGTGCTGCTGGAGTTCATCACCAGCAAGGAGACCGAGGTCTCACGGCCGGGCACCTGAGGTGCAACGCAGCAGATCACGAACGCCTCGAGCGGGGCGATCCATTCGCCCGATGCCGATGGGCTGGAGGCGATCCTCATCACCGGCTCGGCGGCTGGCCGGGCTGCTCTATGGCGGCGGCCAGACGCTCTCGGTGCAGCCGCATCCGGAATTCTCGATCGGCTTCGCGCTGGCCTGCTGCGAGATGGCGCGCAGCAAGGGCGAAGCGCCCGATAGCGTCGTGACACTGGCGCAAGTCTCGCTGGCCGAACCGCTAGACAGCGCACGGCTGGGTGGCGCGATCACGCGCTTTCTGACCCGCTCTGCCTAGATGCGCGGGGGCCGGCACACAAAATCGCGAAAACAACCCCATGCACAGTAGGAAATGTCGGAGATTACGGTAGTATAATACCTGCCATCTCCGCCGGGATCGATGAGCCGCCCATCGGAGGTTCGTCCATCGCGAGGCTGCAGACCGCCGCGCAGGCCTTGGGCGGCACGAAGCGCAAATCTGAAACGTGAGCGCCGAAAGACCGCCTCAAGCTCCCCATGAGCGCTGGCTCTAGCGCTTCCGGAATGAAATAATCCAGATGGAACACCGACGCGAGGGACCAAGGGACCAATCGGTCGTGCCCCGCGCTCCGGGCAGAGACAGTCTGGAATGACGACGCTTCCCGAAAACAGCTCGATCGCGATCGATGAGCTGGAATCAGCCATCACCGAGATGGAGTCGCACCTCGAATCCGTCCGCGCCGAACGGGATGAGGCGAAGGCGCGTCAGGCCGACCTTGAATTCGAAAATGCGAACCTGCGCCGAGAGCTGAACCTCGCGCGTGAGCAGCAGAAGGCTTCCGCCGGTATCCTCAGTATCATCAGCCGTTCGGTGGCTGATACCAACCCGGTATTCGAAAGCATCCTTTCCAGCATCAAGCATCTCTTTGACGGCGAGGAGAGCCTGATCTTTCTCACCGACAAGGATGGCCTGCTGCGGATTGCGGCCGCGCGCGGTGCAAGCGCCGAGGCCGCACGCGAGCGGTTTCCAATTCCCATCGACGGGACGGTGAGCGAACTCGCGATTCGCGCGCGGCGGCTGGTGCGTTCTGCCGACGTCCAGAACGATCCCGACGTGCCGATCAAACTGCGCGAGACCGCTCGCCGGGTCGGACAAAATTATTCGATGGCCATTGCCCCCATGCTCTGGGAAGACAAGGCGATCGGCACGATTTTCGTGGGCCGCTCCTCGATGGTGCCGTTTACCGACCGGGAGTGCGAACTGCTGAATAGTTTCGCCGACCAGGCGGTCATTGCCATCCAGAACGCGCGGCTGTTCAACGAGACGCGCGAAGCATTGGAGCGGCAGACGGCAACGGCCGAAATCCTGAAGGTGATCGCCTCTTCACCGTCAGATGTGCAGCCCGTGTTTCAGGCCATCGCCGATAGCGCCAAGCAATTGCTTGACGGTTTTTCCGCCACTGTTCTGCATTTCATCGGTGACGAGCTGCATCTGGTCGCGTTCACGCCGACCAACCCGGCAGCCGATGAGGGGCTGCAGGGGTCGTTTCCACGGCGCGTGACCGAATTGCCGATCTTCGAGCTGGTACGCGATGGCGCGACCATCCAGTTCCCCGATACCGAGGCTGAGAACGTGCCTGCGACGAACCGCGATCTCGGACGGTTGCGCGGTTTCCGCAGCGTGCTGTTCGTACCCTTGATGAATCAAGGCAAGGCGGTCGGCATTCTCAGCGTAACTCGCACCAAACCCGGCGCCTTCGTTAAACATCACGTGCAGTTGCTGCAGACCTTCGCCGATCAGGCCGTGATTGCGATCGAGAACACGCGGCTGTTCAACGAGACGCAGGAGGCGCTGGAGCGGCAGACCGCCACCGCCGATATCCTGAAGGTCATCGCCTCTTCGCCCTCCGACGTACAGCCGGTTTTCGATGCTATCGCGGCGAGCGCCAAACGCCTGCTCGGCGGCTTTTCCTCGACCGTATTCCGCTTTGTCGACGGCACGGCCTACTTGAAGGCATTCACGCCTACAACGCCGCAAGCGGATGAAGTCCTGACATCGACCTTCCCGCGGCCGGTTGCCGATTTCCAGCCGTTCCGGCTGACGGAGTCCGGCGAGGTCGCGCAAATCCCCGACACCGAAGACCCGGCGTACGAGCTCAAGGACATCGCGCGGGCGCGCGGCTATCGCAGCATTGTGTATGCACCGCTAATGAACAAGGGCGCGTCGATCGGATTCATCGGGGTCACACGCGTTCAGCCTGGCAGCTTCGCTGATCACCATGTGCAATTGCTGCAGACCTTCGCCGACCAGGCGGTGATTGCGATCGAGAACACTCGGCTGTTCAACGAGACGAAGGAAGCGCTGGAGCGGCAGACCGCGACGGCAGACATCCTGAAGGTCATTGCCTCTTCACCATCGGACCTGCAACCGGTGTTCGAGGCCATCGCGGCGCGATCAATCCAATTGGTCGGCGGCCACTCTGCGACCGTGTCGATGTACGTCGGCGACAGGGTCGAGCTGGGAGCGATCACCCCAGTTAACCCCGAGGCTGATGCCGCCCTCAGGGCGTTGTACCCGCGTCGGCTGGCGGACTATCCGCTCTTCGAGCTGGTCCGCGGCGGTGAGGTCGCCCAGGTTTTCGACATGGAGCGCGAATCGCGCGTACCGCCGGCGGCCATGGCCATGGCACGAGCGCGCGGCTTTCGCTCCATGGTGCTCGTGCCCATGAACAGCGACGAAGGTCCGATCGGCGCCATCACCGTCACCCGCAAGGAGCCTGGGACATTCGAGCCGCATCATATTCAATTGCTGCAAACCTTCGCCGACCAGGCCGTGATCGCCATCAAGAATACCCGGCTGTTCGAGGAGGTGCAGGCCAAGACGCGCGATCTCACGGAATCGCTGCGGCAGCAGACGGCGGTCGGCGACGTGCTCAAGACCATCAGCCGCTCGACCTTCGATTTGCAACCGGTGCTCGACACGCTGGTGAATTCGGCGGGACAGCTTTGTGAAGCCGACATGGCCTTCATCATGCGCCGCGTAGGCGATGAGTACCGCGCGGGAGCCGCCGTCGGCTACACCCAAGCTTACATCGACTTTCTCAATAGCCATCCGCTGGCCGTCGACCGCGGTACGGTGACCGGCCGCGCCGTGCTCGAAGGGCGCCCCGTCCAGATTGTGGATGTTGCGGCTGATCCCGAATACACGCTGCATGAAACAACCACGCTCGCCGGCCAACGCACCACGCTCGGCGTGCCGTTGCTGCGCGAGAATGAACCGATCGGCGTGATCGTTCTGGCGCGCACGCGCGTCGAGCCATTCACGCAGAAGCAGATCGATCTCGTGGCTACTTTCGCCGACCAGGCCGTGATCGCGATCGAGAACGTTCGGCTGTTCAATGAGACGCGCGAGGCGCTGGAGCGGCAGACCGCCACGGCCGACATTCTGAAGGTCATCGCCTCCTCGCCCTCCGACGTGCAGCCGGTATTCGACGCCATCGCCGAAAGCGCCAACCGCCTGATCGGCGGCTTTTCGGCGGCTGTGTTTCGCTACATCGACAACAAGATTCATCTGGCGGCCTTCACACCGACCGACACGGAAGGCGACGCGGTCTTACAGGGCTCGTTCCCGGTCCCGCTGGAGCAGTTTCCGCCGTACCACCTGACTCGTGAAGGCGTCCCGGCAGAATTGCCCAATACCGATCTTGAACCAGCAGCACGCGACATCGCACGCGCGCGCGGCTACCGCAGCATGCTGTTCGCGCCGCTGATGAACGAAGGCGAGGCAGTCGGCATCATCACCGTCACCCGCGTCGCGCCCGGCGTGTTCGGCGAGCAGCACACCCGCCTGCTGCAAATGTTCGCCGACCAGGCCGTGATCGCGATCAGAAATGTCGGACTGTTCAACGAGGTGCAGGCGCGCACGGAAGATTTGAGCGAATCGCTGCAGCAACAAACGGCGACCGCGGACGTGCTCAAGGTGATCAGCCGTTCGGCATTCGACCTCGAAACCGTGCTCAATACACTGACCGAATCGGCCGCACGTCTTTGCAATGCCGATATGGCCGCAGTGACGCGGCAGCATCCGGAGGGCGGCTATCACCACGCCACACGATACAATTTCCCGCCGGAATGGGATCGGTTTTCTCAGACCACGCGCGTCTATCCGGGGCGCGGTAGCCTGGTGGGTCGCGTCTTGCTGGAAGGCACGGCCGTGCAGATTCCCGACGTGCTGGCCGATCCCGAGTACGCCTTCCCCGAACAGCAGCGCGCGGGCGGCTATCGCACGCTGCTCGGGGTCCCTCTCCTTCGCGAAGGGCAGCCGATCGGCGTGCTGTTCCTCGGCCGCACCACCGTGGATCCCTTCAGCGACAAGCAGATCGAGCTGGTACAGACCTTTGCAGACCAGGCGGTCATTGCCATCGAGAATGTACGCCTGTTTGAACAAGTGCAGGCGAAGACGCGCGACCTGCAGGAAGCTCTCACATACCAGACCGGCAGCGCCAACATTTTGAAGGTGATCGCCTCCTCGCCGACGGATATCGATCCGGTCTTGCAGTCGATCGTCGAAAGCGCCTGCGATCTGTGCGCGGCCAGCGATGCGGTCGTGCTGCTCCGGGACGGCGACGACCTGCGCTTCAGGGCGCATCATGGTCCCATTGAGATCAATATCGAGAAATGGCCGATCGGCCGCGATTGGGCAGCCGGCCGGGCTTTCCTGGATCAGACCACCGTTCACGTGGACGACGTTTTTTCGGAACAGGCAACTGACTTCGGCAGCAGCCGGGAGCTATCGCGTCATACCGGCGGGGCTGGCGTCCGCACGGTCCTGAGCGTACCCCTGCTGCGCGAGGGTGAGAGCGTGGGCGTGCTCACGCTTCGCCGCCAAGAGGTAAATCCGTTCAGCGACAAGCAGATCAACCTGTTGCGAACCTTTGCCGACCAGGCGGTGATCGCCATCGGCAACGTTCACCTGTTCGAGGAAGTGCAGGCCAAGACGCGCGATCTGGAGGAATCCCTGCAGCAGCAGACCGCCACCGCCGACGTACTGAGGGTGATCAGCGCCTCGCCCGGCGAACTGGAGCCGGTGTTCCACACCATGCTGCAAAACGCTGGGCGGCTCTGCGAGGCGGAATTTGCGATGCTGCGCCTGTTGAAAGGCGACCAATTTCATGGCGTCGCCGCGTGGAATTTGCCTCCCGCCTTCAGCGAATTTCTTGCGCAGACTCCGATCCAAGTCGACCCCAAGCTTCCGCTAGGCCGCGTCGTCACTACAAAGCAGCCGGTTCACGTCCATGATGTCCTGCAGCACGAGGCCTATCTTGAACGCTATCCAGGCATGATCGCCCTCGCGGAAATCGGTGGCGGCCGCACGCTGCTGCAGGTGCCCATGCTCAAGGAGGATCAGCTCGTCGGAACGATTGGCCTCTACCGTCAGGAGGTCCGGCCGTTCACCGAAAAGCAGATCGCCCTGGTGCAAAACTTTGCTGCCCAGGCCGTGATCGCGATCGAAAATGCTCGCCTGCTCAACGAACTGCGCCAGCGTACCAGCGACCTGTCCCAATCGCTGGACGACCTCCGCACCGCGCAGGACCGCCTCGTGCAGACCGAAAAGCTAGCCTCGCTAGGCCAGCTCACCGCAGGCATCGCGCATGAGATCAAGAACCCGCTCAACTTCGTCAACAATTTCGCGGCCCTTTCGACCGAGTTGACCGAGGAGTTGAACGACACGCTCAAACAAGCCGAAATCGGCGAAAAAATCCGTGCGGAAATAGACGAGGTGACAGGGCTCTTGATGGGCAACCTTGAAAAGATCGTGCAGCACGGCAGGCGTGCCGATTCCATCGTCAAGAACATGCTGCTGCATTCGCGCGAGGGCGGCGGCGAGCACCGCCCGTCCGACATCAATGCGCTGGTCGACGAGAGTCTCAACCTCGCCTATCACGGCGCCCGCGCCGAGAAGCCCGGCTTCAATGTGACGCTGGAGCGCGACTTCGATCCCGCCGCGGGGCAGGTCGACCTGTTCCCGCAGGAGATTACCCGCGTACTGCTTAACCTGGTCTCCAACGGATTTTACGCCGTGACCAAGCGCAACAAGGAGGCCGGGGCGCCTGGTTTTGAACCGACGCTGCGGGCGAGCACCAAAAGCCTGGGGGATGCCGTCGAAATCCGCATCCGCGACAATGGGACCGGCATACCGCCGGACGTGAGAGAGAAGATGTTCAACCCCTTCTTCACCACCAAACCGGCCGGCGAAGGGACGGGTTTAGGCCTATCCATGAGCCACGACATCATCGCGAAACAACATGGCGGCACAATTGACGTGAACACTGAACAAGGTCGTTTCACCGAATTCCGCATCGTGTTGCCGAGAACAAGCAATTTTGCAGAAAAATCCAGAGGATAGCCGTGAGTGTTCTGGTTCTGGTTGTCGATGATGAGCCCGACATCGAAGCGTTGTTCCGCCAGCAATTCCGCCGTGACTTGCGCGCGCAGCGGTTCGTCATGGATTTCGCGAATTCCGCGCCGGATGCTTTGGCGCGTGTCGGCTCGAACATCGAGCATTCGCTTATCCTGATTCTGTCTGATATCAATATGCCCGGCATGACAGGCCTCGAGATGCTGCCGAAGGTCAAGCAGATGCGGCCGGAGGTGCCGGTCATCATGATTACGGCCTACGGCGATGCCGACACAAAGCGCAAGGCACTTGAGAACGGCGCGACTGACCTTCTCACCAAACCGATCGACTTCGTGACGCTGCGTCGGGAGATCGATGCCAGGGTTGAGAAGGCCGCATGACTGCAACCATCCTCGTAGTCGACGACGAGCCGGATCTGGAGGCCTTGATCCTTCAAAAATTCCGGCGGCAGGTTCGCGAGGGCTTGGTCAGCTTCATGTTTGCGCGTGACGGGCTCGAGGCGCTGCAGTCGCTCGAGAAGCATCCGCATGTCGACTTGGTGGTCTCCGACATCAACATGCCGCGAATGGACGGCTTGTCGCTGCTCGCCAAGCTGCAGGAATCCGAGGAGAAGAAATCGACCATTATCGTGTCGGCTTACGGCGACATGAGCAATATCCGCACCGCGATGAATCGTGGCGCGTTCGACTTCCTCACCAAGCCGATCGATTTCAGCGATCTCGAAGCGACGATCGACAAGACCCTGCGGCACATCGAAGTGCTGCGCGAGGCACGCCGCCGCCAGGTCGAGGCCGAGCGGGCCCATGCCTCGCTCTCGCGTTATTTCTCCCCCGAGCTCGCCAAGCGGCTGGCAGCCAGCGTGGGGGACGGCACGGAGGTGACCTGGCGCGACGTTGCCGTCATCTTCACCGACATAACCGGCTTTACCTCGCTGGTTGAGACTGCCGTGCCTGAACTGCTCGGAGAGCTTCTCAACGAATATGTGGCCGGAATGACCGACGTCGTCTTCGCGCACGAGGGAACCGTGGCAAAGGTGATCGGTGATGCGATCGAGGTTCTGTTCAATGCGCCCAGCGATCAGCCCGACTATACGCGGCGCGCGGTGGCCTGCGCGCAGGAGCTTGACGTTTGGGCGGAAGCGTTTCGCGAGCGGTGGAAAGCGAAAGACGTGAATTTCGGCGCCACGCGCATCGGGGTTCATGCCGGTCCTGCACTGGTCGGCAATTTCGGGGGCAGCCGCTTCTTTGACTACACGGCTTACGGCGACACCATCAATACGGCGGCGCGGCTTGAAGGGGCGAACAAGCTTCTCGGCACCCGCATCTGCGTCAGCGCGACAGTTGCCAACGCAGTGGAGCATTTCAAGGGCCGACCGATCGGCGACCTGGTGCTGCGGGGACGCAGCGAACCATTGCGCGCCTACGAGCCATTATCGGCGGCGAGTTTCGCGGCGCCTGCGACATCACGGTATGGCGAGGCCTTCGCCAGGCTTGAGGCCGGCGATAGCAATGCAATGCCGGCCTTTGCCGCGCTTGTCGGCTCGCATGCCGACGATCCTCTGGCCAACTTTCATCTCAAGCGATTGCTGAACGGCGCAAAGGGCGCCCGCATGCAAATCGAGTAGGCACCCTACTCCGCCATGTCCGCCGGCGTCGACGGACCGGCGAGCGGCCGCTCCTCCATGAGGACGATGCACAGCGCGGCGCAGGCCATCAGCGCGGTGGCGGCGCCGAACACGTAATGGAACGCGGTGACCATGTCGGCCACCGGCATGGCATTCGCCGGTCCACGATGTTCGCCGACCGAGATGCCTGATCCCAGCGCCATCAGCAGGATCGCGCTGAAGACGGCGACCGCGAATGACGACATCAGCGCGCGGAAGAAGTTCATCGCGCCAGTCACGGTGCCGATCTGCGGACGCGCCACCGAATTCTGTAGCGAGACCACGCTGACCGGGAATGTGGTGCCAAGGCCGAGCGCAAACAGCGAGAGCACGACCAGAAATCCCCAAAGCGGCAGCGTCGTCACCGTCATCACCACGCCGAATATCGTTGCCGCCGACGTGCCGGCGATCGCCACGCGCTTGTAATGCTTGGCGCGCGCCATGGTCCGTCCGGCGATCGCGGCACCACAGGTGGAGACGGCGGCAATCGGGATCAGCGCAAGCCCCGCTTCGCTCGCGCTCAGATGATAGACGGCCTCGTAATAGAGCGGCAGATGCACGGTCAGCCCCGTGATGGCGCCGAGCGCGCAGCCGCCGGCCGCCATGGCATAGGGCACCACCGTTCCGCCGAGCAACGGCAACGGCAAAAACGGCTCCTCGGCGTTGCGCGCGTGCCAGACGAAGCCGAACGCCAGCGCCACCGCCGCGCCGATCATCGCCATGATCGCCGGCGACAGCCAGGCATAACGATTGCCGCCCCAGGTCAGCACCAGCATGACCACCACGGCGGAGGCCATCAGTAGCAGCCCGCCAAGCCAGTCGACCTTGCGGCGGCGGTGAAACACCGGGATCTTGCCCATCTTGGGCAGCAGCAGGAACAGCGCGCCGACGGCGAGCGGCACGTTGATCCAGAAGATCATCGACCAGTGCAGATGCTCGGCGAAGACGCCGCCGAGCACCGGCCCCAGCAGGCCCGCTGTCATCCAGACGCCGCTGAAATAGGCCTGATACCTGCCGCGCTCGCGCGGTGAGACGACGTCGGAAATCACGGTCTGCACGACCGGCATGATGCCGCCGCCGCCGAGCCCCTGCAGGCCGCGCGCGACGATCAGTACCGGCATGTTCGGCGCCACCGCGCACAAGACAGAGCCGACCGTGAACAGGACGAGCGAGACGGTGATCATGACGCGGCGGCCGTAAATGTCGCTCAGCGTGCCGAATACCGGCGCCACCGCGGTCCCGGCCAGCAGGTAAGCCGTGATGACCCATGACAGATTGCCGACGTCGTTGAACTGGCGGCCGATGGTCGGCAGCGCGGTGGCCACGATGGTCTGATCGAGCGCCGCCAGGAACATCGTCAGCAAGAGGCTCATCAGGATGGTGCGGACTTCATCCTGGGTCAGCGGCGCCGGCGGAGCGAGCGGCGGCGCGTCACTGACGTCAATCACCTCGGTCGTGATGCGTGAAAGCTCTTCGCCGATGTCCCCGGGCAATGTCGTCTGGTCGGCGGGCTCGGCGCCCTGCCGTTGGTGCTTGTTCATGTCGGACGTAATATTGTTCTACGCGGCCAAGGCCGCAGAGATGGAATCGCCTTATGAAGCCACTCTAGAGTTCAAATCCCCCTTCTGACAGCAGGTTAGGCGCATGGGTGCTTCCCGTCAGGGTCGCATCGCGTTGTCGTGATGGCCGGTATGCGCCCGACGGTCCGGCGATCAGGCCGTCCTGATCGGACGCGATCCTGTAGGATTGCGGGTGCGTAGACGGGGGCGCGGTGCGGATTTGAGCCCCGCTGCTTAAGGGGGATTTCCGGGGTGTCCAAATTCGTGAAGGTTAGGTCGGGAACCGTGCCGAACCTTTCTTCCGTGGCGGTCATTGTTCCCCGGTCACTGCTCGGCTCGTGGCATCTACCGGCGATGAGAACGCCGAGTTGCGCTCCCGCCCGCGGATCAGGGGAAAGGAAATGCGCCATGCCTGCCCGGCGTCGTTTTAAACAAACGTTGACCCTTGAAGAACGGCTTGCCGAAGATACGGAACAACTGCGCGAGCAGGCCAAGCTGCTGCCGCCCGGAGACGCACTCGATCAAGTCTTGAAGCGCATCCGGCAGAACGAGACCGCAGCCCATATGACGGAGTGGTTGAATTCCCCGGGCCTGAAAGCGCCCACTTAAGGCCGCGTCAGTTGGTGGCCTCTTTTCATTTGGTGATCTTGTCCTCTTTCCAAGCAAGCGCCGTGACCGCTTTTTGAAACGCGTCATTCCCCGGTCTGCATCTGGCCAAACAGCGATTGTTTGGATCCGTCGCCCAATCAGTCAGCGGCGCTAGCAGCGTGTCGCCCGGCATAGGGTGAGCAATGTCTGCGGCTCAAGATGTAGGCATCCGGCGACCGTAGGCCGGCCACGCCAACGGCCCCGGTTTTTTTCCGCTTCTGGCCGGGGCCGCCGGCTCCCGCCTTGCTTTGGGGCGTGAGTAGCGGAAGCGGCAGCTAATACTCCCCTCGGGAATTTTGGTTCCTATCGGTTATCCGATCATCCAGACAGCACTGCACAGCCGCCGCGATTCTCTCGCGGTCGCAACCAAATCTAATTTCAGGCCGGCCGCTTCTTCAGCCGTGCCCGCTTCGGCAGCAGCGCCGGCCATTGCACGATGTGGTCTTCGAGCTCCTCGTCCGGAATCTCGTCCTCGGTGCCCTGCACCCGCCCCCGCACGGAAACCCCGGCTTCATGCACCGTGTTGGGGTCGCCCGAAATCAGCGGGTGCCACCAGTAGAGATCGCGTCCCTCGGCAACGAGCTTGTAACCGCAGCTCGGCGGCAGCCAGGTCAGGGTGCGGACGATCTCCGGCGTCAGGCGGACGCAGTCGGGAACCTTGTCGGAACGGTTCTGGTAATCCTTGCAGGCGCACAGGCCGGAATCGAGCAGCTTGCAGGAAACATGGGTGAAGTAGATCTTGCCGGTGTCCTCGTCCTCGAGCTTTTCCAGGCAGCAGCGCGCGCAGCCGTCGCACAGGCTTTCCCATTCGGCGTTGGACATCTCCTCCAACGTCTTGGTTTTCCAGAAGAATCCCTCCTGGCCGGAAACTCGTTTAGGTGGCGTGGTCATACGGTCCGATCATTTCGGCTCGGGTTCGGCGGCAAGCCCTTCTAGGAGGTCCGCCAACAGATGCGCAAGCGGGCTGACTACGGGCCCAAAAACGCGTGGAACGCGTTAGGGCTGACCATCAAAATGGTGAGCCGGAGCATTGGTTTATAGCCCCTGCTCGGATAGAACAGATGCGAGTCCCCCAAGAGTCCTAAAAGCGCCTTGGGTTTGCCGCAACACCGAAGCATGACGTATCGATCGCGTCCAGGATGGGCGCCGCGAGCGTTTCGAACGACCAAGGGTCCTAGTGCGCCAGATCCTACCCCCTGATGTGAAGCAGAAGATCCGGAATTTCTTCCTGGATCTGGACGCGCGCATCGACTCGACGCTGTTCTCGTCGGGCAAGGGCCTGCGCGAGCTGTATGAGCGCTACTCCACCTTCATGGACCGCTTCTATGTAGGCCGCTGGAAGCGCTGGGTGTTCATCGAGCCGCTGTCGGAGGCGGCGACCATCGGCCTTGGTGGCCTGGTCATGATGCTGGCGCTCGCGATCCCAGCCTTTCGCGAGACCGCCGATGACGACTGGCTGAAGAAATCCGACCTCGCGGTGTCGTTCCTCGACCGCTATGGCAACCCGATCGGCAGCCGCGGCATCAAGCACAACGACTCGATCCCGCTGGAAGATTTCCCCGACAACCTGATCAAGGCGACGCTGGCGACCGAAGACCGTCGCTTCTACGACCATTTCGGCATCGATTTTCCGGGCCTGGCGCGTGCGCTCGTCACCAACGCGCAGGCCGGCGGCGTGCGCCAGGGCGGCTCATCGATCACCCAGCAGCTCGCCAAGAACCTGTTCCTCAACAATGAGCGCACCATCGAGCGCAAGGTGAAGGAAGCCTTCCTGGCGATCTGGCTCGAGACGCGTCTGACCAAGAATGAGATCCTGAAGCTCTATCTCGATCGCGCCTATATGGGCGGCGGCACCTTCGGCGTCGACGGCGCGGCGCATTTCTACTTCAACAAGTCGGCGCGCGACGTCACGCTGGCGGAATCCGCCATGCTGGCCGGCCTGTTCAAGGCGCCGACCAAATACGCCCCGCACATCAACCTGCCCGCCGCCCGCGCCCGCGCCAACGTCGTGCTCGACAACCTCGTCGACGCCGGCTTCATGACCGAGGGCCAGGTGTTCGGCGCCCGCCGCAACCCGGCAGTTGCGGTCGACCGGCGCGACGAGAACTCGCCGAACTACTATCTCGACTACGCCTTCGATGAGATGCGCAAGCTGGTCGACACCTTCCCGAAATCCTACACCGAGCGCGTCTTCGTGGTCCGCACCGCGATCGACATGAACGTGCAGCGCGCCGCCGAGGACGCGGTCGAGAACCAGCTCCGCCAGTTCGGCCGCGACTATCACGCGACCCAGGCTTCCGTCGTCGTGGCCGATCTCGACGGTGGCGTCCGCGCCATGGTCGGCGGCCGCGACTATGGCGCCAGCCAGTTCAACCGCGCCACCGACGCCTATCGCCAGCCGGGCTCCTCGTTCAAGCCCTACGTCTACGCCACGGCGCTGATGAACGGCTTCAAGCCGACCTCGATCGTGGTCGACGGCCCGGTCTGCATCGGCAACTGGTGCCCGCAGAACTATGGCCATTCCTATTCCGGCTCGGTGACGCTGACCCAGGCGATCACCCGCTCGATCAACGTCGTGCCGGTGAAACTGTCGATCGCGCTCGGGGGCAAGTCGCCGAACCCGGCCAAGGCCGGCCGCGTCAAGATCACCGAGGTGGCGCGGAAGTTCGGCCTCACCGCGCCGCTGCCGGATACGCCGTCGATGCCGATCGGCTCCGACGAAGTCACCGTGCTCGAGCATGCGGTCGCCTATGCGACCTTCCCGAACAAGGGCAAGGCGGTGAAACCTCATGCGGTGCTGGAAGTGCGCACCGGCGCCGGCGACCTGGTTTGGCGCTTCGACCGCGACGGCAAGAAGCCGACGCAGGCCATCCCCGCCTCCGTCGCCTCCGACATGGCGGAGATGATGAGCCATGTCGTCAGCGAAGGCACCGCCCGCCGCGCCGCCCTCGACGGTATCCCGACCGCCGGCAAGACCGGCACCACCAACGCCTACCGCGACGCCTGGTTCGTCGGCTACACCGGCAACTTCACCTGCGCGGTCTGGTACGGCAATGACGACTACTCGCCGACCAACCGCATGACCGGCGGTTCGCTGCCCGCGCAGACCTGGCACGACATCATGGTGGTGGCGCACCAGGGCGTCGAGGTGAAGGAAATCCCCGGCATCGGCATGGGCGCCAAGCTGCCGCAGCCTGCCGCGCCTGCCAATGTCGCCGCCGGCCCGCGGGTGCTCGAGACCAAGCCGGGGCCGCCGCCGGTGCTGACCAGGCGCGGTGCTGACATCCTGGTACGGGTCGAGCGGCTGCTCGACGAGGCCGGCAGGGCCGCGGGCAAGACCTCGTCCAACGATCAGAAGCAGCCTGCCAAGCCGGTCACGTCGGGCGCGCTGGCATTCCCGGAGAACTACATCACGGCCGCTGGCGAACAGGCCGCGCCGGCGGGGCGGAAGAATTAAAACGCATGCGGCAGATTGTTATCCGGCATTCCCCACAACAGATGCGACCCGTCTGCGTCGATGTGTGCGAACCAGGCGAAATGCTTCACCTGCCGGATGAAGCCGGTACGCGCGGAATCTGACGCCGTGAGATTTCGGAGCCCAGGCCCGTGCGGCTGATCTTCATCACCTTGCTGGCGCTCGCGCTCGCCACGGCCGTCGGCCTCGGCTCGACCTATATGACGTCGACGCGCGGCACCGATCTCGGCACGCTGACGATCGGCGCGTGGACCGCGCGACCGAAGAGCGGCAGTTCCGAAATCGATCCCTACTCGCGTGCCTCGATTGCCCGCAGCGGCGAACTGCCGATCGGCACCGGCGACGGCATCGCCTTTACCGCCACCACCGACGACAACAAGAAGCCGCTCGACGGCCGCTGCGACGTGGTCGTCAGCGGGGTGACGCCGGCGGCCCGGTTCTGGACACTGACGCTGTTCGACCGCAAAGGGCACCTGGTCGCCAATTCGCTGCAGCGCTACGGCTTCACCAGCCAGGAGATCGTGCGCGGCTCCGACGGCGCCTTCGAGATTCGCGTCGCGGCGCGCTCCCGTGCCGGCAACTGGCTGCCGACCGGCGGCATCGAGCGCTACACGCTGATGCTGCGGCTTTACGATACCCCGGTGGGCGTTGCGACGCGGACGCAGCGCGACGCGCCAATGCCCTCGATATCGACGGTGAACTGCCCATGATCCGGCTGGCCTTCACCATCATCGCAGGCGTGCTGCTGGGCGGCGTGGTGCATCTCGTCAGCGTGCTGGCGCTGCCGCGCATCGCCACCCAGGACGCCTATTCGCGCCTGACGCCGATGACCAAGGAGAACGCGGTTACGGCGCTGCCGCTCGCCGAGCCGAGCAACGCGCCGATACCGTTCATGGACCCGGCCTTTGCAGTCGCGATCTGCCGCTACGATCTCAAGGACGGCCCGCTGAAACTCACGGTGCCGGTCAGCCAAGCCTATACCTCGGTGTCGTTCTACACCCGCAACGAGGTCGCCTATTACGCCATCAATGACCGCTCGGCCGGCCGCAAGGTGATCGAGCTCGACCTGATGACGGAAGAGCAGCACTCCGCGCTGCCGGAGGACGAGGAAGTCACCGCCGCCGACCGGCTGATCATCGATTCCCCCACCACGACCGGCCTGATCGTGCTCAAGGCCCTCGCCCCCGAGCCCGGCCTGATGCCGCAGGCGCAGGCCTCGCTGGCGGCATCGAAATGCACCGTGGAGACCGAGCCGCCGCCGGCCAAGCAGCCCGAGCCGCCGCCTCCCCCGGCTCCTGCTCCCGCGCCGAAGGGCAAGCGCTGATCAAGGCGTGGTCGGGGACGACGCTTACCTCAGGCGTGTATTCGTAAATCCGAGATGTCCGGCTTCGCGGGTAACGGGGATACGTAATCACGGAATGCCGCGTTGTGATCCATTCCCGATCATCCCTCCGGTATTCCGGCGATGCGCAAGCCCTGAGAAATACGCTGGCGCGCGGCGAGATAAGTTGGATGATCGCTGGGCGCGCTGCTGCTGTAGCGGCGAACCGTGAATTGTGGATTGAGGGCGAGTCCTAACTTTGCAGCGATCTGCGCCCGATCGACGAAACCCGATAGCGCAAGCGATGCGGCTAGTTAGGATAATTTCGTTTCGGCGCGAGAGAAAGCGCTCTCAGTATAGTCGCCTCGGCAGTCGCGGGCGTGCGGCTGTGTCGTTATAGAATGTCGCTCCAACTATTATATCGACGCTGGCAGTACCGACCATCGCCTCAATGTTCTTGGAATCGAGAGATAATGCCCGTTCGAAACAGGTGCGAGCCTGTGCCATGAACTCCGGAGACCATCCCTTTCCACGAAGCCCTACCTTGATCGTTCCAGACGCGCAGCCTCCTCCGTGAGTTGAGTTTGTAACTGATTTGCTAGTCTTGATACGATCTCATCCTGCATCTCAAACAAAGATGTCATGAGATTCGACGATTACGTCACCGATATTTATGCCCACGCGGAAGCAAATTCGACTTTCTTCCGGATCGTCGATTGTGAGTGCGTGAGTACGGTTCTGGAATTCAGTTGCTGCGCGAACCGCGTCGACGGCACTCGCAAACTCTGCCAAAAACCCGTCTCCGGCCAGAGAGAAATGAGTGTACGACGAACAAAACACTCAGCCAAATGCGCTTTGATGAGAGCCGGCAACCAATCACGGAAGGTCAGATTTGCTGACCGATGTCGCAAGTCCCATACGACCAGCTCAAAGCGTGCGCTCTGACGTCGCTTATTGGCCTCCAAGGCGGACATTCCGTCGATGTCTGATTGCGGCGGGGCTGGCGAGCCCTGCCCGGATTGCAACAATACCGATCCCAATGATCAAGACGATGTATCGGCCGAGCCAGATCGGCATCAGGCATGATCTGGTTCAGCGCCTAACGCAGAAAGTCGAACGCTGCCACCAGCAGCACCGACGACGCGACGCCGATTGCGATCACCCGGAACATATCTCTGCGCTCTGATGGCGCCATCATGCAACTCCACTAGACAAGGCCCCGGCGCAGAAGGACGGGTCTGCACCGGGACCGCCCGATCCGCCGATCTGAAAGGGGGCTGGGAGCGATGAATCGAGCACGCCAAGTCAAACACAACCTCTGCGGAATACAAGGATACTTTGCACCAAACACATCGAAAGATTGTGAAGTGTCTTGCAACAATCTCAGGTTCCATGAGAGGAACCGAGCGCTTGTGGTGTGCTGCGCAAAGCGGGTTGCAACAACTCCGCGCTTAGCGCGTTCATCGTAGCGCATCTCAACGTAAGGAGGTTTGCATGGTCAAGAAGACGCTCTTCGCGCTCGGTGTGGCTGCGGTTCTTGCGCTAACGCCGAACGTTGCTTCTGCACAGCGCTTTCACGGGGGAGGATGGCATGGCGGCGGCTGGCATGGCGGTGGCTGGCGCGGCGGAGGTTGGGGCTGGCGCGGGCCGGCCGTAGGTATCGGACTTGGTCTGGGACTCGCCAGCGCAGCGGCTTGGGGACCCGGCTGGGGCTGGGGTGCTCCCGGTTGGCGCTACGCGGCGTGGGATGGTTGCACGAGATGGCGTCGGGTCTGGACCGGCTGGGGGTGGCGCGTTGTCCCCGTGAACGTCTGTTGGTGAGCCGGAACGATTGCCAGTTTCAACTCGTCTGGAGTCGTGCCGACGAAGTCCGACGCACGTACATCATGGACCATGGCCTCTGCGCTCAGAGGCCGAACTGGCAAACACGTCCGCATGTTCGAATGACATAGCCTGGTGCCGGCCGCAGCGGCAGCGCTCGTAGTCCACGGGATCGTGGCTGTTGAAGATGGTCACGGCGTCGCCGTGCTCGGCCTTGAGCGTCCGCAGCCGCTCCTGGTTTTCGAAGCGCATGGCACGGTCCATGTCGGCGCGGCGCTGGAACATGCCGAGCACGAAGGGCATCCGCGGCGAGCCCTGCATCTGGCCGTAGAAGAAATACGCATCGCCCGCGTGCAGCAGCCATCTGTCCCCGCTTCGGACGGCGATGCCGCAATGGCCGATAGTATGGCCCGGCAGCGGGATCATCAAAATGTCGGGCTCGCGGTCGCCGAGCGCGCGCACGCCCTTAAAGCCGAACCAGTCTTCGCCGCCCTCCCCGTAAAACGCCCATTGCGGACCATGCTTCCATTGCGCGGTGACGTAGCGGCCCTTCGGGGCCGGCACCGTGCGCTCAACCGCCATCTCATACTCGCGGCGATGGACGTGCACTTTTGCGTTTGGGAAATCCGGGATACCGCCGGCATGATCGCGGTCGAGATGGGTCAGCAACAGGTGCCGGACGTCGGCCCTCGCATAGCCAAGCGCCTCGACCTGCTTTGCCGCGGTCTCGGCCGGGTCAAGACGCGGCTTGGTCTGCCGTACCCATTTGGGACCGAGCCGAGGCGGCTCCGCGATGTCGTCGAGGCCGATGCCGGTATCGACCAGCGCCAGCCCGTCATTGGTCTCGACCAGCAGGCAATGACACACCATGCGCGCGCGCTGAAACATGCTGCCGGTGCCGTTCACGAGGCGCCGGCCGATCGGGCACATGGTGCCGGTGTTGAGATGGTGGACGCGCATGAGGTCTCTCCTTGAGATCGGAACGCTCAACTTGTCATTGGGAAAACGATAGGTAAAATATTGATAATTTATATCATCGATAGGATGTACCTATGGATATCCGCGAGCTCCGGTATTTCTCGGCCGTGTTCAGGGAGCGCAATTTGACGGCGGCGGCCAGGCGCTGCTTCATCTCGCAGCCCTCGATCTCGGCGGCGATCACCAACCTCGAAGCCGAGCTCGGCACGGCGCTTTTCATCCGCCACAAGAAGGGCGTGGCGCCGACGGAGGCCGCCGCACAATTTCACGCGGTGGCCCGACGCATCATCGATGAGGCGGACGCCGCCAAAAACCTGTTCCGGAAACCCGCGAAGCAAAACACGCTGACGCTCGGCCTGATGCGCACGCTCGACCGTCCCCGCACCATCGAACTATTGAAGCCGCTGACCGGAACGTCGGATATCGCGCTCCGCCTCGTCGGTGTCGATGATGCAGCCGATGCACGGATCATTTCGAAAAACCTGCTGCGCGCCGATGAGCATTTCGTTTCGCTGTGGCGCGAGCGCTACGTCGCAGCGCTGCCGCCGTCGCATCCGCTGACGCTGAAGGAGCGGCTGCGCACCGCCGATCTCGCCGGTGCCGCCATGGTCGATCGCTGTCATTGCGAGCAGAGCGAATTCTTTGGCCGAGCTGCCTCGGCCAGGCGGCAGCCCGCGGCGATTGCGGAATCCGAAGACTGGGCCATGGCGCTGGTGGCCGCCGGCGTCGGCATCGCCATCGTTCCCGAAGGCGTGGCACGCGCCAATTCCGATGTCGCCGTGCGCGAGATCGACGTCGATGTAGAGCGCGAGGTCGGCCTCGCCTACAGCACGAAGCGGCCACCGTCAGAGGTGCTGCAGAATTTTATCGCGAAACTGCAGAGCCGACGTCCCAAAGCGGGTCGCGCCAAATCAGCCGGAAGATCCAGGCGGTACCCGATCACATGAAGTTGTTCAGCACACCATGCACAGCGGACATTCAGGTTCCGGCTGTCTCATATCCGTCGCACCGCAAAAACCTATCGTTCGCACGTGGCCGACCCGCCGCACTGTCGACGTATTCGGGTATTCATGCTCGCGGGTGGCTGAGAGGGGCGCGGCCGGCTGGCCTACTTTCTCCAATATGAAGGAATAATGCTGTGATGAAGATTGTGATTCTGGCGGGTGTGACGCTTGCGTTGGTGACTTCGGCTGGCGCTGCCGACATCCCCCGCGCACAGCCGGTCTATCAGCAGGCCCATGTCGGCAAGATGCCGATTGGCAAGACGCCTGTCGGGAAGACTCCGATTGGCAAGACGCCCGTCGCGGCGCGGCCCTATGCCCGGTACTGAATCGGATCCTCATTGATCCCAGGCTTTATCGTCGAGGAAGGGCGAACCGTGGCAAACAGGCCGAAGCGATCAGGATTATGTTTGCTTGCAGCGCTTGCTGCCCTGCTCCAGTGCGAAATCCATTCAGCTTCGGCGCGCGAGATTGACACTCGCACGGGCCTGGAACGTTTCGTTTCCCACATCCAGGAAGTCCACAAGCGCGTCGCCAATGCGAACGCGCTTGTTTCCGGTGATGCGTCCACTGAAGCGAAATCGGCACCACAGTCTGGCCGAAAGGCGGGATCGGGATCAGCAAAGGGCCCGTATTACGTCGATTTCCGCGCCAGAACGGCGGCAAGCTGGGGACATGCTTTCGTCTGGTTCGGTAAGACGAGCGAGCGAGCCGTTGAAGTCGCGGGCCTTACCCCTGCGGGAGACACGGTGCCTTATGTACTTGGTCATCTGATGTGGGTGCCATCCGAGACCAAGGCGAGCTATGGCGATCTTGACCCGCAGTACCTGACCGCAAGTTACCGCGTTTACCTGAATGAGCCGGACGCAAAACGGGTTTTCGCCTACATCAAGAAATTGCAGGCGAGTTCACCAGTCTGGAACGCCGAAACAACCAACTGCACGGGGTTTATCGGTAGCATCGCAGAATTTATGGGATTGAAAGTGCCCCACCGCTGGCAGCGTCCTGAGAACTATGTCAACAATCTCAAGGCGATCAATGACGGACGCCAGATGATCCGACTGTCGTCGGAGCCATAGCTAGCCCTTCACCGTCACCGCACGCCCGGCCACCGGCTGCGCGGCGACCGGCGGGTTGGCGGTTTGCGCGGCGAGTTCGCCGATCAGGCGGTCGGCGTCGGCGGCGATGCCGTCGGGCGCCTGGATCACCAGCCGCTCCAGCGCCCAGCGATATGAGGCAATGCGCCGCTCCAGGCATTGCTGGACCCATTGCACGATCAGCGTGTTCTCTTCCATGCGCGCGATCGCGTCGGCCTGTTCGCGCAGAGATAGTTCGGACACCATCTTCATGCTGGCGCTGCGCTTGCGGTCGAGCTCGATTACGCGCACCGCCGAGGCGAAGAACGGCTCGAACCGCGTGATGTCGTTGCGCACGTCCTCGATTAACTGCTGATAGCGCGAGGTGTGCGAGCGATGCGGCTCGTCGATCAAGGCGCGGCCATAGGTGGTGCGGTCGAACACCACCTTCTGCCGCCATGGCGAGGGCAGCGGCTGGTAATCGCCGAACACACTCTTCCAGGCCGGCCGCGAATGCGGCGGCTCGATCAAGGGATAGGCGAGGTCGCGAAGCTGGCGCTCGTTTTCGGTGAGCTGGAACTGCGATGGCTTGAGGCCGACGCTTGAGGTGGCTTCCGCGCCGATCCAGCGGTGCATGTCGTCATTGCGCATGTCGGCGCGGGTGCGGCCGAAATCGCCGCCGCTGCAGCCGCCGAGCACGGCACTTGCCGCGAATATCATGAGAGCCGGCAGTAGCCGAAGCCCGGCGGTCCGGATCGGGAGGCACTGCTCCGGCATGTGCAAACGTCCGTGGTTCAGGGGCGCCGACGGCGACGGCGACCAGGCGCCGTTCCCTCTTCCGGCCCGCGCCCGTCACCGGCTTCGCCGGCTTGGCGTTCGATACGGACGACAGGAAGAATCAGCACGGTACCCAGGCCATCGCGTGGAGCGCCATCCATGGTTGAGCCCGGCCGCCGCGAAGCCGCATCCGCCGGAAATTCAATGATGGTGCCCATAATCCGTTCTCTCTGGTTGCCGCGCGGACACGAGCTGGCCGGCGACATGCCATCATTCAGAACAGAACGTGGTTAACGGCATCTTAATGTGTGAGGTCGGTACAGTTACGGGCTCGGACAGCTCTACTCCGTTCGAAAAGCTCGCATTTTATCGGATTTCTTCACGGGCCGTTTTCCTTAACCAACCATTAAAGTGCCTTCACGTAGTCTGACGCGAAGGATGATCGAAGTCGCGTATCCCTGACATGACTGCAGCGCCATTGTTTCCAGGTTTCGACGGGCTGATGACGCTCTCGCGCCGCGAGGGCGTCGACATCAGGCCGACCTTGCTGCGCGTGCTGACTGACCTTTACGTCCAGACCAGCGCCCATTCGGCGGACGAGGAACGGCACTTCGTCGAACTGACGTCCCGCCTGATCGAGCAGGTCGACGACGCCACCCGCGCCGCGGTGCGGGCGCGGCTTGCGATCTATCCGGCGACGCCGGCCGAGATCATGGTCAAGCTCGGGCTGCGGCGTCCGCAGCCCGGCGAGCCCCTGCCGCTCGCCGCCGAAATTGCCACTGCCGCGGCCACGCCGCCGGCGGCGAAGGCGCCGACCGAGGCGGAGCTGCGGATGGCGTCCAGCCTTTCGATGCGGCCGAACGATGCCGCCGAAATCAGCGACATGTTCTTCGCCGGCAGCGCCAGCGAACGCGCGCTGATCCTGCACAATCTGGCCGATACGCCGCTGAAGGCCTCGCCGCGCATTCCTGCCGCCCGCGCCGCGCGCGCGCTCCATATTCTGGAAATGGCCGCTTTCGCCGAGGACACCGAGAATTTCACGCTCGAGCTCGGCGAGGCCCTGATCCTGCCGCAGCGGATCGCGGCACAGGTCGTGGGCGATCCCGGCGGCGAGCCGCTGGCCTGCGCGATGAAGGCGCTGGATATGTCGAGCGCGATCTTCCAGCGCGTGCTGCTGTTCCTCAATCCGGAATTCGGCTCATCCGTGCACAACGTCTACCGCCTGTCGCGGCTCTACGACCGCCTGAGCGAACGCTCTGCGCTGGTGATGCTGGCGGCCTGGCGCGGCTCGACCATGGCGGTGACCCGCGCCAAATACCGCGCCGCGCTGTACGACGACGAACGCCACCGCGCCCGTGCGACGAATTTGCAGGCACGGCCCGCAGTGCAGCCGGGCACGGCGCCGGCCGTGCGCACCGGTACCGACGGCTCCAAGCGCTAGCGCCGCTATTCTGTCTGACGCGTTTTCTTCACGCGAGCCGGTGCCCACCTCGCTCGAAAACGCTTTGGTCAGGCTTTCGCCAGATCCAGCAAGTGGCGCCCTGCCCGGTCCTCGGTCTCGACGATCCACGCGTCGGGATCGAAACGGATTTCCTTGGCGAGGCGCTCCTCGACCGACTGTTCCGGCACCGGCGCCGGCGAAGCCGCCGCGAACAGCCGCTCGGCTGGGCGGCTTTCGTCATAGACGGTCTGCGGCGCGGGGGCGTACAGCATGGCGTTGCCGTCGAGCAACGCCACCTTGACGAACACCGCGCCCGCCTCCTCCGCCCCGCGCTTGCGCACGGCGCCAAAGATTCCCTCGGTCTGGCAGCGGCGCAGGTAAGCAGCCACCCAGATGGATGATTTCAATCGCATGTTTCGGACGATAGGCCAGCGACCGGGCCGAAGCTAGTCGATCGGGTGCCCGATCATCGCCGTGAGCTCCTTGACCAGGCGATCGGACATCTGGCCGGTCACCGGAAGCTTGCGGTCGCGCTCGAATTTCGCAATCGCGGCCTGCGTGTCCGAACCGACCGCGCCGGTCGGCTTCAACTGACCGTAGCCGTATTGCGTCAGCGCACGCTGCACCGCCGCCACGCGCTTCGCGCCCGTGCTCTGCGCATTCCCCGGAATCGGTGCCGGCGGACGCACGCCATTGGCGGGCGCCGTGGTGGTCGCGTTGGTCGACTTGACCACCAGATTGGCCATGGGATCGGCATTTTTGGGATCGGCGCTCTTCGGATCGCCCTTGATCTCGACCTGCTTCGGATCGGCGCCCCTCGCCTCGACCGGCCTGATTTCCGGCGGATCGGTGTCGGCCGACCGGGTCAATTCAATCGGGCGCGGCCGCGGCAGCGGGTTGGTGACGGCGGTTTGCGGCACCGGCAGCGTGACGACCGAGCCGAACATCGGCGACGGATGGCGGCCGGCCTGCAGGAACAACGCGTTGGCGACGATGGCGCAGATCGCGGCGGCGGCGAGCAGGCCCGCGACCATGTCCTTCGGACTGTGCAGGAACATGCGCATCAGAAGACCGCGCTGTTGCTCCACCGCGACCGCAGCGGCCTTCGCGCTGCGACGGCGGCGGCGCGGCATCTCCTCATCGTCGTCGTCGATACGCCTAGGCACTCTTCTTCACCTGAGCTTGATCCTGTGATTCCGGTCGCTGCGCCGGCACCAGCGTCGCGACGTTATTTGAAGGCGACAGCAGCGGCACAAAGTCAAGCGGCAAAGCGACCGTCACCGTGGTTCCCTCGCCGACCGTGCTCTGCACGTTCATCTCGCCGTCGTGCAATGCGACCAGGCCCTTCACGATCGACAGGCCAAGGCCGGTGCCTTCGTGCTTGCGCTGATAAGTCTTCCCGGCCTGGAAGAACGGATCGCCGATCCGCGCGAGATCCTCGGCGGCAATACCGACCCCGGTATCGGTGACAACCAGCATCAGCCGCGTCCCTTCGGTCGCGGCGGAAACCGTCACGCTACCGCCGCGCTCGGTGAACTTGATCGCGTTGGTGATCAGGTTGAGCGCGATCTGCTTGAACGCGCGCGGATCGCCGTTCATCACCGGCAAATCCTCGGCGGCGCGGGTGACCAGGTCGACGCCGTTGTCGCGCGCCTTCAGCGCCAAGAGATTGCAGCAATGCAGCAGCGCGGCGCGCGGCGCGAACGGCTCCGGCGAAATTTCGAAATTGCCGGTTTCCATCTTCGACATGTCGAGGATGCCGTTGACCACCGACAACAGATGCTGGCCTGAATCGTTGATCAATTGCGCGTATTCCCTGCGGCGCGCGGCGTCGAGCATCATCGCCTCTTCATGCACGATCATCTCGGAGAAACCGATGATGGCGTTCAGCGGCGTGCGCAGTTCATGGCTCATGGTGGCGAGGAATCGCGTCTTGGAGGCATCGGCCTGCTCGGCGGCGGTGCGCGCCAGTTCGAGCGCCTGCTCCTGGAGCTTTCTGTCGGTGATGTCGCGCATCACGGCAACGACCTCGGATTCCGGCGAAACCTGGTCGAGCGTCCGGCAACGCATCTCGACCCAGATGAAATCGGCGGATGTGTTCTGACCGCGCGTCGCATCGCGGCGCAGGCGGAATTCGACGCTGCGCTGCTCACTGCCGCGCGCGGCATCCGACAGCGCCGTGAGATAGGCCGGGCGATCGGCGACATGGACGCGATCGAACAGGCCGTGGCCGGTGAGCCGGGCGCACGGCGTGCCGAGCATGGCTTCCGCCGCCGGCGAAATGAATTCCACGGCGCCATTGCGGTTGTGACGCGAAATCACGTCGCTCATGTTGCGCGCGAGCAGCCGGTAACGGTCTTCTTCCAGACTGAGCATGGCGACGGAAGTGCGCGCCAGCGATTCAGCGCTGACGGCCAGCCCGGCGGCATAGAGCGTTGCCGAAGCAACGCCCGCCCCCATCAGGACGCCGCGCAAGGCGGCGTTCGGCTCCGCCTCGGGCAGGAGATGGAAATGTCCGAGCGCGATCAGCGAGGCGGCGCACAACAGCGCCAGCGCGGAAGCGAATGCGACGACGCGGCGCGAAGCCGACAGCGCCGATTCCAGCGGAACGACGATGAGCCAGACTGCAGCGAATGATTCGATGCCGCCGGTGGTCACGGCGACCATCATGACAAGGCCCGCCAGCGCCAGCGCGGACAGGATATGCGCACCCGCATAGTGGCCGGTGCGCGACAGGAACCACGACAACAGAATGGGTGCGATCAGCCAGGCGAACGCCGCGACCTCGATCGCCGTGGGCGCCCCGCGCATCGCCAGATAGACCGGAAAAGCGGCAAGCGCCACCAGGCTGCCGAGCAGCCGCGGCGCCATGAATGCGCGATGACGCGCACGCGTCAGCGCATCATATCGTGCGGAGGGATGCAGCAATGCATCGAGACAATCGCGGATGATACTCAAAACAGTCACGGCTCTCGCGCTTCGGCTCATTCGTCAGACAGACGCGCCGGAACGCCCCCATTATCCTTAGGCGCCACCGTGTCAGAGCGAACTTAAGCGAACGCTAAGGCGTGGCGGATTGGCGCCCGACACCGTCATTGCGCAGTGATTTCGCGCGCCGCACGGCCTCGATTTGGCGCGCATGGTGAACGACGGGTTTCCAAGCGCGGCCAATCTAGGGTTTCGAAATGGTGGATGCGCCGGTGCGGCTGCTTTCCCTGCATTGAGCACCATCAATCGAAAATTTACGCCGAATCGAATCTTTGCAATTTTCGGCAAGTTTTCGCCGAATTTACTTCAATGAAAACACTTACGCTTTATCCACGACTGTTAGTCAGAAACGAAGCTGCGCCTTAACTGCGGCACAACCAAAAGACGACCGGGGTCGCGACATGTCTTTTCTTCTTCGCATGGCATTCTGGCTCGGGCTGGTGCTCGTGCTGCTGCCCAGGGAAAAGACGCCTGAGGCGGACAAGGCGCCACAGATCAACGCATCCGAAGCGGTGTCGGCGGCGACGGCCGCCGTCTCCGACATGAGCCAGTTCTGCAAACGCCAGCCACAGGCCTGCGAGGTCGGCGGCCAGGCCGCGACAGTTATCGGGCAACGCGCGCAGGATGGCGCCCGCCAGCTCTACAAGATCATCACCGACAAGAAGCCCGACCAGCCCGGCGCCCAACCGAGCGCTCCCGCCAAGAAGCCGGACCACACCAGCTCGATCGATGCCGAGGCCGTGGTCACGGCCGCAGCCCCCACCGATGCGCTGACGAACGACGACATGGCGATCGAATGGCGCCTGCCGCGGACGCCGCTGGCCGCGAAATAAGGCGGCGGAACCGGTTCCATTTCCGTCGCTTTCGTTGGATCCGCATCCTATATATGCCATGAGAGAACGGACGCGGGCTGCGATGACGATCGACGAAATCAGGGAAAATTTCGAGCTGCTGGAGGAATGGGACGACCGCTACCGGTACGTCATCGAGCTCGGCCGCACGCTCGAGCCGATGCCGGAGGGCGAACATTCCACCGAGAACAAGGTCAATGGCTGCGTCAGCCAGGTCTGGCTTTCCAGGCAGATCGACCGCAGCGGCAATGGCGAGCCGCACCTGAAATATCTCGGCGACAGCGATGCCCACATCGTCCGCGGCCTGATCGCAATCCTGCTCACGCTCTATTCCGGCCGCACGCCGCAGCAGATCCTTTCGACCGATGCGCTCGCCGTGTTCGACGAATTCGGATTTCGCGAGCACCTGACGCCGCAGCGCTCCAACGGCCTGCGTTCGATGGTCGAGCGCATCCGCAACGACGCGCGCGAGGCGCTCGCCGCGGCCTCATAGAGGCGGCAGCGGCGGAAGCTACTTCCGTTTCCGCGCCTGCTGGCCGAGGCCCATCTTCTTGGCGAGCTGCGAGCGCGCCACCGCGTAATTCGGCGCCACCATCGGATAGTCCGGCGGCAGGCCCCATTTGTCGCGGTATTGCTCGGGCGTCATATTGTATTGCGTGCGCAGATGGCGCTTCAGCGACTTGAAGCGCTTGCCGTCCTCCAGACAGACCAGATATTCCGGCGTCATCGATTTCTTCACCGACACGGCGGGCTTGGCCGGTTCGAGTGGCGTCTCAGGCCGGCCGCTCGACACCCGCATCAAGGCCGCATGGACCTGGCTGATCAGGTTCGGGATTTCCGAGGCCTGGGTCGGATTGTTGCTGAGATAGGCCGACACGATATTGGCGGTCAGTTCGACGGGCGTTTTGCCGGCGGGATCGGTCATGGCTCAACCTTCTGGGATCAACGAATGCATCTGTCGGCCGCCCGGTTCGGACAGTATTTGGCCGCGCCTATACATCGGCGGAATCCGATACGACTTGGCGAATATGAACGAAGTGCCGGGAAACTGACAAGAACGGCGGCGCTGTATTTTCGACGATCGGTCTCGCGGCAAGTATTGCCCGGCTTACGCCCGCTGATCGAGGTGCGCGCGCAACTCATCGATCGAGGCGAAGCGCATCATTCCCTCGGGCATCTGCGCCTCGATCGAACCGTCGGAATAGAGCGAATAGGCCATGCCGTCGACGATGCCCGATTTCAGCACCGTCACCCCCGGCTGCTCCTCGATGCGCGGCGGTCCGCCATTTGGTTCGGCGAGCGGTGGCGCACGGCCGCGCCGCGGCAGCGGCGGCTCGCTGGACTTTGCGCGTTCTCCCCGCGGCCAGGCAGTGTCGAAGGATGGTGGCGGCTCGGCCGGCTCGACCATCGGTATGGTGGGCGGCTTGGAACGCAGGTCCGACGACAACGGGTCCGGCGGCAGCGGCTCGCCGGTGCGCGTCTGGGCACGCTCCCGTTCCTTTCGCGTTGAGGCAAACAGCAGATTGCGCTTCGGCTTGGGTGCCGATGGCGCGGGTTCGGGGTGCGTTGGCTCCGGAATCGGATGATCACGCAGAACCGCCTCATTCTGCCATGGCGGCGGCGCCGCGGGCGGGAATGGCCCAGGCATACCGGGCGGTTCGGCGGCCGGCATGCCCACGCCAGCGGAATCGCGCGCCGCGGCAGGCGCAAGCGCCGGCCCCATCGCGGCCTCGTCGCGCGCTTCAGATAGCGTGGAACCGATCCGCCGCGCGATGTTCTTCAGCTCGCGGACCGTCATCCACAGCCCGAGCATGATCACGCCGGTGCAGAAGCCCATCACGCCGGCAAGGATCATCGTGTTGCCGGTACTGAGCTGGACCGAAATCCCGAATGCGGTCGCCAGCAGGCCTGCCAGAACGAGGCCGACGCCTGCGACCAACATGAGAAACATCATTGAACCAACCCCTCAGCCGCGCCCGAAGGCTCGCCAGCCGCCCGCGCCACGATACCGTCTTATTGCGCGCCCCGCCAACCGCCATTTGTGCTTCGGGTTCCGTAGGTGCGTCATCCGTATTCCCTGTGGGCGAGGTCATTTCCATTCAGGCGCCATTCAGCCCGCCGGCCGTAGTTTTACCAGCTACTAATTACTGCCCTTTTGTTGCATTGCATCAGGGATTTACGCCACAATTCCCAATTACTTGGAAAGGGAACTGCGCTATATGGGTACCCGGGGAATGAGGCTCAACAATAGCCACGCTGGGCCATAGGGACGCTGGGTTACCGATCGCCATGTCTTCCATCACGACTTCTGCCCTCGACACGCCCGTGCGGCGCTCGGTGGAGCGGACCTGCGACGACCTTGCCATCTTGCTGCTCGCCGTGGTCGCTATCGTTGCGGGTCTGACCTTCCGCGACTACGGGCTGGGCTGGGACGATTACACGCACGCCGAATATGCCGACCTGCTGCTGCGCATGTACGGTTCCGGTTTCAAGGACACCGGCGCGCTGTCGTTCGCCAATCTTTATATGTATGGCGGCGGCTTCGACATGGCTGCGGCGCTGCTGCACAAGATCATTCCACTGGAACTGTTTGAAACACGCCGCCTGCTCGGCGCCGTCGTCGGCCTGATCGGCCTTGCCGTGACCTGGCGGCTGGCGCGCCGCGTCGGCGGCCCGCTTGCCGGCCTGGCAACCCTGCTGCTGCTCGCGCTCTGTCCGACCTTCTACGGGCACATGTTCATGAACCCGAAGGACGCGCCGTTTGCCGTCTCGATGGTGATCCTGATCCTGGGCCTGGTGCGCCTTGCCGAGGAATATCCCGCGCCCTCGCCGCGAACCGTCCTGATCGTCGGCCTCGGCGCCGGTCTTTCGATCGGCTGCCGGATCTTGGGCGGGCTGGCGCTGGTCTATGCCATCGTCGGATTCGTTCCGCTGCTGATCGAGGAGGTGCGCAAGCAAGGCCCGCGCGAAGCGATCCGCCGCTTCGCCCATGTCGTGTATGTGCTGCTGCCCGGCCTCGCGTTCGGGTATCTGGTCATGGGTCTGGTGTGGCCGTGGTCGATCATGGAGGCGGACCACCCCTTCAAGGCGCTGACCTATTTCTCGCACTTCTTTGAAAAGCCCTGGAAGGAAATGTTTGACGGCGCGCTGGTGTCGGTGCCGGACATGCCGTGGTCCTATTTGCCGACGCTGTTCGCGCTGCAGCTTCCCGAGGTGCTGCTTGGACTGCTGGTCGCCGGCATCGTCGGAAGCTTCACGTCGCTGTCACGCCTCGACGTGACGGCCCGCCGCAAGACCATCCTCCTGATGCTGACGCTGGCGGCGACGTTGCCGCTGGTGATCGCCATGGTGAAGCGGCCCGCGCTCTACAACGGCATCCGGCATTTCGTGTTCGTCATCCCGCCGATGGCGGTGCTCGCCGGCGTTTCCTTCGCATGGGGCATGAACTGGCTCAAGGATCATCACCGCCGCTGGCAACCTGCCGCGCTGGCGGTGTTCACGTTCGGCCTGCTGCTGCCGCTCAGCGAGATGATCCGCCTGCATCCCTACGAGTACACCCACTTCAACCACATCGCCGGCACGGTGCGCGCGGCCGACAATTACTTCATGCTGGACTATTGGGGGCTGGCGCTGAAGCAGGCGTCCGACGGGCTGCGCCAGGAACTGATCGAGCGCCAGGAATTTGCGCCGCAGGGGCGCAAATGGAAGGTTGCGGTGTGCGGTCCGCAGCGACCGGCGCAAGTCGCGCTCGGCCCGGACTTCACGATCGGCTGGGACAGCCAGTCCGCCGATTTCGCAATGACGCTGGGCGAATTCTACTGCAAGGGCCTTACCGCGCCCGTGATGGTCGAAATCAAGCGCGACGATGTCGTGTTCGCGCGCGTCTACGACATCCGCGGCAGGCCCATCCCGACGCTGCTGGCTATACCGGCGCCGTAAGCGCTGCAAAGGCATGACTGCCAGTCGCGGCGGCTGCCTTGCTGGCCGTCCGGTGCAGGATTAGGCTCGCCCTCCAGATCAGCCATCCACGGGAGAAGCGCGCCATGTCGCCAGCCGAAGCCCGCCTGAAGCAGATTCCATCCGGCATGACGGACGCCGAGTGGAACCAGCGCGTCAATCTCGCCGCCTGCTATCGCCTCGTCGCACTGTACGGTTGGGACGATCTGGTCGACACCCACATCTCGGCGCGCGTGCCCGGCCCCGATCATCACTTCCTGATCAATCCCTATGGGTTGATGTTCGAGGAAATCACGGCGTCGAGCCTCGTGAAGGTCGATCTGCACGGCAATCAGCTCAGCGAGAGCGAATACAGCATCAATCCGGCCGGCTTCACCATCCATTCGGCGATCCACGAGGTGCGCGAGGATGCCGGCTGCGTGCTTCATCTGCACACGCCCGACGGAACCGCGGTGGCGAGCTGCATGGAAGGCCTGCTGCCGATGAACCAGACCGCGCAATTCGTCACCCACGACCTCGCCTATCACGATTACGAGGGCGTGGCGCTGGATCATGACGAGCGTCCGCGGCTGCAGCGGGATCTCGGCAACAAGAACCACATGCTGTTGCGCAACCACGGCACGTTGACGGTCGGCCGTTCGGTCGCCTCCGCCTTCGAGCGGATGTATCACCTCGAGCGGGCCTGCACGATGCAGGTGCGCACCCGCATGCTGGGCCCGACCGCCTACCCGATCGAGCAGGCCGTGATCGACAAGAACGAGCAGCTGTTCGCCAATGCCGATTTCGCGGAACGGCGTTCAACCCAGCTAGTGTGGCCGCCGCTGCTCCGCAAGCTCGATCGGCTCGATCCGAGCTACAAGAGCTGAGCCGGGCTGGCGCGAAAGGTCTTGCTGGCGTGACGATACTGGTGACCGGCAGTTCCGGCCATTTGGGCGAGGCCTTGATGCGGACGCTGCAGGCGCAGCGGCGCGAGGCTATCGGTATAGATATTCTGCCTGGCGGCTTCACGCACCAAATCGGCTCGATCGCCGACCGCGCCTTCGTGCGCCGCTGCATGCGGCACGTCACCACCGTGCTGCACGCGGCAACGCTGCACAAGCCGCATGTGGCGACGCATGGCCGGCAGGATTTTGTCGAGGTCAACATCACGGGCACGCTCAATCTGCTGGAAGAAGCCGCCGCGGCGGGCGTCTCGGCGTTCGTCTACACCAGCACCACGAGCGTCTTCGGCGATGCGCTGGTGCCGCCGCCGGGTGCGCCGGCGGCCTGGATCACCGAGGACGTCACGGCCGTGCCGAAGAATATCTACGGCGTCACAAAGGCGGCGGCGGAAGACCTGTGCCAGCTCTTCGCGCGCAACCATGCGCTTCGCAGCATCGTGCTGCGCACCTCGCGTTTCTTTCCCGAAGAGGACGACAGCCGCGCGGTCCGCGAGGCCTATGCTGACGCCAACATCAAGACCAACGAGTTCCTCTACCGGCGCGTCGATATCGAGGATGTGGTCGGCGCCCACCTCTTGGCTGCGGAGCACGCGCCATCGGCCGGTTTTGCAAAGTACATCATCAGCGCCACCACGCCGTTCACCCGCCAGGACGGAGCGGAGTTGCGCAGCAACGCGCCGCGCGTGGTGCACCGTTACGTGCCGGACTATGAGGCCGAATTTGCACGGCGCGGCTGGACGATGACGCCCAGCGTCGACCGCGTCTATGACAACGCGCGGGCGCGGGCCGAACTCGGCTGGCAGCCGCGCCATGATTTCCGCGCGCTGGTCGCGCGGCTCAAGGCCGGCGAAGACATCAGCAGCCCACTTGCGCGCGAGGTCGGCAGCAAGGGCTATCACGACCGCGTCTTTCGCGATGGCCCGTATCCCGTGGAGTGAGACTGCGGTGGACGCGCCGCGCCGATGTGCTAAACTGTCGGCTACATACCTCTACACGTCAGGAATCCAAACGCCGCCCAATCCCGGGCGGCGTTTTTATTTGAGCGCATCAATCCATGCTTTACGGAATTGATATGGACGTAATCGATGTGACGCGCGAAATCGTCCTCATCGCGAATCGTATGCTCCCAATAACGCCGCTGCCAGATGCCACGCTCGCGCTTGGCGGCGCGGCTGTCTGAAATAGGCTCGCCGACACCGAAGCTGCGTGAGAACGTCGATTTGATCAGCCGCCAGCGCGTAGCAAAATCCCGATTGTCTTCAGGCACGGTCCAGACCGCGTGTAGATGATCCGGCAGTATGACGATCGCGTCGATCGTGAACGGATGACGTTCTCGAGTCTCGCGAAACGCAAAGCGGAGGACGTCGACATGCTCCGTCAGCAGCCGCGACCGTCGGTCGGCAAGATTGACCGTGAAGAAGAAACAGCCGCCGGGAATGAAATTGCGACGGTATGCGGTCATCGGCTGCCCGCGTGAGGAATTGATGGGTTTCGCTTCCGCTCTACCCAGCCTACGGCACTACACACCTTTTACTTCGCCTCCGCCAGCGCTGCCAAAATCCGGGCCCAGGAGCGGATGCCCTTGTGGAAGCTCTTGAGGTCGTACTTCTCGTTCGGCGAATGGATGTTGTCGTCGTCGAGGCCGAAGCCGACCAGCAGGCTGTCGAGGCCGAGCGTGCGCTTGAAATCGGTGACGATCGGGATCGAGGCGCCGGAGCCGACCAAGAGCGCCTCCTTGCCCCATTCCTCGGTCAGCGCGCGCTTGGCGGCTGCGAGCGGCTTCATGTTCCAGTCGAGCGCGATCGCCGCGCCGCTGGAGTGCTCGGTGAACACGGCCTTGCAGTCGCCGGGCAGCCGCGCGGTGACATAGTCGCGGAAGCCCTGCTTGATCTTCTGCGGGTCCTGGCCCTCGACCAGGCGGAAGGACACCTTTGCGGAAGCTTCCGCCGGGATCACGGTCTTCGAGCCCTCGCCGGTATAGCCGCCGACGATGCCGTTGATATCGCAGGTCGGCCGTGAGGAGATCTGCTCGATCAGCAGGCGATCCTTTTCGCCGGCGGGGATCGAGAGACCGATCGGCTTCAGGAACGCCTCCGGCGTCAGATTCAGGTTCTTCCACTGCGCCAGAATATCCGGCGGCAAATCCTTCACGCCGTCGTAGAAGCCGGGAATGGTAATGCGTCCGTTGTCGTCGAACAGGCCGCCGAGGATGTTGGTCAGCACGCGGATCGGGTTGCGCGCGCCGCCGCCGAACACACCGGAATGCAGGTCGCGGTTCGCGGCCTTGATGGTGACCTCGTCATACACCAGGCCGCGCAGCGAGGTGGTGATGGCCGGCGTGTTCGGATCCCACATGCCGGTGTCGCAGACCAGCGCGAAATCGGCCTTCAGCTCGTCCTTGATTGCTTCCATGAACGGCACGAAATTTTTCGAGCCGACCTCTTCTTCGCCTTCGATCAGGATCGTGACATCGACCGGCAGCGTTCCCGTGACCTTCTTCCAGGCGCGGCAGGCCTCGATGAAGGTCATCAACTGCCCCTTGTCGTCCTCGGCGCCGCGCGCAACGATGATTTTTCTGCCGTCGGCGTGGTCGGCGACGACGGGCTCGAATGGCGGGCGATGCCAGAGATTGAGCGGATCGACCGGCTGCACATCATAGTGCCCGTAGAACAGCACGTGCGGCCGCCCATCGGTGCTGCCATTCATCTTGGCGACGATTGCGGGATGCCCAGCCGTCGGCCTCACCTCGGCCTTGAAGCCGAGCGTTGCGATGTCCTTTGCCAGGTGATCGGCCGCCGCCTTGCAATCCGCGGCGAAGGCCGGATCGGCCGAGATCGACTTGATCCGCAACAGCGCGAACAGACGCTCGAGGCTATTGTCGAAATCGGCATCGATATGATCGAGGACCGGCTGGATCTTTGCGTTGGACATGGCTGATCATCCCTGGCTGTGAGCCTTGTTATTGGCATCAAGTTGTAGCTTGCCCGCTGGATCAGGCAAGGCGGCATCCGCCGGCGGATGACGCATGTGCCAGACCAGCCCGGCCGCGAGCAGGATGGTGGCTGCAAGATTGTTGCCATAGGCCTGCAAATCGATCGGAAACAGTGGAAGCGACAGGCCTAGCAACGCGCCCGCGCCCGCCAGCAGCAGCCATGTGCCGGTCCTGATGGTGGGACGCGGATCGTTGGCAGCGCGGTGGAGCAGCACCGTGATCGGAAAGAACAGCCACAGGAAATAATACTGGCGGGCCAGCGGTGACGCGACCGTCATCAGGCAGAAGAGGATACCGAGTTCCTCGGCGTCCGACCGCTCGGTCCGGCGCGATGCCGGCGGCATCACCGCGATGTATCCGAGCCCGATCGCCAGCGAGATCACCAGCATGATCAGGTTCGCCGTCTTGAAGTCGACACTGGCGATATTCATCGTCCGCACCGGCTTGGAGGGATTGTCCTGGTTGTAGTTGATCGGCCGCGTCAGGCGATGCGTCATCGCGATGATCGACTGGTTGACCCACGACCAGTTCTGTTCGTCGCGCTGTCCGAACCCCTTCTCGGAGCTCGATCCCACCATGCCCTGGTACCAGGTCTTCAACTCGCTGACATTGTGCTGGAAACCGCGAAACGGCGCGGGCAGCACGAACAGGAACACACCGATGAATATCAGCATGCTGGCGGAAGCCACCCATTGCCTGCGCCACACCAGATACGGCAACACCGCGACCGGAAACACCTTGATGGCGGTCGCGAGTGCAAACATGCAGCCGGCCATCCAGCCGCGCTGGTCCCGCAGCAGCCAAAAGCCGTAGAGCATCAGGGACAGCAGCACGAGGTTCGGCTGGCCAAGATCGAACATGTCGAACACGAAGGTGACGGTGATGAAACCCGGCAGCGCTTCCAGCCACGGCCCAGGCTTGTGCCCCGATCCGGCCATCGCATGCGAGAACTGCGCCGTCATCCACCACGCAACGATGTTGAGGAACGACAGGCACAGATAGAGCGGGATCTTGCCGAACCAGGCCGGGATCGCCAGCAGCACCGCCGACAGCGGCGGATAGATGAATTCGAAATAGGAAGCGGGATTGTCGGGATAGAGATTCTGGCCCTGCAGCACCTGCTGCCCGGCCCAGAACCACAGCGGATAGTCCTTGGTCTTGCCGCTGCCCCAGATTTCCGGGACCAGCACATCGGCGGTGAGCGCGATGCAGCAGACCAGAAACAGGATATCGAGCGGCCTTCGCAGCGACGGATATCTCAGCACACTCGCTTCCGGATTCGTAAGAGGAGATCGTGGCTCTATCGCCGCAGCAATCCGCCGAGCGCGCCGCGCACCAGCGCCCGCCCGACCGAACTGCCGAGCGATCCGCCGACCGATTTGCCGAGATCGGCCACGATGCCGCCGACCACCTTGTTGGTGACCGAGCGCGTCACGTCCCGCGCAATCACCTGGCCTGTCGAGAGGCGGCCGCGCTTGACGTTGGTGCCGAAGATCGTGCCGACGATCGAACCGATCTGCCCGAGGATTCCGCCGCCCTCGCCGTTCGCAGGCGCCGCCGTTCCAGCCACGCGCTTCTGCAGCATCTCATAGGCGGATTCGGCATCGACCGCGGTGTCGTACTTTCCCTTCACCGGGCTCTTATTCATGATCGCCTTGCGCTCTTCCGGCGTGACCGGCCCGATCCGCGCCGTCGGCGGGCGGATCATGACGCGCTCGACCATGGTCGGCGTGCCGCCGCCTTCGAGGAACGACACCAGCGCCTCGCCCTTGCCGAGCTCCATGATGACGCGCGCGGTGTCGAGCTTGGGGTTGGGCCGGAAGGTCTGCGCCGCCGCATTGACCGCCTTCTGGTCGCGCGGCGTGAAGGCGCGCAGCGCGTGCTGCACGCGGTTGCCGAGCTGGGCCAGCACCTTGTCCGGCACGTCGATCGGGTTCTGGGTGACGAAATAGACGCCGACGCCCTTGGAACGGATCAAACGCACCACCTGCTCGATCTTGTCGAGCAGCGCCTTCGGCGCGTCGTTGAACAACAGATGCGCCTCGTCGAAGAAGAACACCAGTTTCGGCTTCGCCAGGTCGCCGGCTTCCGGCAACTCTTCGAACAATTCCGACAGCATCCACAGCAGGAACGTGGCATAGAGCCGAGGGCTCTGCATCAGCTTGTCGGCGACCAGGATATTGATCATCCCGCGGCCGTCGCTGTCGGCCTTCATGAAGTCCTTCAGCAACAGCGCCGGCTCACCGAAGAATTTCGTTCCGCCCTGGTTTTCCAGCACCAGAAGCTGACGCTGAATGGTTCCGATGGTCGCCTTGCTGACATTGCCGTAGCTCTGCGCGGCCTTGCGTATCTCTTCATAAGGATCGAACTCGGCGTCCGGCCCCTTTTTGCCGCCGGCCGGCGCAATCGCATCCAATAGCGACCGCAGATCCTTCATGTCGATCAACGTCAGGCCGTTTTCATCTGCCACACGGAATGCGACATTGAGGACGCCTTCCTGCACGTCGTTCAGATCGAGCATCCGCGACAGCAGCAGCGGCCCCATCTCGGTGACCGTGGCGCGCACCGGATGGCCCTGCTCGCCGAACACGTCCCAGAACACGGTCGAAAACTGGTCGGGTTGGAAATCGAGGCCCATTTCCTTGGCGCGCTTGAGGATGAAATCCTTGGCCTCGCCGACTTCGGCAATTCCGGACAGGTCGCCCTTGATATCGGCCGCGAATACGGGAACACCGGCGCGGGCAAAGCCCTCCGCCATGATCTGCAGCGACACGGTTTTGCCGGTGCCGGTCGCGCCGGTGACAAGCCCATGCCGATTGGCGAGCGCGAGCGTCAGCCAGGCCGTCTCATCGCCCTTTCCGATGAAAATCTTCTCGTCAGTATCGGCCATCTTGTTATCGGAGGTCGCCATCGCATCGCCTCTTCGCGCGCATCGGGGAGATTTGGTTCTCAATCATATCGCATCCTGGCCGCCGATTGAAACAATCAGAGGCGAATACGTGAGTGTTCACTCGCCTCGTCGTTCCCACTTCTCATGCTTTTTTCCAAGCTTGGGCGAAAAATCGAGAACGCAGCGCAATAAATCTGCGTGAATCCGGCATTCACTCTTGCATTGCTGCAACACTTGCAGAGTCAAAATCGAATCGGCGGGCGCCAATCCTTGTAATTCAGATCGCAGGCGCTCAAGATCAACTTGCAAGGAGACGACCCGGTATAACCGGTTGGGGACGGGGCAAATAGATGGACGAACTGATTGGGCGGCTGGCCTTCAAGGCCGGCATCGATAGCGCTGTCGCTGAAAAAACCATCGGTATTGTTCTTGGATTTCTCCGTAACGAGGGCCCTTCAGACAAGGTTCAGGCCCTGATCGACCAAATTCCCGGGGCGGAAGCTGCGATCGCAGCTTCGAGCAGCAGCGGCGGACTGTCGAGGCTGATGGGTGGAGGCTTGATGGCGGTCGGCACGCGGCTGATGGCGCTTGGCCTCGGCATGAACGAGATTCAGAACGTGGCGCGTGAACTTTTCAGGTTCGGACGCGACAAAATCGGAGCGGATCAAATGGGCGAAATCATTAAGGGCACGCCGGGTCTCAGCCAGTTCGCATAGCACGAAGGTTGGCGAGCACATTCGACGCGGGCACATTCTTTTTCATCCGGTATCATGACTTATCCCCTTTCCGAGATCGACGGCTTGACCGCCTACCCTGCCTCGAAACTTAAATCGTTGGGCATTCGTACCACCGACGCGCTGCTGGAAGCCGCCCGCACGGTGAAAGGACGCAAGGCGCTTGCGGCAAAGACCGGCATCAGCGAACAGCAGCTGCTGGAATGGGCCAATTTTTCCGACTACATGCGCATTCCCGGCATGGGCAAGGCCAAGGTGGGCCTGATGCGCGCGGCCGGCGTCACCACGGTGCGCGAACTCGCCCACCGCAATCCGGCGCGGCTCGCCCAGAACATGAAAGACGTGAATATAAAACGTAAGCTCGTTCGGGTGCTGCCCTCCGAAAGATCGGTGGAGTTACTGATCGAGCAGGCGCGAAGGCTTCCGCCCAAGATCAGCTATTAGGATTTCCCCTCGGGACAGCTTCACCGCTATTCTCCCGCCTTGACTCCCCGCCGCGGACCGCGCAAAGCGACCGCATGATGGCAACCAAGCCCAGATCGAAAGCCGCGACCGGTTCTGCCGGCCATCCGGTGCTGCCTGCGCTGTTGTCGAGGCCCTATCCGGCGGTGATGGGCGTGCTGAACGTCACGCCCGATTCATTCTCCGACGGCGGGGAGTTCGCGGCTCCCGAGCGCGCGCTGGCGCAGGCGCAGCGAATGATCGCGGATGGCGCCGACATCATCGACATCGGCGCGGAATCCACCCGGCCCTATGGGTCGGAACCGGTCTCGGCGGAAGAGGAATTGAAGCGCCTGGAGCCGGTGCTGGCCGGCGTGGTGGCGCTCGGCATTCCCGTGTCGATCGACAGCATGAAATCCGCCGTCGTTGCCTGGGCGCTCGATCAGGGCGCTTCCATCGCCAACGATGTCTGGGGCCTGCAGCGCGATTCCGGCATGGCCGGCCTCGTCGCCGAGCGCGGCGTGCCCATCATCATCATGCACAACCGCGAGCACGCCGATCCCGCCATCGACATCATGCAGGATATCGCGAATTTCTTCACCCGTTCGCTCGACATCGCCGCGAAGGCCAAGATTTCATCCGACAGGATCGTGCTCGATCCCGGCATCGGCTTCGGCAAGACGCCCGAGCAGAGCATGACCGCGCTGGCACGGCTCGGCGAATTGCAATCGTTCGGACTGCCGCTCCTGGTCGGCGCCTCGCGCAAGCGTTTCATTAGCACGGTCACACCGTCAGAACCGGATCAGCGCCTCGGCGGCTCGATTGCCGCCCATCTGCTGGCGGCGCAGAGTGGCGCGCGGATCATCCGGGCGCATGATGTTGCCGAAACCGTACAGGCGCTGCGCGTAGCTGCCGCAATCAGGGAACAGGGATGAGCGATACGATCTTCATCACCGGCATCGTCATCCACGCCCGCCATGGCGTCATGGACCATGAGAGCGAGGTCGGCCAGCGTTTCGTCATCGACCTCGAACTTTCCATCGACCTGTCGGAATCCGCGCACACCGACAGGCTGTCCGACACCGTGTCCTACGCCAGCGTGGTCGCGACCGCGACGGCGGCATTCAAGGACACCAATTACAAGCTTCTGGAACGCGCGGCCGGCGCAGTTTCGGACGCGATCTTCGCCGCGTTCCCGCGCATCAATGCGGTCAAGGTCACCGTCCACAAGCCGCATGCGCCGATTGCCGCGATCTTCGAGGATGTCGGCGTGGTGCTGACGCGCAAGCGGCCCTCGCCCTGAGATGGCCAGCGTGCTGATCGCGCTCGGCGGCAATGTCGGCGACGTCCGCGCGACATTCCGCAAGGCCGTCGCCAATATTTGCGGCATGACGCAGGCCGCCCTCATCGCGCGATCCTCCGACTACACCACGCCGCCCTGGGGCGAGGAACACCAGGCGTCGTTCACCAACGCCTGCATCGAGATCGAGACCAGCCTCGATCCGCATGCGCTTCTGTTCACGCTGCACAAGATCGAGAAGAAGTTCGGCCGCGACCGCGCGAACGAGACCCGCTGGGGGCCGCGCACGCTCGATCTCGATCTGATCGCCTATGACGATGTCAGGCTCGACAAGCCGGAGCTCACCCTGCCGCATCCCAGGGTCTTCGAGCGCGCTTTCGTGCTGGTGCCGCTGGCCGAAATAGCCCCCGACCGTGTCATTGCGGAACGCCGCGTGGCGGACGCGCTGGCCGAGCTTTCCACCGAGGGTATCCAGCGGCTGCCCGACCTCAATTGAGGCCCAAAAGGCCAAAAACAACCGTTTGGCTTGGCGGCTGCGGCATGGCAATTTCCGGCCAAATCAAGCGACGACCAGGGATTGATGAGCCGGATGACTGGGATTGACGAGCTGACATTGGCCGCGGAGTTTCCGCAGGCGACCTATGAGGACTGGCGCAAGCTGGTCGACGGCGTGCTGAAGGGCGCACCGTTCGAAAAACTGGTCAGCAAGACGTCCGATGGCCTGAAAATCGACCCGATCTACCGCCGCGCCAAGGGCGCGTCGCCGGTCGCCGGCCGGGCCGCCGCGGCGCCCTGGCAGATCATGCAGCGGATCGATCATCCGGATGCAAAGGCGGCCAACGCACAGGCGCTGCACGATCTGGAGAACGGCGCGACCGGGCTGACGCTGGTGTTTGCCGGCGCCAATGGCGCCCATGGTTTCGGGCTCGATCCTTCGGCGGAGGCGGTCGCGCAGGTTCTCGACGGTATCCATCTCGACGCCGGGATCGGCATCGAGCTGCAGATCGGCCCGCAGTCGCGGATGGCCGCCATTCACCTCGCCGAATACATCAAGGGCAAGGGCATCGATCCCGCCGCCTGCGACATCCGCTTTGGCCTCGACCCGCTCGGGTCCGGCGCAGTGTGGGGTTCAAGTCCCTATAGCTGGGACGAAATCGTCCCGGCCATTACCGGCGCGGTGAAAGGCCTTGCCGCGATGGGCTTCAAGGGTCCACTCGCCGCCGCCGATGGACGGGTGATCCACGATGCCGGCGGATCGGAGGTCCAGGAGCTGGCGTTCGTGCTGGCCTGCGGCGTCGCTTACTTGCGCGCAATCGAAGGGGCTGGCGTGGCGCTCGAAGTCGCGCAGGGCATGATCTATGCGCGGCTCCGCGCGGATGCCGACCAGTTCCTGACGCTGGCGAAATTCCGCGCGATGCGGCTGCTGTGGGCGCGGATCGAGCAGGCCTGCGGGCTGACGCCGAGGCCGCTGTTCGTCGCGGCCGATACCGCCTGGCGCATGCTGACGCAGCGCGACGCTTACGTGAACATGTTGCGCGCGACAATGGCGACCTTCTCCGCCGGACTTGGCGGCGCCAATGCCATCACCGTGTTGCCGCATACGCTGGCGCTGGGACTGCCCGATCCATTCGCGCGCCGCGTGGCGCGCAACACGCAACTGGTGCTGCTGGAAGAATCCAACCTCGCCAAGGTCTCGGACCCGGCGGCCGGCTCCGGCGGCATCGAAACGCTGACGAGGCAGCTCTGCGAAGCCGCCTGGCCGCTGTTTCAGGAGATCGAGAAGGCCGGCGGCGTTTTTGCCGCGCTCCAGCAGAACCTGCTTCAGAAAAAGGTCGCAGCAACGCGGGCTGTACGCGAGACCAATATTGCCAGGCGCCGGGACGTGCTGACCGGCGCTAGCGAATTCCCGAACCTGCATGAAGACGATATCGCGGTGCTCGACGCCGCGCCGATCGTGCTGCCGCCCTATGGCGAGGCGAAATTCAAGTTCGACCCGCTGCCGCCGATCCGCCTCGCCGCGGCGTTCGAGGCGCTGCGTGACAAGTCGGATGCGAAGCTCAAGGCATCAGGCGCGCGGCCAACAATCTTCCTCGCCAATCTCGGCACGCCGGCCGATTTCACCGCGCGCGCCACGTTTGCGAAGAGTTTCTTCGAGACCGGCGGCATCGAGGCGCTCGACACGCAAGGATTTACCGACCCTGCCGTCATTGCCGACGCGTTCAAGGCCTCGGGCGCCGCAATCGCCTGCCTGTGCTCGTCCGACAAGGTCTATGCGGAACACGCCGCGGCGGCCGCAAAGGCCCTTCAAGCAGCTGGCGCCAAACATATCTATCTGGCAGGGCGGCCCGGTGAGCAGGAAGCGGCACTGCGCGCGGCGGGCATTAGTGATTTCATCTTTGCCGGCGGCGATGCGCTGGCGATGCTGCAGGAGGCCTGGCGGCGGATGGAGCAAGCATGACGGAAAACAACCATAAGACAGTCCTGACCGGCGGCTGCCAATGCGGCGCCGTCCGCTTTGCGGTGTCGAAAGTGCCGCCCAAGGTCAGCATCTGCCATTGCCGGATGTGCCAGAAGGCGTCGGGCGCGCCCTTCGCTTCCCTTGCCGATATCGAGCACGAGCATTTCACCTGGACCCGCGGCAAGCCCGCGACGTTCCAGTCCTCTTCGATCGCCGAGCGCGATTTCTGCCCGTCCTGCGGCACGCCGCTGACCTACCGCCTGATCGGCGGCCCGCGGATCGAGATCATGACCGGCACGTTCGACCGCCCGGACCGGGTGGTGCCGACGCGGCAATATGGCACCGAATCCCGCCTCGGCTGGGTCGTCGGCATCGCCAATTTGCCGAGCCAGACCACGATGCAGAATTACGGGCCGGAGAAGATGGCGACCATTACAAGCCATCAGCATCCGGATCACGATTAGGGGTGCCGCTTCCCCGGCTTCACTTGTGTTATGATGGGTACCATGAGCCGCATACCTGACTTCGCAGATATCGCCTTCGAAGCCGTAACGCCCGCAGCCTCCGCCGGCGGCGCCGGGCCGTGGCTGACGCCCGAGGGCATCCCGGTGAAAGCCGCCTATAGCGAAGCCGACCTCGAAGGCATCGACTTCCTGGAGACCTGGCCGGGCATCGCGCCCTATCTGCGCGGCCCCTACCCGACCATGTATGTCAACCAGCCCTGGACCATCCGGCAGTATGCCGGCTTCTCCACGGCGGAAGATTCCAACGCGTTCTACCGCCGCAACCTCGCCGCCGGCCAGAAAGGCCTGTCGGTCGCCTTCGACCTCGCCACCCACCGCGGCTACGACTCAGATCATCCGCGCGTCTCCGGCGACGTCGGCATGGCCGGCGTTGCGATCGATTCCATCTACGACATGCGCACGCTGTTTGCGGGCATTCCGCTCGACCAGATGAGCGTGTCGATGACCATGAACGGCGCGGTGCTGCCGATCCTCGCGCTGTTTGTTGCGGCTGCCGAGGAACAGGGCGTTCCGCCGGAGAAACTGTCGGGCACCATTCAGAACGACATTCTGAAAGAGTTCATGGTGCGCAACACCTATATCTATCCGCCCGCGCCCTCGATGCGGATCATCTCCGACATCTTTGCGTACACCTCGCAGAAGATGCCGAAGTACAATTCCATCTCCATTTCCGGCTACCACATGCAGGAAGCCGGCGCGACGCAGGATCTCGAGCTCGCCTATACGCTGGCCGACGGCGTCGAATACTTACGCGCCGGCCTCGCCGCCGGCCTCGATGTCGACCGCTTCGCGCCGCGGCTGTCGTTCTTCTGGGCGATCGGCATGAATTTCTTCATGGAAGTCGCCAAGATGCGCGCCGCACGGCTGCTGTGGGCCAAGCTGCTCAAGCCGTTCAATCCGAAGGACCCGCGCTCGCTGTCGCTGCGCACGCATTGCCAGACCTCCGGCTGGTCGCTGACCGCGCAGGACGTCTTCAACAATGTGATGCGCACGACGATCGAGGCGATGGCAGCGACGCAAGGGCACACCCAGTCGCTGCACACCAACGCGCTCGACGAGGCGCTGGCGCTGCCGACGGATTTCTCGGCCCGCATCGCCCGCAACACGCAGTTGTTCCTGCAGCAGGAAAGCGGCACCAACCGCATCATCGATCCCTGGGGCGGCTCCTATTATGTCGAACGGCTGACCCACGATCTCGCGCAGAAGGCCTGGGGCCATATCCAGGAGGTCGAGGCGCTCGGCGGCATGGCCAAGGCGATCGAGGCCGGCGTGCCAAAACTGCGCATCGAGGAAGCCTCCGCCAAGACCCAGGCGCGGATCGATGCCGGCAAGCAGGCCGTGATCGGCGTCAACAAATACAAGCCGGCCAACGAAGCGCCGATCGACGTGCTGAAGGTGGAGAACTCCACGGTGCGGCGTTTGCAGATCGACAAGTTGAAGCGGCTGCGCTCCGAGCGCGACCAGAAGGAAGTCGATGCTGCGCTTGCCGCGCTGACGCGCAGCGCCGGCGAAGGCAACGGCAATCTGCTCGCGCTTGCAATTGATGCGGCGCGCGCCAAGGCAACCGTCGGCGAAATTTCGGACGCGATGGAAAAGGTGTTCGGGCGTCACCGCGCCGAGATCAAATCCATCACCGGCGTCTACAAGCGGGAGGCGTCCGCCATGTCCAACCGGGTCGAGAAGGTGCAGGAACTGATCGATGCGTTCGAGACCGCCGAAGGCCGCCGCCCCCGCATCCTCGTCGCCAAGATCGGCCAGGACGGCCATGACCGCGGACAGAAGGTGATCGCCTCGGCCTTTGCCGATGTCGGCTTCGACGTCGATATCGGGCCGCTGTTCGCCACCGCCGACGAGGCGGCGCGGCAGGCGGTGGAGAACGACGTCCACATCCTCGGCGTCTCGTCGCTGGCGGCCGCCCATCTCACCGCAGTGCCGGAGCTGAAGGCCGCGCTGAAGAAGCACGGCCGCGAGGATATCATGATCATCATCGGCGGCGTGGTGCCGCCGCAGGATTACGAGGCCCTCTATGCGGCCGGCGCCGAAGCGATCTTCCCGCCCGGCACCGTGATATCAGATGCCGCCGAAGAGCTGATCCGCAAGCTCAACGCCCGGCTCGGCCACAGCAGCGAGGCGGCGGAGTAGCTCTCCGCAGGCCCGCTTCTTCCCAAAGGGTTTTCCTTGCGCGGTCTTGCATTGCTAACACTCACCCGGACCATCGGCTTGGCGGGCACGATTGCGTGCGCTGCGACGCTGGCGTTTGCCGCCGAACCCAAGCCGGACTTTTCCATCAAGACCAAATGGGTCGAGGCCAGCGTCATCCTCGACGCGCAGGTCAAGGCCGATCCGATGCTGGCGGCGAACTGCCTGGCCGAGGGCAAGGCATGGGCCGAGAAGAACCGCGCCGATGCCGATAAGGAACGCAAGCAGGACCCGGACCTGTTCCGCAATCCGTGGTCGTATGAACGGAAGTACGAGACGCGCTCGGTGGTCGATGGCCGCTATGTCAGCATCGTTAGAGCGGATTACGAGTATACGGGCGGCGCACACCCCAACTCTTCGTCCGATACGATCCTGTGGGACAAGTCAGCCGGCAAGCGCATCAGCATCCGTCCGTTCTTCACAGAGACCGCCGACAACGGCCCGGCGATGAAGGCGATGCGGCAAGATGTCATTGCTTCGCTCAAAGCGGAAAAGAAGAAGCGCGGCGCAGAAGGCCTCGATGCCAGCACCATCGAGGCGATCGAGCCAAAACTGCTCAAGATCGGGCCGGTCTCGCTGGCGCCGTCGACCGAGCAAGGCAAGAGCTCCGGCCTCACGTTTCACTATTCGCCTTACGCGGTCGGCTCCTATGCCGAAGGCGAGTACATGGCCTTCGTGCCGTGGGAAAAATTGAAGCCGTTTCTGACGCCCGAGGGCATCAGAATTTTCGGCGGTGCGCGGCCGAAGGAGGACGAAGACCGGCAATGACGGCTTGCGCCGTCAAGCCGCCTTGCGGTCCAGCGTTCTTTCCAGCGAGTGGGTCCAGTCCGGAATCCAGGACTGGAACAGGGCGCGCCAGCGGTCCTCGTCCTGCGGTGCCGTGTCGAGTTTGACCGACCATTCGATGAAGGTTCGGTCGCCCTCGACGACCGGCAGCAGGTGCATCGTTCCCTCATAGCGTGTCGGCGCTGGAACGTCGGACTCCGATTCGGACGGAAACGAGAACGGATCGATGCCGGCATAGGTCAGCGAGTGCGCCTGGTCGGAATGGCCCGCCAACCGCTGCCGGATCCAGCTGCCGAGATAGCAGAAGCGCCTGACGGCGCCGACCTCGTCGCCGCCTCTGTCGTCCTCGATCATGCTCTCGCTGACCCCGTCGATATAGGCCGGGTAGTTGTTGAAATCGCGGATCAGGGCCCACACGGTTTCGAGGGGGTGGTTCAGCACGGTGCTGTAATAGGCTGTCGTCATGGTTCTCTCTGTCATCGACGCGGCCCGATCAGTGAGCCGCACATGAATACCTATTGCGGGTAGCCCAAGCGCGGCCACCCGATTTCCGGATGTGGCGAGATGCCCACCGGTGATGCGCAGCCATGACTGGCCAACGCCTTGCGACCCCAACGCAAAGCCGCCTACAATGGTCGCATCACGAAGAGCGTCCGGCTTCACGGATGCCGAGGGAGGATCAATAATGTCCAAAAAGATCACGCGCCGCGCCTTTGCGGCTTCATCCGCGGCTGCCGCAGCCGTCGCAGGTCTTGGCCTCAAGCCGGCCTCGGCGCAGGCCTATCCGGCACGTCCGGTGACCGTGATCGTTCCCTGGGGCGCCGGCGGCGGCACCGATGCGACCGCGCGCATTGTCGCGGCACTTTTGGAAAAAGACCTCGGCCAGCCGTTCAATGTCGTCAACCGGACCGGTGGCTCCGGCGTGGTCGGCCACTCCGCGATCGCAACCGCCCCGGCCGACGGCTACACCATCGGCATGCTGACGGTCGAAATCTCGATGATGCACTGGCAGGGGCTGACCGAACTCGCGCCGAAGAGCTACACGCCGCTGGCGCTGATGAACGAGGACCCGCCCGGCATCCAGGTCAGCTCCACCTCGCCCTACAAGACGGTGAAGGAACTGGCCGACGCCATCAAGGCGGCGCCTGCGGGCAAGATGAAGGCGTCCGGCACCGGCCAGGGCGGCATCTGGCATCTGGCGCTGGTCGGCTGGCTGCAGGCGATGGGCCTGCCGCCGAACCACGTCGCCTGGGTGCCCTCGAACGGCGCCGCACCGGCGATGCAGGACCTTGCGGCCGGCGGCCTCGACCTCACGACATGCTCCGTGCCGGAAGCGCGCGCCATCATCGAGGCCGGCAAGGCGCGCAGCCTCGCGCTGATGTCCCACGCGCGCAACCCCGCTTTCCCCGACGTGCCGACGCTGAAGGAAGCGATGGGCATCGATTACTCGACCGGCGCCTGGCGCGGCATTGCCGGACCCAAGGGCATTCCGGCCGATGTGGCGACCAAGCTGACCGCAGCGCTGAAGAAGGTTTACGAGTCCAAGGAGTTCAAGGAGTTCATGAGCAACCGCGGCTTCGGAACGGTCTGGGGCGACGCCACCGAATTCGCCGCCTTCATGGACAAGGGCGATGCCCAGATGGGCGTGGCGATGAAGGCCGCCGGTCTCTCCAAGGCCTAATTTGAAGGCCTGATTTGAAGGCCCGATCCTGATCGGCTGATCATCGTCTGCTGCGGAGCCAGTTCATGCGTCTTCCCGATCGCGTCACGGGAGTGTTTCTCGTTGGCCTCGGCGCTGCCGCCGCCTATGGCGGCTGGCAGTTGCCGCCGGTGCCCGGCCAGCCGGTCGGGCCCAATGTGTTCCCGCTGGTGATCGGAACGGGGCTCGCGCTATGCGGGCTCGCGATCGCGCTCGGCATCGGCCACTCCTTCGAAGAGGAAGAAGAGCTGATCCCGGTCGAGGGCGGCCAGCCGCCGCCACCGGCCAGCAAGCTCTACGGCCTGCGCGCCCTGCTGCCGCCGGCCCTGCTGTTGTTCTACGTGGCGGTGGCCGACACACTCGGCTTCATCATCACCGCGGCGCTGATCGTGTTCGTCACCTCGACCGCGCTCGGCGCGCGCTGGAAGCTGTCGTTGCCGCTCGCCGTGCTGGCGCCGATCGGCATCCACCTGATTTTCTCAAAATTGCTGCGCGTGCCGCTGCCGGCCGGGCTGCTGCCGATGCCCTGGTGACCGATGCTGAAAACCCTGCTTGATGCGTTCGCGCTCATCTCCACCTGGGAAGTCATCGTCGCGATGTTCGCGGCATCGGTCTATGGCCTCGTCATCGGATCGCTGCCGGGCCTGTCCGCCACCATGGCGACCGCGCTGCTCGTCCCCGTCACCTTCTATCTGTCGCCGATCGCCGCAATTGCCACCATCGTCGCGGCCTCCTCGATGGCGATCTTTTCCGGCGACATTCCCGGCGCGCTCTTGCGCATTCCCGGCACCCCCGCCTCGGCGGCCTATGCGGACGAAGCCTATGCGATGACGCGCAAGGGCGAGGCGGAGCTTGCGCTCGGCGCCGGCGTCTGGTTCTCCGCGGTCGGCGGCATCGCGGGCACGCTGTCGCTGATGATCCTGGCGCCGCCGCTCGCCGAGATCGCCCTGTCGTTCTCGACCTTCGAATATTTCTGGCTGGCGCTGCTCGGCCTGATGTGCGCGACGCTGGTCGCGCGCTCCTCCCCGGTGAAGGCGATCGCCGGCATGTTCATCGGCCTGCTGGTCTCCTGCATCGGCATCGAGAATCCCGGCGGCGTGCCGCGTTTCACGTTTGGCGTCACTGACCTGTTCGGCGGCATCGAGCCGATCCCGGCGCTGGTCGGTGTCTTTGCCGTGGCCCAGGTGATGCGTGCGATGCTGACGCCGGAGCCGCCGCCAATCCCGCGGCGCAAGTTCGGGAGCATCATGGCCGGCCAGTGGCTGCTCACCAAAAAGTATCACTGGCAGATGACGCGCGGGAACATCATCGGCATCATCATCGGCGTGCTCCCGGGCGCCGGCGCCGACATGGCCGCCTGGGTCAGCTACGCGATGTCGAAACGCTTCTCGAAAGAGCCGGAGAAGTTCGGGACCGGCCACGTCGAGGGCCTGGTCGAGGCCGGCGCCAGCAACAATGCCAGCATCGCCTCCGGCTGGGTGCCCTCGCTGCTGTTCGGCATTCCCGGCGACACCATCGCGGCGATCGCGATCGGCGTGCTCTACATGAAGGGCCTCAACCCGGGGCCGACGCTGTTCACCGAAAAAGCGTCGAGCATGTACGCGATCTATCTGATGTTCATCATCGCCAACATCATCATGATCCCGTTCGGCATCGTCATGATCCGCCTCGCCAGCCACGTGCTGCGCGCGCCGCGCTCGACCGTGATGCCTGTCATCATGCTGTGCTGCGCGGTCGGCTCGTTCGCCATCGGCAATAACATGTTCGGCGTCGTCACGGTCGCGACCTTCGGCGTGATCGGCTATGTCATGGAGGAGAACGGCTATCCGGTCGCGGCGATGGTGCTCGGCATCGTGATGGGCACCATGATCGAGCAGAGTTTCGTCACCTCGCTAATCAAGTCCGACGGCAGCGTGCTGCCGTTCTTCGAGCGGCCGATCGCCGCCATCCTTGCCGCCATGGCGATCGGCGCGCTGATCTGGCCGGTGCTGGTCTGGGTGTGGCGGAAGATCAGGCGCGCGCCCGTTCCTGCCGCGTCGCCCGGTGAATGAACCGTGCAGGCCCCCTCGCCTGCACGGCACGGCCGTTGTAAACCACCGGCATGACCCTGCCGAAGACTGCCTCCCTCGATATCAAGAAGCTCGCCAAGGACCTCCGCGCCGGCCAGCGCGCAGCGCTGGCGCGGGCGATCACCCTGATCGAGAGCCGCCGCGCCGACCACCAGGCCGCCGCCCGCGACCTAGTGCAGGCGCTGCTATCAGATACCGGCAAGGCATTCCGCGTTGGCATCACCGGCTCGCCCGGCGTCGGCAAATCCACCACCATCGATGCGCTCGGCATGTTCCTGATCGAGCGCGGTCACAAGGTCGCGGTGCTCGCGGTGGACCCCTCCTCAGCCCGCACCGGCGGCTCGATCCTCGGCGACAAGACGCGGATGGCGCGGCTGGCGAATTCGGAAGCCGCCTTCATCCGGCCCTCGCCCTCCTCAGGCACACTCGGCGGCGTCGCCGCAAAAACCCGTGAGGCGATGCTGCTCTGCGAAGCCGCCGGCTTCGACGTGGTGTTGGTCGAGACCGTCGGCATCGGCCAGTCCGAAACCGCTGTTAGCGACATGACCGATTTCTTCCTGGCGCTGATGCTGCCGGGCGCCGGCGACGAGTTGCAGGGCATCAAGAAGGGCCTGGTCGAGCTCGCCGACATGATCGCGATCAACAAGGCCGACGGCGACAACATCAAGCGTGCCAACCTAGCGGCCGCCGAATATCGCTCCGCGCTGCATATCCTGAGCCCGCGCTCGGAACATTGGCATCCGCCGGTCGTGACCTACTCGGCGCTTACGGGCGCGGGCATGGACGCGCTGTGGCAGAAGGTCGTCGATCACCGCACTGCCATGAATGCCTCGGGCGAGTTCGCAGGGAGACGGCGTGAGCAGCAGGTGAAATGGATGTGGTCGATGCTGGAGCAACGCATGATGGCGCGGCTGCGTTCCGATGCCGCTGTTCGTGCCAAGGTCAAGAAGACCGAGGCCGACGTCGCCGAAGGCCGCATCACGCCGGCACTCGCCGCCGAGCAGATCGCGGAGTGGCTGCGGTGAGCGAAAAGCTGCGCGTCCTCATCACCGGCTTCGGCCCATTTCCCGGTGCGCCCTACAATCCGACGCAGCCGCTGGTGGCGCGCCTGGTCCGGCTGCGTCGCCCTGCTTTCGACAACGTCGAACTATCCAGCCACATCTTTCCTGTGACCTACAGCGCGGTCGACCGGCAATTGCCGCTCGCTCTGCAGCAACACAAGCCGCATGCGCTACTGATGTTCGGTCTCGCCTCGCGCACGCCCTACTTGAGGATCGAAACCCGCGCCCGCAACGCCGTGACCATGCTGTGGCCCGACGCCGCGCAGACCCGCGCCCGCAAAGGATCGATTGCCGACGGCGCCGATGCGCAGCGGTTCGGGCCACATACCGCAAAGCTGCTGCGTGCGGCTGAGGGTACCGGGATCGACGCCCGCGCCTCGCGCGACGCCGGCAGCTATCTCTGCAACTATCTGAGCTGGCGCGCGATCGAGGCCGTGGAGGCCGATAGCGGCCCTCGCCTCGCCGCCTTCATCCACATCCCGCCGCTGGCGCGCAGCGGCGCCGGCAGGCGCAAGGGATTTCCGCGCATCACGCTGGAGGAACTCGTCGACGCCGGCGAGGCGATGCTGCTGGAGATGGTGCGGCTGGCGAGAAGGGCAGCCCGCGAAGTCGCGTGATCCGCGGCGCGTCCCCCGGATGCTGCACAGCGCCACAAGCGCGTTTACGCGCGTCTTCGACACGCTATGCGGTGCGCCGCTGTTCCGGGGTCCATTGGGTCCCGGCTCAGCGGTGCATCGTAAAGAACGCTGCACCGCGTCCGGGACACGACCTATCGCGTAAGTCGCTCAACATTAACCCTACCCTCAACAATCACTCGCTTTGCTTCCTGGTCTTCACCATGCGGAGCTGCATTTCCGCGATACCTAGGGAAACGCTGACGCCGTGACCCGCAGGACGCGAGGGCCATTCACCATGGACATGAACCGCCGACATCTCATTGGAGCCTCTGCCGCCGGTGTTGCCGGCGCGCTTGCGATGTCGCCGGACGCCGCTCGCGCGGCGCCGCTCACCTCCACGCTCGGGCGTGACGTCACGCACTTCGGCGTGCGCCCCGGCAGCCCCGACGACCAGACCGCCAAACTGCAGCGCGCGATCGACGAGGCGGCGCGCGCGCAAATGCCGCTGGCACTGCCGCCGGGAATCTATCGCACCGGCATGCTGCGCCTTGCGAACGGCACGCAACTGATCGGCGTGCGCGGCGCGACCAAGCTCGTCTTCACCGGCGGCGCCTCCATCCTGCTCAGCGAAGGCGCCGGCAGCGTCGGCCTGAGCGGCCTGACGCTCGACGGCGGCAATATTCCCCTGCCGGAACGGCGCGGCCTCGTGCACTGCCTCGGCGGCCGCGACATCCGCATCGCCGATTGCGAAATATCAGGCAGCGGCGGCAACGGCATCTGGCTCGAGCAGGTCTCCGGCGACATCTCCGGCAACATCTTCACCAAGATCGCGACGACGGCGGTCGTGTCGTTCGACGCGAAGGGCCTGATCGTCTCGCGCAACACCATCATCGATACCAATGACAACGGCATCGAGATCCTGCGCACCGCGATCGGCGACGACGGCACGCTGGTGGCCGACAACCGCATCGAGGATATCAAGGCCGGGCCCGGCGGCTCCGGGCAGTATGGCAACGCCATCAATGCCTACCGCGCCAGCAACGTAATCGTGCGCGGCAACCGCATCAGGAATTGCGACTACTCGGCGGTGCGCGGCAATTCGGCCTCCAACATCCAGATCACGGGCAACAGCGTCAGCAATATCCGCGAGGTCGCGCTCTATTCGGAATTCTCGTTCGAGGGCGCGGTCATCGCCAACAACACGGTGGATGGCGCCGCGCTCGGCGTCTCCGTTTGCAATTTCAACGAGGGCGGCCGCATCGCGGTGGTCCAGGGCAACATCATCCGCAACCTGTTGCCGAAGCGGCCGATCGGCACCGCGCCCGACGACGACGCCGGGATCGGCATCTATGTCGAGGCTGATACGACGGTCACGGGTAACGTGATCGAGAACGCGCCCTCGTTCGGCATCATCGCCGGCTGGGGCAAATATCTGCGCGACGTCGCCATATCAGGCAACGTGATCCGCAACGCCTTCGTCGGCGTCGGCGTGTCGGTGCTGCCAGGCGCCGGCACGGCGCTGGTCAATAACAACATGATTTCGGAAACCCCGCGCGGCGCCGTGGTCGGGCTCGACCACGCCCGCACCATTACGACCGACCTGTCGGCCGAAGGCGCCCAGCGCTATGCGCAGGTGGTGGTGGGCGGCAATGCGGTCAGGCGCTAGCCTGCGCCCGCCCCGCGCCGCCTACAGCGCGTTGCGCAGCAGCGGGTAGCGCTCCTTCATCGCGTCGAGATCGAGCGCCGGGACCTCCATCTCGTCGAGCGCGAGCACGTCGGGCACAGACGGCGCTTCGTCCGCCACGGCAATCCGGGCCTCCAGCGCGATCAGGAATTCAGCCGACGTATCGCGCGGCGGCACGGTCGCCGGCACCGCCTGCGGCTGAAGCTGCACAATCGGCCGGCGATAGCCCTCATCGCGCGGCAGCGGCGTCAAGGGCAAGGGTGAGGTTCGGCGGCGGCCGAGCCAGGCCAGGTCGATCGTCGTGTTGTCGAGCGCGGCTTCGCGGTTCAACAGGTCGCGCCAGGTTGCGACCGCAGCCTTGGCTTCCTGGATGTTTTCGAGAAATTCGCGTTCAGTGTGATAGCGGCGCCAGCGTCCGGTCTCGAACAGTTCAGTGAGATGTTCCAACCGTTGCTCGGCGAGGTTGCACCAGCGCGCAACGATGTTGCGGCCGCGCGCCACGTCTGCTGGATGTGCCATAAATTAGCCCGTAAGAGAGAGACGGACGCAGACGCAACCAGAGACGAATCAGTTTGGAGATGACAGGGATATTCTGTGGAAAACTTTTTCGTTGTCCAGAGCGTGAAGCTACGGAAGTGCGGCGCAATCGAAGATACCCGCACAAATACCGAGCTATTCGCTCAATCGACGGCGTCCGCCCGGTGACCGCCCGGCTTCCGCTAGTGCACGGCACCGCATGTCGCGCGCCCGCCAGGAAAATATCGGCCGAAAATGAAAGACCCGTCCGGGGGGACAACCGGACGGGTCAAAGCCATATGGGGCGCTTGGGGGTGGATGGGCGCTCGCGCCGAATACAGCCACTGGGGAGGGATTACCGCTCCCACGTTCATAAGTCGCAGCACCCTCCCGGCACGTTCAAAACGGCGGGCGATTTTTTTAACCTTTTGTTTGGGAGCGATTGCCCGGAAAATGCGGCGTAACGGCGCTATTTGGCGGCGTTTGCGGTCGATTTGTCCGCCGCCATCGACGGCGGGGCATCGTTGAGCGCCCGGCTCACGGAAGCGTTATCTGCGGCCGGATCGACTGCCGGGGTCTTTTCCGGCGGCTTGCCTGTAGCCGAGGCCAGCGGAACCACAGGCGCGGCGGCAGCCGCAGTAACGGCAGCAAAGGCGTCGGCCTCGCCTGCCCCGAACTGCTCGTCGCGACCGGGAGTACCGAGATCGCGCGCGGTCTTGGTCAGGATGGCACGTACGTCAGCCGGCTTCAGCGCAGGATTACGCTCCATGATCAGCGCCGCGACGCCGCTGACATAGGCGGCGGAGAACGAGGTGCCCGACGTGATCTGATATTTTTCATCCGGCGCCGGCAGGAAGATGTCCGCGCCGGGTGCTGCGACCGCGATATGGTTGCCGCGGTTCGATGCCGTGAACAGTTTTTCCTGGGCGTCGGTGCCGCTCACCGCGACGACATTCGGGTTGGCGGCGGGATAGAGCGGCGGCGATTTCGCGCCGGCATTGCCGGCGGCAGCCACCATCAGGATGCCGCGCGCCGCCGTTGCGGCAATCCCGCGCTCGATCAGCGGATCCTTCGGGCCGGCAAAGCTCATATTGATGATCTGCGCGCCGTGCTCGGCCGCATAGTCCAATCCCTTGAGGATCACATAGGAGGTACTCTCTGCCCCCTTCGCACCCGAGCCGAAGGCGCGGATCGCGATCAGCCTCGCCTCCGGCGCGCTGCCCATCAGCTTGGCATGGGCGACGATCGCGCCTGCGATGCCGGTGCCATGGGTATGCGGGCCTTCCTTGCTGCCGAGCGCATCGAAACTATCGGCGACCGAGTTGGCGAGTTCGGGGTGTCGGGCGTCGATGCCAGAATCGATCACGGCAATGGTCACGTTCATGCCGCGCACGACCGCATGCGCCTGCGGCAGCCGAAGCTGGGCGACCGCATATTGCGCAGCGTTGCCCTCGACCGCGGGCTTCCTCTGGTCCTGCAGGAAATAACGGAAATTGGCCTGCACCGAACGCACGCTGCCGTCGGCGGCGAGTTCGCGGCGCACCGTGTCCACCGGCCGGTTATCGACGATGCGGAACAGGCCGATCGTGCTATCGAGCAGCCGAAAACCCTGCGAGGCAATGCGCTCCAGGCCGTGGCGCCGCGCCAGCTCGTCGGCCTCGGCGCTCGACAGCGCACCATCGATCTCGGCAACGAGTTCGTTCTTGACCGCGCGCAGATTGACCGCCGCCTGCGCGTTGTTCTTGCCCGAACCACCCTTGCCCTTCTTCGCCGTGTTGCCGGCATCGCCGCCGGCCGACATCACCGGGCGATCGAAACACTCGCCGTCGGGGCCGCGTAACGCTGTCTGGCAGGCCGGATAGAGGTTGGGCGAAAACCGCGCATAGGGCAGCGTCGACATCACGCCGGCCCCGGGGCGCACGCGCATCGTCGAACTCATGGTGCCGAGCCGGGTTGGCGGCGTCCGCGCCACGCGGTCGACGCTCACGTTCGGCCGGGCTGCGACACCTGGGTTGATGCGCGGCGCGACCGTCGGATTGATGGTCGGCACCCGGGCGCCGACGTTCAGATTGGGGGTGCGCATGAGACTTTGCGCATGCACCGCCGAGGCGCCGAGCGCGATCAGCGGCAACAGCGCGGCCGATAACGCCCCCACGGTGCGCAGGGTCCTCAGCCGCCAACTTTCGCGATTCCGAACCATGCGACCTCGGCTTGCCCGGCCCGCGCGAACGCCTTTACGGCGTCGCCACCGCCAGGCTGACGATCTTCTCGCGCTGCAGCCTGGAGATCAGGCCGGCGGCCTCGTCCTTGCTCATCGCCTTGCCGAACTGCAGGCGGAACATGCCGCCCTTGGCGCCGTCGATCGAGGCTTGGTAATTGTCGAGCAGCGCCGTGATGTCTGCGATCCGCGCCTCGGGCGCAAATTGCACCAGCGCACGGGTCGGTGCGAGGCTGCCTCCAAGGTCGCGCGTAATCGGACCCGAAGACCGCTCGTCCGTGCTCATCGACGCTGTCTGGAACGAACCGCCCTGGTTCTTCATCAACACAGCGCCGATCACACCGGCCTGCAATAGCAGCGCCACGGCGCCGAGGCTCGCCGACCAGGCGAGCGTGCGTGGCGACAGGCTTGCAAAAAATTGCGATACGCGCGCAGACAGGCTCACCGAACGCGAGGGCTCGCGCGCCGGCTCCGCCTCAATGGCAGCAAACAGCTTCTGCATGGCGCGCGTGGACGGCGCGCCCAGGCTCTCGTTGAGGCTGATCGTCTCGGCATATTCTTCGCGGATGACGGCATATTGCCGGGCAAGATCGGGATCGCTGGCGAGCGCTTCCTCGACGCGGCGTGCATCCCGCGCGTTCAGGGTGCCGGCCGCATGGAAGGGCAACAGCATCTCGATCTCGCCGGGCTCTTGATCCAGCATTTTTCTGCTCGTTGCCATCATGGCCAACCTCGCTCGATGCCTGCTGCCTTGAGCAACTCGGCCAATTTCTTGCGCGCATAAAACAGGCGCGTCTTCACGGTGTTCTCCGGAATTCCGACGATTTCGGCCACCTCTTCCACGGACTTCTCGTGGTAGTAGACGAGATCGACGATCTCCCGGTGCTCAGGCGAAAGCCCGGTTAGGCACTTCCGCAACGCTTCACCCGTATCCTTCTTCTGCACCACCACTTCCGGATCGTCGGACGTATCCTCGATCGCGTTCGCGGTTTCTTCGTCCAGCCCAACGTCCTTGCGGCGCCTTAGTGCCGAAAGGGCCTTGAACCGGGTAATCGCCAACAGCCAGGTGGTAACGGCGGAGCGGCCTTCGAACTTGCCGGCCTGACGCCACACATCGAGAAAAACCTCGCTGATGAGATCTTCCGCGACTTGTTCATCCCTTACGAGCCGAAGCCCGAAGCGGAACACCCTGACATGGTGCCTTCCGTACAGCACCTGCATGGCGAGCCGGTCGCCTTGAGCGATCCGAGCGATCAGAATTTCGTCTGAAGCCGCCTGTGTCGCACTCAATGGCCGTCTCGCAAGGTTGGTCGGACGGGGGTGGCCGGCGGTTCGATGTGGTGAGTGAGATTCTTCACATTACGGCAATGCCGTAGCTGCATGTGTGACTTACCCCACAGACGGACATGACCGGGCCACCCCCCCGGCAGAAACGAACTAAGCCCCGAAACTGGTATCATAATAAGGAAACACTTTCCTAAAGACGTGCAGCCCGCAACCTTAGCAAGGCTTCGCCGGCAGGGCAGCATCCACGTGACGTATGGACTGGCCGCAAAGGCGGGTTCCACACTATCGGAATCCGGCAGATTTCCATTGTGAAAACAGTGCAATGGTAGGGTTTTAACGGACCCGATTCGAGGCCAAAAGATACCAAACCTAAAGGCTTTATTCCCTAAAGTTTCGTCCGGCATACTCCAACAGCGACGGACATGAGCAGCGCGGTTTCATTGCTTCAGGGGCAAGGCTCCCAACCTGCGACCACCCACGCCACCGCTCGCAAGCCGCCGGAGCTATTGAAGCGCCGGGTCGGCCAGCGCCGCCACATGCTGGGCGTCCAGGTCGTCAGCTACGCGCTGATCGGATCGGTCCTGCTGGTCTATTGCTATGCGGGCACCATCCCACTCATCATCCCGGCCGCCTACTTTATCTCCGGCATCGGTCTGGTTTCGATCTTCATCGTGCTGTCCGAAGCGCACTTCAACGACCGCTTCGAGGACCACTATCTCACGATCTACCAGGTCGCCGGCCACGTCGCGCTCCAGCTCGGCTTTCTGCTGGCGGCGCCGCAGATCGGCTTTGTCTTTCTCAGCGTCGTCTTCCTGATCTTCGGGTTCGGCGCGCTGCGAATGACGTCCCGGCAGGCGATCATCTCCTGGACGCTCACCATGATCGGCCTGGCGCCGATCTTCCTGTTCAGCAGCACCCCGATCGGCCTGCCGATTACCACCCAGACCGAACGCCTCGCGGCCATGCTGTCCTTTGTGCTGACGATCGGGCAATGCGCCTTTGTCGGGCTCTACGGCTCGACCATGCGCAAGATGCTCTACGACCGCAGCTTCGAATTGAAAGCGGCGTACAAGCGGATCGAGGAGCTTGCCGAGCTCGACGAGCTCACCGGGGCGTCCAACCGCCGCAGCATCATGCGCATGCTGGAGGAGGAGATCGCGCGGTCTACCCGCAACGGCTCGCCCTGCTCGATCGCACTGATCGATCTGGATTACTTCAAGCGCATCAATGACTGCTACGGCCATCCGACCGGTGACGAGGTGCTGCGCACGTTTTCGATCACCACCTTCGCCAATATCCGCAGCGTCGATCGGTTCGGCCGTTATGGCGGGGAGGAATTTTTGCTGGTGCTTCCCGACATGGACATCGAGCGCGCGGCCAGGGCACTGGACCGCCTGCGGACGATCATTGCCGATCTGGACTGGAGCGCATTCTCGCCCGGCATGAAGGTGACCCTATCCGCCGGCGTCGCAACGCTTAATCCGAACGAGACGTCAGACACATTTCTCGCGCGCGCCGACAGCGCGCTCTATGCAGCCAAGGCACAGGGACGCAACTGCATTACCAGCGCCTGATCCGATATTTCAGTTCAACTCCGGCGGCGAAGAAGTCGTTGCCGGCTTTGCTCCAGGACAGAGTCATGATTTCGAAAGCCGCTACGGTCCCCTCTCCCGGAAGTCTGCTCGATGAGCTGCAGTCCACGCTCTCGCACGGCACCGTCGCACGCCGCGTCGAGACGCTGCGGCGCGTCACCGATCTCTTCATCAACGGCGCGGTCGATTATTCGGACGAGCAGGTCGGGCTGTTCGACGACGTCTTCCAGTGCCTGATCGACCATATCGAAACATCGGCCAAAATGCTGCTGGCCAACCGCCTGGCGCCGATCGATACCGCGCCGCCGCTCACCATCCGCGCCCTGGCCTTCGACGACGTCATCGAGGTGGCCGGTCCCGTGCTGTCGCAATCGGCGCGCCTCGACGACAAGACGCTGATCGAGAATGCCCGCAGCAAGAGCCAGGCGCATCTGATGGCGATTTCGACCCGCAGGACGCTGAGCGGCGCGGTTACCGACGTGCTGGTCCAGCGCGGCAACGATGACGTGGTCCAGTCGACCGTTAACAATCCCGGTGCCGAATTCACCGAGCGCGGATTTACCCGCCTGGTCGACCGCGCCGCGGGCAATGACAATCTCGCGGCCTCTGTCGGCATGCGGCCTTCGCTGCCGAGGCATCTCTACCTGAAACTGCTCGCCAAGGCCTCCGACACCGTGCGGCAGCGGCTGGAAGCCGCCAACCCGCAGCAGGCGGCCGTGGTGCCGACCGTGGTCAAGGAAGCGACGCGGCGCGCGCGCTCGGCGACCTCGGCGATCACGCCAGACACCGATATCGCGCATGCGCTGGTCAAGTCGCTGCACGAAGACGGTCGGCTCGACGAATCCCAGGTGGCAAAGTTTGTCGAGGCGGGAAAATTCGACGAGGCCAACGCCTCGATCGCGGCGCTCGCCAATCTGCCGGTGGCGATCGCCGAGAACATGATGCTGGAAAGCCGGGCCGAGGGCGTGATGATCCTGGCCAAGGTCGCGGGGCTGTCCTGGCCGACGGTCCGGACCCTCATCAAGATGCGCGATGAAGTGTCCGGCGCGGAGCCGAGCGATCTGAACGCCTGCAAGGACACCTATGAGCGCCTGCGGCCTTCGACGGCCCAGCAGGTGCTGCGCTTCCACCGCATGCAGGAGAATTCGCCGACCACGCTGGTTCCTAGTATTTGAGCCATTTCGCGCCGACAAGCGCGCCGATCGCGGCCACGAGCGCGGTTGCGATCGTGTACCAGGTGGCCACGAACAGCGGTGAATCGTCGGTGCAGTGCGAGGCGTAGAGCGTCGCCGCCAGCCCCGCCGACAACAAGCCGGCGAGCGCACCTGCGACAGCCGGCCGCGACGGTGCCCCATGGCGCAGCCCGATCAGGCTGGCTGCCAACAGCGGCAGCGACAGCAGCGGGATCGCCACCAGGCAGACCGACGAGTTCTTGCCGACCATGCGGGTCATCATCGGCATCCGCTGCGGCATCATCATCTCGCCGCCGATGGCTGCGGCCAAAATCCCGACCGGAGCGAGCAGCAGCCAGCCAAATCCGCGCAGCGAGGCCTCCGGCCGCGACAGATGCAGGCTGACGGCAATCGCCGCAATCGCCAGCGCCAGCGTCACCGCGAATTTCAGGTCGAAGAACGGGTTGCGCATCGCCGTCATCACGTCGGGCCGGACGCCGAGCTCGGTAAAGAACATCAATAGCGAGACCGGCGCGGCGGCGAGCAGCGCCAGCATCAACGCGAAACCGACGGGGCGCTCGCGGTGGGCATTGTCGGCTGCCAGCGTTCGAATGAGCTGATCGGTATCCATTTCAGTGTTCCCGTAGCTTCGCCGTCAGGCTGGCCAGCCCGCGATGCAACGCGACCCGCACCGCGCCCTCGCTCATCGAAAATTTCGCCGCCGTGTCCTTGATCGAGGCGGCGTCGACGGCGATCGACTGCAGCACCTCGCGCTGCCGCGCCGGCAGCGTGTTGAGCTGGGCGGCGACCTCGCTCGCCGAGACGGTCTCGGCCGGGGCCTCGCCCGGCAGCGTCTCGGCAAAATCGTCGATATCGACGAAGATGCGCCGGCCGCGGCGGCGCAGCGCATCGATCAGCTTGTTCCGGGCGATGGCGAACAGCCAGGGGGCAAAGGGGGCGCTGACATCCCAGGTATGGCGCTTTAGATGGACCGCCAGCAAAATGTCCTGCACGATGTCCTCGGATTGATCGACCGGTTGCCCTGCGCGCGCCAAGCCGCGGCGCGCCGCAGCCCGGAGCACCGGCGTGACGGCCTTGAGCAGGCGATGATACGCCGTATTGTCGCCTGCGATGGCCGACCGCATCAGGCCGGTCCATTCGTCATCCCGCTCGCGCACCCGCGCTCCTACCTTGCAATTCGGCCTATCTTTCAATTTGTTACACTACCACAGTCCGATCACGAAGTCGTGATCATGGCCGCGGACGCGCCCTCGCCCGCTGCCGCCGCCCGAAGGCAATCGGGATGGCCGGCCTGCGCGAACGGCAGGCTCATAACATCGATTGCGCAGCCTCGCATCCGCCGCAGCTCACCTCCAGGCAGCCAGTGACGGCCCAAATGCCTGCCCTCTTATGTTCGCTGCAACACCATTGCCCAGCTTTCGCCCGGTGTTGCCCGAAGATTCCCTCTTTCTGCCGCGCTGTGGACATCGGCAGGGTCTCATTTCGTCGCTGGGCGGCGGCAAATGGGGAGACTCTACATGACGATCAAAGCCAGCGCGCGATCGGCCATGCTTTTTGCGGCAGGGATTCTGGTGAGTTTGGCAGGGCCTGGGCCTGCGGTCGCCGCGGGCACCGATAGCGCGACTGTCTCGAAATCAGAGGGCGCAACGTCGGACAAATCCGTCAGACAGGGGTCGCGCTACCTGAAAAAACGCTACGCCCATCACAAACCTGCACGCTCGGCGGAAAAATCCGACGAAAACAGGAAGGTCGAGGAAAAGCAGGTCGCCGACGCGAGTGGCCGCAGCACCCCGCCTGCCATGCCCGACTGGCTCTCCAACGCCAACGCCCAGATGACGGCGACCGACGCAGCGTCCGATGGCGCCAAAGACAGCGCGAAGGCGATGTCCGCCGCCATGTCCGAGAAGGCCAACACGGTGCTGCAGACAGCGGCTGACCAGCAGGCCGACGCGCAGGCCCCGGCTGAGGCCGGCGCGGCCGCCTCCGACCAGCTCAACGACCTCGACCGGGCGCTGCATGAGACCCCCGCCACCGCAACGAGTGCCACGCAGGGGGTTGTCTTGGCCTCCACCTCCAAGCCGACGTCAGAGACCGTGGCGCAGGCCAGCAACGACAGCTCCACGCTGGACAGGACCTCGATGATCGGCAAGATCTTCATTGCCGTCGGCGCGCTACTCACGGTGGCGTCCGCCGCGCGCATGTTCATGGCCTAGCCGGCCACGCCCTGGCTACGTGCACCGGGCGCGGCCTCGCCGCGTCCGCTCGGCGACCCATCCTCCGCCCCACTTGAAGCCCACCCCGGCAGCGGGCACATTGCCCGTAAATCAGCTATCCGGGGTGCACTATGGCGACGTTCGAATACATCATTGTCGAGAGCAAGGGCGCGGTCGGCATCATCACGCTGAACCGGCCGAAAATGCTCAATGCGCTGTCGTTCGGCGTGTTTCGCGAGATCGCGGCTGCCGTCGACGACCTCGAGGCCGACGATAAGATCGGCTGCATCCTGCTGACCGGCAGCGAGAAGGCGTTCGCCGCCGGCGCCGACATCAAGGAGATGCAGCCGAAAGGCTTCATCGACATGTTCTCCAGCGATTTCACCGCGATCGGCGGCGACCGCGTCGCCACCTGCCGCAAGCCGACGATCGCGGCCGTCAGCGGCTATGCGCTCGGCGGCGGCTGCGAGCTCGCGATGATGTGCGACATCATCATCGCATCCGACACCGCCAAGTTTGGCCAGCCCGAGATTACGCTCGGCACCATCCCCGGCATCGGCGGCACCCAGCGCCTGACGCGCGCGATCGGCAAATCCAAGGCGATGGACCTCTGCCTCACCGGACGCATGATGGATGCGGCGGAAGCCGAGCGTTCCGGCCTCGTCAGCCGCGTCGTGCCGGCGGACAAATTGATGGAGGAAGCGCTTGCCACGGCGGAGAAGATCGCCGCGATGTCGCGCCCCGCCGCCGCCATGGCCAAGGAAGCCATCAACCGCGCTTTCGAAACGCCGCTCTCCGAAGGCATGAATGTCGAGCGCAATCTATTCCACTCGACGTTCGCGCTGGAAGATCGCGCCGAGGGCATGGCGGCGTTCATCGAGAAGCGCAAGCCGGTGAATAAGAATAGGTGATGGCCTCGTATGACGCGGAGATAGCAACGCAACACTCGATCGTCATCCCCCGCGCATGCGGGAGATCCAGTACGCCGCGGCTTATCGGTCCACACTGGAATTATGGTGGCAGCGCATTCAATTGATCAATCGCCCTAAGGTTGTCATCATGTGAGATGGCCCGCCTCGCCCGTGTCGTCATCCCGACATTCCGCACCACGTGACGCAACCTGGCAACGGCCGGACGCGAACGTTCTTAGGCGAGGATGATTACGCGCTCTATCGCGACCTGCTCGCCACGTCCTGTCGCGCCGCGGGCGTGGAAATCTGGGCTTGGTGCCTGATGCCGAAACCACATCCATCTGATTCTCGTGCCGTCGGATGCCGACGGGCTGCGTCGCGCGCTGGCGCCGGTGCACCGCTGCTATGATGGCATCGTGAGTCTGACGATTTTCCTCGAGATTTTCCTGTGCAGCCCAGAAGCGCATCCGAGCCCGCATTCCGCCGGCCGAGTGCGTACTTCAACCAATCGCGCGCCGCGATGAGGGGATCTGTTTACTTCGAATGGGGGCACCAGGCTCTTTTTACCCAATTGGGTCATGCCCGGTCAGAGCCGAAAGATTATGAGCGGCAGGTATAGGGGACAAAGCACATTTTTGGGGTTCGAAATGATGTTACGCGGCCTGGGGGTCTTGAGCCTGGGATTGATCGTCGCCGGTTCGGCGTCGGCACAAACCTTCAATCAGCTCGTTGGATTTGGCGATAGTTCGCTCGACAGCGGATACTTTCGATACACCAGCACCGGCTGGAACAATGAAGCCCGGTTTGTAACCGCGCGCGCCAACGGCGCCTCGATCACGGGGTCCGCCGGCCTGATGAATACCGATTTCCTGGCGGCATCGTTCGGATTGACCCTGGCGCCGAGCAGCGCGCCGGGCGGAGGAACCAATTTTGCGGTCGCCGGGGCCGAGAACAATTCGCCCAACATCGGAGGAGGTCCCAGCCCATCCACGGTGCAGCAGATCAACAATTACCTTGCTTCGACGGGCGGGCAGGCCAATCCGGACGCGCTCTATATCATCCGCTCCGGCGGCAATGACCGCGCCGCCTTCGTGGCCGCTTATCAGGCGGCCAATGGCGGCGCCTCGCCGCCACCCGGTCTGTTCAACGTGGCCGTGCAGCCCAGCCTGGCCGCGCTGGAGGCATCTATCAGACAACTGAGCGCAGCCGGCGCGCGCTATATGATCTTGCCGACCTACTTCACCACCAATTCCGATTTCATAGCCTACCAGCAGCAGCTTTGGGGCGACCTGTCTGCCGCGGGCGTCAAATTCATTCCCGCGGATTCTAGCGCACTTAGAAAATACGTCGCCGCGAACCCGGCGGCGTTCGGCTTCACATCGGTTGTGCCACCAGCAAGCGGCGGCGTTTCCGCATGCAACCCCCAAATCGGCTTCCCCGGCGCCCAGGGCTACGGACTCATTTGCGTTCCCTCGACTACGCCCGCCGGTGCCGGCGCAAACGGGACGGCGTATCTCAGTTCGCAAAATTCCCTGCAGACCAGTCTGTTCTCGGACGATCAGCATGTTTCGCCGGCCGGACAGAAGATCGAGGCCGACTATTTCTATAGCCTGATCGTTGCGCCGAGCCAGATTTCGTTCCTCGCGGAAGCGCCGGTAAAGACGCGACTGGGGGTCGTCAACGCGATCACAAACCAGATCCCGCTTTCCTTCAGCACGCCGGGCGCGTTCCACGGCTGGGTCAGCGGCGACGTCTCCTGGTTGAAGATCAGGAATAGCTATCCAGGTTTTCCGGACGATCCAGGGACGCCGGTTGCGGCGACCGCCGGCTTCGATTACGCGATCACGCGTGACTGGCTGGTCGGCGCGGCTTTCTCCGGCGGCACCACCAAGCAGAGCTTCAGCCTTGGCGGCGACTATAGGCAGACCGAATACGCGGTCAGCCTCTACAGCGCCTACCGCAAAGATGCTTTCTGGCTTCATGGAATCGCGACCTGGGGAACGTTGAACGACGACATCAACCGCATGGTCCCGCTCGGCATCACGATGCAGTCCAATCGCGGGAGTACCGATGGCACCAACATCTCGGTTGCGGCAGAGACGGGTTATAATTTCCGGACCGCTGTTGGATCCCTTCCTGCTGCAGCCGGTGGTGCGCTCAAAGCACCGGCGGCCATGCCGATCTATCTTACGCATGGGCCCATCTTTGGAATCATCGCCCAGCAGGTGCACCTCAATCCATTTGCGGAAACCAATGCGAGCGGCGCGCCGACCAACCTGGCATTCGCAAGCCAGCTTCGCAATTCGGCAGTCAGCGAGCTCGGCTATCAGGCGAGCCTCAACCTCGGTATCTGGGAGCCCTACGCCAGGGCTGTGTGGAATCACGAACTCGCCGGCAGCGGCCGGCTCGTCACGGCCTCGCTTCTCAGCATCACAGCCCCGAGCTATTCACTGCCGGCGGTGTTGCTCGGAAAGGATTGGGGCTCGGGGACGGTCGGCACGCGCATCAAGTTCGCGCCCAACGCCACCGCATTCGCAGCATTCTATTCTCAATTCGCCCAGAACAACGCCACCACCTATGGCGGGCAGATCGGTGTGAACGTTGCTTTCGATTCCCCTGCAGTTGGTGCCAAGTACTGAGATTGGCACGCGTGCCGGCGCGAGTCCGCTTTGGTCATGCCAACTGCGATACCAGGCTGATCAATTCCGCCTGGCGATGCGTACCCGTCTTGGAGAACGCTGATTTCAACTGATTGCGTGCCGTCTCTCGCGCAATCCGCAGCGTTTGTGCCGCTTCCTCCAAAGACCTGCCGCTCGCCAACAGCGATACCAGCCGGGATTCAGCCGAGGTGAGACCGAACGCCTGCGAAATCAACCCGGGCTCGGGCGCAGGGCGCGGAGCCAGGTTGGACAAGACAAGCATCGCCCGCGCTCCGAGAAAGACGCTGCGGGCCGCACCATCGACGGGCAACACGCGGACGACGACCGGAGGCTTTGCCGTGCGGCGGATCGCGATGGGCGCGGCAGGCAGTGCGGCGATATCAGGCGTCGATCGGATCATGTCGATGAGCTGATCAAGCTCAGTCGCCGCCTTCTTGTCACGCACGACCAGTTGTCGATCTTTAATCCGAATCTCCTCGTCAAATCCGGCATCGGCCGCCGCGTTCGTGCTCAGCACCATGCCCTGCCGGTTGATAACCAGTGCAGGCTGGCGGACGCAGCTCAGCACGTCGGTCATGGAGGTGAGGGCGATCCGGCCCATTGCGGTCGAAAGGGTGGCGGTCTCCGTCAATCGCGGCGCAAGCCGTGCAAGCAAGCGTTTGTCCTGCGCCCCGAACGGACCCTCGCGCCCGGTCCGCTGGATGGCCAGCGCCCAGGCGGCGGACCCGGCCCAGAAGCCGACACCGGCGAACCATCGCAACCCGAACGGATAAAGGACCTCGTTATACATGGGGTTTGAGCGAATCTGCTCCGGCGTCAGGATATCGTGGTCGGTGACGATCTCGCCGGACATCATGCGAGGAAATCCAGCGGCTCGCGGATCAGTCAGGTGCCAACCTTCCTTGAAGTAGAGGCGAGTACCCTCATCCATCGATTGCGTCCGCGGCACATCCGGCGTCCGAACGTCGCTCTGCAGAAGGACGGCCGCCGATGCGCCGACCGCCCTGCAGATGTCGTCCATAATGGCGGGCCAAGCGGCGGGTTCCACCGCAGCTTCCCCGAATCGATCGATGACTTTCGACAACTGATCGCTATCAATTCCATTTGTCCCCAAGAGGCGGCCCCCTCTCCGCTTATCGCTCTCAATATGGTTGCAAGCGGCGCTATGCACGATCTAAACGAGCTGGTGAAACAAGAGCAGATAACTTTGCTCGAATTTTTGAGGGTAGCAAGGGTACGCTGCGCCGTGCCCACCCCTTTGCGACACGACTCCGATGGTACGCACGCTTGCGCCTTCGCTCGCTGAGCGGCGGCGGAGGTGGCCACCTTGCCCCCCACCAGCTACTTTCCATGGGTTTGTTTTCGATACTTTCGTTTTCGCGCCGCTATTTCGTCCGCGCCAGCGCCGCGTTGACCAGGGCGCGGTAGCCGCGCTGGGCAAACGTCTTTGGCTGATCGAGACCCAGTCGCGCCAGGCATTCGCGCGCCGGAGCATCCGGCGGCTGCGTCATGCCCTGCCACAGCAATCCGGGCAGCAGCAGCGGCGTCCGCTGCGCATCCCGTAGCAATTGCAACGCCGGGATCAGGCGCTGTTCGACATCGGTAAAGTCGCTGCCGAACGGGAATGATGGCAACAGCCCGGCCTCGCGCGCGGGCTTCACGGCGTGCGCGATCCGCTCCGGAAAATTCTCGCGGTGGGCGCGCGGGATTTCAAAACTCTTCGGCAGCTTGCCGGCGTCCTTGGCGATCCGCGCCAGCTCATCCTGGAAACGGGAATCGGTGATCGCCAGCATCGCCGCGATGGTCTCAGCGTCCGATTTGCCCCTGACATCGGCAACGCCGTATTCGGTGACGAAGACGTCGCGCAGATGGCGCGGGATGGTCTCGTGACCATAGCTCCAGCGGATGTTGGAATCCGTCTTCCTGCCCGCCTGCCGCGTCGCTTCCAGCGTCAGGACCGAGCGCGCGCCTTCAAGCGCGAAGGCTTGGGCAACGAAATTGTACTGGCCGCCGACGCCGCTGACGACCTGGCCGTTGTCGAGGCCGTCGGAGACCGCCGCTCCCATCAGGGTCGCCATCATCGCATTGTTGACGAAGCGGGCACCAACGCGCGCGCGGCGCTTGGCTTCCTCGTCACCGTAGAGCTCGTTGGTAAAGGACACCGGCATCATCTGGATGCGCGCGAGCTGTTCCTCCGGCATCTCGCGGAGCGCGCGATAGAGCGATTTCGGCCCGAGGAAGAACGCGCCGTGCAGCCTCACGCCATCGACCTCGCGCTTGAGGATGCCGGCGTCGATCAGGCCGAGAAACGCCTCGATCAGCATCTCGCTGACGCCGTAGAGTCCCTTCTCGAACGGCGCGGCCTGCGCCGGCTCGATATCAGGCGCGAGCTGCTTCATCACGGCGCGGAACTGCGCATTGTCGTGGTGGCGAACGATCAGCCCCTGCGCCAGCGCATCGCCGACCTGGCCGATGCCGATCTGCAGTGTTCCGCCGTCAGGAACGAGGCTCGCAGCATGCAGCCCGATCGCGTACTTGGTGTCGCTGACCGGCTCGGCCGGCGGCGCGAACAGCGGAAACTCCGTCGCCGGGCTGTCGAGCACGGCTGAGAATTCATCCGCCGGCAGATCGCCCGCGCCCGGCATGAACGGCAGCTCGGAATTGACTTGGCCGATCAGGCGGAACGACGCCCGCCCCTCACGGCGCGCACGCAGGATGTCGAGCGTGGTGTCGGTGTTGCAGCTCAGGCTGTAGCGCGTGCTGCCATCGACCACACGCTTCGCAACCAGTTGCGTGACGACGTTCAGGCCGCGCGTCAGCAGATAGGACGAAGCGTGGGTATAATTCGCGGAGATGTAGTGCTGCTGGGCGTACGGCACGCGGAGCCATTTCCCCGCCAGGAAGAAGAATTCGATCACCTGGATGTTGGGCGGCAATTCACCGGCATGCAGCGCGTTCGCATAGGTGAGATCGGGATAGAAGCCGAACAGCCGATCGATCACCGGGCCGATGAAGCGCTGTTCGAGCAGGCTGGATGGCCGGGGCTTTTCCAGCGTCAGCGCCGAAAACAGAGTGAGCTTGATCGAGCGATCGGCAACGGCGCGGGCATACAGCGCGTTGACGACGTGATTCGCCTTGCCGAGTCCGAGCGGCAGGCCGACCACGAGGTTGGTTCCGACGTCGCGGATAATGTCCTCCGCGATCGCCTCGGGGTCGGAAAACAATTTTGGCATCGGTTGCGGATCCGGGCATAGCTGGGAAAGCTAGCCGCCCTGAATCGGACGCCAGCCGAAACACCATAACGCATGTGCCGCCAACTTTTCTCTGTGACGAACCGGCAACAGCCAAGCAGGTATTTCACCGATTTAATGTACTGATGTCGCGCGGCAGTTTGCCTGTAGCGGCGACGCCCCCTAAACAGGTAGACGAACCGCGCTGCTGGGGGGCGGACGGGCAGTGGATGATCGGGCATAACGGATAAATCGGCGTTCCCGAAGATCATGCCCAAACAAACAGATAGAGCGGGATGGCTCGAAACAGGGTTATCACGTTCTCGTGTTGGCTACGGGATCAAATGGCTAGGCGCGCCGCAAGGGTTGGCCACGTTCAAAGACAATTGCTTTCCTCGGGCATTTGCCTTGCCGCAGCCTGCTTGGCATTTGCGTCGACGGCCGCCTATGGCGAGAGCCTCCCCGAGGCGCTGACCAAGGCCTACCAGACCAACCCCGCCCTCAATGCCGAGCGCGCCCGCCAGCGCGCCACCGACGAGAACGTGCCGCAGGCGCTCTCCGGCTACCGGCCGCAGATAGTCGCGACCCTCTCCGCCGGCTTTCAGGCGGTACGCAACCTCCTGCCGGACAACACCATCCAGTCGGCGAATTTGAAGCCCTGGACCATCGGGGTAACGGTGAGCCAAACGCTGTTCAACGGCTTCAAGACCGCCAACAGCGTCCGCGTCGCGGAGCTGCAGGTGCAGTCCGGCCGCGAAGCCCTGCGCAATGTCGGCCAGGGCGTGCTGCTCGATGCCGTCACCGTCTATACCAACGTGCTCGCCAACCAGTCGCTGGTGGAAGCGCAGCGCGCCAACGTGGCGTTCCTGCAGGAGACGCTCGGCATCACCCAGAAGCGGCTCAATGCCGGCGACGTCACGCCAACCGATACTGCGCAGGCCGAGGCGCGGCTGAGCCGCGGCCGCGCCGACCTGAACGCCGCCGAGGTCAACCTCGCCGTCAGCCAGGCGACCTATACCCAGGTGATCGGCAACGCGCCGAGCCAGCTCCGCCCCCCCGACGCCGTCGACCGTCTGCTGCCGCGCAGCCGCGACGACGCCACCGGGATGGCCTTCCGCCAGCATCCGGCGGTGATGGCGGCGAGTTTCGATGTCGACGTCGCCTCGACCACAATTCGGGTCGCGGAAAGCAGCCTGATGCCGACCATCACGCTGCAGGGCAGCGCCAGCCGCAGCAGGGATTCCGATCCGACTCTCGGCACCTTCGCGACCGATCAGGCCTCGGTGACCACCCAGCTCAACCAGCCGATCTATGACGGTGGCATGGCCGCGTCGCAGACCCGGCAGGCCAAGGAGCTGGCGAGCCAGAGCCGCCTGGTGCTGGACCAGGTCCGCAACCAGGCCCGCACCGCCGCGGTCGGCGCCTGGGTCGCCAATGAAGGTGCCAAGATCGCGGTCACCGCTTCCGAAGCCGAAGTCCGCGCCGCTACCGTGGCCCTGCAGGGCGTGCAGCGCGAGGCCGCCGGCGGTCAGCGCACCACGGTCGACGTGCTGAATGCGCAGCAGGACCTGATTCTGGCAAAGGCCCGGCTGATCGGCGCGCAGCGTGACCGCGTGATCGCCTCCTACACCCTGCTCAGCGCCATCGGCCGGCTCGACGTCCGCAACCTCGGCCTCAACACGCCAGACTATCTGCCGGAAGTGCACTACCATCAGGTGCGCGACGCCTGGCACGGGCTGCGGACGCCGTCCGGACAGTAGGTTGAATCCCGATCATTCCGGGGCGATGCGAAGCATCGAGCTATGGGCGCACCTTGCGCCCCTGAGAATCTCGAGATTCCCCGGTGTGCAATTGCACACCTGAGGTCTGGTCCTTCGGACCATCCCGGAATGAGGAAGGGCGTCATTAACCGGACGCTGATCATGTCGGGTATTTTCAGTCGCCAGCCATTCACGTTCGCCTAAAACTCAAAGTGTTCCGCCCGTTTTGCTTCGATGGATTTTGCGAGGCCTCGTGGTTTCAAACATCCTGCGCTGGTCGGCCAACGGCCTGCTGGTCCTCGTCCTGGCGATCATCCTTCTGATCACCTCGTTTCGCATGGCGGCGTCGATCCGCGAGACCGGCCTGCGCGCCCAGCTCGCGCCGCGGACCGGCCATCTGGTGCCAACGCGTTCGGGCGGCGTCTTCGTGCAGGAGAAGGGTCCGGCGAACGGCATTCCCGTGGTGCTGTTTCACGGCACGGCGGCATGGAGCGAGCTATGGCGGTATACCACTAGCGTGCTGGCGGACGCCGGCTTCCGCGTGATCGCCCTTGATCTGCCGCCGTTCGGCTTCTCGGATCGTCCCGGCAGCTACACGCGGCAGGACCAGGCCGCGCGGGTCCACGACGTGCTTGAGGCGTTGGAGGCCCCGGCGGCCATCATCGTCGGCCATTCCTTCGGCGCCGGTGCCGCGACCGAACTCGTCATGCGATATCCTGACAGGGCGCGCGGCCTGGTGCTGGTCGACGCCGCGCTCGGATTGAAGGCGACGCCCTCGGCCGCGCCCTGGATCATCCAGCCGCAATGGATCCGCGAAATCCTGGTGTCGCTGACCATCACCAACCCGATCGCAACTCAACCGCTGCTGCAATCGATGATCGCGAAGAAGGAGCGTGCGCTGCCGGAATATGTCGCGATCCTGCAACGGCCGCTGACGCAGCGCGAAAGCACCAGCGACATCGCCGATTGGCTGTATTATTTCCTCGGCACCGACACGGCTGCGGCAAGCGCCGACCGCACGGCCTATGCAAAGCTGGACGTCCCGGTCGCGATCCTCTGGGGCGACAAGGACAACATCACCCCGGTCGAACAGGCGCGCGACCTCCAGACCCTGCTGCCATCCGGGACGGAGCTCACGTTGCTGCCGGGCCTCGGCCACATTCCGCAGATCGAGGACCCCGCCCTGTTCAACGACGCCCTGCTCAAGACGCTGGCAAAACTTTAGACTGGGCAGAGATTCGGAAAACCCCTGGGCGGAGACATCATGGACATCATCAGACTGTGCGCCTGGGGCTATGCCGCCCTGCTCGGCTTCGTGATCCTCACCGGCTATATCCCCGCCTTCATCGATGCCAACGACATGATCTTCGGCCTGTTTCGCCGCACCTGGTACGCTGACGGACTGCACCTCGTCTCGGCGCTATGGGCTGCCGCGGCGGCGCTGACCTCGCGCCGCGCCTCGGAATTGTTCTTTCAACTGTTCGGCGTGTTCTATTTCGCCGACGGCGTGCTCGGCCTGTTGACCGGCAGCGGCTATCTCGATTTCGGCATCCTGATCAACGGCGTCCTCAACCTGCCGCTCTCGACGCGGTTCTTCGCCAACGCCCCGCATCTCGGCCTCGGCGGCGTGGCGATCCTGATCGGCTATTTGCTCGCGCCGCGGACGCGGACCGCCGTTCATGCTTAAATGGCTGCGGCGCATCCTCGTTGTCGTCGCCATCCTGATTGCGCTGACGGTGCTTTTGCCGCTGGCCTATATCGAAGGCACCTGCCGGCCCGAGGCGAACCGATCGGCACCAGCCGCGCCGGCGGTGACGCTGCCCGCCATCGACGAGGCGGGCTACCGGCGCAAGCTGAATAACACCTACTTCACCTTCCCCGAGTGGTACATCGTCTATTCCTTCGAGGATTTCGGCCGCTTCCTTGATCGCTCCAGCGAAAGCCATTTCGGCTATCTCGGCCACATCTTCGGCTTCTGGCACAGCTTCTGCACCATCAACCGCGCCGTGCCGGCGACCGGAGAATCGCTCGCGGAAGTGAAGACGATGATTTACGTCATCGGCATCAGCTATTCCGTCGAATACGCCATCAAGGGATTTTATGAGAACACTATCGGCCGCGCCTTCGAATGGATCAGGGGCGAGAAGCGTACCCCGCAGGACGAGTTCGGCCGCGCCGTGCTGCAGGACTATGCCGCCTTCCTCTACACCATCCCCTGGTACAAATATCCGTTCCGCGAGAAGCTCGACGGCCTGCTCGCGATCTCAGCCCCGACGCCGAGTACCTTGCGCAGCTATGAGCGCGACTTCGCGCTCGGCACTGAGTATTTCCTCAAGATCGGCTACGCCTCGCTGATCCAGAAGGCGCTCGACGCCGGTGGCGACAACGAGCCACGCGACATCATGTTCGTGGTCGCGACGCTGCCGCCGGAAGTGCTTTCGAAGGAGCCGCGCATCAAACAGGTCCGCAACCTGACGCCGCAGTGGCAACTGGTGCAGACGCCGCGCTACAAGGACTTTACCGAGATCATCCAGGGCCTGCTGGACAAGGGTTTTGGCCTTGCAGAGGTCGCCGGCAATCACGACATCCTCATCACGGTGATGGCGCCGGATGCCGCAAAACTCGATATCAAGGGCACCACGGAGCTGTTTTCGCTGGCGCTGGATGCGCGGCCCGGCTTTCGCCGCGCCGGCCTGAAAGCGAGGATCGACAAACTCGTCGACATCAACCGCGCGCTCAAGGCCAGGGGTGCAAGCATTGAGCACTTCTATGATTACTGAGGGACGTCAGCGCAGAGCCAGCCGATCCGGCCGGATTGCGGCCGCGGTCGCTCTCGTGATCGGCGGCTGGTTCACCGTGATTGTTGCGCTGACCTTCGGCTCTGCCCCCGGCAAGTCGATGGCGGTCGTTGGCCCGCCGTCGCAGACGCTCGCAGCCATTGCAAAGGCCAACGGACGGATTCTCGCCTCGAACGATTACTTCACCATCGCCCGTTCCGACGATGTGGGCTTTGTCGCCCGCCTCTATGCAGCGGGCGCCCTTCTGGTGCTGGACGCCGAGCAGGCCGGCGGCTGCACCGGCCTGTCGCCCAGGCGGTTCACTGCGCAGCTTTGACGATCGGGGTATCCTGGCTGATGAGTAACCATTCGGCGCAAATCATTGTATAGTGGTGACGGGGGCTGACGGTTCAGCCCCCGGGAAGCAAATTGTCCGAGGAGCGCCTTCAAACGAACTTCTCCGCCGCTGCCGTCCTCAAAAAATGGCCTTCGAAAAACAACGAACGCGCCACAGATGCGCGTTGGCCCATCCCGTACATGGTCTTTGACGGCACCCTGGACGAATGCATCACAAAATTCTTGGCGCTGCCGGCCGGCCAACGTCATCTCTATGAGATTCACACCGCCCCACAGGGCGATCTGGTCCCCAAGATCATCTCTGCCGAACTCGCCGTCGAGTTCGCGAGGCTGCGAGATTTCCTGCGATAGGTTGGATTGCCACTCCGTCGATGTGTTACGACGCGTACTTCTGGTAAAATGTATTGGTGAACAGCTCGTTCGGATCATACTTCCGCTTCGCCGCGAAGAAGTCGTTGATCTCTGGATACGACCGCTGCAGCTGATCCTTCGAATAATAGAGCTGGTACGGCAGGAAGAACCGGCCCTTGTGCGCGATGGCGAGGTCGATCAGTTCCTCCGTCGCCTTCTTCATGCGGCGGTTGCCCTCATCATCCGTGGTCTGGTTGATGTAGAGCACCAGCGAGAAGGCCGGCTCCGGCGAATAGGTCAGGAAATTGTTTTCCTGATGCACGACGCGCACCGACGCGTTCAGGAGGTTGGTCTTGTTGTCGGTCAGCACCTTGCGCATGCCGTCGACAAAGGAGACGAATTGGCTGCGCGGGATGAAATATTCGTGCAAGATGTCGGTATCGTCGGGCAATGAGTTGCGCAGGTAAGGCACGGAATCGTGCATCGGGTCGTTGCGGTTGACGAGGCAGGCTTCCGCCGATCCGATCGCCTGCGCGCGCGTCACCGTGCAGTTTTCCATGCGGTGCTCGATGTGCTTTTCCGACAGCCATTTCATCTCCTGAAACAGCGGCCCCTGCTTGGAAAGGTTGACCGTAAGCCGGCGCAGCTTGACGCCCGACACTTCACCGAGCGGCTGCCGCTTGAAGTCGCTGCCGTCCACCTTGGTGTAGGTGTAGAGCAATAGCTCCTTCAGGAAGCTGCTCGGCGCCGTCGAGAGGTGGCCGTACATCAGGCCGATATCACTGTTCTTCTCGATCTCTCCGGCGAACAGCGCCGGAAATTCCTTGTAATCCAGCACGCGGCGGCCGGTCTGGTAGGCCAGATTGTCGGCGATATCGAGCTCGGCCTCGATGATGACGCCGAACAGGCCGTAGCCGCCGACCATGAGGTTGAACAGATCGGCATTCTCCGTCGCCGACACGGTCTTCAGCGAGCCATCGGCCAGCATCACCGTCATCGACTTGATCGATTTGGCGAGCGCGCCGGCCTGGTGGTCCATGCCGTGGGCGTTGACCGAGATCGAGCCGCCGACGGTGAAGATGTCGGTCGATTGCATGGCGCGAACCGCAAAGCGCGGATGCAGCACGTTCTGGATATCGTGCCAGGTCGCGCCGGGCTGCACCGTCACCGAGCGCGAACTCTCATTGAGCACGATCTTGTTGAAGCTGCGCATGTCCAGCACGATGCCGCCCTTGCGGAAGGCGTGCCCGCCCATGCTGTGACGGACGCCGGCGGTGGTGACGGACAGCTTGTTGTCGCGCGCAAAGGCCAGCGTCTTCGCGATATCCTCCACACTGCGCACCTCGACCACGCCGAAGATTTCGGTCTTGTTGAGACAGCTCGCATCGTTGATGCTGCCGCCGAGCTGCGACCATTTCACGCCCCTGAGCGGTGCAATCGCCTTGATCCGCTCCAGATCGATTTTCGCCTGCTCGCCGCCGCCGGTCGCCGGCCCACAATCCTTTTCTCCGGTGAGATCGGCCGCCAGCGCCTGAAGTTTTCGGTAGCTGTAGATGCCGAGCAGCACGACGACCACGGCAGCGACCGACGCGCCGGTTTTGAACTTTTGTGAAAATTTTCGCATGAAGTGATTCCAGAGGATGGCGGAATATTCCGGGCGGGCGGCTGATTAGTCAAATCGGACGGCCTTCCGGTTCGATGGACGGGCAGCGTTCGCGAATCGATAACGCAGGATGGCCGCCCTTCCCGCGCCTTACTTCTGCCGGTAAACTTCGTGGGCCGCACAACGGGCGAAGCAACGCCCGGCGCCAGAATGGGAGAACGCTGGAGTTGGCGGGCGCCGCGCCCGTCAGATCTCAACAATCAACAACATTGTCCAGGGAGAACGCCAATGCTGACGCGACGCAGTATGATGCTTGCCTCTATCGCCGCCGGAGTAATGATGCAGAACCGAACCGCCTCCGCCAAAGCGGCGCAGCCCGCAACACCAGTGAATTTCGACGTGCCTGCGGGCGCCTGCGACTGCCACACCCATATTCATCCGGACCCTGCGAAATATCCGTTCTTCTCCGGCCGCGTCTATACGCCTGAGCTGGCCTCGCCCGAGGAGATGACCGCGCTGCACAAGGCGCTGCACATGGAGCGTGTGGTGATCGTGACGCCCTCGATCTACGGCACCGACAATTCGGCGACGCTGTTCGGCATGGCGGCGCGAGGGCCGACCGCACGCGGGGTCGCCGTGATCGACGACAAGACCTCAGAGAGCGATCTCGACCTGATGGGCAAGGCCGGCATTCGCGGCGTCCGCCTCAACCTCGCAACCGGCGGCGTCAACGATCCGAACGTTGCGCGGCCGCGATTTACCAATGCCGTCGAGCGCATGAAAGCGCGCGGCTGGCACGTGCAGATCTATACCAATCTGCCGCTGATCACGGCCGTCAAGGACTTGGTCATGGCTTCGCCGGTGCCTGTCGTCTTCGATCATTTCGGTGGCGCGCAGGCCGCGCTCGGCGTCGAGCAGCCCGGCTTTGCCGACCTCGTCGACCTGGTCAAAGCCGGCAAGGCCTATGTGAAGATTTCCGGCGCCTATCGCGCCTCCAAGCTCGGGCCCGACTACACCGACTGCATTCCGCTCGCCAAGGCACTGATCGGGGCCAATCCCGATCGGATCGTCTGGGGCACCGACTGGCCGCATCCGGATTCCGTCACGCCGCCGGGCAAGCAGATCACCGACGTCACGCCGCTATTCCAAATCGACGACGGACGGCTGCTGAACCAGCTGCCGGTGTGGGCGCCGGACGCGGCTGTCCGGAAGAAGATCCTGGTCGACAATCCGGCGCAACTCTATGGGTTCTGAAGCCCGGCCTGCGCGGCCGCGGCGCGCTCCACGCTTTGGAGCGGGTCGCGGTCGTACTCGTGCAGCCAGTTGCCGGCCTTGCGCAGGCCGCCGAACGGAAACAGGTGAAATCCGGTAATCGCAGCCGTCGCCGCCGCCGGTGCCGACCGCAGGCCCCTGACGACCTCGTCCGGCCCGGTATCGGTCAGCAGCCGGCTGAACCGGCCGATCTGGGCCCGCAGCGCGCGCATGGAATTGCCGATGCCGCAGCGGAGCGCAAACTTTGTCAGCGTCGCTGTTGTGGCCGGTCCGGCGAGGCCGACGATGATAGGCAGATCGACGCCCGCTTTATCGAGTACCCCGATCCATTGCAGGATCGGCGCGCTCTCGAAGCAGAATTGCGTGACGACATCGACCCGCGTGCCCATTTGACGACCCCAGTCGCGCCACGCTTTCAGGCCATCAAGCGCATCCGCCAGTTCGAGATAGGGATGGCCCTCGGGATGGCCGGCCACGCTGACGGACGCCATTCCATGCGCCTCGAGCAAGCCACTTGCGGCAACGTCACGCGTCGATTTGAACGGACCCTTGGCCGCGACGACGTCGCCCGCGATCAGCAGGATGCGCGATACGTCGGCCTCGCCCCGCGCCCGCGCCAGGAAATCGTCCAGCGCCTCGCGGGATGCCATTTCGCGCGTCGCGATATGCGGCACCGGATTGTAGCCGGCCCGGCGCAGCGCGGCGGCGGTTTCGACGTTGTGGCGATAATGGTCGCCGGGCAGGAAGGTGATGGTGACGTCCGTGCCTTCAGCGAAATGATCGCGCAATTCCGCGACCTGGTGCCCGCGCGAGGAGATTTCGACGGAGGCCGCAGGCAGCAGCTTGGCGAGATGGTCGGATGGCCGAGCGGCGATGGTCACGGACGCCTCCTCGTCGTCATGCCGGCGCGCGGCGGCGCGAGATGACATAAGTCTCGTCGTTGAACCAGAGCCCGCCATGTTTCTTCAGCACGCGGTCGGTGGCCTCCAGATAGCGGCCGTCGCGGACGACTTCGGACAGCCTGTTATCCTCGATCTGCGCCACGTAGATCGCAGCGTTCCAGGCCGCGAACAGCGTCGACGTCCCGATCGGGCCGCTGACCTCGTCCGGCAGCGTATGCATGCGGTATCGGAAGATCGAGCGCGCATCGGAGGAAGCGTTGAAATTGTAGTGGCGGGCCGCCGCGCCAAGCTCGTGCTTGACCTGGCGCAGGATCGCGTAGCGGTCGGTCTTGAAGGGATCGTCGCCGGGCCAGATCTGGTCGATGATCTCGCTGCCGGGGTCATTGCCATGCGAATGAATGCCGATCAGCCGCCCGCCCGGCCGCAGCGACTTGACCAGCGGCGTGATGACCTTCGAAGCCTTGAACTCGACGCTGGCCCGCGCCCGGTAGGGCTGCGAGGCGATGACGAGGTCGTAGTCCGCCATCACCCGCCCCGGCCGCGGCATGATCGGGTCGAGCAGGAATGAATGGTCCTCGCGCCGCAGCGTCAGGATCACGGGGCGCTGATAGACCGGGTTGCCGGTGACCGGACTGATGCCGGCGCGCCAATTCTCGGCGAGGAAGCCTTCGAGCTGGCCGATCTGCTCGGCAAAGCCGTGCGCGGTGTTGCCGGTCAGCGTGACGTCTTTCCAGATCAGACCCTGCGCCGATGTCACCGAGCGCGGCGTCAGCCACGGCGCCTCGGCGTAATAGAGGTTGGTGACGACGAGCACGGTCGCCGGGTGCTCAAACAGGCGGTCCGCCATCTTCTCCAGCATCAGGCGGACGTCTTCGTAGCTGATCTCCTTGGCGACGACATAGAGCGGCATTGTCGGGAAGCGCGCATGCACCGCCCGCATCACCCGAGATAGCACGGTGCCGTCGCCCACCCCGGCGTCGAAGATGCGCAGCGCCGGCGGTGCCGGCTGCAGATTGCCAAGCTCGAGCGAGATGCGGTTACCGACCTAGGTCTTCTCGCTGCAGGTCGAGACGAACAGCAAGTATTTTTGCCGGTTGTCGAAGAAGCGGAAGCCCGGCGGCGCGATAGAAGGCGCCGCGGCCGCGCCGTTGTGCGGTCTCGCCACCGGCGATGCCTGGCCGTCCGCTACGCTGGATCCGGGCTGGTGCTCGGCCAGATAGGCACGGACCTTGTCGAGCGTGCCGGTCGTGATGCGGGCGCCGTCGCGCAGGCGCGAGACCAGCTTGCCGTCATTGACGACCAGCCGCCCGAAGGTCGATTCAGCGGTCTGCGTCTGACGGCAGAATTCGCGGATTTCTCCGAGTATCTGTTCGGTGGTGGCCGGCGATTTCACGGGCGGCACGTGGCCGTTGGCCGGCCCCGTTAATCCCTGGCTTTCCTCGATCCGCATGGCTTGCTCCTGCGGTTGTCCCTTGGGGTATCAAGGGGCGACCGCGGGATGGCGTCAACCACAAATCGAGTGGGCAAAATGTATGGGCATGTGCCCATACATTATCGTGCCCCGCGGCGTGAGAACACCGAGATCAGCACCGGCAGCGTCACGAGGATGACCACCGGCGCCAGCATCATGCCGGTGACGACCACGATCGCCAGGGGCTTTTGCACCTGCGAACCGATCCCCTCCGAGATCGCCGCCGGCAACAGCCCGACGCCGGCCACCACGCAGGTCATCAGCACCGGCCGCAGTTGCAGCTCGCCGGTGCGGATCACTGCGCGGATCCGCTCATAGCCTTCGTCGATCAGTTGGTTGTACTGCGACAGGATGATGATGCCGTCCATCACGGCGATGCCGAACAGCGCGATGAAGCCGATCGCCGCCGACACGCTGAAGGGAATGCCGGTGATGAACAGCCCGAGCACGCCGCCGAAGATCGCCATCGGGATCACGCTCATCGCGAGCAGCGTGTCGACCATCGAGCCGAAATTGAAGAACAGGAGCACGCCGATCAGCGCAAGGCTGATCGGCACCACGATCGACAGCCGCCGGATCGCGTCCTTGAGGTTGCCGAACTCACCGACCCATTCGATCCGAGATCCAGGCGGAAGCTGGACCTGCTCGGCGACCTTGTCCTGCGCCTCATGGATGGCGCTGCCGAGGTCGCGGTTGCGCACCGAGAACTTGATCGGCAGGTAGCGCTCCTGCCCTTCGCGGTAGATATAGGCGGCGCCCGAGATCAGGTTGATCGAGGCGACCTCGCTGAGCGGAATCTGCGTGATCGCCCCGCCCTGCCCGGCGACGCCGATGCGCAGATTGTGGATCGCCTCCGCGCTCTTGCGATATTCGGGCGCCAGGCGGACGATGATCGGGAAATGCCGGTCGCTGCCGGGCTCATAGAGGTCGCCGGCGCTGTCGCCGCCGACCGCGACCTTGATGGTGGCGTTGATGTCGCCGGGCGACAGGCCGTAGCGCGCCGCCCGCGCCCGGTCGATGTCGATCTGGATCGTCGGCTGGCCAAGCGAGGTGAACACCGCAAGGTCAGTGACGCCCTGCACCGTGCCGAGCACGGACTTGATCTTGTTGGCGGTATCGGTCAGCGCCTGCAAATCGTTGCCGAATAGTTTTATCGAGTTCTCGCCCTTGACGCCGGAGACCGCCTCCGAGACGTTGTCCTGCAGATATTGCGAGAAGTTGAATTCGACGCCGGGAAATTTGTCCTGCAATTGCCCGAGTAATTGTGCGGTCAGCTCGTCCTTGTCGCGGGTGCCCGGCCATTCGGTGATCGGCTTTAAGGGCGCGAAGAACTCGGCGTTGAACAGGCCGGCGGCGTCGGTGCCGTCATCGGGGCGGCCGTGCTGGGAGACCACCGATTCCACTTCGGGCCGCGCACGGATCATCTTGCGCATCTCGTTGACGTAGGCGTTGCCCTCCTGCAGCGAAATGGTCGGCGGCAGCGTGGCGCGGATCCACAGGTTGCCTTCCTCCAGCTTGGGCAGGAATTCGAGGCCGAGCAGCCGCGCAAGTGCGATGGTGAGCAGCACCAGGCCCGCGGCGCCGGTCATGACGATCCTGCGGTTGACGATCGCCCAGTTCAGCACCGGCACGTAGAGCCGGTCGAGCTGCTTCACGATCCAGGTCTCGGTTTCATGCAGATGCGACGGCAGGATGATCGCGCTGAGCGCCGGCGTCACCGTAAAGGTCGCGATCAAGCCGCCGGCCAGCGCATAGGCATAAGTCCGCGCCATCGGGCCGAAGATGTTGCCCTCGACACCGCTCAGCGTGAACAGCGGCAGGAAGGCGGCAATGATGATGGCGGCGGCGAAGAAGATCGAGCGCGACACGTCGGCGGACGCCGACAGGATCGCGTGGCTCTTCATGCCCATCGTGGTCTCGAAGGAGATGTGGCTCTGCTCGGCTTCCGACAGCGCGGTGGTCTGCGTCAAGCGCCGGAAGATCGCCTCCACCATGATCACGGTGGCGTCGACGATCAGGCCGAAATCGATCGCGCCGACCGAAAGCAGGTTGGCGGATTCGCCGCGCAGCACCAGGATGATGACGGCGAAGAACAGCGCGAACGGGATCGTCGCGCCGACGATCAGCGCGCTGCGGAGATCGCCGAGGAATATCCACTGCAGCAGCACGATCAGCAGGATCCCGACCACCATGTTGTGCAGGACGGTGTGGGTGGTGAGGTCGATCAGGTCCTTGCGGTCGTAGATGCGCTCGATCTTCACCCCTGGCGGCAGGATCGAGGAATGATTGATGTCATGGACCAGCTTTTCGACCCGCGCGATGGTCGGCGAACTCTGCTCGCCGCGCCGCATCAGGACGATGCCCTGCACGATGTCGTCATCCTGGTCGAGGCCGGCAATGCCGAGCCGCGGCTTCTCGCCGATCGTGACATTGGCGATGTCGCGGACCAGCACGGGGTTGCCGCCGGACTGCGACACCATCGTGTTGTTGAGGTCGTCGATCGAGCGGATCAGGCCGACGCCGCGGACCACGGCGGATTGCGCGCCGATATTGACGGTGTTGCCGCCGACATTGATGTTGGCGTTGCCGACGGCCTGCAGCACCTGCGGCAGCGTCAGTCCGTTGGCGACCAGCTTGTTGAAATCGACCTGCAGCTCATAGGTCTTGGTCTTGCCGCCCCAGCCGGTGACATCGATCACGCCGGGCACGGAGCGGAAGCGGCGCTGCAGCACCCAGTCCTGCAGCGTCTTGAGATCGAGCACGCTGTAGTTCGGCGGACCCTTCAGCCGATACCGAAAAATCTCGCCGATCGGGCTGAGCGGCGAGATGGTCGGCTGCACATTGCCTGGCAGCGGCGGCAATTGCGCCAGGCGGTTCAGCACCTGCTGCAAGGCCTCTTCATAGGTGTAGTCGAAGGAGAACTGCAGTTTGACGTCGGACAGGCCGTAGAGCGAGATGGTTCTGATCGTGCGCAGGTTCTTGATGCCGGCGACCTGGGTCTCGATCGGGATCGTGATGTAGCGCTCGATCTCTTCCGATGACAGGCCTGGGCTCTGCGTCACGATATCGACCATCGGCGGGGTCGGATCGGGATAGGCCTCGATGTTGAGCTGCTTGAATGCAAGCACGCCGCCAATCAGCACCGCGACGAACATGCCGACCATCAAATAACGGCGGCTGACAGCTAGGGCAATCAGGCGATCCATTCAGATCGAAGCTTTCAGTGAGGGGTCAGCTGCCGGACGCGGCACGGTCGATGAAAAGAGCGCCCTTGGTGACGATCTGTTCGCCGGGCTTCAGATTGCCGACCACCTCGACGAGATCGCCATTGGTGAGGCCGGGCTTGATCTGACGCAATTCAATCGTCTTGTCCGGATGTGCGACCCAGATGCGGACCTGATCGCCTTCATAGATCAGCGCCTGCTTCGGCACGCCGACCGCCGGACGGTCGTTCGCCGAATAGATCGTGACGTTGGCAAACATCTCGGGCTTCAGCACGCCGTTCTTGTTGTCGATGGTGGCGCGTACCAGCAGCCGTCGCGTCGCCGGATCGATCGCGGTGGAGACGTAGTTGATCCGCGCCGTCAGCGACCGTCCGGGCAGCGCCAGCACGTTGAAGCTTACGTCCTGCCCGATCGCGACATTGGCGCAGTCGCTTTCGCGGACGAAGGCGGTGAGCCAGACGGTCGAGAGGTCGCCGATCACATAGACGGGATCGCTGGCACCGGCATTGACGTATTGCCCCGGGCCAATCTTGCGCTGGACCACGGTGCCGGCGATCGGCGCGAAGATGGTGATTTCAGGATTGATGCGGCCCTTCTCCTGGAAGGTCGCGATGTCCTCGTCGGTGAGGCCGAGCAGGCGCAGTTTATTGCGCGCCGCCTGCAGCGCCGTTTCCGAGGAGCGCATGTCGTTCTGCGCCTGGATCAATGTCGCCTGGCTCTGCTGATAATCCTTCAGCGGAACGGCCTTGCCTTCGAACAGATCCTTGGCGCGCTGGCCCTGCAACTGCGCCAGATCGAGTGCGGACTTCGCCTTGTTCATCGCGGTCATCGCCGCGATGTAATCGTTTTGCGCCTGAACGTTGTCGGCGGCCTCGATCACGAACAGCGGCTGCCCCTTGACGACGCTATCGCCTGGCTTGGCGAGCAGGCGGGTGACGCGGCCGGCATAGGGCGAGAACACTGGCGTCGAGCGATCTTCGTCGATCGCGATCTTGCCTTCGGTGACGTGCTCGGCGCGGAAGCCGCGTTCGGTGACGGGCTGAATGGTCAGGCTGGCCCATTCGGCGGGGCTTGGCGTGTAGCGCTGCATGCCCTTGCGGGACTGGCTCGAAATTTCGGAGTGCCCCGCCTTGGTGCCGCCGATCTTCGAGAAGCCGTAGAGCCCAGCGCCCGCAAGCCCGACCAGCGTCAGGATCATAGCCCAACGCTTCCGACTAAGCGGCTGCGATTGCTTTATTAATTCGTTCAGCATGCGGGCCCGGGCTACTCAGCGACGTTTTGCCTCACCTATCCGCTAATAGTGCGCAATTGGCAATTTAGACAACCTAAAAATCGAAAATGAGGTTCCAAGCGAGGTTAAAGTTTGGAGAAGCGCGGATAAGTGCCTCAATCGCGGGAGGGCCATTGCGGTGGATGGCTGCCGAGCGGCATCGCCGGGCGGGCCCAAAATGCCGGGGTTTTTGACAAAACCGCTGAATGCCTGACCGATCGCAGCGCACCAAAGCCTGAATCCATCGCCTCGATAAAGGGCATCCCCGCCTCCCCCGTAAGATCCCGGGTATCCAGCCCGCCGGCCACCCGCCCGAGATTCCATAGCCAGCGTCCGGTCTGCGCCAAGGACACCTGGACGTGCCAACTGCCGCCTTCACGCGCCTGGCGCGCTTTCGCCATCATGGCGCCGAACGCCATGAAGTAGCCGGTGGCGTGATCGAGCATTTGCGCCGGCAATTCCTTTGGCCCAATGATGCCGGCGGCCTGCCCCTCGGCATGGTTGAATCCGGTCGACGTCTGCACCAAGGAGTCGAAGCCGCGCCGCTCCGCCCACGGCCCGGCGGCACCGTAGGCCGACAACGTGACATAAATGATACCGGGATTGATGCGTGCAGCATCCTCCGGCGAGAAGCCGAGGCGTGCGAGCGCACGCGGCCGGTAGCCTTGCGAAAAAATATCCGCCTCCGCCAGCAGTTCGCGCAAGACCCCCCGCCCCTGCTCGTTCTTGAGTTCGACAAAGCTCGTCAGCTTGCCGCGGCCGGTGTCGATGGTGAGCCACGGGATATCAGGCAGCTCGGGGCCGGAGACCAGCAGCACATCGGCACCATGCGCGGCGAGGGTGCGGCCCGCCACCGGCCCCGCGATCACGCGCGACAAATCGAGCACGCGGATACCGGCAAGCGGCCGCTCGCCGGGCGGCCACGGTTTTGGCGCGGCCTCGCCGATCTTCGTGATCGAGATCAGCGGCAACCCAGCGAGCGCTGTCGCCTGCGGCGTCGCCGACCATTTTTCATGGGAGCGCATGAAGGCGACGACGCCACCATTCGCATAGGCCGCGGTCTCGAACGCTTCGCCCTCCCACTGCATCAGCGCGGCCTGAACCGTCTCGCGCTCTGCCTGGCAATTGAGCACCTTGCAGACGGCGTCGCGATGGTGGGGAAAATTGGTGTGCAGCCGCACGAAGCCGTCGCGGACCTTGTAGACGCCGGCGATCGCGTCCCAGGCCGGCGGCGGCGGCTTGTCGTCGACGCGCAGATAACGCTCGCTGCGGCACTCGACGGCAGCATGACGCATATCGACCGTAACCTCTTGCGCCTCTCCGCTGCGCATTTCCCAGATCCCGGCCGCGGCCAGCGCGCTGGCGGCGACGCTGACCTGCGCGGCCGCTGCGACGCGAAACGAGGACGGCAATTGCGGCTCCTCGCCGGTCAGCATGACTGCATCGAGCGCGGACGCCGCGCCGCCGACGGAGGTCCAGACATCGAAAAGGATTTCGCGGGGGCTTTGCATCGGCGTGGCGCTTCCCTAGTTTTCAAAAGCTCTGCCCGACCTCCAGAGGAGTTGCAATGGCTGCCATCGATCCCCTGACGGCGGGAGCCGTTCTGCTTGCAACCGCCGCTACCGATGCCGTCTACGTCATGTTCACCTCGGCGGTGGTGGCGCGCAAGCGCGTGCCGGCGGCGACCTGGAGCAGCATCTGGTACCTGCTCTCGTCCTACGCCGTCATCAGCTATACCGAGAACTGGGTCTACGTCGCCTTTGCCGCCCTCGGCTCCTGGCTCGGCGCCTACGCAACCATCACCTTCCTGCACCGCCCGCCCGGCGGCCCGCCGGTAGGCGCCGCGCCGGAGTAATGACGCACAAACCAGCGCCGCCCACGCCACCGTCATCCTCCGCGAAGGCGGAGGATCCAGTACGCCGCGGCGCATCGATTCAATCATCGGCGTTTCTGGAATACTGGGTCACCCGCCAAGTGCGCAATTGCGCACAAGGCCGGTGACGACAAATGAGTGTGAGGCGGAATGCTCACCTGAACTCCCGGGGGGTTTTGCCGAACGGTTTGCGCTTCCATGGGCATCACCGCTACAATGCGCGCGGACTCACGCAAGGAAAAACAAAAATGGATTTGGGTTTGAAGGGCAGAAACGCCGTGGTGCTCGGTGGCACGCGGGGCATCGGGCGGGCCATTGCGGAAACGCTGGCTGCGGAAGGCTCTGGTGTCGCCGTCTGCGCGCGCAATGCCGATCAGGTCGCGGCAACCGTTGCCGATCTCAAGGCGAAGGGCGTGCGCGCGACCGGGGCGCCGCTCGATCTGACCGACGCCGGCGCGTTGAAAGCATGGATCGCGGATGTGGCGGGCGAACTCGGCAGCATCGACATGCTGTTCTCCAATGCCGGCGCGATGGCGCAAGGCGGCGATCCCGCATCCTGGGAGCAGAATTTCCGGCTCGACGTTCTCGGCGCGGTCAATGCGTTCGAGGCGGCACGGCCGTTTCTCGAGACCAGCGGCGGCAAGACCGGCGATGCTGCCTTCATCATCATCTCCTCGATTTCAGCTGCGCAGGCCGACATCGCAAGCTCCTACGGCCCGATCAAGGCTGCGCTGATCCACATGGCCAAGGGTCTGGCACGGCAGCATGCAGCCAAGAAGATCCGCGTCAACGTGGTGTCGCCAGGCACGGTCTATTTCAAGGGCGGCGTCTGGAACATGGTCGAGCGCGACATGCCCAAGCGCTACCAGGATGCGCTGGCGCGCAACCCGACCGGCCGGATGGCAACGCCGCAGGAGATCGCCAACGCGGCGGTGTTTCTGGCGAGCCCCGCCTCGTCCTTCACGACCGGCTCCAACCTCGTCGTCGACGGCGCGATCTCGAACCGGGTAAATTTCTAAGAGCGGCTTTTGCTTGCCGTTCCTTCTCGACCTCGCTAGTCTGACGTCATCAAGAAAGGAGGGCCGTGCGATGACGACGTTTTTCCGGCATTATCGCCAGCATGGCCCGGGTTGTGCCCTGCAAATGCGTTTGCAGGGCTGACCAGACGATTTCAGAAACGCCTTTCTGACAAAACGTCTTTCTGGTCTGCCCTCGTGGCCGTGCGGTGTCGCGCCTTTTTGAATGCGCGCCCGCACTTCAATCAACCGCCGTGCTCTGACGCCGACGTTCGATGATGGCCGCTGGCCGCCAGACGTCGTGCTCGCCGGCAGGACCAGAGAACGATCATGACGCTCATTACCCTCCGCAATCTCGGCGTCACGCTGAGCGTGCCGCTGTTTTCCCGGCTTAACCTCACGATCAATCCCGGCGACCGGATCGGGCTCGTCGCCGCCAATGGCCGCGGCAAGTCCACGCTGCTGCGCTGCATCGCGGCGGCCATGGAGGCCAGCGAAGGCGAGATCATCCGCGCGCGCGGGCTCACAATCGGTCATGTCGAGCAGAACGTGCCCGCGGACCTGCTGGAGATGCCGCTCCATGCCGCCGTGCTCGATCTATTATCCGGTGAACAACGATCCAGCGACGGCTGGCGGGTGGATGTCGCGCTCGATTCGCTTGGCGTGCCCGACGCGCTGCGGCAGAGGCCGCTAAAGCATTTGAGCGGCGGCTGGCAGCGGTTCGCGATGATCGCCCGCGTGCTGATGATGAACGCCGACGTGCTGCTGCTCGACGAGCCGACCAACCATCTCGACCTCGCCCGGATCGGCCAGCTCGAAAACTGGATCAACGCGCTGCCGCGTGAAATGCCCGTCGTCATATCCAGCCACGACCGCGCCTTTCTCGATGCGACGACGAACCGGACACTGTTCCTGCGGCCGGAGCAGTCGCAGGCGTATGCACTGTCCTACACGCGGGCGCGCGCCGCGCTCCGCGAAGCCGACGCATCGGACGAGCGGCGCTATCACAACGATCTGAAAACCGCGCAGAAGCTTCGCCAGCAGGCGGCCAAGCTCAACAATATCGGCGTCAACTCCGGCAGCGACCTGCTGCTGTCGAAGACCAGGCAGTTGAAAGCACGCGCTGAAAGACTGGAAGACGCGGCGCAGCCCGCCCATCTCGAACGCTCGGCCGGCAAGATCCGGTTGGCCAATCGCGGCACGCACGCCAAGGTCCTGGTGACGCTGGATGATGTGGCCGTCGAGACGCCGGAAGGCAAGCTGCTGTTCAGGACCGGCAGACAGTTCATCTGCAAGGGAGACCGGATCGTGCTGCTCGGGGCGAACGGCGCCGGCAAGACCCGGCTCGTCGCCCTCGTGCGCGCGGCGATTGAGAATCCAGCTGCAATGCATGCCGGCATCAAGGCCACGCAGTCGCTGGTGCTCGGCTACGGCGATCAGGCGCTCGCCGATCTCGCTGTCAGCGATACGGCGATGCGCGCGCTCACGGCCCGCTTCGGCGTCGGCGATCAGCGGGCGCGCACGCTGCTGGCCGGCGCCGGCCTTTCCGTGGAAATGCAGGCACGCCCGATCGGCCGGCTTTCCGGCGGGCAGAAGGCCCGCCTCGGCCTGCTGTTGCTGCGGCTGACCGAGCCGAACTTCTATCTGCTCGATGAACCGACCAACCATCTGGACATCGAAGGACGGGAAACCCTGGAGGAGGAATTGATCGGCCGCCAGGCAAGCTCTCTTTTGGTGTCGCATGACCGCAGTTTCGTGCGCACAGTCGGCAACCGGTTCTGGCTGATTGAAAGGAAGAAGCTGGTCGAGCTGGATGGGCCTGAGGCGTTCTTCGCAGCGGCCGGCGCCTGACGCAGCGTGGGTTGGGCAACGGCGCGCACGCGCTGTGCCCACCCCATGCTTTCGAGCGAGGTCTACTTGATCGTCTCTGCGCCGGCCTTGCAGGCCACCGCATCCTGGTCGCCGGTGGCACCGCTGCAGCCCACGGCGCCGATGATCTTGCCGCCCTCCACCAGCGGGAAACCGCCGGGGGACGCGGTCGGCGGCGGCGAATCCAGCGTGATGAGATAGCCGCCGGCCGGCGTCTGCATCGCATTGTTGAAGATCTGTGTCGGACGGCGATAACGCGCCGAGGTGCGCGCCTTGTTTTGCGAGATCGCCACCGAACCATGCTGGGTGCTGTCCATCTTGTAGAAGTAAACGAGCTCGCCATGGGTATCGACGACGGAAATCGCCAGCTTCCAGTTGCGCGGAGATTTGGTGGCCTCGGCCATCACCGCCTTCACGACTTCGGCGGCGCGATCGGCGGTGATCGAATTGCCATAAGGAATATCGAACGGCATCTGGTCAGGCACCCCCGTGGGGGACGGTGTAGGTTGTTGTGCCCCCGCCTCGCCGCAGACGGTTACGGCGGCGCACGCTGCAATAATCGCCAAACTAATCCGACGCATGACTTCCTCCGAGATGATTTGGGGGTGTTGGTTTTGTTGCGCCGGGCTTCCCCCATGTCGTCCCGGGCTGCCGCGGACACTAAGCATTTTTCGGGTTGGTTGAAACTGCATTCGGACGTGCGGTCTGCGCGCAGCACGGCAGATACGCTTTCTGCAGCAACCAAATCGTCAGCATCCGGCGATGCCGAACATACGTGGCCACGCTGGCCTGGTTGCGCGCGCAGGGCTTACAACTCCCCAGACAAACCGGTCAATTTGAATCAATAGGCTAAGGGAACTTTACGAAGTTGCGTTCACTATGAGGTCCGCTTCGAAGACCCAGCCAACTGGGTCCAACGACGGATGGGCAGGATGATTGTCGACGAACAACGGACAAAGGTGCAGCGCGAGCCGCGACGCCAGCTGCGCAAGCGGTCAACATGGATGACGATCGACAACGGGATGACGAAGATCGAATGCATCGTCCTCGACGTCTCGCCGGGCGGCGCCAAGATCGTCACCGATGCCGCGTTCGACATCAGGGATAGCTTCGAACTGGCGCTGGTGCCTGAACATTCGACCCGCCAGTCCTGCGAAGTGGTCTGGCGCCGCGGCAAGACCTACGGCGTGAAGTTTTTGGCCTGAGCGCCTGGCCGTCTGGCTCGCTTTGAGCCGCAGAGCTCAATCGGCCCGACTGTCATAATTGCCTGCCTGCTCTCATCGTGATTGGCCTCGACACATGACTGTATTATTACAGTTAGGTGTCATTTCGATTACGGCGGAGCGGTGAATGAGCTTGGAATGGCAGGCACGGTCACGTTCCCTGGCCTGGTCGAACCCTGTGGCGCGGTGGTGGGGTCTGTTGACCCTGGTCAGCGGCGTCAACATCGCCGTCTGGTTCGTGCTCTATCGTGAGCTTCCGGTGGCGTCGGCGGGGACCGCTGGCAGCCCTTCCAGCATCGGCATTATGCTGCTGTTCTGCGCGGCCTATGTGTTCGGCTGCGCCTTCCGCTCCTTCCTGCCGCGCGCGGACGTGCAGCGGATCTGCCTGTTCGACACCTGGCTGTCCAGCGTCATGGTCGGCCGTTCGGTGGCGACCATCGCCGAGGTCTGCTTCGTGGTGCAATGGGCGATCATCCTGCATCACCTCGGCATCATGACCGGCGCGGATACGGTCGTGAATGTCGCGTGGCTGATCGTGCCGCTGATCCTGATAGCGGAATTCCTGTCATGGTATGCGGTGCTGACCCGGAACTATCTCGGCAACGCGGTCGAGAATTCGCTGTGGGCGGTCGCCTTTTTCGCCATCGGCGTCGCGCTGTGCCGCCTGCTGCCGGAATTCACCGGCATCGTTCGGGCAATCCTCATCGTCGCCATCGCCGGCATCGCCTGCTTTCTGGCATTTCTGATGACGGTCGACGTGCCGATGTATCTCAAGCGCTGGCGCACCGGGGATGCCGACGGCAACAAGCGCCTGACGCCGCGCGAGGGCCTGCGCGACGTGGCGACGCGCTGGGTGGTGACGCATGACCATGCCGAGTGGAAGGAAGAGATGACCTGGATGGCGCTGTATTTCAGCTTGGCGGTCTGGTCGAGCCTTGCACTGTGCGTGGTCTATTCGCTCGAGCATCACCTGCCGCAGTACCGGAGCGATGCCGTGATCGCCAGTGAAGTATCGAGTGCGCCCGGCCCCGCCAGCACCCAGTAGCGACAACCTGTCCTGAAACCTTGTGCCGCACCGCCGCGTTAGACGCGGGTTGCGAAGTGACGGCATTTTCGTTTCAGGGGCGGGCTTTGGACCGTTTTCAGATAGGCGTTCATTTTGTCGCGCTGGCGGCGGCCTTTGCGCTCGCCGTACCGATCGGGTGGGATCGCGAAAAGCGCGCGCGCAGCGCCGGCCTTCGCACCTTTCCGCTGGTTGCGCTGGCAAGCTGCGGGTTCGTGCAGGCCAGCGAACAATTGATGGTGAATTCTCCCGACGGCATGTCGAAGGTGATTGAAGGGGTGATCACCGGTATCGGCTTCATCGGCGGCGGCGCGATCCTCAAGCAGGGTACCACCGTACAGGGCACGGCGACGGCAGCGAGCCTTTGGGCGACAGGTGCAATCGGTGTTGCCGTCGGCCTTGGCAGCTACGACGTCGCAGTGACGATCGCGGCGCTCACCTTCCTCACGCTGCGGCTGCTCACGATGGTGAAGGACGAGCGCGATCTACAGATCGGGCAGGATGGAGAGAGCAAAGAGAAGAAGGATTGAGTGCATGGCCCGGTGAGCCGCGGTTGGATCGTACCGCAGAGGCCGCGAGGGGTTCAACGCCGCTCGAACAATCCGGCGCATGGGGTACATGACGGTCACCGCACCGTGAGGGTATTTCGTCGGCCGCGGCGGGATGAAGTATTCGGCCGCCGGTATGAAGCCATTTTCCCGGCCGAGGAAGAGATCCGGAAACGAAGCCGTTATAGCGTGCCGCTGATCAGACATCGGGGTCGATCATGTGGACGCTCATCAACATACTCTACCGGGAATATTGTCTGGCTCGGTTGCAGGAGATGCGCAGGGTCACCCTCGCCCGATGAAGTCGAGCAATCTGTCGCAGCAGGCATTTGCTGACTTGCGATAAACCGCAATCAGGGATCATCTTGTTGGATCGAGATCGAAGGAGAAAGTTATGCAGCCATCGATAGACGATCTTCTGATACGCCAAATCAGTGCGCTGATATCCGCGACCGCCGATGCAGCGTCCACCGGCAAGGAACACGTCCCGTTCATGGAGGCGAGGCTCTACGACGCAGTGGCTGCACATTGCGCTGAAAAGCAGCGGCTCGCAGCAATGTTTACGAGAAGCGGCGCCGCAACGGTGCCAAGGGGACTGATCTACTGGTAGGCTCTGGATCGGCCGAGATAATCCGCGCGCAGCTGCGCGCCACCTCGCCTGGAGCCGGCATCGTCCCGCGAACCCAAATATAACTGGACAAACTTCATCGACATGGCCGCCCCCGTTAGTTGCTGCAGTGCAACTGGCGGGCCCTGGTGCGGACCAAAGGCGCCTGACTGCCCGATCCGATGGGCCACTCCCCTTCTCGCACGCACTCAGTCTGATCTCGCCGCCAAATCGTCACCTTGGCGGCGAATTGCAGGCGAAATGATCGAGGACGAGTTTCCGATGTGGAACCGGGGCCCTCTCTGGTGCGTATCCCTGCAGTCGGTACGAGGCCTCGCGGATGAGCAGTTCAAGCCTTGCCCTTGTCAATCTTCGGGCGGTTGTGATCTTGATCGTGCTGGCTTTCCATTCGGTGCTTCCGTACCTCGCATTCCTGCCGCCCACCCCGTATCCGTTCGACCAGGCGCCTTACCTGTGGCTGGCTTTTCCGATTATCGACAGCCAGCGCTGGTTCGGCTTCGACCTGTTCTGCGCCTGGCAGGACGTCGGCCTGATGAGCCTGATGTTTTTCCTCTCCGGCCTGTTCGTCCCATCGAGTCTTGCGGGCAAGGGAAGCCGGAAATTTTTGTCCGACCGCCTGCTGCGGATTGGCTTGCCGATGGCGCTGGCCGTCATCTTTCTTTCACCACTGGCCTATTACGCCGCCTATCGCACGACCGCGATCGATCCCGGCCTCGGCGCCTTCTGGCAAAGCTGGCTCGTGCTGCCGTTCTGGCCGTGCGGACCGCAGTGGTTCTTGGGACAGCTTATCGCCTTCACTATTCTCGCAGCCGTCGCCCACCGGTTCAAACCCGGATGGAATCTGCGTCTCGTTCGATTGGTGGCATTCGCTGATGACAATCCGGTGCGGTTCGTCGCCGGTTTGGCGACGATCTCTGCGGTGGTCTACATTCCCCTGACGCTGGCCTATTCGCCCTTTGCATGGGTGAATATCGGGCCGATGGCGTTTCAGCCCAGCCGTCCCCTGCACTATCTCGTCTATTTCCTTGCCGGCGTTGCGCTCGGGGCCCATGGCCTCGATCGCGGCTTGCTCCGTTGCGATGGAATTCTGGCGCGGCGCTGGGTCGCTTGCCTGGCCGCAGCCTTTGCCGGCTTCCTGCTTTGGGCTGCGGCGACGTCGGCGACCCTGCCGGATTGGGATAACGCGCCGGTTGTCGCGAAACTGGCGGCCGGCGCAGGTTTTGCCGTCGCATGCGCGACGAGTTGCCTGTGCTCGCTGGCGATCTGCCTGCGCTTTTCGCATTGGCGCGCGTGGGCGTTCGACAGTCTCTCGAGCAATGCCTACCGCATATATCTGATCCACTACGTGTTTGCCGTCTGGCTGCAATACGCGCTGCTCGGCATTGGCTTGTTTGCAATCGGCAAGGCCGTGATCGTATTCTGCGGGACGCTGATCGCGAGTTGGTCCAGTGCCGCTGCAATCGGCGGCGCGCTGCCGGTCCTGCGACCACGCCAGACCATCCGGGAAGCGCGCGGCGCATGAAGAGCGAATTGGCGTTACAGACAAGGTAATCGAGCCCCAACAGCATGCCATTGGTTTTCACCCTCGCGTTCCGGAATTTGTTTCATGACCGGCTGCGTTTCACGGCAACTGTGATCGGGATCGTGTTTTCCATCGTTCTGGTGACCATCCAGATGGGTCTCTATCTCGGTTTTGGGCGCATGGTGACGACGATGATCGACCACGCCTCCGCCGATCTCTGGGTCATGCCGCGTGGAACGAAGTGCTTTGAGGACCCATCTTTGCTGAACACACGTGACCGCTATCGCGCGCTTGCCATCAACGGCGTGGCGGATGCCATCCCCCTGGTGATCGGATTTGCAGATTGGCGCATGCCGAGCGGTGCGATGACGCCGGTTTTCGTCGTCGGTTCGGATCTGCGCGCGGGCGGCCTACAGCCGTGGGACGTGGTGGACGGCCAGATCGAGGCGCTGTCGAGCCCGAAAGCAATCGCGGTCGACAGGAGCTATTTCGATCGTCTTGGCATCTCCGGCGTGGGGGCGACCGCTGAAATCCGGCAGCAGCCCGTGCGCGTGGCGGCCGTGACGAGCGGCATCCGCTCATTCACCACGACCCCATTCGTCTTCATGGACGTCGATCGGGCGCGGGCGCACACGGGCGTTCCGTCCGGCAAAGCCACCTATCTCCTTGTTCGCCTGACCGCCGATGCCAACCTCGATCAAGTTCGTCGTGGATTGACGTCTGATATCACCGACGTCGAAATTCTTACGCCGGCCGAGTTTCGTGAGCGCAGCCGCACCTTCTGGCTGTTCAGCACCGGCGCCGGCGCGGCTCTGTTCGCAGGCGCCCTGCTCGGCGTGATTGTCGGCACCGTCGTGGTCGCCCAGACGCTCTATGCCAGCACGAAAGAGCACCTGAATGAGTTTGCCACGCTGCGCGCCATGGGTTCTTCCCGGGAATATATCTACAAGGTGATCGTCTGGCAGGCGCTGCTCAGCGCCGTTGTCGGCTTCTCGATCGCCGCGCTCGTCAGCGGCCTCGTCGTGCAAGTGACGGCGGCGACTGCATTGCCGATCGTCATCACGCCATGGCTGGTCGGCGGTCTGTTTCTGCTGACCATCGTCATGTGCATTGGATCATCCGTTGCTGCGATCATTCAGGTCACCCGCATCGACCCTGCCATGGTGTTCACGCGATGACCGAACCATTGCTCGAGGCGGTGAACGTCACGAAGGACCTTGGCAGCGGGGCGGCCAAGGTGGCGGCGCTCAAGGGCGTAAGCCTGGCGCTTAGGGGCGGCGAGCTGACACTGCTCATGGGACCCTCCGGCAGCGGCAAGACCACGCTGTTGTCCATTCTCGGCTGCATGCTGACGCCGACCGCGGGAACAGTCCGTATCTGCCAACACTCGACCGCGGATGCCGATCCCGAAAATCTGGCTCGTCTCAGGCGCGAGCATGTCGGCTTTGTTTTCCAGTCGTTTCATCTGTTTCCGACCCTGTCTGCCGCCGACAATGTGAGGCTGGCGCTCGACGTGCGCGGCGAGCGCTCGAGGACGGCACGGCTCAGGTCACGCGAGGCGCTGGCCAAGGTCGGCCTGGCCCACAAGATAAAGGCGTATCCGCGCGAACTCAGCGGCGGCGAGCAACAGCGCGTCGCGATCGCCCGGGCCATTGTCGGAAATCCATCCATCATTCTTGCCGACGAGCCGACCGCCGCACTCGATGGCGAGAATGGCCAGGCGATCATGAAGATACTTGCCGACGTCGCCAGGGAACGCGAACACGGCGTGCTGATCGTGACGCATGACCCGCGGCTGTTGCCCTTTGCGGATCGCGTCGTCCATATCGAGGATGGACGGATCATCGATGAGCAGCGCGGCAAGCTGCAGTGAGTGTGTGAAAGGCTGGAGGACCGTTATTCATGTTCAAGCGCCGGATAGTCTTGGCTGTCGTCCTGGCCCTGATTGCAGCCGGCGTCGTGCTGTTTGCGATTGCAGAAATGGGACCGGTAAAGCCGATGTGGAGTTCGTCGGCGGAGACTCCGCAGGAAAAACGCTGGCAGGCCGTTGCGCCGGGACGTGTTGAAGCCTGCTCCGGTCAGATCAAGGTCGCGTCGGCTGTCGTCGGGGTGGTTCACAAGGTATTGGTGAAGGCCAATGACAAGGTGTTTGCCGGCGAGCCCCTGATCCAGCTGGCTGACGATGAGCTTCGCGCGCGGTTGGCAGCGGCGGAGATTCAGGTCGCCATGCGCGAGCGTGCACGGGACGAAAAGTCTGCGACATCGAGTGAAAAAAGGCGGCGCAGAGTCCAGGATGCGGTGGCCGAGGCCGAACGGACGCTATACGACGCGCGATCCGCCGTCGATCGGGCTGCTGCGAAGCTCCGAACCAAAAGCGGTTCCGAGGCCGACCTGACCGCCGCCCGGCTGGCATTGACCCGCGCACAAAACGAGCTGTCGTCGCGGCAAGGCGAGCTTCGCACCATCGATGACGACGCCTTGCCGACTTCGCTGGAGGGCCAGCTCAATATCGCCCGAGCGGAATATAGCGTGGCGCGGGCCGCGCTCGACAAGATGACGGTGCGGGCGCCGATCGACGGTACCGTGCTCCAGGTCAATGTGCGCGAGGGCGAGGCGGTTTCACCGGGCTCGCCGCAGCCGCCGCTGCAGCTTGCCGATCTCTCTGCGCTGTGCGTGCGCTCGGAGCTGGACGAACGCGATATTGGCGCCGTCAGAGTTGGTCAGGCGGTGACCGTACGGGCGACGGCATTTCCCGGCCGCGAGTTCGAGGGAAGCGTCTCATCGGTTGCGCCGCTGATCGAGCCCGGCCAGCTCGATCCGCCCGGCTCGCGCAATCAATCCGACGTCGATGCCGTCCGGGTCGTGGTCGGACTGACGGCGCCGGGCGAGCTCACGATCGGCATGAAGGCCGATGTCTACTTCCGTGCCGACAAGGTCGCCGCGCCGTGAAGCGTTTCGTCGCCCGGCGATCAAGCCAAGGGAACGTTGCAAGCTCAATGAAAATCCCGTGATGGCGGCAGGATGCGGACGTCGCGCGGGTGGCGGATTTTTTGCGCCGGCGTATCGGTGTGGTCGCGGCGGTCGTCGTTGAGCGGCTCGACCAGCGCGAGGCCGGCCGGCACCGGGTGCTTGCGAAGGGCATCATTGGCGAGGCCGATCAGATCGTGGGAGCGGTCGAACATCCGCTGCGCCACCAGATGGGTGACCTCCTCCGGGCTGCTCTGAATATAGCCCTCGACCAGGATCAGGCGCGCGCCCATCACCTCTTTCCGGTACTGCTCCATCACCTTCGGCCACACCACGATATTGGCGATGCCGGTCTCGTCCTCCAGCGTCATGAAGACGACGCCCTTGGCGCTGCCCGGACGCTGGCGCACCAGCACCACGCCGGCGCAACTGACGCGGCGACGGTCGTTCCTGTGGTTGACGTCCTTGCAGGGAACGACGCGCTCCCTGGTGAACATCTCGCGCAGGAACTCCATCGGGTGGCCCTTCAGCGACAGGCGGACCGTCTGGTAGTCGGCGACCACCTGCTCCGGCAGCGGCATCTCCGGCAGCGGCCTTGCGTTCTCGTCGGGCTGCTCGCGGGCGACCGCGGCCTGAAACAGCGGCAGCGGCACGTCGTCCGGCAGCCGCCGCACCGCCCAGAGCGCGGCACGGCGGTCGAGCCCGATCGAGCGGAAGGCATCGGCATCCGCCAGCAGGATCAGCGCGCGCTTCGGCAGGCCGGTATCGCGGGCGAATTCTTCCAGCGAGGTGAACGGCCGGCGCTTGCGCGCGGCGACGATGCGGTCGGCCCAGTCACGAGTTCCCGCAGTAGTTGATCCAAGGGGACCCCTTACCTCTCCCGCTTGCGGGGGAGGTCGGATCGCATCGAATGATGCGATCCGGGTGGGGGCTCTCTCCACACGGGCAGTGTGACTCGTGGAGATACCCCCACCCCACCCCTCCCCCGCAAGCGGGAGAGGGAGCACTGTCCCCGTGCGGTTGACCGACACATCCCGGAATGAAGATTGAAGCTGCTTCAACCTCTCCTCGTCTTCATCGAGCCAATGAAACCCGTCGATCTGGCGGAAGCCGAGTCGCACCGCGCAATACTTCCCCTCACCTTTTTCCAGCGTGTTCTGCGCAAAGCTAAAGGACACATCGATCTCGCGCACCTCGACGCCGTTCTTGCGGGCATCACCGACGATCTGCGCAGGGGCGTAAAAGCCCATCGGCTGCGAATTGAGCAGGCCGCAGCAGAAGGCGTCGGCGTGATAATGCTTCAGCCATGACGAGACATAGACGAGCTGGGCAAAGCTCGCAGCATGGCTTTCCGGAAAGCCGTAGGAGCCAAACCCCTTGATCTGGTCAAAGCAGCTTCTGGCAAATTCGGGATCATAGCCGCGCGCGACCATGTTGCCGATCAGCTTGTCTTCGTACTTGCCGATAGTACCGAGATTACGAAAGGTCGCCATCGAGCGGCGCAGGCCATTGGCCTCTTCGGAGGTGAATTTGGCTGCCTCGATCGCGATCCGCATCGCCTGCTCCTGAAACAGCGGCACGCCGAGCGTCTTGTGCAGCACGCGATATAATTCGTCCGCCGGGCCATGCTCGGGCGACGGTGAAGGATAGCTCACTTTCTCCTGATTGTTCCGCCGCCGCAAATATGGATGCACCATGTCGCCCTGGATCGGGCCGGGCCGCACGATCGCGACCTCAATGACGAGATCGTAAAACGTCTTCGGCTTCAGGCGCGGCAGCATGTTCATCTGCGCGCGGCTCTCGACCTGGAACACGCCGAGGGACTCTCCTCTCTGCAGCATCTTGAAAACATCGTCATTGTCGATCGCCTTGATGTCGGCGAGTTCGTAGCGCTCGCCCTTATGGCCGGCGATAAGGTCAAAACATTTGCGGATGCATGTCAGCATGCCCAGCGCCAGCACGTCGACCTTCATCATGTTAAGCGCGTCGACGTCGTCCTTGTCCCATTCGATGAAGGTGCGGTCGTCCATCGCGGCATTGCCGATCGGCACATAGGTATCGAGCCGGTCCTGCGTCAGCACATAGCCGCCGACATGCTGCGACAAATGGCGGGGGAATTCGATCAATTCTGTCGCGAGTTCGACAGCAAGCTCGACCATGGCGTTCTGCGGGTCGAGCCCGGCCTGGCGGACCTGCATCTCGTTGAGGCCCTTGCCCCAGCTTCCCCACACCGTGTCGGCGAGCGCGGCGGTGACGTCCTCGGTCAGGCCGAGCGCCTTGCCGACGTCGCGGATCGCGCTGCGCGGGCGATAATGGATGACGGTGGCGATGATCGCGGCGCGGTGGCGGCCGTAGCGGCGGTAGACATACTGCATCACCTCCTCGCGCCGCGAATGCTCGAAATCGACGTCGATGTCGGGCGGCTCCAGCCGCTCCTTGGAGATGAAGCGCTCGAACAAGAGATCCACCTTGGTCGGATCGACTGAGGTGACGCCAAGCACATAGCAGACCGCCGAATTCGCCGCCGATCCTCGTCCCTGGCAGAGGATGTTCTGGCTGCGCGCATACTGCACGATGTCATGCACGGTCAGGAAATAATGCGCGTATTTCAATTCGGCGATCAGGTCGAGTTCCTTGCGCAGGGTGGCGCGCAGCTTGTCGTCGATCACGCCGCCGAAATATTTGTCGACGCCGGCCCAGGTGAGGTCTTCGAGATGCTGCTGCGCGGTCTTGCCCGGCGGCACCGGCTCGTCCGGATACTGGTATTTGAGCTGGTCGAGCGAGAACGAAATCCGCTTCGCAAAGCGCATGGTTTCCGAGATGGCCTCGGGCAGATCGCGAAACAGCCGGGCCATTTCATTGATAGGCTTCAGGTAGCGCTCGGCATTGGCTTCGAGCTTCCGGCCGATCGCGTCGATCGTGGTCTTCTCCCGGATGCAGGTCAGCACATCCTGCAGCCGGCGGCGGGCGGGATGGTGGTACAGCACCTCGTTGGTCGCGAGCAGCGGCACCTTGGCGGTGCGCGCTAGATGGTGCAGATGCGCGAGGCGGCGCTTGTCATCGCCGCGGTACAGCAGGCTGGCAGCGAGCCAGACGCCGTCGGCGCGGCTTGCCTTCAACCGCTCCAGAATTTTTTGCGCACTTTCTGCGTCAAAACGATGCGGCAGCGCCAGCACCAGAAGCTGGCCCTCGGCGAAATCGAGAAGATCATCGAACTTCAAATGGCATTCGCCCTTCTCGATCCGCACGATGTCGTTGCCGCGCTTACCGCGGGTCAATAACTGGCAGAGCCGGCCGTAGGCGGCGCGGTCCCTTGGATAGACGAGTATGTCCGGCGTGCCGTCAATGAAGACGATCCGCGCGCCGATCAGGAGCTTTGGCTTGTTCGCGACCTCTGGGTTATCGAGCTCCTTGTAGGCGCGCACCACGCCGGCCAGCGTGTTGTGATCGGCGAGGCCGATCACGGGAATGCCGAGCTCGCTCGCCTGATGCACATAGGCGCGCGGATCGGAGCCGCCGCGCAGGAACGAGAAATTGCTGGTGATGCCGATCTCGGCATAAGCAGGAACGATCACGGGAGCATTCATGCGAACAGTCCGTGGACGAACCATCTGACTGGGGCGACCTCATCTGCCTCGTCCGCCGGCTCGCTTTCATAGAGTCCATCGCGAAAAATCCAGAAGCGCCGGCCCGCTTCATCCTCGATGCGGAAATAATCCCGTGTCGGGCCGTCGTCGCCCTGCTTCCACCATTCCATGGCGATGCGCTCCGGTCCCTCCACCCGCACCACCGCATGCGTGACGCGCCGCCAGGTGAACTGGTGCGGCGGGCCATCAGGCACGGTGGCGAACGGCACTTTTATCGGCTCCGGCTTCTCGAACAGCCGCAAGGGACGTAGCGGCGGCTCGCCCTCGATACGCTCCGGCCATGCGGCTTGCGCGGCGGCTGCCAGATGATGCTGTGCAGGCCCGGCTGATACGGCGCGCTCAGGGATGTGGGTATCCTCCGGCAGATGCACGACGACGCGTTTTCCGCCGATGCGCGCGGCGATGCGGTCGATCAGCGCGGACAATTCGTCATTGTTATGGACGTGGGCGTCGAGGTCGCGCTGCTGCTGCACCACGATTTCGGTGCGGCTAGCGGAGAGGCGGATCAGATCGAAGCCGAAGCCGGGATCGAGGGGATCGCTCAGCGCGTCGAGGCGCTCGCGGAACAGGCGGTCGATCATGTCAGGCTTCGTTACCGGACGTCCGGTTTCGACTGAGATCGTGCGTACCGCACCGTCGGTGCGGAAAAAGCTCGCCTCCAAGCGTCTCGCGCCCTTGCCCTGCCTGTCCATCGCCGTCACCAGCATGGCAGCCAGCGCCGAGAGGTTCATCGCAATCACGGTGTCGGTGGCGACAGGATCGGGAAAACGTTTCTCGACGATGTAGTCCGGCAGCGGCTTTCGCGGGCTGATCGGCCCATCGCCCTGCCCGAGCGCCTTCTGCAGCAGCGCCGTGAAAGCCGCGCCGAACCGCGCGGTGATTTCATGGGGCGCACGCAAGGCGACATCGCCGATGGTCTTCAATCCTGCACGGCGCAGGCCGGCGGTGATGGCATCCTCGGCGCCGAGCGCGGAGACCGGCAGTGGCGCGACAGCTTCCGTCTCCTCGCCATCGGCGACGATCTTTCCGGAGGCGTGCCGCGTCAGGGTGCGGGCGCAGATCGCGGTAGCGGCGATCGCCGCGCTAACCGTAAAACCGCGGCGGCTCAGCGCGCCGGTGACGATCTGCAAAAGTGCCCTTTCGCCGCCGAACAGATGGGCGCAGCCGGTGATGTCGAGATAGAGCCCGTGCGGGGAATCGAGCGCCACCAGCGGAGTGAAGCGGTCGCACCAGTCGGCGATGTCTTCGAGCGTCTTGCGGTCGGCGATCTCATCGGCGTCGAACACCGTCAGTTCGGGGCAGATTGCGCGGGCATTGGCGAGCGGCAGGCCGATCGAAAGGCCGGCGCGGACGGCCAGATCGTCAAGGGAATGGATCAGGATCGCGTTGTGCTGCTTGGCGACGACGACGGTGGGATAGGTTTGCGTTATCTCGAATGTCTGACTCGTGGCGGCACCCCCACCCCAACCCTCCCCCGCAAGCGGGATAGGGAGCGCAGCGTTCGTGTCGCGAGAGCTTGGCTCACGCGCTGCGTCGGAAAGCACCTTGAGCCGCCGCTGGATGCGGTCGACGGGCAGGCGTGGCAGCCACAGGCTGAGAATACGCCGCCGGTTCACTGAAGAGGCACTCATCGCATTTCCATTCCATGATCCACCGGCCGACCGGGCCATGACGGTTACGAACGAGTTGCGCGTCGAAGACGGGCGTCCCCCACGCGCTCCACGGTGATCCAGGCGGCGAATGCGCCGCGCGCACGATCCATCTGGTTTCCGCGGTCGACGGCCGTGGCTCCGCCGCCATTCGCAGCAGCAAGGCGGTGACGCCGGAGGCCTGCGCGGCCAAAGTCAGTTTACGGCTGGCGACGAGGTCGAGCTGACGCGCCTCTCCCCATACCTCCAGCACGACGGCGCCGAGCGCATCGCAGGCCAGCGCATCGGCCGCGGTTCGCAGCGCGGCGTCGGTATCCTGGGCCCGCACGGTCACGAGCAGCCGCGGATCGAGGCCAAGTTCGCAGAGCCCGCTCATCGACAGCGCGCCCGTTTCAATTTCCGAAAAATCCTGCCGCACCCAGATCAGCGGTCGGCGCGGCGACACCCTTCCCGCAAGGCCGGCGATGAAGCCGCTTGCCGTCGCGCCCTGGTGTCCCTCGGCGAACACCTCGTGCACGGCCGCGAGCGCCAGCCCGCCCTGCAGCACCTCATCTGCCGCCGTATGGCCGAGCGAAACCTTGTTGAGATCATGCGCCGCGCCCTGCTCCAGGCGCGCGATGCTCCCGCGCAAAGTCGCAAGCGTGCTCGTGCGTGCGCCGCTCATGCGCCGCTCCTTCTGAATCTGGCCTTGCCGCTTCTTCCCGAAATGAACGCGCGGCTGGCCCAATCGTTCATGATATGTTCTAATATAAAGCTAACAGCCCAAGCAGAGTCAATCGAGATCGACACTCGATTGATTCATGAATGGAATCAAAGGGATTCACCGATGGACGTGCAACGTAAGCTGGAAATCCTGGCCGATGCTGCGAAATACGATGCTTCCTGTGCCTCCTCCGGCACGGAAAAGCGGGATTCCAGCGACGGCAAGGGCCTCGGCTCGACCGCGCCAGGAATGGGCATCTGCCATTCCTACGCCCCCGATGGTCGCTGCATCTCGCTGCTCAAGGTGCTGCTCACCAACGCCTGCAATTACGACTGCCTATATTGCGTCAACCGCACCTCTTCCAACGTGCCGCGCGCCCGCTTCACCGTCGACGAAGTGGTGAAGCTGACGATCGACTTCTATCGCCGCAACTACATCGAGGGATTGTTTCTCTCCTCCGGCATCATCCGCAGCCCCGACTACACCATGGAGCAAGTGGTGAGCGTCGCGCGCAAACTGCGCGAGGCGCATCACTTCCGCGGCTACATTCATCTCAAGACGATCCCTGAAGCCGACGATGCGCTGATCGCCGAAGCCGGCAAATATGCCGACCGTCTCTCCATCAACATCGAAATGCCCCTGGAAAACAGCCTCGCCAAATTCGCGCCGGAAAAGGACGTACGCGCGATCCGCCGCACTATGGGCCGGCTGCGCCTGAAGCTGGATGAAGCCAGGGAGAACAGCCAGGCCGCAACCAGGGCAAAGCCGCCGCGCTTTGCGCCGGCTGGCCAGAGCACGCAGATGATCATCGGCGCCGATGCGGCCAATGACAAAACCATCCTCGACACCAGCGCCAATCTCTACGGCTCCTACCGCCTCAAGCGCGTCTATTATTCGGCCTTCAGCCCGATCCCGGACGCCAGCCGCGCGCTGCCGCTCGCTGCGCCGCCGCTGCTTCGCGAGCACCGGCTCTATCAGGCCGACTGGCTGATGCGCTTTTATGGTTTCGATGCCGGCGAGATCGTCGACGAGGCCAAGGGCATGCTGCCGCTCGACATAGACCCAAAACTGGCCTGGGCATTGCGCCACCGCGACCGCTTCCCGCTCGATGTCGCAACTGCCAGCCGCGAGGAACTATTGCGCGTGCCGGGGTTTGGCACCAGGGCGGTCGACCGCATCATCGCCACGCGCCGCCTGACCTCGATCCGCCTCGCCGATCTGGCACGGCTGCACATTCCGCAAAAGAAGGCGCTGCCGTTCATCGTGCTCGGCGATTTCAGACCGTCGCCGCGTGTGCTCGATGGCGCGGGGCTGGTGGAACGGTTCAAGCCGAAGGCAACGCAATTGGGATTTGGGTTTTAGCCACAGGCGTCACTGCCTGCGACAAACGCGAAGCGTTTACGCAAGGGAGCGAAGCGACGAAGCAATCCATGCCTCAACAAGTGGAGAAATGGATTGCTTCGCTTCGCTCGCAATGACGAGGAGGAAACACCATGCACGACATCACCCTCGACAGTGAAACCGATTTCGACGGCTGGCGCAAAGCGGCGCGGGCGCTGGTGCTGAACGACGTCAAACCATCCGACGTGACATGGCGCGTCGCCGATGATGCTCCCGAACTGTTCGAGCCGACCGATCCACCGCTCGAACCGCCGCAAGGCACCTTCAACGTGCCGGCCAGGTTCGTCGAACTGGCCGAGATCGCGATCCTGCACCGCAACCCCGAGCGGTTTGCCCTGCTCTACCGCCTCTTGTGGCGGCTGCGCCGCAATCACGACCTGCTCGAGATCGCGACCGATCCCGATGTCGCCGAGATATCGGCCATGGCGAAGGCGGTGCGCCGCGACGAACACAAGATGCACGCTTTCGTCCGCTTCCGCGAAGTCGGGCGCGAGCAGAAATCGCACTTCGTTGCCTGGTTCGAGCCGGAGCATCACATCGTCGAGCTGGCCGCGCCGTTCTTCGCGCGGCGCTTCGCCGACATGCCCTGGTCGATCCTCACCCCCGATATCTGCGCGCATTGGGACGGCCATGCCGTCTCGTTCACGCAGGGCGTCGCTAAAAGCGAAGCGCCAACCGCCGACCGGCTGGAGGAAACCTGGCGGAGCTATTATGCCAGCATCTTCAATCCCGCCCGGCTCAAAGTGCACGCCATGCAAAAGGAGATGCCGCGCAAATATTGGCGGAACCTGCCGGAGGCCTCATTGATTAAACCTCTGATCGAAGGTGCGGAACGCTCCGCCAGCGCGATGATCGCGAAGTCGGCGAGCGAACCGCACAAGCCGCAGAAGCGGCCGGAGCCGCCCCAGACGGGCAATGAGGCAGATGACATGGCACGCAAGCGCGCCGACGACATCGAGGCCCTGCGCGAGGAAGCCGCCGATTGCCGCGCCTGCCATCTCTACAAGGACGCGACCCAGACCGTTTTCGGCGAAGGAAAGCAGACGGCGCGGATCATGCTGGTCGGCGAGCAGCCCGGCGACAAGGAAGATCTCGCCGGCAAGCCGTTCGTCGGCCCCGCCGGGCAGATGCTCGACCGCGCGCTGGAAGAGGCCGGGATCGACCGCCGCAAGGTCTACGTCACCAATGCGGTGAAGCACTTCAAATTCGTACCGCGCGGCAAGGTCCGTCTGCACCAGAAGCCGAATACGCCCGAAATCAAAGCATGCCGGCAGTGGTACGAACGCGAACTGGCGGCGATCCGGCCTGAGCTGGTGGTGGCGATGGGCGCTACCGCCGCGCAAAGCGTGTTCGGCAAGATTACGCCGATCAACAGGAATCGCGGCCGTCCGATCGATTTGGATGATGGAACCCGGGCGTTGGTGACGGTGCATCCGTCCTACCTGCTCCGGTTGCCCGATGCGGAGGCCAAGGCGCGCGAATACCGGCGCTTCGTCCAGGACCTCAAAATCGCCGCCGAGGTGCTGCGAAAATCGGCACATGCGGCCTGAATTCCGTCGATCCCGACCCGCAATTTCTGGTGAAATATAACGGGAAAAATTGACAATCCCGTCTGCAACTATTAATTGATAGTGGACACAATCGCATTCTCAAGGGAATGTGGGACGTCTGGTCACGCTATGACGCTCCCATATGGTCGACGCGCTGCGCGGTCCTCCTCCAGCCCCGGCGCCGTGCAGCGCGCGACCCCTCATTCTCCTTAGCCGCTGAAGTTACGTTCCGCGGATACAGCGCGTCGCACTTGCGGCGTGGTGCGCTGCTGATCCGGGATCATCGCTGCAGAGTGGGCCCCGGCTCTGCGGTGCACCGTTGCACGCTGCACCGCGTCCGGGACACGGATAATTTCTGGAGAAGAGCCCATCGAGCGCTAGCCTCGTGCCACGGCCTCCAGCTCGGCGATATCAAATTTGACCATCTTCAGCATGGCCTCGGAAACACGTTTGGCCTTGGCGGGATCGGGATCGTTCATCAATTCGCCGAGCCGTCTGGGCGCGATTTGCCAAGAGAGGCCCCAGCGGTCCTGCAACCAGCCGCATTGTTCGATCTTGCCGCCCTCCCGCAAGGCATCCCACAAATGATCGATCTCGGCCTGCGTGTCGCATTCGACCATGATCGAGAAGCTATGGTTGAATGGATCGAGCGGGCCGGCCTCGATCGCCATGTAGCGCTGATCGCCGAGGCTGAAGGCGGCGATCTTGACGCTGCCGGCAGGGCCGCTCGGGCTGTCCGCCGGCAGGGACGAAACCCACTGGATCGCGGACCCACGGATCAGCGAGGTGTAAAAGCCGATTGCGGCTTCCATGTCCTCTTCGAACCAGAGATGCTGTGTGACCTTCATCGACGCTCCCTTCATATAGCAGGCCTCGCCTGCAGCCGCTTTCGCTTCAAGGACGGATGAAGGGGCTGCCCGCCGACAGCGAGGGCGAGAAATTTCTCGCAGCCCGTCTCCGGCCGAATGCGGGGCGACGCATCCTCTCGTTCCGGCTCAACGAAAATAAAGAAGGCCCGTACTGAACATACGGACCTTCTTTCACGTGCCATCGCACTTCACGTGCGATCGAAGTTGAAGAACCTTACGCCGCCGCCAGCTTGTTCTCGACCAGCTTGATCCAGTACGACGTGCCGTACACGATCGCCTCGTCGTTGAAATCATAGGCCGGGTGATGCAGGCCGGCGCTGTCGCCGTTGCCGCAGAAGATGAAGGCGCCCGGCCGCGCCTCCAGCATGTAGGAGAAATCCTCCGCGCCCATCAGCGGCGGCATCTCGTGGACGTTCTGGGCTCCGGCGACCTCCTTGGCGACCCGGGTCGCGAACTCGGTCTGCTCGGCATGGTTCTTGGTGACGGGGTAGCCGCGCTCATAAACCAGATCGATCCTGGCGCCGGTCATCTTGGCGACGCCCTCGCAGATTTCGCGGACACGCCGCTCGACGGTTTCGCGCACTTCCGGCGTCAGCGTGCGGACCGTCCCGCGCAGCTCTGCGGTCTGCGGGATGACATTGCGGGCATTGCCGGCGTGGAACTCGCAGATCGAGATCACGGCCGAGTCCAGGGGATCAATGGTCCGCGACACGATGCCCTGCAGCGCGGTGATGAGCTGCGAGCCGACCAGGACGGAATCGATGCATTTGTTCGGGCGCGCGGCATGGCCTCCGAGGCCCTCGATCTTGATGTCGATCGAATCGGTCGCGGCCATCACCGGGCCGGAGCGGATGGCGAAGGAGCCAACCGGGATCCCGGGGCCGTTGTGCATGCCGTAGACCTGCTCGATGCCGAACCGGTCCATCAGCCCGTCCTTGATCATGGCGTCGGCACCGGCCCCGCCCTCCTCGGCGGGCTGGAAGATCACGACCGCATCGCCGGCAAAATTCCTGGTCTCGGCGAGATATCGCGCTGCACCCAAAAGCATCGCCGTGTGCCCGTCATGGCCGCAGGCGTGCATCTTGCCCGGGGTCTTCGAGGCGTGCGGCAGGTTGGTTTCCTCATGGATCGGCAGCGCATCCATGTCGGCGCGCAGCCCGATCACCCCGATCTCGCCCCTACCGGGCTGCTTGCCCTTGATGACGCCGACGACCCCGGTCTGGCCGAGGCCGGTGGCGACCTCGTCGCAGCCGAATTCGCGCAGTCGATCGGCCACGAATGCTGCAGTGCGGTGGACGTCGTAGAGCAATTCGGGGTTTTCATGGATATCGCGGCGCCAGGCCTGAATATCGGGTTGCAGATCGGCGACGCGGTTGACGATGGGCATGGAATTTCTCGAACCTCAGTGTTTGGAACGCTAGCTCCTCCTTACCATGCAAGCAGCGGTCCACCCAACACACTGCCGCAGAGCCCCCATCCGGCCGACGAAGGCTGGCCGACAAGGAAAGGGTGGAAAGCCGGCTTGGCAGGTCACGCGGCCAGCGTGCTTTCGACCAGCTTGATCCAATACGAGGTGCCGAACACGATCGCCTCGTCGTTAAAATTGTAGGCGGGATGATGCAGGCCGGCGCTGTCGCCATTGCCGCAGAAGATCAGCGCACCCGGCCGCTGCTCCAGCATGTAGGCGAAATCCTCGCCAGCCATCAGCGGCGGCATCACTTGCACGTTGGCGTCGCCGGCAATGTCGCGGGCCGCCTGCGTCGCAACATCCGTCTGCTCGAGATGATTGACCGTTACCGGATAGCCGTGGGCATAGTCCAAGTCGATCCTCGCCCCCGTGATCTGCGCCACGCCGGCAACGACCTCGCGAACCCGCCTTTCCACCATTTTGCGGACATCGCCGTTCAGGGTACGGACGGTGCCCTTCAACTCAGCGGTTTGCGGGATCACATTGCGGGCGTGGCCGGCGTGAAATTCGCACATCGAAATGACAGCGGATTCCAGCGGATCGACGTTGCGCGATACGATCGACTGCAGCGCCGTGATCAGCTGCGCGCCGACGAGCACGGAATCGATACTTTTGTGCGGCTGCGCGGCGTGCCCGCCAAGTCCTTCGATCCTGATGAAGACGGCATCACCTCCGGCCATGATCGGGCCCGGCCGAAGCGCGAACGAGCCGACCGGAATGCCCGGGCCGTTATGCATGCCATAGACCTGCTCGATGCCAAAACGGTCCATCAGCCCGTCCTTGATCATCGCCACCGCGCCCGCGCCGCCCTCTTCGGCCGGCTGAAAGATCACGACCGCATCGCCGGCGAAGTTCCGGGTTTCGGCGAGATAGCGCGCGGCACCCAGCAGCATCGCAGTGTGGCCGTCATGGCCACAGGCGTGCATCAGCCCCTTCGTTTTGGAGGCGTAAGGCAGATCGGTCGCCTCCTCGATCGGCAGGGCGTCCATATCCGCGCGCAGCCCGATGACCTTCACGTCCCCCTTGCCGACGGGACGGCTGCCCTTGATGACGCCGACGACGCCGGTGCGGCCGATGCCGGTAATCACCTCGTCGCAGCCGAATTCCCGCAACCGTTCCGCCACCAATCCCGCGGTGCGGTGCACGTCGTAGAGCAGTTCCGGATGTTCATGAAAATCCCGGCGCCAGGCCTGGATATCGGGTTGCAACTCGGCGACGCGGTTGACGATTGGCATGGAAATGTCTGGCCTTCCGGGATTGAACGCTTAGGCCCCTGTAGCATGCAAGGAGCGGTCCAACCAACGGCCCTGAGCGCCGAGGCCCCATCTCGTCATGGCGGGCTTGTCCCGGCCATCCCCGTCTGACTAATAGACGCCGAAGAAGGACGCGCAAGAAAGACGTGGATGCCCGGAACAAGTCCGGGCATGACGGGTGGAAACTGAGAGATGCCGAAGCGGCTCGAAGGCGATTTCGATTATATCGTGGTGGGCGCCGGCACCGCCGGCTGCATCATGGCCAACCGCCTGTCGGCTGATCCGAAAAACCGCGTGCTGCTGCTGGAAGCCGGCGGCAATGACAACTGGATCTGGTTTCATATTCCGGTCGGCTATCTCTTCGCGATCGGCAATCCACGTTCGGACTGGATGTTTCGGACCGAGGCCGAGCCAGGCCTCAACGGCCGCTCGCTGGCCTACCCCCGCGGCAAGGTGATCGGCGGCTGCTCGGCGATCAATGCGATGATCTCGATGCGCGGCCAATCCGCCGATTACGATCACTGGCGCCAGCTCGGCCTGACCGGCTGGGGCTATGATGACGTCAAGCCGCTGTTCAAGCGGCTGGAGGATCATTTCCTCGGGCCAAGCGAGCATCATGGCGTCGGTGGCGGCTGGCGCATCGAGGCGCCGCGGCTGTCCTGGGAGGTGCTAGATGCGGTCGGCGATGCCGCCGAGGAAATGGGCATCAGGCGCATTCCCGATTTCAACACCGGCGACAATGAGGGCGTGAGCTATTTCCACGTCAACCAGAAGCGCGGCCGGCGCTGGTCGTCGGCGCGCGGCTTTCTCAAGCCGGTGCTGAACCGCAGCAATCTGCGGCTCGAAAAGAACGTGCTGGTCGACCAGCTCATCGTCGAGAACGGCCGCGCGGTTGGCGTGCGTTTCCTGCAAGGAAATGAGGTGGTCGAGGCCCGCACCAAGGGCGAAGTCGTTTTGTGTGCGGGATCGATCGGCTCACCGCAGGTGCTGCACCGCTCCGGAATCGGGCCTGCCGACTGGCTGTCGCCGGTCGGTATCGATGTGGTGCTCGACAAGCCCGGCGTCGGGCGCAATCTGCAGGACCATTTGCAGCAGCGCGCGATCTACAAGGTCGAGGGCGTGCGCACGCTGAACGAAACCTACTGGTCGCTGGCCCGGCGCGGCCTGATGGGGCTCGACTACGCCTTCCGCCGCCGCGGCCCGCTGACCATGGCGCCGTCGCAGCTCGGCATCTTCACCCGCTCCGATGCGACGCGCGCCCGCGCCAATATCCAGTTTCACGTGCAGCCGTTGTCGCTCGACAAGTTCGGCGATCCCCTGCACCGCTTTCCCGCCATCACCGTCAGCGCCTGCAACCTGCAGCCGACCTCGCGCGGCACCGTGCGCGTCCGCTCCGCGAGACCAGACGAGGCGCCGTCGATCGCGCCGAACTACCTTTCGACCGACGACGACCGCCAGGTCGCGGCCGATGCGATCAGGACCACGCGGCGGCTGATGAAGCAGAAGCGGCTGGAGCGCTATCGGCCGGTCGAATATCTCCCCGGCCCCAGCGTCGGCGACGACGACGCCTCACTCGCGAAGGCTGCTGGCGATATCGGCACCACGATTTTCCATCCGGTCGGCACCGCGAAGATGGGCACCGCCAACGATCCGATGGCCGTGGTCGACGAGCGGCTGCGCTTTTACGGCGTCGGCGGCCTGCGCGTGGTCGACGCATCGGTGATGCCGATGATTACCTCGGGCAATACCAACACGCCGACGGCGATGATCGCCGAAAAAGGCGCTGCGATGATTTTGGAGGACCGGCGCTAGGCCTGTGGCTCCCGCGCTGAAATTCTCGCGTGGATGCGTGCCGACAGGGCGAGGTCGTCATTGGTGGCGTACAGTTCAAGAGAGGAAATGGTCGTCTCGACCACAACCCGATCGCGCCACTGATCGACCAGTTCGACAAGTTCTTTCGTCTCCACCGCGTCGAGCTCGGTGCGTATATGATAGTAGCCCACGAGGTAGATTCCCGTGGCGGACACGCCGAGCCTTCTCTGCAGCAACGCAAACGGATCTTCACCGTCGATCTGTTGCGGGTAAACAGGAAAATAGATGCGGCCAGTATTCCGCGTGCCCAGAAACGGGCCTTTCAGGCAAACCGGAATTGGGCCGGTCCGCTGCAGCAATTCCTGCGCCGCGACGACATAACGACCGAGATCGGCCTCCGGCATGCCGCTGGCAAGCGTGGCGTGCACCCTCGCCCGACGGCGCTCGCCGATCTCCCACGCGATCTTCGGCGCGAAGCGCGCTGATTTCATCACATGCTCGAGCGCCCCGAGCGGCGCGGATTCAGCGAAGACCTCCGCCGCGATCGGCATCACCAGCGCATGGCGCGCCGTCTCGTAGCGGCCGTTTCGATAGTCGCGCTCGTCCACTTCGCTAATGACGGCCGGGTGACCGGGGTTGACGAGAGGAAGGTGCGCGAGGCGGTATCCTTCATCAAAAACGACACGATCGCCGGGCCGAAATATCTTTCGGCCCGACCGGTAGGCCATCATCTCGTCGTCGCAATAAGTTATGGGTGGCACGCGCCCTGCTCCGCCGCCAGGTTCTGGCCTCGCATTAAGGTCTGTTTGCAACTCTGCCAAACAGGTCACAGTATGGGAAGCACCGCCGTGGCCGGCATCAACGGCTGTTCGCTAGGCTTCACGCCACACGCCCGGCGCCGTTCAGCGCACCGGGTCGATCGGCGTTGCCAAACCGAGACGCGCCTCGATCGCCTCGGCTGCCTCCAGACAAAGGTCCTCCCGAAACCGGCGGCCGGTGACCAGCACGCCGATCGGCAGGCCCGTCGCCTCGTCGCGGCCGGCCGGCACGCAGGCCGAAGGCAAGCCCAGCACGTTGGCGGGGACCACCGGGCGCATCAATTCCATGGTTGCCGCGGTGCCCTCCGGCGTCGCCGAATCGAAGCCGTTTGTGAACGGCAACTGTGTCCAGGTCGGCGACAGCAGCAGCGGCCTGTCGGCCATGAAGGTCGACCACGCGCGCGCTACGCCATCGCGCTCGACCATCAAATGCGACCACGCCATGGCGTCGGCCAGCGGCGGCGCGCCTTGCCTGGCGGTGTCGAGGAAGGCGACCGCATCGGCGCCCATCATCGGTTGCAACAGCCCCAGCACCGAATTGAAGTCGCCCATGATCAGCCGCGCCCAGCAGCTTATGGCGTCTTCGTATCGCGGCGGGCAAACCTCTTCCACGACATAGCCGGCCTCGGCCAGCGCCTGCGCCGCACGGCGCACCGTCGCCGCGACCTGCGGGTCGGTGCCGCCACCGGGCGGCTCGGCCACAACGGCGACGCGGATCGGCCGGCCCAGTGGCGGGCCATCGAAGGGCGCATCGATCGACCAGGGATCGCGGGGATGCGCGCCCATCAGCACACGCAGACCTAGGCGCACATCGGCCACGCGGCGGGCCATCGGGCCCTGCACATTCATCAATTGCACGGCCAGCAAATGGTCTTCGACCGGAACGTAACCTGCATCGGGCACCCGGCCGGCCGAGGGGCGGATCGAGGCGATGCCGCAGGCATTGGCCGGATTGCGTAGCGAGCCGCCGATATCGTTGCCGAGGCCGATCGGCGTCATGCCGCTGGCGAGCGCAGAAGCCTCGCCGCCGCTCGAGCCCCCGGCGGTGCGCTCAGGATGCCAGGGATTTCGTGTCAGCCCATGCAACGAGCTCGTGGTATGAATGCGCAGCGCCATGTCAGGCAGGTTGGTGCGGGCGATCGGTATCCCGCCGGCGGCGCGCATTCTTTCGACAACAGGTGCATCAGCCGGCGCCACGGCTTGCGCCAGCGCCGGCACGCCCCACGTCGTGGGGAGACCGGCCATGTCGATGTTCTCCTTCACCGTAAATGGCACGCCGTGCAGCGGGCCCATGCGTTCGCCGGCGGCCAGCTTCCGGTCGGCTGTGGCCGCTGCGGCGCGGGCCTCATGCGCCAGCACCCGCACCACCGCGTTGAGTGCCGGATTGACGGCATCGATGCGCGCCAGATGCGCATCCACCACCTCCGCTGAACTGAGCTGACGGTCTGCGATACGCTGCGCAAGTTCGGTCGCGGAGAGTTGCCAGATCTCGGTCATCGTGCACTCCTGTACGGCTCGCATGGCTCACGGCAAAACATAAGACAAACATCCGGCACTATGCGGACGGAAGCAAGGCAGGTCGATTGCAACCGCAGCATGATCCTGTTCGCTCACGATAACGTCATCGCCCGAGACCGCTGACGCGGGCCTTCCGGGAATAAACCCCGCCCCGGCCCGATCACGTCCCTGCAGGCCCAATCACGGGCTCAGGGAGATTTGCCATGAGCGATCACGATCACCACGATGACGGTGTCAGCCGGCGTCGCGTGCTGGAATGCATGACCTGGGCAGGCACCGGCGTGCTCTGGACCGTTGCGGGCGGCGTGCCGCGCTCGCTTGGCATCGTGGATTCAGCCGAGGCTGCGGAGCCCACCGGCATGACCTTCCTGCAGATCAGCGACAGCCATGTCGGCTTCGACAAGCCGGCCAATCCGAATGCGATCGGCACGCTGGAGGAAGCCATCAACAAGGTCAGGGCGATGCCGAAGAAGCCGTCGTTCATGATCCACACCGGCGACATCACGCATCTGTCGAAGGCCACCGAATTCGACGACGCCGACCGCATCATCTCGCAGGCCAAACTCGACGTGCACTATGTGCCGGGTGAGCACGACATCATCGACGAGGAGGTCAAGCTCTACAAGGAGCGCTATGGCCGTGGCACCAAGGGCCCCGGCTATTACGCGGTCGACGCCGGCGGCGTGCACTTCGTCGGCCTCGTCAATGTCGTCGACCTCAAGGGCGGCGGGCTCGGCAATCTCGGCAACGAGCAGCTTGAATGGCTGGAGAACGACCTCAAGGGCCGCTCGAAGTCGACGCCGATCGTGCTGTTCGCGCATATCCCGCTGTGGACGGTGTATCCGCAATGGGGCTGGGGCACCGAGGACGGCGCGCGGGCGCTGGAATACGTCAAGGGTTTTGGCTCCGTCACCGTGCTCAACGGCCATATCCACCAGGTGATGCAGAAGGTCGAGGGCAACGTCACCTTCCACACCGCGCGTTCGACCGCCTTCCCGCAGCCGGCGCCCGGATCAGCTCCCTCGCCCGGCCCGATGAAGGTCGAAGACAGCAAGCTTCGATCGCTGCTCGGCGTCGCAAGCATCAACTTCAAGCAGGGCGACCAGCGGCTGGCGATCATCGACACGCCGCTGCAGGGCTGAAGAGGATTTTGGCCATGGCCATGCATTTGATCAATCGTCGCGACTTCGGCATCGCCGTGGTCGCGGCCATACTCCTCCCTGTCGGCACGGCGCGCGCCGAAGACTCGACTGATCCTTTGGCCGTGCACATCGACAATTTCGTGTTTGAGCCGGCTCAGCTCACGGTGAAGGCGGGCCAGACCGTGACCTGGACCAACCGCGACGACATTCCCCACACCGTGGTGTGCGCCGGAAAGTTCAGGTCGAAGACGATGGATACCGACGGCACCTTCTCGTTCACGTTCACGGCACCGGGCGAATACAAATATTTTTGTTCGCTGCATCCGCATATGACCGGGTTGGTCAAGGTTGAGTAGCGCGTCAAACCAAGGCATCACATCCCTGCCTGGCCGGTGGCGACAGCCCGGCCGGGCGGAATCCTGTTCTGCAGCAGCCGGGCAAAAGAAGATGCCGATCAACGCATCCGACGGGAATCCCGAAAAGGCGCAGCGGTTTCGCGAGGCCGCGCTGCCCTATCTGAACGATGTCTATACCCTGGCGCGCTATCTGCTTCGCAGCGCGGACGATGCCGAGGATGCGGTGCAGGAATGCTACCTGCGCGCCTTCAGGCATTTCGACGGCTATCGCGGCCCGGCGATGAAGCCGTGGCTGTTTGCCATCCTGCGCAACGTCTGCCGCGCCGAATATGCCAGGCGCGCCGCGGCGCCGACCAGCGCGATCGAGGACGTCCCCGAAAGCGCCGAACAGGCGCCGCTGTGGCATGAGACCGAACAAACGCCGGAGGCGCAGCTGCAGCGCCGCTGGGACTCCGATACGCTCCGCCGCCTGGTGGCGTCGCTGGCCGAACCGTTCCGCGAGACTTTTGTGCTGCGGGAAATCCAGAACCTGTCGTACCGCGAGATTGCCGAAGTCGCCGAAGTGCCGGTCGGCACCGTGATGTCACGCCTCGCGCGCGCTCGCGCCATGCTGCGCTCAGCCTGGCTGGCGGAAGAGGAGCAACATAAATGACCTGCGACGAGGCTGACATTCTGCTTCACGCATTAATTGACGGCGAACTCGACGCCGGGCACGCGCGCGAGGTCGAAAACCATATCGCCGATTGCCCGCGCTGCGCGGCGGCACTGCGCGACTATCGCGCGATGAGCAAGGCGATATCGGAAGCCGGCGCGGGTTACACGGCCCCTGCCGCCTTGCGCCAGCGCATCGAGGCGGCGCTGCCGCAGCCGCACCGGACGACGAACCGCCGCGCCGTGCTGCGCGGCTTTGCGATGGGCTCGGCGGTATCGGCTCTGGCGGCAAGCGGTCTGATTGCCGTCGTCCTGCGTCACGACGATGTCGAGCGCATCCAGTCGGAGGTCGTATCGGCGCATCTGCGTTCGCTGCAGGCGGGCCACCTCACCGACGTCGTTTCCACCGATCAGCACACCGTAAAGCCGTGGTTCAACGGCAAGCTCGACGTCTCGCCGCCGGTAGTCGACCTCACCGCGCAGGGCTTCACGCTGATCGGCGGCCGGCTCGATTACGTCGATGCCCGCGCCATCGGCGCCGTGGTCTATCGCCGCCGCCAGCACGTCATCAACCTGTTCGTCTCGCAGACATCGAGCACCGAACGGCGCGCAGCAAAGATCGACACGATCCAGGGCTTCAACATCCGCCACTGGAGCGATCGCGGGCTCAACTACTGGGCGGTCAGCGATCTCGCAAAGGACGAGCTGGCGGATTTCGGCGAGAAATTCGAGAGCGCGACGCGCGCGCCGGGATAAAGGGCGACGCGGGTGGGCAAATGCACCCGCGCGCGAAACAGGTAACGGAACACGCTCCCTAGCGTGCCTTGCGATGGCGGCGCGGTGCGATCGGTTGCCGATCGCGTAGCGGTGCCACCTCACCGTAGTAGGCGTTGGAATTGTAATAGGCGTTCGACTGATCGAACGACCGATAGCCGCCCCGGCCGGCGAGCACGTCGGCGTTGGGATGATAGAAGGAATAGACGCCGGGCTCCTGGATCGCGGCTTGCGCGAACACGGGCGTCGCGATCGCGGTCAGCAAAAATGCGGCGGCGATGGTCGGGATAGACCTGTTCATTGGGGAAATCCTCTTGGCTGAAGTTACCCCATCCAATTGGGGATCGCACTGCAAATGCGAGAGAGCCGCGCGAGGGCTTCACCGCGATGTGAAAAGCCGTGCGCGAGGACGCCCAGGGGCGCAGGAACGGGCTCTGCCGACAACGCACGGAATATTCGTCTACAACTGAAGAAATTGGTGCAACGCTTTCGCTGCCGCGCGGCGGTGCTGCAGGGCGGCTTAGCTAGCTAAATCCACCCTTGCATCCCGCATGCTAGCCCTGCGGCGGAAAGCGCTCGAAGGCTGGCAACTCGTGCGCGCGCTCCATCCAGCGCAGGCGCTCGGCGGTCTGGATATGCATCGTCGCCGGCACGGCATTGGGATTGTCGTACGTCGCGCTTTGGATATCGACGATGCCGGGCAGGATGTTCTCGTTGACGTAGAATAGGCCGGTGCCGCAATCGGCGCAGAACTGGCGCCGGCCGTGTTCGGAGGACTTGTAGAGTTTTGGCGTCCCTTTCGTCACCTTGAGCGCATCGGCCGGATACATCGTCCAGCCGACCATCGGCGCACCGGCGTGGCGGCGGCAATCCGTGCAATGACACAGCGCGTGAACGATGGGCTCGCCCGCGATCTCGTAACGGACCGCGCCGCAATGACAGCCGCCGGTGACGTTGACCATGCTTTCCTCCGATCGTTGCAGCCCGACCCGCTCGATATTTTGGAGGTTGGCGGTGTCAACGCAATGGACTTGCCATTGCGGCCTACTGTCGCGCGCTTACGCCGACTTCCTCACCGCGTTGTCGACCAGCGTCTTGCCGAGCGACCAGATCGCGCCGGGCACCTTGTGGCTGGCGGCGATGACGTCGTCGAACGACTTTCCGATCCAGGCGCAGTCTTCTTCGGTGACCACGAGCGGCGGCAGCAGCTTGATGGTATGGCTGCCGTGGCCGGAGACTTGCGTCAGGATCTTGTGTTCCTTGAACAGCGGCACCGTGATGAGTTGGCAGAACAGCCCTTTATTCGCTGTCTCCAGCAGATTCCACGAGGCCTTCAGCTTGAGCGATTTCGGCGGACCGAACTCGATGCCGATCATCAGGCCCTTGCCGCGGACTTCCTTGAGCAGTTCATAGCCCGGCACCATCCGTGTCAGCGCGAGCCGGAGCTCGGCGCCGCGTTTGGCGGCCTGCTCGACCAGCCTTTCCTGCTTGATCACCTCGAGCGTTGCAATGCCCGCGGCCATCGCCAGATCGTTCTTCGCAAAGGTCGAGCCGTGCACGACCGCGCGATCCATCTGGTTGAAGATCTTGTCGAAGATCGATTTGCGCGTCAGCAGTGCGCCGACCGGCACATGGCCGCCCGACAGCGCCTTGGCGAGCAGCACCATGTCGGGCTCGACGTTCCAGTGCTCGACCGCGAGGAATTTTCCGGTGCGGCCGATACCGGTCTGGATCTCGTCGGCGATGAAGATCGAGCCGTACTTCTTGCACAGCGCGGCCGCGCCCGGCAGATATTCGTCTGAGGGCATGTTGACGCCCTTGCCCTGGATCGGCTCGACGATGAACGCCGCGACCTGACGCGACGACAAAGCCTGTTCAAGCGCCGCGAGATCGTTGAACGGAACCTGCGTGCATCCCGGCAGCACTGGCTCGAAGCCGCTGCGGAAGTTCGCATCGTCCATCAGCGACAGCGCGCCATAGGTCAGGCCGTGAAAGGAATGCGAGCACGAGACGATGCCAGGGCGGCCGGTCGCGCCGCGCGCGAATTTGATCGCGGCCTCGACTGTCTCGGCGCCGGAATTGGAGAAGAACACCTTGTCCAGATATGGAACATGTTCGAGCAAACGTTCCGCCAGCACGCCGGCGAGCGTGGAGACGTCGAGCTGGACCAGATTGGGAAAATCCGCATCGAGCACGCTCTTCAGCGCGTGACGTAGTGCCGGATGATTGCGGCCAATCGCAAAAACGCCAAATCCGCTGAGTAGATCGAGATAGCGGGCCCCGTCACGATCGAACAGGTATTGACCTTGACCCTTCTGAAAGCCCACATCGTAGCCGATGGTCTTCAGCACCCGGACGAGCTGCTCATTGAGATGACGCGCATGCAGGGAACTGCGCTGCGCCTGCCGCTCTACAAACAGCTCGGAAACGTCTAGATATGAATCTGGCATTGGCTACATACGTCGGTTGATGGCCGTCTCGTCAACTGAAAACACTCAATGCGGCGTTTTGACCGCTGCTTTGGATCAGCTACTTAAACATAGGTTACACCCATGTTGCACTGCCCAAGAACACTCGCGCGTACAATAGTTTATTCGGGAATCTTTTTAGCCACAGGTCTTAATGCGGCGCTTGCCGCCGACCCTACCGGCGACTGGAAGGTAGCTGATGGTGTAGCCAATATCCGCGTTGCCCAATGCAGCGGCAGCATGTGGGGTGTCGTCGCCTGGGAAAAACAGCCTGGTGGCAAGGACAAGAACAATCCTGACGTCGCCAAGCAGAGCCGGCCGACGCTTGGCATGCCGATCCTGATCGACATGAAGAAGAAGGCCGGCACCGACGCCTGGGAAGGCCAAGTCTACAACGCCAAGGACGGGCAGCTCTACTCCTCGACGATCAAGCCGGTCGGCACCGACCAGCTCGAGATTCAGGGCTGCGTGCTCGGCTTCCTCTGCGGCGGCGAAACCTGGACCCGGGTCGGGCCGCCGATTCCTTCAAGTCCGACCAACAGCATGGCCAAGGGCGCGCCGAAGGGAGCACCCGGCGCGGCGCCTAAGAGCACAGGGCCGGGCACTGCATCGGGGGCTGCACCGGCCCCTGCAGCGAAGACCACGGGTGCAGCTCCCTCACCGGCCAACCCTGCGCCTTCGCCGAAGGCTGCGCCGGGTCAAAAGCAGGCAGTCGCCGCGCCGCCCGCCGATATCGGCGATATCTGCCTACTTCCCGACATCGCGCGGTTTGCCCATTAGCGCGGGCTGGAACAACAGCACCGCCATCAACGTGATGACGAACGACATCGCCAGCAGCTTGCCCATGCTGGCGGTGCCGGGATGACTGGATAGCCATAGGCTTCCGAATGCGGTTGCGGTGGTCAGCGCGGAGAAGAAGATCGCGCGCGTCAGGCTCGACTGCAGCAGGTTGGTTCGGCCCTCGCGCCAGGCCACGACATAGTAGATCTTGAAGGCGACGCCGACGCCGAGCAGCAGCGGCAATGCGACGATGTTGGCGAAGTTGAGCGGTAATCCGATCAAGACGCAAACCTCCAGCGTCACCGCGCCGGCCACCAATAGCGGCACCATCGTCATCAAGACGTCGCTGATCCGCCGCAGCGTCAGCCACAGCAAGAGGCTGATCACCAGCAGCGCCCAGATGCCGGCGTGAATGAACGCCTTCACGATGGTGTCGCCGGATTTCAGGATCGACACCGGCCCGCCGATCGCGTTCGGCTCGGCGGCCAGCACCGCGTCGGCGAATCGGCGCAGATTGTCGTTGTCGTTGGGGTCGCCCTTCGGCAGCGCCTCGACCCGGATCAGGCCGTCCTTCGACTTCCAGCTGTTGAGCAGTTCCGGCGGCAGCGTCTTCAGCGTCACGGGTCCGGCCTGAATCGTGTTGCGGAGCTGGTCGAACACGATCTTGAGCGGGGTGATGAAGACGGCCTGCGCCTTGTCGCGCGTCGCCTGGTTGCTGGCGGCGAGCTTGGACAGCGCATCTGCCAGGCGCCGCGAGGCCACCGCGCCGGGCCCCTTGCCCTCGCCGGCGGTCCTGCGCAAGGCCTCGACCGAGCTCTTTAGCGCTTCGACATTCTCCTCGTCCGTCGGCGCGGCATCGACCGAATCGGGATTGAGCGCAGGCCCCACCACCCTCGCCGCCTTCGCGATCAGCTGCAGCTTCGCCGGCTGATCGTCCGGCACGAAGCTGTCGATCGACATCACGCGCAGCACTTCCGGCAGTTTCGAAAGCCGCTCCTCGATCTTCTTCGCCTCGGCTTCGGATGTGGCCAGCACGTTGATGGCGTTGGCGCCGGTGTTGGGATCCTTGCGCAGGTCGAGGAAGGTCGCGATCGATTCGGCGTGCGGGTTGCGCAGGTTGATCGGGTTGAAGTCGAACTTCATGAAATAGAGCAGCGGCAGGCCGGCAATAACGAGGGCCAGCGTGCCGCCGACGATGATGACGCGGTGCCGCTCCAGGAATTCGTCGACCGGCGCGAGAAATGCGTAGCCGACCGGCTCGCTTTCGCCGGGCGGATGCAGCAGCTTCAGCATCGCCGGCAGCACCGTGATGCTCGAGATGAAGGCGATCAGCATGCCGGCGCCGGCAATCTTGCCGAGCTCGGAAATACCCTTGTAGTCGGTCGGCAGGAAGCACAGGAAGCCGGCGGCGGTCGCCATGGCGGCCAGCGACAGCGGCACCGCCGAACGGCTGGCCGCGCTCTCAAGCGCCTCCGCAAGATTTCCATTGTTCTTGAAACGCTCGGAACGGTAGCGGACGCTGAACTGAATGCCGAAATCGACGCCGAGGCCGACGAACAGCACGGCAAAGGCGATCGACAACAGGTTGAGCGATCCAACCATCATCAGGCCGACCGCAGTCGTGAGCGAAAGACCGATGAACAGGTTGACGAACACCGCGAAGATGATCTTCGCCGAGTGCAGCGCCATCCAGAGGATCACGAGCACGATCAGGACGGTGGCGACACCATTGACGATCGCACCGTCCTGCACGGTCGAATATTCCTCATTGGCGATCGGAACCGGCCCGGTCAGCCGCACGCGGGCACCGTACTCGCCGGCGAAATTGAGATCGATCGCGGCCTGCCGGATCGCGTCGGTGGCGTCCTTGCCGGGCTCGAGCGCCTGATAGTCGAGCTTCGGCTTGAACTCGATGAAGGCGCGGCGGTCGGCATCGGTGAGCGGCTTGTCGCTGACGAGTTCGCGCCAGGAGAACGTCGCCGTTCCCTTGTTCAGGACGTCCTCGACCGTCTGGCTGATCAGGTTGAACGGGCGCTCGGCATTGTCGAGCTTCACCTGCCCGCGCTTGACGCCGGCAAGCCCGGTTTCCAGCGCACCGGTCAGGCCGCGGATCGACGGATCGCCGGCCATGATCTCGATCAGCGGGCCGGCGGCTTCGAGCTGGCCGGTCACCTTGCCGACTTCCTCCACCGGAAGGAACAGCAAGCCATTCTTTTCGAAGAATTCGCCGGAGCCGAGCGGCTGCACGGATTCGAAATGTGCGGTGTCGCCGGAAAGTTTTGCAGCCAGTGCCTTGCTCGCGGCGCTAGCAAGCTCCGGCGTCGGCGCCTCGACCACGGCCAGAATCAGCTTTTCGCGGTCGAATGCGTGCTCGAACTGGTTGTCGCGCTTGCGCCAGTCGAGGTCGGGCGAAATCAGCGTGTTGATGTCGGTGTTGATGGCGAAGTGCTTGGCCGCGTAGTAGCACGCCCCGACTGCCAGAAGCAGGGAGACGACGATAACGAGAGTGGCAAACCGCGTACAGGTTCTGACAATCGAGACAACAATGCTGGTCAGCACTTCGTTTCTTTCTAAATCTCAAGGAGAGCTGGGCGAAAACGCCCGCTGTCTAGCGAGTTCCCGCAGCCGATCTAATGTTGTTTTGGCGACTTCCCAGCCGGTGCAAGCAAATCGGCAGAACCGACCGCCACCGGAAGTTCAGGCGCCGGTATAGCTCTTTCCAGTGGGCGATAAAGTGACGAACCGGTGAGGAACGACCGTTCCCGAAAGAGCATTTTTGGTATTTAGTTACCAATTACTTGGTAATCATTGCGCGATCGCTCTTTTCTATCTGCACGATTTTTGACACATAGACCTGCGCTTCCATCTACCTACGGGTTCCGGTCGTGGTGCGGATATTGCAAATATCCGGTGTGACCGGCCGCACGGAGACCTTCGGGTGAATTTGCGAATTCAGGACCTGGTGCAACTTGCGTAATGGACATCCCATGGAAGTGTATTTAGCGCAGCCCCGCGGATTTTGTGCGGGCGTCGTGCGTGCCATCGAAATCGTTGAGCGTGCGCTCGAAAAGTACGGTCCGCCGGTCTATGTCCGGCACGAGATCGTGCATAACAAATACGTGGTCGAAAGCCTGAAGGCCAAGGGCGCGATCTTCGTCGAGGATCTGTCGGAAGTTCCGCCCCAGGCGGTCACCGTGTTCAGTGCCCATGGCGTCGCCCGCAGCGTCGAGGAAGAGGCGGCCGCCCGCGGCTTGCCGGTCCTCAATGCTACCTGCCCGCTGGTCACCAAGGTCCACAATCAGGGTAAACGGTACATGTCCAAGGGCCGGACCCTGGTCCTGATCGGGCATGCCGGCCATCCCGAGGTCGAGGGAACTATGGGTCAGGTTCCCGGCCCGGTCCTGCTGGTCCAGAGTGTCGAAGACGTGGCGTCCCTGGCGCTGCCTACGGACGCGCCAGTCGCCTATATCACCCAGACCACCCTCAGCGTGGACGACACAAAGGACATAATCGCGGCCCTTCAGGCCAAATTTACAGATATTCAAGGCCCCGACATCCGGGATATCTGCTATGCGACACAGAACCGCCAATCTGCGGTAAGGGACCTCAGTAAGCTGGTGGACGTCATCCTCGTGGTGGGGGCCGCCAATAGTTCCAACTCAAACAGGCTTCGCGAAATTGGCACTGAGGTCGGGGTCCCGAGTTATCTCATTGCCGACGGGAGCGAGCTAAACCCGGACTGGCTGAAGAGTGCAAAGGCCGTCGGCATCACGGCGGGCGCATCGGCGCCCGAAGTTTTGGTCGACGACGTCATCGAGGCTTTGAGACGTATCGGACCCGTCACGGTATCGGTGCTTCCCGGCCGTGAGGAGAACATCGAGTTCCGGCTTCCGGCCGAATTGACCGCGGCGGGCTGATCCACTGCAAGATTCCAAGCCTGGGCTCCCCAAGCCCAGGCTCCAAGTCCAGAAAGAAACCCTCTCAAATGGCAATACCGTTCTTCAAGGAAATGCGTATCGGCGCGTATCTGATCAAGCAGAAGATGCTTGGCCGCAAGCGCTATCCGCTCGTGCTGATGCTGGAGCCGCTGTTCCGCTGCAACCTCGCCTGCGTCGGCTGCGGCAAGATCGACTATCCCGATGCGATCCTCAACCGCCGCATGACCGCCCAGGAATGCTGGGATGCCGCCGACGAGTGCGGCGCGCCAATGGTAGCGATTCCCGGCGGCGAGCCGCTGATTCACAAGGAGATCGGCGAGATCGTGCGCGGCCTCGTCGAGCGCAAGAAGTTCGTCTCGCTGTGCACCAATGCGCTGCTCCTGGAGAAGAAGCTCGATCTGTTCGAGCCCTCGCCCTATCTGTTCTTCTCGGTGCATCTCGACGGCCTGAAGGAACACCACGACAAGGCGGTGTCGCAGAAGGGCGTGTTCGACCGCGCGGTGTCCGCGATCAAGGCGGCGAAGGCGCGCGGCTTCACGGTCAACGTCAACGCCACGATCTTCGACGGCCATCCAGCGGAAGAGATCGCCAAATTCCTCGACCTCACCACCGAGCTCGGCGTCGGCGTGTCGATGTCGCCGGGCTATGCCTATGAGCGTGCGCCCGACCAGGAGCACTTCCTCAACCGCACCAAGACCAAGAAGCTGTTCCGCGACGTCTTTGCGCTCGGCAAGGGCAAGAAGTGGAATTTCATGCATTCCGGCCTGTTCCTGGACTTCCTGGCCGGCAACCAGTCGTATGAGTGCACGCCGTGGGGCATGCCCGCCCGCAACATCTTCGGCTGGCAGAAGCCCTGCTACCTGCTCGGCGAAGGCTACACCAAGACCTTCAAGGAGCTGATGGAGACTACGGACTGGGACTCCTACGGCACCGGCCGTTATGAGAAGTGCGCGGATTGCATGGCGCATTGCGGCTACGAGCCGACCGCCGCCACCGCGGCGCTCAACAACCCGCTGAAGGCGATGTGGGTGGCGCTGAAGGGCGTTCGCACCACGGGTCCGATGGCGCCGGAGATCGATCTCTCCAAGCAGCGTCCGGCGCAGTACATCTTCTCCGAACAGGTGCAGAAGAAGCTTTCGGAAATCCGCCGCGACGAGGCGGCCGCGGCCGCCGCCAAGCAGCAGGAGAAGGCCTCCACCGCCGCCTGAGCGTGATACTAAAGCGCGATGAGATGGGATTGAATCATCATCGCGCTTTAGCTCTTTGTTTGCGCATGATCTTTTCGGAAAACCGCTTCACACTTTTCCGGATCATGCTTTAGAAAAGAATTGGGCCTCGGTTCTGCAATGAACCGAGGCCCTCTTTTTGTTTGACGCCCTTTGAAAATCCAGTCGCCGTTTCGCGCGGATCAGATCTCCGCACTCGCGAGCGCGCCCTCGCCGCCGTGCAGGAAGCCACGGCAGCCGCGCAGCGAGCGCAGCGCACGGTTGAAATCAAGGCCGGTCGAGACCAGCGCGCGCAGCGAAGTCGGGTTGCGTGCCACGCCGCGCAGCACTTTGCCCAGATCGATGTCACCGTTCGGCTTAATCGCGCTCTTGGCGATCGCCGGAAGCGCCCGGCTGGCCGGATCGGAGATCACCCGTAGCGCCGCGAACGGCAAGCCGGCCTCCGCGGCATAGGCTGCCGCGATATGGCTTTCCATATCGACAGCCGCAGCCCCGGTCTCCGAATGCAGCGCCGCCTTGCAGGCGGTTGCCGCGATCACCCGCTCCACTCCGGCGAGACCGCCGCGCACCACGCGCCTGCGACGCAACGCCGCACGCGCGATCAGCTCCTCATTCAGCGCCAGACCGGCGAGGAAACGCGTATCTCCCGCCAGCACCTCGGTCGCCACCACGACGTCGCCCGACTTTAGCGACGGATCCAGGCCGCCAGCGACGCCGAACGAGATGACACCCCTGAAAGTGGTAGAATCCAGTGTCGCAAGCAATTCGCGCAATTGCTGCGGATCGCTGGAACTGCAGATGACAATCATGCCGGGCCCGGCCGCGATGCGGGCTTCCTGCACCAAACCTGTTACGATCAACACCGGCCGCGGATCGATTGAATTACGATCAATCAGATTGTCCCCCGCGGCGGTCTCCGCCCCCAAAGTCACATCCCGACCCCTACCACCCTGCTGTTGGTGCTTCTCAAATTCCGGTACCGCGCCAGTGCCCAGAGCGGAAAGAATTTCGAGTAGCCATGATAACGCAAATAAAACACCCGCGGAAAGCCTGTAGCCGTGTAACGTGCCTCATCCCACAGCCCTTTTTCCGTTTGTGTGGTTTTTAGGTACTGCACGCCACGCACCACCGCCGGGTTTTCCACCTCTCCCGCGGCCATCAATCCAAGCAAGGCCCATGCCGTTTGCGAGGAGGTCGATGGCGCGACCTCGTATCCCTTGTAGTCGAGTCGATAGCTGACCGCGTCCTCGCCCCAGCCGCCGTCCTTGTTCTGGACAGACACCAGCCAGTCGACCGCTTTTCGAATCATCGGGTCCTGATGATCGACGCCTGCGACATTTAGCGCACAGAGCACCGACCAAGTTCCATAGATGTAGTTCAGGCCCCAGCGGCCATACCACGACCCTTCCGCAAGCTGGGTGCGGCGCAGATAGGCAATGCCGTCGGCAACCGCCTTGCTGGTCTCGGCGGTTTCGCCGAGTTGCGCCAGCATCGAGATGCAGCGCGCGGTGACATCCTCGGTCGGCGGATCGAGCAGCGCGCCGTGATCGGAGAACGGGATATTGTTGAGATAGTATTCGAGATTGTTGACGTCGAACGCGGCCCAGCCGCCGTCGCGGCTCTGCAGACCCTCGATCCATTCGCGGCCGCGGGCAATCGCCGAATCATATTCCTTGCTGCCGCTCTGCCGCCGCGACCGGTCCATCGCCATGACGACCACCGCGGTGTCGTCGAGATCGGGATAGTGCGCGTTGTTGTACTGGAACGCCCAGCCGCCGGGACGGACGTCGGGCGCCTTCACTGCCCAATCGCCCTTGAGGTCGAGCACCTGCCGCGGCTTCAGCCAGTCGAGGCCCTCTTTCATTTTCGCAAGCGTGTCCTCGCCGCCGGCTTCCGCCAGCGCGTGACAGGTCAGCGCGGTGTCCCACACCGGCGAGACGCAGGGCTGGCAATAGGCCTCGTGCTCGCCGACCACCAGCAGCTTCTCGATGCCGCGGCGGGTGACCGCGCGCGGCGGGTAATCCGGCCCCTTGCCGAGCGCGTCATACATCATGACGATGTTGGCCATCGGCGGATAGATCGCGCCCATGCCGTCCTCGCCGTTCAGCCGCTCTTCGGTGAAGGCAAGCGCGGCATCGATCGCGCGCTGGCGCAGCTTCCTCGGAAACAGCGGTTCGACGACGCGCAGCACCTTGTCGAGCGTCGAGAACAGCGCGTACCAGCCCCAGCTCTGATGCGGCGCCTTCTTGTTCATGCCGACCGTCTTGGGATCCTGCAGGAACAATTCGTCGATGCCGACGCCCTTCGGATTCTTCGCCAGCGGCTTGAGCGCCGCCAGCACCATCAGCGGCACCATCGTGGTGCGCGCCCAATAGGAAATCTTGTTGATGTGGAATGGCGACCACATCGGCAGCAGCATGATTTCGATCGGCAGCACCGGCACCGCGCGCCAGCTCAGCACGCCGAAGAACGCGAGCAGGAAGCGCGTGAAGACGTTGCTGCCGGCCGCGCCGCCGCGCGAGCGGATCGCTTCGCGCGCACGCACCATGTGCGGCGCGTCGATGGAATCGCCGATCATCTTCAGCGCGAAATAGGATTTGACGCTGGCGCTCATGTCGAACGGGCCGTCCTGCACCAGCGGCCAGCCGCCATGATTGCCTTGGGTGCGGCGCAGATAGTTGGCGATCTTGGCCTCGAGCTCGGTGTCGACGGGCTCGGCGAGATAGTGGCGCAGCAGGATATATTCCGCCGGGATCGTGCTGTCGGCCTCCAGCTCGAACACCCAATGTCCGTCGGACTGCCGATAGCCGAGCAGCGCTTCGGTCGCCGAGGAGATGCTTTTCTCCAGCGCGACCGGATCGACGGTCGCGACGGCATCGCCTGCAATTTTCTTGTCGATGGAAAGCATATCGCTAGCATCCCTTTGTTCGCGTGCCGGCTCTGTGAAGCCGGTCACGCAACGTCCGCCCAGGCCTCAGGGCCTCGCCAGAATCAGGTCGGCGGCGCGGTCGCCCGACCGTATCGATCCCTCAATGGTTGCCGGCAATCCGGTATCGGTCCAGTCGCCGGCAAGAAACAGATTCTTGAATGATGTCACGGGTCCCGGACGCAGCGCGTTCTGCTCCGGTGTCGCCTCGAACGTCGCGCGGCGCTCGCGCACGATCTGCCAGGGCGGCAGCGGCAGATCGCCCTGCAGGCCGGCCGCCTTGCAGACGTCCCGCCAGATCGCCAGCGCGAGTTCTTCGCGCGGCATGTCGACGAGGCGGTCGCCATTGCTGATGGTGACGGACAGCCGCTGCGGGAACGCAAACAGCCATTCCACGAGGCCGCCGACGACGCCGAGAATCGGCGCGGCATCGCGCGGCGGATCGTAGCGGAAATGCGCATTGACGATGGCGCGGAATTTAGTCGGCGTCTTCAGCCCCGGCAGCAGTGCCGCCGCGGGACGCGGCGGCACCGCGAGCACGACGACGTCGCCCTCACCGAGCGCAATCGTATCGGTGCCGAACTTCAGTTCGCTGACGCCCTCGCCCTTGGTCGCGAATTCGCGCAGCTCGTGGCCGAACCGGATCGACGCGCCCTTGTCCTGCAGCAGCTTGATCGCGGGCTCGACCAGGACCGCGCTAAGGCCCTCGCGCGCGATCAGCGGCCGGCATGCCTGCCCGCCTGCCAGCAGCGTCTCGCGCACGATCGCGCCGGCAAGGCCCGCCGATCCCTCGGGCGGATCGACATTGAGCGCGGCGAGTAGCAGCGGCTGCACCAGCCGCTGATACAGCGTGCCCTCGCAGCGGATCGTATCGCCGACCAGCCTGCCGGTGCCGGCCCAGACCAGCGGCGACAATGCGAGATAATCGAACAGTTTTGTATCGGGGACGCGGCGCGCCTCGTCGAACACCCAGAGCGGCAATTTGCCGTCGCCGAGGTCGAGCAGCCAGCGCTGGCCGGTCGAGATGTCGACGAACGGAAACTGCGCCACCTTCGGCCCGACCAGGCCCGCCTCGGTCCCGATCGATCTTGCATAGGCCCGCGCATGGCTGTTGCCCGACAGCAGCAAATGATTGCCGTTGTCGATGGTGAGATTGGTCGCCGCGTCGAAATAGGAGCGGCAGCGGCCGCCGGCCTGCTGCGTCGCCTCGTGGACCTGCACCTTGTAGCCGGCATTGGCGAGCCGCACGGCGGCCGAGAGGCCGGAAATACCGGCGCCTATGATATGAGCGTTTTTCTGCATCAGATGATCGCGTAACGGAGAAGGATGGCAATCTTCGCCCATTTATGGACGCGGACCGGTTCGCGCGGGGCAGCAAAGCCCCTCGCCAGCAACAAATCCAGTATGGTGCGGTAGTATCTCGACATGATCCGCGGCGCGCGCACGGCACGGCGCGAGTTGCGTTTCATGATCTCGTCGGACTTCTCGAAATGCTTCTTTGCCCGTTCGGCAAGCGCCAGGCAGACTTTCGGCAGCGCCCGTTCGGCGATCACCTTGTGCGGATTATCGCTGGTGATGCCGGCGAGCATCAGGCTTTCGCGTGGCAGATAGAGCCGGCCAAGGCCCGCGTCTTCGTCGATGTCGCGCAGGATGTTGGTCAGTTGCAGCGCGCGGCCGAGATGGTGAGCAAGCAGGATGCCATCTTCCTCGGGCATGCCGAACACCCTGACCGACAGACGCCCGACGGCGCTGGCGACGCGGTCGCAGTAGAGATCGAGCGTGGCAAGGTCGGGCGCGCGGATGTCCTGCGGCACGTCCATCTCCATGCCGTCGACGATGGCCAGAAAGTCCTCGCGCTTGAGACCGAATTTCTTCACCGAGGCGGCATAGTCCTGCAGGCGCGGCGGCGGATGGCCCTGATAGAGGGCGTCGATATCGTCGCGCCATTGCTGCAGGGCGGCCAACCGCTCGGGCCGCGGCCCGTCGGAATCGGCGATGTCGTCGACCTGCCGGCAGAAGCTGTAGATCTGGAACATTGCCTCGCGCTGGCTGCGCGGCAGAATGCGCATCGCGGCATAGAACGAACTGCCGGACGCCGTGGTGCCGTAATCTGCGTTGGCCGCCGCCGTCTGGATCGTCATGCGCCGGCCGCCGGTTTCGCCAAAGGGCGGCGTCCGACCGAGCGGTGGATGATCTCGCCCGCCACGGCGCCGAAGGTATGGCCGAGCAGCTCCAGCTTGCTCAGATGCACGCGCTCGCTGAGCGGATCGCGCTCCTTGAGCATGCCGACGATCTTGTCGGCGAAGGCCTGGATCACCGCAATGTCGAGCCCGAGCCGGAAATCCTTCACCTCGGCGCCGAGCGACTTGCTCTCGTTGAGCAGCGTTTCGGTGCGGACCGCCAGCGCGTGAAGGCATTGCAGCAGCGCCGGCTGCGCCTTCGCCTCCCCCAGCATCTCGACGGTGGCACCGCTTGCGGCCAGCGCGTCGCGCGGCAGATAGACGCGGTTGAGGTTTTTGTAGTCCTTGGCGCAATCCTGCAGATGGTTGTTGATCTGCAAGCCCGCGCACAGCGCGTCCGACGCCGCCCAGGTCGAGGTACTCTCGCCGTGGACGTCGAGCATGAAGCGCCCGACCGGCATCGCCGAATAGCGGCAATAGTGAATGACGTCGTCCCAGTTCTCGTAGCGCAGCTTGGTAACGTCCATGCGGAACGCGACCAGCACGTCGAGCGCATGGCGCGGCGCCATCGACCGCTCGGCCAGCGCGTGGCGCAGGCTGACCGCCTCCTTCTGCGTGTCGCCCTTGCCAAGCAGTTCCGCCTCGAACAGGTCGAGATAGCGCAGCTTCTCGTCGGCGCTCAGTGTCGCGTGATCGGCGATGTCGTCCGCTGTCCTGACGAAATTATAGAAGGAAAGAATCAGCGCCCGGTGACGCGGGTGGATGATCCACGACGCGACAGGAAAATTCTCGTCGCGGTCGGTCTTTCCGGATCGCAGGTCGCTGGCGGTGGTCATCAGGAACTGGCTACATCATCAGGGATTGGCGGCATGCGCCGATGCTTCAGCGCATGCTAAGGTGATTGCGGGCCCCATATAGGGGAATCCGCAGCCAAAACCAATGCTATATGGGCTGATTAGCCCCGCCCGTGACGCGCGTCATAGAGCCAAAAAAGGCTTGCCCGCGAAGGGTTAACGGACGCTGGACCGGCTTATTGGCCGTTGTTCTTGAGAACCTGGTCACAGGCCGCGCTGATCTTGGAACGGTGTTCCTTCAGGCACGCCAGGATCGTCAGGTCGCCCTGATCGATGACCGAGCGGCAGAGCTTCTGCACGTCGCGGGTACAGGCCTTCTGCTCTGCCTCCGTTCCGCCGCGCTGTTGCTGGGCGAAGGCGGCGGTCGTCGTCATCGAGATCGACAGCAAGGTGAGGGCGAGGAGAGATTTACGCATCGTATTCCTTCATTCGGCAGCAAGAAATCCTGTTCCCGATTAGCATTTCGGCGTGGCCGGAACGGATTTGTCTGGATGGCAGGCGCCGCGTAGCGCAGCAGCGAGCAAAGGACAAGCAAGGTAAATGCGGTCAAATTTACGGCGACATCAGCCGCAGCTTCAGCACGTTAAATAACCGGCTGATATCTAACGTGTATTTTTGTCACAGATGTCCGGCAAATGGATGTTGCAGGCGAAACAGCACAAAGTTAGATGCTGCACCGGCGGAGCCGAGGGGAATCATTGATTCCATGCGGCGGGGTGCCCATTTTTCCGCTGCGACCGGCGGAAACGGCACCGCCGTCATTTGAACCTAAGATACTGCGCCGACACTAAATCTTCGATGTGGCGAGACGTATCTTTGCAGAGACGTCTATTTGATGGGAAAAATCACGATGAAACTCTTTGGTTCCAGTCTGCTCGGGCGGGCCCTGGCGGCGGCCGGCATCGGCGCCGCGCTGATGTTGTCGGCGACCCCAGGCCATGCCCAGGCGGGCGGGCCGTTTGCCGGCTTCGACGGAAACTGGACCGGCACGGGCACGGTCGCGCTGTCCAACGGCACCACCGAGAACATTCGCTGCAAGGCCGACTACAAGGTCAACGCCAACGGGCTCGGCCTGAAGCAGAACCTGCACTGCGCCAGCGACAGCTACAAGTTCGACCTGTCGAGCGACGTCACCAGCCAGGGTGAGCGCATCTCCGGCAACTGGAGCGAAAAGAGCCGGAACATCTTCGGCAATCTGCAGGGCACCGCCGGCGGCGGCCAGATCGAGGTGTTCGTCGAGGCTTCCGGATTTGCGGCCAACCTCAACCTGCGCACCAACGGCAATAAACAGACCGTGCAAATCGACTCCAAGGGCGAGATCCGCGGCGTCAAGATCACGATGACCAAGACCTGATCCGGCGCCCCCTTTCCAAATGCTTCGAGGCAGCGCAATAGCGCTGCCTTTTCGTTTTGCGATCAGCCGAACTTCCACTGCCAGCAGGGATCGCCGCGATCTCGGCGCTCGATCACCTCGACGCGCATGAAGCGATCATGCGCCAGCGCGGCGCCGACCCATAATTCGTTCCAGGCATCGAACACGGCAGGCGACGGCGCCTCGCGCTCCGCCATCAGGCGCCACGAGGTCTGGCGCACGGTCGCGCTTGCGCTTTCCACACGCAGTTCCGCATCATCGTCCTGCCCGCGGGCGAGACGGGCGAACGCCTTGGCGAAGCCCATCGCTCCTGCTTCGACGCCACCCAACAGCGCAGCGACATCGTCGAAGGTATGCATGCCGACCAGCCGGGCGGCGGCGCCGGCGAGATGGCCGCCCTCCTCCGGGCCGAGCACGTTGATCGTCTCCGGCACGATTGAGGTGATGTACTCCATCGCGTAGTTGCGCAGCACCTTCTGCAGGCGCTCCTCCGGCCAGCTATTCTCGGGCAGGCGCGGCGCGAGATCGGCGCGGAATGGCGGACAGCGCTCGCCCGGCGAAAACTGCAGCCGCTCCTCAGGCGCGAGATCGCGATCCCATTCCTTGTAATAACCTTCAAGCCCAGGCTGGCCGTCGACGGTCTGTCCGGTACAGACGAAGCCGAGCCTCGGATTGCCGAGCACAACGCCATTGTTGGCGTGCCATCCGCGCAGCATCGCCCGCGAGACGTCGGTTGGAATGCCGCAGATCGCGGTGCCCGACCAGATCCAGCGCGGCGGCGGATAGCGCACCCAGGCCTTGGTGTCGCTCTCATGGACATATTCGACCTTCACGCCGCCGACCTGGTTCGAAAGATAGTGATATTGCGCGCAGGCCACCGCATGCGGAAGCTGGTCGAGGCCGAGCTTCTTCAAGCCGGGCAGGAAGCGCGCCAGCTGCTGGCGCCGGAAAGTACGAAACACCACTTCCGCCGCGCGCAGGCTTCCGGCCCGCGAGGCCAGCATCAGGATCAGCCCGGTGAGATAGGAGTGATAGATGTGCTCGACCGCGCGATACGCAGCGGCGTCGGCCGCAGGGCGGCTAGCTGATCCTGCAGACGTCATTCCTCAGCCCCTCTTCGGCATGCCGTTGACCGACAGCCCTTGTTGTTTTAGCCGGCAGGTTTGTTTTCCGCCGGCTTGGCGTGGTCGATGCCGCGGATCTTTTCCGACAGATTGATCAGGAACATCGAGGTCGGCCGCAGGATAAAGAGGTCCGCGACGAGAGCCGCGATCATCGAGAACGCGCTGAGCCAGCCGAACAGCCGCAGCGACGGCAGGTCGGAGAACACGGTGACGACGAGGCCGCAGGCCAGCACCACCGTGGTCAGGATAAGCGCCGGGCCGACCAGCACGGTCGCACGCTCGACCGCCAGTCCTGAACTGACGCCCGGCTTGCTCTCCAGCCGCAAGCGGTTGAGGAAGTGGATCGTGGCTGAAAGGCCGAGACCGAACGACACCGTGAGCGCGACGACGCTGGCAAATTGCAGGCCCTCGCCCAGTATCCAGAGCACCGTGCCCGATGCGACGACCGGGAAGATGCCCGGCAGGATGCAGGAGAACATCACCACCACTGAGCGGAATGCCAGCCCGATGAAGATCGCAACCAGCAGGAACTCGATCGTCAGGCCGTGATTGAGCTTCGAGATCATGTTGGCGCTGTTGCGCGCCGCGATCGCCGACAGGCCGGTGACCGCGATCTCGAAGCCGGGATGCTCGGCGCGCACCTTGTCGAGCGCTTTGTCGAGCTTGTCGACCACGGGAAGGATTTCGCTGGAATCAAGATCAGGCACGCGGCCGGACACCACGACCGCGTCCTGATCGGCGGAGATGAAGCGGCGCACCAGATGCTCGGGGATGACGCTGACATATTCCTTCAGCGTCGCCACGTCGGAACTCCCCGCCTTCTCCGCCAGCCAGCGACGAAGCGTTTCCAGCGACCAGACGTTGCCGACGCCAGCCGACTTCTCGACCATGGCGTGAACTTCCGCGATCGTCTTCAGCGTATCCGGCGCATAGAGCGAGGCGCCCTTGGGGAACTCGATCAGCACATCGATCGGATTGGCGCCGGTGAGCTTGGCATCAAGACGGCCGGAGGCCGCCACGGCCTGCCGTTTGTCAGGCACCTGATCGGCCAGGCGATAGCGCGGCTCAAGCGTGGCGTAGATGATGCCGAGACCCGCCACGAGGGCCAACGCGAGCAGGCTGAACAGCCCGGGACGGCCGACCATGCGCACCGCGATCCAGTAGCAGAAGTTGCGCAGTGCCTGCACGCCGGCGTCGGCGCTCTGGAACTTGACCGCAAAGATCTTCTCGTTGCGGACGAACAGCACGCCGAACACCGGCACCAGCGACAGCACGGCAACCAGTGCGATGATGGTGGCGGCAAGGCCGGCCTCGCCGAATTTGCGGATCAGTTCGGAATCGGAGAATTGCAGCGCGATGAAGGAAATGCCGGCGGTGGCGTGGGTCAGCACACAGGCCGGGCCGACCACCAGCACCGCGTTGGTGAAAGCGGTGAACTTGTCCTGCCCCGCGATCAGGCGGTCGCGCGCCGCAAAGGTCAGCTGCATCGAGTCCGAGAAGCTGATCACCATGATGAGCGGCGTCATCACGTTCAGGAACATGTTGAGGTTGAAGTTGGCCCAGCCGAGGCCGCCGAGCGCCAGCAGGATCGCGATGATCGGCGGGAACGCCGCGACCACCATGAACGATATCTTGCGGAAGAAGATGATCGCGATGATGCAGCCGGCGAGAATGCCGAGAATGTTGTAGGTCAGCCCGTCGCGCTTGACTGCGTTGCGGATCTCGAGCTGCATGACGGGGACGCCGGAAAGCTGGGCGTTGAGCCCGCTGCCGGCGAGATCCTCGGCCATGATCTTCCTGATTTCGCCGATCACCTTGCCGAGTTCGTTGGAGGAAACAATCTTCGGCTCCAGCGACAGCACGATCAGCGCCAGCGTGCCGTCTTCCGACAGCAGCTTGCCGCGGATGATCTCGTTGGTTTTGACGGTTTCGGCGAACTTGTCGTAGGCGGCGCCCTCGGGAAGTTCAGGCGGGAACAGCGCCGCCGGCAGCTTGCCGGGTTCCGGCGCCTGCCGCGCCGAAAATAGCGAGACCAGACCGCGCACGCCCTCGATCAGCTGCAGGTCGGTGACCATGTCGCGGAGCTTTTCGAGGTTCTCGCGGGCCAGCAGCGTCTTGCCCTCGACCACAACCAGCACGTCGAACTCGGTCGCCGGGAAGCGCTTGGTCACGGCCTCGTATTGCTTGTAGTCCTTGGAATCGGAGCGGAACAACTGGCTCAGGGAGTCGTCGATCTTGATCCGCTCGATGCCGAACAGCGCCCCGACGATCAGCACGGCCAGAATGACCAGGGACAGGATCGGCGCCTTGACCGCGATCAGGCCCATGCGCTCGAGCCCGAAGGCGATGCTCCTGCCCGGCGGCGGCTCCTCGATGGCTTCGACGTGGACGTGACTTTCGGAGTTCTTGTCGAGCATACCCTGTCCAGTTCTCACGTCGGCCTGTTTGTGCAGCTTGGTTTTATGCAGTTTGTTGGCGCGAATGCGGCTTTGGCGGCCCCATTCGAAATGGGCGCTAGCCCTTGAAATCACGCGGTAAATTTAACGGCGCCGTTTTACAGGGCCGAACCCCATCCGGCAAGCATACCGGCCTGTGCAAATCGGCCCGAACATGACGAAAATCGGGCTTAAGTCTCTGATTTGCCACACCCGTAAACCCACCGGTTCGCGCGCCCGCGATGACGCCAATGCCGGTAGTAACGGAACGGCACAGCCCCCTCAGGTCAATTTTTCGGGAAGCAGCGCGCCCTTCAAAAACCTGCGTCTCGAACTGGGACGGCGGTCAGTCTTTTTTCTTCTCCGCTTCGGTCCGCCCGCGCAGCGCGGCGCGGAACGCTACGTCGAACAGGCCGCGATACTGGAGCGCATTGACGTTGGAGATATGGGCGGTGTCGCGGAAATTGGCCTGCCCGTCCCGGACCAGATAGCAATAGCCCTGCTCGCAGACGACGGGCAGCGGATCGACTATCACAAGGTGAGGATTATCTTGATACCGATCCAGCGCGAGTGAGATCTCTTCCCGAAAGGCGCTCCTAGTAATGGCGGGGCCCGCCTCGACTTTCCATTCGCCGATGGCCCTACCGGCGCGGATCTGGTTTTCGATCCAGCGCTGCGGCAGGTCGAAGCCGATGTCCAGTAGCGGCATGATCACGATGACAGTCTTGCCTGCCGACAGCAGCCGCTCCGCCAGGGCGGAAATCTCGGCCCCACCGCTGCCGTTGCTGTTAAGCACGACGATGCCCGGCCCTTCCCGTGCCAGCACGAATTCAAGCGTCGCGCGGTTGAATTGCCGGCACGGCGGCCGATCGCCGGCGTTGACAGCGTCGTCATCGACGAAGGCCCTGCACGCGCTCTGGGTCGCGATCAGGCCATGGATGCCGTTGTCGCGCGCCGCCGCCGAAATCGGCTCGAGATACTGGTTGGCGTAGGAATCGCCCCACAGGATCGCGGTCGGCTTGCCAGCCGCCTGCGCGCTGCCGAAGCTGCAATAGGTCTCTGCCGCCTTCTTTGTGGAGTTGGCGTTTCTAAAGCACTCATCTCGCGGTGTGCTGGTCCGTCGCGCCAGTTCGGCGGACAACAGATATTCCGGCAGCCTGCCGGGAAAACCCTTGTTGAGAAAAGCCAGCGATACGAAGCCTGCCAACAGCGCGAACGAGACGATGGATGCTCCCAGCAGCCTGCGCGGAGTCCACAAATCCTTTCGAATTCTGAAGGGCTGTTCGACATAACGGTAGGAAATCGCGCCTATTGCCAGCGAGACCAGCACCATCAACGTCTTCTGCGTGGGACCAACGCCATACCCGCGCACGGACAGCCAGCTCAGGGCAAAAACCCAGACCGGCCAATGCCAGAGATAAATCGAATAGGACCAGTCTCCGACGCGCTGGATCGCAGACGCTCCCAGCAAACTCGCTTCTTGGCTGCCCTGTGGCGCCGCAAGGATGACGACCGAGCCCAGGATCGGCAGGATCGTGAGTAAGCCGGGCCATCGCGCTTCAGGCAAGGGATAGACGACGCAGCCGGCAACCAGCGCCCAGCCTGCGAACGCAGCAACGGGCGATTGCAGCCAGGAGCGACCGGCTAATCCTTCGGATCGGCGCCGGATCTCTGCTGCAGCTATCAATCCGCCAGCCAGCGGCTCCCAGGCTCTCGCCTGCAGCGAGAAGTAGGACGAGCCCGTTGCATCTTGCTCGCTTGCCCTCAGACACCACGCCAATGACAGGACAGCGAAGACCTGCAGCGCCAAAATCACCGCGCTGATCTCCGAGATGGCGCGCGAGGCAAGCCGCCACACCAGGCCGACGATCAACGGCATGAAGAAATAGAACTGCCACTCCAGCGACAGCGACCAGGTGTGCAGCAGTGGCTTGGTCTGGGCCGCCATGGCGAAATAGCCGCTGTCGCTCTTGAACGCGAAGTTCGACAACAAGGTCAGCGCCGACAGCGCCTGGAGCAAGTGTCGCAGATATTCGGCCGGTAGGGTCACGAACCAGCCGACGATGACGGTCGCAATGGTGAGCACCGCGAGCGCAGGATAGATCCTGCGCATCCGCATCATCCAGAAAGTCCACGGCGAAAACCGGCCGAGCTTCAGCTCGTTCAGCACCTTCGCCGTCATGAGATAGCCGGTGATCACCAGAAAGACATCGACGCCGACGAAGCCGCCGGCGAAACCCGGTATCTGGAAGTGAAAGCCGAGCACGGCGATCACCGATAGCGCACGGAGCGCGTTGATATCGAGCCGGAACGCGTCAGCAATCGCAGGCTTGCCCGCGGCGGTCGGTAGTGCCCCCGTCTTCTCCATCGCCTGTCCTGCCCGCTCCTCGCCCGCTTATATCAGGCGCGAATTGGCTCACAACGGCAACGAGGCCACAGGCCGAAACGTTTTTGGCTTTCAATCGATCGGTTTGGCGGCGATCAGCGCGGTTCCGCTCTCGTCCTTCAGGGCCACGCCGGTGATCGCGCGCGCAATACCCTCACGCGCCAGCCACGCGATCTTGAAGGCGGCTTCCTCGTAACGCAGTCCCGCGCCGTGGATGTTGGACACGCAGTTGCGCTTCTCATCGGTCAGGCCGATGCGTGGCGCAAAGGTCAGGTAGGCGCCGAGGCTGTCGGGCGCCGACAACCCAGGCCGCTCGCCGATCAGCATCACCACCATCCGCGCGCCGAGCACGGCGCCGATCTCATCGCCGAGCGCGACGCGCGCCCCCGAGGCGATCACAACGGGCCCAAGCTGGAATCCCGCCTCCGTCAGGCGCGGGACGAGATGGCGGACCAGTTCGACAGCATGCACATTGACGGCCGCCGGCGAGAGGCCGTCGCCGATCACGATTGAAATCTTGTCTGCGCCGCCCGGCTTCTCCAGTGCGCGCCGCGAATCCGCATCGAGCATGCGACCGAGATCGGGACGGCGCAGATAGTCGCGCCGGTTGCGCGCCTGGCTGGAAACACTCCTCACGTCGAGGCCGAGATCGGCCAGTTCCGCCAGCAAATGCGGCGCATCGAAGGCGGCGTGAACGGCATCGCGTGCACGGGCATGGTCGAGCGTGAAGGCAAGCAGCGCCTCGGTCGGCATGCTGGCGCCGGAGCGGCCGAGCCCGACGCGCGCCGGCGTCAGCTCCCGCAGAGCTTCGAGCGGGCGGGACGGCGGCCCCGGGGTATTCATGGTTTGCTACTCGGCTGGGACCGAGGCCTCGCGCAGCCGGATCGAATAGTTCGACGCGTTCTGCTGGCCGCCGGATGCGGCGCGCGCGAACTTGATCAGGTGATGGGCGATGGTAGCCGAGCCGATGAACCCCTCGATGTCGCCGCGCCGGAGCCGTCGAAATGCAAACTTCCAGAACACGCGCCTGTAATCGCCGAGCACGCCGACCTGCCAGAAGATGTTGCGCAGCATGATCAGCGCGCGGCGGATGTTCGGCCATGTCTTCAGTTCAGGTGCCACCGGCACCTTGATACGGTTGGCGTGGGTATATTCGCATTGATACTGGTAGCGCGCGAACAGCTTCTCGGGCTCGTAGGCGATCTCCATACATCGCTTCCAGGAGCTGATGACTTCCTCATAGGGCATCAGGAATTCGACGTTGGAATCGCGGCCGTCGTCGTCGACCAGACGTCCTTCGCGCTCCAGCCGATCCCACAGCGGTGTCTTCGGCAGCGCTTGCAGCAGATTGATCGTCAGCAGCGGTATCCGCGAGTCATCGACGAACTTGAGCAGCGCATCCGCGGTGCCCGGCTTGTCGGTGTCGAGCCCCATGATGATGCCGGAGACGACCTCCATGCCGTAGGAATTGATGGTCTGGATGCCTTCGAGAATCGGGACCATCATGTTGTGGTCCTTGTGCATTGCGTGCAGCGCATCCGGATCCGGCGTCTCGATGCCGCAAAACACGGTAACGAATTGCGCCTCGCGCATCTTCTCCAGGATTTCGGGCCGCTTGGCGATATTAAGCGTCGCCTCGCAGGCCAGCCGCACCACATAGCCGGTCCGCTTCTGCCATTCGATCAGGTGCGGCAGCAGGTCCAGCGCAGCCTTGCGGTTGCCGATGAAATTGTCGTCGACGAAATAGATCGTGTCGGTCATGCCGCATTCGCGCAAGCGGTCCAGTTCGGCAACGATCTGCTCGGGCGTCTTCAGGCGCGGGTTGCGTCCGTAGAGGCCTGGTATGTCGCAGAACTCGCACTGATAGGGACAGCCGCTGGAAAACTGGATGCTGCCTAGCAGATATTTTTTCACTTCCGCCAGCTCGTAGGCCGGGATCGGAAACTCGGTCATCGACAGCCGGTCATTGGTCTTGAGCACCACCTGCTGCGCCGGGCGCGAGGGATCATCCGCCAGACGCGAGAGTAGTTCGTTGGTGGCGTCGCCGAGTTCGCCGACATGCAGATAGTCGAACGAGGGATAATAATCCGGACACGCGCTTACCGACGGTCCGCCGATCGCCACGGCGAGATCGAAGGCGTGCGCGCGGCGGCAGATATCGTTCATCTGCTGGCGCTGGATGTGCATGCCGCTGACGAACACAGCCTCCGCCCATTCGAAGTCCTCCCTGGTCGCAGGGCGAATATTCTCGTCGACGAAGCGGACCGGCCAGTTCGCCGGCAGATAGGCCGCGATCAAGAGAAGGCCCTGCGGCGGCATGAACGCCTGGACGCCGTCGGTCAGGGGATAAGCATGCTCGAACGTACCGAAAGAAGACGTGTAGCGCGGGAAGACGCACAGGATACGCCGTACCGTTCCGATGCCTTCAGCTCTCATCAAATTTCCTCAAAGCTGCCATGGATTTAAGCACGACATTGAAAACTGGGCCAGCAATTCTTCAATATTGTGACAGTGGCCCCTAACTCGCTGCGAGTTCAATTGGTTTCAAGAAAATATGAAGGCAAGGATCAAAGCCCGGCGGGCCCTCAGGCAATCAGCCGTGAGGCAAATTCGGGAAGCAGCCCCGCGTCGCCCGCAAGCCGGAAATCGGCGCCCGCGAGGCCGGTGCGAACCAGCCAGTCGTCGAATTCCGGCGCACGCTTCAATCCGAAGAGGTCGCGGACATAGAGCGCGTCGTGGAACGAGGTCGACTGGTAGTTCAGCATGACGTCGTCGGCGCCGGGCACGCCCATGATGAAAGTGACGCCGGCGGCGGCCAATAGCGTCAACAAATTGTCCATGTCGTCCTGATCGGCCTCGGCATGATTGGTGTAGCAGACGTCGACGCCAAGCGGCAGGCCGAGCAGCTTTCCGCAGAAATGATCTTCGAGCCCGGCGCGAATGATTTCCTTGCCGTCATAGAGATATTCCGGACCGATGAAGCCGACCACGCTGTTGACGAGCAGCGGATCGAACGCGCGCGCCACCGCATAGGCCCGCGCCTCGCAGGTCTGCTGGTCGACATTGTGATGCGCGTTGGCCGACAGCGCCGAGCCCTGCCCGGTCTCGAAATACATCACATTGTTGCCGACCGTGCCTCGGCGCAGCGACAGCCCGGCCTCGCGCGCCTCGCGGAGCAGCTTGAGATCGACGCCGAAGCTACGGTTAGCGGCCTCGGTTCCCGCAATCGACTGGAACACTAGGTCGACCGGGGCGCCCTGCCCGATCAAGCCGAGCGTCGTCGTGACATGGGTGAGCACGCAGCCCTGCGTCGGGATCTGCAATCGCGAGATGATGCCGTCGAGCAGCCGCAGCAGCTCGCCAATCACGGCCGGATCGTCGCTCACCGGATTGATGCCGATGCAGGCATCGCCTGAGCCTAAGAGGATGCCATCGAGGATCGAGGCGGTAATACCCCTGGCGTCGTCGAAGGGATGGTTGGGCTGCAGCCGCACGCTCATCCGTCCCTTGAGGCCGATAGTGTTGCGGAACGCCGTGGTCACCGCGCATTTGCTCGCAACCAGGATCAGGTCCTGGTTGCGCATCAGCTTGGAGACGCCGGCGGCCATCTCCGGCGTGATCCCGCGCGAGACCTTTGCCAGCGTTTCGCTGGTCGCGGCATCGGACAACAGCCAGTCGCGAAAGCCGCCGACGGTGAACGACGAGATCGGCGCAAACGCCTGCGCCGCGTGGGTGTCGATGATCAGTCGCGTGACCTCGTCGTCCTCGTAAGGGATCACCGCCTCGTTGAGAAACTGCTTCAGCGGCAGGTTGGCGAGCGCCATGCGCGCTGCGATCATCTCTTCCGCGCTTGCCGCCGCGACGCCGGCAAGACGGTCACCCGACCGCGGCGGCGCCGCCTTGGCGAGCAGTTCGCGCAAATCGCCGAACACGTAGGAGGTCGCACCGATGAGCTGGCGATAGACCATGCTGAGTTTCCCAAAACCGTATCAGCCTGATGGCAAGGCTATCCTATCACCATGCGCGCGACGATGCGGAAGAAGAGATTGGCGATTTTTAGGGCACGGCGCAGCCGCCGGGCCGCTGCGTCCAACTAGTTCAGCGTATGATAATAGCGCGCAAAGAAGCTTATCTCATGGACGAGCGCGGCAAACACAAACAGTATGTGGAATTTCACATTGCGCGTCATGGAGGCGACACCGCAGAGCGTTATGAATATGCCGACCGACACAAGATACTCAGGTCCGAGCGACTGCAGATGCGCATCGCCCTTGACCCAGGTATCGACCACATCGAGCGCCTCGGTGAGTGCCGCAAAACCGAAGAACCAGTGCCGGCGGGACAGGAAGTAGTCCTGGTAGCCCTTGTATTCCTCGAGATCCAGCGGGAAGAGCAGCGCGCTGAGGAAGAAGTACATCGACGCGTAGGTGCAGACGAAGAAGTAAAGGCTGAACGTCCAGTGCGGGATCAGGCTTAAGCGAAATTCCCACCACCAGAACGTGACGACGTTCACCAGCGCCCAGGCTACCCAGCCAAGATGCACAGGCCATATCCGGTAGCGCTTGGGATGCTGGACGATTGCCGCGATGCCGCTGACCAGGCGCGTCACGCTGAGCCCAAGGATGATTCCGATCAGCACCCGTACGTGAAGATAGAGATCGGCATTGCCCGACAGGGCAGCAGTTTGAGTCATCAGTTCCAGTTTCCACCACAGTCGAAACAGCGCGGCGAAGTCGGCCCGCTTCCGCCGCCCTGCCCGTTGTCTATCTTGATTCGGTGAAGGGAAGCCTGACGATGGCTGCGCCTGGTGAGATCCATTCTGTCTGGTTGCGTGAAGTACCGTGAAACCATTTTTGGTTGCCGGCACTAGCCTGATTGTCCGCTGATCCTGATGGCCGCCGAACCAGCGACCGGCAATTGTCGTGGCATGCCAATGACTCGTTGTGGTCGTGCACAGCTACCAAATATTCCCGAGCAGGCAAAACGCCGCGATGCGCAATTGGCTGAAATAACTGGTTTATTCGGCTTTAGTTGCAGATCTCCAGATTTCGCGCGTTAAGACAATGTCCATCAAAATTCAGCACACTTTGCCGATGTTGGCGGCATTCGCTGGACCTGCGCCGGCGTATTGCTACCCCTGAATTGCAATATCCCTGCTCGTTTTTGGTGACCCCATGGCATCCCGGTTTTCGCTTGCAGCCAAATTGTATTCGATCTTCGCGCTGTTCGCGGTCTTGGTCGCGGCCATCACCGCTTTGTCCGATTACAACACCCGCCAGAACGCCGAGCTGACCGAAGCGGTCTCGATCGCCAGCCGCGCAGCGCTCAATGTCGAGCGCATCAACTCGCTTGTCTATGCGGTCGTGATGGAATCGCGCGGCATCTACATGTCGTCGGAACCTGCCGTCGTGAAGAAATACGGCGACGGGCTGCTCAAATTCAACGCGCGCATCCTCGACGTCGTCAAGAACTGGGAGTCGCTGGTGCAGGCCGATGATGCCCAGCAGTTCGCGACCTTCAAAAAGCGCATCGAGCAGTTCGTCGACTTCCGTAAGGAGCTGGTGCGCCGCGGCGTCGAGATCAACGGGGCTGCGGGGCGCGAATGGGGCGACAACGACGCCAACCGCGAAGTGCGCACCGCGCTGAACAAGGATCTCGAAGCGCTTTCGAAAGTTTATGCCGAGCGCAGCAAGAAGCTGGCGCAGCAGACCGACACCAACCACACACTGGCCTTTGTGCTGACCTGCCTCGGCATCATGGCGCTGGCGGTGGTTGTCATCGGCGTCCTGATCATCGCGCGCTCGATCGCGCGCCCGCTGTCGGCCATCACCTCGACGATCAAGCAGGTCGCCGACGGTGCCGAAGGCGTCGAGGTTCCGCACACCGGCCGCGCCGACGAGATCGGCGCGCTGGCGCGCGCCATCAAGATCTTCCAGGAGGCGATGGATCGCAACCGCAATCTCAATTCGCAGGTGCTGGAGGATTCCAAGGCGCGCGACGAGCGCTCCCGCCACATCGAGGCCTCCGTCGACGCCTTCCGCGAAGCCATCGGCGGCGTCGTACGTGCCGTCACCGACAATGCGACCGCAATGCGCGACACCGCCCAGACCATTGCCAGCGTCTCCTCCGACGCCCGCGGCCGCGCGGTGGCCGCCTCCGGCGCGACCGAGCAGGCGTCCAGCAACGTGTCCGCCGTCGCCAGCGCCGCCGAAGAGTTGTCCGCTTCCGTCGAGGAAATTGGCCGCCAGGTCCGCCAGTCGGCTGGCGCGGTCGAGCAGGCGGGCCAGCGCACCGACAAGTCGGTGGCCGAAATCGAAGGGCTTGCGGCTGCGACCCAGCGCATCGACGGCGTGCTCAACCTTATCCAGGCGATCGCCGAGCAGACCAATCTTCTGGCGCTGAATGCGACCATCGAGGCCGCGCGCGCCGGGGATGCCGGCCGCGGCTTCGCCGTGGTCGCCCATGAGGTCAAGGCACTGGCCGAACAGACCGCCAAGGCGACCGCCGAGATCGGCCAGAATGTCGGATTGATCCAGACCTCGACCAAGACCTCGGTCGAGGCGGTGCGCGAAATCGGCAACGCCGTGCGCGAGATCAACGAGGTCACCTCGATCATCGCCAGCGCGATCGAGCAGCAGGATTCCGCGACCCGCGAGATTTCGTCGAACGCCCAACTGGCGGCGCAAGGCAACGGAACGCTGGTGGTCAACATCAACTCGCTGAGCGAATCGATCGGCACGACCAGCACGGCGGCCGCCTCCGTCCTCACCGCTTCCAACGAGCTGACGGCAACTGCCGATACGCTGTCCCGCGAGGTCGAGAAATTCTTCCGCAATTTGCGCGCGGATTCTTCCGAGCAGATGCGCAAGACGGGGACGTGATCAAGCGAACGGCTGAGAGGATGTGAAGCTAGCTCTTTCCTCGTCATTGCGAGCGTAGCGAAGCAATCCATGTCTCAGCGTTGGGATAGATGGATTGCTTCGCTTCGCTCGCAATGACGGGTGGAGATCGCCTCACTCATCGGTGATGACGGAATCACGTTTCTTTCTCACTCCACCAGCAGCACGTCCACGGCAACGCCGAGCTTCTGCTTGCGCGATCCGACGATGATGCCGTCGATCGGCGAGACGTCGGAGAAGTCGCGTCCGACGGCCAGTATAATGTGATCGTTCTCTACGATGAGGTCGTTGGTTGGATCGAAACCGATCCAGCCGATGTCGGCGCCGCACCACACGGACACCCAGGCGTGCGTCGCGTCGGCGCCTTGCAAGCGCGGCTGGCCCGGAGGCGGAATGGTGCGCAGATATCCGCTGACATAGGCCGCTGGCAGGCCGAGCCCGCGCAGGCCGGCAATCATCACATGGGCAAAGTCCTGGCACACGCCGTGACGCTTCTCGAACACTTCGCGAAGCGGCGTCGAAATCACCGTTGCCTTGGGGTCATATCTGAAGTCTCCGCGGATCCGGCGCATCAGATCGGCGGCGCCGGCAACGATGCCGTTGCCGGGGGCAAAGCTTGCGGCGGCATAGGCGGTGACCGACGCCTCCACCTGCACCAGCGAACTGGCAAAGACGTAGCCGACCGGCGACATCGGGCCGAGGCTGTTGGATTCGAAAGCTGCGTCGCGGATGTCTTCCCACGACGGGCTCGGCGCCGCACGATCGAGCGCCCTGCGCGCGACCGAAACGCGCGAGCGGGAATCGATGCGCAAATTGCGATGCGCCGCCTCGATCAGCACGCTCTCAGTATGGGTTCCGAAAAAATCCCGCCGCACCGTGCGCTCGGCCGGCCGCGGCCGAATCTCGACAGTATGGGAAATCAGTTGCTGGCCAGCTCCGCTCCACGGCTCGAGCCGCAGCGAACAGCGCGCAAAACTCACCGGGCTGTCGTAAGCGTAGGTCGTGACATGCCGGATGTCGTAGATCACGCAAGGCCCGTCAGCTTTTCGGGCCGGCTGGCGTGCGGCCCGTGCGGGAAGTAATGCTGGCCGACGGCATCGGCGAGATTGAGTAGCGCCTGTTCGAGCGAGAACAGGCTGGTTACATCGAGCGTCGCAGCCTCCGCCGTGGTCAGCGTTGCCTGCAAAGCCACCGCCAGCCGCTGCGGCCGCTCGATCAGGCCGTACTCCTTCAGGCTCGGCAGCGCGGCGATATGGTCGTTCAGCGCGGCGACCTGGAACGCGACCGAGCGCGGATTATAGGGGTCGAGCACCGCCAGATCGCGCACCGGCGCCAGCGCCGGTCCGACCAGATAGCGCGAGCGATAGGTGATCTGGCAATCCACCAGCGTCAGCAGCATGTCGAGGTCTTCCTCGCCGGCCTCGTCGTAGGCGAACTGCCGGGCAAACCGCACTGTGTTGATGGCGCGCTCGGCACGGCGGCCCATGTCGAGGAATCGCCATCCGGCGGCGCGGTTCATGTTCTCCTGCGCCAGGCCCGCGATGCTCGCCAGTTCCTGCAGTGTCAGTTCGGCGGCACTGACGATGCTGTCGTCGTCATCGACCTGCAGCGCGAGGCGCTCCACCATCTCGGTGATGATCTGCCAGGCATCCGGCGAAAGCCGCTCGCGCAGCGAGCTTGCGGTGCGCTGCACCGATCGCACCAGCGAGAGCGCCGAGCCGAACTTCTGCTCGCTCTGCAGCGCCTCGGCGATCACCCGTGCCGGGTTGGTTCGCGTCGTCTGCGACGTGGCGCCCCAGCTCACCAGAATCCGCTGGATGCGCTCGACCGAGGGCAGCGCGGCAGATGCGCCGTTGGCGGAATTGCGCGTCGAGGTGCCGAGCGCGCGGATCAGCCGCAGCGTCGCCTCGGCGCGCTCGAGATAGCGCCCGAGCCAGAACAGATTGTCCGCGGCGCGGCTCGGCACCACGCCGGCAATGCGCCTGATCCGCACGGTGTCGGCGGCGGGGAGCAGCGTCGACGATGCCACCGCCTTGTCGGATACCACCCAGACGTCCGCCGATCGCGCGCCATCGCCCATCGACACGGCGCGGGCATCGGGCTGCTCGGCGATCCGGCAGAAACCGCCGGGCATGATGGTCCAGCCATTCGGGGTTGCGGCGGCGAAAACACGGAGCACGAACGGACGTGGCGTGATCCGCCCGTCCTCCCACACCGGCGTCGTCGACAGCCGTACCAGTTCCTGGCCGACATAATCGATGCCGCGGTCGGTGATTGCCTGCCGGAGCCGGTCGCGTTCGGCGGGCGGCAGCTCGCCGGCAAGCACGGGTCCATGATTGGAAAAGCCGGGGACGGCGCGGCCATAGGCGCCCTCGATCGCAAAGTCCTCGATCCGCGACAGCACCTCGTCGCGCGCCGATTTCTGCCCGCACCACCAGGTCGCGATGTGCGGCATGATCAGGGTCTCGCCAAGCAGGCGCCGGCACAGGCTCGGCAGGAAACCGAGCAGCGCCCTCGCCTCCAATACGCCCGAGCCCGGCATATTGGCGACGACGACGCCGTCCTTGCGCAACACGTCGATCAGGCCGGGCACGCCGAGATGCGAGGAGGCATCGAGCTCGAGCGGATCGAGAAAATTGGAATCGACCCGGCGCAGGAGCACGTCGAGCCGTTTCAGGCCAGCGACGGTGCGGATATGGATGCGGTCGCCGCTGACGGCGAGATCATCGCCCTCGACCAGGAGAAAGCCGAGATAGCGCGCCAGCGTCGCGTGCTCGAAGTAGGTTTCGCTGAAGACGCCGGGCGTCAACAGCCCGATCCGTGGCTCGTCGCGGTCGGCGCTGGCGCGCAAGCTCTCGCGGAAGGCTTCGAAGAACGGCGCGACACGCTCGACATTCATCGAATTGTAGAGGCTGGAAAAGGCCCGCGACAGCACCAGGCGGTTTTCCAGCGCGTAGCCGGCGCCCGATGGCGCCTGGGTGCGGTCGTTGAGCACCCACCAGCGCCCGTCGGGGCCGCGGCCGACATCGGCGGCATAGAAATGCAGATAGCGGTTGCCCGGCGGTTTGACGCCGCAAACTGCGCGCAGATATTCGCTGCTGCCGGCAATCGCGGCGGCGGGCACCGCGCTATCGGCCACCAGCCGCCCCTCGCCATAGAGATCGCGCAGCACCATTTCGAGCAATTGCGCGCGCTGCGCGATGCCGGTGGTCAATTGCCGCCAGTCGGCCTCGTCGATGATCAGCGGCAGATGGCTGAGCGGCCACAGCCGGTCGGCGGTCTCGCCGGGCGCCCGATAGGTGACGCCGGCCTCGCGCAGGTGGCGGTCGGCGGAGGCAAATCGCCGCTCGATGTCGACGGGCGACAGCCCCGCAAAGGCGTCGAAGAAGCGGCTCCAGGCCGGCCGTGGCGCCCCGTCGGGGCCGATATATTCGTCGGGGATGCCGGGCAGCCGCGCATAGTCGCGGCTCCATTGCGCCATCCGTCGCTGGCCCGGCCGGGCCCTGCTCTCCTGATTGTTGCCTTGACTGGTGCCTTGGCCTGACATTCCGATTCCCCGAGACCATCGCCTCCGATTAGATCAGGAGCGGCGTCCTCAAGTCGAGCGTCAAGGGGAAATCAACGGTGTGTTCCTCTGGCGGCGGGTCGATTTTGCCCGGGGTGTGGCCGTGATCCTGGAAGCGGGCCAGCCGCCGCGCCTCCGCCTCGTAGGAATTGACCGGCTTGGTCTCGTAGTTGCGGCCGCCGGGATGGGCGACGTGGTAGACGCAGCCGCCGAGCGAGCGGCCGTTCCAGGTATCAATTAAGTCAAATGTCAGGGGTGCATGGACCGGAATGGTCGGATGCAGCCCCGAGGCGGGCTGCCATGCCTTGAAACGGACCGCCGCGACGGCTTCACCAGAGCGCCCGGTCGGCGTCATCGGCATCCGCCTGCCGTTGCAGGTCATGATGTGGCGGCCCTCGACGAAGCCGGTCGCCTTGACCTGCAGCCGCTCGACGGAAGAATCGACGTAGCGCACGGTGCCGCCGGCCGAGCCCTCTTCGCCAAGCACATGCCAGGGCTCCAGCGCCTGACGCAATTCGAGCGCAACGCCGCCATGATGGACGCGGCCGAACGCCGGAAAACGAAACTCGAGCTGGGCCTGATACCATTCCGGCGAGAACTCGTAGCCAGAGAGCCTGAGCTCATCGAGCACGCCGAGAAAATCCTCCCAGAGGAAATGCGGCAGCATGAAGCGGTCATGCAGCGCGGTGCCCCAGCGCACGAACTTGCCCTGCTGCGGCTCGCGCCAGAGCTTTGCGATCAGTGCGCGGATGAGAAGCTGCTGCGCCAACGACATCCTGGGATCGGGCGGCATTTCGAGCGCGCGGAATTCGACCAGCCCGAGGCGCCCGGTCGGCCCATCAGGCGAATAGAGCTTGTCGATGCAGATTTCGGCGCGATGGGTGTTGCCGGTAATGTCGACCAGGATATGCCGGAACAGCCGGTCGGCCAGCCATAGCGGCGCCTCGATGCCGGGCGGCGGCACATGCGAAAGCGCGATCTCCAGTTCATAGAGCCCGTCATGCCGCGCCTCGTCGATGCGCGGCGCCTGGCTGGTCGGGCCGATGAACATGCCGGAGAAGAAATAGGACAGCGACGGATGGCGCTGCCAATACAATACGAGACTCTTCAAAAGATCAGGACGGCGCAGGAACGGCGAGTCCTGCGGCGTGGAGCCGCCGACCACGACATGGTTGCCGCCGCCGGTGCCGGTGTGGCGGCCGTCGACCAGAAAGCGGTTGGCGCCGAGCCGGACCTTTGCGGCATCCTCGTACAGGCTAAATGTGATATCGACCGCCTCGCGCCAGCTTTGTGCCGGCTGGACGTTGATCTCGATGACGCCGGGATCGGGCGTCACCTTGATGACCTCGATGCGCGGATCATAGGGCGGCCCGTAGCCCTCGACATGAACCGCGATCTGCATCTCCTCGGCGGCCGCCTCCACCGCCGAAACCAGTTCGAGATAATGCTCGACCTTCTCGACCGGTGGCATGAAGACACACAGCACGCCGTCGCGGATTTCGACCGCGGTAGCGGTGCGCACCGGCTTGGGCTTGGACCTTGCGTTCGGCCGCCGCCCACCTTTGGATCCCGTCTGCTCCTCGGCCGCAAGCTCCAACCGCGCTTCCATCGGATCCTGCTCGACGACGTAAGGATATTCCTCCGGCGGAACGTGCGGCAGCGATGCCATCGGGAGCCGCAGGCCGAGCGGTGAATCGCCGGGGATTAGAAACAGATGGCTGCGCCGGAGCTGCCAATGTTCACTCGTCCAGGCGGAAGCATCAATGTCCGCGTGCTGGACCGGCAGCACGAAGCCTCGCGGCTTGTCGAGCCCTTGATCGAACACCCGCGCTATCCGCGCGCGCGCCTCGGCGTCGGTCAACTTGGAATCGCTTGGATCAACGTTGACGGGAAGCGCAGCCTCCTGCTGCAGCCAGTGCACGGGGTCTTCATAGGCCGGCATGACATAGTCGGCATCGAGGCCGATCCGCTTCGCCACCGCTTCCGTGAAGGTCTTGCCCTCTTCGATGGTCGCCTTGCGCGGATTGTCGATCGCCGCAATCAGGTCCGCGTTCTTCCAGATCGCCACGCCGTCCTTGCGCCAGTAGAGGCCGAAGGCCCAGCGCGGCAGGCTTTCGCCTGGATACCATTTGCCCTGTCCGTAATGTAACAGCCCGCCCGGCGCGAACCGCGTGCGCAGCTTGCGGATCAGTTCGTCCGCCAGCCCCTGCTTGGTCGGACCGATCGCGGCGATGTTCCATTCCGGCGATTCCAGATCGTCGATGGACACGAAGGTCGGCTCGCCGCCCATGGTCAGGCGCACATCGTCACGGGCGAGATCGGCATCGACCTGTTCGCCGAGCGCATCGAGCCGCGCCCAGGATTCGTCGGAGAACGGCCGCGTGATCCGCGGCGCCTCGCGGATGCGCTTCACGCTCATCTCGAAGCCGAAATCGACATTGGCAAAACCGGCGCTGCCCGAGACGGGTGCCGCCGAGCGATAATGTGGCGTAGCTGCGACCGGGATATGCCCCTCGCCCGTCAGCATGCCCGAGGTCACATCGAATCCGATCCACCCCGCCCCGGGCAGATAGACCTCAGCCCAGGCGTGCAGATCGGTGAAATCATTCTCGACCTCGCGCGGGCCCTCGACCGGATCGATATCGGGACGCAGCTGAATGAGATAGCCGGAGACGAAGCGAGCCGCGAGGCCGAGGTGACGCAGCGTCTCGATCAGCAGCCACGCCGAATCGCGGCACGAGCCGGAGCCGCGCGCCAGAGTCTCCTCCGGGGTCTGAATGCCAGGCTCCATCCGGATGACATATTTGATCTTCTTCGCAAGCTTGGCGTTGAGCTCGACCAGGAAGTTGACCGTGCTATCGGCCTCGCGCGGAATCTCCTTCAGGTACGACGCGAACAGCGGCCCCTGCTCCGTCGTGGCCAGATAGGGCGCCAGTTCGGTCTTGAGATCGGCGGTATAGGGAAACGGGAACGAACTGGCGTAAGGCTCGACAAAAAAGTCGAAGGGATTGTGCACCGTCATCTGCGCGGTGAAGTCGACTTCGATCTTGAGCTCGGTCGCCTTCTCCGGAAACACGAACCGCGCCAGCCAGTTGCCTTGCGGATCCTGCTGCCAGTTCACGAAATGGTACGAGGGCGAAACTTTAAGCGAATAGCTCAGGATCGGGGTGCGCGTATGCGGCGCCGGGCGCAGGCGCACGGTTTGCGGGCCGAGGTCGATCGGTCGGTCGTATTTGTATTGCGTGACGTGATGCAGTGCGACGAAGATCGACACGGACCGGAGACTCCAGCGGCTTTTTTAAGCAGAACACCGGTTCCGGATGGGATCAAGCATTAACAACGGGCATGAAGTGCCTATGGCGCGGGCTGGTATCGCGGCGTAGACTCCGTCAGACTACCTTTGGTTGATTATTGATTGTTGATTACTGTCGCTGCAGTGAACCTCCTTGTTGACGATCGAGGACCGCCATTTGAGGGCGCGGACGAACAGGAGACCTGGCTGATGAGCTTTCTAGTCAGACTGCCTGAAGAGACTTATCGCGGTGATGCGCTCGCGAGTTTCACGGCCAACCCGGATTTTACGCTGGGAAATGCCCAAGCCATGATGTGGCTGGCGCAACTGGCCTACGAGACCGATGATTCCGAAAAGATAAAAAGAATCCTGAGGCGCTTTGGACTGGAGTTTCTGGACTTCGGTTCCAACGAACTCATTCCGGGATCGTTTCGGCCAAAGGGATGCTTCATCGTCGCCCGCGGGCAAGGCGCGACCTTTGTCGCATTTGCCGGTACCGATCCGCTCAAGCCCCAGGATGTGATTACCGATATCCGCGCCAGACAAACTCGGGAAGGACTTCACGAAGGATTCGCCGAGGCCGCCCAGTCAGTCCAGCTCAGGGTCGAAAACGCGATCAGGAGCGAGCACGCCCAACAGCCGCTGTTTTTTGCCGGGCACAGTCTGGGCGGCGCGCTAGCGACCATTTCAGCAATGCTTGCACGGGACGCCGGCTTTCAAGTCACAGCCGTCTACACCTATGGCGGTGCGCGAGCGGGCGGTCGGCAATTTTTCAACAACTACGGACCCAGCCTTCGCAACTGCACGTTCCGCCTCGTCCACGGCAAGGACATCGTCGCGAGCGTTCCACCGAGTTCAGTCGGTGGCGTGTTCGGCAGCTTGCTCGGTGAGTTCGATCACGTCGGGCGACTACTCCATTGCCCGCAGCGTTCGATTTTTACGGAACCGGCACCAACAAAAAGCGATGGAAACGAACCGGACAACTTCATCGGGGCTGCGATCAATGCCGTTCTCGACATCGTCGGGCATATGCCAAGCCTCAAGATACTTCAGAGAATGGATCCGCGAACTCTCGACGATCCCACTAACGACCTTCCGGAAGCGGTGCGCGACCACGTTCCGGCCAGCTACTTCCGCGCGTTGCAGATGCCGCTCGCATAGCGGCACTTACATCGTCGCGCCCAGCACCCATGGCGCGAACTCGGCGCTGCCGAAATCGAAGCTCTCGCTCTTGGTCGGCTGGCCCGATGCCGTCTTCAGCATCAGCTCGAAGATGCGCTGGCCGCATTGCTGCACCGTCTCCTCGCCGTCGAGGATGGTGCCGCAATTGACGTCCATGTCGTCTTCCATCCGCTTGTACATCGGCGTGTTGGTGGCAAGCTTGATCGATGGCGCCGGCTTGCAGCCGAACACGCTGCCGCGTCCCGTGGTGAAGCAGACGAGATTGGCGCCGCCTGCCACCTGCCCGGTCGCCGCGACCGGGTCGTAGCCGGGTGTATCCATGAAGACAAAACCCTTCTTGGTGATCGGCTCGGCATAGTTGAGCACATCGACCAGGTTGGTGCTACCGGCCTTGGCCATCGCGCCGAGTGACTTCTCCAGAATCGTGGTGAGGCCGCCGGCCTTGTTGCCGGGGCTCGGATTGGCGTTCATCTCGGCGCCTTCGCGCTTGGTGTATTCCTCCCACCACCGCATCAGGCCGACGAGCTTTTCGCCGACCTCACGGCTGACCGCGCGGCGCGTCAACAGATGCTCGGCGCCGTAAGTCTCCGGCGTTTCCGAGAGGACCACGGTGCCGCCGTGACGCACGAGGAGATCGCTCGCCGCGCCGAGCGCGGGATTGGCCGACACACCGGAATAGCCATCGGAGCCGCCACATTGCAGCGCCACCGTCAGTTCGCTGGCCGGCACCGGCTCGCGCTTGACCTTGTTCGCGTCGGTCAGCGCCTCCTTGACGAAGGCAATGCCGGCTTCCACCGTTTTGCGGGTGCCGCCGACTTCCTGGATGTCCATCGCGCGCAGGCGGCCGGCGAGTTTCTGCTCTTCCATCAGCCCGCCGATCTGGTTAACCTCGCAGCCGAGGCCCAGCACGACCACGTGCGAGAAATTGGCGTGCCGCGCGTAACCGCCGAGCGTCCGCCGCAGCAGCGCCAGCGGCTCGTTCTGCGTCATGCCGCAGCCGGTCTTGTGGGTCAGCGCCACCACGCCGTCGACATTCGGATAGTCGGCCAGCGGATTGTCGCCGGTGAACGGATTCTTCTTGAACATGTCGGCGACGATGCCGGCGACATGGGCGCTGCAATTCACCGAGGTGAGGATGCCGATATAGTTGCGCGTCGCGACGCGGCCATCAGCGCGGCGGATGCCCTCGAAGGTTGCCGGCAGATCGAAATTCGGCACCGGCTTGACATCGACGCCATAGGCATAGTCCTTGGCGAAATCGCCCATGCCGCAGTTCTGTGTATGCACATGCTGGCCCGGCGCAATCGGCGCGGTGGCAAAGCCGATGATCTGGCCGTAGCGGCGCACCGGCTCGCCCACCGCAATCGGCCTGATCGCGACCTTGTGGCCCGCCGGAATCCGTTCGGTCGTGGTGACGCCGTCGGCCACCACCATGCCCGGCGGCAGGCTCGCGCGCGCGATCAGCACGCCATCGTCGGGATGCAGGCGGATGACGGGGGCTGGACTGGTCATGGGGTGTCTCCTGTGGTTCAGCCTCTTACCTCTCCCCGTTCTTTACGGGGAGAGGTCGAATTCTCGCAACGCGAGAATTCGGGTGAGGGGCAAGGCAGTGACTTAATCACTGGCGCAGTGCTCGCCGGATAGAGGCCCCTCACCCCGACCCTCTCCCCGCAAGAGCGGGGCGAGGGAGAAGTAAGAGCTTACGCCTTTCCGCCGGAATCCTTCCTCGTCTGATTCACCTGCATCCTGGCATAGGTCGACATCAACCCGACCTCGTTCGACAGCGTCACCAGCTTGAAGCCCATGCTGATGGCGCGCACTGCGCCTTCGGCGCCGGAGCAGTGGATGCCCGGGTTGAGGCCGCGCTTGCCGCATTCCTTGATGATCTTCTCGTAGATCTTCAAAATCTCCGGCTCGTCGCGGTCGAGCTTCGGCACCAGGCCATAGGAGAAGCCGAGGTCGGACGGGCCGATATAGACGCCATCGATGCCCTCGACGTCGAGGATCGCTTCCATGTTCTCCACCGCCGTCTTGGTCTCCATCATCGGCAGCAGCACGATCTCGTCATTGGCGGTCTTCTGGTAGGAACCGGCAGTGCCGTACATGCCGGCGCGGATCGGGCCGTTGGAACGCGTGCCTTTCGGCGGATACTTCGCGAACTGAACCAGATCGCTCGCCTCCTTCGGGGTATTGATCATCGGGCAAATCACGCCATAGGCGCCGCCGTCGAGCACCTTGCCGATGATGCCGGGCTCGTTCCAGGGCACGCGGACCATCGGGGTTACCGGATGGCCGTTCATCGCCTGAAAGCACTGGACCATCGAGAGATAATCCTGCACGCCGTGCTGCATGTCGACAGTGACGCTGTCGAAGCCGCATTGCGCGATCACTTCGGCCGAGAAGCCCGAGGGGATCGCGAGCCACGCGTTCACCACGGCCTTGCCGGAGGCCCATACTTTCTTGACGTTGTTTGTTGTCACTATCTGCTCCTTTTGTTGATCTGGTGGCCGTCACGGCGAACAATGACGAATAATCACGATGTGGCGCGCTGAATGGCGGTTTCGCTGACGCCGACCTCGCGGGCGGTGTTGACGATCGCGGCCCAGGTATCGTCGGGCAGCGGCACGCCGTTCCTGGTGCGCTCGGCGCGCGTCTTCCGTTCGGGGTCACCCGGCACCAATACGCTCTCGACGCCGGCGATCGGCTTGGTCTGCCGGATAAAAGCGGTATAGCGCGAGATTTCGCCGTCGAAGAAGCCCACGGTGTCGATCACGTTGGGATCGACAAAGAAGGAGAGCATGCCGTTGGCGAACTGCCGGCCGCCCGAGGTGGCGCCGGTGCCGGTCAGCGCGCCGCCGAGCAGTTCGCAGATGAAAGCAAGGCCCGAGCCCTTGTGCTCGCCGAAGGCGCGGATCGCGCCGGTGCCCTTGGTGTGGTCGCGCGGCCCGTCCGGGGTGTAGGGTCCGTAGAGCACGGCAGGATCCTCGCTCAGCTTTCCATCATGATCGACCAGCGCGCCGGTCGGCAGCTTCTTGCCGCCGCGGCTCGCCACCAGAACCTTGCCCTCGGCGACGATGGAAGTCGCAAAATCGAGCACGATCGGGTCCTGCCCCTGGCGCGGAATGCCGACGCAGTAAGGCGCGGTCGAGAGCCGCTTCTGCACGCCGCCGAACGGCGCCACCAGCAGCGAGCCGGCGGCGTTGACGAAGTGCACCGACACCAGCCCTTCGGCGGCGGCCATCTCCGCCCAGTCGCCGACGCGGCCGATATGTCCGGCATTGCGCAGCGCGATCGCCGACAGTCCCGCCTTCTTGCACTTCTCGATGCCGGTCCGCACCGCGAACGGCGTCACGGTCTGGCCGTAGCCGAACTTGCCGTCGACCACCGCTAGCGAGGGCGTATCGACGACGATCTCGGGAGTCTGGTTGGGAACTACGTTCCCGGTCTTCTTCCAGCGGATATAGACGGGAACGCGGATCACGCCGTGGCTGTCATGTCCGGTGAGATTGGCCGTCGTCAGATAGGTCGCGATACGCCTTGCTTCCTCGGGCGAGGATTCTGCATGCGAGAAAACCTCGGCAACGAAATCGATCAGCTTGTTGACTTTTATTGTGACCATGTCCGGATTTCAGCCTGTTCCTTGCCCGGGACGCCAGCCTATCGGCGGCACACCCTTCGCTTCCCGCGCCGGTTTTGATGACCGGCTTGACCGGCACTTTGAGCGAAAAATCACGCGCATGTCTACTCGCGACGATCGCATTAGCCAAATGATTGCAATCATTTGCCCGGCCGCTATGCATCGGGCCGGTAGCTTCATGCAAATTTGCGCTTACTCATCCTCAGCCGCCACGTCGCCCTCGCCCGCTACCTCCATCGCCGCGAGGCTGCGCTCCAGTTCGCCCAGCATGTCCTGCAATTCACCGAGCTTGCGCGCGCCATAGCGATTGGTGATCTCGGCGTAGATCGCCTCCGACGTCGGCGCCACCGCCTCGATCAGCTTCAATCCCTTGGACGAGATCGAGACCTCCCCGCGGCGCATGTCCGCCTTGGCGGTCCGCCGCTCGATCAAGTCGCGCCCTTCGAGATCGCGCAGGATGCGCGACAGGCTCGGTCCGAGCAGAAAGGCAACACGCGCCAGTTCGGTGACCTCGATGGTGTCGACCGCGGTCAGCGCGCGCAGGATCCGCCATTGCTGTTCGGTCAGGCCATGGTTGCGCAGCGACGGCCGGAACTGGCGCATCACAGCTTCGCGCGCGCGCAGCAGCGACATCGGCAGCGAGCGGGAGAATTCGCGCATCGGCCCGCGGCGGGGCTCTAGCGCTCCCTCCTGCTCCGAACGCGATCCGTTCGGCGATTTCTTCCCTGCCATCTTCAGCCGTCCCACATCCGGAATCGTGGAGTCCGCGAAAGATAAAGTTTTGCGGCGCAACAAGCATCAAATCAGTTTGCGCCGGATAACTTAACATGTTAAACAAATTTCCGCACCTGCTTTTTCCGCCTGCCCCGGACGCAGCCATGGCCCTTTCCCAAGACCAGATCCGAAGCGCTGCCGAGCGGCTTGATCAGGCCGAAAAGGCCCGCACGCAGATTCGCCAGCTTTCGCTCGCACACCCCGGCATCACGATCGAGGACGCCTACGCCATTCAGAAAGCCTGGATCGAGATGAAGGTCGCGCAGGGCCGGGTCGTGAAGGGCCACAAGATCGGCCTGACCTCGAAGGCGATGCAGAGCGCGCTTAACATCGACGAGCCGGATTCCGGTATCCTGCTCGACGACATGTTCTTTGCCGACGGCGGCCTTGTGCCGTCCGACCGCTTCATCGGCACCCGCGTCGAGGCCGAACTGGCGTTTGTGATGAAGTCGCGGCTTTCGGGGCCTGATTGCACCATGTTCGACGTGCTCAATGCCACCGACTTCGTGGTGCCGGCGCTGGAGATTCTGGATACCCGCGTCGAGCGGGTCGATCGAGAGACCAAGGCGACGCGGAAAATCTTCGACACCATCGCTGACAACGCCGCCAATGCCGGCATCGTGCTCGGCGGCCGCCCGATCCGCCCCCTGGATGCCGATTTGCGCTGGATCGGCGCGCTCTGCTTCCGCAACGGCCAGCTTGAGGAAACCGGGCTGGCGGCCGGCGTTCTCAACCATCCCGCGACGTCGGTGGCCTGGCTCGCCAACAAGATCGCGCCGAACGGGCTGGCGCTAGAGGCGGGACAGGTCGTGCTGGCGGGATCGTTCATCCGCCCGATCGAAACCCGCAAGGGCGACACCATCCTGGCCGACTATGGCCCCTACGGTTCGGTGAGCTGCTACTTCGCCTGAGGCTTTAAGAGAGTCATCGCAACATGCCGCACTTCACGATTGAATATTCAGGCAATCTCGATGGGCGCCTCGATATGGGCGCGGTCGTGGAACTGGTTCGCAAGGCTGCGGTCGAGACCGGCATCTTCCCGCTCGGCGGCATCCGAGTCCGCGCCATCAGATGCGAGCACTATGCGATCGCTGACGGCCGGCAGACTTACGCCTTCCTCGACATGATGCTCCGCCTCGGCGAGGGCCGCGACCTCGCCACCCGCAAGAAGGCGGGCGAGCACATTTTCAAGGCCCTTTCCGCCTATCTCGATCCGGTGTTTGCGAAGGAGAAGTTCGCGTTGTCGTTCGACATGCTGATCAACGACAAGGAAACAAGCTGGAAACGCAACAACATCCACGAAGCCCTGAAGGTGGAGAATGCCCATGGATAAGGTGACACCTAAAGACGCCTTTCAGGCCAACCGCGACCGCGTCGGCCCCCTTCTCGCCAAATTAAAGAGCGAGGGCATCGGCCACATGATCGACGGCAAGACCGTGCCGTCGGCCTCGGGACAAACGTTTGAGACGAAGTCGCCGGTCGATGGCGCGGTGCTGGCGTCCGTCGCCCGCGGCACTTCCGAAGACATCGACCGCGCGGCTGACGCAGCGGCGCGGGCCTTCAAGTCCTGGCGTGACGTCTCGGCGGCGGCGCGGCGGAAACTGCTGCATCGCGTCGCCGATGCCATCGAGGACCACGCCGACGATATCGCCGTGCTCGAATGCATCGACACCGGCCAGGCCCACCGCTTCATGGCCAAGGCCGCGATCCGGGCGGCGGAAAACTTCCGCTTCTTCGCCGACAAATGCGCCGAGGCGAGAGACGGCCTCAACACGCCCTCCGAGGAGCACTGGAACATCTCGACGAGGGTGCCGATCGGCCCAGTCGGCGTCATCACGCCGTGGAACACGCCGTTCATGCTGTCGACCTGGAAGATTGCGCCCGCACTCGCGGCCGGCTGCACCGTCGTGCACAAGCCGGCGGAATGGTCGCCGGTGACGGCGGACCTGCTGGCCAAACTCGCCAAGCAGGCCGGCCTGCCCGACGGCGTGCTCAACACCGTCCACGGTTTCGGCGAGGAAGCCGGCAAGGCGCTGACCGAACACCCCGCCATCAAGGCAATCGGCTTTGTCGGCGAGAGCGTGACGGGCTCGGCGATCATGGCGCAGGGCGCCCCTACCCTGAAGCGCGTGCATTTCGAACTCGGCGGCAAGAACCCGGTGATCGTGTTCGAAGATGCCGACCTAGACCGCGCGCTCGATGCCGTCGTCTTCATGATCTACTCGCTGAACGGCGAGCGCTGCACCTCCTCCAGCCGGCTCCTAGTTCAGGAGAGCATTGCAGACAAGTTCGTCGAAAAGCTCACCGCGCGCGTGAAGGCGTTGAAGGTCGGCCACCCCCTCGATCCGGCGACCGAAATCGGGCCGCTGATCCACGAGCGGCACCTCGCAAAAGTCTGCAGCTATTTCGACGTCGCGAAAAAGGACGGCGCCACCATCGCGGTCGGCGGCAAGCCGCATGGTGGGCCCGGTGGCGGCCATTACGTGCAGCCGACGCTCGTCACCGGTGCGCATGCCAAGATGCGGGTGGCGCAGGAGGAAGTATTCGGGCCGTTCCTGACCGTGATCCCGTTCAAGGACGAAAAGGACGCGATCGAGATCGCCAACGGCGTGCAGTATGGCCTGACCGGCTATGTCTGGACCGGCGACATGGGCCGCGCGCTGCGCGTTGCCGACGCGCTGGAGGCCGGCATGATCTGGCTGAACTCCGAGAACGTCCGCCATCTGCCGACGCCGTTCGGCGGCATGAAAGCGTCAGGCATCGGCCGCGACGGCGGCGACTACTCGTTCGACTTTTACATGGAAACCAAGCACGTCTCGCTCGCGCGCGGGACGCATAAGATACAGAGACTGGGAGTGTAAGCAGCCACCGTCGTTCCGGGGCGCGAAGCGGACTACGGTGCGCTTCGCGCACCTGAGAACCTCGACATTCCGGGTCTGGTGCTTACGCACCATCCCGGAATGACGCCTCAAGCCAGGGAAACCACATGCCCGTTCCGACACACGTCTTCGATCCCCCCTTCAACATCATCCGCTGCAGCCATGCCGTGCTCGAGGTCGTCGACCTCGGCAAGAGCCGCGCCTTCTACGAGAACACCGTCGGCCTCCATGTCGAGGACGCCGACGACAAGGCGGTATACCTGCGCGGCAGCGAGGAGCATCAGCATCACTCGCTGGTGCTGCGGAAGGCCGCTACGGCGGCCTGCAGCCGGCTCGGCTTCAAGGTCGGCAATGACGGCGATCTCGACCGGGCTGCGACGTTCTTCTCCGAGAGCGGCATCCCTTATGCCTTCGCCGATCAGCCGTTCCAGGGCCGCACGCTGCAATTCACCGATCCCGCCGGCTTCCAGCTCGAGCTCTATGCGACGATGGAAAAGCGCCCACATCTCTTGCGGCGCTACGACCTCTACAAGGGCTGCCATCCGCAGCGGCTCGATCACTTTAACATCTTCGCGCCCGAGGTTCAGGGCACCATGGACTTTTATGCGCGGCTCGGCTTCCGGCTGACCGAATATGGCGAGGAGGACGGGCCGAACGGACGGATTGCTGCAGCCTGGATGCACCGCAAGGGCAATGTCCACGACCTCGCCATCACCAACGGCCGCGGCCCTCGCCTGCACCATTTTGCGTATTGGGTGCCCACGGCCATGAACGTGCTGCATCTCTGCGACGTGATGGCCTCCAGTGGCTATTTGAAGAACATCGAGCGCGGCCCGGGGCGCCACGGCATTTCGAACGCATTCTTCCTCTATGTCCGCGACCCCGACGGCCATCGGCTCGAACTCTATACCAGCGATTATTTCACCGGCGACCACGACCACGAGCCGCTGCGCTGGTCACTGAAGGACCCGCGGCGGCAGACGCTGTGGGGCGCACCGGCGCCGCGCTCCTGGTTCGAGGAAGGATCGCACTTCACCGGGCAAAAGGTGCGCGAGCCGGCGTTCGTCGCCGACGTCACCATTGCGGATTGATCGGATAGCATATGGCTCGTCCCCGCCTTGCCGCCTACACCGTCGACGGCGCCTCCAAATACGGCGCCGTGACCGATAACGGCATCGTCGATCTCTCGGCGCGGTTCGGAAAGGACTATCCGACGCTGCGCGAGGTCATCGCCGCGGGCGCGCTGATGAAGCTCGCCGAGGACGGCGCGCGGCTTAAGCCGGATCACGCGCTCGATGCGATCATTTGGCAGCCGCCGATTCCCGCGCCGGAAAAAATCATCTGCATCGGCGTCAACTACCCCGATCGCAACGCCGAATACAAGGATGGGCAGGACGCGCCGAAATATCCGAGCATGTTCATGCGCACGCCGCGCTCGTTTGTCGGCCACAACACGCCGCTGGTGCGGCCGCGCGCGTCGGCGCAGCTCGACTATGAGGGCGAACTGGTGCTGGTCATCGGCAAGGCCGGCCGGCACATCAAGGAGAGCGACGCGCTGGAGCATATCGCCGCGATCACGCTCGGCAACGAAGGCACCATCCGCGATTGGGTGCGGCACGCCAAATTCAATGTCACGCAGGGCAAGAATTTCGATTCGACCGGCAGTCTCGGGCCATGGATCGTGCCCTATACCAACGAGAGCCAGATCGCTGACATTCGCCTGACCACCAAGGTCAATGGCGAGACGCGGCAGGATGATCGCACCTCGCGGTTGATCTTCGGCTTCCGCTACCTCATCAACTATCTCTCGACCTTCACCACGCTAGTTCCGGGCGACGTCATCGTAACGGGTACGCCGACCGGTGCCGGCGCACGGTTCGATCCGCCGCGCTATCTCAAGCCCGGCGACATCGTCGAGATCGAGGCTGAGGGCGTTGGCGTGCTGAGGAACGGCGTGGTCGACGAAACCTGACAATCCTGAGAAGCGAGTGGACGGTACAATGAAAGCAACTTCCGGCGGCGAAGCGATCGTCAACGGTCTTGTCGCACATGGCGTCGACACCGTGTTCGGCCTGCCTGGCGCGCAAGTTTATGGCCTGTTCGACGCCTTCCACCAGGCGCAGCTGAAGGTGATCGGGGCGCGGCATGAGCAGGCGTGCGGCTACATGGCGTTCGGCTATGCGCGCTCGTCCGGCAAGCCGGGCGTGTTCAGCGTGGTCCCCGGCCCCGGCGTGCTCAATGCCAGCGCGGCGCTGCTCACCGCCTTCGGCTGCAACGAGCCGGTGCTTTGCGTGACGGGCCAGGTGCCGACGTCGTTTCTCGGCAAGGGACGCGGCCATCTGCACGAGATGCCGGATCAGCTCGCGACCTTGCGCACCTTCGTGAAATGGGCCGAGCGCATCGAATATCCCGGCGCGGCACCAAATGTGGTGTCGCGCGCGTTCCAGGAAATGCTGTCGGGACGCCGCGGCCCGGTGTCGGTGGAAATGCCGTGGGACGTATTCACCCAGCGCGCGCAGGTCGGCCCATCGGAGGTATTCGACCGCCTCCCCGCGCCGCAGCCCGATCCCGACCGCATCAAGGCAGCCGCCGCGTTGATCAAGGACGCGAAGCGGCCGATGATCTTTGTCGGCAGCGGCGCGATCGATGCGCGCGAGGAAATCCTCGAGCTCGCCGAAATGATCGACGCGCCCGTTGTGGCCTTCCGCAGCGGCCGCGGCATCGTATCCAATGCCCACGAGCTCGGGCTGACCATGGCCGCCGCCTACAAGCTGTGGCCGAATACCGACCTGATTATCGGGATCGGCACCCGCATGGAGCTGCCGACCTCCGGCTTCCGCTGGCCGTACCAGCCGAAGGGCTTGAAATCCGTTCGCATCGACATCGATCCCGTCGAAATGCGCCGGGTGATATCAGACGCCGCCATCGTCGCCGATGCGAAGGCCGGCACGGCGGATCTCATCGCCGCCGTGAAGAAGGCCGGCTACAGCAAAACCAGTGGCCGGCGCGGCGAAATCAGCGAGGCGACCGCGGCGGCACAGCAGGAAATTCAAAAGGTACAGCCGCAGATGGCGTACCTGAACATCCTGCGCGAAGTGCTGCCGGCAAACGCCATCGTCACCGACGAGCTGTCACAGGTCGGCTTCGCCTCCTGGTACGGCTTTCCGGTCTATGAGCCCCGCACCTTCATCACCTCAGGTTATCAGGGCACGCTCGGCTCGGGCTTCCCGACCGCGCTCGGCGCCAAGGTCGCCAACCCCGATCGGCCGGTGGTCGCAATCACCGGCGACGGCGGCTTCATGTTCGGCGTGCAGGAACTGTCGACCGCCGTGCAATTCAACATCGGCATCGTGACGCTGGTGTTCAACAACAACGCCTACGGCAATGTGCGCCGCGACCAGCGCCAGCATTTCGATGGCCGCTTGGTGGCGTCAGATCTGGTCAATCCGGATTTCGTGAAGCTAGCGGAATCGTTTGGCGTGGCAGCGGCGCGCGTGGCCTCGCCGGATCGGTTCAAGCCGGCGCTGAAAAAGGCGCTGGCCGATGGCGGGCCCTACGTGATTTCGGTGGAAGTGCCGACGGATTCGGAAGTCTCACCGTGGGCGTTCATACATCCGCAGAAGCCGTAGTTACCGTCATTCCGGGGCGGTTCGTAGGACCGAACCCGGAATCTCGAGATTCTCTGATGTGCTATTTCACTTCGCCGTGCCCCGGATGCAGCGCAGCGCGAAGCGGTGCGCTGCTAAGCCGGGGCCCAGTTCGCGTGAGGAAGCATGGGTCCCGGCCCTGCGGCGCAGCGCTGCACGCTGCACCGCGGCCGGGACGCGAGGTCAGCGCACCTTGCGAAATGTCAGATTGATCCGCTGACGTCCCATGACGGGATGCTCGCCTTCAGCGAGCGGCGCGACCCCATGAAAGAACAGCCGCGACGGGCCGCCCCAGACCACGACGTCGCCATGCTCGAGCCGATAGCGTGCGGGCTTGTCGGCGCGCCTCTCGCCGCCGAACAGGAAGATCGCCGGCAGCCCGAGCGACACAGAGACGATGGGCGCCGCAAAATCGAGCTCGTCCCTGTCCTGGTGCAGTGACAGTTTTGCGCCAGGCACATAGCGGTTGATCAGGCAGGCCTCGGGGGCGAAGCCGTTGAACCCGGCGTCATCAGCAGCGTCGGCCGCCAGCCGGCGCAGCACGGGCGGCATCGCCGGCCACGGCTGTTTGGACTCGGGATCGATGGCGTCATAGCGATAGCCGGTGCTATCAGACACCCAGCCGACATTGCCGCAATTGGTCATCGCGACCGACATGCGGTGGCCGCCCGGCGTGATCAGATGGCGGAACGGCGCCTGCTCGACGATCACGCGCAGGGCCGGAATCAATTCGCCCTCGAAGGGCCTGGCGAAACCGCGCAACAGCACGGCGCCTTCCGCCATCGCTTCGCGTAACGGACGCACATCCGGAACCGCCTCGAACAAATCCGCCGTCAATTCAGCCCAGACTCATTTGGCATCGTGGAAGATCACCCCGACGGTGTGGCGGTGACCGGACCTGATCCGGCTCACGCCATGGCGCAGGTTGACGCGGTAGGGTCCGCGCGTCCCCTGCACTGGCCGGTGATGCACAGCAAAGGCGACCGCATCGCCCTGGCGGAGCGGCACCACCTCGGGTCGCGACTGCATCCGCGGCCGCTGCTCGGTCAGCACGAACTCGCCGCCCTCGAAATCGCGCCCTGGCTGCGACAGCAAAATCGCGACCTGCAGCGGAAACACGTGCTCTCCATAGAGATCCTGATGCAGGCAATTATAGTCGCCCTCACCATATTGCAACAGCAGCGGCGTCGGCCGCGTCTGCCCGGCGTCGTGGCAGCGTTTCAGGAAGGCCTCATGCTTGTTAGGATAGCGGATATCGATCCCCATCGTCTCGTTCCAGCGATTGGCGATGCCGCACAGCCGCGCATAAAGCGCCGGTCGCAATTCCGCGATCACCGTCGGCAGCGGATAGGCGAAATATTTATACTCGCCGCGGCCGAAGCCGTGGCGCCCCATCACGATGCGGCTGCGGAAATGTTTGTCGTTGGGATACAGTGCGGCCAGCGCGTCGCATTCTTCCGGCGACAGCAGGCCCTTCAGGACGGCGCAGCCCTGCGCGTCGAGATCGGCGTCTATTTGCGCCCAGTCGATTGCATCGACGCGGGCGGCGACGGTGGACGGACGGTCGATATTTCTTGCGGTTGCTCTCATGACGGACAGTCTCGCAAACAGGCCAAGACAAAACCACCCGATTTCCGGCGAGTTCCATCCTCGTCATTGCGAGCGCAGCGAAGCTGCGCTCGCAATGACGTCGGTTAGAGCGTGCCTCAGCCCAACACCGGCATCGTGATCACGTCATAGCCGTGGCTGATCTTGCGCTTCAGCACGGGGTCTTCCAGCTCGAAATCGAAGCGATCGGCCGGGCGGATGCCGCCTTTCGCCGCGAAGGTGCCGCCGAACATGGCGCAGCCGTCGGGCAGACCCTTAGCCCCAAAGCCGCGCGCGATCAGGTCGTTCACCGGCAGCATCGCATCCAGCGTGCCTTCTTGGTAGAGCACGCGGGCGCCGCCGATCGTGGCCCAGGAACGCAGGATCATCTTGTCCCAATGGCCGATGACGTCCTCCAGCTCCCACAAGGTGGAGCCCATCGGCTTGTCGCACATCTGCTTGGAGACGGTGACGCTGTAGCTTTCCACCTTGCGGTCGGTATGGTCCGAGCCGCAGCCGACGAAAATGCGGCCCTGCCAGCCGATCAGCACGAACTCGACCTCGCCCGAGGAATCTTCACCGGAGACCTCGATGCGGTCGGCTTGGGTGATCCGCCGCGCCGAGCAGCGGTAGTAGATCGGCGTCGTCGCCGGGCGCGCGATGCCGATCGCTTCGAGCTCGGCGATGTGCCTGTCACGCGCCACCGGATCGCGCCCGGTCCAGCCTGCGATCACGGCCTGGTCGATCGCCAGCGTCAGCGGCGTCAGCATACCCTTGTCATCGACGTTGAAGGTCAGATCAAACACGGATGACGCCCTCCATTCCGGCGGCGAGTTCGAAGATGCGGCGATCCGAACCGCCTGATGCCGCCAGCATCAACCCGACCGGCACCTCGCCTTCGCGGTGCGCCGGCAGCGAGATCGCACAGCCATCGAGCATGTTGATCAGAGTGCAGTTGCGGAGCGACCGCAAATTCTCCACGGCAAAAGCCTGGTCGTCGGCGAGATCGGCAATTTTCGGGGGCGTGTTCGCGGTGGTCGGCAGCACCAGCGCGTCGTAGGGCGCGATCCGCTTCTCGGCGCGTGCGATGAACGAGCGGCGCGCGCCCAAAATATCGATGTAGTCGGCCGCGCTGATGCTTTCACCGCGCAGGATGCGGACGCGAACGCGGGGATCGTAGACATCGCCCTTGCTCGTGAGCAGATAGCGGTGCCAGGCAAAACTCTCCGCGGCGGCAAATCCGCCCTTGCTGTTCATGGCCATGACGTCATGGAATTCGGGCACCTCGATCCGCTCGATCAGCGCGCCCTGGCGCGACAGCGTTGTTAGCGCGCGCTCAAAGGTTTTCGCGACCTCGTCATCGAGATCGTCGAGCGCTATCGTGGTCGGCACCGCAAGCCGCATGCCCTTCACGGAGCGCGGCTGCAACGGCTGCACGGTTTCATCCGCGAGCACGGCATCGAGCACCGCGCAGCAGGCAACGCTGCGTGCCAACGGCCCAAAGCTGTCGAGCGAGGACGACAGCGGCACGCCGCCATCGAGCGGCACGCGGGCCTGCGTCGGCTTGTAGCCGACGATCCCGTTATAGGCCGCCGGAATCCGGCAGGAGCCGCCGGTGTCGGTGCCAAGCGCGCCATAGGCCATGCGATCGGCGATCGACACCGCCGCGCCCGAGGAGGAGCCGCCGGGCACATGGCCGACGCTGCGATCGAACACGCTCTTCGGCGTGCCGTAATGCGGATTGATGCCGATGCCGGAATAGGCGAACTCGGTCATGTTGGTGCGGCCGATCACGACGAAGCCGGCGCGGCGGAGCCGCGCCACCACAGGCGCATCGGCTTCCGCCGGCGCCGAGTCCTCCAGTGCGCGGGAGCCGGCGCGCGTCACCTGCCCCTTGATGTCGAACAGATCCTTGATCGAGACGGGAATACCGGCATAGGGCGACGGTGCGGCATTGGCCTTGCGCAAATGATCCATCGCGTCCGCGGCAACGAGCGCGGCGTCCCTGTCGACATGGATGAAGGTGCGCGCGCCCTCGCCGGCGGGATCGGCAATTCGCGCAAGACATTCCTCGACGAGTTTGCGCGCGGTGGTGCGCCCCGTTTCGAGATCGGCGGCGAGGCTCGCCAGCGTCGGATGGTCAGGCATGGCTCTCTTGTCTGTCTGGATCGCTTCCGGGCTGAAAGCAATTTACCGTGCCGCGGACTATCTCCGATGACGACGTGGCATACAAGCGTTCTCGGGCGCAGGAATGCGGCCATGCAATTGCCGCGACCGCAGAACCGTTGACGGCCCTCAGTCAATAACGCATCAAGATCGCAAGCAGCCAAGAGCACGCTGGACTTCCCAAGGAGACATTGCCGAGATGGCCGAACCCGCCCGCGCGAAACCGAAGCCGACACCGGAAACCCAGCATTTCTGGGATGGAACGCAGGCCGGCGAACTCCGCCTGCAGCGCTGCGACGCCTGCGCCAATGTCTATTTTCCGCCGCGCCCGTTCTGCCCCTCCTGCGCCTCGCGCAAGGTCTCCGTGTTCAAGGCGAGCGGCAAGGGCAAGCTCTACAGCTACGTCATTAATCACCGCCCGGCGGCGCCCGGTTTCACCCCGCCTTACGCCATCGCCGTCGTCGAGCTCGACGAAGGCCCGCGCATGATGAGCAACATCATCGATTGTCCGCAGACGCCGGAGGCGCTGGAGCTCGACATGAAGCTCGAAGTCGCGTTCGAAAAGCTCGACGACAAGATCACCCTTCCCTTGTTCCGTCCGGCGAAGGGATAAGCACCATGCGCAGAAACCAGGTCGCCGTCGTCGGCGCTGCCGAGACCACCGAGCTCGGCGTCATCAACATGTCGCAGATCCAACTCCATGCGGATGCGGCGCTCAATGCAATCGCGGATGCCGGACTGAAACTTTCCGATATCGACGGCATCGCCACTGCGGTGGAAACCCCGCAGCAGATCGCGCATTATCTCGGCATCAAGCCGACCTGGGTCGACGGCACCTCGGTCGGCGGCTGCTCGTTCATGCTGCATGTCCGCCATGCCGCCGCTGCGATCGAGGCCGGCCTCTGCAAGACCGTGCTGATCACGCATGCCGAGAGCGGCAAGTCGATGATCGGCAAATTGCCGCGCTCGACGCCGCCGGACAGCCTCAACGGCCAGTTCGAGGCGCCGTTCGGCGTCTATGGCCCGCCCAGCATGTTCCCGATACCCGTGCTGCGCTTCATGAAGACCTACGGCATCACCCATGAGCAGCTTGCCATGGTGGCCGTGGTGCAGCGCGAATGGGCGGCGAAGAATCCGCGCGCGACGATGAAGGACCCGATCACGGTCGCCGACGTCCTCAATTCGCGCATGATCGCCTACCCGTTCCGCCTGCTGCAGTGCTGCCTCGTCACCGACGGCGGCGGCGCGCTGATCCTCACTTCCGCTGATCGCGCCAAGGACTTTCCGAACAAGCCGGTCTACGTCCTCGGCACTGGCGAAAGCGTCGAAACGCCGATGGTCAGCCAGATGGAGACCTTCAACTCCTCGCGCGCCTTCAAGGTCGCCGGCCCGCTGGCCTTCAAGGAAGCCGGCATCACCCACAAGGACGTCGATCACCTGATGATCTACGACGCCTTTGCGCATCTGCCGCTCTATGGCCTCGGCGATCTCGGCTTCATGCCGCACGAAGAGACCGGCAAGTTCATCGCCGAGGGCAATACGCGGCCCGGCGGCAAGCTGCCGCTCAACACCAATGGCGGCGGGCTCTCCTATATGCACTCCGGCATGTACGGCATGTACGCGCTGCAGGAGAGCGTGCGGCAGATGCGCGGCATCGCGCCGGCGCAGGTGCCGAATGCGAAAATCTCGGTCTGCCACGGCGTCGGCGGCATGTTCGCCGCCAGTGGTACGATCATCTTTACGAACGAGAAGTAATCCTCCGTCATTCCGGGGCGCGCAACGCGCGAGCCCGGAATCTCGAGATTCCGGGTCTGGTGCTTCGCACCATCGCGGAATGACGGAATAACAGGAGCCCCCAAATGGCAAAATCACTGCAAGACAAAGTCATCATCGTCACCGGCGCGGGCCGCGGCATCGGCCGCGAGATCGCGCTTCTCTGCGCCGCCGAAGGCGCCAAGGTCGTCGTCAACGATCCCGGCGGTGCGGCCGACGGCGCCGGGTCGAGCGCGGCGCCCGCGGAAGAAGTGGTCGAGGAGATCAAGAAGCGCGGCGGAACGGCCGTTGCCAATTTCGAGTCGGTGGCGGAAGCGATCCCGGCCAGCAAGATCGTGAAGACCGCGACCGATCATTTCGGCCGGCTCGACGGCGTCGTCAACAATGCCGGCATTCTGCGCGACATGATCTTCCACAAGATGAGCGTGGAAGCGTTCGAGGCCGTCATCAAGGTGCACCTGATGGGCTCTTTCTACGTCTCGCACGCGGCGGCGCGGATCTACCGCGAGCAGGAGAGCGGGTCGTTCGTGCACTTCACCTCGACCTCGGGCCTGATCGGCAATTTCGGCCAGGCCAACTATGCCGCCGCCAAGCTCGGCATCGTCGGCCTGTCGAAGTCGATCGCGCTCGACATGGGCCGCTTCAACGTACGCTCCAACTGCGTCTCGCCGTTCGCCTGGACCCGCATGATCGACACCATCCCGACCGAGACCGACGCCGAAAAGGCGCGCGTCGAGAAGATCAAGCAGATGGGCCCCGAGAAGATCGCGCCGCTATGCGGCCACCTGCTGTCCGATGCCGCCAAGGACGTCACCGGGCAGATCTTCGGCGTGCGCATGAACGAAATCTTCCTGTTCAGCCAAAACCGTCCGATCCGCTCGGTGCACCGCGGCGAAGGCTGGACCCCGCAGACCATCGCCGAGCACGGCATGCCGGCGCTGAAGGGCTCGTTCTCCAAGCTCGATCGCTCTGCGGATATCTTTACGTGGGATCCGATCTGAGGGACGGAGCGTGGGTGGGCAAAGACGCGGAGCGTCGTGCCCACCATTCTATCCAGGCATTCGCCGTGAGACGGTGGGCACGCTTCGCTTTGCCCACCCTTGGCACGTCGCCATCTCTGATTGTTCCACCTTGGGCCTGCCCGCTTTATGCCGGAATGCGGGCAGATGTTTTCCTCCCTACAAAAAATATACGGGAGGAAATCATGACAGCCCCACTGACCTACTCCGATCCGCAACGACAAGGCGGCGGCTTTGACCGTCGCAAGATACTGACCGGCGCGGCCGCGCTTGCCGCTTCCGCCGTCACGGTAAAGACGGCTTCTGCCGCCTCCGTCGCGCCGCTCGGCCAGACCGGCGCGCCGACCACGGCGACGCAGCCGCTGCCGCTCGGCCCGCTTCCCGGCGCCCGCTATCCCGACGCCCGCCTGGAGTCGATGAAGAAGCCCAAGGTTTCGTTCGGGCCGACAGGCTTCCCCGCCTTCGCGGGCACCATGGCGGTCGAGCGCGTCGCGACCGGGTTCCGCTGGGCCGAAGGTCCGGTCTACTTTCCGGCCGGGCGCTATGTTCTGTTTAGCGACATTCCCAACAACCGCATCATGCGCTTCTCGGAGGATGACGGCCACGTCAGCGTCTATCGCCAGCCGTCGATGAACTCGAACGGTAACACGATCGATCGCGAGGGACGTTTGATCACCTGCGAACACTCGGGCCGCCGCGTCACGCGGACCGAGCTCGACGGCTCGATCACCATCATCGCCGACAAGTACAACGGCAAGAAGCTGAACTCACCGAACGACGCCGTCGTCGCGGGCGACGGCTCGATCTGGTTCTGCGACCCCGCCTACGGCATCGGCGGCTATTACGAGGGCATCAAGGCCGAGCCCGAGCAGGACAAGAAGAACGTCTACCGGGTCGATCCGAAATCCGGCGACATCAAGGTGGTGGTGGACGATTTCGTGGAGCCGAACGGCCTTTGCTTCTCGCCTGACGAGAAGAAGCTCTATATCTGCGACACCGGCTTCACCGACGGGCCCGACAACCCCTCGCATATCCGCGTGTTCGACGTCGATCTCGCCGGTGGAAAGCTGTCGAACAGCAAGGTCTTTGCGGAGATACCCAAGCCCAGCATCACCGACGGGCTGCGCTGCGATCGCGACGGCCGCCTGTGGTGCTCCGTCGGTTGGGGCGATCCGAACGAGGACGGCGTGCGCTGCTACACGGCGGACGGCGATCTCCTCGGCAAGATTCATATCCCGGAGACGGTTGCCAACATGTGCTTCGGCGGCCAGCAGCGCAACCGGCTCTACATCTGCGGCTCGTCATCGCTCTATGCGGTTTATACGAGTGCGCAGGGCGCGATGAAACCGTGAGGAGTTGTTGAGTACCATTCCGCCACGAGTCGTCCCCGCGCACGCGGGGACCCATAACCACAGGGCTGCATTGTAGGAGGATGATGTCTCCCATCCTGCCTATATTGATAGATCACGCGGTATGGGTCCCGGCGTTCGCCGGGACGACGGCGGAGGGTGCGCCTCACCTCACCCGCTATTTCTCAACCCCGCCGAGATCCCGTTGATCGTGAGCTGAATCCCGCGCAGCACCTGTTCGTCCGGGTTCTGCGCGCGGTGCTCCTTCAGCAGCTCGACCTGCACGTGGTTGAGCGGATCGAGATAGGGGAAGCGGTTGCGGATCGAGCGGTCGAGCAGCGGGTTGCCCTGCAACAGCCGCTCATGGCCCATGATGTCGAGCAGCGTCTCGATCGAGGAGTGCCATTCGCGCCGGATGCGGCCAAAGATGCTCTCGCGCAATTTCACGTCAGGCACCAGCTCGGCATAGCGCGAGGCGATCGCGATCGAACTCTTGGCCAGCACCATGTCCATGTTCGACAACAGCGTGCGGAAGAACGGCCATTCGCGGTAGAGCTCCTGCAGGAACGGCATGCCCTGCTCCGGGTGTTCCGCGATCCAGGCCTCGACCGCCGAACCGAAACCATACCAGCCCGGCAGCATCAGCCGGCACTGCGCCCAGCTGAACACCCAGGGAATGGCGCGAAGGTCCTCGATCTCGCGGGTCTTCTTGCGTGAGGCCGGACGGCTGCCGATGTTGAGCGTCGAGATTTCGGTGATGACGGTGGAGCCCCAGAAATAATCGGCAAAGCCTTCGGTCTCGTAGACCAGCCCGCGATAGGCCTTGAAGGCCAGCGCCGAGAGTTGCTCCATCGCGGTCAGATACTCGTTGCGCGGCGCGCTCTGACGCGGATGCAGCAGGCTCGCTTCAAGCGTGGCGGCGGCGAGGATCTCCAGGTTGCTGCGGCCGACTTCCGGGTTGGAATATTTGCTGGAGATGATCTCGCCCTGCTCGGTGATGCGGATCTGGCCATTCACGGCGCCGCCGGGCTGCGCGATGATGGCATCATAGCTCGGTCCGCCGCCGCGGCCGACCGATCCGCCGCGGCCGTGGAACAGCCGCAGCCGCACATGGTGGCGCTCGAACACCTCGACGAGGCCAATCTCGGCCTTGTAGAGCTCCCAGCCCGAGGTGACGAAGCCGCCATCCTTGTTGCTGTCGGAATAGCCGAGCATCACCTCCTGAATGCCGCCGCGGCTGTCCACCAGTCGGCGGTAATCATGCAGCGATAACATCCGGTCCATGATGCCGGAAGAGGCCTGCAGATCCTCGATCGTCTCGAACAGCGGCACGATGTTCATGGCGCTGCGGCCGGACGGGTTGATCAGCCCGACCTCCTTCAGCAGCACCGCCACCTCCAGCAGGTCGGACATGCCCTTGCACATGGAGATGATGCATTGATGGATCACGTCGGGCCCGAACCGCGCATGCGCTTCCGCGGCGGCCCGAAACACCGCGAGTTCTCCCAACGTCTCCTCGCTGTATTTGACGAAGGCCGAGCTGAGCGGCCTTGCGCTGCGCAATTCGCCGAGCAGCAGGTTGACGCGCGCGTCCTCGCTCAGGGCCATGTAGGACATGCCCGGGATTGCCGCATCGAACAGCTCGGCCACGGTACGCTCATGCACCGCGGAGTTCTGCCTGATGTCGAGCCGGGCGAGATGGAAACCAAAACAGTCCACAGCGCGGCGGAGCAGCCGCAGCCGCCCGCGCGCGATCACCCCGGAATTGTTGGCGATGAGCGAGCGGTCGAGCACGTCGAGATCGGCCTTGAACTCCTTCACGCTTGCATAAGGCGCGGCCTCGCCGACCGGCCGGCGGGCTGTTTCAACCTCCAGCCGCACCGCAGTCGCGGTCAGCCTTGCATAGATGCCGGATACCGCGAGGCGATACGGTTCGCCGCTCCGGTGCGGCGAGGTATCCGGCGAGCGTTCGGCCAGCGCGCGCAGTTCGTCGGAAACATCGGCGAGGTGTGCCGCCAGCGACAATTCGGAGCCGAGCACGTGCAGCTCTTCCAGATAGAAGCTCATGATGCGGCTCGACTGCAGGCGCAGCGTGCCGCGCATCACGTCGGCGGTGACGAAGGGGTTGCCGTCGCGGTCGCCGCCGATCCAGCTTCCCATGGTCAGGAACGAGGCCAGTTCGCTGGGCGAGCCGCCCTCTTCCTGATTCAGGCGGTCTTCCAGCGCGCAATGCAGCCGCGGCACCTCGTGCAGGAAGGTGTAATCGTAAAACGACAAACCATTCGAGACTTCATCCAGCACGTTCAGCTTGGTCCGCCGCAACAGATTGGTCTGCCACAACGTCAGCACGGCGCGCCGCAACTGCTCGTCGCAGGCCTCGGCCTCCTCCGGCGTGAGCTGCACCCGCTCGCGCCGGTCGAGCAGCGCGGCGATCTCCATCTCGCGGTCCATCGTGCTCTTGCGGCGGACCTCGGTCGGATGCGCGGTCAAGACCGGGCTAACGAGCGCATTCTTGAAAAAGCGTCGCAACTCGGCGGCACCGATGCCCGCCGCCTTGGCATGCGCCAGCGTCTGCGTCAGCGTGCTCGGCCGCGGCCCGGCGGGCCCGCGGCCGCGCATCTGGCGGATGTTGTTCTGGTCCTCGGCGATGTTGGCGAGGTGCGAGAAATAGCTGAAGGCACGGACGATCCGCACGGTGTCGGCGGTCGACATGCTGTCGAGGATGGTTTCCAGCTCGCGCCGCGCCAGCTTGTCTTCATCGCGGTGGAACCGGATCGAGGTCTGCCTGATCCGTTCGACCAGATCGAAGACGTCGGCCCCCTCCTGGTCGCGGACGGTATCGCCGAGAATGCGCCCGAGGAGGCGGATATCGGTCCGCAGCCGAGCATCCTCCTCCAGCGCCAGCGCTTCGTCGCTGCGGTTGGACCGGATCTCGGTCTGGGACGGCATGGTCATAGGCTCGCACCCTCAGAAACTGCCCGGCAGTCCCGAGTGTGCAATTTTTTTGCCGCAGTGCAAGATAAACATGGATGCACGCGCCGGTCCCCGCAAAGGCGGCGACGCGGGAACAGGGCTCAGTAGAACTTGTGAAAATGATGGACCGGGCCGTGCCCGTGTCCGACGCTGAAGCGGTCTGCGGCGGCGATCGCGGCCGTGAGCCAGGCCTTGGCGCTGCGCACGGCGGTCTCCATGCCCTCGCCCTTCGCAAGCCCCGCGGCAATCGCCGAGGACAATGAGCAGCCGGTGCCGTGGGTGTTCTTGGTCGCGATGCGTTTTGCGGTCAACGCGATGCTGCCGCTGGAGGTGCAGAGGTAGTCGATGCTCTCGGGGCTCTCGCCGTGACCGCCCTTGATCAGCACGGCGGCGCATCCCAGGGCGAGCAGCCGCCCGCCCTGACTTTCGACCGCAGCGGCGTCTTGCGCGATCGGTTCGTCGAGCAAGGCGGCGGCTTCCGGCAGGTTCGGCGTGATCACCGACGCCAGCGGGATCAGCCGGGTTCGCAGCGCATAGACCGCTTCCGCGGCGAGCAGGCGGTCGCCCGAGGTTGCAACCATGACAGGATCGAGCACGACGTGTTTCGGCGACCAGCGCTTGAGGCCCGCGGCGATCGCATCGATGACAGGCGGATGCGCCACCATGCCGATCTTGACGGCGCCAATGGCCAGATCGGAAAACACCGCGTCGATCTGCGCGGTGACGAATTCGGCAGGCACCTGGTGGATGCCGCTGACGCCTTGCGTGTTCTGCGCAGTCAGCGCCGTGATCACGGAGGCGCCGTAGACGCCGAGCGCGGCAAACGACTTCAGATCTGCCTGAATGCCGGCACCACCGGAAGAATCGGAGCCGGCGATGGTCAGCGCGATCGGAGTTGTCATTAAAAGTCTCGTGAAAATGCGCGGTCAAGCCCAAGGTAGAACTAACGCGCCCTCCCGCCGGCAGCAAGCTGGCTTGCCATTATCGGCGGTTTTTGGCCTATTGGGGCCAACCTATTCGGAGACGACAGCGATGGTTCCTTTCTTCGTCCAGTTCAAATGCAAGCTCGGCCAGTCCTACGCCGTCGCCAACGCGCTCGCGGAAGCCGAGATTGCCTCGGAGATCTACTCCACTGCTGGCGACTATGATCTCCTGGTCAAGTTCTACGTCGACAACGACACCGACATCGGCCATTTCGTCAACGAGAAGGTGCAGGTGATTCCGGGCATCCAGGACACCCACACCATCATCACCTTCAAGGCGTTCGGCACGGGCTAGCGGCGGGGCCTCGTCCGCCATCGCCGATCGTCACCCGCGCGTCGATGCGCGCGGCCTCAGGGAGCGCTTCTCCTGTCCGACATCTCATTAAATTTTGACCGGCTGAAAAGCTTCATTCAGCAGGCGTTCACGGCGGTCGACCTGCGGAGACAGACGCCGCCACCCGTTGCGGCCCTGATGAGATCAGATCCGGCCTGAGGCTCCGTCGGCCGCCCAAAACAAAAAATCGAAAACAACCCCATGCACAGTAGCCGGCAAGGGCCCGGCAGCCGGGTGATCGACTGACCCTGGTCTCATCGCTGGTGTCGACTTCGGCGGCGACCCCCGCGCGAAAAACCTGCATTCAGAACATTGGCGGCAGCGCTGCCTCAACCGCTTTGGTCTTCGCCGGATGCGCGCTTGGCTTGGCCAATGGTCCCATGCGGGCAACCACCCCGTCCGGCACGCGATAGATCTTTATCACGTGATCGATCCTGTTGAGGCCGCAGGCCTCGCGCTGCACGGCGAAGAGCCAAAGCGCATATCCCGCCTGCTCGACGAGGCTATCGTAGATCTTTCGATCGGAACTGGTCGTCCGCGGGCATGCGGCGAGCGCCGTCAGCGCGGCCTCGAGCCGCCGCCCCAGCCGCCCGAGCGCCGACACTCGCTCCTCGGCGATCTCATATTCGAGCGTTGCCAATCCGGAACGAAGCAAATCCAACGCCATATCGGCGCACTCCGAAACAAGGCCTGCCCAATCATCCTATTGGTCGGCAGGAGGCCATTCAAGACCACCTACTCCGGCCACCCACGAGGCGGCGTTCGACGGCCGAGGGCCTCATCGCCGTCGATGGGGGTATGGGCCTCCAAGGTCTGCCTTGGCGTCATTCAGAGGGACGGGTCGTTCAAGGCGATCGACCATTGGTGATGGAACTCGGGGCTGGAACCTCCCCCGGGAGCCTGCTAGGCTCGGCCGAATAGCTTCGCGGCAACATATGGTTAACGGAATTCCATATGGCTTGCTTTTGCCATAAGGGGATCATTCTGGCGCCTTGAAGTTTTTCATTAGCTTATGCGTCGTCAATCGGAGGCTCCACGGCGGGGGACCTCTGAGGGGGAATAGTCGCGAGTACCACCAATGGGGACGCTGTACGATTTGCTCGGAGCGCTTCCGAGCGATGACGCCGAGGGACTTCGGACGGCCTTTCGCAAGGCCGCGAAGGCCACGCATCCCGATATGAATCCCGATAATCCGGATGCCGCGCTGCGGTTCAGGGAGCTGGTGCGCGCCTATGACATCCTGATCGACCCCCAACAGCGCGACACCTATGATGAGCTGCTGGCCATTGCGCTGCAGCCCGAGACAGCGCCGGCGACCCGCACCTACGAGACGATGCGCAAAGTGGCCTCCAACACCATGGCGGCCTCGATCGTCCTGGCGGTGCTGGTCGGCGGCTACACGCTGTTCGGACTATTTTCGAAGCCGCCCGTTGCGGCTGAAATGCCTGATGGCGCGTTAGAGGTCGCCTCGCTGCAATCTGACACTCCCGCCCAGGACGAAGGGCTTGGCCAGCGCGACAACGACGTTTTGACAACCGGAACAGCCACCATGGCTGCTGTTCCGCTCGCTAAGGAAACCGTCGCCGCGCCGATCGGCCGCTTCGAGCGGGTGCCGGCCTTCGCCACCTATAATCTGGGCGTTCAGTATTATCCGCGCTTCACCGCCGCCTATTTCGATGGCGGGTTCGTGATGTACCGCACCGGAGACTTCAACCGCCCGCTCACCGACATCGCCTCGATCAAGCGGCCCGCGGAATTGAAGCGGACCAAGAGCGCGGCGCCGCCGCCACCCGTGCCGCGCAAACCGTTGACGATCGTGCCCTCGCTGCCGGAAAGGCGGGAGCGGGAGCCGATGACGGCCGCTTTGACGCCTTAAAGCGCGATGCGCTAAGGGCGCGGAACGGCCTCCCCGCCCGGCAGCTCAGCCTTCCTTGGCCTTCTTCGGTCGCGGCGGCCCCTCGACCGGCGGCAGCGATTTCACATATTCGGCGATGGCCGCGCGATCCTCGGCCGACAATTGCGAAATGTTCTTGATCACGCGCACCATCGATCCGCCGGCGGTGTCGCCGTCGGGCGTCTGCCCGGTCTCCAGGAAGTAGGCGATATCCTTTGCGCTCCAGTCACCCAACCGCTTCTGGGTGATGTTGGGCACCCAGCCCTCGCCCTCCGGATTGGGACCGCCGGCAAAGCGCTGCGCCTCGACGATGCCGCCGAGAACATTGCGCGGGCTGTGACACTCGGCGCAATGGCCCAGACCGTTCGCGAGATAGGCGCCGCGATTCCAGGACGCCGGGCGTGAGGCGTCCGCCACGACAGGCTTGTCGTCCATGAACAGAAGTTTCCAGACGCCGACGTTGCGGCGGATGTTGAACGGAAACGGCACGTCGTGATCGCGCAGCTTGCCGCTCACCGCCGGCAGCGTCTTTAGGTACGCAAAGAGATCGCGAACATCATCCACGCTCGCGTGCCGATAGGACGCGTAGGGAAAAGCCGGGAAGTAGTGCGCGCCGTCCGGCGACGTCCCTTTCAGCACCGCGGTGACGAACTCCGCCTCGCTCCAGCGGCCGATGCCGTAGGTGGGATCCGATGAGATGTTGGGAGCGTAGAATGTCCCGAACGGCGACGGCATGGCGAGCCCGCCGCCGAGCTTCAGGCGATCGGGCTGGTTGGGAACGGCATGACAGGAGGAACAGCCCCCGGCGTTGAATGCCGCCTCGCCGTTGGCGAGGTTCGGCGTGCGCGGCGGTAGCGAGGCCGCGGCCACGACGGCCGGGGTTGTCAGCCACCAGAATACGCCAAAGCCGGCGGCGCCGATCAAAATCGAGCCGAGGAGAATTCGTCGCAGCATTCACCAATCCGTTATCAGGTGCCTCGCGATGACAGTATGAACGCAGTTCGCGCCGTAGGCTTGCACGAAATTTTTCAGCGGACCGCGCGTTTCGGGAATAAATTCGGAGCGTTGTTGTTTTGAGGCTGACACGGAAATTTGACGCTACAGGGAGGAGCACCATGTCGAACAAGACTATGCTTGTTACGCTTGCATTGGGGGCGACGATCGCTTTTGCCGCGACTGCGTCGGCCGACAAGATGAAAGCGACGCTCGACGGCAAGTCCCAGGTGCCGCCCAACACCTCTGCGGCGAGCGGCAGCGCCGACATCGACTACGATCCCGCCAGCAAGAAGCTGAGCTGGAAACTCTCCTATTCCGGCCTGTCCGGGCCTGCCACCGCTGCGCATTTCCACGGTCCCGCCGAAGCCGGCAAGAATGCCGGCGTCGCGGTCGCCATTCCCAATGCGACGTCCAGTCCTGTCGAGGGCAGCGCGACCTTGACGGATGCGCAGGCCGCCGACCTCATGGCCGGCAAGTACTACATCAACATTCATACCGCGGCCAATCCAGGCGGCGAAATCCGCGGTCAGGTGACAAAATAGCATTAATTAAGTCACCAAGTAACGTGATGACGACGTAGGCAAGTTCGAGCGCAACCAAGAAACAACAAAGGACGACTACAAAAGGACGGACACTTCGCGGCGTCCGTCCTTTTGCGGCAGGAGCATCATCCAGAAAACGTGGAGCGGTTTTCCCTCGCCACAAACGCGTTTACGCGAAGATCATGCTCAAAGCTAAAATGCCATCAGCCCTTCTTGATCCGGTATGTTTCGTGGCAGCTACTGCACTGCTTGCCGATGACCGGCAGTTCCGCCTTTAGCGTGTCGAGATTCTTGACCTTGCTTTTGGCATCGGCGACGACCTTGGCGAAGTTTTGAATTTGGGATTCGAAGCCGGTTTTGTCTTCCCAGATTTTCGGCGAAGGATCGTAATCCCCCTCCATCTTAAGACCCTTCATGCTCTGGGGGAAAAGCGTTGGAAGATTCTTGGCGGTGTCTTCGAATTGGGCCAGCGCGGCATTGACAGTCGACTGGTCGTAAGGCTTGTCGCCCTTGACCATCGCCGACAACGCGCCTGCGTTCTTGCCGTTGTCCTTCATCATGGCCTGGGTCCGCTTGACCTGATCCTGCTGTGCAACGACGGCACCAACGCTCAGGAGCAAAGCTCCTGCGACCACCAACATTCGCTTCATTCGCTTGCCCCTTCTTGGCTGGCTCAAAGCACGGGCCCGCGACCGCCGCGAGCCCGCCTGTTTCGTCAACACCACATGCGGAACATCATTCCGCCTGCGACAAAATATCAGAGATTATGCCGTTTCTGCGCCTCGCGGATTGCGATCCAGACCCGCTCTGCAGTCGCCGGCATGTCGATGTGGTCGATCTGGTACTCGCGCCACAGCCCCTCGATGATCGCATTGACCACCGCGGGACAAGAGCCGATCGCGCCCGCTTCGCCGGCGCCCTTGACGCCGAGCGGATTGGTCGTGCACGGCACGTTGTGCGTCTCGAAATGGAATGACGGGCCGTCGGATGCCCGCGGCACCGCATAGTCCATGAAAGTGCCGGTGACGAGCTGGCCGTCGGTAGAACTATACACCGCCTGCTCCATCAAGGCCTGACCGATGCCCTGCATCGCGCCGCCATGCACCTGTCCGGCGAGCAACAGCGGATTGAGCGTCACACCGAAATCGTCGACGATGACGTAGTTGACGATCTTGATGATGCCGGTCGCCGGATCGATCTCGACTTCCGCGAGATGCGTGCCGTTCGGATAGGTGCCGTCGGCCTGTGCGAAGGTGGCGCTCGCATTCAGCTTTGATGGATCGACGCCCGGACGTTTCGCGACGTCGGCAAAGCTGATCGAGCGATCGGTGCCGGCGATACGCACGACGCCGTTGGAGATCTCGAGGTCGCCGGCGCTGGTCTCCAGCGCCTCGGCCGCGATCTCCTTCAGCTTGTTGCCGAGCTCGCGCGTAGCGCGCTCGACGCTGACGCCACCGGTCGGGATCGACGCCGAGCCGCCAGTGCCAAGACCGGTCGCGATCTTGTCGGTGTCGCCCTGCAGGACATGCACGCGCTCCGGCGGCACGCCGAACTGCTCGGCGACCAGTTGGGCGTAGGCGGTCTGGTGACCCTGCCCGCTCGACTGGGTGCCGATCAGGATGTTGATGTCGCCATTGGGATCAAGCGCGACATTGGCCGTCTCCTCGCCCATGGTGCCGCAGACTTCGACATAGCTCGCCATGCCGATGCCGCGCACCAGACCCGCCTTCTTCGCCGCCTTGGCGCGCTTGGGAAACTCCTTCCAGTTTGCGACTTCCATCGCGCGTTTCATATGCGCGGTGAAGTCGCCGGAATCGTAGACCTTGCCGGTCGCGGTCTTGTAGGGCATCGCCTTCGGCGGAATGAAGTTCTTGCGTCTGATGGCGTCAGGCGTCATGCCAAGTTTACGGGCGGCGGCGTCGACCAGACGCTCGACCACATAGGCCGCTTCGGGACGGCCGGCGCCGCGATAGGCATCGACCGGCACGGTGTTGGTGAACACGGTGCGGACGCGGCAGTGGAAGGCCTGGATGTCATAGAGGCCGGGCAGCATGCCGGCGCCGCCATGCGGAATGTACGGCCCGAAGGTCGAGAGATAGGCGCCCATGTCGCCCATCAGGTCGACGTCCATGCCGAGAAACTTGCCGTCCTCGGCGAGCGCCATCTTTGCGGTCGTGACGTTGTCGCGGCCCTGCGCGTCGCCCATGAAATGATCGGAGCGATCGGCGGTCCACTTGATGGTCTTGCGCAGCTTTTTTGCCGCCACCGAAATCAGCGCGTATTCCCGATAGGGAAACAGTTTTGTGCCGAAGCCGCCGCCGACGTCGGGGCAGATCACCCGCATCTTTTCCATCGGGATCTTCAGCACCATGCCGCACAGGATCTCGCGCAGGCGATGGCTGCCCTGGCTGCCGATCGTCAGCGTCAGATGATCGCGCTTGGCGTCGTATTCGGCGACCGCGGCGCGCGTCTCCATGAAGTTGGTGATGACGCGCGGATTGACGATTGTGATTTCGGCGACCGCATGCGCCTTGGCAAAGGCGGCTTCCGCCGCCTTCTTGTCGCCGACGGAGACGTCAAACAGCACGTTGCCGGGCTTGTCGGGCCATACCTGCGGGGCGCCCGGCTTCACGGCGTTGATGACGCCGACCACTGCGGGAAGCGGCGTCCATTTGACGTCGATCGCCTCGATCGCATCGCGGGCCTGATCGATCGAATCGGCAACCACGAAGGCCACGGCGTCGCCGACATGGCGAACCTCGTCCTTGGCGAGGATCGGGTATGGCGGGCCGGTGAACGGATCGGTCTCCAGGTTGAACAGGCATGGCAGATCGCCGAGATCGGCGACTTCGGCCGCTGTCAGGATCAACGCCACGCCTGGCATGCCGCGGGCCTTGGTGACGTTGATGGTGAACTTCGCGTGGGCATGCGGCGAGCGCAGCATCAGCGCGTGCAGCGCCGGTGCCGGCGAATGGTCATCAGTATAGCGGCCCTTGCCGCGAATGAGCGCGTCGTCTTCCTTGCGAAGAACGCTTTGACCGACGCCGAATTTGATGGGAGCTGCCATCGTATCTCCAATTCCCGGTTGTAGAGCGGGCGCCATATTGCAGTGGTTGCCTGCGCAGCGCAAACCGCTTTGGCCTGAAAAGCCACAGCATTGGCCGAATCGAACCGCATCCCGCCTCGGCTTTTCGCGCTTGCACAAAAACAAAAAGCCCCGGGCAGACGCCGGGGCTTTGATTGTCGGGAGGAGATAACGAGGAGATCAATACTTTGCGATCACCGGGCCGCCGAATTTGTAGTTCAAGCCGACGCGCACGATGTTGTCGGTGATGCGCGAGCTGTAGTTGTAGCTGAGCACGCCGCCGCCAAGCGCCGGAATCGTGGTCAGGAACGTCCCGGACGTCCTGCCAAGATCCATGTAGAGATATTCGAGCTTGGCGGTCCAGTTGCCACCGATCGCCCCTTCGACGCCGGCACCGACGGTGTAGCCGACCCGGGTATCGTGAGCATTAAATCCGAACGCGCCCGCACCGATCACGGCTGAGGTGTTGACCTCGCCGTAGGCAAGACCGCCGGTGGCATAGAACAGCACTTGCGGGGTCGCGAGCACACCGACCCGGCCGCGCACGGTGCCGAACCATTCAAGCTTCTGGTCAAGCGCGACCGGAACGGCCGGTCCCGGGAAAACGGCGATGACGCCGAAGGGCGGCGTGCAGACGCCGGTGGGGCAGAGATAATCGCGGCGACCCTTTTGGTCGGAGCCCTGGATATCGGCCTCAAGGCCCCATACCCAATTCTGGACCTGCCAATTATAGCCAATCTGACCGCCGCCGATCACGCCATCCATGTTGGCACCGGCGCCGGTGGTGAAGAGCACGGCGCCCGCGCCGTTGGTCAGCGTTGAGGTGTCGCTCGACCGTCCCCAGCTGTACCCGACGTTGCCGCCGATATAGAAGCCCGTCCAGTCATAGACCGGGGCCATCACGGGCGCCTTGGTGTAGGGACGCGCGGCAAGATCGGCCGCAGATGCCGCGGATGCCACGGCCATGGCTGCAAGAGCGGAAGCAGCAATCGTCTTGAAAATTGAAACCCGCATGGGAACCCTCAAAAGAACTGGTTGAATCTGGTTCCCATTCTAGCGACGAGTGAAACTCGCATCATGCTGTAATCAGCTGCGGACGGAACTTTTCGGGAATTTGTTGCAAAAATACCCGAATAGGGCCACAAACGGGCACAATTCAAAATATCGTTTATATGCAATTACTTGCGGGACTGACGGTCACGGACCAGTGTAAATAACCACCCCCGGCCGAACAGCAGCAGGATTGCGACCCCATACACGAACGCGCCGGCCACGATCAGCAGCAGCAGCGCGGTCTCATCGCGAAAGGCATGCATCTGCGCGAAATAGAAGCTGGCGAATCGGGCGGTGCCCCACAGCCCGGCCGCCAGCACCATTCCCGCCGCGGCAAACTTGGCGAGCGAGGTCATCCACGCGCGGTCGAGTTCGAGGTAGCCTGCCCGCATCGCGAAGGCGAGCACCAGGAGCAGATTGACCCACGCCCCGATGGCGGTGGCGAGCGCCAGGCCGATCTGCGCCAGAGGGCCCATCAAGGCGACCTTGAGCGCCACATTGACGGCCACCCCGGTCAACGCCGCCTTGACCGGCGTTGCGGTGTCCTGACGGGCGTAGAAGGTTGCAACCGCGCTGCGGATCGTCACGAATGGAATGAGCCCGATCGCGTAAGCGGCCAGTGTGGCGCCGGCGGCGGCCGCATCGGCCTTCGAGAACGCGCCGCGCGCGAACATCGCGCGCATGATGACGTCAGGCACGGTCAGGAAGGCGGCGACGAACGGCACCGAAAACAACAGCGAGAACTCGAAGGCGCGCCGCTGCGCGGCCGATGCGCCGGCGACATCGTTCGCGGTGAGGCGCCGCGACATCTCCGGCAGCAGCACCGTGCCGATCGCGATCCCGATCACGCCGATCGGGAGCTGGTTGAGACGGTCGGCGTAATACAGCGCCGAAAGCGCGCCGGCCGGCAGAAAGGTCGCGATGATGGTGTCGGCGAACAGCGCGATCTGCGTTCCCATCGAGCCGATGGTCGCAGGCCCCAGCGCCCGGAAAAACGCGCGAACGTCCTCGTCGAATTTGATGGCGGCAAATTTCGGCAGGATGCCGGTCCTGGCGGCGTCACCGGCCAGCAGCAGGAATTCGAGGATGCCGGCGAGCAGGACGCCCCATGCCGCGGCGTAGCCCGCACTGGGAAAGAATGCGGCGAGCGCCAGCGTCGCCATCATCGACAGATTGAGGAAGATCGGCGCCGCGGCGGCGCTGGCGAAGCGGTGCATGACGTTGAGCATGCCGCCATACAGCGTCACGAGCGTGATCAATAGCAGATACGGAAACGTGATCCGCGTCAGCGATATCGCGAGCTCGCCGCGTGCCGGATCGTCCTTGAAGCCGGGCGCGAGAATGGCGATCACCTCCGGCATGAACCACCAGGCGACAACGAGCAGGATCACCTGAACGGCAAACAATAGCGTGAAGACGCGGTCGGCGAATTGCCTGGCCGACGCCTTGCTCTGGCCGTGCACATGCGCATAGGCCGGCACAAAGGCGGCGTTGAAGGCGCCTTCGGCGAAGATCGCGCGAAAATGATTGGGCAGCCGCAGCGCGACGAAGAAGGCGTCCGCCACCGGACCGGCGCCGAGAATGGCCGCGAGCATGATGTCGCGTGCAAATCCGGTCAGCCGCGAAAGCAGCGTGTATCCGCCGACGGTAAAGATACGCCCAAGCATGCGCCGCTTCTAGCGCATAATCCCCGCGCGGGGAAATCAGTCCGCGCGCAGCCTAGCCATGATGTTGACCGAATCCGGAAGGCCTTGCATTCGCGCGGCCCTTCGGATCGGGATCACGCCTGAAGTGCGCTGCGCACCGCCGCGATGATCCGCTCCTGCGTCGCCTCGGCGAGATAGGCGTGGATCGGCAGGCTGACGACGTCGGCGGACAGGCTCTCGCACACCGGCAGTCCGCCATCGGCGACCGGGAATTCGCGATAGGCGGTCTGCTGGTGGATCGATTTCGGGTAATAGATCGCGGTCGGAATCCCCTGCGCCTTCAGGTCGGCCACGAAGCGGTCGCGATCGGCGCCCTTGGGCAGGCGGATCGTGTAGCATGCCCAGATCGAATCGCGGCCGCTGGCGACACGCGGCACCGTCACGAGGTTGCCGAGGCCCCGCGCATAGCGATCCGCGACCGCATTGCGCGCCACGATCTCGTCCTCGAAGATCTTCAGCTTCTCGATCAGGATAGCGGCCTGCACGGTGTCGAGCCGCGCGGTGAGGCCGATACGGATGTTGTCGTATTTGTCCGAGCCCTGGCCATGGACGCGGATGCTGCGCAGCCGTTCGGCCAGCGCATCGTCGTCGGTGAAGATCGCGCCGCCGTCGCCGAAGCAGCCGAGCGGCTTTGCCGGGAAGAAACTGGTGGTGGTTGCGAGGCCAAAGGTGCCGAGCCGGCGGCCCTTGTAGCTGGCGCCAAAGCTCTGCGCGGCGTCGTTGAGCACGAACAGGCCCTCGGCCTCCGCGATCGCATCGATCGCGTCGTGGTCGGCCGGTTGTCCGAACAGGTCGACCGGAATGACGGCGCGCGGCTTCAGGCCGCGCTGCCGCGCCGTCGCGATGCCGCGCTTGAGCGAATTGGCGTCGATGTTGAAGGTCGCCTCGTCGACGTCGACGAAGACGGGCGTGGCGCCGGTCAGCACCACCACTTCGCCGGTGGCGCAAAAGGTGAAGGAGGGACACAGCACGGCATCGCCGGGCCCGATGCCTTGCGCCATCAGCACCATCAGCAGCGCGTCGGTGCCGCTGGCGCAGCTCACGACATGCTTGGCGCCGCAGAATTTCGCCAGCGCGGCTTCCAGCTCGGTGACCTCCGGCCCGTTGATGAACTGGCAGTGATCGAGCACGCGGGCAACCGCGTCGTCGACCGACTTGCCGAGCCGGCGGCGTTGCGCCGCGATATCGGTGAAGGGAATGGGTTCTGGGCGCATGTGCTGGTTCATGGAGCCTTGCTCGGTTCTTTCAAGAAATTCAGCCGGCGATGCGGCGCGGTCCCTTGCGCGCGGCGGAAGCCGCGGGCTTGGCAGGCTGCTCAAGGCAGCGGATCGCGATTTCGAGACTGGCGACGCCCTCGTCGCCCGAAACGGCCGGCACGCTGCCGGAGCGCACGGCATCGAGGAACGCGATCAATTCGGCGCGCAGCGGCTCGTCATGGCCGACCGGCAGATGACGCATCGAATAGCTGCCGTCGGGCTTGAAGCCGAAGCATTCGGTGACCTGGCGCGTCAGAAGATCGCCCATCACATATTTGCCGCGCGTCGCGACCGTGACGCTGCGTGCCTTGAACGGCGTCAGCCAGTTGGTGTTGATGTGGGCGAGCACGCCGGAGGCGGTGCGGAACTGCAATAGCGCGATGTCCTCGCGCTCGGCGACGGCGCTGGAGAGCTGCGGCTGCACCTCGACGATATCGGACTCGGTGAACCAGCGGATCAGGTCGATGTCGTGCACGGCAAGATCGATCACGACGCCGACATTGGACATCCGCGGCGGAAACGGCCCGACGCGGGTGATGCCGATCGAAAGAATGTCCTCGCCCGAGATCGCCTGCTTGATCGCGGCAACCGCCGGATTGAAGCGTTCGACATGGCCCACCATCAGCGTCACGCCGGCGCTGCGCGCGGCATTGACGATGTCCTGCCCCTCCTCGACCGTCGAAGCGACCGGCTTCTCGACCAGGATATGGATGTTGCGGGTGATGCAGGCGAGCGCAATCTTGTGATGCAGATGGGTCGGCGCCGCGATGGTGATGGCATCGACGCCTTCGTCGAGCAGCTCGTCGAGATCGGTGAAAGCACGGCAGCCGGCGAATGCGGTGGCGCGAGCGCGATGCTCCGGCAACGGATCGACGATGCCGACCAGCGTCACCCCGGGCAGGCCGGCCAGCACGCGGGCGTGGTTGCTGCCCATGACGCCCGCTCCGACCACGCCAACACGAAGTGCGCGTTTCGCATCGGCCTTCGCATCAGATGCGGACTCTCTGGAACTCATGATGTGTAGACCCCAAGCAGATTCTGCGCCGGAACTTTCCCCGGCGGTTCTCTAGCATGCCGGTTACAGACGTGGCGAACGCGATCGGCGGTTTTCGGACACGTTTTGATTCAAACGGTTACAACTGCCAAGTCGGTAGAACTACGGCTTGGCTCAACTGCGCCGATAGTCGTCCTCGATGCGGATGATGTCGTCCTCGCCGAAATAACTGCCGGTCTGGACCTCGATCAATTCGAGCTGGATCTTGCCGGGATTCTCCAGCCGGTGCACCGCGCCGATCGGGATGTAGATCGATTCGTTCTCGTGCACGGTCTTGACGAGTTCGTTGACCGTCACCTGCGCGGTGCCGCGCACCACGATCCAGTGCTCGGCGCGGTGGTGGTGCTTCTGCAGCGACAGCCGCCCGCCCGGCTTGACGATGATGCGCTTGACCTGGTGGCGGTCGCCATTGTCGACCGACTGATAGGAGCCCCAGGGCCGGTGCACTTTGATGTGATCTTCGGTCACCTGCGGCGCGACCGTCTTCAGCTTTGCGACCAGCCGCTTCAATCCGTTGGCATCCTTTTGCCGCGAGACCAGCACAGCGTCTTGGGTTGCGACCACCACGAGATCGTCGACGCCTTCGAGCGCGACCAGCGCGCGGTCGGTCGCAACGTTGCAGTTGCGGGAATCCTCGAACACAGCGGCGCCGCGCGCTGCGTTGCCCTCGCCGTCCTTGGCGGACAATTCCCACACCGCGTGCCAGGAGCCGACATCGGACCAGCCGCACGCAACCGGCACGACGGCGGCGCGCGAGGTCTTCTCCATTACCGCATAATCGATCGAGATCGCCTTCGCCGATCCGAACGCGGCCTCGTCGAGCTTGACGAAGCCGAGATCAGTGCCGGCTTTCGCAACCGCATCGGTGACGGCCGCGACGCTGTCCGCATCGACGTTGCGATACTCGTCCAACAGCACCGCGGCGCGGAACATGAAGTTGCCGCTGTTCCAGAGATAGCCCGACTTGACGTAGTCAGCCGCGGTCACTGAGTCGGGTTTCTCGACGAACTTCGCCACCGCGCGGACCTGGCCGGAAATCACCTCGCCGGGATTGATGTAGCCATATTCGGTGGCGGCGCGTTCAGGCTCTACGCCGAACGTCACGATGTGGCCCGCTTCCGCCGCCGCCAGTCCCTCGCGGCAGGCGGCAAGGAAGGCGGGCGTGTCGCGAACCACATGATCGGCGGCGAGCGCCAGCACGATCGCGTCCTTGTCGCGGCCTTCCGCAAACGCCGCACCGGCCGCGATCGCCGGGCCGGAGTCGCGCCGCATCGGCTCCAGCAGCACGTCAGCCTCGAGCCCGATCTCTGCGAGCTGTTCGAGCACCATGAAACGATAGGCATTGTTGGTGATGATGACGGGCCGCTCGAACAGCGTCGTATCCGAAACCCGCAGCAGCGTGTCCTGGAACGTCGATCGCGCGCCGAACAGCGAAATGAACTGCTTCGGGTGGACCTCGCGCGAGGCCGGCCAGAGCCGCGTTCCGGCGCCGCCGCACATGATCAGGGGAATAATTCGTCGATTCATCAGCGCCTCAAATCCTGTGGTAGTCGCGATACCAGGCGACAAACTCGCGGAGCCCGTCCTCGATCGAAGTCTGCGGCCTGAAACCGGTGTCGCGCATCAGTTCCGCGACATCGGCGAAAGTCTCGGTCACGTCGCCAGGCTGCATCGGCAGCATTTCGGTGACCGCCGCGCGACCCAGCTCCCGCTCCAGAACCGCTACCACATGCGTCAGCTCTTCCGGATGATTATTGCCAACATTGTAAATTTTCGCAGGCGGCCCGGCGCCCTCGCCGCCATCGCGCGGGGGCTGCTCGACTAATTGCACGACGGCACGGGCCGCATCTCCGATATAGGTAAAGTCGCGCCGCATCCGGCCATGGTTAAACAGCCGGATCGGGGTGCCCTCCATGATCGCCTTGGTAAAGATGAAATACGCCATATCCGGCCGCCCCCAGGGGCCATAGATGGTAAAGAACCGCAGGCCCGTCAGCGGAAGCCGGTAGAGGTGGCTGTAGGAATGGGCGATCAGCTCGTTGGCTTTCTTGGTCGCGGCATAGAGGCTGATTGGATGGTCGGTCCTGTCATCGACCGAAAACGGCTGCTTGGTGTTGGCGCCATAGACCGACGAGGACGAGGCATAGACCAGATGGCCGCAGCCATGATGCCGGCACCCTTCCAGCACGTTGACGAAGCCCGCAAGATTGGCGTCGACATAGGCATGCGGATGATCGATCGAATAGCGCACGCCGGCCTGCGCCGCGAGGTGCACCACCCGCGCAAAACGGTGTTTTTCGAACAGACGTTCCACTGACAGGCGATCGGCGAGATCGATTTGTTCGAACGCGAAACCCTGCTCGGCGCGCAAAATGTCTAGCCGCGCGCGTTTCAGCGCCGGATCGTAATAGGAATTGAGATTGTCGAGCCCGATCACGGCGCGGCCTTCGGCCAGCAGCCGGCGAGCGACATGAAAGCCGATGAAACCCGCCGCTCCCGTGACCAATATTGCCTGATCCGACATCATCTTCCCGAACGTGGTACCGGCGGCCCCTTCCGGTTCGCGTCTCTTTACCCGTGTTGTCGCGGTGCCCGCAACACCTACCAGCCCCGCTATTGCCAGAACGGCTCGAAAACCATACCAAGGCGCCGAATTGCATCGCTTTTTGCACCCTCCTCCACAACCCGGCACGGGCAAGATGCGCCGAATCCTGCTTTCCTCATTGAAGATACTGGTCTCGGCGGCCCTCCTGTATTTTTCCCTGCGCAAAGTCGATCTGGCCGCGCTCGTCGCCCGCATCGACGTGTCGAGCCTGGGGTGGATCGGCCTTGCGATCGCCGTCACGTTCCTGCAGATCTTCATCGGCGTGTTGCGCTGGCGCGAGATCAGCGCCGAATGCGGTGCGCCGCTGCCGACCCGGCAGGCGATGCGCTTCAACGTCATCGGAACCTTCTTCAACCAGACGCTGCCGTCCTCGATCGGCGGTGACGCGGTGCGGCTGTGGCTGGTCGCGCGCAATGGCGCCGGCTGGCGGGCCGCCACCTATTCGATCTTCGTCGACCGCGCCATCGGCCTGATCGCGCTCGCGGTCGTCATCGTCGCGAGCCTGCCCTGGAGCTATCGCCTGATCACCGATCCGAACGGCAGGTCGGCGCTGCTATTGGTCGATTTCGCCGCGCTCGCCGGCGGCCTCGGCTTTCTGCTGCTCGGCTGGCTCAAATGGCCGTGGCTGAAGCACTGGTGGGGCACCCATCACATCCACGCCTGCTCGGTGATCGCCAACCGCGTGCTGTTCGGTCGCGTCCACGGGCCGAAGGTCGCGGTTCTGTCGCTGTTGGTGCATGTGCTCGCCGTCGTCATCGCCTGGTGCGTGGTGCAGTCGATCGACGCGCCGGTGATGTTCGGCCAGATTTTCCAGCTCGTCCCGCCCGTCATGCTGATCACCATGCTGCCGATCTCGATTGCCGGCTGGGGCGTCCGCGAGGCGACCATGGGGCTGGCGTTCGGCTATGCCGGGCTGATGGCCAATGAGGGAGTCAATATCTCGCTGCTCTATGGCGCAGTGTCCTTTATCGTCGGCCTGGTCGGCGGGCTGGTCTGGATATTGAGCGCCGAAAAGGCCGCGCAGGGTGCGACGCCGATCGAGGTTCCCAAGTAATCTTCGAGTAACGTTCCGCGCGGATAGAATGGCCAATTCGCAACCACTGCTGTCGCTTGCTGCCGCAGTACCGGCGGCGCTGTTGTCGGGAGTGCTGACATGGGCGCTCCGCCCGCTGCTATTGCGGATAGCGCTGGCCAAGCCGAACGCGCGCTCTTCCCATCGGGTGCCGACGCCGCAGGGCGCGGGCATCGCGGTGATCGCAGCCACGCTGGTCGCGGCCGCCGCGGTGATCGCTTTTGCCGGCGCGGTAGAAATGAGAATCCCGCTCGCCGTGTTTGGCGCCACGCTATTCATCGCGGCCGTCGGCTTTGCCGATGACATTTATTCCATCCCAGTGGTGCCGCGGCTGTCGCTGCAGGGCGCGGCGGTTGCAGCGGTGATCCTTGCCGCGCCGGATAATCTCAGGCTCGTCGCCGGCTGCCCGTTCTGGCTCGAACGCGGGTTGCTGTTTCTCGCGGGCCTGTGGTTCGTGAACCTCGTCAACTTCATGGACGGGCTCGACCTGATGACGGTCGCCGAGATCGTGCCGGTCACCGGGGCGCTGGTTCTGCTCGGCTGGCTTAGCGAGCTGCCGGCATCGACGACCGTCGTGGCCGCGGCGCTGTTCGGGGCGATGCTCGGCTTCGCGCCTTTCAACAAGCCGGTGGCGAGGATATTTCTCGGCGACGTCGGCAGCCTGCCGATCGGCCTGCTCGTCGGCTGGTGCCTGCTGCAGCTCGTCTGGCACCACCAGGTGACCGCCGCGCTGTTGTTGCCGTTGTATTATCTCGCCGACGCCACCGTCACGCTGCTTCGGCGCGTCGCCAGGCGCGAGCCGTTCTGGGAAGGGCATCGCAGCCATTTCTACCAGCGTGCCACCGAAAACGGATTTTCGGTATCGCGCGTCGTGAGCGAGGTGTTCGCGCTCAACGTCCTGCTCGCCGCGCTGGCGACCGGTTCGGTCATGACCTCGTCGACCCCGATAGCGGTCCTGCTGTTCGTCATCGGCGCCGCCGCGACCGCCTTCCTGTTGCATCGCTTTTCGCGTGTGCGGCCATCCCTCGGTTAGTCCGACTTCTCCTGCGCAAGTTCCCGGATCAGATCAGAGTAGCCGGCCATGGCCGCAGTGAAATCGAAGCGCCTGGATATCTCGGTCGCGCGTTCGGCCCTTCCCGGGTCTTGCGACGTTGCGGCGCGGCGCACTGTCTCGGCCAGCTCATCCGGCCTGCCCGGCGTCACGATCCAGCCGACATCGTGTTCGGTTACTGTCAACGCCGCTTCGGCATCCGCTTCGGAGACCAGGATCACCGGACGACCGATCGCTAGCAGATTATAGAACCGGCTCGGCACCGATACGCCGGCGACGTTCTTGCGGTACGGGATGATCCAGACGTTGGCAGCCGACAAAAACGTCTCCAGTTTCTCGTCCGCGATGCGGTCGACCAGGGTAACGTTGGGAAGCTTCGCTTCGGCCTGCATGCCCTTCAACTGCTCGAAGCCTACGCCCCAGCCCGACAGCAGGAAGTGAATATCGCTGCTGTCGCGCAACAGACGTGCCGCCTCGAACACAATGACGGGATCGTGGGTAAAGCCGAGATTGCCGGATAGCCCAACCACATAACGGGCGGCAAGCGGGCTGCGATATGGATTGTCCGGCGCGAGGGGGCGAACGCCGGGTGCAAGCGTCGCCCAGTTCGGGATGAACCGGATTTTGTCGCGGCTCATGCCGCGGTAGCGCAGCAGCAGCTTTTCAGTGTCGCGGCCGATGATGACGACGGCATCGAGCGCGCGAAACATCGGTCCGTTCAGCGCATGCATGGCCTTCGCCAGCCAAGAGCCCGGCTTCAGAAGACCCGCCATGACGAGCACATCGGGATAGAGATCGTGCATGATCAGCACCGATCGCGCGCGCTTTAGCTTTGCAGCAAGGGCGAAGGCGTAGGGCAGCATGAACGGCGCCGGAACGGTGAGCGTGACGTCGCCGCGCCGCAGCCGCGTCAGCATCGCAACGAACGTCCGCGCCGTGAACAGAAGTTCTGCCAGCGCACGCTTGAGCAGTGCGGCCTTGCCCGGCATCCAGTTCCTGATCTCGACGACTTCGGGCTTGCCGGCGGATGGCGTGGCGGCGGAGCCTGCCGTGCCCGACAGCACCAGGACATCGGCCTCATGCGCGACACGCTCCGAAATCGCCGCCACGATCGCAGCCGTCGTGCTCGGATCCGGCGGATAGTGCTGACTGACAACGACGACCTTGCCGGGTTTCTGCATGATGGCTTTCGAAGCGGCCCGCTGCCGCGCGGAGACCGGAACAAGATCAGGCGGCGTGCGATCCGAATTCAGGTACGGCGTCCTTGAGCACCGCGCCGATGGTGGAACGGTCGTCCCGCGCAATCGCCTCTTCCAGCGCCGCGAGCCATTTGCGCAAGGTCTGCATCGGCGGCTCGTTCGGCTTGGCCGCCATGATGCCGGCGACGCCGATCTCCTTCGGCGGCTCTTCGGTTGCGAACAGGATTTCGTTCAGCCGCTCGCCGGGGCGTATCCCGGTAAACACGATCTGGATGTCGATGCCGGGCTCCAGGCCGGACAGGCGGATCATGCGCTCGGCCATTTCCACGATCTTGACCGGCTGTCCCATGTTGAGGACGTAGACCGAGACATCGGGCCGCGCCGGCGTCAGCGCATGCGTCGCCGCCGTCAGCACGAGGTCGCAGGCTTCGCGGATCGTCATGAAGTAGCGCACCATGTCCGGATGCGTCACGGTCAAGGGACCGCCGGCCTCGATCTGCGCCTTGAACTTCGGCACCACCGATCCGTTCGAGGCCAGCACATTGCCGAACCGCACAGAGATCAGGCGCATATGCGGCTTGCCGGCCGATTGCACCATCAGGTCGTGGTCGAGCGCCTGGCAATACATTTCGGCAAACCGTTTGGTGAGGCCGAGCATCGAGACCGGCTCGATCGCCTTGTCGGTGGAGATCATCACCATGGCTTCGGCGCCGGCCGCCCGCGCGGCATCGGCGACGTTGACGGAGCCGAAGATGTTGGTCTTGACGCCTTCGCTCCAGTCGCGCTCGAGGATTGGCACGTGCTTCAGCGCCGCGGCATGGAACACGATGTCGGGCTTGAACTCCTTCATCAGATTCATGATCCGCTCGCGATCACGGATATCGGCAATGCGCCCCTCGATCGTGGCACCGGTGGCATGCTCCGTCAGCCTCTCGGTGATGGCGTAAAGCGCCGGCTCCGAGTGCTCGAGCACGAGTAGACGCGCGGCTCCGAAGGTCATGACCCGGTCGCAGATCTCCGAACCGATCGAGCCGCCGCCGCCGGTGACGATCACCGCCTTGCCTTTCACCAGCGCTTCAAGCCGCGCGTAGTCGATCTTGTGGCTCGGCCGCAGCAGCAGGTCTTCGACGGCAACGTTGGTCAGCCGCGGGACGTCGCCGCTTTCGAGCGACGGCAGGCGGCTGACCAAAAGGCCGAGCCGCTTGGCCCGTATCAGCACCGCCTCGGGATGGGCCTCGGGCTCGAACGCCGACGGCGTCATGACGACGCGCGAGATCGGTTTTCCGCGGCCGGCATAATCGCGAACGACATCCTCGAGGTCATCGAGCCCGCCCAGCACCGGAACGTTGCGTATCGACTGTCCGCGATCCGCGGCCGACGGCGACAATACGCCGACCGGCCAAAGCTGCTTGACGGCACCGCTCTCGATCGCGCGGATCAGCACCTCCGCATCGGCGGCGCGCCCGATCAGCAGCGTCGCGGAGGCGCCATCGGTCTGGGCATGACGCCGAATGCGGGTATAGCGAAAATAACGGTAGCCGAAGCGGAGCGCGCTCAGCGTGAACACCTGGAGGAACCAGTAGAGAACGATGGTGATGCGGCCGAACAGCACCGGCGACTTGCCGTTCGCTGCCGCGAAAATGAAGGCGTAGTCCAGCACGATCAGCGCCACCGCCAGCACGGTCGCGACCCGCAATATATTCAGCGCATCGGGAAGCGAGATGAACCGCCATTTTGTCGTCGTCAGGTTGAAGACGTAACAGATCACCACGCTGAAGGCGACGAACAGCGGCAGGATGCGCAGCAGCAGCGGCAGGCGGGCGTAGAACGCGTCGCCGCCATCGAATCTCAGGTAGAAGCTCGCGAGCAGCGCAATAGCCACCGCCAGCGCGTCATGCGCGGCGATCATGTAGTTGCGACGGGTCAGTTGCGAAACAGGCGTCATTCGAATGGCCGGCCGCGGAAACGAGGAAGATTCGCAGAGCGTAGCTCGTTCGCTGATATCTTATCTGCGCCGTGCATGCCAGCGATCATGGCGCGGCCGTACCTGAAGAATCAGTGTGCCGGGCTGCACCGCGCAGCACCATGCCGCCGGCCACCCCGACGCCCAGCACATACATCCAGCCTTCATGAAAATCGAACAGATGCGAGTTGAACAGCGAACTGAAGATGTTCTGCAGTACCACCATCAATCCAATCCAGGCCGCCAGCCCCTCGCCGCGAAACAGCGAGAAATGCGCAAACCACATCGTATAGAGGATGATGACCCCGACCATGCCCCACTGCACCGCGACGTTGAGGGTCTGGTTATGCGGGTTCCCGATCACCTGGCCCTGTGCCGATCCCGCAGGCCCGGTCGCGGCCGCCTCGAACAACCCTCGCGTCGATCCCGTGCCATGTCCGATGATCGGCGCTTCCGCGAAGAACCGCAACGACTTCTCCCAGAATTCGAGCCGCAGCCCGATCGATGTCGGCTCGTTGAGTTCCTTGTAGAGCCGGTAGTCCCGCGTGAACCTGTCCGTCGTCTTCTGCAAATGCGGCGATACCGTCCAGGCCAGCGCGCCGAGCGCGACGGCGGCGACGGACAGAAGCACGTTGGTCTTCCATCTCAGATGCGCCATCGCGAACACGGCCAGCATGACGGGCAGCGTGACCAGCGCGGTGCGCGACACGACGACGAATGCCATGTTGACGATGAAGTTGGTCGCGACAGCCGTGAGCAGCAGCGCCAGACGGATCTTGCCGTCGCGGAGCGAAATGATGATGGGTAGTGCCAGCACGACCGTGCACAACACGAATTCCTGGCTCTGGTCGATATAGTTCTTGGTGAAGATGCCGTATGTGGCCGGATCGCCGGTCCCCTTCAGCGAAAGGCTGGGTTCGATCGCGACGATCCAGGAGGCGACCGTCATCAGCGTGCAGGATGCCAGGAATGCGATGAATACCCACAAGCCCCGCGTCGATCGCTCGAAGTGATAGAGCAGGAACGGCAGAAAAAGCAGTTTTGTCGCAGGACTGACGGCGTAGAGGCGCGCGCCCCAGGATGCGTCGGACCACAGCATACCGATCGCGGCGAGCGCCACCAGTGCGATCGGCAGAACATTGATCGGCCGCAGCAATGAATTCAGGAACGGGCGCAGTTCCAGCGTCGCGGTCAGCGCGGCGAGCCACACCAGCATGCCGATGCCGACGCCGCTGGTCGACCACGGCAGCAGCGCTGTGACCAGCACCGCCATGAGATCGACGTTCAGCATGCGCGCGAACGGGTCATGTCGGGCCGAGGCCATGACCGACAACATCTCGCCGACCGAGTTGATCTCGCGGCGCTGGTAGTCCGCGCCCATCACGGTCCCGCCCACTCTGCGCTCGGACCGCCCCGCCTTTCCGCAAGTATCATGCCGCCGGCAATACCGACGCCCAGCACGTACATCCATCCTTCGTGGAAGTCGAAAATGTGCGAGTTGAAGAGCGAGGTGAAGATGTTCTGCACCACAACGAGCAATCCGATCCAGGCCACGAGACCCTCGCCGCGAAACAGCCGCAGATGCACGAACCACATCGCATACAGCAGGACTACTCCGGCGATGCCCCACTGAACAGCAACCGCAAGTGTCTGGTTATGGGGGTTGCGGATGACCTGGGCCGTTACGTCCTGGCTCTCCCCGCTCGCGGCCTTCTGGAATAGGCCGAGCGTCGAGCCCGTGCCGTTGCCAATGATCGGCGCAGCGGCGATAAATTGGAGCGACTTCCGCCAGTATTCCAGCCTTAGCCCCACGGACGAGGCCGCGTTCTGCTGCTTGTAGATCCGATACTCGCTGACGATGGAAGCCGCCCTCTGCTGCAGTTGCGCCGAGACGAGAAAAGCTAGTCCTGTGAGAGCGACCAATCCGCAAGCGATGATCAGGCTGGTTCGCCATTTCAGGTGAAGCAGCGCGAACACCGCGATCATCACCGGAATCGTGACCATCGCGGTGCGCGAAACGATCACAAATGACATGTTGACGAGAAAGCCGAGCGACACGGCAACCAGAAGGACCGCCCGCCACAGCCGGTTCGCCTGTATCGAGCGGATGATCGGATAGGCCAGCGCCACCGCGCACAGCGCGAATTCCTGGCTCTGATCGATATAGTTCTTGACGAAGATGCCGGGCGCCCGCTCGGCGACCGGCTTCAGCGAAAGATTGGGATCGATCAGGACGATCCAGGACACCACCATCAGCAAGGTGCACGAAACCAGGAACGCGATGAACACCCACATTCCGCGTTTCGATCGAGAGAAATGGTAGAACAGGCCGGGCAGCACCAGCAGCTTCAGCAGAGGGCCGACGGACCAAAGCCGCGCGCCCCACGCCGCCTCCGACCACAGCGTGCCGACAGCAGCGAGAGCGGCAAACGCAAGCGGCAGGTAGCAGATCGGCTGTCGCAGCAACCGCCAGAACGCCCGCCAGTCCGTCACCCACGCCACGGCGCCGAGCCAGCAGGGCACGAAGATACTTGGCAGGGTCGTCGACCACGGCAGTGTGAGCGCAACCAGGATCGCAAAGACATCGGCGACGGTCGTCCAAATCGCACGGTCGCGCCAATAGCGCCGAAGTCCCGGCCGGGGCATTGGCATCGCATTCACGCTCACGCCTTGCCTCCCCGCGCGCGGCCCACCAGCGACGTCGTGCTGTGGCCGGGCAGAATATCGACCAGCATGACCTCGCCGCCAGCAGCCTCGACGATCTCGTGCCCGACGACCTGCTCGCGGGTGTAGTCGCCGCCCTTGACCAGCACGCTCGGCCTCACCTTTTTGATCAGCTCGATCGGCGTGTCTTCCTCGAAGATCGCGACCAGATCGACCGCCTCCAGCGCCGCCAGCACTTCGGCGCGCGCGCCCTCATCCTGAACCGGGCGCCCCTCGCCCTTCAAGCGCTTCACCGAGCCGTCGCTATTGAGCCCGACGATCAGGCGATCGCACGCGCCGCGCGCCGCCGTCAGCACCTTGACGTGACCGGGATGCAGAATGTCGAAGCAGCCATTGGTGAAGCCGATGCGCAATCCCTGCTTGCGCCAATCGGAAAGATGCGCATCGAGATCGCCGCCCAGAGTTACGATCTTCTCTTCGGCCGCGAGCGAGGCATGCGGCAGGATTTTGCGCCGCAGCTCCGCTCGCGTCACGGTCGCGGTGCCCTTCTTGCCGACCGCGACGGCCGCGGCCGCGTTCGCCATCCGCAGCGCGGTCTCCCAATCGGCATTGGCCGCCAGCGACAGCGCCAGCGCTGCTGCAACCGTATCGCCGGCGCCCGAGACGTCGCGCACCTTGACCGGCAGCGCCGGCACGTGGATCGCCTCGCCGCCACGCTTAACCAGCGTCATGCCGTGCTCGCTCTGCGTCACCAGCATGGCCTCGCAATCTGCAAGGTACATGGCGTCCTGCGCCGCACCGGCGATGTTCTGGTCGGTGTCGGCACGGCTTCGAGTAGCCTCGGCAAACTCCTTGCGGTTCGGGGTGAGCAGCGTGGCGCCGCGATAGATCGCGAAATTGGCGCTCTTGGGATCGACGATCACGCGCTTGCCGAGCTTTTTGGCGGCGTCGATGATATTGCGGATGACGCGCGCCGTTAGCACGCCCTTGGCGTAGTCGGACAGCAGCACGATGTCGGCGCGTGCCAGAAGCGGCAGGACGGCGTCGATCAGCCTCTGCTCCGTCTCGGGCGATGCCGGCGCCGCCAGCTCCCAGTCCGCGCGCAGCATGTGGGTGGAAAAATGCTCGGAGACGAAGCGCACCTTGCGCGTTGTCGGGCGGGAGGCATCCGACACCAGCACCGCCTCGATCAGCTTCTCCCGTGCCAGATCGCTCTTCAGCTTCGCGCCCGCCTCGTCCTCACCGACCAGGCCGGCAAAGATGCAGCGCCCGCCGAGGGAAGCGATGTTGCGCGCGACGTTGCCGGCGCCGCCGACATTGCTCTCGCTGCGCTGGACGGCGATGACAGGCGCCGGCGCTTCCGGCGAAACCCGCGACACCTCGCCATAGACGAACTCGTCGAGCATGAGATCGCCGACGCAGAGCACGGTCTGACGGGCAATCGCCTGGCTGAGGGCCTCGAAATCGAACATCTGTCTAACCGTTGCCCGTCAGCGAAAGCGATCGCTGCGATTGAGGAAATTCTTCACATAGGTCTCGACCGCGTCTTCGAGCGCGGTAAAGCCGCCATTATAGCCTGCCTGCCGGAGCCGCTCGACCTTGCTCTCGGTGAAATATTGGTAGGCTCCGCGGATCTGCTCGGGCATATCGACATATTCGATGTTCGGCGGCAGGCCGAGCGCCGTGTAAGCCGACAGGATCAGGTCCTTGAAGCTGCGTGCCTTGCCGGTGCCGACATTGAAGAGACCGCTGACCGATGGCGTGGCGAGCAGCCACATCACGACACGCACGACGTCGTCGACATAGATGAAGTCGCGACGCTGATCGCCGTCGGCGATCCCTTCTCGATGCGACTTGAACAATTGCACGACGCGCCCGTCCCTGATGTCGTCGAAGCGGCGCGCCAGCACGCTCATCATCGTGCCCTTGTGATACTCGTTGGGGCCGAACACATTGAAGAATTTCAGGCCCACGCATTGCGGCGGCAGCTTTTCGCTGCGCGTGGCGCGCTCGGCGACGGCCAAATCGAACAGGTTCTTGCTCCAGCCGTAGAGATTCATTGGCCTGAGCTGCTTCAGCGCCGCGACTGAGCCGTCGTCGTCAAAGCCCCTCTCGCCGTCGCCATAGGTCGCGGCCGAGGACGCATAGATCAGCGGCGTGGCGGTCGCGGTGCACCAATCGAGCAGCCGCAGCGGCGTCTTGAAATTGGCTTCCATGACAAGATCGCCGTCGGTCGCGGTGGTCGAGGAGATCGCACCGAGATGGATGACGGCATCGAGCCTGCGGCCTTGCAGCCATCCGATTAACTCGGCAGGCGGCACGAAATCGGCGAGCTGGCGCTTGGATAAGTTTCGCCACTTGCCGTCAGAACCAAGGATATCGCAGACCACAACGTCGCTGCGGCCGGCGTCATTCAACGCGGCCACGACGTTCGACCCGATAAAACCGGCTCCCCCGGTCACCAGCAGCATGCCGTCCCCTGCCATGATTGTCCGGTAAAAGCTTTGCCCCACTCCCGCGCGGCAGGCAACTTCGCCGCTTCGGCGAATCGATGGCCCATCGAATGGCTTTACCTGCCGGTGCGGAGCGGTTACCGACGGGGCCGCAATCGGTTAGCGGCGAATATCAAGATATGAATTTATATTCACAAAACGGGATCAAGATGGAGGACAGTGCCGATATCCGGCCGATCCTGATTGTTCCCTATATGTGGATTGGCGATTTCGTCCGCGGCCATACCGTGGTGCGGGTTCTGAAGCAGCGCTGGCCGAATCGCCCGGTCGACCTCCTGGTCACCCCCCTCTGTGCGCCGCTGGTCGATTACATGCCCGGTGTCCGGGCGGGCATCATCGTCGACCTGCCCCGCAGCCGGCTTGCGCTGGCGAGGCAGCGTAGTCTGGCCGCCGAACTGCGGGGCCGCGGCTATGGAACCGCCCTGGTCCTGCCCCGCACCTGGAAGGCGGCGATTGCACCCGCACTGGCCGGGATCCCCGAGCGCGTCGGCTTTTTCGGCGAGGCGCGATTCGGGCTGATCAACCGGATGCGCTGGGGTGAAAAAGCCCTGCCCCGCTTCATCGACAAGAACGCCGCGCTGGCGCTGCCCAATGGCGCGCCGCTGCCGCCAGAGTGGCCGGTGCCGCAGCTTGTCGTGCCGCCGGAACAGAGCGCACGCTGGCGGCAGGAAAACGGGCTCGGCACGGGCCCGGCCGTGGCGCTCGGCCCCGGCTCAGTCGGCGCCTCGAAACGCTGGACGTATTATCCACAGGCCGCGCGGCTCCTGATCGAGCGCGGAATCGATGTCTGGGTGGTCGGCGGCCCCGGCGAAAAGACGCTGGCGCAGGAGATCATCACCGCGACCGGCGGCAAGGCCCGTGACCTCACCGGCACTGATCTGCGCAACGGTATCCTGGCGATGGCCACGGCCGGCGTCGCGATCTCCAACGATTCCGGCCTGATGCACATCGCGGCGGCGATCGGCACCCCGACCATGGGCATTTTCGGGCCGACCAGTCCCTATCTCTGGGCGCCGCTCAACGGCCTTGCCGCCACAATTCTTCAAACCAAGGCCGAATTATCCTGCCAGCCCTGTCAGCGCACCACGTGCACGATGAACGATCATCGCTGCATGCGTGACATCGAACCCTCTTACGTGGTCGATGTAGCGCATCGTCTGCTGGTGAGCGCGAGCGGGAGCAGCGCGCCTTGACGCAAAAGTTGGCAGCCGCAACAATCTCCGTGGCCTCGATGCGTCCGTCTCGGGCGTGACGACACAAGACCAGCGGGCCATAGCGCAATGCTGTTCTCCAGTTACACCTTCCTTCTGTTCCTGCCGCTCGCCATCGCGGCGCTTGCGGTAGCTACTCAGGTCGGCCCGCGCACGCTGCTTGTAACCCTTCTTGCGCTCTCGCTGCTGTTCTACGGCTGGTTTCGCGTCGACTACATCCTGATCCTGATCGTTTCGGCCGCCGTCAATTTCTATCTCGCTGCACTCATCGAGCGAGGTGCCCGTCATTCGGTATTCTGGTTCGGCGTGATCTTCAACGTCACGCTTCTCGCCATCTTCAAATACGCCGACTTCCTCGTCTGGAACTTCGATATCGTTTTTCGTCAGCAATTCGCGCTGCCGAACATCGTCCTTCCGCTTGCGTTGTCGTTCATCACGTTCGAGCAGATTTCATTCCTATCGGATGTTCGCTCCAAGAAAGCCCACAAGGGCGACTTCCTGCGCTACCTGGTCTTCGTAACCTTTTTCCCGAAGCTGATCGCAGGTCCGATCATACGGTTTCGCGAGATGGCGCCCCAGCTCGCGCAAGCCGGGGTGCGCAGCAAGGAGCAAATCCTCACCGGCCTGTGCATCTTTTGCTTCGCCCTGTTCAAGAAGGTTGTCATAGCGGACAACCTCGCTCTGGTCGTCGATCCAACCATCGTTCGGCTGCAGGACGGTCTTGTGGGGCCGCTCGATGCGATCGCGGCGCTACTGGCCTATAGCGGACAGATCTATTTCGATTTCTCGGCATATTCCGAAATGGCGTTGGGAATCGCATGGATGCTCGGCGTTCAACTGCCGGTCAACTTCAACTCGCCTTACAAGGCTACCTCGATCATCGAGTTCTGGCGGCGCTGGCATATTACCCTGTCGTCGTTTCTCAGGGACTACATCTACTTTCCGCTCGGAGGTGGTCGCCTTGGCGCCCGCCGGACGGCGGCAAATCTGTTGATCGTGATGCTGATCGGCGGCCTTTGGCACGGAGCCGCCTGGACCTTTGTCGCATGGGGATTTGTCCACGGCGTTGCGTTGGTGGCGAACCATCGGGTCAGGCAATTGCCCATCGTTCAGCGCCTCGGCGAGCACTCAGCGTTTCGTTTCGGCGCATGGGCCTTGTCGATGAACATCGTTCTCGTCGCCTGGGCGCTGTTCAGATCGCCCGACTTCGCGACAGCGGGACGATGGCTGCTCTCGATCGTGGCCAATGCCGGCAACATACCTGCGACCACGGGTCCGCCCGACCATTGGCTGGTTGTCCTCGCAACGCTCTGGGCCCTGTTGCTGCCCAACCTTCCAAGGATATTCCGCATCGCAGCCGACCGCGACGCGATCGACTGGACCGCCCCGCCGGGCATACCGCTGCCGCCCGTCTGGGCATCCTCGGCCGCGGCTATTGCCCTTCTGGCCTCTCTGATCGGAATGGCACGGAATCAGCCAAATGCATTCATCTACTTCCAGTTTTAGTCTCCGCCTTGCCGCTTTCGTCGGCACGATCCTTGTCGCGGCATGCCTGTTGGAGATCTATTGCAGGACCTCCAAGCGCTTCGACAACGAGCAGACCATCATCATCCGGACGATTGCTGCGGATCGTTCGCGCAATGCGGTCTTTGGCGATTCGCATGTCGGCTTTACGCCGATGATCGAAGGTTACGGATTCTTTGGGTTGGCCGGACAGCAGCCGCACGAACTGCTCAACCTGGTGCACTTCCTGTTCGACGACAGGCAACCGGGCAAGGTCATCATCGAGGCCGCGCCGCAATGGGTCGGCGAATACCACAGGGGGCGGCAGCCGCTGCTCACCGCCGCGAACCTGCGGCCGCCGATCAGCCTGTTCGGTGTTCGCTTGCTGTCCGCGACGCCGTTGTATTCCGGCTCGCTGTTCAAATTCCTGATCGCGGACATGGTATCGCTGACCGCTTTCATCTCGCCGTCAAAGGCACAGCAGCCCTCGATCAACGCTTCGCTGGTTGGCCAATATGCGCGGGAATGGTCGCGCAAGCGGGAGGCCGGTGGAGAGGCCTTCAACTGGACACAGATCGAGCCGGACAAGCGCGAAGTCCTGACGACGGCACGGCTGTCTGAACAGAATCCGATTCGCGATTTCGAATCCTCGAACGCCCTGCGCGACTATGTTGCTGCGATACGTTTCCTGCGGGCACGCGGCGCACAGGTTTGCCTGTTCAGAACGCCAGTCACCGCTGAATATTCGAGGCTGAGCCAGGCCATGCCCGAACAACGCTTTGATGCATTCGACCAATGGATGGGCGGGTTTGCCGGCGCCGAGCGCCTACGGCTCGTTGATTTCCGGCAGCTTCCACTCGATTTCGACGACACCAGGTTCCTGAATCAGGATCACGTGACTGTCGCGCATGCCAAGGCAATGTGGCCGCTGGTCGACAAGGCCTGCTTCGACGGGATGTAATCAACATCTCGCTTTGCAAGATGGCTCAGTCCAGCCTGCGATAGACCGCGGCGATCGCGTTCGCTTCCGCTTCCAGGCTGAACTTCTCCACGACGCGCGCCCGCGCCCGCTCGCCCATGGCGGCCGCCGATGCCAGATTGCGCATCAGGGGCTCCAGTGCGGCGACCAGTGCGGCGGCATCGCCAGGCGGGATCAATACGCCGGTCACGCCATCCTCGACCACGAATTCGGCGGCGCCGGCGCGCGCGGCGACCAGCGCCGCGCCCGCGGCCATCGCTTCGATCAGCGTCAGGCCAAAGCCTTCGTTGCGCGAGGTGAAGGCATAGATCGTCAGCCGCTGATACCAGCGCTGCACTTCCTCGATCTCGAGCTCGCCGGTGATGACGATGCGCGATTGCAGGCCGGCCGCCTCGATCTTTTGTTTCAGGCCGCTGGCAAATCCCTGCTGCTCCGGCACGACCGCGCCGACGATCACGGCGGTGAAATCCGGATAGCGCGGCAACAGCTGGCACATCGCCTCGACGAAGACGTCCGTGCCTTTCTGCGCCCGCACCCGCCCGAAGCAGCCGATCGCGTAACGTCCCGGCAGCTTTGCCTCGGCAAACGCTGTCGCCCGGTCGGCCGGCGGCGCGTAGCGATCCGTATCGACGCCGTGCATCACCACCGTCGCTTCGCGCTTGAGGAACGACGCTGACAGGTCGGAAGTGGCGATCACGGCATCCATTTGCCGGATCAGCCAGCGCGTCAGCCGCTTGTGATGGCGCTGCGCCGCCGAGGTGAACACGAGCCGCAAGCGCCAGCCGAGCGCGCGCAGCAGCACGCCCGCGATCATCTCGTCATTGCGCCGGGCGTGCCAGATCAGGGGATCGCGGCGGCGCCACAGCTTCAACAGATCCGCAAACCCCATCCGTGCGATGCCGTCAGGCGCGTGCGGCCCGAGCCATGCCGCGCGGTACATCCGGGCGAGTTTCGGCGCCACCATCCGGTTGGTCGCGGTGACCCCGGAATAGCGCCGGTGCAGATTCGGCACGATAAGCTGCAGATCACTGGCCAGATTGTCGTCGATCGGCACTATCAGCTCCATTTCGGCCAGTTCCTATACGCAACATTAAGCATAGTGGCCAGTTGGGCCTGTGCCGAAACCTCCTCTTCACCCCGAGCCCCGTAGCATCGCCCCCAAATAAAAACGGGAGAGGTGTGCCATGACCGTGCTCGTCACAGGTGGCGCCGGCTATATTGGAAGTCACACGGTTCATGCGCTGGTCGACGCCGGCGAAAGCGTCGTCGTGATCGACAACCTTTCAACCGGATTTTCCTCGCTGCTGCCCCGCGCTGTGCCGCTGTTCATCGGCGATGCCGGCGACGAAAACCTCGTCGAGAACGTGATCGCACAGCATCGCGTCGAGAGCATCATCCATTTCGCCGGCTCCGTGGTGGTGCCGGATTCGATGCGCGATCCGCTCGGCTATTACCGCAACAACACCATGACCACCCGCAGCCTGATGAATGCGGCCGTGAAGGCCGGCATCAACAGCTTCATCTTCTCGTCGACGGCAGCCGTGTACGGCAATCCCGACCAGGTGCCGGTGCCGGAACATGCGCCGACGCGGCCGATGTCGCCTTACGGCTCCTCCAAGCTGATGACCGAGATCATGCTGCATGATGTCGCCAGCGCGCATGACATGAAGTATGTCGTGCTGCGCTATTTCAACGTCGCCGGCGCCGACCCGAACGGCCGCTGCGGCCTCTCGACCGTCGGCGCGACGCATCTGCTCAAGATCGCGGTGGAAGCCGCCACCGGCCAGCGCGCCAAGGTCGACGTCTACGGCACGGACTATCCGACGCCGGACGGAAGCTGCATCCGCGACTTCATCCATGTCAGCGATCTCGCAGAAGCCCACCGCTCCGCGCTGTCCTACCTGCGTGCCGGCGGCGGCTCGATCACGCTGAACTGCGGCTACGGCCGCGGCTATTCGGTCAAGGAGACCATCGAGGCGGTACGCCGGATTTCCATGCGCAATTTCGCAGTTTCCTACGCGCCGCGCCGCCCCGGCGACATCATGACCATGGTCGCCGATACCAGCCGGATCCGCTCGGTGCTGGACTGGACGCCGCACTATGACAATCTGGAGACCATTGCCGGCCACGCGCTGACCTGGGAGAAGCGCCTGTTCTCAGAGCGCGGCGGGCATCCGCAGCAGGCGGAATCGGCCTGAAATCAGGCGCTTATTTGGCTTGAAAAACCCCGCTTTAGCAGGCAAGGAGGCATCGCACGAGCCCTGACGCGCCGGGTATCCAGGCGCCGTCAATGGAACGCGGATGACCGAACTTCCTAAGAAACCGACCCGAAAAATCACCGACGATCCCTATGGCGCGGCGATCCTGATTCGCCGCCTCGTGATGGAACAGGGCATCGTCTACTGGCGCCGCTATTTGCTGGCGTTCGCGCTCATGGGCCTTGCCGCCGCCGCCACCGCGGGTTCGGCCTATATCCTGGGCCAGGTGATCAACCAGGCCTATGTCGACAAGAACGTGATGGGCATCGCGCTGTTGTCCGGCGTCACGGTGATCCTCTTGTTCATCAAGGGCGTGGCGACCTATGGCCACCAGGTGATCCTGTCGAAGATCGGCAACGCCATCCTCGCCAACAACCAGCGGCGGCTGTTCGCCAAGCTGATGAACGAAAGCATCGGCTTCTATTCGCAGCGCCATTCGTCGGAATTTCTGGCCCGGCTGACCTCGGGCGCACGCTCCATCACCGAGGTGATGGAGCTCCTGATCAACGCGGTCGGGCGCGACGTGCTGCTATTGATTTCGCTGGTCGGCGTGATGGTCGCCCAGGATCCGGTCCTGTCGCTGATCGGCCTTCTGGTGGTGCCGCCAGCCATGCTGTTCTTGCGCAAGCTGGTGAAGCGCATCAAGGGCCTCGCCCACAGCCAGTTCACCGGCAGCGCCGACATCATGGAGACCATGCAGGAGGCGCTGCAGGGCATCCGCACCGTGAAGGCGTTCACGCTCGAAGAGGCCATGCAGCGGCAGATCGACGAGAACATTGGGATCGTCGAGCGCAATTCCAACAAGATGGCGCGGGTGTCCAACCGCGCCAATCCGCTGATGGAAATGCTCGGCGGCTTTGCCGTGGCGGGCTGCCTGCTCTATGGCGGCTACAGCGTGGTCGCGCTCGGCGCGACGCCCGGCCAGTTCTTCTCCTTCATGACGGCGTTTTTGCTGGCGACCGAGCCCGCCAAGCGCCTGTCGCGGCTCAACATCGACCTGAACAGCAAGCTGGTCGGCGCCCGCATGCTGCTCGAGATCGTCGATAGCCCGGCGAGCGAGCCGCCCGACGACGACAAGCCAGCACTGAAACTCTTGAACGCGCGGGTCGAATTCCGCGACGTCACCTTTGCCTACCGGATCGACGAGCCGGTCCTGAAGAACATGAGCTTCGTCGCCGAGCCCGGCAAGACCACCGCCCTGGTCGGCCCGTCCGGCGGCGGCAAATCCACCGTGCTCGCGCTGCTGCTGCGGCTCTATGAAGTGAACCAGGGCGACATCCTGATCGACGGCCAGAACATATCAGGCGTGTCGCGGCGCTCGCTGCGGCGGCAGAGCGGCTATGTCGGACAGGACGTCTACCTATTCCGCGACACGATCGGCGCCAACATCGCCTTCGGCAAGGATGGCGCCACGCAGGACGAGATCGTGGCGGCGGCGAAAGCGGCCTGCGCACACGACTTCATCATGGGCTTTCCGCTCGGCTACGACACCCAGGTCGGCGAGCACGGCACCCAGCTTTCCGGCGGCCAGCGCCAACGCATCGCGGTGGCGCGGGCGCTGATCCGCAACGCGCCGATCATCCTGCTCGATGAAGCGACTGCGGCGCTGGATTCGGAATCCGAAAAGGCGGTGCAGGAGGCAATCGATCACCTCTGCCAGAACCGCACCACCATCGTGATCGCCCACCGCCTGCACACCATCATGCACGCCGATACAATCCTGGTGGTCGAGGGCGGCGAGATCGTCGAGCGCGGCCAACACGACGATTTGCTGCGCCGCGGCGGCCGCTATGCCTCGTTCTTCCGCCTGCAGCAGCGCGATGCCGGTCACCCAAGTCTGGCGCCGGTCGGCGCAACCGCGTAAAAGGCAACCCGCCGGTTTTCCCGTTGTAACCACCCGAGACCATTTTCATGAACGCAGCTTCCTACGTCATCGCAGCCGTCCCGCAGCCCTCGCTTCCCGTCGTCGGTGAGGCCGGCGTCTATCCGGTCCGCCGCATCTGGTGCGTCGGGCGCAACTATCTCGAGCACATCAGAGAGATGGGCAATGACGAGCGCGCCCCGCCGTTCTTCTTTGCCAAGCACGCCGACATGCTGGTGCCCGATGGCGCGACAATCCCCTATCCGCCGCTGACCAAGGACCTGCATCACGAGGTCGAGTTGATCGTCGCGATGAAGAGCGGCGGCCTCAATATTCCCACCGAGAAGGCGCTCGATCATGTCTACGGCTACGCCGTCGGCATCGACCTCACCCGCCGCGACCTGCAGATCGCCTCGCGCAAGAAGGAGCGGCCGTGGGAGATCGGCAAGTCATTCGATTATTCCGCGCCCTGCTCGGCGATCCAGCCGGCGTTCAAGATCGGCCATCCCACCAAGGGCAAGATCTGGCTGACCGTGAACGGCAAGGAAGCGCAAAAGGGCGACCTCACCGAACTGATCTGGAACGTGCCCGAAATCATCTGGCAGCTCTCGCAGCAGGTAAAACTCGCCGCCGGCGACATCATCATGACGGGCACGCCGGCCGGCGTCTCCCAGCTGCAACCCGGCGACAGGCTCGAATGCGGCGTCGACGGCGTCGGCACGCTCAAGGTCAATATCGGCAAGCCGGAATAACGGCGTCACAACGCGTGCACTCAACAGGAAGCCCCGGATCTCGGTCCGGGGCTTTTTCGTTGCCGCGGAAATGGGTGCGTAGGATGGGTAGAGCGCAGCGAAACCCATCATCTCGCAGCGCGCACCGGAATCGATGGGTTTCGCTGCGCTCTACCCATCCTACGGCACTGCGTCCAGACTCATGCCCGCGACCGCCTCCGGGCACGTCCCCCTATGCCGGTTGCATGATCCGCAAAACTGCCGCAGATTTCGGCTATTGCCGGCACATAACGGCGAACATCAGATCGGAGGAACGTCCATGATCAAGGTCAGCGTAATGTATCCCAACACACCGGGCGGACGCTTCGATCACGATTACTACCGCGACAAGCACATGCCGCTGGTGAAGGCGCGCATGGGCGATGCCTGCAAGTACTACACCATCGACAAGGGCCTCGCCGGCGGCGCCCCCGGCGCTCCCGCGACTTATGTCGGCATGTGCCACATCTTCTGCGACTCCATCGAGGCCTTCCAGACCGGCTTCGGGCCGCACGCCAAGGAGATCATGGCCGACATTCCGAACTATACTGACCAGTCTCCGGTAATCCAGATCAGCGAAGTGGTCGTCGGCCATTAGCGTAGCGCCCCGGTCGAGGCATAGGGCGTTTAGCGAAGCGTAACCCGCCGATTTCATGACGTGTGTAACTGTTGCGCAGGACCGTTGTGAGATGGCGGGTTACTTGGGAGCGACCAATTGCGGGATCGCGAAGTCATATTCCGCTGTCATCCCCCGCGCAGGCGGGTGACCCAGTATTCCAGAGACAGCAGTGATAGAACCGATAAGCCGCGGCGCACTGCATCCCCGCCTGCGCGTCGCCTGCGCGGGGATGACAGTCCAATACCCCTCATCGCAGCGCCGACAACACGATCAACCCGACGATCCCGACCATCAGCGAATATTTCAGCGTGTAGTAGACCGTGCGGTTCCACGCCTTGACCTTGCGGCTGGCGAGATGGGCTTCATAGAGCTTGCCGAACACCTTGTTCAGCGCGCCGACATGCTCGCCTTCCATGTTCTGGGTCGCGGAGGCCTTGACGATGTGGTGGCTGACCCAGCGGTTGATCGCGGTCATGAAGCCGAACTTCATCGGGCGCTCGACGTCGCAGAACAGGATGATGCGGTTGACGTCGGTGGCGTTTTCGGCGCTGTGGATGAACGTCTCGTCGAACATGAAGGCTTCGCCGTCGCGCCAGACGCATGGCACGCCGTCGACCAGGATCCGGCACCTGTCCGAATTGGGCGTGACGAGGCCGAGGTGGTAGCGCAGCGAGCCGGCAAAGGGATCGCGGTGCGCGCCGAGCTTGCCGCCGGGCGGCAGCATGGCGAACATCGCGCCGTGCACCGTCGGGATCGAATTCAACAGTTCAACCGTCTTCGGACACAGTGAACGCGCCGAGGGAAGAAAGTCGTCGTACCATTTGAGATAAAAGCGTTTCCAGCCGCTCTTGAAGAACGAGTAGAAGCCCCAGTCGTTGTTCTTGGCTGCGGCGCGGATGAAACCTTCGTCGAATAGCCGTACCGCCTCCTCGCGGATGGTCTCCCAGTTCTCGCTGAGTTTTGCCAACTCCGGAAATCGCTCGACCGGGATCACCGGCTGGTTCGGAATCGCCGAGCCCGCATACATCAGCACATTATAGGGCGCGAGATAGGTCGAGTGATCGCCGATCTGGCGCGTGATCCGAAGCCGCTCGCGGCTGCGGAAGTGCACATAGAGCGTGGATGCGACGAGGATGTAGAGAACGACAAGTTGTGGCGCGAAAATCTGCTGGAGCATTTTCCGGTTCCTGTACCTGTGATGCGCGAATCGGATCCGCGGCCAGGAAATTCGGGGGTGCTATGTTCCGTTAGGCTACATTTCCGCGTATTTCATCATGCGCGCAGCCGAGTATCAAGGGTTTCAACACGGGCTCAAGAAAACGTCAGCGCGAAGAGATGACGAACGCCGCGCGCTCCAGGATGCGGATAGACTGCAGAGCTGCCGAGCCGGTCCTCACCCCCGCAGCGCCTGCAGGCCCTTGAACGTGAGGCGCTTGGGATCGCGGACGCCGGCGAGATAGCATTTGCGGACGAAGGCGGCGGCCGCCTCGCGGTCGCAATCGGTGAGCGCCACGATGGCGTCGATGGCAATTCGCTGGGCGTCCATGGGCTTCCTCGTGCTGTCAGGGCCGCAAGTCACGCAGCGTAGCGGCACGCCGGTTAATCCGGCGTTAACCCTGTGGGCACCTTGGACGATTCGAAAGAACTTACGTATACGCGAAACGACGCATGGGACGAGCGGACGCAGCCGCCCGATGCCACCTCGAATACGGCGTCACGAATACTGCATCACCCCGTCATCGACCTTGCCGTAGCGCAAGGTCACGATGTCGAGCGCGTAGTTCTGGTACAGCCGCCATGGCCGCTTCGAGCCCTGCTTGGGCAGTTTCGCGATCGAGCGCTGCACATAGCCGGAGGAGAAATCGAGCGAGGGCAGTTCCGTCACGTCAGGATCGACATTATGCGGCATGCACTGCTTGTAGCCGTTCCGATCCATGTAGTTGATGAGACGGCAGACATATTCGCAAGTCAGATCGCATTTCAGCGTCCAGGACGCGTTGGTGTAGCCGAACGCCGAGGCCATGTTGGGGATATCCGAATACATCATGCCCTTGTAGTTCAGCGTCCGCGCGAAATCGATCGCGCGGCCGTCGACGCTGACCTCGAGGCCTCCGACCACCTGCAGCACGAGCCCAGTCGCGGTGACGACGATGTCGGCCTCGAGCTCGCTGCCGTCCTTCAGCCTGATGCCACGCCTGGTGAAGGTGTCGATTTCATTGGTGACGACCGAAGCGCGCTTGTCGCGGATCGACTTGAAGAGATCGCCATCCGGCACCAGGCAGAGCCGCTGCTCCCAGGGATTGTATCGCGGCGTGAAATGTTTTCCGACGTCGTATTCCGGGCCCAGCGCCATCTTGACGCCGCCGAGGATGAGCTGCTTGGCGCGGTCGGGCTTGCGGCGGCAGAGCTGGAAGAAATACATGCCGAACAGCACGTTGCGCCAGCGGATCAGGTGGTAGGCCAGTTTGGCGGAAAGGTTCTTGCGCAGCTTGTTGGCCAGCGCATCTTCCGCCGGCCGCGCCACCACATAGGTCGGCGAGCGCTGCAGCATGGTGACGTGGCTTGCAGTTTTGGCCAACTCCGGCACCAGCGTCACCGCGGTTGCGCCAGAGCCGATCACCACCACGCGCTTGCCGGCGTAATCGAGAGCCTCGGGCCATTTCTGCGGATGCACGATCTTGCCTTCGAAGTCCGCCGTGCCCGAAAATTCCGGCGTATAGCCTTCCTCGTATTTGTAATAGCCCGAGCACATGAACAGGAAATTGCACGTGAAGCGCGCGGTCTCGGTCGCCCCCTCGCCCGCGATGCGTTCGACCTCCACCGTCCAGCGTGAATCCGGCGACGACCAGGATGCGCGCTTGACGCGGTGCTGGAAGCGGATGTGCTTGTCGATGCCATTCTCGGTCGCGGTCTGCCGCACATAGTTCAGGATGCGCGGCCCGTCGGCGATCGCCTTTGGCTCGGTCCAGGGGCGGAACGAATAGCCGAGCGTGTACATGTCGCTGTCGGACCGGATGCCGGGATAGCGAAACAGATCCCAGGTGCCGCCGATGCAGTCGCGCCCTTCGAGGATCACGTAGCTCTTGGCGGGGCACTTCTCCTGCAGGTGATAGCCCGCGCCAATGCCGGAAAGTCCGGCGCCGACGATGAGGACGTCGAAATGCTCTGGCGTATCGGTCATGGCGTTCTCCCTGCTTTCAGATGTAATGGGCAGCAGGCAGAAATTGCAACTCGCATGTGCGCCGGCCGTCGCGATACATGCTGTATCGAAATAGCGGCCGCGGCGCCTCTGTTGCGAAAACGCTGAAAACAATCCGCGTTATTCCGCCAGCCAGCAAAAAGCCCCGGATCGCTCCGAGGCTTTTCGAGGCTTTCGCGTTTAGGGCGGCGGGTGTGCCGCAGCCCGTCCGAAATCAGTAGCGGTAATGATCCGACTTGTACGGGCCTTCCGGCTTGACGCCGATATAGTCGGCCTGGTCCTTGCGCAGTTCGGTCAGCTTGACGCCGATCTTGGCGAGGTGCAGGCGCGCAACCTTCTCGTCGAGCGTCTTCGGCAGCACGTAGACTTTTTTCTCGTACTTGCCGTTCTTGTTGTTGGCGAACAGCTCGATCTGCGCCAGCGTCTGGTTGGTGAACGAAGCGGACATCACGAAGGACGGATGGCCCATGGCGTTGCCGAGATTCACCAGGCGCCCTTCCGAGAGAAGGATGATCCGGTGCTTGTCGGGGAACTCGATCTCGTCGACCTGCGGCTTGATGTTGGTCCACTTCAGATTACGCAGGCCCGCGATCTGGATCTCGTTGTCGAAGTGGCCGATGTTGCAGACGATGGCGCGATCCTTCATCGCGCGCATGTGGTCGATGGTGATGATGTCCTTGTTGCCGGTCGCGGTGACGAAGATGTCGGCGCGCGGCGCCGCGTCTTCCATGGTCACGACCTCATAGCCTTCCATCGCCGCCTGCAGCGCGCAGATCGGATCGACTTCTGAAACCATGACGCGGCAGCCGGCCTGGCGCAGCGATGCCGCGCTGCCTTTACCGACGTCGCCAAAGCCGGCGACCATCGCGATCTTGCCCGACATCATGACGTCGGTGCCGCGGCGGATGCCGTCGACCAGCGACTCGCGGCAGCCATAGAGGTTGTCGAACTTCGACTTGGTGACGCTGTCGTTGACGTTGATCGCCGGGAACAGCAGCGAGCCCTTGCTCGCCATGTCGTAAAGGCGGTGCACGCCCGTCGTCGTCTCCTCTGAGACGCCCTTGATGTTCTTGGCGATCTCCGCGAAGTAGCCCTTCGGTTTCTCCTTCAACAGGCGCTTGACCAGCGCGTAGAAGATTTCCTCTTCCTCCGACGTCGGCTTGTCGAGGAACGCAGTGTCGCCCTGCTCGGCGCGATAGCCGGCATGCACCAGCATGGTGGCGTCGCCGCCGTCATCGAGGATCATGTTGGGCGTGCCGCCGCCGTGCCAGTCGAACAATTTAGCGGTGTAGTCCCAATATTCGGTCAGCGTCTCGCCCTTCACGGCGAACACCGGAATGCCGGCAGCGGCGATCGCGGCGGCGGCGTGGTCCTGCGTCGAATAGATGTTGCACGAGACCCAACGGATGTCGGCGCCGAGTGCGGCCAGCGTCTCGATCAGCACCGCGGTTTGGATCGTCATGTGCAGCGAGCCGGCGATGCGCGCGCCCTTCAAGGGCTGTTTGGGGCCGTATTCCTCACGCGTCGCCATCAGGCCGGGCATTTCGGTCTCGGCCAGCGAGATCTCCTTGCGGCCGAAATCGGCGAGCGAAATGTCCTTGACGATGTAGTCGGTGAAGCCGGGCTTGGTGGGGGCGTTCATGTTGCTTTCCTAGTCGGTGAGTCCAGCGTTTCAGTAACAAAGCGAGCCGAACGCCATGTGACGCGGCCTTCTCCCTCGCCCCATTCTTACGGGGAGAGGGTCGGGGTGAGGGGCTGCATCCGCGCACTGAGCCCGTGGAGAGTCCCCCTCACCCGCCGCTTCGCGGCGACCTCTCCCCGCAAGCGGGGCGAGGTAAGAGGATTAGACCGCGCGCTTGAGCGGTTCGACGAGGTCGGTCTTCTCCCAGGAGAAGCCGCCTTCATTGTCCGGCGTGCGGCCGAAATGGCCGTAGGCCGAGGTGCGCGCGTAGATCGGACGGTTGAGGTCGAGATGGGTACGGATGCCGCGCGGCGTCAAATCCATCGCCTTCGCGGCCGCCTTCTCGAGCTCGTCCTCCGACACCTTACCGGTGCCATGGGTATCGATATAGATCGACAGCGGACGCGCCACACCGATCGCGTACGCGAGTTGCAGCGTGCAGCGGTCGGCGAGACCGGCGGCAACGATGTTCTTGGCGACGTAGCGCGCGGCATAGGCTGCGGAACGGTCGACCTTGGTCGGGTCCTTGCCGGAGAAAGCGCCGCCGCCATGCGGGGCCGCGCCGCCATAGGTATCGACGATGATCTTGCGGCCGGTCAGGCCGGCGTCGCCGTCGGGGCCGCCGATGAAGAATTTGCCGGTCGGATTGATGTGCCAGATGGTCTTGCCGTTGATCCAGTCCTTCGGCAGCGCCTCGCGCACATAGGGCTCGACGATGTCACGAATCTGGTTGGAGGTGAGGTCCTCGACCAGATGCTGGTGCGAGACCACGATCTCACGCACGCCGACGGGCTTGCCGTTCTCATACTGCACGGTGACCTGGCTCTTGGAGTCCGGACCGAGCACTTTCTCGCGGCCGGAGTGACGCGCTTCGGAAATCAAACGCAGTATCTTGTGCGCGTAGAAAATCGGTGCCGGCATCAAATCGGGCGTCTCGTTGGTGGCGTAGCCGAACATGATGCCCTGGTCGCCCGCGCCCTCTTCCTGGTTGCTGGGCTGCTTGCCATCGACGCCCTGCGCGATATCGGCCGACTGCGGATGCAGCAGGATCTCGATATCGGCCTTCTCCCAGTGGAAGCCCTCCTGCTCGTAGCCGATGTCCTTGATAGCCCCGCGCACCACGCTTTCGATCTGCTCGTTGGTCACCGAGCTCGGACCGCGGGTTTCGCCGGCGATCACCACCTTGTTGGTGGTGGCGAGCGTCTCGCAAGCCGCGCGGATCTGCCAGGGATCGATGCCCGCCTTCGGCCCTTCCCGGTAAAACAGATCGACGATCTCATCCGAGATACGATCGCAAACCTTGTCCGGATGCCCCTCGGAAACCGACTCGCTGGTGAAAAGATAAGACGCGCGCATCAACAACCCCTTGTTCCCGCCGGCTGCCGGCGGCTGTGTGTGATCTATCCCGGAATGTCAGTCGCGACGCCGCGAAATGACGTAGGATTCGTCGTAAAACCAAAGCCCATTATGCTTGCGCAGAACCTCTCGCGTGGCATCGAGGGCCCGGCTGTTTTCAGTCATGTCCGTCAACCGGTCGTCTTCGATCTGGGCGACATACACTGCCGCATTCCACGCTGCAAAAGCCGTCGAGGTTCCGATCGAGCCGGTCACCTCGTTTGGCAGCGCTTCCATATCATAACGGAAGATGGAACGGTTATCGGCGTAGGCATTAAAGTTAAGGTCGCGCCCGGCCGATCCGAGCTCGTATTTCACCGCGCGCAATAGCTCATGGCGGCTCACGGCGAAAGGATTTTCTCCCGGCCAGACCGCCTGGATGATTTCCAGGCCCGGATCGTGGCCGTGGGAGTGAATTCCGATCAGACGGCCCCCGGCCCGCAAGCTGCGCGCCAGCGGCGCAATGATGCGCTTGGCACGGAAATTCACAGAGGACTTGGCCCGATAGGGCTGGGAAGCAATCACGAGGTCGAAATTGGCTTCCGTCCGGCCCGCGCGGGGGATGATCGAATCGAGCAGGAACCGGTGATCCTCGCGGTACACCACCAGGGCCACCGGGCGTTCATAGATCGGCATGCCCGATTTGGGGCTGATATTGGCCCGCCAGTTCTGCTCCAGAAACGGTCCCAATTCGGCGATCTGGGTTTCGAATTCTCCTGAAGAGGCCCCCCGCAGCGCGACCTCGTGCCAGATCATGCCGGCCGCTGCCGCTGGCGAGGCCGGGGTCAGCCAGGGCGCCTCCGCATAATGCATGTTGGTCAGGACGACGACGGTCGCCGGGTGCTCGAACAGCCGGTCAGGCACCTTGTCGAGCGTCAGGCGGACGTCTTCCAGGCTGAGCTCCTTGCCGGCGATATAGAACGGCATGTGCGGAAAGCGGCCGTGCATCGAGCGCATCACCCGCGCCAGCACCGTGCCGTCGCCGACGCCGGCATCGAACACCCGCAGCGCCGGCGGCCGCGGATGCAGGCTGGACAGTTCGAGCCCCACCCGCTCCGCAATCACCCGCTTTTCGCTGCAGGTGTGGACGAACAGCAGGTATTTCTGCCGGTTCTCGAAAAAACGGAAATTGCCCCGCGGATCGCGCTTTTCCGGCGGCACGTCGAGGCCGCGCGGCGGCGGCAGCGCGCCGGTGGACGCCGCGATATAGGCATTGATGCGGTCGAGCGTATCGACGGTGATGCGCTTGCCCTCGCGCAGGCGATGCACGAGCTTGCCGTCGTTGACCACCCGGCGGCCAAACGTCGTCTCCGCCATATCGGAATGGCGGCAGAAGTCTGTGATCTGGCTGAGGATCTGGTCGTTCTTCATCGTGCCGGGATTTTGGGAAGCGCCGGTGGGCAGCGCCGGATGATCGGATCGTCCTACCACGACCTGCCCACCAAAGAAACCCCCCAATTGCCGGCTCCTGGAGACCGCCGCCGGCCCAGCCTTGAACCGCCATTCAGCAGGCGGCAACAAAGCAGTATCCGCTACTTGCGACTGCCAATCATGGGGACCTGATGCGCCGCGCAATCCCGATCCTAGCCCTACTCGCCGCCGCGCTGTGGCCGGCTTCCGCCCTAGCACAGGCGCGCAACCAGCTTGGGCCGCTCTGCACCACCGACACGACACCCGCCGATCAGCAGATCGATGCCTGCAACAAGATCATCGCGCTGAAGGTGTTTTCCGGCGAAAAGCTCGCCACCATCTATTTCTGGCGCGCGGTCGGATGGAACAAGAAGGGCAACTACGCCCAGGTGATTGCGGACGCCAGCGAGGCGATCCGTCTGCATGGCAGCGTCGCCGCCTACAATCTGCGTGGCTCGGCCTATTACGATAAAGGCGAAGACGATATCGCGATCGCGGATTTCAACGACGCGCTGCGGATCGGGCCGCCGAGCGGCATCCTCTATCACAACCGCGGCAACGCCTGGCGTAGCAAGGGCGAATTCGCCAAGGCAATTGCCGACTATGACCAATCGATCAAGCTCGGCCCGCCATCCGCGTTCTCCTGGCAAAATCGCGGCATATCGAAACAGGCGCTCGGCGACCTTGACGGCGCGCTCGCCGACATCAACGAGGCGATCCGCCTCGACCCGCAATTGCCGCAGCCGCTCGCCAACCGCTCGGTGATCTGGCGTGCGAAGGGATATCTCGATCGCGCCATCGCCGACACGTCAGAGGCGATCCGGCTCGCGAAAGCAAAAGTACCGACCAACATCATGACGCCGCCCGGCAGCGTGCTGATCTCAGCCTACGGCCAACGCGCCCTCGCCTATGAGGCCAAGGGCGATCTCGTGCGCGCCAGGCAGGATTACACCGCGGTGCTCGAAGGCCAGGCCTCCGACGCCGGCAGCAAGGCCAATCAGGCGACCGCGAAGGTGCGCCTGTCGCTGTTGTCGGAGGCGGTCGCGCCGGCGTCTCCGCGAATGGCCAAGGAGGCGGTGGCTGCGCCAGCCCCAGCACAGAGCGGGGCGGCGGCCCCGCCCGCGCCAAAGGGTGCAGCGGGCCCGCCTCCGCCGCCCGCCGCGGAGCAGCAGCAGCGCGCGGAAACCAGCCGGCGCGTGGCGCTGGTGATCGGCAACAGCGCCTATGCCTATGTCAAGCCGCTGCCCAATCCGACCAACGATGCGCGCGCGATGGCCAAGAGCCTGCGCGAGATCGGCTTTACGGTGACCGAAGGCACCGACCTCGACCGCACTGGCATGCAGGCGACGATCCGCGATTTCCTGCGCGAGGCCGTGCGGGCGCAGGTGGCGGTGGTCTACTACGCCGGCCATGGCGTGCAGATCGATGGCCGCAATTATCTCGTGCCGGTCGACATCCAGCTTCGTTCCGGCAGCGGCGTCACCGAGACGATGATGGACATGGATACGATCATGGCCGGCCTCGATGATCAGGTCCGCACCAACATCCTAATCCTCGATGCCTGCCGCAACAATCCGATGGCGCCGAAGGTTGCTTCCGCCGGCCCGGCCCGCGATATCGAGGTGGGCTCGGGACTGGCCGCCCCCTCAACGCTCGGCAGCGGTGCGACGCGCGGCGCCGGCACGCTGATCGCGTTTGCAACCGCGCCCGGCCAGGTCGCACTCGACGGCGAAGGCGCCAACAGCCCGTTCTCGGCCGCGCTGTCGCGCCACATCGGTACGCCCGGACTCGAGGTGCAGCAGATGCTGACGCGCGTCCGCGCCGAAGTCGTCGCCGCGACCAAGGGCAAGCAGGTGCCGTGGTCGAACTCGTCGCTGCTCGGAGAGGTTTATCTGGCGGAGAAATGACGGCGCTTGCGCCGCCCTCACCGCGTCATTGCGAGCGGAGCGAAGCAATCCACATCTCCGCACGGGGATAGATGGATTGCTTCGTCGCTATCGCTCCTCGCAATGACGGCGACGAGGGACCGCGGCTTATTTCCCCCACACCTCGTTCGCCACTTCCACCGCGAGGCTGAGCTTGGCCCACTGCTCCTTCTCGGAGAGGATGTTGCCTTCCTCGGTCGAGGCAAAGCCGCATTGCGGCGATACAGCGAGCTGCTCCAGCGGCGCAAACTTCGCGGCCTCCTCGAGGCGGCGCTTGATGTCGTCCTTTTTCTCGAGCTCGCCGAACTTCGAGGTGATGACGCCGACCACCACGACCTTGTTGCCCTTGGGCAGATAGCGCAGCGGCTCGAAGCCGCCGGCGCGGTCGGAATCATATTCGAGGAAGTAGCCGTCGTAATTGGTGCCGGCCAGCATGGTCTCGGCCACCGGCTCGTAGCCGCCGGAGGAGATCCAGGTCGAACGGAAATTGCCGCGGCAAACGTGCGTGGTCACCACCATGTCGGCCGGCCGATCGGCCAGCGCGTAATTGATGATGCGCGCATAGGTCTCCTGCAGGCCGTCCGGATTGTCGCCGCGGTCGCGCGCCTTCTGCAATTCGTCCTGCGAGCACAGATAGGCCCACACGGTGTCGTCGAACTGCAGATAGCGGCAGCCGGCGTCGTAGAACGCCTTGACCGCCTTGCGATAGGTCTTGCCGAGGTCGAGGAAGAATTCCTCCAGATCGGGATAGACCTCCTTGGAGATCGACTTGCGGCCGCCGCGGAAATGCAGCACCGCCGGCGACGGGATCGTCATCTTTGGCGTGACGTGGGCGGTGTCGGCATGCTTCTTCAGGAAACGGAAATGATCCAGCATCGGGTGGTTGTCGGGAAAATCGAGCTTGCCGATGACGCGGACGGCGTCATGGCGGGTCTCGACGCCGGCGAACTGAATGCCGGTTTCCGGATGGAACAGCTCGCAGCCCGTGAGATGGCTAAGAAAATCGAAATGCCACCAGGAGCGGCGGAATTCGCCGTCGGTCGCCAGCTTCAGGCCGACTGAGGCCTGCTTGTGCACGACCTTCTCGATCTCGAGGTCTTCGGCCTTGCGCAGTTCCTCCGCTGTGATCTCGCCCTTCTCGAGCTTGGCACGCGCCTCCTTGATGCGCGGCGGCCGGAGCAGGCTGCCGACCTCGTCGGCGCGGAACGGGGGCTTGGTTCTCTGCATGGTCTCAACTCCCATCATTCTAATACGCGGCAATCTAGTGCGCGGCGGCGCCGGCGACGCCGAGATAGCGTTCGAGCACGGCGGGATCGGCCTTCAGCGCGCTGCTGGCGGCATCATGCACGATCGCGCCGCGTTCCAATATCACAACCCGGTCGGCCAGCCCCAGAACCTTTTGCGCATTCTGTTCGACAATGATCGAGCAGATGCCCCCGGAACGGGTGATCGTGCCGAGCGCCCTTAACAATTCTTCAACGATGATCGGCGCCAGCCCCTCGGTCGGCTCGTCCAGCAGCAGCACCTTTGGATTGAGGGTCAGCGCGCGGCCGATCGCCAGCATTTGCTGCTCGCCGCCGGAAAGCTGGTTGCCGAAATTGTTGCGACGCTCCTTCAGCCGCGGAAACATCTCGTAGATCCTCTCTACGGTCCAGGGGCCGGGCTGGGCCACGGCGGTCATGTTCTCCTCGACCGTCAGCGAGCGGAAGATGTTGCGCTCCTGCGGCACCCAGCCGATCCCTGCCCGCGCGCGCTGGTCCGGGCGCATCGCGGTGACATCCAGCCCGCCGACCGCAATCGCGCCACCGAAGCGGCGGGTGATGCCGACGATCGAATTGATCAGCGTGGTCTTGCCGGTGCCGTTGCGCCCCAACAGCGCCAGCACCTGGCCTTCATCCAGCGTCAGCGACATCGAGGGCAGCACGATGGCTTCGCCGTAGCCGGCGCGCAAGGCGTCGATCGCGAGAAGCTCAGGCATCGGCGGCCTCGCCGAGATAGACCGCCTTGACTTGCGGATCCCGCGCCACTTCGTCCGGCGGACCCTCCACCAGCATGGCGCCGTTGACCAGCACCGAAATGCGGTCGGCAAAGGAAAATACCAGGTCCATGTCGTGCTCGATCAGCAAAACCGTGACGTCGCGCGGCAGCGCCGCGACCGCCGCCAGAATGTCGTGGCGCTCGCTTTCGGGCACGCCTGCGGCAGGCTCGTCCAGCAGCAGGACGCGCGGCCTCGTCGCGATCGCGACCGCAATCTCGAGCAGGCGCTGCTTGCCATAGGGCAGCGTCGCCGTGTGTTCGTTCATCACGTCGAGCAAGTGAAAGCGCCCGAGCGTTTCGGCAACCTCCCGGTTGACGTCGTCGCGCGTGCCCATCCGCCGCCACCAGTCGCCGCCGCGGCCGAGCCGTTCGGAGACGGCGAGCCCGATGGTTTCGAGCGGCGTCAGGTCGGCATAGAGCTGGTTGATCTGGAAGGTGCGCGACAGTCCCCGCAGCACCCGCTTGTGAACCGCCAGATCGGTGATGTCGCTACCTTCAAGCAGGATCCGGCCGCCATTGGGCTTCAGCACGCCGGTCAGGAGGTTGATGACCGTGGTCTTGCCGGCACCGTTCGGCCCGATCAGCGCATGGCGGGCGCCCTGCTCGACTTTCAGCGACAGGTCGCGGGTGACCCGAAGGCCGCCGAAGGATTTTTCCAGTGCCCTGGTTTCCAGCGCGACGGTCATGGCGCATCGCTTTCGGGCACGGCGACGCCGGCCTTGCGGCCGAACACCTGGCGAATGATGAGGTTCGGGCCCCACAGCACCCAGCGATGGATGCGCTCGCGGCCGATCAGCACCATCACGACCAGAACGAGCCCGATCCAGAACAGCCAGTATTGCGGCGTGATGGTCTGAAACAGTTCCTGCAGCATCTTGAAGACAACGGCGCCGATCAGCCCACCATAGAGATAGCCGGTGCCGCCGATCACCAGCACCAGCATCAGGTCGGCCGAGCGCTCGAAGGCGAACACATCAAGCGAGGCCAACGCGGTCGTCTGGGTGAACAGTGCGCCGGCAATGCCGGCATAGAACGCCGCGACCGTATAGATCGCGATCAGCCGGCGGTTGACCGGCACGCCGATCGCGGATGCGCGAAGCGGATTGTTCCTGATCGCGCGCAGCGAGAGGCCGAACGGCGAATTGACGATCCGCCGCGCCAGCAGAAACAGCAGGAACAGCACGATCAGTGAATAGAAGAAACCGGTCTTGCCGAACATGTCGAAGGTGAACATGCCGAGGATCGGCTGCATCTCGATGCCCTGCAGGCCGTCAGTGCCGCCGGTGATGTTGGAGAAGCGTTCCGCCAGCGCCTCCAGCAGCAGCGCAATGCCGAGCGTCACCATCAGCCGTGTCAGGTCGACGCCGCGGATGACGAGGAAGCTGGTGAGGAAGCCCAGCACCATCGCGATCAGCCCGGCGGCGATCAGCGCGATGACCGGCTCGTTGATGATGCCGTGCAGCGCCAGAAGCCCCGCCGAATACGCACCGACACCGAAGAACGCCGCGTGGCCGAGCGAGACGATGCCGGCGTAACCGAGGATCAGGTCCAGCGACAGCGTGAACAGCGCCAGCCGCAGGATATCCGTCATGATCAGGTAGCGGGATGGAAACAGGAACGCGCAGGATAGCGCGAGAAGCCAGAATACGATTTCGGCCGGGTGCCAGCGGGCGCGGGCCATGGCATGGGATGAGACGTCGGAGATTACGGTCATCACGGGCTCACCGCGCGGCTGCGCGGCCGAACAGGCCGTTCGGACGCCAGATCAGGATCACGATCATGATGGTGTAGATCACGAAGGGGCCCATCTTCGGCACGTAATATTTGCCGGCGACGTCGCCGATACCGAGCAGCAAGGAAGCGAGGAACGGCCCGGTGATGCTGGAGGAACCGCCGACGGTCACCACGATCAAAAAGTAGATCATGAATTTTAGCGGGAAGTACGGGTCGAGCCCGAGGATTTCGGCGCTGAGCGCGCCGCCAAGGCCCGCAAGCCCGCAGCCGAACGCAAAGGTGAAGGCGAAGACCTGCGGCACGTTGATGCCGAGCCCGATCGCCGCGCGGGGATCGTCGACCGCGGCGCGCAGGCGGCTGCCAAACCGGGTCTTCGACAGGATCAGCTGCAGGGCGACCGTGAGCAGGCCGCAGATCACGATGATCATGAGGCGGTAGCGGCCGATGCCGACGCCGAAGAAGTCGAACTGCCCCTCCAGCGCCGCTGGCAGCTTGATGAAGATCCGCGACGATCCCATGATGTAATCGACCGCGGCCACCGACATGAAGGTCAGGCCGATCGTGAACAGCACCTGGTCGAGATGGCTGCGGGTGTAGAGATGGCGGTAGAGCGTCCGCTCCAAGAGCACCCCGATCGCCGCGGCGGAGATGAAGGCGAGGGGCAGCGCCGCGAAGAACGGCCAGCCGGAATTGTTCACCAGCACCGCGCAAACATAGCCGCCGGCCATGGCGAAGGCGCCATGGGCCAGATTGACGAAATTCATCAGGCCGAGCGTCACCGCGAGCCCGCAGGCCAGCACGAACAGCAGCATGCCATAGGCGACACCGTCGAACAGGATGGTGAACAGCGTGGTCATAGTTCAGCAGATCTCAAACAGTGCGACTGTGGCACCAGCCCCTCACCCGGATCGCTCCGCGATCCGACCTCTCCCCGCAAGAGCGGGGCGAGGTTGCGCCGAGCAAGCCGCGGGTCCAAGTCCGTGCCTTAGAAAATAGAAGCACGAGTCGCGAATGCCGCTCTGCTCCCTCTCCCCGCTCTTCGCGGGGAGAGGGTCGGGGTGAGGGGCAAGCCACAGGCACGGATGTCACTTCTTCGTCTTGCCGGAATCCTTCACGGCCTCGAAGGTCGCGAACTCGACGTTGTAGAGTTCGCCGTCGACCTTCTCGACCTTGCGGATGTAGATGTTCTGCACGATGTCGCGGGTCTCCGGGTCGATCGAGATCGGGCCGCGCGGGCTTTCCCACTTCATGCCCTTCATCGCCGCGATCAGCGCATCGCCGTCGGTCTTGCCGCCGGTCTTCTTCAGCGCCTCGTAGATCAGGCGGATGCCGTCATAGCCGCCGACCGCCATGAAGCCCGGACGCTGACCAAAGGCCTTCTTGTAGGCGGCGACGAATTCCTTATTGGCGGCCGAAGGATGCGCCGCGGAGTAAAGATGCGCGGTTACCGTGCCGAGCGCGGCATCGCCCATGCCGTTGAGCAGGTCGTCATCCATGACGTCACCGGGGCCGATCACCTTGATGCCGGCCTTGTCGAGCCCGCGTTCGGCGTACTGCTTCATGAAGTTGCCGCCCTGTCCGGCCGGCACGAACACGAACACGGCGTCGGGCTTGGAGTCCTTCATGCGCTGCAGAAACGGAGCGAAATCAGGATTTTGCAGCGGCACCTTCACCTCTTCGACGATCTCGCCACCACCGGCGGTGAAGTTCTGCTTGAAGAAGTTCAGCGCGTCATTGCCCGGCGCATAGTCGGAAGTGAGCGTCGCGACCTTCTTGATGCCGTTCTTGGCGGCCCAGTCGCCGATGATGGTCGAGGACTGCGCCAGCGTGAATGAGGTGCGGACGATGTAGGGCGAACGCTCTGTTATGATCGAGGTGCCGGCCGCCATCACGATTTCCGGAATCTTGCCCTGCGTCGCCAAGGGGGCGGCTGCAAGGGCTGCCGGGGTCACGCCGAAGCCGGCGATAAAATTCACCTTGTCATTGACGATCAATTCCTGCGCGAGGCGCTTGGTGTTGTCGGGAACCGCAGCGTCGTCCTTGAGGATGACCTCGATCTTCTTGCCGGCGACGGTGTCGCCGTTCTGCTGCATGTAGAGCTTGACCGCGTTGTCGATCTGCTTGCCGGTCGAGGCCTGGCCGCCGGTCATCGGCAGGATCAGGCCGATCTTGACGGTCTCTTGGGCGTGTGCCGGCGTGAGCGCCAGCATCCCGGCGACCGCGCCTGCGGCCAGCAACATGTGACTGCGAATAGACATCAACATCCTCCCCCTGATCGGCCTTGTGTCTCGAACCGAGTCCCCGGCCCTTGATCTCACCATAACCCAGTTTTTCGGCCGGGTAGCGCGGCAACATGGCGTCCTTCGCCGCCCTGTTGTCAATCGGACCATTGGCGTGTCGCAGCGAAAGGCCGGCCCCGCTAGAACCAGCGAGAAATGCACTGCGGTACCATGGTATAATCCCGAACCGGTTTGCCCAATGGCTTGCCGGCCGGCCGTCTATTTGTACGATTGTACAAATAAAATGGTCCTGTCAACAAAGAAGGAGTTTCGGTGACTGCCGTAAGGCGGCGCCGTAAATCCATCATCCTTAAAGGGGAGAGCTGTAGCCTTCTGCGATGACGATCAGCGCGCGCCATATCGCCACACTTCTTGTCGTTGCTCTCGCTGGCAGCGGGCTGAGCGGTTGTGGAACCATCAACGAGAAAGTCTCGGCGGGCGTCAGCGATGCTGTACCGGCGTGGCTCGGCGGCATCCCTGCGGACGCCCCGCCGCGCCCGGGAACCGCAAAGTACGACGAGTACATGAAGGAGCGCGAGCGCAAGCGGCTGTTGCCGGCCTCCGAGCGCGGCGAAGAGGCAAAGCCGGCGCCGAGGCCGGAAGAAAAGGCCCGCTAAGGCGAAGAGGCGCCCGCCCCCTCAATCCATGAACACCACGGTCTTGCGGCCATTGAGGATCACGCGATCCTCAAGGTGATGGCGCACGGCGCGCGCGAGCACGCGGCGCTCGATGTCGCGCCCCTTGCGCGAAAGATCTTCCGGCGTGTCGCGATGGCTGATGCGCTCGACGTCCTGGTCGATGATCGGGCCTTCGTCGAGGTCGCTTGTGACGTAATGCGCGGTGGCGCCGATCAGCTTGACGCCGCGCTCATGGGCCTGGTGGTAGGGCCGCGCGCCCTTGAATCCCGGCAGGAACGAGTGGTGGATGTTGATGCAGCGCCCGGCCAGCCTCGCCGACATCTCGTCCGAGAGGATCTGCATGTAGCGCGCCAGCACGACGAGATCGGTCGCGGTATCCTGCACCAGCTTCCAGACCGCGTCTTCCTGCTCGCGCTTGGTTTCCTTGGTGACCGGCAGGTAATGGAACGGGATCTCGCCGAAATCGAGCGTGCCATAGGTTTCGCGCGGATGGTTGGAGACGATCGCCGTCGGGATCATCTCCAGCTCGGCCGTGCGCCAGCGATAGAGAATATCGACCAGGCAATGATCCGACTTGGAGACCAGCAGCATCACCCGGCGGCGATTGGCTCGGTCGCGCATCTGCCAATCCATGCCAAAGCGCTCCGCGATCGCGGCAAAGCCGGTCTGCAGCGCCTGTAACCCGACAGCAAGATCGGCGGCGGTGAACACCACCCGCATGAAGAACTTCTTGGTTTCGACATCGTCGAACTGCTGTGCGTCCAGGATGTTCTGTCCGTTATGGGCCAGAAAGGTCGACACCGCGGAAACGATGCCGGGGCGATCCGGGCAGGACAGGGTCAGGACGAACTGGTGATCGGGCATGGCGAGGCTGGCTACAATTCAGGCAAAAGGGCGAAGTGGCTATTTTCGGCCCTGCTCTATCACCGCGCCCGCACTTGCGCCAATCCCGAAACCGGGATCAGGATGAACAAAGCGCGAAGCGTTGGAGCGACACCATGGCTGACAGATTGAACGGTTACCGCATCCTGATCCTGGAAACGCGCGAGGAAGCGCAGTTTTCCCGCCTGCTCACCGAGCAGGGCGCCGACGTGCTGCAATGCCCGATGTTCACCATCCATGACGCGCCGGACTCCGCGCCGGTCGAGGCCTGGATCCGGCGGTCGATCGAAAAGCCCTTCGACGACGTCGTGCTGCTGACGGGCGAAGGCCTGCGCCGGCTGATGAAGATGGCGCAGCGCATCGGCGTCGAGCAGGAGTTCATCGCCTCGCTCGGCAAAGCGCGCAAATTCGCCCGCGGCCCCAAGCCTGGAAAAGCGCTGCGCGAAATCGGCCTGGAGCCGCAGATGACGACGGAGAAGCCGACTTCCGAAGGCGTCGCCGAGATGCTGTCGCGCCTCGACCTCAGGGAGCATCGCCTCGCCCTGCAACTCTACCCGGACAAGGATCACGGCGTCCTGATCGGCGCGATCAAGGCGCAAGGCGCCGAGGTCGATACCGTGCTGCCCTATGCCTATGACGCCCAGGCCGCCGACGCCAACATCATCAAGGCGATCGACGAGATGGCGGAAGGCCGAGTCGATGCCATCGCACTGACGAATCTCGGCCAGATCCGCCGCCTGATCGAGGTGGCCCGGGCCCGCGGCTGCGAGGAGCGCTTACGCGCCGGGCTCGATCGCACGCCAATCGCCTCCGTCGGCCCGGCGGTGTCAGACGAACTCAAGTCCCACGGCCTGCGGACCGACATCTACCCGGCCGAGGACGCCTTCTTCATGCGGCCGCTGATCTCGGCGATGGCGCAGGCGCTAGGCAAGAACCCGCCGCGCATGGCGGCGAGAGGCTGACAAATCAGGCACAGGCATTGCTTGCGACCGTTCGTCTGGCACCAAATCGCGCGAGGTTGGGCGCAGCGTCGCGGCCAGCGCTACATGTCAACGCTAGCCGATCCGCAGGGCTTGAAAGTTTGAAGCGAGCGCCCGTGCAAGCAGCCCTCATGCTTCTGGGCGTAGGCAAGCACGCCCATGATAATCAGAGCCACCGCGACCAATCCGGCTACTAGGTTCTCCACCATGGCTGCCACTCCCGACCTGTCGCGGCGCAATCTCGCCTCGCCGCCAGTTTGATGAAGCGCTAGTCCACCTTGGCGCCGGCGAACTTGACCACCTTGCCCCACTTTTCGGTCTCGTCAGCCACCAGCTTGCCGAAATCGGCGGGAGAGCCCGGCAGCAAAATGGCGCCGATCTCCGCAAAGCGAGCCTTCGCCTTGGGATCGGCGAGGATTTCGTTCACCGCCTTGTTGAGCACGCCCACGATTTCGAGCGGCGTGCCCTTCGGCGCCGCAAGGCCATACCAGGCGCTGGCCTCGTAGCCGGGCAGATAATCGGCGACCAGCGGCAGGTCCGGCAGCACGTCCGAGCGCGTCGTGCTGGTGACCGCAAGGCCGCGCAGCTTGCCGGATTTGACGTGTTCGGCGCAGGTCGGAAGGTTGTCGAACATCACATGCATCTGGCCGGACAGCATGTCGGTGAGCGCCGGCGCGCCGCCGCGATATGGCACATGCTGCATGTTGATGCCCGTGAGCATCTTGAACAGCTCGCCTGACATGTGGATGGTCGAGCCGTTGCCTGACGATGCCATGTTGAGCTTGCCCGGATTGGCCTTGGCGTAGGCGATCAGTTCGGGGATCGTCTTGATCGGCAGCGAGGGATGCACAACGACGACGTTGGGGAAGCGGATGATGCCGGCGATCGGTTCCATCTCCTTGATGAAATCGAACGGCAGCTTCTCGTAGAGCGTGGCGTTGATCGCGTTCGCCGGTGCGACCAGCAGCAGCGTGTAGCCGTCGGGTGTCGCGCGCAATACCTGCTCGGTGGCGATATTGGTGCCGCCACCCGGCCGGTTCTCGATGATGAAGGATTGACCGAGCTTTTCCGACAGCCATTGCCCCATCAGGCGCGCGGTCAGGTCCGCCGAGCCGCCCGGCGTATAGCCGATCACGAGGCGAACCGGGCGCGAGGGATAGGCCTGCGCGCCTGCGACGCTGCACAGGGCCGGAACTGCAGCCGCACCGGCGACGAGCTGCAGGAATTGGCGACGCTGATAGTTCATCATGCTTCCTCCGCTGCGCCGGCGGCTCTTGTGGCCGCTCGGCGTACACGCATCCTAGCGCAATCAGGAAAACTGGGTACGGGTTTTCGGCAGCAAAAGCGCGAAACCTTGCCGCGGCAAACCTCTCACGCAGGCGAGTTTAAGCGTGCTCGCTGAGGAACGCCTGATAAGCGAGTTTGAGGCCGTCCTCCAGCCGCATGCTGGCGCGCCAGCCGAGTTTCGCCAGCCGACTGACATCGAGCAGCTTGCGCGGCGTGCCGTCCGGGCGCGAGGTGTCGAAACGGATCTCGCCGGTGTAGCCAACGGTTGCAGCGACCACACGGGCGAATTCAGCGATCGTGATGTCCTCGCCGGTGCCGATATTGACCAGTTCGTTGTCCGAATAGGTCTTCATCAGATGGATGCAGGCGCCTGCGAGGTCGTCGACATAGAGGAATTCGCGCCGCGGCGTGCCGGTGCCCCAAACGACGACCTTCCCGGCACCGGACTTTTTCGCCTCGTGGAAGCGGCGGATCAGCGCAGCGACGACGTGGCTGTACTCGGGATGATAATTGTCGCCGGCGCCGTAGAGATTGGTCGGCATCACATTGATGAAGTCGGCGCCGTACTGGCTGCGATAGGCCTCCACCATTTTGATCCCGGCGATCTTCGCAATCGCATAAGGCTCGTTGGTCGGCTCCAGGGGACCCGTCAGCATCGAGTCCTCGCGCAGCGGCTGCGGCGCCAGCTTGGGGTAAATGCAGGACGAGCCGAGGAACATCAGCTTCTCGGCGCCATAGACATGCGCCGCATGGATCACGTTCGCCGCGATCGCCAGATTGTCGTAGAGGAATTCGGCGCGCAGCGTGTTGTTGGCGGCGATGCCGCCGACCTTGGCGGCGGCGAGAAACACCACCTGCGGCCGATTGGCCGCGAACCATCGGTCGACCGCGGCCTGATCGCGCAGATCGATCTCGCTGCGAGCGACTGTCAATAGTTCGACGTCTTCTCGCGCCAGCCGCCGCACCAGCGCGGAGCCGACCATGCCGCGATGGCCGGCGACGTAGACGGTCTTGCCCTTCAGCTCAAACGGAATGCCTGCCACGGGCCGCCTCCCGACGCGCGTCTTCGAGGTCGCTTGCCACCATGTCCTTGACCAGCTGGGCAAACGACATCCTCGGCTTCCAGCCCAGCTTGTCCCGCGCCTTGCTTGCATCGCCGACCAGGAGATCGACCTCCGTGGGCCGGAAATATTCAGGGTCGATGCGAACCACGGTCTTGCCGGACTTCTTGTCGACGCCGGTCTCCTCGGCGCCCTTACCGCGCCATTCGACACTGCGGCCGAGTTCGGCGAAGGCGAGTTCGACGAATTCGCGCACCGAGCGGGCCTCGCCGGTGGCCAGCACGAAATCGTCGGGCTTGTCGGCCTGCAGGATCATGTGCATACCCTCGATATAGTCGCGCGCATGGCCCCAGTCGCGCTTGGCCTCGAGATTGCCGAGATAGAGCGCCTCGTCGAGCCCGACCTCGATGCGGGCGACGCCGCGGGTGATCTTGCGGGTGACAAACGTCTCGCCGCGGATCGGGCTCTCATGGTTGAACAGAATGCCGTTCGAGGCGAACATGCCGTAGGCCTCGCGATAGTTCACCGTGATCCAGTAGCCGTAGAGCTTGGCGACGCCGTAAGGCGAGCGCGGGTAGAACGGCGTGGTCTCCTTCTGCGGCACCTCCTGCGCCAGGCCATAGAGCTCGGAACTCGATGCCTGGTAGAACCGCGTCTCCTTCTCCATGCCGAGGATGCGGATCGCTTCCAAAAGCCGCAGCACGCCGATGGCGTCGGCATTGGCGGTGTATTCCGGACTTTCGAAGCTGACGCCGACATGGCTCTGAGCGGCGAGGTTATAGATCTCCGTCGGCCTGATCTGCTGCATCAGCCGAATCAGGTTGGTCGAGTCGGTCATGTCGCCGTAATGCAGCAGGAACGGCCGGGTGCGGGCGTGCGGATCCTGGTACAGATGATCGATGCGCGCGGTATTGAACGAGGACGACCGACGTTTGATGCCATGGACGGTGTAGCCAAGGCCGAGCAGATATTCGGCGAGATAGGCGCCGTCCTGCCCAGTGACGCCGGTAATCAGCGCCACGCGCCGTTTTGAATCCTGAGCCGCCATATCGTCTCCGAATACACAAATTCGAATATTCCGCAGGCCATAGCATTGCGCTAGCGCCAAGTCTATCGGCAAAGTCCTTTAATATCAGTCCCTTAGGCCAATTTATTCGCGATGATTACGCAGCTTTTCAAGCGCGCGATGACGGTAACTCCGCCATATTCGGCCCCCGCAACAGAACCAGAGGTGAAGCCTAATCTGAAAGCCGTCCGATTTCAGACCCCTAAGCCGAGCGCCGCACGGATCGACTGATGGTAGTGGATCATGGCCGGCTCGTTGCGGCCGTAGACGGTGTGCGTTTGCGCGCCCGAAGTCAGGCCGATCTGAATGCTGCGCCCGGTCGGGAAATCCTCGCCTGTCACGACATCGAGGACGAGCTGCATGTTCTTGTCCCAATGGATGCGTTCTTCCTCGGTGCTCGGCGCCTTGGGAACGTAAAGTCCGAGGTCCATGACCGCGCGATCCGTGCGTCCCTCGCGGGGGAACACGCGCGCGAGTTCGACATGGTCGCCCTGCACGAGGAGAAGCGTATTGGGAAACAGCGAATAGACGAGCGTCGTATTCCACATCAAGTCCCAGGCGTCCTCGGGCTCGGCCTTGAGCCGCTCCAGTTTCCTGCGTGGAAACGTCAGGCGGTGGTTGAGACCGAACGCTTCGAAATCGGTCACGTTGCCATGCAGGATGTCGCGCAGGGAATCACGGTGCAGGAAGCCGACGTGGTAACCCTCGTTGAACGTATCCACGACCAGCTTCCAGTTCATGGTCTCCGGAATCAGGCGGCGGTCGTAGAACGACCAGGAGGCAAATCCGAACGAAGCGAGTTCCTCCGCGAGCCCGCCGAGCCATGGATCGATGTCGAAATGGCTCGAACCGTCCGCGGTCGGGATCACCCACACCAGACCATACTTCTCGCACAGCGGCAGTTCGACCAGCGAGGCGCGTTCGCCGCGCACCTCGGGAAAGCAGCGCTCGTCGGGGATGCCCATCAGTTGGCCGGCGAGATCGTAGGTCCAGGCATGATACGGGCACGAGAACAGCCGCGCCTCGCCACAGCCCTGCGCGACCTTGGCGCCGCGATGGCGGCACACGTTCAGGAATGCGCGCAATTTGCCATCGCGTCCCCGCACGACCAGAATGGGCAGGCCGGCATGATCATCGGTACTGAAGCTGCCGGCAGTGGGCCAGTCAGAAGCGAAACCCATGACCAGCGGATGCTTGCGAAACAGCACCCGCTGCTCCTCGGCGAGGCGCGCTGCGTCGGTATAGGCCGACACTTCGTTGCGCCAGGGGCTATCTGCCATGGCCGTGGTCCGGGTCTCCACGTAATGCAATAGCCGCTTCAAGAGATTGACCTGATCCTGCCTGCTCATCGGACATCTCCGGCTGGCTGTGGTCTCAAAACCGATCACGCGAGGACATCACGTCCTGATACGGCACCGTATCAATACCACTTCTGATTTCGGTTTTCAATACGGTGCCGTATCCTGTGCAAACACAACAACGCGAGGACGCCTTGGCCGGTCTCAATCGCCGTGGTTACGCAGCCGTTCGAGCTCGATGATGGTGACGCCGCCATATTCGAGCCGCAGCAGCCCCTCCTTCTCCAGCCGCTTCAGGCACTGGTTGGCGTTCTGCCTGGAAATACCGGACAGCGCTCCGATTTCTTCCTGTGTGATCTCGAGATGGCGTGTCATGTCGGGATAGAGAATCGGATTGAACAGCGAGGCGATGGAACGCGCGACGCGGCTGGTGGCATCAAGCGTGCGGCCATGTTCCACCGCGCCGATGAACTGGCCGAGCCGCTCGTTGAGCTGGCGAACCAGAAAGCGGTTGAACGCGACGCTGTTCTCGAACAGCCAGAAGAAGGTTGTCCGATCCATCAGCGCCAGCCGGGTGTCGCGGATCGCCACCATGTCGTAGCGCCGCGGTTCGCTCTTCAGCATCGAGCCTTCGCCGAACCAGGCGCCTGCCGTGAGACCGGCGATTGTCGCCGCCTTGCCGCCGCTCGATACCGTGCCCATCCGCGCCAGCCCAGTGACGATGCCGGTCCAGTAATCGAAGGCATCGCCGCGCAGGAAAATGAATTCATTGGCGCGATAGGACTTCTCCACGATGCCGGCGCGAGCGACTTCGATTTCTCGCTCGTTCAGTTCGCGCGACCAGGCCGCGATACGCTTCAGGTAATCCGCAGCAATCATGATCGCATCGACCGTCGCGTCTCCATCGGCCGCTGTGCTGCACTGCAACAGGAGGCCATCAGGCAAAATTTCCCGACAATTGTCAGGGAAAAGACATTTCAAACTACCGCATTGCCGTAAGGAGAGCCACCTCGGTGCATGCGGCCCATGGCACGGCGGCGGGGTGCGACGCTACCACGCGTGACATCGCAACCGGCCGCTACCGATAGTCGGATGGCCTGCCCGTCACTGCCGATGTAGAATCGCGCATTGCAAACGAAAGATAAAGAGCGCCGCTCAAGCGCCGTATCTGGAGGGAATGAGTGGCTCATACGTTGGAAGTGCGCGGCGTGTCGCTGCGCTTCGGCGGCGTCCGGGCGCTGACCGAAGTCTCATTCGGCGTGAACGAGGGCGAATTGTTCTCGATCATCGGCCCGAACGGCGCCGGCAAGACCTCGATCGTCAATTGCATTTCCGGTCGCTACAAGCCGACCGAAGGGAAACTGTTCTACCGCGGCAAGGACATCACCGGCCTCAACCCGAACGCCCGGCCCTCGCTCGGCATCGGCCGCACCTTCCAGAATCTGGCGCTGTTCCACCACATGAGCGTGCTCGACAACATCATGGTCGGGCGGCATCACCTCCTGAAGAACAACTTCATCACGGGCTCGCTGTACTGGCTGACCGGCGCGCGGCGCGAGGAACTCGAGCACCGCCACAAGGTGGAGGAGATCATCGACTTCCTCGACCTGCAGTCGGTGCGCAAGGCGACCGCCGGCACCCTGCCCTACGGTCTGCGTAAGCGCGTCGAGCTCGCCCGCGCCATGGCGCTGGAGCCGCAACTGATCCTGCTCGACGAGCCGATGGCCGGCATGAATTTTGAGGAAAAGGAGGACATGGCGCGCTACATCGTCGATCTCAACGAAGAGTTCGGCATGACCGTGATGATGATCGAGCACGACATGGGCGTCGTGATGGACATCTCCCACCGCGTCATGGTGCTGGATTTCGGCCGCAAGATCGCCGAGGGCGATCCAGCCTCGGTGCTCGCCGATCCCCACGTCAAGCGCGCCTATCTCGGCGAAGAGGACGAGGTGCTGGTCGATCCCGATGACAAGCCCGCAGCGCCGGAGTGCGCGGCATGATGGATTACGCCGGACGCGCCGCCCAGGCAGATACTTTCCCGAAGCTGTTGCGCCTCAACGCCAGGGAGCACGGCGGCGAGATTGCCTTGCGCGAAAAGGATCTCGGGCTGTGGCGCGTGTTCACCTGGAATGAGTACCAGAAGCGCACGCATGATTTCGCGCTCGGCCTGGTCGAACTCGGCCTTGGGCGCGGCGACGTCATCGGCATCATCGGCGACAACCGCCCGGACTGGGTGGCGGCCGAAATCGCGACCCATGCGATTCGAGCGATGAGCCTCGGCCTTTATCGCGATGTGCTGGACGAGGAAGCGGCCTATCTCTTGAGCTACGGCGAGGCCAAGCTGGTGTTTGCCGAGGACGAGGAGCAGGTCGACAAGCTATTGGCGCTGGCCGATCGCGCGCCCAACCTGAAGCACATCGTCTATTCCGATCCGCGCGGCATGCGTAAATACGACGATCCGCGGCTGATGGAAGCGGAAAAGCTGGCCGCGATGGGCCGCGACCGCGCCGTGCGCGAGCCCGGCCTCTATGACCGCCTGGTCGACGCAACTGATGGCGAGGACGTCGCGATCCTCTGCACCACCTCCGGGACGACGGCCAACCCGAAGCTGGCCATGCTGGCGGCCGGGCGCGTCCTGAAACATTGCGCGACCTATCTCGCCTTCGATCCGAAGGGACCGGATGACGAATATGTCTCGGTGCTGCCGCTGCCCTGGATCATGGAACAGGTCTACGCGCTCGGCAAAGGGCTGCTGTGCCGGATGAAGGTCAACTTCGTCGAAGAGCCCGAGACCATGATGCACGATTTCCGCGAGATCGCGCCGACCTTCGTGCTGTTTGCGCCGCGGCTGTGGGAATCGATCGCCGCCGAGGTGCGCGCCGGCGTGATGGACTCCTCGCCGCTGAAGCAGAAGCTCTTCGACGTCGGCATGAAGACCGGGCTTGCGGCTCTGGCACAAGGCAAACGCTCGGTGTTTGCCGACCAGCTGTTGTTCCGCGCGCTGCGCGACCGTCTCGGCTTCACGCGGCTGCGCTCGGCGGCGACCGGCGGCGCCGCGCTCGGGCCGGATACGTTCAAATTCTTCCAGGCGATGGGCGTGCCGCTCCGCACCCTCTATGGCCAGACCGAACTGCTCGGGGCCTACACGCTGCATCCCGCCGGCAAGGTGGATCCTGATACGACCGGCGTGGCCATGGCCGATGACATCGAAATCCGCATCGACAATCCTGACGTCAACGGCGTTGGCGAGATCGTCGTCCGCCACCCCAACAGGTTCCTCGGCTACTACAAGAATCCGGAAGCCTCCGCCGCCGACATGAAGGATGGCTGGATGCATTCCGGCGACGCCGGCTATTTCAACGATCACGGCCAGCTCGTCGTCATCGACCGCATCAAGGACCTCGCCGAGACCTCGCGCGGCGAGCGCTTCTCGCCGCAATATCTGGAGAACAAGCTGAAGTTCTCGCCCTATGTCGCCGAGGCGGTCGTGCTCGGCGCCGGCCGCGACACGCTGGCGGCGATGATCTGCATCCGCTACTCGATCATTTCGAAATGGGCGGAGAAGAACCGCATCTCGTTCACGACCTATACCGACCTTTCCTCGCGCCCCGAGGTCTATGCGCTGCTGCGCAAGGAGGTCGAAAGCGTCAATGCCACGCTGCCCCCGGCGCAGCGCATCTCCCGTTTCCTCCTGCTCTACAAGGAGCTCGACGCCGACGACGGCGAACTGACCCGCACCCGAAAAGTGCGCCGCAGCGTCATCAACGAGAAATACGCCGACATCATCGACGCGATATACGCCGGCAAGAGCGACATTCCCGTCGACACCGTGATCCGCTTCCAGGACGGTACCACCCAGCGCATCCGCACCACGCTGCGCGTCGTCGATCTCGGCCGCGATGCGCCGATGGCGGAGGCCGCGGAATGAGGGTGATGTCGAGCAACGCCGCCGCAAAACCGGTCGTCATGCGCGGGCTTGACCCGCGCATCCATCCTCTTCCGAAAAAGTGGTTCTTCAGGCGATGGATCGCCGGGTCAAGCCCGGCGATGACAGCCTGTACGTTCGGTGCATCAGCATGAATACCCAGCTCCTGATCCAGCTCCTCGTCAACGGCCTCGTGGTCGGCACGCTCTACGGCGTCGTCGCGATGTCGTTCGTGCTGATCTACAAGGCGACGCAGGTGGTGAACTTCGCGCAAGGCGAACTATTGCTGATCGGCGCCTGGGTGTGCTGGTGGCTGCTCACCAAATACCAGGTGCCGTTCTATCTGGGCATGCCGATCACGCTGGTCTTCATGTTCCTGTTCGGCATCGCCATACAGATCGTCATCCTGCGGCCGATGATCGGCGAACCGATCATCTCCGTGATCATGGTGACGATCGCGCTGTCGACGGTGTTTTCCGCACTGATGAAGTGGATGTTCGGCGTCAACCTGCAGCCGTTCCCGCGCATCTTCCAGACCCAGAACGTCAATTTCCTCGGGCTGCAGGTGCAGACCGTCTACCTGATGAGCCTTGCGGTGTCGGTCGCGATGATGGTCGGCATGGCGTGGTTCTTCCGCCTCTCCAAATACGGCCTGGCGATGCGGGCCACCGCCTTCAACCAGCAGGTCGCGCAGTCGCTCGGCATATCCGTGAAAAGCGTGTTCGCGATGGCCTGGGCGATCTCGGCGACCGTTTCGGCCGTCGCCGGCGTGGTGGTGGCGGTCGTCAACGGCGTCTCGGCCGGCCTCTCCGCCTATGGTGTGAAAGTGTTTCCGGCGGCGATCCTCGGCGGCCTCGACAGCGTTGCGGGTGCCGTGCTCGGCGGCATCATCATCGGCCTCCTCGAAAACATCGCGCATTTTCTCGACAGCGAATATCTGCATTGGGGCAATCTCTACGAGATCGCGCCGTTCTATGCCCTCATCATTATCCTCATGATCAAGCCGTACGGCCTGTTCGGCACCCAAGACATCGAGCGGATTTAAACAATTATGGCAGGCCAGACCCTCATTCCAGCCGGCGACTTCCGCACCACCTATGCGGCGGATACCACCGCGTTTCCGACCACGACCAGCCGCAACGCGATGATCGCGGGCATCGCGCTGGTCTGCTTTGCGCCCTACATCGTCAGCGCCTACGTCCTCAGCCTGTTGATCCAGATCGGCATCTTCGGCATCGCTGCCCTCGGGCTGAACATCGTGGTCGGCTTCACCGGCCAGATCTCGATCGGCCACGCCGCCTTCTTCGGCTTCGGCGCCTTCACCTCGGCCTATCTGTCGAACCGGTTCGGCATCCCCGTCTTCTTCTGCATTCCGCTCGCAGGCGTCGTCACAGCCGCGGTCGGCCTCGTCTTCGGTCTGCCCGCTGCGCGGCTGAAGGGGCTTTATCTGGCGATCGCGACGCTGGCCGCGCAGTACATCCTGCTCGACTTCTTCGCGCGGGCCGAATGGTTCACCGGCGGGAGCGTACCCGCCAGCGCCGAGCCGTTCTCGATCTTCGGCTACGCGCTGCGCGGCGATAAGCAATATTTCTATGTCGTGCTGGCCTATGTCATCGTCTGCTATCTGCTGGTCACCAATCTGATCCGCTCGCGCGACGGGCGCGCTCTGGTCGCGGTGCGCGACCATTATCTCTCCGCCGAGATCATGGGCATCAACCTGACCAAGTACCGGACGCTGTCGTTCGGCCTTGCCGCGTTCTTCGCCGGTGTCGGCGGCGGGCTCTATGCGCATTACAATCTGGTGGTCTCCAACGAAGGTTTCGGCATCGACCGCTCGATCATCTTCCTCGCCATGATCATCATCGGCGGGCTCGGCTCGGTCATGGGCACGCTGATGGGCACGGCGTTCATGGTGCTGCTGCCCGAATCGATGGAGTGGCTCAGCGTCGCGCTGCGCGGCAGCCCGATCGATCAGTTTCTCGGACTAAAGAACAACATCGCTTTCTTGCGCGAGATGGCTATCGGCGTGATCATCATCGTCTTTCTGGTGTTCGAGCCGGATGGACTTGCGCATCGCTGGCGGCAGATCAAGGCATATTGGAAACTCTACCCGTTCTCGCATTGAGGTCGGAACGGGGCTGACAACGAGAAGACCTCGAGAAGTAACCGGGAGGACTATGTCCATGACGATGAAGACTCTGTTGAGCACAGCCTCGCTCGCTCTATTGGTGGGCAGTACCGCGGCGTCGGCCCAGGCGCCGATCTCGCTCGGGCATCTCGCCGACTATTCGGGCCCGACCTCGGACGTCGGAACGCCGTTCGGACAGGGCGTTGCCGACACCTATGCATGGATCAACAAGAACGGCGGCATCAACAATGCGAAGGTCAATGTCGACACCGTCGACTATGGCTATCAGGTGCCGCGCGCCATCGCGCAGTACAAGAAATGGTCGGGCGCCGACAAGGTCGCCGCCATTCTCGGCTGGGGCACCGCCGACACCGAAGCGCTGACCGGCTTCCTGGCGCAGGACAAGATCCCGGACATCTCCGCCTCCTATGCCGCGGCGCTCTCAGATCCGACCGGCGCCGGCGGCAAGGCGAAGCCCGCGCCTTACAACTTCTTCTACGGCCCGAGCTATTCGGATGCGCTTCGCGGCATGCTGACCTGGGCCGCCGAGGACTGGAAGGCCAAGGGCAAGCCCGGCAAGCCGAAATACGTCCATATGGGTGCCAACCATCCCTACCCGAACGCGCCGAAGGCGGCCGGTGAAGCCATTGCCGGCGAGCTCGGCTTCGAGGTGCTGCCGCCGATCGTGTTCGCCTTGACGCCCGGCGACTACAGCGCGCAGTGCCTGACGCTGAAGAGCTCGGGCGCCAACTACGCCTATCTCGGAAATACCGCAGGCTCCAACATCTCGGTGCTCAACGCCTGCAAGGCGGCCGGCGTGGATGTGCAGTTCCTCGGCAATGTCTGGGGCATGGATGAGAACGCCGCCAAGGCCGCCGGCGCCGCCGCCGACGGCGTGGTGTTCCCGCTGCGTACCGCGGTGGCATGGGGCGGCAATGCGCCCGGCATGAAGACCTTCATGGAGATCTCCAAGATGTCCGACGCGGCCGGGACTACCTATCGGCCCGTGCACTACATCGCCGGCGTCTGCACCGCGCTCTACATGAAGGAAGCGGTCGAATGGGCTGCCAAGAACGGCGGCGCCACCGGCGAGAACGTCAAGAAGGGCTTCTACCAGAAGAAGGACTGGGTGCCGGCCGGCGGCGAAGGCATCTGCAATCCCTCGACCTTCACCGAGACCGATCACCGCGGCACGCTCAAGGTCGATCTCTATCGCATGAAGGTCGCCGGTGCGACCGACGCCCCGCTCAACGAGCTCGTCAAGAACGGCGGCATCAAGATGGAGAAGGTGAAGACCATTGACCTGCCGCGCAAGCCCGACTGGCTGGGCTGGTGAGAACTAGCAACAAGCAGGCTGTCATCCCCCGCGAAGGCGGGGGATCCAGTACGCCGCGGCTTCCCGGCCAATCACGGGCGTCTCTGGAATACTGGGTCACCCGCCTTCGCGGGTGACGACACGGTGAGGTCAACATGACTGAAACAACCGAACTCAATCGTCCCGCGAAGACCACCGTGCCAGCCGCCGCCCCGCTGCTCAGCGTGCGCAATATCGAGGTGGTCTATGACAAAGTCATCCTGGTGCTGCGCGGCCTCAGCCTCGAGGTGCCGAAGGGTGCGATCGTCGCGCTGCTCGGCGCCAATGGCGCCGGCAAGTCGACGACGCTCAAGGCGATCTCCGGCCTGCTCAAGACCGAGGACGGCGAGGTCATCCGCGGCGAGATCCTGTTCGATGGCGAACGGATCAACGGCATCGATCCCGACAAGATCGTCCGCCGCGGCATCTTCCAGGTGATGGAGGGCCGCCGCATCATCGCCGACATGACGTCGATCGAAAACTTGAAGCTCGGCGCCTTTACCCGCGCCGACAACGACGTCGCCGCCGACATCGACATGGTGTTCAGGTATTTCCCGCGGCTCAAGGAGCGCACTGGGCTCGCCGGTTATCTCTCCGGCGGCGAGCAGCAGATGCTGGCGATCGGCCGCGCGCTGATGGCGCGCCCGAAGATGATCCTGATGGACGAGCCGTCGATGGGCCTGTCGCCACTATTGGTCAAGGAAGTGTTTTCGATCATCAAGGAGATCAACCGCGACCTCGGCGTCACCATCCTCTTGGTGGAGCAGAACGCGCGCGCGGCGCTTTCGGTCGCGAGCCACGGCTACATCATGGAACAGGGCAAGGTGGTGCTCGACGGCACGGCCGACGAACTGCGCGACAATGAGGACGTCAAGGAATTCTACCTCGGCGGCGCCGGCGACCAGCGCAAGAGCTTCAAGAACCTGAAGAGCTTCAAGCGGCGAAAGCGGTGGCTGTGAGCGACCAGAGCGTTTTGGCGCGAAGTGGAAACTTAAGCGAGCACCTGCTCCGCTTCCGCAACGGCGCAAAGCACATGATAAAACGAGGATGCAGGGATGGTGGCAACCAGCGAGTTGCCGTCGCGGTCGAACTGGTCGTACCAGCCGCCGGCCACCGGATGGCTGAGATAATGCCGTTCGAGCCGCACCAGCGCCGCGCGCGCTTCGTCGGCCGCTCCCGCCTCACCCGACTCGGCCTGCGCGATCCACGCCTTGGCAATTTCGGTCTGCGGCCACAGCCGGCGGGTATGGCGCCGGATATTGCCGTTGGCATCGCCCTCGTCGACCAAGCAGCCGGTCGCCGCGTCGCGGTAGCGCAGCGCGGTCGCCAGCAATTCGCCGCGGTAGCGCCCCGTCGGGCAGCCGGTGATGCGCTCAAAGCCCCGGAGCAGCCATGCCCACTCCGCCTGATGCCCCGGCTCGACGCTGATGGGCTCGATCTTCGACCAGTCCTCCTCGAAATACTCGGTGAGCACCTGGCGCTGCTTGTCGTAGAGGTTGGCCAGAAAAAGGCTGAAGAAATTTCCTGCGCGGTCCTGGAACACGAGGTCATGCGTCGCATCGAACGCCGCGATCATCGCCTCGAAGAGATGCATCTGCGGGTTCTGCCGGCGCGGCATCGAGGGAGGCAATCCCTCGTGAAGGCCGCCATGCGGCGAGCGCAAGTCCGTCTCGACGAAGCGGCACAGTGCGTTGATCTCGGTGCGGATTTGCGCATCGCGGTCGAGACTGTAGACGGTGGCCAGCGCGAGCAGCACAAAGGCGTGGTCGTAGGAATCGCGCCGCGCGTCCAGCACGGCACCATCCGGCGTCAGCACGTGGACGAAGCCCGGTCTGCCGTCGGGGGCTTTTGCGTTGGCCAGCAGATGCTCCAGCCCCTTGAGCGCGATCGCGCGTCCGTCGGGATACCAACCCAGCTGCGCGGCCTTGGCATAGCAATAGATCTGGCGCGCCTGGACGAAGGTCCTGCGCGGCGCCAGCCTGTCTGCGCGGCCGTCGGCGTCGAGGCGGTCGATGAAGCCGCCCGTCTTGCCGTCCCAGCCTTCGGTGGACCACAGCGGCAGGCAGTGGTCGATGATGCGGAGCTTCAGCTTCGCGACGATATCCGCCGAAGCGCCGGCATCTCCTGCCGCAGCAGTATGTCCTTCAACCATTGCGTCCTCTGGAACATGGGCAACACCGGCAGAGGCCGTCTGATAGCACGTCAGCGGCGGTACGCAATCGGCCCCCTCCTGCGGGATCATCAGCCATGACCGACCACTATGACGCCCTTGAAACCCGCGAGCCGGCGAGACGCGAGGCCGAGCTGTTCTCACGGCTGCCAGACGTCCTGCGCAAGGCGCTGGACGCGCCGGCCTATGCCGAGCGGCTGAGGGGCATCGACCCAGCTGCCGTGATCGATAGGGCCGCGCTGGCGCGCCTGCCGGTGCTACGCAAGTCGGAACTCCCTGCCCTACACAAGGCCGCGCCGCCGTTCGGCGGGCTCGTGGCGGGGCCGCTGGGGTCGTTCGGACGGCTGTTCACCTCGCCCGGCCCGATCTTCGAACCCGAGCCCGTTCACGCCGACCCCTGGCGCGGCGCGCGGGCGCTGTTCGCGGCGGGCTTCCGGCCCGGTGACGTCGTGCTCAACACCTTCAGCTATCATCTGACGCCCGGCGGTTTCATCTTCGACGCCTCGGCGCGGGCGCTCGGCTGTGCCGTGATCCCGGCCGGCCCCGGCAATACCGAACAGCAGTTCGAGCTGATCGAGGCCTATCGGCCGGTCGGCTACAGCGGCACGCCCGACTTCCTCAAGATCCTGCTCGATGCCGCGGCAAGCGCCGGCCGCGACGTGTCTTCGATCAAGCGCGCGCTGGTATCCGGCGCGGCTTTCCCGAAATCGCTGCAGGACGAGGTCCGGTCGCGGGGCATCGATGCCTATCAGGCGTTCGGCACCGCCGATCTTGGCATGGTCGCGTTCGAGACACCGGCGCGCGAGGGCATGGTCGTCAACGAGGATCTCATCATGGAGATTGTGCGCCCCGGCACCGGCGATCCGGTGGCGCCGGGCGACGTTGGCGAAATCGTCGTCACCTCGCTCGATCCGCAGCATCCCTGGATCCGCCTTGCGCTCGGCGATCTCACCGCCACGCTGCCGGGCATGAGCCCGTGCGGGCGCACCAACATGCGCATCAAGGGCTGGATGGGCCGCGCCGACCAGACCACCAAGGTCAAGGGCATGTTCGTGCGCCCCGAGCAGATCGCCGAGATCGGCAAGCGCCATCGCGAACTCGGACGGCTGCGCCTCGTAATCACACGGTCCGGCGAGAGCGATCTGATGACGCTGAAGGCGGAGACGGCGACGACGGGTGAGATGCTACAGGGCGAGCTCGCGGCGACGCTGCGCGCGGTGACGAAGCTCGGCGGCAATGTCGAACTGGTCGGCGTCGGCACACTGCCGAACGACGGCAAGGTGATATCAGACGAGCGGTGAGGCCTGATCCTGCCGCACCCACGTCCAGCCGGCTCCCCCGCACTGACGCTCGATATTGGTGTGCGCCCAGGCCGGCGGCTCATCGGCGCGACGCATGATTCCGATATAGTAGAAGATGCTCTCGCGGGTCAGCGCCGGCGAATCCCCGTTCGTGAAGACGATCTTGAGTCCGGCTTCCTCGATCATCCCGCGAAAGCTCTCCACCGTCGACCCCGCATTGTTTTCCTGCAGAACGATCATGCCGGCCGGGGCCAGGAACTTGCTGACGGTCATGAAGAACTCGCGGTGAATCTGCCATTGCGGATCATAAGCGAGCAACTGTCCATCATAGGCCTCGTCGACGAAGTGGGGCGGGTTGCTCACGACCAGATTCCATTTTTCCGAGGAAGGTATGTTCCTCAGATTGTTGGATTCATATACCGAGACCCGGTCCCTGAGACCGTTGACCTCGACCGTATTCCTGCAGGATGCGACCGAGCGGGGATTTATGTCGGCGAGACAGAGCGTCTCGCAAAAGCCATTGCCGAGCAACGAAAAGCCGATAAAGACAGGTCCCGAACACCATTCGAACGCACGTTCCTGCTTCGGCAGGCCGCGCGCCCGGAAAAACGGCAGGAAGTCCTGCCCGAAATGCGTCCCGCCACCGTCGAGCTCAGGGCGATAGCTGATATTGATGCCGCCGAAGCGGGCATGGCGCGTCGGCCGCAAGCTTCTGCGAATGGGCCTCAGATAATCGTTGACGACACGCTTGAGCAATCTGCGCATCGCGGAAGCTCCTTCAACTTGGCTTCGACAACCGGTACGGGCCGAGAAACAGAACATCGAGGCCGGAGCAGAAATACGTGTGCAGCGCTTCGAGCGGCGAATTCACGGTGGGCTGCTCGTTGATGTTGAGGCTGGTGTTGATCAGCATCGGCACCGAAGCCGCCTTGCCGAACTCATCGAGCAACCGGCTGTAGGTTGGATTTGTCTCGGCGTGGACGCTCTGAATGCGCGCGGTGCCATCGACATGGACCACCGCCGGAATCAATTCGCGAACTTTTTCATTGACGGGAAACGTCACGACCATGAACGGCGCATCGAACGCATCCTCGAAATATTGGGCCTGCCTGTTATACAGCACCGATGGACAAAAGGGACGAAACTCCTCGCGATACTTGATGCTAAGATTGATACGATCCTTCATGCCGGGCGAGCGCGGATCGGCGAGAATCGATCGATTGCCCAGCGCGCGCGGGCCATACTCCATCCGTCCTTGAAACCATCCCACGGTCCTTTGCTCGACGAGGTCGGTGACGCACGCGGCAACCGGATCATCCAGCACGTCGTAGCGAGCGCCGATCTTGTCGAGCGTCGCCTTGATGGAATCGTTGGAATATTCTGGCCCCCAATAGGCATGCGTCAGCGGCGCTATCGCGTGGCCACCCTCGACGCATTTCAGCATCGCCGCGCCCAATGCAACGCCTGCATCGTGCGGTACCGGCGGAACATAAAGGCGCCCGACCGACGGCTCCGCGGCAATCTCCATGTTCATCTTGCAGTTCAGGGCGACGCCGCCGGCGAGACAGACATCGGCACAGCCACTCATTGCGATCGCGCTGCGTACCACCTCCGTCGTGACGATCTCGAGCTGCTTCTGGCCGCTCGCGGCGATGTCGGTGAAGCGCTGGTCGAGCGGTTGACCGCGGAGCCTGCGGGGTCCGAGCACATCTTCCATTTTTTCAGTGAAGATACGCTCCTGCCGCGTCGAGAAATCGCTGGTGAAGATCTCGGCGTCCCGTTTGCGCTTGTCGAGTTCAGGATCAAGGACGTAATCGATCCCGTTCGGACGCAGTAAGCCGGCGAACTTGTCCAGGTATTTCGGGTTGCCATAGGATGACAGCCCCATGACCTTGTACTCGTCGTTGGTCATCTGATACCCGAGATACTGGGTCAGCATACCGTAATAGAGACCGAGACTGTTATGCCGGCCAAATCGCGTCAGTATCTTGAAGTCGTTGTCCCTGACATGGGCAACCAGTCCCGAGCTGGAGTCACCCGAAAAATCGAAGCAGGCTACCGTGGCTTCGCGAAATCCCGAACCATAGAAGCTGCTCGCGGCATGGCACACGTGATGATCGTAGAGTTCGATCCTCGGGGCATGGCCAAATTGAAACTTGAAATATTCAATCAGGCGCTGCTCGTAGTTCGTGTAAGTGCGCAGCGGGGAGCAGATGAAGTCGACATCGCGAATGGTGATGCCGGCGTGACTTAGGCAGTAGTTGATGGCGCCACGAGGCAGTTCTCCACGAGCATGCTTGGCTAACGTGAAACGCTCCTCTTCCGCCGCAGCGACGAGTTGACCGTCGCGAAGCAGAACCGCAGCACCGTCGTGATGGCCATGCTTGATGCCGGAGCTGATTCCAATCACATACATGCGTCTTCGTGCCTGCTCGCGAAATGCCTGAAACAGAGATCAAGGGGAAACCAGGGGGCCGCGGAAAGCGACGCGCGAAACCACTGGTTCTATATGGAAGTCGCCGTGAATCAAGGCGATTTTCCGACTTCAAAGTCCCAAAAATCAGCGATTTGCGCGCACGACGCCGCTCGCCCGACATCGCCGGCCCAGGTTTTTTCGCTTGGCCGCCAATCCTTCAAAAGGGCCGCCTTTCAAATCTTGGACAGGGCTGCTAGATTTCAGCTTCTTCCTAAGGCGTTGAAAAAAACCGTCCGCGAGTTTCGGCGCTAGCGCGAAATGTCGAAAATGATGCACGTCGTCGAGCGTGCCTTCATGCCGCGGTCTACATGAACCAGCCAAGCCCACCCCAAACCACGATCCGCTTTCCATGCAACGAATGAAGAGACCGGCGATTTTCTTTGATCGGGATGGGGTGCTCAACGAGGACGACGGTTACGTCTACGAGACCACCAAGCTGAAATGGATCGATGGCGCGCGTGAGGCCGTGAAGACGGCGAACGATGCCGGATATCTTGTTTTCGTCGTGACGAACCAATCAGGCGTCGCGAGAGGCTTCTTCGACGAGCACCACGTGCAGGCCCTGCATGAGTGGATGGCAGCGGAGCTGGCCGGAATCGGAGCCCACGTCGACGCATTCGAATATTGCCCCTACCATCCCGACGCCGTGATCGAGCGATATCGTCAGGTCAGCCATCGGCGAAAGCCAGCGCCTGGAATGATCACCGACCTGCTGGAGCGCTTCCCGGTCGATATCGGCCGCAGCATCCTCATCGGAGACAAGCCGACCGACCTGGAAGCCGCGCGGGCCGCCGGCGTCCATGGCATTCTGTTTTCGGGCGGCAACCTCGCAGAGTTCGTACGATCGGTCCTGCACCCAGGCAGAAACATCGGCAACTGACGGACCGCACGCAGGCCATTTTCGTTGCGCCGAGAATTGACTTATAGAGCGTAGTTCAATTGCTTCGCTTCGGTGGGTTTCATGACGACTACTGTGCTCGTGACCGGCGCCGGCGGCTTCGTTGGCCGCAATCTCATCGCTTTTCTCGCATCACGAGGCTTCAGCGTCATCGCGGCCTCCAGAACGGCTCTTGCTCCCGGTCATCCCAATATCGTCACGGCTCCCCTTTCCGACCTTGCCCTGCCGTTCGACTGGCGGGCCTTGCTGGAAAGATGTGACGCCATCGTCCATTTGGCCGGTGTCGCGCACCGGTTTTCCGGCGACGAGCAATACAATCTGGTCAATTACCGCGCTACCGAGGCACTGGCGAAAGCAGCCTGTCGCCAGCAGAAGCACCTCATTTTCGTTTCGTCGATCGCCGCGCAGAGCGGACCATTCTCGGAACAGGAACTGACGGAGGAAGCCCCGCCCAGGCCGGCCAACGCCTACGGGCGGTCCAAGCTGGCCGCCGAGCACGCGGTGCGCGCGTCAGGCGCATGTTTTACGATCCTGCGCCCTGTCGTGATCTACGGGCAAGGCGAAAAGGGAAACGTTTCAATCATACACAGGGTCTCGAACCTGCCCATACCGCTGCCATTCGGTGCGGTGACGGCCCGAAGATCGGTACTCTCGATCGACAATTTTTGCTCGGCCATCGTCACGGTACTAACCGACCCCCGCGCACATGGGGAGACATTCATCGTCTCCGATCCGACGCCGGTCACCGTTTCCGATCTGATTTCCCGACATCGCGCGGCATCGGGTCGCTCGCCCTGGCTTGTGCCAGTCCCCGAGAGATGGATCGAACTATCCTTTGCAGCGTTTGGCTTGGGCGACACCTGGAACCGGGTCGGCAAACCGCTCGTCGCCCGTCCGACAAAGCTGCTCGCGCTCGGCTGGAAGCCGTCCTGAGAGATAACATCTGACAAACACGCGGCCCTCGCCCGTGACCACCTCGAATCGCGCTATGCTATTAGCGCCGAGTGATTAATTCGAACCGGCGGGCCAATCGTCATCTCGCCGTTCGGCAGTTTTTCTTGGGTACGACCAGGGACATTTTGAGCTTCATCAGCGTATCAACATACTGGTGCGAGCGCATCCAACCGCGCGAGGCTTCGGCAACGGCCATGAGAAACTCCTATCGGGGTCATCTGAACTCCAAGAATATGCCATGAGCGGGCCGGACGCCCATCTCGCGACGACGTCCGGGCGCCTGGAGTTCCGGCCCATACTAGCCCTGCTCCTCTGCGGGCATGTCGCGGCGTGTTGCATCTCGCTAAGCTACGCCGCAGCCGCTTTTTCTGGAATTGTGGGGTTTGACAAGGCGAACGTCCCGATAGCGATGCTGCGGACGCTACCTTTCGCCGTAGTGTCTATCGTTTTCGCTATCAGCCGATTCAGCTTTGGCTACTTCGCCGGATTCTACTTCTATACGATGATCTTCGGCTATCTTTGGTTGATCGAGTTTTCGCTGCTTCCTTACAATCACGCGTTGGCGATCGTTTCTATCTTTGCATCTGCGCTGGCCTTCCTGGCACCCGCGCTACTCATCACCTCACCAGTCAGGGCGCGGCTCGACTTGTCGGTGAGCGCTTTTGATCTGCTGCTATCCGCCATCTTGATATTTGCTGCGATTCTCATTGCAGTCGCTGCTTTCTACAATTTCAGACTTGTCGGCCTTTCGGAAATATACCGCTTTCGCGAACAGATCGCGTTTCCGGCGCCCCTGAGATATGCCATCGGCATTACATCGAACGCGTTATTGCCATTTGCTTTTGCCGGTTTCGCTCTGGGTGGAAGTATTTGGCGGGCAGGAATCGTACTTGTCCTGATGCTGCTGCTCTATCCCGTGACGCTAAGCAAATTGGCGCTCTTTGCGCCGCTCTGGCTTCTTTTTCTCGCCTTCCTATGCAGAATGGTTGAAGCGAGGAGCACGGTCATTCTGTCGTTGCTGCTACCGACAACGGTCGGCTTGGCAACCCTATTCCTCGCCAAGGCCGAGCTATTCCCCATTGAATGGGCAGCGCAGTACTTCAGCGTGGTCAACACCAGAATGGTCGCCATGCCGTCGATCGCGCTGGAGGTGTATAACAATTACTTTTCGACGCATCCGCTGACGCATTTTTGCCAGATCAATGTACTCAAGCTCGTTATCGACTGCCCTTATGATGAACCGCTATCAATTCTCATGAGGGTCTATAACCAAGGCGCGTTCAACGCGTCGCTATTCGCGACGGAAGGCATCGCCTCGGTTGGTCCATGGATGGCACCGCTTTCCGCATTCGGTTGCGGCTTAGTGATCGCTATCGGCAACCGTCTTTCGTCCGGCCTGCCGCCGCAATTTATCGTGCTGTCCGGTGGCATCCTTCCTCAGGTCTTGCTGAACGTCCCCCTGTCGACGACCTTGCTGACCAATGGCGCCGGCGTTCTCTTCTTGCTATGGTATGTTACGCCGCGTTCGATATTTGAACGCTCCTCGCCCCATTCGTGACATACCCGCACCAGGATCTGTTCTCCGTTGTGATCATGATTGCCTTACGGATCCTCAGAAATTTCAATGCTCCACTGCTTTCGCGCCGCGCAGTTTCCGACAGCGAAGAACCAGGTTAGCCAATGCAAAGCGTTCTGATCACCGGTGGCGCGGGTTTTATCGGCCAGAACCTGGTGCATGCGTGGCGGGCGGCGCGGCCGTCTGACCGCGTGGTCGTGGTCGACGCCATGACTTATGCGGCCAATGTCCGCAGCCTCGAGCCGCTGATCGAAGGCCGCAGCATCACCTTCGTGAAGGGCGACATCGGCGACGCGGCGCTGATGCAGCGCCTATTCGGCGAGCACAAGTTTTCCCGCGTGGCGCATCTCGCCGCGGAATCCCATGTCGACCGTTCGATCAGCGATCCCGAAGCCTTCCTGCAGACCAACGTGCTTGGCACCTTCACGCTTCTGAAGACGGCGCTCGACCACTGGCGTGCGGCGGCGATGCTCGGTACCGCGCGGTTTCTCCATGTCTCAACCGACGAGGTCTACGGCTCGCTCGGCCCGTCCGATCCTGCCTTCACGGAATCCTCGCCCTATCGTCCGAACTCGCCTTATGCGGCGAGCAAGGCGTCGAGCGACCATCTGGTCCGCGCCTTCGTCGCGACCTACGGCCTGCCGGCGCTAATCACCAACTGCTCCAACAATTACGGCCCCTATCAGCACCCGGAAAAACTCATCCCGCTGATGATCATCCATGCGCTGGAAGGCAAGCCGCTGCCGGTCTACGGTGACGGCTCCAATGTCCGCGACTGGCTGCACGTTTCCGATCACTGCACGGCCTTGATGAACGTGATCGAGCGCGGCCGGATCGGCGAGACCTACAATGTCGGCGGCGGCAACGAGCGCAATAACCGCGACGTGGTGGGCATGATCTGCGATACCATCGATGCCGCCTTCGCGGCCGACGCCGGCCTCGCCTCGCGCTTTCCGTCCTGCCCGGCGGCAGTCGGCAGATCCTGCCGCACGCTCATCAGCTACGTGACCGACCGTCCCGGCCACGATCACCGCTATGCGATCGATGCCTCCAAGCTCGCCGGCGAGCTCGGCAGCCGTTGCAGCGTCGATTTCGAGAGTGGACTGAAACAAACCGTGCAGTGGTATCTCGACCATGAGCCGTGGTGGCGCGACGTGACCAGCGGCGCCTACCAGGCGTGGATCGACAAGAACTACGGCTTCCGGCGGGCGGTCTAGCCAGTCATGCGCATCCTCGTGCTCAACGCCGACTACCCGCGCTTCCTCAGCTGGCTGTATCGCCGGCATCCCGGACTTGGCAGCGCCGGGTATGCGGCCCAGATGTCCGCACGTAACGCCAGCCTGTTCGGCGTGGCCGATTTCTATTCGCGGAATTTTGCCGCGCTCGGTCATTCGGCAGCGGAGATACACGTCAATAATGCCTGGCTTCAGACCGCCTGGGCGCGCGAGCATGGGATGGCCGTCGATGCGGCCGGGCCGACCGCCGCAGGAACTGCGGCGTTGCCAGCCTGGCTGCAGCGCGCCGTGGCGCCGCTGAAACCGATGCTGCGTCCGCTGGCCCGCGAGGTTGGCCTCAGCCCACGCCTCGATCGGCAAGCCGAGGCGATCCTGCTGGCGCAGATCGAGGATTTCAAACCCGACGTGGTGCTCAATCAGGACACCTTTCACGTCGATCCGCGCTTGATGCGGCGCATCAAGGCCATCGGCAAGCCGCTCCTGATCGGGCAGATCGGGGTCGCGCCATCCCGCGGCGTCGACTGGTCAGTCTATGACCTCATGATGTCGCAGATGTTGGCGAACGTGGAGTTCTTCCGCCGCCTTGGCGTCCGCGCGGAAGTCAATCATCTGGCGTTCGAGCCCACCCTGCTCGAAACGCTGCCGCCGGCGCCTGCCATGGACATCGACGTTTCCTTTGTCGGCACGGTCTCGCCGGATCATAAGCAGCGGATTGCGCTGCTCGAGGCTGTTGCCGAACGTTACGATCTCAAGCTGTTCGGTAATCCGCCGCAGACATTGCCCGCTTCCTCTCCGCTGCATCGCTGTTTTCAGGGCGAAGTCTGGGGCGTCGACATGTACCAGACCTTGCAGCGTTCGAAGATCACGCTCAACTCGCACATCGACATGGCCGGGCGCGAAGCCGGCAACATGCGCCTGTTCGAGGCCACCGGCGTCGGCGCTTTCCTGCTGACCGACTTCAAGGACAATTTGCACACCCTATTCGCGCCGGACCGCGAGGTCGCGGTGTGGCGCTCGGTCGACGATTGCCTTGCCGCCATCGGGCGCGCACTCGGCGATGCCGATGGCCGCGCCGCCATTGCCGCCGCGGGCCAGGCCAGAACCATGGCGCAGCATACTTATCGCCACCGCGTCGCTGAGATTTTGGGATTCATCGAAACGCTGCGGGCGGCGCGATGAAGCTGCCGCGCCTTGTCAGGCAGATCGGCAAACGCGTCGTCAAGGCCGCCCCGATCCTGCGGCGCCATATCCTGACCTCGACCGACTACAAGGTGCTTGATGGTATCGAGGCGGCGCGGCGCGCAGCCACCTCGTCCGACGGCTGGCTGGCGGCCCGCACCGTGGCGCGCCAGGAACGCGCCTATCAGGCACTGATCGCCGACATGAAGCAAGGCCAACCGCGGCTCGACTTCACCGTTGCAGCCGAAGCCGTCAGCGCAACCGGCATCGCCTCTCCCTGTCTGCTCGAAGTCGGCTGCGGCAGCGGTTACTATTCGGAGGTTCTCGCCGATCTCGTCCCCGGTGGCATCAGTTACGCCGGGATCGACTATTCGGAAGCGATGATCGCGCGCGCCCGTTCAAACTACCCCTCGACCGCCTTCGAAGTCGCGGACGCCACCCGGCTGCCCTACCCGGACAATGCCTTCGATATCGTCTTCAATGGCGTGTCCCTGATGCACATCATCGACTATCAGGCGGCGATTCGGGAAGCCGCGCGCGTCACCGGGCGGTATTGCATCCTGCATACCGTGCCGGTGTTTGACGACCATCAAACCACCTATCTGAGCAAACATGCCTATGGTGCGCCGGTCGTCGAGATCGTGTTCGGCAAGGGCGAACTAATGGCGCTGTGCCGCAATGCCGGGCTTCGGCTGCTGCGCGAATGGCCCTGCATTCCCTACGACGTCTCCGAGGTGACGGGCCATCGCTCGCGAACCGAGACCTATTTGTTCTCCAAGGATGCGGCCCGTTGACAGGCGAGCTCGCGCCTCACAGCGGCGCGATAATCGTCTTTACGAACGGGCTGAGCACATTGTCGATCGCGGCCAGCGCCTTGATCTGGCTGAGACTCGCCCAATAGAACATCGTCATGTCGGACTGGATCACCGCCTCGTCGTCGATGAAGACGATGATGTTCTCGTTCGACTTGCGCCAAAATCTCCCGCCCTCTTCATTGTGCTCGGCGCGGTAGATGGTTCGAACGCCGGATTTGGCCGTCAGCACTTCCAGCATCGGCGACAGCTTTCCGCCATGAGCGCGGCGGATGTTCGACCATGTGCTTTGCACCGAGGGCGAGAGCTGGAGCACGCCGATATTGCCCGGCTCGGCTTTGGCGTATAGCAGGAACTGAACGCCGTTGTCGGGCGTCTCGCGGGCGATAAGACCGAGAACACCGCCTTCCACCTGGGTGTAGATCGGCTGATCCCACGAGGCGACTTCGCGCAGCGCGCCGCTTTCGACGCGGACGCCCTCGACGGCAAAAAACTGTCCGGTCTGGTGCCGCACATTGCCCCGGGCATCGCGCGACCAACCACTGATCTCGTCGAGCCCGATCAACTCGGCCTTGAACCGGATTGCCTGGCAGCGCTCTTCGCGCCACGCCAGGATCGGCGCCGGGTCCTTTGACTCGATCGCAGCCGAGGCGGCGAGCCGGCCGCGAAACCAGTCGAGATGCGCACGCTCGGCCATCAGATCACATCCTTAAGCACATCGATCACGGTATCGACTTCCTCATCCCTGAGGTGTGGATACATCGGCAGCGAGAAAATCCGCTGCGCATTGCGCTCGGCGACCGGGAACTGGCCCTCGCGATAGCCGAGATCGGCGCTGCCGCGCATGGTGTGGATCGGCCAACGGTAGGATACGTTGCAGTTTATGTCGTGCTCGGCCAGCCGCTCAAGCACGCCGTCGCGGTCGGTCGGGTGCTCCACGACGTAGAGATAGTAGGCATGGCGGCTGTGGGCATTCTCGCGCGACAGCACGAGGCCGCTGCCCGCAAGCCCGCGATTGTAGCGCGCGGCGATCTCCCGCCGCCGCGCGATCCAGCCCTCGATGCGCGGCAGCTTCAGCGACAGGATCGCCGCCTGCACCTCGTCGAGGCGAGAATTATAGCCGTGGCGCTCGGAATAATACTGGGTCTCCATGCCGTAGAAGCGAAGGCTGCGCGCCAGTTTGATCGCCGCCTCATCATTGCTCAGCACCATGCCGCCGTCGCCATAGGCGCCCAGCACCTTGGTCGGGTAGAACGAGAACGCGGAGGCATGCCCGACGCTGCCGGCCTGACGGTTCTTGTAGAGCGCGCCTTGCGACTGCGCGCAGTCCTCCATCACCTTCAGCCCGTGCCGTTCGGCAATCGTCATGAGCGGATCGAGATCGACGCACTGGCCGTACAGGTGCACCGGGACAATCGCTTTCGTGCGTGGCGTGACCGCAGCTTCCACTTGCGCGACATCCATCAGGAAATCGTCATCGCTGATATCGACGAAGACCGGCGTGGCGCCGAGCGTGCGGATCGCCGACACTGTCGGCACCGCCGTATTGGGCACAGTGATGACCTCGTCGCCGGCCTTGACCCCAAGCGAGGCCAGCGCGATGTAGATCGCATCGGTTCCGCTGTTCACGCCGACGCCACCGGCAACGCCGAGATAGTCGGCCATCTCGCGCTCGAACTTGAGGCCTTCCTGTCCGAGCACCAGCCGCCCGGAACGGAATACCCTGTCGACCGCGGCGAGGATCTCGTCGCGCAGCTCGTCATATTCCCGCAGATAGTCCCATACGTTGACTGGCATTGTCTCTCACACAGATCGATGCGCCGGATTGCTGGAGGCGAGCGCCGCCACGATCATCTCCCGACACCGGGCATCGCCCAGGAGATCGCGGTGAAAGCCCTCGTGGTCGCCACCGTCGATCGCCGACGTCACCGCCTCCAGGAAGTTTGCAAACGTATCTGATGGATCGAACGTCACGACATCATCGACATTGCGGACGCGCCGGCGCCATTCGACAGCGTGATCTGCGGGCGGCGTGAAAACGCGCTCTATTAACACGGAGCCCGATCGCCCCACAACGAGCAGGCGGTTCTGATACTCGCCCTCGAAACTGAAATGTCCGGAAAATATGCTGCCATTGCCGAGACGGGCGAGTACCGAAAAGCCCATATCGACGCCGGTTTCGGGGTGCCGGCCGCCGGCCAGCGCCATTACGTCGGACACGCCGTCGCCGCCAAGAATGCGCATCGTGGCGGCGGCGTAAGGCCCGAGGTCAAGCAGGCAGCCGCCGCCGAGTTCGGCATGGTTGCGGAAATTGCCGAGTGGCAGCGGCGGAAAGATGAATTGCGCGGCCGACTGGATCAATGGACCGGTCTCGGCGATAAATTCCGCAAGCGCGGCAAACTGCGGGTGATAATTGAACACTGTCGCTTCCGCGACGAGGCGACCAGCGCGCCGCGCCGCTTCGACGGCGCGCTCGCTTGGCGCCAACGTCATCATCGCCGGCTTGTCGACCACGACGTGCTTGCCGGCGGCCAGCGCCGCCATCACCCAGTGCTCATGCATTGCGTTGGGCAGCGAAAGATAGACGAGATCGCAGTCGCTGCCGCGCAGCGCGGCCTCATAGTCGTCGAAAAACCGCCCCTGCTTCGGCCAACTCTGGGGCTTGGGGTGGCTCTTGCTGGCGATCGAAATCGTCTCGATGCCGCCAGCCTTCGCCGCGGCCGGCAGCACCCGCCGCTCGACGATCGAGGAGTAGCCAAGGATCAGCAGTCGCATGCGCAAGATCTCTCGAAGCGATGAGCCGGGCTAGCGAACAGCAACGGCGCGGCCGGTGACGATATCAGCGGCACGGTAGGCCATCATCCGTGCCTTGCGCAGCGCGTTCAACAGGCGGTCGACGAAATTGCCGGCCACGGGCTTACGGATCGTTTCGAGCTCCTGTCCCTGCAAGTAGGGCGCCGACGACCGTTCGGCCTCGACGAGCGCGGCAACGTAAGGCTTGTACAGTTTTTCCTTGATCAGGCCGGAAAATGGCGCGTGATAGAAGCGGTGGCTGTTGAAATAATAGCCGCCGTCGCGCTTGACCCCGTAGAAGTGAAAGAACAGCAGCGGATAGCGCCGCTCGATCTCGACCCTGCCGTCGTGCCATTCGAGCCGGCAATCAGCGATGTTCCACGGCGCGAGATTGGCGCCGAGATGCGATATCACGTGAACGCCCGGCATTTGCGGCATCCGGTCGAGGTAGCGCTGGTCGGCGAAACGATCGCCCTCGACCCGGTCGTAACACCACTCGATGCAGCGTTCGCGCCACCAGCGCAACACGGCGATGCCCTCGTCGCATTTGCGCGCGCTCACCCAGCCGACATTGTAGAGCCCGAACCTGCGCTGGTCTTCCAGCCTGCGCGAAAAACGGTGCGGAATGATGCCGAACGCCGCGTCCTTCATTTCCTCATAAATCGGATCGGGCGATGCGAAGAAGAACAGATCGCTGTCGAGATAGGTGACCCACTCGGCATCCCCCCTGCTTTGCAGCACGAAGAGAATCCAGGCCGGAGAACACGTGAAGTAATATTCGATCTGGCTGCGGGATGACCGCGTGGCGGCGACATCGGGATTGGCGGCTTCGAAATCCGAAAGGCGCACCGCCACCAGGTGCGGAAGATCGAGCTGCAATAGCGCCTGATGGCAGGCCTCGCTCAGGCAAAGCACCCAAAGCTCGGTACCCGGCGCATGCCGCTGCAACGAGTGATAGAGCGCCAGCCCGCGCGGCAGATAATTGTGATCGAAATAAGTGCAGCAAACGCGGCTGGCCATGATCCCCGTCGCAGGTTGTCTTCGAATTACGTTGCCAACCGCCGCGGCAGCGCCATTCCTAACCCACCCGCATGGTTGGTGCAACGCAGCCGCCCCTTTTGCCTAAACCATTGAAATATTCCCGCTATGAAGGCAAGGAAGGCTCTTTGTAGGGCAGTTGGCCCATGCTAACGAGGCGGCCGTCTCCCCGCCAACTGCGAAGAGCTCGGCGCATGAACCGCAAGGGAATCATTCTGGCAGGAGGCCGCGGCACGCGGCTCTATCCGCTGACGCTCGCAACCTCGAAGCAGCTGTTGCCGGTCTATGACAAGCCGCTGATCTATTATTCGCTGACCACGTTGATGATGGCGGGCCTGCGCGAGATCCTGATCATCACGACGCCTGATGAGATCGATCAGTTCAAGCGCCTGCTCGGCGACGGTCGGCAATGGGGCATCGCGCTTTCCTTTGCCGTCCAGGATCACCCGGGCGGCATCGCGGAAGCTTTCGTGATCGGGCGGGATTTTCTGGCCGGCGGATCCAGCGCGCTGATCCTCGGCGACAACATCTTCTACGGCGACAATCTGCGGGCGCTGCTACGCACTTCCGCGCAGCAAGGCCGCGGCGCAACCGTGTTCGCCTGCTGGGTCGACGATCCCGAGCGCTACGGCGTCATCGAGTTCGATCCCTCTCACCGGCCGCTGCGGATCACCGAGAAGCCGAGGGCGCCGAAATCCAACTATGCCGTGACGGGGCTTTACTTCTACGACGAACGCGTCGTCGACGTCGTGCGCGAGATCAAGCCGTCGCCGCGCGGCGAACTCGAGATCACCGATGTCAACCAGTGGTATCTGGAACGTGGCGAGCTTCACGCCGAACGCTTCGGCCGCGGCTACGCCTGGCTCGACGCCGGCACGCATGAATCGCTGCTCGAGGCGTCGCAGTTCATCCACATCGTGGAAAAGCGCCAGGGGCTGAAGATCGCCTGCCCCGAGGAGATCGCATTCAGCCAGGGCTTTATCGACGCCGAGCAGTTGCGGCGCCTTGCCGAGCCGATGAAGAACACCGGCTACGGGCAGTATCTGATCCGTCAGGCGGCGATCTTGCGCTAACGGGGGATCGCCGCGGTCATTCTCGCACGCACGCTATTCAACGCGAGGGGGCTTGCTGCGGCCAACACCACCGCAAGCCATAGCGCGCATTCAGCGAAGAAGCGGATGGCGCCGGCGAAGGGCAGCGCCTGCCGGATTGCCATTCCCAGTGCCCAGCCGGCCAGCGTCACCGCAATCATCACCCCTGCCAGAAAACCGGCATGTCTCAGCGGGCGCTGCAATGTTTGCTGCAGGATGATGCGCCCCAGGAAACCGAACTGGATCAGGAGATCGCTGGCGACGACGGCAATGGCCGCGCCGACCAGGCCGATTGAAGGGATCAGGATCGCGGACAGGGCGAGGAAGACAACGAGCTGCAGCCCTTTGGTTTGCAACAACAGCTCGCCCCGATTGCTGTAATAGGCATAGCCCAGCGCCAAAATCGAAGGCGCCGCCGCCGCGGCGCCGATCAGCAGCGTCATCGTCAGCAGCGGATCGTACGGAACGGCGCCATGCGTCCACAGCGCAAAAAAGTCCGGCCAGAACGGCAGCAGGCCGGAGACGACCAGGCTGGCCAGCAGCGTCACCAGCACCGAGCCGCGGGCATAGAGATTGCGCAGCCGGTCCACGGCCTCGACGGCGTGGTCATGGCCAAGTTCGGCCGCCAGCGGAAGCGTCGCCTGCTGACAAAGCCCGCGCAACAATCCGGCGACGACCCGGGTCAGGCCCCACTGCGCGACGGCGACGCGATCGGACACCAGCGCGCTCACCAGCAGCACCGGCAGATTGAGCAGCACCAGCTCGGTTGCGGTCGCGAGGCCGAAGGGAACCCCCTTGCGCAACTGACCGATCACCCAACGCAGGGAATGTGCTTTTCCGGCGCCGCCGCGCAGGAACGGAAACAAGCGCCGCGAATCGACGGTGAGAAGATAAAGCGCCAGCAGCATTTGCGCCGCGACATAGACGGTAACGACAGCGAGCAGACTCCCCGTCACGATAACCGCGACCAGTTGCGCCGCCTGCCCGGCCAACGTGCCCCAGTTCTGCAGCCAGACCGCACGGCCATAAAGCCCCCGTGCGCGATAGAGGGCAGCCGCAAGGCCCGACGGCAACGTCAGCAGAATGCCGGCCGCCATGACCACGAAGGCCACGTCGAAATTCGGTATTCCCTGAAAACGCAAGACGACGGATGGCGACAGCAGCCAGCATACCCCCACCACGAGAACAGCAAGGAGAATGCCGAGGCAGAGATAGACCCGCAGCAGCGCCGCATAGAACCGCGCCGTGCGGCCGTCGGCATCCACGCCGGATTTGAAGCCGAGGAAGCGGTTGATCGCACGAAACTGCAGCCCGCCATCGGCGATCAGAACGAGATTGCCGACCGCGTAGATGACGAGCCAGGCGGCCAGCACCTCGCCGGTCCAGTAGTGTAGAAACACCGGAACCAGCGCAATCTGCTGGACGAAGCCCAGCAACAACTGCGCAGAATTCGCCGACCATCCTGCCAGAAGCCGTCCGCCGCGGCCGACCGCCGAACCGCTCACCGGCACTTCCTACAAACTCCTGAGTTTGTACACATTGCGCGAGGAGCTCAAAAAGTCGCGTGCCGCGCACGATTTTTCAGCTCGCGCTCACAACAGCGGTCAGCGATGCGGAGCTCCAGCGAAGCCCCACGTCGACCCCGGCAGCAAGACGATCATGCCCGGACAAGATTGTCGGCTGGGGCGGGAAATTTACCCCGGCAGTCGATCAGAAGCGGAGCCTGTGTGCGGATCAGCTCGTAATCGAATTTGTCGTGGTCGGTTGCCAGCAACACACAGTCGAATTTTGCGACGCTCTCAGAAGACAGCGCAACGCTCGACAGATCAAAATGATGGGCGCGCATCTTTGGGAATACCGGAACGTGCGGATCACTGTAGGCAACCTTTGCGCCAAGGTCGCGAAGCTTCTCCATCAAAAACACCGAAGGCGACTCGCGAACGTCGTCGACATTCTTCTTGTAGGCGATCCCAAGAACCAGAATGCTGCTGCCATTGATAGATTTGCTTTTTCCATTGAGCGCGGAAGCAACCTTCGAGATCACGTAATCCGGCATCGAGGAATTGATCTCGCCGGCCAGCTCGATGAAACGCGTATGCATTCCATACTCGCGCGCTTTCCAGGTGAGATAGAACGGGTCGATCGGAATGCAGTGCCCGCCAATTCCCGGACCAGGGTAGTAGGGAACGAAGCCGAAAGGCTTGGTCGCGGCTGCACGAATCACCTCGTGAATATCGATACCCATCTTGTCGGCGACCATCTTCATCTCGTTGACGAGGCCGATATTGACCGAGCGATGGATGTTTTCCAGGAGCTTCGTCAATTCGGCCGCCTGGGTCGAACTGACCGGAACGACCTTGTCGATGACCTGCCGGTAGAGCGCAAGGCCGGTTTCGAGACAGGCCGGCGTACTTCCCCCGCACACCTTCGGGATCGAGCGAGTTGAGAAGTTCTGATTGCCGGGATCCTCGCGCTCGGGCGAAAACACCAGGAAGATATCGCGCCCCACTTGCAGGCCGCGCGTCTCGATGCGCGGCTTGAGCTCTTCCTCCGTCGTGCCCGGATAAGTTGTGCTTTCCAGCGACACAATCATGTCGGCGTGCAAATACGGCAGCAGGGATTCAACCGTGTTGAGAACAAAGCTCAAATCGGGTTCCCGATATTTGTTGAGCGGAGTCGGAACACAAAGGATGAGCGCATCGACCGCCCTGGCGCGAGAGAAGTCGGTCGTGGGCTCGAAGCCGAGCTCCGTCGCACGCCTGATGCTCGCACCCGATATATGCTCGATGTAGGAATTTCCGGCCTTGAGCGCCTCGACCTTGGCTTCATCGATATCGAAGCCAATGACTTTGTAGCCGACCTCGCAATACCGAAGCATGAGGGGCAAGCCGACATAGCCCAGACCGACAATTCCAACTTTGGCGGTCTTGCGGTTAAGTTTCTCGATAACCTCTAAGTTCATGTGGACGTCTCTTGGTTTACGAATCCCATATCCGCTTCCGCAGACATCGCCTAGTTCTCTTCTGTGGACGGATCATCAGTACCCCAGGAGACGGTTGCATACATTCGGCAACTATCGGCTACAACAACAAAGACAACTGATGGAGGCAAGAATTCGCCAGAAAGGCCGGCGTCGCCCGTTCGCGTTCGGGCTACGCTGCAGAGTTTGAGGCCAACAACTTTGCGATATCGAACGCCGCCCGCCCCTTGCCATACTCTTCAATCTCGCGTTGAGTGAGCCGTTCGGGTCCCTTCCAGAGACGATTCCAGCCATGCGTGACCGTCTCAGTCCATTCGGTCTCGTCTCGCAGAGTGGTGCATGGCACGCGATGGAAGTAAGCCTCCTTCTGAACCCCACCGGAGTCGGTGTAAACCTCGACAGCATGGTGCAGCAGCTTTGCCATGTCGAGATAGCCGACCGGATCGATGACCTGCAGACGATCCAGATTCACCCCCATTCGGGATGCCGCCTGCCGGGTACGCGGATGCAACGGCAGGACCACCGAATGGCTTTTCGCCCGCTCCTGTAAGAATTGCACAACTGCCCGGAGTTGTCCGGGGTCGTCGGTATTCTCGGCGCGATGAACCGTCGCAATGACATACGCCTTCGGTCGTAACTTCAGATCGGAGAGCACTGTCGACCCCTGCTCTGCCTTGCTTGTTGCAAATAACGTCGCGTCGTACATGACGTCACCAACGTGGTGCACGCCCTTGCTAACCCCCTCGGCGGCCAGATTCGCAACCGCTGTCGATGTAGGACTAAAGTGCAGCGTGGAAAGATGATCTGTAACAACGCGGTTGATTTCCTCTGGCATACGCCTATTGAACGAACGAAGACCTGCTTCGACGTGGGCGACCGGGATATGCAATTTGGATGCTGCCAATGATCCGGCTAGCGTGGAATTTGTGTCGCCATAGACCATGACCCAATCCGGCCTCTCGGCAACCAGGATTGGCTCGATCGCCATCAGCATCCGGCCGGTCATGTCGCCGTGACCACCTCCGTTTACGGCCAGATGATGCTTGGGCTTTCGAATATCCAGTTCTTCGAAAAAGATATCGGACATATTCGAATCGAAGTGCTGACCGGTGTGGATCATCACTTCCGACAGCCCGTCAGTCTCGCGAATGGCACGGCTTACGGCCGCGGCTTTGATGAACTGCGGGCGGGCACCAACGATGGTCAGGATCTTTCGCGGCATCACGAGTATTTGCCAACTTCGGGCACATGCGCGATGTGATTTCGTATGCAGCTCAAGATTAGCTCGCGGTTCTTGCGCGTCCAGTCCACCGTCCTGCTGAGCCCGTCTTCATGCGCGACGGTAGCGACGAAGCCGAGCTGCTCCCGCGCCTTGGCAGGATCGCCAAAGCGCTGTCCCGATCTGTCCCAATCACGGGCCGGCGTCAGCGCAATCGGCGTCTTGTTGCCGGTAATCGTGTTCACCTGCTTCGCGAGCTCAAGAATGGTGGTCTCGGTGCCGGAGGCGAGATTGTAGATTTCTCCCGGCTCGCCCGACAACGCACATGCCATCAGCCCTCTCGCCATATCCTCCACGTAAATAAAATCGCGGGACGCAACTCCGCCATTCTCGACAGGCAAGGCCTCGCCGTGCAGCGCCTTCCAGATGAAGGTTGGACTTACGTTTCGCCAGACGGTGTGCACCGTTCCGCGCCACTGGCCAGCCCCCAGGATCTCGCCGGGTCCGTAGACGTTTTGAAAGCGGGCTTTTACAAACGGCAGTTTATATCTGGACCAATAGTAATTCCCGTACATCTCGCCGATCAATTTGGAGATTGAATACGGGCTGTCGTGAAACAAGGACACCGGCGCATCCTCTTTCGTCGCGCTGGCGCCGCCGAACGTCTTTTCCGCGACCGCGCAACCGGCCGCAGCATACACTACCTTCTGCAATGCCTTCACATCCTTGAGCTTCTCAAAAAGCTTCAGCGTCGTGAGGGTATTATTCTCGTGATCGGCGAGCGGATTGGCGATCGACGATTGATTCCCGTGATAACAGGCAAGATGGAAGACGTAGTCGAGGTCTTGTGGCAACGCAGCAAGCACCGCATCATCAGTAATGGATCGCGGAATGAAGTTGACACGCGGATCATCCGGAACATTCGAGGAGTCCGCCGACAGAAGATTGTCCACGATCACGATCCGTCTCGGCGCCTGTTCCAGCAGGATTCGAACGAGATTGGAGCCGACGAATCCGGCTCCGCCGACAACGAGTATGGTCGTTCCGTCGAAAGACTTCATGATCAGCTCTTTGGTTCGGCTAGATGGCTGTAAACATCGCTCACGCCATGCGCGTCATACCACGCGAGAAGCCGCCGGATCGTCTCCTCAAACGGCACTTTCGCCTGCCAGCCAAGCAAAGCATGCGTTCGGCTCGGGTCCGGAACGACCGACGGCACATCGTCGTCGCCTACGGCCACTACTTTGACGTCGGGATCGGCGGCCATACCCAGATGTGATCGTACCAAATCGTATATTTCCTTGATCGAATGCCCTGCCCCGCTGGACACGTTAAAAACACCATCCGGCGCATCGGCAGTCATTGCGATATCGACTGCGGCAAGGAAGTCTGACATGTCCAGAAAATCGCGTTGCGCGTCACTGCAAAAGCATGCCTGGCCCGCCTTGAGGCGCTTGTAGAAGGTCGGGATCGGACCTATCGCCAGACGAGGGCCAGTCACGTTAGCAAGCCGCAGCGAGACGAAGGGCAGGCCGCTCATCGCCAAATATTGTTCGCCAGCGACTTTGGAAATTCCGTAGCTAGTGAACGGTCGCAGTGGGTGCTCGACCGGAATAGGCGTGCTCTCTGGCCGGCCATAGCACAAGACAGTCTGGAAGTTCAGGATGCGGATAACGGCCGCGCGGCGTGCTGCTTCGACGACGTTTGCAGTTCCCTCGACATTCGTCGAAATGTCTTCCCACCAGTTGGCGGGGTCCTTGTAGGAAGCGGCTGAGTGGACAACGTGAGTTGGCTTGAACTCGGCAAATGTCCGCAGTACCAGATCGCGATCGGCGATTGAGCCTTCGACAAGCGTCAGACGGGGAAGAGCCGGCACAACCTCGCGCTTACCAGTCGCAAAGTTGTCCATGACGAGAATCTCGTGGCCTTGCGGCAACCAGTGCTCAAGAAGATTCGAGCCGAGGCAACCCGCGCCACCAGTAATGAGAATGCGCATCGACCTGCCTTGATCAACTGGTGCGGATTTCCGCCCGCGCTTCCTTCAGATGTGTATAGCCTCCGACAACGCCGTCCCTCTGCCATCGCTCCACCGACATACGCGCAATGTCATCAAGCGAGGTGAACTCTATCGCGCTGAAATCCTTGAACGTGCGCTCAGGGTCAAGAAGAATGGAAGGCGCATCATCGGGGCCGAGCGGCTTGATTTCAGGTTCAGGATAATCATTGAGCTTCATGGCGCGCACCACGGCGTCATAAAGCTCCTTGATCGCGACATCCTTGCCTGAGGAGAAATGGTAGGTGCCGTGGCCAACGCCATCGGCCGCCTTGACGACAACACGGGCGAGGTCGGCTGCATAGCAGAAGTCCCGACGCGCGGGCGTGACGAAACACTTCTGTCCTCTGGCCAACCGGCCGTAGAAGATCGGCAGCGGACCGGACACATTTCGCGGCCCGATCACATTGGCCAGCCGGAAAGTCACCCAATCGACGCCGGAAAACTGTACGTAGTTTTCGCCGGCTGTCTTCGAGATGGCATAGCTCGAATTGACAGGGTTGATCGGATGATCAAGGGGGATCGGAGATTGCAGCGGCTTCGTGCCATAGCAGAGAGCCGTCTGAAAGTAGACGAGGCGAGATACGCCGAAGGCCTTGCAGGCCTTCGCAATGTTGGCCGTTCCGACGGCGTTCACCAGAGCGTCGGTGCCCCAATCCTCCGGATCCTTGTAGGACGCCGCGGTATGAATGACGATCTCAGGCCGAAAATCCGAGAACAGTCGATTTATCACCTCGCCGTTGGCGATCGTGTCTTCGACCAACGTCAGTTTTTCATGTTCGGTCAGATTGTCGACGCGACCGGTCGCATAGTTGTCAATCGCAACGACCTTGTCCCCGCGAGACAAGAGCATGTCAATGACTGTCGACCCGACCTGGCCGGCTCCGCCGGTAACGAAAACCTTCATGCACACCATCCAGTTTGAAAGTGCCTCTTGCGCCGCGACCCTCGCACGCTATGCTTGGACCATCGCACGAAATTCCGTCGCTCGATCATGGAATCTTTGGTGCCAGAGTTCCAGACTGAGGAGTCCCCAGGTTTTTCTGGAGAACCGGGACTGCTCGCCGAAGTGGGAGAGTACAACATCGCTGTTGAAGTACGGCCGATGCTTTAACCGCTGTGTGCCGAATATGTCCAGAACAAAGGACTTTAGATTCCCATCGAACCACTCCTTCAGGGGCACCGGGAAACCCATTTTGTCCCTGCGCTCAACTAAAGCTTTCGGCAGAGTACCTTGATACGCGGTCTTCATCAGATGCTTCATCTGCCCGCCCATGAACTTCACGTCGGCGGGAACCGAGGCCAAAAATTCGACGAGAGGATGATCGAGGAGCGGTACGCGGCTTTCTAGCCCATGCGCCATGCTCATGCGATCTTCGACATGAAGCAAGGCCGGCAACAGGCACTTGAAGTCGAAGTGCGTCATCTTGTCGAAATAGGCCTCTTTCCTGACGTTATCCTGGTTGTTGAAGATCGCCCGGAACGACTCGAAGACCCCGTTCTTGTTCAGCGCGCTCCAATCGACCTCGCCCACCATGTCGGTGGAGCGATCGACCAGGCGAAAATATCTCCGGTCGAGGTCCTCGAAAAGACCTTCCCGCCAGAACTCCTTGATCAAGGGCTTGTATTCGCGGAGCAGACCGAGGTTCGGCACAATCGACTCGATCGTTACGACGTAGTGGCCGTTTCGATAGGTGCCGTCGACGGCCGCCTTGATGCACTGTTCGAAGTAGGCGACCAGGTAGCGGGCGTAGCCGCCCAGGAGCTCGTCGCCCCCCTGTCCGCCGAGAACGACCTTGAGACGCTTTGCCGCGAGCGCGGACACCATGTACTGGGGGAACGAGCCCGGCCCGGCGACCGGGAAATCCAGATGATAGATCACGTCCCCGATATGCTTGCGGAAATCGTCGGCAGCAATGTCCACCATGTGAAGGGACATGTCCGCCAGCTCTGCGACCGTCTTGGCGTAATGGCTTTCGTCATAGCCGGGATATTCGAGGAAGCGGCCATGAAACGCGTCGCGGCTGCGGTGGTCGAGCTTGGCGGCCAAAAGCGCAACCAGGCTCGAGTCGAGACCGCCCGATACGTAGCCTCCCACCGGCACGTCCGACCGCATGTGCACGAGCATCGAGTCCGACAGGAGCTCGGTAAAGCGGCGCTCGAAGTAGCTCGGGCTGTGATCGAAATCGACGTCGTATTGAACGTCCCAGTACCGCTTCGTTGAAAATGATCCGTTCCCCACGCGGAGAACGTGCCCCGGCAGCAGGGTCGATATTCCCTTGAATAGTGTCTTCTCGCCGATCGTGTATTGAAAGGTCAGGTATTCGCTCAGCGCGTCGGCATCGGTATCGACGTTGTCCAGAAACGGCAGCAACGCTTTCGCCTCGGAGGAAAAGTAGAGAACCCCCTTCTGAACCGTGTAATGAAATGGCTTGATGCCGAACCGGTCGCGGGCGGCAAACAACTTCTTGTTTCGCTCGTCCCAGATGGCAAACGCGAACATCCCGCGCAGATGATCGACACAGTCCTCGCCCCAGCGATCATAGGCGGCAAGAATGACCTCGGTGTCGGAGCTGGACCTGAACGTCCAACGGTCGGAGAGTTGCTGCCTCAGTTCGATGAAGTTGTATATTTCTCCATTATACGAAATGACCGTACGATTGGGGGCATGCATCGGCTGAGCGCCGGCGGGCGTCAAATCGATGATCGCAAGGCGGCGATGGACCAGGCCAACGCGCTGGCCATTATCGCTCCATGAGCCGAATCCGTCCGGCCCACGATGGGCGATCAGCTTTCCCATCGCATCGAGCGATGCCTTGCCACGGGTGACGGGCAGCCCCGCCAACGAAACAAAACCTGCAATACCGCACATGAAGTTTTCCGAAATCTAGATTGGCCAAGGCCCGTTGAGGCGCGATTTATCCGCGAATTCTGTGCCCCAGCGTCAGCACTAACCTGCCCAGTACGACTGCAAGGGTGTGGAGGAAATTCGGTACAAATCCGATCTCTTTCATATCATCGACGTGATTCTGGTAAACGCGAAGCACGCTCCGAGTAAACGCTTCACGCAGATCGGCTTCTTTCGCCGCCTCTCCCAACCCAGCACCGACAATCGCGAGACCTTTCCTATCACCAATGCTCCTGATCTGCGCCAGCAAGTCAGACACGAAGTGACGATAGTGAAATTTCGGATTGCCGATCAGGGCCCGATAGCAGGCGTTGATCCGCGCCTCGTTGGCGCCGTCATCCTGCATCTGCCGGAAGACCTCATCCGCGTTGGAGCAGTCGGGTTCGACCGGTATGTAATGTTCGCCAGGATTAAGCGCACCGGCGTATCTTCCAGGAATCAGGATCTGACATGATCCCGCTATCGCCGCTTCCAGCAAACGGGGTCCGATCGCCGAGTAAGCGCGCTTCATATCCTGGCCGGAAAAGCAGGCCCTTTCCAATTCCTCGAAGCTGGCCGACGGGTTCCGCCGCAGCCGGCTCTCAACGCACTCTCGCAATTTGCCTTTCGGGTCAATCAGTGAACTCCCACTCTCGCATCCGAGGGTGAACTTGCAATTTCCCAGAAATTGCAGCCAAGCGTCGCCGACAAGAACGTCCCCAGGATGGGTTGAAATGTCGAGCTTCAAGTCGCGTCCGCTCATCATCGAGCGAAAATGATCGCCGAGCTCGGACTTCATCCGCCCGAATCGTCCAAAATAGGCGGGCAGCGTCTTGGCCCGGTAGCCTACGTCTATCTTTCGTTCTCTAAAAGGGACCGAAAACCGCTGCATCATCGCGACATCAGCGTCATCAATATAGCCGGTCAGTCCCTCGACGATTGCCGCATGCTTTCCTGCGCGAGGATAAAACTCATCGCTGTGCTCGTGACACACTGAATAGATGAGGTCGACCTTCCAGTCCGCCAACCAGTTGTCGAGAAGCTCGGTGTGGTCATACTCGTCTTGTGGCAGTGCGATCTTCACCGCATCTGACTTGGCTATAAAGGCGTACTCATCCAGAATGCGGTCGAGCCTCAGCGATTTCGGCTTCGCCCATCTCCAGGTGAGGAAGGTCGTATCGAGAATAATCGCATCGAAGCATTGGTTGCGCAGCCGTGATGTGACCGGCTGGCGCACGCTATGCAAGGTATATTCGTTCTGTGGCGCGTACTTGATCAGGCAGAACGCGTGATTGACCGAGGTGCGCCGCGCTGACGCAATATCGTCGATCTCGTGGAGGATCAAAACCCGCATCAATAGCAAAACATCAGAGGCAGGCCCACATAGCCAAGCTCAACTATGCTGATCTCCACCCACTTGCGGTTGAGTTTCTCTATCAGTTCGGAGTTCATCTTGCGCTCATGCATTCTGGGACATCCCTTGTCGGATGTCCTTCGTCTTCTCTAGCGGCGGGCGATGAGGGTGGGCGTCTCACCTAAACCCATAGACCACCGGCTTGTAGCCTGCAACCTCAGCGACTCGGAGATCTGCGGCCTCTAACGGGCTAACAAGTGATGACGCCTCCAATTTGCGTCGGATGCCAAGATTACCTTTGGCATCTCCATGATTAATTCGTTTTCCAGAGTGTACGCGTACTCATTATAAACGGTCGGGGTAGATAGCCGGACTTCAAGAAAATTCAGCATGTTCGCCCGCAACCGATCACGATAGCTTGACTACTATGAGCTGAGGCTCTGAGTAGCCACTACGCTATCCCTGGGGGGATGGGCGTGGCACAAGAGCTCTCCGTGCCAAGCGCATTAGCAACGGACCAACTCGATAACGAACGCTCGTCGGGATCAGATGCCAAGCTTTCCGCAATGGCCGTAGGCACGCGGACAGCGCTCCGCCTCTAACCGGTCGGGCTTGCTGTGTTACGATCGGATGCAAGGTTTCCTGTCCTACGCTTTGATGAAGGAGCTCGCTAAACCGCGTTTGCTTTTCAACAAAATAAGAAAGAGGTTGAGGATCGTCCGTCGGGACTTCCGACAAGGCAATAGTCTTTGGGTCCGCTGGATTGTGGGTGGACACCCAAGGCTGTTGGATCGATCGCCAGTGCTGAATTGCACGATTGCTGGCGATTTGTGGATAGAACTCTTCTATCGCGGTCCGAATTGCCGATGTTAGCGTTCGGTAGCTGTAAATGCCTGATGCAATCAGATGTTCGTGAGCGCGATTAGCAAACCCTTTTAGGTATTCCAGATTATCGAGTTTCGTGAGCACTTCTTGGGCGTTAGAGAAATCCTTTTCCAATGGAATGTAGTGAAGGTCCGGCTTGATCGCGTCCGAGTAGCGGCCACGAAAAAGAATCATAGGCGTTTTCATGGAGGCGCACTCGAACACGCGCGGAGAAATCTGACCAACATTAAAAGGCTTCTCAAAGGGTTCAAGAAAGTCGGCAAAATCGGAGTATTCGGCAGCTCGCCCGTGTCGAGTCGCGAACTCATCGCAACGCTTCTCGATTTCTTGGTCAAAATCAAATGCGTTACAGCCGCTCTCGCTGCCGAGCATCGCACGGCAGTCGCCTATGAAGGTAAACCAATCTTCTCCATAGATGCGGCTTGCATCATCAGTTCTGATGTCATGGGGTTGGCCCAGCCTATCGCAGAGCTCGGCCATGCGCCTTCCTATCTCATACTTCTCATGCCCGAGCTTGCCATATTTGGCCCCCAGCTGACGACCACGGTAGCCGACGGGAACGGATCTCTCCTCAAGCGGCCTTATCCGTCGCTCAACGTGACGAGCTGGAGCGTATCCTGTCAGCAGTTGCCGTAGAACCACTCCGGGGACTTGGATCGCAGGATAAGCAAGGGGCCAAAACTCGCTCTGGATGCTGGTGAAGACAACGTGGAATCCGTACTGCCGGATATTCCGATGAAGGGCTGCGGTCCGGTCGTAATCGTCTTGGACTATAGCAATCTTCAGTCCGCGGAACGATAGAACGGCTTGACGGTAGTCTGGGCTCAGAAACCAATCATAGCAGAGCCTAGCGCAATAGCTGTTAATGAGAACATCGAACTGATTGATGTCAAAATTCAAGCGTGCGTCGTTGGTGCAATGCACGAACTTCACATCGCAGTCTGGAAGTTCCTTCAACGCTCGAAGATATTCAAACGTGGTCGGCACATGCGTAGACGAGGCTGAGTAGGCAACGAGAACGCGTTTCATTTTTTTCATCAGAACGACGGCCAACTTTTTGTTTGGAGATCAGACTGAATTTACCGCGACAACAGCGCTTCGAGTCCAGCGCGAATGCGACGACGAGCCGGCACAGGCAATGTGTGCCATACAGCACGCGCGAAACGATAGGAAGATTGCGCAACGGCTGGGGCAACACTAACTTGTTTAGACTCGACGTTCCCGGAATGATGAACGAAGGATGGATATTGCTGAATCGCAAAGTCTCGCATGGTACGCCCATTTGATATCCAGGCGAAATCAAGGTCAGGTCGCGTGCGCAGAATGTCAATCTGGCCTACGCAAGCTCGCAGCTCCTCATAGAAGGGGCGGCTTACGGTCTCCCAGTTGAATTCGTCGAGAAAGTATTGACGCGCGCGAGTTGAACAATCGAACAACCTGCCCTCGTCAAGCAAGCTGTTCACGGCATCGGCGAGTGACGGGCTGCCCGCAAAATCAAAAATCGCTCCGAGATCATTGGCCCGCACAAGTGAGGAGACGTACTTGATCGGGGTCGAGATGATTGGCAAACCAGCCGCCAGATATTGAGAGAATTTGTTTGGGCACGCAAATCTGTTATTAATATCGGCAGGATCATATGGGATGATACCTACGTCCGCCTCAGCAGCCGCCGATACAAGCTGGCTTTCGACAACCGCATCATGAAAGAAAATGCGCTTGTCGAGCAGACCTGTCTGGCGCGCCAACGCCTTAAGATCATCCGCGTAATGCCAGTGTGGCCCTCTTAGCCACAAGATTGCTCGTTTGTCGGTTCCTGGCCAAGCGGCAATCAGGCTCTCCAAATTGCGGCCGCGTGCGAACGCTCCCTGATAGAGGAAAGTGACTGTCTGTCGGCGCTTCCTTTTCTCCCGACGCTGGATCAGCAGTTCATCCTTGCACGCGTCTTCCACGAGCGCGCAGTTCGGAACGCATTGAAAGAAGACGCCATAATCTTTTGCCATCTCTTCCGCGAGTGGCGTCGAAACAGTCGATCGAATATCGGCAAGAGGCGCTAAGGCGCGATCAATGTGCCCCCAAAACTCTCGCTCCCAGTGTCGTGATGCTTGATGTGAATGGGGCCAATATTCATGAGCGTCGTACGCAAGCACCGCACTATATTCCGTTGCGAGAGTCTGAGCTGCAGGCATAGTATCGAGATCACAAGCAATCACGACGTCAAACACACCGATTTGGCGCGCCGCTTGTAGCAATGCTGAGTTTGTGTTTACAAAATGGAGGCAGAGGAACCTGAATCGGTCAATGGTTTCCGGGTTCACGTCGATAGCTCCGATCCGCTTCGCGAGCACGTCATTCGGTAGCATCACGAAACCAAGGATCATCAAGATCTGCTGCTGCCCAATGGTCAATCCTCGATTGATGTCAAACGGTGTCGGCATCATTGCATAGTCATGCCGCTTGCGTTCGACCCGCACGCGAATGCGTCCATCAACGAGGTGTTCGAGACTCGGACTTGGTCCAATTTGCGTAAATCTGTACGTACCTAGCTCGACGACGTCGAAGCCATTCGTTCGAAGTCCTCTCGACATCCACTCAATACGTGGATCTTGATCGGGATCATGACTCATGAGCAGCAGCGCGCGGGGCCTTGTACTCAGCGGCGTGGGGGCCGACGCTGGCGCTCTGCGCTGCGCGAGCAACCGCTCAGCCACATCATCAACTTGAGAAACGAACCGCTCGTATGTAAAGCGGTTGTTTTTGATGATCTCTTCAAAGGCCGCCTCAGTCAGCCGATTCGCTTGTTGCTCGTCTCTAACGAAGTCAAGGAGCTCATCGAGATTGGACAGATCCCGCTTGAGCGGTAGGTAATGGCGATACGGCTCAAAAATTCCAGAGTATCGTCCTTCATATAGAACTTGGACGGATCGCGTTGCAGCAGCTTCTAGATGTCGTGGCGAGATGGTGGCGTAGCTAACATTCCCCTCAAAGCGATTGAGGAACTCATGATGCGCCTTGTAGTAATACTCCTCGCCAGACTTATCGAGGTTGCGATTTCGGGTTGCATATTCCTGACACCAATGCGCGACAGATCCGTCGAAGTCAAAAAGGTTCGATCCAGATTCAGTCCCGAGTACGATCCTAGATGAACCAAGAAAATCGAACCAAGCGGATCCGTGTATCCGATCTTCCGGTCGACTCGAAATGTCGAAGTTAAGACCAGCGTTCGCCATCGCCTTCTCAACCGCATAGCCAATCTGGCGCTTTTCGAATCCCAGTCGTCCGACGAAAAGCGGCTGGATGGACCCCCGATAGCTAATGTCGATGGGGCGTTGTCGCAGAGGGCGCGCTGGTATGTCGCGAAAATGCTGGGGTACATAGCCAGTCAACGCGTGCACGATCTCGAGATCACCGACAATGTCTCGTGGATAGACTTTTCGGACCTCCTCTGGTGACAAACACGTCACCAACACGTCGAACTTCTTGGCAGCGATGAATTCAGCCCATCGGGCCGAGCAGATGTGCTCGTCCTGCTTCACAAGAATCTTGACACCAGTATAGGCGTCGAAGGTCATTTTGATGCGCGTGTCAAGAGCGAACAGGTTCTCTGGGGAATAAGCGATGGTTGGGTGAACGATAATACCGTCAAAGTCATCAAGATCGACGGAGGGCGGGATTGAGATCGGCGAACCCGAAAGAGGCCACAGGTTCAGTACAGCAATATTCAGACGGCTCGCCCTCTGCCACGCAGTGACATAGTCGTAGACCGTCGAAATGCCGTGCGGCTCATAAAATGCAATCATTAGGAGGGTAGGAACGTCCCGGCGGAAATCGAAAGATCCGAGTGTAGGCCTCAACTATCTCTCCATTTTACTGGGCCACGAGGTAGATTTTATTTGCTGAACTAGCACTTTGTCCGGAGTAGAGGTCAGCTCCAGGCGGGCTTGCCGTACCCAGGGGCGCTCAAGTTTCTACGCCCGGAACTCGGCGGCCGGTTCACGACCCGGCCCACCATATACAAGCTTCAGGCATACGTTGCCGGGGTCAGATACCCATGTGATCTGGCCTTACGGAAGGAACAACGATTGCGCACGCCTCACCTGAGAGTTGCATACACCAGCCGCCGTTCCTCGACAACCCGCGAAGAGTTACAACTTGAACAAGATACCCTAAGCGCCTGCCGAAGATAAAGGGCTTGGCCTATTTGATCCGGATCGCGGCCAGCTGTAGACATCGCCGAGCATACACATACAGCTTTCGCGTGAACTGGCGTCGCCGCTCCTTGCGCAAGAGCGCGTCGAGTTCCCCTTCCGAGTAAGGTAACCTCTTCCTTGCCATCTCTGGCCGGAAGGCTTGGTTGATGGCGCGGTCGACCTGGCACACCATGGCGGTAAAGCTGTTATCAGGATTGAGCGCGACCTCGCGAAATGCTGTGTCAATGATGGCTTGCGCCCGCGCTTCATCGCGCAGAACCTCCACCACCTCCGCCATGTTGGAGTGGTCCTTCTTGAGCGGGACATAGTGTCGCCAGGCTTGGAGCCGACCAGAATAGGATCCTTCATAAAGAATCATTAGGGTTCGCAGCGCCGCAGCTTCGAAACAGCGCGGCGAGATCACGGAGAGGACGATGCGGCCGTCTTCATCATTGAAATACAGTTCGCGAAGCGTTTCGAAACTCACATTCGGATGCGCCGCCAAATGGCTTTCGACTTTCCGCTGGATCTCTCCCGTGAAGTCGCAGACGCTTGAGCCGCTTTCGGTCCCGAGCACCGCTTTGCAGTCCGACAGAAATTTGACCCAATCCCCGCCATAGATCCGGTCCTCCTCGCGCGTCGATAGATCGCAGCGCAGTCCGTATCGGCCAGCGCTTTCTTGAAACCGCTCGGCAATCAACCACTTTTCCTGGGCAAAGCTGCCAAGCCACGCCGGCAGTTTTCGTGCTCTATAGCCGACATCGAGAACGCGCTCCTTGAAAGGACGCACTTTGAGCTTGGTCAACTCGTAAGGAACGTAGCCGGCTAGGACCGTTTCACGAATCACGCCTGGCAATTTTTCCGGCGAGTACACTTGATCAATGATGTCGGAAGGCACTAACCCAAACAGAACGTGGATACCCAGATCCCGCAGCGCGTCGACCGTCTGATCAATCCAACGATAGTCATCCTGGACGAACGCGATCTTCAGACCCGGAAACGCACGAATAGCAGCACGAGCCTTCGGCCCGACATACGAGTCCATGCAGACAACAAGCGAGTAATGAATGATAATTCCGTCGAATCGACCCAGTTCAAGGCGACTCACCCCCTCCCCTTTTGAATTGAAGACGGTGATCGAATGTTGCGAGAATTCCCTTAAGGCGAGGATGTGATCGGTAATCGTTGAGGCGGTCCTTTTCGGAAAATCACACAGCAACAGCAGCCGCAAGCGTGAAACGGCAGAACTATTGGACGCCCGTGCGGGCGGCACGTCCAAACTCCGCATTGCGCTGCTCGGTCCTGCTCTCGATAGCGCGCCACGCTCGTCAGGGATAGGAATCAGTCTCACTAGCTTTTGTCCCAATGCCCAGAATCTCTCACAGCGTTGGTCGAGATAAAACTATAGATCGTACCTTGGCCGATTTTTATTGAGATGCATCCCGTTGCCTGCCTAAAGTACGCCGCAACACGGTGCGGGATAACAAGTGTCCACGCCGCTATCAGTCACGCACTTCCGAATGCGCAACCATCCTAATCTACGGATGAACTCGGCAACGCAGCGATCTCAAAGTTCCACTCGCAGGAATGGAAAAATTCGGCGCCTGCTGCGGCTAGGCTGTTTGGGAGCTCGACCGTGATCTCAAAGCTGCGGTTGAGAAGATCGTAACGTGGGGCAGCGTTGGCGCCCTCGATCGTTGTTGCCCCATGGATCGATATGCTGATCACGTAAACGCCCGGACCGAGCTGATTCGGGTTAAGCACAAGATTGACACGACGTCCGGCGCCAACCTGCGCTTCAAAGCAATCGGGCGGACTGAAGAACCGGCACATCGGACGCCCGTGAAGGTCATAGATCGCGACCCCGTAGGTGTATGCGACGTGGCCCTCGGTCTCAGACTCGAGAAAGACGGTCAATTGGGCTGGCTGAAGCGAAATAAGCCGGTCCGTCAAGCCAGTCGGACCGCTGATACCGAAACCGACAATCTTGGTACCTTTGACTCCCTTCCAGCGCGAAACTCCATCGCGTGTCGTATTGTGGAAAGTGCGCCCATCTTCATCGGGAATTGTTGGGATGTTCACGTCCTTTTCGTGCGGCAAAAATCTTGGGATCTGAATTCTTCTTACCCGAGAAGAACCAGACTCGACTTGCAACTCTTCGCGCTTATCGGATGCCACGCTCACGCCGGTCGCCAGCGGCGCCGCGTCAGCCACGGATTTCTTCGGCTGCGATACCGGCGCGGTCTGCAAGCCCGCACGCCTGCGTGTTGCCAACGGATCACCGCTGCCGGGCATCGCGCCATAGAGCCCTTCTTCATAGGCTTTGACGACATTGAAAGCTTCGCCGGCAAGATTGATGCGCCCGCCGTCGAGCCAGATGGCCTCGTCGCAAAGCTCCAGCACCTGCTGCATGGAATGAGAGACAAGTAGCAACGTACAGCCGTTTTCTACGATCCTATCGACGCGATGCTTGGACTTTGCGAGGAAATAGGCATCGCCTGCGCCTAGCACTTCATCAATGATCAGAATGTCGGGGCGGATCGCGGTTGCCGTCGCGAACATCAGTCGCGATTGCATTCCACTGGAATACGTCTTGAAAGGCTGGTCCAAGAATGGCCCGAGCTCGCAGAACTCGACCACGTCTTCAAAGGCTTCATCCACCTCGTGACTGGACAGACCATTGTAATGCAGCGACGCCTCAATGTTTTCCCGGCCAGTATAGTCGGGGTGAAAGCCCTGGCCCATTGTCATGAGCGCTTGGACTGAGCCATTCACCTCCACGTGTCCTGATGAGGGCCGGAAGTTACCGGAGATAAGCTTCAGCAGCGTTGTCTTGCCTGCTCCATTTCGTCCGATGAGGCCCATACGTCGCCCGCGGTCAAGCTGGAACGAAACGTCATCGAGCGCTAGAAAATCCTGCGGCGCTTTCTTCTCGGAGACAAAACGAGAAAGACCAAAGGCGTCAAGCAGCTTCTCGCGCGTCCCACCGCCAAGACGATAGCGCTTGGTGACGGCCTCAAAGACAATAGCTGGTCGTTCGTTCACACCCATGTCAGGCATAGTCCACAAAAGCGAAACGCGCGCGTCGAAAGAAAGTCAGTCCAACAAGGAAAGTACCAATGCCGAGGCAAATGGCGCCAATCATTGCGGCCGGCGAAGGCCAGCTACCAAGTGCGAGAGGCGCCTGCAGGCAAAGAATGAAATAGCTAATTGGGTTGAGCCAAATGATGAACTTGAGAGCGCTAGGCACCATATCGGGCGTATACGCCATCGGGCTCAGAACCATCATGGACATGTTGATGATATTGACGCCCTGCTGAATGTCACGGAGAACAAGGGCTATCAGTGAGAATATCCAAACCAATCCTATCAAGAACATGATGAGAAGTATCCAGGTCATGGGCACGACCAAGATTGCTACTGGCGACGCGGAACGGAGGAAAACAGCGGCTATGCTGGCAAACATAAGCGCCACCAACGATGGCACCTGACTCGCCAGAACGGACCTGGGCGGAAGTAGCTCTGCAGGAAAGACCGTATTCAACAAAAGGGAGCGTTGGTTAACGATCGCACCAAGTCCGGCCGATATACTCTCGGAGAACATAAGAACGGCCGACAAGCCGCTCATCACCAGGACGGTATAAACCTCCGGCGAAAGGCTGGGTACCCTGATCCGGAAAATGACGACATAGACCGTAGCATAAAAAGATACCATGAAGAGCGGGTACAGGATCGCCCAAAAACTGCCGAGGACGGATCCCGCATATCTTTGCTGGATATCGTGCTTCACGGCATTGAAGAGTCGGGGGCCATATAGCTTCAACCAGGACATTCATGCTGCCTTACGTACTTGTGTTTGTAGCCCTTGATCGTCGCTACCCTGCCGAAGCAAATGCAAGCCATCCCGGCCGATGTAGTCTAAGCTAGACAGTTGGGCCCCGGCAGAGCGCAGTCAATCATTCGTCCAGCGACAAATGACCCCAAGCCGTTTCGCGATATCGTTCGCCGGAGCGCTTGCATACGAGGTCCGTCCCAAGCCGCTCACCGGCCCGGCTCATCCAGCCGATCCTGCGTGCGGGATTTCCCGCCATCAACGCAAATGCCGCGACATCCTTCGTGATAACCGCGCCGGCACCAATGAAACAATATTCCCCGAGCGAATGTCCGCAGACGATCGTCGCGTTTGCGCCGATGCTTGAGCCCCGGCCAATCGGCGTCTTGCGAAATTCTTCCTTGCGCGGAACGTCGGCGCGCGGATTGTTCACGTTGGTGAAGACGCAACTCGGACCGCAAAACACGTCATCGGCGAGCTCGACGCCGTCATAAATGGAGACATTGTTCTGGATCTTGCAGCCGTTCCCGATTTTCACATTAGGACCGATCATCACGTTCTGGCCGATCGAGCAGTTCTCGCCAATAACCGTGCGTGGCAGAATGTGGCAGAAGTGCCAGATCTTGGTGCCGCGCCCAACCACGGCACCGTCGTCAACGTAGCTCGACTGATGTATCAGTACGCCCGGAAAACGCGTATCCTCACGCATCTCACTCATCTATGCATCGCCTTCAGGGTAAAGGCGTGAACGCCATTGCTTCTGATGATCGGCGCCGTGCGGAACGTGGAAACGATATCGATCGACGGGCGAACTTCGTCCAGACCGAAACCGCGGCCCGCGACGATCTCTTCGTAGCTCCTTGTGTGCAAATCCGTGAACCCCTCGGAGAATTCTACTTCCTCGCCATCGACGGTAATGGAGCGATATGTCGTCTTCTTGCCCTTAACGCTGTCCGGCAGATCGTTGCGGTCGAGTGAGAGGAACCAGCTTACATCCGCGCGCTCGCACTCTAGCGAGCCCGCCGCCCTCTCCGCCTCGCGCAGATGCGCCTCGCTGCGGCTGGCTGGTCCGAACACGAAGCTCAGCATATCGAAGAAGTGCACACCGATGTTGGTGGCCACGCCGCCTGACTTCGGTTCCGCCCCCTTCCAGGAGGCGTGATACCAACGCCCCCGCGACGTAATGTAGGTGAGCTCGACCTTGTGACGCTTGCGCGCGCTGGCGAAGCGATCCCGCAGTGCGATGATTGCGGGGTGCAGACGCAATTGCAAAATGGTGGAGATGCGCTGGCCGGTGTCGCGCTCGATCGCCGCCAGATCATCGATGTCGCCGGGATTGAGCACCAGCGGCTTTTCGCAGATCGCATCGACGCCCGAGCGAAGCGCAAACCGGCAATGCGCATCGTGAAGATAGTTCGGCGAGCAGATGGTCATGTAGTCGACCTTCCTCCCGCCTCGCCGCAGTTCGTCGACATGGCGCTCGAACAGCTCAAACTCGGTGAAGAATTCCGCATCAGGAAAATGGCTGTCCATGATGCCCACGGAATCATTGGGGTCATAGGCCACCGCCAGCCTGCCGCCAGTATCGGCCATGGCCCGCATATGGCGCGGCGCGATGTAGCCGGCAGCGCCGATCAACGCGTAGGTCGTCATGCCATCCCTTTTCGACGTTCGCGCTTGCTTCAGGCAAGCTACCGCACTCGGGGTGAATCGATCGTCACACCCAAGAGCTCTACATTCATGCCGCCTGCCTGCCGGCAGACAAACTCACGCTGCGGCGATCAGGTTTGCCCCGACAAACACGCGCACCTTGCGACCCAACAAATTTAGAAGCACTGCAACCCGGTCGCGATCGCTTACATCTTCCACGAGCGCCAGATTGTCAACGAACGCGCCCTCGACGATCCGCACCTTGTCCCCCGGAGAGAAGGCGAGTCGACGGGTAAGCCTGATGAAGCCTACTTCGTCTTCGCGCGCCTTCAAGGCATCGACGATGCCGTCGGCGACCTGAGCCGGCTGGTCTCCGACACATACGAGATGCGAAACACCGAGAGTCGACTGAATGGACCGCCATCGCTGAGCCGCGAGATCGATCGCGACAAAGAGATAGCGTGGAAACAACGGACGCGCCACCGTCTCCACCTTCCGGGCATGGCTACGACGCTTCAGATACTGGGGAAGGTAGACGGAGAATCCCTGCCGTCCGAGGTTGGCCGCCGCTTTCGCTTCCGCATTGACCTGTGTCTGGACGACGTACCAGCGCAAACCTAGCTCCATTGCCATCATGCGACTCCCTGCTGCAGCCGAGGACGCAAGCCCAGCAGATCCGGCGCGAGCACTCGCTCTGGTCCGAAATTGATGACCGCATCGTCGAACACCTTCCGCGCCGCCGTCAGGTGGGTAACGACGATCGCATCGAACGGCTCGTCGACCAGCGCATAGGAGGAGACGACATTGATCCCGATGAAGCGGGTCGCCGTCGCGTCGGGGTCGACGATTGCGACTATCGAAACCGGCCCGTCGACCGCACTCAGGATCGCGATTTCACAAAGGTCCGATTGTCCGGCGAGTACGATCCGCCTGAAGCCGAGCGCCTCTGCACGCTCAAGGATCCCTGCGTACTCCTCCTTCGCCTTGCGAAACAGCGAGAATGAGGACGACAGGAACTGAACGGTCAGTCGCGATTTCTCGGAGAAGCCCCGGGGCGTCAGATAATAGGCATATCGCCTAGCCGGCGCCTGCCCAACCTTAACGAAGCCCTTCTTGATAGCGCGCTTGAGGTAAGCATTAACCAGACCGAGCGCGACGCCGAGCTCGGCGGCGATCCGCCGCTGCGATCGGGCGCCATCCGCCTCAACGGAAGTGAGCAGACCGAGCACAAGCCGGTCGCTATCTTTTTCATCCGTCGGTAGAGTGGCTGCCATTTCGCCCATCCCTGCTGGGACGGGCTTCTAACGCGTTCACACAATGAACGTCAAGCAGAAACGTTCACTTCATGAACATCGCAGCCCATTGATCTAGAAAGAATTTTTCGGACCTAGTGTTGCGCGACTGTCACACTACAGAGCGATCGTCCACCGAGGCCAGATAACGCGCCGCGAGGCTCGAATAGCTATACCGTTCTGCGATGGCGATCCGATCCCCCGGCGGCCGCTCCGGACTGCCCAGCGCCGCCACAAGGGCGCCGGCAAGCGCTGCGGGATCATTGGGCTCGCATCGTGAGGTTACGAGATCCTCGAGGCCGGCAAGCGCCTTGTCCTCGCAGGCAATGACGCTGCGCCGTGCGAAGAGACAATAATCGAACAGTTTGTTGGGGCTGATGCCATGGTGATAGAGCGCATTCTTGTGGAAGGATACGACTGCGCAATCGGATGCATTGAGCATGCCGTGCACGATCGATCGATCGACCTCATCCAGGAATTCCACGTTCGCAAGCGCTGCTGCTCGCTGCTCCAGCTCGGCGCGTGAGATGCCTGAGCCGATCAGGACGAAATAGATGTCGGGATTGGTGCTACTCAGCGCAGCCGCGGCGTCCAGAATGACTTCTATCGCATTGGGAGGACCCATGCCGCCGGCGTATAGGATAACTCGCCTGCCTTGCAGCCTTATCAGATTGATACGATCAATAAGCGGATGACTGAGGCTTTCGATCTGCAGAGCGCTCTGGATTTCGCCGTCGGACACTCCGTTGGGAATCCATGTGAACTTGCCGGCCGGCAAGCCGCGCGCCCGCATATGGGCCTCCGCGCCGGCCAACAGGCAGACAACCCGGTCCGCCGCACGATAGGCCGACCGCTCCTTCCAGCCGAGCACCTTCACCAGTGGATGCCATGCCGGGGTCATCCCGAGTGCTACGATGCTCTCCGGCCAGAGATCGCGGATCTCAACCCAGAATTTGGCATCGAATCGTCGCGCAGTCTGATGCGCCGCGGAGATGAAGAACAGGTGCGGGCTAGAAGCGATTATGAGATCCGGCGCACCAAACTTCTTGGCGATTTCAACCGAAGCCGAGCGAAAAAGCCGCCCGAAGCTCAGGTTGTTCCGGAGCCTGCCTAGACTGCCGTTGCCGTAGCGAGGCGTATCAAGAAACCAGAAATCGACCTCGTTGATCCGCTGCGGACCCGGAGGCCGCGGATCCCTGTGCAGATGGTGAAAGCCGGCGCTGACCACCAGCACTCGGTGCCCCATGCTTTCCCAGGCGTGTGCAAGCCAGAAGGGCCGCCAGTGACGCCCCAAACCCGGCCCCCCGGCGAACGGGTGCAACAGCCAGATGTTCATGCCACCGCCCCGAGCGGAGAGAGTTCCTGGTAGAGCTTGTTAAGCTCCGCCGCATCGTGTTGCCAATTGTACTCCTTGGCGACGGCCGCTCGGCCCGCCAGCCCCAACTCGATTGCCCGTTTGGGTGCGTCTGCCAGCGAAGACAGCCGTTCCGCCAGTCGCCTCTTGTCCTCGAGAGACACTGAAAATCCACAGCCGGCCGCTTCGACTATCTCCTTCGATCTCGGCAAGTCACTGGTAATGACCGGCACTCCCGCAGCCATATACTCGAAGATCTTGGTTGGCATTGCGTAAAGGTGATTCGGCTCAGGCTGAAACAAGCAGAGCCCGATCAGGCTTTCATTGAGCAACGCCGCGATTTCGGTTCGGCCCAGTTTTCCGCGGTGGACGAACTCAGCAGATGATCGTGTTAGCCATTCGGATTCCGTCGCGCCGATACTTCCGGCAAGAACGAGCGGCAGTCGGGCGGCCTGGCATGCTTCAACCATTTCGACGAGCCCCCGGTTGAAACTCGCGTGCCCGATATAGACCGCCTGCCTCTTTCGTGAAGTCGAACTGGTCGGCTCGATGAATTCCTCAAGCCGCACACTGTTTCGGACTAAAGTCACCGCCGCACCGAAATCACGAAAGCGCTTCGCAATGGCTGGCGTCGCAGCGACGATTGCGTCAAAACGGCGCGCGGTACTCCGCTCCACCAATTCCATGCCGGCCGCCACAATCGGCTGCATCCACCGGGGAATCCATTTCTTCGAGTAAATGTCCGCAGGCACGTCCTCATGGACGTCGTAGATCACCTTGCAGCCTCCTCTCTTGAGCCACAGCGCGAAAGGTATCAATTCGGGGTCGTGAATTTGCACGACGTCAGCCTCGGTCGCGCGCGCAAGCGTCGTCGCTGCCACCCCCATGACCCACGGCCGCTTCCAACGCGCGACTGCCGGCAGCTCAATCGGTTTGAAATCGATGCGGCCCCGCTCGCCGGGGCATGGCGGCCGCGCCACCACGGTCACGGCGTGACCGGATTCCGAAAGACTCCGCGCCTCCTTTTCGAAAATTCGAATGTCATTGGCTGAGTGGACACTCGACAGCATGCAGATCTTCATGGGGCTTCGATCCCGAAGCGCTCGCCCCAAAGCGCCACACAATACAGCCGCCAACGCATTCCGAGATCGAGCCGATAGAATTTCTTCCTGACTGCAGCCAGGTCGACGTAGCGGGCAAGCAGCGCGCTGTTGCTCACCTTTTCATACATCGCGGGCGAATGCTGATTGAGCCAGAGTTGGTCCGGCGCAGCGAATCCGATCTTGTCCCTCCGCCAACTGATGCTGCCCGGCAGCAGATCCTGCATGGCTGCACGGAGCGGCCACTTGGCCCAGCCCTTGTTTAACTTTATGCGCGTTGGCAGACTCAAGGCAAATTCGACAAAGCGGTAGTCCAGAAATGGCAATCGCGTTTCGATGCCAAATCGCATCGAGTTCTTGTCCTCGAAACGCAACAGCATCGGCAAATTGGTTTCGGTAATTTCCAAGATCTGCATCTGCTGCGCATCCCTCGTCTTTCTTGCAAATCGACGAAGCGATTCCGGCAAATCCGGATTCCGTAGGAACGTGTACCGCCAGCGGTAGAAGGCCTCGCGCAGCGTCGACGAGCCTGCTCCAAAAAAATACATCAGCAATCGCCGCGGCGAAATCCCTGCCCTCACCGCATCGCTGAAGGCAGAAAGAAATCCGCGCACGCTCGCGCGCCGAAAATGGTCGAGCAGCCAGGCTGCATAGTAGCGATGGTACCCCAGCAGCGTTTCATCGCCCCCCTGACCGTCAAGCAGCACGATCACGCCATGTGACCGCGCGGTCTTCATCACCTCATACTGCATCATGATCGAGGGACCCGCGAACGGCTCTTCCTGGACTTCCAATAATGTTTCCGTGGTCGATGCAAAGTCTTGATAGGACGGCTTGGTGCGCAGCCAGTTCAATTCTGATCTTGCTGCCACCTCAGCCGCGTACACCTCCTCATTGTTGCTCGCCTGCTCACTTACGGCAGTTATGGCAAAGAAGCGCTCGTTTGAGCCTAGCGCGTAATGCCTCGCTGCAAGCGTCGCAATGCTCGAACTGTCCAGTCCGCCCGACAGACAGGTTCCGACACGAACGTCGGACCGGAGCCGTAACCTGGTAGCGTCGTCAAGGAGGTCTCGCAGCAATCGCGCCGTATCCGCCTCATCAGCCGTGGACGAACGAGGAGCGAGGGAGTAGTAGCGCTGCACCTCGACCCGACCTGTCGAAACATCGACACGCATCCGATGTCCGGGCGGCAGTTTTTCGACGCTTCTGAAGAAAGTCCGATTGGTGTGGTCGGTCAGACCACAGACAAGAAAATCCCTGATCAGGTCGTCATCCGCAAAAGGGCGTCCGATCAAGGGAAGAAGCTGGCGAATTTCCGAGCCGAAGGCGAACTGAGTTGCCGTATTGACGTAGTAGAATGGCTTTACCCCAAAGCGGTCGCGAGCACAGAATAGCGTGTTGTCGCGTTCGTCATGAATCGCAAACGACCACATGCCGTTAAAGCGATCGAGGCACTTCTCGCCCCAACGGACGTAGGCCGCCAACAACACCTCGGTATCAGAAGCTGTATGAAAAACATGTCCAAGTGCCTCAAGCTCTGCGCGGAGCTCGAGATAGTTGTAGATTTCGCCGTTATATGTGATCCAGATCGGGAGGTGCCTATCGCACATTGGCTGTGCGCCGTCATCGGTCAGGTCGATGATCGCCAGCCGCCGATGCCCCAACCCGACGTTCCCATTGACTCTCACTCCGCGCCCATCCGGCCCACGGTGGGCGACCAGATCCGTCAATCGATCGACTTGATCAGCATCAACAGGCCCGTTCTTTGTAAGAAGGCCGAATATGCCGCACACGAGTTCACTGCCCATCTAGGTTGATTAATAGCGGCTTCCACGATAAAGCGCCCTCAAGTCGCGCCGAACTCGATCCGGTGCTCATCCGCATCTCTAGCCTGTTCATAAGATGAACGTCAACCTCGCAGCCAGACCGCACCCCTGCGCTCAGAGGACGCGCGGTTTCTCGCTTGTCGATAGGCCCGTTCGCGCGGCTATCAACCGGATCTCAAGCTTTTCCGATTTAGCTAGTAATTGAAGACGTAGCTCGTCTCCAAGTGAGCCCAGTAAGGGTTTATTATGGAGGATTGTTCAGAGGCGTGATCCTGGAGCGCGTTCAGCAATTCCATCGGGAGAACAGCAAGCTGGTTGCCAATCTCAGTGTGCGTGCCAACGTCAATAGAATTGGTGACAACGGTCCCTAGGGGTACCGGCTCCTGCTTCAACCAAAACGCATCCGTCAACATGGCATTTGTCGTGTCTTGTGAATTGACAGCCGATGCCAACGGTTGGTTTGCGACTTGCCCGATGACGCCATCGCCGTTGAGGTCCTGATGGAAGCTCGGCTCGCCCGATTGAAGGGCTGGGCTCGCGCCCGTGAGATTGCCGAAATTGTTCGACACGAAATTGCCGCTGCTGTCGATGTTCCAGATATTGTATAGATCGGCCCCCGTGACCTTCCAGGCCAACAAGTATCCGTTGGCCGTTTGCTCCACGCCGATCGGCGCCCAGGAACCAAACTCACCGACATATACTGGCGCGCCGTTGTACTTGAACTGGGGTCCTGACCCACCCCCAACTGGATTAAAGAAATAGTTGCCGCCCGCCTGCACCAGGCTCGTTGATCCAGCCGATTCAATGGTGGTGGAGGATACGTCGATTACGCCATTGCCGTTGAGGTCCTGATGGAAGCTCGGCTCGAAAGATTGAAGGGCTGGGCTCACGCCCGTGAGGTTGCCGAGATAGTTCGATACGAAATTGCCGCTGCTGTCGATGTTCCAGATATTGTAAAGATCGGCCCCCGTGACCTTCCAGGCCACCAGGTATCCACTGGCCGTTTGCTCCACGCCCATCGGCGCCCAGGAGCCAAACTCACCGACATATACCGGCGCGCCGTTGTACTTGAACTGGGGTCCGGAACCACCTCCAACCGGATTAAAGAAATAGCTGCCGCCAGCCTGCACCAGGCTCGTTAATCCAACCGATTCAATGGTGCTGGGAACTACACCGATGACGCCATCGCCGTTGAGGTCCTGATGGAAGCTCGGCTCGCCCGATTGAAGGGCTGGGCTCGCGCCCGTGAGATTGCCGAAATTGTTCGACACGAAATTGCCGCTGCTGTCGATGTTCCAGATATTATATAGATCGGCCCCCGTGACCTTCCAGGCCACCAAGTATCCGTTGGCCGTTTGCTCCACGCCGATCGGCGCCCAGGAACCAAACTCACCGACATATACTGGCGCGCCGTTGTACTTGAACTGGGGTCCTGACCCACCCCCGACTGGATTAAAGAAATAGTTGCCGCCCGCCTGCACCAGGCTCGTTGATCCAGCCGATTCAATGGTGGTGGAGGATACGTCGATTATGCCATTGCCGTTGAGGTCCTGATGGAAGCTCAGCTCGAAAGATTGAAGGGCTGGGCTCGCGCCCGTAAGGTTGCCGAGATAGTTCGATACGAAATTGCCGCTGCTGTCGATGTTCCAGATATTGTAAAGATCGGCCCCCGTGACCTTCCAGGCCACCAGGTATCCACTGGCCGTTTGCTCCACGCCGATCGGCGCCCAGGAGCCAAACTCACCGACATATACCGGCGCGCCGTTGTACTTGAACTGGGGTCCGGAACCACCTCCAACCGGATTAAAGAAATAGCTGCCGCCAGCCTGCACCAGGCTCGTTAATCCAACCGATTCAATGGTGCTGGGAACTACACCGATGACGCCATCGCCGTTGAGGTCCTGATGGAAGCTCGGCTCGCCCGATTGAAGGGCTGGGCTCGCGCCCGTGAGATTGCCGAAATTGTTCGACACGAAATTGCCGCTGCTGTCGATGTTCCAGATATTGTATAGATCGGCCCCCGTGACCTTCCAGGCCAACAAGTATCCGTTGGCCGTTTGCTCCACGCCGATCGGCGCCCAGGAACCAAACTCACCGACATATACTGGCGCGCCGTTGTACTTGAACTGGGGTCCTGACCCACCCCCAACTGGATTAAAGAAATAGTTGCCGCCCGCCTGCACCAGGCTCGTTGATCCAGCCGATTCAATGGTGGTGGAGGATACGTCGATTACGCCATTGCCGTTGAGGTCCTGATGGAAGCTCGGCTCGAAAGATTGAAGGGCTGGGCTCACGCCCGTGAGGTTGCCGAGATAGTTCGATACGAAATTGCCGCTGCTGTCGATGTTCCAGATATTGTAAAGATCGGCCCCCGTGACCTTCCAGGCCACCAGGTATCCACTGGCCGTTTGCTCCACGCCGATCGGCGCCCAGGAGCCAAACTCACCGACATATACCGGCGCGCCGTTGTACTTGAACTGGGGTCCGGAACCAAGTGTAGAGGTGCCAGTGGCGTCGAAATAGTAGTTGCTGCCGAACTGGATCAGATTAGTCGCGCCGAACCCTTCAACAATCACAGGGATATTAGCGATACCGATAAGGTCGGACCGACTGATAGTTAAATTGCCCGTAATGTCGATCGCAAAATCTGCGATCCCGTCGCCATTGGTGTCGCCCTGAAGCGTCGTGACGCCGAGCGCGCTGTTATAGAAGTAGTTGAGCTGTCCGGCGGAGCCATTGAAGGCTGAAGCGCCGATGAAGTTGAACAGGTCATAGGCTCCCGTCCCGCTGATCGCGTCGATGCCTCTGAGATCGATATGGTCCAGGCCTGACACGAAATCCGTGATGCGGTCATGCTGGCCGCTTGCGGCCGAAGTCTCGCCCGAGGCAAAGACGAACGTGTCGGCGCCCGAGCCGCCGGTCAGGTTGTCGATGCCCGGGCCGCCGATCAGCCTGTCGTTTCCGTCGCCGCCGTTCAGCGTATCGCTGCCGCCACCGCCATTCAGCGTATTGGCGATCGCGTTGCCAATGATGGTGTCATTTCCCGAACCACCGATGGCATTTTCGATATAGGATCGCACATCGCCATTGAACAAATAGGCGTTGTAGATATTCCCGGCCGCATAGTGGCCGTTTCCGAGATAGGCGAGCTGCGTGCTCGAGGTGATCGAGGATGCACCGGGATTGAGATTGATCGTTACGGCCGTCGTGTAGTTCGACAGGTCATAGGTATCGACGCCGTTACCGTCCCAGATCGTTTCGAATACGCGGTTCGCCGAGCCGCCGGCACCATTGCCCGGCGCGAGTTGGGCAACGCCATTGATGAACATTTGCCCGGTCGTCGGGCTCCAGGAGTAGACGGTGTTCTCGCTATGGGTCGCGTAGTTCGCGCCGTAAAGCGTCTGCAGGGCCAGGATATCGTTGGCCATGTAGGTTTGCGAGAAACCGTAGGATTCGGCCGTATATCCGGTGAGCGGCGCGCCGGCATAGCTGCGATAGCTCATGACGGTATATTCGGAATTGTCGTGCGCGGCCGGCACCGCAACATTGGCGACGCCACCGGTTTCCTGGCTGTGCTTGAGGCCCAGCGCGTGGCCGAGCTCATGCAGTGCCGTGCCGAAATAGTAATTTCCTAGCGCGGCAAGGGAGTAGTTGTATTGGGTCCCGAACCAGACATCGCCACCAGCCGGCACATTAGCGGGGTAATAGGCGTAGGAAGTCGGATTGGCGGCTGGCGACTGGGCGATCGCGATATCCGCGCCGTTCGTTCCTGCGAACTGAAAGCTGGCATTGGTGTAGCCGGCGATCAGCGAAATCGCGTAAATGATGGCTTGCTGCATCGCAGCCGGTGCCGACGCAAAACCTGAGGTCGTCGGCTCGCCGTTGCCGTAATAGTTGGCCGGGTAATCGCTCGGGGAATCTGGAAAACTATAGGAGATCGTGCCGGACCATTTCGTGCCGCCCAGCAGACCATCAATTTCCGCGTTGTTGGTTTGGGTAACCCCTACAGCCGTGGCCAAGTCTATCTCCGGGGGATCCTCGTTACCTGATTCGTCTGACGCTTCATTTCCAGGCAATTCAGGTTTCGATCAAGTTACAATGCTATGCTAAAATTGTTTTGGGCGGAGTTCCGGTGACCGGAACTGCCAGAGAACAGCGTGGGTTCAACGATGCCCGTGTTCCGCATGAACGCTACGCCAAAAGCGTTTACGATTTCTTTAGCGTTTACGATCTCTTTACCGATCGTGGCAGTCGTCCTGCCGGAGCCGGATCGGTTGCTTCAGAAGGGTCATTTGTCCATGGCCAAAGCCATCGCATCGGATGCAAAGCCTGACACGGCACCCGCCGATACCATGCCGCCCGCACGCGATCCCAGGCTGGCGGTGGAAGAAGAATATCAACTTGCGCGGCGACAGAACACGGTTCAGGCGCTGGAGCTCTTCATCGCCAGGCACCCCGATGACCCTCTCGCGGCGAAAGCGCGAGCCGATTTGCGGTCGCTATCGCGCTAGCCGCAACATGCCATGCATCCCGGCACGGACACCATCCGCGATGATGGCATGACAAGCTCATGCATTTCGCCGATAGTTTGACCCCGACCAATTGCCGGCTGGAGACTTTTTGATGCCCTTCCCGCGCGCTTCGCAGGCCCTTTCCCGCTTCACCGTGCTCGATCTCACCCGTGTTCGCTCCGGCCCCACCTGCGTCCGGCAGCTGGCGGACTGGGGGGCCAACGTCATCAAGATCGACGCGCTGCTCGAGGATGGCGGCGGCGAGCAGCCGGGCGGCCCGCGCCAGGGTTCGGACTTCCAGAATTTGCACCGCAACAAGCGGGCCATGACGCTGAACCTGAAGGACCCGAAGGGCCTGGCGGTGTTCAAGCGGCTGGCCGAGCAGGCCGACGTCGTGGTCGAAAATTTTCGCCCCGACGTGAAGGCCAAGCTCGGCATCGATTATGACAGCCTGCGCCAGATCAACCCGCGCATCGTCTATGGCAGCATCTCCGGCTTCGGCCAGGACGGCCCCTATCACAAGCGGCCGGGCTTCGATCAGATCGCTCAAGGCATGGGCGGGCTGATGTCGATCACCGGAGCGCCCGGCGAGGGTCCGATGCGGGTCGGCATTCCCGTCGCCGACCTCACCGCCGGGCTGTTCTGCGCCCTCGGCATCCTCACCGCGCTGCTGGAGCGCGACGTCTCCGGCGAGGGCCAGTGGGTGCAGACCTCGCTGCTGCAGGCCCAGATCTTCATGCTGGATTTCCAGGCCGCGCGCTGGCTGATGGAAAAGGACGTCGCCAAGCAGGCCGGCAACAACCATCCGACCTCGATTCCAACAGGCGTGTTCAAGACCTCCGACGGCTATATCAACATCGCCACCACGGGCGGCCGGATCTGGGAACGCTGCGCGCAGGCGATCGGCGCACCTGAGCTCGTCACCAACCCCGACTACGCCACCGCGCCCGCCCGATCGAAGAACCGCGACGCGCTCAACGCGGTGATCAACAGACTCACCGAGAAGAAATCGACGGAAACCTGGGTCAAGGAGCTGAACGCGGCCGGCGTGCCCTGCGGCCCGATCTACTCCATCGACCAGATGTTCGAGGACGCCCAGGTCAGGCACCTCGCCATTGCCCAGCACGTGCCGAACGACGAGAACCGCCACATCCAGCTCGTCGGACAGCCGGTGACGCTGTCACGCACGCCGAGCAGGATGGCCGCGCGGCCGCCCGAGTTCGGCGAGCAGACCGAGGAGGTTCTGGCCGAGTTCGGGTTCGGCAAAGACGAGATCGCGGAGCTACGCCAGCGCAAGGTGGTGTAAGCAGCCCCTGCTTTACCGCACCTGACGTTGTCGCGTCGTTAACGCATTTGCAGTTTGCGCAAGCCGTCAAGGCGTGTTTCGACGTAGCGTCCGGCTCCGTCGAGCACGCGACAAAAATCCGTTCCGTCGCAATAGAGCAGCACGACCTTGGCGCCCGCATCGAATTGCCCCGCCGGCGGGCCGCCGGAAGCGCCTTGCGAGGCATAGAATGGCTGCGATCGCATAAGCTCGTGCGTGAACTGATTGGGCGCGGGAGATAGCTGACAGCTCGATGGAATCAACGCCGAGTCCGGAAGCACAACCGCCTTAGGTCGCTTCATCCCGTCCATTTGCCGACCACTCCCGCGCTCGAGCATCTAAAGCGCGATGAGGTTTGGATGAGTCGTCATCGCGCTTTGGGTCTTTGTTTGAGCATGATCTTTTCGGAAAACCGCTTCACACTTTTCCGGATCATGCTCTAGTGTCCAAGGCTGTCCTCGGGCAACGTCATGGGAATCCGTGGAAGCACGATGCCTCTGTCCATGGCCGCGTGTTCGGCAAGTACGCCATCTTCGGCCATGAGCAGATGGTTAGGCAACTCGTAAGGCTGGGCAGCCGCCATGTTCACTTGATATCCCATATCCTGCAAACTGGCGATCGTCACCCGGCTCATGGGGTTGCCTCCCACGTTGACGAAGCCGGTCATCAATTCGGCCCTGAAAACCGCGTCGCGCCAGTGCGAGTTCCTGGTGCCTGACCCACCGGTATTTTCCACCGGAACAGGCGACGGGCTCGAGCCGCGCAGAGTGCCGTACTCACGCATCGCATTGGCGCCCTGGAACGTCGGATTGCTGGTGGCGGCGCCCTTCAACAAATGCTTTTTGGTCCAGACCGTTCCTATGCCGATCACATGCCCCATCTCATGGGTGATGACATCGTTCAAGGTGCCATCGGCTTCCATATTGGCGAGGTCGGCACTGTCGAATTGCATTTCGCCTGTCGCGGGCAGAAACGCGGCGGCCCCAGCATTTCCTGGACGCAGGAACGTGGGCCCCGCCTGGCCGAGAATTTGCCCCGGCCCATCAATGTCGCTTCCCTGCGCGGTAATGCGAAGGTTGTTGATCCTTTGGCCGTCGATGATGACATCGGGCAAATCGCCGACAATCGCGTTGGTCCACCGCTTTGCCGCGAGCTTGAAAGCCGCCATCTGATTGTTCGTCAATCCACCGAGGAAGACCACCTCGATTGTATAGCCGGGGGGAGCAGCGACGGCGTGTGAAATCTCAGCGCCCTTCTGGGCGCGATAACGTTGCATGGCCATGACGAAACTCCATTTTGAAAATTGAATTTCAGTATCGAAATGCATTCCACCTAGACTTGTATCGTGACGCCAATCCAATTGGCTCGCAAGCGAGACACGCGTCAGCAAGGCTTACTCGGTTTTCGGCGCACGACAGCATCCCAGGATCGAAGACCTCAGGTTCTGCAAAGCGTTGCATGTTCTTTTTCGAAGCGACGTGCAAGGCGCACTGCCGAAATTGTGATCCGTCGTCCAGCGCCGCAGGTGTCGGCAGAAAGTTTGCCGCCGGTCCGCGCTTGGCACGGATCCGTCGTGCCGACTATTTCAGCACCGTCGTCGCGAGCGCGTGCTCGACGCAATTGCTCACACGGGCGCGGATCGCTTCGGCCGCGGCTTGGCGTCGCGCTTCAGCAGGCCGGCATCGACCCGATCCGTCGCTCGTCACCGTGCCGACCAAATGGTTCAACGGCTGACATGTTGCCGTGATCGGCTACACTGCCCTGTCATCATCCCGTGAAAGGCATTCCATGCGCATCATGATCCTCAACGGCCCAAACCTGAACATGCTCGGCATCCGCGAGCCGCACATCTACGGCTCGACCACGCTCGATGCCATCAAGGCGTCCTGCGAAGAATTTGCCGCGTTTGCCGGCGCGGAGCTGGCCTTCCACCAATCTAACCATGAAGGCGTGCTGGTCGACCTGATCCAGTCGGCGCGCACCTCGGCGGACGCGCTCATCATCAACCCCGCCGCCTACTCTTTCACCTCGATTGCGATGTTCGACGCCATGAAGATTTTTGAAGGCCCGATCTACGAAGTGCACATCTCCAACATCCACGCCCGCGACGAGTTGCACCGCCACTCCAAGCTTTCGGCCGCGGTGAAGGGCGTCATCGCCGGCCTCGGCCCCTATGGCTACATCGTCGCCATGCAGGCGGCGCTGCAGGCCGCCGGCCAGTTGCCCACCGCGCTGCCGCCGGCGGTGCGCGTCGGCCCGAAATGAAGGGATGGAGGCTGACATGCAGGGAGCCGGCTACCTCGCGATCTGGAGCGACCTCGCCCCGCAGGATGAAACCGACTGGGCGCACTGGATCACGCGCGAACATGCCGCCGAGCGTGTCGGCATCAACGGATTTCTGGCCTGCCGCATATTCCGTGCGCTCGGCGCTTCGGCAAACCGCTACTTCATCCTTTACGAACTCGAGGATGAACGCGTCGTCGGCGGCGCCGACTATCTGGCGCGGCTGAACGCGCCGACGCCGTGGTCGCAGCGCATCATGCCCCGGCTCGGCAATTTCGCGCGCGGCGGCGGCCGCGTTGCGGCTTCTGCGGGCACAGGCCAGGGTGGCATCGTCGCGCCCTTGCGCCTCGATGCCGCACCATCATGGGACGCCGCCGAACTTGTCGCCGAACTGGCTCGCCTCGACCGCATCATTGCTGCGCGTCTCCTGCTCACCGACCTCGCGCAAACCTCAATCAAGACCCGCGAGAAGGGCATGAGGGCCAACGACAGTTCATTTGCCGGACTATTGCTGGTCGAGGGTTTGGACGAAGCAGCCGTCCGCGACGCGCTCCATCACTTGCGCAAGACGCTTCCAGCCGAGGATCACGGCGCCATCGACAGTCTATCGCTTTACCGTTTCGCCTTCAGCCTGCCGAAACGGCTTCTGCCGGGCTGAAGCGCGCACGACGGAACTTGCTGCTAATGGTTGCCCCAGCCCCCACATTTTCGCTACAATAAGCGCATACTAATTACGTGATTGCGCTGCTCCGCCGGTTGGACACCGGCCCTTCGTTCGATTGCTTTGCTGTATCGCGAATTGTGGAGCATAACCATGGCGATAACGACGCTGAAGGTCTTGGCGAGCCTCCTGCAACTGCACGGGCCAGGTGCAACGATACAAAGCGACCATCAAGGCATCGACGCGCTACTGAGTGACCTGCGTGGCCAGGGTAGCGATCCTATTGCAACCGAGGTGGCCTTCAGGCGAGGCGCATTTGCCAAAGGGGCGCGCGCAGGCGCCTTTCGCAGGGGCGGATATGCTCCCGGTGCGGGTGCGTTCCGCAGAGGCGCATTTGTTCGAGGATATTAGACCAGTCGAAGATTGGTAATTGCTTCATCCAGCCCATTTCGGTGCCGACATGTCGGCTGACTACTCAGATGCGGTCGTCTTTCAAGACCAACCCATCACCCAGTTGCTGATAAAGGTAGCGACGCGATGCAACATTGACTGCTCCTACTGCTACTGGTTTCGCGACGCGACCGTCTACGATAAGCCGAAGCTGATGAGCAGCCGCGTGCTGGATCAATTACTGCAGCGCATCGAGCAGCACGTGATCAAATACTCTCTTGTCGATTTTCCGATCGTTCTGCACGGCGGCGAGCCCCTGCTCTGGGGCGTTGAAAATTTCCACCGTTTTGCCAAAGCCTGTGAAGGCATCTCATCACGAACTGGCTGCGAAATACCCATCGCGGTCACAACAAACGGCGTGCTCATCGATGATGAGTGGCTGGACTGCTTCGAGATGCGCAACATCTCGGTTGCAATCAGCCTCGATGGTCCGGCGCATGTTCACGACCTTCACCGCCACACGTTTCAAGGCACGGGCACCCATGCCGCCGTGGAACGCGCCGCCCGCATGCTGCTATCGCGCGATGTTGGCGTGATGGCACTGGCCGTCTGTAATCCCGCCTACCCGCCACAGGAATACGTCGACTTCTTCGCTGGGTGCGGGATTTCAAGCTACGACATCATGATTCCCGATGCGACCGTGGATGAGAAGCCGGCATCTATCGCCTCGTTCTACAATGGTCTGTTCGACCTGTGGCTGGCGGCCAATCGCAATGCGCCAACAATCAATGTCCGGATCATTTCCGACATGATCACTGCCCTGCTCGGCAACAATTCGCCCACCGAGGGCGTAGGCCACAAGCCCGTCGAACTGTGTACGGTCATGACCGATGGTACCGTTGAGGCCCACGATGTGTTGCGGATCGCAGGTGACGGATTTACGCAGACAAAATTCAACATCTTCGATCATTCGATCGATGACGTCAGGAACGAGCCGCGCTGGAAAGCCGCCCGTGATGCCTCAATCGATCTTTGCGAGACATGCCGGCAGTGCAAGTTCATGAACGCTTGCGGCGGAGGCTACCTCCCGCATCGTTTCTCAAAGAAAAATGGTTACGACAACCCATCGGTCTACTGCGGCGATCTCTACGCAATGTTCGAAAACATGCAGTCCGTATTGGAACGCCAACTTTACGTCAGCAAGCCGGGCGGAGAACGCATCAACCTCGTCGAGGCCCACGCCGGACCTGACTAGCGCGCAACCTCCGCGCAGCCCATCGGCCCGCAACAACAGGGTAGCGCTACGCCTTCGCCGGCTGCCACATCCGCGTAATGATGCTGAACGCCCAGTCGATCACCGGCCAGAACAGCAGCACGATCGCCAGCGTCGTGATCGAACCGACCAGGCCGTTCGACCAGAACACCTTCAGATCGCCGCCGGCGCCGATCATCGACAGACGGAACGCATCCTCGGCACGGTTGCCGAGCACCAGCGCCAGCGTGAACGGCGCCAGCGGAATGCCGATCTTCTTGAAGACATAGCCGACGATGCCAAAGCCCAGCATCAGCCAGATGTCGAACATCGCATTCTGGATCGCATAGGCGCCGATCGCACAGGACACCACGATCATCGGCGCTACCGCCGCGAACGGCACCCGCAGGATGGAGGCGAAGATCGGCACCGTGGTCAGCACCAGCACGAGCCCGACGACGTTGCCGAGATACATCGAGGCGATCAGGCCCCAGACGAAATCCTTGTGCTCGACGAACAGCAGCGGCCCGGGATTGAGGCCCCACACCATCAGGCCGCCGAGCAGGATCGCGGCGGTGCCGGAGCCGGGAATGCCGAGCGCCAGCATCGGCAGCAGCGCGGAGGTGCCCGACGCATGCGCCGCCGTTTCCGGCGCGAACACGCCCTCGATGCGGCCCTTGCCAAAGCTGTCGTGGTCCTTGGAAAAGCGCTTGGCGAGGTTATAGCCCATGAAGGAGGCGGCGATCGCCCCGCCCGGGGTGATGCCGAGCCAGCAGCCGATGAAGGAGGAGCGCACCAAGGTCACCCAGTATTTCGGCAGGTCCTTCCAGACCGACAGCACCACGCGCAGCGAGATGCCGGCGGCGTGGCCGCGCAGCGCCAGGCGCTCCTCCATGGTCAAAAGGATCTCGCTGATGCCGAACAGGCCGATCACCGCAACCAGGAAGTTGACGCCGCGCAGCAGCTCCGAAGAACCAAACGTCATGCGGAGCTGGCCCGAGACCGTGTCCATGCCGATGCCGGCGAGCAGAAGGCCGAGCGACATCGAAATCACCGTCTTGTGCTTGGCCTCGCGGCCGAGCCCGACGAACGAGCAAAAAGTGAGCAGATAGACCGCGAAGAATTCCGGCGGTCCGAACTTCAGCGCAAAGGAGGAGATCATCGGCGCCAGGAAGGTGATCAGCATCACCGCGACCAGCGAGCCGATGAACGACGAGGTGAAGGCCGCGGTCAGCGCTTCGGCCGCCTTGCCCTGTTGCGCCATCGGATAGCCGTCGAACGTGGTCGCGACCGACCAGGCTTCCCCGGGGATATTGAACAGGATCGAGGTGATGGCGCCGCCGAACAGCGCGCCCCAGTAGATGCAGGACAGCATCACGATCGCCGAGGTCGGATCCATCGTGAAGGTCAGCGGCAGCAGGATCGCGACCCCGTTGGGGCCGCCGAGGCCGGGCAGCACGCCGACAAAGATGCCGAGCACCAGCCCGGTCATCATCAACAGCAGCGTCTTCCAGGTCAGCAGCACGGCAAAACCGTGCATCAACAGGCTGATCGCTTCCATCACTTGTTCCCAAATAGTTCGTCATTGCGAGCGAAGCGAAGCAATCCATGGCGCCCCAGAGGGAACATGGATTGCTTCGTCGCTTTGCTCCTCGCAATGACGGAAGAAGTCATTTCAGGTCCGTTAGCGACCGAACGCCGCTTCGAGCGGGCCTTTCGGCATGATGACATCGAAGGCGACGTCGAAGGTCACGAACATCGCGGCGGTGAACACGAAAGCGGTGAGCAGCGACTTCCACCACGCGATCTTGCCGACCAGGCGCATGAAGCCGGAGATCAACAGGAAACTGGCGACATAGAGCCCGAGGAATTGCGTCACGAGGACAAACAGCAGCGTCGGCACGAACACCGCCATCACACGGCGAAGCTGAGCCCGGGTAACGAAGCTTTCCGTAGCCTCCGTCCGCGACAGGAACGCGGCGACCAAGCCGTAGAGACTAGCGCCGCCGAGGATGACGGAAAGGTAGAATGGGAAATAGCCGGGTTGCGGACCAGTCGTCTCCCAGCCGGCGCCCGTGCGCCAGTTGTCGAACCCGAGCGTGATCGCGAGCGCGAGCAGCACGAGCGAGACGACCACGTCGACCACCCGGACGCTCGTAACCGTTGGCGAATTGGCCTCCGGCGCGGTCGGATCCTCGACGACAATTTCGATGTCGGTATTGGACATGGCGACGGTGAACCCCGATACGGCGCTGTCGAACGGGATTACGTGCCGACGTCGCCGCCGTCAATGACCAGCGCTGCGCTCCGGGAATGCGCTCGCGAGTGCGGCACGCTCGGGCCGCAGCAGGCCGCGCTCGGTGATCAATCCCGTGACCAGCCGCGCCGGCGTGACGTCGAAGGCGTAATTCGCCGTGGCGGAGCCATCGGGAACAATGCGCACGGTCTCGACGCGGCCATCCGCGGTGCGGCCGGTCATGACAGCCACCTCGTCGGCGCTGCGCTGCTCGATCGGAATCTGCTTGATGCCATCGTCGATACTAAAGTCGATGGTGGGCGACGGCAGTGCAACATAGAACGGCACGCCGTTGTCGTGGGCGGCAAGCGCCTTCAGGTAGGTCCCGATCTTGTTGCAGACGTCGCCATTGGCGGCGACGCGGTCGGTGCCGACGATCGCGAGATCGACCATGCGGTGCTGCATCAGATGACCGCCCGTATTGTCGGGGATCACGGTGTGCGGCACGCCGTGGTGACCGAGTTCCCAGGCGGTCAGCGAAGCGCCCTGATTGCGTGGCCTCGTCTCGTCGACCCAGACATGGACTTTCAGGCCGCGATCATGTGCGAGATAGATCGGGGCCGTCGCGGTGCCCCAATCGACCGTGGCGAGCCAGCCTGCGTTACAATGGGTCAAGACGTTGACCGGCTCGCCGGGCTTCTTGCTTGCCGCAATCTGTTCGATCAGCGCCAGGCCATGCCGGCCGATCCCCTGGTTGATCGCGACATCCTCCTCGGCGATTTCAGCGGCGCGGGCATAAGCGATTTGCACGCGTTCGGAAGGCGCCGCTGGCTTGAGCACGCGCTTCATCTCGTCAAGCGCCCATTTCAGGTTGATCGCGGTCGGCCGCGTCGCGATCAGAAATTCATAGGCGCGATCGATGCCGGCATCGGAACGGTCGTCCCGCACCGCCAACGCCATGCCGTAAGCGGCCGTGGCGCCGATCAAAGGTGCCCCGCGCACTAGCATGCTGCGAATGGCATCCGCCGCTGCATCGGCGGTCTCAAGGCGAACGATCGCAAATTCATGCGGCAGCCGCCGCTGGTCGATCGCCCCGACCGTCCAGCCGTCGGGTTCGAGCCAGATGCTGCGGAAATGGCGACCATCGACCTTCATGACTTCAGCACCCTGCCCGCAACAGCGTCGAGCCTGGCAAGCAATTCCGGATCGCGCGCTTCCACTGCCGTAATCAACGCCGTGTCGAGCGCCTTGTCCGATCCAAGGGGGCACGGCTCATGCTCGCGCGGGAAATCCCGGGCAAGTCGCGCAACCAGCGCCTTGGCCCGGCCGGCGTTTGAGTTCAGCACGCGAATGATATCCTGCACGGTGACCGCATCATGATGAGGATGCCAGCAATCGAAGTCGGTGACCATCGCCACGCTGGCGTAGCAGATCTCCGCCTCGCGCGCGAGTTTGGCCTCGGGCATGTTGGTCATGCCGATCACCGAATGCCCCTGCGCCTTGTACACCAGGCTCTCGGCGAGGCTGGAGAACTGCGGACCTTCCATGCAGACATAGGTCCCGCCCCGCACCGCCTGGATTCCTTCCGCCTCGGCGGCGGCGGCCAGATGCACATGCAGCCGCGGCGACACCGGATGGGCCATCGAAACATGGGCGACACAGCCCTTGCCGAAGAACGAGCTCTCGCGGCGGTAGGTGCGGTCGACGAATTGATCCACCAGCACGAAGGTGCCGGGCGGCAGTTCCTCCTTGAACGAACCGCAAGCCGAGAGCGAAACGAGGTCAGTGACCCCCGCCCGCTTCAGCACGTCGATATTGGCGCGGTAATTGATGTCGGAGGGCGACAGCACGTGTCCCTTGCCGTGCCGCGGCAGAAACACGATCGGCAGACCGCCGATCACGCCGCGCGTCAGGGCCGCGGACGGCTCGCCCCAGGGGCTTGCGATGGTCTCTTCGTGAACGTCCTCCAGCCCCGGCAGGTCGTAGATTCCAGATCCGCCGATGACGCCAAGCACGCTACGGGTCATGACTACTCCCAGTCAGCTATTCCAAGGATAGGTTCGACTATACTGCGGCGCAATAATCAAGCATTGTCCGCAGGCTGCAAGAGGGTTCGACATGCCTGCTACCAAGGACCGGGAAAAACGCCAGTCGATCATCGATGCCTGCCTGCGCATGAATGCGTCAGGCATCAATCAGGGCACATCGGGCAATATCAGTCTGCGCCATGGCGACGGCATGCTGATCACCCCGACCAGCACGCCCTACGAGGCGATGAAGCCCGAGCAGATCGTCTATATGCATCTCGACGGCAACTACGACCCGGGCCAGCGGCCATCGAGCGAGTGGCGGTTTCACCGCGATATCCTCAAGGCCCGGCCGGAAATCAACGCGATCGTTCACGCCCATCCACCCTATTCCACCATGCTGGCCATCATGGGCATGGATATTCCGCCGGTTCATTATATGGTCGCCGTCGCAGGCGGCGACACGATCCGCTGCGCGCCGTATGCGACCTTCGGCACCCAGGAGCTCTCGGAACATGCCGTGCGCGCGCTGGAGGGGCGGCTGGCCTGCCTGCTCGAGCATCACGGCATGATTGCGGTTGGGCCGTCGCTGCCGAAAGCGATGTGGCTCGCCGTCGAGGTCGAGACGCTGGCCCGGCAATATCACGGCTGCCTGCAGATCGGCACGCCGCCTTTATTGTCAAAGGAGGAGATCGAGAAGGTTCGCCTCCGCATGGCCGGCTACGGCCACGCGGAGGAATGACGATCGCCGATGCCTTACTTCGCCACGAATCCCGCTTCGTTCATGAGCTGCGAGTTGAGCTTGTCATCCTCTTCGAGGAACTTCAGCATGTCCTTGCCGGTGAGGAAGATCGGCTTGAGCGCCTGCTTCTCCATATAGTCCTTGTACTCCGGCGTCTGCGTCACCTTCTGGAACAGGTCGACATAGAACTCCTGCTGCTCCGGTGTCACCTTGCCGGGCAGGAACATCGCGCGCAGCATCAGATACTGCACGTCGAGCCCCTCCTCCTTGCAGGTCGGGACATCGTTCCAGGATTGGGTTTCCGTCACCTTGGTCTTGTAGGAGATGCGTTCCTTGTCGAACACGCAAAGCGCACGGACCTGCCCGGCACGCCAGACTTCGAGATTTTCGCTGGGATTGTTGACGTTGGATTCGGTGTGCTTGCCGACCAATTGCGTCGCCGCTTCGCCGCCGGACTTGTACGGCAGGTAGGAGAACTTCGCGCCGGTCTTCTGCTCCATGAACACGGTGAGCACGTGGTCCTCGCGCTTGGAGCCGGTGCCGCCCATCTTGAACGGCGAGCTCGCCGCCTTGGCCGCCGCGATGAAGTCCTTCACCGTCTTCGGCCCGTCGGCATTGTCCCACAGCACGAACTGGTCCATAGCCACGACGGCCACCGGCGTGAGATCGCGCCAGTTGAAGGGGATCTTGGCCGACAGCGGCAGCATGTAGATCAGCGAATAGGCGATCAGCACCTTGTTGGGATCGCCCTCGCTGGACTTCATGTACATCAGCGCCTCGGCGCCGGAGGCCCCGCCCTTGAGCGAAACAACCATTGGTTGCTTCATCAGATTGTTCTTCTGGATCGCCGCCTGCATCATCCGCGCCATCTGGTCGGAGGCGCCGCCGGCGCCGGCCGCGACTACGATCTCGACAGGCTTGGAGGGCTCCCAGGCAAGCGCCGGGCTGCTTGCGATCATGGCCGTCACGGCGGCCGCCGCTTTCAGGATATGTCCCACGCGCTTCTTCCCTATGTTTTTTCGAGGACCTGGAGAACGAGACTTGATCTCTTGCATCATCTTGCGGGCGAAATACCACCAGTTCAAGCTGCACCGCAGCGCGTCGCTTATGACTTTCGCATTAGATGAAATCCAAGACCGCTACCGCAAATGAGCGGCGGGGCTTTTCGGTTGCAAGTCGAAAGGTGCAACCGTTTAATGCTTGCGGGGCGATCGGGAGGAGAACACGCAATGAGAAGTATTCTGATGGCCGTCGCTGTGGGGACGGCAGTGCTGCTTGCCGGATGCGGCAGGGATCCGGGACCAAAGGGGGAAACCGGGCCACAAGGACCGGCCGGGCCGCAGGGCGCGCAAGGCCTGCAAGGCGTGCCCGGCCCGCAGGGGCAACCGGGTCCACAGGGACCACAGGGTCCTCAGGGGCCGCAGGGGCCGCAGGGAGCGCCCGGTGCAAAAGGCGATCCCGGACCGGCCGGCACTTCAATGAGGTCGGTGCAGGCAGACGGCCAGGTCAGTTGCGATGCAGGCGAAACCCTGGTGTCGGTGTTCTGTCCATCCGGCGGCGCAGCCGATGGGGCGAAGTGTGGCACGACGCCGACCGTTGGCCTGTGTCTCAAGAATCCTTAGACGTCCTCCTCAGCTGCAATCCGATAACATTCCGGCGAAACCGCATCATAGCGTTCGCGGGTGGCTTGGCGTCCACCACCGCGAACGCAGATGCGCAAGGCCACACCAGATCACGCAGAAGACAGCGGGCTGACCGGCGCTATGATGCGCGGCAGAAACGTATCCAGGGCATAACGCGTCGGCAACGACAGAAGTGGCCGAACCTGCTCCAGCTCCTCAATTGCAACAATCTTCAACGCGCCCTCGGCAATTGTCAGCTTCTCGACGGGCACTCCGCGCGCGAGAAAGAGTTCGGCGTGAATAGTGCCTTCGGGCGCCGCGTAGTCCGGACCGGACCATTGTGCGAGGAGTTCGAAGCGACCTGGCGGGAGATCGTAACCGAGCTCTTCCTGGATTTCGCGCACGATACAATCGAGAAAGCTCTCATCGCCCTCCCGTCGCCCGCCAAACAGTCCGATCTTGCCTGGTTCGCGAATGTTTGGAACATCGTCACGCAACTGCATGAGAAGACGGCCGTCCTCGTCGAGCAGGATGGCCGCGGCGCTTTCTCGCACGCCATCTCGCCTCATCGCTTGCGCAGTCTCGAGATGAGATCGTCGATCAGCTCGTCGATCTGCGCCAGCGCGACCGCCGGTGCCGCAAACGCCACATCGTCGACATCCCAGAAAATGATCCTGGGAAGCAGATCAGGAAATCGGCGCTCGACGAACGGTCGATGCTCACTTTCCTTCAACGCGATGACAAGCTCGGCCTCGCCAAAGTCAGCCGCGGAGCAGGAGATCGGCAGGCGACTCACGCCCGCCGGCTCGATATTTTTTGCCGAGAGCGCTTCAAGCGCAAAACGAGATATCGGCCCGACGTTGTCGGGCGAACCCTTTTCAGCCAGCCCGCGGGAGAACGCAGCCCAGGCTAATCCTTCGCTCCAGGCGCGGAAGTTGAAGAGCTCTTCGGCATAGCGGCTTCGGTAATAATTTCCCGTGCAAAGAAACAGAACTTGGCTTTTCGCATCCATGCCGACCGTCGCCTCGAACCTACTTGCCCTTCCAGTTCGGCGAGCGCTTGTTGAGGAAGGCATCCATGCCCTCGCGGAAATCCTCGCTCATATAGGCGCGCAGAATCAGGTCTTCGCCCTCGTCTCGGCTCAATGTCCGCCGGATGCGGCGCACCGCTTCCTTGGTGACTTCGAGCGTGATCGGCGCGTGGCTGGCAACGAGCTTCGCGGTCTCGTCGGCGCGGCGCTGCAGCGTCTCGACATCGGGCACCACTTCGTTGAGCAGGCCGAGCGCCAGCGCTTCCGGCGCATCGACCAGCCGCGCCTTGAAGATCAGGTCCTTGGTCCGCGCCGGACCGACCAGCGAGACCAGCCTGGAGATGTTGGACATTGACAGGCAATTGCCGAGCGTGCGCGCGATCGGAAATCCGATCCGCGTCGATTCGGTTCCAATACGGATATCGCAGCAGGCCGCGATGCCGGCGCCGCCGCCGGTGCAGGCCCCGGCGATCGCCGCGATAACCGGCACGCGGCACGATTCCAGCGCGCCGAGCACGCGGTCGATGCGCGCCTCATAGTCGAGCGCGTCCTGTGCTGTCTTGAAGGCGCGGAACTGCGAGATGTCGGTGCCCGAGGCGAACGCCTTGTCGCCCGAGCCGGTCAGGATCATCGCCTTGATCGAGCGATCGTTGTTGATGGTCTCGCAGATCGCCGCCATCTGCTCGTACATCGCAAAGGTCAGCGCATTCCGCGCCTGCGGACGGTTGAACGTCAGCCGGGCGATACCATCCTCGACGGAATAGATCAGGTCTTCAGTCGCAGCTACCGGTGCGTTCATCGCAGCTCTCTCTGTTGTTGTTTCGATCAAGCGGTGTCAGGCAACGGCGGCCTTCGGCATCGGCACGGCGTCGCGCCCCTTGAGCACTTCCATCGCCGCCAGCACGCCGCCGCCACGATGCGGCACCTTGGCGAGGTCGAGGCCCATCTCGACGCCCGACAGCGTGCCCATCAGCATCAGATCGTTGAAGTGGCCGATATGGCCGATCCGGAACACCTTGCCCTTGATCTTGTTCAGGCCGGTGCCGAGCGACATGTCGAAATTCTCCAGCACGACCCTGCGGAAGTTGTCGGCGTCATGGCCTTCCGGCATGACGACGCCGGTCAGCGCCGGCGAATGCGCGCCCTGCTCCTGGCATTGCGTTTCCAGGCCCCAGACCTTGATCGCCGCGCGGGTGGCGGCGCTGTGGCGCTTGTGGCGGGCGAAGACGTTGTCCAGCCCCTCCTCCTCGAGCATCTTCACCGCTTCGCGTAAGCCGAACAGCAGATTGGTCGCCGGCGTGTAGGGCCAGGTGCCGGCCTTATTGATGGCGATGACTTCCTGCCAGTCCCAATAGGAACGCATCGCCGGATTGGCCTTCGCCACCGCGAACGCCTTTTCCGAGATGGCGTTGAAGCCGAGACCCGGCGGCAGCATCAGGCCTTTCTGCGAACCGGCCACCGACACGTCGATGCCCCAGGCATCGTGCTCATATTCGAGCGAGCCGAGGCCGGAGATGGTATCGACCATCAGCAGCGCCGGATGATTGACACGGTCGAGAATTTTCCGAACTTCCTGCGGATGGGTAACGCAGCCGGTCGAGGTCTCGTTGTGAACGATACAGACGGCCTTGATCCTGTGCGCCTTGTCGGCCGACAGCCGGGCCTCGATCTGCTCGAGGTCGGCGCCATGGCGCCAGTCACCGGCAATGAAATCCACTTCGAGCTTGAACTTGTCGGCGATACCGCGCCACAGCACCGCGAATTGCCCGGTCTCCGCCATCAGCACCTTGTCGCCGGGCTGCAGCGTGTTGACGATGGCCGCTTCCCAGGCGCCGGTACCGGACGACGGGTAGATGATCACCGGCTGCTTGGTGCGGAATACCCGCTGCATGGCCGCCAGCGCGGCGTATCCGACCTCGGCAAATTCCGGACCCCGGTGGTCCATGGTCGGCATATCCATGGCGCGCAGCACCCGGTCCGGCACGTTGGTCGGTCCCGGAATCTGCAGAAAATGCCTTCCAGTATGCACAGTCATAGGCGTCCTTCCCGGTCTTGCCTTGGCGTTTCGAGCCGCTCGAATAGCACCATTTGGCGGGCTTGTCGCCCGCCGGACGCCGCACGTCAATGCGTAAGAAGGCGGGCTAAAGCGACGCCCGGGCAGGCCGAGCTAGCTGCCGACGACCTTGAGATGCGCCGGGGAATTGCTTTGCGGACGCTGCTCCAGATATTTCATCGCAACCGCCACGCCGCCGGCCCGATGCGGCACACCGGCGACCGACAATCCCATCTCCACGCCGGTCAGCGCCCCGAGCAGCGTCAGCTCATTGCATTCGCCGAGATGCCCGATGCGGAACACCTTGCCTGCGACCTTCGACAGGCCTGCACCAAGCGACATGTTGTAATGGTCGAGCACCACCTGGCGGAATTGATCGGCGTCGTGACCCGGCGGCATCAACACGGCCGTCAGCACGGGAGAATATTCAAGGGGTTCCTGGCACAGCACCTCCAGCCCCCAGTGATTAACCGCGGCACGCGTCGCCGCGGCGAGCCGCTGATGACGGGCGAACACCTGGTCGAGCCCCTCCTCGAGCAGCATCGTGATCGCTTCACGCAGCCCATAGAGCAGGTTGGTCGCCGGCGTATAAGGGAAGAAGCCCTTCGCATTCGGCTTCAGCATCTCCTCCCAATCGAAGTAGGAGCGCGGCATCCGGTTGGTTTTGGCGGCGGCGCGGGCCTTCTCCGAGATGGCGTTGAAGCCGAGGCCCGGCGGCAGCATGAAACCCTTTTGCGAGCAGCTGACGCTGACATCGACCTTCCATTCGTCGTGCCGGTAGTCGACCGAGCCGAGCGAGGAGATGGTGTCGACCATCAGCAAGGCAGGATGTCCGGTCCGGTCGATCGCGGCGCGGATATCGGCGATACGGCTGGTCGCGCCCGTCGAGGTCTCGTTATGCACGACCATCACCGCCTTGATGGTGTGTGCGGCATCCTCCGCAAGGCGGGCCTCGATCTGGGTGGGATCGGCGCCGCGACGCCAATCGCCGGCCATGAAGTCGACTTCGATCCCAAAACGGCCCGCCATCTGGCGCCATAGAGTGGCAAAATGGCCGGTCTCCACCATCAGCACCTTGTCGCCGGGCGACAGCGTGTTGACGATAGCGGCCTCCCAGGCCCCCGTCCCTGACGACGGAAAGATCACCACCGGTCCAGAGGTCTGGAAAATCTTCTGACTGCCCTCCAGCACCGCCCGCCCGAGCTCGGCGAACTGGGCGCTGCGGTGGTCGATCACCGGCATGTCCATCGCGCGAAGCACCCGCTCCGGGACTGGGCTTGGCCCTGGAATCTGCAGAAAATGCCGTCCTTGCCGCATGATAAACCTCCCAATCACCGTCTTGGAGATCATTTTGCATTCATTTTTTGTCTTTTCAATCAAAATTTGGTATTCGATTTGCAGCGTCGACGCCGCGGTTTTCGCAAACTACTGTTATGCAAATGAAATCCACGATTCCCGAAGCCGGAGTACCGATCACTCCGTCCGGCCGCCAGGAAACCTCGCTGCATGGGGAAATCCTGCTGCGGCTTCGCGACTATGTCGTTGAAGGCAACATTCCGGATGGCGCGCGTGTTCCGGAGCGACAGCTCTGCGAGATGCTTGGCATCTCCAGGACGCCGCTGCGCGAGGCCCTCAAGGTGCTGGCCGCAGAGGGCCTGATCGAGCTTCTACCCAACCGCGGCGCGCGGGTGCGCCAGCTCAGTGAGCGGGATCTCGAGGAGCTTTTCGACGTCATGGCCGGCCTGGAGAGCCTCGCCGGACGCCTCGCCTGCGAGGCCATCACCGACGAGGAAATCGCTGCGATCGAGCGGCTGCATTACGAGATGTACGGCCACTACCTCAACAGCGACATGCACGGCTATTTTCAGGTCAACCAGCGCATTCACGAAAGCATCGTCGCCGCCGCGCGCAACGAGGCCCTGCGCACTGCCTACTCCAGCTTCGCCGGCCGGATCCGCCGCGTGCGCTATTCGGCCAATTTCGCCCGCAAGCGGCAGCGCTGGGGCGAGGCGATGCGCGAGCACGAGGCGATTCTAGATGCGCTGCGCCGCCGCGCGGGAAGCGAATTGAGCGACATCCTGTTCCAGCATTTGCGCAACAAGCGAAGCGCCGCTATCGAGCATCTGGCCGCGGCAAGGGACGCCAACGCGGCGACCGGCCCCGCCGGTTAGCTTGCCGATTATGAATTCATAATGTAATTCATCCGAATAAAAAGTGCATAATCCCTTAGAGGGGTTACAACAGCCGCTGGATCGCTTTGGGTTTGGGATGAAGAACGCCTCACCGCTTGAACGCCGCCTGCGGTCGAACCTGACCGGCGAAGTCCTGTTCGATCCCTTCAGCCGCGGCCGCTACGCGACCGATGCCTCCTTTTACCAGATCGTTCCGGCGGGCGTCGTGGTGCCCCGCAGCCTGGACGAGGCGCTGACGACACTCGCCATTTGCAAAGACGAGGGCCAGGTAGTCACTCCGCGTGGCGGCGGGACTTCGCAGTGCGGCCAGACCATCAATGAAGGTATCGTCGTCGACTTCTCCAAGCACCTGAACCGCCTGCTCTCGCTCGACGTCGAGAACCGCACCTGCGTGGTCGAGCCCGGCATCGTGCTCGACGATCTCAACCGGCAACTAAAAAAGCACGGGCTATGGTTTCCGGTCGACGTCTCCACCGCGTCGCGCGCCACCATCGGCGGTATGGCCGGCAACAATTCCTGCGGCGGCCGTTCGCTGCGCTACGGCACCATGCGCGACAACACGCTGTCGATGGACGCGGCGCTGGCTGACGGCACGCTCTTGCATTTCGGCGAGGTGCCGCGGGATCTGGCGCAGGTCAACGCGCCGCAGGGCGGCCTTGCCCTGTTCCGCGACATGCTCGGTCTCGGTGAGCGCGAGGCTGGCGAAATATCCGAGCGTTTTCCAAAGGTGCAGCGCCGGGTCGGCGGCTACAATCTCGATGCGCTGATGCCGCGCAATGCGCCCAACAACATGGCGCATCTCCTCGTCGGCTCCGAGGGAACGCTGGCCTTCACGACGCAGGTCGAACTCAAGCTGTGGCCGGTCATACGCAACAAGGTGCTCGGCGTCTGCCATTTCGGCAGCTTCTACGAGGCGATGGATGCGGCCCAGCATCTGGTGAAGCTGCGGCCTATCGCGGTGGAACTGGTCGACCGCACCATGATCGCGCTCGGGCGCGACATCGCGATGTTCAAGCCCGTGATCGAGGCGACCGTGCGCGGCGATCCGGATGCGCTGTTGATCGTCGAATTTGCCGAAGAAGATCAGGCCGACAATCTGCAGAAGCTGAAGCAGCTTTCCGAATTGATGTCGGACCTCGGCTTCTGCTGGAATCATCCGCAGCGCAAATGGGGCGGCGTGGTCGACGTCGTCGAGCCCGCGACGCAGACGGCGATTGCGGATTTCCGCACCTCTGGCCTCAACGTCATGATGTCGATGAAGCAGGAGGGCAAGCCGGTCTCCTTTGTCGAAGACTGTGCCGTGCCGCTGCCTCACCTCGCCGACTATACCGAGCGGCTCAATGCGGTCTTCGCCAAGCACGGCACGCGCGGCACCATGTATGCGCACGCTTCCGAAGGCTGCCTGCACGTGCGCCCTGTCCTCAATCTGAAGCTCGAAAAGGACGTCAAGGCGATGCGCGCCATCGCCGAAGAGGCTTTTGCGATGGTGCGCGAGTACAAGGGCTCGCATTCCGGCGAGCATGGCGACGGGTTGGTCCGCTCCGAATTCCATGAAGCGATGTTCGGTTCGCGCATCGTTGCCGATTTTCGGGAGGTCAAGCAGCGCTTCGATCCGGACCATCTGCTCAATCCCGGCAAGATCGTCGATCCGCCAAAGATGGACGACCGCTCGCTGTTTCGCTATCGGCCGGATTATCGCGTTGGCGAGTTGAAGACCGCGCTCGACTGGTCGGCCTATCCCGGCGCCGGCGGCGGCTTTCAGGGCGCCGTCGAGATGTGCAACAACAACGGCGCCTGCCGCAAGCTCGAGGGCGGCGTGATGTGCCCGTCCTATCGCGCGACCCGCAATGAGAAGGACGTCACGCGAGGCCGCGCCAATACACTGCGGCTCGCGATCTCCGGGCAGCTGGGGCCGGATGCACTGGCTTCGGACGAGATGATGGAAACGCTAAAACTCTGCGTCTCCTGCAAGGCCTGCCGTCATGAATGTCCGACCGGCGTCGACATGGCCAAGATGAAGATCGAGGTGCTGGCCGCGCGGGCGGCAAGGCATGGCCTCTCGCTGCGCGACCGGCTGGTGGGCTATCTGCCGCGCTACGCTGCTCTCGCGTCCCGCTTTGCGCCGCTCGCCAACTGGCGCAACAACAGTCCCCTGTTGCGCGCCTTGTTCGAGAAGCTTGCTGGCATCAGCGCGAAACGCGCGCTGCCGGCGTTCCGCCGCGACGTGTTCAGGCCGGATGTGGAAGCCTTCGGCCCTGCCGGCGGCCGCGAGGTCGTGCTATTCGCCGACACCTTCAACCGCTACTACGAGAGCGAGAACCTTACGGCCGCCCTGCATGTTCTCGTGGAGGGCGGATATCGCGTGCATCTCCCAAGGCCCGCGGACCGCGGCCGACCGCTGTGCTGCGGGCGGACGTTCCTCTCGGCCGGCCTCGTTGAACAGGCACGCGCCGAGCTGGACAGGCTGGTCGCGACCTATGCGCCGTTCGCTGCGCGCGGGGTGCCCATTGTTGGAATGGAGCCGAGCTGTCTCCTGACACTGCGCGACGAATTGCTCTCGCTTCGCTCGGACAACGACGCCAGGAGCGTCAGTGCGCACGCCTTGCTGTTCGAGGAATTCCTGGTTCGCGAGGCCGAGGCCGGCCGCCTGAAGCTGCCGCTCGGGGCGATGCCGGTGAAAGCGCTGGTTCACGGCCACTGCCATCAAAAATCATTCGGCGCGTTCAAGCCGGTCGAAAAGATCCTTCGCCTCATCCCGGATCTCAGTGTCGAGACCATCGAATCCAGCTGCTGCGGCATGGCCGGCGCGTTCGGCTATGGCGCCGACACCTATCAGGCCTCGATTGAAATGGCCGAGCTGTCGCTGTTGCCAGCGGTGCGCCGCGCCGATGCGGCAGCGCTGATCGTCGCCGACGGCACTTCGTGCCGCCACCAGATCAAGGACGGCGCGAGCCGCTCCGCCCTGCATGTTGCCCGGGTGCTCGCGATGAGCCTCGATAGCGCGCAGTGAACCGCTAATTCCGATCAATCGCAAAGGAACTGAGTCATGGCCGAACTTACCCTCGATGTCGCCCGCAAGATCCTCGATGCCGCGCTGGCCAAGGGCGTGGAAAAGAAACTGAAGCCGCTGGTCATCACCATTCTCGATGCACGCGGCTGCGTGAAGGTCACCGCCGCGCAGGACGGCACCAGCCTGATGCGGGCCGAAATCGCGCATGGCAAGGCCTATGGTGCGCTCGCGATGGGCATGGGCTCGCGCGCGTTGTTTCAGCGGGCGCAGGAGCAGGCCTATTTCGTCGGCGCGGTGAATGCGCTGGCCCAGGGACGCCTGGTGCCGGTGCCAGGCGGCGTGTTGATCATGGACGGCGCGAGCCTGCTCGGCGCCGTCGGAGTCAGCGGCGACACGTCCGACAACGACGAGATTTGCGCTGTTGCAGGTATCGAAGCGGCCGGGCTGAAAGCCAGCGTGGGATAATCACTGTCCTGGCCAGGTCGGCTTGCGCTTTTCGCTGAAGGCCTTGAGGCCCTCCTTGGCATCTTCCGTCATCGCCAGCAATGCGATCTGACTCTCGGTGTAGGCGATGCTCTCATCGAACGACATCGAGGCGATCGCCCGCATCGCATATTTGCCGCGACGAATAGCCGTCGGCGATTTGTCGACGATACGGCTCACCAGCCAATCCACCTTGGCATCGAGCTCGGCCGCCGGCACCACATAGTTCAACAGGCCCGCTTCCTTCGCGGTAGCGGCGTCGAACGGCTCGCCGGTCAGCGACCATTCGCTGACGAGCCGCTTTGGCGCGATCGACTGCAAGAGGCTCAGCACCTGCATCGGGAACACGCCAACCTTCACCTCGGGCAGACCAAAGACGACGTTGTCAGCGGCGACCGCCATGTCGGTCATGCACAGCAGACCCATGCCGCCGGCCATGCAGACGCCCCCCACCCGCGCGATCGCGGGCTTGGTGGCGTCTTGCGACAACCGCAGCAGGTCGGCGTAGTCGACGTTCGGCCTGGAAAAATCCATCGCGAAGGCAGCGCCGCTGTTTTGCAGGTCGGCCCCGGCGCAAAACGCCTTGTCGCCCGCGCCCGTCAGCACGATGACGCGGACATCCCTGTCGTCATGCGCTTCGCGGTAGCCACGGGCGATGCCGGCGACGACGTCCGCGTTGATGGCGTTACGCTTGTCGGGCCGGTTGATGGTGATCCAGAATGCCTGTCCGCGCTTCTCGCGTATCACGCTGCTCGTGTCGCTCATTGTTCCGCTCGCCCTATTTGCCTTCGATCACCGAGGCATTTGCGGCAGGATAGCGGAGGACTGCAAGCGGGAATTAGATCGCCGGTGCGGTCTTCCTCACCCAGACCTTGTTGTCATGGAACGCAGCGCCGCCGACGGGAGCGACCGCTTCGGCCCCCGTGAGCATGTTGATGCCGCGGCCGCCGATATGGGCCTTGTTCGGATGGATGGACTCGGCGATCAACACGCCACGCCGCACGCCGCCGAACAATTTTACCGTCAGCGTGGTCTCGCCGCGCATATTGCCAAGCGTCACGGCATCGCCGTCAGCGATCGAAAGGCTTGCCGCGTCGTCAGGATGCATCATGACGGTCGGTGCGCCCTCGCGCGCCTGCGATCCCGGCGTTTCATTGAAGCTGGTGTTGAGATAACCGCGCGACGGCGAGGTGGCGAGACGGAACGGATGCTGCTCGTCCGCTTCCTCGATGATCGTCCAGTGATCGGGCAGCGACGGCATCTCGGACCAGGGGCCGAGGCCCGGCTTGCCGAATGGGGGATTTGCCCAGTCGGCCTTGAAATGGAACTTCTTGTCGGCATGCGCAAAGCCATCGAGATAGTGCGATGTGCGAAAATCCGGCTGGATATCGCGCCACAGATCCGCTTCCAGCGTCTCGATATCGCCGTGACCGCTCTTCTTCAGTGTCGCGTCGATCAGCTCGCGTGGCGTCATCTCAAACCCGGGATGCACGGCGCCCAGGCGGCGACCGAGGCCTTGCAGTACCTCATGGTTGGACCGGCACTCGCCGGGCGGATCGATCAGCTTCGCGCCTACTGAGATGTGCTGATGGCCGCCGCCGTAGTAGAGATCGTCGTGCTCCATGAACATGGTGGCAGGAAGCACGATGTCGGCCATGGTGGCCGTCTCGGTCATGAACTGCTCGTGCACCGCGACGAACAGATCCTCGCGCGCAAACCCTTGACGCACCAGGGCCTGCTCCGGCGCCACCGTCACCGGATTGGTATTCTGGATGAGCATCGCCTTGACCGGGCCGCCGCCCTTCAGTGCTTCGGCATCTCCGGTCAGGATGCGCCCGATCCTGGACTGGTCGAGCCAGCGGGTCGTCGGATCGATTGCGTCGTGACCCTCGATGATGGATTCGTCAAACTTCCAGATCCCGGCATTGTTGAAGAAAGCGCCGCCACCTTCGTACTGCCAGGCGCCGGTCACCGCGGGGATGCACAATGCCGCATGCATCTGCGCCGCGCCATTGCGGCTGCGGGTAAAGCCGTAGCCGAGACGGAAGTACGTTCGTTTGGTCTGGCCGACGGCCCGCGCGAACGCCTCGATCTCCTCGACGGGCACACCTGAAATCCGCGAGGCCCATTCGGGCGTACGGGTCTTGAGGTGCGCCTCCAGTTCATCGGGACAGTCGGTGTAGCGATCCATGTAGGCGCGGTCGGCATAGCCTTCGCGGAACAGCACATGCATGACGCCACAGGCGAAGGCGCCGTCAGTGCCGGGTCGAAGCAGGATCTTGATGTCAGCCTGCTTCATGGTGTCATTGTTGTAGACATCAATCGCCGCGATTTTTGCGCCGCGTTCCTTGCGGGCCCGCGCGGCATGCGTCATCACGTTGACTTGGGTATTCACCGGATTGGTGCCCCAGATCACGACGAGATCGGAAACGCCCATCTCGCGTGGATCGGCGCCGGCGATCTTGCCCGTGCCGATGGCGAAGCCAACGCGCGCAATGTTGGCGCAGATGGTCGAATAGAAGCGTGAATACTTCTTCACATGCGCGAGGCGATTGATGCCGTCGCGCATGACCAGCCCCATCGTGCCGGCGTAGTAATAAGGCCAGACCGATTCAGCGCCGAATTCGCGCTCGGCCTGATCGAAGCGTGCAGCAATTTCATCAAGCGCGTCATCCCAGGAAATCCGCGCGAACTGGCCGGAGCCCTTTGGCCCGGTCCGGCGCATCGGGTGAAGCAGCCGGTCGGGATGGTGAATGCGCTCGGCGTAGCGCGCGACCTTGGCGCAGACGACGCCCGCCGTGTAGGTCTGCACCTTGGAGCCGCGGACGCGGCCGATCGAGCGCCCCTCGATTACCTCGATGTCGAGCGCGCAGGCCGACGGACAATCGTGCGGGCAGGTGGAGTGGCGGATATCGACTTTGGCATGCTGGTTCATGCGTTTTAGGTAACATCAAACGCGGCGGCCGCCGAGAGGCTTTGTCCGGCACTGCACCTGCAAAAACGGCCTCTAGCCATGCATCAGACGCCCAGATAGGCGCCACCATTGGCGTGGATCGCCTGCCCATTGATGTAGCGCGCGCCGGGCCCGCAGAGGAAACGTACGGTTGCAGCAATGTCTTCCGGCATGCCTCGATTGCCAGTGATGGTCTGATGGGTCAAATGATGCGCCGGCTCCGGCTTGTCTTTCGGCCGTGGTGTACCGATCAGGCCGGGAACCACGCAATTCACGGTAACGCCGGCATCGGCCAGATCGTGGGCCAGTGCGCGGGTGAAGCCGATGATGCCGGCCTTCGCCGTCACGACATGCGCGCGATTCTTCGCTCCGGTATGCGCGCTGAGGCCGCCGATATTGACAATGCTTCCTCCACCCGACTTGCGCAGCGCCGGCAGGCAGGCTTTTGCGCAGAGGAAGGCGCCGTCGAGCGTCACGTCGAGGATTTCGCGCCACGCCGCATAGCTCATCTCGGCGAACGGCTTCTCGCGCCGCAGTGCCGCGTTGTTGACGAGGATATCGATACGGCCGAATTGCTTGACGGCTGCATCGGCCATGGCCTGCACCGCCACGGCGTCGGCAACGTCACCGATATGGACCAACGCCCTGCCGCCGGCCCTCTCGATCTCGCGCACGACGGCTTCCGCCTCGGCGCGGTTGCTGCGCGCGTTCACCACCACGGACGCGCCGCCTTCCGCCAGCGTCAGCGCGATGGCGCGGCCGATATTGCGGCCCGCGCCGGTGACGATGGCGACCTTGCCTGAAAGTTCGTTCGTCATGAGACACTACCCACGCCATGAGGTTAAATCGATACGTCCGTCAAATAGACCAGCCATCAGTTGCAGCGCCGCATCCCTCTGCCCGGCGCTCCAGCCGCCATGATCTGCGTTGAGCCTGAACTTGTCGATCACGTCCTGCCGGGTCAGCGGCTCCTGCGCGCCGCCCCGCAGATAGGGCTGCCGCTCCTCGACAACGCTGCCGTCCCGCAGGGTGGCGCGGACATGGCCGGTGTAATTGCTGGGATAAGGGTTATCCGGATCAATCACGTATTTCACCTTGGCGGCGAGCGCCAGCACGCGCTCTTCGCTGACAGCACTTTCCGTGAACGCACCGAGCCCGACGCCGCCATGCACGAACCCGGTGGCCAAGAGATAAGGCACGGCGAACTTGGCGGCATAGCCGTTGGGCGGGCGCTGCTTGTCGGCGAGCGGCTCCCAGAGGCGGTGCACGGTCCCCTCCGCCACCTCGCAGATGATCTCGGTGACGTCGTCGGGCTTGATGCCGCGCGCGGCCAGCCGCCGCGCGCAATCGATGTAGGGCTGCGCCATGGTCCCGCACGGATAGGGCTTGAACGCTAGCGTATCCCTCACCCAGCGCGTGCCGAAATCGCCGGTCAGCGCGTCGTAGTCCCCCATGGTGGTATGAGCGAAGCCATGGAACAGACCATGCACCCCTTCAAACACGGTGCGCGGCCCGACGAACCCTGCCCGCGCCAATAGCGCCGCACGGATCCCCGATTGCGCCGCCCATCCCGCGTGCAGGCGCTTCGTCCAGGCGCCCTCGGCGAGATATTCGATGATGCCGCCGGCCATGCTGCCGGCAACACCGAGCGCATCGACGATCTGCCGCGCATTGAGGCCAAGGGCGGCACCGACGCCGGCGGCTGCCCCCATCGCGCCAAAGATCGCGGTCGGATGGAAGCCTGCCTTGTGAACCGCCTTCGGCACCACGAGGCTCAAGCGGCACAGCACCTCGGTGCCGACGGCGATCCCGATCAGTGCCATGCGGCCATCGGGATTGTGCCGCTCGCAGGCGGCGAGCACCGCCGGTACGACCACGGCCCCGGCATGGACGGGGCCGCCCTCAAACGTGTCGTCGAAATCCTCGCCGTGCGCGGCCGTGCCGTTGACGAAGGCGGCACCCGCGGCGTTCAGCGTGCGCTGATGCCCGATCGCCGTGCATGGACCATCGTCATCGCAGCCCGTCAGCGCGCTGCTGACGTAGTCCTCGTTGCGCGCGGCGACACAGAGGCCGACCACGTCGATCAAAAGGTCCCCGCACTTGCGCACAGTGGGTGCCGGCAAGGCGCCGGGGCGGAGCGCGACGATCTTTTCGGCCAGCGTCTCGGCGACCGAAATCCTGGGCAACCCGGGAGCCATGCCGGTCAAACGCGGAAGATCTTGGTGTAGCGCGCCTTGATGGCCTCGCTTTCCTTTTCAACCGCCGCCGCGTCGTCCTTCATGGTCTTGATGTCCTTGAGCGGCGTGCGCCCTGCCTTCTCGACCGTTTGAGAATGCACCGAGCGGAGGCCACCGACGTCGATGATGAGCTGCTGGGCCTCCCGGCTGAGGCTGAACGACTGGAACAGCCGCGCCGCATTCGGATTGGGTGCATCCTTGAAAATGCCGTTCGGTCCGATGATCAGCGGCGAACCCTCCGTCGCATAAACCGGCTCGACCGGACGACCGGCCTCCTTCATCTGGAAGATGTTGTATTCGTTGCCGTCGGCCATCACCGCGCGCTCGCCGAGATCGAGCTTCTTCGGCGGATCAGCCGACGACTGCACCTGCATGATGTTCTGTTTGGCGAGCTTTTCGAAATAGCCCCAGCCAAGATCGCGCTGCATCTGATAGGTCGCGGTCATGATGGTTCCGCTATAGCCCGGATGCGCCTTGACGATCTTGCCCTTCCATTTGGGATCGAGCAGATCGGCAAAGCTCTTCGGCGCGTCATCGGCCTTCACCAGGTTGGTGTTGTAGGCGATGATGCTGAGCCAGACACGGAAGCTGGCGAACTGGCCGTCGGGATCCTTGTGCTCGGCCGGATAGTATTTGGCGACGTCCTCCGGCACGTAGGGCGCCAGAATGCCCTCGCGCTTCCAGACGATGAAATGCGCGGCGTCGGACGAATTCACGACGTCGACGGCATGGATGTTGCTGGAGTATTCCTGGCCGATGCGCTGGAACACGCGTTCCGCGCCGGTGCGCTCGACCCGCACCGCGATGCCCGGATATTTCGCCTCGAAGGCTTTTGCCAGCTTCTCCGCGACCGGCAGGTCGGTCGAGGTGTAGTAGATGACCTTGCCTTCGTTCTTCGCCGCCTCGATCAGCGCCGGTGTTACCGCTTCCGGCGGCGGCGCAGCCGCCATCACGCGGGTGGAGAATGCTGCGCCTGCGAAAACGGCGCCGGCGCCCGCCAGCACATGGCGTCGTGTGATCCCTGGATGTTTCATGTTGTCGTTCCCCGCGCTGTTGGCGAAGTTGAGTACCCCATGAGCTCACGCATTATTCCCATGGATCGTCGGCTGTCCATCACCGGCCGTTCATGACTGAGGACGGCGGATGGACCGCCAAGCGCGGTGCGCCGGGCGACGGCTGCTACCACGGGGTGAAGCCGACATACCGATTTGGTATCGTTGCACTGCAACCGCGTCTGATTCGTCGAGTTTCCAGGGAATCTGGCCATGACCGTTTTCAAGTCGGGCGACCTTGTGGTGCTCAAATCCGGCGGGCCGACCATGACGGTCGATGCAGTCAACACGAGCATCTTCGACGACGGCAAGATCACCGGCGTGGTCTGCGCGTGGTTCGTCGGGCAAAAGCTCGAGCGCTTTCGCTTTGAGCCGGGCGCTCTCGAACCGGCCAATTCGCGCGAAGTATCTCCGGCAGGCCCGCAAAGCGAAGATTGCCCCGCAACGGCAGAGCAATATTCGGTCACACTCGATAGCATGACCGGCGCGATGAACGCGCCGCCCGATCGGCCCGAACAGGCCGAACCGAGGAAGGCGGGGCCAAGGCGGCACAAGGGCGCTGCAAGAGCCGACCTTGCGAAACACACGCACTGACCGGATATCCGCCCTATTAGCGCCGCCGCATCGTCCCCCGCGGTTTACGGGCTTTATGGGCCCTCGCTTAGCAGATAGACTTGATCCCTAAACTGGCAGACAGACCAGGATCAGGGAGATGGAAATGAGGGGCCTGAGGCTTGCGCTCGTGCTGGCGCTGTTTGTGACGCCATGCCTCGCGCAGGATTACCCTTCGCGTCCCGTGAAGCTGATCGTTCCGTTCGGCGCCGGCGGACCGGCCGACGTCACCGCCCGTCAGATCGGCAGCATTCTGCAGGAAAGTTTCGGCCAGCCCTTCGTGGTCGAAAACCGCACGGGCGCCGGCGGCGTGATCGGCACACAGGAGGTCGTGAAGTCGCCACCCGACGGTTATACGCTGCTGATGATGTCCAACACGCAGACCGCGAATGAATCGCTGGTCCCGCAACGCAAATATGAGCTGATGCGCGATCTCGCCCCGATCGCGCCGGTGAACTACTCGGATCTCGTCATCGTGGTTCATCCTTCCGTGCAGGCCAAAACCCTGCCGGAATTCGTCGCACTTGCCAAATCGCAGCCAGGGAAATTGAACTACGCCTCGTCAGGCCAGGGCACGCCGTATCACATGGCGGGCGAGTTGTTCAAAGCCATGGCCGGCATCGACGTCCTGCATGTGCCCTACCGCAACAGCGGCGAAGCACGCAGCGGCGTGATCGGCGGCCAGGTTCAGATGATGATCGACGCTCTTCCGGCGATGGCGCCTAACATCGCCGAAAATCAGGTGCGCGCGCTGGCGACGACGGGCAAGGTACGTTCGAGCGTGCTTCCCAATGCGCCGACGGTGATCGAGGCTGGCGTTCCCGGCTATGAGGCCACCATCTGGCTCGGCTTGATGGCGCCCGCGGGCACGCCAAAGCCGATCATCGACAAACTCAACGCGGCCGTGAAAGACCTCGTAAAGCGGTCTGATATTGTGAAATTATGGTCCCAGCAGGGCGTCGTCCCTATGTCAATGAGCGCAGCCGAATTCGACAAATTCCTCCGCGACGACATCGTGAAGTGGGCGGAGGTGGTCAAGAAGTTCGACAAGCCGCCGCAATAAGAAGCCGCAAGAGAAGGCCTGCACGCGATGCCAAGCGTTCGATTTCGCCTCAACGGCGTCGAGCTGGAAGTTGACGCCGATCCCGACCGCTCATTGCTGGATATTCTGCGAGGGCAGCTCGGCATGACCGGACCGCATTTCGGCTGCGGCGCCGGCGAATGCGGCGCCTGCAACGTGATCGTCGGTGATCGCGCGGTGTCCGCCTGCGACACGCCGCTGTGGTCGGTGGCGGACAAGGATGTCATAACCATCGAAGGGCTGGGAACGAGTGAGCGGCCGCACCCGCTGCAGCGCGCCTTCATTGCCGAGCAGGCCATGCAATGCGGCTATTGCGTCTCCGGCATCCTGATGAGCGCGGCGGCGCTGTTGAAGAGCAACCCATCACCGACGAGCCGGGAGGTGAAGGAAGCGCTCGATCGCAACCTCTGCCGATGCGGTTCGCACAATCGCATGGTGCGGGCAGTGCTCCGCGCAGCGCACGAAATGGCGGCACCATGAACCAGCCTGCCCCCGCTCCCTCTCCGCCCGCATTGCCGGTAAGCCTTGCAGCGAACCCGCGGCTTTCGGCGTGGCTGAAATTCTCGAGCGCCGGAGAAGTTGCGATCTCGCCCGGAAAGGTCGAGATCGGACAAGGCATTGTGACGGCGCTGGCGCAGATCGCCGCGGATGAGCTCGATATCGATCCGTTCCGCGTGCGGATGGTCCGCGCGTCGACTGCTGCCAGCCCTAATGAAGGCGTCACGTCGGGCAGCCTTTCCATCCAGCAATCCGGCCGCGCGCTGCGTCATGCCTGCGCCGAGATCCGCCAGATCTTCCTGCAGCAGGCAGCGGAACGGCTTGGGGTCGGCATCGATGCGCTCGACATCGAGGACGGCACCATTTCAGGGCCGGGCAATGTGAGGACGAGCTATTGGGAGCTTGCCGGCGAGGTCTCACTCGATCGCGACGCGACGCCGGGTATCAGGCCAAAGATCGCTGCGCACCGGAGGGTGGCGGGTCATTCCGTCCCGCGCATCGACATTCCGGACAAGGTGTTCGCGCGGCCGCGCTTTATCCATGACCAGACATTGGCGGGAATGCTGCATGGCCGCGTGCTGCGCCCGGAGAACGCACGCGCGAAACTCGTCGAATTGAAGGAGGATGGTGCGCGTTCGGCTACTGGCTTCGTCGCGGTCGTTCGTGATGGCAGTTTTGCCGGGGTGGTCGCCGAAACCGAGCATGCTGCGGAGGCGGCGCTCCATGCGCTCCGCAAGGGCGCGACATGGTCCGAGGGCGAGCCGCTGCCGGGCGAAGACGACCTCGCGAGCTTCCTCAAAGCGCAGCCATGCGAATCCACGATCATCGCCGCGAAGGCTGCCACCTCCCCCGGCACGGTGGCACAGACGATCCGGCGGCAATATACCCGCCCCTATGTTGCGCATGCATCGATCGCGCCGTCCTGTGCGATGGCGCAATGGACCGCCGACCGCGTCCATGTCTGGACCCACAGCCAGGGCGTCTATCTTCTGCGCGCGGACCTTGCGATCGTTCTCAAGCTGCCCGTCGAAAGCATCACCGTCGAGCATATGGAAGGCGCGGGCTGCTATGGACACAACGCGGCCGACGATGTCGCGCTCGATGCCGTGCTGCTCGCCAAAGCCGCCGGCGGTCGGCCGGTGCGGGTGCAATGGTCGCGGCAGGGCGAAATGTCGGATGCGCCGTTTGGCGCGGCGATGGCAATCGAGATCGAGGCCGATCTAGATGCGCAGGGTGAGATCACCGGCTGGCGGCATTCCATCTGGAGCAACGGCCACGCGGCTCGGCCGGGACGCGCGGCGCAGCCCGCCTTGCTCGCCGCGTTCGAGCTGGAGACCCCGTTTCCCCGCATGGTCTCGACCAATCCGCTGCAGGCCAATGGTGGGGGCGGCGATCGCAACTCGATCCCGCTCTATGATCTTCCTTCTTGGCATATCGAAAGCCATCGCCTGACGACGATGCCGATACGCACCTCCGCGCTGCGGACGCTTGGCGGACAGGGCAACGTGTTCGCGATCGAATCCATGCTCGATGAAATCGCCGCCGAGCGCGGCGAGGATCCGGTCGCGTTCCGCCTGCGCCATTTGCGGGACGAACGGGCCAGGGACGTCATCCGCGCCGCAGCCGCGCGCGCCGGGTGGAAGCCTGCGAAACAGCCCGGCATTGGCTACGGCATCGGCTTTGGCCGCTACAAGAACACCGGCGCTTATTGCGCTGTTATCGCCGAGATCGAGGGCGAGGAGGATATCCGCGTCAGGAAGCTGACGCTGGCGGCCGATGTCGGCGAAGCGATCAACCCGGACGGCGTCATCAACCAGATCGAAGGCGGCGCCATTCAGGCCACGAGCTGGGTGCTGAAGGAACGCGTGCGCTTCGACCGGCAGCGCATTACCAGCACCGGCTGGACGGACTATCCGATCCTGCGCTTCAGCGAAGTGCCTGATGTCGAGGTCGAGCTGATCCAGCGACCTGACATCGACCCGGTCGGCGCCGGCGAGGCAGCCCATGGCCCGGTGACGGCGGCCATCGCCAATGCGGTCTTCGACGCCCTCGGCGTACGCGTGCGCGATTTGCCGATCACACGTGAGAAGATCATCGCCGCGATGGAATTGACTTGATGAGCAGCCTGAACATCCTGAGCGGCGGCGCGGCCCACGGCCTGGTCGCCAGCCTGACGCCGGCCTTCAAGGCCCTGACCGGCTTCGAGATCGCGGGCGAGTTCGGCGCCGTCGGTGTCATGGCTGAAAAATTGCGCAAGGGCACGCCGGCCGACCTCCTCATCTCGACCGCGGCCCTTCTCGCCGGACTGGCGCAGGAGAAGCTGGTGGTTTCTGCATCGATCGCCGATGTCGGTCTGGTCGAAACCGCCCTCGCCGTCCGTGCCGGTGATCCCCAGGCCACCGTCAGGGATGCCGCAGGCTTGCGTGAGGTCCTGCTTGCTGCGGACGCGGTCTTCGTGCCGGATACCCAAAGCTCGACAGCCGGAATCCACATTGCAAAAGTCCTTGAGCAACTCGGCATTGCCGAGCAAGTCGCCGGCCGGCTCAAGATTTTCCCCAATGGCGCGACCGCGATGCGCGAGCTGGCGGCGTCCAAGGCCCATCGTCCGATCGGCTGCACGCAATCGACCGAGATTATCAGCGCCGAGGGCGTTGACCTGTCCGGCTCCCTGCCGGCGGGCTGCGAGCTTGCCACCATGTACACGGCGGCCATTACGACCGCCGCCGCCCACCCACGACAGGCCCAGCACCTGATCGACCTGTTGACCGGTGCCGGACAAAGCGAGCAGCGGGCGCGCGCCGGCTTCGTCGGCCACTGAAGCCGCGATCGACTGGTGGATGGCGGTCGGTCCGGTGCGATTCCTGATTGTCAAAGTCCATTCATATACTAATATATTAATTGAGAAAGCAGCCATGCCCGCCCGAGCATCGAAAAATACGAATTCAACGGTTCGCCGAATTGCCGCCGGCACGCGCCGGAGCGGCAGGCCGCGCGCGGCGACGGCCGCGTCCAGGATCTATTCCGATCTCCGCACCGAACTGCTGTCGCTGCAGCGCCGCCCCGGCGAAGCCATCTCGGAGGCACAGATCGCGCTCTCTTACGGCGTGAGCCGTACGCCCGTTCGCGAGGCTATTCTCAAGCTATCGGATGAAGGCTTGCTGGAGATTTATCCGCAATCCGGTATCTTCGTCTCGCGCATCCCGGTCGCCGCGCTCCCGGAAGCCATCATCATCCGCAAGGCGCTGGAGGAGACGACCGCGCGGCTCGCTGCCGAACGCGCGACCCCAAGCCAGATCCTGGCGCTGCAGTCGATCCTGGAACGCCAGCGCGAGGCCAACGCCGCCGGAGACAGCGACACGTTCCATCAGGCCGACGAGCTGTTTCATGCTGCAGTCGCCGATGTCGCCGGTTATCCTGGCATCTGGAAATACATCCAGCAAGTAAAGGTTCACGTCGATCGCTATCGGCGGCTGACCCTGCCCCAGCGTGGGCGGATCGCGAAGGTGATCGACGAGCATGAGGCTGTCCTCACCGCAATCGAGGCGCATGATGCCGAGCGCGCAAGGCGGGCGATGGAAATCCACCTCGAAAGCCTTCTCGAGAACATCTCGGCGACCCAACATATCAATCCGGAGTATTTCGACCAGCAACCGTAGAGTCTGAAAAGTCCATAACGATAAGCAACATCAGGAGGAATATATGAAACGCCGCGACTTCATCAAATTGAGCGCAGGGCTCGGAGCGACCCTGGCGACCACGACGCCGCTATCGCCTGCCCTCGCGCAAACCAAAATGGTGCTGAAAGCATCCGACGTACACCCGCTCGGCTATCCGACGGTCGAAGCCGTCGTCCGAATGGGTAAGAAGCTGGAGGCCGCGACCAACGGCCGGCTGACGATCCAGATGTTCCCCTCGATGCAGCTCGGCGGCGAAAAGGAAATGATCGAGCAGGCACAGCTCGGCGCGCTGCAGATCGCCCGCATTTCGGTGGGCGCCGTCGGCCCCGTGGTGGACGACGTCAACGTCTTCAACATGCCGTTCGTCTTCCGAAACTCCAAGCACATGGAAAAGGTCATCGACGGCGAGATCGGCGACGAATTGCTCGCCAAGATTTCGGCCAACGAAAAGACCGGCCTGATCGCGCTGTGCTGGATGAATGCCGGATCGCGCAATGTCTACAACAACAAGCGGCCGATCAAGACGATTGCCGACCTCAAGGGCCTCAAGGTCCGCATGATGGGCAACCCGCTGTTCGTCGACACCATGAACGCGCTGGGCGGCAACGGTGTCGCGCTCGGCTTCGACCAGGTGTTCAGCTCGATGCAGACCGGCGTTGTGGATGGCGCCGAGAATAATCCACCCTCCTTCGTCGCGCAGAACCATAACCAGGTGGCGAAGTATTTCACGATGACCGAACACCTGATCATTCCGGAGCTCCTCGTGTTCTCGCGCATCTCCTGGCAGAAGCTGTCGCCGGAAGATCAGGCCTTGATCAAGAAACTTTCCAAGGAAGCGCAACAGGAGCAACGGGTGCTCTGGTACGAGGCGGAGAACGCCGCGATCGAAAAGATGAAGGCGTCCGGCACCGAGATCATCACCGACATCGACAAGAAGCCGTTCCAGGAAGCCGTCAAGCCGGTATGGGACAAGTACGGCGCGAAGTATGCCGCAATGGTCAAGCGCATCGAAGCGGTCCAGTAGGACGCCGCTCGCGACCGAGGTGTTGGCGGCGTCTGTTCGCGCCGGTCACACCTCTCTACTCTCTCGTGGGATCACGAACGCCGTTATCCGAGGTCAATATGTCTAATTCTGCGGCCGGAATGTTCCGGCGTGTGAACGATGCTGTATACTGGACCGGCGCGGTGATCGGGTGCGTCGCGCTCGTGCTGGTCTCGGCCGTCATCCCATGGGCCGTTTACACCCGGTACATTCTCAACAGTGCCGCGTCATGGCCCGAGCCGATGGCGGTGCTGCTCACCGTCGGCATCACCTTCATCGGATCGGCCAACTGCTATCGCCAGCGCATCCACATGAACATGACGGTCGGTACCGACCTGCTGCCGCCCCTACTTCGCCGCGCCTCGCTATTCCTCAGCGAAGTATTGATGGGCGTGATCGCGATCTTCATGGTCATCTGGGGATGGCGGCTGGTCCGAACCACCTGGGACAATTCGGTGGATGAATTCCCATGGCTTTCGGTCGGCATCACCTATCTGCCGATCGTGGTCAGCGGCGCCATGATGCTCCTGTTCGTCATCGAACGCCTGACCATCGGCCCGCCGCCGCGCGATGGCGCTGACGCTCACGTACCGGTCGAGTAACCATCATGGATATTGCAGTTCTGCTCCTCAGCATGTGCCTGTTCTTCGCGATCGGAATGCCGATCGCCTATGCGCTGGCACTGTCCTCGCTCGTCGGCGCGCTCTGGATCGATTTGCCGGTCGGCGCCGTCATGCAGCAATTCGCCAGCGGCGTCGGCAAAGTCTCGATGCTGACCATCCCGTTCTTCGTGCTGGCCGGCGCCATCATGGCCGAGGGCGGCATGGCCAAGCGGCTGGTCGACTTCGCCGCGGTGGTCGTCGGCTTCACCCGCATCCGGGGCGGCCTCTCGCAGGTCAATATCCTCGCGACCACGATCATGAGCGGCATCTCCGGATCATCGGTCGCCGATACCTCCGCGATTGGCTCCGTGATGATCCCGCAGATGGCCGCCAAGGGCTATCCGCGGGTGTTCGCCACCAACGTCACCATCAGCGCCTCGCTGCAGGCGATCATCATCCCGCCGAGCCACAACTCCGTGATCTATTCGCTGGCGACCGGCGGCGTGGTGTCGATTACCAGCTTGTTCCTGGCCGGCGTTCTCCCCGGCCTGCTGCTCGGCTTTTCGATCATGATGCTCTGCCTGTTCTATGCCTATCGCGACAAGCACCCCAAGGGCGAACCCGTGCCGATCCGGCAGGCGGTCAAGATGCTGGGCGACGCGGTATGGGGGATCGTGACGCTGGTTATCGTTCTTGGCGGCATTCTCACCGGCGTCTTCACGCCGATCGAGGCCGGCGCGGTCGCCTGCGTCTGGGCATTCTTCGTCACCATGTTCATCTACCGCGACTACAAATGGTCCGAGCTGCCGCTGTTGGTCTACAAGACCCTGCAGACCGTGGCGATGGTCCTGACGCTGGTCGCCACCGCCTCGTGCTTCGGCTACGTCGCCGCGTTGATGCAAATGCCGGCGAAGATGACCGAATTCTTCGTCGCCATATCGAGCAACAAATACGTGCTGCTGATGTGGCTTAATATCATGCTGCTGATCCTCGGAACGGCGCTCGACCTCGCGCCCCTGCTGCTGATCTGCACCCCGATCCTGCTGCCGGTGGTGAAGAACTTCGGCATCGATCCCGTGCATTTCGGCATCGTCATGCTGCTCAACCTCGGCATCGGCTTGTTGACGCCACCGGTTGGAACGACGCTGTTCGTCGGGTGTGCCATCGGCAAGGTTTCCGTCGACGAGGTGATGCGCGGCATCTGGCCGTTCTACTACGTGATGTTTACGGTGCTGATGATCGTCACCTACGTGCCCTGGCTGTCGCTGGCGTTGCCAAGGATGTTCGGGTTCTAGAGCATGATCCGGAAAAGTGCGAAGCGGTTTTCCGAAAAGACCATGCTCAAATAAAAAGCTAAGCGCGATGACGATTCATCCAAATCTCATCGCGCTTTAGCAGACGTCGCGTCAGGGAGACTCCACGTGAAGATCGTTGACCTCAGCCGGGAGCTCTATCATCGCACCCCGAGCTATCCCGGCCATCCACCGGTCATGCACGGCGTCTGGAAGACTCACGAGGAATCATTCGCCGAGTCAGGCAATGTGCACGGGCTGGCGTCGATGTTCATCTCCATGGTGGACCACGCCGGCACCCACATCGACGCACCCCGGCATTTCGGCAAGAGCGGCATATCGATCGACCAGTATCCGCTGGAAAAATGCATCGTGCCAGGCATCTGCGTTGATCTGCGGCACATCGCGCCGCGTGCCGAGATTACCCCTGCCGATCTCGAAGCAGCGGTGACGAAGGCCGGCGTTGCGGCGCCGCGGGGCGGCACCGTCCTGCTCTGCACCGGCCATCACGAACGGACATTCCCCCGAAAGGAATATTCGACCGACAATTCGGGCGTGAACGTCGCAGCCACCGAGTGGCTCGCGCAGCAAGGCGTCGTGCATTTCGGTATCGATTCGATGCGACCGGGACCTGAGGGCAAGGTGAATGCGCTCGTCCACAAAGCCTGTCTCGACCTCGACATCACCCACATCGAGAGCCTGTGCAATCTCGAAGCGCTGCTGGGGCGTGGCCAGTTCACCTTCATCGGCCTGCCGATGAAATGGCGAGGCGGGACCGCCTCGCCGATCCGCGCGGTGGCCGTGTTCGATATGTGAAGGCAGGCACGCCGGCAGCCGGCCCGCGTGCGGAAAATCAAGAGGGCTATTCGCCCTCGCTGCCGGATCCGGCGTCGGCGAGATCGCGAAGCGCCTCGGCATTCAGCACGACGATGGCGCCATGCTCGAGACGCACCAAATCGCGGCTCGCCCAGGCGCGCAGCTGCTTGTTGATGCTCTCCCGGGTCATGCCGACCATCTCGCTTATCTCCTGCTGGGTGATTGCGATGGTCCGGCCCGGCTGTGCCGGCTTGTGTTTCTCGGACAACCGAAGCAGCGCGCTGGCGAGCCGGCCGGGCAGATTCTGCAGGATGATCTGCTCGACCTGATCGCTGGTCCACCGCAGGCGCTCGCATAGCAACTCGATGAACTTCATCGCCAACGCCGGCTGCTCCTTGACGAAGGGGATGAACTCACGCCGATCGATGACGAACAGCTCGCAATTGGAGTTTGCGATGGCATCGGCCGAGCGGGCTCCGCCATCGAGCAGCGCGATCTCGCCGAAGATTTCCCCGGGCTCGATGATATTGAGGATCGCGTTGCGGCCATCCGGCGAAGAAATGCTCATCTTCACCGTGCCCGAAATAACCGCATACAGGCTGTTGCCGGGATCTCCCTTGGCGAACAGCGTGGCGCCGCGCTTCAACGTGGTATGTTTGGCGTAGCGGCAGAGCTGGTCAAACGCCTCGGGCTCGAGGTCGGCAAAAAAGGGGTGCTTGCGCAGCACCGACAATTTGCCGTTCGAAAATCCGTGAGCTTCACCGGTCCTTTGTTGAGGCACGACAGTCAAACTCCAGGGAACACGGGATCGCAGCCCTTCCGTAATCAAGGCAGGCCGGCTTTTCAACCGGAAAGCGCCCGGTCGGGCGATTTGGCGGCCCGAACAGCCCATGCCTTAGCGGCGGAACGATGGCTGGATTGCCCTTTCATCCCGGCGGACGGGATATTCCCAGTAAAAAGCCAGCAAAACCCAATGGTCTTGCTGGCCGTTCTAATCCTACAAGATGAGGCTATTTCAGCGAAGAATTCGGACAAAGCATGTGAAGTCCAATATGCATGTGGCCATTATGGGCAAAGATCCGAACTTTCAGGTCATGCGTCCCGTCGACATTTTCACCCACCTTCAGGACCAGCGGCATCGGGTTGGGGGACCGCAGATTGGTCGCAATGACCTCGGTAATTTTGTCGCGGATTGCCTTGGGGATCGCGCCGGAGTGCTTTTCCCACCTGTCGTGCCCGGTGGTCGAACCTGATTCGTCGGCCCAGTTTTCCTTCTTCGGCACCAGGAATTTCGTGAATTTCCCGAATGCGTAAGGGCCGTTCTTCTTTTCGTATTCTTTGAATTTCTTCGCGGTTTTGCTGATATTCTGTGGACTATACAATTCGTTGATGTGTTCTTCGAATTTTCCGCTGTACACCAACCCCGCCATTCTTGCGCTCCTTTAAACCGGCGATGCCCGCCGTGGCCATAACGCGGCCATATTATGTCAAATGTCGGGGAAATTGGAGAGCTCGGCCCTGGCACGTTCTAGATGTACAGTCATTTTTGATTGGTCAAAGAGGGTGATAGCCTGGACCAACTCCACCCTTGCCTCGTCCGTTCGGCCGGAGGCCGCCAAGAGCCGAGCCCGCAGTCCTCTCGCCGCTCCAAGCAGGGGCAAGGCTTCGAGCCTGGCAGTAAACTCGATAATTCGTTGCAGGCAGCCCATGGCCTCCTCGATCCTGTGTCCGCCCTGCGAAGTCAGGATATGGGCCTCCGCACTCGCCGCCAGCGCCTCGATACCTGCATATCCTTTCTGTCTCGCGCTCGCCTGGCAGGCGCGCAGAAGAGTCAATCCGTGCTGGATATCGCCAAGCTGACCGTAGGCGGCGCCGAGATATGCCGAGACCGCGGCCTTGCTGGTTTCATGACCAAGCTTGTCGGCTTCGTCTTTGGCTTGCAAGAGAATCGCTACAGCGCGCCTGGCATGTCCCTGCTGAGAGTAGACGCTTCCCAGCGCACTCATGATGAGAGGCCGAAACAAGCTTGCCTCGCTTTCAAGCGAAACACGAAGGGCCTGATCCAGAGAAACCTCCGCCTCTTCCAGATCGCCGCGCATCATCTGCACCACTCCAAGGCTATAGTCAGCCGCGATCATGTCATACGGGCGGTCGGTCGCTTCGGCCAGGATGCTTGCTTCTTCGGCGCGGCGCTCGGCATGATCAAATTCGCCCAGCCATGCATGAACGATGGCGCTCATCATATGACAAAGCACCAGAAGGCTCGAACCCGTCGTTCCCGGAGGAACATTTTTCGGAGCGGCCGTCAGCAACGCGGTCGCCTTGGCGAGATGTAACGCTGCATCCCGATATCGTCCGGCGAGGAAACAGGACTGACCAAGGCCGTATTCGACGAGGCAAAGCCAGGGCGTGTTGTCAATCTGGTTGGCTAGCGCAACGGCCTCTTCCGCCACAGCGATCGCCTCATAGGGCGTCGCGTAGAAATTCAGCGCCGCGGCCCTCATCGCGATCGATGCAAGCCGCCGTTCCTCGTCCTGGATTTTTTCTGAACGCGCTTCAGCATCGCGGCATAACTCGAACCAGCGCTCGATATCTCCGAGCGCCGCAAACGCCAGCCGGGCCTCAATGCGCAGATCAATCGCCCGCTGTTCGCGCAGGATCGAGGCCGACTGCTTATCAACGGCATCCATTGCGCACTGGAAATAACCGGTAGCATCCCGAAATGCCGACCTGGCGAACGCCTTCCTTGCGGCCAAATGGCCATATCGATCGGTCTTGATCCAGTCCTGCGCCTTGATGGCGTGATGGCAGAGGGCTTCCGCAACGTCCTCCTCTCTGCCGGCTGAAGTTGCCTCGAGCGCCGTCAAGGTCCGCCCGTGCAGCACTTCCCGTTGCGAGCGAAGAATCGATTCGTAGGCGACCTCGCGAATGAGATCGTGGGCAAACACGTACTCGACCGATAGGCCCGACCGTGCCTCCTCCAGAAAATCCAGGATCTCCAGCGACCAGAGCCGGCTTTGCAGCTGCGCCACCGGGAGCTCGGTCATCGCAGCGAGCAGATGAGGCGACACGCGCGGCCCGAGAACCGAAGCTAGCTGCAGCAGCGCCTTGTCTTCTTTCGGCAGACGATCGATGCGCGACGCGATCACCCCTTGTACGGTGGGAGGGATTTCGAGCGAATCCCAGGAAATCCTGTCCTCGCCGGCGGCACGGCGATTGAGGAGCTGCCGGGCAACCTCCTCAATGAAGAGCGGGATCTGCCCGGTGTGACGGAGGATACGGGCCTTGAGCGGATCAAGTTCGGCGGCGGTGCCGAGCAAATTGTCGAGCAGCACATTTGCCGAGGCGGCATCGAGCGACCGAAGCCATATCCGCAGTACATCCAGGCCTTCGAGCCAGGCTGGCGTATATTCGGTCCGCCAAGTCAGCAGCACTAGCAACGGCCGGCTTGCCGCGAGCGACATCAGCGCTTCAATCACCGTCTCGCTCTGGCCATCGATCCAATGCAGATCTTCCAACAGCAATACCGTTGGCCGCGACGAGACCACCTGATCAAGCATGCTGCGAACGGCATCGACGATCACGCGCCGCCGTAGCAAGGGTTCAAGATTGCGCCAGCGCGTGTTTCCGACGGGCTCGTCAAGAACCGAATTGAGCGCCGCTGGCCAAAGCTCGGCGTGAGATGGCGCCGGATCCTCGCTTGTGCCGACATAGTTCGCAAGCGTCGTACCCTCCGCCTGCAGCACGCCTTGAACAAGCCGCTTCAGCAATGAATAGGGAGCCGCCTGTTCCAGCGGATTGCACTCGGCTTCGATGACCTGCCAATCACGTTCCCGCAAGGTCGTCACGAATTCATGGACCACACGGGATTTGCCTATTCCCGCCGTTCCCACCACTGCCGCGATCTTTCCGGAAGGGCCGACCGCTTGCGCCGCGCGCTCGAGCTGCGAAATCTGTTCATGCCGGCCCACGAAGGACGAATGGACATTCGCCGAGCGAGCCCGCCAACGGCTCAAGCCGCTGATCTCGACGACTTCGTAGCAGGGCACCGGGGCGCGAAATCCTTCCATCCGCTTCGGCGGCAGCGCCTTGAAGGTCACGACGCCGTTCGCCAGACTCTGGCAGGATTCCGATGCGAGAATTTGTCCGGCGTTCGCCGCGCTTTCGAACCGTTTCACCAAGTGGACTGCCGGCCCGCCTGCTTCATAGATCGAAGAGAAGTCCGCTTCGATGACATGGGCGACGACGTAACCTGAATGAATGCCGACCCGAACGTGGAGCTTGGGGTCTTCCAGCAGCTTGATGCGGCGAACGAGTTCGATGCCTGCGTTGCAGGCCAGCACGGCATGATTGTCGTCGGCGCGCGGGGCACCGAACAGCGCGATCAGCCCGTCCCCGCCTTCCTTGCTGACGATCCCGCGGTTGCGGCGAACTGCCGTGCGCATGGCGATCAAGGCCGGCTCGAGCCTGGAAATCGCTTCTTCCGGATCGAGCTCCGAGATCAGATCGGTCGAACGCTGCAGGTCGGAGCAGAGCACGGTGAGGAATTTCCGCTCGCCGGCAATGCGGCCACGGGCTTCGGATACAGGTGCGCTCGTGGATTGGTTGGGTACCACCGCGCCGCATGCGGAGCAAAACAGGTCGCCAGCTCTCAGCGTCGACAAACAGACCTGGCAGGACACCCTCAGCTTCCTCCATCCACCTTGTTCAGACTAGCGAAAGATCCTGATCGAACAAGCGTTTACGCTGTCGATTGAGATCGATGAAGGTTCTGACGGGCAAGCCATGATGCGCTGGGTCTCGGACCGAGGGGCTGGAAGGGGATTGATTCAACCACAATCGGAACTTTCGTAGCAGATAACCTGCCACGCAACTAGGGGATGCCTGGCAGCAGAGCTATGCCGATCGCCCCACCATCTCCGTCTCCTGCCATGAACGACACGACGGCTCGAAGTAGCCGTTGAAGCACCAAATCGCCCGAGTGCGATCAAGCCGGCGCGCCTGGCCGGCCTTCCCGGATCGGCCGCCGCTATTCCTTGGCGATTCCCGTTTCCCTGATCACACGCTCATACTTGGCGAGTTGATCATGCGTCATCGCGCGCAGGTCCTCCGCCGAGCTGCTTCGCACGGCGAAGCCCAGCTCCTCAAGCTTGCGGCGTACATCGGGATCGCCGACCGCCTTCAACACCTCGGCGTTCAGGCGCGCGAGAATACCCTTCGGGGTGCCCGCCGGAGCAAGGATCGCGAACCACGAGTTGAAGAAGAAGCCGGGCAAACCGGATTCCGAGACGGTCGGCACATCGGGAAATTGCGCCAATCTCTTCTCCGTGGTCACTCCGATCAGCTTGAGCTGACCGCCCCGGACAAGCGTTGCAACCGTGCCCAACCCCTGGAAGCCGACGGGAATCTGGCCGGCTGCAATGTCGGTGGCGGCTTGGGTGGCGCCCTTGTAGGGCACATGCGTCAGCGATATGCCGGCCGCCGACGCAAACATCGCCATCGCCAGATGCTGCGGGCTCCCCGGTCCGCCTGAGCTATAGTCGATCTTGCCAGGCGCCGCTTTTGCAGCGGCGATGAGATCGGCTGCATTTTTGAAGCTGGCCTGATTGCTGGCGATCAGTCCCCACTCCACCGTTGCAACCAACGAGACCGGATCAAAATCCTTGAGGATGTCCCAGCGCATCTTGGCCTGCAGGTTCGGCACCATGGTCATGATGCTGTCGTTGAACCCGCCGATCGTATAGCCGTCCGGTTCGGCGCGAGCGACCGCCTCCGCTCCAATCAGGCCTGACGCGCCCGGTTGATTCAGGATTACGATCTGCTGGCCCATATTGTCGGCCATCTTCTGGGTAACGATGCGCGCGGCGACGTCGACCGCGCTTGCTGCCGCCAGCGGCACGATCATCTTGATGGGCCGGTCCGGATAGTTCGCCTGGGCGATCGCGTGCTGGGTAGAGAACACCAGGAACGCAGGAATCAACAAACGGGTCAGGCGCATTTATTTCCCCATTCGGCAGCAGATTATCATGGCCCGGTGCCGCCACTTGCTTGGGGAAGCTTGCCCCCGAACTGCCCACTTTGCAACGATCCCACAATTTGGGATGGCCGGCGACCAATCGCCTTGCCGACCGGCAGGAGACGCAGCGGCAACTACAGCAGCTTGCCGTCCGGTCCAAAAAAACGGATGTGGGCCGTCAAAGGCGCCGATCGGGACCTGGTGAGTGACGACGGTGCCGCCCCTCGCCCGGAAACCAGCTATGGAGATGGAAAGCCGACGGTTCGACTTTGAAGGAGGGTTTCGCGCAGCTCCGCCAAATCGAGGTCGACCGCGTGATTGGGCGCCGGGCAGATCGTGGTGGGCACGCCGGCAAACATGGTCAGTGCCGCCCGATGAACGTGCCCGGTTGAGATCATTTGCACACGCGGGTGACGCCGCACGATAGGAGCAAGCTGTCATGAGCAATGCCGAGGCAACGCTGCTCGTTACCGCGGGGATTTCAATGTATGGGTGGGGGATTGGTTGCCGGCGAGAGCGTCGTGGTGATCGGTCCGGGACCGATCGGACTGCTCGCAGTAGCCGTCGCTAAAGCGCTTGGCGCCAGTCCGGTCGTATTGACCGGAATACGCAACAGACGGCTCGCGATGGGCCGAGAGGTCGGGGCCGATCGCGTCATCAATATCAACGACGAAGACGCGGTAGCAGTTGTCAGACAGCTCACCGGCGGCATCGGCGCAGACTATGTGGTCGAATGCGCCGGCAACGAGGCGACAATCAACCAGGCCATCACATGACCAATCGCGGCGGAAAAATATGCCTCGCCGCATTTCCACACGAACCTGTCGTGATGGATCTCGCGCGTTTCGTGAAGTGTCGACGACGCAATCAAGGTGGTCGTCACTAACCGGCAGGCGGAAGCCATCGCGAACGCTGCGGGCGAATAGAGCGTAGGACAGTGGTCAGCGGCGTTCAAATCTTGGTACGCACTTCTCCATGAACGCCGTGATACCTTCCTGCATGTCCTGCGTCTTGAACGGCGGCAGAAACATGATGCACATGGTCGAGAAAAGTCTTTGCGTTAGATTCGTCCGAGGGCAGCCAGGATAAGCTGAGGGGTCAGTGGAATCTCCGTGACAATCGCTCCAAACGGCCTCAGCGCATCATTGACCGCATTGGCCACCGCCGCTGCCGCTCCGGCCGTGCCAGCTTCGCCCGCACCTTTCGCGCCCAGTTCAGATTCCATGGTCGGTGAGACCACATGCCCGACATCGATATCCGGCATCTCGCCAGACATGGGAACCAGATAATCGGCCATGTTGGCGTTGGTGAGCTGGCCTCGCTCGTCATACTCGCACTTCTCAAATAGCGCGGCGCCGAGCCCCTGAACCACGCCGCCCCTGATCTGCTCGTTGACCAACTGAGGATTGATGATGGTGCCACAGTCCTCGACGACCCAATGCTTCAGCAGCTTGATGAAGCCGGTATCGATATCGACCTCCAGCCACGACGCCTGAACGCCATTGGTAAAGGCAAACGGATATTCGCGTGGGACAAAATGTCGGGTCGCCATCAGCTCGGGTTGAATACCCGGCGGCAGCGTGTCGGGGCGAAAATAAACGACGCGTCCGAGCTCACTCAACTCGATCCGCGGCGCTCCATCGACGACATTCACCACCCTGTTGTCGGCGAGGTCGAGCTCGCCCGGCGTTGATTGAAGAATGGCAGCTGCGATGTCGAGAACGTTCTTCCGCAACACCTTGGTGGCCTGCAGTGCGGCCTCCCCGCCGATGCCGGCGCCACGCGAGGCCCAGGTGCCGCCGCCATAGGGTGTGTTGTCGGTGTCCCCCAGGATGACACGAACGCGGTCGATTGAGACGCCAAGCACGCTTGCAACGATCTGAGCCGTCAGCGCTTCCGACCCCTGCCCCTGCTCGGTTATGCTGGTCTGGCAAATCACCGAGCCTTGTGGATCGAGCCGCACCGCGACACCGTCTTGCGAGGATATTTTCGCACCACCGACGCCATAGAACGCTGCGCTGGGGTTGGTCACTTCGATGAAGCTGGCGACGCCGATACCCCGATGGATGTTCTTTGCCCGCAGGGCCGCCTGTTCCGCACGCAGTGCGTCGTAATTCATCATCCTGACAAGCTTGGCGAGCGCGGCGTGATGCGACAACTGCTCGAAGCGCAGGCCCGATGGGGAGGCATAGGGGTAAGCGTCATCGGCGATCAGATTTCGCCGGCGGATTTCGACCGGATCCATGCCGATCTTCGCGGCCGCCAGGTCCACCAATCCCTCCGTCACCGAGCAGGCGATCGGATGGCCGACGGCGCGGTATTGGCACATCACATTCTTGTTCTGGAACACGACACGGGCACGGGCCCGATAATTCTTGGTCACATACGGACCGCCGACGAGGTTGACGACCTGATTGGCCTCGATCGCGCTGGTGCGCGGATACATCGAATAGGGTCCGATGCCCGTGAGATCGTCGATCTCGAACGCCGTGATCGTGCCGTCGCGCCTGACGCCGACCTTTCCCTTACAGCGATGATCCCGGGCGTGAATGTCTGTGTTGAAGCTCTCCACCCGGTCGGCGACAAACTTGACAGGGCGCCGTAACAATTTCGACAGCGCGTAGGTCGCCATCTCATCCGCATAGATGTGAACCTTAATACCGAAGGAACCGCCGACATCCTTGCAGACCACGCGGACCTGCGATTCAGGCAAGCCAAGATGCAGCGCCGCGATATTCTGCACCATGTGCGGCGCCTGCGTCCCCTGATAGATCGTCAGCCTCGCTTCCGCCGCGTTCCAGTCCGCCACCACTGCGCGGGGCTCCAGCGTCACACCGGTGTGCCGTCCGAAAACGAATTCCGCTTCCACAATCTCCTCGGCTTCGGCAAAAGCCTGATCGACCGCACCGGCATCGTGGACACGTTCAAAAGCAAGGTTGTCGCCGAGGGAGGCGTGAATCACCGGTGTTGCCGGATCGAGCGCGGTGCGCATATCCGTGACCGCGTCGAGCTCTTCATATTCGACCGAGACAAGTTCCGCCGCGTCTTCCGCCTGGGCACGGCTGCTCGCCACGACCGCCGCAACAGCTTCGCCCTGCCAACACACGCGGTCAACCGCGATGGCGTTTTGCGGCGCGGATTTGAGACCTTTCAAATGCGAGAGCACCCCGACCCACGGCGTGATCACGGCCGAGAGGTCCTTACCTGAAACCACAGCGATCACTCCCGGCATTCGCTTGGCCGCCGAAGCATCAACGCTCTTGATCTTCGCATGCGCATGCGGCGAGCGCAGGAAAACGACATGCGCCATCCTCGGCAACTCGATGTCGCTGACATAGAGCGCCCGCCCCTGCATGAGCCGGTCGAGGTTCGGCCGCGGCACGGTCTTGCCGATATAGGAATTTGGGCGATCGAATATGGAAAGTGCTTGGGGATTTACCTGATCCGAGGTCATGGCGAATGTCCGCTACGCACCCGTGCGGTGGTCTCGATGGCGTCGATGATGGCCTGGTAGCCCGTGCAGCGACAATAGTTACCCGAAAGGTGCTCGCGAATCTGCTCCCGGTCCGGCAATGGTGATTGCTTCAGCAGATCCTGAGCTGTTATCAGCATTCCTGGCGTGCAGAAGCCACACTGCAGCGCGTTGCGTTCTCTAAAGGCAGACTGCAAATCGGCGATTTCACCGCTGTCGGATAGCCCCTCGATCGTCTCCACCCTCGCATTGTGCGTCTGCACGGCAAGCAGAAGACAAGAGCGAACAATATCGCCGTTGACGCGAACCGTGCATGCGCCGCATACGCCGTGTTCGCAGCCGACATGCGTGCCGGTCAATTTCAAATGCTCGCGAAGAAAATCCGCCAAGTTTAGGCGCGGCAATACATTCGCTTCAATCCGCTCACCATTGACGCTCAACGAAATCGCAACCGCAGCAGTCACGCTGGCCCTCCCGAGCGGAGATCGGGTCGGCCAAGCAGTGAGGATACGCAACGCCTCAATAAGACTTTCGCCAAATGCCTGCGCATGGCGGGCGTCGCCTGCTGATCTTCCAGCGGATCGACTTCTGCATCCAAGGCGGCGCATGCGTCGGACAGTATTGCAGACGTGACAACGACACCAACCAGTTTTCCGGCAGAGCTGGCCAGCAGCGGGCGATCCCCGATGGCAAAGAAACCAAGGCTAAGATCAGTAAACTGATCATTCTTCACGAGGGCCTGCGCGGCAAGGCCAAGGATCGCGTAGTCGCCATGCCGTCGGGAGAACTCGTGGAAGAAATGCGTCAAGTCTTTTGCGGGTATTGGCAACTCGACTGCAACCAGAAGTTCCTGCGGCATGAGCGCAGTTTCGTAAATGCCGGTGAAGAACTCGTGCGCTGCAATGCGGCGCTCGCCCGCCGGCCCGCGGGCGACAATCGTGGCATTAAGCGTCAGCATGCAGGCCGGCAGTTCCGAGGCCGGGTCCGCCTGCGCAAGGCTTCCACCGATGGTTCCGCGGTTGCGGATCGCAGGATGAGCGACATGGGCCACCGCCTCCCTCAGCAGCGGAGCATGGCTTGCGATTTCGGGCGACTTCAGGAGATCTCCGTGACGCGTCAGCGCTCCAATGGTGAGAACATCTCCCTTCACCACCACGCCACGCAGCTCGGCCAAGTCACCGATATCGACAACCAGCTTGGGTGTGATCAGGCGCAGATTCATCGCCGGCAACAGACTCTGGCCGCCTGACAGCACCCTGGCATTTTCGCCGTGCGCGGCCAGCAGTTCCAGCGCATTTTCGACGTCGGTGGCGCGAGCGTAAGCGAAAGCCGAGGCCTTCATCCCTGGTATGACCTCCCCGGCCAACGATTGGTATTTTCACGGGATTAGAGGGCTGGGGCCGCCAAACGTCAAGTTTGATGTCGCGCAATTATTTCGACTTTGCGCTTGTTTTCACGCGGCTAACGACGCACGGTCTGTACCAAACCAAAAGCCTGCCCTTGAAACAAAGAGCCGACCATGAAGCTTGGGTTCTTTACGATGCCGATCCATCCTGTCGACAAGGACTGGCGGCTTTCGCTCAAGGAAGATCGAGAGGCTTTTTTGCTGGCAGATGAGCTTGGATATACCGAGGGCTATGTCGGTGAGCACACCACCGACAAGGCCGAGAATATTACGTCCTGCATCGCTTTCATCGCCTGGCTCGCCGCGGCAACCAGGCAGATCAAGCTTGGCACCGGTACCGTCAACATGCCCAATGCTCATCCAGCGGCCGTCGCCGCCTCGATCGCGATGCTTGATCACATGCTCGACGGACGCCTGATCTTTGGCATCAGCCCCGGCGGCTTGCTGTCGGACGCAGAAGTGTTCGGAAATCTCGAAGCGGACAGGAACGCCATGTTCCTGGAAGCCATCAATCAGGTGCTGCAGATCTGGGCCAGCAAGCCCCCCTACAATCTTCAAGGCAAATATTGGAGCATATCGATTCAGAAAAGCCTGATCGAGGACATTGGTCAGGGCTTCATCCCGCGCCCCCTGCAACGGCCGCACCCGCCGATCGTGGTGACGGCGGTGGCGCCGTTCTCGAAAGGCGTAACGGAGGCGGCGGCGCGGGGTTGGGACCCGATTTCGGCAAACTTTTTGATGCCGATCTGGGTGAAGAGCCATTGGCCGAAATATGTCGAGGGTTGCAAGCGATCCGGCCGACCCGCGGACTCCGCGAACTGGCGCGTAGCCAAGAGCGTGTTCGTCGCCAGGGATGCCGCCACCGCGAAGGCCTACGCTACCGATCCAGATGGCCCCTATGTCTATTACTATCGCTCGCTGTTCACAAAGCTGAAGCTCGGCGGACGTATCGAGCTGTTCAAAACACGCCGCGATCAACCTGACGACGAAGTGACCCTTGAAGATATCTGCGATAAATTGATCATCCATGGCACGCCGGAGAGCGTCGCCGATCAACTGCTGGCATTTCAGGAAGAGACCGGACCATTCGGGACGCTCCTCTACGCCGGCAAGGATTGGAAGGATCGTGAGTTGGGGCGCCAGTCGATGATTCTAATGGCCGAAAAGGTCATGCCGCGGGTCAATGCCGACAGATCGAGCAGTTCGAAGGCCGCCGAATAATCCGCAAAGGAAGCTTGACGTGGCGCTGAGTGATCGCATCCCCTATCAGGCACAGGTCGACCGGCCGAAGCTGGTGCTTCCCAATGGCAAGAAGCTCGCGGTGTGGATCATCCTCAATGTGGAGGAGTGGCGGATCGAAGGCGCGATGCCTCGCACCGTGCTCAGCCCACCGATGGGCCAACCGCTGTTGCCGGACGTGCCGAACTGGTCCTGGCACGAATACGGCATGCGCGCCGGCTTCTGGCGCCAGTTCAAGGCGCTGACCGACCGCGAGATAACTGTAACGTTGGCGATCAATGCCAACGTCTGCAACAGCTATCCGCGGGTGGCCTCCGCCGCCCGCGAGGCGGGCTTCGAATTCATGGGCCACGGCTTCCTGCAAGGACCGATGCACAAGGTTGAGAACCAGGCAGATGCGATCAAGCGCTCGGTCGAGATAATTTCCAAGTTCACAGGAAAACCAACACGATCTTGGGAAAGCCCCGGGCTCACCGAAACCGAGGATACGCTCGACTTGCTGCGCCTCAACGGCATCGAATATGTCGCAGATTGGGTGATCGATGATTTGCCGCAGGACATTGCGACGCCGCACGGCACCATTACGACGATCCCCTATTCGGTCGAGACCAACGACATCGTTATCCATGCACTACAGCACCTGTCCTCCGAGCAGTTCCTGAAACGCTGCACCGATCAGTTCGACCAGCTATATCTCGAAGGTGCGTCGAACGCTCGCGTCATGGCGATCTCAATCCACCCATACATTACGGGCGTGCCGCACCGCATAAAGTATTTGGAAGCGTTGCTCGATTATGTCCTTGGCCACGATGGCGTAGCGTTGATGACAGCCAGCGAGATTGGCGACTGGTACCGCGCGGAGATGGCAAAGCGCTAGATCGGCTCTATCTCAGGACCGCGGGGAGCCGGCAAAAGCGCGATCGGTCAAGAAGACTTGTTGCCATCTCCGGCGATAAACCGCCCAAAGGAGCCGCGCGCAAACAAGAGAGGCTCCTGGCCATTGTAGGCGTAGGCTTCGACCGCTCCCAGAAAGATGATGTGGTCGCCGCCGTAATACCGATTGGCCGCCCGGCATTGAAAATTGGCGACGCTGCTTGTCAACACCGGTGCGTTACCGAGCCCCGGCGTCCAGCCCACGCCGGCGAATTTATCGTCCGACGACTTTGCAAATTGTAACGCCAGGGCTTGCTGCGACACGCCAAGAACATTGACGGCAAAATGACTGGCATTCTGAAAAATCGTGAGCCCTTGAGAAAACATCCCAAGGCTCCACAATACCAGAGGTGGATTGAGCGATACCGAGGCAAAGGAATTGCATGTCACGCCATACGGCCTTCCATCTGCTGACATGGCCGTAACGATGGTGACGCCCGTGGCGAATGAGCTGAGCGCGTTGCGGAAATCGCGCGGATCGATCGCCGAATTGTCGCTGGCCAGTTCATTGGCCGGATCGGCCGGATGTTTGGGTACATCAGACATCCGCCGAGCCTCAGAGTGTCAGATTTTCGGACGGTAGGCCAAGCGCCACGCGTCCATAATTGGTTCCCGCCGCATCGAAATTGAATGCGAGGTGCGAATTCACTGCGTGCGCATCGCGAAACTGCCGCTGCAATGCGCCTGACGTAAACAGGCTACGCGCGCCGCTCGCGGCGAACAACATCGAGACCGCTTCGGTGCAAAGGTTCACCGAAAAGGCGCCGTCCCGCCGAAGCCTCGTCTTGCCTGCAATATCTGGAACGTGCCCGCGCCTCGCATCGGCCATCGCGTCGACGCAATTGGTGCGCATCACGAGACGGGCCGCATCGATCTTGGCGGATGCCTCCGCGATCTTGATCTGGGTTGTCTGCAGGTCGCTAAGCTTGGCGCGGTTGTAGGTCGAAGCCCGATGTCGCGCCAACTCGACATAATCGTTCAGGCAGGCTTGGGCATTGCCCAGGCCGACGCCCGACAAGACGTAGGGAAACAGTGAGAAGACCGGCAGCGCGTACAGTGCGTTTGGATTGACGACACTTCCCGGCGTCGGTCCGCCGGTCAGATTGCTGACCGCGACCGTCATGTTCTCCGCAACAAAACTATCCTCGACCCACACATCGTTCGAACCAGTACCGCACAACCCGGTCGCATTCCAGGTGTCGTTGATCCTGTACTCGCTCCTGTTGAGGAGAAATATCCGGTACTCGATTCCGTCGGCTTCATCGTCCGTGGCCACCACGCCAGCAAGCATGTTCCAATCGCAGGACTCGACCCCCGACGAGAATGGCCAATGGCCGCGCAGGACGTAACCTCCACCGGTTCTTTTCGCGCGGCCGGCCGGAAAGATAAACGACGAGGCGATCAACGCATCGGCATTTCTGTCCCAGACCGCGTCCTGCGCCTGCCTGTCAAACATGCCCAGCATCCAGTGATGGCTGGCAAGGTTTGCAAAATTCCATGCAACGGAAGCGTCGGCCTGCCCAAGCGCATCGGCGCAATCGACCAGGGCCACATAGTCAAGCTCGGCACCCCCGACACGCCTGGGCTGAACAATTCGAAACAGGCCAGCGTCGTGCAAGTCACGCTCCGTCTCCGGAGGCAGTCGCCGGAGTTCCTCTGTCCTTGAAGCGCGATCGCGTAATTCCGGAATCAGAGCCTTTGCCCGTGCGACCATGGCACTATAGTTGGCCGCTCCCGGTCCCGCGGGTAGATCCGCATCCGGCTTGCCGCAGTCTCCGGCCATGTGTCTCCTCGCCTGCTCCGTTGCTATACGCCGCCCGCGCTTTTGCCAGTCTACCGGCTGATCGCCAATGATCAAGGCGCACAGCAAGCATGGCTACCCCGTCGCTGGCCAAGCCCGAAACGCCAAAAAGCCCGGTGGCTGCAAGGCCACCGGGCTAAATGGAGATATGGGTATGGAACGATCCGACCGCTATTCCATGTTCTTCCGCCAGTAGAGGGTATTCGGCCAAGCCCAGGGATGCACCGGAGCAAACAGGCGATAGCCTGCGCGAATGAAGTTGTTGGCTGAAGGCAGGTTGTCGGTGGTGTCGGAAACGATCGAACTCCATCCATTCACCCGTGCACGCGCCTCCATGGCTCGCATCAGGCGTAATTGAAGCCGATGTCCGCAATGCGCGCCCAGCACGCCAACGCGGCAAAAATAGCCCGCACCGAAGACGTGGGTAGACGGGACAACGCCGGCAAAGGCAACAGGCATGTTTCCACGAAATGCAAGCCACTAATGCCCTTGGTCAAATGCCGGAACCGGCGCGCTATCAAGAAAAGTCAACTGATGAAGCTCGCCGAGTGTGTCTGCGACATCCTCATCTGTTGCTTCAACTTCGCGTATCCGATACATCCAGTCACCCGAATTTGAGCTCATCGTTCGTACCGGAGCGCGTCAACCCATCATTTGCCGAGCGTCGCCTTGATGCCGAGCCAGACAGCGCCAATAAAACCCGTTGCAATCACGGTAATCACGGCCTTGAAGCTATAGCTCTGTGCCTGTTCGACGCTTCGACGCCACCGCCGCAGGTGCTGAAAATCCGCACGCAGTTCGCGCCGATCTGCTTCTTCGATTCCGAACGACGTAAGCGTCGTTGCGACAGCTTTGAGAACGACGGCGTCGATATCTTCGTGACGTAGCCTTTGTTGTTCGGCCAACGTCTCGATGATGATGGCTCTGATATCCGCAGCCTGCATCTCCGTCATCGTTTGATAATCCGTGCTACGTTCTCGAAACCCCGTTTGGCGAAATAGAACGAGACCACGAGGTTGGAGGTCACCGCGGCAAAGCCCGCGAGCGGATCGGTCGTGCCAAGGCCGAGAACCTTGTCCCAGACCAACAATTTTCCGAAATAGATCGCCACGAAATATCCCATCAGCTTATCCGGCTCATACCAATGCCCGATCTCGGCAAGCCGATACTGCATGATGGCGTTCGTTTCGGAGACCTGCGCGGCAATCTCGGCGGACGCCGTCTCGCTCGCGATCTTTTCCGAAGTGTTGCCGGCCGCCAGCTTCGCCTTATAACCGTGGATCAAACCCTTGATGACGGGGCCGCCGATGAAACTGATAATGGTCATCCACATTTGCGTGCCTCCAGCGTCAACCAAACGGCGAATACGACCGCCAGCCCTTCGGCGCCGAAGACGCCGGGGCGAACGTGATACAGCTGGCTCACGATCCAGATCGTCCATCCACCGGCGAGCACGGCTAGCCAGATCAACACAGCAAGAGCGATCTTCATCTCAGAGCGTCCGGCGGCGGCAGGCTTCGGTAATCACGCCCGCTAGCGCGGCAAACGCCAGCATCTTGAACGATGATTTGGCATCCAGGCTCGACAGCTGCGTGAAATCGTACCCGGAGAAAGTGGCGATCAATCCGGCCCCGACGATGCCGACGATGTATTGGATACGCGCCCAGAGGATCGTCACGGAATCCCTGAACCAGGCTTTGATCTTGTCCCACGTGCTAATCATGCTTTTCTCCTGAAAATCGCGCCGAAGAGGTTGGCAATGAAGGCTCCGATGGAGCCTTGCGACGGATTGATGATCGAGGGTACGATAGGCTTCCCGGCCGGAATCGGCGTGCCCGCCGGTTGCGGGATGAGCGTCGCCTCCGTGAACGTGATGGTCGGATCAAGCGCCATCATCGCCATCAACAGTCCGGCGCAACCAAGCTGGCTGTCGACAACGTTCGGATCGTAGACGCCGTCGCGGACATATTTTCCGGATCGATACTGGTCGGTCCCCGACCAGATGTAGGGCGACGGCCTCCCGCGCGCTGCATAGCCAAGCCCGTTATACTGCTCGAGCTTGGCCAGTGTCCGGCCGATACTCCAATCCTTGTTGCGCGCAACATAAGGAGCGCAATTGGCGAGGGCGTCGATCGCCGCCTCCTCCCAGGACCTGAACGGCCCTCGACCGGCAGGTACATGGACGGAAACCCTGTTCCAGGGATCGCCCCATATGCGTTAAGTTTATTCTTGAGTGTTGGAATCACACGTGATTCTAAGGCGGGATGGCAGACGAATCGCTTCTGAACGAGGACTGGACGAGAGCGGTTACGCAGCTCGGCGGGGCTGCGCAGCTTGAAATAAGTGCGCGCCAGACGAAGGCTTTCGTGCGGCGGCGCCAAACTCCAGATGCGGTGTCGTTACTTCGGCTGATGCTGGCCTATTGTCTGGGTGAAAGAGGGTTGAGATCGACAGCCGCGTGGGCTGCTTCTGTTGGCCTTGCCGACCTCAGCAGCGTGGCGTTGTTCTATCGCCTGCGTCAATGTGGCGATTGGTTTGCAGTGCTGGTGGAGGGCTTGCTAGCTGCGGCAGCCCCGAAGGCGAGCCGAGGCCGCCTGATCCGCATTATCGATGCGACGACAGTGCCTCAGGCAGGACCGGCTGCGCGCAGGAACAGTGAGCTTTGGCGCGTTCATAGTGCGTTCGATCTGCCATATGAGCGCTTTGGTCACTTCGAGCTGACAGATCAGCAAGAGGGCGAAACGTTTGACCGGATACCGGTGGTCAAGAACAAGATCCGCATTGCTGACCGCGCTTATCTGCAACCTGACCGCATCGCCGCTGTCCGCGACGCCGGGCAGACGTTTTGATCCGAGCGGGCTGGAAGAACGCACGTTGGCTCGATGCCAAAGGCCTTCCGTTCGATCTGATGGCCCAATTGCGTGCGGCGAAGGCGCACGGACTGATCCATCGGAGGATTTGGATCAAACGTAAGGACCGTGCGCCTCTGGCTATGCGTCTGGTCGCAGTCAAGAAGTCCGCCGGTGCAGTCGCGGCTTCGCGTCGTAAAGCCCGGCGAGACGCACAAGACGAAAACCGCGCCATCTCCAAAGAAACTCTGGAAGCCGCGGATTGGGTCATTCTGGTCACGTCGCTCGCACGGGACGAGCTCTCCACCAAGGATGTACTCGCGCTCTATCGACTGCGATGGCGCATCGAACTTGGCTTCAAGCGACTGAAGAGTCTGATTGGTCTCAAGACGCCACCTGGAACCGATCCGCGCTCCGCCAAGCCCTATCTGCTGGCACACCTCTTGATCATCCTGCTGCTCGAGCCGCTTGCCAGCGACTTCGAGGACTCTCCCCGCTGGATGCAGGCCGCCTGACCACACCTGGCGCTTGGCGTGTTCTGCAACAACTCGTTGCATCCTTGCTACAAGCGATCATTCCACAACCAACCATCCGTTGCTTCCGCCGCAGAAAACGAGCGCTTGGCCGGCACCTACACGAGCCTCCTCGAAAACGTCGGTATCAATCGATGCTCCCGCTACCTTAACGCCTATGGGGATCACCCTGCGCCAATGACCCACCCCAGTCCTGCGAGCACTCGCGCTGGTGGATGACGGCAATCACCGCCCATGGCACGCCGGTTTTAGCTGAGACTGCTTGATAGTGCGTCTTCGCGTTCGCGGCGACCAGATGCCGGGCAACAGACGCGAAATTCCGCGTCAGCTTGGCATTTGCCCAGCACTTCGCATTCGCCGCAGCAAGGGCGTTGAGGTCGATCATTGATGTTCTCGGAGTGGTTGTGTAGGAAAGAGCTACAAAGGAGAACAATATGTCAGTAGTTGAAGTCTTCAGAAAGAGGCTCACGTTTGCGAAGCCGATTCTCGAAACTCTCTTTTCACTTGAAGCTCGGCTTTCAGAGTGATGGGCAGCGGCTGCCCACCACCGCTTGTTCCTGGCTCAATGGGGAATCTATCCGGTACCGGAGTTCTTCGAACACAAGATCGGTCTATACTGGATGTGGAAGGCGAAGCGGTCTCCTCATTGGGTAGAGCGCGGCGTCTTCTCTCTGCTAGCGATGAAGCCCGGCTGTTCAGCCGCAAGGCGCCTGGCGACGCCTGATTTCTCCGGCGGCGCCGAGGTTGAGGGACTTGCCTCGACCCCGAGCGTCCTGCGCGGCACCGTTAGTGGACCGCCATCTACTCCTCGATCGGCATTCTCGTCAGACCCAAACTCCTCGCCAAGCGTCGGTCGAATAGACATCGAGATCTCTGGCGATCGCCGGTGCGGCTGCTGCGCTGGACGTGATGTCGAAGCCGCATCGGGGATCATCGCGTGCGGTGACCTGCAGGTCTACCTCGCCGCCCACGAGGCGTGCGGTCACCGTCGTGGTCGCCGATCCCGTTGCGAGCGTCACGCTTCCTACTGCGTTCGATCGGCCAGCCGCGAGCTGCTGCAGGGCGAGAATGACCTTTTTCAGATCGGTCTCGGTGATCCCTGGTACATAGGCCGTCATAGCGTGCCACCCGTCGTGAGGTCCGGCACCACGCCGGCGCAGAACGTCCACGTCGTCGCGGCGGGGATACGAACCTTGAACCGCGAGTAGCGGGTATCGCGCATCAGGTCGCAGCGGCCGGTTCTGGTATTGACCGCGACTTCGTCGGCGGACGCCGACGGCGCCGACGGCGTATCGCGATAAGAGACCGAGCCGTAGAGCGCAAGCGCATCTGTGACGGGTCGGAAGCCACGGATGATGAGACGATTTTCGTCGGTCCCCTGCTCGGCGCTTTCCATCGTGGCCTCGAGATTGGCGCCGCGAAAGAAGCCAAGCGCATGCGAGCCGTCGAACTGCCCGATCTCCGGCTGAACGGCGGTCGCATAGGCATCGAGGCTCAGCGTCAGCGCATCCAGCGAAGATGAAATGCTGTCGAGATTTTCAAGCGTCAGTCCCGTTTGCGAAACACCAAGCAGATACTCGCCTGTCACCGACACCGGAAAGAACCGGTCAAGCAGGAAATCATAGCCGAGCAGCTTGTCATAGACGGTGCCGACCGCGCCGGAAACGGACTTGTAAGCCCAATACACACGTGTGCTTCGCGGATCAGCCGCACCGATGAACAGCTGCAGATTGCTCTTGTCGAGATCGGCAAGAAACGTGCGGTCGACCTTTTCCCGGCCGATCTGTTCGGGGACACCGCCGGGCTCGATCTTGTGAAATCCTTGGCCGGCATAGAAGAAGATTTTTTCGCCCGCACGGACGATGGAATATGGCGCGTAAAGGCCCTTGTCCTGGGTGATACGATCGATCTGGAAGATCAGCGGAGATCCCGGGACATACGACATGCGCCGGATTGCCTGGTCCTGAAAGATAATCCCGTGCTCGCCGCCGGCGACGCCGCGAACAACGCCACCGTCAGGAAAGTCCTGATAGTCCGACGAATTCGTGCCGCTTTCCCACGTCGTCGTGGCATTCAACCCAGACCAATGAATCCGGTATTGGTTTGACAACAAGCCAGATAGCACAAGGAAGCGGCCGATCACGGATATGTAGGCCGCTTGAGGCGGCGAGCCGGCACAATCCGCAAACGCGCCGGACAAAGACAGGTCGAAAACCTGCAGGACTGTATTTGCGTGCGTCGCGAAGACCAGATTGCCGAACTGGGCAAACTGCCAATTGGCGACCTGCCCGCCAAAGGTTGGCGCAATATACGTTCCGCCGCCCTTGGAAACGTCGATCCAACTGAAATCCGTATTGTTGAGCCGGTAGAGCTTGTCGCTGGTGCCGGCGAACGTGATGACCGTTCCATCCGACTTGAGCGCGTAAAATGCCCCGCGGCAGGCGGACGGCAGCGCGGTGGTGTAGGTCGACAGTCCAGGAAACGGACCGTAGCCATCGCCGCGCGGAATCACGTTGCGAATATTCCTGGTGGCTTGGCCTTCATAATCACTGACGTCGGGGCGGTATTCACCGAAGGGAATGAGCGGCATTATTCAACTGTCCAGTTCTCGGATTGCTTGATTGCCGCCGTCCAGGGCGACGGCTGTGCCGCATGCACGGACCATGTTTCCGACTGCGGCGTCTTCGGCGTCCAGGCCTCGCCGTTGCTTCCAACGGCCAGCCAATAGTCGGTGTCGAATGGGCGCGGAAACCAGGCTTCGAAGTCGCGTGTGTAAGCCGCGTCGAAGCCCTCAATCACGCAAGCTCCGGCGGAGCACGCCATCGACGGTTCGAGGTCGACGACCTGCCCTGAAACCGCCAAGGACGCAGCTGACGACAGCATTCTCGTTGCAAATGCGGCAGCGTTAGCGCCAACGGAATAACCGCCGGCGGCGGCTGAGAGCCGACGCTGAAACGTTGCGGCAACACCGGCCACCGAATAAGAGGCGAGTGAGGCAGCCAGTGCGATCCGAAGATCTGCCGATTTACCTGCTAACGCGAATATGCCAACACCGCAAAACTGTATCGATTTAAACGCAGCATTCTGTCCCGAGACAGCATAGGCTCCGCCGTCCGCAATCAAAACTGTGTTGGTTAGCCCAATGCGCGGAAGCTGTCCAAGCGCAAGACGGCCGATCGCATCAGAGCCGAGAGGCGACATTCTTTGTGTTTCCGCTCACTGAGTGCAAAATTCGGTAATAATGACGAGACCAGGCGAGCCGCTCCCGCCCTGTCCATTCGCGGTCACGTTCGACGACGCCCCGCCACCACCAGCCCCGTAACCCGTAGCAGCTCCACCCTGCCCGGCAGCGCCGCCAGCGTAAGCGCCTTGTCCACCGCAACCAAAGAACGAATCCCCACCGATACCGCCGCACGAAATGATGCTAGTCCCGCTCGAACCTTGGCTTATGTACTGACCATTGCCGCCTACCCGGCCAGGGAGCGCAAGATCACCAACACCAATATTGGCACCGGCTGGCCCCACCGTGGCGGAGGCGCTGTTTACAAATCCACCTCCAAACCCGCCATTGGCTACGCACAACGAACCGACACTTGTTGCTGTGCCGTTGCTGCCGCCGTTAGCGCCGTTCCCCCCGCCCCCCGCATTTCCAATGGTAACGGTCTGAGAAGCCCCGACCATCGCGGCAGTCGCGAACGTCCGAGAGTATCCGGCCGAACTGCCGCCGCATGCGCCGAAAGTGAAAGCCGCTGTGCCGGCACATCCGCCTCCGCCTCCGCCACCGCCTACGCACTCGATGATGCAATGGACCATTCCAGCTGATGGCGCGTATGTTCCGCTCGCGGTGAACTTTTGAACCTTGACGGTCCGAATCATCTGCAAATCTTCTGCGAGCGCGACGACTGCGACCTGCGGAGGCGCCGAGAAGTTTATTTTCGCCGTCGTACCAAGCGAGTTGAAGCGCACCGCCCCTCGAGCAAGCACGCCCGTTCCGGAATTGTAAGTGCCGGTCCCTACCTCCCATTGCGAAAGATCGGTGCTTTCGGCCCGGTAGCTGTAGGTCGCACCATTGACCGCTCCCGCGGCCGCAGGCGACTGATAGCCGGTCACCGTGCTCGAATAGATCCAATCCGTTGTGCCGCCAGAGGTCGGATTGAAACGGCAGAGGTTGAGCAAGGATGCCATGTCAGGTAATCGTCAAGATGCCGTTCGTCTGGTCGATATCGACCGTGAACGTATTTCCATTGGTCAGGGTGATCGGTGCTCCATAGTCCCACCAGCCGATCAGCGGCTTCGTGGCCGAGGTGAAGTTGTAGAGCACCGCATACTGGAACGGACCGATGGATCCTCCGGACGCCGTCCATGCCGGGTCGCTTCCGCCGGTGAATTTAAACGTGCCGGAGGTCTGCGTACCGGTAACTGTGCCCACGCTGACCCCACCGGCCGTGTAGCCGTTCGCGGTGGCGAGATCTGCGGGTGTGTTGTAGACCGTGTTCGTCGCTACGGGAGCCGTGTTGCTCAGGTAAATCCTGTATACGTGCGAAGTACCGGTTTTCATGTCGTGCAGTGCGTTTGCGACATCGAGCACGAAGCAATTGAACTTGTTGAACGACGCCATTTGCCAGGAAACCCCTAGATGACCTGGCCCGAGACGTGAACGGTCATCGGGCCAGCGTTGAAGGTAGATGTCAGTCCGAGATTGTTGAGCTCGTTGAGCGCGCTCGAGAAGCCAAGCCCCCAGGTCTGGATCCGCCCGTCCTCCTTCATGTACGGGGCGGATTCCAGAAGCGCGCCGTAGAGATAGAGATCCGGCGCAAGCGTCAGGAGCCAGTTCGGATCGTTGGTGGCGAGCGGTGGAATGCTTCGCCGGTACACCATCTCGACGGTGTAGGCGGCGTCCGGGGTGGGCGCGAGTTCGATCTCGTCCCCGAACACCGTGAAATATCGCGGCTGTCCCGCGACATCGGATATGCCGAAGCGATACTCGTCTAGCTGCGTGCCTGACTTGAAGGAGAGACAAGGCTTTCCTGCCACGCTCGACAGCCGGACGCGTCGCATGGACTGAAAATCAGCCGGCAGCGAGAGGAATTCCGGCTCGCTGAAACCGAGATCGACCAGCGCCGTTGCGCGCTGCTCCATCTGGCGTACGAACAATTGCCGGTTGAATTTCGCTTCGGCAAGCTGGATGAATGTCGGGATCCGCGCGATCGGTGTGGTGTCCTGATCCCTCGCCAGATATTCGGTCACCGCCGATTGCAGTGATGCATAATCCACGATTTGCGTCATGGCAGCTCCGCTGACCAGCCAGCCTGCAGTTTTGGTCGGTCGGTGCGCAAATAGGCCCACTCGGGATCATCAAGCTTTCGCTGCACGATCAGATCGAACTCCGGCGTGAACATCCGCAAGCCGGTGTTGCCGCTTGCGTGCTCCTCATCGAGCCATTTGACGTAGATGACGTTGGGGATACGCGCGACATGGCGTCCCCAATCGCTACGCTGCTCGTCACTCCTGGCCTGCTTGTTCCACTCCAGGATGGGCTCGACATCCTGGATGTGCTCGATCGCAAGGTCTCTGCCGTTGCTATCGAGATGCGGCCGCACCAAGACGCCATCCATCACGACATCTCCGTGACCCAGAGCGTCCCCGCCGTTGCGGTAACCAGGCCGTTGGTGACGGCCTTGATCGCCGAGATCCGCTGGCCCGGGCTGACGATGACGTATTCGATGGTGTTGGCCGGCAGAAAGGCGTCGGCGGTGGTCGCTGTTTGCACGCCATCGCCGATCTTGTAGTGACAGGCGGAGTTCGCAGCCAGGCGCAATTGATACGTCCCCGCGCTGAAGGCGCTCGCAATGCCGACGCTGGAGTCGTAGGCAATGGTCTGACTGGCGCCGACGCGAGAGGCAGGATTCTTCGGAAAGAACGACATCAGGCGGCCCTCACGGCAATTGAAAAATGCATCGGCACCGACGCGCCGGAGGCACCGGATGGGGTCAGCACGATGACGTCGTCCTCGTTGAGATAGGTGGGCGATGGCGGTACCACCGAAAATAGCTGGCCGGCGGCAGAGCCGGCCTGCGTCACGGTAAATGTCGCGAGCGTCGCGGCGTTCGCGGCGATCGTGACGGTCCCGTCGGCGGTGGTGATGGCACCGCCGAGAATGCCGGCGACCTTCGTCAGACGGCAGCGGAAAGGCACGCGGACGTAGGCGGCGACAGGCGACGCGCCGCATGACGGCGTATAGGCGGTGAGATCAGCGGTATTGAGTGTGCGATTGCCTGGAAGCGGCATGTCTCAGGTCTCCAAGATGATTTTCAGGATGCGCCGGCAATTCCGGGCTGATCGCAAGGACCAGGCCCGGAAGCCCGCGATTTTCGGCTGTCACGCGCAATCCGAAACGACAGGCGAAGCGTCAGGTCGTGGTGTTATCGAACACTCCGCCGGAGGCCTTCTCGTTGCGCGCAACGAGGGCGTATTCCGCGAGGATCTGGCAACGATCGGAATCGCCCGTCTTGGCGAGAGGGATTGATGTCATGTTGCGGCCGTTGAGATAGGCGACCGCCCATTTTTCCATTTCAAGCACCAGGACGTCGCGGTCGCGCTGGAAACGGCTGGCGACCACCTTGAGCTTGCCGAAATCGGACTCATAGGCGTCGACCGAGGCCACGATCTTCTTCGACTTGGCTTCCTCGATCGCCGTGGACCGGCCGGTAAAGGTCGAGAACACCTGCTTGTTGAAGGGGCCCGTGAAGATGATTCCCGGCTTGCCTCCCTTGGTCCAGATCGACGACAGCACCGATTTCAGTCGCGCTTCGGTGAATGCGATCTGAGTGCCGTCGGTGCGGATCGCGGTGCCGTCCGCAACGCTCGGATCGGCGGCGCCGCCGGCTGTTCCCTTCGACGTATTGGATACGATCCAGGAAAGGACCGACGCCGTCCGCCGTGGCGTGGTCGTATTGCCTGCCACCTTGGCCTGGTTGGTCAAAAGGATACTCTCGATATCGCGCTTGAGTTCGAGACCTTTGAGCATTTCCTGATAGGCCAGCTCGTTGTCACGACCGGCGTGGTCGACCGCCTGCTGCGTGCCCGACACCTGCGCCACCTTGTAGGAAATCTGGCAGAGATTGCCGAGACGAGCCGTCACCATGGTCGGATTGGCGCCGGGATCGTCGCCTTCAAGCTGGGCATTGGCGGTGGACTGAGGCGCCAGCGACTGCGTTTGCCATTCATGGTTTACGGCGGTCGCCTTTTCCTTTTCGACGCCGCTCATGAAGGGAGTGTCGGTTGGATCGATGCGATAGATCATATCGCTGAGGTCTTCACGGTTACCGACCGCGGAATAGGTGGTGACGGTATTGGCAGGTAGAGCCATCTGTTCGTCCTTTGTGTAATCACGGCGCAGAAGAGAAACGCGTCGCATGCATGCGAACGTGTTCCTCACGCTGGCGGCGCGGGTGATGATTGGTTCAGGGTGGGCACATCTCGGTTACGCGATGGTGCGGAAGCCTCGGCTTCCGGTTCGGCTTGCGAGACATTCTTGGCCGGGCGCCTGCGCATCGCGCAGGGTCAGCATTGTCAATTGGTCAATCCGCTTTGCGACGGCAACCGGTGTCGATGCGGCTGCAAACGACGATGATGTTCGGATCGAATGACAAGATCGGCGCTACGACCGATTCAAAAAGCCCGCGGCCAGTTTTCTGTCCGCGGGCTTCAGTATTCTTGCGATGATGACTTTATGCCAGTGATTTGCCCGACATGTCAACTTTTTTCGATCGGCTGCGATAGCCACAGAGCAACTAGAGAGGAGAACTCCGGGCGCGGCTTCAAGCGCAACTCATCGTCGGCCGTGTCGCGACAATTTCCGGATCGGCGGACGATCGCCGAAGCGATCGGCAAATGAACCCTCGCTATCGTCAGGAACAAAAGGTACGGCCAGTGCTCCGACTTCGAATGCCGAAGCCGGTGGCTTGTTGGCCTCCTGCTCATTCAGCCGTCGGATGTGATCCATCAGTAGCGCGGCCATCCCTCGCGGCTGGCTCGGCCAAGGAGTTGGCGAAGAGACCGCACCGTTCGCGGAACGCCCTACATCGTTCCAAGGCTCATCGAAGGTTGGCGAACCGGCGTTCGAATCCGGATAGTCGTATTCGAAAACGTTGTAACGACTGGGCACGCCCGCTCTGGCCGCCGAATCGCGAATGGCAGGCGCCATCCACGGCTTCGAATAGTCTTTTGATGCCTCGAGGGGCCCAAACCCATGAGTGACGCCGACAGAAGGTGTCCCGACAGTGACAGTCCCGACGCCAGCCCCAACAGTATCTATGTTTCCTCCGACATTGTATCGGACGGCTCCCATTCCCGGGCTCCACGAAATGGACGGCCCCGTCAAGAGCCCTTCGAGATCGGGTGTGTATCCGCCCGAAAGACTTAAGCCGGGGGTGCCGCCGTAGAGCTGAGGGTAGGTTCGCCCGTGGCTGTCGATGTACAGGCCGCCCCCCAATCCAAACGGGAGTCCAAAGGTTGCTCCGGCGTAACTTCCTGCTGTCATGTCTCTTCCTTATCGCTCAGGGCTACCGCCCGATTGCAATTTCATTTTTTGGGTGTTCGGACCTGATCGTCGAAAGCAGTTGCCGGGCAAAGCGGCTAGGCAAGCACGGCCAATGCTGATCAGTTGGTCGGAGAGAAAGAGGCGCAATGAACTAGAACGCTTGAAGTCCACCGCGCCCTTGTATTCGGCTCACAGGGGTGCGCCGCCAAAGGACCCATCGGCAATCAGAGATGCGCAATGCGAGGTCTTTGCATCGCGAGCGGCAAAGGAAACAAAGTCGATCACAGACTCTTAGACATCCGGCGTCTAGCGGCTGACCAGAAGGATCGACTCATGCATCCGGCTCCTGTCGTTGTGGACTTTCCTTTTGCTCCCGCGCCAACGCCTGACTGCAGTTCTCCATGTAGTTCTTCCTGGCCTTGACCGAATAAACAACGCTCCAGCAGAAAACAGCAAATGCCGCACAACCAGCGCCGATTTCCTGGAGCGAGAAGAAGCACAATGAAACACAGAGAAATCCCACGCTCCCACCCCACAGCGACTTCACATACTCCGCTTGCAGCTCCAGCGGTGTTGAAGGACTTAGCGCGTAAACGGGAAACGCATAACGTGATGACAATTGCGGAGGAAGCGAGTCGATCACCGAATGGTAGACCATCTGGTATTTGGCGGCCGTCCAGATAAAAGCCATCACAGCCCCGACGACGAATACAGCAGCCATCTGCGTACCTTCCGGCGTTAATGTATCTGGCGATTCATTGAACTAGAAGCATTACGTACGGAGGCTCAGTTTGAGAAGTCCAAGCTCCGTTCGTCCGGCATCCCTGGTCGAAGGCGTAACTCACCATATTTGTTCAATCCGGAAACAACAGACAGGCCCGCACGTGCAAGGCTCGTTTTACGTTACGCAAGCACCCTCGGAATAAGCATCGCGAGCAAACAAGAAATGCAACGTCGGCGATACAGCCGTAGGTAGATGACGAAATCGGGCTTCGCCCGACTAGAACAAAATAAGAACGAAGTCAAGTCCTCTCCCCTCGAACGTGTTGGCCGTGCCCTCGTTACCTGTCACAAAATTCCGAACCGCTTCTTCCGCTCCGCGACCTGCGCTAGCTCCTTCAACTCGGCTTGCGCCAGCTTGCCGTTGGCGACGACGGCGTTCAGATGATCGCGAACCTTGCCGACAATGTTGATCGCAAGGAAGAGCTTCTCGCGACCCGTTACATCGTCGATCGCCGTCGCCCGCCAGGCAAGACTGTAGTTTTCCTCGAGCGTCCTGAAGGCCTCGGTCAGAGGCTCGCTATCGACCAGCTCCTGCGCACGCACTGCCTTTGCCACTGCTTGACCCAGCCTGTTTTCGTCAGACATCGCAATTGCACTCCCTGTCCTTCGCTTGCGCATCGTGACGTTCGCCAGCCGCCACCATCCTCAGCGCCGCCTCCGCGACCTCCATGTCGTGCCGGGCCTGGGAATGCTGCATCTTCTGCCGCTTGGTCGTGGCCTTCAGATGTGTCTCCAGCACTTTCATTTTGGCGTCGAGCTCGGCCTTGATCTTCGCCAGCTCGATTTCGGCCTGCATCTTGACCTGCTGGTGAATCGCATCGGACTGTATTCTCTGTTGCTCGGCCTGGGCCCTCGCCTGTAACGCCAGCAATTTCGGATCCGATTGCGACGCTGGTGGCGCCGGCGGCGGATGGAGAAGCTGGCCGGTCTGTGGATTGACCGCGGTCGGATCGTTGAAGAAGCGGCCCGGATTCTTGTGTCCCATGATCCGCGTCAGCTCCGCCGCTGTGTTGTAGAGTTCGCGATCGCCGACCATGTTGACCTTTCCGCCGGCGATCAGCTCTTTCTGGATGTTGGCAAGCGCCATCAATTGCGAAAACTGCTGCGCCTTGGCGCCGGAACCAAGGCCGACATTGATGGTCATGTCGTCCCGCGTCTTCCAGGCGCGCGGATCGACCGCGACCCAGGCATTGCGGAGCCGCACGGTCTGCTGCGACTGGCCATGCCTGCGGATCGTGCCGTGCAGCAGCGCGAAGATATCGCGCACCCCTTCGGCCATGAGGCGTGCGATAAGCTTGATCCGCATCTGCGAAGCCGAGAACATCTGTGACACTGCCGTCGCCGACTGGTTCTGCAGCGCATTAGCGTCGATGCCCTGCGATTGCCGCGAAAGCCCGGTGCGGGTCTCGAGCTCGGCGTCGAGATATTGCATCATCGGATAGATCGACGTGGTGATGTCGGGCACCACCTGCCAGTTCAGCCCGCCCGGCGTCTTGGTACGAACCACCCCGCCTGGCCGCCACACCAGGAGATCGTCGAGCGTGTTCGGGCCGGCATTAGCCTCTGAAACCTCCACGCGTGGGTTGTTGTGCAGATAGAGATTGTCGAGCGCGCCGCGCTTGAGCGCGGTCTTCTCCCGCTGCAGCGGCATCACGAGATCGGCAATCGAGCGGCCGAAGAAGCGATGCGTCATCGGCACCGGCGTTGTGGCCGCAAACGGCATCGCGTCGAACGGCGTGATGCAATCGCGCCCGCCCTTGCGCAGGATCTCACTTTGGTCGCCGCCGGTGATGACCTGATAGAGCGAGGGCTGGCCATCGCCTTCATAATCCATGCGCACATAATGCTCGGTGATGCGGACCAGCCGCGCGGCCGCATTAATACTGTCGCCAGGCCCGCCAAAATGCTCGTCCGCGGTGTCGCGGGCCAGTGTCTCGACATTGCTATGTCCGTTGTAGTCGTCGAGCGACTTGATCTGCTCGGCGTCAAAACCCTCGGCGATCAATTGCGCCTCAGTCTTCGTCACCACCTCGTGAAAGCAATAGTTGCAATCGCGGATGCTGCGTGCGCCGCGTTCGATGCCGAACTCCTCCGGCGGAACGCCAAGCACGCGGGCTTGAGCGAATTTCCGCGTGGTAACAATGGTGACGTCGTGCGCGACCGGCAGCGAAGGCGCCGGCAAGGCCGGAGCCGCCTTCAAGGGGGGTGCAATGTTCATCTGTTTCTCCAATTTGTGCGCGGGGAATGTCGATACGGCGGCCAAGGACCCACCTCGTCTCGCGGTACAAGACGTGTTCAGCACCAGCCGTCGATCGCTCAGCGATTGCGCAGATGTTCCTGGATCAGGCCTAGCAACCCGCCACTCGGCGGCACGTCCGGACCTGATGGATCGAACGCACCTGCTTCCGCCAACAGGGCTGGAAGTCCGCGGGGCGCTCGTTGGAAAGCGAGTGGAAAAAATGGAATGGGAAGCGCACCTCTAGGGGAGATATTCGACGGCGATGGACGCGCATCTCCGGCGGGAGGCTGCAATGAACCGGATCCCGGGAATCCATGCTCGAAGACGTTGTTTCGGCTTGGAACACCGGCTGCGGCCACGGAATCGCGTACAAACTCATTGTTCCACGCGAAGCCATTCGGCGTGCGTATCGAAGGTATCCTTCCTATCGAAGGCTGCACCGAGCCGGACTCCGGGAATCCATGCTCGAAGACGTTATTTCGACTGGGAATGCCGGCTACGGCCGCAGAGTCCCGTACGAACGCGTTGTTCGCGGGGCCATTCGGTTGCGGTCGGTAGTAATTTTCCCAGTAAGCACGGTCTGAATCGTAAAGAGCCCATGCATCAGCATAGTCATGCAGACGAAAATCTCTCTTAATCCGATCTGCGTAGGCCTCCGGTCCATTCGGCTCGTCGACACCAGCAATCTTATTAGCGACGATCGCACCACCAATCCTCTTTGCCGCTTCACGTGCCAAGAAACTCCACATCAGAAGTCTCCGCCTTAGTTTGAAATGAAGTTTGCACAATGAGATTGCAGCACTCGGATCGAGGACGCGTCAGATAACAAACGTCTTACGTTCGCCTCACATCGCCCTCGCCAGAACATTTCGCGGGTGGGAAGTGTTCAGAGGCCTGCCCTGACGAGCAGAACAAGTCCAAAAACCACGATGAGGCAGATGACAAGTCCTACGACGCCTGCGGCTGTCGATTCGATCTCGATCCGCCCATGTTCGTCGCGCCGATAGCCGAGCAAATTGAATTGCCCTGAGGAAACGGTGAGGGGCTGAACACAAATCTTGCCGGACGAAAAAAGTGGCAGTGCAAATCGTGCTACCGTGTACCCCACTATTTCGATCAGTATCTGAAGTAAAATGTGCATGCGCTGCCTGGCAGGTTCACCAACTAGCCGAAATTACACATCCCAAGCATAGCGATGCACGATTATCCAACTACCCCGATAAGGAAGTCGAAGATAGACATGGATGCTCGGCAGATAGTCAGTCGGCCAAGACTACACACTGCGGGCACCGCGATCAACAATACATCTTGGGGTTGTCGCGTGAGTAGGTCTGCACAAGTTCTGCATAAATCTACCCGCCTGCCGGACTTAACGGCCTCGGTCTTCGTCATCACCTCGTTGAAGCAGTAATTGCAATCGCGGGTGCTGCGGGCGCCGCGTTCGACGCCGAACTCTTCGGGCGGTATGCCCATCACACGCGCATGGGCGACTTTTCACGTGGCGACGATCGTGACGTCGTGCGTGGCCGGCAGTAGGACGCCCTCATGGGAACGGCATAGTCATGTCGTTTGATCTCATTTGAAAAGCGGGTCATCACAGGCGCCCCGTCAACGACCGTCATGACACAGCAATCTTGCCGGCTAGTAGCCACGCTCGCGGCTATTGCGCAGGTATTCCAGAATGAGGCCGGGCAGCCCGCCGGCAGGCGCCGCTTCCGGATTCGAAGGTTCAAATGCGCCAATTTCCGCCAACAAGGCCGGAAGCCCGCGCGGCGCCGGCTCCGAAGACGGCGCGGGCGTTGAAATCCTACTTATATAAGGTGGCCCAAACAGCCACTCGGGAGGACGAGAAGGCGGATCCACATCGCGTGGAGGCGGTATGATTGGAACGGGGGCGTATGGACTGGGATCCGTCGATGATGGCGGCGGCGGAAGAAGCTCCCACCAGGGACGAGGCTGAGGCCCCCGCATCAGCTGATCGATTGTGGGAATCTCTGTGGGGACCTTTTCTCGCAGGCCAGGACCTTGAGGGGCAAACGGATTGCGGTTTGGATTATCAGGCGAACGCGCCATGCTGGTACCTCGGACTTGTGGATTTGTGAAACGCAATAGTTCGCTGGCTGCGCATCGTCGAGACGACGGAATCATCGTCGCGCAAGTGTTCATCGCGGCTCCTGGTAGAGATACGACGAGCGCGAGTTTCAAACGACGCTGTTCAGGAGCCGCATCTTAAGCAGAACACGAGACAGGATGTTCTGGTGCCTATCCGCCTCGACGCATGCCGAGGCCAGGCCGAAATGGCTCAGCCAAAGCTCTCTCAGTGTCGAACGATGTCCGGCGGAAATGGCTGAAGGGGGCGGCTCGTGCAGATAGCGTCGCGCGCCTTCACTGCCTCACGATGACGATTCTCTAGCTGGGTCAGCGAAACACTGGAAATGTCACACGACTCGCGATGATCGCTGGCATAGCGAACGATCCTACCCCATGTTATAGAAAAGTGATTGTAGGCGTCGCATCGTGCGGATGTTGCAACACCGATCGTTCCCTTGGCGATCTCTGCGGCCTCGCTTCGCAGCTTCTCCAATTCAGGACACCGCGCCTGCGCCTCGGCAGGGCTACAAAATGTAGCTAACGCCGTCGCTACAAGGGCTACCGAACATCTGCGCATCGCTAGACTCCTCCCCCGCGACAGTCCAGCCAGGCCGGCTCAGACACGACAATCAACGATACACCTTATGATTGCTGGGAGCAAATCTGCACAATTTCTGCATAGATGACACGGGCGAGCCGGCTGCGATGGGTCGTGTCCTTCTACGATCAATGATTCGGTGTGCCTATCCCGGCTTCAACGTCGTCACACTTGATTTCCACGGACAGAAACATCGCTGCCTGGAATCGCGCCGTTGAGGCCCACCGATGGCAGGAACGTCGAAACATTTCCGCTCAGGCCGGTCCTAAGCGTATCAGTTGAGGTCATTCCCTGTCTCAGAAAGACGGTGTTCAATCCCACCGCGGGCATTCCCAAACTACGCGTCAACGTACTGGCTAACCAGCATTGTGCGCGGTATGCGCCACGATCTTCATAGCGCCATCGGACTCAGCCACAGCCTGCGCAAGCAACGTAAATTGATCATCCGTCAGATCGTAATAAGTCTCGCGGCTCTCCTCCTCTCGCTCTTCCCACCAAACCTTCACGATGCCGATCTTCGAGAGCAGCGCGTCCTTGATGAAGGAATAGAGCACCATGAAGCCGGGGTTCTGCTGCATGAAGACGTGATTGACATAGTCGGTCTCTTGCTGCGCCGCCGCTTCGTCCTCCGGACCGACCGGCTCGAAGCGCACGACCTCGTCGGAGCCGGCGAAAATATCCATCAGCGGTGGCATCAGGCCTTCGATGGTGTCGGCGACATCGGTCGAGACCGCGCGCGAGCGGCCATCCTGCGCCGGCATGTCCTTGGACATGTCGCCGAGATAGTAATCCATCGCGTCGGCGCGCTCCTCCGCCAGCCGTGCGGCCGAGATCGCGGCCAGCGCGTTGGCCCTTTCGGAGGCGAGCATCGCCTTGAGATCGGAAGTAGACATTTTGGGCATGAACAAGATTCCTGCTTTTGAGGCTTGATCGCGGGAGCTGCGAAGCGGAGACGAAGATCGGCGCAGAGGTTCACACCGCACCACAAACTAGTGGATCGGCCCGTTTTACGGACGACGCTTCACTAGCCGCATCGCCCGGTACTCCTCGCCAGGACGCTGATCCGAACAATCGAAGATCGGCGGTGGAGTGATCCATAGCGGCACCGGCTGGCCCGTGACGATCCCGCGTGCCCTCCGAGACTCTGGCAATGGTGCAGGTTGGTTTGGATTGCGTGGAGTCGTTCCTACCGCAGTTGCGGTCCAGTTTCCGAAGCGATCATCGAGCGAATCCTGGCGGTCGGAAGGAGCAATTCGGGAGAACTGCCGAACTGGAGGCGCGCCGGTGTCAAACACCGGTGCAGGCGACTGGCCGCTCCCGGGATTGCTGGAAGCGGATGTCCATTCTCCAAAGCGCTTTTCGATGAGGCTCTGCTGGTCCGGAGAAACTATACTCGTGGGTGAAGGAAACGCACTCTTGTTGGGTGGAGCCGAAGTAACTTGTGCCACTGCCGAGTCTGCGAGTTCGTTGCTCGAGTTGATGCCGGAGATATCCAGATATTGCTGGTATTCTCGCGGATAGTGGCTTTGCTGATTCCAGAACGCCGCGGGATTCGAACGTGATGATCTTTCACTCCGGTATTGCCCATCGTACCGATCGGTTCGCCTGCAAAGACCTTTTGGCTTACTTTCATTTTCTGCGAATCGGTGTGCAGGATCTCATGAGACAAGCCATTGGCATCTCTGATCGCTATTCTTGCCCAGCGCTGGTTACGGCGCCCGATACTCGCTCGGCGAACATCAAACGGAAAATTCCTGGCAGTTGGCGAGCTGATTACTGTCCCCAAGATGTACAACAAAGCGTACATTGAGGAAAAGAAGCGAGCCGAAGAAGACGCCAGATACAAAGTACCGGAGCAGCTGTTGAACCCAAAGCAATGGTGCCCAAAGGACGGCATCTACGCCAGCCCGGGCGCAGACTTTGGCGATCGCTGCATGAAATCAGGCGAAGTCGTTGTCGGTCTGAGCGAGGGGTCAATCTCGAGCGGCAAGGCGGAATGCAAAGTCGTTGAACTGATGAGCACGGGACTGACGGTCCGCTTCGCTGACCTGCAGTCCGGCGGAAGCGGGCAAACAAGCATCGTCCTCGAAGAAGAAAGCCGACGACGCGAAGCCGCGAAAGGATCCCGGGACGATGAGCGCAGAGGTCATCCGGATCAGCAGAATAGACGACAACACGTTCCATATGCAGAAGACCGTGGATCGGAAATTCAAGGAGGACGGCGGCCCGGTGACCTACTGTCCTGAAGATGCGCAGCGCGCTTATGCGGCAAGGACGACGAAGAAGTAGCGGCGATGCGGCGTGCCGTTGCCGACTAGCCCTCACCTCCAGCCCTCGTCTGCATAGCGGATCGTCCGGTTGAAACTTCCTGCCCTCACCGGCGCCTCGTAGCAGATCGCCATCAGTCCCAGTGCATCGGCGGCATGGCTCGACCAATCATGCTCCGGCCCAAGCCCGACATTGCGAACGTCGTCCTTGCGCTCGTGGTAGAAGCCGATCGCGTCCCTTCCGGCTTCGGTCGTCGCCTCGTTCCACCATATCTGCGAGCCCAGACGCCGCAGCGCCTCGATCCGCATCATGGCCGCGCCCCTGCCCTGGTTCTTCACCGGAGGTTCGACAGTAAAGCCGGCTTCACGCAGGTGATCCTCGTAGCGCTTGCCGGTGATGTTGTTCTCGTTGATGCCGTCGTGCGGCAAATGAAGGATGGCCTGCCCATAGCCGCGCGAGCGCAGCCAGTTGACGTGAAACGCCAGCACTTGGCCCACGGCTTCATAGTAATCCAAAACCCTGATTTCGTTCCCGACCCACTGCACAATCCAGATCGTGAACGCGTCTGCCGTCGCGCCAGAGCCGCCGATGTCGATGAAGGCGCGCAGCGGCAGCAGCGGATCGGCGGAGACCTTTCCGATCCGCCCTTGCGTACGCGCCTCGGCCAGCATCTGCGCGAAGTAGGCCCCCTCGAACGCTCTCACGTAATCGCCTTCCCAAATGTGATCATAGCGGTCCGGGTAAAGCGAAAGATCGGTGCGGCGCTCCTCTTCCAGCACCGGCGGAAACCACGGATTGTCTCGCCAGTTCGCGCTTATAACGATTGCGCCCGGCGGCTTGCGCGCACGCAAGAAATCGTCGATCGCATCAGATTTTCGCCGGGGATTCCAGGAGGCCCACAGCTCGGAATTTTCCGCACGGATGGTCGGGCGCAGCAACGTCAGGCTTCGCACGCTCAGCGTTTGCGCTTCGTCAATCCAGGCGATACGAAATCCCTCAAGACTCTTTATCGACTCCGCGGTGTGGTCCTGAAGCCCGCGAAAAATAATGAGGCCGTCTCCAGGCGTTTCGATCTTGTCATTGAACAGCTTGAATCCGCTGCCGACGCCAAGCGAGGCAATCTTGCTTTCGATCAGCCGCTTCGAGGACTGCGCCAGCGTTCGCTGCGCCTCTCGGATACAGACCGCAAGCGTTCCGCGTTCGACCTGGCAGGTTTCGACCAGGAGTTCGCCGAAGAAATGCGATTTACCCGAGCCGCGGCCGCCGTAAACACCCTTATATCTCGCGGGCTCCAGAAGTGGCTCAAAGACCTTCGCTGTCGGAATTTTCAGGATCGACAATGGCGAGCCCTATCTCAGTGGATGGAGAGGCGCACGACAGGTTGTGGCAGCGCAAGGATCGAAGAGCCGATATCATCGGCATGCAAACCTTCGTCACCGTGACCGGAGAAGTGGTCATCATCGCGCGTGGAGGATTCAGTCGACATCGAAGATGGCGATTGCCAAGGCGATTAGCCGAAGTGAAATCACCCGGCTACTCCGTAGAAGCACGGTGGAAAGTAGGGTGGCAACTAGTCAGCGGGGATATTCGCAGCTATCGGCACGCATCATCGGTGCCGTTACTTCCTCGCAAATGTGGCATAGTGGTAGGCAGACTTTCGCTCTTCGACTTCATAGACAAAGCCGACTTGGACGTCGTCGTTCGAGAAATCGATGAAAAATGATCTTTGATCGGTGGTCATAGGCAATTGGTTTAATGCAGCGTGATTTTACGACCTGTTCAACTAAGACACCGGCCTCGCAATCCCGAAATGGTGCGTGTCGGGTTTTCAGATCATTGTACGGAGTAATCCATTCCCTTTCCTTGGAAAGCAATTGATCCAATTCGGCAACGTAGGATGATACTCTCTCGGTGCACGAATTCGATTCGGCTCGCGCGACTGACCCGTGTGCGAAGTACAGAAGAAACACTGCCACCGCCGCAATGCCCGGTCTGTCCAAGTTTATCGTTGGCAAAGCATTCATCAGAGGGTACCCGGCGCGCAGCAGTTTCATGCGACTCGTGAGATATGGCATACAACAACGCAAAAATTACTGGTCTCCCCTGTCAGGGTGCACAATAACGCGCTCGATTCGGTGTATGAGTTCCAGCGTTCCCTCACCACTGTTCTCCAGCGGCTGTGTAGCCTTGCCCCACCCGCGATCGAGGATGGCGTGGGCGGCGGAGACGCGGGCGGCTGGCGTTGCATCCTCGCTTCGCATGATGCCGACGAGAACGCGGATCGCGGTTCGGGTGTGGCTGCGTGCAAGAGAGCGAATCTCGAGAAGAGCCTTTGCCTTTCCCATCTAGGCGTCCCGTTTGGCCGATCCGGCGCGCCTATGCGGTACGGGATCGACAGGATCGGTGACGGGTCCGTGCCACGAGCGGAAGGCAATCGCCGGAAAATCCGTCTGCACGTCGTCGCGTTTGGGGCGGGGAATGAATTGGATGATGTCGGTGCTCACGAGAATTCCTCCGATATGGCGATGAAGACGAGACCGATGAGTGCAAGCGAGATCAGACAGGCGGTCATCAATGTCTCTTTCGAAGAATAGAAATGTGCGGCATGATCGCGGTGTGGGCGCAGATCATTTGGGGCGCGAACCTTATCCCTTCGCGGGGCCGCATGCGGCGCGTGACGGTGCGCGCCGCGGGCCGGGCATGTTCGCGCATGCACGGCCAATAATATGAAGGTTCGGACGACGGCGCGCTCGCGACGCCCGGCGGGGGCGTTGGGAGTTGCGGCGTCGATGGGCGGCCGCCGTCCGATTCGAGGATTCCAAGCAAAAAGCCCGCGGCGGATCTCTCCGCGCGGGCTTTCGATCTTTGCGATGATGTGCCGGTGAACGGCGGATCAAGCCGCTCTCAAGTGGCTACGAGAATTCGATGCAACGGTCTCGACGATCCGCCGACCGCCTTGACCATCACCTCCGAGAAAGGAAAAAGCCCGCCGCCGTTTCCGGCGCGGGCTCTACGGAATTTGCAATGATGTTAATATGCACCTGATTTGCCCGACGCGTCAAGTGCGGAAGCAACAGATTCGAGCCGGAGCAGTACTGACATCGAAGCGAAGGCTAAGTCGTGGATGACATCACCCATCGCGTGATGCGCTGACGCGCTCGATCGGGTGCTCGCGATTTCCGGAATGATGTCCTTATGCCGGTGATTTGCCCGACATGTCAAACGCCGTCCTCTACTGTGGCTGTGGCGCCGGGTTAACCGGGTGAAGCGGCTTCGGCAGTGGCGGATCAGGCTCCACTTCGAGCCGGGGCTCTGTCGGAATCACCTGCGCGCCGGCCGCGCGCGCCGCCTCGCCGGTGTTGCTGTAGTTCGCGACGACCGGGTGCTCAACTTTCGGCTTGCTCCATGGCCCGTGGTCGACGACTAACATGCTGAGCACGCCGAAAACTGCGACGGCAATCGCAACCTTCAGCGGCCCGCCACCGGACCGGCTCAGACGATCTTCCGTCAAATCCTTAGCCATCTGAATATCCGAGTTGGCTTCCTTCGGGATCAACCGTTAATTTCCTTTGAGGTCAAATCGCGGCGAAGGGGAAGGTTCCGCATCAGCCATCAAGTGATCACGTTCGGGAACAAATCGCTCGACCGCGCATTGTCAGACATCAGCCCGTGACCTGACGGTTGCCGGGGCGCCGGAGTGAGTTGCAGAACGTGACGATCGAAGAGCCATCGCAGCCCGGTATGGCCGAACGCGCTATCGACACCGCAACCGACGTGTCGCGCACGCTGACGGAAGTGTCGGAGGGACTGCAGGCAGCCGTTGGCCGTCTCAGCGAGGCGATCGCGGCGGCACGGCGACCGGGAATGCCCCTCTCAACGATCAGTGCGATTACCCGCGAAGCGCCGCTGGCCAGCCTGTTCGTGGCCTTTCTGTTCGGCGTCGCGGTCGCACGCCGCCGCTAGAACCTCGTCTCAGAACTTGCCCTTGGTCGAATCCTTTGCAGCCGAGATCACCCCGCCGGTGATTTGCCGCATATGTTCCCCGGCGTTGGTGAACTGGCTGCGCAGAAATTCGGACTGGATCCGCAGCGCCTCCTGAAGGTCGGTCGCATGAACCAGCTTGCGGGCATGCTCGAACGCAGCCTTCATGTTCTGCTCGGTGAACGACAGTGCCTGTTTGGATATTTCCGTACCGGCGCCCGGCATCGAGGTCATGGACTTGCCAGCGGCATCGAAAAACATGCTGAATGCCTTTTCCGCCTGATCGATGGTTTTCTCGGCCAGTTCACGCAGCTCGGCCGGGACTTCGAGTTTCGGTTCAGTCATGGTCGCTTCTCCACTGTCGACCCTGCGAGGTTAGCATAAATCCCGGCGGCGTCTGCTTCGTATTGGGTCAGCCCCACCGGGCGCGAACCCAAAAGATCCGTCATTCAGCTCACCAGATCCGTCCGCCCGTAACCGTACGGGGCCGACAGCGGATTCCAATGGTGGCAACAGTGTGGCATAGTGATTCGGGTTAACGATCGATGTCGGTGGCGTTGCGTCTCTGGATTTAAGTCTCTCTCGGGACAAGGGGATAAAATGCTGCAAACGTTTCGGCCGACGCCAACCTGCACGCGGTTTCAAACCAGTATTGAAATGCCGTGCATGAAGTGCGGTGCACAAATGCGTCTGGCCGCGATCGAGCCGCGCGACCAGAACTACGACGTGTTGACCTACTGCTGCACGCCCTGCGCTTCCGGTGAGAGCTTCCTGAAGGCGCGCTGATCACGGCCCGTTCAGTGCCGCAATCCCGGCCGACGTCAGCACAAGCCCCTCTTCGTGCACTTCGACAAGGCCGAGGCCCGTCAACATCCTCAGATCTTCATCGCTGACCGGCGACAGCTTCAGCCGGCGCGCCTGAATATCGCGCAGCGACCAGCGAAGGCCGATCGCCCTTTCCAGACCAAGCTCGGCGAAAGGATTTTCCGCCATTCGCTTCCAACCATTGCGCCTTTCGGATCAAGATCTGTCATAGCGGCGGCGCGGTGCCCGCCGCTGACAATGCGGCAGACGCAATCGAGTTCCCCGGCCATATCGACCGGCGAAGGATGAGGCCGCAGCGCGATCCTCAGTAGCGATACGGCTCGATGTCCACCAAGGGAAACGCGCTGAACACGCTTGGCGGATTGGTCGATGTTGCCGGATGCAGGTAGGACTTGTCGAGTTCGGCAAAGCGGGTCACGCCGAGCAGTCCGAGACAGCGGATCACCTCGTCTTCCAGCAATTCGAGCATCCGCACGATGCCGGCCTCGCCTGCGGCCGCAAGCGCCCAGCATTGCAGACGGCCGATGCCGACCAGGTCGGCGCCGGAGGCGATCGCCTTCACGATGTCAGTGCCCCGGCAGAATGAACCGTCGACCATGATCCTGGCGCGGCCAGCAACGGCGTCGACGATTTCCGGCAGGACATGCATGGAGCCACGGCCATGGTCGAGTTGGCGGCCACCATGGTTCGAGACGTAGATCCATTCGACGCCGTGATCGATTGCGATCTTGGCATCTTCCGCGGTGGCAATCCCCTTGATGACCAACGGAATTTTGTACTTGTCCTTGATCAGCTTCACCGTGCGCCAGTCCAGCCCCTTCTGGAAATCACCGCCGGTCGCGCGGATGCGGCTTTCGCGGACATAGCGCTTGGCGATGTCACGCTCGCGCCGGCTGTAATGCGCGGTATCGACTGTCAGGCAGAACGCGGCATAGCCGTTGTCGATGCTGCGGCTCACGACGTCTTCGACGAACGCATCGTCCCCCCGCACGTAGAGCTGGTAGATACGCAGCGCGTCCGGCGCGGCCTTCGCGGTCGCCTCGAGCCCCGGTTCGGATACCGAGCTCAGCATGTGAGCGGCACCGAACTGCCCGGCCCCACGCGCCACCGCGGCGCCTGAATCGGGATCGAAAATTTCGAGCGCGCCGACCGGCGCGATCATGACCGGCAGACGCAAGCGGCGGCCCAGCACTTCGGTCGAGGCATCGACATCGGCGACATTGCGCAGAACCCGGGGCCGGAACGCGATCTCGTCGAGCGCCATGCGGTTGCGGCGCATGGTGGTCTCCGTCTCAGAGGCGCCGACGATATAATCCCAGGCGTTCTGGTTGAGCCGCGCGCGGGCCTTCCGGATGAATTCGTGGAGGTTCTGGAATTCCTCGCCGCTGGCGCCGAGTTCGACGTTTCTCGCCGGCCGGATGGGGGTCGCGTCGTTCATGCTGTTTCTCTCCCGCTTTTGGCGGCACATTAGCCGCAGACGAACGGGAAAAGCTACTGCTTTGAACGGCTTAGGCGCCATGCAAACGCAGGGAGGTTTGTTTGCGAGAGGCGCAGGGCGCCGAAGACCGACGCCTCAGCCGGTATTGCTGGCCTTGCCGAAAGCCCCGGCCTCGGCCAGATCAGCAATACGCCGCTCGTCATAGCCAAGCGTCTTCCGCAGCACTTCCTTCGTATGCTGGCCGAGCAGCGGCGCTGCCACGGGATCGATGGTCGGCGTCAGGCTCATCTGCACTGGTGTCTCAATATTGGGAACAGCGCCTGCCGTCGGATGCGGAATCCGGCTCAGCCGATGACGGTCGAGCACCTCCGGAGCGTTGAAGCCTTCCTCCACGGTGCGCAGATAACCGACGGGTATGTTGGCCTTCTTCATCTTCGCCATCCAGTTCTCGAGACTGTCGCTGGCAAAGACGCCGGCAATGATGGCGCGCAGCTTCTCCTTGTTGGCGGTCCGGTCCTTTCGGTGCGCGAACCGGGGATCGGTGACAAGGTCCGGCCGATCGAGCACGTCCACCACGAGCCGACGATAGAGGCGATCGTTGGCGCAGGCCATGTAGAGCGGTCCATCGGACGCCTGATAAACACCGACCGTGGGCGAGCCGTTGGGTGAATTTCCAAAACGTCCCGGATTCGCTCCGCTGATCAGATAGGCCATGCCATAGAAGCCGGTCATCGAGACGGCGGTGTCGATCAGCGCAACCTCGACCTGCTGGCCACGACCGAGCCGGTCGCGCGCGATCAGCGCCAACAGGATCGCGTTGCAGGCAGACATGCCTGTCGCCATGTCGACGATCGGCGGGCCGGTCCGCACCGGCTCCCCGTCGGGAAATCCGTTCAGCGACATGAAGCCGCTTTCGGCCTGCGTGATCGGATCGAAGCCCGGCCGCAAAGCGAACTCGCCCTTGCGGCCATAGGCCGAAATCGAACAGTAGATCAGCCGCGGATTGGTCGGCGCGACGGAGGCATAGTCCAGGCCGAACTTCTTCATTACGCCGCCGGAGAAATTCTCCACGACGACATCGGCCTTCGCGATCAGTTCGCGTGCGACCTCGAGCGCCGCCGGGTTGTTGAAATCAAGCGCAATGCCGCGCTTGTTGCGATTGAGGCTCAGAAAAGCCGCGCTCTCACCGCCGATTTCCGCGTGTTCATAGTGGCGGGTATCGTCGCCCCCATCGGGGTTTTCGATCTTGATCACCTCGGCGCCGAAATCGGCCAGCGTTTGCGTGCAGGCCGGGCCGGCAACGACCCGGGTGAAGTCGACCACCAGCAGACCATCCAGCGCGGTGGGCTCGCCCTTGGCGCGCGGCGTACGCTCCGGCAATTGCGGTCTGGCTGTCATTTCCGGCGTTTCCTTTTGTTTATTTTGCCTGGCGAAATGAAGGTTTTCGCCGCGACTTCAAGGCTTTCTTACCGGAACCGAATAGGGAACGCCAAACCCCGATTTTGCAGGGCCGGACCTGCCGCTGACATAGCTCTCAAGACGGCATGTCGGGCCACCGCATCGCCTCGCATCCCGGACCAAACCCGGTCATGCCCGAAAGGCGCCGCCCGCCTCCAGGTCTGGTCCGGGAAACGGGCGGCGTCCCACCAATGAACGGGCCTCGCGAACGTCCGAAACGCCACTACTTCTGCAAAAGATCGCCTTCCCCTATTCGGCGACCATCTCGCCGGAGCCGCCGAGCTCGGCAGGAAAGTCCTTCAGCTTCGGCAGCCCGTCCCGCATCGGCAGCACCGTCTCGGCGTAGTTGACGTGCACGCCCGCCTTGAAGGGAAGCGTCGGAAGGGTGGCGGCGAAGACATCGACAAGTCCGAGCGTCGGATGATTGGTCATCAGATGACCTCCGCACTCCGCGCAGTATTTGCGCTGGCTCATCGCAGTCTTTGCGAATGTCGAGACATGTTGCGCCCCCGCCGTGACCCGGACCGCATCCGGCTTCCACAAGGTGAACGCGTTCACCGGTCCGCCGGACCATGAGCGGCAGGAGCGGCAATGGCAATAACCCATTCCCTCCGGCTCACCCGTGACCTGGATCTCGACCGCGCCGCAAAAGCAGCTTCCAGTGTGTTTCATGACTAGTTTGTCTCCTTACAGATGATTGCCAAGTATTCAGGAAAGCTTGTGCCAGGGAGCAGCATCGAAACCCTCTCCCGATAGCGGCGATACCGATCACCGAACATATCGACGAGGTCGCGCTCTTCGAGCTTTATGCCGATCAATATATAGGCCTCACTGCCGCAAACAATAGATGCCCGGCAGTCATCACGGGTGCCGCCCAGAAGGCGATGATGAAACCGAGATAGATCGGGTGCCGGACGAACCTGTAGAAGAAAGGTGTCCGGAAAACCGGCGGCGGCATCTCGCGGCCGACGAGGTTGTTCGCAACCTGTCCGAACAATTCGAAATGGTTGATCAGGAAGGTGCTCGTAAACACGGTCACCCAACCGACGAAAGATGCCGTCGCGATCAGCATGGCCATTTCGGGCTCCTGGACATTCCAGATCACGGCCGGCATCGGCCGCCACTGCCAGAACAACAAGAGTAGGGTCAGGCTTGCGCACAATACATAGGTGCTGCGCTCGACAGACCGCGGAATAAACCGCGTCCACCAGTGTTTGAATGACTTCCGCGCCACGACGCTATGTTGGATCGCAAACAACGATATCAGTATGAGATTGACCACAATTGCCTCGAATAGTCCGGCTTTCGGGCCGGTCTCGATGGTCTTTGGCACGGCGAAATCGGACACGAAGCCGATGGCGTACAGAATCGTGAAGTGAAATGTGAGGTAGGCCACACCCCCGAACAAAAATGCAGTGAATTTTAGTATCGTATTACCCGGAGTCGCTGGGTGAAGGATTTGGGTCGCCGTCATGAAAGTCGCTCCGTTACGGCAAATGGATTGCAGCTGCCGTCCTTGAAACGTTGCACGAAGAGCGTCCACAGGACTTTGCGTTATTCTTCAGCTCTTCTTCAGACGGACTTGATTGTTTCTTGAGAAAGCACACGTGAAATTCAATTTCGATAATCATATCCTGGACACGGACCGTCGCGAGCTCCGTTGCGGCGGCGAGTTGGTGGCGATGCAGCCGCAGGTATTCGACCTGCTGGTCCACCTGCTGAAACACCATGATCGTGTGGTCAGCCGCGACGATCTCATTGCCTTGGTGTGGGACGGACGGATCGTCTCCGACTCGACGCTGGACAGCCGGATCAACGCCGCGCGAAACGCGATCGGCGACAACGGCAAGGAACAACGGCTAATCCGTACCATCCCGCGCAAGGGGCTTCGCTTCGTTGGCACCGTTAACGGCCCGTGCGACGCGAAGGCTGCGTCGCGCGTCGAAGCCGAACAATCGCGCGCGGGACTAATGCTGCCCGATCGTCCCGCGATCGCGGTACTTCCGTTCGACAATATGAGCGGCGAGCGGGAGCAGGAGTATTTCTCCGACGGAATCAGCGAGGACATCATTACGGCGCTGTCGAAATTGCGCTGGTTCTTCGTGATCGCGCGCAACTCCTCATTCACCTACAAGGGCAAGCCGGTCCACATGAGGCAGATCGCGGCCGAGCTCGGCGTGCGCTACGTGCTTGAAGGCAGCGTACGCAGGGCCGGCGATCGCGTGCGCATCACCGCGCAGCTCAACGACACCTCGACCGGCAGTCACATCTGGGCGGAGCATTACGACCGCGACCTCACCGACGTCTTTGCAGTACAGGACGAAATTACCGACGCCATCGTCGCCGCGATCGAGCCGCAGATCTATGCGGCGGAGAATTTTCGCAGTCGCCGCAAGCCGCCCAACAGCATCGATGCATGGGACCTCGTGATGCGGGCGCTATCGCATCACTGGCGCGTAACGCGCTCCGACAGCCAGGCCGCGCAAACGCTGCTGGAGCACGCCATTGCCATCGATCCGGACTACGGTCAGGCGCTCGCCCTGTTCGCGACCAACAATATGTTCGGCGTGCATCTGGGCTGGAGGGACCTTGCCGCCGCAGCGCCCATTGCTGAACAAGCGGCGTTGGCGGCGATTGCCGCTGACAGCGAGGACGCCTGGGCGCATACGGCGCTCGGCAGCGTCTATTTCTCCACCCGCCGGCTGGACCATTCGTTGGCCGAGTTCGAGCTGGCTCTGCAACTCAACCCGAATTTCTCCCTGGCGCAGGCATATTATGCCTTGGCGCTATCCTATGCCGGGCGATGGACCGACTCCTATGACGCGACCCAGCGTGCGATCCGTCAAAGCCCACGTGATCCGTCTTCCGCGATCTATTACGGCGTTGCCGCCTACGCGCAGTTCGTCGGAAGGAATTATCACGAAGCGATCACGCTCGCGCGCGAGGCGACCCGTCAGCGTGGCGACCTGACCGGCGCCCATCGGGTACTAACCGTCGCCGCCGGCATGACCGGACAGATCGAACTCGCCTGCTCCGCGCTTCAGGAGTTGAAGCGGGCCCAGCCGAACATTTCGCTCGCCTGGATCGCGACGCAGCTCCCCTGGAAGCATGATGTCGACCGCGAACACTATCTCGAAGGCTTTCGCCGCGCAGGACTGGAATGAGCAGCAGCGACAGTGCGTCGACTACTGCTGCTTCTCCCAGAACGACAGCAGCCCTTGCGAGGCCGAACCGCCGATCACGCAGGGAATGCCAACCGCCACCTGCCCTAACGCGGCAGCGGAGACGCAGCCGAGCGCGACCGCGCCGACACCGACCTGCCCCCAGAAGCTGAGGTCGCGACGGCTATCGGAGCCCTTGGTCTTGAGTTCGTCCACGGCGGCCAGCGCATCCCTGCGCAGTGGCGCGATTTGCACGGTGTCTGCCGCCTCGACCACCTCAGCGAGCGGCGCTTTCACCGCCGCCGGTTGCCGGGCAAGTTCGCCGCGCAGATATTCGCGCAAACTGCCATCGCGAATAGCGTAACTCGCGAGCGTGTAGCGCGCCATGCTTCCGACCGTCAGCTTGTCGACGGTATCGCGGCTCTTGCTCCACGGCAGCATTTGGACGATGCGCTGGATCGGCGCATGCGAGCCGGTCGCAAAGTAATAGCCCCACAGCGTATCCAGCAAATCCTGGTTGCTCGCAAAGGTGAGCGTCGTGCTCACTTTGCGCTCGTCCTTTGCGAAAGGATTCTTGGTGAAGGCCCCGCGCAGCTTGTCCATCATGCCAGGCTTTGTCTCTTCCAGCGGAATGTCGGTCAAGGTCGGCAGCTTGCCAGCCAGGTAGGCGTCGATCATGATCCGCCGGCCCGGCATGCGTGGCGCGACCCGGCGCAGCACGTTTCGCCAGTCGGGCAATCCCGAATAGGCGATGGCGCGGACGATCACCCATTCGTCCTCGGGGCGGACGGGGAAGAAGCTGGCAATGAGTTGCTCGGCCTTGGCCGGGTTCGAGCCGATCGCACCGGCAACGAAGCCGAGATAGATGCCGGCGTTCTCCGGCTCCTTGAACGTCTGCGAGTGAAACAGCACGCGCACGGCCGCCGGAACGTGGGCGTAATCCGGCTTGGCCCGGTAGTTGTAGATCCATCTCTGGACGACGCCGAGCGAGGCGCTGGGGTCGACTTCCTGTGTCTTACCTGCATGCGCGGGCTGAATCAGCGTGAGCGCGGCGGCGACAACGAAAGCTGCATAACGCATGTGATGCTCCTGCGAGGTCGGACACCTGCGCAATTCGGATGCGCATAGCCCAGGCTCTCAAGGCGAAGCATGAAGCGCTCATTGCGACAATTCTGAGAAAATCGGCCTCGACAAAAGACGCCAAAATTGTGGCCCATCGTCAAAACTCGCCCGCAACTCACCTTATGCCAGACATTTTTTTGCCCCGCCGTGGCAATTCGATCACACCCGATCAACTGGGAGTCCTGCAGGGACGTGGAGATCAGAAGCATCACGCAGCGCAGCCGATCAGCCTGCTGGCTAGTCGGCGCCGTTGGCTTGATCCTAGCGACGCCGGTCGCCGCCGAAACGGTTGTGCCAACGCAGACTTCGATCATCGTCGAAGGAAACCGCCGCGTCGACGCCGAAACCATCCGCTCCCATTTTCATCCATCCAACGATGGGCATTTCGACGAGATCGCACGTGACGCCGCCTTGAAGGCGCTGATTGCAACGGGCCTGTTTGAGAAGGTGACCATCGAGCACGTGGGCGAACGGCTGATCGTAAGTCTCTCCGAAGCACCAGTGCTCGGCCGCGTCGCGTTTGAAGGCAACAAGAAGGTCAAGGACACCGACCTTGCCGCCGCCGTCGAAGCTAAGCCGCGCGGCTCGCTGCAACGTGCGACCGTGCAGTCCGACGTCGGCCGCATCATCGAGGTATACCGGCGCGCCGGCCGCTCCGAGGTGCGTGTTGATCCGCAAATCATCGACCACGGCAGTGGCCTGGTCGACCTCGTTTATGTCATCACGGAAGGCGCAAAGACGCCGGTGCGGCAGATCAGCTTTACCGGCAATAAGGCCTTCGGCGAACGCCAGCTCCGCGCGGTCATCAAGACGTCCGCGACATATATGTTGAGCTTTCTGACCGGCGGCAACGTTTACGATCCCGACCGCGTCGCGCAGGACCAGGAACAGTTGCGGCTCTACTACCGCGGCAAGGGCTATGCCGATGTCAACGTGGCGGCGGCGAAGGCCGAGTATGACCCAGCGACAAAGGGGTTTACGCTGACCTTCGCAATCGACGAGGGTCCGCTCTATCAGTTCCGCGAAGTCAGCGTCGCCTGCAACATCCCGGGCATGGATTGCGACAAGCTTCGTGCCGTCCCCACCGCCCGCGCGGGCGCAGTGTTCGACGGCAACGCGCTGGACAAGTCCACCGAGTTGCTGGCGATCGAAATGGCAAGGCTCGGCTACCCCTTTGCCCAGGCAACCCCTCGCCTGACCCGCGATGCCGCCACGCAGCGCGTCGATGTCGCCTTCGTGATTGACGAAGGACCCCGCGCCTATGTCGAGCGGATCGAGATTCATGGCAACACGCGCACCCGCGATTACGTGATCCGGCGCGAATTCGACATCGCAGAGGGCGATCCCTACAACAAGACGCTGATCGACCGGGCCGAACGCCGTCTGAAGAACTTGAATTACTTCAAGACGGTTAAGATAACGAACAGGCCGGGCTCGGCGCCGGACCATGTCATCCTCGATGTCGAGGCGCTTGATCAGGCGACCGGCGACTTCAATATCGCCGGCGGCTATTCGACCGTCGACGGCGCGCTCGTCGAGGTCAAAGTTGGTGAGCGCAATTTCTACGGCACGGGCAAGAATGTTCAGGCCACCTTTACCTACGGCCAATATGCACGTGGCATCAATCTGGCGGCATCCGAACCCTATTTCCTCGGCACCAAGGTCGCGGCCGGAATCGAGCTTTTTGGCCGGCAAGCCGATGTCAGCAGCTATCAATCTTATGGCAGCACCACTTACGGCGCGAGATTTCAGCTCGGCACGCCCATTACCGAGGAAATCGGCGTGCAATGGCGCTACTCGATCTACAACCAGAACATCACGCTCTCGCCGAACAGCTCCGGCCTGATACCGTCGCTCGCGGTTCGGCAAGCGGCCGCCGCCGGTCCGACCTGGGTCTCTGCACCTGGCAGCACGACGACCTACAGCACGCTGGACAACACCAAGAGCCCGACCAGCGGAATCAGGTCGCAGCTCAGCCAGGATCTGGCTGGACTTGGTGGCGACATAAAATTTCTGAAGACCACGGAAGACGTGCGCTATTACAAGTCGATCAACAGCGACCTCGTCGGCATGGTTCGCGCGCAAGGTGGTTACGTCACCGGCTGGGGCGGCCAGCAGGTGCCGCTGATGAACAATTTCTTCGGCGGTCCCACCATGGTGCGCGGCTTTGCGCCGAACGGATTCGGACCGCGCGACCTGACGCCGGGCACCACGATGGATAACGTCGGCGGCAGCGCCTATTGGGCAACGACCGCCGAACTGCAGAGCGCCATCCCCGGCATCCCCAACGAATACGGCCTCAGGGCCACCGCTTTCGTCGATGCCGGCAGCGTATTCGGTTACAGCGGGTCGACGGCAGGGCTGCAGGTCGCCAACAAGAATGTCGTTCGCTCCTCCGTCGGAGCGGGCCTGACCTGGGCCTCCCCGTTCGGCGCCCTGACCGTCGACTACGCCATACCGCTGACCAAGGCAGCCTATGACGTCGTGCAACCGCTGCGATTTAGCGCTGGAGGGTTTTGACGGAAATTGGATGCTCCGTCGCAAAGCCATACAAGAGCGCAAGCCGGTCAAGGCACTCGCGAAATCGTTTCGAGAAGTAATCTTGCCAGCGCTGGGTGCTGAGGTCCCTCCGCCGGCCGACCTGCTCCATCGTCAGGCCATGGACCAGAACATCATGCACCAACGCAGAACCGTCAGCGCCGAGTTCGCGTTCGGCCCGGTTCAGCCGAAGCACGGCCTTGCGCTGGCTCTCGGTGATCGGCTCGCGCCCCTGCCCGCCCTCGACAAAATCCCGCGTCGGATCGACCGCGCGCGGACCGCGCTCAGCCTTCTCCCAGTCGCTCTGGAACGCCCGTCCCGCCTGAAACTGCGCTTCGTCGATCTGGCGATGGGAATGCAGCCGGCCAAGCGGGTCGTTGCGGATCGAACGTAGGACGACGATCTTCTCACCGGGATCCAACGCCAGGGGATTATCGACCTCAACGGTTGCTACTTCGGCATGACGCGGCAACTCGCGCGAACGTCGGTCATGTACCTTGGCAGGGTTGTACGGCTTTCGGCGTTTGACTCTCGGCATCTGATGCACTCCTTGAAGGCGGCGGGAAATTGGTTTTGGATGAAAGGGCTAGTCGGCTGACGCGGCCGACATTTCCTGGCGCAGCAAGCTCGACACTTCGTCCCTGCGGCCGCCCTTCTGTGGGGCGCGCAGATGAGCAATCCGGTGACGGAGCGGCAGCCGCTTCAGCCTCTCGGCGAGGCAAGTCTCGACTGTGTTCTTCATGCCATCTCCACCAGCCACAGCGAGGCTGCGCTCACCGCACGTTCGGGCGGCTCGACCGGATCTCGGCACAAGTGAAAATGCGGAGTGCAATAGCTTGAACCCGCGCGGCGCGGATGGCCGCAGAAAGTGATGACCTCGCCCTCTTCATCGCCGCCATAGGGATAGCGGCAGTCTCCCCGCTCGAGTTCGACCAGTGAGAGACGCCGCGGCTCGATCTCCACGCAACGCAGCTTGGGCAGCTTGACTGGCCCGAATTCTTTGAACACCGGAACCGGCCAGGGAAGCTCGAGCTTCCTGACTTCGCTGGCATGGGGCTCTACGACGGAACGCGATTCCGCAGCCTTGCGAGGCATCGACGGTTGCCTGCGATCCTCCGGCCCCAGCCCCAGACGCCGGGCACGCCCAAGCGCGGCATTGCGAGAGTAAGCCGTATTGAATCGCGAATTGATGGTGCGCGCGGCTTCCGCGTAGCTCAGGCCCTTGGCAATACATTCCCGCAGCGCATCCGAATGCTCGGACGCCCAGTTCCACAGTTCCATTGTTGTTTTCCTTCGCTCGTCAACGCAGCCCGACGCAGAGGCACCAATTTCTGATATTCCGAAATAAAAGTCAAGCTTGATTTCGGATATTCGGAACTGCTACGGTTTCTGAGATTCGGAAAGGATTCGGCCATGCTGGATGTGAGACTGATCGAACGGGGCCTGGAAAAGCCGGGCAAGACCAAGGGCGGATTGGCCGCCGCGATGGGTGTGCGGGCCGGCGCGGTGTCCGAAATTCTCTCCGGGATACGCCTGATCAAGGCGTCCGAAATCACACCTATCATCGAGTATCTCGAACTGAACTCGGTGCCGATCATGGGCCGCGTCGGCGCCGGCGCATCGATCGAGCCCGAGCATGAGCAGGTGCCGCCGGAAGGCCTCGGCGAGGTCGAACTGCCCTTCCCGATCGCCGAAGAGACCATCGCCTTCGAAGTATCCGGCGATTCCATGCTGCCGAAATACGAGAATGGCGACATCATCGTGGTCTATCGCGAGCAGCGCCACCCCCTGTCGAGCTTCTATGGCGAGGAAGCGGCCGTTCGCCTGAAGACCGGCGAGCGTTATCTGAAAACCATCGAGCGGGGAAAATCGCCGACCATGGTCAATCTCAAGAGCTTCAACGCCAAACCGATCAACGGCGTGAAGCTGGAATGGGTCGGCGAGATCTGCGTCACCCTGCCAAGGGGCCAGATCGAACGGTTGCGGAGCAAGGCTGCGGCCCGGGCGCGCAAGGCGGCAAGGGCCTCAGGCCGTTCATCGGACAAATAGGATCAGGGCGGCTTCCGGAGCAATCGACTTAATTCGGAAAAATTTCTGTTTTCCAGAATTAACGCTTGACTAATTTCCGATTTTCCGAAATACTGCTCGCCATCGTCGATTCCGGCGAACGGGATGGGATCAGATCGCCAGCATGCAGTATTTCGTCGTGATGATCGACTACGGCCGCCGCGGCCGCGAGGCCATCGTCGATCCAGAAGTAACAAGGCGCGAAGTCGTCTCCCGCATCGCTTCGGGTGAATACAGGAATATCAGCTTCATTCATGAAATCGCTGACTGCTCGGTCGAGGACGTCACTGCCGAAATTCTCACCGAGGCAGCACTGCCTGACATCGGCCCGACCGGCGCCGACCTGCAAGCCGACCAGTTCGATCACGTCCGCGACCTGCGCAAGCACGAGCGGGCATAACCGTCTGGCTATATCTCAAAAAATTGTGATTGATGCGCGACTGTAATCGTCGACAGGCTGATTAACTATTCTTCACGCAAAGTCTATTCCGACGCTGCGGACAGTCGCGGTATTGTCGCGATTCGATTCCTCCGACCTGCAAAGTTCTTAAAACCTCAATGTATCCGTCAATGAAGGCCGAGCTCGCCGGGCGCGACGGCGATCTCCGACTCTGTCTCCTGCTTGGTATCGCAGCCTGGTTTCTTTTTCTGGATCATGTGCCGCACAATGCGGTCAGCCTGCTGACCATGCGCAATTTCGGCTTCAGCGGCGCCACAGATCTGTTCGTGTTCGTCGGCGGCTATACGGCCGCAATCCTCTATGGACGGATGATGCTGGAGCGCGGCTTCGTCGTCACGGCAACCCGTATCTTCAAGCGGCTGTGGCAGCTTTATGCCGCCTATATCGTCCTGTTCGTGATCTACATCGATCTGATCGGATATGTCGCGCGCAAATCGCGTGCGTCCGAACTGATCAGCGATTTCAACGTCACCGGAATCGTCGACCATACGGTCCGGACCCTGATTCACGGCCTGCTGCTGCAGGCCAAGCCGCTCAACCTCGATGTGCTGCAACTTTTGATCGTGCTGATGGCGGTCTTCCCGCTCGTCCTGTTCGGCATGGTACGCCGCCCGAACATCACGATGGCGACATCAGCTGGTCTCTACGCCGCAGCACGCCATTTCGACTGGAATCTATCATCGTTTCCGAATGGAAAATGGTACCTCAACCCGTTTTGCTGGCAGCTCCTGTTCGTGCTCGGCGCCTGGCTGGCGCTGAGTGGCGCGAATCAGATCCGTACCCTGCGTACGCTTCAGGAATTCGCGATCCTGCGCGCCATTGCGTCGTTCTACCTGCTGTTTGCCCTTGCCGTGACGGTGGCGGGGAAATTTCCCCAGGCCGGCCTCGTCCCGGACGTGTTGCGCGACGTGTTCCTGCCCGACCATAAGGAAAATCTGGCCCCGTACCGGGTGCTTCATTTTCTCGCGCTGGCATTTCTATTTGCCTACATCGTTTCGCGGGACTGGTCTGGATTCCGATGGCCGGCACTGCAGCCGATCATCAAATGTGGCCAGGAGTGGCTGGCCGTGTTCTGCGCCGGCGTGTTTCTTTCGTTTGCCGGGCATCTCGTCCTGATCACCGGACCAGATTCGCTGGTCATGCACGTCCTGGTCAGTGTGGCTGGCATTTCGATCATGACGGGCGTTGCCTACTATGTGTCCTGGTCGAAACGGCAGGATCAAAAACCCGCGTTCCAGGCCCGTGCGATGACTGGACTGCCGGAGCAAGGCCGGTTCGCGAAGTAATAATCGCGCCGGCTCTCCTCGCGTCCCGGTGGCCTTCAATCAACCGGGAATGCCGCCTTCAACCGCACTTCACTCGCGCCGAGCATGGCAGCATCGAGCCTTTCCTCGACTGCTGCCGCCAACGCGCAGCTGAAGATGCGATAAAACTGCGTGCCGTCGAAGGCGACCAGCAGCAGATCGACGCCGGCATTGAGCGCTTCGACCACCGCCGAGCAGACATTGCGCTGGTAGATCGCCCCCATCACGAGATCGTCGGTCATGACGACCCCCTGATAGTTCCACTTCCTGCGGATGATGCCGTCGACGACCCGCTTGGAATGCGACGCCGGCCGGTCCGGATCGACCAACGTCAACGTCACATGCCCGACCATCAGTTGCGCCTTCGAACCGGCCAGCACTTTTCTAAGCGGAATCCAGTCGGACGCTTCGAGTTCGTCGACGGGCGTGTCGAGTTCAGCGGTGAAATGATGGGTATCCGTTCGTACCCGCCCAAGCCCCGGAAAGTGCTTCACCGTTGCGCCGACACCGGACGCTTCGAGGCCGCTCACATAGGCGCGGGCGATATCGGCGACGACGGCCGGATCGTCGGAAATCGCGCGTTGGCCGATCAGCGTGTTGAAGTCGAACCGGTTGCGTTTCGGTTCGGGCCGCAGATCGAGCACCGGCGCCAGATTGAGATTGACGCCCAGCGCCGCCAGCTCCTGCCCGTGAGTGCGCCCGAACGCTTCCGCTTTCTCGGCACGCACATGCGGCGCCAGACCCGCGAGCGTCGATAGCGCCGGCAGCTTGGTCAGGGGCGGCGCCAGATGCGATACGATCCCGCCTTCCTGGTCGGCCGCGACGATCAGCGGCGGCAGGCCTGCAGCACGCCGTTTTTCCTGCAGCGCCGATATCTCCTCTTTCAGACGCGCCGCCGACGATCCAGCGATATTGTGCTTGGTGATGTAGACACCCGAAATCAGTCCCTTTTCGGCGAGCGCCGAAACCTCGGGGAATGACGAGTATCCGACGACAAAGTGCCGCCCAAGGTTTCGCACTTGCGGAGCTTCCGCCTGCAGCACCCGCTGCTTGCGCCATTCGAACGCGCCATGCGCACCGAGCATCGAAAGGGATGGCAGCCACCACAGCAGAATGAGCGCTCTTCCTATAACGCCTCTCCTCCAATGGCCGCGGCGAATGAGGATAATTGCAACGGCGATGCTCGTCGCGACCAGAACGATGTTTCCCCAACCGCGCAGTGAGATCAGATAGGGATCATTCTTGTTGACCGCCGCGAACACGAAGAGTGCTCCGGCGAACCAGACCAGGACGAGGCCAACACGTCTGAGAATTTGCATGAGATTACGATTTTGCGCGGGGAAGTCGGACGGGACGATTGCCCGTATCAAACTTGTCCCGATAGCGCGAGGCGCATAACGACACCTGCATAGAAACTGCATAAAAATCCTGAACTCTTGCAGAGCGCAATCCAATCAACTGCACAACCGCTCCGGATAGTTCGCCACGCAACCAGGCGGCGATCATCGAATGCCTATTCCGACAAGACTGGCCAACGACGGATGGTGGCTATGCGACCGCCCCGGAACGGCACTGATTTGCAGTTTTCCCCTCCAGACAGGTGGCGCAAGAATGACCGATCTCACCACGCCAACATCCGATGCCAGCTCCGCCCAGGCGAGTCCGCAATCCGTCAAGCCTGCGATCGCTCTCGCGCTGGCGGCGTTGGCCGACTGGCTGTTCTACGGGCATCAGATCGGAATTTCTGCCGTCGCCTTCGCCCTCGCGCTGGTTGCAGGATCGTTTGCCGCCAACTTCGCAAGGTTGAACAGGAGTCGGTTGTTGCTGGCAGCCGCCCTCGTGCTCGCTGGGCTTATACCTGCGATCGAGGAATTCAACGCAGCCTCCCTGGGTTCCATCGTTCTTGCGCTCGGCATCGCTCTGCTGCTGACGACCAATCCGCAGCGGAGCGGTCTCGGCGAGCGAGCGGCGGCGTTGTGCGATCTGTATCTGGTCGGCCCATTCAGGTTTTTCCGGGACGCCGTGGGGCTATTCAACCTGCCGACTTTGAAGAGCGGCCTTACCGTGTGGTTGGTCCCCGTGGCTCTCGGCGGCGTTTTCGTGTTTCTGCTCGTCTCGGCGAATCCCTTGCTCGAGAAATGGGTCCGCCTGATGAACCCGGGCGATGCTGCATCCTATGTTAGCTTGGGGCGAATATTGTTCTGGACCGTGGCTCTATCGGTCATCTGGCCGTTTATCCAAGTATGGTGGCGCAGCAAAGCGGAAGCAATGCCGCCCGTCTTGACCGATGCGGCGGCCCCCGAGCGAACGCCATCGTCGCACCACATCGAGTTTTTCGGCGTCGCCACAATCCTGCGGTCGCTAGTCCTGTTCAACCTGTTGTTCGCCGTTCAGACCATTCTTGATGCCATCTACCTCTGGGGTAACGCGGCCCTCCCCGCCGATATCAGCTACGCGTCATATGCGCATCGGGGCGCTTACCCGCTCATCGTCACAGCGCTATTGGCCGCGGGCTTCGTTTTGGCGGCAATGAGGCCCGGCGGACCGGCCGAACAATCGCGCGTGGTCCGCCCGCTGGTCTATCTGTGGGTGGCACAGAATGTCCTGCTTGTGCTGTCGTCGATCCTGCGCCTCGATCTCTATGTTCAAGTCTATCTCCTGACCTGGTGGCGCGTCGCGGCATTCATCTGGATGGTCTTGGTCGCGCTGGGCCTCGTTCTCATCGTCGCACGCATCGTTCTGAACCGTTCGAATGATTGGCTGATCCGTGCCAACCTCATCACCCTGACGGCTACGCTCTACACCTGCTCGCTGATCAATTTCGCCGCCATCATCGCCGACTACAATGTCAGCCACAGCCGCGAAGCCACCGGCAAGGGCGTGTGGATCGACATGAACTACCTGTTTTCCCTGGGACCTCAGGCACTGCCGGCGATCGACCGGGCCATTGCCCTCCGAGGGATCGATCCCACCCTTGTTTCCCGCCGTGGTTGCCTTGTAGAACAGCAGGTGAAAGACACGACTTTCTGGCGCTCCTGGGGTTTTCGGAGCTGGCGCCTCCAGCGCGCCATGGGCGCCCAGCCGAAGAGTTCGACCGCAGGCTAATTCGACCGCTGACGATTGCGCCAGGAGAGACGTTTGACGCACCGCATTCTCATCGTTGACGACGATCTTCACATACGCGAGGTCATCCGCGTTGCCCTGAAGAAGGCCGGAATGACCGTATTCGAGGCGCGGGACGGCAAGGAAGCGCTGACCCGCTTTGGCTCCGACAAGCCGGATCTGATCATTCTGGATATCGGCATGCCGGAATTCGACGGCCTCGACGTCTGCCGGGAAATCAGAAGGTCATCGAGCGTTCCGATCCTTTTTCTGTCCGCGCGCGACGAAGAGATCGATCGCGTCCTGGGCCTCGAAATCGGCGGCGACGACTATGTCACCAAGCCGTTCAGCCCACGCGAGCTGGTTGCGCGGGTGAACGTCATCCTGCGCCGCATCGCGGTGCGCGGCCAGGAGACCAGAGCGTCCGCGGCAGCGTTGTCGCAAGGCAGGCTGTCCGTCGATCCGGAGCAGCATATCGCCGAGTTCGCGGGCACGCCGCTGCGTCTGACGGCGATCGAGTTCGGAATTCTCCGGGCCTTTCTGACGCGGCCAACCTTTGTCTTCAGCCGCGAGCAGATCATGGGCGCCGCCTATCAGCTCAACATCCAGGTATCGGATCGCACCATCGACAGCCATATCCGCAATATCCGCGCCAAGCTATCGGCCGTGAACTGCGACAACGTCATCGAAACCATTCACGGCGTCGGCTTCAAGCTCGGCCGATGCGAGCCGCAGCCATGACGTCGCGGGCGCGCAAGAAGTGGCGACCATCGCTTGGACTTGTCATTTTCGGCATGCTCGCCTCGGTAGCGATGCTGCCTCTCGTCGGACTATTCTTCTTTCGTCTCTACGACAATCAGCTCATCCGTCAAACCCAGGCCGAGCTGATCGCCCAAAGCCGGGTGCTGGCCGCCGTCTATGCGCGTGAAGTGGAGGCACGGCTTGCGGCTGGAATAGTGCTCGGCGCTGAGATTCCACCCGAAGCGCGGCCGGACCGGGAGGACCAGCTAACCCCGATCCGCCCCGCCCTCGATCTGGCCGCTGGCGGCGATCTGCTCCGGAGACGGCCGAATGCCCTTCCGGCCAACGCACCTGCATCGGCCGCGTATGTCGAGATCGGCTCGCGGTTGATGCCGATCATCCTGGAAACGCAGAAGGTCACGCTGGCCGGCTTCCGTATCCTCGATTCCCGCGGCATCGTTATCGCCGGGCGCGACGAGGTCGGCCAGTCACTCGCCCATATCGAGGAAGTGGCGACGGCGCTACGCGGCCAATACCGGGCCGTGTTGCGAATTCGCAAACCGGACAAACCTCCGCCGCCCATCTACTCGATCAGCCGAGGCGTCGGCGTGCACGTATTTTCGGCGATGCCCGTCATCGTCAACAACCGCGTAGCGGGCGTTGTCTACACATCGAGAACGCCAAGCAACATCTTCGATCACTTCTATCAGGAGCGCCGCAAGTTCATTCTCGCCGGTCTTACCGTTGTCATGGCGACCGTTATCATTGGCCTGATTTTTTCCCGCACCATTACCCGCCCGATGCGCGAGTTGGTCGATCGGGCCAAGCGGATCGGCCGCGGCGATCGCGAGGCATTCCAGCCACTCGCCCATTACGGCACGCGCGAGTTCGCTCAACTGTCCGACAGCTTCCTCGACATGGCCGAACAATTGTCGCGACGGTCGGACTATATTGCGACGTTCTCCTCGCACCTCACGCACGAACTGAAGTCGCCGCTGACCTCCATCAAGGGCGCCGCCGAGTTGCTGCTGGATTCTTTGCAATGCAAATCCGACAACCTCACCCGGATGGAACAGAAGAACTTCATCTCGAACATTCTGAGCGATACCGGCCGCCTGGAAGCCATGACCCAGCGGCTGCGCGAGCTGGCCCGCGCCGAGACAGTGCCGCAGAACGAGCGCACCGAATTGTCGCAGGTCATCGGCGGATTGAAGAGCCGGTTTCCGACGCGCGCGATCGATGCGACCGGCTGCCTGGACCGCTCGATCGGCATGTCCAGCGAAAAGGCCCTGATTGTCCTGTCGCACCTCACCGACAACGCGATCCGTCACAATGCGAAGAACGTCCGGCTCGACACTGTTGCTGAGCCAACCTCCGTCCGGATGACCGTCAGCAATGATGGCGACCCGATCTCGGAACCGAACCAGGAAAAGATCTTCGATGCCTTCTTCACCACCCGCCGCGACACCGGCGGGACGGGAATGGGCCTCTCGATCGCGCGGGCCGTGATGACCAGCCACGGCGGATCGATCCGGCTGTTGCCGACCAGCGAAGGCGTTGCATTCGAATTGCAGTTTCCGGCCGCCTAAAGGGGCGGTCAAGCGCGCTCGATGATGATGGCCATGCCGCCGGCAGCGCACATTGTCGACACATCCCGTTTAAGGTTGCGAGCAATCATTCGCATCGACTCACCGGCGGCACTCAGACGATAAATCTCGATCCGCTCTTCGAGGCTGAGCTGGCCATAACATTGTCTCATCGCAACAACACCATAACAGGCGGTGCACTTGTTCTGTGAACCGAGGACATCGTCACCAGTCGGCGCTTGAGATCGCGCCGTTCCAACTCGTCCAGCACCGTGCCGATCAGGATCGAGCCGGTTGCACCGATGAGTGACCGAGCGCGATCCCTTGAGTTATAAGAATTCTTGCTATAGCTCATAAAACAGTATATTATGAGCTATAGCGGAGATTTCTATAACTCATGTGGAACTGGGAAAATCCTGATTGGCCCAAATTTACCTATGATTCGAAGCGCTTAGAGTCCCTCGAGGCCAAGTTTCTCGTCAAATCCGGCGAGTTCTTGGGCGCATTCAAGCATGTCGGCCAGGATGACCGTGACATGCTCAAAATCGAGCTTATCAGTGAAGAAGCGGTAAAAACCTCGGAAATTGAAGGCGAGATACTGCGGCGCGACAGCGTACAGTGTTCGCTGCGTCAGCAATTCGGACTCGAGGGAGATGCTACCAACATCAACGAAGCCGAGCATGGCATCGCGGAAATGATGGCGGACCTCTACAAGAGATTTGCGGATCCGCTAACGCACAACATGTTGTTCGATTGGCACAAGATGCTGATGAGCGGCGATCGGCAAATCGAGGACATCGGCGGCTACCGCACCCATCCCGAACCGATGCATGTTGTGACACCCATTGCAGGAAGGCCCAAAGTTCACTTTGTGGCGCCTCCCTCCAACAGAATGAAAAAGGAGATGGATTCGTTCATCACCTGGTTCAATGACAGCGCACTCAAGGGGAAGAATCCCCTGCCCGCCCTTACCCGTGCCGGCATCGCGCATCTTTATTTCGTGTGCATTCATCCGTTCGAGGATGGCAACGGCCGTATCGGACGCGCCATAGCGGAAAAGTCGTTGGCCGAAAATCTGGGGCAACCGACGCTCATCGCGCTCGCCTATACAATCGAGCGCAGCCGGCGGCTCTACTACGAGGCCTTGGAGCGAAACAATAAAGACCTCGAAATCACTGATTGGCTGAAATACTTCGCGGGTACGATTCTCGAAGCACAGCAGAATACAATCAACCGTGTTGATTTCTACGTTGCCAAGGCCAAGTTCTATCAACGCTTTCGTGGCCGGTTAAACGAGCGCCAAGAGAAAGCCGTAGCGCGCATGTTCCGAGAAGGTATTGACGGCTTCAAGGGCGGCCTGAGCGCGGAAAACTACCTAAACATCACAAAGATTTCGCGCGCGACGGCGACGCGAGACCTACAGGAATTGGTAGAGATGGGCGCCTTCACGAAAACTGGTGAGCTGCGGCACACACGGTACAGCCTGAAACTGTCGGAAGAAAATAAAAGGTGAATACTGAGTTGGCAAGGCGCACCGCTAGACTGAGGGCGAGTATGTTCCGCTGACCCACGACGGCAGCGCTGCGGCGGATTATTTTCGCGTGTTAGGCCAAGATAACGGCTCGCGACCTCTTGATGACCGTCAGCAATGACGGCGATCCGATCTCCGAACCGAACCGGAAAAAACTTTTTGGTGCCTTCTTCACCACCCGCCGCGACACCGGCGGCACCGGCATGGGCCTCTCGATCGTGCGGGCCGTGATGACCAGCTACGGCGGATCGATCCGGCTATTGCCGACCAGTGAAGCGTTGCCTTCGAGTTGCAGTTCCTGAGATGACCGTCAAAGGCGCTCGATGATAATGGCCGGCGCCATGCCGCCGGCGGCGCACATTGTCACCAGGCCGCGCTTCAGATCTCGCCGTTCCAGCTCGTCGAGAATAGTGCCGATCAGGATCGAACCGGTTGCGCCGATGGGGTGACCGAGCGCGATCGAGCCGCCATTGACGTTGACCTTGTCGCGGTCGAGCTTGAGGTCCCGGATGAACTTTTCGGCGACGACCGCAAAAGCCTCATTGATCTCGAACAGGTCGATGTCGTCGAGCGTCAGGCCGGCCTTGGCCAGCACCTTGCGCGCGGCCGGCACCGGTGCATTCAGCATCAGCGTCGGCGAATCCCCCATATTCGCCATCGCAACGACACGCGCACGCGGCTTCAGACCGTAGGCCTTTGCATAATTCGGCGACGCCAGCAGGATAGCGGCCGAGCCGTCAACCACGCCGGAGGAGTTGCCGGCATGGTGCACGAAGTTGATGTCGAGATCAGGATACTTGTCCAGGATCATTTTGCGATAGGTCGTGCCCTTGTCGTCGAGAGCATAGTCCGCGATCGCCGGAAACGCCGGCTTCAATCCGGCGAGCCCTTCGAGCGTTGTCTGCGGCCGTGGATACTCCTCGCGGTCGAGTGCGAGGCTGCCGTCTTCGCGGTAAACCGGCACGAGGCTCTTGTCGAAATAGCCGCCCTTGATGGCGGCCGCCGCCCGCTTCTGGCTCTCAAGGCCGAGCTCATCGACGTCCTGTCGCGTGATGCCTTCCAGCGTCGCGACCGCGTCAGCGCAGACGCCCTGATGGGATTGCGGGTGCCGGGCGCGCAGACGGAGATTGCCATTGTCCATCATGAATGGCCCCTCGCCGCGACGGCCCTCCATCGACATCATTTCGGTGCCCCCAGCGATCACGAGATCTTCCGAACCCGACATGATCGCGTTGGCTGCCATGTTGACGCTGGTGATGCCGGAACCGCAGAACCGGTCCAGCGTCACGCCGCTGGCGCGCACGTCATAGCCGGCATCGAGCGCCGACATCCGTCCAAGATCGCCGCTCTGCTGGCCGCGCTGCGAACTGGTGCCCCAGATGATGTCATCGACATCAGCGGTATTGATGCCGGTGCGATCGGCCAATGCGCGCAGCACCGTGGCGCCGAGCTGCTGCGGATGAATGCCTGACAGGGCACCCTTGCCCGCCTTGCCGATGCCCCGCGGCGTCCTGCATGCGTCGATGATTAGCGCGTCAACCATGGTGTATATCCTTATTAGTTCGTTGGCCGCATTTGCCGTCGGCTAAACTATAAAGTCAATCTGATAGGTCCGTAGCCCGATGAGCGCAGCGATATCTGGGACCTTCTCAATATTCGACCCGGATGTCGCTTCGCTCGTCCGGGCTACGTTACCGTCCCCGCAATGCTAGAATCTTCTCAGCCGCACGCAAATGCGGCTTGTCGATCATCTTGCCGTCGATCTTTACCACTCCCGAGGTCGGCTCCTCATTGAACGCTTTCACGACCTTCTCCGACCAAGCGATCTCCTCATCCGTCGGCATGAAGGCGGCGTTGACGACGTCGACATGCTTTGGATGGATCACCGCTTTGGCGAGGAACCCATCCTGCCGCGCGGCAATGGATTCTTCGCGCAGGGAGTCAAGATCGTTGATATCGGTGGCAATGGTATCGATCGCAACGACCCCCGCCGCAGCGGCGCTGATCAGGCAAAGGTCTCGCGCCAAAAGGAACGGCCCATGATAATGGCCATCCGTCCGGTTACGCGACGCACCGAGCGAAGCGGCGAGATCCTCGGCGCCCCACATCATGCCCCACAGCCGCGGGCTCATGTTCTCGAAATCGAGCAGCTTGAGGACCGCCCGCGCCGTCTCCGTCGCTACCGTAACGATCCTCGTTGTCCCATGCTCAATTCCGGCGGCCGCCTCGAAAGCATCGAGATAGAGGGAAAGGCGGTTGACGTCGATAGCGCCGGCGCATTTCGGCAGCACGATGCCGTCGGGCCGGCCCGGCATCACAGCGGCGAGGTCGCCAAGCGCCAGGTCGGTATCGAGCGCATTGACGCGAACGTAGGCCTTCTGGCTAGGGTTCCGCGCGCTAAGCATATCGCGCACCGTCTTCCGCGCACCGACTTTCTCCTCTGGTGCAATGGAATCCTCGAGGTCGAGGATCAGCGCATCGGCGGCCGTCTTCTTGGCACTCTCGAACTTGCGCAGGCTGTCGCCTGGAACGAACAGGAACGATCGCATCGTCTTATGCCTTCGGCTTGCAGTGCATCAGGCCAGTCCGGCGGCAGCTCGCCACCAGCTCGCCGCGCTGATTGGTCATGGTATGCTCGAACTCGACGATACCCTGGTTCGGCCGCGACTTGCTGATCCGTTTGCCGATGATCTTGGTGTGCGCCTTGAGCGTATCCCCGTGAAACACCGGCTTTGGAAGCCTGACGTCCGTCATGCCGAGATTTCCGATCGTAGTGCCGAGCGTCGTATCGTAGACGCTCATACCGATCATGATGCCGAGCGTATAGATGCTGTTGAAAAGCCGCTGGCCGAATTCGGTGCCCTCTGAAAAATGCGCATCGATGTGCAGCGGCTGCGGGTTCATGGTCAGCAGGCTGAACATCGTGTTATCCATCTCGGTCACGGTGCGGCTGAACTCGTGATGGAATTCCTGACCGACCTCGAATTCCTCAAAATACAATCCGGCCATCAGCGCCCCCTGTAGTTCGGCGTCCGCTTCTCGACGAACGCATTCAAGCCTTCCTGACAATCCTCCGTCGTGGCAACAAGCGCGAAGCTCTCTGCCGCGTTCTCGACCGAGCGGCGGAAATCGGCATCGATGGCCCGCATGAAGGCATCGCGCCCTATCTTCATCACAATCGGCGATTTGGCGGAGAGCTTGCGCGCGATCTCCCGCGCGCGCTCAAGCGCGGTGCCCTTCGGTACCACTTCGCTGAGCAGGCCCATGCGAAAGGCGGTTGCAGCATCAAAGGGCTCGCCCAGGAACAGCGGACCGAAGGCCTGATGTTTGCCGACCAGCCGCGGCAATTGCACGAAGTGAATGGCCGGGATCAGGCCAACATCGATCTCGGGATAGCCGAAGGTGCAGCTATCGCCCGCGATGATCATGTCGCAGGAGATAGCAATCGTCATGCCGCCGGCTCGCACCGCGCCATCGAGCGCGGCAATCGTCGGCTTGCCCATACGATACTGGGTGTCATTGAGCGCGAAATACAGCCGCTCAAGGAATTTCTTGGTCTCGATCCCAGGCTTGCCTCTGATAATGTCGAGATCCAGCCCGGCGCAAAACACCTTCTGCGCGCTGCCGATGATGACGGCGCGAACCGCTTCGTCGTCCCGCGCCTTCGAAAGCGTCTCCAGCAGCGCATCGATCAGGTCCATGCTGAGCGCATTGACCGGCGGACGGTCGAGCATGATCTCGGCAATATTGCTTGAGACGGAATAACGAACGAGATTGGTGCTCATGCCTTGTCTCCATCGGCCTGACGCACCGGCCATTTTGTTCGATAATCATCTCGCCCCTCAGGGACGAAAAGCTACAGTGCGAGATACCGCTGCCGAATATTTTCGTTGGCTTTCAGCTCTTCGATCCCGGATGTGTAGACGATCTGGCCCTTGTCGATAACCGTCGCGTGGCTCGCAAGGCCAAGGCAAAAATGCATGTTCTGCTCGGCGATCAGCACGGTTGCGCCGGTGCCGCGAAGCTGCCGCAGCAGCTCGCCGATCCGCTGCACGATGATCGGCGCCAACCCCTCGCTCGGCTCGTCCAATAGCAGCAGCGCGGGATTACCCATCAGCGTGCGGGCAATCGCCAGCATCTGCTGTTCGCCGCCGGACAGCCGTCCCGCGATCCGGTGGCGCAGCGGCTCCAGCAGCGGAAACACGTCATAGATGCGCCGAATCGGCCATTCGTCCTCGCCGTTCGGTCCCTTCTTGGCGCCGATGACCAGATTGTCCTCTACCGTATGCTCCGGAAAGATCTGCCGGTCTTCCGGCACGAAGCCGAGCCCGGCGCGCGCGATGCGATGCGGCTTCAGCCCGGAAACGACCTTGCCGTGCAGCGTCACCCTGCCCCGCCGTGCCGGCGCGAGGCCCATGATGGCTTTCATGGTAGTCGATTTGCCAGCGCCGTTTCTGCCGAGCAGCGCCATCGTCTCGCCCTGGCGTACTGAAAGGCCGACGCCGAAGAGGATCTGGCTGGTGCCATAATAAACGTCGAGATCCTTGACCTGCACGACCGGTTGCGCGCTCATGCCCCGGCCTCCGCATGATGCTCGGCCCCGAGATAGGCCTCGATCACGGCCTCGTTGCGGCGGATCGCGTCCGGCGTGCCAGTCGCGAGGATGCGGCCATAACATAGCACGACGATTTCGGGCGCGATCTTGAAGACGATATCCATATCGTGCTCGATGAACACCACCGTGATCTTCTGCTTCTCCCAGAGCTCTCTGACCTTGTCGATCATCCGCCAGCGCTCTTCGGTGCCCATGCCGGCGGTCGGCTCGTCGAGCAGCAGCACCTTCGGATCGAGCACCAGTGCGAGTGCGATATCGAGCAGTTTTTGATCGCCATGCGACAGCGTCGCCGCAACGCGGTTCCGCTTGCTCGCGAGCCCCAGCAGTTCCATCGCATGCTCGGCGCGGTCCCGCGTCTCGGCGAGGGGGAAACGCCGGTGCAGGATGCTGGCCCGGCGTTGATCGGCGCAGACCGCAGCCAGCATCGTCTCCTGCACCGTCAGTGACGGGAAGATGCTTGCGACCTGGAACGCCCGGCCGATGCCGTGCCGCACGATTTCGGGTGGCGTGCGTCCGGCCAGATCAACGCCATTGAGCAGGATTTGGCCGGCATCCGGCCTCAGTGCCCCGGTGATCAGATTGAAAAACGTACTCTTGCCGGCGCCGTTGGGGCCGATCACGGCGGTGAGCGAACCGTCGGCAAAGTCGCGCGTGACATTATCGGTCGCCTTGACGCCGCCGAACGATTTTGAAAGGGAGCGGATCTGCAGCATGGCTAACCGCGCTCCCCGTTGCCGTTGCGGCGCTGCGCGTACCATTCGACGGCAAAATCCATCAGCCCCTTGCGCAGACCGATCGCAAAGAACAGGATCACGATGCCGAGCACAAGGCCATGATATTCGGTCAGCCGGGTGACAGTGTCGTTCAAAATCAGAAACAGCACGGTCCCGACCATCGGCCCCAGGAATGTCGTGACACCGCCGAGCATGTTGATGAAGATTCCTTCACCTGACGTGGTCCAGTAGGCAAATTCCGGATAGGCTCCCGAGACGAACAGCGCCATGATCATACCGCCGGTCGAGGCGAACAGCGCTGCGAGCACGAAGATCGTCAGTTTGGCCCGCCAGACATCGATGCCGATGAAGCTCGCGCGCGTGGCATTGTCGCGGATCATGCGCAGCGTGTAGCCGAACGGCGACTGCGCAATCTGACGCATCAGGAGCAATCCGATCACCAGCAGCGCACAGCTCACGAGGTACAGATGCAGTTGGTTCGATAGATCGATGCCCCAGAACGGCGGCCGCGGAACGCCGCCGCGCAATCCTTGATCGCCACCGGTCAGTGACACCCAGGACAGGATGGTCGAGTGGATCAGCATCTGGAACGCCAGCGTCACGAAAGCGAAGTAGATTTCCCTCAGTCGCACGCAAATGGCGCCGATGACGAGGGCGACAACGAAGGTGATCGCTAGCGTTGCGACGAAAGCCACCGGAATGGCGACGCCAGTCTTCTGCATCATCAACCCGAAACCATACGCGCCGAGGCCGAAGAACATGCCGTGACCGAACGACGTCAGGCCGGTGTAGCCGACCAGGAGGTTGAGCGAGGTCGCGAACAGCCCATAGGCCGCACAGCGGATCACGAAATCGAGCAGCAATTTGCTGCTGAACACCATCGGCAGCAGGGCCAGCACGACGAAGACCGCAAGCGCGATCAGGACATCCCCATTACGCCGCGGCTTTGCCTCGATGCGGCGAACGTCGAGTGCCGGCGCGCCCTGCTCGGCCTGCAGCTCGGTCATGCGACCTCCTTGCCGAACAGGCCGGTCGGCCGCGAGACCAGCACGATCACCATGAACAGATACATCAAGCCTTCCGTGAACAAGGGAAAGCCGAGCGTCCCGAACGAGCGGATCAGGCCGATCAAAAGCGCGCCGATCAGCGCGCCCAGGATCGAACCCATGCCGCCGATCACGGTGACGATGAAGGATTCAATCAGGACCGAAAATCCCATCCCCGGTGTCAGCGAACGCACCGGCGCCGCCAGCGCCCCGGCAAGGCCCGCCAGCATGCCGCCGAGCGCGAACACCCCGCCATAGATCAGCCCGGTGTTGATGCCGAGTGCCGATACCATGCCGGGATTATGCGCGGCCGCCCGGATCACCTTGCCGATCCGAGTCTGCGCCAATCCCAGCCCGAGCACGACGGCGGCCGCCAGCGCGACGCCGATCAGCAGCAGATAGTATGGCGGCACCACGCCACCGGCGATGAACAGCGGCGGCACCTGAAACGCTGCCGGCATGCCCATCGACTTGAACTCGGGCCCCCAGACCATCCGCACGACGTCGTCGAAGATCAGCACGAAAGCGTAGCAGACGAGCAGTTGCATCAGCACGTCAGCGCCATATACCCGGCTCATGAACCCGCGCTCGAAGATCAGGCCGATGATGGCGGTGCCCACAGCGCCGGCCAGCATGGCCAGCGCAAAGCTGCCGGAGAGCTGATAGGCCGACATCGCGAAATAGGCGCCGAACATATAGAAGGCGCCGTGGCTGAAGTTGACGACCTTGAGCACGCCGAAGATCAGCGTCAGCCCGACGGCGACGAGAAACAGCAGCATCCCGATGATGAAGCCGCTGGTGACTTGCGTTACCAGACAGGCGGAGCTGGCGAGACAGCCGGTAAGCGCGTCGAGGTCCAAGGGAAACATCCATTGCGGCGTGCCGGAAATGCGCGGCACGCGAGAAACGTTCCAAAGCGAAACGGAGGCGGCCCGGCCGCCTCCGTCATTGCCTTTCGGTCAGGCGTAGCCCTTGCTCTTCTTCCACTCGGCTTCGAGCTCGAAGATCGTCTTCCAGTCGCCGGCCTGAACCTGCGGCACGTAAGGCTCCTGCGGGATCGTCGTTCCCCATCCGATCGCGTAGCCGACGAGCGTCTGATCCTCGGCGCGCATGGTGACGGTGCCGTCGGCCCCGAATGGCGACTTGATCTTCAGGCCACGCAGCGCTTCCGCGATCTTCTTGCCGTCGGCCGAATTCGCCTTCTTCGACGCCTCCGCCAGCAGCTGGATCGCGGTCGCATTCTCCCACGACCAGTTGGTGGGATACTCGCCATACTTCGCCTTGTAGGAATCGCCCCACGCGGCGTTCTCAGGCGTTGCGGGATAGGTCTTGATGTAGCGGTTACCGGAATGAATGCCCTTCGGCAGGTTCTTCACGACCGTCAGCGCAGTGTAGTCGGCCATGTTGACTGCGAATACCTCCATCTGGCTGAACAGCGCATAGATGTTGGCCTGGTCGATATAGGAGGTGAGATCGCCGCCCCACAGGCAGGAATACAGCGCCTGCGGCTTGGCCTGCAGGATTTTGGTCACCACCTCGGTATAATCGGGCTGGAACAGTTTTGGCCAGGACTCGCTGATGATCTCGACGTCGGGCGCAAAGCGCTTCAGATACGTCACATATTCGCCGGTAGTGTCGCGGCCATAGGCGTAATCGGGCGAACAGGTCGCCCATTTCTTCAGGCCCTTGGTTTTTGCGATCGCCGCGGCATAGCTGCCGCCCACGATGGAATCATGCACGCCCTGGCGTGCGGTGCGGAAAGCATTCGGAATGTGCTGCTTGGGATCGGCGGTCAGCGACGAGGTTTCCGAATTGGTGTGAATGCAGAGCACGCCGAGATCGCGCGCCACCTCGTGCACCGCGAACGCGCCCGATGATGCTTCCGCATCGATCAGGATTTCGCATCCGTCAGTGTTGACGAGTTCGCGGGCGACACGCGCCGCTTCCTGCGGCTGCCCCTTGGAGTCGCGGATCACCATCTCGATGGTGCGGCCGGCGAGGCCTCCGGCGGTGTTGACCTTCTCGACTTCCAGCATCACCGCATTGCGCGAGGATGTCCCGAGCTGCGCGACGCGCCCGGAGAGAATGGTCGGCATGCCGATCTTGATGGTCTTGGCTTGCGCGCGCGCCACCCAGGGCGCTGCAAATGTTATGGCACCGGCGCCCATCATCGCCAACGTCGCACGTCGGCTCACGCCCGGTTTGCGGGTTCTCGTCATTGCTTCCTCCCAAGGGGTTGGCGTTCCCAAGTCCCAGCCGGAGATCGTGTCGTCTCCGTACGGCATGAGGATTTCAGAGCAAGGGGGGTGACGTCAAGCCAAAGATGAATTACGAGTCAGAATTCACCAAAGGGAACGAGCCGCGAAATCGGCCATTTGAATGGAAATGATCAATCTTTCGGCCTTCATCGCGTTTCACGCCAGGCGGACGCCGGATCGCTGTGCGCTGAAATATCGCGGCGAGGACATTTCCTACGCCGCGTTCGACTGCCGCATCCGGCAGGTCGGCGGGTGGCTTGCCACGCGCGGGATCGGCCCCGGCGACGTCGTCGCGGTGCTGATGAAGAACAGCACCGCGTTCCTCGAGTTGCTGTTTGCGACGAGCCATATCGGCGCAGTGTTTCTGCCGATCAACTACCGTCTGTCGGCCGACGAAGTCGGCTATATCGTCAGCAACTCCGGCGCGCGCATTTTGATGGCGGACGAGGAGTTTTCCGGCACCGCCGCCGGCGGCGCGCCGGTGGTCCTGCTCAATGAAGCGGCGCAATCGAACGCGTCCCTCCTCGCGCCCGACATCGCGCCAGCTCCGATGCATGTACGACAGCCGCGCGACCTGATGCGGCTGATGTACACCTCGGGCACGACGGACCGCCCCAAGGGGGTGATGCTCACTTACGAGAACATGTACTGGAAGTCGGCCGACCAGACGGTTGTCCTGGGAGTGAACGCGGAAACGCGATTGCTGGTGGTCGGGCCGCTCTATCATGTCGGCGCGCTGGACCTGCCAGGCATTGCGGTGCTCTGGCACGGCGGGCTGCTTTCCATCCACCGCAACTTCGAACCTGAACAGGCGCTCGCGGCGATCGAGGCCGAGAAGCTCAACGCCGCATGGTTCGCGCCTGTCATGACCACCGCGATCCTCACTTGCCCCGCCCGTGACAGCTACGACATCTCCAGCCTGCGCTGGGTTATCGGCGGCGGCGAAAAGACCCCGGAAGCACGCATCCGCAGCTTCTCGGAGTATTTCAAGAACGCGCGCTACATCGATGCCTATGGCCTGACAGAAACCTGCGGCGGCGACACCTTCATGGAAGCCGGCCGCGAGATCGAGAAGATCGGCTCGATCGGCCGGGCCATCGCCCATGTCGAGATCGAAATTCGCGACGATGCCGGCAATCCATTGCCGCCCGGCCAGAACGGCGAGATCTGCCTGCGCGGACCGAAGGTCACGCAAGGTTATTGGAAGGATCCCGGGAAGACCGCAGCAGCCTTCTTCGGCGACTGGTTCCGCACCGGCGATATCGGCTATCTCGACAGAGACGGCTTCCTTTATCTGACCGACCGCAAGAAAGACATGATCATCTCCGGCGGCGAGAACATCGCCTCCTCCGAAGTCGAGCGCGTCATCTACGAACTGCCGCAGGTGCGCGAAGTCGCCGTCATCGGCATGCCGGATGAGCGCTGGGGCGAAAAGCCGGTTGCTGTCGTGGTGCTCGGGGATGGCTGCACGCTGGATTTGGCTGACCTCGCTGAACACTGCCGGACGCGCCTCGCCGCTTTCAAAGTGCCGAAACAGCTGATCATCCGCGACAGCCTGCCCCGCAACCCTTCGGGCAAAGTCCTCAAGCGCGTGCTGCGCGCTGAACTGGAATCCCAAGCATGACGCAATCACAGGCCACGTCGGGAAAAGTGACAAAGCTCAACCGTGTCGAGCGCAACGCCTGGACCAAGCGCAAGATTTTCGACGCCGCCACCAAGATCGTCGGCAAATACGGTTACGCCGAGGCGTCAGTCGCCCGCATCACCGAGGAGGCCGGCGTCGCACAAGGCACATTCTACAATCATTTCGAGAACCGCCAGGAACTGCTCGACCAGTTGCTGCCGAAGATCGGCATCGACATGGTCCATTTCATTCGCGAGCGCACCGGCAACGCGGACGCGGCACGGCAGGAGATCGAACGTTTCAGCGCTTTCTTCGAATTCATCCGCGAGGTGCCGGAGTTCCTGCGCATCCTCAACGAGGCCGAGTTCTTTGCGCCCAGTGGTTATCAGAAGCACCTCGACAACATTTCCACAGCTTATGTGCGCATCCTTCGGCGCGCCCGCCTGGCCGGCGCGATCGTCGATTTTAGCGATGAAGAGTTCGAAGCCATCGTTCACATGTTCATGGGAGCGCGCGGTTATCTGAGCCGGCGTTACTCCTATGCTGGCGGCGCGGTCACCGCGGTACCCGAGCATGTTATCTCCGCGTACCGGAAGCTGGTCACGCGCGGGCTGTTCACTCCTGAAAAAGGCAATAGCCATGACCGCTGAAGGCATCGTTCTCGTCACCGGCGGCAGCCGCGGCATTGGCGCCGCGACCGCAACGCTGCTCGCCGAACAGGGCCAAAATGTCGTCATCGTCGACATCGCGCCGGAGCCGCTGGCCGGAACGCAGGTGATCCTGTGGTCGGCGCCATTCGATGTCGCGAGCGAGGCTGCCGTTGTCAGTGGCATCACCGACATCGAGGCCGCACACGGCCCGATCGTGGGCCTCGTCAACGCCGCCGGCGTGTTCGGCAAGATGCACAGGTTAGATCGTGTGCGGATGGAGCAATGGGACCGCGAGGTCAATATCGACCTGCGCGGCACCTTTCTGGTTGCCCGCAGCGTCGGCGTGAAGATGGCCGAGCGCCGCCACGGCGCGATCGTCAATGTCGCCTCGGTTGCCGGAATGACCTCAGGCCCAATCCATGCGTACACCGCAGCGAAAGCCGGCGTCATTCAGATCACGCAGACGATGGCTGCCGAATGGGGCCGCATGGGCGTCCGCGTCAACGCGGTCTCGCCAGGATTCACCCGCACCGCGGCGCTGGAAACCGCCATCGTCTCGGGCGCGCTGAACAGAAAATCCGCCGAAAGCCCGACTGCAATGAACCGGTTGGTCGAGCCGATCGAGGTCGCACAGGCCATCGCCTGGCTGCTTTCGCCGCTGAGCAGCGGCGTCACCGGAATCAATCTTCCCGTCGATGCCGGCTACATCGCCGGCACCACCTGGGCTGCCTATGGCGGCTTGCCGGAGTTACCTGGCGCGTAAAAGAGGACACCAGCATGAACATCGAGCTGCCGCGCAAAAAACTCGATCTGTCGTCCGCGATCGCCGAAGGGGACATCCGCGTGCTGCTGATGGTGCTGGTGCACATGACCGGCGAAGAACGCTGGCTGGAGCCGCCCTACAAGGCGAAGCGCGACGTGCGTCTGATCCCGGACCCACAGGCGGGCGTGCCTCCGGAAATCCAGGCTGAAATCCGCGCCGCGGTGCTGAAACTGTTCGCGAACCGCGAGCCGAAGCCCGTTATATCAGACCCCGGCGACGAGCTGATGCTGAGGATGATGCGCGCCACGCTCGGCGAGAACGTCGCGCCGGAATATGCACCGCTGATGCGCGAGGAAATGGGATTCATTCCCCGCGATGCGCGCTGGACCCATCAGCCTTCGAATGAAAAGCTGGCGCGGCAGCAAGTGCTGATCGTCGGCGCCGGCGTCTGCGCCATTGCGCTCGGCGTCGCGCTTGGCCGGCTCGGCATCCCCTACACCATCGTCGAGAAGAACGATGAGCTCGGGGGCACCTGGTATGTCAATCGCTATCCCGGCTGCGGCGTCGATACGCCGAACCATTCGTACTCGTTCTCATTCGGCAAACGTAACCCGTGGACACGCTATTTCGCCCAGCGCCAGGAGCTGCTCGACTATCTCAAGAAAGTCGCGCTCGAACACGACATCCGCAAGCATCTGCGCCTCAACACCGAACTGACGTCGTCACACTGGGACGAAACCAAGCGACGTTGGATATCGACGCTAAAGACCGCCAATGGCGAGGAGACATTTGAATCGACCGTTCTGGTCAGCGCGATCGGCCAGCTCAACGATCCGCATCCCGCGCACTTCGACCGTGAGGAAGATTTCAAGGGCCAGATACTGCACTCCGCGCTGTGGTCCGACGACATCAAGCTCGACGGCAAGCGCATCGCCGTCATCGGCACCGGCGCTACCGCCATGCAACTGGTGCCGTCGATTGCGGACCGCGTGGCCTCGGTCACCGTTTATCAGCGGACCGCGCAATGGGCCCGGCCGGTCGCAGGCTATTCCGATCCCATCAGCGACGGCGCGCAATGGCTGCTCGCGCATCTGCCGTTCTATGTGCAGTGGTATCGCTTTAATATGTTCTGGCGCTACGGCGACGGTCTCTTGCCGTTCCTGCGCAAGGACCCGGACTGGCCGCATCCCGAACGCGCCGTCAACAGGGGTAATGACCGGCATCGCGAAGAGCTGACCAATTTCATCCTGTCTGAACTGAAGGACCGCCCCGATCTCGTCGAGAAGTGCGTGCCGACCTATCCGCCCTACGGCAAGCGCATCCTGCTCGACAACAACTGGTTCAAGACGCTGACCCGGCCGAATGTCGAACTGGTCACCGAGAAGATCGATCATTTTACCCGAGACGGCATTGTCGCCGCCGACGGCAAATTACGGCCAGCGGATATCATCGTCATCTCAACCGGCTTCAAGGTCACGGAAATGGCGGCTCGCCTCAATCTCACCGGACGCGGTGGAAAAAATCTGAAGACGGCCTGGGCCAACGACAACCCGACCGCCTACCTTGGCCTCACCGTGCCAGACTTTCCCAATCTCTTCGTGATGCTCGGCCCCAATTCGGGACCGGCGCATGGCGGCAGCGTGATCTTCCAATCCGAATGCCAAAGCCGCTATATCTCGGCATGCCTTGTCGAGATGATCGAGCAGGACATCGCCGCGATCGATGTTCGTCCCGAAGCGCATGATCGATACATCAGGAAAGTCGACGCCGAGCATCAGCAGTTGATCTGGACTCATCCGGGCATGACCACCTATTACCGCAACACTCAGGGCCGCGTGTTCTCCGCAATGCCTTGGCGGTTCGTAGATTACTGGGCAATGACGCATGATCCCGATTTACGCGATTACCGCCACACAAAGGCCTGACATACCTGCGGGCACGGGAACCCGATCGATCAACAAACCTTGGTTTACTTGACACGTGGCTCTATCTGCCGCAGCATTTGCGTCACTGCACCTGCAGGAGTAACGGAGCGTCAGCTCCCCGCTTCGCAGGCATTGGCGCCCCGATTACATGATCGAGACGACACGCAGAAGGCGGACACAGTCCGTTGGCCAACTCTTGGAGAGGAGCATGACGCCACCGGGTTATCCGGCTGACCTTGCTCAGCGCAAGGTCCAAGTGCGCTTGAGGTCATAAGCAGCTGCCAGCCTCATCGCGCTTTCCACAATTCGCACATATCGGCGGGACTGGAGCGCAAAGGCCACGCGCTGCCGGATCCTGAGACTTTACTGGTGTCCTACCAGAAATCCTTCGCCTAAAACGAAGATGTCGGGCCCCGCGATGCTCTTATGCACCGGGGCCCATTCGTTTTGGAATAGCAGAACCGCACAGGACGATTCCCTGGTCTGTCTGGATCGCCGATACTGATTCGATCGGACGGGGGGATACGCCCATGGATAGGCCGCGCGTACGCGTTTACACCGACTACAAGAGCCCCTATGCCTTCGTCGCCAACAAGCGGCTGTTCGAGCTTGAAGAAGTTCATGGCGCCGAACTCGAATGGCTGCCCTACACGCTGCGCATTCCTGAATTCATGGGAACCGTGGAAGAGCGCACACCGCATTTCTGGCGCAAGGTGCGCTACGCCTATATGGACGCGCGTCGTTACGCCAATGCGCAGGGCCTCGTCATGAAAGGTCCACGGCGCATCTACGACGCCTTCTATGCCAGCGCCGGCATGTTGTTCGCCCAGCGTCATGGCCATTTCCGTCCCTATCACGAAACTGTTTTCCGCCGCTTCTGGAATCACGATCTCGAGATCGACGAGTTGTCGGCCATATCAGGCGTGATCGCGTCCCTCGGCGGTTCGGCGGAAGAATTCGAATCCTACGTCCACGGCCCGGCACGGGCCGAGCATGACCGCATCATCGACGAGGCCGAAGCGCTCGGCGTGTTCGGCGTGCCGACCATGGTTTTCAACGGCGAATTGTTCTGGGGCGGCGACCGCATCGACATGCTGATCGAACGCATCAAAGATCCGGAATCGATCGCGACGGCACTGGGCAGCCGCCACCGGAAGTGAATCGTATTTAACTGCTCGCCAGGTGCTGCCAGCATCCGGTGCGCTCGAGCACCGGCCGCAACGCATTGCGGCTGTCCGCATCGAGCGCTGAAAACTTGTCGCGAAGCAGCGTGAGGCACTTGACCTGATATTTGAACGGCGCCAGCGCATAAGGCAGGCCCCAGACATTCATCTCCAGCCGCTGGAGGCCTTTGCCAAAGGCTTCCGCATTGGCCACGAGGAATGGCAGGTAAAGTTCGCCCGAAATCTTCAGCAACGCTTCCACCATGCCGCCGAACGCCTGCTGGCGCTGATACCATTCGCCCTCGACGCCGGAGGCATCGTCCAGCCGCCGCACCCAGTGATCGGTGAACGGCGCCTTCGCGCGCATGATCCGCATTGGGGTCGGGTCGGTCGCCATCTCGCTGAGCTGGCCGAACCAGGCGAAATCGGCGAGCGACGGCCGGCTACCGAACAGATAGTTCGTCATGCCGACATGCGGTTCGAACGCCGCTAAAATCCGCAAGTAGCTCTCCTGCAGCAGCGGCCGGTTTTCTGCCGTGGCGCCGAGAATGATCATGCGTGAAATCTGCCGTTGCCGGAACTCTTCGATCTCCTCTGCGCTACCGGCCGCGGCCTCCGACACCGACCACTCCTCGCCGGCCCAGCGCGAGACATAAGCCTGGTCCTCCGGATCCCACCACCGATAGAGAAACAGCGGCTTCACCGCCCATTCGTCAGCGACGTCCTCGAGGAGATCGCAGACGAACGCGACGGCCTTATCATCCGGAATGACAGAACGTTCCTTGTGACGACTCTCCAGGTCGTAAGCCAGCGTCGTGGTCTCGCCCCGATAGGTCCCATCAGGATATTGCAGCACCGGAATGAGGTTGGGCCGCAAGTGCTCGGTCGCCCTGCGCAGCGCCTTGGTCATGATGACCCAGTCGAACGGAATTCTCCGATATCGCAACAATGCGCGCAACTTGATGGCATAGGGCGACGCGGTCGAACCGATCAGCCGGTAGCGTCCTTCGGTCATGGCCTTCACCTCGCGGAATTAATAGCGCATTCGAATGCCGCCCAATCTGCCATGACACTGGCCGACCCGCACGATCTTTGGGCGGCATCTGCCTGTAATTTGTTCGCACATCCTGTCGCTAAATCGCCGATGCTGAGTTCGGCGTAGCGACAGGTGCGTCCGATGAAGACATTCATTCGCGTGGTTGAACTGTGGGTGCCGGACCGAACCCGCACCGGCCTGGAATTCGGGGGCTGCCTTTGCAGCGAGGAGTATTCGGAGTTCAAGGCCGTCAGTGAGAACGCGCTGTTCGCCTATGACGAAGGGCTGCCCGGCAAAGCCTGGGCCGCCGGCCATCCCGTCATCCTCACGAAATTCGCAAACTCCTATTTCAGGCGCACGGACGAAGCGATCGAAGCCGGATTGACCTGCGGCGTCGCGCTGCCGGTTTTTGCCGGTGAATTCCTGATGGCTGTGATGGTGCTGTTCTGCGGCGACGACGAAAAGCACGTCGGCGCCATCGAGCTCTGGCACAACGATCCCGAAAAATCGCACGAGATGGGCCTGGTCGAGGGCTATTACGGCACCGCCGACATGTTCGAGTTCAATTCCCGGCATACCAAGTTCCCACGCGGGTTCGGCCTGCCCGGCCGCGCCTGGAAAGCCGGCACGCCCCTCATTATCAAGGACCTGCACAACGCCAAGAGCTTCCTGCGCTGGGAGGAAGCGAGCGAAATCGGGATCAATTGCGGCGTCGGCATTCCCTACATGACGCCTCCGGATCAGACCTGGGTCATGACCTTTCTGTCCGCGCAGGCAACACCGATTGCCAGGCGTTTTGAAATCTGGGTGCCGAACCCGGCGCGGACGGAACTGGTGTTCGAGTCCGGCGATTGCAGCAGGAATGCCGATCTGGGCTCCCTCTACGCGTCAAAGACGATCCACAAGGGCGAAGGCAGCATCGGCGGCGCCTGGGCAACGGGCATGCCCGCCATCAACGAACATCTAGGCGTCGATGAGTCGATCGCAGCGCAGCTTGCGCGCGCAGCCGGCATGAACCAGATCGTCGTGCTTCCGGTGATCGAAAATGCGCTGCTCAAGGCCGTGCTCGCCTGGTATCTCTGATTGCTTTAGGTGGCCTTTCGCACCGTCCGGAAGAAATTCCGCACTTCCCGCACAAACAGATCCGGCTGCTCGAAGGCCGCGAAGTGACCACCCTTGGGCATTTCGTTCCAGTGCTGGATATTTGCATAGCTAGCTTCCATCCACTTTCGAACCGGCGTGACGATCTCCTTGGGGAACACGGCCACGCCTGTCGGGATCGTCACCCTGAATGGTTGGCGGCGCTTGGGACTAAAACTCTCCCAGTAGAGACGCGCCGACGAGGCGGCGGTCGCCGTCGCCCAATAGAGCATGACGTTGTCGAGCAGTTCATCGCGTCCGAGGATGTTCTCGGGGTGGCCGTCGCAATCGGTCCAGGCCCAGAATTTTTCCAGGATCCACGCGGCCTGTCCGCTCGGCGAATCCGTCAAGCCATATCCAAGAGTCTGCGGCCGGGTCGATTGCTGCTTGGAATAGCCGGAATCCCAATCGGCGTAGTGTTGAATGCCGGCCAAAGCCCGCGCCTCCTCCGGCGTCGGCTGCCCTTCGACGTTGGGTCGGGCCGACATCGCCAGCGTGATGTGAATGCCGGCGCAATGTTCGGCATCCTGCGCGCCGATCGCGGTGGTAATCGCCGAGCCCCAGTCGCCGCCCTGTGCGCCGTAGCGCGAATAGCCAAGACGGTCCATCAGTACCGCCCAGCTTGACGCGATGCGGCCGACACCCCAGCCGGTCGTCTTCGGCTTCGCCGAGAAGCCGAAGCCCGGCAGCGACGGGCACACGACGTGAAACGCGTCGGCGGCGTTGCCGCCATGCGCGGCCGGATCGGTCAAAGGCTCGATCACCTTGTGAAACTCGACGATCGATCCCGGCCAGCCATGCGTGATGATCAGCGGCATCGCGTCCGGCTGCGGTGAGCGGACGTGCAGGAAATGAACGTCGAGTCCGTCGATTTCGGTGGTGAACTGCGCAAAGCGATTGAGCCGCGCCTCACGCCCGCGCCAGTCGTACTCCTCGGCCCAATAGCGGCAAATGTCCTTGATCCAATTCAGCGGCGCGCCCTGGCTCCAATCGTCGACCAGTTCAGCTTCCGGCCAGCGCGTGTTGCGCAGCCGCAATTTGAGATCATCAAGGACGTCGTCGCCGATCGAAATGCGGTAGGGCTTGATCTCAGCGCTCATGTGCAGCTCCAGCGAGAAGAGAGTGAGCAGGCGAGTGACCGGCTGAGATTGCCAGCCTTCGCTCGCAGTCAAGCTTTCGCGCACTACCAACCGCTGTACCGGGGGTCTGGATTGAAGAGCTGTTCGAGATACGCGAGGCCGAAGGTCGTTAGCTGTTGCTCGTCCCGATTCCCTGCAGATTTCAGTGTTTCGAGATAGCGTATGATTTTTGCCCGCGATTGCGCGTCCAAATCGCCCCGCCCCGACGTCAACAAAATACTATCTACAATTTCGCTCATAATAGCACGCCCGCGCTGCAATCACTGCATTGCAGCACCCTGCGTCCATTCCGTCAACCAGCGCTCTTGATGCAGCAGAACTCGCGCTGGGGACGAACAGCCTTCCAGGGGCATTTTCGCACGGAAATAGGAGACGAAGACGCGTTTTGCTCGTGTGTTTATGGTGAATTGAAGCCGCTGAAGGTAACGTTAAGATGTCCTTTGGCTACCGGGCGGGCTCAAACTCTGCTGCGCGCCGTTTTACACAAGGCAGCAGCAATCGCGTCCGTTCAGTTTCCGGATATGTCGAGCTTCAGGGGCACGATCGGCGTTGTCCGCTGAAATCGCGATAGGTCCCGCTCGCCGCGTCGTACGTTCGAAATCTGGTGCAACCAGGCGAACCGGCGAGGCGGTTTCGCGCTCGGGTGCGTTTCGATACTCCCGCGGCGGTGGCGGGTTCGGCGAAGGATTTATCGACGTCAACCGACGCGGGCGATGCGGCAATCTGCTTGGTTACCGTCAGGGTTGCTTGATCCGCCGGTGCTTTTGCCTCAGCAGGCCTGGCGTCTTTCTCATCAGACTTGGCCATAGTCGGAGCCCTGTTGTTGGCGCCGGCAGTACTTGGCTCCTTGCCGGGAGCGATAACATCTGGAGTCTTGCTGGCTTCGACTGCATCGGGAGCCTTGCTGGCGTCGACAGAGGCTGGCTTCCTCTGTGATGCGGTAGAATTGCGGTCCGCAGCCTTGTACCGCTCGATGAACTCCTTGCAAGTCATCGGGAAAACGATTTCGCCGGAAGCGGTTACGCCGACCGGATTGCAGCCGCCAGGTGGCGGCCCATCTTCGGAAGATTCCGCGCGCGGCTGGTGATCTGATGCTTGGGCAACGCCAGCGCTGCTCATCCCAAACAAGACGGGCAGCGCCACAGCCGAAACGAAAACAATCCCCCACAAGTGTCTCATTGGGAATAACTCAACTAATTTAAACGAAGGCGACGCTCGTTTTCGATAAATCAGTTCGTTCTGGGCGCCCTCATGGCACGATGACGGTTTCGACGCGGCCAATTAGTGGCACAGCTGCGCAGCTTTTCCACTCTGAGAGGCCTAGACCGATACTCTCCTCCGTCCAGCCGTCGTCCTTGGGACATTCTGGAGGAAAGCGTTGGGCCGTGGAGACGGTCGCCCCCTTCATCTTTGGTGGGGAAGCGTGACCTGATACAACACATGGCTTGCGGCCGCCGAAACAATACGGCATCGTGCCACAGAGCGTTGAAGAATCAGGAGAAAACAATGCGAATGGTTCGTTTGGGTGTGTACGCGGCAGCGCTTTGCGTGACCATCATGGCATTGATGGCTTCGGCTGAGGCTCGACATCTTCGCCGCGACTACGCTGCGACTGCCTACGTCTGCGGACCCGTGCCTCCTCCGGCCAGCCTCTATATTTTCCCCGCCCCGAATTGGGAGCCGTTCTTTCGACGCGGCCTCGATCGCCATGGACCGATCGTGGCTTGCGAAGCCAGGGCAGAGACCACAAGTGTGATCTCAGTGCGCTATTGAGTGGCTCACCGCTTGCTAAGTCACGCGCGCCAAAGTCATCGACCGGCAGCAGTCATCGGCCGGCAGCGCGGCCCGATGCTGCCACGGCAGCTCGTACGGAGAGGCTGCCTCGTGTCGGACGATCTATTTTCGTCTGCTTGGAATCCCCACGCATGTGGTCGTGCCATCCGTCTCCCGGGCCGCTGTGCTGCACGGTCTGGCCGGAACGATCTTGGTGGACACGCCGTCAGCAGCCGTCGTCGCCAGTCCGGTTGTCGTAGCCGGCGGAAAATCGGCTGCGCCACGAACTTCAGGGGGGACGGTCGTGGGTTGAGCTTGGCCCATCACCGGAGGAGTCCCTCCCTGACCTCCACTGCTCTGGGCACTTGACGGGGCGCCGATCCCGGTCGGTCCGCTGGCTCCAGCGCCTGCGCTCGTTGGATTGGTAGCGGTTGAGTTTGCGGCGGCTGAATTTGGCGCCGGATCGGATCCAGGCGCTCCAGGACTCATGGCGCTGTTGGTGGGAGCACCCCCGCCAACCGCGCCGGCCGGCGCACCACCTCCGACCGCTCCGGCTGGAGCGCCGCCGCCGACCGCAGCGCCACCTGATGTCGCCGATGTGCCAACGCCGCCACGTCCGCCACCCGGGCCGGCCGCCCCGGCACCCGCAGCGGCCGAACCCGCTCCACCTGCACCTCCGCCGCCTCCCCCCTGGCTCCAAGCCGCTCCAACGGGAAAGAAAGCGACAAAGAAGGCTAGCAGTATTGAGTGAGGAAATCGCATTTCGGGCCTCCTTGGCCTCCCCCTCGCCTCTTGGTCACCCGTTAACGGGAACTCAGGCGCCGCGGTTCCAGAGCTTGTCCATTGGCCGGTGGCCTTTGCGAGACGATTTCTCGTGAGCTACGGGTGAAAAGGGGCCAGTGTCCTACGGGCGCCCAGGACCGCGCCCTTCTCCGCCGCGCCGCCTGCTCAAACGGCAGCATGGGCATTACGAACCGCAGTAGGGTTTACTGGTTTAATCAATATCGACGGTCGTTGGGCGAGCGGCGTTATGCGCGATCATGCAGCCTTTCAAGGAAAACCACAGCGCGACGCCGCAAGAATGTAGTCCTCTCGCGACGCTTGTTCTCAGAGCGCGCGGATGCTTATCCATCGTGCCCTTCAGCTGATCTGCGTCAATTGAGAAGGCCTGCGGGATCATCCAGGAATGCGCGGAGAATGCGCCCGTAGCGCCGACCAATTGAACGGGACGTGGACGAACTTGCCGAGAAGGACCGCGCGGACCATCGAGCACGGCGTGCAAACCGACCGACCGCACCTGTCTGCTCGTAAAGCGGCCGCAATATCACAGTCGACTTGAGTGTGGTCACCCTGCATCGCCGGTCTTTGATACACATGTACCCGCTGCAACTACGGGCAGTGGCGTGTCAGCCCGAGGGACATTCTCCACTTCATCTGCTATTCAATTATATCTGTCGCCAGTCACGATCGAAAGAATTTCGATTTGATTTTCGTTAACAGCACGGTATTCTTCAATTTCAATCAAATGATTTTTTTAGTTTGGCAGGAGTACGATTAATGCTGCAGATTGGCAGATTGCCGCCTACCCTGCCGTAGCAGGTTCGACAAATATTCGCCCGGCAGACCATTGCTTTGGCGGAGCATGCATCGTTTACCGCAGGTTCGAGGCCGAACGGACCGTATCGAAGTACAACCGCGGATTCGCCGTTGGCGGAAAGTCCATCGCGTGGGTCCGAGCTTCGAAACACTCGAACGCTGAATGCACGTCCCTCGCAATGTGACCGCCGAAATCCGAAAGCACTTTTTCCGGAGTTCATCCGGGCTGCGTCGACACCTCGCGCCGGCCGACGGCGCGGAACCAATGCGATCGGGTCGTCAGGGGGAAGACAAGCATGGAAGTTGCCGGGCTAATCAATTGGACCATTCAGAAAGCCCAGAGACTGAAGGTCGAACCGAGCGATGATGGACGCGGCCCGTCGATCGAATGGTTGTTATCAATTGTCGAGCCGGAGCCTGCGGTGTCGGCCGAAGTCGAAGCGGATCGGAAGGACGGCATTACCACTTCTCGAAACACCCCCAAACCAGACGCAGCGCGCATAGCTCGCCCACCTTGTGAGCTCGTAGCGATATCGGACAATATGTCGGTCGTACCATCTGATGTGCCGGAGACATTCACGGCTGCTTCAGAAGCAGTGGATGACAAATCACGATCGGATCTGCTTGGAGCGATTCTAGCACCAGGCTCACATGTTGCCCCGGAAACCCGTGATCGAGCGATTGCCCTGCGGTGGGTATTGAGGGACATCAAGAGCGATCGAGTGAAGCTCTCGGCTATTAGCCCAAATAATTTGCGAACCTTGATTGATTTAGATCTCGTCGAAGTACGTAACGACGCTATCGTGCTCACGACTGCGGGCGCATCCGCCGTTCTCTGACTATCTCGCCAGGAGCCTATAGATGCCAACATCCCGAGTTCAAGACAAGTCGCCCACTGGGCGCGTGGTGACTCGCAGTTTTCGAAAGCTATCGAAAATCCGACGCAACTTGCCGCTGGCCGCACGGTCCAAAAACTGGAAAAAGACCGACCTTCAGAAATATCATCAGCGATCCGAAGACGCTGCGCTCTTACCTGGCAAGAAGCGTCCGGCCAAAGCAAAAGGCCTGCCGAAGAAGCCCAAGAAGCTCGCCAGCGCCAACCCTGGTCCATCGGCGAAATTCCGGCATCTGCTTGCAAGGGGCGCGACCGGAACGCCCGGATCGATCCGCCAGCCCCGCAACAGCTCCTCCTACGTTGGTGCGGCGCTTACGGATTTCAGAGTCGCGCAACTGAACCGATCTCAGCCGCATATCCGCAAGAACTCCGCTTGTGGTGGCATCGAGACTGTTGCGCAGCTACCTGAAGTGTTTGCCAAAAATATGAAGATCATCGATCAAGTCGCAGCCCGGTCCCAGCAATCATCACAAGATCCTCTTGAAGAGGTTCAGATCATATCAAACCTGCCCGCAGCTTCTGAGCCGCCCGTGCCTGGCGAGCCCGCGCGGGAAATCATTGACCCGCCGAGTAAGCCGACAGAAGTGGCGGAGACAGTCGAAAGTCTTCCTCAGCCTGAACGGCCCGCCCTTGTTGCGCCGGTGGTCAGCCAGGCGGCTGCGACGCTGCTGGCGACAGCGCGACCCAATCCTGTCCGAATTGCTGCCGCCAACCTTGAGTTCGAGATCGCGCAAGCGACGAAGATGGCCGATCCAAGCTGCGCGGAGTTCGTTGGCGTTGTTGTTCAGCGCGTGAAGTCGAAGTCTTGCTCCGATCCGAATTGGTCGCTGCGTGGAATCAAGTTCGGCAGGTCCGATCGAACGGCCGTCGGCGACGTATTGACAACCATTGTCGAGCGCATGCAGCGAGAATTCCGTCTGTCAGACGAGTGATCTTCGTGCTGCTGCCCTTCGCTCGTCCAGTCGATCACGCGGCCCTCAAGATCGTACTGCGGAATAGACTCGTTGACACGGCCTCATTGTCGATTGAAGGTTCGCATCAAGGGGCGCTCGATCGCTGAGTAAACGATAACGCCAACCGTCCAGGCAGCTCCCAGGAAGACGATTCTTGCGCCGGAAACTCCGAGCATAGGGAACAAGCGAAGTCCGCGCAGAATGCTTGCCGTCAGTGCAAGCGCAAACAAATGGGACACGAATACCGAATAGGACGCATCACCCAGCTTGCTGAGAAACCGCCATTCTGGCCAGCCCCAACGCTTCTCGACGGATACGCATACAAACAGCAATGTCGCGTCAGCCATCCCCCAGAACAATGCCCGCTCTGCGCCTTCCGAGACGTTCTCCAAAACACCTGCCACAAAGATCGACGCACCGGCGGCGAATGCGGCGGCGATGATCCACGGCGATTCGCGTCTCGCGAGGAACAACCATCCAACGAACATGCCTTGCACAAAATCCAGGGCCACCGTCGAACCATAGAAATCGAGCAAGTGACTGGTGGCTCCGAATAACATCTTCAGAATCACCAGCGAGCAAAGCACAATACTCAACGCGGCCACGCGCCTCCCGGTTGACAGGAACAACAGCGAGCCAAACAAGAGATAAAAGAAGGCAAAGTTGTTGAGCACCCAGCCCGGAAAGAGGAACGGCCGGTCTAATCCAAGAACCGGATGGGGGTAAGGGATGAAGGCCAGCGAGGACAGGATATGCCAGAAATCGCCTTTCGTTGTCAGCAGATGGCCGGGCGAGACCAGAAGAACCGCCAGCATGAGGAGCGTGAACAACCAATAGAGCGGCGCGAGACGAATAAAGCGACGATACAGAAACGCCGCGAAAGTATCTTTCCGATTGTGTGTCGTATAAACCAGGATAAAGCCGCCGATGGCGAAGAAAAGGTCCGTTCCTGCTGCGCCAAACCCGAGCGAATGCTGGTGCGCGCCATCGGTCAGCCTAGTTATCTGCAACTCGGCATGATATAGTACGATGACGGACGCAGCCAGGACCCGCAAATGCTGCAGACTTTGAATCCTGACATCGCCATGGACGCGCTCGACTTGCGCAGGGACATCAACCAAGGTCCTGCTCTCAATAGACGCACCGGTACTCATTGTGCGCTTTCCTACTCTTAAAACTGTTTAAATACGGCTCTTCACAAAGCTATTACGGCCGGATCATTTCAGCAGGGCCGCGTTCTGCCTCCTTGCGATTTCAACTACTGGGTCTTTCACGAACGAGGGCCGCTTCCACTGCGAGCCGCGCTGCAGCTTCCAGGCGTGCAAACGGCACGTCGGCGCGGATCGCCATATCGAGAAGACTATGCTTTCCGTCAGCAAGATTGAGGAACCACAACAAATCCATCTGAGTGGCGCCTCCAGCCTCGCGCTGGCCGGCAATGGCCCTGTAGAGACCTCGTCTTCCGAGCTGAGGTTCTCCCCGGCCATCCACGCGCTCAAACGTGCGGTTTTGGTCAAGAAGGTCCAGGATCGACTCGATCAGCGCGTAGGATTGATCGAGACATTCCGGCCTGACGAACTCAAGATTATCGGCTGAAGTGTGATACTCGGGAAACGTTCCGTGTACGCCTCTCATCAGACAGCCGACCGGCAAGTCAAAACCCGGAGAACAGAATTGGCGCTCATCATATCCGTAGGGGTTGAACGGCATAGCCTCGTACTGATGGCCAGAATGTCGCAGTACATGCGCCACAGCACGATCGATGGTTGCTCCGCGGCGGCTCTCTTTGTAATGAAACGGGCTTGGATCGCCCAAGCAGGTAAGAACAATTCCATACCGAACGCGGTCGAGCATCGTCTGATTTCGATCAAGCCATGTGATCGCGCCAATGGTGGCCGGAAGGAAGAGAAACCGATATCCCAACCGCCGTGTGCGTCGGGCCTGGCGCATGGCCAAAGCGGTCATCACCGCAATGCCTGATAGATTGTCGTTGGCGAGACTTGGATGGCAGATGTGACAAGTGACCAGCACTTCCTGATCGGTCTGGCCGGGCAGGAACAGCTCACCATAGGTCATCGACCCCGACGATAAGTCGCTGTCGATCTCGACGCGATAGTTTTCATCGGTCATGGTCTGCCAAAGCTCGTGGGATAGGCAGAAGCCCCAGTCGTCGGCAAAATAGCCGGTGCGGTAGGGGATGAGGTCAGGCTGATCCGGCAATGTATGAACATGCCGCGCGAGATCAGCGCGGCTTATGATGCCCTGTACCGGCTTGCTGTAGCCTAAAACGTGAAGGTTGTTATCCGCGAAGTCGACCAGGCGATGCCCGGATAGAGTAGAGATCGAGGCACCGCGGATATTCCATTCCATGGGAACGGTCCAATCGAGCGCCGGAGTTCCGCTTGCAACCTCATTGATCTCCAGGTCGATGTGGCGGGCAACGAGGCCAAGCGTCTCGCGGACCCCGGCGCCGGTGAGGCTTCGATTGATCGGGAACAGCTCCGTGACCAGACCATGAAGGTCGATCGAAGGCTTTCGGCCCGACGCAGATGTTTCCGGCCTGTCCAGCATTCTGGTCCCGAGCCTCAAAACAGCTTGCGGTCAGAGAGCATCGGCCAAGCGGCATCCTTGGGCGACAACACCGCCACAGGCTCTGGCCACCTGATACCCAGGACAGGGTCGTCGTATCTAAATCCATCCGAGAGTTCCTCGATATATTCGATTCCCATCAGATATTCGACGACCGAATTGTCCTCCAACGTCTGAAATCCGTGCGCGAAACCCGCCGGGATGTAGACCATCGTCGCCGACGATGGAGCCAGTTCATTGGCAAATATCTGTCCTCGGGTAGGAGACGTCGGACGCAGGTCAACGATGACGTCGTGAATGCGTCCCGCGGTACAGCGAACGATCTTCGCATCAGCTTTCGGCGCTTTCTGGAAATGCATTCCGCGAACGCTTCCACGAACTCGCGTTAGGGAGCTGTTGCCCTGCACAGGGCGGAAATCGATCCCCTGTGCGGCGAAGCTGTCGGCGCACCAGGTTCGCATGAAGCTTCCGCGCTCGTCGACACGAGGCGCCAGTTCAATCAGTCGTGCATCCGATTTGCCTAGAGCAATAAACTTCACGGCTCGTATCCTCGCCAGTATGATGATCCAGATACGCTCCCTTGCCGGCGAGCTTGCTGCGATCAGCTCTCAATTGTCGCTTTTGGAACAGGCACGATGAACTGGCCTCCCCACGACCGGACTTCCGCCATCTGTTCCTTGATCTCCTGCTTGAGATTCCACGGAAGAATAAGAATGTAGTCCGGCTTGGTCTGAAGAATCGCTTCGGGAGGCAGGATGGGAATCCGAACGCCCGGAAGATAGCGCCCCTGCTTGGAAGGCGCGCGATCGACGGTAAAGTCGATGAAGTCCACTCCGATCCCGCAATAATTCAGCAGCGTCACACCCTTTGCAGGCGCGCCGTATCCAGCAATGGTCTTCGACTGACGCTTGAGCGAAATCAACAGTTCGAGCAGAGCGCGTTTCGTCTCCTTCACCGATTCATTCCAGGCGATGTATACCTCGTCCCGATCGAGCCCATAGGCACGTTCTTTCGCCAACACCTCGGCGACGCGCGCGCTCTCGGCACGCGAGGCTTCGGAATGACAGACGAAAAATCTGATCGACCCACCGTGTGTCTCAAGCAGTTCAACGTCGAATACGCGAAGGCCGGCCTTCGAAAAGATGCGCTGACCCGCGATCAACGATAGATACGAGAAATGCTCGTGATAAATCGTATCGAACTGGTGCCGCTGCATCAGTGTAAGCAGATGCTGCACCTCGAGCGTCGCCACGCCGTTCGGCGCAAGCAGCATTTTGATCCCGCCCACGAAATCATTGATGTCCGGCACATGCGCCAGGACATTGTTGGCGGTGATCAGATCTGCAGCCCAGCCCTCGCTGCGAAGAGTTTGGCCGTATTCGCGGCTGAAAAACTCAATTCTTGTTTCGATACCCGCCTTGCGCGCCGCCAGCGCTACGCTTTCGCACGGTTCGATTCCCAGGCAATTGATGCCCTTGGAGAGCGAGTACTGAAGCAGGTAACCATCGTTCGAGGCAATCTCGACGTGACGCGAATTGGTTCCGAGACCGAACCGCGTCGACACGTAGTCGACATAGGTCCTGGCGTGCTCCAGCCAGGAGGACGAGTGCGATGAAAAATAGGCATAGTCCGCACGGAAGATGTCCGACGCCAACAGCAGGTCGCGAGTCTGCACCAGGCGACACTCGCTGCAGACAAACACCTCCAGAGGATAGAAAGGCTCCGCTTTCATGTAGCCCGCCGGCTCGACATAGTCATTGGCCACGGGCGAAAGCCCAAGATTGATCAGCTTCCGCGTCAGATCGTGGGCGCAGTGACGGCATTTCGGCGTAACGCCTGATGTCGCCGGGATACTCTTATTCATTGCTAACTCCAAAGCGGAGATCGTCATCAATCCCTCGTCCACCTAAGACTTTCATCGAGACGATTGCTGTCAATGTGACCTTGCAATACCTTCAAGCGCATCAGGTCCGAAGAGCGGAAGTCACTATCCTTGAAGTTCATCTTTTTCAGGCCGGCAATCAGGTTTTTGATCGATTGATCGAGGTCCACGATCGGCTGATGGTTGGGCGCTAGAGCGCGAAACAGCCCGAAATCCACCTTGTAGGATCGGCTGTCGACCGGCGCCGAAGTATTGATCGACACCTCGGTGCCCGGCACAGCCCTTGCGACGGCATTTGCGAGATCCCTGACCTGATAGTTACGATCATCCGAGCCTGCGTTGATGGCCAGATATCGACCTCCGTTACTGGCAGGCCGATCGATTGCCCATTCGATGGCGCGCGCCATATCGGCAACGTCGATCAGCGGGCGCCATGGCGAACCATCGGAGAGAACGCTGATCAGTCCCTGACTGAGCGCGCACGCGACAAAGTCATTCAGAACAAGATCAAGCCGAAGGCGATCCGACATTCCGCAAGCGGTCGCGAACCGAAGACACGTCACCGTCATATCGGTTTTGAGAGACGCGAGTTCCTCCTCGGCTCCAATCTTCGATTTTGCATATGCGGTGATCGGATTCAGCGGATCAGTTTCCTTGCGGGGCGGACCGTCGGCAATTCCATAGACACTGCAACTCGATGCAAACACAAAATTCTTCACCCCTGCCGCTGCCGCTGCCCGTGCGATCGATACGGTCGAGTTCTGATTGATATCGAGTGTTACGGCCTGAAACTTGTTGCCCATCGGATCGTTCGAGATGGCGGCAAGTTGGACGACAGCGTCATATCCCGTCAAATCGATCGCAACGTCGCGAGCATCACCGTAGAATTGCTGATCGAGGTACCGCTCGGGAAGCACGGCGGGGCCGGTCAGGCAATGAGCGAAGTACGCATTATCAAATCCGTGAAGCGTCGCATTCGGGAGTCGCGAACGCAGAAATTTTGCCACTTCAGGTCCGACATAACCCATATTACCTGTGATGAGCACTTTCAAGGCGACTACCTTTAGTAATTTGGTCCGGCTTCTCTTACGCCATTTCGGGCCCGGGGCGCATACTTTTATTCGATTCAGGTTAATCCGCAGCAGGCCGTTCATCACGCCATTCAACGTTGTAAACCGGGCATTTTAGCGTTATTAAAACACATCGAACTTAGCGTAGTTAAATACAGTCGATGTTTTGAAAGAGGTCGCCTAGCCGCTCTGTTTGAACACCGGCGAGGGTTCCAGACGCAGACCGACCGTAGAGCGAAACTGAAATTGTCCGAGAGGAATTTCCTTGAATTCGCAAACCAAGCCTCCTTTTGCGCAGACTTTCGCGAACTCGTCCAAGATGCAGACTCGGGCTCACGCCCTTATTCCAGGCGGCGCCCACACGTATGCAAAGGGCGACGACCAATACCCCGTGCTGGCGCCGGGATTTCTGGCACGGGGCCAAGGCTGTCATGTTTGGGACGTCGATGGCAACGAGTTCATAGAGTACGGGATGGGGCTGCGCGCAGTTACCCTCGGACATGCTTACGCGCCTGTCGTGGAAGCAGCTCATCGCCAGATGCTCCTCGGTGAAAACTATACGCGTCCTGCAGCCATCGAATTGGACTGTGCCGAACAGTTCCTGAGCCTGATCGAAGGCTTCGACATGGTCAAATTTGGCAAGAACGGATCGGATGCGACGACCGCGGCCGTGCGATTGGCGCGGGCCTACACCGGCCGCGATCTGATTGCTAGGTGTGCCGATCAACCGTTCTTCTCGGTCGATGACTGGTTCATCGGCGACACGGCAATGTCGGCCGGTATTCCAAGAGCCATACAGGAACTGACTCTCCAGTTCCGATACAATGACACCGAGAGCCTTCGTGCGCTGTTTGAGCAAAATCCTGGCCGAATTGCCTGCGTCGTCCTCGAGGCAGCCACCGCCGTGGAACCGGCACCCGATTTTCTCAGGTCCGTGCAGGAGCTTTGCCGCAGGGAGGGCGCAGTATTCATCCTAGATGAAATGATCACCGGCTTTCGGTGGCATAACGCCGGCGCCAAGAAGGTCTACGGTATCTCGCCGGACCTCTCGACCTTCGGCAAAGGCATGGGCAACGGCTTCTCGGTTTCGGCGCTGGCCGGCCGCAGGGAGATCATGGAGCTCGGAGGTTTGCAACACGACCGGGAGCGCGTGTTCCTGCTCTCGACAACGCACGGCGCCGAGACCCACTCCCTCGCCGCTGCGATCGAGACGATGCAAATTTATCGCCGCGACAACGTCATAGAATTCCTTTACCGACAGGGAGAGCGGCTGCGAACCGGCGTCAATCGGGCAATCGTCTCGCTCGGCCTCAAGGGGAGCTTTGAGGTTCTTGGCCGCCCCTCCAACATGGTTTACGCGACACGCGATCAGGCGCAGCAGCCTTCACAGGCATTCAGGGCCCTGTTCCTCCAGGAGACCATTCGGCGCGGCTTGATCATGCCTTCGATGGTCGTGAGCTTCTCGCACAGCGACGCAGACATCGATCAAACGATCGAGGCGATCGGCGAAGCGCTCCAGGTCTACCGGCGAGCGCTGGAGGATGGCGTTGAGCGCTACCTGATCGGCCGCCCGGTGAAACCCGTGTTCAGGAAATTCAACTGAGGAAATGGCCAGCTCTCAGCGGCGGCCTCGTCCCAGAGCAGCCCAAGTCAGTTGAGATGCTCACGTGCCCGGTGCAGGTAGCCTCGCCGCCGCGGAATCGATAACCAGCAGCCAGTCACCCGCGTCAGGTGATTTGAAGCGGCGAGTTCCCAGATTGGCGAAGGTGCCTGCCGCCCTCACCGCCCCCGTGCCAGGATTGTACCAATTGCAGGTGGCAAGATTGGTCGCGTCCACGATTTTGCTCAGATTGATCGTGACGGACCTGCCCCTCGAAATCAGCTTGTCCCAGAACGTCTCGCTGGACGGCAGATAGGCGAAAATCGTCACCCCGTCACTGGTGCGCGCGCAGACCGATCCACCGGCGGCGCCTTCCGTCATCACTATATTCGCGGTATCCGGCACCAGCAGGTGGAAGCTTCTCGACCGAAACAGCTTCCCGAGCAGTTGCTGGCCGACCGAACCGACGGAGTTCAGCTGACTTTGCCAAGTCGGCGGCCCGGCATTGATGCCATTCCCCGCGTTGCGCGAATTGAACGGCCAGATCGCACCGTTACCGAACAGGCGTCCCAACGTGCAACCGCCGAGGACAGCGCCGTAGCCCTCAGCGCGTGTCCGTTCACCCGTGGTGGAATGCTCGAGTTCATACCAATCTTCCCCAAGCAGGCATGGTAGTCCTTGCGAGTAGCAGCGCTGCGCCCCCGAAACGACACTTTTCAGCGGCTCATACACCCAATTTATATCCAGCCACGGCCTGATCGAGCCATACGCGATCCTGTGCGCATCGATGCTCGAGTATCCCCCATTTGGCGTCGGCCCCCCGGTCTCGAGCACGTAGTTTGCCTCCAACGTCATTAGATGACCGGGGTCAATTGCCTTGATGGCCGTCGCAAGCTTATCGAGCTTGCCATAAACTACCGCATTGTTCGGGTCGGCATCGCCGCCGATTAACCAGATCAGATTGGGAAAGTTCTGGTAGCGTTTCCCAAGAAACGATCCGTATTCTTCGATCGCTGCATCGCTGGTGTGCGGCAACGTGGTCAGGTACCCTTCAGCAGGCTTGACGCCGACAAATAGCGGCATCAACAGAACGGTCATCCCATAGGCAAGGCACCGCTGCATCACATGGTCGACATGCGCCCAATAGGGTTCATGAAAGTTAGTGAAATCGGCACCTTTGAAAGGTGCTTCGCCGGCAAAATTGTACGGCGGATTGCTTTGATAGATTTTGTCGGCAGCAATCATCCAGACGATATTTATGCCACGCGCCGCTCGGTCGCTCAGATATATTTCGACGTCTGGATTCGAAAGCTGCTGTATCAGATATTGTGGCGCGTCCCCGCAGGCAAAGCACAGCTCGCCAAACTGGTCGACGAACGCGGTCCGCTGGGCATTTAGTCCAACCGGAAAGCGCAATGGAAGAGATGAAACGGGCTGATCGGCCGACGCGGCGACGCTCGACTGCGGGAGAAATTCCTGCATGCCAAAGGCTATCGCCCCACATCCGGCCAGGAATGATCGTCGATCCACAGCGCAGCCTGGCACGATGTCGCTTCCTCCGAGCCAACTCCGTCTGCCTCGGCAACAAAGCAAACGACCTACCTCCAGCAAGGTTAATCGCGGAAGATCTCATTGCGCAAGCTTCCCAGTGTGCGTGAGGCTTGGCCAGTTGCTTTCGCGACTGCTAAATAGCAATCTTCAAGAGCAAGTATCCTCGCCGGCTAGCGTTTTCCGGTTCTGATGCTAACTGCCCGTGTGCTGGTTGAAGGGAAGATGGGAATGCGTTCACGACCTGCGAAGATTGCGATCTTCGGCAACTTTGGCATGGGCAATTTCGGCAATGAGGCGACACTTGTAGCCATGCTCGAGTCCCTGCGGCGAAGCCGTTCCGAGATCGAGTTGACCTGCATCTGTACGGGTCCGGAGCGGGTGCAGCGTGAACACCAGTTGGTCACGCTCCCGCTAACCCGGTCGGCGCCCTCCCTGATAAGGAAGCTCGACAATATTCTGTATGCCGTCCAAACAATACGAAAATTCGACGCGCTGCTCATTCCAGGTACCGGCATTCTCAACGACTTCACGGCGTCGCCGTTCGGCATGCCATACACGGTCTTCAGATGGTGCCTTGCGGCGAAGCTTTGTGGCGTGAAGACCGCCTTCGTGAGCACTGGGGCAGGCCCATCGCATCATCCGGTAACCCGATGGCTGATAAAGCGTTCTGCCGCGATGGCAGAGTATCGCTCGTACAGGAACAAGTTCTCGAAGAACTTTCTTGCAGACCTCGGACTGGATACAAGCCACGACCAAATCTACCCGGACCTGGCTTTCAGCCTGACGATGCCCTCGACGTCGCACACGCGAAGCACTGATTCGGCAGGTCTCACGGTCTGCGTCGGCGCGATGCTTTATCACGGCTGGCAGGGCCATCTGAGAACAGATGATCAGGTCTATCGAGCCTATCTTGGAAAGCTGCGAGATTTGGCGCTGTGGCTTATCGATCAGAATTATCGGGTTCGGCTGATGATGGGAGACCAGAACGACGAGACGGCGGTAAACGACCTGCAGCAAGCGATCGTCGCGGAGAGACCGTCCTTGCCGGACGACAGACTGATTGCAGAACCCGCCCGCACTTACCAAGATGTCATCAGGCAACTGAGTGAAGCAGACGTGGTCGTCTCGAGTCGCTTTCATCATCTAGTCTTCGCGGTAATGCTCGGAAAGCTGACAGCATCCCTCGGTTATTCACCCTATCACGCAGAACTGATGGACGAGATGGGCCTAGGCGCGTTTTGCCAGCACAGCGATGACATACAACTCGAGAAGCTGATCGCGCAGTTTAATGAACTAACCGCAAACAGAAGCCATTACCAGCGCTTGATCGGGCAAGCTGTAAGCGCAGCTCACGAAAAGCTCGCCGATCAGGAAAAAATACTTGAATCGAGATTCCTACATCCGCCGCTCTCCGGCACGGGCTAACAAGCGCCGCCTCACTCCGCCGAAATGGCCGATCGGCTCACGTCAACAATTGGATTCTGATCGGCGTCTATCCGCGGCTGCAGTAGGCCGATCGACCATCTCCGACAGTTCGAGCCGGGCTTTTGGCCAAAGGCTGGTCGCGGCTCCGACATCACCACGATTCCCCCGCGCGACCTGCCATGCCCATACGAGCAACGCTTCGACATAGTTCAGCGGCGACGGTTGAATGCCCTGCTCCTTGAGGATGGCCAGATGATGATCATAAAGCTTCTTGTTCCCGTCGCGGAACCGCCATAGCAGCAGCCGGCGGAAGTAATGCTGCAGATACGCGCGCCTGCATGTTACTAGATCCGCAGCGGACATCACGCTAGGACCATGCCGATTGATCAGCGCCAGCCAATTGGAGGTGAAATCTTCCACGAGCTTTCTGACTGTACTTGTTGTCCGGTCGGCATGCTCGCGCGTGAAGCCAAGCGGCGCATGAACAAACCCGTATTTGCCGTCGACGGCCGCGCGCAAGCAGACGTCGATGTCCATGAGCATTTCATCGTACTTGTGGAACGGCACGTCGTCCCGCAGGAGGCTTCGCCTGAACAGCTGGCACTGCGGTGAAGTGGCAGAGTGAAATTTCGTCAGATACGTCTTCACAAACCATCGACCATCGAAAACCGCCATGTCTGTTGGGAGCCCTTTGCCGTGAATATCCACGTCCCCGCCCGGCTGCGTTCCCGTGGTCCACTGGCACCCAACGACACCGATATCAGGATCAACTTCCGCAACGTCGACCAGCTTCTCTATTGCGTCATCTGTAATCAGGTCGTCGGCACACAGGATGAGAAAGTAACTGACGTCCGGCCCGATCAGACGAAGCGATGTTTCCCAATTGTCGTACATCGAGAGGACCTCGGGATTGCGCCTCGTTACTAGTGGAACCCGGCCATTCCTGTACCGCGCAATGATATCTGGCGTAGAGTCGACGCTTGCGTTGTCCAGCACGATATGGAGGAGATTGGGATAGGTTTGCGTCTGCACGCACGCCATCGTCTCGGCTAGGAATTGCTCCCCGTTGTAGACCGGGGTCACTATCGCGACGCGAGGATGTTGACGGTTCGACTGCTTCATGCTTCAGCACGTTTAGGTAATTTCCTGCGATGCGCGCCATCGCAACGCCAAACACGCCGCCCGTTTGCAGTACGAGGCAATCCAGCAAAGCGCGACGAACGGAATACTATATGTAGACCGGCAATTCCTTCGTGCCGTCTTGCGCCTCGTATACAACAATACGTGCTGCTTGGTAACCTAGGACCGGGCACGGTCCAAGAGCGAAAGACCGTTCACGGGACGCCGAAAAGGATTTCGGACTATGCTTAACAGCCGAGGATGGCGTTTACCATGAGTCGACCACGGCTTTATGGCCAAGTTAACTTTCTTATTTGCACTAGCCTAGTTATACGACAAAACGCAGAACAAGCCGTTTTGCTTTTATATGCGATGTATCCTTGAGCCGCTCAGCAAACAGACTCGGTAGTCAGGCCACCGCGGGTGCCATCACCCTCGTTGCATCGCGGTTGATTGCCCGCGGTCTCGATTTGCTTACCCTCGTCGTTCTCGGCCGCCTGCTTTCGCCCGCGGATTTTGGACTCGTCGCAATTGCGATGGCTGTTGTCCAGATTTTCGAAGCCGTCATGGAATTGCCACTCGGCCTCGCACTCGTTGCGCTCCCGCAACGAACCAAACTCCACTACGACTGTGCCTTCACCCTTCAGCTCCTGAGAGGATTGGCGCTGTCGGCGACTCTGTTGACCCTTTCCTGGCCCATATCACACATCTACGGCGACTATCGACTAGTCTGGCTGGTTTGCGCGCTGAGCATCGCTCCGGCTGCACGGGGCCTTCTGAGTCCACGTACTGTTGAATACGCACTAAACTTCAACTATCTGCCGAGCCTTACAATCGAGGTAGCGGGGAAGCTAGCCGCTTTTCTGTTGTCGATCGTCGTTGCCTGGTTAACCGCGAGCTATTGGTCGATTGCGATTGCCACGATCGCTTCTCCTGTCATGATGCTGGTGGTGTCGTATTGTTTTGCACCCTATCTACCAGCTCTCTCGCTCCGGGAGTGGCGAACCTTTTCAAAATATCTCCGCTTTACGACGGCATCGCAGGCCGTGGCCGCCCTGGTCTGGCAAATGGACCAGTTGATGCTCGGCCGCTTCGTCGACCGCTTCGAGCTTGGCCGGTTCTCGATGGCGTCAAACCTTGCTGCACTTCCCACGCAGATATTGATCGGCCAAACCATCAGTCCCCTTGCCGTGGCGTTCTCCTCGGTCCGGGGTGACCTTGAAAGACTGAGGGCTGCCTACCATAAGAGCGCCGTTAGCATCGCCGCCATCGGCTTGCCTGCCATGGTGTGGATCAGCATCAACGCTGAACCGGTAATCCGCCTCGTCTTAGGACAAAAGTGGGTGAGTGGAGCGTCAATTCTCAGTTGGCTTTCGCTCGCAATGATCCCGCCGCTTCTTGCAGGACCGCTCATCCCGCTTGCAACAACCCTAAACAAGACGAACGTGTTCCTGCGGCTCAGCTCGATCGAGCTATTCATCAAGACGCCGCTGATGCTGGTTGGACTTACTTACTACGGTATCCCCGGCGTCATTGCCGTCCGGCTGATGACCGCCACGGCAATATGGGGCTACACGTTGTTCGTCATACGCGAATTGATCGGGCTCCGATTGAGGGATCAACTCCTTGGTCCGCGACGCACGGTCATCAGCACCGCGATCATGGCAGCGGCGATCGCGCCTCTTCAGGGGCGCTTTACGGACCAGCACAACCTCGTTCAACTTGTGGTGGACCTGACGATTGTTGGTGGCACAGCCGTTGCCGCCTATGTTGTCTCGATGTTCCTCCTCTGGCGAGCGGCCGGTTCGCCGGATGGTGCTGAACTCCACGTGACGAAGCTGCTTGTCAATAGCATGCAGCGTGTCCGTAGCATTCGCGCCAAGTAAGCTGGGGGAGATCGTAACGATTAATGGTAAATCGCTGCGCTTGCTGCATATCCAGGAAGTCCCTGCGACGAGCCGCTAATAGCATACTATAGTTGAACCGCATTTTCCTGGTAAGAATCGCATGACCCGCGTCAACCAGCCTTTCGATTGCGAATTCACGCTGGCGCTCAACAACCGCACCGGCAAGTATTTTTTTTGCAAGGAGATGATCCAATCGTCCGAGGATATGATCGCGTCTTGCCTGTATTGGCGTCTGCCGCTGAAGCAACTTCCCCCGCGGACGCTGTCGCGGATCCTCGGAAGGCTTGCACGCTGGGAAATCGATTTCCGGTCCGGAACCGGATTGATCAATCGCCTCCTGTCGCCATCGCCACACCATCGTCCACTGATATTCACCGACCCGCGGGAAGTGCTGTTCTATCGATTGAAACCATGTGACATCGTCGTCTGTCACGACATGGGACCGATTACCCATCCGGCTCTCTACAATCCCGGCGTGAGCCGGATCTATCGGCAGGCCTTCGAACAAATTCGAAACGCCCGGCCTTTCATGATCTTCGTCACCGCGGCTTCCCGGCAGGAGTTTGTCGCAAGGTATGGCGATTACTACCCGGCCATGCAGATCGTATCTCCCCCGCTCCGGATGGATATGCAACAGAGCGACGTGCGGCCTGTTGCAGGCATTCCGGAAAAGTTCTTCCTAACTGTCGGCGCTGTCGGCGAACGGAAGAATCAACTGCGCGCGATACGGGCATTCGAAGCGACTGGTCTTGCCAAGGCTGGATACGCCTACGTCATTTGTGGCGGCCTGCACGAGGCCGGTGCGGACTTGGTCGCCGAGCACGCCAGACGAACGCAGGGCGTCATCCTGCCGGGGTATGCCAATGACGCCGAGCTTCGTTGGTTATACCGGAACGCAACCGGCTTTGTCCTGCCGAGCTTGCTGGAAGGTTTCGGCTTGCCGGCCGCGGAAGCCGTCCACTACGGACTGATACCGCTGCTCTCCCACGGCGGCGCTTTGCAGGAGGTTGCCGGCGACGGCGCCATCTATGTCAATCCTCTGGACGAGGATGATATTGCCGCCGGAATGCGTTTGCTGGCCGAGCTTTCTTCGGAGGAGCGGACAAGGCGCCTCAACCAACTCCGTGTTAATGTTAGTCGATTTTCGCTGGAGCACGAAGCAGGCAAGTGGCGTGAGACCCTGAAACTCGCAGCAGCGGCGTGGTCAGAGGGCGCCTCCGGCCGGAACCAGAGTCTTTAGAAACTCCGAAATCCACGGGGTTAACTATTGGCGCACCAATCACGACCAATGTCGGAACGGCACAATTTTGCCGGCGAAAGGATCCCTGTCGGCGTCGCTGGGTAGGGTCCGGACAGCACTAACGCCATCTAGCCATTTAACCATGCGGAAAAAATCGCTCGCCGTCCTCTGGAATGGTAGGGTATAATCCATTTAATTCGATATTCCGGCTCCACACAAGTCGTGAAAGATCTGCTTATTTCCATGGCGTCAATATTGGCCCCTTGCTTGAGGACACTCGAATGAAAGTCGTCATTTTCTGCGGCGGAAAGGGCCTTCGGCTACGCGAGTTCTCGGAGAACACTCCGAAGCCAATGGTGCCTGTTGGTTCGAGGCCCATCGTTTGGCACACGATGAAGTACTTCGCGCATTATGGACATAAGGAATTCATACTGGCACTCGGCTATAAATCCGAATTCATCAAGGATTTTTTCCTGAGCTATAACGAGGCGATGAGCAACGACTTCGTGATCACCAACGGCGGCAGGACCGTCAAGCTGCTCTCGTCGGACATCGATGATTGGACGATTACATTCGTCGATACCGGCATGGAGTCAAACATCGGCGAACGGCTGGTGAAAGTGCGGGAACACGTCGCTTCTGACGAATACTTCATGTGCAGCTATGCTGACTGTCTGACCGACGCACCGCTCGATGACATGATCGACACGCTCAAGCGTTCCAAGAAGACCATGAGCTTCGTCGCGGTCAAACCGAGCTCCAGCTTTCACGCCGTGCAGTACAATGCCGCGGGTGAACTGATCGGCATCAAACCTGCCGATCAGCTCGGCCTCTACATCAATGGCGGATACTGGATTATGCGTCGGGAAGTCTTCGACTACATCAAACCCGGCGAGGAAATGGTCGAGGAGCCGATGAAGCGCCTCATTGCGGCGAACCAACTAGCCCCTTACCGTTATGACGGCTTCTGGGCGTGCATGGATACCTTCAAGGAAAAGATGATGCTCGACGACATGGTCAACGCCGGGAAGGCCAAGTGGCAGGTCTGGGCGAAGCCCTTGTCGCGACCTGTTCTGCCGACGATCACGCCTGCCCTCAAGACCGGCGCCCCGGCGCGCGACAGCCTTCAGTAGCTTTTTGCGGCACGGATCGGATCCTGCGTCTGAGCCCGTGCGCGGGAGGTCAAAAGCGGCCGTGAGCGCCTAACCGCTCACTGTCGACGACGTGCCTTATCACCTCGACGAGCTTTTGCCCGGCCCGATCCCAGGAAAATAGCGCGGAACGCTCCCGCCCCGCGAGCGAATAGCGCTCCCATAGGTCAGAGTCGTTTGCGAGCTTGGCGATGGCTTCCACCCATTGCGCAGGATCATCGGCGGCTGCGTACATTGCAGCCTCCCCGCCGACTTCCGGCAGCGCGCCGCAGGGCGCCAGCACCGCCGGACAACCGACTGTCATGCCCTCGAGCGGCGGCAAGCCAAATCCTTCAGTGGTCGAGGGAAACGCCAGACAAAGTGCGGCCTCCAGCAGCGCCCGAAGCTCGCCGTCATCGATCCTACCGGCGAAAACGGCGCCTTGCGGGATCGAATAACCCAGCGCTTCGAATTGTTTCGGCTCAGCGGCCCCTACCAGCACCAGTTTCAACGCTGCAAGCGAGGGGTCAGAGAAGGCTTTGAGCAACAAACCGATGTTCTTATGCGCCTGGACGTTAGCCAGCGCGATCACAAAACCTCGCCCTCGCAATCGCAAGCGATCAATGATCTCAGGTCGAGGATTGTAACTTAGCAGATGGTCGACACCGTTCGGAATCACAGAAATCCGGTCGGGCTGAGTGACTCCATATCGAACTAGCTGGTCGGCGGAAAACTGCGATACTGCCAGTATCCTGAGGTGGCGATGCCCGATCACGGGCAGCACCGTGCGATACCACCTTGCGAATGCCCAACTATATGATTCCGGGGTGATAAACACCTGAGCGTCGTGAATCATCGTGATTGCAGCCGTGCTCGCCATCGGTCCCAGATTGCAGAGATCGAGGAGCAAATCCTTTCTCGCCAGTCTCGGAAGGTCGAGTTGCTCCCAAAGCTGGCCGCGCAAAACTCCCGCACGTTCGAGCGGAAATGCGTCGTGGCGGCCATCGCGCACATTCCGAGGGGCAATGATACCGACGGCTTCGTGGAATAGATCCTCGAGCTCATCCCGGCGAATGTACAGCTGGCGAATGAGCTGCTCAGCCACCCGGTGCACACCGGTTGGCTTGGCTCCGAGGAATTTTCCGTTAATGGATAGCCTTCGAAAACTCAACTACACCTCGCTTGGAGCGCCCGCCGCCGAACTCAGGCGACCACGAACTTTCGCGCGAAAAACGCCTCCGCATAGCGCGTATTGCTTTCAAGTCCGCGAATCCGCATCATCCCCCGGAAAGTCTCTTCGTCGAACCAGTGTTTGTTTCGCTGACTGGAAAATACATCGCGCAGCACCTCAATCTTTACCGCAACGTCCTCGGGGTCGAGCGGAACAAACAAGTTCGGCTGCATCAAATCTCCGTCCCATTTCGGAATCTCATACTCCCATATTTGATGCGATCGAAACGTATTCCAGGTTAACTCGTTGACGATGCGATGATCCTGATGCGCGTCGCCGCGCGCATGCGTAAGGATGAGCCCCGGGTCGGCCGATTTCAAATTATGCTCGAAGAACTCCTTGATCTGTTCGCGATGCGCAGGGAAGCGCGAATCAGCGAAATTCTGCAGCAGGATGCGCCGCGAGACGTCACCCAGGATTCGCTCAGCGCCACGATGAGCCTCATCGTGACGAACCTCATTCCCCGAAAGCACGCACCACGTCACTTCGACGTCAGGATTTTCCCGGACGATCCGCAGCACGGTCGCGCCGGCACCGATTTCGATATCGTCAGAGTGCGCGCCGACGCACAAAAGTCGCTTTACCTGCCTGAACCCACCAAAGGCAATCATGACCATTTTCCTTTGCAATCTCAGTGATTGCTCTCGGCCAGCATCCCACTGCTGCTTCGCAGTTGGCCCATCGAGAAATTCAAAAATCAAAGAACGCAGCGACGGTGAAATCCAGCAATAACTCAAAGAAGCACCGTCGTAGAGTGACAGCCGAATTAATGGTTAAGACGACGCCGTTACCGAATTTTCCTGATTCTGACCTCCTTTATCAGGAACTCGTTTGGTGACGAGATGGCGTTTATCCGGAAGCTCCAACCCCAGGCACCGGCAAAACTTGTATCCTTTAAGGCCCAAGACAGCTCTTGCCAGGCGTCACTTGCGGGGATGTTACGATAATCAGTGCCGACATAGCCTCGGCTCGATTCGTAGTCGATGCTTAGACCCGCCTGCTTATCGGTTGCGACCCGCTTCACTACCGTCGTTACCTCGATGCTCTTCGCCTCCAGTCCGGCAAATTGCGGATCCACCCAGAAATAAACGTAGTGTCCTTCCTTGTCGGATCGAGAAAAGTCCAACCGCCGCCACTCCCGGTCAGCGATCGTGGTGTCCTGGTTGATCGACCTTATTCCGGTTCCTATGTTCCGCTCACCGAGTAGTAACGTCGCCAGTTCAGCTCCTTGATAGTCGACCTTCCATGGAAAGGGCTGCTTCTGCTGAGCCCGCGCCTTCTCGACCAATGCAGCGGGTAGCCCCTCGATCAGGACCGGCGTGTCAGTCAGCGTCAGCGAATCGCCGGCGCGCAATGTCGTGCTTTCCCCCTTCAGGCTCAAAAGACGTACATCGCCATCGAACACGACATTGACTTTGCGCTTTGCGCCCGCCCAGGCTCCCAGAACCGCCTTTCCCCCGTTATTAAAGGCGAAAGCAAAGGCCCCTTCGCCAAAATCCAACCAGCCTGCCGAGGTTGGCTCCGCGCCCAGCGCGGCGGTTAATACCCCGAGAGCATCCAAGGAGGGACGTGCCGTCATATCGGAGCGAATGAGCCCGTGGTCCTTGCCGTCTCCGTAGGATGGCCCCCGTGCTTCGAACCAAAATACCCGCTGGAAACCTGCCACAATCGACAGCAGATAGGCCTTCGCGAGCGCGACTGCCTGTGCCTGATCCTCGACATCGTCTCGCTTCACTGGCGCCAGCGCGCCGATCTCCGTTATCCAGAGCGGCGTGTCGGCAGACTGCCTGTTCGCGTCAAGCATCTTCCGCAACGTCGTGGTCATGTTGAGGAATGCAGGTTCTCCCCCTTGCCGAAGTCCGGCCAGGATCTCGTAGGGATGCACACAGATGTAATCGAAGTGGTTAGCTGCCCCTGCCTTGATCGTAGCGTCAAGAAAGCGAACATCGAAGTTCGCCACGCTCATGCCGATCTTTGCCGTCGGATCGATCTTCTTCGCGGAGATGAACGCCTCGCGCACCAGCTCGGCATAGATCTCGGGCGATCCATCCACGGCGAAGCTGCCATTGAACTCGTTCCAGACTTCCCAATACTTGATGTCGGAATGATATCTCGTCACAAGTGCGGCGACATAGTCGCGCCAAAACCGGATATCTTTTATCGGGAATCTTCGCGTCCCGCCGTCCGCAGATGCCCAAGGGGCAAAGTACGCAAACATGCCGGTCAGGTGAAGTCCGTTTGAACGCGCGTTTTCCAGGAGCCGATCAGGCAGAACGAAATTCCATTCACCCGGTCTGGGCTGAATCGTTTGCCACTCATAGAAGCCACGGAGCCATCGGATGCCGGCCTGCCGTAGCATCGGATTGAATTTGGGATAATCATTCAGCCATTCCGCCCCCGTCGCTACCCCCCATGGGCTCCGGTCGTCCCGCAGGTCGCCGGGTGATGTCGGCGGATTACCGGCTGATTGTGCCGAACAGGCCGCGCAAAACCCAAGCCCAAGGACCAGTACAACGGAGCGTGCTATGAGCAGGTAGGTGAATGGTCGCGCCTGAAAGCATAATCGTGCGGGCTTGAACACGGCTGCTATCTCCGGAGCGGGACTAGGCTATTCCCTAGGCTACTCGAGCAGCCGGGATCGAACAAATTATTTGTTCGGCACCTAGCGATACGAAACGACTGCTTGGGCTCTCGGCACCTGGGTTCGTACCCTGGGCGAGTCCAGACAGCCCAATGCCGCAAAAGCGAAAAATGGCAGACCGAGATCGATGAAGCCGGCGGACGCTGAAGCGGCAATTAGCCACGCCAGGCAAGCTGATCGTGCCGCAATCTGCAGCGCCGGCACGCTAGACGGCTGAGGGCGCTTCTTTCTAATCCAGATAGAGAAAAGGAACATGGCATAACTCGCGGCACCCAGAATTCCGAGACTGCCGATGACCGCAACTGGAAAACTCGATGCCCGCACGCTGCCATTACCCGCTCCGAAGCCGAACGTATCGACGAAATTCTGTATGGCCTGGCTATTCCATCTCGATCGCTCGATCCCCGAGGAGGTCGACATCTTGTTGAGAACGAACTGGTTCAGAAGCTCCGAGAAATAGGCATAGGAGGCGTCGTTGAGGGCAATCGCGATCGCCACAATGACGAATACAAAGGGTGCGCATATCATGAAGACGAGCATTTCCCGCCGAATTGGTCCGAACAGGAAACTGAAGAAAGCGATCGCGAACTGCACAGCCAAATAGCCCGCCAGACCGACATATGCCGTAGTCGATGTCGAGAATAGCAGCGCGAGAAACGACAAGATGCCCAAGGATAACGTCAGTCGGCCTCCGACTCCGTGAAGCCAAAGCGCTATCGCAAATGCGAAGTATCCCAATGTCCAATAACTGAAGCTGGATGCTTCGACGAAAGAACCGACTATTCGCTTGAAGCCGGCCGATTCAGTGTCGCTCATGATCGAATATGTCGAATTACGAATGAACGACATCAATTCGCCGGTGTTCGTCATGAACGTAACGAGGTCCAGCAAGCCGAACGCCAAGTTCAATACCACGCACATCAACGCTGCTCGTCCCAGACATCTTCTTCCAGACTCGGTGGCTCCGAAGCCGGCAAGGAGAAGGAAGCAGACGCAATCCCCAATGAGGTAAATCGATTGTGTTAAATTCGACGTGGTCGGTCCAAGCGGAGAAAGATAGTTCTCCCCGCTCTGCGCACGAACCGCATAAGCGAACGTTTGTCCCTGAAAGAGACGCGGCATCAGATATGCGCTGATTGTCGAGTAACCGACGGTCACGAGCAACCAAAAGCCCGGACTGCCCGGATATACCACCTGAAGCACACGGAACCGGATTTCACGGTCCGCAAGCAGCCTCACCGACAGAAAGCCAAGCAGCAGATGCGCCGGCTGGATGGTCGTTCCCCCAAGGGAAGTCAGGATGAGGGCAGCAGCAGCGCCGAGAAGCGTCGATCCAAGGAATGCATAGACAATGAAGTTTGGCCGCACAAAGAGACCAATCAAGCCAACAACGAGAGTTATCGCGCCAATCAGTTCAACCGTCATTGCAACGTTCGCTTTTCAAAATGCGAGGCTATTCCGCTTGACCCGATCGCGCATCGCAACTCGTCATGCCTTAGTCAAGCTCGAGTATCCGTTGCGGTGCGATGCGTCCGGCAAGAAAATCTCCTAAAGCCATGCAATTCCCTCTCAACCTTCCCCTGCGGTCGATCCAGGGCTCCGGTCTGACACTCCTGGCAAGATTTGCCAACACGTTCCGCCAAAGGAGCGGCCCTGCGAAAGAAAAAGACACGGTGCCCTTGCGAATGAGATAAACTGGATTTGCTATTTGCGAATAACCGAACCGGACTCCCGAAGTACGTCCGCCTTTTGCTCCCAGATGTACACCGCGTAGCGCCTTTGCATCGATGATCCTGCCCGCTCCGGAGAGCTGCCGGGAAAAATCTATATCTTCCTGCCAGCCATAGAGCGGCAAATTCTCATCGAACGATAGACCGAGTTCCCGGACCGGTCCCATTCGGAAAGCCATGTTGCAGCCGTACGTTCCGTAGGTCGGCTCGACTGAGCGATCACGGGTGTGCAGCCCGTCATCCGCAATTATCTTCAGCGCAACCTCTGCTTCCACGCCCGGCCCGTTGGCTCCGTCAATGATCGGCCGACCAGTGATTGCAACTACATCCGCGCTCTCGACGAACAACCTTTCGATTTCCTCGATATAGTTGAGCTGTGGAAAAAAATCGTCGTCGAAGAACACAATCACGTCCGCCAGAGTGGCCTCTGCCAAAATCTGATTGCGTTGCGCCGTGAGCCCGCGCTTTCCTGTTCGAACAGACGTCCTGAACGGAAGATCCGAAAGCAGTTGTGCGTTCAAATCGTCCGGCGTTGCCGGACAAACAATCAATGCGTCCGGCAAGCGGGTCTGCCGCGCGATCAGACCAAGCGTGTAGTCAAGAATCGCTTTTCTGCCTGCCGTCGCTATGCCAACAGCGATCCGGAGCCTCTTCCCGGTCATGGGATTCCGCGAGGAACTATCTGGACGATCAGCAAATTCCACGGCTTCTTCGCTCATTGCTTTCGCTCTATTCAAGAGGGGCAGCTTTTGCTCGGTCCTGGCTTTCGACTGGAGCTCCACCCCCGATAAGGCAACGTCATCGCAACAATTACGCGAAGCGGCAGCAGCGTTTTGTAGATTTGGTTAAGCACGGTGCAAACGATTTTCCCAGCGCCACGCCGGCGTGGAGGTTAATGTCCGGACGAAAAGGCCATTGTGGTTACTGCATTGACTGTGAGACTCTGCATCTCGTTCCGAGAGGTTAACAATATCTGGTTGAAGTCCGAAGGCGATATTGGCCTGGCCAGGGTGCCAAGCTAAGAAGACCCTGCGCCGGCGACACTTAACTCGATTCCAGGGCATCCCCGATGAAAGTGGCAATCGTTCACTACTGGCTCGTTGGCATGCGGGGCGGCGAGAAAGTGGTCGAGGCCCTGTGTGAGATGTACCCGCAGGCCGACATTTTTACGCATGTCTACGTTCCCGAGATGGTTTCTGATCGAATTCGTCAGCATCGCGTCATCCCGACCTACATCAATTCCCTGCCCCGCGCCGCGCGGATGTATAAAAGCTATCTACCCCTGATGCCACTGGCGCTCGAGCAGCTTGATCTACGCGGATACGATCTCGTCATCAGCAGTGAATCCGGACCATCAAAGGGGATCATACCACCGCCGGAAGCTCTTCACGTTTGCTACTGTCACACGCCCATGCGCTACATCTGGAACATGTACCACGACTACAGGAGTGGCGCAGGCAGGCTGACGCGGCTGCTGATGCCGCCCCTATCACATTACCTGAGGATGTGGGACATATCATCCGCCGCGCGTGTCGACAGCTTTGTCGCAAACTCGGCGACCGTGGCCAACCGCATTCAACGGTATTACAGACGCGACTCGGTCGTGATTCACCCTCCGGTTGATACTGAGACGTTTTCGGTTGCGGCTCCCTCCGAGCTGGGCGACTACTACCTGATGGCGGGCGAGTTGGTGTCCTACAAGCGGCCGGACTTGGCGGTCCGTGCATTCAATGAGATGGGATTGAAGCTCGTGGTGATCGGCAGTGGCGAGATGCTTGACAAGATCCGTCGCATCGCCGGTCCGACTATTACTGTAATGGGATCCCAGCCATTCGACATGCTCCAGAAGCACTATTCTCAATGCCGAGCACTGATCTTCCCAGGGGAAGAGGATTTTGGAATGGTGCCAGTCGAGGCGATGGCGAGCGGACGCCCGGTCGTCGCCTTCGCGCGTGGTGGCGCCACTGAAACTGTATTGCAAGGCGTATCAGGCGTATTCTTCGGCGAACAGACGGTAGAGGCGATCTGCAAATCGGTCCGCAGCCTGGCAGAGATGGAATGCGACCCCTCTATGATAGCGGCACACGCTCGACAGTTCGGGCGCGATCAGTTCTTCAACAAAATGCGCGCCCATATCGATTCCCTGATGGTCAAGCGAGTTCCGGCGCATTGATCTGAGGATACAGGCCCTTCGCAGCATAGGCCGCCAATCTTGCTATGTGCTGATTACGGACAGCGATTCTCCCTCGATAACCAGGCATGTAAGGCGTCCCGTTGCAAAGGCGCCAGTATCGATATTGACCCTGTTAGATCTGACTTCGACCTCGTGAACCGGCGTGTGTCCATGAACGACGATCTTGCCGAAATCCACATCTGATGAAAGGAATTCTTCCCTGATCCAGAGTAGATCGCTTTCGCTTTGACTTTCGAGTCCGACACTCGGCTTTACGCCCGCGTGCACAAAGAAAAAGTCTCCTGCCGTATACGAGTTTTGTAAGTCTCGGAGAAACCTGAAATGCGCTTGAGGCAACGCCTCGTGGAAGGCGACTTGCAGTGCCCTTATTTTCTTGTCGTTCCTCACGCCCTGGGCCGAGATCTTGTAGGAGTGAAGGGTTTCCATTCCCCCTAGTCGCATCCACTGATCAAATCGACTCCGATCGATGAGACATCGGATGGCAATTGATTCATGGTTGCCCTTGAGGAAGACGCACTCGCTCCTATTGCCCTGCTCGATCAAGCGGTCGATCGTCTCGCGGGAGGAAGGCCCCCGATCGATGTAATCACCCAGGAAAATACAAATCGGCCGCGCGGCGGGACGCTGGTCGACATCGGCCTCAATTTTGACGAGCAGCTTGTCGAGGAGATCGAGCCGCCCATGAATATCGCCTATGGCATAGATACGCTGGCCATCCGGAAGCACAGGCCCCCGCCCGAACACCCTTAGCCGACCTCGCTCCGCAAGCATGATTGCTGTCAATTCGCCCACGCCGGGGGATTGGCGGTTAAAGGTAAAAAACCCACCCTGTTTTTCACCGATGTGGCAAAAACAATCATTAAATATTCCTCATCCATCCCCAGCGCTCCGGCAAATCCCCTGCTCGCAGCGCCATCCGGACTGGCTACGTTTAGAAAAAACCGTGTATATTCAGACATTAAGCCCGCGAAAAGCAGTTGTTCTGGTCGATCAACCATAGCTAAAGATGCACCGTTGATACAGACCCCCGTGTCGATTAGGATTGGGGCTCGGTTTTTCAATCAAAATCAACTATTTGGAGCGGGAATGCGTACAAGCCTATTCGTTAAGATACTGCTGGCGCAGTTGGTGCTGGCATTCTCGGCCAACCAGTTAATGGCGAAACCCTGCGTTATCCCTAGCCCGGTGACTGACGAAGCCGTCAGCAAGTTCAGATCAGATCCCAAATCCATCGCTCCTGCGGATGCGGACGCCCGCGCAGTCGAAGGGGCCGTAAACGACCTGGCGTCGACTGACGCATCGGTGGCGCCCGATCTCGTTCGCCTCGCGGCGCAAGTGTCACCGGCGTTCCGTGCTGCAATTGCCGCGGGCCTCGCCCGCGCCGCCTTGGCCTGTTCCACGATCGACCAGCAAGCAGCACTTCTCATCCAGCAGGCCGTTGCTGGCTTCGATGACGGCGCTTTCCAGAGTGCCTTCGCGGCCGTTGCCGAAGACCTGTCAACCGCAGCGACCAGCGCGGCTATTTCGTCCGCGACCGCTTCTGTCGGCAGCGTCGTGATCGTGAACAAGAATTCATCGCCAGGATCTCCCAAAAATCCCGGGGGTGGAGGCAGCCTGGGAGTTTTCCAGATCAATTCGGGGCCAGTAGCTGTTTCGTCGAGACCGGGTACCGGCTCGTCAACCGCGGCAAATCCAGTAAGCGCAACTCGTTGAGGCTTCCGCCAGCGCCTTCGTTTTCAGGAGTTGCAGATGAACGTGGCGGGAAAGTTTCCGCGATATGTACCGACGTTGGAAAACGATGCCAGCGCAGAGACGCTGTCATTGCTGCAGGTGCGCGATTTTCTGGTTCGGCAATGGCGCTTCATCGCGCTCGTTACCGGATTGGTGATGATCGCCGGCCTGGCTTACCTTGCCATCACGCCAGCACGATATACCGCCCAGGCCGACATGATCATCGACACAAAGAGGATCAGCTGGACGCAATCCGAAATGGCCACCGAAAATCGTTCGGTTGAAGACTCCGCCGTCGAGAGCGAGATCGAGACTACCAGATCCGAAAAAGTTGCCTTGAACGTTATCCGTCGATTGCGCCTGACCGAGGACCCAGAATTCATTGGAGCCGGTCAGGGCCTGAAGCAGCGAATCCTTGCGCTTTTCAAATTGGACTCAGGGCCGGCGGTCGAGCGCTCCGAGGAAGAGATTACGCGCCGGGTGCTTGGGACGCTAAGGGACAATCTGCGCGTCACCCGACTCGGTCGCAGTTATATCGAGCAGATCGCCTATACCTCGCTCAACCGTGACAAGGCTGCACAAATAGCCAATGCATTTGCAGATGCCTATATCGAAGACCAGTTGCAGGCGAAATTCGAAGCTACCCGTCGCGCCAGCGTCTGGCTGGAGCAGCGGATTGGAGAGCTGCGGCAACAGGCGAGCGATGCCTACAGGGAGGTCCAGGACTTCAAGTCAAAGAACAGCATCATCATCGGCGTCGAAGGCAAGCTGGCGAGCGAGGTCGAGCTTGATCAGCTTGGCGTCGCCCTCGCAAAGGCTCGCGCTGATACCAGCCAGGCCCGGGCCAAACTCGACCGGATAACGCGCGTGCTTGAGCAACGATTGGACAAGGACAAGGAGGATTTGGCTATCCCCGATCCGGTCGTTACGGATGCGCTCAGCAACCCCGTGATCACCAAACTGCGTCAGCAATATCTTGACGACCAAAACAAGGAATCGGAGTGGAGCGCCCGTTACGGGGCCGACCATCAGGCCGCGAGAAATTTGCGAGCACAGATGGCGGCCACAAGACGTGCGATCTGGGACGAAATCATCCGTATTTCTGAGAGCTACAAGAGTGAACTTCAAATTGCCAAAACCCAGGAAGAGTCTATCGATCGGCGCATGATCGAGGTCTTCCAGCAATCCGGTGCGACGCGCCAATCGCAGGTCCGTTTGCGCGAGCTCGAGACCGCTGCGAATAGCTATCGCGGAATCTATGAAACTTTCCTCTCCAGGTTTACTCAATCGGTTCAGCAACAATCATTCCCGTCGACCGAAGCCCGCGTCGTAACTGCAGCATCCCCGCCCTCGCTGCCAAGTTCGCCGAAAATCGGCCTTACCATGGCGCTGGCTGTGGTGAGCGGATTGGGCCTTGGTGTCACGCTGGCGTTCGCCCGCGAACGAATGGATCGGCAAATTCATACGCGCGCTCAGCTTGAAGAGCTTGTGGGATGCAGCTGCCTGGCCGTTCTTCCAACACTTCCAACGACGGTCGGAAAGGGCTGGAACAAGAAAGAGGTGGGCGCATTCCAGCAGATCAGCGAAATTGAACCGTTCTCCGAAACGGCAGAGGCGCTGCGGTACATCAAGGTCGCGATCGATCTGCATCCGACCGGGGCGAAGGTTGTCGGGATTGTTTCCGCGCTGCCCGGCGAGGGGAAAACCACCGTTGCGGCGGGCTTTGCAGCCTTCATCGCAAGGAGCGGCGGCCGGACCCTGCTAATCGATGGCGACTTGCGCAACCCGACAATGACGAACGGCCTGGGCTACACGGATACGCCCGGTCTGCTCGACATGGTCGCAGACAAGATGTCTTACGAAGATCTTGTCATTACCGACACGAAGCACAAGTTCGATTTCCTGCCCTCGTCGACCCGCATCCGGCCTTCCAACAGTTCCGACATCCTGACCTCTCCTGCTGTAAAGCAGATGTTGAAGTCAGCCCGGAACGATTATGACTATATCCTGGTCGACCTGCCGCCCATCCTGCCGCTGGTCGATGTTAAAGCAGCGGCTCTGATGTTTGACGCCTTTGTTATGGTAGTCGAATGGGGCAGCACCTCCGCCGACGAGATCAGCAAGGCGGTGACCACCTCCCCGGTTCTGTCGGAACGTTTGCTCGGGACAGTTCTAAACAAGGCAGATGCGGCGGTCATGCGCCGCTTCGAAGGCTACTCGGATCGGCTCCATAGCTATTACGGCCGCGACTATTCGGACAAGAACGCTCCCGCAAAAATTGCGTAGGTTTTGCCTTCTGTGGAACAGAAAGCACGTTCTCTCACACCCAAACGGTTGCCTGTCTTGATGGGCGCCGTTGGGTGTCTTGGGCTCGTCTGGGGTGCTTCAAGTCTTGGACAGAGCATGGTTGCCGCCGATTTTTGGGATGTCGAAGCCCAGCTGCTGCGATTCGAGAATTTCAGCCACGCCGCTTCCGTCAGAACGCTGGAGAGCGCTGCGGCGCGTTCCTTGAATCCCTGCGACAGTCACTCGCAGAGGGCTCTCCTGATCATGGAATTGTCGCTCGCAGACGCCGATCTTCGATCCAAGGCGACTTCGGATTTTGATCGGCGTGTCCAGTCTCTGGAGACGCGCACTCGCCGGATTCTGAGCTGCACACCGCGCGATTCATTTGCCTGGCTCGTGGCATTTGGACTTGAAACCGCACGTGGGGTTAGCACCCACTCTTTCGATCTGCTTGCTGCGTCATACGAGACCTCACCGCGTGAAGCATGGGTTGGGCTTCGCCGGATGATCGTCGCAATACCGCTGACGCTTTCCGCGCCTGAGCATGTTCAGCGCATGATCCTCGATGAGTTCGAGCATCTGGTTCGACATCGCTTTGTCGAGATCCCGGCCCGTCTGTATTTCAATGCTCCTGCGGATGTTCGCGCGCTGCTCGATTCGAGGATTGAACAGCTCTCTCCTTCCAGCAAGAGGCTGTTTTCCGAAGAGCTAGGGAAGCTTCGCTCCTAGACGCTCGCGTCGCGGGCTCATTTCCGCCCGCAATGACTGAAATGCTGCTAGCTGCCTGTTATCGCCGAGGGAATGCCATGGTATTTCGTATCGCGATGCTCCTTGCGACGACATCGCTTGCAGCCATCTCTGCCCCTTGTTTCAGTCAAGAGCTCGATGACCATTCGGATTCCGCCCTAACGCGAGAACAATGGCAACAGCGCCTTGAGAAAGCACGTCAGCGGTCCGAGGAGTTCGTTGCAAATGCTCGCGCAAGGACGAAAGCGGCCGAGGAATTCGATCAGAAGGACGCCGAAGCCTCGGAACGCGCCATGAACGATCCCACCCTCCAGCGCGGCGATATCGTTGCTACTGATAGGGGGCTCCTTCTGTTTACCGGTAAAGATGAGGAGCGCCGTCCTGGCGACTTCAGGTTAGCGCCCAATTCAACATCCCGTCCGTGATGCGGTATCAAGCACGCCGACTGCCCATTTTCCCAGGTTTGGCCAGCTGGGCTGGATCGACCGAGCCACTCTCCGGCGCATATTATGCTACCTATATGCCCGATTTTTCGACGATATCAGTATATTGTCTGTTAATTTAATGACTTAACCAATTCACCTTACCGAGGTTTATGCATAGAAAACGCGCTTCTCAAATTGTGCATTGCGCATTAATTTGCTAAAAAACTGTAAACGAAAGAGCCTCAGATTAAATCAAAGGCATTTTCCAAGAGCGTTTTTTGGAGTAACGAATGAGTAGTTTGGCAGAAGCAGATCCGCCCGATGGCCTGCGGATTGCCCCGGAAGTGTTCTCGGCTGCTATTGGAACAACGTCAAAGAGGCTCATTGATATCGTGCTGGCGCTTTCCGGAATTGTGTTGCTGGCGCCGTTGCTGATCATTTGTTTCGTTTTGACTTTGGCCACCTCCCCCGGACCGGTTGTCTTTCGCCATCGCAGGGTGGGCTTCAATGGAAAGCAGTTCGATTGCTTGAAATTCCGCACCATGGTCGTGGACGCGCCAGAGCGCCTACGCCTCCTTCTTGAGTCGGATCCTGTTGCAGCCGCCGAGTGGACGGCAACTCGCAAGTTGCGCCACGATCCCAGGATCACCATGATTGGTGAACTCCTGCGCAAGTCCAGCCTCGACGAACTACCGCAGCTGTTCAACGTCCTGCGCGGAGATATGAGTATCGTGGGTCCGCGTCCTGTCACAAAAGATGAGCTTGAGCGGTACGGAAACTCGGTTGACAGCTATCTCGCCTGCCGGCCGGGGATTACCGGATTGTGGCAAGTGAGCCGCCGTCGCAGCACAACCTATGAGGAACGCGTCTCATATGACGCATTTTATGCGCGGAACTGGTCAATGACCCTCGATATCAAAATCATCATCTTCACTCTGCCTTCGCTGATGTTTTCGGACTGCGCTGTCTAGAGCTGAACGCCGTCGATTGGTTTCCCGGTCATTCACAGCCATCGGGGAACGTAATGTTCAGCGACCTGGTGCAGCCGGGCGATCTTGCTAGCGTTATATAACTACCCGCCCCTTCCCCACTCGCATGACATAGGTACGCTGGAAAAGCTGATTACGACTGGATGCGGACGTTCCTGTTCGCTGAAATCGTAACTGAAAAAGAACTCCATATCAGGCAAAACCTAAACCATGGTTTTTTACGTTAATTAGTTCCGGCGATTGATCCTTTCATTCGTTCTCGTTTATTCATCACACTCATAAAATGGTGAAAACGCGAATGAACAATCTTAGCCCAGTTCATCTGCCGGATCCGATCCTCAAGCCGCGCGTCGCCTCGCGCCGGAAGGCCAGAAGGGCAACCATCGGAATCCTCGCTGCGCTTATCGCCGCGGCAATGATTGGATGGCTTGGCTTCCTCGGATGGGGAATTGTCGAACTATTTCGGACCGCGGCAAACTTCATCGACGCAATCTGGAATACTGTTGTCTGATCCCGCGTCGCGCTTCAACAATAGCTCTCTTGGCGCTTGCAACCTTCGCTGCCCGCAAGAACATTTCGCGAAACACCGCGACGGCATCTATGACGAGTATGAGCGCGGGATAATCGCTGGAGCGGCTTCGCCTCCGGCTCTCACGCATGCGGGTAGCAACACGATATTCCGCTCGTGTCAGCTTGCAGATCGGCAGCGTACCGGCCGCCACGAGTTCAGCCCGATACTGTAGCAATGCGCGAGGCCAGATTAGCGAAGATTTAACTCGCGGTGGTGACAATCAGCTCGATTGCGCGCCCTCCGGGGACCGCATTTTGCTGATCAGGCGGCTGTCACATGACGCGACAAGTTCTAATCGTGTCGCTACTTGCGACGGTTGCGGGATGCTTCATTCTCCGCGATGCCGACGCTCGCGATCGTCCTTACCAAGTCCTTAAGGGCCAGATCGCAATTGTTGAGGGCGCCCCCACGCTGGCGCCGTTCCAACATGTTCGTTTCTGTATGAGGTATCCATCCGAATGCAAATCGAACCCGGCAGAAGTCGATCGAATCGAACTGAAGGAGGAGACGCTCGAGCTGCTTCGTCGCGTGAACACCAACGTCAATATCGCGATTGCTCCGAAGCTCAAGTCCTATGGTCCGCAACTTGAAGACAGCTGGAAGATCGCTCCGGCCAGCGGAGACTGCAACGACTATGCAAACACCAAGCGTCACGAGCTGCTTGAGCGCGGATTACCTTCAAGAGCGCTAAGGTTATCTGTAGTCAAGACCCCGTCGGGCATCGGTCACCTCGTCCTGGTCGTCGCAACGACAAGGGGTGATCTCGTACTCGATAATCTCACCGACTCCATCCACACTTGGCAGGACACCGACTATCAATGGCTGAAGATCCAATCGGCCGCGGATGCCAGGTTCTGGTATGATATTCGCCCGGCCGTACGTCTTGCGCAAGCGGACCGGCACGTTCGCTTGGCCGGTCGTCAATAAGCTACAGCTCGGCTTGCCCAGGGCTGTAGCGGCCGATTGACAGGTTCACCACCGGTACTTCAGGAAGCGGCGACCGCGACCTTCGGACAAGGCTTCGATCCGAGGTTGCTCTCGCCAATCCGCACCCCAAGATGATTCCGAATACGATGAGATATCCCGGAATCTGCAGCGAGAAATCAATCGTCGAATGGAGATAGCTTAGGACCGCAATTCCGGCGATTGCAGATGACGAGGTCCGGTCCCAGTCCATTGGACGTAGCGCGCTCTTGCCGAGGATGACGACCGACGCAGCCGCCGCTGTCACGATAGCGATTGCGAGCGGAATGCCCATTTCGACGGCTATTTCAAGCAAGGTCGAGTGCGCATAGTCCCAGACACCCCAGCTGCTGAGCTGGTCCGTTCGCAAGGACGGAAACACATCTGCAAACGTTCCCGCTCCGATGCCAAATAGCGGTCGTTCGCTAATTAACTTCAGGCAGATTTCATAAACGTACCATCGGCCGCTGTCGAAAAGGCCGTGGCTTCCTATCCTACCGACTCCACTCAACCAGAACAACAATGATGCCAAGGCAATCAAACCTGATCCCAACACGAACCAGATCCTGATCTTTATCCTGCCAGCGATCATGAGGCCGATCGCCACCAGCAAACCGATACAAGTGCAGATCAGCCCGCCGCGCGATCCTGTCAGCAACACCGCAAAGAAACAGATCAATCCCGCCCCAGAACGAAACATGAGCTTGAAAGCCAGCTTCTCGTTCGACGGTATCAGGAGTAACAATCGGATTGATGAAATATTCAGCCGCTCAAGCGAGAGATAGGCATAGCAAAACCACAAGATGGCGCCGGCCCCCATGAAGGTTGCGGCCGTATTGTGATTGATGAACGTGGCGGTCAGGTATCCGGAATAAGCAAGTTTGGGTGCCCACAGCACCATGTTTGGGGCAAGCGCGAGTGAGGCCAAGCCGTAGAACGCGTAGAGCAGGATGGAATATCGCGCGACATTCACGAGGGTGTCACTGGAGCGGCGCGAGGTCCCTACGAACATGCCGCTCAAGAAGGAAGTCACAAGCAGCACGAAATGACCGATCACGGCCGGCGATATTTCGGCACGAGCCGAAATCCTGACGCCGAGGTCAGTCTTCAAAAGGTCGCTCGCACGCTCCCAGATCGGATCGGACAATGATGCATTCAAATTGGGCACAACTTGAATAATCGCGACAAGCGCATATGCGCAGCAAATCGCCAAAAAGACCCATATGACTCGCTTTTGCCGAACCCCAACCGGGACCGCCATCCCACAAAGAACGCAGATCGAGAGCACCAGGCCCCAGACCACCACCCATAGCGGGTCAACGGATCCGAAAAACAGTGGCGCTAGTGTTTGCGCCACGATGGTCAGCCAGAGTTGGATCGATCTGACCGTTTCCGACAGGGACTTCAAGTGACGTCCGCGAACCAAGTTAGGCCAGAACCTACCACCTCGTCTTGACCGCCGCGTTCACATTCGTGACCGCGTTCGCCGTGGCGGACGTTGTGTTCGCCGTGTTGCTGATAAGTGTCAGCAGCTTGTAGTAATCGACCACCTTGGCATTCGCTACGTACATGACGTCCTTGGTTTTGATCTGGAAGCCTGCGGCCAGGAGCATGCCGGCTGGGTCGCGCAGGTTGAGGTGATACACCGTCGGTATCCGATCGTAGGGGAACCTCTTGGTGTCGACGCCCATCTTCTCAAGAAGCGGCCGGTCCTCGTACCGGTAGACATAAACCTCGGCCGGATCCGATTGCTGATCGTTCAGACCGCCCGCCTTGCCGATCGCCTGCGCAAGCGTCAAAGTCTCCACGTCAAACGGGATCTCCGAATTAAAGCCGAACACGTTCTGATTGAGGGCGCCCAACGCGGTAAAGGTCGGCGATTCACGCGTAAGGAAGATCACGTCGTTTGGCCGGATGAAGATGTTCTCGCGGGGGTCGTGCACGACGCGGCTCAGCAGCACCTTGACCCGCCTACCGTCGCGCTGAAGCGTCACATAGGTCTCAATGGCTTCGAATTTGGGACCGCCCGCACGGGCGATCAGCGCCAGCATGCGCTCGCCCACGCTATTAAGAGCGAGAACGCCCGGCGTATTCACGTCGCCGAGAACACTTACGACGCTCGAATGCTGCTGGTTCAGGCTGACAACGACTTGCGGCTCAATAGCGCGATTGCGCAGACGAGCAACGATCGCCTGCTGGATTTCGGGCAAAGTGCGAGCGGCAGCCGGGACCTCGCCTGCGTAAGGAACGTGGATAGCGCCTTTCTGATCCACAGCTTGGGCAGGCAGATCGACGAAGTTGCCGGGGCGGGCACCCGCGGCCGTTGCGGGCGTGAACAATCCACCCGGTGCCGCTTCAAAGATGGAGATGTTCAGGACGTCGCCAACGCCGACAACTTGCTGCGGCTTGGGCCGCTTGTCAGGGAATTGGCCCTGAAACGTGATCAGGTTCGGCTGCGACAGAAAACCAATGGTATCGGCACTGATATCGACTAGCGCATAAGGAAGGGCCGCGTTGGAACGTAGCCCGGCAGTTGCGTTTGCGTGCACTGCGTCACTTTTTGGACCGGTACCGGGCAGCACTGAGCAGGCGGACAGGCACACCGCTACGGCAAAAGCAAAAGCGGGCCTTCCAATACGCTGTAGAGGCACCGCGGCGGAAATTAGAGGCACCGCGGCGGAAATTAGAGGCACCGCGGCGGAAATTGACAAGCCCAAGCGCCTCACCAAGTCGCCCATTGGCGACAGCGTGGAAATCTGAAAATGCACGGATGCCTACTCTGTCATTACGACTTGGGGTCGATCTTTGGCCGCAAACTGGCCCGTAAAAGGCCACGCAACCAGACAGTACAAGGCGCTCCCCTTCACAGAAAAGGCCTAAGTGCCCGGAATGTCTCCTTTTGGGCGGCAAGTTGCAATCCCGCCACAATACCTCCCGTACTCGGCGTTTCACATTCGTGCCCGGCGTATTTGCTCCTCAAACTGAGCCATTTTGGCCATTTTCAGGGGCTAGCAGTGAAGTGAAGACTGTCGACCTGATATTTTTGTCCACAGCGCGGGGCAGGAGCCGGTAATCCGAAAGAGCGTTCAGCCGCCCTTTTGAACGGCGGCCGGATTTGACCATGCTGATATTTGTAGACTTCCGTGATTAACTTCGCGATGCGATTCGTAAGAGCCGTGCCTGCCGACTCGAAGTGAGCTGTAAGAAGGCGCCGTTTGGCAGCGGAAATCGCGGCAAGTAGCAAAGTCAAAGTTTCTTTGTAATCGGAGCGAATCGTCGCTCTAGCCGTTGCGTGTTCGTGTCCGCTGTATTCGCTGAACATATGGAACATGGATGGATTACGCAGCAATATTGGCCCTGATGGGATTTGCGACAGGCTTGTGTTTTCGCCTGCGAACCCTGCTGGTAATTCTCGCGGGTCTCCTTCTGCTGTCGATCGTCTTTTCGATCAGCCGCGGTTTCGGTTTTTTCGATACTGCATGGACGATCATGACTGCGCAAGCCCTGGCCCAAGCCGGCTATTTCCTCGGATTGGTGGCGCGGGCATTGTTTGGCTACGGCGTCCGGCACATTCTCTGATTCCTGTGCGGGTTCAGGCCACTGTCAGTCCGACATTCGAAAACGTTCTGGAGAGGCGTGATTGCTGCTCCCGGCTAGAGGTGCGATGCAACGTCGGCTCGTAAGGTGGTGGCCAGCCGCGGGGGATGGCGAGCCAGACCGCTCGGCTTGGCAAATTGCAAATTGCAAATTGCGGGTTATTGTACCCGATCTTAGAATATTTCCGACGAAAGCTCCCTCCACCCAAGGATCAGAATATGCCGGACTGTTTCAAGATAGCTCTTATTTTAGCTGTTGCTGCGCTTGTCGGAGCGTCGGCTCCAGCATCGGCGCGCGAGCGCCACTATCCCCTCACCCGCTGTGGCCCCGATCTCGCCTTCCTTTGTCCGATCCATGGTTATTTCGATGGCCCGCCATTTCACTACAATCTCGCGATCTATCCGGGCTGCATCAAGAGAGTACCCGTCCAAACGCCAAATGGGGTCGAAAGCCGCCGTGCAATAGTCTGCGACATGCCCCAGCGGCCGATGATTTGGTGGTGACGTAACTGATTGCTGGCAGAGTGCCGGCGCAGAAACAGCGAGGCCCTCCTACCTTCTCACACCCCTAGGAGGGACCATGTTCGTCTGCGATGGTTGCGCAGGCGACTGCCTGATGGAGCCATGGTTGATCGGCCCCTGGTTTACTCCCGTAGCCGAGTACGGCCCGCTATCGCGCACGATATTCCCGTACATATTCCGCTGGTTGGAAATACCGGATTGAGCCAGTGCAGGCGCGGTGAAGGCGACCAGACAAACAATGGTAAGGCGGAATTTCATGAACACTCCCCGTTTCGCTTGCACCGCATAGACTAGCTCGAAAACAGCTCAGGTGGGCAATAAATATGGATTGGGTTCTCTTCGTCTCCCTGCAATGGATTGTATCTGGAAGTCCGACCCAACCGACGTCGCAGCAGATTCAGGCATTCCCGTCGGAAGAGCTTTGCAACAAGGCTGCCGAGGTCATCAGGGCGGAAATTAGTGCTCCCCTTTCCGGCCAGCGGGTTCAGACGCTGGGACGCGTGGTTTGCATTTTGCGGAAGGACAAGTAGCGCGCGACCAATCCCGGCGCGCTGACGGGCGTTTTCGGCAGGTGCTGACCGCGTGGACATGCGGTCGCGCAGGGGCAAACATCGACTCGCCAGGCTCCCAGTGCGACGTTGACGGTTCCGGATTTAACCTTGCCACCAGTATCAAGCTTAACGGCGGGCTCTCGTTGCACAGGCGCGAGGAAGCGTTAGGCTGATCGCGTGCGATTGCCTACCCGGACCATCTCATTACAGGCGTCCGTGATTTATTTCCAACCGATCGCGTGCTTCTCGAGAAGTGTTGCAAATGATAGCTGCGAGAAAAAGCAACAGACCCCTGGACACCAGACCGCCGGCGACATGGAGAGACACCTGGCACATCTGGACCGTGGTATTTCCACGACGATCCATCACCGGCCGGCTTGTCTTTGGAAGGGTATGGCGGCGCCACGACGGACGCCACTGGATATACAAACAGCTTCTAGTCCCTCCCGAACAGGGATAGATCCGTCGGGCTCTCCCCGGGCGGCAGACCGGCGCGCTTCCGGCACCGATCACGATCCTGCGTGGCTCGCACACGCAAGCGTCACCGCCCATCAGGCGCAATCGCGATGACCACCGGATGATCGCTGAGCGCAATGTCGATCGAATTGAAATCGGTCACTGTTCGGACAGGATCTATTCCTGTCGTGGGATCATAAATCTTCGCCGCGGCGTGCCTCGCCCCGAATCGGATCGTTACACGGTCCTCACCGCTCAACCGTTCGCCCCAGACAACCAGCTGGAAGCTGCCGTCACTGTGCTGCAGAAGCAGGTCGTGGACGGTTCGGGGCCGCTCCATGATCGCAAAGTCGAGTTGCCCGGACTTGGCGAGAGCACTCTTGTCGCTCAGGATAGTCGTAAGGTTATGGAGGTAGATTGCCGCCTTGCGCGGTGAATAGTCGCTCCGATAAAAACCGAATGCTTGGTTGCCGTCTTCGTCGGTGCGGTCGCGCAGCAGATAGACCGCCGTGTAGGCATAGCCTCGCTTGAACTGCGCAAGGTAAATGTTCACCAGATGCACGGCATGCATGTCCTCGGTGATCGGTCTCTCAATCCTGACACCGGTCTCGGTCGTGACGCGTGGCAGCGTATCGAGCTGTCGCGGATTGTATCCGCGGAATCCTCGTCGCCAGGTAACGCCGAAGTTGGCGAATAGCCCATTGACCCTGGATGCGGGAGTTGGATCGGCGGCGTTCCACGTCTTGTTGTCGGTCGGATGCGGCGAATGCGGATGATAGATGTAATTGTGGACGTTTGCGTAGTCGGCGTACTTCGTTCCCTCCGGCATCAGGGTCGCGGCGCCCGGTGGAATTTCAAGGAACTGAAGACCGACATTGTCGCGCTCCGCGCCAGGTTCGGAGACCGACCAGACCGGATACTTCGCCAGACCCGCGTCGCTTTTGACGGCCTGGTACAGATCGCGCTGAAGCCTTGCCACAGCCATCCACGACGGTGAACTGCCTCCGCCCTTCTCACCCTGGTATGTGACGCCCCAGGTGTTCGGCTCGTTGTTACCTTCGAGCGCGAGCAGAGCGCCGGCTTCAGCCAGTATCCTGCCGGTCTTTACCAGTCTGTTCAGATCGGCTCCGCCGCTGACGAGACCCCAGCTCAGCAGGACGCCGGTTTCGCGGTGCAAATCCAGAAACGTCCGGATCGTTGTCGGTCCTTCGTCGCTCAAACCTTCAATGCCCGCCCTCACCCATCGAAAGCCGCAGTAGCGGATCATCTCGATGGTCTTATCGAGAGGCTGGCCTCGATCAGGAAATGTGCTGACGACCCCAATGCTGTTCAGAAACTGACTGGTCGGAACGGCCTTTTCGGGGGCTGCGAGCAAGTCGTGAGGCGATCCGGCGAGCACCATGCCCAGCGCGAAGCAGATCGCCGACCGATACATTCTGTATGAAATGACCGAGTGGCGAAACATCATCTGAGGCGGTTCACTGTCTGATCACGGGGTTGATGAACATCCTCTCGCCGCGTGCAATCAATCGCGGCGTCTTTGCCGAACCAGACCTACTGCCAACAATACGGCAGTCAGGGCAGCTAACGCCAGTATCGCAATTTCGACCCGCGTGAAGCCTGCATGGACGTGTAAGGAATGACGGAGAATGCCCGCGGTCAGCACTGCGGCCATGAGAATGCCGACCAGGTACCTCATGCGTACTTTAGTGGGATCCATCGCGGCTCAACGCCCGCGTCGGGCGGCATCTGAGAGGTCCGCCAATTGCCGGAAATGAGACAGTCCCGCCGGTCCAGGTCCTGTCTCGCTCTCCACGCCCGTTATGACGATACTCATCCCCTAGCCCCTATGCTTCCCAAGCTGAGACGCTCCGCCAACGTGCCTTCCTCGGCTCCTGGTTCTCGCTCCGATCCCCGCAACGTTTTCGCCGGCCGCGCATCGCGAAGGGCGCCAACCGTCAGCTGGCGCATTTACGCAGATGGCACCAAGCTCGCACCTCGATCAGGACCGTAAAACGCGTTTGAATTCCTTCCAGATGAGGAAGGAGTCGCCCCAAAGCCCCATTTCAAGACCGCGAAACCCCACCGTCCCCCATGGGCAGTTTCCAGCATAGAAGATGTATGGCCGGTTTGCGGAAAAGGAAATACCCAAAATCGGAGCGGTGGAGCGGATGAGCGACAAATTGCCCCGATCGGGCGCTGCGAACTGCGCCGTTGTTTGCGGAGGAGGCCCATCTCAGATCCCGTGGTGCGGAGTTGACATCATCCTCCAATTCACGTTCTCGGGGCGGGTTTTGTCCTCATATTCAGGCGAACCAGAATTGCCATGACCGGACGCTCGAAAAAACGATAGACCCCTATGCCCACGATGGCTGTTAGCAGGATCGCCATCAATGCGAGCAATGTCCGCGGTGCTGGCGAAAGATCAGCGCGGCTTGCGAAAGCACTCAACACGCCGATGACAAAGAAATGCGTCAGATAGATCGAATAGCTGGCGTTGCCGATCTCCTGCAATAGCTCCCAGGGTTGCCCGCGCGTCTTGGCATCCTCAAATCCAATCGCCGCGACGAGGATCAACGCCGCAGGAATTCCGAATGTCAGCAACGTGTTTGTGGGTGGGGCGTATGCGGACGGGGCAACCGGCAGATAAGAAAGGGCGACGAGCAGGCCCAGGCCAAGCGACAGAGCCAGCCACGGCAGCAACGACATGTGGCGCATGACGGCCGAGATTTGCTCGCGAAATGCTCCAAGGATCATACCCAAGGCAAAATCGAGCATGATCGATTGGCTGTAGAAGTACAGAATGACATCGTCTGCGGGGCGGATGAGAGGCCCAAGGAGAACGAGGGCCGCCATAACGGTCGCGCACAGGGCGACCCTCATTTCGTACCGTACGGCGAGGCTTAATGCGAAAATCAGATAGAAGAACATCTCGTAATTGAGCGTCCACCCCAGATAGTAGGCCGGATAGATGCGGCCAGGTGACTTCTCGAACGGGATGAATGCCAGCGATTTCAGCAGTGCATACAAATCGGAAGAAGAGCTCTGGAGAAGGACGGGAAAGAAAAACGCGATCACGACAACGAGATACGTAGTCAAGTAATACAGCGGGACGATCCGCAGCACCCTGTTGAATAGAAATTCACTTCCGGAAATTTTCCTGTGCGACGTCGTGTACACCATGATGAAGCCGCTGATCACGAAAAACAGATCTACGCCGCAGTAGGCTTTTTCGTGCAATGCAGTGGCGATCGACGTCTCTGGCAGCAGTGTCTTCAAGTGAACAAACACCAACAGGTAAGCTGCAACGGCTCTTAGAATCTGGATATTCGGAAGCATTACAAAATTCCTTTGCCGATCCCTCTGCAGCGCGGGCTTATAGCTAATGGTTGCCTCCGCCTGCAGGCGAGCTGATCGGTACAATCGACATGACGTAGCGACATCGAACATCATGACGGCGTAGTGGGACGCGCCCCTTCAGGACCGAAGGAAAACGAGCGGAGTCCGAACAGGCGGCGAAAGCTACGAATAAGTCTTCGTTCAACGAAATAATGAAGCACGAGACCGAGACACAAGCTCAGCAGAACGACGAGCGGGATCAAGGGCAGTTGCGGCAGCGTCGCCAGACTGCCTCGCAGAAGCTTGGCATAGGCGACCATTACAAAAGGATGCGCAAGGTAGATGGCGTAGGAGGCATCGCCCAACAGGACCATGACCTGTCGAAATGGCGTCGAACTGGGTTTAGTGTAAAGAAACGACAATGCTATGAGAGCCGCGGGGATACCCCACGCAAAAGCCCGCGGGCCACCCGGCAAGCCGTTGGTGTCTGCGTGAGGCACCAGCCAGGCCGATAACATCAGCATTGCGAAGCCGGGGATCCAAAGCAGACGCCCCGCCGAATACACTCCCGACCACCGTTGATAAACATAGGCGAGGATCAGCCCGTAACAGAATTCAAGAGCAATCGGATTGGTCAGGAAGGCACGCACTGCAGGATCCGGCGCAAATTGGCCGATACCCGAGAGGATGAGGATCGTGGCGCTGGTGCCAAGCAATGAAATGAGTGGCTTGCGAAAGATCAGTGTGGCGGCGAACACAAGGTAGAAATACATTTCGTACACGAGGGTCCACGCCACACCGATGATCAGACGCTCGTTCGGAAAAAGCAGAATCGAGCGGATCAGGGTATCGGCGTCGACCTGCAATGAACGGTAGAAGCCGGCGCTCCAAAGTACGAGAACCAGAGCAATACAGAACCAGTAAAACGGGTATATTCGCGTAATTCGCTTGATCAGGAAGGATACCGGCGATGTGGCAGCACGACCTTCGGGAAAGCTCACATACAGCATGATGAAGCCGCTGATGACGAAAAAGATATCGACTCCCGCAGCGCCAAAGGTTGTGAACCAGTCCGGGCTGAATGGCACGGCCGCTGCCATCGATTCTTCGAGCGCGTGGTGCAGCACGACAAGGAGTGCGGCGATTGCGCGGAGAGCCTGTATCCCTTCGAGCGGGTGCGACGGGCTCGACACCCGCTCTACTTCGGCCTTCATAAACCCAGCTCCTGGACGCCTTTTCCAGGCCGAATGCACCATTACCGGGTGACTGCGTCAAATACTCGCGGAATTAATTGTGAACGATTAACTGTAGTTACGCGCCCGGGGGCCCTTCTGTTTTCCGGTTCTGGCGGATTATCCTTTCGCCAATTGGACGGCCCGGTCGACCGCCACCGCGAAACCATTAAGAGAGATAGTAAACGTAACCAGTTGGCCGTCGCTCATGTTTAGCGCGCCCACCGCAAGCGCCTTGCCGTTCCGGATTGCATTCATGCCGGCGACCGGGAAGTTAATCGGAAGCATGCAGCCCTGCGCCACGCAGGTCGAGAAGCGCAGCCCCTCTCCGAGATCCTGGTCATCCAGCTTGAGCAGAACGCCGGCCTCCAGCTTGAGCCCGAACGGCATGAGGATCGTTCCCTCGCTGGCACCGTCTTTGGCGACACGAAGCTCGATTAAGAACGCCCTCTGGCCCTCCTTGTTAACCAGCGCCTGGCTCAGCGTGCAGGCCCTCGTTCCCGTGCTGCAGTTCAACGTCCAGTCGCCATATGTTTCGCTGAGCTGGGAAGCACCGTTCGGCAATGCGCCAACGCGCGCACCGGGGGCATTGCTCATTTGAACCTGGCCCTGGTTTGCAGGTCGCGGCGCAACCTTGCGCGCAGGCGCCGCCTTCTTGGCCTGGTTCGGATGCGCCTGCGGAATGAAAACGGCATTGGGCTCAGCCGGCCTGTTGTCCTGCGCACGAAGCGGCGCCGTGTGACACAAGACTGCGGTCGATACGATAAAAATGATCTTGGCCAGCAATTCGCGCATAACGCAAAAACCTTTGATCCGTTGCTCGGCCACTTAAAAAAACCGAGCGGGATATGACGACAAAGGAGGCCAAGATATCGCCAGCCTCCCGCATGCGCCAGTCCCCCCGCCCTCCCCGGCGCTTGCGACGTTGGTCGAAAGATCGGCCGCAGCAGCCTGCTGGAGAAAGGCTTCTGCAGTGGAACAGATGACATTCCGCGGCCTGGGCGACACGATATCCAGGGCTGTTCCGGGATCGGGGAAACGCGTGCTGCTGACGTTAACGAAAAGCGGCTGCGCAACTCCTGATTCCAACTGAACGGGAATCACGGGTCATTAAGGAAAATCCGCTAAAACGACGCATTCCAAAGGGGGCGTAGAATGCGTACACACATCCTCATTCTGGCGGCCGTTCTGGCTGCAGCCAATACGCCGAGCCTGGCAGGCGAGGTTTTCGTTCCACAGATCGGGGGCAACAGGCAGCTCGCCAGCGGCTTCAAGTGGCCGACAGACGTCATCTCGGCCGCGAAGGTCGCCGCACCGATCAAAGTAAACGCGCTTGCCGCCGCGACCTCGAACGCGCTGCCGCCTAACGCCAATGTTTCCAGTGTCACGCAGGTCGGGACGAACAACTTCGCAATGGTCGCGCAGACGGGAGGAAACAATCTCTCCGCGGTCGTCCAGCAGGGGTCGGGAAACCAGGCCATCGTGACTCAGCGGCGCTGATTCCACGAAGATGAATCGTTTTGCGCGGTCGCCTCACCTTCGGTCGGGCTTCATCCTCAACCGGATTCTACAGTATTTCCGACCACTGGTTGTCGCCATAGCCGGGACAAGCCGACTGAGTCGCGCTCGCTACGCCTGTGTAGACATCACCTGCAGCGAGCCCAGATGCAGTTCGTCAGGCCCACCGTTGATCACTACGCGGATGTGAATCAGGCCTGGCTCGCGGATCTCGAGCGGCGAGAACACCAGGCTCGACGCCACGACGATATAGGGCGGAACGGCGATATTTTTCGGCAGACCATCCAGCAGCTTCTGCTGGTCCAGCAGTCCCGGCACCTCGATCGGCTCCTCGGCGATCGGCTCCGGCTCGCCCGGCACATAGCATCGCGCTGTTACAGAGGTGTAGGGCTGCGTTGCAGGCGAGAAGACGTGGAAATGGATGCAGAACTTCGACAGCATCAGCGGGAATTTCTGCGCCGTCATCATGACCGCATTGTAACAGCCGATGAAGCTGAGCTTACCACCGGCTTCACTTCGAATGTCGTCGCAGAAGATGGAATAGCCGTAACGTCTCATCTGAGAGATTTCGTTGCCTCGCCCGACGCAAGCGAAGATACAGCGAGCGTTGGCGAAAACGATGCGCGCCGGCTGCCGCCATCGATGTATTTAATCTGGCCATGGCCGATCGTCGAAGTGGTCACGGGCTGATTCTGCCCAGCCTCGACCACCGGCTTCTTGAGCTCGAACGAGATTTCCATATCCATGGCCCAAGCAAGATCCGCCAGGGACCGCAGCGTCAGGTTGGCTTCCCCGGAGAGCTGCCGGTTGACCAGCGAGCGGTGAACCTCGAGCTTCTTCGCAATCTCCTGCTGCGATAGCTTGCCGTCTTTTTTTCGCTCCGAGAGCGCCTTCAATAGTTCGTTCCTGACACGACCGATAAATCGCCCGGCGTTCCGGGCCCTGCTTCCAATGTCAAACTGAAAGGACGTCACCTGGATCTACCCCCTGAACACATAAAGTATTATCTACGCCCAGCTCCCGGCGGAGTCTTCTTATTGCAATCCGATAACCACGATAAAGCTCGTGATCTTTAACTTTATCAGCCCAGTCACCAAACACGCAAACGAAGCAATCGCGCTTCATGAACCAGCCGAAAATACGGGTGTCCGGTGTCTTTAACTCCCATACCGCATTTTCTTCGGCACGAATATACCTGAATTGACGCACATGAATAAGAGGCGCGCCGCTTAAATACAAATGAAATAGTTGATCGATCTGCTCCGCCGCCGTCGCCTGTCCGAGGCGGCCTTCAGGCTCCTCGCCGTTTGCCAGCTTGCGAAGCCACTCGACAAAACCGGGAGTTCCATAGAGCAGACGCTGCGCCTGCTCCCGGCCGTCCAACTCCACTTCTATCCTTGAAATGGCACCCGAAGCGACGAGATCTTCGATCGTTGACATCTGAAGTCTACAACCGGCCCGGGGTCATATGTTTCGCAATATCCAAAGCTGAGTTACGACATGGAACATTAATCCGAACGTCGCCTGCATCGCGCGGAATCGTGGGGCAACGTCAAGATTTCTTTCGACCTGATGCTAGCAGGATACAGCCTGTTGGAGCAAGCGAGCCCTCCCTCGCGGGTAACTAACTGGCCAAGCAGCCACCGCTACTGAAAGACCGCAGGCGCTGCGCTTGCTGCACGCCATCCGAAGGCACGGTCATGCCGGGTATCAGGTCCGGCGCAGCACGACGTCGACGACCTTGTGCATCGTCGCGCGCGGAAGCTTTCGCAGCAGCGGCCTGAACGCGATCTGCGAATAGGATGCGATCGCCTCATAGCGCTCGGGATGCACCACGTCCCACGGCATCTGCGCGATGCGGTTCGCCTCGATGTAACCAGCCACCCGCGCCAGCAGATCCTTCCGGCTCCGGTTCACGTAAAGCAGCATGTTCTGCTTGTACCAGACTGAAATATCGGCCCGATTCCAGAGCTGCGATCTGAAAATGTCGAAGGCGTCAAAACCCTTCCCGGCAAAGAGATCGACCCAATAGGATTGCCAGCGTTCATTGACGTGGCGGAATCCGCCCTGCCCCGGAATGGCAGCACCGAACAGAACGACGTCGCTATGCTTGACCAGATTGTGCACGAACCCGTCCGAGAATGGCGCCTCGACGTGCTCGGCAACCTCGAGACTTAGCGCGAGCGAAAACCTGCGCTGGGTATCGAACGGCTGCGAAAGGTCTCTCACGGTGAAGTTGGCTGGATCGATCTGGAGCTTCGACACATCGCTCCACGGGCCGTCGATGCCGGCGATCACTGGCACGCCGCATTCGCGAAAGGACGCCAACCAACGCCCGTCACCGCAGCCGACATCGAGCACGGATTCGATGCCGAACAGCGAGCAGAGAATCGGTGCGACCGTCCTGGCGGAGGATGAGGTCAAATCGCCATGAGACTGGTGCCAGGTGAAATCATACATTCGTCGCCACTCCTCATCGTAAGCGAAGACAGCCGTCCTGACTTCGGCGGGATCGCAACAGCAGGTCGATAATAGCACCGCAAATTTCACCGTGGAGAGCCTGTCCAGCGGGAGCGGCAGGGATTTGCTTCTTAGTGAATCCGTTGGCGCGTCGCCTGTTCGAACGCTGAGCGGATGCCCGAATGCGCGTGGCGCCCGCCCGCAGACGGGCCGCGAATCGCATCGGAAATCCCTCGCAAGAATCGATGCGTGGATCCGGCAGTCGCACCCGAACCGGGCCTAGAGATAATTGTCGACATTAATATCAACAAAATGCGCCCTCGAGCGGTCGGCACCTGTTGTCGACATTTAAGTCAACAAATCTGAATTTCTAAGTATCCGCTGGTAGTTAGATGAAAGTTCGAATGACCGAACGAAGCTGTCTCGAAATTTAAACCACGAAGATTAGGGTAAAATTCACCGTGCCCCTTGCGAGCCATCCTTAAGAAAGGGTTAAATCCCGCCCAGGAGGGCAGCGATGGTCGCTGTACCACCAATGGGGAAACAGGGATTTCCAAATGCGAAATTTAACAATCATTGCATTTTTGATGGCGACGACGTCGCTCGCGTCTGCGGCGAGCAACGAATCTTTTATCGGCCAGATCGGCGCCAGCAACGGGGCCGTTGTTGGACAGACCAACGGCAACAATAAGCAGGCCACCATTCAGGCCGGCAAGAAGAACAATGCGGTCACCACGCAGGTCGGAGCTTCGAGCGGATCGAACCTGAACCAGTCGGGTGTCGGCCAGTTCGGTGCGCATAACACCGCGATTGTCAGCCAGACGAACGGCAACAACACCCAGGGTACTTTGCAGGTCGGCGTCGGCAACGGTGCGATCACCACCCAGAATACCAGCAAAAAGGCCGGCACCAATGACTCGGGCATTGCCCAGTTCGGCGTGAATAATGGCGCGCTGGTCACTCAGACGTCTTCTTCGACCAGCAACGCGAACAACGCTGGCACGGGCGGCAACAACGATTCGGGCCTGCTGCAGGTTGGCTATGGCAACACCGCGATCATCGGGCAGACCTCGGCCGGCACCGGTACCGGTGGCAACTCGAGCCCCGCGCGTAGCGGTGTTGAAAATAACTCGACGGCGATCCAGGTCGGCGGAAAAAATTTCGCGATCGTAACTCAGGATGGCACACGCCCGGGCAAGAACGCGAACGCGGCCTCCAACGATTCGTTCGTTGGCCAGTTCGGGTGGAACAATGCCGCTGTCGTTGGACAGACCGGTGGAAACAACGCGCAGGGTACCTTGCAGTTCGGCAAGAACAATGGCGCGACCACCAGCCAGACCGCCACCGATTTCGGTTCGAACAACGGCTCGTTCACCTTGCAGGGTGGCAACGGCAACAATGCTCTGACCATCCAGAAGACCGATGGTTCCGCCGGTCTTCCGAGCGGCTATGGCAGCGACAACTCGGCTGTCACGATGCAACTCGGCAAGGGCAACACCTCGGTGACCACGCAGAACTCGACCGGCGTGGGTGGTTTCCTCGTCGCTGGTACGGGTACGGAGAACAACGCCTTCACGCTTCAGGCCGGTAAAGACAACTGGTCCGTGACTAGCCAGTCGGGCGTAAGCCTTATTCCGGGCTCGAACAACTCGGTCGTTGCTCAATTCGGCGTCGCGAACAAAGCGCTTGTGACACAGACCAACGGCAGCAACCTGCAGGGTACGATTCAGGCAGGTTATGACAACAGCGCTATTACGTCTCAGTCGACGAACGGCTTAAGCCTGGCTCCAAAGCAGAACGCGTCGTTGACGACGCAGGCTGGCGCCAAGAACACTGCCATCACCACCCAGTCGATTGCGAATCCACTCGCCGCTGCTGCAAACGGATCGCTGATCGCCCAGGTCGGTTACAAGAACACTGCGATTGTTGGTCAGGACACCGGCCCCCAGCCGATGATCGGCGCAAACCTGCAGGCGACGGTTCAGGTCGGTGCATACAACAGCGCTGTCACGACCCAGACCGCGAGCGCGGCTGTGTCGAACACCTCTGTGACGGCGCAGTTCGGTTCGCACAACACGGCGATCACCGTCCAGAAGTAAGCCCACAGAGAGGCGGCGGGATTTCATCACCCGCCGCCCTCATCCTTCAGGGAATGACGGGCATGTCGGGCCTGCGCGCGACTTTCGTCACGTGGTTTGTGATTGCCGTTGGTTTTTCTCCCAACTGTACGTGGGCGCAATCTTCGTCCGCTGCGGAGCCGAAAATGACCGTTGGCTGCCAGATCCGGGTGACATCGCAGAACGACATGCTCCGCCTCGAGGCGGTGGCGAACGGTCCTGAAACCGCGACCGGGACCTATCGCCTCGATGTCCTCAAGCAAAGTCCGAGCGGCACCAGCCAGAACGTCCAGAGCGGGGCGTTCACGCTGGAGGCCGGTCGGGACGCCATACTGACGACCGTCGTTCTGGACGGGTCAGCCCGCGGCCACTACCGGGCGCGGCTGAGCCTGGACACCAAGGAATTCGGGAGCGTTTCATGCGTCTCGCCCTAAAACAAATTGCCGCCTGCCTAGCCATTTCGATCCTGCCCGGCTCCGCTGCACTGGCCCAAAGCGTCGCCAATCCCATTGCGCCGTCGGCGGCGTTGACCGGCGGGGCGCCCTCCTTCGGTCCACCGAAGGCCGGCGCCCCGCGGGTCGCGCCAGAACTGGCCGCAGCCGCCACCGGCGGCGGCAACTACGCCAGCACGCTCGAGATCGGCGCCTACAACAAGGTGTTCACGGCGCAGCTCGGCTCCGGCAACATTTCCAATGTCGGTATCATCAAGGGCTACGCCAACAGCGTTGGCGTCCTGCAGGCCGGCAATAACCTGACCTCGAATGTCGGCCTGATCAACACGCAGGGACTGTCGGTCGGCGTGATCCAGCCGAACGGGTCGGCACCGATCAACGTATTAATCGCGCGGCTGCCCAATGGCGCGCTGCTGATCAAGCGATAACGATCGTGGAAGCTTCAGGGATTATTTATATGGCTAATATAACATCGCAGTGTTGCCAGCCTGCAATAGCCGTAAATTCACGTGTTTGGTAACTTATGAGGCAGCATTATGATCAAGTCATTTCAGGGTGGAGATTTACCATGATTAGGTTAACAATTCCTTTAGCCGGTCTGGTCGTGGGCATTTTCCTTTCAGGCTCCGCCTCCGCAACGGAGCAGGTTTATCGCCCTGTGAGCCCCACGTTTGGCGGCAACCCGTTGAATGGCAACTTCCTGCTCTCTACCGCCCAGGCTCAGGGCAACGGCACCAAGTCCGGCCAGCAGAGTCCGGATCTTTCAGGGCTCACCAATGCTCTGAGCGGAATCGGCAACGGCGGCGGGCAGCCCATCATTATCATCGGCGGCAATGGTCAGACGACCATTCCGGCGAGTCCGTAAAGTCCGTCCTTCGGTCTTCCTTTCGCTATTTGCTTCGTCCGCTCGCGGAAATGTCCTCAGCTGAGCCGTTCCTGATTGGAGCGCGCTTTATTTTGCGCAGGGGGTTACTTTGAATTGTTTCGGTCTCAGGTTGGTTTCGGTGTCGCTCCTCGCCTTGGCGGCGGGTGGCTGTGCCCTTACCGGCACGGCCAAGGATCTGGTGACCCCGCCCGCAACGCTTGTGCCGGCCACCAAGACCGGCCTGGTCCTGGATACGCTCCCGCCGCCCAGACAGAAGCTTGATGTCGCCGTCTACAATTTCCCTGACCTGACCGGCCAGAACAAATCGAACGACAATTTCGCCGAGTTCTCCCGCGCGGTGACCCAGGGCGGCAGCTCCATCCTGACCGACGTTCTGGTCAAGGCCGGTGGCGGCGCCTGGTTCGATGTCGCGGAGCGCGCCGACCTGCAGTCGCTGCTGCAGGAGCGGCAGATCATCCAGAACACGCGGACCGCACTGATGGGCAAGAACGCCCAGAGCCTGCCCCCGTTGCGATTTGCCGGCGTGCTGCTCGACGGCGGTGTGATCGGTTTCGACACCAACGAGACCACCGGCGGCATCGGAGCGAATTATCTCGGCATCGGCGGCAACGTCTCCTATCGCCAGGATATCGTCACAGTCGCGCTGAGAGCCGTCAGCGTGCAGACCGGGCGCGTGCTGGCCTCGGTCACGACCACGAAGATCATCTATTCCGTGAACGTCGGCGGCCACGCCTTCCAATTCGCCGCGGTCGACGCACTGCTGCAGGCGGATGTTGGCGTTACGAAGAACTCCCCCGCCACGCTTGCCGTCCGCGAAGGCGTTCAACTCGCCGTTTACTCCCTCATCTTCGAAGGCGTGAAGAACAACCTCTGGGAGTTCAGGGACCCCGCGGCCGGCGCCGCGTTCATGCGGCAGCTCGATCTCCACCAGAAGGCCGTGCCGCCGCCCGTCAGTGTGGCCGCAGCCGTTCCGGCGGCCGAGCCGGTGATCGTCACCAAGAACTGACGCGCGGCAAGCTTATCGCGCAACAGGCCGCGCTTGCTGGGTCGCACTGTAACAGGCCGGCGACGATGCGTTTTGCTGATTGCAGGTGACCGGTGCGGTAGGACCTGTCTTTACCGCGGCGGAGCCAGCTCCGCCCTCCGGCGCACCCTTCAGCGCCTTGCTTCCGCCGTCTATATTTGCGCCCGGCGGCAGGTTGCCATGGGCCTGCTCGACGCGCGCTTCCGAACCTCGCCTTCGCTCGCGGGCATCAGCCGAATCCAATTGGGACCAGGCTCCCAGCACGGCGAGCACGCAGACAGCCAATTGCCCTGTATTCATCCACACGCTCCCTTCCTCTTCGCGACGTTCGGCCCCAACCCGAGCACCAAGAAACGCTCGCGAAGTCATTCGATCCCACGCCTCACCTCGCTGCACGGCCTTTCATATCATGATTGGGTCGCCATTTCACACTCAAACTGGCGGGAAGCATGGAACGCCGCCGGCCTTCACTTCAAGAATACATTCGGACGGGCTTCTGGCTTGGGATCTGGAGATGTCGCTTCGGACCAGCCGTCAGCACCACCCGGTGCACAATTCCGCCAACATCAACAGGTCTGCCAACGCCGGCAGCCGAGGGCGTTGTTGGCCGCCGCCAGATTTTTGACTTACCTAGGTCATGAAGAAGTCGGCGAGCGGACAGCGATTACCCCGAGCGCTGCTCGGCCTTCGGCTTTGCTGCGTGCGCGCCATCGCAGCACACCCGCCCCGAGGTGAGCTCAAGTATGCAAACGCATTCGTGTTCGGTCAGTCGAAGCTAGCGTGCTTCTGAACGATCCGCCGACCGAACACGCTGCTTCGCAGCCAATTCCGCCCGCCGAACCTGCCTCCTCAGACGCAGAATCTCAGCATATTGCTCGGCGAGACAATCGATCCCGGCATCTCCGGCTCTCTTGGAATTGACCTGCTGCATCTGATCCACTCGGTTCAAACGGATTGCTGGCTTCTAATGATTGGTAAACCCAAGTACGTGTCCGGTTCAGAGAACGCCGCTTTTCCTGCGGAAAAACCTCGCACCATCGTCGGCAAGATAAACGGCTACCGTGACCGGAATAAGAACCAACTCACTTCCGAGTGACCGGGACAACAATTAACTCCTTCCGAAAAACGGCGCGGGCTTGTTGATTTTTATATCAACACTGCCCGTTCGACGCGCCGATGCAGTTCAATCTGCCAGCAGGCACATCGTTTCTGCGCGATGACAATGCCACGATCATGGCTTGCGGAAGCAGTTGAACGACGTCGTTGCAGGGAGCGTCGATATTAAAGTCAACACGCCGGCACAGCCGCAGCCAAACGTGGACAGGATGTCGCCCCGCACGACAATCGCTTGCCGAATAAATGTAATTCGATAATTTCATCAAAACTGATTTGCTGTTTAATTTTTCTATACCGCATAAATGGACGATCGCTCATGTCGGAAATCGCAAAGTCAATCTCGGAGGACGGGGTTAGTCGCGCGAGGATCGTGCCTGTCGGAGGCGTCATCAAACGCCTGACCGACGTCGTCCTGGCGGTATGCGCGATCGGACTGATGCTGCCGCTTCTCGTGTTCTGTGCGGTTGCGATTTTCCTCGCCTCGGGAGGGGGGGTCATCGCCCGCCATCGGCGGGTCGGTTTTCGCGGTCGTATCTTCGATTGTCTTAAATTCGAGATCTCCGCACCGAACCAAACATCATCAAATGTGAATTGTACTGAACGCGGATTGGCCGTCGAAAAACAATCCGGCGAACTGCGCATCACTCCTTTGGGCGCCTTATTTCGGAAAGCCAGTATCGATGAATTGCCGCAGTTGTTCAACGTTCTGCGGGGTGACATGAGCATCGTGGGACCGCAGCCCATCAGCGATGACCAGCTCAGTGAATACGCCGATCAAGCAGCAGCCTATCTGTCGTGCAAGCCGGGGATTACCGGTCTCTGGCAAGTCCACGATGAGGCAAGCGATATGGAGCGCGTTAGCCTGGACTGCGCTGTCTATTCCCAGAGTTGGTCCCCACTACTGGATGCCAAGATCGCGATCTCAACCCTGTCCGCCGCATTGGGCCCGACGGCGTCCCGCTAGCCGCGCGTTTAGTCGTCCTTCAATGCAATCGATGCAGCCCTCTTGAAAGGGCGGCTAATCTTACGCCTGCGGCGTCGCAGCTTTGTAAAGCGAGGCGGTCGGCCGATAACTCGTTTCTTTGGTTGAAGACCATGGTAAACCGCACCAACCACTTGCGCTATAATTACCCGCGTCGAATCGGCGAGAATTTGTCGATCCCGCAGAACTATGAGGATCTGCGACAGATGTTCCGATTTTTCCCACGCCCGCAAGCTGTCGACATCTTCAAGGCCCGATCTCCGGAGCGGGACCTGGAGGTCGATCGTCATAGAGCTGAAGCCGTCTTTCGCGCGATCGAAGATGTGCTCCAGGCAGCCAAGGCCGAGCAGGCCGGCTTAGCCGCACGCGTCGATGAAGTAATCGCACGAGCTGCCATTACGCTGGGAAATGGCACGGACGAATACCTCACGCGTGAGGTTGAGGATAGCCACAATCAAGACGTTCTCGGTGCTGAAATCGCGAACGGGCAGCGGCGCTTGAGCGAACTGACGCAAAGTATCGGCCATTACCAGTTCTTGAAAACCGCACTTCTCACAAGGTTTCCCGATTTCAACTTGGCAGGGACGTCAAGCGGATCGGCTGCGCGGACGACAAGCTAGAGCCTGATGAGATCAGGTTCAGTCGATCGACTGGCCACGCCGGCCGCTGCTGGCTACTTTGCATGTGGTTGTTTTCGACGTTTTGTTTTGGCGGTCCACGGAGCGTCAGGCAGGACCTGATCTCATGATGCTTTGACCCCCTTGCCCGTTTTGCTAGGTCAGGCGACAGATCGTCCCCTGCTGTCTGCGCTGCCCCAAGTTGGAACTGCTGCCCTCGTGCCCGGAGACGCCCATTTGTCAGGTCCAAGCACCGGCGATGAGAGCCCCCTTGCCGTCAAACGAGACCCGGAACCTATCAAGCCCTAACGGCTCATTAATGATCCTCTGATTAAATCCAGCCGCGCCGCATTGCAACAGTCGTGAGCGCCGCCTTTAAATCACGGGGAGCGCAAATGGAACTGCTAGTCACTGCCTGTCTGGTTGGAGCTTTCACAGGCGTTTACTGCAAGGTCCTCCTCCTGGTGCCCCTCACCCTGGCAACAGTCGTAGCCGCTGCTGCCGTTGCTGCGTCGCAAGGCCAAACCGTTCCCGGGATGCTGTTGGCCATTCTTGGATCGGCGGTCGCCCTGCAGGGGGGATACATGATCGGCCTGACCAGCCGCGAACTCGTGCGTCAACCTTCGAAGCGCACCTAGGCTCAAGCCGTCAACAACCCACCTTGCCTTCGTGTTCAGGGACAAGCTGACGGTTGTAGGCCTCCCCAGCCTTCGAAGGCGCCCAATCAAGAACGGAAGGTCCGCGCTTCGGTGTGCTCTGAACAACCGTGGGCAGTCTGTCTTGAGCTCCGATCAACGCTTCCCTCTTACCTTGCCTTGCTGCGCACTGGAGATCCTGAAGTCCTCAATCCTGCCGCCGGCTTTCAAAGCGGAAACCAGCCATCGGGGCTGTTTACCTCGGCCAGACCACGTTTCTGACGGCACTGCTGGATTCCGATATTTCGGCAAAACCTTCGGATAATGGCGCTTGCGACCTGCTTTAGCAGATTTCACTTCGACAGCCGCCGATGCTTTCGCAATCGCTCCCCTCTTGAGTTGGGTGAGCCTGTCTTCAAGCTGGCGCTTTTCCGCAATGATTCGCTTCGACAGGAGAGCGGTGAGCTCCTCGTGAAGAGCCCACAGATCGTCAAGAGGCATCGCCTCGAGTTCCAATTTGTCCATGGGCCTCAACATCATTCGATTCGTGGTATAATATAACATATTATGTATGAACCGGGACTCAACCCGGAGTCCGGGCTCGGGCAGCCGGTAGCTTATTCTGACTTTGGACGGTGATTACCGCTGGTGGTATTTAGGGGTAGCCCAAATTCGGTTCGGCGACCGAGTTGCGTACGCTTCCGTACTCATAGATCAACGGCGTGCACCGCGAGGGCATGTTCGCACCTGCCTTGCTTCCGATCGAATCTCGACGCGGTGATCGATCGGCTTCCCATCTGCGATCGACGTGCAGCGCGATGGAGCCTAAATTGCGCAGCCGCGTTGCCGCTGTCTATTCTTGTTTAACGATGAACGATGTCTTTTATTTAAGTGAACCCTGAACAGCGGGCCAATGCATTCCGCCAGATATTATCGATCGCAATCGGCTTTTATTTGCACAGGCGTGGGGCGGGGACGAACTGCTGGCTACAGTTTCGCTATTCCATAAGCTGGCAAGGCCCTAGATCAGATGCTCCTACCTTGGCGTGCCATCTAGGTCCCGATGTCCTTCAAATCTCCGCGGGCTGTCCTCTGCTTCTTTGATCTCGAAAAGTCATTTTCCCGCCTAGCAATTTTCTCATTCTTTCGCGCCGCTGCCATCTCAGCTCGACCGACGTAGATACGAAGCCTCTTCAGTTCCTCAAACTGTTCGGCGATGCTCTTCGGCGTCTTCATCGCTGTATCTCGTGCGCAAACATGAAAGGAAATAGCTGCAATCTGGTTGGTATTGCCTCGCATCTTTTATATAGCAAGCTTGCCGGCGCCGAAATACGCCGCAGGCGAACTTGGCATTAAGCTTTCGCGTGAAGGTTACCAATCAGACAACTAGGCGAATTCGATAGGAGTTCAGCTCTGCTTTTAAGGCGTGCTTGTTTACCTCGTTCCGGCTCTGCGCTGGAGAACGATATGCCGCCGAACAACAGCCAGCGTTGTCTCCGCATCAAGCCTCGCGAGATCGGCGCGCCAGACTCGAGTGAAGTCGCGCGCGATCACCTTCCGCTCATTTGAAAGATCGTGATGGCCATCAATGGATGAGAAACTGATTTAGCGGCTACATGATATCAAGATTGCGGTGAAGTGTGGCTGTTCTCGCATCGGCAGACTGCAGTAAGCAGAATCAAGCCGGGCGGCAATTTTCTCCTGACGCAGCGGCCTATTATCCGAACAGCGGCCTGACGAATTGCTTTTTATTATATTTTGCTTGCGAGCATTTGACCTAATTTACGACGATTATTTAAATTGACACTGAATTTCTTTTCGCCCAACCCGGCTGTCATACCTTTCCGGCTGGCTCACGTGGCGCGGGCGGAACGTCGGAATGCAAAAACTCTCCCACTTCAACGGGCCAATTGCCGGTAGATCGCCGGCAGCGCGGCCGGCAGGCGGCGGATGTTGCCGACGATGGCGTAGCCGCCGCGCCCGAACAGCGCGGGAAAATAGGATTGCGCGCCGGCGTCGACCGTAACGCCAAATACCGCAATGCCCTGCCGCCGCGCCTCCCGCACCGCCTTGCGGGTATCTTCGACTGCAAAGCGGCCTTCATAGTGATGGACATCGTTGGGCTTGCCGTCGGTCAGCACCAATAACAGCTTCTTGCGCTGCGGCTGGCCGGCTAGTTCGGCCGCGGCATGGCGCACCGCGGGGCCGATGCGGGTGTAGTAGCCGGGCTTGAGCGCGCCGATCCGCCGCTCGACGGCACCTCCCATCGGCTCCTGGAACGACTTGACGGTCTCGACGCGACCCAGGAACGCCGCCGCGACGTGAAGGTCAGGATGCTGTGATGGTCGCCGCAGGCGGAAAGCCCGTGCGCCAGGACGAGCAGCGCTCCCTTCTCCACGTCGAGCACGCGTTGGCCATCGACCCACGCATCGGTGGAAAGCGAGACGTCGACAAGCAGCGTCGCCGCCAGATCGTGCCGCCGCGGGCGCATCGCCAGATGGACGCGATCGAGCGATGCGCTGCCCGCCCGCAGATCGCACCGCGCGCGGACGAGCGCATCGATATCCAGGTCGAAACCGTCGGCCTGGCCGCGCATCACCTCGTGCTGCGGCCGCAGCGCCTCGAAGCGCCGCCGTACATGGCGGACATGCCGGAGAATATTTGCATCCGGCGTCCAGCTCTCGCCGACCTCTGGCACCTTGCCCGTCAGCACCCGGCAATGGTCCGCCAGATAGACGCCTCGGCGATAATCCCACTCCGGGTAGAGCCGGCCACTGTCGAGTCGCGCAGCATCGATGGCTTGCGTCGGCAGGTCCAGATCGAACTTCAGTTTCGTGGCGGGCTTGCCGCTGCGACGGCTGATCGCGAGCTCGTCGAGGTCGTCGGCGGCCTTGCGGGCATCCTCATCCTCGCTGTCATCGGAGGGGCGGTCGACGTTCACCATCTCCGCCATCGCGAGGATTTTTTCGAAGCGGTTCAGGATCAAGGGATCGCGCTTGCTGCCATCATCGGCCTCGCGGACGGCGCGGCGCTTGCGGGTGTCAGGCTAATCCGCCTCATCGCCAGGCACAGGCGCGTCATCATCGTCAGCCCCGGCAGGAGCCGTCTCGCGTATCCAGCAGTCCGCCCACAAGGGACAAGGCAGCATCGGCCGATATCCGGGCGGCGCCTTCGTCGGCAGTTCGCCGGCGCCGGTCGCGGCCCGCCACAGCCGGCCTGCCGGCGGCGCAGCGGCGCCAAGCGACAAAGCCCCTCCATTCCAAGTCGGGTAATCGATCCAAAGGCGGAAGGAGAAGAGCAGATGCGATCGGACTTGGCGCAATCCTACGGGCAGGACAGGCTGCCGCGCTACACCAGCTATCCCACGGCCCCGCATTTCTCGCCGGCGATCGGCGAGCAAGACTACAGGGGCTGGCTGAAATCGATATCGGTCCAGCAACCGGTCTCGATCTATCTGCACGTGCCATTTTGCCGATCCATGTGCTGGTACTGCGGCTGCCACACCTCCGTCACCAAGCGCGACGAGCCAATCGCGACCTATGAGGCCGGCCTGCGCACCGAGGCGCAGCTCGTCGCCGAGACGATCGGGCCAGAGACTGCCGATCTCGCACGTGCATTTTGGCGGCGGCACGCCGACGATCATGTCGCCCGAGACGTTCGCTGACCTCGTCGGCGCGCTGCGATATCAGTTCTTCGTCCTGCCCGATGCCGAACTAGCCGTCGAGATCGATCCGCGCACGTTGACCGAAGCGATGACCGACGCGCTCGGCTATTGCGGCGTCAATCGCGCCAGCCTTGGCGTGCAGAGCTTCGATCCCGCCGTGCAGCGCGCCATCGATCGCATGCAGAGCTTCGAGCAGACCGCAGCCTCAGTCGAGCGCCTGCGCCGGGCGAGCGTCAAGGGGATCAACTTCGACCTGCTCTATGGGCTGCCGCTGCAAACGGTGGACTCGTGTCTCGACACCGTCGCCAAATGTATCGAGCTTCGCCCGGACCGCTTTTCGGTGTTCGGTTACGCCCACATTCCCTCATTCAAGAGCACTAGCGCAAGATCGCCGAGGATATCCTGCCCGACAACATCGAGCGTCACCTCCAGTCCGAGACGATTGCGGAGGCCCTGATGGACGCAGGCTATGTCCGCATCGGGCTCGATCACTTCGCGCTTCCGGACGACAACCTGGCCATCGCGCGCCAGGACGGCCGGCTGAGGCGCAACTTCCAGGGCTATACCGACGATACCGCCGATACGCTGATCGGGCTCGGTGCCAGCGCCATCGGGCGCATGCCGCAAGGCTTCATCCAGAACGTCGTTCCGACGCGCGACTATCTCATCCGCGTTGCCGAAGGCAGGCTCGCCACCGCCAAGGGATACAGGTTCACGGCTGAAGATCGCTTTCGCGCCGATATCATCGAACGAATCATGTGCGATCTTGCCGTCGACCTACCGCTGATATCGCAACTCCATGGCCGCGACCACCGGTCGGCGATCGTCGATCGGCCGCGGATCGAGAGCCTGATCGCCGACGGAGCGGTGATGATGATCGACGACCGGCTGTCCCCGCGACGGCGCGGGCGTTCCTGGTTCGCAGCGTCGCATCGGCCTTCGATGCCCATCTTGCCCATTCTGCGGCAACCATAGCCGCGCGGTGTGATCAGGTTCACTTCGCTGCAAGCGAGGAAGTCCGGACCGGCTCCAGATATCCGTCGCGGGTTTGCGGAAGCTTTGTACCGAGGATCCGGGACGCCACCAGCGTCCTCAGCACCTGCGCGGTGCCGCCGGCGATCGTGAACATGCGGGCGTCCCGGACCATGCGCTCGAGCGGATAGTCGCGGGAATATCCCCTGGCGCCGAACAGTTGCAGCGCCTGGTTGGTGACATTGTTGGCCGTCTCCGAGGCGATGATTTTCGCCTGCGCGGCGAGCAGCGGGTCGGGAAACGGATCGGCGCTGAGCGCCGCCTGGTGAAGCGACAGCCTCGCGGCATTGAGCGCGATCGCCATGTCGGCCAGCATCCATTGCAAGCCCTGGAATTCCGCGATCGGCCGTCCGAACTGCTTTCGCTCCTTCACGAACGCCACCGCCTTTTCATAGGCCCCCTCTGCCAGCCCGAGCGCGACCGTTCCGGCGCCCACCCGCTGGCTGTTATAGGCGTCGATCAGATCCGCGAAGCCGCGCCGGAGACCGCGCGGCGGCAGCACCAGCATGTCGTCCCGGACCTCCAGATTCTCGAAGGTGATCTCGGTTTCGGGAATGCCGCGGAGGCCCATCGCCGGTTCGCGCTTGCCGATGATCAGGCCTGGCGTCCCCCTGAGCGCAAGAAAGCCGCCGATCCCCTGCTCTTCGCCCCGCTCGTCGAATACCCGCGCGAAGATCAGATGCAGCCGGGAGACCCCGCCGCCCGTGATCCAGTGCTTCTTGCCCCTGATAACGTAGGTGTTGCCGTGCTTGTCCGCGCGCGTCGTCATCTCGGTCGCCGCCGATCCGGCTTCCGGCTCGGTAATGCAGATCGCCGGCTTGTCGCCCGAAAGGACGAGATCGGCCGCGAGCCGCTTCTGCTGTTCGGTGCCGTATTGCATCACGGCCGAAATGGCGCCCATGTTGGCTTCGACGGTGATGCGCCCCGTCGCGCTGCAGACCCGCGCCATCTCTTCGATAATCAGCGCAGCTTCGAAATAGCTGCCGCCCCGGCCGCCATGGGATTTCGGAATCGTATAGCCCATGAAGCCGGCCGCCTTCAGCGCCGCTACGTTGTCGAAAGGATAGGCCTCGGTGCGATCGATCTCAGCCGCCTTCGGCGCAAACTCGGCTTCGGCTAGTTCACGCGCGGCGCTGCGCAGCTTCAATTGCTCGGGCGACAGTTTCATATCCATCGAGGTCTTCCTCCCGGGAGCAGCATGGTCTTTTGCAACATTCGGCTCCCAAGCAAGACAAAAGGCAACCGAATAATTTATGATCGCGGCTTCGCTTGTCCTGCGCCAGCCCGCAGCGTTATTGGAGACCGCCGAGATGTCCAATTCGAGAACACCGCTTTCCGATCGCTTCGGTCCTGAGGCCGCCGATATCGAGTTTGGCGCCGACGCACCGCCCGTTCATCGTCAGATGGCGATGCGCGGCTCGGCCCGAAAATTCCGCCCCGATACTGTTCCTTACTCGACCCTGCGACGGCTGTGTGCGCTGGCGCTATGCGCCCCGACAAAAAGCGACCTTCAACAGCGCGATATCATCATCATCGATGCGCCGTCCCTGAAATCCGAGATCGCAGCCCTCCTGACCGACGGTCCGCTCGGTCAGAAATGGCTTGCGGATATCCCGAACCTTCTCATCTTCTGCGGCAATAATCGGCGACAGCGCCGGATCCATGCGTTGCGCGACAGGCCATTCGCCAACGATCACCTCGACGCCTTCTTCAACGCCGCCGTCGATGCGGGAATCGCCCTCGCCGCGTTCGTCATTGCCGCCGAGGCCGAGGGGCTCGGCGCCTGTCCGGTCAGCGCGGTACGCAATCATTCGGAGACGCTGTCGCGTATGCTGCAGCTTCCCGATCATGTTTTTCCGGTCGCTGGCCTCGCGGTCCGATATCCGGCGGAAACGCCGCCGCTCAGCATGCGGCTTCCGCTATCCGTCACCGTCCATCGCAACGCGTACCGGGAAGACGGCCTCGATGCCGCTATCGAGACCTACGACCGGCGCCGCGCGGCAGCCCAGCCTTACGCAGCGCAACGCTATGTGAGGGAGTTTGGGTTAGCCGACAATTATGGCTGGTCGGAAGACAAGGCGCGGCAGTATGCCCGCCCCGAACGCGCGGACTTCGGCGCCTATGTGAAGCGGATCGGCTTCAAGCTGGACTGATCGAACCAGGCCGCGCGGCCGGCGCAGCGTCAGTCGAACTGACGAATCAGGCCGATGCTGATCGCGAGCAGCAGCAGCAGCGACAGCGTCACGGCCGCCGTTACCCTGCCGCCGACAGTAGCGAGCACCCGAACGTCGACGCCGAGGCCAAGCGCAGCCATCGATACGACCGTCAGGAAGCCGGTGATCGCGGTCAGGGGGCCGATCACCGCCACCGGCACGATGTCGATCGAACGCAGGGCCGCAAGCGCCAGGAAGCCGAGGATGAACCAGGGCACGAGCCGAAAGAAGCCGACCTTCTTGCTGCTGCGCGCGCCGCCATGCAAGCGCGGTGCAAGCAGCGAAAGTCCGACCACGACCGGCCCCAGCATCAAGACGCGCATCAGCTTGACCAGCGTGCCGATCTGCGTGCTCACCAGCCCTGCCGGCAGGGTCGCGGCCAGCACTTGCGGAACGGCATAGACCGTGAGGCCGGCCAGAATGCCGTACTGCGTCGCCGACAGTTGCAGGAGCGGAATCAGCAGCGGAAGTCCCAGCACCATCATCACGCCGAGTATCGCGGTAAAGGAGATCGACGACGCGATCTCGTCGGCATCGGCGCCGATGACAGGCGCAACCGCGGCAATGGCCGAATTGCCGCAGATGGAATTGCCGCAGGCGATCAGGATCGACAGCCGCGTCGGCAGGCCAAGCATGCGGCTGAGGGCGAAGCTGAGACCCAGGGTCGCGACGACGACCGCGGCAATCGCGCCGAGCAAGGCGACACCGGACGCCGCGATCGCGGCAAAGCTGACGGAGGCGCCGAGCAGCATCACGGCAATCTCCAGCAGCTGCTTGGCGCTGAAAGCAATGCCGACCTGCCAGCGCTTGGGCGGCTTCCAGAAGCTGCGCACGGCCATGCCGAGCAGGATCGCCAGGACCAGCGCCTCCACATAGGGATGCGCGAACAAGCGCCGCTCCGCGGCTTCCAGCGCGGCCGAAACACCGGCGACGACGATGCAGAGCACGACGCCCGGAACGAGCGCTGCAAGACGGGTCACGCTGGCCGCCGGTCCATTCCGGGAGGCGGAAGATTCCTCGTCTTGCGGCACGAATTGCTCCTCAGGGAGAAAAACTTATGCGCAACAACGCGATAGTTGGGTAATATATTTTCTGTCTGGCCCAATAGAGAGAAGTTATGTCCTTGAACCTGCACCTGCTGCGCCTGTTCACCACGGTGGTGAAGACCGGAAGCTTCTCGCGCGCGGCCGCTGTGCTTCATATCAGCCAGCCGGCGATCTCGAAGGGTGTGCGGGACTTCGAGCTCCAGGTGGGATGCCGCCTGCTCGACCGGACGCCAAAGGGCGTGCGGCCGACGCGCGAGGGAACGGCGCTGGTGCGGCATGCTGAGGCGCTGTTTGCCGCCGAGCGCGCGGCCGAAGATGAATTACTGTCGCTGCGCAGCCTCGACAGCGGTTCGCTGCGCATCGGCGCATCCACCACGATCGCAACCTACATGATATCGGACTATCTCGGCGCCTTTCACCGCAAGCACCCCGGCATCGACTTGAATCTCGTCAGCGCCAACACGCGGGATATCGCCGATCTCATGCTGGCGCATGATATCGAGATCGCGCTGGTCGAAGGTCCGGTCGAGGATGCCGAACTCGAAAGCCATGCGTGGCGCACCGACGTGATGAGCCTGATCGCCGATGCGCGGCACCGCTTCGCCGGCGCAGTCCGCGGGATCGAGGCCGCCGCGCTCCGCGACGAAACCCTGATCGTGCGGGAGCCCGGCTCCGGCACGCGCGAGGTGGTGGCGCAGGCGCTGACGGCTGCAGGGATCGAGCCGAGGCGTACGCTGGAAATCGGCAGCACCGAGGCGATCAAGCAGGCGGTCGCCGCCGGGCTCGGCGTCGCCGTCGTCTCCAGCGCCACGATTTCCGATCAGGTGACCCTTGGGAAGCTCAAGGTCGTGCAGATGCGGGACCTGCAGATCGAGCGCACGCTGTGGCAGCTGAAAGTGCCTGGGCGGATCGATATCCCGGCCGCGACTGCATTTGAGCGGATCATCTGGCAGGACAAGCCGATCGCCGAGGTGGCCTAGCGAAAACCATGAAGTGAGGTTTGAATGAGTTCGCAGCGAGTGTCGGGAACCGCCGTGCAACGAACCATTGCCGTCCTGGGCTCGGCGGTTTTCTTCGTGGTCGCCCCATGTACGCTGGCGCGGCTCGTTCCATGGTCGATCGCGGGTTGGCAACTCCGGCCGCCATTCCTTGGTCTGGAGCTGACTCGCGGCATCGGAGCGATAATGATTCTCGCAGGCGTGCCTGGGCTCGTTGACGCATTTGCGCGTTTCGCGTTGCAGGGTCTCGGCACCCACGCTCCCATCGCGCCGACCCGGAATCTCGTGGTGACCGGTCTCTACCGTTATGTGCGTAATCCAATATACGTCGCGGTCGTTGCCATCATCCTGGTCAAGCGGTGCTGATGGGCGATTGGCGCCTCATCGTCTGCGGGCGCTGCTCTGGCTCGCCTTCCACGTCTTCGTCGTGGCGTACGAAGAACCCACGCTCGAGGGGACGTTCGGAGAGAGTACGTTCCGCGCCGCCGTCCCGCGCTGGATACCGCGGATGACCCATGGCGGTCGACATGATCGGTGGCCCGCGGTTGTGCGAGCCGCTGCTCACTACCGGTCTCGGACGCTTCACCGGCGCCGCGAGCAGGCACGCTAACGGCCATCGGAAAAGAACATCTCCCCATCGGCGAAGCGGTTGGGTTTCAGGCGCACCGCAATGCGCTACGACAAACTCGCCCGGAACTACTTCTCAGCTCTGTGCCTCCTTGCCGCCGTAGCATTCTGGCTTTAATCAAATTGAGTCTGGACCCTAGAAGATCAGCCCCGTGGCGTAGGCAGCGAAGCGGCTGAAGCTGTCGAAGACCCCCGGCTCGAAGAACACCGCGCGGGCGAGCACGATTCCGACAACCAGCGACCAGAACAGGCCGGTGCCGGCCCACAACAGATATTTGGACGCGCGCGAAGCCGATCCTTCCTCCCTTTCGGGTGCCAGGCGCTCGCCAAACGGCTCATATCGCAAGCGTTCCATTTTGTAGCCAGTCCGTTGATGTCGACGGCAAATGTCGTCCGTTCGGGCGGCTGGCGCAATGGAAGCGATTTGCTTTTTCAGATCATGGAAGGGAAGCAAATTTCCGCAAGGAGCGGTTGCGGAATGACCTTTTTCTTTGCCATCGCCGGCTTGCCGGGGGCGCTGGGCGGGACGCAGCCCACCCCATCCCTCAACCTATGTAATCAATCTGTGGGCGGCCGGCACGTCCTCGACGTGGTCCGGCAGGCGCGGCTGGGTGTTGCCCTACGCGCCCACGGCCACACGCACCGGCCGCCATCTCCCGGCCGTCAAGACGCACCAGGCGATGGCGGTGGCCTACCATCGGGATGCGCCGCGACCGCCATCCTTGTGCATGCGGACACGCCCAAGGATACGGAGATTGATCGGTTATCAGCCCGCGCCAGCGGCGCGATCACATGCGAGGCGGCAAAAATCTTCCGCGCGTCAATCCTGGGTTCCCATCTGCGTCGGACGCGAGTTCTGCCAATCGCTGTGCGCAGATGGCAGCACAATGAACGCCACGCACGCATGAGCGCCGAGAAAGACGAGCAGAATGACGGTCAGCAACAATCGTGTTCGCAGCGGCATCGCTCCTCCATGCTGCGCGTGGCATCGCTGGACATTGACATGGCCTCGTGAGTGCGTGCGCCCGGCGTCAGCGGAGGCGATGACGGGAATCCGTTCACGAATGCGTGTGGCTTTGCCGCACGGCGGGGCGCCGCTCCTCATTCGAACTATCGCTGCAGCTCCAAGCGGACCGGGCGGATAGCGCTGAAGCTCCGTCGACATTCGAACGTACTGCGCCGCGCGAAGCGCCTTCTCATCCTTTGCGAATTGCGTGTTGCGGCGAACGATTAGCGCATTGATCATGGATCAACGCTCCGGAGTGCACACGAGGGCGATGGAGGGTCTCTGCCCGGCAGAGCCATCATCTATTGCAAGTGTTGGCAGCTTCTGGCCGATCTGAGACTTTGTGGTTCACTTTCGTTTGCGCCGGATTCGTTTGCGGCCGAGCCGTTTGGCGTTAGCTCCCACCTTTCTTCGATATTGCGCAACAATCTTGTCTCCGGATGCGCCAGCCATCAGGCTTGTACCAGCCTTCGCCGCCGCAAACATTTTCTCACTGACCATGCGTTGGGCTTCACGTTGAGCGGATTTGCCGCCGCGCATCAGCTTCGCCATCCGCAGGCCGATCACGCGGTTGCTTTCCAGCCCGAGCATCATCCAGTTCCACATGCGGCGATTCCTATCCAAGCGATGGCTTCGGAATCACATGAACTACCCCGGTGTGCGCGATGTCCAATCAAAAGTCGTGTGGCTTGTAAACGACCGCAGCATCGCTGCGGGTAATTCTGCCGGGCAGCGTCCCTACGACCTAAAGGGTTCCTTCACCTCGATATAGGGAACACCAGAACTGGCAATAGTCCGGCTCCATTTTTCGCTCTCTTAGTATCAGCCCGCTGCTTGCTCGGGGCCGAATGGAGATGTCCGATGGGTGTGGCAGGCTTGCGCTTCGCGCATTTGAAAAGAACTCTCCGCGTTCGGGCTGCCATTGTCGGCCTCGTGGAAGAATTGCCGTTTATCTGCCCGGTGGCGGTGGCAGTCCGCTCGACGGTCATGATCGTGATCAAGCTCTGCAAGGATTTGCCGCAGTAAGGCCGTCGACCGCCAGCGCCCTGATACGGGCCCACGCAGCGCATCAGGGCGACGCTGCCACACGTTGTCCTGCCACTGCATTGTCGGCATCGACGGTACCCGCCGCAGGATGCGCCGTCGCGCGACCCGCGCGTAGCGGGGCAACGCCGCTTAAGGCCGGTGAATTCTCCCGTTCTTGGCATGTCGCGTCCTAATCCTCCCAGAACGTGTCCGCGGGGAGACCGAGCCCCTCCGGCTAACCAAACCTGTCCCGACCGTAGATGGGGCCTTGGCCCCGATCGGAAGCTGGAAAAGGTGAACGCATATAGTCGACAAAGCCAGGTGGCAAAAGCTGTTGACCGTTCCTCCCCGCACGTGCAGCCAGTTCTGTCGACTGCTTCACCGCCATGTCTGCCTGCCTTTTCGTCGTTTCTACAATCAGGTCGGCGAGCTGACTCTCCACTTTGGGAGCTTCTTGGCTCTCGACTTTGGCAGCCGCTTGCTTCTCAACGTTGAGAGCCACCTGCTTCTCAGCGTTCCGACTTTTCTTCTTCCGGCTCGTCATGCCACTCCGGTGTCGAATCAATCGGTACCGCGGAAGCAGAGCGCAATAGATTGTCTTTGGCGCTTTTAACCAATATCGTGCTTTTGTTCATGAGCCCGCGCGGCTAAGGCGGGGCTGCGGGCGCGCTTTGAGGCCTTGGCTGGCTTACGCTTACTCATCTGAGGCCCCAAACGTCGTAGATCCTTGAAGATACAACAGGCCTTGCCATCTGGCGTTCCAATCGGAGCCAATTTCCGCTTCTTCCCGAATTCCTTCTACTTGCAAATCAATCGTGAACGGCACGAACCCGCTTCCTTAACAATTGTTGGCGAGCAACGTCGTGACAACGGTTTTATCGCAGCATGGATGATCCGATCAAAAGCCAGAAGTACTGGCGTGGTCGCGCAAGGGCCACCCGCGAGAAAGCGAAGCAATTGCGCTATGCCGCCCCGCGAGAAATGTGCCGACTGCTGCGGGTCGCTGAGGAGTACGACAAGTTAGCCGGCCGCTCTGCAGAATGGCAGGGCAGCGCACAATTGCCAGCGGCAGAACCGCCCGAATCGTGGGCCCGCCCGGAGCAGCGCTGACCTCGCCGACTGCAGCAACCACACCGCTCGCACGCAAACACCTCGCAGCGCAGCTGCGGAATAACATTACACTCGACAGACTCGCGGAACGAAATGGCTCCTCCGTCTTTCTCTTAAAAAAATTTGGGAGGTGCCCCATGGCTTCATTGGCAGAAGGCGCGTGTGCATTCGCTTGGCGGAACTATCTGCTCCGCCACAGCAGTATCAGCGAGGACGATGACCGGCGCTCCGCCCTCTATCGCTATGTCACCAATCTTCATCAGGCCGCCGGATATGATTTCAATCTCTTGCAAATAGCGGCGGTCGCTTACTTAAGAAGCCTGGACAAGTTGCATGACGACCGAGCTGCGAAACTCGCGGCAGATCAAGCCGTGGCCCTAAGTTTGTCTTCACGCACGGCACAAGCCGACACTCAGCTAGCCGCCAATACTACCAGTGCCAAGGAGCGAACAGCATGAGAGCCGAGAGCGCTAACGCGAACCATCCCGCGCACGACGGACAAACGAGCATCACCGCGGCAACCGCGAGCGGCTTGAAGACCCTACAGCCGATTGCGCTCTTTCAGGTCTCAATGCTGAAGATGTGGGCTCATAGTATTGAGAGGTTCGCGGGCAATTACGAGAAGGCGCTGGATGAAACCCGTCGCGAAGCCAGCGAACGCGCGCATCTGTGAGACGCTGGACACCAAGAGCCCCAGCTCCGGGGCGTCGCAGCCGGAGCCCTTGGAGGCCAGCCTTGGAGAACCAATCTAAGGGCCACGTTGACGAAACCCGCACGTGCACATGATCGTGCCGGGTGGCGGCATCTCGCCCGACGGCCAGCGCTGGGTGTCTTGCCGGCCGGGGTTCTTCCTCCCCGTGCGCGTGCTCTCCCGCCTATTCCGGCGACTGTTCCTGGAGCTCGTCGCCGCGCACGCGGCCGGCCGCCTCAGCCTCTTCGGCGATCACACCCATCTCGCCGAGGCCCAATGCTTCGCGGCTTATCTCGCGCCGCTGCGCAAGGCGGAGTGGGTCGTCTACGCAAAACGGCCGTTCGGGGGACCGGAGGCGGTGCTGGCCTATCTGTCGCGCTACACCCACCGCGTCGCCATCGCCAACAGCCGCCTGATCGCCTTTGACCAGCGAGGCGTCACCTTCAAGTGGAAGGATTACCGGGTCGAGGGCCGCGATCGTCAAAAGCGGATGACGCTCGCCTCCGACGAGTTCATCCGCCGCTTTCTCATTCACGTGCTGCCAAAAGGCCTACATCGTATCCGCCACTACGGCCTGTTCGCCAAAGGCGCTTGCGCCGCTAACATCAACATCGCTCGCGCGCGCGAGCTGCTCGCCGTTGCAAAACCTGAAGCCAATGCCACTGCGGCCGCCGTCGATGCCAACAAGCCGGCTTGCCCATGCTGCGGCGGTCGTATGATCATCGTCGAGGTGTTCGCGCGCGGGGCAACACCACGGCATCACCACGGCATCGGCCAAAGGGTCCAGCAACCGTCATCAGGATCGACACCTCATGATCGCGTCACAATCCGGCAAATCTGCTCGTCGCGCTCGCCGGCTCTCGACCGGCCACGGCACAGCGCGATCAGATTTCCGCCACCCGTCGCAAATCGTCCGACAACTGGTCCAGTTTGACGCTGCCCGCCGCCCATTCACCAGCCGCTTTACCTTCGCTCGCCTCGTTGCACCGGCTTCATCCAAATCGGCCAGCTCCCTCGCGGCACTCAAATCCCCATAGCGTCTGCCGCTCCAATCCCCATAGCGTCTGCCGCTCCGCCTCACGACCCTTAACCGCGGTTTCCTCCCTTGTAGGCTTTCGGACGCCGGCCGCCGAACACGCCGCGCTGTCCCTCATGCGGCCGGCATCCGAAACCCTTCACAGAAGGGGAAATCCCAACCTATCCTGCATCACGCCGGTCCGCCGCCGGATGTGAGAGGCCTCCAGCCTCATTGCGGAGGCCGTTTGAAATGGGCGTCGGGTCTGTTGTTTACATTTACCCTTTTTGTTTTTCTTCTGCGCTTTTTCCATCGGAGCTTTTAGAGCGTTCTTCGAAGCGATCAGCGCCCTTCGCTAGATCATGCCCCATCTTGCTCTCGTTTTTCGCTTCTTCCTTGGCAGTCGCCTCGCGCAAGCCTTTAGCGGCCCGTCCCCCCGCTTTTGATGATGTTCGTTTGTCATCCATTTATTGCTCCTTCCTGATAACTACCCTGCCGTGCCCCGGCGTGCTCGCTGAGGGGGCTCGCCGACCTGCTGAAGCTCGGCTTCCAGTTCTAAGATGATGACGTGGATCAGGCTCGCAGCCACTGGATCGGTCACCTCCCGTTCCAGGAGCCGATAGCGCGCAATCTCGGTTTCCAGCTTTCTGAACTGGCGCTCTGTCATCGCGGTTTGCCCTCTGGTGAACCGACGCTCGCTCCGCCGATTTGTTTCTAAGATTTTTCAGACAATTTGATATGGTTCCTCTCTGGTTAATGCTGAGCGTCCAACCCGTAATTTCACGGATACAAACCCCACCATTGCACCACCATTCTGGAAGCGCCAAAGGGCTTGGAGGCGCAAAGTGGCCATTTACCGATTGTTGCAGAACGTCTCGTTGGGGCCCGAAGAGATACGGCGTCTTACAGATGCTTACGAGCGAACACTGAGCGCTCTGTCCATCAAAGACCGCAACGATCCCCTGACCGAATTTATTGCCAAAAAGATTTTTGAGCTTGGCCAGACCGGGCTGAAAGACCCCAAGCAAATTTCGGCTCGCGCCATCGAGGAACTCAGGCTCTCTTGAGGTGCCGAACTGAAGGTACCGACGCCTTGTCTATCCGGCACAAAGAAAGATCCCAGCCGGGGGAAGCTGGGGCCGCTCTTGAACCCTACCAACCCGGGCGGTCGGCACACACGACTGGCAACGCTCGGCCCTTAGAGGTTCCACAACGTCGGTTTCCGGAGTGGCGGATGATTTCCTCATTAGGAACGATCACCCGTCATGCCGATTGTGGGCATGTCCCCTCGCGGGACGACACTCACAAACTCAAAATGGTCTCGGGCCCGTCACCCGGGACTACATTTCGGCTCTGGCGTCGCCCCACGCCGGGGCCGTTTGTTTAGCCCTTAGCGATTAGTATCGTGCAGCGGTGACGCTAGATCGGTGGGCGCTGGCCAACAATGTCCGTGCGGATAAGCACGCGAAACTACCCGTGCCTATCCGGGGCAAGGGAGACCTTCACTAGCAACACGGGTCTGTCGTCTTCACAGACCTCAATTGCCATTTGAAACCGGGCGCGGCTGCTCCTGAGGAACGTGTCCTTCACCATATCGCCGATAGAACCGGCAGCTTCGACCCAGGCATTTTCGATGCTTACTAGCTCCTGACCTTCGATGTCGGGGATAGGACGGTCGCCATGGCGGACGTTGAAGTAGTAGCGAGGCATGCCTGCCCAATGCGCTATTGAACCGCTCGTTCCCGTCACCCGAAGCGGAACATAACAAAGGTTAGTCCGTGTAGTCGCGCCGAGCTGCGGCCTGATTCAGAAATATTCCCTCTGCGGCGATGCGCCTGCTTCGGGTCACAAGCGGGCGGTAGGGGCGAGCACGGACCGGAGTCCGGTCTGCCAAGTCAGCCGACATGACAAAGGCTTGGGCGGTGTTCGACTGACGGCCTGAAGCAGAGAGCCGGATAAATTCGTGTATGAAAGTGAACACGCCGCCCGCAACTTGAGCTTTTCGCGCTTGCTTTGTTTATTGCGAAGAGAGGCATTTTCGACAAGAGTTGTGAGATGAACCGGTTCGCTCTGATGGCGGCGTCACTCTTGCTCGCATGTTGCGTGACGTCGGTCACCTGGGCACAAGCCGACAAAAAGACTGATGATGACAAACCTGCTGACCCGGACACGGGAGAAAGCACCGTCGAGGAAAAGACCTTGGGTCTGCTGCCGCAGCCTCTGCAACAGTACGGTATCAAGTTTGCGGCAACCTATATCGGTGAAGCATTAGCCAATATTACAGGCGGGCTTCAGCGAGGCGGAGTTTATGAAGGCCGCCTCAACCTTGCTGTCGATATTGACTTACAAAAGTTGGCCGGACTTTCCCAGCTGACGTTCCACGCGAACGTATTTCAGATTCATGGCAATGGTCTTTCGCGGAGCAATCTCCAGAACTTTTTCGTGGTCTCCGGAATCGAAGCCCTGCCCACGACTCGCCTCTACGAGGCCTATTTCGAAAAACAGTGGGGGGATAAGATCGTCTCTCTCAAGATGGGGCAACTCGCGGCTGATAGCGAATTCTTCAATACCAAGTACACCGACGTTTTCACCAACGCTTCCTTGGGATGGCCCGCCATCACGGCGATCGATCTTCCAAGCGGCGGTCCGTCGCCTCCGCTTGCTGCGATGGGCGCCCGGCTGCTCGTGAACGTGAATCAAAACTTCAGTCTGCTTGGCGCGATCTTCGACGGCAATCAGGCAGGTCCTGGGCCTGACGATCCCCAGCTGCGCAACCGCTATGGCGTCAACTTTCGCGTGAACGATCCGCCTCTGCTGCTCGGCCAGATCCAGTACGCTTGGAATAACAAGAAGGGCGATCCAAATCTTACAGGCCAAATCAAGCTTGGGGGGTGGCATCATTTTGATAAGTTTGCCGATCAGCGGACGGCTTCCAACGGTATATCACTCGCTAATCGGCTGTCGTCGGGTATGCCTTTGATGCTCTCCGGCGACGTGGGCGCGTGGGGCGTTCTGGAGCAGCAAGTCTACAAGGTGCCGCAATCGGACGATCGCGGCATCGGTGTATTTGCGCGCGTTTCGCTCGCACCATCAGATCGCAATCTTATCGACCGTTATGCCGATGCTGGCATCGAATTCATCGGCCTGGACGGTCGCCGCCCCCTCGATAAATTCGGCGTTGCATTCGGATATGCCCACGTCTCCAAACGTGCCCAATCGCTCGACTTGGACTATCAGCAATTTGCCGCTGCGGGCTGGCCTCTGCGCAGCTTTGAAGGCCTTATCACTGCTGCCTATCAATATCAGATACTGAATGGATGGACGGCTCAGCCAAATGTTCAATACATAATCCATCCCGGCGGGGGAGCGACGTTACCCGGAGGGCCCCTTGGCGGCCACTCCCTCAAGAATGCCGCAGTATTGGGGCTTCGCACGACTCTAAAATTTTAGTTACCAAGCATCGATAACTCCATTGTCCGCTTTGGATCTTGATTGTGTGCAAACGGATAGGTCGGCACGCGGCCGTAGTCGCCAATCATTGCAGGCGGCTGATGTTCTCGCGTCGATCGTCCAATGACCGGCCAAAATGGGTACCGCGCGCGGTATTGCGCTTTTGGACGCACTTTGCGGCCCTCAGGCGGCGCGGATGGCTGCAATCAGGCTCGATTTGCCGACGATGTTCATCACCAGTGTGAGATTGTCACACGCGCAAACCCCATTCCATGCAGGTCGAGCGCCTCGACAAACACATCGATAACATGGGCCGCGTTGTCCTCGCTTACCCATCCTCCAGACATTCCGGCAAGAGCGTCAGCTGGGATCTGTCCGCGCCTTCAACGAAGCGTCCCATCCGTATCCCCCATCAGGAAACGGAAGAATCCTAGCCGACTCGTGGCTTTCACAGCAAGGTCACAAGCGGCAGTCCGGCCGCTCATCTCGTCAGGTCCGGTTCTCCTCTGAGAGCAGCCCTTGCAGCCGCTGCAGTTCGGCTGAGGGGCCAAAAGCGCGGTGAGGATGTACGTGGGCCGATATCCGGTCTGCCGCTGGCAACCGACATGGTGAATCTGAGCTGTGTTCGACTAAGCGAATCCAAACCTCTTCGGGTTCTACGTCCGCTCTCATTCTTAAAGAGGCTGCATCTGCGGCGGGTTAGAGCTTGGAGAGCAACGTAGCTCCACTAACAGCATCGCTCGGTCGAGTTGCAGCAAAATCCCGACCGTACTGGCATCGACGAAGTCGGCAAATATTCCGAGCAACGGAACGACCTATCGCAGGAGGCGTTTCGCGGGATAGCAGTGCTGTTCAAGCATAGATCGTTTCCCAGCCAGTTAAGCTGGGAGGAACTGCCCATGACACCATCATCCCGCAGCGAAGCAGAGAAGTTCCACAAGGAAGCTGAGGAGTGCCGACAGCTGGCGGAGAAGGCCGCAAACCCGCAGGATAAAGAAGCTTGGGCGCGCCTAGCCGAGGACTGGCTGAAGCTCGCGCAAGAAGCAGAGCGCGGCACCAGATTTGGGCGAACAGTATGATCCGCGTTACCTCGCGAGAATTTACCAGCAAGCGTTTGCAGTCTAACATTTGATTAGTGGACGACTCTTTCTCCTGGATATGATGAGAGGAGGCGACGATTTCGCCGGCCGGACCGGCTTGCAAGGCCCGCATCAATGACCGTCAAAGAGCTTATAGTTCAGCTGCAGAGGCTTCCCAACCAGGATGCGCTTGTAATTATCGCAAGCGGCAATACTAACGAATGGCTGGTAACCAGTGGGATCATTGAGCGAGGTATCTCACCGTCACCAACAAACCCGGATTTTGTTGTGCCAGGCAACGATCCCGGCGTGGAAATCATCTAGCGATTCGCTCTTGGAGACTGCCCTTCCCGGTGCCTTGTTTGGCGCTGCCATGGGAACGAGCAGAATGCTCGCGGCCTCTTCGCGACCATTGTGCGTCCCTGCTCATACCGGTCGACGCCTCTTGCCTGGCGAGGATGTCGCCTTTGGCCTCAAGACTGGCAATACTCCGATTGAGTAGAAAGCTTCCCAGCGCCGAGTCCCGACAGACCCCGGCTCCGGGACGTGGAGCTGAGGCTCTGGAAGTTCAGCGCTTCACACAAGGGGCACGCCAAAATCACAGCATCCAACTAGCCGTGTCTACCTCGATGTGCCGGACGTCGACGCTCATCTCAAGCTGAGGGTCGCATCAGCGGGAGATCCAGACACGGGTCAACCCACCCCCCATCCATTGCTTGCTAACCTCCTAGCCGGCTACAGCCTGCAGCCAGCGAGAGGTTCGCGGCGGGGATGACCTGCGTGGTCCGGCGGCCGCCTATTACTTCTTCATCGTTTTATCGTGAGTTGGCGTGCGTACGTCGGCAGGGCTGCCCGTTGTGCCAGGCGTTGCAGCAGGGGGGCCTCCTCCGCCGGCCGCTCCGCCGGCGCTGCCACTTCCGTCACCGGCGCCGCTACCGCCTGCCCCCCGGCACCCGCGCCGGCACCTGCACCGGCGCCTGCACCGGCGCCCGCACCCCCGGCACCGCCAGCTCCTCCGGCACCTCCTCCAGCTCCTTGGGCGACCGCCAATGTCGAGCCGAGCGCAAAGAACAATGCTAATGCAATCGCTGTTACTTTCATTGTCGTTCTCCTCTACCTGTGGACGAACGGCAATTTTACAGGCGCTGCTCTGTTCCTATTTTTGCTGCGGCAAGCGGGTCAACGAGACCCAATCACGCTAATAGGAACAATTTATCGCCTGGAGCCTATGCCGCCTGGAGCCTATGCCAGGAAGCAATCGCAACGCAGGGAGAAAAGACATGACTTCGATTGCAAAGAAGCCTCTTGAACCCGAGGACTTTCCTGTGAACGTTGACGGTCACAAATTAACGAAGCAAGACGGCACTCCCATCGCACATGTGGACTCTCCCGCCGTCGCCACCGACATTGCGGATCGCCTCAACGAAGATGAGGCCAGGCGCGATGAAGACAGGTGGTCAGCCTGAGACGCCCGCTCATGACCAGTCGGAGACGGCCACCGCCTGATCTCACAGCACTAGGTCAGTCGCGCTGACCGCCTTCGGTTGGCCGGGAGATCTGCAGGGCGCGAGTTTTGTTTAGAGGGCAAAACCGGGGCGGCATGGCCGGAACGCCGGCTGGATCAGGACCGTCCCCATGTCCATGTCCCGCTAGTTTCTAGTTCACGCAGCACTCGCCGCTTGAGCAATCGAGGCGTGCATCAAGCATGAATATAGCAATCGGAACTCGGAAACGTTCGGAAGTTCGCGCGTTACCGGATCCGAACCAACACAGGAGAGGACGTATGCGAACCGCAACTCTCGCGATGATTGTCGTTGCCGGAAGCGCGATTGCCTTCCAAGCGGCGGCACAACAGCAACAGGCCGCACCCAGCGAGCTAACCAAAGAACAGATGGACAAAGGGCAAAAGACCAGCATGCCCAACGAGGAGGCGGACAAAGGAGTTAAGACCCGCAACTCTGGAGAATCCGGATATGTCGGCGATCAAGACAAGCCGGCAGCTTCCGCTCATCCGCCAGGCCAACCGCACCGGCAGACTACGGGTACTGGCGCCCCGAAACAAAACTAACGCCGATCGCATCCTGAGAACTGCGCCAACGTCAGCTAGGTAGCGGCGTCTACATGCCCAGGGATCTCTCTTCCCGCTGGCATCAATGCCGTTTTTGGCGAGCGTTTCACCACTGACCCGCTAACACATCCGTTTGGCCAAGGAAGTGCTCCGGTCCAGACCGAAGGTCCCTTCGGGTCACAAGCGGCGGTAAGGGCGAGAACGGAACGGCGTCCGGTCTATCCCTATCAGCCGACATGACAAAGGCTTCGGCGTTGTTCGGCTTAGGGCCAAATGCTGCCCTTCCTCCGCGCTCAACTCGTGACGTTTCACCGCCCCCAGCGCACGCAATCTTGAGATAGACTGGAGCACCTAGCGCTGAAGACGAGAGCCGGGAGGAGCCCATGGACGTCGGGGCCTTGCTGTGTGGTCTGGGGTTGGGACAGTACGAACAGGCGTTCCGGGAGAACGACATCGATGCCGAGGTCCTCATGGATCTCACGGCCGAGGATCTGATCGGGCTCGGCGTTGCCTCGATCGGCCATCGCCGCAAGCTGCTCGCTGCCATTGCCGCCCTGCGCGCCGGCTCGATTTCGGCAACTATCCCTGCCACGGCCGCACCCACCTCGGGGAAAGCGTCGCTTGCACCCGAGGCCGAGCGCCGCCAGCTCACCGTGATGTTCGTCGACCTGGTCGACTCGACCGCACTCGCCGCGCGGCTCGATCCTGAGGAAATGGCCGAAGTGCTGCGGACATATCAGAGCGCGGTGGCGGGCGCGATCGCACGGTTCGAAGGGCACGTGGCGAAATACATGGGCGATGGTGTGCTGGCCTATTTCGGCTATCCGCGCGCCCATGAGGATGAGGCCGAACGCGCGGTGCGGGCCGGGCTCGCCGCGGTGCACAGCCTAGGATCGGCGCACGGCGAGACGTTGGCAGCCCGTGTCGGCATCGCGACTGGCCCGGTGGTTGTCGGCGAGTTGATCGGCGAAGGCGCCGCGCGCGAGGAGACGGTGGTCGGCGACACGCCAAATCTTGCGGCGCGACTGCAAGCTCTGGCCGAGCCGGGCACGGTGGTGATTTCCGCCCGAACCCGGGAGCTCGTTGGCGGGCTGTTTGAACTCGCCGAGCTCGGCCTACAGATATTAAAGGGCTTTCCCGTTCCGGTGCGGGCATGGCGGGTGATCGGGGAAGGCACCGCCGAGAGTCGGTTCGAGGCGTTGCACGGCGCCGGCCTGACGCCACTGGTAGGTCGCGAAAGTGAGATCGGCCTGCTTCTCGAGCACTGGGAGCGAGCCAAGGAGGGCGAAGGTCAGGTGGTGCTGCTGGCGGGCGAGCCTGGCATCGGCAAGTCGCGCCTTGTGCGGGCGCTGCGCGGGCGACTTGAGAGTGAGCCGCATACCGCCTTGGGCCACTACTGCTCACCACACCATCAGACCAGCCCACTCTATCCGGTGATCGGCCTGCTGGAGCGGGCGGCGGGCTTCGCCGCGGACGATCCCGCCGGAACGAGGCTCGACAAGCTCGAGGTGCTGCTTGCGCTGTCGACCGATGATGTGACCCCGGTGGCGCCGCTGCTTGCGGCATTGCTGTCGCTCGAGACGCCTGCGCGCTACCCGCCGCTCGACATGAGCCCGCATCGGCAGAAGGAACGAACGCTCGAGGAGCTGGTCAATCAGGTCTTGGGCCTCGCCAGGCGTCGGCCCGTGCTCGCCCTGTACGAGGACGTCCACTGGGCCGACCCGACCTCGCTCGAGCTGCTCGATCTCATCGTCGACCGGGTGCAAGGCGCCCCGGTGCTGGTCCTCATCACCTTCCGGCCCGAGTTCGAGCCGCCCTGGATGCGCTATGCGCACGTTATCGCGCTGACCCTCAGCCGGCTGAGCCGCCGGCAGGGCGCGGCCATGGTCGCGCGGCTGAGCGGCGGCAAGGCGCTACCTCCTGCGGTGCTCGACCAGATCGTCGCCAAGACGGATGGCGTGCCCCTGTTCGTTGAGGAACTGACGCGGACCGTGCTGGAGACCAACCTGCTCCGCGATGCGGGCGACCACTATGCGCTCGCGGGGCCGCTGCCGCCGATGGCGATCCCGACCACGCTCCAGGAGTCGCTGCTGGCCCGGCTCGACCGGCTGGCTCCGGCGCGTGAGGTAGCCCAGGTGGCGGCCGCTATAGGCCGGGAATTCTCCCACGAGCTGCTCGCGATGACGGCGGCACTGCCGGAGAGCGACCTGCAAGCCGGGTTGGACGACCTCGTCAGCTCGGGCCTGGTGTTCCGGCGCGGCACGCCGCCTCAGGCGACCTACAGCTTCAAGCACGCGCTCGTGCAGGACGCCGCCTACGCGACTCTCGTGCGCGCGAAGCGGCAACGCTTGCACGCCCGAATCGCCGCCGCGCTCGAGCAGCATTTTTCGGAGACGGCGCAGGCACAGCCCGAACTTCTGGCCCATCATTTCACTGAGGCCGGGCTGGCCGAATCGGCCGTCGATTATTGGCGGAGGGCGGGACAGCGAGCCATCGCCCGCTCGGCGATGGCCGAAGCGCTTGCGCAGTTGCGGAGCGGGTTGAACCTGCTCGCTTGTGTGCCGGAGGCAGATCGGAGCTGGCGCGAACTTGACCTCCAGGTGGCATTGGGCGTGGCGCTGATGGCCACGCAGGGTTGGGCAGCGCCAGAAGCGGGCCGGGCCAACGCCCGTGCCCGCGAGCTCTGCGAGCAGATCGGGGCCACCGCTCAGCTCTGGCCCGTGCTCTACGGTCAATGGGTGTTCCATGGCGTGCGTGCCGAGCACAACGCGGCGCGCGAAGTGGCAGACGAGTTTCTGCGTCGGGTCCAGGACCATCAGGAGGCTTCCGCGACCCTGGTGGCTCACCGAGTCGGCGGGACCGGTGCCTTCTGGCGAGGCGAGGTGGCCGCTGCTCGCACCCACCTGGAACGGGCGCTCGCCCTCTATGATCGGGAGCGGCATCGCTCGCTCGCCTTCCTCTACGTGCAGGATCCGCGCGTGGCGGCGCTGTCGGGGCTCTCATGGACGTTGTTTGCGCTGGGCTATCCGGAGCAGGCCCGGACGCGCAGCCGCGACGCGCTCGACTCCGCCCGCGAACTCGCGCACCTCAACACGCTGGCGTACGCCCTGTTGTTCGCGTGTTTCTTCGAGCAGTACCGCCGGGCCTCGCCCGAGGCAAAGGACCGAGCCGAGAAACTAATTGAGCTCGCGACCGAGCAGAACTTTCCGCATTTTCTCGCGGCGGCCACGGTAATCCGGGGATGGGCGCTGACTGAGGCGGGTGAGCTCGAGACGGGGCTCGCGCAGCTTCGGCAGGGCCTTCCGGCGTGGCTCGCCACCGGAGCTGGTCTTTATGAGCCATATTTCCTCGGTCTACAGGCCGAGGTGCTCGGCCGTTCCGGCGCAGTGGAAGAAGGTTTGGACCTGATTGCAAAGGCGCTGGAACGTGTGGAAGAAACTGGCGAGAGGTGGTTCGCGGCCGAACTCCTTCGGATCATGGGCGAGCTGATGCTGCGGTTGCCGAAGCCCGATCCGATCGCGGCGGAAGCACGGTTCCGGCATGCGGCGGCAACCGCGCGCCAGCAAAGTGCAAAGCTGTGGGAGTTGCGCGCAGCGACATGCCTTGCACGTCTTTGGCGAGAACAGGGTCGGCGGGGCGAGGCTCACGACCTGCTCGGCCCGCTCTATAATCAGTTTACTGAGGGCTTTGAGACCCCAGATCTGCAGGGTGCCAGGGCAATACTTCGAGAGATCACTGCCAGCTCCAAGCCGAACAACCCGATTCCAGGTACCAGCAATTAATTCTGCAGACGAGCATCGCAGGTCTCTGGCCAAGTCGGCTGGAGGGAATCTATCAGTAGTGGCATGAAGCGGGCCGCCTCGGAATGGCGGCTCAGGGTCACAAGCGGCGGTCCGGCCACTCATCTCGTCAAGTCCGGACCTCCTCTGAGAGCGGCCTTTGCGGCGGCTCAGAGGCAGTTCGGCTGAGAGCCAGAGGCCGACATTTGCGCGTTTCCAAAACCGATGGGGCTGCGAAGACCTGCAACAATTGCCGACTTGCCAAAACTGATCTTCGCGATTGCTCTATCAGCTGGCGCGATAGTTCTAGGTGTTCTTTTAGTCGTGCCAAGTGTGGAGGCGCACTAGAAATGGCCTCCTGCGCGGTCGCAAGATAGATCAGGTCAACGTCCGGCCCCTGTCTGTGCATCGGCTTGCTAGCTCGTCGAGTATCGATGCCTGATCCCAAATCAGACTAGTCTCAAGCTGCAACAAATGTCGGTAACTCTCGCGTATTTGCAGCCAAGTAGTTCTGACGTCTTCCGATTGGGCCAACTCGGCACGCACTGTACTAAACTCGATGCCGCGGCGGAAGAGTTCGGCCTTTGTCACGACGCGCTCCCTGACTATGCAGGCGGGAGCGCTCTTAGTCTCTCAGCCACCGACGCCCACGGACAGATGCCTTGGCCGGTGATACAGGCACAATGTACCCCATGCGTGCTCGCTGCTATCTTAAAGGCGGTTCATCACGAAACAGTGTTGTCGCTGCAACTGAGCGGCATCTGCCGTGCAGAAGGACCAAGGTCCACTAGGGGTCACAACACGACTTCAGGCGGCAACCGAGTTGTTCAGCTTACATCTCAGCAACGGACATCGGCCGGGCCGCTCGGGAGGTCGGTAAGGGCCGAGAGCCAACGTTCACTCGCCTTCACTTCCCTCAGAGAGGAAGGCCCGGCGAGGGCGCGCCGGGCCTTGCAGCCCACCGCCTTATTGCGCAGGCACCGTCATCGGCTTGCCCTTATCGACAACGAAGACGTTCAGCATTTTGAGAGATTTATCGCCCACGATTTTGATACCAGCGTGCGGGACGTCGCGGGTATTTATCAATGCTGCTCCGGTGGGAAACGGGATCTCTTTGCCATCGGAAGGTGCGACAGTTGCGCCGTCCAGTACGTAGACAACTTCTTCTCCCGGATGTGTGTGACGTGGCAGGACGGCGCCAGGCGGCACATCAACGACCACAACGATGATTTCCATATTGGTCCCCGTGAGGTCCGCGCGCTTCAATTCCGTGCGGGTCGGCGTTTGAGCCTGTGCGGTGGCGGTCAAAGAAACAAATGCGACTGCGATCAGACGATAAAACATTGATGACCCTTCCAAAACTGATGAACGTCGAGCCGGGCTCCCCGGCCTGCCCATAACGTGGGCGGGATCATCGAATAACAACTACCTCGCGAGCGCAAGCTTCACAGACCTTGCCTACATCCCTCCGAGATTGACAGTCGCTCCTCGAACGGCAACGCTTGGTCGGCGGCGCTCATGACGAGACGGCCATATTCATGCTGTTCGATGAGAGCGATCATGCGCGCGCACGTTGTCGCCTTCGGTGCGAGTATCGCGATAAAGCTGTTGAGACGACTGCAACCGACTTCTTTCAGGCACTCTGCGACGTTCGCAGCATATTAGCTCAGGATGGCCTCATCCCGCTCTGCTACGGAGCAAGCCTAAACGTATATCCTTCGGGGATGGCGAGGGACATGGGCCAGGGTCTGAAAGCCTACAAGATGGCGATGGGGCGGCACACCAGAATGGAAGACTTAGTCGACATGTTTTCCGAAGGTAACGATGTGGTACCTGCTTCAGTCGCTACACAAGAGCAGTTTTGGCGCGACTGGCTCGCGTCACTGCGCACGTAGATGCGAGTTCCGCTACGGGTCAAACCGCGAGTTCAACCTGTTCATGACTGGTCCGGTCTACGCCGGATATCGGACGCAGCGGTGGTTCGCGTGAAGGTCAGCAGCGGGCCATTTGCGATCATCGGACGCCTTTATCTATGTCCGGTTTTGATCTGACTGAGCTTGCATTCAGAGAGATGTATCACCACTCGCTCGCCGCACCGGAGCTCGGCCGCCCCCTGGTCCATAAGCTGCTTCGTCCACTCGATGGCTTGTTCGTCTGAATAACAGGCGAACGCGCGGAAACTTGTGAACTGCCCATCAACATCCGCAAAGTACGCTTGGTATCTGGCCATTCCGAGATCTTTAGTCGACAAGTTGAAGTCGTGGCGAACGAAGCAATTCGCAAAGATCGGTAGCAGCCTCGTTTTGTTGGATTCTACGCATGATGTGCCTTCTTTCGGCACCATCTGGTAGGCCCTTTGCTTGGTCACGAAGTTGAGCTGTATCTTGAGCGAGACGCTCTTCTAGTGAATGAGTTTGCTTGAAGCGACGTCGTTTAATGACCATGACTTGCTCTTTGTTGGAGAAAGTGGAGAGGGCGCTTGCATTACGTCACTGCAGCCCATAGGCGCATCAAGCACTTCTCAACGAAACCGCCTTGAACATTTGTTGGGTCTACGCAACAACTTAGTCCGCTATATTCATGCCGTTATGTCGGTTATCGAGCCGACACGCATGTAGAGTTGCAGCAGGGATCGCGTCGTCTACGCTGCCGGTCTCAACATTCGACCTTTTGCACTCGCTGAGAGCCAGTCACTAGCAGGCTTGAAGCATCGTCTGGATCGTTGGATCAGTTTTACTGCAATTCGTGCGGTGCGCCAGCACCGCAATCGCGCCGACGAGGAGATCGAATGAGCGTCTGCGCATCACGTCTCTTATGCGTTATGAGGCGTTTGGCGACCGTTCGGCCGCTCCCAGTCTAACGTCTAACCTAACCCCCGGACGTTGCAACCGGCGGTCAGCAGGTCTGAGAAGGCATGTGCGGAACTCCGCGCCGTTCGCAACGTTCAGCTTGGTGATAGGTTTTTGAAGAGAATGCAATGAGCAAAGATGCTCGTACCGTTTTCGAAACTTACAAACCCACTACTCTGACGTTTGACTGTTACGGCACGCTGATTGACTGGGAAAGCGGAGCTTGCAGAGCGCTTAGAGACATCTACGGTTACTCGCAATCCAGAGTAACAGATGCCGATCTAATCGATCTCTTCTTACAGAGCGAAGCGCGGATTATCCGCGAAAATATCTTCCCGTATTCGAACGTCCTTCAGCGCGTCGCGCAATCCATCGCAAAGACCCTCAGCGTCAGGTCGGATGCCGATTTGGAACTTTTGTTTGCCCGTTCTCCATCGAGTTGGCCTCCCTTTGAAGAAACCAACGTCTGTCTAACTTGGCTCGCTCGCCGTTACCGATTGGCCGTCATCTCCAATATCGACGATCAATTGCTCTCTCAAACGATCAAACAATTTGCCGTGCAGTTTGACGCGTTGGTCACGTCGGAGCAAGCCAAATCCTACAAGCCCAACCGCGCTATCTTTGACCGAGCTGTCGAGCTGATCGGCGAGCATCCCAGCAGGATTATCCATATAGCGGAGGGGCGCTGCGAAGCGACACCTGTACGCGCACTCGGGATGCAAAGTGTTTGGGTCAATAGGTCTCCGCGATCTGACGATGGAAGCAACGCACAGCCGGATGCCGTCGTTGCGAATTTAACCGAAATGATTGAAGCGATTTCGTAGTCAGCTTTGAGTCAAAAGCGCCATTCTTTGAGGGCCCGCTCTTCCTCCTTTGGAGTCACTTCCTTGGGTGGTGTCATCCACTATGCTCCTAGCTCCACTTTGCGCGAGTATTGATCTGGCGCGATCGTCAAGGGGCGATGATCGAGCCACCTCACTGCGCGAAGCAAATGTCCGCTTCGGGTCCGTCCCGACGAGAGACCACCCTATAATGCATCGGCCGTTTCACACGCCGCGCCCCGGCGCCTTCTGGGGCTGGAGGAGGAAGCGCCAGGGCCGCGTGCTTCATCGCCGCCGACCTCTGACGCCGGGGACGCAGCGGAAGCCGGAGCGAGAACCGCGTGCGCTCTCCATTAAGACGAGCGCACGGGGCATCCTTTGACTTCGGTCAATGGTCAAGCTGGCTGACTAGCCAGCACCCCATCCAAGGGCAACAGGCGACAAACTATTGCCAAGCGGGAGCTTGGTTGCGTAGGATAGTTGCTGGGGATGTCGCAGCCTCCCCGTTAAGTGGTGACCCCATGCAAGCGCTGCTCGCTTTCCTATGGAGCGAGCACAATGGATGGTCACCTTCTTCTCCTTTACATTTTGGCAACGTTTCTGGGTGGTTTTGTTAGCGGCTTCTCCGGGTTCGCGATGGGTATCGTCGTATCCGGCATCTGGCTGCACATCATTACGCCCATTCAAGTCGCGGCACTGATCGCCGGTTATGGTCTCCTTACGCAGGGATATGGCATCGCGAGGTTGCGCCACGAATTAAGCTGGCGCAGCATTTGGCCGCTCATGCTGGGAACGGCTATCGGCATTCCGATTGGGGTGATGCTGTTGACCCGCACCAATCCCACCTATGTGCGTTTTGGCGTCGGCGTGTTGCTCGTCCTCTACGCAACGTACAGTCTCGTACGCCCGCCACTCGGACCATTTAAAATTAGCAGCCTTGCTGACATCGCCATAGGTATTGCGAACGGCCTGCTTGGAGGCATCACGGGCCTTGGTGGTATCATCTCAACCATCTCGTGCCAGTTGCGAGGATGGTCGAAAGACAAACAGCGCGCTGTTTTTCAGCCGGTGCTGTTTGCAGCCTTTGTGATTATCTCGATTTCGCAGCTTATCGCAGGATCGTACACGCCTGAAACCGTCAAACTCTATGGCATCGGTCTTCCGTTCATGGTTGCTGGCATATGGATCGGCTTTAGGCTGTACGGAACAATCAAGGATGAGACCTTTCGCAAGACGGTGTTAGTGCTGGTCCTCATAGCCGGCGCGTCGCTGATTGTTTCTGCAGCGGGTTTTCAAAGTAGAAGTTGAAGGAGAGCGCAATAATCGAGTGGAAACATCCTTCTGATCTCTTTGGAAACAGCGTTACCGAGTTGCCGAGCCCGAGTGCGTCAGATCAAGCGTTATCTTTTGCGATGATCCGATACGTGGGGCAGGCTTTGCGATTGCGTTGAGACTGATGGGATTGATATGCCGATGGTAGTCGCTCAGCGTCGTAATCGTACCCAAGCAGAAGGAACAATCAGGCAATAGGTCCGCTCCGGTCAAAAGCCGAAGGTGCCTGGCGAGCGAACGTTCTTCCGCTTCACCCCTGAAGCTGACACTTTGCGGGATCACCTGTAAAAGGGAGCTCTGGGGGAGCGAGCAATTTGCTCGTATCCATCAAGCAGCGCTATCAGATCGATGAGGAAACCGACACCGCGTTCTCACGTTTCGGCGGACGGCGAATAGGCTTGTGTAAATCGAGGTGGACGGTTTCTCGTAAAAACCTTCGGCGAAGGTTTCCACGAGCGGAGATCAATCGTGAAGGAGCGAGAAGAAAAGGGTACGATCGAGAACGATTGGTGCCGCAAGCTGAGCGCAGGTCTAAAGCGGGGGTTTTAGGCGGCGTACTTGAAGCTGCCGTAGCGCCCCGGAACGGCTACTCGCGCGCTCGTTGCCGATCCAATTATGGCATCAAAGAACAATCGCCAACACCCGGCCTCTCGCCAGGTGCGCTAAGGCATATGGGGTCCCTACTTACCTCATAAGCTCACCAACCGCCGTAAAAGTGGCTCCGATGATGCCATCCGTGCCGCCAGCCCGGGCCCGCGTAAGCATACACCGGAGGTGCCACATACACCCGCGGCGCCGAATAGACGGGGTATTCATCAACCACCACTGGCGGTGCCACAGCCACGGGCCGGCGAATGATGATGGTTTCGGAAGCGACCGGAGCTGGCTCCGCAACTACGACAGGCGGTGCGGTTCGGTACTCGTACGTGTGGGTGTGCCGCTCATAACTCGGCACATTGGCATAGGGAGCTACCGGCAGATCGGACGCGCCTGCCGGTGAAGCAAGAGCTAGTGCGCTCGCTGCACCCAAAATGGCTTTGCGGATGTACATTGCTGCCTCTCTTTCCTTGTTCCTGCCCGTACGCACAACGCGGAGGCCCCTCCGTTAGGTTCATGAACGCGTTGATGCGGCGCGAACTGATGCAGCGAACTTCCGCACCCCTGGCTTCACAAGGGGTGGGCACCGCGTCTCCTGTTAGATCGCTCTGGTCCGACCACTCTTGCAGTGTGAAACCATTCGCCCTCTCGCAGGTTGAGATCTGCTCGGAGATGCCGTGAAGCGAATAGTACAGCCCGTCAGCTATATCCTGGCCGCCCTGTATTTTCTGGCGGACGCGATCTTCATGACAATCGCCAAGCCGATTGCAGACTGGCTCTCAAGGCGCGCGGTGCTGAGGCGAGTGTGTACTTGGGTCAGATCCTTGCGGCCCTATCCCTCGCTGGCGTTGTTTGCGGTTCCAGTAGTTGTCTTGGAACCGGTAAAGCCCGTCGCGGCTTATCTGGCGGCTACGGGTCAGATGATGAGCAGCATCGCAACGCTTGTCATCGGCGAAGTTCTAAAGCTCGTGCTGGTCGAGCGCCTGTTCAGGCTTACACGAGACAAGCTCATGAAAATTCCAGCCTTCCGCTGGGGTTACACAAATTTCGAAAAAGCGAAGAGTTGGTTTAAGGCCACGGCGGCTTGGCAAACAATGCGAGCGGTAAGCATAACCGTTCGCCAGTTTGTAGCCGAGATGAAGAAGTCTGCTCAGTGGGCATATCGGCAGTATTGAGGAGTGACACGCAGACAACAGCTCGATCCGCGGCAACTGGCAACCCACGCGGCGGGGCACTACTGGATCAGCACCACTTAGTCCGGCAACTGATCACGGCTGGGTGAAGCTGTTTCGTCCGCGGCGTGGGACGAACCTTCGGCACGCCCTACGAAACACAAGAATTGAACTCGACATCATTTCTGGGAGCCCACGCCATAGTCCGGACCCCCACCCGCTCATGATCGCACCATCACGGACTCAAGGGGTGCGGTCGTGTTCAAGCTTTTCTTTTCGACGGGCACAATCGGTCTTGGTATTGCTCTTGCCGTCCCAATTGCTTGGTCGCATTCCGTGACGCCGCTTCAGGCGACCACAGCTTCACTGATCAACCCGACGGAGATGATGGCGACCTACAGTGTTTCCCTCGGTGTGGAGCAATGGGACGCTATTTGACGTGTTCTCGGGTTTCCTTCCTCCCAAGCGACTTTGCCCCGGCGAGATGCCGGGGTTCTTTGTGCCGCAAGGCCCGTAGGTGACGTCGCAGATTAACGGGCAGTCTCGCGGGCGGGTTAAGCAAGCGGGCTCTCGGCCCACTGCCTTGCCGTTGGTATCTCTAACGGGTCCAGATGGTCGCAGAACACGCACTTCAACTCGGTGCGCCCGCTTTCGCTTGGCGTTGGAACAAGGTGCTTACCGCAGTTCGAATAACGCGATACCCCTGTCCATGGTCGGCACTCCCTTTCAGTTCCAAACGTTGGAACAACTTGATTGTTCCGTCGTTTGAGTGGAACCGGGAGGAGAGAACCCAGATGCAGATCGCAATTGAGAAGGTGATGTACGCTTATACCCTTATCGCCCATCTTACCCCGCACGAGGCCAAAGCCACACGCGACCGGCTGGCGGCCCATCTGGCCGGCATGGAAGCTGACGAGAACGTCCTGGCGGTCGAAGGAATGCGCTACCTGCGCGGCGCGGATCGTGTTGCAAAGCGGCGAAAGGCTCGAACCTCCCTATAACGGACCAATGCTCAACGGCGAACTGCGTCGAGCAGCAGATCCGGCGCGAAGGGCTTTTGCAGAAACGTCGTGACAACGGGGACAGGCTCCACCTTTGTTCCTGACATGAGGATGATGTTCATGCCGGGGTGTTTGCGCCGCGCATATTGTGCAAGCGCGGCACCCGACATCTCGCCAGCGAGATTGTGGTCGGCGATGAGCGCTCGCAACTCAGTTCCGGTTGACGCGACGATCAACTCAGCCGCCTCCGCAGTCGCGCATTCGACCACCTCAAATCCTTCCCCTTTGAGGACGTCAGCTAGTATCTCGCGCTGAAACGCATCGTCCTCGACCAACAGGGTTATAAACTTCGACATCCGCGCCTCCTGATTTATCTCGTAATTCACGGAGGTGGGAGTTAGTTCATCGTTTGCAGTCTCGGAACCGCAGCGGGAAAGGATAGCCCTGCTTAACTATTTAGGTGCGCGCTGCATCCTGAAGTGAGTGCTCCTCCATCTCGCGGAGCCGATCTATTTGCTTGCGAAGTCTCGCTGGCACGTCCGCCTCCGGTTTCAGGGACGTTCGCAATCTTTCGCCAATCTTCTGAACGATGGCACGGCTGTGCCTGTGGTCTATCTCGATGTGTTTGCGCATAACGAACGCTCCGCGAGAGCGGCTACTAACCGGGATGGGACGGCGACCGTCGCCTTTGGCTATCTGCGCGAGCGCTTGTTTTTGAACAGCGGGTCAGAAGACCTTTGGCTATCCGCGACATGCGCCGTTTCGTTAACGGCGGGCGACGGCCTGCCCATACTAATCTTCAGCAGGATTTCTCGTTCCCGGTTCCATTAATAGACGTTCAGAATTGTAGGCGCGCCTCTGAGCTTCCTTGCGATGCGGGGGAAGCGCCCAATTATCCAAGGCGGACGGCGCTTCAGCTGATCTTCGGTTTGCAGTGATGCCTTAGAGATGCACATAGTCGAGAGCTGCGGCGATAGAGATTGCCCTGCTTGGTGATGCTGCCGAGCTTGTCTTTGCCACCCGTGCTGTGTTGCTTTGGCACCAACCCGATCCAGGCCGCAAGACTGCGCCCCGACGAGAAAGTATTCCAGTCACCGATCTCGGCAACCAGGGCGGTGGCACCGATCGGGCCGATACCTGGGATCTCCGCCAGGCGCCGGCTTGCCTCACAGGCCTGGTGCAGGGACATAATGTTCTTGTCGATGGATGCTATCTCTGCGCCGATGGCATCATACTGCCGCGCCAACACGTCGAGGATACCGCACACTGCTGGCGACACCCGGCCATCCTCGGCATCCGCGATAATCCTTAGTAACTCCGGTGTCCCGTTACGCCCCTTGGCCGACACGATGCCCAGTTCGGCCAAGTGCCCGCGCAGTGCATTGCTCAACATTGTACGCTGGCGCACCAGCACAGCCTCACAGATCGCAGCCGCATCATTCGCATCATTCTTGCTGCGTTTGAGGTCAGCCTTCACATAGCTCGGAGGTATCAGTCTGACCGTATGACCGAGCGCCTGAAGTTCGCGGCCCCAATGATGCGCTGACGGACATGCTTCGATCCCGACCAAACAACGCGGCAGCTCGCCAAATACTCCAGCACTTTTGCCCGACTTACGCGCTTGCGGATCAAGACCGCGCCCGCAACATCGATCCCATGCACCTGGAACACCGACTTCGCAATATCCAGACCAATCGTGCTAACCTCGCCCATGGACGGCTCCCCTCAATGTGGTTTGCTCTAACGCAACCACCCTATGGCACTTCGATGCCGCAGAGTGGGCGCCGTCCACAGCATCAAAAGCGGCGGTGATGACCTGCGCGGTCCGCCGTCCGGTTTACTGCTGGCAACCGACGTGACGAAAGCTTGAGCGTTGTTCGGCTACGGGCCCAAAATCGGACTTATGTGTTGACGGCGACCTCGGTCTGACGACGCCCTCCGAGGCGGCTTTGGAGCCGCCTCGTTTCTCATATGCCCACTGGCAGGCGTACAACTGTCCATTGTCAAGCTTGGTCACATGGTACCGGGCTTGCATCCGGTGATGGCATTGCACGCCTGGTACTCAACCCAGGGGCCGCCCGCATAGTAGGCCCTCATTGCGTAGGGAGGGGTGCTACTAATTGAATAACGAGGCCTGACGCTATTGCGTCTTGATGGTCCCGTTCGCGTTGAAGTTGTCCTTTGGGTTATATCCTGAGTCGTCTAGATTTTTGATATACTGGGTGCGGTCGCTGCTGCTCACACCGCCCCACGCCGCGGATGGACCGCCGTAGTAGGCCGCCCTGGAGTCCCGAACTTTTCCACCGTAGTAAGGACCACCTGCGTAGTAACCTGTGCCTGTTTGGTAGGGATTGCCTCCCCATCCCCGGTTAGGTGAAGTGGCCGCGACCGCGCCAGCCGTGCCGATCGCGGCAGCCGTGCCGACCGCTGCAGCGCCTGCGCCGACCACACCGGCGCCGTAAACAGCCCGCCGGTTGTGCCGGCGCGAAACACCGGCCGCGCTCACGGGCGTCAGCGGGCGACCTACCCGCGCCTGGGCGCTCTCGATTGACAGCGAGATGCCGCCTTGCTCAGACCAACCGAAGGACAACAATGCCGCACACGTGAAGGCAGAAGCTGCAAGGGCAGTCTTTCGTGCATGTTTCATGGGCTTTCTCCGTTGTGCAAAGAACATCAATGTTGCACGCGTGCCTACGTCACCGTGGCAAATCGAGTTCCGACTTCTTTAGCGAAATGTTGATAACGTTCATGTTACTGCGGATGCTCGGCATAGGCGAGCGCGGCCCGCGTCCCCATTTCTGCAACGGATCAAAAGCGTCGTTTTCACCGTCCGACGAAGACTTCCGGTGTACCCCAGTGAACGGACATCACCAGGGCCGGTCGGCACGTCTCAAACGGGCCGATTCTGTTGAAAAAGTCGGCAGTAGTTTCGTCGTGAGCGCCCACTGTTCCGCGGACGAGTTGACGTGGTTGGCCTCACGCGGGCGTCAGCGCGGGCATCGGGATCAGCTTGGCCATCTTACGGAGGTTCTGAGCGGTGGCAGCGAGGATGAACTCGTCACGCGCGTCGCTGGGCCCTCTTAGCCGCAGCCGGTCGAGCTTGAGAATGCGCTTGAGGTGCGCGAACAGCATCTCGATCTTCTTCCGGAGCCGGCGCGAAGTGCGGCCCTCCCATGATCTTGCGATCTGGCGCGCTAAGTCGCGAGCGCCCTCGTAGACCGAGCGCGGCACTTTCCGGGCAGGAGTGTTGGGGCAGCACCTGCTTCTCAGAGGGCATGCTTGACAATCGTGCTTGCTCGCACGGTTGCCACCGGGACAACGATAGACGTCCCCGGCACGGTCATAGATGAAGTCTTCGCGCGAGAAGGTCCCGTCCGTGCGGGCAGACTTGTCGAAGACGGTCACGTGCGGCTCGATCCCATGCTCGTAGAGCAGCCACCCAAGCATCTCGGCCGAGCCATAGCGCTGTCACCGAGAAGCCGGCTGGGATAGAGGTCGAACCGTTCGAGCGAACGTTGGATCATGCGCTTAGCGGCCAACACTTCCGCCTGGCGGATTGCCGTGGTCGCCTCGACATCGACGATGATCGCGTGTCGATGTCGACCAGGTAGTTCGTCGAGTAGGCGAAGAAGGCTTGGCCGCCGTGCGCCCCGGTCCAGCGCGCCGCCGGATCCGAGGGCGACACGAACTTCGGCGTGACCTCGGTCGCCGCTCCGAAGGCGGCATCATCGAGGACAGCCAGATACTCATCTATTGCTCGGCCTGCTGCCTCCGGTGAAAGTCCCTTGTCGCCTTCGATTCCCTTCTGTCGATTGGCATCGCCTTGATCAGGCTCGCGTCGACTGCGAACCCTTCGCCACCGACCAGCCGCTCCCGGATACAGCGGCGCAAGACGATCTCGAAAACGCGACGGAAGAGATCGCTCTCACGGAAGCGACCGTGCCTGTTCTTCGAGAATGTCGAGTGATCGGGGACAGCCCCGTCCAGACCGAGCCGGCAAAACCAGCGGTACGCCGGATTGAGGTGGACTTCATCGCAGAGGCGCCGCTCCGATCGTATGCCGAAGCAATAGCCGATTAGGAGCATCCTGATCATCAGTTCGGGATCGATCGAAGGCCGTCCGATGTTGCTGTAGAACGGTGCCAGCTCCCGTCGCAGTTCCTCAAGCTCCACGAACCTATCGATTGATCGAAGCTGGTGGTCGGCCGGGATGTGCCTTTCGAGCGAGAACTCATAGAACAACGCAGCCTGTTCGACCTGCCGGTGTCCCATCATGATCTTCAGTCCTGCCAATTAGACAGACTGAATCACTGATATCTCTGCGTCGCAACAGCCAACTTTTTCAACAGAATCGGCCACAAGCGGACGGTGCCCGGTGGAGACGCTGCTACTCCCGTCTCTCACAACGAATGATCGGACCTCAGGAACCCTCTTCCACCGAGAAACCACCGTTAGTCTGGAGTTTAAGGAAGCAGAATCCAGGCGAGGGCACCCGCCAGACGGGGCAACGCTTTTGTCTGCGCTGACGATCAATTGTCGAGCATGAAGTGAGGGCGGGCCTCAGCTGACCTGCATGCAACGGGGGGGCGCGCTACGCCTCGGCCACCTTAGGATTTCCAGCCCGCGTGAGCACGATCGCTGCGGCGATCGCTTCCAGCGCAACCGCCAACAGCAGCGCAGCGCCGTAATCGCCTCTCCATCCGTGGATGAGACCAATCAATCCGGGCCCGAAGGCGCCGACCGTACCGCTGATCGAAGTGAATAGCCCCATTACCACTGTGAAGTTTTGCACCTCGAACTCGCGGTGGATGATTAGCGGCGGCAGCGTGATGAGGTTGCCGACCGAGAAACCGAACACGGCACAGGCCAGCAGGACGAGCCGGACGTCGTCGGTCAGGAGGATAGTCGACACCGCCACGGCCTGGCTCAGCAGCGAGAGAGCGGCAGCAACTCGCGGATCGAGGCGATCGGCGACAACGCTAAACGAGAGCCGTCCGACGATCGCCATCAAAGTCATCACGCTAACGGTGAGTCCTGCCCTGACAGCTCCGATCTTCGGCTCGAGTATTGCGATCTGGTGCACAATGAAGCCGACTTGGGCGACGATCCCAAGAGCAAAGGGAATCGCGATTGTCCAGAACGCCGGTCGGCGCACTATCTCCCAGCGGGAGATGCTGCTGGCGGGCGCGGGAGAGGATGGGTTGGGGGTCGCAGCCCTCGCGCCCGCATTCGGCGGCAGGCCGATCCAAGCGAGCGTGGTAGGGACCAGAAATATCAGCAGGACTGCGCTCGCGGCCAGCATGGCGGCTTGGAATCCGAGGTGGCTCACGAGAACCACCAGTAATGGCGTCACGATGACGCCGCCCGAACTGGCGCCGAGGAAAGCTAGGCTAATTGCGAGGCCGCGGCGTCGCACGAACCAGGCACCGAGCACCGCCGAAATGATTACGGTGCCCATGCCGACCCAGCCGAGCGACATCAATGCGAATGCTGCATAGAGGATCCAGGGCGCGGCCGCGAAGGCGAGCAGCATCATCGAGGTGGCGAGGCATGCAATCCCCGCCAGCGCCAGGCGCTTCAGGCCGAGCCGCCGCACGATTTCATCGGTGAAGATGACGATGACATTCCCGACCAAGAGCGACAGCGTGCTGGCACCTGAGATCAGAGAGGGCGGCCAGCCGTTCAAGCGCTGCAGCTCGACTAAGTAGACACCCTGCCCGTACAGGGCAAAGCCGAAGATCGACAGCGCCAGCAGGAAGCAGGCAAGCACGACCCTCCAGCCGGCGTAGCGCGGTGACGTCTCGTCATGCATTTGCGGCCCCAGTCCGAGCTGCTCCCGAGCGGCGCGCACTACGTACACGCGGCGCGCGGGGAAAGCGAGTCACGAACGATAGCGCGAGTGTTATGAGACGTTTAGTCGGTGTGAGCGAAGCGACTTGTTTCCCGAAGCGTTGGCGAAGGCGCAATGTCAGCTACGGTCAAACTGCGAGTTCAACCCTGTTTCATGGCTGGTCCGGTCTACGCCGGATATCGGACGCAGCGGTGGTTCGCGTGAAGGTCAGCAGCGGGCCACTACCGGACCTCCGGCGCGATCGGCGACCAGCTGACCTGCGTCTTCGTCGATCACCCTCTGACGCGTTGGGGAGGTCTCGCGCTGTTCGTCCTAGTTGGTACGCCGCTCCAGAAAGGGTTGGCTCGCGCCGGCCTGTCTAGAACGATTTGGTCAATGCTTTGGCCCTTCGAGCTTTGCGGCGGCTGCTCTGACAAACTCCAAGATATCGGGGGTGACAGGGAATGTTTGGGCTGTTTGCGGGTCTGCCCAGACATCCCGCTGTATATTTGTGAGCTTCTCCTTTATGTCCTGATTGCCGCCAGTGAGGGCGGCGGTCAGCTCTTTCCATCTGCTGGCGAGTGCAAGTGCAGCAGGTGCCGCTGGGTCCGTACCCAGTAGAGATTTTGCCTCTGCAATGAGGCTTCCCCAAGCCCGGCCATCATAACGCTCAAGTTCTTCCTTGTCGGCTTCGGACAAACGACGCTCGACAAATGGCGAAATTTTTTTGGCCCAATCTGGGACTTCAGTTGTCATGGCTGTCTCCTTTGTAAGAGCGATCAACTCGTTCGCGGACAGGGTTTCGCCAAGCTTTAACTTGGCCCGAGCTCTTCTAACCAAGCGCAGCGCTTGATCGACGGAGCGCTCACGGTCGAACAGGACTTCTTCCTGCAAAGCCAAAAGCCTATCGAGGTCGACGCTTTGATCACGCAAGATGGCACCGATTTGAGCGAGCTTAAGGCCAAGACGTTTCAGCCAAATAACTTGGTGCACGCGAAGCAAATCATTCGGGCCGTAAACCCGCCAGCCGGCAGCCGTTCTTTGTGCCTGCACCAATCCATGTCGCTCGAAGACGCGGAGCGTCTTAACGGTGAGACCGAAGAGGCGAGCTGTTTCGGCAGCAGTTCGAAAAGGCGTGCGCGCTGTCATAGGCTTCTTTCCACGAACACCGGGTTTATAGGGGCGGCCCCAAGGTCCGGGTCAAGCGTTGATTGAGCTAAAAAGGCTTGGCGAGCTACCGCACGAACGCCAAGTTCGAGGATGGAGCATCCGCTTTGGGTCATGAGCGCTTTTTTGGCGGCCGAGCCGCAACTTCCGGTCTACCCTGAGCAGCAGACGTTGTGAGGGGCTGCTGGCAGGTCTCTGAAGGGCCATGTGTGGACGTGCTCCAGGTTGGCAAGAAGAATCTTCACGTTGCAGCATTGGTCGGAGCAGCCATGTGTTCGGCCTGTTTGCGCGGTTCACATGACAGCTGGCCATAATGCCCTCCGCGGATCAGGTCCCGGTCAAAAGCACGCATTCGAAGATGCTATGGCCCTAGTGGGTTGTCCTGATCGCCGGATCGACCGGCATTGCATTACGTGCTGTTCGCTCTCCCAACCGTTACAACGCGCCGGAGATATCCGGCACGATCTCGTTTAGGCCGCCAGCGCTGCCGGTTCCTGGTAGCGCTCGTTCCTGGCCATCATCGCCCAGGCCATCCTGGCAAGCTTGTTGGCGAGCGCGATGGCGGCAACCTTGGTCGGTCGCCGCGCCAGAAGTCCCGTAAGCCAGGGCCGATGCCCGGTGCCATGGATCTTGGCATAGCGGATCACGGCGAGCGCGCCAGCCGTGAACAGGCTGCGCAAATAGCGGTCGCCTTGCTTGCTGATGCTGCCCAGCCTGTCCTTGCCCGCGCTCGAGTTCTGCTTCGGCACTAGTCCAACCCAGGCCGAGAAGTCTCGTCCTGATCGGAAAGCCTTGGGATCAGCAATGCTGGCGACCAGAGCTGTTGCCAGCGCCGGCCCGACAGCCGGGATCGCGTCCAGCCGCTTGCTCGTCGCGCTTGATCGATGCCAGGCGATGATGCGTCGGTCGAACTCCAGGATCTGGGCCTTCAGTGCACGCAATTGACTGCCGAGAGCAGCAAGACACGCGCGGGCGACCCCGGGGAGCCGGTCATCGGCTGTATCGGCGACGACTTCCAGCAGTTGCTCGACACCCCTGCGCCCGACAGGGGCGACAATCCCGAACTCGGCCAGATAGGCGCTGATTGAGTTGATGACAGCCGTCTGCTGGCGGATGAAGAGATAGCGCGCCCGATGGAGCATCAGACCGCTCTGTTGCTCGACCGTCTCGGTCGGTACGAACCGCATGTTGGGCCTCGTGACCGCCTCGCAAATTGCCTCCGCGTCGGTACTATCGTTCTTCTGCCGGTTGACTTAGGGCTTCACATAGGCAGGAGGCATCAAGCGCACCGTATGCCCCAATGCCTGCAACTCGCGGGACCAATAACGGGATGACGCGCAAGCCTCAATCCCAACCAGGCATGGCGGCAACTTCTCAAAGAAGGACAGCACGAAACGGCGCTTCAACTGACGGCGGATCACCACCTGTCCAGCGGCATCAATGCCGTGAGCCTGAAAAACCGACTTGGCGATGTCCAGCCCGATTGTCGTGATTATCTGCATGGATAGCTCCTTCAGATCGTGGGAGCCCCCGCAGTTCCCGAATCCGTGGCACTTGCGTGCCGGGCGGAGGAGCCGTCCACAGCATCAAAAGCAGACATACGCGGGGGCGACGGCAGCGCGGTTCGTCTGTTAGCCGCCGGGGCCGTCCTTCATGATGTAGCCCATCAGGTCGTCCACGTTGTGCTCCAGATCCCGGATGATGTTCTTGACGACGTCTCCGACCGAGATCACGCCTACGACCTTGCCCGCGTCCAGCACTGGCAGATGGCGAAAACCGCGCTGAGCCATCATTGCCATGCAGCCATCCAGCTGATCGTCCGGCTTGACCGTCACGGGTTTGCCCGTCATCACTTGGCTCACCGGCGTCTGCTTCGCATCGAGCCCGGGCAGCAGCACTTTGATGGCGCAGTCACCCTGGGTCACGATACCGACCAGCACGTCGTCGTCGATGACCAGCACCGAACGAACCCGGTTGTCGCGCATCTGGCGCAAGGCTTCGACAACCATGTCGCCGGAACGAACATGGATCAGGGCGCCACTCTTCTGGGCCAGAGCGTTTTTTACTGTGCTCATCGATTTGCCCTCGTGGACCCTGTCCCGCCCCGCCTAGATGGTCCGCATTGAAGCATAGTCAAAATATCTTGCCTCGTCAGTACCGCGCCGATGTCGCCTGCTATGGGTCACAAGCGGCGGTCCGACCGCTCAGCTCGTCAGGTCCGGTCCTCCTCTGAGAGCGGCCTTTGCCGCGGCTCATAGGCAGTTCGGCTAGGGGCGACAACCCGACAACCGTATGCGGGAGACGAGAAGATTGTCGTCGGTGATCGCGCAACTAAATTCTTTAGTTCTTCGGAAGAACGTGAGGCGAAGATTGATGATGTGCGATGCACCACTCATTTCCTTGTTTGGTGACGAGCATGGTGAAGCGCGACGGACCTGGTACTGATTTGCCATCCACCATACGAGTGAACGTGTAGAAGCCGGTGACCACGGCGGCGCTATCGTTGATCGTTATCGTGCGCCGCTCTTCGATCGTATTCGTGTTGCCGCGCCCTTTTATGGGTGTGAAGTATTTTACTATCGCTTGCGTCCCTTCGGAGATGACCGAACTAACAGTTCCGAGAAGGACTGCAGTCGGACAATAGGTCTTAGCAATGGTTTCTGGATCATTGGTGCCATACGCAAATGACCAACGGTCCACTGCAGCATTTGCATCTTCCGACGGGCCAGCCAAGGCCAGAGTGGGGGCCATCAGTATCATTGCAAGGAATGCGAGCGTGACAGTTCGTGTCATTACTTTCCCCCCACTTGCTACAAGTACAACCCGTTGTAAGGGCAGGCAGTATAACCAACGCAATTGCATTTAGCCATTGCGTGAAGCGACCGCTTTGGGTTAGCGGCCAAGCAAGCGCAGAAACCGAAGGTCCGCTTTTCCTTACAATGCGGACCTTAACGCTCCTCATCAGGATGTACCCACTTATAAGGCGTAATCTCCCGTTGCTCCGTCAACTTGATCATCCGAACCGGGGGCTTGTAACGACGCGTGCCGCACGATCGGCACCGAAAGGACGGCTCCAGCTTCCAGATCGGCGTATCGCGCGCCCTGCGGATCGCATCCAGCGGCATGCTCGCCCGTGTCTTGCATTGACAGCACTCAATCTCTAACCAGCCATAGCCGCCATTCAGGCATTGGCCGATATTTGGGGATGGCTGCGCCGGGCCGCCATAGCCTTCCATGCGGACGGACCATGCTTCTGCTTCGGCTCTGTCAGCCGCACGGGCGGCCTTTCAAGCCTCTTGGCGGGCTGTTTGGGCGCGCATATCCGCGCCCATGATCCGGCCGCCCCAGATCACTTCACGTTTCTTAGTGCTCATGGCTGGCAATTACAGCGCCAACAACAGCTATGAGCAATCCACGATCCCTAGGCGCTTGAAGAGCCGCCGCCGCTTCACCTTGGTCAAGACGCTTCGCTGCGTTTCGGCCAGCGGTAAATTAGGAAGGCGCACAACAGTGACTTGGTGTTGCGTTTGGGTAACCCATGCTCCGCCCACCAGCGCTAATGTCCGTCGGTTTTTAGGAGACAAGCATATGGATATTTATCTAAGTACCAGACGTGATCTGCTCGTTGTGAAGAAGGGATGCCCGATACCGCCTCTTGCGTCACTGGCAAAATGGCGCAAGAGCAAGAAGAGGGTGGCAAAAGTCAGCGAGGAAATCAGATCAGCTCTTCAGACGCAGGGCTATTACATGCGAAAGGTGAGAGACCTGCATACGGGTCGACACTAGCTAACAAGGATGTATCGCGGCGGCTTTCGATAATGTGCAATCTGTACAGCATCACCACAAATCAAGAGGCCATCCGCGCTCTCTTCCGCGTGATGAACCGCTACGTCGGCAATCTGGCCCCGATGCCGGGCTCTTTCCTGATTATCCCGCGCCAGTCATCCGCAATGCGGGCACAGAACGCGAGCTCGTCTTAATGCGCTGGGGCACGCCGCCGCCGCGCACAGGCGGGCCGCCGGTTACGAACATCAGGAACACGTCATCGCCGCACTGGTGCGGCTGACTGAAGCCGGAAAGCCGTTGCTTAGTGCCGTTCAACAGCTTCGCTGAGTATGCACCGGAGCCGAACCCAGAAACGAAGAAGAAGGATGTGGCCTGGTTCGCGATCAATGACGATCGGCCGCTGACTTGCTTTGCTGGCATCTGGATCCACTTCAAGGTCGATCGTGGCACTAAGTCGAAGCCGGTTCCGGGGCCGCATCAGGTCTATGGCTTCCTGACGACATCACCCAATGCCGTCGTCGAGCCGATCCATCTCAAGGCCATGCCAGGCATTCTGATGACGGACGAGGAACATGATGTCTGGATGCGTATGCCGTGGGATGAGGCCAAGGTACTGCAACGACCGCTGCCGGATGATACGCTCAAGGTTGTCATGCGGGGAGCGGATAAGGAAGACAAGGTTGCTGAATGAAATGCGCCACCGCTCTGTCCTACGCTGACCTCGCAACCGCGCGCATGCTGCATGGTTGGCAACAACGCGTTTCTGACCCAACTTAAAGACATTAATTCGGCCTATGTCGGCTGCGGAGCAGACGAACGTAAAGGGTTCTCTAAGTTTGCAAGCAAGAGCAGACGAGGCCAGCGACCATGCGTCGTTACTATTTCGATATGCGAGAAGAGGACCATCTAGCAGTTGATCTCGAGGGATTGGAGCTGCCGGATATTGAAAGCGTGCAGGAAGAAGCTGTGCAATCCTTAGGAGAACTGGCTCGCGATACGGTCCGCGAACCCAACTATAGCTGCGATCGTAAACGTCGGATTGCAATCGAAGTCAGAGATATAACCGGCCCTGTGCTTCAGGTGAAATGCACAATCGAAACCGTCAGGTAAAGAGCACGACTTCAATCGCGACCATCCAAATTTCCGAACAGCCTCTTGTAGTTGCGTTTTACGGCTTGATGGCATTCACAGGACGACTGCTGCACGCCTTCGATGCTTTCGATATGAACGCGGCCCCGCCTGTAGCTTATTAGACCGTCAGCTTGAAGCTGGGCAGCGACGCCAGTAACGCTTGTACGCCTCACGCCGATCATAGCCGCAAGATAATCTTGAGTGATCGGCAATTCAGTACCGATTAGGTCCATCATGCGAAGCATCCAACGACATGTACGTGCGGCAACTGGATGCAATGCGTTGCAGGCTGCCGTCTGCTGAACGTCAGCCAAAAAAATTGGGCATGCGCCGCCAATATCTTTCGGATGCCAATCCGCGCTTGATTAGCTTCTCGCAACGGGTCGCGATCAATCACCGAGGCAGAGCCTGATACTTGAACGATTATCTTGTTGAGGGATACCTTGTCATCGAGGGCTTGCGGGGCTCCGACGACGCCATCGCGGCCGACCATGCCTGTTTGCACTGCATGGCCATCAGCAAGCTCAACCGAAAAGGAAATAATGCCGGAATGAGGAAAGTAGACGCGCCTAATTTCGTCATTAGGCTGCGCTATCACCTGTCCCGTATGCAATGGGACTGTGGCAAAGGACTTGCTCAGCGCTGCGAGGTCGTCAGCGCCCAACATTGCCAAAAGCTGGTTGTCTCGAGGCGATGGCATACTGTGTGGTGTCTAACGAAAATAAGTGCTGTCAGATTAATTCTGGATCACGAGGGTTGCAACTATTTGATAGCGAGAGGGCATGATCCCGCCGAAGCCGAACCAATGGCTCACCCATGATCGTAAAAAGACCGCGCGGCGCTAATGGCGCGTTGGTGGGGCTTCGAGCACTTGGCTCACGTCAGGCTCGTCAAGCCCGTCCACACTGACGCACTCGCACGGCATGTCCGCGCCACACTGGCAAACCAGCTCTTGGCTCCAAGCCCTTTTGGGGTGATTTTCGCATACCCATCCCAATCCAAAGCAGGTGCGGCAATGAGGATCAATCCTTCCGATGAAGTCCTTTGAACGAACTGGCACGCAGCAAACCTTCCGATGTGATATCTCGGTACTCAACGTCCGCGAAGAATTTCGGTTCGACCCATGTGGCGTTCGGCTTTCTAATCGCCTTGGTTAGCTTCGACTTCGGGCTAATCACCGTATCGAGCTGTTTTCTGATCTGACTAGAAATCGTACGAGACCAGCCTGTCCCGATCTTGCCCATGTAAACGAGTTCGTTGCCTTCCTGCTTGCCGAGATACAGCGCCGCCACGCCCTGGTGTCCTTGATGAACCCCACGACCGGAAACTTGCCCTTGTGAATGGCCTTGATCTTCAGCCAGTTCTCATTCCGTTCCGATCGATAAGGGGCGTCGGCCCGCTTAGAAATGATACCTTCCCAATTCAGCTTGGCTGCATGTTCAAACATCTTTTGATCGTCACCGACGAGATGTTCGGAATAGAGGACCGGCAGCTCGACCGCGTTTTCGCCTAGTAAGTCCAAGAGAAGCTGCTTGCGCTCGATCTGCGGCAGCTTGCCGAGATCGCCGTTCCGCCAGAGCCGATCGAGAGCATAGTAGACCAGCCGATCTTGCCTGCCTGCGGCCAGCTCTGCTTGAAGTTCGGCGAAGTTGGTTCGGCCCTCATGAACGACCACTACCTCGCCGTCGATGATGGCTTCGCCCGGGATAGCGGCGCTTCGTCCAGTCCAGCCCGTTGCGGGTATAGACTTTCTTGCGGCCCCGGTTCAAATGCAGCTGAATACGGTAGCCATCTACTTGATTTCATGAAGCCACTGGTGGCCCTTTGGCGCCTTGGAGGTCAGGGTGGCAAGCTGGGGTTTAATAAACCCCGGCATCTCGATACGCTTTGGCAACTCAGGAAACTCACAAATAAAAAGGCCGCCGCACCTTGGGAGGGCGACCGAGGTCATTTTACTTACTTCCTGAAAATCTCGAACAATCTGAAGACGTGGTCGCTCCTGCCACTACCGAGGTGGGCGAGCCTTCGACCGCCCGGACATCGATCGATCACTACCGAATGTCCGCTTTTGAGCCTAGAAGCTGACATCCGCCGCGGTATTGGCAACGTCCGCCTAGGGCCCAACAGCAGACCTGTTGATGAGGCTTCACATCATTCCGGGAGCCCGGCCGCGCGCCTTTGCCAAGCTTCGCCGCCAGTTCAGGCGCGCAGGCGACCCCGGCGAACTGGCCCGTGATGCGGAAGGTTGGCTGTAGTTCCAGCACACTGGCCGCAGCCGCCCTCGCCTCCTCCAGCCGCCCGAGGGCAGCGAGTGAAGCCGCGAGCTGCACCCACGTAATGCTGTGGGCGGGATTGGCGAGGTTGGATTTGTGGGCTGCCCGCGCAGCCTCCGCATGACGATCGCGACAGAAATGGCCGAGCGCCTGCGCGTCGTAGGCGGCAAACGCCCACGGATCGAACGGGCTCAAGCGCAAGCCGCGCTCGCTCCAGTCGATTGCGCGTTCCGCCTCGCCAACCCATCCCGCGACAACGCTGCCGAGGATCCACGCGAGGTCGAGGGACTCTAGGCGAGCGCCGCCTCGAATGCGGCGAAAGCGCCTGGCGATCATGGGCGTCCATGCCAAGCGAGAAGCCAGCAAAGGTTAGCGCCATCGCATCGTCGCGCCCGTGCTCGATGGCAAGGCGCGCGTGGCGCACTGACGCGAGGCGATCCTCTTCCTTCAACCCGGCGCGTAGAAAACGATTGTGATAGCTCATCGCCGCAAGGCCATGGGCGAGTGCGTATGCGGGATCGAAGGCCAGAGCGCGCTGGAGCTGTGGCAGCGCGAGTGCGGCGCGATCGGGCATGCCTGAATCGACATCCGGCTGCGCACGCAGCACGAGTTCGTAGGCGTCGAGACTGTCGGGCCGCTTGCGGCGGATGCGGTCGACCTCGGCGCGGCGCAGACTTGGCTCTATCGCGCCCATCACGGCTAGCGCGATCTCGTCCTGTAAAGCGAAGAGGTCGCCCACAGTGCGGTCGTAGTGCTCGGCCCAGATCTGTGCGCCGCTGGCGGCGTCGGCGAGCTGCGCGTTGATGCGGACGCGGTCGTCTGCGCGCCGCACGGTGCCTTGCAGGACATGGCGTACGCCGAGATCGCGACCGACCTGCTTCACGTCGGCAGTGCGGCCACGCCAGACGAAACTGGAATTGCGCGCGATGACAAACAGCCACCGGATGCGCGACAGCCCCGTGATGATGTCGTCGACCATGCCATCGGCGAACCAGGCGACTTCGCTGGAGTGCTCGAATGGCAGTACGGCGATCGAAGGCCTTTCCGGCACCAGCAGCGCGGCGTGATCGGCCTCGTCGGCATTCGCGCCGACTCGCGTCACCGGCGGGCCGGTATAGCGGTAGCCTCGGCGCGGCAGCGTCTCAATCCAACCTCTCCCACCGCCCAGCTCGAGCGCGCGGCGCAGCGCAGCGATCTGGACGGTGAGATTGCTCTCCTCGACAGCGAGCCCCGGCCACGCCGCATCGATCAGCGCGTCCTTGCTGACGGGGGACGCGGCGCGCTCCAGGAGGAAGCGCAGCAGCGCGGCTCCACGCTGACCCAGCAAGCTCGGCACGCCCTCGCAAGACAGCGCGCCCGTCTCGGTGTCGAGTGCAAAAGAGTCAAATCTGTAGTTACCTGGTGGGGGCCGTTGGGTCATTTCGGAGACATTTTGCAGCAACTTCGGAGATGTTTCACGATCTTTGGATGAGGAAAAGGCAGCCTGCGACACCCGATCACGCCAACTTGGAGAGCCAATATGAGTGGACAAGCGATCATCCGACGGCCTGGCGAAGGGAAGTCTGTGAAGCTCGCCGGCCATCCCATGGGATTTTTGGTCACCGCCGATGACGCCCGGCATGCCTCAATGTTCGAGTGGACGATTCCACCAGGCTTCTCCACCGGGCTGCATGTCCATCGCGTGCAGGAGGAAACCTTCTATGTGCTGGAAGGGGAGTGCGACTGGCAAGTCGGCAGCGAACGCGTGCGCGCCACGCCCGCCACCTATCTTTTCCTGCCGCCGGGCGTGCCGCACAACATCGGTAACGCCTCCGATAGGATCGCACGCGTGCTCATGACAGTGTCCCCGCCCGGCCACGAGCGCTATTTCGAAGAGCTGGCCGAGACTGTAGCGCGTGGCGGTGCAGCCGATCCCGGAACGATTGCTGAGCTTCGCGCACGATATGACACGGATCAGCTGTCGGCACTCAGAAGCTAACGCCTATTCCACGATGGGAATTAGGAGCACGTTTGGCGACGATCGCGTGGTCAAACGTCTCCTTTGAGTCACAAGCGGCGGTCCGGCCGCTCAGCTCGTCAGGTCCGATCCTCCTCCGAGAGCGGCCTTTGCGGCCGCTCAGAGGCAGTTCGGCTGAGGGCCAACAAGCGACATTGGTTACTGTGCCCATTGCCGCAGTATCGGCTATGTGCGAAAATCTATGGATGCAGATACGAGACGCTATACCAGAAGATACGGCCGCTGCATGCGCCGTGTTGAGGCGGTCGATCGCTGAGCTCTGTGAAGCTGACCACCGAAACGATCCCTACACATTGGCGCGATGGTTGAGCAATAAGACTCATGAGAATTTCCGTGCTTGGGTCGCTCAAACTGACAACTCGGTGCTTGTTGCTGTCGAAGATCAGCACATCCTAGCGGTCGGATCGATAACTGATGCGGGAACGATTGGCCTCAACTACGTATCCCCAGATGCGAGATTTCAGGGAGTTAGCCGCGCCCTGCTGCGGGCACTCGAAACGCGAGCTGCGGAAAAAGGCAATAATCGATGTAACTTGACGAGCACCGAAACCGCTCGGCGATTTTACTTGTCCAATGGCTACGTCGAAAATGGACCGCCCGTTGGTGGCTTCACAACGACGTCTGGGTACCCAATGACTAAGGCCTTGCCCAGTTTGATTGGTAAAACCTAGGTCCTTCCCGAGGTCAGCTTCGGGCATGTATCCGCGAGCAGTGTGGAAGCCGACGCCGGATGGCTATGGCTTTCCTATCGGTAGCCCTTGCACTTTGTCTCTTCCTTGTACTCGCCGTTGCGTTCCCACTTCCGCTCTATTTTGCAGGGGCCTCGATAAAACTCCTGTTTGTAGTCGCGATCATAGTAGCCGTAGCTTCGGTCGGAGCGCCGGTCATAGCCTCCCCATCGACCCTTGCCACTTTCGTCTTTCCACGGGTCGGCTAAGGCAGGAGCGGCGATCACAGACAGAGCGATCAATGCAAGCCAAAAACGCATGTTTCAACTCCTCCAGTTGTCCGGATCACTAACGCTGGCGGAGGTCGGAGGTTCGCCAAAAACAAGGCAGTCTTGTGCTTGCTGTCGAAACTGCTTACCCTAAATCACTGCAATGGGGATGGGGTCCCCCGATAACCGCCATGGTGGCTGATGACTCCTACGTTGCGCGGCGGCAGGTAGGAGCGTGGGCGATGGACCCTCAATTCATTCTTGCTGTAGCGGCCGGTGGTGCGCTGGGTTCGGTCGCGCGCTACCTAGTGGCGATAGGATCGGGTAAGTTGTTCGGCCCGAATTTCCCTTTCGGAACCGCTGATTATCAACGTGACAGGATCGGCTCTGATCGGTGTTTTCATTGGTCTGTTCGCGATCAAATGGGATTTACCACAAGCCGCTCGCATCTTCCTTACTGTAGGCATCTGCGGCGGCTGCACGACGTTCTCCACGTTCTCGCTGGATGCCTGGTATCTGATCGAGCGAGGACAGAGCATGGCGGCGCTAGCCTACATGGGGTTGTCGGTGGTTCTCTCCGTGGTTGCTTTGGTCGCAGCGCTCCACCTCGTCAGGGCGCTTCCGTGAGTGCTCCGCTAACTCCCTTATAGGTCCGAAATGGGCCTTGGTTGTGTGCAAACGGATAGGTCGGCACGCGGCGGTGGTCGCCAATCATTGCAGGCGTCCGATGTTCTCGCATCGGATCGTCCAATGACCGGCCAAAGTGGGTATCGCGACGCGGTATTGCGCTTTTGGGCGCACTTTCCGGCCTTCAGGCGGCGCAGATGGCTGCAATCAGGCCCGGTTTGCCGACGATGTTCATCACCCGTGTGAGGTTATAGGCGAGAACATGCAGCGCCATCTCGGCGGCGACGTTCCGTAGGCGCTTCATCAGGAAGTGGGTCGCACCCATACGGGCTTTGATCGTGCCGAAGGGATGCTCGACCGTCTCGCGTCGCCTCCGCATGGCGTCGGGATCGGAATCGAGCCGTCTCTGGACCTCCTCGAGCACATGCTCATGCTCCCAGCGCGTGATGCGGCGCTCCTTGGACGGTGTACATTGGCTCTTGATCGCGCAGCCTTGGCACGCCGCTGTCGACCAGTAACGGCGCAGCGTCATTCCATGCTCGATGTTGGTGTAGTGATAGGGCAGCAGCTGGCCGGATGGGCAGCGGTAGACATCCTCATCAGGCAGGTAGGCGAAGTCCTGCTTGCCGAACCGGCCCTCCGCCTTGGCGTTCGACGTCATGGGCTTGGGCAAGGTGACTGCAACGCCAGCCTCTTCGCAGGCCAATATCTCCTCTCCGTCGAAGTAGCCACGGTCGGCGACCGCCTCGAGTTTGTCCACTTCGAGCACTTCTTTGGCTTGCTTTGACATCCGAGCAAGCTGCCCACAGTCATTGCCGACGTTTATGACCTCGTGCGTAACAATCAGATGATGTTCGGTGTCCACCGCGACCTGGACATTGTAGCCGACGACACCCGATCCGCGTCCGCTGATTGCCATCGAACGGGCATCCGGATCGGTGAGCGATATCTGTTGATCAGGTGTGTTGCGCATCTGCGCATCAAGCACTTCCAGGCGGCTCATCTCCTGCTTCAGCCGAGCGATTTTTTCCTTGATCCTCGTCGTCTTGATGCTGATCGCTTCCGATGGCTCTTGCCGATCGGCGCTATCGAGTTGGCGCAGATATCGACCGACGCTTTCCTCGATCTGCGCCATCCGCCTCGCCATCTTGGCATGCGTGAAGTTGCGGTCTCGGTTGTTCACCGCCTTGAACTTGCTGCCGTCGATTGCGACGCTTGGGGTCTGCAACAGGCCCATTCGCCGGCATAGTGCAACGAACTTCGCACAAACCTGCCGGATCGCCGCACCATTGTCCTTCCGGAAGTCGGAGATCGTCTTATGATCGGGAGCCAGGCGGCCGATCAGCCACATCACCTCGATATTGCGGCACGCCTCACGTTCCAGGCGGCGACTGGATTGCACCCGATTGAGATAACCGTAGATGTAAAGCTTCAGAAGGACTGCCGGATGATAGGACGGCCGGCCCGTCTCCTTGGCGATCACACGCTTAAACCCCATTCCATGCAGGTCGAGCGCCTCGACGAACACTTCGATCACATGGGCCGCGTTGTCCTCGCTTACCCAATCCTCCAGACATTCCGGCAAGAGCGTCAGCTGGGATCTGTCCGCGCCTTCAACGAAGCGTCCCATCCGTATCCCCCATCACGAAACGGAGGAATCGTAGCCGACTCGCGACTTTTCACACAGTCAGGGTCAACAGGCGACCTCGGCAATCCATCAGGCGCTGGTCCGCTCCACCCCACAAACCGGACATGTGCGCGCCCGTCACGCAGGTCAGCACAACGGGCCAAACAGCAAATTGGCTCGAGCGCTTCGACCACGGCATCTCTCACGGGTAAGATCAAGGTTTCGCGGGTCTTCGGACCTCAACCTTCTCTCCGACCTCGATCACCATCAGATCTTCACCAAGCTCCACTGGGCCCAAAGGTCCTCCGCGTTGGTGGAATCAGATCTTGCTCGATGGCGCTTGGCAAAACGACGTGTGAATACACCGCCAGCTTGGACCTTGTCCCCTGCCGCGCACAAGGTCTGGCTGCTGGTTCGAGTTCTGCCGGGCCCACCAACCTTCGCTCGCGAAGCGAAGGTGGCCTATCTGACGCAATCGTCCGGAGGTGTTTTCCCGGCGAAGCGGTCAGTTATCCAGTTCACCGCCGCCATCGTGCTCGCTTGCGCGGCGCGTCCGTGGCCGATGCCGGGCAGCATGACCATCCTGACCTTGCTGTCCGCTTTGCACAGCCTGTCCATGTAGGCCTGGGTAACCGCCGGCTGGATGATCTGGTCGCTGGTCCCCTGCGCCAGAAAGATGGGGATCTCAGGAGAGAGCACACCGGTGCTGTTCTGTTCAAGAAGCGAGCGCCAAGGTTCGGCCTTGGTCGGATCTTGCACCATTAGGAAATATTGCTCGAGCGGCCTCCCCGTTCTTTGCCTGACGATCAGGTCGAAAGGCCCTTCGATGCATTCTTGCGCCAGCCTGTCAATGGCAGGCACGGTGCGCCGATCGACGACATTGTCGATGGCGGCTCCATAGACCCGATGCCACGACCATAGCGTCATCGCTGTGATGTTCTTGCCACCGATCGAGTTGATATCGTGACTCATCAGCTTCGCAAGGTCCGTCGCTGGCGCCGCCGCCGCGACGCCGAGAAGCTTCAGCTCAGGGGCGTAAACGCTTGCCATCATCCCAGTGAAGAGCGCGGCTTGCCCGCCTTGCGAATGTCCCCATGCGATGAAGTCCTTGCCCTCGCCTACCCGGGGAAGGGAGCGTGCGGCGCGCACGATATCGATCTCACCCACCAGATAAGGATGCGGGCCCGGCGTGCCGAGCCCCGGATAATCGGTCGCCACCACGACGAAGCCACGCGCGATCATCGAGCGAAGGCCCTGGATCTGCTGAAACAGAAAAATCGCCAGCGACGGCGCCCAAGCAACGATCGCACGACCGCCGGGCGGGGGCGCACCTTGCGGGACGATAACGACGCCCGACACAAAGATCGGCTGGCGGTTCAGCCCCGTCGATCGATAGAGCACGCGATAGGTGGAGGCGCCAAGCGGAGCGCCGTCCATCGACTCCTGCCGCACCAGGGTGCCCGGCGCACCAGCGAGCAATGATTCCGGCGCATCATAAAATGCCGTCTGGGCCGACGCGATCCGGGCCAGGCCAAAGATCGCTGCGGCGACGAGCGCATTTGACATCCGTTTGCGCCGCCAGTGGCCGACGAAATTGAGGTACCGCATGGTCCAGCTCACGTGCTTACAAGCCGTGAAGTATCTTCAGACCGCCGCTGGCATGAAGAGCAATCAGGATTCCTTCGCTCAACAACTGCACTTTCTCGAGCCTTGCCGAGTCGAGGTGCCCCTCCATGCGAAAGCCATCCTTCAGTGGGCGCGTCAGGCGCTCATTCGCCGCCATGAGCAGGTTCTGATAGGAGATGCCGTAGTCGAGATTAGCAACATTCTTCAGCTGCGCCGCCAGCTGTTGCACGGCAGATCGAATCTGGCTGTCATCTGACGAAGTTGTCAGGTCGATTTCGCCGAGACTGAAGGTCCTGGCGTTAGTATCGACTTTTGGCGTGGCGGAGAGATAGGTCCATTGGCCTGCGCTGGAATCGGTGTCCGAACTCTTTGCGAGGCGCAGGCCGATCACGAGTTTGCCCGATGACGGATAAACCTGAACCTCGCGCACGGAAGTATCCTGGGCCGGCGCGGCTGCCATCGCCTGGCTGATCTTGTCCTTGAGCGTGTCGTAGTTGATGCGGATGGGAAGAATGACGTCGAAAGTTCCCGGCTCCGCCACCGCGGTGCCGAGCTGCGGCAGTCCTGTCGGCGTGACAGCCGGCGGCTGCTGCCCTATCACGGTTCCGGCGGAGCCGGTAAGTTCAAGCGATCCCCACAATAGCTTGGCGTTGGCGCGGACCCCGGCGAAAGCCGCGCTCTGCGGGGTCAGCTGCAGCCAGGTCGGTGGATCCTCCGCGAGTTTAATGGGTTCAAAAGCGTGACGCCACGCCATCTCCGCTTTGCCGTGCAGGTCGAGTGCGCGCGCCGCCGCCAGCGCGCGCGACCGGATGCGGCCAAGTTGCGTCCGGATGTTGGGCTCGACATAGGGCGCCAGGTCAAACTCGCGGCCGAGCACGTGAAGGTAGGGATGTTCGCTCCAGCGGAAGGAGTCGCTGATGTTTAGCTGCAGCGACCCATCCCTCCGCAGCTCGGGGCGCGCTTCAACCTCGATCGTCGCGCGCGCCTCGGTGTCGCCGCGAATGCGCGCCGTGAAACGATTGGCTCCTTGGCCTTCGGCGGCGCCATATATCGAGACCGCTCCGAAGACGCGGTCGCCCCGGCCATACAGAGAGACCGGGCTGGTCCGGTCGACGAAGCCCCAGACATCGCAGTTGGCGTTGACGCGGAAAATGAGAACACGACGATGAACGCAGTTGACGCGTTCGTCGATGGTGGCAAGCCGCTTTGGAATATCCCGCTCGATCGCCGCAGCGAGAGCCGGCAGCCCGAACTCGACCGTCGCAGAGATGCGTGAAGTCGTTACGAGCGGTGTTGCCGTGTCCGGGCTCAGCGCCGGCTTATCGGCGCCGAACGCGACAGACGGGAGCGCAAGAGCGAGCGCGGTCAGACGGGCTATGCCCATGCGCGATCTATTCGCGATTGAATCGTATTCCGGCTCATATCTGCGTGATCGAGGATTCATTCTAGTGCTCCAGCTTCAAGGAAAACCAGAACCACAGTCTGTGCTCAATGCGCTCGCGAGCGATAATAATGCGATACGTTAGGAATGCACGATCGGCGGAGCTGTTTCGCGATCCGGGCTCGGCAAGTTGGCAACCCCGAGATGGAGCTACCGCCGTTCTGTATCCGGTTTTCGACGGGTGCTGCGCGGATCCCCCACGAGCTCGAGAACCTCAAAAAGCAACCTGACGATGAACGTCTGACGTCTCACAAGTCAATGAAAAATGACGCAAAATGATGGCCTTGCAGACCGTTCGCGTTACCGCACAGTTTCACACCAGAAATGGCCTCGACAAAAGCGGAGACGCGGCCAAAATCGACCGAACCAGAAAATCAACGAAAGTAACTTATCCTCCCGATCATACGCCATTATTGCAGCGTATGGCGTTGAAAAACTGATTGGCCGTTAAACGCGTCCGCGCGGGCTAATGCAGCTCGTCAAGACCTCAAACAGCCAGGCGATCCCAGCATCGGCCATCGCGGCCCGCGACGACGCGCACCGACTCGGCTGTCCAGCGAAAAGGCACAGGGCGCGCCACGAGATGGAAGCGCGTCGCATGCTGCTCGACGAGATGGCCCGGCAACGTCGCGATCAGATCGCTTTCGGCGAGCTGCGCCAGCGCCATCATGAAATTCGGTACTGTCAGCGCCACACGCCGCGAATGTCCCTGTTCGGCGAGCCGGATATCGACGATCCCCAGCGCATCACCGATGATACCAGAAGATGCTGCGCTTTCACATAAGAGGTCAGGCTCAGTGCGCGTGGCAGCGGATGTCCCTTACGCATCGCGACGACGAAGTCTTCCTCGAACAGCAGCCGTTCGGCGTAGCGCGGCGGAAACGCACAAATTGGCAAGACCGAGTCAGTGCGAGTCCAGTTCCGCCAACGTATCTTGCCAGACCTGGCTCGTCGCTTTGCCCCGATGTTGCGGCATCAGTTGCCGCAGTCGAATGTCGATCCCTGGCGCATCTCTCGCCAACCGGGAAATAAGGGGCGCGAGAAAGACAGCCGCCACGGCATCCGGCGCGCCGATTTTGAACGACCGGCGCGCGGTTCGCGCGTCGAAGGGGCCGGCCGCCGACATGATCCCTTCGACGCGCGAAAGAAGATCGGCGATCGGACCGGAAAATGCGATGGCACGCTCCGTGGGCTTCACGCCAGTCGAGGTTCTGAGGAACAGCGGGTCATGAAGCAAACGCCGCAGACGACCGAGGCCGTGGCTTACTGCGGAAGGTGTGAGATTCAGCTTTTCCGCAGCGCGCGCGACGTGGCGCTCCTCGAGCACAGTGCTGAACACCACAAGGAGACCGACATCGACGCGCAGGAGATGAGCCGGATTCAGCATGGTGCTGAGATCTTATCACTGGCTTCATGACCGTCAAAGAGGCATCCAGCGTTTCGGCTCGTTCAACTAAGGCGGGCTCGTTCAAGACAGGAGACGTCACATGTCGAAGAATTGCCCCACGCCGCTTGATCCAGTGTCAAGCTCAGCGTTATCGCGCCGTCACGCTCTCTCAGCTATGGCTATCATGCCGCTCGTCGTAGCCGAAGCGGCCACGGCCGACGACGTGATTGCCAGGCTGCTGGCCCATACCCAGCAAGCAAATGCGGCGCTGATGCGCGGGGACGCCGAGACCTACCGGAAAATGGTCGCCATCACGGACGACTTCACGCTGATGTCTCCATTCGGTGGAGAGCCGTCGAAGGCTTCGCAGTACGCTACTCCCGAAAAATGGGACCGAATGGCGCGGTTCTTCAAGAACGGCACACACAAGCACGAGGTCGTCCAATCCTACGTCTCGCAGGATATGGTGGTTCTGGCGCTGATAGAGCGGGACCAAGTCGACGTCGGGGGGCTGCCCGCGCAGGAATGGGCGTTGCGCGTTACGCTCGTCTACCGGCGCGACGGGGCGCAGTGGCGCCTGGTTCATCGTCACGCCGACCCGCTGGCCAACGGCATCAGCCTGCAACAGGCGGCCGCGCTCGCGCGCGGATTGCCTGCAAGCGAATGAAGACGCAAGCCCGCGGTAGTCGGAGGCGAGCAGATGGACTCGGGTCCGGCCGGCGCATATGCGCCACACGACGCGGCGCTGCTGGACTACTTCCGCGATCACACGTCCGCGACCCTGAGCTGGTTTGGGCGGTAGGGTGCGCGCAAAAGTGTTGATGGACCTAAGAGCATCGACCCGAGAGGCGAACGTCGGCTTCGGATCTTGGCCGTGTAAAAACGGTCTTAGAGGAGGTCGGATCTGAGAGCCAAAAGCGGGGTTATCGCAGGCCGTGATCGCAGCAATCAACTGCTTGATCCCGACGATGTTCATGACCCGTATCAGATTGTAGGCCAGGACCGAAAGCGCCATCTCGGCGGCTACTTTTGGGAGCGTCTTCGTCAGGAAGTGTGTCGCCCCCATGCGGGCCTTCATGGTGCCGAATGGGTGCTCGACTGTCTCTCGACGCTGGCGCATCGCCTCTGGGTTTGCGTCGAGGCGCTGCTGCACAGCCTCGAGCAAATGCTCGTGCTCCCACCGTGTAATCCGCCGCTCTGGCCCGATCGTGCACTGCGATTTGAGCGAATAATTTTGACAGGCTGTGGTCCAGTGTCGCCGCAGCATCTTGCCGTCTTCTTCGTTTGTATAGCGATATGGCAGCCGCTCCCCAGCAGGGCAGCGATAGACGTCCTCCTCTGGCAAATAGGCAAAGTCCTGCTTACCGAAGCGTCCGTCCGCCTTCGCACCCGATGTCAGCGGTTTGGGCAGAGTTACCGTGATGCCTGCTTCATGGCACGCGAGGATTTCCGGGCTGTTGAAGTAGCCGCGATCGGCCACGACTTCGAGCGTCTCGGTCTTGAGAACAGCCTTCGCCTGCTTGCCCGTTGGCAAGTTGTGCCCGATCTGAGCCACTGTTCGTCACCTCGTGCGCCACAATCAGATGGTGCTCGGTGTCCACGGCGACCTGCACGTTGTACCCGACAACGCCAGAGCCGCGGCCGCTCGTCGCCATCGAGCGGCTGTCGGGATCGGTGAGATTTGCTGGTCAGGCGAAGCAAGCATTTGCTTCTCATAGACAGCAAGCTTGCCCATTTCCTCCTTCAGCTTCGTCAGCTTCTCGGTAAGCCTCGTCACCTTCGTCGCCAGCGCCTCCGTCGGCTCCTGCCGGTCCGCCGTGTCAAGTTGGCTGAGATAGCGCGCGACGCTCTCCTCAAGCTGAGCGCGCCGCCGTTGCACCTTCGCCCTTGTGAAGTTCTTGTCCCGGTTGTTCACGGCTTTGAACTTGCTCCCATCGATGGCGACGCTCGCCGTCGCGAGAAGGCCCATCTCACGGCAGAGTTCGACAAAACGCGCACAGACCTTGCGCAGCGCCAGGCCGTTGTCCTTCCGGAAGTCCGCAATCGTCTTGTGATCGGAAGCGAGCCGACCCAGCAGCCACATCATCTCGACATTGCGCCCGGCTTCTCGTTCCAGCCGCCGACTCGACTGCACCCGGTTCAGATAGCCGTAGATGTAAAGCTTCAGCAGAACCGAGGGATGGTACGACGGCTGACCAGTCGCCGCCGGCTCAACCCCCTCAAACCCATCTCGGCCAGATCGAGTGCATCGACAAATACGTCGATCACGCGAATAGGATTGCTATCGTCAATGGAATCATTGAGGCATTCGGGCAATAGCTCCATTGCCCGCGATCCGTCCCCGCAACGAAGCGCATCATCAACTCCCCCACAGAATCACGCGAGAATCATAACAGCGGCACAGCGTTTTCACGCAGCCAGGGTCACAAGCGGCGATCCGACCCCTCAGCGCTCAAGCCCGGTTCTCCTCCGAGAGCGACCTTTGCGGCGGCTCGTATGCAGTTCTGCTGAGGGCCGACAGAAGATCCTCGGCTGGAGGCTGGCCGTCATTCCCGGCACCCGGAGCAGCGTTCTCAACACCTTTTGAGCAGCGGCAAGATCGACGATTTCGTATTTGGTGTCGAATGCGTCGATGATAGCGCGCGGGCGCGCCTCAGCCTCCGCCAGGCTTCCTTGACGTGCGAGAACTGATGCTATTGGGTTATGGCGTGCAGTTCGAATAGTCGCGCTTCCTGCCGCTGGGAAATAGCAATCGCTTTTTCAAATTGACGCACAGCGCCGGTCAGATCGCCTCCGTGAGCGGCGATTTGGCCACGAATGCTTCAGCCAAGGCGCGTGCTCCATCGGTATCAATATCGATGGCACCGGCCTCATCCAGCAGGTGCGATGCCTCGTCGTGGCGACCCGCTTGCATTAGAAGATCACACAGCTGGCAAATTAGCTCTTAGGTGTGGACGCCCTGGCCACACCAAATCACAATTCCCTTGCGGGACATCGTCGATGCCGGCCTTCGATTCACCCAACCGCGAGCGCGCTATTCCCCGCAAGACCACGACCTTGCCGGGCTGGGTAACCATGCCGATCGCTGATCTCGATTATCTTCGGAGCATCCCGCAGTAGCACATGGTTTTGTTCGAGCAGCGCGTACAAATTGCACTTCACGCTGAGAGCCCAGGCGATTTCGTAGGGCTTCTCAATCTATATCGATCGTTTGAACGAAGCGCTCGGTCGCTTCGATCGCAACCAGTGATCGTTGAAGTAAGTCCTAGGTCGGCATGAGTTGATCCGCGCCGCCGAGCAAAATACGACTGCTGGCGTCAGCCCGATAATCAGGTCTCGGGCCTCGCTCAGCGCCTTGATCGGCGCCGTTCTCCCGATTGAAATGAGCAGTCCCCTTGCCCAACAGAAGGCCGCTCACATAAGCCGGAGATAGCAAATCGCTGTGATCTTTTTTAGTTGCTCATCGGCGAGCGTCAGATAATCGCGAGTGCGTTCGCTGGCATAAAAAACCTCCAGACGAGAGCGCCACTTCACACTGCAATTCGACCAATCCAGTGTCCGCGGCGGCACGACGTGCATCTTCAAGGGCCTGACCAAGCCGTTCAGAACGATATCCTTCCGCCTGCATCAAGGCATTGGCGCGGCTATCGGCTTAAACAAGGCACGACACCGAGGGAGTGTGGGTCAGCAATCTGGCATTCCCACCGGACGTGCCGACGCATTTCCGGTGGAGCTGGTTGAGCCAGAAGCGCCAGTACCGGTGGGGCCGGACATGGTTGAACCCACAGTAGTTTCAGGTGCCTTTTCCGGCGATGATGCACCAGCGGAAGTCGGGTTCTTTTCGCGAATGATGTTACTGCTTACATCCCAGCATTGCTTGGGGGTGACGCCCTGATCGCGGTTTGCACTAACGCCCGTTCCTTGTGCGTTTGCAAAGCTGGTGACTGCCAAAAGGGTGGCGCCACAAACCGATGCGAAATAGATCGTCTTCATGGTTCTTTCCTTCATCTTTACGGTATGACAGGCCGGAGCATTTATGGCCGAACTACATTTCCGTTTCACGGCAGCCATTTGAATCCGTCCGCCCTAACCAGCAATTCGACAGTGCGATGCCCGACCATCAGGACGATACGGTGATGGCCGGCTGTTGTTCCTGAGGAACCCAAATTTTTAAGCTGATCAATGTTACTGCCCGCAGCCACGACAACTCAGCCACCGGCGAAGCCAGTCGCGATCCCCTGGTGAAGAAATGAACGACGGACGAAAAGCAGAAGGTCAACACCAGGGCAAATAACTTGAAGTTGGTCAGCTCATAGCGCTGAAATGCTCGGGGCATGTTCGCCGCGCACCTCCCCTCTCGAGCTCATTTGCTTGCGTTCTGGATGACGATCCGTGTTTCGTCGACAAAACTCTTGCTGTCCTGATCGGGCCGGCGGAACAGATTGCGTTCGACAACGAGCGAGCGGCCGCTGATCGTCTTGGTGCAGCGTTCCCTGAGGTAGACGCCACCTACCGGCTCGTCTCCCGCACCGGGCTGACCCTCGGTGCACGCCCAGCCGTCCGACCCGTAGCGCGATTTAGCCTGGAGCCCTAGCAGAAACGCCTTCTTCCGGACATAGAGACGCGCCTTCGGATCGGTCTCGATCTGCAAACCGGCAATGTGCCCGCTATCGTCGATCAGCAAGGTTAGGATTGCCGGATGGCCCGCCACCATGGTGCCGTCCCGGGTGGTCGTCGGATCATAACCAAATCGGATCGCCCGCGTCCCGTTCGCGTCGGCAGGACAGTCACGCCAGTTCTTCCAGCCGGCCAATGTGCGCTTCGGATCCACCGCGCAGGCGAAGTCGACGTAATCGGACTCCGCCAACTCGGCCGCAGCCATGCCGAGGCGAATGTCACGCAGATCGTTGCCGCTGAATTCTTCCGCCCGTGCCGGCGAGCTCGCAAGCACGGCCGCCTGAAAGGTAAGCAGGCCCGCAGCAAGAACTCCCGGCAGCTTCAGTCTGCGCATCACTGGTCCTTCCCCGTGCTGGCGGTCGCATCATCCGGCTTCTGCGCCTGCGTCTTGTAGACGTCGCATACGCGCGACGTGCCTGAGAAGAAGGTGACGCATTCCGCGTAAGTGGGTTCGCCGGCTCCTTTGATGTGGGCGATCACGTAGTCGGCGACGGCTTCGATATCCTTCGGCCGCAGAAACGTTCCGCCCTCGGGCGGCATCTGTGCCCCCGCGTCCTGGCGGTTCATGCCGTGGCATTTCACCTCGTCGTAGGCGCCGCGTAGGAAGAACGGCATCCCCGTGCCCGGTCGCCCGCACCCGACGATTTCGATGATCTGATCCCGCGTCAGCTCGGTCTTGCGCAGCGACAGCGCATCACCGCCATAACCGCCACCGCCGTTGCCGTGCCATTTGTGGCAGCCGACGCAATTTGCGCGACCGAACACCGCTTTGCCGGCATTGGTCGGATCTGAGGCCGGCGCCTGCAGCGGCTGGCCGTAAAGAGCGGTCGGCATCGAAAAATTTAGGGCGACGACGATCGCGAGCAGCACGCCTGCCGCCGCCGAGAATCTGTTGAAGATCATCATTGCGTCTCTTGTCCAAGAAGCGGGAGGGCCCGCGGTTGGCGGACCCTCCATTGATGGGATGTCAGAGTGCGAAGACGTAGAGCATCGATCCTGGCTGTATCTTCTTCAGTTCGGGCGTCGAATCGATGAACCACTTGTCCCAGGCGCCGCCCAGGCCGACCAGAATGGCGATGTACTGTTTGCCATCGACCATGAAGGTCATCGGCGGTGCGTTGACGCCGCCGCCCGTGTTAAACTCCCAGAGTTTCTGCAATGACTTCGCGTCAAGCGCCATCACCTCGCCGGACGGCTGACCGGAGAAGACAAGGTCGGGAGTCGCAAGGATGCCGCCCAAATTGGGGAACGGCGTTTCCATTTTTCCGGCGATCTTGCCGGTAGTGACATCGATCGCAGTCACGCTGCCGGTGATCTTGACTGGCTGGCTCGGGCCGCCGCCGGTCCAGAACTCGCGCGGTTTCAGTTTGTCCGGCGTCATCACCTCAACCTTGATGCGATTGCAGCTCTCGATCACCGGGATGTACCAGAGCTTCAGATCCGGATTGTAGGCCGTCGGCGGCCAGTTCTTGCCGCCCATGTTGCCGGGACAGATGTCGGTTTCCAAGTTGGTGCGGCTTGGCGTCACCGATGCGATATACGTCTGCACGGGCTTGTTCGAGTCATATTCGATCGGCTTGCCGGACTCCGCGTCGAGCCCCTTGGTCCATGTGACTTTCTTGACGAACGGAAGGCCCCAGACGAACTTGCCGTTGGTGCGATCGATCGCATAGGCGAAGCCGTTGCGATCCGCTTCGAGCGCGAGCTTCCGCGGACCACTGGGTCCTGGGATATCGACCAGCACGTTTTCCGCCACGCTGTCGTAGTCATAGGGGTCGTTTGGCGTGTGCTGATAGTGCCACTTGATCTTGCCGGTCGTGGCGTCAAGGGCAAGCGAACTGTCGGTGTAAAGGTTGTCGCCTGGCCGATAGGCATTGTCCCAGTCCGGGCCGGGGTTGCCGGTGCCCCAGATGATGGTGTCGGTTGCGGGATCGTAGGTGCCGGTTACCCAGGTCGAACCGCCGCCGGCGGCGGCCGCGTTGTTGGCGTCTTTCCAGGTTTCGCTGCCGGGCTCGCCCTTGCCCGGAATTGTATGCGTGCGCCAGACCTCCTTCTGGGTTGTGAGGTCGGTGGCGGCAATCCAGCCTCGGATGCCGTACTCCGCGCCGGCCACGCCCGTGATCGCCATGTTCTTCACGATCAACGGGGCGCCGGTAATGACCTCGCCCTTGTCCGGATCGGCCACCGTGCGCTGCCATGTGACCTGGCCGGTTTCCTTGTTGGTCGCAATCAGCCGACCATCAAGCGTGTGGGAAATGACGAGATCACCCCACAATGCGACGCCGCGATTGTCCACGCCGCAGCATGCCACGGCGCCAGCCCAGTCACGGTCCGTCTTGGGATCCATCTTCCAGACCAGCACGCCGCGGCCACCATGCGCATCGATCTTGTAGACCGAGCCCCATCCATCCGTAACGTACAGAAAGCCGTTCTCTGCGATCGGCGTGCCTTCCAGGCCGCCATGGCTCCAGATGCCGCCGCCTTCGATGCCACCGAGATGCATAGTCCAGGCGACCTTCAAGTTCTTCACGTTATCGCGATTGACCTCCTTCAGACTGGAGAACCGGTGCGCCGAGTAATTCTGATGATGATGAAGCCAGTTGCCCGGCTCCTTGTCGACGTTGAGCAGCCGTTCCTGATTGACCTGGTCTGCAGCGGAGACTGGCCATGCAGCCATCATGCCTCCGGTAGCAACTGCAGCGGCGAGCAGACGCGCTCGCGCGAAGATTCTTGAGTGACCTGAGAATCGCTCCATGCGTCATAACCTCCCTGGGCAAGTTCATGCTGGATCGAGCGTCCGGCACATCCGGGCGTTCAGCTGAGAAGCCGTCTGTTCAGCGGACTCTCTGGTCCGCTGTCGCGATCAGGGCGTTCGTGAAACCTGCACCTCCGTTTCTTTGCTTCCGGCTTTCTGGAAAACGACGGTGCATGTGAACGTCTCGCCATCGACGAGCTTCTGCCGCGTCTGCAGCAGCATCAAGTGATATCCGTCGCGCTTGAGCTCGATCGTCTTGTTCTCCGGGATCGGAATGGACTTGATCTCACGCATTGCGGGCGCGCCTTCACCACGATCGACGGTATGCTTTTCGGAGAAATTCGCAAACGGACAGCGGACGCGCAAAATAGCGTCGGCTTCGGCCGCATCGTTCCTGATTTTCATCACAAGCGGGAGATCGGTGCCAATCTCGTCGGAAACGGGCACCCGGGCGTTCGTCACTTGCAGCGCGTCACCTGCCGCGGCGGACCCGGGCGTCAGCCAAAATCCAACAGCAACCAGTCCGAACAAAAGAAATCCCAATCGGCCACACGGTGCAATCTGGCCGCTGCGATCAAGACCCCCGCCCTTAAGACCCGATGTCGCTATGGCCATCATCGGCTATGTCTCGGTCGAAGCGGGATGCCCAAACCAAAGATTGGGTCCGACTCATTAGTACAACCCTCCCACGATCGAATTGTTCATGCTTCTTGGCGGTCGCCGTTAGACGCCTTGAAAATCATCCCAAATTGCGGCGGCTAAAGGGCTGCGGGCCGGAAGACGAATTGCACTGGCTGTATTTATCTCTACCACGGCAACTTCGGGCAACCGGACGGGTTGCCTGATGTTACCGGCCCGAGATTGAGCCGCTTCTCACGAACTGGTTATCGGGCGCGTGCTGACGCTCGGCGGAGGTTAGCATTCAGCGCGGCAACCAATACCGAACGGTCATGCCTCACAACAGGCGCTTAGCCAATCGGTTCCCGCTCTGATGGATCGGCAAAGATCGTGAGAAGTTACGGGGAGTTCGCTTGCTCCCTCCGCAGCGGCTTCGCGCGTTCGGCTTCCGCTCTTTCACCATTTTCGAGAGCTCACTCCCGGTAGGCCGAGCGGCGCCAGTCACCTTCTCGGCAACTCTTTTGATCATCTCCGCAACTACAGGCTGGTCGTGATGCCGCCGTCGACATACAGCGTATGTCCGTTGACGAAGGACGAAGCATTGCCCGACAGAAAGACGGCGGCGCCAATCAGCTCGTCCACATTGCCCCAGCGGCCGGCAGGCGTTCGCTTTTCCAGCCACGCCGAAAACGTGGCATCGTCGACCAATGCCTGGTTCAGCGGCGTCTTGAAATAGCCGGGGGCGATCGCGTTGACCTGCAGCCCATGCCTGGCCCAGTCGGTGCACATGCCGCGGGTCAGATTCCTAATCGCTCCCTTAGTCGCGGTGTACGGCGCGATGCCGGGCCGGGCCAGTTCACTCTGCACTGAGGCGATGTTGATGATCTTGCCCTTGCCGCGTGGAATCATGTGCCTTGCGACGGCCTGGCCGACATAGAAGGCGCTCGACACATTGGTCCGGAGCAACTGCTCCCACTTCTCGGCAGGAAAATCCTCAAGGGGGCTGCGAAACTGCATGCCGGCGTTGTTGACGAGAATATCGATCGCACCGATCGACCGTTCGATCGTGGCGACGCCTTGACGAACGTCCTCAGCTACCGTCACGTCGAAGCCGGCGACCGCAACCGTATACCCGGCTGCGGTCAGGCTCGCGGCCGCGGCGTCAAGCTTGCCCTGCTCGCGTCCATTCAAGACCACGGAAGCACCGTGCTCGGCGAGCCCTCGCGCAATGGCAAGGCCGATCCCCTGAGACGATCCTGTGACGAGCGCCCGTTTGCCGGCGAGGTTGAACAATTCGAATGCCACGGCGGGATTTTTCTCCATGCATGCGGTGTGAAGCTCAGACCGGAACGGCGTGAAATTACCGTACACCACGCCGGGGCCGGGATGGCAACCGGTGGAGAGGGCGGTCCGCGATCGTCCCCGCGCTGGCGCTCGGCGAAGCCTTCGCCAGGATCCTCGTCCCCTCCTCCTCGCAGACGCAAGAAAGGGCCGCTCCAAGGCCGGGAGAAGCCTGGGCAGCGGCGCTAGGGTGCCGATGGTACATCCGCATCGGCCATGGGCAGCCAACCTCAGACCCGGCCGGAGGTTCCTGAGGCTCGGGCGGTGCGCCGAACGAGGATACCTCGGCACGTCCGCTGCGATGCGTCAGATTGGAACCTTCAGCAGCAGGCAACATTGAACCCGGGGCATGCACCTTCCAAACGGGCTCACAGGAGAACTCATGGCAAAACGAGCGAAGAAGAAGCAATCAACTGCGCGTCGCAGCAGCCGACAACAGAAGAAGCTGAGCGATCTCTTTCACGAGACGCTGAAAGACATCTACTTTGCCGAAAACAAGATCATCAAGACTTTGCCGAAGATGGCGAAGGCCGCGCAATCGAAGGAGCTCGCCGCAGCCTTCAACAAGCACCTCAAGGAGACCCAGGGACAGGTCAAGCGGCTCGATCAGGTTTTCCGCATGATCGGAAAGCCGGCGCGTGGAAAGACGTGTGACGCGATCAACGGCATTGCCGATGAGGGCGCAGAAATCATGAAGGAGTTTCGCGGCATGCCCGCGCTGGACGCCGGGCTTGTGGCGGCCGCGCAGGCGGTCGAGCACTATGAGATTTCACGCTACGGCACCCTTCGCACCTGGGCCGAGCAAATGGGATTGTCAGACGCTGCAAATCTGCTCCAGCAGACGCTGGAGGAGGAGGAAGCAACCGACCATACCCTGACCGAGCTTGCGACCTCGGTAGCCAATCTCGAAGCCGAGGAAGGCGAAGAGGAAGAAGAGGAAGAATACGCCTGAGCTGCGCCCGGATGCCGTTGCTCGGACGGGCAACGCACGACTGCCATACCTCCTGTAACGCCGCAATCTAGTGGCCTTACAGGAGATGTGAGCGCATTCGTGCTCATCCGTGAAAGTGTATCGCGATACCCGGTCTCGCGGTGACTTGCGGCTGCTTTCTACAAGACCGGTAAAAAAACCCGAATAATCACCAAAGCGTCTGCGCGGCGCGCTCCGGCCATTCCTTGTCGTATTTCTCGCCGCCGACCTCGTTGTCGCTCATGCCCGCGAGAATCTCGCCCGGCGTCGGCAGCCTCCTGGGATCGACCCGCTTGTCGGGATTCCAGAGATCGGAGCGCACGATGGCGCGGGCGCACTGAAAGTACAATTCCTGGATCTCCATCACGATGACGGTGCGTGGTGTCTTGCCCTCCATTGCAAAGGAGGCCAGCAGTTCGGGATCGGCCGAGAGGTGGGCGCGGCCATTGACGCGCAGCGTGGTGCCGGAGCCCGGGATCAGGAACAACAGCGCGACGCGCGGATCGCGCACGATGTTGCGCAGGGAATCGACGCGGTTGTTGCCGCGGCGGTCCGGCATCATCAACGTGGTTTCGTTGTGGATGCGCACGAAACCTGCGAGATCGCCGCGCGGCGAGCAATCCAGCCCTTCGGGCCCGCAGGTCGCCAGGGCCGCAAACGGCGACTTCTCGATCAGCACGCGGTAGGGCGGCGTGACGCGGTCGGCCACCTTTACCATCGAAGCGTCATTCGGAAAGCCATAGATCGCTTCGAGCTGCTCGGTCGTCGAGATCACCGTCATTGGTCCGCTCCTGTCCTTCCCATTCACGCAGCGCCGCCGATGATGCGAATCAATTGGCGGGCGTGATATTCCGCGCTCGACACGTTGACGATGGTGACGTCGGGTTCGGTGTCCTCGACCGTTCGCGCGAGCCGCTGCGCGATGTTGCCGTCGCTGCCGCGCTTGCGCATGGCAAGCCGCTCGGCAAGCACCTCCGCCGGCGCGGTGATCGAGACCACGACGACGTTAGCATAGGCCTGGCGCAGCCCCGGTATTACCGTGCGCGAGACGTTGGCGACCACGGTGCGGCCGGCGCGTATATCGTCCTCGATGCTGCGCGGCAGCCCATAGGCGTGGCCGTGCGCCTCCCAATGAACCGCGAAGTCGCCCCGCGCCTGCGCGTTGCGAAAGTTTTCCAAACTGACACAGTCGTTGTCTTCCGCGCTCGAGGCTTCCCGCGTCACCACGCGCCGAGGGAATACGATTTTCGGATCATCGGCTGAGGCCGCCTGCGTAAGGCCCAGCAAGGTGTCCTTGCCGGCGCCGCTCGGCCCCACCACCAGCACGAGTTTTCCCGGCCCAATTGCGCTCGTGTTCGTCGTCGGTATCGTCAGCGCCTCGCTCATGCCACCCGTTGCCCTTCCCGCCAGGCGCTCCGGACAACCGGAATGCCCCGCCCGACGTGGACGCGGATGATATCCGCGCGCCGGCCCACAGCAATCTCGCCGCGATCGGCAAGCCCCACCGCCTCGGCCGGCGTCTTGGTCACCGTGCGCACGGCGGAGGCAAGGTCAATCGCCGGCACATCGCGCGGCAATTGCAGCGCCGCCATCAGCAGGCTCGAAGGAATGTAGTCGGATGACAGAATATCCAGAAGGCCTTCGCGCGCGAGGTCGACTGCGGCGATATTGCCCGAATGCGAGCCGCCGCGCACCACGTTCGGCGCGCCCATCAGGATATCGATGCCGGCCTCGTGCAGGCCGCGGGCCGCCTCCTTGGTGGTGGGAAATTCCGCCACCGCCACGCGGTCGCTGATCGCGTCAGCCACGTTCTCTTCCGTCGTGTCGTCGTGGCTGGCGAGCGGAATTTTGTACTCGTGCGCGAGCGCCACGATGGCGCGCATGTTGGTGGCGGCATAGACCTGCTGATAGGCGAAACGACGCGCGAACAGCACGTCGAGTTCGGCGTCGGTCTTGCCGCCGCTCTTGCCGCGATAGTAATCGCGCAGCTTGGCCTCATCGCGGAACTGGCGCTGGCCCGGCGTGTGGTCCATCAGCGACATCAGCCGAACGTCCGGCCGGCCGATCAACTCCTTGGCTTCCTCGACCACGTCGGGCATCGGGATTTCGCAGCGCAGATGCAGGAAATGATCGGCACGCAGGAGATCGGCCTCGCGAGCGGAGGTGATCGCGGCGGCAAGTACGCCGGCGCGGCCGTCAACCTCTTCCGCACCGTCCTCGCGCCAGACACGGAGCGAATCCAGTACCGTCGTGATGCCGCAGGTGGCGAGCTGGCCGTCATAGGAGACGACGGCCGCCGTTGCATCCCAGAACACCTTCGGCCGCGGCACGTAATGCGCTTCGAGATGATCGGTGTGCAGCTCGATCAGGCCGGGCATGACGAGGTCGCCCCTGACGTCCTCGCTTCCGGCGGGCGCCTTGCCTTCGCCGAACTCGGCAATGCGGCCGTCGGCAAAGGCGATCCAGCCCTGCTCGATGACGCGGTCGGCAAGAACGAGCCGCGCATTGCCAAGAACGGTTTCGGACTTCGTCGAAGTCATATCAGTCTTCCCTCATGCCGCCGCGGCGAAGGCCGTCACATCGACGATGCGGTCGGCGATCGCCTCTCGGATTTCATCATCATGGACGATCGCGACCATGGCGACGCCCTTGCGCTTCTTTTCTGCGATCAACTCGACGACGACTGCACGGTTGGCGGCGTCGAGCGAAGCCGTCGGTTCGTCCAGGAGCAGGATCGGATATTCCGAAACGAAACCGTGAGCGATGTTGACGCGCTGCTGCTCGCCGCCGGAAAAGGTCGAAGGCGGCAGCCGCCACAGCCGCTCTGGGATGTTGAGACGGCGCAGCAGGCCGCCGGCAAGCTCACGGGCTTCTTTCCGGACCACGCCCTTTGCGATCAGCGGTTCAGCGACGACGTCAAGCGCCGCCACCCGCGGCACCGCGCGCAGGAACTGACTGACATAGCCGATGGTGGAGCGCCTGATACCGAGGACCTGCCGGGGCTCGGCTTTTGCAAGATCAATCACGGTGTCCTGGTGACGGACACCTATGCGGCCGGCATCGCAGCGGTAATTGCCGTAGATCATCTTCAGGATCGACGACTTCCCGGCACCAGATGGGCCAGCCAGAACGACGCATTCGCCAGCATCGACATGAAAGGACACGCCGCGCACCACTGGCAGCTCGACGCCGCCCTGCAGATGCATGGTGAAGGTCTTTTCGGCGTTACTGAGTTCGATCATCGCGGTCATCGGAATGCTCATGGCGGCAGGATCGAGGAAACCAGCAGTTGCGTATACGGCTCGCGGGGATCGTCAAGCACCTGGTCGGTCAGGCCGGTCTCGACCACCTGGCCGCCCTTCATGACCATGACGCGATGCGACAACAGGCGCGCCACCGCCAGGTCGTGGGTGACGATGATGGCCGCAAGGCCGAGCTCGCTGACGAGCGTGCGCAGCAGATCGAGCAAGCGCGCCTGCACCGACACATCGAGCCCGCCGGTCGGCTCATCCATGAAGACGAGCCGCGGCTCGGTGACGAGGTTGCGCGCGATCTGCAGGCGCTGGCGCATGCCGCCGGAATAGGTGCGCGGCGCGTCGTCGATGCGGGATATCTCGATCTCCACCCGCTCGAGCCAGTTTGAAGCCGCCTCGCGGATCCGGCCATAGTGGTTCCAGCCGATCGCCATCAACCGCTCGCCCACATTGGCGCCGGCAGAGACCGCCATGCGCAGGCCCTGCGCCGGATCCTGATGTACAAAACCCCAATCGGTGCGAAACAGGAAGCGCCGCTCGGCCTCACCGAGGGATGCGAGATCGCGCCGCACGCCGTCGCGCATGCGATAGGAGACGCGGCCGACGCTTGGCGCGAGCTGCGCCGAAAGGAGCTGCAGCAGCGTCGACTTGCCCGAGCCGGACTCGCCGACGACGGCCAGTACCTCGCCGGGATAGAGCTCAAACGAGACGTCGCGGCATGCGGTCAGCCGGCCGTAATTCTTGCCCAGGCCTTCCGCGACCAGAAGCGGTTCGTCATTCTCAGTCAGCGCCTCAGCCATGCACCGTCTCCTTGTGAGGCGCGGCGTTCTCGGTGCCGCGATGGCCGGCGGCCTGCCGTCCCTCGCAAAAGTCGGTGTCCGAGCAGACATACATCCGGCTGCCCTTGTCATCGGTGACGATCTCGTCGAGGTAGGAAGCGTCGGCGCCGCACAGCGCGCAGGGCGCGTCGAAGCGATAGCGCGAGAACGGATGGTCCTCGAAATCGAGCGACACCACCCTGGTATGCGGCGGGATGGCGTAGATGCGCTTCTCGCGGCCGGCTCCGAACAATTGCAGCGCCGGGCAGTCGTCCATCTTGGGATTGTCGAATTTCGGCGTTGGCGACGGGTCCATCACGTAGCGCGCATTGACCTTCACCGGATAGGCGTAGGAGGTCGCGATGTGGCCGAAGCGCGCGATATCCTCATAGAGCTTGACGTGCATGAGCCCATATTCGGCGAGCGCGTGCATGCGGCGCGTCTCGGTCTCGCGCGGCTCCAGGAAACGCAGCGGTTCGGGGATCGGCACCTGATAGACCAGCACCTGCCCCGCATGCAACGGTGCCTCGGGAATGCGGTGCCGGGTCTGGATCACGCTGGCGTCCTCGGTGGACGTCGTCGTCGCCACGCCCGCGGTCTTGGCGAAGAACTTTCGGATCGAGATCGCATTGGTGGTGTCATCGGAGCCCTGGTCAATCACCTTCAGCACATCGTCGGGGCCGAGGATTGCGGCAGTCACCTGCACACCGCCAGTGCCCCAGCCATAGGGCATCGGCATCTCGCGGCTGGCAAACGGCACCTGGTAGCCGGGGATCGCGATCGCCTTCAGGATGGCGCGCCGGATCATCCGTTTGGTTTGCTCGTCGAGGTAAGCGAAATTATAGGCGGTAGTGTTCACTCCGCGGCCTCCTGCAAGGGCTCCGCGCGCGCGGCAGCTTCAAAAAACTCCGCCCGCAGCTTGCGCAGCAGGCCGAGCTCCGACTGGAAGTCGACATAATGCGGCAGCTTGAGATGCTCGACGAAGCCGGTCGACTGCACATTGTCGGAATGCGACATGACGAACTCCTCGTCCTGGGCCGGCGCCTTGACCTCCTCCGAAAGCTCCCGTGCGCGCAATGAACGGTCGACCAGCGCCATCGACATGGTCTTGCGCTCGCTCTGCCCGAAGGCGAGCCCGTAGCCGCGGGTGAAACACGGCGCTTCCGTCGCCGAGCCCTTGAACTGGTTGACCATCTGGCATTCGGTCATTGGAATTGAGCCCAGTGGTACGGCGAAACCGGCATCCTCGGCAAAGAATTCGATTTCGACCTCGCCAAAGCGGATCTCGCCGGCAAAGGGATGGCTGCGGCCATAGCCGCGCTGGGTGGAATAGCCGAGCGCCAGTAGGAAGCCTTCGTCGGCGCGCGCGAGATTCTGCAGGCGGAGATCGCGGTCAGCCGGAAAGCTGAGCGGCTCGCGGGTGAGATCGCCGGCCGGCGTATCACCATCAGCTTTCGGGGAGGATTCGATCAGGCCATCGCGTCCCAAAATGTCGGTGACGCGCGGCATCGCCGCCAGCGGCTCGGCCTTCGCCGGCACCTCGGGCGCGCTGCCTTCGGCAAGCTGCGGGTCGAGCCGGCGATGGGTGTAGTCGAACGTCGGCCCGAGCACCTGACCGCCCGGGATGTCCTTGAAGGTCGAGGAAATGCGGCGACGCACCTGCATCGTGCCCGTGTCGACGGGCTCGGTCGCTCCAAAACGCGGCAGAGTGGCGCGGAAGGCGCGCACCAGGAAGATCGCCTCGATCAGGTCGCCACGTGCCTGCTTGATGGCGAGCGCCGCCAGCTCCCGGTCATAAAGCGATCCCTCGGTCATGACGCGATCGACGCCGAGGCTGAGCTGCTCGGAGATTTGCGACAGCGACATCTCGGGAACATCGCGATCGCCGCGCCGCTCATGGGCCAGCAGGCGATGGGCGTTCTCGATGGCTCGTTCCCCGCCTTTGACGGCTACATACATCGGTCAGCCTCCGTGCGCGGCGAGCCGCGTGGTTCGGGGAATGGCGACAATGGTTTCGTCATGCACCAGCACGACGTCGATGCCGCGCGGAAACAGGGTGGCGTTAATCGCAAGCTGTTCGAACAGATTGCCGGAGGTCGTCGCCTGCAGCAGGGCCGCGCCGTGGATGCCTGGGCCGGTCAATTCGTAGGCCGGTCCCGAGGTCAGGCTCTCGATTTGCACGATAAGGGTGGTGGAACGGTCCGGATATTCGCTGCTGCCGATCGCGAAACGATCGGGTGGCGGAACATCCTTGGCGTTGCCAATCAGGGCAAAACTGCTCGCGGAAGATTCCGCGATCAGAGGCGCACCGGTATGGAATTTCAGCCATTTGCCGACTTTGGGCGCCGCCGACATGGTCCGATCAAGCCAGATCGGCGTGTCGTGATCGAATAGCGTGAGTGCGATGGCTGCCGTGCCGCGCATCAGCGGCGCGGGCGTACCCGCCACCGCGCGAATATGTTGCACGGTGCCGGGGCGCGCCATCGCATCCATCACGGAACGGAACGTGGATTGCGCCGACAACACCTTGTCCGCGAATCCTGCCGGCAGTTCGGCGACTGTCACCATCGGCTATCCCTCACCGCGCACCATTGTGTAAAAATCAACGCGCGTCGCCGCCGCTTCCGCGGACCGCCGGCTGCGCCGCGTGTCCATCGCCACCCGCAGCGGCGCCAGCACCTTCATCTCCACCGCATCGGCGAACTCCGACGACTGCAGCATGGCGTCGCACAGCGCGATCATCCGCGCCTTGTCGAGATCCCGGCCAAGCGTGTAGCCGAAGCCCACTTCCCCGGTCGAAAGCCGAACCGCGGCGCGCGACACCGTGGCTTCCCCGAGATTGAACGGCGCACCGTCGCCGCCGATGCGGCCACGTACCATGACGAGGCCGTTCTCGGGTTCGCGCAGCGATTGGTACGCGGTGACATCGATGGCGCCGAGGTGCTCGGCGATGTCAGCGGCATCCGAATGCGCCAGCACCGCCATCGCCCCCTTGCGCCGGGCCTGCATTCCGCTATCGGCCGCCATCTCCATTCCCGGTCTTGCCCGATTCAAGTTGTCTATGATAACAGACAACTTGATAGTCAAGGCAAATGACCGTTTCGTGACAGCCCGATGATTTTTCCAATGCCCCCTTCAGGTTCCGGCACGACATGAGCATGCAGGATGGTGCTTCCGGCGTGGCGCTGTGGCGCCAGGTCGCCGACGGTATCGAGCGCGGCATTGCCGACGGCCGCTTCGCCGCGGGCGAAAAGCTGCCGGGCGAGATGGAGATCGCCGAGACCTATCGCGTCAATCGCCACACCGTACGCCGGGCGCTGGCGGCGCTCGCCGAGCGCGGGCTGGTGCGCGCCGAGCGCGGCAGCGGCACCTATGTCGAAGCGCCGCGTCTCGCCTATCCCTTGCGCTCGCGCACGCGATTTTCCGAGATCGTCGGCGCAAGCGGACACGAGCCGCGCGGGCAAATGATCGAGGCCTCGGAAGAAGTCGCAAGCCGCGAGCTGGCGCGCGAGCTTGGCCTCAAGACCGGCGCGCCGCTGGTTCGCATCGAAGCATTGCGTCTGGCCGACCGCGCACCGATCTGCGTCGGCACGCATTGGCTGTCCGCCGAGCGATTCCCCGAGGCCGGGCGCGTTTACGCCGCGGCGCGCTCCATGACAAAACTGCTGGCCCATTACGGCATTCGCGACTATCGCCGCGATTCAACCCGGATCACCGCCGGCATTGTCGACGCCACCGACGCCGCGCGCCTGGACCTCGCCCTCGGCCGTCCGATCCTCATCGTCGATTCGACCGACGTCGATATCGAGGGACGGCCGCTGGTCACAAAGCATGTGCGCTTTGCCGCCGAACGGGTGCAGTTTCTGGTGGAGAGCTGACGTTCAGGCGATGGCGCGCCGGCCGATAATAGCAAAGCGCAAACGGTTCGAGATCCAATCGATGGCGGCGACCGCCACCAGGATCATCAGGATCAGGAACGAGACCTTTTGCCATTCCAGCACGCGAATCTGCTCCGCAAGCTGCAGGCCGATGCCGCCCGCGCCGACGATGCCGATAATGGTCGCCGAACGCGTGTTGGATTCGATGAAGTACAGCACCTGCCCGGCAACGACGGGCAGCACCTGCGGCATCAACCCGAAGCGGATCTCGTGCAGCTTGCCGCCCCCGGCAGCACGGATGCCCTCCACTTCCTTGCGGTCCGCAGCCTCGATCGCCTCCGAAAACAGCTTTCCGAACGCACCAAAATCAGCGATCGCAATGGCGAGCACGCCGGCAAACGGCCCAAGTCCGACCACGTTGATCCAGACCAGCGCCCAGATCAGGGTATCGATGCCGCGGATCGAATCGAAGAACCGCCGCACCGGAAAGCGGAAAATGGCTGACGGAACCACATTTCTGGCCGCGAGCAGGCTCACCGGGAGTGCGGCACTCGCCGCGATCGTGGTGCCGAGCAGCGCGATCGAAAGCGTCTCGCCGAGCGCAATGACATAGGCCGGCAGCGACGAGCCGGGATCGGGCGGCAGCATCATCAGGCTGATCCAGCCGAGCTGGCTGATTCCTGAGATCAGCCGCGACGGCGAGAAATCGAGATCGACCAAGCCAAAGATGAATATTGCAAGCGCTGCCACAATCATCAGCGGCGTCGCCAGCCGCGACGAGGCCGGACGATCGAATATCTCGGGGTAGCGCTCCCGCAGTTTCGCGGCATCTTCCGACGGCAGTGGCGTCATGGCCGTGCCTCCGCGCCGAACAGCCTTGCGCGCAGCCAGCCGGTCGCGATGTCGATCAGGAACACCGTGACGATGATGGTGATGAGGATCGCGCTGACGTCCGAATAGTAGAACTTCCTGATGGCGACGACGAGCTCCTGCCCGATGCCGCCAGCGCCGACAAAGCCCATCACCGACGCCTCGCGGACGTTGATCTCGAAGCGCAGCAGCGCGTAGCTCGCATAGCCCGCGGCGACCTGCGGCAGCACGGCAAAGCGCATGCAGGAGAGCCAGCTTGCGCCGGTGGAGTGCACGCCCTCGACTTGCTTCATGTCGACATTTTCCACGATCTCGGAAAACAGCTTGCCCAGCGCGCCGGTCGAATGGATCGTAATCGCGAGCACGCCGGCCATCGGCCCTAAGCCGAAGGCGATGACGAAGATCAGCGCAAACACGATGCCCGGCACCGTACGGGCGACTTCCAGCGCGCGTCGAACCACGAAGCGCAGCCAGGGCGCGGGCGAAGTATTCTCGGCGGCCAGGAAATTCAATCCGAACGCCAGCACCGCGCCGGCCAACGTCCCGACATAGCTGATCAGGATGGTTTCGCCGAGCAGCTTCAGCCACTTCTGCCAGCCCCAGAACCATTCGCCGAAATTGGTCCAGACCCTGGTGTGATCATCCAGCGTCAGGATGCGGTCGAAGTAACTGACGAAGTTTCCGAAGTAAGTGAACAACGTCCGCAGGTTCACTTCGGACCCTATCGCCGCAAGCACCAGCGCTAGCGCGAACAACACCATCGAGAACAGCGCGCGCAGGCGCTCGCGCCGCACCGCCATGCGATAGGCCTCGTTGAGGCCCGCAAGCTGCTGCTCAGGGAGGATGGAAACGGCGCTGGTCATGTCAGGTCGGGAATTTAAGGAAAATGGCCGGGTCGTTGCCGCCCGGCCGAGTCCTTATCACCCTTTGATCACGACGCCTTCTTCTTGCGCAGGGCGTCGACGAACTTAATCAGTTCGATGGTGCCGTCCCAATCCTTGGTCGTGGCGGGATGGAAGCCTTTCTTCTGGCCATCGGAGAGGCGATCGAACGCCGCCTTGTCCTTCGTCGGTGCTTCGGCGAACGCCTTGGCAATCGCGGCTTTCAGGTCCTCAGGCAGGTCCGTATTGTAGGCATAGGGACCGTTGATGATCGGCGCCGATTTGTGAACGATGCGGAAATCGTCCTTCTTCATCGGCGAGCCGTCGGCATTCTTCAGCATGCCCTTGTGCAGCATCTGGGCGAGGGTCGAGTCGTCGTCGGAGGTCCACTGATTGGCGGCGACGTCGACCGTGCCCTGCGCCAGCGCCAGCATCGCGTTCTCGTGGCTGCCGGTGAAGACGACCTTGCCGAAATACTGCTCCGCGTCGGGAATGCCGAGCTTGTTCAGCTCGAAGCGCGGCACGTTATTGCCCGAGGTCGAGTTCGGATCGACGAGGCCGAGATTCTTCGCCTTGACGTCGTCAATGGTCTTGTACGCGCTCGACGCCTTGACGAAGAACACCGAATAGTAGCCGGTCGAACCATCGGCATTGATGTCGTTGGCGAACGCGTCCGTCTTGACGCCGGTCAGCCGGGCACGCGCGAACGAGGCCGAGCCATAGCTGGCGATATGGATATTGCCGGCGCGCTGTCCCTCGATGACCGCGGCGTAGTCATTGGCGATGCGCAATGTCACCTTCACGCCGAGTTCCTTGGAGAGATAATTCACGAACGGCGTCCAGCGTTCGGTTACGCCCGAGGCGTTCTCAGCCGGTACCACCGCAAAGGTCAGCTCCGGATATTTGCCTTTCCAGTCCTGCGCGGAAGCGGCTGTGGCAGTGAGGACCAGCGCGGCTGCGCCGGCGAGCACGATACGACAGTTGAACATGGGTTTGCCTCTCGTTTGTGATTACGCCCTGACCGGCTGCGATACGCGCCGGCTACCTGTCTTGATGGATCGCCTTCAGGCCGCAGCGGCGGTGTCCAGTGCCGGGATGGCCGCAGCGTCAGGCACCTCCACTGGCGCGCTCCCCATCACGTCATTGGCTTCGAGATCGTAAAGCTCGCGGGCAATGCGGTCCGTCAATGCGGCCGGCGCGCCGTCGAATACCACGCGGCCTGCCGCCATGCCGATCAGCCGGTCGCAATAGCTGCGCGCCAGGTCGAGCGAATGCAGGTTGCAGAGCACGGTGATGCCGAAATGCTTGTTGATGCGCAGCAGCGCGTCCATGACGATGCGGGTATTGCGCGGATCGAGCGAGGCGATCGGCTCGTCGGCGAGAATAATGTCCGGCTCCTGCACTAGGGCGCGCGCAATCGCCACGCGCTGCTGCTGGCCGCCGGAAAGCTGGTCGGCGCGCTGCGCGGCGAGCTGCGCCATATCGAACTGCTCGAGCGCCGACATCGCCAGCGCCCGATCGGCTTCCGGCCAGAGTTGGGCCAGCGAGCGCCATGCCGGCATTTCGGCGAGCCGTCCCATCAAGACATTGGTGAGCACATCGAGCCGGCCGACCAGGTTGAACTGCTGGAAAATCATGGCCGAGCGCGCGCGCCATTGCCGCAGCTCACTGCCGCGCAGCGCCGTGACATCTACGCCATCGAACAGGATGCGGCCTTCGGAAGCGTCCGCGAGGCGGTTGATCATGCGCAAAAGCGTCGACTTGCCGGCGCCGGACCGACCGATCACGCCGACAAAGCTGCCGGGCGCAACCGAAAACGACGCGTTGTCGACCGCGGCTTTTGCGCCGAAGCGGCACGTCAGACCTTCAACCACCAGCATGCAATGCTCCACTCGCGTCTTGCTGGATCGATCGCTAAAGCAGGGATTTTACAGTTGTGTGACGGCCCGCTACGCTGCGGCGATCGTCCACAGCCCGCTCTTTCGTCATCGATATGTCATCGTCCCGTCATCAAACCCGCTGAAGACGTGGCCCTGACCGTATCGCCCGTCCACGGAAGTTCAGGATGGCCAGCAAGCAGCTATCGATCCAATCGACCGAGACGGCCTCGGCTGAATCGATTCACAGCAAACGACAAAGTGCGACATCGTGACCGATATTATCGTTGAAGGCGGCCAAGCGCTGCTGGGTGAAGAATTCGTCGAAACCTCGCTTCTGGTTGCGGGTCGCGACATCAGCGCGATCGGAAGCGATCTGAGCCATAGCGCCATCGCCATCGATGCGCGCGACCTGCTGGTATTGCCCGGCATCGTCGATATCCACGGCGATGCCTTTGAACGGCAGATGATGCCCCGACCGGGCGTGGACTTCCCGGTCGACGTCGCGCTCGCCGACAGCGACCGGCAGGCGATCACCAACGGCATCACCACCGTTTTTCATGCCACGACCTGGTCGTGGGAGCCGGGGCTGCGCAGCGGCAATAATGCGCGCCTGCTGCTCGAAGCCATCGAGAGCTTGAGGCCGAAGCTTGCGGCGGATACTCGCTTCCATCTGCGCCATGAGACCTACAACCTCGATGCGGAAGGTGAGATCGGGCAATGGCTCTCGGAGGGCCGCATCGACCTGTTCGCTTTCAACGACCACATGGATTCGACGGTGGCGAGCCTGAGCAAGCCGGAGAGGCGCAACCGCATGGTCGAGCGCACCGGGCTGTCCGGCGAGGCATTCGACGAGTTGGTGCAGCGCGTCGTTGCACGGGCGCATGAGGTGCCCGCCTCAATTTCGCGTCTAGCCGGAATGGCGCGGGCCGCCGGCGCCAGAATGCTCTCCCATGACGACGACAGCCCCGAGATGCGAAAGGCCTTCCGTGCACAGGGCGTTACGATCGCCGAGTTTCCCGTCAACGAGGCAACCGCCCAAGAGGCGGCTGCAGCCAGTGACTTCATCGTCTTCGGCGCGCCTAACGTGGTGCGCGGCGGCAGCCACACCGGCTGGACCAAGGCCTCCGACATGATCGAGAAGGGCCTCTGCAGCGTGCTGGCGTCCGACTATTACTATCCGGCGCCGCTGCTCGCGGCTTTCCGCCTGGCAGTCGACGGCGTCCTGCCGCTGGCGCAGGCATGGCAGCTGATCTCGGCAGCGCCGGCACAGGCTGCGGGCCTTGCCGATCGCGGCAGGCTCGCCACGGGACACCGCGCCGACCTTATTCTGGTGGATGACGAAATTCCGCTGCGCCCGCGCATTGTCGGCGTCATCGCCGGCGGCAGGCTGGCTCATCTGACGGACGCCGGTCGCCTGGTGCATGCCCCGGCATCGCGCAAGGCGGTTGCGGCGGCGTGAGGCCTCTCTAAAGTCCGGCGGATGGTGAACTATCCCCGCTACGCACTCTACTTCGCACCCGAACCCGGCAGCGCTCTCGACTGCTTTGGCAGAGAGCTGCTCGGCTATGACGCGTATCAGGGCATCGACGTGCCCTTCCCGCGTGAGGCGGGATTGCCTCCCGCGTGGCGCGAGATGACGCAGGATCCGCGCAAATACGGCTTCCATGCCACGTTGAAGCCGCCAACGACTCTGGCGCCGGGCAGGAGCGAAAACGAGCTGATGGCCGCCTGCGCGGCCTTTGCCTGCACACCACGGGCCGTTCCAGCCATCAAGCCTGTGGTCGACGCCATCAGCGGCTTCATCGCGCTGGTGCCTGCCGAGATGCCGGCCGATCTCGAACGCCTCGGCGCCGACTGCGTCCGCGAATTCGACTCCTTCCGCGCGCCGCTGACGGAGGAGGATCGTGCCCGGCGCAATCCGTCAAAGCTGACGCCGCGGCAGCGCGACTACCTCGACCGCTGGGGCTATCCATACGTCTTCGAGGAGTTTCGCTTCCACATGACACTCACCGGCCGGCTGGATCCGAGCCGGCACGCGCCCGTTCTCGCGATGTTGCGGGACCGTTTTCGGGACAGCGGCGTGCGCGACCTGGCGGTCGATCGAATCGCACTGTTCCGTCAGGACGGATCCGACCAGCGGTTTCGCGTGATCGGCAATTGGCCGCTCACGGCGCTCAGCCTTTGAGCGCGGTGACCACGACCTCAATCAAGGCCCCGCCGCCGAGATCGGCGACACCAACCGTCGCCCGCGCCGGCAATTCGCTACCGAAGAATTCGGTCCAGACTGCGTCCATCTCCTTCTTCTTGGACAGATCCGTCACGAAGATCGACGCGCTGACGACGCGGGATGTATCTGTCCCAGCTTCTTTCAGGTAACCGGCAATTTTGCCGAGAATGTTGCGGGTCTGCTCGCCCATCGAAACGCTGGTGTCGTCGGCGATCGTGCCGCCGACGAAGACAAAGCCGTTGGCTTCGACGGCGCGGTGCATGATCGGCGTGCGGATGTTGCGGGTGATGTTCACGATGTCCTCATATTGGTTCTAGGGTGTGAAGGAGTGAAAGCGGGCGATGCTGAGCTCGCCGATCCGCGTCTGGGTACCGCCGCTGACGATCAGATCCGTCATCATCGCGCCGGCACCGGTGCCGAGCTGGAAGCCATGCAGCGAAAAGCCGAACTGATGAAACATCCCCGAATGGCGGCTGCTCGGACCAAGCACCGGCAGCTCATCGCGCGTCCGCGCCTCGATGCCGGCCCAGGCGCGGACAATGGTGGCGCTGCGCATGACCGGAAAGAGCTCGAACACGGTCCGTGCACTGACGGCCAGACTGCGCCAGTCCAGCACGGTCTCGTTTCGATCCTGATCCGGCGTTGCCAGATGTCCGCCGCCGATCAGCACGGTGCCGTTGCCGAACTGCTTGAAGGAGAGTTTGCGGCCGCGCAGGATGACCACGGGATCGATGAAGTGCGGCACGCGGGAGGTGATCATCAGCATCGGCGCGACGGTCTCGACCGGCACCGGCTCGCCAAGATCGGCAGCAATGCGCCCGGCCCAGGCGCCGGCGGCATTGACCAGCACCGGCGCGGCGTAGGTATCGGCGCCGACGTCGACCCGCCACAGCCCGTCTTGCTTTCGAATGTTGGTCGCTGCAACACCCTCGCAAACGGTTGCGCCGAGCGCGGCGGCCTTGCGGCGGAAGGCGGTAGTGGTTCTGGCGGGATCGGCCGCGCCATCGCGCCGCGACACCACGCCGCCGGGGCAGCTCTCGGTCACCGCCGGCACCAGCCGCCGCAGCTCCGGCCCGTCGATCAGCTCTTCATGGATGAAGTCCAGCGCGTTCAGCGCGGCGACCCGCGCGCGACAGGTATCAAATTCGGCGTCGTTTTCGGCGACCAGCACCTGGCCGTGGCTTTCGAAGCCGCAGGCGTCGTCGACCAGCTCTTCGATGCGCTCCCAGATTCCCATCGAGCGGATCGAGAGCGGGATCTCGGCAACATGCCGCGCGAGCTGACGAACGCCGCCGGCATTCACCCCGGAGGCATGGCGACCGGCCGCAATCACGCCGGCGCCGATATAGGACGGATAGCCGAAATAATAGGGCGGATAGGCCGCATACGGCCACTCGCCATAGACGGTGGCGGGATCGTAATAGGGCACGTACATGGTGTCCGGCTGCGCCTGCTCGATCACGATCACGTCCTGCTTCTGGACGCTCACCTTCTGCTGCTTGTTGGTGACGAGCTTGTTGCGCGCCTGCGCTTTCGCGCGCAGCCTCTGGATGGCGTCCATCACATCGGGCTGTTGCGCCAGCACGGCGTCGCCGAGATCCTTGGTCCAGTCGATCTTATCGCTCATCATCGCGATCACATCGGGCGTCGAGACCAGCGCCTTGACGCTGTCGTCCCAGGCCTGCTTGTCGACCGCCGCCTTCAGCGCATCGCCCTTCAGGCCCTTGTTGCCCTTCACCCAGCGGTCGGCCTGCACCACCTCCAGCGGATAGGTCGACGCCGCAAGCACGTTGGCGAGCAGTTCATCCGGATACAGCGCGATCGGCGCGACCAGGGCCTCGAGCTGTTCCGGTTTCAGCAGGGTTTGCTCGGCTGGCGGCTGCGCCGATGTCTTGGCTCGGCGCAGGCGGGGTGGCAGGTGTTTGGGCTGGCGCGGTGGCGGGAATAAGCAGCAGCGCCAGCGCAAGCAGCATTGTGTTGCAACGAGACATCGTCGCCTCCATCCTGTCCTTGCGCGGAAGCTTCGAGCCGCGCGCAGCCCGGAGGTTTGACAAAGATCAAGGGAATCCGCCCGATCAGCCCGCGCGCGGCACTTCCTTCTGCTGCGTTGCAAGGGCGATGCGGCGGTCATGAATCAGGTTTTCCAGCCGGTGCGCCGCCACATTCAGCGCGACCGCCTCCCGCGCTTCCTTCTCGCCCGCGGCCTCCTTGCCGCGCTGGCCCTGCAGCACACGGTCTATCTCCCCTTCAATCTCATCGAGTTCGGCGAGGCTGCTGCAGACGCGGATGCGCCGGCCGAGCGCATAGAGCGCGTCCAGCGCCTCCTCGCGTGTCTGCAGACGGTCCGCGCGCAGGAACTTCCAGGCGGCGGCGAGCACGGAGGCGAGCCCGCCCAGGATCATCGGCGCGAGGAAGATGACGTTGCCCCATTTATCGAGGAAGCTTTCCTGCGTGCCGTTGTAGAAGGCGGCCGCGCCCGGATGCAGCGGGATGTAGGCGGACGCATCGGTATCGGGCGTCGAGATCTGGCCGAGCAGCGGGTATTCCGGCAGCAGGTCCCGCCGCGCACTCATCAGGGATTCCGTCAGGTCCGCGATGAGGTCGCTATCGAGCTTCTTCTGCGCGACCAGATAGAACGAGGTTCGCAGCGTCGTGACGTCATCGGCCGGGTTGGGTGGAGAGCCGCGCAAGGTGCCTTTCGGCACGTCGAAACTCTCGTAGGCGCGATCCTTTTCGGCAATCGCCCCGGCGGATTCGATCGGAATCAGCACCGGCCCCGATTTTGCACCCTGCGGAAACAGCCCACGCAGCAGCGCGAGGTATTTCTCGGCGAGCGGCATCATGATCAGGACCGCGCGCACCTCCTTTGAGTCGAGCGCGCGGCGGACGTCCGGCGGCGCCAGATTCTTGAACGTCACGCCCGACCGCGTAAGGTCATATTCGTCAGTAAGGATCTTTATCAGCCGCTTGTTGCCATCGACGCTGATCACACCGACGGTAGCGCGTTTCAGGCTCGCCATGTCAGTGATGGCGGAACCTGGTGGCGCGACCAGCAGCACCACCGCGTGCGCGACGATGGCAACGGCCTGCGCCTTCGAAAGATCGCCGACGTCACCCCTGACCACGGCGAGGTCCACCTTGCCGGAAGAAAACGTGTTGGCCGCGTCCAGCGCGCTGCCCGCCTCCACCATCGCAAGCCGCACCGGCGCCTTCTGTTGCGCAAGCTTGCTTGCCAGTGCCGACACCACCCGGCTCGCCTCCCCGTCCAACGACCCAACGGCGATGGTCAGCGTCGTTGGCCGGGAATACCAGCGCCATGCAAACAGGCCGGCTCCCGCGACCAGGACGAAGATTCCGGCGACCAGCGTGACCCGCATCCAGATGGGCAATTTGGCCGGATCCATGCGTGCTCACTCGATCAATTCGGGACCCGCAAGCAACGCCGGACGCACCCGGCGCTGCGGGTTTTGCGGGTCCCAAGGGGATGGGATCAATCGAGGATGTCGAAAGGATTGATCCAGATCAAGAGACCGCAGGGCAGGTACGCATGCGTGCGGGCTGCCAAGGCGGTACAGGACCCTTGTGCGGCAAGCCCGCGCGCAACGGTGATGTCCACTGCCGAACGCGCACTCGGCATCAAGATGCCGCGAGGGCGCTAGGCGCGAGCGGAAGACGGATACGAAATACCGTGCCCCGCCCGGCGCGTTTCTCCGCGGAAATCTCCCCCTCATGTGCTTCGACGATCGTCCGCGCGATGGAAAGGCCCATGCCCATGCCGTCCGGCTTTGTCGTATAGAAGGGCTCGAAAATCTCGTCACTGCCGGCAACGACGCCCGAACCATTATCGACGACCTCGATTTGAGCAGTATCGCTGTCGCGGGCAGTCCGCACGGTGACCTTGCGCTGCGACTTGTCGAGGGCAGCCATGGCGTCGGTCGCGTTCAGGATCAGATTGAGCAGTACCTGCTGCAACTGGATGCGGTCGCCCTGCACCGGCAGGGGCTCGGCATTGAGCGCGCTTTCGACCGTGACCGCCCGGGCATGGGCCAATCCTGAAACCAGGTCGAGACTTTCGTCGACCACCCTGTTGAGATCGATCTGCCGGAGTTCGAACGGCGCGCGTTTCAGAAGACTGCGCAGCCGCCGGATCACCTCGCCGGCGCGCTGATCGTCGCGCCTTATGTCGGAGATGATTTCCTTCAGCTCGGCCATGTTCGGCGACGGCGCGCTGAGCAGCAGTTGCGCCGATTCCGCGTTGACGAGGATGGAACCGAGAGGCTGATTGAGTTCATGCGCAATCGACGTCGTTAGCTCCCCCGCCATGGAATAGCGATTGACGTGCGCAAGCTCTGCCATGCGCCGCCGCGCCTCGACCTCGGCCAGACGGCGGCGGCGGCGCTCATATAAAAGGCCCGCGATCAGCATGGCCTGCAACAAAACAACAGAACTGACTGTCGCCACTTGCCAACGATATGTTTCCCAGGCGGACGGCTCTCGAAAATAAACCTGGCTGCCAGGCGGCAGCTGGCTTTCGGCGATGCGCCAGCGCTGGAGCTGCCGCCAGTCGAACTTCGGCGTCTGGTAGCCCGAGGGCGGCGTCTTGATATCTCCTGCCTTCTCTCCGCCGAGAATACGAACAGCCACGGCAGCCGTGTTCCGGCTCCCTTCTGACACCGAGTGCATCGGGCCTCCGACGATTTCTTGACCGAAGAAGCCGTCATCGTAGGAAAAGATCGGCGCATTGGCCACAGCGTAGAGTTGCTTGAGTCCCGTATCCCCCTCGTAGACGACGCCGGCAGCATCCACATTCATCAAATGCCAGAAGATCGCACTATCCGGCGGAAGCGAGGCGGCCTCCTTCAGAATGGTCTCGTAAGGCGTATCTTGGAACCACAGGAAACGCACCCGGTCTCGTAACGGCCCGGCCTCCCTCTGCATTTCGCCTAGCCAGTACTTCTCATTTGGAGAGACACCGTTGATGACCACAATGTTCTTGGTCTCAGGCAGGAGGCGGAGAATTGTATTGAAGGAGCCGACGAAATCATGCTTCACCGCTACTACGGTATCGTTTTCGGTGAGGCTTTCGAGGCGGATACGGCGCTCTTCGACGGCTGTCATCAGGATCGGCACTGCTGGGAACAGCCGACTGCGGTGCCGCTGTACGAAATTCGCAGCCGGGGCGCCAATGCATATGATGATATCCGGTCGATGCTTTGCGTACAGCGCGCTCAGATACTCGACGAATGGCGCTTCCGGATCTTCGTCGCTCCACCGGGCTGTCACCAAGGAATGGTCCTGGATGTCCAGCATCCATTGCGACTGCCGGGTCAGTTCCGAGCGTATTGTCCTTGCATATTGACCCCACGGCCTGAAATCATTGCCGAACGAGTGAAGGATCATCACTCGCTTGGCTTCTGGTACAGCCGCGTTCGCAGCCGCATGAAACAACATGCCGGCGAAAAACAGCAAGCAACCGCACCAGATTGCTCGTATCCGATGCCCATTGCCGCTTCGAAGCGCATCGCGTCCCTTCACCGCCCTGCGTATCCTGCTGCACAGAAAGGATGACGCCATTGCAGCATGATTCAGTGCGCGAGGAAACTGCGCGAATGCGTGTTCGACGGCAGCGATTTACCGTCTAGCATCGTGTCACCACCCGGCCGTAGGCATCGACCGCCTGGACGCAGCCCGAACCGTAATAGGCTCCGGCGGCCGCCGCACCGGCGCCAACAGCGACCGCGCGCCGCGTCGTTCGGCGTGCCACGCCGGCGTAGCTCATCGGTGTCAGCGGACGCCCCACGCGCGCCTCCGCCGAGGCGACCAGGCTTTTGTCGACAGCCGCCTGTCCATTCCAGAACAACCCGCCAGCGAAAGCAATAGTGGCTGCGGTGGATACGATCAGTTTACGCGACAGAATGGTCATTTCTTCGCTCCTGCAACTGTGCCGGGGGGAATCTCGTCGAATTCGATCATGGCCGTGGAGTCGAGCGCCACTTTGGTCGCGTCGGCCGGCGGGTTGAACGTGAAGTCGGCATCGGCGTTGGCGTCCGTCTTCCAGTCCCTGATCCTCAACGTGTATTGCGGGGCGCCGGTAACCGTCTTGCTGGTGATCACATACTTGCGCGGTACCGGCTTTGCGCCGGTCTCGATCCAGATCTGCCAATCGGTATCGGGGCCGCGGAAGGCGAGATGCTCGCACTCGACGCCATCCACGACGCGTTGGCCGATATGGCTGCCCTGGGTCACGTTGGCCATCAACTCGTCATAGGAGTTGGACAGCAAGAGATCCGCACCCGGCAGGCCGGCGCTCGAATGGCCATGCAGCGCGTCGATCATCTTGTCGGTGCCTCCGGCAACATCGGCCTGAACATAGGATTTCGCATTGTTGCCGTAGAGCGAAACCGTCTTGCCGTCATAGACCAGTTCGACATCGGCATAGCCGCCGGTGCGGCGGACGCGTAGCTTGTCAGGCCGATTCATCTTCATCTCGCCGGAGCTCGTGAACTGGATCTTCTGCAGTTCAGGCGTGACAACTTCGACATCGCTGTCGAATTTGGCCGAGAGCGATTTCTGGCTCGCCAGATAATCCGACATCGCTTTCAGTACCTTGGCGGGATCGTCGGCGCGGGCGCCATTGCCTGCCGCGACCGACAGAACAGCAATGACGGCGGTTGCCGCCGAAAACCGGAACATGGTCCGAAGACGTGATCCTTGGGTCATTAGGTTCCTCCCTGGAATGCGCGCCATTTGAGCGCGCATCCACGGGGACCACCCTTGACATGAATCAAGCCGACACCATCCGCTAAGACGCGGGGCAGCGCGCATATTTGATTTCCATGCCTGCGATCCCAGGGAACATCCGGATCACGGTGTTGGCGTCGACTTCTCTGAGGCTGAATTGCACATTCTGCAGCATGATGTCGGAAGCGCAGGCCGCGAGCAGGTTGATGTCAGCACCTTCGTTCTTCTTCGCCTTGATCCGGCAGCGCGCATACTTGCCGGTGATCTGATCGCCTTCGATGATGAAACCGCCGCCATAAACGTCCGACATCTCGGCAAACGTCACCTGCGCGCCCTTGTGAACGAAAACCTTGGCGCAGTTCTCGGCATCGCTCGCCCAGGCGCCATCGAGGTCGAAGGCTATGGCGGCATCAGCCATGATGAAGCATGCACCTGCGAGCAATACCGAAAGCGCAGCATTTCTGTGCGTCGATCTCATCGCCTTCCCCTCAGTGGCCGCTCATCACCAGTGTCTTGATCGGCAGCAGCAACGCCTGGATGCGCAGCAACAGCGCATGCACGAGCCCGGTCGCATCGACGGCATGCAGGGCAAAACCCTTCAGCGCGCCGGTCTTGGGGTCGGCGATCACGTCGTGATTGCTGGTATAGGCATTGACGATGCAGCTCGAGCCCGGCGTCACACCCTCAAGCCCGCCCTTATAGAGCGGCTCGAGGAAGGCGAGGATCGTGCCCGGCTGCCTCAGGCTTTGCGGATCGACCAGTTGCTCACCCGAGCGGAACTGACCCGCGGCGATATAGTCCTGAACATTCGTGACCACGAGCGGAATGATGACCCAAGGCCTCGAGATGCAGGTCGCTTCCGCGATCATGCCCGGCTTCATGACCTGCGCCTCGATCTGCCCGAAGCCGGCCTGCAGCACGCTTCGCCCGGCGCCCTCCGGGATCAATACACCCGCGGGCCGCATCAACTGATTCACAATGTCGCCGGTACGAACCAGGAATTGTTCGACCCGGCCATCGACGCCGGCACGCACAAAGGTCTTGTCGAGATCGACCTGCGCCTGCGCCTGTGCGGCCTCGGCGCTCGCCTTCTCCGCCGGCAGCAGAGTCGAGAGGCGCAATGCGGCTGATTCCCTCACGGCATTCGCCGCGTCGAGGCCGGACTGCCGCTGATCGACCAGTACCTGCAATTTCTCGATATCGCGCTGCGGCACGATGCCGGGATTGCGGCGCTGCAGCTCGCTCTTCACACCCAGTTCGTCCTTGGCCTGCTGCAGGTTGGCTTTTGCTTCTCCGACCTGGGCCTCCGCCTTCACGACATCAGCGCGCGCGCTAATGAAGGACGCTTCAACCTCGGCGACCTTGCGCTTTGCGGTTTCCAGCGCGGCGGCCTGCTTGGAGGCGTCGAGCCGGAACAGGACATCGCCCTTCTTCACTTCCTGGCTGAATCCGACGTTGACCTCGGCAACGCGGCCGGAACCTTCCGGCAGAATCGGCACGGTGCGGAAATAGATCGCCGCCGACGTCGTCGAAGGATGGTAATAGAAGATCATCGTGATCAGCGCGATCGTCAGCATCAGGCAGCCGGTGATGCCCCAGCGCAGCTCATACCAGACGGAGAAGAAGGTGATCTCCTTGCCGAACCGTTTGCCCTGCGCATAGCGGCGGTAGAGATAGTCCGGGACGATCGTCACAAGCGAGCAGATCATCAACTCAAGCATGGCCGCTCGCCTCCTCCTTCGCAACCGCTCTGGCAACGGGATGCGCGACCGGCTTGGTCTCGGCCTCGGGAGGCTCGAGATTGGGCCCCTCGGGCGCAGCATCTGCTATGCGCTCGACCGATCCGGCAATGCTGCGCAATGGCGTCGTGAAATCCGGCAGATCGATCATCGCCAGCAGCAGGCCCGCGATCCAGAAAATATGCATGTGGGTAAAAAGCGAGATCAGGCCGAGAACGGCGACGATCTCGAATTGCATCTTGTGCGTCCTGTGCGCCATGCGCTCGGGCAGGCTGTGCAGCTTCCAGTACAGGGTGCCGACCCAAAGAACGGTCGCGACGAGGAAAATCCCCATCACCAGCATCAGGGTGTCCGACCCGTCCGGGCCAGGAATGAAAAAGGGCAGATGGTTCGGGGCCAACGGATGCATCTGGTCGGTCAAGTCTCGTCTCCCCTCTGGCTCCATGGGTGCGCCGCCGCCGTATCAGGCACTGTGCGGTTTATGCCCGGACGAGGCTTGATCTGAATCAAGAAGTGCCCCGCGGCGGCCGCCGTAACGTTGGAACACAGGAGCAGCATACGCCCATTCAGGAGAACCCTGCCATGCCCAAAATCGACGATCTGATCCCCAACGCGAAGGACATTCAGAAGCAGGCGGCCCTGAAAGAGGCCCAAAAAGCTGAGGAGCACGCCAAACGCATGGCGGCGGCCGAGGCCGAGAAGCGTGCGCTGATCGACCGGCTCAGCAAGCCGTCGGGCCTGTCTGAGGATGAGAAGGTGCAGCTCGCCTCTACCGTGATCCAGCGCGCAGTGCGCAACGGTCTGACCGAAGTGCAGGTCTATCGGTTCCCGAATACGCTGTGCACCGACCGCGGCCGCGCGATCAACCAAATGGAAGCGGGCTGGGAGAAGACGCTGACCGGAATTCCGAAGGAAATCTACCAGCTTTGGAGCGATTATCTGCAGCCCCGCGGCTATCGCATCAGCTACCAGATCATCGACTTTCCCGGTGGCATGCCTGGCGATATCGCCATCACCCTGAGCTGGGACGGCTAGCCGTTCCGCGTGCGGTCACAAGTCGAGCGGGATCATCGCCCATGGCCAGTGAAGACGCTTCGCCGAAAATGAAGCGGAAAGCATACGAGAAAGAGCTCCGCAAGCTGCAGGTGGAGCTCTGTCATCTGCAGGAATGGGTGAGAGCCAAGAAGCTAAAGGTGATCATCCTGTTTGAAGGCCGCGATGCCGCCGGCAAGGGCGGCACGATCAAGGCCATCACGGAAAAGGTCAGCCCGCGGGTGTTTCGGGTCTGCGCCCTGCCCACGCCGTCCGACCGGCAGAAGAGCCAGCTTTTCCTGCAACGCTATGTCGAGCAGTTCCCTGCCGGTGGCGAGATCGTGATCTTCGACCGCAGCTGGTACAACCGCGCCGGCGTCGAATACGTGATGGGATTTTGCAGTCCGGAGGAGCACAAGCGTTTTCTGAACCTGTGCCCGCAGGTCGAGAAGTTCGCCGTCGATGGCGGCATCATCTTGATCAAGCTGTGGCTCGAGGTCGGGATGGAGGAGCAGGAAATCCGCTTCAAGGCACGCATCGAGGATCCGCTGCGGCAGTGGAAGCTAAGCCCGATGGATACTGAATCCTTCGGGCGCTGGTACGATTACTCGCGGGCACGCGACATGATGTTCGAGGCAACCAACACGAAGCACGCGCCATGGCGCCTGATCCGCTCCGACGACAAGCGGCGGGCGCGGCTGAACGTGATATCGCACATTCTCAAAACAATTCCGTACAAGAAAGTAAAGCGCGACAAAGTCGAACTGCCGAAGCGGTCCCATAAAGGCCGCTACGACGACCAGTCGAGCCTGCGCGAGATGAAATTTGTTGAGGAACGCTACTAGGCGGCAGGCGGGGGAGCCGCGCAAGACGGCTCCCACGACGCCACTTATTGCATCGCGATCGTAACGCCACCGACGGCGGCAGATGCTTCCACGCCAACCTTTGGCCCACTGAGCTGCAGGATGACGCCGTTGGCGTTCTGTAGTTGCACGCCACCTGCCCCGGCCGCGAGCGCGCCGCCCGCACCGCCCACGGCATAGCTGCCAGCCAGATCCCCGGGGCTGCGCAGGTTCAACGCCCGGCCGCTGAACTTGGTGGTCGATGCGCCGATCGTGAAGCCTACGCTCATGCCTGACACTGTGAATGGATATTTCTTTCCGCGAAAGGTCAACACGCCCTGCCCACCGCCGACACCGACGATGAAGCCGCCCTTGGTGAAGACGACGGCGACGTGGCCGACTTCGGCAAGGCTTGGTGTCGCCAAACCGGCCGAGGCCAGAAATCCCACCGCTGCGACCAGCATCATTCTTCGATATTTCGTCATCACGCTTCCTTTTCAGGCTTGAGCCCATGCCACGATGACCCCGGGCTCGGAAATGCAGGCCGCCAATTGCGCAGGAATCGTCTTGCTTTCCAACTCTGCGCAGGCGCGTTGCCGATGCTCGGGCTGGCCCTCATGTTGGACTTTGATCCAAGTCAACGAATGCTGGTCTTGAGCGTGGTGCCGCAGGTTCGGCATGTCGCAATGGAGCGGGATCAATCGCCCTTGAGATCGCCGAGCACGCTGTCCATCCGCCGGGTCCAATTGGCGCTGTCGGTCTTCTTTGCCAGCCCGTCTGCTTGCAGAACGTCGCGAACCTGTCCGCGGGCGCCGACGATCTGGAACGCGATGCCACGCGCGGAAAGCTCGCCATGAAGATCGTGCAGCATTTTGGCGCCGGCGAGATCGATGAACGGCGAAGACGAGAGGCCGCAGATGACCAGTTCTGTATCTGGCGCCGCGTCGACTCTCGCCAGCACCGTCTCAAGGACCGTCTCGGCGTTGATGTAAAGCAGTGACGCTTCGGGACGGAATGCGATGATGCCAACGAGCGGCTCGACATCCGGGTTACGTGCGCTGTCGGCATAACGGCCCGTTCCAGGCAGGCGGCCGAGGAATGCCACATTGGGCTGCGAGGCGCGCGCCAGGAGAAGGAAGATCGAAGCGAGCGCGGCGAGCAATATACCTTGCAGGATACCGAGCAGCAGCACCGAGGCCAGTGCAATCGCCGCAGCGTAAAAATCGATCCGGCTGATCCGCCACATGCGGACGAGTGCGGCGACGTCGACAAGCTTGTATACCGCGGTGAAAACGATCGCTGCGAGCACCGCCTTTGGAAGGTTCGTCAGTAATCCGGTAAGAAAGAGCAGGCAGATCGCCAGCGTGGCCGAACAGAGGATCAGCGCAAGCGGCGTGCGGGCTCCGGCCTGATCGTTGACCGCCGACTGCGATAGTCCGCCCGCGACGGGATAACCGTGACCCAGCGATACCGCGAGGTTTGCGGCGCCCAACCCCAAGAACTCCTGCCGCACATCGAGGGGGTAATCATGTTTGGCTGCGAAGCTTCGCGCGGCTGAGACACCTTCAACATAGGCCAGCAGCAAAATGCCGGCAGCAAGCGGAAACAATTCGTCAGGCTCCAGCAGGCCGAAGGTCGGCATGGCCAGACTTGGCAGCCCCTTCGGTATCTCTCCGGTAACCGCGACGCCCTGCGCAGGCAACCCAAGGATTGTCGCGATGAGAATGGACAGGATCACGACAGCGAGCCCGACAGGTCTTCCCGGCAGGAACCGAGCGCCGAGCAGCAACAGCACGATCGCTGCAAGACCGATTGCGAGCACAATCAGGTTGATATCACCGAGCTGACCGACAAGCTTGACGGCGCGTTCGAAGAAATTGCGCCCGCCGCCGGCCACCCCGAACAGGCCCGGCAATTGAGTCATGATGATGGTGAGGCCTGCACCCGCCTTGAAGCCCATGAGGATGCTGTCGCTAATGAGACGCACCAGCATGCTGAGCCTGAACAGCCATGCGACCAGGCAGAGCAGTGCGACCGCAGCCGCCGTAAGACTTGCGATCTGCGCGTAACGGATGCCATCGCCGGCGGCGAGCGGTCCGACCGTCGCTGCGACCATCAGTGAGATTGCCGAAGTCGGGCCGACGGCCAGTTGTCTGGAGGAGCCGAGCATCGCATAGCCGATGCCGCCCAGCATGTAGCCGTAAATCCCGACTTGAGGTGGCAGGCCGGCAAGCGCCGCATAGGCCAGCGAGACCGGAATCGCATAGGCTGCGAGCGTGACGCCCGCGATGATGTCAGCACCTAACGAGGAAGCCTTGTAAGCAGCGAGCCACTCAGCGGGCGGTATTTTTGGCCGCTTCCATTTCATGACCTGCCCCAGTTCGAAAATTCCTCCTGGTGGCAACGTGCTGGTGACGGTTCTGAATCCGTTGATCCAGGTCAAGGTTTCAGGCCGGTGGCGGCCAAGACTTACAAGGGATCTCTAACCGGAGCGAAAAGCATGCACCACCGTGTGTGGAGGTTCTTGATCGTTGCGGCGACTGTCGTAACGACTTCGCTGGCGGCAGCGGCCGACGATGCTCCGCAGTTGCAGGAGGAGGTGTGGGCTTTACCCCTTCCAAAGCCGACCATCGCCTATGTCGTGCGTCCAGTCGGAAATGGTCCCTTCCCGCTCGCCATCATGAATCACGGCGTCTCACTCGATCCGGTTCAACGCGGTTTCTTCCCGCTGTGCGAATTCCGCGATGCCGCGAAGTGGTTCGCGCGCCGTGGCTACATGGTAGTAGCGCCCTCAGGTCCGGGCTATGGCGCGGCCGCCTACGACGCCCCGGAAGCCGGTCTCTTCAGCGTCTTCTTTTCGAACATCGGCAATTGCAGCAACCCGAACTTCCAGGATGCCGGGCTTGCGGCGGCGCAACTCAATCTCTGGATTATCGACTACACGGCGAGGCTGAAGCGGATCGTGCCGGACAATGTCATTGTCATCGGCCAATCCGCCGGAGGCTGGGGTTCAATAGCGCTGTCGAGCCTCAACCCGGCGCCGGTAAAAGCTATTATTACTTTTGCGGCAGGGCGCGGCGGCCGCGTCGGCGGCAAGCCCAACAGCAATTGCGCGCCGGACAAGCTGGTGGAAGCGACCGCCGCGCTTGGCCGCACCTCTCGTGTACCGATGCTTTGGCTTTATATCGAGAACGACACCTTCTTCGGACCTGAACTGTCGAAGCGGATGTATGCGGCGTTTACCGGTGCGGGTGGCAATGCCGAGTATCACCTGTTCCCGCCGCACGGCAGTGAGGGTCATTCCTTCATCGGTGCGGCGGACGCCGTGCCGATCTGGTCGCCGCTCGTCAGCGCCTTCCTGGACAAGCACAAGTGAGGGACGATGCGATATTCACCATTGTCTGGCGTTCTCCTTGGTATTGCCCTCGCTTTCCCGCCCGCCGGCATCGTGACGGCGCAACAGGCCGCCAAACCTGCAGCGGACGAATTCGCCGTGCGCGGTCAGCGCGAGGTTCACACCATCAAATATGGCGGCTGGGAGAAAATGTGCTTCAAGCCGGGCAGCGCCAAAATGGTGTGCCGCACGACAATCGCTGGCCAATTTGAAACCGGCCAGATCGCCGTGCGCGTTTATGTTGTCGAGCGCGAAGGCGACGACGCCGCAAGGTTGCAACTGTTCCTGCCCGTGGGCCTTTACATGCCATCCGGTGTCAAAGTCACGGTCGACAAGGGCATGACGCAGAAGATTCCTTTCACGTGGTGCCTGACCAACACCTGTATCGCCGGCGACGCCGCAAAACCCGAGTTGCTCCGGGAAATGGAAGGCGGCAGCAATCTCACCGTTGAAGTCGTCGACACCAATATGCTCTCAGTTACGACGTCAATGCCGCTCAACCAGTTCGCGGCAGCCCGTAAGGGCGCGCCGACAAAAATCTTCGAGCAGAGTATCGAGGAGTGAGCGAAGGCGTCTTTTCAACCTTATACAACGCAAGCGGCCGCCGCTCGCCTAATCGGCTCGATCAGCGACTGTGCCGTGAACGGCTTTGTCAGGTAGGCGACACAGCCGGAAGCCATTGCGGCCATCCGTGTCGCGTCACTGTCGTTGCCGGTGATGTAGATCACAGGCAGCGATATGCCCGCTTCCGCCAGCCGATGGCGCAGTTCGATGCCTGATCCGTCGCCGAGATTAACATCGAGGATCAGACAGAAGGCCTGCGCGAAATCATCATGATCCTGCAAGGCCTTGGCCGTTTCGAACGGCACCGTGTCAAAGCCGTGCTGCTTCAGTAACCTGCGCATGCCCTTGAGCATCGACGGATCGTCATCAACGACAAAAACGGCTTTGCGCTGGTACAAGATGCCTGGCCCTCAGCTCATTCCAAGGTCGCCGGAACTGATCGCGGAGGCGGGTCGGCAACACCCAAGACCAACTGAGGTTCCCAAAAAGCCCGCCAGCCGTATCAGCCCAGTTCGACGCTACGCTTCACCACGGGCTTTCATATTGTCCTTTCGGACATCCGTACTTGTTGCTGAAAGGCGTCCGGGCCGCAACGACCGATCATTGCGGCGCTAGCTGAGCACACCGAGTTGCTCCGCCATCCTGACCAGTTCCGCCAGCGATCGCACCTTCATCTTTTCCATGACCTGATGCCGATGCGCCTTGACTGTGCGCTCTGTTGTTCCCAACTCATGCGCGATCTGCTTGTTGAGTTTGCCGCGCACGACGAGACCGAACACCTGCCGCTCCCTCCCCGTCAGTGCGGCCAACAGCGCCAGCATCTCATCCAGCCGTCGCTGCTCGCTGCGCGTGACCGCATGCCGTGCTATCGCGCGCTCGATCGCTCCGAGCAACGCCTCCGACTCGACCGGCTTGGTTAAAAAATCCTCGGCGCCGGCCTTGATGGCCCGCACGGTTGTCGGCGTGTCAGCGTAACCCGTCAGGAATACGATCGGCACGGTAGAGCCGAGCGCATTGAGGCGACCTTGCAATTCCGGTCCACTCAGACCGGGTATTCGCACGTCGAGCAGGATGCAGCTCGGTTCGCTCTCGTCGGGACGGGAATCGAGCAATTGCTGCGCTGACGGATAGGTCGCGACCTCGTAGCCGGCAAGCGTCAACCGCCGTTCGATCGCTGTGCGGAAAGACGCATCATCGTCGACGACATGAACCCGGCCCGGCATCCCTCCTCCTATGCGGCCAGCGGCAGGGTGAAATGAAATGCCGCACCGCCGCCGCTCTGGTTCTCGGCCCAGATATGCCCCTTATGGGCAAGAACGATGGTGCGTGCGATGGAAAGCCCGATTCCCATTCCCTGGTCCTTGGTCGTGAAAAATGGATCGAACACCTGCGCAAGCTTGTCGGCCGGTATGCCCGGACCGGAATCGGAGATCGAGATCACGGCTGACGATTCGCCGTCCAGCTGGGTCCGGCCGATCACCGTGCGGCCATAGGGAATCGTTGCCATCGCATCCATGGCGTTGACGACCAGATTGAGGACTACCTGCTGCAGCTGTATCGGATCGCCCTTGATACGCAACGCGCCCGGCGCGGTCTGCAGATAGAGTGCGACGTTGCGTGCCGACGCCTGTACCGAGAGGAACCCGAATGCCTCTCCCATGATCTCGTTGAGATCGATGTCCCGGGTCTCGAACGGCGCCCGCTTCAAGAATCCTCGCAAACGACGGATTACCTCGCCGGCGCGTTGGTCGTCGCGGCGGATGTCTGCAAGAATTTCCCTGATCTCATCGAGGTCGGGTTTATCCGATTTCAGCATCAGCTCGGCCGTCTCGGCATTGGCCAGAATCGATCCCAATGGCTGATTGAGCTCATGGGCGATCGACGAGGACAATTCGCCCGTCGTCGCCTGCCTGTTGACATGCGCAAGCTCCGTCATTCGCTTGTGAGACTCCGTTTCGGCATTGTGCCGCAGATGGCGCTCATGCAGCAAAAACATGATCAGTCCCGCCTGTATCAAGATCGCCGATGCAACGGCCGCGCTCTGCCAGCGATATTGTTCAAGGAAAGTTGGGGCGCGGAACCGAATCTCGCTGCCCTCGGGCAAGCTCGACTCGCTGACGTTCCAGCGTTGCATCTGCTTCCAGTTGAAGAGCGGCTTCGACTCTCGTGTGACCGGCGAAATATCTTCTGCCCGCTCGCCATTGAGAATGCGCAACGCAAGTTTTCCTGTCTCGACGCCGATCTCGCGCGCAATCAGGCTGTATCCGCCGATAGCTCCGGCGGCCAAGAGCGGCTCGGCCGCAACCACGATTGGACGATTGGCTTTTTCGGAGATCAATCTCATCGCGGTTGCGGCCGGATAGTAGGTGCCCGCTCCGTCGGAAAACACACCCGAATAGACGATGGCACTGCGGTCCGGCAACTCGGCCACCCGCCTGAGTATCTCCGACATCTTCTTCCCGACCAGATCGATAACCTTCAGGCCGGATGTCGCAGCGGGAATTTCCTCGCCCCAATGCCGGAAGAGCGCCTGCCGATCCCAGCTATCACCAATCAGAACGATCGTGTCGAGATCAGGGATCACGACACGAGCGATCTTGACCGCACCCGCCAGAGAATTTCTTACGGCTACGCCGGTGACGTTTGTCAGCCGGCCGAGCCCTGCCAATTGGCTCGCCTCCAGCATGGCGAAAACGATCGGCACGCCCGGCCATAACTCCTCACGCCAGCGCAACGTGTGATCGAGCGTACCGGCACCATTCGCTACGATGACGCCGATCGACCTGTCCCGGTATTTTTCCTTAAGATACTGCTTCAACGTCGCCTCATAGGCGGCACCGCCAAAGCGCGTCAGATCCAGATTCTCGCTATAGATGGTGGTGTGGCCATCGGCGTCGAACACCTCCCGCAATCCCGAGGACAGTTGATAGTAAAATGGTCCTCGCAGATTCGACTGATCGAGCAGGAGCACGGAATGCGGTCGGCCATCCTGGGCCCACAGATACGCCGGCGCCAGTAGAACCAGTAAAACAGCAATAATCGCTCTAGCCCCAATAAACCTGATCATCCACCCGAGACCGCATCGAGTTGCAGGTCAAACCAACGACTGGCAATAAAATTCTAGCACTCCCCCATCTCGGGGAAAACCGGCAATCGCAGTCAAGCCATGACCCGGCAGTCATATTGACGCATCCCCTGGTAGAAGTACCCCAACCTGTCCTTTGGGACAATGGACCGCCCGGCGCTGATCGGGAGAATGCCGGCCTGTGAGTGGATTTTCGAGGGGATGCGACAGCGGCGTCGCATTTGAAGATTACGAAAATCGAGGCCACTGCCGAAGCGTCACCTTCGAGGGAGATGGTCCATGTTTGCCCGCATCAGCGACACCTCTACCGAGTTTCCCGGCATTTTCGGCGAGAGCCTCACACAGAATGATTTATCCCGGCGAGTCAGTTTGAATGAATTTAGCTACAAGAAGGGTACCGAGATCTTTGGCGAGAAGGAGCCGGCCGATTACGTCTACCAGGTCGTGACCGGCGCGGTGCGAAGCTACAAACTGCTCTCCGACGGCCGCCGCCAGATCGGCGCCTTCCACCTTGCCGGCGACATTTTCGGCCTGGAGATCGGCTCAGATCATCGCTTCACCGCCGAAGCCATCATCGACACGACGGTCCGCCTGATGAAGCGGCGCAGTCTTGAGCTGGTGGCCGAGAGCGACGTCGTGATTGCTCGCAATCTGCTCAGCATGACCACGAGCAATCTGCGGCACGCCGAGGACCACATGCTGCTGCTGGGACGCAAGACGTCGCTGGAACGCGTCGCTGCGTTCCTGATCGAGATGGACCGGCGATCGACAGCCGCCGGTGTCCTCGCCCTGCCGATGTGCCGGCGGGATATTGCAGACTATCTCGGACTGACGCTGGAAACGGTGTCACGCGCATTGTCGCGCCTCCACGATCTCGATATCCTCGGCTTCATCGGCAATACGCAACGCCAGATCGTGCTCCTCGACCGTGCGAAGCTCGCTAGTTTCGATCTGCAGAACTGAACGGCGTGCCTGGAGCAGCAATAGCACCGAGATGGGCCAGCGTCTTCATCAGCACTCGACGGCGCGGGCGACGCTGATGGCGGCAATCGTCGCCAATGCAAGAATCATGATGTTGATCACGCTGACGAGAAAGCCGATCAGAAATTGCCCCGCCATCAAGCGGTCTCCACGTTTTGGCTCGTGCCCGCCTCGACTTCGGGCGCCCCCCTTGTCTCGTCGTCGCGCACCCATGCCGTCAGCAGTTCCCAAGCCACTGCCAGGATGATCGGCCCGATGAAGAGGCCGACAATGCCGTGGGCCAATGTGCCGCCGATAACGCCGAGAAAGATGACGAGTGACGGCGTCGTCAGCCCGCGCCCCATCACGATTGGCTTCAGCACGTTGTCGGCTAGCGAGGCCGGCAGCAGGCACACCGTGACAAGCAGCGCCACCGCAAAGGACTTGGTCACCCAAATCCAGATAAGAACGGGAATCACGATGATGGCCGATCCGATTTGCAGGATGCCTAGCATCATCACCGCAAAGGCGAGCAGCCCGGCGCGTGGGACGTCGGCGAGCTTCAGGATGATTCCGATCACCAGCCCTTGCGCCACCGCGATGCCGATCACGCCCTGCGCCACCGACCGGATGGTCGCGCCCGCCAGCACCAGAAAATTCTCGCTCCGTTCGGCCACGATCCGGGACAGGAAATGCTGGCCGGCTGCGACCAGCCGCGGCCCGGCCGGCAGCATGACGCCGGTGAGCGCGACCGCGACGAGAAACTTGATCGCTCCGACGCCGGCGCCACCGGCGAGGCCCAGCATCGTCCCGGCCACGGGCTTCAGGTGCGGGGCGAACTCGCGTAGCGCCGAGCGCAGATTGGTAGAAGCCTGATCCCACAGGGCGTGGAGCTGCGTGCCGATGATCGGCCAGTCCCTCACGCCTGCAGGCGGCGACGGAACGAATATCGTCCCGCCGCCAAGCTGCGCCGCAAATCCGCGAAGCCCCTCTACGGCGCCGAGGCCAAGCCACGTCGCGGGCCCGATGACGATGCAGAGATTGATGAGCGTGAGCACTGTCGCTGCGAGTTTCGGACGATCGCCCAGCAGCCCGGAGAGCCAACGAAAGAGTGGATAGAGCGCCACCGCCAGAACTACGCTCCAGGCGAGGATCGGAATGAAGGGCCGGATCACGACGAACGACCAGTAGATCAGGAGCGCCAGAAGCGCGAGCCGGACCGCAAGCTGGATTTCATCCTCTCGCGCGAGAAGCTGTCGAATGGGTCGCACGCGGCCCCCTCATGTCTGCTTGAACCAAGCATTCTGCGGCCGGTGCTGGATCGGCTTGATTCAAATCAAGTCCCGCGCTCGCGGCGAATCCGGCGGCCCGCCCGACGGCATTGGCGTCACCATCGGCTGGATGCTTGACCCGCGCTATCGAACGATTGACCGGGCTTAAGCCGAGCGCCAAAGCCTTGATGCAGATCAAGGTCCCTGGCCGCTGGCACAGTGACAATTTTTGGTGAACCTACCTCGATTGCTGGCCGGAGTTCGCACATGAAGTCCGTTTCCGCCGAAGAAGCCGTAGCGATGATCCCGGATGGCGCGAGCATCATGGTTGGCGGCTTCATGGGCGTTGGCACGCCCGAACGCCTGCTCGACGAGCTGGTACGGCAGAAGAAGACGGGCATCACCCTGATCAGCAACGATGCGGCCGTTCCCGGTAAGGGTGTCGGCAAGCTGTTCGAAGGCGGACAGGTGTCGAGCATGATCGGCACCCATATCGGCCTGAACCCGAAAGCCCAGCAGCAGATGCTGGCCAACGAGATCAAAATGGACCTGATCCCGCAGGGCACCTTCGTCGAGCGCATCCGCGCCGGGGGCTGCGGCCTCGGCGGCGTGCTGACACCAACCGGCGTCGGTACCCTGGTTGAGCAAGGCAAACAGAAGGTCGAGGTCAACGGCAGGACATTCCTGCTCGAGACCGCTCTGCGCGCCGATTTCGCGCTGGTGCACGCCTTTCTGTCCGACTATGTCGGCAACCTGTCCTACGCACTCACCGCACGCAACTTCAACCCCGTGATGGCGATGGCCGCCGACACCGTCATTGTCACGGCCGAGCACATCGTGCCGGTTGGCGTCATCGCCCCCGATCATGTCGTCACGCCCGGCCCTTTGGTCGATTACCTCGTTGCGAACGGGTGACCCATGGATGCACAAACCATCATCGCAAGGCGCGTGGCGCAGGAGCTTCGTCCCGGCAACCTCGTCAATCTCGGCATCGGCATTCCGACGCTGGTCGCCAACTATGTACCCGAGGGGCTGAAAGTCTTTTTCCAGTCCGAGAACGGACTGATCGGCACCGGGTCGATCCCCGATCAGGGCATGGCCCATCCGCTCCTAACCGACGCCGGCGGCAGGCCGATCAGTGCCCTGCCCGGCGCCGCCATCTTCGACAGCGCGATGTCATTCGGCCTGATCCGTGGCGGTCATGTCGACATCACGGTATTGGGCGGCCTGCAGATCGATGCCGCCGGCCACCTCGCCAACTGGATGATCCCTGGCAAGATGGTGCCGGGGATGGGCGGCGCCATGGATCTCGTCAGCGGCGCCAAGCGCGTCATCGTCGCCATGCAGCACGCCGCCAAGGGCAAGTCGAAGATCGTCGCCAAATGCAACCTGCCCCTGACGTCGGCACGTCCCGTCGACATGGTTGTAACCGATATGGCCGTCATCGCGTTCCCTGACGGCAGGGCCACGCTGATGGAAACGGCGCCCGGCTTGAAGATCGCCGAGGTGCTGGCCGTGACGGAAGCCGAACTCGCCATTCCCGACACGGTGCCGGAAATGAAGCTGTGAAGCACCAAAGCGGATCGAGGCCATGCGGATATTCAACGGATTCGAGGAACTGACGGCCGCCGTCGGCACGGAAGTCGGCATCAGCGACTGGATCGAGGTGACGCAGGACCGCATCAACAAGTTCGCGGAAGCGACCTGTGACGAACAATGGATCCACGTCGACCAGGAGCGCGCCGAGGCGGAGATGCCCGGCGGCAAGACGATTGCGCACGGATTGCTCTCGCTCAGCCTGACGCCGATGTTCATCCGTTCGGTAATGGGATTGAAGGGACTGAAGAATACGCTGAACTATGGCGCCGACCGCATCCGCTATCTCTCGCCGGTGCCCGCGGGTTCGAAACTGCGCGGACGCATCGGTATTGCCGAAGCCGAGGAAGTGCCGCCCAACGGCTTGCGGGTGCACTATCGCGTGGTGATCGAGATCGAGGGCGGCCAACGCCCCGCCTGCGTCGCCGAGGTGATCGGCCTGCACTATCGCTAGGCCATACTTTAGTCGATGATATGGTAACCACCATCGATGTAGAGCACGCTGCCCGTGATCAGCTTGGCGCCGTCGAGCGCGAGGAAAGCGGTTGCCCTTCCGACGTCATCGATGCTGACGAGGCTGCGCGACGGCGCCTGCGACTGTGCCTTGTCCATCAGTTCGTCGAATTCCGGGATCCCCGACGCCGCACGGGTCGCGAGCGGTCCCGGCGAGATGGCATGAACGCGGATGCCCTTGGGGCCGAGTTCGGCCGCGATGTAGCGCACGGCGGCTTCCAGCGCGGCCTTGGCAACACCCATGACGTTGTAGTTCTTCACCACCATCTGGCTGCCGTAATAGGTCATCGTGAATATGGTGCCACCGTTTTTCATCAGCGGTTCCGCCAGGTGCGCCATCCGCATGAACGACCAGCACGAGACGTCCATGGTTTTCTGAAAGCCCTCGCGATCGACGTCCACCACCCTGCCATGCAGCGCGCCCTTGGGTGAGAATGCAATGGAGTGAAGCAGGAAGTCGAGTTGCCCCCACTCCTTCTCGATCCGTTCGAAGACCTTCTCGGTCTCGCCTTCGACCATGACGTCGAGCGGCATGAAGATCGGAGATTCCAGGGCGTTGGCCAGCGGCTCGACGTGCTTCTTGGCCTTCTCATTCAGGTAGGTGACCGCGAGGTCGGCGCCCAGCGCGCGAAACGCCTTGGCGCAGCCCCACGCGATCGACTGGTCATTGGCGATGCCGACGACCAGCCCCTTCTTGCCTTTCAGCGCGACATTGGTCTCGGGGAAAACCGGTATGTTCATGACGCTCTCTCGCGGTTCTGGTTTGACGATTGCCGCTTCATGAGCAGCGCAAGTGTGTGCTGCGCAATCATTAGCTCTTCGTCGGTGGGTACGACATAAACCGGGATGCGGCTGTCGGCGCGCGATATCCTGGTGGCATGGCGGGCGTTCTCGGCCGTATCGAGCGCGACACCGAGCCAACCAAGTTTCTCGGCAATGCGTGCGCGAATGGAAGCCGAGTTTTCACCGATCCCCGCCGTAAAGACGAAACCATCGATTCCCTGCAACGCGGCGGCCAGCATGCCGGCGTTCAGGCCGATCCGGTAGACGAAGTAATCGATCGCGAATGCGGCGCGCGGATCCTTGCTGGTCTCGAGCTCCCGCATGTCATTGCTGACACCGGACAGGCCTTTCAGGCCACATTCGCGGTACAGGAAGTTCTGCACGCTCGAGGCCGACATGCCCTTTTCCGCGATCAGGTAGAGCACGACGCCGGGATCGATCTGGCCCGGCCGCGTGCCCATCGCGAGCCCGTCGAGTGCCGTGAAGCCCATCGTGCTTTCGACGCTTCTTCCGCCTTTCATCGCACACATCGAGGCGCCGCTGCCGAGATGAGCGACGATCACCCGTCCGCCGGCGATCTCAGGCGCGACCTGGGGCAGGCGCTTTGCAATGTACTCGTAGGACAGGCCGTGGAAGCCGTACCGCCTCACGCCTTCGGCATGAAGCTGGTGCGGGATCGCGTAGTGATCCGCTAGCGCATCATGGTCGCGATGAAATGCGGTATCGAAGCATGCGACCTGAGGCAATGCCGGGAAATTGTTCAGCAGTGTCCTGACCGGCGCAAGATTATGCGGCTGGTGCAGCGGCGCGAGGGAGACATATCGCTCAAGCCGCGACACCACGGCATGGTCGATCAGCACCGGGCGCGCATAATCCGGCCCGCCATGCACGACGCGATGGCCAACCGCGACGGGATTGATATTGAGCTCATCGCGCAGCCAGGCACCCGCCACCGCCATGGCGGCCGGAACGTCGGCAACCGCTTCGATCGGATAGGCCCGATCGGCCAGTGGACCGCCGCCGGGACCTCTGGCGCGCAATCGCGGCCGGCTGCCAATCCCGTCCATCTGGCCCTTGACCTGCCGCCGGAGAGCGCCCTCACCTTCCACCGCGAAGATCTGGAACTTAACGCTTGACGAGCCGGCGTTGACGACGAGGATCGTGTCCATGGTGGTCACGCTGCAGCGATGGGCGCTTTGCGCCGCCTGGCGTCGGCATGGAGAGCGGCGACGGCGGCCGACGCCATCCTCGAGCGCGCCGAATCTGCCCGTGACGTCAGTACGACAGGCACGCGCGCGCCGAGCACGATGCCGGCCCCATCAGCCTTAGCGAAATAGGCGAGGTTCTTGGCCAACATGTTGCCAGACTCGAGGTCGGGCACGACCAGGATCTGTGCCCGGCCCGCGACCTCCGACTTGATGCCCTTGATCCGGGCCGCGTCCATATCGATCGCATTGTCGAAGGCAAGCGGCCCGTCGAGCAGCGCTCCGGTGATCTGCTTGCGGTCGGCCATCTTGCAGAGCGCGGCAGCTTCGATGGTGGAAGGTATCTTCGAGGTGACGGTCTCCACCGCCGACAGGATGGCGACCCGCGGCGTCGTACCAAAACCGGCCTCATTGTAGAGGTCGATCGCGTTCTGGATGATGTCACGCTTGACGTCGAGATCCGGGGCGATGTTGATCGCGGCGTCGGTAACGAACACCGTGTGATCATAGGCCGGGACGTCCATGACAAAAACGTGGCTGATGCGCCGCGCTGTGCGCAGCCCACCCTCCTTCGCGGTTACGGCTCGCATGATTTCGTCGGTGTGCAAGCTGCCCTTCATCAAGACTTCGCCCTTGCCTTCATGAATCAGTTGAACACCGCGGGCAGCGGCAGCAGCCTCGGTAGGCGGAGTGTCGACGATTTCACAGCCGGAGACGTTGAGGTTGTGTTTGGCGGCAACTTCCTTGATCCTGGCTGCAGGCCCCACAAGGATCGCCTTGATGATTCCGGCCTCCGCCGACTCAAGTGCACCGCGCAACGAACTCTCGTCGCAGGGATGGACAACGACCGTTGTCACCGACGGGGCACCCTTGGCGGCCGCGATCAGGCGGTCGTATTTCGCGCCGGGTTGCTTCGCGCTTGCTTCGGCTGGCATGGCACTCATTGGCTCGCTCCAATCCTGGGCCGGGGAACTTGGACGTTCGGCTCGACGGGAAATCGTGCTGCTTGTACGACGTTAGACCCGCCACGTTGATTCATTGAGGTGCGCACTGCCGGCGACCTTGATTTAAGTCAACGTAAGCTGGCCTCCCGAACGTGGTCGCGAACGTTCGCGCAGGCCGCCAAATTCCTTCGCTGACGCGCCGCCACGGTCTCCGAGGCTTGACATAGATCAAGAGTGGCGTCGGCTCGCGCCCACTAGCATCGGCCAACTGCCTGGCACCAATGCGCCATTGCCCATCGGATGAATTGTCAGGCCAACAATATCGTCGGCCAGGGGAGATTTGTCATGAAGGGCAGCGCAGCGCTCAAGAAGGATACGGTGGCGGATTGTTGGAGAGGCTTCCAACCGGGTGACTGGACTACCTCGATCAGCGTGCGCGACTTCATCGTCCGTAATGTGGCTTCCTATTCCGGGGACGAGAAATTCCTGGCAGGCCCCTCGCAGCGGACCAAGGCAGTGTGGGCCAAGCTGCAACCCTACTTCGCCGATGAAAGAAAGAAGGGCGTCCTCGCCGTGGACGCACAAAATCCCTCGACGTTGCTGGCGCACCCAGCCGGTTATATAGACCGCGACAACGAAGTCATTGTCGGCCTGCAGACGGACCAGCCGTTCAAACGGGCGATCTTCCCGTTCGGCGGGCTGCGCATGGTCGAGACCGGCCTGAAGGCTGCGGGCTTCGAGCCGGATGCCAAGGTGCACGAGGCCTTTACCAAGTACCGCAAATCACACAATGACGGCGTGTTCGACGCCTACACCCCGGAGATCATGAGCTGCCGGCGGTCCGGCATCATTACCGGCCTTCCCGACGCCTATGGCCGCGGCCGGATCATCGGTGACTATCGCCGTGTCGCCCTCTACGGTACCGACCGCCTGCTCGAGGTCAAGCGCCAGGAGCGCGCCCAGATCGATGACATGTGGCCGACGGATGAAATCATCCGGACGCGCGAGGAACTCGCCGAGCAGATGCGCGCCCTGGAAGACCTCGCATCGATGGCCAAGCTCTACGGCTACGACATCACGCAGCCCGCGACGAATGCGCAGGAAGCATTCCAATGGACCTACTTCGCCTATCTCGGCGCGATCAAGGAAGCCAATGGCGCGGCAATGTCTATCGGTCGTATCTCGAGCTTCCTAGACATCTATATCGAACGCGACCTGAAGGAAGGTGCTCTCGACGAAGCGGGCGCACAGGAACTCTGGGACCAGATGGTACAGAAGCTGCGCATCGTGCGCTTTCTCCGCACGCCGGACTACGACGCGCTGTTCAGCGGCGACCCCTACTGGGCGACCGAATGCGTCGGCGGCATGGACCTCGACGGTCGCGCATTGGTGACCAAGAGCAGCTACCGCATGCTCCACACCCTCTACAATCTCGGCCCCGCGCCGGAGCCGAACATCACGGTGCTGTGGTCCACCCACATGCCCGCGACGTTCAAGCGCTACTGCGTCAAGGTCAGCAAAGATACCTCATCGCTGCAATACGAGAATGATGACCTGATGCGCCCGTACTGGGGCGACGACTACGCGATCGCCTGCTGTGTTTCGGCCATGCGGCTCGGCAAGCAGATGCAGTTCTTCGGCGCCCGGGTCAACTTCGCAAAAGCCCTGCTTTACGCCATCAATGGCGGGCGCGACGAGGTCTCCGGCGACCAGATTGCACCGAAAGCCATGCCGGTCGCCGGAGACTTCCTCGACTACGACGACGTCATGGCAAAGTTCGACACCACCATGGAGTGGCTTGCAAAGACCTACGTGCACGCCATGAACTGCATCCACTACATGCACGACAAGTACTTCTATGAGCGTCTGGAAATGGCGCTGCACGATCGCGACATCCTGCGCACCATGGCGTTCGGTATAGCGGGCCTGTCTGTCGTGGCCGATAGCTTGAGCGCCATAAAGTACGGCAAGATCCGTGTCGTGCGTGACGCAACGGGCCTCGTCGTCGACTACCAGAACGAGGGCAATACCGCGACGCCGCAATTCGGCAACAACGACGATCGGGTTGACCAGATCGCATCGGAGCTGGTCACGCGGTTCATGGAGAAGATCCGCAAGCACCCGACCTACCGGAATGCGACGCATACGCAGAGCGTTCTGACCATCACCTCCAACGTCGTTTACGGCAAGGCGACCGGCAATACGCCGGACGGCCGTCGCAAGGGTGAGCCGTTTGGCCCGGGCGCCAACCCGATGCATGGCCGGGACAGCCATGGTTGGCTCGCATCTTGCCTGTCGGTGGCAAAGCTTCCCTACAAGGATTCTCTCGACGGCATCAGCTATACGGTGTCGGTTGCGCCGCAGAAAGCCCATCTTTCCGAAGCCCAGCTGATCGACGAGGCTACCAAGGCCTTCGACGTCTATTTCGGGCGCGGCGGATTCCACATGAACCTGAACGTGATCGACCGGGAGACGCTGGAAGACGCGATCAAGAATCCGGACAAGTATCCGCAACTCACGATCCGCGTGTCCGGCTATGCCGTCAACTTCGTCCGCCTGACGCCGGAACAACAGCGAGACGTGATCAGCCGCACCTTCCACGGCCAGATCTGAAGGGCCTTGCCATGTCGACGGTGCAGCCACTCGAATCCGGCAGCCGGCACGACCTTCGAACGGGCGCATCTCCGGATGCGCCCGATGAGGACAAGTTCAAGGACGAGCAAGGCGCGTTTGGATATTGCCATTCCTACGAATCCTCGTCGCGCTACGACGGTCCGGGCCTGCGGATGGTGCTGTTCGTATCAGGTTGCCTTCTGCGCTGCACTTACTGCCACAATCCGGATACCTGGCACCTCAAGGACGGCACCTATGTTTCCGCCGAACAGGTGCTGCGCCGGCTTGGTGACTTCGCTCCATCGCTGCGCAGTCTCGGTGGCGGGCTGACGATATCGGGCGGCGAAGCCATGGTGCAGCTCGCCTTCACCAAGCGAATTTTCGCCGGTGCCAAGCAGATGGGCTTGCACACGGCGATCGAGACATCCGGCTTCCTCGGCGACCGCGCCGACGACAGCTTTCTTTCGGTCGTCGACCTCGTGCTGCTCGATATCAAGAGCTCCGACCCCGACACCTATCGCAGGGTGACCGGCCGCGATATCGCGCCGACCCTGCGCTTCGCCGAGCGACTGGCGAAGATCAGTAAGCCAACCTGGGTGCGCTTCACGCTGGTGCCTGGCTCGACCGACGATCCCGCGAATGTCGAGGGTATCGCCAAATTCGTGGCTCCCATGAAGAACGTCGAATGGGTCGAGGTTCAGCCCTTTCACCAGATGGGTGAATTCAAGTGGAAGGCGATGGGCCTCGAGTACAAGCACTACGATACCCCACGCCCTTCCCGCGAGCTGGTGAACAGAGTGATTGGCCAGTTTCGCGATGCGGGCTGTAACGCACGGTAACAGAACTGGAATGTCCGGAGACACACATGTTGGACCTTGCCCGCGATATCATCGGAAGCCAGCCGATCCTCACGGCATTTCTCGCGATTGGCGCGGGCTATCTGGTGGGCCAAATCAGCATCGGCGGCTTCTCGCTCGGTGTAGGTGCCGTGCTCTTTGTGGGTCTTGCCATCGGTGCGTTTGCGCCAAAGGCCCAGATTATCGGACCGATCGGCCTCACCGGCCTTATCATGTTCCTGTACGGCATCGGCATCCTCTATGGCCGGCAGTTCTTCGAGGGCATGGTCGGCGCGGGACAGAAATACAATCTTCTGGCACTGATCGGCTGTCTGGCGGGACTTGGTGTGGCGCTGGGTCTGGGACAGCTCTTTGGCATCAAGATCGGTCATACGCTCGGCCTCTACGCAGGATCGATGACAAGCACGGCAACCCTGCAGGCCGCGCTTGACGTTACCAAGACCAAGGATCCCTCCATTGGCTATTCGATTGCCTATCCGTTCGGGGTGATCGGTCCGATTCTTTGCATCTATTTCATGACCCAGCTCGTGAAGCCGAAATTCCCGGCCAAGGTCCAGCGCTTCCATATGGGCGAGATTACGATCGGAGCCGGCTTTGCCGGTCGTACCTTGGATGAATTGACCAAGGAGTTTTTGCGTGACGTCCAGGTTACGATGGTCCGCAAGGCGGGACAGAACGTCGTTCCGGTCGGCAGTACCATTCTGTCCGCCGGTGACGCGGTCCTGGTCGTGGCCGAGAACCAGGACGCGATTGCTAACGCTGCGACTAGGCTCGGGAAACTGGAGCTAGGCCGACTGGCCAGTGATCGGGCAGATCTGGACTACATCCGGGTCTTTGTCGGCAAGGCTGATATGGTGGGCGTTCCGCTTTCCAGGCTCCCGATGCCTTCAGGCTTTCCGACGCACCTTCTGCATGTCCGGCGCTATGATGCCGACCTCGTGCCGACGCCGGACCTGATGCTGGAATTCGGCGACCGCGTCGGCGTGCTCTTGCCACCCGAACGCAAGGAGGAAATCCGCAAGCACTTCGGCGACACGGTCAAGGCCACTGCCGAGTTCAGCTATGTATCCCTTGGGCTCGGTATGGTGATGGGCGTCCTCCTCGGTCTGATCCCGATTCCCATCCCGGGCGTCGGCATCGTGACCCTAGGGATCGGCGGTGGGCCGCTGATCGTGGCCCTCATCCTCGGCAAACTGCGCCGCACGGGACCCATGCTCTGGACCATGCCGCTGCCGGCCAACATCGTACTGCGAAACTTCGGTCTTGCGATGTTTCTTGCCACCGTCGGCGTCAATGCGGGGCAACCCTTTGTCCGCACCGTCGCAGAGTCAGGCTTCACCATGCTGTTCATTGGTGCCGCCGTCCTGCTCACGACGGTCGCTATCGTGCTGCTCGTCGGTCACTACATCATGCGCATTCCGTACGACGACCTCGTCGGCATCGCATCGGGGGCAACGGGCAATCCGGCCATTCTCGTCTACTCGACCAAAATGGCACCGACAGAACGGCCCGACATCGGTTACGCCATGATTTTTCCTTCGATGACCTTGGTGAAAGTGATCGCGGTCCAGATCATCGGGCTTCTGGTGCTGGGTGGCTCAGGCGGATAATGCGATATGGACAGCCGCGAGCAGGCAAATCCAAATGGCTAATCCTCCGAATGGCTGATCCAATGCCCGCACCACAACTGCCGATCTTCAATCTACAGGCCTATAGTCCTGCAGAGATCAAGGAAGCTGTCGAGAAGGTTGGCGTAAAGAAGGCCAACCTGCCGTTTCTGGTATCCTTCATGCTGGCAGTTGTGGCTGGCGGAGGCATCGGCTTCGGCGCGCTGTACTATACGATCGTGGCTAGCGACCCGACGCTCAGCTTTGCAGCGGCGCGCGTGGGCGGCGGACTCGTTTTCTCTCTCGGATTGATGCTCGTCCTGGTCGGCGGCGCCGAGCTGTTCACCGGCAACAATTTGATCGTGATGGCCTGGGCGAGCCGCAAGGTTTCCACGCGCACGATGCTGAGCAACTGGGCTATCGTCTATGCCGGAAACTTCTTCGGAGCGCTTGGGCTCGTTTTCCTTGTCTACTATTCCCATCATCTCGACATGAATGAGGGTCGCATCGGCTTGTCGGTGTTGACTACGGCTGTCTCGAAGATCCGTCCTGATGGGACTACGCTGTTTGTGAAGGGGATCCTGTGCAACATTCTCGTCTGTGCGGCGGTCTGGCTGGCCTATGCCGGCCGGACCGTCACGGACAAGGTAGTTGCCGTTATACTTCCCCTCTCCGCCTTCATTGCCGCCGGCTTCGAGCACTGCGTGGCCAACATGTATTTCCTGCCGCTGGCCTGGTTGCTGGTCCAGACCGGACACGCTCCTGCGAATTTCGATGCATCGCTCATCACGATTTCGGGGATCGCCCACAATCTGGTTCCCGTAACGCTGGGCAACATCGTGGGCGGCGCCGGCTTTGTCGGCGTCGTCTACTGGTCAATCTATCGCGTAACGTTCGGCAAATCCCGTTAAGAAGACGGTCCGCGACCGCGATCTTAGGACGCCCTGTTCCCAAATGACCTGACGTTCGAGCTGTCCGCCCCATCAAGCCCAAACAGCTCGGCCACCTGCTTGAACCGCTTTGCCGCTTCGCCTGAAATCTCTGCGCTCGCCGAGAGCACTTCCTGAATGGTCGCGAAGGCCTTACGGCGCTCGCCCATGTTCTCCGGCAGCAGTTTCGGGATGGCGGCAAGCGCGGCCTCGCGGTCGAGCAGCAGCATGAAGAACTGCTCCCGCACCAGCATCTTGAACTCGGCCAGCGTGATCCGCGCCGACTCATCCGTCTGGCGCAGCCGCCGCAATGCCTCGAGGCTGCGTTCGTCCACCATGCCGCGGGCCGACCCGACATAGAGCAGCGCGCGGAGACCGGCCTCCCTCAAACCGCCTGCTCCGATCTTCGACTTCAACTCGGCAATGCGTGCCTGCAGGAGTGCACGGTGTTTGGGATCCATCGCACGGGGCGCCGAAGGCTTCGAATGCGGATCGACCCCAACCGCGACCTGCAGGGCGGGCGAACCATAGATTGCCAGGAACATCGCTTCGCTGAGCGCCTCCTGCGAGTCGCGCCATCGGTCGAGTGAGCTGACGATCTGCTTCGAAAGCCTTTCCTGGGACGCCAGGAAGGGATTGTCCTCGGCAACCGGCTTGCGCTTCTCGCGTATCTTCTCAGCCGCGTCCTCCACCGTCTTCATCCACGGATTCCGGCTGCTGAACGCCTCGTATTGCAGTCGCAGCGGATGCCAAGTGCGCATCAGCTCCGCCATCTGCGGCGTCACCATCGACTTGATCCACGGCTGAAGGTACTTCTGATACACCGCAAGATTCATTTCGGAAACGCGCTTGGCGGTCTCGAAGCGGCGCTCATCCTCCGGCGAGTTGCCGCCCATGGCGCGGATATCGTCCAGAGTCCGCGCTTCGCAGCGCATCACCCACTGGCCGACGGCAAGCTCGTCATTGATCGTGTTGGCACCCCTTGCCTCAAACGTCGCCTCATAGAGGCCGGGCGGCAGCACATCGATCAGATCGATGTTGCTGGAAAACTCGGCGTGCTCCTTCTTGGCCACGCCGCCGGAGACGAAGATTCCGAGATGGCCGATCGTCTCGTGCACCGTATAGACGATGGTCTGCCCGTATGCCCTGATCTCGTCGACGTCGGCGTAAAGGTCGAGGATCCAGTGCAGCGCCTGCTGTGGCGGGGTTATGTTATCGCCCTTCGAGCAGAACACCACGATCGGCGAACGGATGTTGCGCAGATCGACCGCCGTACCGTCCGACATCGTGACCCGGCCAGCAGCGAGATTATTGCCGATGAAGAGCTCATCGACGATGAACTGGATCTCTTCGGCATTCAGATTGACGTGTCCGCCCCACCAGCGTTCGAACTCGAGATAGCGGTCGGCCTCGCTATCGACCCTGGAGTACACGTTGTACTGCTTGGTCCACAGCGTATTGGACGGATTCTGGTTTTCGAAGTTCTGTACCAACCAGGCGCCATCGAACTTGCCGCCCCCGAGATCACTGGATAGCGCGGTGAGCCAGCTTCCGCCGAGCAGGCCGCCCGAATAGCGCATCGGGTATTTACCGTGCACACCGGCCCAATAGGCCAGCGGCGCACCGGCGATGATCAGCGGGCCGAACAGTTCCGGCCGCAGCGAAGCCAGGATCATGACCGCCCAGCCGGCCTGACAGTTGCCGATCACACATGGCTTGTCATTGGCCTCCGGATGCCGCTCGATCACCTTCTCGATGAAAATCGCCTCGGCGCGCGCGATACGCTCGATGGTCTGGCCCGGCATCGGCTCGGGCAGGAACCCGATGAAATAGCAGGGGTGGCCCGCCTTCATCGCAACACCGATCTCGCTGTCGGCCTTGAAGCCGCCAATACCCGGGCCATGCCCGGCACGGGGGTCGACGACGATGAACGGCCGCCGTTTCAGATCGATCTCCACGCCCTTTGGCGGTATGATCCGCACCAGCGCATAGTTGACCGGCTGATCCAGCTTGCGGCCGTCGATGATGAGTTCGGCCGCATAGCTCAACACGTGTGGCGCCGTCTGCGCCACATGCTCGCGATACTGGTCCCCCCGCCGGCGCATGATATCGAGAAACAGCACGCTGCGTTGCCCGGCATCCACCATATACTCCACGGCAGAAGCGACGAGCCCTGACATCGGCCCACCCGGCAGAATTGCATTGTTCGTTGGCATGTTCGACCTCGATTGTCGCGCTCCAGTCAAGCGACCTCGCCACGTCGAAATGTTGATCTAGGTCAACGTTCGAGGCCGGGCAACGCCGTGTCGCGTCGCTTCCGCGTGCGTGCACGCGCGGCAGTCTTGATCCAGATCAAGGAACGGCGGGCCGATCCTGTCTTGATCCCCCTGCGCAGATCAAGTCCGCAGTCGCCTTCGCGCGGGAGGTCCGATGCTGGAGGCTGTCAACTACGCGACGTCCGAGCTTCTCAGCGACGGCAGAAAGGTCGAAGTCCGCGCCCTCCGCCGCGAGGACGAGGCGGACATGCTCGCGGCTGTGGCAAAGACAAGCCCTCAATCGCTACAGCGTCGCTTCTTTGTCATGAAACGCCATTTCTCGGACAAGGAGCGCGCTTTCTTCATGGACGTCGATTTCAAGGCCCATGTCGCGATTGTCGCCGTCACCGAGGAAGCCGGCCGCAAGATCATTGTCGGCGGCGGGCGATACATTGTCTTCGAGCCGGGACGGGCCGAGATGGCCTTTGTCGTCATCGATACATGGCAGGGCCGCGGCATCGGCTCGCTCCTGATGCGCCATCTCATCAAGATCGCAAGCGTTGCCGGCCTTAAGGAGCTGACGGCGGAAGTGCTGCCGGAAAACGCCGCAATGCTGAAAGTGTTCGGGAAGTTCGGGTTTCGTCCCGGCACTCACCGGGATCCCAAGACGATACATTTGGCGCTCAGGCTGAGCCAGGCAGCCGGTTCGGGCTCACCTCAGCCCTAACGGCGAGCGCCGAAAGCCATTGTTTCGAGCCTCGTTTCTGCACACGAAGCTGCCGGTCAGGCCGAAGCCATAGCGCCTCTGCCCTTTCGTGTAGTAGCGCTCCCGCCCGAAATCGAGCCAGACGACCGTATCGCCGGGACAGTGACGCTGCGCCTGCGCTTCATAACGGAACGGCGTCAGCGCCTGCGCCATCGCGCCATGCGGTACGAATGAACTAAGAACAAGCAGAATCGAGGAGCAACAATGGAATCCTGTTCGCATGTCCGACCGGTCCTGGCTAGCCGCCGCACCTTGGCAGAATATTGGACACAGCTCCAACCATTTCGGGCATAACCTGCTCCGCGCTCCGCTTGCCTGTCACCAGGCTCTCCATATGATGCGCCCTGCGAGAGGGAGGCATAGCATGGATGAATTGTCGCGCCGCAACTTGGTGACCGTCGTCGCGATCGCCATGGCATCGACCGTTGCGTTCGCCGGTGCCTCGCTGGTGTCGATCGCCCGTGCCGCAGACTTTCCAACGCGCCCCATCACGCTGGTCGTGCCGTACCCGGCCGGCGGCGGCGTCGATGCGATGGCGCGCGTGGTGGCGCAAAAGCTGTCGGACGCTTTCCGCCAGACCGTGACCGTCGACAATCGCGGCGGCGGCGGGGGCACCATCGGCACGCGCGCAGTCGCGCGAGCCGCGCCGGACGGCTACACGCTGCTGCTCGGCCACACCGGGACGCTGTCGATCAACCCGAGCCTCTACACCACTATCGGCATGGATCCGCGCAAGGATTTCGCGCCGATCGGCCTCGTCGCCTCGATGCCTGTGGCCCTGCTCGCCCATCCGTCGTTTCCCGCGAAGACGGTCGCCGAATTGATCGCGCTGGCGCGGAAGGCGCCGGGCACACTCAATATAGGGACGTCGCCTGTCGGCACCGGTGGTTACATGTGCGCCGAATTGTTCAAGGCCGAGGCCGGCATCGACATCGCGATGATCCCCTACAAGGGCACGGCACCGGTCATGAACGATCTGCTCGGCGGCCACGTGCCGGTCGCGTTCGGCGTGCTGCCGCCGGCGCTGGGCAATATCGCGGCCGGCCAACTGCGCGCTGTCGCTGTCACCAGCAAGACGCGCTTCTCGCTATTGCCCGACGTGCCGACCTTCGACGAGTCGGGAATGCCTGGCTTCGAAGCCGTATTGCATTACGGACTGCTTGCGCCGCACGGCACGCCACCCGAGATCGTCAGCGTCCTCAGCGCCGTATTGCGCAAACTCGGAAACGACCCGGAGGTGCAGCAACGCATCCGTCTCGAAGGCGGCGATCCCCTCAGCTCGACGCCGGCCGAATATGCCGACGACATCGATCGGGAAGAAAAGAAGTGGAGCAAGCTTGTCCATCAGCTCGGGCTGAAGGTGGAATAGCGCCTTTGGTCGTGACACGGAGGATCGGTGCTCCCGCATGCAGCAAGAACACCGGCCACAGCGGGACCAGCCCGTGGCTGCATGTCTTCGTGACACCGCCGCCATGGGTAGGCTTGATGTACCGCGGAACATTGTCAGCGACCACTGCCAGTCAAAACTGACGCCAGGCCCGGTCATTGAACTCTGGTCTCAACCTATCGCGTCATTTGGTCCTACATTATGCAACCTTTTTGGCGGTTCGCTATTCCACATCAAGGTCATAATCCTTGATCGAGGGCAGTTCACAGACGGAGGCTCGCATGCGCTTCCTTGCGGCAATCGGAGCACTAGCGATTGTATTCGCCATTGGCTGTGCAATCTTCTTCTTTGGTGGGTACTATAGCGTCGCAGCGACGGCTGAAGACCCTGCCGCGGTAACCTGGGCCTTGACCAAGGTTCGGACCGCATCCATCGAGCGTCACGCCAACGAGGGTCCTCCGGTCGCGTTCGGCGAGACTGCAATGGTGCAGGCCGGTGCCAACGCGTATGCCAGTTTCGGTTGCGTCAACTGCCACGGCGCGCCCGGCGTCAAGTGGCTGAAATATTCGGAAGGACTACATCCCGATCCACCCGATCTGAAGAAAGTCGCTGCAGACCTCTCCCCTACCCAGCTTTTTTGGATCGTCAAGAACGGTATCAACATGACGGGCATGCCGAGCTTTGCGCTGGCGGGAGCAAACGATGCCGAAATCTGGTCCATCGTGGCTTTCGTCAAGAAGCTGCCCTCGGTTTCCGACGCCGATTATAAGAGCTGGACCGCGTCGGCCGAACCGAAACAGTAGCCAGAAGGCGCGATGAGATTTGGATGAATCGGTCATCGCACTTCAGATCTTTGTTCGAACATGATCTCCGCGCGCGCTTCGCGTTTTGTCGCGAGGGAAAACCGCTTCACTCTTTTCCGGATCATGCTTTGGTGTTTCCGCGCGGGCCTGCTGGCGTCACCGGACAGCAGGACCACGCCGCCGGCCATGGCCGCCAGTACCGCCCAATATGCGTAACGAAAATCGGACGCCACGCCAACGCAATAGAAGGTCAGAACGTAGACGGCCGCGGACCCGCATACGCATGATATAAAAGCGGCTTCGCGAGGCGCTTTGCGCCAGCCGATGCCGCACAGGGCGATGCAGGCCAGCAGCCAGAAGCCAGCCCAAAAGAACGGCGTTGGTTTCAGCACATCGTGAGCCGAGACCAATGCGCCGAATGCGGCACGATTGGCAAAGACGTTTCTCGCCGGGTCTTCGATATCGGCGGTCCACATCGTCAAATTATCGCCAGCGAGAAAATTCCACATGAAGGCTGACCGGTGCTGCAGATAGGCAACCGGATGCCGGAGAATGGCCGTCAGCCACGCCGTTGATATCGCTGAGGTACCGAACAGGCCTTTTTCGCGTTCGATCTTTCGCATCACGAAATCACAGGGATCGAGTCGCCAATAGATGTCCCACATCGTCGGCTGGTAGCACGTGTCGAGCAGCATCGCATTTTCCGCCTCGCTCCACTCGACCGGAAACTGGTTCGCCCTGGCAAAATGGCTGATGCCGCCGAGATCGAAGATCATGATCGTCTGCAGCGGATGCTCCCGCTTCGCGTCGAGCAGACCGTAATAGATGAGCTGCACCATGCCAAAGAAGCCAAGCACGGCCGGAGCGTAAAGGATCGCGGTCTTCCGCAGCGAGACCCGCGACAGCCAGAGCGCATATGCGGCGAGTATCGGCGCGGCCAGAAGGGCATTCGGCCTCAACAATACCCCGAGAGCGACCAGTGCCAGCGATGCTGTCTGCCCGGCCAACCTGATCCAGGATCGCTGCTCGGAGGCGGCCAGCGCAACTGCGGCGGCGAGCAGCCAGCACGTTGCAAAGAGAACGTCCCGCCAGATGATTCCAACGAGGGCCAGAGACGGCGGCGTCAATGCCAATATTGGCAACAGCAGCGCAATCATCCTGCCACGGGATGCGAGCGTGAGCGAAAGAAGTCCAAATCCCAGCCAATAGGATATGGCGATCAGCAGGAACATGCTGCCGGCGCCGGGAGCGACCGGATCGATCAGGCCCCATAGCCAGACCATGATGGGGGACTGCCAGTCCCCCATCGTTCCCTTCATGGCGTATTCATGAAGATACTTGGCATCGAAGGTCATCACGCCTGGGTAGAAGGTCAGCAAGGTCAATCCGAAGCCGATCACCAGCAGGATCGCAACAAAAACTTTCAGGAGACGCGGCTGTGACAACACACGCTCAAGCCGCGATGGCATAAATATCACCTGAATTTGCGGCTTGCGGAAGCGCACTCAGCCAGCGGGCTATCGCCTTCCCGTCGACCCACTCACCGATCATCGTCTGGCTCTCCCCGAGAGCCGCGTTGAACTGCAAATAACCCATCGCTTCGCATTGCGCGATGCAGGCGAGCGCCACATTCGGCTGGATGGTGGTGAACTCGAACGAAAGTGCGCGCACCGCCTCCGACAAGCCGGACAGTGCTTCCGCTTCAAACCCTTCAACGTCGAGCTTGATGAACGCGGGAACGCCATGCCTTGCAATCAGCGTATCCAGCGTTGTGACCTCGACGTCGGCGAACTCGCTCCAGCGCTGGGTCTCCCAGCCGGGCGCGCCGTGCGCGGCTGCAACGAACGCCGACGAGACCGACGACACCGTTGGATTGTCGGAATTGATCAGCATTCGCGCCCTGCCCGGCTGTCTCCCTACCGCGACCGCTTCGATCGTCACGAAGCCGTCGCGGCCATAAAGCAGCCGGAGTGCCCTCACCATCGCCCATTGCGGCTCGACCGCGACAACGCGGGCCCCGAGCCGACGGAACGATGCAACCCGGTCGCCGACATGCGCCCCGACATCGAACACCAAGTCTCCGGACCGCACGAAATTGCCATAGAGCCGGTCCATCGCCGCCGCGCGCTTCCGGTCGCCATAATAGATACGCAGAGACCTGAGCGTGGCACGCGCTGTCCGGATGGATCGCAGCATCGCTAGACCGAACTTGTCAGAGGTGGCCGGCTCGCCGATTTGATCGCGGGCAAGGCAAGGTCGAGCAGGTGCTCCGGCGCGGCCGTTTCCTCAGGGAGACGGCCGATGCCCGTTCGGGCGGCCAGACCACCGAGCAGCGCCCAGGCCGTTACCGTCGCGAACGGTGCGGCACAGGCTGGCCCGCCGGCCAGCAGCAGAATATAGGGCAGCGCCCACGGCTGGCTGTACATCACCAGCCCGAGCGAGAGGCAGCCCACGAGTGTCTGCGGCCACAAGTCACGCAACGCCAACTCAAACGGCACGGCGTGATCGTCACGGATTTGCACCATCCAGTTGATGTCGCGATGGAAGAGCCGGCCAAACAGAAAGATCGTGTGGCTGATCCAAAGGATCGGACACAGAATGATCGAATAGCCCGTTTCAATTGCGAAATTCACGATAAACCGACCCGCTCCGCCGAACGCACGGCGCTCCTCCCGCGCAAGCAGCACGTCTAGCGCGCCTGCGATCTTCGGCGAGAACCACATGACGAGGATCCAGAGGAGCAATACGCTTCCGATATCGGATCGCATGACGTCGGCGGGATCATCGCATAGAGCGAGTGCGGCGGTCGCCAAGCCGAGCAAGCCGACCCACGCCGGCGAGCCGATGAACATCAGGATGGCGAGGACCAGCTGATAGCGGCTGACCAGCGTCAGATTTGGCAGCGTGACAAGCCGCCAGTATTGCATGTTGCCCTGGCACCAGCGCAAGTCACGGCGCATGAACTCCAGCAGCGTTGGCGGATTGTCCTCCCAGCCGAGGTCCTCCCGCGGCAAGACGCGTACGTGATAGCCGGCAGCCCGCATCAGCGCGGCTTCGATCTGGTCATGACTAAGGATATGCCGCTCTATTTCGCCGTCCCTGGCCAGCAAGGGTAGCTGACAGTGCTCGGTGAACGGCTTGAGCCGCAGGATGGCATTGTGCCCCCAATAAGGCCCACAATCGCCCTGCCACCACGCGCTTCCGATCGTGTAGGAGCGCATGCCGAGACGCATGCCAAACTGGAAGATGCGTGCGAACAAGCTCGTCGAAGGCAGTCCCACGATCAACCCCTGCAGGATACCGAGCTTGGGATCGACCTGCATGATCTGGACAAGCCGGATGATTGCGTCTGCGGGCATAAAGCTGTCGGCATCGAGCGTGATCGCGAACTCGTGACGGTTCCCCCAGCGCTCGCAGAAATCCCTGATGTTGCCGGCCTTGAAACCGCTATTCACGGTACGCCGCCGGTAGCTGATGGCAATCCGGTCGCCCCAGGTTGCGATCAGTTCGGAGAAGAACGCCTCCTCCCCGATGGCAAGCTCGGCATCACCCGTGTCGCTCAGGAGATAGAGATGGAAGCGCTCTGCGTATCCGGAAGCGCAGAGACCTTCCAGCATCGGCGCCAGATTGCGGATGGTACGTTCCGGCAATTCGTTGCGAACGCAAAGCAGGATCGCGGTCGAAGCAGTTACCGGATCATCGTCGCGGACCAGCTCGACGGCCGGCAGCACGGCGGCGACCGGGTCGGCGGAAAAGCGCATGATGACAAAGCCGATCAAGGCATTGCAGAAGCCGGCGACCATCCAGGGTAACGTGATGGCAAACAGGCCGAGCACAACGACATCAAAGATCCCGAACCCTCCGGGCGACAGCGCCAGTGCGGCGAGACATAACGAGCCCACCATCGTCACCAGAAACAGGACGGCAAATAACGCCCGCCTTGCGAACATGATCTTCCCGGCGGCGTCAGTCTCAATCATTTCGGAGCAAGTGCGGCTGGCAGGACAGGTTACGGCTTCTCATTCAGCACCGGGTGGTGCAGATTACCCTTATAACACATCAGGCCATCGGTAATTCCAGCCCGAGATTGAAGAAAATGGCTGCCAGCGCCAGCGCCGATACCGTCTCTTCCCTTTGGTATTGCGGACAAGGTAAGGCCGAAATTCGGCAGGAGCTCCTGGGTGCGCCGCGCGCGGGCGAAGTCCGCGTGAGAACCCTCTATAGCGCGATCAGCCGTGGCACTGAAGCGCTCGTCTTCGGTGGGCGCATCCCCGAGAGCGAATTCGGCAGAATGCGCGCGCCATTCATGGCCGGCGACTTTCCGTTTCCTGTCAAATACGGCTACGCGGCCATCGGACGGGTGGAGGACGGCAGCAGTCCCTTACGGGGCAAGAGCGTCTTCGCGCTCCATCCACATCAAACAGCATTCAATATTCCCGCAGCGTCACTGGTTGTGCTGCCGGACTCGGTGCCGCCGCACCGCGCTGTGCTCGCCGCCAACATGGAAACCGCGCTTAACGGTGTGTGGGACGCCGCGCCGGGTCCGGCCGACCGTATTGCGATCGTAGGGGCCGGCGTCGTCGGTTCCCTCGTTGCTTATCTCTGCGGGCGCCTGCCGGGGGCTGAGGTTACTCTCGTCGACATCAATCCGGCCCGGGCGGAATTAGCCTCAGCGCTTGGTGTTAAGTTTACAGAGCCAGCACAGGCACAGCGCGATTGCGATCTCGTAGTTCATGCCAGCGGCTCGCCCGACGGGCTGGGCACCGCGCTGGATCTGGCTGGAGATGAAGCGACCGTGCTTGAAATGAGTTGGTATGGTGATCAGCCGGTAAGCGCGATTCTGGGCGGCCCCTTCCACAGCCGTCGCCTTCGGCTGGTATCAAGCCAGGTTGGAAGCATTGCCACGTCACATCGCCCGCGTTGGAGTCACAATCGTCGCCTCTCCGCTGCGGTCGGCTTGCTCACCGATCCGCGCCTCGATGTATTGCTCGCCCCACCGGTTCCGTTCGGCGACTTACCAAAGCGGCTGCCGGAGATCCTCGACCCTCGAAATGCCACACTCTGTCAACCCATCGTCTATTCGTAAGGAGCTGCCTTGTTCACCGTCGAAGTCCGAGACCACATCATGATCGCGCATTCATTTCGGGGCGCGGTTTTCGGGCCTGCTCAGGCATTGCACGGGGCGACCTTCGTGGTCGACGCGGCCTTCATTTCGGAAACTCTCGATAGCAACGGAATCGTCATCGACATCGGCCGCGCGCACGATGCACTCAAAGCAATGCTGACGCCGCTAAACTATCACAATCTCGACGACGTACCGGAATTCAAGGGCCGCAACACCACGACGGAATTCCTGGCAAAGCACATCTACGATGGCCTGGCGAATGCTGCCCGGGCCGGGGAATTAGGTCGCCCCGGGCGAGAGCTCAAAGCCTTGCGCATTACGCTCTCCGAGTCGCACGTCGCGCGTGCGCAGTACGAGGCCCCCTTGTGGTAAAGCGCGTCGCCTTCGCGGTGCCAGGCAGTCTCGATACACCAACAGGCGGTTACGCTTACGACCGGCGGATCATGGCCGAACTCCGGCGACTGGAATGGGATGTCGACTATCTCAATATCGGTGAAGGCTTTCCCGCGCCGGATGAGGCGACCCGATCGGCCGCTCGATCCCTGTTGCTTGGGACACCGGCAGGTCAGCCGATCGTGCTGGACGGCCTCGCGCTCGGCGTCTTGCCGGACGTTGCGGCAGAGCTCGCGCGCAGGCATCCGTTGATAGCATTGGTGCATCATCCATTGGCACTCGAATGCGGATTGACGGCCGAACGAGCCGGCGCTCTTCGCCGCAGCGAACGGGCGGCGTTGGCCGAGGTGCGCGAAGTCGTGGTGACGAGCCCCGCAACCGCAAAAGTTGTCGCCTCCGGCTATCGTGTACCGGCGAACAAGATCACGGTTGTGAGACCTGGAAGCGATCCCGTATCACGGGTTGCACGACCTTCAAACGACGTGCCTCACATTTTGTCGGTTGGGGCCGTCGTGCCACGCAAGGGCTTCGATGTACTGGTTTCAGCGCTTGCAACGCTGGCTGAGGTCCCGTGGCGTCTCACGATCGCGGGCGACCTCACGCGGGATCCGAATGAAGCAGCGAAACTTGAGGGAAGTATCCTGCGAAACCGGCTCACCGGCCGGATCGAAACGTTGGGCGCTGTTTCATCTTCACAACTCGCCATGCTCTATGCCGAGGCCGACCTGTTCGTTCTGGCCTCTCGTTTCGAGGGGTACGGAATGGCTTACGCCGAGGCGCTCTCGTACGGCCTTCCAGTGATCGGGACGACGGCAGGTGCAATACCGGACACGATTCCGCAAGGCGCGGGATTACTGGTGCCGGCGGACGATCCCGCCGCACTCGCAGCCGCCTTGCGGGACGTCATCGTTGACACTGACCGGCGGCGCCACCTTTCCGAAGGAGCATTGGAAGCCGCACGAACGCTGCCTACCTGGCAGGAATCTGCCGCGATCTTTGCCGCCGCGCTGGACAGGCTTGCATGAGCGAATTCTCTATCGAATGGCTCACCTTGCGGGAAGGCTACGACTTGCGCGCGCGCAATCCGGACGTGCTCGGTGCGGTGGCCTCCCGGCTCAAATCGAAGAACCCGGTACGCATTATCGACCTGGCCTGCGGCACAGGATCCACCTTGCGCGCGCTCGGTCCGCACCTGCCGGCGTGCCAACATTGGGATCTCGTGGACCGCAACCCCCGACTGTTGCGCGCAGCATGCGGCGGAAAAATTTCAGAAGACATCAGTCTGAACCCTATTCAATTCGACCTCAACGGCGATCACGAAGCCATGCTGAACCGGCCGAGCGACCTCATCACGATTTCGGCGCTGCTCGATCTCGTCTCCGAGACGTGGCTGGATCGCTTTGCTCGCCGTGCGGCCGCACAGGCATTGCCGGTTTACGCAGCCCTCACCTATGATGGCCGCATCGAGCTTTCACCAAGCGATCCGGCAGATGCAGCTATTGTGGCCGCCGTGGATGCCCATCAGCACACTGACAAGGGTTTTGGACCGGCGCTCGGCCCTTCTGCCGCCGTCGACGCCATTTCCAGATTTGAGGCGCTCGGATATTCGGTTTTGCTGGGCGCCTCCGATTGGGTGATCGGGGCTGCCGATCAGGAAATCCAGATCGAACTGCTGAATGGATGGGCCGCCGCCGCGAGGGAAATCCAATCGCTACCGAGCCGCGAAATCGACATTTGGCTGACCAGGCGAAGGGCGGCCGTAAATCAATGCGCTTCAACGATGCGCGTCGGTCACGTTGACTTCCTCGCGACGCCGAGCACGACGCGCTGACCTGACAGATCGCAGTCGAACAGCACATCGTCCTCGATCTGGTGCACGCGGGTCGGCATCCGGTGCGCCTGGTCGGCGCGCTCCAGCGGCGGCAACTCGATCCCGGGTCCTCCGGCACCCAACATGACGGGTGCGACAGTAACATGCAGGCGATCGAGACATCGGGCTGCGATAAAGCGCGACAGGGTGTCGGCGCCGCCTTCTATCAGAACGCGACGCATTCCCGCCCGCCTCAGGGACGATGCGATGTCGGACGGAGCAATATTCCCATCCTGCGAAGGCAGGGCGATGATTTCAACTCCGGGAGGGGCCGTTGCCCGCCTGCCTTCGGCAGTAATTAGCAGCCGGCGAACGCCATCCTCGGCGAACAACCTCGCGTTTGCGCCGAGGCGACCCTTGGGGTCGATAACGGCACGCGCGGGTTGCGGCCCCCGCACCTGCCGGACCGTTAGTTGCGGATTGTCGGCAATCGCCGTTCCGACTCCGACGACGACAATGTCGACGAGCGAGCGCAAGCGGTGCAGGTGCTCGATGCCTGCCGGACAATTGATGTACTTCGAATGACCAGTCGCTGTCGCGACCCGACCATCGAGCGATTGGCCGAGCTGCCCGACAATAACGAGATCGTCGACCGTCCCGTTCCGCAAAGGGCCGAACAAATCCGCCCAGCCTGGCGGCAGAGGTTGCTGTCCTCTGCGAAAAAGCTCGACGAAGCTGTCCCATGCGTCGGGAGACGCAAATTTACGGGCGGGGAAATTGCCTAGCTGCACGGAGGTGATCAAATTAGGGGGCTCGCCTGTTATCAATGCTACTATCCGCCACTGGATCCTAAAAATCCATCTGATTTCTATAGGAATGATTTGGGACTTTCGGTGTTCCACGAACGCGCCCAGCAAACGAAGGCCCCCGCGAATGAGCGCCGCGCCAATGCCAGCGAACAAGATGCGCGCCTACCGACTGCAGAATAGCGGCCTGGACACGCGCGACGCCAACACCACGCTCGGTTTCGAGGATGATGAACGGGACTATGGCGTGGCCGCGCTTCTGTTACGGACCCTCAACCATCCGCGGATCGTGCTCCTTACCGACAATCCTGCCAAGCTCGACGGATTGACGAAGGCCGTTATCGAGATCACGGCTCCTGCCCCGCTCGAAGCCCCCATCACCCCTCACAACAAGCGTTACCTGACAACAAAGGCAGTACGATCCGGGCACAAACTTGTCGCGCTTAAGGCATCGACCAACGAGAAATCCTGAATTCGCAATGTTCTTCTCTCTGAACTGCGTTGTGACCGATACGAATGGCCGCTGAGATGCCCGGCACGGCGCTGCGTCCGCATGAACGTTCGTTTCGGCGTCTGGTGGTTGCAGCAGGCCTGTGTTGGTCCATCGCATTCCCAGCCATCGCGCTATACCATCAGCTTGAACTCTATGGCGACGGAGCGATGTTTTCCTACGCCGTTGCGGTGCAGGACGTTTGGGCCTTCCACTGGCATAACATATCCGGACGCACCTCTGTTTTTCTGCTGACTCTCCTGCCAGCCGAAACTCTTGCCGCGATCACAGGCAGTCCATGGAGTGGAATTGTCGCCTACGGATTGCTGTTTTACATCGCCCCACTGGCAGGATTGGCGGCGACCTACGTGGCCGATCGCTCGCCCGGTCGCCTGATCTTTCTCTACGCGTGCGGCTCAACCGCCCTGCTCTGCCCGCTGATTTTTGGCTTTCCCACCGAAATGTGGCTCGCCCACGCGATTTTCTGGCCGACGCTGGCGCTAAGTCATTACACAGGATCCACTGTTCTCGGGGCCATTGTGATATTCGCGGTCTCGCTCCTGTTGGCCTTCACGCATGAAGGCGCCCTTGTGCTGCTGCTCACCGTATTTGCAACGCTGGCGCCGCGCGGCCTGCAGAGCACGCCATTCCGGCGCGGGGTCGCTAATCTGATCGTAATCGTCTTGCTCGCCGTGGCATCGAAGATCCTTTTGCCGCCCGACGACTACTACGCGGACGCTTTCGCGCGAGCCGCCCTGCACTTCTTCGATCTCGCGATCTTTAGAGTTGAGGTTGTTGTGGAAGTGCTGGCGGCAGTCATCGCTTATGCCGCAGCATTTGGATTGATCTCCATTTGGCTTCCGAAACGGGCTTGCGTCTATGTCCTCGGAGCACTGCTCTTGCTTCTTTGCATTTACTGGATGAATTTCGACCATTCAGTGCATGCGAACAGCCGCTACTATCTGCGGACTGCGCTGGTCGTCGCTACTCCCCTGCTCGGCGTCATGGCTGCCTTCGCCGCCATGACGAAAGAGGGAATCATCCGGGATCCGCTGCCTAACCTTCAGCACAACCTTGTCTGGTCCCCAAACAGGGTGTGCGCAGTTGGCTCTGTTCTTGTCGTGGTGACCTTGATCCATGTCGTCGAGACCGGCAAGTTCGTCACAGCCTGGTCGCGCTACCGGCAGGCTATCGCAGCGCTTGCGATGAGCCACGAATCCGACCCGGAACTCGGTGACGCTCGTTTCGTCTCGTCAGGGCGCGCTTCACCGGATCTCGTCCCCTTGGAATGGTTCTCGACCATCCCCTATCTGTCAGTCATCCTCTCGAGCTTCCGACCGAACAGGCTTGTCATCCATCCGACCGGAAATTACTTTTGGTTGTCCTGCGCTACGGCGACAAATAACAGGGATCGAGAGCTCATTGTCCCGGTGCAGACCCGGGAATTAATCCGGACTTATTCCTGCCTGCATCGATAGGTGCATGCGCTATCATAAAGTATTGAGCCTATAAACATCTGCGCCGCAGAGAATACCGTGAAACTGATTATTTTCGATTTTGATGGCACGCTGGTAGACAGCCGCTCGCTGATCCTTGAGAGCCACAGGATCGTATTTGCCGATTTTCGATTGCCCGCACCATCGCCGGCCCGCAGCCTGGCGCTCGTTGGGAAATCGCTTGATGTCATTTTGACCGAACTCGCTGGGCCGGCAGCGCCCATACTCGAGATGGTCAGGGCCTATGATCTGCTGCTACCACAGCTTAGAGCTGATCCGGTTTTTGCCGAAAGGCCGTTCGACGGCGTCAGCGATCTTCTCCACGAGTTGAGCCATACCGCCGATACCGTGTTGGGCCTCGCGACCGGCCACAGATCAGACACCGTTTCTCCCGCGCTACACGCGCTGCGGTGGAACGAATTTTTTCGGACCGTCCAGGCCGCAGACATGGCCCCCTCGAAGCCGCATCCTGCGATGTTGCTTCAAGCCCTTGCTGCAACAGGGGTGGAGGCCAAGGATGCGATTTTCATTGGTGATACCACCTTCGACATGCACATGGCAGAGGCAGCGCAGTTGCGATCAATCGGCGTCAGCTGGGGATATCATCAGGCCGAGCCCCTATTGGCTGCGGGGGCGGGTTGTGTCGCTCAGAGCGTGGACGAGCTGCGAACCTGCATTCGCCTGGCCCTCGGCGACTAAGGCAGGAGAGAGAAATGTGTGCTTTGACGCGTGTCACTTCAGGGGCAACCGATGCCGCGTCACCGACATCACATCCGACGGCGGCGGCAGATCTCCCGGAGAAGTGACCCACTGGACCACGCGTAGCGCGATTTCGTCCTGTTTCGCGTTGTGCAGGAGTTCGTCCCGCTCAGGACCGGCCGGAAGCTGCCGGATCCTCTCGCGTAGCGCTCTAATCTGATTGCGCAGGCAATCTGCATGCGGAGATTTGCTCACAATCAAATATTCTCGGTTGGCCGGATGTCTCCGGTACGACCGAGCACGCCACCAGTTTCAAATGATTGAGAACAATTTCTGGCCCAGTCAGCTGGCGCCCTTGCCGCGCTACAGCAACATTCATGAGAGAACAAACGCTTGAAAGGGCTTTGTGGGCGCACCAGGACTCGAACCTGGGACCCGCTGATTAAGCGACGCGTGATTCGCGAGGAAAATCAACGCCCAATCCGACATATGTATTGTTGGACCTGCATAGAACCTGCAATTGGATTTTCTCTTGTCAGAATGGCGCGATGGAGCATCCGCAGTCACGCCTAAATGCGCCGGGCCAAGACACGTTTCGCCCTCTTGAAACCAAAAACAAACTTGCTAATTTTTGTGGCGCCCGGGCGCCTGATGGGCCCGGGCCAGCAGACGGGCACTGGTCGTGTCCGGTGCCGCTCGCAACCAACTTGCTCTTTGGAGAGGATTTTTATGCGCACTTACGACTTCTCTCCCCTGTGGCGCTCGACCATTGGCATCGACAGCCTCTTTGATCTCGCGGAAATGGCCCAGCGTGACCTGCGTTTTGCGACATGAGCGTAAGGCTAGACTTAAGACCACAATCATCGGGCTCCGCTCAAACTACACGGGCGGCCGGCCAGGACGGATACTTCAATGCCGCTTCTCTCGAGATCTCACCTCAACGCTGAAACCCTTGGCCTCTATCGCTCGAATGAGCTGTTCGAGGTCCAATTCAATCGACGGCTTATAGTCGCATTCTGGCTGATTGGATGTCTCACTGCCCTTGAGAAGGTCGATACTGACACCCAAGGCATCCGCAACCGCCTGAAGCCTGCTGGTGTTGGGCACCTTCGTTTGATGTTCCCAATGTGAAACGGCCGGCGGTGTGACGTTGACCCGCCTCGCCAGGTCGACGGCTGTCATCGAGCGATCTTGTCTCAACTGTCTCAGCCGAGAACCGAAGCCGGCCTTCAGGTGTCCGTTCATTTTGTCACCTTGCGCCTCTGTAAAACCGTGTGGCGATGACGTACGGAGCTATAATCTAGATCGAGTTGGCCGGAGGAGAACGAGCGAGGACGGGTTACCACGATTGACTTACAGCAACACCACGATAGGCCCCTTTTGCACTCCGGAGCGCCGACATTTTACACTTTTGCGTCTCAGGGTAGTCCGGCGGCTATGTTGACCCGTTTGACTGCAGGTGCTCGATAGCGCGCGGCAATTCAGGGATCGAAATTGATCCAGAAGCACCTTCCCAGACCGGCAACGCGGACCTGCATGCCTTGCGCATGACAGTGTGACCGGTTGCGGTCCAGATCCTCGCCCCTGCTGCGATCGGTATCATCGCCGCTCCAGCAGATCCAACACGTGAGACAACGCGTCATATGAATACCTGTGACCTGCCACTGAATTTTCATCCATTGGCGGTTAGAGTCTCCGGGGTTTGTACGCCGAGTGGCGCAGGTGGAGCAACGGGCGATCGGCGGAGCTGGTCGGGGTTGCGCAGCCGATCGCCCGTTGCGGTGAATGTGGCAGCGTAGGCCGCCGGGGTGAGGTATTTCAGCGAAGAGTGCGGACGGTCGCTGTTGTAGTCGGCAACCCACACCGCAATCTTCGTCCTGGCGTCGTCAAGATCGAAGAACAGGGTCTCGTTGAGCAGTTCATCGCGCATGCGACCGTTGAAGCTCTCGACGAAGGCATTCTGGATCGGCTTGCCTGGCGCGATGAAGTGCCAGTCGATGCCAGTGTCCTTGCACCAGGCCAGCATGGCGTTGCAGGTGAACTCGGTGCCATTGTTGGAGACAATCGAGCCCGGCTTGCCGCGCCGCTCGACGATCATTGTCAGTTCCCGAGCCACCCGCCGTCCGGAGATCGACGTGTCCGGGATCGCACCCAGGCATTCCTTGGTGACATCGTCGACGATGTTGAGGACGCGGAGGCGCCGTCCATTGGCGAACTGATCGTAGACGAAGTCGATGGACCAGCGTGCGTTCGGCTTCGCTTCCACCAAGATCGGCGCCCGGCTGCCCGTGGCCTTGCGGCGGGCCCGCCGCTTACGGACTGTGAGCCCTTCCTCCCGATAAAGCCGGTGGATCCGGTTTATGCCCGAAGGCTCGCCCTCCCGACGCAGCAGGACGAATAGCCGGCGATAGCCGAACCGGCGGCTTTGGTTGGCCAGTTCGCGTAGCCGGGCGCGAAGCTCGGTGTCTGGCGGCCGGCAGGAGCGGTAGCGGATCATCTTCCGGTCCGCGCCCACAATCGAACAGGCCCGCCGCTCCGACAGGCCCATCTTGGCCTCCAGATGCGCCACTGCAGCGGGTTTGGCGGCGGGCCCTACCATTTCTTTGAAAGAAGCTCGCGTAGCGCAGCCGCATCGAGCATCTGCTCGGCCAGCAGCTTCTTCAGCTTCGCGTTCTCATCTTCCAGCGCCTTCAGCCGTCTGGCCTCGGAGACATCCATGCCGCCAAACTTGGCCTTCCAGTTGTAGATCGTCGCTTCCGATATCCCGTGCTTGCGAGCCAGATCGGCGGTCTTCGCCCCGGCCTCATGCTCCTTCAACACAGCAATAATCTGCTCTTCCGTGAACCTTGCTCGCTTCATCCGTCCGTCCTTCTTCGGGGCGGACTCTAACTCCTGCTGGAGGAAATACTCAGTGGCAGGTCACCTGCATCCACGACCGCACGGCAAGCATTGCCTACGACATCTCCATGCGTCCGCTCGCTAACGTTGCTAACTCTGTCGGCTTCACCGACAGCAGGTCCGGCATCGCCGGCGCAAAAGCCGGGCCGGGATCCTTCTTCACGTCTCGCCCGCGCCCTAAACAATCGCCGCTAAGTCAGCAGCAGCGAGCGCGAAATGCCGAGCGCCGCGCTGTCGATGAGACGGACCGTGGGGTCTGCGAACTCTCCAAACGATCTTGAGCTTCTCATCCACCGACGGCGCAGGCCGGTCTCAACAACCTCGAGCTGCTCGATCTGAGCACTGCACCTATTGCCGTCAACAAGGGCTATTACACAGCTATCGCCCTAAAGCGATCGTCATTCGAAAATGGCAAGCGCCGCGAGTACAGTCCGGTTATTGATGTCAAGCTTCTGAAAGATGTGATGAAGATGCACTTTGATAGTGCCATCCGAAATACTTAGCCGCTTTCCAATTTCCTTGTTCGATAGGCCTTCTGATACCAAGCGCATGATCTGATGCTCGCGTTCAGTTAGTGTCATCAAAGCGTTGGCCGCGATCGCTGCTCGCTCTCGAGATGCGACGTGCTCGCATGAAAGCGGGGACAACAGCATCTTGCCTTGCGCGACCTGCCGCAAGGACCGCACTAGAACATCGGGCGTCACCTCCTTCGAAATGATGCTGTAGCCATTGGTGGCAGTTGACACGACGAGTTCCTCGTCGGACTCGGTGAAAAAGATCAGTCGCGTAGAAAGGTGCTCCGACTTTGCGGTCGAAAGGGCTTTGCACGCTGTCAGGTCAGGCATTGAGGCAGCAAGAACGGCCAGGTCAGGCCTAAGGCTGCGTAGCGCGTCGATACAGCTCTTCCCATCACTGCAACATGCAACAATATTGAACTCGCGGTAGGGTTCGAGCGACTTGATCAAACCTTGCAGAAACACTGGATGGTGGTCTGCGATCAGCAGAGTCGTGCACGTCATCGGGCGGTCCTCAGCCTGCCCCCATTTAGAACTTGCGCCCGGATGAATCCAGCTAAGCCCCACTGGGGGCACTCTACACGAATCTCGTCGATTTCCAAGGAATACGACCATTTGGTGTATTGGAATCGGCGACCTGCCGTGCAGAGGAAGACTTGCTTGCTTCAACAGCGGGTTGAAGCACGCCTGAAAAACCTCGTTGGCCGAGCCTCGGAAAATTCGCCCCTAACCGGGTTCCCCCAATGAACGAAGGAACGCCGCGACATTTCGAACTAAATATCAGAAAACTTTTTCGAGAAAGAACAAAGAGGTAGCCCTGAATCGGGCGACCGGTCAGTTGTTTATCGACCCAATCCAGGGGCGATGAGAACGTGCGCCCCATCAGGTCAGAGCCTACGACCACCTGGCGTCCGCGGGAGCTTCAACAACCCCGATTATCTGCGCCGGGCAGCATGGCCAGGGCTTGAGGGCCCGCGGTGCGCTTGCAAGTCTCGGCTAGAATCTTGACGGCGGACGGTGAATTCGCTCGAACACCGAACGGGTGGTGGCGTTTGAGCCGCGCAGCGGACTCAAGGCTGAAGCAGCATCGGCGCGGTGGCCCAGGTCGCCACTACTTCCGCGCTGGCGGTATGCCCGCGCTGGTAACACTCGGCCGGGCGGCGCTGCAACCTGCCTGGCTGCGCAAGTGCTTGGCGCCAAACCCTTTTCGGCATCAAGTAAAAGCCAGCACGGCCGAGAACATTCCGCAGTTGCCCAAGATCAGTGAACTCACCTCGCGGCCCGATGCGAAATCCCAAGACGATTGTCAGTGACGCCGCGGCGCTGCAAATGATAACTCTAATCCGAATTTAGTTACCCACTTATCTACCTCGCCTGCTTGATGCGGAATCCTTTACCAGGGCATTGACAATGCCTTGGCGCAAAAAAGAAACTTTCCGCTGCCGGCGTTCCCCGAAGATACTCTGCGCATTCGTGCAGGACGAAAGCACCCGTGGAACTTTGGATCTGACTTAAGCGCGACTGCGCCTTTCCGCCCGTCTAAGCCCCTCACCGATGAAGTCTTCCCAGACCAAGTTCCATCGAAATTTTGCAACGCTCGCGGGACGGCAGCTTCGCCTGCATGTCTACAAACAGCGCGTCTCGGACCAAAAATGTTTGCCGTTCCCTCTATCCCTGATGAACGGCATCCCTCGGAGGGATTATAACCAGAGGCATATAAATGGATGCTGGCAATTCGACTCAAAAATTCGTAAAGTTTTTCTTTGTGATTGTGAAGTGTTGTGAAAGGAAGATCACGCGACCGGAATTGAGCGCCAGCCTCTAGAAAAGCCAAAGCGACGGAGCGGAACGACAGGGAACTTCACTTAATCGAGAATGCTAGCCTAATTACCACGTCCTCGGGATTGTCAAAGTTAATAATGCGTAAAACCGGGAGAGTAAAATGCGGAGGCGACAATCTTTTGCAACGTTCATCGTCGGAAAAAGCGTTCTAATCAGAGAGGGAATTGCCAGAATTCTAAGCGCTGCAAATTTTCTCACCGTCGCCTCAGTCTCATGCGCTCAAGATTTACCCCCGAATAAACTCCACCCGCACCCTTCGCTGGTTCTCATTGTCCATTCGGGCGATGATTTCGAATCCGCGGTTGAACAAATCGAGCTATTGCGGGAGCGGCATCCGAAAGCGCGCATTGCCGTCGTGGCAGATCACTACCGATTAGACGAGATGGTTTCGGCATTTCGGGCAGGCGCCAGCGGCTATTTCATCGATGTCATGACGTGCGATGTATTCGTTAAATCCATTGAACTGGTGATGATGGGCGAAACAATCTTCCCGCCCGCCTTCATGCTGTCGATCCTCGATTCCGAACGGGACCACTTCTCCAAGGCAGAGCCACACAACGACAATGATCGAACGATCACGTTCACGGCGGAACGCGGCGTAACGCAGCAACTGTCCCCACGTGAAAAAACGATTATGCAATGCCTGATCGCGGGTGATTCCAACAAGTCGATAGCGCGCAAGATCGATATTGCGGAGGCGACTGTTAAGGTCCACGTCAAGGCGATTCTTCGCAAGATTCGGGTCCACAATCGGACTCAAGCAGCGATCTGGGGTATGAATAATGGTTCACTGGTGCGGCAGATAATTGACGTTCCCCATCCAGGTGAGCAGTTTCAGGAATCGCCATCAATTATTTCCGACATCCAGCAGATCGACGGAATGGCGCGGCCAGAGTTGGTCCGGCAGCCCACAAATAACGTCAAACCTCCCACTATTGGTCAACTTACACGCAATCGCACAGCACGGTTGGCAAAATAGGCCAGGCAGTTGTCACCCTCTCGCGACACTTTTCTTGAGCGATATTCTCGAGACTAGCGATTTGAGCATGCGCGCGATTTTGTTTGGACTGGATCGACAGCAGCTGTGCCTACAGCAGCTGTGCCTAGCCTAACCGCGCAAGCGGCGAACGGAAGGCTGCGACATGATCTTGTTGACCGGAGGGGCCGGCTACATAGGATCCCATGTCGCTTTGGCGTTACTTGAGGCTGGGCTGGATGTCGTGGCAGTCGACAACCTGTCAAACAGCAACGAAGCGTCTCTTGAACGCGTGCAAACCATCTGCGGACGATCGCTCGTATTTCGACATGCTGACATCTGCGATGAAGAGGCGGTCTACGAAATATTGCGCGCCCATGAAGTCACCGCCGTTATTCACCTCGCGGGGTTCAAGGCGGTCGGCGATTCCAACGTTCGTCCCATGACCTATTACCAGAACAATGTCTTGGGAACGATGCGGCTGATATCGGCCATGGCACGAGCTAGCGTCAAGACGCTCGTTTTTAGCTCCTCCGCAACCGTTTATGGGACTCCCAAGTACCTGCCACTGGACGAGAAGCATCCCCTCGCGCCAACAAATCCGTACGGCCGTACAAAGGTTTTCATCGAGGAAATGCTAAAGGATCTTTATAGATCTGACGAAAGCTGGCGGATTGCTATTCTGCGCTACTTCAATCCGGTTGGTGCTCACGAAAGCGGACTCATCGGTGAAGACCCGTTGGGCGTTCCCAATAACCTGTTGCCGTTTGTCGCTCAAGTGGCCATCGGAAGCCGTGAGAAGCTGCACATCTGGGGAAACGATTATGATACTTCGGACGGCACGGGAGTCCGCGACTTCATTCACGTCGCAGATCTTGCATCCGGACATCTAAGTGCTCTGAGCTACCTGAAACAGCCGGGCCTACTGACCCTCAACCTCGGGACCGGAAGCGGCAGTAGCGTCTTGGAGGTGGTTCGGACATTTGAGATTGTGAGCGGCAGGCCAATTCCTTACGTGTTCAGTGAACGCAGGCCCGGCGACGTAGCAACCTGTTATGCTGATCCAACGCTGGCGCGCAAACTATTGGGTTGGAGATCAAGGCGATCATTGACACAGATGTGCGCCGACCATTGGCGATGGCAAATGAAAAATCCAAATGGCTACCGCGGCAACTAGGCGCCTTTGCTGCTATCGACGAAGCGCCTCAATCCGCGCTTTCGCCTCCTTGATTCCTGCGGCATCGGCTTTGGCGTAGAGGTCTTGCGCTCTGACGGCGTCGCCGCGCGTCCCAAGAGTTCCCCATTTAGCAAGGACCAACGGATCATAGGTTTCTGCGAGTGAAAAGCTTGCTTGGACGCTACCCATCTCGATCGCGCGCTCCAGCACAATCCGCGCCGCGCCTATATCTCCCTGCGCAAGCAACGCGCTCGCGCGCACGAGCAGCGCTGCTACCGCCTTGTTAGATTGTGGCTGGGCGTCACTCAAAACCCCCGCCGCTGGTGACCGATCTGCGACCGCCTTCCCGTTGTCAGGCCTGTTGCGCGCGGCCAAACCAACCGACGTGGCACTGGGCGCATGTTGTTTTGCTAGGGCGAGAGCGCGCTCGAGTTGTTCAGCCCTAACCCGCTCCTGATCCAGTGAGCTGCGCAGCGAGGCTGCGTCGCGCTCGGCGGCTTGCATCATTCGCACGGCCTCATCGCTCGCCTTGGCAGTCAGGGTAACCTGCATATCGAGGTCGCGACGTGCGCTTGCGAGCTCCTGTTCCAGCCGCGCCGCCCGAGCGCGCTCGTCCTGCACAGATTTTCTCAGCAGCGGCCCATCGTCTGCAGCCGCCTGCCTCAGTTCAGCAGCCTGGGCCTCATATGCATAGATCGCGCTGCGCGCAATCGCGAGCTCCTGACCGAGCGCTTCGACCTTTTTCCGTTCCTTCTGGATTGATTGCCTCAGCTCGGCAACATCTGCTTCCACGGCCTGCTTGGATCGAAGAGCTTCCTTGATTGCCTTTGTCGCTTGTGCGGGCTGGGTTTCGATGTCCCGCCGGGCCGTCGCAAGACTCCGCTCCAGCCCTGCGGACCGCTCCCGCTCCTCTTGCAAAGACTTTTGCAGCTCGGCCTCACTGCTCGCGCCTACCTGTTTCAGCCGGGATGCTTCGTCGCTCACCTTCGCCGCCAGGGTCGTCTGGATCACCACCTCACGCCGCGCCGCCGCCAGATCTTGCTCCAGCCGGGCGGATCGCTCGCGCTCCTGCTGAAACGACGTCTGCTGCTCCGCGCCACTGCGCTCGCTTGCCTCCTTCAGCTGGGACGCTTGCTCGTTTGCCTTCGCCGCCAGGGCGGTCTGGGTCTCCACCTCACGCCGCGCCGCCGCCAGATCTTGCTCCAGCCGCGCGGACCGCTCGCGTTGCTGCTGAAACGACGTCTGCAGCTCCGCGCCACTGCGTTCGCTTGCCTCCTTCAGCTGGGACGCTTGCTCGTTTGCCTTCGCCGCCAGGGCCGCCTGGGTCTCCACCTCACGCCGCGCCGCCGCCAGATCTTGCTCCAGCCGGGCGGATCGCTCGCGCTGCTGCTGAAACGACGTCTGCTGCTCCACGCCGCCGCGCTCGCTTGCCTCCTTCAGCTGGGACACTTGCTCGTTTGCTTTCGCCGTCAGTGCCGTTTGGGCCTCCACCTCGCGCCGCGCCGCCGCAAGATCCTGCTCTAGCCGCGTAGACCGCTCGCGCTCCTGCTGCAACGCCTGATGCTCCGCGCCGCTGCGCTCGCTTGCCTCCTTCAGCTGGGACACTTGCTCGTTTGCCTTCGCCGCCAGGGCTGTCTGGGTCTCCACCTCGCGCCGCGCCGCCGCAAGATCCTGCTCTAGCCGCGCGGACCGCTCCCGTTCCTGCTGCAGTGGCTTCTGCAGCTCCGTCTGGCTGCGCTCGCCTGCTTGTTGCAGCCGGGACGCTTTCTCGCCGGCTTTCGCCACCAGAGCCGTCTGGGCCTCGAGGTCGCGCCGCGCCGCCGCAAGTTCCTGCTCAAGGCGCTCCGATCGGGCGCGCTCGTCCTGCCCAGATTTGAAAGGCGGCCGAGCGGCGTTTGCCACAGCCTGCCTGAACTCCGCCGGCTGATCGCCGGCTTTTCGGGCCTGAACCTCGTACGCATAAATCGCGGTCCGCATCAACGAGGGGTCTTGCGCGGTCGTGTCGACCCTTTCGCGCTCCTTCTGCATCGATTGCCTTAGCTCGCCGGCACCGGCTTCCGCGGCCTGCTTCCGCTGCAAAGCTTCCTCGGCCGCCATCGCCGCCAACGCAGTCTGGGCCCCGACATCACGCCGTGCTGCCGCGAGATCCTTTTCCAGCCGCGCGGACCGTTCGCGCTCCTGCTGCAAAGATGTTTCCAATTTCGCCCGGTCACTCTCCTCGACTTGTTTTAGCCGGGACGCTTCCTCACTTGCTTTCGCCGCCTGTGCGTTTTTGGTTTCGGTGTCGCGCCGAGCAGCCGCAAGATCTTGCTCCAACCGCGAGAACCGCTCCCGCTCTTGCTCAAGGCGTTGCAACAACTCGATATCTCGCCTTGCAATGGTGAGTTCGTAGGACAGTGTCTCGGACCAGTGGTGTTCCCGCTGCCGGGGCTGTCCTGCATCGCTGGGCGCTGCTTGCGCAACCTGCACCGACTTGTAGTTTGTGCCTCTGCTCGGCGGCAAGGCTTCGAAGCCGGCATAACCTGCCATTCCATCGGAATCGAAACTGCGGAGATCCATCGCGTGTTGGGTCTCAGCCGGGTGTCGCGCTTGTTTCGGGCTAGCCTGGGTTTGCGACGCCCATGTCATCGCGAGCATAGTCGCGGCTATCCAGGGGTTTGCGGATCGTCCCTGCTTGTGCAGGCGCCTCATTGTGTTCCGCGCAAACAGCGTCCCGTCCGAATCCTTTCCCAACGGGCCTGCGATACCGCACGCGGCATTCATTTGCTCGTAGAGAATGACCGCGCGACCCATCTGCAATCACCTTTCACATTGGTCATACGGCTTGTTTGGATGCGTCATTATGCGCTCCGCTGATGCGAATCCTATAACTCGTATGGAAGCTGCTCCCTACCTCTTTCGGAGGTGGGCCGACACATCGGTATCGTGTGGGGCAAAAGATCACACGGACTAGAGAGCGATGCACGCCGATCAACTGGCGCAATGTTCCGCAACAATCGCTAAGCGATCGTCTTTGGAAGTTCTTTCGGTCGCCTCTCAGCCCGAAAGTCGAGATGGATGGCGGCGCCGAACCTGCTCCGGAGAAGCAAACCAGGAGGCCCCGTAAGACAATGGTCGCCTCACCATTCCGAGGTACACACTACTCCCAGTTGCCAAATCAAAGCAAAAACGTTGTTATATGAATGACTTAATCGCCACAATTGCTTGTGTGCGATGTGGAGTGGCTGCGTGCGGCCTCGGCGAACAGCACTCGTGACGATGGTGTGACGATGGTGTGGTGTGTGACACCAACCGGGCGCCAAGTTCAGGGAGGAGAATTTGCTCCTAGAAAGCGGCGGACCGGAACGCGTGACCTGGTTTGGGGGAGCCTCATCCGCCCGCGATGGCACAGAGCCGGAAGCCCAATCGACGCTGGGCCGAGTCATTAGTCGGACCGCCAGTTCGTTTCCGCACCAGCCTGCGATCGTCTCCGCAACGTTTGCGCCGCTGACATATGATGGTCTTCAGCGCCAATTGGACCACGTCCGCCGGCAGCTGCGTTTGGCGGGGTTCGATTGCGGGGCCCGAATCGGGGTGCTCATGCCGAACGGCCCTGAGGCGGTTCTCGGCATCGTGGCCGTGGCCTGCTGCAGCATTGCGGTTCCTCTTGATGCGCGGCTGTCGCCGGCGGAGATCGATCAGCGTCTCGAGATGCTGCGCCTGGACGCTCTTATCATGCCGCAAGGACGTGACTTTGAAGCTCGTCAGGCCGCTGAGCGGAGACGGGTTGTCATCATCGAAGCCGCTCCGGTCGTAAACGGCCAGCTTGAACTCAATATCGCAGTGCAGGTTTCCAACTTCCCTGCGATAGACGCGGAGCCTGATCCGAGTTCGCCTGCATTCATCCTGCAGACGTCGGGCACGACCGCGCAACCGAAGCTCATTCCCTTCAGTCATAGCAATATGCTGGCGGCGGCAGCACGGCTTCAAGCCTGGTTTGGCCTCACACACCGGGACCGTTGCCTGAGCGTTTCGTCCCCCTACTATTCCCATGGGCTCAAAGTTACGGTGTTCACACCGCTCCTGACAGGCGGCAGCATTGCCGTCCCGGCGAACGCTGCCGTCCTGGCGCTGGACGAGTGGCTCGATGTCCTGCGGCCGACATGGTACTCGGCAGGTCCCACGCTTCACGCCGCCGTGCTAGACAAGGCAAAAAAACTCGGGAATGCGCAGGCGGTGCACACTCTGCGTTTCGTTGTATCGGGCGGCGCGCCGCTCCCAACGGAGGTGCAGGGCGATCTGCAGCAGATTTTGGGCGTGCCGGTGCTCGAGCACTACGGTTCCAGCGAAGCCGCGCAGATCGCCGCCAACGTGCCGCCGCCCGGGCCGAACAGGCTAGGGACTTGCGGGCAACCTTGGCCTGATACCGTGGCTGTTGTTGATGAGGATGGACATCCCTTGCCAGCCGGCGAGCGGGGTGAGATCTGGGTTCGTGGGCCCACCGTGACATCTGGCTATCTCGATGCGCCGGCACTCAATCAAGCTGCTTTCATAAGAGGTTGGTTTCGTACGGGCGATATCGGCAGCCTTGACGCAGATGGCTTCCTCTACCTGCACGGCCGCCTGAGCGACGTGATCAACCGCGGCGGTGAGAAGATCGCACCCTCTGAGATCGACGCCGCGCTACGACGCCATCCAGCCATAGCGGAGGCCGCTGTTTTTGCGATCTTCCATCCACGGCTGGGCGAAGACGTCGCAGCCGCCATCATTCTACACCCTGGCGCGCAGGCGACACCTGCGGAGCTTCGCTTCTTCCTGCAACGCGAGTTAGCTTCGTTCAAGATCCCACGCCATATACTCACCGTGGACCAATTGCCGAAGGGGCCGACAGGAAAGGTTCAGCGGCGACGGCTGCGTGAGTTGCTCGACAACCGGTTGGGCAATCAGGCGACGTTACCGGTGCCAAATTTAAATAAAGCGTCGCTTAATCTGGAAGCCGAATTGCTTACTCTATGGCGGAGACTGCTCAATTGCGAAGCTTTGACGATCGACGATGATTTTTTTGCCAGCGGTGGTGACTCGCTTCTGGCGATGGAAATGCTCATAGAACTTGAGCGGATCATTGGCCACCCTGTACCGGAAGCGATCCTGTTCGGGGCGGAGACCATCCGACAACTTGCCCCAAGGGTTGCCACCGAGACGGGCGCGGCCGAGCCGTTCTTCCAGCTCTATGCCGGTGACCATCGGCGTCAGCTGTACTTCTTCAATGGAGACCTCGTCAGCGGACACACGTCGGTGCGGCAGATGGTGGAGCTCTTAGGGCCCGATTACCCGATCATTTCTATCAATCCCCATGGTCTTCGCGGGGAACCGATTCCGCGGTCGATCGAGGAAATGGCCGCAGACCGCCTGCCGCTTATCCTAAAGCGGCAGGCGAGCGGCCCCTTCCTGCTTGGCGGCAAATGCAACGGCGCGATGGTGGCATTAGAAACAGCCCGCCTGCTGATGGCAGCCGGCCACAAGGTCGATCTGGTTGCGATGGTCGACCCGCCGACCGTCGTGGCCCGCCCGGTGCCGCGAGCGATCATCGGACTGATGAAGCCGATCGTTTCGCCTTATCTTTTGCGCTGGACCTATGAACTGATGGCGCGGCTGGAGCGGTTCTTCATAGCGCGGACGAGAGAACAGAATACGATAGCCAAGCCATACAACGCTTTGTCCAATCCCAGTTATAATGAGATCCCGCGCGCATTATGGGACGCTTATTCAATCGCAATGGCGCACTATCTCCCGGCGCCGCTCGAGGTGCCAGTGACCTTTTACGCAGCCGACTACGAAGGTCGCGCGTGGCGGCATCTCAGTTCTCGACTCGAAGTGGTCCAGGTGCCTGGGGGACATCGTGGCTCCCTGACGATCGGCGCGGAACTGCTGGCGGATCATTTGCGGCAAAGGATTGACGCTCTGGCTGATGTAGAGCCTCCGTCAGTGAATTCGCACACGTCGCCTGGCTATGCACCAAAGTTTGTGGAAAGGCGCTCCTAGCCTAAGCGGGCATCCAATTGTGCAATTGGTCGGCCCCGTGGCATCGAACAAGGGCTGGGACCTTTAGATTTGAAACGACAAAGCGCTCGCACGTTCTGAAATCCGGTTGTGGCGAAGGGACCCTGATTGTTCGCGAAGTCGCTGAAATAGAAGTCTGGAATTGACGACTCGAAGCTGGGAGACAGCAAGGATATCTGCTCGACACAGCGGAGATCGCGCAGCACGGCACTGAACGAGCAGCAAATCGATAACCTGCCGCAGCAATGGTGGTCGGTTGCGAGATAGCGTGATGCACCGCTCGCACCAGGGCCGGAGAGGCTGTCCTGGGTAATCAGGAAGGGCCCACACATGGATCGTATTCCTGATATAGTTCCGTTATTTCGCCGGAGCGGCGGTTCGAGACGCCCAATAGGGCGTGTCCCGCCAGAAATATGTGTGACCAGCCATCCGGATCCTTCGTCGAATCTTCCCCGATCATTGCGGCTGGGCATTTCGGTCTTTCCGTCGCAGCACGTTTGCAGTCCTCTGGCCTTGAAGGAGAAATCAGCCATGCCTGAGACGGTCATCGATGTCAGCCTGGAGACCCTGAACAGCATGGCGTGGCTTGAAACTTCCTGGCAGGAGCTCGAAGCGCGCGTGTCTCACCCATTCTTTTTATCTTGGCTTTGGATCGGCACTTGGCTACGGCATCTCCCGGCTGGCTCCCAACCACACGTCCTCATCGCTCGGTCGTCAAGCCAGATTGTTGGCCTGGCGATTATTTGCCGCCGCAGAGCGTGGAGTTTCGGGCCGCATGCGCGGGCGCGTTGGCTGCTTAATGAAACAGGCGATACTCGTTTTGACCGATTGTCCATCGAATACAATAATATTCTTGCAGAGCAACCCGATGCCATCATATCGGCAGGTCTGGATGCGTTGACGTCCCGCTTGTACCATTCGGATCAGTTAGTACTCTCAGCAATTGATCCAGATCTTGAGTTGGCCGCTTGTCGCGCCGCAGACCGGGCCGGTCTCATGACCGAGGTGAAACAGGCTAGTCCGGCACCGTGGGTTGATTTCGCCAAATTCCGCCAGCAAGGGAGGAATTATCGCGCCACATTGGGCCGCAGTACTCGCCAGGCCGTGAGCCGTGCCATGCGGTTGTATGCGGAACGCGGCCCTATTGAACTCCGGATCATGGAAACGACCCCGGAGGCGCTCGCCGCGTTCGATTTGCTGAGCGACTTTCATTGGTCGCGATGGGGACGCAAGGGGTCCTTCGCCAATCCGGGCTTTCGCCCGTTTCACGAGGAGCTAATAGCGCGCGGAGTCCCCACGGGGGCCGTCCGCATCTCACGGACCTTGGTTGGGGACCAAACAATTGGGGTCTTGTATAATTTCGTGCATGACGGCTGTGTCCTTAACTACCAAAGCGGCTTTCTCTATGAGAGCGATGCCCGGCTGAAGCCCGGGCTTGTCAGCCATGTGCTGTCTATTGAGGACAGCATCGCACGCGGAGAACGCGGCTACGACTTCCTGGCTCATCCCGGTGGACATAAGTCCCATCTGTCTAACAGTGAGCATGCCATGAAGTGGATCGCGATAGGCAGAGACAGTCCAGAGCGCCGCATCGAATCCAGGCTACGCGGTGCCAAGCGGATCATACGAACGATTGCCACGAATCTTCAAAAAAAAGAAGCTGAGGCTCTTCATTCCATACCTTGGGGCTGGCTCCTAAAACCCTTCCGTCCCTAGCAGGTTTGCGCTTAGAAAATTCTGTATCGAACGTCCAGTCCTTGCTTATTGCTGGAGTGATCTCTCCCGGCAACAGGTTGTTCGTCAGACCCCCTGCGGCTGGATGGGGGAACGGGCAGCTCTCCGCTCTCGCTTCGGCCTGGAGCTCGTTCTTTGGACGGCTGGATCCACGAAATGCCGCCACGACGACCCCAGGACAACAGGGCGTCCCAAGCTTGGAAAGCGCGGGAAAAAAGCTCGGCAAGCAGCCGTCCGCAGTGCGGCATGGAGTTCGCCATTGACTGTCCAAGCGGTCGAGGGGGTAGTCCAAAAAGGTTCGCATCCGGGGCGAAGTTTACAGTAGGGCATGGGCGTGTGACCACGCTATTGTAGAGCTTCTACAGCGCGGTTTTGCCCAGGTGCTGCGGCCTTTGTCCTGAAGACGCATGTTGCGCCAGATACTTGATGAGAATGGTTGGTTTGTCGATTTTTCCGATAGTTCGAAGGTCGCGACGTCGTGCACGATGAAACCGTTGCACAATAGTGTGTAGCGAAACTTTCAGCAGAGAAATGCCGTGGATCAAGCGTCAGGTCACAGGAACTTGAGGTATGGCTTGCATAAGATTTCCTTTGTCAAGTTGGCAACCGCAGGCGTAGTCCTTTGCGTGCTAGCTGCATGTGCGGCTGAGGCCGTTTTCTTGTTTTCGAGCATTTTCATGATGGGGCGCATCCCCATGTACGATGAATTTGCAACCCGCGATTTTTCACGATGGAATAGCTTGGCAAAGCAAGTTTGCTGTAACGGGTCTGCAGTAGTTGTTGACGCGCCCAAGTGGAGTTCTAAAAGCGCCGTGAGATTCGAGATAAATTTCTATCAGCCCCTCGTTAAGGGCGCTCATCGATCCGAATTCCGATTGCAGGCGACAGAGTTTCACCGACTGTATGAATATGGATTTAAGATCTTCGTGCCGCTGGGTTGGCAGCCCGATAGCAATCAGGTCGTAGTGATGCAGATGCACAACGTTCCGGACAATTGGAAAGGCGAATGGGGGCTCGCTCCCCCACTCGAGTTGAGCTTACTGAATGATACCTGGGTTCTCCGGACAGCTTGGGGGCAGGTTCCAACCTGGCTGGATCGAAAAGGGGACATCCGTCATGATGCCCCATGGTCGCAGCCATTTGAACGCGGAAAGTGGACCAATTGGATTTTTCGTACCAAGTGGTCGCTCGATAAGGATGGGATGATAGAGGTCGAAAAGGACGGTAATGTAGTTTTCCAGAGGCACGGCGCGAATTGTTACAACAATCTATTGGCTCCTTACCTTAAATTTGGGGTGTATGCCCCTTCATGGGTACACTTGAGTGTCCCTCCTGAATTCAAGACAAGGGAGATTTTTTTTACAGACGTTTTTGCGCGTGAGATTTGAGCGGTTTGATTGGAAGTTTGTTTATTAATTCAATACCGGCGAGAGCCAGCAACTGGTGCGACGGAAACCGAGTGGAAATTGACCGAGCTGTTGTCTTCGGGCGTCCTCCGAGTTCACGAGTCAATGCCTGACGTAAGCACGTAAGGGGTCTCCACATAGCGCGGCGTGCTCGAATAGCAGATGATCTCCTCGCGGTTTCCTGTGAGCGAACGTATGTCTGATAGCAGAAGCTTCGAAGTTCTCGCGGCGCTCCCTGTGCAACTGTCGAGCAATCCGGCGCGCAGGTGCAGGTCCTGGTCGGATGAGGAGAAGGCCAGCATCGTTGGAGAGACGTTGGTTTCAGGAACGAATGTATCGGCAATTGCGCACCCAAATGGGCTCGATCCGTCGCAACTAATGGCGCGGCACGGCGAAAACTTCTGGAGTGGTTGCGCCAATGAGCCAGCGCCGAGCAAGCTGGTCAAGTTTCCGCGGTTTGATGCGATGCGGAGCGATCTGCAAAAATGAAGGGGTATTTTGACTATGGACTCTAGCCCGACCATAAAAGATACGCCCCACTACTCTCTGAAAGGAGTACCATTCAACGCCGCCGCAATGACCTATGCGAAAGTCGTAAGCTTCGTCGCAGGCATCCTGATCGCGCGAGTAATTGGGGCAACTCAGTACGGAATGTTCAACGTCGCTCGTAGTGTCCTGGATAGCTGCAGCGTTGTTACCCCCCTCGGGTTGGACATTGCGCTTCAACGCCATCTCGGTTCCGCACGGGAACAGCTTTCCAGCCGACTTGGACAACTGACATTCTTCCGCTTTGTGACCTTCGGCCTCGCGATCATGCCTCCGGTCCTGGTGGCCACCGGGTTAGGCAACTATATCGAGCAGTCGATCTACCGTTATCCGGATTTCGCGAATGTCCTTCTCGTCACCCTAATAGCACTCCCTTTTGCAACTGATATTGCTGTGTTGGGCGGGGCCTATCGGGGAATCTTGAATCCCACGCCTTCCATCCTGGCAAACTTCGTGGTGCAGCCCACCATCCGAGTGACGATAATGGGCCTGCTGTTTGTCCTTGGATTTCGGTTGTGGGCCGTTGTCGTCGCGACATGCGCGTCATATGTCATCTCCTGGGCGGTGCTAGCCTTGCTCGCCCGAAGGAACATGGCCCTCAGTACTTCCCCTCATCCCAAGAATTGGGCGGACATTCGGTCTGTATTTATTTATTCGCCGAGCATTGGAGCTTCGGTGGTTTTTGCCGCCTGGATCCGGAGTGCTGATTCGCTTTTTCTTGGCCATTTTGCAACGTCGAAAGACGTCGGCCAATACGCTGCTATCCTCATGGTCGCACAACTCATCGGGCTTTTAGGAGAGGCGCTCGGACAGACCTTGGGCCCTCGTGTTGCGTTGTCTTTTCAAAACAACAGAGTCCTAGCGATGGAGACGCTGCTAGCGGACAATGCCCGTCGCACTGCCCTCTTATCCGCGCCAATCTTTGCCGCTGTTCTTTTCTGGGGAACCCGCATCGATCTGGTCTTGGGACCGTCCTTTGTGGTGGACTTCCTTGTTGTCGCGCTTGTCGCTTCTAGAATATTTCTACAGACCATATTTGGTTACAGTGGATTTGCGCTTTCCATGACAGGTTGGCATGTCCGGGAGACCATCCTTTTAGGATGCGGACTTCTATTTTCTCTGCTGATGTGCTCGATCCTGATTCCGCGCTACGGACAACTGGGTGCCGCGCTAGCAAGCTTTACCACCCTCGTTGCAATTGATCTCGTTCGCTATACCATTGTGCGTACCATGTTCCGTATCAGAATCGTCGGCATCTCCGTCGCAACGACAACAGCATTGGCCGTCACGACGTCAGGGCTTTCCTATCTGGTGATGTGGCCGTTCGACGATCGGACGCTCCCCACTACCATCCTTCAGGCGGCGATATCCTTTGCTCTGTATGCCGGATTGGCGTGGCGACTCCTTTTTAAAAGCGAGGATCGCGCAGCTATTTCAAGCTTTCTTGTCCCGTTCCTTCGGCTTAGAAGATGAGGATCGCCGACGCCCGACACGGCAGCGTGGTGCCTAGCTGCGGATCGCCGAGGTCGTGGAAGCGATTGGACAGGATGCCGCTGGCTGCGCGCGAGTGCCGAGCCATCGTCAGCGTGACGCCGATCGATATCGGCGTCTTCGACGCTCCACACTCGCCTGATCCTTGCCCTCTGCGCGCGTGTTTGGTCCCGGATGATTGGGTTGATGGAATCGGTGTAGAACGTGGCATCCATCACGTCAGGGAGCGCCTTGGGTCATGGAGCTGAACCTGCACGCCAAGGCGGCCACGACGCCGAAGACGCGGGCTTACATCCAGCGCAGTAGGAAGTCGGTCGCAGAGCTTTCGAGGGAACTCGGTGTCGGCGAGACAACTATTCGCCGCTGGCGCGGCCGGACCACGGTTGAGGACCGCTCGCACCGGCCCAAGAAGTTGTCGACCAGTCTGACGGCCACAGAAGAGACGCTTGTTTGCCAGCTGCGGACATCACTGCATTTGCCCTTGGACGACATCGTCGAGGTGATGCAGCGCTGTATCCGACCGACCTGTCGCGTAGCGCCATCCATAGCTGTCTGCAACGCTACGGCATCAGCCAAAGATCGAAAGCTGAAAGACTTAAAGCGGGCATCTTTGAGCAGACGGCCGTCGGCTTCATCCATATCGACCTCAATCATGTGCCCGCCCTGGAGCGGCGCAAGAGCTATGTCTATGTCGCGATCGACCGTGCCACGCGATATGCCTATGTGGAGGTCCATTCCAGACGCGACGCCAACACCTCGGCCAGCTTCCTCAAGCTTTCCTGGCTCACTTCCCCTATCCGGTTCATACCATCCTGACCGACAATGGCAGCGAGTTTACCGACCGCTTCGCCGTCGATATGAAAGCCAAACCGCACGATCGACCTTCCGGCCGGCATCCGTTCGACGTCATCTGTGCAAGCCACAGGATCGAGCATCGCCTGACCAGCCCTACCGGCCGCAAACCAACGGCCTCGTCGAACGCTTCAACCGCCGCATCGCCGAAGCTATCGGCCGCGAACCAAAGCGCGGCAACGCCCACCGGTTCTTTGCCTGCCAGGCCGATCGCAATGCCTTCCTCAGTCGGTTCGTCGCCGATTACAATCGGACCCGCCTCAAATGCCTCGGCTACCGCGCTCCCATCGAAGCGCTGCTTGCCAATCACCCGGGACCGAACGCGCACGCGCGGGGCTGGCGCGGCGGAAGCTGCGTAGCATAGGTAGAGCGCAGCCAAGCCCATCACCCCGTTGTGCGGCAAAGGTAGTTGATAGTTATCGAGGAGTTTGTCATCGGGCCGGCCGGATACCGGGGCCCGTTGGCGCCTCCCATCCCACGGCCTTCGAACTGCTTTGCCGCGAAGTATTGAGCCTCCTCCGATGAGTGGGCACCTGTCGTAGGCTCAGAGACCCGGAGGGGTCGAATGGCAGAAGGTCAACGTCGATCGTTCACAGAGGATTACAAGCGCCAAGCCGTTGAACTGGTGGTATCGATCGGATCGATGGCCAAGGAGCTCCGTCTGCGCGACTCGGTGCTGCGGCGCTGGGTGGACAAGGTCCGCCGCAGCCGGCATCGGCGGCGTGGATGCGTTCGGCCGCAAAGACCTGGCTCCGGATCGCGTCAACCAGCGGCATCGGGTTTCGGCGGAGCCTCCCACCCAATCTGCAGCGTCGAGACATCAAGGTCGATTCCGTCGCGCTGGTAGACTTCGCCCTGCCGATGGAGCGGCAGGTGCAGGCCGTACTTGGCAAGCAGGACATGGGCCAGCAGCCTGGGCCCTGCATCCCTCGCGCCTCGGGTGCGAGCCGGCGGCTGGGTAATGGCGTCGCAGGCCCGGCAGACCAGCTTCTCGCGCACTGCTGGGTCACCTTCCACTGGCGCGGAACGAGCTCCAGCGTCTCGGTTACGTCCTCGCCGATCTTGCGCAACCGGCTATCGCCGCAGTAGGGGCAGATCGCAGGGACCGGATAGACAAGGCGTTCCCGCGGCAAATGCTCGGGCAGCGGCCGGCGCGCCGGCCTGCGGCGCTCGAACGATGGCACCGCAATCTTCCCGGCTGCCATCTGCGCCGTGGGCTCGGCTTGCGCCGCGTTCTCCTCCGGGTCGGCGAGCTGTAGCTCGACCAGCAATGCCTGCTCAGAGGACTGTCCGAACTGCTCGTGCCGCAGCTTCTTGATCGTGAGCTTGAGCTTCTCGATCAGCAGTGTTCGTGCCTGAGCTTCCGCTTCCGCAGGCAAGCGGGCCGCTCGCTCGGCGGGCAGCACCGCCTTGAGGGTGATCACATCGTCGGGGAGAGAGTCATCGGCGCCCATCGCCGACCAGAGAATCACAAGACGCGGTTTCTGCCCGGACTGCTGGCCGCGCCGCCGGATTCAAATCACAGCGATCAGCCGGCGACTGCGGCCGCCACATGTGTTGCGGCATCCGAGCACGATATAAGCGACAAAGCCATTGCGCCGGGGTTCGCAGGCGGCAAAAAAGTAGCGAGATCAATGAGATTGGGCCGACGTGTCCTGGTTCGTGTCCCAATCCGCTATTCCTTCAAACAGCGCTTGATGTGGCGTCATGCCGCGCTGATTAGCCAATTCCGCGGATCACTTTTATCTTCGCGTCAAGGCTCAGCGTGAGTACCATGATTTGCGCCGGTTCAGGTCCATTTTCCGCCGTATCGCAGCCGAACCATCACTGGTTGATGGGAGTGCTGCGCGAGCTCAAAGGCGAACAGGTCGGCAAGTGGTAGAAGCACTGATGTTACGTTACATCATCACTACGCGGTTGGCAAAGATACGGTGGTCCATCGGCTGGTCACTCTATCATGAACTCGATCTACCGATGGACAAAGTCGGATCCATCATTAAATCGACCGATGCGGACCCTTGGCATTATGGTTCCATTCAAGACCGACGCAGACGAGGCGAAGTCATTTCGACAATGGATTGGATCGTTAAGCATGTCCCAAAGGACGAACTGATATTCGAGGTCGGGTGCGGATGCGGTGCAAACCTCATCTGGCTTGCACAGCACGGCTATCGCCATCTGACCGGCACCGACAGAAGCTCTTCGGCCATATCGGCCGCCACGCAGCTCGCTGAGCTAGCACGGCAGTCGATCACGTTTCGGGTTGCCGACGGCTTTATCCCTTCCGGGAACAACATCAGCGTCCTAATGGCCCTCAACTCCATCTACTATGCGCCAATCGACATGTCCAAATATCTCACATCATGTCGCGACAGATTGGCCAGTAATGGACATGTCATTTTCGACATGATCGACCGAGCATTCGACCAAATGCCCAAGAACCGATACCTCACGGACGATTGGCGACTACCGGAAAACCAGAGAAGACCAACACAATACGTAGTCCGCATATCGCCCAAAGAACTGTCAGAACAAGCGACCAAGGCCGGGTTCAAAACGATGATCAACAACCTATCCGGCGCAAAACGTCCGCCACGCTACCTCGCCGTCCTGAGAATGGACTAGCCCTCTCACGGTGCCCCGATGTGCGACCAACGACAGGCAAAGCGACCTATTTTCCGAAATCTTGATCCGGCAGCTTCTGTCGTCCGACCACAGTCAATGCTCCAGTTTTCGGGCATCGAATCCCAGAGAAGTCCCATGTATTCGAAGCATGCGACCAAAACACAATTCAGCTGCCGAAGGTCGCAGGCGTCAGATCGAGGGACAATGTAGGTCACCCAGCGACGTTAAGTATCTTCACCCAAAATCCAATCGCCCCTGCTACCGATGCGCCGATGCCGCACAACGTCTCATTGTGTTGGGATCGAGCCGACGTCACTTGTATTCGATCAATTGACTTGCTGTTCCTCGCCAGCGACGCCAATAAAATTGCAGCATGCCCTGCATGTGCGCAAACTTGCTAATTCCCATAAAGACCGCATACAGCCACGAGTTCGAAGAGTTAGCTCCTCGGCGGATCGCGATCCGACAGACTTGAAGGGGGTAAATTATGGCGCCGCAAAGCGCAAGCGGATGAAGGATAGTACCTAAGCCGATGATAGCAGGAGCAAGTCCACCCCAGAAGACAGTACTAGCTGTGTCGCGCGCTCCCCAAATCCGGGAGGAATCTCTATGGATTCGCCAGACTTCGGCGTGGGCGTGCCCACCCCTGACGGAACGCAGCCACCATTGGCCGAAGCGGCTTATCGCAGCATCATGTTGAGCCATCTCCTCATCGAGGCGCCAGATCTTCCAACCAATCTCTTGCAATCGTGCGCACAGTTCCGGCTCTTCGCCGGCGATAAGACGCGGGCGGAATCCCCCCACTTCCTCGAAGGCTTGGACCCGCAATAGTGCAATTCCACCACAGGACATAGCTTCGCCAACGGGCGTCTCCCACTCTAGATCAAGGAGTTGATTGTAGACAGATGCGGCCGGATAGCGTTCTCGCAATCGGCCGCAAACGGCCGCCACGTCGCTTCGTTTTTCCATAAACGCGAGCGCCCTGCCGATCCAACCTCCCGCCAGGATGCAATCGCCATCGATGAACTGAACAAAGCGAATATCCGGCTTGACTGCCTTAAGGGCGGCGAAGCCGTCATTCCTTGCGCGCGCCGCGGTGAAGGGCTGAGTCAAGTCCAGCTTCACTACAAGAGCTCCCATTTTCTCAGCGGCCGCGATACTACCGTCGGTAGAACCCGAATCAACATAGACAATGTTATTCGTTGCAGACTTCACCGACGCAAGACAATCAATCAGGCGCTGCCCTTCGTTGCGCCCGATTGCGATGACGCCAATTTCATACGCGGACATTGAAGCTCAGAGCGGTTCAAAACTGATTGAGCCAAAGTATAGCACGCCAGGCGCAATTCGCGTGCTCGAAAGAGTACCTCGCAAGGAGTAGTGAATCAGCTGCATCACGTGAGGTACTGTTAGCTTACAGCTGCCGACCTGCCCAAGTCTGATCTTGATTACCGCGTGGAAATGCGATCGCTGATTGATACCATGGCAAATCCTGAAATGAGGATATCTCCGGAAAAGAAACACGGTCGCCTCCTTTGGTCGATAGTGCGGAGATTGCGCATCTCGCCACGTTTTATGTGTGGCCTGCTGATGCTCCTCATTGATGGTCTAAATCCGATGACGATGACGTTTGCGATCGCCGCTGACGGCAAAGCAATCTCACCCCATCAACCGAACGAGCTACCAGCCAAGATCACACGCATGCTTTTTCCTGCTAATGGTTCCACCGTCCATATTGGTGATAGCGTCTACGTAGTGCAAAACGCCAATCAAAGCTGGAGCCTGCAGGAATCTGATACTGATACGCTTCGGTTCGAATTACGTTCGGGAGATCATTGGAGTTCCCCCGGATATAGCGATCCGACTTCAGCCGAGCGAAGCGAAACCGGGGGCGATACCCTCTATCCGGCTGGAACTCATATAAATGTCTCCTACGACTTCATGATCGAACCGGGAGCTACCAATACTGCAAAATGGATAGTCCTCGGTCAGATGCACGAAGAAAGTGCCGGCTACTCTCCTCCGTTTGCGGTCGAGTTGGTGAACGGCGACCACATGGCGATCGACATCGGGACCGGCAAAGAGGTGTACCTCTACACCGACCCGAACCCAATTCAGCGTGGCCGCTACTATTCGATGAACATCCAGGTCAAATTCGACAACAACGGCAATGGATTTCTCAGGGTCTGGCGCGACGGCGTTCAGATCGTCGACTATCACGGTTCAATTGGGACCGGCGCTGCAACCTATTGGAAGCAAGGAATCTATCGCTCGGCAGCCCCGGAAACTATGACGGTGCATTTCCGACGCTTGAAAATAACTGCAGTGGCTTGGTGACAAGTATCGACATCTCGCCGGTGGATGGCGGCGAAAGCGTTGAATGAGGATCGATCGCGGGATCGTTCCGCATAACGAGGCAATAACAGCTGAAGCACAGCGACGGCGGCACCGCGGTTTGTCTGTACGGCGGCTCCGGACCAGGCGGAGGCAAGTTAGCGGTACGCGTTCGCCGTCGATCCCACGAACGGCGCGGTCTACAACGAGCTCGGCCTTGGCCGTCGCAAGAAAGCGACATATCCTGAACCCACGTGTAGCGGCGACGATCGCTTTCGTTCAGGTGCAAGGCGGCAGGTCCGCGAGTGTTTCCACGGCCGGATGCGCGATGAACTACTCGACGAGACCCCGTTCTTGGATCTGGATGATGCCCGCGCCAAGATCGCCAGTTGGTTCGCCGAAAGATCCGGCGGCCTCACTCGTCGCTGAAATACCTGCCCCCCGCGGCGCCCGCCTCACCGCAAGGGACGATCGTTGATCTTGCAGTTGATAAGCGGACACAGCCTGACGGCACCGTACGTACGCGCTGCGAGATCAATTTAGGCAGCATCGTGATCAGCGATGACGCTGCAACTTCCGTCCTTTCGGAAGAACAGGCTACTGCCCGCGACTTCCTTCCACCAACCCTGGCCATTCCGAGATCGACGCATGCTCACCACGCCGAAACGCCACGCGCTCATATCACCATGGAATGGCTGGTCGGAGAGCAGATCTTGATATTGCGGAACAGGCCAAGTGTGATCCAAGACGTCCCACTCCGTGAGATTGCCTCCAAGCCAGGCATCAAAGTGATCCTTGATCTTCGTTCCTGGAGGATTCGGAAACAGAGAATTGATGTGGGCTGTTCCGTCCGGGTCCAGCCTTGTGGGGAGAGCCTCGACTACCCTCCGCAGAAGCTCAGTACCATCTATTCCACCGCTCCAAAAATTGTCGCTCGCCTTGGCGGCAGTGTCCGGTGCGTAAGGAACATTAGATACCAGCAGATCACATGTCCCCTCGATCGAATCGAAGAGATCGCTCATAACAAAATCGATGTTACTCTTTTCGTTTAGCGCTGCGTTGAAGTTGGAAAATGCGATGGCGCGCGGGCTGACGTCTGCGCCCACAACTCTGGCACAGTGGTCGCTTGCCAGAATAGCATGCACGCCGGAGCCCGTTCCTAGATCGATGGCGCGCCTGCGGGAGATCCTCTTGACAAAGCCGCCGAGCAGATAGCTCTCTCCCCACAGCCACATGACTTGATTGATTGCGGTATTCTTCTCTGCGTGATCCGTGACCAAATATTTCCCATAGCATGGAAACAAACAGAAGCTCGATTGCAACAAGTCGCCCTTTCTTTCAACCAATCTCATTTCGAGAGCCGCATCAACAAAGAACGGCGAGATCTGCTTCGCAATGATGTCCGCGCTCACCTTTTGGCCATCGATGAAGAGCGTAATGAGATTATCGATTGGATCTTCCTTCCGAGGAGTCCAAGATATTCGCATTTTTTGCCAGAAATTCACCCCGAGGCGAGGGAATACCTCAAGACGTTCGGCACAGCTTGCAAGGTTATAGCCGCAATTCCGGAGTTCCTGAATGAAACGGCTCATACGCTCACTCCGGTCAGGGATTATCGGCAACGGCACTTCCTTACAAATTGTAGCCAGGAGCGCTGTTGTCCCATCCTCTCGCTCGATGGGCAGGAGAACGGCCGGACCGCTCTTCAGCGTCTCCGCCTGCCGCAAGCAGGCGAGCACCTCTTCCTTTCGATCGGCCAGTGTCGCGCGCAACTCTGCGTCAAGCGCGCCAGCGGGTGCGCTGCATTTAAGGTGGGCCCCTTCGACCCATAGTTTGACGTTCCGGTCCCGGAGTATCGATAGAAGCCTAGCCGTTTCCATTACAGATCGCCCCCTTCTGGAGCATGTTGAGAAATTGCGATAGTCGGCTCCATCTAATGTCGCACGAAAGTAATCTGATACTAAATCGAGCAAGAAGTTGCCCGTGCGTTCATGATTGGCTGCGATGACCCCCCGGCTTGAGATCGACGAAGAAATCCGGATTGCCTCGCACGATGTCTCCCGATCAGAGCTCAAGATAGATCATAGTAGTTGCGTCGGCAACGTGGGTCAAAGGCCGGCAACCGGTGCTAAACCGCCGCAAATGGTGAGAAGCGGATGGAGGTAATCCGAAAGGGTTCGCATCCCGGGGCGAGTTTTACGGTAGGACACGTGCGTATTGCCCAGGCGCTACGCATTGTCCCGAGGGTGCTTGCCGCGTCAGGAGATCATTGATTGGGGTCAGCATGGCCGGTCTGTCGGATCTGCCGGTAGTTATCGTCGGTGCCGGGCCCTTCGGCCTCTCCGCCGCCGCGCATTTGCGGTCCGCAGGCGTGCCGTTTCGAATATTTGGTACGCCCATGCATCGGTGGCTCGCGCAAATGCCGATGGGCATGTTTCTGAAGTCTGAAGCCGCCGCCTCAAATCTTGCCGATCCCGCTGGGCGCTATACCGTACAAAAGTTCTGCGCGGAGGCAGGGGCTGCCTTGCGGAACTGCTCCAATTCCGCTCGACACGTTCACCGCATATGCACTGTCATTTCAACAGCGTCTGGTCCCCATGGTTGAAGATGTCATGGTTACAGCGCTCGACGGAAGCCCGGACGGGTTTGAACTTAGGCTTCCGAATGGGGAACGCATCAGGGTCCGCAGTGTCGTGATCGCAACGGGCTTGTCTCACGCCGACCATATTCCACAGAAACTGGCGCAGTTAACCCGGGAGTTGCGATCACACAGCAGTGCGCATCACGACCTCAGTCTGTTGAAGGGCCGCGACGTCGTCGTCGTCGGCGCCGGACAGTCGGCGCTCGAGACTGCGGCTCTGCTGAACGAGACCGAGGCAAGGGCGTACCTGTTCGTACGTGGGTCGTCGATCGCTTGGGAGGCTCCTTCACGTGAGCAGCGACGAGTTTGGGACCGTACGCGCCGGCCAGCTTCGCCACTGGGAACCGGGCTCAAAACCTGGTTCTGCTCAAATGCTCCGATGATCTTTTACCACCTATCTCAACGAACGCGCCTCGATATGGTGCAGGGTGGCGCGGGGCGTGGCCCGGTACTGCGCCCGTCCGGCGCGTGGTGGCTTCGGCAGCGAGTGGTCGGCCGCATGCCGATCTTGTTGGGCCAATCCCTGCAAGGGGTGACGGCGAGAGGTGGGAAGGCGGTTCTCCACGTCACCGGACCGGATGGGAGGTCACGTGATCTCGTCAGTGACCACATCATTGCCGCGGCAGGCTATCGATTTGCCGTACGTTCGCTGCCGTTCCTCAGCGAACCGTTGCTGCGGGATCTGCCCTGCGTTGAACAGGTGCCCGTCTTATCTTCCAGTTTCGAGTCCTCAATCCCAGGCCTCTATTTTACCGGGCTAGCAAGCGCCTATAAATTCGGGCCGGTGATGCGCTTCGTATACGGATCTCAATACACGGCCGAGCGCATCTCGCGGCAGATTGGCAGAAAGCAAGTACCCTCCCCCTCACGTTTGATGGCACTAGCCTCTGAGCGCAACCCGAGTTTCTCATGAAGCGGTGCCAATCATGACAACGCCTGCCCCCGTATTCATCCTGAGACCGGGGCGCTCCGCTATTCGCTGCTACTTTTCGTGCGGCTGTGATGGAACTAGCGAATGCCGTGCACACTGAGCCAGAGGCAAAAATGAGGCAACTCGTAAGAGACGGCATCTTGTACGGCATCAATTGCACAGGACTCATGCCGGTATTCCGGCGACTGTTCGCCGGACGAGCGGTCATTGTGATGTTCCATGAAATACAGCGGGATTTCCGACGTGAACTGATGACGGGCACGTCGGTTGATCTCTTCAAGTATTCGCTCGAGTGGCTCCAACGGCATGAATGGAAAATCGTGAGCCTTGACGAATGTTTGGAGGCGCTGTCCCGAAACAAACCGAATGCGCCAAGGTACGCCGTGATAACGTTTGATGACGGATATAGAGACCTCCGTTCTGCGGCGCTTCCGCTCCTCGAGCAGAACAACGCGCCATTTTTGGTCTACGTACCGACGGCCGCTCTAACTCGCAATATGAAATCATGGTGGATCGGGTTGCGCGAAGTATTTCGCCGAGAGAATCAGGTCACAATCGATCCGATGGATGCCAAGTTTGCTTGCTCGGACTTTCGCAGCAAGAGAGCAGGATTGAACGCGGCAATCCAGTGGGTTCACAAGGACTATCGCCGTGCCGCATTGCTCGAACATACCTTCCATAGGTACGGGATTTCGCTGCCGGCATTGAATGATGCGTATTTTCTGAACGAGCGAGAGCTGCAAGCCCTGTCTCGCCATCCCCTGGCGTCAATTGGGGCGCATACTACATCGCACGCGGCACTCTCAACACTCGACCCGTCCTTCGCACGGGCCGAACTGGAAGACAATCGCAAGTACCTAGAGACTCTGCTCGAATTTCCGGTTCGGCATCTGGCCTATCCCTATGGCGGCGCCGGCGCATGCGGGCCCCGCGAATATCGCCTTGCCGAGCAAGCCGGCTTTTCAACGGCGGTGACAACACGGAAAGGACACTTGGGCGACGTCAATCTTAATCCTTTCGCCTTGCCTCGCATCGGTGTGGGCTGCCACTTAGAGGCACGAATGTCGTTTGAAGCCAACGTGAGCGGCGTCCACGCGGCCGCACAGGCCCTCCTGTTCCAGCGAGGGGCCGCAGTCTTGTAACAGTGTAGCAGTGCGTGTTTGGGGAAATTGCAAGCAGCGATGATCAATTCCTTCGATTTCAGCACCTGCGGTCTCAATACTCATTTGGACAAGGAGTCCTGGGGCTGTTGCCTGCAACGTGTTGACCTTGAAGCGCTCGAATTGTTGGACGAGCTCGCTCGCACAGACCAGAAAAGAGTTCAGACATGCGCATTATGTTCGTGCTGAACGTTCCGCCACCGGGCGGCGCGGAAAACCATACGTTTCAGCTGGCGAATACTCTAGCGTCGAAAGGTGATCTGTGCACAATCGTGAGTCTTACCGCCTTGCCGGGGACCGCGCTCGGATCAAACGTGTCATCCATCGAATTTTGCGATGGCAACAAGCTCTACAGTATAGGCACGATAAGGAAGATGTCGCGGCTAATTCGCGCACAGCGTCCGGATATTGTTGTAACGGTGAACCAGCGGCCGCTACTGTTCGGTGTTGTCTCGCTTCGATTGGCATCATCAAAGGCCAAACTCGTATCGGTGTTCCATTCGTCATATCTCTTCAGTATCAAAGATCATGTACTGAATACAGTCTATAAGCCGCTTTTCGCTCGGGCGGACGCTCTGATCTACGTCTCGCAGAATCAACGGAGACTTTGGGAACAGCGCGGCTACCGCTCCGATCATGCGACGGTTATTCATAACGGCATTGACCTGTCGCGGTTTTCGCCTCGCTCAGCGGAGCAATGGAGAGATCGGATCCGAACCGCTATGGGGTTCGGCCCCCTCGACTACGTCATCGGCATGTGCGCGAGATTTCGTCCGGAGAAGAATCATCGCCAGCTGATTGACGCCATACGGATCCTGCGCAGCCGCGGATTTCCAGCGAAGGCCCTTCTTGTGGGAGAAGGTGCCACACAGTGTGACGTTGAGGAATACGCAAGGTCATGTGGACTGCTGGAGCATGTTGCCTTCGCCGGGCTGCAGGAAGATGTGCGGCCATATGTCAGCGCTATAGACGTTGGTGTCCTTTGCAGTCTCGGTGAGACGCTGCCTCTGGCGCCTTTGGAGATGATGGCAATCGGCATCCCTGTCGTGATCAGCAACGTTGGGGGGGCTGCCGAGATTGTGCGTCACGGCGAGACAGGATTCTTGTTTCCGGTCGAAGATACTGACGGGCTCGTGTGTTTTCTTGAGAAATTGTTCGATCCGGCCAAGCGGGAGGCGTTTGGAGCAGCAGCCTCGAGGTTTGTTAGAGCGAACTTCGCGGCCGAACGCATGGTCGAGGGCTACAAGGATCTTTTCAAGGCGCTCGTGTGCCACCAGTGATCATACCGCTATCCTTCGATTGGCTTCGGGAGCGAAATGTGTCGCCAGAGCTGCGTCGGCTGATGAAAACGATTTTATCTTTGATAGTGTGTGTGTCGGGAACCGTCAGATGATAGCCCGACATGCTCGATCGGGAACCGCTGCATCGGCGCGGGGCTATCGCGTCGCCTCTATTTAGGTGCGGCAGCACCTCGCTGGTCGGCTTAGTGACCGTCTTAGGCTGAACAGCTTTTCATAAGCACCTAGAAGGTTCGCCTCCTCGTGGTCCCAAGCGAGTTCGCTGTAGACTCTTTTCCGGCCGAATTCGCCCATATGATCACGCCGCACCGGATCATCCAGAAGCTCCAGTATCTTGTCGCCGAACTCCGCCGTATCCGAATTCTGTACATATAGAGATGCCGCGCCAGCCGAAACGCGCCCTTCGCTGAGGTCAAATTGGACGATGGGTTTGCCCAAGGCCATGTACTCCATGATCTTGTTCATCGTTGATTTATCGTTCATCGGGTTGGGGCGGTCCGGATCCACGCACACATCTGCCGTCGAGAGTATTGTGAACAGCGTGGCATCATCGACACGGCCAGTGAACGTGACGAATTCGTCCAGTTGAAACGTCGTTGCAAGTTTCTTGACTTCCTCCAGTTCCGGGCCGCTTCCGACAACGACGAACTGGACATCGTCGCGGTGTCGTTTCGTTACGATGTGCTTGACCGCTTCTAGCAACAGATCGATACCCTCCGGCTTCGCAATAACACCCACATATGCGGCGAGGAATTTCCGTCCCTTCTTCAAGGCCGGGTCTGGTGGAAGAGAGCGGACGCGCGAAAGGTTGGGACCAGAGCGGACAACGAACACGCGATCTGGCTGCATTCTTCCTCGTTCGATGGCGATGGCACAGAATGATCGGTTTGGCGCTATCGATATGTCAGACAGTGCGAATGTAAGGCGCTCAAGCAGAACCAACGCCTGCCAGAGAAAACCACGTCGTCCGAATTTTGCCTCGTAGAACTCCGGGTTGATGTCGTGCTGATCGTAGATAAAAGACTTTCCAAATAGAAACTTGTGAAATGCTCCAACTAAGAAAATGAGATCTGGCGGATTGCAGGCGTGGACGACATCGAAACCGCGGGTTGCGAGAACTCTTAGACTCAGCACGAACTCCCAAAACAGTGCCGCGCCGTACTCGGCGACATAGCTTAACACGCCATGCCCTTCGCCCGGCAACCAGTGGCGATAGACGGCGATACCCTCAATCATCTCAAAAGAGGCCGTTGCGCCCGGTCCCTTCGGACAGATTACAGACACTTCATAGCCATGCCGGGACAAAGTGGTTGCCTCCGACCACACTCGGCGATCAAACGGCACTGGAAGATTTTCGACGACGATAAGCACCCGGCGGCCAACCGGACCATTGTTGCCCGATTTGGAAGCCGCGGGCAATTCTGCAGAAGTGGCATCCGAGCCGGCCAATTCGCAGAGCTCGCCCTCGACGCCAACCGGTATGGATGGTTTCGCTACACCGGCTTGATCAAGGTGGTCTGCGCCACAATCGTCACGAAAGCGTGTTAACATCGATCACCCGTGCGGAGCGCAACGACATTTTCTTCGCCCACCCTCTGGTATCGATGACAAGATCGAACAGCTCCGTCTCGGCGACCGACTTTGGGATCAGCAGCTTGCGGAGTGCGGGCAAATTTGAGAACGCATAGCCAAGGTTCTGGCCCAACAATTTTGAAGGTTCGACGTGGGGATCGTAGATCGAAAGGTCGATGTGGGACTGAAGGAATTTGCGAGCCAGGTCGATATTGGGACTCTCGCGAAGATCGTCGCTGTCCTCCTTGAAGGCGAGCCCCAACATAAGAACGTGCCCGCCCGCCGGGACTGCTTTCACGCAGTTCTCAAACAGGAAATTCTTATGCGCATCGTTCGATCTCAGAAGCGCATCAACAACGTGAGTGTGCGCTCCTACGTCGCTTGCGATGTATTGGAGCGCGCGAACATCCTTTGGCAGGCATGAGCCACCGAATGCGCCGCCTGGCCTCAAGTAGTAGGGCGAGATGTTCAGCTTCGTGTCGGAGATGAATATCTTGTGAACGGTGGCTGCGCTGATACCGAGCTTGTCGCAAACGCGACCAACCTCGTTAGCGAACGCAATCTTTAGCGCGTGAAACGTGTTATCGACGAATTTCGTCATCTCTGCCGCACGATAGGTCGTGTAGAAGACAGGCGCCTCGATTCTTGCATTCAATTCGTCAAGAGCCGTGCACCGCTTCCCATCCTTCGTCCCGATCACGATCTTAGGTGGATGGAAGAAGTCTTCGATCGCTACGGATTCGCGCATAAATTCGGGGTTGTAGACAAGCTCGACCAGATCCATCCTGTCTGTCAGTGCGTCCTCGAAGATCGGGAGCACCAGTTCTTCGATCGTGCCGGGCCGCACCGTGGAGCGAAATACAATTGTCAACGTCGTGGTTCGAGCGGGACCGACTAGCTCAGCGATCTGATGGGATACCTCGGCGATGAAGCTCATATTGTGAGATCCGTCCGGCGAACTCGGCGTTCCCACGCAGACTATGGCAATGGCGCAACTGTCGAGATGCCGGCTCGCATCCTTGGTCGCGCTCAGCAAGCCTTTCCTGACGGCACGTCCGACAAGCTCATCGAGACGGGGCTCCGTAATCGGCGACTTACCAGCATTGACGATCGCGACTTTTTCATCGCTGACGTCAACACCAACGACTTCGTGGCCATCCCTGGTGAGACAGGCGGCCGCCGTCATGCCAACGTAACCAAGTCCGAACACAGCAACTTTCATGCAGCGAGAATAGCATGGAGGCCTGCCGAGCAAGTGTAGGCAAAAGGCTTGCGACCGGGCTGAGTGGCTACCCAATTAGGGCTACCCAAGATGATGAACCACTTCTCGCTCACTGTCATGTGAGCGCCGAGCCCGACCGCATCCATCTCACTAGGCGGTCGGCCTCGCGCGCCGTCTTCAGTCGCCACGCTCCATGTCGATCATTCCGGATAGAGTTCGTCAAAATGCGCCCAAAAACTGCTCGGGCCTTGAGATCCGAAAGCACACCTGCCTGCGCGTCCTACGCCGGATGGGTACCCTGCGGCTGAGGCCCATACGGATCTTCGAGGAATTGCGCTGGTCCGTGCCCTGCAATCTCCTGCGCAAGCGGGTAGCCTCGGAAGCGGACGGACATAAGCAAGTCGCTTCAAGTGAGAGCAGACCATCGGGTTGCGGGAGCAGCAAGCCGGGACGAAGAGCCCACAAACATGGGATCAGCAGCGCGGCTGTCTGCAAATGGAAAGCCAAGTGTGGCGAGTTGGAGGAGTCCGATGCCAAGCGACTGAAGGCGCTTGATGACGAGAACGCGAAGCTGAAGAAGTTGCTGGCGGAGGCGATGCGCGACAGCGCCATGCTCAAGGACGTCGCGTTAAGAAAATGGTGACGGCCCGCTGCTAGACGTGAGGCCGTCGTTCATCTTCAGATCGCCTTTGAGGTCAGCGTCGGCGCGGCTATGGCGGCGGCTACGATGTGCTGTTGCTGCAGGTGCTGAGGCGAGCAACGGCGGCGGCCTACGTCCTGCTGAGCTTGAGCCTGGGGAAACCTTTTGTTTAAATTGGGGCCACTCGGCTAGACGAGGACGCCAATATTCCGGCCCGCGTCGCGCTCCTGCGCGACTTCGGTCGTGTTCACAGACTGCTTTAAGTACGAGTAAGTCGCAACCAAACTAAAGAAGTTCAGGGCGCCAACACATCGGTTATCGATAATAGGAAGGACCTCGAAAAACGCGTACACCAGGGACAAAATGGGAGTTAACAGGAGTAGCATGAAACAGTTGCGCCGCACCCGCTCCTCACGCTTCGCTTGAGCCGTCCCCATGAAAATAACACTGAGAATCGCATATAAATAGAGGGAAAGGCCGATGATCCCGGTATCGAGCAATATACTTAGATATCCATTATGAGCATGTGTGGCGATTTGTCCGAAGTATTCGCTTAGGCGAGGACTTGCGAAGGCAGATGATCCCGCATAGTAGCCGTGTCCAAGCAACGGACTATCAGCTATCATCGCAAGTACAACCGGCCACATTGCCGTACGACCGGTGAGAGTAGCATCTCTGCCAACCAAAGCATACGTATTGACTTCCGTGGCCACTAGTGCTCCGGCCAAAGCGGCTATCACAATGAGCACGAAGAGCCAGCTAAAAGCCGTAGGCCAGCGCCAGGTGAGGAAGATCAGAAGATATATCATCAGCACAATGACCAGCGAAACGAGTGCTCCTGCCGAGCCAGCGAATATTAGGCATGTAAGCGAGGCGATAACTACGATGGAACGAAATCCCAGAACTGATGAGCCGAGATAGCCAAAACACAGATACGCGATCGCCGAAATGGACGCCATCGCGCCCAGCTCGTTCTTATGACCGAATGCGCCCCGCCACAGGCCAGCATGCACGCTCTGAACCACATCGTTTGTCTGATGGGTCCCGTAGCCGGGAGCAAAAATGGCCATAGCAACGCTTGAGAGAGTGATGAACGCAATTATGTTCAGAAAAGCGCGACAAAGTATCTCCAGTCTCAACACTTCACAAAGCGCGACAATCGCTATGACGTACTCTGACAATCGAAGTGCAGAAATGAGCGATACATAGGGATCCTCAGACCAGGCGATCGACAAAAACGAAAGCGCGCAATAAAGCAACAGCGCTGGGGAAAGATGACGAAGGAAGTTCGATTTACCACATAACGCCGCAATGACGACACATAGCATCGGAACAACGTACCGAATATAATATACTGTCTTGTTCTCAGTTTGAAGAGCCAGAGGAATGGACGGATCGGTTTCGGAAATGATGCTATTGAAGGGATAGATGAACACCAAAATGAGGCAGTACAGCAATCCTAGTGCCAATCGCGGGTAGATTGGTGCTTGCGACGCCTGCTCAACCGACTCTCCGATGATGTAATACATTTCGCGAATTCATCCTTCAGCCGTGATCGACGCGCAGCCCCAGCGATGGTTCCGCAAAACGAGCAAACGCAGCAAAGACCTACTGGGCGGCGTATCGCCATATTTCTGCGAGGCGAGAAAGGTAACCATTCATTTCGTACCGAGCTGCGTGATCGCGTCGAGCCGATGCGCCGAGGCGCTGCCGCAGAGCAGGATCGTTAACCAATTCAGCCAATGCATCAGCCAGCGCGCGCACGTCGCCAGCCGGAACAAGAAGCCCGTTGACATTCTGCACAACGACATCCGGCACCACGCCAACCGGCGTTGCCACGACAGGAATCCCGCGAGCGAAGGCCTCGAGGATGGTCATTGGCAGATTGTCAATGAAGGACGGCTGCACGACAATGTCCGTCCGGCGCAGAAGGTCGGCAGTCGCCTCAGGAGCGAGCCATCCGGGTACCGACACGCGATCCGCAATTTGCAACCGGCGCACCAGCGCACGCGTACCATGTACATCTCCGTGACCCGCGAGCGTTGCGCTCCATTCGGCTCGATCGGGCAACAAGGCGAGCGCCTCAATTAGCTGCGGAGTGCCTTTCATTTCTCCCAATTTTCCAAAGAAAGAGATCCGCACCCGTCCATCTTTCGCTTTTTCAGGCTCTGTTTGAACGGACTCGGTCGCATTCGGAAGGATCACCACTTTACCCTCCATGCCCGGGAGACGGCGGCTTATGAATTCACTCCAGTATTGCCCAAGTACAATGATTGCAGCGCTATTTCGCAGGAAGCCCGCAATGACCCGCCTCAGTTGTGGCCCGGCTGATTGCCAGAACCGGTCGAACGCTCCCGAATGAAGTTGAACCACATACGGAACGCCTAGTTGGCGCGCGACCGCGGCAAGCATTGCCTTGCGATAGAAGCTCCCCCTTGAGGCGGCATTGATGTGGACCACATTCACCCGGCCGAGCCAAGAGGCCAGGCACAACCGTGCCATAGCCCATGAAAGTACCATGGGAGAGTATAGAAGGCTGCCTTTGCCTCTAGTGGTCAAACGTGTAATCTGGACGTTGAGATCATTGCGTCGAGCAAACCCTGAGGTGATTGCGTCCGCAAGGCGATCAATGCCTCCATGGCCGCGCTCGCCAAATGGCGTGGCAACAAACACGTGGATGGGTCTTGGAACGGCGGCTGCCACGGGTTCAGCCGAACGCGAACAGCGGGCCGCGGACTGAAGTGCACTATGTGCTTCAGAGCATTGCGTCACGTTCGTTGACGTCGTAGTCGCCCGCAGGGGCGGCATATGAGTCATTTACGAGAACCTTGTTCTTGAGAAAAGCGCCCCTGATAGGAATCGAGAGCTTCCCCGTACCGTTTGAGTGCATACATGTTAGCTTTGTTGAGGATCACGCCGATCAGGTTGCCATAGACGTCATCGGCTACGTCGAGATTCTTTTTGACTACCTCGACGTTTGTGCGGCCCCACTCGATAACGAGAACAAACGAGTCCATCAAATGGGCAGCGGTGCGGACGTCCACGAACGGTGCTATCGGTGAGAGGTCGACTATCACGTATTCGTAGGTCTCCCGCAGGGTTCTGAATAGGCTTGTCATCTCCTCACAAGCGAGCACCTCGCTCGGATAAGCCAGCCGAGAGCCGTTGGTGGCTGGAAGAAACTGCAAGCCTGTAGCGGGATCGATCCACGTAACGTCATCCAGCTTGGCTCGTCCAGACGTAACGTCGAGGACGCCTAATGTGGCATCCGGAGCCAGCACAGATGACAGCGACGGATTGCGCAGATCGCAATCAAGCAGAATGACCCGGCTTCCGCCCTGCGCCATGAGTTGCGCCAAAGACGCGGCAACAGTCGACTTTCCCTCGTGCGGCAGGACCGATGTAATGGCAACGACCTGGGTTCGCTTTCCGCCACGATGCATCAAGTCGATCGCGAGCTTGATGGACCGGAACGACTCACTGAAGTGAGAGCACGGGTTCTCGGCAATGTTCCGAACGAGGCTGTCGGAGCATTCAATCGTCCTTGATCCTGGGAGAACTGAATTCAGACTGTGCGGACCATTCACTGGGCTGCCCCCCATAGCAGCCGGGACGATTCCGATGCAGTCTATGTGAAGCTCGGCCTGCACCCTATCGCGCGTACGAAACGTCAGGTCGGAAACGTCGCGCAAATAGGCGACGCCAAGTCCGAGAAAAATTCCGCCGGTCAGCGAAACTGCGAGTATGAGGAAGCGCTTGGGTGAGCTGGGCCGCAAGGGAGGCGAGGCTGTCTTCACGAGGCGCCCCTGGGAAGCGGGAAAGGATTGCTGCTCGACCGACTCCAAGTAGCGTTGAAGAAAAGTGTCGTAAAGTCGCCTATACGCTTGCGCAGAGATTTCCAGGTCACGGAGCTCCAACTGAGCTTGATTCGTCGAGAGCGGCGCTGCCTTTCGGTCTGACACTGCTTTCTGAGCGTCTGATGCCTTGCCGCGCAGTACATCTACGCGCCCTTCGAGCCATTCGGTTGCAACGCGCGCTGACTCATAATTTGCTTCGATTTGATCAGCGGTGTATGCCCGCGCAACTGCGTTGGCGATCTCGGCCGAGCGTTCGGCATCGGGCGACTCAAACTGAATGCTAATGGCGTAGGTTAGACCGACACGCTTGACCGTAAGCTTGCGTTCAAATCGTTCAAGGGCGCGCCGCGTCAGCGAAAATTCTGTATCCTCTGAGCGGAAAACAAGCCCGAGCAATCTGAAGGCCGTTCCGATAAAGCCACGACCATAGCCGACAAATTCAGGATCCTTCAATAGCTCGAGATTCTGGATGACTGAAATGGCAATTTTCTCAGATTTCAGGATTTCGACCTGGTTATCGATAAATGACGCCGCGGATCCAACGGATCCAAGGTCTGCCGGGCTTGATTGTGTGGCCCCCTCACTTCGCTTGAGCTCAACAAGAAGGACCGCCTCAGCAGTAAACTTGGGGGTTGCAACAGCGAGATACAACAGTGCAACGGCCGCGGTCAGGAGCGGAAAGACAAGCAGAATTGACCTTTGACGACGGACGAATGCTTTCCATGCTGCTACCAACTCGGCCGGAGAAAGGACGCTCCCTTGATCGATTTTTGAATCTTTGAAACGACTGTCTTTTCCAACGTGCAGCATATCCGGCCTTTGACAACTAGTTGCAAGTGGTACCCGCCGCACGTCGTGCCTTATCGGCGCTGACGGAGTATTTGTCTCCCCCCAATTTCTCAATAGGCGTTCATGTAGACTTTCCTTGAGAGAAACGTGAGGACGAGGATTCGCAGATCGAAAAGAGGTGACCAATTGTCGATGTAGTAGAGATCATGCTCCACACGGCGCTGCATCTTGTCGAGGGTATCGGTGTCACCACGGTACCCATTGACCTGAGCCCAGCCAGTAATGCCAGGCTTTACGTTGTGACGACGGTAGTATGACGAAATCAGTTCAGCGAAGGTCTCGTTTTGCGCAGTTGGATGTGGACGGGGCCCGACCATCGACATGTCGCCGACCAGGACATTTAACAACTGCGGAAGCTCATCAATGTTTGTATGGCGCAAGAAGCGTCCGAGACGGGTCACACGCGAATCGTCTCGGGTGACTGGCCTGAAATTGTGGCCCTCCTCCATCACGGTCATCGATCGGAATTTGAGCACCCGAATGGGCTCGTTGTTGTAACCGTGCCGCGTTTGGCGAAACAGCACCGGCCCGCGGGAGTCGAGCTTGATTGCGATCGGAACAATGACGAAAATCGGACTGGCCAGAATGAGAGCAACGACTGCAGCGACGACGTCGAATGCACGTTTGATTGCTCGGTTGAATGGGGTGAGAGGGGACTGGAAGATGCGCATCGTCACCATGTTGCCGAATACCGTGATCCGCGACACGGCCATCAGATCGATGGATCCAACAGGGACGACGTGAACGTCTACTGGCAGGTCTGATAGGGCGCTGGCGAGCGCGAGAACAGACGGAACATCCGGTTCCGAGGTCAAGATGACAATGTCATCAGCTCGGAGGGGGCGGCACTCCGTAACCAGTTGGCGGGCATCCGATAGCGCTTGTGCTGCCTCGAGAGTTGCCGGGGCCGAGCCGTCTGCGCGAACCACCGGAAAGTCGAAGGAGCGGATGGTGCGAATTCCGGTGATCGTTGCTCGATCGGAAAAATACCGGCAGTGATCCGGATTTCCTATGAGAATGACTCGCCTGGCCTCGATCAGCCCGGACGCAATGGCAGGCTGTAGCAATGAAAACCATATTGTCCGTGTCAAGAGGACCGCAAGCATGACACTCAATGCTTGGGCGACGACAGTAGCGCGCGAGTAGTCGGCGGAGATTTTTAGAATGAATATCGTCGAGATGAAGAAGGAGAATACGAGCAAGACGCCGCTGGCCCCGCTGCACAGGAACATGTGGCGGGGCTGCGTCTGGATCCGCGAGTAGTGCCGGAGTCCAACCGATACGAGCACCTGCAATGTGGAAATCAGAAGGCATTCCGGGACGTACTGGCCGGGGTCGGGTGGCTGTAGCAGGACTAACCTATAGTAGACTGTGGCTGCGAAGTAGGCAGCTACCGCTACAAACAGGAATTCGCTGCTTGCTACTAATACCAATAGGACAGCCAACCTGCCCCTACCAGCGCCTGCTAGGACTGCCCTGATGCCATTGACCGAATCTACCGGGGCAGAGCCCGGAAAATTAGTGAAGGACGTATAACTCATTGCACTCTACACCCGGCCGCTCCGTCTTCCTGGCCAAATCGAGTAGCATTCGGATCACTCGGTGGAAATTGGCAACAAATTGGTACTGAGGAGTAACTACAATGGTCGGTTGAGCGCCGGCCATCCGGAGTTAGATTGTCGGCAAGCAATTTCGATGAAACGGGCGAAGGGTCCTGAGAGCAACCCAGCGTAAGGGAGAAACCGAGCGTTGCTTTTATTGCGGGTCGCCCGTTTCGACGGTTGTGCCGGTGCGACACGCCGCGTCCGCTGATAAGTTTGGATGTGAAGGATTTGACCGGATGACCACTTGGGTACAGCGAGCTGTCAGCAAGCCGAACTCCACGCTGCACAATCTAGTCAAAGTGTGTAGCAGCAATCTCGGTCGTTGCATCCAATGGAGCGTGGTGGCCATTGGCCTGACAATTTCCGTTCCTCAAGCTAAGGCTGAATATCAAATAAACGCCGGCGACGTGCTGGAGATCACTGTCGCGGGCGTTCCGGAGCTGCGGCATCGCGCTACTGTCCAAGTGGACGGAAACGTTTCATTGCCATTGGTCGGAACGCTTCCAGTAGCCGGCCAGCCCTTACCGGCGATCCGAGCCAAAATCGGAGCTGCACTGGCGAGCAAGGTGTTTCGCCAGAGGACTTCGGACGGCCGGGAGGTCGTCATCATGATAAATGGAGATGAGGTCACAACGACCGTTGCGGAATACAGGCCGGTTTACGTTAACGGGGACGTGTCAAAGCCGGGCGAGTATCCTTATCGGCCATCCATTACCGCACGCCAACTTGTCGCATTGGCAGGCGGCTACGACATCATGCATATCAGAATGAATAACCCGTATCTCGAGTCAGCAGACTTGAGAAGCGAGTATGGATCGCTGTGGACCGATTTCGCCAAGGAGCAGGCGCGCATTTGGCGCATCAAGAGCGAGCTCGGAGAGGCGACACAAATCAACCCAGGCGCTCCGGCGGACGTGCCCATAGCTCGATCGGCGATTTCGGAGATCGTAAATGCAGAAGCCGAATATTTGAAGACGAAGCAGAGCGACTATCAGCAGGAAAAGGCGTACCTTCAGCGCGCTGTTCGACAAGGAGACGACGAGGTTCGCGTGTTATCGGAGCAGCAGAAGAAAGATGACGAGGCACTTTCTGCGGACGTCGAAGATCTGCAAAAAACTAACGATCTCTACGGTAAAGGTTCCTTAATCAGCCCTCGCGTTACTGAAGCGCGTCGTGCGGTGCTGCTGTCATCAACCAGGAAGCTGCAAACCTCTGCGCAACTGCTGCAGGTCAAGAAGCAGCAGGACGAATTCGTCAGAAGACTGGCAAAGCTCGACGACCAGCGCAGGCTCGACTTGCTCCGTGAGCTGCAAGACACCAGCGTGCGCCTCAACCAAATTCGCGAAAGGCTGCAGAGCGTCGGCGAGAAGCTTCAGTACACTTCGATGGTTCGCTCACAACTTGTACGAGGAACCAGCAGCACGCCAAACATCGCTATCTTTAGAAAAGGCGAGAAGGGACAGGAACAGATTGTCGCAAGCGAAGATACCGAGTTGCAGCCGGGTGACGCCGTCGAGGTCACCCTGCGATACCAGGACGGGCCTGACGCCCCTCCCCGAAGGCGAACCAGTTCCCAACTCTCCCATCAGTGATGGGCCACACCGATACGAACGGCGGCGATTCGCTGCGCGAAATGGCCTCGGAACGGCAAAGCGCTACGTCTGGGAGGTGAGCGGCGAAGCTGCTGACATAGTGCAGCTTCGGCTTATTATTTTTGTTTGGAACGGAGAGTAACATGCGACGTAATTATGATAGTTGCAAACGCGTTTTGGTCACCGGAGGAGCCGGCTTCCTGGGCTCCCATTTAGTCGATCGACTGCTGTCTGACGGCCATGAGGTTGTCTGCGTGGACAATCTCTTCACCGGAACCAAGCACAATATTGAGCATTTGCACGCACACCCGCGCTTTGAATTCTTGCGCCACGACATAACCTTTCCTCTGCACGTCGAAGTCGATGAGATCTACAACTTGGCCTGCCCTGCGTCGCCGGTCCAATACCAGCACGATCCAGTGCAGACCACAAAAACATCGGTGCATGGCGCGATAAATATGCTGGGCCTCGCCAAGCGGCTGAAATGTCGAATTCTGCAGGCTTCGACAAGCGAGGTTTATGGCGATCCGGCGGTTCATCCTCAAACTGAGCATTATTGGGGCCATGTGAATCCCATTGGTCCTAGGTCTTGCTATGATGAGGGAAAGCGATGCGCCGAGACCCTGTTCTTCGATTATCACCGACAGTGCGGCGTTGAGATCAAGGTTGCTCGCATCTTCAACACATACGGCCCGCGCATGCATCGGGCTGACGGTCGAGTGGTTTCCAATTTCATCATTCAGGCACTCAGCGGCGAGCCGATCACGCTCTACGGTGAGGGTGATCAGACTCGTTCGTTCTGCTATGTGGATGACTTGATTGATGGTCTCGTGCGCCTGATGGAGAGTCGCGCTTCGTTGACCGGACCGGTCAATATTGGAAATGATGGAGAATTCAGCATTCGAGAGCTCGCGGAACTGGTGCTCGCTGAAACCGGCTCCTCGTCAGAGCTCGTCAATTTACCCCTGCCCCGGGACGATCCAAAGCAACGTCGACCCGATATTTCCCTCGCCAAGAGCGAATTGGGCTGGCAACCGACCATAAGTCTGCAGGACGGACTGAAGCCGACCGTTGCATTTTTCCGCGGCGACCAGGGGCACCGATCGCAGAGGGAGGAGGAGCCGCATCCCATCGCCGCCGAATAGCCGCGGCCATGCTTCCTTTGAGCTTTGACTATTTCGTATCTAACCTCCCCGGAAGGGAGGCCTAATTGCCGAGGCCGCGTGCTGGGCCCATGGCCGGCGCAAGCTGTTCGATTTTCGCGCGCCTGACGAAGGCTGCAATAGGCTATTGGGATCGTTCTTAAGTGAGTACCCCCAAGAAGCCTGGTCCGGCGCGCGCCCGGGTCCTCTAGCATGCCGCGGCCTTGGCCAATGCTTGTTTAGGGCTGAACATTCGAGGTCCGAACAGGTAGGACGATCCTTGCGCAATGGAGTGGAGGCATGTCAGCCAGTACAGGTATTCTGAACACCGACGGAATGGTTAGCTTTTTGAAGTATCGCCACCTCAGCCGGCACTTGAGAATGCGCCAGCGTCCTCTCTCACCCTCTGGCAAGGACCGCCTCGTAGCTGCTTTGCAACAGCACTGCTTTCGTGATCCCCCTGATTATCTGAACACGGAAGCGGGCAAGAGGGATCTCGACAACCATGTGAGCGGCCGTACTGATAAAAATCGAAGAACCATAGTTCCTTGGCTTGATACATTATTTTGTTTGAAGGGTGCCAAGATCATTGAGATCGGATGCGGTGATTGCTGCTCAACTGTCGCTCTCGCCGAGCAAGGGGCCGAAGTGTTTGGCTATGATCTTGACACGCATAGTATGATGGTCGGCAGAGAGCGGCTGTCGGTCTACGATCTTGAGGCCGAGCTGATAAATGCGGAAGCGAGCGAAATTTCTGCATCCCAAATAGCGGAAGCTAACGCTGTGATATACTTTGCAACAGCGGAACATATGACCCTTGACGAAAAGCTCTCTTCATTCGCCTTAGTTTGGAGTTCCCTCCGTAGTGGCGCTTATTTGATCGTAGTCGAAACTCCAAATCGCCTTTGGTGGTTCGATACACATACCGCTTTGCTGCCCTTTTATCTCTGGCTGCCAGATGACTTGGCGATCCACTATTCACGATTCAGTCCGCGTTTTCCTTTCAAGGAGCAATTGAGGCCACCTGTAACGGCACAGGCGCTCCAAAAATTGACCAGAATAGGCCGCTCCGCCAGTTATCACGAATTTGAGCTGTCGATCGGCCCTTTGTCTGGGCTTCGGGTCAGCAGCTTAAATCGCTGGAGACGTGGCAATCCGTTCTACTTTGCAAAATGGTTCGCCTTCGATCGCTCGTACGAAAGATGGCTGCGACGCCATGGTCCGCCCATCAATAGTGCATTTTATGAACCATACCTTGAACTTGCGATCCGCAAGCCATAGTCGACATAGCCAACTACCCTGCAGACGCGCCCCAACAAGGTCCCTCCCCAGCGCACGGTCGCGGGCGCCATGCTGCGTACTTGGCTCCCCCGACAATTGTCGTACCTTCCCTTGTGCTGACGCGGGCGGCGCGAAACATGTACACATTTGTACGACTACGCCAAGCATCTCGCGGTTTGAGGTGATCCAGACGATGGCGCCGCACGACTTGACAGTGGAGAACAAGCGGCGGATCGCGACCGCGAACAGTAGTGGTGCGCCGCAGATCTGGTGCCGGTTAAGCTAGAGGCTCAAGATTTCATCCTGCGCATGGGCTTCGCCCCAACTCCCGACGAGATCTGACGCAGCAACGACGCGCGGCCAAGGGCATCGCCGTACAAGATGTCGGCACATATGCGTGCGCATAAATCACATTTCCAAACTTTTTTCGCCATACTTGCTAATTAGCCAACAGGTCGAGCAGTTGGGGGGCACCATCAAATCCCACTGCCCTGAAATCCGTTCGCAGCCTCAGCCGCTGTGAGCATGGCGTATGTTGCGCGTCTGCCCGACGCGCGGCAGTGGAATTCCCGTTTCAACATCAAAGAGGAACACGGAATGACAGTTTCCGCGCCTGCTGACCGTATGTCGCGCGATCTCGCCCTGCGGGAAAGCTTCCCCCGATTATGGCGAGCGACATCTACGGGAATGACTACATCGCGAGCCGTGCTGCCCTAGACCGGCACGCGATACTTGCACTGACACCCTAACCATCAGCGACCTCAGACTGCCCAAGCATCGTTCGGGCCAAACCTGGGGCCGGAGGGATCGTCGACGGCTTCGTCTCACAGAGATGATGCGCCCACGCGACGGCTCCTGACATCTACGGAGACTCAACAGCAATGGCGATCACGTCCTTCTCACCGACCAACGGATCCAGCCTAACGGTCGACAACAGCAAGTATTACGTACAAAACGCCAACCAAAGCTGGAGCCTACAGGAGCCCAATACCGATACGCTGCGGTTCGAATTGCGTTCGGGAGATCATTGGAGCTCTTCCGGATATAGCGATCCGACTTCGGCCGAGCGCAGCGAAGCGGGCGGCGGCACCCTATACTCGGCGGGCACTCAGATAAACGTCTCCTACGAGTTCATGGTCGAACCAGGTGCCACTAATACCGCAAAATGGATCGTCCTCGGCCAGATGCACGAAGACAGTGCTGGCTACTCTCCTCCGTTCGCGGTCGAGTTGGTGAACGGCGACCACATGGCGATCGACATCGGAACCGGCAGTGAGGTGTATCTTTACAAGGACCCGAACCCGATTGAGCGCGGCCACTACTATTCGATGGACGTCCAGGTCAAATTCGACGCCAATGGCAACGGGTTTCTCAGGGTCTGGCGCGACGGTGTTCAGATCGTCGACTATCACGGTTCAATCGGGACCGGCGCTGCAACCTATTGGAAGGAAGGCGTCTATCGCTCGGCAGCCCCGGAAACCATGGCGGTGAACTATAGAAACCTGCACATAACAACCGGAGCGGCATCGGCTCCTACGACACCGACGCAGCCGACCACACCCACAACGCCAATCACGCCGCCAAACGTCGCACCGACAGTGACCCAGGCCTCCGCTTCACCGGGGACGGGAATCGAGCATGCCGGGGATACTATCACACTGACGCTCGGCTTCAGCGAGGCCGTGACCGTCAGCGGTACGCCGACCCTGTCACTTAATGACGGCGCCAAGGCCACATATGTCGGAGGCTCGGGCACGAGCACACTCACCTTCAAAACAACGGTCGCATCGACCGACACCAACACTTCGGCACTTGCCATCACCGCGGTCAATCTTCCGAACGGCGCGAGCATCAAGGATGCTGGCGGTCTTGCGGCGAACCTCTCGGGCGCGGTGAAGACGTTCTCCGGTCTCCAGATCAATCCGATCGTTCCGGCGGTGACGCAGGCCACAGCCTCTCCGGGAACCGGCACCGAGCACGTAGGCGACACGATCACGCTGACGCTCGGCTTCAACGAGGCCGTGACCGTCAGCGGAACGCCGACGCTGTCGCTCAACGACGGCGCAAAGGCCACCTACGTTGGTGGCTCAGGCACGAACTCGCTCACCTTCAAAACGACTGTCGCATCGACCGATGCGAAGACCTCAGCGCTCGCCATCACCGGAGTCAATCTTCCGAGCGGCGCGAGCATCAAGGATGCCGGCGGTCTTGCGGCAAATCTGTCGGGCGCGCTGAAAACGTTCTCCGGTCTTCAGATCGACGCGTCCGCATCAACGCCGACTACCCCGACCACTCCAACCACCCCATCGACTCCCTCGGCGACTCAGCCAGTGCTCACCGTCGCGGATAACTCGCTCTGGGTGGGCGGGAGAGGCGATCACGTCGACCTGGGGACCAAGGTGACAACGACCGATCTCAACGATGGCGTCACCGTGACCATCACGGGATTGCCGAAGTACGAGACGATCACCGACGAGCTCGACGGCAAGACGTTCAGCGGAAATAACATCACCTTGACGGCTGCGCAGGTGAACAGCGGATTGACTCTGAATTCGTACTACCGGGGCCGGGGTGAACCGGTTGCGATACTCACGCTGACGGCAAGCGCTAAGGATCCGAGCACCGGCGCCGTCGCGACAGCGTCGCCCAAAACGATCACCGTGACGGATCCTCCGACCTGGGAGCACCACTTCGGAGACCGAGGTATTGCGGGTCGGTTAGACCAGTCCAGCTCCGCGGCAGGTTCCGCGCCGCAGCCGGTCCCGGCGGCGAACTCCGCGCGGCAGCCGATCGCGGTGCCGGATCCTGCGCCTGCAACCAGCACGCTCACGACATCGCCGGCGAGCCAGGGTTCTGCTTTGTTCGGCCAGATCAGGGACCTCGTCGCCAACGGAGGCGTTGCGACCTCTGCGTCGCCGATCAGCGCGGCGGATACTCCGCATGCGAGCGGCTCGCCTACCTCGTCCCTTGCAAGCCAGAGCTTCGCGCTGCTGAACCAGTGTCTGGCCGCCACCACTGGCCGCGTCGATCCCGGGCAGATTGTCGCGGGCTTGTCTAACGGCACTCACTGGCGGCAGGATTCGTTCTTGACCAGACCGCAACATTGATCCGCTTCCGCACCCAGGCGCCCAGCGCCCGGGTGCGGCACTATCAATGTTTGTCATGCCTAAAAAGGATGCCGGCTAAGAGGGATTCGCGACCGGCATACTACGAACGCCCGCCCCTACGCATGACGACACGGCGATCATCGAGGCTATCGCCGCAGTCGAAATGCGCAAACCGCATCCGGATGTGTTCGTCACTCATATCGCTGTGCCGCCTCAGCGTATCGCCTGGCCTTGCTTGGCACAGCTTCATCGGCTTGATAGGCCAGCGCGACAGATCCCTGTGACAACGCGATAGCCGAAAGTTTCGAGGATCTTCCACGGTTCATCGCCGAGATACAACAAACGCCAATTGCACTCGGCTCTCTAAGCCCGCAACAGTCGAGACCAGAACACTAGTTCAAATTTGGCCGCCGACCTACCGACGAACAGGGAATATCAGCGCCACACGTAAGGCCATATGTCACGCAATACGCGGGTATAAATCACATTTCCAAACTTTTTTCGCCATACTTGCTAATTAGCCAACAGGTCGAGCAGTTGGGGGGCACCATCAAATCCCACTGCCCTGAAATCCGTTCGCAGCCTCAGCCGCTGTGAGCATGGCGTATGTTGCGCGTCTGCCCGACGCGCGGCAGTGGAATTCCCGTTTCAACATCAAAGAGGAACACGGAATGACAGTTTCCGCGCCTGCTGACCGTATGTCGCGCGATCTCGCCCTGCGGGAAAGCTTCCCCCGATTATGGCGAGCGACATCTACGGGAATGACTACATCGCGAGCCGTGCTGCCCTAGACCGGCACGCGATACTTGCACTGACACCCTAACCATCAGCGACCTCAGACTGCCCAAGCATCGTTCGGGCCAAACCTGGGGCCGGAGGGATCGTCGACGGCTTCGTCTCACAGAGATGATGCGCCCACGCGACGGCTCCTGACATCTACGGAGACTCAACAGCAATGGCGATCACGTCCTTCTCACCGACCAACGGATCCAGCCTAACGGTCGACAACAGCAAGTATTACGTACAAAACGCCAACCAAAGCTGGAGCCTACAGGAGCCCAATACCGATACGCTGCGGTTCGAATTGCGTTCGGGAGATCATTGGAGCTCTTCCGGATATAGCGATCCGACTTCGGCCGAGCGCAGCGAAGCGGGCGGCGGCACCCTATACTCGGCGGGCACTCAGATAAACGTCTCCTACGAGTTCATGGTCGAACCAGGTGCCACTAATACCGCAAAATGGATCGTCCTCGGCCAGATGCACGAAGACAGTGCTGGCTACTCTCCTCCGTTCGCGGTCGAGTTGGTGAACGGCGACCACATGGCGATCGACATCGGAACCGGCAGTGAGGTGTATCTTTACAAGGACCCGAACCCGATTGAGCGCGGCCACTACTATTCGATGGACGTCCAGGTCAAATTCGACGCCAATGGCAACGGGTTTCTCAGGGTCTGGCGCGACGGTGTTCAGATCGTCGACTATCACGGTTCAATCGGGACCGGCGCTGCAACCTATTGGAAGGAAGGCGTCTATCGCTCGGCAGCCCCGGAAACCATGGCGGTGAACTATAGAAACCTGCACATAACAACCGGAGCGGCATCGGCTCCTACGACACCGACGCAGCCGACCACACCCACAACGCCAATCACGCCCTCGCCGATTGCCCCCCCGAGGTCGATCACACCAACGTCCCCGACCACTCCCGCCAACTCAACTACACCAACGGCCCCAACAACCCCAACCACCCAAACCACGCCTACGTCATCCGTCACCACGCCAGTCCTCACCGTCGCGAATCCCGCGCTGTCGGTGATGGGCAGAGGCGGTACGGTCGGCCTGGGGGTCAATGTGTCGACGACAAATACCAACGAACGCGTGACCGTGAACGGCACCGGCCTGCCGAAGCACGAGACGATCACCAGCGCTCTCGGCGGTCAAATGTTCAGGGGAAGGGACATCACCTTGACGGCCGCGCAGGTCAGCAGCGGGCTGACGCTCACATCGAGCTACAGGGGCGGAGGTGATCCTGTCGCAACGCCCGTGCTGACCTCAAACACGCAGGACCCGGTCAGCGGCGTCGTAGCGTCAGCCGAGCCGCAGAGCATCAGCGTGAGTGATCCGCGACCTTCGGCGACATCGATGCAGCCGACAGCTGTTATGAATCCCCCGCCCGCGTCCGGCACCAGGAACTCGTGGACAGGCCAGCTCGCGGGCGGGGTGAACCAGCAGCAGCCCACCAGCACCGGGGCAACCTCCGGGTCGCAGCCTATCTCCGCAAGGGATCTTTCGGCTGCAATCTCCACGGTGATGGTGTCACCGGCAGCCCAAGGCTTTGCTCTTTCCAATCAGTTCAGGAGCCTGGTTGCAGGCGGCTCTACCGCGGCGCCGGCGGCGCCCGCCGTAACGAATGATGCTCGCTCGACGAGCACGACCACCGCGAGCCTGGCAAGCCAGAGCTTTGCGCTGCTGAACCAGTATCTGGCCGGTAGCACGGGTCGGGTGGACCACGGTCAAATCGTGGCAAGCGTGTCGAACGGAGCTGCTGCAGGTCAGGTATCGTTTCTGACCAGACCGCAACATTGATCCGCTTCCCCGCACCCCGGCGTTCGCGCCAGGGTGCGGGCCATCAACGTTTTGGAATGCATGAGAAGGAACAACAAAGGCGGCCGGTAGCCGCGAAGGGTTGAGTTAAACATTATGGCGATGCAGAATGGGAATGCCCACGCCGCAGACCACGGGCTTCGAGCCTTGGCTCTGTTCCTGCGCCTTCATGGCGTCGACGCCGATGCGGACCAGCTCCGTGATAGCTGCGGAAGCAGCACAGTAGGTATGCGCGCCCTGCTTCGTTGCGCGCGCCAGTTCGGAGTCGAGGTCCGTTCGCGAACGACGCAATGGACACGACTTGCTAGCCTCAAACTGCCAGGAATCGCATCGCTGCGTGACGGCGGGTTCTTGCTTCTCGGCAAGGTTGATCACAACGGAGCACTCGTGCTGCGTCCGACCGGATCGCGTCCGGAGCTGATGACGCGCACGGAGTTCGAGGAAATCTGGGACGGTCGTTTGATCCTGAACGGATCGCAGAACGTCGTCGATCGGATGCTCCATGCCCTTGCGGGCATGAGTGTCCCCATCCCTGATTTGGCGCGCCACACCGTCGATGCCTTGATGCGCGCCCACGACGCCTTGATGCACGCCTTCGATACATTGATGGGTGGGTGCTGCGGCGAACGACACGATATGGCAGTCCAGGCGGCGAGTTCCGAATCCGAGGCTGCGACCACCCAACTTGAGCGCGGAGACGAATCCGGGCTCGTGGCGGTGGCGATCCTGCTGCGTTGCCATGGCATTGCGGCCGACCCGGAACAGATCCGGCATCGGATGGGCGCGGCTCGGCTCGGTGTCACCGAGATCCTACGCTGCGCCAAGGAATTCGGACTCAAGGCGCGAGCACAGAGGACGAGCTGGGACAGACTGGCAGTCACCCCGCTGCCCGGCATCGCGCTGCTGCGCGACGGCGGCTTCCTGATCCTCGGCAAGACCGTCGACGACAAGCTTTTGGTTCAGCGCCCGTTGTCTCCCCAGCCCGAAGCAATGACGCAGGCCGAGCTTGAGGCGATCTGGGATGGCGACCTCATCCTGATGGCGCGGCGCGCATCCCTAACTGATCTCTCCCGCCGTTTCGATATCGGCTGGTTTGTCGGCGCGGTCCACAAGTATCGCCGTCTTCTTGGCGAGGTGCTTGTAGCATCGTTCTTCCTGCAGATCTTCGCGCTCATCTCACCGCTGTTTTTCCAGGTGGTCATCGACAAGGTGCTTGTGCATCGAAGCATGAGTACGCTCGATGTTCTGATCATTGGTCTTGTAGCGCTGACGGTGTTTGAGGCCGTTCTCGAAACGCTCCGGGTCTATCTGTTCGCGCACACCACGAACCGCATCGATGTGGAGCTCGGCGCCCGGTTGTTTCGTCACCTGATGGCGTTGCCAATCGCATATTTCCAGGCCCGCCGGGTCGGCGATTCAGTCGCCCGCGTCCGCGAGCTGGAGAATATCCGCCAGTTCCTGACGAGCTCCGCGCTGACGCTCGTCATCGATCTCTTGTTCACCGCCGTCTTCCTGGCAGTGATGTTCTACTACTCGACGACGTTGACACTGATCGTTATGGCGTCGTTCCCGTTTTACATCGGCATTTCTGCGGGCGCTGCGCCGCTGTTTCGTCGGCGCCTCGATGAGAAATTCAATCGGGGCTCCGAGAACCAGGCGTTCTTGGTCGAGAGCGTCACCGGCGTCGAGACGCTGAAGGCCATGGCAGTTGAGCCGCAGATGCAGCGCCGATGGGAGGAACAACTCGCCGGCTATGTGAGCGCGAGCTTCCGCGTCCTTAGCCTGAACAATACGGCGAGCCAGGCGGTCCAGATGATCAACAAGCTGGTCATCGCGGCAACGCTTTACTTCGGCGCTAGACTTGTGATTGGCGGCGATCTCACCGTCGGCGAGCTCGTTGCGTTCAACATGCTGGCCGGGCGTGTGAGCATGCCGGTGCTGCGTCTCGCCCAGATGTGGCAGGACTTCCACCAGGCCCGTCTGTCGATCGCACGCCTCGGTGACATCCTCAACACCATGCCGGAGCCGAGCTTCAATCCGGGCCGCGCCGCACTGCCGCCGATCCGCGGGCAGATCACATTCGAGCACGTGACGTTCCGCTATCGCATCGACGGTCCCGAGGTGCTCCACAACGTGTCATTCAACGTCAAGCCCGGCCAGGTCATCGGCATCGTTGGCTCGTCCGGTTCGGGCAAGAGCACCATCACCAAGCTGGTCCAGCGTCTTTATGTGCCGGAGAGCGGACGGGTGCTGATCGACGGCGTCGATCTCGCGATGGTCGATCTGACCTGGCTACGGCGCCAGATCGGCGTCGTCCTGCAGGAGAACGTGCTGTTCAACCGCTCGATCCGCGAGAACATCGCGCTAGCCGATCCCGCCATGCCGATGGAGCGCGTCATCGAGGCAGCATCGCTCGCCGGCGCCCACGACTTCATCCTGGAACTGCCTGAGGGTTACGACACCATCGTCGGCGAACGCGGCAGCAGCCTGTCCGGCGGCCAACGCCAGCGCGTCGCGATCGCGCGCGCACTGATTACCGACCCGCGCATACTCATCCTCGACGAGGCGACCAGCGCGCTCGACTACGAAAGCGAGCGTGCCATCCAGCAGAACATGAAGCGAATTGCCGCCGGACGGACCGTGTTCGTCATCGCTCATCGGCTTTCGACCGTGCGCAATGCAAACCGGATCATCACGCTTGAGCATGGCCGCATCGTCGAGGACGGCAGCCACGATGAGCTGATCCGCTCGAACGGGCGTTACGCCAACCTCCATTATTTGCAGGCCGGTATCCATGACGTCCGCTAGCCGAAATATCGTCCCGTTTCCGAGATCTCCCGCTCCGGCCCGCCGCCGCGAGCATGAAATCGCGTTCCTGCCGGCGGCGCTCGAGATCACCGAAACGCCGCCGTCGCCGATCGGGCGCGCGATCGGCGGGAGCATCATCGCGGTCTTCTGCATCGCTATACTGTGGGCGTCGTTCGGCAGCGTCGATATCGTCGCGACAGCGACCGGCAAAATTGTGCCGGGCGGACGCACCAAGCTGATCCAGCCGTTCGACACGGGAGTCGTCCGAGCCATCCGCGTCCGCGACGGGCAGACCGTGAAAGCCGGCGACGTCCTTATCGAACTCGACCCTACGATGACGGAAGCCGACAACGAACGTCAGAAGGGCGATCTCCTCGCGGCAGAGCTCGAAACCGCCCGACTGCGCGCCGCGCTCGCAGAGGATCCGCTGGCCGCCTTCCGGCCGCCACAGAGCGCAAGCGCTGCGGAGATCGAGATGCATCGCCAGTTCCTGATCAGCCAGCGCGCCGAACAGAATGCCAAGCTCGCCGAGATCGAACGCCAGCAGGGCCAGAAGGAAGCGGAACGGGCGACTACTTCAGCTAGCGTCGCGAAGCTGCAGGCGACAATACCGGTGTTGCAGGAGCGCGTGGATATCCGCAAGAATCTGGTCGACAAGGCGCTGGCGTCGAAGGTCGTCTACCTCTCCGAGTACCAGGAGCTCGTCGGCCTTCAGCAGGACTTGGTGCTGCAGCAGAGCCGGCTGCGCGAAGCCGATGCAGCCTTGGCGTTGCTGAAGGAAACCAGAGACAGGACCGCCGCGGAGTATCGGCGGGTGACCTATGATGCATTGGCCAAGGCAGAACAGAAGGCTGCTAGCGCTGCGCAGGAGGTGATCAAGGCAGAACGGCGCACGAAACTTCAGCGGTTGGCCGCACCCGTTGATGGCGTAGTGCAACAGCTAGCCGTTCATACTGTCGGGGGTGTGGTGACGCCTGCGCAGGCACTTGCCGTGGTGGTTCCGAGCGAGAGCCAGCTGGAGATCGAGGCCATGCTTTCCAACCGCGACATCGGATTCGTACAGCCGGGCCAGCAAGCAGAGATCAAGGTCGACACCTTCAACTTCACGCGCTATGGGCTTCTACATGGCAACGTGCTCAGCGTTTCGTCCGACGCTATCACTCGCGACAGACCACGGGGAGCTTCGAATGATCGAGCCATGGGCGCGGCGACGAGCAGCAGCGAGCCCAAAGGTCAGGAGCTGGAGTATGCCGCTCGTGTCTCGCTCGACCGTGTGGCCATGCAGATAGACGAGAAACTCGTCAAACTTGGGCCCGGAATGGCCGTGACGGTCGAGATCAAGACCGGCTCGCGAACGGTCATCAGCTATCTTCTCTCGCCGCTCGCGAGATACAAGCAGGAGTCGCTACGGGAGCGATAAACAGCAAGCCGTCATTTTGCGTTGGCCTTTCGTCCTTTATGTCGGTCGCCAGATCGGTGCTCGCTCGATATGGGTCGCTGCATGGCCGCAACAAAGCCGTGAGTGCAAATGTTGCGCAAGTACCACAATCTCACGTGCCTGCACTTGCAGTTCCCCGTTGATGGCGTGCGTATTGAAGCCGTAGGGCCAAGGCGCGCGTCGCTCTCGGTCCTAGTAGATGCCGGCAGATCGCAATTGTCGTCGGTGGCGCTCAAGGGCTTTAGAAGTTTTTCACGATTGACAAACTCGTTTCAGGAATTCGAGACCTGGACGTCGCGATAGACAACTGGAGCTCTCGTCTGCCAGACGCCAATATCTGCGCATATCTGGGTCAATGATCGCCTTGATTTCCAACACAATACCTCTTCCGCAGGCGTCAAGCCAGCATGACAGATCGCAACGTCGCCGACCCTGCGCGCGCCGATCACCTAGGGAATTGACCTGCCGCTCATGGCCTCGAATGTCCGGACCACCTCCAAAACACTGTTGCCGGCTCCTGTTCCGAGATTGACGCTCAGGACGCTGGCCTGATTCAGGTGGCTCAAGGTCTCAGATGTCCGGATGCAAGGTCGGCGACATGAATGAAGTCGCGGATTCGGTGCTGTCCGGCGTGTCATGTTCTCGCGCCATCTATATCCCGCGCGAACGTGGCAATGTTTCCTCCGGGAAGACTTCCTCGCCTGGAACGCTACCCATCGGAGGTAGCTCATAAGGACTAAAATCTCTAGGCCCGACAGTTCGGTTTGGCAGCTACAATACAATGGTGTGTGCCCCTTCGGGGATTAGCGATGCCGCACTATCGTATTCACATTCTAAACGAACTCCGCCAGTTGGGGGCGTGGTGAACTTTGACTGCTTAGACGACGCGTCCGCGACAGAGCAAGTCCGGCGGTTGGCGAACCCGCATCAGGTCCAGCTCTGGCGGCTGGTCGCGGAGCTCAAATTTGACGATCGCGGCACCGAACCAGCCGACAACGAAGCGGCCTTCGCGTACACGCGCCGGAGGAGTGCCCCTTTTTAGCAATTATTCCACCCGTCGCACTTGCGTAGACTGGCCCGGCGTACCGGCGTTACGGCGTTACCCAGTTCCTGCCATGGCAAGCTCTGCGCTTGGGCTAGTTACCCAGCAGTAGAGCAGAGCCCGAGAGGAAAGCTCTCATGTCTCAAGAACTACTTAAGTTCGCTGCATGGGCCGGTCTGCACGTTGTGCTTCCCGAACTGTCGAGAACGACCTTAACGCATAGGAAGGGCTAACCACCTTGTGCGGTTTCGTCGGCATCTTCGGATTTGTCGAACCGCTTGAGTCGGCACGCAGCAGGGCTCTCGAGATGGCAAAGACAGTCAGACACCGCGGGCCAGACTGGAGCGGCATTTATTCCAGCGAGCGCGCAGTACTCGCGCACGAACGCCTTTCCATTGTCGACGTGGAGCACGGCGCCCAACCCCTTCTCGACGTTACGGCTGGTCGGGCTTTGGCTGTGAACGGAGAGATCTACAATCATATCGCTTTGCGCGACGAACTGAAGCTGCCGCACGTCTGGAGAACGAAATCAGACTGCGAAATCATCCTGTATCTCTACGACGAGTATGGATCAGCTTTGTGCAATATGCTGAGTGGCATTTTTGCATTTGCCCTCTTCGACGAGCGCAGTGGCGATTTCTTCGTCGCCCGAGACCACATCGGCATTGTTCCGCTTTACATCGGGTGGGGCGGCGACGGCGCAACTTACGTCGCGAGCGAAATGAAAGCTCTCGATCGCATATGCGAGACGATCCAGGAGTTTCCGCCGGGACATTACTATAGCGGCAAAGTCGGACAGTTCGTCAGGTGGTATGATCCACCGTGGGCACATACACTCCCAACGAAAAAGGTGTCCTTGCACGAGCTCCGAACTTCGCTCGAAACTGCGGTCAAGCAGCAAATGATGTGCGATGTGCCTTACGGGGTGCTTATTTCTGGTGGGCTCGACTCTTCCCTCATCGCGGCGCTCGCGTCACGCCATCGCTTCAAGCGGATCGAGTCTGGAGAGACCGAAGAAGCATGGTGGCCAAGACTGCACTCGTTCTCCGTCGGCCTGGAAAATTCACCTGACATGAAGTATGCACGAAACGTGGCGGCTCACATCGGCACGGTCCATCATGAGATTGTTTTCACTGTACAGGAAGGATTGGACGCGTTGCCAGATGTGATCCGGCACCTGGAGACCTTTGATGTCACCACCATTCGTGCCGGCACGCCGATGTACCTCATGGCACGCAAAATTAAATCAATGGGCATCAAAATGGTGTTGTCCGGAGAAGGCGCTGACGAAGTATTTGGCGGCTATCTCTACTTCCACATGGCACCATCAGCAGAAGAATTCCACGAGGAGACTGTTCGAAAACTCTTTGCGCTCAGCAGGTATGATTGCTGTCGTGCGAACAAGGCAACAGCTGCTTGGGGGGTCGAAGCCCGGGTACCCTTCCTGGACAAGGAATTTTTAGACTATGCGATGTCGATAGACCCCGCCGACAAAATGTGCCCTGGCGCGAAGATCGAGAAGGGCATATTGCGGGAAGCATTCACCGATCTGTTGCCGCAGGAGATCTTGTGGCGTCAAAAGGAGCAGTTTTCCGACGGAGTGGGGTACAGCTGGATTGAGTGCTTGAGACAGCATGCAGAGGATAAAGTCTCAGATCAGATGCTCGCAGAGGCTAGCAGGCGCTTTCCGCAGCAAACGCCGACTTCCAAAGAAGGATACTTCTACAGGACTATCTTTGATAGCATCTTCGAGAATCCGACAGCTTGCCTAACTGTCCCAGTCGGTCCCTCGATCGCGTGCTCCACGCCGACCGCTTTTCTCTGGTCTCAGCAATTTGCGAGCATAGATGACCCATCTGGAAGGGCAGTGAAAGGGATTCATATTCAGGCTATTGACAACGTTTGATCAATCGGCTCCCCTCCGATTTCGGAGGCACCGCCGAAGCGCGGACTCCGCACAGTCTGGGGCCCCTTCACAGAGTAATGTCAGAGCGATGCCCTTAGTGCCGCATTAGGCTCACGACATCGACGCGACCACTTCCAACATCACCTCCGTCGCGCCGCCGGCGATGGATAGGATGCGGGCGTCACGCGCCATGCGCTCGATCGGACTCTCGCGCATGACGCCCATCGCGCCGTGGAACTGCACGCACGCATACACGACCTCGTTGACCAGTTCGCCGCAGATGGCCTTCAACATGGAGATCTCGCGCAAGCAATCTTCGTCCGCCGCCATGCGCCAAGCGGTGGCATAGAGAAACTGGCGGGCTGCCTCCACTTTCGCAGAGAGCATCGCGAGACGCTGACGGATCGCTTGCATGTCCCATAGGACGCCCCCGAATGCGCGGCGAGCTTTCACCCAGGCGAGGGTCATGTCGATCGCCGACCCGGCCGTCCCTATCGCCATGGCGGCAAGAACAAGGCGCTCGTTCTGGAAGTTGCGCATCATGGAGTAAAAGCCCTGTCCCTCGGCGCCGAGCACGTTCTCGGTGGGGATCCGGCAACCGTCGAAGACGAGTTCCGCCGTATCGGAGGAACGCCAGCCGTGCTTGTCGAGCTCGCGGGCGATGCTGAAGCCTGGCGTGCCCTTCTCGACGAGAAACATCGTGATCCCGTTGCTTCCTGCCGATGGATCGGTCTTGGCGGCGACGCAGTAGAGATCCGCGTGGACGCCGTTCGTGATGTAGAGCTTCGTGCCATTGAGGACGTAAGAGTCACCCTCTCGTAGAGCGCGCGTGCGGATAGCTTTCGCGTCCGAGCCCGCATCTGGCTCCGTGATGGCGACCGCGGTGATCACCTCGCCACTGATAATGCCGGGCATCCAGCGGGCCCGCTGGGCGTTGGTCCCGTCATGAAAGACATACCCGGAAGCCATGTCGGTATGGACCAGCATCGCATCGGCGAAGCCGCCATAGGTCGAGCGCCCGAGTTCCTCAGCGAAGACCGTTGATGCGACCGCGTCCATCTCGGCGCCACCATACTCGGCCGGGTAGCGGATGCCGAAGAAGCCGAGTTCGCCCATGCGACGCAGGATCGGACGGGGAATGAACCCGTCTTCTTCCCAGCGATCCGCACAGGGTTTGATCTCTTGCTCGACGAACCGGCGGACCTGGTCCCGTAAGGATTCATACTCGCCCGCCACCCAAGGCAGCGCCGGTCCTCGCGCCGGTACCCACGCTTTGTCCATCATCTTCATCTCGCTCTGCTATGAGTCCAACGCAGAAGCTTGCGTCCGGATTGATACCCCAAGGTCATTCGGAGGCGGTAAGCTAGAGTTCGATTTCCTCTCTCGGTCCCTCCGAGACTGAAGGGGCTCTGGAAATGGCTATCCAGCGCATTCCGTCGATAAGTTCGGCCAGTTCGGCCACTGTCGGGCGCTCGAAGAGGTTGCGAAGCTGCACGTCGACCCCGAAGATCTTTCGCATGTGCGACACCGCCCGCATCACCAGGAGCGACTGCCCGCCAAGATGGAAGAAGTTATCGCGACGTCCTATCGAGTCGGTCTTCAGGAGATCGCACCACAGCGTGGCCAGCGTCTTCTCAGTCTCCGTCGAGGGGGGCGCGAAGTCTTGTGCAGGCTGGATGTTTTTCGCCGTCGGCTCGGGAAGCGAGGAGCGGTCGATCTTGCCGTTGGACGTGAGCGGCATCCGTTCGAGACGAACATAGTGCGTCGGAGTCATAGACTCCAAGAGTTCTTCGGCGAGGTGGGCGCGCAGCTCCGCCACGCTCGGGGGTTTCGAGGAGACATAATAGGCCACAAGTCGCGCGATGCCATCTTCGGCCGCTGACGGTTCGACATAGCCGATTTGGGTCGCTGGTTTCGCCACCGAGGTGGTGATAGCAACGACAGCGCATTCCTGAACGTGCGGGTGCTTCAGAAGCCGAGCTTCGATCTCGCCCAGCTCGATACGCGCACCACCAACCTTCACCTGATGATCGGCGCGGCCGAGAAACTCCAGGCGCCCTTCCGAGTTCCAGCGGGCGAGATCGCCCGTCTTGTACAGCCGCAGCTTCGAAAACCCATCTCTGGGATCGGTGATCGTGAGGAAACACTCGTCGGTCAGGTCAGGGCGATTGAAATAGCCTCTCGCGAGACCATCGCCCGCAATGAACATCTCACCGATGATGCCGCGGGCGGTGGGCTGATGTGCCTTGTTGAGGACATATATGCCCGCATTGGCGGCCGGAACGCCGATCGGCACCGATGCGGATTGATCCCGGTCGATGTCGAAACGGTGGATCATGCAGCCCACAGTGGCTTCGGTTGGTCCGTACTCGTTGTAGATCTCGATGGGATGGGGGATCGCTTTCGTGATGTCGCGAGCCAACTCGGTCTTGAAGTCCTCGCCCCCCACGATGAACTTGCGCAGCCTTGTGGTCTCAAGATCGCGGTCGCAGATCATCGCGAGATGCGATGGCGTCAGCTTCATGATATCGACGGCACTGTCGTCGATGACCTTTAGCACCACCATGCTCGGGGCCGCGGGATCGCCAAGATAGACCACAATGCGGCCGCCAGTGATGAGTGGCGTGAAGAGGGTCGTGACGGTCAGGTCGAAGGCGAGTGATGAGAAAAGGGGCCATGCTAGACGCTCACCGGAACTGTACACCCGAGCGGCCCACCAGATGTAGTTCACCAGGTTCCGGTGCTCGATGACGACGCCCTTGGGCGTGCCGGTCGAGCCGGAGGTGAAGATGATATAGGCGGCACCGTCCGGAGTGGCGGACGGTCGGTCCGAGTCCGGCTGATTCAAAATCGACCCGAAATCAGCATCGAGCACGAATATGTCGGCAAGGTTCGGGGGAATGACGGATTGCAGGCGCGCCTGAGTGATCGCCACCGGCGTCCGACCGTCGGTCCCGTTGACAATGTCCTTCAGGATTGTTGCAAGACGCCCCTTCGGCGTTGCCACATCCAGCGGCACATAGGCTGCGCCGGACTTTAGGACGCCTAAGATCGCGACGACAACTTCAATGGAGTGCTCCATGAACACAACCGCGATCCGACCCGGCCCTACGCCGATCGAATTCAGATGCGCGGCCATCTGGTTGGAGCGTTCATTGAGTTGCCGGTACGTCAGTGTTGCATCGCCAAAGCGGATCGCTTCAGCGTCAGGACTACGCGTCGCCTGGTCGCGGAAGAGATCGATGATCGTCCTATCCGACGGGTAGTGCGCTGCCGTGGCATTGTACTCGACAACCATCGCCTGATGATCGGCATTTTTCTGCAGGGGAAGCGCTACGCCCTCCGCCGCGATAGGTCGGATTTCATTCATGAGATACGCTCCTCATGGTAAATCAAATCACGTCAACTTTTTGGGTCGCCTTACGATAAAGCTCTGCAACGGCAGGTGCATCCGGTTCCTCCAGCATACGGGAACCGTCGCAATCGTCCGGACCGAAATAAAATTCAACACGGGGCATCACTCGAAGCCATCTGTGCGGTGCTGCACCCGATCGTAGCCAGGCCTTGTTCGGAAGGAATATACATACACGACCCGAATACGGAGTGGGAATGTACCGCTGCAAGGCCGCGATCGCCGTGGATTTGAGTCGTGCTCGGCTCGCTAGAACCGGATCTGTTGTGACAGGCTCTTTGCTTTTGCGAATGCCGGTCGCGAGGGTGCGGACGCGCTCGCCGAGATTCCGAACGCGACTGCTGAAATATTGGAGACGGGCGCTGAATGTCGGCAGCTTCGCCATATCTCGCAGGAACCATTCGGCGCTACTCCTGGCGGAGAAATACAGCAGACGCGGCAATTCCTGATAGGTGGTGGGGTGAACAGGACCAAAGAGTGCAATGCATGGGACCCCCGCTCCGCGTTGTCCGAGAATTTTCGCCAGTTCGAGTGCGGTTGCAGCGCCGGAGCAGTAACCGGCGATGATGTACGGACCGGTCGGCTGATATTGGACGATCTGGCTGGCGAAGTACTCGGCGATATCTTCCACGCGTTCCATCGGCTCGCTCTGCCCATCGAAGCCAGACGGTTGGAGTGCGTAGAACGGTTGATCGCCGCCCAGGTGCTTCGACAGGTGCGAGAATGAGAAGGGCGCTCCGACATGCCCGGGTACGGCGTAAATGGGCGTGCGAGTTCCGCGAGACTGCAGCGGAATGATGGCAGGCTGTTGGCGGGCCGCCGCCGTGGCCATATTCAGAAACGCGATGATCTCGCCCTTGCGGTCCCGCAACTGGTCGCGAAATTCTGCCGTCAGCGCGCCAGCTGGGACCTTGCACCGCAGCCGGTCGCCATCCACCCAGACCTCGATGTTCTTGACCGCGAGGCCTGCAAGAAGTTCCGGGATCTCTATCACGTCGGCCGACATAGGGCTTTCCGATCACTTTCTTCATGATTCCCGACGAAGCCTCCTGCACGACGGTTTCATGACAAAACTGCCTCTTTCCCCGATGAAGCACTGTCCCGTGTTCTCGACCTGCGCGAAGTGTGGAAACGAGCGCGGTTTGAATCATCTTGCGTGCAGTTCAGTGGAATTGGTTTAGCTCCTCGCTTATTATCCGCAGCGCGCAATGCATTTTAGTTAGGTCAATGGTGACATCGCGGAAACGTCAACTCCTGACTCATTCATTTCCGGGCGACCACACTCCCGATATAGCCAGGTTTCGGTACGAACGTTCGGACAGCCCAATCCTTTTCATCCCAGCAAATGGGCTGTCCTAAGCCGCACCCCAGGGCCTTAGAGATAGCCTCCAGCCGTGTCCAGCGCCGGAGGAAGCCTTCCAGCCGGTCTTCCGGACCAAGGGCGGTGTAGGATCCGTACTCGGAGGCGGAAAGACAGAACGCTGCGATCTCGTCCGCTTCGGGCACAGGGAAAACTTCCTCGATGTCCACCCCGAGTTCTTGCCTGGTCGAGAGGGCAATGACCGCCACATTTGCGGATCGTGAGACGCTGAAGCGCAAGTCCCGACCACGCATGCGGTGCGAGAGGCGGGGTTTGCCTAGCAGTCCATATTCTAGTTCAACGTCGGACGGCGAAATTCCCAGTTTGGAAGCGAGGACCCGGCGCAGCTGCCCACGGGTAACAACAAAGCGGCGACGGTCCCGCTCCAGTCTCAACCCCTCGGCACGCCTACGTTCCTCTTCGTTGAGGCAAGCGCCTATCTCGCGAACGATGTCCTGCTCCACATCGAGCGTGAATGCCAGAACCTTTAAACCATCATTCTCGAAAACCGGCATTGTGATCCCGGGTCTCAACTCGACTGTTTTATCCAAAAAGCTCGGAGATGGCCGTGCTGGCTCCGCTAGAGGATAACTTACGCTGCATCTGACAGGTCGACATAATCGATATTCCGGCCGAGCCGAAACAGCATGAAAATTCCGCCTCACGTCCAAAGCGCTATGGCCACCTTCCCTGCCCGCGCCAGAAGATTGGATAAAGTCGACTCCAAGGCAGTCAGAAGTCATACGTGGATTCCGATCGCGAGCGCTCATCGTACAAGTGCATTCTTTCTAATGAACGGAGCGCCATTCATGCGGATTTCCCCGAGTGAACAACTAGAACGATAACGCTCATGGTGGCCCCTGAAGATCAGAGGCACAACGACCCTTTGTGGGCATCCCCGGAGGTACCTCTTTTGATGCAAGAAAAGGGCTAAGCGAAGGTCCTCCATGCGGGCAAAGGATTCGCGCTTTTGGCGCCGCGTACAATGACCCATCTCAAGCCATCGCATCATCATGCGAAATACATCGCTAACGGTCGCGCGATTAACTTCCTGGCCGCGCTCGCGAGTATGTCGGACAGCGCGACCTCCAGTTGGAGAGGCGAGAACGTTGCGACCTGAGGTCTTGTGCCGGTGCGTCGGCCCGTTTGCGATTGCCCCAGTTCGGCAGCACGGGCTACCGCTGCCTATTGCCGCCGCAACAATCGCTTGCCTGTGCCGCCAGCGCGGCTGAGTTTCGATTCACGCCGTGCTGCCGCAAGATTCTTGCTTCAACTGCGCGGACCACTTGCGCTCCTGTTGCAGCTCCGCCGCGCCCTTCTCTGCCACCTGTTTTATCCGGAAGGCTTCGTCGCTTGATCTCGCGATGAGTACCGCTAGCGAGATATCCGCAGGAAGCGCTGTAGGAGTGCTAGGCGCAGCGGAGCACCATCTATAAGCTTGTAGGCGCTGGATGCCGATCTCGGGATCCAGCACCTCCGCTCACGGCTTCACATAGGTCCACCCTTTCTCCTGCAACTCCATGACGCGCACTACGCCTGATTTCACCACCTCCGCCTGAGCAACAATCGGGATGTCCTTGTTCTCGGCTTTGTGCATTTTTTCCTGGGTATTGCCACACGCCTTGAACGACACCTCAGGCGTACTCAGCATCATCTCCTCGATGCGCGCCTTTACCGGAGATGTGTCGTCGCGCAGCATATGCAGACCCGGCCCAAACGTGACCACCTCGATTTTCACTTTCTCGCCGAGGTCCTTATAGTACTGCGCCACATTCGTTGCGTTGTTAAGCGTGAGGTTCATCGCGGCGGAGTCGTTGGTGTTTACCTGCAAAACCAAACGGTGAGGCTCGGGGTCGGGTTCAAGCCTGGCATTGGCGGCGAGATGGGAACGTTCCCGCTTATGCTTATGTGTATTGGCCTTATGCGTGTTGGTGGTGGCCTTATGCGTGACCGCAACTTTTGCTGCGATACGCGGGTGGTATGTAGTGGGATTTTCCGTCGGTACCCAGTATCGGCCGCCTTGCTCCGCCGCAGTGAATGACGGAGCGAACAGGACTATCACGGCTCCTGCAGTAGCTATCCTCGAAATATGCTGAAACATGCTCATGATGCCTCTCCTATTAAACACAGTCATTGAACTTCTCACCCGTTGGGTTTGGCAGCTGGATGAGGCCACCTGCACACAGCGCCCATCTTCGCAAGCACCGCTTCCAAACCGCCTAGCGAGAACACTGCATCCAGAGCAGTGCCCCTTCGGGGTATAAGTTGAACACCGAGGCTTCCACTGTCTGGAAGGGCCTGCAGCAAGCGAACAACGTCGCCTCCGAATGAAACTCCGATTCCCGACGCCGGGGGCGCTGCAGCAATTTTCATCTGCTCACCGCCGTTAATGCGATAGATAATCGCGTAATCGCGGCTGTGGCCTGAGATGCCGGGTCCCGCGACCACCAACTCGGTCCGCCCCTTGCGGCAGCGAATTGAAAGCTTCATTGCGGATTCGGCTGCCGCACCATCGTTCGACAAGGTCGTGGCGGTGGCGACTGGCGAATAGTCAACAGGCGAAGTCGTTTGGCTGATGATCCAGTTGTCTGCTTTTGAAGCCGCTTGATGTGCCGGCGGGATCGTTCGCGCCGCCTTGTCCGGGCACCCCGGCCGTTCGGGGCCCTCTATCAGGGTGCAATCGCGAAGCTGCGCCGCAGGGTCTTCCGTCCCTTGCGTCCAGGCAATCCCGCCTGTGAGCGCGATTACAGCTACAACCGGGATGGCCGCGCTTCTCATTGCGATGCATGCGTTGCGTGGGACTGGCGTTCGAGCCACGCTTGCGCCGCAGGAAAGCGCGCGAGACCAGGAACTGTCGCAGCGAGATTGATCGATTTCCATTTCGGGTCGAAGCCGGGTTCCTGCAGTTTGCCGATCCGCGAGAAAAGATGATCGACAAAACGTGCGATGCGCTGAAAGCGGTTCGATTTGGCTGGAAAATTGAAGGCGACGAGAGCGGTCGGAACGGCAATCGTCGTTACATGTTCGCCCGGCTTAATCAGATTGGGATAGTCCGCAGCATCGAGCGTGGCGGGCAGATAGTAGTCCTCGAATTTGCTTTCATAGGGGACTGGCAAGAACTTGAATCCGGACTCCCAACGGCCCCGAACGAAGGCATCTACCGGTTTCGAGGTAATGAAGACGACACCCGCCATCTGGCCCTTGCGCATCTGCTCGAGCGCGACCTGATGCGGGATGAAGGTCTTTTCCACCTCGAGACCGAGCCGACTGAAGATCATAGGGCCGGAATACGCCGCCGCGGTACCCTGGGTATTGAAGTTCACTTTCTTGCCGGCAAGATCATTCAGACTCTGAATCTCTGGACGAACAAAGATTTGAAGTTCGGAGGGGAATAAATTCAGGATGTAGGCGAGCCGTCGCTGAATATCCGGCACCTGGCTTTTATATTCCTCCAGCGCGTCGGAATTGATGATCGCGGCGTCGATACCGCGCAAATAGAGCAGTGAATTCACATTTTCCGTGGCGCCGCGTGTCACGACAGGCAGAACGTGCAGATTGGGTCCGTCATCCACTACGCGGGCGATCTCCGCCGCAAGGCGGATTGGCGCACCTTCGAGAAGGCCTCCTGCAATACCGACAGTCCAGGCATTCATCGCCACTTGCGGCTTTTGCGCCTGCGGCTCGCGATCAAACAGACGAACGCCGTGCGGCCTGGCATTTTGCGTCTGCGCCTCCGCAGCGAGCGGCTGAACGATCACGGGCAAAGCGATGAAGGCCATGAGCAAAGTTCGCGGACCTGGACCAACAGACCAACTCATCGGCCAATTCCTTGCCACGCTTCGAAGACGCTGCCGATCCGCCAGTGCTGGAGAAACTGTGCTACGGATGCAGCGCCTCCATACGAACTTTCATCGCGCGTTAGCCATCGGCTGCCGCGTATCGAGCCTGATCCGGAGCGGCCAGCGATTGGGATAACCGCGTCATCGCAACGACAGCGGCAGCGATTCGCACGGGCGCGGGCTCGTCCCTCTGCTTGCAGGTGCATCATCGTGTTCCGGGCAAATAGCTTCCGGTCCGAAGCGATGCGCGACGTGGCCGAGATTCCGCAAGCAATACCTACGTCATCGTTCCCCGAGAATGACCGGCTTTCCATTGGCGACCCATCTGCAATCAACTGCCGCACAGTGAGATGGCTTATTCCAATGCGTGACCCTCATCTTATGCACTTCGATCGCCTGGTTCTGGGAAACTCTTAAGGGGTACATCTATGGAAACCGCTCAAGCTGTACTGGCGACGCGATGACCAACCAAATCGAGAGCTTGACTTCAGCAACCACCACAGGTCGGCTGGAACGCACTCAGAAAGACGTAACACCCGATGAGGAAATCCGGAACGCTGTCGATGTCGTTTCCAAATCCCGCACTCTCTGCTGCTCGGGAGGCTGCAGGAGTTTGCAACAGCCAGCTTCGATTTAGAGGGCCCCGCAAGCGAAGCGACGCCGTATGGCATGCCGCCGTCGCGGCGGTCAGGCCGTGTTGCCGGCGTCCCCCGCCAGTGCCGTTGATGTTCCGGCCGCCTTTCTCCGAGGAGATACTAGACCATGGAAGCGACGTCGTCGGGCTCGGCAAGCGGCGCATCGCGGTGCGGCTGGCGATGCGACGGCAGCCGTCGTCGTCCAAGGAACCGGTCAGTTCGTTATCGATGAAGTCGGGCGCGATCGCATTCAGGGTAATACCGAGCCCGCCGAGTTCGCGGGCTAATGAACGGGTGAAGCCGGCAGCAGCGGCCTTGGACGCGGCATAGGCGAACAGGCCATTGTAGCCGGTCGAGGCGAAAATGGAGGAGATGTTGACGACGCGCCCGGCGCCGTCGGCCATCATATGGCGCACCACGTATTTGATCAGAACGATCGGCGACAACCCGTTTAGGCGGATCGCGCAGCTCCTTTCGGCGATAATGGCGCCGGCAAACCCGTCGGGCGTATGTCCGACAATCTTCGGTGCCCCGGATGCGCCCGAAGTCAGCATCAACCGCTCCTGTCGCGCTTTCGGTTCTTCATCCCACGGCCGCACGTGCTGGCGGCGCCGACGCCAATGACCAACTGCGTACCAGTACCGTATCGGTCCGGCTGATCGGTGACGATCGGCATCGATCAGGTTCCACATACCAGCTGGAGACATTGCAACGGATGCAATCCCGTCGCTGTGGTCGTGCGCGGCGTAGATTGGCAGCAAAACACTAATGGGCGTTCACCCAAGGTCGAATTTGACCGCGGATAAGAGCCTCTTCATGCATTTCCAGGGTCATGCGGAATACGAGATCCAGACATTGTTGGAACGAATGCAGGAGGGACATGGGCCAATACAACCTGAAGTTGGTAGCATCACATAAAAGCGCCGAAACCTGGAGATTACCCACTGATTTGCACGCCAGCGTTGTTGGCCTTGAGCATGCGCACGTCGCCTTGCTCGACGCCTGTGAAGCCAATGACCATGCCAATGCCGCTTCCGCTACTCTAATGTCTGCTTTTCAAATCGTCGTCACGCCGTCCGTGTCGGTGACTATCTAGAGCGCGGATGGCACCCGCGCGGTCTTGGCGCCGCGTCCTTTTTCACCGGGCGCTTCCCGATCGACGCCGGACTCCCGGGGGAGCTCCTTGCATGTAGACCCAGCTGCGAGCTTTCACGAGATTGTCCATTCGGCCCTGACCGGGAACTCTGAAGTCGCCAAACACCAGCGATTCGCGGAGAACCGAATGAACACCCGCAAGAATGCGCCTCTGACGCCCAAAGGTCGAGAAGCGATGGTACGCAGTGTTGTTGAAGGAGGGCCGAGCCAGGTCGCCGCGCGCCAGTTCGACGTCACGCGGAAGACTGTAGCTAAGTGGGTCAACCGCTTCCGCGCAGAAGGCGTGGATGGCTTGCGGGAACGGTCCTCATGCTCCCATTTATCGCCAAGCCAAACCCCAGCTGCCGCGTGCGCTGCCGTCGAGGGCGCCACATGGGCAAGCAGATCGTCGTCGAAGTTGGGATATCGCCAGCGACCGTCAGCCGCATCCTGCGTCGGCTTGGCCTGAACCGGCTCGCCGCGCTGGAGCCGGCCGAACCGGTGCATCCGGGCGAGCTGATCCACATCGAAATCAAAACGCTCGGCAAATTCAGCCGCATCGGCCGTCGCATCCCCAGGGGTTCACTCGGAAGAGAGCCGTGCCTCCATCATTGCCTTCAGGAAGATCTTGCGGGACGAGCGTAAGGAGAGCACGGTTGCCTTCCTCAAGGCGACGGTCGCCTACTATGCGAGCCTTGGCTTGACTATCCAGCGCGTCATGACGGGCGGCTCTTGCTACGAGGCTGCGAGAGGCTCGGCCTCAAGCACATCCGCACCAGGCCCTCCACGCCCAAGACGAACGGCAAGGCCGACCGCTTTGTCCAAAACAGCCCGCGCGAGTAGGCTTATGCCTGCGGCTACGAGAACTTCGACCAACACACCGCCGAACTGCTCCAGATGGCTCCTCCGCTACAACTGGTCGCCCTCATGGCAGTTTCGGCTCAAAGCCACCAATCAGCAGAGTCTGGACTGGAACAACCTGTTGAGGCTCCACATCTAGCGCGCAAAACGCTCGCTGGTGAGACGCGGCGGCGTCTGGAAATTCACTGAGACGTCGAGCGGCGGCAGCTCCTCTCCCGAAATTTCGGCGATGAAGGACACCAAGCGCTTGCGGAGCTTGTGCGGATTGCGTTTTGGCGGGCTTCGAACGCATCGGTCAGATGGATCGCCACGATCTGCGACCGTTGTCTTCAGATCGTCCGGCATCGCCGCGCCATTTTCCGGATCAAGATAAGCACAGTAGATGCGTCATAGCTCGGCTGTTTGCCCTTTCGGTCGGCCACCATCGTCATTGCCGTGCTTTGTTGGGGGCAAACCGTTGACCTCCAGAGTTTGCTTGTCGCGTCGTGCTCGCGGTTGCCCGCATGTAGAGCCGGTTAACAAGTACGCGCCTAGATCTAACCGACGCAACCGTCTACGGCCGCCGGGCGGTCTTCAGCCGCCCGAGCGCGATCGCCTCTTGGCGTGCGATGTGGCAGGTGATGAACACGATACGCAAGCGGCGGTCTTCGTCGGGCCATGCGGCGAGCGCCACAGGCGGATGGAAGACATGGTGCACACCGTGGATCACGATTGGCGCCCGACTCCCTGAGAATATTGAGAATTCCTTTGACACGCAGCAGGTGCGCTCAACGGCTTCAGGAGCCAGAAAGTAGGTTGCATCGACCACCTTCCCGGCCGGCACCTCTTCGAAGCCAATCGGCGCATATGGATCGATGCTGGCGAAATCCTCTCCGTACGAAGCGGTGTATGCCGGATCAACGTTGAAGTGCTGTGGAACCCGTATGGTGGATGTGGGCACATCAATCTGTTGGAGGATGCCGCAAGGCCGCCAAAAGAACTCGGCAAGGCAAGGAAAGGCGCCCACCGTCCTGGATGCAGCGCAGCGTCGTAGAGCAGATGGAGAAGCTTCGGCAGATCACAGCAACTCCGGAGAAACGCCGTTAACAACATAGGTCCGGACGCTCTCGCCATTGATCGGTCCCTCGATGAACCACCGCGCATCGATCCGGTTATGCCGCAGGGCCGCCAGGAAGGTCATGGTTTTCCAGCGGCCATGGCGAACCTTCGCGATCAGTCTCTGCCCCCGCGGTGCCCATCCCCGCAGCGGCACCATCTGTCCTGGTCTCGTCGATGAAAACCAGCCGTTCAGCTTCGACGCGGTCTTGATACTTTGCCCATTGCGCTCGCCGACGCGCCACGTCGGGCCGATCGCGTTCGCCTGCCACCACGCTTTTTTTGAAGCTGAGCTTCTCGGCATGAACGAAGTCCCACACCGAGTGGTAGTCGACCTTCAGCCCGCGCTCCGCCCCGAAATGCGACGCGCGCGGTCGAAGCCCGTTGCCCATGAGTTAATATTGCAGTGTAAGCTTGACTTCGCCAGTTCGTCCCGAGTGTAAGTTACAGAAGCCCCTTTTGTATCGAGCAGATAGCCTAACGGATAAAGATAATAGGCGGCATCGATCGCCTCCTTGCGGAGAAAGAAGGGTTGCGTCTGATACTTCTTCTCGACCGTCTTCGGATCGATCGCTTCGGGATAAGGATCGGTCGCCGACGGGGCCGCTGTAGTCGGGACCAATTTGGCGTTAGCGCTTCGCGTCTTCGGGACCGGCAGTTCAGCGGATCGCGCCTTCTCTTGCTTAGAGCTTGCGAACTTCTGCCCGTAATCTCTGCAGTTCGGCGCGTTCGGTTTCGCTCAGCGGCTTCTCGTCGTCGACCGGCTGAGGCGCCCCGCCTGATACCCCTAAAAGCAGACAAGCCGCAGCCGCCGACGCGATGCGCCCTTGCATCCCAATCATTTTCGTCCCCCGTTGAAAATCTATCGATTCAATGTGTTCCTTAAACGCCACGCGACCACACCGACAAGCTCCTTCACCGTTTTGACAAATCGAAGATCGTTCGGTCCGATCGCCAAACCGCGCTGGCGGAAAGCCGGATAGTCGTCGAAATCCTCCCACATAGCTACGAGCCTGGCCGTCCCCTCAGGAAGAAGGTCGTTGATTTCGTCGTCGTCCTTCAAGTTTCGGTTCGTGTTGAAGACGGCTTTGATGCCGTCGAGGATCTGGGTCAAGGGGGTGCCGTGACATGGGTCGCTAAGACGACGTCGTTAGTTGCGACGTCGGCTTGCCCACCCTTGGCTGAGGAAATCGCTACGGCATGCTGACGTATCGCTGCTGCAAGCTCTGAAATTGCCTCAGCGTGAATCAGAAGGGACTCTTTACGGGGACATCAACAAAGCCGACCGCTATCCCGTCGCTCATAACGGTCTGGTTGCAGGTTCGAGTCCTGCCGGCCCACCAGCCATCGCTCGCGAAGCGAGTGAAGGCTGCCGCGCCGAAGCTCCAATTGGGCGAAGGTGGGCTGTTGCTGCGCGCTACGGCTCGGCAAGCTACACGAGGACGAAGTATCAGCTATTCTTGTAACAGCCACTCACGCCACCTCGCCCAACACCGTTCCGAGAATTGTCCTTTGGTATGCCGCAAGCATTCCGGGCTCCTCGATCGATCCGTGGTGATGCAGCTGGCGCCACGCACCGCCCCGTCTCGTGAACCAGCGCGTCGTACGGAATCGAACATCCATCTTCACGTCAGGGGTGATACACGTGCCTTTTTCGCGGCCGACGAACAGGTGCCAATGGTCGCCACCCAGGCTCGTGAAATCGTGGAATGTCACCTGGACAACCGCCGGTCCACCGAACAATTTCAAATAGCCTTCACTGATCGACCGCCAACCTCGCCGGATGCCGCCCATCGGGTTGTCCATGCTGGGTGCATCCCCCTGTTCCCAGTTGGCCGCCAGCCCGTCAAGGTCCCGCCCGTTGAAGGCTTTGTAAAATGCGATAAATGCGTCAAGTGGGTCGCCGCGATCGCTTTGCACTTCGCGTCCGGTAATCTCAGTCAATCTTAGCGTCATGATGTTTCTCCGTGTTGCGTGTCCTCAAAAGACCCGCGCTTCAATCACGCTCGCCGCGCTTCCGTGGCTTGCACACGTGGGTCATCGTGCGCGTCGTGATATTCGAGGCCGAGCGGACCGATCGCGGAGACTTGCGTGACGTATTCTCCGGACTTCGCCCAGTGGAAATGCCAGGTCTCGCCGGGCAGCACGACGACGCTACCGGGCGGATAGGCGGTCACCTTGTCGCCATCGAAGGCTTCCCCTAGCCCGATGTAGAAGACGCCCGACATGACCGTGTAGATACGGTCTTCCGGATGCTTGTGTGGCATCAGCCTGGTGCCGCCAGGCACCTTGACGCGGACCACATAAGGTCCCGCCTCGGACGGATGGCCCACCATCACAGCGAGCCGCGCACCTGACGGAAACGCGGGGAACGGCTTCCACTCGATATCCTCAGGGAACACTGCCCTGAACGTCGATTGATCGGGTTGATGATTGCGGGCCATGACGCTGCCTCCTTCCTGACGGCTGACTAGGCGAGCTTCGCGTCCAGCGTGATCGTGGCGTTGAGCACCTTCGATACCGGGCAGTTCTTCTCGGCTTCTCCGGCGATGCGGGCAAAGCCGGCGTCGTCGAGGTTGGGTACCTTGGCCCGCAAGGTGAGAGCAGACTTGCTGATCTTAAATCCTTGGCCGTCTGGATCCAGCGTGACCGCGGCCTCCGTGGAGAGCTCGGTCGGATTGAATCCTCCCGCCTGCAGGCCGAACGCCAGGGCCATCGTGAAACAACCGGCATGGGCGGCCGCGATCAGTTCTTCGGGATTTGTGCCCTTCTCATTCTCGAAGCGGGTCTTGTAGGAATACGGGGTGGCATCCAGGACACCTGAATCGCTCGTCAGCTGTCCGCTCCCCGCACGCCCCGTTCCATGCCACACTGCCTTTGCCTTACGGATCATTGCTCTTCTCCCTGCTAGTTCTGCATACAGCCCCGCACAGAAGTGTGCGGGACAACCTCATCGCGCCGGTTACGCCGGCAGCTTCAGAACGCTGCTATCGACCGGCATCTTTCGCAGGCGTTTGCCAGTCGCCGCGAAGATCGCGTTCGCGATCGCCGGCACGATCAGTGATGTTCCAGTCTCGCCCATTCCACCGGGCGCCTCCGCACTCTTGACGATGTGCACATCGATCACCGGCGCCTCGTTCATGCGGAGCATCTGGTAGGTGTCAAAATTGGTCTGCTCGACGCGCCCATTCTTCAGCGTGATCTCGCCGTAGAGCGCGGCTGTTGCGCCGAAGATGACGCCGCTCTGAAGCTGCGCCTGCACCGTGTCAGGGTTGACGACCGTGCCGCAATCCATCGCACAGACCACCCGGCGAACCCGGACGTTGCCATCCTTCGACACTTCGACCTCGGCGACCTGCGCCAGATAACTGCCGAAAACGAATTGCACCGCGACGCCGCGCCCGCTGCCCTTGGGCAAGGCCTGTCCCCAGCCGGATTTTTCCGCGGCAAGATCGAGCACCGCCCTGGCGCGCGGGTTGCGGTCCAGCAGCATCCGGCGATAGGCGACGGCATCCTGCTTCGCTTCAGAGGCCAGTTCGTCGATAAAGCTTTCGGTCACGAAGACATTGTGCGACGGCCCGACACTGCGCCAGAACGCCGTCGGAATCCCCGGCGGCTCCACGCGCACAAACTCCACGTGGAAATTCGGCAGGTCATACACGAGATCGATCGCGCCTTCGGTCGAATCGGGATCGAGACCATCCTTGAAGGCCGGCGGCAGCCATCGCGCAATAACTGACGGCCCGGCGAAGCGGTTCTTCCAAGCCATGGGCTTTCCCTGCGCATCGAGCCCCGCAGCAATTCGGTCAAACCAGTACGGCCGATACATTCCATGCTGGATGTCTTCCTCACGGGTCCAAACCACCTTGACAGGACCATCGACCTGTTTGGCGATCTCGACGGCCCGGACAGCGACGTCGGCCTCCAGCCGCCGCCCAAAGCCGCCGCCAATGAGATGATTGTGGACGATGATTTTCTCTGGCGGCAAGCCCGCTGCCTTGGCAGCCATCGTCTGCACGCGAGCCACAGCCTGGCTGCCGATCCATATCTCGCATTCGTCTTTGCGGACATGCACGGTGCAGTTCATGGGCTCCATCGTGGCGTGGGCCAGGAATGGAAGTTGATACGTCGCCTCTACTTTGGTGACGGCAGCCGCCAACGCCTTGTCCGCATCGCCGTTGCTCTGCGCCACCGTGCCCGAGCCGAGCGTCGCCTGTTCGAGCTGGCCCGCGATTTGCGCCGTCGACAGCGCCGCGTGCGGGCCGTCCTCCCACTCGATCTTGAGGGCTTCCAGCCCCTTCTTGGCCGCTCCCATGTGGTCAGCAACGACAGCAACAGCATCATCAAGCCGAACGATTTGGCGCACGCCCTTGACGACCTTTGCTTCGGTATCGTCCAGACTCTTCAGGCGACTACCGAACACCGGCGATTGTGCCAGCGTCGCAATCTTCACACCGGGTGGGCGTGCATCGATGCCATAACGGGCCGTGCCGTTGACCTTTCCCGGCGCGTCAAGCCGCTTGGCGGGCGTGCCAATCAGCTTGAACTCTTCGGGCCTCTTCAGTGTCACTTTCTCCGGCACTGCGGCCCGTGCCGCGTCTGCGACGAGTTCCCCGTATTTCAGGCGTCGCCCCTTCGCATCGATCACTTCGCCGTCCCTTGCGCGGCAGGTCGCCGGGTCTACGTTCCATCGCGTGGCAGCCGCGGCGATCAGCATCATCCGCGCCGCCGCGCCGGCCTCGCGCAGCGGCTTCCACGCACTGCGCATGGCATTCGAGTTTCCCGTAGCCTGTACGCCAAGCATCGGATTGGCGTAAAGCTTTTCGTTCGGCGGCGCGTGTTCCAGGCGCACCTGACTGAGGTTCACCTCGAGCTCTTCGGCGATCAGCATCGGGATCGAAGTATAGGTACCTTGCCCCATTTCGACATAGGGCATGGTCAGGACAACCTCGCCGTCGTCGCCAATGCGGATGAAGGCGTTTGGTGCAAAGTTAGTAGAGGCCGCGTTGCTTTGGTCGAGGGGCAGCGCCAGGCTCAGTAACAGGCCGCCACCAACCGCCGCGGTGCCGGCAAGAAAACCACGCCGTGACAGGTTGGTGTCGTCGAGACGTGAGGTCACGCGATCGAAACCCATGTCAGCCTCCCTTTGCGGTCGACTGCGCGGCAAGCTTGATCGCCTCGCGGATGCGCACATAAGTTCCACAGCGGCAAATGTTGCCACTCATGGCCTCATCAATATCGCCGTCTGTCGGGTGCGGATTGCTCGCCAGCAACGCCGAGGCGGACATGACCTGCCCGGACTGACAGTAGCCGCACTGGACGACCTCATGGTCGAGCCAAGCCTTTTGAATTCTTGCGCCGGCCGCCGTCGCTCCAATCGCTTCAATCGTCGTAACTGCCGACTTTCCGATGCTGTCGATCGGCGTGACGCATGACCTTGTTGCGACGCCATCGATATGAACAGTGCAGGCGCCGCATAGGGCCGCGCCGCAACCGAACTTCGTGCCGGTCATGCCGAGCACGTCGCGCAACACCCAGAGCAACGGTGTATCGGCATCGACATCGACGCTGTGCCAGATTCCATTAATGCTGATCGTGAATGCCATGGTGTTTCTCCTTCCCTTGGACATCACCGCCTGCACGACGCCGCCGGCGGTGATGCTGTCAAACGAGCTCAACTGCCCAATTGGCCGACGTGGAAGCCGAGCCGGTTTTCGACGTCGCCGGCGCGATGGAAGCCGCGTTCCAGCAGTTTCTTGATCCGGGTCTGGCTGGCAGGCCGTTGCACGGAGGCGAGGAACGCATCCCACTCCGGGGCGATTTCCGCATCCGATGGCAAGCTCGCCGCGTTGACGAGACGTTTGGTCTCGGCGATCGCCTGCTTGTCGAACGAGGCGATCCGCATCGCCAGCGCATCGACAAAGCCGTCGAGTTCAGAATCCGGCAGGCTGCGGTTGACGTATCCGTAGCGTTCGGCGAGTTCGCCGTTGATGTCGTCGGCGCCGAGCAGCACCTCCAATGCGCGGCCGCGGCCGATCAGGCGCGGCAGCCGAGCCATCGGCCCGCCGCCCGGCACTAGGCCGGCGCCGACCTCCCATTGCGACAGGATTGCCTTCTCGCGGCTTGCGAACCGCATATCGCTCGCCAGCGCCAGTTCACTTCCAACCCCGGTGGCGCGGCCTCGGATCGAGGCGATCGATGCAACCGGCGCGCGGCTGAGACGGGCCAGCATATCGGGGAGCGCCTGCAGGCCGGTCGCACCGGGCGGGATGCGCGTAGATTCCTCCAGCGGCGCAAAGAAGTCGTAATGCGTCAGGAAGAAGCCATTCACCGCGCTGTCGAACACGACGACCTTCACCTGCGGATCGGTCTCCAGCGCCGTGATGATTTCGTCCAGCTGCGGGATCGTCTCGGGGCCGAAGATGTTGAGCGGAGGATGATCGAACGTCACGCGCCAGTACGACGGCAGGCGCCGCTCGAGCTGAATTTGCGTAGCCGTAAAGGTTTTCTCGGGGCGGTTCATGGGGCACTCCATTGATTTGTGCGGGATGGGACGCGCAGCAGGTGCGCGTCCTGCTTGCTTCAGCTCGATTGCCGCAATGACTTGAACGCGGCACGCATCTCGGCGCTGAACGATGCCGGCTGCTCCCAGGCGGCGAAGTGACCGCCCTTGTCGAGTCTGTTGTAGTGAATGAGCTTCGGATATGCCTTCTCCGCCCAGCTCCGCGGCGCCTGATACAGCTCGTCCGGATACGCGCTCACGGCAACCGGAAGCGTGACGCCCTTCGGTGCGAAAAAGGCAAGCTTGCTCTCCCAATAAAGGCGAGCCGAAGAGATGCCGGTGTTCGTCAACCAATACAGCGTGATATTGTCGACGATGTCCTCGCGGGTCAGGCCCTCGGCTTTGCCGTCAAACACACGTGCGATAAGCGCGTAACTCCGCTCGTCGTGGTCGATCATCCATGCGGCGAGGCCGATCGGCGAGTCCTCGATGCCATACAGCGTCTGTGGCCGGGCCCCCATCTCCTGGGCATAGGCCAGGCCGGTTTTGTAGAAGTGACTGAGCTGGTCATACGCATGTTTCTCGTCGGCTGAGAGGCCCGACGGCGCTGGCGCGTTGGCAAAGGCGAGCTTGTCGATATCAGCCGGAACGGTCGCAGGCATGTTGGTGTGAATAGCGACCAATCCAGCAGGTTGCTGCAGGGCCAGCTGCTCCGTGACCGCGTTTCCCCAATCACCGCCTTGCGCCACATATCGTGTGTACCCTAGGCGCTGCATCAGCACGGCCCAGGCGCGGGCGATCCGAATGGGATCCCAACCCGTTGTGGTCGGCTTGCCGGAAAAGCCGTAACCGGGCAGCGACGGGATCACGAGGTGGAAGGCGTCCGATGCGCTCGCGCCGTGTGCTGTGGGGTTAGCAAGCGGATCGACGATCTTCAGCTGTTCAATAATCGAGCCGGGCCATCCATGCGTCACGATCATCGGCAACGCGTTTTCGTGCTTCGAGCGAACGTGAATGAAATGAATATCGACGCCGTCGATCTCGGTGACGAACTGCGGCAAGGCATTCAATTTGGACTCGATCTTGCGCCAGTCGTAATCCGTCGCCCAGTAGCCCGCGAGCTTTTGCATGGTCGCGAATTGGACGCCTTGCGTTGCATCCTTGACGATTTCCTGGCTGGGCCACTTTGTCGCCTTGACCCGCTTGCGCAGATCGACCAGCGCCTCTTCCGGAAAATGGACGCGGAACGGACGAATCTCGGCGCTCGTGGCTGCATTCGATTTGAACGCAGGAAAGATGCTCGCGGTACCCGCCGCTGCGATTCCCATCGCCGCATTGCTCAGGAACTGACGACGATCCTGATCGATGACTTCGGATACTGGCTTCGTGGACATGTTGGAGCTCCCTTTTTCGATGAATGTCCGGGGTGAACCGGGTTTGCACTTGCTGTGGATTGATGCTTGCTCAAGATCTTCGAGATTGCTCGTTATGGGTTGTTAAGGAGCGTTAGCCGTTGCGAGTGACGCCTGATGTCAACGTCTCGTGCCACGCACGAGACGCGATCACCTCATCAACGTGAAGAATGCATTGCCGCTCTCGACGATGTAATCTGTAAGTTCGTCGCCGACGCTGTCGCTGAGCGGCAGGCCGGCATACCTGTGTTGCGGCTGCTGTTCGCGCGCGACGTGCTGAACAAACACGCTTCCGACGATCACCGTCGCCGATATCGCAATTCGAAAAATCGTCAGCAGAGTTTTCTTCATGTCAACCTCCCCCTTGAGAGCTGGATGCATCACTTTATGAAAGCGGCGGCTTGCCGGCCTGCCCGCGAACGATGTATTCTGCGTACCAGTCGGGCCAGTTTTCATCGTGCTGACCGCAGGAACGTTTTTCACGTTCGCCATGCGCGGCCGCCGCGCGCCGCAATGCGCTTGCGAGGTCGGCCGCCGAAGTGAACGCGGTGCCGCCTTCGACGCGGCCGGGCAATCGCGTCGTGATCTCCTGCATCAGCCAGCCGTTGCCGTCCGGATCACTGAACGACGCGAAGGAACGGTAGCTGCCGTGCTCGGGATCCGGGCCGCTGATTCGCAACCGTCCGAACAGATAGGGCTCATCGGCGCCGACATGCGCGTCGCTAGCGCCGTGAAAGACGTTGCTGACCTCGATGCCGCGACGAACAAGGTCGGAGCGCGCGGCCTCGATGTCGGAAACGATCACGTATAGGCCTTGCGCCGAGCCCGGCGCCGCCGCGGTGACGTTCTTGCCGAAGATCACCGAGGCCGGCGATCCCGGCGGTGTGAACTGGATGACACGCCAGCCGTCGCCGGAGGCGAAGTCGGCATCCAGTCTCCATCCGAGGCTCGCATAGAAAGCCTTTGCGCGATCAACGTCCGAGACCGGAATGACGACGATCTCGAGCTTCATGTCGATCGCCAACGCGGAAATCCTAACAGCGGCTCCGCGGCGCTCTTCCATCATGGTCATGACGACCTCCTCCGTGCTGGTGTTGTGGCGACCGGGCCTGAGACCCGGCTGATTGGTGCGCCATGACACTCGCGCAGCGGCCGCGAAATAGCTCGTTATGGGTTGTTAGGGGGCGTTAGCCGTTGCGAGCGACGAAAATGTCCGGCCGGGCCGCGATGGCTCGCCAGGCTGCGTGCCCTCAGGCCGCAGGATCAGAATTGCTGAAGGATTTCGCGGACATCGCGAAGATCGGCGGTGTCGAATCCTTCCCCGAAACGCGCGTAGATGCGCTTCAGATCGGAGACCGCGCCGGCCCTGGCCGCCGGCTCGCTCGCAAGACGCAACCGACTCATGGCAACCCGCAAACTCCACGACAAGGCGGATTGCTGTTCCGCCAGATCCATGGCGGCACGAAAATCCTGTTCTGCACCGGGACGATCACCGCTCCGCGCGCGAAGCTCCCCGCGGACGCGCAGAAGCTCCGGCATTTCCCAGCTTTCGCCCTGGTCAGCGACTGACTTGATTTCGGTCTGTATCGCGTTGAGCGCATCATCCAACCGCTGCCGAATTGCCAAGCCCTCTACCAATGCGACGGCGGCGGCCCCACTGTAAAGCTCAAGGCGATCCGCAATCATCCGAGGCAAGGATTGCTGAAGCAATTCAAGCCCTTCGTCTACCGCGCCTCGCGTGACCTGCAGCTCTCCCTTGAGCGCGAGCGAGACATTGTGAAACGGTCCGAAGCCGTGCTTGCGTGAATGCCCGGCCAATCGGGTAGCGGCTTCTTCCAAGGCGTCGGTATCGCCTACCCAGCGATAGACCCGGGCCGCAAAACACAGTCCCGCGCAATACATGGCGAGATCGGGGTTTGATCCGATATCCATGAGGCCGTTTGCGACGGCGACGGCCTGATCGGGCAACCCAAGGAGCCAGAGGTTGGTGCATGACATGATGTGTGTGCCGCGCGGGCTTGCAAAATGGTCGACCGGCAAAGCGGGGATTGCAGCGTCGCCGGCTTCGCCCGCCTGCAACCTCTCCCGGGCGAGCCGCTGATCACCACTTAAATGGCGGGCAACCCCGAGATAAGTGTGCGCACGGGCGAGCGCGGCGGGATGTCCGATCTCGGTCGCGACCGCATCAGCAAGCTGTGCCACCTCCAGCAACTTTCTTCGCTCGTAGGTGCGGCGGTACAACGCATGCAGACGGCTCAGCAAGCGAAACTGCTTTTCGAGGTCGCCGACTTCCTGCGCCAAAGCCAAACCGCGCCTGAGCGCAGCTTCACATTCCTGGCTGTTTCGTTCTGTAAACATGGCTGCGTGGCCGAACGCCCACAGCAACTCAACTCTCGCTGTCCGATCGCCGGGCGCATTTTCCGGCAAGGCGAGCGCACGCATGGCCCAGAGTCGGCATTCCTCGAGCAAATTGCGCTCCACGAACAGCCGCGCGCAGGCGGCCGCAAGAGGAATCTGTAATTCTGCTTCGCCCGTACCGGAAAAGACCCAAACGAGCGCAGCCCTGGCATCGCTCAGGAGATCGGCGCGATGGGTCCAGCCGCCCGGACGCTCTCCTCCCGGTTCATAGGACCGCGGTTTCAGGGCCTGTAATACGTAACTCGCGTGCTTCAAGGCCGCGGCGTGAGATGCTCCCGAGGCGGCGAGTTTTTCGATTGCATAAGCCCGTGTTGTCTCCAGCAGGCGGAACGAGGTCTGTGCACTCCTGGGACTGCTCGCGACGAGGGATTTGGTGACCAGTTGTTCGAGACGAATGAGGATGGCGTCCGGCTCATCAAGATCGCTCGCGAGCGCACGGGCGCCCTGCAACGTGAACGGGCCGGGAAAGATGCTGAGATATTCCAGCAAGGTTCGTTCGTCCGGCGCGATCAGGTCATAGCTCCAATCCAGCGCCGCACTCAACGATTGATGACGCGGCAGCGCGGTGCGGCGCCCGCGCCACGCCAAGCGGAGCCGTCCGCCAATGAGATCGTCGATCTCGAGCAGTCCATGGGCCGAGAGCCGGCTTGCGACCAGTTCGATCGCCAGCGGCATCCCATCGAGCTTCCGGCAAATCCGGCCTATGATCTCGGCATCGGCGGCGGTGACGTCTGCGCTATATCCCGCCGCAACGGCGCACTCCATGAAGAGGCGCGTAGACGAATATTTGCCGAGTTCGGCTTCGCTCGCGACATTGTCCGGCGGAAGCGCGAGTGAGGCCAATTCGAACACCGACTCGCCTTCAGCATCGAGGGATTCCCGGCTCGTGGCCAGAAGCGAGACGCCGGGGGCGTGCCCGTGCATTTGCTCGGCCAGGCGCGAGACGGCCTCAATCACGTGCTCGCAACTGTCCAATACCAACAGCATCTGCTGGTCGCGCAGCGATTCGATGAGCCGCGGTGTGGGATCGCCAACAGGAATCAGCAGGCCAAGCGCCGATGCTACGGCGACCGCAACGAGGCTCGGTTCCTTGATGCTGCCGAGGTCGAGAAATCGCACCCCGTCCGCAAAACGGCTTCCGATGCCATAGGCAAGGTCGATCGCGAGCGTCGTCTTGCCGATGCCGCCAGGTCCGCGAAGCGTCACGAAGCGACGGCCGACGAGATGATCCGCTACCGCCAGGAAATCCCTTTCCCGCCCGATGATCCGTGTGGGTCGAGGCGGAAGATTGGGATGGGGTGTTTCATTGACGGAATCGGCGCGCTGTGCTGGCGATGCCGCGCGATTCACCGGTGCGACGAAGCAGTAGCCCCGCCCGGCGACATTGGTGACGTAGGATTCGCCACCCTCGCCGTCACCCAGCACCCGCCGCAGTTGGGCGATGTGGAACCGCAAGCTGCTCTCTTCCACGGTCAGGCCGGACCAAGCCTTTTCCATTAGCTCGGCCTTGCTGACGACTTCTCCCTGGCGGCTGATCAAAATGCAGAGAATGTCGAATGCCCGACTGCCGAGCTGGGTCGGCGTGCCGTTGCGTTCCAGGCGACGGGCGTGCGGCAGAACGCAGAAAGGTCCGAAGGAAAATGCCTCCGGGATCGCCTCGGCCGCAATCGATGGCCCTGATCCGCCGCGGTTCGCCACAGGTCACACGTTTCTTCTTTTGTTGCGGGCCGTTGTTACACCAAAATACCCCGAAAATCGACTTCGAAGCATGCCCTAAATGCGGGCAGGAACGACGATTGCCTCGCGGAAACTGCAGCGTGCAGACATTGCCGATAGGCAGAAGGTCGTGGCTTTGATTGGCGGCCGTTCGGACCAAGTCCTGACCGTTTGCACAGGAAAAGAAGAAGCGAGCCAGCAGGTTCGCAGGCGCGACGGGTGCAAGCTCGCCAATTTGGCCGCCTTTTCAACGCGATGCTGCATCTGAAGGACCCTCGCAAATCCTAACAACATCTAACGCGCCAAGCCGCCCTGATCGGGTCATGGTCCCCACACCCCATGACGGACCTGACAGAGCATGGCACTTCTCGACGACGTGATTGAAGCCAGCGGAAGCATGCCGCGATGGAACAGGCTGCAGCGCTTCACCCTTCATTTGTCGATCAGGGGAACGCTGTTTTCCCGCGTCGGACATGCGCGCGAGTTCAAGGAGCTGATTGCGGAGGGCTCCACGCGTACCCAATCGGTACGTTTCACGGGTCTGACGCGCGGCGAGAAAAGCGGCACCTATCGACCGGATTCGATCACGATCGAGAATCTGGATGGCCAGGTGCTGCGGACGTGGCTGAATCCGAGCCTCCAATTCCTGGATCACCGCAATGATGCGCTCGCGGATGATCTGCACCTGGTGTTTTTCTGCGGCTTCTCGATCTGGAATTACTTGACGACGCCTTTTCTCCTGGCGCGCCCGGACGTGACGGTCGAAGAGCTATCCCCCTGGAGGGAGAACGACCAGACATGGCGGCGACTGCGCGCGCTGTTCCCGCCGGATATCGTCACGTCATCTCCGGAACAGATCTTTTATTTTGACGAGAACAGCCTGCAGCGGCGCCTCGACCACGATCTCCTGGGCATGCAGGTCGCGGATTATTCCTGGGCGCATCAGGCATTCAGCGACGTCCTCATTCCGACACACCGGCGTTCGCTCGCACTGCGGTCCGATGGAACCGCGGCTCCCAAATCGGTCCTGCTCCATGTGGAAGTCCTTGACGCCACGTTCGAATAGCGACGCCTTCTCGCTCTCCCTCACACGATCCTAGCGTCCACTTGCAACGCCTAACAACGTCTAACGAGCCAACAGCGGCATTTGGGTACAAGGTGTGTTCATGGGAAACGGCCAAATACACGAACTCGAACGGAATTGCGCCGATACTTCTCAACAAAAATCAGGAGCGGCGTTTCATTCAACGAACGCAGACACAGGAGACAATCATGAAGGTGCTGATGGTTATCACTTCCCACGACCAACTGGGTAACACCGGACGGAAGACCGGCTTCTGGCTCGAAGAGCTTGCTGCTCCCTACTACGTTTTCAAGGACTCCGGCGCCGACGTGACGCTGGCATCCCCGAAGGGAGGCCGTCCGCCGCTCGACCCGAAGAGCAACGAGCCCGAATTCCGCACCGAACTCACCCTTCGGTTCGAGGCCGACGAAGAGGCGGAAGCGCAGCTCGACAAGACCGTGCGGCTCGACAGCGTCAAGCAGGAAGATTACGACACGGTGTTCTATCCCGGCGGTCACGGCCCGATGTGGGATCTCGCCGAGGACAAGGACTCGGTCAAATTGATCGAGTCCTTCCTCGCCGCCGGCAAAACCATCGCCGTCGTCTGTCATTCCACCGGTGCTCTGCGTCATGTCAAGACGCCCGAAGGCAAGCCCCTCGTACAGGGCAAGGAAGTAACCGGCTTTACCAACGGCGAAGAGGAAGATGTAGGCCTCACCAAGGTGGTACCGTTCCTTGTCGAAGATGAGATGCTGAAGCTCGGCGCCGTTTTCTCGAAAACGGCAAACTGGGGAGTTCATGTCGTCAGCGACGGCTTGCTGATCACCGGTCAGAACCCGCATTCCTCGGGCCCGGCTGCGCACACCCTGCTCGCCGCCGTAAAGCAGCGCGTCAGGCCGGCTGCCTGAGCTTCGCAGGCTAGCATCCATCGATGCGGTTGCGAATTCCTGCCGGAGAGGCGCTTTGATTAGCGTCTCTCAATAGGGCGAAGGTTGGCACCACTGCAGGGCGATACGTTCAAAGCGTGACGCAGTCCTGACTTTACTTTTCTCCACAATCCGCATGCAAGGACACCCGCCATGGACTTACTCACCTATGCGAAAAACATTGCCGGACTCATTGAGGCGCAATCAGCGCAAGCTGGCGTACCGGTCGCGGTTTCAATTATCGACATCAACGGCAACATTATCCTCAAATATCGCATGAATGGAGCGCCGGTCTTTGCGGTCGATCTATCGGAGCGGAAGGCTTACACGTCTGCGTTAGTGGGACTTCGAACAGCCGACATTTTCCCGCTCGTACAGCCAGGGCAACCTTTGTTCCCTCTGATGGGAGTATCCGGGGGTCGGTATTGTTCGATGGGCGGTGGAGCACCGCTCGTCGTCGAGGGTCAATTGGTTGCGGGCGTTGGCGTAAGCGGTGGCACCGTTGAGCAGGACGTCGACATCCTGGAATCGGCACTCCGGGAATCCGTGACCGCCGACAAATCGGACATGAAGCTTGAAGTCGTCGTCATCCCGGTCTCCGACGTCGATCGCGCCAAGCGGTTCTATAGCGGCCTTGGTTGGAGGCTCGACCTACGCAACGGGCGACGACTATCGGGTGATCCAGTTCACGCCGCCCGGATCCGGATGTTCGATCATCTTCGGAACCAACGTCACGACGGCGGCACCAGGCTCGGCGAAGGGGCTGCACCTGATCGTGTCCGACGTCGAGGCCGCCCGCTTCGACCTGCTCCGCCGTGGTGTCGCGATCAGCGAGCTGTTCCATGACGCCGGCGGCGTGTTCCATCATGCCGCTTCGAAAGAGTTGGTCGGTGGCCCAAATCCGGAACGGAAAAGCTACGCATCCTACGCCTCGTTCAGCGATCCCGATGGCAACGCGTGGGTGTTCCAGGAAGTCACCGCGCGACTGACCGGACACATCGCGCCAGGCGATACAAGCTTCACTCCGGAACTGACGAATGTGGTCAGGGGAGCGTCAGCCCCCAAGCCCGGCATCAAAACATCGGAAGGTTCGAGCGACCTGACTGGCGTCACCGCACTGCTGCAGCCCACACTCACGGGAGAGACCTATGTCCAATGAGATCGATCAAGATCGTCGCCGCCTGGTCGGCGGTGCCGCCCTCACATTTGTGACGAGCCAGCTCGCGTTTAGCGGCGCGGCCGAAGCCCAATTGTCGAAGCCGAAGCCGGCCGATCTTGGGCCAGTCAACCCGGGCACGCATACATCGTTCGCGCCGCTGAAGCAGATCGATGCCGGCGTGCTCAGTGTCGGCTATGCCGAAGCCGGTCCGGCGGAAGGACCGGCGGTGATCCTGCTGCACGGATGGCCCTATGACATCTACAGCTTCGTCGACGTGGCGCCCCTTCTCGCGGCTGAAGGCTACCGCGTCATCGTTCCGTTCCTGCGCGGCCACGGCAACACCCGCTTTCTGTCCGATGCGACTCTCGGCAACGGACAACCATCAGCGATCGCAACCGACATCATCGCGCTGATGGACGCCCTCAAGATCCAGAAGGCGACCCTTGCCGGATTCGACTGGGGCGCGCGAACCGCCGACATCATGGCGGCGCTTTGGCCGCAGCGATGCCAGGCACTGGTCTCGGTCAGCGGATATCTGATCGGCAGCCAGGAAGCCGGCAAGAAGCCGTTGCCGCCGAAAGCCGAGCTGCAATGGTGGTATCAATTCTATTTCGCGACCGAGCGCGGCCGGGCCGGCTACGACATGTATCGCCGCGAGTTCTCGAAACTGATATGGCAGCTCGCCTCGCCGAAATGGAATTTCGATGATGCGACCTTCGAGCGTACCGCAAAGGCGTTCGACAATCCGGACCACGTCGCGATCGTGATTCACAACTACCGCTGGCGGCAAGGCCTTGCCGAAGGCGAAGCAAAATACGACGCGTTTGAGAAGCAACTTGCCGAGGCTCCGGTCATCAGCGTACCCACCATCACCATGGAGGGTGACGCGAACGGCGCACCGCATCTCGAGCCTGCTGCCTACGCCAAGAAGTTCTCGGGCAAATATTCGCATCGGACCGTCAAGGGTGGCATCGGGCACAATCTGCCTCAGGAAGCGCCCCGCGCATTCGCGGACGCCATCATTGACGTCGTCGCCGACAGCTGACGGGACGCCAGAGCGGGATCTGCGGGCTGGCCAGTTGGCGGCCCGCAGGTTGCCTCGCTCCAGCAAGTGGAAAACGAGAATGCGCAAGGCAGTCACAATCGCGGCATTGGTTGCGATCATCCTGGTCATGCTGATCCAGTTTGCGCCATCTTTCCTGCTTGGATAGGGTCGGCTGTGATGGGACGACTGGCTTCAGTCAATGTTGGTCTGCCGCGTGACATCGTCTGGCAGGGCAAAACGGTGCACACCGGCATCTGGAAGACGCCGGTCGAGGGGCCGCGGATGGCGCGTCGCCTCAACCTGGACGGTGACGGCCAGGGGGACTTGAATGGTCACGGCGGCGAACGCCGAGCTGTATTCGTCTATCAATTGGATTCTTATCGGTATTGGCAACGCTATCTCAGACGAGACGACTTCGTTCATGGGCAGTTCGGAGAGAATTTTACGGTCGACGGCCTGTCGGATGCGGAGGTGTGCATTGGAGATCGTTACCGTATCGGCGGTGCGCTATTCGAGGTAACGCAGCCGCGCGTCACCTGTTACCGCCTCGGCATCCGTATGAACGAGCCGGAGATGGCCGCACTGGTGGTCAAGCACGGAAGGCCCGGCTTCTATTTCCGTGTGCTGGAGGAAGGGCAGGTACAGGCCGGCGACGAAATCGTTCAGGTCGCTTCCGGACCGGAGCACATGACCGTGTCCGAGATCGATGCCCTCCTTTACAAGCCGGGTCACCCCCGCGGCCAGTTGGAGCGGGCGCTGCGCATCCCGATGCTGAGCGTCGGGTGGCGCCGATCTCTCGAAGCGCTGCTCACGCAGGCGCGTGACGGCGCTACAACGACGGGAAACGCAGGGCTCAATGCCGCGGCTGGGCCGCCGCCGGCGTGGCGTGGATTTCGCCCCTTCCGTGTCTCGCGCAAGGTGCGCGAGAGCGGCAACGTGATCTCGCTGCTGCTCGAGCCGGTGGACGGAAAGCCGATCGCGACCGCTCTCCCCGGGCAGTTTGTGGTGCTGCGGTTCGAGCCGGCATCTGTGCCTGCGCTGATGCGCAGCTATTCACTGTCGGGGGAACCCGGCGCATCCCACTATCGCATCAGCATCAAGCGGGAAGCGCACGGTGCGGCCGGCGCCTTCATCGACGACAGGCTGCAGATCGGCGACATCGTCCAGGCAAGCGCGGCGCGCGGCGACTTCACACTGCGCCCCGGCGACACGCCTGTTGTGTTGCTAAGTGCCGGGATCGGCGTGACGCCGGTGCTCTCGATGCTTCACGTGCTGGCGGCCGAAGCGTCGACGCGGGAAGTTTGGTGGCTGCACGGAACACGTAACGGCCGCGAGCATCCTTTCGCCGAAGAGACGCGTGGGCTGCTCAATTCGCTTGCCCACTACCATAGCTACGTTTGCTACAGCTCGCCCGACCCCAAGGATCGGCCCAATGTCGATTTCGACGCGGCGGGGCGCCTCGACATGCGGGCGGTCCAGAAACTTGACCTGCCGCCCAATGCTGATTTTTACATTTGCGGTCCGTCGACTTTCATGAGTGATTTGACCGCCGGCCTCGTCGCGCTGGGCGTCGCGCCGACTCAGGTCCACACCGAGCTGTTCGGCGCCGGCCCATCCATTACTCCCGGCATCGAGGCCTCGCCGCGCCGACAACCGCATCCGCCCGCAGGGGCCGTCGCAACGGGACCGATGGTTTCGTTTGCCCGTAGCGGTCTCGATGTGCACTGGGGGCCATCGTTCCAGACCCTGCTCGAGCTGGCCGAGGCCTGCGACGTACCCGTGCGCTTTGCGTGTCGAACTGGCGTCTGCCACACCTGCGAGAGCGGGCTCGTGGCGGGGACTGTCGGCTATCGGCCGGACCCAATCGATGCACCGTCGGACGGCAATGTGCTGATCTGCTGCGCACAGCCGGCAGGCGATGTCGTGATTGATTTGTGAATGTGCTGATTTCGCAAAACCCAGAGAAGATCAAATGCGATCCGACATGATCCAAGGCGCGGTCTTTCCCGACTATGAGCTCAGCGATCACACCAGAAAGCATCGCAAGCTCTCGGAGCTGCAGGAACAGGATCCGATGGTGGTCGTGCTCGGCCGCGGCGGCTTCTGTCCCAAGGATCGCCGTCAGGCTGAAGGCCTGCTCGAACTCCATCGCGAGATGGGGGTCGGCTATTGCCGGCTGGTCACCATCACGACCGACAATATCACCACGAATACCGCAGCGGCGTGGGAGCGCACTGGACCTTTCTCTCCGACTCCCGGCGCATCGTTCAGAAGGACCTCGACATCGCCGAATACACCGACCCCGTTCACAACCCGATGATCCCGCATGTGATCGTGCTGCAGCCCGGCCTTCTCATTCACAAGATCTACAACAGCTACTGGTTCTTCGGTCGTCCGACCGTCGAGGAACTCCGGCTGGACCTACGCGCCATCACCATGAAATGCCGGCCGGACTGGGACATTACGACAGCGGAGCTCAAGGCGGCATGGCAACAGGGCCGCAAGGAGCGCTTCTATCCGTACGGCAAGACTTACGCTCAAACCCCTCGGTGACGCGCGTAGAAGCGGATAAAAAGACGACCTTTTTTCCGGGTTTCTACGGATTTGGCCAGCAAATACAACAGGGCATAACAACGCTTAACGGGCGAATGGCGGCGTTTGGGGTTACGTCAGTTGGGCGAAGGCAGCCCATGCAAGAGGTAACCGCCGATGATTCCATTATTGGCAGATGCGATCGAGGCCCATGGCGGCCTGCGCCAGTGGAAGGCGCACCAACATCTCTCGGCGACGATCAGATGCGGCGGAGATTTGTGGGCCCTGAAGCAAATCGAGCAGGATCAAACGCCGCGAACGATGCGGATCGATCTGCATCGCGAGCGGGCATCCATCGCGCCGTTCGGAAGGCCTGGCCAGCGCATGGACTTCACGCCCGGGCACATCGCCATTGTCGCCGAAGACGAGCGCGTCATCGCGGAACGAAACAGCCCACGCGCGTCATTTGCGCAGCATGACATGCGCACGCATTGGGATCCGCTGCATCGCGGCTATTTCAACGGCTACGCCCTCTGGACCTGTCTGACCACGCCCTTCCTGCTTGCGATGGAGGGATTTCAGCTCCGGGAGATCGAACCATGGCGCGAAGGTGCGGAGGTCTGGCGCGGACTTCGCGCGACCTTCCCTGCCACGATCGCAAGCCACAGCGCCGAGCAGGATTTCTATTTCGGCCCCGACATGCTCATTCGGCGGCATGACTACAGCGTGGAAATCGCCGGGAATTTTTCGGCTGCCCAGTACATTTCAGACCCAGTCAGCGTCGACGGCATCAGGATCCCGACCAGGCGGAGAGTTTACCTGCGTGACAACAACTTGATGCCGATGCTCGAGACCCTGATGGTCTCGATCGATCTCTCCGCATTTCACTTCGGCTGAGCCATCGCTATCGCGCTGGCGTCTCGTTCAGCATGAGCCTCGCGGCCTTCAGATCGGCGGTCTCAAATCCTTCGGAGAACCGGGCATAGGTTTTAGCCACCCCCGTCAGTGCATCCGGGAGGCCCTTCCGACGCTGGAGCTGCGCAAGCGACATCTCCGTTCGCAGCCGCCAGGACAACGCCCCCTGCTGTTCGGCCAGCACGACCGCTTCCGCAAGGCTTGCTTCCGCAGCTTCAAGGTCGCCTCGACGCGCGTCGAGCTCGGCCCGCAGCCGCAACAGCTCGGGCATGTCGAAGGCGGCGCCCTCCGGCTCGACGCGCGCAATCGTCTCGTTCAGCACCTTGAGAGCTTCCGGCAACCGGCCCAATGCCGCCAGGCCGTGCGACAGCTCGGCAGCGAAGGCGGATGCATAGAGTTCGTAGCGGTCGGCATGCAGGCGCGGCAGCGAAGACTGCAACAGGTCGATGCCGGCCTTCAGCTCTCCGCGGGCAATCATGATCTGCCCGCGAAAGCCAGCAGCAACGGCCTGATAAGGTGTCAGTCCGTGAATGCCGGCATGGGCGGATAACCGGCCGGCCAATGATTCGACCGCCTCCCAGTCGCCGACCCATCCGTACAGAGATGCTGACCAGCACAGCGCGATACTGTGCATCACGACGTCGCGCGGCGCAGCGGTGCTCGTCAGCGGGCGAACGCATTCGACCGCCCGGTCCGGAAAGCCGCGCAACCACAGGACGCGCGCCAGCGGAATCTGCGGCGTTCTCGCGTAGGCAAAATGCCCCGGCTGGGCGCTGCGCAACGCCGCATCCCCCTGTACGCCCTCGTCTAGATGGACCTGCGCTTCGGTCTGGTTGCCGACAAGGTGATAGGAGACTCCGACAAGGGCTTTGGCGCCCGCGAGCCCGGCAGGGTCGCCGATCACCCGCGCAACCTTCTCGGCCTCGAGGGCAACCGGCAGCAGGTGCTGATACTCGCCGGTCCGGCGATAGAACATGTTCAGTCGCGCCAGCAGCCTGAACTTGTGAGATAAATCATCGAGACCTTCCGCAATCTCGAGACCGCGACGTAGCGCTTCCTCAGCCTGCTCGCTGTTGCGCTCGGTGAACATGAAGGCATGACCCAGCGTCGACTGGAGCTCAAGCTCCCATGCGGTTCCGCGACTGCTGTCATCAAGGTCCGCGAGCGCGCGACTGCACCAGATACGCCCCTCGTTCAGCAGGTTGAGTTCGACAAACAATCTGGCGCAGGCGCCCGCCAGCGGCACGCGCAGGTCGGCGCCGTCATCAATGGCATAGACCCAGGTCAACGCGGCTCGGGCGTCGGCAAGCAGACTTGCACGCTCCTGTGCACGAGGTGCCTGACCGCCCCCGCTCGCTTCGGCCGCCATCGTTGCCTCAAGCACCTGCTGAACGTAGGCGGCATGCCGGCGGGCCGTGCCCGGCGCTTCGCCGCAATCGACCAGCTTCTGCATGGCATAAGCCTTGGTGGTGTCGAGCAGCCGATAGCGTGTCGAGACTCCATCCGGCCGCGCCGAAACCAGCGACTTGGCGACGAGTTGCCCGAGCGCATCGACGACTTGATCGGCCGGCAAGCGCGCATCGCCCGCCACGGCAAGCGCGCCCTGCAACGTGAACTGGCCTGCGAAAATCGCCAAACGCCGCAGCGTCGTCCGCTCGCTCTCGTCGATCAGACCATAGCTCCAGTCTAGCGTGGCGCCGAGCGTCTGATGCCGCGGCGGCGCGGTTCGCCGTCCGCGCCATTCCAGCTTCAGGCGGCCGTCGAGCAGCGTTGCCACCTCCCGCAACCCGTGAACACCGACACGGACCGCTGCGAGTTCGATCGCCAGCGCAATGCCATCGAGCTTGCCGCAAATCTCCGCGAGCACGTCGGCGTCGTCATCTGTAAGGTCGGCCCGATGACCTGCGGCCGTCGCCCGCTCCATGAATAGCCGCACCGCGGGATAGCTCAGTGCCTCGCTGACACTCAGCCCAGCTCCTTGGGGCGGCGCTTGCAGCGGGACAAGCTCAAAGATCTGCTCACCTTGCACCAGCAGCGACTCCCGACTGGTTGCAAGGATACTGACGTGGGATGCCCGCTGGTGGATATTTTCCGCAAGCGCCGCGACGACGTCGATCACGTGCTCGCAACCGTCGAGGACGAGAAGGAGACGACGATCGCGCAGAAAGGCGACGATACTGTCTGTGGGATCGGCGTGATGAACCACAAGGCCGAGCGCCGCAGCGACGCTACTCGCCACAAGCGTCGCGTCCTTTAGAGGACTGAGATCAAGGAAGTACACCTGCCCTTCGAACGCCGCCAGCATGTCGTGGGCCAATGCGACGGCGACGGTCGTCTTGCCAATTCCGCCTGGACCTCTCAGCGTGACGAAGCGATCGCTCAATATACGAGCCGACAAATCCTGGAGGATTCCTTCCCTTCCCACCATCCGCTCCAGCCGGTGCGGCAGCGAGACCGGCGCCGGTTTCTCCGGGGCGGCGTTCGGGGGAGGCGGGGCCGGCAGCGTGCTGCGTTGGACCGGCGCGACGAAGCAGTAGCCACGACTGGGAACGTTAGTGATGTAGCGTGCCCCGTCCCTGCCATCACCAAGCGCCTTGCGCAGTTCTGCAACGTGGACCCGCAGGCTGATTTCCTCGACGACGAGGCCTGACCAGGCGTAGGCGAGAATTTCCTCCTTCGGAATCACCTCTCCCGCGCGGCTCAGCAGCAGCCGCAAGATATCCGTTGCCCGCCCGCCCAGCTTGACGGGCACGCCATCCTTTTCGAGCAGCCGCGTCCTGAGCGAGAATGGACCAAACGACACGGTCTCGGGTTCGTGACCCGGCGTTGTGCGGGCGCTCGTTGTTTCCGGCATTGTCACTGCTGGAACCCCCGGAGCGGCGTCTGACAGAAATAGAACGGTCCTGGATTCTCAGAGACCGTTTTGCTCTGATCAAGATTACAATTTGCCGCCATCCGGACCCTTAGAATATTCGATGCATAAGGCGCGGCAGTGCAAAGAGCAGCATGCCGCCGTGCCGCAAAAAGTGTATTGAACATTGCAGCGCTTGCAAACCCGAAACGTACGAGCAGCATCGCTAACTTTGTCAAAAAATCAGGCACTTAGCCAGATCTCGGCACGTCCATTAGCTCGACATGTTGGCGTCAAGGAGCGCCAGAAGTGAGTGCACCTTTACTGGTCGCCGACGTTCGATCGTTGTCGTGACGATACGCCCAGCCCCTATCTGCTCGTAAAGCTTCGTGCGTCCCAAGCCGGTCACTTCGCATGCATCGTCAACCGTGCAGGTGAGCCGCTGGGCGAATGGCATCGTGCTAGGTTCTGCGGCTTTCGGAGCGGATAGACTGACTTGTGACTGTTGTCGGCCAGTTCTCTCTCGTCGATTGTATCTCACGTGGCCCTCCTATTCGCAAAAGCTCGCCAGGAAGAGTTGATTTGTGCGACGAGCAACGTCAATGTGAACATCCGAGGGCGCTTGCGTACGACAGCGCATGTCAGCGGCGCTTTGAATATTTGCGGACACCAAGGGCGAGAGGAAATTTTTCGCGATCACAGTGAGGCATCGCGCCGAGGCTAGTCTGCCAATGTCGGCCAGCAAATTCCCCAACCGTTCGCCGCTGTTCACGAGCGTCTTATTCAACCATTATTTAACGAAAGCAGCTATGGCTACCTAAGTGCCTGAGTTTGCTGGCGCTCCCTAGGGGAAAGAGATAGCGACGGGTCAAGAACAATCAATGACTTATTGGTTGCACCACTGGGCTTAACCGACCGAAAATAGGCATTCGTCGCATATCAAGATCCTTCCTTCCAGTCTTCATATCGCATTAGCGCGAAGCGGCTGCGGCCTGCCCTGCAATGACTGCGGCTCACGCCCGGTCGCTCACGTCGCGGCCTCACGCATCATCGCCTTCAGCATCTCCGCGAGCACGCTGGCGATGGCACTCGTCCCGCGCTCATGGCCGATCAGCATAAGCGTCTGCGTCTCGTACGCCAGCTCGCGCACGGGCACATAGACCAGGCGGCCGACGCGCCGCTCGAACTCGATGTCGAACGGGGTCAGAAAGGTGATGCCATTATCAAGAATGGCGGCGTGGCGCATGATCTCAATGGCGTTGGTTTCGATGATCGGCAGCGGTTCCAGCGAAGCTTTCGCAAATGCCGAATCCAGGTAAGGCCGGATCACCGTCGACCCGTCGGCAATCACCAGCGGATAGTCGACGCAGTCACTGAGTCGGATCTGATTGCGTTTGGCGAGCGGATGGTTCGGCGCCATCACCGCGCCGAGCTTGCCGGTCTCTCCGCCCTGAAAGGCAAGCCGATCCTGATCTCCGGTTCGTCGCGGACGACGTTCTGGCCGTGGCTGCGTGCCAAGTACGGCTTCACTGACGATCAGATCCGTCCTATACGTTCAACCTGCAACCTTTCTTTGCCGACCCCACAGTGTCGCAGCAATCCTATCTTTCGTCCGAGCCGTTCCAGGCGCAGCAGCAGGGCGTGAAGGCAAAATTCTTCCTGTTCGCCGACGGTGGCTACCCGCCCTACGGCTCGACGATCGTGACCACCGAGAAGATGCTCGCCGAGAACCCCAATGTGGTGGCGCGCTTCGTCAAGGCATCGCTTGAGGGCTGGCGGGACTATTTCAAAAACCCGGAGCCGGGCAACGCCTTGATCAAGGCCGACAACCCGAAAATGACCGACGCCCAGATCGCATTCGCGATCGACAGGCTGAAGCGGACCAAAGCGCTTGACGGCGGCGACGCCGCCACCGGCGGGATCGGCACCATGACGGCGGCGCGATGGAAGCAAACCTATGACTTCCTGGTCGCGGCCGATCTGCTCGATCCCAAGACCGAGTGGCACAAGGCGTTCACCGATCGCTTTGTCAAGGATCTGAAGGTCGCCTTCTAGCACACGGCGCCGAGGCACGAAGCTTGCAGCGATCCGACGATAATTACTCCACGAAGAAGCCTGTCATGAATGCTCCCTTGCCCAGCGCCCCCCCCTTGGACGTGCACACCGCGCGCCGCGCAGCTGATAGTCCCCCGGCGGTCGAGGTGCTGTCCGCAGAAAAGGTCTCCGCCAACGGCACCCGCGGCCTGGCACCGATCGGCCTCACGATCGCCGAGGGTGAATTCCGCCCGTCCGGCTGCGGCAAAAGCACGCTGCTCAAGCTGATCGCCAATTTGATCCAGCCGTCGGACGGTCGGATCTTGTCGTGGCGCGGCGATTTCGGACAGGTCGGCCAGGAAGGCCGCGGGCTCGCCTTCGTATTCCACGAGCCGACCTGATGCCCTGGGCGCGGGTCGATACGAATGTGCGGCTGCCGCTCGATCTCGCAGACGTGCCACGTGGCAAAGCCGATCCGCGGGTCAGCGACGCCCTCGCCCGGGTCGGCCTCTCGGCCTTTGCGCGGCATTACCCGCGCCGGCTCTCCGGCGGCATGAAGATGCGGGTGTCGATCGCACGGGCACTCGCCACCGAGCCGAACCTGCTGTTGATGTACGAGCCATTCGGCGCGCTCGATGAATTCACCCGCAACAAGCTCGACGACGACCTGATCAAATTGTGGTGGGAACGCAAGCTGACCACGGTGTTCGTCACCCACTCGATCTATGAAGCCGTGTTCCTGTCGACGCGGATCGTGGTGCTCGCCGCCAGCCCCGGCCGCGTCTTCCGCACCATGACCATCGATGAACCGCAACCGCGCAGCCAGGATTTCCGCGACATCGCCCGGTTCGCCGCCTACTGCCGCGAACTGTCGACCTGGCTTGCCGAAGCCTCTCTGCCGTCGGCATCGGGAGCCACGCTATGAAACCGCTGTTGCAATCGGAGACTTTCGTACGCATCGCCGCCCCGCTCGCCGTCGGCGTGGCGCTGCTGGGCATCTGGGAAATCGGCTGCCGCCTCGGTTCGATCCCGGTCTATCTGTTTCCGAAACCGAGCGACATCTCCCTTCCCGGCCCGGCCTGTGCCCAACGGGCTGATCATTTGTATTTCCACAATGACATATGTCTCGCCACGATGAAAGGGCCGGAAAAGACGATTTGAGATGCGGCATGACGGCTCGCGGTCACGCGCGATTGTTCCGTGCCGATCGCCGACGCAGGCAAAACTGCTTAGTCAGCAAGTTCGATGAGGACAGGTTGATGATCGGAAGCATCGGTCTTGCCGTTGACTTCGACGCGGCGGACCCGGCCGGTCAAATCTTCTGTCGTGAAAATGAAATCGCGACAGTCCGGGCCATTGACCCACTGCGCTTGATCGTAAAGTCCGCAGGTCGGCGATCTCGATCGATCCGGGTGACAGATGGTCCATGCGTCCCGATAGTTGAAGCCGGAACGAACCGATTGATGAATCAATGCGTGCTGCGGGTCAGAGACATCGAAGTTGAAATCACCACACAGCAGGCTCGACGCAGCCACCGTCTGACTCCCGAAGGGTTCGCTATGCTGCGAACCGGACGCTTTGGGGCTCGTCGACGCTTCCTGTTGCAGGTCCAGCAGCCGGGCAATCTGCGCCTCGCGCTGGCCCGCAGAGTGATATTCGAGATGCGTGTTGACAATCCGCAGAGCGCCGAACGCGGCCTGAACCGTGACCTCCAGCGCGTGACGGCGCATGCTGCGCGTGGCACCTGCTCCCGGCCACGGTAGAAGGTGATTGGCAATCTGCAAGACTGGTAAGCGCGACAGCGTCATGTTGCCGAACCGGTGCAGTCTGTCGACGCTGTCCATCGTTTCGATTGCCGGTCGAAACACCGGCAGATAACCGGGCAACAGTGCAGCAATTTGCGCACTTTGATCCACATTTCCATCGAGCTTGGAGAAACCGGAAGATACCTCCTGGAAACAGAAGATATCCGCGTCGGCCGTCTCCTTCGCTGTTGCAACGATCCGCGCCAGGTCGGTCACGCCGTCGCAACCTTTTCCGCACTGGATATTCCAGGTGATCAACCGCATCAGCGGATACCCGCGCGCATGAAGGATTGGACGAACTGCCGCTGGAACAGCAGGAAGGCGAGCAACAGGGGCGCCATCGTCATCACGGTCGCAGCGCTGATTATCGACCAATCTACGCCAGTCTCCGGTGCGCCGAATACCGCCAACCCTACGGTCAGAGGTCTGGCTTCCACTGAATTCGTGACGATCAGCGGCCACAGGAAGTTATTCCAGTGATAGCTGACCGAAACGAGGCCGAAAGCGACATAAGTGGGCCGCGCCAACGGAACGTAGACCCGCCAGAGGATCTGCAACGGCCCTGCCCCCTCGACCCGAGCCGCTTCGACCAGTTCCTGTGGAACGCTTTTGAACGTCTGACGCAACAGGAAGATGCCAAACGCGCTCGCGAGATAGGGCAACGCGATGGCCGGGATGGTATCCAGTAATCCGAGCTTTCCGATCATGCGGTAATTCTCGACAATCAGTACGTCGGGCATAATCATCAATTGTAGTAGGACAAGCGCAAACGCGATGCCGCTGCCTTTGAACTTGAAGCGCGCGAAGGCGTAAGCCGCCAGCGTCGACAGGATGAGCTGTCCGATCAGGATTAGAACGACCAGGATGACCGTATTAAGGTAGTAGCGACCGAACGGCGCCTGATTCCAGGCCCGCACGAAATTCTCCAGCGTCCAGGGCGCAGACAGGCTGAACGAGGTTGCATAAGCAGCAGGATGCAATGCGCTCCAGAATGCGTAGGCCAGCGGCGCAAGCCACAGCAACGCCAAGACCCACGCGGCAACCGCCTCGAGAAGATGCGTCCGCCCGTTCATTGATAGTGGATCCTGCGATCAAGATAACCGAATTTGATCAACGCGACCGTGCTCAGCAGGACCAGCAGCACGACGGTCAGCGTTGCTGCGTAGGCCGAATCCTGGAACGTGAATGCAACTTCATAGATGTAATAGAGCAGCAATGTGCTTGCGTTGTTTGGACCGCCCTTGGTCATGATGACGAGTTGATCAACCAGCTTGAATGAATTGATGACCGCATTGATCGCCACGAACAGGGTGGTCGGCATCAGAAGTGGAAAGGTGATCCGCCGGAACGTGTACCAGCGGCTGGCACCTTCCACCGCAGCCGCCTCCTCAAGGTCGGGCGAAAGCTGTTGGAGCGCGGCGAGATAGAAGATCATGAAGAAACCGGCTTCCTTCCAGATCACCATGACGATCAGGCAGCTCATCACGGTCGAGGGATCGCCAAGCCAATTCCAGCCTGCGAGGCCGAACAGCCCGCGCAGCTGGTCAAGCAATCCGTAGTCCGGGGTGTAAAAAAACAGCCAGATGTTGGCGACGGCAATCATCGGCAGCACGGTGGGCGTGAAATAGGCAAGGCGCAGGAAGCCACGTCCGCGCATGTTGCGATTGACCCAGATTGCCATCAGCAGGGCCAACGCGATCGACGTTGGAATGGTACCAAGCGCGAACCAGAAATTATTGGTGAGTGCTCTCCAGAAAATCGGATCGGCTGCCATGGAATGGTAGCTGTCGAGGCCGACGAAGACCTCGGTGCCGTTTCGGCGCGTGATGAAGAAGGAATGACGGATCGTGGCCAAAATCGGGAAATGCGTAAACGCAATCAGCAGCACAGCCGCCGGCAATAGCAACAGCCAGGCATTCACGGCGTTCAACCACGCATGCGATCTCGGTCGGCGCGCAGCAATTGACGATATGGCGGCTTGCGTGGACATCGAATCGTCAGGCAGGATGGCGGCCAGCCGCCATCCTGCCCGATTCCTTACTTGTACGCGCGAAGTACACGGTCGGCCTGCTGCTGGGCGGCGGCAAGCGCTTCCTGCGGCTTCTGGGTGCCAGTGACCGCCGCCTGCACAGCATCCCCGACGAACTTGTAGATGCGGCCGTTCTCGTGAACGGACAATTCCGGCACGGCATGTTCAAGCTGATCACGGGCAACGGTGGCGGCAGGGAAACTCTTTGCATACGCCTCCATCGCCGAGGTCTTGTAGGCCGCCGGAGAAACCGCGACGTAGCCGGTCTTCATGCTCCACTCCGCTGCGCGCTCGGGAGCCGTCATCCACTGGATAAATTTCACGGCGGCCTTCTGCTGCTCGGGAGAAGCATTCTTGAAAATGTAGAAATTGCCGCCGCCGGTGGGTGAGCCGCGCCGCTCCTTGGCCGGCAGCATGGCGACCCCAAAGTTGAACTTGGCAGCGTCCTTGACCGCAGTCAGGTTGCCTGTGGTGTGCCACATCATCGCGGTCTTGCCTTCGAGGAAATCGGTGCGCAGCGTCGCCCAGTCGATGCTGCCCGTCGGCATTACATTGTGCTTGCGCGACAGGTCGACCCAATAGTCCAGCGCGCCCACCGTCTTTGGCGCCGTGAGATAAACCTCGTTACCGGGTTCGTTCATCAGCTTCTGGCCGTTCTCAATGGCAAGCGCCTGCAGCATCCAGTAGGCATAGCCGGTCGTTGGAATTTCAACGCCCCAGCGCGTGGTATTGCCGGACGCATCCTTCTTGATGAGCTTCTTGGCCATTTCGGCCATTTCGTCCCAGGTCGTGGGCGCCTGTTCCGGATCGAGGCCCGCTTCCTTGAACGCGTCCTTGTTCCAGTACAGCACGATCGTCGAGCGCTGGAACGGAATGCTCCAGGTCTTGCCGCCGATCTGTCCGTTTGCCATGAACGCCGGATAGAATTCCTTGAACCACGACTTGTCAGCGACAAGATCATCCATGGGCACAATGGCGTTCTCGTCCATCAGCGTGAAGACGTCGGTCGACAGCAGCACCGACAATTGCGGCGGTTGACCGCCCTTCATCGCCGTCATCGCCTTGGTCATCGTATCAGTGTAGTTGCCGGCGTAGACCGCCGTCACCTTGATGTCCGCATTCTCTTTCTCGAAACGCGAGACCATGTCGTCGATGATCTTCGTCACCGGGCCCCCTACCGCAACCGGATAGTACATGGTCAAGTCCACCGCCGCCGCGGGACGTGGGCCCAGCAACAATACGGCGAGCGCGGCTGCCCCCAGCATCGTTCGTCGAAGAGATATCATGTCGTCCTCCCTTTACTTTTATTGTCGCGCCGAAGACCGTCGTTGCAGTTCAGCCGGACGCAATTCGCCTTGTCGCATTGACGGCCGAATCCAGCCGCCGTCCCGATTTCTGATCGAATTGATGTTCGTGAGCTGCATCCCAGGCGAGCCTGACGTCCTCGTCTGGATGAGCTTTGCTGAAACCATCCTGCCGCACGGAAACCGGCTGGCCTTCGAGCTCGCACAGGATGATGCTATCGGCACCGAGATGCTCCACGGTCTTTACGCGCGCAGCGTGACCGTCTTGCGACACGATGCGGATATGTTCCGGCCGGATACCGATCAGCCGATCGCCCTGCGGGATGAGATTCATCGGCGGCGTTCCGATAAACCGCGCCGTGAATGCCGTCGCCGGCCGATTGTACAATTCCTCCGGCGAGCCGTTTTGCTCGACGCAGCCGTCCCGCATCAGCACGACGCGATCTGCCATGGTCATGGCCTCGGTCTGATCGTGCGTCACATAGACCATCGTCATTCCAAGTCGCTGCTGCAGCGTCCGGATTTCGGTCCGCATCTCATGACGCAGCTTGGCGTCGAGATTTGAAAGAGGTTCGTCCATCAGGCAGACCCGCGCCTCGGCGATGATGGCGCGTGCGAGCGCGACCCGCTGACGCTGGCCGCCGGACAGTTGAGACGGCTTGCGCTCGAGCAACGGTCCGAGGCCAACGATTTCAGCAACACGCTTGAGCCGCGCATCGCGCTCGGCGCGGGATACTCGCCGCACGCGCAGGCCAAAGACGATATTCTCTGCCACGCTCAAATGCGGAAACAGCGCGTAGGACTGGAATACCATCGAGATTTTGCGCTGGGCCGGCGTGAGATTGGTCACGTCCGTGCCGCCGATCGTAATCGTGCCCCCGTCGAGCTGCTCGAGACCTGCAATCAGGCGAAGCGTCGTGGATTTGCCGCAGCCCGATGGACCTAGCAGCACCAGCAGCGAGCCTTCCTCCGCCGTGAGAGTCACGTCGTCAACGGCCCGCATGGGCCCCCAATTCTTGGAAACGTGATCCAGCGTAATCTCCGACATGATCTATCCGGTTCAACGTTGTGCTGCCGCGCACGTATAGGTCGCGCGAACGCGTCTTGGTCCGTTGCTTCTTTTGTCCTGACATCATTCTCAATCCGCCAGCCAGCGAAGGCGATCGATCCTGTTGTGACGAGGATCTGTCTTATGGCTGGTCGATCGTTCCGGCGCCCATCGCTCGGGAAGCTTTCAAGGCTTTTCTCCGTGCGTGCGCATTTTCAACTCCTCCCTACGTTCATATGAACACAGAATGTGGGCAAATGAAATAAAAATTGCTCATTTTGCGTTCGAATGATACTTTTGTCCCACAGGCAGGATTCCATGCTCACGACCGTCACCAAGCGACAGACCCGGATTTTGGAGATCGTGCGCGAGCGGGGCTTCGCCTCGATCGAACATCTGGCCGGGCATTTCGATGTCACGCAGCAAACCGTTCGCCGCGTGGTGAACCAGCTATGCGACCAAGGCCTGCTGCGACGGATCCACGGCGGCGTCAGCCTTCCAGTTCAGAACCAGAATCTTGCCTATGGAAGTCGGCAGGGATTGAACTCCGACGCCAAACGACGGATCGCTCATGCGGTGTCCAATTTCATTCCCGACGGCGCATCACTTGTGATCGGCCTCGGCACGACGCCCGAATATGTCGCACAGGCATTGTCCAATCGTCAGGATCTAAGGGTCATCACCAATAGCCTGAACGTAGCAGCAGCCTTCGCGCGCAATCCAGACGTCGAAATCACGATCGCTGGGGGGACACTACGTCCCTTCGACCGTGACATCGTCGGCGATGCCGCAGTACGGTTTTTTTCCGGTTTCAAGGCGGATTTCGGAATTTTCGGCGTCGGCGGCATAGATCAAGACGGCGCCCTGCTCGATTTTCACTCGGATGAGTTTCAGGCACGTCAGGCCATCGTTGCCAATTGCCGGGTCGCTCTGCTGGTCGCGGACGTCAGCAAGTTCGGCCGCAACGCTACGGTGCGCGGCGGCCATCTTGGCGAATGCCATCACTTCTTCACGGACAAGCCACTACCAGCGGGGTTTCGTTCGATTACCGAACAATACGCGGATCGGATTCACATCGCGTGCGATGGTCGCGTAGACGCTGCGTAAGTCGGCGCAGTTCGTCGCCCCTTCCAGGAGAGCATCGATCATCTCTCCGCTCATTTCCCTGATCGATCTCGCCGGCTCGATCGCGCTGCTGCTTTGGGGCACACACATAGTGCAGACCGGTGTGCAGCGCGCGTTCGGCTCGAAGTTGCGCTCCATCCTGGGTCACGCCTTGCGTAACCGCCTTCGCGCCTTCCTCGCGGGCGTTGGCATTACTGCTCTGCCTCAAAGCAGCACGGCCACCGGACTGATGACGGCCGGCTTCGCTGCGGAAGGCCTCGTGGGGCCCGTCCCGGCCCTCGCGGTCATGTTGGGTGCCCACGTGGGAACGACGCTAATCGTACAGATTCTCTCGTTCGATATCGTGTTGATTTCTCCAGCTCTCATTTTGCTCGGCATGGTGATGTTCCGCAGGGATTCAGGAACCCCGGCACACGATCTCGGTCGTGTGTTCATCGGCCTCGGCCTGATGCTGCTTGCGTTGCACCAGCTTCTTGGTCTCATAACGGGCTACGAAGATTCACCAGTCTTGAGCCTGGTGTTAGGCGCGATTTCCACCTCGTAGTTTTTTTAATGTATGTCTGGCGGCTTTGTTAACATGGGCTGCCCATTCGAGTGTTGCGATCGTCCTGTTCATTATTTCCTTGACGACGAAGGGCGTGGTTCCTGTCGACGCGGCGTTTGCCCTTGTTCTCGGCGCAAATCTTGGCACGGCCATCAATCCCCTTTTTGGAGGGGCCCAGAGGCAACGATCCGGCGGCAAAACACCTTCCGCTGGGCAATCTGATCGGACGTATCTTAGGCGTAGCCATAACAATAGGCTTTCTCGGCCCGATCAGTCATTGCATGGTATCAATCGAGCCAACCAGCGCGCGCGCCGTGGCCGATTTCCACACCCTTTTTAATCTTGCGGTGGCTGCGGTATCCCTACCGCTTCTGGGGCCCTATGCGTCGCTGTTGCGCCGCTTGCTCCCAGAAAAGATGGATCTGGCTGATCCGGCACGTCCGCTCTATCTCGATCCCGCCGCCAGGGAGACGCCCATCGTCGCGCTCGGTGCAGCTTCGCGCGATGCGCTACGGCTCGCCGACGTGCTTGAGGAAATGCTCCAAGGAGTGAATGCTGGACTGGCGAAGGGAGAGCGAAGATTGCTGGTTGAGACCGCCGGCGCGAAAACGCGTTGAATAGGCTGAATATCGCAGTCAAGACCTACCTTACGTCGCTTGATCCGGAAGAATTGAATCCCGCAGATCGTCGCCGGCTCAATGAGATCTTGACCTTCACGATAAATATCGAGCAAGCCGGCGATGTCGTCGACCGAAACTTCTTGCCGCACGCGTCCAAGAGGCTGAAGCGGGCATTGGTGTTTTCCGAGGAAGAACAAAAGGAACTGACCGCCATGATCGAGCGCCTTTCCGTCAATCTCAAAACCGCAGCATCGCTGTTCGTCACCGAAGATCCGCGGACCGCTCGATTACTGGCCGACGAAGAAATCGCGTTCAGGGATGCCAAATCCAAAGCGACAGCTTTGCATGTCGATCGACTGCGCAACGGTGATCTCCAGGCCGCTCAAGCCAGTTCGATCCACCTCGACCTGTTGCGGGATATCAAGCTGATCAATTCTCATATCGTGGCTGCCGCGGCGTATCCGGTGCTGGAGCGCAGCGGCGCGCTCCTGCCGAGCCGCGCGACGTAGTCGCCGCGCGAAGTGTTACGCATGGACAATCGCGAACCCAATAACCAAGAGCCCTGTCCTTCGGACATGGCTCTTAGTTGCAATCCCCGGGCGGCTCGCCCTTGCGCTCCGCCTTGGGCTCGCAGCGCAATCGAAAATGATGCGACAGCGAGCGATTGCACGCATCACCATTCGAAAATGCGTTCGCCCAGCTAATGGCCGCCGATGATCGTGACCTTGCGGGTTCCTTAAAGCTGACCTCCCGCCCGCCATTGGCTGTCCGCAAATTCCCAACGTTCGATAATGCTCACCCAGAAGCCCGCACCTCCTCGGCAATCTCTCGAGACGGCCATGCGAGGCATCACGGGCAAACTCGATCTCGATTGTGGCGCCGGCACCGCCGATCCGCACGCGGCCAACCGGCAGCGCGTGCTGCCGAGTTCGACTGAAAGTGTCTCGCGGGCGTATTCGGTAATCGGTCCGCGGCCGGGTGATCGCCGTTGACGACAGGCGTGAAGAGTTCGGCGACCTGTTCGGTACTTCGGACAGCGCGATCGACAGCGCGTAATGCAGCCGATTGTCGGTGTTCAATACGCACAAGAGCCGTGGTGGTCGCATGGGCAAGTGCGACGGCGGGCTACAGTAAGGCCAGTGCCAAATACGTCCGCAAGACGCGTTCGGTCATGGCGCGCCATCAAGTTGCTCCCAATGCCTCGGAGACGAAGCCGGGGAGCAGCGCGATCTCTCGCTTGCCGTCAAGCCTCGCATAGCGAGACAGGCCGAGCAAATTGGCCGCGCTAAATGAGATCGCAAAGTAATGGCCCCGGATCCCCTGAGGACCACGAGCGACCGTGGCGCGTCCAGGCATATTCCCCTCCCCCGCTTCACACAGGAAGGCCGATCTGCCCAAGAGGCGGACGCTTGGATCGCTGAAGTTGCCGCTCGGCGATTATTCACGAGCCGCCGGCCATCCGTCGTGATGCTAGACGAACGAGCGCAGGAAATCTCAACGAGGACATCGCCTGGGCGAGCGGGACTACCGATGCTTTTTCGGTGAAGCAGCCGCCAACCGCGCTTGTAGAGCATCGATGAAAACACTATGGCCGTGATCTCATCCTTGGTCGCACTCAGAACCTTTTTGAAGCGCGGGTCAGCTCCGAGCTTGTAATCATATTAGGAACGCTCCTAGATGTTGCCGTCCAAGGAACGTGTGAGGATTTTCTTTCAAGGCTCTCAGCCCGGCCGGCGCGTTTGTCGCTCGATTGACTTTCTTAATGTCGCCAACTCAAGGAAAGCGTCCGCTTGCCTTCTCAGTTCGTCGGAAGCCATCGCCGGCGTGGTCCGCGTACTCGACACGACTGTGACCCTGACTCCCAAACGCTGAACCGTTTCGACGAGGACACGGAAATCGCCGTCACCAGAAAAAAGGAAAATGGCATCTACTCGTGGGGCGATCTCGAGCGCATCAACTGCGAGGTCTACGCCAATGCTGCGCCTCGATCTCTTACTTTCATCCTCATAATGCCTTATCGACTTCGTTCGGACGGTGAACCCATTGAAGTCAAGCCAATCGGTTTAGATGCCGAACGCTACTGACCTCGCCCTCCCCTACTGCCGAGTAGAAGTACGGACGGACTATGGAGCCGAATTTTTCAAATTCTGAGAGCAACCTTTTGTAGTCGATCTCGAAGCCAAGATTTCTCGCTGTGTGGTGTAAATTGACTCCATCGATGAAGAGCGCAATTCGTCCTGTCATGTCCCTTACTCCGCGCTGATGTGCGCGGCTTGTTTCCTCGTCGTCGTGTACGCGAAAGTACCTAGCGATCTTCCATAATCCGAGGCAACACGTGGAATTGGTGGAACGGCGGCGGCGATGAAAGCGTCCATTCCAGCGTTGTTGCGCCGGGCCCCCACGGATTGTCCGTCGCCCTCTTCTTCCGGACGAAGGCATAGACCATGCCTGCCATGAACGCGATCAGACCGCCGGCGGAGACATAGGACCCGAGTGAGGCAATCTGGTTCAATCCACCAAATGCGTCGGGATAATCGGCAATTCGACGCGGCATTCCCGACAACCCGAGGAAATGCATCGGAAAAAACGCAAGGTTGACGCCGACAAACGTCAGCCAGAAATGCAGTTTTCCGAGAGCTTCCGAGTACATGTATCCAGTCATTTTCGGAAACCAATAGTACCAACCTGCGAAGATGGCGAACACGGCACCGAGCGACAGCACATAATGGAAATGAGCGACCACGTAGTAAGTATCCTGCAACGTCCGGTCGATGCCCGGATTGGCCAGCACGACGCCGGTGACACCGCCAACCGTGAATACGAAGATAAAGCCGATCGCCCACAGCATCGGTGTTCTAAATGTGATGGAGCCGCCCCACATGGTCGCGATCCAGGAAAAGATTTTGATGCCGGTTGGAACTGCGATTACCATGCTGGCCAACGCGAAATACGCCTGTGCGCTGCTAGACATCCCCACGGTGTACATATGATGGGCCCAGACGAGGAACCCAATGACTCCAATCGCAAGCAATGCATAGACCATTCCGAGATAGCCGAAGATTGGTTTGCGACTGAACGTGGAAACTACGTGACTGATGATGCCGAAGCCCGGCAGAATCATGATGTAAACTTCGGGATGACCGAAGAACCAGAACAAATGCTGGTACAATACCGGGTCTCCACCGCCCTCGGGCGCGAAAAACGTCGTTCCAAAGTTGCGGTCGGTGAGAAGCATGGTGATGGCGCCGGCCAGTACAGGCAGCGATAGCAATAACAGGAATGCCGTCACGAGGACCGACCAGGCAAATAGCGGCATTTTATGCAAGCTCATACCCGGCGCCCGCATATTGAAGATGGTGGTAATGAAATTGATCGAGCCGAGGATCGAAGACGCGCCCGCGAGATGCATAGATAGGACCACGAAATCGACTGCTGGTCCCGGATGGCCCGAGGTCGACAACGGCGCATAGAGGGTCCACCCCGTACCAGCGCCGTTCGACCCAGGCGCGCCTTCCACAAACATCGAGATGATAAGCAGCGCAAATGACGCTGGCAGCAACCAAAACGATATGTTGTTCATACGAGGAAACGCCGTATCAGGCGCGCCGATCATCAGCGGCACCATCCAATTGCCAAATCCACCCATCATCGCCGGCATGAGGGTGAAAAAGATCATGATTAGACCGTGGCCGGTTACGAATACGTTGTAGGTATGCGTGTTCGAAAAAACTTGCAGGCCCGCTTGCTGCAACTCCATCCGAATTACAACCGAAATGAATCCACCTAGCAGGCCCGCACAGATGGCGAACACGAAATACATCGTGCCGATGTCTTTGTGGTTGGTTGAGTAAAGATAGCGGCGCCAGCCGCTCGGGTACTCATTACCTCCCTCGGGCGCGTCGCTAACTCTCGACATCGACTTCATCAGTGGCTCCGATCAAGCAGATCACTCGCGCGTGACACAAGCCTCGAATGCTCCCGTGGCGCTTCGAACGGTTATGCCGAGTCCAGCGTGATACCCACTACATCGGCTTGTCACAGCAAGTCTGCTGTCTGTGTCTCATCGGAAGACGCATCCGACAATCGAATTTAATTGTCGTGTGAGTGCATGATTTTTGATTAAGCCTACCGGCAGCACGGTGTTTGCCGCTACTTTTTTGTCAGATCAACGCCGATTGTGCCCGGGCAGACTTACAGGCGGAGCTATTGGTAGGGAGAGATCGCGCCGAGACGCTGGAAAGACATCATAGGACTTAGACTCGCAATCCTGATTATACGCGTCGAGGCCATGGCCACTTAAATTGCGCTCCAAGAACACGAGTGGTGGAACGCGAGGATGCCACATCGGTTACTATGACGAAGTACAAACGGATGAAAACGATATGCGAGCGATATCCATACTGGTGCTCGGCGCTGCGCTTGTTGGTAGCGCTGCGCTTGCACAGACCGCGTCTCCCAATTCCGATCCTACCAACAATCCAGCTGCAAACTCAGCCGCCAGTAGTCCGACTGCAGTGGCACCCAGCCAACCTCAACCACAAGGTCATCCCGGCCCGATTGATACGACGTCCGGCGGTCCGCCCGCATCGAGCCCGCAGGGGGATTCGCCGCCCGGAATGCAACCCCAGCCCAACAATCCTAAAGAGGGCGTCAAGCCGAAGGGATGACGATAAGCAGCCGATTAACGAGAGCGGCAGAACTAATATCAACTGCGATACGTCGCAGCCTTGAATGGAACGCTACAGCTTATTCACGCCGACCTGCAAACACCAAGGTGCTTTGCAGGTCGGTGTCTCGTTAGCTCGAGCATTCGACTGCCCGGTATTCGACAGCCTTACCCTGGGGCCCGCTCCCTCCGCCTTCTCCCTAAGTAAGTTATTCGGCTGGGCTGATAGCCGGCTGCCGCTGCGCCTCGTTCGGCCCGGTTCGCGCCTGCTCCTTCTCAAGCCATAGATTATGATGTTCCTTGGCCCAATTCAGGTCCACGGTTCCGGTCCCCATGGCTTCAAACGCACCTTCCATACCTATGGTACCGATATAGATGTGCCCAATCATAGCGGCGACGAACAGCACCGCGACGATGGCATGAGCGATCTGGGCGACCTGCATGTTGGCAATGTCGGTGCCATAGAAGGGAAACATCAACACATAGCCACTAGCCGCCACGGCGGTGCCGCCGAGTACGACAATCCAATAGATCATCTTCTGTCCGGCGTTGAACCGGTAGGCCGGCGGGTGATCATGGCCGACGATCCCGCCGCCCCGCTTCAGCCATTCCACATCGACCCGATTGGGGATGTTTCCCCGTATCCACAAGAGGAATATCAAGAACACACCGATCGTGAACGGGAAGCTCAGATAGTTGTGGGCATATTTTGCCAATTGCGACCAGGCCGTAAACCACTCCGGACCGATGAGAGGCAGTAGTAGAGGCTTGCCGAAGGTTATGTTGAGCCCAGAAAGGGCGAGAATGATGAAACAGGTTGCCGTCATCCAATGCACGAACCGTTCGAAGCCGTTGAAGCGCACGATTGTGCGTCCTGATCGTCCGCTTTCGATTTTCACCATGCCGCGCCAGAGATAGAAGACCATGAGCAGGGCCGCGGTACCGACGATAACGAAGCCACCGATCCAACGGAGCGTCACCTCGTGGAAATGGCGCCAATCACGACCGGCGGGCTGCTCGATCGTACAGGCTTTCTGATCGGGTACCGTGCAGCGACCGGAGATGCGATTCAGCTCATCGAAGAGCTGACTTTCCGTTACGGCGCTCGCCTGGGGGTTGACCATCGTAGGCTGCTGAGCACTCGCTGACGGTACACCTAGCGCCATTACGAGGAACGCCAGCGCCCCGACGATGACGCGGAATTTGGCGATAACAACTATCATGCCATATCCTCCTGGTGAGGCTCTTCTCAAACCCCTGTGAGACTCGTTTCGAGCGCAATCGAGCCTTGACGGCCGCGGGCTCGTACTAAGTTGCGATGGTCTCTTGATACGCAGTCTTCCATCCCCAGGCGCCAGATCCGTAACCGCGTTTCATCACGCGTTCCTTGTAGATCTGCGCGATGATTTCGCCGTCACCGGCGAGCAGCGATTTGGTGGAGCACATCTCCGCACATAGCGGCAACTTGCCTTCGGCCAACCGGTTGGCGCCATACTTTGCATACTCTTCCTTCGAACCGTCCGCTTCAGGACCTCCGGCGCAGTAGGTGCACTTGTCCATCTTTCCGCGCGAGCCGAAGTTGCCGACGCGAGGATATTGCGGCGCGCCGAATGGGCAGGCGTAGAAGCAATAGCCGCAGCCAATGCAGAGATCCTTGGAGTGTAGGACGACGCCATCGTCCGTGGTGATAAAGCAGTTTACCGGGCACACCGCCTGACACGGTGCGTCTGTGCAATGCATGCATGCCATGGAGACCGATCTCTCGCCCGGCTTGCCGTCATTGATGGTTACGACGCGCCGGCGGTTGATGCCCCACGGGACATCGTGCTCGTTCTTGCAGGCGGTCACGCAAGCATTGCACTCGATGCAACGGTCGGCGTCGCAAAGGAACTTCACGCGAGCCATGTTATCCCCTCACGCCGCACTGACCTGACACAAACTGACCTTGGGCTCCTGCATGCCTGTTGCAGGGTCGTAGCCGTAAGTCATGATCGTGTTGGCGCTCTCGCCGAGCACGATCGGATCGGTGCCTTGCGGATATCTAGACCGCAGGTCCTCGCCGGCAAACCAGCCACCAAAATGGAAGGGCATCCAGGTCACGCCTTTGCCGACGCGTTCGGTTACCAACGCTTTCATCTTTGCCCTGGAACTGTTCTCGGCTCCAGTGACCCAGACCCAACCGCCATCCTTGATTCCGCGTTCGGCCGCATCCGCCGGGCTGATCTCAATGAACATCTCCTGCTGCAACTCGGCGAGCCATTTGTTGGAACGGGTCTCCTCGCCGCCGCCCTCGTACTCGACAAGGCGACCCGACGAAACGATCAGCGGGAACGCCCTGGCGATGCCTCTGTCGACAGCGCTCTTCTGTACCGAGAAGCCGATATTCGGCAGCCTGAACTGCTTCGCATCCGGCAACGTCGGATATTGCGCGATCAGATCGACGCGCGGCGAATAAATCGGCTCGCGATGCACCGGGATTGGATCGGGCAAATTCCAGGCGACGGTCCGCGCCTTGGCGTTGCCATAAGGCGAACAACCGTGCTTGATCGCGACGCGCTGGATTCCGCCGGAAAGATCCGTCGACCATGATACCGCGTCAATCTTGCTGGGGTCGCCTGCGACTTTCTCAATGGTCGCCAGTTCTGCGGCCGTAAGATCCTTGTCCCAGCCCAGTTTCTTGAAGACGCCCATCGTAAATTCAGGATAGCCGTCCCTAATTTCCGAACCCGGCAGATATGAACCTTCGGCCAGCAGCGTCTGGCCGTTGCGTTCCACTCCAAAGCGCGCACGGAATCCATTTCCGCCGTCCATGACAGCAGCGTCGCTGTTGTAGAGGATGGGAGATCCGGGATGCCTGAGCTCCGGTGTGCCCCAACATGGCCAGGGCAGACCGTAGAAGTCGCCCCCGACCTCCGGATCGTCCTTGGGCGCGCGCAGCGTCACCAGATCGAACTTGTGCTGGTTCCTCATGTGTGCCTTCAGCCGCTCCGGCGACTGGCCGGTGTAGCCCGTGCTCCAGCTTCCCCGATTCATTTCACGCAGGACATCCTCGGGAACCGGACGGTCGCCTTCAACCTTGATGTTCTTGAACATTTGGTCGGCGAAGCCGAGCTTCTTCGCTATGAGGTACAGAACCTGATAATCGTCCTTCGACTCGAAGGTCGGTTTGACGATCGGTTCGCCCCACTGCAGCGAACGGTTGGACGCAACACGCGATCCGGATGTTTCGAACTGCGTGCAAATCGGCAGCAGATACATGTTTTCCTTGCGTCCGGCCCCCACGGCCAATGAAGCCCAAGTGGTGGGATGCGGATCGGCGACGACGAGCAGATCAAGCAGCGGCAACGCTTTCATCGATTCCGGGATACGCGTGATGCTGTTGCTCGCGTGTCCTTGCACGAACATGCCCCGCACGTTATCCTTCTGATCAACTTGGTCCCGAGGCAGAAGAACGGCATCAAACCAGCGCGTCAGGGGAATGCCCGCAGTTTCCATCATCTTCTTGGAATCGAAGCGGGAGAGCAGATAATCGTAGTCGACTTCCCAGACGCGGCTCCAATGCTTCCACGCACCTTCGCTGAGACCGTAATAAAACGGCGTCGTCACGGTATCGACGCCGATGTCGGTCGCGCCCTGCACGTTGTCATGCCCGCGGATAATGTTGGCGCCGGTTCCTGGCTTGCCGACGTTACCCGTCGCCAACAACAACATGCAGCTGGCGCGAACGTTCGCGGTGCCGACGGTGTGATGGGTCTGGCCCATAGACCAGAGCAGGGTCGACGGCTTCTCGGTCGCGAACAATTTGGCGACGCGCTCGAGCTGCGCGCCGGGAACCCCGCTGACGCGTTCGACCTCTTCCGGATTCCACTTATCGATTTCCTTGCGCGCTTCTTCGAAACCGTGAACGCGCTGCTTGATGAACTCCTTGTCCTCCCAGCCATTCTTGAAGATATGCCACATCATTCCCATCAGCACCGGAATGTCGGTGCCGGGGCGGATGCGGACATACTCGTTCGCATGGGCGGCCGTGCGCGTCAGCCGCGGATCGATGACGATGAAGTTCGCCCTGTTGAGCTCCTTGCCTTCAAGCATGTGCTGCAGCGAGACCGGGTGCGCCTCGGCCGGATTGCAGCCCATGAATATCATGGTCTTTGAGTTGCGAACGTCATTGAAGCTGTTGGTCATCGCGCCGTAGCCCCAAGTGTTGGCTACACCGGTGACGGTAGTCGAATGACAGATGCGCGCCTGATGGTCGTTGTTGTTGGTCCCCCAGAACGCCGCAATCTTTCGGAAGAGATAGGCGCCTTCATTGGAGAATTTCGCCGAGCCCATCCAGTAGAGCGATTCAGGTCCGGATTTTTGGCGGATCTCCAGCATCTTGTTGCCGATCTCATCAATGGCCTGATCCCATTTGATGCGAGTCCACTCCCCATTGACGAGTTTCATCGGGTACTTCAGCCGGCGTTCGCTGTGCACTAGCTCGCGCACCGAGGCGCCCTTAGCGCAATGCGAGCCTCTATTGATCGGACTGTCCCAACTCGGCTCCTGGCCGATCCATACGCCGTTCGACACTTCGGCGGTAACCGTGCAACCAACGGCACAATGCGTACAGATGTTCTTGTGGATGCTCACCGCAGCGCCCGTCTCTGCCGGCGGGCCCGCCTTTGCTTTGCGCACGCTGATAAGCGGCATGGACCCCAAGGCAGCGAGACCGCTGGCAGCCAAGCCCGAACGGCGCAAAAAGGCGCGGCGATCGAGATACTTGGTCGAGCTACTGGCGACGGCGGCGAACGAGCCGCGGTGCTTTTCGCGTTCGGTTCTCTTGATCAGCACGGTCGCCTCCTTCAGCTCGGATAACGGTTGACGCGATAATAGGCTTTCACATGATCAGTTTCCTTGTAGCGAGACTTGCGCTTTTCCTCGTTGTTCTCGCTATCGGCTTTCGCCACCGGAGCAAGCGGAGAGGCGGCGGCGATCGCCGCTCCTGCGCCAAGCGCACGAAGGAACTGACGACGTCCGACTGATGTCTCGTCTGCCGTATGCATCACGTCTCCTCCCGGTTACGCGCTTCGGCTCTTGTGGGTAGCATGAACGCTTCTGTCTCGGTCTCCACGAAGAGCCGGCCGAGCGATCCCACCGGACGATAGAACTCGGCGGCTTCAGCTCGTTCCAAATCAGCGAAGAAACGCCCAATCCAAGAGGCGAGATGCTTCTCGAAAAACCGACGCTGCATTATGTCGGGGATCTGGAATTGACCGCTGGCCATACCGGCCATGATCTCGCAAAGAGTAGCAGCGTGATCTTCCGGTTCTGCCTGCGCTTCGGTACGCTCAATACCTTGCCGGCGAAGGTCTTCCCGCAATCGCGCCAGCGGCCGCTCGTTGAGAAAGCCGGTGAGATAGTATGATCCGTAGGGAAGTAACTCGCCGCGCCCAACTCCAATGAAAAGGGTGAAGTACTCGCGTGCGACCCTTTCCACACTCGCAGTGGCGGCCGTCTGCGCAAGAGCTAGATGCGCGAGGCCAAGCGGGGTAGCATCACCACCAAGCTTGGCGATTCGTTTGAGCGTGGCTGCATCTGGCGAACGGCTAAGCAGCATGGCGAGAAGTGAATATTCCTGGGCGCGGTGCGCATCGACGCTGTCGATCTCGAGGGGCTTCTCATGGCCGCACTCCGACCACAGCATCTCGCGCTCGAGGTCCATCACGCCTTGAATCGACAGCGGACGAGCCGGAAAATTCGGCAACTTCGACGTGGGAAGCTGAGACACTTCGAGAACATCGGGAACAGCCTCCTGACGTGTCCGGTCGTCTTTTTCATTTCTCTCTTTTTTTGTCCCGGTATGGGTAAGCGCGGTCATCCCGTTTGCATCTCACCAAATGCGCAATTGTGCGCCCGTTCAGTTGCCGCCTGTGTAGTGTTGCGCGACCTGCTGGACGCGCGTAACACAGGACGTCGGGAGCCTTTCATCAAGGCATGGATTGGGCAATTGAATTTCGTTGAGGATTGAGTGCAGTTTTCTTGCATGAAAAATGGTCGAGCACCGAGGAGAAACTGGTCGCCCTGCTGGCGCTGGGTGCGTGCAGCGGACCGGACTAATGACCATCAGGTGAGTGTGCTTCCGGTACCCCGGTTATGAAGTGCATTTGGTCTAATGCTGACGATGCGTTATCAGGTTTAATGGTCCCGTGGCGCATAGCTCAGACCAACGCCGGGCGGATCGACGTCAGGCGCGAGCGCGATCACGCTGCAAATCTCATCGGGTATCTGATCCGCCAAGAATCTCCGTTGAGGCCTTGACCCCGGCCAGAATTTCGTCCGGTTTGCTATCCTGAAAGACGGTGCCTCACTCGTCGTTATTCATTGTCCCGCCAGACAGGAGCCGGCGCAAAGCGCCACCATGACTTCGACGTCGCACAATTGGCGGAAGACATTCTGACTTGTCGATTCCCAATTGCGTAGCAGTGGCCCTACCCTGTCGCGTCACTTCGCCGGCGACACTTATCTTATCGACGTCCAATTGCTGACGCGACACCGCCGGTTCAGTGTTGGTTGACCGATACTCGACCGGATTGGATTCGCGTGCTGCCTTTTGAGAGCCCTCCGCCTCCGATATTGTCAGAGGAGGATGCGCGGTAGCGGCTATTGTATCCGGCTCTTCTCCAAACAATCGCGTTAGAAGCCGTCCGACTTCCTCCTTATCGATCGGTCCGAAGCCCGCCATCGCACCAGGCGCGTTGAAGTCCCCGGAGTTTTCCGACAAACCGACAAAGTCTCGGATCGCAGGATCGGACGACCACACGCGGCGAAGCGCTGCACGCGCCAAATCGCCAGGTACCCCAGCTTCGAGGAAGGCTCGGATATCAGATGCGGCGCCGATGGATTCAAGTGTAGGCAAGTTCGCGTCATCGAACGGCAGTCTAGTTTCGTCCTGTGCAGGAGCAGTCGAAGTTTCGGAGGCAGTGTTATCGGGGCTACACTCCGATTTCGATTCCGCGTTCTTGTCTGTTGCCGCGCGGCGCTTGCGATCGGACCATCGCGAGAAATTCCATGTGATTACTCATCACCGCTCTCTTGCTGCGGGCCGCGCCAGCGCTTCCGGATCCGCACGATTGCGCTTGCGTTTCTCGAAGGTCCGCTCGACGTGGTGTTCTGAAATAAAGGAGGCGATGGTATCACGCACCGAGGTCGGCATCGGAACGGCTTCAACAATTCCCTGGCCCGGTTCCGTCAAAGCCTCTCCCTCTGCCGGGTCCGCCGTGACGGCGGCAATTTTATACGGAAGATCGCCTGCGGTTGAGAGCAGTGCGACCCACACTGAGGGCGTGGCCGAGACGAGATTGTCGCGGTAGTTTTCCGTTTCAGTGCGATAAAGCTCGATCTCCGCGGCACCGGCGTAGAAGGTCACGCTCTCTCCTTCGCCTGAAAGCTGCGTCCACGGATCCGCGTCCGGGAGGCCGCCAAGCACGGCGATCGGGCGCCAGGTAAATTCAGACCATTGCGAATTGGCTTTGCATCGTTCGACAATGACGCCGACGGGAATCCGCATGTGTGGCGCTATCACGTTCACGCGACTGCCTCCAATTGCTCCGTCCAAAGCCTGATCAAGAGATACTGCGGCTTCGTGCGCAGCTCCTTCCCGGGCGTGACGGCCAGATGAGAAAGACCGCTTTAAGCTTGCATTCCTGGCTTTACGCCTGCATCTCCGAATGTCAACCAGTGGAGTCTGATGACGCTGGACCGGCTCGCTGAGAGGCGGGGTATCGGCATTCCGCAGCATCGGCATCGGACGATAGCCTTAGCTCACCCAGCGCCATATAGACTGCCAACTATTTGTCGATGACCAGAAGTCGGCCTGAGATCCAAGGCGACAGAGTCACCGGCTCACTTATTCATCGTCGCCGCAGCTTTCTCCATTTCCTCGATTGCGAGGACAGAATGAGCGTAAGCCCCTCCCGCTCGCATTTCAGCTGCGACCCAGATCGCCTCCATCAGCTCTTCGTGCGAGGCGCCATGCCGTAACGCCGCTTTCGTATGCCCCTTAATGCAATAAGGGCATTGGGTTACATGTGCCACCGCGACGGCGATGATCTGTTTAACCTTCGTGGGAAGCGCACCGTCCGTGAAAACCGCCTGGCTGAAGCTTTGAAAAGCCGACTCAGTACTGGGTGATAAGTCCCTGCGTTTCTGAGCAAGCTCTTTCGTGTGCGACTTAGATACCATGTCCGGCATTTATGCTCTCCATTTCGGTGTTGCGCCGCTTATTGTGATCGTCATTGCGGTGTCATGGGTTTTGCGCCCATGAGATCGCGTTCCGCTCGAATGCTTACGAGATGTCAGCCAGGCTCAGCCTTTATCCATCCCGACCAAATTGCTGCCGGGGTCGCCGACGCGCGCGCTACTCGTTGAGAATGCAACGTCGACAGTCTCCTGTTGCACTTGAAGTAAATAGGCCGCCCCGACCCCGGTCGCTGCCGCGCAAATTATCGCTGCAATGAAAGCTCTCATGACGCTGCCTCCAGAGTTGATACATTCGGCAAGCTAAGACGGACACGGCGAAAAGCAAGATGAACCGCCTGCGGTTGCCGGTCCGGTGCGGGACGAGGCCGTTCTAACAATTTGATTGATATCAATTGGCGGCTTTTATCATTTGTGAAACTCAGCAGTGGTCATACGCTGGATGTTCGTCGAGCTCGGCTTGCGCGTTGCATATTCGTCTGAAGCCGATATTCAAGCAGGCCGACGACGTATCCGTTTCGGGCTTCAACTGAGCACGGAAGTCTGGTCATGCAATTGTGAGGGTTCGGCGTCGCCGGAGGAAACGATGGGTAAGAAATGATGGGTGATTCCACACCTAATCTGATGATCTGCACCTGTGAGAGAACCATGCAGCCTGATGCGAGGGCGATAGCTCGCGCTTGTTCAGGACGGATTACCCAGGCCGACCAGCTCTGCGGGTTCGAAATCGACCGGTTCAGAACGGCACTCACCGACGGCGTACCTATTACCGTCGCCTGTACCCAGGAAGCCCCTTTGTTCCGGCAAGTGGCGGAAGATCTTGTCCCCTCCTCAGCGCTCACCTTCGTCAACATTCGAGAAACCGCGGGATGGTCCAAGGATGCGGCCGCGGCTGGCCCAAAGGCCGCAGCGCTGATCGCGGCGGCAGGCGAGGATGCGCAGCCGATCGACCTGGTGACGCTCGAGAGCCGCGGCGTCGCCCTAATCTATGGCCGCGACGAAGTAGCTATCGAGGTCGGTCGCCGACTTGCGGACTGTCTGGACATCACGGTGCTTCTAACTAGGCCTGGCGATGTGACTCCTGGCCACTCAAACGAGTTTCCGGTCCTGAAGGGCAGCGTGCGCAACGCTCGTGGGCATCTCGGCCAGTTCGAGCTCACGATTGACGATTTTGCAACTCCAGCGCCTTCGTCGCGCCGCCGGTTGGAGTTCGGAGCGCCGCGCAATGGCGCGGTCTCGACCTGCGATATCGTGCTGGATATCAGCGGCGGCCCGCCGCTATTTCCGGCACACGAATTGAGGCCCGGATATCTATGCGCCGATCCCCGCCACCGCGCCGCAGTCGAAAAAATGATCGCGAACGCCGGCCATCTGGTCGGCACGTTCGACAAGCCGCGTTTTATCCAGTTCGACGAATCGCTCTGTGCCCATTCGCGCTCGGCGATCACCGGCTGCACGCGTTGTCTTGATCTTTGTCCGACCGGCGCGATCACGCCAAACGGCAACGCCGTGGCAATCGATCCTGACGTATGTGCAGGCTGTGGCTCCTGCGCCGCGGCCTGCCCGACCGGAGCTGCATCCTATGCGCTGCCGACCGCAGATGTGCTGATGCGACGGTTGCGCACCCTTTTGCAGGCCTATCGCAAGGCTGGCGGTATCAATGCTGTCGTGCTATTTCATGACGGAGACCACGGCGAACCCTTGATCCACGCGCTGGCGCGCTTCGGCGACGGTCTGCCGGAAATGTGCTCCCGGTCCGGGTCAACGAAGTTACCCAAGTCGGGCCCGAGGCGATTGCTGCGCTGTTCGCTTACGGCGCAGCAGGCGCCGCGTTGCTGACGCGTGCACGACCCAGTTACGATCTTCTCGGTCTCCGGCGGCTTGTTGAGATTGTCGCAGCCCTCGGCTTTGGCGATGGTCTGGTGCGCATCATCGAGACCGATGACCCCGATCAACTCCTTGCCATGCTGAACACAATGCCGGCTGGCATAGCAACCCCGAAACCCGCGACCTTCGTTCCGCGCGGCGCCAAGCGCGGTTTGCTCGAAACCGCGTTTCGCGAACTGCACCGAGCTTCGCCAGCGCCCGTCGATGTCGTGCCGCTCGCACCCGGCGCACCATTTGGCGGCGCATTGTTGAATGTCGAGAGCTGCACGCTATGTCACTCCTGTGTGAACGCCTGCCCGACCGGCGCACTGTCGGACAATCCAGACCGCGCGATGCTACGCTTCACTGAAAGCACCTGTGTACAATGCGGGCTGTGCGAACGGACGTGTCCCGAGGAGGCCATTACGCTGCAACCGCGGCTCGATTTTCAAGCATGGAATGCGCGGCAGCGGGTGTTGAAGGAAGAGGATCCCTTCCATTGCATCGGATGTGGCAAGCCGTTCGGCACGAGAAGCACAATTGAACGCGTGGTCGCCACACTTCAGGAAAAGCACTGGATGTTTTCCGGTGCTAATGCTCGGCGCATCGATGTCGTCAAGATGTGTGAAGACTGCCGCGTTGAGGCCGTCGTCAACGAAAGTTTCGATCCTCATGCGGTGCCGCGCCCACCAACTGTGACCACCGAGGACTACTTACGCACCCGTGAGGTGAGCAAAGGCGATCCGATCAGGTAGTCGCTGCGCCGGTGGCGGGCCAGCCGCGAATAGCGCCGGCTCAAGAGTATCCGCCGACGCGTCGCCAAACTCGAATCCGATCAAGCCGCTTGCTGAGACCGTAGCGACCATGGAACCAATCGTCGCCCGCTGCGCCGAAACTAGAAATCGCCTTCGCTAAGTCTTTGCAGCTCACCACGATAGGCGTTGCGCCTAGTTGTTCGAACCTTTGGCCAAGATGCGCAGCAACTCGTATGCGTCGCCTTTCTTCACGTCGTCCTCTGCAGGCCTGACCAGCTTTAACATCTTCCTTACTCGCTCTCGACCCAATAGGCCGGCAAGGTGAAGTAGAATACTTCGGCGATTCCGCTTTCCGATACTCAATTGCTTCAAAGAGGCCATAGCGTGGTCGGCCTCTTCCGCGCTGATGCCCCGCCGGGTGATCAGGCGCTCCAGGCAGAAGCGAACATTCACTAGGGGGATCGTGAGGGAACGATAGGAATTGGGATCGTATATGACTGCGATCTCGTCGGTGCCCCATATGCGCCCGGTGCAGTAGGCCCGGTATACCCATCCAAGCCCCACCATACCATCTTCGCGCGCTTCGTACGCGCGCAAGGCGCCGACGCTCGCAGCCCCGCTGATCTTTACACCGCGACGCAGAGCTCGGCGGATCTCATCGATTGGAACGGCGGAATCTCCACCGAGTTCTCCATCGATGATCGCAGCGACCGTCTCATCGCTCAGTTGATCGAGATCGCCTCGCTTAACCGGAGGCCGGACGTCGGCTGCGAGTAGTGTCCTAGCTTCTTCTTGAGAGAGGCTAAGCCCCGTGAACACAACTGGCATCGGCATGCTTGTCTACTCTCCCCTTCATGCCTTCTTGTTTGGACTCCCCGCGCGGGAGAGCCACGCACCAAAAACCTGTTTGATGAAGGAAGGGGTATCCGGACGGCACAACTGCCGTCCGGCTGAGCTCCTGCTTGGAGGCGTCCGGCGTGCAAGCAACACCGCGCGATGCGCGGATCGATGTCGAGGACATGTGTCATGTCGTGGCCACCATAGGACCTGTCGCCGTTCCCTGTATCGCAAACAATCCTGCGCTTTGCTTGCTCATAGCGGTCTCCTTCAGGCGGCGGTGGGCCCTGGATCGTCATCAATGGGGTCACTGTCGGCGAACACGGGAGCACGAACCAGAGGCACGACATTGGAACCGGGTCCCGTGATGTTTTCGATCCTGACCACGTTCATGCAGCCTGCGACGAAGTACGGCATCTGGTCGCCGACATGGAGACCGATCAATGCAGCCCCCAATGGCGATAGAACGGATATCTTGGCAAGGTCGGACGTGCAGTCCTCTGGCCAGACCAATTGCACCGTCTTTCGCGGGATGCCCCAATTCGCCCAATACGAGATCCAGGATCCGATCGTGACGATCGATTCAAGATCGCGGGCGTCGTCCGAAATAATCTCCGCCCGGTTGATCTCGACCATCAGGAACATCGCGCTCATGTCCCCTTGTTGGACGCCAATGCGCGCGAGTTGCTCAAGTCGAGGATAGTCGGAGGCGGAAAGAACGATCTTGGGAAGAGGCAGCACAGCGCACTCCTTCTGCTCAAGGCAACGCGGGCTCCTTTTTGGGAAGCCACAAAACCAAACTGTTGTTGACAAGAGAGCCCGGACGGCGCGATCAGCCGTCCGGCTAAACGCGTGCTTGCATGTGGCCAGCGTGTGGACAGAGCCGAGCTATGCGCGGATCGATGTCGATGAAGATCGTCATAGGATGTAACATAGTCCCGGATCGCGTTACCAACATTGCGGCGAAAGCGCGCACTAGTTTTCGTGGTTCACGCTAGTCCCCGTCCGCCTTCACGCGGTCACGGGAGGAAGGCGATTTGACGTCAACGTGAGCCGCAGCTCTGCGGGATCGCAGTTATGCTCCTTAGGGTGCCCTTACTCCTGCGAGCTTCGGAAATGACGAGCGGCTTTTTATGAAACGCGACACCGCCCCAAGCTTCAGCCAAGACCCAGCCGCCCCGCTGACCGAGACCAGCGGGTGGCGGGTGATCGGGCTATGGGCCTTTTACGCTATACTCAGCGCTCTGGCCGCCGCACTTTCTGCTGCGATTGGTACACTGCCATACTAGCTGTGGCCCGGTTGATGGTGGAGCTTGCGCTGTTTCGACAAGCCAATCGACAGTATTCTCAAGATTTCCAAGACACCGGCAGCGCTCGTCCGTCGCAGCAGTTTGCACGGGGACGATCCGAACCGTAAACCTGACGGTGGAGATATTCAATTGCCTCGGCTATGCAATTACAGGCGTTGGGCGACCAATCTCCCGGAACCTCACAGTCAGGTGTAATCAACGCAAATGTTCCTCCTTGCCGTTCTCCTCCTTCCTTTCGTCGGAAGCTGTATCGCCGCCCTCCTGCCGGTCAATGCCCGCAACGCCGAGGCATGGCTCGCCGGCTCGATCGCGCTTGTTACTTTCGGCCTCATGGCAACGGCCTATCCGAGCGTCGACAATGGCGGCCAGATCCAGTTGAGAACGGAGTGGGTCGCAAATCTGGGTCTCGAGTTCGTGCTGAGAGCAGACGGCTTCGCATGGAGTTTCGCCATGCTGGTGACCGGGATCGGCTTCCTGGTCGTGCTGTATGCGCGCTACTACATGTCCCCCAGCGATCCTGTCCCGCGCTTCTTCTCGTTCCTGCTCGCGTTCATGGGAGCGATGCTAGGCATCGTGCTCTCCGGCAACCTGATCCAGCTTGTCTTCTTTTGGGAGTTGACGAGCCTGTTTTCCTTCCTGCTGATCAGCTATTGGCATCACAACGCGGCCGCTCGCGACGGCGCACGGATGGCGCTGACCGTCACCTCGGCTGGCGGCCTTTGCCTCTTTGCCGGCATACTGGTGATTGGACACATCGTCGGCAGCTACGATCTGGAGCGGGTACTGGCGTCCGGTAGTGTGATCCGGTCGCATGCGCTTTATATTCCAGCACTGATCCTTATCCTCCTCGGCGCCCTCACTAAGAGCGCCCAGTTTCCGTTTCATTTCTGGCTGCCTCGCGCGATGGCCGCCCCAACTCCGGTCTCGGCCTATCTGCATTCCGCTACAATGGTGAAAGCCGGCGTATTCCTTCTGGTGCGGCTCTGGCCGGCGATGGGTGGAACGAACGAATGGCTATGGTTGGTGGGATCGGTTGGCCTGATCACGTTTTTTCTCGGCGCGTTTCTCGCGGTATTCCAGCAGGATCTCAAGGGACTGCTGGCCTACTCGACGATCAGCCACCTCGGGTTGATCACACTCTTGACCGGACTCGACACCCCTTTCGGACAGATCGCCGCGATCTTCCATATCTTCAACCACGCGACGTTCAAGGCGTCGCTGTTCATGGCGGCAGGCATCATCGATCATGAAACCGGTACTCGCGACATCCGCCGCCTTAGCGGGCTATGGGCCTTCATGCCGATCACGGCGGCGCTGGCTATGGTTGCTGCCGCAGCAATGGCAGGCGTGCCCTTGCTGAATGGCTTTCTGTCGAAAGAGATGTTTTTCGCCGAGACGATCGAGATCCATGACAACTCGCTCGTCGATCAGGCACTTCCGTACATCGTTACCCTCGCCAGCACGTTCACGGTCGCCTATTCGCTGCGATTCATTCGCGACGTGTTCTTCGGCCCGGCCCCGACTAGGCTGCCACGCATTCCGCACGAGCCTCCGCTCCTGATGCGGCTTCCGGCCGAGCTTCTCGTGCTGACATGCCTTGTCGTTGGCGTCGCTCCCGCGTTCACGGTAGCCCCGATACTCGATACCGCCGCCCGGGCGGTTCTCGGCTCGGCGATGCCAGAATACAGCCTGCGCCTCTGGCACGGCTTCACGCCCGAGCTCCTGATGAGCTTCGTCGCTATGGCCGGCGGCCTGGCCGTGTACGTGATGCTGCGCCCCTATCTGCTCACCCATGAGGGACCGCCCCTGCTGCGCCGTATCGACGGCAAACGGATCTTTGATTGGGTTCTTGTAACCTTATCCTGGCGATTGGCACGATGGCTTGAGGGCAACCTAGGGACAAGGCACCTACAGCCACAGCTGCGGCTCCTGGCCGGGGCAGCGTTCGCCGCCGCCCTGATGCCACTATATGCACGTGGAGTCGTGGTCGGAAACTCGCTTCAGGGCCAACTCGACGTCGCCTTTGGATTGCTCTGGATAATCGGGATTGCTTGCGCGCTGGGTGCCGCCCTTCAGGCCAAATTTCACCGCGTGGCGGCGCTGATGCTGCTCGGCGGCGCGGGTCTCGTCACCTGCGTCAGCTTCGTCTGGCTGTCCGCCCCCGATCTCGCCCTGACGCAGATCGTTGTCGAGACCGTAACTACCGTGCTCCTACTGCTCGGTTTGCGATGGTTGCCGAAACGCGTCGTGAAACTCGGCCCAAGCAAAGCCGTCGGCAGGATCCGATGGCACCGCGTTCGCGACTTCGCTATCGCGCTCCTCGCAGGTGTTGGGTTGGCGGCCCTTGCATTGGCGGTGATGCAGCGCCCTGCGCCCGACAGCATTTCGCGGTATTTCGTCGAGAACGCCTACACGATGGGCGGCGGAACCAATGTGGTGAACGTCATCCTCGTGGACTTCCGCGGCTTCGATACGTTGGGCGAGATTACCGTGCTCGCGGTCGTAGCCCTGACCGTTTATGCGTTGCTACGCCGCTTCCGTTCGGCGCCGGAAAGCATTCCCGTTCCGGAACAGCAGCATGCCCAGGATGTCTACGACCACGCGCATCCCGATCGCAAGAAGGGCGACACTGTAAAGGATACGATAGCTACGGCAGCGCTGATGATGGGGCTGCTGTTTCCGGTGATCGGCGTAACGGCCATCTTCCTGCTGCTGCGCGGGCACGACCTTCCGGGCGGTGGCTTCGTCGCTGGCATCACGATGGCGGCCGCATTCATCCTGCTGTACATGGCGCGCGGCACGGTATGGGTGGAGGCGCGTCTGCACGTCATGCCGGTGCGCTGGATAGGATTTGGCCTCCTATTGGGGGGTGGTACGGGAGCTGCCGCCTGGGTTTTCGGACGCCCGTTCCTGACCTCATACTTTGCTTACACCGAACTGCCGCTGATCGGGCGCGTTCCGACTGCCAGCGCGCTCCTCTTCGACATCGGCGTGTTCTCGCTCGTCGTCGGGGCTACGGTACTGATGCTGATCGCGATCGCGCACCAATCTCTGCGGCGCTACGGTGTCCCGCTCCAGAGCGAGCAACGCGCGCCCGCCGATCGACCGAAGGAGGAGGTGGTGTGATGGAGCTTGTCCTGGCCGTCGGTATTGGTGCGCTTGCTGGCTCCGGCGTGTGGTTGATCCTGCGGCCGCGCACGTTTCAAGTAATCATCGGGCTGTCGCTGCTTTCCTACGCGGTCAATCTCTTTATCGTGGCCATGGGACGGCTGCGGACGGGAGCGCCGGTGCTCGTTGCACCCGAAACTGGAGATCCATCGCAATACGCTGATCCGCTCCCGCACGCGCTCGTCCTGACTGCGATCGTTATCAGCTTCGCGACAACGGCGCTGTTCCTTGTTGTCCTCCTTGCATCGCGCGGTCTGGCAGGGACTGATCATGTGGACGGCCAGGAGCCAGAAACGTGAGCAGCGTCGCAAACCTGATTGTCGTGCCTGTCGTCCTGCCCCTCGCAGCCGGCGCCGGCATGCTGCTCCTCAGCGGAGAACGACACCGCAACATCATGGCTGCCGTCAATGTTGCCGTCACCTTTGCACTCGCTTGCATCGCGATAGCGTTGGTCGGAATGTCGGATGCTAGTCCGATGGGAATCAGCCAAGTCTATCGTCTCGGCGATTGGCCGGCTCCGTTTGGAATTGTGCTCGTTCTCGATCGCCTGTCCGCCCTTATGCTGCTTCTGACGAGCATCCTGGCCTTGGCCGCGGTGGTGTTTTCACTCGCTCGCTGGCATCGCGCAGGTGCACATTTTCATCCCCTCTTTCAGTTCCTGCTGATGGGCCTCAACGGCGCCTTCCTGACGGGTGATCTCTTCAACTTGTTTGTTTTCTTCGAGTTATTGCTGGCGGCATCATACGGTCTTCTACTGCATGGCTCCGGCCTTGCGCGGGTAAAGGCCGGCTTGCATTACATCGTGGTGAACCTGGTGGCATCGCTACTGTTTCTGATCGGCGTCAGCCTGATCTACGGCGTTACCGGGACCCTCAATATGGCAGATCTCGCGGCGCGTGTACCGACCATCGCTGCGGAGAACCGCGGTTTGCTCGAGGCAGGTGCCGGCATCCTGGCGATGGCATTCCTTCTCAAGGCCGGAATGTGGCCCCTTTGTTTCTGGCTGCCGACGACCTACGCGGCAGCCAGTCCGCCGGTCGCGTCGATCTTTGCGATCATGACGAAGGTCGGGGTCTATGTCGTGCTGCGACTATCCCTATTGCTTTTTGGAGACGCTGCAGGTGCATCCGCGGGCTTCGGCAGCAGTTGGTTGTTTTTGGGCGGGCTGGCGACGATCGCATTCGGAGCAATCGGAACCTTGGCATCGCAGGACACGGCCCGTCTTGCCGCTTTTTCAGTGCTCGTGTCCTCGGGAACGGTGCTGGCCGCCACCGGGATGGGTCAAGTCGGTGTCACCGGTGGAGCGCTCTTCTACCTGGTTAGTTCGACGCTCGGCGTCAGCGCGTTCTTCCTTCTGGTTGAGTTGATCGAGCGCGGCCGCGAACCTGGAGCCGACATGATCGCCGTGACGCGAGAGGCTTATGGAGAACACGACGAGCACGAAGAGGAAGAGGATGTCGGCGTGGCCATTGTAGCCACTATGGGGGTGCTCGGTGTCGCGTTCATTGGGTGTGCGCTCGTCATCGCCGGGCTACCGCCGCTATCCGGGTTCATCGCCAAATTCGCGCTCCTTACTGCTGTCCTCAATCCGCCGGAGATCCACCGGACCGGTGCCATTCCTGGCGGCGGATGGGCCATGCTCGTGATACTGATCTCGTCCGGCTTTGCGACGTTGGTTGCGATGACGCGAGCGGGTATCCGCTCCTTCTGGGCCTCACCGGATCGAACCGTGCCGCGTGTGCGCGTGATCGAGATGGCCCCGGTCATGTTCCTCTTGATGATTTGCGCCGCCCAAACCGTACAAGCCGGACCGGTCATGCGCTTCATGCAGGCCGCAGCGCAATCGCTGCACGCGCCGGGCGGCTATATCCGCGACGTCCTGGAGACCGATGGGAAAAGCTCCCGAAAGGCAGGCGGCCCATGACACGACTGTTACCTTTTCCGTTCGTGAGTTTCGGCCTTCTGTTGCTTTGGCTGCTGCTCAATCAAACAGCCTCATTGGGACAGTTCGTCATCGGTTGCGTGATTGCGCTTGTCGGCGGCTGGATCCTGACCACACTACAATTGCCAAGAGGGGGCGTTCGCCGGCCGAGTACCCTCCTCCGATTGTTGGGCTTGGTATCGGTGGACATCATTCGCTCAAACGTCGCAGTGGGCAGGATCATTCTCGGCTTTGGAAGGCGACAGCGAACATCCGGGTTTGTGAACATCCCGCTCGAACTCCGCAATCCCTATGGGCTGGCGTTATTAGCTTGCATCATCACTTCGACTCCGGGCACCCTGTGGGTCAACTTTGACCGACAGAACGGTCTGTTGGTGATCCATGTTCTCGACTTGATTGATGAAGGCGATTGGATCCGCACGGTCAAGGGCCGCTACGAACGTCTTTTACTGGAGATATTCGAATGAGCCCCCTCGTGTTGACATATTCACTTGCCGTCGCACAGATGATGTTGGGGTTGGCCATGGGTTGCGCCGCATTCCGTATCTTTCGGGGCCCGCGGGCACAGGATCGCGTGCTGGGCTTCGACACATTGTATGTGAATGCGATGTTGTTGCTTTTGACGTTCGGCATCCGATCGGGCAACACGCTCTATTTTGAGGCGGCTCTGGCGATGGCCCTCCTAGGTTTTGTTAGCACAGTCGCTTTGGCCAAGTTTCTGCTTCGCGGCGAGGTGATCGAATGAATGGCATCGAACAAATGCCGGCTTGGGCTGTGGCGTTAACAGCAGCGCTCATTTTGATGGGTGCCGCGGTTTCCCTGATCGGCTCGCTCGGTCTCCTGTGGCTCCGCAGCTTTTACGAGCGGGTTCATGCGCCTACGCTCGGGGCAACGCTCGGTACTGTGTTCATCGCACTTGCTTCAATGGTCTACTTCTCGGTTCTGGAGAGCCGGCCGGTGCTGCACGAGATGTTGATTGTTGGTTTTGGTGCCGTGACGACACCCGTCGCTCTGACGATATTGGTCGGCGCCGCCCGCTTTCGCGACACAGCTGAAAACGCGGCTGACGTTCTTGATCGTGACCTCGAGCTAAACGGCGACTAGTAACTATTTTGCCCGCACACGGTAACAACGGGTGGCCCGTGCAGTCGAGATTCATCCCTCCACTAGATCCGAATCCCGGTGGGCTTTTCAAGTATTCACGCCAGATCGATCGATATTGGCAGCCACACACGTTTCGAGTCATTTATCGGACCAGCTATAAATGGCCAAGTCGCACCAAAATGCTAATGCCAGCCTAAGCGTTGTGCCGTCTAAATCAGTTGTAGCACTGTCTGCTTTGCCGCGGTCCGCGGACGTGTGTAGCCGTCACGGCTTCGGCTTGTCAGCTTTCTTCGACCAGGAGCGGTAGTAAGCGACGGCGGTCATCAACGTGATGCCGACGAAACTGACCGCGATCTGCATCCCGATCGCGTCGGAGACTTCGACCAGCACGACATGGGCTCCGACCGCGAGGAATACACCAGTGCAGAAGACTTCAAGCGATTGCTGACCGCACTTGATAAGCGGGCGGAACAGCGGCCATTCGAGACCCTCCCAGTCACGCGCCAGCCACCTGTTTATGAAGAAGGCGAGAACAACGAAATGGATGAGGCGATAAGGCGCAAGGTTTGTCTTGTCGTTCGGATTGAACGCATCGTACAGCTGTGTCGGTATCAGGCCAGCGATCTCAGGAAATCGCCCCGCCATCGTGATGATGAGGGAGAACAGCAAGTAGGCGCTGCCGAGCCACAGCAACGCGCGCGACCGGATAAATGGTCTCGCCTCTACTGAGCCCCCTAGCGCGAACCATCCGCCGAATATGAAGAGAAACTGCCAGCAGAACGGATTGAAATACCAGTATCCTGTCGGGAAGGCGGCCAGATTCCAGTCGAAGTGTCGTGCCGCCAAGTACAGTAGGAACGAAACCGCGAGCGTCAGGTTCGGCAATCGCACCATTGTCCACAGAATCGGCGGAAAGGCAGCCATCAGAAGGATATAGAGCGGCAACACGTCCATATTGACGGGTTTGAATGCGAGGACCAGCCCCTGGTAGAGCGTCTCTGCAGGGTCGGCCATGAAGCCGGCCACGTTGAATTCATTCTGGAGATTCGGATTGCTGTAGCGACGCGCGAGATAGCCGATCTCGGCGATGTACATCACGAGCAAGACAAGGTGTGCCACGTAGATCTGCCAAGCCCGCTTTAGAAGGCGTGTGGCACCAATCACGAATCCGCGCTCGAGCATCATTCGCGCATAAACGAATGAGGCGGTGTACCCGGAAATGAATACGAACAGGTCGGCTGCGTCGCTGAAGCCGTAGTTGCGCTGAGTGAGCCAGTTGACCGCATTGTTCGGTATGTGGTCGAGATAGATCGCCCAGTTGGCGAAACCCCGCAAAAGGTCGAGCCGATAATCGCGCCCTCTTGGGGGCAGTATCGTCCGGATCGTCATGTTGCCTCGTCCGCCAGCTGCAGCCGAAGTTATCCGACCTACATTATTGTTAAATCCCCCAATCCGGCGACGAAGACAGGACCAGGGCGCTAAACATCAAGCCGTCAGTCTCGCGCCCGGAGTCCCGACGCTGAGCGGAGACATTGAGCGGTACGTTTTCCTTTCGCTAAGGGCGGTAAGCCGACTTAGCCGCCGCGGTTCCCGGTCTCGAACTAGGCCCGATCAGGGCTCGATCTTACTTCGCGCGCTGAGGCTCTATGAGCCGACCGCTCGAGCGCAGTTCATCCAAGGTCTTGCCATAGCAGTCGGTGACCGGCGGTCTGTTGGTGGGCGTTGCTACAATGCCATTGGCATGGACCGTAACGCTTAGCCTTCTGTCGGCGGTGACATAAAGACCGTCGCCACTCTTGTCGACCCTGGAGAGATACCCGACTCGCCAACTCTGGTCCGCTTGAGCGTAGCACATGATAGATGATGGAAGGTTGGGAAAAGCTGGCTGAGCGGTGGCTCCCGCCGGAAGGCTGAGGAGTGAAATGACTACGATGGCCGCCAACGTCGGCCGAGGTATGCGGGAGACCTTTGCCACTGCGCACCCCTTGCTTCAATCGCCGATGATTAGCTTCAATCATCTATAAAGAGGACAGGTAGGCGCATTCGCCTCAACCCCGTAAGGAGCCATCCCGGAACGCACTTTTGTCAGGACGGGCCGGGAAATGAACGGAGGTGGCACAAAGTCGCGGGGCTGAATTCCTGACGATTGCGATATTCTGCTCAAGCTAGTTGAGGTCTACCGTCCCGACTTGGCCGACAAACAGCACAGCACCGTTCTTTCGCTAGTTATCGACAAACACCGAAACATCAATTGGCAAGCTTTCTTGGAGATTGCACGTAAATACGATGCCTTCGCATCAAACTCAGTCACACCGACCTCCTGGGCTTACTCCGCCGACCAATTTTGGTACCGGGTATAGCGACGCCGATATCCGCGGCCCGGGCCTTGATAGATGCGATAGGGCGATTGAGTTTGACGGTCATGAGCGTAATGCTCTTTCCGGCGTGAGACATCTCGCGGAGTAGTTCGTCGTCCTCTGCAGACCATCGTTCATGGCGATTCTTACGGGTAAACATCACATCACAATTAGATCGATCCTACAGACAGCCCTGGCTCATGCTGGCGGGTTACTCTCCTCAGAATTCAAGCGCCTGTCCCACGGACAGGCCGATAAACGGGATTCGCAGGAGCCAATCCCCGCGCAATCGATTCTCTCCATTCGAAACATCACGCTCGTGTCTCGCTGATTGGCTACGCGTGCGAGTAGCTGGAGACGAGAGTAGTTCGAGGCGGACAGGCGATTTACGGAAGAGGCAGCAGCGCACTCCTTCGTTAGAAGCGACAGGCTTCTGCAGGACAGCACAGAACTATAAGGGGGCTAGAACAGTAGCCGGACGACGCGCCTGGCCGTCCGGCTAAGTGCCTAGTTGCAGGCGGCCGGCGCGAGCACAAAGCCGCGCAATGCGCGGATTGATGTCGAAAGCGATCATCATGGGATTAACATAGTGCCGCATTGCGCCGCCTGCATTGCGGCGAAAGCGCGCACTGGACTTCTCTCTTGCTCCGGCAGATCCCGCTCGTACGCTCCCGGACATCTCAGAACACATAGCATCGGAATCAGAAGGATGCCGGTGGCCGCGATCATGCCGACGAAGACCGGCGTACTCACGTTGTGCCGGGGCGATCTGCGAGGCAGCGCTCGCCTGCCTGGGCTTGTGCCAACTGGCCGTTTCGACGCAACGCTCGCTGGGATGGAACAATTTATTGCTGTCAGCATCTGCATACGAACGTTCCCAACGAAGATGGCCGAGCCCCACTCATCAGGAGACTTGGTTTGCCGTTGTTGTGCGGTGTTGAGGCGCATACATTATCGCGATGTCGACAATCCGCGCTGCTACATGAGCGATGAGATCCTGCGGGACGTCGACATGTACGCGAAAAGCAATGTCCGAGTGGAAAGGCCCCGTCTGCCGAACCCAGTTCGGCAAGAGAGGCTCCCACAAACTGACCTCGCTACCCACCGTTAGGACGGCGCGGTGTCCGGCGGGCAAGGCACTTGCTGACGCGCGCTGCCACAGTCGCACGATGCTCGGAGCGAGACGAAGGAATCACACTCCGGCCGCAGACAGAGACGCTCCGGCTTTGTTCCGGATAAAAAGCGGACGCCCGGGCTGTTGCTCAAGCGCACCCGGGCGCTGGCGGTTTCTTGCCGACATGCGGTCGATCTGCAGCCTTGATGAAGCTCCGTCGAGGCCATCCCAAAAACGTCCCAGCCAACTCGATGTTCATGGCCCATCCAGCATGAAAACTGTACTCAAGTCTCAGTTAAATTCATTTGTATGCTGCATCCTCCGATGGGAAAGTAAATCAAGTTTAGCAAGGAGACATCAAGCCAGGTCGGCGTCGGAGGAAGCCAACCCTGAAAATCTACAATTCAGAATTGAACGGGAAGCTTATGTACCTGCTGCTGGTGCACCGCAAACAAGCTGAACTACTTGAGCTCTTCTAAATCAGTAGGCCGTCTGGATGCTTCCGAGATAGTCGAATCGCCGGTCCGACATCTTCTATCGAGAGCGGGGGTGCAAAAAACATGAACGAACTTTCTGGTCCTGAAACCCGGTTTCACGCATTTCTATTCGCTTCGCTTCGTGAGACAGACGAGATGACATTGACCGTGCTGTCCCTGCTTGCGCGTCAGGACATCGATCCCTGGCAAGAAGCGAACCGCCTGACCCAGCTTTCCGGGGCTGAAGCGGTAAACAGCCTTGCTGCGAGGATCTGGAAATCCAATAGCGAGCAGTGGTCGCCTTCGGAGGCAAGCATGCTGGCCGCTCGTTTAATCAAACTGTTGGCTTCACACAATTTTTCCTCCACCCCGCCTTGGACCGGTGACGGCGGCAGGCTGAGCTATTGGATGGTCGCCTGGATTGTATTCATGTCGATCGCCATATACGGCAACAACATGCAGAACGCCAAGCACTCCGGCGCCTCCGCCGACGGCATTGGCATACATGCGCGGAACGATGGGGTCGCCCGATCATCTCGTGATATCGGAACGAATTAGAGGACGGAGATGCGCGCCGCGCGAGATATGACAATCACCCTTTTCGGCCTAACGCGATCGAGAACATTGTGCTCGGGAATGGAGCATCGTACGGCAGATAGATGCGTCGGGAGCTTGAACAACTACGTACTCTTGCTCAAGGCGACGAACCCGAGCTCGCAACGGTCGAGGAGATAGTCCGCTTCGCGGTGGGATCGGATGTTTGCCGAGCTTAAGCCAGCTCGCCGTGCGATCGTCGATACTATGGTCGTTGTAGAGGAAGTGACCGTGAGTGACATTAAGAGAAACCGGCTTGAAAGCCGCCCGTCCATAGTGTTGACGGCATTCGACCGTGAAAGGTTGACCAAAAAGCTTGGCGACACGCTCTCCACGGCCGACATCGAAACTGCCCTTTTCCTTCGACAAGAGATCGAGCGAGCGGATATTGCTGCAGATGATGTACCGCTAAGTTCAGTCGTAAGAATCGGTTGTGAAGTTAAGTTCGTCGATCACGCAGAGGCGCGAATTCAGCATGCGCGACTTGTTCTTCCGAATGCCCCTCAATGCAGTCATTGCATTTCCGTACTGACTCCAACTGGAACGGCGCTGATCGGACTTGGGCCCGGGCAGTCGATCCGTTGGACTGAGCAAGGTAGAGAGCGAAGCCTCGCGGTGCTGGAAGTGAGCGCGATGAACGACAACTAAGAAGCGGTTCGTTAAAGCACGACGTATCGCTGCAAATCGAGGAAACGTGGCGCATCCATTCTTTACAATCGGGCATTCTACTCGCTCAGTTGGCGAGTTCGTAGACTTGTTGAGGTCCCAGGAAATTGAGCTCGTCGTCGACGTTCGAAGCATTCCGCGCTCGCTGACCAATCCCCAGTACAACGCCACGAAGTTCGCCAAAACTCTGTCCAAGTTTGGAATTGGCTACGAGCATGTCGCTGAGTTGGGCGGTCTCCGCGGAAAGAAACGGGATGTTCCGGTCGGTGTGAATGCATTTTGGGAAAACAGGAGCTTTCACAATTATGCGGACTACGCCATGAGTGGGGAGTTTCGATCGGGCCTTTCCAGACTGCGAGACTCGGACATTGCACCACATCTGCAACAATGTGCGCTGAAACCCCGTGGTGGCGATGCCATCGAAGAATAATTGCCGATTACCTTATCACGGCAGGCGAGACGGTATTCCATATCTTGGGGACCAATCACGTCGTGCCCGCATCTCTCACTCAAGGAGCTGTACTGACGGCAATCGGCACGTTGTGCTATCCCAGTTCTCCTCCTGCCAGATAATTGCAGCAAAGCGAGAACCGTCATTCTTGTCAGACCTAAAAGGACGATCCTAGCTAGCTTCGATTTCGCAACGAGAACGTTAGAGCGGCGTCCTCACAAAGCGAAGGAAGTTCTTTGATTTCGCGGCTGCAGACGGTCGGTTTGCAGATTTGGTGTTGCTTTATCCGCTCCGGACAATGATCCTTGCAACCTCCTTTGCGTGCTTTTTCATGCGCGGCCGGCGTTGCGCACCCGCGAAATCATCACGCCTCTGCGTACCGAAAATAGCACCCGAGGTCATGCGCGGAAATCCCGGCACGGCGCGGCCCGCAGTTCGCGCTGGATGGACGCTATTCAGCCGACCCACTGGTCTTGCATTTGACTTTTCGCAACGAATGTCTACATGTTGTTCCATCATGCTGAGCTTTGCGACATTTCGCCGAGGCCTGTGTCACGCAGGCAACCTGATCGCGGGCAATTAGCCCCGAGCTCAGCGCACGCCGTCGCGTCATGGGCTCGGGGCCCTTCGCAGCAGATTGATTGCCGTTGAGCCTGGTCACTAACTGGTGGTAGGCCGCCCTAAGCTAATACGGCCCTCCCTTATAGAAGTTTGTCTGAGTGCTCCAGGCCGTCCGGCTTAGCGCATACTGGAATCCAAGAACCGCTGGATCCGGTCCGCTGCGGAGGAACTGTTATGAGTGGACGAACAACCAGCTTCGGCCGAGCAATCGGGCTCGATCGGTTCCTTGTTTTATTTGATCGTGTGGCGGGCCTATTGGGCAATAGCGCAAACCGGATTCAAGATGCGACCACGCCATGGTTGGACAAGGACGATCAACTATCCGCAAGATGCAGGAGATAAACATGACAACACATTGCAAAGCGATAAATGCCAGCGGCGAGATCAAGCCCCACATCACGCTTACGGCGAAAGATTACGAGAGCCTTTCGATGCTCGCGCGAGCGGCAGAAACCCGAATGCCGGACGTAGCCGTCGTTCTTACTGAAGAGCTTGAACGCGCGCACGTCCTCGCAGAAGTCTGTTCCGAAAACTCGGTATGCATGGGCAGCGAGGTTGAGTTCCGCGACGACACCACGGGCAAGATCCAGACTTTGATGCTGGTCTACCCTGGCGATGCTGATATTGCTCACGGCAGAATATCCGTACTCACGCCAGTGGGGGCCGCTCTGATCGGCCTCAGCGCCGGGGATTCCATCACATGGGAAACGCGGACTGGCGAAGTTCGGCGATTGACCGTTCTCAAAATTCGCGAACCTGTGCTCGCCTGAGAAACCGGAGGATCGAATGGAGAAGGCTATTCGCGATAGGATGGCTGCGCTTCCGACAATTCAGCACGTCCGAGACGAAGCAGCGGGATCTGCCGCCAAGGCTGAGCGGGATAATCCGCGCGTGGCGCTTCATGTCGTGACAGATAGCCAGGCTGAAACCCCTGATCACTTTGTCGAACGAGATGGGCTGCGCTTTGCCGGAACTCATCTCATTATCGATCTCTGGCATGCATCGCATCTCGACACGATTGAGGTCGTTGAGATGGCGCTACGCGAGTCCGTTGCTGCCGCCGGCGCGACACTGTTGAAGCTGGACCTTCATCGTTTCGCGCCGAGCGGCGGGATTACTGGCGTAGCTGTACTCGCGGAGAGTCACATTTCCATCCACACATGGCCGGAGTTCGCCTACGCGGCCGTCGATGTATTCATGTGCGGGGGTGCCGATCCGCATAAAGCCATCGAGGTGCTTAAGCGATCCTTTAATCCTCAGATGCTGACGGTCTCTGAACACCGGCGAGGAGTGATGCTATGAGGGAATTTCAGGAAAATCTGTATGAGCACCACTCGCAGACGTTCACTATCGATGCCGAGTTGTACCGCGGGCAGACCGAGTTCCAGGAGGTCCTCATATTTGAGAACCGACTGTTCGGTCGCGTACTGGTTCTGGATGGAATCGTGCAGCTGACGCAACGCGACAACTATATCTATCACGAGATGCTCACACACGTGCCGCTCATGGCGCATGCCCGGACCAAAAGCGTGCTCATTATCGGTGGGGGCGATGGCGGCGCCCTCAAAGAGATACTAAAACACCCTGTGCAGCAAGTCGTGATGGTCGAACTGGACAAGGATGTTATCGCGTTGTCAAAGCGGTACTTCCCGGAGGTATCGAGCGGAGCATTCGAGGACGGACGTGTTAGTCTGATTGTCGGAAACGGATTCGAATACGTGGCGCAGACTCGGAGACAATTCGACGCAATTATCGTCGATTCCACGGATCCGATTGGGTCCGGAGAGGCCCTTTTTACAAGATCATTTTACGCACACTGCCGAAAATTGCTTCATCCGGGCGGCGTGCTCTCGCTCCAAAGCGGCGTTCCCTTTTACAATCCAGAGCAGTTACAAGCTGTGTGCGGCCGACTTGCCTTTTCGTTCGAGGGCGTCCGACCCTACCTCGCACCTGTTCCAAGCTACGCGGGAGGAATGCTGGCCCTCGTCGCGGCCGGCGAAAGTCATAAAGCGCTGCGACCGCCGATAAAGACGTTACGGGAGCGCTTCCAGCGACTGCACTTGCGCACTGACTACTACTCGCCGGTGATACACAGAGCAGCGTTCACATTGGCGCCGCGCTTTGGATCCTGCGCCAAAGCGAACGCCATCGGATCGGAATCGGCTGCTCGGCCTGCTTGAGAGTACATCGAGGCCGCTGCAACGGTACGATGACTGGGTCACGGCTTCACACTATCAACTGTGAGGACGTCCATGTCTCCGTCGACAAGGTATGGCATGCGGTCACCGGGTCGAAGACCGACGAGCGCCGCCCCCAAGTTCGATAAAATAGAGACGTGGCTCGGATGGGACGTGATATCTTCTGGCCACATCAGTCGCACTGTCTTTCGGCTAATGCATCGGCTCGTCCAGTATGCGACCCACGACCCCACCCTCACAAGTGATTTGACATTGTAAGCGTCCTCCGAAATGATTTTCCGCCTCCTCGTCTCAGTGAGCAAAAATAGCGCATACTTGTCACCTCGCTTCGCAGAGGACAGCGCGAGCTTCTCGAGCCGGGAATGGTCACATGCCGTTAGGGTAATTGAAGGTAAAGACACCATCACTCTCCTCTGAAGGCCACACTAAGGTGAGCCTTCGCAAGGGGCAACGAGGCGTATGTTGATGTGAAGTGATCCCGGACCGCAGGAACCGCTGCCGTTGGTTAAATTCTCGGTTTCGATCGTCGCGAGCTTGTAACCGTCGATACAGCTATCGCAGCGTTGGTGCCACTCTCCGGAAGTGACGTTTCGAGTGAACGTCAGGAGCTAACCGAGGAACTGATGGCGTTCTTGCTTGAGAAGGATCTCGGCGGGCTTGGAGCATCTCTGCGCGTCGAAGAAGGGTCTGCTTTCGAAGCTATCTCAGCTGGAGTCGACAGGATGAGGCCTGATCTGGGTCCTATGTGTTTCCAGCATGCCAGAAGATCTACTCTGGAGAGATACGAGCGCTTCGACATGGACCCGAAGCCGTCGGAGCATATGTTGTGAAAAGGCAGCGCGACATCCGCCTCCTGTTGGCCGACGTAGACGGGACACTGGTTACACGAGGCAAGGTGCTCACCGAAGCAACAAAGGCAGCTGCTGTGGAACTGCATGACGCCGGCCTTGCGCTTGCCATCACCAGCGGCCGCCCTCCACGCGGCATGAGCATGCTTATCGAACCACTCAACCTGCAGGGAGCTATCGCCGGCTTCAACGGCGGCGTGCTTGTTAATACCGACCTCTCTGTCATCGAGAGCCACACGCTCGATCTCGCGACAGCCAGGCAGACCCTCGAATTGATGCTGGACCGCGAGCTCGATGCTTGGATTTACACTGCGGATGACTGGTTCATCCGTTACAAGAATGCGCCTCACGTTGCGCGCGAGACGTCGACGGTAAAGTTCGACGCGAAAGTCGTAGCGTCCTTCACCGACGAACATTTGGCGAAGGCGGTGAAGATAGTCGGTGTCTCCGATGATCTTAACCTAGTGGCCGATTGCGAGAAAATGGCTCAGCGCATTCTAGGTAGGAATGCAAGCGCCTCTCGCTCGCAACCCTACTATCTTGATGTGACTCACCCCAACGCCAATAAGGGAACAGTCGTGACCACTTTATCCAAATTTTTCAATGTACGACCTGACCAGATTGCGACGATCGGGGACATGCCCAATGATGTGTTGATGTTTCATAAAAGTGGCTTTTCCATTGCCATGGGCAACTCCAGCGATGAAGTGAAATCTCAAGCGAGTGCCGTTACGGACACCAATGAAAATGAGGGTTTCGCTAAAGCAGTGCGGAAGTTCGTTTTGAGGTCGACGACAAGTGAATGTGGTAGATAAAGATCCGCGTTTGGGCATCTGGAGAGATCTCGTCCACGGCCACGATGGAGATACCGAGGCCACCTTGAAGGCGCTTCGAAGTAACCATTGGGCTCGTTCATGCGTTTAGTTCCCTAACTTGACCGCATAAACGGGGCTGACCTATGCCGAATACTTACACACACGCTCCTCTTTCCGACGAAAACGCGAAGGAATTCAGCCTGCTCGACCGATATTGGTGTGCGGCAAACTATCTGTCGGTCGACCAGATCTATCTTCTCGGCAACCCATTGGCTTCGCTCGAGTTCAACATTCGGGGCACGCCTCCTTAGGTCTTTTGATCCGAACGCATTCAGAAAAGTATCTCGGCGTCGCTTTGAACACATTGCCATTTTGACGAATCGAGACGCCCATCGCGAGCGGCCGGAACGCGGAGTAAAGACCGCATTCTTCTTGCGCTGACATCGTAGAGTGTGATGCGATCATCCATCATGACCACAATGTCAGGGCACGTCGTCTGAGCGCACGATTCCGCCTTCGCTTTCCAGTCGATTAATCTGTTTCACGTCTTGGCGCGTGAATTTCAAGCGAACACCAGCTCCCATGCTGCCATCCTCTTCGATAACGACCACTCCAAACTTCTCAAAAGCGCGGCCCGCAGCTTCGGCATCGCGTTCCGAATTGAGCCAGGCGCTGCCGCTTGCCTCCATCAAAGCTAACGTGTCGGCTGGAATTCCGGCAGCTGCCGCGAAATCCTCCCGGCTGATTCCAGTTAAGGCGCGCGCGGCAGCAATCAAACGCCCGGTCATTTTAATCTTGGAGCTCATGTTTACATCTCTTTGCTGGATGGAGTGATGCGTTGTTTTTGCCTTTCGGTCGACCTTACCGCATTCCCAACAAACCGTGTCGGTAACGCCTCGGACCACCGCGCAATTGGTACCCTGCACTCAAGGATCTTCTTCGAAGTGCTTGCGCGGACGGGCAATTGGGAGTTGCCAACCACGGCGGATCGCCATCAGGCGAAGTCCAAAGCACAGTGCTGCCCCGGCAATCGTTGTCGCGGTTGAGGGAATGTGCAACAGACTGCCCGCAACCACCACCGTCGCACCGGCCAAAGCGGCGACAGCATAAAGATCGGCGCGCAGCACAGTTGGAATCTCGGCGACAAGGACATCGCGCACCATGCCTCCGCCTATTCCCGTCACCATGCCGAGCAGCGCCGCCATGACCGGATCCAGGCCCAAGGCTAACGCCTTTTGGGTGCCGGACACGGCGAACAGCGCCAGTCCCGCAGCGTCGAACAAGAGGACAGAATTGTGCCGCCGGTCGACTCCGGGAAACCAACAGAAGGTGAGTACGCCAGCCAGAAGGGAGACGGCAAGATATCGCCAGTCACTGATCGCTGCGGGCGGGACCGCGCCAATCATCAGATCGCGCGTGATACCTCCGAAGTTCCCTGCCACGAACGACAGCACCAGAACACCAAACAAGTCGAGCCGGCGCTTGACGGCAGCGGTGGCCCCGCTAAGTGCGAAGACAAAGGTCCCGATGAGGTCGAGCACCAAAAGCAGCGTGTTCATCGCGATCGGCCGCCCTACGCGGAGTGAAGTCCATACTCTACACCTCCCGTGCCGATCAGACACAACAAATGCCGCTCCTAAGCCGCTGCCACCCGAGCCGCACAGCGACGATCAATGTTCCAACGCATTGCGACGTACTGGCGCTGGCTGGGCTACATCTGACAACGTGACGCAACGCCCGTACTCCCGTAACGTCCCGGGACAGGTCCCTTCAAGAGAACGAGGCAGAAACAAGGTCCCGAACCATGGACATCAACGTCGACCAATCCCCCAGGGGGTTAGCCTCACCAGCAGACCATGGAGCAGGTGTTGGCGGCGCTCGACACCGATGCTGATGTCGGCCTGACCCGCGCCGACGCCCTTTCGCGGCTCGACCGCTTCGGCAGGAACGAGCTCACGGCCGAAGCGCCTGTGCCTGCGTGGCGAAAATTTCTCGCCCAGTTCACCGACGTCCTCGTCATCCTATTGCTCATTGCGGCACTCGTCTCCGCCGTGCTTTGGCTCTATGAGCGCGAATCCGCCTTGCCGTACGAGGCGATGGCAATCTCCGCGATCGTGCTTCTCAATGGCGTGATCGGCTATATCCAGCAGGCCCGGGCGGAGCAGGCTGTAGCCGCCTTGCGGCAGATTTCGGCGGCACACGCTAACGTTGTTAGAGATGGCACCCTGCAGAGCATTGCGGCAGCCGAGATCGTGCCCGGCGACATCGTCCTCATCGAGGAAGGCGACACGGTCCCGGCCGATGCCCGGCTGCTCCAAACCGTCGTCCTGCAAACGGCCGAGGCGGCGCTCACCGGCGAGAGTCTGCCGATGTCGAAGAACAGCGCGCCGGTGACCGGAGAGGCGGGACTTGGAGATCGGCGCAACATGGTTTTCAGCGGTACGACGGTGACCTACGGCCGCGGGCGCGCGGTTGTCACCGCCACGGGTATGCAGACCGCGATGGGCCGTATCGCCGGCATGCTGAAGGCGGCGCAGCAGGAGACGACGCCGCTGCAAAAGGAGCTTGACCGCGTCGGCAAGCTGCTCGGACTTATCGTAGTCGTCATCGCGGTGGTGATGATTGCCACGATCCTTCTTGTCGAAGATGTGACTGGGATCGCGGCCATCTTCGACGTCCTCATCCTCGGCGTCGCGCTCGCGGTGGCCGCGGTCCCGGAGGGCCTGCCCGCGATAGTGACAGCGGTGCTCTCGCTCGGCGTGCAGCGGATGGCCAAACGTAACGCCATCGTGCGCCATCTCGCGGCCGTAGAGACGCTCGGCTCCGCCAACGTGATCGCTTCCGACAAGACCGGAACGCTCACCAAAGACGAGATGACCGTGCGCGTGATCGCCACCGCTAGCGGACGCGTCACACTCGGTGGCACCGGCTATGCGCCGGAAGGGCCGCTCAGCCGGGACGGCGGCGGAGAGATCGTCGGCGCGCAGCGCTCAGAATTGGTGCGGACGCTCTCCGCCGCCGACCGCGCCAACAACGCCGTCCTGCAGGAATGCGAGGGTCGCTGGGCGGTTCAAGGCGATCCGACGGAAGGCGCGCTGATCGTCGCCGCCCGTAAGGCGGGCTTGGAGGCGGAGGCGCTCGACGCCCGCTTCACGCGTCTCGGCGAGGTGCCATTCTCCTCCGAGCGCAAGCTGATGAGCACGGTCCACAGCGACGCCGAACACCAGGAGCGCCTGCTTGCCTTTACCAAGGGCGCGCCCGACGTCCTTTTGGCACGTTGCTCGCACGAGTTCGCGGGAGATGAAGCGCGTCCGCTGACGGAGAGCCGCCGCTCGGAGATCCTCGCGGCCAATGAGACGCTGGCCGGCGAGGCGCTGCGTACGCTAGGCGTCGCCTTCCGCTCGCTGGCCGCCGGGCCGAAAGCGATCGATGAAGGAGTCGAGCAGGACCTCGTTTTTCTCGGACTGATCGGCATGATAGACCCGCCGCGGCAAGAAGCGAAGGATGCGGTCGCGCGCGCGAAAGGCGCCGGCATTCGTCCCATCATGATTACGGGCGACCATCCAAAGACCGCTTCGGTCATCGCCGCCGAGCTCGGCATCGCGGCCGACCACCGCGCTGTCACTGGTGTGGAGATCGAGAAGCTGTCAGAAGAGGCGCTGGAGCAGACGGTCCGCGAGGTGTCGGTCTACGCCCGCGTCAACCCCGAGCACAAGCTGCGTATCGTCAATGCTCTACAGCGCGACGGCATGACGGTGGCCATGACCGGGGATGGCGTCAACGATGCTCCCGCGCTCAAGACCGCAGACATTGGGATCGCCACGGGCATTACCGGGACCGACGTCTCGAAGGAGGCTGCCGACATGGTGCTTGCCGACGACAACTTTGCCACGATCGTTGCGGCCGTTGAGGAGGGGCGAGCGATCTTCGCCAATATCCGGAAGTTCCTGCGCTATCTCCTGTCGTCGAACATCGGCGAGGTCATGACCATGTTCTTCGGAGTGCTCCTGATCGACCTGATCGAGCTGTCGCAGGCGGGTGGCGGGGTCGTGCTCCCGCTGTTGGCGACGCAGATCCTTTGGATCAACCTGGTTACCGACGGCGCGCCAGCGCTCGCCCTTGGCGTCGATCCAGTTGATACGGCCGTGATGAATCCGCCCCCTCGGCCGCGCGGCGAAGGCGTGATCACACGTCGCATGTGGGTCGGCATCCTCTTTGTCGGCCTTGTGATGGCGGCCGGGACCTTGCTCGTCCTCGATGCTTCGTTGCCGGGTGGTCTCATTGAAGGGACCGGCACGATGCGCTACGGCCAGACGATGACCTTTACGACCCTGATGATGTTCCAGCTCTTCAATGCCTTGAACGCCCGTTCGGACGAGGAAAGCGCCTTTTGCGGCCTTTTCCGGAACCGCTGGCTCTGGGCGGCCATCGCCTTATCGCTCTTTCTGCACGCGGCCGTTGTCTACGTACCCTTCCTGCAGGAAGCGTTCTCGACTAGCGGCCTCGACGTCGGCGATTGGCTTCTCTGCGCGGCGGTCGCAAGTTCTGTACTGTGGCTCCGCGAACTGAGCAAGGTCATCACACGCGCGATTGGCGGTGACCGAAGCCGCACCGCGTCGTAGCGTCCAATCGCCATGGCGCGGGCCGACAACGCACGAGCATACGACCGCCGGTGACGGGAGCGGCAATGAAAGCCCATCAAGTCCTCGTCGCAAGACAGAGGAAAAGCCTGTTACGCTTGGCGTCGCGACGGATTTAATCAGGGGCGACATTTCTTCTGGGGCGAGATCTTGGCAGGCGAACTGATCACCAGCATTCCGGTGGCGATCGCCTACAACTCGTCCCTGTACCGTTTCATCGAGGGAATAACGAGCGGCGCCATCAAGTAGCATAGCGCGCCGTCGCCCCGCCCCAGTCCGGCAATCGGCAACGACATCTTTATCCTGAACACGGGCTGACGGCGTGTCTATTGACCATCAAACGTTCTGCACATTCACTGACAAACCAGTACGGGAGTTTTAGCGTGCGCCAGCACCTTGTTCGTCACGCTGCCGACCAGCAGCTTGGAAAGCCTCGCTCCGTCCGTGCGAGGACATGACAATGAGATCGCACCCTTTTCCTCTGCTGCTGCGATGATGCCTTGATGAGGCTGCTCGTTCTCCACTTGAATCGTCTCGCAGGAAACATCAGCCTCCGTGGCCGCATTTGCCGCGCGATTCAAAGCGCTTGCGGCCTGTTCCCTGCGTAATTGAGCATATGTTGCGACGGCTTCAAGGAACCGCCCCTTGAACCATTACGGCGCTTCTATTGAATACTATTTTTAGTTCGAGGCCAAGTTGTTGGATGATTTCAAGCACTTTTGCCTGATGAGGCACGTGTGTGGCGACGATCACGGTTCCAATTTCAATCGGGATCTTTGCATCTTGGACGGCCTTGATAAACCGATCAGGCAGTGGTTCGGCCAACAATGTGGTTTCTCGGCTACTCGGCTCATACGCCAGAGCTCCGTTCTCAGGACGACATAGCTGAAGGCTTCTATGAATGGACAGATCGTGAGTAGATCGTCGAGCCGTCTGCCTGTAGCTAAAATGACGTGGCGACCAGAGGCTCGCAACCTCTGAACGGCCGCCGCTGTTGCTTCCGATACGCTTCCTCCCGTGGCGAGCGTACCGTCTGTAATCAACGCTAGATATCGCATGGACAGATCTACGCACGTTCGGTTTGGGAAATTGCATAAGCTTCCGCGATCTCGACGACGATGCTAGCCAAGGCGGCCTCGAACAGAAGCGCTCTCAAGGCGCTCACCCGATATCACAGGGGACTCATGCATCTGCCGGTTAAGAGCGCAGACTAGTCCCACCGTCATGCAATCGCAAGTATTCCGGCTTCTGCAAACGCAAAGTCGCTCGGCAAGGTTCTTTCTTCCATTCAATGGCTTGAAGCTTTTTGAAAGGTCGGAGTAGCGTCGCGTGAGCAAGTACGGCTGTCGCTTTGATAAGGGCGTATTGCGCACAAAGTTTTTGTTCGCGTGTCAATCGTCTCTCGGCTGTGGTTATCGGGACGACATCAACTCTAGATCTGATCCTGTTGACCGCGACTTTTCTATCATCGTCGACTGGCGAGAAAATGAGACTGAACGCAAGCGCGTCGTGCCCGTTGACAAAGAAGGCGCGCAAACCCATATCTGGAATATGATCCCCGTACCGCACCATCTTTTCATGCGGACCCGCGCAGGCCGCCTTCAAACAGGCGGTTGAGCCCGGACCTCTGCCGAGCCATTGATTGCTCTGGTCCGGATCGAAATCCAAGCAGATACAGCACTCGCTGTCTTACTTCCCCGGAAGTGATGCGACGCAGGTCGTGTCGCCGCGGATGCATGGGCTGCGGCGAGGCTACCGCGGCAGCATCGGGCCGACATCGTTGCGTATCAGGGCAGACCTGCTGGGCAAACGGAAAGGTTTAGGACATGACCCCCTCTTCGAACACATTGAGCATACCGCCGCCCAAGGCCGACCCCGCCGTAGTTCGCTTGGAAAAAGCACAACATCTCGCAAATGTCAGTTCGACGTCTTCAGAATTGCTGAATGATCGACTAGCTGGCCAATATCTTCAACAGCCGGCCGCTTCTGCTGACCGACTGGTACATGCGACGATCGCCCGGATGACAGGTGGCCTGTCACCGGCCGCATTGGCCATCGCCTACTGGGACTGGGCAGCGCATCTCGGCCTCTCGCCGGGCAAGCAGATGCAGCTACTCGGCAAGGCGGCCCGCCTGTGGAATCGGCTCGCTTGGCAGAGCGTGCTCGAATGTTCCCCGCTGGGACAATTCGCAATCGAGCCTTGCATCGAGCCGTTGCATCAGGATAAGCGTTTCGCGGATGCCGTTTGGAAGCAGTGGCCGCATAGCCTCGTCTATCAGAGCTTCCTGTTGCAACAACAATGGTGGCACAACGCCGTAACTGATGTGCCGGGCGTCACCAAGCAGCACGAAAATGTCCTGGAGTTCGCCTCGCGGCAGATCCTCGATATGCTATCGCCTTCGAACTTTCTCGCTACTAACCCGATCGCGCAGCTGCGAACGATGGAAACGAGAGGCGCCAATCTAATACGCGGACTTCAAAACTTTGCCGACGACTATCAAAGGACGATTCTCGACAAGCCCTCCATCGGCGCCGAGACGTTTCAGGCCGGTCGCGATGTGGCGATCACCCCGGGCAAAGTCGTATATCGGAACCATCTCATGGAGCTCATCCAGTACACACCGGCTACCGATGAGGTCAGGCCCGAGCCGATCCTGATCGTACCGGCTTGGATCATGAAATACTACATTCTGGATCTGTCCCCAACAAACTCGCTCGTGCGCTACCTGATCGAGCTTGGTTTCACAGTATTTATGATCTCCTGGAGGAATCCCTGCGCAACGGCTTGTTGGGAGCACCTGGATGACAATGATCGCAACCTCAGCATGGAAGACTATCGGCAGCTTGGGGTCGTGTCAGCCTTGGACGCCATCGAAGCGATCACCCCAAATCAGAAAGTCCATTCCGTAGGTTACTGTCTCGGCGGTACGCTTCTGTCGATCGCGGCTGCTGCGCTGTCGCGGGATGGTGACGATCGACTCAAGACCATCTCTTTTCTCGCGGCTCAGCAGGATTTCACTGAGGCCGGCGAACTAACGTTATTCATCAACGAAAGCCAGGTATCCTTTCTTGAGAACCTGATGTGGGCGCAGGGGTATCTCGATGCAAAGCAGATGCTTGGTGCCTTCCAACTCCTGCGGTCGAAGGATCTGATCTGGTCTCGGATAGTACACGATTATCTAATAGGGGAGCGTACTCCGATGACCGACCTTATGGCGTGGAATGCGGATGCAACGCGCATGCCATTTCGTATGCATTCAGAGTATCTGCGTGAATTGTTCCTGAACAACGATCTCGCCGAAGGGCGATTTAGGATAGGAGATCAGGTGATCGCATTGTCCGACATCCGTGCGCCAATCTTTGCGGTGGGCACCGAACGGGACCACGTTGCACCTTGGCGGTCGGCATTCAAGATCCATCTGCTTGCCGACACCGACGTTACCTTTCTTCTTACGACGGGTGGCCATAATACGGGTATCGTATCTGCGCCGGATCGGCTCGATCGCACGTACCGGATCTTACGCAAGCGGGTGCGAGATCGATATCTCGATCCTGACGCGTGGCTTGAACGAGCGCGACGGAGGGATGGGTCCTGGTGGCCGGAATGGGTTGCATGGCTCGAGGCTCAATCAGGAGCGCCGGTCGCTCCGCCCCAACTGGGTGCGACCGGGTCCGGATACCCCGTCCTTTATGACGCGCCCGGGACCTACGTACTGGACCGATGAGTCACAAGGATCACGATGGCACGCTTTGACCTGAGGGTTCGAAGCCTGCCTCGCTACTTCCCGGCCTGACCCCGATCACGAAAGGCATTGATCTCGAGAGCGAGGGAGTGTCGAGCGAATTTGGCTTGAGCCGGATTTGTGCTTCTGGATACGTGTGGCAACTGGGGAATAACGAGAGATTTTCGACCATACAGAAGCCGTCTTTGATGCTCAGTTCGCCGTGCCTGGCACGAGACAGCAAGAGAAGCTCGACGCAAGGAGTGTTGCTGCGGCCGGCGAACTTACGCCCGACTCGCCGACCTCAGGAAAGTGCACCTTTGCGGCCTCGTGCGCGCACCCCACAAAGACGGATTGGTCAAGGAGAGGAATGCAGGCCCGAGCCGAACACCTCTTGTCGCTCCTCCACTCAAGGTGACGGCAAATGAGGCACCGTGGCTGCTGCCAACCGATCGCCATCTGATGTTCACCCGCCTTCAGTCTACTAACGCGACTTCGCGGTGAATTCAGTTAGGCAGCTAGTGAGCCATGAAAACTGGCCAGATGACCTGTTGGATCATTTCTCCTGTCATTGAGCCGAAGACCGGAATTCCGGCCCCTGGGCGCGTGAATGCGCCCATAACGACCAGGTCGGCCCCATGTTCCAAACACGAACGCTCGCATTGCGCAGCATCCGGCTGATCCTGTTCAGAAACGATCGTACTTTTCGCATCGATCCCGTGAGAGCCGAGATATTCTACACCGCAGATCCAGAAGGGTGGACGCTGCGTTGCCCAACTGTCACTACGAGAACGTTTGAGGCGCCTCAAAGGATCGGCAAAGCATAAACCAATGCGCGCGTCGCCTCGACAGAGCCATTCCATCCGATCACGACTCGATTTCCTAACTCGTGGATAGGGCCCGGAACGAGGAGCACGGGCCGACCAGGCTCGCGCAGTGCTGTCTCAAGCGAGAGGTTGGGCCAAGCATGCTGACGGACCGCCGGACGAGCCAAAACAATGAGATCTGCCAAATCGCCCGTGACATGCGATCAGCTCAGCTTCGCTTCCAGCTTTTTCAACGAGGCGTGCCGACAAAACCGGGCGCAGATGCCGCACCCGAATCTGATATGTCCAATGCACTACAACAATTCCGATACGAAGCGCGTCCACGCGCCCTCAACTCTTCGACCGAACTCTCGTGAGCTTGCTTGATGGACGATGATCCCAGGCGCGCTGCCGACCCAGGTATCGCAAGAAGCGCTTCGATATGCGCATCGGACCTGCTCCCCAGCCGACGCGCGGCATCGAATGCCACTGCATCTTCGTCAATTCCGGCTAAGGGAACCAGCATCTTCCTGAAGGTCATGGTCCTCGCTCTGCTCTAATGTGAGAGGAAGACTGGAATCGCGATATTTGATTGTAAAATATCGCGTGTCGCACTTCCAAAGACAAACTCTCGTTCGCGTGAATGTCCAAACCCGCCCATTGCCAGGACGTCGGCGTTCATTCGGCTTGCAAAGTCAAGCAAGTCGACACCCACCTTCTCGCTCCGCCGCGAGATCGGCTGGAATCGGGCGGTTACGCCCCATCTTGCCAGATATGAACAGATCCAATCTCCCGATCCAGGATTGCGAATCTGCTTGTCGTCAATAACGGAAACAACTACCACATCTCGTGATCCGATCATGAGTGGCAGAATATCATGCAGGGTTCGAACAGCCGATCGTGACTCGTCCCACGCAAACACGATTGTTCCGTTGATAACCGGACGGCCCCCGAATGGCGCCAGAACGATTGGTCGGCCGCTGCCAAAGAGAATGGCTTCGACCCAACCCAGCATCGGCTGTTGCAGCGGTCCCTCAACATCAAAGATGACCACGTCGCGCACTTGAGCTGTCCCGACCAATAGCTGTCGAAAGTTCGGAGATGTGCTTGATGCCGACAAAACGGTGCATTCCGTCCCGCTAGATTTTGCGGCTGCGGCAAGCTGCTCGCCTTTCTGCGCGGATAAGCCGGAACAGGCCGATATGAGCAGACCATCAACAATATCGCCTTGCATGGTGTCAGGCCGTTCCTGTGGTGCTGGCCCGATCGCTTCGTCCGCCACCACGAGCACTGTCAAATGAGAACCCCTAGCTTTGGCCAAACCGATTGCATAGTCTGTTGAATGTCCCAAGGCACCACCGGTTCCAACCGGAAGGACCGAAAGAAGATCTCTCATGACAAGGTTTCCTTGTTCCTACCGAGATCGGTCACGAGGCAAACCACAAACTTTGCGTGTACCTCCGAGGTAAACATTGCACAACGTCAAGGGCCGGGCTGCGCGATCCGAACAACACGCGTTTATGCCTTCGGCCATCCTTGTTCGTGCCCATTGGATTCTCTCCTCTTGGCCCCCACGGTCGCCGGTCCCGGGTCGTCAAGGGATCTTTTGTCTACCAACGCTTGAGAGCGGAGCATCGGAGCGAGCGGATCACCCCGGCTAGAATTGATTCACGTTCTCTATTCTGATGACATCCATCCCTTCCGCGATGACGTATGGCATGTGGTCCCCAGCCCGGAGGCCGACAAGTGCTGTCCCCAAACCCGATGAAACGGAAACCTGAGCTGGATCGGACGTGAGGTCTTCGGGCCAAACCAACTGTACCGTGCGTCTGTGAATGCCCCAATTCGTCCAGAACGTGACCCAAGAGCCCATCGTTACGAGTGATTTGACCTCGCGAGCGTCATCCGAGACGATATTTGCTCGATCGATTTCAGCAAGCAGAAACGTCGCATCCGTGTCTCCCTGCTGTGCAGCTACGCGCGCGAGTTTGTTCAGGCGCGAATGGTCGGACGCGGTCAAGGCGATGGAAGGTAGAGGCATCACTACACTCATTCCGTCAAGGTAAAGCGAGGCGAGCTCCCGCAAGGAAGCACTGGAGCAGCCTGTCGGATGAATAGAGAATCCGGACGGCGCGATCCTACCGTCCGGTTAAATGCCTGATTGCAAGCGTCCGCCATGCAGGAAAAGCCGCGTAACGCGCGTATCAATCTCAGCCGCGTGGATCATAGCAAGTCAAACATAGTTCTTGCTGACGTTGCCACCACTGCGGCCAAAGAGCGCACTAAAAGCTCGCTAATCGACTGCCGCTGATACAAGGACATGGCTAGTGCCTACCGACCGGCCGATTAGGGACTGCGGTGAATGACAACGATCCAGCGCCCCGCTCCAGTACCGGCCTCTGCTTGTCCACGATCTCGCGTAAATGACGCCGATGACACGCCACCAATTTAGACGGACGACTGGCCAAACTCGTTGTCTCAGATCGGAGGAAACCGATCTCATTCTACCTCAACGCAAAAAACAGGAAGGTCCTGTAACGCAGCGGTCGAGAGTTCGTCGTAGGCGAAAGCGACATTACTCGGCCGAAAGCGCGGATGTTGAGATGTCATGTCCATGGCGGAGAGACCGCATCGCCGGGACCGCGGAGCGTCTAGAAGGCGCGTAATCCAAAAAGAAGGAATATGCTATAGATGCCGACGCACACGAGCACGTTTGCTATTGCGTCGAGATAGTGTTTGACGGCGGGCCGGCCATGTCTCTCGGCGGCATAACCCCGACATGTGTTTAGAGCGCCAAGCACAAAGAACACGCTTAGCGTGGCCAGCAAAAGCAGAGACAGACGAGTTCCGCTAGCAATTGCGATCAGCACGCAAACAAGCATTGCGAAACTCGATTGCTCTAAAACGTCAGTCATGACCTTCAAGAGCAAAGCTATCTCCTCAGATGGTCACTTGCCTCATGATTTAGCAGCAAACCGTAGGACCGCGTGGACGCCTTAGACCGCTTTCGTCCGGCTCCGTGTCGCTGGTTAAATCGACGCGGGCGATAATTCTGCAATACGAAAACTGGCGCGGCTCTCAGAGCTGAAACAGGCGAACCGTCACGCCAATCTGAGCACGCTTCTTTTACCCAAGTTTATGCTTGGTAGTGCTTTCAACAATCCATAATTGTTGCCAGTTGATATCAATTATATTGGTAGATCGAACGCGCGCCAGACTTTGATTTGCGAGATGCCGTCTTTGACTTTTGGCAGTGAATGTCTAAGTATAGTGGCATCATGTTGAACCATTCGACATTCCGCCAAGGCCTCTGTCGCGCAGGCATTCTGATCGCGGGCAATTAGTCCGAGCTCGGCGCTCCCCGTCGTATCCCGGGCTCGGGGTCCTTCCTTACAGATTGATCGAAGTTGAGCCTGGTCACCGTCCTGGTGGTAGGCCTCCCTAAGCCAATCGGTGCTCTCTTGCGAGGTTTGTGTGAGTGCACCAGGCCAGGCTTGCTACGTATCGAATCCAAGACTGGAAGACCGTGTCGCGGCGAATGAGGGTTATGCCCTAAATCCAAAACAAAGCTCAAGAACCCGCTAGGTCTGGCTGCGGTAACAACATGACCATTTGCAAGACAACAGGAGATGAAGATGACGACACAACGTAAAGCGATAACAGCCAGCGGCGACATCAAGCCCCGCATCACGCTTACTGCGAAGGATTACGAGAGTCTTTCGATGCTGGCGCGGGCAGCAGAGACGCGAATGCCGGACTTGGCCCTGGTTCTTGCTGAAGAGCTCGAACGTGCGCACGTCCTCGCGGACGTCCGCTCTGGACACTCAGTAGGCATGGGCAGCGAGGTTGAGTTCCGTGACGATACGACCGGCAAGGTCCAGACTTTGACGCTGGTCTATCCTGGCGATGCTGACATTGCCCAAGGCAGAATATCGGTGCTCACCCCAGTAGGAGCCGCGCTGATCGGCCTTAGCGCCGGCGACTCAATCACGTGGGAGACACGCACTGGCGAAGTTCGGCGATTGACTGTTCTCAAAATTCGCGAGCCCGAGCCGGCCTAAGAAATTGGAGGATCGAATGGAGAAGGCCATTTTCCATAGGATTCTTCTGAACTTCGGGGACGAGGAAGAACGGCGCTTCGTAAACCGCACTCGATGTTCCTATCCTAAGCTGGGAGAATGTCGTGTCTGAACGGCAGCATAGAACGCTTTGGAGCGAGCGAGTCTTGGTTGTGCCATCTGCGGCACGTGCCTTGGCGACGCAAGATGTAGTCAATCGGACAGACTTACCAGAACACAGAGTTGCCAGAAGAGTGAAACTCGGCGTTAGCTCCGTCCCGGAGTGAGACGCGTGCTAGCCTCAAGGAATGCGAGGCAACTCACCCGCAGCCCAGCATCTCCCGCAATATCAGCGCCCGATTACGCTAAAGGACGAGGGATCGCGTTCGGCATAATCGATCGCGTCCTGACCGGGAGGACGCGCGCTGTCCGAACGCCACCTGGCTGTCGTAGATTGGACCAGCCGCGCACAGCAAGCGACCGGTTGGGGCACACACGGTATGGAATCCAAGCAATTGCGCCACTTGTCAGCCAAGCTATCCCGCCGCGAGTATTTTCGGATATCAGGCAAGTAACCGGCGCGTCAGCTGTCGAGCTTCGGTAAAAACGGGCCAGACTAATGATTTGGCAGGGGCGCGCTCTTGGTATGGTCGAGAGCGCGCTGGGCCTGCTGGCACGTTCGCGTGCCCTCCCTCCTAAGCGGACGTTCGCCGGACCTCCTCTGACGTCTACGGAGGGCTGCAGCCGCAGAGACAGCTCAGAATCAACTCTCGCGAGATCTTTGCCCTCGGCGGACACACGCGGACCATCCCGAAATGAAAATCAGCACATGAAACGGCTATGCAACGCTATCGCTGTCAGCCTCCTGATGGAGCCCCGATTATCTGTCCCGCCGGTCAAGAGGCTTACTGCGCATGAAGCGAAGAAATATAATCCTAAAATTGTACGTCAGACGGAACTATCGGGAGTTATGAGAAATATCCAATCCTGAAGCTCGGTGTAGGGAAACGGAAGGAGCCCAGCCAATACACTCTTGCCTCGATCAAGGTCCCTGCCAGGGTGAACTTGTCTGGTTGGGCTTCCTGCAGCGCAGGAGGCGTCCATGAATATCATTAACAATCCAAGTGCGCCCCAGACGAAGCTCTTGTGGATCGCGGTCGCTCTTCTGGGGGCCGTGGCATTCGCGATTGTGGCGCTCAATCAAGGTGAAACAGTCAACGCCGCGTGGCTGGTCGTCGCCGCGGTCTGCATCTATTTCATCGCCTACCGGTTTTATGGTTTGTTCGTCGCGGAGCGGGCACTCGGGGTCGATGGCACGCGGCTGACGCCCGCCGTTCGCCATAATGACGGTCTCGATTACGTACCAACCAATCGGTACGTGTTGTACGGTCATCATTTCGCGGCCATCGCCGGCGCCGGTCCGCTGGTTGGACCAGTGCTTGCCGCGCAAATGGGCTATATGCCGGGCACGCTCTGGATTCTCGCTGGCGCGGTGTTTGGGGGCGCTGTCCAGGACATGACCGTGCTGTTTTTATCGACGCGGCGCGATGGTCGCTCGCTCGGCGACATTGTGCGTGCCGAGATGGGACCGGTGGCCGGCACGATCGCCGGCATAGGCATTTTGCTGATCTGCGTTATCGTACTTGCGGTCCTCGCTCTGGTTGTCGTCAAGGCTCTGATCGGGAGTCCGTGGGGAACGTTTGCGGTGTTCTGCTCGATACCGATCGCGCTGCTAATGGGTGTCTATAGCCGGTTTATCCGCCCTGGCATGGTCGGCGAAATGTCACTGCTCGGATGCGTGCTGCTTCTCGCAGCGTTGATCTATGGCAAGACCGTGTCCGAGACGCCTGAGCTCGCCGTGTACTTCGATCTACAGGGGGAGACACTCGCGCTGATCATTATCGGATACGGCTTCGTCGCATCCGTGCTGCCGGTCTGGCTGCTTCTCGCACCACGCGATTACCTTTCGACATTCCTCAAAATTGGCACCATCGCGCTTTTGGCCATCGGCATCATGATCGTTCGCCCCGAGCTCCAGATGCCGGCCGTCACGAAGTTCATCGATGGCAGCGGACCAGTTTGGTCCGGCAGCCTGTTCCCGTTCCTGTTCATTACCATCGCATGCGGCGCCGTTTCCGGGTGGCATGCTCTCATTGCGTCCGGGACTACTCCCAAGATGATCGAGAACGAACGGCAGATCGCCTTCATCGGCTACGGCGGCATGTTGATGGAATCTTTCGTAGCGATCATGGCGATGATCGGCGCGAGCATCATCCATCCCGGCGTCTATTTCGCGATGAACAGCTCTGCAGGATTGATAGGCACCACGGCTGAGCAAGCCGCGCAAGTCATCTCGGGATGGGGGTTCGTGGTGACCCCGGACGAGATTACTCAAATCGCTAAGGACGTCGGAGAGAGCTCGATCATGTCACGCACCGGCGGCGCACCAACGCTGGCCGTCGGCATGGCCCATATCCTGTCGTCGTTCCTGGGTGGCCGTACCCTGATGGGCATCTGGTATCACTTCGCGATCCTCTTCGAGGCCCTGTTCATACTCACCACAGTAGACGCTGGAACACGCGTACTGCGGTTCATGATTCAGGACCTCATCGGCAACGCTGTCCCGACGTTCAAGGACACTGCGTCCTGGACCAACAACCTGATAGGTTCGGCTCTGTCGTGCGCGTTGTGGGGTTACTTCCTTTACGTCGGCGTGATCGACCCACTGGGTGGCATCTGGACGCTATGGCCTCTGTTCGGCACCGCTAACCAGATGCTGGCAGCAATTGCGCTGACGGTGTGCACCGTCGTTCTGTTCAAGATGAAGCGCGAGCGGTTCGCGTGGGTTACGATTGTGCCCGCCACGTGGCTCGTCGCTTGCACGATGATCGCAGGGCTCGAGAAGGTATTCAGCCCGAACCCGGACGTGGGGTTCGTCAGCCACGCGCTCAAATACGGCGACGCGATCGCCGCAGGTCAGTTGTTAGCACCGGCAAAAACGCTTGGCGAGATGAGCCGGATCGTCTTCAACGACTACGTCGATGCATCGCTTGCAGCTTTGTTCGTATTGGTGATCGTTGCGACAGTGGTCTACGGCCTGATCAACATCTGGCGAGCACTGGGCAATCCGCAGCCGACTGCTATGGAAACCGGGTTCGCTGGAGCAGCCGCGGGAGGTAGCCATGCCTGATCTACAGAACTTATTCGACCAGTCCGCCAGCGCGATGCGAACCGCCCGTTATTGGAGCACGCGCACGGCGCGTCTGATGATCGGCGTTCCCGATTATGAAACATACGTTGCGCACAGGCGAGCGACGCATCCAGACCAGCCGATCTTGACGTATGTGGAGTTCTTTCGCGAACGCCAGCAAGCGCGCTATGCCGTCGGGAAAGGTCGCTTTAGAGGCTGCTGCTGAAATCCGAAAGACTGACCGCCGTCCAAGAAGCGGCGAATAGCTGGACGGGCCTTCCTTGGGCTCCGGTGCGCCATTATCTTTGCGAAGTTTGAGCCAGTGCCATGGACGGCACCCGAGCCCTGCACTATTCACATATCCGCAAATGCAGTACCAACACGTCGGCGTGCATGAGAGGCCATCACGATCAAGGCGCAGCCGGATAGCCGAGAGACAACACAGTTCGGTTCACGGGCGCTCCCTGCGGCGGTAGCCGCACGCACAGAAAAGCTTCAGATGCCATGGTGGAGACTTAGGCACAGTTATTTTTGCATAATCTCAAACTCCAAGCCCTGTTCGTAGGACGCTTTCCGCGGGCTTCGCGGGACTCTCGGATCTCAATTGCGGAGCGGCATGAAATTGCCGAACCTCCGGCCGCTACGGAGTGATCGTTTCACAAGTCACCGCAGCCATGCGTCTGCATTCACTCAATCCGCGGCATCACGGCGGTTCGAATGGATCGGCCGTCAGGCGCCCGCAACAATGGCAGTGTGATGGGCGACGTCGTCACCGAGGGCCGACGCTCTCATGCAATTGGCGCCAGAGTACGTCGTGATTATCCGAGTGCAATGGCCTTCAAGGTGCGTTCACGACCCATGACCGAGGTTCCAAGTAGCTCTGCCATGCATTCTACGCAGACAACCACGACCGCGTCGCAACGACCAATGTTTCAACACCAGTTCGCAAGGTCGGATGGATAACGGGCGCAAACTTCGGGCTGTGGTTGACAGGGAGTTCATTCAATCGATTAGCCGCCTTGGCCTTCGCATAGACCGCCGGGTCAGTGCCACCCACAAACCAGAAAACCGATGGAGATTTCCATTCGGACCCAAACGATCCAAAATCCTCGCTCGCGGGTGCGGGTCCCGTTTCGCGAACCCTGTCGGGGCCGAAATGCTCCCGGAATGCCTCGACCACCCGCTTGCTTGCGTCACGATCATTCACATTAAGCGGGTAATGATCCAACGTCGTGATCTCGGGCTTGCGCAGAGCACCCGAAGCCTCCGCCTCAGCGTTGACGATCCGTTGGATGGCGGCCAGCACGCGCTCGCGCACGCCGGCATCGAAGGTGCGCACATTAAGTTTGATTATTGCTTCGTCCGGAATGACGTTCTCCTTGGTACCCGCCTGCAGCGCGCCTACCGTAATAACTACGGGTTCGGCGGCGGCGACCTCGCGCGAAACGATGGTTTGAAGTCGCATCACGGTCGCCGCTGCCATTACCACCGGATCGATACTGGCTTGGGGCATCGATCCATGGGCGCCGCGGCCGAACAGGCGAATCTGCAAGCTGTCAGCTGCCGACGTTATGGCGCCTGACCTCCCGGCAACAGTACCAGACGGCCCAACCATGACGTGCTGGCCGAAGATCACATCAGGCTTTGGGAAGCGTTCAAAAAGCCCGTCATGAATCATTGCCCTTGCACCTTCAGCCGTCTCTTCTCCGGGCTGAAAGACCGCCATCAGTGTACCGCGCCATGTCGTTCGTGCCTCGGCTAGCAATTTGGCGGCGCCGACAAGCCATGTGACGTGCATGTCGTGGCCACACATGTGCGAGACCGGTACGGTATGGCCGTCTCGATTGGTGGCCGTCTTCTTGCTGGCATATGGCAGACCCGTCGCCTCTGCCACTGGCAACGCGTCCATGTCGGCGCGCAACATTACGGTTGGTCCCTCGCCATTGCGGAGCACTCCCACGACGCCGGTTTTCCCGATACCCGTGGTCACTTCATAGCCCGCGGCACGAATCTTGTCCGCCGCCAAGGCTGCCGTACGCGTCTCTTGCATCGAGAGTTCTGGATGTGAATGCACATCCCTGTAGAGAGCCTCCAGATCAGGAAGCAGGTCATCGAGTTTATTAAATACCTTGTCAGAAGAAGCAGCCTGAGCCTTTTTCATGGATTAAAAATCCTTTGTCCATGATCCCTTCTGATCCAAGACGGCAGGCATTATTCTGGCAAATTTTGCGCTGAATCAGGTCAGCCGCAACTTACCCATGATGTCACTCACGCAAAGTTGACACTACTGGACGAAGTAACTTGATCGCCGTGATCGCTAATCGGCGGATTCGCGCTTATGCGCGGTGTATCAGTGAGGGGCGATGACGGTCTGTCAAATCTTGCTGGTGGCTTCGCGCTTCGTGGCGGCTGATGACGGCGCACGCTGGAGTTGGACGCAAAAGTCCGCTTGTCACGCAATAGGCGGGCGTGAGCGCGATAGCCAGCTGCTATCCCTTAGTCGACGCATCGGCATCCACGAGAGAGGCTGAGGTACTTCAGGGCCAGAAGAGCACCTTGGTACAATGCAAAGGCCGCCGGTAGTCTATCCAGCTCCAGTTCCTGGCGTTTGACGTGTCCCGCGGAATTTCACAAACGCCGGATCCGTGACCATGAATCTGGTTAGCATGGGAGCAACGAGCTTCGTGGATCGGTGATCGCCTGGCCAGTTTCCCGGCTCAGGATTTCTGCATAGGCAATGAGATCGCGATGTACTGCTGCCGGCAATTCAACCCCGAGCTTGACCGGCCTCTCGTCCGCAACAGCCGTAAGTTTCAGCTGGAAGACTTCATTTCTTCCCCTTGTACGGCCCGAGCACCAGGTCTCGCGTCACCATTACGCGAACCGGAAAGCCCAGCCGGATCGTCAGGGTCGGTTGGATGTTCAGATTCCGCCGAACCACCTATTGGCCTGTTTGGTTGAGGGAATCCCCTGCCCCACGGCAAAATGCCTCGATGTTGGCGCTGTCGCCGTTGCCTACATCCGCGCCGGCTCCGAGCTCAGCTCCTACTCCAAGCAAGGTGAAAAGCAGCGTCGCGTTGGATAGTTCCCGCCAGTGCTGATCGACCTCATCTTCAAGGCCAGCATGTCCTCCTGAATCGACACCTTGGAGACGCTCGAGAACTATCGATCGACCATTCGGCATGATCAACCCATGTCCAGACCAGGAAAACGCGTGACTGTCCAGGGGTGACGCGGCTATCGTAAATTCCCGTCATCCGCGTACCCAGCGGCACCAGCAAAGTTTGGCCGGACAGCGTATCAAATGGCGGTTCAGTCACATGCACCATGATCTGCCCCGGGCAGATCGGAGCGGATGCCCGTGATAAAGGCCGCCGAAATCTGACGTCGTCGTCATCCTCGACCACGAGAATGGTCTCTTCCTGAGTGGCCTCCGGATTTAGCGTCTCATCAGGCACAGAGTTATCCGGTAAGTTGCCTAACAAGCGAGGAAGGCAAGTTTTGACCGTAGTGCCCTGCCCAACCTCCGAATAGATCTTCACATGACCACCCGACTGCTTGGCGAAGCCATACACTTGGCAAGGACCTAGTCTGTAATCACCGCCTTCACCAGCGTTCGCAGGTCTATACTTTGCACCATCGCGTCCATCACCGGCAGTAACTGGAAATAACGGTGACCGAACTCACGATGCCCGAAAGGAAGGTCGGCCGCCGTCCCGGCCCGCCGCGGAGTAGAGCTGCCTGTCACTCTCACCACGAGCCGATTCCGCGGAGCCTTGATGGTATCCCTGACCGCCTGATCCTTCTTCCGAACCTTAACGTTGAAGTGAGCATGTCCTTGCTGCTCTTGCTATTCGCGTCGCTTACGCTTCCGCTCCTTATCGGTCGCGGGCGGCGCCTCGCTCTGGCATCCTCCGTCCTCATCATCACGATCGCGGCCGCGATTCCCGATTTTAAGAGGGCGTAGAAATGGCCCGGCAGATGACAACACCAGGAATATGAGACCACGCTAGCCAGACCGACAGTCAATCCGGATTGGCTTCGCTCCCGCGCCCCCCTGGCCTTCTTTTCACGCTCCTCCTCGTCTGCTCACATGCAACTCCGAATTCGCCCGACATGATGATGCACGGAGATGGATGTGACGCGGCGCTTCCCGGAGAAGCCAACGAGATCGGAATTGGATAACTGCGCGCTGTTCGACGCTTGAGAAGGGCGAGAGAGCGCGATGTCGCCACGCTCGCCCCTTCCCGCCCGCTATCCTCCGACCGGCGCCTGGCCTGCGGTTATGCGTGCCGATATGGCGGCCGCGTACCCAGATTACCGTGACACGCGTGAATTGGCACGCGGGGTGAGCCGTGGTGAAGCGCCCCCTCGGTGGGCCATCACGGAACTGGACGCACGAGAGAACCAATCTGGTTGAAGGCAGCCATTGACAACTTTCTTGAGCCGGATTCGGATAGCTCAAGAAAACAAGACTTGGCTTCCCTCGTATGAAACCGCCTCGCACTGCATTGAAGCTCCCGCGCTATTGCCGGCGAAAGCCCTTGAGCAATGGTCGATGGGCATACTTCTTTGAGCCGCCGACCTGGGCTCGCAAGCAGCGCTGTCAGATTGAGCCAGAAGCGCTGAGGCAGGACTACGCGGCAGCCGTGGAGCGAGCTGAACATTCTCTTGCCTGCCTTTGATAGCTGGCGCTCGCGAGGTTTGACAGACATGGTGCCGCCATTCCCGTTGCCAGGTTCATTTGACTGGCTCGTGGGCATCTTCAAGGCGCATCAAAAATGGAAAGAGATCGATCATAAGACGCAACGGCTATATGAACAGGGTTTGGCACTCTTTGCCAATCATGAGCTGAAGGATGGCACGCGCGCGGGCTCAAAGCAGATTTCTCAGTTTACCAAAAGGCTTTGTCGACGCGGCTACGCCAAGCTGCTGGTAGTGGAAGAGAAAGATGCAGACGGCAATATCGTCGAGCGCGAGCGCCGCCGCTTTGCCAATGCTGCGATGTCGGCTTGCAGGCGCGCCTGGTTTGTTGGTCAGCGCGCTCAGGAAAAGCATGCACCTGCCGTCAATCCATTCTCGCGAATGGGTCCAAAGACTCGGTCACCCGGCCAGGCCGTATGGGAGACGCCGACTGCGACTTGGGACGAACTTCTTGCATTTAGGACCGCCGCGAGGAGCCTTGGATATGGCTCAGTCGCAACAGCGGCACTGGTCGCTTGGGAGTGGCTGCAGCGAGAAGAGCACGTATTCGGCGCGTTTGAGATCACACACTATCTGCCAAAGGAACGACCAAATAGTGTGAAAATCGTACATCCCAAAAATGGTGAGGAAGCCTGGTGGCCGCTGTTCGACGAAACGGGCGAGTCCCTTTTTTCCCGAACTGATGGCAGAGCTTGACGCCATCAAACAGACCATGGTGTCGGGTCTCGCTTTTAGACGGGATCACAAACACCGCAGGTCGCCCACTCCACTCCCTTGGATCACGGAACGTAACGATCTGCGCTATCTGCGGAGCGTGGTGAAGAAATAGTCATAGCCGCAAAAATTCGGACCGAGCTCTCATTCACCTCATTTCGCCATGGCGGCTTTACCGAGGGTGCCGACAGCGATCTCACGGATGCGGAGTTGCGGGCCGCAGGTCGTCACAGATCCGCAAGGCAATTGCCGACCTATGCGAAACGCACGCGCAAAAACAGTTGATCTCGGGAACTAAGAAACGTCGTGAGGAGCGAACAAAAGCAGCCGATTTGTCGGAATAGCCGCTGACCGCCTGTCGGAATGGCTCTCGCGAGTGTCCCTAAGCTATTGAAAAGCTTGGTGGGCGCACCAGGGCTCGAACCTGGGACCCGCTGATTAAGAGTCAGCTGCTCTACCAACTGAGCTATGCGCCCGGATGCTGGGATCCGGAAAACCCTTGCGAGGGGCGTCGTTTAGCAAAGCGATCCGGCGATGTCCAGCAATCGGGGCGAAGTTTTCCCAGCCCTTTTATGGATCGCCCGAACGGCAAAAAGCCGCTGGATTTCAGCGGCTTCTGCCGATCTTCGGACCAGGCTCGCGCCAGGCCCTCTCAGAGCCGCTCGGGGCCGCCGCGGTCCGGGCCGCCATCCCGATCATCCCGGTCGCGGCCATAGCCGCGGTGATGGTCAAAGTCGCGATCCCCGCCCATTTCGCGCTCGGAGCGGCGGTGGTGCCAGCCGTCGCGGCCGCCAAACCGGTCCATCCGGGTCAGGACGGCGAGCCGCCGCTTTTGGCCGTCATCCAGCGTCTTGTAGAGCGGATCGGCTGCATCGGCGATCTTCTTCAGCGCCGCCGCAGAGGTCGCCATGGTGTCGGCGCGTTCGCGCAGGCGCGAGACCGGATCGTCCGGCTTCTGCTGGCTCGAATCATCAGGTGCGTTCATTCGCGCATTGGCCCGATCGATCCTGAGCTTGGCGAATTCCCTGACCGCGGCCTCCACCGGGGGCCACAGCTTTTCCTGATCGGCCGTCAATTTGAGGCCGGCATGCACCGCCGCGATTCGCGCGTCGGCGAAGGCCGACCGGTCCTCCGGGCTCATCCGCGAAAAGCCGAAGCTCCAATGGCGGTGCTGGGCATAGACGGCGGTCGAGCCGGCGATGGCAAGGACCGCGACGGCGGCGATGGCGAACTTCCTCATGCGAACCTCCTGCTGAAAGGTTGCCTGAAGATGGGCCCCGCCCCGCCGGCCTTCAACTAAATGTTTGGCAAGGGATGCCTCCCTTACCAAGATGTAATGCGGCGCCGTTTGATCCAGTGCAATGCACTGGAAGCTACAATATGCCGAGCGCCCGCGGCAGCCACAGCGAGATCTCCGGCACGTAGGTAACAATGCCGAGGAAGGCCAGCATGGTCAGAAGCCACGGCCACACCGCGATGGTCAGCTCGGTTATTCCCATCTTGGCGATGCCGGAGGCGACATAGAGGTTGAGCCCGACCGGCGGATGGCACATGCCGACCTCCATGTTGACGACCATCAGGATGCCGAGATGCACCGGATGGATGCCGAGCTTGACCGCCACCGGAAACAGGATCGGCGCCATGATCAGCACGATCGAGGACGGCTCCATGAAGTTGCCGGCGAGCAGCAGCAACACGTTGACGACGAGCAGGAAGATGATCCAGCCGACGCCGATCGAGGTGATCCAGTTCGCGATCTGCTGCGGAATGTTCTCATTCGCCATCAGGAAGGAGAACAGCACCGCATTGGTGATGATGTAGAGGATCATCGCGCTCATATTGGCCGAGCCGAGCAGCACTTTCGGCACGTCCCACAGTGTCATGTCGCGGTAGACGAACACGGCGATCACGAAGGCATAGACCGCGCTGATCGCTGCCGCCTCGGTCGGCGTGAAGATGCCGGCATAGATGCCGCCCAGCACGATCAGGATCAGCAGCAGTCCCCAGACGCATTTGCGGAATGCGGTGATGCGCTCGGCCCAGCTTGCCTTCGGCAGCCGCGGATAATCGTTGCGCCAGGCGCGATAGAACGTGGTGGCACCGAGCAGCGTCGCCAGCATCAGGCCGGGAATGACGCCGGCGATGAACATCTGGCCGACGGATGCCGACGACACCCGCTGGCCGGCCGGATCGAGCGCGATGCTGCCGCCGGTCGCCACGCAATAGATCACCATCACGATCGAGGGTGGAATCAGGATGCCGAGTGCGCCCGAGGTGGTGATGACGCCGGCGCCGAAACGCTTCGGAAACCCCTCCTTGACCATCGCCGGCAGCATGATCGATCCGATCGCGATCACGGTGGCGGGCGAAGAGCCCGACACGGCGGCGAACAGCGCGCAGGCGAGGACGCCGGCGAGGCCGAGGCCGCCATACCAGTGGCCGATCATCGACCGCGCGAAATCGATCATGCGCCTGGCAACGCCGCCATGGGTCAGGAAGTTGCCGGCCAGGATGAAGAACGGGATCGCCATGATCTCGAAATTGTCGATGCCGGTAAAAAGCTTCAACGCCACCGACTCGGTTGGCACGTTGGTCATGGTGTAGATGAAGGTCAGCACGGTGAGGCCGAGCGCAATCGAGATCGGCATGCCCGTGAGCATCAGCGCGATCAGGAGGCCGAAGATGATGATCGAGGTCATCGCGTCACCTCCGCCGCGCCGGCGCCAGGCGCGTCGACATCGACGCCCTCGACATGGGCGTGATCGTGATGCGGCAGCTCGCCAGTGAAGAAATAGTGCCAGGCGACCTGCAGGAAGCGGAAGCACATCAAATAGGAGCCGAGCGGAATGCAGAGGTAAACGAACCAGCTCGGGATCTCGAGGTCGGGCGACACCTGATCGGTGAAGTAAAGCCCGTAGACGAACTTCGCGCCCATGGTGCCGATGACCGCGGTGAAAAACGCACCGCAGAACAGACCGAACAGCACGACGTAGTTGCGCCAAGGCGATCTGAGCTGGTTGACCACGACGTCGACGCCGACATGGATGCCGGTGCGCACGCCATAGGCGGCGCCAAACTTGGCGACCCACACGAACATGTAGATGCAAAGCTCCTGCGCCCAGGCCAGGTTGATCGGGAACAGGATCGGAAACAGGAAGGGAACGCCAAGCAGATAGCGATGACACACGGCAAGGAAGATCAACAGCGTCGCAAGCGCCATCAGCGTCGCGATCAATATCTCCTCAAGCCGGTCGAGGATGCGAAGCAATATCAATATATCCCCCACTCTATCCTAGCCGTCATGCCCGGGCGTAGCCGTCCGAAAGACGGCGTCGCTTCCGCTCGCCTATGCCCGGCCATCCACGTCTTTCTCGGCCCGCGGCCAAGACGTGGATGCCCGGGACAAGCCCGGGCATGACGCGAAATTACCAGCGTCCTAGCCGGTTAGCGTGATCGCGCTAACCGGCAATCCCCTCTCCTCAGTTCGTCGCGCCCCTCGTCTCCTTCAAGAACTCGTCGATCAGCGGCTGGCCGACGCGGCTGGCGACGTCCTTGTAGACCGGCTCCATCGCCTTGCGCATCGCGGCGTCCTGCTCGGGCGTCAGCGTGACGATCTCGCTCTTGCCGGTCTTCTTGATCTCGGCGAGCGCCTCGTCGTTTTCTTTCTGCGACTGCGCGTTGCCGTAGGCGGTGGCTTCCTTCATCGCCTTTTCGCAGTTAGCCCGGATGTCAGCCGGCAGGCCGTCCCAGAACTTCTTGTTGGTCACCACCACATAGCCGATATAACCGTGGTTGGTGTTGGTGATGTACTTCTGCACCTCGTGCATCTTCTGGGTATAGATGTTCGACCAGGTGTTCTCCTGCCCGTCGACCACGCCGGTCTGCAGGGCCTGATAGACTTCCGAGAACGCCATCACCTGCGGCACCACGCCGAGCGCGCGGAACTGCGCCTCGAGCACCTTCGAGGACTGGATGCGGAACTTGAGGCCGCGATAGTCGGCCGGCGTAATGAGCTTCTTGTTGGCGCTCATCTGCTTGAAGCCGTTGTCCCAGTAGGCAAGGCCGGTCATGCCCTTGGCATCGAGCAGTTTCAGGAGTTTGGCGCCGAGCGGGCCGTCGGTCACCTTGCGCAGCGTTTTCAGGTCCGGAAGGATGTAGGGCAGATCGAACACTTCGAATTCCTTGACCCCGATCGGGCCGAATTTCGAGTTCGAGGGCGCCAGCATCTGCACCGCGCCGAGCTGCAGCGCCTCCAGCTCTTCCTTGTCCTTGTAGAGCTGCGAGTTGGGGTAGACTTCGACCTTGACCTTGCCGTCGGTGTATTTCTCGGCCAGTTCCTTGAACTTCTCGGCCGCCAGCCCCTTCGGCGTGTTGGTTGCCACCACGTGGCTGAACTTGATCACGATCGGCGATTGCGCCGCGGCGGGTCCGACCAAGCTCAGTGCCGTGATCGAAGCCGCAGCCAAAATCAGCTTGTGCATGTTTCCTCCCGTTTTTTCTTCGGCGCGCGGGGCGCGGATTCCGAAGCTTGCATGCCAGATGCACCAATATAGACAAGCCGCCCGAATTGCCATTGCCCGTTAGCAGGGTGCCGCATTTCCCGGATTTGCTGCACTGCAAAATGCAGCATGCGCCGTTTTGATCCCTGATCGTGCCGACAGATGCAAAGGGCGTCCATTAAACCTTCGCTATGGCTGCTTTCCGGGTAACGAAAGGCTTGGTGCTGGGCTGTCATTGCGATTGGGCTTGCGATGATGCGGAAGACGCGACACCCACCGTTGTCCTCCCCGCGAAGGCGGAGATCCAATACGCCGTGGCGGATCGGTTTAATCATTGGCGTCTCTGGAATACTGGATCCCCGCCCCCCGTGCGCACTTGCGCACTAGGCGGGGATGACAACCGAATGTGAGGCTGCGATCTCGCGACATGGTTTGCCCGAGGTTTTGCCAAACAACTTCCGCCCTCCAATCTGAGGGCGCAGGGAAGACCGGGTGCGCGCCGCACCCGCGGTCTCGTGTGCCAATATGCGCATAGCGAAAGCTGCACACGAGCATACAGGTTCGGCGGAAGCATCCCGGCCTTCCCTGCGCAATGGCTTTACGGCTTACTTCGTACTCTTCCCGGAGAACGGCTCTTTTGCCTCCGTCGTCGGCAGGACGCTTTCGCCTCTTGCGGACTTAACGCCAGCACCACGGCGCCAGAACCATACGACTTCGCCGTACGCGTCAGCCACGCTCGTCTGTCATGGCATCCGCGTCCATCGCGTCTCCCCGCGCGTCAGTGACGATGGCCAACGCCCCTCATTTCGCGGTGAGACGGGCGGAATATGCCGCTGATTTGGGTGAAAACGGAAGCGGAATATTTCTGATTCTCAGAAATTTCCGGCTTGACGCGACTTCTGAAAATCAGAATGATTTGCCCGTCGGGCAGGTGGTAGTCTCCCGTGTCCCGAACGCGGTGCAGCGCGCTCCCGGCGATGCGAAGCATCGTCCGGTGCGTTGCACCGCAGAGCCGGGACCTACTCGCCCGCCGACACGTGGGCCCCGGCTCAGCAGCGCATCACCATAGCGCGTCGAATACGCGCGTGAACGCGCTTTTGGTGCTGCGCAGCGTCCGGGGCATTGATGTCAGCCCGCCGCTTGTGCCGGCACGTCGCGCTGGCGCTTCATGACGATCTTGTTGAGCGCGCCGAGATAGGCCTTGGCCGAGGCGACCAGCGTGTCCGGGTCCGCCGCGCGCGCCGTCATCGAGCGGCCTTCATGGGAAAGCCGCACCGAAACCTCGGCCTGCGCGTCGGTGCCTTCGGTTACGGCGTGGACCTGGTACAGCTCGAGCTTGGCTTCATGCGGCACCAGACGCTTGATGCAATTGAAGACCGCATCGACCGGGCCGTTGCCTTCGGCTTCCTCGATCCTGGTCTGGCCCTCGACGTCGAGTTTCATGGTGGCGCGCTGCGGCCCGTGGGTGCCGGCGATGACAGTCAGCGACGTCAGCTTGATGCGATCGTGGGAAGCCGCCATTTCCTCGTCGACCAGCGCCTCGATGTCCTCGTCGTAGATGTCCTTCTTACGGTCGGCCAGCGCCTTCATGCGGTTGAAGGCGTCTTCCAACTGGTTGGCGCCGAGCTTGTAGCCCATCTCTTCCAGCTTGTGCACGAAAGCATGGCGGCCGGAGTGCTTGCCCAGCACCAGCGAGGACTGCTTCAGGCCGACCATCTCGGGCCGCATGATCTCGTAGGTCGAAGCGTCCTTCAGCACGCCGTCCTGATGAATGCCGCTCTCATGCGCAAACGCGTTGCGGCCGACGATCGCCTTGTTGTACTGGACGGGAAACGAGGTCGCCGCCGATACCAGCTTGGAGGCGCGCGTGAGCTGCGTAGTGTCGATCTTGTTCCAGTACGGAAACTTGTCGTTGCGCACGTTGATCGCCATCACGATCTCTTCGAGCGCGGCGTTGCCGGCGCGCTCGCCGATGCCGTTGACCGTGCACTCGACTTGACGCGCGCCGCCGACGACGCCGGCCAGCGAGTTCGCGACCGCCATGCCGAGATCGTTATGGCAGTGCACCGAGAAGATCGCCTTGTCGGAGTTCGGCACGCGCTCGATCAGCGTCTTCATGAAGTGGGTGTATTCCTCCGGCACGGTGTAACCGACCGTGTCGGGAATGTTCACCGTGGTGGCGCCGGCCTTGATGACGGCCTCGACGATGCGGCAGAGGAAATCCATCTCGCTGCGGGTGCCGTCCTCGGCCGACCATTCGACGTCGTCGATCTGGTTGCGGGCGCGGCTGACGTTGGCGATCGACAGATCGATGACCTGCTCCGGGGTCATGTTCAGCTTGACGCGCATGTGCAAGGGCGATGTCGCGATCACGGTGTGGACGCGGCCGCGCTTGGCGAATTTCACCGCTTCGGCGCACCGGTCGATGTCCTTCGGATGGGCGCGCGACAGGCCGGCGATGACGGCGTTCTTGGAGCGGCGGGCGATCTCGCTGACCGCCTGGAAATCGCCCTCCGAGGTGATGGGGAAGCCGGCCTCGATGACGTCGACGCCCATGTCGTCCAACAGCTCGGCGACTTCGAGCTTTTCCTCGAAGGTCATGGTGGCGCCGGGGCACTGTTCGCCGTCGCGCAGCGTGGTGTCGAAAATGATGACGCGGTCCTTCTCGGACTTGTTGGCGATGGTCATGTTCTGAATTCCTTTGGATCTTGCGCCGGTTCAAATGGCGCTGAAGGGTCTGGTGATCTCGCTCAAAACCCCTGAGTGCCCAGGCGCAACTGCCCAGACGGCCCTCAGGGGCCGATAAGAAGCAGAATCCCGCCAAGAAGAAGGGTGGGCGCAGACGCAGCCGGGCGAGCTGGGGCAGCCTTGGCCGCTCCGCCCTGAATCCCCTGAATTTCGCTGCGAATCAGCATTGCCAGACCCTTTTGGATGTCAAATCCTCGGCCAAAACCGTTGACGGTTCGTTGCCGGGACGACGTTCCGGGGTTGTTCTAGACGAGAATTATGGCCGCCCGCAATGCCAAAAGAGGGTCAAATAGGCTGACCTAGTTTGCGCGCATCGCTGAGTGCGCCTCCGGGGGCCCGCTCGCGTTATTGGCTAAAGCGAGAGGAGAACACGGGATGGGCGTCGAAACGGAGATAAAGTTCCGGGTACCAAGGCGCAATATTATGGCGTTGGCCCATTTGAAAATTGCCGGAAGCCGGATTGGCGAACGCTCCGAGAGCGATCTAACGTCGACCTATTTCGACACGCGGAAACGCAAGCTGAAGCAGCATGGACTGTTGCTGCGGGTGCGGCAATGCAACGGCAAACATGTTCAGACGATCAAAAAAGTCTCCACCGGCCAATTCGGCCGGGGGGAATGGGAAAGCGAACTAAAGGACGGCCACCCCGATCTCGGCGAGGCTGACGGCACACCGCTACAGGAAATCGCTTCAAAAAAGCTGCGGCGCAAGCTGAGGCCGGTTTTCAAGACCTCGGTCCGTCGCACCACCCTGCCGGTTCGCAGCCAGGGAAGCGAGATAGAGGTTGCCATCGATCGCGGCGAGATCGTCGCCGGAAGACGATCAATGCCTATCGAGGAGGTCGAGCTCGAATTGAAGCGTGGGCGCCCGCGCGACCTGTTCCAGTTCGCAAGAGCGGTCGAACGAAAACTGGCCGCCGAACTCTATCTAAAAGGCAAGTCAGAGCGGGGCTACGATCTCGTCGACGGCAAGGACAAGGAAGCGGTTTTTGCCGAGCCGATCGAGCTCGACCACCGGATGTCCGCGATCGAAGGCTTCAAGGCCATCGCGCACGCCACCCTCCGCCACTTTTCTGGAAACATCGACGCGGTCCGTAACCTCGATCTGGAGGGCGTGCATCAGATGAGAGTGGGATTGCGCCGGCTGCGCGCGGCGATCTCGCTGTTTTCGAACATCCTGAGCGGTGCGAAGACCGAGCAGATCAAGACAGAGCTCAAGTGGCTCTCCAATCAATTGGCGCGGGCGCGCGAAATCGACGTGTTCCTGCAGGAGAAAGTCGAGCCTGTGGCTGGCAAGATCAATCCCCAACGCGGAATCAAAGCCATTGAACGAGAATTCGCGGCCAGACGTGACGAAGCGCTTGAGCGGGCAAGGAGCGCAGTCAGCTCGGGACGATGCCGGGCGATGCTCATCGAGCTGCTCGAATGGATCGAGGCGCAGGATGACGGCGGAAAAGAAGCGAAGCTGGAAGTGGGCGAATTTGCTACAGAGCTGCTGAATCACCGCGTCAAGAAGATAAGGAAGGACGGAAAGACGCTGCAGGACATGTTACCTCGCGAGCGGCACAAGCTCCGCATTAAGGCGAAGAAGATCAGGTACGCGGTCGAATTTTTTGAAAGTCTTTTTCCCGGCAAACGCGAGCAAAAGGAGCTGACGCGCCTTTCGCGACATTTGAAGAAGATTCAAAGTTCTCTCGGCTCGCTCAATGATTTCGTCGCAGACAGCAAGCTGGCGGCAGATGCCGCACTCAACGCACCTCCGCGAGATCGGCGTGCCCGCGCGTTTGCATCAGGCTTTATCGCCGGCCACGAGGCCGAACAGGCCAGGCCGCTGATGAAAGCCGCCTCGAAGGAAGTGAGTGCGCTTCGCGCCTGCACGTTAGGCTAGCTGTGCTGGGGGTGGACGAAAGCGTCTCCTTGACCGCCTTACTTCTTGTTCTTGCCCGTTCCTTCGCCCTTCCCTTCCGCCAGCAGCGCCTCGCGGACCTGCTTGAATTCGCTGCGGTCGGCCTTGTCGACTTTCGGAAAGTGCAGATCGAGTTCCTCTAGTGCGGCCACGATGGTCGAACCGATCACAACGCGGGCGAACCATTTGTGGTCGGCAGGGACCACGATCCACGGGGCCGCCTTCGAGGCGGTATTGTGGATCATGTCCTGATAGGCGGCCTGGTATTTCGCCCACAGCTTGCGCTCGCCGATGTCGGCGAGTGAGAACTTCCAGTTTTTGGCGGGGTCCTCCAGCCGTTCGAGGAAGCGCTCGCGCTGCTCCTCCTTGGAGACGTTGAGAAAGAATTTCAGGATCACGGTGCCGTTGCGCGCGAGGTAGCGCTCTATGGCGGAAATATCCTCAAAGCGCTCCTTCCAGATGTCCTTGGTCACCAGTCGCTCGGGTATCTTCTGCTTGGCGAGTATTTCCGAATGGACCCGCACTACCAGGCACTCCTCGTAATAGGAGCGGTTGAAGATACCGATCCGGCCGCGCTCCGGTAGCGCGATCATGGATCGCCACATGAAGTCATGATCGAGTTCTCTGCTCGACGGCTGCTTGAACGACCAGACGTCGCAGCCCTGCGGGTTGATACCTTCGAATACGCTCTTGATCGCACTGTCCTTGCCGGCAGCGTCCATGCCCTGGAAGATCAGCAGCATCGACCAGCGGTCCTGCGCGTAGAGCTTTTCCTGGAAGTCGTTGAGCCGCTTCCGGTTGGCCTCGATGATCTTGGTCGCCTTGTCCTTGTCGAGGCCGCCCTTCTCGTTGGTCTTGTACGATTTCAGGTGAAATTCGCCCGAGCCGTCGTAGCGGAACGGGGCGATGTAGGGTTTCAGATCATCGGCGAGCGATTGCGACTTCTTGTTCATGTGGTTTTGGGTTTCTTCGGTTGCGCTTTCAATCTGTCGAGGACGCTACCAAGAATACCCTTGGGAAGGAATATGATGAAAAGCACCAGCAGCAGGCCATAGACGAGGTTGTCCCAGCCGACCGCTTTGGTGCCGAAAGAGATGCGTAGGATTTCGGCGAGCAGGATGGTGATGATGGCGCCGACGGTGGGGCCGAGCGAGACGTACAGCCCGCCGACGATCACCGCGAACACCATCTGCAGCGACACCGCGATGCCGCTGACTGTGTCGGGCGAGATGAACATCTGGTACTGGCAATATAACGCGCCGGCGAGCGCGGTCATCAGCGCCGAGATCAGCGTGATCTTGAGCTTTTCGGCCGTGACGTTGACGCCGGCCGCGGCCGCGGCGTCCTCGTCCTCCGAGATCGCCTCCATGGCATAGCGGCTCATGCTGTAGTCGACCCAACGCCAGATCAGAAGGCCGAGCACCCAGACGCCAAGCGCGATCAGGTACCATGTCGTCTTGTCGTCGAACTGCAGCGCCATCAGTCCCTTGCCGCTCGGCGCGCGGTTCGGCGTGTAGCCGAGCGAGCCGCCGGTGTAGTCGCGCGTCGCGGTGATGACCTGCAGCACAATGCCCGACAGCGCCAGCGTCACCAGCACAAAATAATGCCCGGTGATGCGGAAGCGAAAACAGGGATAGGCGACGATCAGCGCCAGCACGCCCGCCGCCACCATGCTGATGGGAATGCCGATCCATGGCGACAGCCCCATGTGGTTCCAGAGCAGCGCGGTGACATAGGCGCCGACGCCCATGAAACCGCCATGGCCGAGCGACACCAGGCCGAAGCGGCCCATGATCGACCACGCGGTATAGGCGAACGACCAGATCAGGATCAGCACGAGGATATGCAGGTGATAGGGATCGCGATAGAGGAAGGGCAGCGCGATCAGCGCGGCGAGGCCGACACCCCAGGCGAAATTGCGGGAATTCACGAGCGCCTCGCCAGAAGGCCCGCGGGCCGGATGAACATCATGACGATGAAGAAGGCGAACGCCAGCACGTAACCCCATTCGAGGTCGGAGAACAGGCCGCCCAGCGAAATGATCTCGGCGAACACGAACGCCGCGATGAAGCCGCCGACGAAATTGCCGAGCCCGCCGAGCACGCAGATCAGGAAGGTGATCGGCCCGAACGACAGCCCGACAAAGGGATGCACGTCATATTGCAGCACCAGAAGGCAGGCGGCGAGGCCAGCGAGCGCGCCGCCGAGCGCCGAGGTGATGAGATAGATCCGGCGCGTATCGACGCCCATCAGCGGCATGATCTGGCGGTCCTGCGAGATGGCGCGGATCGCGGTGCCGGTAAAGGTGCGCGTCATGAAGAAATAGACCGCGAGCATGCCGAGCAGCGCGGCGATGAAGGCAAGCAGCCGCGAATAGCTGAAATGCATCTCGCCGATCGCCAGCACCGGCAGGCGGATGCCGAGATTGCGGAAGTCAATGCCGAAGGCGACGGTCGCAAAACTCTGCAGGATGAACAGCACGCCGCCGGTCGCGAGCAGCTGATTGATCGGCGGAGCCGTCAGTAGCGGCTCGATGACGAGATAATGCAAGAGCGCGCCCAAGCCCGCGACCAGAAGGATCGCGATGGGGGCTGCGACCCAATATGGCAGGCCGAATACTTGGACCATGTAGTACATGCCATACATGCCGATCATGACAAGCTCGGCGTAGCAGATCCAGGTGACGTCGATGACGCCGAAGATCAAATTGAGCCCGAGCGCGAGCAGTGCCAGCACGCCGCCGAGCAGGATGCCGTTGACCACGGCTTCCAGGAGATAAATGTCGAAGATGTCGAGGAAGGCTTGCATCGTTGTGGTCTCCTTACCTCTCCCGCTTGCGGGGGAGGTCGACGCGCGTCAGCGCGGCGGGTGGGGGCTCTCTCCACACGAGCGGTATGACTCGTGGAAACACCCCCACCCCAGCCCTCCCCCGCAAGCGGGAGAGGGAGCGCACCGTTTGCGTTGATACAGCCATGCTCAAACCCCCAAATACGCCTGCTTGATGGTGTCGGTCTTCATCATCTCCTCCGACGTGCCTGACGCGCGGATGGTGCCGGCTTCCAGCAGGTAGGCGCGGTCGACCACTTTCAGCACCTGCTGCACATTCTGTTCGACGATCAAGACCGTCAGCCCTGAGGCGCGGATCCGCTTGACCAGCTCGAACACCTGCTGCACGACGACCGGGGCGAGGCCCGCCGAGGGCTCGTCGAGCAGCAGCAGTTTCGGGTCCGACATCAGCGCACGACCGATCGCGCACATCTGCTGCTCACCGCCCGACATGGTGCCGGCCATCTGGCTGCGCCGCTCCTTCATGCGCGGAAACAGGTCGAACACGAATTCCAGCCGCTGCGCATATTTGGCGCGGGCGCCCGGCATGTAGGCGCCCATCTTCAGATTGTCGTCGACGGTGAGCCGCGGAAACAGCCGGCGGTTCTCCGGCACATGCGCGATGCCGAGATCGACAATGCGATGCGCCGGCGTCGCGATGACGTCACGGCCTTCCATGGTGATTGAGCCATTGACCGGCCGGATCAGGCCGGAGATGACGCGCATCAGCGTGGTTTTGCCGGCGCCGTTCGGGCCGATCACGCCGACCGCTTCGCCCGCCTTGACGTCGAGATTGGTGCCGAACAGGGCCTGGAACGTGCCGTAGCCAGCGTCGACCGATTTCAGTGCGAGCATGCGTTACACCCCTGCCCGCCGGCGCGCTTCCGCCGCGGCGGCCTGGCTCGAATCCGCGTCGGTGCCGAGATAGACCTCGATGACGCGCGGATCGCTCACTACCGCGCTCGGCAAGCCTTCCGAAATCTTCTCGCCGTGATCGAGCACCATCACGCGATCGACCACCCGCATTAACACGCCCATGATGTGCTCGACCCAGATGATGGTGATGCCGAGTTCGTCGCGGATTTTGCGCAGCATGTCGGCGGCTTGGTCCATCTCGTGCTCGTCGAGGCCGCCGAGGCTTTCGTCGGCGAGCAGGAGCTTCGGCCCCGTGGCGAGCGCCTTGGCCAGCTCGAGCTTCTTCAGGGCGGCGGCCCCTAAGCCATCGACGCCGACGTGGCGGTCGGTCGGCAGGCCGACCATGCGCAGCGCGCGCTCAGCGGCTTCGTCGGCCTTGGCGCGGCTGTGGCGGCCCTGGCCGTAATAGCCGGCCAGTGCGACGTTCTCGAAGATGCTGAGGCGGTGAAACGGCCGCGGGATCTGGAAAGTGCGGCCGATGCCGCCATTGATGATGCGGTGCGGGGCTGTGCCCGCGATCTCCGCGCCGTCGAACAGGATCGATCCGGCCGTCGGCACCAGCGTGCCCGACAGCATGTTGAAGATGGTGCTCTTGCCCGAGCCGTTCGGGCCGATCAGGCCGAGGATCTCGCCCTGCTCGACCCGGAACGACACGTTGTTAACAGCGGTGAAGCCGCCGAAGCGCTTCACCAACCCTTCTACAGTCAGCACGCCAGGATCTCCGGGTTACTGGTTGCTGAACGTCGTTCCCTTCGGCAGCGGCAGCACGGCCTCGCGCTGCGCCTGGCTCTTTGGCCATACGACGTAGGACTTGTCGTCGACATACTGGATGACCACCGGGAACGAGCGCTCGTTCTGGCCGGCCATCTGGGTGCCCTCGCCATGGAACTTAACGCCGAAGCCCAGCATGGTGCCGCCTTCCGGAATGTCGGTCTCGAGCGCGGCCTTGCGCAGCGCATCGGGATCGACGCCGCCATACTTCTTGATGGCGCGCGGCAGCACGTCGGTCAGGAACAGATAGGTGTTGGAAGCGGCCATGCCGACATGGGCGGAGCGGATCGCCACCCCGGGCTTGGCCTTGTCGAACTCCTCGCCGACCATCTTGATGACCGGCGGCAGTTTCGGGTCCATGCCCTTCTGGTTGGCGAGCCAGATCGAGATCGGATCGGTGTTGAAGACGTAGTTGACGTCGGCCCCCAAACCTTCCTTCAGCTTCTCGTAGACGCCATATCCCGCGCCATGGCCGACCAGCGCGGCAAACTTCAGGCCCTGCTCGCGCGCCTGGCGGCCGAAGAGGGTGATGTCCGGGTTATAGCCGGTGTGGAAGATCACATCGGGCCGCGCCCGCTTCAGTTTTGTCACCAGCGCGGACAGATCAGGCGCGGTGGCGGAATAGCCTTCCTTCATCACGATGTTGAAGCCGGCCTTCTTGGCGCCGGCCTCGTTGCCCTTGGAAACGTCGACGCCATAGGCGCCGTCCTCGTGGATGATGGCAACCCGCAGATCCTTCGGCTCCTTGCCGAGCTTTTCCTTGGAATTCTGCGCGATGAAATCCATCGTCATCATGCCGAACTGATCGCCGGAGGCCTGCGGGCGGAACACGTATTTGAAGTTCTTGTCGGCCAGCACCGCGGATGAGATGCAGGTGGTGATCCACATGAAATTCTTAAGCTGCTCGACGCGCGCGGCCACCGGCACGCATTGCGCCGAGGAGAAGAAGCCGAGCAGCATGTTGACTTTTTCCTGCTCGATCAGCCGCACCGCCTCGTTGATGGCGACATCGGGCTTGCTCTGGGCGTCGGCATAGACCGCCTCGACCTTGTAACCCTCGACGCCGGTCTTGGCGTACTGGTCGAGCATGATCTTGGCGCCGATATATTGCAGCTCCGAGCCGCCGCCGGCCAGCGGGCCGGTCAGGTCGTAAATCACGCCGATCTTGATCTTCTTTGCTTGGTTTTCTTGAGCCCCGGCGGCGACCGCCATCCCCAGCGCCGTGATCGCGACGGATAGTCCGACGAGAAGGCGTGCAGCGTTATGCCCCGGCATCCAATCCTCCCTCCGATGGTGCAATGCACCTTATGTTTTTTGTCGTTTTCTTTTTTCGTTGTTGGTCTCATCACAAGGGCAGCGCCGTGGGATGTCAAGCCGTATCGCCGAGGCCACACTGTCGCGCCGCCCCGGGACCCAAAGTAGCAGATTTCCACTGGGCGGACTTATGCGTGTCCGCCATCGTCGATAGCCGGGCCCGTTTCAGGCGGCAAACTGCGCTTCGAGAAACGCCGCAACGAAACGCGGCATCGCGCCGGTGAGATCGCGCGTGCTGCGGACGAGGTGGATGGCACATAGTTCAGGCTGATCCTGCGCCGCAAGATTGCGCTCGATCCGATCGCGCACGGCTTCACCCGGCAGCCCAATATGCAGCAGCCGGATCATCGCCAGCGCTGGTCCGGTATAGATGCAGTGCCAATGCGGATCGGTTTCATATTCGCCAGGCAGAAGCCCAGTCTCCTCCTCCAGCTCGCGCGTGACGCTGCCGGGAATATCGACCGCACCATCCCTGATGTCGTTGAGGTCGGGCGTTCCGGACGGAAAATAGATGCGGCCGGCATTGGAGGTGTGCCCGGCCATCTCGCCGAGCACGAAGGCACCGTCGGCGCAGCGGAGGGCGCCCATACCGAAGCCGTTGAACACGCCGGGATCGGGAAAGCCCCAGTCGCGCCAGGCCAGAAAGCTGGCGAAGTCAGTCTCGAAATAGCCGGCGCTGAGACGATTGCCCGAAAACACCGGATTGCGGCCGAGCAGGACGCGGCCGTTCCACGTCGCCGGCTTTTGGCGCTGCTTCCCCGCGAAATGCACGTCGATCTCCGCGCGCCGCGCTTCGGCGAACGGCCAAGGCCACGTTTCGACGGCGAGATCGAGCGCGCTGATGCGATGAATCACCAAAGGCTTCGCACTACTCATCGCATCACGCCGTTCGCTATCGCCTGAAGACTAACCGGACATCACTTCGAACTGCTGCCGGTGGTCTTGGCCTGCTCGACATACTTGTTGGTCCAGGTCTTGGTCACGTCGATATTGGCCTTGGCGACTTCGGGTGAGCCCTCGCTGAACACGGCGAGCACCGCTTCGGCGCCCTTGGGGTCCATCTTGCCGGTTTCCGAAAACATCGGGATCGTGTTCTTCAGCGCGGCGAGATATTGCTCCTTGTTCTTGCCGACGATTTCATCGGGCATCTTCGCCATGATGTCTTCCGGCGAGTGCGAATGGATCCAGGCGAGCGTGTTGACGATCGCATTGGTCAGCGCTTGCACTTCCTTCTCGTGCGACTTGATCCAGGCCGTGGTGGTGTAGAGGGCGCCGCCCGGATATTCGCCGCCGAACAGGGCCAGCGTGTCCTTCTGGCTGCGGGTATCGGCCAGGATCTTCAGGTCCGGATGGCTGCCCTGCAGCACCGTGACGGCCGGATCGAGCATTACGGCGGCGTCGATCTGTCCCTGCTGCATCGCCGCGACAGCGGTCGCACCAAGACCGACGCCTATCACGGCGGCGCTGGTCGGATCGAGGCCGTTCTTCTTGAGCAGATACTTGAGGAAGAAATCGGTCGAGGAGCCCGGTGCGCTGACGCCGACCTTCTTGCCGGCGAGGTCCTTGACCGACTTGATCTCGGATGTATTTGACGGCGAGACCACCAGCACGAGGCCGGGATAGCGGTCATAGATCACGAAGGACTGCAGCTCCTGTTTCTTGGCGGCAAGGTTGACGCAGTGGTCGAAATAGCCGGACACCACATCGGCGCTACCGCCGAGTACGGCCTTGAGCGCATCCGAGCCGCCCTTGAGGTCGACCAGTTCGACGGCCACGCCGGCCTTTTCATATTCGCCCAGCTGTTTCGCCAGCACCGTCGGCAGATAACACAGGCACGAGCCACCGCCGACCGCGATGGTGACCTTGCTTTGCGCCGCGGCAAATCCCGGCGTCAACGTCAGCGCCAGCAGGGATGCGGCCATCAGGCCGAACAGTTTCTTCATGGGTTCCTCCATTTGTTGGTCCGCAAGATAGAGCAACGCCTGAGGCTTGAGAAGCTGCAGCGTCATTCCGAGAAGATCGCGAGCACCAGACCTCAGGGGCGCAATTGCGACCTCGGGGATCTCGAGATTCCCAAGGGGCGCATAGTTCTCGCTGCGCGAGCCCCGGAATGAGGCCTTCCAAATCTACCCCCTGCCCTCCGCCGCCGCCGGCCGCCAAACCAACAGCCGGCGCTCCACCAGCGTCACGCCCATGTCGATCAGGATGACGAAGGCGGACAGCACGAACATGCCGGCGAATACGCCGGCGACGTCGAAGACGCCTTCGGCCTGCTGGATCAGGTAGCCGAGGCCGGCGGCCGACCCCAGATATTCGCCGACGACCGCGCCGACCACCGCAAAGCCGACCGAGGTGTGCAGCGAAGAAAACATCCAGGACAGCGCCGAGGGCCAGTAGACATGCCGCATCAACTGCCGTTCGTTCATGCCAAGCATGCGGCCGTTGTCGAGCACGGTATTCGAGACTTCCTTGACGCCCTGGTAGACGTTGAAGAACACGATGAAGAACACCAGCGTCACGCCGAGCGCGACCTTGGACCAGATACCGAGCCCGAGCCACAGCGCGAAGATCGGCGCCAGTACCACGCGCGGCAGCGCGTTGATCATCTTCACGTAAGGATCGAACACCGCGGCGACGAGCGGCTTGCGCGCAAACCAGAAGCCGACGAGGACGCCGCCGATCGAGCCGATCACGAAAGCGAGGATGGATTCCCAGAGCGTGATGAAAAGGTGCTTCCAGATCACGCCCGACGAAAACCATTTTACAATTTGGCTGAAGACATCGACCGGCGTGGAAAAGAAGAATGGCGGCAGCAGCATTTTTCCGAACACCTCTACGGTCGCGAAGAATTGCCACAGCCCCAGCGCGATGACGGCGACCAGCAGCTGCAGAAGAAGGAGGACCGGGCGCGACATCATCGATAACTACCCCCTGTCCTCCCGGCGAAGGCCGGGACCCATAGCCGCGGATGTTCATTGTTGCAGAAGGTCTCTGCCCCGTCGTCAAAACGATAGGACACGGAGTATGGGTCCCGGCGCCAAGTGCGCAAATTGCGCACAAGGCCGGGACGACGCGGGACTGAAAACATCAAACCGCTACTCCCGCCTGCGTCGATTGCACGTAGCCCTTCATCACCTCGTCCTTCAGCACGCTCCAGATCTCCCGGTGCAGTTCGTGAAACTCTTTTTCCATGCGAACTTCCGAAATGTCGCGCGGCCGCGGCAGCGTCACCCGCCAGTCGCCGATGATGCGGGCCGAGGGGCCGGCCGACATGATCACGACACGGTCGGCGAGCGCGATCGCCTCCTCGAGGTCGTGGGTGACGAATAGCACCGCCTTGCGGTCGGCATTCCACAGTTCGAGCAGCAAATTGCCCATGATCTGCCGGGTCTGGGCATCGAGCGGGCCGAACGGCTCGTCCATCAAAAGTATCTTCGGATCACGGATCAGCACCTGCGCCAAGGCGACGCGCTTGCGCTGGCCGCCGGACAGCATGTGCGGATAGCGACCTGCGAAGGCGCCGAGGCCGACCGAGGTGAGCCAGCCCTGCGCGCGCTGCAGCGCCTCGCCGCGCGGCGCGCCCTTGATCTCGAGCCCGATCGCGACGTTGTCGATCGCGGTCTTCCAGGGAAACAGCGCGTCCGCCTGGAACAGGTAGCCGGCTTCGCGGTTCAGGCCGGTGAGCGGCTGGTCGAAAATCTTCACCGAACCTGCCGCAGGCTTCAAAAGCCCCGCCGCGACGTTCAGCAGCGTCGATTTCCCGCAGCCCGTCGGCCCCACGATGGCGACGAACTCGCCATGGGCGACGGACAGGTTGGCCTTTTCCACGGCCGTATAGACGCGGTCGCCGGCCACGCGGAACGCCACCGTCGCATCGCCAAGCGCAACCGCTGTCGGCTGTGCGGTATCTGCCATGTTTCTCCCCAAATCTTTGGAGGGATGCCTTAGCGGGTCAGGAGGAGAAGTTCAACGCGGCGTCCTGACGTGGTAGGTGGTGAGTCCACCCTCCCCTCCAGGAGACGGTGAAGAGTCGAGATCGCATGAGCCCTCCCCTGATCAGCTATCGCGATGTCAGCAAGACTTTTGATGGCGGCCGTGTCCTCGCCGTCGACAACGTGTCGCTCGAGGTCGCCGAGGGCGAATTCCTCGCCATTGTCGGCGGCTCGGGCTCGGGCAAGACCACGCTATTGCGGCTCGCCAACCGCCTGATCGAGGCGGATAGCGGCACCATCACGGTCGAGGGCGAGGACGTGCGCAATGTCGATCCGATCCTGCTACGCCGGCGGATCGGCTATGTCTTTCAGAGCGGCGGGCTGTTTCCGCATCTCACCGTATCAGGCAATATCGGCATCACGCCGAAGCTGACGGGAACCCCGCCTGCCGAGATCGCCACGCGCGTGGAGGAACTGCTCGACCTCGTCAGGCTCGACCGGGCGCAATACCGCGACCGCCTGCCGCATGAACTTTCCGGCGGCCAGCGCCAACGCGTCGGCGTGGCGCGGGCGCTCGCCGCAAATCCGCGCATCGTGCTGATGGACGAGCCATTCGGCGCGCTCGATCCCTTGACCCGCGACGCGCTGGGTGAGGATTTTCGCGAGCTGCACAGGAAGCTCGGCCTGACCACAGTGATGATCACCCATGACATGACGGAGGCGATTTTGCTGGCCGACCGCATTGCGGTGATGCAAGGCGGAAAGCTGCTGGCGCAGGGCACGTCGTCGACGCTCTCCGAGAGCGACGATGCCTATGTCGGCGAGCTACTGCGCACGCCGCGCCGGCAGGCCGAGCGGCTCAGTACATTGCTGCCGCGGGACGGTGCGGCATGAGCATCTTCACCGATCCACGCTGGGGCGAGGCGCTGGGCCACCTGCCCGATTATCTCGGCAGTCATGTCCGCGTCAGCGTTGCCGCGCTGGCGCTGGGGCTGCTCGTCAGCCTGCCGCTGGCAATTCTGTCGCGCCACCGGGCGGTGCTGCGCGGGGCGCTGCTCGGGCTCGCCAGCATCGTGCAGACCGTGCCGGGACTGGCGCTGCTTGCGCTGTTCTATCCGCTGCTGCTGGCGCTCGCGGCGCTGTCGCTGACGTGGTTCGGGTTCAGTTTTTCCGCGTTCGGATTTCTGCCGGCGGTGCTTGCGCTGGCGCTGTATTCGATGCTGCCGGTGCTGCGCAATACGATTACCGGCTTGCAAGGCGTCGACGCCGCGGTCCTGGAAGCGGCGCAGGGCGTCGGCATGACGCCGCGGCAATCACTGTTCACGGTGGAGCTGCCGCTGGCACTGCCGGTAATGATGGCGGGCATCCGTACCGCGGCGGTCTGGGTGATCGGCACCGCGACGCTGTCGACGCCGATCGGCCAGACCAGCCTCGGCAATTACATTTTTGCCGGCCTGCAAACCCAGAACTGGGTGTTCGTGCTGTTCGGCTGCCTTGCCGCCGCGGTGCTGGCGCTACTGGTCGATCAACTGCTGGCGCTGATCGAGAGCGGGCTGCGAAGCCGCCGCCGTTTTCGCGCGGCGCTCGGCGGCGCCGGCATCGCGGCGCTGGTGGTGGCCACGCTCGCGCCCAACATGGTGCGGCCGCAGACGAGCTACATCATCGGCGCCAAGACCTTTACCGAGCAATATGTGCTGTCGGCCCTGATGGCGCAGCGACTGAAAGCGGCAGGCCTTTCCGCCACGACGCGCGAGGGCCTCGGCTCCAACGTGATCTTCGAGGCCTTGGCGTCAAACGATATCGACGTCTACATCGATTATTCCGGCACGCTGTGGGCCAACCAGTTTCACCGCAGCGATATCAAGCCGCGCCAGGAGATCCTGGCCGAGCTGAAGACGATGCTGGCGAAGCAGAATATCACGCTGCTGGGCGAACTCGGCTTCGAGAACGCCTATGCGCTGGTGATGCCGAGAAAGCGCGCCGAGCAGCTTGGCATCCGCACCGTCGCCGACCTCGCCGCGCGCGCCGCCACCCTGTCGATCGCCGGCGACTATGAATTCTTCTCGCGGCCGGAATGGACCGCGCTGCGCCGGGCCTACGGGTTGTCGTTCCGCGCCCAACGGCAGATGCAGCCGGACTTCATGTATGCCGCGGCCGCCTCCGGCGAGGTTGACGTCATCGCCGGCTACACCAGCGATGGCCTGATCGCGAAATACGATCTGGTTGCGCTCGGCGACCCCAAGCGCGCAATCCCGCCCTATGACGCGATCATGCTGCTGGCGCCCAAACGCGCGGGTGATGAGGCCTTGCGCAAGGCGCTGGCGCCGCTCGTGGGCAAGATCGACATCGCCACGATGCGCGAAGCGAATTTGCGCGCCGCCGGCAATGACGCGGCGAGCTCGCCGGACGCAGTGGCACAGTGGCTGTGGGAGAAGGTGGGGAGGAAGTAGAAGGCCGTTGTCTGCCGCGATCCATCCCCGTCATAGCGGAGCGATAGCGACGAAGCAATCCATCTCTCCGCTTGCGGCGCGATGGATTGCTTCGCTTCGCTCGCAATGACGGAGATAGAGCGCCTTCAAAGCCCGTTGATCATGCCCGCGTCGATCAGCATGCGGTTGAACCTCCGCGCCTCCGCGCCCTTCTTGCAGGCGTAGAATGCGCCCTTGCAGCGGAGCATGATGCTCTTCTGCTCCTTGAACGACGGATCGAGCGGGAGGCCGGCGGCTTCCTGCAGCACGAGCGGCAGGTAGGCGGCATCGAGGCTCTCGAGCGCCGATGACAGATTCGCCGGCGAATAATTGATGCCGTCAATCGCGTAGTAGGTCGAATAATAGCGCGGGTCCGCACTCATCAGGCGCCTGGCCAGCTTCGCCCGCTCAATGCCGGGCTCGAGCAGCTTTTGCGAGATCGCCGGCTGGTGATCGCCGAAGCGGACGACGAGGAAGGATTCATCCGGATAGTCGCGCTTTAGCCGTTCGGTGAATTCACGATAGTCGTTCGCCGTCATGGTCTGGCGACGGATGTACTCGTCGACCTCGGCGGTGTTGCCGGGCGGCGTCCACCCTGATGGCGTCAGATCGGGCCGGTAGACGTCGGTCCAGGGAAAATGGTTGGCCGTGAGATAGACGAACATGAACACCGGCGCCTGTGACGCCTGCTCGCGCGCGAACGCCTTCAGTGCCTGGTCGTAATAGAAGCTGTCGGGCTGCATATCCTCGCTCACGCCCATCTCGGCCATGTCGATGAAGCGCTCGACGCCGGCGCCCTTCTGGAAGGCGCGGGCGCTGAGGAAATCGCCATAGGTCGGATAGAGCGAGACGGTCTTGTAGCCGCAGCGCTGCAGGGCCTGCGGCAGACCGCGCGTGACGCGGCCGGCGGCGATGCGCGTGACGTAAAACTTCAGATCACCGAACGAGCGCGCCGACAGGCCGGTCAGCACGTTGAACTCGGTGTACCAGGTCGGACCACCCGTCGATTCCGCGATCATGGTCCGCCGCTTGCCGTCGGCCGATTTGAAGAAATCCGTGTAGTCCGCCGGCACCTTGATGCCTGGCGCCGCGGTGACGTCGAAGCTCGATTCGTCGAGCAGCAGGATGATATGCGGCCGCTTGGTCGCCGTGTCGCAGGCGTCGGCGGCGACCAGCGCCGATGAGTGGGCGGCATGCGCTTCTCGCGTCAGCAGCGGGCGATCCGCCGGCGGATCAGCCTCGATCCAGCCGGTCGACGCCAGCCGCGATACGGCTACCACGCCGGAGCGCGCCAGGTTGGAAATGTGGTTGACGCCCTGGAACGGCTCCCAGGGTTGCTCCGGCGAGGCCACCGCCATGACCGATATCAACGCCGTTGCACCGGCAAGGCCCGATAGCGCCAGCGAGCGCCGCACACGGAACGGATCGAAGCGCCACAGCGCCCAGAGCAGCGGAACTGCAATGAGCCCCGCCACCACCAATTGCGTCTGCAGGCTTGGGAACACCGAGAGCATGAATGAGAAGGTGTCGCGGTCGATGATCAGGAAATCGAGGAACGTCAGCGTGAGTTGCAGGATGCCAAACTTGAAGCGCGATAGTTCGATCAGCACCACGATGAAGCCAAGCGCCAGCGCGGCGCAGACGCCGGGCCGCTGCAGCACGACGAGCAGGAAGCAGTTCACGAAGGCCCACGCCAATAGCGACAGCGCGATCGCGAACGGGCCGTATTCGGTGGTGAGCAGGACCGCCAGCCCCGCGAGATGAACGGCAATAACGAGGCCGGCGAGGACAAAGAACCGGATGCCGCGCGTGTTTGCGCGGCTGCTTTCGTTCATTCCGGGTCCCGCAACGGCCGACATGTCCGAACGTCCTAAAGTCCTTTGATGAAACCTGCCTCGATCAATAAGCGGTTGAACCGGCGCGCCTCCGCGCCATCGTTGCAGGCGTAGAATACACCCTTACAACGGAGCATGATGTTCTTTTGCTCCTCAAACGACGGATCGAGCGGAATGCCGGCCGCTTCCTGCACCACCAGCGGCAGATAGGGTGCGTCGATCGTGTCCATCACGGCGGGACTCTTCACCGGCTGAAAATTAATCGCGTCGATCGCGTAGTAGGTGGTGAAGTAGCGCGGATCATAGGTGTTGAACTTGCGGGCGAGCCTGGCTTCGTCGAGGCCGGGATCCAGCAGGTTGGATGAGAATTCCGGCTGGTGATCGCCGTAGCGGACGATCAGGAACGGCTGCGCCGGAAACTTCTTCTTCAGGCTGGCGACGAACGCCGCATAGTCGCCGGCGCTCATCGTCTGGCGGCGCAGATATTCATCGACCACCGGCTCGTTGCCGGGCATGCGCCAGGACGGCAGCAGGTCCGGGCGGAACCTGGTTTCCCAGGGGAAATGGTTGGCGGCGAGATAGACGAAGGTGAACAGCGGCGTATTGGCCGGCTGCTCGGCAATCAAATTGACCGCCTTGTCGTAGAAGAAGCTGTCCGGCTCGATGCCCTTGGCGCCGAGCGCGCGCGCATCATAGAAATGCTGGATACCGGTCGAGGTCTGGAAGCCTCGCGCGCTCATGAAGGCGCCGTAGGCCGGATAGAGCGAGATGGTGCTGTAGCCGCAGCGGCGCAGCGCCAGCGGCAACCCGCGCTCCACCCTGCCCGACGCGATGCGGGTGACGAAATAGGAGAAGCGGCCGAACGAGCGCGACGACAGGCCGGCGAGCACGTTGTACTCGGCCATCCAGCTGGCGCCGCCTGAGCTCTCGGCCATGAACTTGCGCTCGCGGCCGTCAAACGACTTGAAGTGGCTGCCGTAACCCTGCGGCACCTTGACGCCGCCGGCCTGACGGATGTCGAAGCTCGACTCGTCATGGATCATGATGATGTGCGGACGGCGGCCGGCGACGTGGCAGGAATCCTCCAGCGGCACCTTGAGCCGTTCGGCGGTGACCGCTTCCGATTCCATGAAACCGTAATTGACGAAGTCGGATACCGCGGTAACCCCCGAGCGGGCGAATTTCGAGAGATAGCCGTCGTCGTAATAGCCGCGCCAGGCTTCATCGGGCCAGACGATGGAGTGACCGGCGAGCGCGGCGAGACCAGCGAGCAGGCCGGCCACCGCCGGCAGCCGACGGATGCGGAGCGGATCGAGCCACCACAGCGCATACATCAGCGGCAGGATGACGAGCGCGGCGCCGACCACGTTCCAGCGCAAATTCGGGAAGATCGTGAACAGATAGGCCGCGGTGTCGCGGTCGATCATCATCAGGTCGACGAAGTTCGCGGTCATCTGCACGACGTCGTGCTTGAGCTGCGACAGCAGCACCAGCGCCACGACCAGCGTCAGCGACAGCGCACCCGACAGCGCCGGGCGGCGGAGCAGCGCGATAAAGAAGAAGTTCAGGACGCTCCAGGCCAGGGCAAACCCCATGCGGCCGCCGAAATCGGTCTCGGTGTGCAGGAGGATCGCCAGCGCCGCCATGTGCGGTGCAGCAACGGCCGAAAGCCGCCAGAAACCGATCGCGGCCAGCCCGGCGACGAGGGTGGTAGCGGACGGCCCAGGATTTGGCGCGGGCGCCATGGGAAACAACGCAACATGACCCGGCGCAATGCAAAGCCTTGGCTGGCGACGTACCAGGAGACGCACGACCCAGCCGGAACCTGTGCCGCGTCACAAAAACGTAGTGGAATCGTCATGAACGCGCAATGAATTTGCCTCCTGTGGACGGCGCCGTGGTGAATACGGGGCGGCGACAGCTAAGGGGCTGCTGTCATTCCGGAGCGATGCGAACGCATCGAACTACGGGGCGCCCCTTGCGCCCCTTGGAATCTCGAGATTCCGGGTTCGCTTCGCGCCCCGGAATGACGGAGCCATCACATCCGCTTCGCAATCCCCGCGATGAAGAGATCGAGCACCGCCTCGGCGGTTCGCTCGGCCTCGCCGGCCGCCACCCCCCAGCGCGGGAAATGGCCGTCGATGTTCATCCGGGCAAAGCCGTAGACCAGCGCCCGTCCGGCAATCTGGACCTGCTTGAGGTCGGGGACGTGAAGCTGCCCGGCGGCAAAGGCGTCCGCCAGCGTCCGCTCGGTCAGCGCGATCAGCTCGGCATTGTCGCATGAGATGGCGTCCGCGCGGTCATGATCGAACAGGCGGCGGCTGGAAATGATCTCGAAATGGGTCGGGTTGCGCATCGCCCAGCGCAAATAAGCGAGCCCGAGGCAGCGAAAGCGGCCGAGGGGGTCACCGGGTGGCGCGGCGGCCAGCGCCGTCTCGATCTCGGCGCGGAACCGGCGCTGCGCCTCCTCAGCCACCGCCTGGATCAAGGCGTCGCGGCTCGGAAAATGCCGGAACGGCGCCCCCGGCGATACCCCGGCGCGACGGGCGGCCTCGCGGACGCTGACCGCATCCATCCCGCCCTCGGAAACCAGTTGCAGCGCGGCCTCGATCAGGACGCGCCGGAGGTCGCCATGGTGATAGGGCTTTTGCGCCGGTGCACGGGATGCCGGACGGCGCGGGCGGACGGCGGATTTCGCGGCGGACGATTTGGCGGGGCGGCGCATGGGCCGTCCATAGCATCACCGGCTTGTGAATGTAAGCACTGATTACACAGATTGACCTGGTCGATGACGGGTATGTAACTGGTGATTACATTCGCACGACATCATCCGCGTCATTGTTGGGCGCAGCGAAGCAATCCACCTCTCCGCACGGAGATAGATGGATTGCTTTGTCGCTTCGCTCCTCGCAATGACGGCAGAGACATCGGGGGAAGACACATGACACATCAAAAATGGTTCGAAGGCTGGCGGCTGTTCGCCCTCCTCGCGCTGACGCTGCTGGGCTTGAGCATCTGGATCGCCGGCATGCGCGGCTTCGAGGTCGAGGGCGTGCGCATGGTGATCCGTTTCACCGCGCGGACTTCGCTGGTCCTGTTCTGCCTCGCATTTGCCGCTGCCGCGATGGTCCTGGTATGGCCCAACGCCGGAACGCGCTGGCTGCGTCGCAACCGCCGCTATCTCGGCGTCAGTTTTGCCGCCTCGCACGCCATCCACGCAGCCGCCATCCTGGCCTTCGCCGTGATGGATCCCGAAGCCTATGCGGCGGCGACCTCGCTCGCCTCCTACATCTTCGGCGGCATCGGCTATGCCTTCATCATCGCGCTGACCGCGACGTCGTTCGACCGCACCGCAGTAGCAATCGGCGTCCGCGCCTGGCGGCGGCTGCATCTGATCGGCGGTTACTACCTGCTATTCCAGTTCATGGTGTCGTTCGGCAAGCGCATCCCGGACATGCCGCTCTACGCGCTGTTCCTCGTTCCGCTGATCGCCGTGTTCGCGCTGCGGATGATCGCGATGGTGCCGCGCGCGCGGGCGCCGGCGCGGGTGGGATAGAGCTAGTCGCCCGCGACCAGATGATACTTCCGCCCGAGCCGGCGGTGCACCGACATGACGGCACGGTCGACGTCGCTGATCAGGCTATCGCCGAGCACCACGTTGGGGATTTCCCAATTCCGGCCAGCGCTGATGTTGGGAAGTTCGCGCACAGCGGGGACGGAGGCGGTTTCGCAGCCCGGCTCGCTGCGCAGCGCCGTCTCGGCAAGCGCGGTCAATTCCGCCCTGGTCTTTCCCGCCGTCACTGCTCGCCGATGCCTTCTCACGCCGGCGGCGTCAGCCCGAGACGCTTGGCGATGATCCTGTCGAGCATGCGCTTGGGCAGCACGCCGGCCATGAACACCTGCACGGGATCGGGTGCGATCACGTAGCGCACCTTGGGCTTCGGCAGCGTCAGGGCCCCGAACACCTTCTCGGCGATCGCCTCGGGCGGCAATCCGGTGGCGCCGAGGTTCAGCATGAAAGTGCGGATTCTCTCCAGCATCGGCAAATACGGCGAGTTCTTGTAAGTCGAGATGTCGACTTCCTCGGCCTTGTCCCAGATCGGCGTCTTCACCGCACCGGGAGCGATGATGATGACGTCGATCCCGAACAGCATCAGCTCGCGGCGCAGGCTCTCGGACAATCCCTCGAGCGCGTGCTTGGAAGCCGAATAGGGCGCGGTGATCGGATTGCCGTTCTTGCCGGCGACCGACGACATCATCACGATCCGCCCCTTCGGCCCTTTCAGGGACGGATCGGCGCCGAGCAGCGGCCCGAAGGCCCGGGTTGCAATGATCGGCCCGATGAAATTGACTTCCATCTGGCGACGGAATTCGTCGGCAGCGAGCTCCAGGACCGGGCCGGAGACCGCGATGCCGGCATTGTTGACGAGACCGGCCAGCGTTTCGCTATTGAGTGCGGAACGGACTTCGCGCGCGGTGGCCAGCACCGCCGCGTCGTCGGTCACATCGAAGATCAGCGGCGTGAAGTTGGCCCCGAACTCGCCCTTGAGGCGGTCAGCGTCGGTCTGCTTGCGCACGCTGCCGAACACGCGGAAGCCGCGGTCCAGCAGCAGCTTCGCGCAGGCCCAGCCGATTCCGGTGGACGCGCCGGTGATGACGACTGATCTCATGCTCAAAATGCCTTGTCAGAGGTTTAATGAAGTTCGTCGTGAAGGAATGCTTAAGCGTTGGATTGCCCGAACTTCCTGCGGCCGGCGCGGCCAGCGTTGATGTCGCCTTGTTCGGCACGTTGCCAATCGATTTTTCCCGGCAACGATTTGGTGAGGATAGCAGCCACACGGAGATACCGAAAGTGTCGGCGGATGGCCAATTGGCTGCAACATCGACGATTTATCCCACGAAATCGCCGAATACGCGTCCACAGCGTTAGTAAAGCAATTCGGAACGTACTGTATGCAATCCGCGGCGTAGTTTATCCCTTTGCGTGGCCGGCGTCCGCCGCGAAGCAATCGCTCTCTTCGAATGCAGCCTCACTGTAGTTCCACCGGGTTTCGAGTTTTAACGCGGGTGTAAGGCTCGGCTCGTCATTGTGCGCGCGAACCCTTCAACAACCAACAAGGCTGCCCACAATGGTGCAACAGCCGGCGCACTCGATTATTGCCGAGCTCGAAGATGCCGTCAGAGGCGGTTCATCCGCCAAGCGGGTGGAAACCCTGCGGCAGGTTACCGATCTCTTTCTCCATGACGGAGAACGTCTGAGCGACGACCAGGTCAAGGTCTTCGACGACGTGCTCTGCCTTCTGATCGCGCGCGTCGAGACGCGGGCGAAGGCCGAGCTCTCCAAGCGGCTGGCGCCGCTCGACTACGCTCCGTTCGAGGTGATCCAGCATCTAGCCTGGGACGACGAGATCGAGGTCGCCGGCAACGTGCTGGCCCATTCCAGCCGGCTCGGAACCGAGGTGCTGGTCGAGATCGCCAGCAGCAAGGGACAGGATCACCTGCTCGCGATTTCCGGCCGGGCCAGCCTGCCCGCCGCCGTAACCGACGTCATCGTCGATCGCGGCGAAGGCGCGGTGATCCGAAAGCTCGCCAACAATGCCGGCGCGCAGTTTTCCGACCAGGGCTATTCCACCATCGTCGCCCGCGCCGGCTCGGATGACGAACTGGTAGAAATTCTCGGCCTGCGCGCCGATTTCCCGCAAAAATTCATGATCGATCTGCTGCGCCGCGCCAAGGATACGGTTCGCACGCGGCTCCTGGCCATCGCGCCGCCCGCGGTCCAGGAAGAGATCAAGCGGGTCCTGAGCGAGATCGCCCGCGAGACACCGCAGCCGACCCGCAGCTTCGGCGTCGCCGAGGAGCTGGTGAAGCTGATGAAGGGACTGAACGAGCTGGACGATGCGGCGGTCTACAAGTTCGCTGAGACCAACAAGTTCGACGAGGTGACCGTCGCGCTGGCGGTGCTCAACGAGATGCCGGTCGAAATGACCGCCAAGCTGATGGACGGCCCCCGCGCCGACCTTCTCCTCATTCCCTGCCGGTCGGCGCGCCTGAACTGGCCGACCGTCGAGTCGATCCTGCGCAACCGGCCGAAGCATCCGGCCAATGCGCAGATACTGGAGATCGCGGAACGGGACTATCGCAAGCTGTCGATGGAGACGGCGCAGCGCACCGTCCGCTTCTGGCAGTTGCACAACAAGATCGAGAAGGAACCGATTATCCGGACGCACTAGCGTCCGGCCGGTCACCACCTCCAATCATGGCCGGGCTCGTCCCGGCCATGCGCTTTTGGGCGAACTCTCACGACCGGTGGCGTCAGCCGATCACAGATCCTCCAGCGCACGATCGAGCCAGCCGTCTCCGCCGCCTCTGACCCATTCAAAGCCGAGCCGCCGCGTTAGCTCGACGCCCTCCGGGCGGAGCATCCGGACTTCGGGATGTTCAAAGCTGTCCGGCATCAGGCAGAAGCCGAGACCGGCCGCCACCATCGCGAGCGCCCGCGCATCGCTGTCGGTCTGCGCGACCACGCGGGGCCGCACCTTCCACGCGTCAAGAATGCGCGAGGCCGACTGCAACTGCTCGCAATGCACCCGCACGATCAAAGGCTGGCCCGCCAGTATCTCCGGCGAGACCGGCCCGCGGGGAAAGGTGCGCACGGAAACCGCCAGCGCCTGCCAGTCGGCGCCCAGCTCCCGTTGCCGATGGCCGCGGGCCGCCGGGGCCAGCGCGGTCAGGATGACGTCGTAGCGGCCGCTCGTGAGCCGCTCCCGCAGCTTGGCGAGCGGCGCATCCTCGGTGCGCCAGGAGCGTCCGGGCTCCAGCGCGCGCAGCCGAGCGATACATTGGGCGACGAAGCCGGGCGCGATCGTCGGCAGGATGCCAAGCCGCAGCGGCCGGCCCGGCGGCTTGCCGCCGGACGCCGCCTTGAGCCGCTCAGCCTCGCGCAGGATCGACCGCGAGGTCTCCAGCACCTCTTCGCCCTTCGGGGTGAGCCGCACCCCGCGCGCATGGCGCTCCAGCAAGGTAAAGCCGAGTTCGGCCTCGAGGGCGGCGATCGCGGCCGACAGCGTCGGCTGGGTGACGAACGCCCGGCGCGCGCCTTCGCTGAAGCTGCCCGCTTCGGCGACAGCAACGAAGTACCTGATCTGCTTGAAGTCCATCCATAGAGGATACCTATGGCTCGATATCGGAGCAATCGAGATTGCCTAAGTCTCCGCCCGGTCCGAGCATGCGCCCGCGCAAACTGCCGGGAGGATGCGATGGACCAGCCGAAACAGCCGATGACGCCGGATGCGATCCGCGCCCTGGTCGAACGGGTGACCCGAGCGCCCGGCTATACCAGCAGCGTCGGCACCAGGGTCGAGAGCGCGGAAGCAGGTCATGTCGTGATGTCGCTCGCCAGGAACGACAATCTCCTGCAGATCAACGGCTTCTTCCATGGCGGGGTCATCGCCGGGTTAGCGGACCATGCCGGCGGCGGGGCGGTCACGACGGCGATGCCATCAGGCCGGTTCGCAGTAACCGTGAACCTCAACGTCAGTTTCCTCGCCCCGGCGAAAGGCGACAGGCTGATCGCCCGCGCCCGCGCGATTCAGGTCGGCAGCACGATCGGCGTGGCGCATGTCGAGGTGGCATCGGTCGCCGATGGCGTCGAGAAGCCATGCGCGGTGGCGATCGTGACGCTTCGCGGCGTCGATCTCCCCGCCAAATAAACGGTGGCATCTCGGCTTGGAATTCATCGGCAACGCGCTTCTTGCAGGGACCGCGAACGGCCGGGACCGGGTGAGCCGCCTCGATCATCTTCAAGACCTTATCAACCGGGCGCGCAGCCTTCGCCGCGGTAGCACCAAGCCGTGCTTTTGCGGTAAGCTCCGAAAGACGCTGGAGATTTTTTCGATGGGCTACGCAAGGTGCAACTGCGGAGCAGTCACGCTTTCGCTTCCGGAAGAACCTTCCAAGATCGTTGTTGCTTGTCACTGCATCGACTGCCAACGCCGGACCGGCGCGCCGTTCGGCGTAGGCGCTTATTACCCCGCTGAGGTGGTCGCCATCTCAGGAACCTCAAAAGAGTTCACGCACGCCGCCGCAAGCGGCGGGGAAATGCATAATTATTTTTGTCCAGAGTGCGGTTCAACGGTCTATTGGAAAGTCAGTAATTTGCCTGCGCTGATCGGCGTTGCAGTTGGCGCGATGGCAAATCCAAAATATCCGGCTCCCGTCATATCGGTTTTTGAGCAATCGAAACATGACTGGGTTCAAATTGGTGGCGCCGTTGAGCATTTCCCTCAAAACTACCGCCCCAAGAATTCAAACTGAGACACCACCAAATAAAAGCCATGCTGGGCTGGAGACTATTGTGCGTTCCGACCGCGGAACGCGTATCGTTCACGAGCGGCCCGGGATCAAGGCGGGCTCGCTGATCCAGCACATGAGATGTTCGGGACGATGCTCCTGCCATACAGCGAGCATAGGTTTCGTTCCACGAAAGAGAATGCACATTAAGCAACCGAGCTTTGACACGGTAAATGCTGAGCTTTCGATCGGTAATGTGATTGTTGAATTGCTTCGCGCGAAGAATATGCGTGATGCGTCAGTTCTTCGTTTCGGGCTCAGCGGACGCGCTTGGTGCGGCGGCCTGAAGAATGTGCTTGAGCATCAAATGCTTCAAAGAAACGGCGAGACCGCTTGCGCGATCTCGCCTGACAATGCCGAGCAAGGCTTAAAATTTGGTGTTTAAGTACCAGTGCCGTAGGGTGGGCAAAGGCGCGTCAGCGTCGTGCGCACCATCTTCGCGCTTGGTCAACATGCATGGTGGGCACGCTTACGCGTTGCCCACCCCACACGATCGTCTGACACTCAGTTCTTGCTCTTGTCGACCAGCGCGCCCTTCTTGATCCACGGCATCATGTCGCGGAGCTTGGCACCGACTTCCTCGATCGGGTGCTGGGCGAGCTTGGCGCGGGTCGCCTTGAACGAGGTCTGGTTGACCTTGTTCTCGAGCATCCAGTCGCGGGCGAACTTGCCGGACTGGATGTCGTTCAGCACCTTGCGCATCTCCTTCTTGGTCTCGTCGGTGACGATGCGCGGACCGGTGACGTACTCGCCGAACTCGGCGGTGTTGGAGATCGAGTAGTTCATGTTGGCGATGCCGCCTTCATAGATCAGGTCGACGATCAGCTTCACCTCGTGCAGGCACTCGAAATAGGCCATCTCGGGGGCGTAGCCAGCTTCGACCAGGGTCTCGTAGCCGCCCTTGATCAGTTCGACCAGGCCGCCGCAGAGCACCACCTGCTCGCCGAACAGGTCGGTCTCGCATTCCTCTTTGAAAGTGGTCTCGATGATGCCGGCGCGGCCACCGCCGATCGCCGAGGCGTAGGACAGGCCGAGGTCATGGGCGTTGCCCGAGACGTCCTTGGCGATCGCGATCAGGCAGGGCACGCCGCCACCGCGCTGGTATTCCGAGCGCACGGTGTGGCCGGGGCCCTTCGGGGCGATCATCAAGACGTCGAGATCGGCGCGCGGGTCGAGCAGGTTGAAGTGGACGTTGAGGCCGTGGGCGAACACCAGCGCCGCGCCCTTCTTCATGTTGTCGTGCAGGTGGTCGCGGTAGATGTCGCCCTGCAATTCGTCGGGGGTCAGCATCATCACGAGGTCGGCCCATTTGGCAGCTTCAGCGACTTCCAGCACCTTGAAGCCGGCGGCTTCCGCTTTCTTGGCCGAGGCCGAACCGTTGCGCAGCGCGATGGCCACTTCCTTGACGCCGGAGTCTTTCAGGTTCAGCGCATGGGCATGGCCCTGGCTGCCGTAGCCGACGATGGCGACCTTCTTGCCCTTGATCAGGTTCAGGTCGGCGTCACGATCGTAATAAACACGCATGGGTCGTTTCCTTAATGGATGGCCAAAATCGGCCGGTTAATCAGGCATTTGGGTGGGTGAACCGCCGGTCGCCCGCGAATTTCCGGCGTTGTCTAGAGCATTTTCCGCTTCAAAGGAAACCCGTTTCTGCATGGCCCGGTGCGGCATCATGCGTCCATGAAGACCGGATAGAGTGAGGCCAGCAGCAATACCGCCATGACGACGTTGAAGACCCGGATCGCCCGGGGCGAGGTCAGGACCGGCCGCAGCGAGGTGCCGAACAGGGCCCAGGCGGTGCAGGACAGGATGCCCAGGATCAGGCTGAGGCCGACCTGGATCACGATGTTCCAAGGATAGACCGCGATGGCGGCGTAGGCGGTGATAGTGCCAATCACCATGACCCAGCCCTTGGCGTTGACCCACTGGAACATGGCCGCGCCCCAGAACGTCATCGGCCGGCCGCGGCTCTTGTCCTCCTCCGCCGACGGCGGCTCGGACATTGCAATCGCCCAGGCCAGATAGATCAGGTAGGCCGCACCGGCATATTTCAAGATGGTCTGCAGCACCGGATAGGCGATGAAGATGGTGCCGAGCCCGAGTCCGACCGCGCCGATCATGAAAGCGAATCCAACCGTGATCCCCATGATGTGCGGGATCGTCGGCCGGAAGCCGTAGGTAAGCCCCGAGGACAGCAACATGATGTTGTTCGGTCCCGGCGTGAAGAACATCACGGTGGCGAACATCACGAAGGCGATCAACAGCGATTGCGACATAGGGGCCTCATGCGATCTTTGGCAGAACTTGTTCTTCTGAAGCCTTGGTATCTTCCAGGGATTTGGGGCGCTTCGACAGCAGCATCACGGCGATGCCGCCGACGACGGTGACCATACCAGCCAGCCGGAGCGGCCCGAACGTCTCGCCAAACACGATGCTGGATGCCGCGGAGCCGACGAACGGCACCAGCAGCGCAAACGGCACCACCTGCGCCGCCGGATAATCACGGAGCAGCCTGCCCCACAGCCAGTAGGCGATGCTGGTGGAGACGCTGCCGAGGCCGATCATGCACAACAGGCCCGTCGGCGACATATGGGTCAGCGCGTGCCAGGTCGGCCGCGGGCCATTCGTGACCAGCGTCAGCATGAACAGCGGAACCGCGGCGACGAGGCAAAGCCACGCGAACAGGTCGAACATCGGCACGCTCTGCGCGCGCCGCAACAGCAGGTTGCCGGCCGCGAAGCTGAGCGGCGAGATCATTAGGATCGCAAAGGCACTGACGCTGAAATCATAGCCGAGGGTGCCGCAGATCATCAGCAGCCCCGAGGTCGCGATCGCAATGCCGACGGCCTGCCACATGCCCGGCCGCTCGCGGAACAACAGCGCGGCAAAGGCAATGGTGAACAGCGCCTGGCTCTGCACGATCACGCTGGAAAGCCCGACAGGCACACCATGCGCGATGGCAAAGGCCTGCGCCAGAAACTGGCCGAGAAACAGCGTGAAGCTGATCGACATCAGCACCATCCAGGAAACCTTGGGCCGCGCCACGAACAGGCAGGGCAGCGCGGCGATGGCAAAGCGCAGCGTCGTCATCAGTTCCGGCGAAAACTCGTTGAGCGCGATCCGGCTCGCAACAAAGGCAAGCCCCCAGATCACCGCCACTAGGACGGCGATGCAGACATCGGCCGGTTTCATTGTTGGCTCTGTTGGTTTGTGGCTCTGCTGGTTGTTCTTAGCTCTGCTGATCCGGCTTCGGTTTGCGCAGGAGATAAGTGCCGTGGAGCGGCGCGTGGTAATCGACCGATTCCAGCGTAAAACCGATATCGGTCAGCATGCGCTCGATCACCCAGCCGAAGGTCGAGTATTCGTCGCGCATGTGGGCGACAACGCCCTCACGCGCGAAATCGTGGTTCTTGATGGTGAACTCGGCCCATTGCTCGATGTCGCGCTCGACGCCGTCGGGCATGCTGACGAACACGATGTCACGCAGGTAGAAGTTGGCGCCGGGCTTCAGCGCGGCAAAGATCCGCGCCAGCGCCACCGCCTTCCAGAAGTCGGGCAGATGATGCAGCGTGAACTCGCTGACGATCAGGTCATAGGAATTCGGCTGGTAGGCGAAGCTGAGCAGCCCCGCGGGCTGGGTGCGGATCGCCGCCTTGCGGTCGCGCGCGTAGATGTTGGCGAGCCCGAGCATCGCCGGCGAAATGTCGATCGCGTCGACCTCGGCGCCCATCAGCGCCGCCTCGCAGGCCAGTACACCGTTGCCGCAGCCGATATCGGCGATCCGCCAGCCCGGCTTGACGCCGAGCATGCTGAGCGCGGCGCGCGCCCGCTCGTCGTTATCGTCATGCCGGTCGTAGATCGAGGCGACCGCGGAATCGAGGCCAAGCCGCCGCCGTTGCGTGTAGTACCAGTCCCTCGCCAGCATGGTTCACATCCCCTCGGGCCCGCGCCCGATCGCCGCCACCCCGGTGCGCGACACCTCGACGAGGCCGAGCGGGCGCATCAGGTCAATGAATTGACTGATTTTCGATGAATTGCCTGTGATCTCGAACACAAAACTCTCGGTGGTGGCATCAATGACGCGGGCGCGGAACGCATCCGCCAGCCGCAGCGCCTCGACCCGGCTGTCGCCACGGCCGCGCACCTTCACCATCGCCAGTTCCCGCTCGATCGAACGTCCCGTGATCGTCATGTCGACGACGCGGTAGACCGGGATCATGCGGTCGAGCTGGTGCTTGATCTGCTCGATCACCATCGGCGTGCCTGTCGTGACGATGGTGATGCGGGACAGATGCTTCTGGCTCTCGGTCTCGGAAACGGTGAGACTGTCGATGTTGTAGCCGCGGCCCGAAAACAGGCCGATCACGCGGGCAAGCACGCCGGGCTCGTTCTGCACCAGCACCGACAGCGTGTGCGTCTCGTTGGGATCGTGACGGTCTTCCAGGAAGTAGGCGGATGCGGGCTGGTTCATTGATATCCCCTTGTCATTCTCCATTGTCATGCCCGCGCAGGCGGGCATCCAGTAACCGCCGGCGCCTGCGATTGATCGCGAGGCCGCAGCGTACTGGATCGTCCGGTCAAGCCGGACGATGACAGCAGTATTTGTGGCGTACAGCGAGCCATGCTCACACCGCGATCCTTTCGGCGGCCGCGGCCGGCATCACCCATCTGCGAAACAGATCGAAATCGATATTGCCGCCCGACAGGATCAGGCCGACGCGCTTGCCGGCGAGTTTTGCCTTTTCCTGCAGGGCCGCGGCGAGCGCGGCGGCGCCGGCGCCCTCGGCGAGATTATGCGTATCGGTCCAGTAGGCGCGCACGGCTGCGGCGACCTCGTCGTCCGTGACCTGCACGATGCGGGAAGCGCCCTTGCGGATGATGCTGAGCGCCTCGGCGACGGGAACGCGGGTCGCCATGCCGTCGGCCAGCGTGTTGCTGGTCTCGGTCGTCACGACGGTGCCGGCCGCGAACGACAGCGCGTAGGACGGCGCCTCGGTCGACTGCACGCCGACGATCTCGGTTTTCCGGCCGAGCAGGTCGCGCGCCATGATGCAGCCGCAGATGCCCGAGCCCTGCCCGATCGGCACATAGAGTACGTCGAGGTCGGGCGCGGCGCGCAACAATTCCAGCGCGTAGGTCGCAACCCCGAGCACGAGATCAGGATGGAACGACGGCACCATGTGCAGCCCGTCGAACTGGGCGCGGCGCTGGGCTTCCTCGGCCGCTGCCTGAAAATCCTCGCCATGCTCGACCAGCTCGGCGCCGAACGCGCGCATGGCGCGGTTCTTCTCCACCGAATTTCCCCTCGGCACATAGATGACCGCGCGAACGCCGAGACGGCCGGCGGCGAAGGCAAGGCTCTGACCGTGATTGCCACGCGTTGCCGAAATGATGCCCGGAATATTCGTCCGCGCGCGCTTTAGGCGGTCAAGATAGATCAGCCCCCCGCGCACCTTGAACGCGCCGATCGGCGTATGGTTCTCATGCTTGACAATGACCGTCGTGCCAAGTCGCTCCGCCAGCAGCGGCCAGGCATGCACCGGCGTCGCCGGCACCGCCTGCCCCACGATCCCATGCGCACGTTCGAGCTCGGCGAGGTCAAACATTTTGGTTTCTCGATCCTCTCGCGTGCTCGTCATCCCCGCCAACGGGTCGGCGCTCTGCGCCGCCCGATGACAGGCTCCGGCGGGGATCCAGTATTCCAGAGACGCCTGAGCAAAGCCGAGGTGCCGCGGCGTACTGGATCGCCCGGTCAAGCCGCGCGATGACAGCGGAGTTTTGGTCTCGCGTCCTCACACTCACACCAGCGCCTTGCCGCCGGCGAACGCCGCGGCAGTGGCCTCATCCGTGGCCTCCACCGGCAACAGCATTTCGTTATGCGCCTTGCCGGACGGAATCATCGGGAAGCAGTTTTCCAGCGCGGCGACGCGGCAATCGAACAGCACCGGGCGCTTGATCTTGATCATCTCCTTGAGCGCGCCGTCGAGATCGCCGGGCTTGATCGCCTGCAGGCCGACGCAGCCGAACGCGTCCGCCAGCTTGACGAAATCAGGCAGGGCCTCCGAGTAGGAATGCGACAGGCGGTTGCCGTGCAGGAGCTGCTGCCACTGCCGCACCATGCCCATATACTGGTTGTTCAGGATGAAGATCTTGATCGGCAGCTCATACTGAACCGCCGTCGACATCTCCTGCATGGTCATCTGCACCGAGGCATCACCGGCGATGTCAATCACGAGGCTATCCGGGTGCGCGACCTGCACGCCGAGCGCCGCCGGCAGGCCGTAGCCCATGGTGCCGAGCCCGCCGGACGTCATCCAGCGGTGCGGCTCCTCGAAGCCGAAGAACTGCGCCGCCCACATCTGGTGCTGACCGACTTCGGTCGTGATGTAGGTGTCGTGCCCCCGCGTCGCCTCGAACAGCTTCTGGATGGCATGCTGCGGCAGGATGACCTCGCTGCTCTTCTTGTAGGACAGCGAATTGCGCGCCCGCCACTTGGCGATCTCCTGCCACCAGGCCTTGATGTCGGGCTTCTTGGCTTCCGCCTTGAACACCTGCAGGAGGTCGCCGAGCACGTTGCCGGCATCGCCGATGATCGGCACGTCGACACGGATATTCTTGTTGATCGAGGACGGATCGATATCGATGTGGATCTTCTTCGATCCCGGCGAGAACGCATCGACGCGGCCGGTGATGCGGTCGTCGAAACGCGCGCCGACGCACAGCATGACGTCGCAGCCATGCATCGCCATGTTGGCCTCGTAGGTGCCGTGCATGCCGAGCATGCCGAGCCAGTTCTTGCCCGATGCCGGATAGGCGCCGAGGCCCATCAGGGTCGAGGTGATCGGAAAGCCGGTGACCTCGACCAGCTCGCGCAACAGGTTCGACGCGACCGGTCCGGAATTGATGACGCCGCCGCCGGAATAGATCACCGGCCGCTTGGCGGACGCCAGCAGCGCCACCGCTTTGCGGATCTGCGCCTCATCGCCCTTCACCCGCGGCGTATAGGAAACGTGCACGTCATCCTTGCGCGGCGGATGATAGGTGCCGGTCGCAAACTGCACGTCCTTGGGCACGTCGACCAGTACCGGGCCGGGACGGCCCGAGGTCGCGACGTAGAAGGCTTCATGCAGCACCTTTGCGAGATCGTTGACGTCGCGCACCAGCCAATTGTGCTTGGTGCAGGGACGGGTGATGCCGACCGTGTCGCATTCCTGGAACGCGTCGTTGCCGATCAGGTGAGTAGGAACCTGCCCGGTGATGCAGACCAGCGGAATCGAATCCATCAGGGCGTCCGTCAGCGGGGTCACCATGTTGGTGGCGCCGGGGCCCGACGTCACCAGCACCACGCCGGGTTTGCCGGTGGAGCGCGCATAGCCCTCGGCCGCATGGCCGGCGCCCTGCTCGTGCCGCACCAGGATGTGCTCGACCTCGCTCTGCTGGAAAATCTCGTCATAGATCGGAAGCACCGCGCCGCCGGGATAGCCGAAGATGTGCTGGACGCCGTGATCGATGAGCGCGCGCACGATCATCGCGGCGCCGGTCATCTGATTGGGGTCGTTGCTCTGCTCGGTCATGGTTCTCTCCGGATTTGCTGTTGCCAGCGGCTTGATCTGTCTCGGGAAATAAAAAAGGGCCCGAGAGGCCCATGCACACCGCCTGAATTTGAGTGGCCGTCAGCCACCCCCGGCGGTGCGCCTGGGTACGACTACGATAAGGGCGAGTTTGGTAATAATATTACGCATTTTGCGGCTCGGACTTCCCAAAGGTTGCGCGGGTTATACCGTCCGTCCCCTGGAAGTCAAGGGAAGGACGCATTCAGCGCGAATTTTGGGAGTGTAACTGCGTTCCGGGCGTTCGGCGAGAGGGAATTTCATGCTGAGGACGCTCGGATTCACTTGTCGGGGTGTCCGGGTTTGTCCCAGCCCACGTCTGGCGACGGCTGAAACATGGGTCGTGGATGCCCAGGACAAGCCGGGCATGACGGCCTAGCCCGGGACGCCGTGAACGCGTCCGACCCACCCCCTCGCCGCCTCCGGCGTGACCCACTCGAACTCCGGCAGTTGGTGGCGAAACCAGGTGAATTGCCGCTTGGCGTAATGGCGGGTGTCGGCGCGGCCGATCTCGGCGGCCTGATCGCGGGTGATCTCACCGCTGATGTGGCGGATCAGCGCCGGCACGCCATGGGCCTTCATTGCCGGTAGCAGCGGATTGAGCTTTCGCGCCGATAGCGCGGCGACCTCCTCCAGCGCGCCGGCTTCAAGCATTACCCCGAAGCGCGCATCGATCCGCGCGTAAAGCTGGTCGCGGTCGGGCGCGAGGAACAGCGCCGAGAATTCGCCCGGCGGCAGCAGCGGCGGCAGGCCTTCGCGGTGCCAATCCGGCAACGCGCGGCCGGTCGCCTCGATCACCTCCAGTGCGCGGGCGATCCGCGTGCGGTCGCGCGGCTTCAGCCGTTCAGCCGACGCCGGATCGCGCCGCGTCAGTTCGGCGTGCAGCGCTTCGACACCGTCGCGTTCCAGCCGCGCGCGGACGGCCTCGCGCACTTCCGACGGGATCGGCGGCACTGCGGACAGGCCACGCGTCAGCGCCTTGAAGTAAAGCCCGGAGCCGCCGATGAAGATCGGCAGACGCTTTGCCGCGCGCGCCTCCGTGAGCACCTTTTCCGCATCCGCCACCCAGGCTCCGGCCGAGAAATTGATGGAGGCGTCGACATGGCCATAGAGCCGGTGCGGCACGCGGGCCTCTTCGTCAGGCGTCGGCCGCGCCGTGATGATGCGCAGATCCCGGTAGACCTGCATGGAATCGGTATTGATGACCAGTCCGCCGGTTTTTTGCGCCAGTTCGAGCGCCAGGGCCGACTTGCCGCTGGCGGTCGGCCCTGCGATAAGCACGGCCTTGCTCAAATCCAGCTGATGCGCCTGCATGTCCCTCGTCGCCACCCTGATCTGCAATCCGGCCAATCCCGCGCTCGACAGTACCATTGTCGACGGCGCATTGGCCGTACTCCCCTCGCCCGGAACGGCGCAATGGCTGTTCAACGAGGTCGCGGTCGACATTCCCTTCGACCGTCAGGTTAATAGCCCGGACGAAATCAAGGCGATCGAAACCCGCCTCCAGGCGGCGCGCGGCGACCTGCCGATCGACATCGTCGTGCAGCCTGCGGCTGCCAGGCGCAAGAAGCTTTTTCTGGCCGACATGGATTCCACCATGATCGGCCAGGAATGCATCGACGAGCTGGCCGACTTCGCCGGCCTGAAGACGCATGTCTCGGCCATCACCGAACGCGCCATGCGCGGCGAGATCGAATTCGAGCCGGCGCTGCGCGAGCGCGTGGCGCTGTTGAAGGACCTCCCGGTCAGTGTGGTCGACGAGGTGCTGGCCAAGCACATCACGCCGACGCCAGGCGGCCGCGAGCTGGTCATGACCATGCGCGCCAATGGCGCCTACACCTGTCTGATCTCGGGCGGCTTCACGCTGTTCACCAATGCGGTGGCGGCAACAATCGGCTTCCAGGAAAACCGCGCCAACGAATTGAAGGTTCAGGACGGCAAGTTCACCGGCGAAGTGGCCGAGCCGATCCTCGGCCGCGCCGCCAAGCTGGCAACGCTGATTGAGCTGCGCGAATCCTTCGACCTCGACGAGATCGATACGCTGGTGACCGGCGACGGCGCCAACGACCTCGGCATGATCCAGGCCGCGGGGCTCGGGGTTGCCTATCACGCCAAGCCGGCAGTTGCCGCCGCGGCTGCCGCGCGGATCGACTACGGCGATCTCACCGCGCTGCTCTATGCGCAAGGCTATCGGCGCGAGGAGTTTGTGGGGGGATAATCTCTGCGTGTCCCTGCGAACGCAGGGAGCCATACGCTGCGGCCTATCGGCGGCGCGCTGGGGCGAGTTGCCTTTACTGCAATCAGGGCCGGTGGTTATGGGTCCCTGCGTTCGCAGGGACGACATCGTCATTCGGAGCGACCAGCACAGCCATTCAAACTTGTCTACTGCACGCTCAGCGCCACAAACCGCAGTTCGCCGTCGCCGTTCGACACCAGTAGCAGCACCGACTTCTTGCCGTCCTTCTTGAGCTGGTCGACGCGCTTCTTGATGTCGGCGGCGCTGGTGACGGCTTCCTGCGCTACCTCGACGATGACGTCGCCGGCGGAGAGCCGCTTCTCGGCGGCGTCGGAGTTGCCGTCGACGCCGGTGACGATGACGCCCTTCACGCTTTCCTTGATCTTGTACTTGGTGCGCAGATCCTTGCTCAGCGCGGCGAGGTCGAGGCCGAGCGCCTTTTGCGTCACCGGCTTCTCGGCCGGCTCTTCCTTGGTCTTGGCGGCGGCCTGCTGCACCTTTTCAGTATCCTCAAGACGCCCGAGCGTGACCTTGCGGGTCTCCTCCTTGCCCTTGCGGATGATGATGACGTCGACTTCCTTGCCGACCGCGGTGTCGGCGACGACGCGGGAGAGATCCTTCGGGTCCTTGACGTCCTTGCCGTCGAACTTGACGACGACATCGCCCGGCTCGATGCCGGCCGGTTTCGCCGGCCCCTTGTCGTCGACGCCGGCGACCAGCGCGCCGCGGGCGGGCTTGATGCTGAGGCTTTCGGCGATCTCGTCGGTGACCTGCTGGATGCGCACGCCGAGCCAGCCGCGGCGCAATTCGCCGAACTGCCGGAGCTGATCGACGACGCCGGCTACCGTCTTCGACGGCACCGCGAAGCCAAGGCCGATCGAGCCACCGGTCGGCGAGATGATCAGCGTGTTGACGCCGACCACTTCGCCTTCGAGGTTGAACAGCGGGCCGCCGGAATTGCCGCGGTTGATGGACGCGTCGGTCTGGATGTAGTTGTCGTACGGTCCCTGGCTGATGTCGCGATTGCGCGCCGACACGATGCCGGCGGTCACCGAGCCGCCGAGGCTGAACGGATTGCCGATCGCGATCACCCATTCGCCGAGCCGCAGCTTGTCGGAATCGCCGAACTTCACCGCGTTGACCGGCTTCACCGGCTTGAACTTGAGCACCGCGATGTCGGTCTTCTTGTCGACGCCGACCAGCTCGGCCTTGATCTTGGTGCCGTCGTTCATGATCACGTTGATCTCGTCGGCATCGGCGATGACGTGATTGTTGGTGACGACGACGCCGGAGGCATCGATGATGAAGCCGGAGCCGAGCGAATTGGTCTTGCGCGGCGTCTGCATTTCGCCGCTCTTGTCGCCGCCCTTCGGGCTGCCGCCGCGGCGGTTCTTGAAGAAGTCGTCGAAGAACTCCTCGAACGGCGAGCCCGGCGGCAGTTGCGGCATCTCGCTGCGACCGCCCTTGGCCTCGACGCTCTGCGAGGTCGAGATGTTGACCACGGAATCGATCACCTTCTCGGCGATGTCTGCGATGCCGTCCGGCCCCCGCGCGCTGGCCGGCACGGGGGCCAGCAAGCTGGCGGCACTGAGCGAGATCGCAATCCCCATCAGGCGCAGGCGGCTCGTCAAGGCAGGTCTGGCACCGGTCATATCGACTCGTCTCCAAAGGCTCGAAATTTGGGTCCACACTGCGCCCGAACGGGTTCAAGGCGCAAGCATCTGCAACTGGTATTCCGGCGAAAAACCGGCCCGCGAGGGCTCACGATTACGTTGGCACCAGAGCCTGTCCTGAAGGGTTTTGGATACCGTCGTTCCGGGGCGCGAAGCGAACCCCAATGTGCGCTCGCACATTGTGGAACCTCGAGATTCTCAGGGGCGCAAGGGCACCCCTTAGTTCACGCTGCGTGCCCCGGAATGAGTACCCGGACCTACCGCCGTACGAACCAGATCAGGATCAGGCCGATGACCGCCGAGACGATGCCGACGGTCCGCAGGATGTTGTCCGGCGTTGCCAGCGCGCTCTTCATTGCCCGGCGCATCCAGGCCGGGCTGGCGGCGAACATCAAGCCTTCGAGAACAAAGAGGATGCCCAAACCGACGAGGAAGTCGTTGAACCCAATGGACCTCATCGATTGGCATCCCCCAGCTAGTCAAACGGCTTTTTGCTTTTTCCGGCGAAGCAGCCCCGCTTCGCCGCCGTAAGTATTCCCGGCCGATCCGCCCTTACGGCTTCGGCGCCGCTGACGCCGAAGGCGCCGCCGGCGGATGGCCGGACGGATTGGCGAAGAAGCGGAAGAACTCGGAATCCGGCCGCAGCAGGAAACGCGTGTCGTTGGAACGGAGCCCGGTCTCATACGCCGTCATCGAGCGGTAGAAGGCGAAGAAATCCGGATCGCGGCCATAGGCCTCGGCGAACAGGCGGTTGCGCTCGGCGTCGCCGGCGCCGCGCACCTGCTCGGCGGTCGAGTTGGCCTCGGCCACGATGACGGTCGCCTCGCGGTCGGCCTTGGAGCGGATCTCCTGCGCCTTCTGGCCGCCTTGCGCGCGGAATTCCTGGGCCTCGCGCTCACGTTCGGTCTGCATGCGCTTGTAGACCGCCTGGCTGTTCTGCTCCGGCAGATCGGCGCGGCGGATCCGCACGTCAACCACCTGGATGCCGTACTGGTCGGACTCCCGGTCGAGCTGGTCGCGGATGCGCGTCATCAGGTTCTCGCGTTCGTCGCGCACCACGTTGATGAAGGTTACCTCGCCGAGCACGCGGCGCAGCGCGGCGTTGAGCAGCGTGGTGAGCTGGATGTTGGCGGCCTGGATCGAACCGATGCTCTGATAGAAGCGCAGCGGGTTCTTGATCCGGTAGCGCGCGAAGGCATCGACGACGAGCCGCTTCTGGTCGGAAGCGATGACTTCCTGCGACGGATTTTCCAGATCGAGGATGCGCTTGTCGATGCTGATGACGGTGTCGATGAACGGCGCCTTGAAGTTCAGGCCCGGCTCGGACACGACGTCGACCGGCCGGCCGAGCCGGACCACGAGCGCCTGTTCGGTCTGCGACACCGTGAAGATCGAGCTGTAGCCCACGATCACCACGATGAACAAAAGGATCAGGGCGACAATACCTGCAACGGGAGACCTCATCGCGTGCCTCCGCTCTGCTGCTGCTGACCCGTCGCCTGTGGCGGACGCCGCGGCGTCAACTCGCTGAGCGGCAGATAGGGCACGATGTTGCTCTGCGCGGAGTTGCCGCTGTCATAGACCAGCTTCTCGGAGCCGCCGAGAATCCGCTCCATCGTCTCCAGATAGATTCGCTGCCGCGTCACGTCGGGCGCCTTCTTGTACTCGTCATAGACCTTGGTAAAGCGCGCGCTCTGGCCCTTGGCCTCGGCGACCGCCTGCTCCTTGTAACCTTCGGCGACCTGCAGGATCTGCGCGGCACGACCGCGCGCGTCAGGAACGACGCGGTTGGCGTAGCCCTGCGCCTCGTTCTGCAGCCGCTCGAAGTCGGCGCGCGCCGCTTGCACGTCGCGGAACGCGTCGATGACCTGCGCGGGCGGGTCGACCTTCTGCATCTGCACCTGCGTGATCTGGACGCCGGAACCGTAGCTATCCAGCGTCTTCTGCATCAGTTCATGAACGGCCTGCTCGGTGGTGTTGCGGGCGCCGGTCAGGATCGGCTGAATCTGCGAACGCCCGATCACCTCGCGCATCGCGCTTTCGGCCACCGCCTTCACGGTGCCTTCGGGGTTCTGGATGTTGAACAGGAAATTGCCGACGCCGTTCGGCTTGATCCGCCACAGCACCGTGAAGTCGACGTCGACGATGTTTTCGTCGCCGGTCAGCATCAGGCTTTCCTCCGGCACGTCGCGCATGGTGCGGCCGCGCCTAGCCGGGTCGTCGATCAGCGTCATGCCGATCGAAATCGTGGACACGCGCAGCGCCTTCGGCAGCAGCACGGTTTCGATCGGATACGGCAGATGGTAGTTCAGGCCGGGATCGACGGTGCGCACATGCTTGCCGAAGCGCAGCACGACGCCGAGCTCTTCCGACTGCACGCGGAAAAAGCCGGACAATCCCCAGATCGCCAGCGCGCCGATCAGCACCAGCGCGATGCCCATGCCGCTGAAATGGCCGCCCGGCAGAAGCTGCTGCAGCCTGTCCTGGCCGCGCCGCAGAAGGTCCTCGAGGTCGGGTGGCCTTGGCCCGCCGGACTGCGGACCGCCGCCCCATGGGCCCTTGGGACCCTGGCCCCAGGGGCCTCCGCCTTGATTCTTCCACGGCATATAAACTCTCCTCTGCGAAAGGCCCCGGGTCCGCCTGTCCGGCAGCCGACTTAGGCCTCGCATATCCGGTCGGCTTTATAGGGGACCGCTAGGCCCCTTACAACGCAAGCTTACCTCCCGAAGCAGCTATGCCTGAGGCCATAATTGTCAATGCAAACATTGGTTAGCGAGGTTAATGCGACGATTGGGGCTATTTGCGCCGACGATATGTCACATAGGAAAAATCGGCACTGTCGTGCGGGCCGGCCGGATTCCGCAGCCGCGCCACCTCTTCCCAGGCGGTTTCATCGATCGCCGGGAAATGCGTGTCGCCGTCGGGACGGGCATGCACCTCGGTAATCTCAAGCCGGTCGGCGCTATCCATCCATTGCGCATAGATTTCCGCGCCGCCGATCACCGCGATCTCAGTGGCGAAACGCCGCAGCGCGTCGCCCATGGCGACCGCTCTCGCATCGGTGAAGGAACGGGTAACCACGACGCCATCGGCGCGGAAGGTCGCATCGCGGGTCACGACGATGTTGGTCCGCCCGGGAAGCGGCCGGCCGATCGAGGCGAAGGTCTTGCGTCCCATCACCACGGGCTTGCCTATCGTCAGCGCCTTGAGGCGCGCCAGGTCGGATTTCAGACGCCACGGCATGCCGCCCTGCGCGCCGATCACGCCATTCTCCGCGACCGCGGCGACGAGAACGATTTCCATCAGCGCGTCCCTCGTGCGAGCGCCGTCAGCGCCGGGCCGTCGACGCGGCAGATCGTCCACTCGTCCATCATCTCGCCGCCGAGCGATTTGTAGAACGCGATCGACGGCGCGTTCCAATCGAGCACCGCCCACTGCAATCGCGACCAGCCGTTGGCGACACACTCCCTGGCGAGATGCACGAGCAGCGCCTTGCCGATACCCTTGCCGCGCTGGGCGGGACGGACGAACAGATCCTCCAGATAGATTCCATAGCGGCCGCTGAAGGTTGAGAAATTGACGAACCAGACCGCAAAGCCGACCGGCTCGCCCTCCCATTCGGCGATCTCGCAAAACAGGCGCGGACTTTCGCCGAACAGCGCCGCATCGATGCCGTCCTCGGTCGCCTCCATTTCGTGAAGCAGCTTTTCGTAGTCGGCGAGTTCGCGGACAAAGGAGAGGACAAGGCCGGCTTCGCCGGGGCGCGCACGGCGGATGTTGAGCGACATCAATCCCTCACACCGCGACTTCCGCCTTGATGTGCGGGTGCGGATCGTAGCCTTCGAGCGCGAAATCCTCAAAGCGAAACGCGAAGATATCCTTCACGTCGGGATTGATCTTCATTGTCGGCAATGGCCGCGTTGGCCGCGTCAGTTGCAGCCGCGCCTGTTCGAGGTGGTTGGAGTAGAGATGCGCATCGCCGAACGAGTGCACGAAATCGCCCGGCTTCAATCCCGTCACCTGCGCGACCATCATGGTCAGAAGCGAATAGGATGCGATGTTGAAGGGCACGCCGAGGAACACGTCGGCGGAACGCTGATAGAGCTGGCAGGAAAGCTTGCCGTTCGCGACGTAGAACTGGAACAGGCAGTGACAGGGCGGCAGTGCCATCTTGTCGACGTCAGCCGGATTCCAGGCACTCACGATCAGGCGCCGTGAATCCGGATTGCGCTTGATCATGTCGATGACGTTCGAGATCTGGTCGATGCTGCGCCCGTCGGGCGCCGGCCAGGAGCGCCATTGCGAGCCGTAGACCGGCCCGAGGTCACCGTTGGCGTCGGCCCATTCATCCCAGATCGAAACGCCATTGTCCTTGAGGTATTTGATGTTGGTATCGCCGGCCAGGAACCAGAGCAACTCGTGAACGATCGCCTTCAGCGGCAGTCGCTTGGTGGTCAGCATCGGAAAGCCGGCCGACAAATTGAACCGCATCTGGTGGCCGAAGATCGATAGCGTGCCGGTGCCGGTGCGGTCGTGCTTCTCCGCGCCGTCGGCAAGGATACGTTCGAGCAGGTCGTGATACTGGTGCATGGCGGTAGCTTCGGACCCTTGATCGGAGACGCGAATTTAACGGCCGGGATATCCGATCGACACGCCGATTCGGCGTTCATGCCCCGATTATACCCGGAAAAATGATGTTCCCCGGGATAAACGACAAGGGGCGGAACCCACGTTCCGCCCCTGCCCTATCCGCTTGATCAGGTGGATCAATTCACCGGCTTGAGCACCGGCGTCCACTTCGCGATCTCGTTCTTCACCAGCGTTCCGAGCGCAGCCGGCGTGCGATCGGCCGGCGCCGGGATGACGCTGCCGAGATCGAGCAGGCGCTTGCGCACGCCCTCGTCGTTGAGCGCCTTGACGACCGCGTCGTTCAGCTTGGCGACGACATCCGCCGGCGTTCCCTTCGGCGCGAAAATCGCGTTCCAGGCCTGGGCCTGGAAGGCCGGCAGGCCAGCCTCGGTGGTCGTCGGGACATCGGGCAGCGAGGGGTTACGCTCCGGCGTCGCCACCGCATAGGCCTTGATGGTGCCGCCGTTGATCTGCGGCACTGCGTTGACGATCTGGTCGCACATATAGTCGACCTGCCCCGCCACCAGCGCGTTCATTGCCGGACCGGTGCCGTTGAAGGGCACGCCGATCGGTTTGACGCCGAGCACCGAGTTCAAGAGCTCGCAGGAGACGTTGGAGACCGAACCTATGCCGGCATGCGCCGCATTGACCTTGCTCTCGTTCGCCTTGACGTAGGCGATGAACTCCTTGAGGTCCTTCGGCGGCAGATCCTTGCGCGCCAGGATCAGGATCGGCGTGCCGGCGAGCAGCCCGACCGGCTCGAAATCCTTCTCGGGGTGGTAGGCGAGCTTGGGATAGAGCGGCACGGAGGCGGCGTGCGTGCCCATATGCCCCGTGATCAGCGTATAGCCGTCATTGGCGGCGCGCGCCGCGCGCGTGGTGGCGGTGGTGCCGCCGGCGCCGACCACGTTTTCGATGATGATGGTCTGACCGAGCGTCTGCGCCATGTGGCCGGTGACGATGCGCGCGATGACATCGGTCGGTCCGCCCGCCGCGAACGGCACGATCATGGTGATATTGCGCGTCGGATAGGTCTGAGCCTTGGCCGGTGCAGAAAGCAATGCGAGCCCGGCAAGCACGGCCAGACAGCCGCTCGCCAGCGAGCGTCCATAGCCATTCATGTTAAGTTCCTTCAGCCCTTAAACAAATGCCGGCTCTCCCAAGCCGGCATCCGCCTCTAATATCAGTTCACGCGAAGTCGGCCAGACTTCAACCTGCGGCGGACAGCCGCAGGGTCAGTTCCAGCTCTCGCGGGTCAATTCTCTGACTCGACGAACACCTCTTCGCGTTTCTTGCGCAGCGTCGGCAGCACCGTCAGCACCAGCAGGGCCGCCGCAATCGCCATCAGCGCTGCGGACAGCGGACGCGTCAGGAACACCGACCAGTCGCCGCGCGAGATCAAAAGCGCCCGGCGCAGGTTTTCCTCCATTAGCGGTCCGAGCACCATGCCGAGCAGCAGCGGCGCGGGCTCGAAATCGTGCTTGATCAGCCAGTAGCCGACCAACCCGAATGCGCCTGCAATGATGACATCGGTCGGTGCGTTGTTCACCGAGTAGATGCCGATCGAGCAGAAGATCACGATCGACGGGAACATCAGGCGATACGGCACGCGCAACAGCCGCACCCAGATGCCGACCAGCGGCAAGTTGATGATGAGCAGCATCAGATTGCCGACCCACATCGAGGCGATCATGCCCCAGACGAGATCAGGCTGCTTCTGCATCACCTGCGGACCGGGCACGATGCCGTGAATGGTCATCGCACCGACCATCAGCGCCATCACCGCGTTCGGCGGAATCCCGAGCGTCAGAAGCGGGATGAACGAGGTCTGCGCCGCGGCGTTGTTGGCGCTTTCCGGCGCCGCAACGCCCTGGATCGCGCCGCGGCCGAACTTCTGCGGCGTCTTCGAGATCTTCTTCTCGAGCGTATAGGCCGCGAACGAGGCGATGACGGCGCCGCCCCCCGGCAGGATGCCGAGGATCGAGCCGAGCACAGTGCCGCGCAGGATTGCAGGCGTTGAATCCTGGAGATCCTTGCCCGTCGGCATCAGGCCGGAGACCTTTTGCTGGACCAGTTCGCGATCGCTTTCGCCGCCGGCATCGAGATTGCGGATGATCTCCGCAAAACCGAACAATCCCATCGCCAGCGTGGCGAAGCCGAGACCGTCAGCCAGTTCGGGAATGTTGAAGGCCATGCGCGAGGCGCCGGTCTCGATATCAGACCCGACCATGGAAAGCAGCAGGCCGAGGACGATCATTGCGATCGCCTTCAGCACCGAGCCTTTCGCGAGTACCACCGCGAAGATCAGGCCGAGCACCATCAGCGAGAAATATTCGGCAGGCCCGAACGCCAGCGCGAGCTTGGTGAGCGGCGCGCCGAGAATGGCAATCAGCACCGTCGCGACGCAGCCGGCGAAGAACGAGCCGATCGCGGCGATCGCCAGCGCCGGACCGGCGCGGCCCTGCTTGGCCATCTGGAAGCCGTCGAGCGCGGTAACCACAGAGCCGGCCTCGCCGGGAATGTTGACCAGAATCGACGTGGTCGAGCCGCCATACTGCGCACCGTAATAGATGCCGGCCAACATGATCAGCGCGCCCACCGGCGGCAGGCCGAAGGTGATCGGCAGCAGCATCGCCACGGTGGCGATGGTGCCGATGCCCGGCAGCACGCCGACGAGGGTGCCGACCAGCGCCCCGATCAGGCAGAGCAGGATGTTGACGGGGATCGGAATGGAAGTCCCGCCGAGGAAGGCGGGGGTCCACTGCACGAACTGGAAAACGACGCCGAAGCCCAACCCAAGATTTGAAAAAAGATCGCCCATCTCGCCCTCACCGGATCATGAAAGTCGGCAGGAGCTGCAGAGGCAGACCGAGCGCATAGGGAAACAGCAGGGCGCAAAATGCCGTCAGGCAGGCACCGACAATGACCGCTTCCATCCACCGCGTCTCCGGCGATCCGCATGCCGCGATCAGGAAGCTCGTCATGGCAGCGAAGATCATGCCCATCGGGCGGATCGTCTGGGAAAACGACAAGATCGCGAGCGTCACGAAGAACGGACCGCGCCAATGATATTTGGCAAGGTGCTGACCTTCGGTCAGAATGCCGACGGCGGTGATGGCCGCGCCCAATCCGAGCAGCAGGGTCGCGAACATCCGCGGTGCCGTGCCGGCGCCGAATGAGAAGCCGCGCATGCCCTGCAGATCGCTCGACGCCCACAGCGCGAACACGGCGATCGCCATCATGGCTATTCCGCCGATGAAGTCCTGCGGATTCCGAACCCATTTAGGCATGATAGATTTGACCGGCGCTTGGCCCGGCGTAGCGTTCATAGATACTCCTCCCCAAAGGCGGCTCCGCCCGCTTGTTTGGATGACCTGGAAGCTTGTCCCGGAAACTTGCTAGCGACTTTCGCCGGACAACGCCAGCAAAACCAAAAACGCTTTTGGGCCGAACAGCAAATGACGCCTTAAGACCATAATCGAAACCGCCCCCGGGCCCAGCGCTCGCAACCTTGCGATTGCAGCGCCGCTAAATCTCGCGCGTGACCTAGTCCCTCGGGCATCCAGCCCTGCTTCGCGCCGCCGAAAATTCATGCAGCGCCGGGCCACTCGCAACCCGCCGCACTCGCGAATGGATCGAGTCCGTGGCGAAACCGCAACTCGGCGACAGCAAAGCGAAAGTTCAGGGCTGTGTTCCCCTCCCGTTCGGGCCTGAAGGCCCTGTTTTTCTGCGGCCTTGCACCCTATATTGGGGGTGCCGGTTCGCCGGCTATGGAAATAAATGACCGTCGCAATAAACCATTCGGACCCGGGGGCAGTACCCGGCGCCTCCACCAAAGCCCACCCCGTAAGGAGCGGGTTTCGGCGGGGGCGAACCAGGATCGACGAGGGCGTAAAGGGCGAGTTTTTTCTCGGTATGGTTCCGCCGTTATCGGGCTATGCAATAGTTGCAAACGACAACTATGCTCCGGTTGCTCAGGCTGCGTAACGCAGTTTGAAAGACCAATCTAAAGTCCTAGCGGGTTAAGCTCCGCTAGGCGGGGTCCGGAGGCACCTGGCAACAGAAGCCTCCACTTTATTTCTTTTCACTTCCGGCCAGTGGGCCGTTCTGCCGCAATTCGGTCTGTCGCGCCTGCTGACCTGCGGCTCCTGCCGGGGTAGCATGAGGGCAAAGGGGCGAGTCGGGGGACCGGCGGCCGCAGAGGTAACAGGACGACCCGTAACAGGACGACCATGGCAACCGATCATATCCGTTATGATGTGCTGGCGCGCGACGCGCTGCGCGGGGTGCTGCGCCGTGTGCTGGCCGACGCCGCCGAACACGGCCTGCCCGGCGAGCATCATTTCTTCATCACTTTCCTGTCGACCGCCGACGGCGTGAAGCTGTCGCCGCGGCTGCTGGCGCAATACCCGGAAGAGATGACCATCATCCTGCAGCACCAATTCTGGGACCTCGTGGTGACGGACGACCGTTTCGAGGTCGGGCTGTCCTTCGGCGGCATTCCCGAGCGGCTGGTGGTGCCGTTCGCGGCGATCAAGAGCTTCCTCGATCCTTCGGTGCAGTTCGGCCTGCAATTCGAGCCGTCTGAAGCCATCGCAGAGGAGTCGCCGGCAAAGCTGCCGGCCGTGCCCACGCCGTCCGCCCTGCCTGTCGCCGCGCCGGAGGCGGCCGTGGAAAACAACGACGAGCCGGCGAAGACGAGCGAAGGCGCCGAAGTGGTTCGGCTGGATCGCTTTCGCAAGAAATAATCCAGGCGCGGGAAAAACCGCGACGCTGTAGTGTGTCCGTTCCGCCATTTCACGGCAGACGGACATTACGCATGGCTCGATCAGAAACATCCGGAAACAAATCCACCCGCAGCGAGACCGACAGCTTCGGCCCGATCGACGTCGCCGCCGACCGCTATTGGGGCGCACAGACCGAGCGCTCGCGCCAGAACTTCAAGATCGGCCAGGACCGCATGCCGATGGCGGTGGTCCATGCGCTCGGCATCGTCAAGCTCGCCGCCGCGCAGACCAACCGGGAACTCGGACTGCTCGACGCGCGCAGGGCCGGCGCCATCATCCGCGCCGCGCGCGAGGTGATCGACGGCAAGCTCGACGATCACTTTCCGCTGGTGGTCTGGCAGACCGGGTCCGGCACGCAGACCAACATGAACCTCAACGAGGTGATCGCCAACCGCGCCAACGAGATGCTGGGCTTCGAACTCGGCGCCAAGAAGCCGGTTCATCCCAACGATCACGTCAACATGAGCCAGTCGTCGAACGATGCATTTCCGACCGCGATGCACATCGCCGCCGCCGGGCGCATCACGTCGGACCTGATACCGGCGCTGAGCGAACTGCAACGCGAGCTGCAAAGGAAGGAAAAGGCGTTCGCGAAGATCGTCAAGATCGGGCGAACCCACACCCAGGACGCAACGCCGTTGACGCTGGGGCAGGAATTTTCAGGCTACGCCGCGCAGGTCGAAAGCGGCATCGCGCGGCTGAGGACGGCGGTGAAGGAATTGCTTCCGCTGGCGCAAGGCGGCACCGCGGTGGGAACGGGCCTCAACTCGAAACCGAAATTCGCCAAGCTGTTCGCCAGGCAGGTTGCCGGCATCACCAAGCTGCCCTTCACCAGCGCGCCCAACAAGTTCGAGGCGCTGGCTTCCAACGACGCCTATGTCTCGGCGCATGGTGCGATCAATTCGGTGGCAACCGGACTGTTCAAGATCGCCAATGACATTCGCCTCTTGGGATCGGGCCCGCGCTCCGGTCTTGGTGAATTGGTCTTACCAGAAAATGAACCGGGCTCGTCGATCATGCCCGGCAAGGTCAATCCGACGCAGTGCGAGGCGATGACCATGGTCTGCTGCCAGGTGTTCGGCAACCAGACCGCCGTCACCATCGCGGGAAGTCAGGGGCATTTCGAATTGAATGTTTACAAACCCGTATTGGCATATTGTATGATGAATTCCATTCAACTGCTGTCGGACGTCGCGCGCTCGTTCACCGAACATTGCGTGGTGGGGATACGCGCCGACGAAAAGCGAATTCGCGAATTGATGGAGCGTTCGCTGATGCTGGTCACCGCGCTGGCCCCCAAGATCGGATACGACAACGCGGCAAAGGTCGCCAAAGAGGCGCACGCGCGCGGAACTACACTGAAGGAAGAAGCGGTACGTCTCGGGTTTGTGAACGCCGCCGAATTCGAACGTCTGGTACAGCCGGACAAAATGACACACCCCGGCTGACGGTCCCCGGTCGCCCCCCGGGAAACTACGGATGATGCGTATAAGTTATGGATCGTATGTAGAGAATGAGGTTGATCATCTATCGTCGCTGCGCCGACACATGATAGGAGCAGGAAAATTCAATTTTCGCAGAGCGAAATTTATTCTTTGATGCTATCAGAGGGCGGTACACGGGGATTCCGAATGACCAATCAATTTGCGTGCGCACCACTCGACATTTTTCCCGCTGATGATTCATCATGCCTTCGAGTCGCCGGATGATGGAGGCGAACATGGGAGACGTGATCAACCTGAAGAGATTCAAGAAGCGCAACGAGCGGGAACAGTTGGCAAAGCAGGCCGACGCCAACCGCGCGCGGTTCGGCCGGACCAAGGCCGAGCGCGCCCTCGATGAGCGGCGCAAGGACCGCGCCGCCGATGTCCTTGATCAGCACAAGCTCAATGACGGAGACGCGTCATGAAGTCGCCCGTCGTCAAACGCTCGATCGTCGTCGCCGGCCACAAGACCAGCGTCAGCCTCGAGGAAGCTTTCTGGAACGGCATGAAGGAAATCTCGGGCCTGCGGAACATGACGCTGTCCGAGCTGGTCGGCGAGATCGACAGCAATCGCCAGCAGGGCAACCTGTCCTCGGCGATCCGCCTGTTCGTGCTCGACTACTTCCGCACCCGCGCCATGCCGGCGGCTGTGGCGTCCGAGGCCCCGCGGCCACAGGCTTGAGGGCTGCAGGCTTGAAGTTCAATCGAGGCGAGCGCGCTGGCGCGCCCGCCCTTTTTCGACGCAAAGGCTAAAGCGCGATGAGATTTGGGTGAATCGTCATCGCGCTTTAGATCTTTGTTTGAGCATGATCTCCGCGCAAACGCGTTCCGCGTTTGTCGCGAGGGAAAACCGCTTCACACTTTTCCGGATCATGCTCTAGTAAACCAGTCCTGTGCCGGGCGGCTTTTCCAGTGCCGCGGCGAGCGAGCGATACTCTTCGCAGGAAGTGCCGCAAATCGCCGCGATCCGGGCCAGATGATACGAAGCCTGGTCGCGATTGCCCTGTTCGATCTGCCACAGGCCGTAATACTGCCAGGTCAGCACATGGTTCGGGTCCGCTTTCAGCGCGCGCTCGTACCAGGTCTGCGACAGCCTGTAGTCGCCGAGCTTCCGATAGGAGTAACCGATCAGGTTGGCGACGCCGGCGTTGTCGTCGTGTCCCAGCGCCTTGAGCTGGTCGATGGCGGCCGCATAATCGCCGCGTTCATAGATCGTCGCATGCGCGGCGCGGTAACCCTGCCGGAACGCCGCATCGTCGAGGCTCGACTGCTTGGCGGATTTTTTCTTGGCTTTGGTTGTCGATTTGACCCCCGACGAGGTGGGCGGCGGCGGTGGGGCGGCCGACGGCGGGTCACCACCACCGCCCGCGGCAAAGGCCGGACCGGGTGGCGAAGCGACCAGGGCCATCGAAAACAGTGCCAGCGTCGCGAGCTTGAGTGCCGATTTCATCATGCGAACCTCCGGTTTTCCTGCGTAAGCTAAAGTCCACGGTCCAGCCGCAGATACAGACCCCGCTGTGCCCAGACTATTCCCGCCGCCCCAAGCGCCCACAGGATACGCTGGACGCCAATGACGCCAACGCCTATTTAAGTGGCGGCGCCTAACCGGCGGAACCCATCACACAGCATCCCTGGAGAGAGAAATGGACTTCGCAAAGCTGACCAAGCCCCGCGATTTCAGTTCATTTTTGGAAAACTCTCTCCATGCCTGGCCTTCTCGTCCTGGATTCCATCTCCCTCGCCACGCCTGACGGACGCAAGCTGTTCGATGGATTGACGCTCGCCGTCGGCGGCGAGCGCACCGGCTTGGTCGGCCGCAACGGCAGCGGCAAATCCACATTGCTGCGCCTGATCGCGGGCGAAATCGAACCCGCCAGCGGATCGGTGCAGCGCATCGGCAGGGTCGGCATGCTGACGCAGCTCGCCGACGAGCGGCTGACGGCCGGCGAGGCGCTCGGCGTTGCCACCGGCCTCGCCCGGCTGCACCGGCTCGAACGCGGCGAAGGCTCGCTGGATGATGCCGCCGAGGCGGACTGGACGCTGGCAACGCGGATACAGGCGGCGCTGGCCGAAGCCGGGCTGCCGTCGTTGCCGCTCGATCGCCCGACTGCTTCGCTCAGCGGCGGCGAGCGAACCCGCGTCGCACTGGCGCGTCTGTTGATCGATGCGCCCGATTTGGTGCTGCTGGATGAGCCGACCAACAATCTCGATACCGACGGGCGGCGGGCCGTGGCCGAACTGCTGGCGCGCTGGCGCGGCGGCGTTCTCCTCGCCAGCCACGACCGGGCGCTATTGAAACACGTCGATCGCATCGTCGAGTTGACGCCGGTCGGCATCACTATCTTCGGCGGCGCGTGGCCGGCGTTCGCCGAAGCGCGCGAGGCCGCCCGCGCCCGCGCCGCCGGCGAGCTCGACCGCGCCTCGGATGCCCTGCGGAGCACCGAACGCGCGCTGCAGAAGGGGCGCGAGAAGAAAGCGCGCCGCGACAAGGCCGGCCGCGCCTGGCGCGCCAAGGGCATCGAGGACAAGATGTTCATGGACCGCGAGAAGGAGCGCGCCGAGAACAGTGCCGCGCGCGACAGCCACCTCGCCGCCCGCCTGCTCGGCGACCGCATCGAGGCGCTGGAGACGGCGAGAGCGCAGGTCGAGGTCCTGACGCCGCTCTCGATCGAGCTGCCGCGCACCGATCTGCCCGGCGGCCGCGAACTGATCGCGTTCAGGGATGTCGTCATGAATTTCGGGGAGCGGCATCTGTTCGGCCCGCTCTCGTTCGAGGTCCGCGGACCCGAGCGGATCGCCATCCGCGGCGCCAACGGCTCCGGCAAAACGACATTATTCCGCCTGCTCACCGGCGAGCTGAAACCGGCACTCGGCGACATCGGCAGCTTCACCGACCGCATCGCCGTGCTCGACCAGCACGTCGGCCTGCTCCAGCCTGACGCGAGCATCCTCGACAATCTGCGATGCCTGAACCCGGAGCTCTCGGCCAACGAAGCCCACGCCGCACTGGCGCGGTTTGCGTTCCGCAACCGCGCAGCGCTGCAGATCGCCAAAACCCTGAGCGGCGGCGAGCGGCTGCGCGCCGGCCTCGCCTGCGTCTTCGCGCGGCAGCAAGCCCCGTTCCTGTTGCTGCTGGACGAGCCGACCAACCATCTCGATCTCGCTTCGATCGAGGAACTGGAAGGCGCGCTGAAAGGATTCGACGGCGCGCTGATCGTGATCAGCCACGACGAGACGTTTTTGCAGGCGATCGGAATCGAGAGGGAGATCGTGCTTGGCTAGCCCGGCACCCATAAGCCCCGCTGCGTGAAGAACCGCACCAGCCGCGGCGCCATTCAGAGCCCTTTGGCCAAGCTGTGAAATGTTCTCGGCTGCCGGAACGCCTCCCGTAGCGGCCGAGTTAATTCGACTAAATCCACTTGTGAAGGGAGTCGCAGCCATGGCCCGCGCAACAGCTCACCCAGATCATCAATGCATCTCAAGCGAAGACATTCATGGAACCGAAGTTTATGGCGCAGGCGGAAAGAATATCGGGGAGATTGATCACCTCATTATCGACAAGGTGTCGGGTCGCGTAGCTTATGCCGTCATGAGCTTTGGCGGTTTTGTCGGGTTGGGTCATAGCCATTACCCCATCCCGTGGAGCGCTCTGACCTATGACACGTCGCTTGGTGGTTTTCGAACTGCTATCACCGAGCAACAGCTGAGGGATGCGCCTGAGTTCAGCGATGACTCATGGCAGGATCGAGATTGGGAAACGCGCACTCACCGGCACTACGGGATACCGACGTACTGGGAAGGACGTGGTGGTCTCTAGCGCTCGGGCGGCCGCGTCTGATTGCACGCTCTAGTTCGAGCGCGGCGGCGGATTGCCGACCTGCGGGGTCAGCGCGAGCGGTGGGCGAGGTCTCGCGGCGCCGGGCGCGGGCCGGACGTTAATTGGCGGCGGCAGCGGCGCAACCTGCGGCGCGCCGGCGACGGGCGCGGCTGGCGCGTTGACGGTGGGCGGACGCGGCGAGGCCGCCTTCTTCGCTGGAGGCCGGCGATCACGGCCACCCTTCTGGGCCGCCGGTGCGGGCGCCGCCTCGGGTATCGGCAACAGGCCCTCCGCGGGCAGCACGATCGGCGGCGGCGCGGCCGGCGGCGGCTCGCCGCGCTCGATCGCATCGAGCCGCTTGGTTTCGTGATCGATCGCGCGCACCGCCAGCCACGAGGACAATGGCGCCACGTCGACGCTGCGGGTGAGCGCGTCCGGCGTGCCGACCGCGAGCAGCTGAATCTCCGGACGCCCGGTCGTCATCGTCAGTGAAAGAGCGGCGCGGATATCGGCCTGATCGGCGGCAATATCATAACCGCCGGAGACGGTGGCGCGCACGCCATTGCCGTCGAGTGCCGTCGCCCCGACGCGAAGCCGGCCGTCGCGGATGGTGAAGGGAATTTGCGCGGAAGGAATCGCAAGCGCGCCGGCCGGTAGCGTGGCTTCGACGATCTGCTTCAAGCGAACGTCGTCCTTGGCCTGCCCGGTGTCATTGGCGCGGACCGCCACTTCGAAGGCACGGGGATCGAGGCCCGCAATCCTGGCCGCTTCCAGCGTCAGCGTCCCGCTGCCCGACATCGCGCCGGCGAGCGCCGCGGCGCTGCGGCCCTGGCTGGTCAGCGTCATCTGCAGCGACGCCTGGCCGGCGGGCATTGCCAGGTTGCGATAGCGCAACGCCGCGCCGTCGACGCCCTTGAACTGCACGCTCGCATTCAAGCCGATGCCGTTCGCGCCTGGCCTTGCGTCGATGCTGGCGCTGACCTCGCCGCCGCCGATCTTGCCAGTGATGGCGTCGAAGGTTAGCGACTGGCCGTCACTCCTGAGCACCCCGCTCACCGGCTGCAATTCGCTGCCGCCGGGGAGCAGGCCGCGCAGCGCTTGAAACGCAACCCTGCCGCGCCAGCCCTTCACAAGCCCAGTGCCGAGCGGCTCGGCGGCATCATGCCCGGCGGCGCCGAGCGCCAGCGCAAAGGCCGGCGCCAGCGCGAGCTGCTCGGCGCCGATTTCGCCCTCGATCTCCTTTTCCTCGGCGAGCGTCACCGCCATGCGGCCGCGCAGCCGCGAGCCACCGAGGGTGCTGTCGAGATCGTCGAAGGTCAGCTTGTTGCCGGTGAGCTGCACCCGCGCCGAGAGGCCGATGTTCTGTGCCAGCGTGTCCTGCGGCTTGAGATCGAGCAGCGGGCCGAAATTGGCGCTACGAACCTTCAGGCCAAGATTGGCCTTCGCCTCCGCCGCCCATGGCTCGGCGGAGCCTTCCGCTTCGGCATCGAGCCCGGATGCCGAAACCTTGGCCTTGAGCCGCAGCGGCGCTCCCCACGCGCCCGTCGCGGTGCCGTCGAACCGCGCAGGACCATCGCCCGCTGCGACGACGCGATCGATGCCGAGCAAGGCAAGCAAGGCGCGCCCCTGCTCGGACGACAATTTCGAATCGATCCAGACTTCGCTGCGTCCGAGCGCCGCAACGTCGAGACCCCGGATCGCCGCGACGGCCGGCCTGCCGGTGATCGTGATGCCGCCCTTGAGCAGCGGCGCGTCGAGGTCAGCGATGGCGCGCGCCAGGACGCGATCGGCTGCATTTTTGGTGAGGTCGAGCGCCAGCTTCAGGCGCGCCGGGCCCGGACTGGTCCCCATGGCATTGAGCCGCGCGGCCAGCGCCGGCGAAAAGGGAACGATCAGGCTGGTCAGCCGACTGAGCGAGGCGGCGCTCGAATTGAGGGCGAGCCATCCGGTTGCGTCGAGGCGGTCGAAATTGCCGGCGGCATCCAGCGTCACGTTTTCGAGCTGGCCGATCTTCAATTGCTCGAGCGAGATCTTCGCCGGCGAATAGGCCACTTTCGCGAGTAATGGGCTGAGCTCCTGGCCGGCAGAGACAGCGCGGCCAACATCGAGCGAAAGCTTGCCCTCGTCCGGCCACTCGCCTTGCGGTCCGGCCAGCGTGCGGACGAACGCCGTGGCGGCATCGAGATCGAGACGTTCCGACTTCAGCTCGGCATCGACGCGCAGGCCACGATCGGCCTGCCGGCGCGTCACCGCCACCTGCCCCTCGACCGTGCCGCCATCGATGTCGGCTTTCATGGTCTCGATGGCAAAGCCTTCCGGCGCCACGGTGATGTCGCCGCGCAGGCGAAGCGGCCTCTGGCTGCGGTAGGCAGTCTCGCCGCGGCCCTGCAGCCAGGTCAGGAGCGCGTCGGGATCGGAGGAATCGACGCTCAGCGCCGCCTTGAAGCTATCGGGTGCATCGCTTTTCGCGGCCGCCTCGCTGAGCGAAACCCGGGTCGCACCGGGTGCGCGGAATTCCAGCCGATGGACGCGCCAGGATCCGGCGTCGCCCTGCAGCTCGATGGCAATGTCCTGCAGCGGGCGCCCGCCCAGCATGATCTGCTCCGATGCGAGCTCAACCTGTGCTGAAATCGGCAGATGCGGAATCGCGGCGTTCAGCGCCTGGAACGCCGGCAGCGCGCGAACCGGCTCGGCGGCGTTGTCCTGGCTATTCTCCCTGGCGACGAACCTGTCGGCATCAAGCTGGCGCGCCGAAAGCGCCGCGCGCAATAGCGGGGATGCGCCGAAGCGGACGTCGCCGCTACCGGAAAGTTTCAGTGCCCGTTCCTCGGCGCCGTAGCTCACCTCGAGCTGGTCGAGCCGCGCGGCCGAATAGTCAGCCTTGACCTTGGCGGCGACCCGCCACGGCTGCTCATCGGCCTTGCCCTTCTGGGGCGCGGGCGTGGCCAGCGTCATCGCGCCTTCAAAGCGCGGCGAGCGGGCATCGAAACTCAGCAGGCCGTCGAGATCGATCGCGATGGCGCGCTGGCCCGGATCGATGTTGAGGTGGACACGCGTGCCGTTGCCGTCGGGGCCCTGGCCCGAGGAGACGCGAAACGGATAGCGTATCCTTCCGAACATGAAATTGCCGTCGCCGCGGATCGAGCCGGCGAGCGAACGGACGTCGCCGGAAAACGCGATGTCGTTCAGCTCGAGCGTGGAGCGGCTCGCCGCATCATGCAGCGCGATGCGGCCGGTGAGATTGAGCCGGTCGATCGCCAGCGAACCCAGGTTGAACGTCCCGGCCGATGCCGGCCAGTCGATCCGGCCCCTGGCGTCGAGGCCGAGATCGAGCGACATGCGGTTGATCGTCAGTTCGGTGGCGCGGACCTCGCCGCGCATCAGCGAGCCGAGGCTGAACTCGACGTCGAGCTTGTCGGCCCGAACCTTGCCGAGGTCATTGGCGCCACCGACCACGACCGAATGCAGGTGCAGCGACGGCGCCGGCAGCAGGCGCGCGTCGAGCTTGCCGCCGACGCGCACCGGCACCCCGAGAATCCGCGAGGCCTCGGCTTCGAATTGCGGCCGGAACTGGTTCCAGTCGATGAAGTATGGCCCGACGAGCGCGGCAATCAGCGCAATGATGAAGGCGATTGCCAGGCCGAGCAGCGTCGTCTGCACGGTGTCTCCTCTTGAACCGCCCCGGCGCCGGCCGCGCCACGCCGAACCCGGCCCCGGAGCAGCCCGGAATATCCCCGGAGCAGCCCGGAATATAGAGAGAAGTTGGGCGAAGTCACAGCGGCATCCTGACAGGAGCCCTGCCCTGCTGCCGACACCGCCGGCAGCGGATCAAAACGCCGCACATCGCAAGTCGGGCCGTTACCAGCTTGCCGGCAGGCGCTTGAGGCCGCGTAGCACGAAAGTCGGACGCCATTCCGCGTTGACAGCGTCATCCAGCCGCAGGTCGGGGATCCGCCGCAGCAGGGTCGAGATCGCGACCTCGGCCTCGATCCGCGCCAGCTGAGCCCCGAGGCAGAAATGGATGCCGCCGCCGAACGACAGCGGCTTCACATTGGGCCGGGTGATGTCCAGCCGCTCAGGATGGTCAGGATAGACCGCCGGGTCGTGGTTGGCCGAGCCGAGCAGGCACAAGACGCTCTCGCCCTTCGGGATCCGCCTGCCGCCGAGATCGTCGATATCCTCCAGTGCCACCCGGCCGGTGAGCTGCACCGAGGAATCGTAGCGCAAAAATTCCTCGATGGCGTTGGTGATCAGTTCCGGCTTCGCCTTGAGCAGCGCGAGCTGGTCGGGATTGCGATAGAGCGCCAACAGGCCGTTGCCGATCAGATTGACCGTCGTCTCGTGGCCCGCGCCGAACAGAAGGATGATATTGGCGGTCAGTTCCTCGTTGGTGAGCTTGGAGCCGTCCTCTTCGGCCTGCACCAGCTGCGTGGTCAGGTCATCGCCGGGGTTCTTGCGACGGAGCTCGAACAGCTGCTGGAAATACATCGCCGCCATCGCATTACCGGCGTTGCCCTGCTTGATCTCCTCCGCCGACAGCGGCACCGGATCGAGCAGCCGACCGCCATCGCGCGAACCGGCATAAAACGCCTCCCGATGCTCCTCGGGAATGCCGAGCATATCGCAGATGATGGTGACCGGCAGGCGGAACGCGAAATCCTCGATCAGGTCCATCCTGCCCTGCGGGATGATGCGGTCGAGCGTCTCATCGACGATCTGCTGGATACGCGGGCGCATGTCCTCGACCCGGCGCGCGGTGAAGGCCTTCACCACCAGCCCGCGCAGGCGGGTATGGTCCGGCGGGTCCTGCTGCAGCATCCAGTGGCTCATGCTGCGGAACACCGGCTCGTCCATGATCTTCGGGCCGTAGCGGCGGATGGTGCGCTCGACATAGTCCTTGCCGAACCGCTTGTCGCGCAGCACCAAGCTCGCCTCAGCGTGGCGGCTGCAGACATACATGCCGAGCGGCGTCAGGTGCACCGGATCGACGGCGCGCATCCGCTCGTAATGCGGATAGGGATTGCGGATGAAATCCGGGTCCAGTGGGTTGAAGAGCGGCGCGCTGCCGGCTGGCTGAACATGTTCGTTCATGGTGACCTCATTGGTTGCAGTGCGCCGTGCAGCGCGTTTTCCCCCGGGGCCGGTCGATCGAAATTCGATACATTGTTGTATTGAGTTGCATTCTCGCCTAAACTGCCCGAATGTCAAGACTGCGCACGAGACCGACCAGGGACGACACCCGCGAAAAGCTGTTCGAGGCGGCGGCGCGCGTGTTCGAGGAACAGGGGATCGGCAGCGCCAGCATCGAGGCGATTGCGGCGGCGGCCGGCTTCACCCGCGGGGCGTTCTATTCGAACTTCAGGAGCAAGGACGAGCTGATCATCGCCATGCTCGAGGATCACGTCGAGCAATCGATCGGGCGCATCCGCGAGCTGCTCGACAGGCACAAGAACCTTCCCGACTTCCTCGACGCATTGAAGAGCATGCACCGCAGCGCGCAGGATCCGCTCGGCCGCTCTCCCCTGCTGCACATGGAAATGATCCTGTTCGTCGCGCGCGCCGAGAAGCGCCGGCCTGAACTTGCCAAGCGGCTGCGCGCCCGGCGCAAGCTGGTCACCGACATCATCGAGACCACGGCCAAGAACAGCGGCCGCACCACCATTCTCAATCCGACATGGGCCGGCGCGCTGGTGCTGGCGCTGGAGGACGGCTTTCGCCTGCACCGCCTGATCGATCCCGAAACCACCTCGCCCGACAGCTTTTTCCGCGCCATCGGCGATCTGCAGCGGGCGATGGGGATTTCAGCGGCGTAAGCGCGAACGCGGGCACCGGATATTCGACACATTCTGCGTGCCAAGCTCAAGTACCGCCCTGCTGCCTCCGGATGATTACGCCTGAAATACCTGTTTCCGATATTGCTGCTGCTATCCGCAACGATCGGCGCCGGGGCCGACGAAACGATTTCGCTCGCGCTGCCGATAAAATGCCAGGTGGGCGTGGCCTGCTTTATCCAGAACTATGTCGATCACGATGTGTCGGGCAAGGTCCGTGATTACAGCTGCGGCCGGCGCAGCTATGACGGCCATGACGGCACCGACATCCGGATCCGGAATCAGGAAATACAGAGGCAGGGCGTAGAGGTGCTCGCCGCGGCGCCCGGCCGCGTGATCGGGATGCGCAACGACATGGAAGACGTCTCGATCAGAACGGCAGGCAAGGCCGCCATCGCCGGCAAGGAGTGCGGCAACGGCGCGCTCATCAAGCATGACAACGATTGGGCCACGCAATATTGCCACCTGGCCAAGGGCAGCGTCCGCCTCAAGGTCGGCGATACCGTGACGACGGGGCAGCCGATTGGCCTTGTCGGCCTGTCCGGCGACACCGAATTCCTTCATCTGCATTTCACTGTGCGCTATCACGGCAAGGCCGTGGACCCATTTGCATTTGGTGCGACAGAAAAATCCTGCGGCGGCGGCCGATCGCTCTGGGCCGCCTCGCTCGCCGAGCAGATGCAGTACAGGCCGCGCGAGATCATCGACTTCGGCTTTGCGGCGCTCGCGCCTACGATGGAGCAGATCGAATCCGGCGAGGTCGACAGGCATCCCGTGACAGCGGGCGCGGATGCCCTCGTCGCCTATGTCAGGACCATCGGCCTGCAGGCCGGAGATCGGCAATCGCTCGCCGTGCAGGGCCCTGCTGGCTTTCCCGTCGCCACCAATGACCTGCCCGCGCTCGATCGCGACAAGGCGCAGTTTCTCGTCATCGCCGGCAAGAAGCGCACCGAGGCGGCGTGGCCGGCGGGCCGCTACACCGCGACCTATCGCGTGACAAGAGACGGCGCGGAAGTGCTACGAAAGACGTTCGATGTCGAAGCGCGCCCGCGCTGAGCCGTTAGCCCCCGCCGCCGCGCGCCGGTTGCGCATTGTGCAACTGCCCCGCCACGACCCTCACCTTGCCGGGCGCTGCCCGCCAGATCGCGATCGCCGACAGGATGCTGACGGCGATGCCTATTGCAAAGGCCGCCGTATAGCTGCCCGAGAGATCGTAGAGCCAGCCGGTCGCCCACGGCCCGGCCGCGCCGCCGGCCAGCGCGGCCAGCATGATGGTGCCGAAAATGCTGCCGTAGTGCTTGCCCTGAAAAATCTCCAGCACCACTGCGCCCATGATCGAGGTCAGGCCGTAGCCGAGCGCGCCCTGCGTGAAGATCATGAGATAGACCAGCGGCAGCACTGGCGCGAATTTCAGGGCGATCAGCGCCGCAAAGCAGATCGCGAAGCCGGCGCAGCTGATCGCCCAGATCCATTCCCGCCCGATCCGGTCGGAGAGATGGCCGAGCCAGATCTGGCCGGGAATGCCGAGCAGGCTGACGACGCCGAGCGCCCAGACCGCGACATTGGCGCTAAAGCCGACGTCGAGCAGGAATTTGGTCTGGTGCACCTGCACCGCGTACCAGACATAGAGGCCGCAGAAATAGCCGAGCGAGATCCACCAGAAGCGCGCGGTGCGCAACGCGAGGGCCAGCGTCCAGTCGGTATTGGCCCAGACGGGATCGACGACGTTCGAGCGGGGCGCAGCCGACGTTGCCGACGGCGCCGCGTCGCCATCCGGCAATAGTCCAATGTCCTCGGGCCGCTTGCGCAGCAGGAGGTTGATCGGCGCCAGCACGGCGAACACGACAATGCCCATCGCGGTGCAGGCGGTGCGCCAGCCGGTCTGCTCGATCATGTGCTGCACCCATGGCAGCAGCGTCACCGAGCCAATGCCGACGCCGGCGAACGCCAATCCCATCGCCAGCCCGCGGCGACGAATGAACCAGTTCGGCAGGAAGAAGGATTGGCCGGAATAGCCAAGACACACGCTGCCCGCGCCGACCAGGACGCCGATGGTGAGATAGAGATGCCAGGGCTGCGTCGTCAGCGGCGCCAGCAACAGCCCGCCGCCCATCAGCGCCACGCCAAGCTCCATCACCGCGCGGGGGCCCAGGCGATCCATCATGCGCCCGATCAGCGGACTGGCAACGCCCGAGGCTACAAAGCCGAACGAAAACGCGCCCGCGGTGACGCCGCGGTCCCAACCGAACTCGCCGATAACAGGAGGATAGAACAGCGAGAACGCCGTGCGCGCATTGACGCCGATCGCCATGGTGACGAACGTCACCGCGACGATCAGCCAGCCGTAGAAGAAGGGAAGACGCATCGCAGCGTTACCGTATCGAGCCGCGTTATTGCGGGTCGTCCTGACTACATGACGCTGGCATCCGCGGTTTCGGAGGTCAAGGACGACGCTTCCAATGACCGGCATTGACTGCGCCGATTGGAATTTCACCCGCAACGATCTCCTCCACCTGCCGGACCGTCTCCAGCGCCTGGCTCTCGATCGCCGGCGGTGTCAGGCCTCCGATGTGGGGCGTGGCGATGACGTTCGGCAGTTGTGCCAGCTCGGGCGTCGGCATCTGGTCGAGCGCGCGGCCGACATCCATCGCGGCGCCCGCAATGCGGTTTTCGCGCAAGGCCGCCGATAGCGCCGTCTCGTCGACGAGGTTGCCACGCGACAGGTTGATGAAGAAGGCGTGTCGCTGCATGCGCGCCAGGGCCGCCTGCCCGATCAGGTTCTCGGTTTCCTCGTTGGCAACCGCAAGGCAGACGACGTAGTCGGCGCGCGCCAGCAGATCGTCGAGCGGGACATGCGCAATCTCTGTGTCGCTCACGGTTGCATAGGGATCGGCGACCAAGATCTCCATGCCCAGCGCCTTGGCGATCCGGGCGAGGTAGCGGCCGATGCTGCCATAGCCGATGATGCCGAGTCGGCTGCCGGCGAGTTGCCGGCCCATGATGATTTCCGGCTTGCGCCCGGCGTGATAGTCGGCGGCGGCGCGCGAGACGCCGCGCGACAGGTCGATCATGAAGCCGAGCGCGAGTTCGGCGACCGACTGCACGAAGCCGGGCCCTGCCCGCGTGACCAGGACGCCGGCGGCGGATGCAGCATCGACATCGATGTTGCGGATATCGACCGCGCAACGAACGAAGGCACGCAAGTTCGGCAGCGCCGGAAATATTTCGGCTGGACCCGCCGTGAGGCGGTCGGCGACGATGATGTCGACGTCGCGCGCGGCCGCGGTCAGGCTGGCGGCGTCGAGTGCCTCGCCTGCTTCATGCAGCTTCACCTCGGCGAGGGCCTGCAGGCCGCTCAGGGCGCGTGCGCCATAATATTGCGCGCGGGACTGCGGCGTGTGGGTCAGCAAGATTCTCAAGGCTCATGCCTCCCGTCCAGAGGCCAGCACGTTCGGCGTGGCGGCGGGCACATCTATGGCCAAGCCGCCGCCGCATGCAAGGCGCTCACCAGCTTACTTGCTCCGCGCGATCGTCGTGCCATCCCAATCCGCGCCGGCGGGATTTGCGAGCTGCTCGCGGCAGCGTTCGATCATCGCCGACGACGCTGCGTCGTCCTTGCGGATTTCGCGTGCCCGCTCGAAGGCGCCGATCGCCGCCGTGAAATCGCCCGCGCGCCACGCGGCAAGCCCGGCCTCATACGATGTCACCCACTCGGGCGTGGCCGCGGCCTCATCGGCCATGCCGAGCAATTCATAGATCTGCAACCCGCCCGCACGGCCATAGACCGCGAGGCGGTCGAGTTCGCGAACCACGATGCGCTCGCCGGCCAGCCGTCGGGTTTCGGGACCGATGATGATGGTGGAACCATAGGCCTTGTTGGTGCTCTCGAGCCGGCTCGCGATGTTCACGGCATCCCCGATCACGGTGTAGTTCAGCCGCACTTTCGATCCGATATTGCCGACCAGCATGTCGCCGGAATTGATGCCGATGCGGATCTTGATCGGCTGGCCGTGATCGTCGACCAGACCTGCGTCTTCCATCGCGCGCCGGCACGCCAATGCGGCGCGGCAGCAATCCACCGCATGATCGGGATTGGCCGAGGGCGCGCCCCAGAACGCCATCACGGCATCGCCGATAAACTTGTCGATGGTGCCGTTGTTGCCCTGGATCTGCGCCGAGACGCAGTCGAAATAGCGCGACAGCAGCGGAATGATCCGGTCGCCGAGCCGCTCCGACATGCCGGTGAAGCCGGCGAGATCGATGAACATCACGCTCATCGGCCGCACCGCGCCGCCGAGCCGCGCGCCGTTACCGTCGCTGATCAGCCGTTTCACCAGATCGGCGGGAATGTATTTGCGGAACGCGGCGAGCCCCTGCGCCATGTCGCCGATCGCGCCGGAGAGATTGCCGATCTCGGTCAGCCGCGACGGGTGCCTCTGCACCTTGTCGAGGTCGAAACGCTCGACATGCCTGATCTCGTTCACCACCTTGATCAGGGGCGCTGCGATCAGGCGCTGGGCGAGCCAGGCCGACAGCAGCCCGGCAAAGACGATCAGGACCGCAAGGCCGATCAGGAGATTGCGGATCGTCATCCGCACCGGCCCGAGAAATTCCGATTCCGGCACCACCGTCACCAGCGACCAGCCCGGAAAGGAGATCGGCGTGATGACCGCCTGGTAGGCCTTGCCGTCCCGCGTCACCGTGGTGTTGAACGGCTGCCCTTCGCCGGGTTCATAGGCGGTGCCGGCTTGCCTGATCGCATCGACCGCGACCGGAAACAGCGGATGATCGGTCTTCAGCTCCATTTGCTCGCTGGCTTCGGGATCGGGCGAGGCCACCACCTTGCCGTCCCGTTCCAGAATGAAGGCGCCGGCAGACTTTCCAACGGTGAGCTGCGACAGGAAATTGGAGACACGGGTCAGCTCGATGATGATCGCGACCACGCCGGCCGGCTTGCCGTCGATCGCGACCGGGGCTGAGAACGCCGCCGCCAGCCGTTCGCCGCGCGGATGGGTCGTCAGCGTCGACCAGTATTCATCGTTGGTCTGGTGGGCGACGCGAAACCATTCCTGCTCCGTCACGGCGTAGTCGGTCTCCTCGAACCAGCTCGCCTTGAGCTTGAGATCGTTGCCGACGAATTCGTAGCGATTGATGCGCAGATTGCGGTCGGGCGTAATCTCGAGCATCTCGATGACGTTGTTGCCAAGCTTGTGTCCGGCAAAGAACGCGCCATCCGGCCATCCGAACGCCACCCAGGAGATGGTCGGCTGCGACAGCAATTGCGAGCGGAACACGACCTCGCGTTTCCGGGCATCGCGCGGGTCGAACACTTTTTCGCCAAGCAGCGTTTGCACAGCCAGCATTGACGAGCGCGCCTCTGACGTGACCGACTGCAATTCGTCGCCAACGGCCGAGACGATCTGGTCATTGATGGTGTTGGCGAGTGTCTGGCTGACCTGGTGGGCGGTGCGCCACCACAGCAAATGCACGCCGACGGCGCTGACGACGATGGACGTCAGCACAAGGGCGGAAATGGCGGTGCGGATGCCGAGGCGCATGCGGGGTCCAAATCGCGGGTTGGTGACCGTAATACGCGACCATAGCAGCGTCTGTTTCGCTGGTGAGGCCAAATTCCGCCGTCCGGACACGGCTCTGTGACCGAACTTGAGCCGCAATGCCGGCGAAACTTATCGATTGGCTGTTCCGTACAAGCCAAGAGGGCGCTATGCCCTTGGCGACGGTTCTTGAAGGTCATGCAATGCACGATGTTTCCATCCCGGCGGCCCTGATTGCCGGTCTTGTCAGCTTCCTGTCTCCCTGCGTCCTGCCCCTGGTGCCGCCGTATCTGATCTATCTGACCGGCGCGACCATCGAGCATGTCGCAAATGACGAGATGACGGAAAGCTCCAAGCGCGCGGTGATGGCGTCGGCACTGATGTTCGTGCTCGGCTTTTCCACGGTATTCGTGGCGCTTGGCGCCAGCGCCTCCCTGATCGGCGGCCTGATCCGGGCCTGGTCGGCGCAGCTCTCGATCCTGGCCGGCATCGTCATCATCATCATGGGCCTGCACTTCCTCGGCCTGACCCGGATCAGCCTGTTGATGCGCGAGGGCCGCATGCCGATGCCCAAGCCGGTCGGGCTATGGGGCGCATATGCCATGGGGCTGGCCTTCGCCTTCGGCTGGACGCCCTGCATCGGTCCGATTCTGGCCGCGATCCTGTCGATTGCGGCCGCCGAAGCCACCGTCACCAAGGGCGCCGGCCTGCTCGCGATCTATTCCGCCGGCCTCGGAATCCCCTTCCTGCTGGCGGCCTTCATGATCGAGCAGTTCTCCTCGCTGTTTGCGCGGATGAAGCGGCACCTCGGCAAGGTCGAGCATGCGATGGGCGTCCTGATGGTGATCACCGGTATCGGTTTCCTCACCGGTGCCGTCTCCAATGTCAGTATCTGGCTGCTCGAGACGTTCCCGGCCCTGCAAAATTTCGGCTGAGGTCCCCGTAACAAGCGGACCTGGGCTTACGAAATTGCGTCAGAGCCGGATTGCGCCACCCCTGCCGCGACATCTTCCGCGCGCACCGGGACGCGGCATGGCGGCCTCAAACACTTAGAGGGGAGTTCGCATGCATTTCATCATCAATCTTTTGATTTTGCTGCCTGCGCAGATCGCCTCGCATTTTTCCTGGGCCGGCCCTTTGATTATGCGGCTCATCGTCGGCTACACCTTCATGCTGGCCGGCTGGGGCAAGCTCAACAATCTGGCGCAAGTCACGGAAAACTTTATCGGTTGGGGTATTCCTCTTCCCAAGATCCTCACGCCCTTCGTTTCCAGCGTCGAATTTCTCGGCGGCATCATGCTGATCCTCGGCCTGTTTACGCGAATTCCGGCGGCGATGCTGGCCGTGGTCATGGTCGTCGCCATCAGGTCGGCGAAATGGGACGATGTCGATTCGCTGCAAACATTGCTCGGTTTTGAAGAGGCGACCTACTTCGCCGCCTTCATGTGGCTCGCCATCGCAGGCCCCGGCGCCGCCTCGCTGGATCGGCTGCTGTTGAATATCAGCGGCCAGCCCAAGCTTCGAGCTGATGCTCACAATCCCGTGACATCGGCGGAAGCCTGAGCCCGGATCGTAGGGCCAGCGTAGCTCGGAAATCGCCACCTTCCGGGAAGCCGCCATGAAACTCGTCCGCATCTCCGCGCTTACCCTCGCCGCGCTTGCAGCTTCGCCATCATTTGCTGCGGACGGACCCAAATGGAGCGGCTGGGACGACGATCTGTTTGCCCGCGCGCAGGCCGAGAAGCGCTTCGTCATCCTCGATCTCGAAGCGGTGTGGTGCCATTGGTGCCACGTCATGGAGAAGACGACCTACGCCGATCCGAAGGTGAAGGAATTACTGGCGGAAAAATATCTGCCGGTTCGCGTCGACCAGGACGCCAATCCCGACCTGTCGAGCCGCTATGGCGACTGGGGCTGGCCGGCGACCATCGTGTTCGGCCCCGACGGCAGCGAGATCGCCAAGATCCGGGGATATATCGCACCGGAACGGATGCAGGCGCTGCTCAAAGCGGTCATCGACGATCCCTCGCCGGGACCGTCGGTCGGCGAAGCGTTTGAGGTGAAGCCGTCGACCTCGGCGTTCCTCGACAAGCAGCAGCGTGCGGCGCTGATGAAGACTTTTGACGAGTCCTACGACAAGAAGCTCGGCGGCTGGGGCGAGAACCAGAAATATATCGATGCCGACAGCATGGACCTTGCGATCTCCCGCGCCGAGGCCGGCGACGCCACCGCCGTCAAGCGCGCCCGGCAGACCCTCGATGCCGCCATCGCGCTGATCGATCCGGTCTGGGGTGGCGTCTACCAATATTCCGAAGGCGGCTCCTGGACGCGGAGGCATTTCGAAAAGATCATGTCGTTCCAGGCGCAGTACCTCCGGCAATACAGCCAGGCCTACGCGCTTTGGAAGGACCCGAAATATCTCGCCGCCGCGCGCAGCATCGAACGCTATCTCGGAGAATTTCTGACTGATACCAACGGCGCGTTCTATGTCAGCCAGGATGCCGATCTCGACCACGACACCGACGGCCACAAATATTATGCGCTGTCCGATGGCGAGCGACGCAAGCTCGGCATGCCCCGCATCGACAAGAACCTCTACGCGCGGGAGAACGGCTGGGCGATATCGGGGCTTGCCGCCTATTATAACGCGACCGCCGATGCCAAGACGCTGTCGATCGCGGAGCGGGCCGCGAAATGGGTAATCGACAACCGGGCGCTACCGGATGGCGGCTTCCGCCATGGCGAGAAGGATCGCGGCGGCCCGTTCCTCGGCGACACGCTCGCCATGGGCCAGGCCTTCCTCGATCTCTATGCCGCCACCGGCAACCGCGACTGGCTCACAAGGGCCGCGAAGGCCGGCGATTTCGTCGCGACGTTCCGTGATGACGCCGGCGGCTTCATCACCTCGAAGACCGCGGAAGGCAAGACTGGCGTGCTCGCAAAACCCGCCAAGCTGCTCGACGACCAGGTGCAGGTGAGCCGTTACATGAACCTGCTCAACCGCTACTTCGGCAGTGAGACCTATCGCGAGCTGGCCGCGCATGCGATGCGCTATCTCGCCAGCGCATCCGCCGGGATGATGCGTCCCCTGCCCGGCGTGCTGCTCGCCGACGAAGAGCTCGCGGCCGAGCCGACCCACATCACCATCGTCGGACCCAAGGACGACGCCCGCGCCCAAAGCCTGCATGCGCTCAGCCGCGCGCTGCCGGCCCGCTACAAGCGCCTGGAATGGCTCGATCTGCGCGAGGGCAAGCTGCCCAACCCCGACGTCGAATATCCCGATCTCGGCGAGCCGGCCGCCTTCGCCTGCAGCAACCGCATCTGCTCATTGCCATCCTTCAATGCGGAGGAGCTTCGGGCCACGGTCGCGCAGATGGCAAAGCTGAAGCCTGTGCGCGGCTAGCGCAATCGAATCTGCTGTGCAATGCAACTAGCAATAAGTGTCTGAGCTAATCCGTTGAAGCGCCGCGATTTCTTTGCACGCGGCGCGCGCGGAAGGCCACCGCATCGCGCAACGAAATACTCTCAAGGCCCCGGGGTTAGACATGAAGGCGATGTCCGAACGCAAAGAAAGAAAATTTTCTTTTGAAACTTTGTAACCAAATCGCTCGATGCCCCGTAGCTGGCTTTTGGATGCGCACTTAGGCCATGGAGACTTGCCGTTTTCGGCAGGCCCCACGGCTCGATCGCCATCCGTCACATCGCTCGCGTTGTGGGGGTTCGTGATCAACGATCAGCGGATGCTCGCGACGTCTTGTCTTCAAAACAATGATCGAAGAGATCGTCATGAAGCTGAATTCCAAATCCGGTGCGACTCTCGCCGCTGCCGCCGCCACCCTGTTCCTCGCCGGCACGGTGGTATCGACGGTGTCGACACCGGCGAACGCCGCCCAGGGCAAGTGCATGGCCGGCAACGCCTGCAAGGGCCAGAGTGCCTGCAAGGGCGCCGCGAACGCCTGCAAAGGCCAGAATGCCTGCAAGGGTCAGGGCTTCTCGGCGACCTCGGAAAAGGCGTGCGCCGCCATGGGCGCCAAGTTCGTCAAGGGTTGATCAGTGGATCAAGGCGTAAGGGTCCGGCTCCGCCGGGGCCCTTATTGTTTGGAACGGGCGGCTAAAATAAACTTGGCCGCGCCTGTAACTTAATCCGAACCCGACGCGTAGCTTTCTCCGGGTGCCGTTTGTCGGCTGCTTGCGGGCGGTGCACCCTCTCAACTTCTCTTGGAGGATACAAATGAAGATGACATCCAAGTCCGGCGCCGCGCTGGCCGCCGCCGCTGCCACCCTGTTCCTGGCCGGCACCACCGTGTCGACCGTCACCTACGCTGCAGGTGAAGGCAAATGCATCGGCGCCAATGCCTGCAAAGGCCAGAGCGCTTGCAAGGGCGGCGCGAATGCCTGCAAAGGCCAGAACGCCTGTAAGGGTCAGGGCTTCTCGGCCATGACCAAGGAAAAGTGCGACGCCGCCAAGGGCAAGTTCCAGCCGTCCTAGGCCGCGGCTCGATCGGGGCCCGGTGTAGGCCGGGCCTCGCTTCCATGCTAGGTTGCCGGGGATAATTTGGTAGACGCCGCCCGGTTTGGGGGCGCCGTTCGACGGGGATGAGATGAACGTCGCAAGCAGATTGCCTGATAGCTCGGCGGCCCCGCTTGCAGATCGCCCGGTGATATCGGAGAAGCCGGCCTTCCTCGGCTTCGGTCTCGGCCTGCGTCACCAGCATTACGACGAAATCCTCAGCGGTCATCCGGCGATCGACTGGTTCGAGGTCATCAGCGAGAATTACATGCTGCCCGGCGGCCAGCCGTTGCGCACGCTCGATCGCATCCGCGAGCGCTATCCTGTCGTGATGCATGGCGTGTCGATGTCGATCGCCTCCACCGCGCCGCCGAACTTCGAATATCTTCAGGCCCTGAAGGATCTCGCCCGGCGTGTCGAACCGAAATGGATATCCGATCACCTGTGCTGGACCGGCGTCCACGGCAAGAACCTGCACGACCTCCTGCCGATTCCCTACACCCGCGAAGCGCTCGACCACGTCGTCAGCCGCGTGCAGTTGGTTCAGGACTTTCTCGGCCGCGCCATCGTGCTTGAAAACGTCTCGACCTACGTCCAGTTCAACAATTCCGAAATGACGGAATGGGAATTTTTGTCCGAGCTGTCGCGCCGCTCCGGATGCTGGCTGCTGTTCGACGTCAACAACGTCTATGTCAGCGCGTTCAACCACGGCTACGATCCCTTGACGTTCCTCAATGGCATTCCGGCGGATCGCGTGGTGCAGTTTCACATGGCCGGCCACAGTCACATGGGCACCCATATCATCGACACGCATGATCATCCGGTGTGCGAAGATGTGTGGGAACTCTATGCCGCGGCACTCCGACGCTTCGGCCGGGTCTCGACCATGATCGAGCGCGACGACAACATTCCGCCGCTCGCTGAACTCCTGCTCGAAGTGGCCAGGACGCGCGAGATGGCCGAGAAAATCTTACCAGCAGGCGCACAGCCGGGATGAGCGACTTCGCGCGACAGCAGTCGGAATTCCAGCGCGGCATCCTTGACGGCGACGACACGGTGCTGGCCGAGATTCTCGACAGCCCCCGGGAGAAACGCGACGTCCTGTTCGGCGTCTATCGCTATGCCTATGGCTCGCGCCTGGTCGAGGCCATGCGCAACGACCACGAGCTGCTGCATCTCTATCTCGGCGACGAGATGTTCGACGAGATGGGGCATGCGTACGTCAAGGCGCGTCCGTCCGCACATCCGAACCTGCGCTGGTTCTCGCAAGGTCTGCCGGATTTTCTGAAATCGACCGGGCCTTACGCCGAACATCCTGAATTGTCCGATCTCGCGGCGCTGGAGAAGGCGCTCAATGATGCCTTCGACGCTGCGGAGGGCAAGGTGGTCGAACTGGCCGACATGGCGGGTTTTGCGCCGGAGGTCTGGTCCTCTCTCCGATTTAAGCCGCATCCCAGCGCCGCCCGGCTCGACGTCGCGACCAACGCGGCGGCGATCTGGCTCGCGCTCAAGAACGAAGAAACGCCGCCCGGTGCCGCCGGGCTGGAGCAGCCTGCGCATCTTCTGATCTGGCGGCAGGACTCGACGCCGATGTTCCGCGAGCTTTCCGCAGAAGAGGCGATGATGTGGGACGAGGCCGCAAACGGCATTCGGTTCGGCGTGCTCTGCGAAATGTTAGCTACCTATGACGATCCTGACGGCGCGGCCGGTCGCGGCGCCGGCTATTTGCGCGGCTGGATCAAGGCGGGACTTTTGACGGATGTTTCCGTCGGCCCATAAAGGGAGCGCTCGGCGAATGGAAACCGACACCAATCGCCACTTCATCGAGCGCATGCCTTGGGATGAGGTCGGCCGCCGCATCAGCGATGGCGCAGTCGGGATATTGCCGATCGGCGCCGCCGCCAAGCAGCACGGTTTTCATCTGCCGCTCAATACCGACCGCATCCAGGCCGAATGGCTCGCGGCAAGGATCGCAGAAAAGATCGCGGAAAAGATCGACGCGCTGGTCTGGCCGACGCTGACCTACGGCCATTACCCCGCCTTCATCGAATATGCCGGCAGCAGCAGCCTGTCGATCGCGACTTTCGAGGCGCTGGTTCGCGAGGTTGCCGGACAGATCCTCAGCGGCGGATGCCAAAAGCTGCTGGTGCTCAACACGGGGATCAGCACGCTGGCCCCGGTCGATCGCGCGCTGGCGCGGCTCGACAGCTCGCGGATCAGGCATTTGTGGATCCACGAAGGCCCGCGCTATCCGCGCGTCGCCCGGCATCTCGCCGAGCAGAGCCATGGCAGCCATGCGGACGAGATGGAAACCTCGTTGATGCTGGCGATGGCGCCGCATCTGGTGGACATGACGCGCGCAGAAGCCAGCCCCACACTGGACAAGGAGACACCGGGCGAGTTGACGCCGTCCGATCCGGATTCGCCGAACTACAGCCGCTCCGGCAGCTACGGCGATCCGACGCGGGCGACGGCCGCCAAGGGCGAGGCGCTGCTTGCCGCCATGCTCGACGATCTCCATGAACAGGCCGCGGCGTTCATTGCGGAGGGTCCTGACGCCCACCGGGCGGCCGCGATGCACAGCGTGCCCCGATGAAAACCGCCGGCGCCGTTCGCTGGATGACAACCGCCGCGGTCATGGCCGCGATGCTGGCAGGCGCGATGTCGTATCGCGCCGATGCGCAGTCGGAATACATGCGCGGCGACCGCATGCCCTACGATGCGTTCGACCGGCTGCCCAAAACCGATCTCGAAATCGGCGGCGGTACCATCCATGTCGCGTTTGCGCCGGGCGAGATGGCGCTGCCGCGGGAAAAACTGCTTGATTGGATCAGGATGTCGGCCCGCGCCGTCACGGCCTATTACGGGCGCTTTCCTGTCAGCTCGCTACGACTGCTGCTGGTACCCGTCGATGGCGCACGCATCCGCGGCGGCACGACGTGGGGCTATCGCGGCGCCGCCATCCGCATTCCGATCGGCCGCGATTCCACGGAAGACGTTTTGCGCCGCGACTGGGTGATGGTGCACGAGATGGTGCATACCGCCCTGCCCGACATGCCCGATCGCTACGCCTGGCTGTCGGAGGGGCTGGCGGTCTATGTCGAGCCGGTCGCGCGGGTGCAGGCCGGCGACCTGCCGGCACGGGAAATCTGGCAGGCCGTGATGCGCGACATGCAGAAGGGGCTGCCGCAGGCCGGCGACCAGGGCCTCGACAACACCCCCACCTGGGGACGGAAATATTGGGGCGGCGCCATGTTCTGCCTGCTCGCCGATATCGAAATCCGCAAAGCTACCGATAATCGCCTCGGCCTGCAGGATGCGATGCGCGGCGTGCTCGCCGCCGGCGGCAATCACGAGCAGGATTGGTCGATCGGGCGCATTCTCTCAACCGCCGACAAGGCCGTCGGCCTCGCCGTGATGACCCGGCTTCACGACGAGATGGGATCGCGACCGACGACGCCGGATCTTGCCGCGCTGTGGCGCGACCTCGGGTTGAAGCGGATCGGCGAAGACATCGAGTTCGACGACACCGCGCCGCTTGCCGCGATCCGCAGGGCGATTACTGCACCACGCGGACAATAACATGCTCAGAAAGGCTGACGCGACGATCCGGCCGCCTGCCGCTGCCGGACCCTTTGCGCCAGATATCAGAACCTGTAGCTATCAGAACTTGTAACTGGCGCCGACGCGCACGAGGTGCATCTCATTGCGGAATTCCGTTCGCGAGCGGTCCCTGCCTGACAGCGTGACGCTGCCGTAATCGGCATAGAGATATTCGCCGCGGCCGACGAAATGCTTGGTGAAGGCGTATTCGAAGCCGCCGCCCACAACCAGCCCGGCCTTGACCTGCTCGTCCCAGATCATCTCCTGCACGGTGTTGCAGCCCTGCTGCACCGTATGGCGATAGCCGTTACCGATCGAGGCCACGCCGACACCCAGCGCGCCGTAGGCCAGCAGGCGGTCGAACGCGTAGCCGGCGCGCAGGCGGGCTGCACCGAACGCACCGAAGCTCGACAGCAAGGCACTGTCGCCAAAGATCAGTTCATCCCGCGACGAGGAGGATTTGCCCCACTCAAGCTCGCCGCCGATCACAAAGCGGTTGGCGAACTGGTGATTGTAACCGCCATAGATGCCAGCCGCGAAGCCGCTCGCCTGCCCTTCCGCGTGACGGCACCCGCCGTTTCGGCAATAGTCGGCAGCCCAGGCTACATATCCGCCGCCGCCGTAGATACCCGCATAGAAGCCGGTCCAGTTATAGGAGGGCGATGGCAGGTCCGGAACACGAAGGTCGGCCGCCTTGGCCGCCGGACCTGCCAACAAGAAGCCGCAAGCGGCAACAATCCTCCAGGAAAGAAAACGCATTTTAACGCACCTCATCACGCACACACGCAACACATGTTGCGGAACCCAACTGATGAGGCCGTTCGGGGCGCGATGATGTTTAAGTCGGGCGGCGTCGTGTTGAAACGAGGCTATGTTTGAAACGGAATTGGGATCGCCGCCACAATGTGCAACCTGTGAGCGAATAACGTTTTCGCAGGCGCTTGCCTGCCACTTCCGGTTTCACCACGAAGGTGGCAGGTCACGAGCGCCTTTGGGACGTGGACTCATTCCACGCAGCCATAGCCAAATGAAGCGGTAGCAATCAAACGACCAGCGCTGCGTCGTGCTGATAGAGCCAGCCGATATTGGAGAGCGACCGGTCGCCGCTGTGGGCCATCAATTCGTCGCGCTTTTGCTGTTCCGGCCCGTCGGGCAGATGGAAGCGAATGCGATTGGCGGCGCTCTGCTCCTGCAGGCGAGTGGCGCGCGGCTTGCGTACCGTCTCGTAACGTCGAAGCGCGCCCGGCACGTCATCAGGCATCGCATTCAGAAGCGACGCCAACGCCGCGCCGTCCTCGATCGATTGCGCGGCGCCCTGCGCCATCATCGGCAGCATGGGGTGGCAGGCGTCGCCCAGCAGGGTGACGCGACCTTCCGTCCACCGCGGCAGCTCGGCGCGATCGTGCAGCGCCCAAATGAAGGTTTCGGGGAATGCTTCAATAAGGCCGCGTACGACGGGATGCCAGCCCCCGTAGCGCTGAAGCAATTCGGCAACGTCCCCGCGGTCGGTCCACGACTCGGCGGTCCAGTTGCCATGTTCGACAACGCAGACCACGTTCATCAACCGGCCGGCGGAAACCCAGTAATGGACGCAGTGACCGCCGGGCCCCAACCAGTTGTGCGAGGCCACCTCGATGTCGAGATGAGCGATGCGTCCGGCCGGCACCAGCCCGCGCCACGCCACGCAGCCGGTGAAGCGCGGCTTTTCGGGCCCAAAGATGATGTTGCGTACGCGGCTGTGAATACCGTCGGCGCCGATCAATAGATCAGCTTCGGCAGACGTACCGTTGTCAAAGCGCGCCGTCACCCTGTCGCCGCGCTGCTCCAAGCTGAGCAGTTTGTGGCCGACATGCAGTCGTCTCGGCGGCAGGGCGTCGGCCAGCAGATTAGCCAGGTCAGCGCGGTGAAAGTGATAGTAGGACGCGCCGAATTGTGCCTCGACCTCGGGACCGAGCGGCGCCCGCTGCAGGGTTCGGCCATCATCCCAGCGCCGCTGATGCACCGCGAGGGGGCGCACGCCGACGGCGTCCATCGCCGGATTTAGCCCGAGGCGAGCCAACAACCTGGAAGCGTTGGGGCTGATCTGGATGCCGGCGCCGATCTCGGCCACGCGCGGCGCCTGCTCATAGACATGGACATCGAGCCCGACCTTGAGAAGCTGCAGCGCGGCGGAGAGTCCGCCGATGCCGCCACCGATCACCGCGACCTCAAGGCTCATGCAACTCTTCCGGCCATCCTGCTAGACGGTTGAGGTTTTATCGAACGTATTTCAAAAGCACTGAGGCGTCTACTTCGGCTCTTGGCCCATAGCGTCGTTTCGTTGTGGCGCGTCAGTTGGGCCGCTGTCGAAACGAGTGGTGATTGAGCAGGCCGCGTTCGCCGAACCGGATTTGTTCATGCACATCCTACCCCACCGGCACGATCTTGCCGGGATTGAAAATGTTCTGCGGATCGAGCGCCTGCTTGAGCGCGCGCATGGCATCGATCGCCTCGACGCCGAGCTCGGCCTCGAGGTATTTCTGCTTGCCCTGACCAATGCCGTGCTCGCCGGTGCAGGTGCCGCCCATCGCCTGCGCGCGTTCGACGAGGCGATGCATGAACTCCTCGCCGCGCGCCATTTCGTCCTTGTTGTCGACGTCGCAGACCAGCGAGCAGTGGAAATTGCCGTCGCCGACATGGCCGACGATCGGCGACAGCAGATTGAGCCGCTTCAAGTCTTCCTCGGTCTCGGTGACGCAATCGGCGAGCCGCGAGATCGGCACGCAGACGTCGGTCGCCACCACGCCGGCGCCGGGACGCAGCGCCTTGACGGACCAATAGGCGTCGTGCCGGGCCTGCCACAGCTTGGTGCGGTCCTCCGGCCGGGTGGTCCAGGTGAAATCGCCGCCGCCGCATTCCCTGGCGATCTCGCCGAAATTCTTCGATTGCTCGGCGACCTCGACCTCGCTGCCGTGGAATTCCAGCAGCAGCAGCGGCGTCTCCGGCAATGTCAGCTTGGAATAGGCGTTGCAGGCGCGCACCTGCTCGGCATTGAGCAGCTCGATCCGCGCCAGCGGAATGCCGGTCTGGATGGCGAGGATGGTGGCCTGGCAGGCGCCGCGCACGGTCTCGAACGAGCACGCCGCGGCCGCGATCGTCTCGGGAATGCCGCGCAATTTGATGGTGAGCTCGGAAATGATGCCGAGCGTACCCTCGGCGCCGACGAAGAGATGCGTCAGGTCGTAGCCGGCCGAGGATTTCTTCGCCCGCGTCCCCGTCGTGATGATCTCGCCGTCGCCGCGCACCACTTTCAACGCCAGCACGTTCTCGCGCATGGTGCCGTAACGCACCGCATTGGTGCCGGAGGCTCGCGTCGAGGTCATGCCGCCGAGCGAGGCGTCGGCGCCGGGGTCGATCGGGAAGAACAGGCCCTGGTCGCGCAGATGCTCGTTCAGCGCCTTGCGGGTCACGCCGGGCTGGATCACGCAGTCGAGATCCTCGGCATGGACTTCCAGAATCCGGTTCATGTCGCGGAGATCGATACAGACACCGCCGGCCGGCGCATTGACCTGGCCCTCCAGCGAGGTGCCGGTGCCGAACGCAATTACGGGAACGCCATGTTTGGCGCAGATCCGCACCACGTCCTGGATATCCTGGGTTTCCTGCGCCATCACCACCGCATCCGGCGGTTGGGTCGGTAGCCACGTGGTGGTATGGGCATGCTGCTCGCGCACCGATTGCGACGTAATCAGCCGGTTGCGGAACTTCGCCGCCAGGGCCTCGACCGCGCTTGCCACCGCCTGCGGTTCCGGCCGCTTCACACTACCCGATATCGTCGTCGCCACGTTCAAATTCCTCCCGAATTTGAGCGGACCGTGGCAAAGGATATAAGGGGGGTCAAGAGCGCGAAACCAACAAGGGATGGACGATGACGACCGGCGCCACGGCCAGAGAAAACCAAGAAAACAGCCTGAAGGATATGCCGCTGCCGCCGGCTCCGTTTGTGTCCTCGATCATGCAGATCGAGCCGCAATGGATCGACTATAACGGCCACCTCAACATGGCTTATTACAACGTGATGATGGACCGGGCGATCGATGAAATGTGGCTGCAGCTCGGCATCGGGCCAGCCTACATGAAGGAACGTCAGTGCTCGACCTTCACCGCCGAGGCCCATGTGCGTTACGTGCGCGAAATCCATCTCGGCGATCCCGTGCAGGTGACGGTCTATCTGCTCGAAAACGACGAGAAGCGGTTGCATACGTTCGAGGAGCTGCGCCACGCCGGCGAAGGCTGGCTGTCCGCCACCTCGGAGAACATGACGCTGCATATGGACATGAAGGCGCGCAAGGTGGCGCCGTTCCCGCCTGACATCCGCGCGCGCATCGCGCAGGTGGTGGCCTCCCACGCCGCGGTGCCGCGGCCGGAGGGCATCGGCCGCACGGTCGCCATGCCCCGGAAGTAGCGGTTCAGGCCGGCAGCCCGGCCTCCTGCAGTGCGCCGACTACCAGATCGCACTGGCTTGGCGGCAGCGGCGGCATGCCGCGCTGCACTTCCGATACCGTCAGATCGGGATAATGTTGCCGTAGCCGGTCCAGGCTGCGGCGGGCCTCTCGCGCCTGTCCGGCGAGCACGTGCGACGGGCACAGCGTCCGGTGCACCCAGCTTGCCGACGGATGCTCGGCAAGCGCACGCTCCTGCCAGCGCGCACCCTCGGCATATTGACCGGCGGTGAAGAACGCGCAGCCGATCCCGACCATGCTGTTGAACGCCAGTGGATCATGGGGCGCGAGGTCCAGCGCAATTTTGAAGCGCTCGATGGCGGACTGCGGAACGCCCTTGTAGACGTCGATCCATCCGCTGCGGCTCCACGCCCAGGCCGACCCGCCGTCGATCGCAAGCGCCTTGCGCGTGACCAGATCGGCGGCATCGAACTCCCTCAGCAGCGACAGCGCGTTGCCGAGGATGGCGAGCACGGTGGCATCGCCGCCGAGCGCCCTCGCCCGGTACGCCAGCTCAAGACTGCGGGCGCGCTCCTGCTGCGGCGCGTGGGTGAAGTGATAGACTGCGCGCTGGACATGGGCCCAGGCCGCCAGTGCAGTGGCAAGCGGCTGGTTCGGATCTTCTTCCATGGCGTGATCGAGCATTTCGAGTGCGCGGGCATTGCCGCATGCATCGAGCGAAAGCACGCCGGGCATCGCGCGCAGCGCCAGATCCTGCGCGCCGAGACTGGCCGCCGGCTTGCGCAGCGCACGGTCGATCTCCGCCAGACGCAAGCAGGACTGCAGCGCCGCGGCGATCCTGGCCGCGAGATGCTCGGTCGTTGCGATGTCGCCGTGCAGGACGCCCTCGGCGCGATGTGCCCAGAGCTGGCCGCCGGTTTCGGTGTCGATCAGGCGGATGGTCAGGCGCGCTTGCGTCCCCGCCCCGCGGATCGCCCCGCCCAGATGATAGCGCGCCGCCGCCGACCGCGTGGCAACTGCCAGTCCCACTCGGACGAGCGCGGCCGTGAGATCGTCGGCGATATCGGCCGCCAGTGCGAGGTGTTCGGCCGCGGCCTCGATCGGCCCGAACGCGATCATCACCCGGTCTCGCGCCGGCACGAGCAGCGAGGGCATGGCGTCGAGCGCATCCGCAAGCACGGCCTGCCGCTTCAGCGTCCGCGACGGGGTTTCGCCGTAGCGACGGCGATAGGCGATCGAGAACCGTCCGAAATGCGTGAAGCCGCAGCGCAGCGCTACGTCCATGATCTTGACGCCGGGACTGCCCTGCAACAGCTCGCGGCGGGCGCAATCGAGCCCGATCTCGCGCAACACGGCGCGCGGGCTCTTGCCGAGAAAGGTGAGAAACTGGCGTTGCAGGGTTCGGGCGGAAACGCGGGCGATGCCGGCAAGCTCGGCCAGACGCCAATTGTAGCCGACATTGGCCCGCATCGCATCCAGCGCACGCTTGACACCGCGCGGCAACGGCGAGGCCGCCGAGATCCCCTGACTGATAATCATCGGTAACTCCGAAGCCGCCCTCGTGGTGAGTCCTCGGACCGGCCGAAAGGTTCACGAAACGGATAGCCCTGTCGCAAAACGGATAGTCCCAGGCGTCCCCCTTGGCCTAAGCCGGCGTCACGCTGAAATCGGCAAATTCACCTGCCTCAAAGGAGAAGTGACATGGCTACCACCGCCACTGCCCAGGCCCAGCAACCCGGCCAGATCGACCTTTCCGCCCTGAAAACCCGCCAGCACGGCGCCTGGTCATCCGGCGACTACGCCGTCGTCGGCACCACGCTGCAGATCGTCGGCGAGGAACTGTGTGAGGCGCTCGACTTACGCGCCGGCCAGAAGGTGCTCGACGTCGCCGCCGGCAACGGCAACGCCACGCTGGCCGCGGCGCGCCGCTGGTGCGACGTCGTCTCGACCGACTATGTGCCGAGCCTGCTCGAGCGCGGGCGGGCCCGCGCCGCGGCGGAGGGCTTGCCCGTCCAGTTCAAGGAAGCGGATGCCGAGGCGCTCGATTTCGGCGATGCGACGTTCGATGCCGTGCTCTCGACCTTCGGCGTGATGTTCACGCCGGACCAGGACCGCGCCGCCTCGGAGCTCTTGCGGGTGTGCAAGAGCGGCGGCAAGATCGGCCTCGCCAACTGGACGCCTGACGGCTTCATCGGGCAATTGTTCAAGACGCTCGGCAAGTACCTGCCGCCGCCGGCCGGCGCGAAATCGCCCGCGCTATGGGGAACGCAGGCGCGCATCATCGAGATGTTCGGAACGTCGGCGGCCTCGGTCAAGGCGGAGAAGCGTCACTTCACGTTCCGCTACAAGTCCCCGCTGCATTTCCTCGACGTGTTCAGGAATTACTACGGCCCGACGCTGAAAGCCTTTGCCGCGCTTGACGAAACCAACCAACGCCGCCTTGCTGACGACATCCTGAAGCTGATCGCGTCGATGAACCGCGCCGAGGACGGCACCATGGTGCTGGAAAGCGAATATCTGGAAATCGTCATCGTCAAACGCTGACGCAAATCCGGAAGGATCTGGCGGCGGCGGCCATTGGCCGTCGCCGCCGATTTTGCAATGGGCGTCAGACGCCCGCTAGACGTTGCTGCGTCCGCGGACCAACCCGACGACCGCCGAGATCAGGAACAGGATGACGGCGATAAAGAAGATCGCCTTGGCGATTTCGACGGAGGCGCCGGCGATGCCGCCGAAGCCCAGAACACCCGCGATCAACGCGACGATCAGAAATGTAACGACCCAGCTCAGCATGATATGACCTCGATTGCTGTTGCTCCGTTCGATGGCGGCTGCGGCGTTGCGCACCGACTGCAGGATCAATACGGGCCGGTAATGTTGGTTCCGGGCGCCGGAATCGCGAAATTTGACGATTCTAGCGGAACAAAATCGCCGTTCGCGGGCGAAATCAGGCCGGCAAATGCGCCGGGATAAACCTGTCAAAACGGCCTGATAGGCCCTATATGGCCCATAATCCCTGCTATGAAGGCTCCCCTTTACCGCCTCACGGTGCCATCGTGGGGCCGAGACGATTCGAGAATGACCGAGCCGAGCAAACTGCCTCATCGTGGCGTCCCCGAGCACCAGCCCGCCGCTGGCGGCATTGCCGCGCGGGCGCGCGCCGCGGCGGGCCCGCAATACCTGAACGGACTCAACCCCGAGCAGCGCGAGGCGGTGGAGACGCTGGATGGGCCGGTTCTGGTGCTCGCCGGCGCCGGCACCGGCAAGACGCGCGTGCTGACCACGCGCATCGCCCACATCCTGAGCCAGGGCCGGGCACGCCCGCAGGAAATCCTATCCGTGACCTTCACCAACAAGGCCGCGCGCGAGATGAAGCTGCGGCTCGGCCAGATGCTCGGCCAGGCCGTGGAAGGCATGCCCTGGCTCGGCACCTTCCACTCGATCGGCGGTCGCATCCTGCGCTTCCACGCCGAGCTGGTGCAGCTCAAGTCCAATTTCACGGTGCTCGACGTCGACGATCAGGTCCGCCTGCTCAAGCAGCTTCTGCAGGCCGAGAACATCGATGACAAGCGCTGGCCGGCGCGCATGCTGGCCGGGCTGATCGACGGCTGGAAGAACCGTGGCCTCGCGCCGGGCCAGGTTCCGGCCGGTGAAGCTGCGATGTTCGCCAACGGTAAAGGCGGAAAACTTTACGCCAGCTATCAGGAGCGGCTGAAGATTCTCAACGCGGCCGATTTCGGCGATCTGCTGCTGGAAAACATCCGCCTGTTCCGCGAAAACCCTGACGTGCTCCGGCAGTACCAGGGCCGGTTCAAGTTCATTCTGGTCGACGAATATCAGGACACCAACGTCGCGCAGTATTTGTGGCTGCGATTATTGTCACAGGCGCCGTCGCGGCCGGGCGTGCCGCTGTCGGCGATCATTCCGGGAGATCTAACCTCGCCCCGCTTGCGGGGAGAGGTCGGATTGCAAAGCAATCCGGGTGAGGGGGACTCTCCGCGTGCTGAACTCGTGGAGACAGCCCCTCACCCCGCCCCTGTGAAGGACGGGGAGAAGGAGAAGACGCCACCCAAGAACATCTGCTGCGTCGGCGACGACGACCAGTCGATCTACGGCTGGCGCGGCGCGGAGGTCGACAACATCCTGCGCTTCGAACACGATTTTCCCGGCGCGAAAGTCATCCGCCTCGAGCGCAATTACCGCTCCACCGGCCATATCCTCGCCGCCGCCTCGCATCTGATCGCGCACAATGAGGGCCGGCTCGGTAAGACTTTGCGCACCGAGGATGTCGATGGCGAGAAGGTCACGGTGACAGGCGCCTGGGATTCGGAAGAAGAAGCCCGCGCCATCGGCGAGGAAATCGAGGAACTGCAGCGCGCCGGCGAAAACCTCAACGAGGTCGCGATCCTGGTGCGGGCCTCGTTCCAGATGCGCGAATTCGAAGATCGTTTCGTCACGCTCGGCCTGCCCTATCGCGTGATCGGCGGCCCCAGGTTCTACGAGCGCGCCGAAATCCGCGACGCGCTGGCCTATTTGCGCGTGATCAATTCGCCCGCCGATGACCTCGCCTTCGAGCGCATCGTCAACGTGCCGAAGCGCGGGCTTGGCGATGCCACCGTGCAACTGCTGCACGACCACGCCCGCAAGCGGCGCATGCCGCTGTTCGAGGCAGCACGCGCCGTGGTCGAGACCGACGAGTTGAAGCCGAAGGCGCGCGGCAGCTTGCGCGATCTCATCATGCAATTCGACCGCTGGCGCGCCCAGCGCGATGTGACGGCTCACACCGAGCTCGCCGAAATCGTGCTCGATGAGAGCGGCTATACCGAGATGTGGCAGAAGGATCGCTCGGCCGATGCCGCGGGCCGGCTCGATAACCTGAAGGAACTCGTGCGCTCGATGGAGGAGTTCGAGAACCTGCAAGGTTTTCTCGAACACATCTCGCTGGTGATGGACCGTGACGGTGGCGCCGAGGAAGAGGCGGTGTCGCTGATGACGCTGCATTCGGCCAAGGGCCTCGAGTTCGACAACGTGTTCCTGCCCGGCTGGGAGGAAGGCCTGTTTCCGAGCCAGCGCACGCTCGACGAACAGGGCCGCGCCGGCCTCGAGGAAGAGCGCCGCCTCGCCCATGTCGGGCTGACGCGCGCCCGCCGCCGCGCAAAACTGTTCTTCGCCACCAACCGCCGCATTCACGGAACCTGGTCGACCACGATCCCCTCACGCTTCCTCGACGAACTGCCCTCGGCCAATGTCGAGATCACGGAATCCAAGGGTGGCTCTGGCTGGGGCGGCGCCGGCGGCTACGGCGCGTCGCGCTTCGACAACATCGAATCCTTCGGCTCCAGCTATTCCACGCCCGGCTGGCAGCGCGCGCAGGCCAACCGCAATCGCGGCCAAGGCGGTCGCGGCGGGGGCCAGGCACGCGGCGGCTTCGAGGAAAGCCAGTCGTCTTTCTCGCGCGGCGATGACTTCTCTGGCGGCTTCTCACGCGCCAAGCGCGGCCCGATGGTGATTGAGGGCGAGCTGGTCGCAAAATCCACCGGCACGGTTTCCGAGTTCGCGCTCGACGACCGCGTGTTTCACCAGAAATTCGGCTATGGCCATGTGGTTAAGATCGACGGCAACAAGCTGACCATCGCGTTCGAAAAGGCCGGCGAGAAGAAGGTGCTCGATAATTTCGTGGAGCGGGCCTGAAACGATAATTTTCTCCTCCGCGATTGCATAAGCGGCAAAACGTTCCTATCTCCCGGTTCCCACCCCTCCCCGCCTCGATCCGGCCGCCGCGCCGCCTTCGACGCAGGCCAATTCCGTTTGACTGCTCATGCTCGCGTCACCTCCCATCATATCCGTCTCGCACCTGTCAAAAACCTATGGCTCCGGTTTCAAGGCGCTGAAGGACATCAATCTCGACATCAGGCGCGGCGAGATTTTTGCGCTGCTCGGGCCGAACGGCGCCGGCAAGACCACGCTGATCAGCATCATCTGCGGCATCGCCAACTTAAGCGAAGGCAGCGTCACGGTGGGCGGACACGACATCAACCGCGACTATCGCGCCGCGCGCTCGCTGATTGGCCTCGTGCCGCAGGAGCTGCACACCGACTCTTTTGAAACTGTATGGGCAACGGTCAGCTTCAGCCGCGGCCTGTTCGGCAAGCCGAAGAACCCGGCGCATATCGAGAAGGTGCTGAAAGATCTCTCGCTATGGGACAAGAAGGATTCCAAGATCATCACGCTCTCCGGCGGCATGAAGCGCCGCGTGATGATCGCAAAGGCGCTGTCGCACGAGCCGCAGATTCTGTTCCTGGACGAGCCGACCGCAGGCGTCGACGTCGAGCTGCGCAAGGGCATGTGGGACGTGGTGCGCGGCTTGCAGGCCTCCGGCGTCACCATCATCCTGACGACGCATTACATCCAGGAAGCCGAGGAGATGGCCGACCGCATCGGCGTCATCAACAAGGGCGAGATCATCCTGGTCGAGGACAAGGCCGGGCTGATGCAGAAGCTCGGTAAAAAACATTTGAAGCTCTATCTGCAGGGCAAAGTCGACACGCTTCCCGCCTCGTTGGCTGCCTATAACCTCGAACTGTCCGATGACGGCCGCGCCGTGATCTATGATTACGACACCAAAGGCGAGCGTACCGGCATCACCAGTCTCTTGAGCGACCTCCGCAACGCCGGCATCCACATTTCGGATCTCGACACCAACCAGTCTTCGCTCGAAGACATCTTCGTCAGCCTGGTGCGGCAAGTTTGAAGTTCCTATCAGTCCCTTGCCGTACCCTCTTCATAGGAACTTCAAACTTCATGCCGCACCAGAATCATAATATGGCCAGCGCTCTGATTTCGAAGCTCGCATCAGGGGTTCAGCGACCGTTTGCAAGCTTCGAAATCAGAACGCTGGTGAAAGCACCATGAATTACCGTGCGATCCGCGCCATCTATCTGTTCGAAATGGCGCGCACCTGGCGCACGCTGCTGCAGAGCATCGTCTCGCCGGTGGTTTCCACCTCGCTCTATTTCGTGGTGTTCGGCGCCGCGATCGGCTCGCGCATCACCGAGGTCGAGGGTATCAGCTATGGCACCTTCATCGTGCCGGGGCTCGTGATGCTGTCGGTGCTAACGCAGAGCATCGCCAACGCCTCGTTCGGCATCTATTTTCCGAAATTTGTCGGCACGATCTATGAGATATTGTCGGCGCCGGTTTCCTATATCGAGATCGTGATCGGCTATGTCGGCGCCGCCGCGACCAAATCCATCATCCTCGGCGTGATCATCATGGCGACCGCGGCGCTGTTCGTGCCGCTGCACATCCATCATCCCATCTGGATGCTGACCTTCCTGGTACTGACCGCCGTGACCTTCAGCCTGTTCGGCTTCATCATCGGCATCTGGGCCGACGGTTTCGAGAAGCTGCAGATGATCCCGATGCTGGTGGTGACGCCGCTGACCTTCCTCGGCGGCAGCTTTTACTCCGTGAACATGCTGCCGTCGGGATGGCGCACCATCACGCTGCTCAATCCGGTGGTCTATCTGATCTCCGGCTTCCGCTGGAGCTTCTACGAGATCGCCGACGTCAGCGTCGGCCTCAGTCTCGGCATGACGCTCTGCTTCCTCGCCATCTGCATGGTGCTGGTGTGGTGGATTTTTAGGACCGGCTACCGGCTGAAGAATTGACGAACAGCGTCATTCCGGGGCGTGCGAAACACGAACCCGGAACTCGAGATTCCGGGTTCGACTCTGCGAGCCCCCCCGGAATGACGACTTGAGTGCTGAGCCTCCCGCTCGCGAAAATGTCAGCACTTTGCCGCCGATTGCGCCGTCCTGACGCCTTGTTTGCGCCGCCGGACGCGTTAACGATTGCAGATGCAGGCCACTGGAACCAGTGCCGCTTTCCGGGCATATTCATTCCCGGGGACGGAGAGCCGAAATTTTGTGCAGGGGCCTGGAGGCCAAAGGTAAAATGCGTTCCTTCCTCGTTGCCGTCACCGCCCTGACGCTGTTTGCCTCGGGTGCAGCTCAAGCCAAAGTCGCCATCACAGTCGATAAAGATAACCAGCAGATGACCGTCGCCGTCGACGGCGTCGAGCGTTACCGCTGGCCGGTGTCGTCGGGTATTCCTTCCTACGAGACGCCGAACGGCAGCTTCCGTGCCTTCCGCATGGAAGAGGATCATTACTCCAAGGAATTCGACGAAGCGCCGATGCCGCATTCGATCTTCTTCACGAAGATCGGCCACGCCATTCACGGCACGGATTCCGTCAACCGCCTCGGCTCGCCCGCCTCGCATGGCTGCGTGCGGCTGTCGCGCGCCAACGCCGCGACGCTATATGCACTGGTCAAGGAGCAAGGCGTGCTCAACACCACGGTGACCTTGACCGGCTCGTCGCAAGTGGCGCTGGCGCGCAATCCGCGGCAGCGCGGTAATACAGCCGTCGCCCGCCGCGCGCCGCTGCCGCAATATGAACAGCAACAGCAATACGATTCCGCCGCCGGCGATCCCGTCGTGATCACGCCGCAGCAGCAGCGCATCGCGCCGCAAGCGCGGGTCGATGACGGCTACATCTATCCGGCCGATGGTTCTTCCACCGAGGCGCGCTATCCGGCGCCGCCGAGCCGCCGCGGCTACGACACCCAGGCCTATCAGCAGCAACAGCCGCAATATTACGACAACCGCGGCTATGTGCCGGCGCCGCAGGGCTATTACTACCAGCCGCGCCAGCAATATTATCCGCAGCGCGGCCTGTATTAGGCCACAATTTCAGCCATCCGTCGCGCTCGCCAGGAGGCGCTGACGCTGCGCGCTCATCCTCGCCTGCTGCCAGATACCGTGGGCGATCATTCCGGCGGCCATTGCAACGACGAAGGCGATCAGGCCGGGCGAGAGCGTCGCCAGGCTCTCCAACGCCGGCCCCGGACATAATCCAACAAGGCCCCAACCGACGCCGAACAGCGCCGCGCCCGCCATTAGCGGCAGGTCGATGCCTGACTTGCTGGGCAGGAAATATTGCCCGGCCAGCCATGGCCGCGAGTTGTGCCCCGCCAGCCTGAAGCCCGGCACCGATACCGCCAGCGCCGCCGCCATTACTACGCCGAGACTCGGGTCCCACGCGCCGAAGATATCGAGAAAGCGCAAAACCTTGGTCGGCTGCACCATTCCTGAAATCAACAGGCCCGCGCCGAAGATCAGGCCGCACAGCAAAGGAGCGATAATCGCCATGGTCAGCCTCCCAGCACGTGATGCGTGATCGCGACGGTGATGACCGCCGTCGCCATGAACACAACCGTGGCGGCGATGGAGCGCGGCGACAGCCGCGCGATGCCGCAGATGCCGTGACCGGAGGTACAGCCGCCGCCGAGCCGCGTGCCGAACCCGACCAGCAGACCCGCCACGATGATGACGCCCCAGTTCGACGGCAGCTTCGGCGGCGACATGCCGTAACCGATCAGGCCGGCGATCACGGGCGCGAGAATGAGCCCGGCGATGAACGCGATGCGCCAGCCCTTATCCTCGCCGCGCAGATTGAGCAGGCCGCTAAAGATGCCGCTGATGCCGGCGATCCGGCCGGTCGACAGCATCAGGAGAACGGCGGAAAGCCCGATCAGAACGCCGCCAATCGCGGCCGATACGGGGGTGAAATTGGCCATGGGATTTCCGTAGGTTCGATGGGCACGCGCCAATCATAGGCGCGCTTGGCATGATGGCAACATCCGCAGAGCCGCCCTTGATCCATCGAATGCCGGCCAGACCCGCTGGTGGATATATCGTGCGCAGCAACCACAAGGCAAAATCAATGACCAATTGGCCGCAACAAACCACCGATTTGAGTGCTCTCCTGCGTAGTCTTCGCGGATCGGCCCCCGACGTCATGAAGGCGTTCGCGGGCATCGCAAAGGCGGCGACGGTTTCGAAGGCACTGGATGCCAAGCCAAGGAACTGATCGCGCTCGGCATCGCGGTCGCGGTGCGATGCGACGATTGCATCGCCTTTCACGTCAAGGCTTGCGTGGAGCAAGGCGCCACAAAGGAGGAAGTCAGCGAGACGCTGGGAATGGCGATCTACATGGGCGCGGGCCCGTCGGTCATGTACGCAAGCCACGCGCTGGAAGCGTTCACGCAATTCGAGGCCGCGGCGAAACCATCGGTCAAGCCGGCAGTAGTCCGCGAAGAGGAGGAAATCCGCCTCGAATGACAAAATTGCGCCTGACGGGCGCTCTCCTATTCCTCGCCGCGCCTGAGCCGCCGCCACACGGCGCCGAGCACGTTGGAATAATCGTCGGTCCAGACCCGCTGGTTGTCTTCGGCTTCGGTCAGCGCCCACTGGTCCGATGACGCCAATTTTCCGACGTCGGCCTCTTCCCGCGCCGAGACCACGACCGAGGTCGAGAAGATGTATTCGCTGTCGCGGCCAGTGTCCTCGCTGTAGACCCAGCTCTTCAGATCGTTGGCGTCGGCGATGCCGACGACGACGCTCGACAGTTCAAGATGGCGGTTGGAGACGTGCATCACGACAGCGCCCTGCGGCGCCAGCTTGGACTTGTAGATCTCCATCGCCTCTTCGGTCGCCAGATGAATCGGGATCGCATCCGACGAATAGGCGTCGACGATGATCAGGTCGTAGACCCCATCGGGCTCGCGCGCGAAGGTCAGCCGCGCATCGCCGATCACAGGCTCGATGTTCGGCTCGCAGACCGAAATGTAGGTGAAGAATTTCGGGTCGCGCGCGGTGTCGACCATGGTCTGGTCGATCTCGAAGAACTTCCACTCCTCGCCCGGCTCGGCGGCGCAGGTCAGCGTGCCAGAGCCGAGGCCAATCACGGCGACCCGCACCGGCGCGCCCTTGCGCTCGCGAACGGCCGTGATCGCCTGACCGATGCCGCCGTCCTTGTGGTAGTAGGTGATCGGCTCCGGCGGGCCCTTGACCGGCGTGCCGTCGTCATTCTTGAATTTCTCGGCGCCATGGATCGTGGTGCCATGCATCAGCACGTGATACTGGCCGTTCGGCGTCACGACAATCTTGTGGACGCCGAAGAAGCTGCGCACCGTCTCGACCCGCCCTTCATCGGCAGGGTAAGCGCGCAGGAGCACCAGCGCGACGACGACGGTGGCAAAGATCTTCCAGCGGCTGGCGTTGAGCGCGAGCGCCAGCAGCGCCGAGAGCACGCCGACCGCGCCGATCACCCAGACCCGGTTGGTGTCGAGCCAGATGAACACCTTGCCGGCGGACGACCAGGTCGGCGCAATCAACGCCACCGCCAGCGCGGCCAGGAACGGCCAGTACCATCGGCTCCAACGCGGCAGCCGCTCGTTGCTGGCGGGGCGGCAGAGTGCCGCGAGCGTCAGCAGGATCGGATATTCGGCGACCCAGGAGAAGGTGAACGGCGCGATCAGGCCGGCGAAGAGGCCGCCGACCATGCCGCCGAACGACAGCGCGACATAGAAGCCGGTGAGATATTTCGCCGCCGGACGGGTCCGTGCCAGTTCGCCATGACAGGCCATCGCGATGACGAAGAAGCACAGCTGATGGCCCCCGAGCGTCAGCAGCAAATTCTGCTCGCCGCCGACCGCGAGCAGCACCACGACGCCGGCGATCGCCAGCGGCTGCGCCAGCAGTATCCACTTGTGCGGCAAGAGCGGCCGCGACTGGAACACCAGCACCCAGGTCAAGAGATACAGCGACAGCGGCAGCACCCACAGCAAGGGCGCCGCGGCGACGTCGGTGGAGATGTGCGCGGTGACCGCGATCAACAGTCCCGACGGCACGGCAGCGAGGAAGATCCAGCGCGCCCGCAGAACCCATGACGGCGCTGGCGCGTCACCATCGTCAGCCGGCATGTTCAGCTCCGCCGCCTTTGCCGGCGCGCGCAGCAGCAGCACGCCGCAGCAAGCGATCAGGACGATCAGCAGGCCATAGCCGCCGGTCCAGATCAGGTTCTGCGTGCGCAATGTGAACATCGGCTCCAGCAGCACCGGATATGACAACAGCGCCAGGAAGCTGCCGATATTCGAGGAAGCGTAGAGGAAGTAAGGATCGGGGCCATTGGGATGGCCGGTGCGGACGAACCAGGCCTGCAGCAGCGGATTGTTGGCCGCGAGCGCGAAGAACGGCAGCCCGATCGACACCGCGAACAGGCCGAGCAGCCAGAACGCATAACCTGATGTCGGCGGATCGCCCCACCCGCTCGAGATCGAGAGCGGCAGCGTCAGAATCGCGCAGGTGAGCAACACCAGATGGACCGCTACGGGAATCGTGCGGTTACGGGCCTGCATCAGAAAATGCGCATAGGCATAGCCGCCGAGCAGCAGCGACTGGAAGAACACCATCGCCACCGACCACACCGCCGGGGAGCCGCCGAGCCGCGGCAGCACCATCTTGGTGAACAGGGGTTGCACCGAGAACAACAGCAGCGCGCTGACGAAAATCGCGGCGGTGTAGACGACCAGCACGACCCGGTTTCGCGAGGCAGACAGTTCAGTCATAAAAGCTCCGGCTTGGGCCCGGCGGGCGCCGGCTGCGGAAGTTCCGGCAGAGATACGCCAGAGACGCTGAATTGAGCATATGGCAACATGAGGGGCAATGCGGGATAAGGAGGGTCATTCCGGGGCGATGCGAAGCACCGCCCCCGCGAATCTCGCCCCTCTCATCAAACCTTCTTGAAGCGGACATGAACGAAACCGAAATCGTCATCATCGGTGCGGGGCATAACGGCCTCACCTGCGCGGCCTATCTGGCGATGGCCGGCCTGCGCGTGAAAGTTGTCGAGCGCCGCAAGGTGGTCGGCGGCGCTGCGGTGACGGAAGAATTCCATCCCGGTTTCCGCAATTCGGTGGCTGCCTATACGGTCAGCCTGCTCAACCCGCAGATCATTGCCGATCTCAAGCTCGCCGAGCACGGCCTGCGCATCGTCGAGCGCCGCGCGCAGAATTTTCTGCCCGCGCCGGATGGCAGCTATCTCCTCACCGGCGAGGGCCGCACCAAGGCATCGGTCGAGAAGCTCAGCCCGCGCGATGCCGCCACCATCGACACCTTCTCGCGCGAGCTGGAGGGGATTGCCGACGTGCTGCGGCAGTTCGTGTTGCGCGCGCCGCCGAATATCATCGAGGGGTTCGGTGTTGGCGCGATCCGCGAAGCCTTCAATGCGCTTGGCAGTGCGAGCATCCTGCGAAAACTTTCGCTGGAGCAGCAGCGCAGCCTGCTCGACCTGTTCACACGCTCGGCCGGCGAGATGCTCGATGAGCGTTTCGAGAACGACCTGGTCAAGGCACTGTTCGGCTTCGACGCCATCGTCGGCAATTACGCCAGCCCTTACGCCGCCGGCTCGGCCTACGTGATGCTGCACCATGCCTTCGGCGAGGTGAACGGCAAGAAGGGTGTCTGGGGCCACGCCATCGGCGGCATGGGCGCGATCACGCAGGCAATGGCACGCGCGGCGCGAGCGGCTGGCGCCGAGATCGAAACGGAAGCCGGCGTGCGCGAGGTGATCGTCGAGGGCGGGCGCGCCGCAGGCGTCATCCTCGACAACGGCAACTCCATTCGCGCGAAATACGTCGTCTCCGGCGTCAATCCGAAACTGCTCTATACACGGCTGGTGCCGTCGGGGGCGCTGGCGCCGCAATTTCTCGAACGCATCACGCGCTGGCGCAACGGCTCTGGCACCTTCCGGATGAATGTCGCACTCGACACCCTGCCGTCCTTCACCGCATTGCCTGGCGACGGCGACCATCTCACAGCAGGCATCATCCTTGCGCCCAGCCTCGGCTACATGGACCGCGCCTGGCAGGATGCGCGTGATCACGGCTGGAGCCGCGAGCCTGTAGTGGAAGTGCTGATCCCTTCGACGCTGGACAATTCCCTCGCGCCCGAAGGCCGTCATGTCGCCAGCCTGTTCTGCCAGCACGTCGCGCCGGAATTACCGGACGGAAAGTCGTGGGACGATCACCGCGAGGAAGTGGCCGATCTCATGATCGCGACCGTCGACAAATTCGCGCCGGGCTTTGGGAGAAGCGTGATCGGCCGCCAGGTGCTTTCGCCGCTCGACCTCGAACGGCAGTTCGGCCTGCTCGGCGGCGACATTTTTCACGGAGCGCTGACGCTCAACCAATTGTTCTCGGCGCGGCCGATGCTGGGCCATGCCGACTATCGCGGGCCGCTGAAGGGCCTCTACCATTGCGGCTCGGGCGCCCATCCCGGCGGCGGCGTTACCGGCGCCCCCGGCCACAACGCTGCCCGGACGATCCTTGGCGATCACCGCGCGCTGTTCGGATAACCTGCAGAAACGCTCAAGGCGCGACACCGGAAACCGGCGCCGCGCCTTGCCACGCGATCAAAATCAAATCAAACGGCGTCGTAGGCTTCGATCGGAAGCGAGCGCGATTCCCGCATCGATGTCGCCAGCGGCGACAGACCAGCCGACGTCGACGTGGTGGCCGACGGATAGCTGGCGTATGCGCTGAGCGCGCACATGATGGCAATGACTGCAGTAATTTTCTTCACGACGAATTCCCCCTGTGTTTTCGCTGCTGCTTGCAGCGTGCCACTTTGTGAGCTTTGGCCGCTTAAGGCCGGGTTCCATCAGGTCGCGCGGGCGGAATCATCGGTGGGCGCGGTAAATCGCGGGTGTAGGCGGTAGCGACGTAAACCCGATATTACCCATGATCCCATTTCGCATGGGTTCACGGATGTGGGCTCGGCGCGATAATGGGTGTAGACCCGGTGGGCGACAGGCGAGAACCCTGTGGATGAGCCTGTCGATAACCGCCGCCACCTCCGTGCAGAAGCCCGGCATGGCGCTGTGGATAACCTCTGTTAGCTACCTTCCCACGGGCTGTGGGTAAGCGGTCGGAAACGCGCGCGACCCTTCGATCCCGGAAAAAAAAGGGGCCGGACGTCGTGGCGCCCGGCCCCTGGAATGCCCTAAAAATCGCAATTACTTCAGCGAGCTGCTGATGTCGTTGAAGTTCGAGCTGAGCTTGGTGCCAACGCCCTGCACGGCGGTGATGATCGCGATCGCGATACCCGCTGCGATCAGGCCGTACTCGATGGCCGTGGCTCCCGATTCGTCCTTGAAGAATGACTTAATGATCGACATTGGCTGGTTCCGACCTAGGTTTATGTTTCCCGGAACCGAGGCTGCCCCTGCAGTTCCTGCTGGGGAACCTACGGAGAGGAATCTAAGGCTGCTTTAACAGAGGAACTGCAACTTTTCCGAGTAACACCGCATGAAATTTCCTCAAATTTGAACGAAACGACCGTCCTCGCCCGCAGATCTTTCTGTTTTCCTCTGGGTCTTCAATGGCTTCTCCCGCCTCTACACATCGCGTCCATTTTGCTGTCGGCGACGAGCATACAGCCAAGGGTACTGTCGATGCTCTCACCGAAGTTTTTTTTGAGGGGCAAGCCGCGATTGCCGCCTTCGAACGGCCCGATGGCCGATGGGACGTGACGGTGCATTTCGCCGATCCGCCCGATCAGCCGCTGGTCCGCGAAATCGTGGCCAACGCCGCCGGTCAGGAAGCCGCTGCAGGCATCACCTTCGACACTGTCGAAGCCAAGGATTGGGTCAAGGCCAGCCTGGAAGATCTCGTCCCCGTGCCGGCCGGCCGCTTCGTGATCCACGGTCAGCACGACCGCCCGCGAATCCCGCCTAACAAGCTCGGCATCGAAATCGAGGCGGCGCTGGCGTTCGGAACCGGTCACCACGGCACCACCCGCGGCTGCCTGCTGCTGCTTGATCATGTCCTGAAGGCCTGGCGCCCGCGCCGCGTGCTCGATCTCGGCACCGGCACCGGCGTCCTGGCGATCGCCGCCGCCCGGGCACTGCACGAAAAGGTGCTGGCCAGCGATATCGATCCGCCCTCGGTACAGGTCGCCCGCGAGAATGCCCGGCTGAACGTTGCGGGGCATCTGGTGCAGGCGATCCGGGCCACCGGCTTTGCCGCGCCGCAGATTGCGGCCGCCGCCCCGTTCGATCTGGTGCTGGCGAATATTCTCGCCAATCCGCTACGCCAATTGGCGGCGCCGATGGCCCAACATCTGGCGCCGTCGGCGATGGTCATTCTCTCCGGCCTTCTGACCCAACAGGCGCCCGCGGTGATCGCCGCCTATCGCGCCCGCGGCCTGGTGCCGCTCCGCCACCTCCGCATCGAAGGCTGGAGCAGCCTTTTGCTGCGCAAGGTGAATTGAGGTCCGGCTAGTCAGCGCGCGAATTCGGGGGCGACGGGCGCTGTTCTTCCGTCGACTGCTTGACGCGCGCTTCGGCGAACCGGTCTAGGATCTGGATGATGACGCCGCGCTGCTTTTTGTTGGCGACGGGGGTGACCGGGTGGTGCTCGCCCGGTGGTGAAATCTTTTCAAACGTGAAAGCAGGCATGGTGTATCCCCTCTTCGTTGAGTTGAAACACTCCTCAGGCCTCCGAATACTCTTGAACCGAACGGCCTCGCGGGTGCGCAAAATCGTTCGTCCGACTGACGCGGACGGATATATTCAAGCACGGTTTATGCCAAATTGTGGCGATCCCGGCCTGCATTGCGGATCGCTCCACCGAACTTTAGAATGAACACGCGATGTTCGAAGCTCACTTCCAGACATTCGAAGAACCCGAAGGCGGCGTCGCGCTCGCCGCGCGGCTGGCCACCTTCCGCGAGGAACTGGCACGGCGGAAGCTGACGGGATTCGTGATTCCGCGGGCCGATCAGCAGCAAAACGAGTATGTCGCGGCCTCCGAAGAGCGGCTGGCCTGGCTCACCGGATTCACCGGTTCGGCCGGCCTGGCGATCGTCCTGACCCGCGAGGCCGCCGTTTTCGTCGACGGCCGCTACACGCTGCAGGCCGCCAAGCAGGTCGACCGCAAGGCCTGGCATATTGAGCCGCTGGCCGAACCGCCGCCGGAGCACTGGCTCGCCAAGCATCTCGTCGCCGGCGACCGCCTCGGTTTTGACCCCTGGCTGCACACATCAGCGGCAGCCGAACGGCTGGCCGCGGCCTGCACCAAGGCCGGCGCGGAGCTGATCGCGGTGGAGAGTAACCCGCTGGATTCGGTGTGGCATGAGCGTCCGGCCCCGCCGCTCGGCCCGGTCTCGCTTCATGGCGCGCAGTTTTCCGGCGAGATCGAAGCCGAGAAACTCAAGCGCATCCGGCTGGAGATCCACAAGCTCGGCGTCGACGCGCTGGTGCTCTCGGACAGCCACGCGGTGGCCTGGGCCTTCAACATCCGCGGCGCCGACGTCTCGCACACGCCGCTGCCTTTGTCCTACGCGCTGGTGCCGAAGGACGGCCGGCCGACCATTTTCATCGACCATCGCAAGCTGTCGAACCTGACGCGCGACCATCTCGAACAATCCGCCGATGTGCGCGAGCCCGACGCGCTGGTGCCCGATCTGACGGAGCTGGCGCGCAGCGGCGCCGCGATTGCGCTCGACAACGCCACCGCAGCCGACGCGCTGAGCCGCCTGATCGCCGGCGCCGGCGGAAAACCGGTGCGCGGCAACGATCCGGTGAGCCTCTTGAAGGCGGTGAAGAACAGCACCGAGATCGAGGGCACGCGAACCGCGCACCAGCGCGACGCCGTGGCGCTCACGCGCTTCCTCGCCTGGATCGACCGCGAGGCGCCCTCCGGCGCGCTGACCGAGATCGACACCGTCGAGGCGCTGGAAACCTTCCGCCGCCAGACCTGCGCGCTGAAGGATGTTTCCTTTCCCACCATCGCCGGCACCGGCCCGAACGGCGCCATCGTGCATTACCGCGTCACCCGCAAGAGCAACCGGCGCATCGCACCAGGCGATCTCCTGCTGATAGATTCCGGCGCGCAGTATGAAGACGGCACCACCGACGTTACCCGCACGATCGCGATCGGCAATCCCACCGAGGAGATGCGCGACCGCTTCACCCGCGTGCTGCGCGGCCACATCGCGATCGCGCGCGCAGTGTTTCCCGACGGCACCACCGGCGCGCAGCTCGACTCTTTCGCCCGCCAGTTCCTGTGGCAGGCCGGCCTCGATTTCGAGCACGGTACCGGCCACGGCGTCGGCAGCTATCTCTCGGTGCATGAAGGCCCGGCGCGGATTTCGAAACTCGGGGTCACGCCGCTGAAACGCGGCATGATCCTCTCCAACGAGCCCGGCTACTACAAGACCGACGCCTACGGCATCCGGATCGAGAATCTCGAACTCGTCATTGGCGCCGATGTGCCGGGGGCCGAGAAACCGGTGAACGCGTTCGAGACGCTGACGCTGGCGCCGATCGACCGCCGCCTGATCGACGTCAACATGCTGAGCCCTACCGAGCTGAAGTGGCTCAACGACTACCATGAGCGCGTCAACCGAGCGGTGCGTCCGCACCTTAACGACAACGCCACCAAGCTCTGGCTGGACGAAGCGACGGCAGCGCTGCTGCCGCTTTAGTCACGTTGCCTCCGAGATTGTCGTCCTCCGCGCAGGCGAGGGATCCAGTACGCCGCGGCCTATCGATTCAATCACCGATGTCTCTGGTATACTGGATCATCCGCCTTCGCGGATGATGACAGCAGCATTTGTTGCGGGGGCACCACAAAAACGCGAAAACAACCCCATGCACCGTAGAGTCCTGCGGCCCAACCTCCTACCCGCCTCCCCAATTCAGCATGGCCGCATGCCAAAACATCCCTGTTCGGGCTGAGCCAACTGGTTAAAAGTCCGGATACAAGCAAAACAGGGTCGGAACTGAATGCACGGCGTCGTGGGCAAGCCGCCCGGCGCGACGGACGATCATGCCGTCGCGACATCGAAAATCATGCTGCTGATGCTGGTCGCGATGACCGGCGTCGCGCCGATCTCGCTTTACATGCTGGTGCCGGCGCTGCCCGTGCTGGCGACGACGTTCGGCGGCGACATCTCGGTCGCGCAGATGACGGTGTCGCTCTACATGGTCGGCATCGCCTGCTCGCAGCTCATCATGGGACCGCTGTCGGACAAGTTCGGCCGCCGACCGGTGCTGCTCGGAGGCCTTGTGCTGATGGTGGCGGCCAGCATTGGCTGTTCGCTGGCGCAGACGCTGCCGCAGCTGATCGCCGCCCGCTTCCTGCAGGCGCTCGGCGGCGCCACCGGCATGGTGGTGAGCCGCGCCATCATCCGCGATCTCTACAGCCGCGAACGCATCAGCTCGATGATCAGCCTCGTCATCGCGGTCATGATGATCGCGCAGATGCTGAGCGCGCTGGTCGGCGGCCTCTTGGAGACCGCGTTCGGCTGGCGTGCGATCTTCTATTTCATCACGGCCGGTTCGCTCAGCGTCGCCGTGCTGATCGCGCTTGCGCTGCCAGAGACGCGCCGCGAACGCAACCAGAGCAGCAGCTTCCGCGGCGACGTCGGCATCCTGATCCGCGATCGCGCCTTCATCGGTTACATGCTGTGCCAGGTGCTGGCGTCGCAGATCATTTTCCTGTTCGCCGGCGGCGGTCCCTACATCGTGGTGACCCAGATGGGGCGGACCACAGCCGAATACGGCGCATGGTTTGCGACGACCGGATTCGCGTACCTGATCGGCAACGTGTTTTGCGTCCGCTTCGCGCCGCGCCAGTCGCTGGAGCGGCTGATCTGGTTCGGGTTGGCGCTGCAATTCGCCGGTGCCCTCCTCAACCTCGTCTTCAGCTTCACGGGCACCAACCAGGCACCATCATGGCTGTTCGGCACCCAGATGACCGTGATGGTCGCCAACGCCTTCGTGATGAACAACGCCGCGGCCGGCGCCATCAGCGTCCGCCCCGAGGCCGCCGGCACCGCCTCGGGCGCGATGGGCTTTCTGCAGCAGGGCATCGGCGCGCTGGTCTCGCAATTCGGCGCCTACCTCGGCGGCCACTCCACCACTACGCTGCCGCTGACGGCGGCGATCTTCGCGCTCTCGATCGCCTGCGTCTCGGTGATGTTCTTCATCGTTCCGCGGCGAAGCGTCGTGGTCAGCGAGGAGTTGGTGAAGAAGGCGGAGAAGGAAGACTCGGGGATGTTGTGAGGGATGCGAAGTTGTCGGTCCCGTCATTACGCGCCAACGGGTCGCGCGAATGCGCGCCCGATGACAGCTCCGAAGCACCACCTCGCGCGCAACGCAAATCAATCCACTTAACTTTCTTACGCCGCAATGGATTGCTTCGCTGCGCTCGCAATGACGGCTGCAACGAAGGCGCGCATCATGACGGAGCCTATCCATTCAAGGAAGGCGTCGCCGTTGTCTGCACGGCTTGCAGCTATGTCTCCGACAGCACGGCCACTGAGGGCGAGCGTGGCTGGTACGAAGGCGGGGAATGGGGACGCATCGACCGCACGGGACGCGTCGTCTCACCCTTCCGGCCGCAGGGGAAAGGCAAACCCCTTGAATTCGACTGAGGCTGACTGTTTGCGAGGAATTGATCGAGGCGGAGGAAGAAGAACACGGGACGCTGAGACAGTAATCCGCGACGTCAGCGCCTCATTCTCCGCTGTCATCGCCGGCGCAGGCGGGCGATCCAGTACGCCGCGGCCTTTCGGCTCGATCACTTCCGTCTCTGAAATGCTGCGTCACCCGCCGCAGCGCGCAATTGCGCACGAGGCGGGTGACGACAAGGAAGTGCGTCTCACGACTCACTCCCCGATCAGCTTCAGCCACTCGTCTTCCGTCAGCACCGGCACGTTGTGCTTCTTGGCCTCGGCCAGCTTCGATCCCGCGCCCGGCCCGGCGACGACATAGTCGGTCTTCTTCGATACCGAACCGGCCGCCTTGGCCCCTAGCCGCTCGGCGGTGGCCTTGGCCTCGTCGCGCGTCATCTTCTCCAGCGATCCCGTGAACACCACGGTCTTGCCGGCGACGGCCGAATTGCTCTTGGGTTTTTCGGCATCGATGATCGTGACCTCCTTGGTCAATCGCTCGACGATGCCGCGGTTATGGCTTTCGCCGAAATAGGCGGCAACGCTCTTGATCACGGTGTCGCCGATCTGGTCGAGCGCATCCATCTCGGCGATCGCGTCCTCGTCATCCTTGGCGACCTTGAGGCAGGCATCGTGGAACGCGTCCCAAGAGCCGTAGCCGCGGGCGAGCGCCAGCGCCGTGGTCTCGCCGACATGGCGCATGCCAAGCGCGTAGATGAAACGCTCCAGCGCAATGTTGCGGCGGTTCTCGATCGAGGCGAAGAGATTGTTCACCGAGGTTTTGCCGTAACCTTCGATGTCTTCGAGCTTCAGTTTGTTGTTGCGCTTTTGCAGCGTGAAGATGTCGGCCGGCTCCTTCACCCAGCCCTCGTCGAAGAAATACTGCAACTGCTTCTCGCCGAGCCCGTCGATATCGAAGGCGCGGCGCGACACGAACAGCTTGAGATGCTCGATCTTCTGGAACGGACAGGCGAACTCGCCGGTGCAGCGGGCGCGCGAGCCCTCCTCGCCGGTCGCCGTCTCCTCGCGGACGACGTCGCTGTGCAGCGGGCACGGGCACTTCTTCGGGAAGTGAAACTCCTTGGCGCTTTTCGGCCGCTTGTCGATCACGACATCGACGACCTGCGGGATCACGTCGCCGGCGCGCTGGATCACCACGGTGTCGCCGATCCTGATGTCGCGCCCCTCGCGCAGCACTTCGCCCTTGTTGCCGATGCCCTTGATGTAGTCCTCGTTGTGCAGGGTGACGTTCTGCACGATGACGCCGCCGACGCCGACCGGCTCGAGCTTGCCGACCGGCGTGAACGATCCAGTGCGGCCGACCTGAATCTCGATGTCGCGCAGCACCGTCATGGCGCGCTCGGCCGGAAATTTGTGCGCGATCGCCCAGCGCGGCGTGCGCGAGACGAAGCCGAGCCGTTCCTGCCAGTCGATGCGATCGATCTTATAGACCACGCCGTCGATGTCGTAATCGAGCTCGGCACGCTGCTCCTCGATCTTGCGGTGGAACGCGATCAGATGCTCGACGGAGTGGCAGAGCTTGGTCAGCGGGTTGGTCTTGAAACCGCAGCGCTCGAACCAGTGGATCATGCCCGTCTGCGTGCCTTCCGGCATCGCACTCATCTGTCCCCACGAATAGGCGAAGAAGCCGAGCGGGCGTGAGGCCGTGATGGAGGGGTCCTTCTGGCGCAGCGAGCCGGCGGCGGAATTGCGTGGATTTGCGAAAATGGTGTCGCCCGCCGCCTTCTGCCGTTCGTTCAGCGCAAGAAACGCCTTCTTGGTCATGTAGACCTCGCCGCGCACCTCGCAGACATCAGGCACGTTGCGGCCTTTCAGCTTCTGCGGCACATCCTCCAGCGTGCGGATGTTCGCAGTGACGTCCTCGCCTTCCGCGCCGTCGCCGCGGGTCGCGGCGGTGACGAGCTCGCCGCCCTCGTAGCGCAGCGACATCGAGAGCCCGTCGATCTTCGGCTCGGCGGAAAAATCGATCTTGTCGTCGCTGAGCTTGAGAAAGCGTTCGATGCGGCCGACGAAGTCGAGCACGTCCTGCTCGGCGAACGCGTTGTCGAGCGACAGCATCGGCAGTGCATGGCGGACTTTTTTGAAGCGTCCCGACGGCGCCGCGCCGACCTTCTGCGACGGCGAATCCGAGGTGACGAATTCGGGAAACCGCGCCTCGATCGCGTTGAAGCGCTGCCGCAGAGCGTCGTATTCGGCATCGCTGACGCTGGGCGCGTCTTCCTGATAGTAGCGCCTGTCGTGCCCTTCGAGCTCCAGCGCCAGCCGCATATGCTCGACTTTGGCCTGCGCCTTGGTGAGCTTGGCGACGTCGGTGGGGGTTTTGGGTTTCGCTGTCTTGGTCATGGACGTTGAATACGACGAACGAGGCTCGGAGGCAAAACCGCACACGTTGGGCCGTGCCCCAGCGCCATAAGCGCGTTTACGCGCGTCTTCGACGCGCTATGGCGGTGCGCTGCTGATCCGGGGCCCACGCCGATATGGGTCCCGGCGCTGCGGAGCAGTGCGAGCGCTGCACCGCGTCCGGGACACGAGAGATTAGGCTGTCGCCGCCCTCAATAGCCTCTCCGCCGCCGCCCTCGCCTCGGCCGTAATCTCGGCGCCCGCCAGCATGCGGGCGATTTCTTCGCGGCGGTGGTCGGCGGCGAGCGCGTTGACGCGGGTGGCGACGCGCTTGCCCTTGTCGAGCGCATCCTTGGAAATGAGCAAATGCTGGTCGGCGCGGGCGGCGACCTGCGGGGCGTGCGTCACCGCCATCACCTGGACCTGGCCGGCGAGCCGTGAAAGCCGCGAGCCGATCGCGTCCGCCACGGCGCCGCCGACCCCGGTATCGATTTCGTCGAACACGAGCGTGGGCGCCGAGCCGCGGTCGGCCAGCACGACTTTCAGCGCCAGGAGGAAGCGCGACAGCTCGCCGCCGGAGGCGACCTTCATCAAGGGGCCCGGCTTGGTGCCGGGATTGGTCTGCACCCAGAATTCGATGCGGTCGATGCCGTGCGGGCCCGGTGTGTTGGCATCGCTCTCGATCTGCGTCATGAACTTGGCGCGCTCGAGCTTGAGCGGCGCGAGCTCGGCATTGACGGCCTTGTTGAGCTTTTCGGCGGATTTGCTGCGCGCCGCGGACAGTTTCGCCGCCGCCGCGCCGTAGCGCTGATCGGCCTCGGCGGCCGCCGCCTCCAGCTTCTTCAACTGGTCGGCGCCGGCATCGATCAACGCGACGTCGGAAACGAATTTGGCGGCAAGCGCCGCGAGCCCGTCGACCGGCGTCGAATATTTGCGTGAGGCGGCGCGCAGCGCGAACAACCGCTCCTCGATGCGTTCCAGCTCGGCCGGGTCGAAATCGGCCGCCACCAGCGCGGCGCTGAGATGCTGGTCGGCTTCTTCCAGCGCGTTGATCGCGATGTCGATCGCCTTCACCGCGGGTTCGACGAGGGCCGGCGAATTGGCGGCGCGGCGTTCCAGGCGGCGCACGGCGGCGGCCAGCGCCGGCACCGGCGAATGGGGACCGCCGACCGCCTCCTGCGCCTCGCGCAGGTCACTGGCGATCTTCTCGCCCTGCATCATCGTGGTGCGGCGCTCGGCCAGCGTCGTCTCCTCGCCGTCCTTCGGCTTCAGCGTCTTCAGCTCATCGGCGGCGTGGCGCAAATAATCCGCCTCGCGCGCGGCGCGCTCCATGCTGGCGCGGTGCGCGTCGAGCGCGGTGTTAGCGGTGCGCCGCGCGTCCCACAGCGTCTCCAGCGCCGCAACCTCTTTCTCTAGCCCGGCAAAGGCATCGAGCAGCTGCCGGTGCGTCGAGGCATCGACCAGCGCGCGCTCGTCATGCTGGCCGTGGATCTCGACCAGCGTCGCCCCCACCGCCTTCAAGGTCTGCACGCTGACCGACTGGTCGTTGATGAAGGCGCGGGTGCGGCCGTCGGCAAGCTGGACGCGGCGGAGAATCATCTCGCCGCTATCGTCGAGGCCGTTTTCGGAAAGGATTTTTGTCGCGGGATGGCCCTTGGGAACGTCGAAGGTGGCCGTCACCTGGCCCTGCTCGGCGCCATGGCGAACCAGGCCCGCATCGCCACGCCCGCCGAGCGCCAGCGCGAAGGCATCCAGCAGAATGGACTTGCCCGCGCCGGTCTCGCCGGTCAGCACCGCGAGGCCGCGGGAAAATTCGATATCGAGCCGCTCGATCAGGACGATGTCGCGGATCGACAGACGCGCCAGCATGCGACGTAAATTCCTAGTGGTCCGGTTCTAACAGCGTCTCCCCACCCGGGAGTCGCTTTGCGTGTTAGAATCGGGGGATCACTAGCAAATATCAAGCTGTTCGTGGAGCTTTCGGACGTGACATTCACTTGACGGGCGCTGCTGCAACACCAGCGCCTATCCGACTCGCCGGACTATCCGAGACCCATCTTCTTGAAGGCCCTGGAAATGTAGGAACCCTTGTTCTCGCTCGGCTCAAGGCCACCCGACTTCACGAGGTTATAGGCGTCCTTGTACCAGCGGCTGTCAGGGAAATTGTGCCCGAGCACGGCCGCCGCGGTCTGCGCCTCACCGACGATACCGATCGACATGTAGGACTCGGTGAGCCGCGCCAATGCCTCCTCGACATGCCGCGTGGTCTGGTAACGGGTGACCACGGTTTTGAACCGGTTGATGGCGGCGGTGTAGTCCTTCTTTTCCAAATAGTAGCGGCCCACGTCCATTTCCTTGCCGGCGAGCTGGTCGCGCGCGCCCTCGAGCTTGGCCTTGGCGGAGGTGGCGTATTCTGAGGTCGGATATTTGCGAATCACCTCTTCCAACGCCGCGATCGCCTTTTCGGTGCGGCCCTGGTCGCGGGAGATGTCCGGGATCTGGTCGTAATGCGAGGCGGCGATCAGGTACTGCGCGTAAGCGGCGTCCGGGCTGCCGGGATGCAGCGTGACGTAACGGGTCGCCGCGCCGATGCAGCTGTCGTAGTCGCCCTGGTTGTAGAAGGAATAAGCCGACATCAAGAGCGACTTGCGCGCCCAGTCCGAGTAAGGATGCTGGCGATCGACCTCCTCGAACTTCTTCGAGGCCGCCTTGTTATCCTTGCGCTGGTTCATCAGGTACAAGCCCTCATTGTAGAGCTTGTCCGCGGGTTCCTCGACGAAGGTGTCGTCCTTTTGCGTGAACTTGTCCCAGAGCGCGCCGGTGCCGCAGCCGCTCAAGGGAATCGCGAGCACGATCAGGCCGGCGGCCAGCCGCAGCGACCGGGCGGCGCGGGCGAAGCCGGACGCTCCGAATGAGTTGCGTGGTTCAAGCGTCATACGCTGTGCCGACATGGAATCTGTGACCTGACGCCCCGTGATGCGACTGATGATTGAGCCCGCCCGTCCGTGAACCGTCGTCATGGACGTCATATTTCCCGTGCCCAATGCGTTGGTGCCCAATTCTTCAAGGCCCGTGGTGCCCGATGGTGCAACCGCAGGCTTCTCTAGCCGAAAAATGGTCCTCGACCAACCGAATACGCAGCCAATTCGCCCGGATTAAGGCGACGGAACGGCGGCGTTAGCGATTGTGGTTATTACGGAAAATGCGTCCAAGCGGCCGAAAAACGGCTCAAAATCGATGGTTTTACAAGAGACGGAGGTCAGGAGACGTCCGGGCCAAAAGCGGGCGCGATAAGGCCGCCCACCATGCCGACACCCGCCTCGACATAGCCGCGCGGGCGACGCGTGGGCTCGGCCTCGACCACCCGCCAGGCACTGCGATCAGCCAGCAGCGCGGTCAGCACGGCGTGGTTCAGCTTGTGGCCGGGACGAATCGAGCGGTAGGCGCCAAGCAGCGGCAGGCCGGCCAGCGTAAGATCGCCGATGGCGTCGAGCACCTTGTGGCGGACGCATTCGTCGCTGTAGCGCAGGCCTTCCGGGTTGAGCAGACGGTCGTCGTCGAAGACCACCGAATTCTCGAACGACGCGCCGAGCGCGAAGCCGGCGCTCCACAGACGTGCCGTATCGCTCATGAAGCCGAAGGTGCGGGCGCGGGCGACTTCGCGGCGGAAGCTTTCGGGGTTGAGATCGAGCGAATAGATCTGGCGGCCGATCGCCGGGGTGGTGAAGTCGATCTCGACTTCGACGCGGAACCCGTTCGCATGTGGACGCAGTTCACCAAAGCTATCGCCGCGCGCGACTTGCACTGGCTTGAGGATCTGAATGAAACGGCGGGAAGCCGACTGGGTGACGATGCCGGCCTGATCGATGGCGGCGACGAAGGCCGCCGCGCTGCCGTCCATGATCGGAACTTCGGGGCCGTCGACTTCGATGATGGCATTGTCGACACCCATGCCGCGCAGCGCAGCGAGAATGTGTTCGGAGGTGGAAACCAGCGGGCCTTCGCGGTCGCCAAGAACGGTCTGGAAATCGGTGGCGGTGACGGAGGCGACAACGGCTGGAACTTCCCGGTCGGCTTCATCGAGACCGGTGCGGACAAAAATAAGACCTGCGTTCACAGGTGCAGGTCCGATGGTCAGGCTGACAGGTAAACCGGAATGAACGCCAACGCCCGTTACGGTGGCGTGCGACCGAAGCGTGGTTTGCCGGCTGAATTTCATCGATAACTGCCCACTACCCGACTTCACCCAGAGGCCGGAACCGCGCGGAAAGCGCCGATTCGCGTTCTAGGCATCCCCAAGTCACGGCAGACCATAGTCACAGCCCCAAAGCGCGCCAACTCACGCTTGTTTACGGATTGTTACCCGATCTCTGCCGCAATGATGACAGACGTTAACCAAATTCCGGCGCGGCCGGGTGCCCTTTCCGTCGCGTCATCCAACCACGAAATGAATAATTAATCATTTAGAATCAGTTGGTTGAGCGCTGATCCGAAGGAGGGCAACGCGCCAAAGAGAAGGGCCCCGGCGATCCCGCCGAGGCCCTTTGGCCTGCCTTGATTGTTACAGAACCTCAGTTGGCCTGGCGCCTGAGGAAGGCCGGGATATCAAGATGGTCGTCACCCTGTGGCGCCGGCGCAACAGGTGCCGGGCGGCCATGGACGTCCAAACCCTGCGGTGCCGGGCGTTTTGCGTATTCCGATACCGGCTCATGATTCGCCATCTGCTGAGCAACGGTCCGCTGCGGCTTGCGCTCAGGCAGCGGCGGCAGCGGAGCCATCGCCGGACCGGAGGCGCGGGCTGCGATCGGCGGCTCGCTCTCTTCGTCGCGGCGGCCGAGGCCGACATTGGCCAGCCGCTGCAACAGCGACAGCTTGGACTTCTGCGGGTGCTCTTCCTCAGGTTCGCCGCGGGCCTGCCGGATCTCGGCCTGGGCGGGCATCGGGAGTTCCTCGAACTTCGGCATCCGCGGTGCGCGGACCGGACGTTCGGCCGCCTGCGGGATGAAAGTCTCGGGGGTCGGCGGCTCCTGTTCAACGCGTGCCGGTTCCTTATCCGGGAATAGAGTCGGCTTCTGCGCGATCGGCCGCACCGTGACGTCGCCGTAGGACGCCGGCTGAATCGGTGCCGGCGCGGGCGGCTCGACGGCCGCGGCGATCGCGGCCAGCGCCGCGCGCTCGACATTGTTGGACGAACGCTGCGCCGGAGCGACGGCAGCAGCCGGCGCGGGGGCCGGAGCGATAGCCAGCGGCGCAGTCGCAGGATCGAGCTTCTGGACGCGCTCGGCCAGGCGCGCATTGTCGGCGCGCAGGCGGGCGGTCAGCTCGGCCAGACGCGAGTCCGGCGCGGAGGTGGGGGTCGCGACCGGGGCGGTCGGGGTGGTCACCGCCGGCGCAGTCTGGTTGCGCGCGATCTGCGACTGGTCAATGCCGGTGGCGACGACGGAGACGCGGATGATGCCGTCGAGCGATTCGTCGAAGGTGGCGCCGACGATGATGTTGGCGTCCTGGTCGACTTCCTCGCGAATCCGCGTGGCGGCTTCGTCGACCTCGAACAGCGTCAGGTCCTTGCCGCCCGTAATGGAGATCAGGAGGCCGCGCGCCCCTTTCATCGACGAATCGTCGATCAGCGGGTTGGCGATGGCAGCTTCCGCGGCGGTTAGCGCGCGCTTCTCGCCGGTCGCCTCGCCGGTGCCCATCATCGCCTTGCCCATTTCCCTCATCACCGCCCTTACGTCGGCGAAGTCGAGGTTGATCAGGCCTTCCTTCACCATCAGGTCGGTGATGCAGGCAACGCCCGAATAGAGCACCTGGTCGGCCATCGCGAAGGCGTCGGCAAAGGTAGTCTTCTCGTTGGCGACCCGGAACAGGTTCTGGTTCGGGATGATCAGGAGCGTGTCGACCACCTTGTGCAGCTCGGCAATGCCGGCCTCCGCCGTGCGCATGCGGCGCGCGCCTTCGAAGTGGAACGGCTTGGTCACGACGCCGACGGTGAGGATGCCCATGTCGCGCGCGGTCTTGGCGATCACGGGGGCGGCGCCGGTGCCGGTGCCGCCGCCCATGCCGGCAGTGACGAACACCATGTTGGCGCCGGTGAGATGGTCGCGAAGCTCGTCGAGGACTTCCTGGGCCGCCGCCGCGCCGACATCAGGCTGGGACCCCGCGCCGAGGCCCTGCGTCACCTGGGTGCCCATCTGCACGATGCGCTGCGCCTTCGACATCGTCAGCGCCTGCGCGTCGGTATTGGCGACGACGAAGTCGACCCCCTGCAACCCGGCGGTGATCATGTTGTTGACGGCGTTGCCGCCTGCGCCACCGACGCCGAAGACGGTAATCCGCGGTTTCAGCTCGCTGATGTCAGGGGGTGTCAGATTGAGTGCCATGGTTGCCTCTCGATTACGACGCGCGCGTTGGTTCGCCCGGGCCGGCGGCCGCGGGATTTGGTGAATGTCGTTTGGTGCTGAGATCGGTCATCAGAAGCCCTCGCGAAGCCATCGTCCGACCCTTCCAAAATAGCCGTCTGTCCCTGTCTTGAGTTGCCGCGTATGCCGCGGTTCGACGTGTTCAAGATGTGCGTATTGCGGATAGACCAGGAGGCCGGTCGGCACCGCGAACGAGGCGCTCTTGGCCTCACTCGGCAGCCGGCCGAAGCCGAGCGGGCGGCCGATCCTAACCGGCCGGTTGAGAATACGGGTGGCGAGCTCCACGGTGCCGGTGAGCTGCGACGCCCCGCCGCTCAACACAACCCGCGCCCTCGGCTCTGCCGCAAAGGGGGAATCCGCGAGCCGGTCCCGGACCATTTCAAAAATCTCCTCGGCGCGATGCCGGACGATATTGGCAATCGTGGCGCGCGAGACGATCTGCGGGGCGTCGTGTTCCTCGCCCGCAGCCGGTACAGACATCAGTTCGCGCGTGTCGGACCCGCCGGTCAGCACGGTGCCATATAACGTCTTGATTCGCTCAGCATCAGCAATGCACGCGCCGACGCCACGGGCAAGGTCCATCGTGACGTGCTGGCCGCCAAGCGCAAATCCGCTCGCATGCACGAAACGCCCACCCGAATAGGTCGCGATCGTGGTCGACCCCGCCCCCATTTCGACCACGGCAGCGCCAAGATCAGCCTCGTCATCCGTCAGCACGGACAGGCCTGCGACATAAGGACTCGCGGCCATGGCCTCGACGTTGAGATGACAGCGTTCGACCACCAGCATCAGGTTGCGGGCAACGGTCGCATCCGCCGTCACCACCTGCATGTCGACGCCGAACTGGCGCGCAAGCATGCCGCGGGGATCGCGGATGCCCTTGACGCCGTCGAGCGCATAGCCGACCGGCAGCGCGTGCAGCACCGTGCGCCCTTCACCGGTGGCGTGGCGCATGCCGGTGGAGGTCACCCGCGTGACATCGTCGGCGGTGACCGCGCCGCCCCTGATATCGGCGGCGGCCTCGACGAGCTGCCCCTGCAGCCGGCCGCCAGAAACCGACAGCAATACCGACTCAACGCGGACCTTGGCCATGCGCTCGGCCAGCGCTACGGCCTGGCGCACCGCCTGCTCGCATTCGGCGAGGTCGACCACCGCGCCGGCCTTGACGCCGCGCGACTGGATCTGGCTGTAGCCGATCAATTCCACCGCATGGGTGCGGCCGCGCAGCGCCTCGCTCGGCGGCGACGGCCGCAGCCGCGCAATCATGCAGGCGATCTTGCTGGTGCCGATATCGAGCGAGGCGACCATCGCCGTGCGCTTGTGGTCGACGGGCCGCGTCTTCGGGGTCTGGTTGCGGTCAAGGCCGGTCATGCGGAATCACCCGGCTTCTTCTTCGGCTTCTTGTCCTTGAACAGCTCTTCGCGGGCCTTGGCGGCCTCCTCCGACAACTGCACCGTCAGGCGGTCCGGCAGGCGCAGGTCGACGGCGGTGATGTCGCGCGAGAACAAGCGGTCCTCCTTGTCGAGCTTGCTCAGCACCGCCAGCGCATTGCCAACGTCATTCTCCGGCAGGCGGATGTCGAGACCGTCCTTCAGGCGCAAATTCCAGCGCCGTTCGCCGACCAGGATCGCCGCCTTGGTGACGGAGCGGACCTGCGGATAGCGATCGAGCAGCGCGAGGAAATCGCGCGCCTTGACGTCGGCGCCCTTCCCCACCACCAGCGGCAGCGACACGAATCGTCGCGCCACAAAGGGCTCCAGCACCGCGCCATCCTCGGCGATCACGGCAAGACGGCCGTCCTGCTGCCACAGCGCGAACGCGGTGCGCTCGACGATGTCGATCTGCAGCCGGCCGGGATACAGCTTCAGGATGGTCGCGTCCGCGATCCAGGGATTGGCCTTCAGCTTGTCGCGGAGGACGGTGGCGTCGAGAAACAGCAGCGAGGAGCGGCCGTTGACGCCGCCGATCGCAAGCACCTCGTCCTGGCTCAGTTGTCTGCGGCCGTTGATGGCGACCTCGGTGATGCGGAAGCCGGCGGAGTTGGCCAGCGCGTTGCGCGTATCGCTGAGGCCGACCATGAATTCGTCGACGTGTCCGCCCTTGACGATGCCAAGCCCGGCGCTGCCGAGCAGCATCAGCACGGTCAGGGCGACGCCGAGGCGATTCGGCAGATAGCGTTCGACCAGCCGGACCACCCGATTCGACGGTTCGCGGTCGATCATCGGTCTTTTCGGGGCGGGCGCACGACGGCCCATCCGCTCGCGCAGCAGCACCGCCGCTCCAATAGCGGCGGCCTTCAGGTCAGCCTGGGGCTCCTGCGGTCTCATCGACCGGGCGGAGCGTCCTGCACCATCCATTGCACGAGCCTGTCCAAGTGTTGTTCCCGCAAGCGTTTTTTGCGAGTTCCGGCTCAGATGACGTCTCGGCTCGGCCGGACCCACGTGCTGAAAACGCACACCCCGGCAGCCAAGCGCCACATGCGCCGCCAGCGTTAACCTTCGGACTTACTGGTAAACAAAGTGTAAAACCGCCGGCCTGGCGGTGAGATTTGATACGTCTTTTGAGGGATTTGCCGGATAACTGTTAGGATTTTGAAACAATTTTAGGGGCCGGGGCGGGTTTCCCCGGTTAACGATCTGGGCAGCCGGTCAGGCCCGTTCCCGGGCCCGCCGCTCCGCCAGGGTGATCTGGTCGCGCAGAAAGTCCGGAAATTCGATCCCCTGCGCCTTCAGCGCCTTGGGATAAAGCGAGGCCGCCGTCAGTCCCGGCAATGTATTGGTTTCCAGGTAGACCGGCCCCTTGGCCGCGACGATGAAGTCGGTCCGGGAATAGCCGGTGCAGGACAGCGCCTTGTGCGCCCGCAGCGCCTGATCCTTCAGTTGCGCGGTGATCTCGGGGGAAAAGCGCCCGGGGCAGATCTCCTGCGTCGATTTGAGCAGATATTTGGCCGCGTAGTCGAAGGTGCCCTCTCCGGGGACGATCTCGACCGGCGGCAGCGAGATCAGCGTGCCATCCGATTGCTCCAGCACGCCGCAGGTGGCTTCGATGCCCGCGATGAACGGCTCGATGACATATTCCTCGGTCTTCGCAGCGTTGCGCACCGCGACCAGATCCTGCTTGGCGTTGACGAAGATCAGGCCATAGCTCGACCCGTCGCGCGCCGGCTTTGCGATCAGCCGGCCGTATTCGGCAAACGCCGCATCGAGATCTTCCAAGGCAACCGCGGCCGGCGCCGGGACACCGGAAATCGCCGCAAAGCGCTTGGCTGCCATCTTGTCGAAGGCGAGATTCGACGACGCGGAGCCGGACCCGGTAAAGGCAATCCCGCGCAGTTCGCACATCGCCTGCAATTCGCCATTCTCGGCCCGGCCGCCATGAAGACCCAGCACCAGCACGCGGTGGTCGGCCTTGGCCTTGTCGAGCGCCGCCTCCAGCGCGACGCCGCGGTTACCCGGCTGGAATTCATTCTCGAACGGACGCTGGTGCTCGAGCAGCAGTCTCGAGCCGACCTCGTGGACCATGTCCGCCACCGACCAGAACCAGAGATCGGCTTCGGGAAGGGCCCGATGCAGCGCCTGCGCGGTTGCCACCGAGACCAGGCGCTCCTTGTTGGTGCCGCCGAAGAGAATGGTCGTTCGCATACTCGTTCCCATCTGTCATTCCGGGGCGATGCGAAGCATCGAACCCGGAATCTCTTTCGCCATGTAACCTCGAGATTCCGGGTTCGCGCTACGCGCGCCCCGGAATGACGACTAGACCGGAATTCCGATCCGCTTGATTTCCCAATGCAGCTCTATGCCAGAATTCGCTTTAACTCGCTCGCGCACGGTTTCGCCCAGCGTTTCAATATCATGGCCCGTGGCGCTGCCGGTGTTGATGAGGAAATTGCAGTGCATTTCCGAGACCTGCGCTCCGCCGACACGCAAGCCCCGGCAGCCGGCGGCGTCGATCAGTTTCCAGGCGCTGTTGCCGGGTGGATTCTTGAAGGTCGAGCCGCCCGTCTTTTCACGAATCGGCTGAGCGGTTTCACGGTGATTCTGCACTTCGGTCATTCGCGCGCGAATGGCTTCGGCGTCAGCCGCCGCACCGCGAAGCCGCGCCGACGTGAAGATAACAGAGGGATCGATGCCGCTGTTGCGGTAGACGAACTTCATGGCGGCATTGTCAAAGACATGCCTGGTGCCGTCGCGGCCGATGCCGACCGCTTCGACCAGCACGTCCTTGGTCTCCCCGCCATTGGCGCCGGCATTCATCCGCAGCGCGCCGCCGATGGTGCCGGGAATACCGAAGAAGAATTCCATGCCGCCGATGCCGGCCGCAGCCGCGATCTCTGCGACCCGCTTGTCGAGCGCGGCTGCGCCGGCGCTGACGACGTTTCCTGAAGCAGACGTCTCGCCAAACGCCCGCGGCGCCAGACGGATCACCACGCCCGGCATGCCGCCGTCGCGCACGATCAAATTGGAGCCGACGCCGACCACATAGACCGGCAACTCCTTCGGAAGATGCTTTAAGAAATAGGCGAGATCGTCCTCATCCGCCGGCGTGAACAGCACCTGCGCCGGCCCGCCGACGCGAAACCAGGTCAACTCAGCCAGCGACTGGTTGGCCAAGAGCCGCCCCCGCAATTCCGGCATTGCGGCTTTGAGTTCGGAGGTGAGGTCGGGGAAGGCCACGGCTAATCCAACGCCTTCAATTCACCGGGCAACGCATAGGCCCACTGCGTGATGTTGCCGGCCCCTAAGCAGACGACGAGATCGCCCGAGCCGGCGACGCCATGGACGATCTTCGCCAGCTCCGCCGAACCCGGAAGCGGGATCACCTCGCGATGGCCATGGGCGCGCAGGCCGCTGACGAAATGGTCGCGGTCGATGCCCTCGATCGGCGCCTCGCCGGCCGGATAGACTTCGGCGACGATGACCGCATCGGCGTCGTTGAAGCAGGTGCAGAATTCCTCGAACAGCGACTGCAGGCGGGTATAGCGGTGCGGCTGCACCACGGCGATGATCTTGCCGTTGGTGGATTCACGCGCCGCTTTAAGAACGGCCGCGATCTCCACCGGGTGATGACCGTAATCGTCGATCACGGTGACGCCTTTCCACTCGCCGGTCCGGGTGAAGCGCCGCTTGACGCCGCCGAAACCGGCGATCGCGTTGCGGATCGCGTCGTCGGACATGCCGAGTTCATGCGCCACCGCAATCGCCGCCGTCGCGTTCAACGCATTGTGCCGGCCGGGCATCGGCAGCACGATATCCGATATCTCGTGCGTGGCGTCGGTCTTGCGGTTGCGGAAGACGACCTTGAATTTCGACCCGCTACCCATCGGCGTCAAGTCGACGAGCCTTGCATCGGCCTGCGGATTTTCGCCATAGGTGACGATGCGCCGATCCTCGATCTTGCCGACCAGCGTCTGCACCACGGGATGATCGGTGCACATCACGGCAAAGCCGTAGAACGGAACGTTCTCGACGAAATTGCGGAAGGCGTCCTGGATCGCCTCGAAGGTCTTGAAGTGGTCGAGGTGTTCAGGATCGATGTTGGTGACGATCACGACATCGGACGGCAGCTTCAAGAAGGTGCCGTCGCTCTCGTCGGCTTCCACCACCATCCAGTCGCCGGCCCCGAGCCGCGCGTTGGAGCCATAGGCGTTGATGATGCCGCCATTGATCACGGTGGGATCGAGCCCGCCCGCATCGAGCAATGTCGCCACCATCGTCGTCGTCGTGGTCTTGCCATGGGTGCCGGCGATCGCGATGCAGCTTTTCAGCCGCATCAGCTCGGCCAGCATTTCGGCGCGGCGCACCACCGGGATGCGCTGGGCGCGGGCGGCCATCAGTTCCGGATTGTCGCGCTTGATCGCGGTCGAGACCACGACGACGTCGGCGCCGTCGACATTTTCGGCCTTGTGGCCGACCGAGACCTTGACGCCCTTGTCCCGGAGACGTGCGACATTGCCGCTTTCCGAGGCGTCCGAGCCCTGCACGGTGTAGCCGAGATTGACCAGCACCTCGGCGATGCCGCTCATACCGATGCCGCCGATCCCGACGAAGTGAATGGGTCCGATCTCGCGCGGCAGTCTCATGGATGGTTCCTTGTCATCGCCCGCCTTGCGGGCGGAGCGATCCAGTCTTCCGCGAAGCCAAGGCTCAAATCAGGCGCCGCGGCGTACTGGATGCCCCGCTTTCGCGGGGCATGACAAGCGCTTTTTCAGCCGCCGGGAGCGTCAAATTCCGGCCGTTTTCATCACCAGATCGGCCAGCCGCTCGGCGGCGTCGAGCCGGCCGACCTGGCGGGCAGCCTCCGCCATGGCGGTTAGCCGCGCCGGTTCGGCGGCAAAGGTGGAAATTTCCGCCGCCAGCCGGTCCGGCGTGAACTCGCCTTGCGGGATGCGCAAGGCGCCGTTCACCTTCGCCAGCACGCCGGCATTGGCGAACTGGTCCTGATCGATCGCGCCGGGCAGCGGCACCAGGATCGAGGCTCGGCCGATCGCGGCGAGTTCCGCCACCGTGCCGGCGCCGGAGCGCGAGACCACCAGATGGCTGGACGCCAGCCGCGCCGGCAGGTCGGCGAAAAACGGCGCAAGCTCGGCCTTGATCTTGAGCCGGTCGTAGATCGCGCGGACCCTGGCCATATCCTCCTCGCGCACCTGCTGCGTCACGACCAGCCGGCTCCACAGCACCGGCTCGAGCCGTTCGAGGGCTGGCGGCACGATGTCGCTCATCACCCGCGCGCCCTGGCTGCCGCCAACCACGAGCAAGCGCAGCGGCCCCTTCGGTTCCGGCGAAGCAAAGGGCGTCGCGGCCGCAGCGAGGATCGCGGGCCGCATCGGCGTGCCGACCGTCGTCGCCTTCCCCGCCAGCGCGGGATCGCGATCAAGCACGCCCGGCAGCGAGGTCGCGATCGCATTGACGCGGCCGGCGAGAAAACGGTTGGCCCGGCCGAGCACGGCGTTGGCATCATGAATGACGCTGGGCACGCCGAGCAGCCTTGCCGCGATCAGCGGCGGCAGCGTCGGATAGCCGCCGAACCCGACCACGGCCGCCGGCTTCAGCCGCCGCACCAGATTGATCGCGATACCCGTTCCATAGCCGAGCGTGATGACGGTGCGCGCCAGCGACAACGGATTGCGCCCGCGCACGGTTTCGCTCGGCACCACGTCGATATTGTCCCTGGTGAAGAGACCACTGTAGCGCAGCGCGCGGGCATCGGTCGCCAGCCGCACGCGCAGGCCGCGCTTGATCAGCTCGACGCCAAGCGCTTCGGCGGGAAACAAATGACCGCCAGTGCCACCGGCGGCCAGCAGAATGAGAGGCGCGTTGTCCATGATTTCAGATAGCCGACAACGCCGCGCCAGTCACGCCCCACAGGCGCTTTTCCGCGAAGTGCGGCTACGTCAAGCGTACCCGCGCGCGACAACCGCCTCGTTCATCGATTCTACCTCGGTGCGCGGGCGTTGCCGCGTCAGCGCCAGCATCATGCCGACGCCGTAGGCCAGCGAGATGATCGACGAGCCGCCGTAGGAGATGAACGGCAGCGTCATGCCCTTGGCGGGGATCAGTTGCAAATTGACCGCCATGTTGATCGCGGCCTGCACGCCGAACAGGATCGCGAGCCCCGAGGCCGCGAAGCGCGCGAACATGTCCTCGCTGGCATAGGCGCGCGTCAGCGTGCGCAGCACGATGAAGGCGAACAGCGCGACCAGCGCCAGGCACAGGATGATGCCGAATTCTTCCGCGGCGACCGCGAACACGAAGTCGGTATGGCTGTCCGGCAGGCTGCGTTTTGCAATTCCTTCGCCGGGGCCAAGGCCGAACCAGCCGCCGTTCCAGAACGCTTCCATCGCCATGTCGACCTGGAAAGTGTCGCCGGAGGCCGGATTCATGAAGCGCTTGATACGGCCCGCGACATGAGGAACAAACAGATAGGCACTGAACAATCCGGCCGCCGCCGCGCCGGCGAGGCCCGCCACCCAGACCATCCGCATTCCCGCGATGAAGAACAGCGCCCCCCACACCGTCAGGATCAGCATGGTCTGGCCGAAATCCGGCTCCATCACCAACAGCGAGACCAGCATCAGGAGCAGCGCCAGCGCCATCGAGGTCGCCGGCATTTCCGGCCGCCTGGTCGATTCCGCAAACAGCCACGCCGCCATCACGACGAAAGCAGGCTTTGCGGATTCGGAAGCCTGGATGTTGACGCCGAGCAGCGTGATCCAGCGCCGCGAGCCCTTCACCTCCGCGCCGAAGGCCAGCGTCGCCACGATCAGGATGACGCTAGCGATGAAAACCAGCAGCGCCAGGCGGCGGATTTGCTGCGGCGACAGGAACGATACCCCGATCAGCACCAGGATCGACGGCAGCAGGAACAGCATGTGCCGGCTGAAGAAGTGGAACGGATCAAGCCCGATCCGCGTCGCGACCGGCGGGCTCGCCGCCAAGGACAGGATGACGCCGCCCAGCATCAGCGCCATGATCGCGCCGAGCAGCAGCTTGTCCACGGTCCACCACCAGTCCGAAAACGGCGTGCGTTGGTCACGGTGGAGCATGGACGTCCCCAAAATGGCAGAGGTAACGCCCATTGGTGGCGCAGGATGGTTTATGGGGGGTTAATGGGAGGGGTAACTTTTGAGAGATCGGGCAATGCTACGCGGGATACGTGGAGCGAAGTGGAGCCCATCCTATCTACGCATGGACTTCACCCTGCGGGAAGCATTCCCTTCAACAGAAACACCTCGGGGACGCTGGAACCCGATCTCGCGCCGCGCGCAGGAGATCCTGGTCGGCTTTTGGAAGGGACGGCAAATCGCCGTCCTTGAAGAACCCCATGGCCTTGGGGGAAGTGTGGGGTCTCTTCGGTAGTTGACCGCGAACGCCCCCAACGCCTTCTCCAGCGACACGCCCGCTGAAAGCATTGCGGAGATGTCGCGATAATCCTTGGCCTCCGCGCGATCCAGAATCGCCTTCAGCTTGGTGGCGAGCAGCTCTTCAAGAGAAGCAACCAGCAGCACCCGATCCTTGGTGCGAACCGGGTCGTTGATCCTATCCAGCGCGAGTCCCCCAAAGAAGGATACTTTCCCCGGGCCAGACGGCATCGGCACACTCATGACGAGCGTGTTCTCGTCCTCCTGAATAGTTCTCGCATTCTGAACGAATTGAAAGCTTGTCTCGATGTCCGCCTTGTGCAGCGGCTCTGCCCTGAAGAAATCAAAATCGACCGAAACCCGATGGCCTAGGTGGAGCGCAACGGCAGTGCCGCCGACAACACAAACGATAGATTGGGTGCCGAGGCCAATTGAGGCCAGATCTCCTTCTGGGCCGGCGGGAGGATTTCGATGCGGGGTTCAAACGGATCCGGCATCGAACGATCTCACCGGAGCAGCGTCGGGTATCGGGCGGCCGGTTGTCCGCATCAGGCGACCACGCCAAAACTCCCATGACCGCTCATCGATCCACCCTGGCTCTGCACGAAGCATGATGTCGGCAAGTTGATCGCAGCCCAGCATTTGCTCCAATCGCCTCACCTCTTCGAAACCTGGCATACTCATCGCCTGGGCCAGAATTCTGGTTGCCGACCGAGGCTGCGAACCAACCGGCTCCCACCAGAAAAACTTCCTCTCCAGATCAGACAAAAAGTCCTTCGGAAGGTCTCTGGTCAGCGCGGTTTCCATGGCAAAAAGTTTAGCACGAGCCGCCAAACTAAGCCAGTCGGGCGCGAGCCAAGCCGACGCTTCGCCCGCTAAATCATCCGCCTCGCAATAATTTACTTTACCCTCGTCTCGGCCGCGATCAGCTCTCGCCCGTCTATGGTCGTGACCGTCAGCCGCACTTGTTCGCCGCTGCCGCCGGCGGGAATCGCCTTGGAAAGACGGTTTCCGTTCTTCGGGTCGGCCTCCACGGCGTCGTTGAACAGTATCGCCTCGCCGCGTTTCAACGTTACGCGCAACGGCCCCGTCGGCTCGATGCTGAAGAACTGAAGATTGGCGGCAGACGTGGTAGCCGAGAAATTGATCAGGATATTCTCATTCGCATGCGTCACGCTGCTCATGCCGACGGTCGGGCTGTAGGTCTCCGTAACAGACAGCTCGCCCCGCGCCGGAAGCCTGGCGCGGTGGAAAAACTGGTCCGATACGCCCGCCCATAATTCGACGTAAGGCCTGGCTTCATTCGGGTCCTTGCGCGCGTCGGTTTCGTTCATGAATGAAGGGAAGCCCCATGTCCACATCTTTAGCCCGCGCGTGACCTTATTGTCCGCGATGCGGATGATCCCCTCTTCGTTGTCGTGGTTGATCACGCCCCAGAAGTTACCGCCCTGCATATCGGGCGCCGCGTACGCGATACCCATCGTCGGCCAGTTCTTGAAGTGACGCAATTTCTCGAAACGGCTCTTGCCTGAGCCTATGCTCTCATCGCCTTCAGACAGGTTGCGCGACCAAGCAGGCGTGGTGTAGGCCGCGATCGGTGCGATGATCTCGGCGCCGCCGGTCGTTTTAGGATTGGTCGGGTCCGATCCTGGCGCCAACGTCGTGCATGTCCAGTACTCGTAGTCGACGCTCTTGTCTTGCGGATTTCTCAGTACCACGCGGGTGTCAAGCGCGGCCCGACCGGCTTTCAGGCTGATAAAGTAGGTCGCTTCGATACCCGTCGAACCCTTGAGAAATTGTTTTGGTGCCGCGGAATACGCGAAATCATCCTTGAGCGACATCGACACCGTCACTTCGCCAGCGTTCTCCTTCACTACCCTGAAATCCCAAGGCTTCAGCCATGCCTTGCCGTGCTCGGGATCCGGGAACGTCGGGAAGATGCCGCCATACACCATCAGCCAGTCGTAATAAAAATTGCCGGCCTTCATGCCGTAGGGCACGCCGACTTCCGTACGATAGAGCTGTTCATGGCCGGTCGGCTTGTAGATGATGGAGAGGATGCGCCCGCCGAATTCGGGAACGAGCGTCACCTTCAGATAACGGTTCTCAAGCACGTGGGTCTTGAACGTGCGATCGACGATGGTGTTCTTGTCGAGTGATCCGTCGATGAATCCGTTCTCTGCAGAGGTCGCGTATTTGACGGTGCTCCAGCTAATAATCGATTCGCTGAGGGACACCCGGTCCGGGGACGTCGCATGCGCGACGGCAGAAAGCGCGCAGACCGTCGAAAGGACCGTAACCACGAAGCCGCGAGACGAAGAAGCAGAAATTGCCATTTACGTCGCCTTCGAATGGGCCGGACCGACCATGCTACAGCGAACTGTGCCCCGGATGCAGCGCAGTGCGGAGCGATGCGCTGCCAGGCCCGGACCCATGTCGCCGCAGGTCCCGGCTCAGCGTAGCGGCATTACATGCCGCAACGTGTCCCGCGACACGATAATCTCACACCACCGGCTTGACGCCCGGCATCGCCGTCACCAGATCGCGGAATGCCGCGCCGCGGATTTCGAAATTGCGGTACTGGTCGAACGAGGCGCAGGCGGGCGACAGCAGGACCACGGGATCGACAGTCCCTGACGCTTCCGCATCGCGCGCGGCGTTGGCGACGGCCACATCGAGCGTTTCGGAAATCTCGTGCGGCACGCGCTCGCCGAGCGTGCCGGCAAATTCCTGCGCGGCCTCGCCGATCAAATAGGCCTTTCGGATGCGCGGGAAATATTCGGTAAGGCCCGTGATGCCGCCCTGCTTCGGCTTGCCGCCGGCGATCCAGAAGATGTCGGCAAAGGACGACAGCGCGTGCGCGGCGGCGTCCGCATTGGTGCCCTTGGAGTCGTTGACGAACAGCACGTTGCCGCGGCGGCCGACCTGCTCCATGCGGTGCGCGAGCCCTGGAAAGCTGCGCAAGCCGTTCTGCAGCGTGTCGATCGAGATGCCCATCGCCAGCGCACAGGCCGCGGCGCAGGCGGCGTTCTGTGCATTGTGCAGGCCGCGCAGCGAACCGATGCCCCCTAACCGTGCGATTTCGCGGCGCGCGCCACCGGAGGCTTGCAGGATGGTCTCGCGCTCGACATAGACGCCGTCGGGCAGCGGGTTTTTCACCGATATTCGAACCACCCGTTTGCCGGCCTGATCGAGCTGGTCGGCGATGTTGCGGCACCAGCCGTCATCGACGCCGACAATCGACGTGCCCTGCGGCTGCACGCCGGCGACCAGCCGGGCCTTCACCGCGGCGTAGTTTTCCAGCGTGCCGTGACGGTCGATATGGTCCTCGCTGACGTTGAGGAGAATGCCGACCGACGGATCGAGCGACGGGGCGAGGTCGATCTGGTAGGACGACATCTCCACCACATGCACGCGGCCCATGCGCGGCGGCTCCAGCGAGAGGATCGCGGTGCCGATATTGCCGCCCATCTGGGTGTCGTAGCCGGCAACCTTCATCAGATGTGCGATCAGGGCCGTGGTGGTCGACTTGCCGTTGGTGCCGGTGATCGCGACGAATGGCGCGTCCGGTGCGTGGCGGCGGCGCTCGCGGCAGAACAACTCGATATCGCCGATCACCTCGCAGCCGGCCCGGCGGGCCATCAGCACCGACCAATGCGGCGCCGGATGGGTCAGCGGCGCGCCGGGCGTGAGGATCAGCGCGGAGAAATTCGTCCACGAAACGTTGCGCAGATCGGCCGTGGTGAAGCCCGCTTGCGCGGCCTTGGCGACATTGTCGGCGTTGTCGTCCGCCGCGATCACCTCAGCTCCGCCGGCCTTCAGCGCGTGGCAGCTTGCAAGGCCGGAACCGCCGAGGCCGAACACGGCGACCGTCTTGCCGGCGAATGAGGTGACGGGGATCATAGCGCTCGGCTCACCGCAGCTTCAGCGTGGAAAGGCCGGCCAGCGCCAGCATCACCGAGATGATCCAGAACCGGATCACGATCTGCGGCTCGGTCCAGCCCTTCTGCTCGAAATGATGGTGCAGCGGCGCCATCCTAAACACGCGCTTGCCGGTCAGCTTGAACGAGGTCACCTGGACGATCACGGAGACAGCCTCCAGCACGAACAGGCCGCCGATCACGGCGAGCACGATCTCGTGCTTGACCGCCACCGCCGTCGCCCCCAGCATTCCGCCGAGCGCCAGCGAGCCGGTGTCTCCCATGAAGATCGAGGCCGGCGGCGCGTTGAACCAGAGGAAGCCAAGGCCGGCGCCGAGCACCGCGCCGCAGAGCACCGCGAGCTCGCCGGTGCCGGCGACATAACGGATCTGCAGGTAGTCGGAGAACACTGCGTTGCCGGTCAGGTACGAGATCATGCCGAAGCTGGCGGCGGCGATCATGACTGGCACGATGGCGAGGCCGTCAAGGCCGTCAGTCAGGTTCACCGCATTGCCGGCGCCGACGATGACGAAGGCGCCGAAGATCACGAAGAACCAGCCGAAATTGAGCACCACGTCCTTCAGGAAGGGAATCGCCAGCGAGGTCGATGTCACGTCGCGGCCGAGCCGCACCAGCGCGTAGCAGGCGGCGAGCGCGATGATTCCTTCGATCAAAAGCCGCAGTTTGCCGGCGAAGCCGCTGTGGCTTTGCTTGGTCACCTTCAAATAGTCGTCGTAGAATCCGACAAAGCCGAAGCCGAGCGTCACCGCCAGCACGATCCAGACATAGGGATTGAGCGGGTTGGCCCACAGCAGCGTCGAGACGACGAGGCCGGAGAGGATCATCAGCCCGCCCATCGTCGGCGTGCCCTTCTTGGAGATCAGATGCGATGCCGGGCCGTCGGTGCGAATCGGCTGGCCCTTGCCTTGCCTGAGGCGCAGATGGTCGATGATCCAGGGTCCGAACAGGAACACGAACAGCGCGCCGGTCACCATCGCCCCGCCGGTGCGGAAAGTGATGTAGCGAAACACGTTGAAGACGCCGCGGAAGATGCCAAAACCGGGAACGGTGTTGGAAAGCTCGATCAGCCAGTAAAACATTCAAAAGGCCCTATCACGCGGCTTGGTTGCGCCGTCTTTGGCGGTAAGCGCTTTGGCAACGACTTGATAATCGTTTTCATCCTCAAACCAAGCAAATCTTGGTCATGGCTGGGGTATTGACGAATCACGCCTCGCGGAGAAAGCCGGCCGCCGGGTGCTGGCAGTCTACGCCTTTGCCTGCAGGGCAACCAGCAGGCGGGGCACAAACTTGTTCACCCAGAACATCTTTTTGCTGCCCTTGACCACCACCACGTCCCCGTCCCGCAGCAATGCGGCGATTTTCCGGGGATCGAGCGTCGCCGGGTCATCGTGCCAGCCGAGCGCCCGCTCGGCGGGAACGAGATTATATAAATGCCGCATCAGCGGGCCGACGCAGTAGACGCCGTCAATACCAGACAGGTCTTGCGCAAGCTTCTCGTGATAGGCGGGCGCGTCAGTGCCCAGTTCCAGCATGTCGCCGAGAATGGCGATACGCCGGCCGGATTTCACCGGCCGCGCCTTCAGGCTGCCGAGCGCGGCCACCATGCTGGCCGGGTTGCCGTTGAAACTGTCATCGATCACCGTGATGCCGCCCGCCGCCTGCTCGACGCCGCGGCCGGTCATGATGCCGACATGGTTGAGTTCTTTGGCGAGCGCCGCGGGATCGAGCCCGGCGGCGTAGATCGAGGCCAACGCGGCCAGCGCGTTCTGCAGACGATGCGGGGCGCCGGGCGTCAGGCCGAATTCGATCGGCTTGCCGTTCACCTGCACGGCGACGTTCCAGCTTTCACCGTCGGCCGTATGCTTCAGTTCGCGCACCTCGGACGCTTCGCCGAAGCGGACGACCTTGCCGTTCCATTCCGGCGCCGCGACATCGTCGGGCAGCACCAGCACGCCATCCGTTGGCAGACCCTGCGCGATGCTCACCTTCTCGCGGCGGATCGCTTCCAGGCTGCCGAGCTTTTCCAGATGCACCGGCTGCACGTTGACGACCAGCGCGACCGTTGGCTTCGTCAACTCGCTGAGCCGCGCGATCTCGCCGGTCTGATTCATCCCCATCTCGACGACCCACACGCTGGCATTGGGGCTGGCATTGCACAGCGTCAGCGGCACGCCCCAGAAATTGTTGAAGCTGCTCGGACTGGCATAGGCATTTGGATAGGCGGCGAGGAATTCCTTGGTGCTGGTCTTGCCGGCGCTGCCGGTGAGCCCGATTACCGGGCCTTTGAACCGGGCACGCGCGGCGCGCGCCAGGCCCCACAGGCCATCGATCAGCGTGTCCTTCACCACCAATTGTGGAACGCTGACGCCGGCAATTCGATGCGGAACGATCATTGCCACCGCGCCGGCCGCTCCCGCTTTGTCGGCGAATTCCCAGCCGTCGCGCGCGCTGGCGAAGCTCGAGATGAAGCCGCCGCTCGGCGTACCGCTGAGCGCCACGAACAAGCTGCCCGGCTTCACCAGCCGGCTGTCCTGCGTGACGAAATCGATCGGCGTGTCCGGGTATTCACCCGAGAGGACGAGCGCGCGCGCGACTTCGGCAATTGTCCATAATGGTGTCGCGCTCATTTAACCCTCGTTGCCAGCGCGGCTGCCACCGCCTCGTGATCGCTGAACGGCAGCACCTTGTCGCCGACGATCTGCCCGGTCTCGTGTCCCTTGCCGGCGATCAGGAGCGCATCGCCGGGCTGCAGCGCGGCGATGCCCTGCCTGATCGCCTCAGCGCGGTCGCCGATCTCGGTCGCGCCCTTGGCTGCCGCCAGAATGGCGGCGCGGATCGCTTTGGGATCTTCGCTGCGCGGATTGTCGTCGGTGACGATGACCTGATCGGCATTTTCCGCCGCGATCGAACCCATGATCGGCCGCTTGCCGGCGTCGCGGTCGCCGCCCGCGCCGAAGATAACGACGAGCTTGCGCTTCGCGTAAGGCCGCAGCGCCTGCAGCGCCTTCGCCAGCGCATCCGGCTTGTGCGCGTAGTCGACGAAAACAGGCGCGCCGTTAAATTCGCCGACTCGCTCCAGCCGCCCTTTGGCGCCCTCGAGATGTTCGAGCGCTGCGAAGACGGCGTCAGGCGCACTGCCGGTGCCGATCGCAAGCCCGGCGGCCACCAGTGAATTCTCGATCTGGAATTCGCCGACCAGCGGCAGCTTGACGGAGTAATTGCGGCCGCGGGTTTCCAGCGCAAGGTTCTGCGCAAATCCTTCGACGCTGGCGCCGACGAGGCGGATGCCTTCCCCGTCGCCATCCGCATTGCGGCCAACGGCGATGATCCGCAAACCGCGCGACCGCGCCGCGTCGATCACCTGTTCCGAGCAGGCATGATCGGCCGAGATCACCGCCGCGCCGCCGGGCGGAACGAGATTGCGGAACAGCCGCAGCTTGGCCGCCAGGTAGTGCGCCTCGTCCGGATGGTAGTCCATGTGGTCGCGCGACAGGTTGGTGAAGCCGCCGGCGGCGACGCGCACGCCGTCGAGACGGAACTGATCGAGCCCGTGCGACGAGGCCTCGAAGGCGAGATGCGTGACGCCATCGCGGATGATCTCGTCGAGCTGCTTATGGAACGCGATCGGGTCCGGTGTGGTGAGCGAGCCGTAGACGGTGCGTTTTGGCGAAACCAGACCGATGGTGCCGATGCTGGCGGAGACATGGCCGAGCCGTGCCCAGATCTGGCGCGTAAACGCGGCCACCGACGTCTTGCCGCTGGTCCCGGTGACAGCGGCAATGGTCGTGGGCTGCCGCGGATAGAACCGCGCCGCTGCCAGCGCCAGTGCGCGGCGCGGGTTCGGCGTGACAACGAAGGGCACGCGGCAGTCGGCCGGAGCACGGTCGCCCACTACCGCAACCGCCCCGGCTTTGATCGCGGCGTCGATGAAGCGGGAACCGTCGGTCTTGGAGCCGGCGAGCGCAAAAAACAGGTCGCCGGGCTTCACCGCGCGGCTGTCGAAGCTGAGGCCCTTGACATCGAGCGCTGCCGCCTGCGGCTCGACCACAGCGTCATCGCTGAAGAGATCGCGAAGTTTCATCTTGCTCCAGTCCGGCCCGGCGCAGCTCGGCGCGTCTCTATTAATTGAGCCTGATCTTGTCGGAAAACCGGTGTCCACCCCGCATCAAGTGCGGGGCATGCTTTCCGGATCACGCTCGTATACGCCTTACTGGGTTGTCCTCGATGCCGCAAGAATAAGGCGGTCCGACGTCGGCAAGTCGAAGCGCGGCTCGACGCCGAGCAGCGGGGCGATGCGGGCAATCACCTTGCCGCCGGTCGGCACCGCGTTCCAGCCCGAGGTGATGAAGCCGTGGGTTTCCGGCAGTGCCTTCGGCTCGTCCAGCATGACCAGAAGCTGGTATTGCGGATTGTCGGCCGGGATGATCGCCGTGAACGAGTTGAGCACCTGCTTCTTGGAATAGCGGCCGTTCACCACCTTTTCCGAGGTGCCGGTCTTGCCGCCGATATAATAGCCCTTCACGTCGGCCTTCTTGGCGGTTCCGATTTCGGCGTTCAGCCGCATCAAATAGCGCATCTTGTCCGAGGTCTCGGTGCGCAGCACCTTCTTGGCGATCGCCTGCGCCTCCTCCTCCGACCGCTTCAGGAAAGTGGGCGGAATCAGGTAGCCGCCATTGATGCAGGCGTTGATGCCCATCACCGCCTGCAGCGGGGCCACCGCGATGCCGTGGCCGAAGGAGGCGGTGATGGTGTTGAGCTCGGTCCAGCGCTTCGGCACGATCGGTGAAGCGCTTTCCGGCAGCTCGGTGCGCAGCCGGTCCATCTGGCCGAGCTTCTTCAGGAAGGCCTTGTGCGCCTCGACGCCCTGCGACAGCGCGATCTTGGCCGCTCCGACATTGGAGGAGAAGGTGAACACTTCCGCCAGCGTGATGCTGCGGCCGACCGGGTGGGTATCGTGAATGGTGAACTTGCCGAACTTCAGCGCGCCGCGCCCGTCATAGAGTGAGTTCAGGTTGGCCTTGCCGGAATCCAGCGCCATCGCCAAGGTCAGCGCCTTGAAGGTCGAGCCCATCTCGAACACGCCCGTGGTCAGGCGGTTGATGCGGTCGGGGTCGTGCGCTTCCTTCGGGTTGTTCGGATCGAAATCCGGCAGCGAGACCAGCGCGACGATCTCGCCGGTGCGCACGTTGGAGACGAGGCCGGATGCCGCCTTGGCCTTGTATTTCTCCTTCGCCTTCAAGAGTTCGTCACGCAGCGCGTGCTCGACGCGCAGGTCGATCGACAGTTCCACCGGCTTCTGCAGCCGATCGGTGGCAAAGCCCGCGCGGTGCAGATCGGCCAGACCGTTATTGTCCAGCCATTTCTCCATCCCGGCGATGCCCTGGTTGTCGATGTTGACGAGGCCGATCAGATGCGCGACCGCGGCGCCGGTCGGATAGACGCGCTTGTTCTCGCGCAGGAAGCCGATGCCGGGAATGCCTAGCTTGTGGATGTCGTGCTGCTGCTTCGGCGTGATCTCGCGCTTCAGCCAGACGAATCCCTTGCGCGACGACAGCCGCGTGCGCGCTTCCGCCGTGTCGAGGTCGGGCAGCGCGGCGGTCAAAAGTTCGATCGCCTCGTCCTTGTCGATGATGCGGCGCGGCTCGCCGAACAGGCTCGGCGCCTTGACGTCGGTGGCGAGCACCTCGCCGTTGCGGTCGACGATATCGGGCCGCGCGGTCGCAATCGCATCCTGCGAGGCGGTACGGCGCGCACCATGGCTGTCCGCGCCGACCGCGAACATGACGAGACGTCCGGCGAGCACCACATAGATCGTCGCGAACAACAGGATCGCGAGGCCGACGCGCGCCCGCGCCTTGGCGACGCGGTCGACATTGCGCCCGTAGAGCAGGCTGCGGATCAGCCGCTGCCGCCACGGCTCTGGGGGCTTTCTGGTCCTCGCAAGTGCCCGGCCAGTCATTGCTGATCTCCCGACGCCGGCACTGATCCGGTGGTGGGCGGCGCCTCGGCGGCGGCTTCGATGGTGTTGATCATGGCGCCGATCGGATCGGGCGCGCCGGGCCGCGCAAAGGCTGGCGGCCGCTCCGGCAGATTCTTCAGCTGGTCGTACTGCGAAGCGGTGAGCGGCTGCAGCTTGAGATGACGTTCGGCGAGGCCCTGCAGCCGCAGCGGAGCGTCGAGCTTGGCCCATTCTGCGCGGAGCGCCGCGATGGCGTCGCGCTGCTCGCGGATCTCAGCATTGAGCCGCAGCACGCGTTCGACGCGCGAGGTCGATTCCATCTTGATGCGGTAGACGTAGGCTGCCGCAAACACCAAGACGCCGATGACGAGGAAGTGGATGATCCGCATGATCAGCCTCCCCTCATCACATCAGCGAGGACCGGCCAGGCGGGCAGCCGGCCGGCGGCATGCGCCGGCGCCGCGGTGCGTTCCCCGGCACGCAGCTTGGCCGAGCGCGCGCGCGGATTGGCCGCCACCTCCGCCTCACCGGGGGTGACCGGGCGCTTGGTCAAGATCTGAAAGCTCGGCGCGACCTGTGCAATTTCCGGAAGATGGCGCGAGCCGCCGCCGGTTTTGCCGCGCGCGTTGAAGAAATCCTTGACGATGCGGTCTTCCAGCGAATGGAACGACACCACCGCCAGCCGCCCGCCGGGCTTCAGCACCCGCTCGGCGGCCGCCAGCGCCAGATGCAGTTGGTCGAGTTCCGCGTTGACGAAAATTCTAAGACCCTGGAACGTGCGCGTCGCCGGGTGAATTTCGTTCGGCTTGGCGCGCACGACTTTGGCAACGATGTCGGCCAGCGCCTGCGTCGTTGCGATCGGCGCCTCTTTCCGCGCCGCCACGATGGCGCGGGCGACGGCGCGGGAATGCCGCTCTTCGCCGAAGATATAGATGATGTTGGCGAGATCGGCCTCGGACGCCTTGGCCACGACATCCGCCGCGGTTGGGCCGTCATGACCCATCCGCATGTCGAGCGGGCCATCGAGGCGGAACGAGAAGCCGCGCGCGGCCTGATCAAGCTGCATCGAGGAAACGCCGACGTCCATCACAACGCCGTCCACCGCCGCCTCGCCCTCTGCCGCGCAGACCTCCGCAAGGTTGGAGAAACGATCCTCGACCAGGGTCAGGCGTCCGTCCGACTGGTCGACCAGGTCAAACCCGCCCGTGATCGCCGACCGGTCGCGGTCGATGCCGATCACCCGGGTTCCCGCCACCGCGAGGATGGCGCGGCTGTATCCGCCGGCACCGAAGGTCGCGTCGACATAGATGCCGCCATCCCTGGGGCTAAGCATCTCGACCGCCTCGCGGCCGAGCACCGAGATATGGCGTGGCGCAGCCGGGCTCATACGCCGTTCCCTGGCGTTTTCCAGTCGATCATACCTGAACTGGACGCGAACCGGCCCATTGCGTCTCAAATCTCTGCGCTTCGCCAGGTGTGTCCGGCCGAGAGGCCACGACCCGGCAAGATTGCCGCTTCCGACCCAGCCTCGCGCGTTTCCAGACGGAATTTGCTGGGTTGCCATGGCATTTCGAGCGCGAAAGAGGGCCTCGGCCGTCCCCAAACCCGGTTCGGCTCTTCATCACTTAGTAACGGCACTTAGCGTTAAGAAAGCGTTGATGGTGTGCTGCAGCTTTTGCGCGCTTTTGAGACGGCCAAAAATGGTGATGCGCCTCGCCCACAGTTGAGCAAAAAACGCGGGGAGGAGTCCGGCCGCCGCATTGCGCGGCCGCGAAGTAAATGAATAGTAAGCGAAATTGTCTTGTGAACATGATGTTGCCGCGTTGCCGCCCCGTTTGAGATTAAAAAATGACTACTGGCTCGTTCACATCTGCTGGTATTGATTCGAGGCGTCAACGCGCCCTTCCCGTGCCCAGGGCCAACGCCGATATGAAGACCTTTATTCCGGATTCCTCGATCGCTTCCGACGTCATCCCGTCGCCGAACTTTGGCGACCGGAATAACGGACGCGCCGCCGACATGATCCTGCTGCACTACACCGGCATGCCGGACGTCGAAGGCGCGATCGCCCAGCTCTGCACTCCCGGCACCGACGTCTCGGCCCATTATATCGTGCTGGAAGACGGCCGTATCGTGCAGTCGGTGCCGGAAGCCAAGCGCGCCTGGCACGCCGGCGTATCCTCCTGGGCCGGCGAGGAAGACATCAATTCCTGCTCGATCGGCGTCGAGATCATCAATCGCGGCCACGACTGGGGCTATCCGGATTTCCCGTCGCGCCAGATCGCCGCCGTGACCGCGCTGTGCCGCGGCATCATGCTCCGCCGCAAGATATCAGCGCATCGCGTGCTCGCGCATTCCGACGTCGCCCCGGCGCGCAAGAAGGATCCCGGCGAAAAGTTTCCCTGGCACTTGCTTGCGAATTCCGGCGTCGGCCATTGGGTGCAGCCGGCGCCGATCGTGCGCGGCGAAACGCTCAAGCTCGGCAGCATCAGCGACGCCGTCGCCGGCCTGCAGGCGGCGCTCGCCAAATACGGCTACAGCATCCCGACGCACGGCAAGTACGACGGCCCGACCATGGAAGTGGTTACCGCGTTCCAGCGCCACTTCCGTCCCGCCCGCGTCGACGGCATCGCGGATCTCTCGACCATCTCTACGCTGCACGCGCTGCTGACGAGCCTGCCGGCGGATGCGAGGACGACGGTGGCGGCGAGGTAGGGTTATTAGCGAATACTCTCCGCCGTCATTGCGAGGAGCAAAGCGACGAAGCAATTCAGCACCTTGCTCGGGGAGAGATGGATTGCTTCGCTTTGCTCGCAATGACGGAGGCGCTATTTGCGATCCATCTCCGCAATCCTGCGCGCATAGAGCCGCCTTAGCGGCTCGAGCTGCGTCGCCGCCGCAGCCTTAATATACGCTTCTCGCGCGGCATCGTGGCGACCGAGCCGGCGCAAGAGATCGGCACGCACCGCCGGCAGCAACTCATATCCCTTGAGCCCGCCGCGCGCATCCAGGGCGTTGACGAGGTCGAGCGCCCGCGCGGGCCCGTCGACCATCGATACCACAGCCGCGTGGTTAAGCTCGATCACCGGCGACGGGCTGATTCGCAGCAGCACCTCGTAGAGGCCGGCGATCTGCCGCCAGTCGGTATCCTCATAACTCGGCGCACGCGCATGGAGCGCGGCGATCGCCGCCTGCACTGCATAGGATTGCGGCCGTCCTGGCATTTGCAGCGCCTCCTCTACGAGACGAAGGCCTTCCGCAATCTGCGCGCGGTCCCACAGCGTCCGGTCCTGCTCTTCGAGCAGAACGATATCGCCGCCGGCGGTCTCGCGGCTGGCGCGCCGCGAATCGTGCAGCAGCATCAGGGCGAGCAGGCCCTTGATCTCGCTGCGTCCACATATCAGCGCATCGAGCAATCGCGCCAGCCGGATCGCTTCCCGGGCCAGGTCAGGCCGCATCAAATCCTCACCGGACGTCGCAGCGTAGCCTTCGGTGAACACGAGATAGATCACCGCGAGCACGCCATTGAGCCGCCCTTCCAGCGCCTCGCGCTCCGGGACCTCATAGGGAATGCCGGCCAGGCGGATCTTTTGCTTGGCGCGCAACAGGCGCTGCGCCATCGCGTCTTCGCTGGTGAGGAAGGCGCGCGCGACCTCGGCGGTCGTCAGCCCGCACACGGTACGCAGCGTCAGTGCCACCTGTACCTCAGTTGCAAAGGAGGGATGGCAGCAGGTGAAGATCAATCGCAGCACGTCGTCGTCGAGCACGCCCGCGTCATCGTCGCTCGGCGGCAAGCCATTCAGCAGCAGCTCATGCGTCAATGCCTCCTGTTTGCCACGAAAAGAGATGTTGCGCCTGACGCGATCGATCGCCTTGTTGCGACCGACATTCACCAGCCAGGCCCGCGGATTGGCAGGCAGGCCGGCGGCGGGCCAACGCTCCAGCGCCGCCGCCACCGCATCCTGCAAGGCATCCTCGGCCAGATCGAAATCGCCGACGAGGCGGATCAGCGTGGACAGCGCCCGCCCCGCTTCGTCGCGGAATATCTTTTCGATCTCGCGTGGTGTCATTCGATTTCAACGCCGTCATTCCGGGGCGATGCAGAGCATCGAACCCGGAATTTCGAAGTTCCGGGTTCGCGCTTCGCGCGCCGCGGAATGACACCTAGTCATAGATCATGACAGGCCTGACCTCGATCGACCCCATCTTGGCGGTGGGAATCCTCGCCGCAATACCCAATGCGGTATCGAGATCGTTGGCCTCGATCAGATAATAGCCGCCGAGTTGCTCTCGCGTCTCCGCGAACGGACCGTCGGTCGTCAGGATCTTGCCGTCACGGACCCGCACGGTGGTTGCCGTCGTTGTTGGCTGCAAGCCGTCGCCCGCCTTGAAATGGCCGCTCTGGATGATGGATTGGGTGAACGCGCCGTATTCCGCCATCAGCTTCTTGCGGTCGTCCGCGGTCATGCGGCCGTATTCCGCATCACTCCGGTAAATCAGCAACAGATACTGCATCGCAAACTCTCCTCTTGATCGGCTGGATCGCCGACATCAGGTCGAACGGACCTTCCGCAAAACGACACAGCCGGAAGAATTATTTTTTTGCGGCGAAGCATGCCGGAAGCCCGACGCCGGCCGGCATCAGTGCTTTCCGCCCGCCTCGGCGAGCCGCCGCCGCAACTCCCTCACCTCCTCGAACCGCTTCGTCACGTCGCGCAGGACGGCCACCGTGCCCGCGACCTCCTGCCGGTCGTCGTGCAGCAGCACGATGGTGAATTCGACCGAGATGCGGCGTCCGTCTTTGGTCAGCGCAGGCACCGACAGCAGATCGCCGTGGCCATAGCGGCTCGTTCCCGTCGCCATCGTGTGGCGGAATCCCTCCCAGTGTCGGGCGCGCAAGTTCTCGGGAATGATGATGTCGAGCAACGCGCCGGTCGCCTCTTCGGCCGTGAAGCCGAAGATTCGCACCGCGCCGGGATTCCAGAATGTGATGCGCCCTTCGCGATCGGTGGCGACGATCGCATCCGAGGCGCTTTGCAGCAATGCGTCACCAAGAGCGGCAGGAATGTTCATGGCGTACCAACCCGCAATTATCTGTGGGCATCAAACGCCGCGATATCGGCCATGTCAAAGTGGCGCGCGGAACCCGATTAACCATCGCTTCCGCTTGACGCGGCGCGCGGAAATCCCCATTCGTAGCCCGTCAGTCGGCCGGACGGCCGCTCCCGCTACGGTCGAAAGGCTGCGGGAGAGGAAAGTCCGGGCTCCATCGACATGCGGTGCCGGATAACGTCCGGCGGGGGCAACCCCAGGGAAAGTGCCACAGAGAACGAACCGCCCTCCTTCGCCTTCGGGCTTCGGAGGGTAAGGGTGAAAAGGTGCGGTAAGAGCGCACCGCGTTTCCGGCGACGGAGACGGCATGGCAAACCCCACCGGGAGCAAAACCGAATAGGGACGGCAACGCGGTAAGTTCGCGAAAAACGATAACACCGCAGGGCGATGTCAAGCCCGCCGTCCGGGTAGGTTGCTCGAGGCCATGCGCAAGCATGGTCCCAGAGGAATGGCCGTCACGTACCATTCGCAAGGATGGTGCCCTACAGAACCCGGCTTACAGGCCGGCTGATATGTTGAATGAGGGGCTCGGCGCCACCACGCCGGGCCCCTCGCCATTTGTGATTCAGAACCGTAGCCTGCATGAGCGCAGCGACATGCGGGAACAGTCGGTGGTTAGAGTTGTCCCGGATATCGCTTCGCTCATCCGGGCTTCTGCTCCACCCCGAGACTACGCCGCAATCTTCTGCAGCAACGCCATCAGCGCCTCCGGCGCGGTGACATTGGGCGAATGGCTGGCGTCGATCTCGTAATAGCCCCAGGCGGGATCGCCCTTCGTCATCTTCGCAAAGCGGCCGAAGGTGTCGGCCGGCGTGATCCGCGTGGCGTAGATATAGCTGCGCGGCAACGTCAACGGCCCGCCCTGCAGCTTGAGCCTGGTCTCGAAACACTCGATCGGCATGTCGACGCGCCGTGCGCTGAGCCATTCGACGTCGGCCGGCGAAGTGTCCGGTGGCGTCGGGTTCGGCGGCACGCGCCAGCCGTCACCGGTCTTTGCAAGCTCTTCCATCCGCGCCCGTGCCGACTCATTGAGATCGAGCAGCGACTGGCCGTCCTGCGGCACGAAGGCATCGATATAGATGAGCTGCCTGACCTTGTCGCGGGCGCGGTCGGCGACGCCGGTCGCAACCATGCCACCATAGCTGTGCCCGACCAGCACGATGTCGCGCAGGTCCTCGTACTTGATGACGTTCAGCATGTCCTCGATATGCGTATCGAGGTTGATGGCCGGGTGCGCCAGATGCGACCGTTCGCCGAGGCCGGTGTAGCTCGGCGTGACCAGGCGATGCCCGGCCGCCTGCATCAGCGGATGCATCTTCTTCCAGGCCCAGCCTGCGGACCATGCGCCGTGACAAACGAGAAAGGTCTTTGGAGCCGTTGTGTTCATCGGACGATTTCCACCCTGTTATTGTTGAAGGCGTTGATTGCGATAGTACCTGCCGGTCGCCTCATGTAAACGTCGTGCAAATCGCAAGGTCATCATTCCGGGATGTTCCGAAGGACCAGACCCGGAATCTCGAGATTCTCAGGGGCGCAAGGGCGCCCCATAGTTCGATGCTTCGCATCGCCCCGGAATGACGGGGAGAAGCTTCCCGAACTGACGAGGGGGAAATAAAGAGTGGACGTAACCACCTACGCCATCCTGCTGGCCGGCGCGCTCGCCGGCGGTTTCGTCTCGGGGCTCTCCGGTTTCGGCACGGCGCTGATGGCGCTGGGGATTTGGCTCTATATCGTGCCGCCGGCCGTCGCCGTGCCGCTGGTGCTGATCTGTTCGGTCAGCTCGCAGATCTCGACGCTGCCCGCGATGTGGAAGGTGATGGACTTCAGGCTGGCTCTGCCGTTCGTCGCCGGCGGCCTCGCTGGCATGCCGATCGGGGCGCTGCTGGTGGCGCGCGCCGATCCGCAAGTTTTCAAGCTCAGCGTGGGCGTGATGCTGCTGGTGTTTCCGACCGCGCTCTATTTGATCCGCAAGCCGATGGCGTTCCGTTTCGGCGGCCGCATTGCCGATGCCTGCGTCGGATTCGCTGGCGGCATTCTCGGCGGCCTCGCCGGCCTGTCGGGCCCGCTGCCGATACTATGGGCCAGCATCCGCGGCTGGACCAAGGACCAGCGCCGCGGCGTCTTCCAGATATTCAATGGCACCGTGCTCGGCGCCGCACTTATCCTGCAGATCGCCAGCGGATTCGTGAAGCTGGATATGCTCTGGCTGGCCATGCTGGCATTGCCCGGCACGCTGATCGGCGCCCAGCTCGGTATGCGAACCTATCACGCGCTGAACGACCGAAACTTCTACGATGTCGTGCTGGCGCTCTTGTTCGTGTCGGGCATGGTATTGGTGTGGAGCAGCATTGCTCCGAGGTGAACGGCGCATAGCCGCCATGTGCTCCGAGTAGATTGCTGTACGCTGATCCGCAAAGCGGCTAACCAGTCGCATCATGAGCTCCCACTCGTCGCGCGAACGTCTCGGGCTGCTGCTCGGCTTCATCGGCATGGTGATCTTCGGCGGCACGCTGCCGGCGACGCGAATTGCGGTGGCCGAAATTGATCCGATTGCACTGACCGCGCTGCGCACCGCGATCGCCGGGGTCTGCTCGCTGGTGCTGTTGCTCGTGCTGCGCCGCCCACTGCCACCGCGCGCGCTGTGGCCGCAACTGGTCGTCGCGATGCTCTGCGTCGCCGTCCTGTTTCCGCTCTTGATGTCGATGGGGATGCAACGGGTCGACGCCTCGCATGGCGGCGTCGTGCTCGGCGTGCTGCCGATCGCCACCGCGCTCGTTGCGGTGGCCATTACCCATGAGCGGCCGAGGCCGCTGTTCTGGATCGCTTCGCTCGCCGGCGCCGCGCTGGTGATCGCGTTCTCTCTAAGGGAAGGCGGCGGCGCATTTTCCGTCGGCGACCTCCTTCTGTTTGCCGCCGTCGCGGTCTCCGCGATAGGCTATGCATTCTCGGGCCGGCTCGCCGCGCATATGCCCGGCTGGGAGGTCATCAGCTGGGTCCTCGTCATCGGCCTGCCGCTCTCGATTCCCGCCGCAGCGCTGACCCTGCCGCACGATGCCGGCCAGATTGCCGTGAAATCGTGGCTCGGTCTGCTCTATGTCGCGCTGTTCTCGCAATGGATCGGCTTCTTCGCCTGGAATGCCGGGCTCGCGATGGGCGGCATCGCGCGGGTTTCGCAGGTGCAGCTCCTGCAGCCCTTCGTCACCTTCACACTCGCCGCCTTCTTCAACGGCGAGACGATTACGCTGCAGATCCTGCTGTTCGCCGCCGCCGTCGTGGTGACGGTCGCGGTCTCGACGCGCACGCGCACCAGGCCTGCGCCCTTGGTACCGCAACGCGATCGCGAGCCGCCTCAGCTCGCCGCATCCTGATCGGTCAGAGACGGGCTTTCCGTGATCAGCTCGTCCCTGATCCTGTCCGACTGGATGGCGCGCAGCAGGACCCTTGCGGTCTTCAGGTGGCCCGCTTTGACGCAGAGCCGGATGATCTGGCTGACCGAAATATCGCGCATGGCGTCGTCGGAAATCTTCTTGGCGACTTCGAGCGCGCATTTGATCGCGGCCTGATAGCGCTCGCTTTCGGCGGCCTTTTCGGTTTCCGCGTTGCGGCCGCGCAGCGTTGCCATCCTTTCGGTGATAACAGCCGCCGCGGCGCAGATCTCACGTATCAGCTGCGCCGCCTCGATATCGCCCTCGGGCGCGACGCCGGTTTCCCAGACGTCCGGCGGCCGATCCCTGTGAAACCAGCGCATCGCTACGGGCCCTCCCGATATGGGAAGGATATTCCGACATCGATCGGGTCCGCAACAATGTGCGCGACCTCACTCAGCCCGCCGAGAGACGGTCGCGATCCTTACGCGGACGCGCGCGAAGCTGCCTGCTGGCCCACCCCAACGTGTGGCGGAGCAACCTCACGCTCCTTTGTCGCCAGCCGCTTCCCGAACTCGCGGCGCAGCAGAAACAGCGCGAGGCACGCCTGCAGCGTGGTGGTGGCGATCGACAGATACCAGACCTGCTCGATCGCAAAGCCCGGCCGGGTCGAGAGCCAGATCACCGGCAGCGCATAGGTCAGCAGGCGGGTGCCCGAGCTGAGCAGCACCGGCCGGGTGTTGCCAAAGGCCCTGAAACATGCTGTGGCATGTGAAGATCAGCCCCTGCGCCACCAGGTTGAGCGAGACGAAATGCAGGAACTGCACGGCGACTGTCATCGTTGCCTGATCTTTCGAGAAGCCCGCGAGCAACAGGCTGGCCTTCCATTGCGCAAGGAGCATGAAGCCGATCATCACGGCGGTGGCAATCAAGGCCGCCTTCACGAAGGTCTCGCGCACGCGGCGGCCATCGCCGGCGCCGAAATTCTGGCCGGCGATCGGCCCGGCTGCCAGGGCAACCGCCAGCGCGGGCATCTGGATCAGGCCAAGCACGCGCGTGCCGATGCCGAATCCGGCCTGGGCAGCCGCGCCGAAATCGCGGAGCACATAATAGACCACGCCCATCCACGCGAAAATGATCGCAAATTCGCCGCCGGCCGGCAGGCCGACCTTGAGGATGCGCTGCCATTGCCGGAGTTGCGGACGCCACTGCGCGGGATCGAAGCGGACATAGCGCTCGAACTTGTGGAAATACATCAACAGCATCAGCACGCCGATCAGGACGGCGATCGAGCTTGCCAGGCCCGCACCGGCAACGCCGAGCGCATGGCCGGTGCCCCAGCCGGCGATCAGCACCAACGCCAGCGCGATGTTGATGATCACGACGAGCGCCTGCACCAGCATGGTCGGCCGCACGATGCCGGTGGCCCGCAGCGCGGCCCCCATCACCTGCGTGGTGAATTGCAGCGCCAGCGCCGGCATGAACCACAACAGATATGTCGTGCCGGCTTCGACCGTGGCCGCGTCGGCGGCGACGGCGCGCATATAAAACCGCGCCACCACGGAACCCGCGGCCAGGGTTAGCAAGCCGCACAACACCGACAGCACGACCGATTGGTTGAAGACGAGGTTGGCGTCGGCGCGGTCTTTGCGCCCGACGGCATGCGCCATCAGCGAGACCGTGCCGACGCCCAGCACCTGCATCAATCCGTTGATCAGAAATCCGGCGTTGCCCGCAGCAGCCACGCCCGCAACGGCGGCTTCGCCGAGGCCGGCAACAAAATACAGGTCGACCAACTGGCAGATCATGATGGTGACCATGCCGGCGACGATCGGTGGCGCCATGCTCAGGATGTGGCCCACGATGGAGCCGCGCGCCAGGTCTTTCATTGTCAAATTCCATTTCCGGCGCGTGACTGTGCGGACGCTCGTCCATCAACCACGCGCCACAACTCATTCCGCCGCCGAGATGAACTCGGTGGCCTGCAGCTCGAACAGCCCGCGATAAATCCCGCCGGGGCGCGCCGTTAGCGCTGCATGGGTGCCCTGCTCGACGATCTCGCCGCGGTCGAACACCAGGATGCGATCCAGGCTACGTACCGTCGACAGGCGGTGCGCGATCACGATCGCGGTTCGCCCCTTCATCAGCCGCTCCATCGCCTGCTGGATCAGGCCCTCCGATTCCGAATCCAGGCTCGAGGTCGCCTCGTCCAGGATCAGGACCGGCGCATCCGCCAGGAAGGCGCGCGCCAGCGCGACGCGCTGCCGCTCGCCGCCCGACAGCTTGACGCCGCGCTCTCCAACCAGCGTGCCGTAGCCCTTCGGCAGCCGCAGGATGAAGTCGTGCGCATTGGCGAGCCGCGCCGCCTGCTCGATCACCTCCATGCTGGCGCCGGGCCGGCCATAAGCGATGTTCTCCGCCAGCGTGCGGTGAAACAGGATCGGCTCCTGCTGCACGATCGCGATCTGGCTGCGCAGCGAATGCTGCGTCGCCTTGGCGATATCCTGGCCATCGATCAGGATCTGGCCGCCGCTGACGTCGTAGAGCCGCTGCACCAGCTTGACGAAGGTGGTCTTGCCGGAGCCGGAACGGCCGACCAGGCCGACCCGTTCGCCGGCGCGGATCTCCACCGACAGGCCGTCATACAGCGGCACGCGATGGCCGCCGTAATGGAACGTCACGTCATGGAACACGATGCGGCCGCCCTGGATGTCGATCGGCGTCGCATCCGGCGCGTCGGCAATGCCGATCGGCTCGCCGTGAATCGCGACCAGCTCCTCCATGTCGTTGACGGAGCGCTGCAGGTTATTGATGTGCATGCCGACGTCACGCAAATAGGCATGGATGATGTAGTAGCTGGTCAGCACGTAGGTGACGTCGCCCGGCGTGGCGCGGCCGGCGATCCAGAGCAGGATCGCGCCGCCGATCACCGACGCGCGGAAGCACAACAACACCGCGAGCTGCGCCGTCGAGGTGTAGTTGTAGCGGTACCACGTCCGCCGCACGCGCGTGCGCCATCGGCCGATCACACCGGCCAATCGCGCATCCTCGCGCGCCTCGGCGCCGAAGGATTTCACCACCGCGTTGCAGGTCAGCGCGTCCGCCAGCGTGCCGCCGACCTTGGTGTCCCAGGCATTGGAGACGCGCGCGGCCGGCGCGATGAACTTCACCGAGAATGCCATCGTCATCGAGACATAGATGACGGTGCCGACCGCGATCACCGCGCCCAGCACGGGCCAGTGCAGCCCGAGCAGGATCATCGAGCCGACCAGCACCAGCAGCGACGGGAGCAGCGCCATCAGGAGCGTGTCGTTCAAGAGGTCGAGCGCCCACATGCCGCGCGTGATCTTGCGCACCGTCGAGCCGGCAAACGAGTTGGCGTGCCAGTCGGTCGAGAAGCGTTGCACCCGCGCGAACGCATCGCGCGAGACGTCCGACATTGTCTTCAGTGTGAACGGCACGATCGCCTGCAGGCCGGTCAGCCGCAGGATCATCGAGGTGAGGCCGAGCGCCACGATGGCGCCGAAGGCGACAAACGCGGCACGGCGCGCGGCGGGATCGGCGGTGCCGCGCGTCAGCGCATCGACCAAGTGGCCGGAGAACAGCGGCATGAACAGGTCGGCGGCGGTCGCGCCGAGCAGGCCGCCGGCGACCACCACGGCGCGGCCGGGCTGTTGCAGCCAATGTCGGAATACGAACGGGATCACCACGCGTATCGCCGCGGGACCCTTTTCCTTGAGAGCGGTCATGGCGTCATCCGGCTGCGCATGGGCACACGCCGGCTCCATCTGAATTGACGCGCAGGCGGCCTCGGAAACGAGACGCAAGCGTCGCCAAAAATTACGTTAAGTCGTTGGGAAGCTTAGAGATCGGGGCATCAGGCCCGATCAGGACTGGTGGAGCTCGCGCTCAAGAACGCGATCGAAAACCCACCACGAGCATCGAACGCGAGGACGCGATCTGCGAATACATGGAAATCATGCAAATCTCCCCGGTGCGAGCGACAATCTGCGACTTATAAATGCATCGCGGGCGATTTGCAACATGACAAGGCCGTGAAGTGCGTTGTCAAATTGCCTATCAATGCGCGTCGCCTCCCAGCACCGCCGCGGACGGCTTCTTCAGCACCAGGACGAGCAGGCTGAGGCCGATATAGAACACGGTTAGCATGAAGAAGGCGTCGCCATAGCCCATCACCACGGCCTGGCGGTGCACGATCTGCGACAGTTGCTTCATCGCCATCAGCGCGGAATCGCCCATGCCCTGCAGGCGCTGGGTGAACATGTTGAGCGTTTCGACCGCTGTCGCGTTGCCCCAGGTAACGCGGTCGTGGAGGCGCGAGATGTGCAGGTCGGTGCGCTCGTTCAGCACCTGGTTGATGACGGCAAGGCCTACTGCGCCGCCGAGATTGCGCGTCAAGTTGAACAGCCCGGAGGCGTTCTTCACCCGCTCCGGCGCCAGCGTGCCGAGCGCGATCGTGTTGGTCGGCACCATCGCCAGCATCATGCCCATGCCGCGCAGGATCTGCGGCACGAGCAATTCGTAGAAGTCATACTCCTTGGTGATCCACGTCATCTGGTAGGAGCCGAGCGCGAACAGCACGAGGCCGATCGCGATCAGGTAACGCATGTCGTATTTCGCCATCAGCCGGCCGACGAGCGGCGCGGTCAGGAACATGGCGATGCCGGAGACGAACATGGTTTCGCCGATCTGCAGCGGACTATAGCCGCGCACTTCGGCGAGATAGCGCGGATACATATAGGTGAGGCCATAAAGCCCGATGCCGACGCAGAACGAGATCAGGCAGCCGACGCCGAAATTGCGGTCGGTGAAGGTCCTGATGTCGACGATCGGCTCGCGCGCGGTCAGCACCCGCCAGAAAAACGCGATTCCCGACACCGCGCAGATCGCCGCACAGATGGCGACCGAGGTGTCTTCCAGCCATTGCGACTGCGGCCCCTCCTCCAGCACATATTCGAGCGTGCCGAGAAAGCCGGCCATGAAAGCGAGGCCCCACCAGTCGAAATGCTCGAGCAGCGCGAAATTCGGCCGGTCGAAATCGCACAGCGCCAGCACCCCGATGGTGATGCCGATGCCTGGCACGATGTTGATGAAGAACAGCCAGTGCCACGACATCAAGTCGGTGATTAGGCCGCCCACCGTCGGGCCGATGGTCGGCGCCAGTGTCGCGACCAGGCCGATGATCGGACCGACGATGTGGAACTTGGAGCGCGGAAACACCGTGTAGGCGGATGCAAACACGGTGGGGATCATGCCCGCGCCGAGAAAGCCCTGGATCGCGCGCCACAGGATCATCTGCTCGATGGTCGAGGCAAAGCCGCAGAAGAAGCTCGCGACGGTGAAGCCGGAGGCGGAAATCGCAAACAGCAGCCGCGTGCCGAACGCGCGGGACAGGAAACCGGACAACGGGATCGCGATCACCTCGGCGATCAGATAAGAGGTCTGCACCCACGAGACCTCGCTGGAGCTCGCGGAAAGGCCGGCCTGGATCTGCTGCAGCGACGCCGAGACGACCTGGATGTCCAGGATCGACATGAACATTCCGAACACCATGATGAGAAACGTGAACAGCCGCCGCGCTGGGATATGGTCGGCGGCCGCGGCGTTCATCGTCGAAGGCGATGCGGTGGTGGCGTCAGCCATGGTCAACTCGTGGACAAGCTCCGGACGTCGGCCGGAGCTTTGGAGAATTACTTCGGTTGAACCGCGCCGGGCGCATCGAGATCGGCCTCGCTGTCGGCATCGGCGGCGCCCTCGCGGGTGTCGACGGTGGTGTAGACCGACATCCCGGCACGCAGCAGGTTCTGCCGTGCAACTTCCTTCGGCACGCGGATGCGCACCGGCAGCCGCTGCACAATCTTGGTGAAATTGCCGGTGGCGTTGTCCGGCGGCAGCAGCGTGAACACCGAGCCTGCCGCTGGCGAAATGCTGTCGACGACGCCGGCGAACTTGCGGTGGCCGTAGGCGTCGACCGAGATCTTCACCGGCTGGCCGGGGCGGATGCGCTTGAGCTGGGTTTCCTTGTAATTGGCGTCGATGAAGACGTCGTCGAGCGGCACGATATTGGCGAGCCGCTGCCCGGCCTGGATGAAATCGCCTGAATTGACCAGGCGGTTGGAGAAAGTGCCGTCGATCGGCGCGCGCACCTGGGTGAAGGCCAGATCGCGCTCGGCCTTGGCGAGTTGGGTCTGCAATTCCGCAAGCTGCGCGCGCGCTTCGGCCTGCTGCGCCTTGGTCACTTCGACATTGTCGCGGGCCGCATCGTAGGCGGCCTGCGCCGACCGCACCGCGGCAGCCCCCTGATCGCGGCTGGCTTCGGAAACCTCAAAGGTGGCGCGCGACGCAAAGCCCTTGGTGCTCAGCGCCTGCTGCCGTTCGAAATCGAGATCGGCGCGCTTCAGCGCCGCTTCCGCAGAGGTGAGCTGTGCCTTGGTCTGTTGGACGGCGCTCTCGAGCGCGGTGACCTGGCGGCCGATGCGGTCGATGGTGGCCTGCTGGGTCGCGATCCTGCTGCGCGCGGCGTCGACCGCGATCTTGTAGTCGCCGTCGTCGATCCCAAAGATCACGTCGCCGGCGCGGACCACGGCATTGTCGCGTGGCAGGATGGCGGCGACATGGCCGGCCACCCGCGCCCCGAGCATGGTGTTGTTGGAGCGGACATAGGCATCGTCGGTCGAGACGTAGAGGCGGCCCACGAGAACGAAGTAGACGCCGTACCCGATGGCCGCGAGCGCCAACAGGCCGAGCACGCCGATCATGACGAATTTGCGCTTGCCCGGTTTAGCGGCCGGTGCAGGGGCGGTGTTGGGGAGTACTTCGGCCGGCGCACTCGGCGCTTCCGCAGATCGACGCCTTGCTTCTTCCGCAACGGCAGCGTGCGGCGGGGCCGAAAGATCGGCCTCATGCTCCGCTGCATCTGGTCCGGTGCGAACGATGCGCGCGGCCTGGTCTCTCGCTGCGGCCATCTTCGGCCTCCCCCATACAATGTCGCAGCCTGCGCAGCCTGAAACCAGCCGCGCAGCGCACGATCGAGACAAAAGGTAGCATTGACCGAACGGTTCGGTCAACTTATCCTTTCATCGTAACGACAATAAAGCGAAACGGAAATCAAGCCTTCACCTTGGGTTGAATTTTTCGCGAGAAAATAAACCAATGGTTGCATCGATATCAAATAACCTTCCTCCGTTCGGCGAGGAAGACAGTTCGAAGCGCCGCCAGATTTTGGACGGTGCGCGCGAGGTGTTCATGGATCTGGGCTTCGATGGGGCCAGCATGAACGAGATCGCCCGCGCCGCCGGGGTCTCCAAGGGCACGCTCTATGTCTACTTCGCCGACAAGAGCCGGCTGTTCGAGGCCATGGTTGAGGACGAGGCGCTCGAAAAGGGCAAGATCGCCTACAACCTCGATCCCAAGCGCGACGTTGAAACCACGCTGCGGGAATTCGGCCGGACCTATATCGGCACGATGTGTCGGCCCGGTGGCGGCTCGTCGATCCGCACGGTGATGGCGATCGCCGAACGGATGCCGGACGTCGGACGGCGGTTCTACGAGAACGTGCTGGCGAAGAACATCGACCGGCTCGCCGAGTATCTGCAGGCCCGCGTCGGATCCGACGACCTTGATATCGACGATTGCACCCTTGCCGCCGCGCAGTTCATGCAGATGTGTCAGGCGACGCTGTTTCTGCCCTTCGTCTTTCAGGCCGAGCCCGCCCCGTCTGCAGAGCGTATCGCGCGCGTGGTCGACAGCGCGACACGGATATTGCTGGCGACCTATCGGGCAAAGCCGCAGTAGAAGCGGCTTCCCTCCCCACCTCTCACTCGAGCTAGAAGCGATACGTCGCGCTCCCCAGCACGGTACGGCCGATGCCGAAGAAGCAGTCGCCGCGCGACAGGCACGTGGTGACGTGACGCTTGTCGGCGAGGTTGCTGGCGTTGACCTGAAATCGCCACGGCCCGGTCTCGTAGCGGACCATCGCATCGAACAGCGTGTAGTTGGGCGTACGCAGGCTGTCGGTGCCATCCCAGGACTCGCCGATATAGCGCACGCCGGCGCCGATCGTCACCCCGGGCAGACCGAGCGCGGTGAGACGGTACTTCGCCCATAGCGAGGCCTGATGATCGGGAACGGTTTCGACCCGCTTGCCTGCGTTGTCGCCGCTTTGCACCCTGGCATCGAGATAGGAATAGGCGCCGATCAGATCCAGATCGGGCGTGACGCGGGTGATCACCTCCAGCTCGGCGCCGCGAATCCGCACCTGTCCGGTCTGCACCGACAACACCGAGCCGCCGGGATCGCTCGCCAGCCGGTTCTTCTCGGTGGTGTGGAAGATCGCACCGTTGATCGCCGTGCCGGGAAACGGATTGTACTTGAATCCCAGCTCCACCATTTCGCCCTCTTGTGCCTTGCAGGGGCCGCCGACGCAGGTGGAGCCGAAGACCGGCGTGAACGAAGTTGCATAGGTGACGTAAGGCGTTAGTCCGAACGGCAATTCGTACATCAGCCCCGCGCGGCCGGTGGTCGCCTTGCTATTCTCACTCGGCGATCCCTGCACATTGCTGCTGACAAAATCCTGGCGGACGCCGAGGACGGCCAACCATGGCCCGAGCCGCATCTGGTCCTGCGCATAGAGCCCGAGCTGGCTCTGCCGCAGGTCCGGCTCGGGCGATAGAATTGGCGGTGCAACCGGATTATACACCGGCGCGTACAGATCGAACGGTGTCGGGTCGAAATAGGCGCCTGACGACGCACGCTCGCTGAGGCCGCGATAGTCGACGCCGAATAGCGTCTTGTGCGTGATCGCGCCGGTCGCGAATTTCAGCTCGGCATTGCTGTCCGAGGTAAAACTGTCCTTGGTCGTCTGGCGGCTCGAGACCCAGCGCGCCACGGTGCGATGGGCGGCATCGAGGAACGGATCGGCAGGGTTCGAGTAGTTGTCCGGATACGCCGTCCGGTAGATGCCCTCGACATGGGCATAGCGCATGTTCTGCCGGATCTTCAGCGCATTGCCAAAACTGTGCTCGAACAGGCTGGAGACCGTGCCCGTCTCCGTTTGGTATTTATCGAAGCTCGGATCGCTGGCGAAGCGCCGCACCGGGATCAAGCCGTTAGGTCCCGGTTACAGCGTGCCCTCATGCGGCAGGAAGGCCGTGGACGAGCCGGTGTTGTCCTTCTGATAGGTGCCGAGCAAGGTCCAGCTCGTATTGTTGGTCGGCCGCCAGGTCAGCGACGGCGCCAGCACGACGCGGTCATCGGGCACGAAGTCGGTCTGGGTGCCGCTGTCGCGGAAGATGCCGATGAAGCGGTACAGCCACTCGCCATCCTTGGTCAGCTTGCCGGTCGAATCGAGCTGCACCTGCTTGCGGTTGAAGCTGCCGAACTGCACGCCGATCTCGTTGAAGCTCTCCGGCTGCGGACGCTTCGAGATCAGGTTGAGCAGGCCGGCCGTCGAGGTGTCGCCATAGAGGACAGATGCCGGGCCGCGCAGCACCTCGATGCGCTCGAGCGTATAGGGATCGGGCCGCCATTCGTTGAACTGGAACGTGTTCACCACGCGCGTGCCGTCGAGATAGATATTCGGGTCCTGGCCACGGATGCGCGGATAGTCGCCGCGCGAATCCGGGCCATAGGCATCCGCGAACACACCGGGCACATAGCGCAGCGATTCCTGCATGGTGAGCGCGCCCTGGTCGGTGACGCGATCGGCGGTAACCACCGTGATCGATTGCGGCGTCTCGCGCAGCGGCGTGTCGGTCTTGGTGCCGGTGCCGCTCTGGCCGGCGAGATAGCCGGGCACCGGGCCGGTGGCGGTCTCGGCGCGCGCGCCTGCGGCGGCCGCGGCGTCCGGGTTCGTCTGTGCGCGCTGGGCGGCGCGGCGGCTCGCCGCCGACGCGGCCTGCCGCTTCGGTGCAGGCCGCGACCGCACGGCCGGCGGACGTGAAGGCCGGTCAACGACAACGGCAGGCAATTCTCTTGCCGACGATTGTGCTTGTGCCGGTGTCATATCGATCATCGCGGCGAACATCGGCAACGCGGCGCCGAGCCATCCGGCGGTCTTCAAGCCTGCAGTCATTTCCAGTCCTCATCGCTTCGCGCGAGACCACTAACAAGCGTGACCACAGCGATGAAGTGCGGGAGGGATACAGTCGCGCATCAACCACGTATTTAGAATTAGTATTTCTCCAAGCAGATCTGCCGCGACAATCCGGCGCCGAATTTAAAATTAGTATTGATCCAGACAGACCAAGCGAAAGTCGCGGTCACGCGTGGATGCGTGATCGCGCGCAGCGAACGTCGTGGTCTCCCCACATCCGATGAAACGACCGGACATCACCTGTCATTGGAACAGTGCGGCAGCGGCACGTGGGAACCGACGGAACAAAATATCTCGCAGCGAGTCAGAAATCCTATCAGACCCCAGGAGGTTGAAATGGGACTTTTCACCAAAGACATCAAAACCATGGAAGACATGTTCGTGCATGGCCTGCAGGACATCTATTACGCCGAGCACCAGATCACCAAGGCATTGCCGAAGATGATCGAGAAGGCGACGAACCGTGACCTCGCCGCCGGCCTCAAAGCACATCTTGAGGAAACCAATTCGCAGATCGAGCGCCTGCAGAAGGTGTTCCAGAAGCTCGGCAAGGAGCCCAAGGCGGCCGACTGCCCAGCGATCGACGGCCTCATCAAGGAAGCCGATACGCTCGTTGGAGAAATCGACGACAAGGCCGTGCTCGATGCCGCCATCGTGGCAAGCGCGCAGGCAGTCGAGCACTATGAGATCGCGCGCTACGGCACGCTGATCGCCTGGGCCGAAGAACTCGGCCATGACGACGTGGTCCGTTTCCTCACGACAAACCTCAACGAGGAGAAGGCCGCCAACACCAAGCTCAACACGGTCGCGCTTCGCAAGGGCGTCAACAAGAAGGCGGTCGCCTAGGGAACATAGATCCCGGCGGACAGTTGTCCTCGCGAGAGACTGCAATGACACTTTTTAAAAGCGCATTTTTCTGGTTGGCCGGCGGTTCGCTGCCGGTCATCTTTCTGATTGCGCTCTATCTGCATCCCGGCTAGCCGCCGGTAGAGAGAGCGGAACACTGTCGCAGGCGCTGCCGATCGGCAATTCCTTCAAATTGTTCGCAATCGCAACGAGTACTGCCCCGGCGTGTTTAACCAGCGGAGGTACCCACGATGTCGATATTCGGCAGAAAGCATCGCCCCTACCCCCGACGGACCAACCAGCCCGCGTGGATGACCGCGGACGACGGCTTTGCCGCGCGTCAGTGCACCATCCTCGATATCTCGGAAGGCGGCGCGCGGCTAAGCCGTCGACGACCCGCATTTCGTCAAGCCTCAGTTACAGCTCAAATTTGAACGAACGTCGCCCGGCAGGCCGTGTAGAGTCGCGCGGAGGAAAGGCGACGAGATCGGAATCAAGTTTGTGTAACCTGCGACCAGCGGCCGCACGCATCATGGAGTGACGGCGGAAACCTGCTACAATGACGCGACGACGCAATGCCGCAGACATGGAAACAAGGATGACGGCGGGCTGCCCATCGCTGATCGGTCTCTACTACAAATTGCGCGCGGCTTGGTCCACCGCGACGAGCGGAAAATGTCGCCCCGACAATCCCGCGGCGGGACAATGCTCCGTTACCGCGCTCGTGATTCAGGACGAACTTGGCGGCGAGATCCTGAAGACCGACGTCGATGGCGCCTGGCATTTCTACAATCGGATCGACGGCCGGCGCATCGATTTCACCATGAGCCAGTTCGACAGCCCGATCGGCTATGACGACCTGCCGAGCAGCCGGCAGGAGGCGCTCGCCGAGACATCGATCAAGCAATATGAATTGCTGCTCACCCGGCTACGCTCGGGGCCGACCGCAGACAACCAGCCGCGGTGATAATGTTCACGACAGATGACCCGCATCGCCTTCATCCTCGCCTTACTCTTCACCGCGCCTTGGGAAGCAGCCGAGATTGTTGAGGTAAAGGACCGCGGCCCGGTCGATCTCGCGCCGTTCAGCTGCCAGGACGTCACCCGCAGCAGCGTCATCGGCCGTGTCTGCTACGACAGCGAAAGCCGCCGCATGCTGGTGCAGCGTCACGCGGTCTATCAGCAGTACTGCGATGTGCCGCAGGACGCGCGCGATGCGCTCTTGAATGCCCCTTCGATGGGCCGCTACTTCAAGATAGCCATCGAGGCAGGCGGCCGCGACGACGAGGCGCCTTACGGCTGCCGGCCTGACAAAGCACCGTCATATCAGTGACATCGCACATGCCATCGGGCCGATCCCGCGGGCCCCTCGCCTCGCCGTGATTTGACATTTCACTCATTTTTGTCAAATTCGTCAAATGGACCCGCGCACCCGCATTCTCGACGCCGCGATGCTTGTATTCCGCCGGCATGGCTTCCGGCGCTCATCGATCGAGCAGGCCGCTGATGCCGCCGGGCTGACGCGGCAGGCGCTCTACCATCACTTCAAGTCCAAGGAAGCGCTATTCCGCGCGGTCATCGAGCGGCTGCATGAGGAGGCGCTGGCCGCCGAAATCGCTGCCGCATCAGAAGAGGAAAAGGCCGGCGGCAGCCTCGCCGATGTCATCGTCGCCTCCGTCTCCGCCAAACTCGGACAAATGGCCGCCTCGCTCGACGGCTCGCCCCATGTCGAGGAGCTGTTTTCCGAGCATCTCGTGCAGGCGCGCGACCTCTACCAGAAATACACCACGCTCTATGCGGATCAGCTCACTGCAACGATCGTCCGTGTCTGCCGCAAGCAGGGCCTTGCCTTGCGCGACGGCATGATGCCGCGCGAGCTGGCACGGTGCGTCGAGATGGCGGTCAACGGCACCAAGTCCGCCTATCCCGCATTGCAGCCGCCCGGCGCCTTCCTGAGGGACCTCGAAATCATGCTGCGCACACTGATCGCCGGCGCCGTTGGCCCGGAGAAACCGCGCGCAGCCAAGACCAAGCCTGCCAAGAAGCTTGTCAAGAAACTGCTTAAGCAGCCGGTCAGGAAATCCGCCCGCAAACCTGGAGATCGCAGATGAGCACCATGACGATCAACGGCAAACCAGCTTCCCTCCCCGACGATCCCGATGCGCTCTTGATCGACGTCGTGCGCGACGCGCTGGATCTGACCGGCACCAAGCTCGTCTGCGGCGCTGGCGTCTGCGGTGCCTGCACCGTGCTGGTCGACGGCGAGCCGGCCGTGAGCTGCCTGATGCCGGCGCGATCGGCCGCCAACAGGAACGTGACCACGGTCGAAGGCATCGGCGCGGCGAGACTGCACCCGGTGCAGCAGGCCTTCATGGCGCACGACGCGCTGCAATGCGGCTTCTGCACGCCGGGCTTCATTGTCGAGGCCGTGGCGTTTCACGATCGCTGGCGGGCGACCAAAGGAACGGCGGTGCCGTCGCGCGAGGAAATCGGCGCGGCCTTGTCGGGGCATCTGTGCCGCTGCGGCGCCTATGACGGCATCTTCCGCGCCGTGGCGGACGCCTGTGCCGGGCGCTTCGACGGCGATGACGTCCAGCCGCCGCGCATGGAGGCGCGTGACAAGGTGACGGGAGCGGCGAAATACACCGTCGACATCCACCATGACGGCCAGCTCGAAGGCGTGATCCTGCGTTCGCCGTTTGCGCATGCGCGCGTCACCGAACTCGATCTCGCGCCGGCGCACGCGATGCCGGGCGTGAGCGCCGTGATCTCGCTGCTCGGCGACGACCGCATCGTCCGCTATGTCGGCGAACCCATTGCAGCCGTCGCGGCCAGCGATCGCAAGACGGCGCTCGCCGCGATCGCCGCCATCAAGCTCTCCAGCGAGCGCCTGCCCGCGGTGATCGGGCTCGATGACGCGCGCAAGGCCGATGCGCCGGTCGTGTTCGAAAAATCCGCGCGCAAGAAGGCCGGCAACGTCTCCGAAGGCGGCGGCTCTCCGGCGGCCTGGAAGGGCAATCTCCGCGGCCCGACCGCGGCCTTTTCCAAGAAGCCGAGGAAGGTGCGGAGCTGGGTCGCGGACGCCCGCGCGGCAAACAATCCGCTGCTGGTGGAAGCCACCTTCCGCACCGCCACCCAGCAGCATTCCTGTCTCGAGCCGCACGCCGCGGTCGCGCGCTTCGACGGCGACCGGCTCACCGTGCATGTCTCCACGCAGGCGGTGTTTCATCTGATGGAGCTGATCGCCAAGCGCTACAAGATCGGCCACGACAAGGTGCGCGTGATTGCCGATCATATCGGCGGCGGTTTTGGCTCGAAGGCCTCGCTCGGCGCGGAAACCACCACCGCGATCGAACTGGCGCGCGAAGCCAGGGCGCCGGTGAGAGTTGTCTATGACCGGCACGAGGAACTCTCCGTGACCGGCTATCGGCCGGCGGCGGAGATGAAGATCGCGCTACTGCCGTCCGAACAGGGCGAACTGAAAGCGCTGTCGCTCACCGCCTATGGCGACACCGGCGCCGCGACCAACTCCACCATCGCCGCGCTCGCCCGCCTGATCTATCCGGCGGAAGCCAAGGAGCTCGTCGATTTCGACGTCATCAGCAATCTGCCGGCGGGCGCGCCCTTCCGCGGCCCCGGCGGTCCGCCGATGGCGTTTGCGCTGGAGCAGGCGATCGACGAGGCGGCGGTGCGCATGAACCTCGATCCGATCGCGCTGCGCAAGCGTTGGGATCCCGATCCCAACCGCCAGCGGCTCTACGATTGGGCACTGAACCTCGACATCTGGCGTGGCCGCAAGCCGATTACCGCGCAGAGCGGCCGCTATCGCCGCGGCATCGGCGTCGCCACCGGCTACTGGCTTTATCTGTGGCAGCCGGGCTCGAAGGTCGAAGTGTCCGTCAAGGGCGGACATCTCGTCGTCAGCACCGCGACGCAGGACATCGGCACCGGCACCCGCACCGTGATCGCCAATACGGTCGCGCGCGAGTTCGGCCTGGAGCCGCATGAGATCGAGGTCCGCATCGGCGATTCAAAATTGCCGGAGGGTCCCGGCTCGGGCGGCAGCCGCGTCACCGCGTCGATCATCCCTCCGATGCTGCTCGCAATCGAACAGCTCAAGACCGCGATCCAGCAGAATGCAAAGCGGCAGCCGGTCCCCGGCTCCAATGCGCCATGGCGCGATATGCTCGCGGCATCGCCCGACCTTTCATTATCGAGCGTGCGGCCGGAAGATTCCAAGCAGACCGCGCCGGGAGTTATGTCACCGCTCAAGCAGGCCGGCTTCATGGGCATGATCTTCGGCTGGATGATGCGCCGCTTCTCCAACCTCGCGATTGGCGCCGGCGTGCCGAGCTCGGTGCAGATCGTCGAGGTCGAAGTCGATACCTGGCTCGGGCATGTTCGTGTCATCAACGTGCACACCGGCATTGCGGTCGGCAAGGTCGTGGCGCCCGCCCTGGCACACAGCCAGGCGGCCGGCGCGGTCATCCAGGGCGTCGGCTACGCGCTCTATGAAGCGCGCGAGGTCGATTCCCGCACCGGCGACGTGCTCAGCGGCGGCATGGAGGATTATCGCATTCCCGGCATCGCCGATACGCCCGCGATATCAGTGCATTTCGACCAGGACGGCTTCGATCACGTGCTCGGCGGCAGCGTCGGCATCGGCGAGGTCGCGACGGTGCCGACATCGCCGGCCATCGCCAACGCGATTCACAATGCCATCGGCATTCGCCTGACCGAACTGCCGATCCGTCCCGACCGTTTGGTCGCCGCGCTCAAAGGGAGGGCCGCCGCATGACACCGATAACCATGACCGCCATGCACGCAGGCGAATTCCGCGCCGCCGGCACCGATCTCTCCGAGCGCCGCCGAAGCGGCGTCTCGACCGGGCCGCTGATCGACATAGCGGCCGCGCCCGACATGATGGGGATGCATTGGGCCGCCGACGGCAGCTTGCGCCTCGGCACCTTCACCACGATTGCCGCCATCGCCGCCGATCCGTCGGTCGCCGCCGCCTATCCAGGCATTGCAGCGTCGGCGCAGGGTCTGGCGACGCCGCAGATCCGTCACCTCGCCACGCTCGGCGGCAACCTCGCGCAGCGTTCGCGCTGCTGGTATTTTCGCAATCCGCACATCGCGTGCCTGAAGAAGGGCGGCTCCGGCTGTCCGGCGCGATCGGGCAATCATCTCTATCACGTGGTTTTCGACCTCGGCCCTTGCGTGGCGCCGCATCCTTCGACGATGGCGGCGGCGCTGCTCGCCTATGACGCGAAGGTGACGACCGACCGCAGAACCTCGCTGACGATCGCCGATCTTCTCGGCGACGGCTCGAACGGCGCGGCCGACAATGCGCTGCAGCCGGGCGAGATGATCAAGAGCGTCGAACTTCCCGCGCCGCTGCAGGGCGAGCGCGCGCTCTACAAGCGCGCGATCAGCCGCACCTATGCGGAATGGCCGCTGGTCGAGAGCTGCGCGCGTGCGGTGATCAAGGACGGCGCGTTCCAATTCGTCCGCCTCGCCGCCGGCGGCATTGCCCCGGCGCCGCTGCGGCTGCACGCAGTGGAAGCCGCGTTGCAGGACAGGAAAGCCACGGCTGCGGTGATCGCCAATGCGGCGGAGCAGGCGACGTCGGGCGCAAAGCCTCTGCCGATGACCGGCTACAAGCTCGATCTCCTGAAGGGCGTCGCGCACGATCTGCTGGAGCGATTGGCAGGACTTTCGTAGGGCGGATCGGCGAACCGCCCTACCACTTAAGGAAGCTTCGCACTACGTCGCCGCAGGCGCTCCGAACCATTTGGTTAGCGCCTCGGCGAGGCCTTGGCCGGCTTTGTCTCCCACCCACGCCACATAGCCATCGGGCCGGATCAGAACGGCGGCGGGCGCCGTGACGGCGCCGATCGCAGGAAGCTCCCATACACCGTGATATTCGGCATCGACGCGTTGGACCCGCTCGGCCCATGGCGTGATGTCGAGCGTGCCTCGCTCACCGAAGTTGAGCAGTACCGGCCTAGCGTTCTGCAGCAGCGTGAATGTCCGCAGCGCGCCCTTGGCGGTGACCAAGTCCAGATCGGGCATGCGGCGTCCGAGCAGCGGATGCCCTTCGCCGAGATCATAATGGATGTCCAGGCCCGACATCATGGCGGCGACGCGCCGGCGTGGCTCGTCCATGTCGAGCAGCTCCGACATGGTGTCGCGCAGCGCCTTGGTTCGATCGCCCATGCTGCGAAGCGCGACTTGCGCCATCGTGTTGCGCAACACGCGGGCGCCGACCGGGTGACGCTCGGCATGGTAACTGTTCAAAAGGCCTTCCGGCGAAATCCCTTTGATCACCTGGGCCAGCTTCCAGCCGAGATTCACCGCATCCTGCACGCCGGTCTGCAGGCCCTGTCCGCCATCCGGCGGATGCACATGCGCGGCGTCGCCGGCGAGCAGCACCCGTCCCTTGCGGTAGGCCGCGGCCTGCCGCGTCATATCGGTGAATCTCGACAGCGACGTCGGACTATGGACCCCGTAGTCGCTTCCATACACCGCGATCAGCGCTTCGCTGAGATCGCGCAGGGTAGGTTCGGTCGTGTGCCCGGCGTGCCGCTCGGTCACGAGGATACGCACGTCCGCGCCATCCTCCAATTTGCTGAGGCCATGAACGCCGACCGCATCGCGGCGCATGCCCCATTCGGCGGGCTCCTCGGCGAGTTGGACCTCGGCGATCAAATTGCTGGTCGTCGGATCCGAGCCGGGGAATTCGATGCCGGCACATTTGCGGATCAGGCTGCGTCCGCCATCGCATCCGACGAGATATTGCGCGCGCAGCGACTGGCCATCTGATAGCGCGATGTCGACGCCGGCATCGCCCTGCGTGAAGCCGGTGACTTCACGTCCACGATAGATCGGCACGCCGAACTCGCCGACCCAGCCGGCGAGGATGCGCTCGATGTGGATTTGCCAGAGCGCGAGCCCGTAAGGGTGCCGCGTCGGGAAGTCGCTGATGTCGAGCCGCATCCCGGCGAAGCCGGCAACCTGGGCCACCTGGCCCACCGCAAGGAACCGGTCAGCGATCCCGCGCTGATCGAACACCTCGATGGTGCGCGCGTGCAGCCCGCCCGAGCGCGCCCCGACAAGAGCCTGGCTGGCGCGCCGCTCGACGATCGCGACGTCAAGGCCCGCGAGGGCCAACTCGCCGGCCAGCATCAGTCCCGTCGGACCTCCACCGGCAATCACCACCGCATGCCTGCTCGATCTCAACACATCCATCCCGCGTCTCCCCGATTGTGGCTTGGGGCGGCGGTTCTACGGGAAGATGGGGATCTTGAAGCAAGCCCCTTGCGCACCACATATACAAATGGAGGGAACGGCTCCCGCCCTTCCTGTCATTCCCCAGACATCGTGGTTCCGGCGCTGAGCGCCGGATTTGCGCGGCTCACGCGTTGAAGTCGGTATGGCCGGAAGAAGTTTCGCGCGGCGCCTGATAGCTCGCGGAGCGTTGTACGGCGGCCTTCGATTGCTCGGCCATCATCGCGTCGAAGGCGGCATCCAGTTGCGCACGGGAATAGTTGGACGACGTGGACTCGCGCGGCTTCCATTCAGATTGCGCAATCGCGGTGGGCGCCCTCTCGATCGTTCCGCCGACCACCTTTGCGATACGTTCCGCGCGCCACTGCGCCAGGTCAGGGCCGCCCAGGCCCGGAGGATCCTGCAGGACGCCGACCTTTCCCCCGGCTTCATTCGTCATCGCGACAGAACCGGCGTTATAAAGCGTCGCAACGACCTTCCCTTCGACCTCGACGGTTGCATAGATATTTTGCGGCGCATTGTCGGGAACGCTGGCGGCAAAGGTCGCTTCGTCGGCCCGCATCTTTAGCCAATTCGTTGCCATCAGGTCGCGAAGCTCAGGATTGTCCTTGACGGAGATGATCTTCAGTTGGGAGACATCGACGGCCTTGAGCGATGAAACCGGAATGCCCGGCTGCGCATATTTCTCTGCCGCGCCTGCATCAGGCGCAGGCTGCGCGTCGGCCGTCGTGAATATCATCCTTGATGGAGATGGTTGCGCGGCGCGTAGATAGTTCCCCGAATTGGCAACGCTCGTGATCATGGATACACCATCTCCTCGGCAATCCGAGGATGAAAGCAATCATCATGCCAACGCGCAAAGGGTTGATGCCGCTGGCGCGCCTTGTTCTCCGGAAAAACGTCTGCGGGAAAATCTTGCCGATCGGGCAGAACTTTCCATCCACCATTCGGGATTGGATTAGCCAAGCGCTGCAGCCCTATAGGGCGGATAGTCTCAACTGACTCTAATGATCCTCGAACTCGTCTTCCTCGTTGACCTTGCCGCGGCCGCCGCCGAACCAGCGCGAGATCGATTTCTTGTTGGCGAGCGATCCCGTCGAATAGGGATCGCGTGACCCGTAGGGATTACGCTGCGCGCGTGCGGCGACCTGCTCGCCGGATACTGCGGCCGGCTGGCAGATCGTGCGGCGCGAGGCGCGGCGCATCAGGTCGACGTGAATGTGATCTTCGTGGTGCGAGTTGGAGCCGGGCGCCAGCACGGTGTTGAACTGCTGGCAGGCGGTGGCCTGAACGTCGCGCAGAAAGCCCTGCTCTTCCGGCATGCCGCGCCAACCTCCCTTCACCGTGATGCGCCGTCCGTCGGCGAGCGTGAAGGCCGCGATGTCGAGCGCGTTGCCGAACGCATGCTCGGAAATATGCGCGTGCGGATTGCCGTTCATGCCGCGGCATGAATAGGCGGAGATCTGCTTGATCTCGACGACACGCATGCCGAACCAGCGCATCGAAGCCGGCTGCACGGAATCGGTGAGCCAGCGGTCGAGCGCGGAGACGATCGGACATGCCAGCGTCGCCGCCGGCTTCATCGAGACCTGCCCGAAGGCGCTGACCGGATTGCCCTGCGCGGGCCCGAGCCGCGGCGCTGCCGGTGAAGGCGGATAGGACGGCGGCGAATATGGCGCAGGCGAAGGCGCCTGATAGCGGTCGCGCGATGGATAGGACGGCGAGGCCGCATAGCCACCGCCACGCGATGCGGGCGCTCCCTCCGGCGGCAGATCGGCGTCGTCTTCCTGCGGAGCGGCGATGCCCGGCGCCGACAGGGAGATCGGACCGTTCGACGGCGCGGCGTAGCTCGGCTGGCTCGGCGGCGGGTAGCTTCCGGAATAGTTGCCTGAATACGTACTCGGATAATTTCCTTGCGACGGCGGCGGAGGGGGCGCGCGTTTGATCGGCCAGCGCGGCTGGTTGCCGATATTGCCGGGCGGCCGCAGGCTTTCGTCGGCAAAGCCGAAACTGGCGGTGTTTTCGCCGAGCGCAGCGACCTTCAGCGGATATTCCGCACCGCACACGCCGGGACCCGAGATCGGTTCGATACGAACCACTTCCGGGCTTTCCTTGACCGCGCCGGACTTCAGGCAAGCGAGTTCGGCCTCGGCACGCCACGGTTCGCGCTCGGCGGACTGAAAAAATCCGCGGCCACAACCCGCTAGCGAGACGAGGACGAAGGAGCCGACGAGATACAAACGAACTCCGCGCGTCATCGCGCGCAGATTCAACCAAATTTATTTAAAGATTCTTCAACATGTTGATTTTACGATTTTTTTACCATGTTTGGCGCACCCGCAGCCTATGGAGAGCGGCGGATGGACAGTAACGCTGACTTTTTGCGCCGGGAACGCTTTGTTAACTTCGAAGTTAGTTGCGGGCACGACGTGAACCCCCAGGGAGCTCTCCCAATGGATTTCGTAAGTCCTCTCGTCAGCAGGCTTGGCGTTGTAGCCGCGTATGTTGCATTCGCCTTCGTCGGCGCGATTGTACTCGGCGTGTTCTAGCGTCCGGACATGGACGTAAAGACGCCCGGTGGCCCATGCCTCCGGGCGTTTTCGTGGGCAGCTTATGCGCGCCGTCCGCCGGCCGGCCGCCGCGACGTCACGAGGATGTCGGCGCGGCGCGTGATGCGGCTCCAGTTATTGCCGGAGCAGTAGAAGCGGCCGAGCGCGCAGGCCTCGACGCGCAGCGTGTCGTTCCCTTTCATCGCAATCGTGCCGTAATAGATATCGCCGCTGTCCTGGCTATAGACGCTGCCGGCCCATTGCCGTTCCTTCTTCGGCTTCATGTTGATCAGGATCGCCTCGCCCTTCTCGTTCGATGACGTCAGCACATCGCCGCACAATGCGGGGCCGCATTTGGCGATGCGCACCGTGCCCTTGCCTTCGGTCAGCCAGTCGCCGATCGGCGAGTCCTGCGGCTCCTCCTCACTCCGATGCGAGACCTGCTCGATCTGCGGCGCAGGCTGCGCAGCCTCTGCCGGCTTCGCTTCCGGCGGTGGCGGCGGCGCCGGAATCGAAACCTGTTGGGCCGGTGGCCCTGCAAGCGGCGGTGGCGCGGGCGCCGCAACGATCTCGCTTGCCGAAGCAGCCGGCGTGTAGACCGCGGGCGGCGGTAGCGCGGTGACGATGGTCTTGGCAGGCGCCGTGGCCGGCGATGCCGAAGGCACGGGAGGTTTGGGCGGCGAAACCGTTTGCGGCGCAGGCGGGATGAGCCTCGGCGCGACGCCGCCGGTGCGATCGTCATCGAAACGCTTGCGGCGCCAGTCCACGCTTCTGGAGATCCACAGCGAGGTACACGGCGCCGAACGGCAATTTCGCTGGCGTTCGATGTGCACCTGGTGGCTGCCGATGCGGAATGAAATCGAGCGGGCGTCGGCCGACGTCGTGAGCGCGATCAGCATGGCGAGAAAACCAAGTCGTTTCATCGAAGCCTCCCGCACAGCTGATGCGGCAGGTTAGCCGCGGGGAACCACGGTCGGATGTGATTTGAATCACCGATCGTATCCGCTGCGGCTCCTTCGGCCTCGCGTGATGCACATCACGGAAGGCGGCGGCGCGCCCACGTAGGGTCCGCTCAACTTCAACCACCTAAAGCCGCTCGGGAGGCTCCTATGAACAAGCTCTACATCCTCGCCGCATTGTTGATGGCCACCACTTCGGCGCACGCCGGCGGGATCACGTTCCAGGTCAATGGCGAGCGCATCCGCATTGAGGCGCCGCGCAACTGCAACGCCCTGTCCTGCGTCAAGGTCACCGCGCCCGGCTACAACGGCTCGATCGGCAATATCGACCTCAAGGGCATCGGTTCGAAGAACAGGGACGATGATGATGTGGCCGCGACCGCGCCGGCAAGACCGACAGCGCCAGCGCCGGCTCCGGTCCAGGCGACTGCGCCGCAGCCGCCCGCTCCCACCGCGGCAGTTCCGGCACCCGCGCCCGCTCCATCGACGGTCGCGACCGCAACGCCGATGCAAAGCGACGTCGCAGCACCCGCTCCGCCTGCGCCGCCCGCTCCCGTTGCCGCCGCACCGGCACCCGCGCCGCAGCCGACCACGGTTACCGCCGCGTCCGACCCGAACTCGCCGCTCGGCGTCTGGTCGACCGAGGACAACAAGGGCAACGTTCGCATCGAGGAATGCGGCGCCAATCTGTGCGGCTATTCCGTCAACACCGGCGAGCGCATCCTGATCAACATGAAGCCGCAGGGCACCAAGTGGGCCGGCCGGATTCACGATCCCAGCAGCGGCCGCAACTACGACTCGACGATCGCACTGAAGAGCACCAACACGCTCAAGGTCCAGGGTTGCGCCTTCGGCGGCATGTTCTGCGGCGGCCAGACCTGGAAGCGCGTGAGCTGACGATTTCTCCCGAGAGGTTTCTCCCGAGACCTCTACATCCCGAGACTTTCCTCCCGAGACTTGGGCCCCGTGAAAAACCTTCACGGGGCCTCTTTTTTGTGTCTCGCCAAACCAGCCACCGCGAACTGAATCTCGCCGTTGTTCGGGAAAACGGCCGGCCTCGAACGGCAGCAGCGCAGGATAAATATTTCAGCAACCATGCACCGTGAAACAAATCTCCTTCGCGACGAAACACTTTTCCCCTTGTGACGAGAAAATCCCGAAACCGGCCTTGCGTAGTTCTCCCTCGCTACTTCCGGCGCGAGAAACTCGCAGCGCAATCATCTGCGCGACACAATCCATAAGGGGACAATCAATGGCCTTCACCGCTTCGACCGTGCGCGCCTGCACCATGCTGATCGCAACGACCTTCGCGCTTGCTGCGCTCAGCGCCGCTGCCCAGGCCTACTCGCAGGAGCAGGAGCAGATGTGCCACTGGCGATGCGATGCGGCTGTGCTCGTCGGAAATCCCCGATGTCGAGCGCGTCACGGCGTGCATGGTGCAGAAGCGCGCGCAGCTCAGCGATAGCTGCAAGGCCGTCTTCCACTATGTGCCATCGGCGACCGCAACGCCTGCCAGCTACACGGCAAAGCCCGGCAAGCCGGTGAACCTCACCCCGCACAAACGCGGCTGAGCACAATTTTCGCGGTGAGAAAGCGCCATGCCCACATCCCGGGCGTGGCGCTTGATCGTTTTGTCATGTTCGCTTTGTCATGGGGTCTTGGGCATGACAACAAATGCCGTATTCATCTTGCATTCAGGCTTGCGGCGCTGAAATCGGATTCCCGCCCTCTGCCGCCCCTCCGTAACCGGAAAAACCCCGATGTCGCGTCAACTTTGCCTCGCGCTCGTGCTGCTGTTCTGCGGCACGCCGGTCGGCGCAGGGCAAGTTTTCGCAGGCCCTTCCAAACTGACGCAACTGGCGCAGGCACCGGCCAATCCTGCGCAGCCCGTCACGCCGGCGACAGCGGCGCCCGATGCAACGGCGCCTGCCGCCGACGCGCAGGCGCCGGAGGAGCCGATCGGCAATGTCGCGACCGTGACCGGCAGTGCCAGCGTGATCCGCAACGACACGGCGACCTCGCTCAAGGTGAAGGACGACATCTATCTCAATGACGTCGTGCAGACCGGCGCCAACGCGTCGCTCGGCATCACTTTCATCGACAACACCACCTTCAATCTCAAGGCCAACACCAGGATCAGCGTCGACAATTACGTCTATGAGGACGGCGGCAAGAGCAACGCCGCGATCTTCGACGTCGCCAAGGGCACCGCGGCCTTCGTCGCCGCATCCGTCGCCAAGACCGGCGACATGAAGATCACGACCCCGACGGCAACGCTCGGCATCCGCGGCACCACCGGCCTCGTCGAGGTGCCGGAAGGCGCCGCCGCCAACAATCCGCGCAACGTCGCGGTCAAGCTCTATCCTGACGCCGACGGCAGGGTTGGCCGCATCGAGGTCAACGACCGCGCCGGCGCCCAGCTCGGCTTTCTAACCCAGGGCGCGAGCGGCTTTACCATCCGCCCCGGCGCCGGCGGCGCGCGCTTTGCCGCCGTGCCGCTGGCGATCCCGCAGGCGGTGATGCTGCGCGACCAGGGCTTTGTGCGCCAGCTTCACTCGACGCAGAATCTCGGCCGGCAGGTCGTATTCCAGCAGCGCGAATTCCGCCGGGCCAATCCCAATTTCGTCAATCCGAACCGGCCGATCCGGCAGTTGCAGCCTGGACAGCCGCCGCGCCAGAACTCCCTGCCCGGACAGAACAGGAGCGGACAACCGCCTGGTCAGCTGAACCGTCCGGGCCAGCCGCGCCAGAACGGCCTGCCGGGACAACCCGGTCAGCCCCCGCTGCCGACCGTGCCGAACCGGCAAGGACAGAATCCGGTACAGAACCAAGGTCAACAGCAGCCCGGCCAGCTCAATCGTCCCGGCCAGCCGCAAGCGCCAAGCCAGTTGAACCGGTCCGATCAACAGCAACCGGCGACGCCGAACCGCCAGGGCCAGCAACGGCCGGGCTCGCCCGGCCAACCGGGCCTGCCGCCGCGTGCTGGACAGCCGTCACGAACCGATCTGCCGCCGCAGCCAAGCTTGCCGCCACGCGCCGGACAAGCGCAGCAACCCAGCGTGCCGGCGCAGCCCGCCGCGCCGCTGGCGCGGCCGGGATTGCCGAACCGCTACGGCGTCCCCGGCCTGCAGCGCCCGCCCACCGTTCAAGTTGCGCCCGCCTTGCGGCCGGGAGTGCCTCCCACCCCACGGCGCGCGGCGCCCGTGCCACAACGCGGCAAGCCGCCAAAGGACCAGCGCTAGAAAATCGTATCTCATGCCTCGGACGCGGCGCAGCACGAAGTGATGCGACGCAGAGCCGGGGCCCATCGTGCTCCGAACCGGGGTGGGTCCCGGTTCTGCGAAGCAGCGCTGTGCGCTGCATCGCGCCCGGGACACGAGGTTAGCGGAATAGCCGCAGCAGGTTTTGCAGAAAGCCCGTGCGCTCTTTCTTGCGTTCGCGGACGACCGGCTGCGCCGCTTCCGGCAATGCGATCCCCACTCCATTCGCCGCCGCAATCGCGATCGGCCCGACCTGCTCCAGGAACGCGCGCTCGTAGCCCCGCGACAGCCGTTCGACGGCTTTGTCGAGCGGCAGCCAGTCCACCGCCTTGACGTCGCGCATCAATTCACGGGTCGGCGCATGCGTCGCTTCCATGCGCCAGTAATGCACGACCTTGGAGCCGTCCCTGACATCATAGACCAGCGTGCCCAGAAATTCGCGCACGGCAACGTCGTGCCCGGTCTCTTCCATCACCTCGCGTATCGCCGCGGCGCGCGGCGTCTCGCCGTTGTCGAGCTTGCCCTTGGGCAACACCCATTCATTGCGCTTGCGCAGGCGCACCACCGCGACCAGCGGCGGCTCCGCCCGTCGCAGCACAATACCTCCTGCCGCCAGGACGGTCGTTCGCGCCATCGCTCTTCCCGCATTGCTTCAAGGCTGCAAGCATATAGAGACAAGCGCTTCTCAGATCGAGAAAAGAATCAGGGCTTTCGCAGCAGCGGCTCTCCCGCGCGAATGCGCCCGCCTTCCACGACATTGTCGGCGAATTCGAAACTCTCCGGCGCCAGCACGATGATGGTCGAGCCGTGCTCGAACCAGCCGAGCTCATCGCCCTTCTTGACCCGGGCAAGGCAGGGGAAGTCGACCGGTCCCTTGCTCTGCGCATTGAGCGTGACATCGAGGAAATGCAGGCGGATGCTGGCGACCAGGATGGCGGCGACCGGCACCAGCGTCAGCGCTTCGCCTGACGTCAGCCGCGCCTGCAGCACGGCCCGTTCGTTCTTGCAGAACAGACGCTCCACCCGCTTCAGCGCGATCGGATTGACGTTCCAGACATCGCCATGGATGAACGTCACCTTCTTGATCGTGGCGTCATAGGGCGCGTGGAAACGGTGATACATGCTCGACGTCAGACGCAGCGTCAGGAAGCGGCCGTTGCGGTGTTGGTCCACCAGCGCGGGATCGCCGAGCAGATCGACCAGCGAATAAGGCGCGCCCTTGATCTGAAACAGCTCGGTATCGGCAATGCGGCCGTGCGCGCCGATGATGCCGTCGCTCGGGCTGCATACGACATTTGGATCGGGGTCGAACGGCCGCAGCCCGGGGCGTAGCTCGCGCGTAAAGCAATCGTGCAGGCTCTTGAATTCGGTCTTCTTCGCCTCCGACAGATCGAGATCGGAAAACAGCCGCCAGCACAAGATCGAGCAATTGCGCACAAGGGGGTTCTCGATCTTGCTGAACCAGCCCATGAAGCGCGTCAGCGCCGCGCGTGGCACGCGGTTGGTCAACAGGAAATTGAGGTTCTCCTGCTGCGTAAAGCGGGCAATCAGGCGCCGCATTGTCATCAATCTGTCAGCAGGATTGGCTAGCGCTTCAGACATGGATTCGTCCCTTCCGATTCTTTCAATGTCCGCCGCCGCACTCGCAAGCGCTGCGGCCGTCTTCCCCAAACTGCAGGCGCGGCTCGCGCTCTCGCGCGCCAAGCACCGCTCGCTGACTGGACATTCCAAAATGTCCAAAATGGTGGCACGGCTGGTGCCACATTACGAGTTCGATATCGACGGCTTCTTCGCCTCCGACGGCGCTCCCCCTGACATCGCCATGCAGCGGCAGGACGCCTTCTTCCGCCTCGCCTGCCTGTTCGAAGAGCGCTACGCCAAGGGCCGGCAGATGACGGCGGAGGCCGCCGGGCACATCTCCGACCTGCAGTTCACCGAGACCTACCGGGTGCCGTTCCAGTACAGCCGGCTGGTTCGCGAAAATCTCGGCACCGGCACCTTCATGGAATCGTCCGGCGGCGTCACCGTCACCGACGTCGACGGCAATGTGTTCTACGACCTGACCGGCTCCTACGGCGTCAACATTTTTGGCAACGATTTCTACAAGGAGTGCATCACGGAAGCCGAAAAGCGCGCCCGCGCGCTCGGTCCCGTGCTCGGCCCCTATCATCCCGTCATCAACGAGAATGTGCGGCGGCTCTGCGAAATCTCCGGCCTCGACGAAGTCTCGTTCCACATGTCCGGCACCGAAGCCGTGATGCAGGCGGTGCGGCTGGCGCGCTACCACACCAAACGCACGCATCTGGTCCGTTTCGCCGGCGCCTATCACGGCTGGTGGGGCGACGTGCAGCCCGGCGTCGGCAATCCCGTATCGCCGCACGAGACCTATACGCTGGCCGACATGTCCGAGCGCACGCTGCATGTGCTGCGCACGCGCAAGGACATTGCCTGCGTGCTGGTCAATCCCCTGCAGGCGCTGCATCCGAATGCCAACGCGCCCGGCGATTCCGCGCTGGTCGATAGTTCGCGCAAGGGCGCGTTCGATCGTGTGGCCTATACGGAATGGCTGAAAAAGCTGCGCGAGGTATGTACCGAGCGCGGCATCGTCCTGATCTTCGACGAAGTCTTCGTCGGCTTCCGCCTCGCCGCCCGCGGGGCCCAGGAATATTTCGGCGTCCGTGCCGATATGGTGACCTACGGCAAGAGCCTGGCCGGCGGCCTGCCCGTCGGCGTCGTGTGTGGCCGCAAGGACCTGATGCGGCGCTTCCGCGACGATCGCCCGGCCGACGTCTGCTTCGCCCGCGGCACCTTCAATTCGCATCCCTATGTGATGACGGCGATGGACGAATTTTTGAGCCGCCTCGCCAGCCCGAATTTCAATGCCGTCTATCAGTGCCTCGACGAGACCTGGAACGGCCGCGCCTGGGCCTTGAACGAGCGGCTGGCCGGCGGCGACCTGCCGGTGCGCGTCAGCAACCTCTCCACGATCTGGATGGTGCAGTATACCGAACCGTCCCGCTATAACTGGATGCTGCAATACTACCTGCGCGCCGAGGGGCTGGCGCTGAGCTGGGTCGGAACCGGACGTTTCATTTTCAGCCTCAACTACACCGACGCCGACTTCAACGAAGTCGCGGACCGCTTCGTCGCGGCCGCCGAGAAGATGAAGCGCGACGGCTGGTGGTGGCATGATGCTGTTCTGACCAACAAGAATATCAAGCGGCGGATTTTGAAAGAGATGTTCGCCAAGCGGTTTGGGCGCTAAGCCCGCATCGTCCATCGTCATGGCCGGGCTTGTCCCGGCCATCCACGTCTTAAGCACCAGTTGTGAGACATCATTGCGAGCGAAGCGAAGCAATCCACATCTCCGCACGGGAATGGATGGATTGCTTCGTCGCTTCGCTCCTCGCAATGACGAAGAAGGCAGCGTGAGGAAGGCCGCAGGAGACGTAGATGGCCGGGACAAGCCCGGCCATGACGGCGTTCCCCGATCAAGCCCGGCACTCACGCCGGCTTGACGTGCTTCTCCAGGCCCGGATCGATCAGTTCGCCCTTCATCAGGTACAGCGGCGCCTTGTAGTACAGCTTCATATCGTTGAAGGGATCGGTGAGGACCTTGGTCATCCAGACGAGGCCGGTCTCGACGTCGCGGATGACGAACAGGTGAACGGTGCGGAACAGCAATCCGCCGATACCGACCGCCAGCCAGACCTTGGCGACCTGGCGCATAAAGTCGGCGGTGGTGGTCCAGGGCTCGACCAGCCCGAACAGCGTCGGGGTGAAATACAGCACGACCGGCGACAGCGCCCAGATTGTCATCAGCACGACCTTGCGCTGCAGATTATAGCCGACCTTGATCTCTTCCTTGTGCTCGTGGGTCGCATGGTTGACGTGATCATAGCCCTTCGGCTCGAAAAAGAAGTGGCCGGCCTGCCGCGTCGTCATCGACACCAGCCAGCCGACCAGCGCCGATACGACGGGATCGAAGAACAGCATCACATAGGCGAACAGGAAGCTCAGCGCGCTGACGAAGTGCAGCGACTGGTTGATGCGGCTGTGGTGATAGTAGCGGTGGTCGTCCCAGCGCTGGGTTTTCAATTCCTGCAGGAAGTTCTGGATCATTCTCTACCCCCTTGTTCTGAGCTGCTCGAGGCCTATCGGGATTCGATGTCCGGCATGTGACATCATGAAGTTGACATGTGACGGTTCGCAGCGGCGGCGATGTCGCCGACGCCAGCGAGAGCTCGTGCGCCTCAAGCTGCGGCGGCGACGTCGTTTTTGCGAAAACGCACCAGCGAGAAATGTCCGAGCGGCGGGATCAGGCGGCGCTCCGCCAGCTCCATGCCGCGCGCGCCGGCCAGCCACTCTGCGTAGCGCGACCAGGCGAACTCGGCGGTGCGAAAGCCGAGCGGACGGACCACCGGCTGCAGCCGCTGCTCGATGAAGCGGCGCATGCCGGCATCGGCGCTGACGCGGGTGAGGATGATGAGTTCGCCGCCCGGCCGCAGCACGCGGGCGAATTCGTCGAGTGCCTTTTCCGGGTTCGGCACCGCGGTGACGACATATTGCGCCATCACCACGTCGAAGGAATCATCTGGAAATTCGAGGTTCTCGGCGTCCATCACCGCGAGGCCCTCGACGTTCTTCAGGCCGAGTTCGTCGACGCGCTTCTTCGCCTTCTGCAGCATCGCCTCCGAGATGTCGGTGCCGAAGATGCGCACATGCGGCGCGTAGAGCGGCAGCGAGATGCCGGTGCCGACACCGACCTCGAGGACGCGGCCGCCGATCTTGCTGGTCGCCGCAATCGCCGCCTTGCGGCCTTTGGAGAATACGCCCCCGAACACGAGGTCGTAGACCGGCGCCCAGCGGTCGTAGGCCTGCTCGACCGTTTCGCGGTCGAAATCGAGCGGCCTGGTGCCGTCAAGCTTGATGATATCTGCCATGGTTGGTTCTGCCTTCTCGTCTCACGCACATCACGGTTGTTGCGATTGAATCTTCGTACTCAGCCCTGCGCGGCGCCTGTCGCCGGCACGCCGAGCACCGGTCGCAGCGTGCGGCTCGGCGGCAGCGCCGTCAGGTTGCCGATGAACTGCCGCGCGCTGTTTTCCCAGGAACGCGCCAGCGCAAAACTCCGGCACGCCTCGCGTGACATATCCAGCGCGCGCAGACACGCGGCTCGCAGATCGGCATCCAGCGCGCCGATCGGATGGTCGGCGATGACGTCCTTCGGGCCGGTGACCGGGAACGCGGCAACCGGCGTTCCGCACGCCAGCGCTTCGAGCTGCACCACGCCGAACGTGTCGGTCAGGCTCGGAAATACGAATACGTCGGCGGCGGCGAGATGCGCTGTGAGGTCCGCGCCCTTCTTCTCGCCGAGGAAGATCGCTTCGGGATATTGCGTTTCGAGCTGCGCCCGCTGCGGCCCGTCGCCGACCACCACTTTCGACCCTGGCAGGTCGAGCGACAGGAACGCCTCGATATTCTTTTCTACCGCGATGCGCCCCATGGTCATGAAGATCGGCCGCGGCAGATCGAGCGTGGCGGGGCTAAACGGATTGAACAGCTCTGTGTCGACGCCGCGGGTCCAGAAACCGAGCTTGCGGAAGCCGCGTGCGGCAAGCTCCTGCCGCAGCGAGTCGGTCGCGACCATGACGGTGGAAGACGCCGCGTGAAAGTGCCGCATCACCGCATAGCCGAGGCTCAAGGGAAGGCCGGTGCGGACGGCGACATATTCGGGAAAGCGCGTCGTATAGGACGTGGTAAACGCCAGCTTGCGGCGGCGGCAATAGGCGCGCGCCATCCAGCCGATCGGCCCTTCGGTCGCAATATGGATCGCATCAGGCGCCGCCTGCTCGATCCGCCGCGCGATTTCGCCCATGGTCGGCAACGCGATGCGCAACCCCGGATAGGTCGGTAGCGGCATCGAGGGAAATCCTTCAGGCGTAAGGAAGGTAATGTCGGCGCCGAGCGCCGCGGCGCTGCGCGAGAGCGAGGTCAGCGTGCGCACGACGCCGTTCACCTGCGGATGCCACGCATCCGTCGCAATCAAGATCTTCATGGCCCGAATCCAAGATTAACGATTCTCAAATCGGACGTTGGGACATGGATATTTCAGGCGTATGACGTCATCGTTCTGTAAGGTTGTTTTTTAAACCCGTCTCCACGCTTTTCGTGTAACGTGACAGTAAGATGTCAGAGCAAACCGACAGTTCCGCCAGGTTGCGCCGCCGGCGAAAGCAGCGGAGCTATGCGCTGCTGATCCTTGCCGCCGGCATGCTCGCGTTCGGCGCCGCCGCCGGCACGCTGTATTACGTGCTGCGGCCGACCACGCTGCGGATCGCCGTCGGCCCGGCGGGCAGCGAGGACCAGAAGCTGGTCCAGCTGATGGCGCAGACCTTTGCGCGCGAGGGCAGCTCGGTGCGGCTGTCGCTGGTCACCACCGAAGGAACGCAGGAAAGCATCAACCTGTTCAGCGCCGGCAAGGCCGACCTCGCCGTCGCGCGCGGCGACCTGAACCTGCCGGCGAATGCCGAGTCGGTCGCCATCCTGCGCAAGAATCTCGTTGTGCTGTGGGCGCCCTCCGGCCTTTCCGCCAAGGGCTCGAAGAAGCAGCCCGCGCCGAAGATCAAGACCCTCGACGAGCTCGCCGGCCACCGCATCGGCGTGATCGGACGGACCCAGGCCAATGTCACGCTTTTGCGCGCGATCCTGAAAGAGTCCGGCGTCAATCCCGACAAGGTCGCGATCAGCCAGTTCGCCACCAACCAGATCGGCGAGATGGCGAAGGATCAGTCGGTCGACGCCTTCATGGCGGTCGGCCCGCTCAAGAGCAAGATCACGGTGGATGCGATCGCCGCCACGGCAACCGCCCGCGGCGAGCCCAAGTTCCTCCCGATCGAGGTTGCCGATGCGATCGCGAAGAAGAACCCGATCTACGAATCCGAGGAAATTCCCGCCAGCATCTTTGGCTCCTCGCCGCAGCGGCCGGAAGACAAGGTCGACACGGTGGCGGTGAACCATCTGATCATCGCGCCAAAGTCATTGTCGGATACCGTGGTCGCCGCCCTCGCGCGACAGCTCTTCACCAACCGCCAGCAACTGGCGCGGGAAATGCCGACGGCGTCGCAGATCGAAAAGCCCGACACCGACAAGGACGCGGCGTTGCCCGCGCATGCGGGCGCCGCTGCCTATATCGACGGCAACGAGCGGACGTTCCTGGAAAAATACACCGACTACATCTGGTTCGCGGTGCTGATCCTCTCGGGCCTCGGCTCGGCCGGCGCCTGGTTCAGGCATTACTGGAACAAGGACGAGCGCGAGCAGTACATCGCCCATCGCGATCATCTGCTGGAGCTGATCGCGAAGGTGAGGAAGGCCGAAACGGCCGAAGAACTCGCCGGGATGCAGAATGCAGCCGACGGCATGTTGCGCGAAACCCTCGAATGCTATGACGACGGCACCGTCGAGGAAAGCGACCTGTCGGTGATTGCCCTCGCGCTCGAGCAATTCCACCACGCCGTCGCCGACCGCCGCACGGTGCTCGCCGGCTCCGGGACGACCGACACGCCGCGGATGCGCGTGGGGTAGCTATTCCTGTCATTGGATGGGCACCGCCACTGCCGGAAAGATCAATATGCAGTTGAAAGAAGAAGCGAGCGGGCGCGAACTTTGAGTGACGAGATAGACGGCGCGGTCTACCCACGCTTATTGATGCCGTGGCTCCCGCAGAAGCTCTCCGATTTTTTCCTGAAGGTCAGCCTCAAGTTCCAAGATGATGATGTGTAGCAGACCTGCGGCCAGGGGGTCGGTGACCTCCCGTTCGAGAAGCCGGTAGCGCGCAATTTGGACTTCTTGCTCTCTGAGGTTTCGCTCGGTCATCATATTCTCCCCTCCCGCCTGATCGACGCGGAGGCGAGCGAGTTGTTTCCCTCGGATTTTTGGAAAAGTTTTCATGGTTTGTAATTGGTGAACTTGCTCTGGCCAGATCGAAATCGCGGCTCTCGTGCTCTCGGACGCTCCTGGTCCGAACCTGACATTTGTTAGTCGGTCAAAGGTATCGCGTTCATCCATGGGTCAAGCTGCGCAAGAAGTTCGAGCTTGGCTTATCGCCTCGCCACGTTTCGGACATTCTGAGGCCGTTTCATTTCCGCGGGCCGACTCAGTGAGCGTATCGGTTGGCTCGGCACGGCGCCCGCCTCACCATGCCCCCAAGCCCCGGGCGGGGCCGTGCTCAGTACTCCGCTTATTTCAGTTAAAGTGAAAGGTTAACAAGAAGCATTCCGTCGCCGGCCTAACATTTGTTAGTCCGCTGTCTGTTGGACCGTGGCACTTTCTTGTTGGACAACGAAAGCGCACCGGCGATGAAAGATTATCAAAAGCATCTCGAGAAGCTGCGGAAGGACGCAGCCGAATGTGCGCTGGTCAGGGACCTGGCAACCGACAGAGCCAAGCGTGAAATGTTCGATCGACTGGCGCAGCATCTCGATCAACTTGCTGATGAAGTAGAGCGCGCCATGAGGACCCGAGAGGCAGGCTAGGCGTCGCAAGAACCAACGGTTTGGCGGTCGCGAAAAGCATCTGAGGCGCTCGCTCTAGGACGCCAGCCCCGCTCTCAGCCCGCAAATTACCCAGCCAGCGATCCAAAACGACAACGCAGCCAGAGTAAGGTCGGGCTGCGAACTGTGCGTCACGATCTCGTGCAACAATCTCCAGAAGAGCCGCCGGATGCTCACGAGCGCTCCGGTAGAACGTCGAGCCGCGACAGAAACGACAATCCCGCGCAGGTCAACTCATTGAGATCCGCTTCGCCGGCCTGCCAACGCCCGCGTATGAAGCGTTCCAGCGTGCAGCGGCGCTCGTCCGCCGGAGCCACCTTATTGTTCCGAGCCAGATAGATTGTCCACGCCTGTTCGGTCGCGCGGGCGCACAGAGAACGATCCATGCAGCAACCTCCTTTGCGCAAGTCTCGATGCTGTTTCCAACAGACCGCTTAAACTTTTGTTGCCAATTTTTCCCGACATACTTTAGTCGAACGTTCTGCAAACTTTGATAATCTTGTTTTTTCGCATGGACCGAGAGATCAGAGCCTTGCTTGATCACGCTGCTCTTTGCCGTGCACTCGCCGATGAAACGACTCACGAGCCACTGCCGGCAGACTAGAGCGTTAGCTGACGAATATGAGTGCCGTGCTCGGATTTTGCTTGGTGGCCGCAATCTGAGTAAATAGCCGAATTGACTAACTTGCATTCAGTGCCGGCTAGAGAATGAACCAGCGCCGTAATACTTCTAGCCTGAAGCATGGGCTGCTTGCAGGATTACTCAAATCGGCTCCGTGATTGTTCAAATTCGCAAGTCGAGGCCATCTATCAACCAAGGATCCACTCGGCAGTTCTGACCGCTGCCAGGGTGAGAAAATAGACCCACGCTGCCATCCCAGCACACGCGACGACGCCATAGGCAATCACAGCTGTGTACTGCTTTGTCGGTCGTCGAAGCTCGCTGCGGGTCGTCGCTGCCGGTGAGCCAGCGACGGCGCCTAGCCGGCCGTATGTCAAGGCGCCGAGATCGATGTCGGCTGTCCTGCACAACTTCTGGGGATCGCCCGATTTCCTGGTCGCAAGAAGCCGCGAAAATTGTTCTGGAGCAGATGGTCCGAACAGCGCCCTCATCGACGGGTATCCACCGCCGTCGAGCGGCTCCGCGCCGGCTCCTTCTTGCGGTATGGACTAGGTCGACCGTGCTTCTCCGCTTCGAACCTCGCTTCGATTGCCCTCGCCTTGTCGCGTAGGGCGAAAACCTCGTTCATCAGCAGATAAAGGTCTACTCGCGAACCTAGCCGGTTGGCTGGGGTTATTTGCTTTTTCATTGAATTGCCCCTCGGACGTGCACTGCAATCGTCGCGGACAAACAACCAAGGGCGGGGGCGGTTCCTATTTTTATGCCACTTTTTCCCGGTTTCCAACGACCGCATTGAGGCCTTGGCCAGCAGTGTCCGGCAGTCGCGCAGTAGCGCGCTCGCGCTCAATCGAATGCTGCTTGGCTCGCAATGCCTCCGAGGGGCAGTGCCCTCGTGCGAAGGAACCAGCCCGCAAGATACGGCGTTGGCGCTGGGTGGCAATCGAAGGGAAGCAATTGCGATGCGCTTCTGGGGTGCAGCCAGGGCCCGCCATGCTCGCCGGAGGCATGCTTGGACAGCGATCGTCTGCCTTTCGGGCGCACTCCTCTTTGTGTTCCTGCACTTGGCCGACAGAACCTGGAAGGCGACGCCACAGAATCCGGGCGCACCGGCTCCCGCGGGCGTTTCTCCACAAGGTGAACAGACAAGCCGGAGCGAATAGTCTTCCCGACGACCTTTGACCACAACCGCAGTGAGCGAAAGGCAGGCCCAAGCAGGATAGGCGAGCGACGTTCGAAAGAGCACGAACTCAAAACTAGCCAACCTTTTTGCCGGCTGGCCCGTGGCGGCACCACCGCAAGTCTACGAACTCACCCAAGCGATCAGCGCCTCCAGCGCAACAAGCGGCGCAGAGTTCCGACACCATGAACATCTCATGGTCTTCGAAGTGATAGCCCGTTGCTAGATCACCCGCCGTTGCCGGCCCGCGAACAGTCCATAGACAAAGAGCACAATAATGGCGCCCACCACCGCACCGATCAATCCAGCACCTTCGCCAGGCCGATACCAGCCCAAAGCTTGGCCTAAATAGGTGGCGACGAAAGCGCCGACGACACCGAGAATGGTCGTAAGGATGAAGCCTGACGGCTCGTTGTCGCCCGGCATGATGAACTTGGCAATTACACCTGCGATGAAGCCGATGATGATCGTCCAAAGGATGCTCATTTCAATATCCTTTCTAGTAGCAGTGTCTCCCGCAACTCAAGCGGCGGGCAAACGTCCGTCTGGCGTGTATTTGTCGACCGCCGTCGGTAGCTCGCGGGACAGCCTCGCAAGCAGTTCTTCCTGCGAAAGTCCGGTCTGCTGCTCGAGCCTTTCGAGAACGTCCGGCCCGATGGCTTGCTTGAGTTGCGGAGGCGAAATGTCTTTGTTCGGCCCCGAATTGATCCAGGACTGAGCCGTTTCACCATGGCCATTTTGGTTGAAACGCTCCAGCAACTCGTTGATGCCCCCGCTCAGCAGTCCGCCAACTCCCGCCCCACCGAGCATCCCGCCCAAATTACCAAGCAGACCACCTGGCTGTGCCCCCGACGAGCCGCCACCCCCGGCTCCCTTGAGCATTTCCGCCAGCTTGTCTCGGTTCTGGTATCCCGCAATCGCGAGGAGCCCGAGAAGTGCAGTCATCGAAGGCATGCCGCGGCTCATGTGCAGCTCCGCTATAGTTGTCAGGACCATGCAACGTTTGCAGCTCGGCCAAGTTCCAGTAGCCCGATGGCAACCGGCATCCTCCTTGACGGGGGCTGTCGCTACGGGATTCTGCTGATCAGTTCTTCTGGCAGCGCGGTGGCCGGGGGTGGGCGTCAATGCCAATGGCGACGGTGGTAGCGATGACCCCAGTGGTGAGGATAACCTCCATAGGCATACGAGCGGTATCCCCGCCGCCAGCCGTAGCTCGTATAGGGATTGCCAGGACCGTAGTTCTGGCAATTCGCATTCGGATAGAACTGGGCGCACCAGCCTGGATTGGTGATGACGTGCTGGGCCGTTGCCGGATTGGCAGGCAGGGTCAGGAATAAAAGGGCAACGGCACCAAGTAGGGTCACCAGTCTCGTCATGGCAGCCTCGCTCACGCCGGATTACTAGTCCAACGCTGATTGATAGGAACCGTTCCTATTGGCCCATGAAGCCGCGCGACGGCGGGCGGATTGCACCCTGGCACACGCGCGTCCGCGTCGCTGCCTGCCAAGTCGTCCTTTTCGCGAGGAGCGGCAGTCCGCGCCCGTCAACGAAACCTTAATGAAACAATTCCCTAACGCGACGAAACCATTTTGGCGATTTCGTGCAAATGTCCTGAAACGGTTCATCTGTACAGGTTTTTCCCAACGACGCGCTGGAATTGGCGCGACTGGGCGTAGAACAGGGGACGACCAATGTTTAATTCATTTCGACAGAAGATCCGCTTTGCCGTTGCCACCCTCGGTGCCATTGCGATGGGCGCTGCTTCCTATTCCGCACCCGCTACGGCAGCCCCGCTGCCGCTGTTTCCGTTCTTCCTGCCGCAGCCGCAGCTCGAAGCGGCTCCGCCGGTCGCCGTCGCGCCCCGCGAGGAGGGAGAACATTTCGAACTCCCTGCCCGCCTGCGCCGCCAGGTCGTGAACTACTATAGCCGCGAGGCGCCCGGCACGATCATCATCGATACGCCGAACACCTACCTCTATCTCGTGCTCGGCAACGGCCAGGCGATGCGCTACGGCATCGGCATCGGCCGCGACGGCTTCACCTGGTCGGGCACGCAGACCATCACCCGCAAGGCCGAGTGGCCGGATTGGACCCCGCCCCCGGAGATGATCGCGCGCCAGCCCTATCTGCCGCGCCACATGACCGGCGGCCCCGGCAACCCGCTCGGCGCCCGCGCGATGTATCTCGGCGGCACCATCTACCGCATCCACGGCACCAACGCGCCGGAGACCATCGGCACCCGCGTTTCCTCCGGCTGCCTGCGCCTCACCAATGAAGACGTCATCGACCTCTATTCGCGGGTCAGCGTCGGAACCAAGGTGATCGTGCTGCCGATGACCGATCGCCGCGCCGACCTCGGCCGCACCATCCGCTAGCCATAAGCGTTCAAGATGAAGGAACGGCTCCGACTCGTCGGGGCCGTTTTCCGATATTTGTGGGCGCGGCAATGTGCAGTGGCGCCCGCCTCGCCGCCCGTATAAAATATCGCGGGGCTTTATTTGGGGTCCGGGGGGACGATGCGTCGGCGGGTGCATCTCAAGACGGTCGCGATCGCGCTTGCGGTCCTCGTCGTCTCGTTTGGTATCAGTCTGAAGGTGATGGACTTCGTCGCGCCGCGCGCCACGAACCGGCCGCCGCCGCTCACTGAACTGCCGCCGCTGCCGCCGGCGGCGCGCGCCTCCACTGTGATGGCGCCGATCGCGGTTGCGCTGTCGGCGATCCGCGACGCTGCCGATCGCGGCGCGCCGCGCAATTTCGCCGGCAAGGCCGACAACCCGATCTCGCAGATCCTGCAGAACGCCGACATCGGCTGGACCGCGGCGCGGGGGCCGATTAGCGCAACCGGCGCGCAGGATGCGCTGTCGCTCACGACACCGCTGACCGGCACGCTGAATGTCACCGGATCGCTGTCGGCCAAGGCGACCGGCGCGGTTGGCGATGCCCTCGGCGGCCTGCTCGGCGGCAACGTCGCCAAGCAGATCGGCAGCGTGAACATCAAGAACCTGAACGCCAGCGCCGAGATCAGGGGCAACGTCGTCATTACCTCAAAACCGCGGATCGCTACGAGCTGGCGTATCGAGCCGAACCTCGCCGGCCAGGTCAATCTCGGCGATACCAGCCTCACGATGGCGGGTGCACGCGTCAACGTGCCCGCGCAGGTCAAGCCGCTGATCGATCAGAACGTCGCCGAGCAGATCGCGCTCGTGCAGGCGCGCATGAAGAACGATCCGACATTCGAGCGTAATGCGCGGGCGGAATGGGCGAAAGCCTGCCGCTCGATCCCGCTGCAGGGCACGACATCAGGCTCGACGATGCCGAAGCTGTGGCTGGAGCTCCGTCCGACGCGGGCGATTGCCGTCCAGCCGCGCGTCGATGCCGCGAACCTGATACTGACGCTCGGCATCGAGGCGGAAACCCGGATCACGCCTGCCGAGACAAAACCGTCCTGCCCGTTTCCCGCCACCATCGCCATCGTGCCGCCGACGCCGGGACGGGTCGCGATCGGCGTGCCGATCGACATGCCCTTTACCGAGATCACCGGGATCGTCGAGGCACAGTTCGCCGGAAAGACCTTTCCCGAGGACGGCTCGGGCGCGGTCGACGTTACGGTCAAGCGCGCCAGCGTCGCCGCGTCCGGTAACCGCCTCCTGATCTCGCTGCTGGTGAGCGCCAAGGAGAAGAAGAGTTTCTTCGGCCTCGGCGGCGAGGCCAATGTGCATATCTGGGGAAAGCCGGTGCTAAATCAGGCCGAGCAGACGCTGCGGCTGGCCGACATCGAGCTCGCGGTCGAATCCGAAGCCGCCTTCGGGCTGCTGGGGGCCGCCGCGCGCGCGGCGATCCCGCATCTGCAGAAGACGCTGGCGGAAAAGGCGACGATCGACCTCAAGCCGTTCGCCAGCAATGCGCAAAAGAAGATCGCCGCCGTGATCGCCGACTTCCAGAAGAACGAGGACGGGTTGCGCGTCTCGGCCGAGATCACGAGGCTGCAGCTCGCCGGAATTGTCTTCGATTCCAAGACGCTGCGCGTGATCGCGGAAGCCGAAGGCGCGATCAACGTCACCGTGACGGCGCTGCCGGCGCTTTGATGACGCGCATCTCCTCCCTCGCCGTCATTGCGAGCGAAGCGAAGCAATCCATCTATCCCCGCAGGGAAAGGTGGATTGCTTCGTCGCTTCGCTCCTCGCAATGACGGCTTGAATACCTACCTACGCACCCCAACCGCCGCTACGAACCCTCGAACTTGAACGACAGGCTGAGCTTGGCACGGTAGGCTTCGACCTTGCCGCTGCCGTCGAGTTGCAGGTCGAGCTTGACGACCTCCGCGACGCGCAGATCGCGCAAGGATTCTCCCGCGCGGCTGACCGCGCCGGCGGCGGCCTTCTCCCAGGATTCCGAGCTGGTGCCGATCACCTCGATAACCTTGTAGACGCTGTCAGCCATGTCGTCCTCCCGTTGATGCAGGGGTTGCAAGGGTTCAAGGCAGGAGGCAGGTGCTCCTGCCGCGCGCAACCTAACATCGCGACCGGCGCGCTGATAGGATGCGCTGCATCATTGCGCGGATCAGCCTCCCCAAAAGGAAAGGCCGGGCGGCCTCATGCCGTCCGGCCATTTCGAGAAAGCTCGACCTGAAGACGGTCAGCCTCAGTCCGTCGAGTACTTGAACTCCGGCATCGCCTTCAGTTGATCCTTGGTCGCACTGAACATGGCGTGATCCGGATACCAGGGGTTCTTCTTGGTGGCAGGCGCCGCCGGTGCGGTCGCAGCACCCGTCGTGGTCGTGCTCGTGCCAGTCGCAGGCCGTGCGCCGCCGGTCGCCGGCTGGGTCGAGGCACCGGTATAGGCAACGGGCTCATCGACGAACTTCACCTTGTCCATCGGCACGGCAACCAGATGCTCACCGACGCCGAGGAAGCCGCCGACGCCGATCACCACGGCTTTGATGTTGCCGCTCTTGTCGGTCAAGAGATCGTTGATCGATCCGAGGCTTTCGTTGCTGTCGTTGTACACGTTGAGGCCGACCAGCTTCGAGGTCCGCCAGTTACCCTTGAATGACGTATCGGACGCTGTCGCAGTGGTGGCGCGATCCGTATTGGCCGACGACGGGCTTTGCGCCGACGGACTTTGCGCGAACGCGACACTCGCCAGCATCGCGGAAGCCGCTAGGCCGGCCACGGCATATTTGGTCAACATATGGGTTCTCCTCAGTTCAGAAACACATTGAGAAAACCCGGCACTTCAACAAGTGTTCCGCGAGTTCCGCAGGGAACCCCCGCTCCGCGGTGCGGTCAGAAGCCGCCCCAGTAAGGCGGCATGCCGTAATAGCGATGCAGTTCGGCTTCCTTTGCGCGATCGCCCCAGTCGAAATCCTTGTCGGCGCGGAACGACGGTGCGCGCTTCAGCTCTTCATCGCCGATGTCGAGCTCATACGCCTCAAACTTCGTGCTGTAGCGCAGCCGTCCCCACGGCAGCGGAATCAGGTTGGCGCCGATGCCGAGAAACCCGCCAAAACTCAGGATTGCATAGGAAACCTTGCCGGTGACCTTATCGATCATCAACCGTTCGATGTGGCCAATCATGTCCCCGTTCGGCCGGCGCACCGCGGTCCCCTCGACACGGTCGCTCGCGATCAGCGGATGGGGCTTGGCCATGACCTCTGCTGCCATTGGTCCCTCCACACGTGAATGGGAACCAACGCTGCACTGCGTCACCTGTTCCATCATAGGAAATAAGACAACCATTCTTCCCTTTCAGGAAGAATCGTTGCAGGTCGCCAGCTTCGCAAAGCGGTCAGAGGAAAGTGTCAGCTCTAATGTCGACCAACGCGCGCGCTGCTGCTCGCGCACGGCCAGGTCGTTTGCAGGTCGGGCTGATCGCTTGCGTAGCTTTAGATCATCGCGTCAGGCGGCGAGCGCGTCGGGATCGGCTTCCTCGTAGATCGCGATCGCTTCGAAGCGATAATCGCAGGCGCGGCAGAACCACAGGAACGACGTGCGACCCTGGCTGCTCTCGACCCAGTCGGGTCTTGGAATCGGTTTGCCGCACTGTGCACAGGGAACGCCGCGAGGCAGATAGCTGGAGTCGAGTCGAGCCATTACGCATCTCCCTAGACCTCGGACGTCGTCAACTTCGAACGTCGTTGCGACGTCTCGCTGCTTGCTATGCTTTTGAATGAGACAGGTTTACTGTCAAAATGAACGCTTTAAGTCGCGGAAATCTTCTTTACACCTTGACTGCGACTTTTGCACGACATTCCTGCGCGTCCGCATGACGCAGATTCGCGTCTGCCGACGCGATGCATCGCACGCACAATTTCAGCGCGGCATTCGTTAACACACCCGCGCAGGGCAGCTCTTCGCCGCGATGTCGTCCGGTTTTTGCCACATCTTGGCCCGCTGGTGGAACTAACCGCAGGAACCTATCGTTCACGCGTCCATCCGCCGAGATCGTTTTTATGAAAAGTTTTGAAAAATTCGTCTGGCTCGCCGCCGGCGCCGCGCTGTTCGTCTCATCCGGCGCAAACGCTCAAAGCCGCGCGCAATATGAAAGCATGGTGGCAACCCATGCGCAGGCCAACAATGTGCCGGAAGCCCTGGTACACCGCGTGATCGTGCGCGAGAGCAAGTATCACGCTGGCCTCGTCGGCCGCGGCGGCACCATCGGCTTGATGCAGATCAAGCTGCCGACCGCGCGCGGCCTCGGCTACACCGGCGACGCCGCAGGCTTACGTGACCCCAACACCAATCTCGCCTGGGGCATCAAATATCTCGCCGGCGCCTATCGCGCGGCCAATGGCGATCACGGCCGCGCCATGCGTTATTATGCGAGCGGGTATTATTACGCCGCAAAGCGCCAGCGGCAGGACAAGCTGCAGGATAAGCCGATGCAGCTCGCGCCGGCGCTGGCGAGCGGTGCGCCGCCGAAGATCGTCGCCGCGCCGGCCGACGCCAACGCGCTGCAGACGGCGAAATAACTAATCCCATGTCCCGGACGCGGTGCGGCGCGAAGTGCCGCTCCGCAGAGCCGGGACCCATTATCGGCCTCCTGGGCCCCGGCTCTGCAGCGCATCGCTGCGCGCCGCGCTGCGTCCGGAGCACGAATGCAGTGCAGTTCCCCGCCCACCCGCGTTGACACGCCGACCTATCTGCCTACATTAGCCCTGTTCCGAGGGGTGCTCCGATGAGGAGCTGAGATACCGCACGCTTGGGCAATCGCCTTGAGAGGGTGAAAGCTGAGACCGCGGTGACCCTTTGAACCTGATCCGGGTCATGCCGGCGAAGGGACAGGGATGTACCAGAAGTCAGACTCGAGGGGGGATTCCCCCGTTTCCATCATCGGCGCGGGCATTGCCGGCGCTTGGCAGGCGCTATTGTTCGCCGAGGCCGGCCACGCCGTCACGCTGTACGAGCGCAGTGACGCCGAGATGACGCTCTCCACCAGCCATTGGGCCGGCGGCATGCTGGCGCCGTATTGCGAAGCCGAGACTTCCGAGCCGGTCATTGGCCGATTGGGGGTGCGCTCCCTCGATCTCTGGCGCGCGCATTTTCCCAAAACCCCGTTCAACGGCTCGCTCGTCGTCGCGCACGCCCGCGACCGCGCCGATTTCGAACGCTTTGCGAAGCTCACCACCGGCCACACCCGGCTCGATGCGCGGGCGTTGAGCGATCTCGAACCCTCGCTCGAGGGGCGTTTCCGTGACGCCCTGTTCTATGCCGAGGAGGCCCACGTCGAGCCGCGCAAGGTGCTGCCCGAGCTGCACGCGCGAATCAAGGCCGCCGGCGGCACCATCAAGTTCGACTGCGACACGCGCGCGGAGGATCTCGAAGGCATCGTAATCGACTGCCGCGGCCTTTCGGCGCGTGACGAGCAAGGCGAGCTGCGCGGCGTCAAGGGCGAGATGATCATCATCGAGACCGCGGAGGTCGAGCTGGCGCGCCCGGTGCGGCTGATCCATCCGCGCTGGCCGCTCTATGTGATCCCGCGCGGCGATGGCAAGTTCATGCTGGGCGCGACCTCGATCGAGGCCGAGGATACCGGCGTTAGCGTCCGCTCGGCGCTGGAGCTATTGGGCGCCGCCTATGCCGTGCATCCGGCCTTTGCCGAGGCGCGCATCGTCGAGTTCGGCTCCGGCCTTCGCCCCGCCTTCCCCGATAATTTGCCGCGCATCACGATTGGCAAGAACAGGATCGCCGTGAATGGCCTTTACCGCCACGGCTTCCTGCTGGCACCGGCGCTAGCCGAACTGACGCTCGCCTACGTGGAGCGCGGCGCGATCGACAATGAGGTGATGCGATGCGTGTGACTGTCAACGGCGAAGCACGGGATATCACTGCGAAGCGCGTCGACGCGCTGCTCACCGAGCTCGACTACGAGGGCACGCATTTCGCGATCGCGCTGAATTACGACGTCGTGCCGAAAAGCCGCTGGGCCGAGACGGCGCTGAAGGCCGGCGACGAGATCGAGATCATCACGCCGCGGCAGGGGGGGTGATGGATGATATCTGGCGCCGCCTCTCTCCATACGTCGTCCCCGCGAAAGCGGGGACCCATAACCACCGGCCTTCGTTTGGAAGGACGGTGTCTGCCACGGTGCCACAAGAGAAATCACGCGGTATGGGTCCCTGCCTTCGCAGGGACGACGGCGTGGGGCAATCCTGCGCCTCACACTCCGCTGTCATCGCCCGGCTTGACCGGGCGACCCAGTACGCCGCGGCTTCTCGGCTTGAACTCCAACGCCCCGGCGTACTGGATCCCCGCCTTCGCGGGGATGACGAGTTGTGATTGGGACGACGAGAAGGGAACATAACCGCAATGCTGAACTTCTACGGCAAGACCTTCTCCTCCCGCCTCTTGATCGGCACGGCGCTCTACCCCTCGCCGGCGATCATGCAGAACGCGATCCGCGCGTCGGGGGCTGGCATCGTCACGGTATCGCTGCGGCGCGAGGCGGCCGGCGGCAAGACCGGGGATGCATTCTGGTCGCTGATCCGCGAGCTCGGCGTCACCGTGCTGCCGAACACCGCGGGCTGCCGCAGCGTGCGCGAGGCGGTGACGACGGCCAAGCTGGCGCGTGAGCTGTTCTCCACGCCATGGATCAAGCTGGAGGTGATCGCCGACAACGACACGCTGCAGCCTGATGTCGTCGGCCTGGTCGAAGCCGCGTCCATCCTGATCAAGGACGGCTTTGAGGTGTTCCCCTATTGCACCGAGGATCTCTCGGTTGCGATGCGGCTGGTCGATGCAGGCTGCAAGGTGGTGATGCCGTGGGCCGCACCAATAGGAAGTGCAAAGGGCATCACCAACCGCGACGCGCTAAAGCTGATGCGCGAGCGCCTGCCCGATATCACGCTGGTGGTCGACGCCGGCCTGGGGGCGCCCTCGCATGCCGCCCACGCGCTCGAACTCGGCTACGACGCTGTGCTGCTCAACACCGCGGTGGCCAAAGCCGCCGATCCCGTCGCGATGGCCAAGGCCTTCCGCCTCGGCGTCGAAGCCGGCCGCACCGCTTACGAGTCCGGCCTGATGGAAGCCCGCGACTTCGCCTCGCCCTCAACCCCTGTGATCGGGACCCCGTTCTGGCATGCCGTATCCTGATAGATTTTACCCCGTGGTCGACAGTGTTGCCTGGGTGACGCGGCTAGCCAAGCTCGGCGCCGGCACCATCCAGTTGCGCGCCAAGGACCTCGACGACGCCGGGGCGCTGCAGATCGTCACCGACGCGCTCGAGGCCATCAAGGGCACCGACGCAAAACTCGTGGTCAATGATTACTGGCGCGCGGCAATCGTCGCCGGCGCCAAGCACCTGCATCTCGGCCAGGAAGACCTCGTTGGCGCCGACCTCGCTGAAATTCGCAAAGCCGGATTGAGCCTCGGCATTTCCACCCATGACGACGAGGAGCTCGCCACCGCGCTCGCCGCCAAACCTGATTACATCGCGCTCGGCCCGATCTTCCCGACCACGCTGAAGGCGATGCGCTTCGCCCCGCAAGGCATCGCAAAGATCACCGAGTGGAAGAAGCGCATCGGCGAAATTCCGCTGGTTGCGATCGGCGGCATCAAGTTCGAGCAGTCGGCCGAAATCTACGCCGCCGGCGCCGATTCCATCGCCGTTGTCAGCGATGTCACCCAGAACGCCGACCCCGACGCCCGGGTGCGGCAGTGGCTGGGCCGATGCGCGGAGGCGGCGTGATGCGATCTACTCGAACCCTTTTGCCATTCATTCCGCCGTCATCGCCCGGCCTTGTGCGCACTTGCGCACTGGGACCGGGCGATCCAGTACGCCGAGGCCTCTCCGTATCCCATCACCGCCTCTGGAATACTGGATCCCCGCCTTCGCGGGGATGACAGTGGTGACCGCTTCTCGCCCGCCGACGCCAACGAATTAGAACAAGGAGGATTCCATGAACATTCGCTCCAATCCCGACACCACGCTCCCCGCCGTCACCACCGGCCCCCTCGCCTCCTCGCGAAAGATCTTTGCGACACCCGACGCCGCGCCCGATCTGCGCGTGCCCTTGCGCGAGATCATCCTCTCCGAAGCCGCCGGTGAGCCGAACTTGCCGGTCTACGACACCTCCGGCCCCTACACCGACCCCAGCGTCACCATCGACGTCAACGCCGGCCTGCCGCGTAGCCGCATGGCCTGGGTCAAGGAGCGCGGCGGCGTCGAGGAATATGAGGGCCGCGCCATCAAGCCGGAGGATAACGGCAATGTCGGCGCCTCGCACGCCGCAAAAGCCTTCACCGCGCATCACAAGCCGATCCGCGGCCTCGATGGCCACAAGATCACCCAGCTCGAATTCGCCCGCGCCGGCATCATCACCAAGGAGATGATCTACGTCGCCGAGCGCGAGAATCTTGGACGGAAGGCACAGCTTGAGCGCGCCGAAGCCGCGCTGGCCGACGGCGAGAGCTTCGGCGCGTCGGTGCCCGCCTTCATCACGCCGGAGTTCGTGCGCAGCGAAATCGCGCGCGGCCGCGCCATCATCCCCTGCAACATCAACCACGCCGAGCTCGAGCCGATGATCATCGGCCGCAACTTCCTCACCAAGATCAACGCCAATATCGGCAACTCCGCTGTTACTTCCTCCGTGGAAGAGGAAGTCGACAAGATGGTGTGGGCGATCCGCTGGGGCGCGGACACTGTGATGGATCTCTCCACGGGCCGCAACATCCACACCACGCGCGAATGGATTTTGCGCAACTCGCCGGTGCCGATCGGCACCGTTCCGATCTACCAGGCGCTGGAGAAGTGCGAAGGCGATCCCGTCAAGCTGACCTGGGAGCTCTACAAGGACACGCTGATCGAGCAGTGCGAACAGGGCGTCGACTATTTCACGATCCATGCCGGCGTGCGCCTGCCCTACATTCACCTCACCGCAAACCGCGTCACCGGCATCGTGTCGCGCGGCGGCTCGATCATGGCGAAGTGGTGCCTGGCGCATCACAAGGAGAGCTTCCTGTACACCCATTTCGACGAGATCTGCGATCTCATGCGCAAGTATGACGTCTCGTTCTCGCTCGGTGACGGCCTGCGCCCCGGCTCGATCGCGGATGCCAACGACCGCGCGCAGTTCGCGGAACTGGAGACGCTCGGCGAGCTGACGAAGATCGCGTGGGACAAGGGCTGCCAGGTGATGATCGAAGGCCCCGGCCACGTGCCGATGCACAAGATCAAGATCAACATGGACAAGCAGCTCAGGGAATGCGGCGAAGCCCCGTTCTATACGCTCGGGCCGCTGACGACGGACATCGCGCCGGGCTACGATCACATCACCTCAGGCATCGGCGCCGCCATGATCGGCTGGTTCGGCTGCGCCATGCTCTGCTACGTCACGCCGAAGGAGCATCTCGGCCTGCCCGACCGCAACGACGTGAAGACCGGCGTCATCACCTACAAGATCGCCGCCCATGCCTCCGATCTCGCCAAGGGGCATCCGGCCGCGCAACTGCGCGACGACGCGCTCTCCCGCGCCCGCTTCGACTTCCGCTGGACCGACCAGTTCAACCTCGGCCTCGATCCGGACACGGCCAAGAACTTCCACGACGAGACGCTGCCGAAGGAAGCCCACAAGGTCGCGCATTTCTGCTCCATGTGTGGTCCAAAATTTTGCTCGATGAAGATCACACAGGACGTGCGCGATTACGCGGCGACGCTGAACGATCCGGCTGGAGTGGGCATGTCGGTGAGCGGCACCATCGAAGATGGGATGGCGGCGATGTCACAAAAGTTCAAGGAGATGGGCGGCAGCGTGTATCTGGATGCAGAGAAGGTTAAGGAGAGCAATCGGGTGTTGTGAGACCAGAGCGCGCACCCACCAGGCGACAGGCCGGGCGCTGAAGCGCCCGGCCTTTTTGTTTGCGGCAGTCGGCAATAGCTCGAAGAGCGAGTGCGGAATCGTGATTCGCTTTCTTCTCATTCACCTACGACTGGCTGCGAGGGGGCTGCGCGAGCTTCGATCCGCCTGCTGGACGACATATATCTATAGGTGTGACATCTCACTGACAAAACTTTTCCGTGCTTATTAACCTCCCGTTAACCATTCGCAGCCACGCTCTCCTGTGGCTGGGGGAATTGTGATTCCTGATGTTTCTGCTCTGCGTTCCGGAGCAGGCGTCGATCGGGAGGTGTAGAATGCCCCGCGAGTATAGCGACCAATACCTTGGCGTGGATTGTGTTCCCATGCCGGAGATTCCACCGTCGGTTTCTCAGACACCGTCACCCCATGAAATCATACCGATGCTGATCGGCTCGACAGTCGAGGCGATCGAGCGCGAGCTCGTGCTGCAGACGCTCGCGCGCTGCCACGGCAACCGCACGCATGCCGCGCGCGTGCTCGGGCTTTCGGTGCGCACAATGCGCAACAAAATCCGGCAGTACGGGAGCGATGGGACCGACATTCCCGCTCAAAACTAGCGGGCGAGCGCGACTTGCACTGTTCGATGGTTGACGGCACCTGCGGTGCCGCTGATTTGGTTACGCGCAAGCGCAAATGCTGGGCAGCGGTTGCGGCAAACTGGCGCGACGGCAAATCAGGCGAAGCACGTCGCGAGATCGGAAAGTCACACTCCGTTGTCATCGTCCGCCTTGTGGGCAATTGCGCACTGGGGCGGACGATCCAGTACTCAGAGACTGCAGTGATTGAACCGAAAAGCCGCGGCGTACTGGATCCTCGCTGGAGCCTGTCATCGGGCGCGCATTCGCGCGACCCGGTGGCGGGGATGACAACCGAATGTTGCATCGTGATCCGCGGGTGAGGTGGAGAAGCCAAGGCTTCCGATGGACCATCATAGGCACTGGCTATGTTCCTCCAATCCGGCGTCACGATGCGCCTATTTGGAATTCAAATAACGAAGTCACACTCCAAGTATTTTTTTGTTCACACGTTCTACTTGAGCGTGGGCTGACTTATTTTCGACGCACGAAACACCAAGAAATGAGAGCTGAGATCGCGGCGCTGCAACAAAGATAAAGTCCGTGGCGGGGAAGAAATAACGTGGGTGAACTTCTGGGGTCGATAGCCTTCGCTTTGATCGTCATTGCCGTGATCGCCGGCGCGTGGGCCTCGATTTCGACGCTGCTGCGAAAAGGCATGATGGCGCTGGTCGGGTTCGACCGCATCAGCGTTCACGAGTTCGAGACCCTGCTGCTGTACCGCAACGGCCGCTTCGAAAAGGCCCTCGGCCCCGGCCGCCACCGCATCCCGGCCGGCGGCCGGCAGCTGGCGCGGATCGACATGCGGCCCGAGGTGTTCAAGTTCACCCAAGGCACCGTCTCCGCCGACCGCTTCGCCCTCAACCTCGTCTATGTCGTGCGCACTCAGATCGTCGATCCGCGCGCCTCGTTCGAGAGCACGCAGAACTACCGCAACGAAGTCTGCATGCGCCTGCAATCGGTGGTGAAGGCGATGTGCAGCCGCAAGTCGCGGCTCGATATCCAGATGGACCACCAGACCTTCGGCAACAACGTCCAGAAGGCCGCCAGCCAGGTGTTTCGCTCGATCGGCTGCGAATGCCTGACGTTCGAGCTGATGCAGGTGGATGTCGTCGGGCTGGCGGCCGAGCTGGACAACCGGCGCATGGAAGCGGCGGCTCAGGCGCAAGGCGAAAGAGGCGCCACGGGCGAGCGAGGCACGTTCGCGGCGATGTGATCGCCCCTGGCGCGCCGGCCGATCGATCGCGCCGGCGACCCGTCAATTGGGCACGCGGAGCGGCTTCGGCTGTCCGTGTACCGAATCGGAGGCGGCTCATGCTGCCCCGCGCCTGATGTCGAACGGATCATCCTCCGCCGGACTGCCTGGGCGCACGTGCCACTTGCCCCAAGGCCAGGCCCGCGCGCAGCTCGTCTGCACAGGCCGAATGGCTGCCGGCATTGCGCAATCTTCCGCAATATCCAACTGTTCCCTTACCAATCATTGACCCGGACCCTTTCAGACATGAGCCAGACCAAACTGTTCGAGCCCTTCAAGCTCGGCCCGATCACCCTGCCGAACCGCCTCGTGATGGCGCCGTTGACCCGCAACCGCGCGGTGCCTCCCGACATGGTGCCGAGCCCGCTCGCGGTCGACTATTACGGCCAGCGCGCCTCCGCCGGACTCTTGATCACTGAAGCCAGCCAGGTCTCGCAGCAGGGCCAGGGCTATCAGGATACGCCCGGCATCTATTCGAAGGAGCAGGTCGAAGCCTGGCGCAAAATCACCGACCGCGTGCATGAAAAAGGCGGCCGCATCTTCATCCAGATCTGGCATGTCGGCCGCGTCTCGCACACCTCGCTGCAGCCGGGCGGCGGCAAGCCGGTGGCGCCGTCGGCGATCCGCGCCAAGGGCAAGACCTTCGTGAACGGCACCTTCACCGATATTTCCGAGCCGCGCGCGCTGGAGCTGTCGGAAATTCCGGACATCATCGACGACTTCAAGCGCGGCACCGAGAATGCGCTCGCCGCCGGTTTCGACGGCGTCGAAATCCACGGCGCCAACGGCTATCTGCTCGACCAGTTCGCCAAGGACGGCACCAACAAGCGCACCGACGCTTACGGCGGCGGAATCGAGAACCGCGCCAAGCTGATGCTCGAAGTCTCGAAGGCGGTGGCTGGGGTGGCCGGAGCCGATCGCACCGGCATCCGCATCTCGCCGGTGACGCCGGCCAACGACGTCTCCGATTCCAATCCGCAGCCGCTGTTCGATCACATTGTCGACGGCCTCAGCGCACTGAAGCTGAGCTATCTCCACGTCGTCGAGGGCGCCACCGGCGGCCCGCGCGACAACGCGCCGTTCGACTATGCGTCCTTGCGCAAGCGGTTCGGCGGCGCCTATGTCGCCAACAACGGCTACGACTTCGATCTCGCGACAAAAGTGCTGCAGGCCGGCGCGGCTGATCTGATCGCATTCGGAAAGCCGTTCATCTCCAATCCGGATCTCGTCGAGCGGTTGAAGAAGGGTGTGGCATTGAACGAGTGGGACAAGGCGACGTTCTACGGCGGCGGCGCCAAGGGATACACGGATTACCCAACGCTGGAAGCTGCGCAGGCGGCGGAGTGAAGCGCACTGTGCGCTCCCTCGCCCCGCTCTTCGTGGGGAGAGGGTTGGGGTGACGGGCTACCTCCGCAAGCTCTGAACGACGTGAGACCTGTGCCCCCTCACCCGGCGCTATGCGCCGACCTCTCCCCGCAAGCGGGGCGAGGTAAGAAAGAAAAAGGCCGGGATCGCTCCCGGCCTTCGTGTTCTCCGGCCGCATGCCCCGCCGGGGCGGGACGACGACGCCGGGGGCTTACTTCGCCTCGGCGCGCTTGGGCGGCGTGGCGGGCCACGACTTCACCAGCGTGTCGTAGTCGACGGTCTCGCCCTTCGGCTTCTCGTTCGCCAGCTTGCGCGCCGGCGCGATGTTGCCGTCCTTGGCAGATTTGGCGAACCAGAACTCGGCCGTCTCTTTCTTGTTCAGCTTCGGCCCGCACTCTTTCTGCACGCCGGACTTCTCAAGACGCTCGAGCACCGAGTCCTGCGCTGCGGCCAGCGCATCCATCGCCTGCTGCGGCGTCTTCGCACCGGACGACGCATCGCCGATGTTCTGCCACCACAATTGCGCCAGCTTCGGATAGTCGGGCACGTTGTTGCCGGTCGGGGTCCACTGCACGCGCGCGGGCGAGCGGTAGAACTCGATCAGGCCGCCGAGCTTCGGCGCACGCTCGGTGAAGGACTTGTCCCAGATGTCGGATTCACGCACGAAGGTGAGGCCGACATGGCTCTTCTTCAGAGACACCGTCTTGGAGTTGATGAACTGCAGATAGAGCCAGGCCGCCTTGCGGCGATCGGGCGGGGTCGACTTCAGAAGCGTCGCGGAGCCGGCGTCCTGGTAGCCGAGCTTCATGCCCTCTTTCCAGTACGAGCCGTGCGGCGACGGCGCCATGCGCCATTTCGGCGTACCGTCTGCGTTCACGACCGCGATGCCGGGCTTCACCATGTCGGCGGTGAAGGCGGTGTACCAGAAGATCTGCTGGGCGATGTTGCCTTGCGCCGGCACCGGGCCTGCTTCGGAGAAGGTCATGCCCTGCGCCTGCGGCGGGGCATACTTCTTCAGCCATTCGAGATATTTGGTGATGGCATACACCGCGGCCGGACCGTTGGTGTCGCCGCCGCGCTCGACCGAGGAGCCGACCGGACGGCAGCCTTCCATGCGGATGCCCCATTCGTCGACCGGCAGGCCGTTCGGGATGCCCTTGTCGCCGTTGCCGGCCATCGACAGCCAGGCGTCGGTGAACCGCCAGCCGAGCGAGGGATCCTTCTTGCCATAGTCCATGTGGCCATAGACCTTGACACCGTTGATCTCCTTGATGTCGTTGGTGAAGAACTCGGCGATGTCTTCATAGGCCGACCAGTTCACGGGAACGCCGAGCTCATAGCCGTACTTGGCCTTGAACTTGGCCTTGTATTCCGGATTGGAGAACCAGTCGTAGCGGAACCAGTAGAGGTTCGCGAACTGCTGATCGGGAAGCTGATAGAGCTTCTTGTCCGGTCCGGTCGTGAACGACTTGCCGATGAAATCGTCGACGTCGAGCTGCGGGTTGGTGACATCCTTGCCCTCGCCGGTCATGTAGTCCGACAGGATCACGGTCTGACCGTAGCGGAAGTGGGTCCCGATCAGGTCGGAGTCATTGATCCAGCCGTCGTAGACGTTCTTGCCGGACTGCATCTGGGTCTGCAGCTTTTCGACGACGTCGCCTTCCTGGATCAGGTCATGCTTGACCTTGATGCCGGTGATCTCGGTGAAGGCCTTCGCGAGCGTGCGCGATTCATATTCATGCGTCGTGATCGTTTCCGACACGACGTTGATTTCCATGCCCTTGAAGGGAGCGGCGGCCTTTTCGAACCACTGCAGCTCTTTCAGCTGGTCCGCCTTCGACAGCGTCGAGGGCTGGAATTCGCTGTCGATCCAGCGCTGGTTGACGGCGTCGTCCGCACGGGCGGGCACGGCAATGGTCACGGAAGCGGCGATCAGCGCGGCCGCGCTGGTCATCGTCAGGAAGCTCTCTTTGGTCAACGGACCGTTTCTCTCTCTCAAGCGTCGCATGTTGGATCCTCCGGTTGCAGCGACAAACACATTCCAGGCCCGGGTTGATCCCGGATCTGCTCTTTTTCGCTTCCTAGACGCTGCGGAAAATCGCAACGGCCGACAGAAGCGAAATCAGGGTTGCGAGCCACAGGCTCGAGATTTCAACGCCCTCCCCGATCGGCAAAGTTGCGATCGGTTCGGTGCCGACAAAGGCAATCCACAACAGATGAATGACGGCAGCGAGCACCAGCGAAATGAACAGCCGGTCGCCGCGCGTGGTCGGAATGCGCAGCACGCCGACACGCTCGGCCTCGGGATAAACGGCGGCGAGCCACGTCATCACGCCGAGCGTCAGCGCCAGCATCACGAAGAAGATCGCGGTCGGCAGCGTCCACGCCATCCATGCGATGTTTTCCATGAGAAGCCCCTACACTCTGCCGAGCGCAAAGCCGCGCGCGATGTAGTTGCGGACGAACCAGATGACGAGCGCGCCGGGGATGATGGTGAGCACGCCAGCCGCCGCAAGCAGGCCCCAGTCCATGCCGGCGGCCGAAACCGTGCGCGTCATGATCGCCGAGATCGGCTTGGCGTTGACCGACGTCAGCGTGCGCGCCAGCAACAGTTCCACCCACGAGAACATGAAGCAGAAGAACGCGGCGACCCCGATGCCGCTGGCGATCAACGGCACCAATATCTTGACGAAGAAGCGTGGGAACGAATAGCCGTCGAGGAACGCAGTCTCGTCGATCTCGCGTGGCACGCCGGAGACGAAGCCTTCGAGAATCCACACCGCCAAGGGGACATTGAAGATGCAGTGCGCCAGCGCGACCGCCCAGGGCGTATCGAACAAATTGATCGCCGAATAGAGGTTGAAGAACGGCAGCGCGAACACCGCGGCCGGCGCCATGCGGTTCGACAGCAGCCAGAAGAACAGGTGCTTGTCGCCGAGGAAGCGGTAGCGCGAGAAGCCGTACGCCGCCGGCAGCGCCACCGCGATCGAGATCACGGTGTTGATGATCACGTATTTCAGCGAGTTGATGTAGCCGGAATACCAGCTCTCGTCGGTGAAGATGCGCATGTAGTTCTCCAGCGTCGGCTGGTGCGGCCACAGCGTCATCGTGGTGACGATCTCGTTGTTGGTCTTGAAGCTCATATTGACGAGCCAGTAGATCGGCAACAGCAGGAAGATCAGGAACAGCGAGATGATGAGGCGGCGTCCGGGAATCGAATGCATCAGGCGCCTCCCTGCTTGACCGGCCGCTCGGCGCCGGCATTGGTCATCACGGTGTAGAACACCCAGCAGACGATCAGGATGATCAGATTGTAGACCAGCGACAGCGCCGCGGCCTTGCCGAGGTCGAACTGGCCGAGCGCGATCTTGACCAGCTCGATCGAAACGAAGGTGGTGGAGTTGCCGGGCCCGCCGCCGGTGACGACGAACGGCTCGGTGTAGATCATGAAACTGTCCATGAAGCGCAGCAGCACCGCGATCAGCAGCACGCGGTTCATCTTCGGCAGCTGGATCGCCTTGAACACCGCCCAGCGCGAGGCGCCGTCGATCTGCGCTGCCTGGTAATAGGCATCGGGAATGGACTTCAGCCCGGCATAGCAGAGCAGCGCAACGAGGCTGGTCCAGTGCCAGACATCCATCACGATCACGGTCGCCCAGGCGTCGAACTCGTTGGAGACGTAGTTGTAGTCAAAGCCGAGGCTGTTGAGCGTATAGCCGAGCAGGCCGATGTCGGGCCGGCCAAAGATCTGCCAGATCGTTCCGACCACGTTCCACGGAATCAAGAGCGGCAGCGCCAGGATGACGAGACAGGCGGCGACGGTCCACCCCTCGCGCGGCATCGACAGCGCCACGACGATGCCGAGCGGCACCTCGATCGCGAGGATGATCGCGGAGAACAGCAAGTTGCGGCCGAGCGAAGCGAGGAATCGACCGCCGAGATCGGTCGTGGGATCGAGCAGCTCCTTGAACCAGCCGACGCCATTCCAGAAGAACTGGTTGTTGCCGAACGTGTCCTGCATCGAATAGTTCACCACCGTCATCAGCGGCAGGATCGCGGAGAACGCGACCACCGCGAACACCGGCAGCACCAGGAACCAGGCCTTTTGGTTGACGGTCTTGTCCATCAGGCAACCCCCTCGACCAGGCAGCTGTCGGCATAGACGTGAACATGCGCGGGATCGAACACGAGCCCGACCGTATTGTCGGGCACCGAAAATCCCGGCGGCACGCGCGCGGCAAATTTGGCGTCGCCGACGCGAACGCGGGCGAAACGGGCGCGCCCGAGATCATCGATCCGCTCGATGCTGGCCGACAGCAGTCCCGATGCCGGCGCCGCGACATTGACGAATTCCGGCCGTACGCCGACTTCGATCTTCGCCCCTGCCGGCAGCACACCGTAATTGCGATGCAGGCCGATGACATGGCCGTCGATGCGCGCCTCGTGCCCGCTCACGGCAGCCGGCACGATGTTCATGCCGGGCGAACCGATGAAATAGCCGACGAAGGTATGCGCGGGCTTCTCGAACAGTTCGGCCGGCGTGCCACTCTGCACCACGCGGCCGTCATGCATCACGACGACGGTGTCGGCGAAAGTCAGCGCCTCGGTCTGGTCGTGGGTGACGTAGATCATCGTGAGATCGAGTTCGCGGTGCAGCGCCTTCAACTTCGAGCGTAGCTGCCACTTCAACTCGGGATCGATCACCGTCAGAGGCTCGTCGAACAGCACGGCGGCGACGTCGGAGCGGACGAGGCCGCGGCCGAGCGAAATCTTCTGCTTGGCATCGGCGGTCAACCGCGTCGCCTTGCGGTCGAGATAGAATGTGAGGTCGAGTAGATCAGCGATCTGCCTCACCCGCGCCTCGACCTCGGCCTTCGGCACGCCGCGGTTCTGCAGCGGGAATGCGAGGTTTTGTCCGACCGTCATGGTGTCGTAGATCACCGGAAACTGGAACACCTGCGCGATATTGCGCTTCTGGGTCGACAGCGGTGTGATGTCGGCGCCGTCGAACAGGATCTTGCCGCGCGAGGGCGTGACGATCCCGGAAATCAGGTTCAGCAGCGTGGTCTTGCCGCAGCCGGATGGACCAAGCAGCGCGTAGGCGCCGCCCTGCCGCCAGGTCATGGTGACCGGCTTCAACGCAAAGGATTCCGGCGGCGCGTCATTGCCGCTGTAGGAGTGCGCGAGATCGACGAGATCAATGCGGGCCATATCGCATCTCCCTCAGGCGCAGGATTTCTTTGCTTCGAACGAAGCGCGATGCGCTTCGCTCGAAAGCGCTTTGCCTGGTGCTGCAACCAGGCGGTCGGCGGCGTCGAACACGAAAACATTGTCGGGATCGAGCACGGCGTCGAGCGTCTGGCCGGGCTCGTATTCATGCACACCCTGCAGCACCGCGACCCAGTTGGAACCGTCGCGGGTGAGATGCACAAAGCTTTCCGAGCCGGTAATCTCGGTCACCGTGACGGTGGCATGAAACGCGTGACGCCCGGCGATGCCGCTCGCGACTTCAAGCTGATGGGCGCGGAAGCCGACGCGATAGGGGCCGTCGGCGAGCGACGCATAGAGCCCGGAGGCCGGCGCCTTGATGCCGCCAGCATAGGCGACCTGCCCGTTCTTCTTCTCGATACCAACGATATTGAGCGGCGGATCGGAAAATACCTGCGCCACCCGCAACGTATCGGGCTGGCGATAGACTCGCGACGTGTTGCCGGCCTGAAGCACCTGCCCTTCCCACATGCATACCGTGTCGCCGCCGAGCAGCAGGGCTTCCGAAGGCTCGGTGGTCGCATAGACGAAGATCGCGCCCGAGGCTTCGAAGATGCGCGGCAGTTCGGCGCGGAGTTCCTCGCGCAGCTTGTAATCGAGATTGGCCAGCGGCTCGTCGAGCAGCACGAGGTCGGCGCCCTTGACCAGCGCGCGGGCGATCGCGGTGCGCTGCTGCTGGCCGCCGGAAAGCTGCAGCGGGGTGCGCTTCAGATACGGCTCGAGCCGCAGAAGTCTTGCGGCCTCCTGAACGCGATGCTCGATCTCCTCGCGCGGCCGGCCCTGCACGCGAAGCGGCGAGGCGATGTTCTCATAGACCGTCAGCGCGGGATAATTGATGAACTGCTGATAGACCATCGCGACCGAGCGCTGCCGCACGTCGGCTCCGGTAACGTCCCTGCCATCGACCAGTACGCGGCCGGTCGCTGGCTTGTCGAGCCCGGCGAGCAGCCGCATGATCGAGGTCTTGCCGGAAAGCGTCGGCCCGAGCAGCACGCTCAGCGTGCCCCGTTCGAGCGTCAGCGAGACATCGCGAATGGTCGGGATGCCGTCGACGGTTCGCGTGACATGTTCGAGCGTGACGCTCATGGCCGTCCTCCTGCTTCACGCAAGGGACGTTCACCGGAGGCGCTATGGGCTTTGATCCATTCGTCGAGCGCGGCGATCTCATCCGCCGTGAGCCGCAAGCCGAGCTTGGATCGTCGCCACACCACGTCCTCAGCGGTGCAGGCCCATTCGTTCGACATCAGGTACCGGACCTCGCTCTCGGTCAGGCTAGCGCCAAACGACTGGCCCAGATCGTCAGATGATTTTGCATTGCCGAGCAATTTTGTCGCACGCGTGCCATAGGCGCGCGCCAGCCGGCCGGCATGCGCCGGGCTCAGGAAGGGATAGTTCCGCGTCAACTCGGCCGTCAACGCGGCCACCGCGGAGACATCCATGTCGCCGCCGGGCAGCGGCGCCTTGCCGGTCCAGCCTTCTTTCTCTTTCGCGCTGCGCAGATAGGGCGCCAGCCGTTCCAGCGCCTCTTCCGATAGGCGACGATAGGTCGTGATCTTGCCGCCATAGATCGACAAGAGCGGCGCGCCGCCGGGCGTATCGAGTTCGAACACGTAGTCGCGTGTCGCGGCCTTGGCCTCGCTGGCGCCATCGTCATAGAGCGGCCGCACGCCGGAATAGGTCCAAACGACGTCCTTGGGCAGCACCGGCTTTTTCAGGTACTCGCTGGCGGAGGCGCAGAGATATTGGATCTCCTCATCGGAGGCCTTCACCTTGGCCGGGTCGCCGTCGTAATCGCGATCGGTGGTGCCGATCAGCGTGAAGTCGTCCTGATAGGGAATAACGAAGATGATGCGGCCGTCGGCGTTCTGAAACATGTAGGCGCGGTCGTGCTCATAGAGCTTGCGCACCACGATGTGCGAGCCCTGGACCAGCCGCACCTTGGCGCGCGCATTGACGCCCGAACCTGCCGACAGCACCTGCTCGACCCAGGGACCGCCGGCATTGACCAGAGCACGGGCCTTTATGGCGGTGCGGGCACCACTGATCGTGTTCTCGACGGTGACGTGCCAGATGCCGCCCACCTGCCTGATTTCGACCGCGCGCGAGCGGGTCTGGATTTCGGCGCCGCGATCGGCGGCATCGCGCGCGGTCAGCACAACGAGCCGCGCATCATCGACGAAGCAGTCGGAATATTCGAAACCGCGCGTGTAGCGGTTGGCGATCAGGGGCTTGCCCACCTCGTCATGGACCAGGTCGACGGAGCGCGTCGGCGGCAGCAGGTGCCGGCCGCCAATATGGTCGTACAGGAACAGCCCCAGCCTGAGCAGCCACGCCGGTCGCAAGCCCGAATGGTGTGGCAAAACGAAACGCAGCGGCCGGATGATATGGGGGGCGATCTGCCAGAGGACTTCGCGCTCGATCAGCGCCTCGCGGACCAGCCGAAACTCATAATATTCGAGATAGCGCAGCCCGCCATGCACCAGTTTCGTCGACCAGGACGACGTTCCACTGGCCAAGTCATTCATCTCACAGAGGAAAACGGAATTCCCCCGGCCCGCCGCATCGCGCGCGATGCCGCAGCCATTGATGCCGCCTCCGATGATGGCGAGGTCGAATACCCTATCCAACGAAACGCATCCCCCGGCGATCGCCTCTTCATTTCGGCGACTTCGCTTTCGAGTGGGAGTTAAACACAACGAAAAACGAAAGCAAGTCGAAAGCGAAACGAAAGTGGAGATCCGGCTGAACCGATCCTTTGGACATATCAGGAGCAGTTATAGTTGCAATGAACAGAACTGCAACCACTGAGCGGAATGCTTGCCGTGATGTTCTAGCCTGCGGCCACCGCCTCGATTTCGAGAAGCCACGCCTCGTCAAAAATTCCGGCAATGACAACCGTCAGCGCCGTTTTCCGGTCACCAAGAACTTCATTCCGCACGGCGCGATTAATGGTCGTGTAGCCGCGATCCGCAAGATACGTCCGATGCATGACAAGATTATCAAGCGTCATGCTGGCCGCCTTGAGCTGCGCCTCGATATTGCTCCAGGCCAGCCTGCACTGCGCTTCAAAATCCTGGGGCACGGTGCCGTCGGCGGCGACCGGAATCTGGCCGCTGATGAAAAGCATCCGTGTGTGGCCACTGACTTCGAGCGCCTGGCTGTAGCCGGTCGTCGGCACCAGGGCGGTTTCGGCATTGATGCGCCGGATCTGCATCTGGCTCTCCTTTTCTTGAGGGATCACCTCGTGCATCGCCGCGCCACTCCTGTGCAAACCATTTTTCCTGCAGCATCGCGTTAGATTTTCTATTGCAAGCGCGGCAGGCCGTCCGTGATCGACGCGCTCGAACGCTGCTGGCGTGCGAACACCGCGGACAGAGATGTTGGCGTTTCTGCGAAGCGCGCGCTACTTCAGCCGCACCACGGTCGTGGCCGGCTCGCCGCCGGGATCATCGATATCGGCCGGCGGCTTCTCCATCGCCTCGACGATCTCGATGCCTCGATGGTGGCAGATATTGGCAAGCCCTGCCGGCAGCGGCGCATCGGTGACAAAGGTCTGGATCTGGCTGAGATGGGCGATGCGCACCGGCGCGCTGCGCCGGAGTTTTGTCGAGTCCGCAACCAGCATGACGCTGCGCGCGTTGGCGATGATCGCCTGCGCGGCCTGCACCTCGCGATAGTCGAAGTCGAGCAGCGCGCCCTCCTCGTCGATCGCGGATGCGCCGATGATAGCGTAGTCGACCTTGAACTGGCCGATCAGGCTGATCGCGGTGGAGCCGATCACGGCGCCGTCGGCGCGGCGCACCGCACCGCCGGCCACGATCACTTCGATGCGTGGGTGCCGGTAGAGTAGCATCGCGACGTTCAGATTGTTGGTGATGACGAGCAGGTCCTCATGTGAGGTCAGCGCGCTCGCGACCTCCTCCGTCGTGGTGCCGATATTGATGAACAGCGAGCAGCCGTTCGGAATCCTTTGTGCCGCCGCCAGGCCGATCGCCCGCTTCTCCTCCGCCGCCACGAAACGCCGCGCCTCATAGGCGAGATTTTCCACACCGGAGGCGATGATGGCGCCGCCGTGGATGCGGGTCAGCGAGCGCTGGTCGCAGAGGTCGTTGAGATCCTTGCGGATGGTCTGCGCCGAAACCTCGAAACGCTTGGCGAGGTCCTCCACCATCACCCGGCCAAAGGCGCGGGCGATATTGAGGATTTCAGTCTGACGGTGAGACAGTCCGGCCACGGCTGGCACCCTTGCGATAGACTTGGGGCACAAAGTTGCCTTTATGGTGCGGCTGATTAGGGTTGCGGTCAACGAGGGAGATCGGCCACCAGGACCGACAAAGGGGCGAAACGACGAATCCTGGTTAAAGTGGCCGCGCCCGAGCCGTTCGCCCCGGAAAGCCGTTAACCGCACCGCGCCGAAGGCCCCTCGACAGGGCAATGGGTGGCTGCAACACTGTCATCACAACCAGAAACGGAATGGAGGAAACCATGAACATCGATCGCCGTCAGCTCGCCTTGCCCGCACTCGCGCTTGGCCTCGCCCTGGGGCTCACGAGCGTCCCCGCTTTCGCCGGCGCGGACGAAGACGCCGTCGCGAAGAATGTCGAAGCCTTCCGTACCGCGCAGGCGGCCGGCAATGCCGAGGGGCTCGCCTCGCTCTTGGCCGACGATCTGAGCTACAGCCACTCGAACGCGAAGATCGACACCAAGGCGTCGCTGCTCGACGGCGTTGCCAAGGCCAACTACAAATGGACGTCGCTCGACTACAAGGATCCGACGATCAAGGTCGTCGGCCCGGCCGCCATCGTCCGCTTCACCTTCGTCGGCGAGCAGGAGTTCACTGATGGCAAGAAGACGCCGCAGAATTTGCACATCCTGATGAACTGGCAGAAGCAGGGCAACGACTGGAAGCTGTTGTCGCGGGCGGCCACCAAGCTGTGACATCACGACAACCGGCCGTAAGGGCATCAGGCGCTGGCGGTCATGCCGCCAGCGTCATCCCGCTGAGGAGCTGTCTGGCGGCTCGCTCGGCCTCGCGTGCATTGCGAAATATCTGCCCTTCGAGGCGGTTGAAACGGTGCGAGGCGGCGAAAAACCGGTAGCCGCCCTCCGAGCGCACGATGATCCCGGCCGGCTGCGAGCCGACTTCGATAATGTAGGTGTCCGACATGGCCCAGCCTTTGATTTCTTCCGGACCTACAACGGGTTGCACCGCAAATCGTTCCATGCTTCGACCGTTGCGCCGCACATCCAACCTATGTCAAAGCTGGTTCCGGAATACGGCGAATCGCTCAAATGGCTGGAGAACTGACATGATGTCGAAATTCGCGCTCTCGATGCTGGTCGCCCTTGCGGTTTGCGCACCGCTCCAGGAGGCGGCGGCGCAGGAAAGCACCCTCGGGGGCGCGCTGTTCGGCGGCGCCGCGGGCGCGATTGTCGGCGGTGCACTGGGCGGTGGCCGCGGGGCCGCGATCGGCGCAATCGTCGGCGCGGGCACTGGGGCTGCGATCGGCGCTCAAGGCGAGCCCCGACCGGGCGGCTATCGCTGGTATCAGGGCGGTTGCTATGTCGAACAGCCCGGCGGCTGGGCGGCGGTTTCCCCACGCTATTGCGGCGTCCAGGCGCAATATGCCCCTCCGCCGCCGCGCTACTATGACGACACGCCGCGCTGCATGCGCTCGCCGAGCTACGACCCGCGCCGCGGCACGTTCATCGGCCGCGACGGTTACGAGCATCCCTGCCCCTGATATCTCAGGTCTTGATCACGCCGTCCGGGGTCACCGGCTGCGGACGGCCGTTATCGTCGATCGAAACGTAGGTGAAATTGCCGTCGGTCACCAGGATCGACTGCAACTCCTTGCGACGCACCACCCAGGCTTCGAGATGGACTGTTATCGAGGTGCGCCCGACCCGCACCAGGTTGGCGTAAACAGACACGAGATCGCCGACATAGACCGCCTTTCGAAAATTCATCGCCTCGATCGCGACCGTCACGGTGCGCGACTTGGCGATCTTGGAAGCGAACACGCCGCCGCCGATATCCATCTGGCTCAAAAGCCAGCCGCCGAAGATGTCGCCGTTGGCGTTGGTGTCGGCCGGCATGGCCAGCGTGCGGATACAGAGGTCTCCCCGCGGTTCGGTCTCGGTCGAAACCGGCGCATGCACGTGCGTTTCGCTCACTTGAAAGTCTCCCAGCCGGCATCGGGCGTGAAGCGGCCGCCGAATTTGTCGGTCAGCGCATCCAGTGTCGAGACGACGTTGTCCACGCCGCGGGTGCGCGCATAGTTGAGCGGACCGCCGCGGAACGGCGCATAGCCGGTGCCGAAGATCATGGCGCCATCGACCACGTCGGCGTTGTCGACGATGCCCTCGCGCAGACAGGCGACGCAGACATTCGACATCGGCAGGATCAACCGGTCGATCATTTCCGCCGACGGCTCCGAGATCGCCGACATGCCTGAGGTGTCGGCCTTGCCGTCCTTCCAGGTATAAAAGCCCTTGCCGGTCTTGCGGCCAAGCTCGCCCTTGGCAACCTTGTCGCGCAACCAGGCCGGTGTCGATGGCAGCGCATTGCCGAATTTCGAGCGCAGCATGTCGCCGACGTCGAGGCAGATATCGAGGCCGACCTGATCGGCCAGTTCGATCGGGCCCACCGGCATGCCGAATTTTTTCGCGGCGGCGTCGATGACGGTCTTGTCGATCTTTTCGTCAAGCATCATCATCGCTTCCAGCATGTACGGCGTCAGCGCGCGATTGACGAGGAAGCCGGGCGAGGATTTTACCGGCAGCGGCAGGCGGTCGATGGCACCGACGAAGGCCAGCGCCTGCTTCAGGAGCTCGCTGTCGGTTCCGTCATGGCTGACAACCTCGACGAGCTGCAGCCGTGAGACCGGGTTGAAGAAATGCAAGCCGAGCAGCCGCTCCGGCTTTGCGAGCGTAGTGCGCAAATCCTGCAGCGGAATGCTTGAGGTGTTGGTGGCGAGGATCGCGCCGGGCTTCATCTTCGGCTCGAGCAAGGCATAGACCTTCTGCTTCAGCTCCAGCTTTTCCGGCACCGCCTCGATGATGAGATCGGCGTTCCGGACGCCTTCGGCCTGCATGTCAGGCATCAACCGGTCGAGTGCGTCGCGCACCGACGTGCGCTTGCGCAGGATCTTGCCATAGAGGTCGGCGGCGCGCTTGATCGCGCCGGCGATCGGCTCCGGCTTCATGTCGGCTAGCGTCACCCGCAAATCCTGGCCGGCGCACCAGGCGGCGATGTCGCCGCCCATCGCGCCCGCGCCGATGACGTGAATGTGCTCGATCTTGTTGCCGCTACCGGCGAGCTTCTTCATTTGCTCGCGCAGGAAGAACACGCGGATCAGGTTCTGCGCGGTCGGCGTCACCATCAGCCGCGCGAACGACGCCTTCTCGGCGCTCAGCATCGCGCGACGATCGCCGCCATGCTTTTCCCAGAGATCGATCAGGGCGTAAGGCGCGGGATAATTCGCTTCCGGTGCAGCCTTCGCCGCCTCGCTCCGCATCCGGCTCGCGAGAAAACTCCTGACCGGACCGAGACTCATGATGTTGTTGAGCAGCCCGGGCCGCGCACGCTGGAGCCGGCCGGACAGGGCATCCTTGACCGCACCCTGCACGTGGCGCTCTTGCGTCACGGCGTCGACCAGCCCGAGCGACTTTGCCCGGCGCGCATCGATGGTCTTGCCGGTCAGCATCAGCGGCATCGCCTGCATCGGATTGACCAGTTGCGTAAAGCGCACGGTGCCGCCGAGGCCGGGATGCAGGCCGAGCATCACCTCGGGGAAGCCAAACCGCGCATCCTCGATCGCGATCCGCATCTGGCAGGCCAATGCCACCTCCAGGCCGCCGCCGAGACAAAAGCCGTGGATCACGGCCACGCTCGGCACCCGCAAGCCCTCGAGGCGGTCGATCACCACATGGGCGCGGCCGATCTCGGTCTCCACCGCCGCCACATCGGTCGCGCCGCGAAAAGCGTTGACGTCGGCGCCGGCAATGAAGCCGGATCGTTTGGCGGAGCGGATCACGAGACCCGTCGGGCGCTGGCTTTCCAGCTCCGCCAGCACCTTGTCGAGCTCTTCGATCAGGTCGGCCGACAGCGTGTTGGCGCTGGTGCCCTCGCGGTCGAACAACAGCCAGGCGACGCCGTCGGCATCGCGGGTCAGCTTGAAATTCCTGTACGGACCATTGGCATCCGGCGTCGGCCCGCGTTCGAGCACGCGGTCGCCAAGAAGGTTCATGATCTGGCTATCCATGCTCACACCGTCTCTATCAGCATCGCGCCGCCCTGCCCGCCGCCGATACATTCGGTGGCGATGCCGCGCCTGGTGCCGAGTCGCTTCATGGCATTGACGAGGTGCAGCACGATGCGATTGCCGCTGCACCCTACAGGGTGACCGAGACTGATCGCGCCGCCGTCGACATTCAATTTGCTCTGCTCGAGCTCGCCGGCCGCGCCGTCGAGGCCGAGTATCTCCTTGCAGAACTTTTCGTCGTTCCAGGCGGCAAGGCAGCCGAGGACCTGCGTGGCAAAAGCCTCGTTCAATTCCCAGGTCTCGATGTCTGAAAGCGTCAATTCATTGCGCTTGAGCAGCTCCGTTGCCGACAACACCGGTCCGAGGCCCATGATGCCGGGATCGAGCGCCGACCATTGGCTGTCGAGGATGGCCGCCTTCGGCGTCAGGCCATGCCTGGCGACGGCCTCTTCGGAAGCGAGGATCACCCAGGATGCGCCGTCGGTGATCTGCGAGGAATTGCCGGCGGTGACCTTGCCCCAGGGGCGTTCGAACACCGGCCTTAGTTTTGCCAGCGACTCCGGCGTCGAGTCCGGCCGCACGCCGTCGTCATGATCGTAGAACTTTCCGTCGCGCGCGAAGGCGGTCTCGACTTCGTCCTTGAGCCAGCCTTCTACTTGCGCCTTCGCCAGCCGCCGATGGCTCTCGGCGGCATAGCCATCCGACTGCGCGCGCGTGATGCCGAAGAGATGTCCGACGACTTCGGCGGTCTGTCCCATGTTGAGCTCGGTGATGGGATCGGTCAGCCCGCGTTCCAGGCCGATGATCGGCTTGAGATAGCCCGGCTTCACCTTCAGCGCGGCCATGATCTTGGCGCCGATGCCCTTGGCGCCGGCAAGGCCGGCAAACCAGCGCACGCCCTGTTGCGGCCAGACCAGCGGCGCATGGCTCAGTGCCTCGGCCCCGCCGGCCAGGATCAGATCGGAAACCCCTTCGCGGATGTAACGATAGGCGGTGTCGATCGACTGCATGCCGGAGCCGCAATTGATCTGCACGGTGAAGGCAACCATTTTCTCGCCCATGCCGAGCCGCAGCGCGGCGACACGGGCCGGGTTCATCTCGTCGGCGATGACGTTGACGCAGCCGAGGATGACCTGATCGAAAGCCGATGGCGCAAACGGCTGCCGCGCCAAGAGCGGACGGCCGCATTGCACGGCGAGATCGACCGGCGTGAAAGGCCCGGGACCGGAGCGCGCTTTGAGGAACGGCGTCCGACTGCCGTCAACGATAAAGACCGGTCTTGCCATCAGCTTGCCGCCCTCTGCTCACCGAGTTCCTGGAAGAACTGATGCACGTCGGCGCCCTTCCTGTAAATCGGCGACAATGCCTCGGCTGCGAAGTCGTCGACCTCGATCACCTTGGCAACGGCCTCATGCGCAGCCTGAAGTCTTTCGCCGTCGGCCTGGGTGATGACGCCCTTCTTCACCGCTTCCTTCCAATCATGCAGCCGCGCCGCGCGCATCTGCTTTGCCGCGTCCTCCGCGGCCGTGACCAGAAGAAACGCCTTCTCCAGCCGCGCGATGCCGCCATCGTCGTCGACGGCGGCAAGATCCGGCGTCAGCCGGTCGCGGGCCGCCGACGGCGCCAGCACCAGCTCCGCGCATTGATGCACCACTCGGTCGGACGGGCCGGTTACCTTGGCGCCGAACGGCTGGATCAGGAATTTCAGGATCACAGCCACGAACCGGTTCGGCAGATTGGCGAGGATTTCGGCAAACCGATTTTCGATGGTGCGGAAGCCACTTGCCATGCACCATTCAAGCGCCGCGAAATCTTCGCGCTGCCGCCCCTCGTTCTGCCAGCGCTTCAGCGCCGCCGACAACAGATAGAGCTCCGACAAGATATCGCCGAACCGCGCCGAGAGCATTTCCTTGCGCTTGAGCGCGCCGCCGAGCGTCAGCAGCGCCATGTCGGCACAGAGCGCAAACGCCGAGGAATAGCGCGAGAGCTGGCGATAGAACCGCGTCGCCTCGCCGGCATCCGGTGCCGGCGCGAACAGGCCGCCGGTCCAGCTGCGGCCCCAGGCGCGGAACATGGTTTTAAAGCTGTGACCGACATGGGCCCAGAACGCTTTATCGAAGGCGTCCAGCCCCTTGGCATGGTCTGTTTCACCCAGCGCATTCATCTCCTTGAGCAGGAATGGATGCGCGCGGATCGCGCCCTGGCCGAACACGATCAGATTTCGCGTGAGGATGTTGGCGCCCTCGACCGTGATGCCGACCGGCACCGCGCGATAGAGGCTGCCCATGTAATTCTGCGGCCCGTCGATCACGGCCTTGCCGCCATGGATGTCCATGGCGTCGTCGATCACGATCCGCATCCGCTCGGTGGCATGCAGCTTCATGATACCGGAGATGACGGCGGGATGGTGCCCCTGATTGAGCGCCGCGCAGGTCAGCCGCCGCGCCGCGTCGAGCAGATAGGCGGTGCCGGCGATGCGGGCGAGCGGCTCCTCGATACCTTCGAACTTGCCGATGGAAATGCCGAATTGCTCGCGGATGCGGGCATAGGCGCCGGTGGTCCGCGCGGCATAGGCCGCCCCTGCCGCCGACAATGACGGCAGCGAAATACCGCGGCCAGCAGCGAGCGCCGTCATCAGCATCTTCCAGCCCTCACCTAGCCGCTCCTGCCCGCCGATGATGTAATCCATGGGAATGAAGACATCGCGGCCCCAGTTCGGACCGTTCTGAAACACCTGCATCGCCGGCAGATGCCGGCGGCCGATATCGACGCCGGGCAGATGAGTCGGGATCAATGCGACGGTGATGCCGAGTTCTTTCTGCTGGCCGACGAGATGATCGGGGTCATAGGCCTTGAAAGCGAGGCCGAGCAGCGTCGCCACGGGCCCAAGCGTGATGTAGCGCTTGTGCCAGTTCAGCCGCAGGCCCAGTACTTCGCGGCCTTCGAACTGGCCCTTGCAGATGATGCCGGTGTCGACCATCGAGGCGGCATCGGAGCCGGCTTCCGGGCTGGTCAGACCGAAGCAGGGAATGTCGCGGCCATCGGCAAGGCGCGGCAGCCATTGCTGTTGCTGCTCCTTGGTGCCGAAGCGCATCAGCAGCTCGCCGGGCCCGAGCGAGTTCGGCACCATCACGGTGACGGCGGCAGTCAGCGAGCGCGAGGAAAGCTTTCGCACCACTTCCGAATGTGCGTAGGGCGAGAAGCCGAGCCCGCCAAATTCCTTCGGGATGATCATGCCGAAGAATTTGTGGCGCTTGATGAAGGCCCAGGCTTCCGGCGGCAGATCGCGCCATTCCCAGTTGATCTTCCACTCGTCGAGCATGCCGCAGAGCTCATCGACCGGGCCGTTGAGAAAGGCCGTTTCTTCATCGGTCAAAATGGCCGGCGCGACCGCCAGCAGTTTCGACCAGTCGGGATTGCCGGTGAAGAGATCGGCGTCCCACCAGACGTCGCCCGCCTCCAGCGCCTCGCGCTCGGTGTCGGACATCGCAGGCATGGCGCCACGTGCGAACGCGAAGATCGGCTTGCTGATGAAATCGCGGCGGAAGCTCATGGCGAACCCTCCTGGTCTGCGGCGCGAGGTCGCGCCCTACCTGTGCCCAACGACGGCTTATTTTAGCTGAAAGCACCGGGATTTGGGGGCGTTTCGCCCCGGGAATGAAGCGAAATTGATAAACCGGAAGATAACGGAGGAGGCGCCGGGCCGTTCCCGCATGACAGTATTATCCGGCTGTTGGCGCCGGGGCCGCCGCTTCTCACGAATCGCGTTTGGTGCGGCGTCGTTCGTTGGGGACGAACACGGCAAACACTTCCCTAACGCGAAGGGCGGGCGTGACGTCGCGGGTGAAGCGAAGCTCTGTCGTCGTGCGGATTTCCTCCTGTCGCGGCGCATAGAGCGCGCTGTCGTACAGCGATCCGTCGAACCGAAAATCGCTTTCGTCGTGGGTCAAATAAGCATTTGAAACGAACAAAAGTGCGAGCAGCGCCGATCCAACGACGGTAAAATATTTGGAAATGGGCATTGATATTGCGAGCCTCCCTTCTTGCAGGGGAGGGTGGCGCCCTCGCCATAAAGGGCGGGTTTAAGCGCGCGCAGCTTTTGCCGTAGCGGTTTTTCGCAGGTTGTCAGTTTGCGACAAATTTTAATAAACGCCGGCAGGACCAGCAGCGGGCCTCAATGCGACGAAGCGCCGGCGGGTTATGCCGGCGCTTCCGATGGTTCGCACAGTACCAAGCGGCGTTAACCAGGCCCCGCCCCTTGCGTCGCCGTATACACGGCATAGAGCGACTGGCTCGCCGCCATGAACAGGCGGTTGCGCTTGGGGCCGCCAAAGGTGACGTTGCCGCACACCTCAGGCAGGCGAATGCGGCCAAGCAGCTTGCCCTCCGGCGACCATACCGTCACGCCGCTATAGCCGACGGCGCGGCCGGCATTGCTCGCGGCCCAGACGTTGCCGTTGACATCGCAGCGCATGCCGTCCGGTCCACACTTCACGCCGTCGACCATGAAATCGCTGAACCGCTTCTGGTTGCTGAGCTTGTTATCGGTGCCGACATCGAACACGAACATATCGCCCTTGCCGCCCGCGCCGGTGTCGCCCGGTCCCTTGCCGGTGGAGCTGACGTACAGCTTCTTGTAGTCAGGCGAGAAGCAGAGGCCGTTGGGATCGGGCACCTGCTCTTCCGTCGCCACGAGATCGATGCGGCCGGAGGGATCGATCCGATAGCAATTGGTCGGCAGCTCGCGCTTGCCCGGCACGAAGCCCGCCGGCTGGCCAATCCGCGGATTAAGCTTGCCATCGGCATTGGTCGGACCGCCCGCAACATCCGGCTCACCCTCATAAAGCTGGCCGCCATAGGGCGGATCGGTGAACCAGTAGCTGCCGTCGGGATGCGCGACGACATCGTTCGGAGAATTCAGCTTCTTGCCGTTGTAGGAATCGGCCAGCACAGTGGCGGTGCCATCATGCTCATAGCGCACCACGCGGCGGGTGAGATGCTCGCAGGAGAGCTGGCGTCCCTGGAAGTCGAACGAGTTGCCGTTCGAGTTGTTGGAGGGCGTGCGGAAGACGCTGACGTGGCCGTCGTCCTCCGACCACCGCATCTGCCGATTGTTCGGGATGTCGCTCCACAGGAGGTAACGTCCCTGCGCGCTCCAGGCCGGTCCCTCGGCCCACAACACGCCAGTATTGAGACGCTTGATTGCGGTATTGGGCTGGGCAAGATTGTTGAAGGACGGATCGACGGCGATGATGTCGGGGTCCCAGAAGTAGGTGGTCGGGGCGCCACGCGGACTGAAATCGCGCGGCGGATTTGTCACTGTGGACGGCGGCGCCACCGGACCGTTCGGAGGACCGCCTTGAGCACTGACCTGGGCCAGCGCGCCACCGGCTCCCGCCACAGTGGCGCCCGCGGCCACCGCAAGGCAGCGGACAAGGCTCCGTCGTGAAATCGCGCGTTCCGGATCGCGCTCCTGTTGTGGGCGTGTCATCGCTCCTCCCAATCTGTTCGCCGGCCGTTGATCCGGCCTGGCAACCCAAGGTTAATCTGGACGGCGTCCCGTTGCGAGAGCTGCTTTTGATTCACTCCCGCTTCAACGCTTGCAGTTGAAAATGGCGTGCCCTCGTCCCATGCATGGTGCCAGATTGGGGCGATTGCCCACATGGCGATGAGGTGAGCGACATGCTAAGCACCCGCCAGCCGTCAAATTCCTCGACAAATCAATCAGTCCGTGGGGCAAGCCAATGAAGACGCCGGCTCGGCAGACATTGCATCGCGCTGCGGGATTGCGCGCCGGAAAGGCTCTTGCCGCGGCGTTGTCATGGGCGATTTGGACCGGCGCGGCGGCGGCCAATCCGGCGGTCAACGTCCCCGCCCCTTCTCCACACAAGCTCGAACGCATCACCGAGTTTTTCAACAATGAGGTTGCGACCGGAAAACTGCCGGGCGCCGTCGTTTTGATCCAGCAGCACGGCAAGCCGGTCTATCTGAAGTGTTTCGGCGTGCAGGACGTCGCGACAAAGGCGCCGATGACATCAGACACGATCTTTGCGCTTCACTCGATGACGAAGCCGATCACCAGCGTCGCGGCGATGATGCTGATCGACGCCGGCAAGCTTTCGCTCACCGACACCGCCTCGAAATTCATTCCCGCGTTCGCCGACGTCAAGGTGGGGATACCCTCGACCATGGTTGACGGAATGCGCTATCTGAAACTTGTCCCGCCGGACCGGCCGGTGACGATAGAGGACCTGCTGCGCCATACGTCGGGCATCACCTATGATTACATCGGCGGCAAGCTGATCGACAAAGCCTACAAGGAGTCCGGCCTGTTCGACGGCATGTTCGACAACAAGAGGTTTGCAGAGCGCATTGCGAGGCTGCCGCTTTCAAGACAGCCCGGCACGCTTTGGCGCTACGGCCACTCTACCGACGTGATCGGCCGCATCATCGAGATCGTATCCGGACAGACGCTCTATCAATTCGAGAAGCAGCACATCCTGGACCCGCTTGGCATGACCAGCACCAAATACGTTCTGGGCAGCGCCGAAGAACGCGCGCGGATGGCGGAGCCGTTGCCGAACGATCCCATCCTGCTCGATGCGGAACGCGAACGGCGTGCCCATCCGGAATGGGAATCCGGCGGCGGCGGATTGGTCTCGACCCTGAACGACTATGCGCGCTTTGCCCAGATGCTCCTCAACCGCGGAGAATTCGACGGTAAACGCTATCTCAGCCCGGCGTCATTCGAGGCGATGACGACGGATCATGTCGGGCCGGGCTCCGGCGTTGGGCGGGACTATTACTACTTTCCCGGCGACGGTTTTGGCTATGGCTACGGCCTGGGCATACGCACCGATCCGGGCAACGCCAAACCACCACCGCCCGGCTCGATCGGCGAGCTCAAATGGGACAGCGGCAGCGGCACCTATTTCGGCGTCGATCACAGCCTGGACATGGTCTACATCATGCTGGAGCAAACCCAGAACGAGCGCGGTCGCATCCTGCCGGCCTTCAAGGCGCTGGTTTACGACGCGTTCACCGCGGACAAATGACCGGCCGGGATTTACGCAAGAAGTCACTTCCGGTTCGCCGCTTCGTGATCAATGAACGATACTTCCGAGCCCTTCTTCAGAAGCTTCGCCAGCTTGGCGACGTCCCAGTTCGTCAGCCGGACGCAACCGTGCGACTCCGCCTTGCTGACCTTCGATGGGTTCGGCGTCCCGTGGATGCCATATCCTTCCGCTGAAAGTCCGATCCAGTAGATGCCGGCGGGATTGTTAGGACCCGGATTGATGGTAAAGGCGGTCTTGGATTTGACGCCCTTGAACTTGTAATCCGGGTTGTAGCCGTAGTGGGGATTGGCATCGATCGAGGTCACCTTGAGCGTGCCGCTCGGGGTCGGCTTCTCCGCGCTGCCGACAGTCGCCGGGAAGAAAGCGATCAGTTGGGAATCCGCGAAGGCCTTGACCGTTTGGGCCGTCTTGTCGACCTCGACGCGCGTTACCGCCGGCTTCGCCTCGTTCGCCTTGGTATCGCCTTTTGCCTTCGTCTCGTTTACCGCGACGTTCACCACCGAGATCGTCTGGTCCACCTCGTCGAACTTCTTGCCCGGATTTAGCGCAGCAAGAAGTGCCTCGCTCATGTGAAATTTTTCGGCGATGGCTTCGCGCGGACTGGTGTAGCCGAGCGACTTCAAACCCTTCATGTCTTCCATCTTCGCCGGAAGCTTTTCCAGGAACGGACCCTTCGCGTCCTTTTCGGTGATCTTGTAGTCCACGATGACGGCATCCGAACTGGTCGCGACCAGTGCGCCCCAGATTTCCGGCGTCAGCGGCTGCTTGCCTGCGGCGAGGCCCTTGGCTTCGGTAAAGGCTTTCAAAGCCTTCCGGGCATTCTCGCCGAGCTTGCCGTCGATTTCTCCGGGAGAGAAATTGGCGCGGTCGAGTAAAACCTGCGCCTTGACGACGGCCGGATGTATCTTGTCGTCGGTCGGCGCCTTGCCTTTGAACTCCGCATTGTTGATCGCGGCCGCGTCAGGCCCTGCAGCGGCGGGGTGCGCCAAAGACACGAGCAGGATCACCCCGGCGAGCAAACGGATCATCGGCAATCTCCGAAACAACGCTCTGATAAAGGTTTGGACGGGGCGAAGTTCCTTGAGGGGGCGCAGCCGGATGTCGCTTCGCTCATCCGGGCAACCGCCTTGCTTGGCCGCTCAATCCGGCCGGATCATCTCGAACATGTTTTCCGGCTTGATCTCGAAATAATCGCCGCGGCGGCCCGCGCGGACGATCGGATGCGCCAGCCCGGTCTGGTAGACGCCGTCCTTGATGAAGGCCTTGTCGATATGGACGGCGACGACCTCGCCGAAGGTAACCCAGGCCTGCGCCTTCTTGCCGTCGGCGCCCTGCAATTGCAGGATCTGCGTCACCTTGCACTCGAAGGCAACCGGGCTTTCCGCCACGCGGGGCACGTTGACGAGCTTGCAGGGCGCGGCCGTGAGACCAGCGAGCTTGAACTCGTCGACGTCGCGGGCGACATGGGCTGCAGTCGCGTTCATCTGCTTGGCCAGATCCATGGTGGCGAGATTCCAGACGAACTCGCCGGTATCCTGGATGTTGCCGGCACTGTCCTTCCAGTTGGTCGAGGAGAAGCCGATGATCGGCGGCATGTAGGCGAAGGCGTTGAAGAAACTGTAGGGCGCCAGATTGACGTTGCCGTTGGCGTCGCGCGAGGAGATCCAGCCGATCGGGCGCGGCGCGATGATGGCGTTGAAGGGATCGTGTTTGAGGCCGTGGCCGTTCTTCGGCTCGTAGTAGTGCAGGTCTTGGGTCACGCGGGATTATTCCGTCATAGCGAGGAGCGAAAGCGACGAAGCAATCCATGCCGCGTCGCGCGGAGCCGATGGATTGCTTCGCTTCGCTCGCAATGGCGGCGGAGTCAAGTCATGAAGGGCTCAATTCCCCTTGCGCGGCTCGAGCGCCCGGAAAAGGAAATCGACCATCTGGTCGATCGTTGCGGTCGGCTTGTTGACGGCCTGCGCAATCATCTGCGGGTGGAAGAAGCGGATCATGCCGGTGCAGGTGCAGAGCGCGGCCAGCGGCAGGTCGGGGGCCTCGAACTCGCCGGACGCTACGCCCTGCGCGATCACCTCGCCGATCATGCGAGTGATGCATTCGATATGGGCGACGCAGACGTCCCAGTCCTCCTCCATCGCGATCGCGACCATCTCGTGCAGCTTGTTATCGCCGACATAGCGCTCCGAGTTCATGCGATTGATGGTCTTGAGCAGTTCACGCAGGCGCGGCTTCGCAGGTCCCGGCTGGGCCACGATCCGCCGCGCCTCGGTCTCGACCTCGCCCATCAGGGTGCGGGCCACGCCTTCGTGGATCGACTTCTTCGAATCGAAGAAGCGATAGACGTTGGCGGGGCTCATCCGCAGTTCCTTGGCGATGTCGGCCACCGTCGTCTTCTGGTAGCCCATCTGCCTGAACAGACGCTCCGCCACCACGAGAATCCTTTCCCGGGTATCGGTCTCGATGTGTTCTGAAACAAGCGTCATGTCAGCTCTCAATGTTCAATTATTCTGCAGCGTCGGCAAGCGGAATCGCGTGCGGTCCCTTGGGATGCAACTTGGCGTCATGCTGCGCCGCAAGATCAGCCTGCTCGGGCTGTCCGCTTTCTTCCAGGCTCTTCCTGAACCACAGGGCATAAAGACCCGGCAGGTATAGCAACGTCAGGAAGGTTGCAACAAACAGGCCGCCCATGATGGTGATCGCCATCGGGCCCCAGAAAGCGGAGCGGGACAGCGGGATCATGGCCAGGATCGCCGCCAGTGCGGTCAGCACCACCGGGCGGGCACGGCGAACGGTGGCTTCGACAATGGCCTCCCGGCGCGTCAGACCCTGCGAAACATCGGCCTCGATCTGATCGACCAGGATCACCGCGTTGCGCATGATCATACCGGCCAGCGCGATCAGGCCGAGCAGCGCCACGAAGCCGAACGGCTGGTTGGCGATATTGAGGCCGAGCGAAGCGCCGACGATGCCGAGCGGAGCGGTCAGGAAGACCAGGAACAGACGCGAGAAGCTGTGAAGCTGGATCATCAGCAGCGTCAGCATCACCATGACCATCAGCGGAAACAGCACGAAGATCGAGGCGTTGCCCTTGGCGGATTCCTCGAACGCCCCGCCGGGCTCGATCCGGTAGGCGGGCTCGAGATGGTCGCGAATCTCCTTCAGCTTCGGCCAGATCTGGTTGGTGACGTCAGGCGCCTGGACGCCGTCGACGACGTCAGTACGCACGGTGATCGCCATGTCGCGATTGCGCCGCCACATGATCGGCTCCTCATGGGAATATTCGATCTTGGCGATCTGCTGCAGCGGCACGGCAACGCCGTTGCGTGACGTCACAGTGAGGTCACCGACGCGGCCGAGATCGAGCCGCTCCGAGGGGATCGCACGGGCAACGACGGCGACCTTCTCGATGCCGTCGCGGATCGTCGTCACCTGCGCGCCCGAGATCAGCATGGCGAGCGACTGCGAGACGTCCTGCGGGGTGAGGCCGAGCGCCCGCGCGCGGTCCTGATCGACCACAAGCTTCAGGTAAGGCGACTGCTCATTCCAGTCGAGCTGCGGCTCCACGACGTTCGGGTTCTGCTTCATGACCTCGCGTACCTTGTAGGCGATGTCACGCACGGTGTTGGCATCGGGGCCGATCACGCGGAACTGGACCGGGAAGCCGACCGGCGGTCCGAAATTGAAACGATCGATGCGCACGCGGGCTTCGGACAATTCGCCTTCGCCGACGGCCTTCTCGAGCCGCGCCTTGATCCGCTCACGCGCATGGACGTCCTTCGACACGATGACGATCTCGGCAAAGGCCTCGTTCGGCAGTTGCGGATTGAGGCCGAGCCAGAAGCGCGGCGAGCCCTGACCGACATAGGAGGTATAGGTCGCGATGTCGTTGTCGTCCTTGAGCAGCGCCTCGGCCTTCTTGACCGACTTCTCTGTGACGTTGAAGGCGGTACCTTCCGGCAGACGAAGCTGCAGGAACAGTTCGGGCCGCTCGGACAGCGGGAAGAACTGCTGCTGGACATGGCCGAAGCCGACGATCGAGAGCACGAACACGCCGACCGTTGCCGCCACCACCTTGATCCGGTGATCGACGCACCACTGCACCACGGCGCGCAAGCCGCGATACATCCGCGTCTCATAGATCGCATGCGGATCGTGGTTGTGATGCACCTTGATGTTGGGCAAGAGCTTGACGCCGATATAGGGCGTAAAGATCACCGCCACGAACCAGGACGCGACCAGCGAGATCGCCACGATCCAGAAAATGCCGCCGGCATATTCGCCGACCGCCGAATTGGCAAAGCCGATGGGGAGGAAGCCAGCGGCCGTGACCAGCGTTCCCGTGAGCATCGGAAACGCAGTTGATTCCCAGGCAAAGGACGCCGCGCGCATACGGTCCCAGCCCTGTTCCATTTTCACCACCATCATTTCGACGGCGATGATGGCGTCGTCGACCAAAAGGCCGAGCGCGATGATCAGCGCGCCGAGCGTGATGCGGTGCAGGTCGATCGACATCGCGTTCATGACGATGAAGACAATAGCGAGCACCAGCGGCACCGACATCGCAACCACGATGCCGGTGCGCCAGCCCAGCGCCACGAAAGAGACGAACAGCACGATCGCCAAGGCTTCGACGAAGGAGTGGACGAACTCGCCGACCGCGCGCTCGACCACCTTCGGCTGGTCGGCGATCTGCTCGACCTCGATGCCCTGCGGCACGGCCTTCATGAAGTCGGCGGTCGCCTTCTCGACGTCCTTGCCGAGCTCGAGGATGTTGGCGCCCTTGGCGGTGACGACGCCGATGCCGATCGCCGGCTTGCCCTTCTGGCGGGCCGTAAAGGTCGGCGGATCGACGAAACCGTGGGTGACGGTGGCGATATCGCCGAGGCGGAACACGCGGCCGTTGCTCTCGACTGGGGTTTCGGCAACGGCCTTGGCGCCGTCAAGTGCACCGGTGACGCGCAGCGGCACGCGCTGCGAGGAGGTCTCCACCGTGCCGGCCGGCGTGACGTTGTTCTGCTTGGCGAGCGAATCAAACAGCGCCTGCGGCGTGATACCGAGCGTCGCCAGCTTGGCGTGGGAGAACTCGACGAAGATACGCTCGTCCTGGGTGCCGTAGAGATTAACCTTGGTGACTCCGGTGACCTTCAGGAGGCGCTGGCGCATGCCCTCGGCGGTCTTCTTCAACTGCGCATAATCGGCGCCGTCCCCGGTCATCATGTAAAGAATGGAATCGACGTCGGAAAATTCGTCATTGACGTTCGGGCCGAGCAGGCCGGCGGGGAGCTGGCCCTGCACGTCGGCGAGCTTCTTGCGCAAGAGATAGAACAGGTAAGGCACGTCCTTCGGCGGCGTGGAGTCCTTGAAGGTGACCTGCAGCGCCGTGAATGACGGCTTTGAATAGGTCTGCACCTTCTCGAAGAACGGCAGCTCCTGCAGCTTCTTCTCGATGGGGTCGGCGACCTGGGTCTGCATTTCCTGTGCGGTCGCGCCCGGCCAGATCGCCGAGACGTTGACCACCTTGACCGTGAAGAACGGATCCTCGGCGCGGCCGAGCCGCTGGTAGGAGAAGAAGCCGGCGGCGCCGAGCACAATCATCAGGAACAGGATCAGGGTCGGATGGCTCACCGCCCAGCCCGAGAGATTGAAGCGCTTCATGTCACTCTCCAACATCCATATTCGCTTCCGCCTTCGCTCTTCGAGCTACGGCGAGACAAGCCTCGCAATGACGGGACTAGAACGACAGCGCCGACACCACGCGCACCTTTTGCGCCGGATCGAGCTTCTGCACGCCGAGCGCGACGACCTTGGCGCCCTCGTTGACGCCGCCCGAGATCACGACGGCATTGCTCTCGTAGGACTTCACGGCGACCGGCTGCAGCTTCACCGCGCCAGCATCGTCGACGATATAGAGCGAGGGATTGCCGCCCTGGCTGAACAGTGCCGACAGCGGCAGCTTGGCCACGCGCTCGCTCGCCGCGTCGGCGAGCGTCAGGGTCGCCGTCATGCCGAGCGAGACCTTGTCGTCGGCTTCCGGCAGCGAGAATTTTGCGAGATAGGTGCGGGTCGCCGGATCGGCCGAGGGCGCGATCTCGCGCAGTCTTGCGGTGTACTTCTTCTCCGCATCTGACCACAGCGTCACCGAAGCCGTGCCGGACTTGGCCCGGCCAACCAGCGTCTCGGGGATCGCGACCACCGCTTCCTTTTCGGCAAAGCGCGCGACGCGCACCGCGGTCTGGCCGGAAGCGACGACCTGGCCGGGCTCGATCAGGGTCGCGGTGACGACGCCGCGGGTATCGGCCACCAGCGTTGCATATGAGAGAGAGTTCCTGGTCAGCTCGACCTGGCGCTCGGCGCGGTTATAGCGCGCCCGCGCTTCGTCGGCCGCGGCGCGGCTCTGGTCCATCTGCGCGTCGGTGGTCCAGCCCTTGGCGCGCAGATCCTTGGCGCGCTGCTCGGAGGCCGACGCCTGCGCCAGCACGCCGGTGGCGGCACGGAATTCAGCCTCGGCCTGCTCGGCCTGCAGCTTCAGATCGACCTCATCGAGGGTGGCGAGCGGCTGGCCGACATCGACGGTCTGGCCGACCTCGACCAGGCGCCGGGCGACCTTGCCGGGGACCCGGAAGCCCATGTCCGTCTCGATCCGGGGGCGGATGGTGCCGACGAAGCTGCGCTCGGGGGTTTCGGCCGCATAATGGACCGTGGCGACCAGGACGGGACGTCCGGGAGCAGGCGCTTCCGCCGCCTTTTCATTGCAGCCGGCCAGGGCGAACACCGCAAATGCCAACGATGCTCCTGTCAAGAGCCTGTAATAGCTGGCAAAAATAGAACGGGCGAACATCGAAGTCTCCATCGGCTGATGACTGATGAAGACTATCGATTTATCACTGACGATTGTCAATATTCGTCAGAAGACACTAATTCGTGAGTTCCGGCGTGATTAACCGGAGGCAAGCTACTTCGCTCCCGCGAACTCCGTCTTGGTCTCGTGGCCGCCGAGGAACACGAGCAGGCCAGCGACCAGCGGCAACAGCGACAGCACCAGAAGCCCCGCCGAGGTGGAGCCGGTGGTTTCCTTGGCCCAGCCGATCAGATAGGGTCCGCCGAAGCCGGCGAGGTTGCCGATCGAATTGATCAGCGCGATGCCGCCGGCGGCGGCCGTGCCTGACAGCCATGCCGTCGGCAGCGTCCAGAACACGGCGAAGGTGCAGAAGATGCCGATCGCCGCCACCGTCAGCAGGATCATCGTCAGCGTGGGATCGGCAATGTAGCTGCTGGTGCCGAGCGCGACCGCCGTGAGCAGCAGCGGCCCGCCGACATGGGCGACGCGTTCGCGCGCCGCATCGGAGTGGCGCGCCCACAGGATCATGGCGATGGTGCCGAACAGATAGGGGATCGCGGTGACGAAGCCGGTCTGCGCATTGGTCAGGCCGAAAGCCTTCACGATCTGCGGCAGCCAGAACTGCATGCCATAAAGCGCGCCGACGAAGCCGAAATAGATCAGGCTGAGCGCGATCACCTTCGGCGACGACAGCGCCTCGCCGAGTGTCAAATGGCGCACGGCCTGCTTGGTCGCGATCTCCGCCTGCAGCTTGGCTGAAAGCCAGGCCTTCTGTTCGGCGGTGAGCCAATTGGCCTTCTCCGGTTTGTCGGTCAAATAGAACCAGGTGACGATGCCGAGCAGCACCGACGGGATGCCCTCGATGATGAACAACCACTGCCATCCCCTCAGGCCCATCATGCCGTCGAGCCCGAGCAGCAGTCCCGAGACCGGCGCGCCGATCACGGTGGAAACGGGGACCGCGATGGCAAAGGCGGCGAGAAACCGGGCGCGATATTCGGCCGGATACCAGTAGGTGAGATAAAGAATGATGCCGGGAAAGAAGCCAGCCTCCGCCACGCCGAGCAGGAAGCGCAGGATGTAAAAGCTCAGCTCGCCGCTCACCGTCGCCATCAATGCCGAGATGATCCCCCACGTCACCATGATGCGGGCGATCCAGCGGCTGGCGCCGAATTTTTCCAGCGCCAGATTGCTCGGCACTTCGAAGAGGAAATAGCCGATGAAGAAGATTCCGGCGCCCCAGGCGAAAACCAGCGGGGTGAACTTCAGGTCCGCATTCATGGTCAGCGCGGCAAAGCCGAGATTGACGCGGTCGAGATAGGAAAAGAAATAGGCCAGCACCAGGAACGGGATCAGCCGCCACGAGATGGTGCGAATAGTGGATGTTTCGATCTCGCTGGCAGCAGGCGCGGCGGGCTGGCTCATGGGGTTTCCCTTCGAGGATTGTTGTTGTTCCCGGAATTACCGAGCGCCGTCACGGCTGGCAACGCATGATGCCCGCGCTGGCGTAACGCGGGCATTCCAAAGATGGGGGGCTGGCCGGCGGCCTGGCGTCGCCGCGGAGAAGACTGTCAGCTACGCCGTGCCTTCGCACGAGATTTCTTCGCCGTCTTCCTGCCGGTAGCTCTCGTTTTCCTTGCGGTTTTCTTGGCGGTCTTGCTGACGCTTGCGGCCGATTTTGCTGCGGTCTTTCTCGCCGCCCGCCCCGCCGGTTTCTTTGCGCTCGATCTCCGGCCAGCGGAATGGCTCGCCGCTTTCTTTGAGCGCCCGGCTCCCGCTGTCGCGGCCTTCCCGGCCTTTGACTTCGCGGCTTTCGCCTTTCGAGGCCTGCCGGCGGTTGCGGCTTGGCGCGCCTTTGCTGCGCGTTTGCGACGCGGCGCGGCGGCTGCAGCCGGCGGCACCATCAGCGGATCGGAGACGAGGCCGTCGGCGGCGAGCGGCACATAGGCCGCCGCGCGTTCATCCGCCTTCAGGGCGGATTCGTCCGTCTTCAGCGCCTGGCTTGCAGCCTCGGTCGCGGTGCTCGCGATCTCCTTCACCGTGTCGGTGAATTTCTCCAGAATCGATTTGTCCTTGTTGGTGTCGTCCATGCTGCCCTCCCGGGATTTGCAACATGGAACCAACCAGCGCAGCGGCGCACAGTTCCAGGGAGGAACCTATTCCGCCAGCTGAAAACGCTCGAAGCGGTGCAGCTCTTCCTCGATGCGGCGCTTGTACTCTTTGCGGGCCGCCCGCGCCGCGCCCTTACCGACCCAGCTCCATTTCTGCATCAGCAGTTTTTTGTTCTGGCGGTCGGTCTTCAGGTCGATCGCGGCCACGATGTCCTCTCCGACCAGCACCGGCAGCGCGAAATAGCCGAACACGCGCTTTTCCTTCGGTACGTAGGCCTCGAAGCGGTGGCCATAGCCGAAGAACAATTCGGTGCGCTTGCGCTGAATGATCAGGGGATCGAACGGCGAGAGGATGTGCACCGGGCCGTCGCCCGCCTCCGAGGCCGCCTCCAGCACCTCGGCCCTCGCCCAATGCTCCTGCTTGCCGGCCCCATCAAGTGCGACCGGCACCAACTCCCCACGCCGCACCCGCGCCTCGATCAGCCGCCGAACCGCCGGCTTGCTCGGCGCGTCGAGATGGCAGATCGAATCAAGGCTGACGATGCCTTGCGAGCGCACCGCGCGGTCGAGCAGGTAGGCGGTGATGTCGGCCGAGCTCGCCGGCTTCGGCGGCTTGTCCCAGCCGAAATGCCGCGTCATCAGCTCATAAGTCTTGAGCATGCCGGTACGCTCGGAGATCGTCACCTCGCCGGTGTAGAAGGCAAGCTGCAGCGCCCGTTTCGAAGGTTTGCGGCTCTGCCAGAGATGTTCCTTCTCGGTCAGGACGTCGTCCTCGATGTCGCGGATGGTCAGCGCGCCATCGCGGCGCAACAGCCGCATCACCTTGCGCGTGTCCTCGGGCTTGACCGAGGCAAACCATTTGTGGCCGTTGCGCCGGTGTTCCCGCATCGCCGGAACGAAGAAGCGGAAATCCTTAGCCGGCACATAGGACAGCGCGTGGGTCCAATATTCGAACACGGTCTTGTCGACGCTCTGGGCCTGCCGCAGGTCGGCGCGGGCATAGGCCGGGATGCGGCTATAGAGAATGTGGTGGTGACAGCGCTCGATGACGTGGATGGTGTCGATCTGGACGTAGCCGAGATGATCGACCGCCGCCGCCACGGCCGCGGGTCCGGCGCCGAACGGCTCGCTGGTGTCGAGCCGCTGGGCCCGCAGCCAGAGGCGGCGGGCTTCAGGCTTGGTCAGGGGATGGGGTTTGGTCGCGCGGGGCATCGCACGGCAATGTAGCGGGATTCGCGCGTGGGGGGAGTCCCGGGTTCCGCGATTGCCGGCTTGCGGCGGGCCTCACCTCACCGCTTCTGCCGGTCTCCGACGCTGCCGGTTGCAAGCTCGGCCTCGCAAGAGGCGCGGCCCGGCTGCGGCGCATGGCATTTGTAGACCTGGCCGGTGAGCCGATCGACCAGCCACGCGCTCTCCTCCGTCGGGCTCTCGAGCCCGACGTAGCGGCTGCCGATCGCGTTGATCAGCGTCGACAGCAGGATTGCAGCGGCGATCAGCGCCGCGCCGATCAGTGTTGGCATCGAGTTTCCGGAACCGGCTGGTTCCGATGCACTGGCGCGATAGCCCAGATATTCGCGCTGACGTTTGACTGACTGTAACACTGCCCCGCCCGTTTGGTTGCCCCGAACGATTTCTTCTTCAGATTTTTTTGTGAACGATTCTGCTAGTGACGCATCTAGCCGATTTGTTGTTCACACGTCGGCGTTCGCGCGACGTGTGAACTTTTTTTGTGAAATGAAGAGTCGATCGCAGCGCAAGCAGCCCTTGAGACCGGTCCGCGAACACCGGGTCTCGAACAAGCTCACTGCGTCTGCTGCACAACATTGAGATAGCAGAAAGTTCGATTCGCTGGACACCGCAACTGCGTCCGTAAAATTCCGGATGACGATATCGGACATGATCAGGCGACGCTGAGGATCGCTGCGCTGACTCCACTCGGGGCAGTTCCGAAAGCCGCAGCATTCCGAAAGGTCGTTTAGTCGAGCTGCGTCGAACACTACTCGTGATTCAGATCACGCGGCCAAGGACGGGCGATCGATCCGCCGAACGTGCCGCGTGCCCATCAACCCTCTGTAGCGGCGATCGAAAGTCCGTCTCTAGGGAAGGCCCGGTCCCTGCTACTGTGATTTGAGTCACATTGCTGGCTTTGAACCCGTCCTATCCTCGCAGCATCAAAACGTCATGCACGCCAGTTTTTGCAGGGCGTTAACACTGAGGATCAGGACAATGACTCGCTATCTTGGACTTTCAATCATGACGATCGGCGCCGCGCTGTCGATGACGGCGGGCCTGGCTGCCGCCAGCGACACCATCTCGGCCGACAAAATCCTGGACGCCCTGAAGCCGAAGCCCGGCGCAACCCGTGGCCTCTCGACCGGCCCACAGCAGCCGGTGGATGCCACCGCAAAGGCCAAGGAAACCAGCTTCGTCGACACTTTGCGCAACCGCAAGACGCGGTCGCTGTCGCTCGGCGAACGCCAGGAGATTGCGGAACTTGCCGCGACCAAGCCGAAGATCGATCTCGAAATCCAGTTCGACTACAACTCGGCCGACATCAGCAAGAACTCGGTTTCCGCGGTGCAGGAACTCGGCAAGGCGCTGTCCGATGCGAGCCTGAAGGGTTCGACCTTTGTGGTCGCCGGCCATACCGATGCGATCGGCGGCGAGGCCTACAACCAGGATCTTTCCGAGCGCCGCGCCGATACGATCAAGAAGTACCTGACCGAGAAGTACGGCATCGTCGGTTCCAACCTCGTGACCGTCGGCTACGGCAAGACCAAGCCGAAGGATCCGAACGCGCCGATGGATCCGACCAACCGCCGCGTCCAGGTCGTCAACATGGATACCAAGACCGCCGCGAAATGATGGTTTGAAATGCCGATCCGCCTGCTGCTTGCGGCAGGCGGATTTTGTTCGCGCCTATGTAAGCCAAGCCGCGCAGCCTTACGCATTGTGGGGCGTTCTCCAGATCTTGTCGCCGGCAGTGCCTGCGCGGCAGGATTTTCTCGAAATCAAATCCAGTTCTGGAAGATCATCAGGCGACTGAACGTCGCCATCGACGTGCCTATGAACGCGGCCGATATCGGCACCATTGCGGCGAAACCGGCAAAGCCGATTGCGACATAGGCCCATAACAACCACACAGGCGTGCTGCCGCGTTTTAAGGCATAGACCAGAGCGAAGCTCGCCGTGGTCGCCGCCGGCAGATAGTAATAGATGAAGCCGAGCGTTCGCGGCAGCAATGCCCACGCGACATAGGGGCCGAGATAGAACGCCAGGATCAGGAAGGCGTCGACCCGCCGCGTCACGATAAAGTCGCGCAGGCAGATCGCGACCGCCAGCAGTGCCGGCCACAGGATCAGGGGATTGCCGAGCAAGACCACGGCGGCGATATGGTCTTCGTCGACCTTGTCGAAGAGATACCAGACCGGTCGCACCAGGAACGGCCATGACGGCCATGAACTCATATAGGTGTGGCCCGCGATCGCGGTGGTCGTGTTGTCGCTGAAGATCCGCCGTTGCGCTTGCCAGATATCCGGAACCGAAAATCCGTAGAGCGGAATGAATGTCGCGAGATAGACGGCGGCCGGAATCAAAATGAAGCACGCCGCGAAGTGCCAGGCCTTGAAGTCCGGCCAGAGATCGGGCCAGTACCAATCCTCCGGCCTCGCGTCGGCGAACTGCGTGCGCCAGTTCTGCATCAGGCGGATCACCGCGATGATAACGATGCAGACCGCGAGCACGAACAGGCCGCTCCATTTGCACGCGGCTGATAGCCCAAGGCCGATCCCGGCAAGCGCGAACCAAAGATGCGGGCGCTCTCTGCGAAAGCCATGCACGAACGCTGCAATGGCCAAGAGGCTGAAGGCCAGCCCGAAAATATCCAGCATCGCGATCCGCGACTGCACGAACAGCATCTGATTAAAGAACGCGAGCAGGCTCGCCGCAACGGCCGGGCCCCGCGCCGCGAACAGCGCCAGGCCGCACAGATACACCGCGACGACGGCGAGCGATCCGAACAACACGCCGGGATAGCGCCAGCCCAGCGGCGTGTCGCCGAGCGAATGGATCGACAGCGCGATGAACTGCTTGGCGAGCGGCGGATGCATCGGATTGAGCATCGGCTCGCGCATCACCGGCTCGAGCATCTGCCGCGCCGCCGGGACGTAGTGAACCTCGTCGAAATAGAACTTCTCCGGCGTCGTGATGCCGATCAGCAAGGCGAAATGCGCGAGAATAAAGAGGACGCCTGCGACGAGGCCCGTGCGCATCATCGAACCAGGTGGAACGGAAAATGACTGGGTTACTGGCTTCACGAACGATCTGTACTGAATCGGGGGCTAAACGACATTGCGGCGAAATTGAGTGTGGCGGCTCCAGATTTTTGTGTCCATCGCGTTGAACGCGTTTCGAACTCGCAATCACTAACCGGCGGGCGAGTAGACCGCACGAGTGATAATTCTGCCACATCGCATGCACGCGCGATCTGGCGCGATTGTCGGGATTAATCGATCGGCTTTGAAATGAAGTTTTGCAATTGCTTTGGTTCGCTGCCCGCCATCGGCTTGATGGTGGTGCTGATGACGACTACCGCCTCGGCGCAAACGCGCGTCGGCGAAGCGGCCGTCGTCAAGAATGAAGTGCTCCGCGTGTCCGGGCCTACAACCAGCCAGATCAAGGTCGGCGACGGCCTGCTGCGCGATGAGACCGTGCGCACCGGGATCGACAGCGCCACGCGGCTGGTGATGGCCGACAGCACCAACCTCTCGCTCGGACCCAACGCGATACTCAAACTCGACCGCACCGTGTTCGACGACGAGCACCATTATCGCGACGTCGCGGTGCGCATGACGATCGGCGCGTTTCGCTTCGTCACCGGCCATTCGGACAAGGCCGCCTACAAGATCACGACGCCGCTGGCGACCATCGGCGTGCGCGGCACCACGCTCGATATCCTGTCACAACGCGGCCAGACCATCGTCAACCTGCAGGACGGCGCGGCCTCGGTCTGCACGGTCAGCTTCGAATGCATCCAGCTCACCCAGCCCGGCGATACCGCCATCATCACCGCCGCAGGCGCCGGCGGCAGATCGACGATCAAGAAGACCAAGACCCCGCCCTGGACATTTGCCGCCACCTGCAGCAAGGCGGCGGGGCTTTGCAGCACCACGCAGTATGCGGATGCGACCCCGGTCATCGTGGATGACGGCAGCGATCCGACCGGCATGCTGTGCGGGCGCTGATCATGGTATTGCGTATCGGCAGCTTCGCTCGATTGGCCGTGCTCGCAATCGCGACGCTTCTTGCGCCTTTGCCAACACCATTGTCTTCGGCCTGGGCGCAGTCACCATCGCCCTCTCCTACGCCGAGCCCAAGTCCAAGCCCAAGTCCGAGCCCCACGCCTACTCCGACACCGAATCCGACGCCCACACCCGGTACCAACGCGCCGCCGGTGGCCACGCCCGGTTCGAACGCCGCCTCGGTCAACGACCTCGCCGGCCAGCGCTTCAACCAGATGATCACCAACCGCGTGCTCGGCAACGTGCTGCTCGGGGTCAACGAGCAGGTCAATTGCAACGATTGCCTCAGCGCGTTCGGCTCAGCCGGCTCATTCTCGGCAGGCATCCACGGCCGCAAGAATTTGACACCGAACCTGTCGCTGCTCGCCGGCATCGCTTACGCCCAGTTCAACGAAGGCGGCTACCGCGTCACCAGCGCACCGATCGGCGCGTTCGCGCTGCGTTACGATTTCGCCGACTGGGGATCATCGCGGCCGTTTTTCGATATCGGCACCGTCCTGTCGCCGTTCCAGAAGGTGCGGTATTCACGCAGCTACACGACAAGCCTTGGTGCGGTCTCGCTCGAAAGCGCGACATCCAGCCAAAATTACGCCGTCTACGGCCGCGCCGGCTGGATCAGCCGGCTGTCGCCGCGCGATGAGGTGGCGGCGTCCGTCGAGGTCTGGCAGCTATGGCAGCGGGTGAAGGGCTACATGGAACCTTCAGCCGCCTTCAATCCATTCAGTGCCTCGATCGCCGACGGCACCGACCGCACCAACCTCGTCAAGGTCGGCGGACAGTGGACGCATCTGTTCGGCTCGCGCATCGAGGCCAATATCAATGGCGGATGGGTGCAATCCTTCGGAACGCGCTCCGGCATGGTCGCCGCCGTGAACGGCGACGGCGCCATCGTGCCAACAATCGGCAATCAAGGGTGGTTCGAATATGGCGGCCGGCTCGGCTTTCGCATCAGCAAGGGCTGGGTCGCGGATCTCTTTCTCAACGGCACCGCCGGGCCGCAGCCGGTGGGCAACACACTGCACGGCGGCGTCGGGCTGCGGGTTAGTTATTAGAGAAGAATTTCCATCTATCGTACGCCCCCTGTCATGCCCCGCTTCAAACGGGGCATCCAGTACTCCGCGGCGCCAGTTGCTTCACAACAATCCACCACACGGCGTACTGGATCGCCCGGTCAGGCTGGGACTACGCCGCGTTCTTTCCTTCATATGCGCGCTTCAGCTCTGCGATGTCGAGCTTGACCATGCCCAGCATCGCCTGCATCGCGCGCGTGGCGCCGGCGCTATCCGCGCCGCCGAGATATTTCGGCAGCGCGCTTGGTATGATCTGCCACGATACGCCGAAGCGATCCTTCAGCCAGCCACATTTGCTGGGCTGGCCGCCATTCGCGAGCAGGGCATCCCAGAGCCGGTCGACTTCGGCCTGGTCGGCGCAATCGATCATGAAGGAGACGGCGTGCGTATATTCCATCTTCATGCCGCCGTTTAGCGCCATGAAGCGCTGTCCGGCCACCGTGAACTCCACCATCAGCACGGTGCCGGCCTTTCCGCCAGGGCCGTCGACGGTATTGCGCTGGATCTTGTCGATGCGGGAATCCGGCAGCAGCGAAACATAGAGATTTGCAGCCTCCTCGGCCTCGCCGTTGAACCACAGGCAGGGGGAAATCTTCGACATGGATAGACTCCGGTTGCTGACGAGTGCGAATGATCAGGCCCCGGCGGTGGAGGACTGTGCAGCAGTTGCGGCTGCGAAATCCATCCAATTCACTCCCCAAAGGTGACCGTCGGGATCTTCGAAGCTGCGGCCGTACATGAAGTCGTACTCATCCACTGGGCTCGGATCGGGAGCGCCGCCCGCGGCCTGCGCCTTGGCGATGGTCTCGTCCACCGCGTCGCGGCTATCGGCGGAAATGCAGATCAGGACCTGGCTGGTGTTTTTGGCGTCGGCGATCTTCTTCGACGTGAACTGGCGATATTTGTCGTGCGTCATCAGCATGACGTGGATGGTGTCCGACAAAACCATGCAGGACGCGGTATCGTCCGAGAATTGCGCATTCTTCTCGGCGCCGATCGCCTGATAGAACGCGGTCGAACGGGCGAGATCGCTGACCGGAAGGCTGAGGAAGATCATTTTGGCCATATTGAGCTCCTTTGGCGGGGTTCCACTCGGAGGACGAGCGAGGGGCTCGGGGGCCGACATGCGGTTTGAAATTTCCCCGACAATTCCGGCGCCGCATGCCCGGCCGCGCGCCGGCGCAGCCGTCACGTCACGATCCGGGTGGCTTTGCCCACCTCACGCATCTCGATATTTCAGGCAGGCTGCGCGGCGGTGGCGGCCGCGACGTCCATCCACACCACTTCCCAATGATGGGCATCGGGGTCTTCGAAACTGCGGCCATACATGAAGCCGTGATCCTGCTTCGGCCCGGGATCGGCACTCCCGCCCGCGCCTTGCGCCTTGGCAACGATATCATCCACCGCCCCGCGGCTGTCGGCGGAAAGGCAGAGCAGGACCTGGCTGGTGGCCCTGGCGTCGGCGATCTTCTTCGAGGTGAACTGGCGATACTTCTCGTGGGTGAGCAGCATGACGTAGATGGTATCGGACACCACCATGCAGGCCCCCTCGTCATTGGAGAATTGCGGGTTCTTTTCCGCGCCGATCGCCTGGTAGAAGGCGGTGGAGCGGGCGAGATCGCTGACGGGCAGGTTCACGAAGATCATTTTAGCCATAATGGGTTCCTTTTCGGCGGGTTCGACCCAAGGACGAGCGGGCGCCGGCCGATCCGACATCCGTTTTCGAATTTTTTGGAATGGCTACCTCGGTTATCGTGGCCGAACGGCCAGCCCATCCCGGCGGAATGGAAGCCCGGCACTTCCCATGTAAAGACAGGCTTGACGCCCTTGTGCTCAGAAGCGCGTGCCCTGGCTTCCGGAAACAAGCTAGCCCAATGGCATCGGCGTCGGCATGGTGAGAAACGCGCGCGTCACGTGCCAGAACAAGTGCCGGTTGATCGCCAGTGCCACCGAATGGGCCGTGTTTGGCAGGATGATGAGCTGCCGGTCGCCGTTCGGCAGCTTGTTATAGAATTCCTCGAGATCGGCAACGGTCGCGATGCCATCATATACGCCGCTCACCAACAACACCGGCGCCAATACCTTCTCCGGATGAACCACCGGTAGATTGGCGGTCATGTCGAGGTAGGTGCCGGTCGGGACATGGTCGCCGAACTGCATCTCGACATCCGCCAGCGCCTCCATCACAGCCGGATCGGAAGTGCCGGGCTTGTCGCGCGTGGCGATCGAGCGGATCATGTCGCGGTCGCGCTTGCGCATATTGTGGGAGCGGAAGTAGGCGAGTTGCTCGGCCCGCTTGGTCAGCGTCGGTGACCCCTCGCCCTTGTAGGTGAAGGCCCCGAACACCAAGCGGTCGACCCGCTCGGGCGCCGCCATGGCGTAAGCGCCGGCGCGCAATGCGCCTGAGGATTCGCCGACGAAATGGACCTTGCTTTGGCCGGTCTCGCGGGCGATCAGTTCGACCGCGACCTTCAAATCCTCGACGCCGCTGGCGATATCGGAATTGCCCGACGTACGGCCGGATTTTCCGTAATTCTCGTGGTCCATGGTCCAGCAATCGAACCCGTAGCGGGCGAACTCGTTCATTGCGGAATATTCGCCCTTGCCCGGCACGTTGAGATCGAACACCCGCGATGTCACCGACGAACCGTGGACAAAGAAGACGACCGGCCGTGCCGGCTCGCCGGGCTTGGGCGCACCGATCCGCTTGCGAAACATCCACAGGGGCGTGTTGCCCTTTTTGGTCCAGTATTCGCTGCTCCAGATCTCGCCGCTCTCGGTAGGTGCCACCGTCGCAGCCTGCGCCGGCATCGCGGCAATCGCCGCGCCAAGACCGAGGCCGGTGAGAACAGTGCGCCGTGCCAGCGGATTGTCGGAATTCGTCATTGCGCGATTCCTGCGTCACATACTTTCTCTGAGCGAAGCAAGCTTAACAGGGAACATGCTTTGGAGAGCAGGCACGCACGCCATTGTACGAACACGATCGCGCGATCACGCGAGTAACCGCGCGGGCACAACCGGTACGAGACCGGGCGTTTCCTATCTGCCCTTGAAGTCGGGCTTGCGCTTTTCGGCGAAGGCCTTGACGCCTTCCTTGAGGTCGTCGCTGTCCCTGATGACGTCCAGCAGCCGGCGCACCTCGGCGACGCCTTCCAGCGGCCCCTTGGGCATCGCGTCGCGGGCGAGCTTCTTCAGCGCACGGACCACCAACGGCGCATTGGCGGCGATCTTGGCCGCCATCTCCTGGGCAGTCGCGACATGCTGCCCCTTTGGCGCGACCTTGTTGACGAAGCCGATCTGGTAGGCGCGTTCCGCCGACATCTCCTCGCCGACCAGGAGAAATTCCATCGCGATCTTGTGGGGCATCCGCGCCATCACCGAGGAGATGCCGCCGGCAGTGGTACCGATCTTGCCCTCGGGGTAAATGAAGCGCGTCGTCTCGGACGCCACGCACATGTCGGCCATCTGCACCAGCACGAACGCGCCACCGACAACCCAGCCTGACGTCGCGGCGATCACCGGCTTGTCCAGCTCGACGCCAAGACCCGGCACCGCGTGCCACATGTTGACCGGGAGATCCCTGACGTCGGCGCCGACCGAAAAATACTTCTCTTCTGATGATGCGAGCACCGCGACGCGATCATCGCTCTCGTGAAAGCGCTGCCAGGCCTCGCGCAGCTCATCGCACAGCGCGTTGTTGAGCGCATTATGTGCGGAGGCACGGTCCATCGTGATGGTGGCGACGTGGCCTGCGCTCTCGTAGCGAACAAGCTTCATGGCATTCCCCCGCGACGCAGCCAATGGCGGCGATCGTTGTTCTTTATTTCTTTTCGGCGGGATCGCGGTGCACCGAATCGATCCACAGAACCGTCTCCGGCTTTTCCACCGGCTCGATATCCAGATTGATCGCAACCGCCTCGCCATCAGAGCGCACCAGCACGCATTCCAGCACTTCGTCCGGGCTGGCGTTGATCTCCTGGTGCGGCACATAGGGCGGCACGAAGATGAAATCGCCGGGGCCGGCTTCCGCGGTGAACTGCAGGTGCTCGCCCCAGCGCATCCGCGCCTTGCCCTTCACGACATAGATGATGCTTTCGAGGTGACCGTGATGATGTGCGCCGGTCTTGGCATCGGGCCTGATCGTCACCGTGCCCGCCCACAATTTCTGCGCACCGACGCGGGCGAAATTGATCGCGGCCTTGCGGTCCATGCCGGCGGTCGAGGGCACGTTGGGATCGAGCTGATTGCCGGGAATGACGCGGACGCCGTCATGCTTCCAGCGCTCGTCGTGATCGTGGTGGTGGTGCGAATGGCTGTGGTCGTGCGTGCCGGTCATGGGTTGCCTTTTCGAAGGATCGCTTGTCCTGAAAGTATCGAAAAGCGCGGCGGCAAACCAGAAGATAAAGGGAGCCTGCGGCGCATGGGCGCCTCGGATTTCGTCATGGCCCCGGCCGCCGCCCTTTCAGCGCCGGCGGGACATCACATCCGGATTGACGACGTTGGTCGGCGTTCCCGCTTCATAGGCCAGGATCTGATCGAAAATATCGGTGAACTGCAGCTCGTATTCGTCGCGCGAGACATAGCCGAGATGCGGCGTGCAGACCACGTTGTCCATGGACAGCAGGGGATCGTTGACGTCGCGCAGCGGTTCCTTCTCGTAGACATCGACCGCCGCCATGCCGGGGCGTCCGGCACGTAGTGCGTTGACGAGCGCGTTCGGCTCGATCAGCGGCGCGCGGCTGGTGTTGACCAGCAGCGCCGTCGGTTTCATGCGCGCGAGGTCTTCTGCTTTCACGATGCCGCGCGTGGCGTCGACCAGCCGCATGTGCAGCGAGAGCACGTCGCATCGTTCGAAGAAGTCGGCCTTGCTCGCGGCGGTCGCATGGCCGTCGGTGCGGGCCTTCGCCATCGCCGGCTGGCGCGCCCATACCAGGATGTTCATGCCGAACGCTTTGCCATAGCCGGCGACGACGGCGCCGATCCGGCCATAGCCATAAATACCCAGCGTCTTGCCGCGCAGCGTATGGCCGACGCCGATCTGCCATTTGCCGGCCTTAAGCGCCGCCATCTGCTGCGGAATGGCGCGCATTGCGGCGAGGATCAGGCCCCATGTGAACTCGGCGGTCGCGTAAGACGGTGTATCGGCGTGCTGGCTCGACGACACGATGATGCCGAGCCGGGTGCAGGTGTCGATATCGATGTGCGGATAGACGCTGCGCTGGCTGATCAGCTTCAGCTTTGGCAGGCGCTCCAGCAGGGCGGTGCGGATCTGCGTGCGCTCGCGGATCAGGATCAGCGCCTCGGTATCCTTCAGGCGCTCCGCCAGCACGTCGACATCCTGGACGTGATCGTTCCAGACCGTGACGTCGTGCCCGGCGAGCTTGCGGAAACAATCGAGGGTGCGCAGCGTGTCGAAATAATCGTCGAGGATCGAGACCTTCACGATGCGCCCCCGTTTGCGCGTTATTTCACCGCCAGCAGTTCGACGTCGAACATCAGCGTCGCATTCGGCGGGATGACGCCGCCGGCGCCGCGCGCGCCATAGCCGAGCGCGGGCGGAATGATCAGCGTGCGCTTGCCGCCGACCTTCATCGAGGCAACGCCCTCGTCCCAGCCGGCAATCACCTGGCGCTGGCCGATCTTGAACTCGAACGGCTCGTTGCGGTCGACAGAGGAATCGAATTTCTTGCCCTTCTGGCCGTTCTCGTAGAGCCATCCGGTGTAATGCATGACGCAGGTCTGGCCTGATGCCGGCGAGGCGCCGGTGCCAACCTTGCTGTCGATGATCTGCAAGCCTGAAGCTGTGGTCATGGGTTTTCCTGCAGTCTGGGCCGATGCCGAGCGGATGGCAGCGGGCGTGGCGACCGCGGCTGCCACGGCGGCAAAGGCGGTCCGGAAGATCGTGCGTCGCGAGAAGCGCATCTGTTGTACCTCTTCTTGGAGAGACGGGAGAATCTACACGCTCAGTAACCCAGCGCGCAGCCGTCCTTTCGCGGATCGGAGCCGCCGGTGAGCGTGCCCTTTTCCCAGTCGATCCAGATCGCCTGGCCGCCGCCGAGCGGACCGACCACGCTGGTGGTCTTGTGGCCGATCTGCTTGAGGCCCTCGACGATTTCGGCCGGCACGCTGTCTTCGAGCTGGTAGACGCCCTCATAATGCAGGCCGCGCGGCATATCGATGGCTTCCTGCACGTCGCAGCCATAGTCGAGGATGTTGGTCAGCACGTGGGTCTGCCCGACCGGCTGGTACTGGCCGCCCATCACGCCGAACGGCATCACCGCGCGGCCGTTCCTGGTGGCAAGGCTCGGAATGATCGTATGCAGCGGCCGCTTGCCCGGCGCGATGCAGTTCGGATGGCCGGGCTGGATGCGGAAGCCGCCGGCGCGGTTCTGCAACAGAATGCCGGTCTTGGTGGAGACGATCGCCGAGCCGAACGAATGCGCGATCGAGTTGATGAAGGAGCAGACGTTGCGATCCTTGTCGACCACCGTGATGTAGACGGTGGACGGGTTCATCGGCGGCGCGACGTTCGGCAGTTCGAGCAGCCGGTCCATCCGGATGTTCTTGATGTGCTCCTCGGCAAACTCCTTGGCGAGGATGCCGGCGACGTCGACATGGACATGCTGCGGATCGGCAACATGCTGCTCACGCATCATGTAGGCGATGCGGGCGGCCTCCGCCTCAAGATGGAAGCGCTCGATGCTGAGCGGCGCGAACTTGGTCAAATCGAAGCGGGAGAGGATGTTCAGCATCACCAGCATGGTGATGCCCGGGCCGTTCGGCGGGCATTGCCAGACGTCGTGGCCCTTGTACATGGTGCCGATCGGCGACGTCGTCTCGGTCGAGTGCGCGGCGAAATCCTCCAGCGTGTGCAGGCCGCCGATGCTACGCAAGGTATCGACCATGTCGGCGGCGATCTCGCCGGTATAGAACGCATCGCGGCCGTTCTTGGCGATGGCGCGCAGCGTCTTGCCGAGCTCCGGCTGATGGATCACATCGCCGGCCACCGCCGGCTTGCCGTGCGGCAAGAGATAGCGCTCGGTATTGGTGCCGTTCTTCAGCTTCTCGAACTGGTTCTTCCAATCGAAGGCGATGCGCGGCGCGACGACATAGCCTTCCTCGGCGGCCTTGATCGCGGGCTGCAGCAGGGTATCGAGCCCCATCTTGCCATGGTCGCGCAGGATCGTATCCCAGGCGTCGATCGCGCCGGGGATGCTCACCGCATGGGCCGAGGTCAGCGGCACCGAGCGAATCTTGCGCTCGAGGTACCATTCGGCGGTCGCCGCCATCGGCGCGCGGCCGGAGCCGTTATAGGCGACGATCTTGCCCTCGCCCCTTGGCTGGATCAGCGCAAAGCAGTCGCCGCCGATGCCGGTCGATTGCGGCTCGATTACGCCGAGCAAGGCGCAGGCTGCCACCGCGGCATCCGCCGCCGTGCCGCCGGCCCGCATCACCTCGATCGCGGTCAGCGCGGCCGCCGGGTGCGACGTCGCCACCATCGCGTTCTGGGCATGGACCGTGGAGCGGCCGGCGAAATGGAAATTCCTCATCGCGAGAGCTTTCTTTCAGCGTTCTTTTGCAGCGTTTATGGGCATCCCGCATGGGACCATCAGGGGCGGGCTATCGACGTTCTTGGCATATTCATCCCCGCCAGGGCAATGGCTGGCATGCCAATGAATCGGGCGGCAGCAATGCAGGGAATGCGCTGGGGGATACGGGGTTTCCCCTCCCCGGCCGGCCTGATAAACGGTCGCCATGCCGCTCAAGGTCGCCGCCCTCTATCAGTTCGCCGCGCTGCCGGATTTCCGGGAGCTGCGCGAGCCGCTGCGCGCGCTGGCCGCCGGCCTTCGCATCAAGGGCAGTGTGCTTTTGGCGCATGAGGGCATCAACGGCACGGTCGCGGGCAGCGATGAGGGCATCGATGCGTTCGTCCGGGAGTTGCAGCATGGCGAACTCTTCGGCGGCCGGCTCGACAATCTCGAGCTCAAGTTTTCGGCCGCGGCCGAAATGCCGTTCGGTCGGCTCAAGGTGCGCCTGAAGAAGGAGATCGTCACGCTGGGCGATGTCACTGTGGATCCAACGCGGCAGGTCGGCACCTATGTCGAGCCGTCGGACTGGAACGACTTGATCGCAGCGCCCGATACGCTTGTCATCGACACCCGCAACGCCTTCGAGGTGGCGATGGGGACGTTCGAGGGTGCGGTCGATCCCGGCATCAAGAGTTTTGGCCAGTTCAAGGATTTCGCCGCGGAAAAACTCGACCCGGCCAGGCACAAGAAGATCGCGATGTTCTGCACCGGCGGGATCCGCTGCGAGAAGGCCAGCGCCTATCTGCTGGCCCGCGGGTTTGCCGAGGTCTATCACCTCAAGGGCGGCATCCTGCGTTATCTCGAAGGCATCCCGGAAAGCGAAAGCCGCTGGCGCGGCGCGTGCTTCGTCTTCGACGATCGCGTGGCGCTCGGGCATGGTCTGCGCGAGCACAAGATGGACGGTGGGTCCGATGGCTGATCTCAGCGGCCTTACCGAACGGATCGACGCGCTGGAGATACGGCTGTCCTACCAGGACGTGACCATCGAAACGCTCAACCAGACGATCACGGCGCAATGGGCCGAGATCGACAGGCTGACGCGCCAGATCGCCGAGTTGAAGGAGCGCGTGCGGGAAGCCGAGAGCCATGCGCCGGGTCCTACGAACGAGCGACCGCCGCATTATTAAATCCCGACCAAACAAAAGCGGCCCCACCAAGGGAGCCGCTGCTCGCGCATCTTTATACGCAGTTACCTGAACACCGCGCGGACCTTATCCCACAGCGACAGGTTCTCCTGTTCGTGATCGACCTTCGACGGCGCCGGCTGCGCGGCGCTTACGGGATCGGATGCCGGAAACGTATCGACCAGCCCGGCCTCCAGCTTTTCATGCGTTTCCCGGTCGGCCTTCAGCGCTTCGCGGGGATCTTCTGCGTGCTTGTCATGGGCAGCAGGATTGAATTTCTGAGCCATAGCGTACCTCCGTGACCGGGATAACGGCTCGGTTTTGCGCCGGTTCCGCCATCGCACCACGGATCGCTTCTTGGCCAATCCGGAACCTGCGTGTATCAGAGGCCCCATACCAGCCCTGCCGCAGGAACCTCGCGTTTTGACCCAGAAATCCGTCGTGAAACCTTTTATCGAAGTGCTCGAAGGCCGCCGGCAGAACGTGCCGCCGGCATGGATGATGCGCCAGGCCGGTCGCTATCTGCCGGAGTACCGTGAGCTGCGCGCCAAGGCGGGGAGCTTTCTCGATCTCTGTTTCACGCCGGAATATGCCGCCGAGGTCACGCTGCAGCCGATCCGCCGCTTCGACTTCGATGCCGCGATCATCTTCTCCGACATTCTCGTCATTCCCTACGCGCTCGGCCGCTCCGTGCGTTTCGAAGCCGGCGAAGGCCCGCGGCTCGACCCGCTGGATACACCGGAGAAGGTGGCGACGCTGGCGCGCACCGCCGATTTCGCAAAGCTTGAGCCGGTCTATGAAGCGTTGCGCCGCGTGCGGCGTGAACTTGCGCCGCAAATCGCGCTGATCGGCTTCTGCGGCGCGCCGTGGACGGTTGCGACCTACATGGTCGCCGGACAGGGCACGCCGGATCAGGCGCCGGCGCGGCTGATGGCCTATCGCCATCCCCAGGCGTTCGCCGCCATCATCGACGTGCTGGTGGAGAATTCGATCCAGTATCTGCTCGGTCAGCTCAAAGCCGGCGCGGATTGCTTGCAGATCTTCGATACCTGGGCCGGCGTGCTGCCGCCGCGCGAATTCGAGCGCTGGTCGATCGAGCCGGCGAAACGCATCGTCGCCGGCGTGCGCGCGAAAGTGCCCGATGCAAAGATCATCGGCTTTCCGCGCGGCGCCGGCGCATTGCTGCCGGCCTATGTGGAAGCAACTGATGTCAACGCCGTCAGCATCGACTGGGCGGCCGAGCCGTCATTGATCCGCCAGCGCGTGCAGACCCGTGTCGCCGTGCAGGGCAATCTCGACCCGCTGGCGCTGATCGCCGGCGGCGCCGCGCTGGACCGTGCTGTCGACGACGTGCTGGCCAACTATGCGCAGGGCCGGCTGATTTTCAACCTCGGCCACGGCATCCAGCCGGAAACCCCGATCGCGCATGTCGAGCAGATGCTGAAGCGGGTAAGGGACTACAAGGGTTAACACCGGCCGTCATCCCCGCGAAGGCGGGGATCCAGTAATCGCCGGCCCCGGTTTGAATCGAGACTTCACGGCGTACTGGATCATCCGCCTTCGCGGATGATTACGGCGGAATTTGTGGCCCGCGTTATTGTCTACCGCCCATCCTCCAGAATCATGTCCGACGCCTTCTCGGCGATCATGATGGTCGGCGCGTTGGTATTGCCGGACATCAGGTCCGGCATGATGGACGCATCGACCACGCGCAGGCCCTCGATGCCGCGCACGCGGAGGCGCTGGTCGACGACGGCGAGATCGTCGCTGCCCATGCGGCAGGTCGAGGTCGGGTGATAGACCGTGCTGCCGGTACGGCGGCAGAAATCCAGCAGCTCGTCATCGCTCTGCACCTTTGAGCCGGGATCGACTTCCGCGACTGCGTAGGCCTTCAGCGCGGGCGCTGCGAGAATCCTGCGCAGGATGCGGATGCCGTCGATGAAGGCCCGGCGATCGGTTTCGGTTGCGAGATAATTGATCCGAATTTCTGGCGGCTCGGAGGGATCTGCACTCCTGATGCGCAGCGAGCCGCGGCTCTCGGGCCGTAACTGGCAGACCGATGCGGTGAAGCCAGACAGCGAGTGCAGCTTCTCGCCCATCTTGTCGGTTGAGAACGGCAGGAAGTGGATCTGGATATCGGGCGACGCCAGCCGCGGATTGGTCTTGAAGAAGGCGCCGGAAGTGCCGGCCGCGATCGTCAGCGGCCCCTTGCGCAAGGCGGCATACTGAATGCCCGCCATCACCCGGCGAACCGGATTGTTGACGACGTCGTTCAGCGTCACCTTCTTCGCGCAGCGCGTGATCAGGCGAACCTGCATGTGGTCCTGCAAATCATGGCCGACACCGGGCGCATCGAGCACGATCTCAATGCCGTGCTGCTTCAGAAGATCCGCCGGGCCGACGCCGGAGAGCTGCAGCAATTGCGGCGAGTTATATGCGCCGCTGGAGACGAGGATCTCCTTTCGCGCCCGCGCGGTGCGCACGCGGCCATTCTGCTTGTACTCGACCGCCCTGGCGCGGCGTCCCTCGAACAGGATGCGCTGCGCCAGCGCAGACGTCTCGATATGCAGATTGCCGCGGCTTTTCGCCGGACGCAGATAAGAGAATGCCGTGCTGGCGCGGCGGCCGCGCCGTGTGGTGGTCTGGAAAAACCCCGCGCCTTCCTGGGTCGCGCCGTTGAAATCGGGGTTGGTCGGAATGCCGGTTTCGGCGGCGGCGACCACGAAGGCCTCCGACAGGGGATCATGATGCCGCCAGTCGGAGACCGGCAGCGGGCCGCCGGTGCCGTGATATTTGTCGGCGCCGCGCTGCTGGTTCTCGGCCTTCTTGAAATAGGGCAGCACGTCGTCATAGCCCCAGCCGGCATTGCCGCGCTGGCGCCAGCGGTCGTAATCCTCGTGCTGGCCGCGCACATAGAGCAGACCGTTGATCGAACTCGAGCCGCCCAGCACTTTTCCGCGCGGCTGGAACACCTGCCGGCCATTCAAGCCCGGCTCCGGTTCGGTCTGGTACATCCAGTTGACGGATTTTTCCTTGAACAGCTTGCCGTAGCCGAGCGGCACGTGAATCCAGAGATTGCTGTCCTTCGGTCCGGCCTCTAGCAGCAACACGGAATGTTTGCCGTCGGCCGTCAATCGATTGGCGAGCACGCATCCGGCCGAGCCGGCGCCGACGATGACATAGTCGAATTCGGAAGCTTCATTGTTCTTGTTCATTTTGTTTCCCCCGCAGGCGAACAGAAGAAGTAGCGGGGCTGCCACAGGCGGTCAATTCCCTCCCGGTCGCAGGCATGGCAACAGACGACTTCGGAACGTGAGGCGGCAACTGCACCGGACAATATGCCGCGTCCCGCAATGACGGATGCGCTCGCATCGCCGCGAGCTTGTCATATCGGGTCGCGACGCGCCGACATTGCTTGATCTTGTTGAAGAACCGTTCGATCAAGTTGCGCGCGCGATACAGAAACGGGCTGAAGCAGATCGGGTCTTTGCGATTGCATTTCGGCGGAATATTGGCCCACGCGCCTTGCTGGCGGGCAAGCTCCCTGATCCAATCCGCGTCGTATCCGCGATCCGCGAGTAACATCGTTTGTGGAAGCAAGCCGCTGAGGAGAACCGAACACAGCCGATTGTCGTGCGCCTCACCGGGCGTGAGCGCGAGATGGACCGGCAGGCCATTGGTGTCCACCACCGCGTGAATCTTGCTCGTCAGGCCCCCTCGTGAGCGACCCATATTTTGATGATTGTTGTCCGCAATGCAGGCTCCGTGCTGGTGTACGCGGATGACGGTGGTATCGATCATTTGCACCGCCGCGCCACGACCTGCGGCCAGTGTATCCATAATCCGGCCCCAGACGCCGGCCCGCCGCCACCGAACGAAGCGATTGTAACAAGTGGTGCGGGGACCATAGTTCTCCGGCAGATCGCGCCATGGCGCACCTGATCGCAGGAGCCAAAAGATGCCATTGAGCACGCGGCGGTCACTTACGCGCCGAACGCCGCGCGGCTTGTTCGGGCAGCATCGGTTTGATGGCGGTCCATTCGTAATCGCTGAGTTCGTAGCGCATGAGTCGAGGCTCCGGTTTCGGAGCTTGAATCACGTCTCAGGCGGTGCCATCAACCGGCGACGCCCCGTGACCGTGCCGCTAATGCTCTGAATATACTTCCGCTTTCGGCGGCATAGCGGACTTGGCCGGACTTGCTACTGGCTCGACACGGTCGCGAATGACCCTCAGCGGACCTCAACTAGCGTCTGAGCGGAGTCCGCTTTTGGGCTAAAAAGCGGACGCCTTCGGGCTGATGTGTATCCATTACGATCAACCGGACGGCGCTCCGCCGCAGCGTGAGCGTTACCGCGGTCGGCACAGCGCCGGCTCTGGGGGGCTTGGCAAAGCGCATGACCGTGATTCATCTCACGGATTTGCCCTGATAGCGGCGCTAGGTTGCAGTCGCAGATTGCTTCCGCCTTGAGAAAAGGCTTTTCGCCACTATTGGAACTTGCGTCACCTAGTCGAAAACTTCGTGAGCCGATTGGGACCGCGCGAGCAAACAAGCTCCGCGGGCTGCGAGAGTCGGTCGAAGCGAGTGCCTCGCCGCAGCGCTTCAGCAGCAGGCTTAAGCGTGAGGAAAGCGCGACGAAGATCACGTACGTCTCAATAGTTTTGATCAATCGCCCGATAAGATCGGGATAGACAAGCCACAGAAAGGAAACGGAAATGGGAGACGGAGTAACCGGTTCGACGAACACCCCCGCCCAGCCGACCAATGCCGGCCGCAGCGGCAGCACGTCCCAAGCAGACCCTGCAGTCCATTCAAAGTTTGACAAGGCTCTAGAGCAAGAACGCTCGTCGAGCCAAAAGGCGCCGGGTTCACCCACTGCCATCAACACGCACGAACATGCCGCCAGCACTCAAGGGACTCAACAACTAGCTCCAACCTATCAAAATGGGTGGACGTATGCGTCGATGCCGGGCGTCACTTTCTTCGAGTACGAAAAAGGCGTCTACGCTTACACGGAAAACGGCGGCAAGACCCTTCATGAAGTTGATAACAAACAGATGTCGATAATGCTGAAGAATGGGCATCCTGTTCTCAGTAAGTTGACCTGCTCGGTCTACGAGGTTCCTGCAAACCTGCTTGATCCCAATCCAGGCCAGATGTCGAGCGCTGGAACAAGATGGAATGCCCAAGGGCCGAGACAGACTTACCAAAATCCGAAAGCGTTGGATTTGGCGATGGCCGGCTATTGGAAGGAGGCTGAAATATGGGAGGCCGGGCATGGGTGTGCGGGCTGCCACATCGAACGGCCGACCAACGGACCGGTGCCAAATGAGATGCTCGACCTAAATCGATACAATCGAGTAGCGCTAACCATGAAGGTTGTGTCGGATGTTGCCGGGGCGAAATACGATCCCAGAAATCCTTTGACGATAGCCCACATGGGAGTCTCGCACGCGATGAATACACCGATCGCGCCGCGCCCGGCTCCCGTCGAGAAGGCGGCCGCCTCACCGCCCCCTTCCGGAGGGGGACCTCTATTTCCCGGTCTTGCTAAAGAAGAAGTTGAGTCGGCAGTGAACAGTTCGACAAGTGGCACTCCTGCAAGGCTCCCCGGCCAGAATCCGAAGACAGGAGAGGGTTTGGTCAAACATGTAACGAAAGGGGATGAGACAAAGGCGATTGCGCATCATGACAATATGACGTTCAAGGGAATCAAGGATGCGCCCGGAGGCAAAGTGGAGGTGCGACGTCACTCTGCGAATCCGAATGCTCCGGAAGGCTCATACTCGAAGAACAATCCGACCACGCAAGTAAATACCGTTAAACCAAAGTTATACATGCTACCGGATGGGACATTTAAGCCTCTGTCGGCAATGACTGAGGCGGAAAAAGCTGCCGCCCATTTTCCGTGACCGGACCTACGCGCAGGGCGGCGGGATTTCCGATAATGGCCCTTAGCCGCACTGCCTTTGAGCGGCCGCAAAGGCCGCTCTCAGAGGAAAACCGGACCTGACGAGATGAGCGGCCGGACCGCCGCTTGTGACCCCATAGCGGAAGTTGCGAGAGCTTATCTTGCGGCAAACGATCGTGTCCGCTTACTATCACTTTGTGTCGGAACTGCCGCTAGAGGAGCGAGATGCCAAGCACCCGTATTACGACAGGAACCTGGGCACGTGGTAGCGAGCTGAAGATCATCGAAGCTGTTCAAGCAGCTTTGTTGTCGTCCCTGAAGCTGCCGGATTATGACCGTGACGTCGTGCTCGATGTCCACGAGTCGACCGCGAGGATCGTCCCGACGGGCCGATCGGAGCGCTTCACGCGGATCGAGGTCATCCTTTTCTCCGGGCGTTCGATGGACGCCAAGCGCTCGATCTACAGATCACTAGTTGCGAACCTGTCCGAACTGGGAGTGCCGACGAACGAGATCAAGATTTTGCTGATCGAGGTGCCGCCTGAGAACTGGGGCCTGCGGGGCGGCCTCCCGGCGTCCGAGATTGACCTCGGGTTCAAAGTCGACGTGTAGCTGAGAGGCACGTAAACGACCAACGTTTATCAATAGAGCACGACATCGTACCGGGCGAGTTGGTAGCTTATGTTCACCGCAACGATCGAAAATCGTCCCACACGATCCTTGTCTCCCAGACCATCGTTCCACCAAGTGCGATTCGTCGACGGTCTGACACGCGACCGCCGAGCCTTACATAGAATCGAAGTGCGTGTTCGTTCCCATCGAGTACCCAGAGGTATGTTTTGATGCTCCCATGGGAAAGCTGTCGTCTAGACAGCTCCTGCATCAAGGCCAAACCGAGACCTTGCCCTCGCAGGTCAGGCCTGACGTGCAGATTGTCAACATGCAAGTCGAAGCCAAGATCGCAATCGGTCGCTGTGGTTGTCCACCCGGAAATAAAACCTGCCAGCCCATTCCCCAGCATAGCGATAAGAAGCCGATCGCTCGGAGCCATCCGATCAAGTGTGCCATTCCACCGTCCTGCGCGATTGTCTTCGAGATCATTGTCAAGAAAAATATCGGGCAGAAAACCTCGGTAAGCCGCTCTCCAGCTCGCTGCGTGCAATTTCGCGATGGCTTGCAAGTCGCCGATAGCGGCATCTCGAATGCTGCAGTTCATCACTTCCGCACCGGGTCGCCCAGCAACTAGAATGAAGTCGCGAGCCCGAATGAGTGCCGGGGTCGCCTCGTTCTTCGTGGCTTAAACGACGTCCGCTTACAACTCAACCAGCTTCATTCAGCACGATCCTTGTCATGTATTGACGTAGGACCAATTGGCCCATCGACGTCATTTCGTTGCGCTGCGGAATTTGGTCGCTATCGGGGTAAGGCGGACGCTGGCAAGCCGTCCGCCTGGCAGATTTATGGGTTCACGGCCTAGCTGGCGGCAAGCTTCAGGAAGTCCGGCGGCCGGCGCTCGGCAAACGCCTGGAAAGCCTCGCGCGCTTCCATCGTCTTCAGGCGCGCCGCAAACTGCTCGCTCTCCACCTTGATCTGGGCCATCAAAACTTCCGGATTGCGCATCAGCCGCTTGGTGGTGCTGACGGCGCCCGCCGGCTGTTTCGCCAGCCGTGCCGCGAGCGCCTTCGCTTCTGCATCGAGCTTGTCCAGCGGCACCACGCGGTTGGCAAGTCCCCAGGCGTGGGCGGACTTCGCATCCACAGGCTCGCCGAGCGCGAACATCTCATAGGCGCGCGCATAGCCGATGCGCAGCGGCATCAACAGGCTGGAGGCGGCCTCCGGCACCAATGCGAGATTGACGAACGGCGTCGACAGCAGCGCATTCTCGGCCAGCACGACCAGGTCGCAATGCAGGAGCATCGTGGTGCCGATGCCGACCGCACGTCCCTGCACGGCGGCGACCAGCGGACGGCTCGCCTTGGCCAGCGCCTGCAGGAAACGGCCGACGTGACGTTCACCCTTGAACGCGCCGGTCGCGATCGCGGCGAACTCGCCGACGTCGTTGCCGGCGGTGAACATGTCACCCTCGCCCCGGATCAGCAGCACGCGCACGGTAGGATCGGTCTCGGCCGCTTCCATGGCATCGGCCAGCGCGCCGTACATCGCATTGGTCAGCGCGTTCTTCTTGTCGGGCCGCGCCATCGTCAGCGTCAGAATCCCGTCGTTCTTCTCGATCTTGATATGTTCGGTCATTCGCCTTCTCCTTTGGGAAATTTGCTCTGCAGGCTGGTGAGCCAGCGTGCGACGACATCGAGCTCCGCCTCGGTAAATCCTTCCGTCAGCCGCGCGTTGATCTCGGTGAGCCCCGCTTTCGACTGCGCCAGCGCGGCCCGGCCGGTTGGCGTCAGCCACAGCCGCCATGCCCTTCCATCGTCCGGATCGGCGCGCCGCCTGATCAAATTCGCCGCCGTCATCCGATCGACCAGCCCGCTGATGCCGGGCGGGCCAAGATCGAGTGCCGCGCCCGCCTCACCCATCAACACGCCGTCGCGTTCGCCCAGAACGAACAACAGTCCCGACTGGGCGGCCGTAACCCCGCTCCGCTCGGTCTGCGCCGCGATCCAGCGCTGCAGCCGCCGCTGCGCGACGCTGAGCAGGAACACCAGGCGATGTTCGCGGCGCTGGGTCATGTCGGCAGCATCGATTTATTTCGCATGCGAACTATCTAGGCCTGCGGCTGCGGATTGTCACGCGAAAATCAGGCCGCCACGCCGCCTAATCCGGAAATCTCCGCCAAATCACCAACTTATCAAGAAAATCGATTTTCGATTGACGATTCCGGATTCCCTCGCCAGTCTGCGCCGCCATGAGCAGCATCGGATTGAGTTTTGGTGATCGCGCCGAGGAACGGCCTCGAAGCCTGACATCCGCCGTTCAGGAGCGGCTGCGCGCCGATATTCTCTCGACCCGCCTGTTGCCCGGCCAGAAGCTGCACATCGCCGGGCTAGCCAAGCAGTTCTCCGTCAGCCTCGCCGCAGTCCGCGAAGCGCTGTCGCGCCTGGTCGCCGACGGCCTGGTGCAGGCCTCCGATCAGCGCGGCTTTCGCGTCAGCCCGGTATCGCCGGCCGACCTTCGCGACGTGACGCAAACCCGCGTCGATATCGAGGGGCTGGCGCTGCGCCGCTCGATCGAGCGCGGCGATGCCGCCTGGCTTGCGTCGGTCGAAAAATCTTTTGCAGCGCTCTGCGCCGTTCCCCATACCTATCCGGACGATCCGACCCATCACTACGAAGAGTGGGTCACGCGCCACCGGATCTTCCATCGCACGCTGGTAAACGCCTGCGGTTCGCCATGGCTGCTCGGTTTCCGCGATGTCCTGCACGAGCAGAGCGAGCGCTATCGCCGGCTCGCGATCCGGCGCAACACCGAAAAATCCCGTGACGTCGAAGCGGAGCACGCCGCCATCGTGCACGCCACACTGAAGCGCGACGCCGATGCCGCGATCGCGGCGCTCTCGACGCATTTCACGACGACGATGCACCTCGTCGAACTCGCGACACCGATGGCTGCCGGAGGTGGCGCCGTCGTCTGACCGTTCGAGCAGACAAGTCAATCAAGAAAAGCAAAGGGAAACGTCACAATGAACATCACACGACGCCACATGGTGGCAACGATCACGCTGGCTGCCGCACTCGGCCTGCCTGCCATGGCGCAGGCCGCCGACACGGTCCGCATCGGCCTTCCCACCAAGACCTACTGGCCGACCACGATCGCGGAAACCGCGGTGCGGCAAAAGCTGTTCGAGAAGGAAGGCATCACAGCCGAGCTGACGATCTATCGCGGCGGTGCCGAGACGTTCGAGGCGATGGCGGCCGGCGCCGCCGACGTCATTCTCGACGCCACCTCGCTGGTCTCGGCGGGGCGCAAGAAGGGCGTGAACTCCAAGGTGCTGGCCAGCGCCGCGACGGGCTATTACGGCTGGCAATTGATGACGCTTTCGAAATCGACGCTCAGCGTTGGCGATCTCAAGGGCAAGAAGGTTGCCATCACCTCCGCGGGTTCGGGCTCCGACCTGCTGGCACTGTGGACCCAGCAGGACAGGAAGATCGAGTTTACCCGCGTGCCGGTCGGCGGCGGCGGCCTGGTGCCGAACCTGCTCGCCGGCAATGTCGACGCGGCCGTCGTCTATTCGCCGCTGAGCTTCCAGATTTCCAAATCGGGCGAAGCGCGCACCATCCTCGATTTCTCCAAGGAGGTACCGCCGAACCTCGCCGCGGGATGGATCGCGCTCGACAAATACGTGCAGGATAAGCCGCAGCTGGTGCAGAAGACGCTGAACGCGCTCTACGGCGCGCTGATGTACATGCGCGCCAACAAGGATGCCTCTGTCAAGCTGATCACCGAGCTCTACGAAATTCCCGCCGAGATCGCGGCGCTGGAATATGAGAATACGATTCTGAAGCTGGAGACCGACGGCAGCATGGAGGGTGCGAAGATTCCTGAGCAGCTGCAGCTCGCGCTCGACATGGCCAAGGCCGGCGGCATGAAGGACCTCGGGCCGGCGGCCGAGATCATCTCGACCCAGTTCAAGCCGGTTCCGACCAAGTTCTAAAGGCCGATGCAATGCAAAGCGGGCTCGGCGTAAAGGCGGCACGGATCGCCATCGTGGTGACGCTGTTCGCGATATGGGAAATCCTGTCGCGGACCGGCATCGTCAACCCGCGCCTCCTCCCCTCCGCTTCCGATACGCTGGCAACGCTCGGCGACCTCCTGCAGCGGGCCAGCGTACGCAAGGATCTGGCGGTAACCGCCACGGAAGTGGTAACGGCCTTCGCGCTCGCCGTTCCCGTCGGCGCGCTGATCGGCTTCCTGATTGCCGAGAACCGCTACTTTGCCGACGTGGCAAAGCCGCTGCTGTTCTTCGCCTTCAGCACTCCGAAATCGATCTTCCTGCCGATGTTCATCCTGGTGTTCGGCGTCGGCTTCTCGCAAAAGGTCGGCTTCGGCTTCTTCTCGACCATCTTCATCGTGATCATGTCGACCACGACGGCGGTGGAGTCGGTCAAGGTCGAGCATCTCACCGTTGCCCGCTCCTATGGTGCGACGCCTGTTCAGACCGCATTCCGCGTCTACTTGCCGAGCATGCTTCCCGTGCTGCTGGAAGCGCTGCGGATCTCGATGATCTTCAATCTCACCGGCGTCATCCTCGCGGAAATGTACGCCTCGCGCGACGGTATCGGTCATCAGATCGCGACCTGGGGCGAGAATTTCCAGATGAAGCAGTTGCTCGCCGGCGTGGTCATGATCGCCGCGATCGCCATTGCCTTCAACGAACTGGTCAGATGGGTGGAAACACGATGCAGCCATTGGCGAACATAACCCCGCTGAAGCCAGCCGGCGCGATCGAGGTTCGCAACGTCGGCCAGATCTTCAAGACCACGACGCAGGACGTGGTCGCCCTGGAGAACGTCTCGCTCGACGTCAAACCGGGCCGCTTCGTCGTGCTGGTCGGCCCGAGCGGCTGCGGCAAGTCCACGCTTTTGATGATGATGGCCGGCCTGCGCCAGCAGACCTCGGGCACTATCATGATCAGCGGCGCGCCGATCCCCGAACCGGATCCGAATAGAGTGGGCGTGGTGTTTCAGGAAGCCAGCCTGTTTCCCTGGCTGACGGCGGAAGAGAATGTCGAATTTCCGCTGGCGCTGCGCGGCGTTGCGAAAAGCGACCGGCGCGCCCGGGCGCAGGACGCGCTAAAACTCGTCGGCCTCGACGGCTTCGGCAAGCGCCATCCGCATGAACTGTCCGGCGGCATGAAGCAGCGCGTCTCCATCGCGCGCGGCCTGGTGCAGGATCCGCCGGTACTGTTGATGGACGAGCCGTTCGCCGCGCTCGACGAGCAAACCCGCATGACCATGGGCGACGAGTTGCTGCGCATTTGGGCCGCGACCGGCAAGACCGTGGTGTTCGTCACCCATAGCCTGACGGAAGCGGTCTATCTCGCCGACGAGGTGATCGTGATGTCGCCGCGGCCCGGCCGCATCGTCGATCATCTGCAGGTCTCGCTGCCCCGCCCGCGCACCTACGAGATGCTGAGCGGCGACGCCTTCGGCAGCCTGCGCGACCGCATCTGGCGGCATATCCGAAAAAGCGCGTGAGGCTGAGATGAGCGCGGCAACGCTTCGCAGATTGATCGTGATCGGCCTGATCGTGCTGTGGGAAGTGCTGCCGCGCGCCGGCTTCATTCCCGAGTTGTTCCTGCCATCGCTGTCCTCCACCCTCGCGGCCGGCTGGAACGAGGCCGGCGAATACGGCCATGCCCTTGCGGTCACGCTTTACGAGGTCGCGATCTCGATGGCGTTCGCGTGCGGCGGTGGCATTTTGCTCGGCGCCATCGTCGGCAGCCTGCCGCGGCCGCGCATCCTGATCATGCCGATGGTGTCGAGCCTTTACGCGGTGCCGCTGGTCATCCTCTATCCGGTATTTACGGTGTGGCTCGGCATCGGCTCGGAATCCAAGATCGCGTTCGCCTCGATCTACGGCTTCCTGCCGACGATGCTGGCGACGGCCGCCGGAATCCAGACCATCGATCCGCAACTGCTGCTCGCCGCCCGCAGCATGGGCGCGACGCTGAGTCAGCGCCTGGCGCGCGTCATCATTCCGGCCGCGATCCCGACCGTGCTGTCGGGGCTTCGTGTCGGCGGCGCGCTCGTCATCGTCGGCGTCGTCGTCTCGGAGATGCTGATTTCGTCCGCCGGCATCGGCTATCTGATTTCGCGCTACCGCACCATTCTCGATAGCCCGCACGTGTTCGCCGGCGTGCTGCTGGTGCTGGCGATGGCGATCGCCTTCAACGCCGCGATCAAATGGATCGAGCGCAAGGCCGCGATCTGGCAGACCGGTACCCGCGCCGGGCAGGAGGCTGAAATCGCGCCCACGGCCCTGCAGCCGGCGACCTAGATGGAGCTTACGTGTTCGACCTGACGCTGACATTCGACAATGGTCCCGAGCCCGGCGTGACGCCGCGCGTGCTCGATGCCTTGCGCGAACGCGGCATCAGGGCGACGTTTTTCGTGATCGGCGAAAAGCTCGGCGATGCCGAACGCCGCAGACTGGCGGAACGCGCCCACGACGAAGGCCACTGGATCGGCAATCACACCTTTACCCACTCGGTGCCGCTCGGGCAGCAACGCGATCCCGACGCCGGCGCGAACGAGATCGGACGAACGCAGGCTGCGATCGGTGAACTCGCCCACGCTAATCGATGGTTCCGGCCGTTCGGCGACGGCGGCAATCTCGACGAACGGCTGCTGAAGCCGTCCGTGGTCGACTACCTCACGCGCAACAAGCATAGTTGCGTGCTCTGGAACGCGATTCCGCGCGACTGGGCCGATCCGGACGGCTGGGCTGATCGGGCCCTGGCGCAATGCCGGTCGCAACCATGGAGCCTGATGGTCCTGCACGATCTTCCAAGCGGCGCGATGGACCATCTCGACAGCTTTATCGACCGCGCTGCGAAGGCGGGCGCGCGGTTCCGGCAGGACTTTCCGCCCGATTGCGTTCCGATTCGCTCGGGCGAAATCGTCCGTCCCATCGAATCCTATGTCTCCTCCATCGAAGAAAGTGTCAGACAATGAAGATCGCGAGCTTCAAGGCCGGCCCGACGGCAACTTATGGCGTGGTGACGAACGCCGGCATCATCGACGCCGGCAAGCGGCTGAAGCAGTACCCGACCCTGAAATCGCTGCTCACGAACGGATCGCTGGACGCACTGACGGCGATGCAGGGTGAGCGCCCCGACTACGCGCTGGCCGAGATCGAGTTGCTGCCGACCGTGCCGGACCCGGACAAGATCTTCTGCATCGGGGTCAACTACGCCACACACCTCGCCGAGAGCGGTCATCCGACGCCGCCGCATCCGATGATCTTCACCCGTTTTGCCAACAGCCAGGTCGGCGGCGGCCAGCCGATGATCCGGCCGCTGGAGTCCGAGCGGTTCGATTATGAAGGCGAGATGGCCGTCATTATCGGCAAGGCCGGCCGCCGCATCTCGCGCGAGGCGGCGCTGGCGCATGTCGCCGGCTACGCCTGCTACAATGACGGCAGCATCCGCGACTGGCAGCGCCACACCTCGCAATTCGCGCCGGGCAAGAATTTTGTCGGCACCGGCGGTTTCGGGCCGTGGATGGTCACGACCGACGAACTTGCCGATATCAGCCAACAGACGATTGCGACCCGACTCAATGGCGTCGAGGTGCAGGCGGCGCCGATTTCGGATCTCGTGTTCGACGTCCCCGCCCTGATCGCCTATTGCTCGACCTTCACCGAACTCGTCCCGGGCGACGTCATCGTCACCGGCACCACCGGCGGCGTCGGCGCCTATCGCACCCCGCCGCTGTGGATGAAGGATGGCGATGTGGTCGAAGTCGAGATTTCCGGCATCGGCGTGCTGCGCAATCCGGTCAAGGACGAAGCAGCAGTAGCCGCAACGCGCGCCGCCTGAGAATTGAGAAGAATAACAAGAGCACGGAGACGATCATGAACCTGCCAAAACACCTGCTGCCGACCACCGTCGTCGGCAGCTATCCGCAGCCGGAATGGCTGGTCGATCGCGCGATGCTGTCGAAGGTGGTGCCGCGCACCCGCATGCATGCGATGTGGCGGCTGCCGGCCGAGCACCTGGAAGAAGCGCAGGACGACGCCACCATCGTTGCGATCAGGGACATGGAGCGCGCCGGAATCGACATCGTCACCGACGGCGAAATCCGCCGTGAGAGCTATTCCAACCGCTTTGCGACTGCGCTGGAGGGCGTCGACGACGAAAACCCGGCGATGATCACCTCGCGCAGCGGACACGCGACGCCGGTGCCGCGCGTCGTCGGCCCGGTGAAGCGCCGCGGCCCGGTCGAGCTGCACGACATGGAGTTTCTGCGAGAGAATACCGATCGCGCGGCCAAGATCACTTTGCCCGGCCCGTTCACGATGAGCCAGCAGGCCAAGAACGAGTTTTACAAGGACGATGAGGAGCTGGCGATGGCGTTCGCCGAAGCGGTCAACGCCGAAGCGCGCGACCTGCAGAAGGCGGGCGCCGACGTGATCCAGCTCGACGAGCCCTGGGTGCGCAACAACCCCGATCTCGCCCGCCGTTATGCGGTGAAGGCGATCAACCGCGCCCTCGAAGGCATCACGGTGCCAACCGTGGTGCATCTATGCTTCGGCTATGCCGCGGTCGTATCAGGCTCGACCAAGCCGGCCGGCTATTCCTTTCTCGCCGAACTCGCCGACACCAGGGCCGAGCAGATCTCGATCGAGGCGGCGCAGCCGAAGCTCGACCTCGGCGTGCTCAAGGATCTCTCTTCGAAGAAGATCATGCTCGGCGTACTCGACCTCGGCAACCCGGAGATCGAGCCGGCCGAAATCGTCGCGGACCGCATTCGCAACGGCTTGAAGCATGTCGCCGCCGACCGCCTTGTCGTCGCGCCCGACTGCGGCATGAAATACATGCCGCGCCATGTCGCATTCGGAAAGCTGAAGGCGATGTGCGATGCGGCCGCGACCGTCCGCAAGGAGATCAGCTAGGTTCGGGAACCCGACCGATCAGGCCGAAAAGGCCCGAAACGGTCCCAATCCTACTGTGCATGGGGTTGTTTTCAAGATTTGTGTATGGGCCCTGCCGTGCGCGGGGTCTCGAGATCGTCCACCTATATCGAATTACCTTTCAGCCATGCCGCGCCTCGCGCATACAGGGCCTCGATCTCGGGCCCCTTCAGGCCCGGCATATCGCGCTTCACGGTGTAACCGATGCGGGTCTGCAAATAGGCGAGGTGCCGATAGCCTGGCGGAAACTGCTCGAGCAGCGCCTTGTCTAGATTGGGCACGGCGCCGGGCGTGACGGGGTCCATGCGGTCCTTCTCGTAAATCGGCTGGCGCAGCACGATGCCCCAGCGTCCGGCGCGCTTTTCGAGGAAATCGTAGAACCGCCCGGTGCAGAGCACGTCGCACAGCACGCCTTCGACCTCGGCGCGCTGCGAGATCGTCATCTTGGTCTGCGAGATAGCGCGGTCGCCCGCGAGGTCGACCGAGATGCCGCCGAGGAAATGCAGGATGCTGACCCCCTTGGCCCAGGCCTTCTTGCTGATCTCGATGAACTCGTCGCCGGTGCCTTGCGTCCAGGTCGCCATCATGCGGCCGTCCGGATGCCAGACGGTGCGGAAGCGCTCCCAGTCGCCGGCATCGCGCCAGATCGCCCAGTTCTGCAACAATTCACGGATCAGGCGATCGTCTTCAATTTCGGTGCTTGCAGACATAGGGGCTCACAACAGTTTGGCGCGGATGAACAGCGTGCGCAGCGCGTCGGTCGCCTGCACGCTCAGCATGGCGTTATCGGCGGCTCGCTTCAGCGTACGAACGGCATCGGCGTGCAGCGCGCGGAATTCGATCCATTCGATCGAGCTGAGATTGGTGATGAAGCGATAGGCCTGGCCGACCGTCGTGATCGACACGGTCTGGCCGTTCAGGCTGATCTTGAACACGGCACGCAGGGGCGTATCGGATTGGGCCACGTCATCCGCAATCGCGGTCATGACGGAGATGGCGAGCGCCGCGACGCAGTGAGGCCTTCGCGCATGCTCGGCACCACGACGAGGCGCTTGACCTCGCCGTTCCGGTAAGCCTGCAAGAAGCGGTCGTAGTCCTTGATCGAGACGCAGCCGTTGGAATCGCCGTTCGGCCCGAGCAGGTAGCTGTGGACGAGCAGGCCGTTGCGGCCGTGCATTTCGTTGTCGCCCACCGGGGTCATGCGCAATGCCGCAACGCCGTGAAACAGTTTTTCGCGCGGCTTCAAGTCGTAGACGTTCGGCGGCGTGGCGCCGACCATGCGCTGGTCGACATGCGCCGGATTGTCCATCAGGGTGCCGAGGCCCGAATGCGCCTCGAGCCGGGTGCCGCTCGGCAGGTACACGGTGCGCGCCGAAATATCGTAGACCGCGGTCTGGCCGTCATAACCCAGCTTCGACAGATCCTGGCGCTCGCCGAGCAGCCCGTCGCCCGGCGTCAGCGACGCCAGCGAGAACTTCATCGGCACGAGATCGGCCAGCTTCTCGAACATGCTGCGGTTGTCGGATGAGACGGACGGGGGATCGACCCGCATCGCCTGCAGATTGGCCAGGACCGGACGCGACCTCGGCAGCGGGATCGCGGTCTCCACGGTCGGGGCAGGCGATGCGGCCGCCACGTCTTGCGTCTCGCGCAACTGCCAGCCGAGCTGATTTTCGATATGGCCGAACTCCGCCTCGAAATCCGAGCGCTGCACGCGGGGGGTGGGACGCGACGGATAGCTGACGGCCAGCGAGCGGCGCACCGAACTCGGCCCGAAGCGCTCCTCGAACGAGGGGCCATTGGCGACATTTGCAGATGCGGGATTGATCCAGCCGGCCAGATCGAAATCAGTCACCCAGACCGCGAGCCCCGCGGCCATGACGAGCGCTGCGGTACCGAATGCCGCGTCGCGGAGCAATCGGCTACCGCGGCTCGAAGCAAGCCCGGCTGCGCTGGTCTTCGCCCTGTTCATCCGACCCCAACTCGGCGCTTTGGAATCACGTCTGATTCCCCCTAATACGCCGAATAACCCCACCATAATGCAAACCAAAGTAAGGCATAATCGAGACAAGCGGAAGCCGCCATCGTGGGTGCCCCCTTCAACTTTTGCGCTCCTTGTCATTCCGCATAGCGAAAGGATTTGTCAGGGCCGCAGGACCGGATTGGTATTGGGCACCGGCGCGTGCTCGATCTCGGCATCTTCAGGCAATTTGTCGCCATGGACGGCCAGCGCCGGCCCGATCCAGATCGGATCGGCCAGATGGTCCCGGCGCGGGTTGGTCGTGTTCGGATGAACCAGAACGCTCAACTTTCCATGGTTGAGCATCAGCCAAGGCACCAGCTCTGCGAATATCTCGCGGGCAAAGGCCACCTGATACATCGCCTGGTCGTGCGGGCCGACCTTGACGTCGTGCCACCGGCCCAACGTGACCGAGAAGCGCTCGCCGATCCAGGTGCGCAACTGCTCGGCCTCGGCCCGGGTCGTCGCCGGGTCATAGTAGATATGGGCGTGATAGCTGGCGATCTCCCGCAATGGTCGCGGTCCGTCCGTTCCCGGCTCACCCGTCATTGCTTCGCTCCACACGATTGTTGCTGGGGACCACGAGATGATCGCCACAACCGGCTGTGTGGTCAATGCGAACGTCAACCCGATCGCTTCTTGCCGCCCTCGAACACGGTCATTCCGGCGGCGGGATCGAGGTCCACCTCGGTCGCTTCGGTCAGGCGGGCTATCGTCATGTAGAATCCGATCGCAAGGATCGATTCGACGATCTCCTGCTCGCTGAAATGCTGGCGCATCGCAGCAAAGACCGGCGCGGAAACTCGCACGTTCTCGATCACCTCCCGGCCGAATGCCAGCAGCGCCTTTTCGGCGGCATTGAACGCGGCATCCTCGTATCTGCCCTGCTCGATGCAATCGATCTGCCGCTGCGTGACGCCGACGCCGAGCGCGATCGGCACATGCTGCCGCCACTCATACTCGCCATGCTCCCACTGCGCGACCTGCAAGATCAACAGTTCGCGATTGACGTGGCTGAGCTTCTGGCGGTGCAGGATCGAATTGGCGAACCGCATCGCCGGAATGAAATTGGCCTCGGCATGCGCCAGCATCCGGAAGATATTCAGGACCACCGGCATCCTGTCAAAGGACGCACGGACATCGCCGCTGGTTGCCGCCGGATCGATCAAGGGAAGTCTTGCCATCTGCTTATTCCTTACGTTGTTATTTTCAGCGGCCGCCGACTTCGCGGATAGGATCGGAGCCGTCCCAACCGGCGGCCGCTTTGCGGATGTGCTCGAAAAAGCTTCCCTTGCTGCCGCTAATATCCGAAATCTCCACCAACGTGCCGGGATGAGCCTCGGTGTCGAAATAAGCGAAGCGGCCCTTCTCGCCGCCGATCTGTCCCTCATGGCCCACCTTGTAACCGAGCGAAAGCGCGCGGTCGTAGAGGGCCTGATAGTCACGCGTCCAGTACGACATGTGCTGCAGGCCTTCGTGTCCTGAGTCCAGAAACTCCTTGTACATCGAGGGCGCGTCGTTGCGCTGCTGGATCAGTTCGATTTGCAGATCGCCGGAATTGGCCAGCGCCACGCTCATCTCCATCGCGGAGTCCTGGCCGCGGTGGCGGAAGTAGTCGGTCTTGATCTTGGGAATGTAATACCAGGGCCCGACGCCCATCACATTGACCCAGTGATCCATCGCGGCGCGGATATCCCGCACGACGTAACCGTTCTGACAGACTGCACCAAAGATACGACTCATTATGACCTCCCCTCTCGTTGCCGGCGCAGTCCGCCCGTTGTTCTTCTTGATCTCTCAGCCGATCGACCTGCCGCCATCGATCACGAGTTCGGTGCCGGTGACGTAACGGCTTTCGTCACTGGCGAGCCACAAAATGCCGTTGGCGATATCCTCGGGTGCCGCCTTGTAGCCGAGCGGGACGGCACGTTCGGTGAGCTTGTCCAGCGTCGGCCCGCGCTCCCGTCCACCGTTCGAGCCATCCTCGACGGTGCCGATCAACGTGTCCCAGATCGCGGTTTCGGTGATACCGGGGTGCAGCGAGTTGACGCGCACCCCGTCTTTGGCGGCCGCGCATTCCAGCGCCACCGATTTCGTGAACAGCCGGACGCCGCCCTTGGTTGCGCAATAGCCCGAGACATTTGGCGAAGCCTTGATCCCGGCAATCGAGGAAACATTGATGATGCTGCCGCTTCCGCCTTCGCGCATCAGCGGCAGGGAATATTTTACGCCGAGGAAAACGCCGTCGAGATTGACGGCGACCTGCCGCTTCCAGTCGGCAAAGGCCATATCGACGACTGAACCGGACAGGCCGATCCCGGCATTGTTGACGAGAATATCCAGCCTGCCGAAACGTGCACGGGTCTCGGCAACAACCGCCTGCCAATCTTCCTCACGCGTCACGTCGAGGTGGCGATATTCAGCCTCGCCTCCCATGGCGCGCAACTCGCGCAGCAGGCGCTCACCCTTCTGGTCCTGCAGATCGGTTGCGACGATCTTCGCGCCTTCGCGCGCCAGCACCATGGCTGCGCTGCGCCCGATGCCATTGGCAGCACCAGTCACCAGGGCGACTTTTCCTTCGACACGTCGCGTCATGGTTGATCCGCCTCCCCGCCTGCGGCCGTTTGCCCGTCTTGTTATCGAGCGGAAGCAACGGTTGGCCACTTCGCTCGGAGCATTCTTGGAAACGTTTCCATACTTTATTCCAAAGGCCTAAACAAGATACATGTTTAGGGGCAGCGTAACTTGAATATCGTTTCCAGATTGCGCTAGGCTCCACCCCGCCTTGTTTTCAACCGGGAGCCCAGCAATGCGCCGAGCGCAGCCCGCGCGCGCCACCATTCGCGACGTCGCCGCCCAGGCCGGCGTGTCGGTCAGCAGCGTCAGCCGGGTCATGAACGGCGAGCCCCATATCAGCCCGGAATTGCACGCGAAGATCATGCGCGCGGTGAACCGCCTGCGCTTCGAGCCGCATTCGGCGGCGCAGGCGCTGCGCTCGCGCGAGAGCAAGACGATCGGCTGCATGGTCTCCGATCTGTCAAACCCGCTCTACAGCGAGATGATCAACGGTGCGGAAGAGGAGTTTCAGCGCGCAGGCTATGTGCTGATGCTCGCCGCGACCCGGCACGAGGAAGACCGCGAAACAGCCTTTATCTCGGCGGTGCGACGCCGGCGCATGGACGGACTGCTGCTGTTTGCCGGCGACAACGCCCACAAGGATTTTACCGGCGCACTGGCAAACCTCGATCTGCCCTGCGTCGCCATCGACCGGGAGGTGCCGGGCGCTCCCTCAGTACGCGCAGATCATCGCGGCGGCGGCCTCGAGATCACGCGCTATCTCATCGGGCTTGGCCACCGCCGCATCGCGCTGCTCACGGGACGTGCGGCATTGCTGCCGAGCTCGGAACGCCTTGCCGGCTATCGCCAAGCCCATACCGAAGCGAAGCTCGAGGTCGATCCCGAGCTGATCCTGCCGCAGACGCAAGGCTCTAGCATTGCGTTCAGCGACGTCTGCCAGTTGCTGCGCGGCCCCAATCGCCCGACAGCGATCATCACGCTGGGCACGCATATGCTGGCCGGCGTGATGGACGCGCTGTCCAGCAGTGGGCTGCGCTATCCCGACGATGTCTCGCTGGTGTGCATCGGCGACACCGACCTGGCGCGACATGCAACGCCGGGCATATCGGCGCTCACCTGGAACCTCGACCAGATGGGCCGGCTTGCGGCCAACATTCTGCTCGACCGCATCCGCGGTGGAGAAGCGGCCAGGAAGATACGGCCGGTTTACCTGCCGATACGATTCATTCTTCGACACTCAGGCGCCAAGCCCCGCGCGCCCTGATGGTGCCGCCGATCCAAACGACCAAAGACAAAAACAGAAAACCCAGGGAGTGAGTAAATGAAGTTGCGTGCGATCATGCTTTCGCTGCTTGCACTGTCGTCGATGACAGCTTCAGTTCACGCGGAGGAGGCAGCTGACTACCCTTCGAAGAAGATCAAGATGCTGCTGCCGTTCGGGGCCGGTGGCGGCGGCGATGTGCTCGGCCGTCTCCTGGCGGACCGGATGGGCAAACGGCTCGGACAAACCATCTATGTCGAAAACCGCACCGGCGCTGCCGGCACCATCGGCGCGCAGCAGGCGGCGACCTCGCCACCTGATGGTTACACCATCACGATCGGCGGCATGACCACGCATGTGCTGGCGCCCGCGGTCTATCCGAGCCTGCCCTATGATCCGCTCAAGGATTTCACCACCATCGGCCGCATCGGCACGTCATCGATTCTGCTGATCGCGACCAAGGATTTTCCCGCCAGCGATCTGCGCGGCCTGACCGAGCTCTCGAAGAAGGGAGAGCCGATCCAGTACGGAAGCTGGGGCGTCGGCTCGACCGGACATTTCTGCGGCGAAATCCTCTCCCAGAAGGCGGGCATCCGACTGCAGCACGTCCCGTTCAGCGGCGCGGCCAAGCTCGCCAACGATCTCATGGGTGGGCACATCTCGGTCGGGCTGGTCGACATGGCGACCGGAACGCCGCTGGTGAGGGATGGGAGGCTGAAGGCGCTTGCGGTATGCGGGGGGCGTTCGCCGAGCCTGCCGGAGGTTGCGAGCTACAAGGATCAAGGCGTCGATTTCGAGCGGAGCCTTTCCTGGGTGATGTATGCGCCGGCCGGCGTTCCCGATCCCATCGCGCAGAAAATCGCCGGTGCGTTGAAGGAGTCGCTGACCGAGGCTGATATTGCCGAGAAGCTGCTGGCGCTCGGCATCTCCGCGGAATTCATCGCCGGAAACCAGCAGCGCGATATCAACGCGCGGGACATCGAGGCCTGGAAGAAGGTCGCCAGCGACGCGAAGATCGAGGTGAAGTAATGGCACTCGCGTCCCGGACGCGGTGCGGCGTTCCTACGCCGCTCCGCAGAGCCGGGACCCAGGGCTCTGCTGGGTCCCCGCTCTGCGTCGCGTCACTTCGTGCCGCGCCGCGTCCGGGACACGATGTCCGAACGAAAAGGAGGGGCGAGCAAATCGCTCCTCTTCGCTTGGTGTATCTCCCTCTCAGTCCGTCTAGCCGAACAGCAGCGGCAACTGGCGCGGGCCGCGAACGGTGCCCTCCGACCAGGTCACCTTGCCGGCCGGATCGAGCCTGAAATCCGGAATCCGCTTCAGCCATTCCTCGATCGCAACGGTCATTTCCATGCGCGCCAGATTGGAGCCAACGCAACGGTGGATACCGAGGCCGAACGCAGCGTGACGGTTTTCCTTGCGGTCGATCACCACCTTGTCGGCGTCGGGGAACATCGCGGGATCGCGGTTCGCGGCGGGGAATGACAGCAGCACCATGTTGCCGGGCTTGATCGGGCAACCGCTGACGGTGGTCTCCTTCATCACCTCGCGCGCCATCGTCACCGGCGAATAGGCGCGCAGCAGTTCCTCCACCGCGAGCGGCATCAATTCCGGCTCCTTGACGAGACGCTCGCGGTCCTCGGGCGTCTTCGCCAGATGCCAGAGCGAGGAGCCGATCGCGCTCCAGGTGGTGTCGATGCCGGCGATCAGCAGTAGCCGCAGCGAACCGAGCACGTGCTCGTCCGCCAGCGGATTGCCTTCCTTGTCCCTCGCCTGCATCAACGTGGAGATCAGGTCGTCGGTCGGGTTCGTCTTGCGTTGCTCGAGATGCACGGCGAAATAGCCAGTCATCTCCCTCACCGCCTCCATCAGCGAATTCTCGTTCTTGATGCCGAGTTCGAGGATGCCGTGGATCCACTTGATGAAGAGGTCACCGTCCTTTTCCGGAATCCCGAGCATGTGCGCGATCGCGCGCACCGGGATGTGCTTGGTATAACGCGCAGCGGCGTCGCATTTGCCGTCGGCAATGAACTCGTCGATCAACTCGTTGCAGATCGCGCGCACCCGCGGCTCGAGCTTCTTCATCGCATCCGGCGTGAAAGGCGGCAGCAGCAACTGCTTGGCCGGCTTGTGCTCGGGCGGGTCGGAGGTGATCGGCGGCGCCCTCGCCGTGATCTCGGGCCGCACATCGCGCACGATGACGCGCCGCGATGAGAAGTGCTCGGTGTCGTAGGCGATCTCCTTCACCGCCTGGTAGGTCGTCGGCATGTAGCAGCCGAGGAACCGCTCGGTGTGCACGACGGGCGACGCTGCGCGCAACTCGTCCCAGATCGGAAACGGGTTCTCCGTCCATTTCGGATCGGTGTGGTCGAAATCATTGACCCAATCGGTGACCGGCGGATGTTCGGGCATGATGCTGGCGGAATCGGACATCGGAGCAAATCCTCTGCTTGGTTCGTTCAGATCGTGATGGATGAAAGATCGCGGCCGGCTATTCCTCGGTCACCTCGATCGCTATTTCCGGACAGTTGCTCTGGGCAAGGTAGGCCTTGTCTTCGAGGCCCGCAGGCACGGTGCCATCGCCCACTTCGTGCGCGTTGCCGAATTCATCGAGATCGAACAATTCGGGTGCCAGTGACTTGCAGCGCGCGTGTCCCTGGCATTTGTCCTGGTCGACGCGGATCTTCAGCGTTCCAGCCATCGCAGCGCTCCCCTATTTGTGGCGCGCATTGTCTCGCGCGGCCTTATCTTCGGCACGACGGTACCGACCCGCCGGCGTACCGCGAAGTTATATCATATTACATTCGCGTTGGCGTTGTGCTGTCAAGGCAAAAGTTATAGATCATGGAACTGAATGCCGCTTCGACCTGCACGCAAAGCGCTGAACGCCTATCACCATGGGGATCTCCGTGATGCCCTGGTTCAGGCTGCGTTGCACGAAGTCGAACTTGGTGGCCCCGAAGCGATCAGCATCAGCGCCCTTGCTAAGAAACTCGGCGTCTCGCAGCCGGCCCCTTACAAGCATTTTGCCGATCGCGAAACGCTGCTGAGCGCCGTCACGGCCGAAGCTTTCCGTCAGTTCAGCGCCATGATGCGCACGGCGATCGAAAAGCCATCGAAACAGTCGAAGCTGTCGCGCTTCGCACAGCTCACGCTCGATTTCGGCCTGCGGCGCAATGGCATCTACCGGCTCATGTTCGCGTCGCGTACCATGGCATGTGCGCCAAAAGGCAGTGAGCTGCACAGTGCGGCCATGGAGACTTTCGAATTGCTGGTGGAAGCGCTGGAAGCACCGGCGGTGGGCCTGTTGCGCGAGCGTAGCGCCCTGAAGATCTGGGCCTCGCTGCACGGAATGGTGATGCTCGCCGAGCAGGGATTGCTCACCGGCCAGGCTGCCCAGGTCAGTCGGGAAGAGTTGGTCGAAGATATCGTTGCGGAAACCAAGCTCGCGCTGTCGATCGCGATCGAGGCGAGCGGCAAGACCGGCCGATGACTGCCAAGGTTCCTGCATCAGACGTTTCAGACAATACGGGTCTCTATGGCGGCGCGGTGCTCGGCTTGTCGGCCGTCGCAGCGCTCGTCGTTGCCAACTCGCCATTTGGCGCGGACTACGAGGCCCTGCTCCGGATGACGGGCGAAGTCCGTATCGGGTCGATTGGGCTGAGCAAGACCATCGATCACTGGATCAACGACGGCTTGATGGCGGTGTTCTTTCTGCTGGTCGGCCTCGAAATCAAGCGCGAGGTCATGGAGGGCGCGCTGGCGAGCGCCAAGCAGGCGGCACTGCCGGTGATCGCCGCTTTCGGCGGCTTTGTCACGCCGGCCGCGATCTATGCCGCGGTGAACTGGGGCGATGCCGCCGCCTTGCGCGGCTGGGCCATACCGGCGGCCACCGACATCGCCTTTGCGCTCGGCGTCTGCGCCATGCTGGGACGCAAGGTGCCGGCCTCGCTGAAGGCGTTTCTGTTGGCGCTCGCGATCATCGACGACCTGATGGCCATCGTGGTGATCGCGATCTTCTACACCGCCGATCTGTCGGTTCTGGCGCTCGCGCTCGGCGGGCTTGGTGTTGCGGCGCTCGCACTCCTGAACTTCTTGGATGTTCGTCGGCCATCGTTCTATCTGATCGCCGGCCTGTTCACCTGGGTCTGCGTGCTCAAATCCGGCGTGCACGCGACGCTCGCGGGCGTTGCTGTCGGGCTGGCGATGCCGCTTAGCCGACATAACGGCCACCGCCTGCTCGAGGATACCGAACACGCGCTCCGGCCGTGGGTCATCTTCGCGATCGTGCCGATCTTCGCGTTCGCCAATGCCGGCGTATCGCTTCACGGCCTGTCGATCTCGAATCTGACGGCGCCGATTCCGCTCGGAATCATCGCAGGGCTTTTCATCGGCAAGCAACTCGGCGTCTTCACCGCTTCGATGATCGCAATCCGGCTCGGCCTGGCGGCGATGCCGGAAGGCACGACAACGGCGAAGCTTTATGCGATGGCCATCCTGACCGGCATCGGTTTCACCATGAGCCTGTTCATTGGAACCCTCGCCTTCGATGACGAAACCGTGCTGAAGCAGGTGCGGCTCGGCGTTCTCGCCGCTTCGCTGCTATCAGGCATCGCGGCCGCCGTGATGTTCTCGGTTATCGCGAAGTCCGGCGAAGCCCCAGCTTCGCCGTAACGAACGCTGCTTGAAGCGATCAGGATTGCTCATGCCGGATGCGGGTCGCGCACGGCTGCGCCGCGCAATAATTTGCCGATCTCCGGCTTGCAGGCGCCGCAATTGGTGCCGGCCTTAAGGCACCGGCCGATATCTTCAACGCTCGCTGCCCCTTTGCGGATTTCGGCCGAGATCTGATGCTGCCCGACGCCGAAGCACGAGCAGACGATCGGGCCAACGTCCTGACCGGCGTCCAGCGGCTGCCCGGTCAGCAGCGACATCCGCGCATTCGGCGACAAAGCCGGTTCCGCGAACAGACCCGTCAGCCACGACCGCGAGACCAGTCTGTGATCGGGGGCGATGAACACGCAACCTTCCAGCCGGCCGTCGCGGACGGCGGCGTAACGGAAGCGGCCGGCTTTCGGATCGCGATAGGCGATCCACTCGATGTCGTCATGTCCAACGCGGAGCTGCGCCCGCGCCCAGTCGCGCCAGCTCGGCTGCCGCTCGTCGAGGGCCAGCTCCATCCGCCAGCACGGCCCCGAAAGACCGCTGACCCAATAGCCTGCGACAGGACGTTCGATCTCTCGGCGGCTAAGGATGAAGGCATGCCATTTCGGCAAGTACGCCGCCGCCTTCACCGGCGTGTGCTTGGATTCGGGCTGTCCGGAGATCGGGTCGGTCGCCGGATTGACCAGCGCATTGACCCGGCCGTCGCCCGCATACTCGCCATTCCAGTGCATCGGCACGAACACGCAGCCGCGCCGCTGCTCGGCAGTGACGACAACGCGGGCCACCATTTCGCCCCAGGGGCTGGTCAGCCGCGTCAGGCCGCCATTCTCGACATCGGCCATGCGCGCATCGTCGGGATGGAATTCGGCATAGGGCTCGAAGACATGCGCGAGCAGCCGCGGCGATTTTCCGGTGCGCGTCATCGTATGCCATTGATCACGGACCCGGCCGGTATTGAGCACCAGGGGATAATCGCGGCTCGTTGCGTTCGCTGCGGCGCGCGGCGTCACCGGCACGAAACGCGCCTTGCGATCGGGCGTAAAGAACTCGCGCGTCTCGAACATCCGCGGCGTGCCGGTCGGATATTCCCGCGTCACCGGCCACTGGATCGGGGTCAACGCATCATAGGCTCGATCGTCGATCGTCCTTAGCGCAGAAAGATCGAAATCGCGCGTTCCATCATTCTCAAAGCTGGAAAGTCCGGCGTGCTCGCGGAAGATCGCAGCCGCGTTCGGATAGTCAAATCCGGCAAAGCCCATACGCTTCGCGACATCACAGACCACCTGCCAATCCGCCCTCGCCTCTCCGGGCGCCGGCATAAAACGACGCTGCCGGGAGATGCGGCGCTCGGAATTGGTGACAGTGCCGTCCTTTTCGCCCCAGGTAAGCGCGGGCAGCAACACATGGGCATGGCGCGTGGTGTCGGTATGGCGCATGCAATCGGAGACGACGACGAGTTCGCAGGCGTCGAGCCCGCGGCGGACGCGATCGGCATCGGGCAGGCTGACCAGCGGATTGGTCGACATGATCCAGACCGCCTTAATGCGCCCATCGGCGATCGCATCGAACATGTCGATCGCCTTGAGGCCCTGCTTGTCGGCGATGACCGGCGACTGCCAGAAGCGCTTGACGATATCGCGATGCCGCGGGTTCTCGATCTCCATGTGGGCGGCGAGCTGATTGGCGAGGCCACCCACTTCGCGTCCGCCCATAGCATTGGGCTGCCCGGTGAGCGAGAACGGGCCCATGCCAGGCCGCCCGATCCGGCCGGTCAACAGATGACAATTGATGATCGAATTGACCTTGTCGACACCGCTGCTCGACTGGTTGATGCCCTGCGAATAGAGCGTGACGACCCGCTCGTTTCTGGCAAACCAGTCGAAGAACAGCGCCACAGCGCCTTCCGACAGTCCGCAGATATCGGCGGTCTGCGCGAGCGTCTGGCCGGCGACCTGCCGAAGGGCTGCTTCAGCGCCGGTAGTGCAGCCGTCCACGAACGCACGGTCGATCGCGCCTTGCGATGCAAGATGCGCGAGCAGCCCGTTGAACAGGACGGAATCGCTGCCCGAGCGAAGCGGCAAGTGCAGGTCGGCGCCGTCGCATGTCGCGGTCCGACGCGGGTCGATGACCACCACACGGCACGCTGGGTTGTTGGCCTTGGCGGCCATGATGCGCTGGTAAAGAATCGGATGGCACCAGGCGGCGTTGGAGCCGACCAGAACGAGAAGATCTGCGGTTTCGAGATCCTCATAGCAGCCCGGAACAGTATCGCTGCCGAACGCGCGCTTGTGGCCCGCCACGCTCGACGCCATGCAGAGCCGGGAATTGGTGTCGATGTTGGCGGTGCCGATGAAGCCCTTGGCAAGCTTATTGATGACGTAATAGTCCTCGGTGAGGATCTGGCCGGAGACATAGAACGCGACGGCGTCAGTACCATGCTCGCGGATGATCCTGCCAAATCCCTCCGCGACTTGATCGAGCGCGGCATCCCAGCCCGCTTCCTGCCCGTTGACCATGGGCGAGAGCAGCCGCCCCTCGAGGCCAACGGTCTCGGCGAGCGCCGAGCCCTTTCCGCACAGCTTTCCGAAATTGGCGGGATGAAGCTGATCGCCCCGGACGGTCACCGTGCCAGCCGCATCCCTGTCAGCGATGACGCCGCAGCCGACGCCGCAATACGGACAGGTTGTCTTCACTGGCACGGGCGATCACCCTCACTCGGCAGGTACGGTTGCTGCCGCCTGGACGCTAAGCCAGACGATGCCGTTCTCCACTTTGGTCGGGTGCGCCCGCGTGCATCCCTCATCCGGCGCGACGGCCGTGCCGGTTTTGAGCTCGATGACGAAATTGTGCAGCGGACAGGTGACGCGCTTATTGTGGACGATGCCTTGCGACAGCGGCCCGCCCTTGTGCGGGCAACGATCGTCAAGCGCGAACACCTCGTCGTCGCTGGTCCGGAACACCGCAATGTTGCCGGAAGCCGTCCGCACCACGCGCGAGCCGAGAACGGGAATATCGTTCAGCGTCCCGATTTCGATCCATTTGGTCATGCCAGTTCCAGCTCCGCGAGCGGGGTGAATTCGTTGCGATCGACGCCGCGCTCGGCGCGCGCCGCCCAGGGATCGCTCTGCGAGAATTGCTGCGAATGGGCGAAGCGGCTGAACAGCGCCTTGCGGTTGGCGATGTCATCGACCACCTGCTTGCGGATCGCATCGAGACCGACCCGATCGCACCATTTGTACATGCGCTCCAGGTACCAGCCCTGCTCGCGATAAAGCTGGGTCAGCGCGGCGATGATTTCGAGCGTCTCTTCCTCGGTCGCAACCTTGGTCAGGAACTCGGTGCCCTTGATATGAAGACCCGCGGCGCCGGCGAAATGGATCTCGTAACCGGAATCGACGCAGACGACGCCGACATCCTTGCAGGTCGCCTCCGCGCAGTTGCGCGGACAGCCGGAGACCGCGAGCTTGACCTTGGCCGGGGTCCACGAACCCCACATGAACTTTTCGAGCTTGACGCCGAGGCCAGTCGAATCCTGGGTGCCGAAGCGGCACCATTCCGAGCCGACGCAGGTCTTCACCGTGCGCAATCCCTTGGCGTAGGCGTGGCCCGAGACCATGCCGGCTTTGTTGAGGTCGGCCCAGACCGCGGGCAGATCCTCCTTCTTGACACCGAGCAGGTCGATGCGTTGGCCGCCGGTCACCTTGACCGTCGGAATGTTGAACTTGTCCGCAACATCGGCGATGGCGCGCAGTTCGTCCGGCGTCGTGACGCCGCCCCACATCCGCGGCACCACCGAATAGGTCCCGTCCTTCTGGATGTTGGCATGAACGCGCTCGTTGATGTAGCGCGACTGCTGATCGTCGCGATACTCGCCCGGCCAGGTGGCGAGCAGGTAATAGTTCAGCGCGGGCCGGCAGGAGTGACAGCCGTTCGGTGTCTTCCAATCCATGAATTTCATGACATCGGGAATGGTTTTCAATCCGTTCTCGATAATGACGCGGCGCGCATCGTCATGGCTGTGATCGGTGCAAGCGCAGATAGGCTTGACCTTCGGGGCCGCCGAATAGTCGCCGCCGAGCGTGAAAGCGAGAACCTGCTCGACGAGACCGGTGCATGACCCGCACGAGGACGACGCCTTGGTATGGGCGCGCACGTCGTCGATCGTGAACAGCTTCTTTTCGCTGATCGCCTTGACGATCGTGCCCTTGCAGACGCCGTTGCATCCGCAGATTTCGGTATCGTCGCTCATCGCGGCGACCGAGTTGTTGCCGCTATGGCCGCCGTCGCCGAGATTGGCGGCGCCGAACACCAGCCGCTCGCGCATATGCGAGACGTCGGTGCCGTCGCGCAGATGCTGGAAGTACCAGGGGCCGTCGATAGTATCGCCATAGAGCACGGCGCCGACGATCTTCTTGTCCCGCAGGATGATCCGCTTGTAGACGCCGCGGGAAGCGTCCTGCATCACGATCTCTTCCTTGTCCGCACCCGGCGCGAAGTCGCCGGCGGAGAACAGGTCGATCCCGGTCACCTTCAGCTTGGTCGAAACGACCGAGCCGTCATAGGTGGCAAAACCCTTCATCGCGAGATGGTTGGCGCAGACCTTGGCCTGGTCGAACAGGGGGGCCACGAGACCATAGGTCTGGCGGCGGTGCTGCACGCATTCGCCGACCGCGTAGATGCGCCCGTCATAGGTCTGCATGGTGTCGGAGACGACGATGCCGCGCTCGCAATAGAGGCCGGCCTTGCGTGCCAGCTCGACATTCGGGCGGATGCCGACCGCCATCACGACGAGATCCGCCGGGATCTCCTCGCCGTCGGCAAAGCGCACGCCGGTGACGCGATCGGCACCGAGGATCGCTTCCGTCTGCGCCGGCATCTTGAACACCATGCCGCGCTCCTCCAGCGACTTGCGCAATAGTCCACCCGCGACCTGATCGAGTTGGCGCTCCATCAGCGTGTCGAGCAAATGCACGACGGTGACGTTCATGCCGCGCTTCATCAGGCCGTTGGCGGCTTCGAGGCCGAGCAGGCCGCCGCCGATCACGACGGCATTCCTGTAATTCGTCGACGCATGGACCATGCGCTCGACGTCCTGGATGTCGCGGAAGCCGATCACGCCGGGCAGATCCTTGCCCGGCAGCGGCAGCATGATCGGGTTGGAGCCGGTGGCGATCAGCAGGCGATCGTAGGGCACTCGCGCGCCTTCCACGGTGACGACCTCGCAGGTGCGCCGATCGATCATCTCGATCATTTCGCCCTTGCGCAGCGTGATCCCGTTATCCTCGTACCACTGTTCGGTGTTGAGCATGATATCGTCGACGGTCTTCTCGCCGGCGAGCACGGGCGACAGGAGAATGCGGTTGTAGTTGCCGTACGGCTCGGAGCCGAACACGGTGATCTCGTAGAGATCGGGCGCCCGGTCCAGCAGCACTTCTACCGTGCGAATGCCGGCCATGCCGTTACCGATCACCACCAACTTTTGCTTAGTCACTTTATCGAGCATGCTCGCTGATCCCGTTTCCGACGGCCCCGTTCGGCGACGCAGCCCTGCATCGACGATCGGCAAATGATATTGATTGATTGGGAGCGCCCATCGGCGGGCAGAGACTCGTCGGCTATGACGATCGAGATCTCAGGTATTCAAGAGGCGTGCCAACACGGGATCCGTAATTTTTCGGGCACCGCGGCCAACTTCGGCTGATGAAATCGCAGGTTAGCTGCACCCGCACGTGCACGGCTGCCCAAAAAATCGCCCATGCGGACTATCCATTGTGCACAGCACCAATGCTCAACCACGGTTGCGCGCCAACCTGCCTGGGAGACCGGCACAGCAGCGGAAATCGGCCCTTCGAGCGCGCATCCTCCGCAAAGCATAATAAAACACCAATCTGCACGTTCGAGGGCTGCGTTTGCCAACAAACGGAGCAACAGCGGTATTCGCGGCGACTTGTCCGCGGCCGGGAACACCCTGCAAACGCTCGCGAACTGGTACGCGTGTTGTTCTGGCACACGAATTGCTGAAGGCAGAGCGAGAGTGCGCCTCAACGACGAGACGACTCGCTTCCCAACATTAAACTCCTCTGTGCCGAGATGACCGCGCTTCTTGCGCGACATCACGCGCCGATGTTCGAGGCTTTCAGATGAAGTTTGCTGAATTCAAGAAGGCCGGCCATTGGCCCACGCTGCTCGCCGCCTTTCTCTACTTCGACATAAGCTTCATGGCTTGGGTCGCGCTCGGTCCGTTGATCGTCTACATCGTGCGCGACATGAACCTTGCCGTCGATGAGAAGTTCACCCTCGTCGCCATTCCAGTTCTCGCCGGAGCGCTGCTGCGGGTGCCGATGGGACTGCTCGCCGACCAGTTCGGCGCCAAGAAAACAGGAATTATCGCACAGCTTATCGTCATCGCCGCGACGGCCTGGGTCTGCTATTTCGGACTTCCCAGCAAGCTGTCGATCGAGCTGTTCGGCCTCGCGCTAGGCGTCGGCGGCGCCTCGTTCGCGGTGGCGTTGCCGCAGGCGAGCCGCTGGTACCCGCCGCAGTATCAGGGCGTCGTGATGGGCATTGCCGGCGCCGGCAATATGGGCGTCGTGCTCGACACCATGTTCGCGCCATCGATCGCCGAGCATTGGGGCTGGCAGGCCGTGTTCGGTGTGCTGCTGGTTCCGATGCTGCTGATCCTCGCCTACTATATCTACGCCGCCAAGGACGCGCCCGGCGAGCGGAAGCCGGTTTCGCTGAAGGCCTATGGCACGCTGCTGCGCGATCCCGACAGCCGCTGGTTCATGTTCTTCTACTTCATCACCTTCGGCGGCTTCGTCGGCCTCGCCAATGCGCTGCCGCTGTACTTCACCGTGCAGTATCACGTCTCCGGCGTCGCGGCGGGTCTGCTGGTTTCCCTGATCGTCATGTTCGGTTCGGGCTTCCGCCCGGTCGGCGGCCTGATCGCCGACCGCATCGGCGGCATCCGCTCGCTGTCGATGTTCTTCGGCGTCGTCGTCGCGGCGTATCTCGTCATCGCCTTCATGCCGGAGGGACCGGCTGCGCCGGTGCCGGCGGGCTGGGCGCTCACCGAAATGCCGAAGATCGCCTGGATGTCGGTGCTGCTGTTCTCGGTCGGCGTGCTCGCGCTCGGCATGGGCAACGGCGCCGTATTCCAGCTCATCCCGCTCCGCTTCCGTCAGGAGATCGGCCTGATGACCGGCATGGTCGGCTGCGCCGGCGGCATCGGCGGTTTCTTCCTCGCCAAGACGCTCGGCCTCGCGAAGGGAATGACCGGCGGCTTCGGCGCGGGTTTTCTATTTTTCGGCCTGCTGGCGTTGCTTGGTTTCATCGGACTTGCCATGGTCAAGGTGCGCTGGCGCACCACCTGGGGCGCCGCATCGGGAGCGCGGGTCTGAGGATCCGCGCTGCTAATTTGAGGCCGCGCGGGTGACGATCGGTTCGCAACGTAATCTCGGGGTTCGCGTCGGCTTCGTCAGCGAAACCGGCAAGCGCTCCGCCAATGAGGATTACGTCGGCACCTGCCTCGGCCAATCCGGCCTGAACAATCGCGACATCGTCGCCGCCGTTGCTGACGGCGTCGGCGGACACAAGGGCGGACGCGAAGCCGCCGAGCTCGCGGTCCGCTGCTTCATCGACGCCTATTATTCTTTGCCGGAAACGCTCGGCGTGCGCCGCCGGGCATCGCGCTCGCTGGAAGCCGCCAACAGCTGGATCTATACGCAGGGCCGCACCGATCCCCGGCTCAGCGGCATGAGCTGCGCCTTCTCGTCAATCATCCTGTCGCGGCGGCTCTGCCACGTCATCCATATCGGCGACACCCGCGCCTATCGTCTGAGCGAGGGGCGGCTGGAGCGGCTGACCAAGGATCATATCGCTGGCCGCGGCGACCTCGCGCACCTGCTCAACCGCGCCATCGGCTTCGAAGATTTCGCCCGCTTCGATTATGCGACCGTGGGATTGCGCCAGCACGACAGGCTGCTAGTCTGCAGCGACGGCGTTCATGGCACACTCGCCGATCACCGGTTGCAGCTACTGCTAAGCGAGCGCACCTCGCCGGAAGAATCCGCACGCGCCCTGGTCGATGCGGCGCTCGATGCCGGCTCGACCGACAACATGACCGCCTTGGTGCTCGACGTCGTCGACCTACCGCCGGCGGACCGCGACGAACTCACCCACTCGATCGCCACGCTGCCGATCCTGGATCTGCCCGAAACCGGTGATGTGGTCGACGATTTCGCGCTCGGCGAAATCCTGTCCGACGGCCGCTACAGCCGGCTGTTCAAGGCCATCGACAAGCGGCAAGGCCGCGAGGTCGTGCTCAAATTTCCGCATCCGCGCGTCGCCAGCGAGGGCTCGTATCGTCTCGCCTTCGTCCGCGAAGCCTGGGTCGCGGCGCGCGTGCGGAGCCTGTGGATCGGCGAAATCATCGAGCTGCCCGCCGAACGGCAGACGCGTCTTTATTCTGTTATGCCGCTCTACGAAGGTGAGACGCTGGAGCAGCGGCTCAACCGCTCGCCGCAGCTTTCGCTGGCCGAAGGCATCGGGATCGCAACCAAGCTGGCGCGCGCGGTGGCGACGCTGCACCGGGCCGGCATCATCCATCGCGACATCAAGCCCGATAATGTCATCCTGCTGAAGGGCGGCGGATTGCGGCTGGTCGACCTTGGCGTCGCCCGCGTCCCGCTGCTCGAGGATTTTCCGGCCGAGGATATTCCGGGGACGCCGAGCTACATGGCGCCCGAGCTGTTCGGCGGCCGGCCGGGCGATGAGTTTTCCGATCTCTATGCCCTCGGCGTCACCGTGTACCGGATGTTCACCGCCGCCTATCCCTATGGCGAGATCGAACCGTTCTCGCGGCCGCGCTTCGGCAAGCCCGCCAATCTCGCGCGCTATCGCCCGGACCTGCCGGCCTGGCTCGACGCGGTGATCGGCAAGGCGCTCCACGTCGACCCGGCACAGCGCTATGGCGACGTCATCGAATTCTCGCACGAACTGGAGAACGGCGCGACATGGGCGAAACCCGCTGTTACGTCGCGGCGCTCGCTCTATGAGCGCGATCCGCTGGTGTTCTGGAAAAGCCTGTCCGCAAGCCTCGTCGTGCTCGTCATCCTGCTGCTCGCATGGATCGTAAAAAATTAGCCCGATGCTCGCAGGAGCATCGGGCCATATTGTGAGCGAAGCAGGCGGCTTCGCCGTCTGCGTCACACCCCGGTCTGGGTGATGAACTTGGTGTTGAAATAGCCTTCCATCGCCTCAGTGCCGCCTTCCGAGCCGTAGCCGGAATCCTTGACGCCGCCGAACGGCACTTCAGGCAGCGCAAGACCAAAACTATTGATCGAGACCATGCCGGCTTCAATCGCCGCGCCAATCGCGGTTGCCGTCTTAGTCGAGCTGGTGAAGGCGTAAGACGCAAGGCCGAACGGCAAGCGGTTGGCTTCCTCGGCGACCTCGTCGAAGGTCGAGAAGCGCGAGATCAGCGCGAGCGGCCCGAACGGCTCCTCGTTCATGGCGCGGGCATCCTTCGGCACGTCGCTGACGACCGTCGGCTCGAAGAAGTAGCCCTTGTTGCCGACGCGGTGGCCGCCAGTCTCGAGCTTGGCGCCCTTGCCGACGGCATCCTGCACCATGCCCTCGATCGCGGTGACGCGGCGCGGATTGGCGAGCGAGCCCATCTTCGAGTCGGGATCGAGGCCGTTGCCGACCTTCATCGACTTGGCGCCCTCGACGAACTTGTCGACGAACTCCTTGAACACGTCGTCCTGCACCAGCATGCGGGTCGGCGAGATGCAGACCTGACCGGCATTGCGGTACTTCGCCGCCGCCAGGATTTTAGCTGCCGAGGTGACATCCGCGTCCTTGAACACGATGGCCGGTGCGTGACCGCCGAGCTCCATGGTGGCGCGCTTCATGTGCAGGCCCGCCAGTGCCGAGAGCTGCTTGCCGACGACGGTCGAGCCGGTGAAAGAGATCTTACGGATCACCGGGTGCGGAATCAGATATTCCGAAATCTCCGACGGCACGCCGTAGACGAGGTTGATGACGCCATCGGGCACGCCGGCATCGACGAACGCCTTGATCAGTTGTGCCGGGGATGCCGGGGTTTCCTCGGGCGCCTTGACGATGATCGAGCAGCCGGCGGCGAGACCCGCAGAGAGCTTGCGGACGACCTGGTTGATCGGGAAATTCCAGGGCGTGAAGGCGGCGACCGGGCCAACCGGCTCCTTGACGGCGATCTGATAGATGCCGGGGCCGCGGGCCGGGATCACCCGGCCATAGGCGCGCTTGGCTTCCTCTGCGAACCATTCGATCACGTCGGCCGCCGCCATCGCCTCCATCTTGGCTTCCGCGAGGGTCTTGCCCTGCTCCATGGTCAGTAGCGGCGCGATCTCGTCGTTGCGCTCGCGCATGATCTGAGCCGCCTTGCGCATGATCCGACAACGCTCGAACGGCGCCACCGCGCGCCACACTTTAAAACCCTTGGCGGCCGCTTCCAGCGCCTCGTCGAGATCGGCGCGATCAGCATGGGCCACCGTGCCGATTTCCTCCTCGGTCGCCGGGTTGAGCACGGCAATCGTCTTGCCCGACTGGCTCGGACGCCATTTGCCGTTGATGAAGAGTTGGGTATTCGAATATGCCACGAGACTTTTCTCCCTGAGCTTACTAGTCGCCAAATGGCGGGCGGCGGAAATTCAGGCGCGTATATGATGGAAGCCTTATCAAATTGCAAAGCCGATTCAGTGGTGCGCGTCCGCGCGAATTGCGCATAGCGCCTCCGCGGCCCGCGTCATTCCCGCACCCAGATAGCTCCGGAACCGCGGCTGGCTGGTCAGCGTCGCAAAATCCGGCAGACGGGTCACGCCGCCATCGGCCACCAGCAGATATTGCTCGGCGATCTCGGCCAAAATTTCCAGGTGCCAGGCCGCGGTCGGATGCAGGCACAGCACGACCAGCCGGCCCTCGGCCCGCAGCTTGCGAAAGAAATCGAGCATGAAGCCGACATAGCCGTCCTGCAAATTGAACTGCGGCTCATCGAACAGATGCACCATCGGCGCGGCCGTTGGCGACTTTTCGAGCAGCACGGAAGGTACAAGCTTGCGAAACCTGCGGACCTGATAGGACTGGTGATAGTGGATCGCCAGCCGGTCGCGTTCGCGGTATTTGACCCGGTGAATGTCAGTGCCGGCAACATAGACCCGGCCGGACGACGGCGCGTTGGAGCCGGTCATCATTTCGAACAGCGTGGTCTTGCCGGCTCCGTTCGGCCCGACCACACCGATGATCGAGGGCTGGTCGATCACGAGATCCGCCTCAAGAGTGAAAGTTGCGCGCCGAACTATCCGCCCACGCGTATAGATCTTGCGGACAGCGTCAAGAGCAAGCAACGGTGCCATCAGTGCACTCCAAGCAGTCGCTGGCGCAGCGCGCGGTCATCACGCAGCGTGGCAGCCTCGCCTGTCCACGCGATCCGGCCGCGATCGATCACCGCAGCCTGATCGGCGACCGACAACGCGATCTCGGAGTTCTGTTCAACCACGAGCGATGCCACGCCTTCGCTTCGCAGCCTGCGGATGGTCGCCAACACGTCACCGACAACCTTCGGCGCGAGACCCTGGCTCGGTTCGTCGAACAGGATCAACCCGGGCGCTCCGACCAGCGCGCGGGCGATCGCCACCATCTGCATTTCGCCGCCCGAGAGATTTTCGCAATCGCGCTCCATCAGATATTCAAGGGGCGAGAAAATCTCGCAGGTTTCCTTGATCGTCCAGCTGCGGAACGGCGTGCGCTTCTGCGCGATGCCGAGATTGCGGGCGACTGAGAGGGTCGGACATAGCCGGCGGTCGTCCGGCACCCAGCCAATGCCGGACCGGGCGATTTCGTGCGTCGCGCGATGGGTGACGTCGCGTCCGTCGAACCTGATCACGCCGCGCCGCGGCCGCGTCAATCCCAGGATCGAGCGAAGCATCGTGGTCTTGCCGGCGCCATTCGGGCCGAGCAAGGCGAATACCTTGCCGCGCTCGACGGCCACCGACGCGCCGAACAATGCCTGGGTCTCGCCATAGAAGGTATCGACGGCTTCGACTTCGAGGATCATGCGAACCGCCCCAGGTTGGACCGTTTGACCCATTCGTTCTGCTGCAGTTCCTGCGGCGCGCCGCGCGCGACCACCTGACCCCAATGGATCACGGAGATGCGGTCCGCCAGCGAGAATAGGAATTCCATGTCGTGCTCGATTGCCACGATCGTGAGCTTGCGCTTGAGCTGGCTGACCAACTGGCCGAGCCGCTGCACGCCATCGGTGCCGAGGCCGGATGTCGGCTCGTCCAGACATAGCACGCGCGGCTTCTGCCCGAGCGCAACGGCAATTTCGAGCGCGCGGCGGTCGCCATAGGAAAGATCCTTTGCGCGGACGTCGGCCTTGTCGGCCAGACCGACCATCACGAGAATGTCTGACGCCTGCGCCGCAAGTCCGCCATCCGCCGCGGCCGCGCGATGCAGGTCGAAGCCACGTGCGCGAAAGCCCGGCAAGCCGACCATGATGTTGTCACGGGCGCTGAAGTCGTCGAACAGCGTCATGATCTGAAATGAGCGGGCGATGCCCCTGTCGGCGATACGGTGCGGGCTGAGGCCGGTGACATCCTCACCGGCGAGCCGGACCGACCCGCGGCTCGGCTTGACGCGTCCGGTAAGCACATTGAAGAACGTGGTCTTGCCGGCGCCATTCGGGCCCATCAAGCCATGGAATTCACCCTCCGGCACCGCAAGATCGATGCTTTCCAGCACGACCCGGTCGCCAAAACGAACGTGGACTCCCTCGACCTCGATCAGCGCCATCTCCCGCCTCCGAACAACAGGCGCAACGCCGAGCCACCCTGCTGCCGCACCAGATGCAACGACCTGTTCTGCCAGGCAGCAGCCACGGCTCCGGCGACACCCTCGGGCCGGAACAGCACGACGGCCATGAATAAGAGGCCGAAATACAGCATCCACGCGTTGGTCAGCGCACCGATCACGTCGCGTGCGATCAAGAACAGGAAGACGCCGACCACCGGCCCCCAGAAGCTGACGAGACCGCCGCCGACAAGCGTCATCATCACCACATAGCCGGATTGATGCAGGCTCATGACATCAGGGAAAGCTGCGAGTTGCGCCATCGCGAACAGGCCGCCGGCAAATCCCGATATGGCCGCCGACAACGTGAAGATCGAGGCCTTGTAGAGCCAAACATTGTAGCCGAGATGCGACGCTCGCGTTTCGCTCTGCTTGATCGCCGCAATCACGCGGCCATAGGGCGAATGCACCAGCCGCCACATCGCAATGACCGCAACGGCGAACACGATAAGGACGAAATAGTAGAACGCGACATTGCCGGAGAGATCGAACGATGCAAACCCAAAATCGGCCGGCAGACGTGCGATCTTCAACAGCCCGTCCTCACCGCCGGTGACCTTGTGCGACTTGATCGCCAGCGTCCAGAAGATTTGACCGAACGCAATCGTCATGAAGGCATAGTAGATGCCGCGCCGGTGCGAGATGAACAGCGCCACCAGCGCACCGGCGAGCCCAGCAACGGCGAACGCAGCCGCCATGCAGACCCAGAGATTGGCGGCGACGTTGAACTGACAGAGACCAAAGGCGTAGGCGCCGATTCCGAAATAGGCGCCATGGCCGAACGATGGCAGGCCAGCCATCCCCAGCACCAGGTTGAACGCCAGGGCATAGATCGACCAGATCAGGATCTCGATGCCGAGATAGGGATAAAGGCCGGCATGCGCGATCCATACTGGCACGGTCGATAACGCCAGGAACAGGACTAGCATGGTGGGCGTGATCAGCCGCAGGGAATCCGATTGGTGTGTCGCAATCATCTTCAGGCCTCAAGCACGCTTTTCTTGCCCCAGAGGCCCCTCGCCCTGAAGGTTACGACCGCGACCAGCAGTACGTACATCGATAGCAGCGACCATTCGGACGCATAGGCCCCGGAGAGACCGACGGCGAGACCGACCAGGAGCCCGGCCACCACGGCGCCCCAGAAGCTGCCGACGCCGCCGAGCACGATCACCAGGAATGCTGGAATGACGGCATCGACCCCCATATGCGGACGAATCCCCCAAATCGGCGCCACGATGATGCCGGCGATCGCCGCCAGCGTGGTGCCGAATACGAAGACCAATAGCCGCAGTCGCGTCAGGTTGATCCCGAGCGCGCGCACGATCTCGCTGTCATGCGCGCCGGCCTTGACGGTCGCGCCAAACGGCGTCTTTTCGATCAGCAGCCAGACCAGTCCGATGATGACGGCCGCAGTGCCCGCAGCATAGAAGCGATAGGTCGACCAGATCAGATCGCCGAACAGGAAGCCGCCATTGATCGCCTGCGGCACCTGCAGGACGTAATCACGCGTGCCCCAGGTCAGGCGGATCGTTTCCTCGATCACCATCGCCGCGCCGAACGTCAGCAGAAGACCGTACATCGGATCCTTGCCATAGGTCCGCCGCATGCAGAATTCGATCACGATCCCGACGAGGCCCGCCGCCAAAGGCGCAAGGATTAGCGTCGCGGCATAGCGCCAGCCAAGCGGCAGCGCGAGCCAGGCACTCGCGATGCCGGGCGGCAGAGGCGGACGCGGCCCCATCAGTTGCATCGCGAAGTAAGCGCCAAGCGCGAACAGCGAGCCATGCGCCAGGTTGATCTGCTCCATCAAGCCGACGATCAGCATGAAGCCGAGCGCAATCAGCGCGAACAACAGGCCGAGCGTAAGGCCGTTGAGAATATGCGGAAGAAGATCGAACAAAATCGCTCTCGTAGCTGGATTGCAAGGCAGCGGGCGCAGCCGCGTCCGCTGCTGGTTCATTCAAGCCCGAGACTCAGGAATCCACGGTCGGGACCCGCTCGTAGGGAACGAGCTTGCATTTGGCAGCGGCATCGCTATCGGCGACCGCCTTGGGCTCCGTCCAACTGATGATCTCGTAAAGATCAGTGCTGTCGGACGGCTTGGCGTTTCGCCGCGCCAGATAGATCGTCTGCTGCATCTGGTGCGTGACCGGATCCATATAGGCATCGAAATGCTGCATGCGGTCGGTCGCCGACACCTTGAGGTTTTCCAGTTCCTTGATGATCTTGACGTTGTTGGTCGAGCCCGCGCGCTCGATCGCACGCAGCAATTCACGCGTCGCCATGTAGCCGTTGTAGGAGACGTTCCCGGGCACCGGTATCGCCCCCTCCTTGTTCGTGGCCTGCCATTTCTTCACAAATTCGGCGACGCCGGGTAGCGCCAGCTTGTGATACCAGGTGGTGCCGAACACGCCGAACAGGCTGTTGGGCGCGCCCCAGACATCGGGCCAGTCCTGCTGGTTGTTGATCCAGGCCGGCTTGCCATCGAGCTTGAGCTGGGCGACCTGCTCGCGCAGCGCCTTGATATCGTCGCCGCCAATCGCGGTTGCCACCACGTCAGGTTTCGCCTGCTGAATCTTCAGGAGATAGGCGGTGAAGTCGCGGGTATTCTGCGGCACCAGCAGATTGTCGATGATCTTTCCGCCGGCTGCTTCGATCTGTGCTTTGGTCGCCGCCGACGTGGTGTGGCCCCACACATAGTCGTTGGTGAGTAGCATCCAGTTCTTGCCGATCGAAGTGACCGCGTTGTGCACCGAGGCCTTGGAAAAATTTGTGCCATTGCCGTCCCAGACGAATTTGATACGCGAACAGTTTTCGCCGGCCTCGCTCGGCGCCGAGGAATTGGTGTTGAGGTAGATGACGCCATTCTTGGCGGCGACTTGCGTGATGGCGTTGGCAACGCCGGAATGCACCGCGCCGATCAGGATGGTACAGTCCTCCCGCGTGATGAAACGTTCGGCGATGCGGCTGCCGGTGGCCGGCGTCGTTTCGGTATCGGCCGTGATCCATGTGATCTTGCGCCCGAGCACGCCGCCCTTGGCGTTGGCTTCATCGATGGCCATCTGGATGCCGCGCAGATCGTCCTGCCCGCTATTACCGTATTGGCCGCTGGCGTCGCAGGTCAGGCCAAGCTTGATCGGCTTGGCACCCTGCGCCCAGGCCCGGTTCTCCTTCCACGGCCCGAAATAACTTGCTGTGCCGGCCAGGGCGCTGGCCATCAGGCTGCCCTGCAAAACGCTTCGCCGCGAGATCTCACGCTTTTTCATGGCTCCCTCCCGAGCAGGTTCGTTTTCTTGTTGCGGCACTTAGAATGAACGTTCTATTCTTACCTGTAAAGTGGAATGTTTGAACCAGTCGGCGAAATGGCCGCGATGGGATAAAGCTGGCGCATGAACAAGCCTGTCGACACGGCGATGACGTATGACGAACTGCGCGGGGCGATCGCCCAGCGGCATCGCGCGCTGTCGGGCCGACTGCAGCAGATCGCCGAGTTTGTGCTGGATCACCCGATCGACGTGGCGTTGGGCACCGTGGCTGAGATCGCCGAACGATCCGGCGTGCCGCCATCGGCCATTGTTCGCTTCGCCCATGCCCTGGGGTTCGGCGGCTTCACCCAGATGCAGCAGGTGTTTCGAACGCGCCTCGTCGCCGGTGTGGCGCCGAGCTACAAGGCGCGGCTCGCACGCATGAAGAGCGAGGAGAAGTCGGTGCTCGGCCGCAAGCCCGCGGCGGTGCTGGGCCGTTTCGTCGCCGAAGCCCAATCGAGCCTGGTGACGCTAAGTCAGTCGGCCCATGAGCGCCAGCTCGAAGCTGCCATCATGATTTTGGCCAAGGCGCGCGACATTTATCTGCTCGGCCTCGGCGGCTCGTTTCCGGTGGCGACGCATCTGGCCTATGTGCTGCGCAAACTCGGGCGGCGCGTGGTGCTGCTGGACGGCACCGGCGGCAGCATCCACGAGCAATCGCACCCGGCGACGTCCGAGGATGCCTTGGTCGCGATCAGCTTCCGCAACTACTATCCGGACACGGCTCGGCTGTTTCCCGAACTGGTGGCGCGCAATGTGCCGGCGATATCGATCACCGACAGCCTTTTGAGCCCGATCGTGGAGGGCGCGTCGGTCGTGTTCGAGATTCAGGACATGCCCGAGCCGGCCTTGCGCACGCTGGTCGCGCCGATGTGCTTGGTACAGGCACTCGCGATCGGTCTGGATCTGGCTGCAGACTAACCCTTTTGCACTCAGGAGAACCAATATCATGCCACAACACGACGCCGCGCGGGCGCTGCAGGGCAAGGTTGCGCTGGTGACTGGCTCAGGCCGCGGGCTCGGCCGCGCCTTTGCCGAACGGCTGGCGGCAATGGGCGCCGCTGTCGCGATGCATGGCATGCGCGAAAATGGACCCGCGGAGTATGGCGAGGGATCGACGTTGACGGCGGTGGCTGAACAGGTGGCCGCGGCGAACGGCGTGCGCACCATCCGCGTGCTCGGCGATCTCACTGATGGTGCCGATATCGCACGCGTGGTCGAAACCACGGCGAGGGAATTGGGCCCGATCGACATTCTCGTCCACAATGCCGGCGGCGACATCGCGGCCAAGGGCGGCAAGCCCGATCCGAACGACGCCGTCAACATTCGCGAGGAGGACGTGCGCGCTGTGCTCGATCGCAACCTGCTCTCGACCATCCTGACCTGCCAGGCGGTTGCGAAGGAAATGATGCCGCGGCGTCAGGGCCGCATCGTCACCATCGGCTCGGTCGCCGCTTTCAAGGGCCGCACCAACGGCTCGATCTATGCGGTCGCAAAGGCCGGCATGACGCATTACACCCGCTGCCTCGCCGATCAGCTTCGCGCCTACGACATCACCGTGAACTGCATCGCGCCGGGCGACACCCGCACCGGCCGCTTCATGGGCACGCGTGCGGTCGACCAGAACCGGATGGTCGAATCAGGCACACTCGACCGCATCGCCACCGTCGACGAAGTGGCGCGCGTCGTCGAGGTGTTCGCCGGCCCGCTCGGCGCGTTCGTCTCGGGCCAGGTGCTGCGTGTCGACGGCGGCGGACAGTGCTGGGCGGCGTGAGATCCTGTCGCTGCTCATCTGAGGTAGCGCTGCTCGTTGACCTTCACCAGGTCCATGTCCTGCAGGCGGAAGATCTCTTCGACCGAGACGATCTTCTTGTCGACATTCTGGATGCCGCCATCCTTCAGGATGGATGCGAACACATCCTTCATCGCCGTGACGGCGGCGCGGATCGCGTGATTGCCATAGATCACCATCCTGATCTTCTCCAGCGCGCGGATGCGATCCGCCGTCATCTCGGGATAGGCAGTCGGGACGATGACGATCGGCGCCCTGCCCTTCCATGCGCGCACAAAACTTTCCACCTCGTCAGGCGTCTTTTGTTTGGAGTGGATCAGGATCATATCCGCGCCGGCCTCCTCATAGGCTGCGGCGCGTTGCAGCGCTTCGTGCTGCCCCAATCCCGCGATCAGCGCTTCATCCCGCGCGATCACCAGGAAAGCTGCGTCGTCCCGCGTTTGACACGCGGCTTCGATCTTGCCCTGAAACTCCTCGATCCGCAGCAGGTCTTGGCGGCCGTCGGCAACGAGGCTGGTGACCTTCGGAAACGACTTGTCTTCGATAACGACAGCAGAGGCGCCGGCGCGTTCGTATTGCTGGACGGCATGGATCACGTTGATGGCGTTGCCGAAACCGGTATCGATGTCGGCTACGATCGGCAGATCCACCCTATCAGCCATGGCGCGCATCATCTCGATATGCTGCGTCATCGAAACCAGGCTGACGTCGGGCAGGCCGTATAGCGCCGAGAGCTCGAAGCCCGAGGCCCAGATGCCGTCGAACCCAGCCTCCTTCGCCAGCCGCGCCGAGAGCGGACTATGCGCCGCCATGATATGGACGAGACCGGAATCGGCCATCTTGTCCCTCAGCAGACGTCCTTTGCCGGTCATGCTACATTTCCCCTGGCTCTGCCGACGATAAACCCCATTCAGCCGTGATATGCAAACAGCTCAATCGGCTCGCTGAAGCCCCGCACCGGGTGTTCGCCGACGCGTTCGAGATCGAATTCGCCCTGGACCAGATCGGCGAACGCGCGGGATAGCAGCACCTTCCTACCCAATTGCTTGGTCAGCGCTTCGAGACGCGAAGCCATGTTGACGGCGGGACCGATGACGGTGAAATCGAGCCGGGTGCGCGATCCGATATTGCCGTACATGACGTCGCCGACATGGACGCCGATGCCGTAATCCAGCGGCGCACGGCCGGTTGCACCGTTGTTTTCGCTGAGAGCAGCCAGGGCCTCACGGGCCTCGGTCACGGCATGCAGCAGGTCCGCGCACGCCGACGGGTGGGTAAGCGGAAAAATGGCGAGCAGGCCGTCGCCGATGAATTTCAATATTTCACCGCCATGTCGCGCGATCGGCTCCGACAGCGCGTCAAAATAGCTGTTCAGGAGATCAATGACGTCGTCGCGCGGCCAGTTATCGGAGATTCTGGTGAAGTCGCGCAGATCGCAGATCATGATGGCGGCGCGCACCGTCGTCCCGCTGCCCCGCCTGGTGGCGCCGGCCAGCACCATTTCGCCGGCATGCGACCCGACATAGGTTTCCAATAATGTTCGCGCCAGCCGGTTCTTGACGCGGATTTCGCTGACCAGCGCCAGAACAGGCACCAGCTTTTGTAAACGCGCGAGATGCGCGTCGTCAAAGCCGCCGGGGCGGTCGGTCGCAAAGGTCACGAGGTGCCGCTTGCCGAGCGTATGGTACAAGGGCCAGGCGACATAATCGGTCAACCCCTTGGCCCGCATCTCGTCATAAACGGCGTGCTTTCGGCCCAGCGACGGATCACGCTCGAGGCGTTCGCGCACCTCGGTGGCGCCCTCGTGAATTTCGTTGGCGGGACTGCCGATGTATTCCGAGCGCCCCCTGACATCGTAGTCGACCCTTTCAATCGTAGCTTCGCGCGTTCCATCGGTCCATAGCATCCGGGCGCCGAGCCATTGCGGATGATGGATCAGAAAATGAAGTGTCGCCCGCTTGACGGGAATGCCCGCTCGCTGAAGGCGTAAGCACAATTCGGCGAAAATATTGTCGATGAAGCGTTCCTCGCGCGTACCGTTCGTCAGCCAGTGCACGATGTCGTCGTCGGAATATACGGGGGCAGGATCGACGTTTGGCAGCGGGTTCATGTCTTGCTCTCAGGGGTAGAGTGGATCGCCATGCACCATATGTGGTGTCCGGCAGCCTGTTGCAAACGCCCCCCGCGCCGTAGCGGACATGGCCGGCGCACTGGCTGCGCAGGCGAAAATGCCCAATCACCTTGCCCGGCGGCGAAACCAGCATAAGATTGTAGAAAAGAACAACGATAAGGGAGGCGACAGTTGGCGAAGCAGTTGATCTCTGCGGCCGTGCTCTTGGCGATGGCCGGAATAAACGGCGCTTGGGCCGAAGACTATCCCGCAAGAACGGCGACAATTATCGTCCCATTCGCCGCCGGCGGGCCGGCTGACATCACAGGGCGGATCGTCGCTGACATCCTCTCCCGCTATCTCGGTCAGAAATTCGTGGTGGAGAACGTCGTGGGCGCCGGCGGCACGACGGGAGCGATACGCGCCGCCCGCGCGCCGGCGGATGGCTATACGATCCTGTCCGGCCATCTCGGCACCAATGCGCTGGCGCCAGCGTTCTATCCGAATCTCGGCTACGATCCGCAAAGGGATTTTGAACCAATTGGATTGACCGCCGAATATCCGGAATTGCTGGTCGCCCGGAAGGATTTCCCAGCCAACAACCTCAAGGAATTTGTTGCCTACACAAAGGCTAACCCGGAAAAGCTCAATGTCGGGCACGCCGGGCTCGGCTCGGTATCCTATATCGGCTGTCTGCTTCTTCACTCGGCGATCGGCATCAAGCCAACGATGGTTCCCTTCACCGGGACCGCTCCGGTGCTGAATGCCATGCTAGCGGGTCAGGTCGACTATGAGTGCGATCCTGTACTGGGGACGTTGGGCCAGATACAGGCAGGAAGCGTCAAGGCGCTGGCGATCGCCTCAAGAAAGCGCAGCCCCTTGCTGCCCGACGTACCGACTTCCCACGAGCAGGGCCTGCCCCAATTCGACATGGCGCCGTTCTACGGCGTGTTCGTGCCCACAGGCACGCCGCAGGCCATCGTCGACAAGCTCGCGGACGCTCTGAGCAAGGGGCTGAACGAGGAAGCTGTACAAAAGCGGCTGGCAGAACTTGGCGCCGAAAGCGTGGAGCCAAGCCGCCGTGGACCAAAGGCCCTAGCCGATCTCGTCAAAAGCGAAGCCGCGCGGCTGCTGCCGATCCTAAAGGCCGCAGGAGAAAAATAGAACGCGCCTGCTTGGGCGAATTCGCCTGCTAATGCACTGGCAAATAGTCCGCACGAACCGGCGCGGCGCCGGATGGCGGGACGTCGAGCCGCACCGCAATCCCCTCCAACTCCTGGCTTGGGGCCGGATAAAGCTTCATGACGAGCGGATCGTGCCCCGGAACGATATGGCTCTCGTCCGGTGCAAGCGCGAGCAATTTTTCGAAGCCTTCGAGCATCTCGCCGATATGCAGAGCTGTGGTGAACGGCCGCTCGCTCGCCATGTTTTCGTAGAAATGGCTGACATCGGAGGCGAGTACGACGAAGCCCCGGCGGGTCCTGACGCGAACGAATTGCAGCCCGGCCGAGTGGCCTCCGGCCGCGTGGATCGTAATGCCAGGGGCAATTTCGGCATCGCCATCATAAAACAAGACCCTGCGGGCGTAATTGAGCCGCACAATCCCGCAGATATCTTCGACCTCGAAGGAATGCGACAGCCTCGGATAGCGCATGTAGCGGCCCGTGGCATAGGCCAGCTCGCGCTCCTGAAGATGGAAACGTGCATTCGGAAAGCGGTCGAAATTGCCGGCATGATCGTAGTGCAGATGGGTGAGGATCACATCCTCCACCGCATTCACATCGATATTGAGTGCGCCGAGCGTTTGCACCGGGCAGCGCAAAAAAGTCCGGTTCCGCCTCGCGCATACCTCCGCATTGAACCCGGTGTCGATGACGAAGGCACGCCCGCCTCCTCGCGCCACCCACATGAAATAATCCATCGGCATCGGCCCGTCATGCGGATCGCCGCCGATGAAATGATCGCTGCGGCGCGCATCGCGGGTCGCATAGCGGATGGCGAACAGTTCGTATTCCGGCTCGGCCATGCGATCCCCCGATGCTCCGGCGCTCGATTACTTGGTCTCGCCTACTTGGCCTCTACCTCGTTGAACGCCTCACGCGCGTTGCGGAAGGCATCGATGCCGGCGGGCACGCCGCAATAGACCGCCACTTGAAGCAGGATTTCCTTGATCTCGTCCTTGGTGAGTCCGTTCTTCAACGCGCCCTTGACATGCAATTTCAGTTCATGCGGCCGATTCAGCGCACCGAGCATCGCCAGATTGACGATGCTGCGGGTTCGCTTGTCCATGCCCGGCCGGGTCCACAGCGCGCCCCAGCAGAACTCCGTCGACCATTCGGCCATCGTGCGGGTAAACTCATCGGCGCCCGCAATCGACTTGTTGACGTAGTCCTCGCCGAGAACCTCTTTACGGACCTTGAGGCCCTTTTCGAACAGCTCGCTTTTGCTCATGGATCGTCCTTTCAGGTTTGCAGAGCACTATTGTTTGACCGATGACGCACATTGCATCATGCCGGCGATGTCGCCGCACTTGTCGAGTTTCCACACCGCTTCGATGATAAGCTCGGCGTCCCAATCGCTGCCGCCGCGCGATACACCATCGCGTAGTTTGGCTTCGATATCACGATCATCCAGCGGATCGGCAAGGCTGCCGCGCGGAGACATCACGGTTTCGGTGATGGTCTCACCCGATGCCAGGCGAATGCTAACGCGCGCAGCGCCGTCGGGCATGGAGCTGTCGAGCTCCGCCCGCACCTTTTCGCGGAAATTTGCAATATCCGGCCGGAACACGGTTTCGCGCGCAAACTCGGAGACGCCGGCGGCGCCGAGCAAGAGCCCGCAGGCAACGCAATGATGAATGCTCACCCGAGCGTCACGCTCGTTCCTGACCGGCCGGTCCCCGCGTGCAAGCAGCAGCGCAGACCCCTGCACCGTGACGGCCTCGATCTGGTCGATCCGCCCGATGCGGTCGCGCAACCTGAAACAAGCGTCGATCACCGCATGAAACACGATGCCCGCCGGATAGGGCTTGTAGGTGTTCTTCGATATCTCCCAGGTCCGGCCAAGGTCGCCAAGCAGGCGCTCAAGATCGGGATCATCGCCCATGGCGCGCGCCCAGCCGAGCGGGCCCTCGATGGCCCGTGGCGCCGCTTCATAGCCCTGCTGCGCGAGTAACGCCGCGAACAGCCCGTTTCGCGCGGCGTTGCCGACGCTGACATTTTTTGCCGCGGTCGGAAGGTTCTCGACATTTCCAGCAGATTGGCTTGCGGCGATACCGATCGCATTGGCGATGCCGTCCACCGACAATCCGAGCAGTCTCGCACAGGCCGCCGCCGCGCCGAATATTCCGCAGGTCGAGGTGATGTGCCAGCCGCGCGCGTAATGGTGCGGAGAAACGGCATTGCCGATCCGGCACTCGACCTCCACGCCGAGGATGAACGCCGTCAGCACCTCCGGGCCGGACAGCTTGCGGGCTTCCGCCAGCGCCAGCACGGGAGCCGCGACCGGCGCCGCGGTATGAATGATCGTCTCGGGGTGGGTGTCGTCGAAATCGAGAAGGTTCGCCGAGATGGCGTTGACGAACGCCGTCCCTATCATATCGAGCCGTTCGGTCCGGCCGATGATGGTCGAGTTCGCCGTACCGCTGAACGGCAACAATGTCCGCACGGCGATCGTGACCGCCGGATCATGGGCCGAGCCGAGCGCGGTGGCGAAGAAATTGAGGATCGACCGCTTGGCCTCATGCTGCTGCGCCGCGACATCCGCCCATGATGTGGCGGCAACCAACTCAGCCAATGTCCGGCTGACGCCTGAAATTTCGCTTTGCGGCACCGGGGCACATTCCTCGCTTTCTGCGAACCTTAAGCCGACCTGCGGCCAACTGTCGACCCCAAAACGTTCAGCTTGACATATTGACTGACAATCTGAACAAATGCGGCGCGGCCACGAGAACCGGGGCCCCGACAATCGAACAACGACGACAAGTCGAACAACAACAGCGCGCTCGCCTTTCGAGACGCGCGACAGGGAGCAGACGATGGCGGGAGAGACGCTCGGCGTAATCGGTACGGGCCGGATGGGCGGACCTATGGCAGGGCGATTGCTGGACGCCGGCTATTCCCTTGTCATCTATGACACCCAGAACGAAGCGATGCAGCCGCTGTTGAGGCGCGGCGCACAGCAAGCCAAATCGCCGGCCGATGTCGCCTCCCGCGCAGAGATCGTACTCGCCAGCCTGCCGACGCCCGATATCGTCAAGGCGGTCGCGCTCGGCTCCGACGGCATCAGCAGCGGCAGTCGCGCGCGCATCGTGGTCGATCTGTCGACCACGGGCCCCGGCGCCGCCAAGATGGTAGCTGAGGGCCTGAAAGCCAAGGGCATGACGCTCGTGGATGCCCCCGTCAGCGGCGGCATCAAGGGCGCCGTCAACGGCACGCTGGCCGTGATGGTGTCGTGCCCGCAAGCGACCTACGAGACCGTGAAGCCAATCCTGAAGAATTTCGGCAAGCTGTTCTACACCGGCGACAAGCCCGGCGTGGCCCAGACGGCAAAACTCGCCAACAATCTGATGGCGGCCGCGGCGCTGGTGATCACATCGGAAGCGGTGGCGATGGGCGTCAAGGGCGGCGTCAACGCCAAAGTCCTGATCGACATCATCAATGCCAGCAGCGGCCGCAACAGCGCGTCCGAGGACAAGTTCCCGCGCGCCGTGCTGCCCGGCACATTCGATTTCGGGTTTGCGACCGGCCTTTCCTATAAGGACGTGCGGCTCTGCATCGATGAAGCCGAAGCCATGGGCGTGCCGATGGTCTGCGGCGCGGTGGTGCGGCAGATGCTGGCGATCACCAACGCCAAATTTGGCGCGGCATCGGATTTCACGTCGATCGCCAAAGTCGTAGAGGAGTGGGCCGGCGTGCAGATGCGGGGCTGATCGGCAAACTAATCAGGGAATGGTGAGTGCCATGGCGATCGGCGCGACCGTGTCAGGTAATGAACCGCTGGCGCGTCGAATGGCGCGATCGGCGCTTGTCGTCGAGTTCGCGGATTTCAGTTCGGAGATCGTCGCAAAGGCGAAACTCTGTCTGATCGACTTCCTTTCCTGCGCGTTCGAGGCCGGCGGTCACCCGTGGAGCCGTCAGGCCATTGCAGCGACCCATTCCGCCAGCAGTGGCGCGACGATTATCGGAACCTCCCGGCTTGCATCTCCCACGGATGCGGCCTTTGCCAATGCAGTGATGGGCCATGGCCTGGTGCGCGAGGACATGCATGCGGCCAGCATCTCGCATCATGGCGTCGTGATCTGGCCGGCCCTGCTCGCGCTCTCCGAACGGGCGCCCTTGCGCGGCACTACCCTGCTCGCCGCCGCCATCATCGGCTATGAGGCTGGCGCACGGATCGGCCGTGCGTTATTCAACGCCTACCTCGCCCGCCTGTACCGGCCGACCGGTCTGGTCGCGCCGCTCGGCGCCGCCTTGGCCGGCAGCTTTGCACTTGGCCTTTCCGAGCAAGCTGCGACGAGCGCCATCGCGATCGCTGCCAACACGTCCAGCGGCCTCAACGAGTGGCCACGCGTCGGCGGCTCCGAAATGTATTTTCACCCCGGCTTCGCGGCTTCCAACGCGCTCAAGGCCATCGCGCTTGCCGAAGCCGGCGCGCTTGCCTCCGAGACCATTCTGGAAGGCGAAGCCGGCTTGTTCGCCGCCTACCGGCGACAACCCGCACCTGACGAAATCCCGCTATTTGCAGGTGGCGAGGCGGAGATCATGGCCGTCTACAACAAGCCGGCGCCGGCCTGCAATTTCGCGCAGACCGCATCGCAGGCCGCGCTCCGCGTCTCGCACGAGCTCGCCGAAACCGAATCGATCGAGCGGATCGTCATTCGCGCGCCTGAAGCCGCGGTCCGCTATCCCGGCTGCGATGCCAAGGGGCCTTTCCGGAATGCGCTGCAGACAAAGATGAGCATTCCGTTCAGTGTGGCGGCCACACTCACCCGGGGTGAGATCGACGAGGAGAACTATGCGTCCCTCGACGATGCGGAAATCCTCCGCCTCATCGCCGCAACCGATCTTCAGAGCGATACCGCCTTCACAGCCGCTTTCCCCGCGAAACAAGGCGCCGATGTCACTGTCCACCTGCGCGGTGGCAAGACGATCCGGCATAGCCTTTCCGACGTCGTCGCCGCGACCCCGGCGGAAATCCGCAGCCGCTTTCGCGCCGCCGCTGCGCGCGTGATCGGCGAGGATCGCGCACGCCGGCTGGAAGAGACCATCGATGGCTGCGAACGGCTTGGCGATGCCGGAATCATCGCCGCTTCATGCCGGCTCGAGCCGCCCGGACAGATATTGCGAACAGCGTCTTAAGCGAGTGTCGGGGGAATCGTGAACCAGAAAACCAGCATCGCCATATCGGGGAGCCGCCGCTGATGGAGGGCTTTCTGCAAGCGCTCGCCGCCGGCCTGTTGATCGGCGCCGTCTACGGTCTGATGTGCGTCGGCCTCGGACTGATCTTCGGCGTCATGCGCGTGATCAACTTCGCCCATGGCGACTTCATGATGCTCGGCATGTATGTCGCCTTCTATCTCTTCACCGCTGCAGGCGTTCAGGCCGTCTTCGGCAACGCTGTGGGGCCGTTCGTCGCGATATTGCTCGCCGGCCCCGTACTCGCGGTCTTCGGCTATTTCGTTCACCGCACCCTGATCTCGCATGTATCGGGCACCCGTACCGCCTCGCTCGAGGGCGAAGGTCACTATGCCCAGCTCATCCTCACGCTCGGCATCGCGCTGATCCTGCAGAACGGTGGCCTCATCGTGTTCGGATCGGTGCTCGCCTCGATCCGTACGCCGCTCTCGAGTTCGGCCTGGGAGCTCGGTCTCACCTCCGACATCAGCGTCTTCATCAACAAGGCGCGCGGCATCGATGCCATCGTCTCGCTGGTGACCATGACGTTGCTCAGCCTGCTGATCACGCGCTCGCGGATCGGCAAGTCGCTGCGCGCCGCCGCCGACAACCCGACCGCGGCCACCTATATGGGCATCGATGTCGACCGTGCGCACCGCGTCGCCTTTGCGCTCGGCTGCGGCATCACCGCCATCGCCGGCGGCCTGCTCGCCACTAATTACCCGTTCCACCCCTTCGTCGGCCTCGAATATGTCATCGTGATGTATGCTGGCGTCGTGCTCGGTGGCATGGGCAGCATCATCGGCGCCTTCTGGGGCGGCATGACCATCGGCCTGGTCCAGCAGATGTCGACGCTGATCCTGCCGACGCAGCTGCAGAACGCGGCGATCTTCGTCGTCTTCCTCCTGATCATCTTCTTCCGTCCGCAGGGCTTCTTCGGGCGCATGGTCGAGAGGACGTGACCATGCCCCAGCTCCGCTCGCTGCTGCCGGCGATTATCTTCACAATCGCCTATGCGGTCGTCTCGCTCAGCGTCACCAACTCCTATTATCAATTGGTGTTGACGCTGGTTCCGGTATGGGCCGTGTTCGGCCTGTCCTGGAATCTGCTCAGCGGCTACACGGGTTTGATCTCGTTCGGTCACGCCGCCTTCTTCGGGATCGGCGCCTATACAACCGCGCTCGGCCAGATCTATTTCGACCTGTCCCCCTGGCTGCTGATCCCGGTCGCGGCGATGCTCGGCGGCGTTGCCGGGCTCCTCATCGGCTTTCCGACCTTCCGTCTGCAGGGCCATTATTTCGCGCTGGCCATGCTCGCCTACCCACTCGCCATTCTCTACGTCTTCGAGTGGCTCGGCTTTCAGGAAGTCACGTTGCCGATGAAGCGCGAGGCACCGATCGCCTATATGCAGTTTGGCGATCCCCGGATCTACACGCTGCTGGCGCTGGCGATCATGCTGGCCACGATCATTCTGACGCGGATCATCGAGCAATCCCGCTTCGGCATGGCACTGCTCGCCATCAAGCAGAACGAGGCTGCGGCCGAGGCGGCCGGCATCAATACGCTGGCCTGGAAGCTACGCGCGATCACGCTCAGCGGCGCCATCGCCGCCGCGATCGGCGCCTTCTATGCGCAGGTCCTTCTGGTCGTTACCCCTCAATCCGTATTCGGTATGCTGGTGTCGGCGCAGGCGCTCACCGTTGCCATGTTCGGCGGCGTCGGCACGGTATGGGGACCGGTGATCGGCTCGGTCATCCTGATTCCGCTGGCCGAGATACTGCATGCCGAAGCCGGCGATCGCTTCCCGGGCATCCAGGGCGTGATCTTCGGCTTCGCCATCATCTGCGTGATCCTGGTTGCCCCGGAAGGGCTGTTCTGGAAGCTGCGCGATCTCCTGCGCAAGCGATTTGCAAGAACGAGCACCGTTCAGAGGCCTGCTACGCCGAGCGCATTGCAGGCGGCCGCCGCTACTGTGACACCGTTACCCTTGGCTCGGAAGCGCGCCGCCACCTCCGAAGTCGTGCTCGAAGTACGCAACCTCTCGCGATCCTTCGGCGGCCTGAAGGCCGTTCAGAATGTCAGCTTCCGGCTGCACAAGAACGAGATCCTCGGCATCATCGGCCCGAACGGCGCCGGCAAGACCACGCTGTTCAATCTCTTGAACGGCTTCCTGCGCCCCGATGAAGGCGAAGTCCTGATCGACGGCCGCAACATGTCCGGCGAACGGCCGCATACGATCTGCGAGGCCGGAATCGGTCGCACCTTCCAGGTCATGCGCCCGTTCCTGCGCATGTCGATAACAGACAACGTCGTGGTCGGCGCCTATGTGCGCGCAAAGACGGAGGACGAAGCACGAAAGCTCGCGGCCGAGGCCATCGCGCGCGTCGGCCTGTCCGGTGTGGCCGACCGCGTCGCCGGCGAACTCTCGACCAAGGAATTGCGCCTGATGGAGCTCGCGCGGGCGCTTGCCGGCCAGCCGCGAATTCTGCTGCTCGACGAGACCCTCGCCGGGCTCGGCCACGGCGAAGCGGACGAGGTCGTCGCCGTCATCCAGCAACTCGCCCGCGACGGCATCACTATTGCGATCATCGAGCACACGATGCAGGCGATGGTCCGCCTGGTCGACAGCTTCGTCGTCCTCGACCATGGCGCCGTCATCACCGAAGGCGAGCCGGAAATTGTCACGCGCGACAACCGCGTGATCGAGGCCTATCTCGGCAAGAAGTGGGTGGCCCATGCTCCGCATTGAGGGATTGAGCGCGGGCTATTCGGCCAAGCCCGTTCTGAACGGCGTGTCGATCAATGTCGCCGCAGGCCAGTTCGTCGCAATCGTCGGGCCGAACGGTGCCGGCAAGACCACGCTGTTCAAGACCATCTCCGGTATCCTGCAGCCGAGCGCCGGCCGGATCATGTTCGGTGATGCCGACCTCCTGACCGTGCCGCCGGCGCAGCGCGCCCATCTCGGCATCGCGCACGTGCCCGAGGGACGCCAGGTCTTTCCGTCGCTCACCGTGATGGAGAACCTCGAAATGGGCGCGATGACCGAGAGCGGACGGCGCGACTGGAAGCAGAATATCGAGCGCATCTTCGAATGGCTGCCGGTGCTTGCCGAGCGCCGCGGTCAGTTCGCCGGCACGCTGTCGGGCGGTCAGCAGCAGATGCTGGCGATCGGCCGCGGCCTCGCCTCCTCGCCGAAGCTGTTGATGCTGGACGAGCCGTCGATGGGCCTCGCGCCGTCAACCGCGGATTTCATCTTCGAGCGGCTGATCGATATCCGCAAGCAGTCCGGCCTGACCATGCTGCTGGTCGAGCAGCGCGTGGCGGAAGCGCTGGAATCGGCCGACCACGGCTACGTCCTCGAAGCCGGGCGCGTCGTGCTCGAAGGCAACAACGAGACGCTGCGCGCCGACGACCGGGTCCGCAAGGCCTATCTCGGCATGTGACAAGTTCTGACAAAAAAGAAAACAGGGAGAAACAAGATGAACAAGACCCCCCAAGAGCTGACGCGCCGCACTGTTCTTTCCGGCGCCGCCGCTGTCGGCTTCTCGGGGCTGGCGCGGGCGCAGCAGCCGGCCGAGGTCAAGGTCGGCCTGATCGTGCCGCTGTCCGGCATCTACACCCGTCCCGGCCAGGTGATGAAGATGGGCGCCGAGATGGGCATCGATCACATCAACAAGCAGGGCGGCATCAAGGCGCTCGGCGGCGCCAAGATGAAGCTGGTGGTGATCGATTGCGGCGACACCACTGAAAAGGCCAAGAACGCGGCGCAGCGCATGGTGGCGCAGGAGACCGACCTCGTCGCTGCCACCGGCGCCTATCTCTCCTCCTTCACACTGGCGGTGACTGAAGTCACCGAGCGCGCCGAATTGCCGGTGCTGACGCTTTCCTATTCGGATCTCCTCACCGAGCGCGGCTTCAAATACATCTTCCAGACTGCGGCTCCCGCCAGCCGGCAGTCCGAGCTCGGCCTGCCGACCCTGATGAAGCTCGCCGAATCCGCAGCCGGCAAGCGACCGAAGACGGTGGCGATGCTGATGGACAACACGGCGACTTCGATCGCGACCGCGAAGGCACTGAAGGAAAAGCTGTTCGCGCAGGAAGGCCTGCAGCTCGTCGTCGAAGAAATCTGGACGCCGCCGCTCTCCGACGCGACCCCGCTGATCCAGAAAGTCCGCTCCGCACGTCCCGACCTCCTGCTGTTCATGCCGAACGCCGTGTCGGACGCCAAGCTCGGGCTGGAGAAGATCAACGAGTTCGGCCTCGGCCAGGGCAAAATCCCGACCGTGTCCTTCAGCATCACGATCGCCGAGCCCGACATGCTGCAAAGCGTCAGCACCGAGGCCGTGCAGGGCATCATGACCATCGTCGCCAATTGGGGCTCGAAGGGCCAGGAAGAGCTGATCGCGGAGTTGAAGGCGAAATACAAGGAGCCATGGGCGACGCAGAACGTCGTCTCGACCTATGGCGACATGTGGCTGATGAAGGAGGCGCTGGAAAAGGCCGGCAAGGCCGACCGCCAATCCGTCGCGCAGGCCTTCCGCACCATGGATGCCGGGCCGTCGAAATATTATCCGGGCGGCCAGCTCAAGTTCGACGAGAAGGGCCGCCGCGTCGGTGCGGGCGTCGTCATCGTGCAATGGCAGAATGGCGTGCCGGTCACCGTCTACCCGCCCGAGCTCGCGCAAGCCACGCCGTTCTGGCCGAAAAAATCCTGACAAAAAACTTTTTCACCATTGAGGGAGGAGGATCGTCATGAGTGGGAATACCCCGACCAAAGTGACCCGGCGAACATTGCTCGCCGGCGCATCCAGCGCACTGATTGCATCCCGCGCCTGGGCACAGCAGCCGTCTGAAGTGAAGGTCGGCCTGCTGGTGCCGATCTCAGGCATGTATGCACGCCCGGGAACGGTGATGCGCCAGGGCGCCGAGATGGCAATCGACCACATCAACGCCCAGGGCGGCATCAAGGCGCTCGGCGGCGCAAAAATGAAACTGGTTGTGCTCGACTCCGGCGACAGCACGGAAAAGGCCAAGAACGCCGCGCAGCGCATGGTGGCGCAGGAGACCGATCTGGTGGCGGCGAGCGGCGCCTATCTCTCTTCCTTCACGCTCGCGGTCACCGAGGTTACCGAGCGAGCCAACCTGCCCGTCCTCACCCTCTCCTATTCCGACCTCATCACCGACCGCGGCTTCAAATACGTCTTCCAGACCTCGGCGACCGCGGGGTCGCAGGCCAAACAGGCGCTGCCGCAGATCATCAAGCTGGCGGAAACCGCCTCCGGCAAGCGGCCCAAGACGGTCGCGATCCTGACCGACAACACCGCGGCTTCCGTCGCCTCGGCCAAGTCGATGCGCGAAGGCCTGCTGGCGGAGAACCAGTTGCAACTCATCGTCGACGAAACGTTCACGCCGCCGCTCGCCGACGCCACGTCCCTGGTGCAGAAGGTCCGTTCGGCCAAGCCGGACCTGCTGTTCTTCCTGCCGACCGTGATATCCGACGCAAAACTGCTGCTGGAGAAGATGAACGAGTTCGGCCTCGGCCAGGGCAAGATTCCCACGATCTCGTTCGGCATCGCGATTGCCGAGCCTGATATGCTGCAGACCGTCAGCCCGGAGCTGCTGCAGGGCGTGTTGACCTGCGTCGCAAGCTGGGGCGCCAAGGGACATGAAGCGCTGATCGCGGAACTGAAGACCCGCTACAAGGAGCCGTGGATGACGCAGAACGCGATCTCCACCTATGGCGACATGTGGGTGATCAAGGACGCGCTCGAGAAGGCCGGCAAGGCCGATCGTGTCGCGGTTGCCGAGGCGTTGCGCAGCATGGATGCCGGCCCGTCCAAATATTACCCGCTGGGCGAAATCAAATTCGACGAGAAGGGCCGCCGCGTCGGCGCCGGCATGACCATCGTGCAGTGGCAAAAGGGCGTGCCGGTCACGGTGTTCCCGCCGCAGCTGGCGCTGGCGGAGCCATTCTGGCCGAAGAGCTGACATCGCCATCAGAAACGGAGAACAACATGGACAAGGCGACCTACGACCGCGGTCTCGAAATCCGCAAGAGCGTGCTTGGTAGCGAGTTCGTCGACAAGGCATTGGCGTCAGCAGATGACTTCAACCGCCCGATGCAGGACCTGACGACGGAATATTGCTGGGGTTATGTCTGGGGCCGCGACGGTCTTGAGCGAAAGACCCGCAGCTTCCTTAACCTCGCAATGCTGTGCGCGCTCAACCGCCCGCACGAGCTGAAGACGCATGTCCGTGGCGCACTGGCGAACGGCGCCACGCGCGAGGAAATCCGCGAGGTCTTCATGCAGGTAGCGATCTATTGCGGCGTGCCCGCCGGTGTCGACGCGTTCCGCAACGCCAAGGAAGTGTTTGCCGAGCTCGACAACAAATAGGAACCGCCGAAGATGAAGGACAAATGGGCCCTCGTCACCGGAGCGACCGCCGGCCTCGGCCTGGCGGTGGCGGAAAGCCTTGCCGGCGCGGGGGCCAATATTGTCCTGCATGATCTCATCGCCCCCCGGGAAGCCGCCGATCGTCTCAAAACCCGCTTCGGTGTCACGGTCATCGCCGCCGAAGCCGATCTGTCTGAGCGTGCCGCCATCGAGACCATGATGGCTGATATGCTTGGCCGCTGTGGCGCGATCGACGTCCTCGTCAACAATGCCGTCGTCAGGCATTTCGCCGCCGTGGAACATTTTCCGCCGGAGGAATGGGACCGAGCGCTGGCGGTGAACCTGTCGGCGCCGTTTCACCTGATCCGCCTGGCGCTCCCGGCCATGAAGCAGCGCGGCTGGGGCCGCATCATCAACATGGCCTCGATCTACTCGACACGCGCGGTCGAGGACCGCATCGACTATGTGACCACCAAGACCGCGATCCTCGGCATCACCCGCGCCGTGGCGCTGGAAACCGCGCGCACGGGCATCACCTGCAACGCGGTCGCCCCCGGCACGCTGCCGACATCAGCCATCAGGGGCAAGATCGCGGCCATCGCCGCGCAGGCCGGCAAGGCGATAGAAGGCGCCACGGAAGACTATCTGGCCGAACGGCAGCCATCGCGCCGGTTCGTCGCCATGGAAGGCGTCGGCGCTCTGGTGGCCTTCCTCTGCAGCGACGCCGCGCAGGACATCACGGGGGCCACCCTGCCGATCGACGGAGGCTGGTCGATCGCATGAGCAAAACCGGTTTTCCGGGGCAAACGGCTCCATCTTCAAATTGCGGAAATGCTGATTCTGCCGGTAAATCGCTGATGAACCCGGGATAGAACGAAGGCACATCGCAAATGGACCGACGCGCTGAACTGCAGTCTACGCTTCGCATCGAGGACGTCCCGACCGTCCGGGCGATGGTTGCCCAGAAGCTGCGCGAAGCAATCATGTCCGGCAGGCTGAAGCCCGGCCAGCGGCTGGTCGAGCGCGAGCTCTGCGAAATGATGGGGGTCAGCCGCCCCTCGATCCGCGAAGCCCTGCGGCTGCTCGAAGCCGACGGGCTCGTCAACACGGTCCCGCACCGTGGCCCGGTGGTGAGCACCATCAGCCTCGAGGAAGCCAAACAGCTCTACGACGCAAGGGCGGTTCTGGAAGGGTTTGCCGGCCGCGAATGCGCGCGCCTGCGCGATCCCGACGTGGTGCACCGAATCGGCGATGCATTGACCCGGCTGAAGGCGGCTGCGGCCAAGCAGGATCTGGTCGGATGCCTGGAGGCAAAGACCGACTTCTACGGCGCCTTGATCGGCGGTTGCCGCAACAGCTTCGTCGAACGGATGCTCAAGCCGCTGCATGACCGGATTACGCTGCTGCGCATCACGTCGATGTCGCAGCCGAAACGGATCAACAAGAGTCTGCGCGAGGTCACCGCTATCTGGCGAGCGATCCAGAGCGGTGATGAAGAACTCGCCGAGCGGTGCTGCGTCGATCACGTCAAGGCAGCGGCGGTCGCCGCGCTCGACATGATCGAGCGGACATCGGCCAAGGAGAATTTGCTTCCCGGAAAATAGGTGAAGCGCATCGGAGGAGTATTTGTGATGTTTTGGGTACGAACGCTGGCTTTGCTGCTGCTCCTGTCGCTTCCCTGCATTCCGGCGTTCGCACAGGACTATCCCTCCCGTCCCATCACGATGATCGTCCCCTTCTCTGCCGGCGGCCCCGGCGACGTGATCGCGCGCATTCTCGGCACCGCCATGAGCGCAACGCTCAAGCAGTCGTTCGTCATCGAAAACGTCGTCGGCGCCGGCGGCACCCTCGGCACCAATCGCGTCGCGAAAGCGCCGGCCGACGGCTATACGCTGCTGTTGATGCATGTCGGCCAGGCGACGGCGCCGGCGCTCTATGCCAAGCTGCCATTCGATCCGGTCGGCGATTTTTCAATGATCGGGCTCGTCACGGATGTGCCGATGATCCTGGTGACACGGCCGAACTTTCCCGCGAAGGACCTGAAGGAACTGGTTGCCCGCATCCGCACCGAGGGCGACAAGATGACGTTCGGCAATGTCGGGCTCGGCTCCGCCTCGCAGCTCTGCGGACTGATGTTCATGAGCACGACCGACACCAAGCTGACGCCGGTCTATTACAAGGGTGGCGGGCCGGCACTGAACGATGTCATCGCCGGCCATATCGACGTCTACTGCGATCCGGCCACCGGGCCGACGCCGCACATCCAGTCAGGCACGATCAAGGGTTATGCGATCACGAGCAAGCAGCGTATTTCGACATTGCCCGATGTGCCGACGGCAGCCGAAGCCGGCTTCCCCGCATTCGACGTCACCACGTGGTACGGGCTCTATGCGCCCCGCGGCACGCCAAAACCGATCATCACCGCGCTCGTCGCCGCCCTGCAGACCGCCCTCAAAGATCCGGCGCTGGTCAGCCGCTTTGCCGAACTCAGCATGGCCCCCGTGGAGGAGGACCGTGCGAGGCCGGAAGCGCTCGAGGCTTTCCTGAAGGCGGAGATCAGCAAATGGGGAAGCATCATCAAGGCTGCAGGAATCGAGCCGCAGTAGGACTTGATTGGCGCGGCTCGCGCTCCGAATCCAAAATATGGAAAACAACCCCATGCACAGTAGGAGTTGGCCGCACGCATGACGCAATGAGTAGTTGACACGTCGGGCAAATCAGCGGCACGATTCCATCGTCGAGCAATCCTTGAGACGCCCGTGGCCTGCCCGGCAACAGACCCTTTGATCGCGTCGGGATCAAACGTGCCCGATCCCGGAGCGACCCTGAGGCGCATGCACTACCCGAAGCGACACATTAAGGCCGAGAAGGGTCTCGCGCACTGTCCAGAGTCTTCTCGGTTCTACGTGGCGAAGCCAATTTCCTTGATCGCTTGAGCAGAAATGTCCGCAGGCTCTTTAATGCCGGTCTGCGCGACCTCGATGATTTTCCTGGCCAGTAGTTCAGCTAACGGGTCCCCTCGGTCAACGATGCCAATGCTGCGCAGTGCGTGCTCATAAGCAGTCGTCAAGCGCGCGATGTCCTCCGGTCCCATTGGCATATTCTGGAGTAGGCGATAGATGGGCATCGGCGTCCCCTTTTGCTTGAGATAACATAGGGGACTCCCGGCTGGCTCGCCATCGGTCTTCTGTTCAGTACTGAACAGACATTGCCGGTTTTTCCCGCTATTATTAAGGTGCCAGATGGTACCCACTACCTGTCTGGTCTTTGAAATGTGAATACTTCAATGGCCTCAGCGCTCTACTCGCGCTGGGGCCATCTTTATTCCTCGCCTTCCCACCAGCAAATTCCGCCGGCAGCAAGCAAGCCAATGTTGGTGCAGCCATTGCTTCCGACGGCCGACTTGCAATTAACTTTTGTTGTAGCGAGGAAAGATCATCTGGTGCTGTGATTCAGCGTGGCCCTTTGTGGGTGAAGGGCGGCCTCGAGGAGTCCCAGCTTCGACGCCCGAAGCTGGGACTTCTGATGCTCGGATAGTGTCAGCCGACCGAGCGCCCTCCAGCAGCACCCCGACGCAATCTGTCAGCGCATCCCATGGACAGCAATTGCCGGACTGAGGACAGAGGGTCGGCTGTCAATGAATCGATAACTGCCCAGCGTGAGAACCGCAGTAAACAGCAGAGCGATCGAGGCGGTAGCGATTTGTGTCGGCATTTGTCCCTCTATGCAGAGCCGAGCGCAGCAAGCAGCAGGCAAACATAGACGGCTGTAATGCCCAGTCCGAAAATCTTGGCTTCCCGACGCCCGTCCATTCGAGCCCTCCAGTTCGCTGCTCCTGAATGAAAACCGACAAATCCACCGCATGTTCCAATCGGGAATATGCGGCAATCAACGCTACTACTCCGCAATAAGCCCGCTCCACGAGCCCAACCGACGACCTGATGACCGGGAACAAGTGGCAAAACTGGAGCGTTACTCCCGTCGGCGATTATGGAGGAGAGACGCGAATGCCAGTATTCATCGTGTGGGCCGTTCCTGCCGTCATCGTGCTGGGCGGCGTCAGCTATTATTTAATTCGGGTGGTTCACTAAGCGATATGGAATGCGGCCGGAGGCCGCCCCTGGTGGGTGCTGTTGAGCGGCCTCTTGCCCCTTTAGCAGGCCGGTTCGACATCTTCGTCGCGAGCAATGTGCGCTTGCGGTCAGAAGCTGGCATCGACATCCGTTGTAAGTTCACGCCCCTGGCAAAATGGATCAGCGGCGTTCTGCGTTAGTCTGACCCTTCCGTGCAGGTCCAAGCCTCGGACGGTCCATTGTTACGTTTTCGAAGTCATCACCTTCTGAACGATCTTCCAGGCCCCATCGACCTTTAAGCATGACAGCATGTCGGTGAAGTAACGGGGCGGAACCTGCAATTTCAACTTCAGCAGCGCGAGCTCTCTCTCGACGTCTATCGACACGATCTGGTCGTCGCGCTCGAAGCCCTGTTCTTTCGGCGCTTTCAGGTTGCGGACCGCTGCGAGCCAGGCGGCAATCGGCGTCACGGCCACATTGCCATCGTCGCCGACCTTTGTGACGGAACACGAGGGATGGAATATGGATGCAAATTTCTCAGCATCCATTTCATAGGCCGCATCGAAATAGGTCTGCGCCAGGGAGCGCAAGGCGTGAAGATCGATGTCCATCAGTCATCCTCCAAACGGTTACAACGGACGGGCTCTCGCGGCCCGCCGGGCGTGCCGAGCGCCGAAGCACCCGAAATGTGCCGAGGGGAGCCTCGCGCCCCTTGTTGGCCGAACCTAGGGCCAGGCCGCTTATGAAGATAGACCTATTGAATGGGACAGAGTCATGAGCGATATTCATAAATCATGGGAAACGAACTGAACGAGCTGACCGCCTTTGCAGCCGTCGCGAGTGAACGAAGCTTTACGCGGGCTGCGGTAAAGCTCGGGGTGTCACAGTCTGCCCTCAGCCACACGATCCGAAGACTTGAGCAAAGACTTGAGCTGCAGCTTCTTGCTCGAACAACCAAGAGCGTCGCGCCAACCGCTGCAGGCGCAGCTCTTTTGAAGGACTTGTCTCCGGCACTTGAGCAAATTGATCGTGCGCTGGACAAGGCCCGAATCGTTCGTCACCGGCCTGCCGGCCGCCTTCGCATTGTCATGTCCCGCTCAGCCGCGGTGATGGTATTGATGCCAAGGCTGAGGGCATTCGCCGAGGCCTATCCTGACATCGTTCTCGATGTTGTCACGGTCACCGGCCCCGTTGACCTTGTTGCGGGCGAGTTCGATGCCGGCATTCAGCTCGGCGAGTACATTCAAAAAGACATGATCGCCGTGCGTGTCACGCCGCAATTGCGGCTGGCCGTGGTGGGATCGCCTCGTTATTTCGCACTACGACGGATGCCGCAAAAGCCAAAGGATCTCAGGGATCATCGATGCATAACGCTGCGTCTTCCCAGCGGCCCATATCGATGGGAGTTCGAGCAGGGACGAAAGTCGGTCACAATCGGCGTGAACGGCCCACTCATCATCGACGATACGCACCTGGTGATCCAGGCCGCCCTCGCTGGAGCTGGCCTCGGACTGGCATATGAAGATCAGGTCGCTGAGTACATCGCGAAACGCCGGCTTATCCGCGTCCTGGAGGACTGGACGCCGCCTATTCCCGGCTTCTTCATGTACTATCCCAGTCGTCGGCACCAACCTGCTGCGCTGTCTGCGCTTGTGAACGCGCTGCGACGCTCTCAACAATAGTCTGCGCGCGACCGCCGCCGGCGCACTTAACCGCGCGCCCAGGAAAGTCAGCAGACCAAGTCGGAGTCCGTCTACAGCTACCTGACCGGCCCGCGCAGCGCCGCAGGCCCAATGGTTGAAGCGACCGCGGACGAATTCCCTCTCGCTGGCGCGAGAGGGAGCGCAGGCCCGGCGCTATAGCTGCGTCAGCAGTTCCTCGATCCGGATCGGGAAACGGCGGACCCGCACGCCGGTCGCGTGCCAGACGGCATTCGCGACCGCCCCGGCGCTGCCGGTGATACCGATCTCGCCGACACCCTTGATGCCGAGCGCGTTGACATGCGGATCGTGCTCCTCGACGGTCAGCACGTCGAGCTCGGGCACGTCGGCGTTCACCGGGACATGATATTCGGCAAGGTTGGCATTCATGATCCGGCCACTACGGCGATCGGTGATCGCCTCCTCATGCAGCGCAAAGGACTGGCCCCAGATCATGCCGCCGAACAACTGGCTTCTCACCAGATGCGGATTGATGATGCGCCCCGCGGCGAATGCACCGACCATGCGCGAAACACGGATTTGGCCGAGCTCGGGATCGACCTTGACCTCGGCAAACACGGCGCCATGCGCATGCATCGCATACTCCGCCTGCGCCGCCGGGTTGGCACCGCCCATGCCGCGCGCCTCGATCTCGGCAAGACCCGCGCGCGCGAGGATGTCAGGATAGGCCTCGCTACGGCTCTCGTCGTCGCGGCGAAACAGCCTTCCATCGCGCGCGATCACGCCGGCATTGCCGGCCCCGAACAATGGCGATCGTTCATCTGATGTCGCGAGATCGGCGAGCCTGGCAATCACGGCCGCGCCGGCATTGTGGACTGCATTGCCCGCGGTCGCGGTATGCGCCGAGCCGCCGGCGATGCCGCCATCCGGCAGATCTGATGTGCCGGACCTGAATTCGACGCGATCGACGTCGAGACCGAGACCATCGGCCGCGATCTGGGCGAGCGCCGTCCAGGCGCCCTGCCCCATGTCGTGGGCGCCAATTTCCATCACGCCGGAGCCGTCGCGGCGGATCACCGCTCGAGCTTCAGCCTGGAACATCATCGCCGGGAATGTCGCGGTGCCGAGGCCCCAGCCGACCAGCAAACCCGTCGCATCGCGCATCTGCCGCGGCGCGAGCGGACGCTTCGCCCAGCCGAAGCGCGCGGCGCCCTGCTCATAGCAGGCCCGCAGCGCCTTGGAGGAAAACGGCTTGCCTGTGATCGGTTCGACCTCGGCGTAGTTCTTCAGACGGAACGCGAGCGGGTCCATGCCGCAGGCCGCCGCCATCTCGTCGATCGTGCTCTCCAGCGCGATCGATCCGGTTGCCTCCCCGGGCGCGCGCATGAACAAGGGCGTGCCGGTATCGACCCGCACCGCGTCATGCGTGGTGCGGATCGCGGGGCTGGCGTAGAGGGTATGGGACGCGCCCGCCGCCGGCTCGTAGAAGTCGTCATAGCTGCTCGACACCGTCCTGGCATGATGGTCGATCGCGGTGAGACGCCCTTCGCCGTCGGCCCCCATCCGCAGCCGCTGCCGCGTCGGTGCACGATGGCCGACCGGGCCGTACATCTGCTCGCGGCGGAGCACGAGCTTGACCGGCTTGCCGACCAGTTTGGCCGCCATGACGCCAAGGATCTGCGGGCCGGTCAAAAATCCCTTCGAGCCGAAGCCGCCGCCGAGGAACGGGCTGCGGATCATGATATTTTCCGGCGCGATGCCGAACAGCTCGGCGACGCGTGCGCGCGCCATCACCATCGCCTGGCTCGGCGTATCGACCACGAGCCTGTCGCCGTCCCAGGCCGCGACGACCGCATGCGGCTCCATCGCGTTGTGATATTGCGGCGCCGTCTCATAGGTCACCTCGACCGTCTTCGACGCCGCGCCAAGCCCTGCTTCGATGTCGCCGTGCACGTTCTCGGTCGGATTGCCGACGCCGACGACGGGCGGCACGAAGCTCTCGCCGGCATCGAGTCCGACACGGGCGGGATGCGTCTCGTAGCTCGGCGCCAACAGGGTCGCGCCTTCAGTGGCAGCCTCCAGGGTATTTGCGATCACCACCGCGATCGGCTGGTTGGCATAGCGCACCTCGTCGCTCTGCAGCACCTCCATCCGGAACACGAACGGATTGGTCTTGATGTCGGGATCGATCGCCAGCGGCGGCTTGTGCGCGGTCGTCATGACGTCGACCACGCCTGGATGGGCTTTCGCCGCCGCTACATCGAGCGAGGTGACGCGGCCGCGGGCGATGCTCGCCGTGGCAATCACGGCGTAGAGCATATCAGGCAGATGACGATCGGCGGCGTAGCCGGCCTGTCCCTTGACCTTCAAAATGCCGTCGCGGCGGGTCAGCGGCTGGCCGATGCTCGAACCATGCCGCATGTGCGCGGGAATCTGCGTCGGATTGATCTCAAGCATGCAAGGCTCCGGAATTCGATGCGAAGACGGACGCCGGCAGCGCGGGCATGCGCGCGGGCGTCCCGGCCGCGGCAAGGCTCAGCGCACGCACGATCACGCGGCGCGCCAGCTCGATCTTGAAGGCGTTGTCGCCGGATGGCTTCGCCTCAGCGAGAGCCGACTGCGCGGCCTCGCGGAAAGTGGCTGCATCGGGCGCGACTCCCTTCAGCACTTGCTCTGCCGCACGGGCACGCCACGGCTTGGCCGCGACGCCGCCGAGCGCCAGCCGTGCCTCGGCAATCCTGCCGTTCTCGATCTGCAGCGCGGCAGCCGCCGATACCACGGCAAAGGCGTAGGAGGTGCGCTCGCGAACCTTGAGATAGCGGGCATGCGCGGCAAAGTTTCGCGATGCCGACGGCATCCGCACCGCGACAATCAAATCGCCGGGCAGAAGCACATTGTCGCGCTCGGGCGCGTCGCCCGGCAGGCGGTACAATTCGTCGAGCGGCAGCTCGCGACGACCATTCTTGCCTTCGATCTCGACGACGGCGTCGAGCGCCACCAGCGGCACGCAAAAATCGGAAGGGTGCGTGGCGATGCAGCCCGCGCTCCAGCCGAGCACGGCGTGCAGGCGGTTTTCGCCCTCGCGGGCATCGCAGCCACTGCCTGCCTCGCGCTTGTTGCAGCGGCTGGCGGTGTCGTAGAAATAGGCGCAACGCGTCCGTTGCAGCAGATTGCCGCCGACCGTCGCGGCATTGCGCAGTTGCGCCGAGGCGCCTGACAGCAAGGCTTCGGCTACCGCCGGATAGGCTTTTGCGAAATCGGTATCATGCGCGAGGCCGGCATTGGAGACGAGCGCACCGATGCGGACGCCACCATCGGGCAAGTGCTCGATACGGTCGAGGCCCGGAAGATGGGTGACATCGACCAGGCGATCCGGACGGCTGACGCCGCCCTTCATGAGATCGAGCAGATTGGTGCCGGCGGCAAGATAGGCGGCGCCCGGCTGGCTAGCAGCCGCAACCGCCTCAGCCAGCGTCGCTGGCTTCACATAGTCGAACATTTTCATGCGGAGCGCCTCTGGCCTGCTTCGGTCTGGCTCGACTGCGCTTCCAGCACGGCATCGACGATGCCAGCATAGGCACTGCAGCGGCAGAGATTCCCGCTCATGCCTTCACGGATCCGCTCGCGATCGGTGCCGGCTTGGCCCTCGCTCATCAGCCCGATCGCGCTCATGATCTGGCCCGGCGTGCAAAAGCCGCATTGAAAGCCGTCGCAGGCGATGAAGGCGGCCTGCACCGGATGCAGCTGATCGCCGCGTGCAATGCCTTCGATGGTGACGATCTCAGCGCCGTCATGGCTGATGGCGAGCGCGAGGCACGAATTGATGCGCTTGCCGTCGACGAGGATAGTGCAGGCGCCGCATTGGCCGCGGTCGCATCCCTTCTTGGTTCCGGTGAGTTGGAGGCGCTCACGCAGGAGATCGAGCAGCGTGACGCGCGGATCGTTCAATTCGATCTCGCGCCGCGCACCGTTCACGGTGAGGCCGATGGAGTGGGTCATCGAGGGCTCCGATCAGGTATGGGCATGGGTTATCGCTGCGCGCCACCGTAGTGGCCGCCAACGATTCATGCGGCTCGAAGATAGATCGAACCGTAGCGGAGCGGATATACGGAGGCACCCTCCGTTTAACAAGGGGCCTCTGAAAGATTTCAGAATCGGTCAAAAGCGCATGTGCAAACAACGCGATGCAGCCATGGCGGGGTTCAATCTAACCAGATCGTGATCTACATTCGGGGTATGGATGATCAGGCCGACAAGATCCGAAAACCTCGCGCTGACGGCGTGCGCAATCGCGAGCGCGTGCTCGAAGCCGCGAAGGCCGTGTTCAGTGGCGGAGGACCGGAAGCGAGCCTCGAAGCGGTGGCAAAGCGCGCCGGCGTCGGCATCGGCACGCTCTATCGGCATTTTCCGACGCGTGAGGCATTGTTCGAGGCGGTGTACCGGCGCGAGGTGGAGCAGCTCGGCGAACTCGCCGAGCTATTGAAGAGCGCCAAGGACCCGGTCGAAGCGCTGCGACGCTGGCTGCATTCCAATGTCGAATTCGTCGCAACCAAGAAGGGCATGCTGGCCGCGCTGGCGCTCGCGGTGCAGAACCAGACCGAGTTGCACGCGTTTTCGTTCGACCGCCTGACCCGGGCCATCGGCCTGTTGCTCGACCGTGCGGTCGCCGCCGGGAAATTGCGCGCCGACATCAGCCCGGAGGACCTGCTGCGGGCGCTGATCGGCATGTGCTACATGCACGATCAGCCGGATTGGCAGGCCACGGCGCTGCGGCTGCTCGACGTATTCATCGACGGGCTTCGAATTCAGCCGAAAGCGAAAACGGCGCCCACTGCCACCAAGCCGCCGACCAGCAAGCGAGCGACGAAGCGTACGAAGAGACGCTGATCGTCATGGGCCACAGTTCGTCGCGATTATTCGCGACTTCCCGAACGAAGCCGTCATTTTTTTCGAGATACGGCATGGCGAAGTGAGGTGGCTTGTCCGCTCGCCGCTGCAATCAGATTTGGATTCGCTTAAAAAGGTCCAGTTGCTGTGAGGACTTCTTCGGGCGTCGAGTCGATTTTAGGGTCTCTTCCATCAGGGAGACGAAAACACGTGTGTCTAGGAAGTAGTTCGGATAGGCTCGGCGCAAGGCATCCATGGAATCGACCGACACGAGAACGGCGTCCGAGTTTGGCCTGTCTTTGAGTTTCTTCTCGGTCTCTAGATATTTGGCAGTCGCAAGTTCGGACTCGCTGTGTTTAAAACTTGTCACGTTCACTAGCTTCTGTGCGTTATCCACCTCGATCAGATAGTAATGATTGTCTCTCGAAGCCGAGCTCTCATAGACTTGCAGCGCAGTGCCGAACGCCCGCAACCTGTTAGCCACGTCCAGTGACTGCGCATGCTCGCGCAACTCGCTCACCAATGACGCGTAATCCTGCGGGGTATCGGGCACAAGTGCGGTGTCCTCCCGGATCGCAATGGTCGACCCCATCAGGGCAAAGAACCGCAGCCACTCTTGTTCCCCTAAGCTTGACTTCAATGCCTGCTGGACGAGGGCTCCGACCAGTTCCACAGGGGTGGCCCATGCGTGCTGCAATTGGGACCGTAACTGCATCTCGATCTTCAAGGTGTTGTAGTCTGACTTCTTGTCCGAGAAGTACCGGTAAACGAGGTGTACCCCACGGTAGCCGGATTCTTTGGGGTTCGCGATGTAGTCATCTCTCTGATGCAGTGAGTGCTTGATGTCGCTTGCAAAGTAGCTGTCGCATAAACGATAGACTTGCGATGCATTCGATACGATCGCTCTGCACCCTCCGATATCCTGCATCTGCGATAGCGTCATCGTTGGGAAGCGCACGAGCTTCAACTCAATCGACGCAAGCCGCTTGATTCGTTGCGCGGTAATAGAGCCCGCATCGATCGCTTTCGCTCGTCTGCGCAGGCCGACGTGGAAGGTGTTGAGAGGAAATTGTGAGACGATCGCCAATTGTTCACGACTTCAAGGGCATGGAGATACTCTTGAATATCGTCTCCCACGATGACTTCGCGGCCAGATAGCTCGACGATTTTCTTCCCGGCGCGATTCACGACGTTCTTCGAGTACTTTGGACCGTCCATGCCATCGCGATCACCTTCGATAGAGATCTGCGACTCCCTGCCATCAGCCGGCCCCGAGAGTAGTCAAGACAGCGCCGCAATGGCACGCCGCCTTTTGCGGGGATTGGAGCCTGTGGATAACCGCGATTGCGGAACAAAGCGAGACTCGGAGTCACGTCTCGTCGTAAGATTGAAAATGGGCGGACACCGATTCGGTGACATGTCGAAGAAAACCGGGCTCACACCTCCCCAGGCGGCCCGGCTTTCATGTTCACACCTGAGGCCGCGTGCCTTTCAGTGTCACTTAAGAAGTAACAGTGCGTCCGTGATTCGGAAAGTCAAGCGGTCCATACAGAAGGACCACGGACTTGAACAAGACGAAGTTTACCGACGACGAAGCAGTCGATGTTTGGTTGCGTTACTGGAGTGGTCAGTACCAGCACCAGATTGCCGCCGCGTACGAGATAAATGCTCGCGCGGTCAATCACGTGCTGAAGGAGAAGACCCACTTGGGAAGCAAGCAGATCGCGGCTTCGAAGCGTTCCGCGTAAGCTGAGTTGAGGGACTCCGGGCGGTCTTCGTGCCGCCCGGTTTCACTTGGTGCGGCCCGACCTATCCCCCACATTTTTCGGCGAGAGCCAGCGGCCGTTACCGAGCGAGAATCTGCGGGTAGACGACCAGAACGCGAGCAGTAAGATATCGAGAGAGGTGTGGTAGCGGGAGAGGGACTCGAACCCCCGACCCCAGGATTATGATTCCCGTGCTCTAACCAGCTGAGCTACCCCGCCACGGCGTCGCGGTGGCGGCAGGCAATGCCGCGGTCGCGAACGCGCGGCATATAAGGAGTGGCTCAAGCCGCTGTCAAGCAAAGCGAGCCGACTTCGCCACTCTCCGCAAAACTCACTGTTTCGGCCGGATTGTCGGGTCGCCGCCGGGGCTGCCGGGCGGCGGAATCACCGGGGTCTTGCCGACATCCGGCGGCGCCGGCGCGTGCATTTCGGGATCGACGCCCGCAGGCGGACATAATACGCCGTCGGAGCGGGCCAGCTTGTCGCCGAGCGGCTCGGCCCGCTGGCCAGTGGTCGTTCCCTCCGGAACCTTCTCGCCGGTATCGGGCTTCGGCTGCATCGGTGCACAATCGGCGGCGCGTTGCGGCGATGGCGGCGCGGTCGGGGCCGGCGGTGTGGTCGGACCGGGCGGAGCCTGCGCCGCCGCCACGCCGGCGGCCACCATCATCACGCATGAGAGAAGCAGTGCGCGTTTCATTGCCATGCAGGAAAACGGCCTGCGCTGGCGGAGGTTCCGCCGTCAGACTGTCGCTTTTTTATTTGACGCGTTTTCTTAAGGCGAATCGGGCCTCCACTTCGCTTGAAAACGCTATGCCTTCACGATTTCCGATAGCGGATCAGCGAAAAATGTCCCATCGGCGGCATCGGCCGCCGCTCGGTCAAGGTGACGCCGCCATGTTTGGCGGCCCAGTTGGTCAGGCGCTCCCAGGGAAATTCAGGCCGCCAGCCCAGCCGCCGCGCAATCGGGGCGAAGGCCAGCTCGAAGGCGCGCCGTGGACCGCTCTCCGCGCCGATGTGATTGACCAGGATGAGTTCGCCGCCCGGCTTCAGCACGCGGATGAAATCGTCCAGCGTGGCCTCAGGATCGGGCACGGCCGTGATGACGTATTGCGCCACCACCGCATCGAAAAACGAATCCGGAAACGCCAGGTTCTTGGCGTCCATCACCGCGAGCGTTTCGACATTGGTCAGCCCGAACTCGCGCACGCGCCTCAGCGCCCGCCGCAGCATCGGCTCGGAAATATCGACGCCGCATAATTTCGTATTACGCGAATATTCCGACAGCGACAGCCCGGTGCCGACACCGACGTCGAGAACGCGTCCGCCGATCTTGTCGGCTTCCGCGATGGTCGACCGGCGGCCCTCGTCAAACACCTTGCCGAACACCAGATCGTAGACCGGCGCCCAGCGCCCATAAGCCTTTTCGACCCCCTCGCGGTCGATGTCCGCAGCCATTTCCCCTGCCCCGATTTTTTCTTTACGTGCGCATCGCCTCGGCAAGTGGCGGCGTTATCGCTTGCTGCGCCCCTGCCCCCGTCACCGCACGGCGCGCGGTCGCGCTCTTGATAAATCCGCCGCCGAGCACGCGCGCCTGTCCGGAAGGCGCATCGTAGAACACGCAGGCCTGGCCGGGCGACACGCCCTCCTCGCCAGCAACGAGTTCGACTTCATAACCGCCATCGACCGCGCGCAGAAAGGCCGGCTGCGGCGCACGGGTCGAGCGCACGCGAACGAACATTTCGATGCCCTCGCCGATGACACGGTCGAGCGCGCCGTCTCCGATCCAGTTGACGTCGCGCAGCAGGATGCGATCCATCCGCAGCGCGTCGCGCGGGCCGACCACGACGCGGCGTGTGCCAGCGTCGAGCTTGACGACATAGAGCGGTGCGCCGGCGGCAATGCCGAGGCCCTTGCGCTGGCCGACGGTGTAATGAACGATGCCCTGGTGCCGGCCGATCACCCGTCCCTCGAGATCGACGATGTCGCCGGGCTCGATCGCGCCGGGCTTCAGCCGCCCGATGATGTCGGTATAGCGGCCCGTCGGCACGAAGCAGATGTCCTGACTGTCCTGTTTGTCGGCGACTTCGAGCCCGAAGCGCCGCGCCAGCTCGCGCGTCTGCGGCTTGGTCATGTCGCCGAGCGGAAAGCGCAAATAGTCGAGCTGCTCGCGCGTGGTCGCGAACAGGAAATAGCTCTGGTCGCGATCGGCGTCCGCCGCGCAGACCAGCGCGCGCGATCCGTCGGCGAGGCGGCGCGAGGCAACATAGTGCCCGGTCGCGAGCGCCTGCGCGCCGAGTTCGCGCGCCGTCGAAAGCAGGTCGCGAAACTTGATCGAGCGGTTGCACTCGATGCAGGGCACCGGCGTCTCGCCCTGCGAGTAGCTGTCGGCAAAATTGTCGATCACGGACTCGCGGAAGCGGCTTTCATAATCCAGCACGTAATGCGGGACGCCGATCCGTTCGGCGACGTTGCGGGCGTCGTGGATGTCGCGCCCGGCGCAGCAGGCGCCCTTGCGATGGGTGGCCGCGCCATGGTCGTAGAGCTGCAGCGTGATCCCGACCACGTCGTAGCCCTCGGACTTCAGTAGGGCAGCCGTCACCGAGGAATCGACGCCGCCGGACATGGCGACCACGACCCGCGTGTCCTGCGGGCGGCCCTCGAAATCCAGACTGTTTCGCATGCCAGGGGTCATCGACTTCAATCGCGGGCGCCGGGCGGCCCGCTTGGGTTAAACGGCCTTTATTTCCAAGACCTTACGACATCATTTGGTCCATTCCGGCCCGGATTGGACGCCGCTCTTTAATATAGGCCGTATTCCCGCGAAGCAATCAGCCGCCCGCCATTTTGGAGCGGGTCCGGGACGGCAAATCTTGCCGCCGGGCAGAAAAGGCGGCGGAAACCCTGCCGCGCCGCCCGACCGTCTTCCTCACAAGGCATTGAAACAACTTAATAATATTTTTCGAACCCGGGTGGCCCGGTCCTTGCTGAAGGGTAGCCGAGAGCTCAGCGCGAGGGTCGCCCGTGGTTAGTGTCACGTCAGAAGTATTGGCAAACGCATCTTTCCAGAGCGCGGCGGCGAAATCCGCCCGGCCGGATTCCGATCCCCCTGCCGGAAACGACAGCTTCGCCGCGCTGGTCGACAGCAACACCGCGGCAAGCCGCAACGACAATCGCGCGCAGGACCATGCGCCTGCCCCGCGCCGCTCCGACGATACACCGGCATCCGGCAGCCGCGCGCGCGACAACGCCGCCGCGTCCGACAAGGCCGCGCGCAATGATTCGAATGATCGCAACGCAGCCGCCAAGGCCCGCAACGACAAGGCCCGTAACGACGACAACGTGCGTGACGACGGCAAGGCCGACGCCAAGGCCGACACCGACACGACCGTCGATGCCGACACCAAGGCGACGACAACGCGCCGCACCAAATCGAAATCCGACGCGCCGAAATCAGACAAGGTCAATTCCGACGAAACCACACAGGCAACCTCCGGCGATATCTCCGCCGCCGATCAGACCGAGATGACGCAGAATGGAACGACCGTCACGACGGCCGATGCCATAGCCGCCGCAATCCCTGCTGCTGCAACGCCGACGCAATCGACCTCTGCGGCGCCGGCAAACGACAAGGCGGCCGCCCCGCTCGCCATCGCAGCAGCCGCGATCGCAGCTTCCGCTTCGGTGGCCGCCGAAACCGCTCCGGCGACGCCCTCCGCCGAAGCGACGGACGGCGACACCGGAGCCACTTCCCCGGCGGCCGCGAACGGCGCACCGGCGGAGACCACGGTGAAGACCGCCGCGCAAGCTGGCGTCGGCCAGGCTGTCAGCGCCCAGGCGACGTCCGGCGATCCATCCGTTATCGGAGGCATCGCTCAGGCCGCTGCAGTGGTCGCGGCGACGCCGGCCGCGACCAAATCCGCCGTGCCGTCCAAGGGTGCCGATCTCGCCAAGAAGGGCGCGACAGCGGCGGTCGAGCAGCAGCCCGGCACGATCGACAGCACCGATACCGCCGCACCGACGGCACCTGCTGCCGATACCATCGTGTCGGCCGTCACGCCGCCGACCGAAGCCGCCGCCAAGCCGAAGACCGACGGCCTCGCTGAAGCCGTGAAGGCCGACACGTCAGGCAATGCCATCACGCCGCCTGCCGCGCCCGCCAATGCCAGCGCGCAGCTTGCCGGGAATGTTGGCCAGACGCCGGTCAATGCCTCGGTCAACGGCTTGCAGGCTGTCGGCGCGGTCCCGACACAACAACCAAACGCTCACGCCGCGGCGCCGGCAGCCGCGTCCCAGCTCACCGCGACTGCCGCTACCGATGCCGCCGTGCCAGTCAGCGGGCTCGCGATGGAAATCGCCGCATCGGCCAGAAGCGGCAAGACCCGCTTCGAGATCCGGCTCGATCCCGCCGAACTCGGCCGCATCGACGTTCGCATCGATGTCGACCGTCATGGCCAGGTGATGTCGCACCTCACCGTCGAGCGGCCGGAGACGCTCTCGATGCTGCGCCAGGATGCCAACCAGCTGCAGCGCGCACTCGATAATGCCGGGCTCTCGACCGGCAATGGCGGGTTGCAGTTCAGCCTGCGCGACCAGTCCTCGCAGGGCCAGAACGACGGCAACCAGGGAAATCCGAACGCGCACCGCATCGTCGTCAGCGAGGAAGACAGCGTGCCGGCCGTCGTTGCCGGACGCAGCTATGGCCGCATGCTCGGTGCGAGCGGCGGCGTCGACATTAGCGTGTAAAGGAGATCGCCATGGCAGTTGATGCAACCATGCCGACGCCGGTCGTTTCGGCTCCCGGGACCGGTAGCGCGACGGGTAACAAGACCGCGTCGGACAAGACGACCGGGATCGCGGATAATTTCCAGACCTTTCTCACTTTGCTGACCACGCAGCTCCAGAATCAGAATCCGCTGGATCCGCTCGACACCAACCAGTTCACCCAACAGCTCGTGCAGTTCGCCGGCATTGAGCAGCAGCTCAAGTCGAACGAGCAGTTGAAGTCGCTGGTCGAGATCGAAAAGGGCGCCCAGGCGACGCAGGCGCTCGTCTATGTCGGCAACACCGTTGCCATCGACGGCAGCAAGGCGCAGTTCGACAAGTCGGCGACCTGGAATTTCAATTCCGAGCAAGACACGACCGCGAAGATCACGATCACCAATTCGGCAGGACAGACCGCCTACAGCGGCAACTTCAACCTGAAGAAGGGCGGCTCCTCCTTCGTCTGGGATGGCAAGGGCAATGACGGCGTGCAGTGGCCGCCCGGAACCTACACCCTGACCGCTACCGGCACGGACAGCAAAGGCAACAACGTGGCTATTTCCACCGAAGTCCAGGGCGTCGTCGATTCCGTCGACCTGACCTCTTCGCCGCCGCTGCTGTCGATCGGCGGGCAGAGCTACACCACCGACAAGATCAAGCGGGTGATGCGCTCGAAATCCTAAGAGCCGGCCCCCGGTCGACCGCTCATCCCGGCATCAGGCGGTTCCCGGCCCGGACCCCCAGCGGACGCACAGGCGTTCCAGGGGGCCGGGCCGTGGCCATTTCTGGTCATTTTCAAGGAGATTCGTATTGAAGCCGTAGGCTTAGGCAAATTTTAAGCCGCGGGGCGTAGATTTACCACCGTGAGTTCAGTGGTTGAGAGTTTGTGAGTACGCCATGACAGAACCCCATCGCCCGAGGGTAAAATACGTCATCGGGCCTGACGGCAGTCCGTTAACAATTGCTGACCTGCCCGCGCCCGGCACCAAACGTTGGGTGATCCGTCGCAAGGCGGAAGTCGTCGCCGCGGTCCGTGGCGGCCTGCTTTCCCTCGAAGAGGCCTGCAGCCGCTATACCTTGACCGTCGACGAATTTCTTTCCTGGCAGTTCTCAATCGATCAGCATGGGCTGGCAGGCCTCCGGACGACCCGGATCCAGCAGTATCGGCAGTAAGCCCTCCCGACCGAAACATTTGATGAAAACCGGCTTCGTTCTGCGAAGCCGGTTTTTTGCATGCTCGAACTAATAGCGACGCTTTAACGGTCGTTAACCATATGGAAACCATCCCCTAGGCAATAATTGCCCAGTCGGTCCCTGGGGCCGAATCCCTGGGGGCGGTTGGTGCAAAGTCTCGTTGCTTTTCTGAAAGGCCTGGGCGCTGGGCGGCTGATGGCCATGGTCGCCGTGACGACCGCCCTGATTGCCTTTTTCGCCTTCGTCATCATGCGCGTCACCACGCCGCAGATGACCACCCTGTTCACTGACCTCTCCTACGAAGATTCCTCTAGCATCATCAAGGATCTGGAACGCCAGGCGATTCCCTTCGAGCTGCGCAATGAAGGCGCGGTCATCATGGTGCCGAAGGACAAGGTCACGCGGTTGCGGATGAAGCTTGCCGAAAGCAACCTGCCCAAGGGCGGCGGCGTCGGCTACGAGATCTTTGACAAGTCCGACGCCCTCGGCACCACGAGCTTCGTCCAGAACATCAATCATCTGCGCGCATTGGAGGGCGAGCTCGCCCGCACCATCCGCGCCATCGATCGCATCCAGGCGGCCCGCGTCCATCTCGTGCTGCCGGAGCGCCCGTTGTTCGCGCGCGAGGCGCCGGAGCCATCTGCTTCGATCGTGGTGCGGGTGCGCGGCAGCCTCGAGGCCCAGCAGATTCGCGCCATCCGCCATGTCGTTGCCTCCGCCGTCAACGGGCTGAAGCCGCAGCGCGTATCGATCGTCGATGAAGGTGGCCGCCTGCTCGCCGACGGCGCCAGCAAGGATCCCGATATCGCCGTTGGCGACGAGCGCCGCACCGCCTTCGAGAAGCGCATGCGCAACGAAGTCGAGGCGATCGTCTCCTCGGTGGTCGGCCAGGGCCGCGCCCGAGTCCAGCTCACCGCCGATTTCGACTACAACAAGGTTACCCAGACCTCGGACAAGTTCGATCCCGAGGGCCGCGTGCTGCGCTCGAGCCAGACCCGCGAGGAATCTTCCGCCAGCGCCGGCGACGGCGGCCAGGTCACCGTCAACAACGAGCTGCCCGGCAACCAGGCCGGCGCCACCACGGCCGCCCGCGACCAGAGCAAGAAGAGCGAAGAAACCAACAATTACGAGATTTCGCGCACCACCAAGACCGAAGTCACCGAGGCCGGACGCGTCAACCGGATCTCGGTCGCAGTGCTGGTCGACGGCGCCTATGCCAAGAACGAAAAAGGCGAGATGGTCTACCAGGACCGCAGCAAGGAGCAGCTCGACCGCATCGCCGCGCTGGTGCGCTCGGCGATCGGTTTCGACCAGAAGCGCGGGGACCAGGTCGAAGTCGTCAACCTGCGCTTTGCCGAGGCGCCGACCGTGCCGCCCGTCGTCGAGCCCGGCGGCCTGCTCGGCTTCCTGCAGTTCACCAAGGACGACGTCATGCACGTCATCGAACTCGGCGTCATGATGCTGCTCGGCCTTGTCGTGCTGTTCCTGGTGATCCGGCCGCTGGTCAAGCGCATCCTAGCCGCCGAAGTCGTCCCCGCGGCCGAGCCTTCGCCCGCGCTGATCGAGGGCAGCGGGCCCAACGGTGAGCTCGGGCCCAATCAGGCCCTGATCGCCGGCACCAGCGGCACCGCGCAGTTGATCGACGTCGCCCAGGTGCAGGGCCAGGTCCACGCCCAGGCCGTGCACCGCGTCGGGGAACTGGCCGAACGCAATCCCAACGAGACCGCCTCCATTGTTCGGCAATGGCTGAGCGAACCTGCCGAGAGCTGACATGGCCGCCGTACCGCAACAACAAAACATCAACGCCAACGACATCACCACCGTCATCTCGGCGCTGGCGAGCCGTCAGAGCAATCGTCCCAAGAGCAAGCCGCTGAGCGGGCCGAAGCGCGCCGCGATCCTGATGCTGGCGCTTGGCGAACAATATGGCGGCAAGGTGTGGTCGCTGCTCGATGACGACGAAGTGCGCGAGCTTTCGATCCACATGTCGACGCTCGGCACCGTCGAAGCCGAAGTGGTCGAGGACCTCCTGCTCGAATTCGTCTCGCGCATGTCGGCATCCGGCGCGCTGATGGGCACCTTCGACGCCACCGAACGGCTGCTGCAGCAATACCTGCCGTCCGAGCGCGTCACCGGCATCATGGACGAAATCCGCGGCCCCGCCGGCCGCAACATGTGGGAGAAGCTCTCCAACGTGCAGGAAGAGGTGCTCGCCAACTACCTCAAGAACGAATATCCGCAGACCATTGCGGTGGTGCTGTCGAAGCTGAAGCCGGAGCATGCCGCGCGCGTGCTGGCGATCCTGCCCGAGGATCTCGCCCTGGACGTCGTCGGCCGCATGCTGAAGATGGAAGCGGTACAGAAGGAAGTCATCGAGCGCGTCGAGCAGACGCTGCGCACCGAATTCATGTCCAATTTGTCGCAGACCCGCCGCCGCGACGCCCACGAGGTGATGGCCGAAATCTTCAACAATTTCGACCGCCAGACCGAAACCCGCTTCATCACCTCGCTGGAAGAGGAAAACCGCGAATCCGCCGAGCGCATCAAGGCGCTGATGTTCACCTTCGACGACCTGATCAAGCTGGATTCCGCTTCGGCGCAGACGTTGATGCGCAACGTCGACAAGGACAAGCTCGGCATCGCACTCAAGAGCGCCAATGAGGAGGTGCGCGGCTTCTTCCTCGGCAACATGTCCTCGCGCGCCGGCAAGATGCTGATGGACGACATGGCCGCGATGGGCCCGGTGCGGCTGCGCGACGTCGACGAGGCGCAGGCGCTGCTCGTCAACCTCGCCAAGGACATGGCCGCGCGCGGCGAAATCACCCTGACCAAGAACCGCGCCGACGACGAGCTGGTGTATTGATGGCCGCGCCCGCAAAATTCCTGTTCGATACCGACTTCGCCGCACCCAACAAGGCGCGCGAAAAGGCGGCCACCGATGCCGAGATCGCGCAGAAGGTCGCGGAGGCCGAGGCGCGCGCCTATCGCGCCGGTTATGAGGCGGCACAGCATGAGGCGAAGGTCGAAAGCGACCGCCGCTCGGCGCTGGCGCTGGAGGAGATCGGCATCGCCATCAAGGCCATCGCGACGCGCTATTCCGGCATCGAGGCCAAGATGGAGACCGAGGCGGTGGACGTTGCGGTCGCGGTGGCGCGCAAGCTGTGCAGTGAGCTGGTCGCGCGCGAGCCGCTCGGCGAGATCATGGCGCTGGTCAGCGACTGCTTCTCGCATCTGGTCGCGACCCCGCATCTCGTCGTTCGCATCAACGACCAGCTCTATGAGGCGGCCCGCGCGAAGATCGAACGACAGGCCGCGCAAAGCGGTTTCGAGGGACGGCTGGTGATCCTGGCCGAGCCCGGCATCGCCACCGGCGACTGCCGGATCGAATGGGCGGATGGCGGCGTCGTGCTGGAGCGCGCGGCCATCGAGGCGAAAATCAGCGAACTCGTCGGACGCTATCTGGCGTCGCGCGATCCGGCCTGCGCGTAAAGGCCATGAGGACTGAACCATGAGTGACACCGACGCACAGGTACCGCTTCCCGACCTCAACGCCGCGGACGCACCGCCGGTCGACGACCTCGCCTACAACGAGGACGAACAGGCCTCGCGCATCGCAGCCGACCTCGAGGCCGTGTTCGACGTACCGGTACAGGTTTCGGCCGTGCTCGGCCGCTCCAAGATGGATGTCGGCGAGCTGCTCAAGCTCGGTCCCGGCACCGTGCTCGAACTCGACCGCCGCGTCGGTGAGGCCATCGACATTTACGTCAACAACCGCCTGGTGGCGCGTGGCGAAGTCGTGCTGGTGGAAGACAAGCTGGGCGTGACCATGACGGAAATCATCAAGGCTGAACGCAGCTAGCAATTTTGGCGATACGCGCCTGCAAGGCGCGAACAGACGGACAGGAGACAGACATGCGGCTTCTTATCGTTGGCACCTTGAAGGGCCAGCTCACGACAGCCACCAAGATCGCGATGGAAAACGGAGCATCCGTGACCCATGCCGAGGCGATCGAACAGGCGATGGGCGTGTTGCGCGGCGGCAAGGGCGCCGACCTCCTGCTGGTTGACGTCGCCCTCGACATCCGCGACCTCGTGATGCGGCTGGAAGCCGAGCATATCCATGTGCCGATCGTAGCCTGCGGCATCTCCAACGACGCCCGCGCCGCGGTCGCCGCGATCCATGCCGGCGCCAAGGAATACATCCCGCTGCCGCCCGATCCCGAACTGATCGCCGCCGTGCTCGCCGCCGTCGCCAATGATTCCCGCGATCTCGTCTATCGCGACGAAGCCATGGGCAAGGTGATCAAGCTGGCGCAGCAGATCGCGGGCTCGGACGCTTCCGTGATGATCACCGGCGAATCCGGCACCGGCAAGGAAGTGCTGGCGCGCTACGTCCACTCGCGCTCGAACCGCGCCAAGCGTCCCTTCATCTCGATCAATTGCGCGGCGATCCCCGAGCACCTCCTGGAATCCGAATTGTTCGGTCATGAGAAGGGCGCCTTCACCGGTGCGGTGGCCCGCCGCATCGGCAAATTCGAGGAAGCCTCCGGCGGCACCCTGCTGCTCGATGAAATTTCTGAAATGGACGTCCGCCTGCAATCCAAACTGTTGCGCGCGATTCAGGAGCGCGTGATCGACCGCGTCGGCGGCACCAAGCCGGTCGCCGTCGATATCCGCATCATCGCGACATCGAACCGCAACCTCGCAGACGCCGTGCGCGAAGGCACCTTCCGCGAGGACCTGCTGTTCCGCCTCAACGTCGTCAACCTGAAGATCCCGCCGCTGCGCGACCGCCCGGCCGACATCCTCGAACTGGCGCAGCATTTCGCCAAGAAATACGCCGAGGCCAACGGCGTGCCGCTGCGGCCGATCTCGGCCGAGGCGCGCCGCGTGCTGACCTCGAATCGCTGGCAGGGCAACGTCCGCGAGCTGGAAAACACCATCCACCGTTCGGTGTTGATGGCGCAGGGCGACGAGATCGGCCCCGACGCGATCGTCACCCCCGACGGCGATCGCCTCGACCTCGCCAAGACCGCGCCCGCGGTCGCGCATGCGACCTTTGCCGCCGAGCAGGTCACCCGTGCGCTGGTCGGCCGCACCGTCGCCGATGTCGAGCGCGACCTGATCCTGGAGACGCTCAAGCACTGCCTCGGCAATCGCACCCACGCCGCCAACATCCTCGGCATCTCGATCCGCACGCTGCGCAACAAGCTGAATGAATACGCCGACGGCGGCATCCCGATCACGCCGGCGGGTGCGGGCGAGCAGCAGCGGTTCATGACGGCGGGGTAGCAGCCGCCGTCATTGCGAGGAGCGCAAGCGACGAAGCAATCCATCTATCCGTTATGCCGAAGCATGGATTGCTTCGCTACGCTCGCAATGACGTTGAGAGAGCGGAATAACTCGGCGCATCCGGCTTGCGGAAAATGTGGATGGGATCGCCCGGTTTGAAATCGGGCTGCGTGAAAAGGGCATAGGCATACAGCGCGAGATAGGCGATCGCGATTGCGCCCACGCCGTAGAATGCCCAAGCCGCAATCCGCTTCATCGCGGATATCTAGAACGACTGATGGCAAATGGCCAGCCCGCCGAACGGCGGAAATCCGGAACTTCGGCGTCTATCGTCTGGCGCTTCGCGTGGCGTGCGGCTTGGGCACGCTGACTTCCGCCAGCCGCAGCGCATCTTCATCGCGATCGATGGCGACATACTGGCCCTGCCAGTAGGCCAGCGCCGCCGTGCGCGGCGAGACCGTCACGTCAAGCACGCGGCCGATGACGATCGCATGCGAATGGCGCTCGACGACATCCTCGACTTCGCAATCGATCGCCGCCAGCGCGCCTGTCAGCAGCGGCACGCCTGATACGCGCGTCGTCCAGTGCGCGCCGGCGAAGCGTTCGGCGCCCTTCAGACCGTCCTTGCCGGTAAAGCGTTCGGCGATGTCAATCTGGTCCGCCGTCAGGATGTTGACGCCGAAGAAGCCATACCGCCTCACAAGCGGCCATGACGAAGCTTCCCGGTTGATGCTGACGATCAGGGACGGTGGATCGACCGACAGTGACGACACCGCAGTGACCGTCATGCCGGAGATGTCCCAGCCTATGCCCGCGGTGACGATGCTGACGCCGCCCGTCAACTGGCGCATGGCGTTGCGGAAGTCGCCCGGAGTGATTTCGCTTTCGACCGAGACGGAACGCAGGATCGAGTTCATGGAGCACCTCACAGGTCGGAAGTATCTTCCGTGCCTTCCAGCAGATTCTTCAAGATCGCGCCTTCCAGGGCCGCCAGCTCGGCCGAGCCGCGCTGCCGCGGGCGCGGGACATCGACGCTGAAATCCTGGGCGATGCGGCCGTCCTCGATCACCAGCACGCGGTCGGCCAGCGCCACCGCCTCAGTGACATCATGCGTCACCAGGATCGCGGTAAAACCCTGGTCATGCCAGACCCGCTCGAGCAGCCGCTGCATCGAAATGCGCGTCAATGCATCCAGCGCGCCGAGCGGCTCGTCGAAGGCGAGGACGCGCGGCTGGCTGACCAGCGCACGGGCAAGCGCCACACGCTGCTTCTGTCCGCCTGATAGGACCGCCGGCCATTGCGTCCGCTTGTCGGCGAGACCAACCTCGCCCAGCGCGCTTTCGGCGCGCGCCTGCGCGTCAGGCGAATGCCGCTCGCGTCCGAGACCGACTTCGACATTCGACAGCACGCGTGCCCATGGCAGCAGCCGCGGCTCCTGGAACATGACGCGGACATCTTCCGGGCGTGCGTCTTCACCAAGGCTGATCGTGCCGGCGGTGGCGCTTTCCAGGCCGGCAATCAGCCGCAATAGCGTGCTCTTGCCGCAGCCGCTGCGGCCGACGATGGCGACCGACTGGCCGGCAGGGATATGCAGATCGATGCCGCGCAGCACCTCATTGTCCCCGAAGGATTTGCGCAGGCCCCGGATGGTCAGCGACAGGCCGCGGGAAGGTACGTCCGGCGCGAGCCGGAGCTGTCGCGCCTGTTCGACATAATCAGCGCGCTTAACCAGTTCGGCGTCCAGGGAACGAAAGCGAAGGGCTTCTTGCATTTCTTGTCCTCAGTGTTTCTGGAAGGCCGGGTGCCAGGATAGCGTCAGCCGCTCCAATGCCCGCGAGGCGCTGTCGGCGAGCTTGCCAAGCAGCGCATAGATCAGGATCGAGAGCACCACGACATCGATCAGCATGAACTCGCGCGCCTGCATCGCCATGTAGCCAAGGCCCGATGACGCGGCGATGGTTTCCGCCACGATCAGCGTCAGCCACATGATGCCGAGCGCGAAGCGCAGGCCGACGAAGATCGACGGCAGCGCGCCGGGGAAAATCACCCGGCGGAACAACTCTCCGTCGGTCATGCCGTAGATGCGGCCCATCTCAACCAATTGCGGATCGACGGTGCGGATGCCGTGCAGTGTATTGAGATAGATCGGGAAGAACACGCCGAGCGCGACGAGGAATAATTTCGCTGACTCGTCGATGCCGAACCACAGGATGACCAGCGGAATCAGCGCCAGATGCGGAATGTTGCGCGCCATCTGCAGCGTCGTATCGGTCAGCTTGCTGGAAAGCTGCGACAGGCCATTGGCGAGGCCGAAGGAGAAGCCGATGCTGCCGCCGATCAAGAAGCCAACGCTGGCACGCCAGAAGCTGACCCAGATGTTGCGCGCGAGCTCACCTGACTGCAGGAGTTTCCATCCCGCCAGCGCCACATCGGTGGGCGCCGGCAGCACCCGCGCCGCGACGAAGCCGGTGACGCAGGCCACCTGCCAGATCAGGATGATGGCGAGCGGCACGATCCACGGGATCAGACCATCGACCCTCGGCAATTTCGGTGCGCCTGTGCGGGGAAGACTGTCGATCAAGCTCATGACTGCGACGCTTGTTTGTGGGGCCGATACTCATAGCCGATGGTTTCGCCGAACGGGCCGGTGTTGACGCGGATCGGCGTGACGTTGCTGTGCGCCAACGACAGCAGCGGGAACACCAGTTCGGCGAACCGATAGGCTTCCTCCAGGTGCGGGTAACCCGACATGATGAAGGTATCGATGCCGATATCCTGATATTCCCTGATCCGCGCCGCCACCGTTTGGGGATCGCCGACCAGCGCGGTGCCTGCGCCGCCGCGCACCAGGCCGACGCCGGCCCAGAGGTTGGGGCTGATTTCAAGCTTGTCGCGGCGGCCGCCATGAAGCTGCGCCATGCGCTGCTGGCCGACCGAATCCATCCGCGAGAAGATTTTCTGTGCCGAGGCGATCGTCTCGTCGGTGACGTGCTGGATCAATTCATCGGCGGCCTTCCATGCCTCCGCATTGGTCTGGCGCACGATGACATGCAGGCGGATGCCGAACGACAGCTTGCGGCCGCGCGCGGCGGCCACGGCCTTCACGCGGTTGACCTTCTCGGCGACCTGCGCCGGCGGCTCGCCCCAGGTCAGATATTTGTCGACGGTGTCGACGGCGACGTCGATGCCCGCATCCGACGATCCGCCGAAATAGAGCGGCGGCCGCGGCGACTGCACCGGCTGGAACAGCAGACGGCCATCCTCGATACGGATGTGCTTGCCCTCGACGTTCACGGTCTCGCCGGCGAGCAGATCGCTATAGACGTTGAGGAACTCACGCGTCACCGCGTAGCGCTCGTCATGCGGCAGGAATATGCCGTCACCCTTGTTCTCGGTCGGGTCGCCGCCGGTCACGACGTTGACCAGCAGCCGCCCGTTTGAAACGCGATCCAGCGTTGCGGTCATGCGCGCGGCAACGCTCGGCGATTGCAGGCCGGGCCGCACCGCCACCAGATAGCGCAGCCGTTCGGTCCACGGCGCCACGGCCGAGGCGACCACCCAGGAGTCCTCGCAGCTTCGCCCCGTCGGCAGCAGCACGCCGAAATAGCCGAGCTGATCGGCGGCTTGCGCGATCTGGCGCAGATAGTTGAAGTTCACCTCGCGCCCGCCGATGGTGGTGCCGAGATAACGGCCGTCGCCGTGGGTCGGCAGGAACCAGAGGATGTTAGCGTTCTGTTGCGTGCTCACGATCCGGACCTCCGGGCCACGTCAGAAATCTTGATTTGCTTGGGGATAAGGCCGAGCGCGAAGAAGGTGTCGGCGACCTGCTGCTGGTCGGCAACCACGCTTTCGGTGATCGGCTTGATGCCGTAGGACTGCCGCTTAAGTGCAACTTCGACGACCGGAACGGAAAGCCCGATCGCCGGCGCCAGTTGCTCGGCGACGGCATGGATGTCGCCCTTGGCCCAGTCGTCGACTTCGCCGAGTTGAGCGAGCACGAGGTCGACGATCTTCGGATCGCCTTCCAGGAACTTCTTCGATGAGAAATAGAACTGGTAGTTCGAGACGATGCCGGTGCCGTCAGACAGCGTGCGCGCGCCGGTCGCAGCCTCCGCTGCCGCCTGGAACGGATCCCAGATCACCCAGGCATCTACCGCGCCGCGTTCGAACGCCGCGCGCGCGTCGGCCGGCGCAAGAAACACCGGTTCGATCTCGGAATATTTGACGCCCGCCTTCTCCAGCGCCTTTACGAGGAGATAGTGAACGTTGGAGCCCTTGTTCAGCGCGACCTTCTTGCCCTTCAGGTCGGCCACCGCGTTCAGCTTGCTGTTCTTCGGCACCAGGATCGCCTCGCCTTTCGGCGCTGGCGGCTCATAGGCGACGTACTGGATCGGCGCACCCGCGGCCTGCGCGAAGATCGGCGGCGCCTCGCCGGTGTTGCCGAAATCGATCGCGCCGACATTGAGCGCTTCGAGTAGCGGAGGGCCGGACGGAAATTCGGTCCACACCACCTTGTAGCCCTCGGCCTTCAGCTTCTCTTCCAGTGTGTCTTTGCTCTTGAGCAGCACCAGCTTGCCGTATTTCTGGAAGCCGATGCGAACCACCTTGTCCTGCCCGTAGGAGGCGCCGACAGTTGCGGCGACCGTGACCGCGGATAGGATGGCAGCCGCCATCATTCGTTGAAACCAACGCATGCAGTTCTCCTGAAAGATGAAATGAGGAAGTGACGGCGATCAGGTCAGGTTTGCACCGACCTCCAGACCGCATCCCGCACCACGACCGGTTTCGGGATCAGGCCAAGCTTGTGAAACCGATCTGCGACGGCCTGCTGCGTCGTTATGATCTCGTCGGTGAGCGGTCCGATCAGGAACGATGCCCGGTTGGCTGCGACCGTCTGGACTTCCGGCGGCACGCCGGTGACAGCGGCGAGCGCGGCAGCGACTTCAGCCCGATTGGCCTCGGCCCAGCGCGCCGCGTCCGCAAGGCCGTCGATCACGTCGCGCGTTTCGCGTCCACGGCTGTTCGCAAAATCCTTGTTCGCGAGATAGAACGAATTGGTCTTGGCGACCTCATGGGCATTGACAAGAATGCGGCCACTCTGGCGCTTTTCTCCGATCGCAAAATAGGGATCCCAAACAGCCCACGCCTCGATGCTGCCGTTGGCGAAGGCCGGCACCGCGTCGGGCGGCGTCAGATAGACGGGAGTGATATCGCTCCACGTCAGCCCGGCTTTTTCCAATGTCGCAATCACCACATTGTGCGCGCTGCTACCCTTGGTGAAGCCGATACGCTTGCCCTTCAAATCGGCGATTGTCTGAATGCTGGAATTGGCAGGAACCAGGATGCCCTGCCCGTTGGTAATCGCCGATCCCGCAACGTAGACAACATTAGCATTTGCAGCCTGCGCGAAGATCGGCGGGGTGTCGCCGACCGAACCAAGGTCTACGCTTCCGGCGCTCATGGCTTCGAGCAAGGGCGGGCCCGACGTGAACTCGATCCACTTGATTCCGATTTGCCTGGCGGCAAACTTTTTTTCCAAAATCGCCTGCTGACGCGCGATGACCAGCACGCCCGTCTTCTGGTAACCGATACGAATTTCCTTCAACGGCGTATTTGCGCGCGCCCTCGGCACAAGCGCGCCGGCAGCCGCGACGCTCACAGACAGTTTAAGAAAGTCCCGACGCTTCATCGGTTTCTCCTGACGATCGCGGCATGCGCGATCAAGCGATGTCAGGATGATGGTGCGATGCGATGGGGCTGTCGAGCGGCTACGAAAAATAACGATGCGTACACTGCGTTGGCCAAGCGAAGCGCTGCGTTTGTTTCAACGAGCGGAGTGCGTGCAGGGAATTTCTTTCCAGCACGCAATCGTGAGGTTCCGTCCCAAGACAATCAGCTGTCGTCGCACGGAAAACGACGTGCAAGGGCAGCGACAATCATATCGGCACAACGAGACGGCTCGGTCGACGGTGACTCGTGCCGGCCATGCCGCCCGCTACCCCGCCGCCACTTTCGCCGGCGCGACATTGACCGCCAGCTTGCCGTAACGGTCACCGAACGCCTTGGTGTCGATCTCCTCGAGCTGGATTGCTCCGCTCAGCACGCCCTTCTTCCATTCGTCGTGCTCGGGATCGTTCTGAAACTCCGGCATCACCTCCTTGGCGAATAGTTCGAGCGACTCGCAGATATGTTCGTGGGTGTTCTTGCCGGCCTGGTTGAGCAGGATCACCTGGTCGATATGCGAGGTGCGGAAACGCCGCAGCTTTTTACGGATGGTTTCCGGCGAGCCGATCAGGCCGCCGCGCAGCGCCGCCTCCTGCGCGTCCGGATTCTCGCGCTTCCACTTGTTGTATTCGTCCCACATGTTGACGGTGCCGGGATCGGGACGCTGGCGGTTCTGCGATTGGCCGTAATAGCGCAGCGCGAACTGGAAGAAGGTAGCGCCGTCGGCGCGTCGGCGCGCCTCCTCGTCCGTCTCGGCGCACATGAAGAACGACACCAGCGCCATGTTCGGGTTGATCTCGTAGTCGGCCAGCTTCTTCAGCCGCTTGGTGATCGCGTTGTAATAGGCATGCACCCAGGCGTGCGCCGCGTCGGCGCTGACGAACTGGAAGCCGAGCGCCCCAAAGCCGTTCTCGCCGGCGCGCTCGATGGTCGGCAGCTGCGAGCACGCCATCCAGAGCGGCGGATGCGGCTTTTGCACCGGTTTCGGCACCACGTTGCGCAGGGGGATATCGAAATACTTGCCGTGATGCTCGGTGCCCACCTTGGTGAACATCGGGAAGATCGCCTGCACCGCTTCCTCGAACACCTCGCGCTTGGTTTCCATGTCGCGGCCGAACGGCGTCAGCTCCGTGATGGAGGCGCTTTCGCCCATGCCGAATTCGCAGCGGCCGCTCGAGAGCAGATCAAGCACCGCGACGCGCTCGGCGACGCGCGCCGGATGGTTAGTGGTGAGCTGAAAAATGCCGTGGCCGAGCCGGATCTGCTTGGTGCGCTGGCTCGCGGCGGCGAGGAACGATTCCGGCGCCGGCGAATGCGAGTATTCCTCGAGGAAATGATGCTCCACAACCCAGGCGTAGTCATAGCCGAGCCGGTCGGCAGTCTCGAGCTGCGTCAGCGCGTTCTGGTAGAGCCGGAGCTCGTCGCAGTCCTGCCAGGGACGCGGCAGTTGCAGCTCGTAAAAGATGCCGAATTTCATGACGCGCCTCCCAAGGACTGCTTGTTGTTTTCAATCAGTGTATTCGTCGCAAGGCGCAAGTCCAGCCTTGGCCGCGCGAGCGCAATTCCGCGGCGCGGAAGCTGCTTGCATGGAACGCGCGAATGGTTAGCTTTACGCTGCCATTGAGTCGCGGCCCAACGCCCGCCTCCTCTCCATCCGGACCCATGACTACGTTCACGCCGCATCAGGATTCCGCGCTGAAGGCCGTTGCCGACTGGCTCAAGGCCAAGCCCGGCAGAGGCGGCACGCCGCCGGTCTTCCGCCTGTTCGGCTATGCCGGCACCGGCAAGACCACGCTGGCGCGGCACATCGCCGAGGGCGTCGACGGCGAGGTGAAGTTTGCCGCATTCACCGGCAAGGCCGCGCTGGTGATGCGCAACAAGGGATGCGACAACGCCTCCACCATCCACTCGCTGATCTATCGCGCCAAGGAATCCGGCGTCGAGCAGCCGAGCTTTGAACTGTGGGACGATGCGCCCGCCTCCAAGGCCAAGCTGATCGTGATCGACGAATGCTCGATGGTCGATGCCGAGCTCGGCCGCGACCTGATGTCGTTCGACTGCCCGCTGCTCGTGCTCGGCGATCCCGCGCAATTGCCGCCGATCCAGGGCGGCGGCTTCTTCACCAATTGCGAGCCCGACGCGATGCTGACGGAAGTGCATCGCCAGGCTCAGGACGATCCGATCGTGCGGATGTCGATGGATATCCGCGAGGGCCGCGAGCTTGAGATCGGCCGCCATGGCGAGAGCGAGGTGGTGTCGCGCAGCGAGCTCGATCCGGAGCGCGTGATGGGCGCCGACCAGGTGCTGGTCGGCCGCAACAATACCCGCCGCGCCTACAACATGCGTATCCGCCAGAAACAGAGCATCGAGGATCCCTTGCCGGTTGCCGGCGACAAGCTGGTCTGCCTGCGCAACAACCGCAAGAAGGGCCTGTTCAATGGCGGGTTGTGGCGCGTGAAGTCGCGCACCCAGCCGCGGGCGAAATCAAAGATCCTGACGATGCGGCTCTCGCCCGACGAGGAGTTCGGCCACAAGGTCACAAAAGTCTCGGTGCGCCACGACTGTTTCGAAGGCGGCATCGAGGCGATCCCGTGGGAGCAGCGCAAGCCCTATGACGAGTTCGACTACGGCTATGTGCTCACCGTGCACAAGTCGCAGGGCTCGCAATGGGACGACGTGGTGCTGTTCGACGAGAGCTTTGCGTTCCAGGACAGCCGCGCAAGGTGGCTCTACACGGGGATCACGCGGGCGGCGAAGCGGCTGAGCGTGGTGGTGTGAAGCGTAACCGTCATTCCGGGATGGTGCGGAGCACCAGACCCGGAATCTCGAGATTCCGGGTTCGACGCTTCGCATCGCCCCGGAATGACGGTGGATATTACCTCTCCGCCACGAAATAAAAATCCTCGCGGCCCGGCAACGAGCCGTAGGTGAACGGCTGCTGCGTCCGGTTGGTCACCTTCCAGACGTCGTCGCGAACGATGTCGAACAGCTTGCGAACCTCGATCTTCGGCTCCTTGATGACGCGCGCCAGCACGGTGGCGAACGGGCTGTTGACGGAATTGCCGTCCAGCGCGGTCTCGCCGTGCTTGGCGGCGTAAACCACCATGAAGCCGGCTTCCGGCTCGATATTGGAAAAGCCGCGGTTGACCAGCTTCAGCGCGATCGTCCGCTGCATGGTCTTTTCAAAGGGATTATCGCGGCAGGCGTCGAGCATCACCAGCCGCAGCTTGCGCGCGCCGGCGACAGAGGCGATCACCTGTTCGAGCGCCACCGCCTGCGTCTCCGCGTCGCTGTCGACCTTCAGCCTGGCATCGACCGGGATCAGATAGTTCACGCCGCCGATTTCCATGCCGTGACCGGCATAATAGACCACGGCCCAGTCCGCCTTTTCGGACTCCAGGCCGAATTCGTGAAGGGCGGCGAAGAATTTGTCGCGAGTCAGGTCGGACGACAGTGTCACCGTGGCAAAGCCGAGCTCGCGAAAAGTCGACGCGATCAGCTTGGCATCGCGCGGCGGATTATCCAGCGGCGCGACGTTCTTGTAGGCGCCGTTGCCGATGATCAGCGCGACCTTGCGCGGGCCCGTCGGCTGCGGCGCCTTGCTCGCCGGCGCCGGGGTCGCGGTGCCCAGCAAGGCCTCGAGCCGCTCCTTGGCAACGCCGCGCGCCAGCGCGGTGTCGATGTCCTCGCGCTTTGCCGCCACGGCATTGGCCACGGCGCGATAATCGGTGCGCGCGGCGGCGAGGTTGCGGCGCCTTTCATACAGCTGGCCGCGGCCCACATAGGCGCGAACATAGTTCGGATTGACCTTGAGCACCTGGTTGTAATCGTTCAGTGCAGCGTCGAGATTGCCCTTGCCGAGATAGGCGTTGGCGCGGTTGGTCAGCGCATAGAGATTGTTCGGCGATTTCGCCAGCACCGCATTGCAATCGGTGAGCGCGTCGTCGAATCTGCCCATGCCGATATAGGTGAGGCACCGGTAGCCTGGCACTTGCGGGCCGTCGGGATTGACCCTTTGCGCCTCGGCGAAGTCGGCGAGCGATTCCTCATATCGTTTCATCAATCCCTGGAGGCGGCCCCGATTATAGTGGTGCAGATAGCGGCTCTGATCATTGCCGATATATTTGACCGCCAGGTTGAACTCGTCGAGCGCGCGCTGCAGCTCTCCCCGGCGCATGAAGACCAGGCCGCGGTTGTTGTAGGCGCTGCCGAAGGTCGGACGCAGCTGCAGGCAGAGGTCGTAATCGGCAAGCGCATGCTCGTCGTCGCCCTTGTAGCTGTAGGCGATGCCGCGCGCATTGATGACCATGACGTTCTGCGGCGCGATCTCGTGCGAGGTGGTGAACGCCGCGATCGCGCCGTCGTAATCGCGCTTCTTCATCAGGCTGTCGCCGCGATACCAGAAAGCGGCGGCGCGGGAGGGGCCGGTGATGCTTTCGTCAGCGATCACGCTTTCGCACGCGACAAGACGCGCCGCGGGTTCCGCGGTGGAGTTCCGGCAGGTATCGATATCCCCCGCGGCCCGCACAGGGCCTGCGGCGGCGAGCATGACGAGAGCCAGCAACAAGGCCCGTAACATCGGCGAAACGCTCCGGTACATGGATTTTGGTCGCGGCTGATGACCCCCGGTTCATTGTGAAAAGACAGGGCGGCAGCGGTCAAGCCTGGCCGATCGCCCTCCCCTTAAGGCCTTGCACGGGCGCCATTTTATTCACGAACTCGTGTGGCACACGCCGTAACAATCCCCCTCCCGCGCCGTATCTTGGGCATCGGACAGAATTGCGCCGATTGCGAAACGCCGGTCCCGCTCTAGACTGCCCCCAACCATTGCCAAAGAGGAAGCCATGTCCCCTCGCCATCTCAGCCGCCTGTCGCTCGGCGCCGCCGCCATCGGCGCGCTGGCCCTCGCCGCCGTCGCCATCAGCCCGTCGCGTGCCGCGGAGGAAGCGGTCGTCATTCCGGCCCCGGCCGTCGACGTTCAGGCCGCCGACGGCATCCAGACCGCGGTGATCGCGGGCGGCTGCTTCTGGGGCGTCCAGGGCGTCTACCAGCACACGGCCGGCGTGCTCAACGCGGTGTCCGGCTATTCGGGCGGCAGCAAGATGACCGCGAACTACACCATGATCGGCACCGGCACCACAGGCCATGCCGAGGCGGTCGAGATCAAGTACGACCCGAAGAAGATCAGCTACGGCAAGATCCTGCAGATCTTTTTCTCCGTCGTGCACGACCCGACGCAGTTGAACCGCCAGGGCCCTGACGTCGGCACGCAATATCGCTCGGCGATCTTTACGGCCAATGACGAGCAGAAAAAGGTCGCGGAGGCTTATATCGCCCAGCTCAACGCGGCCAAGGTCTACAAGCAGCCGATCGTGACCAAGGTCGGCCCGCTGCAGGCGTTCTTTCCGGCGGAAGACTATCACCAGGACTACCTGACGCTGCACCCGAACCAACCCTATATTGTCTTCAACGACATTCCCAAGATCCACAATCTGAAGAAGATTTTTGCGGACAACTACATCGAAAAGCCGACGCTGGTGAGCAGCGCAAAGGCCACCAACTAAGGCGACGGATTAAGGAGGCTAAATGTCCGACACCAAAACATCCGGCAAGGTCGTCAAGAGCGAGGCCGAGTGGCGCAAGGAATTGACGCCGATGCAGTATGCCGTGCTGCGCGAAAAGGCGACCGAGCGGCCCTTCACCGGCGAATATGAGCACGAGCACCGCAAGGGCACCTATACCTGCGCCGGTTGCGGCCAGACCCTGTTCGAATCCGATGCCAAGTTCGATTCCGGCTGCGGCTGGCCGAGCTTCAGTACCCCTGCCGTGGAGAGCCATATCGACGAGGAGCGCGATTTCAGCCACGGCATGATCCGCACCGAGGTGTTGTGCTCGAAATGCAATGGCCATCTCGGCCACGTCTTCAATGACGGGCCCGGTCCGACCGGCTTGCGCTACTGCATCAATTCCGCGGCGCTCAAGCTGCAGCCGAAATAGTTCGCCTAACGCTCGAACCTCGTCTTCGCCCCGCGCGACCAAGGGCTGGTCGCGCGGGGTTAGTTTTTGGGACGCTTTCCGCCCCTCCGGCGCGCAGACAGGATGAATTTCAACATGCGCATTTCGAAACGTCAGTTGCTCGGTCTCGGGCTAGCCAGCTTTCTCATGGAGAGCCTTGTGATTCAGCCCGCCCTCGCCGCCGACAAGGTTTCCCTGTTCAAGGTCATCACCAGCAAGGACGAGATCGTGATCGGGATCGGCGAGACCGAGCTCGCCCAAATGGAGGGCCAGAACGCCGGCGGCGTCGCCAAGGCGCTGGTCGCCAAGGGCTCGATGAGCGTGTGGCAATACGCGGTGCGCAAATCCACCAGCGGCGATCTCGAACAGTCGCCTCTGCACAAGATCGGCCTGATCGCCAGCGATTCGCTGCGCGTCGAACCCTATGCGACGCCGCTCAAGGTGCTGCCGATCGATGAGACGAAGAAATGACGGCGTAGTCGTCATTCCGGGATGGTCCAAAGGACCAGACCTCAGCTGTGCAATTGCACACCGCGGAATCTCGAGATTGCGGGCTCGATGCTGCGCATCGCCCCGGAACGACAGTGCCTCACTCTGATCAACCCAACGACTTCCGCTTCAGAATGTGCTTTGATCCGGGCCGTGGGCGCGTCTGGGCCACGCGCCGCCAGCCTCTGGGGAGCGCGTCATGACGCTTGGCACGGTACTCGTCATCATCCTGATCATAATCCTGCTGGGCGGCTTTTCCGGCCGCGTCAGGGGCTATGGCTATGGTTATGGCCATTCCGGCATGGGCCTGGTCGGGGTGATTTTGATCGTGCTCCTGATCCTGCTTCTGCTCGGCAAGATTTGAGCCATATAAACCATTGAAAAAACTTGATTAAATTTTGGTTCCACGCAGCCATGCGTGGATTCATCATCACCCCCGATGGCGGACTTCAGGGGTCGCATTTCTGTCAGAGAAGCTTATATTAGGGCCTTGAAATGACGTGCACGGCGCGCCGCCTCTCAAGGCCCACCGTCATCCAATCCCCATTGCTCGCCAACAAGAGCCGAAAAAGATTGAGGTCACCGACCATGCGTCCCTTCAGCTACAACACCGCCGCCGAACTCTTTCCCGCTGCGATCCGCAAGAAGAAGCGTGCCGGGTTTGCCTATCGGCGTTTCGGCACCGCGGCGGAAGCGGTTCGCTTCGCGATCGAGGAGTTGCCGGCGGATTCGCTGAACGGCGCCTATCTCCAGGTCGAGGAAGCCCGCTTCGACCAGAGCGGCATCCGCTCGCTCTATGAAAGCGAAGCCTTCCCGCTGCCGCGCCGTCCGCGTCCGGCCGCCAGCACCGACGACAAGGCCGACGCGGCCTAACGCCTCCAACTGTCAAGCAGCCCGCCTCCGGGAAATCTTCCGGAGGCGTTTTTTCTTTTTATTGGCGCGGCTGCCGTTCGAGCCAGCGCCTGAGCATGCGCACGTTGCGGACGTTGGCGCGGAACATGACGTCGAAGGCGTCGCCCGCCACCGGCACCAGGCCGACCGCGCCGTCAACTGCGACATTGGCGAGCATCCGCGCCGTGAGGTGCCAGGGCGCACCCAGCGCGCGCGCTTCGCGCACGATCCACAGCGAAATCGCCGTCGTGATGATGTCGCCGACCACGGGAATCAACCCGATCAGCCCGTCGATGCCGTAGCGGAAATTGGTGCCGGGCACGATGAAGGCGACGTCGAGAAGCTTTGCGATGGCGTCCAGCCGCGCGATCCGCTGCTCGCGCGTCAGATTGCCGAACGGGTTGGCAGTGGAATGACCGAAATCGATCCGCAGCCCTTCGAACTGGCTGTGCAGGTTCGGCTCGGGGATCTCGCGCCCCTCCTGGTCGATGACGGGTCCACGCCCGGCCGCCCGCCGGCGGGAGGACTGCTCATTGCGCGCGCGCGGCGGCATATAAATATCGTCGTTTGTCATGGTCATCACATGGTAACGCGAATACAAGGTGCAAGTTGCGTCAAATTATCATGATGCATCCCTGAGCCCTTGATATCTCAGACGGAACGCTCTTTCCCGCCTGAAGAGATTGCGAGCGAAACAATCCACGTCTCGGTTCGGGGGTAGATGGATTTGCTTCCCGGAGCCTGTCATTCGGCGGCGCTTCGCGCCGACCGGGTAACTTGCAATGACACGGGAGACGTCGCCGCATCCACCGCTGTCAGGCGGAGGATCCAGTACGCCGCGGCTTATCGGTTCGATCATTGCCGTGTCTGGAATACTGGATCCCCGCCTTCGCGGCGATGACAACTGAATATGAGGCGACGTTCTCGCGACATGAATTGCCCGAGGCTTGCGTTCTGTTGTTCTCATCGAGATCAGAGGGCATGCGCGTTGCGGGAGCATCCCGGCCATCCTGCATAACGGCTTTTACCCTGACGGGGATTTCCTGACATTTCCCGATCGGGCGCCATTCTATTATGCCGCATGCCTGCGCCGGGCACGGGGGCGCAAACGGGCAGATGGTCATCGCGGGCGTCTTCGGGCAGTGGAAGCACGAGGTGAGGATAAGTGAAAAGATTTGCCAACCACGCAGTTACATTTTCTCTTGCAATGGCGAGCGCGGCCCCCGTGGCGTACGCGCTCGCACACATCGCGCATGACGGTCTTGGCGTTCCTGCCACGGCCCTTCGGGAGCAATCGCTGATCTGCGCCGCACTTATCTGCGGCCTCGTCACGATCGAATTTATCGTCAGCAAGGAGTGAAAAAAGATGAGCCGACAATCTGGGATCTTCGATCTGGCTGTCGCGCTCATTTTGTTCATTGCGAGCGCCAGCGTGGCTGCCTTCCTGATGGCGGTTTTCATCCACTGCGGCCTGGGCGTTCCTCCCGCGGCTCTGAGGGTCGACGCGCTCGTTTCCGCCGGCATTCTCGGCCTGCTTCTGATCGTGACGGCGGCGATCGGCAAGAATTAGAGGACGGCGATTGGGGATGGCCGGCAAGACAGGGGCTCGAAATGTTAATCAACAAGGCAGTCAGCAAACGGCCTTTGGCCTATTGCGCACCATGCTCTGAACGGACGCCGCACCGTTATGAAAGGGTGGGTGTCAACGGCAGGCTTACGTCGAGAGCCATTTGCCTGATCTGCAACAACGACTCGCGCCAAGTCCCAACAGCCCAAAAGGCGTCCAATTCCTCTCCGTAAACGGTGCGGATAACAAATTGACAGGTTTTTCCTGACGGGCCTCCGCGGGGTTGATCTTTAGGATGGCGATTGACTGAAAAAGGCGTGTAGCTTCCGGGAGGTGCGCGGTGAATACAAAGAACGACAAGCCGCTCCAACACCGCCGGAGCAAACAACTGCGCGAGCGGGCCTTTTTCTTCAAACGTCTGGCGATCGGCGCGGCCGATCCAAAGTTTTCGGCCAAGCTTCAGGTATTGGTCGATGAGTACGAACGCGAGGCCGCCCGAGCAACGCTCGAACTGGAGCAGTCCACAAATCCGCTGCAGACCGCGCCTCCCGGCGACACGCCGGAGCACCGCACCGGCCGAGGATAGACCCAGCGCGCATCATTTCGTTCTCTTCATGATATGAGCATCGCGGCTCCAGGCATCCGGCATTGCTCCAACCCGCAACATCAACCGACGGCATGGCAACGCAACACGTCCCCGACAACATCAGGGATTTCATCGTGAGGCACATCGCTTCGGTTGCCCAGATCGAAGCGCTGCTTCTGATCTGGTCGAATCCGGAGAAGCGCTGGAGCGTGTCGAAGGTCGCGGCGCGCATCTACGCCGGTGAAGCCGAAACGGCAAGAGCGCTCGAGGGACTTTGCGACAACGGCCTTTTGGCCCGCAAGGACGATGGCTTTGGCTTGAATGCATCGGACGAAAACGTCGAAATGATTGGAAAACTCAAGGAAGCCTATGCTCGCCATCTCATCCCCGTGACGGATGTCATCCACGGCAAATCCCGAGACCCCCGCCCAGCGGCAGCAGCGCATGGGCGTCAAGGGGATCGATGATATGGCCACGATCATCCGACGTCCGGGCCCCGGGAGTATTGCAAGCTTCTTCGCAGCGCTGCTGGCGGCCGTGCTTATGGCGCAGCCATCGTTCGGCCAGAAGATCTACTCCTATGAACCATTGATGATGGACCCATACTCGACGATCTATGTTGACGACGGCTCCTGTTCCGCAGGCAAGGTTCTGAGGGTGCAAGGCGCCCAGCGGAATCAACGCCGCAAGAAGAGCTGCGTGCCGATGGGCGAGCTGAAGATCGCCCCCGGGCCAGGCGCCACCAAATAGCGGGCGTCCGGACGCCGATGCGGGCCGCGGCTAATATTCCGCGGCCCAGCCGGCGTTCGCCTTCATGGGCAGGGGTGGCGGTTGCCGTCATGTCCGAGATAGGTGCCGGATGCAGGATCGTAGGACCGGTAGCGCTGCGCGCAATAGGCCACCGCGTCGTTGGCCCGGGCCTGGCTGTTGGCGATCGCTCCGCCAATGATGGCGCCGGCGGCAAGGCCGCCGAGCACAGCCGCACCTGCTCCGTGATGGTGACGATGACGCCAGCCGTAATGGTGATGCCGGTGATGCCATCGGCGATACTGCACATTGACCAGCCCCGACCCGGAGAGCCGTTCGGCCCCCGCGGCCATCATCGGCGCGGCCGCGGCCGGCGCCGCAGAGATCGGGGACAACGTCCCAAGCACGAGGGCGCACGTTACGATTTTCCATGACTTCATCAGAACACTCCTGTTGCGTTGCCGGATAGTGATCAGCGGGGCGACACGCGCAGCATTCGCCGGGCAGCTCATCTCGCGAGCCTGACCGTCAACGCGTCTTTGGATGGATCGTTCTGACAGGTTAAGCCTGACGCGCCGCTTGGCGCATGTCAGTTCGGCGCGGCGAGCCACCCCTGCCTGATACCATAGCGAACAATGTCCGCGCGGCTGCGAAGCCCCTTCTTTTCGGACGCCCGCGCCTTGTAGGTCTCCACGCTCTTGACGCTCACGTCGAGCTGCCCGGCAATCTGCTTGTTGCTGAACCCCTGCGCCACGAGCTTGAGCACGTCCTCTTCGCGCCGGCTGAGTTCGGTGCCATTGCTCTCTTCCGACAGGGCGAAGGTCGGCGCGCTCAGCGCCGCCTTCTCGGCTATTGCAGGATCGAGATAGATGTCACCCTGGTTGACCGCCCGTATGGCGCGCAGCAACTCGTCTCCGGCCGATCGCTTCAACAAATATCCCCTCGCGCCCGCTTCAAGCACGGGATTGATGTACGCGCGGTCTTCGTGAACCGTCAGGGCGATGATTTTTACCCGAGGGCATTGCCGGCTGACCTGGCGCGCCAGCTCCATCCCGCTGATGTCGGGCAGTGAAAGATCGATGACTGCGATATCCGGCGAGGAATCGCAAATGGCCTTTAGCCCGGTGGCGCCCGTACTGGCTTCCCCGACAAGCTCGACTTCAGGCGCATCCTGCAGCAGCGCGCGGATGCCGGCGAGCACCACGGGGTGATCGTCAACAAGTGTAATGCGGACGGGACTCATGCGACGGCCTCCGGCGCACCCAGCGGGATCTGAACAAAGATCGTACTTCCCTTTCCGCGCGAAGACTCGATGGCGATCGTGCCGCCGAGCAGGGCAACGCGCTCCTTCATGCCTGAGAGACCCAATCCCGGGGTCCGGCCGGCGCCTCGCGCGAGCGGGCCCACGGTCTCCGGCTCGAAACCGACGCCATCGTCCTCGAGAACCAGTGCCAGCCCGTCCGGCTTCGTCTCGAGCACGATGCTCACTTTGCCGGCGCAGGCATGCTTCAGGACGTTGGTCAGCCCCTCCTGGACCAGCCGGTACAACACCGCCGCGACGTCGACAGGCAGCGCATCGTCGCGCCCAAAGGTCTGGATATCGGCCCGGACGCCGTAACGTTCCTGCCATTCGGCGACGTAGGCTTCGATTGCCCTGAAGATGCCGAGGTCATCGATCGCCGTCGGCCGCAGGTCTGAAGCCGTGCGATGAATGTCGCGGCCGATCTGCCCGGCGAGTTGTTCCAGCCAGCGTACCTGCTCCGTTATCGCGTCGTCCTGGCTGCCTTTGGCTATTCCCTGCTCCAGGGCTTTCAATCCAAGCGACAGCCCGGTCACCGTCTGCCCAATCTGGTCATGCAGCTCCCGTGAAATCCGGCGCTGCTCCTCTTCCTGCGCGGATGCAAGCCGTCGAAGCAGATGCGACCGTTCTGCCTCTGCACGCTTGAGAATATCGATGTCGGCCAGCACGCCGTGAATCACATGTCGCCGGTTGGGCGGACCTTCGGCCCTTCCCGCTGCGCGCAACCAATGTTCACCGCGATTGTCCGACTGAATCGGAAACTCGACGCTGTTCGACCGGCCGCTTTCAATGCAATCGGTCGCAAACGATGTCAGCGCAGCGCGGTGTGGTGGTTGGAGCAGTGCGAAAATCCTGTCGGCGGACCAGCGCGTTTCCCCCGACCGCGCTCCGGCTAGCCCGAGAAGCGCGCAGAACCGGCTGCAGCCGCTGAATTCGTTTGCCGAGAGGTCCCACCGCCATGTGCCGAGCTCGGCCGCATCAATCGCGAGTGCGCCGCGCTTTTCGCTGTCCAGCAGCGCCGCCGCCGACTGCAGCGCCTCCATGCGCCGCCGCTGGGCGATCTCGCGGCCGATCACCAACCCGAGTGCAATGGCAAGGCCGACGCTCACTGCCGTACCGCCGAACAACAGCCGCAACGAGCGGGAGACGGGCGCGTTCAATTCGGAGACCGGCACGCCGACATGAACCGACCAGCCGTCGGTGCCGGCCAGCGTGCGGTGAACGGTTTCAACGTCGACCCCCTCGCGCGTCTGCGCTCGCGGCGAGTTCGAGCCGTTGCGCGCCATGGCTTCCTGTACGGCAGGGGTCGTCGTTGCTGACCTGACAGCCCTCGTATCGGGCGTGCGCGCAACGATCTTTTCATTGGCGTCAATGACCGTGCCGGCCCATCCGGCGGGCAATCCCGCCTGCGCGAGAATGGTACCGATCTGGTCGGGCAACAGGCCGATCGTCAGGATATAGCGGAGCTCACCATCCCTGATAACGGGAACACGCAGCGATACCAGCTGCTTTCCGATCGCCGCCTGGTAGGGACCGAGGCCGCCGAGAACCGGCTTTCGTGCACGAAGAACGGCGTTGAAGCTTTCAGTGTCGGTTACCGGACCGAGCGGCGTGCCGAGCGGCCGGAGCACGTTCAGGACCTGCTCCTTGTCAGGCTTGGTCAGCGCCGCAGTCTCCCATAACGGACGGGCCGCCACGATACGCGTAGCCTCAAGGTAGAAATCCTGCAAACCATCGCGATCGAGTGCGGCCGAACTCGCGAGGGTTTCGGCCACCTGTACTTCGTGGGAGATCTCGCCCTCAATCCGGTGTGCGACCTGCGTCAATGCCTGTGTTGCGGCCTCGCGGGCGTAGCTGCGCTCCTGATCGGCGGTGATATAGGCCATCCATCCCCCGAGAAGCAGGACTGGAATGGCGGCCGTGAGGACGAGGGCCGTGAAAAGCCAGACGCCCTCCTTCGGCCGGCTCGAAGCCGACGAAAGCCTGCTCCCCAACTCGGCGATCACAGCCACGCGCATATTTTCTTGCCGGCAATAACAGACAACGCGATGCTCCCTTGCGCTGAATTCTCCGATCGGACCAGCTCACTCTGGCTGTGCCAAGCATCATATGGACGGCCATGGGTCAGGAAATTCCTGACGCCCGCGGCTATTTGCAGTTCCGGCGAAAAGGAACGCCAAGCCGCGTGCCAGCGGACGCTCACGTCGAATGCACGGCCTGCGGCTCGTCGGCGTATTTGTGCGCCAGCCATGACGACATCGTCGCCGGCACCATGCCGACGAGGCCGTAGAGCACGAACTGCATCGCGCCGGTATCTGGCCCGCGCGAGCCATAGAGCAAGGAGGACGCGACAAAGCCGATAGCGGCGATAATTACGGTCCGCACGACAGGGTTAATGCGCTTGACGTGACAGAGAATGTCGTCGATGGCGCCGACCATCAGCGCCGGCACGATGCCGAACAGGTAGCTGTATTGCAGCGTCTTGAAGAACGCGCCGAGGAATTTGCTGATTTCGGTCCAGTTGGTCTCCGTCCAGTAGCCCGAAGCCACCGTGGTCGCGAGCAGCATCAGGAACCCGGCGACGAACGGGCCGATCGCTCCGAAGATCAGATAGCGTTTCATGGAACTGCCTCCTGACGCTGCTCCCTCCAATACAGCAGCGCCGGGGCCAAGTAAATTTATCGGTAAATTTATCGCCCCTCGGCGACGAGCCCGCAGTCCGCATCTACATTGGATCGCGTCGAGGTCCATGAACGGTCGTTCAGCAAGATTAAGCATTCTTAGGCTTATCCGACGCTGAGGCGAGGCAACTTCCGTACGTCTCCGGACTTATCGCTGACGGGAAAAACTGGCATGGCCCAAGAGCTATCGGGGCCATGGAAGCGGCATTTGCCGCGACGCAAAAGGTGACCTCGATGTCCATGCTTGCTCCTGCCGTGGAACGATCCACTCTCGGGCTACATACGCTCGAACAATACGAGCCGCTGATCGGTGCGGCGGCGGTCGAGCGCATCGCTGCGAAAGCGAAGCGGGTGCGCACGATGCGCGTCGCCCACGTCAGTTCGACGTTCTATGGCGGCGGCGTCACCGAACTGCTGACGCCGCTCACGCTGATGATGAACGCGAGCGGCATCGAAACCGACTGGCATTTGATTCAGGGAACGCCGGGCTTTTTCGGCTGCACCAAGAAGCTGCATAATACGTTGCAGGGCGAGAGCGTCGATTTCTCCGACGCCGAGAGGACGATCTACGAACAGGTCGTGTTCGAAAACGCCACCCGGCTTCATCTGGAGGATTGCGACGCCGTCATCGTGCATGATCCGCAACCGCTGCCGCTGATCGCGCATTTTCCTGATCGCGACATGCCGTGGCTGTGGCAATGCCATGTTGATCTTTCCTCGCCCTACCCGCCGGTATGGGCTTATTTGCGCCGCTTCATCGAGCAGTATGACGCGGCGATCTTCTCGCTTTCCGAATACGGACAGCCTCTTCCGGTCGACCAGAACTTCGTCACGCCGGCGATCGATCCGTTTGCGGCGAAGAACCGCGAACTGTCGGCGCACGAGATCAGTGAATTTCTCGGCAACTACAAGATACCGAACGATCGTCCGCTGGTGACGCAAATTTCGCGGTTCGACCGCTGGAAGGACCCGATGGGTGTCATCGAGGCGTTCCGCAAGGCAAGGCAGCAGGTCGATTGCACGCTCGTGCTGGTCGGCAACAACGCATCCGACGATCCGGAAGGCGGCAAGATCCTGGAACAGATCCAGAGCGCTGCCGACGAAGGCATCGTCATCCTTAGCGTCGACGATCCGACACTGGTGAACGCGCTGCAGCGCGCCGCCGCCGTCGTGCTGCAGAAGTCGCTGCGCGAAGGTTTTGGCCTGACCGTCACCGAGGCGATGTGGAAAGGCGCCGCCGTGATCGGCGGCAACGTCGGCGGCATCCGCCACCAGATCAAGGATGGCTGGAACGGATTCCTGGTTGCTACGCCCGACGAGGCCGCTGACAGAATTGTTCAGCTCCTGAAGGATGCAAAGCTCCGGCAGCAGATCGGCTCGCGCGCCAGGGAAAGCGTGCGGCAGAACTTTCTGATGAGCCGGCTGTTAGAGGACTGGCTCGACCTCTTGGCCAGATACGAGCGGCCGGTGGCCTGATTGTATGCTTGTGGACGGTGCGAAGCCGATGCGAATTGCCCAGATGGCGCCGTTGATGGAAAGCGTTCCGCCCAGGCTCTACGGCGGTACCGAGCGGGTGGTTGCGTGGCTGGTCGATGAGCTGGTGCGCCTCGGGCACGAGGTGACACTGTTCGCCAGCGGAGATTCCGGGACATCAGCCCGGCTTCACGCAGTTTGGCCGCGGGCGCTCCGGCTTGGACGACCGAAGACGGACCCTCTGGTGACGCAGGCGGCGCTGCTGGAGGCGGTCGCGCAGCACGCCAGCGAGTTCGACGTCATTCACGCCCATATCGATTGGCTGCATCTGCCGCTGTTCACTAGGCTCGGCGTGCCGTTTTTGACCACCTGCCATGGCCGCATGGATTTACCGGGCTTTCCCGACGTCGTCAGGCGCTTTCCCGAGGCGCCTTTCGTGTCGATATCGGATAACCAGCGCGTTCCCTTGAGCGAAGCCAGGTGGATCGGCACCATCTATCATGGCTTGCCGGCCGACCTGTTCCGGCCGTCGTTCGAGGCCGGCTCCTATCTCGCCTTTCTCGGCCGGTTGACAAAGGAGAAAGGACCGGAGGAAGCGATCCGGATCGCGCGTGCTGCGAAGATGCCGCTGCGTATCGCCGCAAAAGTGCCGCGCGGCGAACGGGGCTATTTCAAGGAGCAGCTCGAGCCGCAGATCGACGGCAAACAGGTCCAGCTCAGCGGCGAGGTCAATGACGCGACGAAGTGGCAGTTTCTCGCTGGTGCCGCGGCGCTGCTGTTTCCGATCGACTGGCCGGAACCGTTCGGCCTCGTCATGATCGAGGCGATGGCGTGCGGCACGCCCGTCATCGCCTTCAGATCAGGCTCGGTGCCTGAAGTCGTCGACGACGGCATCACCGGCTTTGTCGTTGCCGACGAGGCCGAGGCCATCGCGGCGATCAAACGGCTTCCCGAACTCGACCGCAAGAAAGTGCGTGCGCAGTTCGAGAAGCGCTTCACCTCAAAGCGGATGGCTGAAGAGTATCTGCGCTGCTACGCAGCGCTGGCGCGCCGCCGCGCCGACGAGGTCGTACCGGCGTGAGTTGGGCAAGCGGCGTCCATAATCTCGTCATGGCGGGCTCGTCCCAGCCATGACGACGCGGAACGTGAGGGATTGGCCTATCTCTTTCCGGAAACCGCAACGGCCGGAACGGGCTCGCTCTTCTTTCCGAGAATCCGGTCCGAGCCGAAGCGGATGGTCCATTGCGCAACCGACAGCAGCAGCGATTCATAGATCGCCACGCATTGCTCGAGCTCGCGGTCGGTGGATGGCGGGCAGTTGGGCCGCATGCGGACGATCATCGTGGTTGTCGACCAGCTCAGCCGCGCCGCCTTGCAGGCAACGATCAGGCCATAGACCCGCTCGGGCTCGAGGAACGGCTCGATCGCTTCGACCTTGACGTCGGCCTTCAGGGCAAGGGCGGCGACCACGAGGTCATATTCGCCGCGCACCGCGAACCGGTTCACGGTGGAATCGTTGAGCTTGCCGGTGCGGTTGAGCGCGACGACCTCGTTATACGCCTTGGTGTAGTCGATCGCCTTGCGGGGCGCGGCTGCCGGTGCGGCCGCCGCCGCAGCGCCCGGAGCCTTCTTCCGCGCGACCGGCCGCGAGGCCGTCAGGAAGCGGGCGCGGACCACGTCGGCCACCTTGCCGATCAGCTCGCGCAGCAGGTTGCCGGGAATATCCAGGCGAAGGCCGAGCTTCTCGGCAAGCGCCTCGTCGCGCTCCGCGCGGCCGACCAGCGTCGCGTAACCGCATTCGGAGAAGCGCGCGCCGGCGTTGCGGGCCAGCGCGTTGGAGACGTTAACGTCGCCAAACCGCATCAAGGCGTCGGTCAGCGCCTCGTTCAACGCCTTGCGGTCGGAGATCGCGAGCCGATGCTGCTGGCTGCGGCTGCGGGCGATCTCAAGCAGGTCCTGGTCAGACAGGCAGACGGAGTGCCTGAGCACGGGCCCGGCGACCTGGACGTCGTCGTGAAAGGCAAGGTTGCGGACGGTCTGGCGCGGCGCCTGCTCGATCGTCGCCAACTCTTCGCTGAGCTCGATCAGGCTTTCCGCCGCCACCCGCGCGATCAGCTGGGCGAGGACGCCGTCGACGGCCGCGATCTGGGATTCGCTGAGCCGGTCGAAGTTCGACAGGAACAGGTCCGTCACTTCGCCGAAAACCTGGGCGTCGTGCTCCGGCCCGCCCTTCTCGGCGCCGTTCAGCTCCTCGCGCAGGCTCGTTGCGGCAGCCATGGCTATGCCGCCTCCGGCCGGATCGTTCCGGCGCGCCGCATCACCGCCCTCGCCACCGTGCGGATGGCCGGCATGTCAGGGGATCCATCGGCATCAACGCGCATTCGAGTGCCATTCGACGGGCCGGTTTCGGCAAGCCTTTTACTTCCACGAAAGCAATGAGGCGGGTGCGAGCAACAGCCGCTGATCGTACCCAGCCTTCCCTAACGGGTGGTTGTTCCGGACCCCGGATTTTCCGCATTTTTACTGAGTTTTGCGGCGCCGCACGGCGTGCCAGGCGGCTCGCCCGAACCGGATGCCTCCTCCGATTAGGCGACCCGGCGTTGCGCCGCTTCGGCAGCGGCATCCGCGAATGACATTGCGGCGCGGGAAAGACTCTCGCCGTCCCGCCCGGTGGACTCATATTCGTGGCGCGCTCGCAACAGTCCAGGGAAGTGTTGACGCGAGCATTGCAGCTTCACAGCGTTGGCGCATAATTCACGCGGGGCGGCGCAGCACTTTTGATTCGGACACCGATCGATTCGAGCAACCACACGCGGGTGACATTCCGCGTGAAGGATGACGCGTGCGGCAGCGCAAGCCGCCTGCAGCGCCCCCAATGAAATGAACAGCGGCCCTGGCGCCGCGCGCAACTTTTTGGGGAACCGGTCAAATGTTGTCCTGTCGAACAAGCAAGATCGCAGCTCTCTTCGCCTTCGCCACTGCGGCAATGGCGCTTTCCATAAGCCCGAGCCTCGCCTTCTCGTCGGAGGCACAGCAGATGTGCACCGGCGACGCGATGCGGCTATGCGGCCATGAGGTCCCCAACATCCAGCGAATCACCGCCTGCATGGCCAGGAACCGCGCGCATGTCAGCGCGGGTTGCCGCGCCGTGATGGACCGCGAGCACACTGCCCGGCGGCGCGCCGCAGCAACAGCCGACGAGTAACGCCTTCACGCGATCACGAAACCAGAACGGCTTTGGCGGCGGGATGAGCGCTGCCGGGGCCGCTTTTCTTCCAAGACGCTTCCGGCGTGCTTCGCTTTAGCTATTCGCCCCAGGCCGCAAAGGCGTCGTTGAAGGCGCGCTCGCCCGGCGAGCCCTTTTCGATCGCGATGATGGCGCGGCGCTGGTTGACATAGACCAACGGCACGTCGAACCAGGAGCGCTCCTTCAGGAGCTGCAAATTGCGCGAGCGGTCGGAATCGACGTTGGAGAGGCCGACCAGGAAGAAGCCGTCGGTGACCTTGACGGCAAGGCCGGCCAGCGGCGTGCCGCGCGCCTGCTCGTTCGACTTCATCAGGATGCCCGGCACGTTGCCGACGCCGCCGCCGGTGAAATCCTGCGGCAGGATGAAGGTCAGTTCCGCGGTGTGACTCGCCGGCAGCGAGGAGTCGGTATTGCGGCGGAACGACATCGTCATCTTGAACTTGCGGTCGGGAATCTCGATGTCGGCCCGCACGGCAACGTCAGGCTTCTGGTTGCCGCTCGCCTTGATCGGTTCGGTGCGCCAGATCACCGAGCCGACATACTGCTTGCCCTTGGGATCGGACGGGTCCTCGTCATAGAGCACGACGCGCTGCGCCACCGGCGCGACGTTCTCGCCCGGCGCGGGCTGGCCGACACGATCGGGAATCTTCGGGCGCGACTGCGGCGCGGCCGGATCCTTCGGCGCTTCCGCCACTTGCGACGATTTGAACAGGCCGCTGAAGGCAGACACCACCGACTTGCCCCACAGGATGCCGGCGCCGACCAGGATCAGCACGATGCCGACGGCGATCGCGCTCTTGAACGGAAACACGGCGCCGGTGCGCGCGCGCTTCTTCGGCGGCTCGCGATCGCGATCCTGCGAGAGCCGCGGGCGGTCGCGCAGCGGCGGTGGCGGATAGCGGTCGGCCTCCGCCAACTGCTCGTCGTACGAATACGGCGCCTCTGGATCGGCGCCGCGGTTCTCCATGCTCGGCTCGAGCCGGTCGAACTCCGGCGAGGGCGACGGCACGTTGGCATAGGTCTTTCGCGCGGCGCGATTGGCCTGCGCGGCGGCGCGGCCGAGATCGTCGGCGTCGGCGGCGATGTCGCGGAAGCCGCGCATGCCCGGCGGCTGCGGCGGCGTCGGTGGACCGCCATTGGTGTCCGGACCGCGGCGGGGACCGGCCCCGCGCGGCGGCGGTGGCGGCAGGCCGGCATCCTGCATCGGAATCGGCGGCGCCTGCGGGCGCGGCGCTCCGTTGGGCGGCGCATCGGGACGCAGATTGCGCGGCGGACGCGGCTCCTCCTGGCCAAGCGGTGGACGGCCCTCGCGCGCAGGACCCTGCGGCGGACGCGGGCGCGGAGCGCCCGGCGGTGGCGGCGCGGCCCCGTCCTCCGGCGGACGGGCGTTGGCGCGGCGGAAATTGTCACCCGACCGGGGGGCACCGCCCGGACGCGAGGCTTCGCGGGCGCGCTGGGCTGCTTCCGATTCGACCTTGCGCACGGCTTCTTCCAGCGACAGCCGCTCGCGGGTGATCTCCGATTCGGAGAGCGGCGGTTGAACGCTGCGCAACTGCGCGATCAGCGCGGTGCGGGCCCGCTCATAGAGCGCGCGGCGGCTCTCGCCTGGAGCATTGGGATCCAGGCCGGCAATAGCGCGTGCGATCAGCGGGTAATAATCAGCCATTTCTCATCAATACTGCTGGAGCGGCCGCAACATCCCGTTAAGCCTCGAACGGGTTCTGCACCAGGATAGTATCCTCGCGTTCGGGGCTGGTGGAAAGCAATGCAATGGGGCAACCCACGAGTTCCTCGACCCGGCGCACATATTTAATGGCCTGGGCCGGCAGATCCGCCCAAGAGCGGGCATTGGCGGTCGGCTCCTTCCAGCCTTCGATCGTCTCATAGATCGGCACCACCCGGGCCTGGGCGCCCTCGCCCGCCGGCAGATGGTCGATCTCCTTGCCGTCGAGCATATAGCCGGTGCAGACCTCGATGGTGTCGAAGCCATCGAGAATGTCGAGCTTGGTCAGCGCCAGGCCGTTGATGCCGCAGGTGCGGACCGTCTGCCGCACCAGCACCGCATCGAACCAGCCGCAGCGGCGCTTGCGGCCGGTGTTGACGCCGAACTCCTTGCCGCGGCGACCGATCTCCTCGCCGATCTCATCGTTGAGCTCGGTCGGGAACGGGCCTTGGCCGACGCGGGTCGTGTAGGCCTTGCAGATGCCGAGCACATACCCGACGGCGCTGGGGCCGAGGCCGGAACCGGTAGCCGCCTGCGCCGCCACCGTGTTGGATGAGGTGACGTAGGGATAGGTGCCGTGGTCGACGTCGAGCAGCGCGCCCTGCGCGCCTTCGAACAGCATCCGCTTGCCCTCGCGCCGCTTGGCGTCGAGCAGCCGCCACACCGTCTCCGCATAGGGCAGTAGCTTTGGCGCCAGCGCGGTGAGTTCGTTCAGGATTTCCTTGCCGTCGATCTCTTCCAGATTGAGGCCACGGCGCAGCGCGTTGTGATGCGCCAGCAGGCGGTCGATCTTGTGCGGCAGGGTGTCGAGGTCGGCGAGGTCCATCAAACGGATGGCGCGGCGGCCGGCCTTATCCTCATAGGCCGGGCCGATGCCGCGGCGCGTGGTGCCGATCGCGGTGACAGCATTCGAGGATTCCCGCAGCGCGTCGAGATCGCGGTGCAGCGGCAGGATCAGCGTCACATTCTCGGCGATGCGCAAATTGTCCGGGCCGACGGCGACGCCCTGCCCCTTCAGCCGCGCGACCTCGTCGAGGAAGGCCTGGGGATCGAACACGACACCATTGCCGATCACGGCCAGCTTGGACGGCCGCAGCACGCCGGAGGGCAGCAGCGCCAGCTTGTAGGTCTCACCATTGATGACGAGCGTATGGCCGGCATTATGGCCGCCCTGGAAGCGCACGACGATATCGGCCTGCTCCGACAACCAGTCGACGATCTTGCCCTTCCCTTCGTCGCCCCACTGGGCGCCGACGACGACAACATTGGCCATATCTATGGTTTTCCCTGCAAATCTCTTGGTTCCAGCATGACTTCACCGGAAAACCGGCACTCCAACTGTCCGGACCATGCTTCTGTCTCGCCCAGCCAAAATCACGGCCGGGGCCGTTCGATGCAGGGCGCCCCACCGGATAAAGGAAGCAGGTGATCTAGGCAAGCAAGAAGGCGGCTTTATGGGGGCCTTAGAACCGCTCCAACCCATTGATATACCCATAATATTTGAGAGCTCCCAGAGCACTTGGGATGACAGAATATTAATATGACGGGGTGGTTTGCGTGCCCCGGACGCAGCGCACCGCTCTTGCGGTGCGCTGCTGAGCCGAGACCTATCGCGCCGACACGCGATGATGGGTCCCGGCTCTGCGGAGCAGCGTTGCCGGACGATGCTACGCATCGCCTAGGCTGCGCCCCGTCCGGGATAAGAGAGCAGGAGCAATGACGGAAAGGCCATGTCGAAAACCACCCGTGCGACCCAGGCGCTGGAAAGACTGGGTGTGAAATTCACCGTGCATGCCTACAACTACGATCCGGATGCGAGCAGCATCGGGCTGCAGGCGGCACAGGCGCTCGACGTGCCGCCACAGCGCGTGCTCAAGACGCTGATGGCCGAGGCCGACGGCAAGCCGGTCTGCGCCATGGTGCCGTCGGATTGCGAGGTCAGCATGAAAAAGCTCGCCGCCGCGTTCGGCGCCAAGACGGCAAAGATGATGCGGCCGGCCGACGCCGAACGGCTGACCGGCTACCATGTCGGCGGCATCTCGCCGTTCGGGCAGAAGAAGCGCGTGCCGGTCGCGATCGAGGAAGCCGCGCTCGGTCATGCCAGCGTGTTCCTCAACGGCGGCCAGCGCGGCCTGCAGGTCGAGCTCGATCCGAACGACGCATTGAAAGCCGCGGGCGCGATCGCGCGGTCGCTCGTCGCATGAACGGCTGAGACAAGCCTCCTCTTTGAGCCCTATTTGGTAAGTTTCGGTTGCGTCTGCGCCCATAGCATCGCCTCGATGATCGCCTCGCGCAGTTTCGGGCGCTGCTCCTCATCACACTCGATGAATGCCAGAATCGAGTTCGCTCGAATGGCAAACTGGTGACGCGTTTCGGCTTCGGCTTCTTCGGCCGGTGTCGGCTTTTTCAAGGGAATGCCCATCATCTGTAGAATTCGACCTCACGGATCAGGGGTAAGCCGCGCCAAGGCGATCGCCCTCAATCCCTGGTCCCGACGATCGAACGAACTTTCGCTAATCAAATAGTCCGGAAATAATCGCATGTGACCCCTCAAAATCAAACAAAGGTTGGGTCGCATGAATCAATCGTCTTTTGATTGCATACCCGCCGACCTCTTGGCAACCCCAAATACCGTGCAGAAACAAATGGAGCTGCCTGCATGGTCGGGATGCATCCGGCACCATTGATGCGCGGGGCAAATCCGTGTCTGTGACAAGGGCCGGGCCACATTTCCGGCCCGGCGATGCCCGCCGGGCGGGCCGCGGTGTCATGAACCGGGCCTTGTTCTCGAATGTCGGCTTCCGAACAGATTTCATCCGCAGCATCCGGGAACTGGCTCGCCAACCAGCCCTATCTGCTGCTCAGCATCACTGCGCTGTGCTGGGCCGGCAACGCGATCGTCGGGCGGCTCGCCGCAGGCCATATCCCGCCGGTGACGCTGTCGTTCCTGCGGTGGTCGCTCGCCTTCCTGGTCATCCTGCCGTTTGCCTTGAAGCACCTCAGGCGCGACTGGGAGGCGATCCGGGGCCGGCTCGGCATCATGGTCGTGCTCTCCATCACGGGCATCGGCGCCTTCAACACGCTGCAATATTGGGCGCTCGAACATACCCAGGCGCTGAACACGCTGCTGTTGCAGTCGGCCGGCCCGCTGGTGGTCGCGGTGTGGTCGCTGCTGCTACTCGGCGTGCGGCTGACGCTGGCGCAGGCCGCGGGCATTCTATTGTCGATGGCCGGCGTCGTGATCATCCTGATGCATGGCGACCTTACCAAGCTTTCCAATATCGAGTTCAACCGCGGCGACCTGATCTTCCTCGTGGCGCTCGTGATCTTCGGGCTCTATTCGGTGCTGTCGCTGAAGCGGCCGGCGATCCATGCGCTGTCGTTCGTCGCCTTCACCTTCGGCGCGGGCGCGGCCTGCCTGATCCCGCTGCTGATCTGGGAATTTTTCGCGCGGCCGCTGATGCAGATCAATGCGGCGAACCTGCTCTCCCTCGCCTATGTCGCGCTGTTTCCCTCGACGCTCGCCTATCTCTGCTTCAACCGCGGCGTCCAGCTGATCGGCGCCAACCGCGCCGCGCCGTTCTTCCACGTGGTGCCGGTGTTCGGAACCATCATGTCCATCGTCTTCCTCGGCGAGCATCCGCAGGTGTTTCACTTCATCGGATTTGCGCTGGTGCTGACCGGGGTGTTCGTAGCGTCGCGGAAGCCGGCGGCCTGACGTTTTGATTTTCTCCCTGCCGCGGGCGAGGTAGCGTTCCCTCTCCCCGCCCTTCGCGGGGGAGAGGGTTAGGGTGAGGGGCTCTCTCCACGAGCCGCAAACTATGTGAGACCTGTACCCCCTCACCCGAAATTCGCGCTCCTCGCAAATTTCGACCTCTCTCCGCAAGCGGGGAGAGGTTGAGGACCGCACGCGGTGACTCGGCTCGGCAAATCCGCTATTTCTTGAGCCCGGTTCGGAAAGTTCGATGAAGGTTCGCGCCAGCAATCTGATGATCGGCACTTTGACCCTGGCCCTGATCGCCGGGTCGCTCGGGGCGTGGCTGAGCTACCAGAAGCTCGCCGGGATCAAGCAGAAGGTGCCGTTCCGCGTGGTCTTCGAAGGTTCGGCATCGGGCCTGCGCAAGGGCGGCAGCGTGAATTTCGCCGGCATCCGGGTCGGCGAGGTGGTGTCGCTGAAGCTCGACCATCCGCGCCGCGTGGTCGCGCTCACGATGATCGACGGCAGCACGCCGGTCAGAAGCGACACCCAGGTCGGCCTCGAGTTCCAGGGCCTCACCGGCATCGCCGCGATCTCCTTCACCGGCGGCTCGGACGAGGCGCCGCCGCCGCCCAAGGGCGCCGACGGCATTCCCGAACTGACCGCCGACCGCGAGGGCACGCTCAACACCCAGGAGAAGATCCGCGCCGCGCTGCGCAACGTCGACCGCGTGATCGCCGACAATGAAGTCGGGATCAAGGATACGCTGCGGAATTTCGAGAGCTTCACCGCCTCGCTGTCGGACAATGGCGAGAAGATCTCCTCCGTCATCGCAACAGCCGAATCCGGCGTTGCCGCCGTCGACGGCGCGATGGACAAGACCAAGGATTTTCTCGGTCGTCTCGCCAGCGACAAATATGGCGGCGAATTGCTGCCGACCGTGATCTCGATGCGCGAACTGATCGAAAGCTTCGACAAGAAATCCGGACAGGTGCTCGCCGACGCGCGAAAGATGCTCGGCGAGGTCTCTGCCGCCATCAACAAGTCTGGCCCCGCACCTGCCGCCCCGCCCCGCCGCCGCTGAGCTCTGCCGCATAACAATCAACAAGATGGAACGCCGACGTGCTCGACAAATCCGCCAGCCTGACTGCGCCGCCCGCGACCGTGACCCGGCCCGAAAGCGCGGTGCCGCGGCATTTGCAAAAATATCTCGCGCTCGACGATTTCGAGGCGACGGCGCGGCGGCGGATTCCAAAATTCCTCTACGGCTATATTTCCGGCGGCGCCGAGACCGACGCTGCGCTGCGCGACAACCGCAACGCCTTTGATGAATACGGCTTCGTGCCGCGCGTGCTCAACGACGTCTCCGGCCGCGACCAGACGACGACCTTGTTCGGCAAGGCCTATGCCGCCCCGTTCGGCATTCCGCCGATGGGCTCGTCCGCGCTCGCGGCCTATCGCGGCGACATCGTGCTGACGCAGGCCGCGAAAGCCGAGGACGTGCCGATGATTCTGAGCGCCTCCTCGCTGATCACGCTGGAGGACGTGGGCGCCGCCAACCACGCCGCGTGGTATCAGGCCTATCTCGCCGGGCTCCCTGAAAGGATCGAGCCGCTGATCGATCGCGTGGCCGCGGCCGGCTACGACACCTTCGTCGTCACCGCCGACGTGCCGGTGCCGCCGAACCGCGAGAACAACATCCGCAACGGCTTTCAGGTGCCGCTCGCGATCACCCCGCGCGTGTTCTGGGACACGGTGACCCATCCGCACTGGCTGTTCGGCACCTGGGCACGCACCATCATGAATCATGGCATGCCGCATTTCGAGAACATGGATGCGCAGCGCGGCCCGCCGGTGCTGGCGAAGAACCTGATGCGCAACATCGGCGCCCGCGACCAGCTCGCCTGGAAGCATGTCGAAATGATCCGCAAGCGATGGAAGGGCAAGCTCGTGGTCAAGGGCCTGGTCTCGCCGGCGGATGCACGCATCGCGCGTGAGAGCGGCGTCGACGGCGTCATGCTGTCCAACCATGGCGGCCGCCAGCTCGACTTCACGATGTCAGGCCTGCGCACGCTGCCAGAGATCGCCGCCGAGGCCAAGGGCATGACGGTCATGGTCGATGGCGGCATCCGCCGCGGCACCGATGTGATCAAGGCGCTGGCGTTAGGTGCGCATTTCGTCTGGATCGGCCGCCCGTTCCTCTATGCCGCGATCGCCGGCGGCCAGGCCGGCGTGCAGCGCGCGATCTCGCTCTTGAAAGCCGAGATCGACCGCGACCTCGCGCTGCTCGGCATCCGCAAGCTCAGCGAGATCACGCCGGACCTGGTGCGGAAGTTCTAAATGCTACCGCTGCCCGTCGTGGACCGAGATCTGGTCTACCGAGAGGCCGCCGATGCGCGCGTGCGTCCGCCCGCCGGTGGCCATGACGAGGCCGAACACGATCTCGTCGCGCCGCGGCGCGTCCCAGATCGTCATCTCGGCGGTGCCGAAATGGCTGCGCACGTAAGCCGCCTCGATGTGGCCGAGCGGGACCATGATCCGCGTGCCGATCGCGCCGACGGTCTTGGCCGCCGGCACGATCGCCTTGGCCTGCGAGATCACCTCGCGGATCGCCGCTCCGCCCGCTTCGTGCCAGACCGCGCCATGCTCCAGCTCGCCGTCGCCACCGACGATCGCGCCCTTGCCATAGGCTTCGACGACGTCCGTGCCGCCCAGCCGCTCGGAAAGCGTCCGCGCCAGTTGCCGGCCAAGATCGCGCAAGGCTGCCTGAAATCCCATCAGGTCAGGCTCGAAGCGGCCGGCATAGGGATTGTTGATGACAGCGAGCGAGGTGCCGACCAGTAGCGGCTGCGCGCGGCGCGGCCCGCGCTCGTGCCAGACTTCTTCTATGGAGAGCTGCGTCTTCCTGATGTCGTAGACCGTCACTGTGCAGCCTCGTCGATCACAGGGTTACGCAGCACGCCGATTTTCTCCACCTCGACCTCGACGACATCGCCCGGCACCAGAAACATCGGCGGCTTGCGGGTGAAGCCGACGCCGGCCGGCGTGCCGGTCGCGATGACGTCGCCCGGCACAAGATCGAAGATCTCGGAGGCGTAGTTGATCAGCCGCGGGATCGAGAAGATCAGGAACGAGGTGTCCGACTTCTGGACGACGTTGCCGTTGACGCGGGTCTCGAGCTTCAGCTTGGTCGGATCAGGCAATTCATCCGTCGTCACCATCCAGGGGCCAAACGGCCCGGTGCCGACGAAATTCTTGCCGGCCGCAATCTGCTGCGCGTGCCGCTGATAGTCGCGCACGCTGACATCGTTGTAGATCGAATAGCCGGCGACATGGTTCATGGCGTCGGCCTCGGGGATATGGCGGCCGCCCTTGCCGATGATGACGGCAAGCTCGCCCTCCCAATCCAGATGCGTCGACACTTTGGGACGGACCACCGGCGCGTCATGGCCGACCTGGGAGCGCCAGACCCGCAGGAAGATCGGCGGAAACGCCGTGATCTCGCGCTGCATGCCGAAGGCAACCGCCTCATTGTGATGGTCGAGATAGTTGCGCACGGCGCACACGATTTTTTCCGGGCGCGGGATCACCGGAAGGTATTTGACGTCGGCGAGTTTCAGGTCCGGCGCGTGGCCGGCGACGATGCTGTCACGCTTCTCGAAATCGGGGCTGGCGATGAAGTCCTGCAACGTGGCGTGCGGCAGTTTGCTGCCGAGATCGACGACGCCGTCGCCGAGCGCCACGCCCCAAGTCTCCTTGCCCTTGTGCAGAAATGAGAGCAGCCGCATGCGACTTGTATCCTTCTCGGTGGTAAGGGGCTGAGGGATTGAATTTCGTCAAAACTGACTATTTTCGAAAATCGTGCCGGACGCAACAAGAATCTGCCGCTCACAGGCGTATCGGTCCAGTTTTGCGAGAAAGTACCGGCGCGCGCCGCCGCCGGCGATCAGGTCGCGCTGATCACGCCGGCGGCGTATTTGGCGACATTGTCGGACGTGGTCTGGATATGGCTGGCGATCAGATCGCAGGCCTGATCGGCATTGCGGCCGATCGCGGCCTGCATCAGCGCGCGGTGTTCGCCGGCCTTGTCGCGGGGCCGCGGCCGGTACATGGCCGACAGGTTGCGATAGCGCTCGGCACGGTCGAACAGCGAGTTGCGCACAGCGAGCAGCGTCGGCGATCCCGAGGCGGAGACCAGGGCTTCATGGAACTGGCGGTGCGCCGTCTTCCATTCGACGTTGGCCGCATAGTCTTCCGGCGCCCGCTCCTCGATCTTGGCGAGGCGGTGGAGTGACGAAATGACCCTGATTTCCCAGTCGTCATCGCCCTTTTCGATCGAGCGGCGCATCAGGTCGACCTCGATCAGGATGCGGGCATGGGTCAGGTCGTGCAGATCTTCCAGTGTCACCGGCGCGACCTTGTAGCCGCGCTGCTCCTCGGCGACGACCAGCCCCTCTGCCACCAGCAGCGTCAGCGCTTCGCGAAGCGTCGTGAAGCTGGCGCCGAACGCCAGCCGCAGCGCGTCGAACTTCAGCGACTCGTTCGGCTTGAGCTGGCAGGTGACGATCTCGTTACGCAGCCGGTGGGCGATGTCGGAGGCCAGCGTCTTGCCGAATTCCTTGCGCGCCTTGAGGGCTGTCGTTGTCATTGATTCTTCTCGCGATCCGGAGCCGCGATCCTACCCAAAAAGAATCCCGTTGCAATAATTTTCGCAATAGGCGATATTTTCGAAAATAATACGATTTGGGGAGACCGGCCGCATGAAGGCTGTACTGGTGCATCGTCCTGGGGGGCCGGAGGCGCTCGACTATGCCGAGGTGCCGATGCCCGATCTGGGCGCGCGGGACGTTATGATCCGGGCGCAAGCCTTCGGCGTCGGCCAACCGGACAGGCTGATCCGCAGCGGCATCTATAAATGGATGCCGCCGCTGCCGGCCAACCCCGGGAACGATGTCGCCGGCATCCTCGAGGCTGTCGGTGCGGAGGTGAGCGGGCTGGCCGTGGGCCAGCGGGTGTTGCTGAGCGCGCGCGACCTGGCCCAGCGCGGCGGCTGCTACGCCGAATATGTCGCCGCGCCCGCCGACGCCGTGCACCTGCTGCCCGACAACGTCGCGTTCGAGGACGCGGTTTGCCTACCGAACTACCAGGTCGCCTGGGCGCTGCTGCACCGATGCGGCGCAAGCACGCTGCCGCACTCCGCCCTCATCGTTGGCGCCGCCGGCGGCGTCGGAACCTCGCTGGTGCAACTGGCAAAACTCGCCGGCATGAAGGCGATCGGGACGGTCTCGACGCACGAGAAGGCTACCTTCGCCAAGAACATGGGTGCCGACGAGATCATCTTCTATCGCGACGAGGACGTGGTCGTCCGCACAAGGGCGCTGACCGGCGGGCGCGGCGTCAGTCTCGTGCTCGACCACGTCTGCGGCGCGGAATTCTATTCCTATCTCGGCGCGCTCGATAAATGGGGCACGCTCGTCTCCTACAACGCGTTCGCCGGCCTGCCGACGGAAAACGCGATGGGCGAGATGCGGAAATATCTCGATATCTGCCCCGCGATCCGCTGCTTTTCCTTTCACATCTACGATCACGACCGCGAAGGCCGGCGCGAGATCATGCGGACGGTGATCGGCCATCTCGCCGACGGCGCCATCCGCCCCTCGATCTTCAGGCGCTTCAAGCTCTCGGAGGTGCGCGCCGCGCATGAACTGCTCGATTCCGGCGCGGCGTTCGGCAAGATCGTGATGACCCCGGGTTGAGCGGCGCGTGATGCCTTCGACCCGGCCGATACACGAATTCACGAGGTCATGAGATGATCAAGGTCAAGCGGCTGCGACACGCCACCTTCACCACGGCTGACATCGAGGCGAAGCTCGACTATTACCAGTCCATCATCGGGCTCGGAATCATCGCACGCGATGGCGGCCGCATCCTGCTTGGCACCGAATCCGACGAGCTGACGCTGGTGCTCGAACGCGGCACCGCCTCGCTACTGACCTCGATCGCCTATGAGGTGGCGCCTGGCCTCGAGCCGGGCGATTTGCAGAAATCGCTGACGGGCCACGGCATCAAATCGGAGATCAGGAGCGACACCGCGCCCGGCATCGCGAAATCGCTGCTGTTCGACGATGCGGACGGGCACCGGATCGAGCTGTTCTCCCGATGGGAGTTTTGCAAGGCCGTCGAGCCGATCCGCGGCCTGGCGGTGGCAAAGCTCGGCCACGTCGCGCTGCATTCGCCCGATCCGGAGCGAACCGCAAAGTTCTTCGGCGACGTGCTTGGCTTCCGCGTCTCCGACCGCATTGAGGAAAATTTCGTCTTCATGCGCTGCGGGCCCGAGCACCACGCGATGAATTTTGCCCGCGGCAGCGACGGCCGCCTGCACCATATCGCGTTCGAGCTGCGCGACGCCTCGCACATGCACCAGGCCTGCGATCTCCTGGGCCGCAACCGCGTTCAGATTCTCTGGGGCCCGGTTCGCCATGGGCCCGGCCACAACGTGGCGGTCTATCACTACGATCCGGATCGCCATCTGGTCGAACTCTATTACAGCATGGACGTGATGCTCGACGAGGAGCTCGGCTATTTCGAGCCGCGCCCCTGGCACCGCGACCGGCCGCAGCGGCCGAAGACCTGGGTCGGCCTGCCGCGCGACATCTGGGGCGTCGGCCCGGCTAAGGAAGCCAGCGAATTTTCTCCGGCGATGCGCGGCGTGGAGTAACCACGCCGCGTCATCGGAAGGCGGAGCTGACGTTCAAGAAAAGTAAAACATTTAGGGATGAAACAGATGGTTCGATTGTTGAACGTCCTGCGCGGACGATGGCTCGCCATGCGTTGCTGTATCGCTGTTGCAGCGCTCAGCCTGACCTGCCTGATGCCCTCCGTTGCGGATGCGCAAACCTATCCCAACCGCCCGATCCGGCTGCTGCACGGTTTTGCGGCCGGCGGCGCCGCCGACACCATGGCGCGCATCGTCTCGGAGGGGCTGTCCAAGCGGCTCGGGCAGCCAGTGATCGTGGAGGCCAAGCCGGGCGCCGGCGGCAACCTTGCCGCGGACGCCGTCGCCAAATCCGCGCCGGATGGTTATACGATCGGGCTCGTGACGGGCGCGCACGCGATCTCGGGCGCGCTCTACAAGCAGCTCGCCTATAGCCCGACCGACAGCTTCGATATGCTCTCGACGATGGTCTATTACGCGCTGGTGGTCGCGGTGCGCGCCGACCATCAGGCGAAGACGCTGGCGGAGCTGATTGCGATGGCCAAGGCCAAGCCTGACGCGCTGAGCTACGGCTCGGTCGGTTTCGGCAGCACGCATCACCTCGCTGGCGAGCTCTTGAACATCACCGCCGGCACCAGGATGGTGCACGTCCCCTATCGCGGCGACTCGCTGACCGTGACTTCCCTGCTCGCCGGAGACGTTCCCGTGATCGTCGGAACGACCGTGTTGCTCGCCAGCCAGATCGAAGGCGGCACCATCCGCGGTCTCGCCGTCACCTCGCCCACGCGCACGAAACTGCTGCCCAACGTGCCTACGGTGCAGGAGGCCGGCATCGCCGATTTCGACGTCCGAACCTGGGCAGGGCTGGTGGCGCCGAAGGGCACGCCGCCCGAGATCCTCGCGCGGCTGCAGACGGAGATCCTGTCGATGCTGGCTGATCCCGCGGTAAGGACCGCGCTGGAAACGGCGACCGGCGGCGAGGTGCGTGGCAGCACGCCGGAGGAGATGCGGGCGCTGGTCAGCTCCGAGATCGGCAAATGGACGAAGGTGATCAATGACGCGGGGATACCGCGGATTTGAGGAGCAGCTCGCGCCGCGTCATTGCGAGGAGCTCGCGACAAACTTGCAAGGCAATTTTGCGCTGAAGCGACGAAGCAATCCATTTCTCCGCTCGGCATGCTTGGAGAGATGGATTGCTTCGCTTCGCTCGCAATGACGGCCGCTGTCACCCCACCTTGAACTTGCTGTAGGCCTCCCTCGTCGCGATGATGACGTGCTCGGCGCAGCCATTGGTACGGTGCGGGTCGCAGCGCTGCTCGTAATCTTCCGACGTCATCATGTCGATGAACGCGGCCACCGTCGGATAGTACACCAGCGCCAGATAGTCCCACTGGTTGCCGTCCTGCTCTCCGAGCGCAACCGTCTTCGCATCGCCGGTCCACAGCAACGTGCCGCCGCGGGCCTTGATCATCGGCACGGTGAGCGCGCTGTAGCGCAAGTATGCGTCCCGGCCCGAGCCGTCGCCATCGAGCGAGCGCTCGCGGAACCGCATCAGGTTCAGCATCACCACCGGCGCCTGCGGGTCCAGTTCGGCAAGGCCCCTGACATTCAACAACTCCACGCCCATGATCGGCTCCTGCAGCATTCGGCGAGATCGGAATGTTTGTTCATCATCCATCCGCACAAAAACTGTCATCACCCGCCTTGTGCGCAATTGCGCACTGGAGCGGGTGATCCAGTATTCCAGAGACGTTCGCGGTCAATCGAGAAGCCGCGGCGTACTGGATACCCCGCTTCCGCGGGGTATGACAGCGTGGGGTGATGGCGCCAGGGAATGCACAGGGCATTGTAGCATTGCGCACGCGGGACTTGTCGCGTGGTGGAAAATCCGGCCCTATTCCGCTCCGCGACATGACCAAGCCCACACCAGCGCCACCTGCCTTCCAACCGGTCCGGTGGCTGACCAACCAGCCTTATCTCTTGCTGAGCCTGACCTCGCTGTTCTGGGCCGGCAACATCGTGCTGGCACGCCATGTCGCCGGCCATGTGCCGCCGCTGACGTTGTCCTGCGTACGCTGGATCGGCACCTTCCTGATCCTGCTGCCATTCGCCTGGCCGCATCTCAAGAAGGACTGGCCGGTACTGCGCGCCCATTTGCCGATGATGCTGTTTCTGTCGTTCGTCGGCTTCGCCTATAACAATGCGATCTCCTACTGGGCTTTGCAATATACCGAGGCGCTGAACGCCCTTCTGATCCAGTCGGCAGGGCCGCTGTTCGTCGCGCTGTGGTCGCTGGCGCTGTTCGGGGTGCGCCTGACCGGCGCGCAGCTTGCCGGCATCACCATCTCGCTTCTCGGCGTGCTCACCATCATCCTGCGCGGCGATTTCAGCGCGCTGGCGAGCATCAGCTTCAACCGCGGCGACCTGATGTTTGCGAGCTCGCTGGTGTCGTTCGGACTCTATTCTGCGCTGATCCCGCGCCGGCCGGTAACGCACGCGCTGTCGCTGATCTCGTTCACCACCTGCTGCGGGGCGCTGATGCTGGTGCCGTTCTCGATCTGGGAATATTCGACCGGCGCCACGCTGAAATTCGACCTGATCTCGATGGCAACGCTCGGCTATGCCGTCATCTTCCCCTCGACGCTGGCCTACCTGTTCTTCAACCGCGGGCTGGCGCTGATCGGGCCCAATCGCGCTGCGCCGTTCTTCCATCTGGTGCCGGTATTCGGCTCGGCGATGGCGATCCTGTTGCTTGGCGAGCAGTTGCGGTTATTCCATCTGATGGGCTATGCGCTGGTGCTGGCCGGCGTCGTGATCGCCTCGCGGCGAGCTTCGTCGAAGACGTGAACTGTCGTGTCCCGGACGCGGTGCAGCGCGACTTCGCGCTCCTCCGCAGAGCCGGGACCCAGCGAATGGGCCCCGGTTCAGCAGCGCACCGCTTCGCGATGCGCTGCGCCCGGGGCACGAGTGGGCGTTAGCGCCGCTGCGCCCAGGGCACGCGTCCAGCATGCGGCGTGGTGTCCTGCGGGCTTCCACTTTCTCCGGCGCCGGGCTAGCTTGCCGGCCAATTCAACATAAGAACAAACGAGGAAACGACTACATGTTTGCGTTATTGAAGCGGTCCCGGCATGTCGCCACAGCGGCCTCCCTGATGCTGGCGATGATCGCCACCGCCGCCGCGCAGGCGCCCTATCCGAGCCGCAACATCACGCTGGTGCTGCCCTTCGCGGCCGGCAGCGGCACCGACACCACCACGCGCATCATCTCGAAGGAGCTCGGCATTGCGCTCGGCTCCGGCATGGTGATCGAGAACAAGGCCGGCGCCAACGGCTCGATCGCGGCGAACTTTGTCGCGCGTTCCGCGCCCGACGGCTACACGCTGTTCGTGACCACCAACACGTCGCATTCGGCCAATCCGTATCTGCTCAAGAATATGACCTACGATCCGGTGAAGGATTTCACGCCGATCGCGCGGACCGGCGATCTGCCCTTCATGCTGGTGATCCACCCGGACATTCCGGCCAACTCGGTGGCCGAGCTGATCGCGCTCGCCAAGAAGGAGCCGGGCAAATACTCCTATGCCAGCGGCTCTTCGGCGGCGATCGTCGCGGGCGCGACCTTCGCGCGGCTTGCCGGCATCGATCTCCTGCACGTTCCCTACAAGAGCTCGCCGCCGGCGCTGACCGACCTGATCGCCGGCCGCGTCTCCATGATGTTCATCGACGTGCCGACCGGCCTGCCGCACGTCAACGCCAAGGCGCTGAAAGCGCTGGCGGTGACGACCAAGAAGCGCTCGGCGCTGCTGCCGGAGCTTCCGACCATGGACGACACGGTAAAGGGTTTTGATATCACCTCGTGGCAGGGCTATTTCGGCCCGGCGAATATGCCCAAGGATATCGTCACCAAGCTCAACGCGGAAATCCGCAAGGTGGTCGAGCGGCCCGACATCAAGAGCCAGCTCGCCGAACGCGGCATGGAAGCGTTCTCCGGCACGCCGGAAGAGTTCGACGCCTTCGTGAAGGAACAGCTCAAGGTGTGGGAAAAGCTGATCACGGAAGCGGGGATCGAGAAGCAGTAGGGCAGGCTTACTACTGTGCTTCCGCTTGCGAGGTCGTCATCGTCCGCGAAGGCGGACGATCCAGTACGCCGTGCTGTCTGCAATTCATCATTGACGTCACGGCGTACTGGATGCCCCGCCTTCGCGGGGCATGACAGCTGCGGCTAAGCCACTCGTACCTTCCCTAAAAACTCATCCACGGCGCTGCGCAGCATGCCGGATTGCGTGTCGAGCTCGCGGGCGCTGGCCAAGACGTCGGTGGCCGCCTTGCCGGTGGCCTCGGCCGCGGTGGTGACACCGCCGATATGGGCGGAGATCTCGTTCGATCCGGCCGCCACCGACTGGATGTTGCGGGCGATCTCGCGCGTCGCGCCGCCTTGCTGTTCGACGGCGCTCGAGATCGAGACCGTGATCTCGCTCATCTGCGCGATGGTCTGGGTGATGCCGCCGATCGAGGCCACTGCCTCGCTAGTGGACGACTGCATCGCAGCGACCTGCGCGGAGATTTCCTCGGTCGCCTTCGCGGTCTGGTTGGCGAGTGCCTTCACTTCGGAGGCGACGACCGCAAAGCCGCGGCCGGAATCGCCGGCGCGCGCCGCCTCGATGGTGGCGTTGAGCGCCAGCAGGTTGGTTTGCGCCGCGATCGAATGGATCAGCTTGACCACTTCGCCGATCTTCTCGGCGCCGGTCGAGAGCGCGCCGACGGTGGCGTTGGTGCGCTCGGCATCGCTGACCGCCTTGGCGGCGATCTCGCTGGAGCGCGCCACCTGGCGGGAAATTTCCGTCACCGAGCTCGACAGCTCTTCCGCGGCCGAGGCCACCGTGCCGACATTGTCGGATGACCGCTGCGAGGCCGCACCGACGGTGGCCGCCCGCGCGCTGGCGTCGCTGGCGGTCGAGGTCATCGACTGCGCGGTAGTCTGCATGCCCGCGGCCGCGGTCGAAACCGAGCGGACGATGCCGGTGACGCTGCGCTCGAAATCGCTGGCGATGCTTGCCATCGCCGCCCGCCGTTCGGCCTCGGCGCGCGCCTGCACCTCGGCTTCCTTCTGTTCGAGCCCGCGCATGCGCACTGCATTGTCCTTGAAGATCTGGACAGTGGCGGCCATCGCGCCGATCTCGTCGCCGCGGCCGATGCCGGGAATTTCGCCGTCGAGCCGGCCCTCGGCGAGGTCCTGCATGCGGGCGCCGAGCTGGCCGAGCGGCTTGGAAATGCTGCGGCCGATCATCCAAGCGATGCTGCCTGAAATCAGCGCGATGCCGAGAATGGCGAGCCCGAGCACCCAGGCGATCGGCCTCATCTTGGTGTCGAGATCGTCGAGATAGGCGCCGGTGCCGACGAACATGTTCCAGCCGGGCACCGCGACCGCGTAGGAAATCTTGCGGCTCAGTTCCTCCTTGCCGGGTTTCTTGAATTCGTACGTCAGGGTCACCTCCCCTTTCGCCGCGACGCCGTCGCGGAGCTCGCGCGCGAGCTTTCTGCCGTTGGTCTCGACATCGAGGCGGTTCTGACCGATCTGCTTGGGATCTGAGTTCAGGACTGTGATTCCATCCATCATATAGGCGAACACGTAGCCGGAGCCGTTGTCGAAAGTCAGCGTATTGCCTCGCTTGCTGAATTCGGCAATTGCCGCTTCCTTGGTCAGCTGGCCCGCCTCAACCTGCTTCTGCAGCCCGAGCGCCATGTTGCGCGCCATGTCGACGATCGCCCTGGTCTGATCAATCCGCGCGTTCAGCATCTCCCGCTGCATCAAATAACCCGCAAGCACGCCGGCGGCGCAGAGGCCGAGCAGGGTCACGCCCACCAGAATGCCGAGCTTGGGGGTGATCTTGAGGTTGGTGAGCTTCACGGGGATCTCCGGAAAATGGACGCGTGGCACGCGAATTGGCCGATTGATTTGCGGCACATTATCGTGAGACCCTTTAGCGCTTTGTTACGACGGCCGGCGGAAGACGGCGCTTTACGTTCGGGAAGCAACCGGCGATTGTAGCCGGATCGCGTCAGGTCGCGTAAAAGGTGAAGTTGCGTAAGAAAGTGGCGGCGCCCGCCGCCTGAAATCAACACCGAAGATCAAATCGGGAGAGCAGGAAATGCCGAAATTCAGGGTGGTCACGCCGAAGGGCGCGAGCTTCACGGTCGCCGGCGGCGGCTATGACTTCGAGAAGGAGGCGCTCGATCCGATCGGCGCCGAAATCATCGAAGCGCCGGCCAACGAGGCCGAATTCATCGCCGCCGCGAAAAACGCCGACGCGATCTACGCCAAGGGCATGCCGATCACGAAAGCGATCATCGATAGCTTGCAAAACTGCAAGGTGATCACGCTCGGCAGCGTCGGCGTCGACAGTGTCGATGTCAAGGCCGCCACCGCCCGCGGCATTCCCGTCACCAACATCCCCGACACCTTCATCGAGGAAGTCGCCGATCACGCCATGATGCTGCTGCTGGCGGGCTTCCGGCGCCTCGTCGAGCAGGACAAGATGGTGCGCACCGGGCGCTGGTCGGAAGGCCGCCCCGCGCTGTTGAAGATCCCTCGACTGATGGGCCAGACGCTCGGCTTCATCTCGTTCGGGCGCGTCGCCCGCGCGGTCGCCAAGCGCGCCGCCCCGTTCGGGCTACGCATGATGGCCTATGACCCCTTCATCCAGGAAACGCTGATGTACGACCACGGCGTCATTCCGGCGACGCTGAACGAGGTGCTGCAGCAGTCGGATTTCGTCTCGATGCACGCGCCGGCGCGGCCCGAGGTGCATCACATGCTCACCGAGAAGCATTTCCGTCAGATGAAAAATTCCGCCGTCTTCATCAATACCGGCCGCGGCGCCACCGTCGACGAGGAATCGCTGATCAAGGCGCTGCAGGAGGGCTGGATCGCCCATGCCGCGCTCGACGTACTGGAAAAGGAACCGCCATCCCACAACAATCCGCTGCTCTCCATGGAAAACGTCACGCTGACCGCCCATGTGGCGTCGGCCTCGGCACGTTTTGACGAGGCGCGCAAGCGCCGCGTGGGCTACGAATTGTCACTGGTCCTGCAGGGGATGTGGCCGGTAAGCTGCGTCAACCCGTCGGTGCTGCAAACGACTTCGCTCCGCCGCTGGCAACCTGTCAGCATGGACCGCGGTCCGAACAGTTAATACCGCCGAAGCGTTTTCGAACGACAGGGTTCACCGGCGATTCAACGCCGGGAACCGATTTAGGGAGTGAAATAATGAAGAACGACATCACCCGTCGTGAGGCGCTGGTATTGGGAGCATCCGCCGCCGCATTGGCTGCGACCGGCGCATCGGCCCAGACCGCGTCCGCCATCAAGGCTGCCGACGTTCCCGCCCCCAAGCTTGAGATCGAGAAGGGCGCGAGTCTTCGCATGCTGCGCCCGGTGCGCTTCGTGCAGGCCGACGAGGACGTGTTCCGCGCCAATGCAAAAGCGTTCAGCGACAAGACCGGCGTCGAGGTCAAGGTCGACTTCGTCGGCTGGGAGGACATCAACCAGCAGACCGCGGTGACCTCGAACTCCGGCGCCGGCCCCGACATCATCATCGGCTTTTCCGACGCCCCGCACATCTATGTCGACAAGCTGATCGAGCTGACAGACGTCGCCGACTATGTCGGCAAGCGCTATGGCGGCTGGCTGCCGCTGGCGCAGAAATACGGCAAGCGCAACAAGAGCGACGCCTGGATCGGACTGCCGTTCGGCGCCTCCGCCGGTCCGCTGATCTACCGCAAATCCGTGCTGCAATCGGTCGGCTACGATAAGGTTCCGGAAGACCACGCCGGGATTCTCGAGCTCTGCCAGAAACTGCACAAGGCCGGAAAGCCGGCCGGCTTCGCACTCGGCAACGCCAGGGGCGACGGCAACGGTTTTGCCAACTGGGCGCTGTGGTCGCACAACGCTTCCCTGCTCGATGAGGAGGGCAACGTCGTCATCAACAGCAAGGAAACTATCGCTGCGCTGAAATGGGTCAAGGAGATCTACCCGACCTTCATCGCCGGCACGCCGTCCTGGAACGACGTCAGCAACAACCGCGCCTATTCCTCGCAGGAAATCTCGCTGACCGCCAACGGCGTCTCGCTGTACTTCTCGCTGAAAAACGATCCGGCGACCCGCGCGATCGCCGAGGACAGCGAGCATCAGCTGCTGCCCAAGGGCCTCGCCAAGGTTTCGCCGATGGCGGGCCTGACGCTGAACGCGATGGTGTTCAAGCACAGTCAGTATCCCAATGCGGCAAAGGCCTTCCTGCAGTTCATGCTGGAAAAGGAACAGTATGAGCCGTGGCTCAACGCCAACTCCGGCTACTGGTCGCAGCCGCTCGCCGCCTATGCCGAAGCCGCCGTCTGGTCCAGCGATCCCAAGGTCAAGATCTTCAAGGATACGATGCTCAGCACCTATTACGACGGCTACAAGGGCCCGATCTCGACCGCCACCGGCGCGGTCAGCGCCGACTACGTGCTGATCCAGATGTGCGCTGCGGTGGCGACCGGTACGCAGACGCCGGAGGCCGCCGCCGCGGAAGCCGAGCAGCGCTGCAAGCGGTATTTCCGGCGGCAGGGACGGTAGAACGTCATTGCCGGCGTTGAATTCCGTTATTCCGGGATGGCGCGCCAGCGCCAGACCTCAGGTGCGCAAGTTGCGCACCGGGAAATCTCAAGATTCTCAGGTGCGCAATCGCACCATAGTTCGATGCTGCGCATCGCCCCAGAATTACGTTGAAAATCAGACCGGGAAAAGGATCTGATGTCTGTAACTACACTACCCGCCCGAGAAATGGCCCTCCGGCAACCCGGCTGGATCGCGCGCCTCTTCGACTACAAGCCATTCCTGATCGTGATGTGCCTGGCGCCCGCGATCGGGCTGCTCACGGTATTCCTCACCTACCCGCTCGGCCTCGGCGTCTGGCTTGCCTTCACCGACACCACGATCGGCCAGCGCGGCATCTACATTGGCCTGGAGAACTTCCAGTACCTGCTCAAGGATCCCTTGTGGTGGAACGCGGTATTCTACAGCATCTTCTACACGGGAATCGCGACAATCGGGAAATTCGCGCTCGGCTTCTGGCTGGCGCTCCTGCTCAACAATCATTTTCCGTTCAAGAGCCTCTTGCGTGCCATCGTGCTGTTGCCGTGGATCGTGCCGACGGTGCTGTCGGCGCTGGCGTTCTGGTGGATCTATGATCCGCAGTTCTCGATCATCTCCTATCTCCTGGTCGACGTGCTGGGCGTGCGTCCCACCAACATCGACTTCCTCGGCACGCCCTGGCCGGCGCGCTTCTCGCTGATCGCCGCCAACATCTGGCGCGGCATTCCCTTTGTCGCGATCTCGCTGCTGGCGGGCCTGCAGACCATCTCGCCCTCGCTCTATGAGGCGGCGATGCTGGACGGCGCCACCGCCTGGCAGCGCTTCCGCTACATCACCTTGCCGATGATGATGCCGATCCTCGCTATCGTCATGACGTTCTCGATCATCTTCACCTTTACCGACTTCCAGCTCGTCTACGCCATCACCCGCGGCGGGCCGGTCAACTCCACGCATTTGCTGGCAACGCTCGCCTTCCAGCGCGGCATCGCCGGCGGCGAGCTCGGCGAAGGCGCGGCGATCGCAGTATCGATGATCCCTTTCCTGGTGTTCGCAACGTTGTTCAGCTACTTCGGCCTTGCGCGCCGCAAATGGCAGCAGGGGGAAGCCAATGACTGACGTCGCCGCCTCACCCGGCAACAGCAATGTTGCCAGCGCCACGCCCGACACCATGTCGTGGGATTCCCGCGCGCGGCGCATGATGATGATCTATTTGCCGCTGTCCTGTTTCGTGCTGATCCTGCTGTTTCCGTTTTACTGGATGGCGATCACCTCGTTCAAACCGAACGCGGAGCTTCTGAACTACAAGGAGCACAACCCGTTCTGGATCACCTCGCCGACACTGGCGCACATCAAGCACCTGCTGTTCAACACGGCCTATCCGACCTGGCTGAAGACCACGATGTTTGTGGCGATCGGATCGACCTTCCTGTCGCTGTTCGCCTCGACGCTCGCGGCCTACGCGATCGAGCGCCTGCGCTTCCGCGGCAGCCCCTATGTCGGGCTCGGCATCTACCTCGCCTATCTGGTGCCGCCGTCGATCCTGTTCATTCCGCTGGCGACCGTAATCGTGCAGTTCGGTCTGTTCGATTCGCCGATGGCGCTGATCCTGGTCTATCCGACCTTCCTGGTACCGTTCTGCACCTGGCTCCTGATCGGCTATTTCAAGTCGATCCCCTATGAGCTGGAGGAATGCGCGCTGGTCGACGGCGCTACAAGGCTGCAGATCCTGCGGCGGATCACGCTGCCGCTCGCCGTGCCCGGCCTGATCTCGGCCGGCATCTTCTCGTTCACCCTGTCATGGAACGAGTTCATCTACGCGCTCGCCTTCATCCAGAGCGGCGCTAACAAGACCGTGCCGGTCGCGATCCTGACCGAACTCGTCACCGGCGACGTCTACCAGTGGGGCGCGCTGATGGCAGGCTCCCTGCTCGGCTCGCTACCGGTCGCGCTGTTCTACTCGCTGTTCGTGGATTACTACGTCTCGTCGCTGACCGGCGCAGTGAAGGAGTAAGAGCACGGGGAGAGGGTCGGGGTGAGGGGCTGTCTCCGCAAATTCGATAGAGGTAAGTGCGCGGAGAGTCCCCCTCACCCGAATTGCTGCGCAATTCGACCTCTCTCCGCAAGCGGAGCAAGGTTGAAGAGCTACCTGATATAAAACGCCACCGGCGCGCTAAATGGCATCGACGACTGCTTCACATCGGCAGGGAAAGCAGGAAACGGCTGGGCACGGCGCACCATCGAGAGCGTCTCGGCGTCCAGCGCGGCATGCCCGGACGAGGCGCCGAGGCTGACCGAGGTCAGGCCGCCGCTCCGGTTCAGCGTAAAGCTCACCCGCGCGGTACCCTGCTGGCCCGCCGCCTTGGCGGTGGGCGGATACTGCTTGAAGCGCTGCAGATGGGCGGCGATCATCTGCCGGTAGGAAGCCAGCGCCGCAGCAGATGCGCCGGCGGCGGACTCGGCCGGGGCCTGGTGCTCGGCCTTTGGCGAGGCCGTCGTGCGCGGCGCAGGCGGCGCGTCGGTCGGCTTCTTCGCCTCCGCACGAACCACCTTCGGCTTCACCGGCGACGGCCTTTTCTCCGGCTCGACCTTGGCCGGCTCCGGCTTCGGCGGCGTCGGCTCGTTCTTCTGCTCCGGCGGCGCGACGACGTCAGGCTTTTCCTGCGGCGGGGTCGGCGCGATCTGTTCCTGCACGACCTCCTGCTGTGCGGTCTCAAGCGGCCGCGAGGCATCGGCCTGCTGCATCACAGGCCCCGGCGCCAGATCCATCTGCGTGGGCTGCGGCGCGGCCGAGACCGGCGCCATATCGACCATGATCGCCGGCATCGAGGCGCCGGGCATCGGCCGCTGCGTCGTCCAGTTGATGGTCAGGGCGATCAGCGCAGCATGCGCAGCGACAATCGCAAGCGCCGACGCACCCCAGCGCCGGACGGCGGCTTGGTCGGGAACGTCGTGGAGCGCGAACGCGTTCATGGTGTCAGCTTCGGCCGTCGAGGCCGACAAGCGCAATCTTCAGGTAGCCGGCGTTACGTAGCAAGTTCATTACCTCCATGAGATCGCCATAGCTCACCGCCTTGTCGGCGCGCAGAAAGATGCGCTCCTCCTTCTTGCCACGCGTGGCGGCATCGAGGGTCGTGGTCAGCGCGTCGCGCGCGATCACATCGTCGCCGACCGCGACCGACAGATCCGGCTTTACCGTGACGAATACCGGCTGGTCCGGCCGTGGTGACGGCTCGACCGCGCTCGCCGGCAGATCGACGCCGAGATCGACGGTGGCGAGCGGGGCGGCGACCATGAAGATGATCAGGAGCACCAGCATCACGTCGATGAACGGCGTGACATTGATCTCATGCGCCTCGACAAGGTCGTCGCCGCCGCTGCGCGATCGTCCGCCGATCGATTGCCCGAGCTTCACGCCCATGGCTTCACTCCGCAGCGCGAGAGAGCCGGAACACGCCGCGGTCGCCCTCACGGCTGATCAGCAGCAGCACCAGCGCTGAAGCGTCGCCGAGCAGCGCGCGATGGCCCGCGATGGTGCGGGTCAGATGGTTGTAGATCACGACCGCGGGGATCGCCGCGACGAGGCCGAGCGCGGTTGCCAGCAACGCCTCGGCAATGCCGGGCGCGACCACGGCAAGGTTGGTGGTCTTGGCTTCGGAAATGCCGATGAACGCGTTCATGATGCCCCAGACCGTGCCGAACAGGCCGACAAACGGCGCGGTGGCGCCGATCGTCGCCAGTGCACCGGTGCCGCGGGCGATCTGCCGCGACATCGCCGCTTCCACCCGCTCCAGCCGCAGGGCCACACGTTCTTTCAGGCCGTCGTCGAAGTGACCGCCGGACAGGCTGGCCTCATGCGCGGCGGACTGGACGATCTGCGCCACCGCGTCATTGCCGCCACGGGTCTCCTGCTCGGCCTTGGCCAGCCCCGTATCGGTTTCCAGCATGCCGAGGCGCCGCTTTGCCATGGTTGTCTCGCGGCGGATTTCGATGGTTTTGGCGAGCCAGATCGTCCACGTCACCAACGAGGCGAAGGCCAAGCCTACCATCACTGCCTGCACCACCATGTCGGCATTCACGAACATGTTCCAGGGCGACAGATTGCGCGGCAGCAGCGCGACGTCAGGAGCGGCGAGCGCCGCCTCCGGCAATGCGGCAAAGCTAATTGCGCCACACCAACGGATATTAACATCGCGCGTTTCCCGCCGCATGATCGTCTCCCGGGCTGACAATACGGGACCGGTTACGCCGCGCGGGCGGCTCCGATCCTCTCGCCAAGCGCATGAAAGCGCTGCAGCTGATCGCCGCGCAGCGCGCGCGTCTCGTCGCGTCCAACGAACACCAACATGATGCCGCCGTCGACATTGACGAACGCGATGAAAGCCGACGACTTGCCCATGAAGGGCCGCTCGACGAAGGCGATCGCCGCGCAACGCTCATGGCGAAGGTGGCCGTGCAATCCCTTCGGCTGCATCAGGTTGAAGTAACCGCGGCCGACTTCGCCCGCCGGCACGCTGCCGGTGAACTCGAAGATCGCATCGTCGGTGTGGACGATTAGCGTCACCTCGCCCCATTGCGCGATGTCGTTCATCGCAGCAGCGAACTCGCTGCCAGGGCCAAGGCGCACCATCGGTTCGGGCAGCGCCTCCAGCACCGCACGCGGCGTGACTTTCCGCTCCCGCGCGACGTCCTCGATGATGGCGCCGGGGTTCTCCGCCATATATGCCTTGAGGTCGGCAGCGTCCGTGCTCAACATCGCACCCTCCCCGTCAGGCGGCGGCGCTGGACTTGCGCTCGCTCAGGATCACTTCAAAACCTTCGAACTTGGGATGGCCGAGGTAGAGGCTCTCGCCGGTCTTGTTGTCGGCGCGGGCATGCGCGCGGCGGAATTCTTCCGATCTGGTCCACGCTTCGAACGCGGCCTTGTCGACCCAAACGGTGTGCGATGAATACAGCGTGTGATCCTCGGCGACCGGCCCCTTGAGCAGGTGAAATTCGAGAAAGCCGGCCATGTTGCTGAGATAGGACTCGCGCGAGCGCCAGACATTCTCGAAGGCCGCTTCAGCGCCAATCTTTACCTGGAACCGGTTCATCGCGATAAACATTTGAAATCTCCTTAGCTGAGGTTGCTAGGTGCGCCTGGCGTACCGTTTTTGATTGGGAACATGAATGCACCGAAACCGCGCTGGAGCATCAGCACGGCCCGGTGCAACTTCGATGGTTTGTCAGCTCGTCGAACTACGCTCCGCCAAAGTGAATCTTCAAGCCGGCCTTGTAGACCCTGCCCGGACCGGGGCTCGACCACAACACGTCATTCTGCGAGGTGCCGTCGGAGGAACTGCCAGGGATCGCATAGGGCCGGTAGTATTGGTTCAAGAGATTGTCGATTGAGGCCGAGAAAACAACATCCTTGGTCGCATTCCAGGTCAAATAGAGGTTGACCAGTTCATAGCCGGTGGCAGGCAGATAGTTCACCGGCACGTCGTTGTTGGCGCCGAACGAAGACCACTGCGCCGCCAGGATCAGCCTGCGGTCGAGCAGACGAACACCGCCGGTCGTCGTGATCTTGCGCGGCGTGATGGTCGCCAGTCCGACATTGGTGTCGACGTTCTTGCCCTGCATCAGGTGGCCGGAGAAACCAATGTACCACAGACCGGCGTCGTACGCCGTCTCCCACTCAAAACCTTCGATCCGCGCATGCGCGATATTCTGGTACCGGAAGAATTGGCTGAACAGGCCGGGGACCGGGACCAGGATGGCTGAGCGCGGCGTCGAAGCGACGAGGTCGATATAGCCATCGACGTCATTGCGGAAGACATTGAACTTGCCGCGGAAGCTGTCGCCAGCCGCGAACACGTCATTGTACTTCAGATTAACACCGACTTCCTTGTTCTTGCCGACCTCCGGCCTCAGGTTCGGGTTGGGCAGGAAACAGAACAGGCCGGCCGTGCCGTCCGGGCACGGGAACAGCGGAGGCCCGCCGCCGGTGGCGTGCGCGCCGGCGATCAACGTTTCGGTAATCGCGGGCGCACGATAACCTTCGGCATAGCTGGCGTACGGCGTGAAGCCGGGGACCGGCGTTACGCCGACCGTGAACTTCGGCGAGAACCGGTCGCCGCCACCGCCGGTCGAAACAAACGGCGAATGAAGATCGTAGCGGTCGTAACGGATCGCGCTGACGGCTTCGAACCAGGTCGAGTAATTCTGCTTCAACTGCGCGAACCCGCCTGAAACGGTGCGCAGGCCGCCGGGCGTGGTGACGTTGGAATTGCCACGGCTATCGAAGGTCGACACGTCGTCCTGGAAGGCGTCGAGGCCGAGCGTCACCGCGTTGCGCCAGTCGCCGACATTGAACCGCGTCGTGTTGTTGACGTCGATGCCCAGCGTATCGAGCAAATAGCCGCGCCTGTCGCCAACGCAACCCGAAATGTTGTTGCCCGGATTAGCCAGCGTACATGTACCACCGCCGGTGGTGATGCGGTTGTTATAGGTCTTGACCTGATCGTTGTCGGTCCGGTTGCCGTAGAGCGACAGATTCCAATCCCACAGATTGTCATCGGGCCTGGCGTACTTCCAGGTCAGCGTTCCCGTGTAGTTCTTGGCATCCGATGCATAGACCGAGGAGCCCGCGATGGCCGCCGGAGGCGCCGAGGTCGTCGTCGGCCCGCGATTGAACTGGCCGATATTGTACTGATAGTCCTGGAAGATACCGCCGAGCTTGATCTCGTGGCCTTCTGCAGGACGAACGGTGACCTTCATCAGGCCGGCGGCGATCTCGTTGCCGGTGTTGCCGATCTCGGTGCCGTTGCCGTCCTTGTAATTGCCCTGCGTGCGGTAGACCGCGCCACCGAACACATCGACATTGGGTGTGGCGCGCACGCCGCCGAAGATCGAGCCCATGCCGCGCGCATTGTTGGTGCCGCCGGAGCCGGTCATGTCGACGCCCCAGCGCTCTCCCGGACGCACGACGTCGTCGATGTCCTTGGTGCGGAACGAGACCACGCCGCCGATCGCACCGGAGCCGTAGATATTGGCGGTCGGACCGCGAACCACGTCGACGCCGCCGACCAGCTCGGGATCGAGGAAGAACGAGCCGTTGGCGTTGTGCCCGCTGCGCTGGTAGTTCTGCCGTGCGCCGTCGACGACAACAGCGACGCGGCCGAAATCCTGCAGGCCGCGAATGTTGATGACTGTCGAGGGATCGTCGCCACGCTCCTGGAACGATACGCCCGGCACATTATAGAAGACATCCGACAGCCGGTTCGGCTGCAGGCCCTGGATCTGTTCGAGCGTCACCACGCTGACCGGGGCCAGCGCTTCGATGGCGCGCTCCTCGGTCTTCGACGTCACGACTGTGAGAGTATCCAGCGATTGCGCCGGCGCGGCTCCAATCTGCGCCCGCGCATTCATCACGGCCGCCGCCTCTCGATCCTGCGGCGGCTTTGCCGATTGGCGCCGCGACTGCTTCTGGCGCTCGGACGCGCCGCTCGCGGCCTGCGTATCCGCCGTCTGCGCATTGCCGGCTTCCCCGCCCAGCAACGCAATTGAAAACACCGACGCGCCCAACAAGAGGGCGCGCGACATCCTAGCCCCGTCAGCCATAAAACCCCGACCCCGATATCTGCTCTTGGGTTTGGCTGGCGGGCGCTGCGCGTAACTTGCGAGCTGCTTGCTGGCTACCACTTTCTCGATGCGGGCCTTTTGCCGGCATCGTTTCATGCTTGGTTACGTGGCGGGTTCCGGGTGGTCAAGAACCGCATCCGGCAGTTTATATCAATTGTAAATTGCCACAGTTGGATTGCAGCACATCGCAACTGTACAAACATGGGGCATCACTTAGAATTTTCGGGGCGCCACAGACGACATGTCCGCGACATCTGGAGACAACGCCCGGACACAAGCCGGCCCCGCTTCCACCACGAGATCGCTTGCGATCAGCGGCAACCGGGTCGACAGCCGCGAACTGTTCGCGACCGAGCGCGAGATCATCATCGCGCATGGCGAGGACAATTATCGCCTGCGGCTGACGTCGCAGAACAAGCTGATCCTGACCAAGTGACCGATCAGGTGAACCTTCCATGACAATTTGTCGCACGCTCGCATGGACGACCACCGCCAGTTTCCTGCTCGGCGGCGCGGCGCTCGGTGAGGGCATCACGGTGCATGACGCGCGCAACCGCGATGTCATCATCAGCGATCCGGCGCGGATCGTTTCGATCGGCGGCGCGATCACCGAAATTCTCTATGCGCTGGGGTTCGAGGACCGCCTCGCCGGCGTCGACTCGACCAGCCTCTTCCCGGCCGCGGCGCTACGCGACAAGCCGAATGTCGGCTACATGCGCCAGCTTTCGGCCGAGGGCGTGCTCGGGCTCAATCCCTCGCTGGTGCTCGCGGTGCAGGGCTCCGGACCGAAGGAAACCATGGACGTGCTGGAATCGGCCAAGGTGCCGCTGGTGCTGGTGCCCGAAACCTTCTCCGAAGCCGGCCTGGTCGAGAAGATCAGGCTGGTCGGCCACGCCATGGGCGCGGACAAGCGCGCCGAATGCCTGACGGCAGCGGTCACCGACGATCTGGCGCAACTGCGCGAGCTCAGGGCCAAGGTGACGAAGCCGGTCCGCGTCATGTTCGTGATGTCGCTGCTCAACGGCCGCACCATGGCTGCGGGCCAGAAGACGGCCGCCAACGAGATCATCGCCCTCGCCGGCGGCGTCAACGCCATCGACGGCTATGACGGCTACAAGATCATCAACGACGAGGCGATCATCGCGGCCAAGCCCGACGTGGTGCTTTCGATCCAGCGCGGCAAGGATTCGGTGGATGCGGAAGCCGTCTACGGTCATCCGGCCTTCGCGCTGACGCCGGTCGCGGCCAACAAGGCCTTCATTTCGATGGAAGGCCTCTATCTGCTCGGCTTCGGGCCGCGTACGGCCGCCGCGGCGCGCGATCTTTCGATCAAGCTTTACCCGGCGCTGGCGCCGCAGGCAGAGAAGTTCACGCCGTCGGCATTGACGGCCAATTGCCGAACATGACGGTCCTGACCGGCGCCGGGCCGAAGCGGCCGAGCGGCTATGCGTTCCGTCCGGCGGCCTCATTGACGCTGATCTGCCTGCTGATCGCGCTTGCCGGCACCGTGCTGATCGCCCTCACATTGGGCGCGGCCGGAATCCCGCTCGCACGGTTGCCCGCAGCGCTCGGCCTGTGGGCGGACGCCTCGCCGGCGCCAACGCTCGCACGCGACCAGCTCGTATTGTGGTCGATTCGCATTCCGCGGATTGCGGCCGCTGCGATGGTCGGCGCCCTGCTCGCCGCATCCGGCGCGATCATGCAGGGGCTGTTTCGCAATCCGCTCGCCGACCCCGCCCTGGTCGGCGTGTCCTCCGGCGGTGCATTCGCCGCCGCCGCGGCGATTGTGTTTACCGATAGCCGGTTCGGCCAAAGCCTGCAGTTCATGCAGCATCAGTTACTGCCGCTCGCCGCCTTCGTCGGGTCGCTGGCGACAACCATCATCCTCTATTCGATCGCAAGCCGTTCGGGCCGGACGTCGATCGCGATTTTCCTGCTGGCCGGCATTGCCATCGCGGCCATTGCTGGTGCCGGCATCGGGCTGCTTGTATTCATCGCCGACGATCGCCAGCTCCGCGATATCACGTTCTGGATGCTCGGCTCGCTCAGCGGCGCGACCTGGCCCAAGCTCGCCGCGCTGGCGCCGGTGCTGGCGCTGGCCGCAATCGCCTGCCTCTCGATCGCGCGCGGGCTCGATGTCCTGGTGCTCGGCGAAGCCGAAGCGTTTCACAGCGGCGTCGATGTCGAACGGCTGAAGCGGATTTCGATCGTGCTGGTGTCGGCGATGACGGGCGTGGCCGTCTCGGTCTGCGGCGTCGTCGGCTTCGTCGGCATCGTGGTGCCGCATCTGCTGCGCCTGGTCATCGGACCGGCTCACCGGCTGCTGCTGCCGGCGTCCATGCTGTTTGGCGCAGTGCTGATGACGGGCGCCGATACGTTGGCCCGCACCATCGTGGCGCCGGCGGAAATACCGATCGGTATTTTGACGGCCGCGGTCGGCGCACCGTTCTTTCTCTTCATACTGCTGCGGCAGCGCACCCTGGTGTCGCTATGACCGCCATGCTCGACGCGCAATCGCTCTCGATGGCCGTCGGCGGCGCCACGCTGGTCGATGGCATCGACCTGCGCGTCCAGGCCGGCGAGATGATCGCCATCGTCGGCCCCAATGGCGCCGGCAAGTCGACGCTGCTGCGCATGCTGTCCGGCGACATCCGTCCGACCAAGGGCCGCGTCGCGCTGAAGCAGCGCGACATCCGCCTCTATCCGGCGCGGCTCCTCGCCCATCACCGCGCGATGCTGTCGCAGCATGTCAGCGTCACCTTCCCATTCGCGGTCGAAGAGATCGTCCATATGGGCGCCGGCGATGCCGGCCGCGCCGCCGCGCAGCGCCTGGTCGATACGGCGCTCGACGAGGTTGGATTGGCGCATTTGGGCGCCCGGCAATTGCCGACGCTCTCGGGCGGCGAACAGCAACGCGCCCATTTCGCCCGTGTGCTGGTGCAGCTCGCCTGCGGCGAGGCGCAGCATGGCCCGGGCCTCCTCTTGCTGGACGAGCCGACCTCCAGCCTCGACATGCGCCACCAGATTGACCTCGTCGAAATTGCCAGGCGGCGCGCGCGGAACGGCACGGCTGTCATCGCGGTGCTGCACGATCTCAATCTCGCGATGCGCTTTGCGAGCCGCATCGTGCTGCTGCATCGCGGCCGGCTCGCAGTCGATGGCGGCTGCAGCGAGGCCATCACGGCCGATACCATCCGCCGGATATTCGAGGTCGATGTCGATATCGACTACACTGACCAGGGCGTGCCGTTCCTGCTGCCGCAGACCATGCGGCCGGCCGGTGCGCCGACGGCATAACGCCGCCTTATCCAACGGCGTCACCGGTTGTTCACGGAACTGTCAGGTGATTGTAACAGCCGCTCCGCCAGACAGACGCATCGTCATCCACAGGAGATCCGCCATGCGCGTGTCGTTGCTCTGCTCTGTCGCGTCAGTCTTTCCGGCCGGCGCCGCCTTCGCCCAGGGCGAAGGCCCTACGACAACGAGTTCGTGCTGCCAGAAGTCGGTGAGTTCCTGAAGGCGAAGTGGTTGCTCCTCCCCCTCCCCGCCCTTTCGCGGGGACAGGGAGAAGAATGCCGCTACCGGTACACCGCCTCGTGCCGCCTTGCGATCGCGTTCGATCGCACCATCCATTCCGGCAAGGCGGCGCCGTCGCGATGACGGCCGCCGGCGACGGCGGCGGCCCAGGCGGCCACGGCGCCAAGCAGAATGGCGGTCGCAACCGAGAACGCCAGAATAATGCTGCTGCGCCGCGAGCGCGCAATTGCGGTCTTGGCGGCGCCAGCAACGCTGTCGACGCGCTTCTCGGCATCGCCTGCCGAAAGGCCCGTGAGCGCAGCAACCTGCTGAATCAGATAGGTGCGATCGTCAGCGCTCAGGCCGCTATGGCTCGAGGTGGTGAGCAGGATGCGGCCCGCCTCGGCGCGCTCGGCGCTGAGGTCAACATTGGGCGCGCGGCGGCCGGCGCGAAACAGCCGGTCCAGCTCGTAGCTCAGTAGCGGCTCGGCCGCGCTGGCCTGCGCAGGACCGCGCATCGAGGCCGTCCGGTTGACTGTCGCCGCGCCGATCAGCGCCGCGAGGATGGCGCCCATCACCACAGCGAGCGCCCAGCTACCGAGGCCATGGGCGCCGTCAACATGCTCTGTTTCCGCTACGGCAGCCGGGCCGGTCGAGGTACGGGCATGTCCGGCGATGTAACCGCCAAGGCCGAACGACAGCACCGCCTGGATGATCAGATAAAGGCCCGATAGAATCGCCAGCGCCGCGGACGCGTCGCGCCATGTCGGCGCGGTCGAGGTCACGCCAAGGCCGATCGTCACCGCGAATGTCAGCAGCACCGAAGACAGCGCGGTGGCCGCGAACGCGCCGAGCACGATCGGCGACCACTGCAGGAAACGCGACGCGACATCACTGCGCGCCGCCGGCGTGATGTTTTCCATCGATTTCTCCATTGCCCTAGCGAAGGCCGAAGAACGACAGAACCGCCAGAATAACGACGATCAGGCCGACCAGATAGATAAGTCCGTGCATGGTTTCCTCCTCCAAATGTCCCGCCGCCATGTCGAACCGACAATTTTTGCAAACCGGCAAAGTTCCTCACGATGGCAGGAAAAACATGCAACGAAGCGACCTCGCGTGCGGCTTTAACCAGTTGAGGGCGCATCTTTATTTGTGCGGACCGATCCCCATATTGGGTGGACGCCGACATTGCCGAGGACATCAGCTTGACCGAGCAGTTCGCGCTTTTTCCGCAGGAGAAAGCCTCGCCGGAGGGACTGCGCTACGCCCCGGAGTTCATCACGCCGGCGCTCGAGCGCGAGCTTATTGGACGGGTCTCGGCATTGCCACTGCAGCCTTTCCAGTTCGGCGCGTTCGAAGGCAAGCGCCGCGTCGCTTCCTTCGGGTTCCGCTACGATTACAGCCTACAGAAGCTGCAGCCGGCCGAACCGATTCCCGCCTGGCTGCTGCCGCTGATCGAGAAGGTCGAAGTCTTTGGCGGGCCGTCGACGCAAATCGCGCAAGTGCTCTGCACCGAATACGACGTCGGCGTTGGCATCGGCTGGCACCGCGATAAGCCGCATTTCGACCGCATCTTCGGCCTCTCGCTGGGATCACCGTGCAAGTTCCGCTTTCGCCGCGCAGTCGGCGAAAAATGGCAGCGCTATACGCTTGAGGCCGCGCCGCGCTCGCTCTACATGATGTCGGGTGAATCGCGCCGCGTCTGGGAGCACAGCATTCCCGCCGTTGAGGCGCCGCGCCATTCGATCACTTTCCGTACGATGGCCGACAGAAAGGCCTGGCGGCGCGCGCCCTTGGCTCTGCTAGACTGCCGTTCAGAATCGCTGGGAACCGATGGCAAGACGTAGCGGCAGTGCCGATCTGCCCCTTCATGGCGGCCGCGTACCGCCGTGGCTGGCGACGCGCATGTCCTCGCTCGGCGCCATCATCACGCAAGCGATCGTGCATCATTACGGCCGCGATGAATTCTTGCGGCGACTATCGCATCCTTTCTGGTTCCAGTCGTTCGGCGCCGTGATGGGGATGGACTGGCATTCCTCGGGGATCACCACCAGCGTGATCGGTGCGCTGAAGCGCGGCCTTAAACCGATGGAGCATGAGCTCGGCATCCGCGTCTGCGGCGGCCGCGGGCAGCACTCGCGGAAGACGCCGGATGAGCTTCGGCTGCTTGGCGAGCATCTCGGCTTCGACAGCGCGCCATTGATCCGCGCCAGCCGCCTCGTCGCCAAGGTCGACAGTGCCGCGGTGCAGGATGGCTTTGATCTCTATCTGCACGGCTTCTTCGTCACCGATGACGGCAAGTGGACCGTCGTGCAACAGGGCATGAATGGCGACAAGCGGCAGGCGCGGCGCTACCATTGGCATTCCGAGCAGCTCGAAAGTTTCGTCGACGAGCCGCACAGCGCCATCGACGGCCCGGCGCAGGGCCAGATCGTCAATCTCACCGATCATCGTGCCGAGCGCTCACGCGCCGCACAGCTCGAACTGTTGAGCGAGCTGGGGCCGGATCGCATCGTCAGCGAACTTGCCGCCATGGAGGGCAAGGCCCCGGCGCAGGCGATGCTGCCGCATCTCGTGATGCCCGCACATCATGATGTCAGGTCGAGCGACGTGTTCAGCCGCCGCCTCCATGGCACGCTGGCCGCGGCGGCCGAGCGGGGGCCGGTCGATTTTCCGGAATTGCTGCTGACGCCCGGCGTCGGGCTGCGCACGGTGCGTTCGCTCGCCATGGTCGCCGAGGTCGTCCATGGGGCGCCGTACCGGTTCACCGATCCAGCCCGCTTCTCGCTGGCGCATGGCGGCAAGGACCGACATCCCTATCCGGTGCCGATCAAGGTCTATGACGAAACCATCCGCGTGCTGAAGTCGGCGGTACAGAACGCAAAGCTTGGGCGCGACGAGGAGATGCAGGCGTTGAGGCGTCTCGACGACCAGTCTCGGCAGCTTGAACGTTCGGCCAAAGGGCCATCGCTCGATGCCTTCATTGCCGGTGAACGCGCGGCATCGCCGGCGCTCGATGGCCGCTCGGTGTTCGGATGGGAAGCCGAGTTGCAGGCGCGGAAGAGCGAGTAGCTCAACCAGCCTTCAGTGTCCCGGACGCGATGCAGTGCGCAGCGCTGCTCCGCAGAGCCGGGACCCATTGCAGATGGACCCCGGCCCAGCGGTGCATCACGCCGCGGCGCGGCGTGCTGCACCGCAGCCGGGGAACGATGGCTACTACCCCGCCGGCACCATCACGACGCCCTTGTCCTTGGGCCAGCGAATCCGCCAGGCGAAGTTGATGTCCCTGACCTCGCCCGCCTTGGCTTCGAAGGCCCATTCCAGCACGCCGCGGCGGTCGCGGATGTTGCTCGCCGTCGGCGGCGTCGTGGAGGGCAGCATCTCGACCTGGATTTCCTCGTTCTCGCTGACCGGCAACTGATCCTCGATCGCGATCCGGATCGGGAAGTCGTGGCCGTTGCGCACGGTGGTCTTGAACGCGCGTTCGTCGGTCTTCGACGTCGTCACGATCAGACCGGCCGAGCCCTCGTTGCGCTTGAGCACGTTGCGCTCGATCTTGATCTTGTCGTCGGCGCCGAAGCCGAGCCGCACGGTCTCGTCCTTGCTTGCAGCGGCCATCAGGGCGCGCCCGACAAAGACGCCATCGCGGTAGATCGAGACCCGGCCCGGCAAGAGAGGCGCGTCCTCATTCTGCTTGAAGCTCGCTTCGAGGAACGCCGTCGGGTCCCTCACCGGCGCGGCGCGGACCGAAAGGTCCGGGGCGATCGCCGCAGAGGAGACGCGCAGGCTCTTGGCGCCCTCGCTCGCGCTGAGGCTGACGCGGCCAGGAATCCTGAATACCACCTGGAAGCCGCTGACATCGGCCGTGGCCTGCTGTTCATCGGCCACCCGGAACCGATCCCCAGCCACCGCCTCCTCCATCTTGGCCATCGGCGCAGGCGCCGCGCGTAGCAACTGCCTGTTGGTGTCCACCGCGCCGCTGGCCGACGCCTGCGGCCTCGGCGGCTGCGGATATTGCACGACAAGCGAGCTCAGCTCCGGCGCGCTGCCGCCGCGCGCCGTGCGCACGGTGGAGACGCTGAGCGCGACATTGGACCAGTCCTCGCCGGACGATTGGGTAATTTCGGCACGGCGCACCAGTTCGAGCGCCGGCTTGCGATCCCTGGCGCCGGCGTCGAGCCGGGCGTCGTAGAGCGGCGTCCAGCGCGCGTTGCGCACGGCATAGGTTACCCGCAGCGTCGCCCTGGTCGGAGCGGCGGCGGCGAGCTCGATCCGCACCTCCAGCTTGTTCGGCGGCTTCTGGGCGCGATCCTGTTCGAGGCGTGCGATCTCGCGGTCGATTTCGCGCTGCTTGCGCTGCGCATCGCGGATTGCGGCGTCGGCGCCGGCGATCTCATCGCCGACCGCGGCAAAGGCCGCGCGCCATTCGGCAATCGGCCGCGCCTCGCCCTTCTCGCCGATTCCGGTCGGCGAAGTATCGGCGAAGCGCTCGGCGAATTTGCGCCGTGCATTGGCCGCGTCGATCGCGCCCTGCAGATTGGTTCGCTCGTCCTTCAACACCTCGATGCGCTTGTCGAGTTCGGGCAGGTTGGCTGGCGGCGCCGCACGCGGCGACTTGGCGTCGATCGCGCCAATCGTGAGCTTGGCCGCCGCCTCGCCTTCGACCCGGAGCGACGACGGATCGAGCGCCAGCGGAAAATCCTTGAGCACGGCGGCGTTCTCGCCGGCGGGAAGATCCAACTCGACGATGCGCGTCACGCTGGCGCCGTCGGGATAGACGGTGACGGCATCGACCGCCGAACTGGCCGGCAGGTCGGCCGCCCGCGCCCGGCCGGCGAGAAACGCCGTCAGCACGACGAGGCTCGTCGTTAAAAAGCTGTTCGCATTCAATCGCATGGAGTTTCTCCTGAACTGTTCGCCTGACGGCGGCGCACCAAAAAGGGCCCACCATCCCCAGTCGTGAGACGCAGCGAAGGAGAAACGGGTTCGATCAGGATTTAGGGCAAGATTGCGGCGCATACGTCGCCGGCGAGCCTCGACTCCCATCGGGGCTCGCTCGGCGTTTTTACGCGACAGCGTTAAACCGCCAGCGCCTTAAAACGCCAATGCCTTGGCCTGCTTCACCTGGGGCAGCGCCTGCACCTTGCTGAGCACGTCAGCGGGCACGGGGCCGTCGATCTCGACCAGCGCGATGGCGTCACCGCCCTGCTTGACGCGGCCGAGATGGAAGGTGGCGATGTTGATCTTGGCATCGCCGAGCAGGCCGGCGAAGCTGCCGATGAAGCCGGGCTTGTCTTCGTTGGTCACATAGATCATCGACTTGCCGAATTCGGCGTCGACGCGGATGCCCTTGATGTCGACCAGCCGCGGCTTGCCGTCGTGATAGACGGTGCCGGATACCGAGCGTTCCTGCCGTTCGGTGATGACGGTGACCGTGATCAGGCTCTCATAGTCGCTCTGCGCCGCGCGCACGATCTCGTCGACCACCATGCCGCGCTCTTTGGCGACGACAGGCGCGGAGACCACATTGACCTCGCCCAGCATCGGCCGCAGCAGGCCCGACAGCACCGCCGAGGTGATCGCCTTGATCTTCATCTCGGCAACATGGCCCTCATAGGTGATCTGGGTCTTGATGATGCCGCTCTCGGTGAGCTGGCCGGCGAACGAGCCGAGCTTTTCGGCGAGCTCGATGAACGGCTTCAGCTTCGGCGCCTCTTCCGCCGTGATCGACGGAAAATTCACCGCGTTCGAGATCGCGCCCGTGAGTAGATAATCCGACATCTGCTCGGCGACCTGCAGCGCGACGTTCTCCTGCGCTTCCGTGGTGGCGGCGCCGAGGTGCGGGGTGCAGATCACGTTGGGATGGCCGAACAGAACGTTCTTGGTCGCGGGCTCCTCGACGAACACGTCGAAGGCTGCGCCGGCGACGTGCTTGGAGTTCAACGCGTCGACCAGCGCCTGCTCGTCGACCAGGCCGCCGCGGGCGCAGTTGATGAGGCGCACGCCCTTCTTCATCTTGGCGATCGCCGCCGCGTCGATGATGTTCTTCGTCTTCTCGGTCAGCGGCGTGTGCAACGTGATGAAGTCGGCGCGCTTGAACAATTCGTCGAGCTCGACCTTCTCGACGCCAATATCCTTGGCGCGCTCCGGCGACAGGAACGGATCGAACCCGATCACCTTCATCTTGAGTCCCTGCGCGCGGTCGGCCACGATCGAGCCGATATTGCCGCAGCCGACGACGCCGAGCGTCTTGCCGGTGATCTCGACGCCCATGAAGCGGTTCTTCTCCCACTTGCCGGCCTGCGTCGAGACGTCGGCCTGCGGAATTTCGCGCGCCAGCGCCAGCATCAGCGTGATCGCGTGCTCGGCGGTCGTGATCGAATTGCCGAACGGCGTGTTCATTACGATGATGCCCTTGGCGGTGGCCGCGGGGATTTCGACATTGTCGACACCGATGCCGGCGCGGCCGATCACCTTCAGCTTCTTGGCCTTGTCGATGATCTTGGCAGTTGCCTTCGTCGCGGAGCGGATCGCAAGGCCGTCATAGTCGCCGATGATCTCGGCGAGCTTGTCCTTGTCCTTGCCGAGATTGGGCTGGAAGTCGACCTCAATGCCGCGGTCTTTGAAGATCTGAACAGCGGCCGGAGACAGCGCGTCGGAAATGAGAACTTTGGGTTTGGACATTGGAGTGATCCTTCACACCTTCCCCTGGAGGGGGAGGTCGGCGCGAAGCGCCGGGATGGGGGTGAAACTGTGGCTGCGAATTCTACGTGCGTCGGGTGCGGAGAGAGCCCCTCACCCAGATCGCTCAGGCGCGCGATTGCGCTGCCGAGCGATCCGACCTCTCCCCGTAAGAACGGGGAGGGGCTAAGAAAGAAATCAAGCCGCCTTCGGCAACGCGGCCTTGGTTTCGGCGAACGCCCAGTCGATCCACTGCGTCAGTAGCGCGACATCGGACGCTTCCACGGTCGCGCCACACCAGATCCGCAGACCCGCCGGCGCATCGCGGTAATAGGCGAAGTCGTAACCGGCGGCCTCCTTCTCGACTAGCGCAACCAGCTTTTTGGAGAACTCCGCCTGTGCGTCAGGAGTAAGTGAGGTGATCGCGGGATCGGTGAACTTCAGGCACACCGAGGTGTTGGAGCGGATCGCCGGATCCTTCGCCAGGAAGTCGATCCACGGCGTCTTCGCCTTCCAGTCCGACAGCACCTTGGTGTTGGCGTCGGCGCGCGCGATCAGGGCTTTGAGGCCGCCGATCGACTTCGCCCAGTTCAGCGCATCGAGGTAATCCTCGACACACAGCATCGACGGCGTGTTGATGGTCTCGCCCTCGAAGATGCCCTGGTTGAGCTTGCCGCCCTTGGTGAGGCGGAAGATCTTCGGCAGCGGCCAGGCCGGCTTGTAAGTCTCGAGCCGCTCCACGGCGCGCGGCGAGAGGATCAGCATGCCATGCGCAGCCTCGCCGCCCAGCGCCTTCTGCCAGGAGAACGTCACGACATCGAGCTTGGCGAAATCGAGCGGTTGCGCGAAGGCGGCCGAGGTGGCGTCGCAGATCGTCAGACCCTGACGATCTGCGCTGATCCAGTCGGCGTTCGGCACGCGCACGCCTGATGTCGTGCCGTTCCAGGTGAAAACGACGTCGGAGGCCTGGTCGACCTTGGAGAGATCGGGAAGCTCGCCATAGCCGGCGTGCAGCTTGGTGACGTCCTTGAGCTTCAATTCCTTGACGATGTCGCTGACCCAGCCCTCGCCAAAGGATTCCCAGGCGATCGTGGTGACCGGGCGGGTGCCAAGCAGCGACCACAGCGCCATCTCGACCGCGCCGGTATCGGACGCCGGCACGATGCCGATCTTGTAATCGGCGGGCACTTCAAGCACTTCGCGCGTCAGTTCGATCGCGAGCTTGAGCTTGGCCTTGCCGAGCTTGGCGCGGTGCGAACGGCCGAGGGCTGCGTCTTTGAGATTTTGGGGATTCCAGCCGGGGCGCTTGGCACAGGGGCCGGAGGAGAAATGCGGCACGTTCGGCCGCGAAGCGGGCTTCGCTACGGTCATGATCTATCCTTCCAGATAGTAAGCCTCCCGTTGGGGGGAGGTGTCCCGCGGCGGTGATTAAGGGAATCGCGCCCAATCGTCAAGAAACATCGGGCCTATCACGCCCGATTGATAAGCCTTCCTCCGCTGCCGGCGCCGGCTCCTCCTGCAGCAATTCGGCGGCATCGGTGACCAGCTTGGCCGCCTCCCGGCGGCTTGAGACCTTCAAAACACGAGCCTCACCAGCCTGCACCACATATTCGCTTCCGATACGAACGATCGAATATTTCTTCATCGGAAAATCCCCAAAGCTGCCCAAGCCCCATGGGAGACGTCGCAATAGCGGAGACGTTCCTGTCCGTAAAATCACGGACGCATGCGTAGTTTATCGGTTGTTAACCCGATCTCACAGCGACGACTACCTGAGGGCTTTGTCGGAAACTCCACTCAACCAGCATGCAAAGCGCCTCTCGTCTCATCATGCGCGGCGTGCCACCATCAAGCAGCGCGCAAGGTGATGGATGGTGGGCACGTCGCTTGCGCTCCTTGGCCCACCCTACGCTTGTGCAATGCTTCTGCGAACGTTTTGAAATTCAGCGCGTCGGCGGGAGCTCGAGGAATTTTTCGGTCGCGGCGATCCAGCGGCGCACCGCAGCGTAGCCGTCGAGATCAAAGCCGCCTTCATGCGCCACGCGCGTATACGCAAGCAGCGACACGTCGGCGAGCGTGGCGGCGCCGCCGACAAGAAATGGAGTTGCGGCGAGTTGCTGCTCCATTCGCGCCAGCGCAGCATAGCCGCGCTTGACCTTCTCGGGATCGAGGTCGGAGGCGGGCTTCTTCAGATAAAACATCTGGAAGCGGCACACCGCGATATAGGGCTCGTGGCTGTACTGTTCCCAGAACAGCCATTCGTCCATCTTGCCTTGGGCGAAGGCATCCGAGGGGATCAGGCCGGAGCCGCGGGCAAGGTAGCGGATGATCGCGTTGGACTGCGACAGCGTGCGGCCGTCATCAAGCTCGACCGTCGGCACCTGGCCGGCACCGTTGAGCTTCAGAAACTCCGCGGTGCGCGTCTCGCCCTTGAGCGTATCGATGGCGATCCAGGTGTAGGGCAGCGCGAGATGATCGCACACCCATTTCACCTTCAGACAATTGCCGGAATTGATATCGCCGTAGATTTTCATGTGCCGCCCCTGTCAGGGCGACAGTGCAACAGGCGGCGGCTCAACTGTCAACGGCGCCTGGATAGATGCGACGGCAGCAGAATCAGAATTTGTAGCCGACACCGGCACGTACGGTATTGATGTTGGTGTCGATCTGGGAGGTGAAGCGAATATACTCCCACTCCGCACGCATGAAGAGACCGGCGACCAGATTGATGTCGACGCCAAGGCCCGCCGTGTAACCGTAGATCAGGTGATTGTGCACAACATCCGTGGCGTTCAGCGTTGCCAGTGGCGTGAAAGGCCCGTTTATCGTGGGGCTGACAGCATCGTAGACGGTGACCGAACGCGCGATATCGGCTTTGCCGAGCGCGAATCCGCCGAACATGTAGGGCAGAAAGCAGCCCCACGCGTAAGCGGCGCGCCCTCGGAAGGTCGCTATATCTGAAATCGAAATCGATGCCGATGAAGCAACGGCAACGTCGTGGAAGAAGCCATCGGACAACGCCGAGCCGCTGACTAGTTCCTTGGTTGCACGGGACGCTCCCCCGAACGAGCCGTGCATGTAACTTACTTCGAGGCCGATGACGACGTCGTCCCATTGCGAGTTATATCCGGCGAAGGCGCCGAAGGCCGACGAGCGCGCCGATTGCCCCGCGAGGCCGAGATTCCATTGCGAAACCTGCATCTGCTGGATGACGTTATGGTCCAGCAGGGTGGCAAGCATGTTCGCGTTCGAGCCGGAGAACTTTGCGTCGGACGAACCATAACCGGCCTGACCGCCGACATAGAAGCCATCCCAATTGGTCCTGGCAGCGCTCAGCCCCTCGCTGAAGCTCCCTCGCAGAAACGGCAGGTCCGGCATGTCGGCGGCTTGCGCCCCCGTCACCCCTCCGCACACCATCGTCACCAGCAAGAATCGACGCATCGCAACGCTCCATCCGACATACTGAACTTGAGCGTGATCATCGCCTGTTAACCTTAACCAATCGTTTTCGTGGGCTTCGAATGGCGCAATCTTGTCGGAAAGCTGACGCGCATTTTTCGCGCGCGGCACAAAGGCAAACGGCGCGGGAATGATCCGCGCCGCTCGCCAATCGTTAACGAATGGAAGTCGCGATTAACCTTTGCGGATCAGCGGCGGCGCGTAGACCTGCGGAGATTCCAGATTCCAGCGCACGCCGAGCTTCAGATCATGCGAGGTGATGTCCTTGAAGGTCATCGGGTTGTTGACAAGGTTGCCACCCTGATAGGTCTTGACGTCACCGGTAACGCCATCGCCGAGATCGACATAGCGATACGCGAGCTCAAGCGTGACGTTCGGCGAAATCTGATAGGCAAGTCCGGCATACACCGCCCAGGCGAAATTCCATTTTGACGCCTTGTCAGCATAGGCTGCGCTCGGCGACGCGCCGTATGTCGCCGGGAAGCCAACAACAGCATCCGAGAGGCCCTGATCGGTGAAACCCGAAATCGTCACTCTCGAGGTACCGACACCGGCGCCGATAAATGGAGTCACGCACCACCACGTTCCCAGATCGACGTAGGCATTGGCGAGAAATAGCAACTCGGATTTGTTCGCCGTATATTTATTCGAGCCATTGTGGACGAATCCACCGAAGTTGAATGTGTTTAGGTCGAGACCAGAGAAGCTGGACTTGCCCCGATATTCTCCCGTGACGTCAGCGCGGAACCATCTATTCACCTGATAGCCGACACCGAGCCCGAAGATTCCCGCAGTGGCGAAATCGAGCTGCTGGTTCTGAGTGAGAAGAGTCGAATCGAGCGCGTTGTTCAAACGTTTGACGCTCTGATTGGAAAAGCCGATGTCGCCGCGCAGATACCAGCCGCCGAAATCCTCGACCACGGGAGGAGGCGCATAAGCGGGCGGAGGCGCGATGGCCATGTCGGCAGCAAACGCCGCCGAGGACAACAATGTGGCCGCACCGGCGGCAATGAAAGACTTTACGCTACGCATGGGCTCCGTCCTTTTGTCCGGTGAGGCTGACTACAAAAAGGCCCCACTTCAAAACTCACGGACGGGACGATGGCATCAAATGTTTAAGCGGCGCTTAACCCTAATTTTTAAGGTTGACAATCTCTCACTTTCTTAGCGACGCGTTTTTCACGCGAATCTCGCGCGCAATTGCACCGAAAAAAATGGCGAAATCGCCCCACATCCTAACGAGAGATGCGCGCATGGCCGCGTCGTTAAGCTTTTGTTGACGCGGCCGGCCGCCCCTCACCCACGCTTATCTTGCAAGCGTGCGTAGCGTAGACGCTGCGTTGTTGGCGCATCTGGTCTTCAATGTATCTGTCTCGGCATCTTCGGCAGGAACACCGCAAGCAGGCCAAGCGCGGGCAGGAACGCGCAAAGGTGATAGACGAAGGCGATGCCGGTGTGGTCGGCGACCTTGCCGAGTACGGCAGCGCCAAGTCCGCCGATGCCGAAGGCGACACCGAAGAACACGCCCGAGATCATGCCGAAGCGGTGCGGCATCAATTCCTGCGCGAACACGATGATCGACGACGTCGCCGACGAGAGGATCAGGCCGATGAAGACCGTCAGCACGGCGCTGCCGACGAGACCTGCATAGGGCAGCGCCAGCGTGAACGGCAGCGCGCCCAGGATCGAGAACCAGAGAACGTATTTGCGTCCGTAGCGATCGCCGAGCGGCCCGCCGAAGAACGCGCCCGCCGCATTGGCGGCGAGGAAGATGAAGAGATAGAGCTGGGCCGCCTGGGTCGAGACCTGAAACTTGTCGATCAGGTAGAAGATGTAATAGCTCGACAGACTCGACACGTAGAGCTGTTTCGAGAACAGGAGCGCGACCAGCACCGCGAGCGCGATTTTCACGCGCCGGGGATCCGGATGGTCCGGATGCCGTGCCACAGCGGCCGTCTTCTTGGTCGTGATCTGCGGCCTGTACCAGACGCCGATCCGCCACAGGATCACGATCGCCAGAAATGCGATCGACGAGAACCAGGCGATCGACGGCTGGCCGAACGGCACCACGATCAGCGCCGCCAGCACTGGCCCCATCGAGGTGCCGAAACTGCCGCCGAGCTGAAACACCGATTGCGCCATGCCGTAGCGACCGCCGGACGCCAGCCGCGCAATGCGCGCCGATTCCGGATGGAACACCGCCGAGCCTAATCCAACCAGCGCCGCAGCGATCAGGATGATCGGATAGAGATGCGCGACGCTGAGCAGCAAGAGACCAATGAAAGTAAAGCCCATGCCGATCGCGAGCGAGAACGGCTGCGCCTTCTTGTCGGTGAAGTGCCCGACCACGGGCTGCAGCAGCGACGCGGTGAACTGGAACGCCAGCGTGATCATGCCGATCTGCGCGTAGTCGAGCGCGTAGGTGTCTTTCAGGATCGGATAGACGGAGGCGATCAACGACTGCATGGTGTCATTGAGAAAATGCGAGAAGCTGATGCCGGCGAGCACGACATAGGCCGGCCCGGCAGCGGCCGCCTTGGCGGCAAGGCCGGGCGCTGCGTCCGCCACCACGACCGGCGCGGTCGCGGTTTCCTCTGATACGATGACGGGCTTGTTCAACGGCGCATTCCCAAAAATGCCGGCGGGCGCAATACCGTCTTTCTACGCCGCATCGCAGCGCGGCGACCAGCACCAATAGACGATGGCTGCGATGCGCTGCTGCGCACCGCCGATCAGCGATTCCATGTTGTCAGGATAAAGCCGGCTTATGCCGCCGCGGCGTGGCCAAGCGCGCTGACGATCTGGTCGACGACGTCCTCGACCAGGTCTCGGTCGTCGCCCTCACCCATCACGCGGATGACCGGCTCGGTGCCGGACGAGCGGACCAGAAGGCGACCGTGGCCGTTGAGGCGGTTCTCGCCGTCCGTGATCGCCGATTTCACTTCGTCATTGTCGAGCGGCTTTCCGCTGCGATAGCGCACGTTCTTCAGGATCTGCGGCAGCGGGTCGAAGCGGTGGCAGACCTCCGACACCGGGCGGCGCAGCTTCTGCACCACGGCGAGCACCTGCAGCGCGGCGACGAAGCCGTCGCCGGTCGTGGCGTAGTCGGAAAGAATGATATGGCCCGAGGGCTCGCCGCCGAGATTATAGCCCTGGCTCAGCATCTGCTCGAGCACGTAGCGGTCGCCGACCGGCGTGCGCACCATGCCGAGACCCTGGCCTTCGAGAAAGCGCTCGAGGCCTAGATTCGACATCACGGTGGCGACGATGCCGGGCTTGGCGAGGCGGCCGTCTTCCTTCCAGCTTTGCGCGATCACCGCGAGCAGCTGGTCGCCATCGACGACATGGCCGCGCTCGTCGACCAGGATGACGCGATCGGCGTCGCCGTCGAGCGCGATGCCGATATCGGCGCGCATCTCGCGCACCTTCTTGGCCAGCATCTCGGGCGAGGTCGAACCGCATTCCTTGTTGATGTTGAAACCATCAGGATCGACGCCGATCGCGATGACGTCGGCGCCCAGCTCCCACAGCGCTTCCGGCACCACCTTGTAGGCCGCGCCGTGCGCGCAGTCGACCACGACGCGCAGGCCGTCGAGCGACAGCTCGCGCGGCAGCGTGCGCTTGGCGAATTCGATGTAGCGGTCATGGACGCCGTCGATACGGCGGGCGCGCCCGAGGCTGGCGCTCTGCGCCAGGCGGCGGTCGATCGGCTCGTCGAGCAGCTGCTCGATCTGCTTCTCGACGTCGTCGGAAAGCTTGAAGCCCTGCGGGCCGAACAGCTTGATGCCGTTGTCCTCGAACAAATTGTGCGAGGCCGAGATCATCACGCCGAGGTCGGCGCGCATCGACTTGGTCAGCATCGCGACCGCCGGCGTCGGCATCGGGCCGAGCAGCAGCACGTCCATGCCAACCGAGGTGAAGCCGGCCACCATGGCGTATTCGATCATATAGCCGGAGAGCCGCGTATCCTTGCCGATGACGACGCGGTGGCGATGCTCGCCGCGCTGAAACACCAGGCCGGCCGCCTGCCCCACCTTGAGCGCGAGCTCCGGCGTAATCAGGCCGTTGGCGCGACCCCTGATGCCGTCGGTACCGAAATATTTGCGGCTCATAAAACCCCCAAGCCATTTCGGGACGTGGACCCATCACGCCACGAATCGCCGAACGCCCTCGATCGGGGCGTGCAGCGGTTATAGTCTCTCGGCCACTAAAATGGCTTCAAAAAATATGATGAATCATTACGGCCAGAAGCGCCCGCGATTGTCACCTAACCATTTGGTATTAATGCATATTTCCCCTGGAGAGACGAGCGCCTGCTCGGGCGCGCTAGTTCCCCCGCTTGATGCGGCGGTCCGCCCTTGAGGGCGGCGGCTGGGTGACATTGACCGGATCGGACGCCGGAAAGGTCTTCTTCAGCCCCTCTTCTAGGGCATCGTCGAGCCGGCGCCTGTCCTCGGAGGTGGCCGGGCCGGCCTTGTCAGATGCAGCTTTGCGCGGATGGGTCATGGGATGTTTTCCCGTCATGAATGGCGCTTCCCGAGATGCGATTTGGCTGGCCATCCAACCATGCTAGATGACGGCGGACTTACGAAATTCAAGAAGGGCGGGACGTCCAATGAAGCACATCACCTGCATTGAGGATCTGCGCCAGTTGCACAAGCGCAGGGTCCCCAAGGCATTTTTCGACTATGCCGACCGCGGCTCCTACACCGAGGACACGCTGCGCGCCAATCTCGAGGATATGCAGCAGATCAAGTTCCGCCAGCGCATCCTGGTCGACGTCTCCAAGCGCAATCTCTCCACTACGATCCTCGGCGAGCCCGCCGCGATGCCGCTGGTGCTCGCGCCGGTCGGCCTGCTCGGCATGCAGCATGGCGACGGCGAGATTCACGCCTGCCGCGCGGCGCAGGCCGCCGGCATTCCCTTTACCCAGAGCACGATGTCGATCTGCTCGATCGAAGACATCGCCGCCGCCGTCGACAAGCCGTTCTGGTTCCAGCTCTACGTCATGAAGGACCGCGGCTTCATCAAGGCGCTGATCGAGCGCGCCATCGCGGCAAAGTGCTCGGCGCTGGTATTGACCGTCGACCTGCAGGTGATCGGCCAGCGCCACCAAGACATCAAGAACGGCATGTCGGTGCCGCCGGAATGGACGCTGGCAAAACTGCTCGACTTTGCCAGCAAGCCTTCATGGGTCGCGGGCGTCTTGCGCGGCAAGCGCCGCAGCTTCGGCAACATCGTCGGCCACGTCAAAGGCACCGAGGATCTCAATAAACTGGCGGAATGGACCGCCTCGCAGTTCGACACCTCGCTGAACTGGAAGGACCTCGACTGGATCCGCTCGATCTGGCCGGGCAAGCTGATCCTGAAGGGCATTCTCGACGTCGAGGACGCCGAACTCGCGGCCAAAACCGGTGCGCAGGCGATCGTCGTCTCCAACCACGGCGGCCGCCAGCTCGACGGCGCGCCGTCCTCGATCGAGGTACTGCCGGAGATCGTCGATGCCGTAGGCTCGCGGATGGAGATCATGTTCGACGGCGGCATCCGCACCGGCATGGACGTGGTGCGCGCGCTCGCACTCGGCGCAAAATCCTGCATGATCGGCCGTGCCTATGCCTACGGCCTGGGTGCCGGCGGCGAGGCCGGCGTCGCGAAGGCGATCGACATCCTCGCCAAGGAAATGCTCACGACCATGGGCCTGTGCGGCGTCAACACGGTGGCCGAGATCAACGACGACGTACTGGCGGTTTGAGGAAGCGGCGAGACAAGTTCATCGTCGTCCCCGCGAACCGCGGGGACCCATACGCCGCGGCCGTTCGGTAAAGCGATGTGGTAGCCGCCTTCGATCCACAACAAGCAACGGTGGCTATGGATCCCCGCGTTCGCGGGGACGACCCGTTGAGAGAGCTCGCTAGCCGTCCTATAGCCGTCACATCGGCGGTGTGATCCCGTCGCGACCGACATTGACGCGGTTCGCTTCGAGCGTGCCGTCGTCCTTCTTCACCGCGCCGAAGATGATGATCTTCGCGCCCGGCTTGATCTCGGACTTGTCACTGGCGACGAAAGTGACGACGGGCGTATCCGGCGGCACCACGACTTTCTTCTCGCCGTCCTTGTACTTGACCAGAATGTTCTGGCCGTCGGTGCCCTTCACCGTCTGCGCGACGGTGGCGTTGGTCATGGTCGAGTTCGGCCGCTGGTCCCAGGGACGAAAGCCTTCGGCGGCGCCGCGCTGATTTTCGGGGAAGATATGCACCGCGACCGCTTTCTGGGTGCCGTCAGGCTCGGGCATGCCGGTGACGCCGATATAGGAGCCTTCCTTGATTTCGGAAAGCTCGGTCTTCACGACGGCGAACACAGCGACGTTGTCGGTCATCTTCACCTTCATGTCGGTGCCCTCGCGCGACTTGATCGACAGCACGGGGCCGTCCACCGCCTCGATGGTGCCGCGGATGCGGACCGTCGGCGGCTGCTGTGCGGAGGCTTCCACCGCAACCAGGGTGGCAAGGCCAAGCGTGGCCGCGAGCAGGCGCGGCCATGAAGAAGATTTTTGCATGATAGTCCTCCAAGATGGAATAGGCGCCCAACTCAACGCAAACCCCGGAACTGACCGGGTATTCCGCAGCGCCGGTTCTTCGTTTCCAGCCTCCCTTTATGGTGGAATGATACAACTATCGCCTTAAACGTGCGGGATCGGTATGCCCGGCGAGGGGCCGCGGCGACTACTTCCGTTGATTTGAATCAACGTCCGAGCATTGCAGTGCATGCCATTGGCAAGGTGCGAGGTATTTTCTCGCCCAGGTCTTCGTTTCTCCCCAAGTGCTCGTTTCTCCCCACGTCTTCCTTTCTACCCAAGTCTTCGGAGGGATCATGAAATACATGCTCGAGTACACGGTTCGCACAGCAGGCCTTTCGTTTGATCAGAATTTTGCAGGGTCGCACTCGCTCCTGACGGCGTTCAGCAAATGGAAAGCGGAAGAAGAGAAGGGTTTGACGATCCACGCGTTCGTCTCAGATCTCACCGGAAGAGGCGGCTACGTCTTGGCAGAGGCCAACGACCCCAAGGTCATCACTGCCTTCGTCTCGAAGTACAATTACTGGAATGACATCAATGTCGTTCCCGTAATCGATGTTGGCGAGGCCATTCCGATAAATGCCAGTTCACTGGACTGGGCGAGAAGGGCAGCGAGTGTCTAGCGACTCGTCGCAACTTGTCGCTAGGCGGCTGGGAGTTCCTGCTGCTACCTTCCCTGCAGCAGCAAGGACCGGCTTTTGGAAGGTCGCCCCTCTCCCGCAAAGGGAGAGGGAAGCGCGTCACATCGGCGGGGTCAGGCCGTCGCGGCCGACGCTGACGCGGCTGGTCTCGAGCGAGCCGTCCGGCAGTTTCTTCATGAAGGCGATTACTTTGGCGCCCGGCTTAAGGTCGGACTTGTCGGCCGGAACATAGGTCACGACAGGCGTCTCTGGCGAGACCACGACCTTCTTCTCGCCGCCCCGATACTTGATCGTCAGGGTATGGCCGTCATTGCCGACCACGGCGTCCGCCACCGTGGCGTTGGTCATGGTGGAGTTGGGCCGCAGATCGTAGGGCCGCGAGCCCTCGCCGGTGCCGCGCATGTTTTCCGGAAACACATGCACCTCGACCGCGTTCTGGCTGCCGTCGGGGCCCGGCACCGTGGTGGTGCCGATGAAGGAGCCGACCTTGATGTCCGACAGTGCAATTTTTGTGATCCCGACGACGTTGACGTCGCCGGTCATGTTCAGCTTGACATCCTCGCCGCCGCGCGACTTGACCGCGAGCACATTGCCGTCGACGGCCTCGATGGTGCCGCGGACGCGCGTCGGCGTCGGCGGCTGCTGGGCGATCGCGTAAAGCGTGGAACCGGTCACCATCGCGACGGCGACAAGCGGGCGAACGAACTGAAAGCGGTGAACGGGCATGCTGGGATCTCCGGTGGCGGCACTGACGTAGCCATTGACCCCGGCTGATCAAAAAAATTCCGGCTCAACTGTCCGCGAGCGGCCGATCATGTATTCGTGAGATCGGCTTCGACCAGCGCGCGAAGCTCCGCGGTTACCTCGGGCCGCCGGCCGAACCACAATTCGAAGCCGCGCACCGCCTGATGCAGCAGCATGCCGAGCCCGTCGGCCGTCTTGAGGCCGCGCGCCCGGGCCGCCGCCAATAGCGGCGTGTCGAGCGGCACGTAAACGAGATCGGCGACGACGGCCTCGCCCGGCAACAGCGCGACGTCGATTTCGAGCGGCGCCTGGCCCTTCATGCCAAGCGAGGTCGTGTTCACCAGGAGGCCCGTGCGCGGCAGGAGATAGCCGATCGCATCCCACGCGCCAGGCACGACGCGCGCGCCGAACTCATCCGCCAGCGCCTGCGCGCGCACCGTGGTGCGGTTGGCGAGATGGATGCGCTTGATGCCACGCTCGAGCAGGCCGAACAGCACGGCGCGCGAGGAGCCGCCGGCGCCAAGCACCAGCGCTTCGTCGCATCTGCTCCAACCATCGGCGCAGGCATCGAGATTGTTGATGAAGCCTTCGACGTCAGTATTGGTCGAGCAGAGTTCGCCGTCGGCAAACCACAGCGTATTGGCCGCGCCGACTGCGCGCGCCCGCGCATCCGGTTTCGACAGCGCCAGCGCCTGCTCTTTGTGCGGAATGGTGACGTTGGCGCCGACGAAGCCGCGCAGCGATAGGCGGAAGATGAAATCCTTGAACTCGTCCGGCGGCACCGCCTCGATGACATAGCCGCCCTCGATGCCGAGCGTGCGCAGCCAGTAGCGATGGATCAACGGCGATCGCGAATGCGCAGCCGGCCATCCAATCAGGCAGGCGGCAGGGGGTTTAGACACAGCGGTTCTCTGCGGCGTGGGACACGAGGCTTTCCAAAATTCTTGGAAGGCGATCCATTTCGTGTCCCGCCCGGCATGTCAAGCGCACGGGTGGCGCTTCCCCTCTCCCCGTCCTTCACGGGGAGAGGGAGCCCGCAACGTCACGCCGCGACGCGATGCGCGGCGATGATCTGGTCGGCGGCGCGGCCGGTGACCTCGGCCATGCGGTCGAAGGTGCGCGTAAAACTGCCGGCGCCGGCGGTGGCCGAGCGCAGTTCCACGATCAGGTCGCCGATCTCCGCCTCCGGCATGGTGGCGCGGACGCAGTCCCAGCCGGTCCAACCCTCGCGGGTGTCGAAGCCGAGGATCTGGCCGCGGCGCGCCGACAGGATGGCGTTGATCTTCGCGGTCGCCTCGGTCGGACAGACGATCTCCACCACATGGATCGGCTCCAGCAGCACCGGCTGGCACTGCGGCAGCCCTTCGCTCATGCCGATCCGCGCCGCGGTGCGGAACGCGAGATCGGAGGAATCGACGCTGTGATAGGAGCCGTCGGTCAGGGTGACGTGAACGTCGATGACGGGGAAGCCGAGCGGGCCTTTCGCAAGGCCGTCGACCACACCCTCCTCCACCGCGCCGATATAGTTGCGCGGCACCGCGCCGCCGACGACCTTTTCGTGGAATTCGAAGCCGGTGCCGCGCGGCACTGGCTTGATCTCCAGCACGACGTCGCCGAACTGGCCGTGGCCGCCGGACTGCTTCTTGTGGCGGCCGCGCTGGGTGATCGATTTGCGGATGGTCTCCTGATAACCGATCGCGGGCGGCTGCGACTTGACATTGACCCCGAACCGGTCGCGCAGGCGTTCGAGCGCGACGCGCAGATGCATCTCGCCCTGCCCCCACAGCACGATGTCGTGGGTGCGCGGATTCTGGATCATGGTCAGCGACGGGTCTTCCTCGTTCAACCGCAGCAGCGCCTGGCCGAGCTTGACGTCGTCCTTGCGGTCATTCGCCGAGAGCGACATCGCGAGCACCGGCGGCACTGGTGCGATCTGCACGAGCGCCGCTGGCGCGGTCTTCCCGCTGGACAGCGTGTCGCCGGTCTTGACCGCGTCAAGCTTGCCGAGCGCGACGGTGTCGCCGGCTTCCGCCGACGGCCGCTTGGTGTCGTGCGCGCCGCTGACGGCGAGAATGCCGGACACGCGTCCGGCCTCACCGGAAGACGATTGCAGCGTCGCGCCGTCATCGAGGTGTCCGGCGAGCAGCCGCACCAGCGACAGCTTGCCGCCGTGCTGCAGATGCAGCGTCTTGAACACGTAGGCGAGTGCATCCTTTTGCGGCGATGCGCCGAGGCGCTTTGCCGTCTCGGCGATCCCGGGCGCTTCATGGCGCAGCGCTTTCATCAGCCGCAGCACGCCATTCTCACGCGCCGCCGCGCCTAATAGCACCGGGCAGATCACGCCTTCGCGCAGTTCACGGGCGAGATCGTCGAACACCGCGTCGCGCGGCGGCGGGATGTCTTCCAGCAGCTGCTCCATCAACGCATCGTCATGGTCGGCAAGCTTCTCCAGCATCGAGAAGCGCGCCTCCTTCTCGCGGTCGAGATTGCCGCCCTCCAATGCGACCACTTCGGACGGCTTGTGCTCGCGGTAGACGAAGGCGCGTTCGAGCGCGAGATCGACAAAACCTTCGATCAACTCGCCGTTCCAGATCGGAATCTGCCGCAGCACCAGCGGCACGCGCGAGGCCGGCTGCAGCATCGCCAGCGTCTCGCGGATGCGCTGGTTGGCGCGATCGATCTTGTTCAAAAACAGAAAACGCGGAATGCCGAGATCCTCCAGCTCGCGCAGGATGATCTGCAGTTGCGGCAGCTTCTTCTCGTCCGCCTCGCAGACCACGACCGCGGCATCGACGGCGGGCAACGCGGCGCGCATGTCGTGCGCGAACTCGACCGAGCCGGGACAATCGATAAAGGTGTAACTGTCGCCCATGAAGGTGGTGGAGGCGGCGGAAAGGCCGACCCCCATCTTGTGGTGGCGCGCCTCGGGGGTGGCATCGCCGACGGAAGTTCCGGCATCGACGCTGCCGGCATTTTTAATGGCGCCCGTTCGCGCCAGTATGGCTTCCAGAAGTGTGGTTTTACCGCTTTGGAAAGGGCCCACCAGCGCGATGCACCGTGGACCACGGGGACTTCTGACGTCTTGTCCCATTGCCGCCTCCTTATCTTTGGAGCTCGGCCCGTGATTGGGTCGGCGACTTCCAATGCTCCGCCCGTCCGGACGATTTGGCAAGCGGGAAAAATTCGCTGCGGTGCATCCAGTCGATATTGGCGTTCACCTCCGGCCAGCCGGCTCCCGGGTCCGCTCACCCTCCCCCAAAATCTGGAACTTGAAGCTAATTCTCATCTAACCGGTAACCGCACCCGATCCTTCCGAAGCCGGATCAAGCATGATCCGCAGTGCGACGGCGAAGCGCTCGATATCGACGTGCTCGTCCCAGGCAATCTGCAGCGAGATACCTTGCAGGACCGCGACCATGACGCGGGCGGCCGATGCCGGATCGAGATGCTTTGGCCAGCGCCCGCCGCGTTGCGCCTGCGCGATCATCGGCGCCAATACGTCGACGGCCTGTGAAACGCCCGCCAGTGCTTCGCGCTTCAGTCGTGGATTGGAAAGGCTCTCCGCCCAAAGCTGCACGGCCAAATGGCGCCATCGCCTTTCCTTAGGGCTGCGCAATTCGAGCACGAACCCTTCGACAAGGCGCCGCAGACTGGTGTCGATGTCAGGCGCGGCCAGCGCGGATTCCATGCGTCGGCGTTCCATCGCGTGGCGTTCGGATGCGATCGCCATCGCGATCTCGGTCTTGCCCTTGAAATAGCCGTAGATCGCGCCGGGACTAAGCCCGGATTCCTCGACGATGTCCTGCACGGTCGCGGCATGAAAGCCTTCGCGCGCAAAGCATGTCAGCGCGGCATCGAGGATGCGCCCGCGCTGCTCGTTGGCGCGCGCCGCCGAAATCCTAGGCATCGCCGACTTCCGCAAGCACCGTGTGATAGAAGCTGTAGCCGTGCATGTGGCAGCCAGCCTGCCCGATCACCCGCTCGCGGTACTGATCGGCGCCGAGATCGCTCACCAGCCTTAGCCCGCGCTCGCGCAGGAACGCGGGCAATTCGCTCGGCAGCAAGCCGAACCGCCAAGGTTCGCCTGATACGCCGACCTTGGCGATGACCTTGTCGGCGCCATCGAACGCGACACTGCCGTCGATCGCGCCCTCATGAACATAGGTGAAGATGAACCGGCTGCCTGGCGCGAGCCGGCCGGCCCAGCGCATCACGCCGCAGACCGCCTCACCGGTCAGATACTGGCTGACGCCTTCCCACACCACGATCGAGCGCCGCGCCGGATCGAAGCCGGCATCGCGCAGACGCTGCTCGAAATCATCGATCTCGAAGTCAACGGCGACGAAGGTCACCCGGTCCAGATCGGCTCCGGCGGCCTGCAATCGCTGCCGTTTCACCTTTGCCGTCGCGGGGTGATCCACTTCAAAGACCTTGACGGTGGCGAGCGCGCCGAGCCGCCAGGCCCGCGTGTCGAAGCCCGCGCCGAGCAACACGATCTGTTCGGCCGGTCCGATCGATTCCGCGATCCAGTCGTCGATCAGGCGCGTGCGGGCGATGCCGGAGGTTCGCGCGCCCGGCCATTGCCGGTCGATGTAGCGCGCAAGCATGCCGCCGACCGGGCGTATCGCGAGCAGCCTGGCCGATAGCCGCAAGTTTCCCGGCAACAAGGCGATGGCCAGCGGGTCGGCAAACACGCGTTGCCCGGCACCCTTCGCATGCTCTGACGCCCGGAACATGGCCATGTATTCGGCAGTCCGGCTCGGCTGATGCTGCAGCACTTTTGCGCCTCCCTCAAAAAGAACGTTTATTCTTTTTAAGACCAAACGAATGGCCGGTCAAGATGGCCCTTGAAGTAAATGAGGTGCGGCTAATTAACGCCCCGGGCGCAATTCCAAGGCTTCCAATCCGGCAGCAATGCTGACGCCAACCTGGCCCTGCAGGCTGAGGGGCTGCAGCGCGATCGAATTGGCGGAGCCGCCGACCAGCACGTTGCCGCCGACACCGACGCCGAGCGTGGCGCTGCCCTGCGCGCCGACATAGTCGCCGGAGAGGCCGCCGGGGCCGAGCTGCGCGACCGGCGCGAACACCGCCCAGGCCAGCGCCGATTCCTGGGTGAGGCCGAGATCGAGCCCGACCTTGCGGATGGTGGCGATGTAGCGGTCCTCCGGCATCCCGTCGGCGCGCAGCACGCAGCCGAGATTGGTAACGGAGCCGACGATGAACCCGACGCTGGCGCCGCCCCGGCACTCCAGCACGCCGACCTGCACGCGCTGCATCTGCTGCGCGCTGACGCTGCCGATGGAGGAAGTCAGCGCGGCGAGCGCAGCAGCAGCAAGAATAAGGGAACGACGCATGAAGTAATCTCCGAAGGAAAGGTGATGCGAGCAGAGAATAAGAACAAGGCCTTGCCCGCGGCGCTCGCGGTTCTATGCCATAACATTGTGGGTCGTACCACAATCGCTGCGACCGTCATTCCGGGGCGCGCAAAAGCGCGAACTATGGTGCGCAATTGCGCATCTGAGAATCTCGATCGAGTAAAATGACCTCTGGTCCTTCGGACCATCCCGGAATGACGGTTGCGACCAACAAAAAGGCCCGCTTGCGCGGGCCTTTTCGGTGAGCGTGTGATCCTCAGCCGCGGCGGTGATGGCGGCGATGGTCGTGGCGGCGCGGGCCGCCATTGCCGTAGAAGGGCTGCAGCTCGAGGCCGGCGATCCCCGCGGTGACGTTGAGACCGGTTTGGCCCTGCAGGCTGATCGGCTGCAGCGCATAGGCATTGGCCGGGCCGCCGACCAGGAAGTTGCCGCCGCCGCCGATGCCGATCGAGGCGTTGGCGCCGACGCCGCCGTAAGAGCCGGCGAGCTCGCCGCGGCCGAGCCGCGTGGTCGGCGCGTTCACCGCCCACTGCAACTGCGTCTGTTCGGTGATGCCGAGATCGAGGCCGATGCGCTGCACCCTGGCGATGTAGGGCTCGGGACGGCGGCCTTCGCTGCGGAACACGCATTCGAGGTTCGCAACCGAGCCGACCACGAAGCCAACATTCTGACCGCCCTGGCATTGCAGGATGCCGGCACGAACCGGCGGCGCCGCATCAGCGCCGGCGATCGGCGCGAGCATCGCAAGCGTGGCGAGTGTCAATGTCAGGAAGCGCATAAGTCCCAGTCTCCGCATGATGATGAACAAATCTGGCGGAGCGGACAGGATGGAAGCGCCGTGTCGAAAACATGGCGCGCCGGCAAAAAAGATGACGCTTTGCAAAGAAGCGATCAAAACATCGCGACGTGCGATGTGATTTGACGCGCCTTCTTCTTTCTGAAGCGTTTTCTTCGCGTAAACAAAAGCCGTCCTGCACAATATGCAGGACGGCCTGGATCGCAAAACGCGGTCTATCGCAAATTGCCGCAGAAGCGCTGGATGCGTTTGCAGGCGTCCTCGAGGTCCGAGGTCTTGGTCGCATAGGAAATCCGGAACGCCGGTCCGAGGCCGAACGCGGAACCCTGCACGACGGCGACACCTTCAGCCTCAAGCAGCTCGGTGACGAAGTCCTCGTCGTTTTCGATCACCTTGCCTGATGGCGCGGTCTTGCCGATGGTGCCGGCGCAGGACGGATAGACGTAGAACGCACCCTCGGGGCGCGGACATTCGATGCCTTTGGCCTGGTTGAGCATGGAGACTACGAGGTCGCGCCGCTCCTTGAAGGTCTTGTTGTGGACGGGGATGAAATCTTGCGGCCCGTTCAGCGCCTCCACCGACGCCCACTGCGCGATCGACGACGGGTTCGAGGTCGACTGCGACTGGATCGTCGCCATCGCCTTGATCAGCTCGGCAGGGCCGCCGGCGTAGCCGATGCGCCAGCCGGTCATGCAATAGGCCTTCGACACGCCGTTCACCGTCAGCGTGCGGTCGTAGAGTTTCGGCTCGACCTGCGCGGGCGTTGCGAACTGGAAGTCATCATAGACGAGGTGCTCGTACATGTCGTCGGTCATCACCCAGACATGCGGATGCTTCACCAGCACATCGGTGATCGCCTTCAGCTCGGCGCGCGTATAGGCGGCGCCGGTCGGGTTCGAGGGCGAGCACAGGATGATCCATTTGGTCTTCGGCGTGATCGCCTTTTCAAGATCGTCGGGGCGCAGCTTGAAGCCGCTGGAGGCCGGGCACACCACTGCGACCGGCTCGCCGCCGGCGAGCGCCACCATCTCCGGATAGCTGACCCAGTACGGCGCGGGAATGATCACCTCGTCGCCCGGATTGAGCGTCGCCATCAGCGCGTTGTACAGCACCTGCTTGCCGCCGGTGCCGACGATGATCTGGTTCGGCTTGTAGGTCAGGCCGTTCTCGCGCTGGAACTTGGCGATGATCGCTTCCTTCAGTTCGGGAATGCCGCCGACATCGGTATACTTGGTCTTGCCGGCCTCGATGGCGCGGATCGCCGCCAGCTTGATGTTGGCGGGCGTGTCGAAATCCGGCTCGCCGGCGCCCAGCCCGATGACGTTGCGGCCCGCCGCTTTCAGCGCGCGCGCTTTATCCGTGACCGCGATCGTCGCGGACGGCTTCACACGGGCGAGCGAGGCAGACAGGAAGGGCATCATCATCTCCTGGCAAACGTCGTGAGCTCTGAAATTCACGACTCTTTTTGATGGGAACGGGGCACCCTACGGCGCTGGGCGCTGCATCGCAAGAAGCTTGGCCAAATATGGGCGAACTTTAGGGAACATTTAAAGCTGGCTCGGTACGGTCAGAGCAATATCGGCGCAATATTCATAAAATTCCGCGGTGAAATGACTCATATCCAGCAAAGCCAGCTTGTCCAGCGATTGGCTCACGGCCACAGACAGGCGCACATGGCCGTGTCGGTCCGCAGGCCCGCGGCATGCCGAGATGACAGTCTGGACGGTTATCGGCCTGTCGGCAGCCGTCATCGCCGACTGCGGTAGCCGCGGAACTGGCGGCCGGCGCGTGGTTCTATCGCTCCGTCCGTGGCGAACAGCGGCTCGGGGCCATTCTTGCGAGCACCGCGCAGATCATCGGCTTCGCCGCGGTCGGGGCCCCCTTGTCCTACATCGCGGCCACAGCCGGCTTTCCGCTACAGGGCGCAACGTTCGATGCGTGGGATCGCTATCTGCATTTCGACTGGGTGCAGATGATGACCTGGGTCTCCTTGCATCCCCGGATGCAATGGATCCTGGAGCTCGCCTATTTCAGTTTCGCCGTGCAAACGGTTACCACCGTGCTCGCACTCGGCATTGCCGGGCAGCTCGACCGATTCAGTACTTTCGTCCTCGCATTCGTTTGCACGACATTGGTCACCATCGCGATATCGGCCATCTGTCCCGCGGCGGGGCCGTGGCTCTTTCTCGATCTCCAGCCATCGATGGCAAACGGTTTCCTGCCTGCCTCGTCGACCAGTTGGCCGGTCTTCCTCGGACTGCGCGATGGCACGCTGCACACCGTCTACGGGTTGAACTCGGAACGCATCATCACGTTTCCGAGCCTGCACGCGGCGCTCGGCATCCTGTTCGCCGTTGCGCTATGGCGGGTCAGCGTGGTGCGATGGATCGCACTCGTCCTGAACGGACTGATGGTGATTGCCACTCCCGCCTATGGGAGCCACGACGTAGTGGACGTGATTGCGGGGATATTGATTGCGGCAGTGTGCTGGGTCACCGCTGTACGCCTCTTCGCCACTGGCCCGGACTCGACGCCGGAGTATCTCGCCACGATTGAAGATCCGCCCCGATCGTACCCGAGGCCGTATCCGAAGCGGCATCGGCTGCGAGTCGCGCAAGCTTGAATCGGTCTGACAGCCTGCTCTCGACCATGTGATCAGTGCCATGGCATGGTATGCTGCGCGTGTGCAGTGCAGTAGAGGATTTCGACTTTTTCCATTCTGCGGGACTTGCGACGCAGTCGCATCGGCATCATTGTCTAGCCGCGTTGCGGTGCGATCCGCCGATAACGCGGGCGCGCAACTGCGGCGTGCGTGCTTCCCAAGGTCCGGGTGAAATCCAGAACGATGTACAAGCTCTATTCGATGCAGCGCTCCGGCAACAGCTACAAGGTCCGCCTTGCGCTGGCGCTGCTCAACGCGCCTTATGAGGCGATCGAGGTCGACATTCTCCGCGGTGAAAGCCGCACGCCGGAGTTTCTGGAAAAGAATCCGTCGGGACAGGTGCCGCTGCTGGAAGTCGCGGAGGGACGCTACCTCGCCGAGTCCAACGCCATCCTCTGGTATGTCTGCGGCGGCACGTCGCTGGCGCCGGAGTCGCGGGTCGAACGCGCCGAAGCGCTGCAATGGATGTTCTTCGAGCAACATGCACTCGAGCCCAATATCGGCGCCGCCTATTTCTGGCTGTCGCTGGTCAAGGGCGGCCGCGACCTGCAGACACATGCGCTGGAGGACTGGATGGAGCGCGGCTATGCGGCGCTGCAGGTGATGGAGAACCATCTGAAGACCCGCGCCTATTTCGCCGCGGGGCAGCTCACGGTCGCCGACATCGCGCTGTACGGCTACACCCATGTCGCCGACCGCTGCGACTACGATCTCGCCACCTTCCCGGCCATCCGCGCCTGGCTGCGGCGCGTGGAGCAGATCCCCGGCTTCGTGACCATGGACTGGCGGCCGGAGATCGTGCCCGACGACGAAGCTGGCATCGCCGCCGGCGCGTAACGCGGCCGCGTCCAGCGGCCGCACCACTCACTTTCCCGCGAGCACGGCGTCGAAAGTTAACATTAGCGGGCATAACATTAACCTTTGCCGTGATTTGGCCATTTTCGACGTCCGACCGCCGCAATATTGCCGGTCGGGATTGCAAAATCTCCTGAGGTTGCGGGTGATTCGACTCGCGCAACAAGGATCTGGACCAATGATACGGTCACCCTGTGCGGCCGGCTTCGAAGGTAGCCGTGCGCCCGTTGCATCTTCGAGATTGCTTGGCGCCATCGCAACTTCGCTTGCGATCGGCACGTTATCGCTTTGCCTGATGGTCACCCTGACGGTGCTGTCGATCCAGGCCACCGTCGCGATGCCCATCCCGTGATATCAACGGCCTTTTGTTTGCATCATTAGCGAACACGCGATGAGAGCATCGCGATGTGGACCAGGATGAAGACACCTGTCGGCCTTGTCACCGTCGCGCTGACGGTAGCGATCCTGCTTGCCCTGTCGTTCCTGATTGCTACCGGCACCCGCGGCGAGCAGCCCGGATTCGACTCCTCGGCCGGCGAGCTCGAGGTGCGCACCATCGCGCGGGGCCTCGTCCATCCCTGGGCGCTCGCTTTCTTGCCTGATGGAACGATGCTGGTGACTGAGCGTCCCGGCCGCATGCGCGTGGTTTCAGTGGAAGGACAGCTCTCGCCGCCCCTCAAGGGCGTGCCCGAGGTCTGGGCGTCAGGCCAGGGCGGCCTGCTCGACGTCGTCACCGACAAATCCTTTGCGCAGAACAGGACCATCTATTTCTGCTACGCCGAGCGGGCCGAGGGCGGCGGACGTACTGCAGTTACGCGGGCCAAACTCAATGACGACAAGGGCCGGCTCGACGAGGTCAAGGTCATCTTCCGCCAGCAGGGGCCGCTGTCGTCGGGCAATCATTACGGCTGCCGCATCGCGCAGGCTGACGACGGCAATCTGTTCGTCACGCTGGGCGAACACTTCGCCTATCGCGATCAGGCGCAAAGCCTCGGCGATCATCTCGGCAAGGTGATCCGGATCGCACCCGACGGTTCGGTGCCATCGGGCAATCCGTTCGCTGGTCGCGCCGACGCCAAGGGCGAGATCTGGAGCTACGGCCATCGCAATCCGCAGTCGCTCGCGATCCATCCCGCCACCGGCGAGCTCTGGGAGATCGAGCACGGCCCGCGCGGCGGCGACGAGGTCAACCTGATCGGCAAGGGCAAGAATTACGGCTGGCCGGTGATCGGCTACGGCATCGACTATTCCGGCGCGAAAATCCACGACGCGACCGCCAAGGACGGCATGGAGCAGCCGCTCAAGTACTGGGTGCCGTCGATCGCACCGTCGGGCATGGCGTTCTATACCGGAAAGCTGTTTCCGAAGTGGAACGGCAGCCTGTTCGTCGGCGCGCTGCGCGGCGCGATGCTGGTGCGGCTGACGCTGAATGGCAATGCGGTGACCGCGGAGGAACGCCTGCTGCAGAATCTGCACGAGCGCATCCGCGACGTCCGGCAGGGACCGGACGGCGCGCTGTGGCTGCTCACGGACAGCTCGAACGGGCGCGTATTACGCGTGGCGCCGGCCGCGAAGTGAAGACGATCTGCAGAAAGACGCACTCACCATCTGTGGAAGATCAGGAAGGCGCCGATCGCGATGAAGAGGAAGCCGAGGGCGTGGTTCCAGCCCAGCGGCTCCTTGAGATAGAGCACCGAGAATCCGGCGAACACCACCAGCGTGATCACCTCCTGCATGGTCTTGAGCTGCGCCGCCGAATACACCGCGCTGCCCCAGCGGTTGGCCGGCACCGCCAGCCAGTATTCGACGAAGGCGATGCCCCAGCTCGCCAGCACAACGGTCGGCAGCGCGCTTTCCTTGAATTTCAGATGGCCGTACCAGGCAAAGGTCATGAAGACGTTGGAGGCAAACAGCATCAGGACTGGCAGCAGCGTAGGCGAAACAGTAGGCATCGATGTCCTCTTTCCAAATTAGTCGCGCGGCCCAATCGGTGGCCGCGGCGAGGCGTTCCGCCACTTCGATATCATTTGATTTCAATTTTGCGAAAGCCCGCTTTATCGGTGCAACGCTCCCTTAAGACTGGCGGCAGAAACGCGTGCACGATTGCAACAATCAGGCATGCTTGGGCCTTACTCTCGGCAAGCGGCGAGAACCGGCATGCAGTTCAACTGGCACGCAATCTCCGGTCCGATCCTCACAGCAGCGACGGCGCTCCTCGCCTTCCTGATCGACCGGCATTTCGTTCCCGTCCCCAATCCTGCGCCGCTGTTCGTCTGCATCGTTGCGCTTTCTGCTGCGAGCAGCGGCATCGCCTCGGGCATGGCGAGCGCCGTCATTGCGGTGGCATCATCCGCGCTGTTCTTCCTCAACCACCGCGCCACGCCCGGCTACGACATGTCGGACCTGTCGCGCATGCTGCTGCTGGCGGCGACCGCCGGCGGCACCGCGCTGATCACTGGCCTGCTGCGGCAGAAATGGATCGATACGCTGGCGTGGCAAGACAAGCATCACGCTACCGCCGATCGGCTGTCGGCCGCGCTCGACCAGGTCGATATCGGCATTGTGCTGCTCGATGCCGACACCCGCGCCGAATTCATCAACCGCGCCTTCCGCGATTATTTCAAGCTGTCCGACGCGCAGGCCGACAGCAAGCCGCCCTTCATCGCACTGATGTATCACAGCCGCGACACCGGCGCCTGGCAAATGCCCGAGGACGAGCTCAGCGCCTTCATCGCCAAGCGCACCGAGATGATCCGGACCGGCGATTCAACGCCGATCAACATCAACCTCGCCGATGGCCAGGTGCTGCGCTTCACCTGCACGGCGCTGCCCGACGGCGGACGCATGCTGAGCTACATGCCGGTCACCGACCTCGTCCGCCACTCCGATGATCCCGGCAGCGCCGACTATTATCGCGCGCTGCGCGGCAGCCGTCGTAGCCTTGCCCACCATCTCGGCGCCGCGGAATAGCGGCCCGGCGTAGACAGAGAGCAGCGGCTCTCTTTTAACCTCTCCCCGCCTGCGGGGAGAGGTCGGGTCGCATCGACAGATGCGATCCGGGTGAGGGGTACAGGTCTCACGAAGTGCACAGCTCGCGGAGAGAGCCCCTCACCCCGCCCCTCTCCCCGTGAAGAACGGGGAGAGGGAGAAGACACTGCCCTATCCGCAAAGTTGATCCGCTGCTGCCGCCTCTGTATCAATAGCCATACACTCCTCTGCCGCGTCTCCGACGCGCTTCCGGACCACAACGGAAAATCGCAATGCCCGCCGACCTCACCATCCGCTTTGTCACGCGTGAAGACTATGCGCAATGGTTGCCGCTATGGGATGGCTACAACGCCTTCTACGGCCGCTCGGGTCCGACCGCGCTGGCTCCCGACATCACCGCGATGACCTGGGCGCGCTTCTTCGACGCCTATGAGCCGGTGCATGCGCTGGTCGCCGAACACGGCGGCGAGCTGCTCGGGCTGACGCATTATCTGTTCCACCGCTCGACCACCATGATCGAGCCGAACTGCTATCTGCAGGACCTCTTTACCAACACAGCGGCGCGCGGCAAGGGCGTCGGCCGGGCGCTGATCAATGGCGTGTACGACCAGGCCAAGCTTGCGGGATGTTCGCGCGTCTACTGGCAAACCCACGAGACCAACCACACCGCGATGCAGCTCTACGATAAGGTAGCGGAGCGCTCGGGCTTCGTCGTCTATCGCAAGATGCTGTAAAGCGCTTGCACCTGCGGCCTCAGACGCCCTGTGGATAAATCCCGCTGTCACGCCGGCGTGACAAAGCGCGGATAGGTTGCAGCTGCGTCTGATCAGGCCCCCCGTCTCAGATCACGCGCCCCAAGCGGTCCCCGTCAGTCGCCGCGTCTGACCGGGGCCGCCTCTTTTTGTGCCGCATGGCTGACAAGCGCGAATGCCGGAACTCCCGCTGCTTGCGGGCCGGCGCCACGCGGGCCAAGATGCCGCCCTCTCCCGCCCTTTCCACAGGATCGATCCAATGCAAATTCGCAACCTCGGCGGCTCCGGCCTGCGTGTTTCCGCCGTCGGCCTCGGCTGCAACAACTTTGGCCAGCGCACCGACCTGGAGACCTCGCGCAAGGTCATCCATAAGGCGATCGACCTCGGCATCACCCTGTTCGACACCGCCGACATCTATGCCGGGATGGGCGGCTCCGAGACCGTGCTCGGGACCGTCCTCGGCGACCGCCGCAAGGACATCGTGCTGGCGACGAAATATGCCAAGCCGATGAGCAATGACGGCACCAAGCAGGGCGCCTCGCGCCGCTACATCATGGAAGCGGTGGAAGCGAGCCTGAAGCGGCTGAAGACCGATTACATCGATCTTTACCAGCAGCATGACTACGATCCCTTGACGCCGATGGAAGAGACGCTGCGCGCGCTCGACGATCTCGTCCGCCAGGGCAAGGTCCGCTACATCGGCAATTCGAACTTTCCGGCCTGGCGCATCACGGAAGCCGAAATGCTGGCGCGGCAGATGAACGTGAACCGCTTCATCTCCTGCCAGGACGAATACAGCCTCGTGGTGCGCGGCATCGAGAAGGAGCTTTTGCCGGCCGCATCGGAATTCAAGCTCGGCCTGTTGCCGTTCTTCCCGCTCGCAAGCGGCCTGCTCACCGGCAAGTACAAGCGCGGCACAGATGCGCCCGCCGACACCCGCTTCGCCAAGGCCCCCGCGCTGAAGGACCGCTACGTCACGGTGCGCAACGAGGACATCGTCGAAAAGCTGCAGGCCTTTGCGCAGGCGCGCGGCCACACCTTGCTCGAACTCGCCTTCTCCTGGCTGGCCCAGCGCCCGCAAGTCGCCAGCGTCATCGCCGGCGCCACCCGCGTCGAACAGGTCGAGCAGAACGTGAAGGCGATCAACTGGACGCTAAGCGCAGAGGAGATGGCGGAAGTGGATCGTATCACGAAGTGACAGGGCACTGCTCGCTCCCTCCCTCTCCCCGTTCTTCACGGGGAGAGGGTCGGGGTGAGGGGCTCTCTCCGCGCGCCGTGAACGCCGTGAGACCTGTACCCCCTCACCCGGATTGCTTCGCAATCCGACCTCTCCCCGCAAGCGGGGCGAGGTTAAGAGCGAGCTCGATCTGAAAGTTCAGCCTGAAGTACGGTGAGGACGCCCTCGATGTTGCCAAGCACATCATTGTTCCAAAAGCGAAGCACCTTGTAATCTTGTTCAACCAAACATCGGTCGCGCAGGGCATCTGCAGTTGATTCGCCATGCTGCCCACCATCAACTTCGACGATGAGCTTCAGCTCACGGCAAACGAAGTCGCAGATGTAACCCGTAATCGGCACTTGCCGCGCAAATTTGTGTCCGTCGATCTGCCGGTTGCGGATGCAATTCCAGAGGACGGTTTCAGCATCCGTTTGATTGACGCGTAGGCGTCTTGCGATTCGGATGGTCTTTTCATTGCGGCCACGCATTGCCTTGCCCCTCACCCGCCGCGCAAGCGCGCGGCGACCTCTCCCCGCAAAAGCGCGGGGAGAGGTTAAGCCACCAATCCCTGCATCGGCTTCACCGCGCCACTGTCCGGGAACACGTTCTCCGCCAGCACCTTGTCGGCCAGCCCGAACTGGTCCTTCAGCACACCCTTCATCACCGCGCGCAAATCGGTGGTCGGGGCGAGGTCGCGGCCCTGGTAGAGACTGGCGGGCTTCAGGCCGGGCCAGTCGGCGACGACGCGGCCGCCCTTCACCGCGCCGCCGGCGAGCAGCGCGATCGTGCCGGTGCCGTGATCGGTGCCCTGCGTGCCGTTGATGCGCGCGGTGCGGCCGAATTCGGTGGCGACCACGATCGCCGTGTCGCGCCAGCGCGGACCCAATCCAGTTTCGAATTCGGCGAGCGCGCCGTCGAGCCCACCGAGCAATTGCGCCAGCCGGCCGACCGGGCCGCCTTCATTGGCGTGCGTGTCCCAGCCGTCGAAGGCGAGCGCGCCGATGCGCGGGCCATCGTCCGCCGCCATCAGCTTGGCCGCGCCACGCGCCACCAGCCGCATCGCGCCGCCGCCACCTGTACCCGGCTTCGGCTTCATGTCGTCGCCTTGCGCAGCCTTGTCGAGCGCGATGCCCTGCTTCAACGCGCGCGCCAACGCAGGATCGCGGTGCTGATAAAGCTCGACCAGCCGCATCGCGGTATCCTCGGCGGCTTGCGGCACCGCGACCGGTGCCCAGCCGACGGTGGGCGCCGCGCCGCGCAGCACCAGCGGCGTGGTCGGGCCGACCGCCAGCGCGCTCGTCACCCGCTCGCCTTTCGGGAGGCCTTCCAGTGCACGGTTGAGCCAGCCGGACTGCACCCGGCCCGGTCCGGCAAAGCCGCTTTCGAGCACATCCTGCCCGTCGAAATGCGAGCGGTCGCGATAGGGCGTCGCCACCGCGTGGATCACCGCGGCCTTCTTCTCGCGGTACATCCGCGCGAATTCCGGCATCGCCGGATGCAGCGCGAAGAACGAATCCAGCGGCAGGGCCGCGTTCGGGCCGCCCGACGTGAGCGCGATCGCGCCGTGCAGTCCGGCATAATCGGGATCGCCGATCGGTGCGATGGTCGCAAGCCCGTCGAGTGCGCCGCGCAGGATGACGACCACCAGCCGAGGATCGCGGCCATCGGCGGCGCGAGCGAATTTCGGCAAGTGAGCCCATGCCGCAACGGAGGCGCCGCCGAGCAGCACGCCACGCCGCGAGATCGCTGACGATCTGATGCCTTCGCAGCAATCCGTTGTGGTTTCCATTGACGTCATCTCCTCTGGAATTCCGGCGACATCAGCAGCAGCGCCAGCGCCTGCTGACGCTGCTCCGCGCGCTCGATGGTCCGCCGCGTCTCGACCGATGCCGCGTCCGCGGCTACGAGTTCGAGCAAGTCGCGCGGATCGACGCCGTCGGCAAGCCGCGAGGCGATCTGCGCGGATATGTCGAGCCGCAGCTTGATGCCCTCCGGCGCCGCCCATGCGGCATTGGTATCGGGAAAACCGTTCGGCCCGGCGGGCGACCATAATGGCTGGCCCAGCGTGTTGAGACCGCCGAGATAGCGGGCCGGATCGTTCGGGATCTGTGCCAATAGCCGGCCGGCCGCGACCAGGAATTCATAGGGCGAGCGCATCTTGGAGAGCGGCGCCGTCCACACCTCATCGGAATCCACGAGCGCCATTGCCAGTGCCTTCAGATCGCCGCCCGTTTTGGTGAAGACATCGGCCAGCCGCTTCACCAATGAAGGCGGCGGATCATCGGCGACGAAGTGTCGAACGAATTTTCCGGCGATGAACTTCGCGGTGGACGGATGACGCGCGATGTCTGAAAGCACCGCCTCGCCCTGCGCCACGCCCGGGGCGTCGTAGATCTTGCCCAACACCCGCTGGGCGCCCGGCTGATGCGCATTGGCATTGAACACGAAGCTGCCGGGCGGCCCCAACTGGCCGAGCCTTCCGGCATAGGTCCAGCCGGTGATGACGTTCGCCAGCGCCGTCACGTCTTCCTGCGAATAGCCGCCGCCGACGCCGAGCGTATGTAATTCGAGGATCTCGCGCGCCAGATTCTCGTTCAGTCCGCGATTGCGGTTTCTTCCGGCGCGGGAGTCCGGCCCGAGCGATTGCTGGTTGTCGAGAAAGAACAGCATCGCGGGGTGCTGCTCGACCGCCTTCAGCATGTCAGCGAAGCGGCCGAGCACATAGGGCCGGATCGCCTCGCGCTCGAACGAACCCGCCCACATCCGCGCCGGCCCGCCCTTGTTCGCAGAAATGCAGAAATGATTCGACCAGAACACCACGAGGCGTTCGACAAATCCGCAATCGGCCATGATGGCGCGCTGCAGCCGGGCGAGCGCCTCGGCGCGAAATGTTTTCTGGATGATGTTGAGCGGTGCCGGCGCTGGCTTCGCTGCATTCGGCCGCATCGGCTCGGCCGGCGCCATGGTCGCATTGGGATTTTCCGGCGGTTTCGCCGGCTGCTCCTTCGACGGTTCTTTTGGTGGTTCTCTTGACGGCTCTCTTGGCGCCATGTCCATGGCGATGCTGTTGAGCGAAAGGTTCCGCCGCTGCGCTTTCGCATCCGGTGGCGATTGACCTTCGGTCACAGGCGCCGCCGACCTGGCCGCCGCGTCTCGCGCCTGCTGAATCTCGAACTGATAGTCGAACACCGCCTTGCCGAGCGCCGGCGTCGACTGCAATCCCGGCACTTCGAGCAGCGCGCCGTTTAAACGAGCGAGATCAGCCTTGACGAAGCCGCGCGGATCGGACGCGGCATTGAGAAAATCGCCGGAGGCCCCGCCGCGTGCGCCGAAGCCGAAGCGATTGAGCGCAACAAGGGCTCCTTGCGAATCGCGAGCCATCGGATTTCCCTTGAAGTATCCACCAGCGTATAGTGCCGCGAGAATATAGCGCGGTTCAACGTGCACCGGGATTAATTCCGCGTCAGGAAATGACCACATCGATGACAAGCCGTCCGGAACATCAGCCCCCGCGCCGCCTCGCCTGCGCCTCTTGCGGCGCCGAGTTCGGCTGCAACCTGTCCGGCCCGTGCTGGTGCAGTGACGAAGCGTTCCGCATGCCGGTGCCGGTGGATGGCGGCGACTGCCTCTGCCCGGACTGCCTGCGCAAACTCGCCAAGCGGCGTGCGGACGCGGGTGCGGCGTGACGGGAAAATGGAACATTCGCGCCGTCCTGCTCGACATGGACGGCACGCTGCTCGATACCGAAAAGATCTATTTCGACAGTCTCGTCGCGGCGCTCGACGCTGCCGGCTATGTCGATGATTCCGTCGCGCTCTGCCACGCCATGGTCGGCCTTCCCGGACCGGCCTGCGAAGCGATGCTGCTCGAGCGCTACGGCAAAGGCTTTCCGCTCGCCGACATCAACCGCGCCTTTCTCCTCAACCGTGACCGCTTGATGGAGGCTGGCCTGCCGCTCAAGTCAGGCACCATCGAACTGCTCGACGCCCTCGCCACCGCCAATTGCCCGACGGCGATCGTGACGTCCTCCTCCCGCCGCAACGCCGAGCGCCATTTGTCGCTCGCCGGAATCCGCGCACGCTTTGGCACTATCCTGACGCTCGACGACGTCACGCACGGCAAGCCGAGCCCCGATCTCTATCTGCTCGCCGCTTCGCGCCTCGGCTTCGCGCCGAAGCTCTGCGTCGCGGTGGAAGATTCCAACCACGGCGTCGCCGCCTCCCACGCCGCCGGCGCGATCACCATCATGGTGCCGGACATGGCGCTACCGACGGAGGAGACTCGGGCGAAATGCGCGGCGGTGCTGCCGGACCTGAATGCGGTAGTGACGATGCTTTATGAGCGCGGGGCGCTGTAGCTACGAAACTAATCATCGTTGCGAGCCAGCGGGGCGCAATGGCCAAAGGGCTACCGCACTCGCCGCGCTGACCGCTTGATCCGCGCGACAACCGCCGCCTCAATCAACGTGTGCGCCGCCTCGCCCGCCGTTTCCATGTAGGAGGGATCGCGGTGCAGCAGCACGACGGCGAAGGAGCCGTCCAGCAGCAGCAGGATTTGCCGCGCGAGCTGCAGCGACTCGGCGATGCCCTCCGCCGCGAAGGTCGCGCGCAGCCATTCCTCGAACTTCTTCTTGTGGGCGGCGCCGATCTTGATCGCGGGATGACCGGGCAGGTTGGCGAGTTCGGCGGAGGTGCGCAGGAAGCCGCAGCCCTTCCACTTCGGATGCCGCGCCGAACGGGCGAGGTTTCGGAAAATGGCTTCGACCCTCAAAGGCAAGCCGCCCTCGGCCTCGGAAAACCATTTGCGGAACAGCGCAAGATTCGGCTGATCGCGGCCGGCGAGATAGGCTGCGACGAGATCGTCCTTGCTCCTGAAGTGATAATATAGCGTCCGCTTGGTGACGCCCGCCTTCTCGGCCACCGCATCGACGCTGACGCCGCGGATGCCGTGATTGTAGAACAGCGTGTTGGCCGCCGAGATGATGCGTTCGCGCGTCGGAATGCCGGATCGAGCCATCGTGCCTATGTATACTAACCAGTGAATATACACAACGCAGCCGAACTTCTAGGCTACTTCGCAATCAAGCCCTTTGCGGAGCGTTCAAATGTCCGACCCCATCCTGCTCGATACAAGCGACGGCATTGCGCTGGTCACGCTGAACCGCCCCGACAAGCTCAATGCGCTGAATTACGCGCTGATCGACCGCCTGATGGCGGTGCTAGACATGATCGAAACCGACGCCGCGGTGCGCGCCGCGATCCTGACCGGGGCGGGCGAGCGCGCCTTTTCCGCCGGCGCTGACATCGACGAATTCTCCGGCAGCGTCCGCCAGGGCCGCGACACGGCGATCCGCGACTTCGTGCGGCGCGGACAGGCGATGACCGCGCGACTCGAAGCGTTTCGGAAGCCGGTGATTGCCGCCGTGAACGGCCTCGCCTTCGGCGGCGGCTGCGAGATCACCGAGGCGGTTCATCTTGCCATTGCCAGCGACCGCGCACGATTTGCCAAACCGGAAATCAATCTCGGTATGCCGCCGACCTTTGGTGGAACGCAGCGGCTGCCGCGGCTCGCCGGCCGCAAGCGCGCGCTCGAATTGCTATTGACCGGCGATCCCTTCTCGCCGGAACGGGCGCTGGAGATCGGGCTGGTCAACCGCGTGGTGCCACATGATGCGCTGTTGTCCGCCGCGCGCGAGCTGGCGCAGCGGATCATCAGGCATTCAGCGCTCGCGGTGGGCGGCATCCTTACCGCAGTGACCCGCGGGCTGAACATGGCGATTGCCGAAGGGCTGCAGGTCGAGAGCGAACAATTCGCGGCGCTGGTGCCGGCCGACGACCTCGCCGAAGGTATCAACGCCTGGATCGAGCGCCGGACGCCGCGCTATCGCGGCTGCTGACACCGGACGCAACGCTGGCGGCAATCACCGCCCGCATGTCGCCGGCCAGTTCCCGGTAATGCAGGCCGAGGCGGAGATACAATTCCCGCTTCGCCGCATCGTCAGTCAATTTGCTGATCAGATCGCACTCGGCGGCGAGAGTCTCAAATCGCTCCAGCTTGGTTTCAAACTCGGTCATGACCCGCCTCCCCTGAACGGCCATTGGAGAGACAGCTTACGCCTTCATTTTACGTCAAAGCTAACATCGTTATCGGATAGAACTAATTTACAGCCTTGACGATTGCGTGCAGAGGCGCGCAATCGTGAACTGCTCGTCCTGGCTGGCAAGGCTCATCATTCCTGCCTACCGCACTACCGCCGCGGTTTGCCCGAACAGAATCTTGCGCTCCTCTTCGGTGCGGTTGACCGGCTGGCCGAAATTCGGATTGACCTCTTTCGCCTTGGCGTAGGCGCGCTCGGTCGCGGGGCGGGCGCGGATAGTCTCCAGCCAGCGCTTGAGGTGCGGGAAGTCGTCGATGTTCTGGCTCTGGTTCTTCCACGGCACGACCCAAGGATAGGAGGCCATGTCGGCGATCGAATAATCGCCGGCGATGAACTCGCGATCGGCGAGGCGCTTGTTGAGCACGCCATAGAGGCGGTTGGTCTCGTTCACATAGCGGTCGATCGCGTATTTGATCTTTTCCTGGGCATAGACATTGAAGTGATGGTTCTGACCCGCCATCGGGCCGAGCCCGCCCATCTGCCAGAACGTCCACTGGATCGCGTCGTAGCGGCCATAGAGATCGGCCGGGAGGAATTTTCCGGTCTTCTCGGCGAGATAAAGCAGCATCGCGCCGGATTCGAAGATCGAGACCGGTTTTCCCCCGCCCTTCGGTTCGTGATCGACCATCGCAGGGATGCGGTTGTTCGGCGCGATCGCCAGAAACTCCGCCTTGAACTGCTCGCCCTTGCCGATGTTGACCGGAATGATCTTGTAGGGCAGCCCGGTCTCCTCCAGGAACATCGTGATCTTGTGGCCGTTCGGCGTGGTCCAGTAGTGAAGGTCGATCATGGGGCGATTCCGCTTTGCGCTGTTGCTTGCTTTCGCAAGAAAGATGCGATTGCATGAATTTGGACGAAGCGCTGACGGAAAGTCAATCGGCGCGCGGCGCGCACGCGCAAATGTGATGGAGCGGGATCAGGCGCGGCGGCCGTGCTCGCGCAGGAATCGGGTGCCGCTTTCCGTTATCGCGACGCGCATGCTGCCCGCCTCCGGCTGTCGCATGACATAGCCACGATCAACGGCATCCTCCCAGATGGTGAGGCGCGGGCATGAGGTGCGCCAGGTCTCGATCACTTCCGAATAAAGCCGCGGCTCGCGGCCGACCCATTCGACGAGGTCGAGCACCAGAGGATCTGTCGCTTCAGTCATCGAACGCCTCCCGTCAAGATCGGACGTCAGAATGCCAGCGCGCTGTTGCGCGTGAAAAATAGCCAGCTTCCATAGAGGATATAGTAGCCCGCGACTGTCGTGATCAGCCGGTTCGCCCAGGTGCGGAACTGCGCATCGCTCATCGCCTCCAGAAGCCGCCGCGCCAGCGTGGTGCCGAGCATCGAAGCGGCGATGGCAACCGCGGCCAGCACTGGGTCGAGCGTCGCGGCCTGGTCGATGATGCCGCCGAAATAGACCAGCTTGGTCAGATGGCTCGCCACCTGGCAGGTCGCCTTCGTCGCCACCACCTCGCGGCGGCCGAAATTGCCGCCGAGGAAGAACGTGTCCATCAAGGGGCCGGAGACGCCGGTCATCAGCATCAGCCCCATGCAGATGAAGCCGTAGAACGAGCCCTGCCAGATACTGTCGGGGTTGGGCTTGAGGTTCTTCGGCATCAGCCGCGCCATGAACGGCGTCACGCCGAGCAGCAACAGGGCGACCGGCTTGTCCGGCACGTAGCGGGTCAGCGACCACAGGCCGAGCGCCAGCGCGCAGCCGATCAGATAGATGAACACCGGCCGCCAGCGAATATGCGCCCGCCACAGAAAAGCACGCCAGCCATTGGAGGCCATCTGCGTGATCGCGTGCAGCACCATCGCTGTTGGAAGCGGCATCAGCACCAGCAGCACGCCGATCAGGATCATGCCGCCGGCCATGCCGAACAGGCCCGACAGAAACGCCGTCGCGACCATCAGGGCGCCGAGCGCTGCGATCATCAGGGGTGTCACGAAAATTCTCCTGTGTAAGCGCTCGTGGGGACGCTCTTCTCCCTCTCTCCGTCGTTTACGGGGAGGGGGTCGGGGTGAGGGGCTGTCTCCGCGAATTCACTAATAGTCGGACTCGTGGAGAAAGCCCCTCACCCGGCGCTTCGCGCCGACCTCTCCCCGCGAAATGGGGGGCGAGGTTGAAGAAGCGCACACCGATTCAAAGGATATCACAGCTATTGTTGTGCCCGGCTTGGACGACGCCTGCAAACTGAGTTATCTTGCTCTGGCATCAGTTTTCCTGAGGGTTACGTGCGGCGGCTGCTCTTTCTCAACGGCATCAAGGCATTCGAAGCGGCGGCGCGGACCGGCAGCTTCGCCGCCGCAGGCGCCGAGCTCAACGTCTCCGCCGCCGCGGTCAGCCGGATGGTGCACCTGTTGGAGGAACGGCTCGGGGTGGCGCTGTTCGAGCGCAAGGCCAACCGCCTCGTCACCACGGTGGCGGGGCGCGCCTATCAAAGCGGGCTGACCCCGATCTTCGATGCGCTGGCGAGCCTGACCGCGCAGGTCACCGCACCATCGAGCGTCCGCGTGCTGACCATCGGCGTCGGGCCAACCTTTGCCATGAAATGGCTGATCCCGCGGCTGGCCGATTTCCGCAAGCAGGAACCAGACATCGACGTCCGCATCACCACCGGCGGCGCAGCGGTGCCGTTCGGCGAGGACTGGAGCTGCGGCATCAAGCTCGGGAGCGGCGAATGGCCCGGCCTGATCGCCGAGCCGCTGTTCGCGGCCGATCTGCTGCCGGTCTGCGCGCCGCGCCTTGCCAACCAGCTCAAGCGCGCCGCCGACCTGAAGGGGCCGACGCTGCTGCGGGTGGCGCACTCGCCGGACGACTGGCCGTCATGGCTGGAGGCCGCCGGCGCGGGGCGCATCACCGCGCGCGGCCTCCAGTTCGACCATTACGGCCAGGCGCTGCAGGCCGCGGTCGATGGGCTTGGCATCGCCATGGGAATCCGCCCTTATATCGACGACGACCTCGCCGCCGGGCGACTGGTCGCACCGTTCGTGTTAAGCGTTCCGAAGGGCATGCGCTGGTACCTGGTCTATCGCGGCTTCAGCACCGCCCAACGCGATTTTACTGCCTTCCGGCGCTGGATTATCCGTGCCGCGGCGGAGCCCGCCCAACGCCGCAAGAGCCAACGCCAAGTCGGATAAGAAATGCCGGATGAAGAGATCGAAACGCTCGTGATCGGCGGCGGCCAGGCCGGCCTCACGATGAGCCACCAGCTCAAGCAGCGCGGCCTGCCGCATCTGGTGCTGGAGCGCCATCGCATCGCCGAACGCTGGCGCAGCGAGCGCTGGGACGGGCTGAAATTCCAGTTTCCGAACTGGTCGGTGCGGCTGCCGGACTTTCCGTTTCCGCACGATGATCCCGACGCGTTTTCCGACACCGGCACCATTATCAGATACATCGAGGCCTATGCCGCATTCGTCGCGCCGCCGATCCGCTGCGGCGTTGCAGTCACAAGGCTCGCACAGCGCGGCGGCGTTTTCATCGCCGAAACCACCGACGGCACGATCGCAGCCAAAAACGTCGTCGTCGCGACCGGACCCTATCAGCGCAGCATCATCCCGGATGTCCTGCGCGATCACCCCATATTCCAGGTCCACGCCAGCGACTACAAAAATCCCGCGCAGGTTCCGCCGGGCGCCGTTCTGGTCGCTGGCGCCGGCGCCTCGGGCGCACAGATCGCCGAGGAATTGCAGCACGCCGGCCGGCGCGTCTATCTCTCCATCGCACGCCATCGCCGCCTGCCGCGCCGTTACCGCGGCCGCGACCTGATCTGGTGGCTGGCCGAAATGCGGCTCGACCAGATGACGCCGGAAGAGCGCGGCTCGGCGCGGTTGGGCCCGGTGATTTCCGGGGCCTATGGCGGCCGCAATATCGACTTCCGCAACTTCGCCGCCGACGGCATGGTTCTCGTCGGACGCATCGAGGCGGCGCAGGACGGCGTCATCGAGATCGCGCCCGGCCTTGCCGAAAGCATGGTCGACGGCGACCTCGTCTACTCCACCTTTCTCGACACCGTGGATGCCTACGTGAAACGGCGCGGCCTCGACCTGCCCGACGACCCCGCCGCCCGCACGATCGTCGCCGACCCGCCCTGCGTCACCGCGCCGCTGACGCGCCTCGACCTCGCCGCGGAGGGCATCTCCTCGGTGATCTGGGCCACCGGTTATGGCGTCGATTTCGGCTGGATCGACGTGCCCGTGCTGGACGAACGCGGCGAGGCGATTCACCACAACGGCATCTCGGAACTGCCGGGCCTGTATTTCCTCGGCCTGCAATGGCTGTCGAAGATGAACTCCTCGTTCCTCTCGGGCGTCGGCGACGACGCTGCCGTTCTCGCGGATCATATTTCAGCGCGGCGCTGAGTCGCGGCCGAGGGCGGAACCCGCAAAAAATCCGCCACATGTGAACCCGTTCACATTTGCCTCGGCTGCGCCGTGCTGATGTCGCTGTACGGGCAATTCCGGGGAATGCGCCATGATTTATGGTGGCTTTGAAATTCAGTCGTTCGAAGCAGGGAGAGGGTTGTGGCACGCGAGGATTCAACGGACCGACCAGGCGCCGGTGGTGATCGATGGCATGGCGTTCCCGACCCTCGAAGTCGGTTTCGCGTGGTCGGATCCGGAAGCGGCGATCGCGGATGCGAAAGCCCATATCGACCGCTTGAGCCCGCGCTTCACCACCCCGTAAGCGCCGCCGTTACCCTGCCCAGCCGCTTCCCGCTGCCGCATCCCGAACAGATCCTGCAGGCGACGCCGGTGCTGGAAAACTGCCCGGACTGCAGCGCCGCGCTCGCGGTGCTGCGCGTCATCCCCGGCCGCGGCGGCGCCGAATACTGGACCATGCGCTGCACGCGCTGCGGCGGGATTCATCTGGACATCGTCAATCCCTGCACGGCCCCGGTGACGGCGTAGCCCCGCCCCCACCAACAAAACATCGAAAACAACCCCATGCACCGTAGCCGTCAAGGCCGCAGCCGCCAGCCGATCGACTGAACCAGGTCTCATCGGGCTGGCGGGCGACGCCATTGCTGCCTGCGCATCGCCGAGAGTCGCCATCGTCATGTCAGTGGTTGGCAGCAGCGCGGATGCCTCCGCGTGACCTTCGGATCGTCGGCAGGCGTTGGCGATTTCGGCCTTTTCAGTCGCCCACTGCAGTCCCATATTGCGGTCATGGCGAAGACCCCCGAAGTTCCCAAAAAGCCAAAGACCCCCAAATCCAAGGCGCACCGCCCCGACGTTCAGCCGATCGGGCCTGCGCTCGCGGAACTGCTCAATCCTGCGCTCAACCGCGGCGATGCCGGCATGGGCTCGGGCACCGGCCTGCAGCCGCCGCCGGACAATTCCTGGGACCGCCGCGCCGGCGGCGAGGCGGCCGCGCATCGCGCGCGCGCTTCGACCAAGGGGATGGGCGACGATGTCGCCAAACGCGACGCCGGACAGGGGCTCGAAGAAGCCCCGCAGGCCAATTACGGCACCTCGGCCACCATCCCGACCCTCGACCCTGAACTGGCGCGCCAGCTCGGCCTGCCGACGGCGGAGGACGACGAGGAGGCCCTCGCCCGCCCGCCGCGCAGCAAGATGGAATCGCTCGGCGTCAAGGCGACCGCGGAGGCCTTGGAAAACCTGATCCGCGACGGCCGTCCCGAATTCCGCAAGGACGACGGCTCGATGAAGGTGTGGACACCGCACCGGCCGCCGCGCCCGGAAAAATCCGAAGGCGGCGTGCGCTTCGAGATCAAATCCGAATACCAGCCGAAGGGCGACCAGCCGCAGGCGATCGCCGAGCTCGTCGAGGGCATCAACCGCAACGACCGCACCCAGGTGCTGCTCGGCGTCACCGGCTCGGGCAAGACCTACACCATGGCCAAGGTGATCGAGGCGACGCAGCGCCCGGCCCTGATTCTGGCGCCGAACAAGACGCTGGCCGCTCAGCTCTATGGCGAGTTCAAGAATTTCTTTCCCGACAACGCGGTGGAGTATTTCGTCTCCTACTACGACTACTATCAGCCGGAAGCCTACGTCCCGCGCACCGACACCTATATCGAGAAAGACTCCTCCATCAACGAGCAGATCGACCGCATGCGCCACGCGGCAACCCGCGCGCTGCTCGAGCGCGACGACGTCATCATCGTAGCCTCCGTGTCGTGCATCTACGGTATCGGCTCGGTCGAGACCTATACCGCGATGACGTTTGCGCTGAAGAAGGGCGAGCGCATCGACCAGCGGCAACTGATCGCCGACCTCGTCGCGCTGCAGTACAAGCGCACCCAGCACGACTTTACCCGCGGCACCTTCCGGGTTCGCGGCGACATCATCGACATCTTCCCGGCGCACTATGAGGACCGTGCCTGGCGCGTGAACCTGTTCGGCGATACCGTGGAAAATATCGAGGAGTTCGATCCGCTCACCGGCCACAAGCAGGACGATCTCGAATTCATCAAGATCTACGCCAACTCGCACTATGTGACGCCGCGCCCGACGCTGGTGCAGGCGATCAAGTCGATCAAATCGGAATTGAAGCAGCGGCTCGACGAGCTCAACAACCACGGCCGCCTGCTGGAAGCGCAGCGGCTGGAGCAGCGCACCACCTTCGATCTCGAGATGATGGAGGCGACGGGAAGCTGCGCCGGCATCGAGAACTATTCGCGCTACCTCACCGGACGGCGTCCCGGCGAGCCGCCGCCGACGCTGTTCGAATACGTCCCCGACAACGCGCTGGTGTTCGCCGACGAAAGCCATGTCAGCATTCCGCAGATCGGCGCCATGTTCCGCGGCGACTTCCGCCGCAAGGCAACGCTCGCCGAATATGGCTTCCGCCTGCCCTCCTGCATGGACAATCGGCCGCTGCGCTTCGAGGAATGGGACATGATGCGCCCGCAGACGGTCGCGGTGTCGGCGACGCCGAGCGGCTGGGAGCTGAACGAAAGCGGCGGCGTGTTCGTCGAGCAGGTCATCCGCCCGACCGGGCTGATCGATCCCCCGGTCGACATCCGTCCCGCGCGCACGCAGGTCGACGATCTCGTCGGCGAGGTCCGCGCCACCGCCGCCGCCGGCTACCGCTCGCTGATCACGGTGCTGACCAAGCGCATGGCGGAGGACCTGACCGAATATCTGCACGAGCAGGGCATCCGCGTCCGCTACATGCACTCCGATATCGACACGATCGAGCGCATCGAGATCATCCGGGATCTTCGCCTCGGCGCGTTCGACGCGCTGGTCGGCATCAACCTGCTGCGCGAAGGCCTCGACATTCCCGAATGCGCGCTGGTCGCGATCCTGGATGCCGACAAGGAAGGCTTTTTGCGCAGCGAGACCTCGCTGATCCAGACCATCGGCCGCGCCGCGCGCAACGTCGACGGCAAGGTGATCCTCTACGCCGATCAAATGACCGGCTCGATGGAGCGGGCGATTGCCGAAACCAACCGCCGCCGCGAGAAGCAGGTCGAATACAACAACGCCAACGGCATCACGCCGGAGAGCGTGAAGAAATCGATCGGCGACATCCTCAACTCCGTCTACGAGCGCGACCACGTGCTGGTCGAGATCGGCGACGGCGGCATGGCGGATGACGTCATCTCGATCGGCCACAATTTCGAAGCTGTGCTCTCCGACCTCGAAACCCGCATGCGCGAAGCCGCCGCCGACCTGAACTTCGAGGAAGCCGCAAGGCTGCGCGACGAAGTCAAACGCCTCCGCGCCACGGAGATGGCCGTCGTCGACGACCCCACCGCCAAGCAGCGCAACGTGCAGAAGCAGGCCGGTGCCTATGCCGGCACCAAGAAGTACGGCGAATCAGCCAATCTCCCGGTCAGCGCGATGAAGAAGAAAGGCGTGCAGGCCGCCCTGAAATCCAGTCGCGGCAGCGCTAGCAGCACCTCCAAAGTCCACAAACCCCATCTCGACGAAATGCACACCCCGGAATCCCTGCCCTACCGCCCCGGCGGCACCAAACCGCGCAAGCCCGAGTTCGGCAGCGGCAGCAAAATCTTCCAGCCGACGGACTCGCGGCAGTCGGGCCCGGAGTTCGGGCCAGCGCCGCGCTCAAGCGGCGGTGCGCCGGGGCATCGGGGTGGGTGGAAGAAGCGGTAGGGCTTCCACAGCCGTCATTGCGAGCGTAGCGAAGCAATCCATAATGCGCGGAGGCATGGATTGCTTCGTCGCTTCGCTCCTCGCAATGACGAATGCCAACTCTCGGGATTCAATCTAGGAGCGACAGGCGCTGGAAGTTCGACGCGATTGCGTTACCCTGCACCTGTGAAACTCGGCTTCGAAGAATCCCAATCCCTTTATACCAGCGGCACCCAGAAGGCGCGCGCATGGACCGAAGCCTGGGTCAGCGCATGGGCATATTGCCCGCACTGCGGCAATGTGAAGATGTCGCAATTCCCGAACAACAGTCCGCTTGCCGACTTCCTTTGCGGATCGTGCAGCGAGGAGTTCGAACTCAAGAGTCAGAAAGGCAAGTTCGGCGCGAAGGTCGCCGCCGGCGCCTACAAGACCAAATGCGAGCGGCTCGCGGCCAGCAATAACCCGAACCTGCTGCTGATGAACTACAACGCCAAATCATTGTCGGTCGTCAATCTCCTGATCGTGCCAAAGCATTTCTTCGTCCGCGAGATCATCGAAGAGCGAAAGCCCCTCGCTGCAACAGCGAGACGCGCTGGCTGGATTGGATCGAACATCGTCCTCTCCCGCATCCCCCAGTCCGGCAAGATTCATATCGTGAAGGGCGGCATCGTGCGCCCGAAGGACATCGTTCTTGAAGAATGGCAAAAGACGCTCTTTCTCCGGAATGAATCGCCGGAGACACGCGGCTGGCTGCTCGACGTCATGAAATGCGTGGATAAGTAATAATTCCGGTTCGACCCGTCATAGGCGCCGGACTTCATGCAGCAGGCTTTGAAACCTGCGTCCGGAGTTGCACGGACACAGATCGTTGCGGCCGAGCTTTTCGGTCAGCTCGACATCGCCATGAACGATGCGCGGTCCACGCTTGACATGGGTTTCGGATGGGAAGGACTTCCGCCGCTTACGCGTGATGCTGAAAGCAGGGGAGGTTTTCGAAATCGCAATGCTTGCGCATGGCACACCTCCATAGGTTCAAGACGCGGCCAGTTGCCGCGCGGCGTAGCTAGCACAGGTTGCGCTCCCTCGCCAGCCCGGCGGGTTGCTGCGAGCCGTATCCTATGACACCATCCGCTGCCGAATTGTCACGCCACCTGGAAGCCTATGCCGCGCCGGAAATATGCTTGGGAGAAGCTGTCGGACGAGCAGTTGCTCCAGCAACGCCTCAGCAGCCTGAAGGTTACGGTCGAAGGCACCTGGCTCGAAGATTGCGTCAGCACGCTCCATGAAGAGCTCGAGGAGCGGGGCATCCGGCTGCGGCCGCACACCTGGATATCGAGCGAATGGTTCAGTCCCGCAGATGTGCCAGGCATTGCCATTCCCTTCTATCTCGCGGATCCCCGCCTGATGAAGCTCGAGAAGAAGATGATGCTCGATGTCGAGGGCGGCACCTGGTCGGAGTGCATGGCCATTCTCCGCCATGAGGCAGGCCATGCCATGCAGCACGGCTACCAGTTGCAACGCCGCCGGCGCTGGCAGCAGCTGTTCGGCCCGTCCTCGAAACGCTACCCGCGCTACTACCGGCCCAATCCGGCCAGCCGGCGTTATGTCCAGCATCTTCGGCTCTGGTATGCGCAGAGCCATCCCGACGAGGATTTCGCCGAAACCTTCGCGGTCTGGTTGCGGCCGCGTTCCAACTGGCGGACGCGCTATGCCGGCTGGCCGGCGCTGAAGAAGCTCGAATATGTCGACGAGCTGATGAGCGAAATCGCCGGGAAGCGGCCACTGGTCACGACGCGGGAGCGCGTCGATCCGCTGCATCAGATCAGCGAGACGCTCGGCGAGCACTACAAGAAAAAGCAGGCGTTCTACGCCTTCACGCCGCCGAAGACCTACGACCGCGACCTCTCCCGGCTGTTTTCCGCCGATCCGCGGCACAGGCGGGGGCAACCGGCTTCGTCCTTCATCCGGCGGCACCGCGCCCAGATCAGGCAACTGGTGGCGCGATGGACGGGCGAGAACCAGCTCACGCTCGACGCCGTGCTTGACGACATGATCTCCCGCTGCCGCGAGCTCGACCTGCGCGCCGTCGGCGCCGAACGGAAGCTTGTGCTCGACTTCACCGTCTTGCTGACCGCCAAGACCATGCACGCACTATTCGGCCCGTCGCGGCGTAAATGGATTGCGCTATGAGACCCCTGCGCGTTCTTGTGCTCATGCATCCGGACTTCGTGCCCCCGGAGTCAACCGACGGCTACACCGCGCGGGAAATCAACGAATGGAAGACGGAATTCGACGTCGTAAGCACCTTGCGCGCATCAGGCCATGACGTCCGTCCGCTCGGCGTGCAGGAGGAAATCAAGCCCGTACGTGACGCGGTCGAAGACTTCAAGCCGCATGTGGTATTCAACCTACTCGAACAGTTTCACCACGAGCCCGTGTATGACCAGCACATCCCGAGCTATCTCGAGCTGACGCAGATCCCCTATACCGGGTGCAACCCGCGCGGCCTGATCCTGGCGCGCGGCAAGGATCTGTCCAAGACCCTGGTGCACTATCGCCGGATCGCGGTGCCGGCATTTGCCGTGTTTCCGATGCGCCGTAAAGTCAAACGGCCGGCGCGTCTTGCGCTGCCGCTGATCGTCAAGAGCCTGAACGAGGATGGATCGTTCGGCATCTCGCAAGCATCCATCGTCGATACCGACGAGAAGTTGGCAGAGCGCGTCGCCTTCGTTCACGAGCGGGTCGGGACAGCCGCCATCGCCGAGCAATATATCGAGGGGCGCGAGCTGTATGTCGGCGTGCTCGGCAACAATCGCCTGCGGGTTCTGCCGGTTTGGGAATTGAAATTCGGCACCATGGGCGGCGCCCGGCACATTGCCACCGAGAAGGTGAAGCACGATACCAGTTACCAGGAGCGGGTTGGAATTGTAGACGGGCCGGCCGACGACCTCGCGCCGGAGGTGCGCGCCCGTATCCAGCGCACGGCGAAACGCATCTACAAAACCCTGGGGCTCGATGGTTACGGGCGCATCGACTTTCGGCTTGCCGCCGACGGCACGCTTTATTTCATCGAAGCGAACCCCAACCCGGAAATCGCGAAGAGCCAGGAGTTCGCGACGGCAGCTCAGCATGACGGGCTTGATTATCCAGCCCTCCTGAACCGCATTCTGGCGCTCGGGATCAGCCGGGCAAAGGCTGGCGTATCCGTAGGCTGAAAGGCGCCCTCACTGCAGTTTCATATTGGCCGCCAGAATCACCCTGCCCCACTTCTTGACCTCGTCCGAGATCAGCTTGCCGAAATCCTCGGGCGAGCCGCCAAGCGGGGTGCCGCCCAGATTCGCAAGCCGGGCCTGGAATTTCGGATCGGCGATGCTGTCATTGACTTCCTTGTTCAGCTTTTCGATGACTGCTTCCGGCGTGCGTTTTGGACCTCCGATGCCATACCATGCACTTGCCTCGTAGCCGGGCAAGGTTTCCCCCAGAGTGGGAATGTCCGGCAATATTGGCGAACGGGCCGCGGTCGTTACCGCCAGGGCGCGGAAACTGCCGGCCCTGACATACCCGATCGATGAGAGTAGCGGGCCGAAATAGAGCTGCGCTTCGCCGGCGAGAAGAGCAGGAAACACCTGTGCGCCCCGATAAGGCACGTGAAAGAGATCGACACCGGCCATCGCTTTGAACATTTCGCCAGCCACGTGGGGCAGAGATCCGACTCCCGCGGACGCCATGTTGACCTTGCCCGGATTGGCCTTCGCGTACGCGATGAACTCTGCGACCGATCTGGCAGCTATCGACGGGTGAACCTCCATGACCAGGGGCACACGAACGATGCCGGCAACCGGCGCGAGGTCTCGGAGGATGTCGAAGCTCAGCTTGAACATTGTCGCATTTATCGCATTCCCCGCGCTGACCAACAGCAGCGTGTATCCGTCCGGAGGCGCCCGCACGACCGCCTCCGTCGCGATGTTGCCAGTGGCGCCGCTGCGATTCTCGATGACAAATGAATTTCCGAGTCGCTCCGACAGCGATTGACCGATCAATCGCGCGACGACGTCGGGCGCTCCGCCGGCGCCAAAGCCTTCGACGAGGTGCACCGGTCGGGTCGGGTAACTCTGCGCGCTGGCGAACCGGGATGATATTGGGAGCGTGGAAGCGGCCATTGACAGCTGCAGAAATTGACGGCGCGGAATTTTCATTGCGGCCTCCCCAAATAAATATCGGGATGCGAAGCCCTGCGGAGCCGCACGGGACCCGCATACACTCAGATGTCAGTTTAATTTTGATGCGCGCCTGCCGACGGCACGAGCGCTGCAAAATGAAAAGGGACTTCGGCACATCCCGCTCGGCAGCTCGCGATCAGGCTACATCAGGTGCGCCACGTGCGGAAGGGTGAAATCAGAGCTGCATACAATCTCATGCAACTATCAGAAGGTACGGCGGCGGCCGTGCCTGTCATGAAGTTGGGTTCCCAATCCGCCACCGTAGCCCAGCGATGAGTTCGGGAGAGCGAGGGCATTCCGACTGAGGCTCGTTTGTATCGCCTGCCTGATCAGCACGGTCGATACATCTCCTGCAGTGATTTGCCGCTCAGAAAGATGGTTCGAGGGGTCAGACCGCCCCTGAGAGCGATCCAGCGGCGGACCGGCCTCGGATAGGTCGAGTACAGCATCAAGGTTGCTTCGGGATCGGCGGAGGCGCGACCATTGGCTCCGTAAGTCCAGGCCGCATGGAAGCCGAGCGTCGCGCGCGAGGTTACACAGATTTTGTCGCGAGGGAGCGCGCTGAGAACCATCGTGCACGCCGAGGCACAGAGACCATCGATGATCACGGATTGGCCCGATGAGGCCAGGCGCTGATATCTGACGATGTAACGCGCAATCAGACCGCCTCGATCGTTGGTGATGCGTACGGCAGAACTTGCCTCTGATACATTCAGGATCAGCAAAACTGCCACGAGGAATCCTGACGCATATTTCATGTCCCACCCCTGGGTTCGAGCAAATCGATTTGGATCGCCTTGCGTGATGCGCGAGCAGCGACAGGCTTGGTCAGGTTCGTGGCATTGTGTGGGCGCAGCGAGCAGAAGTATTCTGGTTCCCTGCCCGCAATGTATGAACTGAGCTGTACCGGAAGGAGGGGAACTGGAATTCTCTCGCCATCCAAGCGGCCATTATCGCTATGCCCTCTGCAGGTCATTGGGTCTCGGGAAGTCAGCGGGCGAGGCGTCCGCATTCACGGCGGGACGAGCGTCGCCGACTGTTTGACATTTGAACCTGGAACGACGCTCGCGCGACGCATCGGCGTGACCTTGGCACATTGTCGCCCTGCCGACACCGCGGCGTTCTCTGCATGCGGCGGCAATGACGGGAGATCCCCCTTGAAAGCAATCGGCGCGGCGATCCTGCTGGCTCTCGGCGGCCCTCCGGCGCGGCCTTCGCGCAAGCCAGGGACAAGGCGCCGAACGTCGACCGTCCCCTGCTCGCGACGTTCTGCGATGCCGCCGACATCAAGGGCTCGGCCTGCACGCGGGCGAAGGGCTATCGCAGTGGCAAGCGCTGCGACGTCAAGCTGCGGCCGGACCGCTATAGCGGCAAATTCCTCGCCGACGGCACGACGCTTCTGGTCGTCAGCTACGAGAGCAATTGCGAGCCCCACGCCACCGATTTCGGCGGCTCCGTCATCTTCGAGCAGAAGGACGGCGCCAGCCTGTTCAATGGCTATCAGCCGGGCTTTCAGGTCAATGATTGCATCACCGTGGCGCGGAACGAGAAGCAGGACCGGCTGATCTGCATCACCGGGCACATCGGACAGGGCCATCTGGAATCCGGTGTCGCGGAAATGGTGTTCACCCGCGACTTCTCAAAGGCGATCGACGTGTCCCTCAACTATTTCGTGACCGGCGAGGATGCGGTCGGCGCCTACGGCGCCAACGTCGTCGAATGCAAGGAGGCCTCGAAATATTTCGGTTTTGCAAAGCTTGGCGCCGGGCCGGCGCGCGATACCGTCACCGTCGAGATCGCCCATGCCGACAAGGAGACGATCGGGACCGCATGCGGCAAAGGCTTTGCCAACCCGAAGCAGACGTTTGGTGAACTCGGTGCCGGCGAGGCCTATGTGCCGCAGGGCTTCGAGAAGAAGGCGCGGTTCGTCGTCGACCTCACCACCAGCAAGGCGGTGCTGGAAGCGGACTTCACGAAGCGATAACCACATGGCCGGCGGCATTGAACCGGTCTGGCGCTGGCGGTGTCAGAGTAGTTTCAGAAAACCTTAAGTCCTTTTGCTGATTGATAGTGCTGCCGTGCCGTTCACAATGGATCAAGTCGCAAGAGCCGATCGAACAAGGGTAGGCGAATGACCGAGGGATCGAACCGCCAGCGCGTGCTGGACTTTCTCAACGTCCTGTACTCCGGCGATATCGAAGCCGCGCTGGAGCGTTGCACCGATGACGTCGAATCCCTCGCCAATGCCCCGATCGACATCCTGCCGCATATGGGCCACCGCCGCGGCAAGGCCGAGCTGCGCGAGATGTGGGAGGCGGTGCGCGCCCGTTATTCCGAGCTGCGCTGCGAGGTGCCGACCCTGGTCACCGAGGGCGACAAGGCCGCCGCCTTCATCCGCGTGTTCTTCCGCAAGAACATCAACCAGCGCATGGTGCAGTTCGACATCGCCGGCTTCTACACGCTGCGTGGCGGCAAGATCAGCCATATCCGGGAGGTCATCGACACGTTCGACCTTGTCCAGCAACTGCTGGAGCGCGACGTTGCCGCGATCCTGACGGGACGAAGGCCGGATCCGATTTAGATCAAGCAGCCCTGGATCAACATGATCAGCCGTGAGAGGCTGTGCACTCCGCCATATCCCCGTCATTGCGAGCGCAGCGAAGCAATCGATCTATCTCCGAACGGAGGCGTGGATTGCTTGCTTCGCTGCGCTCGCAATGACGGAACCGGATACTAGCAATCGTCTCTCAGTCACCCAGTTGCACAACTACGGTGAACGCCGATGCGCTGCTCATTTATCGCGCCTTATTGAACCTGATCGCCCCGCCCGTGACACACCACAAGGCTGTTTGCGGGCAAGATGAACCTATGAAGATCGCGTTGCTGGCTTTGCTGGGGTTGGCGCTCGGGACATTGGGAGGCGCGGCGCTTGGCATCGGGGCTGGCCTCGCCTGGGTGGAAATCTTCAAAACCACGAGTTTTGAAGGCGATAGCGGCATGCTGGTGTTCTTTACCTTCATGCCGACCGGCGCCGCGATCGGCGGTATCGGCGGCGCCCTGCTGTTCGGCATCCTCGCCATTCGCGACGCCGAGATCGCCATCGAGCGCGAGCCGATGCGCCAGCGGGATCGCTGAATCAGCCGCGAATACCGCCGCAACGGCTGCATTTGTGCAATGCAAAAGCGGCCGTTGTGTTTTGGCGGAACCGTTCTATTTCTGACTGCAACAGTGAATGTCGGCAATGATCGCCCGGCGTCGATGAAGACGCCCGGTTTTGGGCGCGTTGCCGTTTTTGAAATCCAGCTCCCCAAGGACCACGTCAAATGACAGAGCATAGTCTCTGGCGTTTTTCGCGCGCGTTGCATCGCGCGATCAACGAACGCCAGCCCGCCGACGTCGAGGCCCTGATCGACGAGGACGTCGACTGGTCGATCTATGGGCCGATCGACCTGTATCCGTTCTTCGGCTCGCGCCGCGGCAAGGCGGCGGTGATGGATGTGATCCGGCAGATCGCGGACAATTTCCGCGTCCACCGCTTCGACCGCGAATCGATCATGCTGGGGGTGGATTCGGCCTCCTCGATGATGCGCTACTCGCTGACTGCGCTGGATTCCAACAAGCCGATCAGCCTGCGCATCGCCCATTTCGCCCAGTTCAGGGCCGGCCGGCTGACCAATCTGCGCGTGCTGGTCGACACGTTCGATCTGGTCGAGCAGACCGTCGGCTATCCGATTCATCTGCCGCGAATTGCGGTCTGACACCTTTTACAGTTCGTCATGTCCGGCGTTAGCCGGGCATCCACGTCCTTTGTCCGCCAGCCCCGACGAGACGTGGGTGGCCAGGACAAGATGCGCGCTTCGCGCTTTTGCCCGGCCATGACGGCCACCTCGAATGAAGACACGGTCACAATTTTGCACTAAAGCGAACGCAATCTGGGCGCGAGCTGGAATGCGGGCGGGGCAATGATTCCGAAAGTGCGACGTGGCTGGGCGCGGCTGCCAATGCTGGTGGCCGGCGTGAGTTTGGCTTCGATGCTGGCAGCAGCGGCACAAACGCCGCCGACGGCCGCCGAGCCTGACTTGCAGGAGCAGGAGACCGAGGAGGTCGAAGCCGCTCCCGCCGAGACGGCTCCCGGCGTCAATGACACCGACATCATGAAAGACATCGACGTCTCCAAGCTCGACTGGAGCATGCTCAATGTCGACGCCTCGACGCTCGCGGACCTCGCCGCCAAGGGCGGCGGCGGGCCGAAAGGCCCGGCCGCCGCGGCAACCGCATGGTCGGCCAATGAAAGGTCGAACGGCACCTCCGCGGTGTCGGTCAAGCAATCGATCTCGCCGTTCTGGGATACGCGCATCGGCGCCGACATGACCGTCGCCCGGCAAGGCGTCGCGACGACCTCCGAGCAGCTCTCGGAAAAGCTCGCCAATGGCGGCAGCCTGCCGCAATCGTCCGGCACCGCCTGGGCGGCGATCACCGCGCCCGGCGTCGCCTCGATCTGGGATAGGACGGCGGTCGAGGCCCGGGTCGACCCTTCCTCCGAGCAGAGCAAGCTCGGCACCTCCTTGAGCAAGTCGCTGCCGATCAGCGAGCATTATTCGGTCACGCTGAAGAACGACTACAATCTGATCCAGCAAGGCATCGTGCCGGTGCCCGGCATCGTCAGCCATCCCTCGCGCAGCCAAGAGACCGACCAGTCGGCGCGGCTCAGCATCACCGATACCGGCACCAGCTTCGTGGCCGGCCAGACGCTGTCGCCGTCCGACGACAAATGGCTGCGCAAGGTCGGTGCCGAGCAGAAGTTGTTCGATGGGGTCACAATCTCCGGCTCGATCGGGGAGACCCCTTCCGGCACCGCCAGCAAGAGCCTCAGCGCAGGCTTCAAACGGAGCTGGTGAGGGCAAAACTGTCTTGATTTGGCACGGGCGCCAAAGTGTCGGCGCCGGAAATGAACGACCATTGCCGCAGATTGGCCCAGATGCGGTCAAAATCGGCAGGACAGATGGGAACGATCCATACGATCCACTTCGTCGTGCGGGGGACGTCCGCGCTCGCCTGAAAGCGAAACAGAGGAAAGCCGATGAACGCCATCAATCGCCCCGAGCAGATTGAATCAAACACCGAGACCGATACCGATCTCGCCGCCGTATCCGAGGTCGAGGCCGGCATCCGCGATTTCGTTCGTAACGACATTGCCTATCTGCGGCGGCCTGCCGTGGCGCCGGACACCGCGCCGCTCGACGCCAACGCGGAAGCGACCGTCAACAACGTCAATTCGCTGATCCAGCGCGTCGCCGGGACTTCGCTGGCGGAAATCGAGAAGCTGATTTCAGAACTCGAGAGCCTCCGCGACCTGCTGCATGCCGAAGGTCAGCGCGTTCAGCGCGAGATCTCCGGCTACGCGCAACTCAGCCAGGCCGCGATGAAGTCGACGCGCATGATCGCCGACAACGTCACGCAGTGGAAGCGCGCTGCCGACGGCCTGCGCAACAGCTAATCGATCGTTGCAAAAATCTGACACTCCGCCGCGTTCCGCATGGAGCGCGGCGGTTTTGTTTGGCTGTGCACGATCTGAATCCTATAAGCAGGGTCATGTCCAAAGACGGATGTCGTCACGCGACGGCGGGCACCTTGTTCAAGGAACACACCGGCGATGCAAAACATTCAGAACGTTCAGTCAGACAATTTGGATTCAATGCCGCTGCGGCAATCGTCGCACAGCGTGGGGACGATCGCGATCCGCTTCGTCGGCCTGTTGACGCTTGCGGTCGTGGCGATGGCCGTGATCTGGAGCCGCTGAATCTTTTCGATCCAGAACCGGCGTTAACCGATCCGAAAGATTACTGACGGACGAACGCGGTTTCTTCGATGGTGTAGACACCATCCGCGTAGGACTTCACCACCATGCCGGCGGTCAGCATCACCGCCAGCGTGACGGTTGCGAAGATAAAGCCGACGAATTTCAGGCTGTTGCGGTCTGCCATTTTCATCCCCTCGGTACTTCCCCTGAGACGCTTATGGCAGGTAGAAAGTTCAAAATGCGTTAGCAAATATTCGGTTTCGCGCCGGCATGGATGACGAAACACTAACGAAACATTTCGCTAACTACGTGGCTTGGACGGGTTGAGGCTGGCGGTGGGCGCGATCCTCAGGCACCCCCGCTCCGCCGCGGCACGAAGGCGGTGGCAAGGAACGAGAACACCACCTCGCCGCGCTGGTTAACACCGGTATTGCGGGCCTGCACAATGCCCCATTGCGGGCGCTTCTCCGACGTCCGCTTGGTTTCGACCCGGTTGGAAAAGCTGACGGTATCGCCGGCCAGCACCGGCTTGATCCAGCGCAGTTGGCGAAAACCCGGCGAGGGCCCCCATACCGCGACCTCCTCGCCGCGCGCCAGGGCCTCGGCCGTCAGGCGCTTGCCGTCGGCGACCAGCAGCTTCATGCAGACCGCGGCGACGTGCCAGCCCGATGCCGCCAATCCCCCGAACAGGGAGTTGCGCCCCTCCTCCTCATCGAGGTGAAAACGCTGCGGATCAAACTGGCTCGCGAAGCGCTTGATGTCGTCGGCAGTGAAGGTGAACGAACCGAACTTGCGCTCGGCGCCGATCTCGATGTCCTCGAAGAAACGCATTGCTAGTCCCTATCAGCTCCTTCGCGACGGCGCACGATGACCGGCGACTCCATCTCGCACAGCACCACGCCAGCCGCGTTGCGAATCGTGCTCTTGAAGGTCACGATGCCTGTTTCGGGACGGCTTTTCGAAACCCTGGCCTCGGCGACATCGACATCCAGCGTCAGGTCGTCTCCCGGGCGCAGCGGCGACAGCCAGCGCATCTCATTGACGCCGGGCGAGCCGAGCGAGGCCGTGCGGCCGATAAAGCCGTCGAACAGCATCCGCATCATCAGCGAGCCGAGGTGCCAGCCCGAACCGGACAGGCCCCTCAGCATCGAAGCGTTGGCAGCGGCCTCGTCGAGATGCATCGGCTGCGGGTCGTATTCGGCGGCGAACGCCAAAATTTCCTCGCGCGTGACGTGGCGCGGTCCGAACGTGCCGAAATGGCCGGGCGTGAAGTCTTCAAAGGTCAGCGTTGTCATGGATTGAATTGAGGATTGCTGTGGGCAAGCCCGAATGTGGCCGTTATTTGCGGCAATCTCAACCCACCCACTCGCATGGCTCGTTTCGCCAGGAGAGTGCCGTCCGCGGTACTCGAGCTTGGCTTGCCCGAAGCAATTTTCGGGGTTAGCCCTGTGTTATCTGGGACTAAAGCGCGATGAGATTTGGATGAATCGTCATCGCGCTTTAGGTCTTTGTTTGAGCATGATCTTTTCGGAAAACCGCTTCACACTTTTCCGGATCATGCTTTAGGTTATTTGACCCGCCGGGGAGGGCCATCGATGTTCGATTTTCAGGATCTGTTTCAGTGGGACCGTTTCATTACCCCCACGATCATCAAGACCTTTTACTGGCTGGTCATCGGCTTGATCGTGCTGTTCGGTCTGTCCGGAATCTTTTCGGCGCTGGCCGCGATGGCCATCAGCCCGTTCGGCGGCTTCATCCTGCTATTATCCTCGATCGCCAGCATCGTGGTCGGCGTGGTGTTTTCGCGCATCGCCGCGGAATTCGTCCTGATCGTCTTCCGCATCAACGAGCATCTCGGCGCAATCCGCGACCAGGGCGGCATGCGGTAGGTGCGTGTCCCGGACGCGGTGCAGCGTTCTTTACGCTGCTCCGCAGAGCCGGGACCTATGCCGGACGTGGGCCCCGGCTCTGCGGCGCATCGCTAACGCGCTGCGCAGCGTCCGGGGCACGCAACGTCCAACTTCTCACGTATTAAACCGGAAATGCATCACGTCGCCGTCGGCGACGACATATTCCTTGCCTTCCAGCCGCAGCTTGCCAGCATCGCGGGCGCCGGCCTCGCCGTTCAGCGCGACATAGTCGGCATAGGCGATGGTCTCGGCCCGGATAAAGCCCTTTTCGAAATCGGTATGGATGACGCCGGCCGCCGCCGGCGCCTTGGTGCCGCGATGGATGGTCCAGGCGCGAGCTTCTTTCGGGCCGACGGTGAAATAGGTGATGAGATCGAGCAGCTGGTAGCCGGCGCGGATCAGGCGGTCGAGACCGGCCTCTTCCAGGCCCAGCGTGTCGAGAAATTCGGTGCGCTCCTCGCGCGACAGGGTCGCGATCTCGGATTCGATCTTGGCCGAGATCACCACCGCGACCGCGCCTTCCTTCTTGGCGTGCTCGAACACCTGCTTCGAAAAGCTGTTGCCGTCCTTGGCCGACCCTTCCTCGACGTTGCAGACATAGAGCACCGGCTTGGAGCTCAGGAGGCCGAGCATGCCGAAGGCGCGCTCTTCCTCGGCCTTGCGCTCCAGCGCCCGCGCCGGCTTGCCTTCGCGCAGCAGCACCAGCGTGCGGTTGACGAGGTCGAGCTGCTCCTTGGCGTCCTTGTCGTTGCCTTTGGCCTTCTTGGTGAGATTGTCGACGCGCTTCTCCAGGCTGTCGAGGTCGGCGAGCATTAGCTCGGTTTCGATGGTCTCGATGTCGGCGAGCGGTGCGATCTTGCCTTCGACATGGGTGATGTCGGAATCCTCAAAACAACGCACGACGTGCGCAACCGCGTCAACTTCGCGGATGGTGGCAAGGAATTGGTTGCCGAGCCCCTCGCCTTTCGACGCGCCGCGCACGAGGCCCGCGATATCGACAAAAGTCAGCCGCGTCGGGATGATCTGTGCCGAGCCCGCAATGGCCGACAGCTTGTCGAGCCGGGGATCGGGCACCGCGACCTCGCCGACATTCGGCTCGATCGTGCAGAACGGATAATTCGCCGCCTGCGCCGCCGCCGTCTCGGTCAGCGCGTTGAACAGCGTCGACTTGCCGACATTGGGCAGGCCGACGATACCGCATTTGAATCCCATAGCGTGTCCTGAAGTCCGTTCGCGATGTCAGCTGCCGCCGTTGGCGTCACCATCGCCCTTGTCGAAAAATCCCTTGGCCTGCAGAACCAGATGAACCTTGTTCTGGAACGTCGAGTCCTTGCCGGTCGCCAGCAGAGCGGCGTTGTCGGCAACTGCCTGGCATAGCGCTTCAACCCACGGCCTGTCGCTCTTCGCAAAGTCCGATAGCACATGGCTATGCACCAGTTCCTTGATGCCGGGATGACCGATCCCCAGCCGCACCCGGCGATAGTCGTTGCCGATGTGCGAGGAGATCGATCGCAAGCCGTTGTGACCGGCAATGCCGCCACCGATCTTGACGCGGACTTTTGCCGGCGGCAGTTCGAGTTCGTCCTGAAACACGGTGACGTCGCCGACGCCGAGCTTGAAGAAGTTCGCCGCTTCCTGAACCGCGCGCCCTGACTCGTTCATGTAGGTGGTCGGCCGCAGCAGGACGACCTTCTCGCGATCGAGCGTGCCTTCGGATGTCTCGCCCTGAAAACGGCGACGCCACGGTGCAAAACCGTGGCGTCGCGCAATCTCATCGACGGCCATGAACCCGATGTTGTGCCGGTTGTTCGCGTATTTCGAACCGGGGTTACCGAGGCCAACAAACAGGCGCATGACGCGGCATCCCGCGTTCGCTTACTTCTTCTTGTCGCCAGCCGGCGCCTTGGCGGCAGCCGCCGGAGCAGCAGCCGCTGGCGCGGCAGCAGCAGCCGGAGCAGCACCCGCGGCCGGAGCCGCAGTGCCCGCAGCCGCCGCAGCAGCGGCAGCCTTCTGCTCTTCGGCGTAGCCGGACGGCGGCACGATGGTCACCAGCGTCGCATCCTCGCGCGACAGCGCCTTCACTCCGGTCGGAAGCTTGATGTCGGACAGATGCAGCGAGTAGCTGATTTCCAATCCGCCAGCATCAGCTTCGAGGTACTGCGGGATGTTGTCGACCGAGCACTCGAGCTCGACGGTATGGGTGACGATGTTGATGGTGCCGCCGCGCTTGACGCCGGGCGAGGTTTCGCCGTTCACGACGTGCAGGGGAACGCTGACGCGGATGGTCGCGCCTTCGCCGAGCCGCAGGAAGTCGACATGGAGCGGAAAATCCTTCACCGGATCGAGCTGGAAGTCGCGCGGGATCACGCGGTGCTTCTTGCCATCGAGCTCGACGTCGAACAGCGTGGTCAGGAAGCGGCCGGCCAGGATGCGCTGGCGCAGTTCCTTGTCGTCGACCGAAATGGTGACGGGGGGCTGGTTGTTGCCGTAGATCACTCCGGGCACTCTCCCGGCGCGACGCTCTGCCCGGGCGGCCCCCTTGCCACCGTTCGGACGCGCGGTCGCCTTCAATTCCTTGACGGTCGCCATCGTGCTAAGTCCTTGTTTTCTAAAAAGTTAAAGGCCGCATCGCGGCCCGTTGGCGTCCCACAGCAAGCCTCCAGGGGTGCGGGGGCTGCGGACGTGGCGGGCTTTTAGCCCCAAAGGGGCGAAATGACAAGGAAATGAAGGGATTTTTCTCAGGTTTGGCAGGGCAGTCCTTGAAGCCGTCATGCCCGGTCTTGGACCGGGCGTCCATGTCCTTGCCGCCGCGACGAAGGACATGGACGGCCGGGGTATTCAGCGAAGACTTAGCTTCGCGCTTTAGCCCGGCCATGACGATGGGTGACCCTAATTGCTAAAGCGCGGCGAGCGCTTTAGGTCTTGTTTGAGCATGATCTCCGCGCAAACGCGTTCCGCGTTTGTCGCGAGGGAAAACAGCTTTTCCGGATCATGCGCTAGCCGTCGGCCCGCGGGCTGCCGGCATCCGGCGCGGCCGGCGAAATGCCGAGTTTGGCCTCCAGAACGGCGATCCGGCCCTTGAGCGCCTCGTTTTCCTCACGGGCCAGCCGGGCCATGTCCTTGACGGCGTCGAACTCCTCGCGCTTGACGACGTCGAGGTCCCGCAGGATGCGTTCGGCCTGGTTGCGCATGACCGTGTCGACCTCGCGCTTGACGCCCTGGGCGGCGCCGGCGGCGTCGTTCATCAAACGGCCGATCTCGTCGAAAAACCGATTGCTGGTCTGGGTCATCTGGAACGCTCCGGTCGCCAATTGTTCGTCACGCCAAGACAATGGCAATCCCGGGAGAAACGTTCAAGTGCGGTTCAAGACCTTCGTAACGGCCCTTTGCCTTGTCATATCAGTCTTTACTTGCAATCGTATCTGAGACCCCCGCCCGCCAAAAGAATCACAAACAATAAGAAGCGCCCATGATCGACCAGCAGATCGATATTCCGACCAAGGACGGCAAGACCACGACCTTCATCACCCATCCCGAGCGCGGTGGCCCCTTCCCGGTCATCGTCTTTTACATGGACGCACCGGCGATCCGCGAGGAACTGCGCGACATGGCGCGGCGGCTCGGCACGTCAGGCTATTACGTGATGCTGCCCAACATGTATTACCGGTCCGGCGTCATGGAGCTCGGGCCGATCCCGCCCGATCCCGAGGCGCCCGAGCGCAAGCGGATGTTCGGCTTCATGAACTCCATCAACATTCCCATGGTGATGGAGGACACCAAGGCGCTGCTCGCCTATGCCGAGACGCAAGAAGCGGCCAGCACGAAGATCGTCGGCACGGTCGGCTATTGCATGAGCGGCCGATATGCGGTGAACGCAGCGACGCATTTTCCGGATCGCGTGAAGGCGGCGGCTTCCATTTACGGCACGCATCTCGCAACCGACCAGCCCGACAGCCCGCATCTCGCTGCAGGCAAGACCAAAGCTGAACTTTATTTCGCCTGCGCCGAGACCGACATCTATGCGCCGCAGGAGATCATCGACAGGGTGATCGCCGGCATGAAGGGAACGAACAACGAAGTCGAGATCTATCCCGGCACCCATCACGGCTTCGCCTTCCCGAAGCGCCCGGTCTACAACCGCGATGCCGCCGAGCGCCACTGGGAACGGCTGTTGGCGCTCTATCGCCGCAACCTCACGTCCTAGCCGCGCAGACGATGTCCTTTCTCACCATCGCCTTTCCCGCCATCGACCCCGTGGCCATCTCGATCGGACCGTTCGCGATCCGCTGGTATGCACTCGCCTATATCGGCGGCATCGTGCTCGGATGGATCTATGCGCGCATGCTGATCCGAAGCGAGAAATTGTGGGGTGGGCCAGCGCCGATTGCCCCCGTGCAACTCGACGATTTCATTCTCTGGGTCACGCTCGGCATCATCCTCGGCGGCCGCACCGGCTATGTGCTGTTCTACAATCCCGGCTTTTTCATCCAGAACCCGATCGCCATTTTCAAGCTGTGGGAAGGTGGCATGTCATTCCACGGCGGCTTTCTCGGCTGCGTCGCCGCGGTGATGCTGTTTGCGCTCAAGAACAACATTTCCATCCTGTCGCTCGGCGACATCACGACCGCCGTCGCGCCGATGGGAATATTCTTCGGACGGCTCGCCAACTTCATCAAGGGCGAGCTGTGGGGGCGCGAGGCGGATGCCAGCGTGCCCTGGAGAATGATCTTTCCCGACGACCCGCTTCAACTTTTCCGGCATCCAAGCCAGCTCTACGAAGCGGCGCTCGAGGGCGTCCTGCTGTTTGCGATCCTGGCCGTCATGGTCCGGATGGGCGCCTTCAAACGGCCGGGCCTGATCTTGGGCAGCTTCATCGCGATCTACGCGCTGGCGCGCATCACCAGCGAGTTTTTCCGCGAGCCGGACCCGCAGCTCGGATTTTTGTGGGGCGGCCTGACCATGGGTATGCTTTTGTCGGTACCGATGATCTTTGCCGGGGCTATCCTTATTGTGATGGCATGGCGCCGCAAGGTGCCCGATCGTATGCAGAAGTCGATTCAAGGCAGGCCGTGACCGAATATTCGCCGCTACTTGCGGAGATCCACAAGCTGATCAAATCGTCAGGACCGATGCCGGTCTGGCGGTACATGGAGCTGTGCCTGATCCATCCCCAGCACGGCTATTACGTGTCGCGCGATCCGCTCGGCCGCGAGGGCGATTTCACCACCGCGCCCGAGGTCAGCCAGATGTTCGGCGAACTGCTCGGCCTGTGGACGGCTTCGGTGTGGAAGTCGATCGGTTCGCCGCCGATGCTCCGGCTGATTGAACTGGGCCCGGGCCGAGGCACCATGATGGCGGACGCCCTTCGCGCGGTCAGGGTGCTGCCGCCGCTTTATCAATCGATCCAGATCCATCTCGTCGAGATCAATCCGGTGCTGCGCGAGAAACAGCAGGCGATGCTGTCCGGAGCCCGCAACATCACCTGGCATGACAGCATCGACGAAGTGCCCGAGGGCCCCGCGGTCATTCTCGCCAATGAATATTTCGACGTGCTGCCGGTCCATCAGGTGGTCAAGCGCGAGACCGGCTGGCACGAGCGCGTCGTCAAGCTCGACACCGAGGGCAAGCTGGTATTCGCCGCCGCCGACGATCCGATGCCGCGCTTCGAAGTCCTGCTGCCGCCGCTGGTGCGCGCCGCCCCCGTCGGCGCCGTGTTCGAATGGCGGCCGGACAACGAGATGATGAAGATCGCTGCGCGGGTGCGCGACCAGGACGGCGCGGCACTGGTCATCGATTACGGCCATCTGCGCAGCGATGCCGGCGACACCTTCCAGGCGATCGCCCGCCACAGCTTTGCCGATCCCCTGAAAAATCCCGGACAGGCCGACGTCACCGCCCATGTCGATTTCCAGGCGCTGGCGCGCGCGGCGGAAGACGTCGGCGCGCGCGTTCACGGCCCGGTGACGCAGGGCGAATTCCTCAGGCGGCTCGGCATCGAGACGCGGGCCATCACGCTGATGGGAAAAGCCACGCCGGAAGTGTCCGCCGATATTTCGGCGGCGCTGAAACGCCTGACCGATAGCGGCCGCGGCGGCATGGGATCGATGTTCAAGGTGCTTGCGGTCACCAAACCGGATCTTGCGATGGTTGCAGGGCTCAGCGACGCACCGCCGGAAGCGGAAGAGGAAACAGCATGACGTTCGGATCCTCGCTGCTCGCAGCCATTCCCGGGCTGCGCCACGCCTTCTTCACCCGCGAGGGCGGTGTGTCGGGCGGAATTTACGAAGGCCTCAATGGCGGGCTCGGATCGAAGGACGATCCGGCCCATGTCGCGGAAAACCGCCGCCGGATGGCCGAGCAGATGGGCGTCGCGCCCGAGCATCTTCTCAGCGTGCACCAGATCCATTCGCCCGACGCCGTGGTGGTGACCGGGCCGTGGGACGGCGACAAACCGCGCGCCGACGCACTCGTGACCCGCACCGAGGGGATCGCGATCGGCGTCACCGCCGCCGATTGCGGCCCTGTTCTGTTTGCCGACCCCGCCACGCGCGTGATCGGCGCCGCCCATGCCGGCTGGAAGGGCGCGCTGACGGGTGTGCTTGAATCCACCATCGAGGCGATGGAAAAACTCGGCGCCGAGCGCAGCGGCATCGTCGCCGCGATCGGCCCCTTGATCCGCCAGCACTCCTATGAAGTGAGCAACGAGTTCGTTGAGCGGTTCATGGATGCCGACTCCGAGAATGGCGTGTTCTTCATTCCGTCGGAGCGCGCGGGTCATGCGATGTTCGACCTCCCCGGCTTCATCCGGATGCGGCTGGAGAACGCCGGCATCCTGATGATCGACGACATCGGTATCGACACCTATTCCGACGAGCGCTTCTACAGCTACCGCCGCTCGGTGCACCGCAAGGAGCCCGACTACGGCCGCCACGTCCATGCAATCGCGCTGGAGCGCGAGTAGACGTCTTACCTCACCTTCAGCACCATCTTGCCGCACGCCCTTCCCGTTTTCGAGGCGGCCGAGCGTCGCCGGCAAGTGCTCGAAGGGGCGGGGTTGCAGAATTCTGGCAACAACAAGGTGAAGCGGGGCGAGCGCCACGCAATCTTTTTGGTGAGCAGTTTGGCCCGCTGCCCTAGACCTTAACACATTTTAACGATATCGCAGGGAACCATGACGAACACCCTGATCGCTTCGCGCCCGAGAGCGCCTCGCGCCATGATTGCGGCCGCTTTGCTTGTTGTGGCCTCGGCGCTTGGCGGCTGCGCCGGCGGCGGCGCGACGGGCAGCAACTCATACGCCATGGCGCCGAGCGGCGGCGGTGGCTCGACCGTGACGTTCGAATCCATCGACGGCCCGCCGCCCCAGGTGTTCGACCGCATGGTCAGCGTGCTCGACAGCGAATCCAAGCTGCGCAACCTGTCGATCGTCTCGCGCGAGGGCGGCGCTTCCTACCGCGTGCGCAGCTATCTCTCGGCGCAGGTCGTGCGCGGCAAGACCGTGATCGCCTGGGTCTGGGACGTCTACGACAACAACCAGCAGCGCGCGCTGCGGCTTTCCGGCGAAGAGCCCGCCGGCAAGGCCGGACGCGACGCGTGGACGGCGGCCGACGACCTCGTATTGCGGAAAATCGCTCAGGCCGGCCTCAGCGGTCTTTCCAGTATGATTAACGGCGGCACACCGGATGCGGCGCCGGCGCCGGCCCCCGAGCGCCGCGGCCCCGCAGTGGCGAGTGTGGAAACCGCGCCACCCGCGCAAGATGCGGCTGGCGTCACCGCGCTGGGTTTCAGCGCCCAATAAAGGGCCCGGGAAAGTCCCGTATTGGCCGATTTTTGACCGGGAAAACGACGCAGGCGGGTTGCCAGCCGAGCCACCCGCCTGATATTCCCTCGCTCATCGAAAAGCGCCGGTTCCCGAGGATTTCTCGACATGCTGAACGTCGTATCCAGCAAGGCGCGAGGAGAAGAATTGATGGCGGCCAAGAACGGCTCAATCAAGCTGGTCGCCGGCAATTCCAACCCCGCGCTGGCCCAGGAAATCGCCAACCGGCTGCATCTGCAATTGACCAAGGCCAGCGTCCGCCGATTCGCCGACAACGAGATCTTCGTCGAGGTTCTCGAGAACGTGCGCGGCTCGGATGTCTACATCATCCAGTCGACCTCGTATCCCGCCAACGACCATCTGATGGAACTGCTTATCATCACCGATGCGCTGCGCCGCTCGTCCGCGCGCCGCATCACCGCGGTGGTTCCCTATTTCGGTTACGCCCGCCAAGACCGCAAGGTCGGCTCGCGCGCGCCGATCTCCGCCAAGCTGGTTGCCAATCTGATCACCCATGCTGGCGTCGATCGCGTCATGACGCTCGACCTGCACGCCGGCCAGATCCAGGGCTTCTTCGACATTCCGACCGACAATCTCTACGCCTCGCCGGTGATGGTGCGCGACATCAAGGATCGCTTCGACCTCGCCAACGTCATGGTGGTGTCGCCCGACGTCGGCGGCGTGATCCGCGCGCGCGGGCTGGCCAAGCGCATCAACACCTCGCTCGCCATCATCGACAAGCGGCGCGAGCGCCCCGGCGAATCCGAGGTGATGAACGTGATCGGCGACGTCGCCGGCTTCACCTGCATCCTGATCGACGACATCGTCGATTCCGGCGGCACGCTGGTGAACGCGGCCGACGCCTTGATCGCCAACGGCGCGAAGGAAGTCTACGCCTACATTACCCACGGCGTGCTCTCGGGCGGCGCCGCCACGCGCATCGCTTCGTCGAAGCTGAAAGAACTCGTCATCACGGACTCGATCCTGCCGACGGACGCGGTCAACAAGGCCCCCAACATCCGCACGCTGTCGATCGCGCCCTTGATCGCGGAAGCGATCAGCCGCACCGCGGCGGAAGAATCGGTGTCGAGTCTGTTCGACTGAAAGGCACTGTAGAGCCGGCAAAGCCTACGCCGCATCTCATTCAAATCCCGGCCGCGGCACCAGGTTCATCAGCATATTGGCGTAGCCGCCGTCGACCATGACCTCCTCGCCATTGATGTAGGACGCGCGGTCGCTGGCGAGGAACAGGATCGCATCGGCCATATCCTGGGGCATGCCGACCCGCCGCAGCGGCACCACGGCGGAGCGCCGCTCGGTCACCCCCGGCGTATCGTAGAAGGCCTGGCTCATCGGCGTGATCACCATGCCCGGGCTGACGACATTGCTGCGAATGCCGTGCGGCCCCCACTCGTTGGCAAGCTGCCGCGACAGCATGATCACGCCGGCCTTGCTGACGCTGTAGGCGCCACTCTGTCCCTGCGCGTTGCTGCCGGCGATCGAGGCCACGTGGATCAGGCTGCCGCGGCCGAGCTTGCGCATCTGCTGGCCGAACGCCTGCGCGCAAAGGAAATAGCCGGTCAGGTTGACGGCAAGAACCGCGTTCCATTCGGCAAGCGTCAGGGTGTCGAGCGCGCCGGGACGCAGGATGGCCGCGGTGTTGACCAGCACCCCGCATGCTCCCAGCGATTTCTCGATGGTTTCGGCCGCGGTGGTGACGCTTGCAACATCGGTCGTATCGCAGCGTGCGACGACATGGCCGGCGCCGAGCTTGGAGAGTTCGGCGCGCGTAGCCTCGAGGCCACGTTCATCGAGATCGATAGCGGCGACGCGGGCGCCGGCTTGGGCAAGACTGAGGGCGGTTGATCGGCCGATGCCGCCGCCCCCACCCGTCACGACGCAAACGCGGCCCGACAGGCCGAGCCAATCGGAAGAGTCTTGTTCGGTTTTGGCCATTGCTGACTCCCTCCCTGCATCCGTCATGGCGAGGAGCCAACGGGTCGCGCGAATGCGCGCCCGATGACAGGCTCCGCGACGAAGCAATCCACACTTCTCTTGGTCGCGAGATGGATTGCTTCGCTTCGCTCGCAATGACGGGATCCGCTATCCCTTATCTACCCCACGATCCCCGCCGCCACCTGTCCGCGAAGCCGTTCCAGGCTGTGCAGCGTATTGGCGCAGGCTTCCGCCACCTCGATTCCCTTGATGACGAAATGCTTGCGGAAGAAATCGTGGTGCACGGCGCTGTCATGGAATTGCTGCGGCGTCAGCACGGCAGAAAATACCGGCACCTCCGTTCGCAATTGCACGTCCATCAACGCCTTGATCACGGTGTCGGCGACGAATTCGTGGCGGTAGATGCCGCCATCGACCACGAGGCCAGCGGCCACGATCGCGGTATAGCGCCTTGTCTTGGCGAGCAGCTGCGCATGCAGGGGGATCTCGAACGAGCCCGGCACCTCGAACAGATCGACCTGCGCCCGCGTGATGTGGCGCGCCTCGATCTCCTCGAGGAAGGCGATGCGGCATTCCTCGACCACATCACGGTGCCAGGACGACTGCACGAAGGCGATGCGCTGCGGCTTGACGAAGCGCGGATGAACCGGCGCCGGCGGACGCTCGGGCACGTCAGGGGCGCCACTGGTTTCGGCCGTCTGGGGCTGGGATTGGACTTCAGGTTCTAGCAACGTCTGATTCATGGCTTTCCTCTTTCAGGACCAGAATCAGGGCATACGGAACGACGTCGGCCCGCGCACAAACGTGCGAAGACCACCGCAAACCGTTCTCTTTCATCCGGACTGTGACCGTCGGCTTCGGATTCACACCGAATCTGCTGACCCTTCTGCTCGGGAGAGAAGAAGGCGCTCGCGGGCTTGGGCTACGTCGCCCTTACCGCCGGTGGGGATTTTCACCCCGCCCTGAGAACATCGGCCGCCCGGAATGGACGACCTGCCCAAGAATATGACCAAGGCCGTGGCGGCAGCAAGCGCCTTTGACATGGAGAATCGGCATGTCCCCATGCTGCCGGAACAGGGCGCAACCGATGTCGCCGCAGATGCGGTTTACGCGGGCACCTTCAGTTGGGATAAGTTTGCCGAAACAGGGGGACGCTCAGCATGAACCTTCTTCGCCGTCATTTTCTCAGGCTAACCGGCGCGCTCATCGCTGCCCCGATGATGCCACGCCTGGCGGCCGCGCTTGATTATCCGACACGGCCGACGAAGATCGTGGCCGGCTTTGCCGCCGGCGGCGGCGTCGACATCACGGCACGGCTGATCGGCCAATGGCTGGCCGACCATCTCGGGGAGCCCTTTGTGGTCGAGAACCGGACCGGCGCCGGCGGCAATATCGGCACCGAGGCCGTCGTCAACGCGGCGCCTGACGGCTACACGCTTCTGCTGGCGACGGTGCCGAATGCGGTCAATGCCTCGCTCTACGAAAAGCTCAGCTTCAACTTCGTCCGCGATATCGCACCGGTCGCCGGCGTCATTCGCGTGCCGATGGTGGTGCTGGTCCACCCTTCCGTACCGGCACAGACGCTCGCCGAATTCATCGCCTACGCCAAGGCCAACCCCGGCAAGGTGAACATGGCTTCGGCCGGCAGCGGCAGCGCGCCGCACATGGCGGGCGAGCTGTTCAAGATGATGACCGGCGTCGACATGGTGCACGTCCCCTATCGCGGCCAGGGACCGGCAATGACCGACCTGATCGGCGGCCAGGTGCAAATCCTGTTTGCCGCCGCGCCCGGCACTACCGACCACATCAAGACCGGCAAGCTGCGCGCGCTCGCGGTGACGACGGCGACGCGCATGGCTGAAATGCCTGATGTTCCGACCGTCGGCGAGGTCGTGACCGGCTATGAGGCCAGCCAGTGGTACGGCTTCGCCGCGCCGAAGAACACGCCAGCGGAAATCATTGGCAAGCTCAACCAGGAGATCAACGCGGCCATCGCCGATGCCGGCATGAAGGCGCGGCTAGCCGCGATCGGCGGCGATCCGATGCCGGGCACGCCGGCCGATTTCGGCAAGCTGATCACCGAGGAAACCGAGAAGTGGAGCAAGGTGGTCCGCGCCGGCGGCCTCAGGCCGGAGTAACGTCGCGGCGCTATGAGCAAGGCCTTGCGCTGCGGCAGGGACAGCCGCCTCACATGCCGTTCGATGCCGGCCTGAAACGTTCACCAATCCTTAAAGCCGGCGGCCTAGAGGTGGCTGTTGCCCAGTTCGGATCGCCCGGGCGACGCATAGGGAGCCAGCGTGACACAGGCCGCTGACGTTGCCGGCACGGATACGGGAAGGCTTGGGAATCGAACCTGGCCAACGCCCCTGCTTCGCACCAGCGTTCTGGTGCCGATCGCCATTGCACTCGGCTCGCTGCTGGCCGGCGCGGTCTATACCTGGTTCGCCGGCGAGGACGTCAACTGGGATTGGCAGAACTACCACGAGTACAATGTCTGGGCCGTCATCACCGGCCGCTATGGCATCGACACCCTGCCCGCCGGCTTCCAGACCTATTTCAATCCGACGGTCTATTTTCCGATCTACTACCTGCGCCACCTGCTGCCGATGCCCTACGGGCTGATGATCATCGGCGCGGTGCACGGGCTCAACCTGCTGCTGATCTATTTCCTGATCCGCGTGCTGCTGCGCCAAGCGGCGACGGCGACCGCGATCGGCGCATCGATTCTGATCGCCGCGGTCGGGCCGATGACGCTGTCGGAAGTCGGCACCAGCTTCTCCGATATCCTCACCGCGCTGCCGATCGTTGCAGGCTGCATCCTGATCGTGTCGGCGGATGAAAAGCATCACGGACGTTATGTGCTTGCCGGGCTTTTGATCGGCGCCGCCGTCGGGCTGAAGCTGACCAATGTGGTCTACGCGCTCGGCGCCGCCGCCGCCGTGCTCGCCGCCAGCCGGCCGTTGCTGGCAATGCTATGTCTTGGCCTCGGCGGCGCGGCCGGCGCTGTCGTGACCGGCGGCGCGTGGAGCGTGATGCTCTGGCGCGAGATGGGCAATCCGATCTTTCCGCTGTTCAACGCGGTGTTCCAGTCGCCCGAACTGGTCCCGATCAACATCATGGACTGGCAGTTCATGCCGAGAGGGTTCCTCGATGCGCTCGCCTATCCTTTCTATTGGCTGGTCGGCGACAACAGGAGCTCAGAATATCCATTCCGTGATGCACGGTTTGCGGTCGCTACCCTGCTGCTGCTGTTCGGTGCCGGCAGGTCTCTGCTCCTCCGCGTGAAGATCTTCACGCAACGCGATATCCAGTTCCTGCTGTTCTGCGTCGTGTCCTATGCCGCATGGCTCGCGGTGTTTTCGATTCAGCGCTACGCGATCGTGCTCGAGCTATTGTGCGCGCCGCTGATCGTGCTGTTGATCGCCCGCTACCTGGCAGGGTGGCCGGCATCGGGCGCATCGTCGCTGCGCGTGAATGGCGTCATGGCGGCGACGGCGGTGCTGATCGCATTGTGGTCGCAGCCGGGAGACTGGTTCCGCCGTCCCTGGTCCAATCCGTTCAACCCGGCCATTGCCGAACAGCTTCGCCGGCCGGCAGACTATTTCATCGTCGACAAGCCGATCGCCTATATCGCCCCACTGCTGCCGCCACAGTCGCGCTTCCATCAGATCGCCGACATTGCGCTGCCGATCAGGCCTGACGGCACGTTCGATCGCCGGATCCGTGCCGCCCTGAAATCGCCACTGCCGGGTGGCACATGGGAACTGCACATGCGGGGCAAGCCGGTTCGCGAGCAACTACTCGAGCGATATGGCCTGCGCGTCGATGCATCCAGACCATGCGTCGAAATCGAAGGCGCGCAGCTTGAAACGGCGATCGAGGCGTGCCCGCTGGCGGCGCGCGGGAATCGGGATTCGTCGGCTCGGGAACCCAAAGACGGTGCTTCCCTGAGAAATTAACGATCCATTAACTAACCATCCATTAACCTTTGTGGCGAAGCAGCCCAAGTTACGGGCGTGCCGGCCGCCGCAACGCTCGAATCCGATTCCGGTTTGTTCTCCAATTAGTAACGGTGGCGGCGATCTGCTGTGGACGACGCCGCTTTGGCCTGTGGACGGACTCAGGGGTGAGTTGCGCGGATTCCGCAAATCACATCACTTGAGCGTCGGCAGGCCTCGAGAACGAGCAGCGCTCGGGGGACTGCAGTCGGCGGCGCACCCTGAGTTCGACGCGTGCCGTGCTCCGCGTGCGTATCAACAGAATTCAAAGAACAAGGTCGAGACGGCATGTCCCTCCTCGAAGGCATTTTCGATTCCCACAACAACCCGCTCGCGGCGGTCGAAGACATAGCCGCCGAGAACAACTGGCCGTTCGAGCGCTCCGGCGAGGACGAGGTCACCATTGTCTCCAAGGGCAACTGGACCGACTACCAGCTCTCCTTCACCTGGATGCCGGGAATCGAGGCGCTGCACCTCGCCTCCGCCTTTGACATGAAGATTCCGCCGGCGCGCCGCGCTGAAGTGCAGCGGCTGATCGCCGCCATCAACGAGCAGCTATGGGTCGGCCATTTCGACATCTGGACCCATACCGGCATGATCATGTACCGGCAGGCGCTGGTGCTGCCGGGCGGACTGACCGCCTCGACTTCGCAATGCGAGGTCATGCTGGCCGGCGCCATCCATGCCTGCGAGCGCTACTACCCCGCGTTCCAATTCGTGGTCTGGGCCGGCAAGAGCGCAAGCGAGGCGATGGCCGCGGCGATGTTCGATACCGAGGGCGAGGCGTAGGCCCCGTCGTCCCGGCCAAGCGAAGCGCGAGCCGGGACCCATACGCCGCGACGGCTATTGTGTTGCGCGGTGCTTGTTGCAGATAGCTCGATCCATTAGAACCGCCTGTGGTTATGGGTCCCCGCGTTCGCGGGGACGACGTCTGTTCTTGTGGTAACACCTATGGCTCCCACCGACGCACTTCAGAACCTTCACGGCACCATTGCGCTGGCCGGCGCCGGCAAGATGGGCGGTGCCATGCTGACGGGATGGCTGGCTGGCGGCCTTGATGCAAGCCGTGTGATCGTCATCGAGCCGCAGCCGTCCGCCGAGATCACCGCGCTCGCCGCCAAAGGCATTCGTCTCAATCCCAGCGACGCGGTTACGGCGGATACGCTGGTGGTGGCGGTGAAGCCGCAGACGTTCCGCGAGGTGGGCCCGGCGCTGAAGCATCTCGTCGGACCCTCGACGCTCGTCGTTTCGATCATGGCGGGCACGCCGATCGCAGCGCTCGAAGAAATCTGCGGCGGCATGGTGGTTCGCGCCATGCCGAATACGCCGGCCGCGATCGGCCGCGGCATCACGGTGGCGGTGCCCGCAAGGAACGTCAGCGCGGCGCAACACGCCACGGCCGACGCGCTGCTGCGTGCCACCGGCCCGGTCGAATGGGTCGAGGACGAAGCATTGATGGATGCGGTAACCGCCGTGTCCGGCTCAGGCCCGGCCTATGTCTTCCTGCTCGCCGAAGAGCTCGCGCGCGCCGGCGTCGAGGCCGGCCTGCCGGCGGAACTGGCGACGAAGCTCGCGCGCGAAACCGTCGCCGGCTCCGGCGAATTGCTGCATCGCTCCGAACTTGCTGCGGCGACGCTGCGCCAGAACGTCACCTCGCCCGGCGGCACCACCGCGGCGGCGCTGGAGGTGCTGATGGCGAAAGACGGCCTGCAGCCGCTGATGATCCGCGCCATCGCCGCGGCGACGAAGCGCTCGAAGGAACTGGCGAAGTAAAACAAATCGCAGGAGGCACCGGGCAAGCCGCTACTTCCCCGCAAGCCGCTTGGTAAAACTCTCGGCATTGACGAGGCCGCGGGCATGGCGGCCATCGCCGATCTTGCGCTCACCGTCGAAGGCCTCGACCTCGAAACGGATCACGCGGCGCTCGACGGCGATCACCGTTCCCGTGACACGCACCGTCGCGCCGACCAGCGACGCGCCGAGATGGCGGATATCGACCTCGGTGCCGACCGTGATCCAGCCCGGCTGAAGATAGGGCCTGATGGCATCGCTCGAGGCCATCTCCATTTCCAGGATCATCATCGGCGTCGCATAGACCATCGGCATGCCCTGCACGAAATGCCCGACCGTGCGCTCCGCCGGTACGACCAGCGTCCGCTCGGCACTCATGCCGATCTTGATGAAATCGCGTGCGTCCATGGACTGAATCCGCAAACTCGATGTCGTCCCGGCCTCGAGCCGGGACCCATAACCACAAATCCCCGATGCTGCAGCTGCAGTTCGGCTCACCAACTAACGTTGGTGGCTCTGGGTCCCCGCCTTCGCGGGGACGACGGCAGAGAGAGGCCGCGTTATTTCTGCATCGCCTTGCGCTCGACGAAGGTCTTGCCGCCCTTCATCTTGTGGGTGAGCGGCGCCTCGTTGATCTGGATGACAACGGCTTCCGCATCGACGCCGAGATTCTTCACCAGCGCCTGGGTGATGTCGCGCATCATGCCGACTTTCTGTTCCTCGGTGCGGCCGGCGGCCATGCTGATGGTGATCTCGGGCATTCTCGTTCTCCCTTTTTGCTTTTCGTCGTGGCCAGACTTGCTCCAGCCATCTACGACCTCTTCCATCAAACAAGACGTGGATGCCCGGCACAAGGCCGGGCACGACGCCTGGAGCGAATGGCTATTCCCACTTCACGTCATGGCGCGCCAGCACCTCGCGCACCTTGGCGACGATCTCGCTCTCCGCGCAGGAGAACTGCGCCGGACGGGTTTCGCGCCATTCCTGGTTCGAGGCGATGGCGGCGGCGGCTTTCGCGCCCTCGATCAGGTCCTTGATCTGAATCTCGCCGCGCGCCTTTTCATCCGAGCCCTGGATGATCACGCACGGCGAATTGCGGCGATCGGCATATTTGAGCTGGTTGCCCATGTTCTTGGGATTGCCGAGATAGAGCTCGGCGCGGATGCTCGCGTTGCGAAGCTCTGCGACCATCTTCTGGTAGTCGGCGACACGGTCGCGGTCGAACACGGTGACCACGACGGGGCCGAAATCGGGGCGGGTGTCGAGCTTGCCGATCATGGTCAGCGCAGCCTGCAGGCGCGACACGCCGATCGAAAATCCCGTTGCCGGCACCGGCTCGCCGCGGAAGCGCGAGACGAGGCCGTCGTAACGACCACCGCCGCCGACCGAGCCGAAGCGCACGGGGCGGCCCTTTTCATCCTTGGTCTCGAGCAGGAGTTCGACCTCGTAGACCGGACCGGTGTAATATTCGAGGCCGCGCACGACGGATGGGTCGATGACAATTCGATCCGATCCGTAGCCCGATGTGGTTACCAACTTGCTGATCGCATCGAGCTCGTCACGGCCTTCCTGTCCGATCTTGCTGTCGCGCAGCCGCGCATCGAGCTGCGCGCCCTGTTCGATCGCACTCAAGACCAACGCGATGTCATCTGGCTTGAGGCCGGCGCCTTTGGTGAAGTCACCCGACTCGTCCCTGCGGCCGTCGCCGAGCAGTTGCTGCACGCCGGAAATGCCGAGCCGATCGAGCTTGTCGATCGCGCGCATCACCGTCAGCCATTGCCCGTCATCGGCAATGCCGAGCGCATCGCGCACCCCATCCAGCACCTTGCGGTTATTCACCTTCACCACATAGGCGCCGCGGGGAATGCCGAGCGCTTCCATCGTGTCTGCCGCCATCATGCACATCTCGGCGTCGGCAGCCGGCGAGGCCGAGCCCACCGTATCCGCATCGAACTGCATGAACTGGCGGAAGCGGCCGGGCCCTGGCTTCTCGTTGCGGAACACGTAGCCGAAGCGGTAGCTGCGATAGGGCTTTGGCAGGGCGTCGAAATTTTCCGCGACATAGCGCGCCAGTGGCGCGGTCAGGTCGTAGCGCAGCGAAATCCACTGCTCGTCGTCGTCCTGGAACGAGAACACGCCCTCGTTCGGCCGGTCCTGGTCGGGCAGGAATTTGCCGAGCGCGTCGGTGAACTCCATCGCGGGGGTTTCCACCGGCTCGAAGCCGTAGCGCTCATAGACCTCGCGGATTTTTTCGACCATCTGGCGCGTGGCCGCGATCGCGGCAGGCCCGCGATCTTCCAGCCCGCGCGGCAGCCGCGCCTTCAGCTTCTGGGGTTTTTTGGGTTTCTCGGCCATGATCGGCTAGGTACCAGCCGGGGCGCGGCAGGGCAACCGTGTCACGCAACGAGTTCGTCATGGCCAGGCTTGGCCCGGCCATCCACAACTCTTCTTTGCCGCCAAGACGTGGATGCCCGGGACAAGCCTGGGCATGACGAAGAAACGGCGATTATCCCTGCCTCGGCCTTACGCCGCCGCAGCTGTATCCTTCGGCTGCACTTCAGCCGTGTAGTCGGCCATCAGCTGCTCGGAGATTTTGCCAGGCGTGAACTTCCATTGCGCGATCTCGGCGACCGGGGTCACTTCGGCAGCGGTGCCGGTGATGAAGCATTCGGTGAAGCCGGCAAGCTCCTCCGGCATGATGCGGCGCTCGATCACCTCGATGCCACGACGCTGCGCGAGGTCGATCACCGTGGCGCGGGTGATGCCGGCGAGAAAGCAGTCGGCGATCGGGGTGTGGATTGTGCCGTCCTTGACGAAGAAGATGTTGGCGCCGGTGCATTCGGCAACGCGGCCCTGCCAGTCCAGCATCATCGCATCTGCATAGCCCTGACGCTCCGCCTTGTGCTTGCTGATCGTGCAGATCATGTAGAGGCCGGACGCCTTCGCCAGCGCGGGAATCGTCGCCGGATCGGGCCGCCGGTATTCGGCCATGCCCATGCGGATGCCCTTGAGCTTCTCGGCCGGGTCGAAATAGCTCGGCCAGTTCCAGGCGGCTATGGCGAGATGGATGGTGTTGGATGGCGCCGAGACGCCCATCATCTCCGAACCGCGCCAGGCGATCGGGCGCAGATAGGCGTCGGGCAGATTGTTCTTGTCGATTACGAGCTGTTTGGCCGCGTCGATCTCGGCGACCGACCAGGGAATCTCGAAATCGAGGATGTTGGCCGAAGCCTTCAGCCGCTCGGAATGTGCGGTGCTCTTGAACACCCTGCCGCCATAGGCGCGCTCGCCCTCGAACACGCAGCTCGCATAATGCAGCCCGTGGGTCAGGATGTGGACATTGGCGTCGGCCCATGGCACCAGCCTGCCGTCATACCAGATGACGCCATCGATCTTGTCGAACGAAACTCCCATGGCTTCTCTCCCGACTTGGTTGCATTGAGCCGCGCGTCAGCCTCGCGCGACTCGACGAGACGCGCGCTACCGAGCGCCTAAAGTGATCCATTGCCTGAGCGGCGGAATGAACCCGCCGGTCACATGACCTTGCGAATCCAGTCGTGCGGATCTTCCGCGCGGCCGTACTGAATGTCGACCAGCTTCTTGCGCAGCCCCATGGCGACAGGCCCGGCGACGCCGCCGCTGATCTGGAAATCGCCACTCGCCGAGCACACCTTGCCGATCGGCGAGATCACGGCCGCCGTGCCGCAGGCGAACGCCTCTTTCAGCTTTCCGCTGGCGGCATCCTTGCGCCACTGCTCGATCGTATAGGGCTCCTCGCGCACGACAGTGCCGGCATCCCTGGCCAGCGCGATGATCGAATCGCGGGTGATGCCCGGCAGGATCGTGCCGAGCGGCGGCGTCGAGAGCGAGCCATCGTCGAACACGAAGAACACGTTCATGCCGCCGAGCTCTTCGATATAGCGGCGCTCGATCGCATCGAGGAAGACGACCTGATCGCAGCCGCGCTCGATGGCCTCGGCCTGGGCGCGCAGGCTGGCGGCGTAATTGCCGCCGCATTTCACCGCGCCGGTGCCGCCGATCGCAGCGCGCGTGTAATTCTCCGATACCCAGATCGATACCGGCGCCGGTCCGCCCTTGAAATAGGAGCCGACGGGTGAAGCGATCACCGCGAAGATGTATTCGGCCGACGGTTTGACGCCGAGAAACACCTCGTTCGCGATCATGAAGGGCCGCAGGTAAAGACTGCCCTCGCCGCCCGGGATCCAGGCGCTGTCGATGCGCACCACCTGCTCGACCGCTTCGATGAACAAGGCCTCGGGCAGCGGCGCCATCGCCATGCGCTCGGCCGAATCCTTGAAGCGCCGGGCATTGGCGTCGGGCCGGAACAGATTCACGCCATTGTCGCGCTTGTAGGCCTTCAGGCCTTCGAAAATCTCCTGGGCGTAGTGCAGCACGGCGGTAGCCGGATCGAGCGCGAAATTGGCGCGGGCTTCGATACGCGCGTCATGCCAGCCTTTGCCTTGGCTATAACGGATGATGGCCATGTGATCGGTGAAGACCCGGCCGAAGCCCGGATCGGCGAGCTTTGCCGCGCGCTCCTTCTCCGGGGTCGGGTTGGCCGCAGGGCGGATTTCGAAATTCAAGCTCATTTTCTTGTTTCCCGCTGCCGAACCCGGCGCAATTTCTGGCCCCGGCAAGCCGCACCGGGCCTATTTGGCCTTCACAGGTCTGGACTTCGCCACCACCGGCCTTGCCGGCGGCTTCCCGCGCCGTCATGGCCGTCAGGACATGCTTTTGCGCGATGCTGAAGTCCAGTATGTTTGTCGAAATGCCGCTCGACAATCGCACGGTAGTTCAATTTGCCGCCGTTGCCGCCATCGTTGGCTTTTCCGGATGCCTGACACGTCACCAAGTTCGAAACGACTTAAAGTTTCGTCGTGGCTGGCAGTTTTGTAACATTGAACCCAAGATATGTCAACATGACTGACATAAATTTCTCAAGGGGCCCCACCAGCCCCGATTCGCAAGGCGGCGCAGGCACATCCCCGCGCCTGGCCGAAATGCGCTGGGACATTATCGAGCTCCTGTTTTTCGCCTATCGCGACTTTGTCGGTGACGCCGACCACGAGCTCGAAGGTTTCGGGTTCGGCCGCGCCCATCACCGGGTGATGCATTTCGTCTACCGCTATCCGGGCCTCAAGGTCGCCGATCTCCTGGACGTGCTGCGGATTACCAAGCAGTCGCTCGGGCGGGTGCTCAAGCAGCTGCTCGACGAGGGCTACATCATCCAGAAGACCGGCAATAACGACCGCCGGCAGCGCCTTCTTTATGCCACCCAGAAGGGCGAAGCGTTGGTGGCAAAGCTCGCAGGGTTGCAGACCGACCGCATCACCCGCGCGCTGCGGGACATCAACCCCGAAGGCGCCGCGGCGATTAGCCAGTTCCTGCGCGCGATGATTGATCGCGACGATCCTGACAAAGTGCTAGAGGCGATCTTCGGGACCGGCAGCAAGAAGCCAAGGGAGTAATCGTGGCGCAAGCAGCAACCATCGCGACGGCCGCGGCACGCGCGCCGCGGCAACTGGCCGACGACGCCCCGCATCTGCTCCTGGTCGACGACGACCGCCGCATCCGCGATCTGCTGTCGCGGTTTCTGTCCGGCGAAGGCTACCGCGTCACCACCGCCTCGAGCGCCAGCGACGCGCGGGCCAAGCTGCTTGGCCTGCACTTCGATCTTTTGATCCTCGACGTCATGATGCCCGGCGAGACCGGCTTCGATCTGGCGCGGTTCATCCGCACCTCCTCCTCGGTGCCGATCATCATGCTGACGGCACGCCACGAGGCCGAGGCGCGGATCGAGGGCCTGCAGATCGGCGCCGACGACTACGTCGCAAAACCGTTCGAGCCGCGCGAGCTGGTCCTGCGGATCGGCAACATCCTCAAGCGCTCGGCGCCGCCGCCGGTGGAGGCGCTGGAGCAGATCGCGTTCGGCCCCTACGTCTTTCATCTCGACCGCGGCGAGCTGCGCCAGGGCGAGGAGATCATCCACCTTACCGACCGCGAGCGCGAGATGCTGCGCATTCTCGCCGCCAGTCCCGGCGAAACCGTGCCGCGCGCGGCGCTGACCAGCGGCGGCACGGTGAACGAGCGTGCCGTCGACGTGCAGATCAACCGCCTGCGCCGCAAGATCGAGCAGGACCCCGCCAATCCGCTATTCCTGCAGGCGGTGCGCGGCATCGGCTACCGCCTGGTCGCGTCGCCCTGAGCCATTTTTCATCTTGACGCGTTTTCTTCACGCGAACCGGTGCCACTTCGCTCGAAAACGCTATAGGCAACCATGAGCACGCTCGATACCGGCCTGACATTTATCCGCAATGCCTCGCAGCGCGTCTCCAAGGCCAATGGCTGGATCGGCAACGCGTTCAAGGGCTGGATGCCGACCGGCCTCTACGCCCGTGCGCTGCTGATCATGATCGTGCCGATGGTGATGCTGCAGACGGTGGTCGCCTTCGTGTTCATGGAGCGGCACTGGAACACGGTGACAAGGCATTTGTCGGCCGCCGTGGTGCAGGATATCGCAGGCCTGATCGACATCTATAAGACTTATCCGCAGGACAAAGATCGCACGCAGCTTAAGCGCATCGCGCAGCAGCGGCTCGGGCTCGTGGTCGATTTCCTCCCGCCGGGCGACATGCCCACGCCGGGGCCAAAGCCTTTCTTCTCGCTGCTCGACCAGTCGCTCGCGGGGCAGATCAGCCGCCAGATCAGCCGTCCGTTCTGGGTCGATACCGTCGGCATGTCCAACCTAGTCGAGATCCGCATCCAGCTCGACGACGCCGTGATGCGGGTGTTCGCGCAGCGAAGCAGGGCCTACGCCTCCAATTCGGAGATATTCATCTTCTGGATGCTCGGCACGTCCTCGATCCTGCTGATCGTCGCGGTATTGTTCCTGCGCAACCAGATCAAGCCGATCCTCCGGCTGGCGGAGGCCGCCGAGAGCTTCGGCAAGGGCCGCGAGGTGCCGAATTTCCGCGCGCGCGGTGCGCGCGAGGTGCGGCAGGCGGCGCAGGCCTTCCTGGAGATGAAAGCGCGCGTCGAGCGTTCGATCGATCAGCGCACCGCGATGCTGGCCGGCGTCAGCCATGATCTACGCACCATCCTGACCCGCTTTAAGCTCGAACTCGAGTTGATCGGCGACAGCCCCGAAGTCGACGGCATGCGCAAGGATGTCGACGAGATGTCGGGCATGCTGGAGGCCTATCTCGCCTTCGCGCGCGGCGACAGCGGCGAGGTGGCGCAGCCGACCGACATGGCGATGGCGCTGGAAGAGCTGCGCAGCGACGCCGAGCGCCACGGCCATACCGCGACGGTGACGTTCCACGGCCTGCCTGTCGTGACGGTGAAGCCGGCCTCATTCAAGCGCTGCATCGCCAACCTCGTCTCCAACGCGGCGCGCTACGCCAAGACGGTCGCCATCACCGGGCATCGCGATCACCGCTATTTGACGGTGACGGTCGACGACGACGGACCGGGCATTCCCGTCAACATGCGCGAGGAAGTGTTCAAGCCGTTCCTGCGGCTCGACGACGCCCGGAATCAGGACGAGGGCGGCACCGGCCTCGGGCTCGCCATCGCCCGTGACATCGCCCGTTCGCATGGCGGCGACATCACGCTCAGCGACAGCCCGATGGGCGGATTGCGGGCGGCAGTCAGGGTGCCGGTTTAGGCACACCGCGCAGCTTGGATCTCAAGCTACTTCTTCGGGATCAGCGCCTTCAGCTTTTCCATGTCCTTGATGTTCATCTTCATGCCGCCGGGCATCATGATGTCGCCGGCTTTCTGGTCGGCCTTGCAGGCGCCAAGCCACTTGGCCTCGATCGTGGAGGTGGAATCGTGCGCGCCGACCCGGCCGCCCTCGCTATGCGAGGTCGATTTCACGGTGTAGGCGGAATTGAAGTCGCCGGTGATCTCGGCGTGCGACTTCACCGTCACCCCGGCAATGCCGCAAACGGAATCGGTGACATAGCCGGTCGCGGTCTTCTGGATGTCCTGCTTGGAACAGATGTCCTTGGCCACCGGCGACATGGCGGTGCTCATGTCCTTGTCGGTGGTCTCGTCGGTGCACTGCTGCATGGTCATCTCCGGCACCGATCCACCGCTCAGCACCTTCATTTCCCACAGGCCGGCTTTGCGTACCGGCAGCTCCACGGCAACGGCGCTCATTGGCGCCAGGGCAAGCAAAATGGCGGCCGAACCAGCCGCAACCAGGAATCGTCTCATGCGTGTGTTCCCCTGAATTCTTCAACGCTGTCGTGCGCGCGGAAGTGAACACACGCTTTGCGTGGCGAAAACATGTCCGGCCGGGGAAGGCTGGCGAAGTGCGCGTTAGTAGAGCGTGCGCAGCGGCCGCTCGGCGGCGCCATAGGGCACCCAGCGGCAGGCAAAGGAAACGTAGCCGCCGTAATTGGGCTGCACGCCGAGGAATTTCACCACCTTGCCGTAGCGGGCGCAGTGATCGACGGCGAGCTGGCGGGCATCGGCCTGCGTCGCGAGCGAATAGGCGATGATGCCGCCGGTGTCGTTGCCCTTCATCGGCGGCACCGTGTCGATATCGATCCACTGCGCCTGCGCCGGCGCGCTGGCCAGCATTCCGCCCAAGACTCCACCCATGGCAATCAGGCTCGCGGCCAGAATTCTTCGCATCGCAGACTCCATTTCGCTCGAAGCCCACCATAGTGTGCGCCGATGGCCGTGAAAAGAATGGGTTGGAGCACGGGGCAGACTTGGCCGTCAGGTGTTGCCTTGCTGCACTTGACCTTGTCAGGCCTTCGCGGCACCGTCCCGTGCGTTGGCTTTACCGGCGGATTCCCATGCGCAACCTGTTCACATCCTTGCGAGCTCTCGGCCCGATCGCGACGGCGCTCGGCCTCTTCGTCTCCGGCCATGCCGCGCAGGCCGCTAATCCGCTCGAGCTGAACTTCGGCCTATTCGGGCCGGGCTATGAGGGCCGCGTCGCCGAATGCGAGCGCGCATTGCCGACGATCGCCACCCAATTCCAGGAGAAGGAAGGCAAGTTCTGGAATTCGGCACTGGTGATCACCGGCTTCGGCCGAATCCACGAGACCGCGTTCCGGCCCTGGCAGTCCGACAACGTCCCGCGCCGTTATTGCAGCGGCGACGTGATGCTGAGCGACGGCAAGATGCGCACCGTACACTACTCGATCATCGAGGACGGTGGCTTTGCCGGCTATGGCCAGGGCGTCGAATGGTGCGTGACCGGTCTCGACCGCAACTGGGCTTACGGCCCCGGCTGCCGCGCCGCCCGGCCCTGATTTAGTTCGATTCGCCAAGGTTGAATGGCTCCCCTTTGGAGCCAGCGAGGAAATCCTAAAATTTGTTCTTGAAATGTTCCGGTTCCCTGCTAGGCTCCCGGTAGTCGAGTAGAGGGGCGCCCGATGCACCGATCCGGTATCATTTCACGGCTTCTGATTTCACTGGCGCTTGTCGTCGTCTCCATCGGGATGGCGGCCGCCCAGGACCGCCGGCAGAACACCCCGGGTGAGTTCGATTTCTATGTCCTGGCCCTATCCTGGTCGCCCTCATTCTGCGAGGCGGCGGCCGAGCGCGGCAATAGCGGGCGCTCACAGGTCCAGTGCAGCCGCCCCTATTCCTTCGTGGTCCACGGCCTCTGGCCGCAATATGAGCGCGGCTTTCCCGAATATTGCCAGCGGCCCGCGCCGCGGCTCGACCGCAATATCATGACCTCTATGCTGGACCTGATGCCGGCACCCGGCCTGATCTTCAACGAGTGGGACAAGCACGGCACCTGTTCTGGCCTTGGCGCACGCGGCTATTTCGAGAACATCCGCAAAGCGCGCGCGGCGGTAAAAATTCCCGAGGAATTCCTGCAACTATCCGAAGAGAAGACCATCGCCCCCGACGATCTCGAAGCGGCCTTCATCAAGATCAATCCGGGCCTCAGCGGTTCGGCGATTTCGGTGACGTGCTCGAGCCGCCGCCTCAGCGAGGTGCGGATCTGCCTGAGCAAGGACATGCAATTCCGCGCCTGCGATGAAATCGACCGCCGCGCCTGCCGGCGCGACGAGGTCGTGATGCCGCCGGTGCGCGGCGGTTAGCAGTCCGTTCCGCCACAGTATGGCGGCTTCCTTGCGCAGACAGCTCGTCTGCGTTCCCGGCCATCCACGCCTTTATCGTCATCTGCAAGACACGTGGATGGCCGGGATCCTCCCGATAATTCCGGCGACGCCGTTTCGGGTGGGAGCCGTCATCCTGTCCTGGCGCCGCCTCGAGGAGACGGGTTACTTTCCTCGCGCCGATGTCGTAACCCCTCCGTTATGAATTATCGACACGCCTTTCACGCCGGCGGCTTTGCCGATGTCATCAAGCACATCGTGCTGGTGCGCGTGCTTATTTACTTGCAGGACAAGCCGGCCGCATTTCGCGTCGTCGATACCCATGCCGGCGCCGGACGCTACGATCTCACCGGCGAGGAGGCGCGCCGCGGCGGCGAATGGCTGACCGGCATTGCGCGGCTGATGCAGGCGCGGTTTTCGGAAAGCGTGCTGCCGCTGGTCGGCCCCTATCTCGATATCGTCAGGGCCTTCAACGCACCGGGCAAGCTCGAGGCCTATCCCGGCTCGCCCCTGATCGCCCGGGCGCTGCTGCGGCCGCAGGACCGTCTCACCGCCTGCGAAATCGAGCCGGGCGCGCGCAAGCAACTGATCGATACACTGCGCCGCGATAGCCAGGCACGGGTGGTCGATCTCGACGGCTGGACGGCATTGCCCGCCTTCGTGCCGCCCAAGGAGCGGCGCGGCCTGGTGGTGATCGATCCCGCCTTCGAGCAAAAGGACGAATTCGAACGGCTGGAAGGCGCATTTGCCGAAGCGTATGCGAAATGGCCGACCGGCAGTTACCTGATCTGGTATCCAGTGAAGAGCCGGCGCGCCACCGACACCTTGGCCCGCGTCGTCGCGGGTGCTGCGGCGGCCAGCAGGCCAGCCGGAAAATGCCTGCGGCTCGAATTCAGCGTCGCGCCGCAGCAGGTGGGCGGCCCGCTCGCCTCTACCGGCCTCCTGATCGTCAATCCGCCGTGGACGCTGGCGGGTGAATTGAAGACAATTCTACCCGAACTCGAAAAACCGCTCGGCCAGGGCGGCGCCGGCCGGTTCAGGCTGGAGATGCCCAAGCCCTGAAGGGGCCCCCGGGGCATCGGGAAAAATACGGATGGCCGTAGGCAACTGGAACAAAACCGTATTATGCTCAGGCTATTGGGACTGGCTTTACGTTCCGCTTCCGCGAATGGTTGCGGCGGAGTGATCAAGGCCGAATAAAAATCCAGGCCGGTTGGCAGCGTCGCCGATCGGCTGAGGTGGCCAAGCTTCCGGCAGCGAATGTCCGGTCAGCCGATACGCGGAGTGCGCGTAGCGGCGGAGCAATACGGGGGAGGAGTTTCCCGATGGCCATGACTGGAACAGTCAAGTTCTTCAACGGAGAACGCGGCTACGGCTTCATCAAGCCAGATGATGGCGGCCGCGATGTGTTCGTGCACATCACCGCAGTCGAGCGGGCCGGATTGAAGGATCTGACAGAAGGACAGCGCATTACATTCGAGGTTGAACCGGACAAGAAGGGCAAGGGGCCCAAAGCGGTCAACCTCGTGATTTCGTCGTGAGTTGATGCTCGCGTTGGACGCCGACTGAGTTCTTGCTGCGAAAGACTGCGTCGGGCGCGGTATCGCCCCGAGCGTCGAAGGCACGCGGCGTTCGCCTGCCCGTTTAGCGAAGAGGCAAAAAAATCCCGGCGGCTTGCGGCCGCCGGGAGATGCTAACCGACAGTTTCTTTGTTCTCAGAAGCGATAGTTGATGCCGGCCCTTATCAAACCGAACCGGTAACCGTTCGACGCACCTGTAATGACGAAGTTGCTGTTGGCGAGATCGACATAGAGGTATTCGATCTTGGCGCTCCAATTACGGTCAAGGCCCATCTCGGCGCCGGCGCCGAGCGTCCAGCCCGCATTGGTATGGGATTCGGTCAGGCCGAATGTCGTGGCGCGCAGCTCGCCGAACGCGAGACCACCCGTACCGAAGAACATGACGTTGTTGAATGCGAAGCCGGCGCGGCCGCGGACCGTGCCGAACCAGGGATTGGAGAATTTCCACGGCGCGAAGGTTTCCTCCGCGGCGGTCGCCTGAATGTCACCTTCCAGGCCGAACACGAACGATCCGCTCTGCCAATTGTAGCCGGCCTGGACGCCGCCGACGAAGCCGGACGGCTTGGTCGGATTGTTGGCGACCGAGCCCCAGGCATAGCCGAGGCTGACGCCAAGATAGGGACGGGCCCAGCTATCGGAGCGGTACAGCGTGTCGTTGACGGTTAGGGGTGGGCCTGAGCCGTAGAAGTCGGCCGCCCGGGCCGGCGTGGTCAAGCCTGCAGCGCTCAGCGCCAGCGCGGCCACGGCGAACCTGCTCATCACGCAACTCCACGCAACTGCCGCAACCGCCGGGCAACAGGCCGGCCCGGTTACGGAACTCCACTCTATTTCGATAAGATTTATCGAGAGTTTTAAGTTAAAGGGTTGTTAAGCCGGGTTACCTGCCGGCTCATCATTCTTAACAACGGGTTAGCAGGCTTCCTTCATCCAGCGTAGGGTACGCTCCAGGCGCTGGCGATGCAGCCTTGCACCGCATAATTTAGGCCCATGGATCACGATTCCTCCGACCACCCAAAACCCCCGCGGAAAGAGCGGAAGGGTTCCCAACCGGACATGCCGCCACAGGACCTGACCGCCGCCGACGTCGATCCCGCGACGTCAGCCGCCGAGGAGGATGAGGAGGCGCGCCTGCCGGAAGCCGCCGAGGAGCCCGTTGAGGCGATTGCGGAGGGCCCGCTGGCGGTCGGTCACGCGGCCATCGAAAACGCGATGCGGCTGGCCCCGACCTCGCCCGGCGTCTACCGCATGCTCAATGCTGCGGGCGATGTGCTCTATGTCGGCAAGGCGAAAAGCGTCCGCAAGCGGCTCTCCTCCTACGCCCGCGCCAACGCGCCGCTGCCCGCGCGCATCCTGCGGATGATCGCCGCCACTGTGACCGTCGAGATCGTCTCCACCACGACCGAGACCGAGGCGCTGCTGCTCGAAGCCAACCTGATCAAGCAGCTCAGGCCGCGGTTTAACGTGCAACTGCGCGACGACAAGTCGTTTCCCTACATCCTGCTCACCGGCGATCACTGGGCGCCACAAATCCTCAAGCATCGCGGCGCGCAGAGCCGGCCCGGACGATATTTCGGACCGTTCGCATCCGCCGGCGCGGTCAACCGCACGATCACGGCGCTGCAGCGCGCCTTCCTGATCCGCTCCTGCACCGACGGCTTTTTCGAAAGCCGCACGCGGCCGTGCCTGCTCTATCAAATCCGCCGCTGCTCGGGCCCCTGCACCCGCGAGATCGACTTTCCCGGCTATACCGAGCTGGTGCGCGAGGCGACCGATTTTCTTTCCGGCCGCAGCCATGCCGTAAAGGAGCTGCTCGCCGCCGAGATGGAGAAGGCTTCGAACGACCTCGAATTCGAGACTGCCGCGCTGTACCGCGACCGCCTCGCCGCGCTGTCGGCGATCCAGTCGCAGCAGGGCATCAACCCGCGCACCGTCGAAGAGGCCGACATATTCGCCATCCATCAGGAAGGCGGTTACTCCTGCGTGGAAGTATTCTTCTTCCGCACCGGCCAGAACTGGGGCAACCGCGCCTACTTCCCGCGCGCGGAGAAGTCGTTTACGCCGGAGGAAGTGCTGGCCTCGTTCCTGGCGCAATTCTACGACGACAAGCCGCCGCCGAAACTGATCCTGCTGTCGCATGAGATCGAGGAAAGCGCGCTGCTGGCCGACGCGCTGTGCGTCAAGGCCGGCTACAAGGTCGAAATCTCGGTGCCGAAGCGCGGCGAGAAAAAGGAATTGGTTGCGCACGCGCTGACCAATGCGCGCGAGGCGCTCGGCCGCAAGCTCGCCGACACCGCAACGCAGAGCCGGCTGCTGGAATCGATGGCCGCTACGCTTACCCTGCCGCAGGTGCCGAAGCGGATCGAGGTCTACGACAACAGCCATATCCAGGGCACCAACGCAGTCGGTGCCATGATCGTGGCGGGACCAGATGGCTTCATCAAGAACCAGTACCGCAAGTTCAACATCAAGTCCGAGGGACTGACACCCGGCGACGATTACGCAATGATGCGCGAAGTGCTGGAGCGGCGCTTCAAGCGTCTGTTGAAGCCGCCGGAGGGCGATGCCGCCAAGGCGAAGGCAGACGATGATTCGTTTCCGCAATGGCCGGACCTCGTCATCATCGACGGCGGCCGCGGCCAGCTCAACGCTGTCAGGGAGATTTTCGCCAGCCTCGGCCTTACCCAGGTCTCGCTGATGGCCGTGGCGAAAGGCCCGGACCGCGATGCCGGACGGGAAACCCTGTTCATGCCGGACCGTGAAGCCATCAAGCTCGAGCCGCGCGATCCCGTGCTGTATTTCATCCAGCGGCTGCGCGACGAGGCGCATCGCTTCGTGATCGGCTCGCACCGCAAATTGCGGAAAAAGGACCTAAGGGAGGCCGGCCTGCAGGAAATCCCTGGGATCGGCCCGTCACGCAAACGTGCCTTGCTGCACCACTTCGGAACGCTGAAGGAGATCGAGCGGGCCTCGATCGCGGACCTCGGCAAGGTTCCGGGCGTTAGCGCCGAAAGCGCCCGCAAGATCTTCGAGTTTTTCCATGCGCAGCCGGGTTAACAGGACTTGTTAACGGGACTTATTAACGGGACTTAGAGCTTCAGGGGACTCGGAGCCGGAAAGCATGTCATTGGGGCGTCGCCTGCGACAGATGATCTAGGTCCGCAAGGTTGACCTTCACGTTCCAGCGGTATTGGTAAGACGGATGAACATCGCAACGACAAGGGGACAGGGCAAAACCCTGTCCATACCGAATATCCTGACTTACGCCCGCATTGCCGCCATCCCGGTGGTAGTCGGCTGCGTCTTTGCCCAATCCATCCTGGACGGTCCGCTGTGGCTGCGCTGGGTGGCCTTGGCCGTCTTCATTGCGGCCGGCGTCACCGATTACCTCGATGGCTATTACGCCCGGATCTGGGACCAGCAATCGGCCTTCGGACGGATGCTCGACCCGATCGCCGACAAGCTCCTGGTGGCATCATGCCTGCTGATGCTGGCGGCCGACAACTCGATCCACGGCTGGACCCTGTGGGCAGCCATTGTGATCCTGTGCCGCGAGATCCTGGTCTCGGGCCTGCGGGAATATCTGGCGGCGCTGCGGGTCAGCGTGCCCGTGACCAAGCTGGCGAAATGGAAGACCACAATTCAGCTGGTCGCGATCGGCTTTTTGATCGCCGGCGAAGCCGGCGAGCAGATCCTGCCGGCCACCACGCTGATCGGCATCATCCTGCTGTGGATGTCGGCGATCTTCACGATCTACACCGGATGGGACTATTTCCGCGCCGGCATCCATCACCTCATCAAGGAGGACGAGGGATGAAGGTCAAATATTTCGCCTGGGTACGTGAGCGGATTGGCCTGGCGGAAGAGACCGTCGAGCCGCCGGCGGACGTGCGCACGGTGAACGATTTGATCGATTGGCTCTCGCGGCGCGGCGAGGCTTACGCCTACGCCTTCGAGAAACCGAAGATCATCCGCGCCGCGATCGACCACGCCCATGTTAAGCCGGACGCCGTGATATCGGGCGCGCGCGAGATTGCGTTCTTCCCGCCGATGACCGGCGGTTGACCTCCGCCATGCCGGTCACCGCGACCATTCGCATCCAGCAGGCCGACTTCGAGCCGGCGCAGGAGATAGCAGCGCTCACCAATGGCCGCACCGATATCGGCGCGGTCGTCACGTTCAGCGGCGTCTGCCGCGGCAGCGAGAACGGCGCGCCGATCGCGGCGCTGACGCTCGAACATTATCCCGGCATGGCGGAAGCCGAGATCGGCCGTCACGCCGACGAGGCGCTGGCGCGCTGGCCGTTGCAGGGCCTCACCGTCATTCACCGGTTCGGCCGTATTGCACCGGGCGAGAACATCGTGCTGGTCGTGACCGCATCGGCACATCGGCAGGCGGCCTTCGAGGCCGCGGAATTTCTGATGGACTATTTGAAAACCAGCGCGCCGTTCTGGAAGCGCGAGGAAGGCGAAAACGGCGCGGCCTGGGTCGAGGCGCGCGACCACGACGACGCGGCCGCCGCGCGCTGGGCCAAATCCTGATGGCCAAAGCCAGGAAAGCGGTGGCGCGGCGCGGCGCCGGCCAAACCAGATTGCCCAAGGTCGGCTCGGGCGAATTGCTGACGCTGCTCGACTTCCTCCGCTACGCCGTCAGCCGCTTCACCGAGGCCAAGCTGGTGTTCGCGCACGGCACCACCGATCCGGTGGCTGAGGCCGCATTCATCGTCTGCGCGGCGCTGCACCTGCACCCCGACCAGTTCGAGACGTTTGCGACCGCGCGCGTCACCACCATCGAGGGCCGCAAGATACTCGATCTGATCGCGCGCCGCGTCACGACGCGAAAGCCCGCCGCCTACCTCGTCAACAAGATCTACCTGCGCGGCCTGCCCTTCTATGTCGACGAACGCACCATCGTGCCGCGCTCCTTCATTGGCGAATTGCTCGACGATCACTTTGCCGGCGATGGCGACGACGAAGCCGGTTCGCTGATCTCGGATCCGCTTGCGGTGGAAAGCGTGCTCGACCTCTGCACCGGTTCGGGCTGCCTTGCCATCCTGGCCAGCCGGAATTTTCCGAACGCCGAAATCGACGCTGTCGATATTTCAAAGGATGCGCTCGAAGTCGCCGCACGCAATGTCGGGGATTACGGGCTGCAGGACCGTCTCACGCTGTATCGCGGCGACCTGTTCAAGCCGCTTGGCGGCAAACGGTACGACCTGATCATCTCCAATCCGCCCTATGTCGACGCCGAAGGCATGGCCGGTCTGCCGCGCGAATGCCGCGCCGAGCCGAAGCTTGCCTTCGACGGCGGCGCCGACGGGATCGATGTCGTCCGCCGCATCCTCGACGAGGCCGCCGCGCATCTGACGCCGCAGGGCGGGCTACTATGCGAGGTCGGCCGCTGCCGCCCGCAGCTCGAGGCCGCCTATCCGCACCTGCCGCTGCTCTGGCTCGACACTGAGGATTCCGAGGGCGAAGTGTTCTGGATCGCCGCCTCCGATCTCTAGAGCCCCTTTTCGGGGCTCCATTCTGATTTGACGCGTTTTCTTCACGCGAACCGGGACACTTCGCTCGAAAACGCTATGGCTGTCGTTGCGCGGAAATATCACGGCGCGCCGACGTTCCCGTTGAACGGGGAAAATGATAGTTTGGCACGAGCCCAACGTTCCAAACGTCAAAGAGGCCGCCCCATGCTGGACAAGAGCCCCCGCCCGACCCCTGTCAATGTTCCGAACGATCTCGCCGCGCACTGGATGCCGTTCACCGCGAACCGGGCGTTCAAGAAGAACCCGCGGCTGCTCGCCGGCGCCAAGGACATGCATTACTTCACCGCCGACGGCCGCAAGCTGATCGATGCCGCCGCCGGGATGTGGTGCACCAATGCCGGCCATGGCCGCACGCAAATTTCGGAAGCCATCGCCAAAATGGCCGCGACGCTGGACTATGCGCCGCCGTTCCAGTTCGGCATTCCGCAGGCCTTCGAGCTTGCCAGCCGCATCGCCGAGCTAGCGCCTGATGGCCTCGACCATGTCTTCTTCTGCAACTCGGGCTCCGAGGCGGCCGATACCGCGCTGAAGATTGCGCTCGCCTATCACCAGGTCAGCGGCCAAGGCGGCCGTTCGCGCCTGATCGGCCGGGTGCGCGGCTATCACGGCGTCGGCTTCGGCGGCACCGCCGTTGGCGGCATCGTCGGCAACCGCAAGATCTTTGGCTCGCTGTTGTCGGGCGTCGACCATCTACCGGCGACCTATGACCGCGAGAAGCAGGCCTTCACCAAGGGAGAGCCGGAGTACGGCGTGCATTTCGCCGATGCGCTGGAGGATCTCGTCAACCTGCATGGCGCCAACACCATCGCCGCCGTGATCGTCGAGCCGATGGCCGGGTCGACCGGCGTGCTGGCAGCGCCCAAGGGCTATCTCAAGCGGCTGCGCGAGATCACCCATAAGCACGGCATTCTCCTGATCTTCGACGAGGTGATCACCGGCTTCGGCCGGCTCGGCTTTGCCTTTGCCGCCGAGCGCTACGGCGTGCTGCCTGACATGATCACGTTTGCCAAGGGCGTCACCAATGGCGCCGCCCCGATGGGCGGCGTGCTGGTGCGCGACACCATCCATGACGCCTTCATGACCGGCCCCGAGCACGTCGCCGAGCTGACCCATGGCTACACCTATTCGGCGCATCCGCTGGCCTGCGCAGCGGCGCTTGCCACACTCGACATCTACCGCGACGAGAAGCTGTTCGAGCGTGCCAACCAGCTCGAGCCGAAGTTCGCTGACGCCGTGATGTCGTTGAAGGACCTGCCCAACGTGGTCGACATCCGCACCGTGGGCATGACGGCCGGCATCGACCTTGCGCCGTCGGCGGACGGGGTCGGCAAGCGCGGCTTTGCCGGACTCAACAGCGCCTTCCACGACAATGACATCATGCTCCGCGCCGTCGGCGACACGCTGGCGCTGACCCCGCCTTTGATCGTCACCGAGGACCAGATCGGCGAGATCGTGGACAAGGTCGGCAAGGTGATCCGGGCGGTCGCGTAGACGCCGCTCTCGCGCCCCGGCCTTGAGCCGGGGCCCATCTCGCCGCGATCCCGACCGTCGACATGTGTCCCGGCTCAAGGCCGGGACACGCGACGTAAACACGTTGGAAAGCATTACAAGTTCCGACCGTGTCCAAAGAACACTAGCTTTGCGAATCAACATTGATGCTAAGGTTGCTGCGCTTGGGAGCGCAGACGGACCGTGCCTGCAACTTCCGTGTTTTCCCGGGTGAAGACCGTTCGGACCTGAGGGCGTAGCGCGCGACATGATTCGCATTTCGACGATTTTCATCGCCATCTGCATGGTGCTGGTTGCAGCCTCCCTCGGCCTCGCCCTGCATGCGCTGGCCGGCTTCACCGGCACAGAGTCTGCCATCGTGGCGCTCACCGCGCTGACCTTCCTGATCCTCTACAACGCCGTGTCGATGCGGCTGCGCGACCGTTCCGACGTCGGCGGCCAGATCGCCGATCTTTCCCGCGGCACCGCCGACCTTGCCCGGCAGGTCGCCGAGTTCGGCCGCCGGCTCGCCGCCGTCGAGGGACGGATCGTGTCGGCCAATTCTGCCAGTTCCGATCGCATCCAGGCCGTTGTCGGCGAAATCAGCGAACTCGGCGTGCTGGTCAAGCAACTGGCGGTCTCGGTGGCGAGCCACGAGGATCTCATCGCCGCCAGCGCGGCGGCTGCGGCGGCAGCCCCTGCGGCCAACCCTGATCCGGAGCCGCAGTACGAGCCTGCCCCCGCGCTGGTGCAGTCTGCGCCTGCCGTCATCAGGCCCGCACCGGCGGCCATGGCTCCGAGACCGGCGGCAGCTGCTCCGGAAGCGGCTTCTCGCCACCAATCCCAACTGCTCGCCGCCGTGAAGAACGCCCTCGAGGAAAGCAGGCTCGACATCTACCTGCAGCCGATGGTGACGCTGCCGCAGCGCAAGGTGCGCTTCTACGAGGCGGTGACGCGGCTGCGCGACGAACGGGACCAGATCATCGCCGCCGATGATTTCATCGCCGCCGCCGAAGCCGGCGGGCTGATCGGCAAGATCGACCACATGGTGATGCTGCGCTGTGTGCAGGTGCTGCGCCGCCTGATGGTGCGCAACAAGGACGTCGGTGTGTTCTGCAATGTCTCGGCGGCGACGCTCGGCAATCCCGCCAATTTCGCCCAATGCCTCGACTTCCTCGAAGCCAATCGGGCGCTCGCGCCGTCCTTCGTGCTCGAATTCAAGCAGGCGATGTTCCGCCGGCTCGGTCCGATCGAGGTCGAGCACCTTGCCGCGTTGTCGCAGCGCGGCTACCGCTTCTCGATCGACCATGTCACCGACCTCAGGATTGAGCCGCGCGAGCTGGCCGACCGCGGCGTCCGCTTCATCAAGGTGCCGGCGGCCTTGCTGCTCGACCCCAAGCAGAGCTCGGCCTCGGACATTCACCCCTCAGACCTTTCCGATCTGCTCGGCCGCTTCGGCATCGACCTGATCGCCGAAAAGATCGAGGGCGAGCGCGCGGTGGTGGACCTGCTCGACTACGATGTGCGCTTCGGCCAGGGTTTCCTGTTTGCGCCACCGCGGCCGTTGCGGCCCGAGGGCGCATCTGCTACCGGCGGGGCCACGACGAACAAGGAATCCGGCACTCCCAATGGCTCCAGCATCCCCGTTCCCGTGGCAAGCCAGCCCGCCCAGCCTTCGGTACGGGCGACCGGCAATGCCGCCCTGGCTCGCCGTGCCGCGGGACCGGCCTAGCAGGTTTTCGAAATCATGACCTCCTTGCGGTTCGTCGAGCGGCTGCGCGACGTCGTGGACGGCGTCGAGGTCATCCTCTCCGACATCTGGGGCGTGGTGCATAACGGGCTGGAATCCTTTCCCGAAGCCTGCGAGGCGCTGCACACCTGCCGCCAGCGCGGCGCCACCGTCATCCTGATCACCAATGCGCCGCGGCCGGCCGATTCCGTGCAGCGCCAGTTGCGCAAGCTCGGCGTCGCCGATGAAACCTACGACGCCATCGTCAGTTCAGGCGACCTGACGCGGAATTTCGTCGCCGACCACCCCGGCAAAAAGATGTTCTGGCTCGGCCCGGAGCGGGATTCCTCGATCTATCGCGGGCTCGACGCCGTGACGGCGCCGCTGCAAGAGGCCGACTACATCGTCTGCACCGGCCTGTTCGACGACGAAACCGAATCGGCGGAAGACTATCGCGCGATGATGCTACAGGCACGCGAGCACAAGCTGCCGCTGATCTGCGCCAACCCCGACATCGTCGTCGAACGCGGCGACCGGCTGATCTATTGCGCCGGCGCGATCGCCGAGCTCTATCGCGAGCTCGGCGGCGAGGCGATCTTCTACGGCAAGCCGCACCGGCCGATCTATGAACGCGCCATGGCGCTCGCCGCCGAGCGCCGCGGCCGGCCCACTGCGCTCGACCGGGTGCTGGCGATCGGGGATTCGGTGCGGACCGACCTCACCGGCGCGCATGGCTTCGGGATCGACTGTCTTTTCCTGACCCGCGGCATCCATTCCGAGGAATTCGAGGGCATCGACCAGCTCGATCCGGCCTCGGTGAAGGAGCTGTTCGGCCACCCGCCCCGCGCGCTGATGCGCGAGCTGCGGTGGTAGACGCGCGTTCCCCGGACGCAGCGCAGCACCGTAAGCGCGTTCACGCGCGTCTTCGACGCGCTATGCTGGTGCGCTGCTGATCCGGGGTCCATTGTGGTAGAAGCAATAGTCCCGGCTCTGCGGCGCATCGCCAAAGAGGCGCTGCACCGCTTCCGGGACACGAAACCTTACGCCGTCGCCATATCAGGGAAGACCGCTTCGATCTTGGTCTTCAGCGTCGCCGCGTTGAACGGCTTGACGATGTAATTGTTCACGCCGGCCTTCTTGGCGGCGATCACGTTCTCGGTCTTTGATTCGGCGGTGATCATGATGAAGGGCGTGGTGGCCAGGTTGGGGTCGGCGCGGACTTCCTTGAGCAGGTCGTAGCCGGTCATCGGCTCCATGTTCCAGTCCGAGATCACGAGCCCGTATTTCTTGCTGCGCATCTTGTTCAGCGCGGCCGAGCCGTCGCTGGCATCGTCGATGTTGTCGAAGCCGAGCTGCTTCAAAAGATTTCGGATGATGCGGATCATGGTGCTGTAGTCATCAACCACCAGAACCGGCATGGACAAATCAACCGCCATCTTTTCCCCCACTCAACGCTGACGCCACAAACTATCGACAGGCCCTGCGCGACCCGCAGACCTCCCCCCAACCTCTAGCATCAGCCCTTAAACAGCCCGTAAACGGCCCGAGACGGATTGCATCCGTTTGGGGTTCGCCCCTCCCCGCTTGACTTCGATGGGGGCCCCGCGTCACGGTCCGGCCCCGTTCACCCCAGCCGAAATTGCCAAGAATCCCTGAAATGACCGGTTTCACCGTTATCCGAGACACCACCCCCGCTGCCGACATCCCCCGCGGGGCGGTGGTTGCGATGGGCAATTTCGACGGCGTCCATCTCGGCCACCGGGCCGTGATCGAGGCCGCCCTGCAGATGGGCCGGGCCCACGGCAAACCGGCATTCGCCCTCACTTTCGAGCCGCACCCCCGCACCTTTTTCAGCCCGAACAGCCCCCAGTTTCGCCTCTCCGACGAGACCAATAAGCTACGGCTGCTGGCTGGCACAGGACTCGCCGGTGCTGTCGTGATGACCTTCGACAGGGCGCGGGCCGGAACCTCGGCGCAAGATTTCATTCACCATGATCTGATCGGGCGCCTCGGCGTCAGCGGGATTGCGGTCGGCTACGACTTTCATTTCGGCAAGGGGCGCGCCGGCTCGCCGAGCCTTCTGGTCAGCGAGGGGCCGCGGCTCGGCATCGAGATCGACGTCCAGGCCCATGTCGACATCGAGGAACGGCCGGTGTCCTCCAGCGCGATCCGCATGGCGCTGGCGGAGGGCCAGATCGACGAAGCCGCTGCCATGCTGGGCGGGCCGTGGTTCGTCAGCGGCGAGGTGATCCACGGCGAGAAGCGCGGCCGCGATCTCGGCTACCCCACCGCCAACATCCGCCTCGACAAGAATTGCAGCCTCAAGCACGGCATCTATGCGGTGCGGGTCGGCCGCGGGGCCGAACGGTTCGATGCGGTCGCCAGCTTCGGCCGCCGCCCGACCTTCGACAATGGCGCGCCGCTGCTCGAGGTATTCCTGTTCGACTTCGAGGGCGACCTCTATGGCAGCGTGCTCGACGTCGCCTTCATCGGTTTCATCCGAGATGAACTTAAATTCGACTCGATCGACGCGCTGATCAGGCAAATGGACGACGATACCGCCAGGGCCCGCGAACGGCTGGCCGCCGCGCCCGACGCGTTTCCGAAGCTTGGAGAAATCGGTTGAGCAAGACCGAGAAGCAAAAAATGCTGGCGGGCGAACTCTATCGGCCCGGCGATAGCGAACTGCAGGCGGATGCTGCCGCCAACAAGGCCTGGCTGGCGCGCTATAACGCGGCGCTTGCGGCGCCCGTGGCCGAGCGTCACGCGCTGCTGTCGGCGCATTTCGGCCATGTCGGCCGAGCCGCCGTGATCCGTCCGCCGTTCTTTTGCGACTATGGCTACAACATCCGCCTCGGCGACGAGGTGTTTCTAAACTTCAACTGTGTCATCCTCGACGTGGTGGAAGTGACGATCGGCGACCGCACCCAGATCGGACCGGCAACCCAGATCTATGCCGCCGACCACCCGCGCGATGCAGAAACCCGGCGAACCGGCCTCGAATTTGGCCGCCCGGTGCGGATCGGCAGCGATGTCTGGATCGGCGGCGGCGCCATTATCCTGCCCGGCGTCACGATCGGCGACGGCGCCGTGATCGGCGCGGGCAGCGTGGTCACACGGGACGTCGCTCCCGGCGTCACGGTAGCTGGAAATCCGGCCCGGCCGCGTCGGACTTGAATTCCGCAGCCTTTGCGATTTTCCCGGCCCCCTGCTATGGAAAGCCCCATGTTTGCGCGGCGCACCATGAGCATTAGGGGCCCGGCTTCCGCCTGAGCGTCCGCTCGGCGCAAGACCGGGATCTTCGCCTTTCAGCCGCTCCTTCCCAGCGTTTCCGCGCCGTCTCCGAGCCAAACCAGAGCATTCATGTCCCAAGAGCCGCAAAAGTCCGACGGAACTGACTATTCGAAAACCCTGTTCCTGCCGCAGACGGAATTTCCGATGCGCGCCGGCCTGCCGCAGCGCGAGCCGGAAATCCTCAAATACTGGAACGAGATCGACCTCTACGGAAAGCTGCGCGACGATGCGCGCGGCCGCGCCAAGTTCGTGCTGCATGACGGGCCGCCCTACGCCAACGGCAACATCCATATCGGGCACGCGCTGAACAAGATCCTCAAGGACGTGGTGACCAAGAGCCAGCAGATGCTCGGCTTCGACTCCAACTACGTCCCGGGCTGGGACTGTCACGGCCTGCCGATCGAATGGAAGATCGAGGAAGAGAACTACCGCTCCAAGGGCAAGCCGAAGCCGGATTTTCGCGCCTCCACCGCGATGGTGGAATTCCGCAAGGAGTGCCGCGCCTATGCGACGCACTGGCTCAACGTGCAGCGCGAGGAATTCAAGCGGCTCGGCATCATCGGCGACTGGGATCATCCCTACGCCACCATGAGCTATCCGGCAGAAGCGCAGATCGCGCGCGAACTGATGAAGTTCGCCGCCAACGGCACGCTATATCGCGGCTCCAAGCCGGTGATGTGGAGCGTGGTCGAGAAGACCGCACTCGCCGAAGCCGAGGTCGAATACGAGGACTACACCTCCGACATGGTGTGGGTGAAGTTTCCGGTCACTTCGCCGGCGCATGGCGTGCTCGCCGAGGCATCGATCGTGATCTGGACCACGACACCGTGGACGCTGCCAGGCAACCGCGCCATCTCGTTCTCGCCGAAGATCGCCTATGGCCTCTACAAGGTCACCGACGCGCCGGCGGACAATTGGGCGAAGACCGGTGACCTGCTCATCCTCGCCGACGCGCTTGCGGCAGACGTCTTCAAACAGGCACGCGTCACCGGCTATGAGAAGGTGCGCGATCTGCCGGGCGATACGCTCGATGCGGTGGAATGCGCCCATCCTTTGAAAGGCTTTGGCGGCGGGTATGAATTCACGGTGCCGCTATTGCCCGGCGACCATGTCACCGATGACACCGGCACCGGCTTCGTCCATACCGCGCCCGGCCACGGCCGCGAAGACTTCGACGTCTGGACGGCGAACACGCGTGACCTCGACGCGCGCGGCATCAATACCGCGATCCCCTATACCGTCGACGAGAACGGCGCCTACACCGACCACGCCCCCGGCTTCATCGGAAAGCGCGTAATCAACGACAAGGGCGAAAAGGGCGACGCCAACGACGCCGTGATCAAGGCGCTGGTCGAGGCCGGCAAGCTTTTGGCGCGCGGACGGCTCAAGCACCAATATCCGCATTCCTGGCGCTCCAAGAAGCCGGTGATCTTCCGCAACACACCGCAATGGTTCATCGCGATGGACAAGGACATTGCGGCCGACGGCAAGACCAGGCACGGCGACACGCTGCGCGCCCGCGCGCTGCACGCGATCTCGGTGACGCAGTGGGTGCCCCCGTCCGGGCAGAACCGCATCAACGGCATGATCGCCGGCCGCCCGGACTGGGTCATCTCGCGCCAGCGCGCCTGGGGCGTGCCGATCGCGGTGTTCGTGCGCGAGAACGGCGACGGCTCGGCCGAGATCCTGCAGGACGAAATCGTCAACCAGCGCATCGTCGAAGCCTTCATGGAAGAGGGCGCCGACGCCTGGTACACGGACGGCGCGCGCGAGCGCTTTCTCGGGGATCGTTCAGCTGAAGACTGGAAGAAGGTCGACGATATCTGCGACGTCTGGTTCGATTCCGGCTCGACCCACGCCTTCGTGCTGGAAGACCGCCAGAACTTCCCCAATCTCGGCAACATCGTTCGCAAGATCGATGGCGGCGAGGATACCGTGATGTATCTCGAAGGCTCTGACCAGCATCGCGGCTGGTTCCATTCCTCGCTGCTGGAAAGCGCCGGCACCCGCGGCCGCGCGCCGTATGACGTCGTGCTGACCCACGGCTTCACGCTGGACGAGAACGGCCGCAAGATGTCGAAATCGCTCGGCAACACCGTCGAGCCGCAGAAGGTGATGAAGGATTCCGGCGCCGATATCCTCCGCCTCTGGGTCTGCGCCACCGATTACGCCGACGATCAGCGCATCGGTCCCGAGATCCTCAAGAACACCATCGAGACCTATCGCAAGCTGCGCAATTCGATCCGCTGGATGCTCGGCACGCTGCATCATTTCCGCCCCTCCGAGGCCATCGACCATGCCGAGATGCCCGAGCTGGAGCGGCTGATGCTGCACGAGCTGGCGAAGCGCGCTACGATCGTGCGGAGCGCCTATGCCGAGTTCGACTACAAGACGGTGGTCGCGACCCTCGCCGCGTTCATGAACACCGAATTGTCAGCGTTCTATTTCGACATCCGCAAGGACACGCTGTACTGCGATCCGCCGTCGTCGACGGCGCGCAAGGCGGCGCTGACCGCGATCGACATCATCTGCGATGCGATCCTGCGCTGGCTGGCGCCGGTGCTCAGCTTCACGACCGAAGAGGCGTGGCGGATGTACAAGCCGAATGCGGAAGCCTCGGTCCACCTGACGCTGTTCCCGGAAGGCTTCGATCAGTTCCGCGACGATGCACTCGCCGCCAAATGGGAAACCATTCGCGACGTCCGCCGTGTCGTTACCGGTGCGCTCGAACTGGAGCGTGCGGCCAAGAACATCGGCTCCTCGCTGGAGGCCTCGCCGCTGGTCTATGTGTCCGACAAGAACGTCTTCACGACGCTGTTCGATGTCGACATGGCGGAAGTCTGCATCACCTCGAATGCAATGGTCACCAATGACGACGCGCCGGCTGGCGCGTTCACCCTCGCCGATGTGCCAGGTGTTGCCGTCGTCGTTGAAAAGGCCGTGGGCACCAAATGCGCAAGGTCGTGGAAGATCCTCCCCACGGTCGGCGAAGACGCCGAATATCCCGACGTCTCCCCGCGCGACGCGCAGGCCTTGCGGGAGTGGAAGGCACTCGCCGCAGGTGAGAAGCCGGTGGACGCCGTCCAAGAGACCGCCAAGCCTGTTGCATTGGTCGAGACGCCGGCCGTCGAACAAATGCAGCAGCCAGAGGAAGCGTCCGAGCCAGCCGATTCGGAAAGCGTGATGGTTGCCAAGCCGGAGAAGAAGGTCAGGGCCAAGAAGCCTCCGGCAAGCGTGGCGGCTGAGGAACCGAGCCAACCGGTCAAGACCAAGAAGGTTGCAGCGGCCAAGAGGGCTGTCGAAGCCGACAAGGCCGAACAGACCAAACAACCCAAAGCCTCGAAGGCCAGCGCCAAGAAGGCGAAGAAAGCCAAGGCCACGAAGGCAGCCAAATCCAAAAGGACTTCCCCGGCAAAGAAAGGGGCCAAAAAGGCAGCGACTAAGACTGCGGCCAAGAAGGCAAAAAAGAAAACGGCCAAAAAGGCCGCGAAGAAGCCGTCGGCGGCCAAGAACAAGAGCAAGGCCAAGAAGAAAAAAAAGGCCAGATAAGTGTCTGGCCGCGAGCACGCGCGTACCCCTCACCTTCGCGCCGGCGCCATTGCGGCGGTGGCGACGCTGGTGATCGACCAGGCCTCGAAGCTATGGCTCCTCTACGCGTTCGATCTCGCCAATCGCGGCGCGGTCCGCGTTACGCCGTTCTTCGACCTCGTGCTCGCGTGGAATGTCGGGATCAGTTTTGGCTGGTTCCAGAGCGATAACCAGCTCGCCCAGCTCGCGCTGATGGCGATCAAGGCGATCGCCGTGATCGTGCTGGGGATCTGGATGGCGCGCTCCAGCACGCTGCTGGCGACGCTGGCGCTGGGCCTGATCATCGGCGGCGCGGTGGGCAATGGCATCGACCGCTTCCTGCACGGCGCGGTGGTGGACTTCGCCCTGTTCCATATCGAGATCGGGGGAAAAACCTTCAATTGGTATGTGTTTAATCTGGCCGATGTGGCCATTGTTGCCGGGGTAGCGGGCCTATTGTATGACTCGTTCCTCGGGGTACCCGCCGCAAAAGCGCCCTGATCCCGGCCGATACGGACCCTTGCGGCAAGGGGTTGTTACATCCGTCAGACCGGCCCCTGCCAGTCGCAGAAATTGTGAATGGGAACAGCGCGATGCGCGAGACCGATGCCCGCTTCTGGATGCTGCAGACCAGCTCGCTGAGCCGAGTGTTGCGGTTCGCTGCGATTGCCCTCGGCATCGGCCTGGTGATGGCCGCCGGCCCGGTGCGCGCCGACGACGATGAAGACGAGGACGACAAGACCTTCGAAGAGAAGATCATCGAAGGCATCATGCGCGGCATCGGCGGCACCAACATGGAAAACCGCGGCATCGAATACCGCGAGCGCTCCCCGCTGGTGGTGCCCCCCAAGCTCGATTTGCCGCCGCCATCCGCGACTGCGGCAGAAGCAAAGGTGCCGAACTGGCCGAAGGATCACGACGAGCAGCGCCGCAAGGCAGCGGCCGCCGCGCGCAAAAAGGAGAACAAGGACCCGCGCGAAGCGTCCCGCATCCTGACGCCGGCCGAACTCGCGGTAGGTAAGACCGCCGCACCCTCGCGCAACAACAATGATCCGATTCAGCCCGGCGTCACGAACACCAATCCGATTCTCAGCCCGTCGCAGCTCGGCTATAGCGGCGGCTTCAGCGGCCTGTTCGGCGGCAACAAGACCGAGACAGCGCCGTTCAAGGGCGAGCCGACGCGGGAGTCGCTGACCCAGCCGCCGCCCGGCTATCAGACACCGTCGTCGAACTTCGCCTACGGCACCGGGCCGAAGGAATCGCTGAACAAGGAATACAATCCGGCCGCCGGCAAGTATGGCGAATAGTTAAGTATGGCGAATAGTTAAGCCGATCTCTCGCCTTCGTGACGATGGACGATACCGGCGCGGTGTACGATGCCGCGGTTTGATCCCGATTGGATTGGTCGGGTTATTTTCTAACATTTGCGCGAATTCCTGTCGCAGGACCGGTATTCGGTTTTGCGGGATAAGCGCCAGATAGGTCATGATGTCCTCACACCGCTTTGCCGCCTCGCTCGTTGCCGCCTTCATCTCAACGTTCGCTTTCTCCGCCGGCAGCGCAGTCGCCCAGACCACGGTCACGTCGGAACGTCCCGCCAACTTCACCCTCGACAACGGCCTGCAAGTCCTGGTGATCCCGGATCACCGCACGCCCGTCGTGACGCAGATGATCTGGTACAAGGTCGGCTCCGCCGACGAGACGCCGGGCAAATCGGGCCTCGCGCATTTCCTCGAACATTTGATGTTCAAGGGCACCGCCAAGCATCCCGCCGGTGAGTTCTCCCAGACCGTGCTGCGGATCGGCGGCAACGAGAACGCCTTCACATCGCTCGACTACACCGGTTATTTCCAGCGCGTGCCGCGCGAGCATCTAGCAAAGATGATGGAGTTCGAGGCCGATCGCATGACCGGCCTGATCCTCAAGGACGAGAACGTGCTGCCCGAGCGCGACGTCGTGCTCGAGGAATTCAACATGCGGGTCGCCAATAATCCGGATGCGCGGCTGAGCGAGCAGATCATGGCGGCGCTCTATCTCAACCATCCCTATGGCCGGCCGGTCATCGGCTGGCGCCAGGAGATCGAGAAGCTGGACCGCGAGGATGCGCTGGCGTTCTACAAGCGCTTCTACGCGCCGAACAACGCTATCCTGGTGATTGCGGGCGACGTCGACGCTAAGGAAATCCGCCCGATGGTGGAAAAGGCCTATGGCGGCATTCCCGCCCAGCCGGCGATATCAGCGCACCGCCTTCGTCCGCAGGAGCCGGTGCCCGCGGCGCCGCGCACGGTGACGCTGGCCGATCCGCGCGTCGAGCAGCCCAGCCTGCGGCGCTCTTATCTCGTGCCCTCCTCCACGACCGCGGCGGCCGGCGAAGGCCCGGCGCTCGACGTGCTCGCGCAGCTGATGGGCGGCGGCTCCAACTCCTATCTCTATCGCGCGCTGGTGATCGACCGTCAGCTCGCGACCAGCGCCAGCGCCGGCTATCAGGGCACGGCGCTCGATCCGACGCAGTTCTCGATTTCGGTCACACCAAAGCCCGGCGTTGAGTTTCCGCAGATCGAGCAGGCCATCGACGCCGTCATCGCGGAAGTGATCCAGAATCCTGCCCGCGCCGAGGACCTCGAGCGGGTCAAGACCCAGTTGATCGCGGAAGCGATCTACGCCCAGGACAACCAGGCCACGCTGGCGCGCTGGTATGGCGGTGCGCTGACGACAGGACTTTCCATCGACGACATCAGGAGCTGGCCGGACCGGATTCGCGCCGTCACCGCCGAGCGGGTGCGCGACGCCGCGCAGAAGTGGCTCGACAAGAAACGCTCGGTGACCGGCTATCTGATCAAGGATACCGCGCAAAAACGCGAGGAGAAGCGCTCGTGATCGGTTTTTCGTTTGGCGCGCAGCGCCTCGCATCCGGCCTGATCGCCGGCGCAGTGGTGCTGATGCTGGCGGTGAGCCCGTCGCACGCCGCGGCCAAGATCCAGCGGCTGGTCTCTCCCGGCGGAATCGAAGCGTGGTTCGTGCAGGACGCCACCGTCCCGCTGATCGCGATGGAATATGCCTTCGCCGGCGGCGCCGCCCAGGACGCCCAAGGCAAGCCCGGCATCGGCAACATGGTCGCCGGCCTGCTCGATGAGGGCTCCGGCGATCTCGATTCCAAGACCTTCCACGAACGCCTCGAGCGTCGCGCGATCGAACTCAGCTTTTCATCGACCCGGGACTATTTCCGCGGTTCGCTGCGCATGCTCAAGGACAACAAGGATGAGGCCTTCGGCCTGCTCCATCTGGCGCTGACCTCGCCGCATTTCGATGCCGCCGATGTCGAGCGCATTCGGGCGCAGGTGCTCTCCGGGCTGCGCCGCGACACCACCAATCCGACCTCGCTGGCGAGCCGCAAGTTCCTCGAAGTTGCGTTTGGCGATCACCCCTATGGCCGGCCGGGCAACGGCACGCTCGAGAGCGTGCCGAAGATCGACGTATCAGACATGAAGGATTACGTCCGCCGCGTCATCGCCAAGGATACGCTTCGCATCGCCGTGGTCGGCGATGTGGACGCCGACACGCTCGGCAAGCTCCTGGACAAGACGTTCGGCACCTTGCCGGCCAAGGCCAACCTCACGGCCTTGCCCGAGGTGGAGGCCACCAGGCCGCCACAGCGCGCCTTCGTGCCGCTGGACGTGCCGCAGACCGTGGTGACGTTCGGCGGCCCCGGCTTCCGCCGCCACGATCCGGATTTCATGGCCGCCTATGTCGTGAATCACATCCTCGGCGGCGGCGGATTGTCGTCCCGGCTTTACAAGGAGGTCCGCGAAAAGCGCGGCCTTGCCTACTCCGTCTATGAATCCCTGCTTTGGATGGATCGCTCGGCCCTGTTCATCGGCAACACCGGCACCCGCGCCGACCGCGCCGGCGAGACCGTCGACGCGATCGAGAAGGAGATCCGCCGCATGGCCGAGGAAGGCCCGACCCAGAAGGAGCTCGACGAAGCCAAGTCGTACCTGAAGGGCTCGCAGATGCTGGCCCTCGACACCTCCTCGAAACTTGCCCAGGCACTGCTGCAGTACCAGCTCGACAAGCTGCCCATCGACTACATCGAAAAGCGCAATGCGATTGTCGACGCCGTGACTCTCGAGGACGCCAGGAAGGCCGCAAAGAAGCTGTGGGGCCAGGGCCTGCTCACCGTCATTGTCGGCCGCGCCCCGCAGGCCGCCGCCCAGCCCGCCGCAGCGGCGCCGAAGGCGAACTAGGCGCCCCCCTTTCCCCGTCATGGCCGGGCTTGTCCCGGCCATCCACGTTTTCTATACGCTGATAAGACGTGGATGCCCGGGAATCGGGGGCGAAGACGCGCTTCGCGCTATTGCCCGGGCATGACGACTTTTGGTGCAGTCATGCTGCGGGTTTCCCGCGACCTCACGATTGACGAAAACGATATCGAGATCGGCTTCGTCCGCGCCTCCGGGCCGGGCGGGCAGAACGTCAACAAGCTCGCGACCGCGGCGCAGCTTCGCTTCGACACGCGCAAGGTCGCGTTGCCGGAGGATGCGGCCGCGCGGCTCGTGCGTCTCGCCGGCCAGCGCATGACCAAGGAAGGCGTAATCGTGATCCACGCCCAGCGCTTCCGCACCCAGGAACGCAACCGGGCCGATGCGATCGACCGCCTGCTCGAATTGCTCCGTGAGGCCTTGATCCGCCCGACGCCGCGGCGGCCAACCAAACCGACCTTCGGCTCGAAGCAGCGGCGGCTGGAAGGCAAGAAGCGCCGCAGCGACGTCAAGGCCAAGCGCAACATCCGCTTCGACGATTAAGCGCCGCCGGAGACAAATCAGAACATGAGGCGCATAGAGCCGTCCAGGCGGGCGTTGGGTTCGCGGGTCGGAGCCCAAGGCACAAAAAACTCCGGCCGCGCCGATGGCAGCCGGAGTTCGCTTGCAGACAACCCGGCGGAGGAGACGGGCTTCTCCCGACGTCTATCGGCTGCTCGCAGGAGGCGTAGCCGCGCCGCCCGTGGTCTTGGGCGCGGCATGCGGCGCGCCGCTGCCGGCTCCGACGGTGCCCTTCATTCCGGTCTTCGCGCCGGCACGTTGCCCGGCAGCGCCGCCGGGCGTATCTTCGTCCATGCTGCCCGACGCTCCACCTTGCATTTGGGTCGTGCCCTTGGCACCGCCGCGGATCTGCGTGTCGGATGAGGCGCCTTGCGCCAATACCGGACCAGCAAGCAGGGCCGACATTGCAACCGCGATCGCCGAGGTCTTCACTAGCTTCATCCATTACTCCCAGGTTTGGTTGGCGAAGAACCGTTCGGTGATCCAGGCGCCGTTCGTGCCCCGAACATGTTCCGTCGCCGGATCGGTCGTGTGATGAACGGCGCGCACGCATGCAAGCCGCGCGATGTGGTGATCGTGCAGGGATTTCGAGGTCATTTTGCGAATCCTTGGCCACACGCGAACCGCATATTCGGCGCCTCTGCAGCACCCGAAAAGTTCCGTAAAAATATGTTGACCCACATGCATTTGACGAGCTGGCCGCGTAAAGTCGTGATCAGCCGTCGAATCGAAACCTTTGATTACATGCCCGTCCGCCAGCTTCCCGAACAGGTCGTCAACCGCATCGCCGCCGGCGAGGTGGTGGAACGGCCCGCAAGCGTGGTGAAGGAGCTCGTCGAAAACGCCATCGACGCCGGCGCGAGCCGAATCGACATCTTCACCGATGGCGGCGGCCGGCGGCGGATCGGCATCACCGACGATGGCAGCGGCATGACCCACGCCGACCTCGCGCTCGCGGTCGACCGCCATGCCACCTCCAAGCTCGATGACGAGGATCTGCTGCGCATTCGTACGCTCGGTTTTCGCGGCGAGGCGCTGCCCTCGATCGGCGCGGTGGCGAGGCTCGGCATCACCACGCGCCATGCCAGCGAGCCGCATGCCTGGTCGCTGTCGGTCGAAGGCGGGGTGAAATCAGAGATCATGCCGGCGGCGCTATCCCAGGGTACCCGGGTCGAGGTCAACGATCTCTTTTTCGCAACGCCAGCGCGGCTGAAATTCCTCAAGACCGATCGCACCGAGGCGGAAGCGATCCGCGAGGTGGTGCGGCGGCTCGCGATGGCGCGGCCCGACATCGCCTTCACGCTCGCCGGCGAGGAGCGCGCGCCGGTCACATGGGCGGCGGCGCTGCCCGGCGCGCCCGGCCGGCTGACCCGGCTCGGCGATATCCTAGGAAGCGATTTTCGCGCCTGCGCCATCGACGTGCATGCCGAACGCGAGGGCGTCGTGGTCGAGGGCTTTGCCGCCGCGCCGTCGCTGACCCGCGCCAATGCGCTGGGACAATATCTCTTCGTCAACGGCCGGCCCGTGCGCGACAAGCTGATCCTCGGCGCGGTGCGCGCCGCCTATTCGGATTATCTGCCGCGCGACCGTCATCCCGTGGTGGCGCTGTTCGTGACGCTGCCACCCGAGGGCGTCGACGCCAATGTGCATCCGGCCAAGACCGAGGTGCGCTTCCGCAATGCCGGCCTGGTGCGTGCGCTGATCGTGCATGCGCTGAAGGAGGGCCTTGCTCGCGAAGGACGGCGCACCGCCGCCAATACCGATGGCGCGGCGCTATCGGCTTTTCGTCCCTCCTTCGCGCCGCGCCCGACCAACTGGGACTGGCGCAGCTCGCCGGCCTATCCGGTCAGGCCTGTGTCTTCGTTCGAAGGCGCGGCGGTAACGGCGTTCGCCGAAGCCGGGCAAGCCGCCTTCGATGTCGGCGCGCCGACCGCCGATGTGCGCTTCGAGGCGCAGCCCGCGCCTGATATGCTCGACCGGCCGCTCGGCGCGGCGCGCACGCAGATCCACGAGACCTATATCGTGTCGCAGACCCGCGACGGGCTCATCGTGGTGGACCAGCACGCCGCGCATGAGCGCATCGTCTATGAGAGGCTGAAGGCGTCGCTGGCGAAGAACGGCGTGCAGCGGCAAATCCTGCTGATCCCGGAAATTGTCGAGCTCGACGAAGCCACCGTCGAAAAGCTGCTCGATCGTTCCGAAGAGCTGGCTTCCTTCGGCCTCGCCATTGATTCCTTCGGCCCAGGCGCCGTGGCGGTGCGCGAGACGCCATCGCTGCTCGGCAAGGCGAATGCCGCCGGCCTATTGCGCGACCTCGCCGAGCACATGGCCGAATGGGACGAGGCGCTGCCGCTGGAGCGCCGCCTGATGCACGTCGCCGCCACCATGGCCTGCCACGGCTCGGTCCGCGCCGGCCGCCGCCTCAAGCCGGAAGAGATGAACGCGCTGCTCCGCGAGATGGAAGACACGCCGAATTCCGGCCAGTGCAACCACGGCCGCCCGACCTATGTCGAACTCAAGCTCGCGGATATCGAGAAGCTGTTCGGGAGGCGGTAGTTGCTTCCGCGGACTCAACTGTCGTCACCCGCGCAGGCGGGTGACCCAGTATTCCGGAGACGTTCGAGTTTGAACCGATAGGCCGCGGCGTACTGGATCGCCCGGTCGAGCCGGGCGACGACAGTGGTGGTTGGGGAAGCAGCGGGAGTCATCGACCTCGCAAAAACACGAACTCTGTATCGTCGTACGCCCGCCGCTCCAGCTCCTCGAATCCATCGGGAGCCGCGAACGCCGCCGCCTTCGCCTCCTCGACCACGACCAGTGCCCCCGGCGTCAGCCAGCCGCCGTCGCGCAGCGAGTCGAGCGCCTTCTCGGCAAGTCCTTTGCCGTAGGGTGGATCGAGAAACACCAGCGAGAACGGTTCGACCGGATGCGCCGGGCCGAGATTGGTGGCGTCGCGGCGATAGACTTTTGTGACGCCGCCGAGGCCGAGCGCCTCGACATTATTCCGCAACAAGGCGCGCGCTTCCGCGCCATTGTCGACGAACAGCGTGAAGCTGGCTCCGCGCGAGACCGCCTCGATGCCGAGCGCGCCAGTGCCGGCGAACAGGTCGAGCGCGCGCGCCCCCTCGATCGGGTTGTCATAGGCGTGGATCAGGATGTTGAACACGGACTCGCGCAGCCGGTCCGCCGTCGGGCGGATCGCCTGCGTCGAGGGCGAGGCCAGATTGCGGCCCTTCAGTCTTCCGCCGACGACGCGCATCGCCAGCCTACTCGTCCCGCGGCTTCAGATCGCGCTTGCCGTGATAACCGCGCTTCGGGCGGCGCGGCGGGCCGTAGCCGTTGGCCTCGTCCTCGTTGCGCGCGCGGGCCTCCTCGCTGCCGGTACGTTGCACCAGCACCCGGCGGCCCTTGCGGTCGGCGATCAGCGCGCTCTTGCCGGCCGGCTTGAACGGTTTTTTGCTGCGCGGCGCGTCGTCGTCACCCTCGGATTTGTCGTCCTGCGCCGGACGGTTGAAATCGGCGCCGGCAAGCGCGGCGATCTTCTCGCCGAGCTGCTCGCGCAGCACCCGCGTCTTGACCTCCTCCACCTGGCCCTCGGCCAGCTCGCCGAGCTGGAACGGCCCATAGGAGACGCGGATCAGGCGGTTCACCTCGAGGCCGAGATGCGCCATCACGTTGCGCACCTCGCGGTTCTTGCCCTCGCGGATCGCGAACACCACCCAAACATTGGCGCCTTGGTCGCGCTCGAGCTGAGCATCGATCGGACCGTATTTGACGCCGTCGACCTCGACGCCCTTCTTCAACTCGTCGAGTTGCGCCTGGGTGACCTCGCCATGGGCGCGGACGCGGTAACGCCGCAGCCAGCCGGTATCCGGCAGTTCGAGCGCGCGGGCGAGCCCGCCGTCATTGGTCAGGAGCAGCAGCCCCTCGGTGTTGAAATCGAGCCGACCGATCGAGATCAGCCTCGGCAGGCCTTCGGGGAGGTTGTCGAACACGGTCGGCCGCCCCTCGGGATCGTCATGCGTCGTCATCAGCCCGCGCGGCTTGTGATACATGAACAGCCGCGTCCGCTCGCGCGGCGGCAGCACCTTGCCGTCCACCGCAATCACGTCATTGGCGGTGACGTCGAGCGCCGGCGAGTTGATGACGCGGCCGTTGACCGTGACGCGGCCCGCCGTGATCAGCTCCTCGGCGTCACGGCGCGAGGCAAGGCCTGCACGGGCCACCACCTTGGCGATGCGCTCACCGGCCTTTTTGGGCTTTGACTCGGGGCGCGGGGCGCGCTTGTCAAAATCCGGCGTACGCTCGCGATAGGCGCCGCGGCCGCCAAAGGCGGGACGCTTCGCAAAAATCCGACTGTCGTCCTCATTGTCACGGCGCGGACGATTGTTGAAGCGCCCTTCGCTGCGCGGATGCTCCTGCCACTCAGTGCGGCCTGCCGGCCGGCCGCGATCTCCATCACGGTCACGGCGCTCGCGGGGACGATCGAATTTCGGACGATCCTCGCGTGAGCGCGAAAATCGCGGACGATCGTCGCCGCCGCGATCGTCGCGCGAGCGGTCGAAGCGCGGCCGATCGAAGCTGCCTCTATCGCGCCCGCCCCGATCATCGCGCTTCTGCCACGGCTTTTCCTCACCCCGCTCGGGGCGGTCGCCAAAATCCTTGCGCGGCCCGCGAGAGAACCGCTTTTCGCCATCGCGCGGCGGGCGATCGCCATAGGGCCGATCGCCGCGCGGCGCGTAGGGGCGTTTGTCGCCGAACTTCTTTTCGGAGAACCGCCCGGCCGGGCGCGCGTCGTCGCGATTGCGACGCGGCGGCCGATCGTCACGATCGCGATCGAAGTTCGGCCGGTCGCCGCGCGGCTTGAACGAACGCTTCTCGCCATCACGATCCTCACGCGGGCGGAAATCCTTGCGCGGACCGCGGTCCGGACCATCATCCCGGTTGAAGCGCTGCGGCCGATCGCCAAAGTCCCGGCGCGGTGGACGGTCATCGCCGTCGCGCCTGCCGGCGTAGGGCTTCTTGCCAAACGACTTCGCGCCCTCGGATTTTCCGGCATAGGGCCGCCGCTCGCCGTCATCCCGGGCGCCAAAGCCGCGCTTGGCGAATTTCTTTTCTGGCCCCCTCGCCGCCCCCGAGCGGCCCTTCCCTCCGCCGGCGCGGCCCTTGCCGCCGCCGGGACGGTCACGCCGGCCGCGGGAGTCGTTGTTTTTGTCGTTATCGCGGGGCATGAATATTCTCTTGGGTCCGAATAAAATGGCCATCAGGCGGATCGGGATGGGCTGTCAAAGCGACAACGCGCGCGCACGTCGCGCAGGGCGCATTCTCACGCAAAACCGGCATCCACGTTTGCTGAAGGCGGCCCTCATAGCAGGTTTATTCCGATGATACGAGGCATGACTGCCCCTTCTTTCATGGATTTGGCGCTGAAAACGGCCGAAAACGCCAGAAAAGCCGGCGAAGTTCCGATCGGCTGCGTCATCGTCAGGGATTACGAGGTGATCGCCACCGCCGGCAACCGGACCCTGACCGACCGCGACCCGACCGCGCATGCCGAAATTCTGGCGATCCGGCAGGCGGCCGAGGCCATCGGGACCGAGCGGCTGGTCGATTGCGACCTCTATGTCACCCTGGAGCCCTGCACCATGTGCGCCGGCGCGATCTCGTTCGCCCGGATCCGGCGGCTCTATTACGGCGCCGCCGACCCCAAGGGCGGCGCGGTGGATTCCGGCGTGCGGTTCTTCGCGCAGCCGACCTGCCACCATGTGCCGGAGGTCTATTCGGCGGTCGGCGAGGTCAAGGCGGCGACGCTATTGCGGGAATTTTTCAGGGAGCGGCGGTAGGCACGATGCCGCCTTTCACCACCACTGTCATCATCCGCGAAGGCGGATGATCCAGTATTCCAGAGACCCTGGTGATTGACCGAGAAGCCGCGGCGCACTGGATCCCCGCCTGCGCGGGATGACGACTGAGTATGCGGCGAATTTGGTCTCACGCCGCCAGAAAAAACTCCCTCAGCAGCTTAGCCGTCACCTCCGGGTTCTCCTCCGGCAAAAAGTGCCCGGAATCCACCGGCGCGCCTGAAACGTACGTCGCCCATTTCTTCCAGGTATCGAGCGGCGTGGTCGCCGCAGATGCGACGCCGGCATCGCCCCACAGCGCCAGCATTGGGGTCGTGATCTTCTTGCCGGCTGCGAAATCGGCCTTGTCGATCTCGTAATCGGCGTAAGCGCCGGCGCGGTAGTCCTCGCACATCGCGTGAATGCGGGCGGGATCGCGGAACGGCGCGAGATAGTGCTCGAGCGCGCGCGGGTCGATGGCATCCAGCGTCTTCGACTTGGTCTGGCTCGCCATCTTGTAGCGCAGGAAAAATTCACCGTTGCCCGCGATCAGCGTTTCCGGCAGCGGATTCGGCTGCGCCAGGAATGACCAGTGATAGATCTTCAGCGCGGAGAGCCGGTTCAGCTTCTCCCAGTAATCATAGGTCGGCGCGATATCGAGCACGGCGAGCTTTGACAGCCGCCCGGGATGATCGAGCGCCAGCCGATAGGACACGCGCCCGCCGCGGTCGTGGCCGGCGAGTGCGAAATGCACATGGCCGAGCTGCTCCATTGCTTCCACCATCGCTTTCGCCATCGCACGCTTGGTGTAGGGCGTGTGGTTGTCGTCGGTGCGGGGCATGTCCGACCAGCCGTAGCCCGGCAGATCGGCGATGACCAGCGTGAAACTGTCGGCGAGTTTCGGCGCGACCGGGTGCCACATCACATGCGTCGAGGAAAACCCGTGCAGCAAGAGCAACGGCGGTCCCTTGCCACCGACGCGCGCGAAGATGCGTCCTGACGACGTATTGATCCATTCCGACGCATATCCGGGAAACAGATCGGCAAGATCGGCCATGTTCACACTCTCCCGTCATCATCCGCCACCGGGCCGGCCAAATGGCCGCCCGATGACAGGCTCCAGCGGATAATCCAGTAAACACCAGTGCCGCGGTGAACAACAGGCGCTGCGGCGGCCCTGGCATCGCGAGCGGGAATAGCGGCGCGTGCGTGCGCCTAACCCCTCTCCGCCTCCACCGCCTGCCACGCGATGTCACGCCGGCAAAAACCATCCGCCCATTTGATGCGATCGACGGCCTGGTACGCACGCTCCCTCGCCTCCGTCACCGTCTTGCCCATCGCGCACACATTCAGCACGCGGCCGCCATTGGCGACGATGCCGCCATCCTTTGCCGCCGTGCCGGCATGGAAGATTTCGACACCCTCGATCCTGGCGGCATCATCGAGGCCTTCGATGGGCGTGCCCTTCTTGTAGTCGCCGGGATAGCCCTTCGCCGCCATCACCACTGTCAGCGCCGGATCGGGGAACCAACGCAGATCAAAATGCTTCAATTGCCCGTCGCACGACGCCAGAAGCGCCGGCACGATGTCGGACATCATCCGCAGCATGTGCACCTGGCACTCGGGATCGCCGAAGCGGACGTTGTATTCGAACAGTTTTGGTCCCTGCTCGGTCAGCATCACGCCGGCATAGAGCACGCCTTTGAACGGCGTGCCGCGCTGCTTCATGCCGGCGATCGTCGGCAGGATGATCCGCGACATGATCTGATCATGAATTTCAGCCGTCACGAACGGCGTCGGCGAATAGGCGCCCATGCCGCCGGTGTTCGGCCCCTCGTCATGATCGAACACGCGCTTATGGTCCTGCGCCGAGGCGAGCGGGATAGCGGTTTCGCCGTCGCACAGCGCGAAGAAACTGATCTCGCGGCCGAGGAGGCATTCCTCGATCACGACCTCGGCGCCGGCGCCGCCGAACTTGCCGTCGAACATCATGGCAACAGCAGCTTCGGCTTCAGCCAGCGTCTTCGCCACCACGACGCCCTTGCCCGCCGCTAGCCCGTCGGCCTTGACCACGATCGGCGCCCCCTGGGCGCGTACGTAAGCCAGCGCGTCGCCGGCATTATCAAAGCGCCGGTAGGTCCCCGTCGGAATATTGAACTCGCTACAGAGATCCTTGGTAAATCCCTTCGAGCCCTCGAGTTGAGCGGCCAATTTGCTCGGCCCGAACGCCTTGATCCCGGCCGCGGCGAGATCGTCGACAATGCCCGCGACCAGCGGCGTTTCCGGGCCGACCACGACGAGATCAACGGCGTTGTGCTTGCAGAACTCAATCACCGCGGGATGATTGGCGGCATCGAGCGCCACGCATTCGGCCTCGCGGGCCATGCCGGCATTGCCGGGAGCGCACCACAATTTGGTGAGCAGCGGGGAAGCGGCGATCTTCCATGCGAGAGCGTGTTCGCGGCCGCCGGAACCGAGCAGGAGAATGTTCATGACTGGAGCCAGATGCGGGGATGAGATGCCGGTTTCGGTCGCACAAAACGCCCCCTCGCCGCAAGGGGATATCAACAGCCGCCATTCCGGGGGCGCGAAGCGCCGAGCCCGGAATCTCGCGGTTGTTTTGCGTTAGCGTAAATAAGCTCGAGATTCCGGGTTCGATGTTCCGCATCGCCCCGGAATGACAGCGACTATTTCGCACCGGAAGCGGCGATGATCTCTTGCAGCGTCGCGACGTGGCGCGCGAAAGCGGCCCGACCGGCGGCGGTCGCAGTTACCGTGGTCTGCGGCTTCTTGCCGACAAAGGCCTTTTCCACGGTAACATAGCCCGCCTTCGACAGGGTCTCGATATGGGCACCGAGATTGCCGTCGGTGGCGCCGGTCAGCTTCTTCAGCCGCACGAATTCGAGCCCGACCGGGCCCGGCAAGGCGTTCAGCGCTGCCATGATCTTCAGCCGCAAGGGCTGATGAATGATGTCGTCGAGTTCTGCCATCTCTTCAGATCCGACGCATCCAGAGGCCGCCGGCAATCAACCCCCCGCCATGCGCCACCGCCATCCACAATAAATAGGCGGCACCGGCATAGTAGTAGCCGAGCAGCGCCAGGGCACTCGTGCAGATCGCAATCACGACGAAGGCGTAGCCGAACCACAGGCCTGCAATCGCATAGAACAACATTCCGTAGAGCGCCCAGAACACGGTCATCTGGCGCGGGCCGAAATGACCGAGCACGACCGAGCAGAAGACGCCAAATGCGACGATCAGCAGGAACGTAGTCAATCCTCGGATCGGGAAGCGAGGGGTGCCAGAGCGGCGATTGATGAAGACGCCCATCGTGGTGGTGATCACGACGCCGAGGAGATTGAAGACTGTCCAGATCATATAGCCCTGACGCGGCCAGGTGTAGACGGCGATGTAGGCCGCAAACAGCACCACGCCCCAAACGATGATAATGAGACTGGCGATCTGATAGATTCGCGATTGGCGGACCCGCTTCACCACATCGTTGATATCGTCCAGCGCTGCGCTGGCCTGCTGGCTGTCGATCATGATCGCGCTCCGCTTTGTCCGGCCAGCTCAGTGGAAACCGTTGGCACTTCCGGTAGCGGACGATACTTCGCGATCAGGATATACGCGATCGTCATCGTCACGACCGACACGGCCAGCGCCATCAATCCGATCTGCTCCCGCGTCGTCAGCGGCAACAGCCGCGCCACGATGTTGATTGCCAACGCAGACATCGGTGACACATAGGACCAGGCGATGAAGTAGTAGTGGGTCGTTCGCCAATTTGGCGGCCGCGGCGTCCGCAACAGCGGAACGATCGCCAGTACAATTAAGGTGAAGTTCACGATCGCGGCGACATGGAACGGGTTGAAGTGGCCGGTGAATCGGTAGACCAGCAACGTTGTGCCGTCGGATACCAGCATGGCGTAAACGTAGAAATAGCCGCGCGCCCGATGGCCCGCACCGCGCTTGGGACGCAGGAACTGGATGAAACCGGCAGCGATGCACAGCAGCGCCAATACCGCGTGGATTGCGCCCGGAAGCGTTAAATGCGCGATCATGATCCACTCCCCGTCGCGCCGCGCGTGGCGACATCATCGGCAATCACCGAGATTGCCTTCGGTGCCGACACAATGGCCATGTGGTTGATGCCGTCGATCACCTTGACGTCGACCGAGGGCGCCACCGCATGCACGGTTTCGGCATATTTGCCCGCGAGCATCAATTCGTCATCGGCGCCGGCGAAGATCGTGACCGGCCGCGTCGCAGCGATAAGGTCGGTGCGATAGCCGCGCGTCGTGAAATTGCGCATCAGGCGGAACGAATAGGTCGTCGCCACGAATCGCTCGGAATTCGGCGGTACGGCGAAGGCCAGCACCGGCAGGGCCTCGCAGCAATCGACTCCAAGCCGTCGCAGCGCCGCGAGTGCGATAAGACGCGGAATGTCGGCATTGACCCAGCCGCCGGCCTTCGGACGATTGACCGGCGCGTCATAGCCGAGATAGGGCGCGATCAGCACGGTGCGCGCGAACAGATTCTGCATCGGCGCGCCAGCCGCGCGCAGCGCGAAGGCGCCCCCGGAGGAATGGCCGAGCAGGGTCACCGGCTCTGATGGAGCGGTCTTGCGGACTAGCGCCACAAGGTCGGCGAGATCGTCGTCGAGTTGACCGAAATAGCCGATATCGCCGCGCGTGCCGGAGCCGCCGTGGCCGCGGATATCGGGCACCCAAGTGGCCACCCCGCGCGCGGCGAGCCCATCAGCCAGCGCATGTACCGCGACGCTCGAACCGGACGAGCCGTGGACGAGAATCGCGATTCGGCCGCTGCTCGGTCCACGCGCCGGATAGTGGCGATAGGCGAGCTCGGTTCCGTCGCGAGCGGAGAAACGCTGCAGGCCCGGCATGGAGCTGCGGTCGATCCTCCGCACCGTCTCCGAGATCGACTGCAGCTCCGGCGGTCGCTGGAGCGGCCACGCCAGCATCGCCAGCACGACCAGCGCCAACGAGCCTACCGCGCACAGCGCCCACCTCAGGACGATCAGGCCGCCCCGCACCAGCCGATCCAACACGAACTAAACCCTCATCTCTCATTTCAGATAGAGAACTCTATATTACAGAGTTCTCGGCAAGGCAAGCCGGCTGGCGCGGGCGGCTGAAATCCTTAATTTGCGAACAAAGCTCAAACACCCGAATCGATTTGTGATGCCCGCCGAACCGCTTGCCAACGCGCCCGAATTCACCGTCTCCGAGCTCTCCTCCGCCCTCAAGCGGACGGTGGAGGACCGCTTTGGCCATGTCCGCGTCCGCGGCGAGATCTCCGGCTTCCGGGGGCCGCACTCCTCGGGTCACTGCTATTTCGCGCTCAAGGACGAGAGCGCCAAGATCGAGGCCGTGATCTGGAAATTCGTTCACGCCCGGATGCGCTTCAAGCCGCAGGAGGGGCTTGAGGTCATCGCCACCGGCAAGCTCACGACCTATCCGAACTCTTCGAAGTACCAGATCGTCATCGACCAGCTCGAACCCGCCGGCATCGGCGCGCTGATGGCGCTGATGGAGGAGCGCAAGAAGAAGCTTGCCGCCGAAGGCCTGTTCGACGAAGCACGCAAGCAGCTGCTGCCGTGGCTGCCGGAAGTGATCGGCGTCGTCACCTCGCCGACCGGCGCCGTGATCCGCGACATCCTGCACCGCCTGCAGGACCGATTTCCCCGCCGCGTGCTGGTGTGGCCGGTGAAGGTGCAGGGCGAAGGTTCGGCCGACCAGGTCGCCGCCGCCATCCGCGGCTTCAATGCGCTGCCCGAAAGCGGCCGCATCCCGCGCCCCGATCTGTTGATCGTCGCGCGCGGCGGGGGCTCGCTGGAGGATCTGTGGTCGTTCAACGAGGAGATCGTGGTTCGCGCTGCCGCCGACAGCATGATCCCGCTGATATCAGCCGTCGGCCACGAGACCGATATCACGCTGATCGATTTCGCCGCCGACAAACGCGCGCCGACGCCGACGGCAGCGGCCGAAATGGCGGTTCCGGTGCGCAGCGAATTGTTCGCCGAGGTCGAGAGCCTCGCACGACGCACGATGCTGTGCTGGCAACGCGGCCAGGAGAGCCGCCGCAACGAACTGCGCGCCGCGGCCCGCGCGCTGCCGAGCCTGAGCGAACTGCTGGCGATCCCGCGGCAACGGCTGGATCATCTCGGCGCCGCCCTGCCCCGCGGCTTGAAAGCCAATACCCACGCCCATCACCGCCGGTTCTCGCAATTGAGCGCCGGGCTGACGCTCAAGGTGCTGCACGGGCAGGTCGCGCAGGCCAATCATCGCCTCACCGTGTCGGGCGAACGCATCCGCCTCTCCGCCCGTGCGCTGCTGCGCCACCGGCGCGAGCGCTTCATGGGGCTCGAGGTCAGGCTCAAGGCTTCAAAGCTTTCCAACGCGCAGGCGCAGCGCAACGCCATTGCGCGCGAGCGCGAACGCGTGCTGCGGCTGGCCGAACGCGCCCGCCGCGCGCTGGTGACCACCCTGCAGCGAAGCGACGCCCGCGTCGCCCATAGCGGTCAGTTGTTGTCGGCGCTGTCCTATCGCGGCGTGCTCGCCCGTGGCTTTGCGCTGGTGCGCGACGAGCATGGCCACGCCGTTCATGCGGCGAGCGCGGTCGGACCGAGCGCGCGTCTGTCGATCGAATTCGCAGACGGCAATGTCGGCGCTACCGCCGATGCGGACCGCCCGGCCGCAACCGCGAGCCCTGCCAAACCGGCCTCGCGCGACGCCAAGCCGGCCGCAGCGCCGAAGCGCGCCGCCAAGCCGGTCGATCAGGGAAGCCTGTTCTAGGACGCGGACTTCACTCTTCGTTACGCGAGCGGCGGGTTTGGCCCGGTACCGGTCATCAACTGCGTACGCTCGGTGCAGAGAGAAGCATCGTCAGTCGATAGTCGGGCCAGCCCGCGAGTGACAGCGACACCTGCTGATAGTGCAGCAGTCCCATGGTCGGATGATTGAACGCGCGTTCGCCGCCTTCGCGTGCCAAAACCCCCTGTGTCTCCCAGCAGCGCTCGAAGTGAGGGCTTCCAATTCTCAATTCGTCGACGAGCCGGCGAATATCCGGATCGTCGGAGTAGCCTGTCGCCGCAGCGCGGAACTCCGCGACGACGCGGTGCGCACGGGAGGTCCAGTCAAGGATCAGCGTTCGAGCCTCGGGCCTGAGGAAGATGTAGCGCAGCAGGTTTTTTTCGCCGTCGGCATCGAGCCATCCTGCGAACAGTCGGGACGCTTTCGCGTTCCAACGACGCGCGCCCCATGTGCGATCGAGTATGTAAGCGGGACCATCGATCGCATCGACGCAGGCCAACACGCCCTCAGGTGGATCATCCCTGTTGCCCGGCCGCTCGGGATCGCGCTTGCGCGCAACTTCAAACAGATAGCTGCGCTCGGCGCGCGACAGGCGCAATCCGTGTGCGAGGCGCGCAAGGGCCGAAGCAGAGACAGACACATCGCGGCCCTGCTCGATCCACGTGTACCAGGTGACGCTCAATCCGCAGAGCTGGGCGACCTCCTCACGGCGGAGGCCGGGCGTGCGCCGTCGTGGTCCGGCAGCGAGGCCGAATTCTGCCGGAGACTGGCGCTCCCGGAGCGCGCGCAGGAACGCGCTGAGCGAGAGGGCCGGAGCGAGCGGGTCTTGTCCCATCATGGTGATCTTTATACCAGTATAAAGTGTATTCTTAAACCGGTACCTACGCTCGGCTAGTTCTATCTCGACTTCGTCGCTGCAAAAAGGATGGATGGGGATGGGCAAGCAATTCGCGAGGATCGAACCGGAGCACCGGGCTTTCATCGAGCGGCAGCAGATATTCTTCGTCGCCAGCGCCCCGCCGAAGGGACGCATCAACGTCTCTCCCAAGGGCCTGTCGTCATTCCGGGTGCTCGGAGAGACTGACGTCGCCTACCTCGATTGCACTGGCAGCGGCAGCGAGACCCGTGCGCATCTGATCGCCTCTGACGACAAGCGGTTGACCATCATGTTTTGCGCCTTCGATGGCGCTCCGATGATCCTGCGGCTCTATGGCCAGGGCCGATCGCTCATGCGCGGCACGCCGGAGTACGCCGATCTCATTCCAAGGTTCGAGGAAGTTGCCGGGGCGCGCCAGATCGTACGGCTCTCGATTGACCTCGTGCAGACGTCATGCGGCATGGGCGTGCCGCTGTTCGCCTACAAGCAGGAGCGTGGCAGCCTCGTGCGCTACTGGACGGCGCAGGGCGTCGACAATCTGCGAAAATACTGGCGTCTGAAGAACATGAAGAGCATCGATGGCCTGCCGACCGACTTTGCTCCTGACAGCATGGCTCCGCCACGCTGACAGGCCAAGCTAGCGCGCCAGCCACTCGGTGACGCGTTCCTGCGCATCCTTGCGCGCATCCGCATCGGTGCCGATGTGACCGCGTTCAGGCAGGCTGGCGTCTGCGCCGGCGATCGCCCGCAGCGGAAGGTTGGCGCGATCAAAGTCGTGGGCTGCGCCGGGATAGACGATGATCCGCGCCAGCGCGCTGCGGCCTCGCGCGCCATCCACCACCTGGCGGCAGGCCGACGGCGAGCTGACGTCGTCCTTGGCGCCGATCAACAACAGCGTCGGCACGCGCGTGCTCCAGCCGAGGCCGGACGAGATGCGGCAATCGGGGTAGAATGCGATAGCCGAGCGGAAGTCCGGTTCGGTGCTGCGCGATAGCGATTGCGGCCGCACCGCCCAGAGCAGCGCGCTGGCGCCGTTGGCCCATCCGATCAGGCTGATGCGGTCCCGCGCGACCCAGGGCTGCTGCAGCAGCCATTGCCGCGACGCATTGACATCGGCCACCCGCTCGCGGCGGGCTAGCACGCGGCGCTCCTTCGTGTTGACGCGGCATTGCGGCCCGAGTTCACGCGAACCATAGCTGTCCGGCAGTAGCACCGCGTGGCCGGATTTCAACAGCTGTTCCGCCCAGTCACGATAACGCAGCAGCACCGGCTCTGATTGCCCACCCAATCCACCGCAGCCGTGAAGGGCAATGACGGTGGGAAACGGACCCAGACCTTCGGGCTTGTAGAGCTGCGCATGCAAGGTCAGGCTGACCTCTGGAATATCGACCTGCAGGGGCGCCGACAACGGCGCAGCACCCGCCGCGCAGGGCACCGCGAGGAGCGTCAGGGATAGCGCTACCGACAAGAAACGCATGTTTGGGCCAGATTGTTGTGGCACCGCGGGCACAGTGAATTTAAGGCTATCATGCGACCTGGCACAAAATCATCACAAGTCGGTGGTTTCGGGGCGGACAGTACGACCTATTTATGATAGATCGAATTTTTGAAAATACACCTTAAGGCCAAGTTCGCGCAGGACGGCCGATCGGAGAATTTGACGGTGCTCAACAAGTTCGGTCCCTCGGGCCATGGCGAAGCGCAGGTGCAGTATCTCGATGGCGATTTCCGCGTGATCTCGCCGGGAACCTATGTGCGCTGCGCCATCACCGACGTGCGGATTCCGCTCGACGAATTGAAGTATTGGAGCGTCGATTTGCAGGAGGCCTATTCGGTCCCGAGCGCGGTGCTGCAGCGGCATTTTCCCGGCGCGCTGAAGTCGTAGGATTAGCTCCATTCCGTAAGCCCGGATGAGCGAAGCGACGTCCGGGAATGAAGGTGACAGCGGCCTCGGGTGTCGCTCCCGCTCAACCGGGCTACGATCATTTCCTCTCGCGCGCCTTGAATAAGCGGTCGGCGACGAACTTGCGCAGCAGCGCCGGCTCATCGAACTCCAGCGTCACCGCAAATGGCACGATTTGCTGCGCCCCGTCACGCAGCCGCGCCAGATCCTTTTCCGTCGCGACTAGAGTCAGCCCGTCGCGTTTGGCTTCGGTAACCAGGCCTTCGATCTCGGCCTGCGAATACGGATGATGATCGGCGAACGCCTGCTCCTTGGCGACTTCGATCCCGCTGATACGCAGCGTGTTAAAGAAACGCACGGGGTCGCCGATGCCGGCGAAGGCCAGCACGCGCTGGCCGCGCAGTGCAGCGACCTGCGCTTCATCGGGCTTCAGACGTGCGCGCAACACGGGCTTGCCGTGAGCTGCAATCTCGGCCGCCACCGCCGCCGCAGCGGTGCCGTCGCCGACGACGATCAGCGCATCGGTGCGCGCCAGTTGCGGCCGCAGCGGCGCGCGCAACGGGCCCGCCGGTAATACCAGCCCATTGCCAATCCCGCGCTCGCTGTCGATCACGATCAGGGACGCATCCTTGACGATCGCAGGACTTTGGAAGCCGTCGTCCATCAGGATCGCGGTCGCGCCCTGCGATCGCGCCAGCGGCACGCCTTCGGCGCGCTTGCGCGAGACGACCACCGGCAAATGGGCCGCCAGCATCAAGGGTTCGTCGCCGACATCGGAAGCCCTGTGCCTGCCGGGATCGACCCTGACCGGCCCGCGCAATGCGCCGCCATAGCCGCGGCTGAGCACGACCGGCGTCTCGCCAAGCTCGCGCAGCAGTTTTGCCAGCGCCAGCACGGTCGGCGTCTTGCCGGCGCCGCCGACGTGATAATTGCCGACGCAGATAACGGGAATGCCGGCGTTCAATCCCCTGCGCTGCAAGCGCCTGGCGGCGATGGCGCCATAGAGCGCGCCGAGCGGTTTCAATAGATGCGAGTTGAGCGAAGCGGGGCCGTGCCAGAAGCCCGGCTCACGCATTGGCGGCTCCCATCTCGATCCGCAATTGCAACAGATAGGGCTCGAGCGCGGAGAGCGTCCGCTCCAGCGCGCCGCCGAGTTGTCCGACCACGCGTTCGGAGGCGGTGAACACGGCCTCGCGCGCCCTGGGATCGGCGAGCATCTGACCGAACTGTTTTACCAGCGCTTCCTGCGTCGCGGCCCGCCGCGCGCCGCCGGCCGAATCGAGCGCCTCATAGACGTCTGTGAAGTTGAAGACGTGCGGCCCGTGAACGACTGACGCGCCGAGCTTGATTGCCTCGATCGGGTTTTGCCCGCCATGTTCGACCAGCGAACCGCCCATGAACACGATCGGCGCAAGGCGGTAGAACAGCCCGAGTTCGCCCATGGTGTCCGCGACGTAGATGTCGGTCGTGGCGGTCGGCAATTCCTCGCGCGAGCGCAGGCTGGGATTGAGACCGGCGGCGGCGATCATGTGGGCGATGGCCTCGCCGCGGTCGGGATGCCGCGGCACGATCACGGTCAGAAGCCCCGGAAAGAATCCGGAGAGCGTCCGGTGGGTCTCGGTCAGGATCTCTTCTTCGCCGGGATGCGTCGAGGCCGCGACCACGACCGGGCGGCCGCGCGTCATCGACATCAGCATATCGAGCTTGTTGCCGTCGGCCGGCGGCGCGGGAACGTCGAGCTTGAGGTTTCCCGTGACCACCACATTGGGGCAGCCGAGCGCCCTGAACCGCTCCGCGTCGGTCTTCGACTGGGCCAGGCAAACGTCGAATTTGTCGAGCAGCGCCGCGATGGTCCCCTGGACCCGCTGCCAGCGCGGGAACGAGCGCTGCGACATTCGTCCGTTGATCAGCACCATTGGCAGCCGCCGCGCGGCGCTCGACAGGATCAGGTTCGGCCACAGGTCCGATTCGATGAACAGCGCGAGCGAGGGCCGCCAGTGATCTAGGAAACGCGCGACGTAACGCGGCGAGTCGTAAGGCACATATTGGTGGATGACATCAGGCGGGAACCGCTTGGCGACGATCGCAGCCGACGTCACCGTGCCCGAGGTCAGAAGGATGCGCAGATTGAGCGCCCGCAGCCGTTCGATCAGCGCCGCCGCCGCCAGCACTTCGCCGACGCTGGCGCCGTGAATCCACACCAGGGGACCCGCAGGACGCACGTCGGCGCTGAGGCCGCGGCGCTCGCCGATCCTTGCGGGATCTTCCTTGCCGAGTTTCAGCCGCCGACTGATCACCGCAGGCGACAACGGCACCATCGCGGACGACAGTTTCCGGTAGACGCGCAACGTCATGGGCAGCGAATTAGCCAAGAGCGGCCTCCGGACGCCCGACCGCCGCATAGGCGCGGCGAGTCGCTTCGTTCAGTAATGCTTCTACCTTAAGCCGCAGCTTTTCCATAGTTTCGGCGTCGGCGTCGGGCGGTACGAATATATGTTCAATGCCGACCAGCGCACCGCGCCCAAATGGCAAATTGATGGTGGTAGAGTCCCAGTTCTTCAACCGGATGAATCTGGAGGTCACCATCGCAAACGGCATGATCGGTCGCCCCGACTCGCGCGCCAGCATGATGACGCCGAGACCTGTGACCCGCGCGCGCTTCGGCACGTCGGCCGTCGTTGCGACGTTCCAGCCGTCCTCAAGCGCCTGCAGCATCTCGCGAAAGGCGCCGACGCCGCCCTTGCGGTGAAACGCCCCGCCATGATCGCCGGAGCCGCGGATGGTTCCAATGCCGAGCCGCTCGGCGGCAATCGCATTGAATTCGCCGTCGCGGTGCCGCGAGATCAGCACCTTGGCGCGGTGGCTCTCCTTCGTCTTGATGAACGGCGTCATGAAATGCTGGCCGTGCCAGAACGCGAAGATCGCCGGCATTTCCGGCTCGACCTGCGCATAGACATCGGGTGGCTCATAGCTGAAGCGATTGGTCAGCCAGACCAGCCGCAGATACTCGGCCGCAAGCACACCCAGCGCGCGCTGAACGAAGGTGCTGCGCAGCAAATCGCGAAGGAGACGTTTCAACTGGATTACTTCGTGTCTTGGCCCGGGTCGAGCAACCGGTGGAGGTGAACCACGAAGTAGCGCATGTGGGCGTTGTCGACGGTCTGCTGCGCCTTCGCCTTCCAGGCCGCGAGCGCAGATGCGTAGTTGGGATAGACGCCGACGATGTCGACCTGGTCGAGGTCCTTGAACGTGACGTGCTCGAGATCGGTCAGCTCGCCGCCGATGACGAGATGCAGCAATTGCTGCGGGGCATTATCTGGCATGATGGTCTTTCCTAACGAAATGCCCGGCAAGCAAGAGCGATACGATCAATCGCGGGATGAACGGGATGATTTGTGACACGGATTTCGACCTAATCAGGGCAACCGATGATCCCGGAAATGCTCGACAATGCGCGCATGCCGATCCTGCCCCGCTGCCACCAACACCCCGTGCACTACCTCCCGGCGATTGTACTCAATCGCATCCCCCGAGAGCGCGGTCATTCTACCATTCGCTTCCTGCACGATCAAATTCGCTGCGGCAAGATCCCAGTCGCGGCTCTGGCCGCCTGCAAAAGCGGCATCGAGGCTGCCATCCGCGACCCGGCAGAGCCGGAGCGCCAGCGATCCGATTCGCGGATGCAGCGTGATGTCGCCTGGCGAGGTGCTCAGCCGCTGCACCAGCGGTTTCGGGCCGGCCATGCGGGAAAAATCGAGCTCCGTGCCCGCGGTGGCACGCACCGGCTTTTCGTTATGGGTGGTACCCTTGCCGCGTATTGCGAAGAAGAATTCGTCGCTGACCGGGGCAAACACCGCTGCCAGCACCGGCGTCGACCCCGCAACCAGCGCCACGCTCACGCACCAGTCCTCGCGGTGGCCCAGATAGGCCCGGGTGCCGTCGATCGGATCGACGATCCAGCATAGCTTCTTGCCGAGACGGGAATCGTCGTCGACGCTCTCCTCCGACAGCCAGCCATATTCCGGCGTCGCCCCCCGCAGCCGCCGCTCGACGAGGTCGTTGACCGCAATGTCGGCCTCGGAGACGGGCGACGAAGCGCCCTTGGTCCAGTTCTTTAGGTCGGTGCGAAACAGCGACAGCGCCAGCGCGCCGGCCTCGTGCACGGTATCGCGCAGCAGCGCCGCGTCGCGCGTCCAGATCTTTTCGGCGGTATCAGCGTCCGCCAAGCGTCAGGCCCTCGATGCGCAGCGTCGGCGCGTTGACGCCGTAGCGGAACTCCAGGTTGTTGGCTGGAACCAGCGATTTGAACATCGCCAGCAAATGCCCTGCGATCGTCACTTCGCTAACGGGATAGGTGATCTCGCCGTTCTCAATCCAGAACCCGGAAGCGCCGCGGCTGTAATCGCCGGTGACGCTATTGACGCCGGAGCCGATCAAGTCGGTGACGTAAAAGCCCTGCTTGATGTCGGAGATCAGTTCCTTCGGCGTCATCGCGCCGGGCTCCAGATGCAGATTATATGATCCCGGCGACGGCGAGGACGAGACGCCGCGATGGGCATGCCCGGTAGTGACAAGTCCGAGCTCGCGCGCGGTGGCGCAGTCAAGCAGCCACGTGGTCAACACGCCTTCATCGATCAGCGCAAGCTTCTTTACCTTGACGCCCTCGGCATCGAAGGTCTGCGAGCGCAGGCCGCGCACGCGAAGCGGATCGTCGATGATGCGGATGTCGTTGGCGAATAGCTGCTCGCCCATTCGGTCTTTCAGAAAGCTGGTCTTGCGCGCGATCGAGGCGCCGTTGATGGCACTGACGAGATGGCCGACCAGCGAACCGGCAACACGGGGATCGTACACCACCGGCACCTTGCAGGTTTCGACCTTGCGCGGATTGGCGCGCGCCACGGTGCGCTCCCCTGCCCGGCGGCCGACGCTTTCCGCCGAATCGAGGTCGGAGGCGTGCGGCGCGGAGGTGAAATCGTAATCGCGCTCCATGCCGGTGCCTTCGCCCGAGATCGCGGTCATCGAGATGCCGTGGCTGGAGCGCAGATAGGAACCGTGGAAGCCGGTCGAAGTCACCAGCACCATGCCGCCGATGCCGCTCGAGGCGGATGCGCCACCCGATTTTGTCACGCCCTTGACCGCAAGGCCCGCGGCTTCCGCCTCGCAGGCGCGGCGTTCCAGTTCGGCTGTATCAGGCACGGTGCGGTCGAGCACGTCGAGATCGGCGAACTCGCGCGCCAGTAGCGAGGGATCGGCGAGGCCGACATATTTATCGTCAGGCGCGACGCGGGCCATCGCGACCGCCCGCTCGGCGAGCTTGGCGATGCCGTCGCCGGAGATGTCGTTGGTCGAGACCACCGCCTGGCGCTGGCCGACCAGCACCCGCAGGCCGACATCGTCGCCTTCCGACCGCTCGGATTCCTCGACCCGGCCGTCGCGCACCTCGACTGCTTGCGAGACGCCGCGCACCGCAACCGCATCGGCCGCATCAGCGCCGGCACGCCTCGCGGCCTCGACCAGGCGCTGCGCCAGCGTCGACAGCGCCGATTGATCGAACAGGTCGGAAGTGTCGGGGGCCTTTGACGGCGATGACGTCGTGGATGGTGAAGAGTTCACAAACAAAATCCCTGACATTGAGGGGAGCGGGAACGCAAATCGACGAGGCCTTCAGATGTGCCTGATTCACAGGGATTTCAAGCATTTTGCGATGCCAAATGCCAAACAATTTCGGCATTTGCGCAAGGTCTCGTCAATCATGCGCGCCAAGGTCTTGTCAATCATGCGGGCAGATGGAGGGCGGGTGACGTCTCCTTAACCAGGCTTTTTAAGGCGAAACGGAAATCACTCGGCTAAGGTCTCGCGTATCGACCGGGAACATAATCCCGGCGGGGAGATGAAAGCCGTGAGGCGTCAAACAGCAACAAGCGGGATCAATCCCGCCGGGTCGAGCCGCGCAATGCGGCTCGACCCTCTTTCTCTGCCGCTCAGCTTCCATGCGCACGACACCCGCGCAGACGGTGGCGTGCGGAAAATCGAGCTTCATCGCGAACGCGTCGTGCTGCACCGGGCCGTGCTCGGCATGCGGATGGCGATCAACGTCCGCGTCAGCGACTTTCTCGGCGTTGCCTTGCGCGGCCTCGATGACGAGGCGCAGATGCTGGTGATGGCGCACCGCGACCCCGCGCTGAATATTCCGCTTTGTGTCAGCTCCGACCACGAGGAAATCGCCACTGCCTGGCAGATGTGGAGCGACATCCTCGCACTGCCGCTGCTGACGGAAGATGACGATCGCGAACCGGCTGCCCGCCGCCGCCGCCACAACGCGATCCGCGGCCGCCGCCCGAAATTTTTGATGCGCCGCCGGCTCGGCAATCTCGTCAACATCGAGACCGTTCACCGCGACGAACGCGAGATCATTGCGCGGGATTGAATTCTCCGCCGAATTTAGTCGCCATTGACGTAACACTCGACTGTCATCCCCGCGAAGGCGGGGATCCAGTACGCCGCAGCTTATCGTTTCGATCACTGGCGTCTCTGGAATACTGGATCCCCACCTGCGCGGGGATGACGACTGAATGTGAGGCGGCTGCGCGTCGGTGATGATGGCCGACGCCGCTCACCTCAGCGTGCTGGCTGATGGATGGTGGGCACATCGCATCGCTCCTCTTTGCGTACCTCAAGAGCTATGCGCGTATCACCGCATCAACCAATAGTCCGGCAAACAGCAATAGCCCGGCGTCGCGGTTCGACCGGAACAGGCGCAGGCACAGCGCGGGATTGCTGATATCCAATCGCCCGATCTGCCAGGCGAGATGCGCAGCGAACGCCACCAGCCCGATCCAGGCCGGCCAGCGCGCGCCGCCGAGCGCCAGGGCGGCGCCGATCAGCACCACCGCGAGCGGATAAAATATCGAAAGCGCAAGATGGGTGCGCTCGCCGAACAGGCGGGCGGTCGACTTGACGCCGATCAGCGCATCATCTTCGGCGTCCTGATGGGCGTAGATCGTGTCATAGCCGATCACCCAGGCTATCGAGCCGGCATAGAGCACCAGCGCGGTCAGGTCGATGCGCCCGAGCGTGACGGCAAATCCCATCAACGCGCCCCAGGAGAAGGCGAGGCCCAGCACGACCTGCGGCCACCAGGTGATGCGCTTCATGAACGGATAGATCGCGACGATGACGAGCGAGGCGATGCCGGTCAGTATCGCGAAGCGGTTGAACTGCAACAGCACGGCGAGGCCGATCAGCGCCTGCAGCACCAGGAAGGCGAAGGCCTGCGCCACGCTGACCTGCCCGGCCGGCAGCGGCCGCGATCGCGTGCGCTCGACCTTGGCGTCGAGGTCGCGGTCGGTGATGTCGTTCCAGGTGCAGCCGGCACCGCGCATGACGAAAGCGCCGATGAAGAACAGCACGATGACGAGCGGCAATGACGAGACGTCACGCGCGATGCCGGCGGCCAGCGCCGCTGACCACCAGCACGGCATCAACAACAGCCACGATCCGATCGGACGGTCGAAACGGGAAAGCCGCAGGTAAGGCCGCGACCAGGCCGGCGCGTGCGTGTCGACCCAGTTGCCTGTGGCGTCGGCAACGCGGGCGGTCACGTCGCTCATCGGAGCGGGGTCATCGCTGGAGAACGTTGCCGTTCAGCGTATCGAAGGTGCTGCCGCCCTTCTTGACCGTCTGCGCCTCCGGCATCGCCGCCGACGAGCCGAGCACTTCGCTGAGGCTGGGTCCGGCCGGGCCGCGCGCAGCGGCCTGCTGCGCCACGTTGCACACCTGGGTCTGCATCTTCTCGGTGTTCTTGTGGCCGTTCCGGAGCTGGTCGGCGATCTGCGGCGGAATTCCGCATTTGGCCGAGTTGGTCTCAACATATTTGATCATCTTCATTTCGGCGGCGCCGAAATTCTTGATCAGCTTGCAGGCCTCATCCGGCGGCGCCTTGCGGTCGCTCGCGGCCTTGATCAGCTTGCCGCGTTTTTCGGCTTCCTCGCGCAGCGGGACGAAGCCCTTCATGCAGGCGTCCGCTGCACCACTGGCCTGCGGCGGCGGCGCGCTGAATCCCTGGGAAACCGGGGCAGCGCCTTGCGAGGGGAACGGCGACGGCGCGCCGACCGTGGCGGATGGCGCGGCGCCATTCACCGGCGGAAACGGCGAGGCGCTCTGCTGGTTGGGCAACGGCGCCGGAAACGCACCTTGCGCAAACACATGGCCCGCGGAAACGATCATGGCGGCAGCGGTCAGCGGCGCAATCAGGCGGCGGATCATCAAGGGTTTTCTCCGGCGAGGTCCAGGCAAGCCCAACGTCTTCAAAAAACGAAGCAGATTTGCGGAGGGCTTTTTACGATTCCTGCCGCGCCTTAACAACCCATTGATTGGGGCGGGAGCGCGGCGCATGACCCCGGAAAGTTAAAAATAGCGCCCGGATTTGAGCGCCTTAGGCTAAAAGCGCCCAGGAAACGGAACTAAAGCCATGCCCGAGTTCGATTTTAGCGCCCCTCGCCTGTTCGTCGACGCCGCATTGCGCGAAGGCGAGAAGATCGCGCTGCAACGAAACCAGAGCAATTATCTCGGCAACGTGCTGCGGCTCGCTGCCGGCGACAACATCCTGGTGTTCAACGGCCGTGACGGCGAATGGCGGGCGGCGATCGAGGGCCGCAAGCGGGCAGATGGCCTGAGCATCATCGCGCAGACCCGGCCGCAGGACCGCCTGCCCGACGTCGCCTATGTCTTCGCACCGCTCAAACACGCCCGCCTCGACTACATGGTGCAGAAGGCGGTGGAGATGGGCGCCTCACGCCTGCAGCCGGTGCTGACGCGACACACCCAGGTCTCGCGGGTCAACAGCGAGCGGATGCGCGCCAATGTCATCGAGGCCGTCGAGCAGTGCGGCATTCTGAGCCTTGCCGAGGTCAATGAACCGATTGCGCTCGACCGCTTTCTCGACAAGCGCCAGACCACCCGGCTGCTGGTGTTCTGCGATGAGGCGAGCGATGTCGGAGCTCCCGTGCCGGCGCTGCAGGCGGCGCAGGCCGCCGCGGGGATCGACATATTGATCGGCCCGGAAGGCGGGTTTGCCGAGGAAGAACGGGCGCTATTGCTACGGCAGCCGAACACGCTGCGGCTGTCCCTCGGGCCCCGCATCCTGCGCGCCGACACCGCCGGCGTCGCCGCGCTGGCGCTCGTGCAGGCGGCGTTGGGGGATTGGCGGAGCTAGTGGGCGGAGCGACCGCCCGGGCGTCCGGGCCGGGCCACCCGCTATTAATTCAGTTGCCCGATCCCTGTCGAAACGCTGGCCGGGCCATGCTAAGGGCTGCGCCAGCGGGCCCCGGACTGCCGCGGGGAACCCGAAACTAACCGTTAAGAACCCCGGTTTTTCCGGATTTTGGACCCTGAAATGACCGCGACCGCCGCCTCCCCTGGTGCTGCCGGGTCCGCCGCCTGGGCGGACGCGCTGCTGTTGTCGTTTGCCCAAGGCGGCTACGTCCAGGCGCACCCGGCCATCCTGCAGCCGGCCGAGCCGTTCCTCGATCTTTCTGGCGAGGACATCCGCAAGAGCCTTTACCTGACCACGGACGCCTCGGGCGAGGAGCTGTGCCTGCGCCCCGACCTCACCATTCCGGTGGCGCGCGATTACCTGGCTTCGGCCAGTGCCGGGAAGCCTGCGGGCTTTTCCTACCTCGGGCCGGTGTTCCGCTATCGCGACGGCCGCCCCAGCGAATTTCTGCAGGCCGGCATCGAATCGTTCGGCCGGCAGGACCGCGCCGCGGCGGACGCCGAAATGCTGGCGCTGGCGCTGGAGGCGACCTCAGCCTTCGGCGTGAAAGATGTCGACGTCCGCACTGGCGACGTCGCGCTGTTCAATGCGCTCATCGACGCGCTCGACCTCTATCCGGTGTGGCGGCGGCGGCTGATCAAGGATTTCAACCGCAAGGTCAGCCTTACGGACGACATCGAGCGGCTGACGCTTTCGACCGCGCCCGGCCGCAACGAATATGAGGGCGTGCTGGCCGCGATCGCCGGCTCCGACCGCAAGGCGGCGCTGGCGCTCGTCACCGACCTGATGTCGATCGCCGGCACCACCAATGTCGGCGGACGCACGGTAGCCGAAATCGCCGACCGCTTCCTCGAACAATCGACGCTGAAGGCGGGCGCGTTGCCGCGCGATGCGCTCGACATCATCAAGCGCTTTCTCGCGATCTCCGGCGATCCCAACGAGTCGGTCCAGCAATTGCGCGCGCTGGCTTCCGACGCGAAGCTGGATCTTGACGCCGCAATTGATCAGCTCGAAAGCCGCATCGGCTTTATGGCCGCGCGCGGCGTCGATACCAGATCGACGCGGTTCTCCACCGCGTTCGGCCGCGGCCTTGATTATTACACCGGCTTCGAATTCGAGCTGCATGGCAAGGGTAAAGGCAACGGCGTCGAGCCACTGATGGGCGGTGGACGCTATGATGGGTTGATGACGCAGCTCGGCGCGCCCGCGCCGATCCCGGCGGTCGGCTTCTCGGTGTGGATCGAGGCGGTGACAGAGCTCGGCCAGTCCAGCGCCAAAGGGAGCGCCGCATGACCACTCCCTTCGTTCTCGCCGTTCCCTCCAAGGGCCGCTTGCAGGACAACGCCGAAGCGTTCTTCACGCGCGCCGGCCTCACGCTGGCCAAACCGCGCGGCGCACGCGACTATCGCGGCACCATTGCCGGCCTCGACAATGTCGAGATCGCCTATCTCTCGGCGGGCGAGATCGCCTCGCAGCTCGCGCGCGGCATGGTGCATCTCGGCGTCACCGGCGAGGATTTGTTGCGCGAAAGCATCGCGGACGCCGACAAGCGCGTGCTCTTGATCGACAATCTCGGCTTCGGCAGCGCCAATGTCGTGGTCGCGGTGCCGCAGGCCTGGATCGACGTCCGCACCATGGCCGACCTCGACGACGTCACCACCGGCTTCCGCGCCCAGCATAACCGGCGGATGCGAGTCGCGACCAAATACATCAACCTGACGCGCAGCTTCTTTGCTTCCCACGGCGTGGTCGATTACCGCATCATCGAGAGTGCCGGGGCGACCGAAGGCGCGCCGGCGGTAGGTACCGCCGAGCTGATCGTCGACATCACCACGACCGGGGCGACGCTCGCGGCCAACGGGCTGAAGGTACTCGACGACGGCGTGATCCTGCGCAGCCAGGCCAATCTCGTCGCCTCGCGCGACGCCGACTGGTCGACGGAGGCCAGAGAGACCGCGCGCGTCATCCTCGACCACATCGCAGCAAGGGCCCGCGCCGCCAAATTCCGCGAAGTCCGCACCCGCTTTGCCGGCTGCAACGACAAGCTGCTGGCCGATGCGCACAACCGCTTCGGCGTGATGGCGCCGTTCGGCGGGCCGTCCTCCTCAGGGATGCTCACGCTGCACTGCCCGCCGATGCACCTCTACGCCCTCGGCAGCTTTCTGCGCGAGCACGGCGCCGACACGGTCTCGATCGCCTCGCTGGATTACGTGCTCGACCGCGAAAACCCGTTGTTTGCCAGGCTCGAGGCCTTCTTGCAGCAATAAGGTTGCTTGCGGCAATAAGGCTGCCGTTTCGTTCATCGTTGCGACAGCCTCCAGCAGGTAGCATATACGGTTGGATAATCTGGGACCTGTTCGATGACGCTCGGCTCTGACGTTTCCCGCCTGACGACGACCGCAGCCAGCGCCGCGGCGAAAGGCCTGTCGATTGTCGTGCCCGTCTACAACGAGGCGGCGGGCCTGGCGATGCTGCACGAGCGGCTGACCGGCCTCGCCGACACGCTGATGACGCGCTACGGGCTGGCGACCGAGGTCGTCTATATCGACGACGGCAGCGCCGACAACACGCTGGCGATTGCGCGCACGCTCAAAGCCGACGGCCTCGACGTCCAGGTGGTGTCGCTGTCGCGCAATTTCGGCAAGGAAGCGGCGCTGATGGCCGGGCTCGACCACGCCCGCCGCGGCGCGGTGCTGTTCATGGACGGCGACGGCCAGCATCCGCCTGATATGATCGAGAAGCTGGTCTCGCACTGGATCGATGACGGCTACGACGTCGTCTATACCGCGAAGGCGCATCGTGACAATGAATCGGCGACGCGCCGGTTTGCAGTGCGTAGCTTCTACGCGCTGATCAACTGGGGCGCGCGGCAGAAGATCCCGGAGGATGCCGGCGACTTCCGCCTGCTGTCGCCGCGCGCGGCGACCGCGCTGCGCCAGCTTCCCGAGCGCAACCGCTTCTTCAAGGGCCTGTCGAACTGGATCGGCTTCCGCCAGATCCGCGTCGACTACGAGCCGGCGCCGCGCGCGCATGGCGTCACCACCTTCAGCCCGGGCCGGCTGATCGGCCTGTCGATCGAGGGACTGACGTCGTTCTCGGTGGCGCCGCTGCGCTTTGCCAGCCTGCTCGGCATCCTGCTCGCACTCAGCGCCTTCATCTTCGGCTTGACGATTCTCTGGGAGGTCTGGACCACCGGCAAGCAGGTGCCCGGCTATCCCTCGCTGATGATCGGCTTGATGACGATCGGCGGCGTGCAGCTCATCATGATCGGCATCGTCGGCGAATATATCGGCAAGATCCTCTCGGAATTGAAGGCGCGGCCGATCTACTTCGTCGCCGAGCACACCGAGAAGCGCGCCGACGGCGAGGCCGCGGCCAGCGAACGGACCGCCGCCGAATGAAGGACGACGCGCTGCGCCGGATCTGGCTATGCGCCGACGATTACGGGCTCGCCGAGGGCGTCAACCGTGCGACTCGCGACCTGATTGGCCGCGGCCGTCTCAATGCCACCTCTGTCATGGTGGTGGGCCCGGCGATCGGCCGCACTGAAGTCGCCGCCTTGCAGGAGGCTGCGGCGAAGAGCCCGCGCTGCGCCATCGGCCTGCACACGACGCTGACGGCGCCGTTTCGTCCGCTGACGATGCATTTCCGTCCGCTCGATGGCGGCCTGTTTCTGCCGTTTCCGAACCTGTTGCGATCGGGCGTGCTCCGGCGTCTCGATCCGGAAATGATCGAGGACGAAGTGCTGGCGCAGCTAGCGGCATTCAAGGAGCTGTTCGGCCGCGCGCCCGACTTCGTCGATGGCCACCAGCACGCGCAGCTGTTCCCGCAGGTGCGCGACGGCTTTCTCCGTGCCGTAAAGGACGCCGCGCCGGGCGCCTGGGTGCGTCAGGGCGGCCGCCGCCAGCCGCTCGCCAAGCGGCTCGGCGCGCCCAAGGCGCTGGTGCTCGACATGCTGAGCGCGCAATTTCGCAAACGCGCCGCCGATGCCGGCATCGCGTTCAACCCGGCGTTCGCCGGCGCCTATGATTTTTCGAGAGTGTCCGATTTCGGCGCGCTGATGGCCGAATTTCTGGAAGGGCTGCCGGATGGCGGGCTCGTGATGTGCCATCCTGGCTTTGTCGACGAGGCGCTGCAAAGCCTCGATCCCCTCACCACCCAGCGCGAGGCGGAACACGCCTATCTGGCCAGTGACCAATTCCCGACATTGCTGGCGGCGAATAAAGTTACATTGAGTTGACAAGGCGCGACAAATACGCCCGGCGTTTTGTCGCATACAAAAATTTAATCCGGCCGCCCACTACTTGCGACACAAAGCCCGCCCTACATCTTGCCGGCGCGTCGACGACGACGCGAGGGAGAGGGCCATGACACCGCAAGAACGCCAACTGATTGACGATCTTTTCGACCGGCTCGCCAAGCTGGAGAGCGCCAAGCGCGATCCCGAGGCGATGTCGGCGATCATGCAGGGGCTACGCACCGCCCCCAACGCGGTCTATGCACTCGTGCAAACGGCGCTGGTCCAGGACGAAGCGCTGAAGCGCGCCGACATGCGCATCCAGGAGCTGGAAGCGGCGGCGGGTCAGCAAGGCCAGCAGACCCAGGCCGGCGGCTTCCTCGATTCGATGCGCGACGCGATCTTTGGACAGAACCAGCCTCAAGGTTCGCACGGCTCGGTGCCTAATGTACGCGCACCCGATATCGGCGGCAGTCGGCCGGCCTGGAACACCGGGCAGGTGCTGCAGCAGACGCAAGGCGGCGCGCCGTATAACCAGCCGGCCTATGGCCAGCCTTACGGCGGGGCGCAGCAGCAGCCGTCGGCGTTCGGCGGTGGCGGCTCTTTCCTCGGAACGGCGGCGGCGGCTGCGGCCGGCGTGGTCGGCGGATCGATTCTGGCGAACAGCATCCGCTCGATGATGGGCGGGGGCGGCAACCACCAGGCGTTCGGCGACACGTCAAGCCGCGGCGGCGTCGAAGACCGCCGGCCGTGGGGCGACCAGTCCGGCGGCGACCTGGCGCGCGACGCCGGCATCAACGACATCGGCTCGTCGAGCCGGCGCGCCGATAGCGGCAGTGACAATGACTACGGCTCTCGGCAGGGCATGTTCGATTCGGCGTCGTATGATGATGACAACGATATGGATCACGATGGCGACGGCTTTGACGGCGATGGTGGCGACAGCGACTACGCGTAAAGCCCGCGAGAGTTGAAAATCAAAACGGCCGCCCCATCGGGGCGGCCGTTTCATTTCAAACCATATCAACGAAGATCAAATCACCACCACCCTGGCGCCGACACCGACGCGGCCGTAGAGATCGATCACGTCCTCGTTGCGCATCCGGATGCAGCCGCTTGAGACGTTGGTGCCGATGGTCCAGGGCTCGTTGGAGCCGTGGATGCGATAGAGCGAAGAGCCGAGATACATCGCGCGCGCACCGAGCGGATTGTCCGGGCCGCCTTCCATGTACCGCGGCAGGTCGGGACGACGCACCAGCATTTCCGGCGGCGGCGTCCAAGCCGGCCATTCCTTCTTCGCCGAGATCGTCTTGACGCCCGACCAGGTGAAGCCGGGGCGGCCGACGCCGACGCCGTAGCGCAGCGCCTTGCCGTCGCCCTGCACCAGGAACAAGAACTTGTTCGGGGTATCGATCACGATCGTCCCCGGGCTTTCCTTGCCGTGATATTCAACCACCTGCTTTTCGTATTTCGGATCGAGCCGGTGCTGCGCTGGATCGAGCACCTGCTCCTCGCGCTGCATCGACTGTTGCGGATCCATCGGCGGCAACAGTGTGCGCCGCCCACCATATTCCGGCATCTGCTGATAGATCTGTTCGCGCTGATAGCGGCCGCCCTGCGGCGGCGCATCGCCGAACAGGAATTCGATGAAGCCGCCGCCCATGTTGGAGCGCTCGGCGGCGGCTATGCGCACCGGCGGCGCGGGCTGCCGGGCATAGATTACGGTCGGCTCAGGTGACGATGAGGCGTCGATCGCTGTGGCCTCACCGGCAAAGCAAAGACAAGACGCGCCCGCGAGGAGCGCCAAAGAGATTTTTCCGGACATCGGCGTACTCTGTACTGTTCGACACTTACGGGATCGAGGGCAGCGGCGCGACAAAGGCCGCTGCATGCGAACAATACAAATCAAAACCTAATCGGTTTGGTAAACGTAACAGGCGTTTCGATTCACCATCCCCGGCAATGCGCGCGGATTTGCCTGCTAGCGTTTATTTTGCGTGAACGCGGCCTCGTCATGGTTAATCGTTGGTATGCGGCCGCCAACACGCGAGTTTCGCGCGTGAACCTCACGTTAAATCGCGTTGGTCTACAACACCTTCGAACTGGAAGGGGTGGGAAATCTCATGTCGGTCAATCGCAAACGTTTTCGTATTGAATCCATTTTGGGCGACGCGCCCCTTGTCATGCATGAAGAAGGCGGCGAGATCGGCCCGATGCACAAAGAGATCATGGCCGAGCTGCGCGCGATCCGCGCCCAGATGGCAAGCTTCGGCCATGCCGGCGCCCCCACCAGCGTACAGTCGGAAATCGCACGCGAGACCGCCGATGCGCACGCGCTGCTTGAAACCTATCGCGCCCAGATCGAGCAGTGCGAGAAGCTGAAGGTCGAGCTCGACCTGATCCACGACGCCATCAACCGCACCAAACGCGAAATCGCCACCCTGCACGGCAAGAGCTTCGACGGCCAGGAAATGGCCAAGGTCAACGGCGAACTCGGCGCCGTCGTCGGCGGCACCGAACAGGCCACCCAACAGATTCTGGAAGCCACCGAAGCGATCGACCAGGCGGCGACCGCGCTCTCCAAGAACATCTCGCCCGACCAGCAGAAGCTGCTCTCAGAAGAAATCCAGGAACGCGTCGTTTCGATCTTCGAGGCCTGCAACTTCCAGGACCTCACCGGTCAGCGCATCAGCAAGGTGATGACCACGATGAAGTTCATCGAGCAGCACATCTACACCATGATGGACATCTGGGGGGGCGTCGACGCGATCAAGGCCCATGCCATTCCGATCGTCGACACCCGCGAGGGCGATGCCAAGCTGCTCAACGGTCCGAAGCTCGACGGCGACGTCGGCCACGCCTCGCAGGATGACATCGACGCCATGTTCAATTGATCGGCTGGTTAACTTCAGCCCCAAAACAAAACGCCGGCAGTGATGCCGGCGTTTTTTGTTGGCCCTTCCTCACCTCCACCGTCATCGTCCGCGAAGGCGGACGATCCAGTATTCCAGAGACGTCAGTGATTCAGCGGAGAGGCCGCGGCGTACTGGATGCCCAGCCTTCGCCGGGCATGACGCCAAGGGGCGTAGCCTGACCTCACGCCCGCGGGGCGCAGCGGACATAGACCATATTGCCGTAGCGGACGGCGGCATCCTTGTCGATGAAGCGGGTGATCAGCACGCGGCCGTCGAACGAGATGATCTCGCGGTCCTGTTCCCCCCCGGCGGGACCGGGCGGGCCGATATAGTTCTTGCCGCCCGGCGAGCCCTTGAGGCGCAGCTCCTGCGGGGTGGCCTGGTCGGCCAGATGCATGACGACACCGCCGGAGGTGCCGGCGCCGATCACATAGGGCTGCTTGCACTGGCCGCGCGCCGCGGCCTCGGTGCGGGCGCGGTCGTTCGGGTTCTGGAACGAGGCGAGGCCCCAGCGGCCGACGATCTCGTCGGCGCGGATGGTCGCGGGCATTTCGGGCGCAACGCCGGGCTCGGCCTCGGGCGCCGGATTGGACGACAGCGACGGCAGGCTCATGCTGCCGCACGCCGCAAGCAACACCGCCAGCGCCGACGCGGCCGCCAGATTGGCAACCGTACGCGCATTACGTGAGCTGATCATTGCAATCCCCCGACAATTCCTTGGCCGCTCCCGTCAAGCAGCCAATCGTAAAAAGCCTGCCGGAGCAATGACGTCGGTTGAATTACGCCGCTGCACCGATTTTGTTTCTTTGGGAGCATCCTATACCGGCCTCAAGAAGGCCTTAACCCCCTTGTTTGCTTGACAGGAACAGCGCCAAGCCATATTTCCCGGCCCCACGTTTAGCACTCAAGCGCGAAGATTGCTAAGGGGCGTGCTGTCCCCGCCCGGGGCGGCTTCGAATACCCGGCATATCCGCCATTTTCAATGGCGCAGATCTGAAACCGAGCCTCCCAGAGGAACTTCAAGAGGAGACGTCATGGCCAAATCCAAATTCCGCCCACTGCACGATCGTGTCGTGGTCAAGCGCATCGATGCCGAAGAGAAGACCAAGGGCGGCATCATCATTCCCGATACCGCCAAGGAAAAGCCGTCGCAGGGCGAAGTTACCGCCGTCGGCCCGGGCGGCCGTGACGAAACCGGCAAGCTGATTCCGATCGATCTCAAGGTCGGCGACCGCGTGCTATTCGGCAAATGGTCGGGCACCGAGGTCAAGCTCGACGGCGAGGAACTCCTGATCATGAAGGAGTCCGACATCATGGGCGTGCTGACGTAAGCCGATCAATCCAAGCGGTCGCTGCCCAGTGACTTCTTCCCTTCTCCCCTTGTGGGAGAAGGTGGCGCGCTTTGGAGCGCACTTGCGCTCCTGAGCGCGCCGGATGAGGGGTCTGCATCCGCGGAGACAGACCCCTCACCCGTCCGCGATGCTTCGCATCGCGTCCACCCTCTCCCACAAGGGGAGAGGGGAAGAGTCCCGGCGGTGACCGCGACCAAGTATCCAATTCATTTCAGGAGTCCCACAACATGGCTGCCAAAGACGTTAAATTTTCCGGCGACGCCCGCGACCGCATGCTGCGCGGCGTCGACGTCCTCGCCAACGCGGTGAAGGTGACGCTCGGTCCGAAGGGCCGCAACGTCGTGATCGAGAAGAGTTTTGGCGCACCCCGCATCACCAAGGACGGCGTCACCGTCGCCAAGGAGATCGAGCTCGAGGACAAGTTCGAGAACATGGGCGCGCAGATGCTGCGCGAAGTCGCCTCCAAGACCAACGATACCGCCGGCGACGGCACCACCACCGCGACCGTGCTGGCGCAGGCGATCGTGCGCGAAGGCGGCAAGGCGGTCGCGGCCGGCATGAACCCGATGGACCTCAAGCGCGGCATCGACATCGCCGTACACGCCGTGGTCAAGGATCTCGAGAAGCGCGCCAAGCCGGTCGCGGCCTCGTCCGAAGTTGCCCAGGTCGGCACCATCTCGGCCAACGGCGACACCGCCATCGGCAAGATGATCGCGCAGGCGATGCAGAAGGTCGGCAATGAAGGCGTGATCACTGTCGAGGAGAACAAGTCGCTCGAGACCGAGGTCGACATCGTCGAGGGCATGAAGTTCGACCGCGGCTATCTGTCGCCCTACTTCATCACCAACGCCGAGAAGATGACCGCCGAGCTGGAAGACGTCTTCGTGCTGCTGCACGAGAAGAAGCTGTCCGGCCTGCAGGCGATGCTGCCGGTGCTGGAAGCCGTGGTGCAGTCCGGCCGTCCGCTCTTGATCATCGCCGAGGACGTCGAGGGCGAGGCGCTGGCGACGCTGGTCGTCAACCGCCTGCGCGGCGGTTTGAAGGTCGCCGCCGTCAAGGCGCCGGGCTTCGGCGACCGCCGCAAGGCCATGCTGGAAGACATCGCGATCCTGACCGGCGGTCAGCTGATCTCCGAGGAACTCGGCATGAAGCTCGAAAGCGTCACCATCAACATGCTGGGACGCGCCGGCAAGGTCGTGATCGACAAGGAGAACACGACCATCGTCAAGGGCGCCGGCAAGAAGAAGGACATCGAGGCCCGCGTCACCCAGATCAAGGCGCAGATCGAGGAGACCACCTCGGACTACGACCGCGAGAAGCTGCAGGAGCGGCTGGCCAAGCTCGCTGGCGGCGTTGCCGTGATCAAGGTCGGCGGCGCGACCGAAATCGAGGTCAAGGAGAAGAAGGACCGCGTCGAGGATGCCCTCAACGCGACCCGCGCGGCCGTGCAGGAAGGCATCGTGCCGGGCGGCGGCGTGGCGCTGCTGCGCGCCAAGAAGGCGGTCGGCCGCATCAACAACGACAATTCCGACGTCCAGGCCGGTATCAACATCGTGCTGAAGGCGCTGGAAGCCCCGGTGCGCCAGATCTCGGAAAACGCCGGCGTCGAAGGCTCGCTCGTGGTCGGCAAGATCCTCGAGAACAAGTCGGAGACGTTCGGCTTCGACGCCCAGACCGAGGAATATGTCGACATGGTCGACAAGGGCATCATCGACCCCGCCAAGGTGGTGCGCACCGCCCTGCAGGACGCCTCCTCCGTCGCCGGCCTTTTGGTGACAACCGAAGCCATGGTCGCCGAACTGCCGAAGGAGCCGGCGCCGGCGATGCCCGGCGGTGGCGGCGGCATGGGCGGAATGGGCGGCATGGGCTTCTGAGGCCCCCGCTCGTCCCCCCAGCCAGCAGATCGAAGGCCGCCTCCGGGCGGCCTTCTTTTTGGCTGAAGACATCGGGGTTTGCTGGTAGGACGTCTCCGATTTCATCGTTTCGGGAATTCTTGCATGCGCGCGCTCTGTCTTCTGCTGCTTGGTCTGGCGACGGCCTCTCCCGCCTTCGCCCAGATGAAACTTCCCTCGAAGACCGCGCCCGGCGCCGTGGAGACTCGCTATTTCACCGCGATCGATGGCCTGATGGACGGCAATGCCGACGTCGTGCTGAAGGAAACCCGCCAGGGCAAAACCGTCACCGCGGCGACTCTCGACGTCTGCTATCCCGTCGCCAAGGGTTCCGACCGCAAGGACCGCTTCGTCGCGAATCTCGCCGTGAGCGGCCAGAATCTGACCGGCACCACGCAGAGCCTTGGTGACAAGCAGCCGGTGACCATCAAGCTGACCCGCAGGCCGACCGGGGACACTTTCGAGTTCCGCGGCCAGATCACGGTCGGCCAGGCGGTCACCGAAGTCGCCTCGACGGACAATTCCGATCTCAGCGAGAAGGAATTTTTGGACAACCAGACCAGCGACGACGGCATCACGCCGGCGCCGAAGGATTTTACCGAGGTTTCACCGGAGGCGATCGGCGTGCGGATCAAGCTCGACGCAGCGCTGGATTTCCTCAAGAGCCTGAAGGGCGAGGCCGTCGAGGTCGGGCTCTCCAGCCTGTCGATCTCCTGCGATGCGCTGCGCGCCGGTGAGCAGACCATCAACCTGACGGCCGATCCGGAGCGGGCCGCTGCGCTGATCGCGAAGATCAAATCGATGCCCGGCGTGGTCGCGGCAGGATGGACCAGCGGCGCCATCGAGATGGACCGCACCATCCGCTTTGCCGCGAATGAATGGCGCGACGGCGACAAGATCAACAAGGACAAGATCGCATCCGCCATCTCCGGCGTCCTCGCCAAAACGCTTTCGGCCAAGCCGGCGGAGGCAAGCTGGAACGCCAACACCGGGAAAGCGAAACTGACGTTCAAGCGGCCGAGTCCGATCTATCCGCCGCTCGGCCTCACCGAAACGCTCGAGATCACCGCGCTGGTCTCGCCGGACAAGCCCGGCACCACCGACAGGCTGATGCTGTGGATCTCGAGCCCGGTGATCACGACTGCCGATGAGGGCACCGGCGCCAAATTGCATGTCTCGGAAGATTCCACCGGCGATGAGGAAGGCGGCGAGCCAAAGGACGACAATGGCGCGATCGACGCGCTGGCGAGGGAATTCAAGGGCCAGCGCTGGGACGCCGACAGGAGCGTGTGGAAGTAGCGCGCCAGAATTACCGCACGTCACGCAATTACCGTGCGCTCGCTGCAAAAATTAAGATTCGATTCAGCTTAGAGGAACATCATTGGCTAACCAAAATTTGGATTAAGCCGATGTACGAGCGTGAGCCGAGTACCGTTGAAAGCATCTTATCCGGGAATGTGGCTGGCGGGTTGGGGCCGGCGGCATTGCGGAATTTCCTGAACTCCGGTCGAGAGGATGTTCTGGTCGTGCGCGCGTCCTCGCGTGCCCGCGCGCGGAACATGCTGCTGGTCGCTGTCGCGCTCGCGGCCAGCTTTGGACTGGGATGGACCGGCGGCCTGAGCTGGCCCCAATTTGCCGGTGAATTCGGCCTCGAAACGGCCGCGCAGAATGAAGCGTCCTCGCCTCGGATGGCCGAAGCACGCCCCGGCAAGATCGAAAGCGGGCGAAAGTCTGCATCGGCAGCGGACTCGCCCGCCATTGTGGGCAGCATTTCCAAGCCACCTTTGCCGCGTCCCTCTGCGAGCGCGGTTTCCCAGGCCAATGTGAGCGCTACCGCGGCGCTCGCGTTGCGCCAGCCGGTGTTGGCCGCACCGCCGGAAACCCGGCCGACCACCATTCCCGGCTGGACTGTCGTCGATGTGCGCGACGGCACCGCCGTTCTCGAAGGTCCCGATGGCATCAAGATGGCCGCCCGCGGCGATGCCGTTCCCGGGCTCGGGCGGATCGAGTCCATCGTGCGCTGGGGCAACCGCTGGATCGTTGCCACCGCCAACGGATTGATCGCGACGCAGTAGCCGAGCGGTCGCGCTAATTCGTGTTGATGCGAAACCGCAGCGTTTTCGCGCCGATGAACGACACGAGATCGCCCTGCCGCTTCCAGGTGGCCGCGGCGCTCAAGGCCGCGATCAACTCGTCGTCCTGCTGCGCACGGTCCGGCGGACAAGGCCGGTTTTCCATCGCCCCCATGACGAAGATCACAGTGTTGCCGGCCACTGAAAACTGGCCCTTGCCGCCCTTGCACCAGAGCTCGAGCACGACCTCGCCGGCATCGCCGATGTCCAGATTGGGAATCCGCTTCGAGCCCGGCTGACGGTTTGCATCGAGCTGCATTTCGCTTCCGAACGGAAAGCCGTCGTCCTCGGCCAATGCCGGGCTGAACGGCAAGGCGGCTGCGATCAGCAACAGCGAAGCGGCGCCTGCGCGAGCCGTATGTAGCAATGAAACCATGTACCCTCTCGAAAAGACCAGACCTGCCGCGCCGCGCGCCGTTCTATTGGACAATGACGGGATTGGCTAGCGCGTCGATGCATCGATGGGGATCGCCGCGTGCTCTGGACTTGGGGCGATGCGGCCGTGTTGGCCGAAGCCTGGAACATCAGTAACATCTTCGGCTTCTTTGTTCGGGGGCATATTGAGCCGCCCAGCCGTTATCGGAGAAGGGTCCCAACCGCGGTGAAGCAGCGAACCGTCCTCGTCAATGACCGGATGCAGCGCGGCTATCGCTACGTTCTCGTGGCAGCCGCCGGCCGCAACTTCGACCCGGACTTCTGTCCAGATCTCACGCCGGCGGAAATGCTGCAGCTCGGCGTGTTCGGCGGCAAATACATGACCGATTGCAGGCGCGAGTTTCCGGCGAGCTGGTTTGCGCGGGCAAAGCTCTCGCCTGATAGCGCCGATCCCAAGGTGAACTTCTTCGGCGTCGCCGCCAGCCAGCCGCTTTCGGTGTGGCGCAAAAAAGGCTGGATTCACCCCGACGACCCGCGCGGCTGGTTTCAATGGTACTGCCGCTATTACCGCGGCCGGCGGTTGCCGGACGAGGATACCAGGCAGATCAAGCGCTGGGCCGCGATCCGCCGCCACATCAGCCAATTGCAGGCCAACTGCGAGCAAGGCGATATTTTCTGCCGCAAGCGGCAGCGGCAAGCGCTGCTGCACTGGGCCTATGACAGCCGGAAACTCTGACATGTCCTTGGGCCGTTGCCCGCGGGGATTTCGGCGGCGCCGCGACTCCAGCACCGGCGTCGCGAACCGATAGACGTCGCAACGGCGCGGCATTTCCCACGGGTTGGGCACACAAGGCTCAAGCAATAAGCAGAGAAGCTATTTTTCATTCACTCCACGATGCAGCAACGCTTTGACTGTCGCGATGAACTGCGATGGGATCAGCATGCCGGAATGCGCGTTCAAATCGAGGAGGATACGATGTGCGCGGGTGATGACAAGAACTGTCCGGAATTCGAGCTCCACCATCGCAAGTTCAAGGAAACGCTGGATCGCGAACGCCGATCGTTTCTAAGATCCAGCTTTGCCGCGGCCGGAGGCGCCGCCGCGATGACCGCGGGCGGCATTTCCCTGGTGACGCCGCAGATGGCGGCCGCAGCCGAAAAGAACCAGCCCGCCAAGCGCGCCTATCATCATTTGCCGGCAAATGCCGAAACGGTGCATTGGGGTTATTTCAGCAAGAAACTGAAACCACAGGTCGAGATCGATTCCGGCGACTTCATCACCATCGAGGCGCTGACTCACCATGCCAATGATGACGCCGAGCGCATGGTGAAGGGCGATCCCGGCGCCGAAAGCGTGTTCCTGTGGACCAAGGAAAAGAAGGGCGTCAACCGGCGCGGCGCCGGACCGATTGATGCCTCGCTGTTCGGGCGTGGCGCCGGCGAAGGCCTCGGCGTGCACATCTGCACGGGTCCGGTCTATGTGCGCGGCGCCCAGGAGGGCGACGTGATCGAACTGCGCATCATCGACGTCACGCCCCGGCCATGTGCCAATCCGCAATATCGCGGCAAGGCTTTCGGCAGCAACGCGGCGGCGTGGTGGGGCTTTCACTACAAGGACCTGTTGACCGAGCCCAAGCCGCGCGAAGTGATCACGATCTACGAGGTCGACGCATCAGGCGAACGCAACTGGGCGAAAGCCGTGTACAATTTCCAATGGACGCCGCAGACCGATCCTTCGGGTGTCGTGCACAAGACCATCGACTATCCCGGCGTTCCGGTCGATCACGCCACGATCAAGGAGAACCACGGCATCCTGAAGAATGTGCGCATTCCGATCCGCCCGCATTTCGGCGTCATTGGCCTGGCGCCAAAGGAAGCCGATATCGTCGATTCGATTCCGCCGAGCTATACCGGCGGCAACATCGACAATTGGCGGATCGGCAAGGGCGCCACGATGTATTATCCGGTCGCGGTCGAAGGCGGCCTGCTGTCGGTCGGCGACCCGCACGCTTCGCAAGGCGACTCCGAGCTGTGCGGCACCGCGATCGAAAGCTCGCTGAACGGCACCTTCCAGATCATCCTGCACAAGAAGGCCGATCTCGTCGGCACGGCGCTCGAAGCGCTCGATTATCCGATGCTGGAAACCCGGGACGAGTGGCTGGTGCACGGCTTCAGCTTCGCCAATTATCTCACCGAACTGGGAGACAAGGCGCAGTCGGACATCTACTCGAAATCGTCGGTCGACCTCGCTTTGCGCGATGCGTTCCGCAAGATGCGGAAGTTCCTGATGACGACCAAGAAGCTGACCGAAGACGAGGCAATCTCCCTGATTACCGTTGGCGTCGACTTCGGCATCACCCAGGTGGTCGATGGAAACTGGGGCGTCCATGCGGTGATCAAGAAGGATATCTTCGCCGGTGGCGAGACCTGATCAAATCCCGCACTGACAAATCCCCGCGGCTGGTGCCGCGGGGATTTTGGTAGCCGCGCTATTTCAACACCAGCATCGTGAACGGATAGACATAGGCCTGCAGCGTCACCAGCACGCCGACGAGGCACGCCAGCACGATGGAGTGCAGGAAGACGTAGCGCAGGATCGAGCCTTCATGGCCATACCAGTTGGTGGCGGTGGAGGCGACCACGATCGATTGCGCATCGATCATCTTGCCCATCACGCCGCCGGAGGAGTTCGCGGCGGCCATCAGCACCGGCGACAGGCCGAGCTGCTCGGACGTGATCCTCTGCAGATTGCCGAACAGCACGTTGGAAGCGGTATCCGATCCGGTCAGCGCCACGCCGAGCCAGCCGAGCAGCGTGCCGAAGAAGGGATAGAGCACGCCGGTCGCGGCAAAGGCGAGGCCGAGCGTGGCGTCGACGCCGGACAGCCGCGTCAGCGTGCCGATCGCCAGCATCGCCGAGATCGTGATCAGCGAGATCGCGCACAGCCTGATGGTGCGGCCGTATTCGGCGACCATCTTCATCGGCGAAAAGCCCATCAAGAGGCCGGAGATGATGGCGGCGAGCAGCATTCCGGTGCCGGTGAAGGACAGCCAGGTGAAGTCGAATACAGCCGCTTCCGGCGTCGGCTTGGCGGCGACCGGCGGCACCTTGTTGATCATGTTGTGCAGCTCGGGCACCTGGTATTTCCAGGCGAAGTTGGCGTTGGCCCAGCCCTTGAACGCGCCGGTGCCCCAGACCAGCATCACGACGCAGACGATGATCCATGGCAATAACGCGCTCCAGAGCTGTGGCTGGGTCAGCTTCGTTGTATCCAGCGGCTTGGCGGGCTGCATCGTGGCGGCCGATTCATCGTGGCCGCGCAGCTCCGGCGAGGTCCAGAGCTCGCTTGGCTGCCAAACTCGAAGAAACAGAATCAGGCAGCCCATCGAGATCAGCGACGCACCGATGTCGACGATCCACGGGTTGATGAAGTTCGAGATCAGGAATTGCGGGACGGCGAAGGAAACGCCGGTGACGAGAACAGCGGGCCAGATCGCGATCATGCCGCGCCAGCCGGCAAACGCCCAGATCAGCCAAAACGGCACGATCAGCGAGAAGAACGGCAATTGCCGGCCGACCATGGCGCCGAGCACGTAAGGATCGAGGCCGGTGACCGTTGCGAGGCCCTGGATGGGCGTGCCGAGCGCGCCATAGGCGACCGGCGCGGTGTTGGCGATCAGCGACAGGCCGGAAGCAGCGAGCGGCGAGAAGCCAAGCCCGATCAAAATGGCGCCGGTTATCGCCACCGGCGTGCCGAAACCTGATGCGCCCTCGAAGAAGGCGCCGAAGGCAAACGCGATCAGGAGCAGCTGCAGCCGGCGGTCGGTGGTGACGCCGCCGATCGCGCGCTGCAACAGCTCGAAGCGGCCGGTCTCCACCGTGATGCGATAGAGGAAGATGACGTTGAGCACAATCCAGCCGATCGGAAAGAAACCGACCACGACGCCGAGCAGCGAGGCGCGGATCGACATGCCCCAGGGCATGGTGAAGATGCCGATGGTGATGATGTTGGCGACAACAAGCGCGACGATGGCCGCCAGATGGGCCTTGACCTTGCCGCTGGCGATTAGCACCAGCAGCGTGACGACCGGCAAGGCGGCGGCGATCGTCGACAGCGCGGTGTTGCCGAGCGGATTATAGTGTTGGTCCCACATCATCGCGGTCCTCCCACATGTGTTTTTGGCGCGCCCGCGGACTCGTGGATGGCCGGACGCGGGCTTGAAGCGAAGTGCGGGAGCGGCCTTGCAAGCTGAGGCCTGGTTGCATTAATGCCAGCCAACGCTCACAACCGCGCGAAGTTCGATTGGCCCCGCCCCTCACGGTCGCAGCCATGCTAGTGTCTCACCGGCACCTGCGACAAGGCGCCGCAGACGGCTCATTCCATAACCTTCGTCGCAGGCCTTAATTCCTCTGTTTGTTCAAGGCCTTAAGCCCCATTTTCCGGAGACGGTGATCTGTGAACAATATCCGCCCGACGCTCGCCACGGTATGGCGCATCGCCGCCCCCTACTTCAGCTCCGAGGACAAATTGGCCGGCCGCGTGCTGCTCGCCGCGGTGATCGCCATTGAGCTTGCCATCGTCGGCATCAACGTCCTGATCAATCAGTGGAACCTGCGCTTCTACAACGCGCTGCAGGACCGAAACTGGGACTCGTTCGTCAGCGAGATCATCTATTTCAGCGTGCTCGCCGCTATCTTCATCGTGCTGGCGGTCTATCAGCTCTATCTCAATCAATGGCTGCAGATCCGCTGGCGGCAATGGATGACCAAGCAATATCTCGGTGAGTGGTTGCACCACGCCAATCACTACCGGATGCAGCTTCAGGGCGATGCCGCCGACAACCCGGACCAGCGCATGACCGACGACGTCAAGCTGTTCGTCGATCGCACGCTGAACATCGGCGTCGGTTTGCTGAGCTCGATCGTCACGCTCGCATCCTTTGTCACCATCCTGTGGGGCCTTTCGAACGACGCACCGCTGCATTTGTTCGGCCAGGAATATGCCATTCCCGGTTATCTCGTCTGGGGCGCGCTGATCTATTCGGTGCTCGGCACCGTGCTGACCCATCTGATTGGATGGCCGCTGGTCGGCATCGATTTCAGGCAGCAGCAATATGAAGCCGACTTCCGCTTCAACCTGGTGCGCGTGAGGGAAAATTCCGAACAGATCGCGCTCTTGCACGGCGAGCAAGCCGAGCGCGAGCGCCTCATGGTTCGCTTCGGACGCGTGGTGGAGAACTGGATCGCCATCATGAACCGGACCAAGAAGATCACGGCATTCACGGCGAGCTACAACCAGGCTTCCGTGATCTTCCCCTACGTGCTGGTGGCGCCGGCCTATTTCGCGAGCAAGATCCAGCTCGGCGGCATGATGCAGACCGCGTCGGCATTTTCGAACGTGCAGGGCGCGCTGTCGTTCTTCATCACCATCTACCGCCAGCTCGCGGAGTGGCAGGCCGTGGTCAACCGCCTCGACGGCTTCGAGGCGGGGATCGCCGCGGCACAAGAACTCGCCAGCCGCAGCGAACGCGTTCACGTCGTCAAGGCGGGGGATGGCACTATTGGCCTCAAGGAGCTGGCGCTGCGATTGCCGAGCGGCACGCCGCTGGTGAATGCGGACACGTTCAGTTTCCGCAAGGGGGAGCGCACACTGATGACCGGCCCCTCGGGCTCCGGCAAATCGACGCTGTTCCGCGCCATTGCTGGCATCTGGCCGTTCGGGAGCGGCTCGGTCACCGTACCGGCCGGAGCAAGGTTGATGATGCTGCCGCAGCGTCCGTATTTTCCGGTCGGATCGCTGCAGGGCGCCATCGAATATCCCGCCAAGGAGGGCGCGTTCAGCGCCGAGCAGATCTCCGACACGCTGCGCGCGGTGGGGCTGCCCAAGCTCGCCGAGCAGATCGGCGAGCACGGGCACTGGAATCGAACGCTCTCGCTCGGCGAACAGCAGCGGCTCGGCATCGCACGCGCGCTGTTGCATGCGCCGCAATATCTGTTCCTCGATGAAGCCACCGCTTCGCTCGATGAGCCCTCGGAAAAGGCGCTGTACCGCCTGATCGAGCAGAAACTGCCTGACACCACCATCGTCTCGATCGGTCACCGCTCGACGCTCGACGCCTTCCATCAGCGCAACGTTGCGCTGACGCGCGACGGCGACCGCTTCGTGCTCGAGGGCACCGAGGCGGCGGAAACGTAACCGCACAGCCGCTCAAAGCCAGCGCTGTGGCCAGCGCTGGCGGCGGACGGTGCGATGCCAGACGTATGAGAACGCCGTCAGCAGCAGCGCGCCGGCCAGCACCGGCGCGAGCAGGAAGGGGCAGATTGCCCGACACCACCAGCAGCGGATTGATGCCGGCCGGCGGGTGGAAGGTGCCGGTCACGTACATCGCCAAAATGGCGAGGCCGACGGCGGCGGCCGCGGCCCAGGCGTAAGGCCCGGTCAACTTCAGCACGGTAAGCCCGACCAGCGCCGACAGCACATGGCCCCCGATCAGCGCGCGCGGCTGTGCCGGCTCCACGTTCGGCGATCCGATCACCAGCACGATGGAGGTCGCGAACGGAATCACCGCCAGCGGGTAGTGCACGACCGACGAAAACAGCTCCATGACGCCGATGGCGATCGCGCCGCCGAGACCGGCGACCGCGCCCGCCACGGCACTGCGGTGGTCGTTGCGGGAGATCGCATTCCGTAAGGCGCGCCGCCAGTCCCGTTTCATCGGCATCGTCCAAAAGAAAAGGGCGGCAGATCGCTCTGCCGCCCCCTCGCCTTCCCCAGGAAGATCTTACTTCAGGTTGGTCATCGCGGTTAGGTCGGCCGACAGCTTGACGATACCGGCGGCGCCGCACCAGTTCGAACCGACGCCCGACGGATTGATCGGGGTCAGGAAGGTGCCCTGGTTGGTGCCGTTGATGTTGCCACGAGCCGAGAAGTCGCTGGTGAAGGCGTTGCAATCACCCTTCGACAGGTTGGTGTCGGAATAGCGGAAGTCCAGCGTGAACACCTTGTAGGTGAAGCCGATGCCGATGTTCCAAGTGTTGTAGTCGGCGTAGTTGATGCCGTTCGGGAAGACCGCGGTGCCGTAGAAGGAGTCCGAGGTGCCCAGCCACTGGCGGCCGAACTCACCCGACACGTACATGCCGATGCCGCTGGCGCCGAACCACGCGCTCGGGGCGATCGCCTTGCCGACGATCGAGGCGTAGGTACCCTCGGCGCCGCTGTTGAGGAAGCTCGGCGTATAGTAGATGTTGCCGCCCAGCGAGAAGTTGTCGTTGAAGGTGTAGTTCACCTTGCCGTAGACCTCGAAGAAGCTGACGTCCTTTTTCAGAACGTTGCCGTTTACCAGCGCGTTCTGCAGACATTCGGCGCTAAGCGGAACGCCGGCGGCATCGGTCGTCCCACCATTAAATGCGTTGACTGCGCCGTATTGGCAGGTGCCGCCCGGATACAGATAGCCCCAGGCGCCGACGTCGAAGGCAAAGGCGCCGATCGTGTAGCGGACACCGCCATAAGCGTCGACTTCAGCAGCCGCGCGGTTCGGGAACGAGATGCTCGCAGCGCCGAGGCCGACATAGAGCTGAAGATCCTTGGTGACGTTGAAACGCGGCTCGAAATAGGCGTTTACCGAAGGCTTGTGGTTGGACTGGGTGATGCCACGGAAGATGTAGTCGTTGGTGATCCCGGCGCCGAAGGCGATGTCCCAGGGATCGAAGGCCGGCGGCGGGGCCTTGACGGCCTTCACGTGCAGATCCGCAGCAAGAGCCGAACCCGATACCATTGCCAGCGCCGTTGCTAACAAAGCCAATTTCTTCATGACGATCCCCAATTACCCTTCTTGGCAGCCGGTCCCGGGCCCCCCAGGCAAACGATCAGCGACTGCGACCAAATGTCTTCGCAGCCACACACTGCGGCCGCGGTGCCATCCTCGTGAAGCAAAAAAGTCAAGCAGCAGCCGCCTTTTTAGGCATTCTGCCGTTTCCGGCGAATGTTCTCCGCGCGTGTTGCATTCTCACAACAATTTTGCCCGCTTTCCTACAGGGTCCTGCTGACATCCGACCCGGAAAGAGCAACACCGGCGGAGGGCCGAAAGGCGTCTTTTCGCGAATCAACCTGAACGTGAAACTGCGGCTACGGCCGCCGCCAGACCCGACGGAAGGGGCTAACGAAAAGGCCGCAGCGGTGGACGCTGCGGCCTGTCGAAAACGTTGGTGCGGGTGGCCTAAGTATGGTCGCTGCCGTTGGACGAGCCCGCCGACCAGGAAGGATTAGACGGCTCGGGGGACGCCCAGCTCGGCGCCGACGCAGCTTCGGCTTCCGGTTCGGGCGCCGCCGCGGCGGGCTCCATCGCCGGAGCAGCGGCGGGCTTGGCGGCGGCCTTGCGCTTCTTGGCCGCGCTCTTCTTGGCAGCCTTCTTCGGCGCGGCAGCCTTTGATTTCTTGGCGGCCTTCTTCGCAGCCTTCTTGGCGGATTTCTTTGCGCCCTTCTTCGCGGCCTTCTTGGCCGATTTCTTCGCAGCCTTCTTCGCCGACTTCTTCTTCGCGGCTACGGCCTTCTTGGCCTTTTTAGCCTTCTTGGCCTTCTTACTCTTCTTCGCCATCTGGTCCTCCTGTTGACGCTGTCCATGTCTGTCGAGCGCTTCGAGTAGTCTCTCCTGGAGAGTCCTGGGCCAGACCGGGGCGACACTTCTTCGAAGTGTCCTCCCGCTCCATCCCGTATCGAGACACGATCTCCAGGCGGACACTTTCGCGTCTATCCCGGTGAAGAGCCGAACCCCATCCGGCGCCCCCGGCGCAGGGCGGGCTCTTCCAGATCATGCCCTTTAGGCCGATCGATCAATTCAATCCTGTTAACGATCCAGGCTTTGGACCTCCCGTCGCCCAATCGAGAAGCTCAATCGTGTGCACCACAGGAACTGACGTACCGCTGGCAATCTGAACCATGCATCCAATATTGCCCGCAGCGATCATGTCCGGTTTGACTGTCGCAATATTGGCGACCTTTCGATCGCGCAATCTGCTCGCAATGTCAGGCTGGAGAATGTTGTAGGTCCCCGCCGAACCGCAACACAAATGGCTCTCGGGCACATCTTTCACCACGAATCCATTCTTGGAAAGCAATTCTTTCGGAAGCCCAGTGATTTTCTGCCCATGTTGCAACGAACATGCCGAGTGATAGGCCACCGTTACGTCGCCTTTCTGACTCGATGGCGCGAGCGTGAGGCCCGCGAGATACTCGGTGACATCCTTTGCCAGCGCGGAAATCTGCGCGGCGGAGGCAGCAAAGTCGCGGTCCTCGCGCAGCATGAAACCATAGTCCTTGATGACCGTGCCGCAGCCCGATGCGGTGATCAGGATGGCGTCGAGGCCGCCTTGTTCCACCTCCTTTTTCCACAGCGTGATGTTGGCGCGCGCCCGCGCCAGCGCGTCGGAATCCTGCCCGAGATGATGGGTGAGCGCGCCGCAGCATTGCTCGTCCTTGACCAGCACCACCTCGATGCCGTGGCGAGTCAAAAGGCTGATCGCAGCCTGGTTGATGCGCGGCGCCAGCACCTGCTGGGCGCAGCCCTGCAGCAGCGCGACCCGCCCGCGCCGCTCGCCTTGCGCCGGAAACACGCTGCCACCGGCGGGCCCCGGCGCGGGAAGGCTTCTCGGCGCGAGCGCCAGCATCGCCTTGATCCGCCTGAGCAGGCCGGGCGTCGCCGTATTCGGCGCCGGCAGCAGGGCCGCAAACGGGCGGGCAAGCCGCGCCATGATCATGCTGGCGCGAAACAGCTTTGGCCGCGGCAGCACCAGCGCCAGCACCGCGCGCAGGGCCCGCTCGAGAAGCGGCCGCGAATAGTCGCGCTCGATCCGGACCCGCGCCTGATCGACCAGGTGCATGTAGTGCACGCCGGACGGACAGGTCGTCATGCAGGCAAGGCAGGACAGGCAGCGGTCGATATGCTTGACCACCTCCGCCGTCGGCGGCTTGTCCTTTTCCAGCATTTCCTTGATCAGGTAGATCCGCCCGCGCGGGCTATCGAGCTCATCGCCGAGCAGCACATAGGTCGGACAGGTCGCGGTGCAGAACCCGCAATGCACACAGGCGCGCAGGATCTTGTCGGCCGCGGCGATATCGGGATCGGCGAGCTGGGTGAGGGAGAATTCCGTTTTCATGACGCTGCTACCCGCGCCATCCGGCCGCGGTTGAGGATGATCTTGGGATCGAAGCTGTTGCGCACGCGTTCACTCAAGGCGGCGATACCGGGGGCTTGCGGGTGGAAGACTTCGACCTTCCGTCTGACCTCGTCGGGCGCCCGGATCAGCGCGGCATGGCCGCCCGCCGCGCCGACCCGCGCGCGAACCAACGCGGCTTGCGCATCCGGCTTCGGCGGCAGCGCCGCCCAGATCAGGCCGCCGCCCCAATCGTAGATCACGTCGCCTTCGGACTCGCTCGCCAGAGTCTTGCCGAGCGCGCCGCCCGAAGCCGGCGGACAGACGATCCGCCATACCGGCCACAGCCCGCGCGCGCCGCTGGCGGCGAACGGCTCGGCGTCGCGGACCTCGGCCCAGACCGCCGCCGAGGCATCGTCCTGCAGCATCTCCACCGCACCGAACGCCGCGAGCGCCTTACCGAGCGAACCGGCACGGTCTGCTACCGAAGCCGCAATGCCTTCCAGCCGCAGCAGGGTCACCGCCCGACCGCCGGCCCCGAGGCGCGCCAGCGCGCCGGCTGCGGAACCGAACACCGAACTTGGCACATGCGCCGCGCCTGACACGTCATAGGGCGAGCCGAGCGCCGCGGTCATCGCCCGGTTCGCCGCGAGATCGTCGAGCCCGGCAAGCACCAGCGTGCGCTCGCTCTCGGGCTTCGGCATCACCTTCAGCGTGACTTCCGTCATGACCGCCAGCGTGCCCCATGAGCCCGTCAGGAGCTTGCAGAGATCGTAGCCGGTGACGTTCTTCACCACCTTGCCGCCGGCCTTGAAGCTGTCGCCGAAGCCGGACACCGCGTGCGCGCCGAGCAGATGATCGCGGGCGCCGCCGGCCCTGATGCGCCGCGGGCCGGCAAGCCCTGCTCCGATCATGCCGCCGATGGTGCCGTTGCCGGATAGGCCAAGCAGCACCGACGTATCCATCGGCTCGAAAGCGAATTGCTGGTTCTTGGAATCGATCAGCGACTGCACGTCGGCAAGCGGCGCGCCTGCCTGCACCGTGATGATCAATTCGTTCGGCTCGTAGGAGATGACGCCGTTCAGATCGGAGACATCCAGCACGGCATTGGTCGCCATCGGCTGGCCGATCGGCCGCTTGGTGCCATGGCCGATGATCTCAAGCGGCTGCTCGCCGGCAATCGCCGCGCGCACCACTTCTTCGACGTCCCTGGCGTCACGTACTTTCAGGGTGTCCACGGTATAACGCCTGTCCGTTCGGCGTCATCGTCCGCCTTGTGCGCATTGCGCACTGGGGCGGACGAGACAGTAACCGCTAGCGCCGAGGTCAAACGTCGACAGCGCGGAATACTGGATACCCCGCCTTCGTCGGGTATGACGACGGGAAATTGGAAGAAGCTCATCACTAAAACCTCGGCAAATCCGGAAACGCCAGCTTGCCGGCGTGGACGTGCATGCGGCCGAGTTCGGCGCAGCGGTGCAGCGTCGGGAACACCTTGCCGGGATTGAGCAGGCCCTGCGCGTCGAAGGCGCATTTCAGGCGCTGCTGCTGGTTGAGGTCGATTTCCGAGAACATCTCCGGCATCAAATCGCGCTTCTCGATACCGACGCCATGCTCGCCGGTCAGCACGCCGCCGAACTCGACGCAGGCGCGCAGGATGTCGGCGCCGAACGCTTCGGCGCGTTCGATCTCGCCTGGCTTGTTGGCGTCATAGAGGATCAGAGGATGCAGATTGCCGTCGCCGGCATGAAACACGTTGGCGACGCCAAGCTGATATTTTTCCGAGAGGTCGCGGATGCGCGCCAAGGCCTTCGGCAGCGCGCCGCGCGGAATCGTGCCGTCCATGCAGAGATAGTCGGGCGAGATCCGGCCCACCGCGGGAAACGCTGCCTTGCGCCCGGCCCAAAATAGATTGCGCTCGGTCTCGGAGGTCGAAATCTGGCAGGTGGTCGAGCCGCAGCCCTGCGCGATCGCCTCGACACGCTTGATCAGTTCATCGACCTCGACGCCGGGGCCATCGAGCTCGATGATCAGCAGCGCCTCGACGTCGAGCGGATAGCCGGCGTGCACAAAAGCTTCGGCGGCGTGGATTGCGGGCTTGTCCATCATCTCCATGCCGCCCGGAATGATGCCGGCGCCGATGATCCGCGCCACGCATTCACCGGCGGCCTCGACCTCGGCGAAGCCGACCATCAGCGCGCGCGCCGTCTCCGGCTTCTGCAGAATGCGCACGGTGATCTCGGTGATGACGCCGAGCAGCCCTTCCGAACCGGTGATGATGCCCATCAGGTCGTAGCCGGAATTTTCCGCCGCCTTGCCGCCGATGCACAGGATCTCGCCGGACATTAGCACGATCTCGCAGCCGAGCACGTTATTGGTGGTCATGCCGTATTTCAGGCAGTGCACGCCGCCGGAATTTTCAGCGACATTGCCGCCGATCGAGCAGGCGATCTGCGAGGACGGATCAGGCGCGTAGTAGAAGCCGGCATGCGCCACCGCCTGGCTGATGGCAAGGTTGGTGACGCCGGGCTCGGTCACCACGACGCGGTTGTCGAAATCGATCTCGCGGATACGCTTGAACTTGCCGAGGCCGAGCAGCACGCCATCGGCGATCGGCAGTGCGCCGCCGGACAGCGAGGTGCCTGAGCCGCGCGGCACCACCTTGATGCCTTGCTCATGACAGTACTTCAGAACCCGCGAGACCTGCTCGGTGGTGTCGGGCAGCACCACGACCATTGGCGGTTGCCGGTAGGCGGTAAGACCGTCCGATTCGTAGACCTGCATTTCGGCTGGCGTATCGATCACGCCCTCGCCCGGCACGATCGCGCGCAGGGCGGCCACGATTTCGCCGCGTCGGCTCAGAACCGCCTGATCCGCAGCCGGCATCATGATGGCCATACCTGTGCTCCAAGCCTCGTCTTCAAGGCGCGCCTTATCGATTTATCACGACAAATCAAGCACGTCTGACCTGTTTTGGATAGGCCACCATGGTTGGATACCGCACGGCTGCAAGTTCGCTCTCGGGCAAGTCCACGACCGTGAAACCTGTCAAGGTTTCGTGGCTTGTCCAATCGAAGCGGCCCGTGCCACAAGCAATGGCCCCCGACAAACCTCAGGGAAGAGACAAAGAGCATCCTATGAAGAAATTGACTTTGAGTGCGCTGGTTGCCCTCACCTCGATGACCGCAGCCTCCGCCGCAATGGCGCAGGACGCCGCCGCCGGCAAGACCTCGTTCAACAAGTGCCTGGCTTGCCACGCGATCGGCGAAGGCGCCAAGAACAAGGTCGGCCCGGAGCTCAACGGGCTCGACGGCCGCCACTCCGGCACCGCGCCGGGCTATAACTATTCGGATGCCAACAAGAATTCGGGCATCACCTGGGGCAAGGACGTCTTCCTCGAATACATCAAGGACCCCAAGGCGAAGATTCCCGGCACCAAGATGGTGTTCGCCGGCATCAAGAACGAGAAGGAAGCCAACGACCTCTGGGCCTATGTCTCCTCGTTCGACAAGGACGGCAAGCAGAAGTAAGGCTGCGTTTTCTTACCCTCCCCTGGATGGGCCCTGGAGGGGGAGGGTCGGCTCACATAGAGCGCAGCGAAATGTGAAGACGGGGGTGATCTCTCCACTCGGGTACTGTTGGGTGTGGAGGGACCGTCACCCCACCCCGCCGCTACGCGGCGACCCACGAGCGAGCTTTGCTCGTCTCGGGCCCCTCCAGGGGAGGGTGATCACCTGCTGCCTCAAGCCAGCGTGTGCACGATCACCGGGCCGGCGGTTGCGGTCGCGGGCCCGGTCAGCAGCGGCGCGAGATCGTGTTCGATCCATGCCAGCGCGCGCCGGTTGGATTCCTCGGCGGCGGCAAAATTGTTGAACAGGCTGATCGCGATCACGGTGTCGTCGGGCGCGTAGACCACGTAATAGCCCATGAAGCCTTCGACCCCGCTGATGACGGGTATCGCGCCTTCCTTGATCCTGCGTGTGATCTCTTCGGCCTTGCCGGCCTTGGCCTTGCCCTGACGAATGGCGGCATACATGGCGCTCTCCCTTGGGTCGGCTGCCCGATATCGCAACTGCCTTGACTTCATCCCTCGCGGAACGAGCAGCGGAATCCCGCGCGCTGTGATCGTATCGCATCCGAGGCGGACGCGCCGCCCTAATGTGCCGCAGCAGCCTCGACGCTCGGCAGCGCTGCGATCATCGCCTCGACTTCGGCCATGACGAGGTCGGGAACCGTCTGCTGGATCATGTGGCCGACACCGGGCAGCACGATCAGCTTCACATTCGGTGCCGCCGCCGCAAAGGGGCGCGAATGCCGGTCGGTCGACACCGTCTTGTCGGCATCGCCGGTGATGATGGTGACAGGCGCCTTGATCTCGGCATAACGCGGCGCCTGTTTGGCGACCGCCTGCTTCAGCGTCACCAGATCGCGCGCGTTGGCGATGAATTCGCGCGGCCGCAGCAACAGCGGCGTCGCGGTATTCCTGACAAAGCCATCCGGCATGGTCTGCGGCAGGAAGACGCCGCGACTGCCGGAATCCACCAGCAGCAGGCCGAGCGGCAGCGTGATGGTATAGGCGAATAGCGGGCCAATAACCGGCGTGGCGATCAGGCGGTTGTAGCGGCCGACGCCGCCGGGCCACGGGTAGGCGACCGGCGCCAGCATCACGAGGCCCGCCACGACTTGCGGATAATCCAGCGCGATACGCGCACCCAGGGCGCCGGACCAGGAATGCACTACAAAGATCGCGCTGGTCACGTCGATCTTGGACAGCGCCTCCTCCACCATGCGGGCCTGGATCTCGGGCGTGGAGTCCTCGAGCCGAGCACGGGTGCTCCAGCCGTGGCCGGGACGGTCGATCAGGATCACCCGGTGCTTGCGGCCGAGCAATTCTCCGGCCGGCTGCCGCATGACCTCGAGATTGGAACTCGCGCCGTGGAGCATCACAATCGGCGGTCCGGCGGCATCGCGCGCCCCGATATCGAGGACGTGGAGGGCGCCACCGGACACCTCGACCATCCGGCCCTGGGCGGGATGGGCTCGCTCGGCCAGAAAAACGCCAATTTGCGTGACCAGCGCCAGCACTGCCAGCGCCGTCACCACAATCACCACCACCATCGAGGATTTCCGGCTGATTTTACGCACCAGAGAGCTACGGAACTGGCCGGCGCGGGTTTCGGGGGTTGTCCACAGACGACATGCGCTGTGGATAGCGGGGTCATAATGATGTCATTGCCGTATTTGTACAGTGCCGCTGACACTTTCGCCATTTGTGCGCGTGCCTGATTAGGGGGTTAGTCGGGCACCTGCACTTTACCCAACATCCACAGCAACCGGGGCGCTCACTACAAGTTGTTCCAGGCGTATCATTGGAGGACTGCCCATGATTTCCGACGCAAGCGAAGCCGCCATCGACCAGATCGTAGCGAGTTGCGATGGCGACATCCGCGGCGCACTCAAGGCCCTGCTGCTGGTAAATGAGAAGCTGGAAGCCGAACTGGCGCAGTTCTACGCGGCGGTCGGCCTCGACGGTATGTCTCGCGGAAGTAACGCTCTACACTAGAGCATCGGCTCCAACTAGTCAGAGCCGAAGCTAAAGATTGTGACGCGTTTTCTTCACGCGAAGCGGTGTCTACTTCGCTCGAAAACCTTTGGACCAGCCTTATTCCTGCTTCTGTTCGTCCGGCGCTCCTGCGGGAGGTTCCGGAACGGCCGGGCATTGAGGAATGGTCGAACGTGCGCGCTTGGCGTCATCGTTCGATTGATACGGCCCGGTCCCGAACCAGATATTTCCACCGACCTGGGCGTTAATGACTGGATTGCTCGTGACAATCTCGCATTTGCCGGTGGCGCTGTTGCCGACCACCCAGTAGCCGCCTTGCGCCGAGGCGCAGCTTGCGCCCGCAACGATCATCGCGGCGGCCAGCAGCAATGGTTTCATGGCTCACTCCTGTCACGCAGTCAGCCAATCATAGCCCGTCAGCCGCGCGACGTTCCGACCCGACGTGCGCCGTCGAAAAACGCGGTTAACGGCGAAATATCAGATATCGCGGCCTTCGACCTTTTCGGTGAGGCTCTTGACGAGTTCCGGCACCTTCTCCAGGTGCGGATTGACGGCCAGCGCCTTGCGGAAGGCTTCCAGCGCGCGCTTCTCGTCGCCGATGTCCTGCATGATCATGCCGAGCCCGGCCATGGCGCCAAAATGCCGGGGTTCGCGGATCAGCACCTGCCGGATGTCCTCGAGCGAACGAGTGTAGTCGTTCTTCAGGTAATACAGCGTCGCCCGCCGGTTCCATGCCTCGGTATAGTCAGGGCGCAGCTTGATTACGGCATCGAGCAGCTTAAGCGCGACATCGGCCTTCTGCGCGTCCATCGCGGCCTTGGCGCGCAGCATCAAGAGCGCAGCCGTATCGCTCGGGGTTTTCATCCACAGCGCCCAGATCCGCGCCTCGACATGCTTGGCGCTGGCTTCATCCGGGGCGGCTTTGAGGGCGCCAAAGAGGAAATCCAACCCGCGGGTACGGTCGGCGCCGACTTGGGGAAGCTTGCTCGGCGCTTCCGGTAGTTTCTTCTGGGCTTTTGGCGGAGGAATGACCCGGGGGTCGTCCTGGGCGAACGCGGCGGCCGGCACGGCGGCGGCAATGACCGCGGCAAGCACCGCGATCCGGCAGTTACGGGGAAGCGGAAATCTCACAAGCATGGACCAAGTCTAGACGGGCAAAACCGCGCCGCAAAGCAGCACTTCGTCAAAGACCTGTGAAAAGTGAAATTGGGCCGGCGCGGCGGGGCCTCGCCCTTGCAATCAGCCTTGGCGGGCCTTGAAGCGCCGCTGCACCTTGTTGATCACGTAAACCCGGCCCTTGCGGCGGACCAGACGGTTGTTGCGATGACGCCCGCGCAGCGATTTCAAGGAGTTACGGACTTTCATGGGACGATCCTGATGCTTTGAAAGGCCGTGCTGGAGGCCCGTAGCTGAGCTAACCGAAAGTGGCAAAATGAGATTAAACCCGAAAAGCGGCTGGCCGCCCGGGATGGGGCGGTTTCTAAGCAGCGCGACCCCGAATGTCAATGCGGAAGGGCTGTTTTCGGGCCTTTCGCCCTGCCGGCCCCTCAGAAATAGCCGTCATTTCGGGGCGAATGCAAAGCATCGAACCCGAATCTTGAAATCCCGGGCCTGGTCCTTCGGACCATCCCGGAATGACGCCGCGGAAGCGGCCCAAGCTGGCGCTACTGGCAAAATAGGTCGCGCGGGAATTCGACCAGGGCCTCCCCGGTCGCGACCTTTTCGCCGGCTTGGTTCTTCACGACCACGTCGATCAACACCCAGCGGGATTTTTCGCTCACCTGCTTGGCCTTGATGATTCCGGAAGGCTGGATGGTGTCGCCGGGCTTGACCGGCTTGACCCAGCGCGTCTCCAGGCGGCGATGGATCGCGCCGGCCGGATAGGCCCAGTCGGTGATCATGCGCGAGATCAGCCCGAAATTGTTCATGCCGTGCATGATGATGCCGCCGAAATTAGTCTTGCCGAAACTCCCCTTCATGTAGTCGTCGTCGAGATGCAGCGGGTTGTAATCGAGCGAAGCATCGCAAAACAGGCGGATGGTTTCGCGGCTGACCGCGAAGGCGGTTCCATCGATGGCGTCGCCCGCCCTGAGCTCTTCGAACGTCGTCGTCATGGCGCCCTCCCCGCTCATATCGGCCGAATCGTCCAGCCGCGGCCGGAACAGATTACGTCGCCGTTCTGGTTGAAGAAGACATTGTCGTGCACCACGAACAGCCGTTCGCGCTTGATGAACTTGTCGAGCGCTCGGGCCTCAAGCGTGATGATGTCGCCCGGACGCGCCGGAATATTGTAGCTCCAGGACTGCCCGGCATTCACCGTGCCCGGCGAGCGCATCCAGTCGTCCGCCGGCGTACAGGAAAACATCAGCAAGATATGGATCGAAGGCGGCGCGATCACGCCGCCATAGCGGGTGGTCCTGGCATAGACCTCGTCGAAATAGAGCGGATGGGTTTCGCCGACCGACTTGCAGTACAACTCGATCGCCTCTTTTGTCAGCGTGTAAGGAATGGTCTTGCGCGGCTCGCCGGGAACGATGTCGTCCCAGACCTTTCTTAAGTTGGCATCCTTCCAGAAATCGGTCTCGAAAGCCTGCGCTGTTCCCATGCCGCACTCCCCTTATTTTCCGCCTTTTGCTCCTGCCGCCTTGCGGAATTTGTTATATAGTATAATCAATTTTCCAGACCCAAAAATCAAGCCGGCGGGAAACCAGGATGCCCAAGCTCAAGCTGCCCGATATCGAGAAAGTCACAGCCATCGACATCCACACCCATGCAGAGGAGCCCTGCGGCCTGCATGCCGACGACGGCTATGACGATTTCCAGGAGCGCATGGCGGAATATTTCAAGTCGCCGCACAAGCATCCGCCGACGGTGCCGGAGACCGCGGCCTATTACCGCGCCAAGAACATCGCGGCTGTGATCTTCCCTGTCGATGCTGAGCGCGAGACCGGTTTCCGCCGCTACAACAATTACGAGATGCTGGAAGTGGCGTCGGACCATCTCGACGTCCTGATCCCGTTCGTCTCGATCGATCCGCACAAAGGCAAGCTCGGCGTGCGCGAGGCGCGCAAGCTGATCGAGGAGTACGGCGTCCGCGGCTTCAAATTTCATCCCACCATGCAGGGCTTTTACGCCAACGATCGCATGGCCTATCCGCTCTATGAAGCGATCAACGAGGGCGGCGCGATCGCGCTATTTCACACCGGGCAGACCGGCGTCGGCTCAGGCATGCCCGGCGGCATGGGGATGCGACTGAAATATTCCAACCCGATGTACATGGACGACGTCGCGGCCGATTTCCCGGACCTCAAGATCATCCTGGCGCATCCCTCCTTCCCCTGGCAGGAAGAGGCGCTGTCAGTCGCGACCCACAAGCCGAACGTCTATATCGACCTCTCCGGCTGGTCGCCGAAATATTTCCCGCCGATTTTGGTCCGTTACATCAACTCGATTTTGCAGGACAAGATGCTGTTCGGCTCAGACTGGCCGGTGATCACGCCGGACCGCTGGCTCGCCGATTTTGCCAAGCTCGAGATCCGCGAAGATATCAGGCCGAAGGTGATGAAGGCCAACGCGCGGAAGATTTTGGGCATTTAAGGGCGTATCATCGGCGGCAAAGCTTGCGAGGTGGTCCATGACGAACTTCGCCGCAATTGCCGCCCTGATTGCCGTGCTGCTGGCCGGAAGCGTGAGTGCGGCGCTTGCGGGCGATGCGCCGCCACGCCTCGTCGAATTCGAAAGCCCGCTGGCGGGCCCGCAGGCGCTGCAGGGTTATTTGCGATTGCCCGACGGACCCGGTCCCTCGCCTGCGGTCGTGCTGATGCATGGCTGCGGCGGCGCCTGGCGCGGTATCGACGCCCGCTGGGGCAAGCTGCTCGCGGAATGGGGTTATGTCACGCTGGCCATCGACCGCTTCGGGACACGGGGCATCACGAGCGCCTGCACCGGCGGACTGCCGCCGTCGACGCTGCACGATGCCTATCGCGCACTGAACTTCCTTGCCGGACAATCGTCGGTCGACCCCAGCCGCGTGGCCGTCGTGGGATTTTCGCAAGGCGGCATGCTCGCCCTGCTGTCGGTCGAGCGCGGCGAGCTCGAACGAAGCTCAGAGCAAAAATTCCGCGCGGCCATCGGCTTCTATCCGCTCTGCGCGGGCATCAAGGGCGACATGACGGTGCCGACGCTGATCCTGATCGGCGAGCTCGACGACTGGGCGCCGGCAAAAGAGTGCCGCAACCTCGCCGAAGGCCGGGACGATTGGGGTATCTCGCGCGAGAAAGGCAAGGGAGTGCCGATCGAGATCACGGTCTATCCCGGTGCCCATCATGATTTCGACGTGCCGAACTTCGCTACACCAGTGAAGATGCTAGGCCATCACCTCGAATTCAACGAGGCGGCGCGGGATCGATCCGTCGATGCCTTGCGGAAATTCCTGCAGGCGACCATCGGTGACAGAGAGAAGCAGCCATGACCATCAATGCCGTCGTCTTCGATGCCTATGGCACGCTCTACGACGTCCAGTCGGTGGCTGACGTGACCGAGGACGCGTTCCCGGGCTATGGCGAGATCATCACCCAGGTCTGGCGCATCAAGCAGCTCGAATATAGCTGGCTACGCTCGCTGATGCGGCATTACCAGAATTTTGCCGTCGTGACGCGTGAGGCGCTGGCCTACACGCTGGCCAGCCTAGGGCTGGAGTATGACGATGCGACGTTCGTGCGCATCATCGAGAAATATCTGCATCTCGATCTCTATCCGGATGTGCTGACGGCGTTGATGACGATGAAGGATCGCAAGCTCGCGATCCTTTCAAATGGCAGCCCTGATATGCTTGACGCGTTGGTGAAGAACAGCGGGCTCGACCAGTTGCTCGATGCCGTCATCAGCGTCGATGCCAAAAAGATCTTCAAGCCCTCACCTGAAGCCTATGCGCTGATCGAGGAGGTGCTGCATGTGCCGCCTGCCGAGGTGCTGTTCATCTCCTCCAATCCCTGGGACGTCTGCGGCGCCAAGGCATTCGGGCTCAATGTCGCTTGGATCGAGCGGGTGACGCCCGAGGCAATGGCGCTGGCCTGTCTCGAAAGCGAGTCGCTGCCGCCCTTGACGTTTTTCAAGATATTGCGCACCCAGATGGACGAGCTCGGCGTGGCGGTGGACCATCGCATCCACGGCCTCGCCGAACTTCCCACGCTGGTGTCTGCCATAAGGTCCTGAAATGAGTCTTGCTTCCGTTCGCGCCTTCTTCGCCGAGAAGGCGCCCGATATCGCCGTGATTGAATCCGAGATGAGCTCTGCCACCGTCGCGCTGGCCGCCGAGGCCTATGGCGTCGAGCCGGCGCGGATCGCCAAGACGCTGTCCTTGCGCGTCGGCGATCGCGTGGTGCTGATCGTGGCCGCTGGCACCTCGCGGATGGACAACAAGAAGGTGAAGGCGCTGTTCGGCGGCAAGCCGAAGATGCTCGGGCTGGACGAGGTCGCTGACATCACCGGGCATGAAGTGGGCGGCGTCTGCCCATTCGGGCTGAAGACGCCGCTGCCGGTCTATTGCGACGTATCGCTGAAGGCGTTCGACATCGTGGTGCCGGCCGCGGGTTCGACCCACAGCGCGGTGAAGATCACGCCGCAGCGCATAGCGCAATTGACCGGCGCCGAATGGGTCGACGTCTGCGAGCTTAGGCCGGCGGAAGCGTCGGCCTAATCGTCTTCCTCGAAGTACGGACGCTGCTGCGGCGGCGCCGGCTGCATCTGCTGCGGCGCGCGACCGCGCGGCGTCTGTTGCACGCCACGCAGCGGCGGCCCGCGATAGGCCTGCTGCTGCTCGGCGCTCGATTCGAACACCGCGCGGCAATTGCTCGAAAGCTGCGGCGTGTTCTGCCGCAGACAGGCGACGATGCGGCTGACGTCCGGGATCCGGTCGCCGCAGAGCCGCCACACATCGGGCGTGCAGGCCATCTGCTGTTCCCAGGTTCCGCGGTATTCCTGCGACGATGCGGTGGAAATAGCGCCCATGCCGGCAATCGCAACGGCAAGGCTGAGGACAATCCGCTGCGTTTGCATGGATGACGTCCTTTCTCTTCGATTTCGAGTTGACGCGGAACACCGCGCGGTGGCGGCATTCATTCTGACGAGTGAATGCGGCCACGCGACGTTGGTGCGAACAAAAAAATGTGAAGCCGGGTTCCCTACTCGACCTTGCCGATCTTCTTCACCGCCGCAACCAGCCGTGCGCTATCCTCCGCAACGAATTTGGCAAACTCCGGCGCGTCGAGATAGGCGACCGGGCTACCGGCGGTCTCGTAGGTCTTGACCACTTCCGGCGCCTTCACCGCTTCCGCCATCGCCTCGCGCAGCCGCGTCATGATCGGCGCGGGCAGCGCGCTTTGCGCGAACAGTCCGGCCCAGATGTAGAACTCGACATCCTTATAGCCCAACTCCTTGAAGGTCGGCAGATCGGGAAAGCTCTTGATGCGCTCCGCGCCCCAATTGGCGAGCACGCGCATCTTGCCGGCATCGACCTGCTCCTTCAGCGTGCCCGGCGCTGAGGCCATCGCCTGCACCGTGCCGCTCAAGAGCGCGGTAAGCGCCGGCCCCGCGCCGCGGAACGGCACATGCAGCAGCTTGATGCCGGCGCTCGCGGCAAACATCTCCATCGCCACGTGCAGCGTGCCGTACGGACCGGACGAGCCGTAGGGAATCTGCCCGGGACGTTTTTTTGCATCGTCAACGAATTCCTGCAGCGTCTTCCATGGCGCGGATGCCGGCACTGCGAGCAAGGTCGGATCGGCGAGCACGCGCGCGATCGGTGCGAACTGCGAGACCTCATACGCCACCGGACGATCGAACAGCCGGTCGGCCTCGGGCAATACGGCGAGCGACGACAGCGTCATCAGCAGCGTATGGCCGTCAGGCTCGGCGCGCGCAGCCGCCGCATTGCCGACCGATCCGCCACCGCCGCCGGCGCGGTTGTCGACGATCACAGGCTTGCCGAGGATCCGCTCCAGCGCCTGCCCAACAGGCCGCGCCGCGAGATCGGCCTGCCCGCCCGGCGGAAACGGCACGATCATGGTGATGTTGCGCGAGGGGTATGGGGTTTGCGCTGACGCGGCGGTGGAGAGTGCGGTGTGCGCCAGCGGCAGCGCGGCGGCGGCTTTGAGGAGTTCGCGGCGATTCATAGGTAATCTCTCCCGGATTATTATCGTTATTGGAGACAGCCTAGCCGATACAGCGCATGTGGCGATAGCGCGCGGTGAAAAAGCGCGCCTAGCCCCTCCTTTTCTTCGCTTTCGCGAAATGCCTAGCCAAAAAATCCGCGAGCACCTCGACGCGGGCGGGGCGTGGGCCGCCGGGTGGGGTGACGAGATGGACGGCGCCTTCCGGCTGGTGCCAGCCCTTCAAGATCACCTCGACCGCGCCGGAGGCGACGGCGTCGCCGACGATGAAGTCCGGGAGGTCGGCAATGCCGAGGCCGGCGATCACGGACGGCAATAGCGCCTCGCCATTGTTGACGCGGAGCTGGCCTGCGGGGCGCACGCTTGCCTGCTCACCGGACGCATTGGTGTAGTGCCAGACGCCGGGCGTCGAGAGATAGGCGTACCCAAAGCACTTGTGCTGGGCGAGATGCATCGGATGCGTCGGCCGGCCGTAACGCTTCAAATAGGAAGCCGCCGCCACCGTATAGCGCGGCATACCGCACAGCCGACGCGCGATCAGGGATGAATCCGGCAGCCGCGCGATGCGGAGGCCGGCGTCGAACCCCTCGCCGATCAAGTCGACAGTGGCATCGCTCAAGTGAAGATCGATCGAGACGTCCGGATAGGCGGCAAGAAACTCTGGCAGGATTGGCGCCACCGCCTTGACGCCGAATGTCATGGGCACTGCGAGCCGCACCATGCCGCGCGGCGCCATCGATTGCGACAGCGCTTCGTTCTCGGCGTCCTCGCCGTCGGCGAGCAGGCGCGCGGCGCGCTCGGCGAGCCGCTGCCCGGCATCCGTGAGCGCGAGCCGCCGCGAGGTGCGATTGAACAGCCGCGCGCCGAGCCGCTGCTCCAGCCGGCTGACCGCCTTGGAGACAGTCGCCTTGGATAGCGCCAGTTCGCTCGCGGCGGAGGCAAACGACCGTAATTCCACGACTTTTGCAAAAATCGCCAGCGCCTCGAAATCAGGGAGTTTCGACATGCGGGTCGCCTTCAAGGCTCCTATTTGGAAACAATGAGTTTCAATAGTTTCTATTTCTATACCACGACTGACGGCATATCCAATGGCCATCGAAATTCAAGCGATGGAGAAATCCAATGACCAAGAAGCTCTCAGGCAAGGTAGCCCTCGTCACCGGCGGTTCGCGCGGCATCGGCGCGGCAAGCGCACGCGCTCTGGCGGAAGAAGGTGCCAACGTTGCGATCAGCTATGTCGCCTCCCCCGACAAGGCCGAAGCCGTCGTCGCCGAACTCAAAGCCAAGGGCGTCAATGCCCGCGCGTACAAGGCCGACCAGGCGTCGTCTGCTGACGTCGACCAGCTCGTCAAGAACGTCGCCAAGGATTTCGGCCGGCTCGACATCCTCGTCAACAATGCGGGCGTCGCGGTCGGTGGGCCGATCGATGATGCCAATGCCGACACCGCGGCACTTGCACGTCAGGAGGAAATCAACGTGCACGGCGTCGTCACCGCGATCCGCACTGCGTCGAAGCTGATGGGCGAAGGCGGCCGCATCGTCACGATCGGCTCGGGCATTGCCAGCCGCGCCTCGTTTCCGGGGCTTGCCGACTACGCGGCAACCAAGGCTGCGATCGTCGGCTACTCCAAGGGCGCCTCACGCGACCTCGGGCCGCGCGGCATCACAGTCAACGTGCTGCAGCCGGGATCGATCAACACCGACATGAACCCGGACGATGACCGCGAATTCGCCGACGCCCAGCGCAAGCAACATGCGCTGCAGCGCTTCGGCACCGCCGAGGAGATTGCCGCCGGCGTGGTCTTTCTCGCCAGCCCCGAAGCCTCCTTCGTGACCGGCACGGTGCTCAACGTCGACGGCGGCTTCGGCGCGTAATCCAACGATCCAAACGAAAGGAATATCCCATGATCGAACTCAGACCATTCAACCAACTCGGCGGCGCCGATCACGGCTGGCTGAAGGCGAAGCATCACTTCTCCTTCGGCAGCCATTACGACCCGAGCAATATGGGCCACGGCGCGCTGCGGGTGTGGAACGATGACGAGATCGCGCCGAACACCGGCTTTCCCGCCCATCCCCATGCCAACATGGAGATCATCACCTATGTCCGCGAAGGCGCGATCACGCACCAGGATTCGCTCGGCAACAAGGGCCGTACCGAGGCCGGCGATGTGCAGGTGATGAGCGCCGGAAGCGGCATCCGTCATTCCGAATACAATCTGGAGCCGTCGAAGACGAAGATTTTTCAGATCTGGATCGAGCCTGAGACGACGGGCGGCCAGCCGACCTGGGGCGCCAAGCCGTTTCCGAAAGCGGACCGCTCCGGCAAGCTCGTCACCATCGCGAGCGGCATCGCAGGCGATGAGGATGCACTGCCGATCCGTGCCGATGCGCGGGTGCTCGCCACCACGCTGAAGGCAGGCGAGAGTGCGAAGTATGAGCCGCGCCAGGCGCGTCATCTCTATCTGGTGCCGGCGGCCGGCAGCGTCGAGGTCAACGGCGTGCGTGTCAACGCCCGCGACGGCGCCGCGATCCGCGACGAGGCGAAGCTGACGATCACCGCGCTGGAAGACTCTGAACTGGTTCTGGTCGACGCGGCTTAGCGCCGACCTCACCCCACGGGAGGCGTCATGCCCGGCCTTGTGCCGGCCATGACGCCCTTTCTAAAAAACAACCGACATACTCAAGCCCCAAAGGAAAACCACTATGTCCAAAGTGCTCGTGCTCTATTACTCCGCCTATGGCCATATCGAGGCGATGGCGAATGCGGTTGCGCAAGGTGCGCGCGAAGCCGGCGCTACCGTCGATGTCAAGCGTGTGCCCGAGCTGGTGCCGGAAGCCGTCGCCAAGGCCTCGTATTACAAGCTCGACCAAGCCGCGCCGATCGCGAAAATCGAGGATCTCGCCAATTACGATGCGATCGTGATCGGCACCGGCACGCGCTTTGGCCGGATGGCTTCGCAGATGGCGAACTTCCTCGACCAGGCCGGCGGGCTCTGGGCCAAGGGCGCGTTGCACGGCAAGGTCGGCGGCGCCTTCACCGCGAGCGCGACCCAGCATGGCGGACAGGAAACCACGCTGTTCTCGATCATCACCAACCTGCTGCATTTCGGCATGACGGTTGTCGGGTTGAATTACGGCTTTGCCGGCCAGATGAAGCTCGACGAGGTCACCGGCGGTGCACCCTACGGCGCCACCACGATCACCGGCGGCGACGGCAGCCGCCAGCCGAGCGAGAACGAGCTCGCCGGCGCCCGCTATCAGGGCCGCGTGATCGCGGAGACCGCGAACAAGCTGCATGGGTGATGCGACAAGGGCGGCATTCTCTCTGGTGAATGCCGTCCCTTCGCTCTGTCTCAAAATTGCACGAAATCGTGACGCACGGCTTTTTAAAGACCAGATGAATTCGTGATAGGGCTTAGGCGGCCCGGATCGGAACGCTGAAGGCTCTCGCATGAGTAACGATTCGCAAGTTTCCTGGTCTGAATTGCCCAAAGCGGCGTGGCGCGACACCTGTGCGACGCTGCAGCTCTGGACCCAGATCGTCGGCAAAATTCGCCTGACCAAGTCGCCGTGGCTCAATCATTCCTGGCACGTGACGCTGTACGTCACGCCGCGCGGATTGACGACATCGCCGGTGCCTGACGGAACGCGAACGTTCCAGATCGATTTCGACTTCATCGATCATCGCTTGCGGATCTCAGCCAGCGACGGCGCGCAGCGGCACTTTGCGCTGCCGGGTCATTCCGTCGCAAGCTTCTATGCTGCCACGCTTGCCGGGCTCGGTGAGCTCGGCATTGCTGTTGCGATCGACGAGATGCCGAATGAATTACCCGATCCGATAAAATTTTCCGAGGATGTCGCGCACGCTTCCTATGATCCCGACGCCGTCGGGCGCTTCCTGCAAATCCTCGTCAACAGCGATCGCGTCTTCAAACAATTCCGCACCGGATTTCTCGGCAAGGCAAGTCCGGTGCATTTCTTCTGGGGCAGTTTCGATCTCGCGGTGACGCGTTTCTCCGGCCGGCCAGCGCCGCGTCATCCCGGCGGCGTGCCGCATTTGCCCGACGCGGTTGCGCATGAGGCCTATTCGCACGAGGTCAGCAGCGCCGGCTTCTGGCCGGGCGGCGGCGCGATCGATTATCCGGCGTACTATTCCTATGCCTATCCCGAGCCGCCGGATTTCCGGACCACGAGGGTGCGACCTGAGGCGGCCTTCTTCAGCGAAGCGCTAGGCGAGTTCATCCTGCCCTATGATGCCGTTCGCAACGCTGATAATCCCGACAAGGCGCTGCTCGATTTTCTGCAAAGCACCTATGAGGCCGCCGCAATATCAGGAAAGTGGCATCGCGCCGCGCTGGAGTGCGATCCTGGCCGGCCGGGTGTGGTGCGTCAGCTTTGAAGCTCTTTGCAACGCGGGCAGCGCGTGCCCACCATTCCCGTCCGAATTGCGATGGGAAGGTGGGCACGGCGCGCCCATTGCCCCCCAAGCTAGTGCCGCAGTTCGGGCTTCACGATGGTCTGGCGGACCTCGGCGCCGCAATCGGCGCATTCATAGGTGAAGTCGATCTTCGCCATGCTCCAATGCGGCTCGACGTCACGCACGTACATTTCAAGCCCCACACAACTCGGACAGATAATGAACCCCGGCTCGATATCGTCTTGGTGATGGATGTAGGCTGGCATGTCGGCTCTCCCCAAATGCACCCAAGAAGGCATTCACAAGTAAGCCCTAACCCGATGTCGAGCATACGCCTGCAGCGTGCAGGCAATCATGAACTCTCGCGAACACAGGGAGAACATCCCCACAATCCCGGCATATGTGACAGTTTTGCATCGCATTTGGAACTACAGCCCCATGCGTCAATTTTCTTCGCGCGACAATGCCTTACCGAACATGCGTCGGAACCTTGCATCGAGCTGCGGATGGTTTCGCAGCACACCCACCGCGTGGTCACGCAACGCAAAGGGCCATCCGCGCCAGCTCAATGCAACGCTGATGTCGAGCAGCGGCAAGGGCGTCACGCCGAAGCGGCGCTTGTAGGCGTAATTGCCGACGGAGAAATCGAACTCGCGCACGCCGTCCCTGTGCAGAGCGGCCATCGTGCGCTCGATGATCAGCCGGCCCGGCGAGCAGTTCGACCATTTCTCGCCGGCATTGCTGATGCGGATCATCACATAGCGTGAGCCGGTCCTGATTCCGAGCAGCGTTGCAACGACCTCGTCGCCCACCGTGAGCGCCGAGACCAGCACGTAACCATTGCCGACGCTGTTGCGAACGAGATTGCGGTAGAACGCCGCGCGGCTCGCATCATCGAGAACGTAGTTCATCCCGAGGCTACGCATCCGCGTGCCCTGCTGCGTCTCGGTCGTCGAGAGGATCTGCTGCGCTTGGTCAGCATCGGTAAGAAGCGCAAAGGACGCGGCGGGATTGCGCGTGAACACGCGCCAGCTCCGCTCCAGCTCCTTGCGCACGGACTTTTCCAGCGTGTAGCGCCAAGCGTCGTAATCCTCGCCCGTGGTGACGAGGTTGCCGTTGAGCGCGCACGAACCGGCGGTGTCGAGCAAGGCCAGCGGATTGGGTTTGCCGCCGAGCTCGACTGCTACCTTGCGAAAACGGACGAGATCAGCCGCGTCGGGGGTCCGGCGCAACGCCGACAGCAGGCTGTGCCAGAGCTCGCGCACCGCCGTCGCATCGCGTGGAGCGGCAGACCCAAGGAAAGGCGCGTTGTAGTCGGTCAGATCGAGATCGGCGAATTCGATGACGGCGATCCGGCCCTGCCGGCGTCGGATCAACGGCAGCAGCATCGCTGGCTCGCCGGTGGATGCATCCGTGACCACGGCGATCAGCGGCGCCACGCCCTCGGCGCCGGCGAAAGCCCTGTACCAGGCGTCATACCACTCCGGATGCTGGAACGGCGTCGATGGGCTTTCATCGCGCCACCGCGCAATGGCCTGCTTCCAGTCACCCAGCAGCTCGACACGAAATCCCGCCGCGCGGCTCACTGGCCGCGCCGACAGTCCCGCATTGGTCGCCAGCACCGACATCGCTGTTGCGGTTACGCCGCCTTGGGCAAATCGACGATCTTGCCGGGCTCGGCGGCATCGAGGCGGAAATCGATGGCGCGGCGGGCCTTGCGCTCGCGCTTGACCCAGGCGCTGTCGCGCACGAGCTTCTGCAGCACCTTCTTGGCGAAGAAGGACGGTCCCTTCGGCGCGCGGCTCTTCGGTGTATAGCCGAAGCGATGGCGGAGCAGGCCGTTGGCGAGATGAACGATCTGGGCCCGGCGGATGTCGTCGTTGCCGTAGGACACCGTCATGGAGATGTTGACGGTGCCGAGATTTTCGACACGGTGCGGCGCGTTCAGCGGCCAGTTCAGCATCTGGCCGGGCTCGAGGTCGAACACTTCTGCATGCGCCTCGTACCAGGGCGCGTAAGGCAGATCGACCTCGACGTCGAACAGCGCGATGTCCTCGAGATGCTCCGGCTTGATGAACGGCGCGGTGTTTGGATAGACGTAGACCCGCTTGCGCCCCGAGATCTGAATCAGTCCCTGCCCCGGCAGATCAGCATGGTAATAGACCTGCGCATCCGGCGAAGAGACCAGAATGCCTGCCTGATGGTTCGGCACGACGAAGCCCGGCACCTTGGCGGCGATCTCCTCGAACATCTTGTCGATCATCTTGCGGAAGCGGCTGTCGACCGCGCCGACGTCGCGCATGTTAAGCCAGAGGCCACCGCGGGAAATCGCTTCGATGACCTGACGTCCCGAGAGGGTGCCAATATCGCCCTCGCGCCAGAGGCGGCTCGAGCCCTTGGCTCCTGTTTTCACCAGGCTGTAATGCTCGCGCGGATAGTTCTCGATGAGCCGGGCCAGCTCGTCCATCGAGAAGGCAGGCGATTTGTGCATCTGGTGCTCGAGCCGGATCGGCTGATGGCTCCAAAGCTCGGAATGCGTCTCATCCCATGTGCTGAAGATCTTGCCCGTCATTGCCGCGCTCCTAAAGACTTTCATGGCCTGCCCTGCCGCCCATTCCGGCTGTCCCGAAATCGAAGGGTTGGTGCCATTGCGTTACCGTCCGCTGTCCCGTTATGAGACGGACGGACGCACTTCATGACCGGATTGGCAAGAACGATGCCGGGCGGACAAACCCGCTTACCGGAAGCTAATGTCTGGCAGCTATGGCTATCGCCGACCGTTTCTGGGAACCCACCGCCGCAACGATGACTGGAGAAACCCGATATCGGGCGCTGTTTCTCGGCGCGGGACCGCAGATGCATTGCGGCGTCGGCCAGTTCACCCGCCTGTTGCAGGAAACCATCGAGAAGCTGCAGCCCGGCGCCAGCTCGACGTTAACCCTGACGCGCAAGGAAGGCGCGCTCGGCGACATCTGGCGCGCAGTCGGGTCGGCGCAAAGCGTGATCTGCAACTTTCCGATCGTAGCCTGGAAGCGGGTGATGTTCACCCCGCTCGCGGCAATCGCGATCGCGCGGCTGCGCCGGCGCAAGGTCATTCTTGTTCAGCACGAGTGGAACGGGCTGCATTGGCTGCGCCGCATCACCTACATACCGGCACTGGTGCTTGCCGATGTCATCGTCATGTTCTCGCCGCTGGTGCGGAGCGAACTGGCGGCTGATCCCCTGCTCGGCTGGACCGCCAAGAAGATCGTGCTGGCGCCGCTGCCGCCGAACATCGAGGCCCCGATCGGCATACAGGATTCAAGCTTGCGGCATCGCCTCATCGCCGCGAAAGGCGACGGACGTCTGATCATCGGTCATTTCGGCTCGATCTACCCCGGCAAGCAGCCGACTGCGCTGCTCGAGATCGGCGCCATCCTGAAGCAACGCGGACTGAACCCGCTGCTCGTCTATATCGGCTCCTTCATCCGCGGCGTCGACAATGTCGAGGAAGAATTTTATGCCCGCGCCCGACAACTCGACCTTGCCGGGGATGTGATCGTCTCCGGCTTCGTCGGTGCCAGCCACGAGGTGTTTGGCCTGTTCAGCGAAATCGACGTGTTCTGCTATCCGCTCGATGAAGGATTGACCGCGCGTCGCTCCAGCGTTCTGACTTGCGTACAATCCGGCCATCCCCTGATCGTCGCCGGCCCCACGCTAAGGGAAGAGTTCGACCATCATCCGCGATTCAAGGAGCTGATCAACCGCGGCGCCATCGTGTTGGTCGAGCGCGGTGCGGACAACGAGGCCTTTGCGGACCGGATCGCCGCGGTGGTGAAGCGGCCGCCGATCGCGCTGCCGTTCGATTTCGACGGCTGGTGGAAGGATGTGGCCGAGGCGGTGTCAGCCGTCATTCCGGGGCGATGCCAAGCATCGAACTAGGGTGCGCAACTCCGCACCTGAGAATCTCGAGATTCCGGGTCTGGTCCTTCGGACCATCCCGGAATGACAGGCCACTAGTTTGCCGCCCGGAACCGCGCCAGATAGTGCAAGCCGAACACCGCCAGCAGGAACGTGAACCAGATCGGATCGGAGCGGTCGAGGAAGAAGCTCTCCATCGCCGACAGATAGAGCCCGAACAGCCAGATCCGCAGCAGCGCCATCGCCAGCGGGCCGTTGTTGCCGCCTTCGGTCGCCCGCTGAAAGTTTTTGAGCGGCAGGATCACCAGCACGAGGATGAGCAGCAGCAGCCCGGGCACGCCCATGCCAAGCGCCGTGTCGAGATAGCCATTGTGGCTGTGCGCAGCGAAGCCGGCCCACTCCTTGCCTTCCGGCAGGTGCTGAATAGCGCTGGAGCCCCAGAAGGACGCAAAGCCGTAGCCGGTGAGCAGCCGTGCATGCAGCGACTGCAGCGCAAAGGCCCAAATGTCGGTGCGGCCGGTGAAGGTCGAGTCGAACGGCAGCAGCTTGGAAATTCCCGCAAGGCCCTCGAACATGACGGCGCCGATGCTGAGCAGGTTCAATAGTAGCAGCGGCGTCAGCAGGATGATGGCGCGCAGCCAGAACGAGCGGACAAATCCTGTAATCGACGTCAGCAGCAGCACCGCAAAGCACAGCGTGAGCGAGCTCTTGCCGGCCGAGTAGAGCAGGAACAGCGAGGCGAGGGCGACGATCGCGCCCCCCGAAATCCAGAGGCCGGAGCTGACGACGTACACGCCGAGGAACAGCACCATCACCATGACGGCCGCGGCCATGTTCTTGTGGCCGAACGCGCCGCGCCAGTTGCCGGCAAGGCCCGGCTCCTGCGGATCGCTCGCCAGGTGGATCGAAAGATCCGGCGCCAGCAATATGCCGAGATAGCAGATCGCCAGCAATGCGAGCGCCGAGATCGCGAACCAGTGCATCAATTCATGCTGCGATTTCGGCAGCAGCATCATCGATGCAGTCACCGCGATGACGCAGATGGTGAGCGAAAGACGCTTGACCGACGTCGCCGGATCAAACGACAGCACGACCGTGATCAGGAGCCAGGCGCCGAACAGGACAAAGGCCGGCGACAGCAGCGTCGCCAGTCCCCTGGCGTCACTCCGTAGGGCAAGTGCCAGCGTCAAGAGGCTCAGGGCGCCGAACGTCGCGTAGGTCATCAGCTCGTTGCCGGCGCCGACATCGCCGATCTGCAGATCGCCGAGGCTTTCGAACGGATGCAGCGTGACCCAGCCGAGCAGCAGCGTTCCGATAAAGGTCGCAGCCCGAACGACATCCATTACCTGCTGCCGCTCTATTCCGGCGGCGATGGTGCGTAGTCCGGATACGGCGACGAGCTGGCTCATGAGACGATCTTCGAGGCCTTGTAGGGCTGCGGTTCGAGGCCGAATGCCGCGAGCGCGCTGCCGATCGCAACCGTCACCGGATGCATGGCAATGGTCCCCTTGCGCTCGGTGAGGACCGCGTGCACGGCGTAGACCAGCGACAACGGCAAGGCCGCCAGCAGCTTGGCGGTCAGCTTCGCCCGCAACCAGCGTGTCGGCGTTGCCTTGCGCTGAACGTGATAATTGATCGCGCCGATCCGCAGGCCCCGCGTCACCAGCCATCTCAGGCTGGTACGGCCCTGCGGCACGGTCTCGCTGATTGCGGCTTCCGCCACCCAGTGGAAGCGCATGCCGAGCCGTTTGCACCGGTAGAAGAAATCGGTATCGCCGCCGCCGAGGAAGTTGAAGCGGAGGTCGAATGCCGGGGTGCCCAGCTGCTCGAATACCGAGCGGCGGATCAGGCAGTTGCCGCAGCCATAGATCACCGGCACCGGACCCGAGGCCTCATAGGCCGGCGCAAAGGCCGGATGACGCCGCAGGCCGCGCTTCCGTTGCTCGTCGAATTCAGGAAAGACCGGCCCGCCGACGATGTCGGCGCCGGTCGCTTCCGCCGTCCGCAGCATCTGCTTTAGCCAGTCCTTTGAGGCGACCTCGTCATCGTCGAGCATCAAGAGGCTGGTCGCTGCCGGAAAGGTCTGCAGAGCCGTCTCGAACGCGGCGTTGATCGCGTAGCAATTGCCTTGGCGCGGCTCGATCACACACAGCCCTGTGAGCTTCCCCGACGTGAGGTACTCGGTGGCAACCGGAACGCTCTCGCTCCTCGAGGCGTCGTTCTCCACCATGACGACGGCGAAGCGGCGGCTGGTGCGCTGGCCGGCGAGCGATTCCAGCGTCCGACGCAGGTAATCGGGGCGGCGGAAACAGGGAATGCAAATGACTGTTTCGATGGCGGGATCGAGCGTCTTCGAGACCGCCACCAGCGCGCGGAGCGGCCGGACCGCCGGATCGGGCGTGTTATCAGGGTGGTCGCGGGTCGGAATCTCTGCCATGACGCCAAGGTCGTTCACGAATGTGTCTCATCGTCCCGAAACGGGATGACCCGCGTCATCCCGGGACATTTCCGTCTCGCTAAGGTCGTTCATTGCGGATGCGATCCGCTGCCGCGGATGTAACGCGCAGAGCGGTGCAATATCCGGTCCCGCGGCGGAGCGGGAAGCGAAGAACTCCCGCGACGGTTAACGGACGGGGTTATCAACGGCTGAACAGCTTGCGGAACAAAGCTTGCGAGTTCGGAAGCTGGCCGTTGTCGATCTGGGTCGGCCACGCGCCGTTGACGTCGAAGTATGCGGCGTAGGCGATGCTGCCTTCGTTGTTCATGAACCAGTCATGCATCTTCTGAATGAAGAAGGGATTGTCGCCGGCGTTGCCGACGCCCCATTCGGGGTAGCTCATCTTCTTGCCGTGCTGGCGCGCAAACTCGCGGTGCCATTCCAGGCCGAACGGCGCCTTGACGTAGAAAGAATTCCAGCGTTCCTCCGGCGTGCCTTCCTGCTTGAAGTCGTAGACGTCGAGGCCGATGTAATCGACGACGTCATCGCCGGGATAGCTAGCATCCGCGGGGCCATCCTGCGGCCCCCATCCCGGACACCAGTCGAATTTGAAATCTGTCGAATAGCGGCGGAATATTTCGACGACGCGGCGGAACGCCTTGATGTAGTCGGCCTCATATCCTTTGGCGAACCAGGCCATCTCCGCCAGGTTCATCTCCCAGCCGAGGCGGATGATCGCGTGCGGATGCGCCTGCGAAATCGCGCGGGCGGCGGCTTCAAACTCGGCATCGTGCAGTCCTTCGGCGACTTCGGCGAGCGGCGTGCCCTTCATGGTCAGCGGGATCGACCACACCACGTTGCGCGCAGGGTTCAGCTTCTTCCAGATGCCCGGAACCCAGTCGATTTTGAAAAACTCCTCCCATGTCGCCTGGCCGTAGAAGTCGACACCGAGCACCGAGGATGGCTTTTGCTTCAGCCATTTCTCCCATGTCTGCAGCGTACGCTCGCGTCCTACTGGCCCCCAATTGACGAAGGCGCCGGCGAATTTGGCCGGAGTGACGACGCCGCGCGAGGCGGCATTGCCGTCGACATGCGCCAGCAGAAGCACCGTCACGACAAAGGCGGCCACAAACAGCAGGAGCCGCAGGCCCAGCCTTTGGCGCCTTCTCGGATCAGTTCGAAACATCGCCCGCCCTCTCTTGCTTGAGGGCAAAGGCACCGGACGGCCTTCGTCCAACCTCGATCGCGCCTTCGGCCGTGAGATAGCCCGCATCGGCATGAAGCGGGAAGCCGCTGCGATGGCCGGTCCGCGCCGTCGCAAAAAGATACAGGCCGGACAGGGTAGCTGTATCAAAAAGATCTGGTGTCTCGCTGGGTGCTCCCAGCGAAAGGAAATTCCGTTGAAAATTTAACATCGGCAATCCATGCGTCGACACGGTGGACGACTCCGTCAATCGGCTCAGCAATATCGAGGCCGGCGCGGCGAACACGCCCCAACGTCGCGTTCGCGATGGTTACCGCCGCGCCGGAGCTGCCCTTGCGTGTCGCATATGCGGACAACGCGGACAGGCCGCATGTGCCGGAAGCGCTAGGCTTCACCACCAATCGGGAATGATCCGCAAGGCACTGCAGCAAAGCGACGGGTTAACCACGCCCACGCACCGCAAAAAGTGGCGCATCGGTTCGGCACCGATCTTGCTCCACTGGCCGCGCAGGAGGATTGCGTCGGTTAACGACCACCCTTCGGCGGATCGTCGAGATGAATAGTGCCTGTATCGTTAACCCTGAACCCATTGCCGGACCGCAGTTCCGCGTTTTCAAAGGCCGAAACATTAATGCTGAGCCAGACGGTCCATTATTCGGTTGCGAGCGTTGTATCGGCGGCCATCGGCCTGCTGAGCGCGGTCGTGTTCACGCGACTGCTCTCGCCGGACGAATATGGCGTCTATGTCGTCGGCCTGAGCACGGCGGGCATCGTCTCGGCGCTGCTGTTCACCTGGGTCCGCGTCTCCGCGCTGCGGTTCCAGTCGGAAGGCGGTACGGTCGATGTCCGAAAAACCATTTTCCTCGCCTATCTCATCTCCGCCCTCGCCGCGCCGGTCGCGCTTCTTGTGGCCACGCTGACCACGTCGGTTTCGTTCGAGCGCAATATCGCGGCGGTTTTCTTCGCGCTGGGGCTAGGCCTGTTCGAGCTCGGGCAGGAATTGCTGAAGGCGCGACTGCAGTCGCTCGCCTTCATGTCGGCGTCGATCATTCGCGCCTGCTTGGCGTTCGTGCTGTGCCTGGTCGCGGCGCTGTTCGGCGGCGGCGGGCTGTGCCAGCTCGCGATGGCCGCCCTCACCTATTTCATCACCACGGCGCTGTTTGCCAGCACGATCCTGCGGTCGCCGGTGGCCGGGCCGAAGATTTCCGATCTGCGGACGTTTGCCGGCTTCGGCATTCCGATCACGCTGTCCGGCATCGTGTTTGCGATCCATGCCGCGCTCGACCGCATGCTGGTGTTTCATTTCATGGGCGACCACGCCGCCGGCCAGTACGGCGCCTCTGCCGACCTCGTGCGGCAGATCATCCTGATTCCGGCGGTCAGCATCGCCTCCGCGACGATCCCGCTGGCGGTGCGCAGCTACGCCAATGGCGGCGCCGACGAAGCGCGGCCGCATCTGGAATTCAGCCTGGAAATCCTGCTTGCCGCGGTGCTGCCGGCCGTCGCCGGCGTGGCGCTGACGAGCAGCTATATCGCCGGCGTGATCCTGGGTACTGAGTTCCGGGAGACCGCCGCGCAGATCATGCCGATCCTGGCGTTCGCCTGGCTGTTCCAGTCGTTCTCGCAGTCCTACATCCACGCCAGCTTTCATCTCGCCAAGACGCCGTTCATGATGACGACGCAGAGCATCGCGATGCTGACCGCGAATTTGCTCGTCATGCCGCTGCTGCTTGCGCGATTTGGCCTGGTCGGCGCGGCGGCAAGCCTCGTCATCGTCGAGGGCTTCGGCGCCGCGTTCGGCTGGTACCTGACGCGCAAGGCGTTCCCGCTGCCCTTCAACGCCTTCCAGGCCGTGCGCATCGTCGTGGCGACCGCGATCATGGCGCTGGTGCTGACGTTGCTGAAGCCACTGCTGCCCATCGGCATCATCTCGTTCGGCATCCTCGCCGCCACCGGCTGCCTCGTCTACGTCGCGGCCGCTTTCGCATTCGATATCGCAGGTCTGCGGAAAGCCGTGATCGCTGAGAGCGCGCGCCGCAACTTCCGGCCGACTGGCCCCTCGAAGCACGAAAGCCCGCTTCCGGCCTCTCTCACGGCTCCCTCCACGGGGCTTCCCAGCATGTCGGTCAGAGAACCATGATGCGGCTCGCGAGCAAAAATCCAGCCGTCGCAGTCGACGATCGACATGTCATTTGTCGAACCAACCCGGTGTCGCTGTCTGATTTCACCGACAAGCGGCGCCAGCCGACGCGCCCGCCCGAATTCCGCGGCGAGAATTTCGACCGCGATTTCGACAGCAACACGCTGTTCTACGACGCGGTGCAGGTGGACAAATCGCGGGTTGCGCTGTTCGCGCCGCCGTTCTTCAACCTCACGCGCGACATCGCGACGACGACCTTCATCAGCGGCTCGGGAACGTGCAAGGCGCGGGCTCGGCACCTCGACCGCCATGCCCAATTGTGGCTGGACATTGCCGAGCATGCCGGCCCGATCCAGGCGCTCGGCGATCTCGGCAGCTTTACCTTTCCGGTTTCGCCAAACTATTCGCAAATATTCCGGGATCGTCGCGTCATCTTCACGATGTCGAAGGACAACCCGATCGAGTGGATCCTCGACTGGGTGCGGTTCAACCGCGACATTCACGGAGCGGATGCCGTTCTGATCTATGACAACGGCTCCAGCGCCTATGATGCCGCCACCTTGAGCGCGGCGCTCCGATCGGTTCCGGGCATCGACTGTTCGGTCGTGATGGAGTGGCCGTTCAAATACGGGCCGCAGGGAGCCAATAGCTGGGATCATTGGGATTCCGATTTCTGCCAGCTCGGCGCCTGGGAGCACGCGCGGTGGCGGTTCCTGCAGCATGCCCGCAGCGCAATGAACTCCGATATCGACGAGCTCGTGCTGTCGAAGACCGGGAAATCGGTATTCGAAGCCGCCGAACAATCGCGCACCGGGCTGGTGCGGTATCGCGGCCGCTGGATCATCGGTATCGATGATGGCGTTCGCGACGATATGCGCAAAGCCCCGCATCGGCACGCCGACTTCTCGATCCTGATGCCGCCGGACTACAAGATCTCGCAGTTCGGGCTGCGGCGCGACGCCAACGAATGCCTGCCGAAATGGACAGTGGTGCCGAGCCGATGCCCTGTTCATGCGCAATGGCACGTCCATTCGATCTTCTCGTGGTGGGCATCGTATTTCTGCACCAGGCAGTTCTCGTTCCGGCACTTTCGCGAGATCGGCAGCAACTGGAAATACCAGCGCACCCACCGCGTGCCGCTCGATCCGCAGGTTCACAGGGAAGACCGCGCATTGCTGGACGCTTTCCAGCGCGTCGATTGGGAAAACTAGAATGAACAGGGTAACCCCCACCTCGGAATGGATGACGTCGATGGAAGATGCCATCACGCTTGGCCGCACGCAGACCGCAGCCGCCGTGCCGGAGGCCGCGCAACATCCGCAGGCGCTGCTCGAGCTGGCTCATGGCGAAGCACGGCAGAGCCTGCTCACCGTCCATGGCATTCTCGAAGCGATTCTCCCCTCCGGGGAGCTCGCGATCTACGAGGCCGGCGGTGGCTCGACCAGCTTCCTGCCGATCAAGGTGTTGCATCGCGCCCACGTTACCGTGGTCGACATCGACGAGGACCAGATCCGCAACAACGATTACGCGCATCAGGCCATTCTCGGCGACATCCAGGTCCATCGCTTCAAGCCGAACAGCTTCGATCTGGTGATCTGCTACAATGTAATCGAGCACGTGCCCGACGTGGAAGCCGCGCTGTTGCGCTTCTGCGAGGCGCTGAAGCCAAACGGCCTGATCCTGATCGGCGCGCCGAATCCGAAATCGCTATCCGGCGTCGTCACCAAATACTCGCCGCACTGGTTCCATGTCTGGTTCTACCGGCATGTCCGCGGCGACAAGAAAGCCGGCCTGCCGGGCCACGCGCCGTTCCCGACGCTATTCCATCCGCTGGTCACGCTTTCGAACCTTGAGGCGTTTGCCGAGGCCAACGGGCTGCAGATGATCTATCGCAAGCAGTATGAGAGCCCGCGCTATCCAGAGATGCGACTTCGCATGCCGTTCTTCGCGAATCTCGTCGATGCCGGTGCGTGGGTGATGAACTTCTTCCTGCCCGGAAAAACCGACGTGCGCCACGGCGACTACCACGTGATCCTACGGAAGCGGTAACGACGATGAATGCGCTGTTGTCAGAAGCACGAGCAAAGGTCGGCCACCGGCTAGCGATGCATCTGCGCGTCGATCTGTTTCGCTTGCGCAACGCGACGCCGATGGTCAGCTTCACCTTCGACGATCTGCCGAAGAGCGCAGTGACATCAGGCGCCGCGATGCTGGAAGCTCATGGCGCGCGGGCGACGTTCTATGTCTCCGGCAGCCTGGTCGGCGCCGATGCGCCGGACTGGACGGCTGGCGACGCCGACGACGTGGTCGCGCTTCATCGCAGGGGCCACGAGATCGGCTGCCATACGTTCTCGCATCTGCGCGCCTGCGATCTCGACGAGGTCGCGATGCGGCGGGAAATCATGCACAACCGCGCCTATCTTCGCGCGCTCGATCCCTCGATCCGGATCGAGAGCTTTGCCTATCCATTCGGATACGGCTCCTACGCACGAAAATATCAGCTCAGGAGGGCGTTCCAGACCTGCCGCAGCATCGTGCAGGGCGTCAATTCCGGTGACGTCGACCTGCAGTTCCTGCGTGCGATGCCGCTGATCGATCGCGAGATGGACCGCGACGGCATCGATCGCGCCTTCGACGAGGCGCAAACCAATAACGGATGGTTAATTTTCTATGGCCACGACGTTGCGGAACGGCCGAGCCCCTATGGCTGCTCGCCAGCTTTGCTCGGCCATGCGCTCGAAGCGGCGTCGTGCCGAAACATCCCGGTCTTGACCATGGCGGAGGCGATGCGATGCGCCCGCGCTTAAACGCTTTGTTTGCCAATTCCGGGAATAGTCCCTTGTCGAGTATGGTTAATTTTCCCTGTTGCGTTTGTTCAGCGCCTTTTTTTGGCGCACAGGGCGTGACCCGAAGAGTAACCCCTCAGCCGTTGCGTATGGCAGTTCGAATGGAAGCTGGGGCCGATGCTTATCTATGACCAGCCGATAGAGCGGGCGAAGCCCGAAGGCAGGCCGGCGGCAGCCGTGCCGGCCGGCTTCAGCGTGCTCGAACTGGTCCAGCTGCTGTGGCAGCGCAAGGCCGCGATCGCATCGGCTGCGCTGATTGCCGCCTGCGCGGCGGTCGCGGTCGGCAAGAGCCTGACGCCGAAATACACCGCCTCCGCCCAGCTCTATGTCGACCCCCGCGAACTGCAACTCGTCGATCGCGAGCTCACGCCGCGCGCCCAGGATATTTCCGGCCTTGCCATGGTGGTGGAAAGCCAGGCGCGCGTCATCACCTCCAACAACGTGCTGCTGCAGGTGATCCGCGACACCAATCTGGAAAAGGATCCGGAGTTTGGCGGCCGCGACGGCAAGGGTTTCCTAGGATCGTTGCTCGGCCTGGTCGGGATCGAGATGCGGCCGAGCGCCGAACAGCAGAAGCAGATCCAGATGGGCGCGCTGGAAGCGCTCAACCGCCACATCAACGTCAAGAAGACCGATCGAACCTTCATCGTCGATATCGACGTCTGGTCCTATGAGCCGGCCAAGGCGGCGATGCTCGCCAACGCGATCTCGAAGGCCTATCTCGCCGAATCCAAGCAGTCGCAGGCGGCCGCGGCGCGGCGCGCCACCACCGACCTGTCCGGCCGGCTGAAGGAACTGCAGGAGCGGCTGCGCAACGCCGAGAACACCCTCGCGGTCTACAAGGCGCAGAACAATTTCGTCGGCACCCAGGACACGCTGATCAGCGACCAGCAGCTCTCCTCAAGCAACCAGCGGCTCGCCGCCGCCCGCGCGCTGACGCTCGACGCACAGGCCAAGTACGACCAGATCGAGGCCAGCCGCAAGGCCGCCTCCGATCCGAGCGCGATCCCCGAAGTGCTGCAGTCGCAGACCATCGCCAATCTGCGGGCCCAATATGCCGAAGCGCGCAAGCGACAGGCGGAGCTGCAGAGCGAACTCGGACCGCGCCATCCGGCGCTGCGCCAGGCCGAACAGCAGGTGCAGGACCTCCGCCGCACCATCAATGAGGAGGTCGGGCGCTTCGCGCAGGCCGCCAAGAACGACCTGATCCGCGCCCGCGACTATGAGGCCTCGCTCAGCAAGGCGCTGGAAGCTCAGAAGCGCCAGAGCGTGCAGATGAGCCAGGCCTCGGTGCGCCTGCGCGAGCTCGAACGCGATGTGGATGCGAGCCGTGACGTCTATCAGTCGTTCCTCAAGCGCTCGCGCGAGACCGAGGAACAGGAGAGCCTCAATACCTCGAACGCGCGCATCATCGGCGAAGCCACGGTGCCACAGCGGCGCACCTTCCCGCCGGCGATGAGCCTGCTGGCGATGATCGGCTTTGTGCTGGGCGGGCTGGCTGCTGCGGGATGGATCATCGCCGCCAATCACCTGGCACCGGGCACGGGCCCGCTTCCGCGGCCGGAAGAAACGCCAGCTCTGAAAGAATTCGCGGTGGCGAAGGGCGGCGGCGACCCCCGGCCGCAAACCGCCGTCAGCCTGATCGAAAAGCCGATGATCATCGAGCTGCAGGAAACCGACGTGATCCGCACGCTCGGCGGCATCCTCGCAACCGACAGCACCGCCGACGTCACGCGGCTCGGCTGGCCGACGCTGCGCGCGGGCTTTCCGCTGATGACGGTGCTGAGCGCCATCCGCGAGATGCGCGCGGCACTGACCAGACGCGCCGGCGAGCAAACCGTGCCGGTGATGGCGGTGATCGGCGCGGATGCCGACCAGGATCGCAGCATTGCCGCGCTGAACATCGCACTCGCCGCCGCCCGCGACGGCGTGAAGGTGCTGCTGATCGATGCCGACCTCAAGCAGCGCACACTATCGGGCAAGGTGAGCCATCTCGCCAGGAGCGAGCCGAGCCGGTTCGGCTGGCTTGGGATCGGCACCAGGGCGCCACGGGCGATTGCGACCGCCAACGGCATTTCGATCCTGCCGGTCCTCAATACGGGCGACGCCAAGGCCGGCGACGCCATCGGCAAGGCGGTTGTGCAGGCCCGTTCCGAGACCGGCTGCGACCTCGTGATCCTGGACGGGCCAGCGCTGCCGTGGGGACCGGCCGACCGCAAGCTGCTCGATATCGCGGACGGGCTGGTCGGCATCCTGCCGACGGAGCTCGACATCAACGAACACATGGAAGGCATCATCTCCGCCCTCGGCGGCGATGAGCGCAAGATCGTCGGTGTCGTCCTCAGCGAAGTCACTCCGACGGCCCCGGGCTCACAGCAGGACAGGCAATATGCGTGAGCGCCGCATAAATCCTGTCGGCAGGGCCGCCACGGCCAGCATACCCCGCATCACGCTGGGTGGGCTGCGGCTTGCCGTGCTGGATCTGGAGCAGACCGCGAACTTCATGATCGATGCGGTGTTCCCGCAGCGCCGCGCCAATCGTCCGCTCTATCTGACGTCGGCCAATGGCGAGGTGCTGGCGCGCTGCTCGACCGAGCCGATGACCGGCCGGCTGTTTCGCGCCGCCGACCTGATCAACGCCGATGGCCAGCCGCTGGTGACCGTATCGAAATTCAAGTCGAAGACGCCGCTGCCCGAGCGCGTCGCGACCACCGACCTGTTCCACGTCGTTGCCTGCAAGGCGCAGGCGGCAGGGCTCACCTTCTATATGCTCGGCGCGGACGAAGCGGAAAACGCCGCCGCGGCCGCTTGCGTTCGCCGGCAATATCCACGCCTCAAGATCGTCGGCCGTTGCCACGGCTATCTGCGCGGCGAGGCGCTGCGCGCCAAGGTCGCCGAAATCAATGCACTGGCGCCGGACTATCTCTGGGTCGCGCTCGGCGTTCCCTATGAGCAGGCGTTTGTCGAGGAGTTCGCGTCCGCGCTCTCCAATGTCGGCGTCATCAAGACATCGGGCGGGCTGTTCAACTTCCTGTCGGGCAGCCGCACTCGCGCGCCGATCTGGATGCAGCATGCCGGCCTCGAATGGGCCTGGCGCATCTGGCTGGAGCCACGCCGCCTGTTCTGGCGCTATTTGACTACCAATCCCCGCGCCCTCTATCTGTTGCTGAACAGGAGCCGATCAGCGGATATCGGTCGATCAGGGGATATCCGCAGGAACCACAATCAATGAGCAACCGTCCAGCAATTCTCGTGACCGGCGGCGCCGGCTATATCGGCTCGCATTGCTGCCGGGCGCTGGAAGCGGCCGGTTACCTGCCCATCACCTACGACAATCTGTCGACCGGGCATCGCAGCTTCGCCACCGGCACGCTGGTGGTCGGCGATATCGCCGACAAGGCCACGCTGGCGCGGACCTTTGCCGAACACGACATCGTCGCCGTGATGCACTTTGCGGCCTCGAGCCTGGTCGGCGAATCCGTCACCGACCCGCAGAAATATTACCTCAACAACTTCGCGGGCACGCTGGCGCTGCTGGAAACCATGCGCGCGGCCGGCTGCGCCCGACTGGTGTTTTCCTCAAGCGGCGCGGTCTACGGCAATGCCGACAGCAAGGCGTTGCCGGAAAGTCATCCGTGCGCGCCGATCAACCCCTATGGCGCCTCGAAATGGATGGTCGAGCGCGCGCTGGCGGATTATCGCTCGGCCTACGGCTTCGGCTCGTTTGCGCTGCGCTACTTCAACGCCGCGGGCGCCGATCCGGCCGGCGGCATCGGCGAGATGCGCGAGGTGGAGACGCACCTCATTCCGCGCGCCATGATGGCGCTGCAGGGGCATGTGCCCGAATTTGCGGTGTTCGGCGACGATTATGACACGCCCGACGGGACCGCGATCCGCGACTACATCCACGTCACCGACCTCGCGGCGGCCCATGTGCTGGCGCTGAAACTGCTGCTGGACGGCCATAGCGGCGGCGCGTTCAATCTCGGCACCGGCAACGGCTTTTCGGTGCGCGAAATCCTTGCGGCGATCGCGTCCGAGACCGGGCGCGAAGTCCCGCATGTGGTCAGGCCGCGCCGACCGGGCGATCCGACCTACCTGGTCGCCGATCCCTCCGCCGCGCGCGACACGCTGAACTTCCACCCGACGCATTCGGATCTGGCCACGATCATCCGCACCGCCTGGGCCTGGCACAAGAAGGCGCACCCGCTGAAGGCGGGTGCACCCGGTTGAGCCGCCGACCAATTCCGCCTTGTCGTAGGAGCAAGGCGCATCCACAAACTCGTCATGCCGGGCTTGTTCCGGGCATCCGCGCCTTTGTCTCCCGCATAAGAACATGGATGGCCGGGACAAGCCCGGCCATCCACGATGCGGAAAGAGCTCGGCCGCCTTACAGCGACTTGATCTGCACCTTGCGGAACTTGATCACGCCGGCGCCGTATTGCAGGGCAAATGGACCGCCGGCGTGTTTTGAATCCTGGACATCGACGGTCTTCTGGCCGTTCAACATGACGACGAGATGCGGCCCCTTGGCGGTGATCTCGAAGGTGTTCCATTTGCCGCCGACCTTCGGCATCGGATCGACCTTGGCGACGTCGACGATCGCGCCGGTGCCGTAGGTCGGATCGGGCCGCTTGTCGAAGATGTTGACCTCGTAGCAGATCTTGGAGTCGATCTTCGCGGCCTGATCGCAGCGAATGAAGATGCCGCTGTTGGCGTCGTCGTCGGCCCAGAACTCGACCTTCATCTCAAAATCCTTGTAGGACTCCTTGCTGACGAGATAGGACGGGTCCTTGCCTTCGGTGATCTTGTCGGCGACGAGCGCGCCGTCCTTCACGGCCCAATTGGCTTTGCCGACCTCGGCCCAATCGAGCATCTTGGTGCCGTCGACGAGCGTCACCCAGCCGCCCTGGCCCGATGCCACGCTTGAAAATTGAACGGCGGCGGCACCCATCAACAGGCCGGCCGCGAGTATCGACAGTCGCTTCATGAACGTAGCCCTCCCATGGCTGCTTTTGGTTGGGCGGAAACCTAGCATCACAGTATCTGGCGTAAATCCGTTTTTGATGCTGCAGTTGCGTTATGCGCATCGTGCGTGTCGCAACGCCGGTCACGCATGCGCATGGACGCCTTGTCCCATGGGAACGGAAGCAGCTAGCATGGCTGGACCAAAGAGATGAGCCGCAAGCTGACGAGCCATTGGGAGGAATGCATGAAGCCGACAAGCACGCCCTGGCGGCACTTCACGACAGCGTTGGCGTTCACGGCTATGACGGGCATCGCCGCGGCAGCGGAACTGAATCCCGCGGCGGTCGCCTACAAATTGCCTGACCAGATTCCGTGGGGTCCCGTCAACGCTACCGGCGCGCAAAACGCCGTCGTGGTCGGCGATCCCTCAAAGCCCGGCTTCTACATGGTCTACAATAAATGGACCAAGGGCAATCATTTCAGCCGCCCGCACTTCCATCCGAACGATCGCTACATCGTCGTACTGCAGGGCACGTGGTGGGTCGGCACCGGGCCGAAATTCGATCCGGCCAACACGACGCCGATGCCCGCGGGCAGCTTCGTCACCCATTTCGCCAAGCAGGTGCACTGGGACGGCGCCAAGGATGAGGACACCATCCTGCTGATCATGGGCGAAGGCCCGGCGACCTCTACGGCGGCAGAAGAGAAGTAGCCGCCGCGATTCCAAGTCAGTCCCATCTTCTTTCTCACGGCCTTCCCATGCTGTTTCAGTGCAAGACCTGCGGGCCCGCGACCGACCACGGCAGTGCGTCGGGACCTCGGGGCAAGACGTCAAGATCCAAACGCTGGCGCACCATCGACATCCATTGCCATTGCATGGTTCCCGAGGCGAATGCGATGGTGCTGAAAGCGACCAGCATTCCCGGCGGCGGCGTCACGCCAAACGCCAACGCGCATGTCAACGATCTCACCAAGCGCATCCAGCCGCAGCGCGGCAAGATCGACTTTCCGAAACTGACCGATCTCGATACCCGCCTCGCCGACATGGACCGCGACGGCATCGACGTGCAGGTGATCTCGCCCTATCCCGGCCACTTCGTCTATGCGGCCCCGCCGGAAGTCGCGCGTGGCAGCTGCCACATGGTGAACAACCACATCGCCGAGATGGTGGCGAAACACCCAGACCGCCTGATGGGCATGGGTACCGTGCCGCTGCAGGACGCCGGCATGGCCATCGCCGAACTCGATCGCACTGTTGGCGAACTCGGCTTCCGCGGCGTTGAGCTCTGCACCAACGTCAGAGGCGTCGACCTGACACGCGCCGGGCTGGAAAAGTTCTTCGCCCGCGTCGAAGAGCTCGGCGTGATAATCTTCCTGCATCCGTTTGGCACCAGCCTCGTCGGGCGCATGGAGGACCATTACTTTCCGAATACAGTCGGGCATCCCCTGGATTCCGCGCTGTGCGTCGGACACCTGGTCTTCGACGGCTATCTCGAGCGCTTCCCTGAACTGAAGATCTGCATCGCCCATGGCGGCGGCTACATCCCCGGATATTGGGGCCGCTTCGACCATGCCTTCGCGCATCGCGAGGACTGCCGCGTCACCATCAAGAAGAAGCCGTCGGAATATCTGAAGAAGCTCTATTTCGATACGGTTGTATTCGACGAACGCGAGCTGAAGCACCTGATCGATATCTGGGGCGCCGACCACATCATGCTCGGCACCGATTATCCGTTCGACATGGCGGAACCCGATCCCGTCGGTTTTCTTGGACGCGTCAAAGGCGTCAGCGCGGCGGATATGGCGCTAGTGGCCGGCGGCAATGCCGCGCGAGTGCTGGGCTTGCCCGCGAATGCCCGCTGAGGGGACTCGCAACCATTTCAATGGCCGGGCGTTTTCATATCCCCAACCATTTTACGGATAGGAAAACATGGCTGTTACCGAACAGATCAAGGAGCACATGGACGTCATCTCGTCGGACAAGAAGACCGTCGGCAAGGTCGACCACATGGAAGGAACCGACAAGATCAAGCTGACCAAGCAGAGTTCACCGGACGGCCAGCACCATCACTTCATTCCGGTATCGTGGGTCGACCATGTCGACCAGCACGTCCATCTCAACAAGTCGGGCGCGGACGTCACCTCGCACTGGGAGCACGGCCGTCAATAAGCGGCCAACGCGCATTGCAGCGCGCGCGGATGTGGCTATCATCTGACCTCAGGAGACAGGATGCATCCGGCCGCGCGACTGCAGTTTGAACGCATGCTCGACGAACATGTCCGCTGGCGGGCCGTTCCCGAAGCGGAACGGTCGCCTGCTCCGGCATGGTGGTGGGGACCGGCCATGGCGTTGCGCAATGCCGCGGAATCACTGCCGGTAGAATGGTGCGCCAGGCTGGGTTTGCCGGATCAGGCAAGCTATGCCGACGGCGCGGCGATCTTTCTCGGGGCGTTCACAGGACAGACCTCCCTGCCCTGCTCGCATGACTTTCCCCGCAAAGCCGAAGTTTCGGAGGTAAAGGCCGTCCGCGAACTGCACCCGCAGCCGTCAGACGACAGCGCCTTTCAGCCCTGAGCCGGCCTCGGGCTGCAATGGGGGCGAATCCAGCGGCGGCTCGGACCGCAGCAGGTCGGCCATCTGCCTTGCAGGCAACGGCTTGGAGAACAGGAAGCCCTGCATTTCATCGCAGGCGTGGTTGCGCAGGAAGGTCTCTTGCTCCACGGTCTCGACGCCTTCGGCGATGACGGTCATGCCGAGCGCCTTGCCCATGCTGATGATCGCCTGCGCAATCGCCTGGTCTTCGGAATCGACGGGCAGGTCGCGAACAAAGGAGCGGTCGATCTTGATCGTATCGATCGGGAATTGCTTCATCAGCGACATCGACGAATAGCCGGTGCCGAAATCGTCGATCGCAAGGCGAATGCCGCGGCTCTGTATCGCATCGAGGATCTTGATCGCGCGCGAGACATTGCGCATCACCATGCTTTCGGTGACTTCGAGCTGCAGCAGCACCGGCGACATGCCGCTCGCCAGCAATGCTTCGTCGACGTCGTGCAGCAGATGCAGATCGGCAAACTGCCGCGGCGACAGGTTCACCGCGACGGTGACCGGCCGCAGGCCGCGGCGCTGCCAGGCCATGTTCTGCGCACAGGCTTCCTTGAGCACCCAGCGGCCGATCGGAACGATCAGGCCGGTCTCCTCGGCAAGTGGAATGAACTGCCCCGGCGATACCGACCCGAGCTCGGGGTGATCCCAGCGCAGCAGCGCTTCGACGCCGGTGATCTGACGGCTCTCCATGTCGATCTTTGGCTGATAATGCAGCGAGAACTGGTTGCGCTCCAGCGCGCGGCGCAGCGCGCTCTCCAGCGTCAGCCGTTCGATCGACTGCGTCTTGATCTCCTTGGAGAAGAAGCGGAAACCGTTCTTGCCGTCTTCCTTGGCAAGATACATCGCCATGTCGGCGTTCTTGGTCAGCGTCTGCATATCAGTGCCATCGGACGGATACATCGCGATCCCGATCGAAGCTGTCGTATGGCACTCGTGGCCGCTGAGCAGCAGCGGCTGGCTCAGCACCGAAAGCAGCTCGCCGGCGATGCGCTCGACCTCGTGGCGTTCGGCCGTCTCTTCCAGAATGACCACGAACTCGTCACCGCCGAGCCGCGCCACGACGTCGCTCGAACGCAAGGCGCGGCGCAGCCGGCCGGCGATCTCCACCAGCAGCATGTCGCCGGCATCGTGGCCCAGCGAGTCGTTGATGACCTTGAACCTGTCGAGATCGATGAACAGCAGGGCAAACTGCCGCTGATAGCGCCCGGCGGCATCGATCGCGCGGCGCAGCATGCCGTTGAACATTTCGCGATTCGGCAGACCGGTCAGGCTATCGTGCGAGGCCAGGTACTCGATCCGCTCATCGGCCTTGGTCTTCTCGTCGGCGCGGTCGAAATTCTCCAGCGCAAACGACACGTTGTCGACGAGCCGCTGCAACAGCTCGGCGAATTCGGCGGTGAAAGTATCCTTTTCGACCGCCATAAACGACATCACGCCGACCACCTGTCCGTGCGTCATCAGCGGGAAGGAAGCGCCGGAATTGGTGCCGTCAAGGCGCGCCCTGTCGTGAAATGCGGCCGCGCGCGGATCAACCTGGTAGTCGTTCATGATGCTGGGCTGGCGCGAACGAATCGCCTGCCCGCACAACCCACGTCCCTCCGGACGCCTCTCGCTGGTCGATATCGTTGCCAGCCACGCGCTGGAAGCGGTCGGACCGGCGGCACCCACGACCTCGAGAAGATCGCTGTCGGGCTTTGTCAGCGCGATGGACGTCAGGGTGAATTTGCCGCCCTTCGCCGCCGCCTCGCACACCAGTTCGAACAGCTCGGGCCGCGACGTAGCGCGGATGATCGCTTCGTTGGTGGCGCTCAGCGCCGCCAGCATGCGCGTCACCCGCTCCTTCTGGACTTCGGTCCTCGCCTTGTCATCAGCGCGATCGAAATTCTCCAGCGCGAAAGAAACGTTATCGGCCAATCGCTGCAGCAGTTCGACAAATTCAGGGGTGAAGGTGTCCTTGTCGAGGGACATGTAAATCATGACGCCGACCGGCTCGTCGCGCACCAGGAGCGGAAACGCGGCGCCTGACTGGGCGCCATAGCTGCCCACCACGACCTGGAAGGCGGCAACGCGCTGGTCGGCGACATAATCGTTGGTGATGCACGGACGCCGGGTCCGGAACGCCGTTCCGCTCAGCCCCCGTCCCTCGGGGCGGTTTTCATCCACCGACAGCCTAACGTTCCGGGTAGTCTCCGCCGCCGGACCCGAGGCGGCCACGATCCGGAGGAGATCGCTGGCGGAATCCTTCAGTGCGATGGTAGTCGAGGTAAACCTGCCGCCATCAGCCGCGGCTTCGCACACGAGGTCGAACAGCTCGGTGCGGGACTTGGCCCGCATGATGGCTTCGTTGGTTCTGCTGAGCGCGGCGAACATCCGCGTCAGGCGCTTTTTCTGGCTTTCGGTCCTGGCCTTCTCGTCAGCCCGATCGAAAGTTCCAATCGCGAACGACACGTTGTCGGTGAGCCGCTGCAGCAGTTCGGCGAACTCGGACGTGAAGGTGTTCTTCTCGGAGGAGATGAAGAACATCACGCCGACAGCTTCGCCGGAGACCAGCAGCGGAAACGCCGCGCCCGACATCGCGCCGTCGCTGTGAACGAACTGATGAAACGCCGATCCGCGCGGATCCCCGCGCAGATCGTTGCCGATGCAGGCCTGTCGGGAGCGGAAAGCGTTGCCACAAAGGCCACGGCCTTCCGGGCGATCCGCATCGATCGACACCTTGACCCGGCGCATGTTATGCGCGGTCGGCCCGGCCACGGCCACCATTTCCATATGTTCGCTGTCGGATCGCGCCAGCATGATGCTGGTCGAATTGAAGCGGCCGCCTTTCGCAGCCGCTTCGCACACCAGCTCGAACAGCTCCTTCCGTGACGTCGCGCGGATGATCGCCTCATTGGTGGCGCTGAGCGCCGCCAGCATGCGCGCCAACCGCTCCTGCTGGGCGTCGGCTTTCGCCTTTGCGTTGGCGCGTTCGAAGTTTTCCAGGGCGAACGAGACGTTCTCGCCGATCCGCGCCATCAGCGCGACGATCTCTTCGTCCTCCGCCCACAGCTTGCCGACGAAGAACAGCAACACGCCGATGCTTTCGTCGTGCTTGATCAAGGGAACGGCAACGCAGGCGGTGACGCCGGTCTCGCGGGCGGCCTGATGCCAGGGCTGGCCTACCGTCGAGTTGAGGATATCGTTGTTGATCGCCGGCTGCTGGGTACGGAAAGCCCTGCCGCAGACGCCCTTTCCATAAGGGTTGTCCGCATCGATCGAGAACGGCGCCCGCATGATCTGCTCGACGATGGCGCCGGTACCGGCAACCGGCTTCAGCCAGATCGAGTCCGGCTCTGCCAGCAGCACCACGGTGGCCGCAGACTTTCCGCTGTGCACGGCCGCATCGCAGACGCGCCGGTACAGATCCTGTTCGGTCTTGGCGCGAAGGATGGCCTCGTTGGTGGCGCTGATGGCGCCGAACATCCGGTTGAGGCGACGCAGGGTGCGCTCGCCATTCTTGCGTGCCGCCTCATGGTCGAAATTATCGAGCGCAAAGGAAACGTTCGCCGACACGCGCTCCAGCATTGCGACAAGCTGGTCGTCGATCGAGTGCGCCTCGCGCCGCGAAACCAGAAGTACGCCGACGCACTGGCTGTTGCAGAGCAGCGGCAGCGCCGCTGCCGCGCCGACCTGGTTCGCCTTGGCGCCCTCGCGCCATGCCAGCGAGCGCGGTTCGTTTAGAAAATCGTTGCTGACGCATATGCGGCGGTCGCGGAAGGCTTGCCCGGCAACGCCGGAACCTTCGGGCGTGCCGGCCAGGATCGAAATGTCGATGCTGCGCAGCCGCGGAACATCATCGCCGCAGCCGGCGGCAAAACGCAGGAAATTGGTTTCCGGCTCGAGCAGGAAAATCGACACGGCAAGGAAGTCGCCAACCGAGAACGCGGCCTCGCAGACTTTCGCGTACAGCTCTTCAGGTGATGTGGCGTACAGAATCGCTTCGTTGGTCGCATTCAACGCCGCGAGTGTGCGCGCGATATCGGTCTTCACCTTCCCCAAGCTCCCTGCCGGCAGCGCCGGGCTGCTCCCTCATGAATTTTATGCGTGTGGGGGGCCTAAATGCTCGTTATTGGCGCTGTGGAGTTGCTAATCAGAGTAAACGTCGGACCAACGGCGAACGCGGTTGCTCGGGAGAACTACGGTCCTTTTTACGATTTATCAGCCATGGCGCCGGTGCCGCACCAATTTCACTGCATGAAGGCGCCGTGTCCCGGACGCGGCGCAGCGCCACAAGCGCGTTCACGCGCGTCTTCGACGCGCTATGGCGCTGCTCCGCAGGGCCGGGACCATCTTGCCACGATCCTGATAATGGACCCCGGCTCGGCAGCGCATCACTGCGTGCTGCGCTGCGTCCGGGGAACGGGGCCCTCACCTCTCTGCCGGCGGCATGGCTAACAGGATATTTCCACGCTTGCCCTGCCACTTTGGCTTTGAGAGCATGCCCGGCAGAAGCAAGACCCACCGTTCGCGGGCGTTCCAGGGAGAGGAAATTTCCATGCCGATGGTTCAGGCCGACCGGCTCACGCGAATTGGCGTCGCCCTGCTCAAGGCCGCCGGCGCATCGGAGGAAGAGGCCCACGCCGTCGCGCTCGGCTGCGTCAATGCCAATCTTGCCGGCCATGACTCGCACGGCGTGATCGCGATCCCGACCTATATCGACCGCATCAACGCCGGCCATATCGTGCCCGGCGCGCAATGGACCATCGTGCAGGAATCGCCGACTACGACCGTGATCGACGGCCATTGGGGTTTCGGCTTTCACGTCAACGCCAAGGCAATGGCGCTGACGATCGAGAAGGCCAAGACCGCCAATGTCGCCGCCTGCACCGTGTTCCGCCAGAGCCATGTCGGTCGGCTCGCCGCCTATCCGTTGATGGCGATGCGGGCCGGCATGATCGGCATTGCGGCGGCCGATTCCGGGCGTTCGCCAAAGCATGTCGCGCCGTTCGGCGGCCGCGAGGCGAGGCTCGGCACCAACCCGATCTCGATTGCCGTGCCGTCCGATCTCGAAGCGCCGTTCTATCTTGACATGGCGACCTCGGCGGTGGCGGCCGGCAAGATCGCGCTGTCGGTCGCGCGCGGCGAGCAGATTCCGCAGGGCTGGATCATCGATGCCGAGGGACGGCACACCACCGATCCAACGCAGTATCGTAAGGGCGGCGCGCTGCTGCCGCTCGGCGGCAGCGAGGGCTACAAGGGCAGCGGCCTTGCCGCGATGGTCGAGGTGCTCTGCGGCCTGCTCACCGGGCTCGGCTTTGGCGTCGAGCCGACCGGCCGGCACAATGACGGATGCTTCATGGCGGTGTTCAACGTCGCCGCGTTCCGCCCACTAAAGGATTTCGAGAGGGAAGTCGGCGAGTTCGCGCGCTATCTGAAATCGACTCCGCCATCCGAAGGCTCCCGCGGCGTGTTCTATCCCGGCGAGATCGAAGATCTACGTGAACAGCAGCGCAGGCGCGACGGCATCGAGATCGAAGACGCGACCTGGGACAAGCTCAAGGCGCTGGCCACCAGCTACAAGCTGGCTGCCGAGCTCGACCTGAAATGAAATTTAATCCCGCCAGCACGAGGAGAACGGCATGACGCGGCAAATGGCGCTGGTGGGTTTTTTGCAGGCGCAGAACTGCACCAATCTGCCGAGCTCGTGGCGGCACCCGGAATCGCGCGACGATTCGATGTCGGCCGACTACTACCAGGAGATCGCCCGAATCCTCGAGGCCGGCAAGTTCCACATGGCGTTTTTCGACGACCGCCTGGCGATGCCAGACCGCTACGGCAACGACCATGCCCACACCGTCGAATACGGCATCCGCTGCGTAAAGATGGACCCCCTGATCGTGCTGACCACGATGGGCATGGTTACCGAGAAGCTCGGGCTGGGATCGACCTGCTCGACCACCTATTACGAACCGTTCGACGTCGCGCGCCGTTTTGCCACCCTCGACCTGATGTCTGGGGGACGTGCGGGCTGGAACGTCGTCACCTCGCTCAATGACGGCGAGGCGCAAAACATGGGCAAGGATGCGCATCTCGAGCATGATTTCCGTTACGACCGCGCCGACGAGTTCATGGAAGTGGTGCTCGGCCATTGGGACAGCTGGGAAGACGGCTCGCTGATCATGGACAAGAAGAGCGGCCGCTTCGCCGATCCTTCCAAGGTGAAGCGGCTCGATCACAACGGAAAATTCTTCAAGTCGCGTGGTCCGTTCACCGTGCCGCGCTCGGCGCAGGGCCATCCCGTCATCATCCAGGCCGGCGCCTCCGGCCGCGGCCAGCGCTTTGCGGGACGGTGGGGCGAAGTGGTCTTCACTGCCGCGCGTAACCTCGCCGCCGCCAAGGAAGGCTATGCCGCGGTCCGCAATGAAGCAGCGAAGGCCGGCCGCGATCCCGACCAGATGTTCCTCTGCAACCTGGCGACGCCGGTCTGCGGCGCCACCAAGACCGAGGCCGAGGACAAGATGGCCGTGATCAATCAGCTGCCGCTGCAGATCGATGCGCTGTCACTGCTCGCGGAGGCTTTGAACTATGATTTTGCGTCAAAACCCCTCGACGAGCCGCTGACCACGGAAGAGCTCAAGAGCATGCAGGGCATCCTCGGCATTCGGGATGGCGTGCTGAAGAACTCCGGCAAGAGCAATCCTTCAGCCCTCGACTTCGTCAATTTCTCCGGCCGCGGCCAGGTGCATGACGCCATCGTCGGCGGCCCGAAGGAGATCGCGGACCGGCTGGAGGAGATGTTCGTCGAGCGCGGCTGCGACGGCTTTGTCATCGCCGCCACCATCGTGCCCGGCTCCTATGCCGATTTCGTCAAGCATGTCGTCCCGGAATTGCAGCGCCGCGGCCTGTTTCAAAAGGATTATGCCGGCAAGACCTTGCGCGAGAATCTCGGCCTGCGGCGTCCCGCCGCCGGCGCCTGGAAAACCGGGCCGCAGGCTGCCGCCGAATAAGAGGAAGAACCATGCGTTGGCTGAAATTCACGGCCGCCGGCAAGACGTCCTGGGGCATCGTCGAGGGCGAGCGGGTGATCGCCGTCGACGGCGACCCGTTCGGGCAATGGCAGCGCGGGACGCAGTCGCACGCCCTTGGCGACGTGAAGATCGAGTTGCCGTTGATACCGCGCACCTTCTATTGCGTCGGGCTGAACTACCTCAAGCATCTCAAGGAAGCCGCCGATAGGGCCGGCACGGTGCCGAACGTGCCCGACCGGCCGGAGATCGGCTATCGCGCGCAGAACGCGCTGATCGCCCATGAAGAGAACGTCGTGATCCCGGCGAGCGCGACCGAGAAAATTCACTATGAAGGTGAACTCGTCGTCGTCATCGGCAAGAAGGCGAAGCATTTGACCGAAGCCAACGCGATGGAGTGCGTGTTCGGCTACACCATTGGCAACGATGTCAGCGAGCGCACCTGGCAGAAGGCCGACCGCAGCCTGTGGCGCTCGAAGAATGCCGATACGTTCAAGCCGATGGGGCCGTGGATCGAGACGGAGGTCGATCTCGACAAGATGGAAACGGTGATCCGCGTCAACGGCAAGGAGACCGGCCGCTTCCACACCAACGACATGATCTTCGGCGTCGTGCCGTTCCTGGTCGAGCTCTCGAAATATTTCACGCTGTCGCCGGGCGATGTGATCTGGATGGGCACCGACGGCGCTTCGCCCGATCTGAAGGACGGCGACGTCGTCGAGATCGACATCACGGGGATCGGCACGTTGCGGAACAGGTTCGTGAGGGAGAAGGTTTGAGGCCTCCGCTCCCTGAGGGATTGTGAAACTATGTCCACGCCGTCATTGCGAGCGCAGCGAAGCAATCCATCTATCCCCGCGCCGAGGTGGATGACGTGGAGAGAGCCGGCTTTCGCTCTTCCGCCCTCCTGTGAGGCAAGAGTCCAAGAACGTCCTCAAAAATAGGGACAGGCGCCGGAATCGGGGCTAAGTAAAATTCGTCCGGACGGGTACCAATTCGCACGGAGGACCATCATGGCTCGCAACTCCATCCTGCTCGGCTCGGCCCTTACCGGCCTTGTCCTTGCCGCGGCATCTCCCGCGGCAGCCCAACCTGCAATCGACCTGGACCAGCTCACCGCTACGCAAGCCGCCGCCGATCTCTGCGCCGGCAAGATCACCAGCAAGGCGCTGACCTCCGCTGCGCTGGCGCGCGCCAAGGCAAGGAGCGACCTCAACGCCTTCATCACGCTCGACGAGGCCGGCGCGATGAAGGCCGCCGAGGCATTCGACGCCAGCCGCAAGAAGGGCTCATGCAAACCGCTCGGCGGGGTGCCTATTGTGATCAAGGACAATATCGAGGTGGCCGATCTCCCCTCCACGGCCGGTACGCCGGCGCTGAAGAATTTCGTGCCGAAGAAGGACGCGCCGGTCGCTGCAAAACTGCGCGCGGCTGGCGCCATCATCATCGGCAAGACCAACATGCACGAGCTCGCCTTCGGCATCTCCGGCTTCAATGCCGGATTCAAGACTGGCCCGGAACCCGGTGTGCGCAATGCCTATGATGCGACGAAAATCGCCGGCGGCTCGTCTTCGGGAACGGGCGCCGCGGTCGGCGCGCGGATCGTCACTGCCGGTCTCGGCACCGACACCGGCGGCTCCGTGCGGGTGCCCTGCGCGCTGAACGGCTGCGCCACGCTGCGTCCGACTGTCGGCCGTTATCCGCAAGGCGGGATTGCGCCGATCTCCCACACCCGCGACACCGCCGGCCCGATGGCGTCCACCATGGCCGACGTCGCAGCGCTCGACCGCATCATCGCCGGCGGTGGCGCGATCGCGTCTGCCGATCTGAAGATGGTCCGCATCGGCGTCGACAAGACCATGCTGGCCAATCTGGATGGCGATACAGAAGCGGCCTTCAAGGCCGCGTTGGACAAGCTGAAGGCGAACGGCGTGACGGTCATCGACATCGAAATGCCGAAGCTCGCCGAGCTCAACGGACAGGTCGGATTTCCGCTGGCGCTCTATGAAGCCTATGACGACATGGTCGCCTATCTCAAGAACAGCGGCTCAGGCGTCAGCATCGAGAACCTCGCCAAGGAGATCGCAAGCCCCGACGTGAAGGGCACCTATGACGGCCTCGTCATTCCGCGCAAGCTGCCCGGACCGGACAACACCGTCTCGGACGCCAAGCCCGCCTATGACGCCGCGATGAAGACCGCCCGCCCCGCGCTGCAGGCGCTCTATCGCGACACTTTTGCCAAGAACAAGCTCGACGCCATCGCCTTCCCGACCGTGCCGAAGGTCGCGATCGCGTCGAACGCGGACTCGTCCAGCCTCGCCAATTTCCTGCTGTTCATCCAGAACACCGATCCCGGCAGCAATGCCGGTGTGCCCGGCATCCAGCTTCCGATTGCGCTGGGCGCTTCGAGCAAGCTGCCGGTCGGGCTCGAACTCGATGGTCCGGCGGGAAGCGATCGCAAGCTGCTGGCGGTCGGCATGGCGATGGAGAAGCTGTTTGGCCGCTTGCCGCCGCCGTCGCGCTAAGCCGGCTAATGCCGCGCAAACAGGCTGGCGACACCACTACGGCGGCGGACGCCGAGCTTAACGAAGATGCGCTCGATATGGGTGCGAACGGTCGAGACCTCGACGCTCAGCCGGTGCGCGATCTCCTTGTCGCTGAGATCATCCGCAATCATCCGCGCGATCTCGAACTCGCGTACCGAGAGTTTCAGCACGGGCGAGCCATCCGCCACACTGGCCGCGGCGCCCCCGGCCGCACGCACCAGCGCCCCCGTAAATGCCGGCTCGATCAGGCGCAACAGCTCCAGCGTATGGCCGTCGAAATTCTCGCGTCGCCGGCCGCGCCAGATCCTGACATCCCCGATATTGCGATTGCCGACAAAACTGTAGGCATTGACGCCCCAATGCAGTCCGTCACGGGCGAGAAAATCGTTGAAGAATTCAGTCCGCATCAGCTCGCGCTGCGGCATGACCTGCGTCACCAGCGTAGCTTCACGGCGGGCCTGAAGTTTTAAGGTGATCGGGTCGCGGTGCTGATAATAGCGATCATAGGCCGCGATATTGGCCGGGTCCATGTTCAGATACACGGCCCTCTCGAAACGGCCGGTCGCATCCTCCCAGACGAAGGAAGCGTAATAATCGGCTTCCAGCAATTCGAGCAAATGATTGCCGACCGCCTCGCGCACGTCGCGCTCGCTGAGGTCTTCGGACAATAGTCCGAAGATGCGCGCCAGCACCCGGCTCTCGGAAGCGCTCACATACATGGCGCCATCCTAACCGGGAAGTGCGATCAGGGGAACCGGCGCGAGCGCCTTATTCGCTCTTGATCCCGGCATCCTGGATCGCTTTGCGCCAACGCTCTCCTCCTTTCGGATCACTTTATTGTATCCGGCAGTGCGGATCCAGAAGGGTGACTATCGTCCGGCGCAGGCTACACTGCGGACCGTCTCATTTGAAAACGTCGAGAGGAGAGCCGCATGAAGCCCCGGATGAATTACTACCAGGCCGCGCCCGACACCATCAAAGCGCTCGTCGCGGTGGAGAACGAGATCGTCGCCTCGGGTCTCGAAAAATCGCTGATCGAGCTGGTGAAGACGCGAGCGTCGCAGATCAACGGCTGCGCCTATTGCATCAACATGCACACCCAGGACGCCCGCAAGCTCGGCGAGACCGAACAGCGGCTGTATCTATTGAGCGCCTGGCACGAGTCGCCGCTCTATACCGACCGCGAGCGCGCCGCGCTGGCATGGACCGACGCGGTGACGCTGATCGCGGAAACGCATGCCCCCGACGACGTCTATGAGAACATGCGCGCCCACTTCTCGGAGGCCGAAGCCGTCAACCTGACCATGCTGATCGGCGCCATCAACGCCTGGAACAGGATCGCGATCTCGTTCCGCGCAGTTCACCCGGTGAAGGCCAAGGCCGCGGTGGCGTAAGCGATCTATTGACCCCGCACGCCACTGTCATGCCCCGCGCATGCGGGGCATCCAGTACGCCGCGGCTCCTCGGCTCAAGCACAACTTGCTCTGGAATACTGGATCGCCCCGGACAAGCCGGGCGATGACGTATCTCGAATGGATACCTTACACCGCCGTCGCCTTGGCGAAATCGACGTAGATCTCGCGCAGCCTCTGAGTCATCGGGCCCGGCTTGCCGTCGGCGACCTGCTTGCCGTCGATCGACACCACCGCCTGGACGAACACGCTGGCGCTGGTGACGAAGGCTTCCTTGGCGGCGAGCGCCTCCTCGATCGTGAACGCCCGCTCCTCGACGCGGAGCTGGCGCTCTTCGGCCAGCGCAACCACCGCCTTGCGGGTGCAGCCGGGCAGGATCGCGCTGCCGTTCTGTCGCGTCACGATCACGTCGTCCTGGGTGAGGATGAAGCACGAGGACGAGCCGCCCTCGGTGACCTTGCCGTCCTCGATCATCCAGGCTTCGCCGGCGCCGGCGACGGCTGCGGCCTGCTTGGCCAGCACCTGCGCGAGCAGCGCTACGCTCTTGATGTCGCGCCTCGCCCAGCGCAGATCGGGCACCGTAATCACCTTGATGCCGGTCTTGGCCGACGGCGCGTTGATGATGTCCTTGGTGGAAGTGAACATGATCAGCGTCGGCTTAACGCCCTTTGGGAAAGCAAAGTCGCGCCCGGTATCGGCGCCGCGCGTCACTTCCAGATAGACCATGCCATTTTCGAGCTTGTTGCGGGCGATCAGCTCCTTCTGGATCTCCTGGATGCGCGCGGTCGTTTCCGGCAGCGCCAGCTCGATCTCGCCGACCGAACGCTCCAGCCGCGCCAGATGCGAGGCGTTGTCGATCAGCTTGCCGTCGAGGACGGCGGCGACCTCGTAGATGCCGTCGGCAAACAGGAAGCCGCGATCGAGGATCGAGACCTTCGCCTCCGAGAGCGGGACGAACGAGCCGTTGACGTAAGCGATCTGTTCCAAGATAGAGTCTCCTGAGTAGCGATGCCGCCGTGGCGGACGTTGTGGGCGCCGTCATTGCGAGCGAAGCGAAGCATTCCATGCAGCAGCAAAGAAGGAATGGATTGCTTCGTCGCTTCGCTCCTCGCAATGACGCGGATGAGCCGTTGCTCCCTAATGCGACAATATCTTCGACAAAAACTTCTGCGCGCGCTCGCTGCGCGGGCTGCCGAAGAAATCGGTCTTCTGCGCGTCCTCGACGATCTCGCCCTTGTCCATGAAGATCACGCGATGCGCGACCTTGCTGGCAAAGCCCATTTCGTGGGTGACGACCATCATGGTCATGCCTTCATGGGCAAGGTCGACCATGACGTCGAGCACTTCGCTGATCATCTCGGGGTCGAGCGCCGAAGTCGGCTCGTCGAACAACATCGCGATCGGGTCCATGGCGAGCGCGCGGGCGATCGCGACGCGCTGCTGCTGGCCGCCGGACAGTTCGGCCGGATATTTGTTCGCATGCACCGTCAAGCCGACGCGCTCGAGCAGCTTGTTGCCCTTGGCGACGGCTTCGTCGTGCGAACGGCCCAGCACCTTCTCCTGCGCGAGGCAGAGATTGTCGATGATGCGCAGATGCGGAAACAGCTCGAAATGCTGGAATACCATGCCGACCCTGGCGCGCAGCTTGGGCAGGTCGGTCTTGGGATCGTTGACCTTGACGCCGTCGAGAACGATCTGGCCCTCCTGGAACGGCTCCAACGCGTTGACGCATTTGATCAGCGTCGACTTTCCCGAGCCCGAAGGGCCACAGACCACCACCACCTCGCCCTTGGCGACGCTGGTGGTGCAGTCCTTCAACACCTGGAAAGTCGGCCCATACCATTTATTGACGTGGCTGATTTCGATCATACGCTGTTCCCTAACGAACAATGGCAATGCGCGCCTGCAGACGCCTGACGCCACAGGATGCGACACAGGAGATCGCAAAATAGACCGCGGCGGCGAACAGGTACATCTCGACCAGCCGCCCGTCGCGCTGCGCCACCTTGCTGGCGGCGCCGAGGAAATCCGGGATCGACAGCACGTAGACCAGCGAGGTGTCCTGGAACAGCACGATGGTCTGCGTCAGCAGCACCGGCAGCATGTTGCGGAACGCCTGCGGCAGCACGACATAGCGCATGCTCTGGCTGTAGGTCAGCCCGAGCGCGCTTGCGGCGGCCGGCTGGCCCCTGGAGATCGACTGGATGCCGGCACGCATGATCTCGGAGAAATAGGCCGCCTCGAACATGATGAAGGTGACGAGCGAGGAGGTGAACGCGCCGACGCGTATGGGGCGCGATGCACCGGTCAGCCACTGGCCGATGTAGGGCACCAGGAAATAGAACCAGAAGATGACGAGTACCAGCGGCAGCGAGCGCATGAAGTCGACATAGAGCCCGGCGATGCGGCCGAGCAGTCTGTAGCTGGACAGCCGCATCAGCGCGATCAGCGTGCCGAAGATCAGCCCGCCGAGCGCCGAGAGCCCGGTCAGCATCAGCGTAAAACTCATGCCGTCGAGAAAGAGATAGGGCAGCGAGCGGCGGATGACGTCGAAATCGAGATTGCCGAACATCGTCATTTCCCCGTGATGTAGCCGGGGATCGCCAGGCTGCGTTCGAGGAAGCGCATGCCTGTGACGACGATGATGTTGATCGCGAGATACATGATGGTCGCGGCTGTGAAGGCCTCGAACACCTGGAACGAGAATTCCTGCATCGCGCGCGCCTGTCCTGTGAGTTCGATCAGCCCGATGGTGATCGCCACCGAGGTATTCTTGACGGTGTTGAGGAATTCGGACGTCAGCGGCGGCATGATGATGCGGAACGCCATCGGCAGCATCACGTAGCGATAACCTTGCGTCAGCGTCAGCCCGAGCGCCGTCGCAGCCTGCTTCTGGCCGCGCGGCAGCGAGGCGATGCCGGCGGCGAGCTGCACGGCGACACGCGCCGACATGAACAGACCCACACCAATAGCGGCCGTCCAGAAAGGCGCATTCGGAAGCTGCTTCAGCCAGAGCCCGGCAGTGCGCGGCAACAGTTCGGGCAGCACGAAGAACCAGAGAAAGAGCTGCACCAGAAGCGGCATGTTGCGGAAAAATTCGACATAGCAGAAGCCGATCCACGACGCCGCCTTCGACGGCAGCGAGCGCAGGATGCCGATGATCGTGCCGAAGAACAGCGCGATGATCCAGGCCAGCAGCGCCGTCTTGACGGTCAGCCACAATCCAGACACCAGCAGGTCGAGATAGGTCCCCGCCCCGGTCGGATTCGGCTCAAAGAATATGTGCCAGTTCCAATTGTAGTTCACGAAGTCCCCCGCCCGAAACGCCGGTAACCCCCCAGTCACCCACGCCTGTGCATCATTGACACCTATTACTACTAGTAGCGGATATGCAAAAGTCCGGCCATTCTGAATTCCAAAATGGCCGGACCTTGCTGCTCCCCTCATCCTGGGGAGCGGCGCCTGCGCCGCGTCTCGAAGGATGAAGGGCCCGTCTGTGGCCTCATGGTTCGCCCGGCGGTGCAATGCATCGTCCGGAGACGGCGCTCACGCGCCTCCTCACCATGAAGGTTGAGACTTACTTGTACGAATCCGGATCCGGCGAGTCCGACGGCTTCGCAAATTCGTTCTTCAGCTCGGAGCTGATCGGTACGTTGAGGTTCAGCCCCTTGGGCGGAATCTTCTGCGTGAACCACTTGTCATAGATCTTCTGGCCTTCGCCCCCGGTGTAGAGCGCAGCCGTTGCCGCATCGACCACCTTCTTGAAGGCCGGGTCGTCCTTGCGCAGCATGATGCCGTAAGGCTCGGGCTTGGAGAACGCATCCTTGGAGATCACGTAGTCGGCCGGCGCCTTCGAGCCCGCGATTAGGCTCGCGAGCAGGATGTCGTCCATCACGAAGGCGACCGCGCGATCGGTTTCCACCATCAGGAACGCCTCGGCATGGTCCTTGGCAGGGATGATGTTGATGTTGAGGTTGCGCGCCGCGTTGGCTTCGGTGAGCTGCTTGATGTTGGTGGTGCCGGCGGTGGAGACCACCGACTTGCCCTTGAGGTCATCGATTGAGTTGATCTTGCTCGCCTTCTTGGTGACGTAGCGGCTCGCGGTCAGGAAGTGGGTGTTGGTGTAGGCAATCTGCTTCTGACGCTCGGTATTGTTGGTGGTCGAGCCGCATTCGAGATCGATGGTGCCGTTGGCAAGCAGCGGAATGCGCGTCGATGACGTCACCGGGTTGAGCTTGACCTCGAGCTTGTCGAGCTTGAGCTCTTTCTTCACGGCATCGACGATCTTGTAGCAGATGTCCATGGCGTAGCCGACCGGCTTCTGGTTGTCGTCGAGATAGGAGAACGGAATCGAGGAGTCGCGGTAGCCGAGGGTGATGGCGCCGGTCTCCTTGACGTTCTTCAACGTCCCGGTGAGTTCCTGGGCCATTGCCGGGCTGGCGCACAGCGCACCCGCGAGCAGACAGCCGATAATCTGACGATGTTTCACGTAATTTCTCCCTCAAAAGGTTGCGGATGATTGCTCATCCACTCGAACTCAGCAACTTGCCGGGCCGTTTGGCCGGCGGCCTCGAACCAGTCTCGAACCAGTCTTGGCAAGACCGCCCCCGGCATGCGCGGCACTATGCCTGCACAATTCGGACCAAAACAGATTTAGGGTCCGTTGGCCATCATGCATTCGACCCCTGAATGCGACTAAAGACAAAGGCACCGCCCATTTGTCGCCACCGACCGGGACCAGCCGCTTCCGGCCCAAGGCCGCCGCGGTGCCTTCCGTTAACCAAGCCACGCCGCGGCCGGCCAGCGCCATGCCGCAGAGGACGTCGGACATGTCACTTTCGATGACCCGCACCTCGGAAATCGGAGCCCCCTCCAGGATGAGATCAACCAGGCGAGCGAAATAGACGCCGGGCGAATACGTAAGGAGCGGCACCGGATGTGACACCCGTCCGGGTAGCGACGCGCCGCCTTTTGCAACCAGCGCTTCGCTGGCATAGGGCCGCAGGAATTCGGTGCCCAGCGTCACACGTTCGTAACGGTCCGGGTCAAGATGGATCGGCTGCTGGGCGTGGTGATAGCAGATCAGAATATCCACATTGTCCGATACCAGCGACGTGACGAGATCGTGGATGTTGCCGACCACGACCGAACAGCTCAGCCGCCGCTCCTGCGACCAGGCCTGCCACCATTGTGGCAAACGTGCGGTGGCCATCGCGAACGGCAGCGCGATGCGGATGTGTTCGTTGCGATGTAGCGGCTTGCCACCGCCAAGCTCGTCGCGGCTGTCGAGCATCTGCCGCAGCAGATCGCCGGCGTGCTCGCGAAAGCGCTCGCCTTGCGGCGTGAGCTGCGTCGGATAGACGCTGCGGTCGATCAGGTCGAATCCGAGCCAGGCCTCCAGCGATTTGATGCGGCGGCTGAACGCGGCCTGTGACGTATTCCGCCGCTCTGCCGCCCGCGTGAAATTGCCGGTCTCGGCCACCATCAGAAAATCCTGAAGCCAGCGCAGCTCCATCATGCTCCCCTTGCAGGCGGTTGTCGCGATCCGGCGACGGCGGCCGCCCTCGGCCGCGCAGCGTTGCGCACGCCGGGCGTTATCGGTTCTCGATGTGCAGCGTGGAGCCCCATGCCGGCGAACCTAGCGGATCGGCCTGCGGGATGACCAATGCAAGCTTTGCATCAGCGCGGGACGCCACCTCCGCTGCGGCCATATCCGTCATTCCTCGCATCGTCATCCAAAAGCGTTCCGCGTTCGCCAGAGCCCATTGTCTATAGCCTGCCACGCTTCCGGCGGGTTATGCAAATTTTGCATCATGCAGACTTGGCATCAATCCCAGGCGCCACACGGCCTACATTGGCGAGCGACACGCCTGCGGCCGATCCGATTCTCGCATTTCAGCCAGGCGTCACTGAGGATGAGAACGCGACATGAAAATCTGTGTACTCGGCGCCGGCGTCATCGGGCTGACGACCGCGTGGTGCCTTGCCGAGGCCGGGCACGACGTCATCATCATCGACCGGCACGCGTCCACCGCCAAAGAAGCCAGCGCCGCCAACGGCGCCCAACTCTCCTACGCGTTCGTGGCGCCGCTGGCCTCGCCGGCAACGCTCAAGAAGCTGCCCTCGCTCTTGCTGTCGCGGGATTCGCCGATGCGCATCCGGGCTCGCCTCGATCCAGCGCTGATCGCCTGGGGCGCGCTATTCCTTCTGGCCTGCCGGCCGGCTGCGGTGCGCGAGACTATGTCGGCACAGCTCGCGCTCGCCGCCTTGAGCCGGAGCGAGCTGACGCGGCTGACGCAAAGCCTGCACCTGTCGTTCGGACTGCGCACCGCCGGCAAGCTGGTGATCCATCGCTCCGCGCGCGACTTCAAGGCGGCATGCCGCAGCGTCGCCGCGACGGGCGAAGAACCCGGCCAGCAGATCCTGTCCGCGGCCGAATGCCTGGCGTTGGTGCCGGCGCTCCAATTCGATGCGGCACAATTCGCGGGTGGCATCTTCACCGCATCCGAGCAGGTCGGCGATTGCGCGGCATTCTGCGCAGCGCTGACAGTTCGCCTGCGACAGCGAAGCAATGTCGCGTGGCTGCTCGATACGTCCATCTTCGGGCCGGTTCGTTGCGGCGACAAGCTCGTCGCCGTCCATACCGGCAAGGGACAGGTCGCGGCGGACCATTTCGTCCTGTGCATGGGCGCGGCATCAGCCGCATTCGCACGCGCATGCGGCTTCTATCTGCCAATCTATCCGCTCAAGGGCTACAGCATCACGCTGACGCGGCCACCGGACGCGCGCGTCCTCCGGCACAGCATCACCGATATGGAGCGCAAGCTGGTATTCGCGCCGCTCGCACGTGATGGCCGATCCGCCGTCAGGATCGCAGGCATCGCCGATCTCGAACGCAACGACATGACGCTCGATGGCCGGCGCATCGACATCCTGCGCCGCGCCGCGGCCGAACTGCTCGGGCTCGATGCCGCCGGCGACATCGCACCATGGTGCGGGCTTCGCCCCGCCACGCCCGACAGCCGGCCGATCATCGGCTGGTCGCCGCTCGACGGTCTCTTTATCAATTCAGGGCACGGCATGCTCGGCTGGACCCTGGCCTGCGGCAGCGCACGGCTGACGGCCGACATGATCGAGCGCAATCGCCCAGCCAGCGAAACTGGCGCGTTTGCCCTGCGTCGCGCCGCATGAGGGAGCGTGCTCGAGTAGCCCGCATGAGCGTCGCGACATGCGGGTAAACTGTTCCCGGGTATCGCTACGCTCACCCGGGCTACGCCGTCTTGCCCGGCCGCGAGCTACAGCGGCTTCTTCATCTCCCCAAGATCCCAGAACAACCCGGCCATGATGGCAAGCGCTTCCTCGGTAACCGGCAGCAGGATGTGCTCGTCCGGCGCGTGCTGCGAGCAGCCGGGATAGGAATGCGGCACCCAGATCGTCGGCAGGCCGAGCCCTTCGGCGAACACGTCATTGGGCAGCGAGCCGCCGAAATTCGGCAGGATCGCCGGCGCCTTGCCGGTGGTTTTCAGGATCGAGTTCGCGGTCCAGTTCACCCAGGGGCTGTCGACATCGGTGCGCGAGGCGGCAAAGCGCTGCGTGCCGCTGACTTCCACCATCGTAAAACCATTGGCATGCAAATGCGCGCGCACGGCATCGACGACTTCCTCATACTTCGTGCCGACCACGAAGCGGAGCTGCAACACGGCATTGGCGTGGCCTGGAATGGCGTTGGCCGGCTTCTCGATATTGCCCGATGACATCGCCAGCACTTCGAGCGTATTCCAGGCGAACAGCCGCTCCGCCGGCGACAAACCCTCCTCGCCCCAATCGGGCGCCAGCGGCGGTTCGTCCGCGGTCGGCTCGATCTTCACGTCGGCGAGTGCCGCGCGGACCGCGTTTGAAATCCGCGGCGGCTTCAGCGCATCGAGCTTCATTCGCCCCTTGCCGTCGACCAGGCTCGCGATGGCGTTGCAAAGGATCGTGGCGGGATTGGCCAGCACACCGCCCCAATTGCCGGAATGATTCCCGCCTTCGCGCAAATTGACGTCGAGATGGATGCGGTTGCCGCCGCGGCATCCGAGGAAGATGGTCGGCCGCGCCGCCGTGAGCCGCGGCCCGTCCGACGCCAGGAACAGGTCGGCCTTCAGCTCCTCGCGATGGGCTTCGCAGACCTGCCGCAGGTCGGGCGAGCCGATCTCCTCGCCGGTCTCGATGATGAACTTGGCGTTGAAACCGAGCTTGCCGCCGCGCGTCTCGCGCACGGCGCGCAGGGCCGCCAGATTGATGCTGTGCTGGCCCTTGTTGTCGGCGGTGCCGCGGCCATAGACCCGCTCACCCTTGATCGTGGTCTTCCAGGGATCGAGATTGTCGCGCCACTCGCCTTCCATGCCGTCGACGACGTCGCCATGGCCATAGGTAAGCACGGTCGGCAGCGCGGCGTCCTTGCGATAATCCGCCAGCAGATACGGCCCCCTGCCGGTCGGCGATTCGATCAGGCGGGTGGAGAAATCGAGCGCTGCAAACGCCGGCTGCAGATCCTCGACGAGATAGGCGCGAAGCGCCTCGCCGCGGCCGGGGTTCTGACTTTCGGTCGGGTAACCGACCCTGCGGCCGAGCTCGGCGAGAAACGCGCCGGAATTGAGATGCTCACGTACCCGCGCAATCGCGTCGGCTCGATCGGCCATATTTTCTTATCCTTTGTTTGCACTCGTAAGGGACTGCAACCTATCGGGATAAAGCGCCCGCTGGAAGTCCGCCGTGCGCTGAATGAGCCTTGCCAAACGCAGCGGGGATGCAACAATTTCGGGCAACAGCCCGGCATTTGAACCAGGCGAATGCGCGAGAGGAACTCTGCGCGGATTGAGGTGCACGTCATGACAAAGCAAATCCGGCTCAACGCCTTCGCCATGAACTGCGTGGCGCATCAATCGCCGGGGCTGTGGACCCATCCACGCGACCGCACCCTTGAGTACAACCGCCTGCCCTATTGGCTCGACCTCGCACGGGTGCTGGAGCGCGGCCGGTTCGACGGACTGTTTCTCGCCGACGTGCTCGGCGTCTACGACGTCTACGGTAACAGCCCGGACGCGGCGCTGCGCAATGCCGCGCAGACGCCGGCCAACGAGCCCTTGATGCTGATCCCGGCGATGGCGGCAGTGACGCAGAATCTCGGCTTCGGCGTCACCAGCAATCTTTCCTTCGAGCCGCCTTATCCATTTGCGCGGCGCATGTCGACGCTCGATCACCTGACCGAGGGCCGCATCGGCTGGAACGTCGTCACCGGCTATCTCGACAGCGCCGCCCGCGGCGCCGGCAAGGACAAGCAGACCGCGCATGACGACCGCTATGAGATCGCGGACGAATATATGGAGCTGGTCTACAAGCTCTGGGAAGGAAGCTGGCAAGACGATGCCGTGCTGCGTGACCGCGCGCGCGGCATTTTTGCCGATCCGTCGAAGGTGCATCGCGTCGCACATGAGGGCGCCAACTATCGGCTCAACGCGATTCACCTCAGCGAGCCGTCGCCGCAGCGGACGCCGGTGCTGTATCAGGCCGGGACCTCGCCGCGCGGCCGGCAGTTCGCCGCCCAGCACGCCGAGTGCGTGTTCATGTCAGGCCCGTCTGCCAAGATCATCGGCCCGCGCGTCGCGGCGATCCGCGCGTTGGCGAAGGAGATCGGCCGCAATCCGACCGAGATCCTGATGTTCTCGATGATGACGATCATCCTCGGCCGCACCGAGGCCGAGGCAAAGGCGAAATATGCCGACTATCGCCGGCACATCGCGCCCGAGGGCGCGCTCGCGCTGATGTCGGGCTGGATGGGCATCGACTTCTCCGGCTACGACCTCGAACAGGAAGTGCGCCACGTCCAGAACGACGCCGGCCGCACCGCGCTCGACAACGTCACGCGGGCCGATCCGGACCGGGTCTGGACCGTGCGCGAGGTGGTCGAGCATGTCGGCATCGGCGGCGCCGGACCGGTCGTGGTCGGCACGCCCGAAAAGGTCGCCGACGATATCGAGACATGGTTCGAGCAGACCGACGTCGACGGGCTCAATGTTGCGTTTGCGACATCGCCGGGCGATTTCGAGGATATCGCCGATATGCTGGTGCCGGAGCTGACAAGGCGCGGGCGCTACAAGAACGAATATGCGAAAGGCACACTGCGGGAGAAGCTGTTCGGTGCGGGACGCGCACGGTTGACGGCGCAGCATCCGGCGGCGCGATACAGGCGGCACGTCAAAGCCGTGCAGCCGACTAGATCGTCATTGCGAGGAGCGTAGCGACGAAGCAATCCATCTATCCGTTATGCCAACTATGGATTGCTTCGCTGCGCTCGCAATGACGGTGAAATCCTCAATTCACCGCATTGCTCACCACGACCTCGATCAGCTTTGCGCCGGGGCGGCTGAAGGCCGACGACAATACTGCCTTCAACTGCGAGGGATCGGCGACCTTCGTTGCTTCCAGCCCGAGCGATCTTGCGACTCCGGTAAAATCCACCGGCGGATCGATGAAATCCATGCCGACGTAATTGTCGTCGCCATGGAAAGCGAGCAGCCGCTGCTTGATGATGCGGTAGCCGCCATTGTTGACGATGACGAAGGTCAGCGGCAGCTTGTGGTTTGCCGCGGTCCACAGCGACTGGATCGAATACATCGAGCTGCCGTCGCCGGAATAGCACACGACCGGCCGCTGCGGATTGGCGAGGCTGACGCCGACGGACGCCGGCAGGCCCCAGCCGATGCCGCCGGAGGCGAGCGCATGATAGCCATAACGATCTCGGTGCGGACGCAGCGCGATCATCTGCCGCGATGACGTCAGGCCTTCGTCGACCAGGATCGCGTTATCGGGCATCGCCTCGACCACCTGGAGCGCCAGCCAGTCAGGATCGATCGGCGACGTCTTGGCGTGCTTCGAAATCTGCTCGATCAGCGGCCTCCGCCGCGCCGTCCAGTTCTTCGATGCCAGCGCAGCCAATCCCTCCTTCGCCCGCGCCTCAAGCGCACGGCCGCCGGCCGCCTTTAGCGCGGGGACCAGCACACGCAGGGTCTCCCGCACATCGGCCTTGAGCGCGACCTCGGCGCCGTAGTTCTTGGCAATCTCCCAATCGGCGAGGCCGACCTGCACGATCGAAAGCCCGTCTGGCAGCGGATCGATTTCGCTGTAGACGGACATCCGCAGGGGATCGCCGCCGAGCGCGATGATGAGATCGTAAGGCGACAGCGCGTCGCGCGCGATTTTCTGGATCCGCGCCAACGCGCCCATGAAGCACGGGCTCTCGGAAAGGAAATGCGCGCCATAGGGCGTCGGCGATTGATAGGCCGGGCAGCCCAGCGTTTCCGCAAGTTGCGCAGCCTCCTGCAAGGCATCGCTTTTCACGATCTCGTCGCCGACGATGACGACCGGCCGCTCGGCTTTGAGAATGCGCGCGGCCAGTGCCTGCAGCGCCTCCTCCGACGGCTTGACGCGGGTATCGATCCGGGTGGAGCGGCCGAGATCGATGCCGGCCTCCGAATTCAGGATATCGCCTGGCAGCGAGATGAATACCGGCCCGGTCGGCGGTGTGGTCGCGATCTTGGCGGCGCGGCGCACGATCCGCGGCAGATCCTCCAGCCGCGTCACCTCGACCGCCCATTTCACCAGCGGCTCGGCCATCTGCACCAGCGGGCCGTAGAGCACCGGCTCGGTCAGGCCGTGGCCCTGCTCCTGCTGGCCGGCGGTGAGGATCAAGGGCGTGCCGGTGAAGCTGGCGTTGTAGAGCGAGCCCATCGCGTTACCGAGGCCCGGCGCGACATGGACGTTGCAGGCGACGAGCTTGCCGGAGGCGCGGCTGAAACCGTCGGCCATGGCGACGACAAGGCTTTCCTGCATCGCCATCACATAGGTAAGGTCCGGGTGATCCTTCAGCGCGTGCATGATCGGCAATTCGGTGGTGCCGGGATTGCCGAACAGATGCGTGACGCCCTCGTCCTTCAGGAGTGCGAGGAAGGCGGAGCGGCCGGTGATCTTGTTTTTCATGGTTCCTCCCGCCCGCCGCTTCGATGACGCACGGGGTGGAAGCAGATGACCAAACTTGGCGCGTGTAAGCAATGGAGCGTGGTCATGGCTGCCCTGCACGCGCAGTTCCGTGTCCCGAACACGGGCCGCCGCAGGACCCGGACACAAAATCGCGAAAACAACCCCATGCACAGTAGAATGGGCGCCGCTTTTGAGCCCTAGACCATCCCCTCACGTTCGGCGCGCTTCTTCTGTTTCGAGCGCTGCCAGACCACGCCGGGATAGCCCTTCAGCGGCACCAGCGGCTCGCCGGTATAGGCCCATTCCTGCAATTCCTCGATCGCGATGTGATAGAGCGGCTGGCGTCCGGTACGTCCCGAAAATAGTGCGCGGGGGATGTTGACCATGTGCGGCGAGCGCGGGCGTTCGTAGATGACAGGCGTACCGCAGTGCGAGCAGAAGCTGCGCACGGTCTTGGTGGCCGCGTCTTCGTATTGGGTCAGGCTCGTCTTGCCTTTCGTGATACGAAAACGCTTTTTCCAGCTTCCGACATAGGTGGCGTAGGCGGCGCCATGCGCGCGGCGGCTTGCCGGCGAATGATCGTGCCAGGCCCAGCGCGCCGGCACGTCGATCTCGAAGGCGACCTTGCCGCACAGGCATTGGCCGGCGGCGGGTTTGCCTGATGAGACGGCCTTGGTTTTCTTTTGCTCTAATTCCTCTTCTGGAAACATGTGGCCCCATCCTCACATTCCGTCGTTGCGAGGAGCAAAGCGACGAAGCAATCCATCTATCCGCGTGTTGCGGCATGGATTGCTTCGCTCCGCTCGCAATGACGGCGGAGACTTCACGCCTGCTCCAGCTCGTTGTGCTCCGGATAATCAGTATAGCCCGCCACGTCGCCGCCATAGAAGGTGGCGCGATTATACGGCGTCAGCGGGAAACCGCGCTGCAACCGTCGTGGCAGATCCGGATTGGAAATGAAGATGCGGCCGAACGCGACAGCGTCCGCATGGCCATCCCGGATCGCGGCATCCGCGGCCTCGCCGGTGAATCCGCCGGCCGTGATCAGGACGCCCTTCCAGATCGGGCGGAACAGCACCATCGCCGACGGCACGTTCTGATGGTTGACCTCGGCGCGACCGGCGCCGGAGGAGCGCGGCTCGATGAAATGCAGGTAAGCGAGGCCGAGCGGGTTGAGCTGCTCGACGGCATAAGTATAGAGCGGCATCGGATCCGGCTCGCCGCTGCCATTGGCGACGCCATAAGGCGACAGCCGCACGCCGACGCGGTTCGCACCCCACACCTCGACCACGGCCTTGGTAACTTCCATCAGAAAGCGAACGCGATTCGGGATCGAGCCGCCATACCGATCGGTGCGCAGATTGGTATGCGACTGCAAAAATTGCTCGATCAGATAGCCGTTGGCGCCGTGCACCTCGACGCCGTCGAAACCGGCGGCAAGCGCGTTCCTGGCGGCCTGCCGGTAGGCGTCGACGATACCAGGGATTTCCGACGTCTCAAGCGCACGCGGCGTCTCGTAAGGCACCGCCTTGCCATCTGCCGTCCCCGTCTTCAAATCCGCAATCGCCACCGCCGATGGCGCAACAGGCAGCGCACCGCCAGGCTGAAACGAGGAATGCGAGACGCGCCCGACATGCCAGAGCTGCAGGAAGATGATGCCGCCCTTTGCGTGGACGGCATCGACCACCTTGCGCCAGCCTGCGATCTGCGCATCGGTGTAGATGCCGGGCACACCGGGACTGCCGAACGCGGTATCCGTCACCGGCGAGGCCTCGGCGATCAACAGCCCGCCCGGCGTCGCGCGCTGCGCATAATATTCCGCGTTCAGCGGCCGCGGCGCGAGCGAGGGTTTTTCCGCCCGCATCCGCGTCAGCGGCGCCAGCACGAGGCGATGCTGGAGCTGGTACGGACCGACCCTCAGCGACGAAAACAAGAATGGATAGTTCATGTCTCTCCCAGAACCCCGTGTTGATACGGATATGTAACCGCTTCAGCTTGTTCGTAAAAGGTGTGGGGCGCAACGTGCAGCTTCGACGCGAGAGGCACATCTTCCATGCAAAAACCGAACGGCAGGTCGCTTCCTTCGCTCAGCCTCCGCATCGACATCGACGCCGCGGGACGCATCGGCCCGGGCAAGATCCAGTTATTGGAGACGATCCATCGCAGCGGATCGATATCCGCCGCCGGCCGCGCCATGGATATGTCCTACAAGCGGGCATGGGACCTGGTCGACGAGATCAACCGTGTCTGCCGCCAGGCGGCCGTGGAACGGCAGACCGGCGGCAAGAATGGCGGCGGCGCGGTGCTGACGCCGTTCGGCCTCTCGCTGGTGGCGCGCTATCGCAAGATCGAACGCAGCGCTGCCACCGCCGCGCGCAAAGAGCTGCAAGCACTGCACAAGGAGATCGGGCGGTCGAAGAAAACCGCCAGCCGGTAGAAAAGAAAAGGGACAGGTCGAAGCCGCCGCGCTCTCTTCACCTCTCCCGCTTGCGGGGAAGGTCGGATCGCATCGAATGATGCGATCCGGGTGGGAGCTCTCTCCACCTAACGACTCGCGGAGAGAACCCCCACCCCAGCCCTCCCCCGCAAGCGGGAGAGGGAGCGCAGTCTCTACGCGGCGCTAGGCCGTCTTGATCCAGACCGCCTTGACGTTGAGATATTCCTCAACGTGCTGCTTGCCGGACTCGCGGCCATAGCCGCTCATCTTGTAGCCGCCGAACGGCACCGCCGGGTCCATCGCCTGATAGCAGTTCACCCAGACCGAGCCGGCGCGCAGCGCCTTGGCGACCTGGTACGCCTTGCTGACATTGGTGGTCCAGACGCCTGAGCCCAAACCGAACGTCGTCGCATTGGCGCGCTTGACCAGCTCGTCGGTATCCTTGAACGATATCGCCGAAATCACCGGGCCGAAGATTTCCTCCTGCGCGATCCGCATATTGTCCTGCACGTTGGCGAACACCGTCGGCTGCACGAAGTAGCCCTTCGACAACGCGCCTTCGGTCAGGCGGCGGCCGCCGACCATCGCCCTGGCGCCTTCCTTCTGGCCGATGTCGAGATAGCCGGTGACGCGCTCGAGCTGGTCCTTCGAGACCAGCGGCCCGATCTGGGTGTTCGGATCAATGCCGGGGCCCACTTGCAGCTTCTTGCCGAATTCGGCGACGCGGCCGACGAACTCGTCATAGACTTTCTGCTCAACGAACAGCCGCGTGCCGGCGCTGCAGATCTGGCCGGAATTGGCGAACACTGCCATCGCGGCGCCCGGCACCGCCGCGTCGAGATCGGCATCGGCGAACACGATGTCCGGCGACTTGCCGCCGAGCTCGAGCGAGACGCGCTTGAGATTGCCGGCGGAGGCGCGGATGATCGACTGGCCCGTGACGTGCGAGCCGGTGAAGGCGACCTTGTCGACGTCAGGATGCGAAGCGAGCGCCGCGCCTGCGGTCTCGCCATAGCCGGGCACGACGTTGACGACACCCGGCGGAACGCCGGCTTCCATGCAGAGCTCGGCGAGCCGCAGCGAGGTCAGCGGCGCTTCCTCGGCGGGCTTCAGCACCACGGTGCAGCCAGTCGCGATCGCCGGCCCGATCTTCCAGACGGTGGCAGCGAGCGGCCCGTTCCAGGGGATGATCGCCCCGACCACGCCGACCGGCTCCTTCAGAGTGTAGGAGAAGATTTCGCCGGGCAGCGAGTTCTCGATGGTCTCGCCGTGCAGCGCGGTCGCCTGCCCGGCATAATAGCGGAGCATGCCAAGCACGCGCAGCTTGTTGCCGCGGGTGCGGCTGATCGGCGCGCCCATATCCAGCGTATCGAGCTGCGACAGCTCCTCAAAGTTCTTCTCGACAAGATCGGCGAGCTTGAGCAGCAGGCCCTGCCGCTCATACGGCTTGACCTTGCTCCAGGGACCCTCGAAGGCGCGGCGGGCCGCCGCCACGGCGCGGTTGATATCCTCGGCATCGCCTTCCGCAACGGTCCCGAGCAGCTCACCGGTCGCCGGGTTATGCGTCTCGAACCGCTTGCCGGAGACGGCGTCGATCCATTGGCCGTCGATCAGCATCTTCTTGTAGGAGCCGTCCGCATAAGGGTGACGCGTGATCGGAATCGCCTGGGTGACAGCCATGTTTGCACTCCCTTGCAGTTAGCTGAATTCTGAGACGTTATATTTGTTGATCTATAACGTTGGTCTGAAATCGTAGCGCGACCGAACACCCTGGGAAAGCCACCGGCGCGAAGACCTCCCATGTCCATTCGATCGTGGTAGTCTGGGAGGTATAGTCGTGCGAATACATACCTCATATCTGGCCGGAGAATGACGATGCCCCATCCTTCGATGTCGCCCAATCATGTTGCCGTGATCACTGGAGGCGCGTCCGGCATCGGGTTCGCAGCCGCTATGCGTTTTGCGAGCCTCGGCATGAAGGTCTGCATTGCCGATCTCGGTGCCGATCGGCTGGCTGAAGCGGCTGCGAAACTGGCGTCCGTCGCCAGGGGCGGCGCGAGCGACATCATGACCGCTTCCGTCGACGTCAGCCGCTTCGACGATGTCGCTGGCCTGGAATCCGCCGTGCAAAAGCGTTTTGGCGGTACCGACATCCTGATGAACAATGCCGGCATCGGCCCCGAAAGCAACAGCTTTGGGCCGCTGGAGAACTGGCAGCGCATCCTCGCGGTGAACCTGTGGGGCGTCATTCACGGCACGCAGGCGTTCGTGCCGTACATGGTGGAACGCGGCCATCCCGGCCTCGTGATCAACACCGGCTCCAAGCAAGGCATCACGACGCCACCCGGCAATCCGGCCTACAACGTCTCGAAGGCCGGCGTGAAAGCGCAGACCGAGGCGCTACAGCACGAGTTGCGGAACCTGCCGGGCTGCCAGATCAGCGCGCACCTGATGATCCCGGGCCACGTCTTCACCGCGCTGACCGCGCGCGGCCGTACCGAGAAACCGCCCGGCGCCTGGACGCCGGAACAGACCGTCGACTTCATGATCGCGCGGATCGAGGCCGGCGATTTCTACATCCTCTGCCCTGATAATGACGTGCCGCGCCGGCTCGACGAGCGGCGCATGCTATGGGCGATCGGCGACATCGTCGAGAACCGGCCCGCGCTGTCACGCTGGCATCCTGATCATGCAGAGGCGTTTGCGCGGTTTGTGAACGAAGAATAGCTGGGGCGCATACACAAAATCGAGACTGTAAGCTCGGCTCGACCTATGTCCGCTGTTCGGCGAATTGCAGACTCGAATCGGACATCGCCTCAAGTCTCAAACGGCCATGAGCACTACGGTGAGAGAGCCAAGCCAATTCGATTGCGATTTCATGTCGGAACGGCGATTTCGCAAAGAAGCCCTTCCGATCGCCAGTCAAAGAGCACTTTGCCGCCTAGTGCGCTGATCGTTCCTTCGATGAGGCGACTACCAAAGCCCCTGCGTTCGGGGGCACTTACGCTGGGGCCACCCAATTCAATCCAGCGGAGCACTAGTTGTCCATTCTCGCTGCGCGACCACGTCAATCCAATCTGGCCTTTTGCGCTAGATAGCGCTCCATACTTGGAAGCATTGGTTGCTAATTCATGCAAGACCACAGCAATCGCCTGCGCACTGGTGGGTTCTAACACGGTTTGCAGACCCTCTATCCGAACCCGCTCGTGGCCCGCTTCGAGATAAGGGGCGAGTTCCTGTTTGGCGATCGCTGAGACTTCGGCTCCTATCCACCGCGTTTCGACAAACAGCGAGTGAACATTCGCCATCGCTTGGATGCGCCCGCTGATCACTTCCTTGAGGCTCTCGGGGGTGTCAGACTGAGAAAGATTGATGATTGCCTGTACGTTCGAGAGGATGTTCTTGCTTCGGTGCTCCGCCTCGCGAGCCAGAATACTAATCTGCTCAAGAGTTCGTTTCTGCTCGGTAATATCTCTTGCAATCTTTGATGCGCCAACGATGTTGCCGTGGGCATCTTTGACAGGAGAAACGGTCAGCGAAACGATAATTGAGCTACCATCCTTACGTCGCCGAACGGTCTCAAAATGGTCGATGCGCTCACCTCGTCGAAGGCGGGTTAAAATCTCACGTTCTTCGCTTTGCCGGTTCTCCGGGATGACGAGTGTAATTGGCTGGCCGATCGCCTCGGCGGCCGAGTAGCCGAAAATGCGCTCAGCCGCCTTGTTCCAGCTTGTAATAATACCATCTAGGTTCTTGCTAACGATCACGTCATCGCTAGACTCAACTATGGAGGCCAGCAGATTGGCCAAGCGCTCGGCACGTTCTACAGCCGGTTCGCTGACGAGAGGCTTGCGTTGAAGTCCTAATTTCCGCCACACAGGAAAATCCCCGAAAAACCCAGATGCTGCACTGCCGTTGGCGGTCAATTATAGCACCCCGCGCAAAGGTCGTGATTCCTCCTTTGGTCCACAAGCGCAGTCAGGCGCTCATCTCGTCAGCTCCTGTTTTCCTCTGAAAGCGGCCTTTGCGGCCCGCTCAGAGGCAGTTCGGCTGAGGGCCAGAATCTGCCATTTGAGAGTGGCACCGTACCACCGAATCGATTGAACGACACCCGCCTGCAAATTCGATGAAATAAGCTAAGATCGAAGCGCCACGAGCCCGATTAGAAAATAGCGTTCAATGTCCGCTGTGGCTCAAAAGGCGAATTCGCCCTGGGAAGTGCCACTTCCGCTCATCCTCCAAAGGCAAACTCACAAGCTATAAGCTATTTGTGCGTCGCAACTATTGAGTACGAATTAAGTGACATGGCGCGGAGAAGCTTGCCGTCATCTTTTACATTATAGACACGGCCCAACGTTTGTTCGCTCCCAGAACCAATTTCTGCGAAGTGATGGCTGGCTCTACTTCTGCGCTGCGAGCGAAGCGTTTTCGGTGGTAGCCGGCGCGATGGACGCCGTCGTCAAATCGGGATCATTGCTGGCACCGAACTGCACGTCCTCCAAAAGCGACGAGGATACCGACGGCATCTGCGCGCCACTGGAGGCGCGGAAGACGGCGACACGGGTCTTGTTGAAGACGTCTTCAGCGTTAGCATGCGCATTGAGCTCGTTGAGCAACTCAGTAACGAGCACACTGTGCTTGCCGTTCGTGTCATCGGCGACCTTGCCGGGCGTATTGGACGAGATGATGAGCGCGCTGCTCGGTGCGTTGACGGGCGCAAGCCCGTGGGAGTAGGAGCGGAAACGGCGTTCATAGGGATTGCGTCGAGAGGCGTCGAGGACAGCCAGCGTGGCGCGAGCGCCCCGCTCCTTGATTGCGTGGAGCACGGCTTCGACGGACACACCCTCGTGGCGTACATCGCCTTCCTTCCATATCACGGCATCGGTCGGGATCATGTAGGTTTCGTGGCGAGACTGCACGCCATAGCCACCGAAAAACAGCATCACGACAGATCCGGGAATGATCCTGGATTTTAGCCGCTCGACCGCGCGAGCCATATCTGCCTTTGTGGCGTCCTCCACCACATCGACATCGAATCCGTGGCGGCGTATTGCATATGCCAGACCGCTTGCGTCGTTGATGGGTTGGTTTAGCGGCTCGGCGGCATCCGGATAATTGCCATTGCCGATGATGAGCGCGAGCTGCAGAGCGCCGGCTCTCTCCTGAGTAGACACCACCTTTGCGGCTTCCGAGGCGCGCAGATCCAACGCTGCATGCGCGCCGATCGCCAGCAACGCCACGCCGACAAGACTGCAAGTAACGGTAGGTAAGTGGCGAACACAGTACGGCTGCGTCACTTTCATTTCACCCCCCTGAACTGCGAGAACTCCCATACTGCAAAAGCGTTGCGACATGACCGTGCACGAAGATCACAGTCAGCCGCGATTCCCCCTGTCATCGAAAAGCATGCTGAGAACTTCTTGAGCCGGGGTTAGCCGACGTGGTTTCTGGGGATTTGCAGTGTTTGGTAAATAAACCATGCGAGGCCGCCACGAGCAGCTATCGCGTCGCCGTCTGATGCTGCTCGTCGCGAAATATGGGCGATCGCTTGCCGGCAGTAACATTCGGTTTGCCGTTTGGCATAATTCCGGGAAAGGAGATTAGCCGGCCGTCATACCCCGCGAAGGCGAGTTATCCAGTACGCCGCGGCCTTCGATTCTGTCGCTGGCGCTTCGGGATACTGGATTGCCCCGCCGGAGCCTGTCATCGGGCGCGCATTCGCGCGACCCGTTGGCCGGCAATGACAGAAACGTAGGATGGGCAAAGCGGGGCGTGCCCACCATCAAGAGGCACCATCGGTGATGGATGGTGGGCACGTCGCTACGCTCCTTTGTCCACCATACAAGCTACAGCGCCGTCAGCCTTACAGCGTCACCTGCTTGTCGCCGCATTGCTTGCAGACGTATTTGACGCGGGTCGCGCCCTTTTCGGCCTGGACGCGGTTCGGCGCGCCGCATTTGCCGCAGATAGCCTCGATCCTGGTGTTGCCCTGCTTGATGACGAGGGCCTTCTTCGCCATCGTCTCGCGGATCAGCCGCTCTGCCTCTTCACGCATCGCTTGCTTCGACATTGCCCTGCCCTGTCATGAACCGCCACGCGGCGCGGTCTTATCACAGTCAAAACCCATTTCGTAGGCCGGGCGCGAAAAATCGTACGAACAAAAATGGCGTGACCGAACGTCAGACGGTTTCCGGCGTCAGCGACAACAGGCGCCGCACCAGAGCGAGCGCGGTTTCGGTGGCCGGATCGGCCGAGATGACGGGAACCGCAAGCGCAATGACGTCAAGCGGCTCGTGCGACAGGACGATGAGGTGCGTGGCGCTGTTCGCCTTCATCAGCGACATGACGCGCTCGACGGCGGGATCCGTTACGACGAGCCCCCACGGCGCGTCGGGACGGCGCAGCACGCGCCGGGTCGACAGGAAACCGCGCAGCAGCGCGGGATCGTAGGCGGTAAGTTCGCCTTCGCGGTAGCGCCGGGCGCTCTCGAACACCGGATGACGCGCCAGTTCCGCGATCAGCGCATCGCGGGTTTTTGCCGGCGATGCCGCGACGGAATTGAGCACGCCGGGCACCTGGGCTTCGAAATGGGCACGGAGCGCGTCCACCATCAGCCCGATGGTGAGAACACCCGCGATCGCAATGGCGCAAAAGCGCATGATTTGCGCCGCATCGACGTCGGGCGCGACGAACGTCGCCGCGATGCCGAGCAGTGCCGAACCGGCCAGGCGCAGCACCGTGAGCAGCAGCGCCTGGCGCTGGGTCTCCGCGCCGCGCTCCGCGATCAGGATTGCGGTGACGACGAGCAGCGCCCCCAGCGCCCCGAGCCGGACCGGGATATCCGGGATCAGCACCCTGAAATCGGTGAGGATGAAGGGAATGACGAGGACGGCGCCGACGGCAAGGCGGGTGATGCTGCGATTTTCTGATACCATCAGCGTGGCCGGGTCGCGCGCGGCGAGCAGCCAGGCGCAGATCGCAAAGCCGCCAAGCTGAAACAAGGCGAGCAGGATGGCCGCGGGTGTCACCAGGGGCTCAAATCCGACCGCGCCGGCGAGACCGATCACGATACCGCCGGTCAAAATGACAATCTTCGCCAGGCGGGGAGCGTGGCGCCGGAGAATGCCTTCGGTGACGATCAGGGCGCCGAGTGGGATCAGCGCGGCCGGTATCGCCGACAAATTGTTGAGAAACTCGCTGCCGCTCCACCACGCCGTGCCGCGCACCAGGAACAGTGATGCAATGATGCCAAGCGCGATCAGGAGGCGCCGGGTCAGCGGGCCCTTGGGATCACGCCGGTGCAGCGTGAGCATGGCCACCGCAACGCCGATCGCGCCGCAGAGATTGACGATGGAATCGGCGATCATACCGGGCGTCATTTGCCGCTCCCGTTGCCGGGCGCCCGCGGCCGCAAGCTGCCGAACGGGCGCGTATCGTCGAACCAATGGATCGCTGGCAGGATCAGCCGCTGCAAGGCCAGCACGGCGGTGGCCGCGAACAGCGCCGGCAGCGAGCCGGCCGGCACATCGCGCTGGATATAGCGGCGAGCGCCGGCCAGATCGACCCGGCCGAGCTGAAGGACGTCGTCGCCCCTGACGTAGTCGAGTTCACGTGCGCACCAGGCGTTATATTGCTCCTCGCGATGCTTCGGCGCGACCTCGAAGGATTTTTTCAACGCGTCCGAGCCGCCGGTATAGGCATTGGTGATGACGAAGCGGTTCTCGTCGAAGCCGGCCTCGCTGCCGACGCCGAACACCGCGCGATGCTCGCGCATGATGCCGCGCGCCAGTTGCAGATGCGCAAAGCTGCGGCGCGCCGCGGCATCCGGGGACGGAAACACGTCCGAAAATGTGTCGCAGACCATGCCGAACACGGACGGCACCTGCGTGACGTTGGAAATCCATTTCGGGCGCAAGCCGTCGCGCGCAAACAGCACCAGCGTGGTGAGGCCATAGAGCACCCAGGACAACCCCTGCCCCTGCACATCGGGATCGACCATCACGAGGCCGAGATGGGTGACCTCTTCCACCTCGCCGTCAAGCTCGACCTGCATCACCGACAGCGCATTGAAGGCGATCGGCCGCCCCGTCGCCTCCTCCGAGATCAGCGTGACGATGGCGCGCGACAGCCGCTCGCGCTCGCCGGAGAAGATGCCGTAGGTGAGATCGCCGACCGGCAGCGTCTTGCCGGCCACGGTGCGCAATTGGGCCACTAGTTCGTCGAGATCAGTTTGCGGAAGCGACAGCCCGGGACTCTCGACGATCCGCGTTGTCAATCCCGTGTGGGTGCGCAAGCTGAGATCGATGGCCGGCTGGTGAAACGCCTTTAGCCAGAAGGCGGCATAGCTGGCGAGACGGCCGGCCGCAGAACGGATCTGCCGCAGGCCATGACGGATCGCTGAATTGCCGCTCCAGAAAAACGCCATGCACTTGCCCGCATTCGGACGGGATTGGTGCGCCGGGGCCCCTTAAGGACCCATGAGCGCGAGATGTCGGGATTTGCGGCAGGGTAAACGATGTGTTGGCGAGGTCAAACCTGCCGCCGGACGGGCAAACGGCGAATGCCGAAACATCCGCCGCCCGCCTTCGCCAGCACCGCGCCACAGGTTACGCGGCATTGGAAATCAAGAAACTTGGAAATCAAGAATCTTGGAAATCAAGAAACCTTGGAAACTGCGCAGCCTCAAAAACTAGGCGGCGGTCTTGGAAACTTCCATCAGCAGCCGTTCGGCCTTGGCGTCCTCGATGCGATTCACCAGGCGGCTGCTTTCATGCACGTCGCGCACAGTCTTGGTCAGGGTGACGCAGGACTGAATAAGCATCACGCTGCCCATCGCGAGGTAGCCCTTGATCCGGAGATCGACCGGCAGAAACTAGACGCCGATGGCGACCAGGAAGGCCGAGGCGGCGAACGAGGCGTAGGTGAAGGTGACCCAGGCGTTGCTCTGATGCTGGATATTCTGGTTCATGGCGCCATCCCTGCTGATATGATTTTTGATGAAAAACCGTTTCGGACGGCCGGCGTTTCGCTCCGGGGGTTCCGCTACCGCGTCCGTCCCGGATTCCTGCGCCCGCGGCAGTTAATGAGCGATGACCGGATCACCTGTAGGTTGTGGCAGGGTAAACGATAGATTGAACGGCCGGATCAAATGATCCATGACAGGAACAGGCCCGGCCCGATCTGCCTTCTTCACGCGCTGGCCGGCTCAAAGTACTCCCGTCGCCGGCCGCTATAGTCGTTCGATAACAACGAGCACGCGGCCATAATAATCGCGCCGCCGGTGGCCAACGCCGTCACGATCGATGAGGGAAACAGAGTGCTGAACACGGCGGAAATCTCGGCCGTGACGGCTGTCGCACCGACGATTGCGCTCAGGGAGGCCCGCAGGAAAATCGGAAAATCCCGGGCGAGAAATTCATCTGCCGTCCAGCTGACCGCCGACATCGGCAAAGCGAAGATGGCCAGAACCCCGGCCACCAGACATCCGAAGTCGAGGGAATCCGTGCCGGTCGCAACGACCCAGATCAGCAAGGCCGCGAAGAACACCGTCACCGGCGCCAGCACCAGGAATACAAACGCTCTTTTCATGGCAGTCATCCTTTGCCTTGTCTGTCTCGTGACGTCTGCCCGTGAAGCTTTTCTCCGGTACGGACGACGGGTGCTGAGACACCCGCCGTCCGCCTTCGCCAGCACCACGCCACAGGATACGCGGCCCTTGCGATCAACCGGCTTGAGCTACGCGGCCTTTGAGACTTCCATCAGCAGCCGCTCGGCCTTGGCGTCCTCGATGCGGTTCACCAGCCTGCCGCTCTCGTGCATGTCGCGCACGGTCTTGGTCAGGGTGACGCAGGACTGAATGAGCATCACGATGCCCATCGCGAGATAGCCCTTGATCCAGAGATCGACCGGCAGAAAGTAGACGCCGACGGCGACCAGGAAGGCCGAGGCGGAAAACGAGACATAAGTGAAAGTAACCCAGGCACCGCTGTGGGGTTGGACGTTCTGGTTCATGATGATCTCCTGTTGATATCGGTTTGATCGATTGAATTAAGTTCAGGCAGCTTGCGTGCGTTTGGCATTCAGCCGTGCGAGCACGTCGTCCGCGGTTGATTTCATTCGAGGGCCAAAGCCCTGTTCGGCCAGTTTCTCGGCGGTCGCCTGCGGGCCGGTCGCGGCATCGAGCTCGACCAAGGCATCGGCCGCGGCCTGGGCCTCGATCTGCCGCTCGCGCAGCCGCTTCAGCGTGTTCTCCGCTTCCGGCAGCGTGGCCTCATAGGGACGTGCCGCCTCGACACCGCCGCGGCGCAGTGCGCGAACCGCTTCGGAGGCGCGGGCGATGCGACGACCGCGTTCGAGCTCGGTGATCCGCGCCTCGGCGCTGGCGACCTGGCGCTTCATCCGGGTGATCTCGGTCGCAAACAGCGTGCGCGCAGTCATCGCCGCGTCGCGGTCGGCCTCGAGATTGGCAATCGCCTGCGCCGCCTCGCGGGCGAGATCTTCCCGGCCGCCATTGAGCGCCGCGGTGGCGCGGATTTCGAGATCGGCAATGCGGGCATTGGTGGCTTCGAGACGGCGGCCTTCCTGCTGGTCGCCGGCAATCGCCAGCGCCAGCGAGCGCTTGGAACGCTCCACCGCCGCGGCGGCATCGCGCATCTGCTGGTCGAGAATGAGCAGCGCCGCGCGGTCTTCCAGTTCTTCGCCCGCGATAGCCACGCTGCCCCGGAAAAGCGTCAAAACAGTTTTGAACATGTTCAGCTCTCTGTGCTATGAGCATCGCTCATGGATTGTTTGTAACAGTACTTTGAGCGTCGCTCAATAATTATTATGAGCGTCGCTCAGGATAGGAGATTTATGTCCAAGGCATTGGAAAGACGGGCCAAAAACCGCGAATCGCTAATAGAAGCGGCGGAGCGACGGATTGCCGCAGGGGGACTGGCCGGCCTGAAAACCCGCGATCTGGCGAGCGATATCGGCGTCGCCAATGGCGCGGTCTACAATCTCGTCGACGATGTCGACGAACTGATCCTGCGGGTGGGATCGCGCACGCTGGAGCGGCTCGATGCTGCGCTGACCTCAGCCGAAGCCGACGGACCCGCCTCCCCGCGCGAGACGCTGGTGCGCATCGCCGTCGCCTATTGCGATTTCGCCGGCGAAAATCTCGAACTGTGGCGCGCGCTGTTCGAGCACCGGATGGCGCCGGGCAAGCCGGTGCCGGAATGGGCTGTTAGCGAGCAGATGAATCTGTTCCGCCATATCTATGGTCCGCTCGCCGAGTTGTTTCCGAAGCGTGCGCCGAATGAACTCGGCGTGACGGCGCGCAGTCTTTTCTCTGCCGTTCACGGCATGGTGCTGCTGGGGCTCGAGCAGAAGCTGATCGCGGTGCCGGTCGAGGCGCTGCGCGCGGAGATCGCGGGCATTGTGCGCGCGATGGTCGATGGGATGACGGGGAAACCGGATTAGGTTTCAATAATCACGTAGCTGTCCTCGACGTGCACCGGGAAAGTCTCGGCGACGTAAGGCCCCTTCTGCAGTTCCTCGCCGCTTTCGACCGCGACCGGATAGGAACGCACCTTGACCCGCTTCGGATCGAACCAGGACTGGCCGTTGCGCATGTCGAACTCCCAGCCGTGCCAGGGGCAGCGCAGGAGCTCGCCAACGCGCGAGCGCTGGTAGATGCCGGGCTCCGGCGAGGTCAGCCGCGCGACGCAGGCGGCCTTTTCCAGCGGCGCGCCTTCATGCGGGCAGCGATTGAGCAGCGCAAAGAATTCGCCGTTGACGTGGAACACGACGATGTCGCGGCCCTCGACGCCGAAGACCTTGTTGCCGCCGGGCGGGATGTCCGTGGTGCGGGCGACGATATGACGGGCCATGGTGTCCTTCAAAACTTGTAGACCGCGCGCGCATTGCCGTTGAAGATCTTCCGCCGTTCGGCCTCCGTCAGCGGCGTCTTGAAGGCGTAGCGCGGATCGTCAAAATCCCAGTGCGGATAATCCGACGAGAACAGCAGGCGGTCGGCGCCGACCCATTCGATCAGCGCGCGCAGATGTTTTCCTTCGTCCGGCTCGTCGATCGGTTGCGTCGTGAACCAGAAATGCTCCTTCACATATTCGGACGGGCGGCGTTTCAGATGCGGCACCTCGCTGCGGAACGCCTCGAAGTGGCGGTCCATCCGCCAGGTGGCCGAGGGGATCCAGCCGAAACCGCCTTCGATGAAGACGATCTTCAAATTCGGGAAGCGCTCGGGCACGCCTTCGAGCACAAGGCTGGTGAGCTGCGCCGCCATGGTGTGCGCGTTCGACTGGTGTTCCTCGACATAATAAGACGGCCAGCCGCCGCCGGTCGGCGCATGCCCGCCATAGCCGCCGACATGGATGCCGAGCGGCAGACCCAATTCCTGCGCGCGGGCATACATCGGCCAATAGCGGCGGCGGCCGAGCGGCTCGTTGGCGCGCGGGCAGACATTGATCTGCACGTAGCGGCCGATCCTGGCGCAGCGCTCGATCTCGGCGATGGCAAGCTCTGTATCGTCCTGGCCGGCAAGGATCGAAGCCTTCAGGCGCGGATCGCGGTCGGACCAGAAGGCAAGCTGCCAGTCGTTGATGGCGCGCTGGACCGCGGCGCCGAATTCGAGGTTCTGCTGCGAGAAGATGAAGAGATCGAGCACCTGCAAGATGCCGTACTCGATGTCGAGCGGATCGAGATGCTGCTTGCGCATGAAATCGAGATCGGAGCCCGGAGGCCCGCCGGTCGGCGGCCAGGCGTCGCGCCGCGCGATCAGCGGCGAGGAGCGCGGATACGGCGTGGTGCCGATATAGGGCGTGCGAAGATGGCTGCCATAGCTGCGCAAATGCTGCTGCCAGCGCTTCGGCATGAACTGCTCGATATCGGCCTGCGCGTGGATGCTCGGATGCACGTCGCAATCGATGATGCGCAGCCGGCTCTTGGCGGCTTCTTCCTCGGCGAGGACGGGGCGGTCGATGACGTCACTCATGCGATCCTCCTTGATTTCCAGAATTCAGGCCGCAAGCTTCAGCCGCGGAAAGGTTTCAAGCGGATTGTCTTCGCACATGCGCGAAACGATGCCGGCGGGCAGATGCGGCGGCATGGGATCGTCGCCGTCGAACTGCCAGTGCGGATAATCTGATGCGAACAGGAACATCTTGTCGGAGCCGATCTGCTCGATGACGTCGGCGACACTATCGGCATCCGGCGGGCCGTCGAACGGCTGCATGGTGACGCGGACATGGTCACGGATGATCGAGGCCGGCTCGCGCTCGACCCAGGGCACCTCGACACGCACGCCGCGCCAGGTCTTGTTGGCGCGCCACATGAAGGCCGGCAGCCAGCTCACGCCCGACTCCATCAGCACGACCTTGAGATCGGGGAATTTGCCGAACACGCCCTCATAGATCAGGCTCAAAAGCTGGGCCTGAAACGCTTGCGCTTCGGCGAGATAATATTCGTAGCGATAGGACGGCCAGCCGATCGAGCTTGGCGCCGTGCGATAGGCACTGCCGGCATGGATCGCGACCGGCAGCTTGTGCTTCGCGGCGGCCTGCCAGACCGGCCAGTAATGCCGCCGTCCGAGCAGCGTCTCGCCCTGCGCCAGCACCAGCACGGAAACGAAGCGGTTGTCAGCGGCGCGCCGCTCGATCTCTTCCACGGCGAGATCCGGCGCCTGCATCGGCACCACGATCGAGGCGCTCAGCCGCGGATCCTTTGCTAGCCATTCGGCCGCGATCCAGTCGTTGATCGCTTTGCAGAAGTCCGCCGCCATGTAGGAATCAAACACCGCCTGCGCGCCATAGATCACGTTGCAGATCGCGTGGCTCGAACCGAGCTGGTCGAACGCGCCGCGCTGCACCATCTTGAGGTCGCTGCCGGGCTTGCCGCTCGCCGGCCGCCAGTCGGCGCGGCTGGTGAAGGGCATGTTCGGCGGATAGGAATTGAGGTCGAGGCCGTCGATGGCGCGGCTGACGACCTGCTCCTTCCAGTGATCGCTGAGATAGGGCAGCAGCGTGGTGCGGGTGCCACCCACGGCGGGATGAATGTCGCAGTCGATCCGCGTGGCCGCCATGGAGGTTCCTCGGACTGCTGTTTCTCTATTGTTTCTTGGCGGCCGTGCTGCCGCGCCCGCAACTGTGCCGCCGACGCCGTTGCGGCGCAAGCGCATAACGTGAGGGGCGGCCTTGCCTCCGGCGCACGGCGGCCTTTCCTTCTCCCCTTGTGGGAGAAGGTGGCGCGAAGCGCCGGATGAGGGGTTTTCGCCGCGGAGACGGACCCCTCATCCGTCTCGCTGCCGCTACGCGTCAGCGATCCATCTTCTCCCACAAGGGGAGAAGGAAGAAGGCTCCGCGGTTGACAGACGAAGTCAACCTTCTCCAAATTCCGCCCAACGGTCGAATGGGGGCTAATGCAGATGAAATCCGACACGATTGCAGTTCTCGCCGCCTCGCTTCTCGCATCCGGCGCGTCCACCGCATCGGCCGCCTCCGCGACGGCCAGCGGCCAGACGGCATTGGCGCTTGCGGGCGTCGTGGCGCTCTATTCGCCGCTCTTGACCTCGGATGAACGGGAAGCCGTCTCGGCGCTCTTCGTCGGACAAAGCGGCGGCCGCTATGCCAAGAAGATCACGGTCACCGCGGACAGGATCGTCTGCCGGATCAGCAATGTCGACATCACCGCGCGCTCCTGCGAGCTGACCTTCAAGGGCGCCAAGCAAACCATCAGCGGTCGACGGGCGAGTGAAATCTTTGCAACCGGAACCATGGCCGGCGTTCCTCCCGACGGTGCCGCCGGATCGGTGTCCGAAAACCTCGCGAAGCTCACCTGCACGCTCGACCCGGCCGAAATCCGGAAAAAGGCCGGCGGCGGCGCCGATTGTTCGTTCGAGACGGGGAATTGAGGCTGGCACAGTGCCGGCTCTTCCTTCTCCCCTTGTGGGAGAAGGTGGCGCGAAGCGCCGGATGAAGCAGCGCGATTGACAGGCTGGTCGCTCCCAACCCAAATGTCCGCCCCAAGGACCGAGTGAGGCGTAGCGCGTGGCCGGCAACGAACAGGAAACCTACGAATGCGATGTGCTGGTGGTCGGCTCGGGCTGCGGCGGCCTGTCGGCGGCGGTCACCGCGGGTCATCACGGCCTCAACGTTCTTGTTGTCGAGAAGGAGCCGCGCTTCGGCGGCACCACCGCGCGCTCGGGCGGCTGGCTGTGGATTCCCGGCACCTCGCTGGCGAAGGCATGGGGCATCGAGGAGAGCCCCGAACAGGCCAAGACCTATTTGCGGCACGAAGCCGGCAACAATTTTGATGCGGCGCGCGTCGATGCGTTCCTGAGCGAAGGGCCGAAGGCGGTCGACTTCTTCACCAGCAAGACGGCCGTGCAGTTCGACATGCCGCTGACCTTTCCGGATTATCACGCCGAAGCGCCGGGCGGCGCGCAGAGCGGCCGTTCGATGGTGACACGGCCGTTCGACGGCCGCGAACTCGGCGCGCACGTTAGGGATCTCGGCGGTCCCCTGCCCGAGCTCACGGTGTTCGGCATGATGCTGGGTTCGGGCAAGGACATCGTCCATTTCATGCGCGCGACCAAATCGCTGACCTCGGCGATCTATGTCGCAAAACGGCTGTCGAAGCATGCGATGGACGTGCTGCGCTATGGCCGCGGCATGACACTGACCAACGGCAATGCGCTTGCCGGGCGCCTGGCGAAATCTGCCTTCGACTTGCAGATACCGCTGTGGCTGTCGTCGCCGGTGCTTGAAATAGTCGTCGAGAACGGCGCGGTGCGCGGCGCGATCGTCGAACGCCATGGCAAGCTGATCCGCGTCAACGCCAGGCGCGGCGTCGTGCTGGCCTGCGGCGGCTTCCCGCATGACGTCGCGAGGCGCAAGGCGATGTTCCCGCACGCGCCTGATGGCACCGAGCATTTCTCGCCAGGCCCCGTCGGCAACACCGGCGACGGTTTGCGCCTGGCAGAAACGGCGGGCGGCCGCATCGAGGATACGCTGCCGCACCCGGCGGCCTGGGTGCCGGTCTCGATCACCGAGCGCAAGGACGGCTCCAAAGGCGTGATGCCGCATTTCATCGACCGCGCCAAACCCGGCGTCATCGCCGTGATGCGTGACGGCAGGCGCTTTGCCAACGAAGGCAATTCCTACCATGACTTCGTCCAGGCGATGGTGAAGGCGGCCAAGCCCGGCGAGGAGATCACGTCCTTCCTCGTCTGTGACCACCGCGCGCTGCGGAAATACGGTCTCGGCTGCGTGCCGCCCTTTCCGATGCCGCTGCGCCACCACCTCGCGACCGGCTATCTCAAGCGCGGCACCACGCTTGCCGAACTCGCCGACAAGACCGGCATCGATCCGCACGGGTTAGCTGCGACGGTCGCCGAGTTCAACGTCGCCGCCGCAGAAGGCCGCGATCCTTTGTTTGGCAAGGGATCGCGAGCCTATAACCGCTACCAGGGCGATGCGCTGCACGGCCCGAACCCCTGCGTCGCGCCGATCAAGGACGGACCGTTTTATGCCATCAAGCTGGTGGTCGGCGATCTCGGCACCTATGCCGGCATCAAGACCGACGCGCATGCCCGCGCGCTGGATGAACACGGCCATCCGATCCCAGGCCTCTATGCCGCCGGCAACGACATGGCGAGCATCATGGGCGGCAACTATCCCGGCGCCGGCATCACGCTAGGGCCTGCGCTGACCTTCGGCTATATCGCCGGAAAGCATCTCGCGGGCGAAAATTCGACGTAAACAGGCGAGCTCGCTGGAACGAACGGCAATCGACGCAATTGTGTTTCGGTTGAATCCGGAGATCGTTCCATGCACGCGCCGCGGCTGTTCACCGTCTTCATTCTCGCCGTCGTTCCAACGCTCGCCTCCGCCGCTGACACCGAATGGCGGCGATATAGCGTCCCGAGCACCGGCACGAGTGTCGACATGCCGGTCTCGATCTTCACCAGCGATGCCGGAGCGCCCGAGAACGGAACCGGGCGGCGATTCTTCACCGAAGACCGCCGCGCCGACCTGACCGTGCAATCGATCCCCAATCCCGGAAACGACTCCCCCGGCACCTTCCTCGCCAAGATGCGGCCGCCCTCGGGCATCGTCTACAAGCGCGTCACCTCCAGCTTCTTCGTGGTGTCGAGCATTAGGGACGACCGCATCTGGTACAACCGCTGCAACCGCGGCCAAGGCAGCATGAACTGCGTGCTGATCAACTATCCCGCCGCGGAAAAGCGCCAGTGGGACGAGGTGGTGACGCGGATCAGTCGCACGCTGCGCGGCTAGCGGGCTTCCAACCGAATCCGGGGCAAATCGGGAAAAGCCGGCATTTCGGTTTGGGAACCGACCGGTGTGCACTGCGTTGCCGAACGTCGTCGTTAGTAACCGCGAGGTTGTTTCGTGAATCGCAGGGATTTCCTCGCTGCTTCGGCGTTGCCGTTGGTAAGCGGCGTTGCGCCAGGACTGCTGTCTGCCGCCAACGCCCAGCCGGCGCCGTTCGACCGATCAATCGTCCGGCAAGCGGCACGCGACCTCGCAAACAAGCCCTATAAGGCGCCAAGCGAGAAACTGCCCGATAATCTCGCCAATATCGACTACGATCGTTATCGGGCGATCCGCTTCCTGCCGGAGCGCGCGCTCTGGCGCGGCGAGAAACTTCCCTTCGAGGCGCAGTTCTTTCATCGCGGGTTTTTCTACAAGAACCGCGTCGACATCTTCGAGGTGAAGAACGGCAAGGCCGCGATCATCCCCTATCAGCCCGACCTGTTTTCGTTCGGCGATACGGCGCCGCCGGGACCTGGGGTCGATCTCGGCTTTGCCGGCTTCCGGCTTCATGCGCCGATCAACAAGCCCGACTATTATGATGAGGTCTGCGTTTTTCTTGGCGCGAGCTATTTCCGAGCCGTCGCCAAAGGTCAGCTCTATGGCCTGTCGGCACGCGGCCTTTCGATCAACACGGGCGAAGCCAAGGGCGAGGAATTTCCGTTCTTCAAGACGTTCTGGATCGAGAAGCCTGCGCCTGGTGCCAACTCCATCGTCGTGCACGCGCTGCTCGACAGCGAGAGCGCGGCCGCCGCCTATCGCTTCACCATCCGCCCGGGCGACACCACCGTGTTCGACGTCGAAATGGCGATCTATCCGCGCGTCGATCTGGATCACGCCGGCCTAGCGCCAATGACCAGCATGTTCTTCTTCGGTCCAAACGATCGCAAGGACGTCGAGGACTTCCGCCCGTCGGTGCACGATTCGGACGGGCTTGCGATCTTCAACGGCCGCGGCGAGGAGCTTTGGCGGCCGCTGCATAATCCGCGCGATCTGCAGGCCTCTTCGTTTGCCGACCTCAATCCGCGCGGCTTCGGCCTGATGCAGCGGCAGAAGGATTTTGCTGCCTACCAGGACCTCGAATCGAATTTCGAACGGCGGCCGAGCCTATGGGCGGAGCCGATCGGCGACTGGGGCGAAGGCGCGGTGAAGCTGCTCGAAATCCCGACCAAGGAAGAGATTCACGACAACATCGCCGCGTTCTGGCTGCCCAAGGCTCCCCTCGCCGCCAAGGGCGAGCACACCTACACCTATCGCCTGCACTGGGGACCGGATGCGCCGAAGTCCACTTCGCTCGCGCGCTTCTCGCGAACGGGCGTCGGCGCGCGCGGCGACAATGCGGCGATCTTCGTGCTCGACGTGATCGGCGAGCGGCTGAAATCGGTCGACCCGAAAACCCTGCGCGGTGTCGTGTCGGCCGAGAAAGCAAAGATCCAGAACATCGTCACCCAACCCAACCCGGCAACCGGCGGCTGGCGACTGAGTTTCGAACTGTCCAGGGAAAAGGCCCCCGTCGAAATCCGCGCATCGCTCATGCAGGACAATGAGCCGATATCGGAGGTCTGGGTCTACCGATGGACACCATAGCAAACCCGCGCCGGGCCGCCGGGGCCGGCGACTTCCCGCTGAACAGTTTCCTGCCGCCGGAATCGCCTACGGATATGGCAGCGCAGACGTTGCGGCGGTTCGAGCCGCCGCCCGCGACCGACTTTGCGCCGATGTGGTTTCGGCGCGGCATCGTCCTGACCGGCACCGCGTTTCTTACCGCGGCCGGCTGTTATGAAATGTACCGGGTTCTCCAGGTCGGCGGCATCACCGTCCTGGAATCCATCATCCTCGTGCTGTTCGTGCTGTTGTTTGCCTGGATCGCGTTCGCCTTCATGTCGGCGCTTGCCGGCTTCTTCGTGCTGCTGACCGGCAAGAAGGACGAGCTTGGAATCGACGCCGGCGCTCCCCTGCCCGCGATCAACAGCCGCACCGCGATGCTGCTGCCGACCTATAATGAGGATCCCCATCGCGTGCTGGCGCGATTGCGTGCGATCCATGAATCGGTCAAAGCAACCGGATACGGCGCGCGGTTCGACTGGTTCGTGCTGAGCGACACGACCGATCCCGCGATCTGGATCACCGAGGAAAAATGCTTCCTCAAGCTGCGACAGGACATCGGCCATTCGGCCGCGCTGTTCTACCGGCATCGTCCCGAAAATACCGCCCGCAAGTCCGGCAATATCGAGGAATGGGTCCGGCGGTTCGGCGGCAATTACGAGTGCATGCTTATTCTGGACGCCGACAGCCTGATGACAGGCGACTGCATCGTGCGTCTCGTTGCGGCCATGGAGGCGCATCCGAAGGCGGCTTTGATTCAAACCCTGCCGATCATCGTCAATGCAAGATCGCTGTTCGCGCGCTGGCAGCAATTCGCAGGGCGACTATACGGCCCGATGCTGGCGGCGGGCATCGCGTGGTGGCACGGCTCCGAAGGCAACTATTGGGGCCACAACGCCATCATCCGCATCCGCGCCTTTGCGGTATATGCCGGGCTGCCCGAACTGCGGGGGCGCAAGCCGTTCGGCGGGCATATCATGAGCCACGATTTTATCGAAGCGGCATTGATGCGCCGCGGCGGCTGGGCGATCCACATGGCGCCGACGCTTCGCGGCTCTTTCGAAGAATCGCCGCCGACGCTTTCAGATTTTGCTGCCCGTGACCGGCGCTGGTGCCAGGGCAATCTGCAGCATCTGGCGCTGTTGCCGACCCGCGGCTTTCACTGGGTCTCGCGACTGCATCTGCTGACGGGAATCGGATCGTATCTCACCTCGCCGCTCTGGCTGATGTTTCTGGTGGTAGGAATTCTCGTATCGTTGCAGGCGCAGTTCGTCAGGCCCGAGTACTTTCCGAAGGGATATTCGCTGTTCCCGCAATGGCCGGCGCAGGACCCGGTGCTCGCGGCATGGGTGTTCGCCGGCACGATGGGACTGCTGATCCTGCCGAAGCTGCTGGCTTTCGTCACACTCATGACCGATCGCGACACGCGGAAGAAATTCGGCGGCGGCTTGCTGGCGCTTGCCGGCATCGTCACCGAGACAATCCTTTCCGGCCTGACCGCACCTGTCATGATGATTTTCCAGTCGTCCGCCGTCGGCGAAATCCTGTTCGGACGCGACGCCGGTTGGCAGGTTCAGCGGCGGGACGACGGCGCGATCTCGCGTCATGATTTGGTCCGCAGCTATTCGGTGCCGACATTGGCGGGGATCGCCATGGCGGCAGCCGCCTATTCCGTCTCGTTGCCGCTACTGCTCTGGATGATGCCGGTCATCCTTGGACTGCTGCTTTCGATTCCGATGGCGATGCTGTCGTCCTCGACGGGCTCCGGCCGAACCATCCGGTTGTTCAAGACGCCGGAGCAAACGGCGCCGCCTCCTGTCCTGGTGAGGGCCAACGAGTTGGCCAATGTGCCGCATTCGTCCCTCTCCTGCCCGCTGCATGCGCTGCGCGACGACCCGGACCTGCGCAAGGCGCACCTGAGCAACCTGCCTGAACAGAAAACCCGAAAACGCGGTGACGTCGATACCTATCTGGCGATAGCGCGCGCTCGCATCGAAGATGCCGACAGTTTTGAGGAGGCAGCGGGCTTTCTCACCGCGCGAGAACGATTTGCAGTGCTCAATTCGCCTCCTGTGCTCGCCAACGTGTTCGCCCTACCGGACCGGCCTGATTGCAAGACCGACGCTCCCACCGCTTGAGATTGAACTGCGGGCCTGCCGTCGCCCGGCATGCGATCTTGGCGAAATCGCCAATTCTGCTAAACTGCTGTCCTGAGAGGCGAAAATGCAAGCGCCTGGACCGGAGCGAAGGCTCGCTGCAGTCCTTGCCGCCGACATGGTCGGCTACAGCCGGCTGATGGAGGTCGACGAGGCGGGAACGCTCGCACGTCTCAAGACGCACCGGCTCGAGCTCATCGATCCGGCCATCGCCAAGAATCGCGGCCACATCATCAAGACAACCGGCGACGGCCTGCTGGTGGAATTCCGCAGCGTCGTCGATGCGGTGTCGTGCGCCGCGGAGGTCCAGCGCCGGATGGCACGGCGTAACTCCGACGTGTCGCCGGCGCGATGGATCCAATTCCGCATCGGCATTAATCTGGGCGACGTAATCATCGAGGAGAACGACATCTTCGGCGACGGCGTCAACGTCGCGGCGCGCCTTCAGGTGCTTGCCGAGCCCGGCGGCATCTGCATCTCGGGCGCGGTGCGCGATCAAGTCGGCGATCGGCTCGACGAAATCGCATTCGAGGATCTCGGCGAGCAGAGCGTCAAGAATATCACCCGCCCGATCCACGTCTTTCGGGTCCGGCTCGAGTCGGCCACGATCGCAGCGCTCGAAAGCGCCAAGGAGACTTCGGCCATCCCGGCGACCAGAAAGCCATCCATCGCCGTACTGCCGCTGGTGAATATGAGCGGCGATTCGGAGCAGGAATTCTTTGCAGACGGGCTCACCGAGGACATCATCACCGAGCTGTCGCGTTTCCGCGACCTTCTCGTCATCTCGCGCAACTCGACCTTCGTGCACAAGGGCAAGGCAGTCAATGTGCAGGAGATCGCCCGGCAGCTCGACGTCGAATATGTTCTTGAAGGCAGCGTGCGCAAGGTCGGCGATCGCGTGCGCGTCACGGTGCAATTGATCGACGCACAGACCGACCGACACATATGGGCCGAGCGTTATGACCGCAAGCTGGAGGATATCTTCACCATCCAGGATGAAGTGACCGGCGCGATCGTTGCAACGCTTCCCGGCCGCGTCGAGGCGGCCACGCAGGAACGCGTGAAGCGGAAGCGGACCGACAACATGGCAGCGTATGAATGCGTGCTCGCTGCCAAGGTGCTGCACCACCGCTCGCAACGCGACGCCAACGCAGAGGCGCAACTTCTGCTCGATCGCGCCATCGCGCTCGATCCGAATTACGCGCACGCTCATGCCTGGAAGGCGTGCGTCCTGGGCCAGACCTGGGTTTATGGATGGTGCGCTGATCGCGACGCCACCTTCCAGCAGGTCGCCGACGAGCTGGCGATTGCACTGGCGCTGGATGACAATGACAGCGACGTACATCGTATCCTGGCCGCAGTGAACCTGACGCGCGACGATCATGAGAAGGCAGCCTATCATCAGGAACGGGCGATCGCGCTCAATCCGAACTATGATCTGGTCGTGGTGCAACAGGGCGAGTTTCTGACCTGGCTGGGACGGCCCGAGGAGGGCATCGACTGGATCAGGAAGGCGATGCGCCTCAATCCCTACCATCCCGAGCGCTTCTGGAACCATCTCGGCCGCGCCCTCTACTGCGCCGAGCGATTTGCGGAAGCGGCCGAAGCCTTTGCGCGGATCACGCGGCCCGACCATACCCATCACGCCTTCCTCGCCGCCATCTTCGCGCAGATGGGCAACAATATCGCCGCGGCGGCCCATGCCGGTGAGGTCGTGAAGCTTGAACCCGGCTTCTCCGTGGCCGCTTATCTCGCGACCCAGCACTACAAGCAGCAGGCCGACCGCACGCGTCATGAGGCCGGCCTGCTCAAGGCGGGCCTTCCAGCCTGAGCTTCACCAGGATAACGCATGGCTCGCCGAGCCGCAGCTTGCGAAACGACCAGCCCGCCTTCGCCAAGTGGCTTCGGCGCGGCAGACATCCGCCTGTTTCGCGGTCTACTCCGTCGTGATCTGCGCATCCTTGACGACCTTGGCCCAGCGCGGGCGGTCCTTGGCGATCAGCTCCGCCAGGCGCTCAGGCGAGCCGCCTTGCGCGACCAGGCCTTGCTTGCCGAGAAGGGCTCGAACGCCGGGCTCCGCCAGGATCTCGTTAAACACCGCATTGTAGCGGTCGACGATCTCCTTCGGCGTATTAGCCGGGGCAAGAACGCCGTACCACAAATCGACATCGAAGTCGGTGACGCCGAGCTCGGCGAGCGTCGGCACGTTGGGCGCCTGCGGCGCCCGTTGTTGGCTGCCGACGGCGAGGATGCGGATCTGTCCGGTTTCCGCGAGTGGAAGCGCGGTATGGACCGGCAGGAACATGGCCGAGACGTGCCCGCCCGCCAGATCCTTCACCGCGCCGGCCGATCCTGCATAGGGAATGTGCGTCAGGCTGATCTGCGCCGTGAGCTTGAACAGCTCCATGGCGAGATGCTGCGGCGTGCCGCGTCCGGGCGAAGCATAATTGATCTCGCCCGGCTTGGAGCGGGCAAGCGCGAGCAGCTCCGCGAGCATGTTGACGCCAAGCGTGGGATGAACGACGAGCGCCAGCGCGCCGGTTGCGATCTCGACGATCGGCACGAAGTCCTTCTCCGGATCGTACGGTAGTGTCGGATAAAGGCTCGCATTCATCACGAACGTATTGACGGTGACCAGCAGGTTCTGGCCGTCGGGCGCGGTGCGCGCCGCGGCCTGCGTGCCGATATTGCCGCTGGCGCCGGGCTTGTTCTCAACGATGACGGGATGATTCCAGCGCTGCCGCAGTTCCTCTGAGAGGATGCGCGCGAGCAGGTCGGGCCCGGTGCCAGGCGAGAACGGGACGTTGAGCCGGATCGGTTGCTGCGACTGCCCATGCGCCAAACCGGGCATCATCGGGGTAACGGCCGCGGCGAGAATCCGCAGCACCGTACGGCGCGAATGCATGCCGCTTGCGGAAGCGATCGCCACGTTCTTCTCCCATGTTTTCACCGCTGGCCGGCCGGCTCGCGGACTTTTCTTTGTAAAATCTCTTAATGTGAGATTATGCTGTATTATGCGGCGATCCCGCGCCAGTTCAAGGTTGATTCTGCCGGATCGGGAAAAGTAATGCCCCGGGGCGTGGCCGACGCGGTCCCATGCGCCGAAACTGGAGCTAAGTCAGACCATGCGGCGTGAGGCATGAAGCCGAAGAACAGCCTGGAGCGGGTGCTTGCGGTCCTTGAAGTGTTTTCCGAGGAGAGGCTGGAATGGACTCCCGAGGATCTGATGCGCGAGCTCGGCTACAGCCGGCCGACGCTCTACCGTTACCTGAAAATCCTCAAGGACGCAGGCTTCCTGATGCCGACCCGCAACGCCGGCGTCACGCTGGGGCCGAAGGTCGTCGAGATGGATTACCTGACGCGCCGCTCCGACCCGCTGGTGCTGCTCGGCGCACCCTACCTGAAACAGCTCACGGCCGCCTATTCCTGCACCGCGATGGTGCTGCGCTGGTACGGCAACAAGATTCTTTGCGTGGCCTCGGAATCCTCCAGCAAGAACCCGGTCAGCTCCTATCCGCGCGGCCGGCCGATGCCGCTCGGACGCGGCGCCATCGCGCGCTCGATCCTGGCGCTGCTGCCGCGGCCGCGCCTGGTGCCGCTGATCGAGCGCAATCTCGCCGACCTCCGCGCGGTCGGTCTCGGCGACACCGCCGATGATGTGCTGAAAAGCCTGAGGAAGGTCCGCAAGGCCGGCGTTTGCGTCGCCTATGGCGAGGTCACGCCCGGCGCCGTCGGCATTGCAGCGCCTGTTGTCGACGACCGCGATTATCCGATCGCCAGCGTCTGCGTCACCATTGCCGGCAATTTGGTGACGGGCGCGCAGATCGATCAGATCGGCGCCGAGGTCCGCCGCGTGGCGTCGCAGATTTCGGCCGATCAGGCGAATGGGAAGGCCTAAGCCAAAATCTCACATAATGAGATTTATTCTTGACTCCGGGCCGGACCTGCTTTCATTTTCCTGCCGCCCGCGCGCCCGTCACGCCAATCGCAAGAAGCAAGAATGAACGTCACCGCCGAATCCGCCACCCAAGTCGTCATTGTCGGAGGCGGGCCGGTGGGTCTCGGTCTTGCGATCGAACTCGGCCAGCGCGGCGTGAACTGCATTCTGGTCGAGCGCTACATCAGCCCGCAGCCGATCCCGAAGGGTCAAAACCTGACCCAGCGCACGCTCGAGCATTTTTACTTCTGGGGCGCGGAGGCGGAATTGCGCGCGGCGCGGACGATCCCGCCCGACTACGGCATCGGCGGCATGACGGCCTACGGCACGCTGCTGAGCGGCTATCGCTATGACTGGCTGCAGCGCGAGCTGGTGCGGCGCTTTTACTTCACCGACAACGAACGGCTGCCGCAATACGCCACCGAGGCCGTGCTGCGGCGTCGCTTGAGCGAGTTGCCGAACGTTGAGACGGTTTATGGCTGGAGCGCTACCGGCATTGCACAGGACGCCAAGGGCGTGCAGGTGACGATTGCCGAGCGCGCCAGCGATCGGCAGCGCACGCTATTGGCAGACTATGTGGTCGGCTGCGACGGCAGCCGCTCGCTGGTGCGCGAGGGCGCCGGCATCACCCAGACCCTGACCGATCACGACCGGCTGATGGTGCTGTTGGTGTTCCGTTCGACCGGCCTGCACAAATTGCTGGAGCGCTTTCCCAACAAGTCCTTCTACAACGTGCTGCATCCCGACCTGAAAGGCTACTGGAAGTTCTTCGGCCGCGTCGATCTCGGCACCACCTGGTTCTTCCACGCGCCGGTGCCTTCAGGCACGACAAGGGACAATTTCGATTTCCGCGGCCTTCTGCATGGCGCGGTCGGTGAGGAATTCGACATCGCGTTCGAGCATGTCGGCTTCTGGGAGCTGCGCGTCGCGATCGCCGATCAATACCGCATCGGCCGCGTCTTCATCGCCGGCGATGCCGCGCACAGCCATCCGCCCTATGGCGGCTACGGCATCAACACCGGCCTCGAAGACGCCGCCAATCTCGGCTGGAAACTTGCAGCAGTGCTGCAGGGCTGGGCCGGAGCGCAGCTCCTGGATTCCTACGGCGAGGAACGGAGACCGGTGTTCGCATCGACCGCGCAGGATTTCATCGAGAAGGCGATCGAGAGCGACCGGAAATTTCTGGCCGAGTTCGATCCTGCGACCGACAAGGATGCGTTCGAGGCCGAGTGGCAGGCGCGCTCGTCCGGCGCGCGTTCCGAGGTGAACTCATTCGAGCCGAATTACGAGGGCTCGTCGATTGTCGCAGGCCCGCCCGGCGCCGCCTGCAGCGCGATCGGGTCGCATCAATTCGCGGCACGCGCCGGCCATCATCTGGCGCCCCGGAAACTCAGGTCCGGCCGCAATGTCTTCGAGGAACTGGGCGAAGGGTTTACGCTGTTCGATTTCGGCGCGCCGGACGCCGCCGCGACACTCAGGTGCGCCGCCGACGCCAGCGGCGTACCGCTCAAGCCCGTCGAGGACAATTGCGCGGAAGCGCGGGAATTCTACGGGGCGACGCTCGTGCTGGTCCGGCCCGATCAGTTTGTCGCCTGGGTTTCGGATGGCGACGTGACGGACGCTGCCGGCATTATCCGTCGTGTGGTCGGCGGCCACCCCTGAGGAATTACGCCAGTTCCCCCATCGAACAACAACAGGCCGAAGGCCGGCAAGAAAACGCAAGGGAAAACGTAATGAGCCGTTACAGCGCCGCGCATTATTTCCTCGAAGGCCTCGTCGACCTCGGCGTTGATTATATCTTCGCCAATCTCGGCACCGATCATGTCTCCCTGATCGAGGAGATCGCGCGCTGGGACCGCGAAGGCCGCAAGCATCCGGAAGTCATTCTCTGCCCGCACGAGATCGTCGCCGTTCACATGGCCGGCGGCTACGCACTGGCGACCGGCAAGGGACAGGCCGTGTTCGTCCATGTCGATGCCGGAACGGCCAATGCCTGCATGGCGATCCAGAACCTGTTTCGCTATCGGCTGCCGGTGATGCTGTTCGCCGGACGCGCGCCCTTCACGTTGCATGGCGAACTGACCGGATCGCGCGACACCTATGTCCACTTCGTGCAGGACCCCTTCGACATCGCCAGCATCGTGCGGCCCTATGTTAAATGGGAGTATTCCCTGCCCTCCGGCGTCGTCGTGAAGGAAGCGCTCGCCCGCGCCGGCGCCTTCATGCACAGCGATCCGCCCGGGCCGGTCTACATGATGCTGCCGCGCGAGACGCTGGCCGAGGAATGGGACGAGGCGCAAATGCCGGCCTACAGTCCCGCGCGCTATGGCGGTGTGGCGGCCGGCGGCATCGATCCTGCGCGTGTCGAGGCCATCGCCACGCGATTGATGGCGGCGCAAAATCCGATCGCGCTGACCGCCTATCTCGGGCGCAATGCCGAGGCGGTCGCGGCGCTGGAGCGCCTCGCGCTGGCCTGCGGCATCCGGATCGCGGAGTTCAACTCGATCGATCTCAATATCTCGCAGGATTCGCCGTGCTTTGCGGGTTTCGATCCAATGCCTTTGTTGGAACAGGCCGACGTCGGACTGCTGCTCGATACCGACGTACCGTTTGTGCCGCAATACGCCAGGCGCGTCGAAGCGATCGACTGGATCCAAATCGATATCGATCCATTGAAGTCGGATTTCCCGATGTGGGGATTCCCGACCGATATCCGAGTGCAGGCCGATTGCGCGACGGTGCTGCGACAGGTGCTCGAGATCGTCGCGGCCCGCGCCGATGACAGCTATCGCAAACGTGTCATCGACCGCATTGCCGGCTGGAGCGGCGCCCGCGAGGCGGCGGAGAAGCGCCGCGCGGCCGCAGCCTCCAACAAGGGCTCGCTAGGAGCGATCAGCGCGGCCTATCTGTTCGCGACCTTGAACCGCGCGCTGTCGCAGGAGGATATCCTCGTCAACGAAGCGATCCGCAATGCGCCGCTGGTGCAGGAGCATATCCGCCGCACCCGGCCGGGAAGCTATGTCGGCCTCGCCGGCGGCGGGCTCGGCTTCAGCGGCGGCATGGCGCTGGGCCTGAAGCTGGCGCAGCCGGAGCGGCGCATCGTGCAGATCATCGGCGACGGCGGTTTTCATTTTTCCTCGCCGGATTCGGTATTCGCCGTCGCCCAGCAATATCAAATTCCGATCCTGACGGTCGTGCTCGACAATGGCGGCTGGCAGGCGGTGAAATCGTCGGTGCAGCGGGTCTATCCGAAGGGCGTCGCGGCCGAGACCAATTCCTTTCAATCGGAGTTGCGCTCGGGTCGGCAGGGCGAACAGCGCAGCTTTTCCGATATCGGCCGCGCGTTCGGCGCCCACGCCGAATTCGTCAGCGAGCCGGATGAACTCGCCGCGGCCATCGATCGCTGCCTCGCCGCCGTCGACGGCGGGGCCGCGGCCGTCCTGCATGTCCAGATCACGCCGCTGTAGCGGCCAAAGTTTTGTACGTCGTGCCGCCAAGAGCACGAACGAAATAATTGCTTGGGAGGAAACACAATGAAGATCCTTTGCCAGATGGCACTCGCCACCCTCTGTTTGTGCTTACTCAGTCACGCGCGCGCAGACGCCCAGGTCGAGTATCCAAACCGGCCGATCCGTATCGTCGTCGGTTTCACGCCGGGTGGCGGCAACGACATCATCGCGCGCATCTTCGGGCAAAAGCTGTCGGAAAGCCTCGGCCAGCCAGTGATCATCGAAAACAAGCCCGGCGCGGGTGCGATCCTCGCCACGGAATATGTCGCACGCTCCGCGCCAGACGGCTACACCCTGCTGGTGGGTGCCAGCGGCGCCATGGTGATCAATCCCGCCGTCTACGAGAAGCTGAGTTACGACACGATGCGGGATTTCAAGCCGGTGTCCGAGCTCGGAGCGTTTCCGTTGATCCTGATCGTCAACGCGGCATCGCCGATCAAGTCGCTGGCCGATCTCGTCGCCTACGCAAAGGCCAATCCCGACAAGGCGAACTATTCCTCTTCCTCCGCCGCCTTCCAGCTCGCGACCGAGCTGTTCAAGCAGAAGACCGGCGTGCCGATGCAGATGATCCCCTACAAGGGCGCGAACGATTCCGTCACCGCGGTGATCTCGGGAGATGTGACCGCGACCATCGCCGATGCCGGGCCGGTGACCAGTCAGGTCAATGGCGGCAAGGCCCGCGCGCTGGCGGTTGCGGCGCCGAAGCGGGCGGAGAGCCTGCCTGACGTGCCGACCATGAAGGAAGCGGGAGCCGATGTCGAAGCGGTGCTGTGGAGCGGCATCTTCGTGCCGGCGGCAACGCCACCTGAAATCGTCAGCAGACTGGAGGCTGAGTTCATCCGCATTGCGCGATTACCCGACGTTGTCTCCCGCCTCAAATTGCTCAACATCGATTCCGTCGGCAATTCCGCGGAAGAGTTTTCCCGCATCATCGCCGCCGACCTCGAGCGCTGGAAGGTGGTCGCCCGCGCCGGCAATATCAGAATTGCCCAATAGAGCCGGTGCACTTCATGTCCGATGTCGTTGAAACCAAAATTCTCATCGTTGGCGGAGGCCCCGTCGGACTGACGCTCGCGATGGACCTTGCCAGGCGGGGCATCCGGACCGTCGTTGCCGAATTGCGCCACAAGGGCGAGCCGCCAAGCGTGAAATGTAACCACGTCTCGGCACGCTCGATGGAAATCTTCAGGCGCCTCGGCGTCTCGAGGGCGGTCCGGGAGGCCGGCCTGCCTGCCGACTATCCCAATGACGTCTCTTATCGGGTCAGCTTTACCGGCAAGGAGCTGTCGCGCATCCCGATCCCGTGCCGGAGCGACCGCTATACGGCCCGCGGAGGTCCGGACACCTGGTGGCCGACAGCCGAGCCGCCGCACCGGATCAACCAGATCTACCTTGAACCGACGCTATCGGCGCACGCCGAGACGATCGCCGGTCTCACCTTGCTCAATCGCGTTGAGATCAACTCGTTCGAGCAAACGCCTGACGGCGTGATCGCGCAAGGCATCCAGCTCAATAGCAACCAGACGATCACGATACGCGCCGACTTCCTCGTCGGGTGCGATGGCGGACGATCGACCATTCGCAGGGCGATCGGTGCGATCCTGTCCGGCACAGCGGAGGTTCAGCGCGTCCAATCGACCTATATCCGCGCGCCCGCGCTGCTTTCCATGAGCCGCGTGAAGCCGGCCTGGGCCAATTTTTCTCTCAATCCCGTCCGCTCCGGAAACGTCTACGCGATCGATGGCCGCGAAACATGGCTCGTGCATAATTATCTGAAGCCGGGCGAACATGAGTTTGACTCGGTGGATCGGGATTGGGCGCTGCGGAAGATCCTCGGGGTCGGCGCCGATTTTTCCTACGAGATCATTCGCAAGGAGGACTGGATCGGCCGCCGGCTGGTGGCAGACAAGTTTCGTGAAGGCCGGGTATTCATTTGCGGGGACGCAGCCCATTTGTGGGTGCCGATGGCGGGATACGGCATGAATGCCGGGATCGCAGACGCGGCCAACCTCGCCTGGCTGCTGGCGGCCCATCTGTCGGGCTGGGCTCCGGCCGATATCCTCGACGCGCATGAGGCGGAACGCCTGCCGATCACCGAGCAGGTATCCGTGTTTGCCATGAACCACGCGCTTTCGCTCTCGCGCCAGCGCAGCGAAGTGCCTGACAATATCGATGCCGACGATGAGGCCGGCGAGCAGGCAAGAACCGCGCTGGGCAAGCGCGCTTATGATCTCAATGTTCAGCAGTATTGCTGCGGCGGATTGAATTTTGGGTACTATTACGACAAGTCGCCGATCATCGCCTATGACGAAGGCACGCCGCCGGCCTATGGCATGGCGGACTTCACGCCATCCACGGTGCCGGGCTGCCGCGTCCCGCACATCTGGCTGGACGACGGCCGCTCGCTCTATGACGCGCTCGGTCCGGATTACACGCTGCTACGCTTTGACGCCGCTGTTGATGTTTCGGACCTGATGTCGGAAGCAGCCCGCGCGCGGGTCCCGATCAAGCTGCTGGACGTCGCATCCAGCGAAAGTGCCGGTGTCTACGATCGTTCGCTGGTCCTGGCACGACCCGACCAGCACGTCGCCTGGCGAGGCGATCTGCCGCCAAAAGATCTGAGGAAGCTTGTCGATTTGATTTCCGGGCGTCGGGATTAGAGCGGACGAGTGGATAAAGCCCGCCTTCGCCAAGTGGCTTCGGCGCGGCAGCCTTCGCTTGCTTCGCTACGATAGTTCGGAGTGTGGCTTGCCGAGCCGTAGCTTGCGAAGCAAGCGAAGGCTGGTGGGCACGACAGGGATCGAACCTGTGACCCCTACCATGTCAAGGTAGTGCTCTCCCGCTGAGCTACGTGCCCTAGAAGTCCAACTCGGGTGGGGTCCGTATATCGGCTCCAACGCCCCCCTGCAAGGATGCTTGGGCGTAATTTCTGGAGCGATTTTGACGGAAATGGAGGCCTGGTCAGGCCGCCAGCATCTTGTTCACTTCGCTGACCAGTTCGCGCAGGTGAACCGGCTTGGCCAGCACCTTGGCGTTCTTGGGCGCCTCCGAATCGGAATTCAGGGCGACGGCGGCAAAGCCGGTGATGAACATGATCTTGATGTCGGGATCGAGTTCCGAGGCGCGGCGCGCCAGCTCGATGCCGTCCATTTCCGGCATCACGATATCGGTCAGCAGCATCTCGAACGGCTCCTCGCGCAGCCGCTGATAGGCAGACATGCCATTATCGTGGGGCGAGACCTGAAACCCGGCGTTTTCCAGCGCCTTGACCAGGAAGCGGCGCATGTCGTTGTCGTCTTCGGCGAGGAGGATCTTGTGCATGGCAGTCAGCGGTCGAGCCCGGCTTGGAGGATCATTCCGCCCACTAAGCCCGACAGAGGGTAAATTTCGGGTGAAAGGTAACTGTGTCTAGGCAATAAGGGGCGGCGCTATTTTCGGTAGCGCCCCATATCTGGAGCAAACAACGCGGCGCTTTTCGGGCGTTTGCGACAGCTTCCAGGCGAACGGCGGCTTTTTTCGCTTGGCAGAATGATTACGATTACGGACAATGCATCCTTACAAAGCCCCGCCCTTCGCCGGCAGAATCGGTCACCGGATCGATCGCGGGATAAGGGAATGCGGACATTCAAGGGACGGCGCCCGACGATGACCCAGTTTGATGGCGAGCTGTCGCCCCCGTTCGAGATCGTGGAGCCGGAGCACTGGCGGGCGCCGATCATCTTCAACTCGCCCCATTCCGGCTCGGTCTATCCGCTCGAATTCTTAAGCGCCTCCCGGATCGACCTCGCCGCGCTGCGCCGCTCCGAGGATTCGTTCATGGACGAATTGATCGGCGATCTCAGCGCGCAGGGCTTTCCGACCGTCCGGGTCAATTTTCCGCGCTCCTATGTCGACGTAAACCGCGAGCCCTATGAGCTCGATCCGCGGATGTTCACCGGGCGCCTGCCGAGCTTTGCCAATACCCGCTCGATGCGGGTGGCTGGCGGCCTCGGGACGATCCCCCGCGTGGTCGGCGACGGGCAGGAAATCTATCGCGAACGGCTCTCGGTCGACGAGGCACTGGGGCGGATCGAGGCGCTTTACAAGCCCTATCACCGCGCGCTGCGGCGGCTGATCAACAAGGCCCACCAGGCGTTCGGCACCGTGATCCTAGTCGACTGCCACTCGATGCCGTCGGTCGGCGTATCCAGGGACGAGCCGCGGCGGCCCGATATCGTGATCGGCGACCGCTATGGCACCAGCTGCGCGAACCTGTTGCCCGAAATCGTCGAGGGCGTGATGGGCAAGCTCGGCTATTCGATCGGGCGCAACAAGCCCTACGCCGGCGGCTTCATCACCGAGCATTACGGCAATCCGGCCAGCGGGCTGCACACCGTGCAGCTCGAACTCAACCGCGCGATCTATATGGATGAGCGGCGGCGCGAGCGCAGCCCGCGCTTTGCGCAGGTCGCGGCCGACTTCACCAGGCTGGCGGAAGCGCTGGCGCAGGTGCCGCTCGGCGATCTCGGCCCGTTCCAGGCAGCGGCGGAGTAGAATTCACAACCGTCATTCCGGAGCGCGAAGCGAACTACGATGCGATTGCACATCGGAGAATCTCGAGATTCTCAGGTGCGCAATTGCGCACCTCAGTTCGATGCTGCGCATCGCCCCGGAATGACGAAGCACGAAATTCGGAATGGCTCCCAAAAGAAAAAAGGGCCGCTTGAATGAACAAGCGGCCCAAGTCTAGGGAGGAAACGCCCAAGGAGGGCAGCGATAGCGCGAGGCGCTACCGCACCGCAACAATATGCGACCGCGCTGCACAAAACGCAAGTATTTTCGCGCTTGTTCCGGTGCAATGTGGAACAGGCTGGCGGATTGGCCACACTCTCGCACAATGAAAATTGTACGAGTAATATCAATTACTTACGTGAATAGTGGCTACAAGCCCTCGTCTCAGTGCAGTGCTGGTATGCCAAAAATCGCAACTTCGTGATATCGGCGCTAACCAAAAATCCATGCCTAAACGAAGCCATTCCGAAACCCGATTCGAAAGCTGGATCGCAAAGCGGTTGGGAATAACGTTGCCGTCGGCGTGCGCGGCAGCCCGGATTGGGCTAGGCATGTGGCGGCATTTTTATTGCGGTAAGGGACAGCCGTGACGGTCATCGATTTCACTGCGTTTATCGGACGGCTTGCGACGGCGTCGGGCGAGACCATCCTGCCGTTCTTCCGGACCTCGCTGTCCATCGACAACAAGAGCGCCAGCGATTTCGATCCCGTCACCGAGGCCGACCGCGCCGCGGAAGCGGTGATGCGCCGCCTGATCAAGGCCAACTTTCCTCAGCACGGCATTGTCGGCGAGGAATTCGGCAATGAGCGCGAAGACGCTGAATACGTCTGGGTGCTCGATCCGATCGACGGCACCAAATCCTTCATCGCGGGCTTTCCGATCTGGGGCACGCTGATCGCGCTGCTTCACAAGGGCGTGCCGGTGTTCGGCATGATGCACCAGCCCTATATCGGTGAGCGCTTTTCCGGCGATTCCGGCTCGGCACATTATTCGGGTCCATCCGGCGAGCGGCGGCTGACGGTGCGCCGCTGCGCCTCGTTGAAGGACGCCACCTCCTACACCACGAGCCCGCTGTTGATGAACGCGGCCGACCGCGAGATATTCGGCCGGGTCGAGAGTTCGGTGAGACTGTCGCGCTATGGCGGCGACTGCTACTCCTACTGCATGCTGGCGTCCGGCCATCTCGACCTCGTGGTCGAGACCGAACTCAAGCCTTATGACATCGCAGCCTTGATCCCGATCGTCACCGGCGCTGGCGGGGTCGTCACCAATTGGGAAGGCAAGCCCGCCCAGAGCGGCGGCCGCATCATCGCCGCCGGCGACCCACGGGTGCATGAGGCGGCACTAAAGCTGTTGAACAGCTAGAGGCACACACGAGGCCCGATGGATGCATTGATCGTCGTCGACATGCAGGTCGGGCTCTAAGCGGCGAGCCCAAATACGACCTGTCCGGCGTCGTCGAACGGATCAACCGCCTCGCCGCAAAGGTCCGCGAACGGTCGGGCCGCGTCATCTTCATCCAGCACTGCGGCGGCAAGGGCGACGATTTCGAACCGGAAACGCCGGGTTGGGCATTCCTGCCGGAATTGCACCGCGAGGCCGCCGATATCGTAGTTCGGAAGACCTTGAACGATCCGTTCGTGGAGACCGACCTCTCCGCACGCCTGAAAGGCGCTCGCCCCTAGCCGTCTCCTGATCACTGGATAGGCGACCGATCTCTGCGTCGATGCGACCGTGCGATCGGCCGTTTCGAACCACTACGATGTCGTCGTGGTAACGGACGCCCATACCTTGAACGACCGCCCTCCCCTCGACGCGGCAAGCATCATTCATCACTACAATTGGGTCTGGTGCAATCTGATTACGCAGCGATCGATCCGGCTCGCGCGAACGGACGAACTGCTGGTTTGACGAGGCCCGGCTTCTGCCACAACCGGCAGGGCCTTGCATCGCGCGGCTCGTTGCGTACGATGGCTCCCAATGCGCACGACAGATGCGCCGTCGGGGAGTATTCATGAGACTACCGGGCACGTTGCTGGCTGGACTGACGCTGCTGTTGCTACCGGCTCTCGCCTCCGCGCAGGATTTCCCCGCAAAACCGATCAAGCTCATCGTGCCGTTCCCGGCCGGCGGCCCCAACGACATCATCGCGCGGGTGATCGGCCAGCGCATGTCGGAGATATCAAAGCAGCCGGTCTTGATCGACAACCGTGGCGGCCAGGGCGGCGTGCTCGGCACCGATGCAGTCGCCAAGGCCGCCCCCGACGGCTACACCATCGCTATCTCGAGCGCCGGCGCGCTCGCCATCAGCCCGAGCATGGAGAAGGTCGCCTACGACACACTGAAGGATCTTGCGCCGGTAACGCTGGTCGCGACCGTGCCCGAAATGCTGGTGGTCGCAACCAATGTCCCCGCCAAGGACATGAAGGAGCTGATCGCACTTGCCAAGGCGCAGCCGGGCAAATTGAACTTCGCCTCATCAGGTCCCGGCAGCCTGCCGCATCTGGCCGGCGAACTGTTCAAGCTGACTGCCGACATCGACATCGTCCACGTGCCCTACCGCGGCGCCGCGCCCGCGGTGAACGACCTGCTCGGACAGCAGGTGCAGATGACGTTCCTCGATTTGCCGGTGGTGCTGCCGCAGATCAAGGCCGGTGCCTTGCGGCCGATCGCCGTCGGCGCGGCCGAGCGGGCGCCGACCGCGATGGAGGTGCCGACGACGGCCGAGGCCGGCATGCCCGGCATGATCGTCGAGAACTGGTATGGCATGGTCGCGCCCGCCGCCACGCCGCCGGCGATACTCGCGGCCCTGCACAAAATCACGACCGAGGCGATGGCCGATCCGACCGTGAAGGAAAAGCTCGCCGCGCAAGGAGCGACGCTGGTCGGCGACACGCCGGAGCATTTCCGCGGCTTCATCGACAGCGAAATCAGGAAGTGGACGAAGGTGATCAAGGACGCAGGGGTCGTGACGACGAAGTGATAACGACGCGGACAGCCCTTGCTTGTTGCTGCACTTAAAGAAGTGAAATAGCCGGAACGTCCGGCACGACAAGTGACCGGAGGCTTTGATGCAGGCTCTTCGCGTGCTTCTGATCGGAATGGCGGTGCTGCTACCCGGCATGGCAACGGCGCAGGAGTTTCCGAACAAGCCGATCAAGCTGATCGTGCCGTTCCCGCCCGGCGGTCCCAACGACATCATCGCGCGCCTCGTCGGCCAGCGCATGTCGGAAATCACGAAGCAGCCGGTCGTAATCGACAATCGCGGCGGCCAGGCCGGCGTGCTCGGCACCGATGCGATCGCCAAGGCCGCGCCCGACGGCTACACGATCGGGATCGTCAGCGCGAGCGCGCTCGTCATCAATCCGACGATGGAAAAGGTGCCCTACGACGTCGCCAGGGATTTTGCGCCTGTCACGCTGCTGACGACGGTGCCGGAAATGCTCGTCGTCGCCGGCAACGTGCCCGCCGGCAACATGAAGGAGCTGATCGCGCTCGCCAAGGCGCAGCCCGGCAAGCTCAATTTCGCATCCGCCGGCGTCGGCGGCATGCCGCATCTGGCTGGTGAGCTGCTCAAGCAGACGGCCGCAATCGACATCGTGCACGTGCCCTATCGCGGCGCCGCGCCCGCCATCAACGACCTGTTGGGACAACAGGTGCAGATGGCATTCCTCGATCTGCCGGTGCTGCTGCCGCACATCAAGGCGGGCACCCTGCGCCCGATCGCGCTTGGCGCCCCGAAGCGCGCGCCGACCTCACCCGACGTACCGACCACAGCCGAAGTCGGCATGCCCGACCTCCTGATCGAAAACTGGTACGGCATGCTCGCGCCGGCCGGCACGCCCGAGACGATCCTCGCCACCTTGAACCGCCTGGCGAACGAAGCGATGAATGACCCAGAGGTGAAGCAGAAACTCGCCGACCAGGGCCTGACCGTCGCCGGCAACACGCCAGCACATTTTCGCAACTATATTGACGCCGAGAACCAAAAATGGGCGCGCGTCATCAAGGCAGCCGGGATTGCCATAGGCAAGTGACGTCCGAATTCTCATCAGAGTCAGGCAGACGCTTCCCATATTCAGCGCGGAGCGCTCTTTCGCAGATGCTCCGCCAGTTGCTGCGCAGGTTTTGGCAGAGACCGGAAGCTGCGGGCGCAGATCACCAGCCGCCGGTTGGCCCAGGAATCCCTGATCCTGATAACATTGATTTTCATCGAGCGCGCACAGCGTTTTGCGGCGACCTCGGGCATCACGCCAATCCCGATGCCCGAAGCGACCATCTGGCCGATCGAATCGAAACTGTTCAGCCGCGCACGAAAGCGCAGACGCGCGCCAAGGCGTGCGGCATGCCCGCTGATATGGGTGTGCAGCGCAATCGAGCTGATCAGGCCGACGAAATCGCGCTGCACCACTTCGCTGAAATCGACCTGTCGCCGGTTGGCCAGTTCGTCGTCCCGCCCGGCGATCAGCACCAGACGATCCTCACTGAACGGCATCCGCTCGATATTGTCCGCGAGCGCGTGTTCGGCCGCGAGTCCGAGATCGGCCGCGCCAATGACGATGGCGCGGGCGATCTCGGCACTTTCACGCTCCTCCACATCGATCGAAATGTGCGGATGGGCGGCAAGAAACGCCGCCAACGCCTTCGGTAGATATTCCGAAAGCCCCGATGTGTTGGCGAGGAAACGGACGGTAGCCTTCGCGCCGCGGCCAAAGGCTGCGAGATCGCCGCGCATCGTCTCGACATTGTGAAGCACGATCCTGGCATGATCCAGCAGGGTTTCGCCGGCCGGCGTCAGCTCGACGCCGCGGCGGCCGCGCGTCAAGAGCGAAACGCCGAGCGCCTCTTCCAGGCCCTTGATCCGCTCGCTCGCCGAGGCCAGCGCAAGGTGAACCTTCGCAGCGCCGCCCGTGATGTTGCGCGTCTCGGCGACCGCGACGAAGAGCTGAAGGTCGACCAGGTCGAATCGCATCGACATTTCGACATCTCCGTGCCTTAGGTAAACCCGAAGGCTATCTCCGTAATCTCCAGATTGTGCCGATAATTGCAATCGGTCAATGTCGCCGGCATGTTCGATACCACACTGCCTTTCATCGCCACCGCCCTGCTGCTGGCCGGCTTCGTCAAGGGAGCCCTCGGGCTCGGCCTGCCCACCGTGGCTATGGGCCTGCTCGCGGTATCGATGCCGCCGGCCCAGGCGATTGCCATCGTCATTGTCCCGGCGATCGTCACCAACATCTGGCAGACCTTCGGCGGCCCTTATTTTCGCGACATCATCCGGCGGCTATGGCCGTTGCTGATTGGGACCGCCGCAGGCATCTGGCTGAACGCGGGATCGCTGACCGGTCCCTATGCGCGCTACACCACGATCGCGCTCGGCCTGCTGCTGGTCCTCAATGCCGTCATCGGCCTCTGCAAATTGAATTTTACGATCGCGCGCCACAACGAAAAATGGGTGGGCGGCCTCGTCGGTGTCATCACCGGCATGGTTTCCGCCGCGACCGGCGTGCAGGTGATTCCCTCAGTGCCATTCCTGCAGGCGATCGGCATGGAGAAGGACGAGTTGATCCAGGCGCTCGGCGTGTTCTTCACGGTCGCGACCCTCGCGCTTGGCTTCAATCTCACGAGTGAAGGCTTGCTGACTGCCGCAAGCGCGCTGCCGGGTGCGATTGCGCTGGCGTGCTCGTTCATCGGCATGTTCATTGGACAGGCGGCACGCGCGCGATTGCAGCCGGAGACGTTCCGCCGCTGGTTCCAGATCGGAATGATTGCCCTGGGTCTCTATCTTGCCGGCAATGCACTCGCGAAACTGGTCGGCGTCTAATTGTTTGAGCATGATCTCCGCGCAAACGCGCTCCGCGTTTGTCGCGAGGAAAACCGCTTCACACTTTTCCGGATCATGCTCTAGCGCGCCTCCAGCATCGCAACGCGGATGCCGAGATAGACGAACAGCCCGCCGAGCGCGCGGTTGACCCAAGCCACGCCGCCGGCCGACTGCCGGATGCGGCCGGCGACGCGGGCTGCGAAGGCGGCGATGCCGAAGCACCACAACGTGCCGCTGGTGATGAAGATCAGGCCGAGCGTCAGGAAGGCCAGCGTCTTGTGGGCGGACTCCGCCGCCACGAACTGCGGCAGGAACGCCAAAAAGAACAGCGCCACCTTCGGATTGAGCACGTTGGTCAGCGCGCCCTGCCAGAACACGCGGGCAAGCGACGTTTCGCCGCCCGCTGAAGCTGTCTCCACCAGCGGGCGCGAACGTGACAGCAGCATCTGGACGCCGGTAAATAACAGATAGGCGGCGCCGACCCATTTCAGGACAGTAAGAGCGGCCGATGACGCCATCAGCAGTGCCGAAAGCCCGATGGCGGCCCCGAACACGTGAACGAGGCAGCCGACGCTGATCCCGGTCGCCGCCGCTGCCCCGCCGCGCCAGCCGAACTGGATGCTGCGGCCGATAATATAGGCAGTATCCGGCCCCGGGGTGATGTTGAGAAGCAGCCCCGAGAGGATGAATAGCCACAGTTCGTGAATGCCGAGCGCTTCCGCCATCGTTAACGGGTTCCCTTGCGCCTGAGACCAATGGCGCGCATGCCAATCTGGAAGGATTGCAGTACTATCATGGGCAAATCGGCCTTCCACCAAATTGCGCATATTTTATAAACATTGGAATTGGTCGACTGAGCGCGTAGTGGTTATGCTGCGCACTCCGGCGCCGTTGGGGATATAGTGGGGAAATGGAAAGACGCTTGGCAGCCATCGTCTGCGCTGACGTCGCCGGCTATTCCCGCATGATGGGGGCCGACGAGGCGGGAACGCACGCCACGTTCAAGGCCCATCGCACCGCGATCTATCCGATCATCCTCAATCATGGCGGCCGTCTGGTGAAGAACACCGGCGACGGCTTTCTTCTGGAGTTTCCCTCCATCGTCGGGGCCATCGAGGCCGCGGTCGCCATGCAGATGGTGATGGCGGAACGGAATGAGCACCTGCCGTCCGACCGCATCATGCAGTTCCGCATGGGCATCCACATGGGCGACGTGATGGCCGACGAGGATGAGGTGTTCGGCGACGACGTCAACATCGCCGTCCGCCTCGAATCGGTGGCCGCTCCCGGTGGCGTCGCGGTCTCGGGCAAGGCCTGTCAGGAGGCCGGCAAACGTCTCAGCGTCACCTTCACCGACGCCGGTCCGCACCGCTTCAAGAACATCGAGGAGGCGATCCATGTCTGGACCTGGCGGCCCGAAGGCGCCAATGACGGCGCCCCGGTGCCGAAGGAGACATCGATCGGCCTGCCGTCCCACTATCGCACCGCGATCGTGGGCGTGCTTCCATTCGCCAATCTGAGCGAAAGCGCGGATGAGTATTTTTCCGACGGGCTGACTGAGGACCTGATCCATGCGCTCTCGCTGCAATCGTTCTACCGGGTACTGAGCCGGCCCTCGACGTTCTCGTTCAAGGGCAAGAACGTGAGCACGCGCCTGATCGCGCGCGAGATCGACGCCAGCTACCTGATCCAGGGTTCCGTGCGTCGCGCCGCCAACAAGATTCGCGTCACCGCCGAGCTGATCGCGCCCGAAACCGGCGAGCAATTATGGACTGGCCGGTTCGACCGCGACATGGGCGACCTGTTCGCCATGCAGGACGAGCTCACGACCAGCCTCTCAGCGGCAATCGCGGCCGAGATCTACCGGGCGGAAGCTTCCGCCCCGCCCCGCTCCTCGTCGAATGACATCACCGCCTGGGATCGCTTCCTCAAAGGGCTTTCCTACTACTACCTGCAGACCAAGGAGGATTTCGAAACCGCGATCGGACTGTTCAGGGAAGCCATCGCGCTCGACCCGACCCTGTCGATTGCCCGCGCCTATCTCGCCACCATCCAGATCCAGGCCATCCAGTTCGGCTGGATCAAGGGCACGCGCGAAGCGTGGGACAGCGCGATGAGCCTCGCCGAAAGCAGCGTCCGGCTCGATCCCCGCTCGTCCTTTGCATTTCAGAGCCTGAGCTTTCTGCATGCCGTCGAAGGACACTACGAGGCGGCGATGGACGCCGCCCGACGGGCCGTGTCGCTCAATCCGTACGATATGGGCGCGCGGGGCGTGCTCGGTGTGTGCCACCTGGTGTCCGGCGACCACCGACAGGCCGTCGAGCTGTTTACGGCGGCGTCGCAGCTTGGCAACAACGATCCCCGGTATCAGTGGTCTGCCGTGAATGCGTTCAGCCATTATCTGCTCGGACAGTATGACGCCTCGCTGTCATGGTCGCGCGAGCAGCTTTATGTGCATCCGAACCATCTTCAGGCGCTCGCGATACGTGCCGCGGCACTCGCGCAACTGGGGCGCACCGGGGAAGCGGTAAGCGCGACCGAGATTCTCTTGAGCAACTATCCGACCCTGACCGTCGACCGCCACTTGCGGAACTTCCGCTGGAAGCTGGCTGCCGACGTTGCGCACTATCGTGACGGCCTCGTGAAGGCGGGCGTTCCTTTCAGCAGGCTCACGCTCGTCGAATCCTCACCGAAGCTCGCTGCCGATTCCTGAGCGCGTGTGAACCGGTCAATTGACACGGCGCCGAATTCCGCCAAGACTTCCCTACACGCTGAAGTAGCGCCTCGCCGAATTTTCTTTTCAAACGTCACCCGCTTCGCGCCGGGGGACGGGCCATTTTCATGTTCGGCGCCTTTGAGGATTGAACCATGTCGGATCATGCGATTGCCACGACCCTGGGCGCAGCGCTCCCCGGACAGTTTCCCGTCTCAACCAACAATCCCTGTCCATTCCTGCGCGCGCTGGTCGCGGGCGGCTATGTCGGCGGCCATGTCGTGCCGCTTTCAGAGCTCGCCGAAATGGTCGGGTGTGCCAGCGGCGAGACCGGATCCGCCCTGACCAAGGTGCATATCGAAACGCGGATGGTTGCCGGTATCGCCAACGGGCTCGGACCGGTGAGCGTGTTCAAGAGCGCCACCTCGGGCGCCGTGCTCGACGAGCTCCGCAACGGCCCGCTCGACAAGCATGGCGGCGGATCGCGCATTCTCGATGCCGAAGCGCAGGTTCACGAGGATCAGATCGAGCGGCTCGCCAGCTTCGGCAAGGACTGCAAGGACCCTGCAGGCGGCATCGAAACCGGGCTGACGGCGAAGGAGATCGAGGCCTTCATGGCGGCCAATATCAAGCGCGATGGCGACGCGGCGCGCTGGTACTTCCCGATCCTGATGAAGGGCGAATGGCCGGTGCTGCTGAAAATCCTCGGCAAGGGCGAAGGCGAAGCGCGCTACCTCAGCGTCGCCGAAGTCAGGACGCTATTCGTCGAGCGGCGGCTGCCCGAGCGCATTACGGCAAGGCTGCCGAAGCCGGCGGCAAAAATATAAACACGCGTGTCCCGGACGCGGTGCAGCGTGCAACGCTGCTCCGCAGAGCCGGGACCTTTCTCCGCAGCGAATGGACCCCGGGTTAGCAGCGCACCACGCCGCAAGTGCGGCGTGCTGCGCGGCACCCGGGGAACGCAAGTGGAGAGAAAGACAATCACTTGAACAGCGGCGTGCCCGGTACGAAGGCGTCGAACGCCGCCCAGAATTGGCTGCGGTAGCGGTCCTGCTCCTGCAGGATCTCGTGCTTGGAGCCGGCGATGACGAGATGTGAGCCGGCGCGCAGGTGATAGGCGAACTCCTCGATCGCGGCGGTGGAGACGATGGTGTCGTTGCTCGCCGCCAGCATCAGGATCGGCTGGCGAATTTCGGACGGGTAGTTCATGCCGCGAAACGTATTCATCGCCCGGAAGGCGGTATCGGCCCAGGCGACCGTCGGCGAGCCGAGGCCGAGCGTCGGGTCTTCCTCGAAGATCGCAGCATTGCGGGCGTAGCGGACGGGATCGCTGGTGAAGGGGTTGTTGATGAACGATTCTGTGCCGGTCAGCCTGTCGCCGCCACCGGGCACGTAGCGGCCGCCCTGCCCCATCAGCCGCATCACACGAAGCAGCGCCCGTGCCGGAAATGCAGTCGTGCGCCCCGGCAGGTCGATCATCGGCGCCGACAGCACCATGCGGTCGAACCAGCGCTTTCCGGCATGCGCGATCCGCAGCATCACGGCGCCGCCCATCGAATGCGCCAGCGCGAAAAAGGGCGGCGGGCAATCCGGCAGCACCACCTGCTGCACGAAGGTCTCGACGTCGACCTCGTAATCGGAGAAATCGCGGACATAGCCCTTGCGCGGATCGCGCAGCCGGCGCGAGGAATGCCCCTGGCCGCGCCAGTCGATCATCGCCACCGCAAAGCCGCGGTCGCGCAGGTCGCGCACCGTCTCGAAATATTTCTCGATCGGCTCGCTGCGCCCGGTGAAGACGCACACCGTGCCCTTGCGCCCGGCCGGCGGCGCCCAGCGCGCGAACCGCAGTTCCGCGCCGTCCGGCGTCTTGATCGTGCCCGAGACGACATCCTCCGGAACCGGATTGGCGGGAATCGAGACGAGCGTCATGACGGGGCAACCGGCTAGGTGAAAAGGGCTGGAAATCAAGGCGGGAAGCGCAAAAAAGCGGCCTGTTTCGCCCCTCTTGAACGCCGTTTCACCCCTCCCATATCATTTCTGTGCAGGCCGCTACCAGTGTTTCGGATCGCTCCAGACACAAGGCTGCACGGACCACGGCCCGGCCCGATAGCGGGCGGGTAATCGAAACAGTCGCTCAATGGAGGACTACCTTATGCGTACCTATGATCTCACCCCGTTTTATCGTTCCACCGTCGGCTTCGACCGCTTCTTCAACCTGCTTGACCAGGTGACCTCAGACGGCAGCCCCGGTTATCCGCCCTACAATATCGAGCGCACCGGTGAGAACGCCTACCGCATCAGCGTTGCGGTCTCCGGCTTCTCCCAAGGCGAGCTTTCGATCGTCGCGAAGGAAAACACGCTGACGATCAAGGGCGAGAAATCCGCCAACGAGAACGGCAAGGATAAATCCGAAGTGCTCTATCGCGGCATCGCCGCGCGCGCCTTCGAGCGCGTGTTCCAGCTTGCCGATTTCGTGCAGGTGAAGAACGCCTCGCTCGAGAACGGCCTGCTCCATGTCGATCTCGTCCGCGAGATCCCCGAGGCCAAAAAGCCGCGTAGCATTCCGATCAACTCGGGCGCGCAGGCCCCGCAGGTGGTCGACGCTTCCGTCGCCGCGTAACGCAGCGAGGCTTTCGGCCGATATTGGCTGAATGCGAAAACGCCCCGGGAAACCGGGGCGTTTTTCTGTGGGCAACACTGCATTCTTGCCAGCTCTCAAGCTGCATCACGTCGGCGTGACGACCGTAACGATGGCGCCGATCCCGTCGAATTTGTCAACGAGCCGGGACAACCAGATTACGGAACGGACCAATGAACATCTTACGAACACTGACAGTCGTTACCGCCCTCCTTGCCGGAGCGCTCGGCATGCAGACAGCGCCGGCGCTCGCCGCCGCACCGGAAAAGGTCAAGAACGTCGTGCTGGTGCACGGCGCCTGGGCCGACGGATCGAGCTGGTCGAAAGTCATTCCGCGGCTGCAGGCGGCGGGCCTCCACGTCACCGCGGTCCAGAATCCACTGAACTCGCTGGAAGACTCGGTCGCAGCCACGCGCCGCGCGCTGGCGCAGCAGGACGGTCCCACCGTGCTGGTGGCGCACTCCTGGGGCGGCACGGTCATCAGCGAAGTCGGCAATGACCCGAAGGTCACGGGGCTGGTCTATATCGCGGCGCGCGCCCCCGATGCCGGCGAGGATTTCGTGGCGCTGTCGCAAAAGTTTCCAACGGGCCCGGCGCGCGCCGGCATTCAGGAGCATGACGGCTTCACCAAACTGTCCGAGGACGCGTTCCTGAAATATTTCGCCAATGGCGTCGACCGCAAAACCGCGGAAGTCCTTTACGCCGTGCAAGAGCCGACCGCAGCTTCGCTGTTCGCTGGCCGCACCACGGCCGCCGCCTGGCGCAGCAAGCCGAGCTGGTATGCCGTGTCGAAGCAGGACTACACGATTAACCCCGATCTCGAACGCTTCCTCGCCAAGCGCATGAATGCAACGACCGTCGAACTGGATGCCGGCCACCTGTCGCTGGTGTCGCAGCCGGACAAGGTCGCCGATCTGATCCTGGCGGCCGCCGGCCGGCACGAATAGTGTGCCGCAATGAAAAAAACGCCCCCGGGGGGACCGGGGCGTTTTTCTTCTCACGTCATTCCGGGGCGCGCGAAGCGCGAACTATGGTGCGCAATTGCGCACCTGAGAATCTCGAGATTCCCCGATGCGTAATTGCGCATCTGCGGTCTGGTCCTTGACCATCCCGGAATGACGTCGCGCTTAGTAATCCTACTCCAGCCCCTGCGCGTTCGGCATATCCTGGGTCGGCGCAATCTTGGGCTCAGGCTTGGCCGGGACAGTCCCGGTCACAGCCGGTGCAGTCGCAGCCGCCTGCGCCTCGGTCGGCTTCGGTACAGGCGCCGCGGCCTGCTGGACCGGCGCCTGCGCAGGCTTGGCGGCGATCGGACTGGCCTTCGGCACCGGCACGCTGCGGCTCGCCACTTGCGCGGCTGGCTTCGGCGCCCGCGGCGCGGCCTGGACATGGACTGGATTTTGGGCTGAAGCCTGGGGCGATCCTTGAGCCGGAGCCTGGATTGCAGCCTGGCCTGGCGCATGGGCCTGCGGCACCGGCCCCATCGAGGGACTGCCGAGGGCGCTCTGGTCTTCGTAGAAATTGTCGCCCGTTCGGTAGGGCACGAAACGGATGATCCGGCCGTTGCGGGCGTCGATCACCAGCCGACCGTCCTCGCCGCCCCTGTCGAGCGCCGAGATCGTATAGACGAAGCCGCGCAGCCGCGGGATGCCGAGCGGCGAGAAGCCGTTGTCGCGCAGCACGGAATAGACTTCGGTCGACGGCAACAGGCCGGGACCGGGGGCGTATCCGTATTGCGGCCCGGGAACGTAGTCCGGACCGGGCGCGTATCGCGGCCCGCGGACCATCGGTGGCGCGACCGCAGCGTCGAAATCCGATGCTGCCACGTATGGCGAACGTTCATGGGGTCCGGGCACCTGCGCCTGCGCGCCGCCCGCCAAAAGGACCAGTCCCGCCACCAAAGATCCCGTGAACAACTTCATTATCGAAAGCTCCTGTAAGCCCCGCAGCCGCCGGGCCTGGCGGGAGCATTTCGCTCTCTCGCCCGTTGACCCGCGGCGAATTTCGTTAGGAAATCCGGCGGTCCTTGGGCCGGATCGGGGCACGCCGCTGCCGCAAAGCCTTACACGGCAGCTTTTCCCCGGCTCCGAGGCCCGAATCCGCATGCGGGCGAGGACTTTCACGCGCTTGTGTGATAGAGAAAAATTTGGCATGGTCGAAGTTAGGACAGTATCACTGTCTCAATTGCGGAGCTGTCCCGGCACAGGGATTGCAACGAAACCGTGGCGCCACGAGCTCCAGGGCAGTGCAGGCAAGGCCGTTCCTCAGGGACGTTGAACGGGAAAGCCTGAATTTAAGAAATAGCGGCTCGCGGCGGACGAGCGGTGGCCCGGTGGGTGCCGCAAGCGTCCAAGGTGCGCCGACGATGCGGTGAGGCCCTTTAGCCTTTTTTGAGAGGAATGAAATGAGCGGGTCGGAATTCGAGCGCGAAAACATCGTGGCAGAAACCCTGTCGGCGACCGCGGCTTCGAAACCGGCCGACACGTTGCTTGAGGATCCTCGGCGCGAGCATGATTGGCGCCCGCCGGCCGAAGGCCTGTACGACCTCAGCCTGGAAAAGGATTCCTGCGGCGTCGGCTTCATCGCCAACATCAAGGGCCGGAAGTCGCATCAGATCGTCTCCGACGCGCTCAACATTCTCTGCAATCTCGAGCATCGCGGCGCCGTTGGCGCCGACCCGCGCGCCGGCGACGGCGCTGGCATTCTGGTGCAGATCCCGCACGCCTTCTTCGTCCGTAAGGCCGCCGAGATCGGCTTCGAGCTGCCGGAGCCCGGCCACTACGCGATCGGCGCGCTGTTCATGCCGAAAGAGACGGCGTGGCGAAAGGTGATCCAGAGCATCATCGCTGACCAGATCAAGGAAGAAGGCTTGCTGCTGCTCGGCTGGCGCGACGTGCCGTCCGACAATGCTTCGCTCGGCGTCACCGTCAAGCCGACCGAGCCCTACCACATGCAGGTGTTCATCGGCCGCAACGGCACAGCGAAGACCGACGAGGAGTTCGAGCGCCGGCTCTACATCCTGCGCAAGTCGATCTCGCAGGCGATCTATCAGCGCCGCGACCGCGGCATGGCCGGCTATTACCCGGTCTCGCTGTCGTGCCGCACCGTGATTTACAAGGGCATGTTCCTGGCCGACCAGCTCGGCAAGTACTATCCCGATTTGCACGAGAAGGATTTCGAGAGCGCGCTCGCGCTGGTGCATCAGCGCTTCTCGACCAACACCTTCCCGACCTGGTCGCTGGCGCATCCGTACCGGATGATCGCCCATAACGGCGAGATCAACACGCTGCGCGGCAACGTCAACTGGATGGCGGCCCGCCAGGCCTCCGTGCATTCGGAACTCTATGGCAAGGACATCAGCCGCCTGTGGCCGATCTCCTATGAAGGCCAGAGCGACACCGCCTGCTTCGACAACGCGCTCGAATTCCTGGTGCAGGGCGGCTACTCGCTGCCGCACGCGGTGATGATGATGATTCCGGAAGCGTGGGCCGGCAATCCCCTGATGGATGAGCAGCGCCGCGCCTTCTACGAATATCACGCCGCGCTGATGGAGCCGTGGGACGGCCCCGCCGCGATCGCGTTCACCGATGGCCGTCAGATCGGCGCCACGCTGGACCGCAACGGTCTGCGTCCGGCGCGCTATCTCGTCACCAAGGACGACCGCATCTTGATGGCGTCCGAAATGGGCGTACTCAAGATTCCCGAGGACGAGATCGTCACCAAGTGGCGGCTGCAGCCCGGCAAGATGCTGCTGGTTGACCTCGAACAGGGACGGTTGATCCCGGACGACGAGATCAAGGCAACGCTGGCCAAGAGCCATCCCTACAGCGACTGGCTGCATCGCACCCAGCTCGTGCTGGAGGAATTGCCGGACGCGCCCGTCAAGGGCATGCGCTCGAACCTGCCGCTGCTCGACCGGCAGCAGGCGTTCGGCTATTCGCAGGAAGACATCAACATCCTGATGACGCCGATGGCGGCGACCGGCGAGGAAGCCGCCGGATCGATGGGCAACGACACGCCGATCTCCGCGCTGTCGGACCGGCCGAAGGCGCTCTTCACCTACTTCAAGCAGAATTTTGCGCAGGTCACCAACCCGCCGATCGACCCGATCCGTGAGGAACTGGTGATGAGCCTCGTCTCGATCATCGGGCCGCGGCCGAACCTGTTCGACCTGCAGGGCATGGCCTCGACCAAGCGGCTTGAAGTACGCCAGCCGATCCTGACCGATGCTGACCTGGAAAAGATCCGCTCGATCTCCGAGGTGGCCGATACCCATTTCAAGTCGCGCACGCTCGACACCACCTTCCACGCCGGCTTCGGCGCGGCGGGGATGGAGCAGGTGCTCGACGAGCTCTGCGCGCGCGCGGAAGGAGCGGTGCGCGAAGGCGTCAACATCATCATCCTGTCCGACCGCATGGCCGGCACCGACCGGATTCCGATCCCCTCGCTGCTCGCCTGCGCCGCCGTGCATCATCATCTGATCCGCACCGGCCTGCGCACCTCGGTCGGCATCGTCGTCGAATCCGGCGAGCCGCGCGAAGTGCATCATTTCGCATGCTTGGCCGGCTACGGCGCCGAAGCGATCAATCCGTACCTGGCGTTCGAAACCATCATCGCGATGAAAGACCGCCTGCCCGGCGCACTCGACGACTATGAGATTGTCAAGCGCTACATCAAGTCGATCGGCAAGGGCCTGCTCAAGGTGATGTCCAAGATGGGCATCTCGACCTACCAGTCCTATTGCGGCGCGCAAATTTTTGACGCGGTCGGGTTGAAGGCCGATTTCGTTGCCAAGTATTTTGCCGGCACCCACACCCGCATCGAGGGCGTGGGCCTTGCCGAAATCGCCGAGGAAACCGCGCGCCGCCACGCCGACGCGTTCGGCGAGGCGCAGGTCTACAAGAGCGCGCTCGACGTCGGCGGCGAATATGCCTACCGCACCCGCGGCGAGGACCATGCCTGGACGGCCGAATCCGTCTCCACGCTGCAGCACGCCGTGCGCGGCAACTCGCAGGAGCGCTACCGCGCCTTCGCAAAGATCCTCAACGAGCAGTCCGAGCGGCTGCTGACGCTGCGCGGCCTGTTCCGGGTCAAGACCGCCGAGGATGAGAAGCGCAAGCCGGTGAAGCTCGACCAGGTCGAGCCGGCATCCGAAATCGTCAAGCGTTTCGCCACCGGCGCCATGTCGTTCGGCTCGATCTCGCGCGAGGCGCACACCACGCTCGCAATCGCCATGAACCGGATCGGCGGCAAGTCGAACACCGGCGAAGGCGGCGAAGAGGCCGATCGCTTCAAGCCGATGGCGAACGGCGATTCGATGCGCTCGGCGATCAAGCAGGTCGCCTCGGGCCGCTTCGGCGTGACGACGGAATATCTCGTCAACTCCGACATGATGCAGATCAAGATGGCGCAGGGCGCCAAGCCCGGCGAAGGCGGTCAGTTGCCCGGCCACAAGGTCGACGCGACCATCGCGCGCGTGCGGCATTCGACGCCCGGCGTCGGCCTGATCTCGCCGCCCCCGCATCACGACATCTATTCGATCGAGGATCTGGCGCAGCTGATCTATGACCTCAAAAACGTCAATCCGGACGGTCAGGTCTCGGTCAAGCTGGTCTCCGAAATCGGCGTCGGCACGGTGGCCGCGGGCGTTGCCAAGGCACGCGCCGACCATGTCACGATCGCAGGCTTCGAGGGCGGCACCGGCGCCTCCCCCCTCACCTCGATCAAGCATGCCGGCTCGCCGTGGGAAATCGGCCTTGCCGAAACCCATCAGACGCTGGTGCGCGAGCGGCTGCGCAGCCGCATCGTCGTGCAGGTCGACGGCGGCTTCCGCACCGGGCGCGACGTCGTGATCGGCGCGCTGCTGGGTGCCGACGAGTTCGGCTTCGCTACCGCGCCGTTGATCGCGGCGGGCTGCATCATGATGCGCAAGTGCCATCTCAATACCTGCCCGGTCGGCGTCGCGACTCAGGACCCGGTGCTGCGCAAGCGCTTCACCGGCCAGCCCGAGCACGTCATCAACTACTTCTTCTTCGTCGCCGAGGAAGTCCGCGAGATCATGGCTTCCCTCGGCTACAAGAAGTTCGACGAGATGGTCGGCCAGACCCAGATGCTCGACCAGTCCAAGCTGGTGGCGCACTGGAAGGCCAAGGGCCTCGATTTCTCAAAGCTGTTCGTGCGGCAGAAGGAAGAGAAGGGCCAGAAGATCTACCACGCCGAGCCGCAGAACCATCATTTGGAGAAGGTGCTGGACCGCCGGCTGATCGAGAAGGCGCAAGCCGCGCTCGACCGCGGCGCTCCGGTAAAAATCGAGGAAGAGATCAACAACACCGACCGCTCCGCCGGCGCGATGCTGTCAGGCGCGGTCGCCAAGATCTATGGCCACGCCGGATTGCCGCATGACACCATTCAGGTCAGCCTGAAGGGCACCGCGGGCCAGGCGTTCGGCGCGTGGCTTGCCGCCGGCATCACCTTCGAGCTCGAAGGCGAAGGCAACGACTATGTCGGCAAGGGCCTGTCGGGCGGCCGCATCATCGTCAAGCCGCCTCGGAATTCCGGCATCGTGCCGGAGGAATCCATCATCGTCGGCAACACGGTGATGTACGGCGCGATCGAGGGCGAATGCTATTTCCGCGGCATCGCCGGCGAGCGTTTTGCGGTGCGTAACTCCGGTGCGGTTGCGGTGGTCGAAGGCGCCGGCGACCATTGCTGCGAATACATGACCGGCGGCATCGTGGTGGTGCTCGGCAAGACCGGGCGCAACTTCGCGGCCGGCATGTCGGGGGGCATTGCCTACGTGCTGGACGAGACCGGCGACTTCGCAAGACTCTGCAACATGGCGATGGTGGAGCTGGAGCCGGTGCTCTCGGAAGAGCTGATCAACGCCAACACCTACCACCACTCCGGCGATCTCGAAGCGCATGGCAGGGTCGATGTGTTCCAGAACTTGCTGTCGTCCGATGTCGAGCGGCTGCACGTCCTGATCACACGCCACGCCAAGCTGACCGGCTCCAAGAAGGCCGCCGAGATCCTCGCGAACTGGAAGGCCTGGCTGCCGAAATTCCGGAAAGTGATGCCGGTGGAATACCGCCGCGCGCTGAAGGAAATGAAGGCAAATGCCGACGCCGAGCCAAAAATCGCGATCGGGGCTTGATTACAACAAGCCCGTCATTGCGAGCGCAGCGAAGCAATCCATCGCTCCACAAGCCGAACCATGGATTGCTTCGTCGCCAGCGCACCTCGCAATGCCAGAGGCAGGACGAAACAAACGAACGCAAGATGCAGGGGCATCAGGTTTAATGGGCAAGATCACAGGTTTTCTCGAGATCGACCGGCACGACCGCAAATACACGCCCGTCGAAGAGCGGGTGAAGCACTACCGCGAATTCGTCATTCCCTTGAGCGAGAAGGACACCCGCGACCAGGCCGCGCGCTGCATGAATTGCGGCATCCCCTATTGCCACGGCACCGGCTCGGTGGCGCCGGGAACGCCGGGCTGCCCGGTTAACAACCAGATCCCCGATTTCAACGACCTCGTCTATCAGGGCAACTGGGAAGAGGCCTCGCGCAACCTGCACTCGACCAACAATTTCCCCGAATTCACCGGCCGCATCTGCCCGGCGCCGTGCGAGGCGTCCTGCACGCTCAACATCGACGACAACCCGGTCACCATCAAGACCATCGAATGCGCCATTGTCGATCGCGCCTGGGACAATGGCTGGCTGAAGCCGGAGATTCCTGCGGCGAAGACCGGCAAGAAGGTTGCGATCGTCGGCTCCGGCCCTGCCGGCCTTGCCGCAGCGCAACAGCTCGCGCGCGCCGGCCATGACGTCCATGTCTACGAGAAGTTTGCCAAGGCCGGGGGATTGCTTCGCTACGGCATTCCCGACTTCAAGATGGAAAAGCACGTCATCGACCGCCGTGTGGCGCAGATGGAGGCCGAGGGCGTGACGTTCCATTACGGCGTCCATGTCGGCGGCACCTCGCAAGGAAATGGTCAAGGCGCGATCGATCCGCGCGAACTGCTCGCCCAGTATGACGCGGTGGCACTGACCGGCGGCGCCGAAGCCGGCCGCGATCTGCCGATTCCGGGCCGCGAGCTCGACGGCATCCACTTTGCCATGGATTTCCTGCCGCAGCAGAACCGCCGCGTTTCCTCGGAGTCGCTCGGCGGCGCCAAGGACATTCTGGCCGGCGGCAAGAATGTCGTCGTGATCGGCGGCGGCGATACCGGCTCCGACTGCATCGGCACCTCTTTCCGGCAGGGCGCAAAATCCGTGACCCAGCTCGAGATCATGCCGGCCCCGCCCGAGCACGAGAACAAGGGCATCACCTGGCCGAACTGGCCGCTGAAGATGCGAACCTCGTCGAGCCAGGCCGAAGGCGCGACCCGCGAATTCGCCGTGCTGACGCAAAAATTCTCCGGCGCTGACGGCAAGGTGCAGAAGCTGCATTGCGTCAAGGTCGACGACAAGTTCAAGCCGCTGCCCGGCACCGAGTTCGAACTCGACGCGCAGCTCGTGCTGCTCGCCATGGGCTTCGTGCATCCCGTGCACGAGGGCATGCTGAAGACGCTCGGCGTCGACCTCGACCAGCGCGGCAACGTCCGCGCCAACACGCAAGATTACCGGACCTCGCTGCCGAACGTGTTCTCGGCCGGCGACATGCGCCGCGGCCAGTCGCTGGTGGTCTGGGCGATCCGCGAGGGCCGCCTGTGCGCGCGCGCGATCGATCAGTACCTGATGGGCTCGACCACGCTGCCGCGGTGAAGCTGTCTCCTCCTACGCGACTGTCATGGCCCGCGAAGGCGGGCGATCCAGTATTCCAGAGACTTCTGAGAGATTCGGATAGGCTGCGGCGTACTGGATGCCCCGCATGCGCGGGGCATGACGATTGAGCGTGGGACGGGCACGCTGCTCAATTCTGCACCCTCACCCCCAGCATCACCACCGTCGACGCCGTGCTATTCTCCGGTAAATTCGACTCCAGCCAACCTCTTGCCAGCGTGCCGCGGAGCCAGAGGTTGCGGTTCAGCTTGTAGATGGCTTCGCCTGACACCGTGTAGATCTTGTCGCGCCTGGGATTGCCCTGGTAGTCGAGATCCCCCCAGGTGAACTTGCCTATCGCGGTCAGCCAGCGTCGGAAGTCGTGGTCGACCTCGACGGTATAGATATGCGTCAGCACGCCCGACGTGCCCGGCAGCGTTGTCTCGGTGATCGTGGTGTCGGAATAGAATTTGGCCGTCGTCAGCGGCGTCGCGGTCCACACCAGTGAGGACGAGACGAGCAGACCTTCCAGGCGGTTCAGCCTGGGATCGACATAGTCGCGCATGGCGTAGCCGACGGCGATTTCGCCGGTCAATAGCCGCGAGAATTCGAAGCTGGTGCCACCCTTGGCATAGCCGCCCGCGGAATCGCGTGCAAAGCCGCTGCGGTCGAGCCTGAGGTCGTGCACGCGACTGTCGCCCTGTATTTCCACGAACGGCTTGAGGCCGGGTCGCAGATCGTAGCTGACGCGACCGACGCCGCCATACTGGGTGAAGTTGCGGTCGTCGTTGGTGCTCGAGGTGCCGTCGGTGAGCTTTGAATCCGTGTAGTCGGTGCGGTCGACGGTGGCGCCGGCGGACACCTGCAGACGGTTGAAGGTCTGGTCGACGCCGATCGTGCTGCCTACCGTGGTGAAGATCGGATATCTGGCGAGACCCGACTGCACGTTCGGGCTGCCCGGATTGTCGGTCGAGAGGAACAGCCGGCCCTGCGCGGTCAGCCGCGTATCGCGGCTGACGTCGAGCCGGCCGTCGACATGGCCGATGAAATTGGGCCGGTCGATATCGAGCGGCGCCGATAGCGGTGTGCCGTCGGCGTTCGGCGTCAGGTTGCTGGTGTAGCCGGTGAAGGAGCCGCGGAGGTCGGCGACCAGCGCGTGACGCTCCCAGTCGGAGACCGCCAGAAATTCCGGCGCGACCACGTAGACCGGCCTGCCCTGCTCCGCGGCGAGACGGCCGGGATTGGTGTCGTAGCCTGCGGAGACTTCGACTGCTGACTTGATCAGGAAACTGCCGGCGTAGTCGCCGACCGCGCCGAACGGATCGTCATCGCCCCTAAGGCGCTTGCGCGGCGGCTGTCCGACGATTGTGCCCGCCACCGCCGGCGGGATCGGTGTCTTGTGCGCCGACTCCGACGGCGGAATCGAGAGCCGCAGCGGCGTATTGGCAGCGATCGCCGGCCGTGGCGGGCTGCCCGGCCCGATCGGCGGCTTCGGCCTCGGCTGAGCCGGATAATATTTCGGCTGCTTGCGCTTGCGGTTGAGCGAGTCGTAGCCGGTATCGGCGGCACCGGTCGCGGCCGGCAGGCCATATTTCGGGATCGGCCCCGTCCGCCGCGGCGCGGGCTGCTCATTCTCGGGGAGTTTTGGGCTGGTGAGCGGATCGTTCACTTCCGCCGCGGTTCGGCGCAGCGGCGAATCCAGCGGCGCGGTCTGGCTGGTGCGGCGCGAACTGAACAAATCAGGCGTGACGGTCTGTGCCTGCACCGCGGTTCCCGACAGCGCGATCAGCGCAAGGCACGGCAAGGCGACGCCAAGGATGCGCGCGCGCCCTCTTCGGCCCGTTGCTGGCCCCACCCTCACGACAAATATACCCCAACCAAAACAGTCACTTAGCCGACGCGCTCCACGCGCTTGGGCGGAACAGGTCGTTAATGGAGTTAAAACAATTATGGTTAATGAGCCGTTGAGGGCGTCCCCTCGCGTCGCATCGCTGACGCGGCCATGCTATGGACGGCTTTGGCGCGTAGCGCCTTTCTCCCTGGAACAGACATGGCCAATCCGCATCCGCTGATGACAAACTCATCTGGCACCGACCAAGCCGACTCCGCCGTCGCGTCGGCCCTGCGCACACTCGACGCCGAGGGCAGCGGCATCGCCGCGCTGACGGCGGCGCTGCAGTCCGGCCTCCGCGCGCCCTTCACCGCCGCCACCGACCTGATCCGGAACGCCGAGGGACGGCTAATCGTGACCGGGCTCGGCAAGTCCGGCCATATTGGCCGCAAGGTCGCCGCGACCTTCGCCTCGACCGGCACGCCAGCGTTCTTCGTCCATGCCGCCGAGGCGAGCCACGGCGACCTCGGCATGATCACGGCCGACGACGTTATTTTGGCGTTGTCCTGGTCCGGCGAGCAGCCGGAGATGAAGAATCTGATCAGCTATGCCGCGCGGTTCCGGATTGCCGTGATCGCGATGACGGCGGAGCGGGAATCCTCGCTCGCCAAGGCCGCCGACATCGCGCTGACGCTGCCGAAGGCGCGCGAGGCCTGCCCGCACAATTTGGCGCCGACCACCTCCTCGCTGATGATGCTGGCGCTCGGCGACGCACTGGCGATCGCGCTGCTCGAAGGCCGCGGATTTACCCAAACCGATTTCAGCGTGCTGCATCCCGGCGGCAAGCTCGGCGCGATGCTGAAATACACCCGCGACCTCATGCACGCAGGCGACGCGGTGCCGCTGAAACCGCTTGGCACCAAAATGTCCGAGGCGCTGGTCGAGATGACGTCGAAGGGCTTTGGCTGCGTCGGCATCGTCGACGCGCGTGGCTATCTCGCCGGCATCGTCACCGACGGCGATTTGCGCCGGCACATGGATCATCCCGACCTGATGGCTGCGACCGTCGACGAGGTGATGACCAAGAATCCGAAGACGATCGACCGCGACGTTCTGGCCGGCGAGGCGCTGGAAATCCTCAACTCCTCGAAGATCACGACGCTGATCGTCACCGACGGCAGCAAGCCGGTCGGTATCGTGCACCTGCACGACTTTTTGCGCGCGGGGGTGGCGTAAGCGGCGGTCTCTCCGCCGTCATTGCGAGGAGCAGCGCGACGAAGCAATCCACCTATCCGTCATGCCGCCAGATCGATTGCTTCGCTTCGCTCGCAATGACGCGGTTAGGTCTGTGCCGGAAACCGCACCGCCTTCTCCTCCAGCGGCAATGCCAATCCATTCGCCAGATACGACACCGTGCGATAGAATCCGCACAGCAGGATGATCTCGAATATCTGCGCCTCGCCATAATGCGCCGACAGGCCAGCGAACTCGGTGTCGCTGAGCGTGGCGCGCTCGTGCAGCGCATCGACGGCGGCGATTAACGCTTGCTCCGCCGGTGACCAGCATGCCGCATCGGCGGCGCCTGTCACGGTAGCGCGAACCTCTTCTTCCGTCAGGCGCGCAGCCTCGGCGAACATTGCGACATGCACGCCCCATTCATATTCGCAGCCGGTTCGCGCGCAGGTGCGGTCGATGACGATCTCGCGCTCGCGCAAGCTGAGCGGTCCGCGGTCGAGCAGGCTGCCGGCCGTGAATTTCTCCCAGGCGCGGGCGCTGCCGGCGATGACGCGGAACAGCATCAGCGGCGGCGCACCGCGCATGATGCGGTCGAAGTGCGCGGCAATCTCCGGGGCATAAGGCGGCTCGAGCGGGGCGATGCGCTGTGAGCTCTGGGACATGGCCAGCTCCTATGCTACAAATAATGTAGCACAACGCTACATTATTTGTAGCGGAACGCAAGAGGTTCTTCCATGCCGAAACCGACCGCGACCAAACGCGCCGTCCGCGGCTCCCGGACCGGCCGGCCGATTATGGCGCTGCTCGATCTGCTCGGCCGCCGCTGGACCTTGCGGATCGTCTGGGAGCTGCGCGACCGGTCGCTCACCTCCCGCGCGCTCCGCACCGCCTGCGACGACGCCTCGCCGACGGTGATGCAAGCCCGCCTCTCCGAGCTGCGCGGGGCCGGCCTCGTCGAACTCCTGACCGGTGACGGCTATCGCCTGACGCCACTCGGCCTGGAGCTGATGGAAAGCTTCCAGCCGCTGCATCGTTTCGCCGAGCGGTGGAGCAGGCGAAGTTGATCCCTTCAGCCTCGCCCCGCTTGCGGGGAGAGGTCGCCGCGCTTGCGCGGCGGTGAGGGGGTACGGGTCACACGTCGTTCGGAACTAGTGGAGAGAGCGCCTCACCCCAACCCTCTCCTCGTGAAGAACGGGGAGAAGGAGCCAATCAAGCCACCGCCACCGTCAGGCTGGCGCCGTCGGCCTGCACGACCCTGACGCGGCTACCCGCTGGCGCATCGGGACCGGCGACGCGCCAGATCGTGTCGTCGATGCGGACTGTGCCCGTGCCATCGACGATCGGCTTTTCCAGGGTGAATTCCCGGCCGATCAGCGCGGCGGTCCGCTTGTTGAGGTATGGATTGCTGGCGCTGCTGGAGGATGCGCTACGCGCAAAATGCCGCCACGCCGGCACAGCGGCGGCAGCAAACACGGCGAACATCAAAAGCTGCGTCTGCCAGGATGGGTTGATGGCAAACGAGACCAGCCCGACCAATAGCGCCGCGAGTCCGAGCCAGAACATGAAGACACCCGGCGCGAGCACTTCCAGCGCCATCAGGATGAAGCCGAAGATCAGCCAGTTCCAGGTGCCGAGGGTGGAAAACATGTCGGCCATGACACGAACCTCTCATCAAGCAAAGTAATCTTCCGAACCAAACCTCACGGCTGCTGCGTGATCGGCGGCGGCGTCGAACCCGTGCTCGGCACCGATCCAGTCCGCCGCGCGGCTGCTGTCGCCGAGGCCGAGCTCTCGCCGAACGCCGCCTTGGCGATCTCCCCGATGCCGGCGAGCGAGGACAGCACGCTGGTGGCTTCCACCGGGATCATCAGGATCTTCTGGTTCGGCGATTCCGCGAACTGCCCGAACGCCTTGATGTATTTGTCGGCGATAAAATAGTTCAGCGCGGCAATGTCGCCCTTGGCGATGGATTCGGAGACCATCTGCGTCGCCTTGGCTTCGGCTTCGGCGAGCCGTTCGCGCGCCTCGGCGTCGCGGAAGGCGGCTTCGCGGCGGCCTTCGGCCTGCAGGATCTGGCCCTGCTTGGCGCCTTCGGCGCGCAAAATTTCCGACTGGCGCTGGCCCTCGGCCTGCAGGATGTCGGCGCGCTTGACGCGCTCGGCCTTCATCTGCCGTCCCATCGCCTCGACCAGGTCGGCCGGCGGCACGATGTCCTTTATCTCGATGCGATTGACCTTGAGGCCCCAGGGCGAGACCGCGGCATCGACCACCCGCAAGAGGCGCTCGTTGATCTCATCGCGATGCGACAGCACCTGGTCGAGGTCCATCGAGCCCATCACCGAACGGATGTTGGTCATGGTCAGGACGATGATCGCCTGTTCGAGATTGGCGACCTCGTAGCTCGCCTTCGCCGCGTCGAACACCTGGAAAAAGGCGACCCCGTCCACCGTCACGGTGGCGTTGTCTTTCGTGATCACCTCCTGTTCGGGGATGTTGATCACCTGCTCCATCATGTTCATCTTGCGGCCGACACGGTCGAAATAGGGAATGATGAGGTTCAATCCCGGCGCCAGCGTGCGGGTGTATTTGCCGAACCGCTCGATGGTCCAGTCATAGCCCTGCGGCACCGTCTTGACCCCCGCGAACAGCGTGACGATGACGAGCAGAACAAACGCGATCGCGAAAATATCGAAACCAGTCATAAAGTCCTCCAGAGCGGCAAGGTGATGCGTTGCCGGACGCTGCCTCTCCCTTATGAGTCAGCGTCACCGCGGCGCCGGTTCAGGCCGGCTGTTCTGTTATGGTATATAGCTGGGGAACGGTTGGGCGGCCACCAGATGTTCTCAAGCCCGAACGGCGGCAACATGTCGGCATTTTTTTAAGCCGCTATATCCAGCCCTGAAGCTCGCGCAAAACCAGCTGGCGGATCACGTCCATGCCAGCCTCGCTGTCGTTGAGGCAGGGAATCGCGGAAAACTGCTCGCCGCCATTGTGGCGGAATATCTCGGCGTTCTCCTGCGCGATTTCTTCCAGCGTCTCCAGGCAATCGGCGGCGAAGCCGGGGGTGACGACGGCAATGCGCTTCACGCCATCTTTCGCGAGTTTTTCGATGGTCTTGTCCGTATAAGGCTGCAGCCACTCGTCGTTGCCGAAGCGTGATTGAAATGTAAGCAGCAGTTTGGAGCCATCAAGCCCCAGCCGTTTGCGCAGGGCTTCCGTCGTTGCGACGCACTGCGTCTGGTAGGGATCGCCCTGGTCGACATATTTCTGCGGCATGCCGTGAAACGACGCCACGATCAGTTCGGGCTGGAACGGCAACGTCGTGAGGTGCGCATTGATCGAGACCGCGAGCGCCTCGATGTAATCGGGATCGTCGTAATAAGGTGGTGTGACCCGCAGCGTCGGCTGCGCGCGCAGATCAGCCAGCACCCGAAATACCTCGTCGCAGACTGTCGCCGAGGTCGCCGCGGAATATTGCGGATAGAGCGGCACCACCAGCAAGCGGTCGCAGCCTTGCGCCGCCAGCGCATCGATGCGCGCGCGGATCGAAGGATTGCCGTAGCGCATTGCCCAATCGACCACGACATGTTCGTGATCGGCGATCGCGTCGCCAAGCTTTTCGGCCTGGGAGCGCGTGATCGTCTTCAGTGGGGACTCGTTCTTTTCGGTATTCCAGATCTTCTGGTAGTCGCGCGCCTTGCGGCCGGGACGCAGCCGCAAAATGATGCCGTTGAGGATCAGCTTCCAGACCAGCCCCTGATCCTCGATGACTCGCGGATCGGACAGGAATTCCTTCAGGTAGATCCGCACGCCGGCAGCGTCGGCGGTATCGGGCGTACCGAGATTGATCAGCAGCACGCCGATACGCCGCGGCTGGGCGGCCTGCGCAGGCTTCGCATTTCCAAAGGTAGTGAACGTCGTCATGATTTCGATGGCTTCGCGCGTTGCCCCATCCTTGTCAAGGCAACCGCCGGTTCGCTACGCTCGCAGCATTGCCCCCGGGGCACGGGAGGAACCATGACGATCGCCGAATGGTGCGTTTTCGGGACGGTGCTGCTTTATCTCTTGACGATCGCATCGGTCAAATGGGCGGCCTGGCGCCGGTTCGACAATTCGAGGCCCCGCGATAGCGCCTTCTATGCCGATCCGATCCGCGGCCGCGCGCTCGGCGCGCACCAGAACGGCATCGAGGCGTTTCCGTTCTTTGCGGCTGCCGTGCTGCTGGCGGAGTTTCGGCAGAGCCCGCAGCACCTGATCGACGAGCTCGCCACTCTCTTCGTGATCGTGCGGATCGCCTATGTCTTCACCTATCTCGGCGACCGCCCGACCCTGCGCTCGATCCTCTGGAGCCTGGGATTTGCGATCAACATCGCGATCTTCTTCATGCCGGCGATCAAGGGGTATCTGCCGGCGTAGGGATTGTTGGGCGGGACGTGTTGTTCCTTGCACCATTAGTGCAGGCAATGACGCTGAGCTCGTACCGCACGCACTACTGTCATCCTCCGCGCAGGCGGAGGATCCAGTACGACGCGGCTTCTCGCTTCGACCATTGACGTCTCTGGAATACTGGGTGACGACAGCGGAACATGGCTTCGGGCTCCCAGCGGAAAAATACAAAGCACGAAATCTCACCCCGCTAGATGCTGCTCCCGCGTCGCGATCAGGTCGCGGGTCGCTTTCGGGATCGGCACCGGGCGATGGGTCTTCTGGTCGGTGTTGACCCAGACGATCTCGCCGGTCACCAGCGCCTCGTTGCCGCCCTTCAGAAAAATCGCGAGCTCGAACGTCATGCTCGAATTGCCGATCCGCGCGACGCGTGCGCCGACGTCGAGCTCCCAGTCGAAGCGGACCGGCGCCTTGTATTCGATGACGGATCTGACGACATGGAAATCGACGCCGGATTGCCTGGCGTCGGCATATTGATCGTAGCCGAGCGCGCGAAAATATTCGGTGATGGCGGTGTCGAAATAAGTCAGATAATGCGCGTTGAAGACCACGCCCTGGCCGTCGATCTCGGAATAGCGTACCCGGAACGGGTGGAAGAACCAGAATTGCTCGCGTGACATGGGATACTCGGCGTTACGGCGTTCGCTGACTGCATAGCGCATCAAAGCCGGAATGCGTAGCCCGCATGAGCGCCGCGATATGCGGGATGGGCGCCCCGGATATCGCGGAGCCTGGCGCGCATTCGCGCGACCCGTTGGCTCATCCGGACTACCGTCCCTTCTACAAACAAGTCGCCCGTTCGGCGGCGAGATAGCCGAAGAGAAGACCGAGGCCGAATAGCAGCACGAGGCCGGCGGCGCCGAACTCGATGCCGCGCATGATGAGCGCACCGCTGCCCTCGCGGCCGGCGCTGAGGCGCTTGGCGAGGCCCTTTGCCGAGACGGCGATGATGGCGATGGTGGCGACGGTGATCGCGGTGCCGAGGCCCATCAGGAAGGTGGCGGCGATGCCGGCCCAGAACAGGCCCTGCGCCAACGAGAACACCAGCACCAGGATCGCGCCCGAGCAGGGCCGCAAACCCACGGCAAAGATCGTCCCAAGTCCGCGGCGCCAGCCGCCGGGGCCGGCGAGTTGGTCCGGTTTCGGCCCGTGGGAATGGCCGCAATGTTCGTCATGCCCGTGATCATGCCCGTGCGAATGGCCGTGGCCGTGAGAATGGGCATCGCCATGGTGATGATCACGGTGGTGATGGCCATGATCATGTTCATGGTCATGATCGTGGCCATGATCATGCTGATGCGCAGTCACCACCGCGGGCTTCGCCTGCAGCGCGCGCATAAAACCCGCGCCCTTAGTCCAGACCAGCCGGGCACCGAATGCCGCGATCAGAGCGTAGCTGACGATTTCGATCGCCTTCTCGGCCGAGCACATCGTTTTCGCGGTGGAGGAAAGCAGCCAGGCGAACACCGCGACGATCGCGACCGCCACCAGCGCCTGCAGGAACGCCGAGGCGAACGACAGCACGATACCGCGCCGCGCGGTTTCCTCGTTGGCGACCAGATAGGACGAGATCACCGCCTTGCCATGGCCGGGACCGGCGGCGTGAAAGATGCCATACGCAAATGAGATCCCAAGCAGCGTCCAGACCGCGCTGCCGTCGGATTTCGCAGCGCGGATGGTTCCGGACATCTCGCGGTAGAATTCGGACTGCTTGGCGAGGATCCAGCCGATGACGCCCCCGACCTGCGGCTCGGCCGGCGGGCGCGGACCGCCGAACGGGTTCTGCGCCAGCACGGCGTGCCAGGCGGCGTCGAAAACGATGACGGCCGCGAACGCCGCGGCCGTAATGGCGATACCTCGCGCAAGACCTGCAGGTATCAACCTCACGGGCAGTTCACCGTGATCTTGTTGGCGAACATCGCGCCATAGTTGGAATTATCGCCGCTCATGAAATTGTTTTCATTGAGCCGCTGGGCGTTCTCGGTCCCATCATTGGGCCGCTGAAACTCCATCTGGCAGGCGGCGGGCGCGCCGACCAGCTTGATCGGGTCCTTGTCCTCGAACTTGAAGTCGATGAAGTAGGAGGGATCGAACACTTCCAGCGCCAGCTGCTTGGACGCCACCGGCGCTTTCAGCGGCAGCACGAAATGCAGGGTCAGCGTGCTGTCCTTGTATTCGAGGTAATAGTCGGTCGGCTCGTTGAACTTCGCCTTCTTGCCGTCGGCCTTGGCGAAGGTGAAGAAATTGAACTCCTTCAGCGACTCGACGTTGGTCTGCGCCAGCGGCGCCAACTCCTCGCGGGTGTAGACGCCCTTGGTCTTGCTCGCGAGCCCCTGCAGCGCGTAGGTCGTGAACATGTCGTCGAAGGTCCAGGCGTGACGCACCCCCGTCATCGCGCCGTCGGGCCCGTAGACCACCTCGCTCCTGGCGGTGATCCAGACATGCGGGTGTGCGTTAGCGGACGATACGCAGGCCGACCACGCGACGATCAAGCCCAACAATCCGAACAGCACGCGCACCATGTCGTCCCCGCGAACGCGGGGACCCATACGCCGTGCCCAATCTTTTTGGCAGTGTGGCAACGGCCTTCCCTTCACAACGAACACCGGGGGTTATGGGTCCCCGCCTTCGCGGGGACGACAGCGGAGGCTGCGCGCATCTCAGGCCGCCGGCGTTGTTTCGAGCAGGCCGCGCCGACGCAGCAGCGCGTCGGCCTCCGGCTCGCGGCCACGGAAGGCGACATAGGCGTCCTCGGGGTCGCGCGAGCCGCCCGACGAGTAGATGTCGTCGTGCAGGCGCTTTGCCACCGCCGGGTCGAAGATGTCGCCAGCTTCCTCGAAGGCGCCGAACGCGTCGGCATCCATCACCTCCGACCACATGTAGCTGTAATAGCCGGCGGCGTAGTGGTCGCCGGAGAAGATGTGGCCAAACTGGGTGGGCCGGTGCCGCAGCGCGATCTCCGCGGGCATACCGATCTTCTCCAGCTCCGCCTTCTCGAACGCCGCGACATCGCGGCTCGCCGCAGCCGGCTGGGTGTGGAATTCGAGATCGATCAGCGCCGAGGAGACGAACTCGACGGTGGCAAAGCCCTGGTTGAACTTGCGGGCGGCGAGGAAGCGCTGCAGCAGGTCGTCCGGCAGCGGCTCGCCGGTCTGGTAGTGTTTTGCGAATTGCCGCAGCACCTGCGGCTGCTCCTGCCAGTGCTCGTAGAGCTGCGAGGGCAGCTCGACGAAGTCGGTGAACACGGAGGTGCCCGACAGCGAGGGATAGGTGACGTTGGAGAGCATGCCGTGCAGGCCGTGGCCGAACTCGTGGAACAGGGTGCGGGCGTCGTCGGGCGACAGCAGCGAGGGTTGGCCATCGGCGCCCTTGGAGAAGTTGCAGACATTGATGACGAGCGGGGCGATCTCGCCGTCGAGCTTCTGCTGGTCGCGCAGCGAGGTCATCCAGGCGCCGGAGCGTTTTGAGGGCCGGGCGAAGTAGTCGCCGTAGAACAGCGCCTTGTGGCTGCCGTCGGCGTTCTTGACCTCCCAGACCCGGACATCCGGATGCCAGACCGGGATATCCTTGCGCTCTTCGAAAGTGACCCCGAACAAGCGGGTGGCGCAGTCGAAGGCGGCCCCGATCATGTGGTCGAGCACCAGGTAAGGTTTGATGGCGGCGTCGTCGAAATCGGCTTTCCGCTGCCGCAGCTTTTCGGCGTAGTAGCGCCAGTCCCACGGCGCGAGATCGAAATTGCCGCCCTCCTCCGCGATCAATTCCTGCAGCGCGTCGCGATCGGCCAGCGCCCGCTCACGGGCCGGCTTCCAGACCCGCTCCAGCAGGCCGCGCACGGCCTCCGGCGTCTTGGCCATGGAGTCCTCCAGGCGGTAGGCCGCATAGGTCGGGAAGCCCATGATCTTCGCGGCCTCCTCGCGCAAGGCCAGGATCTCCACGATGGTGGCGTTGTTGTCGTTGGCATTGCCATTGTCACCGCGGGCGGTGAAGGCCTTGTAGACCTTCTCGCGCAGGTCGCGGCGGGACGAGCTCTTCAGGAACGGCTCGACCGAGGAGCGCGACAGCGTCACGATCGCCTTGCCGGCCATGCCGCGTTCTTCAGCGGCCGCCTTGGCCGCGGCGATGAAGGCGTCCGGAAGGCCGGCGCGGTCGTCCTCGCCGATCTCCATGAACCACTCCTGCTCGTCGCCGAGCAGGTGGTGGCTGAAGGAGGTGCCAAGCTGCGCCAGGCGCTCGTTGATCTCGGCGCGGCGTTTCTTGGCGGCCTCGTCGAGGCCCGCCCCGGCGCGGTGGAAGTTGGTGTAGGTGCGCTCCAACAGGCGCTTCTGCTCGCCCGTGAGGTCGAGCGCGGCGCGGTTTTCGTGCAGCAGAGCAATGCGGCCGAACAGTACCGCGTTCATCATGATCGGGTTCCAATGCCGCGCCATCCGCAAGGAGACTTCCTTGTCGATCTCCAGAATGGCCGGATTGGAGTGCGCCGAGACGAGGTCGTAGAACACGGCCGCGACCTTGGAGAGCAGCTTGCCCGAACGCTCCAGCGCCGTGATGGTGTTGGCGAAGTCCGGCGCCGAAGGATCATGGGTGATCGCCGCGATCTCGGCGGCGTGATCGGCAAAGGCCTGCTCGAAGGCCGGCAGGAAGTGCTCCGGCTCGATCTCGGCGAAAGGCGGCGTCTCGAACGGCGTTTCCCACGGCCTCAGAAGCGGGTTTTCCCGGGCTTCCGACAGCTCGGCCGTTTGCAGTATTTCTGACATCCACAGATCCCGTTTTGGCCCAAAATTGATGCGGCAATCTATAGCACGCGATGCGGCATTTTTGGGCCTTTTGCGCTTGATAGATGGGGGCTTTTCGGAGAGATTGCGCCCCCGGAACAGGACCTTTTTCATGAACCCACAGCCCGCTTCGAAGCCCTCCTCCGCGATCTATTGGCCGAGCGTCGTCACCGTCATCTCGGCGGCGATCCTGATCGGCGCAGAAGTGTTCGGCGCAGCGTTCGCCGGCGGCTGGGCGCTGGCGATACTGTTCGGGCTCAACGACACCTCGGCGCACATCCTGCAGGCCGTGCTGTTCGGCATCGGCGTGCTGATCATGGTGGCGTTCATCCGCAACGCCCAGCGCGTCGAACCGTTCTTCCGGCGCGGCTGACGCGCGCGAGAATCGCTTGCGGGCTAGGCGCTGAAGCGCTCAGCGCCTGTCGAGAAATCTTAACGTCCATTCATGTTTGTTCATCGGCGGTGCGCGGTGCGAACGCTTTCGTAAGCACGCGTCGGGAAATTTGTCCCCAGCCTAAAAAAATTCTTGCGAAGCCGATTCAAAACACTTATTTCCCAACTTGCCCAATTTCGCACGTGCCTGTGGTCGTGTGTCAGTCGGTAGGTATCCGGACAAGAGGCCGGACAGCCGCCAAGGGATGAAGAACCGAGGGTCGCTGAGGAAGCGGCCAGCATCTCTCTCAAGAGATGCCGTTGAAGGTCCCTTCATCCTTTGCAACCGTGACTGGCAGCCGGAGGCGAACCGGCGCACCCCGCTCTCAACGGGGGACGCGACTTAAAGCAACGACGGATCGGGCTTTTTTGGTCTCTACCGGCATTCCAACGTCGGCGCGGGCTACTGAAAAGGCTTGTCCTTCATTGCCAGGTGTGCGGGCGGGAAATTCCCAACCAATCCACGGCAGCACAATTCGGTTCTGAGTTCTCGGCCTCGTCGCGTCTCCATCGTGCGACAGCGCCGAAGCACTCATGTCCGAGATCACATTTGAACGGGTCCTTGTCGCAAAGGCCGTTTGGAGGGTGCTATGACCGAACGTATTCAGGAATTCCTGCGCAACCGCCGCAGCGAGGGCCTCGACACCGAGCCGTGCCTCGTCGTCGACCTCGAAGTCGTGCGCGACAACTACCAGACCTTTGCCAAGGCACTGCCGGACAGCCGCGTGTTCTACGCCGTGAAGGCGAACCCGGCGCCCGAAGTGCTGCAGCTTTTGGCTTCGATGGGCTCCTGCTTCGACACCGCGACCGTCGCCGAGATCGAGATGGCGCTGGCCGCGGGTGCGACGCCGGACCGCATCTCCTTTGGCAATACGATCAAGAAGGAGCGCGACATCGCGCGCGCCTTCGCGCTCGGCATTCGCCTGTTCGCGGTCGACTGCGCCGCCGAGGTCGAGAAGATCGCCCGCGCCGCCCCCGGCGCCAAGGTGTTCTGCCGCATCCTCTATGACTGCGCCGGCGCCGAGTGGCCGCTGTCGCGCAAGTTCGGCTGCGACCCGGAGATGGCGGTCGAGGTGCTCGACCTCGCCAAGCGTCTGGGCCTGGAGCCGGTCGGCATCTCGTTCCATGTCGGCTCGCAGCAGCGCAAGGTGAAGGCGTGGGACCGCGCGCTGGCGATGGCCTCGACGGTGTTCCGCGACTGCGCCGAGCGCGGGATCAGCCTGTCCATGGTCAACATGGGCGGCGGCTTCCCGACCCGGTACCTCAAGGACGTTCCCCCGGTCGTGCAGTACGGCCGGTCGATATTCCGTGCGCTGCGCAAGCATTTCGGCAACCAGATCCCGGAGACGATCATCGAGCCGGGCCGCGGCATGGTCGGAAATGCGGGCATCATCGAGACCGAAGTCGTCCTGATCTCCAGGAAGAGCGACGAGGACGAGGTGCGCTGGGTGTATCTCGACATCGGCAAGTTCGGCGGTCTCGCCGAGACGATGGACGAGTCGATCCGTTACGCCATCCGCACGCCGCATGACGGTGCGGAGATGACGCCGTGCGTGCTCGCGGGGCCGACCTGCGACAGCGCCGACGTGCTGTACGAGAAGCTACCGTATCCGCTCCCGGTGACGCTCGAGATCGGCGACAAGCTGCTGATCGAAGGCACCGGGGCCTATACGTCGACCTACTCGTCGGTGGCGTTCAACGGCATCCCGCCGCTGCGGACCTACCACATCTAAAGGGGCCTCGTTTGAGGCCTTAAATAACGGGAGCCGGTGCGCCGGCTCCCTCCCCGTCATTAGCGAATTTTGACAACGCTTTGCGCGGCAGCCTTGCCGTTGCGAGCGGGGACTGACGTGCCATGACTGCTTTGAAGACCACCAATCCCCTCGTCGCCGACGCCGCCCGGTTCGTGATCCGTGCTGAGCGCGCCTCGGACGTCGCGGCGCGCGAGGCGCTGCTGGATGCCTGCTTTGGCGACAACCGCCATATGCGCACCTGCCAGCGCCTGCGCGACGGACGCGCGCCCGCCGAAGGCCTCGCCTTCTCGGCCGTGGCGGATGGACGGCTGGTGGGTACATTGCGGTTGTGGCACGTCAGCGCCGGGGGCGTCCCGGCGCTCATGCTTGGCCCGCTGGCGGTTGAGGCTCCCTCCCGCCAGTTCGGGGCCGGGGCCGCGCTGATGGCCCACGCGCTCGCGGCGGCGAAGGCGCGGGGCCATCGCGCGGTCATCCTGCTCGGCGATGCGCCCTATTACGCCCGCTTCGGCTTCTCGGCCGCGAAGACCGGCCAGCTATCGCTGCCGGGCGCGTTCGAGCGCGATCGGCTGCTCGGCCTCGAACTCACCGAGGGCACGTTGGGTGGCGCCTGGGGCATGATTGTCGCGACCGGAAAGAAGCTGCCGAAAATGCGGGCAGTCCGAACCCGGAAGGCGAAGGCGTTGCTCGTGCCGAGCGTGGCCTAAGGGCCATGCCGGAGAACCTTGCCACGCGCCCGCGCTGGCGCGGCGCCATCACCGTGGCCCTGCTGATCATGATCTCGGTCATGGTCGTCAGGGACACTCTGGCGCGCCGCTGTGGTGGCGCGGCGCCGCCGGCCTAGGACGCGACTTGGGGCCATTCGACCGGTGTCGCGAGGGGTTGCGCGCACCGGGAAAAACCCCTTAAACCCCGCCAAAACCAGCCAGCTCCCTGAAACCCGAGGTCCTGATGTCCCGACATCTCGTCTCCACCGGCTCGCCATTCGAAAAGGCCGCCGGCTACAGCCGCGCCGTTATTGACCGCGACATGGCCTTCGTATCCGGGACCACCGGTTACGACTACACGACCATGACGATGCCGGGCGATGTCACGAGCCAGGCACGCAACTGCTTTAGGACGATCGAGGCCGCGCTGAGGGAAGGCGGCTTTGCCATGACCGACATCGTCCGCGCGACCTACTACATCACCGATCCCAACGACGCCGACGCCCTGTTCGCGGTCTGCGGCGAGGTGCTCGGCCAGATCAGGCCGGCCGCCACGCTCCTGATCGTCGCCGGGCTCTATCGGCCCGAGATGAAGGTCGAGATCGAAGTCACCGCCCGCCTGCGTTCCGATTGATTTTCGCAAGCGCTGCCCACCATCCTGCCATCTTTCTGGAGACCCGCATGAGCCCCGCCTCGCAGATCTACGCCAAGATTACCGGCCCCATCGTCATGGTCGGCTTCGGCTCCATCGGCAAAGGCACACTGCCGCTGATCGAGCGGCATCTCGACTACGACAAGTCGCGCATCACCGTGCTCGATCCCAAGGACGAGGGCCGCAAGGCCCTTTGCGAAAAGCACAATGTCAGGTTCATCCAGAAGGGCCTGACCAGGGACAATTATCGCGAGGTGTTGACCCCGCTGCTTACCAAAGGCGGCGGCCAGGGTTTTTGCGTCAATCTCTCGGTCGATACCGGCTCCACCGACATCATGGAGCTCTGCAACGAACTTGGCGCTCTCTATATCGACACTGTCAACGAGCCCTGGCTCGGCTTCTATTTCGATAAATCGAAGGGCCCGGAAGCGCGCTCCAACTACGCGCTTCGCGAAGTGACGCTGGCCGCCAAGAAGGCGCGCCCCGCCGGCTCGACGACGGCCGTCTCCTGCTGTGGCGCCAATCCCGGCATGGTCTCCTTTTTCGTCAAGCAGGCGCTGCTCAATGTCGCCGCCGATCTGAAGCTCAACGCCCCCAAGCCGAAGACCAAGGCCGAATGGGCTGATTTGATGCGGCAGGCCGGCGTCAAGGGCATTCACATCGCCGAACGCGACACCCAGCGCTCCAGGAAGCCGAAAGAGCCTGATGTCTTCGTCAACACCTGGTCGGTGGAAGGTTTCCTGTCGGAAGGCGTGCAGCCGTCCGAACTCGGCTGGGGCACCCATGAAAAATGGATGCCTGAGAATGCGCATACCCACCAGGCCGGCTGCGGCGCCGCCATCTATCTGATGCAGCCCGGCGCCAACACGCGCGTGCGCACCTGGTGCCCGACCCGCGGCGCGCAGTATGGCTTCCTCGTCACCCACAACGAGTCGATCTCGATCGCCGATTACTTCACGGTGCGTGACGCATCCGGCACGGCGATCTACCGGCCGACCTGCCACTATGCCTACCATCCGGCTGACGATGCCGTGCTGTCGCTGCACGAAATGTTCGGCCGCGCCGCGAAGATGCAGGAAAAGCACCACATCCTCGATGAGAACGAAATCGTCGACGGCATCGACGAACTCGGCGTGCTGCTGTTCGGTCATGACAACAACGCCTACTGGTATGGCTCGCAGCTCTCCATCGAAGAGACCCGCAAGCTCGCGCCCTATCAGAACGCCACCGGCCTGCAGGTGACCTCCGCCGTGCTCGGCGGCATGGTGTGGGCGCTGGAAAATCCGAACGAAGGCATCGTCGAAGCCGACGAAATGGATTTCGATCGCCTGCTGGAAATCCAGTTGCCATATCTCGGCCCGGTGAAAGGCTACTACACCGACTGGACGCCACTGACCGACCGCCCCGGCCTGTTCCCGGAAGACATCGACACGTCCGACCCTTGGCAGTTCAGGAACGTGCTGGTGCGCTGAGCGCGCCAGCGCGGCACAAGCCGTGCGGCCGCCATTGTCGACGCCGAGGCTGTTAGGGTACGCAATCGCAACGTGACGCCCTGACGGCCGCGCCGGTGACATCACTGGTTTCCGCTGCAGCGCACATCGCGTGCCGGCCCTGCCCCGGCGTAGAACTACCTACGGGAACTCCAATTTCCTGTAACACTCGATTAACTCGATCGCGCAATCCTGAAGGATAGATTTGCGAGGGCCCATGGCCGTCGCCGCGCGCGACGGCTCCGGTTGGAGTGAACAATATGCGCGTCATCATCGCCATCATGCTGGCAGCCACGGCCCTGGCCGCGTGCACGCCTGAAGACGGCAGCAATGCCGAGGTGACGGGCTCGATCGACAATTGCGCGCGCAAGCTCTACACCCCGTACAATCCCAAGGACAAGAAACAGTGCGTCGCGGTCTGCATCGCATGCGAACGCGGCGTGGTGGTGACCTGCTCGACCGCCTGCACGCTCAGGGGCGCGATCTGATCGCGCGCCCTTCACTGCGCCATGTAATCGAACGCGACCGTTCCTAGACCGAGCGTCAGATCGGCTTTGAAATGCAGCGCAGAGACCACTTCGCGGGCCGGCAGCCGCGCCACGTCGCAAAGCGCATGCGGGAACAGGCCGAGCGCCCCGGGGCCGGTCCAGGCCTCCTTCAGGTTGATGTCTTCCAGATAATAGCGCACCATTTCGCAAATCCGCGGGCTGCCGTCGACATGCGGGATGATCTTGAGCATGAAGTTTGGCGCCTTCATCGCCTTCAGCACCGCGTCGTGATCGACCGCGCGATGTTTGTAGCCCATGGTGGCGGAGGCGCAGAGCACCGAGCCGTAATGCAGCGTGCCGACCAGCACATCGCTCTCGACGGCGATCTTCGGCGACGCCAGCTTCTTGGGAAAGCCCCAGAGTTCGCGGCCGCCGGCGATCGGCCCCTCATCGTCGAGATACATCGAATGAACGTAGACGCCCTCCTCGCCCTTGAAACGAACCGGGATGACCTGGCCGGTCTCGGTGTAATCGCCGAAGCCGGTTGAATCAGGCATGCGGATGAATTCGTATTTGACGACGGCATCCGCGACCTCGAGCGGTTCGGGCACCACGGCGGCAAGCGCCTCCGGGTCGGTGCGATAGGTGATGATGAAATATTCGCGGTTGAAGAACCGGTATGGCCCCCGCGGAAACGAGGGATTGGTCAGCGGCATCGAATAGGCGGTTCGCCGGATGTCATCGATCTTCATCGCCTGCCCCATTTATCATCTGCATTGACGCCACGAGATTATGCGGCAGATGATCGCAGCAAGCGAGGTTGAAGAATCGGCAGAACGTCACGATGCCGTCATAACCGTCAGACGACACCGCCGAGATAGAGCCGCTTGACGATGTCGTTGGCCTTCAACTCGTCGACCGATCGCGCCGATACCGCGATCTCGCCATGGACGATGATGTAGCCGCGGTCCGCGATCCGGATCGCCTGGTTGAAATTCTGCTCCGCCATCAGCACAGTCAAGCCCACGCGCTGCTTGAGCTCGCCGATCTTGGCGATGGTCTGCGACACCAATAGCGGCGAGAGGCCGACCGACGGCTCGTCAATCAGAAGCAAACGCGGCGAGGACATCAGCGCGCGGGCGATCGCCAGCATCTGCTGCTGGCCGCCGGACATGGTGCCGGCGAGCTGGTGGCGGCGCTCCTTCAGCACCGGGAAAGTATCGAAGACGAGCGCGAGGTTGCCGTCGATCGTGGCGCGCGCGGCCTTGCGGAAAGCGCCCAGCATCAGGTTTTCCGTCACCGTCAGCTTGGGAAACAGCCGCCGTCCCTCCGGCACCAGGGCGACGCCGAGATCGACGATCGCCTCGGGCGAGAGTTTTGTCAGGTCATGCGCCGCGCCGTCGATGATGAGCGAGAGTCGGCCACTGTCCGGTCGCACCAGGCCCATCACGCATTTCATCAGCGTGCTCTTGCCATTGCCATTGGTGCCGAGCAAAGCAACGGTCTCGCCGGCCTCCACATGCAGCGTGACGCCGCGCAGCGCCTTGACCGCGCCGTAACCGGCATCGAGCTTCTCGATGGCAAGGCTAAGTGCCAAGATAGGCCTCCTGCACCCGCTTGTTGGCCATCACATCGCTGGGCGCACCGAGCGCGATGATCTTGCCGGCATCGAGGCACATGACCCGTTCCGAGAAGCGCATCACCGCCTGCATGATGTGCTCGATCATGATGATGGTGATGTCTTCTTGGCCGAGGCTGATCAGAAGGTCGAGCACCTCGTCGACCTCGGAAGAGGACAGCCCAGCCATCGCCTCGTCCGAGATCAGAAGCTTGGGCCGCACCGCCATGGCGCGGGCGAGCTCCATCTTGCGCAGCTCGACCTGGCTCAGCGTGTCGCTGGGCGCATCGGCCTTCGCGGCAAGCCCCATCCGCGCCAGGATCGACATCGCGGCCTCTTCCTCCTGTTGGCCCGATCCGACGCCGGCAAAGTCGAGCCCGACCATGAGATTTTCCAGCACCGTCATGCTCCGGAAGGGGCGCGGAATCTGGAAGCTGCGGGCGATGCCGCGGCGTGCCCGCAAATGCGGCGGCAGTTGCGTCACATCCTCGCCGCAGAACACCACGCTGCCGACGTTAGGGCGCAGCGCACCGGAAATGCAGTTAATTAGCGTCGTCTTGCCGGAGCCGTTCGGTCCGATCAGGCCGAAGCGCTCGCCCTTCCTGATATCGACGGAGATATTGTCGAGCGCGGTGAAGCCGCCGAAGGTTTTGGTGATGGCCCCGACCTGCAGCAGGGGCGCGTCGGCTGCTGTCATGGCTTGCCTCCCGCGCGCAGGCGATAGCGCGGCCGGAGCAGCCCGATAATGCCCTTGGGCGCGCCGACCACGAACAGCACCAGCATGATGCCGAGCACCAGCACATTCACTTCCGAAGAAATGGTCACCGCAAGAAGCTGCTGGGTCGAGCCGAGCAGGATGGCCCCGAGCACCGGGCCGATCCAGTGCGCGGTGCCGCCGATCAGCGCCATCGCCAGCGCCGAAACCGAGTAGCTCAGATTGAACGCCGAGGACGGATCGGCGTATTGCAGGTACATCGCGGCCGGCGCGCCGGCGGCAGAAATCAAGCCGCCCGAGATCATGCAGGCGACGAGCTTCAGCTTGAGCGTCGGCACGCCCGTGCATTCGGCGGCAAGCTCGTCGTCGCGCAGCGCCTGCAGGCCGCGGCCGATCTTCGAATTCTGGATGTAGCGCGCGATCGCAACGGCCGTCACCGCCAGAACCGCCTGCACGAAGAACAGCATCTTTACATAGCTGTCGAACGGCGCCATCACCGGCGGCCGCTGGATCTGGATGCCGGCCGCGCCGCCGACGAAGCGCCAGTTCATCACGACGGTCTCGATGATGATGGCAAGCGCAATCGTCGCGATCGAGAAGAAGATGCCGCGCATGCGCAAGGTCAAGAGGCCGACACCGAAACCGAGCGTCATGCCGACGGCTGCGGCGGCCACGATCTGCACCACCAGCGGCGCGCCGGTCGCCTTGACCAGGGCGACTGCCGTGTAGACGCCGACGCCGAAAAAGGCGTTGGTGCCGAAATTGACGTAGCCGGCATAGCCGCCGAGGATGCTCCAGGCGACCGCCAGCGCGATGAACTGCAGGATGACGTAGCCGGCAAAGAACGGATATTCGTTGCGGACGAGCTGCGTCATCGCCAGCACGGCGACGAGAAAGACGGCGACGCCGGCCCAGAATGCGATGCTGTGGCGGGACTTTTTCATCGGCCGAGCAGACCTTGCGGGCGGACAGCGAGCACGGCGAGCAGCATCGCGAACGAGATCGCCGGCGCCCAGGAGGCGCCGAACATGGTGAGCACGATCGATTCGGCGACGCCGAGGATGATGGCAGCGATCAGCGTGCCGCTGATGCTGCCGAGCCCGGCCATGACGACGACGCAGAAGGTGCGACCGATATAGGCGCGGTCGAGCGTCGGCTCGACCGGCGCCACGATGATGAGGAGTGCGCCGGCAATGCCGAGCACCGCGGTGGCGATGCCGAATGCAAACTGCTTGATGCGGACCGGATTGGCGCCCATCAGCCGCAGCGCCTCCTCGTCCTGCGCGACGGCGCGGATCGCGCGGCCCATGAAGGTCTTCGACAGATAGATCGCCAGCAGTGCGGTCAGCGTCAGCGCCACCGCGAACGCGACCAGTTGCCGGATCGGTATCCGGAACTCGCCGAAGCGCCAGGATTTGCCGATATAGGTTGCGCTGACCGAGCGCTGGTCGACGCCGAACTGCAGGATGATCAGCACTTCGATGATGAAGGCGATGCCGAAGAAGAATGCGATGCCGCGGACGGCGGCATCGCTGCCACGCCGCTCGAAGGTCTCGTAATAGATGCGGTAGGCGATCAGGCCGAACAGGAAGAACAGCGGCGTGATTGCGAGCCCCGCCAGCAGCGGATCGATGTCGTAGCTTTCGTTGAGCTGATAGACGCCGTAGGACGCCAACACCAGGAAGGCCGGGTGAGCGACGTGGGGCACATCGAGCAGCCCGAACGAGACCGACAGCCCGACGCTGACGGCTGCATAGAAGCAGCCGAGCAGCACCCCGAGCAGCACGGCCCCGAGCAGCAGGTCCATCGAAAACACGTCAGTTCCCTCTCAGTTGCCCCTTGAGCTCGAAGCCGGAAAAGCCACGAGGCCTACTTTCGAGCTGCCTCGAAGGGACTGATGAGTTCGCCTGTCTTCAGCTTGTCCGGGAACAGTATCACCTGCTTGCCGGACGAACGGAACTGCTCGATGTCCTTGTCCTTGACGCCCCGGAACTGCGCCTGCAGCGTCGCCGTTTCCTTGCGCTCGCCGTCCGCCGAAAACGCGATCGGGCCGACGATGGTCTTGTGCTCATTCTCGCGCAGGTATTTGGCGATGCCCTTCTGGTCGAGCGATTTGGTGGAATTGACCGCCGCCTCGATCATCTGGCCCATCGCATAGCCGAACGGCGCGAGATAGTAGCCGAGCGGGTCGACCTTGGCCTCGATGGCGCGCTTTGTGTACTTGTCGAAAAATTCCTTGGTGCCGTCAAAATACATGCTCTTTTCCGGCAGCCAGGTGTTGTAGTTCACGACGCCATTGAGCAGCGAACCGAGGTTCGACATCACGGCGGCAAACTGCAGCCCGACCATGCCACCGCCGAAAATCTTGACGCTGTCGCTGACGCCGATCTCGTTCACCGCGCGCAGGATGCCGGCGGAATCCGGCGGGTACGAAGCGACATACACAATGTCGGGCTTGGCGGCGTTGAGCGCGCGGATGATCGAGGCGAATTCCACCGTGCTCGGCGGATAGACCTGATCGAAGACAACGGGAATGTTGCGCTGCTTGGCGACGTCGCGCGCAGTCACCGCGAGATTCTGCGCGAACTCCTGGTCCGCCGTGAGCAGCGCCATGTTCTTGCCGCCGGCCTTCTGGGCGAGATCGAGGAACGAGGCCGCCCAGCTGTCGGCCGGGCCCCAGGGCGCATTGTTGAACCACATGTCGTGGCCGACCTTGCTGTTCACCTGGAAGGAGAAATTGCCCATCAAGAGCAGGCCGCGCTGCTTGACGAATGGCATGATCGGCGCGGTCGGCACCGTCGCATAGGGCGCAAACAGCAGATCGACCTTGTCGACGTCAACCAGCTTGGCGTAGATCGCCGGCGTCTCGGATGCGCTCGACTTGTCGTCATAGACGACAAGCTCGACCTTGCGGCCGAGCAGGCCGCCCTTGGCGTTGATGTCGTCGCGCCAGATCTCGATACCGAGCAGCGACGCCTTGCCGCCGCCGGCGAGGCCGCCGGTTTGTGGCATCGACATGCCGATCTTGATCGGCGGCTGCTGGGCCCGCGCTTTCGAGCCCTGTCCGAGCACCGCAACCGCCATCGCACCGCCGAGAAATGTCCTGCGTTTCATTGCTTCCCCCTCATTTCGTTGTGTCATTTCGGCCCCGCCGGATCTTCGTCCGGTCGCTCACGATTGGTTGGTCGGCTGCGGACTATCCAGCCCCCACAGTTTCACTCTTTGCCGCTTGTTTGATAATCGCTGATGGATCGGCGCCAACGCGCCCGCTGACCTTGTCGGCGGCGCTTTCGCGCGACAGCCGCATGTCGAAGCGGATGCTCGGCATGCCCTTGATCGGACAATCCGGATCGTTAGCAACGACATCGACGGCAAGATCGCCGGACGAGCCGAACACGACATCATCGGCCAGATGCGGATCGTCGCGCAGATAGAGCGCGGTGACGAGCTCGCGATAGCCGGCGGCGCCGACCAGGAAGTGGATGTGTGCCGGCCGCATACCGTGCCGCGCCTGCGCCTTCACCATGGCGCCGACCGGTCCGTCCATCGGAATCGAATAGCCGAGCGGCTTGACGGTTTTCAGGATATAAATGCCATTGGCATCGGTCGCGAACACGCCGCGATAATCGACCGAAGTCGCGCTGGCCTGGATGTCGTAGAGGCCGTCGGCGCCGGTCTGCCAGATCGAGACCGTGGCGCCGGCCACCGGCTTTCCAGCGGCATCGGTGACGCGGCCATACAGCACGCATTCGGTGCCGGACTTTGGATTTTTGGCGATCGAGCTGCCGGCCGCGAGCGTCGGCGTCGCTTCGCGGTAGAACGGCCCGAGCAGGCTGGTATGGGTCGCCTCCTCCAGCGCGGTCGCGTCATGCAGCCCGTTGACCAGCGCCGAGAGGCCGAGCGTATCCGACAACAGGATGAACTCCTGCCGCTCCGGCGAGCACATCTTGCCCGCGGCGGTCATGAATTCGATGCCCTTGATCCATTCCGCAGGCGTCAGGTTGACCTCGCGAGCGAAGGCATGGAGATGCTTGACCGCGGACGCCATGATCTCCTTTAGGCGCGGGTCGGGCGTCGTCGCCATCTGCTCGAGCACGGCGTCCGTGATCGTCTCAGGCGTTAACTCACGCATGCGTCACTCCCCTGGCGTGCCGGGCATTATTCGAGCTGCCGGCTATTGTTGCCGCAAGCCTAACCGCTTGTTGGGGATCAACACAAGGCGTTCGGGGGCAGCGTCCTGATCGTCTGCTACCAATTGATGCGGGCGAACGGGGCGATATGGCCGCAACGACGCGCCCAGAACGCATGACCGCAACTTTTGCGGCCCACGATTTTGCGATTGCACAATCGGCGCCGCAAAAGTGGGATTATTTCTCCCGGATCGGCGGCGCGGTCTTTTCCGCCGGTGCGGGCGGCAGCGCGGGCTGAGCGCCCTGTTTCTGCGCGTCCGGATCAGGGCGGGCCGGCTGCGGCGGGATATCCGAAGGGCGCTGGCCGGTCGCGGGTGGCTCGGGCGGCGGTCCGGACGGCTTGGTTTCCGCGCCGGGCGTCGATTGCGTCGGCGGCGTCGCCTGCGCGATGTGCACGGAATCGCCTGCCATGATTTTGGTCATCGAAAGCACCGATACGACAAGACCGGCTGCAATCAGCGTGGACGCGGCCAGCATATCCCGTCGGTATTGGCGTTGGCGGTCATCGGCAGGCATGTCGTTCACCCACGAAATCATTTCGTGGTTTCAACGGCCGGCTGGACGCATGGTTCCGTGCGGAACCCTTGCTGTCGTCTGCCTAGAATTCCATCATCCCAGCGTCGCCATCTTCCGTGCCGAAGGCGAGCAGCGTGCCTTTCGCGTTCCAGCCGAGCGCAGAGACCGGTTCGCTGCCATTGCGGCGCACCAGAATTTCCGCGCCGTCCTCGTAGCGCACGATCAGGATGGTGCCGTCGCTATAGCCGGCCGCCATGAATTCCTGCTTCGGATGACAGGCGACCGCCGAGACCCGCGCCTGCAGCGGCGCCAGCATCGCAGGCTGCTTGCCCATCGGACCATCCTTGCTGTTGAACGGCCAGATGATCACGGTGTCGGCGCCCGAGGTGGCGAGACCCTTGCCGCCGGCGCTCCACGACATCGAGCGGACGCGGCCGGGATAGCCGCTCATCCGCATGTGCCTGTTGTCGGCGAGCCGCCAGCCATGCAGCGCCGGCTCGTGCATCGCGGTGACGAGGAATTTGTTGTCCGGACTGAAGGTCACCGAAAGATGCGAGCCGGCCCATTCCAAAAATTCCGGTTTCGCAGCCATGTTGGGAAACCACAGCGTCACGCCGTTGTAATGGGCCACCGCGACGCGCAGGCCCTTCGGCGCAAACGCCAGCCCGCCGACGGTCGAGGGCGCATCGAAACTCTTCTCCTCGCCCTTGGCGCTGCGGATGGACGCCGTCTTGCCGGCCGACCATGCCACGGTGCCATCGGAATGCAGCGCGACATTGTCGATCCAGCGCCGCTTGGCGTCGGTCGCGAGCACGGACGTCTCGCCCTTCGCATTGAATGCAATGACCTTGCCGTCATCGCCGCCGGTGACGATCCGCTTGCCATCGGAAGCCGCGCAGAGGATGGCGCCGCCATGCACGTCGGCGCGCGAGACCTCGCCATCGGCGGCGGCGACGGCGATCTTCTCCTCCGCGCAGACGAAGGCGGCGAGGTCGCCGAGGAAATGGACGCCAGTAATCGGCGCGCCGACCGCGACGGGCTTGACGCGGTCGGTCATGGAAGCAATGGAAAGCTGTTCGGAAGACATGAGTTCGATCTTCTTCGCCTCACGTAACGATACAGGCTTCAAAACCTTCGCGGATCGTCTTTTCCGGCAATTCGCGGCCGATGAAGACGACGCGGCTTTCGCGCGGCTCGCCTTCCTTCCATTTCCGCTGATGATCGCCTTCCAGCATCATGTGCACGCCCTGGAACACATAGCGATCGTCGTCGTCGGTGAAGGCTAGGATGCCCTTCGAACGCAGAATCTTCTGGCCCTCGGTGGCGACGAGGTTCTGCAGCCAGGGCATGAAGAGTGTGGGGTCGAGCGGCTTGTCCGAGCGCAGCGACAGCGATTGCATGTCCTCGTCGTGATAGTGCTTCAACCCGCCATGGCTATGGCTGTGATCATGGTGGTGGTCGTGACCATGATGGTGGTCATGATCGTGGTGATGATGATCGTCGCCGGCATCGAGGAATTCCGGCTCGATCTCAAGAATGCGATCCAGATCGAATGCGCCGCGCTCCAGCACATCAGCCAGCGCGACCTTGCAACGCTCGGTGCGGTGCAGTTTTGCATAGGGGTTGATGCCGCGGATGCGGGCCTCGACCTCGGCCAGTTCCGGCTTGGAGACGAGATCTGTCTTGTTCAGCACGATGACGTCGGCGAACGCGATCTGGTTCTTGGCTTCCGGCGCATCCTTCAGGCGGTCGCTGAGCCATTTGGCATCGGCCACCGTGACGACGGCATCGAGCCGGGCGTTCTTCTGCACGTCCTCGTCGACGAAGAACGTCTGCGCCACCGGCGCCGGATCGGCGAGGCCCGTGGTCTCGACGATGATGGCGTCGAACTTGCCCTTGCGCTTCATCAACCCGTCCATGATGCGGACGAGGTCGCCGCGCACGGTGCAGCAGACGCAGCCATTGTTCATCTCGAACACTTCCTCATCGGCGCCGATGATGAGGTCGTTGTCGATGCCGATCTCGCCGAATTCATTGACGATGACGGCATATTTCTTGCCGTGGTTTTCCGACAGGATGCGGTTGAGCAGCGTGGTCTTGCCGGCGCCGAGATAGCCCGTCAGCACAGTCACTGGAATTTTTTGGGACGAAAGTTCAGACATAATCGCTCCGGAGCGGAAAATTTTGGACGCGCCGGCAGGCAGGGAGGCCCCTGCCCTATGGGCTCAGCGCGCCGGTCAGGGCCTTTATATTGTGCCTGACCATCGCAATGTAAGTGGGAGAATCACCCTTTTCGCCCGTTAGACTGTCCGAATAGAGCGTTCCACCGACCCTGGCACCGGTCTCGGCCGAGATCCGGCCCATCAGGCGGGGGTCGGTGATATTTTCGAGGAACACCGCCGGTATTTTGGCCGCCCGGATCTGGGTGATGATCTTCGCGATGTCCCGCGCACTCGGCTCGGATTCGGTGGAAACGCCGAGTGGCGCGATGAACTCGATGCCGTAAGCCGCAGCGAAATAGCCGAAGGCGCTGTGGGTCGAGATCACCTTACGCCGGCCTTCCGGAAGCTTTGCGACGGCGTCGCGCACCTCGCGGTCGAGTGCATCGAGTTGTTCGATATAGCCTTGCGTATTCTTCATGAACTGCTCGGCGGAGGCAGGATCGGCGGCCGAGAGCGCGAGGCTGATATTGGCGACATAGACCTTCGCATTGTTGACCGATTGCCAGGCATGCGGATCGGCGGACGAACCCAATCGGAGGGGAGAGATGCCATTGCTCGCGGTCACGATCTTCGCCTTGCTGCCGGCGGATTGCACCAGCCGCGGCAGCCAGCCTTCGAAACCGAGACCGTTGACGAAGATCAGCCTGGCATCGGCGATCTTCTTGGCGTCAGCCGGCGTGGGCGTATAGACATGCGCATCGCTGTCGGGACCGACCAGCGTGGTGACGCTGACCCGATCGCCGCCGACATTGCGAACGAAATCACCGAGGATCGAGAAGCTGGCTACGACATCGAGAGGCTCCGCAGCGCGCGCCGGGTTGGCGGCCGCGAACATGGCGAGAGCGACGAGCCAGAACCGGATCATGCTCACGCCTCCAGATGCCGGCCGGGAAACATCTGCCGGATAAGCCCGCTGACGGAGCCGAACAGCAGCGACATCACGTAAAGCCCGGCAGCAATCAGGATGATGGCGGGGCCTGAAGGGATCGTGGTCTGGAACGAGAGCACCAGCCCGGCATAGCCCGACACGATCGCGCTGGCGACCGCGATGCAGATCATGCCGGTGATGTCGCGCGACCAGAACCGCGCGATGCCGGCGGGGAGGATCATCAGGCCGACGCCGAGCAAGGTGCCGAGCGCGTGAAAGCCGTTGACCAGATTGATCACGACGAGGGCCAGGAACGCCAGATGCGCGGGCGCACCGGCGCGGCTGACGGTGCGCAGGAATACCGGGTCGACGCATTCTATCACCAGGGGACGGTAGATGATCGCCATCACCAGCAGCGTGATCGTCGCATTGAAGGCGATCACCAGCAGCGTCTGGTCGTCCATGGCCAGAATGTTGCCGAACAGCACGTGCAGCAGGTCGATATTGGTGCCCTTGACGGAGACGATGGTGACGCCGAGCGCGAGCGAGACCAGATAGAAGGTCGCCAGCGAGGCGTCCTCCTTCAGCTCGGTATTGCGCGCGACGAGGCCGGCGAGCAGCGCGACGGTGAATCCTGCGATCAGGCCGCCGGTGGTCATCGCGAACAGATTGAGCCCGGAGACCAGGAAGCCGATCGCCGCCCCCGGCAGGATCGCATGCGCCATTGCGTCGCCGACGAGGCTCATCCGCCGCAGCATCAAGAACACGCCGATCGGCGCGGCGCCAAGCGCGAGCGCGATCACGGCGGCGAGCGCGCGGCGCATGAACTCGAACTCGGTAAAGGGCGCGATCAGCGCGTCGTACAGCATCAGGCGGCCTGCGACGGCATGTCGTCCGCGCATGCTGCGGCGCTGTCGTCGAACGCCTCGCACATCCGCAAGGCGACCATCAGGTTTTCGGCGTTAAGCACCTCGGCGGTCGGACCCCAGACGACAGGCCCGCGCGCGAGCAGCAGGGTTTCCGGAAAATGGTCGCGCACCAGCTCCATGTCGTGCAACGCCGCCAGCACCGTGCGGCCCTCTCCGTGCCAGCGCTTCACCAGCGCCAGCAGGTCGGCCGAGGTCTTGGTGTCGATGGCGTTGAAGGGTTCATCGAGCACAATCAGGCGCGCGTCCTGCAGCAGCACGCGCGCAAACAGCATGCGCTGGGTCTGGCCGCCCGACAGCGTGCCGATCGAACGGCTTTCAAACCCGTTGAGGCCGACGGCGGCGAGCGCTCTTGTGATCTTGTCCCGCGCCGGCTTTCCCATGCCGCCGAAAAATCCGACCGTGCGCCAGAGGCCGGTGCCGACGAAATCGAACACCGAGATCGGGAAGCTGCGGTCGATGTCGACGCTCTGCGGCAGATAGGCGATGTCCCTGACATCGAGGCCGCCGAGATCGATCGATCCGGAGAGCGGCTTCAGAATGCCGGCGAGGCCGCGAAACAGCGTCGATTTGCCGGCGCCGTTCGGCCCGATCACCGCCAGCAGCGCGCCGGCGGCCACCTCGCCGGTGAGATGATGCACCGCCGGATGTCGGTCATAGCCCAGCGTGACGTTGTGGAGTTTGAGCTGCGCCGCCATGCTCACCTCATCGCAACCAGCACGACCGCCCACAGCACAGCGGAGACCGCCAGCGCCGCCGCCAGGCGGGCGGCAACCGTCATCCGCAGGATCGACCAGGGCGCCGCCTGCGCCGGATGGGGCGTGGCCGGGTCATGGGAATGGGCGTGATGGGGGTGGTCATGGGTATGGGAGTGCGGCATGGAAAAGACGTTATAATATAACATTACGGGTGTCTACGCTGGGGCGGCGTAGCGGCCCGCCGATCGTCATTTCGGGGCTCGCGAACCCGGAATCCATTGCGCCACTGGCTCTGCCGCTCGATGGATTCGGAGCTCGCGCCGGGCGCGCCCCGGAATGACGAGCGGAGAGAGTTGGGCGGCCCCCCTTGAACGCGGCCACCGCCGGGGGCGACCAATCCCCGTGATGACCGTGAACCCCACCTCAGCGAACCTTCCTGCCGATCCCGAGCCTCGCCGCACGCTGCGCGAATGGCTGGTCGATGTGCTCGCTCTGATCATGGGCGGGTTGGCCGTTCTCTACTACAAGCCGGACGGCTTCGTCGTCGGCCTCCTTGTCTTCGTCGGCGCCTACACGATCACCAATCAACTGCAAGCCGTAAACTCGAATCGCTCGCCGGAATTTGCCAAATTCTGCTGACCTGGCTTGCCATCGTGATCCACCTGACGACGCTGATGACGGCCCCAACAAGCTTCACGGGACTGGTCCTTACGTTCCTGCTGCCCGGAATCGCACAAGCCTACTGGCTTTGGGAATTGTGGCCGGCGACGGGCGCCTTGTCTCACCCGCTGACTGCGATGTGCTCGGCCTGGCTGGCCCTGCTTGCTGGATTGCCGCGAAGATGAAAGCGAACTGACCTCACGGCTTGCCGATCACCATCGCGATCGCTGCGGCGAGAAACGGAAACGGTAGCGACACCGCCGCGCGAAACCAGACGAATTTTGCCGGCATGAACGGGATTTCCCAGAGGATCATGCGCTGAAATGCGAATAGCGCCCAGGCCACGACATAGGCGATCACCTGCGGCGATCCGCCGCCGACCTTCAGCGCCACCGCGCCGATCGAGAAACCAACCACCGGTCCGCCTGGCGTGGCCGCGCCGGCGATCACCGCGGTCAAAACGCCAAACCAGCCGCTGTCGGGCCCGAGCCAGCCGGTGATCACTTCCGGCGGAATGACGGCGGCGATGTAGCCCGAGCCGATCACGCCGAGCGCGATGCGCGGCACGATGTTGATGAAGTCCATCGAGCCTTCACGCACCGAGGACACCAGCACGACGCGCCCGCGCCGCCAGGCCATGAAGCCGAGGAGTGCGACCGAGCCCCACAGCGTGAGGTCGATGATCAGTGCCGATGCCGTCACTCGGGCTCGCCCTTCGGATACATCCGCACGAAGACGAGGCGGCCGAGCGCGCCGGCCAGCACCGGGATCGGCAGCGAGATCACGATACGCCACAGCGTGAAATCGGTGCCAAGGATCGGCAATTCCCAGGCGACCGCGCGGCCGTAGCCGATTAGCGTCCAACTCACCACCATGGCAATGGTGGCGCCGAAATCCGCGCCGACGGTCAAAAGCGCCGCCGCCACCGGATAGGCAGTGAACGGACCGCCGGGCAGGATCGCGCCGAACGCGGTTCCGATCAAAAGCCCCTTCAGGCCGGATTCCGGGCCGAGCGAGCGCGAGATTTTATCGTGCGGAAGAATTTCCGCGATGAAGGCTCCTAACAGGCAGCCGGCCAGCACACGCGGGATGATCTCGCCGAACAGCAGGAGATCGTGGGAGAGAATCTTGAGCACGCCGTCGATCCCGTCGCGCCGCCACACCAGCGCGGCGCTGACGGCGACGAGGACGCCGATGAAGATCATCGACCAGCCGACCGGCTTGCGGGCGCGCCTGGGTTTTGGCTCGGCGTCGTCGGCGGGCGCCGGATCTGTTAGCGAAGGTTCGGACAAGGCGATGGGGTTGGCGGGTGATGCTCTTGCATCCTGCTTAGTCCGCCGCTTGTGGCGAAGCAAACGGAAGCTCGCACGATACCCATGCGCTTCTCAGACATGCCCATGCGAGGATGTCACGCAGCTCCGTGTTCGCACGGATTCAGGCGAAGTGGCGGACCAGCGCGAGGCCGCCGAACAGGCCGGCGATCGAAAGCCCGACGGAGCCGATTACGTAAAGCGCCGCCAGCATTAGCTCGCCACGCTCCCAGAGCAGCGCCGCATCGAGCGAGTAGGCCGAGAACGTGGTGTAGCCGCCGAGAATGCCGGTCATCAGGAACAGCCGCCAGGGCTGCGACGCCTCGCCCTTGAAGGCGAGATAGCCGGCGATCAGCCCCATCACGGTCGAGCCCGTGATGTTGATGATGAAGGTGCCCCAGGGAAATCCGGTACCGATGAAGCGCGCGCAGGTGACGTTGATAAAGTGACGCAGCGTCGCGCCCAGGCCACCCCCGACAAAGACCAGCAAATAGCTCATTGCAGCAATCTTCCACGTCAGCGAAGTCACCCGGCAGAGTGCTTGTGCCGCAGGTGGGAAGTCTGTGCAAGGAGCGCAGCGGCCAAAATGAAAGGCGGCAGTCAGATGCTGCCGCCTCGTAGGCTCTATCCAGTGTCATTCCGGGATGGTCCGAAGGACCAGACCTCAGATGCGCAATTGCGCATCGGGGAATCTCGAGATTCTCAGGTGCGCAATCGCGCACCGTAGTTCGATGCTTTCGCATCGCCCCGGAATGACGGTACGTCAGGCACCGGCCTTGCCGAACAGCTCGTCGACGTAGTCCCAGTTGATCAGATGATCGCAGAACGCCTTGAGATAATCGGGACGGCGGTTGCGGTAGTCGATGTAGTAGGAGTGCTCCCAGACGTCGCAGCCGAGGATCGGCGTCGCGCCATGCACCAGCGGGCTTTCGCCGTTCCCGGTTTTGGAGATTTCCAGCTTGCCGTTCTTGACCGACAGCCAGCACCAGCCGGAGCCGAACTGGCCGACGCCGGCGGCGGCGAAATCGGCCTTGAACTTCTCGAGGCCGCCGAGGTCCTCGGTGATCTTCTTTTCCAGACGGCCCGGCAGCTTGCTGCCGCCGCCGTTGGGCTTCATCCAGTTCCAGAAATGTAGATGGTTGTAGTGCTGGCCGGCATTGTTGAACACGGCCGGATTCTTGCCGAACGAAGCCTTGACGATCTCCTCCAGGGACTTGCCTTCGAATTCCGTCCCCTTGATCGCGTTGTTTCCGTTGGTCACGTAAGCCTGGTGATGCTTGTCGTGGTGGTATTCCAGCGTTTCCTTGGACATGTGGGGCGCAAGGGCGTCGTGGGAATAGGGCAGATTGGGCAGCGTGAAGGTCATGGGGTGTGTCCGAACTGATGGAAGACTGGTCTAACGGGAAACTCTTATAGAAGGTTCCATTGCGCTTAAACACCGCAATTTGGCAAAACAACGCCGTTCTCCGGTAAGGCATCTCCGCGTCCAGCGTATGACGGGGCACCGAACGACCGGGATTTGGCGCAGCATGGCAATGAAATGAGCATCGAAATCGACGTTCTGAACGGGGACTCGTCATGGCCGCGGGCCGAGCCGCTGATGCAGGCGGTCTGGCCGCGCCATGTTCTGGAGAAATTGCCCTGGGGCCGCATCAAATGGGCCCATGCCGACCTGCGCGTGCTGATCGACGCACCGGAGGATGGGCCTAATCCCGGCCTGGCCTGCCACGTCGGCATCTTTTTCCGCACCGGCACCTGGGACGGTCGCAAGGTGCAGATCGGCGGCATTGGCGGCGTCTCGACCCGCGAGGATTGCCGCGGCCGCGGCTACGCCACGCTGGCGCTGAACGCCGCGGTCCGAATGCTGCGCGATCACGAGGCCGTCAGATTTGCGATCCTGTTCTGCGAGCCGCACAACGAGGCGTTCTACCAAGCCCGCGGCTGGCATCGCTTCAACGGTGAGGTCTATGCCGAGCAGCCGGAGGGAAGAATTCGTTTCGATGTGATGGCTCCGTACATATTCGATTTCACGCGCAAGCCGCGCGATGGAATAATCGACCTATGCGGCCTGCCGTGGTGACCCCTGCATTCGCAGCGGGTGGCTTGTGCCGCGACCGCTCGATAGTATGTCATCCATAATCTATTTTGATTTGGATGACGTAACGCATGACCATGGAGATCCCGATCGACGCGCGTCCCGCCGCAGTTCCATCAGCGCCGACCAATGCGATCCTCACCTCTCCGATCCTGCCCACTCTCCTGAAACTCGCGCTTCCCAATGCGATCGCGATGGTCGGCACCACAATGGTGGCGGTGGCAGAGACCTCCTATATCGGCCGGCTCGGTACCGAGCCGCTCGCCGGGATCGCGCTGGTGTTTCCCTTCGTCATGCTGACGCAGATGATGTCGGCAGGCGCGATGGGCGGCGGCGTTTCCTCCGCCATCAGCCGCGCGCTAGGCGCGGGCAATCGCGACCGCGCGGCGACACTGGCGCTGCATGCCGTCACGATCGGCGCCTGCGCGGGCCTGTTCTTCACGGCGATGATGCTGGTGTTCGGCCGTGCGTTCTACACGCTGCTCGGCGGCCGCGGTGGCGTGCTGGAGCAGGCGATGCAATATTCGCACGTGCTGTTCTCCGGCGCGCTCTCGATCTGGCTAGTCAACACGCTGGCGTCGGTGGTGCGCGGCACCGGCGACATGCGGATTCCATCGGTGACGCTGATCGGCACCGCGTTCGTCCAGATCGCGGTCGGCGGCGTGCTCGGTCTCGGGCTGTTCGGCCTGCCGCGACTCGGCATGGGCGGCGTCGCCGCGGGCCAGCTCACCGCCTTCACGCTCGGGGCGATCTTCCTGGCCTGGTATCTCCTTAGCGGCAACAGCCGCCTGGCGCTGAACTTCAAGGGGTTCAAATTCCAGCGCGAGATGTTCTTCGACATTCTCAAGGTCGGCGCGGTGGCCTGCCTGTCGCCGCTGCAGACCGTGCTCACGGTACTGATCTTTACCAAAATCCTCGCCGGTTACGGCACCGCGACGCTGGCCGGCTACGGCATGGGCTCGCGGCTGGAATTTCTGCTCACCCCGATCGCTTTCGCCTTCGGCGTCGCCTCGGTGCCGATGGTCGGCATGGCGATGGGCGCCGGCCTCGTGTCGCGCGCGCGGCAGGTAGCGTGGACCGCAGGCGCTGCGGCCGCCATCACGGTGGGCGCGATCGGACTTATCGTCGCAGTCATGCCCTCGCTCTGGGTCTCGATGTTTACCAGCGATGCCGGCGTCACCGCCGCTGCTTCCGCCTATCTCGCCCTGGCAGGACCGGCGTTCGCCTTTTTCGGGATGGGCGCATGCCTCTATTTCTCTTCGCAAGGCGCGGCGAAGGTCGGCGGGCCGGTGATGGCTGGCACCGCGCGACTATTGATCGTCGGCGGCGGTGGCTGGCTGCTGGCCGCAACGGGCGCGCCGGCATGGGCCTTGTTCGCGCTGGTCGGCGGCGCCATGGTCGTTTATGGCCTCGGCACGGCGCTGTCGATTCGCCTCGCAGACTGGGGCAAATAACCAACAGCTCACGCCGCACACACGCAATCGTACGTTGCGCAAATCTGATTTGTTGCTATGCAGGCCTGCTTTTTTCGAAGGAATGATTCATGGCTTGCACAAAAACTCTCGTCATCGCTGTTACGGCGGCATTGCTGGCCGCCACGCCCGCTCTTGCTCAAGGCGCCGCTGAGCCGAGCGGCGTCTGGCAGACCCAGGCCGGCGACGCGCGGGTGAAGATCAGCAAATGCGGCGGCGGTATCTGCGGCGTGATCGTCAGCCTGAGGGAGCCGATCGATCCTGCCACCGGCAAGCCGCAGGTCGACGACAAGAATCCGAATCCGGCGCTGAAGAAGCGACCGATGCTCGGACTGCCGCTGTTCAGCGCCATGCAGCCTGTCGCTGCCAACAAATGGTCGGGCCAGATCTACAACGCCGACGACGGCGGCACCTATGCGAGCAGCATCTCGGTGGCAGGGCCGGACACGCTGCGCGTCGAAGGCTGCGTCGGCGCGCTCTGCGGCGGCGAGACCTGGACGCGCGTGGGAAGGTAGATTTCGTAGGGTGGGCTGAGCGAAGCGAGCGCACCACATCAAGCAACGATATCGGAAAGACGGTGGGCACGCTGCGCTTTGCCCAGCCTACAGGAGCTACGCCGCCATCGCCTTCAGCGCGGTCGCGGCGGATGCGTAGCCGCCACGGGCGCCGTCGATGAAATGGACGTGATCGCTGCGCATTACTGACGGCGTAAAGCAGGTCATCATCGCTGCGTCCTGCCGGTGCAGGCCGTAGCGCACGATCTTTTCCGACGCCGCCTTGGCCAGAAGGTCGGCGAGCGCGCTCTCCAACTCTATCGTGCAGTCGAGGATCATCCGCAGGCCGTCGTCATATTTACGGAAGTCGGAATTCTCCACCACCTGCTGCACATAGTTCTTCGGCACGAAATTGCCGACCTTGATGCCGAAGCGCATCACGACATAGGCCCACAGCGTCACCGCGAGCACGACGGTACGCCGCTTCAACAGCGGGCCGCCGCGCGCGGCGCGCGCTTCATACTCGACGCCGGCCGGCGGCCAGCGCAGCGGCGGCCCGCTGGAGGGCACCGGCCGCCCGGCATCCGGCGAGTCTTCGACCAGGCTGATGATATCTTCGATTACCTTGCGGAAGGCGCGCGGATCCGCGCCCTTGGCGGGCACCACCAGCACGGAAAGAATGAGCCCGCGCGTTGCGGGAATTTCCTCGAAGCGGCACGACAGGCCGGACAGGTCAGGCTGCGAGCCCGGTGGCGCCGCCGGCACGGCGAACTCGCCGCGCTTCATCGCCGCATCCGCCCAGCCCAGACCTCCGCCGGAAAACATCGCATAGGAAAGATTGGCCGACGGACCGAAGCGGGCCACCCTGATATCGAGGCCCTGGGCGCGAATATCCTTCACCGGCACCAGCGCCACCCGCATCGAGAGGTCGAGATCCTCGCGAACCCATGCGGCTGTCGCCGCCAGCGCCTCGCGGGCGCGCGCGAGGTCGCTGGGCGCTACCGCAAAGCTCGCGCCGTCGCCGCCGAACACGAACGGGAATTCCCGCCCGTCCAGCGCATTGGTGACGGCCGCGATCACAGCGGCGCCAGCCATGTTGACCGCCTTGTAGCGCTGGTTCGCGATTGCCTTGGTCGATTCCACGATGTCGGCGACGCCGACCGACCAGTCATCCGGCAACGGCGCATACATCGCGGGGTCCATCAGGCGGCCAAAGCCGCGAAAGACCGGAATTGATCCGTAGAAGATGTCAGTGCCGTCGGACGTCATCATGGTAATCTGGGCTACCCCGGTTCCAGCGCTGTGGCAGATACGGCCGGATTTGGAATCCGGTTCAGCGCGCGGCGAAACGCCCTACCCCTTCACGACCCCCCGCAGCACCAGCTGATTGAGCCGGCTCGCAAACGCGGCCGGATCTTCCGGCAGTTCGCCGTCGAGAATTTGCGCCTGCTCCAGCAGCAGGAACGACAGATCCTTCGCGGCGTCCTCGTCGCCGGCAATCGCCGCGACCAGCGGATGGCGCAGATTGATCTCCAGGATCGGCTTGGTCACCGGTCCCTTGTTCTGCATCGCGAGCAGCCGTTCGAGCATGCGGTCCTGTGCGCCGCCGCCGGCGACGAGACATGAGGCGCTCGAGGTCAGACGCTGCGAGGCACGCACGTCGGAGACGCGCTCGCCGAGTGCATCCTTGATCAGTGCGATCGTGGTGGCTTCATCCGCGCCAGGCGCGTCCTTCTTGTCCTCGGCCTTATCGTCGAGCAACGGGATCAGACCGAAATCGATATCGCCCTGACTCAGCGACTTCAGCGGCTTGCCGCCGAAATCGAGCGGCGCCGAGGTCCAGAACGCATCGACCGGGTCGGTCAGCAGCAGCACCTCGATGCCTCGGGCGGTGGCGGATTCCAGCTTCGGATTCGACTTCAGCCGCTCGATGCTTTCGCCGGTGAGATAGTAGATATCGGTCTGGTTCGGCCTGATGTCGTCGACATATTGCTTGAGCGAGCGGTTCTCGCCCTTTGTCGTCGTGAAGCGCGACAGCGCGAGCAGCTTCTCGCGCCGCTCATAGTCTTCCCAGAGACCTTCCTTGATCACGGCGCCGAATGCGTCCCAGATCTTGGCGAACGCCTCCGGCTCCTTGTCGCCGAGCGTTTCCAGCTCCGAGATCACGCGGCCGGTAACCGCTTTCCGTATCTGCGCGAGCTGCGGATTGTTCTGCAGCATCTCGCGGGAGATATTGAGCGGCAGGTCCTCGCTGTCGATCACGCCGCGGATGAAGCGCAAATAGGCCGGCAACAGATCGGCGTCGTCGGCGATGAAGACGCGGCGGACATAGAGTTTGACCTTGCCCTTGCGCGCCTGGTCGAACAGGTCGAACGGCTTTGTCGACGGCGCGAACAGCAGCACGGCGTAGGACTGTCGGCCCTCGGCGCGGTAATGCAGCGTCATCGCAGGCTCGTCGAAGGCGCCGGCGGCCTGCTGGTAGGCCTGCTTGTAGTCTTCCGGTGTGAGCTCGGATTTCGGCCGCTGCCAGAGCGCAGAGGCCGAATTGATCTGGCGCGGCTCGCCCTCCTCGGGCACCAGCTCGATCGGAAACTGGATGTTGTCGGAATAGGCGCGGACGATGCGCTCGATCTCATAGGTCTCGAGATATTTCGCCGCGTCCTTTTTCAGGTGCAGGACGATCTCGGTGCCGCGCGTGATGCGGGCGGCATCCTCCTCGCTCGCCGGCGCGATTTCAAATCCGCTGCCGCCGGAGGACGACCAGACGAAGACCTGGTCGGAACCGGCGCGGCGGCTGGTGACCACGATACGCTCGGCGACCATGAAGGCGGCATAGAAGCCGACGCCGAACTGGCCGATCAAATTGGCGCCATCCTTGGCCTCGGTGAGGCGGGCGAGGAACGATTTGGTGCCGGAGCGCGCGATGGTGCCGAGATTATCGATCAGTTCCTGCCGGTCCATGCCGATGCCGCTGTCGAGGACGGCGAGCGTGTTGGCCTGCTTGTCCGGCGCGATGCGGATTTTCGGCGGCGCGCCGTCGGCGATCAATTCGGGCGCCGAGATCGCTTCATAGCGCAGCTTGTCGCAGGCGTCCGACGCGTTCGAAATCAGCTCGCGCAGGAAGATGTCGGTCTCCGAGTAGACCGAGTGCACCATCAGGTTCAGAAGCTCGGCAACCTCGGCCTGGAACGGCTGGGATTCGGGGGCGGTGGTCGTGGTCATTGGGATCTCGCAATCAACGCAAAGGCAGGAGGGAAAGCTCTGATATAGCGCCGCCATCTGAAGTGGCAAGATTGCGGGAACTCTCCGTTCAGCTCTCGTGTCGTCGTGGCCGAGCTTGTCCCGGCCATCCACGCCTTACTGTGCGACCAGCACGTAGAATGCCCGGTCAAGCCCGGGCATGACGGGTTTGCAGGCTACCGCTCGACGAAGGCGCGCTGGAACTGGTCCAGGATGGGCTTGAACAGGTAGCTCAGCATGGTCCGACTGCCGGTCTGCATGAACACTTCCGCGGGCATGCCGGAGACGAGCCGCAACCCCGCGAGAAGCCGGCGCTCCTCTTCCGGCAGCATGATCCTGACCGTGAAATAGGACGTGCCGCCCTGCTGGTCCTTTGTGGTATCGGGCGAGACGAATGATACCTGGCCGATCAACTGCGGCGTAACCCGCTGGTTGAAGGCCGAGAAGCGGACGAACGCCTGCTGACCCTTGCGCACCTGATCGATATCGTTCGGCTGCAAGCGCGCCTCGATCTGCAGATCGTCGGAGTCAGGCACCACCTCCATGATGGTATCGCCGGCGCGAATGACGCCGCCGATGGTGTGGGCCGCAAGCTGGTGGATCACGCCTGAGGTCGGCGCGCGCATCTCGATGCGCTCGAGCACGTCGCGCGCGGCGACTGCGCGCTCGGAGAGTTCGGCTTCCTTGCCCTGCGCCTCGCCGAGCTCCTTGACCACTTCGGTACGGGCGTCCTGGTCGAGCCGGACCATTTGCAGCTTCGCCTCGTCGACCTTGGCTTTGGTCTCGGCGATGGTGGAGAGCAACTGGCCGCGCTCGCCCTCGATTCTCGCGCTCTCGCGCTGCAGGGTCGTGAGCCGCGCCAGCGGCACCAGGCGCTTGTCGAACAGGTCCTGAACGCCGGTGAGTTCGCCGGTGATCAGCTCGAGCTGCTTGGCTTTGGAAACGACCTGCGCGTCGAGGCCGATGATCTCCTCGCCGAGCTGCGACACCTTGCTCTGCAGCAACTCCTTCTGGCTCTCGCGCGCGGTCACCCGCGCCCTGAACAGCGAAGCCTCGGAGGCCAGCAGCGTCTTGACGTTGGCATCTTCCAGCCGGGTCGACAGTTCGGGCGGTATCGCCGGCTTCGGCTGGCCGTCGCGCTCGGCAACCAGCCGCGCGATCTTGGCGCGGACTTCATCGAGCTGCTTGCTGACGACCTGCAGGCTTGCCTGCGCCTGCGTCGAATCCAGCCGCAGCAGAAGATCGCCGGCATCGACCCGCATGCCGTTATGAACAGGGATTTTCGCGACCACGCCGCCGGTCGGATGCTGGATGGCCTTGACGTTGGACTGCACCACCAGATTGCCCGGCACCACGACGGCGCCCGACAGCGGCACGAAGGCCATCCAGCCGCCCGCCAGCCCGCCGACGATCAGCAGCGCCCGCAGGCCGGTGCGCAATTCATTCTCGTAGGCGCGCCCTGCCCGTTGCGTGATGCTCTCGCCGGGCTCGGCCGTCTGCGCCGATGCGTCGCGATTGGCGAGGAAAGCGACCCCGGCAGTCACGCCGTTGCGGACGATTCTCGCCACCGAACGGTCGGACGCCACACCGGCCGGAGCCGGCGGCGCCAATTGGGGCGCCTCGATGCGCGGCGGCTCCCGTCGCTCCTCGATCTGCAGAACCTCCGGACGCGACCGCGGTATGTTCAGGAGCGAGGGATCATCGGGCGCGATGATCGGACCGCGCGCCTGCCGCTCGTTCCGCAAGGCGTGATCCAACGGCGCGGCTCGCGCACGGCTGCGCGGTGGCGCTTCTGGCGGTGGCGTGAACTCCGGCTCGCGCGCGCGGCGGGCGCGCGGCGGCGGAGGCTCGATATCGACATCGTCCGGCTGGGACGATCCGAAGGGACCGAGCCACGCATCGAGCACGCGTCCCATCTTGCCCTTCTTCCGCCACTTCGGACGACCCGGGCGCGGCCGGCGCGCGGCGGCGCGGCCGTCCTGCGGCGGACGACGAAGCGGCTGCCGCTGCACCGGCAGATTGTCCTGCTCGAACGCCTGCCGCAGCCGCTGCAATTCAAGGATCAGCGCCTGGCCCTGCGGCGCAGCAGCCTCGGCCTCGGTTCCTTCGAACCGGCTCCGCACCACTCTTTCATCGGCGCGATCGAAACTAGTCATGATGGAACACTCTCGGCAAGTGACGCGCGTGGTTCGGCCTTGGCCTGCGCCTGCGGTGGGGGCTGCTGCGCCGGTGCAGGCGGGCCCTTGCCATTGGCCTTGCGGACGCGCGCGAAGACTTCCTCGCTCGGCCCGAACGCGATCGCCTTGCCCTCATAAAGCACCATCGTCATGTCGAGCGCGGAGAGCGCGCTCGGGCGATGCGAGATCACGACGACGATCGACTTGTTCTGGCGCATGATCCCGATGGCGCGCGTCAAGGCATTCTCGCCGTCGGCATCGAGGTTGGCGTTGGGTTCGTCGAGCACCAGCAGAAACGGATCGCCATAGACGGCGCGCGCCAGGCCGACGCGCTGCTTCTGGCCTGCGGACAGCGATATGCCGCCGGCCCCGATCCGGGTCGCGTAGCCTTCCGGCAGGCGCAGGATGATGTCATGGACGCCGGCGATCTGCGCCGCCCTGAGGATGGCGTCCGAACTAGGATTCTCCTCGAAACGGGAGATGTTCTCGGCCACCGTCCCGTCGAACAGGCCGACATCCTGCGGCAGGTAGCCGATATGCCGGCCGAGATCCTCGTTGCGCCATTGATCGAGAGATGCACCGTCAAGCCGCACCGCCCCGCGATGCGCCGGCCAGATTCCCACCAGCGCCTTCGACAGCGACGTCTTGCCCGACGCGCTCGCCCCGAGCAGCGCCAGTCCTGAGCCGGCCTTAAGCGAGAACGTGACGCCGGCGACGATCGGCATATCGCGGCCCGGCGCAGCGACCGCGAGATTCTGCACGGACAATTCGCGGGTCGGACGCGGCAGCATCACCGGCGGCGTCGGCGGCGGCGCCGTCGCCTTGCAGATGTCGCGAAGCCGGGCGAGGCCCTGACGCGCCGCAGACAACTGCTTCCAGGTGCCGAGCGCGATTTCGACCGGCGCCAGCGCGCGCCCCATCAGGATCGAGGACGCGATCATGATGCCGCCCGACGCCTTGTCGGCGATGACGAGATAGGCGCCCATGCCGAGCATGCCCGACTGCAGGACATAACGCAGCACCTTGGCGGCCGAGCCGAGATTGGCATGGACGTCGGTCGAGCGGATGTTCTCCTGCAGGTAGCGCTCATTGGCCTCCGACCAGCGTGCCGTCAATCGGTCGGTCATGCCGAGCGCCCGCACGATTTCCGCATTGCGCTGGGTCGCATCCGCCAGCACCTGGCGCTGCGCGTTCATGTCCATCGCCGCCTTGGCCGCACCGCGCGAAATCCGCTCGTTCAGCAAGGTCATGGAAATGATCGCTATCGTGCCAAGCAGCGCAGTGAAGCCGATCGCCGGGTGAAACAGGAACAGGCCGATCAGAAAGACCGGGATCCACGGCATATCGAGGAATGCCGTCGGTCCCATGCCCGACATGAAGGTGCGCACCTGATCGAGATCGCGCAGCGGCTGCTGCATCAAGACCGGCTTGACACCGCGCAGCGGCAGGATGGCGAGCGCCCAATGGATCGAGGACTGCAGGCCGGCATCGAACAGCGTGGCGATCCGGCACAGCATCCGCGACCGCATCGCGTCGAAATATCCCTGCACGATATAGGCGATCAGCACCATCACCGACAGGCCGAACAGGGTCGCGAGGTTGCGGCTCGGAATCACCCGATCGTATACCTGCAACATGTAGACCGATCCCGACAGCATCAGGATATTGATGACGCCGCTGAATACGGCGACGCCGATCATGCGGCGTGCGCTCGCGCGCAGCGCGGTCGCGACCGGATCGTCGGCAGCCAGCGTCGAACGCAGGCCGGAAATTGCGCGCGACACCTGCACTGCTCGCGCCTGTGGCTGGCCTTGAGCCATACTCATTGCATTGCCCTTCGACCCGCGACCGACGGATCTCCCTGATGGTCTCCTTGACGCGCGATGCGGACCATTTTTCGGCGAGAATGCGACGAATGCCGATTGTTCGCGTTCGCTCGTGGGTAGAACGATGGCAAACCGCGCCTTGTGTCGCGTCGCCGCGGCGCTGAAGAAGGGAAATCCATCGGCACCTCGGCTTGTTACAAAGCGTACAAAACACACGCCTATTGGCACGTGCCTCATTCGTCATGTTTTGGCGCGGTGTGCGTCACGGATTCGTCCGTCTATAACCTTGCTTCGGCGCTCAATGGTCGCGGTGTCGGCCGAAAGACGCCACGAAGCTCGACGATCCTTCACCCTGCGCGCATCCTGCTCCCCGGCGGATGGCCGCGCCCATACGTCAAGAATTCCAAGGAAATAACAGGGGACCAACAATGGCTCGCTTCGCTTCCGGAGATCAGCCCAACGCCGATACCGATCTCCCGATCGGTGACGTCGCCAGTCCGCCCGTCGCACCGGCCTCACCGTCGCCGACGTTGCCGGAGGAAACGCAGCTTCCCAACCAGCCGGCGGCACGACCGATCGGCTCAAGCTTTTCCAATCTTGGCGCCACTTCCATCGGCACGACCTCGCCGGCGATGGATGATTCGTCGCCAAGCATCGCCGACCCGGGCGCCGTCAGCCTTGCACCTCGTACCAATGATCTCGCCATGGTGCAGAATAATCTGCTCGCCGAACTCAATGCCGGTCAGTTTTCCGGCGCCGCCGCGGTCGGCCATGTCCAGGCGATCCTGTCCGATATCACCAGCGCCATTTCAGCTGCCAACGCCACCACGGCCGTGGCAGGGGCGCTGGTCAGCGCCGCCGGCGCCCAGCAAACGCTGCGCGCCAGCAGCATTATCAATGCCGTCAGCACCGATACGGCGCTGGCGAATCCCACGCCCGACGTGCCCGCCGCGCCAGCCCCAACGCACAGCCTCGCCGAGATCGGCGCGCTGTTCGACGATGTCGCCAGCCAGATCCTTGGCGGGGTGAACGACGACAACCGCGCGCAGATCACCGATGACATCAATGCCGTGATATCGGATATCCAGGCGCTGATGGAGGCCGACCCAAAGCTGTTCGACGGACTGACCGCCGTCCATGCCGACAAGATCGTGCAGCAGTTGCAGCTCGAACTCGTCTATGTCAACGATGCCGAGGTAAGTCCCGCGGCGGCGCAGGCCAGCAGCGACAACATCCACGACATCATCGAGATCATTCAGGGCGACGCCAAGCTGGCCGACATGGCAATGCAGGGCGGCGTCAGCAGCATTCCGCGCTTGCCGGATGCCACCGGTCCGGGACATCTCGACAGCCCCGTTGAGACGGCGCTCGTCGCCAACTTCATCGCGCAGTCCAACTCGCTTGGAAAGCAGGCCGTCGACCTGGTGGGCAGCCAGGACGGCAAGGCGATCGCCGCGCTGATCGACGATCTCAGGGCATTCGAGAAGGCCGCTGGCGAACTCGACGGCACGCTGGGCGGCGAGATCGCCGCGATGATCAAGGGATTGCAGACGGGCAACGCGGCGCTGGTCACCGCGGCAGCGGACCAGATGCATGGCAATGCGGCCGATATCGGCGGCCACAGCGTCCCGCTGACCGGGGGTACCTATAATGCGGACGGCGTGACGGTCGCCGAGGTGCTGGGGACGCCGGCCGCGCCGCCGCTGGCAGCAGATACACCGACCACCGCCGAGCCAGCGGCGCTTGCGACCGCCGACGTCACGGCGCCGACGAGCGTCGACTACGACCATTCACCGGCGCCCGAATTGGCGCATTTGCATCATATGTGGGGATAGCGGCGCGCGGCGCGGCCTCCGGCATTCCCGATGCTGTCGGGGACGCTGGAGGCCGATACATCCAGAAAAGCGCGTTCGCCGATCCGGCTCACGCGGCGGGCATGAAGGCATTCTCGTCATCCTGTGCCCGCCAAAGGACGATCCAAACGAGAGTCTCGGCTACGGCCCAAGAGACCATCATCGATACGGCAGCGACATCGGCGGTTGATGGGATCGGCGCGGTTGCTGCTTCGGAAGTGAAGTAGTGGGGCGTATGCGTGCGGCAGCGTAAGACGGATTATGGGACCATTATTCTACACTGGACGTTCGTCGCGGCATTCGTCGTTGCGCTCGTTACCGGTCTGCGCATCGCGACCGAAACACCCGACCGCACCTGGATCAACTGGTTCGATGCCGTATTGCCGCGCGACAGCATATGGATCGCCCACATGCAGGCGGCCATCGTCCTGGTCGCCGTGGCGATCGGTTACATCGTCTACATGCTCCGCTCCGGCCTCGGACGCCGCGTTCAGCTCGACAGGGTTCGCCTGCGCGGCCTGTTCAGGCGCGGCCAAGGCAGGCTGAGCGCGGTGATCGCCCTGATGTACTGGATCTTCTTCATCACGATGTCAGGCCTGCTGGTCAGCGGCGGCCTGCTCTATTTCGGCTTCTATTCCGGCTATGACGTCGCGATGCTGCACTGGGTGGGGACCTGGGTAATCCTCGCCTTTGTCGTGCTTCACGTCCTGACGCAGTATAAGAGCGGCGGCGTTGCGCAGCTCCTGCGTATCTTCCGGCCCGCGCCCCTGCCCGCGCCACCGCCGAAGCTCGATGCGGTCGAACTGCTGGGGCTGCTTGTCGAGAAATCGGCGCGCCGGGCGGAACACGAGGCCGAGGCGCCGCCCGAGGTGTCCCACCCGCTGCAGCCGCGCGTCGACACGCGCCGCGACAGAGCGCCGGATGCGGGTCCGGCGCCGCGGCCGAAGGGAGGGCCGGCGCGCTCGCGAAACCCGACCCTGCAGGCCAACGCTTTCGTCGTGGCCGCCGCCGCTGCGATCACCGGCGCCTCGCTCTTGGTGGCGACCGACCGGCTCGCGGTGGACAGCGTGCAGATTCGCCGCATCAGTCCCGCCGACGCTCCCGTTCTCGACGGCGACACCTCCGATCGGGCCTGGCGTAACGTCAAACCGTTCTCGCTGCTGACAGGCGAAGGCGGAAACTTCGACGGCAAGGGCGAGACCCGGATCGAAATCCGCGCGGTGCATGACGGCACCTACGCTTACTTCCTCTTCACCTGGGAAGATTCGACGCGCTCCCTAAAACACCTGCCGCTGATCAAGCAGACCGACGGATGGCACCTTCTGCATTCCGGCTTTCAGGTCGGCGACGAGCACCAATACAACGAGGACAAGTTCTCGGTGCTGCTGACCACCTCCGACGTCACGCTGGCCGGCGGACGCACCTTCCATCCCGGGCCGCAACCGGTGGCCGGCGCGCCGGCCACCATGAGCGGCCGCGGCCTGCACTACACGGCGTCAGGCTATGCCGATGTCTGGCAGTGGAAGGCGACCAGCAGCGCGGCCGGATGGATGGACGATGCCCATTTCGGACCGCCGCTCAATCCGACACCGATGCAGGCGGCGAACGTCGTGCCCTACAAGGGCGGCTTCGCGCCCGATCCGGGAACGGCGAACTACCGCGACAATTTCACGGTCGAGCCCGATCTCACCGGCGGTCCGCGGCGCAGCCGCCTGGTCGCCCCGCTGCGCCTGCCGAAAGTTGTGGCCGCCACATCAGACGCATTGGGCGACATCGATCTCGATCCCGATCACGGCGAAAGCGACGGCGCCCGCTGGTTCATGACCGAACAGGACTCTGTTCCCTATTCGACCGAGCTGGATGGGCGCATCCCGATCGGGACCGTGATCCCCGGCGTCATCCTGAGCGGCGAATTCTCAGGCGACCGCGCCGACGTTCGATGCGCCGCCCGCTGGGCCTCCGGCCTGTGGGCGCTGGAGGTGAAGCGCCGGCTCGACACCACAAGCGAGTTTGATGTGCCGATTCGAAGCGGCGTCCACATGCGGGTCGCCGCATTCGACCACAGCCAGATCAGACATACACGGCACGTCCGGCCTATTCGTATCGAGGTGGAATAAATGACGAAGATTTGCAAGGTCACGATCAACGACGAGCCGTTCCTGGCGAACCGCGGCGAGCTGCTGCTCGATTGGGCGTTGATGAACGGCGTTGATCTCCCGCATGATTGCCGCTCCGGCATTTGCGGCGCCTGCCGCGTTCGCCTGGTCGACGGCCAGGTGTATGGCGGCCACAGCCCGGGCGACGAGATGATCCATGCCTGCCAGGCGCGCATCGTCTCTGATCTCGCGATTTCGATCGAGGCTGCTCCCGAGCCGGTGGCACTGACGGCGGAAGTGGCGCAGACGGTTCAACTCGCGCCCGATGTGGTGGGTGTCGACATCGAACTGCCGAAGCCGCTCGACTATCTTCCCGGCCAGTACTGCAAGCTGCAGTTTCACGGCTTCCCGGCAAGGTCCTACAGCCCGACCTTCCCGCTGGAAGGATCGCCGCACGACCACCTCCTGCATTTTCACATCCGCAAGGTTTCAGGCGGGCTGGTCTCCTCGGCGCTCGGCCACGACATCCGCCCTGGGCACCGCGTCAAGTTGATGGGGCCGTACGGCCGCGCGTTTTTTCGGCAGGGTCATGAAGGCCGTATCGTGCTGGTGGCGAGCGGCACCGGCTTTGCCCCGATGTGGTCGGTCGCGGTTGCTGCGATCATGGAGCAGCCGAAACGCGAAATGGTGTTCATCGTGCAAGCGCGGAGCCTGCGCTCGCTCTACATGCACACCGCGCTGTGCCGCCTGGCGCTGTTTCCCAACGTCACCCTGATCCCGATGGTGTCCGAGCCGCAGCAGGTCTCGCACGCCGTCCGCAGCGGCGGCCGCCCGACCGATCATCTGCCAAAGCTTACGCCCAACGACGTGGTCTATACCGCGGGCGCGCCGGCAATGACGGACGCGGTAGCGCGGATCGCCAAGGCCGCGGGCGCCCAGTGCTACACCGACCCATTCGTGCAAGAAGCCCGGACGGTCGAGCAGCCGGGCCTGATGTCGCGCCTCACCGGCTGGCTCAACGAGCCCAAGAGCGCCATCCCGCTGCAGCCGTCGCAAAAGCCGGCGCCGATGCCGCGCGGCGCAGCCGCCATTGGGGTGGGCAACCGCTAGCGCGCGTCCCATTCAACCCGAGATCGCAGCAATATAGCGCTTTACGGACCTATCGAAGGCGGCCTTGGCGCCGCCTTCGATGTTGCGGCCCCACCACGCGCCATAGATGCGGTCGAACACCAGCGGCGCGACCGCGCTGACGATGCACCGCACCGCTGCGGCATTGAGCGGAATGTAGTTCGGATAGCTGTACATAAAGGACAGCGAGCGGCGATCCATCGCGACCATCGCGATATCCCCTGTGAGCAAGGCGCCCTTCCCCTGCGCGCCGGCCCGCCAATGCAGGACGGTCGCACCGGCGAAATGGCCGCCGGTTCGCACCAGCAGAATGTCGTCCGAGAGCCGGTGGCTGTCGCCGGTCCACGGCACGATGGTTCGATGCGGCCGCGTGACGAAGGCGCGATCGTCGCCATGCAGATAGACCGGCACGCCGCCGAACGCCTCGCTCCAGTCGGCGACGGCGCCATAGTAATGCGGATGCGAAACCGCGATCGCCTTCAGGCCGCCAAGCGAGCGGATGTAGTCGATGGCCTCGCGCGTGACCATCGGAACGCAGTCCCACATCACGCACCCGTCGGCCGCCGGCACCAGCAGCGCGCGTTGCCCGATCGCAAAACCCGGCTCAACGGCGATGCCGGGAATCCCGAGGTCGTCGCGCCAGGCAAGCTTGTGCCCCTTCGCCAGCTCTTCGCGCGTCAGCCATCTTTGGCCCTTCCAGTTCACAAACTGCCGCTCGTCCTCACAGACCGGGCACGCCGGCGGCGGCCCGGCACTTTCGGGAAACTGGGCGCCACATTGTTCGCAGGTCCAAAACGGCATCGGCGTCACTCCACTCACAAGGAGTGGTAGCGCAAAACAAAGGAGCAGGCCAATGACAGCCCTGTGCTAATAACCGATCGCCGCGCCATCGCTGCGCGGGTCGGAACCGCCGCTCAAGGTGCCGTTCCGTGGATCGATCGTGATACCATGCGCGTGGCCGGCCATTTCGTTCCACGCTTCCCAACGATTGATGATGTGGCCGCGCTGCGCGAGCGTATCGATCGTTGCGTCTGAAAAGCGGCTCTCGATATGCAGCGTGTCGCGCGCTTCGCCGAGCGCGAAACGGCCGGACAGGAATCGCGGCATCTCGATCGCTTCCTGGATATCGAGACCGAAATCGATCATCGCCGAATAGAGCTGCAGCTGGATCTGCGGCTGGCCGTCGGCACCCATGCAGCCGAGCACGCTCAAGAGCCTTCCATCGCGCTTGGCCATCGATGCGATCAGCGTATGCAGCGGAATCTTGCCGGGCTCCAGGCGATTGGGGTGGTTGCGGTCCAGCGAGAAATAGGCGCCGCGATTTTGCAGGATGACGCCCGTGCTTCCCGCCACCACGCAGGAGCCGAACGCCCCGTACAGGCTCTGGATCAGTGACGCCGCGTTGCCGTCGCGATCGACGGCGGCGACATAGACCGTGTCGCCGGCCAGGCTGCCGTAGGACGGCACCATATCCCACCTCAATGCCGATCGCCCGTCGATCAGCCGGCCGCGCGCGGCCGCATATTCCTTCGAGACCAGCCGCGCGACCGGCATCTCGGCAAAAGCGGGATCGGCGAGCATCTGGTCGCGGTCATGATAGGCGATCTGCTTGGCCTGCACCATCAGATGCACATGGTCGGGCCCGAGGAAATCCTTGCGATGCAGCTCGTGAGGCTCGACGAGGTTGAGCATCTCCAGCACGGTGAAGCCTTGCGTCGGCGGCGGCGTGTTGAAGACCGTGACGTCGCGGTAATGGCCGACGAGCGGCTCGCCCCAGACGGCCTTTTGCCGGCCGAAATCGCCAAGGCGGAACAGGCCGCCATTTTCCTCCGAGAAGCGCGCCATCCCGGCAGCGACCGGGCCGCCATAAAATCCATCCCATCCATGATCGGCGATCGACTGCAGCGTGCGCGCGAGATTTGCGTTGGTCAGTTTCGCGCCGAGTGGCGCGGCCGTGCCTTGCGGAAAGAATAGCGCGGCGGCTTCGCGATCTTTCAGGAGATCATCACGCATCATCTCGATGAAGCTTGCCAAGCGGCCGGTGACCGGAAAGCCGTCACGCGCATAAGCAATAGCACTCTCCAGGACGCGGCCGAGCGGCAGGCGACCATGCACAGCGTGCGCCTCGATCCAGCTTGCCGCGGCGCCCGGCACCGTCAGCGTCGCTGGCACGATGCCGCGAAGCGGAATCTCGTTCAGCCCGCGCGCTTCGAGTGTGGAAATGGTTGCCGCCTCGGCGGCTTTGCCGCCGCCATTGAGGTAACGGATCTCGCCGCTGGCACCATCATGAATCAACCAGAACGCATCGCCGCCGAGCCCGGTCATGTGCGGATAGACCACCGCAAGCACCGCGCTGGTCGCAATCGCGGCATCGATCGCGGAGCCGCCGGCGCGCAGCACGTCGAGGCCGGCAGCGGAGGCCAGCGAATGCGGCGACGTCACCATGCAGTTTGTCGCCAGCGTGACCGGCCGGCCGGTGCGGATGTCCACTTTCCAAGCCCCCGATATGCCGGCCGTCAGGCGCGAATGCGCCTGATCATGTAATTGTCGTAGGTGGCCTCGCAGACCTGATGCCACTGATACTGCTCGTTGCGGAAGGCGACCACCGAATCATACAGTGCCTTGAACTTCGCGTTCTTGGCCGAAACCTCGGCGAACAGCTCATTGGTTGCCTTGAACGAGCCGTCGAGAATGTCGTTCGAGAACGGCCGCAGGTGTGCTCCGGCCGCAACCAGCCGCTTGATGGCAGCGGCGTTGCGGGCGTCATACTTGGCGGTGAGGTCGGCCGCGACTTGGCCTGCGGCAATCGTCACCATGCTCTGATAGAGCTTTGGCAGCTCGGCCCATTTTGCGCTGTTGATATAGAGGAAGCCGTTGGCGCAGCCCTCCCACCAGCCCGGATAATAGTAATAGGGCGCGACCTTGAGGAAGCCGAGCTTCTCGTCATCGTAAGGGCCGATCCACTCGGCGGCATCGATCGTGCCCTTCTCGAGCGCAGGATAGATGTCGCCCGGCGGAATCTGCTGCGGCACGACGCCGAGCCGGCTTAGCACCTGTCCCGCCACGCCACCGACGCGGAATTTCAGTCCCTTGAGATCATCGAGCGTCTTGATCTCCTTCCGGAACCAGCCGCCCATTTGCGCGGTGGTGTTGCCGAACGGAAGGCCGACAACGCCAAACGTGGCATAGAGCTCGTTGAGCATCTCGAGGCCGCCGCCATAGGTGAGCCAGGCATTCATCTGCCGTGTATTGAGGCCAAACGGAACGGCGGTGCCGAAGGCAAACGCGAGGTCCTTGCCGATGTAGTAGTAGGAGGCGCTGTTTCCCATCTCCACGGTGTTGTTCGCCACCGCATCGAAGATCTGGAATGCCGGCACGATCTCGCCCGGGCCAGATACGCCGATCTGAAATTTCTGGTCGGAAAGTTCGCCCATGGCTTTCGCGAACATCTCGCAGGCGCCATACAGCGTATCCAGCGACTTGGGAAACGAGGTGGCGAGACGCCAGCGCAAAGTCGGAGCTGATTGGGCGATGGCGGGCGCCGCGACGCCTGCAGATGCGATACCGGCACCGGCAATTCTGAGGAGCTTCCTGCGATTCATGGTCAGTCTCCCTGCTGAATCTAGTTGAAAAGCGAGCACCCACCGTCAGCCACAACACGAGCCTTCGTCGCGGTTGTCGCGGCTGGCGCTGTTTCGATCGGGCGGCAGGTCCATCGCGGGATTCTCGGCAAAAAAGCCGTTCGGCTTCAGCGTGAAGCCGACATACTCAACCGGCATCACCGGGAAATCCTCGGGACGGCAGACATGCGTCGCCCCGAAACTGTGCCAGACTACGATATCCTCGTTCTCGATCGAACGGTTCTTTGCAACGTATTTCGGCAAGCCGTCGCCGCCGGCATGCTGGTTCGGAAATTCGCCGCTGGCATAGCGCTCTTCGGCGGCATAGCGCGTCACCCAGATATGCTTGGTCGCAAAGCCGCCGCGCTCGGTCATGTAGCAGCCCGGCTGCGCCAGCATCGCGGGCGCGCTGTGCGCGATCAGCTTGTAGGCTGTCGGGCCGCCGACGCTGTTCTTTTGGTTGGGATTGGTGATCTTCCAGTACCGCCCGGTCCGGCCGTCGGCTTCGCGCACCGCGTCGCGCTCGCGCGATAGCACCCGTTTCGTGGTGTCGAACACGTTGCCATAGGGGTTATCAGTGCCCCATGGCCGCGGCCGGAACTCATGCTCGGTGACCGTGTTCCCCTCGCCGTCCAGCATCATGTGCAGGCGGGCGTTGAAGAAATGCTGGTGGGTGGGGCCGCCGAGATTGTCGGCGACCATGCCGCCCCACGGATAGGCCTTGCCGGATGCGACTGCTGCCGTTTGGATGATGCCGGTGAGCTTCACTTCAAGCTGGATGGTGCCGTCCTGGTAGAAGTACCAGAAGAACCCATAGTCGTAATTTCCAACCGTGGTGAAGAACGAGATGACAAGTCGGCGCGAGCGGCGTACCTCGAAGGTCTCGTTGCGGAATTCATAATGCTTCCAGAGGATGCCGTAGTCCTCCTCGTGCAGGCAGATCGCATTCTTCATGATCGTCGGCTGGCCGTAATCGTCGGCGACCGGCACGTCGAAATAATGGATGTGGCCGAGGCAGTCGCAGCCGAGCTCGAGCGCGTTGGCGAGCTTGCCCAGGCCATATTCCCCGGCATCGAAGGCGCATTTCCAGAAATGGTTGGCGGTAGGGTCCGCGTAGGGCACGATCATGTCAGTGATGCTGGCGCGATAGATGATCGGCCGTTCCTGTTCGCGATCGCGAAACGCGATCTGGTGCAACACCAGGCCTTCGCGCGCGGTCCAGCCGACGCGGAACGACCAGTTCTGCCAGGCGACGTTCCAGCCCTCGACCGTAAAACTCGGGCCACTCTTCTGCACGATATCGAGCGGCTTCACATCCTTGCGGGTGTGCGGGATCGATGCGCGGTCATAATTGCGCGATTTTTTCGGGATCGGAATGATGTCGGGCTCGTCGACCAGATGGACGATCCTGTTCTCGATCAGGTCGACCAACGCGACTACGCCCTCGATTGGGTGCGCATAGCCATTGTCCTTTGCATCCTTGCGCCAGTAGGACACAGCGCTGACCAGGCGACGGCCCTTCTCCACCTCACGGTCGAAATAGCCGGCCGAAAACGGATCGACCTGCACCAGCTCGATGTCCGCATCGTTGATGCCGCGCCGCGTCATCGCGCGCCGCCAATCCGCATCGGCCTTGACGATGTCGCCGACCTTGAAGACTTCCTCGATCGTGATTGGCGGCTGGCCGTAAGGATGGGCCTTGGTCGAATACTCCCGCCATTCCGTGACCGTCTCGTTGTCGAGATCGACGGTCGCGATGTGCGTCGCGCCGGTCTTGCTGTCGAACAAGGTGACGGCGGCGCGCCGTGTGGCGGAATCGCCAGGCTTCCAGCCAAGGACGTCGGGCTTGGCCGGCTCATCGAGCTGCACATGGGTAAACCGTGCGTGCGGCCCGAGCTGCTTTTGTCGCTTCAATATTTCGGCCGCCTGCGCGACTTCGGCTTCGCTGAGCGGGGCGAGCGGGTGACCGGCGGCGATGCCGGCAGACGGCTTTGTGCGTACCATATCGGACCAAATTCTCCGGGAACTGGCGGTCAGGCTACGGCTGCGCGGGCACCCCGTCTTGAATGAGCCTGCCACGTCACGCCGGTAGCCCTTGCCAGAGCCACCTCTCCTGGGCGACGCTGCGGGACCGCAACCGGCCTCGTGCAGCCAATGCCGATCAGCGTTTCCACCGACCCGATCCGTCCGACCGAACGAGCGGCCTATTGGACCGAGGCGATCTGCCGGTCGTTCGCCCATGTCGAGACCAGGCCGCTCGGTTCGGCCATGGTCAGCGGCCATTTCGAATTCGTCGAGATCGGCGGCGCCAAGCTTGTCCGTTTCGACAGCAGCCCGCAATGCTATACACGCGACGCCAAATTGGTGAGCCGCGCCGGCTCGGACGAATTCATGTTCGATTTTCAGCGACGCGGCCGAAGCTCGATGGTGCAGGCCGGCAATGAAGGCACGATCGATCCCGGATATGGCGTGCTATACGATGCACGACGTCCGTTCGAGGATCGCCTGTTCGGCCCTGGACAGCGTGTGGAGCTGCTGATCGCAACCGTCCCCGCCGCCTCGCTGTTGCGGTCCGTTCCCGGGGCTGAGCGGTTCTGCGCCAGACCCGTGCCGCTATCCGGTACGATGGCGCGTTCGATTGCCGCGCTGTTTCGCGAAACCATTGCGTTATCCGATGCGCCGGCGCAACAGAGCGAGTCCGATATCGTCGCCTATCTGTCGGCCCTGCTCCATCTCGCCGCCGGCGCCGGCCATGCGCTGTCACGGCCCGACCTGTTCAGCCTGATTGACAGCCATCTGCGGGCCAACATCGCCGCCATCCGGCCCGTGCCCGCGCTTGCCGCCGAATTCGGCATTTCCGAGCGGACGTTTCACCGCATCTTCGCCGACCGGGAGACCACGTTCGAACGGCACGTGCTTTGTCTCCGCGCCGACCTGTTTCGCGGCCTCTTGCGCCAGGCTTCGCTGGCGAATGTTCCGATCGCGCGGCTTGCGCATCAATGCGGTTTCGCCGATGCCGCCCACGCCACGCGCACGTTCAAGGACCGATTCGGCACGACGCCACGGGACTTTCGAGCAAACGTGGCCGGCTAGGCCGCGCAATAGCCGCGATACCAGGCCGCGAACCGCTGAATGCCGTCCTCAATCGGGGTCGCGGGGCGGAAGCCCACGTCGCGCACGAGGTCGTCGACGTCGGCATAGGTGGTCGGCACGTCGCCGGGCTGCATTGGCAGCATTTCCTTGTTCGCCTTGCGACCCAGCGCCCGCTCGAGGATGTCGAGCACGAGCAGCAGTTCCTGCGGCTTGTTGTTGCCGACATTGTAGATGCGCCAGGGCGCGGTGCTCGACCCCGGATCCGGCGCGGCACCCAATTGGTGCTGACCGCCCTGCGGCGCACGGTCGATCAGGCGGACCAGCGCTTCCGTCACGTCGTCGACATAGGTGAAGTCGCGCAGCATCCGGCCGCCATTGAACAGCCTGACCGGATCGCCGCGGCTGATCGCGTCAGCGAACACGAACAGCGCCATGTCGGGCCGGTACCATGGGCCATACACCGTGAAGAACCGCAGGCCGGTGCAGGGGATGCCATAGAGGTGGCTGTAGGAATGGGCCATCAGCTCGTTGGCTTTCTTGCTCGCCGCATAAAGGCTGATCGGATGATCGACATTGTCATGCACCGAGAACGGCAGCTTCCTGTTGGCGCCATAGACCGACGATGACGAGGCGAACAGCAGATGACGGCAGCCATTGTGCCGACAGCCCTCCAGGATGTTGGTGAAGCCGACCAGATTGGCATCGACATAGGCGTGGGGGTCCTGCAGCGAATAGCGCACGCCCGCCTGTGCCGCCAGATGGATGACGACAGGAAACCGGTAACGGGCGAACAGCGCCGGCATGGCGACGCGATCGGCGACGTCCAGCCCTTCGAATTGGAAGCGCGGGTCGTTCTGCAGAATCTCGAGCCGCGCCTCTTTTAGCCGCGGGTCGTAGTACCCATTGAGATTGTCAACCCCTACGACGCGGTGTCCGGACTGCAATAGCTTCTGCGTCACGTGGAATCCGATGAACCCCGCGGCGCCCGTTAAAAGAATGGGCTGATCCGGCATCATGCGTGCATGCTCCCACCGATGTCATGACAATGCATGTCAGTACGCCACCGATTTCGGGCGGCCCACGCCGCAATACAGAAACCCGTTCCGTTCGACCTCGTCCTGCGAGTAAATGTTTCTGAGATCGACGATGACGGGACAGGCCATGACGGCCGACAATTCCTTAAGGTCCAGCGCCCGGAACTGCTCCCATTCGGTAACGATGACGAGTGCATGGCATCCCTTGGCGCAGCGATAGGCGTTCTCGCAGAAGGTGACGTTTTCGAACACCTTCTTTGCCTGCTCCATGCCCACGGGGTCGAAAATACGGACCTCGGCGCCCATATCCTGCAGCGCAGTGATGAGCGGAATGGAAGGCGCGTCTCGCATGTCGTCCGTGTCGGGCTTGAAGGTGACGCCGAGCACCGCGATCGATTTTCCGCGGATGTTGCCGCCGAACGCGTTGGCAACCTTGCGCGCCATCGCCCGCTTGCGCTGATCGTTGACGGCGACCACCGTTTCCACGATCCGCACCGGCGATTCATTGTCCTGGCCGGTCTTGATCAGCGCCATCGCATCCTTCGGGAAGCAGGAGCCGCCGAAGCCCGGGCCGGCGTGCAGGAATTTCTGCCCGATCCGGTTGTCGAGACCGATGCCGCGCGCGACTTCCTGCACATTGGCGCCGACCTTTTCCGCAAGATCCGCGATCTCGTTGATGAAGGCGATCTTGGTGGCGAGGAAGGAGTTGGCGGCATATTTCGTCAGCTCCGCAGTGCGACGGTCGGTATAGAGGATCGGTGCGGCGTTGAGGTGAAGCGGCCGGTATACCTCGGCCATCACGCCGCGAGCGCGCGTATCGTCCGTTCCGATCACGATCCGATCGGGATGCTTGAAATCACGGATCGCCGCCCCCTCGCGCAAGAACTCGGGATTGGAGACGACGGCGACGGCAGCGCGCCGGTTCTCTTCGCGGATGATGCGCTCGACTTCGTCGCCAGTGCCGACCGGCACCGTCGATTTCGTCACCACCACCGCCTTCTCCGGCAGCGCGATCGCGATCTCGCGCGCCGCCGCATAGACATAGGAAAGGTCGGCATGGCCATCGCCGCGGCGCGACGGCGTGCCAACCGCGATGAACACGACGTCCGCCTCGCTGACGGCCGATTTCAGGTCGCTTGCGAACGACAGCCGGCCCTGGGCGACATTCCGCGCCACCAGTTCGGCGAGGCCGGGCTCGTGGATCGGCATCTCTCCCTGATTGAGGCTCGCCACCTTCTCCGCGTTGCTGTCGATGCAGACCACCTGATGTCCGAAATCGGAAAAGCACGCCCCTGACACCAGCCCGACATAGCCGGCGCCAATCATCGCTATATGCATTACGGTTCCTGTCTGAAGAGGCCGCGGCGCGGCGTCGCCGCACCGGCGGAGATGTAAGGTGAAACGGCGAGCTAGCTGCTCAGTAGCGATTCACCGTCGAGATGGCGGGGAAAGAAAAAGAAGTTGTTGACGTAGAACCGACCATCCTTGCGGCCGCCGTCCGGCCGCAAGGCATCTGCATCCTGGAGCCTGGCGGGATCGAACTGCTCCACAGCGATGACGTCATTGTCCTTCAGGTAGAAGCCGCGATAGGCCTTTTCCCGAAAGAACTCGAATACCGACCCCGTTGCCTCCGCGCGATGGCGATCCTCCGCCTCGACCAGGAAGACCGGCTGGCAGCGTTCCACGAGCTCAACCGCACCATTGAGGACATTCAGTTCGTGGCCTTCGACGTCGACCTTCACAAACGCGACATCCTGGTCGATGACGGCGTCGAGCCGCGCGATCGGCACATGAGCGGAGATTGCTCTGCCCGACGTGCCGACCCGCTCCTCGAGCGAGGCAAGGCCATAGACCAGGCCGTCCTCGCCCTGCGGAATGAACAGCTCGGCACCGCCGTCATGGTCCGACAGCGCGATCTCGTGAATACGCACGTTGCGCGCCGAGGTCCGGCGCAGCAGCCTTGCCATCTGCTGCGACGGCTCGAAAGCATGAACCTGCCGGGAAAGCCGCGCCAGCCGCCGCGTGTAGAGGCCGCAATTGGCGCCGACATCGACCGTCACCGCGTCATCGGGAATGATCTTGTCGAGATAGGAAAGTTCCCGTTCCGCCGATTTCGGACGCCGCATGAAATGCCACTGCAGCCATACCGAAGGAAACGCATCCTTCACCAGTTCCTTGACCTGTTGCTTGGCGCTCATTGCCGCCTCCCTTCGTAGCGCACGCAAATGTGACCATCGGCGCGCGGCGTCCTCGATGCGAATGCTGCCTCCCCAAGGCGCATCTCAAACGCGGTCATAGATATCCTGAACACGGACGATGTCGTCTTCGCCGAGGTAACTGCCCGACTGCACCTCGATCAGATTGAGCGGGACCTTTCCCGGATTCTCCAACCTGTGCATGCATCCCAGCGGCACGAAGATCGATTCGTTCTCGCGCAGGAGGATCTCTTCATCATCGCGCGTGACGATCGCGGTGCCGTTCACCACGACCCAATGCTCGGCGCGGTGGTAATGCTTTTGCAAGGACAGCTTGGCGCCGGGATTGACGGTGATGCGCTTGACCTGAAAACGCTCGCCGGCATGGATCGACTGGTAGTAGCCCCAGGGGCGATGAACACTGTGGGTCTGGGTTGCCGAGCGATGGCCATTGGCTTTCAGGCGTTCGACCAGCTTTCCGACGTCCTGGTCACGCTTGCGGCTGGTCACCAGCACCACGTCGGGCGAGGTGGCAATGACGAGATCCTCGACACCGAGCGCCGCGACCAATTGCCCATCGCCCCGGACGTAACAGCCCGATACGTCTTCCACGACGGCATCACCGATCACGACATTGCCGGACCGATCCTTTTCGGCCATCGACCACAGCGCCGACCAGCTTCCGACATCGCTCCAATCAAACGTGGCGGGGACGACCACCGCGTTATCGGTCTTTTCCATGATCGCATAATCGATCGAAATCGACGGGCACGCTTCAAAGGCCCTCGCGTCCAGCCGCAGAAAATCGAGATCGCGCCTGGCGCCGGCCAAAGCGTTGCGGCAGGCCGCGAGAATTTCCGGTGCCCGTTTTGCCAGCTCGTCGATGAATTTACGCGCCGGCAGCAGGAAGATGCCGCTGTTCCAGACGTGTTCGTCGCAGGCCAGCAGGCGCTCGACCGTGACCAGATCGGGCTTCTCGATAAAACTCGCTACGCTGCGAATATGCGGCGCGGCCTCCAGCTCGTCGCCCATCCGGATGTAGCCGAACCCGGTCGCGGCTGATGACGGCCGCACGCCGAACAGGACGAAGCGGCCATAGCTTGCCGCGGTAATGCCGGGCGATATGGCCGCGCGAAACGCGGCGTGATCGTGCACCCAGTGGTCCACCGGCATCGCCAGGATCACGGCATCGGGATCTCTTTCGCCGACGAGCAATGCTGCGATGGCGACGGCAGGCGCCGTGTTCCTTCCGAACGGCTCGAGCACGATGTTCGGACGCTCGATGCCGACGGCGCGCAACTGTTCGCCGATAGCAAAGCGATGCTCGGCATTGGCGATCACCACCGGATCGGTAAACAGCGTGCCATCGTCGACCCGCAACGCTGTCTGTTGCAAAAGCGTGTTGTCACCGAGCAGCGACAGCAACTGCTTGGGATAGGTCTCACGCGACAGGGGCCATAGCCTCGAGCCGGTGCCACCTGACAGGAGAACGGGTACGATACGGCCGCGCGGCTCGATTATCGCCATTGCATGGTCCTTCGATGCTGAAGCTAAGGGGATCAGAACCCGCTGCCCGACAAGAACTCTTTGCGGATCGTGCGGATGATGATCATGATGTCGAGGCGGAGCGACCACCGCTCGATGTAGTGGAGATCGTAGTCGATCCGCGAAACCGCGGGCCCGAACTCGGCCGTGCTTCCCCTGCAGCCCGAGACCTGCGCGAGTCCGGTGATGCCCGGGCGCGCCGTGTGGCGCTGAAAGTAGTAGGGCACGAGGTCTTCGTAAGGCAGATCGGCCGCCAGCATTCCCGGCACGTGCGGCCGCGGCCCGACCAGCGACATGTCGCCCTTGATGACGTTGAGCAGCTGCGGAATCTCGTCGAGGCTGGTCTTGCGCAGAATCCTGCCGATGGACGTCACGCGCGCGTCGCCCTGCACCGTCTGCGTGACACCGCGCACGTCGCATGCATCACTGCGCATGGTGCGGAACTTGTAGATTTTGAAACGGCGGTTCCGATAGCCGTAACGATACTGAAAGAACAGCACCGGGCCCGGCGACGTCGCCTTGATCAAGACCGCAATGGCGATGAGCAGCGGAGAAAAGAACATGAGCGCGGCGCTTGCCGCGCTGACGTCGAAGATGCGCTTGGCAATCGACGCTGACGGCTCCCTTCGCGCGATGTGGCGTGACCGCCGACGGCCTCTGTGCGCGCGATGCGCACCACCGCCGGCGAGCTCAACAGGACGGACCGATATCTGGGTTCGCTCCCTTCGAATCGGCGCAACGTTGCTGTTCCGATCGAAGTTGGCTGTCACGATCGAGGCCATGACTCTCCTCTGTGCTGGACACAAATGCGATGCACTGCGCGCACCGATCGGCGCGCGCGACGATTTCGCAGCAGCGAATATCCGCTTTCGCAGCCGCTAAGACTTTCCAAAACTTTGAACGAAATTGGGCGCGAACGTGGAAGTGATGGCGATGACGCGCGGAACTGAATCGTTAAGAAGATATTGCGACGCGATATTCCGATTTGTTCGGAGATGGTTAGTCCCAATATGCCTGGTTAACGAGCTGCGCGTTGTTTGACGCAGCTATGCATAATCAAAATTTTCGGAACAAAATCAGTTCTTGCATTCTCGACTCACAATTGAACGAACGCAGCGACTATATGCGGCAACAAATCGCCGTCACGTCGTTGTCGTGAAACGAGATTGGTTATCGAAAGCCAGGCGATACGTCCTGACTTGTTGACCATCGACGCGACATTCGATGGACAACTCGGAAGAAACAGAGGCGGCCACGATTTGTGAGCCACCCGCTCGCGGAACTTCCGGGAGGCGCCCATGACGGCAGAACGCTTGCATAGCCGCGCGCTGGTGCAACACGGCAGGCTGTTGCCCGACCGCAGACTAAGAAACCGAATCATTATCGGGAACGCGATTGCATGGGTGACGATCGCCGTTCTGATTCGCGTGATCTTCTTTTAGAGCCGCATCGTCCCATACACATCTCGATTGACGGCCGCGCGGTTCCATGGTCGACGTTGCGGATCATGCATCGATCTGTGGCATCTTCGCGCACTGTGCCCGCGTCAACACCGGCCGACACGCGGATCTATGCCGTCGGCGACATCCATGGCCGCGCCGACCTTTTGAGTGAGATCACCTCACGAATCGATGACGACATCCGGCGTCGACCAGTCCCGCATACGGTCGAAGTCTATCTGGGCGACTACATCGACCGCGGACCGCACTCCAAGGAGGTGATCGATCTGCTTGCGATCCGCCTCGTCGCCAATCACGCAGTGTGTCTGCGAGGCAACCACGAAGCTGTGATGGAAGGGTTCCTTCAGGAGGCAACCATTCTTCCGTACTGGCTGCAGTTGGGCGGCACCGAGACGCTTGCATCCTATGGCATTGAACTGCACGACGACAACGAAACGGCGCTCGACGTGCATCGCCGCTTTGTCGACGCGTTTCCCCGTGCTCACGAATTGGTCATGCAATGCATGCGCCATCAATTCATATGCGGTGATTTCCTGTTCGTGCACGCCGGCATTCGCCCGGGCATTCCCCTCGATCAACAGGATATCAATGACTTGATCTGGATTCGAGACGAGTTCCTCGACTCGACGCGGAAGCACGAACGCTTCGTCGTGCACGGTCACACGCCGGTGCCGCACCCCGATATCAGGCACAACCGAATCAACATCGACACCTGCGCGTGGCGAACGGGATCATTGACCTGCATGGCGATTGAGGGATCGACTGTTCTCTTCCTATGATGTGTATGCGACTTATGCTGCGTACACGAGTTGTGAACCATGAAGCGCGCGCGACTCGCTTTCACCAAAATGGAACTCGTGTCTCACATTTTTTTGCCGTGTTTACTTCCATAACATCGGAGGCTGTACGCGCATTCACGGAGATGCAGCCATGCAGCAACGGTCGTCCAGCGCCGGCCTTACGCTTCACCTAGTTCTCTTCATCCTTGCGATGGCCGGCCTCTGTGCCGGTTTTTCGCTTCGAGCTTTGGCACAAACGCCTTCATCTGCGTCATCCGCGGAGAGTTACGTACTCGGGCCGAACGACCGAATCAGGCTGAAGGTCTATGGCGAGCCCGACATCACCGGTGAGTATGAAATCAGCAACAGCGGTCAGGTTTCGATTCCGCTCGCGGGCCATATCAAGGCGGCAGGCGCCACGACGCGGCAACTCGAGAAGGCAATCGCGGCCGCGCTCGCGAAAGGTATCGTGCGCGATCCGCGGGTCAACGTCGAGATTGCGCAGTATCGTCCGTACTACATCCTCGGCGAGGTCAAGAAGAGCGGCGAGTATCCATATCGTAATGGATTGACAGTACTGGATGCAGTCGCGAGCGCCGGCGGCTTCACGTACCGCGCCAATGAAAACAAGGTCTTTCTGCGGCGGGCGGGCGCCGGCGCGGAAGAGACGTTCCCTCTCGATGCTCCCGTTCCGGTTTATCCGGGCGACAACATCAGGATTCCGGAGCGCTACTTTTAGCTGGCCACGCAAGTGATGAGGTGACTGCTGCTCGCGCGGCGAATGGCGACGTTCGTGTTGCGCGATCGTCACGACATTTTGCATTTGCGAAAAATTTTGCAACGCGGGGGAAACTTTCCCGGCAAGGCGCGTTGCAGGCGTGCGCATCACTTCAATCTCACACAACTCAATGACCTTGCGCCCGCGTACCGAGTATGAGGCCTGCCTTTCTTATGCGCAGTCGACGATCATTTTCTGAGCGATGGTCTTCGCCCGTTAAGTGTTCGCCGCCTTCGCGCTCCCGCAAGAGATGGGTGATGGGATTCGAATCTGAACTTGCATCGCTAGAGGGAGGCGGAGAACGATTCGGTTCGACGCGCTTGCTGGATCGGGGCCGCTTCAGCCTACTGCCCGCACCGGCGGCCGCAATCTTGCTGGGTCTTGGATCGTCGGCGAATGCGCAAGCAATTCCGTGGGTCAACGGAGAGTTCGCTTCGCCATGGAACGCGCAAAAGATCTTCGAGCCGTCCTCGCTGCCGGATCGAACCGATCCGGAGACCCGCGAGGAGGTTCCGCCCGAGGACATGCCAGTAAAGAAGCGCCAACAACCCGGCTATGAGCCGGTGGGCATTCGCTCCGGCTCGTGGATGTTCAACCCGTCGGTAACAGCCGGAACCTTCTACGACAGCAACGTCTTTTCATCGAACACGACGCAGCGTTCCGATATCGCGGCGGTGATCGAGCCGACGCTGCGCGCGCATTCGCTATGGGGACGGCACGGCCTCGACATCAAGCTCGATACGCAGTCGACGGTCTATAACCAGTTCTCCAGCCTGAACCAGACCAATGCCAGCCTGAAGGGCAATGGCTGGATCGATATTGCAAAGGACACGATGCTGCTCGGCAGCTTTCAGATCGCGCATCTGAATGAAGGCGTCGGCACGCTCTCTTCGCCCGGCAACGCCATTTCGCCGACGCCGTACAATCTGATGTCCGGCGACGTCACGCTGCGCAAGGAATTCAACCGCCTTACGACGTCGATCGGCTTTCGCACCGATTCATATGACTATGGATCGACGCGCGCGCAGGACGGCACCGTCATCAACCAGGACGCCCGCGACGGCCAGATCTACTCGCTACATAGCCGGATCGATTACGCCATTTCCTCCACCCTCGGCTGGTTCGGCGGCGTCGAGGGCAATCAGCGCGACATCAGGGGCACGCCGGGCCACACGCTCGATTCGCAAGGCTATCGCGCGCTGACCGGCGTCACCGTCGGCCTCAGCAATCTGGTGACCGGCGAATTCGGCGCCGGGTATGTGCAGCAGCGGTTCGACGATCCGTCGATCGGCATGATCGAGGGTCCTTCCTATCGCGCGCGGCTGACATGGCGGCCGACGCGCCTGCTCGACGTTCATTTCAATGCCGAGCAGCTCGTCACGCAGACGTCCGATACCAGCGCCACCGGCGTGCTCGCGAACGCGATGCAACTCGGCGTCGATTACGAGCTGCGGCGGAACATAATCGTATCGCTCGCCGGCGGGTACGAGAACGACAAGTTCTTCGGCCAGCTCCGCAAGGACAACGTGCTGACGTCGGACACCCGCGTCAAATACCTCGTCAACCGGTTCGCCGCCGTTTCCGCCTACTACCGCTATACCAAGCGCGACAGCGACGTTCCCGTCTTCAGCTTCGACAAGCACCTGGTAGGAATGAATGTTACAGCGCAATTCTGACCTGCCCTATGTGATTCCCGACGAGCCTCCGCCCCGCCCGGCCGAAGGCTGGCAATATCCGAGCGTCGATCTGCGGGAAATGGGCCGCATCCTCCGCCGCCGCTACAGGATGGTGGCCCTGCCGGCCGTTGTCCTGCTCGGCCTCGCGCTGACTTATCTGCTGTTCGCGACGACGTTATACACGGCGACCTCGACCGTGCTGGTCGATCCGCGCCGCGCCAATGTCGTTGAGACCAACCAGTCCGTGCTGTCGAACTTCGGCACCGACGATGCGACGATCGAAAGCCAGACGCTGCTGATCCAGTCGGTCGCGATCCTGACCCGCGTCGTTGGCAAGCTGAAGCTGACCGAGGACGAGGAGTTCACGCCGAAGCCCGGCCTGCTCGACCCGATCAAGAGCCTGTTCCGTAGCAGCGGCCCAAGCGACGGCGCCAGCCCGGAGGAAGCCGCCAAATCCCGCTCCATCGATATCCTTCAAAAGCGAATGAAGGTGACGCGGCAGGGCACCACCTTCCTGGTCGATATCGCCGTCAGCTCGCAATCGCCGCAGAAGGCCGCCACCATCGCCAACGCGATCGCGGATGCCTATTTCGACGAGCAGGTCCGCGCCAAATATGACGCCACCCGCATTGCCGCGAACTGGCTCGGTGGCCAGATCGAGGATTTGAAGGCGCGCGTCGTCGCCTCCGAAAAGGCCGTCGAGGACTATCGCTCCGCCAATAATCTCATGGTGTCGCAGGGCGTCACGCTCAACGATCAGCAGATCACCGATCTCAACGGCAAGCTGATCGCCGCCCGCGCGCAAACCGCGGAGGCGCGGGCGAAGTACGAGCAGGTTCAGGACATCGCCAAGTCCGGCGGCGATCCCGGCGGCATCAACGCGGCGATTTCCTCGGAGATGATTACCAAGCTGCGCACGCAATATGCCGACATCGCCAAGAACGAGGCGGAGATGTCGAGTAAATACGGCGCGCGTCATCCTGCCGTCGCCAATGTTCGGGCGCAGCGGCGCGACACCCAGAAACTGATCAACGAGGAAATCCGGCGGATCCTGGAGAGCACCAAGCACGACTACGACGTCGCCCGCTCCCGCGAGACCTCGCTGCAGCAAAGCCTCGAGCAGCTCCAGGGCGTCTCGACCTCCTCGGGACAGGCGCAGGTGCGCCTGCGCGAGCTGCAGCGCGAGGCCGAGGCCAATCGCACGCAGTATGAATCCTATCTGGCACGCTCCAAGGAAACGACGGCGCAGGAGAGCCTGGAGATGCCGGATTCCCGGATCGTCACCAAGGCCAGCGTTCCGATCAGGCCGTCATCGCCCAAGACGATGCTGATCCTCGGCCTCGCCTTGACGCTCGGCCTTGGCGCGGGCAGCGTGCTGGCGTTCCTCGCCGACTATCTCGACGACCGCATCAAGACGCTCGACCGGGCCGAAGCCATTGCGGGCGTGCCCGCCCTCGCCGCGGTTCCGCTGATCGGCTCGCGGGAGCTCGCCGGCCTCGCCCGGCGTGGACGAAAAGAGCTCGGCCGCTATGATCCGAAAACCATGAAACTGCTGCCGGCGCCGCTGCAGCCGCCATTGACGCGCTATGCGATCGACGAGCCCGGGACGTTCTTCGCGGAAGCGATCCGGGCCGTTCGCCTCGCGCTGCAACGAACGATGCGGTCGCAGCCGGTGAAGGTCGTGCAGGTGACCTCCGCACTCGACAGCGAGGGCAAGACCACGCTTGCGATCAACCTGGCGCAGTCGCTGGCAACCCTCGGCATCCGCACGCTGCTGATCGACGGCGACCTGCGCAATCCGCAGGTGACGCATGCGCTCTGCCCGCGCGCCGATGCCGGACTGCTGGAAGTCGCCATCGGGCACGCCGCCCCGGAGCGCGCGATTCTCGTCGACCAGAGCACGGGACTTTCGATCCTGCCGTCGACCAAGATCAAGCAGGTCGAATACATCACCGAGTTGATGTTCTCCGAGCGGATCGTCGACGTACTGGATCATTTCCGCCATCGCTATGAGCTGATCGTGATCGACTCGCCGCCGCTGGTGCCGCTGGTCGACGGCCGCGCGCTGGCCGAACTTGCCGACCGCATCATCCTCGCGGTGGCCTGGGACCGGACGCCGGGCGAAGTACTGTCGCACGCGATGGATCTGCTATCCCCGGTCAGCGACCGGGTCATGGGCACGGTGCTGACCCGCGTCGATCTCAGTCGCCTGCAGTTCTACGACTATTACCGCAGCTCGGCCTATCTCAAGCCCTACGGCACTGCGAGCCTGCACGCCGGAGCCGCGCGGTGAGAATGCGCGGACCCTTGCCCGGATCGACCGGAATAGCGCAGGTGCATCGCCGCCCTTCTGCGCCAGCGGTATCGCGGCCGGCTTCCCGCCGCGCCGCCCGCGCGGCGAATGCCGACGCTTTCATCGAACGGCTCGCCGCCGGCCTGATGCTGTTGGCCGTCACCGCAACGTTCACGCTCTCGTCTTCGGTTCTGACCAACTGGAAAATCCACTACCTGACCGCAGGCGGAAACTTCTATGAAAAGCTGCACCCGGCGACCTACTTCACCCTGCTCGCGTTCGGTCTGCTACTGCTGCGCAGCCGCGGCCCGGTCGGCGAGATCAACCGGACGTTTTCCGAATCGAAGCTGCTGCTCGCCTATCTCCTTTGCTGGCTGTTTCTGCTGATCCAGGTGTTCGTGCTGGAACGCCCGTTCACGGTGATCATCGACACCTTCCTGCTGCCGATCGTGATCGCTATGGTGATGTGGCAGTTGTCATCGGCACAAAGGCGCCCGCTGGCCTGGGCCATTCATTTGACGATCCTCGTCAACGTCGTGCTCGGATACTATGAGTACTTCTCCGGCCACCGGCTAATCCCGTTGACGCTCGGCGACGTCGTGGTGGTTGGAGAGTGGCGTTCCGCGGCGCTGCTCGGCCATCCGCTGACGGCATCCGGCATCGTCGGCGCCTACGTGCTGGCGCTGGTGCTGCGCCCCGCGGTCTGCCCGCCACTGCTTGTGAGGCTGCCGCTGATCGCGTTCTGCCTCGCCTCCCTGATGGCCTTTGGCGGCCGGACCTCGCTGGTCACGGTATTGGCGGTGATCGGATTCGTCGGGGGATTCGAGGTGCTTCGCCTGATGCAGGGAAAGCGAACGCCGCTTCCCGCAGCCATTCTCGCCATCTGCGTGCTGTTCGCCGCCGGAGCCATCATCTTCGCCGCCCTCGACCTCGGCATTTTCGACAAGATGTTGCTGCGCTTCTCGTCCGACAAGGGCAGTGCGCTGGCGCGCTTTGCCACCTTCAGCCTGCTCTCGCATTTCGACTGGCATGAGCTGATCCTCGGCCCCAACCCGGTGCGGGTGAATGCCCTGCAGTCACAGCTTGGCCTCAACTACGGCATCGAAAACTTCTGGATCTCCTCCATCGTGCAGTTCGGCCTCGTCCACACCATCCTGATGACGGTCGGGCTGGTCTGCTTCTTCGTCGAGCTGTTGCGCCGCTCGCACCGCGCGGCGTGGGCCATCATGGTTCTGATCGTCATCATCGCCGCAAGCTCGGTGAGCTTTTCATCGAAGAACATTCAGCTCGCGCAGTTCGTGATCCTGATATCGATCCTGCTGCCGCGTGAGCCGCGGCGCGCGCCTGCGCCCGCACAAGTCCGCATGCCCATCCGCTACCGGTCCGTTCCGGCCTAACACGGGATCTTCCTTCCGCATGGCTATCTACGTAGACAACACCCATCTTGGACGTCACGTCACCGGCCTCGAGCGCATCACGCTCGAACTGTTCTCGGCCGCGGCGCTGGCGCCGCTCGACGTCGTCCCGGTGAGGGCGCAGGGGCTCCGCCAGATGCTGACGACGCAGACGCTCGGCCTGCCGATGCGGCTCGCCGCGTCGTCCTCTATCCTGCTGTGCCCCGGCTTTCCGCCAAGCCCGCTGCTGCGGCCGTTTGCATCGCGGGTGCTGCCCTATATCCACGATGACTTTCTGATCACGCGGCGCGCCGAGCTGAACATGCGGGCGCGGCTCTATATGGCCGGACCGTTCAAGCTGGCGCTGCGGCATTATCCGCGCTTTCTCGCCAATTCCGGCGACACAAGGCGCAAGCTGGCCGCGCATTGCCGCTCCGACGCCGAGGTGACGCTCTATCGGCCTTCGGTCCGCAACGTCTTCGGGCTCGATGTCGGACACCGCAGCGCGCGAAATGCGCAGCTCCAGCCGCTTCGGCTGATCGCACTCGGCACGGTCGAGCCGCGCAAGAATTTTGGAGCGGCGGCGAAAATCCTCGCCGCGCTGCGCATGCAGGGATTTCCGGACGCGACGCTGGATATCCTCGGCAGGCCGGGTTGGGGCGACGACTGGCAAACCCTGGAGGGGCAACCGGGCGTCACGCTGCACGGCTACCAATCGGCGGAGCGAGTTAATCAACTGCTTGATGGCGCCGACCTCTTCATCTGCACCTCCCATGACGAAGGCCTGGGGCTTCCGCTATTGGAGGCGCAGTATGCCGGCCTGCCGATCATCGCGCCCGATGCCGCCATCTTCCGCGAGGTGCTTGGCGAGTCCGGCATCCACATCGATACAGCCGATCCTGCTTCCGCGGCCGCGCATATCGCCGCCGCGCTGTCGGACCAGAACTGGCGCGCCCGCTATGTGGCGCTGGCCGAGCGCAACCTGGCGCGTTGGAACGACCTGGCGCACGGCGATCGCGAGAACGTCATCGACCTGATCGCCCGCCTTGCCCAGCTGCGCGAAAGCGCGCGCCCGGAGTATCGCCGCCTTGCATGATACCGATGGTACAAGGCACCAGGATGGTTTGCGGATCATCGCCGCCGGCGCGGTGGTGATCCTGCACTATTCCGATTACTTCAAGGACGTGCCGGTCGGCCGCTTCATGGTCGCGCACACCTGGCATTTCAACCTGTTCGTCGATTTGTTCTTCGTAGTCTCCGGCTTCGTCATTGCCCGGCAATATTTCGGCCGCGTCAATGATGCCGCATCGGTTAGCCGCTTTCTCTGGCGCCGCCTTGCCCGCATCTATCCGCTGCATCTCGCCACGCTTGCCTTTTATGTCGCGCTGGCCGGCGCGCTGCATTTCGGCGCGGCCCGAACCGACAATCCCGCCCGCTATCCGCTTTCCGACATCCCCGCGCAACTGCTGCTGCTTCACGCCTTCGTCGGCGAGCGCCTGACATTTAACTTCCCGAGCTGGTCGCTGTCGGCGGAGATGTTCTGCTATCTGCTGTTCCCGGCCCTTGCGCTGCTCGCCCAACGCCGCAAGGAGGCTATTGTCGCGCTGGTGATCGGCACCGCGCTCGCCAACTCGCTTTGGGCGTGCGCCGCGGGAACGACGCCGTGGGCCGACTGGATCAATCAGGGTGGCGGCTTCAGGGCGCTGCCTGCCTTCAGCCTCGGCATGGCCTGCCATCTGTTTCGCGAGCAGATCGCGCGCTGGCCTGCCATTCCCGGCGCACTGGCCGCATCACTTCTGGCGTTCATCCTGTTCGGCTCGCTATTGCCGACGATGACCGCGCTGCTCGCGATCTACGTCATCGCGCTGCTTGCGGTTCAGGCGGACTGCGCGAGCCGCGAGACCCTGCTGTTGAAGTTCGGCTTCGATCGCTGGTCGTCGCTGACCTATTCCTGCTACATGCTGCATATTCCGGTGGCGACCGTCGTCATCACCCTCGGATCGCGGCTACTTTCCCTGTCGCCGAATGAGCGCCTGATCCTGGCGCCGGTCGCAATCATCGTTCTTGCCGTCGCCAGCACCCTCTCGCTGCGCAGCTTCGAAACGCCGCTGCGGCGATATCTGACCGAGGCCTTTGAGCGCCGCGCCACCAGGCCGGCGCCGGCTCCCGCGATCTCGCGGCAGGAGAGCCCGCGATGACGGTCGTCGAACGCCTTTCGGCCGACACGTCGCCCCTGAGCCTCGCGCATGCGGCGGCAAAAAGCCGCGACGGCACCATCGACACGATGCGCGGCATCGCCATCCTGATGGTCATCGGAATCCATTCGCTGCCGCAGCCGCTCGATGCCGTCTGGGTCAAATCGCTCGACGCGGCGCTGCGGCCATGCGTACCGGTGTTCCTGTTCGCGTCGGGATACCTGACGGCGCTCTCGGGCCGCGTGCCGCTCGCAAAACGCCTCAAGGCGGCGATGATCCCCTACGCAATCGCCTTTGCCGCCGCCTATACCTATATGGCGCTGCATAATCCGGCGATGGACCATCGCTTCAGTACGACGTTGGCCCGCTTCGCGCTCGGATACGTCTTCGTCTACTATTACGTGTTCGTTTATGTCTGCTGCACGCTCGGTCTGTGGTTTGTCTTTGCGGCTAGCGCAGATTCAAGAAGTCGGATCGCCGCGCTGCTGATACTTGCGATCGGCTGCGGCCTGCTGGCGGGCAGCTATCTCGATCCGGCCTTGTCGCAGCTTGGCGCCTCCGACGCCTTGCTCGACGAAATCCGCATGCGCGACATTCCGTTCTGGTTCGCATTCACCGCGCTCGGCGCACTGACCGCGATATTCGTTGACCTGACCGATCGAAGCATCCGCCGCGTGCTTCCCGGTGTCATGCTGGCCGCTTACATCATCTACGCCGCCGTCCGCATTGTCGGCCTCGGCGATGCCGCCACCTATGATTCGACCGCCTTCTTCTTCTATGCCGCACTGTTTTGCATTTCGCTGTTCGCCTACCAGCCGAGCTCACCGCTGCTCGGCCGGATCGGCTCAGGCAGCTACTTCATCTATCTCTGGCACATCTTCATCATCATGGCGCTGCGCGATCACACCGCACTGCGCCAGCTTGGCGGCGTCGCCAGTTTTGCGCTGGTTCTCGGATTGACCGTCCTTGGCAGCGGCGCCGCGCTGCTGGCCGTCCGGCAAATGGCCTCTCCGCGACTCTGCCGCTGGTTGGGGGCGTAGCAAATGCTCCTAAAACACACCCTGCTCTATCTACCCGCGCAGTTCGTCGGACCGCTGTTCCAGCTGCTGGCCATGATCGTGTGGACGCACGTCGTCGACGAGCACACGCTCGGCATCATCACGCTGATCACCGCGACGCATGAACTGCTGCAAATCGGCTTCCTGGCTTGGTGGTCGCAATATGCGCTGCGTTTCCTCGGACGCTATCAGGACGCCAGCGACGCACCGCGCTTTTATCGTACCGAAAATGCGGTCCTGCTGGCCTCGGTCATGCTGCAAAGCGTTGTTGTCATCGGCATTCTACTTGTGGTCATCGCGCCCGGCGCCAGAACAGGCCTTGTGCTTGCCACCGTCGCCTATGTGATCACCCGCTCGCTCAACCTCTATATCGGCGAGCGAGCCCGCGCGCAGCAGCAGATCGCGGTCTACACGATCCAGCAGATTTTTGGTCCCTCCGCCGGGTTCATCGCCGGGCTCGCCTTGATCTGGGCATTCGGCCAGTCACCTGAGTGGCCGCTCGCCGGCTATGCCGTGGCGCAGCTCGCCGCCGTGTTGATCGTCCTGCCGGCAATCCGCTGCGGCTATCGGCTCTGGCCGGTCGACCGGGAGATCGTGGTCCACGCGCTGCGCTACGGCCTTCCGCTGATTGTCGGCGGTGCGCTCGGTTGGGTCGGGCTCAACGCGTCGCGCTTCATCGTCAACGAAATGTCCGGCGTTGCCGCCGCCGGCCTGTTCGCGGTCGGCTATGGCCTCGGCCAGCGGGCCGCGGCGGTCGCGGCCATGCTGGTCACAGCGGCGGCATTCCCGCTGGCGGTCAAGAGCATGGAGCATGGCGGCCAGCAGGCCGGCATGCAGCAGCTTGCCAATAACAGCGCCCTGCTTGTCGCCATCCTGGCGCCAAGCCTTGCCGGCATCGTCATGCTGCGGACGGAGATCGTGCATCTTCTGATCGCCGCTCCCTTTCAGGCGGTCACGCTCGCGGTCCTGCCGCTCTCGACGCTCGCCGGCGCGATCCGCAATTTGCGCGCCCATTTCGGCGATCAGGTCTTTCTGCTGCAGAACCGCACGCGCTGGATGATGGCTGTCGCAGCGATCGACGCAGCGACCACCGTGGTGCTGAGCACCCTGTTCCTGCCGCACTGGGGACTGCCCGGCGTCGCCGGCGCCACGGTGCTGGCGGCGCTCGCCGCGGCCGGCGTCAGTTTCTCGATCGGATTTACGCGCTTCGGCCTGCGCCTGCCGGTCGGCCATCTCATCCGCATCGCGCTCGCGACAATCGCGATGTCGGCCCTGCTGCGGATTTTTCCAGTGGCGCCGACAATTCCGACCATGGCCGTTCACATCGCTGCCGGCGCAGCCGGATATTTTGCGGCGCTCGCGGTGCTCTACGCACCGACGCTGCTGCGGATGCTCCGCCCACGCCCCCAGCACTCAGGGGCGTGAGCACTTTGGCCTTCTCGCGCCTATGACTTCCTGTTGTTTTCGAATGCGCGCGCCATCGCGAACCAGAGCGGCTTTTTCTGCATCGATGAATCGAATGGCAGCGGCCGCGGCAGCCGTTGCGCCAGCGGGTCCTTCTTCTTCGCCGCGTCGGTATAGAAAGAGTAGTTGTCTGCCAGTTCCCAGGCGATCACCACCTTGACCGCGGGAACGCGCAGCGCGTTGTTCAGATATTTCTCGGCCGTCTCGGCGATCATGGCATCGCGCGCCGCGACGTCATCGGGAAACGTGTCATCGCGCACGTCGAATTCAGTGAGATAAATATCGACGCCGCGCCCGGCGAGCGCATGCAGGAACTCGGCGAACCGTCCGGGGTCGTGCGGGTAGCGTGGTTGCAAATGGCTCTGCAATCCGACGGCATGCAGCGGCACGCCGGCCTGCTTGAGTTCGTCGACCAGTTGCAACAGGCCGCGGCGGACGGCGAGGCCGACATCGTCGTCACGCTCGCTCTGCGCCTCGTTGAGAACCAGTTTTGTCGTGCGATCGACCGACGCCACGCGCTCAAACGCACGACGCACGTAGCCGGTGCCGAACGTGTCGTACCACGGGCCGAGCCGGTAACCGCCGGGCGCCTTGTGCCCAGGCCAGAACGGTTCGTTGACGACATCCCATGAGTGCAGCTTGCCGACGTAGCGCGCCGCCACGTCCTCGACATAAGAGTCGAAAAATCTCTCGCGCTCGGCGTTGCTCAGAGTCTTGATCCATTGCGGAACCCATTCGTTCCAGATCAGACAATGACCGCGCATTGGGATCCTGTTGGCTGCACAAAATTGCAGCAGGCGATCTGCACTTTCAAATCGCTTCGGTCCGGGTTGCGGCGCGATGGTTCCCATCTTCATCGCAATGTCGGTTGTCACGATGCGAGTTTGCGTCTGATAGAGCTCGCGATAGGCACGGTCCTTGTCGATGACAGGGCCCGCCGCCGCGCCGAACACAATTCCGTTCTTCGCTGCGATGGCGCCAAGGCTTTGTGTTTGACTCTGTGTTGGCTGCGCGGCGAGTGCGCTGCTGTTGTGTGACGCAACGCTTGCGCCCGCGATGAGCGCGAGCGCACTTCGCCTCGACCACTCCTGCATAGCTGATCTCCATCATGTGAACGCTTCGTCGTTATGTCTCGTCATTCGCAACGCGACATCGCCATCGTTGCGTCGCATTAGTTCGATTTCGTGACGAATGCTGGTTGAGGAGTTCACGATGCAGTTCCCGTCGCAAGCAACGGGCCTGTCGATTGGTCCCCGCGCACACAGTCTCGCGCCCACATCACCAACAAGGAGGTCAACGTGTCGGAACCACCGCCGCAGTTGCAGCCCAGCCTCACTGTCGATGGAATTATCATCAATGTTCCATCTCTTCCGGAAGCGGTCTCGTCGATCGTGTCAGCCGCGCAACAGAGTGACAACTTCAGCGTCTGCACACTCAATCTCGATCACGTCGTTCAATTGCAGCAGCACGCCAATTTTCGCGCAGCCTATCGTCGCGCCCGATTCGTTACGGCGGATGGGTTCCCCATCGTCGTGCTGAGCCGTCTCCTGGGCACGCGTATCGAGCGAACGACCGGCGCCGATCTCGTCGAGCCGGTCTGTGCGGAAGCACGAAAGAAGGGACTCTCCGTCTTTTTGTTGGGCTCGAACGATCGCACGCTGCAAGTGACGGCGCATCGTTTGTCGGAGCGATTCAAGGGATTGCAGATCGCAGGACGTCTTGCGCCCGGACCTGGGTTTGATCCCTACTCCAGCGAAGCCGATGCCGCGATCGAGCGCATTCGCGATTCCGGCGCAAGATTGTGTTTCGTCGCACTGGGCGCACCGCGGCAAGAACTGTTCGCGGCACGATGCCTCGACGAGTTGAATGGAACCGGCGTGCTGTGCATCGGCGCCGCACTGGATTTCATCGCGGGCACACAGAGCCGCGCACCGTCGATTGCGCGCAAGACAGGCCTTGAATGGGCATGGCGCATGCTGCGCGAACCGCGCCGGCTCGGCCCCCGCTACGTCAAGTGCATGACGGTCGTTCCGCGTCTCGTTGCACGAACCATTCCGCAAATCGTCCAGGCACGCATGAGGAAAGCGGCATGACTTCAACTTTGACCCTGGCGCTACGCGCGCGAAACGCCAACCGGATTAAGCCACGCTATCAGATCTGCCTGATCCACCCCTTCGATCCCCGTGGAGAGAAGGTAGGCGGCCTCGAAACATACATCCGCGATTTCATCACCTTCCATCCTGTCGACACCGACATTCTCTTCATCGGCGTCGATTCGACGGGTGAGCTGGAGCTCGGACAGCTTCATCGGCTGACATTCCGCGGCCGCGGCTTCGACTTCCTGCCGATCCTGCACTATTCGGACCAGCAAGCGCGCGAGGCGGCACGCACCATCCGTTCGTCGCTGACCGGACAGTTCTTCGTGGCATTGCTTCGCCATTTCGGCACGATCGCAAAATTGATCCGCGCCCGACGATGCTCGGTCGACTTGCGGCGGGTCGAATTTTCATGGCTGCCGGCGATCCTGCGACTTCCCTTCGTGCAGATGCTTCACGGCGAGGGCGCGCCGAAACTGCAGATGGATTCGCTGTTGCGGAAATATGCCTTCGTCCACAACACCGGCGAGCGCTTTGCGGTGGCCATGAGCGAGAAATTCCTCTGCGTCAATCCGTTCATCACCGAGCGGCTGCAGCAGACCTATCCGCGCCGCCGGTACAAGATCGACACGCTGTGGACCTGGGTCAACACCGATATCTTCAAGCCGCAGGTCTGGCCGCTGCAGTCTTCGCCATTCCAGATCGTGTTCGCGGGCCGGCTCGACGAGTTCAAGGACCCGCCGCTGATGTTCCGCACGATCGATCGGCTCAGGCAGCGATTGAACGGCGAGGTGCGCTTTCATTATATCGGCACCAGCGATCCGCACCGGTTCGAAGAGTTTGCGGCGATCGAGGAAATCACCGTGCGCCACGGCTTCAAGGATGCCGCGGGCATGGCAGAGACGCTGGCAGCCGCGCATGCCGGCATCCTGACGTCGGAGTTCGAAGGCATGCCGCGTTGCGTGCTCGAAACGCTGGCAGTCGGACGTCCCGTCGTCGCCATGCATCTGCCGCAGCTTGAACCCGTCATCCGCCCCGGTGTCAGCGGCTATCTGGTGGCGCGCGACGGCAGCCGCGACGAGATGGCGGAGGCGCTCGTCCAGCGGTTTATCGATGTGAGGGACGGCATCGAGATGGGAGCGATAAATCCGGTGCGCGTCGCCGAGGCCATCAGGGATTTCACCCCAACCACGCAGCTTGCGCGAGTCTATCGCTACCACCAGGAGATTCAGGATGCGCGCGGCCTTGCCGCGGCGGCGCCGATCTGTTGAGGGCGCCGGCTTGAACATCCTGCTGCTGACGAGCGAGTTCGCTCCCGCGATGGGAGGCATTGGGACCTACGCCCGCGAAATTGCCGCGGCCGCGAGCCGGCTCGGCGCCGAGGTCACCGTGATAGCGCCCGATTACGCCCGGCAGACCGACGCGGCCGACCGCTCCCTGCCCTTCGAGGTCGTCAGGTTTTCCGGCGGCCTCCATTCCATGCGCGACTTGCCGCGCAAGATCCTGCTGGCGCGCCGCAGCGTACGCCGGCGCAATTACGATGTGGTCCACGCCGCCGACTGGCCGTTCTTCGTTCCACTTGCGCTTTCGAGATGGCGGACGCCGGCGCGCGTCCTGATGACGGTGCACGGCACCGAGATCAACGAAACGCAAACGCCGCTGAAGCGCTTGGCGATCCGCGGCGCCGGCGTATTCGGGCCGCGGACGGAAGTCGTCGCCAACAGCCGCTTTACCGAGGCGCTGTTCCGCGAGCGCTTCGCTGTCAGCCCGGGCAAGATCAGCGCAATCAATCTCGGCGTATCGGAATTCTGGTTCGGCGGGCAAAGGACACGCCGCGAGATTCGCCTTGCTCATCGCCTGCCCGAGGACCGGGTGGTGATGGTCACGGTGGCACGGATCACGCGCCGCAAGGGCCATCATCTGACGCTCGCCGCGCTTGCGAAACTTCCGGAGAATGTGCGCAGCCGCATCACCTGGCTGGTGATCGGCCCCGGTGGCGAAGCCGACTATGTCGCCGAGTTGCGGCAGTCTGCCGCCCAACTGGCCTGCGACATTCGTTTCCTGGGGGCGCAAACCAACGAGGAGATCCGCGATCTCTATATGGCTGCGGACTTCTTCTGCCTGACGGGTCTGCCCGACACGACCGGCCGCGTCGAGGGATTCGGGCTCGTCTATCTCGAGGCCGGAGCCGCCGGTTTGCCGAGCGTTGCGAGCGAGGTTGGTGGGGTGCCGGATGCCGTGCTCGCCGACGAGACCGGCATTCTGGTGCCGCCGTCGACGGAGAATATTTCTGAAGCGATCGCGGAGCTGGCGTCCGATCGCGGCCTGCGCGCCATCCTTGGCGCAGGCGCGTCCATCCATGCCCGCGCGCTCTCGTGGGAGCAATGCGCCGCGACAACCTATGGGCTAGCCTATCCGGACAGGCAGACGGCCGCGGACCGCGCGGTCGGGCTATCGGCATGAAGCTGATGATCGCAACCACGATGCTGCTGGCGCTCGCGACCGGCGCCGCGCGCGCCGATAGCGAGAACTGCCGCAAGAGCCGGGAATATCTTCTCGGCACGCCCGGCGGCGATCAATCGATGACACCGCAGGCCTATAACGACCTGTTCAAGACCTGCATCGCGGCCTCAGCCATGCCCAACGTGAAGGAGGCCTACATGCTGAGGGACGGCGGCATCGCCGTCGTCCCCAAGCAGGACAGCGTTTCGGCCACGGCCTCCACCCTCGCGCAGTTCTGCGATGCCTATCCGCGTGGCGTGCTGCGATTCATCACCCGCAAGGAAAAACTCACCATCCGGTCGGTCGCCAATGTCGCGCAGATGTCGTCGACATCATCGACACCGTGCAGGAAGATCAAGGGCCTTTCGTAAGGCCCACGCGCTTCGAAAGATTCATTTTTGCCGGTTGTAATAGTCCGGCATGGCGTGGGGGTCCATCGCCTGCTCGGAGCGGCGACCTAGGAAGAAGAAGCCACTGGCGGCATCCGCGGCAGCCCGGCCGCGGCCGAACGCATCGAGATATCTGATCCAGAAGAACGGCAGTACGATCAGGCGCGACAGCTTGTTGCCCGCGCCGAGCGCGCGCGAGAAATAGCGGATCGACCATGCCAGCGCCACCCCGGCGCCACCAACCGGGCCGGCGTCGAGCTCGGAGAACCGCCTGAACAGCCAGCGGTGACCGCTCTGCGTGAATCGCGAGAAGTCATAGGCCTGCTCATGCACCTGCTGCATGAACGGCGTCTCCGCGTAGACGAGTCCCTCCATCCGGAGGACCCGATGCAGCTCGGCCACGACGGTTGCCGGTTCCAGCACGTGTTCCAACACCGCCTGCACCCAGACGCCGTCGAATACGCCGTCCTCGAACGGCAGGCGGTGGGCATCGGCAACCAGCACGGTGTGCGGCGAGGCGTAGACATCCGTACCGACCAACTCGATGGAATCGTCGCGATAAAGTTCTTCCGCGCCCAGTCCAATCGTTCCGCCACCGATCACCAGCACGACCGGCCGCCGCGACTCGCGTTTCAACCGATCGATGAACTTCGCGCAGTTGGAAACCGCCACCCGATTGCCCCCAAAGGTAAGGCGATGCAGCCGCGAGCCAAGGGAACGGCGGCCAATATCCCGCTGCAACGCCGAGCCGTTCTCGGACTCATATAATCCGCGCTCAAAAATGCTGGCAGCGAAATCGATCAGAACTGGCTGCGTGCCGGCCATTGGGAACCCTGTCTTGCTGTAATCGCAAGCGCGATTAGAGCAGGACGGCCGCGACCACGCGTTCCGCAGCGGTGACGAACAGCGGGGACAGCGAAGACACCTTTTCCAATGCGCAGGTTCCGTATTCGCTACCGAGTGATCGACGGCAGAAAGCTGCAAAGAAGGACCTCGTATGTGATTTCTGCCCTGCCCGCCTCCGGTTCGCGATTGATGCTATTTCGGATGCGGTGACAGCGCAACGATGGGGGTGGAACAATTCGGCTGGTAATTTGGACGTCGCGGGCGGCTGCCGCCGGATGCCCCCTGAAGGCACACGAAAACCCAACGCCCGAACCGGCCATACTGTTTCGAGCAAATTTCAGGATTTCTCGGGCACGCGTTCCAGCTGGCCGGGTCGGCCTCGCCCAGCCAGCACCTCAGGCGAAGAGCAGATGATCTGACGTCAGGAAGCTGGCGACGCTAGACGTCATTGATGCATCATGACCGGGGTCGACGACGGCCTGATGTGCTGCGATATGGCCAGGCGGATGCACGGCGTCGGCAATGATCGTGGGTTCGATCCTGAAATCGCTCGCTGCGCCGTGCCCAGGCATCTCGCGGAATATAAATGCGTCGCGGCCGGCGCCGCTCGCCAACGGCTCGACGACCGCGTCGGCCATCGCAAACGAAGAGAGAGCCGGCGCGTCGTCATGGCGAAGCGATTGGTCGGGGGCCTTGCTGGCATTGTCGATCGCCAGTGCCCGGGGCATGCCGCCGGACCGGACTGCCAGATCGCGGACGTCGATCGTGACATCCGCGAACCGCAGGAACTCCAACTTCGTGAGATGGTCACTGCCGTCACGCCCTGCGGTCCGGTCATGCACCACGATCCGGCCATCGACGTTCGCAATGTCGTAGTCGCGGATATTGCCGGTGAAGATGGCTGTGTCGATACCCTCCCCGCCGTCGATGATGTCGTCGCCGATGCCGCCGGTGATGAGATCGTTACCCGCACCGCCATCGATCACATCGTCGTCCGTCGATGCGCCAAGGAACCAATCCTGATGATTGGCGGTGTCGACGTGGATGTTGCGGACGTAAAGGTCGAACGTGCCAGGTGAGCTTGCATTGGCGGCATCGCCGGGGGCGACGGCAACGCCGTTGATCTCGAAATCCTTGATATGCAGCGCGCGGCCGGGCGTGGCATTCGCCAGCGAGATATCGATGCTGGTGATGACGTCCGGATTCGCAAAGCTCACTGTGAAGGTCTGGTAACCGGAAGGGTCCGACGCGGGCTTGAATTCCAGCAAACCGGACACCGGCTTGCCGTTGACCAGGATCTGCGCCTGCGCGCCGACGCCTCCGACGACTGAGCCATAGCCGACCAGGGTGACGGTCGTGACGGCCAATTTTCCGGCAGCCGCCGGCCCGCCCACAACCACATCGTCGCCGACGCCGCCGCTGATGATGTCGTCGCCGAGACCGCCGCTGATGGTGTCGTCACCCCGGCCGAGGTCGATGACGTCGGCGGCCGCCGATCCCGTCATGGCAAGATCGGGCACGAGGCCGCCGCCATGAAAATACTGCGAGACGATTGTCTCGGCCGGTTTTCCCATCACCGAATAGCCGGTGCTCGAATATTTATTGCTGAGATCCCACTGCCAGAGCTCGGCGCCTTTCAGCCAGCTGCCGCCATGGGCGGACCAGACCTGGAAGAAGGCGTTGTAGGCATCCGCCTGCTCCATCACGTCGGCCGTGCCGCTTCCGGTCCATGACCCCGGCGCGATCGCGGTGCCGTCGACGCTGCGATAGCCGACCTCCGTCATCAACAGCGGCTTGCCGTATTGGAGCGCGAGCGAATGAAGAAATTCGACCGGCGATTTGTAGTCGAAGGCCGCCGCGTAGTAGGGATTGAACGGAACGGAGGTCCAGGCGTCGACCAGATCCTGCATGGTCGGCGTCGTGCTGGCTGTCAGCGGCGGATAGGTGTTGACGCCGATGGTGTCGAGCTGGTCCCAGAAGCCGACATGAATGGCTTCGTCGGTCGCCGCGGCATAGGTCAGTTCGCCACGATAGACCTCGCGGACCGCGGCGATGAGATCGACCCAGTAGGAGCGATACGCCGCGCCGGAAAGGCTGCTCATCTCGTTGCCGATCGCGAACGTCTCGACGCCGCCGGCCTGCGCGACGGTGGCGAGATGGACGATCTCGGTCTTGTAGGAGGCGAAGAATGCCGCGACATCCGATGGCGCCAGGCTCGATACCCTGGTTCCGTTCAACGCCGAGAGCGCCGCCTTGAACAGCACCGACAGACCGGCATCATGCGCGGCCTGAAAGCCGGTGAGCAGGCTGGCGTCGCTCTCGGTCTTGGCGGGTTCGGCAAAGACCGCGTTGGAGCTTCCGCTGTCGGTCCAGATCCGCGCCGTCAGCTCGACCGAATTGGATCCGAGCGAGGCGATCGATTGAAAGGCCTGTTTGGCTGAAGCGCTGGAGAATTGTCCGTTCCATTCGGACAACGCACCGAAGCCTTGTACGTCGAAAAGATTTGCCACACGCGCCCCCGTCTCCGTTCGACGGATAGCGCGAGGGATTAACGTTCAGCTTAATGACGCTGCGGGTTCTGCTCCCTTCGCGAAGAATTTTCGCGCGCGAGCTTCGCCGGCTGCACCTGCCTATCGCAGTTCCGGGCGCGGGAACTTTTTAAGCAGTACGTTGGCGGCCACGCTTCACCACGGCTCCTTGAATGGCCGGATCTCCATTTCGAAAGTCCAGGCGCTGCGCGGCTGCTGATAGAGCTGCCAATAGGACTCCGCGACCGATGCCGGCGGCATCAGCGCATCGGGATCCCTGAGCGCGTCAGGTCCATGGGCCTCGATCCGCCGTTGACGGACCCACTCGGTATCGACGCCGGAATCGATGATCAGGTGAGCGACATGAATGTTCTTCGGCCCGAGTTCGCGCGCCATCGCCTGCGCCACCGCGCGAAGCCCGAATTTGGCGCTGGCAAAGGCCGCATAGCCGCGCCCGCCGCGCAGGCTGGCGGTGGCACCGGTGAAGAAGATGTTGCCCTGCCCGCGCGGCAGCATCAGGCGCGCGGCCTCGCGTCCCGCCAGAAAGCCGGAATAGCAGGCCATCTCCCAGACCTTGCGAAACACCCGCTCGGTGGTCTCGAGGATCGGGAAGTTGACGTTGGCGCCGACATTGAAGATGCAGACTTCCAGCGGCGCTTCCTTGTCGGCATCATTGAGGAAGGCGGTGATTTCCTCTTCCTTGCGCGCATCAAGCGAGCGCGCGAAGATCGTGCCGCCGGCGGCCTGCACCTCGTTCACCAGCGGGGCCAGCTTGTCGCCGTTGCGGCGCCCGGCGAGGACCGTAAAGCCCTCGGCGGCGAATTTCTTGGCAATCTCGGCGCCGATATAATCTCCCGCACCGATGATCGCCGCGGTCGCGTTTCGCTTGGCCATGGATTCTCCCCTGTTCGCCACGCGGACAGATGCGATTGGCAAACGTCGTCCCCATCCGCTGCTTACGCAGTGCCCGAATGACCGCCTGAGTGGCGCCGGTTCAACAAAACTATAGTTCCAAAAAAGAACTGTCAATGGATGATGGGCGACATATAATCGTTGAAGGACCGGATCGAGCGGAAGTCGACTCTTTTATGTTGGCTCAGTTCCGGTATTCCAGCCTTGGTATCAAGCGCCAGATTTTCACAACTAGCTGCGCATCTGCGCGAGGTAAAACAATTTGCCGTGCAGTTTGACGTGTTGGTCACTTCGGAGCAAACCAAATCCTACAAGCCCAACCGAGCGATTTTTGACCGAGCCGTCGAGCTGATCGGCGAGCATCCCAGCAGGACTATCCATATAGCCGAGGCGCGCTGCGAAGCTTCGCCTGTCCGCGCACTCGGGATGCAAAGCATTTGGGTCAATAGGTCTCAGCGATCTGATGATGGAAGTAACGCACAACCAAATGCCGTCGTTGCGAATTTGACCCAAATAACTGAAGCGATCTGGTAGACGGCTTTAATTCACAAGCGGCGGTCCGGCCGCTCAAAGGCAGTCGGCTGCGGGTCTCAAGCGGACTTTGGCTGGCGCTAGCTCAGATCAGCTGTGGACCAAATGCCAGACAAACGCCACCACTAAGGTGTTCGAGGGAGGTGAGGCAAGAGAAGCCGCTGGCCGAAACGGATAAAGCATTGGCAGAGCGGAAGCGAGTCGCCGACGCTTCTAAGCGAACTATGAGCGGCTAAGGGCCGAACGGCTTGCCAAGCCCTCGTAGAAGGTCTCCGGTGCCACTGGGGCGCCTTTTGCGAGGAACGCTCCGCCCCGTCACATTCACCCTTTTTGCTTTTCTTCTGCGCTTTTTCCATCGGAGCTTTTAGAGCGTTCTTCGAAGCGATCAGCGCCCTTAGCTAGATCGTGCCCTGTCTTGCTCTCGGTTTTCGCTTCTTCTTTAGCAGTCGCCTCGCGCAAGTCTTCAGCCGCCCGTTCCCCCGCTTTTGATGATTTTCGTTCGTCTTCCATTTGAATGCTCCTTACCTGAGAAAGACGCGTCACCAGGAATAGGTCTAGCCCGGCTCAGCCGTAACAGTTTCCAATCAGATCGCCTGGACCTTGTTCCAGTTCCGTTGAGGCTGCATTCAGGAAGTGAATTGCCATTGGGATCGATACAGGAAAATCAGCGGGCACCGGTCGTTGGGGTGACAAACCGCCTCCTGGAGAGCGCTGGTGCGCCGATCGCTTCTGCGTCTTTGACCTTTCGCCGACGTCGCTTCCGTCCTGATAGCTGTCCGCATGGTGGAGCATTCAAACCGATCTGTTTGTTCGGATCGGTCGTAGCAGACGCTCAGAAATGCTTTTCCTTGCGCTGCGTCCTTGCTCAGTTCGAACAGTAGATGTGCAAGCGTGGAGGTTCAGAGAGGAACGTTTCTTTCCGTACGAATCAAATCAAAGCTTGGCGGCTGATTTCTCCAGAGGAGCCCCCCAAGGCCGTCAGGTGCGGCCCTAGCTATGCCCCGTCAGAGGCCCCCGATGGCGCGGAAGCTAAACCAAGAACTCTCTAAATAGTTCCATCCAGCTCTTCCCAAGGGGCAGGAACTAATCCGGGGCATCCAGCATTCGTACGTATGTCTTGATGCTGCCGCGTTGCCATCACCGCCATGAGCGCTCCTGTAAAGCAGGCTTTTCATATCGAGGAGATTTTCCCCTCAATTGATTGCGGCCGCTTTCCTGTCAAAAGAATCGTGGGCGAGACCGTCGAGATCTGGGCAGATATTTATCGCCACGGTCACGATGTCGTTGCCGCGGAATTAATATGGCGCCGCGAGCCCGATTCCGATTGGCAGCGGACCGCCATGATTCACCATGGCAATGACCGCTGGGTGGGATCCTTCGTGCCTGAGCAGACCGGCCGCTACAGCTACGCGATTGAGGCCTGGACTGACGAATTCGCGACGTGGCGCCATGGCTTTGAACAGAAACGCAAAGCCAATGTGGCCACCGAAGTTGATGCTATGGAAGGAGCTTCCTTGCTTACGCGCGCCTGTCGCGGTGGTCAGGAAGCCACAGCAAAGATTGCGCGTGCATGCGAGAGCTTCTTGCAGTTGGGCAAGTGCGAGAGCCTGCTCACCGATGACCTTAAGAAAGCAATGGCCGAAGGGCAAGATCGGCCGGATCTCACCCGATCGAAGCCGCTGTCGCTCGTCGTCGATAGGCCCAAGGCCCGCTGCAGCTCCTGGTACGAAATGGTGCCTCGCAGCCAAAGCCCTCAGCCAGGACAACATGGTACCTGGAACGATTGCATCAATCGTCTTCCCGACATCCAGGCCATGGGCTTCGATGTCATCTATTTGACGCCCATCCACCCGATTGGACGCACGAACCGCAAGGGACGCAACAATTCGCTCAAAGCTGACGATGGTGACCCGGGGAGCTTTTACGCGATTGGCTCAGATGAGGGCGGACACGATGCCATTCATCCGGAGCTCGGAAGCCTGAATGAATTTAGGCGGTTTGTTGCGGCATGTGCGGCCACCGGCATGGAGGTTGCGCTCGACTTCGCTATCCAATGTTCACCGGATCACCCCTGGCTCAAGCAGCATCCGGAATGGTTCAAACGCCGTCCAGACGGCTCGATGAAATACGCGGAGAACCCCCCAAAGAAATACGAAGATATCGTGAATGTCGATTTCGAGTCGGACGATGCTGAAGGGTTATGCCGAGCGTTGCGCGATGTCGTCCTGTTCTGGGTCTCGCAAGGCGTCAAGATCTTTCGTGTCGACAACCCCCACACCAAGCCCTTTCGATTTTGGGAATGGCTGATCAAGGAGGTGCAAGCGCGAGATCCTGACGTGCTTTTCCTCTCGGAGGCATTCACCAGGCCCAAAGTGATGAAGGGGCTTGCCAAGCTCGGCTTCACGCAGTCCTATACCTACTTTACGTGGCGCACGGAAAGATGGGAGATCGAGCAATATGTGAACGAGCTCGCCGGCTACCCTGAGCGCGAGTTTTATCGTCCCAATTTCTTTGTTAGCACGCCCGACATCCTGCCGTACCACCTTCAGCGCGGCGAGCCATGGATGTTCAAGACGCGGCTTGCGCTGGCTGCGACATTGTCGAGCAACTACGGCATCTATAACGGTTTCGAACTTCTTGAGCATGAGCCGATACCGGGCCGCGAGGAATATTTTAATTCCGAAAAATACGAACTGAAATGCCGCGACTGGAACAAGCCCGGAAATATCAAGCCCTATATCGCCCAGATCAATCGCATCCGGCGCGAAAATCCGGCACTGCAACAGACCTCCGCGATCCGGTTCCTGCCCGTGGAGGACAACTCAGTCATCGCCTACGTCAAGCATTCCGCCGATCAGACAAACGTGGTTGTGACGATCATCTCGTTGACGGGCGGTTTCCGCGAATTCTGGCTTCCACTCGGTGATGTGCAGGTGCGGCTAGGCAGCGGCGACTTGAAGCCGGTGACCGCGCTCGAAAACCTGAAATCTGGTCCGACCTCGCCCGTCACCCATGGCGGTATGCGGCTTTGGATTGATCCCGTGCACGATCCCGTGCTGCTTTTTCGGTGCTTGGGCTAACGGAGATGGGCACGGCCGGTGAACGCCTCGCATTTTTGGAAATACCGGAAGGTTCTTCATGGGTGGCAAGTAGCGAGGTAACCGCAGCTCTCGAAAGACGGTTTCTTCCGACCTATCTCGCCAAAGCCAGGTGGTTCCCCGGCAACTCTGAACGGCGGATAAAGCCAAAGATCATTGCAAGCCTTCCTTTCGCCGCGGATTCAACCACCTTCGTCATTATCGAGATCAACCATCGTGCCCGCTATTTCCTGCCATTACGGGTCGACTGGTCCGCTGAAGCGGGTCCCGAGCTGGACAAATCCATCGTGGCTCGCTTGCATCAAGGCGATCGTGAAGGACTGCTGTGCGACGTCGCTGCGAACCCGGCTTTCATCCTACGGCTCCTTGATCACCTTCGGCGGGAAGCTTCCATTGCCGGCTCGGGTTGGCGGCTCGACTTCAAGCCCACAAGCAAACTCGGGAGCCAGCCACCGAACACTCCATCCCGGATCCGCGCCATTGCCGGCGAGCAATCCAACAGTACGGCGCTGGTTGACCAGGACTATGTGGTCAAGCTGTATCGCCAAATCGAGCCCGGCCAAAACCCCGAAGTGGAAATGGGACACTTTCTGACCGAGGCGGCGAATTTTCCGCATACGCCTGCGCTGCTCGGCCACCTCGAGGCTGCTCATACTTCCACGAGTTATGCCCTTGGTATCGTCCACGCATTTGTGCCGAACCGCGGTGATGCCTGGACCTGGTCGGCCGAGCGCCTCAGCATTTACCTCGATTCAATTGCGGAAGGCTCTGAAGAACGCGACAGCGCGATCACCGCACGGCGGGATTACCTCCAGTGGGTACGGCGTCTGGGATGTCGTGTGGCGGAGATGCATCGCTCCTTGGCAAGCCGCGATGATGTACTTTCGTTCAAGCCTGAGCCGATCGACGAAGGTGATCTCGATTTCTGGATCGGCGATGTCATGGAGCGCTCGGCTCGCATCTTTGAGAGGCTGAAGGGATCGTCGCTGGATATGGACGACCGCCCTCTCATGGAGCGCCTGCTTCAGTTCAAACCCAGACTGCATGATTACGCAGCTGACCTCATCCGTCCTTCGCTGGGCCGCTGCAAGATACGCCATCACGGCGATTTGCATTTGGGCCAGATACTTGTAGCCAATGAGGACGCAGTCATCATTGACTTCGAGGGCGAGCCCAGCCGACCCTTGGCAGAGCGGAGGCGCAAGGCTCCCGCTGCGCGAGATGTCGCAGGTGTGTTGCGCTCACTGGATTACGCCGCCATGGCCTCGAGGCAGCAAAGGCAGAAATCAGAAAAACTCAACCCGCCGACGTCTCGAGCGCTACTCACTTGGCGCCAACAGTCCACAGACGGCTTTCTGAGCGCTTACCAGGAAGCGATGGGCGCCTCGGTGCTGTGGCCCGACCGCGTCGAAGATACGAAATCGATGTTAAACTTCTTTTTGCTCGAAAAGGCGCTCTATGAGGTCGAATATGAGCTTTCCTACCGGCCGGCTTGGATTTCCGTTCCATTGCAAGGCGTCCTGCGCGTTCTCGAGGAAGGAGGCGCGGGCTAGACCGTAAGTGGAAACTCGGCAATGTCCATGATGGCACTAAGCCCCTGGCGGAGCCGTCGCGTCATGGTCTCTTCCGTCGCGAGGCCGAGCGCCAGCATTGATCGACCAGCGGCGTTTAGGCGGTGACCAAAAGGATAAACCGTCACCGTCACATCGGGTGCATGCGTATCAATGAGCCCGGCCCAGGCCCGGCCCTGTGGCACTTCGGGCAACACGAATTCCACTAAATCATGATGCGCGTTATAAATAAGCAGCAGCGTCGCATCCGAGCCATGCCGTTTGACGCCGGTTTCTTGCGCTCTTCCGTCAAGCAGCATACCGAAACATCGCGTGGCCGGATTGTCCCAATCCTCGGTTGTCATCTCCCGGCCGCTCGGAGCGAGCCAGCTTACGTCCTTGACGTCCAAATCTTCATTGACGTTGCCGATGACAAACCTTGAACGATGCAGGATTGGAAAGGCCTGCCGTGTCGCGATCAACTTGCGGACGAATTCGCGCAAGGCCCGGCCTTCGGCCGAAATCCCGAGCCAGTTTAGCCACGTGGTATCATTGTCCTGGGCATAGGCATTGTTGTTGCCACGCTGGGTGTGACCAAACTCGTCACCCGCGAGGATCATCGGGGTCCCGTGCGACAGCAGCATCGTCGCGAGAAGATTGCGTTTTTGCTGCTCGCGAAGCTTGGTGATCTCTGGATCAGAGGTCGGCCCTTCCGCGCCGTGATTCCAGGAGTGATTGTCCGAGTGTCCGTCGCGATTATCTTCGCCGTTGTCCTCGTTGTGTTTATCATTATAGGAAACGACATCGTTTAAAGTGAACCCGTCATGCGCCGTAACGAAGTTGATCGACGACCATGGCCTGCGGCCCCGCTTGTTGAAGAGGTCGCCCGATGCGGTGATGCGCCGCGCAAATTCGGGCGCCATGCCTTCATCTCCTTTCCAAAAGCGCCGCACCGCATCCCGGAATTTATCATTCCATTCCGCCCATCCAGGGGGAAATTGGCCGACCTGATAGCCGCCCGGTCCTATATCCCAGGGCTCGGCGATCAGCTTGACTGACGAAAGGACCGGGTCCTGCCGGCAGGCATCTAAAAAGCCGCCGCCTTCATCGAAGCCGTAGGGCTCCCTCGCGAGAATGGTTGCAAGGTCGAAGCGGAAGCCATCCACGCGCATTTCGGTCGCCCAGTACCGTAGGCTGTCCGCGACCATCTGGAGCACGCGCGGGTGCGACAGGTTTACCGTATTTCCAGTGCCGGTATCATTGATGTAATAGCGTTTTTGATCCGGAAGCAGGCGATAATAGCTCGCATTATCGATGCCCTTGAAGGACAGCGTTGGCCCGAGTTCGTTGCCTTCGGCAGTGTGATTGTAGACAACGTCAAGAATCACCTCGATCCCATGGGCATGGAATTGATTGACGGCTTCCTTGAACTCATTCGCAAACGGCGTCTTGAGGTAGCGCGGCTCGGGCGCGAAAAACGCAAGCGAATTATAACCCCAATAATTTCGCAGGCCCTTATCCGCCAGGTAACTATCATCCACAAAAGCATGGATAGGTAGAAATTCAGCGCTCGTGATTCCAAGCGCACGAAGATAGGCAGGGATATGCGGATCGCAAAGTCCGGCGAAGGTCCCGCGGTCGCCTTCCGGCACAAGCGGATGGCTTTGGGTAAAGCCTTTGACATGCATCTCATAAAAGGTGGTGCGATCCCAGGACACCTCAGGCTTTGCCGCACGGCCCCAGGTGAAGGCGGGGTCGATCACACGACATTTTTGCATAAGGCGCGCGCTATCGCGTGAATCGAAGGACTTGTCTTTTTCTGAGTGACCGAGCTCATAACCGAATAATTCCGGCCCCCAGCGCAGCGCGCCCACAAGCTGCTTCGCGTAAGGATCAATCACCAGCTTGTTGGGATTGAAACGGTGCCCCGCATCTGGCTCGTAAGGGCCGTGGACCCGGTAGGCGTAGACTGTACCAGGACGTGCGGTCGGTATGTAACCGTGCCAGACTTCATCGGTGTATTCGGGCAGCTCGATGCGTTCGATCTCTTTCTTCCCACCATCATCGAACAGGCAGAGCTCGACTTTCGTCGCATGAGCCGAAAAGAGCGCGAAATTAACTCCAAGGCCGTCCCAGGTCGCTCCAAGCGGAAAGGGCTTACCTTCCAGCACCGGGGAATGCCGAAGGCTTGCAGCCGTCAGGGCCAGCTTCTCAACCTTGAGCTTGCTCATGAATAATCCCGGCCGCATCCGTGCGACGGCCGCTTTCACCTAAGCAGTAAAAGCACCATCCATGCTTTGGTTCCAGCCAGCCACGAGTCGCTCGGGTTCGAAGCGGCTCTTTCAAACTTTCGCATTTTAACGATCCAAAGAGTTTATAGCTCTTCGATGCTAGGCGTTGTCGGGTTTGGAGGGGATCCGAAGCTATCCGCTACATTTTACAGCGAACGCTACGGCCGGCGTACCCATGAGCTAAAGGCGTTCGCAGCCGCGCCGCCAACTTACGCAGCATGGGACGCTGCGAACTAAGTCAACTTCGCGACGCTTCGCCAAACTGGTCTGGATGAAGCTTAGCCTTCTCTTCCTCGTATTTCCTAATGAGGTCAGCGACAGCTTCGCGCGTTAGCTCGTCATTGGTTGAGCTCTCTAATCTGCGACACGCTTCAATCTTATAGTCCAGCTCGCGGCACAAATCGCACATGCGAACCTCCCGTACCGCGGCGGGGCACACATGTGTCCAGCCGGGCTTCTGTCGGCCTCTTCAGTTGGTAACCATGATTTCTCTGCGCGGCACGCTCCAGATCACGCGCTCGCTGGCAAAAGGGCCTTCGGTCAGGAAGAACCCTCTTCATTCGAGCAAGTTCCCGCGTCACTGCCGCAACGCCCAGGGTTATGGGGCATCATCAGCAGGTCTTGATACAGCCCGGCACGCAAGAGTGGAACGACCCTCGACGATCTTTATTTGACGGCCACACTAACAATCACAAGGATACGTCTCATGAAGATTGCAACAGTCACTTTTCTGATGCTGCTTCTTGCAACTTCCGCCTCCGCTGCGGAAAAGGCCAACCAGTCCTTCCTGAAGAAAGCCATTCAAGGCAACTACGCCGAAGTCGACATGGGGAAGCTGGCTCAACAGAACGGCCAGAGCGACGATGTGAAGAGCTTCGGCAAGATGCTGCAAGCCGATCACACAGCAGCAAATGAGAAGGCCATCGATGTTGCAAAGTCGATGGGCGTGACGCCGCCGGACGGCCCAAATGCCAAGCAGAAGGCTGACTACGAAAACATGTCAAAAATGTCTGGGCCACAGTTCGATCGCGATTTCGCAACTCATATGGTCGCCGACCATCAGAAGGATATTGCAGAGTACACTAAAGCGTCAAAAAGCGCCGATCCTGCTGGGGAGTACGCGAAGGGGAATATCCCAGTCCTGCAGAAGCACCTAGAGACCGCGAAGTCATTGACCTCAAAGAAGACCTCGAGCAGGTAGGACGACCTTTGTCCTCGCCAACGACAGGGTGCGACCTGCTTTCCGAGAAAGAGAGAACCGAAGGTGTTGCCGCCACAGGAAAGTCGGTCACTTCCCGAAGGAGCGATTTCGAAAGAGACTGCAAGACTCAAGTAAAGACATCTTTGATGCGACTGCATTGCCACAGTGCGACTGCTTCAGCGGAAATGTCCGAAAGCGCACAGACGGTTAGAGCAAGCAGCGGCGCCGCGTTCGTGGGCTCATCGAGAGTCTCTTCCAGCCTCGATGAGCCCGTTTGTCGGCGTAAAGGTCACCGCGGCTATTCGACGGCTCTGTCGTCGGAAGATCTACCTGGGTCGCAGCCTGGTCGCCGGTACGTAGGATCCCTTATCAACTCATTTCAGAGCCGGATAGATAAAGCCCCCTCAGCTGACAATGCACTCCAGCGGTCGAAAGTCGCGACTTCAACGCGACCATCGGATGCGAATTTCTCCATCTCGGAAGACCATATTCGGTCGCTGCGCACGTCAGGGGCAACATTTGTTATGGACTCGGATCAGCATCCGCCCCACATCCCGCAATTCGGAGCAAACATACCCTCCGACGTCTCACTCTCCGAGCAAGAACAATCCTCTATGCCACGTTACCACTTTGATTTGGTAGACTCGAAGACTGTCGCTGACGAGGGTGGTCAGTGGCTCCCCGATAATGATACTGCACAAAGAGTGGCGAAACAGATCGCGCAACGGCTATGGGAAGATCGTCCGCAACTTAGAAATCGCAGTTTCGCGATTTTGGTTACGGACGAGGACGGCGAGCGGGTTGCTTGGGTCCCCATCGATCCCCCTCACTAGCAGACGAAACCTGCCACCGGACCAAGTAGACTTTCTATTGATCACTCGGGCCGTGTTGTTGGTCTTGCTTAGCCGTACCGGCCAGCGTGATCGTAAAGAACATCTTCTCCTCGCACGGTCTGGATCTTCTTGGCGGGCCCTCAGTGAGAAATGTTCAACACTCTCGATACATTTTGCGCGTTGCAAACGCCCGTTCAGAAACGCAGCAGCCCCAACATGAAGAGCAGTGCGACCGTGACGAGGGCCGAGATCAGCAGCGAACCTAAACAGCCCAGACGGTTCGAGAAAAAGAAGAACATGTTCGCGGTGAGGCTGCGTTGGATCTAGTTCACACCGCTATCCAAAACCGGCCAATTCTGAAACCGTTCCCGGCAACGCCGCCGAGCCTTCCTGACGCTTGTCAGTCGTCGACCAGGGTGCCGATCAACTGGAGTAAAGCCTGCTGTTCGGGACCGTTGGCGCCAACTCGAAGGAATTTTCCGATTTCGATCAGGGACGCGCGTCCCCCGGAGCTGGCATTCGGCTCGTGCTCCACCTTCGCGACACCCGATTGCGTATCGCGGACCAGCCGCCAGACGTCGCCGTTGGCACTTTCGTAAAGAACTCTTGTCATGCCTTTCAACCAGGTGATCTCCGGGGGGTTCCTGGCGCGGCGGCCGGAAGAACAAAAATCCCCGATCGACGTTGGATCCGTATGTCTGACGCGTTTCATTATTTCCGGGCCCATGCTGTCCGAGCCATTTGCAAGGCTCGGGCAATGCCCGTCGGGCGGATGAGGCAACTTCAGATCGTCGCAGCAAGAATCTATCACCTTCTGACGAAGGAAGCCGCGTACGGCCCGAACCTACATCAGATGGATGACTTTCGGGCGGCACAAAAGCTCGAGAAATCGCTCGATTGATGGGCTCGGCAAATTTGTCAAGGGAAGCTGCGCAAGCGAAGAATTGGGTCCGCCGCGGAATGGAGGTGTCCGGCGGAAGACGAGGTGAGTGATGGTTGCCGACGGCCAGACGGTCGCAAGGCTGCTGCGGGAGTATGCGCAGCGAACCGCTTTGCGCGGCGGCAATCCATATCGTGCAAAGGCCTACTCCCGTGCGGCGGACAGTCTTTCCGCACTCCGGTCCCTCTCCATGTGCTCGTCGACGAGGGTCGCCTCACCGAAATCCCTGGCGTGGGAGAAGCTAACGCCGACATTATCACAAAGCTGTATCGGACGGGCGCGCATCCAAGCCTGGAGAAGCTGCGCAAGGAGATCCCGGCGGGCGTCCTTGAGATCCTGACGGTACCGGGCTTGCGACCCGAGAAGGTGGTTCGACTTTACAAGGATCTCGGCATTACCTCCCTTGCGGAACTTGAGGCCGCGGCCAAAGACGATCGCATCAAGAAGGCGAAGGGACTCGGCGCCTCTTTGCAGACGAAGATCCTGCAGAACCTGACCATCGCGAAGAGCGGAGAAGGTCGGCTGCATCTGCACCGCGCAGCCGCCCTCCTTGAGCACGCGGAGGCATCGCTTCAACAGGCCCGGCTCGGCCTGAAGCATGTCACTATCGCGGGCGATTTCAGGCGCGGGTGTGAACTGGTGGGCGATCTCGCTCTCGTCGCCGAAGCGCCCGATGTGGAGGGCGGGCCTACTGCTCTGGGGTCGGACAGGCTCACGGTGCACTTCACGGACCGGAAGCACTTCGGCGCGATCCTGCTTCACGCAACAGGATCAAGGGATCACCTCGAGCAGCTTCGGGTGCTTGCCGAGGATAAGGGGATGAAGCTTGAGGCGGACGGGCTTAGAAAGGGTCGGCGCCTGCTGGCTGCGAAGGAAGAAGAAATATATGGTGCGCTCGGCCTTCCATTTGTCGAGCCGGAGCTTCGCGAAGGGCGCGGCGAAATAGAGAATGCGCTGAGAGGTATGCTCCCGAAATTAGTCGCCGACCACGATCTGCGTGGGATCCTGCACTGTCATACCAATGCCTCTGACGGCACCGAGACGCTTGAGGCAATGGCGAGCGCCACTCGCAAGCGGGGCTTTCAATATTTCGGCGTGGCTGATCACTCGCAGTCAGCGCATTACGCAGGCGGACTCTCACCTGAGGAGATCGACGCACAGCACCGCGAAGCCGACCGGCTCAACAAAAGCTTCGGCAAGGAATTCCGGATCCTCAAGGGCATCGAGTCCGATGTCTTAGCCGACGGCTCCCTGGACTACCCGGATGAAATTCTGAGTATGTTTGACTTCGTGGTCGCAAGTATCGATGGTCGCTTCAAGCTGGATAAGAAAGAGCAGACCGCCCGCCTACTCCGCGCGATCTCGAATCCACGCACCACGATCCTGGGTCATATGACCGGACGCCCAGCTGATGCGTCGTCCGGGCTACGACATCGATATCGAAAAGGTACTGCGCGCCTGCGCAAGATACGGCGTGGCTGTCGAAATAAACGCCCATCCCTGGAGGCTCGATCTCGACTGGCGATGGACCAGGCTGCACTCGATTTTGGTTGCATGTTGAGCATCAATCCGGATGCTCACTCGATCGCAGAGCTGGATCATATGCACTGGGGCGTCGAGATGGCTCGCAAAGGCGGCGTACCAGCGGATCGGGTATTGAACGCTATGAGCCTGCCACAGCTTATGAAACATCTGAAGCGCCGTCGGTAAGCGATCTCTCTCCCACCCATATGTCAGGACACGTGCATGGAGAACTTTTCGCTGACTACGGTCCAACTCAAGCAGCGTGCGCCCGCCGCTTGCTGGGCGATTCTGTGAGATCGGTCCGTTCCGACCGCTCTGCTTGTCTGGCGAGCCTGCCGCGGAGTAGCGCGAGCACGGCTGCTTCCTCCGGTTTCATATTCTCGACGGCGCTCCGAAGCTCATTCTCGACTTTTGACTTGATCTCAAGGACCAAATTTCCATCCATATAAGAGTTAAGTACCTCCGGGTGGATGTAGCACTTCCTGCAGATCGTAGGTGTGTTGCCGAGCCGCGCGGAGACTTTTTCGATTGCACTGCGCAGATTGCGCTTGGCCTGTGCGGCGTTGTCGAAGCTCTGAAGTTCGCTCAGTGTCATGGCGGCCAGCACCGTTCCCGCCCAGGTTCGGAAATCCTTTGCGGTGATATCTTTTCCAGTGATTGCCTTGAGATAATCGTTCACGTCGGTCGACGTGACGTCCTGGCAATTACCTTGCTCATCGATGTATTGAAGGAGTTCCTGTCCAGGGAGCTCCTGACATGCCTTGATGATCTTGGCGATGCGCCGGTCTCGTATGCGCAGCGACCATTGTTTGCCACCTTTGCCCGTGAATCGAAAACGAACCTCGTTTCCCTCGACCGCCGCGTGCCGGTTCTTCAACGTCGTCAGACCGTAGCTATTGTTCTGTCGGGCATAATCGTCATTGCCTACGCGGATCAAGGTGGTCTCCAGGAGATGCACGACCGTTGCCAGAACTTTTTCACGCGGCAGGCCGCGCAATGCCATGTGCTCGCGCACTGTTTCCCGAATGGAAGGAAGTGCGTCTGCAAAAGCGACCACCCGCTCATACTTTGTGCTCTCGCGCACTTCGCGGAACCGGGCATGGTAGCGATATTGCTTACGCCCTTTCGCGTCTCGGCCGGTTGCTTGAATATGGCCATCTGGAGACGGGCAGATCCACACGTCGGTCCATGCTGGCGGGATCGCGATGGCCTTGATCCGCTTCAGCGCGTCTGATCCGGTCAGCTTCGAGCCGTCGGGTCGTACATAGCTGAACCCCGTGCCCGCCTTCTTGCGTCGAATTCCGGGCCGTTCGTCGGACACGTATCTTAAGCCAACAGATTCGGCCGCATCCCGCGGGTCGACGATCGTCTGCGCAGCGTCGGGTGAATCGACTAGCAATACGCACCTCCTGGGGATGAACTTTCCTGACGGGGGGCGGTTCCTAAGGAAGCGTAGCGAGCCAAGCTGCCGGCCTGATTCCGAGATCAGACAAGCCGCAGGTGAGCTCTGGCCCAAGAGATCGGCTGTCACGCATGATCGCATTTGGTACCGGTTCTGCGCCGGCGCGCGTCGCGCCCCGCAGTGGCCGGCTTTCCGGAGCGGCCACGGGTAGCAGGCTTTGGCGAGCGCTCCGCCGCGAGGCTTCGCCGGAGCGCATCCATAAGGTTGACGACGTTCTCGCGTGAGGGTTTGACTGTAGGTATCTTCGCAGGGCGTTTCGCCTGCTTTTTACGCAGGATTCGCACGAGCGCGCTGCGATAGTGATCTTTCAGCATACTGGGATCGAAATCGGCCGATTTTGTCCGGATGATGTGCTGCGCCAGCTTCATCATTTCGGGCGGAAGCTTCATCTCGGGAATCTCGCTAAAATATTCCGAGTCGTTTCGTACCTCGTGCGCGAAGCGCAGCGTTACGCCGCGAAGGCCTCGGCCCATCGGCTCAAGCAGAAACGGCCGCTCGCGTGAGGACAGCACGATGCGAGCCAAGCCGCTAACGGCCTCCCGGCTCATTGCATCTCGGATCACCGCAAAAGATTCCTGGCTGATCTCCTCGCGAGGCAGGATGTAGTACGGCTTTTCGAAATACCGCGCATCGATCTGCCCGGCCGGAAGGAAATGCTCGATTTCGATTGTGCGCGTATTCTTCGGCCGTTGGAAAGTGACGGCTTCCTCGTGCGCCTCCTCTTCATCATCATAGTCGCCGGCGCCCTCTTTGGCGGCCTCGTCGTAGAGGTTGGCGGGGACGGTTGGCGGGCTTTCACGGTGAGGCGGCGTGACGAGCTCCACCTCCCCTGGCGCCCGTCGCTGAGATCGCGCCTGCTCAAGATCTCGGTCCTCGACCAGTAGAAACGCGTTCTCGCCGACCTCATAGCCGCGCGCCTTTTCGGCAGCGTCTACGGCTTCTCCCGTAACGGAATCGATGAGCTTCTGTTTGAGGCGATAGCCTGTTCGCCGGTTGACCTGACGAAAGGAGATCCGCTCCGCCGCCGAGATTGCGGGGTAGAGCGCGATAGGGCACGACACGAAGGACAGTTTCAGATAGCCCTTCCAGTATGCTCGGGATGCCGGCACCGGAAACTCCAACGCAACAGGGTACAAGGGCCAAATGGCCGGGGAGTCAACGGACGTGAGGGGCTGAAGTTTCAGGCACACCTGCGTTCATAGCCGCAGGAATGCTACCGCTGGCCCTTTGGCGAAAAAGTTTCGTCCGATCCTGTCGAGCATGCGCTGCAGCAAGGCTTCCGCTACCAAAGGCGATATCACGCCCTTTGTCCACGTGCCGTTCACGGCGTCCGCCTGGCGGAGGGTCTGCTTACCCTCGGGTCCATCGCAAGCGCGGCTTGCAGTGGCGAATGTGGCTGGCTCCATTTGGACGAAAGAAAGGGATACGCAACACGACCCACGAGATCGCCACCGCTGGGGTTGAGCCAGCGGCGGCAGTTCGAACGAACCTCGCGGATGACCGCGATTGATCCTGATCTGGACTGTAATTTCCCGCGTGCGCTTCGGTACTCACTGGCAATGGCGCCTACCGAAACGCTTTCAAGCGCCGGTCGCCTTCCTCAGGTGTCCGTCCTAACATTATTGAACTCACCATCCGCCATGGAAATGGCGATGGCCCCACCCGTGACGCCACCTGGGACCAACGTACGCATATACGGGAGGCGCAGCGTACACTCGCGGTGCAGCATACACAGGGTATTCTTCGACTACGACACGCGGCGGCGGCACAACGACGGGCCGGCGAACGATGACTGTATCGGTGGTGACGGGCCCCGGCTCCGCTACAACGACGCGGGGCCCGGTTCTGGTGCTCTCGTACGTATGAGTTTCACGCTCATAGGTTGGACCGCCGCCATAGGGAGCTACGGGCAGATCGGAGGCCGCTGCTGGGCAGGCCATGGCCAGCGCGCTTGCAGCAGCTAAGATTGCTCTACGGATGTACATCTTTTTCCCTCTTCTGGTTCTTTGTCGCCCCAAGAGCAACGCGAAAGTCCCCCTGTAAGGTTCATGAACAACTACCGTCGATGCTGGATAGGCAAGCGGTTGTTTTAGCTCGCGTAGAGCTCTGGCCCCTCGCATGCCTTCTCAGGAAACTTCTAATAGGAACGAACAGACCGGTCTCACCTTTGTAGTACAAACGAAAATGCAGCATGTGATCAACCAGCCTCGAACGGGTGCATTATGGCAGCACAGATTGTGATGGATCAATCAGGTGACACACGGTTCTTCTTTAATCACAGTGACGCGACAGAGCTAGCGTCAGCAGAAAAGCGATTTATGGAATTGACTGGCGCGGGCTTTACTGCGGCCGTGCGCCTCGGACCGGGTGAATGCCGGGCCGTCAAAAGTTTTGACGGGACTGCTGAAGAGACGTTGTTCTATCCGCGCCTGATCGGTGGCTGACTGTTTGTCCGTGTTCGGCTTTGGGTCGATATTGCCTCAGAATCGCTCGCGTGTAAGAGCCATCAGAGCCCTGTTCATAAAACACGGCGCGGAGAACACCCCTGAAGGAAGGTCGCTGATTCTTCTGCGGAGGTGTCTGTCTCCAGAGCAGCTAAAGCAATTCGCCGCACGAGGCTACTTCGAGGTGACGGGTGGCGATAGCAAGAAACGTTATAGGATCCATGCTGGAGCATCGGTGAACGTGTGCGAGGTCGATGAAAAAGGCCGCCGACAGGAAGGGCTGTGCTTTATGCCAATCGGCTCTCTCCCATTAGGTGACGTGATGCTTGCTCAGAAGATCGCATTGGAGAGCTGTGAACGGGAGGTACGTGCGGTTGCCAATAGGTTTACTCCCGACAGCTATTATTTCCGGCAGCCCCGACGTCTCGGCTAAGCTGCGAACTCACCGTAGCGATGCTCGCCGGCATCGTCATCCAGCTTGGAGCTTGAGTTGGAAGGGCGCTCGCCTAGGCAGAGCCGGGGTGATCGGGCGGACGTCGCATACCCGAGCGATGATTGCCGTAGGGCGCAAACTTGAAGGCGGCGCGCTGCGATCATGGAGGTTAGCCGGCGAACAGGTCAGGCTGTGGCGGGCCGGTCGGCCGGATAGACCAGGAGATCGCTGCGCAGCGGCCAAGCCACTTCGTTGATGACCGCCGGCTCTATCTTCTCCGCCGAAAGGATATGAAACACCTGCTCCCCGGCGGCCAGCAGATAGTCGGTGATGATTCGCCGGTGGCAGCGCCACCACACCGTTTCGGCGCACATGATGGCGCAGCACTGCGTCTCGCCGAGGCAGCGCAAATGCGCAAGCCCTTCACGGAAGCGTTCGCCCATCGCGTAGTCGGCATAGTTGTGAAAACTCTCATTCGTCCAGAACTCATTAATGGTGGGCGCCACCTCCCGCACGCGGCTGCGCAGGCCCCCCAGCGCGGCCATGTGCTCATAGCTTATTCCGTGCGGCCGCAGAGAATCCGGCAGTGCCTCCCGATTGTATTGTGGTTTGGTCCGGGAACGCGGCACGGTGCGCACATCTCCAAGCAGGGTCACCTCGACGCTTTGCAAGAGGCAAACGAATTCAGCGAGCGGCCGTGTGCCATGGCCGATGGTATAGAACGGGTGCGCCATCACCAGATCTCTCCTCTTCAGTTGAACGCGCTGAACCGAAGTTGAGTTCGCCTCCTACATGAACGGGAACGTGCTCGGTCATCGCGCATTGATCCTGTCCCGAAGAGGATGCCGATGAGCGATCAACTAGAACTGGCAACCGCGATGCTGGCGATCACCCTCTCCGCCGTACTGCTAGTGACGGGCTCGTTCCATCTGGAAAGACTTGGTACGGATGAGGCGCGCAGCCCGGGCGCGGCTTTGGCCCGACAAGCGGGTACGCGAGAGGGACTTGATATTCGGCAGGTTAGCGAACGGAATCCGTACATGAGGTCGGAACGGTAGAAATTCGGCAGCGGCGCGGTGCGACGCAAGAAAGGACTGAAAATGCGGAAGCTGGTTTTGATCGCCTTGTTGCTCGCATTGGACAATTCGGCGAGCTTAGCGCAAGGCCACATGGGCACGCCCCAGGAGCAGAAGGCCTGCTCCCGCGATGCCTCGCGCCTCTGCAGGAAGCAGCTAGGCAACGACATGGCGGTGCAGCAGTGCCTCCAGCAGAACCGGAGCAGGCTCGGGTCCGCCTGCCGGAAGGTTTTCGAGAGCCACGGCATGTAGGGAGCGAGCACCGAACGCGAGGTTCTTCACGTCTCCGCAGCGAGAACGAGGCGCTTTCGACCAATTCGGTGGGATTCCGCGGCCGGCAGCTCGCCGGAACAAGCCTTCGCCGGGACCTGAACGTGCTGGATCCGATCGGGACACCTGGCCGCAGTGCCCGTCCCTGCCTTTAGCTTCGCGCGCGCCGCAGCGCGGCTTGCAGCTGCTCTCTCTCCTGTTCCCATCTATCGTTTTCGGCCCGTGATCGCTTCTCGAGCGTCTCCATTTCTGCCTCGATAGAAGCGGCCCTTTCGGCGTGCTCGCGTTCGGCCTTGTCCAGGGCCGCCTGCGCTTTCGCCGTCGCCTTGTCGCGACGTTCGCGATCCTTCTGCCGAGCGGCCTCTTCTCGCCGGCGCTCGGCTTCCCGGCGCCGCTGCTCCTTCTCGAATTCGGCTGCGGCATTTCGGGCCTCTCGTTCGCTGATCTCGGGAGCAGCCCGCTTTGCCGGCTTCCGCCGGTCCTTTTTACGCCCAGCTCCGTTCTCACCGGACCCCAGCTCGGTGGGTAGATCTGAGTGCTCGGCAAAACGCCCGCTCGATCCCGCCGGCCGCTTGAGCACCACGCCAGGCTTGGACATCGTCGCGGCGACCACGTCCGGATCGTCGGTCTCCTTGGCGATGCCTTGATGAAAGAGATTGCTGCCGGCTCCCCACGCTTCGAGAGCGGCCTTCATCGAAGGCGCAGCGATCGCCAAATCGTAGAAACCCAGTGAGGTCTGGAAGGTTTTCAGCTTCCTTGCCATGAAGCGTTTTGGCCCAGCCCGTCTCTAGCGCCGGCGTGCGACCCAGACGCCCAGCAGGAATGCGACAAAGAGCGACTGCAACGGGGCCCTGACGGTCACCTGGCGCAGCCAATCCGTCCAGCGAGCTGCGGCATCCGACGAGGTTGGCCTCGCAGTGATCCCGTCTTGATCGTTCACAAGCCCGGAGGCTTCAGTCATTGCCGAGGCTTCTTTCATATCCATGCGGCTCTCCTACTCTGGGTTCAGGCCGACTTGCGCTGCGGCCTGGCTGCCGGCTTCTTCGCCTCGGGCTTTTTGCCGGCGATCGGCATCAACATTTCCTTCTGTCCGGCTGCCGCCTTGCGCGACTTTTTCACCGGCTTCTTCGTGGCCTTCGTTTCGGCCGCAGCCCCGCCGACGCTTCGTCGCAGCGCTTCCATCAGATCGACCACGTTCTCGCCACGCGGTCGCTCCTTTGGCGTGATCGGCTTGCCGGCACGCTTCTGGTTGATGAGATCGATCAGGGCCGTTTCGTACTGATCCTCAAACTTCTCCGGCTCGAAGCGTCCAGACTTCTGGTTCACGATATGCCTGGCGAGATCCAGCATGTCCTTCGTAACTTTAACGTCCTGGATGTCGTCGAAATACTCCTGTTCGGAGCGCACTTCGTAGGGATATCGCAGGAGCGTCCCGAGCAGCCCTTTGTCCAGCGGCTCAAGCGCGATGATGTGCTCGCGATTGGTCAACACCACACGGCCGATCGCGACCTTGTTCATCTCGCGGATGGTCTCGCGGATGACCGCGAAGGCGTCGTGGCCGACCTTTCCGTCCGGACGCAAATAGTAGGGGCGGATCAGGTACCGGGGATCGATCTCGGACTTCTCGACGAACTCGTCAATCTCGATGGTGCGCGTGGACTCCAGCGCGACCTCTTCGAGCTCTTCCTTGGTCACCTCGATGAATTGGTCTTTTTCGAGCTGGTAACCCTTGATGATATCCTCGTTCGGCACTTCCTCCCCGGTGTCCGCGTCAACCTTGAGGTATTTGATGCGGTGGCCGGTCTGCCGATTGAGTTGGTTGAACGAGATTTTCTCGGACTCCGAGGTGGCTGGATACAGCGCCACCGGACACCTGACGAGGGATAGACGCAGAAAGCCTTTCCAGTTGGCGCGGGGGGCCATGTACGCAGAACTCCGTTTCGGGGCAGCTCGGATTCAAGACGATCGAAAGAGGCTGGTTCCGACACGCCGGCCTGTTTGGAATTGTTAATTGGACAGGGCCGATCGCGCGACCCGAAAAAATCCGTCCCTGCCCTCCGTTAGTCGGACTCGACATTTGTTCTTGATATGTTCTAATTATGCCATGAATGATCGACCCGCGAGTTGGCGGATGCCCACCCCTAAACAAACGGAAAAGCTGGCCGCTTCAATTGGCAGAAAGGCAGTGGTGACACCCCCTCTCGGTCCGCAGGATGAGATGCCGGACGAATATTGGCGTGCCGTTCTGAACGATGCGGAAGTCGAAAGCAGATGTTCGGAACGATCGAGCGCAGGGCAGCGCCTTTCCGAAATCCCGCAGCATGTCCTGCGAGTGTACTGCCGCAGATGCGAGCGCATCGTCGAGATCCAGAAGGCGGACGCCATCCGCCTGTACGGACAGCAGGCCAGTTGGAGGGAGGTCGGGCAGCGACTGCTAGACAACACCTGCCAGAACCGGACTGGTCGCTACGAGGAAGACGGCTGCTGGCCGGCCTTCGAGCCCGTCTGAGCTCGGCGTCGTTTCGGATGGCTCCCAAGCATCACCCCACGCCTCTGTCTGGAGGAGATCGTAAAGAAGGAGCTTGGCAAGGCGCGAGCGATGACAGGAATTTTGGCCTCGCAATCGGACGAGCTGCGCGCCAAGGCGGATGCCCTGATACGCCAAGCCGATCGGCTCCTGGTTGAAAGCTGGAACGAGCGGATGTGGGCGGACGGAGAACCGATCGATCCCTCTCCGACCGTCGACCAGGCTATAAACGGCGGCTATCCTTGGCTCCAGATTGAGTGCTCGCGTTGTAAGGCGCCGAGCCAAGTCGATCTCGCTGCCCTGCCCCATCCACCGACAACCTTCGTTCATGATCTCGCCGGCAGGCTGCGCTGCCAGAAATGCGCCAAGGCGGGCCGGCGCCCCTCGGCGACGCTGCTGCAACTAACCCAGCGGCCGCGCAACGTGCCTCCGGAGGACTGACCGTGTGCAATCTCTATTCGATGACCAAGAACGTTGACGCGATCCGTCGCCTGTTCAGCGCGCTCAACAGTCGCGTTGGCAACCTGCCTTCAATGCCCGGCATCTTTCCGGACTATCCGGCCCCGATCGTTCGCAACGCACCCGAGGGCCGTGAGATCGTCATGGCTCGATGGGGCATGCCATCCTCCCAGCAGGCGCTCCTGGACGCCACCAAGAAGCGAGCCCAGAAGCTCGAGGCGAAGGGTAAGCCGGTCGATTTCAAAGAATTGCTGCGTATGGAACCGGATAGCGGCACCACCAACATCCGAAACGTGGGCAGCGCGCATTGGAAGCGGTGGCTCGGGACCGAGCACCGTTGCCTGGTCCCCTTCACATCATTCAGCGAGTACGACACGATCGATGGCAAGAAGGTGCCGGTATGGTTCGCTCCGGACGAAAGCCGCCCACTGCAGGCGTTCGCCGGCCTCTGGACGAACTGGACCAGCATCCGGAAGGCCAAGGAAGGAGAAGTCACGATCGATGTCTACGCCTTCCTGACCTGCAAGCCGAACGCCGAGGTGGAACGCGTCCATCCGAAGGCGATGCCGGTGATCCTGACCACAACGGAAGAGTACGATGTCTGGCTGCGCGCCCCTTGGGACGAGGCCAAGGCGCTCCAGCGGCCATTGCCGGACGGGGCCCTGAAGATTGTTGCGACCGGCGAAAAGGAAGATCCCGCGCTGGCCGCCTGACATTTTTGCACGGGCGGACGGAACACGTGGAAAAGTAATAGTCATGCAATTCGGAATCTCTGACCTGTGTTAGCAGCCCGGAACGACGGCGAGGCGTGAGGATTCGCCCGGTAGGAGCGATTTCGAATGCTGATGACCAAGGAGAGGCAACCAGCGATCCGGACGCTCCGCGGCTGGGCGATTTCGGTGCTCAGCGAGGCCGGCGCCATTTGCGAATGCGAGGACCACGGGTGGATGCAGGACCGCGCCGACCCGCATGCCAGCAACCGCGCATTCCAGATCGCTCGGACGGATCCGCCGGCCGGCGTTTCATCGCAAGCGGCTGCCATCGCGATCGCCGAGGTACTGGACTCGATCGGTGACACGTGCCCTGAATGCCCCTCGCCGGATTGAGGCTGACTTGGCCGCGACTTGGCTTGCGGTGCCCGGTACAATCCGCCCATGGTCCCTCCCGATCCGGAAATCAGCGTTTCGACCGCGCCTCACCGCAAGATCATCCATATCGACATGGATGCCTTCTACGCGTCGGTGGAGCAGCGCGATAATCCGGAACTGCGGGGCAAGCCGGTGGCGGTGGGCGGTTCGGCCGAGCGGGGCGTCGTCGCCGCCGCGAGCTACGAAGCCCGCCAGTACGGCGTTCGCTCGTCCATGCCGTCGGTCACCGCGAAACGGCAGTGTCCGGATCTGATCTTCGTCAAGCCACGCTTCGAAGTTTACAAGGCGGTCAGTCGACAGATTCGCGAGATCTTCGCCGAGCACACGCCAATCATCGAGCCGCTTTCGCTCGATGAGGCCTACCTCGACGTCACCGGAAACTTGCAAGGTATCCGGCTGGCCAGAGACATCGCGCTGCGGATCCGCGAGAAGATCAAGGCTGAAACCGGCCTGAACGCGTCGGCGGGCATCTCCTACAACAAGTTCCTGGCGAAGCTCGCCTCCGATCATCGCAAACCCAATGGCCAATATGTCATCTCGCCGGAGATGGGGCCGGCCTTTGTCGAGACGCTGCCGGTCGGGAAGTTTCACGGCATCGGGCCGGCAACCGCCGCCAAATTCAACGCCTTCGGGATTTGGACCGGCCTCGACATTCGCAACCAGTCCCTCGCGTTCCTACAGGAGAACTTCGGCAAGTCCGGCGCCTACTACTACTGGATTTCACGCGGCATCGACGAACGCCCTATACGGGCCAATCGCATCCGCAAATCGGTCGGGGCCGAGAACACGTTCTCTGCCGACCTCAGAGAATGCGACGCGATGGTGGCGGAGCTCAAACCGTTGATCGACAAGGTCTGGCGGCACTGCCAGTCGACGGGCACCCGGGGGAGAACGGTCACGCTCAAAGTGAAGTTCGCCGACTTCGAGATCATCACGCGCAGCCGATCCGTGTCCGCGGTTGTTGGGAACCGCGACGATCTCGCGCGCCTAGCGATCGACCTGCTGGAAGACGCCATGCCCCTTTCAAAAGCGGTGCGCCTTCTGGGCGTGTCGCTGTCATCCCTGCAAGGCGAGAACGACACGGAGCCGCAACTGGATTTCGGGATCTGAACCGGAATAGAGCACTGCGGTTAGCATCCAGCTAGTCTACGTGATGGGCATCGGCCGACCGGCGTGATTAGTCTGAAGATGCAGCTACTCCTTTGAGTCTTGGTTCCAAACCGTTGGAACTGCACGCCAGAGTCGCCCGGGTGTCGGCCCTTTGATCAGCGATCACTTGCGCAAGCATCGTGTTCCGACGGCGGACACGTCTGTATCCAAAGGTCCGTCGATAAGCGCAAGGAGACAAAGGGGCAGCCGACGCGTTAGCATCCGGACCTCCTCGGCGTTTTGTTAACTTAAAAGCGGAGAGACCATGCGGGTTGTGATTTGCGGCGGCGGCGTAGTGGGTGCCTGCACAGCCTACTTCCTCAGCCGACGCGGCGCCCAGGTGATCGTGGTTGAGAGCACTGATGTAGCCGCAGCAGCATCTGGAAAGGCCGGCGGATTTCTGGCACTCGACTGGTGCGCGGGCACGCCGGTAGATGCGCTGGCCCGACGCAGTTTCCAGCTGCACGCGGCTTTGCCGCAGGAGATCGCCGACGGTTGGGGCTATCGTCCCATGACCGCTTACAGCGGCTTCGTCGCTTCCGAGCGCGACCCGCGCCGCCAGAAACCTTCGGAGCTCGATTGGCTCTCCAACGGCGTTGTTATTGCTTCGCGATTAAGCACCACTGAGACGACGGCAATCGTTCATCCCCGCTTGTTCACCTCCGCTATGATGCGCGCCGCCCAAGCGCGCGGCGCCGAACTGCGCCGCGGGCGCGTTACTGGCGTGGTGAGGCATACTTACGCCACGACCGTCCGGGGCGTCGAAGTTGACGGCGACATCATTGAGTCAGACGCCGTCGTTGTCGCCATGGGACCGTGGTCATTGCTGGCGGCCGAATGGATGAGTTTGCCGGCCGTTTTCGGGCAGCGCAGTCCCAGCCTTGTCTACGACACCGGCGCAGACGTTCCTCCACACGCACTATTTCTAGATTATCACGACGAGACCGGAGACATGGTAAGCGTTGAGGTGTTCCCGCGCGCAGACGGCAGCACCCATATTACGGCTTTATCCGACGTGGTCCCGCTGCCGATCGACCCCGCCGCGGTAAAGCCGGATTCAGAGGCCATCGGTCGCCTGCAGGCCATCGCCGAACGATTATCGCCGGTCTTCCGCCCAGAAAGGATCCTAGCGCGGCAAGCCTGTTTCCGTCCGGTCACACAGGACGGCTTGCCGCTGATAGGCAAAGTCCCGCGCAGCGAGGGGCTCTATGTCGCTACCGGGCACAATGTCTGGGGTATCCTCAACTCACCAGCGACAGGCGAAGCAATTGCCGAATTGATCGCTGACGGCTCAGCACAAACCGTCGATCTGGCGCCGTTCGATCCGATGAGGCTGCCTGCGCTCGACCCGTCGCTGCTGCATACGAGTTGAGCATCGACTGAATTTCGCAAATCAGTTGTTATGGAAGAAGCCGGCCAATGGCCGAACCAAAGGCCCACTAGACGGTGTTGTCGGTCTGTGACGGATTTACGTTTGCGGAACCGACTAAGTTGTCCTTCCCACGGGAACCGTGATCATTCGGGCTGGCGCCCGATTTCCTTTCCACACCCGAAATGCAATCTGCGGATCGAACAATGCTGCAGGCAGCCGCATCAGGTTTGCCACCTCCAAAAATCTACTGGCCAGCACAGCATCATCCTGAGCGGCGCGATAGAATTTTGCGATGTACCAGTTGATGAAGCGTATCTGAGCCGTGCGCTGGCCTTCGACACGCGGGTGCTGAAGATCGCTACCGACGGCAATTTGCCACGGGATATCGATGAGTCGGCTGGCTGCCCCAAAGAAACGTCCAGCGACTTCCTGCGTGCCGGCCGCCAGGCATTCGCGCAAGGCCAGCGATTCCATGCAGGCAACGGTCATCCCCTGACCGTAGACAGGATTGAAGCTGCATAAGGCATCGCCAAACACCAGAAAGCCCGCCGGGAAGCGGGAAAGCTCTTCGTAGTGCCGGCGCAGGTTTGCACTGAACTGATAGGGCATGAGCGGGCAAAGTGGCTCCGCAACCCTGACAACATCGAATATCTCAGGCTTTTGCAAGCTTCGCGCAAAGTCGACAAAACCGTTATCATTTGTCGGGGCGTGGTCGCCCAAGTAGCCTCCCAAAGTCACGATCCAGCGGTCACCTTCCTGCGAAAGAATAACGCCAAAGCGCCAATCCGGCGGGCAAGCTGCGATGATTGCGCCGGATTTGCCGCGCAAATGTTCCGGCAGCCGTCGGTATTGCCGGGTCACGTAGCCGAGGTTGATCTTGATCAGCTCCTCCCGCGGCCTGGGGTAGCCCCACGCGTCCAGCCAGGCCGGACTGGACGAACCGCGCCCGCTTGCATCGACCACGAAGTCGGCGTTCATCATCTGAGCGACGTCCGAGCCGCCTTGGGATTGAACCCTAACACCCGTCACCCGACCCTGAGCCCCATCGAACGCGGGCTCCAATACAGCACAGCGCTCCCGCAATCGAACGTTCGGAAGTTGCAGCAGCCGGCGCCGCACGTTGCCCTCCAACATCGGCCGGCTGATTGCGAGCCCGAAGAGTTTGCTGGGCGAGTTGCACAAATAGAAGCCGTGGTTGAACCAGAGAACTTTATCGACGATGTCGCCAGAGGTGGCGCCTTGCGCGACCATTTCTTCGGTGAAGCCTGGAAACAACTCCTCGAGCACCTCTCGTCCCCGGGCAAGTAGGCCGTGCGCATGTCGTCCTTGAGGAACGCCCTTCCTGGGCTCATGCACGTCGGGGAGCGCATCGCGTTCGACTACGGTCACTTCGTCGAAGTAATCGGCGAGGGCCCGAGCCGCTAGCAGACCGCCCATGCTAGCGCCGATGACGATTGCGCGCTTGTTCGGATGATCTTTTGGCATCGCTGCACCTCCGCGACGAGGTATCGGTTTACAAAAACTCTAGCACGCGGCGACCGGAGCGGATGTGATATGCTTCATAGGTGAGCGACCCTCGCAGCAGTGCGCCTCGGCGTGCGTTTCGTGCGCTAATCGATGACTGCTTTGGGTAATTTTCGGAAATCGACGCCCGCATCGGCGAGGTTTGCCTTGCCCCCATAAACGGACTTCGTCAGTCCGGTCTGTCAGGTCCGAAAAGGGCCAGAAACAGTCATGGCACTCCTCGGCGAGATACAACAGGATCGCGCTTGCGACGTACCCGCCCTAGGTGATCAAGAATTCTGATGCGCCGTCCTAGAACACCTACATACTCATCGACGGCTCGGTGACCTTTATAGTCTTCGACTGTAACGACAAACCGCGGACCATGAGTATCAACTGAGTAGCGCGCGGTAAGCTCACGGAACATATTGGGAGAGCCGCGATGCTTTGCGCATAAATCGGGCAGCGCCTTTCCGTAAAGGGCAATCGCATCTGCGAGAGAACGCGAAGCTCTGCCCTCAACAATTTCCCCGGTCAAAAAATCGACGACAATGCAGTGCTCAGGGTTTCGGCGCGCCTCACCAAAGACGTCCGTTTGATAGATGCCGATAAGAAACCCAATGCCGCTTGCCAAGGAGTCCGCGATATTGTGTCCGATGGACCTGAGTTCGTCGAATTTCATGCTCGCACCATTACACCTAAGAGCAGCCTTCCACTATACCCGACACAGGCGAGGTCTGCTTCGGGTCACAAGCGGCGGTCCGGCCACTCATCTCGTCAGGTCCGGTTCTCCTCTGAGAGCGGCCTTTCCGACCGCTCAACGGCAGTTCGGCTGAGGGCCATAAACGGAAATAATCGAGAACCCTTCTCCTCGGAAAGACCTTTGGAGAAAACTATGATCCAAACCGGCGGCGTGGAGCCGCGATGCCGTGATTGCGTTCGCGTTCTGCCTCGGTCCAGATTAAACGCTTGAAGAAAGCTTTGCGCCCTTGGCTAGTTCCGCCAGTCTCATACCCGTGTAAGCAGCGCTTTATCTCGGCATTGAACCACGACAAGGGCATGCCGCGAACATCTGCCGACGTTTCAGGCGCTTTAGATCGCTTTCCCGCCACTTGTCGAACTCTCTCGCCCTACTTCCCCTGAAACTCAAACCCCTTTGGGCCAATATCAGAAATCATTCTGGGCGGTGTTTTCTGACCCAATCCGGGTTACCACGCGGGACCGTTTGTGATCGAATTGGTGGATCGGACTGATCGGACGATATTAAGCGTACCCTGAGTTCGTCGCCGATCTTCAACTGATCCGTCTCGTACCAGTCGACCGAAGCAACGCCTTCAATTCCACCCACCGCACACTTAATCCCCGGGATAGCTTCCGCTGACGAAGCTGCGATTGATGAAGCGTCCGGCCCTTTGCCTACCCAGTGCAAAATGACGGACACCACGCCTTCAGGCACAACCGCCGTCGTTAGCTTTTCACCATTCCTCCAAACCTCGAAGCAAAGCAGTCGCCTCTCCCTTTCGCAACATTAGGTTGTACAATCGGTTCGTTACTCAAGAATAAATTCAAAGGTAAAAATGTCCGCATCGGGTCACAAGCAGCGGTCCGGCCGATCACCTCGTCAGGTCCGGTTTTCCTCTGAGAGCAGCCTTTGCGGCCGCTCAAAAGCAGTTCGGCTGAGGGCCAATTGCGGCCATTACGCTGCTCGCCAATCAGTGGGATTTCAGATCGCGCCGCTCTTTGAGCTTGCGTCCGACCAGGTATCCCACAGATGCGAAGGCCAAAATCGGTGGCAGTGCAAATACTGCGGAATAGGCAAGCAGCTCGATCAAATTTGGAGGGTGGCGGAAGCCTTGGTGCACGCGCGTAAGAGCGAGGAGCGCTATTGCGGCGGCATAGCTGAGAAGGACGCACAGAAACCATCGTCCCACAAGCCGTCCAATTGCTGCGCCAAGGATCAGGGCAGGAATAAAGGAGAGTAACGCTACGGTACTCCATAAGTAGACTAGGTCTCTAAACCATCGAATATCCCACACCGGAAAGCTCCGCGTCTCCGTCCGGTCGTAAGGGGTGGAAGTTAATGCGACCTGACGTTGGGTAATTACACTTCGCTGCCATGGTCCGTCGAATTTCGGCGTTAGCTCCATGCGGCATGTCGTCTTTGGATCGCTCACCGTACCGACTGGCTGAAACCGTCTGCTTTGGATCAACAGTCGACCTCGGCAATCCATCAGGCCCTAGTCCGCTCCACCCCCACAAACCGGACATCTGCACGCTTGTCACGCAGGTCAGCAACGGGCCCACAAGCAGTCATCAAGACTAACAGCAATCGACCAAGGGACAGCGGCCTCATAATTGAAATTGTTCGATCAATATCTCTAGAGAGACAAACGAGCTTACGATCATCATCGCGTCGATCAACACCCATGCAGTGAGCACGCCGTAGAACGCTTCGGGATGTTCCACTCGGTCATACACCCGCCTTGCTCCCGCTTCGACCGTCCCTGTGCGGACCGCTGAACGAAACACACGGGCAGTGAGATAGAGCGAACACGCTCCCCCAAGGAGTGCGAGAGAAAGATAGAGTGCTGGTACGAACATCGGATGAAACCTAAGGCCAAGAGCGGCCGTCTACCATCAAGAACTGCCGTCGATAACGTCTCGGCTCTCTGAGGTGATCGATAGCCATCGGCGAAGCTCAGGCGTGGGCCGCCGAATGCCCCGCCTTGCGCGTCGGCCAATCGATTTGGAATGCCGGAAGAACCCGTAAGCGGTGAGCAGGAGCGTAAAGATCGCGGTGACGATGTAACCAGCTGCGAGAAGCACAAAACAAGCTATCGCCACAACGCAGAATACTGCGTTCCACAGTAAGACGAAGCCAAGACAAGTTCTCCCGGTTGGGATGCCGCTGCTCATGCTGATCACTTATGCTTCCTTGTGATCCGCCGCACCTCCAGTTTGGCCCACGCGGCCGTGCTGACGCAGCCATGGTAAAGATCGCATTAGCGCCCAATATGAAGCTCGGGTCGAAGTTTGCTTGCTCAGTTCCGCTTCGGGTCACAAGCGGCGATAGGGGCGAACACGGACCTGCGTCCGGCCTGCCCCTATCAGCCGACATGACAAAGGCTTCGGCGGTCTTCGGCTTAGGGCCGATTGCAGCACTAGGGTTTATCAGGCGTAGCTTTGTCGGCTTCATCGGAACAATTTAGTCTGGGGTCTGGATAGCTTGGGCACGGCGGCCACTCACGAAAGCCCGCCCGAACCTGTCGGGACTTTTCGGCCAATCCGTAATTGACATATGCTGCCAAACCAAGGACGCCGCCGCAGATCAGGCTAGTCGCAATTACAAGCGCAAAGAAAACGCGCCGACCGTTTGTCATTGCTTATTTCTCTTCCATTGCGATCCAGCGGTCCGCCTTAGGTGCGGGCCTGAGCGTGAACTTCGGAGCGCGCAAGTGGCATCAACGCGATGGTGGCACGCACGCCCCGAACCTTAGTACGATGGCGCGAGGATCATCGGCTACGTAACCGTCCAACTGGGCCAGATTGAAGCGATGTAGCCTCTTATCAAAAACGAAGAGCTGAAATGGGCGTATACACTGAATGACATCGTCATGGACCGCTGAGCATGAAAACTCCTTTTCGCCTGACCCTGAAAAATTCAAGTAGGCGTTCCGTTCAGTCAGCCTGAGTGCAGTATGGGTGCGCATGAAATTCTGAGCCTTTGATTTGTCATGGGAAGAAGGCCGCTTTGGATCGAATGCGTAACCCGCCGATCCCTCGTCCAAGCACCAAAGAGATGCTCATCCGGATAACCGGGGACGATGCTCAAGGTTGTTAATGGCTAGTTCGGCAAGTTGGAACAATCTCTTGCTTTCAGAAAAACTTGGGACGTACCTGAGAGGGCGCGATGTCGGCTTTGGGGCCAGAAGGCGACATTAGCGAGCGCCTCCGTCAGTCCTCCGGTCTGACTTCAGTTACGGGTACCGCTCTCCCGTTCGCGTTAAGTGGCTGCTGCGGGTCTTCTAGTCGGATATGCCACGTCAAACCTCCATAGGCAGAATCCGAAAACTCCACCCAAGACTGCGCCAGCGATTGCGCTCGCGAGAACAAAGTGAAGGTGGCTTTGTGGATTTACGTAGAAGATCAAGTGAGTGACGAATCTAGCGTAGGTGATCGATGCCCCCAGGAAAGCCCCACAACCGCTGATAACGAAAACGGTTGAGATGGTCGCAGGCTGTCGAACGAGACCTATCAAAGGGAAAAGAATGCAAGTCACTGGCCAGGCGAATTGTGCCCCGATCATGCTCGGGCCGATCAGCAGCGCCAATGTGGCCTTTGCGCCGCCGACAAATATCGAAGTCAATAAACTCCAAAACCAAATCACAACTAACCCAGGGAACGCCAGAGATCCAATGTAGCCAGCTAAGAAAGTGAGCGAGACCCCGACAGCTACGCTAAAGAATATCCGAGAATGCGACCTCGCCATGGTGCCCTTTGTGCCCAAGCAGGCTGAATATTTCATGTGAGATATCGATCAAATGCGTTAGAAGCCATACAAGGCTCACTTCGGCTTTGGGGTCAACAGCAGCGGTAGAGGCGAGCATAGATCGGCGTCCGGTCTGCCCCTGTCAGCCGACATGACAAAGGCTGGGCGGGTGTTCGGCTAAGGGGCCAGTAAGGGGACCCAGGTCTTCCGCGGGTGCAATCAGATCTTGCTCGATGGCGTTTGGCAACACGACGTGTGAATACACCGCCAGCTTGGGCCTTGTCCCCTCCCGCGCATAAGGTCTGGTTGCTGGTTCGAGTTCTGCCGGGCCCCACCAACCTTTCGCTCGCGAAGCGAAGGTGGCCTATCTGACGCAGTCGTCCGGAGGTGTTTTCCGGGCGAAGCGGTCAGTCATCCAGTTCACCGCCGCCATCGTGCTCGCTTGTGCGGCGCGTCCATGGCCGATACCGGGCAGCATGATCATCCTGACCTTGCTGCCCGCCTTGCACAGCCTGTCCATGTAGGCCTGGGTAACCGCCGGCTGGATGATCTGGTCGTTGGTCCCCTGCGCCAGAAAGATGGGGATCTCAGGAGAGAGCACACCGGTGCTGTTCTGTTCAAGAAGCGAGCGCCAAGGTTCGGCCTTGGTCGGATCTTGCACCATCAGGAAATATTGCTCGAGCGGCCTCCCTGTTCTTTGCCTGACGATCAGGTCGAAAGGCCCTTCGATGCATTCTTGCGCCAGCCTGTCAATGGCAGGCATGGCGCGCGGATCGACGACATTGTCGATAGCGGCTCCATAGACCCGGTGCCACGACCATAGCGTCATCGCTGTGATGTTCTTGCCACCGATCGAGTTGATATCGTCACTCATCAGCTTCGCAAGATCCGTCGCTGGCGCCGCCGCAGCGACTCCGAGAAGTTTCAGCTCAGGGGCGTAGTCGTTTGCCATCATCCCAGCGAAGAGCGCGGCTTGCCCGCCTTGCGAATGTCCCCATACAATGAAGTCCTTGCCCTCGCCTACCCGGGGAAGGGAGCGTGCGGCGCGCACGATATCGATCACGGCGCTACCTTCGCTCTCACCCACCAGATAAGGATGCGGGCCCGGCGTGCCGAGCCCCGGATAATCGGTCGCCACCACGACGAAGCCACGGGCGATCATCGAGCGAAGGCCCTGGATCTGCTGAAACAGAAAAATCGCCAGCGACGGCGCGCAGCGCGGGACGATGCCCGATGTAGGATGCGCCCAAGCAACGATCGCACGACCGCCGGGCGGGGGCGCACCTTGCGGGACGATAACGACGCCCGACACAAAGATCGGCTGGCGGTTCAGCCCCGTCGATCGATAGAGCACGCGATAGGTGGAGGCGCCAAGCGGAGCGCCGTCCATCGACTCCTGCCGCACCAGGGTGCCCGGCGCACCAGCGAGCAATGATTCCGGCGCATCATAAAATGCCGTCTGGGCCGACGCGATCCGGGCCAGGCCAAAGATCGCTGCGGCGACGAGCGCATTTGACATCCGTTTGCGCCGCCAGCTGCCGACGAAATTGAGGTACCGCATGGTCCAGCTCACGTGCTTACAAGCCGTGAAGTATCTTCAGACCGCCGCTGGCATGAAGAGCAATCAGGATTCCTTCGCTCAACAACTGCACTTTCTCGAGCCTTGCCGAGTCGAGGTGCCCCTCCATGCGAAAGCCATCCTTCAGTGGGCGCGTCAGGCGCTCATTCGCCGCCATGAGCAGGTTCTGATAGGAGATGCCGTAGTCGAGATTAGCAACATTCTTCAGCTGCGCCGCCAGCTGTTGCACGGCAGATCGAATCTGGCTGTCATCTGACGAAGTTGTCAGGTCGATTTCGCCGAGACTGAAGGTCCTGGCGTTAGTATCGACTTTTGGCGTGGCGGAGAGATAGGTCCATTGGCCTGCGCTGGAATCGGTGTCCGAACTCTTTGCGAGGCGCAGGCCGATCACGAGTTTGCCCGATGACGGATAAACCTGAACCTCGCGCACGGAAGTATCCTGGGCCGGCGCGGCTGCCATCGCCTGGCTGATCTTGTCCTTGAGCGTGTCGTAGTTGATGCGGATGGGAAGAATGACGTCGAAAGTTCCCGGCTCCGCCACCGCGGTGCCGAGCTGCGGCAGTTCTGTCGGCGTGACAGCCGGCGGCTGCTGCCCTATCACGGTTCCGGCGGAGCCGGTAAGTTCAAGCGATCCCCACAATAGCTTGGCGTTGGCGCGGACCCCGGCGAAAGCCGCGCTCTGCGGGGTCAGCTGCAGCCAGGTCGGTGGATCCTCCGCGAGTTTAATGGGTTCAAAAGCGTGACGCCACGCCATCTCCGCTTTGCCGTGCAGGTCGAGTGCGCGCGCCGCCGCCAGCGCGCGCGACCGGATGCGGCCAAGTTGCGTCCGGATGTTGGGCTCGACATAGGGCGCCAGGTCAAACTCGCGGCCGAGCACGTGAAGGTAGGGATGTTCGCTCCAGCGGAAGGAGTCGCTGATGTTTAGCTGCAGCGACCCATCCCTCCGCAGCTCGGGGCGCGCTTCAACCTCGATCGTCGCGCGCGCCTCGGTGTCGCCGCGAATGCGCGCCGTGAAACGATTGGCTCCTTGGCCTTCGGCGGCGCCATATATCGAGACCGCTCCGAAGACGCGGTCGCCCCGGCCATACAGAGAGACCGGGCTGGTCCGGTCGACGAAGCCCCAGACATCGCAGTTGGCGTTGACGCGGAAAATGAGAACACGACGATGAACGCAGTTGACGCGTTCGTCGATGGTGGCAAGCCGCTTTGGAATATCCCGCTCGATCGCCGCAGCGAGAGCCGGCAGCCCGAACTCGACCGTCGCAGAGATGCGTGAAGTCGTTACGAGCGGTGTTGCCGTGTCCGGGCTCAGCGCCGGCTTATCGGCGCCGAACGCGACAGACGGGAGCGCAAGAGCGAGCGCGGTCAGACGGGCTATGCCCATGCGCGATCTATTCGCGATTGAATCGTATTCCGGCTCATATCTGCGTGATCGAGGATTCATTCTAGTGCTCCAGCTTCAAGGAAAACCAGAACCACAGTCTGTGCTCAATGCGCTCGCGAGCGATAATAATGCGATACGTTAGGAATGCACGATCGGCGGAGCTGTTTCGCGATCCGGGCTCGGCAAGTTGGCAACCCCGAGATGGAGCTACCGCCGTTCTGTATCCGGTTTTCGACGGGTGCTGCGCGGATCCCCCACGAGCTCGAGAACCTCAAAAAGCAACCTGACGATGAACGTCTGACGTCTCACAAGTCAATGAAAAATGACGCAAAATGATGGCCTTGCAGACCGTTCGCGTTACCGCACAGTTTCACACCAGAAATGGCCTCGACAAAAGCGGAGACGCGGCCAAAATCGACCGAACCAGAAAATCAACGAAAGTAACTTATCCTCCCGATCATACGCCATTATTGCAGCGTATGGCGTTGAAAAACTGATTGGCCGTTAAACGCGTCCGCGCGGGCTAATGCAGCTCGTCAAGACCTCAAACAGCCAGGCGATCCCAGCATCGGCCATCGCGGCCCGCGACGACGCGCACCGACTCGGCTGTCCAGCGAAAAGGCACAGGGCGCGCCACGAGATGGAAGCGCGTCGCATGCTGCTCGACGAGATGGCCCGGCAACGTCGCGATCAGATCGCTTTCGGCGAGCTGCGCCAGCGCCATCATGAAATTCGGTACTGTCAGCGCCACACGCCGCGAATGTCCCTGTTCGGCGAGCCGGATATCGACGATCCCCAGCGCATCACCGATGATACCAGAAGATGCTGCGCTTTCACATAAGAGGTCAGGCTCAGTGCGCGTGGCAGCGGATGTCCCTTACGCATCGCGACGACGAAGTCTTCCTCGAACAGCAGCCGTTCGGCGTAGCGCGGCGGAAACGCACAAATTGGCAAGACCGAGTCAGTGCGAGTCCAGTTCCGCCAACGTATCTTGCCAGACCTGGCTCGTCGCTTTGCCCCGATGTTGCGGCATCAGTTGCCGCAGTCGAATGTCGATCCCTGGCGCATCTCTCGCCAACCGGGAAATAAGGGGCGCGAGAAAGACAGCCGCCACGGCATCCGGCGCGCCGATTTTGAACGACCGGCGCGCGGTTCGCGCGTCGAAGGGGCCGGCCGCCGACATGATCCCTTCGACGCGCGAAAGAAGATCGGCGATCGGACCGGAAAATGCGATGGCACGCTCCGTGGGCTTCACGCCAGTCGAGGTTCTGAGGAACAGCGGGTCATGAAGCAAACGCCGCAGACGACCGAGGCCGTGGCTTACTGCGGAAGGTGTGAGATTCAGCTTTTCCGCAGCGCGCGCGACGTGGCGCTCCTCGAGCACAGTGCTGAACACCACAAGGAGACCGATATCGACGCGCAGGAGCTGAGCCGGATTCAGCATGGTGCTGAGATCTTATCACTGGTATATGCGCCACACGACGCGGCGCTGCTGGACTACTTCCGATCACACGTCCGCGACCCTGAGCTGGTTCGGGCAGTATGGTCCGCGCGAAAGGTGTTGATGGACCTAAGAGCATCGACCAGAGAGGCGAACGTCGGCTTCGGATCACAAGCGGCGGCGGAGGCGAGCATGGACCGGAGTCCGGTGTGCCTCTGTCAGGCCGCGTGGGATGTGTACGTTCGGCTCGAAGCAGCTGCCGCTTCGTCTCGCAATGTCACTTTGACGCGAAGACCTCCTTCAGAAAGCCGCGAACATCTGCCCGTGCCTTCGCGGTGGCAGCTTCGTTGAAAAGAACGGTCGGGCCGCTCTTCTGCACGCAAGCATCACCAAAGGTGAATGGCTTGTTTATCTCCTTATTCAAGACAAGACCATTTTCATCTTCGATTATCTTACAATTCTTCCAGACTTGTGCTGACGGAAGCTTTATCGGATCACGGAGTACCGGCGCGTCGAAAACATGGTACGCATCGGGATACTCGATGAGACGAACGTCCCGTCCAGCCTTTTGCAGTCGATCCACATACGCACGACAAGAAGCAATCGGCACGTAATCATCTGAACTTCCGTGCAGAAGCCGAACGGGCTTTTCGATATCTTCGTCATCGCGGTAGGCAGCGCCGCAGTCGGCATATAGACCGATGTGCGCAACAAATCGCGCTTCCGAACCATGCATCTTTCGGAAGCGTGTCAAGCTGGAATATAGCGCGGCCGCGCCGCCCCGAGAGAAGCCCATTACGACTATCCGCGTAGGGCTAATCTGCCGGTGTTTCGCAAGGAGGTCGAGCGCGCGGTACGCATCGATAATCATGGCAAGTCTGCCGAGCTGAGACTGATCGGCTACGGTCTCGATGATCCCGCGGCCGGAGAAACTATCGACCGCAAACGTTGCGATACCCTGCTCATTTAGCTCTTTCGACCACTCCTCAATTAGCCCGCCGCTTCCTTGGAGACCGCCAGAAGGATGAAGCAGGATCACGGAATCTTTTCAGAACCCAGCTTTGGCAGTCGCAAGTGCGCTGCAAGAGTGACTTGGGAGCCGTCCTTCTTCCCCTTCAAGAAGTCAGTGTCGGACATGGTTACCGACTGAAACGCATGAAACTCTTGACGCGCTATCTGCGCTTATGTGTTAGCGCTGAACAGCAATAGGACGGCGATGGTGATCGCGCAAGCAACTCGCATGGTGCCCTCCCTGATCGAAGGCGCCCCCGAAACCCTGATAGCTTTGTGGTCGACTATAGCGCTGGCTGCTTTGGAAACAAACCTGGCCCATTCGCCGCATGTCTCCTGTGGGTTAGCAGGCGAAGAACTCAACCTGAGCAATTCTAGTCCGCTATGCCCAATGAGCAGACCTCAATGAGAGCTGCGGCCACTTCGCTGATGGGCCAACAGCAGTCGTTTCAGCAAACGACTCGCTGGCCTGCGAACCCGAAAAGTGAGCCGGCGGCTTGACCCTGCCGTCAGTTATTGAGAGCGACCCACTGTTCCTTTCGGGCATGCGGTCTGACTCACTGGGGTTACAGCCTGGTATTTCCTTTCGACGATGATGTATTGAATCGTGGTGTCTCCCACGTTTGCAAACTCATGCCATGGGGTCGGAGGTGCATCGAACAATGCGCCGGCGGTTACATTGATCTTACGTATTCCTTTCTCGTCCTCGATCTGTCCTTGGCCTCCGCTTACCACATAACTAAGGTAACCCGGGTGTGAGTGGCAGACGTGCACAGCCCCCGGTGGAAACGTGCACCGAGCGACGCGGACATGCGCGTCCTCAAAAAGTTTCTCGCAAGGTTTCTTGCCCTGCCACTCAACAGATAGCCCGTCGGGCACGTCGTCGGCCCTTGCCGCATCGACTCCGCCGAAGATAACGAACGGCGCGAGGAGCGCAGCGGCAGATAAAGCGATCAGGGCGCGGGTGAATGAAATGTTCATGAATTCCCTCCCTTGTTATCCGACGTTCCAGATGACCAAGGATCGGCGTGAACGATAGCGGTCGCTCACTAAGAAAAAGCGGCTTCTATTGATTGTCCGAGTGCTTGGCTGCCTATCTGAGCAGCCGAAAAAGCAAGGGGCAATTTCGCCACCTTGGAGCTTTAGGTTACGTCGTGGCAGCCGCCTCTTCAAGAGATTGTGGGCGCGCTCGGCTATCGGAATCGGATGTGTACTTTGGCCGTGTGCCGGCCCCTTCCGATCTACCCTCAACTCCGGACATTTCGTTGCATCGCATCAACTGACTCGGTGGGCCATAAGCGGAAGAGATCGACCGATGCTTGCTGCGTCATGTTTACCCAAGGCTAGGGCTTCTTATAGCACAACCGCGGGCTGCCAAAGCGGGCGTGGGCTCGAACGCTCTTCGCGATAGCACTTCTCTTCCTGACAGCTATAGGAGGGCTTCAAGCATGAGATTTATCGACAGCTTGCCCTATGCTTTTGTTGTAGCAATTTGTGCAGCGGCCGCACCCCTGTTGGTAATGTTACCCTTTGCTACCACGGAAGTCCGGCCGTTGGTTGTTGTGCCCGGCATGTGGCTAGTCCTTGGATTTTTTGCAGCGATCATCATCCTGAGGAGCAAGAATCTTCGCTGGTCGGCGACTACGGGCGAAATGAGGTCAGCGATCCGCGCAGAAGGCGGAGCCTATAGCGGGGCAACCTGGTTGTCGGTACAAGAGGACTATGAAGTTGAGAATGGAAGGTTTGTGCGCCCAGTCAGCTTCCGTGATTTCCAGTCCTTGAACCGACCACGAATTACTCGAATGCTGATGAGCGATTGGCTCACCGGAATTCCGGGTTGGAGCGTGACCTTTCTTCTTTTCAGCGAGCCAAGTTTTGCGCTGACTGTGACACTAGCTGGCTTGCTGGCAGTGCATATCACCCGGATAGCGTGGCTAGTACGCCAGCACAATTTGATGCTGACACTCCATCAATCCACAGTGACGATTGCGGTATACTGGCCACGAGTTGCTTCCTGATCTGACTGGAGACAGTGCGTGACCACCCGGTGCCAACCTTGCCCAAATAGACAAGGTCTTTGCCCTCCTGTTTTCCGAGATAGAGCGCCGCGACACCACTAGGGTCTTTTATAAAGCCGATGACCGGAAACTTGCCTTTGTGGACAGCCTTGATCTTCAGCCAGTTCTCATTGCGCTCGGAACGGTAAGGGGCGTCAACCCGCTTAGAGATGATGCCTTCCCAGCTCAGCTTGGCAGCATGTTCGAACATCTGTTGGCCATCGCCGACGAGATATTCGGAGAACAGCACTGGGTGTTCAACACCGCTCTCGCCAAGCAGGTCTAGCAGTGCCTGCTTGCGTTCGATCTGAGGCAGCTTGCGGAGGTCACCATCCCGCCACAGCAGGTCGAAAGCGTAATAGACCAGCCGATCCTGTCTGCTTGCCGCTAGCTCCGCCTGTAATTCTGAAAAGTTGGTGCGGCCTTCGGGGATAACAACCACCTCCCCATCAATGATCGCCTCTCCGGGAATGTCGAGAGCGGCAGCAATGGTGGAGAAGCGCTTGGTCCAATCCAGACCATTGCGGGTGTAGACCTTCTTCCGGCCTCTACTGGCATGAACCTGGACCCGGTAGCCATCGTACTTGATCTCATGCAGCCACTGTTCGCCATTCGGTGCTTTGGACTTCAACGTGGCTAGCTGGGGCCGGATGAATCCCGGCATCGAAATACGCTTCGACACAACGCAAACTCATAAAAGAAAATGCCCGCCGCGCTTGGAGGGCCACGGCGAGCATTCTTACCGACTTCGGAGGAAACTCGAACAATCTAGGGGACGTAGTCCTTCTTGTCACCACCGCACTGTGAACCAAATCCTGCCACCCGAATTACGTGGTAAAACGGAGGTGCGTATGTCCAACTTCGTGGTCCTCTTAGTGGAGGACGATATGTTCCAGCGTGAGGTGCTGGCCGAGATGCTGAAGGACGAGGGATTTGAGGTGATCGAATGCACCACCGGCGAGGCTGGCGAGTTGATCATCGGGTCGACTGGAACCGAATTGCAGGCGCTCATTACCGACCACAACCTAGCGGGCAAGATGTCGGGAGCCGAACTCGCCCACTATGCCCGCTACCGACACCCGCATATGAACATTGTCATCATGTCCGGCACCACCGTGAAACCCATGCCGGTCGGCACGGCGTTCTTGCAAAAGCCTTTTCCTCCCGAACGGCTGCTAGATATGGTTCGTGAGTAACAAAGCGTGGGGGCCTCGCTCCATAGATCGCGAGCATACCCCACGCCTTCAGTCCACCGCCAATTCCTTGCGAACAGCGGCGGCTGAAACCGCAATCTTCATTATCGCGTTGCGACGCGGATTAAGGGTGTTTTCTCTGGGGGGCTTTCTGAGTTCAATCCTGGCGGTCGCGTTCCGCGCAAAGGCTGTCAATCTTGTCTAGCATGCGCCCGTGAGCACGGCGCGTTCACACTTGATGTGGACGTTCTGACGCGCATTTCAGCGGTATTCGGTATCCACCAAGCACTGGGGATCCTCTTTCCCCAGGAACGGCTCGGTGTTGACTGGTTGCGAACTCCACATAACGAGATCGTCTTCGGTGGACATGCGCCGCTCGATCTAATCACTAATGGCTCCCAAGATGGGTTGCTATCGGTGCGTCGTTTCCTCGACGGCGCGCGTGGCGGCCTGTACATGCGGCCGAACGCGATAGACGACGCCTTCACGCCTTACGACGATACGGAGATCCTCTTCCGGTGACGGACGCTTTCGCACCCTCGCCGCGGCCTGCCTATCGCTTGATCCCCTCACAATTCCCCCCCATCGGACTGTTCGATACGGTCGCGACAGCAGCTGATCTTTCGCCCGTGATGGAACTCGTAGGTTGGACGAATGACCGTCTGGTGGCCGAACGTATCGATCGGCTACCGCAGAGCGAATGGGGATATGGCGCCCCGAACTCCAGCATCGTCATGGCGGCCTTTCTTCACGTCGCTCCCGGCGGAATGAGATTCAACGGACCAGAGCTTGGCGCCTGGTATGCGGCTGACGATCTTCGAACGGCGGCTGCCGAGGTCGGTCATCACCTTCGGCGCGAAGCGGCTGCTCGCAACGCGGCCACAATGAGCCGGACTTACAGGGCATACACCGCTACGCTTCTAGGAGATTATCTCGACATCAGAGGGCAGCAACTCGCACTTCCCGATGTGTATGCGAGCGAACGTTATGATGCTTCGCAGAAGCTTGGCGAGGATATACGCGCGTCAGGTCGTTCGGGGCTGCTCTACGACAGCCCAAGGCGTCGCAACGGTATCAACGTCGTCGCGCATAGACCGCGCAACATCGTAGATATCTTGCAGACGCACCACTTTGAAATCACTGTGCAAGCAGCAGCGCGCACGATCGACGTCCGACAACTATCCAATCAGTAGTACGCGGACCGAATTGAACCGCACTCTCTACATCGTGAATTCTGGTATGATCTGATGAAGCAATTAGTTCCCCATCAAGCCGAAACGCGCAAGTTTCCATACTACGCCAAAATGCGATTTGGCGCGCTCGGACCAGAAGTCGTCCGATCGAACACACCCGGTGTATCCGGCGCCCGCATCGAGTTTCTATCATTGTCGTCTATCGTAAAGCTGATGGTGCTGGGGATTATCCCAGTGCGACCGACGGTCAATGGCATTACGATGAAAGACGTTGGCGCTCAAAAGCGCAAAGACATCGCCAGGTGCAACGAACCGGGGTTGACGCTTGCACCACAGAGCGGCAACGCTCCCGATCCCCGTCTCGTCGAATTCGTGCGTCTGCTAGCTCGTCATGCGGCGCGCCGCTGGTACGAACAAGCCAACAAGGAGCACGGGTCGAAGCGCTCCTGACTTTGCCGGAGACCGTTTCATGAAGGTCGCGCTTTACGCCCGCTACTCCAGTGACAACCAGCGCGACGCGTCAATCGCGGACCAATTTCGCGTCTGCCGTGCCTATGCCGAGAAGCAGGGTTGGCGAGTCGTTGAGGAGTATTCCGACCACGCGATTTCCGGTGCGTCGCTTCTGCGTGCCGGCGTCCAAGCACTCATTACGACGCCTTGCGCGGGCGATTTCAAGTGGTGCTGGCGGAGGCGATGGATCGCCTCTCACGTGATCAGGAAGACATCGCTGGCGTGTTCAAGCGCATGGCCTATGCCAACGTAAAGATCGTTACTTTATCCGAGGGTGAGGTTACGCACCTGCATGTCGGGCTGAAGGGCACGATGAACGCCCTCTTCCTCAAGGATCTTGCCGACAAAACGCGCCGAGGCCAGCGCGGACGCGTCGCGCTTGCCAAGTCTGGCGGTGGCAACTCCTACGGTTATGATGTTGTGAAGCACTTCAATGAAAATGGCGAGCCGCTACGCGGCGATCGCATGATTAATTCTGCGGAAGCCGAGGTGGTTCGCCGGATCTTTCGCGACTATGTCGTTGGCAAGTCGGCGAAGAGGATCGCTGTTGAGCTAAATAGGGATGGCATCGCGGCGCCGGGCGGCGGCGATTGGGGCTTCAGTACCATCAATGGCAACACGAAGCGTGGCAACGGCATCTTGAACAACGAGATGTATATCGGCCGGATCGTTTGGAATTGACAGCGGTTCATCAAAGACCCGGAAACTGGCAAGCGTCAGGCGCGCCAAAACCCCGCAGCCGAATGGATAATTCAGGAAGTACCAGAATTGCGCATCGTGGATGATGGGCTCTGGAAGGCCGCAAAGTCACGACAAGCTGCCATAAAGACAAAGCGCCAGGACGATGGCACTGAGGTGCAGAATAGCTTCCGCGACCGCCGCCGCCCAAAATGCTTATTCTCAGGTTTGATAAAATGCGCATGCTGCGGCGGCGGATACGCCATGATTTCGGCCGACCTCATCGGCTGCTCGACCGCAAGAAACAAGGGAACGTGCGATAATAGGAGGAGTTTCCGCCCCGCGCGGCTGGAGGCACGAGTGCTGAACGCGCTACGATACCACCTAATGGACCCGGCTCTGTTCAAGGAATTCTGCGACGAATTCACTCGTGAGATGAATCGTCTTCGGACGGAAGGCTCGGCGTCGATCGAGGCTGCGCGGTCGGAGCTGAAGCGGATCGAGCGCGAGCTGGACACGCTGCTTAATCTGATCCTCAAGGGCGGCGCGGCGGACAGGATCAACGCCAAGATGGTCCAACTTGAGGACCGGAAGGCCGAGCTTGAGCAGCAGCTTACCGAAGAGATGCCGCCGCCCCTTCTTCATCCCGAGATGGCGACATTCTACCGGGAAAAGGTCGGCGCCCTCCACGAGGCGTTACAGGCCGATACCGAGGCAACCCGGCTGAAGGCTGGCGAGATTCTGCGCTCCCTCGTGAAGGAGATCATCCTTACTCCCGAGGCTGGCGAATTGAAGATCGACGTCCGGGGCGATCTAGCCGGAATCTTGGCGATTTCCCTCAAAACAAAAACCCCGGCCACTGGGACCGGGGTTTCGCAATTCGAGATGGTTGCGGGGATAGGATTTGAACCTATGACCTTCAGGTTATGAGCCTGACGAGCTACCGGGCTGCTCCACCCCGCGTTAAATCGTTGCGACGCCTTCAAAAAAACCGGAGCCGGCGTGAAACCGGCCAACGCGTGTTCGCGCCGATCGATCCCGTCCGGAGGCTTCCTGAGAAGGCGACCCGGGCAAAGCCATCGGGTGCGAGGGGTATGTATCAACGTCCCCTCGCTTTGGAAAGGGGCAAAGATCCCCTTTTGCAGATTTTATGACAGCAAAAACGAGCACTTGGAGCGCCAAAACCACCCCTTGGAACCGCTCTTGCCAGAAACGCCGCAAAAGCGGAGTTTTGCGCCCGAAAGCGCCGCTGGAACGGCGCAGCAGAACAAAAAGCAGGGGGATGCCAGTGGGGGATATTTTCGATTTCGTGGTTGTCGGCGGCGGCTCAGGCGGCTGCACCGTGGCGGGGCGGCTTTCGGAAGATCCGAGGACGTCGGTGGCGCTGCTCGATGCGGGCGGGCGAAACGACAATTGGGTGGTGACGACGCCGTTCGCGCTCGTGCTGATGGTTGGGGAACGTCAACAACTGGGCCTTCAACACCGTCCCGCAAAAAGGCCTCAACGACCGCATCGGCTACCAGCCGCGCGGCAAGGGGCTCGGCGGCTCGTCCGCCATCAATGCCATGGTCTATATCCGCGGCCACCGCGCCGATTACGATCAATGGGCTTCGCTTGGCAATGCTGGGTGGTCGTTCGCCGACGTGCTGCCCTATTTCAAGCGCGCCGAGAACAATTCCGATTTCGACGGCGAGTATCACGGCAAGAGCGGCCCACTCGCCGTCAACAAGTCACGCACCGGCAATCCGGTGCAGCAGATTTTCCTTCAGGCGGCGCAGGAGGCGCAATTCCGCCTGCGCGAGGATTTCAATGCCGACGACCACGAGGGCCTCGGCATCTACCAGCTGACGCAGAAGAACGGCGAACGCTGCAGCGCAGCCCGCGCCTATATCCATCCGCATATGGGTAGCCGCGCCAATCTGCGCGTCGAGACCCACGCCCACGCCACCCGCATCCTGTTCGACGGCAAGCGCGCGGTCGGCGTCGAGTACAGGCAAGGCAAGGAGCTCAAGCAGATCCGCGCCCGGCGCGAGGTCATCCTCGCCGCCGGCGCATTCCAGACGCCGCAGCTCCTGATGCTCTCAGGGGTCGGCAACAGTGCCGAGCTCGCCAAGCACGGCATCGCCGCCGTACACCATTCGCCCGGCGTCGGGCAGAACCTGCAGGATCATCCGGACTTCGTGTTCGGCTACATGTCGGACAATCCGAACTTCAACGGCATTTCGCTGAAAGCGCTGCCGCGCCTCTTGCGGGCGATCCGCCAGTACCGCCGCGAGCGCTCGGGACCGATGACGTCGAACTTCGCCGAATGCGGCGGCTTCCTGAAGACGCGGCCCGATCTCGACATCCCTGACATCCAGCTCCATTTCGGCATGGCGATGGCTGATGACCACGGCCGCAAGCGCCATCGCGGCACCGGCTTTTCCTGCCACGTCTGCCTGCTGCGGCCGAAGAGCCGCGGCAGCATTGCGCTGCTCAGCGCCGATCCGCACGCCCCGCCTTTGATCGATCCGAATTTCTTCGGCGAGGAAGACGATCTGAAAACCATGGTCGCGGGCTTCAAGACGACGCGGCGACTGATGGAGACGCCGGCGCTACGCGCGCTGCAGAAGAAGGAGATGTTCACCGAAGGCGTGCATCGCGACGACGACATCCGCAAGCTCCTGCGCGCGCGTGTCGACACCGTCTATCACCCGGTCGGTACCGCCAAGATGGGCGTCAACGATCCCATGGCCGTGGTCGACCCGAAGCTGAAAGTCTACGGCGTCGAGGGGCTCCGCGTGGTCGATGCCTCGATCATGCCGACACTCATCGGCGGCAACACCAATGCACCGACGATCATGATCGGGGAAAAGGCCGCAGACATGATCAAGGCGGAGATGCGGGCGGGTTGATCGGAGCTATCGCACTCGATCGTAAACTGGCCAAGGCTGCCTGTCCGCCGTAGTCGAAAAACGAAGGCCAGAAGCGGGCCCAGCAGCTCTCACACTGGTCGTTGATAGGATGGAGGGCGCGTCGCTATCGCGCGCCTTTGCCAGCCCTCTGCTCCCTGCGATACAAACGATTTTAGCGATCGCCAATCCGATTGATTGACGAAGCATCGGTATCATGATCCCGATGGAATGCTTCCAATGAACAGTTTCGACGCCGCCGTCTATGCCGGCCTGATGATTGCCATGGTCATCGGTTTCAACACCGGGCTATTGCGCAGTGCATTACGATTCTTGCCTATCTCGTCGCGATGCCGATTGCCGTGGGGCTGGTGGCGCAATTATCGCCGCAGATCGGCGACAAGCTTGCCTTGCCATTTGTGCAGAATCCGCTGCTGTTCTTCGGAGCCTTTATCATCGTTGGCATGGTGCTCGGAAAGATAGCGCGCACGGCCCTCGACGACGCTATCGGGCCGGAAGCCGGTGTGATGGACCGCGTTGGCGGCGCCGCGCTTGGCGCTGTGCGCGTCGCCCTGATCGCGATCACGCTTGTGCTGATGTCCGACCAGCTTCTGCCGGCAAACCAGCAGCCGGCGTTCATAGCCGGTTCGCGGTTGCGACCGCTGCTATCGGCCGCGGGGCAATTGGGCGTCAGGTCCTTACCGCCCGATCTCATGGCTGCGATCGACCGCCTGAAGAAAGACCGGCACATCTAATCGACGTGGCTTCCCAGATATGCGTTTCGACGGTAGCCGCTCCCTTATCATGGCCGTCCGACTTGGCTAGAGTGCTCGCATCACACTTCAGAAAATCACCTGATACAACTGGAGAAGAAAAGTGGATCTTGGCATCAAAGGCCGCCGCGCCATCGTCTGTGCATCGAGCAAGGGGCTGGGGCGCGCCTGCGCCGTCGCGCTGGCCAACGAAGGCGTGCATGTCACGCTGACTGCGCGCGGCGCGGAGGCGCTGAAAAAGACCGCCGACGAAATCCGCATGGCTAATCCCGGCGTCACCGTTACCGAGATCGTCGGCGACATCACCACGCCGGTCGGCCGCGAGGCCGTGCTGAAGGCCTGCCCCGAGCCTGACATCCTGGTCAACAATGCCGGCGGCCCGCCGCCCGGCGATTTCCGCAATTGGACCCGGGACGACTGGATCAAGGCGATCGACGCCAACATGCTGACCCCAATCGAGCTGATCAAGGCGACGGTCGATGGCATGATGGCGCGAAAGTTCGGCCGCATCGTCAACATCACCTCCGCCGCGGTGAAGGCGCCGATCGACATCCTCGGACTTTCCAATGGCGCGCGCGCCGGCCTCACCGGCTTCATCGCAGGCCTGTCACGCAAGACCGTCATCAACAACGTCACCATCAACGGCCTGTTGCCGGGCCCGTTCGTCACCGACCGCCTGACCGGGACGGCCAAGCCGGAAGCCGAGAAGCGCGGCATCACGATCGAGCAGGTGCTGGCCGAGCGCGCCAAGCTCAATCCGTCCGGCCGCTTCGGCGACCCCGAGGAATTCGGCCTTGCCTGCGCCTTCCTGTGCGGCGCCAAGGCCGGCTTCATCACCGGCCAGAACATCCTGCTCGACGGCGGCGCCTTCCCGGGCACGCTCTAGGGACGCCGGATGAAAGCGGTCTGGTACGAACGAACGGGGCCAGCACAAGAGGTGCTGGTCCACGGCGAGATGGCGTCGCCGGTCGCCGGTCCGGGCGAGGTGCGCGTGCGGCTGGAAGCCTCCGGCGTCAATCCGGCCGATGTCGGCCGGCGCGGCGGCACCTACCGGCCGATGGAATATCCGCGCGTCATTCCGAACAGCGATGGCGCAGGGATCATCGACCAGGTCGGCGACGGCGTTACGCGCCTCAAGCTCGGCCAGCGGGTCTGGCTGTTCAACGGCCAGCGCAACGGCCGCGCCTTCGGCACCGCCGCTGAATATATCGCACTCGCCGAACATCTGGTGACGCCACTGCCGGACAATCTGTCGTTTGCCGAAGGCGCGACGCTCGGCATTCCCGCCATGACCGCTTGGTGCTGTCTTTACTGCGACGTGCCGATCGTCGGACAGACTGTGCTCGTCACCGGCGGCGCCGGGGCGGTCGGGCACTACGCCGTGCAGCTCGCCAAATGGGGCGGCGCCAAGGTGATCGCGACCGTGAGCTCGGCCGCCAAGGGCGAACAGGCGCGGCTCGCCGGCGCCGACCTCGTCGTCAATTACAGGACGGAGGATGTGGTTGCGAAGGCCATGGCCTTCACCTCCCAGCGCGGCGTCGATCGCGTCGTCGACGTCGATTTCGGCGGCAATATCGAGACCACGCTGAAGCTGATGGGAATGAATTCGACGATTGCGCTCTACGCCACCAACGGCAACCGCACGCCTGTCGTCCCGGCGCGCGAGCTGATGGAAAAATGCATCGCGATACGCGCGCTGGTGCTGTTCGCCCTGCCGCGTCCGCTATTGGCGGCGGCACAGGCGGATATTTCAAAGTGGCTGGCAGCCGGCCGGCGCATTCACAATGTCGCTGGACAGTTCGCGCTCTCGGATACCGCGCAGGCACATCTGGCGGTCGAGAAAGGCGACAAGCTCGGCACAGTCATCGTGGATTGCGCTCGTCTTCTTCCCGCTGGCTGACGCTGGAGGAGTCTGCGGTCGTTCGCTCCTCATCCCAGGTGAGGCCGAACTCGTCGAGGCCCTGCGCCAGAAAGTCCCCGAGCAGCGGTTCGCCCAGGAGATAACGCGCGGTGCGGCGTTCTCGTTGACCAGCGGCCTCGCTGCGTAAATCGTCCCACTCGTCGATCGTGGCATCGCCGCGGCCGAGTCGCATCAAGGCGACCAGATCAGTCCGCTCGTCCTCAGAGAGCGCATTGATGAAGCCGGTAATCTCGCGGACGACCGGATCCTGCCCGCTGTCCTGCAACACATCGATCATGTCGTCATCGGTGGCGTTCGATCCGGAGTCCGGATCGGAGATCGCCTCCTTCACGTCGAATTGCCGCGCCTTCTCGATCAAAAAGCCGACCTTTTCCGTGGAAATTCCGAGTTCCGGCATCGCGCGCTCCTGGTCTGACGTGCCGATAACGTTCCATCGCGCCATCCGATCCATTGCACCCGGCAACAGAAACCCGCATCCTCGCGGCCAACAACATCAATAAAGGAAAGCGCCGATGCAATGGACCGTGGGCAGGGTCAAGATCACGAAGATCGTGGAAACGGAAACCGTCGGCAGTACCCGCTTCATCCTGCCGCTCGCGACCAATGAAGAAATCCAAAAGTTGCCCTGGCTCATTCCGCACTTTGCGACCGCGGAAGGCCGGCTGAAAATGTCGATCCATTCGCTCGTTGTCGAAACGCCCTCGCGCCGGATCATCGTCGATACCGGATTGGGGAACGACAAGCAGGGCCGCAACGTACCGACCTGGAACAACCGCAACGATCCATTCCTCGAAAAGCTGACCGCCGCCGGCTTCCCGCCGGACAGCATCGACACCGTGCTGTGCACGCATTTGCATGTCGACCATGTCGGCTGGAACACGAAGCTCATTGACGGCAAATGGGTGCCGACCTTCGCCAACGCCCGCTACGTGTTCGGCAGGACCGAATACGAATATTGGCGCGACCACAGCGATGCGCCGGATAAGCGCGCCGTATTCGGCGATTCCGTGCAACCGATCGCCGATGCCGGCAAGGCCGAACTCGTCGCCAGCGACGAAAGGCTGACGGATGAGATCGCCCTGATCCCGACGCCCGGCCACAGCCCGGGCCATATGAGCGTCCGTATCAGGTCGGACGGCGAGGAAGGCCTGTTGGCAGGGGACACGGCCCATCATCCCTGCCAGATGGCCCATCTGGACTGGTCGTCGACCGCGGATTCCGATCCCAGGCAATCGGCCGAGACCCGCCGCGAGCTGTTCTCGCGCTTTGCCGACACGCCGACACTGGTGATCGGCGGGCACTTCAGCGCCGGCCATATCAGGCGCAAGGGGGATGCGTTCAGCTTCGTTCCGGTGGGGTGACGTTGATCGCCCTCGCCCACCTACCCTGCGCTTTCCGCAGTTGAATTTCCTGCCCCGCTGTTCCAATAAGCGTCCCGAGGTATACCACCAATTAGTCTGATAACCCGCAGGGAGTGATAAAATGAAGCTTGTTCGTTACGGCGCCAAGGGTTCGGAAAAGCCCGGCCTGATCGATAAATCCGGCCAGTTGCGCGACCTTTCGGCCCAACTGAAGGATCTCGACGGCGAGGCCTGTTCGCCGGCCTCCCTGGCCAAGCTGGCCGCTCTGGATACCTCCAAGCTCCCCGCCGTCGACGGCAAGCAGCGCTTCGGCGCGCCGGTCACCGGCATCTCGAAATTCGTCGCCATCGGCCTGAACTACAGCGACCACGCCAAGGAAACGGGATCGCCGATCCCGACCGAGCCGATCTTCTTCATCAAGGCCAACACCTCGCTGTCTGGCCCGAACGACGCCGTCGAAAAGCCGCGCGGCTCCACCAAGCTCGATTGGGAAGTCGAGATCGCCGCCATCATCGGCACCCGTGCCAAGTATGTCTCGGAAGCCGACGCGCTCAACCACGTCGCCGGCTATTGCGTCTGCAACGACGTCTCCGAGCGGCATTTCCAGCAGGAGCGCGGCGGCCAGTGGACCAAGGGCAAGTCGCACGACACGTTCGGCCCGGTCGGCCCGTGGCTGGTGACCAAGGACGAAATCGCCGACGTGCAGAAGCTCGGCATGTGGCTCGACGTCAACGGCCAGCGCCGCCAGACCGGCAACACCTCGACCATGATCTTCTCGATGGCGAAGTGCATTTCCTACGTCTCGCAGTTCATGACGCTATTGCCCGGCGACATCGTCACGACCGGCACCCCGCCCGGCGTCGGCCTCGGCATGAAGCCGCAGCAATTCCTCAATGTCGGCGATGTCGTTACGCTCGGCATCGACGGCCTTGGCGAGCAGCGCCAGGAAATCATCGCGGCCTAGCTGTCATACCCGCGAAGGTGGGTATCCAGTACGCCGCGGCCTAGGTGAGAAACCGAACCGCTGCGGCGTACTGGATCATCCGCTCCAGTGTCAATTGCGCACAAGGCGGATGATGAGGTCTGAGTGGTTGTCATGACCGCGTATAACAAGAAGAAACCTCCCAAGGGAAACTCCCAGCATGAAACTCACCTTCTCGCCCGCCTCCCCATTCGCCCGAAAAGTCCGCATCGCCGCCATCGAGACCGGCCTGATCGACAAGATCGAGTTCACGCCCGCGACCGTCGCGCCGGCGCAGCCGAACGAGGAATATTCCAGGATCACGCCGCTGAAAAAGCTGCCGGTGCTGATCCTCGACAATGGCGATGTCATTCTCGATTCCTACGTCATCGTCGAATATCTCGACGAACTCGCCGGCGGCGGCAAGCTGCTCCCGGCCTCCGGGCCCGAGCGCTGGAAGGTCAAGAGCGACCACTCGCTGCTGCAGGGCATGCTGGATGCCATGCTGCTGTGCCGCTACGAGGGCATGGTGCGGCCGGAGCCGCTGCGCTGGAAGGCGTGGTCGGACGATCACTGGAGCCGGGCCTGGGCCGGCATGGCGCGATTCGAGAACAAGCCCGAGGTGCTGTCGCGACCATTCGATATCGTGCAGATCGGCCTTGTCTGCGTGCTCGGCTATGCCGATTTCCGCTTCGCCGATTGTGGCTGGCGCAAGGCCTTTCCAAAACTCGACGCCTTCCATCAGAAGATGATGGAGCGGCCCTCAGTGAAAATCTCGGTTCCGCCTGCGGCGTAAGGCAACAACGGAGACGGCGGCATGCGCGAGGGTGGCAGGCAATTGCGGCGCCTCGGCCTCGCCGCCGCCTTCGCGCTCGCGGCATCCGCCGCCGGCGCGCAGACCCAGCAATTCTCCACCGGCCAGCGCAGTATCGCCTGCGGTAACCCGGCTGCGATTGGCGACGGCTGGTTCACCGCGAAGCCGGAAAGCGTCGGCCTCGGCGAGCGCCTGTGCGGCATCGCCGCGCGGCTGGCCGCCACCAATGCCAACGTCCATGCTGTGGTCATCGTCAGGCGCGGCGCGCTGGTCTTCGAGCAATATTTTCCGGGCTATGATGAGCCCTGGGGAATGGGTGGCGGGCTGCATCAATTCGATGCACAGACCAAGCATGACATGCGCTCTCTTTCGAAGAGCGTGATCTCGCTGCTGGTCGGCATCGCGATCGATCGCGAGCTGATCAAGGGCGCCGACGAGCCGGTCGTTAAATTCTTTCCGAATTATGCGGCGGTGAAATCGGCGGGCTGGGACAACATCACGCTGCGCCATCTCCTGACTATGTCGTCGGGCATGCAGTGGGACGAGAACCTGGCCTGGAAAGACCCAAAGAACGACGAGCCGCGTCTGGGCAGCGAGGCCGATCCCTTCCGCTATGTCCTGTCGAAGCCGATCGCAGCGCCGCCAGATGCGGTATGGAACTATAACGGCAGCGGAACGGACCTGCTCGGCCACGTCATCGAGCGTGTATCCGGCAAATCACTCAATGAGTTTGCGCGTGAAGCGCTGTTCGCGCCGCTCGGCATCTCCGACTGGGAATGGATGAAGTACCGGAACGAGCACGTCGCCTCGGCGGTAGGCCTTCGGCTTCGTCCGCGCGATGCCGCGAAGATCGGCCAGCTCGTGCTCAGTAAGAGCGCATGGAACGGCAAGCAGATCATCTCGGCGAAATGGATCGAGCAGTCGGTCACGCCGCGCTTCCAGGCGATCGGCTATTTCGGCGGCCTGTTCTACTACGGCCAGCAATGGTGGATGGGGCGCACGTTGTCCGGCGACGGGGAAGTGAGGTGGATCGCGGCCCAGGGGCTCGGCGGCCAGCGCATCATCATCGTCCCCGAATTCGATAATAACCACATCGGGCCTTTATGGCAGCCGACTGCAGGGCCGGGCCGCGGCCGACATGCTCGCCAATTTCATCATTCCCTCGATCAGAGACAAATAACAACGCGCCTCGTCAGCCGGGAAACAACATGAGCCTGAAATTCACCGTCGGCGATCTCACCATTCATCGCATCATCGAGCAGGAGACCACTTTCCTGCCGGCGCTGGAAATGCTGCCAAGCCTCACGCCGGAAGTTCTCGCGGAGAACCGCGCGTGGATGCAGAAGGCGGGCGCGCTCGACGACAAGGACGTGCTGATCCTGTGCTTCCAGTCCTATGTGGTGAGGACGCCACATCACACTATCCTGATCGATAGCTGCATCGGCAACGACAAGCCGCGGCCGCAGCGGCCGAAATGGAACATGAAGAGCGACGACACTTACGCGCGCGCATTGGCTGCCGCAGGGATTTCAGTCGGCGATATCGACTACGTCATGTGCACGCACCTGCATGTCGACCATGTCGGCTGGAACACGCGGCTCGACAATGGCCGCTGGGTGCCGACCTTCCCCAAGGCGCGCTACGTGTTCGAGAAGACCGAGTTTGACTACTGGACCGAGACGCACGCGAAAACGCCGGTGCCGCCGTTCGGCGACAGCGTGCTGCCAATCGTGGAGGCGAAACAGGCCGAGATCGTGCGCAACGACTTTTCGATCGGCGACCACACCCGCATCCTGCCGACGCCTGGCCACACGCCGGGCCACGCCGCCTTCACCTTCGGCCGCGGCAAGGACGACGCCGTGTTCTCCGGTGACCTCATGCATTCGCCGCTGCAGACGCACTATCCGGAGATGTCGGTGAAGTTCGACGTCGACCAGGCGCAAGCGGCGAAAACGCGTCGCGGATTCCTGGAGCGGTACTGCGACACTGATACGCTGTGCTGTACCGCGCATTTTCCTTCCCCCTCAGTTGGAAAGATCCGGCGCAAGGGAGATGGCTTCTTGTGCGAGGCGATATGAGCACTTTCGAGACACTGTCGATCGAGCCGGTCGATGAGTATGTAGCCATCGTTCGGCTCAATCGGCCGGAGACCTCCAACGCGCTCAACACCCAGATGGGCCGCGACCTCGTGCACTATTTCGAGGACGTAGCGCTCGATCCGAAAAGCCTGCGCTGCATCGTGCTTTCAGGCACCGGCGACAAAGCCTTCTGCGCCGGCGGCGATCTGAAGGAACGGCGCGGCATGACCGATCAAGCGTGGACGCGCCAGCACGTCCTCTTCGAGCGCATGGTGCGGGAGCTGATCGACTGCCCGGTCCCGATCATCGGCGCCATCAACGGCGCAGCCTATGGCGGCGGCTGCGAGATCGCCGGCTGCTGCGATTTTCTCTACGCCGCCGAGACCGCACGTTTCGCTCTGACCGAGGTCACGCTCGGCATCATGCCGGGCGGTGGCGGCACGCAGACCCTGCCGCGCGCGGTCGGTGAGCGCCGCGCCAAGGAGCTGATCCTGACGGGCAAGCCGTTTACCGCGGCGGAAGCGCGCGACTGGGGTCTTGTGAACGAGGTCTTCCCGTTGGCGGAGCTGTTGCCCGCGGCGCTGGCGACCGCCGCCAGCATCGCCCGCAACGCGCCGATCTCCGTCCGCCAGGCAAAGCTCTCGATCCATCGCGGCCTGCAACTGTCGCTGCGCGACGGCCTCGCGCTCGAGATCGAGGCCTATAACCGCATGGTGCCGACGGAAGATCGCCGCGAAGGCGTGCTGGCCTTCAACGAGAAGCGCCCGCCCAGTTTCAAGGGGCGTTAATCGAACAGGCTCGGCGTGTGGTTCACGACTGCGCCTTCGATCGCCAGCATCTTCAGCTTCGTCACCACGCCGCCATTGGCGGAGAAGCCGCCGGGCTTGTTGCCCGCGGCCAGCACGCGGTGGCACGGCACCACGATCGGACAGGGGTTGCGGCCGAGCGCCTGGCCGACGTCGCGCGACAGCTCGACGCCACCGAGCTTCTTGGCGATGTCGCCATAGGTCATGGTCTTGCCCGGCGGAATGGTTCGGGCGATGTCGTAGACGCCGCGGTTGAATTCGGGAACGCCTTCGAGATCGAGCACGACCTCGGCAAGGTCGTTCGGCTTGCCCGCGAGCAGTTCGACCATCCCGTCGATCGCGGCCTGCACCTTCGCGGGCGGCTCCGCCTCGACCAGGTCGCCGTGGCGCTGCTGCAGGCGGGTACGGGTCTTCTTCTCGTCGCCCATCGGCAACTGCACCGAGGTAATGCCGCGCTCGCCCCACACCACGCCGCAGCGGCCGATCGCGGTGTCGAATATCGTAAAATGGTGCCCGGTCATGGCTGGCTCCATCATCCCTGTTCAATGCCACCCAGCTTCCTCTCGAGCTTAAATCTAGGCTTGGAGATTGTTGCTATCCACCCGAATTCCGGGGAACTTGACGGCATGAACAACTTCCGCTGATTTGGGGCCTCCGCTGGGGCCATTCAATGGCCTACCTTTCATCCCGCACGAGTTCGCCATGCAAACCCTTCACGTCAACGGCTATGACATGGCCTATCTCGATATTGGCCAAAGCGCCGATGGCGGCCCGCCACTGGTCTGCATCCATGGTTCGCTCTGCGATTTCAGGATCTGGTCGTCGGTGTTGGGGCCGCTGACGCGCCGGCACCGCGTGATCGCCCCTTCGCTGCGGCATTTCTTTCCCGAGCATTGGGACGGCGACGGCGACACCTATTCAATCGCGCAGCATGTCGATGATGTCATCGGCTTCATCGAGAAGCTGGATAGCAAACTGGTCGACCTGATGGGCCATTCCCGTGGCGGCCACATCTGTTTTCGCGTCGCACAGCGCCGGCCGGATTTGTTGCGCAAGCTGATCCTGGCCGAGCCCGGCGGCGAACTCGACGGGACCCTCGATCCCGCCTACAGGCCTGACCCCTCGCCGCTGGCCGGCATGATCGCGGCGTCCGCAGAGTTGATCGCCAAGGGCGATATCGATGGTGGCCTGCAGATTTTCCACGATGCACTGGAAGGACCCGGTGCCTGGAATCGCCTGCCCGCGATGCCCAAGCAGCTCCTCCGCGACAACGCCACGACGCTGATCGGGCAGATGCGCGACCACCGCCCGCCCTTCTCCAAGGCCGACGCGGAAGCAATCAGGACTCCAACGCTGTTCATCGGCGGCGCCAACACCAGGGGCTCACCGCCAAAGGTACTGCATGCGTTGGCGGCTAACGTGAACGGATCGCGTGTCGAGATGATCCCGAGCACCACCCATACGATGTTCGTGCAGGCTCCGCAGAAATACTGCCAGATCGTGCTGGCCTTCCTCGCAGCGTAAGAGATCAGCTACTTCTGATCGAGTCGCCACGCGCCATCCCAATCGGCGGGCGGCGGATTGGCGCTGAAATTCTCCACCCGTTCGGCCATCGCCTTCGATGGGCTGTCGCCGGGAACAACTTCAAGCGCCGCCCGGAAGGAACGGCGCGCGTCGTCCCAGCGGCGTGCGCGATAGGCAGCGAGCCCCTCGGCATAGCGCGTTTGCAGCACGAGCTGCTGCTCAGTCAATTCGCCGGCGCGGCCGATGATCTCGAACACCGTTTCGGGATGGGTCTGGCCGACGACGATCACACGGTCGACCTCGCGCGCTTCGACCGCATCGCCGGCCGCTTTGATCGCCGCTTCCGAGGCCAGCGAATGGCTGCCATAGATCTTGTTGGCGTTCTCCAGGCGGGACGCAAGGTTCACCGCATCGCCCATCACGGTGTAGCTCATCATGAATTCGGAGCCGATGCTGCCGACCAGCACCTCTCCCGTCGCAATACCGATGCGCACCTCGCAGTCGCTCGGCACGGTACGCACGCCGATCAGCTCCGGCAGCTCGGTGCGCAGCGCTTTGCCGCGGTCCGCCATCTCGACGGCGGCGAGACAGGCGAGGCGCGCCTGCTCGCTGTCCTCGGTGAAGGGAGGACCCCAATAGGCCATGATGGCGTCGCCGATATATTTGTCGATGATGCCGCGATGGCTGCGGATCGGTCCCGACATGGTCGAGAGGTAATGGTTCATCACCTTGACGAGGCCCTGCGGCGTCATGCCCTCGCTAAGGCTGGTAAAGCCTTTCATGTCGCAGAACAGCACCGTCATCACCCGCCGTTCGCCGCTGCTGGCGGCCAGCGACTTCGGATCGATCAATCCTTCCACGACGCGCGGATCGACGTAGCGGCCGAACGTCTCGCGCAAACGCTCCTTGTGGCGCAGTTGCTCGACCATCTTGTTGAAGGCGGCGGTGAGTTGGCCGATCTCGTCACGCGTGGTGACGTCAATCGATCCGTCGAGCTTGCCTGCCTCTACCTCCCGCGTACCTTCCAGCAGCCGTCGCACGGGCCGCGTTATGCCGATAGAGACGAACATCGCAAACAACAGCCCCAGCACCGATGCCAGAATCGTCAGGATCACGGAGATGACGATGGCGGTTTGCTGATTCCGCATCGTGACCTTGGCGTCGGCGCGAACCTGGCCCAGCATGTCCCCGCGGATTTCATCTACCTTGCGATTGAACTCGTCGCGAAGCTCGTCGGAGCGAGCCAGGCTGCTTCTGGCCTCCGAAAAATTGCGGGCTTCGAGCAGCGACATCAGGCGCTTGTATTCATCACGAAGATAGCGCGCGAGATCGTTGGTGACATTCTCGATCCGATCGTCGATCCGGCCGAGCCGTGCGTTGTCTGACGCGGTCGAGGTGTCTTCGATGATCGCATTGATCAGCGTACGCGCGGCTTGCGCCTCCTTTTCGATCTCTAGCCCCATGGCCTCATAGGCTTTTTGGCGCTCGAGAAAGCCGGCCTCGTCGGGTGGCATTTGCATCTTGGCGATCACCATGCGGCGCAGCGCCAGCGCCTGCTCTAGCGAGCGGACGTTCGTCCGCGCCAGGTGGCCGTAGGCCTCGACATATTTGGAGCTGAACTCGTCGAGCTGATGCGCGACCTTTCGCGTCATCACCGTCGACAAGGCCGACGTGATCGCCATCAGAAAGATCAAACCCAAGGCGATGCCGATGATCCGCTTGCGGATCGTCGGGCGCAGCATGGATAGATTTTCGAAGGTGACGGCCATGATCGCGAAACGAATGCAACAAAACTACCGGAACCTGGTGTGTTTAGCGCGTCGCACCACTTGGCCGATAGGCTTGACTGATGTGGGAGGAGCCGCTAGCTTCGAATTCGGAATTCCGTATTCCAAATGGATACCGATATGATCCCCTTGGATCCGCTTCCGAACCTGATTGACCAGGTCTATGCCCGGATCCTGCAGGCGATCACGGATCGGACGCTCCCCCCCGGTCACCGCATCCGGCAGAACGAGCTTGCGGAACGGCTCGGCGTCTCGCGCCAGCCGGTGTCTCATGCGCTGCATCTGCTGCATCGGCAGGGGCTGGTCGCTGAAAGCGGTCGCCGCGGCTTCGAGGTGACCCGACTCGATCCGGAACGCATCCGCCAGCTCTATGAGGTGCGCGGCGCCATCGATGCGCTGGCCGCCAAGCTCGCCGCCGGGCGCGCCAGGACCGATGCAAAAGCGCGCGCGCAGCTCGAGGCGGCGCTGGATGCGGGGCGGACCATCCACAAGGACACGCCGCTGGCGCGGCTGATCGCGCTCGACGTCGATTTTCACAGCGCGATCTATCGCCTCGCCGGCAATCCCGCGATCGAGGAGATGATCGCGCCGCAATGGCCGCATATGCGCCGCTCGATGGCGACCGTGCTCGTTGAGCTTGACTACCGCGAAAGCGCGTGGAGCGAGCATGAAAACATCGCCGCGGAGATTCTTGCCGGCAACATTAAGGCCGCGGAAGCCGCGGCGCTCACGCACGCGCAGACAGCGGGGCGAATGACTGAGGAGCGACTGAGAGCGGTTGATAGGGCGGCGTAGCGACCAGCAAGTCCTCATCCTGAGGAGTCGCGAAGCGGCGTCTCGAAGGATGGGCACCGGGCCTCATGGTTCGAGACGCGCGAAGGCGCGCTCCTCACCACGAGGGGAGACAAAACAATAATCAACAGGAGAGAACGCCATGAAACTGACGCCACAGCAGATCGAATTCTTCAATCGCGAAGGATGGTTGTTCCTGCCGGAGCTGTTCAGCCAGGAGGAGGTGGACTATCTCGCCCGCGAGGCCGTCAGCATCTACGACGCCAATCGTCCCGAGGTGTGGCGCGAGAAGAGCGGCGCGCCGCGCACCGCGTTTGCCGCGCATCTCTACAATGAAGCGTTCGGCGTTCTCGGCGCGCATCCGCGCATGATCGAGCCGATCGAGCAGATTTTTGGCGAAAAGCTCTACATGCATCAGTTCAAGATCAACGCCAAGGCCGCCTTTACCGGCGATGTCTGGCAGTGGCATCAGGATTACGGCACCTGGAAGCGCGACGACGGCATGCCGCTGCCGCGCGCGATGAACATTGCGATCTTCCTTGACGAGGTGATGCCGATCAATGGTCCGCTGATGCTGGTGCCGAAGAGCCAGCACGCCGGCGACCTCAAGGCCTCGCACGATCTGGAAACCACCTCCTATCCGCTGTGGACGCTGGATGAGGAGACCGTCACGCGCCTCGTCAAGGAAGGCGGCATCGTGGCGCCGACCGGCAAGGCCGGCGGCATGCTGATGTTCCATGGCAACCTCGTGCACGGATCGAGCGGCAACATCACGCCCTATCCGCGCAAGATCGTCTACCTGACGCTGAATGCGGTTTCGAATTACATACGTACTCCGACGCGGCCGGAATATATTGCGCATCGCGATTTTACCCCGATCGAGCCGGTGGACGATGATGCGCTGCTACGGTTGGCGCGGGCGCACCGTCAGGCGGCAGAGTAAGGTCCATTGCTCGTGCCCCGGACGCAGTGCATCATGAAATGATGCACTGCTGAGCCGGAGCCCATTTCTTCCCGGCCTCCCTATAGGTCCCGGCTCTGCGGAGCAGCACTTCGTGCCGCACCGCGTCCGGGGCCCGACAGCTTGGATCACTTCCATGAACCTTCACCGCCTCCTCTCCGCCCGCCATGCCGCCGGCAAACCGGTTCGCGCCGCGCTGATCGGCGCCGGAAAATTCGGCTCGATGTTTTTGTCGCAAGTGCCGCACACGCCGGGACTCGAAGTATCCGTCATCGTCGACCTCGATCGCGATCGAGCGCGCGAAGCCTGCCGCACCGTCGGTTGGGACCAGGCGATGATTGCGCGAACCGCCTTCACCGATGACGGCGTGCGCGCGATTGCCGGCGGCGCGATGGATGTCGTGGTCGAAGCGACCGGCAATCCCGACGTCGGCATCAAGCACGCGCGCGCGGCGATTGCCGCGGGCAAGCATGTCGTGATGGTCAATGTCGAAGCCGACGTGCTGGCCGGCCCCCTCCTCGCGGAGGAAGCGCGCAAGGCCGGCGTGGTCTATTCGCTGGCCTATGGCGACCAGCCGGCGCTGACCGCCGAGATGGTGGACTGGGCGCGGGCCACCGGCTTTCGCGTCGTCGCAGCCGGCAAGGGCACCAAGTATTTGCCCGCCTATCACGACGTGACGCCGGACGGCGTGTGGAGCCATTACGGCCTCACATCAGGCGAAGCGCAATCGGCCGGCATGAATCCGCAGATGTTCAACTCGTTTCTGGACGGCACCAAATCCGCGATCGAAATGGCGGCGATCGCCAATGCATGCGGCCTCGACGTGCCGTACGACGGCCTGCTGTTTCCACCTTGCGGCGTCGACGATCTGCCGCATGTGATGCGGCCGCGCGATAGAGGCGGCGTGCTGGAGAAGGCAGGCCTTGCCGAGGTCGTCTCCTCGCTGGAACGTGACGGCCGACCGGTGTTCCGCGATCTGCGCTGGGGCGTCTATGTCGTGCTCGAAGCGCCGAACGACTACGCGGCCGATTGCTTCAAGCAATACGGATTGAAGACCGATGCCTCGGGGCGTTATGCGGCGATGTACAAGCCGTATCACCTGATCGGCCTCGAGCTGAACATCTCGATCCTGTCGGCGGCGCTACGCAACGAGCCGACCGGACAGCCGCATGATTTTCGCGGCGATGTCGCGGCCGTCGCCAAGCGCAATCTGCGCGCCGGCGAGATGCTCGACGGCGAAGGCGGCTACACGGTGTGGGGCAAGCTGATGCCGGCGGCGAAGAGCCTGGCGTCCGGCGCGCTGCCGATCGGCCTCGCACATCGCGTCAAGCTCAAGAACGATATCGCTCACGGCGCAGTGGTGTGCTGGAGCGACGTCGAGGTCGATGCCGATAACGAGACGATCAGGACACGCCGCGCGATGGAGGCAGCGTTCTCCGCACGGCAATGATGGCGCGATGCGCAATCATTCAGGAGCCGTGGTTTGAATTTCGGTCGCCGTGCGCGGGCACGCTCAGATTGACGACGGAAGGCGAGCGGCAGTGCTCGCCCGGCGGAATTACTGCAATGCGGCATTTCCCCTGCCCGGCTATCACGCGCCGTCTTATCCCTTCGTCGGGGGATGCAGCTCGATCGGCCAGTATTCAGGCAAACCTTCGCATTGCGGCCGAACCAGAAGCCTTGATTATCAATCACTAATTCGTCATCCTGCCCGGCAGGTCCACAAAGCCGGGAAATTGATTGCATTGAAAAACCAAGAGCCTTGGTTTCAGGGCCGACATTCCTAAACAACAGCCCGCTTCCATCCATAGGAAAACTAGAGAAGACGACAGAGATCGTCGTCCGTTGGTCGGCCGGCAATTACAGAGGGGAAACAAATGAAACGTCGTGATTTCTTGAAAGTTGGCGGCGTCGGTCTCGCCGCGAGTGCGGTGGCTACGCCAGCGATTGCGCAATCCAATCCTGAGATAAAGTGGCGATATACCGCGAGCTGGCCGAAATCGCTCGATACGCTCTATGGAGGCTGCGAATATTTTGCCAAGCGCGTCGCCGAAATCACCGATAACAAATTCCAGATTCAGCCGTTCGCAGCCGGTGAAATCGTGCCCGGCCTGCAAGTGCTAGACGCGGTCTCGAACGGCACGGTCGAGATGGGCAACACCGCGCTGTATTATTATTGGGGCAAGAACCCGGCCTTCACCTTCGGCACATCGCTGCCGTTCGGCCTCAACACGCGCTCGCACATTTCATGGCTCCGCTTCGGCGGCGGCATGGACATGCTCAACGACCTCCTGAAGGAATATGGCTGCGTCGGCGTGCCGACCGGTTCGACCGGCGCTCAGATGGGCGGCTGGTTCCGGAAAGAGATCAAGTCGATGGACGATTTCAAGGGTTTGAAATTCCGCGTCGGCGGTTTCGCCGGCACCATCATCGCCAAGGTCGGCGGCGTGCCGCAGCAGATCGCGGGCGGCGACATCTATCCGGCGCTGGAAAAAGGCACCATCGACGCCGCCGAGTGGGTCGGCCCCTATGACGACGAAAAGCTCGGTTTCGTGAAGGTCGCAAAATACTACTACTATCCGGGCTGGTGGGAAGGCACCGGCC